>NZ_CM132446.1:270000-5070000 GCF_053764795.1 Plantactinospora sp. DSM 117369 | reverse complement strand
GCGCGGCCACCCCGACGACGATCTCGCCGGCCTCCTCCAGCGCGACGAGCACCTGCCAGCGGTCGTCCCCGGCGACGAACTGGGCCGTACCGTCGATCGGGTCGACGATCCAGCGCCGGGCGGCCCGCCCGGTCTGCCCGACCTCCTCGCCCAGGATCGCGTCGTCGGGCCGCGCCCCGGCCAGTACCTCCCGGATGGTGGCCTCGACGGCCCGGTCGGCCTCGGTCACCACGCTGCCGTCCGCCTTGCGCTCCCGGTCGAGCCGGCCGAGGTCGGCGACGTACCGGAGGGCGACGGCGGCACCGGTCAGCGCGGCCCGCCGGGCCAGGAGAAGATCGTCTTCCATGGACCCATCCTCGCCCGTGCCGCTGTCCGGTACGCGGCCGGGTGGCGAGGACGGCCGGAAGGGGGCCTTCCGGGCCGGTGAACGATCAGCCGTTGACCGGGGTCATCCGCAGGGCCAGGGCCGGGCACATCCGTACCGCCTTGCGGGCGCCCCCCTCCAGCCAGGTCGGCACCGGGGTGGACGGGAACGACGGGAAGCCGTTGGAGTCCAGCCGGACGAACTCCGGCACCACGCTGGCGCAGAGCCCGTGCCCGTCACAGCGGGACCAGTCCACCACCAGCTTCGAGGTCGGGGCGTCGGCCGCGTTGGGCAGCCCGAGGATGCCCTTCACCTTCTTGCCGCAGGTGCCCCGGGCGGCGTGCGCCTCCAGGTCCTCGGTGAAGATCTCCAGTGCCGAGGTGGCGAACCGCGCCGTGCCGTCGGGGTGGCTGCACGCGCCGCGGCCCTTCACCGCACCGGCCGCCGCCCGGACCACCTCGGCGGCGGCGCTGCCGCCGACGATCAGGTCCAGCGACCGGGCCAGGTCCGGCAGGCCGAGCCGGCACGGCCCGCACTGCCCGGCGGACTCACCGGCCAGGTAGGTGACGACCTGGGCGGCCTCGCCGAGCGGGCACACCTCGGCGCTCAGCGGCATGATGATGCCGGCGCCGAGCGCGCCGCCGACCTTGGCGAAACCGGCCCGGGACACCTCGGCGGTGGCGGCACCCTCCGCGCTGATCCACTTGCCGTGGTAACCGCCGGTGAGCACGCCCGGCCCCTCTGGCGTCTCGCAGAGTTCCAGCACGTCCCGCAGTGGAATGCCGGTCGGGCACTCCACCACCGCCGGCCGTCCGGCGGCGCCGGTCACGGTGAGCAGCACCGTGCCGGGCTCGTCGGCGGTGCCGACCGTGCCGTACTCGTACGGGCCGAGCCGGGCCGCCAGGGCGAGCTGGGCGTAGGTCTCGGCGTTGGAGAGCAGCGTCGGCAGGCCGCCCACCCCGGTGTCGCTGGCCCGCACCTTGCGCCCCGGCGGGATGTGCGCCTCGCCGTTGATCCCGCGCACCAGGGCGCCGCCCTCGCCGGAGATGAACCGGTGCGGCACGGTGACGATGCCGGTGCGTACCGGCATCCGGCGCTCGGCCAGCGCGGCGGTCAGCGACGCCTCGCCGATGCCGTCGTCGGCGACGCCGATGACGATCTCGTCGGCGTCCAGGGCGTAGGCGGCGATCGCGGCTCCGTCCAGGATCAGGTGCGGTGCGCGGGTGAGTAGCGCCTTGTCCTTCCAGGCGCCGGGCTCGCCCTCGGTCGCGTTCACCACCACGACGGTCGGCAGGTCCTGGCGGTCCGCCGACTCCAGCACCGCCCGGAACTTGCGGGCGAACGGGAAGCCGGCGCCACCCTTGCCCTTCAGCTCGATTCCCTCGACCAGCCGGAGCAGGCCCTTGGGGGAGAGCGGGTTGACGGCACCGTGCACCATCTCGTGCGCGGCCAGGTCGAGCCGGCCGAACTCGTCGAACCCGGCGGTGAGCCGGGGTTCGCCGAAGCAGGCGACCGGGGGTACGGCGGTCAGACTCACCGCGCTTCACCTTTCAGACTGGTCCAGTACGCGCCCTCCTCGGCCGCCTCGTCCGAGTCGTCCCCGCGCCGGGAGGACCGGCTGGGCGGCTCGTCGGACCTGCGGGACCGGCGGGTGGCGAGGTCGATCAGGGCAGGCTTGTCGTCGTCGTCATCCTCGTCGTCCGCCCGGGCGACGAGGTTGGGCTCGTACCGGGCGGCCCGGCCCCACTCCGCGGTGCTCTCCTCGGCGTCGTCGCCGCCGCGCGCCCGGCTGTGCCGTCCGGAACGGTCGGCCGGTTCCTCGTCAGCGGCCCGCCGTCGCCGGCCCGCCCGGGTCGCACCGGTCGACGTCGGCTCGTCCTCGGGCTCCCGCCACGACCGCCGCCCCGACCCGTCGGTGTCCCGGCGCGACCGCCGGCTCTCGCCGGGCTCGTCGCGGCCGGTGTCGTCCCAGGCGCGCGGCCGGCGGTACATCGCGTCGTCCTCGCCGCCCCGTGGACGCTCCCACGGGTCTCCCGGCCCGTCGGCGGCCCAGCGCCGTGGGCTGTCCCAGGGCACCTCGGCGTCGGTGAGGTCGCCGTCGGGGTCCGCGCCGGCCGACATGCTGCCGGGCGGCGGCACCTCGGGCACCGCGAACCGGTCGGACCGGCCCCGGGGCGCGTGGGTGCTGTCCAGCTCTCCGGCCAGGGCCCAGGCGTCGATCGCCGCCTCCGCACCGCCGCGCAGGTCGGAGAGGCTCTCGCGGCGACGCCGGCCACCGCCCTGGGTGTCGTCCATCCGGCCGCCGTAGGTGTCCCGGTCGTCGCGGGCGGACCTGCTCCCCGGCTCGCCGCGCCGCCCGCTCAGGGTGTCCGGGTCGTCCCAGCGATTGCTCCGGCCGCCGCGCCGGCCGGCGAAGGTGTCGTCCTCCCACCGGCTGCGCCGGCTCCGGCCGCTGTCCCGGCCCGGGGAGTTGGCCCGGCTGGCCCGGATCTCGTCGGCGGTCCGGCGCTTGGCCGGCGCCATCGAACTGGTCCGGCCGATCGGGCCCGGCTTACCCGGCTTGCCCGGCCGCCCCGGCTTGCCGGGCCGGCCGACCGGCGACAGCGCGCCGGTGGTCTGGCCCTGCTCGGCACGCTTGCGACCAAGCGTGACCGAGAGCCGGACACCCAGCAGCGCCAGCACGAGAGCCACGCAGAGCAGATAACTGAGGGTGACCCAGGTGGCCGCGGCCCGACCGGCCTGGAGCCCGTGCACCAGCGCGATCGGCCAGGCGGCGTACGAGATGCTGTGCAGCGTCCGCCACAGCCACGGCTTGCCGACTCCGGCGAACCGGGCCCGGACCAGACCGGTCCAGAGCACCGCCACCATCATCGCCCCGGCGACGGTGCCCAGCCCGACGTAGACGTTGGCGCCGTTGACGAACGGCAGCAGCGCCTTGTCCGGGCTGATGTGCCCGGCCGCGATCTTCGTCAGCACGTGCAGCACCAGGCAGAAGACCGCGATGATGCCGAGTGACCGGTGGGCCGACTGGAGCAGTACCCGGTGCCGGATCAGCAGGACGATCCGGTCGGTCGCCACCAGACCGACCATCACGGTCAGGCTCAGTGACACCAGGGTGGCCGGCCCGGCGAAGAACGTCATGTAGACGAACATGTAGGCGTTGATCAGCCCACCGATCGGGCTCAGCATCGCCGCCGCCCACGCCGCCGCCAATGTCGAGACGACGAGCACCGCTACCGCACCCTGCGGCTTGGGTGTGCTTCCCCGGCTGGTGAAGCTCATGGGGACGCTGGCACGCTGCATCTGTCTCGTCCGGGCCATCTGCTCCTCGATCTTCCGCCTCGGCGCCCACCACCGCGCCCCGCCTGCCCGCTCGTCGCGCGACGAGCACGGCCGCCCATTGTGCCCTGTCCTGATCGCGCCACTTTGGGCGGAGTCGTACCGCCGCGCGTCGCTCGACGGCGGTCCGACCCACATCAGGTACGGGAAAACGGGCCGGGGGGATGAGTCCCGTGCCGATTATGTTTCACGATCGGTGGAGTTGGCTGCCCCCCGGGGGTGGGCAATCCGGGGTCAACCGGTGAAGAGTTTCGCCGCGGTGATGACGGTCTGTACGACGCCGTACCCGAGGAGTGCGGCGACCAGCAGCCACGAGATCCAGAGTCGGCCGGACTGGTTGTTCGGTTGCCCGGTCATCGGGTGGTGCTCCTCTCGGTCCCGGTCGCCTCGGCGGCCGTGGCGGCGTCGGGGGTGTCGGACCGCTCACCCTCTGTGGCGTCCGGAACCGGCGTCTCCGCCGTCCGGACCGGCTCGTGGAAGCGGTCCGGTACCGGCCGGATCAGCAGGTTCGCCACGAACCCGATGGCCAGTACACCGACCATGGTGAACAGTGCCGGCCGGTAGGCGGAGGCGGTGAGGGTACCCGGCTTGCCCTGTGCGTCCAGGAAGCCGTTGATGATCAGGGGACCGGCGATCCCCGCCGCCGACCAGGCGGTCAGCAACCGGCCGTGGATGGCGCCGACCTGGTAGGTGCCGAACAGGTCCCGCAGGTACGCCGGCACGGTGGCGAAGCCGCCGCCGTAGAAGGAGAGGATGACGCAGGCCAGCAGGACGAAGAGCGCGGTCGCGGTGGAGCCGACCAGGGCGAGCAGGGCGTACAGCACCATGCCGACGCCCAGGTAGACCAGGTAGATCGGCTTGCGCCCGATCACGTCCGAGGTGGACGACCAGACGAACCGGCCGGCCATGTTGAACAGTGACAGCAGCCCGACGAAGCCGCCGGCCGCCGCGATGGTGACGCTGGAGGTGCCGCCGTCCCGGAAGAAGTCCTGGATCATCGGGCTGGCCTGTTCCAGGATCCCGATCCCGGCGGTGACGTTGCAGAACAGCACGACCCAGAGCAGCCAGAACGACCGGGTCCGGATCGCGTTCGACGCCGAGACGTTCGCCGTGGTCACCAGGGGCTTGACGGCCACCGTACCCGGATCGAAGCCGGCGGGGCGCCAGCCCGGCGCCGGCACCCGGACGTTGACTACTCCGAACATCATGATCGCGAAGTAGCCGACGCCCAGCGTGACGAAGAGCCCGACCAGGGCGCCGCCGGAGGCGACCGAGGCGGAGTTGGCCGGGTCGTAGCCGGAGTCGTAGAGCGAGAGCAGTTGCCGGGAGAGCGGGCTAGCCAGCATCGCGCCGCCGCCGAAGCCCATGATCGCTAGACCGGTGGCCAGCCCGGGGCGGTCCGGGAACCACTTGATCAGTGTCGAGACCGGCGAGATGTAGCCGATGCCGAGGCCGATGCCGCCGAGGAAGCCGTAGCCGAGGTAGACCAGCCAGAGCTGCCCGGTCGCGATGCCGAGCGCGCCGACCAGGAACCCGGCGCTCCAGAAGCAGGCGGAGACGAACATCGCCTTGCGCGGCCCGTTCGACTCCACCCAGGTCCCGCCGAGCGCCGCCGAGAGGCCGAGCATCACGATGGCGATGCTGAAGATCACCCCGATCGCGGTCTGGCTCGCGTCGAAGTGCGCGATCAGGGAGTTCTTGTAGACACTCGTTGCGTACGCCTGACCGATGCACAGGTGCACGGAGAGTGCCGCCGGTGGTATCAGCCAGCGACTGTATCCCGGTGGGGCGACGGTGTGCTGGTGGTCGAGTGCGGACATCAGCGACACGGCGTACCTCGCTTGCGGGCAGGGCGGGCGTGGCGCGGTACCCCGGATGGGTCGTCCCGGGTCGACGCCGGCCACGGTGGCTTTGCTCTTCGCCCGGAACCTAGCCCCCGGTGCGCGCTGCCTTGATCATCGATGCCTCACCGATCGGCGGGCGGTCGATCGGCTGAGACGAACGGTAGTTCGTATACCGTACGCGGTCGTCAGCCCGCCCGGACGGTGGCGGTGAGCGCGGCGGCGATCCGGGGCAGCGCGCTGCCGATCGGCTCCCGGATCACCTCGTCGGCCAGGTCGTCGTAGGGGGTCGGGTCCCGGTTGACGATCACCAGCCGGGCACCGGCCCCCACCGCGAGCCGGCACAGCGAGGCGGCCGGCTCGACCAGCAGCGAACTGCCGACCGCGAGCATCAGCTGACTCGCCGCCGCGATCCGCTTGGCCTGGTCGAGCGTGTCCGGATCGAGGTACTGGCCGAACAGCACGACCGCGAGTTGGAGGATGCCCCCGCAGTCCCGGCACGGCGGATCGGCCTCGCCGGCCGCCA
This sequence comes from Plantactinospora sp. DSM 117369, assembly GCF_053764795.1. Lineage (NCBI taxonomy): Bacteria > Bacillati > Actinomycetota > Actinomycetes > Micromonosporales > Micromonosporaceae > Plantactinospora > Plantactinospora sp. DSM 117369. The sequence goes on along the minus strand of NZ_CM132446.1, from coordinate 5,063,930 downwards.
CCCGGTCCAGGGTCGCCCGCGCGCCGGACCGTGCCCGGCAGCCGGTGCAGACCACCGAGCGCATGCTGCCGTGCAGCTCCAGCACCTTGCGGGCGGCGATCCCGGTCATCTGGTGCAGGCCGTCGACGTTCTGGGTCAGGATCCGCACCGCGAGTCCGGCCCGGTCCAGCTCGGCCAGCGCGTGGTGCGCGGCGTTCGGCTCGGCCCGCCAGGCGGCGTGCCCCAGATAGGTCCGCCAGAACCGGGCCCGCACCTGCGGGTCGGCCATGAAGCGGTCGTGGGTGAACGCGTCCGCGAGCTTCGGGTCCCGGGTCCAGACCCCGTCCGGGCCCCGGTAGTCGGGCACCCCCGAGTCGGTGGAGATGCCGGCCCCGGTCAGCACCGCCACCCGGCGTACGTCCCGGGCCCACCCGGGGATCTCCACGTCCTCCATGGCGGCCAATCGTAGGTAGCGGCGCCGGCCGGAGCGACAGGTTATCGGCGGGCAGACCCGGCGACCGTCGCGGGCCCTTCCGGCCGCGAAGCCACCCCGGAACCGGGGACCCTCAAGCGATCATGCCCGTCCCGAGGACCTCGACGTCGTCGTAGGCGTACTCCAACCGGTCGGTCACGCTCGCCACGCCCGGCACCGCGTAGCCAAGCCGTACCGCGATCTGCGCGGTGCTGCGCCGGTCCACCCGGCCGCGCAGCGAGAGCACGCCGTCCCGGACGGCGACCCGGATCACGCCCTCCTCGATGGACAGCATCCGGCGCAGTACGTCGTCGACGCGCTCTTCGCCCAGGCCGGGTGATCCGACGCCTGGGGACTCGGCCGGATCTGGGCGAGCCTGCCGATCGTGCGGCGGCAGCCCTGACGCCACGTCGCCCCTGCGGCGGGTACCACCGGCGGGTGGTGCCCGCCGCGCCGCCGTCCGGGTACGGCACTACGGTCGGATCTGTAGTGATACGTGCCGGTCCTCCCGGACCGCTCACATCATTGGGGAGCCTCATGACCGTGCAGATCGAGCTGACCGGCCGGACCGCGCTGGTGACCGGATCGACCCAGGGCATCGGTGCCGCCATCGCCACCGGGCTGGCCAGAGCCGGCGCGCGGGTGGCGGTCAACGGTCGTACCCCCGACAGCGTCGCGCGGGCCGCGACCGCGCTGCGGGCCGAGGTGCCGGACGCCGAGGTGGTCGAGGTCCCGGCCGACGTCGCCACCGACGACGGCACGGCGCGGACCCTCGAACTGCTGCCCGCCATCGACATCCTGGTCAACAACCTGGGCATCTTCGGCGCCCGCCCGGCGCTGGAGATCGACGACCAGGAGTGGCGGCGCTACTTCGAGGTCAACGTGCTGGCCGCGGTACGGCTGACCCGGAGCTACCTGCCCGGGATGATGGAACGCGGCTGGGGACGGGTGCAGTACATCGCCAGCGACTCGGCGGTGGCCATCCCGGCCGAGATGATCCACTACGGGGTCTCCAAGACGGCGCTGCTCGGCGTCTCCCGGGGGTTCGCCAAGGCCGCCGCCGGGACCGGCGTGACGGTCAACTCGGTGATCGCCGGCCCGACCCACACCGGCGGGGTGGAGGACTTCGTCTACCAGCTCGTAGACCGGAACCTGTCGTGGGCCGAGGCGCAGCGCGAGTTCATGCGGCTGCACCGGCCGCAGTCCCTGCTCCAGCGGCTGATCGAGCCCGCCGAGATCGCCAACATGGTCAGCTACCTGGCTTCGCCGCTCGCCTCGGCCACCACCGGCGCGGCCGTCCGGGTCGACGGCGGCTACGTCGACGCGATCGTTCCGTAACACGGCGTCCCGCACCGGTGCCGCAGACAGTTCTGCGCGTGCGGATGGTCAACATCGGCTCGTTCGGGCAGGGCTGACCGGGGCGGGGGGCGCGGCCCTACCCCGCCGGCCGGCGGGGCCGATCCGGGGGCGGAGTCTCGGTGCCGATGGTGTGTCCGTCAGGATGACCATCGGCGCCGAGACCTCGGGCCGTCACGAAGGGAGGTTGCGATGGCCGAACTGCTCGTCGTCGCCCACTGGACGATCTCTGCCGGTGCGGAGGAGAAGGTCCGCGCGCTGCTGCCCGGGTTCATCGAGGCGAGTCGTGCCGAGCCGGGATGCCTCTCCTTCGTGGGTTACCAGCAGTTGGACGACGACCGCACCATCGTGCTGCTCGAACGGTACGCGTCCCGCGAGGCGTTCGAGGCGCACCGCGACACGCCGCACTTCAGGGAGCTCGCCGTCGAACAGCTCGTGCCGTGCCTGGAGCGCCGCGTCGTCGAGACGTACGACGTACCCGGATAGCATCGACCGCGCGGCCCGGCCCGGCTGCCCGGAGTCGTCCGCCCACTCTGCTAGACAGGGGTTCGGCGGACCGGCGGGTGAGGAGGCAGGGTGCGGATCGAGGTGGCCGAGCGGCGGGCCAGGATCGGCCGGCGGCACCGTCTGGCGGCCGACGCCCGGGCCGACGATCCGGTTGAGGTCGCCCGAGACCTGGTGGCGCTGCACGCCTCCGACCCGCCCACGGTCTATCTGGCGCTCTTCGCCCGGCTGGCCGGCGCCGACATCGACGCCCGGACCGTCGACCGGGTGCTCTACGACGACCGGACCCTGATCCGGATGCTCGCCATGCGCCGGACCATGTTCGTGACCCCGGTCGAGTCCGTGCCGGTGCTGCACGAGGCGGCGGCCCGGACCGTCGCCGGGCGGGAGCGGCGCAAGCTGCTCGGCTTCCTCGCCGAGGCAGGCGTCGCCGACGACGTCGAGCGCTGGCTCGCCGAGGTCGAGGCGGTGGCGCTGCGGGCGATCGAGGCGCGCGGCGAGGTGACCTCGGCGGAACTCGCCGAGGAGGACGAGCGGCTGCGTCAGCCACTGGTGTTGGCCAGGGGCAAGTCGTACGAGGGCCGGCAGCGGGTGGTCGCCCGGCTGCTTCTGCTGCTCGCCGCCGAGGGGCGGATCGTCCGGGGCCGGCCGCGCAGCACCTGGCGGTACAGCCCGTACCGCTGGTCGCTAGCGCAGCGGTGGTATCGGGTGGCTCCGGAGCCGTGGACGGCCGAGGAGGCCGAGGTCGAGCTGGCCCGCCGCTGGCTGGCCGGGTACGGGCCGGCGCCGGCCGAGGACCTGCGCTGGTGGGCCGGGTGGACGGTCGGGCAGACGCGCCGGGCGCTCGCCGGGGTCAAACCGGTCGAGGTGGAACTGGACGGCGGCACCGGACTGCTGCTCCCCGACGACCTCGAACCGGTGTCCCCGGTCGAGCCGTGGGCGGCGCTGCTGCCCGGTCTGGACCCCACTCCGATGGGCTGGTCCCGGCGCGAGTGGTTCCTCGGTGGGCACGGTTCCCGGCTCTTCGACCGGTCCGGCAACATCGGCCCGACGGTGTGGTGGGACGGCCGGATCGTCGGCGGCTGGGCCCAGCGCAAGGGCGGCGAGATCGCGTACCGGCTGTTGGAGGACGTCGGCGCCGAGGCGGTCGGCGCGGTGGAGGCGGCGGTGGATGAGCTGACCGGACGGCTCGGCGAGGCCCGGATCACGCCGCAGTTCCGTACCCCGCTGGAACGGGAACTCTCCGGCTGACCCGGCCGCACCGCGAGTCGGGCCGGCACCGCACGTACCGGCCCCCGGCTCAGTGCCGGGCAGCGGCCGGCGGCGGGGCGAGCGGTTCCGGCCGGGCACCGGTCCGGGCGGCCCAGCCGAGCACGTCCGGCACGGTGACGTTGCCACCGCAGCAGAGCAGCCCGAGCACGGCGTCGGCACCGACCCGCTCGACCACCCGCCGGGCGGCCGGCAGCAGGCAGCCGGCCGCCGGCTCCAGCCACAGTTTGGCCTCCTCGGCGGCGGTCAGCACCCCGTCGACCGCCTCGGCGTCGGAGACCAGCAGCACCTCCTCGACGTACGCCCGGACGTGCGCCAGGGTCAGTTCGGTGACCGTCGGCGCGCCGAGCGTGGTCGAGATCGAGGTGACGTCGACCCGTACCGGGTGCCCGGCGGCGAGCGCCCGGGACATCGACTCCGCGCCGACCGTCTCCACGCCCCAGATCCGTACCCCCGGCTTCGCCGCCTTGATCGCGGTGGCGACCCCCGAGATCAAGGCGCCCCCGCCGATGCTGACCAGGACGTCGGTCAGGTCCGGCCGGTCGGCGACGAACTCCGCGCCCGCCGTGCCGTGCCCGGCGACGAGGGCCGGGTCGCCGAGCGGGTCGACGTAGGTCATCCCGCGCCGCCGGTGCTGCTCGGCGACATCGAACGCGGCGGCGACGTCGGAGGTCAGCACCAGCTCCGTACCGGTGGCCCGGACCCGGGCGGCGGACCGGGCCGGAGCCTTCGCCGGCATCACGACGGTGGCCCGGACGCCCATCCGGGCCGCCATCTCGGCCAGCGCCATCCCGTGGTTGCCGCCGCTGACCGTGACCAGCCCGGCGGCGAGCTCGTCCGGCGAGAGCGAGAGCAGCTTGTTGGCGATGCCCCGGGGCTTGAAGCTGCCGGAGTGCTGGAGCGTCTCCAGCTTGAGGACCACCGGCACACCCAGTACCTCGGCCAGCCCGGGACTGGCCACCGTCGGGGTGTGCAGCACGTGCGGCCGGATGCGGTTCGCCGCCTCCGTGATCCGTTCGGCGGGAATCAGCGCGACCATGCCGACGGAGGTTACCGGCTCCGGCGGCTCGGACCGGCCGGTGGGCGTACCGGAAGACCATGATCTCGTACTGCCGCTGCCGGGACCGGCCGTTCGGGGTACCCGGTGTGCGGGCGGGCTATCCGGGTAGGTGTGCCCGGACAGCGGTACCGGCAGAGCGGAGCGACCGATGAACGTGTCCCATCTTCCGCTGCGCCTCGCGATCGGCGCGTTCGTGCTGAACTCGGGCGTTTCCAAGTGGAACCTCCAGGGCGAGGAGGCGGCGGGCATGCACGGGATGGCGGTTGGGGCGATCCCGCCGATCAAGCGGGTCCCGCCGGAGCAGTTCGCCCGGCTCATGGCCGGCACCGAGGTGGCCCTCGGCGCCGCCCTGCTGCTCCCGGTCGTCCCGTCCGCGCTGGTCGGGCTGGGCCTGCTCGGCTTCGGCGGCAGCCTGATGCGGCTGTACTGGGCGACGCCCGGCATGCACGAGCCCGGCAGCCCCCGCCCGACCCAGCAGGGCGTGCCGATCGCCAAGGACAGTTGGCTGATCGGGGCCGGCCTCACCCTGCTCCTCGACGATCTGCTCGACCGGGCGGCCGGCAAGCGTCGGGGTCTCGGGCGGCAGATCGCACGCCGGTGCGGCAAGCGTCGCGGCTGACCGCGCGGCGACCCGGCCGGCGGCTGTTTCGGCCGGCCCACTGCGGGTACGCCCGGAAGCAGACGAGCGGCACCACCGGCGTCGTCGGCCGGTGGCGGCCGGAGAGATCCCGAACCGGGAGGAGGGCGACGCCATGGCCGGGATCCTGATGCGCAGCCGCGCCTTCAACGACCACGACCGGCTGCCGGACCGGTTCTCCCGGGACGGCGGCAACATCTCGCCGCCACTGGAGTGGTCGGAGGTGCCGGAGGAGGCGACCGAGCTGATCCTGCTGGTCGAGGACCGGGACGCCGGGCGGACGCCGTTCCTGCACTGGCTGGTGACCGGGATCGAGGCGACCTCCGGCGGTGTCGACGAGGGCCAGACCCCGCCGGGCGGCCGGGTCTGGGCCAACGGCTTCGGCACGACCGGCTGGGGTGGCCCGCACCCGCCGATGAACGACGACCCGCACCGGTACTTCTTCCGGCTCTACGCCGTGAACCGGCCGCTGGAACTGCCCGGCGCGCCGCAGGCGCCGGACGTGCACGACGCGGTGCGGCAACTGGAACTGGCCAGCGGCAACATGGTCGGCACCTTCGCCCGCTGACCCTCGGCCCGCTGGCGGGAAAATCGGCGGCGCGGGACGGCCGACCGGGGTTAGATGCTCGACATGCCACTGCCCCCCGGCTGGTCCGTGCGCCGGCCCGGCCTCGACGACGTGCCGGCGATCCTCGCCGTCGTGCACGCCAGCGACATCGCGGCGCTCGGACACCCCGACTTCAGCGCCGACGACGTACGCGAGGTGTTGACCGCACCCGACCTCGACCTGGCCCGGGACACCTGGCTCGCGCTCGACCCGGACGGCGAGGTGCGCGGCTGGTCCTACCTGGAGGACTCCAACCGGGGGCCCCGGGAGACGGTCGAGGTCTACGTGCACCCGGAGCTGGGGCTGCCGGCCCAGGTGCCGCTGCTGAGAATGCAGCTCGCCCGCTCCGCGGAGCGGGCCGCCGAGTTTGGCCTCGCCGCGATGACCGTACGGGCGCTCGCGCTGCCCACCGAGGAACGCTGGATCGGCGTACTCCGGGACGCCGGCTTCGAGTTCGTCAAGCGGTACGCCCGGATGCGCCGGCCGCTGGCCGGGGTGGCCGCCGAGCCGCCGCCCCCGCCGCCGGGGGTGCTGGTCCGGCCGGTCCGGTCGACGGACGACGCCGAGCTGCGCACCTTCCACCGGATCCTGGACTCGGCCTTCCGGGACACCCCGGACTACCAGCCGGCCAGCTATGAACAGTGGCGGGCCCAGGTGGCCGCGCTGCCCAGCGTCGCCTGGGACGAGTGGTTCGTCGCCGAGGTGGCCGGCGAGCCGGTCGGCATCCTCCAGTCCGCCGACCAGACCCTCGACCAGAACGAGGGCTGGGTGAAGCAGCTGGCGGTGCTGCGGGAACACCGGCGGCGGGGCGTCGGCGCGGCGCTGCTGGCCCGGGCCTTCGCCTGTTACGCCGGCAAGGGCCGGGAGTACGCCGGGCTCGGCGTCGACCTGAGCAACCCGATCGGTCCGGTCCGGCTCTACCAGTCGGTGGGGATGAGCCCGCTCTACGAGGCGGTCGTCTTCGAACGGACGGTCGCCGCCGCCGGCACCGGGTAGGAACGTCGGTGGCTCAGGCGTCGACGAGGTCGTCGTCGACCACCTCGGCCCGGTCCAGCGAGGCCAGGACCCGGTAGTCGTACCAGTCGACCCCGATGGCGTCGGCGGTCGCGTAGCAGCCGATCACCCGCCCGGTGAAGCCGCCGGCGACCTCGGTGGAGAGGTATCGCCCGTCGAGTTCGGCGAGGACAACGAACTCGCCGCCCGGCGCCTCGTAGCCGAGCCGCACCACGTCCGGCTCCTGCCGGGGGTGGTCCATACCCGGCCCCGAGGCCCAGGTCTCGACGCGCAGCACCACCGGGCCGGTGACCGGGCGGCTGCCGATCCGCTGGCACAGCGGTCCGATCCGGGCCCGTACCCAGACCTCGCCGCCGCCCAGCTCGACCGCGTAGTGGTGCGCCTCGTCGAGGCGTACCGCCAGGCCGCCCCGGCCGATGCCGGCGTCGACCAGGGCGCGTACCCGGACGTCGTGCTGCTCCTGCCGGCGGCCGACGAAGGTCACCGTCGGCTCGTCGAGCGAGCCGCCCCGGGCCCGCAGGGTCAGCCAGCCGGGGCGCTCGATCAGCGAGACGTCCTCCGGCGGGCGGCACCGGACCGAGATCCACCGCGGATGCAGCTCGGTGGTGTCGAAGTCGTCCCGCGCCGGTGCGGCACCCACCGGCGCGGGGGACGGGGCGGTGGTACGCGGCACCGTGCCGATCGGCCCGACCACCGGCCAGCCGTCGGACCAGGTGACCGGGGCGAGGAAGGTCTCCCGGCCGAGTACGTGCCAGCCGGGCGTGCCGCCCCGGGCGCGTACCCCGAGGAAGACCAGCCACCACGAGCCGTCCGCGGCCCGCACCAGGTCGCCGTGTCCGGTGTTCTGGACCTGGTGGTCGGTGCTGCGGTGGCTGAGGATCGGGTTGGCCGGGCACGGCTCGAACGGGCCGTCCGGGGCCGGGCCCCGGGCCACCGAGATGCCGTGCCCGCGTTCGGTGCCACCCTCGGCGATCAGCAGATACCAGATGCCGTCGACCTGGTAGAGGTGCGGTGCCTCCGGGGCCTGCGCACCGGGGGTGCCGGACCAGATCCGCTGCGGCCGGCTCAGCACCGTCCCCCGGAGCGGGTCGATCCGCAGTTGGTCGATGCCGGCGATGGTGCACCAGCAGGTGCCGTCGTCGTCCCAGGCCAGGTCGGGGTCGATGCCGAGCACGTCGGGCAGGTGCACCGGCTCCGACCAGCGACCGGCGGGATCCTCGGCAGTGACCAGCAGGGTGCCGCCGTGCGGGACGTTCGAGGTGATCAGCCAGAACCGGCCGTCGTGGTGCCGCAGGGTGGGCGCATAGACCCCGCCGGAGGAGGGGGTGCCGGGCGGCAGGACGAGCTGGCTGGGCCGGTCGAGGACGTTGCCGAGCTGGGTCCAGTTCACCAGGTCCCGGCTGTGGAAGATCGGAACGCCCGGGAAGTATTCAAAGCTCGAACAGGCCAGGTAGTAGTCGTCGCCGACCCGGCAGACGCTCGGGTCCGGGTGGAAGCCGGGGATGACCGGGTCGCCGGGGATCGCCATCAGGAATCGATCACCGTCTGGGCACCGGCCGTCCGAGCTGGAGGGATCGTGGTCGCGGCGGAACGGGGCATGGACGATCCTCTCCGGCGTAAACTTTCCGGAATTGTTCCGTAACTCGCTCGGAACGTTATGGCCCACCGTGCGGTCAGTCAACCCCGGAACCTGCGGCAAAATACTGGGAGGGCGCGCGACCGACGCCGGTGCACCCGCGAAAGTGTTTCGGTCGTAGGCTGGAGCCTCAACGAAGGAGCTGCCTCGTGACGGTCGACGAAGGACGCAGGATCACGATCACCGCCATCGCCCAGGAGGCGGGCGTGTCGGTGCCGACGGTCTCCCGGGTACTCAACGGCCGCAACGACGTGGCGCCGCAGACCCGGGAACGGGTGGAGGAACTCCTCCGCCGGCACGGCTACCGCCGACGGGCCACCCGACCGAGGGCCGGGGCGAGCCTGATCGACCTCATCTTCAACGACCTGGACAGCCCCTGGGCGGTCGAGATCATCCGAGGGGTGGAGGACGTCGCGCACGCCTCCGGGGTCGGCACGGTGGTCTCGGCGATCCACCGCCGGTCGACCTCGACCCGGCAGTGGTTGCAGAATCTGCGTACCCGGGCCACCGACGGGGTGATCCTGGTCGCCAGCGACCTCGCCCCGCCGGTGCACGCCGAGCTGCGCCGGCTGAACGTGCCGATGGTGCTGGTCGACCCCGCCGGGGTGCCGAACCTCGACATCCCCACCATCGGCGCGACGAACTGGGCCGGCGGGCTGCGCGCCACCGAGCACCTGCTCTCGCTCGGCCACCGCCGGATCGGCTTCATCGCCGGCCCGCCGCGACTGCTGTGCAGCCGGGCCCGGCTCGACGGCTACCGGGCCGCCCTGGACGCCGCCGGCATCCCGTTGCGCGACGAGCTGATCGTGCCCGGCGACTTCTACCACGAGTCCGGCTACTCCGGCGGCGCCGCGCTGCTCGACCTCGACGAGCCGCCGACGGCGATCTTCGCCTCCAGCGACCAGATGGCGTTCGGGGCGTACGAGGCGGTCCGGCGGCGCGGTCTGCGGGTACCCGACGACGTCAGCGTGGTCGGCTTCGACGACCTGCCGGAGGCGCGCTGGGCGTCGCCCCCGCTCACCACCGTGCGCCAGCCGCTGGCCGAGATGGGGCTGCTGGCCGCCCGGACGGTGCTCCGGCTGGCCGGCGGCGAGCCGCTGGACACGCCCCGGGTCGAGCTCTCCACCGACCTGGTGGTCCGGGACAGCTCGGCGCCGTACGCCCGGAAGTGATCTACCCGGACGGTTCCCGGTGCCTGCCGGACGAACTTCCGGGAGATTTCCGGTAGAAGCCGGGGTGGCCTGTCGAGACATTTCGGGGCGGCGGTGCGCGCCGGGCATGCGTCGGCATCGCCTGCCGTTGCCGGGCAGGCACTTTGCCCCGAACCGCGCCACCTGCCGTACCGGCTGACCGCCAGCGGTCCGCTGGGTCGCGAGTCACCCGCGCACGGGAGCGGACCGGTTTGCCGGGTTAGAGGTGATCGGGGGCGGGGTACCACCACCCGCGTAGCGACGCCCGGCCGCGCGGCGGGGCGCTGACCCGAGGGAGCACCCGATGAGACTCGACGACGACGACATCCGGACCACGGGCGGCGGCGGTGGGGAGGGGCCGGCCGACGGCGGGGCCAACCCGCTGGGCCGGGACGGTGGCGCCGACGGTGCCGCCGAAGGCCCGGCCGACGCCGGAGCCACCCGGGGGCAGCACGACGGCGGTGCGGACGGCAGTGCCGAGGGTCCGGCCGACGGCGGCGCGACCCCGGGGCAGCACGACGGTGGGGCCGACGGCAGTGCCGAGGGTCCGGCCGATGCGGGCGCGGTACCCGGGCAGCAGGACGGCGGCGCCGACAGCGCCGCCCGCTAGCACTGGCCACCGGCGATGACCGAGTACGACGGGTCGACCGGCACGGTCGCGCCGGAGTGCCGGCCGGACGCTTCCCCGGCGGAGGCTTCCCGGGCGGACGCTTCCCCGGCGGACGCTTCCCGGGCGGACCTGCCCGACGCGCCGCCGACCGAGCGGCCGACCGCGGCACCTGGACCGGTGGCGCCGGCCGTTGCCGCCCCGGATCCGGCGACCGGGGCGGGCGGCGACGGTCGCCCGGCCCGGTCCACCGGCCCGGTGGGGCGGACCGGCACGCTGGGCCGATCGGCCCTGGCCCGCTGCGTGGCGGTCGAGCCGGCGAAGTTCGCCGCCGCGTACTGGGGACGGGCCGCACTGCTCTCCCGGGCGGTCGAACTGAGCAACCCGGACGGCTTCCGGGACCTGCTCAGCCCGTCCGACGCCGACGAACTGCTCAGTCGGCGCGGACTGCGTACACCGTTCCTGCGGGTTGCCAAGAACGGGCAGGTGCTGCCGACCGGGCAGTACACCGGCGGCGGCGGGGCCGGGGCGGAGATCACCGACCAGGTGCTCGACGAGCGGATCCTCGCGCTCTACGCCGACGGCGCCACCCTGGTGCTCCAGGGACTGCACCGGACCTGGCCGCCACTGATCGACTTTACCCGCGAGCTGGGCCTGCACCTCGGCCAGCCGCTGCAGGTGAACGCCTATCTGACGCCGCCGGGAAACCAGGGCTTCGCCACCCACTACGACACGCACGATGTCTTCGTGCTCCAGGTCGACGGGCACAAGCACTGGCAGGTCCACGAGCCGGTGCTGCCCGACCCGCTGGAGCGGCAGTCGTGGGGCGGCCGGGCCGACGAGGTCGCCGCAGTCGCCGAGGGCCCGCCCGCGCTGGACGTGGTGCTGGGGCCCGGTGACGCGCTCTACCTGCCCCGGGGATGGCTGCACAGCGCCCGGGCACAGGACGAGAGCAGCCTGCACCTGACCGTCGGCGTCCGGGCCCTCACCCGGTACGCCATCGTCGAGACGCTGCTGGAACTGGCCGCCGAGGATCCGCGACTGCGCGCCACGCTGCCGTTCCGGATGGACGTGGCCGAGGTCGACCAGGTCGAGCCGGAGCTGACCGCGACCGTCGAGGCGCTGCGGGACTGGCTGCTGCGCGCCGACCCCGGCGCGGTCGCCGCCCGGCTGCGAGCCCGGGCCTGGCCGGCGGCCCGACCGGCGCCGATCCGGCCGCTCGCCCAGGCGGCGGCGATCACCGCGCTGGACGCCGACAGCCGGCTCGCCCCCCGGGACGGCCTGCGCTGGCAGTTGACGGCCCACCCGGCCGGCGACGACGGTGGCCCGGGCCGGGTGGTGCTGTCGCTCTTCGACCGCACGGTGACCTTCCCGGCCCAGTGCGCGCTGGCGGTCCGGGCGTTCCTCTCTGGCGGGGTGCACCGGGTCGGCGACCTCCCCGGGCTGGACGACGACGCCGACCGGATCGTGCTGGCCCGGCGCCTGCTCCGCGAGGCGGTCGCGGTCCCGGCCTGAGCCGAGGGCGGGACCGCGACTCTGTGGCGGCGGCGTCGGGGGCGCGCGCCGCCTGCTCCGCGACGCGGTCGCGGTCCCGACCCGACGTCCGCTGCCCGGCCCCGACGGCGAGCGGGTCAGCGGAGCAGGCCGAACAGGGCCCCGGTGGTGACCAGCCCGGCGACCACCACGACCAGCGCGGACCGTACGTCCAGGCCGGCGTGCCGCCGGTCGGCGAGTACCCGGGCCGGTGCCAGCCCGACGACCGGGCCGAGCAGCGTCACCAGCAGCCCGAGTACCGGCATGGCCACCGCCAGGTCGCCGCCGTACCGGTCACCGGCGGCCCGGGCGGCCAGCCCGAGGGCGTACGCGGCGGCCGCGCCGAGCACTCCGAAGAGCGCCAGCAGCGGTCGGGTCGCCGGCGGCAGCTCACCCGGTTTCCGGGCCCGGTCCAGCAGCTCCCGGACCCCGTCGAGCAGCGCCTCGACGTCGGCCGGTGCGCCGTTGCGCGGCACCGGTGGCTCGCCGATCCGCCGGTCCGCCGCACCGAGCTGGCCGCGCAGGATGCTCCACAGGTGAACCGACTCGGCCTCGGTACGGTCCACCTCCTGCTGGGCCGCCGCCACCTCCGCCTCGGCCCGGCGCACCGCCTGCTCCGCGTCGCGTACCGCCCGCTCGGCGGCGGCGCACTGGCGCTCGTACCAGCCGTTCGCCTCGGTACGCTCCGCCTCGGCCCGGCCGGTCAGTTCGGCGAGCCGCCGGATCGCCCGGGCGTAGCTGACCTCCCGTTCCAGGTCGCCGCTCATCGGTACGGTCCATAGGGGATGATCACTTGACCGGTCCGGTGCACCGAGCGGTCGAAGAAGAGCCCGCGCCACGGCCGGGGGTACCAGTCCGGCCCCCCGCCGGCCCCGGGGTAGAGCGCCGAGGTCAGCTCCGCACCCTGCACGTCGAGCGCGACCCAGGCGCCGATCTGGTCGGTACGCGACGCCGGGCCGCCGAGGTCCGCTCGCAGCCGGGCCACCCCCCGCCACCAGGCCAGGGTGTGGGTACGCCGCTCCGGCCCGTTGTGCAGCACGTGCCGCAGGTGGTCCAGGCCGGACCGCCGCCCGATGGTGGTGCCGAGCTGGCCGGCGGCCGCGTCGACGGCGTAGAGCAGCAGGTAGTGCGGCTCGCCCGGGGTGCCGCCGGAGCCCAGCCCGTCGGCCGTCTCGGCCATCAGCTCGCCGATGTCGTCCTCCGAGTACCAGGCGGCGTCGGTGCCGAGCGCCTCGTAGAGCGCCCGGGCGGCGGTGTCGGCGTCCGGGTCCAGGCAGGCGATGGAGAACCGGGCGGTGCCGGGCCGGTGCTGGCGGCGCAGCGACCGGGCCGCCGCGTCCAGCACCGCGCAGGCCTCGTCCACCCCGGTGCCCAGCACGGCCAGGTTCCGGCCCGGTGCCCGGGGCAGCCGCATCCCGGCCGAGCGCGCCTGCACGTCGATGATCTCGCCGAGCAGCGCCACCGGCCCCCGGGCGCCGCCGCCGGTCCGCTCCGCACCGCCGGGCCGGTCCCCGCCGGCCTGGCCCGGTGTGCCGCCGTTCGGCGCGGCGCTCCGCTCCGGCCCGACCCCGTCCGGCCAGATCGCCCCGCCGGCCGCGCGGTCCCGGGGACTGCCCACCGGGGCTGGCTCGCCCGGCGGGCGCAGCGCGACGAAGTCCGGTGCCTCGTCCAGCCGGGGGATCGCGTCGCCGTCGAAGAGCCGGGCCGGGGCCGCATCCGGTGGGCGCATCCGCCACAGCCGGTGCTGGAGGTCGCTCCAGGTACCCCAGTCGCTGGCCGCCGGGATCCGGGCCACCTGGTTGCCCTCGGACATCCCCGACTCGGCGTTGACGATGGCGTGGTGCCGGGGCAGCACCTGCGCGGCGTCGTTGCGCTCGGCCAGGATGCGCAGCGCCTTGGGCAGCGCGATCCGCAGGGTGAACTGGGCGACCAGCGCCGGCCGGCCCCACAGCGCCTCGATACCCCGGACGTCCTGCGAGGCCAGCACCAGGTGGATCCCCTGGGAGCGGCCCCGCCGGGCCAGATCCTCCAGCAGGTCGGCCGCCTCCCGGGCCACCGCGTCCCGGCCGGCCAGCAGCATCTGGAACTCGTCGACCACCGCGACGATCCTCGGCCAGCGACCGGTCGGGTCCACCGCGCGCAGCTCGGCCAGCTTGGTCACCTCGTGCCGCTTGGCCGCGTCCGCCCGGCGGCGCAGCTCCTCGGCGAGGAACCGCAGCAGGGCCAGCCCGAACTCCCGGTCGGTGTTGACGTTGATCCCGACCAGCCGCATGTGCGGCAGCCAGCTTGGGTCGCGGCGACCCTGGGCGAACCGGGCGAACGACACCCCCTCCTTGAAGTCCAGCAGGTAGAACTCCAGCTCTGCGGGGGAGTACCGGGCGGCGAGCGAGCCGATCCAGGCGAAGATCAGGTTGGTCTTGCCGGTACCGGACGGGCCGCCGATCAGCGCGTGCGGCGGGTAGTCGCCGAGGGTCAGCGTTACCGGCCGGCCGTGCGGACCGTCCCCGATCGGCGCGACGAGACCGGCGGCCGAGTCCTCCCGCCACATCTCGTCGGCCGGCGGGAGCAGGTCGGTGAAGGGCGTCGGTGGCGGGCCGGCGTTGACCCGGGTCGCCACCTCCCGGCAGGTCTCGGTGACCAGTGCGGCCGGCGGGGCCGGGTCGGGGCGTACCGGTAGCTCGGGGCAGCCGGTCAGCCGGGCGGTGCCGCCGTCGACCACCACCCGGTGCACGTCCGGCTCGTCGGGCAGCTCGATGCCGCGTACCACCAGGTGCACGCCGCAGGCGGCGCCGGTCCGGGCCACCCGGTCGAGCTGGCCCCGCTCGTGCCGGGACAGTTCGTCGCCGCCGAGCAGCACCGCGATCCGCCACGGCTCGGGGCGCCGGCCGGTGGCCGCGGCCAGCTCGCGCAGCGAGGCGTACTCGCCGGCCAGCACGGTCTCGTTGATCCGGCGGATCTGGTCGACGAGGTCGTCGAGGAGCCGGGCCAGCCCGCCCGGCCCGACGAAGGTGAGCAGCCCGGCGGTGGAGAGCGGGGCGAAGCCGGCCAGCCCGCCACCGAGGTGCTCCGGGTCGTAGCCGACCAGCCGGAGCGCGCCCGGATCGGCCCGGCCCAGGGCCCGGAGCAGCAGCGCGGCGACCACCGCGTCGCAGCCGCCCCGATCAGCCCCGGACAGGTGTACGTGGCCGGCGTCGAGCAGCGGCACCAGCGCCGGTACGGGCACGCTGCCGGGCAGCCGTACGGTGCCGATCCGCAGCGGTCCCGGTGCCTCGCCCCGGAGCACCGGGCTGGGCTGCCAGCCCGTCCACTCCGTACTGGCGGCACCGGGTGCCTCCCGGGCGGCGGCCTCGGCAGCCCGGGCGGCGAGCCGGTCGATCTCCGCCCCGTACCGGTCCGAGAGCTCGGCGACCCGGCGGTCCCGTTCCGCACCGACCCGGCCGGGAACCCGGGCGGCCGCCTCCCGGATCCGGCGCAGCCGGTCCTGTGCGGTACCAAGTTCGGTCCGCGCCGCCGTGAGCCGGGCCCGGGACGCGCCCAGCGCGTGCGACAGCATGGTGCGGACCCGGTCGACGAGCTGGGTCCGTAGGTCAGGCATGGGTGTCCCGGGGTGCGCGAGCGGTGACGGGGCGCTGGTCGAGGCCGAGGCGGCGCATCAGCAGTCCGGTGAGGACCCCGGCGGCGACCGCCGGGTCGGCCGGATGCGGCTGCTCGACCGGTTCCTTCGGTGGCGGCATCCGGCAGACCCGACTGAGCAGCGTGTCGAGCACTCCCGGCGGCAGGTTGGGCACCAGGTCCCGCACCTGTCCGGTGACCTCCCGGCGCAGTCTCGGCAGGTCCGCTGCCCGGGGCGGATGGCCGAGCAGTTCGGCGGCCAGGTCCCGGAGCATCGGCGGGGCGACCGACGCGAGTCCCAGCCCGACGTTCGCCTCGACCGCGCGCAGTTCGGTGTGCAGCCGGGTCCGGTCGCCGGAGCGGACGCCGCTGGTCACCCGGCGGAGCAGCTCCTCCGGGTCGGTGATCTCGGGGTCCGGCTTGGGCGCCGGGGTGTCCCGCCGGTCGAACAGCTCGGCCACCCGGACCGACCACCAGCCGCCGGTGGCGGCGGGAGCGGCCCGCCGGACCGGGCCGGACGAGTCCGCCGGGCCCCGGGCGCCGGGGCGGGCGGGCGGGCGCTCCGGGCCGGCGGCGGGCGGTCCGTCCCGGCCCAGCCCGATCGCGGCCAGGTACGTCGCGAACTGGTCCTGGGCGAGCCGCAGCGCGTGCCCAGCCGTCTCCAGGTGCTCGGTGGCGGCCGACAGTTCCGGTACGCCCATCGGGTCGGCCGACTCCTGCCGGACCCAGCGCAGCCGCTCGGAGGCGAGTTTCAGGTGGTCGAGTGCCTTGATCACCAGCTCGACCGGCAGTTCGTCGGACGCGGCCCGCACCCGGGCGCCCAGCTCCTCGATGATGGACATCCGCTGCTCTACAGCGTCGAGACGTAGAGCTGGGCGTGTTCGACGGCGGCGAGCGTCGCGGCGAGGCACTCCTCCAATTCCTGGGCGGCCTGCGAGAGCGACGCCTGCGCGGCGTCGACAGTGGAGTGTCCACTTCCCTCCAGCGCTCCGGCCAGGGTCTGCTGCGCCTCGGCGAGCTTGTCGCTGGCGGCCTGCACCGCGGCCTGGCCGTCGCCGATCTGCTGGAGTGCGGCATCGATGGCCGCTTTCAGCTCGGCGACACTCGCCACGACGAAACCTCCTGGGGGCGGGGAGGGCTCTAATTAGAGCTTATCCCGATCGGCGCTCTGCGGCGCCCTGGGCGTTTGCTGCCCGGCTGTCCGTTCCCAGGTGGTCCCGTCGACGTCGGCCATACGGCAGGCTTCCTCCCACTTTGTGCCACCGCACGACTACTCAGTCGGATCTCCGACAGTTGTCTGGCGGCACCCGGGAAAGGCCAGCTCAATCCTGCAACTTCCAGGCTGACGGGGTCAGTTCTCCGGGACCCGGTCCAGCGGCTCGGTGAGCCAGCGCGGTCCGCGTACCCCGGCACCCAGGGCGGTGACGCGGGCCCGCAGCGCCCGGTCGGCGGTGACCACCAGGCAGCCCCGGCCGGCCGCCTCCGCCTCGACCAGGCCCACGATGGCGTCGTCGCCGGAGCCCTCCGCCGCCACCACCCGGATGCCCTCGGCCGGCCCCACCCGGCGGGCCACGCCCTCCACCACCAGCACCACCTCGACCGGCGGGGCCAGCCCGGGCAGGCCGAGCCGGGCGAGGACCGCCAGCCGGTCCCGCAACCGTGCGGTGGCCGCGGCGCGGTCCCGCCACCAGCCGTCCGGGCGGGACCCCACCACGTTGGCGGCGTCCACGACGAGGAGAGGTTCGGCTGCCATCCGCCCAGCCTGCCATCCCCGCCACCCGGCCTGTGGTTACGCCGCGTTTGTCGGGCCTTCCGCCGGGTAGCCGAGGTGACGCCAGTGCCCGCGCCCGTGAGGGGGACATGAGATGACGCAGGGACCCGGCGACTTCGGCCCCGATCCGTGGGACGAGTTCCTGGCCCGGTACTTCGGCCGGGGAGAAAGCCGCCGGCAGGGGCAGCGGGTGGACATCACCAGGCTGATGACCGCGGACGCCCGGGAGCTGCTCGCGGACGCGGCGCGCCGGGCGGCCCAGGCCAACAGCAGCGATCTGGACACCGACCACCTGCTCTGGGCGGCCCTGCAACGGGAGCCGCTGCGGGACCTGATCAGCCGGGCCGGCGCCGACCCGGAGGCGCTGCTCGGCGCGCTCGGCGGCGAGCAGCGGGTGGACCGGCCGGCCAAGCACGGCCAGGTGCCGTCCAACATGTCGCTCACCCCGGCGGCCAAGCGGGCACTGCTCGACGCACACCAGCTCTCCCGGGCGATGGGCGCCTCCTACATCGGGCCGGAGCACATCCTGATGGCCCTGCCGCTGAACCCGGAGTCGCCGGCCGGCCGGATGCTGGCGGCGGGCCGGATCCAGCCGCAGTCGTTGCAGGCGGCCAGCGCCAGCGGCGGCGGCAACGGCGGTGCCAAGCCGGACCGGGGCACCCCGACCCTCGACCAGTACGGCCAGGACCTCACCGACCTGGCCCGGGCCGACGAGATCGACCCGGTGATCGGCCGGATGGACGAGATCGAGCAGGCGGTGGAGATCCTGTCCCGGCGTACCAAGAACAACCCGGTGCTGATCGGCGAGGCCGGGGTGGGCAAGACCGCGATCGTCGAGGGACTCGCCGAGCGGATCTGCGACGGGGACGTGCCGCAGACGCTGATCGGCAAGCGGGTGGTCCAGCTCGACCTCGCCCGGCTGGTCGCCGGCACCCGCTACCGGGGCGACTTCGAGGAACGGCTGAAGAAGGTGATCGACGAGATCCGGGCGCACGGCGACGAGCTGATCATCTTTCTCGACGAGCTGCACACCCTGGTCGGCGCGGGCGGTGCCGGTGCCGAGGGCGGGATGGACGCCGGCAACATGCTCAAGCCGGCGCTGGCCCGCGGCGACATGCGGGTGATCGGCGCCACCACGCTGAACGAGTACCGCCGCAACATCGAGAAGGACGCCGCGCTGGCCCGGCGGTTCCAGCCGGTGCTGGTGCCGGAGCCCACAGTGGACGACACCGTCACCATCCTGCGCGGGCTGCGGGACCGCTACGAGGCGCACCACCAGGTCCGGTTCACCGACGAGGCGCTGGTCGCCGCCGCCGAACTCTCCGACCGGTACGTCACCGACCGGTTCCTGCCGGACAAGGCGATCGACCTGATCGACCAGGCCGGTGCCCGGGTGCGGCTGCGTACCCGGACGCCCGCTGGCGACGTGCGGGAACTGGAGCGGGAACTGGAGGAGGTACGCCGGGAGAAGGACCAGGCCGTCGCCGACGAGCAGTACGAGCGCGCCTCCGAGCTGCGCGACCACCTGCGCGAGGTACGCGAGCGGCTGCACGTGGCGAGCGGCAACGGCGACCAGCCGGCGGTCCCCGAGGTGGGGACGCAGGAGATCGCCGAGGTGGTCTCCCGGGCCACCGGAATTCCGGTCAGCCAGCTCACCGAGGAGGAGCGGGACCGGCTGCTGCGGTTGGAGGGGTACCTGCACGAGCGGGTGGTCGGCCAGGACGACGCGGTCAGCGCGGTCGCCGAGGCGGTACGGCGGTCCCGTACCGGGCTGGCCGACCCGGACCGGCCGATGGGCAGCTTCCTCTTCCTCGGCCCGACCGGGGTGGGCAAGACCGAGCTGGCCCGGGCGCTGGCCGAGGCGCTCTTCGGCGACCAGGACCGGATGGTCCGGCTGGACATGAGCGAGTTCCAGGAGCGGCACACGGTGAGCCGGCTGGTCGGCGCCCCGCCCGGCTACGTCGGGTACGAGGAGGCCGGGCAGCTCACCGAGGCGGTCCGGCGCCGCCCGTACGCGGTGGTGCTGCTCGACGAGATCGAGAAGGCGCACCCGGACGTCTTCAACATCCTGTTGCAGGTACTCGACGACGGGCGGCTCACCGACAGCCAGGGCCGGACGGTGAACTTCCGGAACAGCGTACTGATCATGACCAGTAACCTCGGCTCCGAGCTGATCACCGGTGCCCAGCGCAGTGTCGGCTTCGGCGGCGGTGCGGGCAACCCCGCCGACGACGAGAACAGCGAGCTGCGGGACCGGCTGATGCGCCGGTTGCAGGAGCAGTTCCGCCCCGAGTTTCTGAACCGGATCGACGAGGTGATCATCTTCCGCCGGCTGGAGTCGGAGCAGCTCCGGCAGATCACCGAACTGCTGCTGAACGAGACCCGCCGTCGGCTCCGTGCCCAGGACATCGAGGTCGAGTTCACCACCGAGGGAGTGGACTGGATCGCCGAGCACGGCTATGAGCCGCAGTTCGGCGCCCGGCCGCTGCGCCGGACGATCCAGCGGGAGGTCGACAACCGGCTCTCCCGGATGCTGCTGGACGGGACCGTGGAACCGAGGCAACGGATCACGGTCGGCGCCAGGGACGGCGAGTTGACCTTCGACGTGTCGGCGGGGGAGCGGCCCGGCGGGCGCAGCCCGGCCACCGCCACGCACGGCCGATGAGCCGGCGGCCGCCCGGCGGCCCGCCCGGGCCGCGGACATACCGGACCAGCGGGCCTGGCCGGGGAGCGCGCCCGCCCGCCGGGGGTCCGGGATCCTCGCCCGCCGGATACGCGGGGGCCGCCGCGGACCCGGATCTGCCGGCACGACCTGCCCGGTGGGAGCCGGGACGAGAGGAGGGGAGCGGCGTGAGCCAGCCCGAGGAGAACCGCGAGAAGAGCGCGAAGACCGACGCCGTACTGCGGCCGCCGGCCGCCGCCGCAGGCCCGGCGCGCCCCCGGCCACCGCAGCGGAACCGGAACCGTACCGAGGAGGAGCCGGCCCGGCCCGAGTCGCCGCCGGCGGAGGAGGCGTGATGGCCCGGCAGCAACGGGTGGAGCCGGAGGTGGAGCAGTTGTGGCAGGACTTCCACAGCCGCGTCAACCTCAGCTCCGAGCAGCTCCGCAACTGGCTGCTCACCCAGGGCTCCGGCGAGCAGGCGTTCGGCGCCGACCCGGATCTCGGGCTGCCGGAGCCGGGCCGGCAGATCCTCGCCATCCTGGGCAAGCGCAAGGTCGACCTGACCGACGGCGACATCCAGCTCATGCGGGAGACGGTCGCCGAGATCCAGGACCTGATCGACACCCGGCCACCCGCCGGCGCGACCGACCAGGACTGGCGGCGGGCCCTGCTCGACCTCGGCCACGACCCGCTGATCGAGCGGTAGCCGGGGCTGCACCGCGACCCATCCCCGTCCGGCCCGTCCGTGCGCACGCGCCGCGAACGGGCCGGACGGGGATCGGTTCAGGCACCGCCGATGCTCGGGACGTTCAGCCCGGCGGCGTCGGCGGCGTCGGTCCGCTCGGTACGCAGCGCCTCCTCCCGGGCCAGCAGCGCCGCGTACTCGGCGATGTCCTCGGGGCTCGGCAGCGCCGGTACCCGGCGCAGGAAGGCCTCGACGTCGCGGGAGGCGGCGGTGTGCGCGGCGGCGACCCGGCGTACCGTCTCCCGGTCGTCCTCGGGCGGGATCATGTCGGTCATGCCGGTACCGGTACCCGCTTGCGGCCGGTTCGCACCGGTCGGCGTCGAGGTACCTGCGCCGGGCCGCGTCGCCGGGCTCCCCGCGTGGCGCGCGCGGGGAGCCCGGGGCGGTCGAGGCGGATACGCCGGGTGGCGGAACCGGTCCGCCGGTCAGGGCGCGGTGGCGCCGAGGGTGTAGCTGCCCGACCCGCTGTACGCGTCGACGGCGTACCGGTAGTACCCGGCCGTGCCGCTGTACGAGGTCGTTTCGTCCGGCCCGGGTGAGGTGCCCTGGGCCACGGTCACCCAGGAGCTGCCGTTCCACCGTTGCAGGTAGAGGTCGAAGTCCACTCCGGACGGTCCGTCGAGGCAGCCGCGGTGGGTGCCGGACCGGGTCGTCTGGTAGTAGCTGCCGTTCGGCTGGTACTGCACCCCGCCGGCGGGCAGCGAGCCGCTGAAGGTGCTGGCGTAGCCGGTGCAGGTACCGGTGGGCGGCGGCTCACCGGGCCCGCCCCCGCTGGTACGCAGGGTCAGCCCGTACACCGAGAGGATCTCGTTGACCGGCTGGAAGTAGGTGGTGCCACCGGACGAGCAGTTGCCCGAGCCGCCGGAGGTGACGCCCTGGGCCTGCTGGCCGGAGAGCCACGAGCCGCCCGAGTCACCCGGCTCGGCGCAGGCGTTGGTCCGGGTCAGGCCGCTCACCGAGCCCTCCGCGTAGTTGACGGTCTGGTTCTTCGCCTGCACCGTGCCGCACCGCCAGCCGGTCGTCGAGCCGGACCGGCAGATCGCCGCGCCGACCGCGGACTCGGTCGAGCCGGCGACCGTCACGTTGCCGCCCGCGTAGTCGTTGACCCACGGCTGCGGGGTCCAGTTGGTGTTGGTCTGCACCCAGGCGTAGTCGTTGCCCGGGAAGGACGAGCCCCGGAAGGTCCCCTGGGCGACCTGGTTGTAGCCCTGGGTCGCGGTACCGGTCCGGCCGCAGTGCCCGGCCGTGACGAAACCGCCGGTGACGGAGAAGCCGACCGAGCAGCGGCCGCCCATGTAGTAGGCGTCGCCGCCCCGGACGTCGTAGTAGAGCCGGGGCGCCTCGGTGGTGGCGACGATCCGTACCGCCGTGGCGTCCACCCCGCTGGCCGCGACGAACGCCGTGGCGGCCGCCGTACCGCCGCTGGCCAGCACCACGACGCTGTTGGTGGGCGCGTCGACGTACCAGCCGGGTACCGACCGGGCCGGCGCCTTGGCGGCGGCCCGGTCCAGTCCGGACTTGACCCCGTCGAGCTGGGCGGCGCTGCGGGCGACCAGCTTCGGCTGGGCACCGGCGGCGGTCACCCGGGCGGCCTGGGCGCGGTCGGTGACCGCCACCACCAGGTCACCGGCCGGCGAGATCCAGCCGCCGCCGTACGCCCGGCCGAGCGACTTGCGCAGCCCGGCGTCGGCCCGGCTGGCCTGGTCGTCCCGGCTGATCCTGGTCCGGGCCTGCGCGGCGGTGAGTCCGAGGTCGCGCTGCATCGCGGTGAGCATCTCGGGGGTGGCGGCCTCGGCGGTGACCGGGGCGGTGTCCCGGGTGCCGTTGTCCGGCGCCGCGCCGGCGGGTGGGGCCACGGTGCCGAGGATGCCCACCGGCAGCAGGGTCACCGCTGCCAGTGTGCCGAGTCTTCGCTTCATCCGGAGTCTCCTTACGGAACGGAAGTTCGGTGGGGGAGGGGAACCGGCAGCCGCGCATCGGCCAGCCTCCCTGCCCGGGGGCAGGGAGGCGGTGGCGAGTGGCACGGGAGCGGTCGAGCCGCGGGCAGCAGCAGGGCGGCCCGCAGCGGCGGGGGGCGGACAGCAGGGCCGATCGGCCCGTGCGCCGTCCGGCCCGTGCGCCGTCCGGCCCGGAACCGGACGGCACACGGTGGCCGGTGCCCCGCCGACCGGGGGTCAGCCCCGCGGGCCGCGGCGATGTCGACGGTCGCCTCGGTACCAGCGGTTCTGGGTCGGGCAGGGCACGGTTAAGGTAACCGGCCACAATCGACCGAGGTATATCCCGGCTAGCTCATACCGCCCCCGCCAGCCGGCCGAACGGATCTTCCGCGCTGCGGCGGCGCCTCGTAATCTTGTTCGTCCGGTCGAGCCGTCGATCAGCACCGCACCGTCGCCGAGGAGCCGTCTTGCCCGTCACCCGACCCGCCCGGCGGCCGGTGGTCCTGCTGGCGTACGCCGCGTTCGTCCTGGTCGGCCTGAGCGCCGGGGTCGGCGGGGTACTGCTGCCGGCCCAGATCGACGACTACGGGGTGGACAAGGCGACCATCGGGATCACCTTCTTCACCTTCTCGGCCGGCTTCCTGCTGGCCGGGATCACCACCGGCGGCCTGATCGACCGTCTCGGCACCCGGGCCGCGCTGGCGGTCGGCGGCGGCGCCTTCGTCCTCGCCGGCCTCTACACGGCGCTCCGCCCGCCGTTCCTCGCCTTCGTGGCCGTGCAGGTGGTGGCCGGCTACGGCATCGGGGTACTGGAGTCGGTGCTCAACGCCCACCTCAGCGAACTGACCGGGGCGACGACCCTGCTGAACCGGCTGCACGCGTTCTTCGGCGTCGGGGCGCTGCTGGCACCCGCGCTGGCCGCCTGGATGCTCCGCTCGCTGCCGTGGACGGCGGTCTGGCTGGTACTCGCCTTGGCCGGCCTGCCGCTGGTCGTCGGCTTCCTGCTGGCGTACCCGAAACGTCGGGGCCCGGACGACGGCGGCCCCACCGCCGCCGGTGGCGCTGCGGCGGTCGGCGGGCCGCCGCCCGGCGAAGCGGGTGTGCCCGGCCGGCCCGGAAACGGCGGGCTGCTGGTCGCGGCGCTGCGGCAGCCGGCGGTGGTGCTGGCGGCGGTGTTCCTCGCCGTCTACGTCGGACTCGAGATCAGCGTCGGCAACTGGGGCTTCAGCCTGCTGGTCGGCGGCTACGACCAGTCGGAGGTACTGGCCGGCTACGCGGTCAGCGGCTACTGGCTGGGCCTGACCGCCGGACGCTTCCTGATCAGCCCGCTGGCCACCCGGGCCGGGCTGACCCCGGCCGCCACCAGCGCCGGCTGCCTGGTCGGGGTGACCGTCAGCGCCGTACTCGCCTGGGCGGTGCCGGTCGCGGCGGTGGCCAGCGTCGCGCTGGTGCTGCTCGGGTTCTTCCTCGGGCCGCTCTTCCCGACCGCGATGGCGATGGTGCCGCGGTTGACGGCCAGCCGCCTGGTGCCGACCGCGATCGGCGTGCTGAACGGGGTGTCGGTGATCGGCGGGGCGGTCTTCCCCTGGCTGGCCGGCGCCATCGCCCAGGGGGTCGGGGCATGGACCCTGCTGCCGTTCGCCGTCGTCCTGGCGGTCGGCCAGCTCGCGATCTGGTGGCGACTGGCCCGACGGGTCCCCGCCGGCTGACCGCGCCGGATGAGGGCGGCGGTCAGGCGGCGGCCAGGTCCTGCGGGCCGAAGTTCGGGTTCCGGGCCAACCAGGCGAGGTAGTTCGGGTTGCGGGACAGCGAGTCGGTGTATGCGGCGATGGCGTGCCCGAGCACCCGGTCGGCGATGCCGGCCGCCGGGGCGTCCGGGTGCCAGCCGAGCAGCAGCCGCCAGCGCAGCGGGGTGTGCGCCAGCGGCCGGGTGACCAGCCCGGAGACCGGCCGGAAGGTGGCCTGGGCGAGCGCGATCGCCTCACCCGCCTCGACCAGGTCGATGCAGCTACGGATGTCGGTCTCGTAGATCTTCGCCGGGGTGAAGCCGGCCCGGGCGCAGGCCGCCACGAAGCAGTCGGCGAAGCAGCCGTCGCCGGGCGCCGCCGCCCAGCGTTCCCCGGCGAGCGCCGCCAGGTGCACCTCGTCGTGCGCGGCCAGCGGATGCGCCTCCGGCAGCAGCACGAAGACCGCGTCCACCGCCACGGCCCGCCAGGTCAGCCCGAACTCCGCCGACGGTACGGCGTCTCCGCAGACCCCGGAGAGCACGAAATCGAGCCGGCCGCTGAGTACCATCTGGGCCAGCTCGTCCACCGACCACGAGGCGTGGGTGCTGATCTGCGCGTGCGGCTGGTCGGCGGCGAGCCGGTGCACCAGTCCACCGAGGATCGGACTGTTCACCCCGCCGAACCGGAACCGGGTCATCGTGGTGCCGGTACCGGCCAGCCGGGCCGCCTCGTCCTGCAACCCCTTCATCGCGGGCAGCAGCACCCGAGCCCGGGCCAGCACCAGCTCGCCCAGCGCGGTCGGTCGGGCGCCGCGTCGGTCCCGCTCGAACAGCGGGCCGCCGAGAGTCCGCTCGATGCGCTGGAGCTGTGCGGTGAGCGCGGGCTGTGCCAGGCCCAGAGTCGAGGCCGCCTTCGTCACGCTGCCCGTCTCCGCGATCGCGCAGACCACCTTGAGGTGCCGCAGCTCCAGGTTCATAGCGTGACGGTAGGACCCGAAAGGGATTCACGGCTAGACCTTTGACTAGTGAAAGATCCCCCAAAGGAAACCCAAACTGCGACCGAACGGACACCTAAATCTGACGGGCGGCCCAGAGCAGCCCTCGTTCGGTGATCGTCCGGATCGCCGGCAGGGTCAGGTCGTCGAGCTTGTGGCCGACCGTCGAGACGAAAACCCGGCCGGCACCCCAGGATCTGGTCCACACCGCCGGCAGGGTGACCGACCGGTCCCACGGCGTACGCTCCGCCGCCCCGGCCCCCTGCTCGGCCGCCGGTTCCGGGTCGAAGGTGACCGTCGCGAGTACGTCGTTGAGCGGGTCGGTCAGCACCCAGTACTTCTCGGTGTGCAGCCGTACCGTCCCGATGTCCCGGACGATCGGGTGGTCGGCCCGCTCCGGCAGCACCGTCAGCTCGTGGTCGAGGAAGCCCGGCGGATGGTGCACGAAGACCCCGCCGGTGAGCTGGTGGTACGCGTTGTGGTGGAAGGCGCCGACGATCCCGCCGTGCCAACCGGCGAACCCGGTCCCGGCCCGGACCGCCGCGACCAGTCCGGCCGCCTGCTCGTCGCTGATCGTCCCGATCGACCAGCACTGCACCACCAGGTCGGCGGCGGCCATCCGATCCGGGTCGGCATACACGGCCAGGTCATCGTGCACCTCGACGGTGAAACCCGCGTCCCGCAGGAACGGGAGGAACACCTCCGTCGCGGCCACCGGGACGTGTCCCTCCCAGCCACCCCGGACCACCAGCGCGTCTCGCACCGCCAAACCTCCGTCCCACCACGCACCTCGGCCCGGCGCGGGTCCGCACCGGGCCGAGCAGGATCATGTCATCCCGCCGGCGTTCAGGTCGCCGCCGGCGGAGTGGCCGCAGTCGGCGACGGCGGCGTCAGGTCGTCGAGGTACGTCGGCCGGCCGCTCACCGCGTCGCGTACCTTGTCGACCACGCCGAGCGCGGGTTCGACCACCCGGTT
The DNA here is from genome assembly GCF_053764795.1 of Plantactinospora sp. DSM 117369. Lineage (NCBI taxonomy): Bacteria > Bacillati > Actinomycetota > Actinomycetes > Micromonosporales > Micromonosporaceae > Plantactinospora > Plantactinospora sp. DSM 117369. The sequence continues at coordinate 5,037,643 of NZ_CM132446.1, read as the reverse complement.
CCACGGCGGTGTCGCCGGGGCGTCCGGGTGCGGCCGGGTCGGCGCGGCCTCCTCGGCGATCTCCACCCGGTTGCCGAGCCGGATCAGGTCGGCGGCACTGGCCGCGGCCCGCAGCGCCGGGAAGATCTCCGTCGACGCGGTCGACGCGTGCCGGCGCAGCTGCCCGGTGACCTCGTTGGCGAGTTCGGCGAAGCGGGGCTCGGTCGGCGTGACCTGCGCGAGTTCCCGCAGCGTACGCAACATGTCGGTGTCCGCCGCGATCTCCCGGTCGGCCAGCGGCCCACCCTCGGTCAGCGCACTTCGCACGGCCGGGTAGAGGTACTGCTCCTCGCCGGAGAGGTGCCGGGCGACGGTCGCGGTCAGCACCTCGGCGACCTCGCTGCGCCGTTCCGGTGCGGTGTCGTCGGTTAGCTCGCCGCAGAGCGCCACGATCTGGTCGTGTTCCTCGGCGAGCAGTTCCACCATGCTGCGCCCGCCGGGCCGGTAGTCCTCGTCGTCACCGGTCGGGGGCAGCGGCGGCAGTGGCACGCTCACGATTGGCCTCCTCACTGTGGTCCGCCGATCCGGCCGGTCCATCGACCGGCGCTGCTCCGCGGACATCCGCAGGTACCCTCCGGTCCAGATGGCGAAACCCGACACCGGGTGGGGGCGGGACGCACCGGGCCGCTCGGCTGGTATGAAGAACCGCATGAGTAGCCAGCCCGCGTCCACCCACCCGAGCGCCGCCGACGAGGTCGTCGACCTGTGCCGGGACCTGCTCCGGATCGACAGCAGCAACACCGGGGACCCCGAGACCACCGTCGGTGAACGGGCCGCCGCGGAGTACGTGGCGGCCAAGCTCGCCGAGGTCGGCGTGGAGTCGCAACTTCGCGAGTCCGCCCCCGGCCGGACCAGCCTGGTCGCCCGGATCCCCGGCACCGACCCGGGCCGGGGCGCGCTGCTGGTGCACGGGCACCTGGACGTCGTACCGGCCGACGCGGGCGAGTGGTCGGTGCACCCGTTCTCCGGCGAGATCGCCGACGGCTACCTCTGGGGCCGGGGCGCCATCGACATGAAGGACTTCGACGCGATGGTGCTCGCGGTGGTCCGCGACTGGCAGCGCACCGGGGTACGCCCACCCCGCGACCTGGTGCTGGCCTTCACCGCCGACGAGGAGGCCGGTGGCGAGTACGGCGCGCACTTCCTGGTCGACCGGCACCCCGAGCTGCTGGAGGGCGCCACCGAGGCGATCGGCGAGGTGGGCGGCTTCTCCTACACGGTCAGCCCGGACCTGCGGCTCTATCTCATCGAGACCGCCGAGAAGGGCCTGGAGTGGCTGCGGCTGCACGCCCGGGGCCGCCCCGGGCACGGCTCGATGGTGCACGACGACAACGCCGTCACCGCGCTGGCCGAGGCGGTGGCCCGGGTCGGCCGGCACCGCTTCCCGATCGTGGTGACTCCGACCGTCCGGGCGTTCCTGGAGCAGGTCTCCGAGGCGCTCGGCATCGACCTCGACCCGAACGACCCGGAGCTGGCGATCGCCAAGCTGGGGCCGATCGCCAACCTGATCGGCGCGACGATCCGGAACACCGCCAACCCGACCCGGCTGGCCGCCGGCTACAAGGACAACGTGATCCCCAGCCGGGCCAGCGCCACCATCGACTGCCGGAGCCTGCCCGGCCAGTCCGAGCTGCTGATGGAGCAGCTCCGCGAGGTGATCGGGCCGGACATCGAGATCGAGCACGTCCAGCGGCAGCCGGCGATCGAGACCAGCTTCGACGGCGACCTGGTGGACGCGATGGCGGCGGCGCTGCGGGCCGAGGACCCGGGCGCCCGGCCGGTGCCGTACATGCTCTCCGGCGGCACCGACGCCAAGGCGTTCGCCAAGCTCGGCATCCGCTGCTTCGGCTTCGCGCCGCTGCGGCTGCCGGCCGACCTGAACTTTTCCGCGCTCTTCCACGGCATCGACGAGCGGGTGCCGGTCGACGGACTACAGTTCGGCGTGCGGGTGCTCGACCGGTTCCTCCGGCAGAGCTGACCGTCCGCCTGGCACATCCGGCGGCACTCGTCTACGGTTCCCCGGTTGATCCATCTACTTCCGGTTCCACCTATTCTCGGTCCGTCAATCCCGGCCCGCGTCGGCGCATCGAATTCCCGCCCGCGCCGCGGTCGGCGGGCTGGCGACATCGCAGCGAAGGGACAGGCCACACCATGACCGACCAGCACGCCGAGCTGGACGCCGCCCTGGAACGGGTCATCGAGACCGCCCGGGCGCACCTCGCCGCCGTCCGGGCCGCCGAGGGCCGGATCGACGACGATGCCGTGTGGCAGGCGTACGTCGAGCTCAACAACGCGTCGTACGAGTACGACGAGCAACTGCTCGACGCCTTCGGCGAGGTCACGCCGTGGGACGTGGAGGCGATCGATCCGGACGAGGCGGACGAGCGCTTCGGGGTGGGCCTGGGCGGTGCCGACGGCTCCGAGCCGAGCGACCCGCACCCGCTGGTCCTCTCCGTACGCCACCGGCGCGACTACCGGGTGCCGAGCGTCGCCGCCCTGCTCCGGGTGGCCCAGGCCGCCCGGCGGGCCGCCGTACCGGACGAGGAGGAGGCGCCGGCGGTGGAGGGTGTCGGCGAGGCGGTGCTGGAGCTGCTACAGACCGGGGACGGGTCGCTCGGCGCCCTGGACATCCCCGAGCTGGACCCGCTGGACGGCGTCGTGATGGTCAGCGAGGTGTCCGTCCCGCTCGACCTGGAGTCCTTCGACGACGAGGACAGCAGCGGACCGTTCACGCCGGGGGCCGACGACCGGCTCGTCGGTCGGCTGGACGAGCACCCGTTCCTGTCGGACGCCGACGAGGAGTCCGAGCGGGCCCGGTAAGAGGTTCAGTAGGAGAGGCCCGGTTGCGACTGATTGACCACGCGACGCCGCAGCACCACCTGCCGCGTACCGTCACGGAACAGTCGCACCCGGGCCAGCTCCCAGCCGGAGAACTCGGCTTGGATCGCCAATTGCGCCGTTGCGGTCATCCGGTCGACATTCGGTGGTAACCGCAATGGCGCGTATTCGTAGTCCATGTCCTCTATCCTGCCCACCCTCGCAGGGCGACACCAGTCCTTCCCCGGGTGAGCCGCGCGGTGTCCGCCTCCGGGGTCGGCTGTCCGCTTTCCGGGGTCAGCTATCCCGTTCCGGGTAGCCGACCGGGACGGCCGAGACGTCGTCGAGGGCCCGGGTGATCTCCAGCGGCAGGGTCATCCGCTCCACCTGGAGCGCGCCGAGCAGTTGACCGACGGTGCGGGCGCCGAGGATCGGGGCGACCACCCCCGGCCGGTCCCGCACCCAGGCCAGCGCCACCTCCAGCGGCGACACCCCGAGCCCGCCGGCCGCGGTGGCCACCGCCTCCACGATGCTGGAGCAGCGCGGCTCCAGATAGCGGGCGACGAAGGGTTCGAAGTGCGCCGAGGCGGCCCGGGAGTCGGCCGGGCGGCCGTGCCGGTACTTCCCGGTCAGCACCCCGCGCCCCAACGGCGACCAGGGCAGTACGCCGAGCCCGAGCCCCTCGCAGGCGGGCAGCAGCTCCCGCTCGATGCCGCGCTCCAGGAGCGAGTACTCCACCTGGGCGGCGACCACCGGGGCCCGGCCGGGAAAGGCGGCCTGCCAGGTGGCGGCCTGCGCGGTCTGCCAGCCGGAGAAGTTGGAGACGCCGACGTACCGGACCCGGCCGCTGTGCACCGCGTGGTCCAGCGCGGCCAGCGTCTCCTCCAGTGGGGTGGCCGGGTCGTAGCCGTGCACCTGCCACAGGTCGACGTGGTCCGTGCCGAGCCGGCGCAGTGAGGCGTCCAGGGTGCGCAGCAGATGGCCCCGGGAGGTGTCCCGGCGGCGGCCGGCGCCCGGTCGCAGCCCCGCCTTGGTGGCGATCAGCAGGTCGTCGCGGGGCACCAGGGTGCCGAGCAGCGAGCCGATCACCGCCTCGGCGTCACCGTCGCTGTAGACGTCGGCCGTGTCGACGAGGTTGCCCCCGGCGTCCAGGTAACTCTTCAGTTGGGCGGCAGCGTCGTCCGCATCGGTGTCCCGACCCCAGGTCATGGTGCCGAGCGCGAGCCGGGAAACCGCCAGCCCGCTTCGGCCGAGCGGTCGCTGTTGCATGGTTGAACCTTATTCAGAACATCGCTCCGCCGATATCCTCGCTCCCACCATCCCGCTCCGGGGCGACTGGTACAAAGCCGACGTCCGGGCACGGGTCCGGCATCGGCGGGTCAGCGGAGGGCGTTCGGGGGTCATTGCGTACCCTGATGCGACTTGCGGATGGATGGGGGAGAAGAACCAGTGCGACTCGGGCTCAGCCTCGGATACCAGACCGCGTGGAGCACTCCGGCGGACCATCTTGCCCTCGCTCGCGAGGCGGACCGGCTCGGCTATTCGGTGGTCTGGGCGGCGGAGGCGTACGGCTCGGACTCGCCCAGCATGCTGGCCTGGCTGGCCGGCCAGACCGAGCGGATCGACGTCGGCTCGGCGGTGATGCAGATCCCGGCGCGCAGCCCGGCGACCACCGCGATGACCGCCGCCACCATCGACACGCTCTCCGGCGGCCGGTTCCGGCTCGGTCTCGGCGTCTCCGGCCCGCAGGTCTCCGAGGGCTGGCACGGGGTGCGGTTCGCCAAGCCGCTGGCCCGGACCCGGGAGTACGTCGACATCGTCAAGCTGGCCATCGCCCGCAAGCCGGTGGAGTACGACGGCGCGCACTACCGCCTGCCGCTGCCGGACGGCCCCGGCAAGGCGCTCCGGCTCGGCTTCCACCCGCCCCGCGAGGAGATCCCGATCTACCTTGCCGCGGTCGGCCCGAAGAACCTCGAACTGGCCGGTGAGATCGCCGACGGCTGGCTGGCGATCTTCTTTGCCCCGGACTTCGCCGCCGAACAGCTCGGCACCGTCGCCGCCGGCCGGGCCAGGGCCGGCAAGGAACTCGCCGGCTTCGACGTGGTGCCCAGCGTGCCGGTGGTGGTCGGCGACGACGTCGCGAGCTGCGCCGAGCTGGTCCGCTGGTACGCCGCGCTCTACGTCGGCGGGATGGGCAGCCGGGAGCAGAACTTCTACAACCAGCTCGCCACCCGGATGGGCTACGGCGACGCCGCCCGCGAGGTGCAGGACCTCTACCTGGCCAAGCGGCAGCGCGACGCGGCCGCGGCCGTACCCCTGGAGTTCATCGACCGGACGTCCCTGCTCGGCCCCAAGGAGCGGATCGCCGACCGGATGCGCGAGTACGCGGCGGCCGGGGTCACCACGCTCTCGGTGACCCTCTTCGTCGCCGACGCGGACAGCGGCATCCAGACCCTGCGTACCTGCGCCGAGGCGCTGGATCTCGCCGGGGTTGGCGAGTGAACCTCTTTCCACCTGAACCGCGCGGCGCTCGCGCACGGCATCCGATCTTGCGGTCCATCGGACCGCAAGGGGAGGCGGAAGAAGGTTCAGTGACCGGGCGGGGAGACCGGAGGCCGGTGGGCGACGGGCGGGGTACGGCGATGAGCGGGGTGCGCGGGTGAGCTGGATCGAGGCAATCGTCCTGGGAATCGTCCAGGGCCTCACCGAGTTCCTGCCGGTGAGTTCGTCCGGACACCTGCGGATCACCTCGGCGATCTTCTTCGACCAGGATGCCGGGGCGTCGTTCACCGCGGTCACCCAGCTCGGCACCGAGGCCGCCGTGCTGCTCTACTTCGCCAAGGACATCTGGCGGATCACCCGGGTCTGGGTGGTCGGGATCTGGGACAAGTCGGTCCGGTCGAGTCTCGACTACCGGATGGGCTGGTACGTGATCATCGGCTCGATCCCGATCGGCGTCTTCGGCTACCTGTTCAAGGACCAGATCCGCACCGCTGCCCGGAACCTGTGGCTGGTCGCCACCACGTTGATCGTCTTCGCGTTCGTGCTGGCCTTCGCCGAGTACTGGGGCCGGCAGACCCGGCGGATCGAGAACTTCACCCTCCGCGACGGCATCGTGATGGGCTTCGCCCAGGCGATGGCGCTGATCCCCGGGGTGTCCCGGTCCGGCGGCACGCTGACCGCCGGGCTCTTCCTCAACCTGACCCGCGAGGCGGCGGCCCGGTACTCCTTCCTGCTGGCCATCCCGGCGGTGGTGATGTCCGGGATCTTCAGCCTGCCGGACGTCTTCGACACCTCCGGCGGCGGTTCGATCCCCACCCCGGCACAGATGATCGTGGCCACGGTGATCGCCTTCGGCGTCGGGTACGCCGCCATCGCCTGGCTGCTGCGCTATGTCGCACACCACACCCTCTACGTCTTCGTGCTCTACCGGGTGGCGCTGGGCAGCCTGGTCCTGGCCCTGCTGCTGACCGGCACGATCAGCGCGACCTGACCCTCGCCCGCCACGGGGCGCCGGCCGCCACCGCGCGGCGCCCGGCGGGCGGCGACCGGTAGACCGGCGGCTCGCGCCGGCGCCCCGACGGACGGAACGTAGGGTGTGGTCGTGGCGACCCTTCTGCTCCTCCGGCACGGCCGGACCACGGCGAACGCCGACGGCGGCCTGGCCGGACGGCAACCCGTCGAACTCGACGACACCGGCCGGGCCCAGGCGGCGGCGGTGGGCGGCCGGCTCCGGGCGATCCCGCTGGCGGCGGTGGTGACCAGCCCGCTGATCCGGTGCCGGCAGACCCTGGAGCTGGCGCTGCCCGACGCCGCACCGGTGGTCGAGGAGGGGCTGGTCGAGTGCGACTACGGCACCTGGCAGGGCCAGCCGCTGAAGAAGCTGGCCAAGGATCCACTGTGGCAGGTGGTGCAGCAGCACCCGAGCGCCGCGGTCTTTCCGGACGGGGAGTCGATGGCCGGCATGGCGGCCCGGGCGGTCGAGGCGGTACGCCGCTGGGACGCCCGGGTCACCGCCGAGCACGGGCCGGAGGCGGTCTGGCTGGCGTGCAGCCACGGTGACGTGATCAAGGCGATCGTGGCGGACGCGATGGGCGTACATCTGGACCAGTTCCAGCGGATCGTGGCGGATCCGGGCTCGGTGACCGGAATCCGCTACACCCCAGTCCGCCCGTTCGTGCTGCGGCTCAACGACACCGGCGGCGACCTGACCAGCCTGGTCCCGCCGCCCGCCACCCGGCGCCGCCGCTCCCGTGCGGTTTCCTCGGACGCGGCGGTCGGCGGCGGCGTGGGCGCGGCCGGCGCCGGATCGGCGCCCCCGGACGGCGCCGCCAGCCGCTCCCGGGCGGCCTCCCCGGACGCGGCCGGTGGGCTGGGGGTGCCCGGCGCCGGGGCGGGCGCGGCCGACGGGCGGAAACGGTGACCGGCCGGCCCGGTCAGATCGACCCGGGCGGTGGCCCGCCGCGACCGGATCGGGGCGTACGGTGATTCGGGTCGGTGGGCTGCGCGGTGTGGTATCCGGCCGGATAGGGTCGTGGGTATGACCCACCAGGTGCACGCATTCGAGCCGCCCGAGCGGTTCGTCGCCGGAACTGTGGGTCCGCCGGGTGAGCGGACGTTCTTCCTCCAGGCGCGCGGCGGAGGCCGGCTGGTCAGCGTCGCGCTGGAGAAGGTCCAGGTCTCGCTGCTGGCCGAGAAGCTGGAGGAACTGCTGACCGAGGCGCACCGGCGGTTCGGCGTCGAGCTGCCCGAGCCGCCCCCGGTCACCTCGGACAACGAGCCGCTGGACACGCCGGTCGACGAGGAGTTCCGGGTCGGCACCCTCGGCCTGGCCTTCGACGTCGACACCGCCACGGTGGTGATCGAGGCGATCGCGGCCGGGGAGGCCGAGGCGGAGGTCGAGCTCGGCGGCGAGGAAGAGGTCGACGAGGAGGACGAGCAGCCGGACGACGACCTCGACCGGCTGCGGGTCCGGTTGACCCCACAGGCGGCCCGCGAGTTCATCGAGCGGGCCCGCCGGGTGGTGGCGGCGGGCCGGCCGCCGTGTCCGCTCTGCGGCCAGCCGCTCGACCCGGCCGGGCACCTCTGTCCCCGACACAACGGCTACCACCGGTGACCGTCGCACTGCTGCGGCCGGGACCGGCCCGGTGACCTCTTCCGAACTGCGGCCTGTGCTGGACGAGAGCGACGCCCTGCGCCTCCTGCACGGGGGCGAATTCGAGCTGGAGGGTCGGTTGGTCGACGCCTCCAACACGACCCTGCGCGGGTTCCTGACCCTGGACGGGGTCACCGCCCGCTGCGTCTACAAACCGATCCGGGGTGAGCGCCCGCTCTGGGATTTTCCCGACGGCACCCTGGCCGGTCGGGAGGTCTCCGCCTACCTGCTGTCCCGGGCCACCGGGTGGGACCTGGTCCCGCCGACGGTGCTCCGGGACGGCCCGCTCGGCCCCGGCGCCTGCCAGCTCTGGATCGACGAGCCGGAGCAGGCCGAGCCGCTGGTCGGGTTCGTACCGGCCCGGAGCCTGCCGGCCCGGTGGTTCCGGGTCGCGGCCGCCCGTGACGACGACGGCGCCCCGTACGCCCTCGCGCACGCCGACGACCCCCGGCTGGCCCGGCTCGCCGTACTCGATGCGGTGATCAACAACGCGGACCGCAAGGGCGGGCACGTGCTCGTCGGGCCGGACGACCGGATCTACGGCGTCGACCACGGGGTCTGCTTCCACTTCGAGGACAAGCTCCGGACGGTGCTCTGGGGCTGGTCCCGGCGGGACCTGCCGCCGGACGCGCTGGAGATGCTGACCGGACTGGCCCGGGAGCTGGCCGGCCCGCTCGGGGAGAGCCTGGCCGAGCACCTGACCATCGGCGAGGTCGCCGCGCTGGCGCGCCGGGTCGACCGGCTGCTGGCGACGGCCCGGTTTCCGGAGCCCTCCGAGGAGTGGCCGGCCATCCCCTGGCCGCCGATCTGAACCCCGTCCGGCACCCTGCCGCCCCCGACGCCGGCCGCTGACGTCCCCGACGCCAGCGCCTGCCGCCCCGCCGCCGGCCGCTGACGTCCCAGGCCCGCTCCGGGCCGTCCGGGCGGTCCTGTCGATCTGATCACCCCGCCCGGCGGGCCGGGGTTCGAGTCCGCCCGGCTGACTAGGCTGGTGACCATGGAAACCTGGATGGGTCACGAGATTCCGCGGCTGCCGGGCAGGGGACCGCAGCTCGCTCTGTACGACTCGGCGCGCCGCGGCGTGCACCCGACCCGCCCCTCCGGGCCGGCGACGATGTACGTCTGCGGGATCACCCCGTACGACGCGACCCATCTGGGGCACGCCGCCACGATGATCGCCTTCGACGTCGTACAGCGGGTGTGGCGGGACGGCGGCCATCCGGTCAGCTACGTGCAGAACGTCACCGACATCGACGACCCGCTGCTGGAGCGCGCCGAGCGGGACGGCGAGGACTGGGTGGTCCTGGCGATGCGGGAGACTGCGCTGTTCCGGGAGGACATGGAGGCCCTGCGGATGATCCCGCCCGCCCACTACGTCGGCGCTGTCGAGTCGATCCCGGCGATCGCGGAGAAGGTCCGGGTGCTGCTGGACGACGGTGCGGCGTACCGGCTCGACGACGGCACCGGGGACGTCTACTTCGACGTCTCCGCCGCGCCCCGGTTCGGTTACGAGTCCAACCTCTCCCGGGAGGAGATGCTCGGCTACTTCGCCGAGCGGGGCGGCGATCCGGACCGAGCCGGCAAGCGGGACCCGCTCGACCCGCTGCTCTGGCGCGGCGGTCGGGACGGCGAGCCGGCCTGGGAGGGCGGCCCGCTCGGCCCCGGCCGGCCGGGCTGGCACATCGAGTGCGCGGTGATCGCGATGGCGCTGCTCGGGGACACCATCGACGTCCAGGGTGGCGGTAACGACCTGCTCTTTCCGCACCACGAGTGTTCGGCGGCGCACGCCGAGCGGCTGACCGGGGCGGAGCCGTTCGCCGGGCACTACGTACACGCCGGGATGATCGGCTTGGACGGCGAGAAGATGTCGAAGTCGAAGGGCAACCTGGTCTTCGTCTCCCGGCTCCGGGCCGACCACGTGGACCCGATGGCGGTCCGGCTGGCGCTGCTCGCCGGCCACTACCGCAGCGACCGGGAGTGGACCGACGATCTGCTCAAGGAGGGTACGAAGCGGCTGGCCCGGTGGCGGGAGGCCGCCGCCGCGCCGTCCGGGCCCGCCGGCCCGGACCTGCTGGCCGGGGTACGCGAGCGGCTCGCCGACGACCTGGACACGCCGGGCGCGTTGGCCCTGGTGGACCGCTGGGCGGAGGCCGCGCTGTCCCGGTCCGGTGCCGATCCGGCCGCGCCGGACCTGATGGCCGCCACCGTCGACGCCCTGCTCGGCATCAAGCTCTGACGTCCTCGCCGCCCTGAACGGAGGAGCTTTTCGGCCTGGGGGCGCGGCTCAGCCGAGTACCAGTCCCGGGTCCGGGTCGGCCTCCGGCGCCGGGCCGGGGACCTGGTACCGCTCGGTCAGCGTGGTCATCGGACCGGGCCAGGTCGCCTGGGCCACCTCGATCGGCCGGTGACTGGCGTCGTAGGCGACGTGCAGCAGGTGCAGCACGGGGGTGTCCGGCCGGATCTGGAGGATCTCCGCCTCTTCCCGGCTCGGCTGCCGGGCGCTGATCTGGTCGGTCGCCGACACGTAGCGCCGGCCGATCGCCTCCTCGGCCTCCTGGTAGAGCGGCCGGCCGTACGCCTCCATCCGCTCCAGACTGGTGCCGGCGGCGTCGGCGGTGCGGAACCAGGAGGCGCCGACCTCCACCGGCACCTCCTCGGTGCGTACCAGGTGCCGCCGGACGATCAGTTCGGTGCCGTCGGGCACCCCGAAGGCGTCGGCCACCTCGGGTGGGGCCGGTGCCCGGCCCACCTGCACCAACTGCTGCCGGTACCGGGCGGCCAGGTCGGCGTGGTAACCCCGGTGGCCGCCGTACCGGCCCCGGGAGAGCCGGTTGAGCCGGCGTCGGGTGCCCCGGACGTACGTGCCGGAACCCGGCTTGGTGATCAGCACCCCCTCCACCCGGAGCTGGTCGATGGCGCGCTGCACGGTCTGCTTGGCCACCCCGAACATCTCGGCGATGGCCGGGATGGACGGCAGCCGCTCACCGGCCGCCCAGTCACCGGCCCGGATCCGCGCTCGCAACTGCGCGGCGATCTGTCGGTGGGGAAACTCGGCCGCTCCCGGGTTGATCTGCACCGCTGCTCCCGTCCAGGTCTCGATCCCACAAGAACGCTAGGTTCCTAGGATGCCGTACGGGGTGTGCGCCGGGCAACCGGAACGGAGGCAACTGCGGAAAGCGAATCCTCGTTCGGGCCGGCCACCGTCAGCGCCGACACCCGCCTGCGGCACCGCTTCCGCCGGGCACACCGCTGCTCACCTGGACGCCAGAGCCGCTACCACCCCTCGGGTAGCGGCTCTGGCGTCCAGGTCGACATGGCAGCCATCCGGGAGCGCCGGAGGCGGCGGCTGGGCGGTGGGTAGGTAGGGTGCGGCACCGCGCGCGGTGCGGTGGTCAGCCGGGGGCGCCACGGGTGGAAGCGGGACGGTGTCGCGGGCGGGCGTCACCTGTCCGGGCTGGCCACGCCGGAGTGGCCGGCCCGGTGGCGCTGCCGGCGCGGCAACCCGGGTCTACCAGGAGCCGGCAGTGGGGCCGGCCGAGCCGCCGCGACGGCGCAGGTACTTCTCGAACTCCTGGGCGATCTCGTCGCCGGTCAGCGGCTGGATGCCGGCGTCGCCGACCCGTTCCTCCAGTTCGCGGACGTACTCGCCGAGTTCGGCGTCCTGCTCGGCGGCGGTGCGGACCCGCTGCTCCCACTCGGCGGCCTCCTCGGCCAGGTCCGACATCGGGACGGGCAAGTCGAGCACCTCCTCGACCCGGTGCAGCAGGGCCAGCGTCGCCTTCGGGCAGGGCGGGTTGTTGGCGTAGTGCGGCACGTGCACCCAGAACGACACGGCGTCGACCTCGGCCCGGGTGGCCGCGTCGTGCAGCACCCCGACGATCCCGGTCGGGCCGTCGTAGCGGGTCGGGGTGAGCTGGTAGCGCTCGGCGGCGTCCTTGTCCGAGGCGCTGCCGCTGATCGGCAGCGGCCGGGTGTACGGCACGTCGGCCAGCAGCGCGCCGAGCAGCACGATCCGGTTGATCTCCAAGCTGTGGCAGAGCTCCAGCACCTGCTCGCAGAAGGTGCGCCAGCGCATGCTCGGCTCGATGCCCCGGATCAGCACCACGTCCCGGTCGGTACCGTCCGGGCTGGCCCTCATGAACCGGGTGGTCGGCCACTCGACCCGGCGGGTCTCGCCGTCGGCCATCGTGATCGTCGGTCGGCTCACCTGGAAGTCGTAGAACTCCTCGGGGTCGAGTTCGGTGATCTGGCGTGCCTGCCACACCTGTTCGAGGTGTTCGACCGCCGCGGTGGAGGCGTCGGCCGCATCGTTCCAGCCCTCGAAGGCCGCGATCGCGACCGGCGAGCGCAGTACGGGCAGCCCGTCGAACTCGGTCACGCCCTACCCCCAGCGTGCGTGCCACGGCCGAGCCGGGCGGTCCGGTGCCGTCCGGTCGTGCCCGCGATGTGCCTGGTGCTGCCGTCCCTGTTGTCCCTCACGTCCGTCAGCCTACGTCCCTGACTCGGATGCGGCCCGCCGGCCGCGCCGGCTCGGTCGCCGGGGGCACGCTCCGGGCGGTCGGCCGCCATCGGGTCGGCCCGGACATCCGGGACGGAAGGGGCGATTGTCCGACCGGCGTATGTTGCGGAACGCTACGCCTACAACGGGTCGCCGGAACGACGTCAGGGCTAGCCTGGAGCCGTGCCGACTCCGCTGCGTGACGCGCTCGGCGACCGGGTGCTGGTCGCCGACGGTGCGATGGGGACGATGTTGCAGGCGGCCGAGCTGAGCCTGGACGACTTCGAGGGCCACGAGGGGTGCAACGAGATACTCAACGTGACCCGCCCCGACGTCGTCCGGCGGGTCCACGAGGCGTACCTCGCCGCCGGGGCGGACTGTGTCGAGACGAACACCTTCGGCACCAACCTCTCCGCCCTGCGCGAGTACGGCATCGAGGACCGGATCACCGAGCTGGCCGAGGCCGGCGCCCGGCTGGCCCGGCAGGCCGCCGATGCGGCGGGCACCCCGGAGCGGCCCCGGTACGTACTCGGCGCGATGGGGCCGGGGACCAAGCTGCCGACGCTGGGACACCTGGGCTACCGGGAGCTGCGCGACGCGTACCAGCGCAACGCGGCCGGACTGGTCGCCGGCGGGGTGGACGGGCTGATCGTGGAGACCTGCCAGGACCTGCTCCAGGTCAAGGCGGCGGTGGTCGGTGCCCGCCGGGCGCTGGCCGAGGCGGGCCGGGAGCTGCCGGTGATCTGCCACGTCACGGTCGAGACCACCGGGACGATGCTGCTGGGCAGCGAGATCGGCGCGGCGCTGACCGCGCTGGAGCCGCTCGGCATCGACCTGATCGGCCTCAACTGCGCCACCGGGCCGGCCGAGATGACCGAGCATCTGCGCTACCTGGCCCGGCACGCCCGGATCCCGCTGTCGGTGATGCCGAACGCCGGCCTGCCGGAGTTGACCGCCGACGGGGCCCGCTATCCGCTGACCCCAGAGGAGTTGGCGGACGCGCTGGCGGGGTTCGTAGCAGGCTACGGCCTGTCCCTGGTCGGCGGCTGCTGCGGTACCACTCCGGAGCACATCCGGGCGGTGGTGGACCGGCTGGATGGCGCGGTGGCGCGGCCCCGGACGCCGGAGCCGGAGCCCGGGGTGGCGAGCCTCTACCACCAGGTGCCGTTCGCCCAGGACGCCAGCGTGCTGATGGTCGGTGAGCGCACCAACGCCAACGGCTCCAAGGCGTTCCGGGAGGCGATGCTGGCCGGGGACTGGCAGGCGTGTGTGGAGATCGCCCGGAGCCAGGCCCGGGACGGGTCGCACCTGCTCGACCTCTGCGTCGACTACGTCGGCCGGGACGGCGTACGCGACATGCGGGAGATCGCCGGCCGGTTCGCCACCGCCTCCACCCTGCCGATCATGCTGGACTCGACCGAGCCGGCGGTGATCGAGGCCGGGCTGGAGATGCTCGGCGGCCGGTGCGTGGTCAACTCGGTGAACTTCGAGGACGGCGACGGCCCCGACTCCCGGTACGCCCGGGTGCTGCCGCTGGTCCGCGAGCACGGCGCCGCGGTGGTGGCACTGACGATCGACGAGGAGGGGCAGGCCCGGACGGCCGAGTGGAAGGTGCGGGTGGCGTCCCGGCTGGTCGACGACCTCACCGGCCGGTGGGGGATCGACGTGCGGGACATCCTGGTCGACTGCCTCACCTTCCCGATCGCCACCGGCCAGGAGGAGACCCGCCGGGACGGCATCGAGACGATCGAGGCGATCCGGGAGATCGCCCGCCGCTATCCCGGGGTCAACTTCACGCTCGGCATCTCGAACGTCTCGTTCGGGCTGAACCCGGCGGCCCGGCAGGTGCTCAACTCGGTCTTCCTGCACGAGTGCGTGCAGGCCGGCCTGACCAGCGCCATCGTGCACGCCAGCAAGATCCTGCCGATGGCCAGGATCCCGGACGAGCAGCGCGAGGCGGCGCTCGACCTGGTCTACGACCGGCGCCGGCCCGGCCACGACCCGGTGCAGCGGTTCATCGAACTCTTCGAGGGGGTGGACGCCGCCTCGGCCCGGGCCAGCCGGGCGGAGGAGCTGGCGGCGCTGCCGGTCGACGAGCGGCTGAAGCGGCGGATCGTCGACGGCGAGCGCAACGGGCTGGAGGCCGACCTCGACGAGGCGCTGACCAGCCGGCCGGCGCTGACCATCATCAACGAACTGCTGCTGGACGGGATGAAGGTGGTCGGCGAGCTGTTCGGCGCCGGCCAGATGCAGTTGCCGTTCGTGCTCCAGTCGGCCGAGGTGATGAAGGCCGCGGTGGGCCATCTCGAACCGCACATGGAGAAGTCCGACGACGGCGGCAAGGGCCGCATCGTGCTCGCCACCGTCAAGGGCGACGTGCACGACATCGGCAAGAACCTGGTCGACATCATCCTGTCCAACAACGGCTACGAGGTGGTCAACCTCGGGATCAAGCAGCCGGTCGCGGCGATCCTGGAGGCCGCCGAGGAGCATGCCGTGGACGCCATCGGGATGTCCGGCCTGCTGGTGAAGAGCACCGTGGTGATGAAGGAGAACCTGGCCGAGATGGCGTCCCGGGGGGTCGCCGGGCGCTGGCCGGTGCTGCTCGGCGGTGCGGCGCTGACCCGGTCGTACGTCGAGGACGACCTCCGGTCGACCTACCCGGGCGAGGTGCACTACGCCCGGGACGCCTTCGAGGGACTGTCCCTGATGGACCGGCTGATGGCGGCGAAGCGCGGCGGTGCCCCGGTGGTGGACGCCGAGCGGCAGGCGGCACTGGCCGCCCGGCGGGCCCGCCGGGACCGGCAGCGGGCCCGGGCCACGGTGGCGCTGCCGGACCTCTCCGACGACTCGGTCCGCTCCGACGTGGCGACCGACGTCGCGGTGCCGGCGCCGCCGTTCCTGGGCACCCGGGTCGTCAAGGGCATCCCGCTGGCCGACTACGCGGCCCTGCTCGACGAGCGGGCGACGTTCCTCGGCCAGTGGGGGCTGCGCGGGTCGCGCGGCGGGACCGGGCCGAGCTACGAGGAACTGGTGGAGACCGAGGGCCGGCCCCGGCTGCGCTCCTGGCTCGACCGGCTCGCCGCCGACCGGGTACTGGAGGCGGCGGTGGTCTACGGCTACTTCCCGGCCTACTCCGACGGCAACGACCTGGTGCTGCTCGACGAGCGGGGCGCCACCGAACGGGCCCGGTTCAGCTTCCCCCGGCAGCGGCAGGAGCGCCGGCTCTGCCTCGCCGACTTCTTCCGGCCCCGGGGCGACCAGCTCGACGTCGTCGCGCTGCAACTGGTCACCGTCGGGCAGCCGATCAGCGAGTACGCCGCGAAGCTCTTCGCCGGTGACGAGTACCGGGACTACCTGGAGGTGCACGGGCTGTCGGTGCAGCTCACCGAGGCTCTCGCCGAGTACTGGCACCGCCGGATCAGGGCCGAGCTGACCCTGCCCGACGGCCGTACCGTGGCCGACGACGACCCGGCCGACCTCGCCGGGCTGCTGCGTACCGACTACCGGGGCTGCCGGTACGCGTTCGGCTATCCGGCCTGCCCGGACCTGGAGGACCGGGCGAAGCTGGTCGAGCTGCTCGGCGCGGAGCGGATCGGGGTCCGGCTCTCCGAGGAGTTCCAGCTCGTGCCGGAGCAGGCGACCGACGCCATCGTGGTGCACCATCCGGAGGCCAGCTACTTCAACGCCAGGTGACCGGCGGCGGAGAGACGCCCGGTAACCGGCGGAGGTAATTGCCGGCGAACTCCGGCGCGGTCGGGAACGCCGTGGATAGCCTCCGGATGGAGGCCGAATCCGTCTCGTGCCCGGTCACGGTCGCCGCCGAGGGGGTGCCATGGCCACGTCGTTCACTCTGGACCGGCCGGGCGGGCCGGCGGCGGACGGGCTACCGGTCGCCTCCACCGCCCAGCGGTGGATCCTCCGGGCGGTGGCGATCTGCGACGACCCGTGCCAGATCTGGTTCGTGGAGCGGATGACCGACCGGTCCGGTCCGGGGCTGCACGACGACGTCGAGGCGCTGATCGCCCGGGGTGCGCTCGTGGACTCGCCCGGCGGTCTGCGGCCCGGCTCAGTCGAGCTGCGCGATGCCGTACGCCGGGGAATCCCGCCGTCGTTGCTGGCCGCGCTGCACAACCGGGCGGCCGGCGTACTGGCCGACGGGGCGCGCGCGGCAGCCGCCGCCGAGCACCTGCTCCGGGTGCTGGAGGTGGCCGGGCGGGTCGACGTACCCCTGGTCTCCCGGCTGGTCGCCGATCCGGCGGTCGATCCGTCGACGGCGGCCGACCTGCTGCTCGCGGCCCGGGCCGGTCAGGATCCCGCGCTCGGTCCGGAGCTGCGCCGGGACTGGGCGCTGGCCGCGGTCGACCACCTGATGCTGGCCGGCCGGATCGAGCCGGCGCTGGCGATCCTCGGCGACGAGATCGCGGCCGATCGGGCCGGGGCCGGATACCGGGCGTTGCTGCTCGGCCGGCTCGGCGCCTGGTACGCCACCGGCCGGCCGTCGCTGGCCTTCGACTACCTGGACCGGGCCCTGGCCCAGCCCGACCTGCTGCCCGGGCACCGGAGCTGGCTGCTGAGCACGCTGGCGGCGGTGGCGGGCCGGCTCGGTCGGCCGGATCTGGAGTCGCTGCTGGCGGCGGCGGACCGGGCCCACGCCGACGCGCCGAGCCCGGACGGCGAGATCCGGTTGGCGCTGGCCCGGGCCGGCAATGCGCTGGCCGGCGGGGATCTGCCGGCCGCCCGGCAGGTGCTCGGCCAGGTCGACCCGAGCGCGCCGGCGGCCCGGGCCCAGGCCGCCTTCCTGCGGGCCGAACGGATCGCCTGCCAGCTCGCCTGCGGCGAGTACGACGAGGCCGGCACGGCACTGCGGTTCGCGGAGGTGGATCTGGGCAGCCTGGGCGGGGCGGCCCAGCCGATGCTGGCGGCGCTGGACTGCCGGCTCCGGGTGGCCGCGGGTGAACTTCCGGAGGCGTCGGCCCGGGCCGGCCTGGCGTTGCGGCGCTGTCCCGCCGGCCAGCTCGCCGACGAGGTCCACGCCGAGCTGCTGGCGGTACGGGTGGAGGTGGCGTTCCGGCAGGGCGAGCCGGAGACCGCCCGCGAGCTGCTGGCCGGCGTCGAGCCGCCGATGGATTGGCCTGACGCCGTGGCGTGGGTACGGCTGGCCGGCGCCGCCGCCTTCGACCCGGAGCCCGGCCGGCACGCCGGGTTGCTCCGGGCGGCCGTCGACACGCTGGCCCGGTCGGTACGCCCCCTGCTCCTGGTCCCGCAGCAGGCGCCGGCGCTGACCCGGGCCGCGTCGCTGCTCGGCGACCCGCACCGGGCGCGGCAGCTCGCCGACCAGCTGGTCCGGATCGCGGAGCGGGTGGACAGCGGACTGTGGTGGGGCGTCGCGCAGCACGTCGCCGGGCTGGTGGAGCAGGATCCGGTGCTGCTCCGCAGCGCGGTGGGGCAGTTGCGTACCACCTCGGCCCGGCCGGCGTTGGCCGACGCGCTGCACGACCTGGCCGGTACGCCCGGCACCGGGCGGGCGGAGGCCCGGCGGGCGGCCGAGGAGGCCGCCGCGCTGTTCGGCCGGCTCGGTGCGACCGGTGACCAGGAGCGGGCGGTCCGCCGCGGGCGAGCCCTGGTGGCGTCGGAGCGCCGGCACCGGGCCGGCCGGCACGGCGCCGGGTTCGGCGCGTTGACCGCCGCCGAGACCCGGGTCGCCGAACTGCTGGCCGGCGGGGCGACGAAGCAGCAGGCGGCGGCGAGCCTGTTCGTCTCCTTCCACACCGTCGACGCCCAGCTCCGGGCGGTGTACGCGAAACTGGGCGTGCGGAACCGGCTGGAACTGGCCCGGTTGTGGGCCGCCCGGGAGGACCGGACCCGGCCCACCCCGGCAGGACCCGAGCCGGCCGGGCCCGTTCCGGCGCCGGGCGAGCCGGCGGGGCGCGACTGATCCGGCCGGTGCGACCCGGGCGGGTCCGGTGCGGTGCTGCCCCGGATCAGGAGGCGATCGGCCGCTTCGTCCTCGGGATCGACTCGACCAGCGAGCGGGGCAGGTTGAGGGTGTCGGCGGCGACCTGCGGCGGGGTGTTCGCCATCCACTGGGCCAGCGAGATGTCCTCGAACCGTGGGTTGCGGAACATCTCCAGGAACACCAGCGGCTCGCTGCCGGTGTTCTCGATGTAGTGGCCGTACGCGAACGGCACGTAGCCGACGTCGCCGGACCGGTAGTCGAAGGTCCGGTTCACGCCGGAGCCGGCGAAGACCCCCATCCGGCCGGAACCGGAGATGTAGTACTGCCACTCGTCGTCGGTGGGATGCCAGTGCAGTTCGCGCATCGCGCCGGGCTCGATCTCCACCAGTGCCGCGCAGATGGTGGTGGAGGCGGCGAAGTTCGTCACGTCGGCGATCCGTACCGTGCCGCCGTCGAAGCGCTCGGGTGCTTGGGCGTGCAACCGGTGCTTGAAGGTACGCGGCACGTCCCCGGTGGGGCTGATCACCCGGTCCGAGTCGAGCGGGGGCGGTCCCTGCCCCCGGAAGATGTACTTCTCCTTCTCCGGCAGGTCGGCGAGCTGCTCCGTACGCCAGCCGAAGTTCTTCGCGATCACCTCCTTCGGGGTGTGCGCGAAGAAGTCGCTGATCAGGAAGGTGCCGTTCTCCGAGAAGGCGCCGTCGTCGAAGACGAGCAGGAACTCCACCCCGTCGTCGAGAGCCTGAATGTGGTGCGGCACCCCCTTCGGGAAGAACCACAGATCGCCCTGGGAGACGTCGTCGAGGAAGTTGCGCCCCTCCTGGTCGACCGCGCCGATCCGGCAGCTTCCGGCCAGCACGTACGCCCACTCGGCCTGCTTGTGCCAGTGCAGCTCGCGGTAGGCGCCCGGTTCGAGGGCCATGTCGACCCCGGAGAGCGTGCTGGCGATCGGCAACTCGCGCTGGGTCACCTCGCGGGTCCAGCCGCCCTCCTCGATCCGGGTGTGCGCGTTGGAGAACGAGAACCTCAGGTTGGGCACCGTGCCCCGGTCGGTTGGTGGCGGTACCAGCAAATCCGGGTTCTGCCGGTCCAGCCCGACGTTTCGAGGTCCGACGTCGAGGCCGCCCGCGGTACCGCGTTTCGGCTCGGGCAGGTCGTCGCGCGACGTTCGGCTCATACCAGTTCTTCCCTTCGTCGACTGATTTCCGGTGGTCGGATCCGATGCACGTGCTCGTGTTGCGGCGGCCGCGGGGAGGCCGCGCCGAGCAGGAGCGTCCGCACCAGCCGGGATCCGCCGTGCAGCCCGACGGCGGCCGGGATGGCGAAGCAGGTCAGGGCCAGCACCAGCACTGTCCAGAGTGGTGCGCCGGTCAGCGCGGCACCGACGGTCAGTACGGTGAGGGCGCCGAGGTTGCGCCGGGTCCGGCCCAGCGGAACGGTCATGGGACTCCTCTCGGATGGTCGCGCGGTCGCTCCCGGCCTGCGGCGGGGGGGGGGGGGGGGGGGGGGGGGGGGGGCGTGGCCGCCGCTCGGCACCGGACGGGAGTGCGGCGGGCCGCGCCGAGCGTGGCGGCCACGGCGCCGGCGGTGGCCGCGATCCTGGGCGGGGCTCCGGCGGCCGGCTCAGTCGCCGGCGGTTGCGGCCCGGTCGGTTGCGGCCCGGTCGGTTGCGGCCCGGTCGGTTGTGGCCCGTCCCGACAGGGCGTTGGTCGTCGTCACGCCTCCGGTCTAGCCGGGAACCGCGGCGACAATCTCACGTGATCGCGGGAAATGCGGCGCGGCGCGGCGCGGCGCACGGGCCGGCCGGTGCGCAAGCTGTTCGATGCCGCCCTGGTCGGGCCGGCCGGTGCACGGGGGCCGGCGCACTCCGCATACCTGGTACCGCGCCGCCGCATACTTGTGGCGGGTCTCCGGCCGCTCACCGGGCGGGGTTTGGCCCGGTGCCCACCCTGGGAAGTGTTCTGGTCCGTCGACCCGTGGGAGGCCGCGATGCGTCCGTTGCGCCGTACCGACCGGTTCTGGCCGCCGCTCGCGCTGATCGTGACGCTGGTCGTCGCGGGCGCCTGCTTCGCCGGGGGGACGGGCGAGGACGATCCGTCGGTGCCGGGCGATCAGGGAACGCCCGCCGCGAGCGGCAGCGCCGGGGCCGGGGCCGACGGCACCATGACGGTGGACGAGTTCGAGCGCGACATCGAAGGTGCGGTGCGGGTCGCCGAGGAGTACTGGACGGGGCGGTTCGAGGCGGCAGGGGAGCGGTTCCGACCGATCCGCCGGATCGTCACCTACCAACGAGACGGCGAGGTCGACTGTGCCGGCCAGGTACTGCCGCGCAACAACGCCGTCTACTGCTCGGCGGGCGACTTCATCGCGTACGACGTCAACTGGGCGGTCGCCGCGTTCCGGCAGGTCGGCGACGCGTTCCTGTACTACCTGCTCGGGCACGAGTACGCGCACGGCGTGCAGGTGCGGCTCGGCATCCGGTACGACTTCACCATCCAGCAGGAGTTGCAGGCCGACTGCATGGCCGGGGCGTACCTCGGGGACTCCGTGCGGGCCCGGGCGTTGACGATCGAGGACGGCGACCTCGACGAGCTGGGCGCCGGGCTGCGAGCGGTCGCCGACGAGCCCGGCCAGCCCTGGTTCGCCGAGGGAGCGCACGGGACCGCGCAGCAGCGCACCGACGCGTTCTTCGCCGGCTACCAGCGCTCGCTGGACGCCTGCGACCTCGGCTGAGCGACCGGGGCGGCCAGACCGGTGAGGCGCCCGGCCCGGCCGGCCCGGCTGAGGCATCCGCCACACTTCCGGGCCGGTACCGGGAGATCATCCACCCGCGTTGGCAGGATCGGACCCGGCAGCTCGCGTCCGATCCGGGAGGAAGCCCTGAACAGCCAGCATCTCGCCGCAGTGCTCTTCGACATGGACGGCACGCTGGTGGACAGCGAGCGGTTGTGGGACATCGGGCTCCAGGAACTCGCCGCGCACTACGGCGGCACGCTCTCCGAGGCGGCCCGGCTCGCCATGGTCGGCACCGACATGGCCGTCTCGATGGAGATCCTGCACAGCGACCTGGGCCAGCCGTGGCGGGACCCGGCGGTCAGCGCCGCCTGGGTCGACCGCCGGGTCGGCGAGCTGTTCCTGACCGACCTGAAGTGGCGGCCCGGGGCGCTGGCCCTGGTGACCGCGGTACGCGCCGCCGCGGTACCGGCCGCGCTGGTCACCTCCACCCGGCGCGCGGTGGTGGAGATCGCATTGGAGACGCTCGGCCGGGACACCTTCGACGTGGTGGTCTGCGGTGACGAGGTGGCCGCCACCAAGCCGGACCCGGAGCCGTACCTGACGGCGGCCCGGCTGCTGGACGTGCCGATTTCCCGCTGCGTGGCGATCGAGGACTCGCCGGCCGGGGTGGCCAGTGCGCTCGCCGCCGGAGCCGCCGTACTCGCCGTGCCGCACGCGGTGCCGATCGACCCGGCCGACGGGGTACGCCTGCTGGAGACGCTGACCGAAGTCGACCTGGACCTGCTCTCCGGCCTGCTCTCCCCGCTCGACCTGCCCCGCTGACCACGCGCTGAGCCGGTGCCCCGGGCGCCGCCACGGCTTTCGACCCGCCGGGCACCGTAGCCGGAACCCGGCCGGGCGGCGCCCGGGTCCGGGACGCGGCCAGCGGCGTCCAGCAACGGAACGTGGCCAGGGCCGGCGTCCAGCAACCGAACGCCGCCGGCGGCGGCGTACAGGAACGGAAACGCGGCCGGGGGCGGCGCCCGTCCCGACGCCGCCCCCGGCCCTGCTGCCCACGGACCCCCACGGCCGCAGGCCGGCCCGCTACTCGTGCGCGATCGCGCCGAGCACGTTCAGCCGAGCGGCGCGGATCGCCGGCAGCACCGCCGCGATCACCCCGACCACGGCCGCCAGGCCGAGGAAGACGCCCATCTCGGTCCACGGCAGCACCAGGTTGGTGATGCCGTCCTCGCGCAGCGCCCGGACCACGGCGGCGCCGAGCCCGGTGCCGACCGCCACCCCGAGCAGGGCACCGAAGACCGAGATCACCACCGCCTCGACGGTGATCATCCGCATGGTCTGACTCCGCCGCAGGCCGATGGCCCGCAGCAGACCCAGCTCCCGGGTCCGCTCCAGCACCGACAGCGCGAGCGTGTTCACGATGCCGAGTACGGCGATTACGATCGCCAGCGCCAGCAGGATCTGAATCATCGTCAGCAGACCGTCGAGCTGGCCGGCCTGCTGCTCGATGAAGTCGGCCCGGTCGGCTACCGACACCTCGGGGCTGTCCGCGAGCAGCGTCTCGACCCGCGGCATCACCTCGTCGACCGAGGCGCCCGGCGCCAGCTTCAGGTACGCCTGCGTCGGCTGCGGCACCGCGAAGTTCGCCGCCGCCGAGGCCGGAACGACGAACCCGCCGAACAGGTCGGACTCGGCGTAGATGCCGCTCACCGTGTAGGTCCGGGCATCGCCCCGGGACAACTGCACCGGCAGGGTGTCCCCGACCGACAGGCCCCGGTCCTTCGCGGTCTTCGAGTCGACCATGAGCTGGTTGGGGCCGAGCGAGTCGATGCTGCCGGCGGTCGGGGTGGCCCGGTAGATCTCCCGCAGCGCGGGCACGCTGCTGGTCGCGGTGATCCAGCCCTGCTTGCCGCCGATGACCGCGCGGTCGCCGTACAGGCCGGCCACCATGGCCACGCCGGGTAGCTCGGCGGCCTGGTCCAGCACCGCCGGGTCGAAGCTCGGCGGCCGGGGGCCGGTCTGCGCCCCGGAGATCACCAGCTCGGCCTGGATGGTGTCCTCGGCCAGCGCCGTGATGCTGCTCTTGGCCGAGTCGAGGATCACCGTCACGCCGGTGACCAGGGCGATGCCGACCATCAGCGCGGCGGCGGTGATCGCGGTACGGCGCGGGTTGCGGCCCGAGTTCAACCGGCCCAGCTTGCCCGGCACCGACCAGGAGAAGAGCCGGCCGAGCAGCCCGACCACCGGTCGGCTGATCAGCGGGGTCAACAGGGCCACCCCGACGAAGGAGAGCAGCACGCCGCCGAGGATGGTCAGCAGGGTGTTGCCCCCGGTGCCGCTGAGGCCGAGCGCCATCAGGGTGCCGCCGAGCGCGGCCACCACCGCGCCGGCGGCCGAGATCTTCGTCAGCGGCCGGTCCGGCGTCGCCACGTCCTGCATGGCGGCCACCGGGGGGATCCGGGCGGCCCGCATCGCCGGAAGTACCGCCGCGATGACCGTGACGACCAGGCCGACCGCGAAGGAGCTGATCACCGCGGCCGGCGGTACGCCCAACCCGGCCAGTTGCAGCCCACCGGCGGTCTGCCCGAAGACGTACGCCAGCAAGGCGCCCACGCCGATCCCGGCGCCGAGCCCGAGTACCGAGGCGACCAGGCCGATCGCGACGGCCTCGACCAGGACCGAGCCGATCACCTGGCGGCGGCCGGCGCCGATCGCCCGGAGCAGCGCGAGTTCCCTGGTGCGCTGGGCGACGATGATCGAGAACGTGTTCAGGATCAGGAAGATGCCGACGAAGAGGGCCACCCCGGCGAAGCCGAGCAGGATGTTGTTGAAGAAGGCGAGCCCCTCCTTCAGCCCGGCAGAGGCGTCCTCGGAGAGCTGCTCGCCGGTCTTGACCACGTAGCCGCCGCCGAGGGCGCCGGCGATGTCGTCGCGCAGCTTCGCCGGGTCGACCCCGTCGGCCGCCTTGACGCTGAGCTCGGAGAAGACGCCGGGCTGGCCCAGCATCAGCTCCTGGGCGACCCGTTCGGTGAACGCGACCTCCTGGGCGCCGCCGAGGCTGTCCCGGTCACCGCTGTAGCCGTAGATGCCGACCACGGTGAACTCGCGCTTCGGTTGCAGGGTCAGGATGCCGACCCGGTCGCCGACGGCGAGCTTGGCCGCCTTGGCCACCCCCGCGTTGACGACCACCTCGTTGTCGGCGGTGGGGCCCCGGCCCTCGCGCAGTTGGACCTGACCGCTCTCGCCGGTCCAGTTGGAGCCGATCTGGGGCGGGCCGACGGAGGTCAGCACCTTGCCGTTGCTGCCGATCACCCGGGCGCCGTCGGCTGCGGCCACCCCGGTGGCGCTGGCCACCCCGGGCACCTTACGAACCTGCTCCAGGGTGCTGGCCGGGAAGGTGGCGGCGACCTCCATTCCCTCCATCTCGCTGACGTCGATCTTCGGCTTGGCGCTGACGCCGACGTCGGTGCCGGCGTACGCGTCGCTGAAGACGGTGTCGAAGGACCGGCCCAGGGTGTCGGTGAGGACGAAGGCGCCGGAGACGAACATCACGCCGAGCACGACGGCCAGGCCGGAGAGAACCAGCCGGACCTTGCGGGCGAGCAGGCTCTTCAGGGTCGCGCGCAGCATCAGAGCCCCGCCTCGGCGAGCCCGTCGAGCTTCTTCATGGTGTCCAGCACGGTCTCCGGGGTCGGTTCGATGAGTTCGGAGACGATCTGGCCGTCGGCGAGGAAGATCACCCGGCCGGCGTAGGAGGCGGCCACCGGGTCGTGCGTGACCATCACGATGGTCTGCTGGTATTCCGCGACGGAGCGGCGCAGGAAGCCGAGCACCTCGGCGCCGGCCCGGGAGTCCAGGTTGCCGGTCGGCTCGTCGGCGAAGATCACCTCGGGACGGGAGGCGAGTGCCCGGGCACAGGCGACCCGCTGCTGCTGCCCGCCGGAGAGCTGGGCCGGGCGGTGCCCCAACCGGTCCCGCAGCCCGACGGTGTCGATGACGGTGTCGAGCCATTCCTTGTCGGGTTTACGACCGGCGATCGAGAGCGGCAGCAGGATGTTTTCCAGCGCGGTCAAGGTGGGCAGCAGGTTGAACTGCTGGAAGATGAAACCGACCTTGTCCCGGCGCAGTTTGGTGAGACCCGCATCACCGAGTCCGGTTACGGCGGTGTCGCCGATATGGATCGTCCCCCGGGTTACCGAGTCGAGGCCGGCGAGGCAGTGCATCAGGGTGGACTTGCCGGATCCGGACGGTCCCATGATGGCGGTGAACCGGGCCCTTTCGAATTCCGCATTCACGCCGCGCAGCGCGACGACCTGTGCCTCCCCGCTGCCGTACACCTTCCACACGTCGTTGGCCCGGGCGGCCATCTGGGCACCTCGAGCTACCGTCGCGGTCACTTTCATCTCCCCCTAGACATTCTTGGTCCGGCCGGACCACCTGGTCCGACCGGCAGCATCCATCCTCGGCGACCCGGGCAACCCCGGCGTCCGTCCCGCGACGGAGTTCGACGCGGAAAATTCGCTGCGGGTGCGCCCTGATACCGAATCAGGGTTGCCCCTGACTGGTATGTGTCGGAGCCGTCAACTCCGCCGGTGTCGGCATCCCGGCGGGCCGGGGCTACGACTCGCCGGCGTTCGCCGATCTCGTTCGTGGTCCGGATCGGCTCGGCATTTCACGGTCCGATTCCTCATCGGGCGGATACGTTTGGTTGCGGCCCCACTGTCCGGCTCCGGCTGCCGGATCTCGGGACAGGTCGTATCAGTGTGTCATGATCCGCTTGCGCTGTGCGTCGATCGCCGGAACGTCGATCCGGTCCGCTCCGCTGCCCCCGTCGTCGCGGTCATGTCGTCCCCTCCATCCGCCCGGGCGGCGGAACCTCCGCCACCCTCGCCGTACCTGAGGAGAACGGTAGCCGCGGGAAGCCGGCGGGCCGTCGTGCGCCGGGATGGTCTTCGGGTACGCCCCCGTGCCCCGGGCCGGTCCTCCGGCTGGACGACTCCACGGCCGGCGGGTCGTACGCCCTCCGGGCCGTCGGGCCTACTCCTCCAGGGTGGTACGCCGCCCGCCGACTACGCCTGCCGGACGGCCCCACCCGGAGCACGACTCAGGGTCGGTCGCGCACGCCCGCCGTCGGGACCGTCGGCGGGCGTGCGCGACCGACCTCGGGACGGTGAACGGGTGTCGGGGGTTCGGGACGACACCGGCGTCGGGGCGGCGGCCGGTTGGTCGATCGAGCTGGGCTCCGCTCGCGGGGACGGCACCTTCACGAGCCGATCAAGCGGAACGGGCCATGGCGGCACCGTCACGCGCCGGGCCGGACCAGCCCGGTCTCGTAGGCCAGCACCACCGCCTGGACCCGGTCGCGGAGGCCGAGCTTGGTCAGCACGTGCCCGACGTGGGTCTTGATGGTCGTCTCGCTGACCGACAGCACCCGGGCGATCTCCGCGTTGGATAGCCCCCGGGCCACCTGGACCAGCACCTCACGCTCCCGCTCGGTGAGCACGCCGATCGCCTTGGGCGGGGTGGCGTCCGGGTCGGGCAGGGTCTCGGCGAACCGGTCCAGCAGCCGCTTGAGGATCCGGGGCGCCACCACCGCCTCGCCGGCGGCGACGGTGCGGATGGCGGTGACCAGGTCCTCGGCGGGTACGTCCTTGGCCAGGAAGCCGCTCGCCCCGGCCCGGAGCGCGCCGACGACGTACTCGTCGAGGTCGAAGGTGGTCAGGATGAGCACTCGGACCGGTAGCCGGGCGTCGATGATCGCCCGGGTGGCGGCGACCCCGTCCATCCGGGGCATCCGGATGTCCATCAGCACCACGTCGGGGAGCAGACGTCGGGACAGGTCGACCGCCTCGACGCCGTCCCCGGCCTCGCCGACGATGTCCAGGTCGTCCTCCGCGCCCAGCACCATCCGGAATCCGGTACGCAGCAGCGGCTGGTCGTCGGCGAGCAGGACGCGTACCGGCCGGCCGGAGTCCCTGCCGTCACTCATGCCGGCACTCCGCTTCGCTGCGTGCCGTCATGAGGCTTGTCCGCACTGAGCTGGCTGATTCGCTCGCGACGCTCGCTCATGCCGCCCCCTTGTTGATCGGCGCGCCCAGTTGCTCCATCGGCATCTTGGCGTACACCCGGTATCCGCCACCGGGACGGGGCCCGGTGCGCAGGGTTCCACCGTAGAGGGCCATCCGTTCGCGCATTCCCACCAGGCCGTGCCCCAGCCGCCCGCTCTCCGGCGCCGGGCCCCGGCCGGTGTCCGCGACCTCGACGATCAGCCAGTAGACCCCGAAACTCAACCGCACCTGGGCGGTCGCCGCGCCGGCGTGCTTGAGGGTGTTGGTCAGTGCCTCCTGCACGATCCGGAACACGGTCAGCGCCACCCCGGGGTCCAGCGGGCCCGGCGTGCCGTCCACCCGCAGGGTCACCGGCAGGCCGGCCTCCCGCACCTGCTCCACCAGCGCCTCGATGCCGGCAAGTCCCGGTTGCGGGGACAGCTCGGCGGCCGGCTCGGCGTCGGTACGCAGCACGTCCAGCAGCCGGCGCAGCTCGCGCAGGGTCGTCCGGCTGGTCTCCTCGATGGTGCCCAGTGCACCGTCGGTGGCCGCCGGATCCCGGGACAGCACCCGGCGCGCCCCGGTGGCCAGTACGCCCATCACGCTGACGTGGTGCGCGACCACGTCGTGCAGTTCACGGGCGATCCGCCGGCGCTCGTCGGCGACCGCCTGGTCGGCCAGCGACCGCTGGTTCTCCTCGGCGACCCGGGCCCGCTCCTCCAGGGCCAGGATGGTGGCCCGCCGGGCGTGCACCGTACGGCCGACGAAGAAGCAGACCAGCGCGAGCAGTACCTGGGTGAAGACCAGGTACGCGGGGGAGGGCTCGGTGAAGTCGGGCGGCGGCGGCTCGACGAGGGCGACGGCCAGCGCCGGTCCCCAGAGCGCCCCGGCGGCCAGCGCCGCCTGGCGAAGTGGCAGCAGCGCGGCGGTGGTGTAGGTCAGCAGCACGAAGGTGGCCCCGACAGTGACCGGCTGCGCGTCGGCCAGTACCGAGGCGACGAAGATCGGGACGGCCAGCATCACCGCCGTCCACGGAGCCAGCCGGCGCAGGGCAATCGGGGCGGCGGAGAGGACGCTCCAGAACGCCGTCCCGGGCCACCCCCACGGGGCGACGCCCGGCGGCGCCGTGCCGACGAGTACCGCCTCCACCACGACGGCGGCGACCGCGAGCAGCCCGTCCCGGGCCAGCCATCTGCGCTGCCCGGGATCGAGCCGGATGCGCCACCCGCTCCCGCGGATCCGGCCGGGGGCCGGCGTCACGGGAGCATCGGTTGGGGTCATGCTGGCGACGCTAGCCGCTGTGTGGCGCGACAGGTCGTCGCCAGCGGCGACCCTGGGATCCTCCTTCAGGAGGATCCGTGCTCCTCCTGGGCGGAGTCGACCCCGAGCCCCCGGGCCGCGCCCGGCCGGCCCGGCCCGGTCGACTGGCTCGGCAGCGCCGGGGCGCCCGGTACGCTCGCCGGAGCCGGAGCCGGAGCCGGAGCCGGAGCCGGAGCCGGAGCCGGAGCCGACCGGGCGCCGGGCCGGGACGGTGGCGGGATCGGAGCGGTCGGGTCGACCGGCGCGGTCGGTTCCGGGAACGGCGGCGGAGTGCCGCCGAAGGTGGGGCAGTGCGCCTGGTGACTGCACCAGTCGCAGAGCCGGCTCGGCTTGGGGCGGAAGTCGCGGGCCCGGGTGGCCTGCTCGATGGCGCGCCAGAGCGCCAGCACGGTGCGCTCGAACCGGGCCAGCTCTTCGGCGTCGGGGGTGTAGTCGCAGACCTCCGCGTCCTTCAGATAGAGCAGGCGCAGCACCCTGGGCACCACCCCCCGGGTGCGCCATAGCACCAGGGCGTAGAACTTGAGCTGGAACAGTGCCCGGGCCTCGAACGCCTCCCGTGGCGCGCCACCGGTCTTGTAGTCGACCACCCGCAGGGCGCCGTCGGGCGAGACGTCCAGCCGGTCGATGTAGCCCCGGATGAGCAGTTGGTCGTCCACCACCGTGGAGACCAGGGTCTCCCGCTCGGCCGGCTCCAGCCGACGGGGATCCTCCACCGTGAAGTAGCCGTCGAGCAGATCGCGGGCCGAGGTCAGGAACTCGGCTGGACCGGCGAGGTCACCGGCGGTGAAGATCTCGGCCAGCTCCGCCTGCTCGGTCACCAGCCGGTCCCACTGCGGCGCCACCAGGTCACCGGCGGCGGCCGGCGTCCGCTGCTCGGCCGGCAGGTCGAAGAGGCGTTCCAGCACCGCGTGCACCAGGGTGCCGCGAGCCTGCTCGACACTCGGCCGCTCCGGCAGCCGGTCGATGCTGCGGAACCGGTAGAGCAGGGGACAGGTCTTGAAGTCGGCCGCCCGGGACGGTGACAGCGATGCGGTGACCCGCGACGCGGCCGGAGTCTCCGTCGGGAGATCTGCCGGGCCGCCCATGGCTGTCTGCGATGTCACCGTCTCCGCCGTCATGTCCGGAAGGCTATGTCACGGGTACGACCGAACCCGGCCCACCCGCCCCGCCATGCGTACCGGCGCCGATCGTCGGCGGTCACCCCGGCCGAACCGGCGGGCCCACCCGACGGGATGTTCCGTAGCATCTGAGGAGATGGAGGGAAACTCGCGACCGCGACGCGGCGCTGACCGGCGGCCCGGCCTCACCGTCGGTCGGGTCTTCGGCGTCCCGGTCTACCTCAACCCGTCCATGCTGCTCCTGGTAGCCCTGATCACCGTCATGTACGGCGAGTTCGTCCGGCAGCAGCTCGGGTTGTCGCAGCTCACCGGCTATCTCGTCGGGCTGGTTTTCGTGGTCCTGCTGCTCGGCTCAGTGCTGTTGCACGAGTTGGGGCACGCCCTGACCGCCCGCCGATACGGGATCGGAGTGCGCGGCATCACCCTCGAACTGCTCGGCGGCTACACCGAGATGGAGCGGGACGCCCCGACACCCCGGGTGGACCTGCTCGTCTCGCTCGCCGGGCCGGCGGTCTCCCTGGTACTCGGGCTGGTAGGGGTCGGCGCCACGCTCGCCATTCCGGACGGCACCCTGGCCAACCAGTTCGCCTTCCAACTCGCCGCCAGCAACCTGCTGGTCGGGCTCTTCAACATCCTGCCCGGACTGCCGCTGGACGGCGGTCGGGCGTTGCGGGCCGGGGTCTGGGCCGTCACCCGGGACCGGCACCTGGCCACCGAAGTGGCCGGCTGGTTCGGCCGGGCCGTGGCGATCGGCACCGCCGTGCTCTTCACGCTGCTGACCTGGCTCGGCGGGCTGCCGTGGCTGGGCCTGGCGCTGGTGCTGCTGGTCGCGTTCACCCTCTGGCAGGGCGCCGGTCAGACGATCCGGGCGGCCCGGATCAGCCGCCGGTTCCCCCTCATCGACCTGGCCCGGCTGGCCCGGCCGGTCTTCTCGGTGCCGAGCGGCACGCCGCTGGCCGAGGCGCAGCGGCGCGGGGTGGACGCCGGGCAACCTGGTTCGACGCTCGGGGTCGCGGACTCGTCTGGCCGGCTGGTGGCGCTGGTCGACCGGACCGCCGCCGACGCCGTACCGGTCGAGCGCCGGCCCTGGGTGGCGGTGGACGCGGTGGCCCGGGGCGTGGACGGGGTGCCCAGTCTCGCCGTCGGGCTCGGCGGTGAGCAGGTGGTGCACGCGGTGCAGGCCCACCCGGGCGCGCAGTACCTGGTGACCTCAGGCGAAGATGTGGTCGGCGTTCTGCATATCGCCGACCTGGCGCAGCTCCTGGAGCCGAAACGGAAGATGACTCAGTGACCGCACAGCCCACCGCCGTCCCCGCCGTCCCGACCGCACCGGTGCCGGCGCACCGAGGGCCGTTCCGCCCCGGTGACCGGGTCCAGCTCACCGACCCGAAGGGTCGGATGCACACCATCACACTGGAGCCCGGGCGGTCTTTCCACACCCATCGCGGCGCACTGGAGCACGACGCGTTGATCGGGTTGCCGGATGGGAGCGTGGTCACCTCGACCGGCGGCACGGCGTACCTCGCGCTGCGGCCGCTGCTCGCGGACTACGTACTCTCCATGCCGCGCGGTGCGCAGGTGATCTATCCCAAGGACGCGGCCCAGATCGTCACGATGGGCGACATCTTCCCCGGCGCGAAGGTCCTGGAGGCCGGTGTCGGGTCCGGCGCGCTCACCTGCTCGCTGCTCCGGGCCGTCGGCCCGGAGGGCGAACTGCATTCCTACGAACTGCGCGAGGACTTCTCCGAAATCGCTCGCAGAAATGTGGAATCCTTCTTCGGTGGACCGCATCCAGCCTGGAATCTCCGGGTGGGCGACGTGGCAGACTGCCAAGAGTCCGGTTTCGACCGGATTATCCTTGACCTCCTCACCCCCTGGGAGGCGCTCGACATGGTCGAACGCGCGCTGGTCCCGGGCGGGGTGTTCATCGGTTACGTCGCCACCACGCCCCAGCTCTCCGAGCTGGTCGAGGCGCTGCGCGAGCGGGGCGGGTTCACCGAGCCGCGGGCCTGGGAGTCGCTGGTCCGGGACTGGCACGCGGACGGGCTCGCTGTGCGCCCAGACCACCGCATGATCGCGCACACCGCCTTCCTCGTCTCCAGTCGCCGGCTCGCGCCCGGGGTCACCGCGCCGCCGCGCCGGCGCAAGCCCAGCAAGGGCGCCGAGGCGTACGCGCTGCGCCGCCAAGCGCGGCAGGAGGCCGAGGCGACCTCCGGGAGGGCTGCGGAGTGAACTTTTCCCGCCGGAGTCGACGCATCAGCGGGCGTGCCGAGCACGGCGAGGAGACGGCATGAGCGAGCGCAGCGAGCGAATCGGCCAGCTCAGTGCAGCGAATCAGGCAGCTCAGTGCGGAGTGCCGGCATGAGTGAGTGCAGCGGGGTGTCGGCATGAGCCGGCCGGCGTTCGGCGGGGGAGACCTGCCGGCCGTGTTCCCGGACTGGTCGCCGTACCGGGACCTGGAGTCGGCCGCCCGGGCGTACCTGCGCGATCCGGATGTCGCGATGGAGGCGCTGACCGGAGTGCTGAACGGTGCCTCGGTGCTCGGCTTCACCCTGGAGCGCTTCGTCAACGAGGTGAACGGGGTCTGGCAGGAGGTCGCGATCTGTGACGGCAGCCGGCTGATCCTCTGGCACGGCGAGGACGTGCCACCTGACGACGGCCCGGCGGGCTCGATGACGTCGTCGTTGCGGGTGGTGCCGGTCTCGACGGTCAGCGAGGTGGGCTGC
The DNA here is from genome assembly GCF_053764795.1 of Plantactinospora sp. DSM 117369. Taxonomy (NCBI): domain Bacteria; kingdom Bacillati; phylum Actinomycetota; class Actinomycetes; order Micromonosporales; family Micromonosporaceae; genus Plantactinospora; species Plantactinospora sp. DSM 117369. Next base: position 5,005,231 of record NZ_CM132446.1, on the reverse strand, counting down.
CGGCGCCGGCTGAGCCGTACGCCGACCGGCCAGATCCGGGTCGACAGCATCGACGTCTACCTGCTGCTCAGCTCGCTCGACGAGGGCGTGCCGGGCGATGACGCGCACGTGCCGCCCCGGCACGACGCGCTGCGGTTCGGCAAGACGCTCGACGACGGCGGCGCGGGGCAGATCTCCCGGCTGGAGGAGTTCGCCCGGCTGGTCGCCTCGGTGGTCGGCCGTCCCACCCTGTGACACGGTCGCCGTGAAGAAACGCCCCCGTACTCGCCCGTGGGAAACCTCACGCCCTCGCCGTGCCGGAGCGTCCCGTCGCCGCCCTCGCGTCCCCGAACCGTCCCGCCGGCCCGGCTGGCGGTTTCCGGTGTGCCCGGCCTCGGCGCGACGCACCCGAGCCTTACCTGGCGGGGTCGCCGGCGCCGCGACGTGCGGTGGCGCCGCGACGCCGAATCGGGGACCGTGGCGCCGGCAGGACGGCGTTACGGCGTGGGAGTCCCTGGTCAGCCGCGACCCGAGGCCGCCGGTCGGCAGCGCCGGAGGCGGTCGCGCAGCCCTGCCCGGGCCGTCGCGACGGTACCCCGATCGGCCGACATCGGCCCGACCGGTCGTCGACGACGTGATCAAGGTTCGGCGACGAGGGTGTTGCGTGGAACCGAATCAGCGTCATAGCGGTTAGTGTTAGGGCAGAACGTTCAAGCCCCCGGGGAGGTGGGACGTGGCACGCAGCGACGACGCGGACTCGCGCGCCGCACGGTGGGAGAAGGAGGCCCACGATCTCTCCACCCAGGTCGCGTTTCTTCAAGAGGAACTCGCTCTGGTGCGGCGCAAGTTGACCGAAAGCCCTCGACACGTCCGGCAGCTTGAGGAACGGCTGGCGGCGACACAGGCGCAGCTGGCTCGACTCACGGAGAACAACGAACGGCTCGTGAACACCCTCAAGGAGGCACGCGCCCAGATCGTCACGCTCAAGGAGGAGATTGACCGGCTGGCGCAACCGCCCAGCGGTTATGGTGTCTTCCTGGCCCGGCACGACGACGGCACGGTCGACGTCTTCACGGGCGGTCGCAAGCTCCGGGTGGCGGTGTCACCCTCGCTCGACGTGGCGGAGCTGCGTCGTGGGCAGGAGGTCCTGCTCAACGACGCGCTCAACATCGTCGACGCGTTCGGCTACGAGCGGGTCGGCGAGGTCGTCATGCTCAAGGAGGTGCTGGACAGCCCCTCCGGCGGCGCTGGCGACCGGGCGTTGGTGATCTCCCACGCCGACGAGGAACGGATCGTCCACCTCGCGGAGACTCTCATCGGCGCGCCGCTGCGGGCCGGTGACTCGCTCATGATCGAGCCTCGCTCGGCGTACGCGTACGAGCGGATCCCGAAGAGTGAGGTCGAGGAACTGGTCCTGGAGGAGGTGCCGGACGTCGACTACGGCGACATCGGCGGCCTGCAGGCCCAGATCGAGCAGATCCGGGACGCCGTCGAGTTGCCGTTCCTGCACGCCGACCTCTTCCGCGAGCACCAGCTCCGGCCGCCGAAGGGCATCCTGCTCTACGGCCCACCCGGCTGCGGCAAGACGCTGATCGCCAAGGCGGTGGCCAACTCGCTTGCCAAGAAGATCGCCGAGCGGCGAGGCGAGGAGAAGCACACCAGCTACTTCCTCAACATCAAGGGCCCGGAGCTGCTCAACAAGTACGTCGGCGAGACCGAGCGGCACATCCGGCTGATCTTCCAGCGGGCTCGGGAGAAGGCCGGCGAGGGCACCCCGGTCATCGTGTTCTTCGACGAGATGGACTCGGTGTTCCGGACCCGGGGCTCCGGCGTCTCCTCCGACGTGGAGAACACCATCGTCCCGCAGCTACTCAGCGAGATCGACGGTGTCGAGGGCCTGGAGAACGTGATCGTGATCGGTGCCTCCAACCGGGAGGACATGATCGACCCGGCGATCCTCCGCCCCGGCCGGCTCGACGTGAAGATCAAGATCGAGCGGCCGGACGCCGAGGCGGCCAAGGACATCTTCTCCAAGTACATCCTCACCGGCCTGCCGCTGCACCCGGACGACCTGACCGAGCACGGCAACGACCCGCAGTCCACGGTCGCGGCCATGATCGAGGCGGTCGTGCTGCGGATGTACTCGGAGACCGAGGAGAACCGCTTCCTCGAGGTCACCTACGCCAACGGCGACAAGGAAGTCCTCTACTTCAAGGACTTCAACTCCGGCGCGATGATCCAGAACATCGTCGACCGGGGCAAGAAGATGGCGATCAAGGAATTCCTCTCCTCCGGGCGCAAGGGGCTGCGGTTGCAGCACCTGCTCGACGCCTGCGTCGACGAGTTCCGGGAGAACGAGGACCTGCCCAACACCACCAATCCCGACGACTGGGCCCGGATCTCCGGCAAGAAGGGGGAGCGGATCGTCTACATCCGTACCCTCGTCTCCGGTGGCAAGGGCGCGGAGGCTGGCCGGTCCATCGAGACCGCGAGCAACACCGGCCAATACCTGTAACGGACGACGGCATCTGTGGGCGCCGCGGTCGCGGCGCCCACAGTGCTGTCCGGGATCCCGCGGCGCGCCCCGGAACCACCGAGATCGAATCGGGTCGAACGGGCAGTGAAGGCGTACCGTGGCCGTGTCGACACACCGGGCGAACAATCCGGCGGCGGCGCGGACTAGGCTCAACGACATGGGTAAGCGGAGCGAGGCGGCGGCATGAGCGAGCGTAGCGAGCGAATCATCAGGCTCAGGGCGGCCGTGCCTCATGGCGGCACGGAGCGAAGCGGAGTGCCGGCATGAGCGAGCGTAGCGAGCGAATCATCAGGCTCAGGGCGGCCGTGCCTCATGGCGGCGCCGAGCGAAGCGAGGCAGCGGCATGAGTGTCCGGCGGATCATGGGCACCGAGGTGGAGTACGGCATCTCCGTGCCCGGCCAGGCCGGAGCCAACCCGATGGTGACCTCCTCGCAGGTGGTGAACGCCTACGGCGCCCGCCCGGAGCTGGCCCGGGGCGGCCGGGCCCGCTGGGACTACGAGGAGGAGTCCCCGCTGCGGGACGCCCGCGGCTTCACCTACTCCGGAGCCGCCTACGACCCGGCGGAGGCGCTGGCCGACGAGGACCTCGGGCTGGCCAACGTGATACTGACCAACGGCGCCCGGCTGTATGTCGACCACGCCCACCCGGAATACTCCACTCCCGAGGTGACCAACCCGCTGGACCTGGTCCGCTGGGACAAGGCAGGCGAGCGGGTGATGGCCGAGGCGTCCCGGCGGGCCGCCACCATCCCCGGGACCCACCCGATCCACCTCTACAAGAACAACACCGACAACAAGGGCGCCAGCTACGGCGCGCACGAGAACTACCTGATGCGCCGGCAGACGCCGTTCGCCGACATCGTCGCGTACCTGACACCGTTCTTCGTGACCCGGCAGATCGTCTGTGGCGCCGGCCGGGTCGGCATCGGCCAGGACGGTTCGCAGCCCGGCTTCCAGATCTCGCAACGGGCCGACTTCTTCGAGGTCGAGGTCGGCCTGGAGACGACGCTGAAGCGGCCGATCATCAACACCCGGGACGAGCCGCACGCGGACGCCGACAAGTACCGCCGGCTGCACGTGATCATCGGTGACGCCAACCTGTCCGAGATCTCCACCTATCTCAAGGTCGGCACCACGGCGCTGGTGCTCACCATGATCGAGGAGAAGGCGCTCAGTCCGGACCTGGCCATCGCCGACCCGGTGGGTGAGCTGAAGGCGGTCAGCCACGACCCGTCGCTGTCACACCGGCTCCGGCTGCGTGACGGCCGCCGGCTGACCGCGCTCGACCTGCAGTGGGCGTACTTCGAGCGGGCTCGTTCCTTTGTGGACGAGCGGTACGGCGACGACCTCGACTCCGACACCGCCGACGTGCTCGACCGCTGGGAGGGCATACTCGACCGGCTCGGCCGGGACCCGATGCTCTGCGCCGGCGAACTGGACTGGGTGGCGAAGCTGCGGCTGCTGGAGGGCTACCGGGAGCGGGAGAAGCTCGGCTGGGCCTCGCACAAGCTGCAACTGGTCGACCTGCAGTACTCCGACGTACGCCCGGAGAAGGGCCTCTACCACCGGCTGGTCAGCCGGGGTTCGATGGCGACGCTGCTGCCCGAGGAGCTGACCCGGGCGGCGATGACCGAACCGCCGGAGGACACCCGGGCCTACTTCCGGGGCCGCTGCCTCGCCCAGTACGCCTCAGAGGTGGTGGCGGCGAGCTGGGACTCGGTCATCTTCGACGTCGGCCGGGAGTCCCTGGTGCGGGTCCCGATGATGGAGCCCGAGCGGGGCACCCGCAAGCACGTCGGAGCGTTGTTCGACCGGTGCGCGAGCGCCAAGGACCTGCTGGAGACGATCACCGGTGGCTGACGCCGGGCCCCGTGCCGCCGGCAGCGGCGGTGCCGAAGGATTCGTCGTCCATCCGAGGTAAGTTTTCCCCAGGCGATCGTGGAGGAGGCAGCAGATATGGCTACCCGTGACACCGGCGGTCAGTCACAGTCCGGTAAGGCGCGCCGGGACGAGGAGGTCGACGAGGTCGCGACCGAGGCGAACCCGGAGGTCGCCGAGCGGCACGCGGAGATCACCGAGGACGTCGACGACCTGCTGGACGAGATCGACTCGGTGCTCGAGGAGAACGCCGAGGAGTTCGTCCGGGGCTACGTCCAGAAGGGCGGACAGTAGCCGTACCCGGGCCGGGTCGGACGTGGTCCACCCACGCCGAACCCGGCGCGGTGCGCGGCGGTGTGTGTCTGTGCCGACGCACCGGCGTGGCGGCCGAGCGTGGAGCGCGGGGCCCGACCCTGGCGCCCGGGGCGCGACCGGCCGGCGCACCGGCGGCGGCCGGGGCACACCGGTCCGGCGCCGTCGGGAGTGGCGCAACACGGCGGCGACGATCATCGCACCGGGGAGATCCGGGGGATACTCTGCTTCAACCGCAACGGTGGCCTCGCCCGGTTCCCGCGCTGACGCGGGGGATCCGGGCGACGTGATGAGACAGCTGAGAGGGAGCACGTGGCAGCGGCTTTTGATCCAACCGGGCGTCTACCAGACGTGTTCCTCAACGTGGGGACGTCCTCGTTCACCCAGTTCCTGAGCACGGCAGCCCCCGACCTGCTGCCCGGTCGCCGGCCGCTGCCGCCCGGGTCCGCCAGCGAGCTCGTTCCGCACGCCACCACCATCGTCGCGCTGAGCACCGCGGACGGGGTGGTGATGGCCGGTGACCGGCGCGGCACCATGGGCAACCTGATCTCCAGCCGGGACATCCGCAAGGTGCACCCGGCCGACGAATACTCGCTGGTCGGCTTCGCCGGTACGGCGGGCATCGCCCTGGAGATGGTGCGACTCTTCCAGGTGGAGCTGGAGCACTACGAGAAGATCGAGGGAGCGATGCTCTCCCTCGACGGCAAGGCCAACCGGCTCGCCGCGATGATCCGTGGCAACCTCGGCGCGGCGATGCAGGGGCTCGCGGTCATCCCGCTCTTCGCCGGCTTCGACCTGGCGGCCACCGACCCGGCCAAGGCCGGCCGGATCTTCAGCTTCGACGTCGCTGGCGGGCCCTACGAGGAGACCGGCTACGACGGCATCGGCTCCGGCTCGCTCTTCGCGAAGGCGGCGCTGAAGAAGCGGTACCGCCCCGGGCTGAGCACCCCCGACGCCATCCGGATCGCCGTCGAGGCGCTCTACGACGCCGCCGACGACGACAGCGCCACCGGTGGTCCCGACCTGAGCCGCCGCATCTTCCCAGTGGTGATGACGGCCACCGCGGAGGGCACCAACCGGCTCTCCGACGCCGAGGCGGCCGAGGTCGCCGAAGCGGTGGTCGCCGCCCGGATGGAGAACCCGGGCGGCTGACCGCCCCGCACCACCCGCAACCCGCCGTCGTCAGCAGAACCGGTTAGGAGAACCGCCGCCGTGGCCATGCAGTTCTACGCCTCACCCGAGCAGATCATGCGCGACCGCTCGGAGCTGGCCCGCAAGGGCATCGCGCGCGGGCGGAGCGCCGTGACGCTCAGCTACTCCGGCGGGGTGCTCTTCGTGGCGGAGAACCTCTCCAGCGCCCTGCACAAGGTCAGTGAGATCTACGACCGGGTCGCCTTCGCGGCGGTCGGCCGGTACAACGAGTTCGAAAACCTGCGCCGCGCGGGAGTACGGATGGCGGACGCCATCGGGCTCAGCTTCGACCGGCGGGACGTCACCGGCCGGGCGCTGGCGAACGCGTACGCCCAGACCCTGGGCGCGATCTTCACCGAGCAGTCCAAGCCGTTCGAGGTGGAGATCTGCGTCGCCGAGGTGGGCAGCACACCGGAGCAGGACGAGCTCTACCGGATCACCTACGACGGTTCGGTCAACGACGAGCCCGGCCGGATGGCGATGGGCGGGCAGGCGGAGGCGGTCACCGGGGCGCTGCGCGAACAGCACCAGCCGGAGATGTCGCTGGACGACGCGGTCCAGTTGGCGGTCCGGGCGCTCGGCAGCGTCGGTGGCGAGGGCGGTGCGCCCCGGACCATCGCCGCCAGCCAACTCGAGGTGGCGATCCTGGACCGGCGGCGGGTCGGCCGCACCTTCCGCCGGATCACCGGTGCCGCGCTGGTCTCGCTGCTGGACGGGGCACCGGCCAGGGCCGACGGCGGCGAGGCACCGCCGGCCGAGCCGAAGGCCCCGGCCCCCGGCCCGGACAAGCCGGCCGAGTCCGCCGGCTCTGCCGACCTGGAGGGCAAGGCCACGTCGGCCGGCACTGACAAGTCGACCAACGGCGAGGAGAAGTCCGAGTAGGACCGCGCCGCTCCAGTCGCCGCCCCGTGCGCGTCCGGTCAGGGGACCGGACGCGCACGTTGCCACTCGCCCCGTCGCGCCGCTAACGCGAGCCGGAGCGGATCCGGTCGGCGGCGGCGTGGCTCGGTCCGGCCGGCCGGCGGGCGTCGGCCAGCGTTCCGTCCGGTCGCAGCGCCTCGGCGAGCATCGCCCGCCAGTCCGCCATCGGGGCCAGCCCGGCCCGGGACCACCCGGCGTGCCCGAGCACGCTGTAACCGGGCCGGCGGGCCGGGCGGGGGAACCGGTCGCTGCCGACGGGACGGATCCGGTCCGCGTCGAGCCTGGTCCGGGCGAAGACCTCGCGGGCCAGGCCGTACCAGCTGGTCCGACCGCTCGCCGTGCCGTGGTAGATGCCGGCCGGTGCGGCTCCCCGGTGGGCGGCGGCGCCGAGCTCGGCCAGCCGCTCCGCGAGCGCGTACGACCACGTCGGCTGCCCGTGTTGGTCGTCCACCACGTCGAGGTGCGGGCGTTGGGTGGCCAGCCGGAGCATCGTGGTGACGAAGTTGGGGCCGTGTGCGCCGTACAGCCATGCGGTGCGTACGAGGTATCCGGTCTGCGGCAGCAGTCGGGCGACGGCGAGCTCCCCGGCGAGCTTGCTCCGCCCGTACGCGTTGACCGGCGCGGTCGGGGCGTCCTCGGGATAGGGCCGGTCGGCGTCGCCGGCGAAGACGTAGTCGGTGGAGATGTGCAGCAGTCGCGCGCCGGTCTCGGCACAGGCCGCCGCCAGGTTGGCCACCCCGGTGCCGTTGACGGCGGTAGCGGCCGCCTCCCGCTGCTCCGCGCCGTCCACGTCGGTCCAGGCGGCGGCGTTGACCACGATCCGGTGCCCGGCCACCGCTGCCCGTACCGCCGCCGGGTCGGTCAGGTCGACCTCGGCCCGGGTGGCGGCGGTGACCCGCCCCGGGTGCCGGGCGGAGAGCACCGCCACCAGGTCCCGGCCCAGCATCCCGCCGGCCCCGGTCACCAGCCAGCTCGGCGGCTCCGCGTCCGGCTGGGCGCTCGGCGGCTCCGCGTCCCGCTGCACGGTCACCGGACGTCCGGCCCGGGGCGCCCGATCTCCTCGCCGCTCAGCCGCGCCTTGAGCGGCTCCCACCACGCCCGGTTTTCCCGGTACCAGGTGACCGTCTCGGCCAGCCCGCGGTCGAGGTCGATCCGGGGGGCGTACCCGAGCTCCTCACTGATCTTGGTGATGTCCAGCGAGTAGCGGCGGTCGTGCCCCATCCGGTCGGCGACCGGCCTGACCCGGTCCCAGTCGGCGCCGCAGGCGGCGAGCAGCCGGGCGGTCAGCTCGCGGTTGGTCAGCTCGGTGCCGCCGCCGATGTGGTAGACCTCGCCCGGCCGTCCCTTGTCCTGCACCAGGGCGACCCCGACGCAGTGGTCGTGCACGTGCAGCCAGTCCCGGACGTTGCCGCCGTCGCCGTAGAGCGGCACGGTGCCGCCGTCGAGCAGGTTGGTGACGAAGAGCGGGATCACCTTTTCCGGGAACTGGTACGGCCCGTAGTTGTTGGAGCAGCGGGTCAGCACCACGTCCATCCCGTAGGTGCGGTGGTAGGCCAGGGCCAGCAAATCGGAGCCGGCCTTGGCGGCCGAGTACGGCGAGTTCGGCGCCAGCGGGGTCGACTCGGTCCAGGAACCCTGCTCGATCGAGCCGTAGACCTCGTCGGTGGAGACGTGCACGAACCGGCCGGTACGGTGCCGCAGCGCCGCCTCCAGCAGGGTTTGCGTGCCGAGCACGTTGGTGGTGACGAACGGGGCGGCTCGGTGGATCGAGCGGTCGACGTGGGACTCGGCCGCGAAGTGCACGATCACGTCGTGCCCGGGGACCACCTCGTCGAGTACCGCCGGGTCGCAGATGTCGCCGACCACCACCCGGAGCCGGGGGTCGGCGCGGACCGGTTCGAGGTTGGCCAGGTTGCCGGAGTAGGTGAGCTTGTCCAGCACGGTGACCGCGCTCGGCGCGAGCCGGGGACCGGTGCCGGTCAGCAGCATACGTACGTATTCAGAACCGATGAACCCGGCTCCACCGGTCACGAGGATCCTCATGAATCGGAAAGTCTATGCGCCGTTTGTCGGCCGCACCGTCAGGCCGAGCTGTCGGCGAGTTGACTCTCCTAACCGGCTACCCCCCCGGTAGCCTGCGCGAATGCGCGGAATCCTGCTGGCGGGCGGCACCGGCTCGCGGCTCTGGCCGATCACCCAGGCCGTATCGAAACAACTCATGCCGGTTTTCGACAAACCAATGATCTACTACCCGCTCTCCACGTTGGTCATGGCGGGAATACGGGAGATCCTCATCATCACCACTCCGGACGACCAGGGGCAGTTCCGGCGACTCCTCGGCGACGGCTCCCAGTGGGGCCTCCGGTTGGAGTACGTCGCGCAGCCGAGTCCGGACGGAATCGCGCAGGCGTTCCTTCTCGGCGAGGAGTTCCTGGCCGGGGATTCGGTCGCGCTGATCCTCGGCGACAACATCTTCTACGGCGCCGGACTGGGCCGGAGCCTGGCCCGCAACGGCGACCCGGACGGTGGCCGGATCTTCGCCTATCCGGTGGCGAACTGCGAGGGTTACGGGATCGTCGAGTTCGATTCCGACGGTCGGGCGCTGTCGATCGAGGAGAAGCCGGAGAAACCCAAGTCCCGGTACGCGGTCCCGGGCCTCTACTTCTACGCTAACGACGTGGTGGAGGTCGCCAAGGGGCTGACCCCGAGCGACCGGGGCGAATTGGAGATCACGGCGGTCAACCAGACCTATCTGGCGGCGGGTCGGCTCCAGGTCACCGCGCTGGACCGGGGCACCGCCTGGCTGGACACCGGCACCTTCACCTCGCTGGTCCAGGCCGGCGAGTTCGTCCGGGTGATCGAGGAGCGGCAGGGCCTGAAGGTGGGCTGCATCGAGGAGGTGGTCTGGCGCAGCGGGCTGATCTCCGACGAGCAGCTCCGCGAGCTGGCCCAGCCGCTGAGCCGGAGCGGCTACGGCGAGTACCTCTTCGGCATCCTCGAGGATCCCGGTCGGTGACCGGTCCACGACGATCGGCCGCCGGAGTTCCCACACAACGCCACGGCCCGAGGCTGACCAACTCGGGCCTCGGGCGACTAATCTCCAATCATGGAGCGGCGAATCTTCGGCCTTGAAACCGAGTACGGTGTCACCTGCACCTACCGCGGCCAACGGCGGCTGTCCCCGGACGAGGTCGCCCGTTACCTCTTCCGCCGGGTGGTCTCCTGGGGCCGCTCGAGCAACGTGTTCCTGCGCAACGGTGCCCGGCTCTACCTCGACGTCGGGTCCCATCCGGAATACGCCACCCCCGAGTGCGACTCGGTCTCCGACCTGGTGGCCCACGACCGGGCCGGCGAGCGGATCCTGGAGGGTCTGCTGGTCGACGCCGAGAAGCGGCTGCACGACGAGGGCATCGCAGGTGAGATCTACCTGTTCAAGAACAACACGGACTCGGCCGGCAACTCGTACGGCTGCCACGAGAACTACCTGGTCTCCCGGCACGGCGAGTTCGGCCGGCTGGCCGACGTGCTGATCCCCTTCCTGGTCACCCGGCAGCTCATCTGTGGCGCCGGCAAGGTGCTGCAGACCCCGCGCGGCGCCGTCTACTGCCTCTCCCAGCGTGCCGAGCACATCTGGGAGGGCGTCTCCTCCGCGACCACCCGCAGCCGGCCGATCATCAACACCCGGGACGAGCCGCACGCCGACGCCGAGCGCTACCGCCGGCTGCACGTCATCGTCGGCGACTCGAACATGAACGAGGTCACCACCCTGCTCAAGGTCGGCAGCGCGGACATCGTGCTGCGGATGATCGAGGCCGGGGTGGTGATGCGCGACCTGTCGCTGGAGAACCCGATCCGGGCGATCCGGGAGGTGTCGCACGACATCACCGGCCGGCGCAAGGTCCGGCTCGCCTCGAACAAGGAGATCAGCGCGCTGGAGATCCAGCAGGAATACCTGGCCAAGGCGACCGAGTTCGTCGAGCGGCGGGGCGGGGACCAGACCGCGAAGCGGGTGGTCGAGCTCTGGGGCCGGGTGCTGCGCGCGGTCGAGACCGGCGACCTTGAGCCGGTCTCCCGGGAGATCGACTGGGTGACCAAGCTCCAGCTCATCGAGCGCTACCAGCGCAAGAACGACCTGCCGCTGTCGCACCCCCGGATCGCCCAGATGGACCTGGCGTACCACGACCTGCGCCGGGGGCGTGGCCTCTACGGGCTGCTGGAGCGGCGTAAGCAGGTGGACCGGATCGCCACTGATCCGGAGATCTTCGAGGCGAAGGAGACCCCGCCGCAGACCACCCGGGCCCGGCTGCGCGGCGAGTTCATCCGGCACGCCCAGGAGAAGCGCCGGGACTTCACCGTCGACTGGGTGCACCTCAAGCTGAACGACCAGGCCCAGCGCACGGTGCTCTGCAAGGACCCGTTCCGGGCGTACGACGAGCGGGTGGAGCGGCTGATCGCGAGCATGTGAGGCCGGGCAGTTAGGCTTTCTCCCGCTATGACGCATCCAGACGGTCGCGACGACGACGAGCACCGCCGCCCCGAGACGATCCGGCAGAACCGGATCGAGCGGCGGCGGGCGAAGATCCGGGAGGAGATCGAGCGCAACCGCCGGGGTGAGTACACCGTGCCCACCTGGGTGCTCACCCTCGCGCTCGTCCTGGTGGTGGCCGGCTGGCTGGCGCTGGTCTTCCTGAGCTGACCCGCACCCCACCGGGTTCGCCGAGCGCCCAGGCGCCGGGTCAGCCCAGGCCGGCGGCGTACCGGCCGGCGGCGGCCGCCGCCAGGAAGTAGGCGTGCTCCTCGGCCAGTCCCCGGCCCATCGTCGAAAGCGGGACCGGGCTGGCCCGCAGCGCCTCGTCGAGCCCGTGCACCGGCACCCGGACGACCCGGTGCCGCCGCGCCAGCGCGGTCACGGCCGGCTCGACCAGCGCGGCCAGCTCCGCCGGCAACTCCGCCGGGAGTACCAGGTCGGCGGCGGCCAGCGCGACCCGGCCGTACGCGGTGAGGCTGTGGTGCGACAGCCCCCGGTGCCGGTCCCGCGGGTCGGCGCCGGAGATCCGCAGCGAGCCCACCGGCCGGCCGCCCAGCGCGGCGACCGCGTTGACCGCCTCGCCGACGGCGACCCCGGAGAAGCCCCACCGGGTGCCGGTGCCCAGGTTTCCCGGCCCCTGCGCCACGATCGCCACGTCGGCCCGCAGCACATGCCGGGCCGCGAGCAGTCCGCTGTGCAGGTTCGTCGCCTCCAGGTCGCCACCGAACGCCTGACCGACGGTGACCGTGCCGGCGAGTTCGGCGCGCAGCCCGTGCAGGGTGCGGGAGAACCAGGCCGGCAGCGCACCGCCGTCGGTCCACAGGTAGCCGATCCGGGCGTCGGGCGCGTCGGCCCGGATCCCCGCCACGATCGCCGGCAGCGCGGAGTGCAGGTCGGCGGTGACCACCGGCAGCCCGCCGAGGTCGTCGGCGTCGACCAGCGCCGTCCGGTGCGGGGAGGCTTCCTCGTCGACACCGAGCAGGATCGGTTGCAGCGGCGTGTAGCGGGCCTTGACCAGATGCCCGGCGTCCCGGGTGTCGACCGTCCGGGGCGGATCCGCCGGCAGCCGGTCCGGCAGCGCCACCACCAGGGCGTACCCGCCGGTGCCGAGTCCCATCAGCAGCGCGCCCACGTTCAGCAGCACCCGGTCGCCCGGCTCGGGGGTGCCGACCAGTTCCGGGTACGCCAGCGCCCGCACCTGCGCTCCGTCGGACTGCCGGACGTCGAGTTCGACGGCGCCGCGCCAGCTCCGCCGGACCGCCGTGACCGTGCCGGACCGCCATCGCACCATGGCCGGCAGGGTAACCGGCTACGGCCGGCCGCTCCGGGTCGGGTCGAGGAAGCCGTACCGGATGTGCGGGAAGCGCGCGACCAGCCGGCGTTCGGCCTCCTCGGCGCCGGCCTCGACGTCCGCCCCGGTCGCCTCGTCCCGGAAGTCGACCTTCGCGGCGACCAGGATGTCGTCCGGGCCCAGATGCATGGTGAGCAGGGTGTCCACCCGGTCCACCGTCGGCAGCCCGCAGAGCTCGCGGTGGATCTCGTCGTGCATCGGCGGCGGTACGGCCCGGCCGACCAGCAGCGAGATGTTGCTCCGGGCCAGGATGGTGGCGACCACCAGGAGCAGCAGCCCGATCAGGATCGAGGCCAGCCCGTCCCAGAACTCGGTGCCGGTGAGGTGGGACAGGGCAAGTCCGGCGGCGGCCACCGAGATCCCGATCAGCGCGGCGGTGTCCTCCAGGAAGACCGCCTTGACCGGTCGGCCGGGGTGCCGCGCGGGTACCCGCTTCGTGATCCGACACTGCTAGCGTCTGTGTCGTGTCGCGGACCCGTACCGAACGCCTGGTCAACCTGGTGATCTGTTTGCTGTCCACCCGACGGTTCCTGACCGCCGCGCAGATCGCCGCGACCGTGCCGGGCTATGAGCATGATCCGGACGACCCACGTGACCACGAGGCCTTCCAGCGCAAGTTCGAGCGGGACAAGGCCGAGCTGCGTGAGCTGGGCGTACCACTGGAGACCGGCACGGCCAGCGCCTTCGACGCCGAGCCGGGCTACCGGATCGCCCACCGGGAGTACGCGCTGCCGGACATCCCGCTGGAGCCCGACGAGGCGGCGGCGGTGGGCATAGCCGCGCGGCTCTGGCGGCACGCGGGGCTGGCCGCGGCGGCCTCCTCCGGGCTGGCGAAGCTCCGTGCCGCCGGTGTCGACGTCGACCCGCAGGCCACCCTCGGGGTGGAGCCGGTGGTCACCGTCGACCCGGCGTTCGGGCCGCTGACCGCCGCAGCCCGGGATCGGCGCACCGTCGGCTTCGACTACCGGGTACCCGACGGCGACGCCCCGACCAGCCGCCGGCTGCAACCCTGGGGCGTGGTCTGCTGGCGAGCCCGCTGGTACGTGGTCGGCCACGACCTCGACCGCGACGCGGCCCGCTGTTTCCGGCTCTCCCGGATCGTCGGCGGGGCGGTCCGGATGATCAGTAGGCCGGGCGCCTTCTCCCCGCCGGTCGGCGTCGACCTGATCAGCCACGTCGCCAAGTGGTCCGGTCCGGTGGAGCGCTCCGGCCGAGCCACCGTGCTGGTCGCACCGGGCCGCGCCGCCGGGCTCCGCAGGTGGGCCCGGGAGGTGATCAGCGGGCCCGACGGCGACCGCCTGGTCCTGCCGTACGCCGATGCCGAGTCGCTCGCCGGTAGGCTCGTCGGTTACGGTCCCGATGTCCGGGTGCTCGATCCGCCGGAGATCCGGGACGCCGTGATCCAGCGGCTCAAGGAGATCACCGCCCGGCACGACGAGATGGCGACCGCCCGGGCGTCGGGGTAACGCGGGGCGGACCGGGGTTGGGGCCCCGGGAACTGACCAGAGGGGGGAGCCGGCGTGACTCGTCCGGCGCAACGGTCCGGCGGCGCTGCGCGGACCTCGGCCGACCGGCTGGCCCGACTGCTGAACCTGGTGCCATACCTGTTGGCCCGGCCGGGGATCGAGCTGTCCGAGGCAGCGGCCGACCTCGGGGTGACCGAGCGGCAGCTACGCGAGGACCTGGAGCTGCTCTGGGTCTGCGGCCTGCCCGGGTACGGGCCGGGCGACCTGATCGACATGGCCTTCGACGGTGATCGGGTCACCATCACCTACGACGCGGGGATCGACCGCCCGCTGCGGCTGACCCCGGACGAGGCGCTGGCGCTGGTGGTCGCGCTGCGGATGCTCGCCGAGACGCCGGGAATGGCCAACCGGGACGCGATCGAACGCGCCCTCGCCAAGATCGAGAACGCGGCCGGCGAACTCGCCGACGCCCCCGTCGCGGTACGGATGCCGGGGGACAGCGACCGGGTGGCGGCGCTGCACGGCGCGGTGCAGCGCGGCCGGGCGCTGCGGATCACCTACTACGCCGCGACCCGGGACGAGACCACCGAACGCACTGTCGACCCGATCCGGGTGCTGATGGTCGGCGGGCTGGCCTACCTCGAGGCATGGTGCCGGCGGGCGGAGTCGGTGCGGCTATTCCGGGCCGACCGGATCGACGCGCTCGTCGAGCTGGACGAGCCGGCCGCACCGCCACCACAGGCCCGGCTGCACGACCTCAGCGCCGGCATCTTCCGCCCCGACCAGGACCTGCCGCTGGTGACCCTGCGGGTCGGCCGGTCCAGCCGGTGGATCACCGAGTACTACCCGTGCGAGCGGGTCGAGCCGGATCCGGGTGCCGGTGACGCCGACCGGGCCGGCCGGGAGTGGCTGGTCTCGCTGCGGGTCACCGACCTCGACTGGGCCCGGCGGTTCGTGCTGGGGCTCGGGCCGGACGTCACGGTGGTCGCCCCCGCGGAACTCGCCGACCAGGTACGCGACCGGGCCGCCGCCGCGCTCGACGCGTACGCCACGCTGCCCCCGGACGGCGCACCGGAGGCGGCTGCCCCGGGTTCGGGCGTCGAACTGGCCCCGGGCGCCGATCCGGCGACCACGGCCGGAAGCCACTAGGCTGGCCGACGTGGTGAAGTGGATCGTGCTCGCGGCCGTCCTCGTCGGGCTCCTGGTGCTGGGGCTGGCGGTCCGCCGGGTGCTGACCCGGCTGCCGCGACTGCACCGGGCCGCGCTGGGCCTGCAGCGCCGCCAGGAGCAGGCCGAGGACCTCCAGCGGGTGGCGCTGGCCGTGCAGGACCGGGCGGAGGCCATGCAGCAGCAGGTCGAGACGCTCCAGCAGCGGCTCGTGCTGATCCGCGCCAAGCGCGGCGGCGAAGACTAACCTGGCGGAGAATCGCCGCAGCGCCGAGGGATAGTCCCTGCTCAGGGCCGTCGATCATGTGCTTGACGGATGCCCCAGGTTGGTCAAGACTTCACCAGCCGGCCGGAAAGTCACCAGCCTGGCGGGTGGCACTCCTTCCCGACGCACGTACGATGGGCCAGGACACACCCCTTTGCTGGACAAAACATCGAACTGGAGCTTCCATGGGCGCCCTCAAGCCGTGGCACATCTTCGTACTCGTGGCTGTGCTGGTCCTGCTCTTCGGCGCGAAGCGGCTTCCGGACGCGGCCCGGTCACTCGGCCGCTCGCTGCGGATCATCAAGGCCGAGACGAAGAGCCTTTCCGAAGACGACAAGGACCTGGCCGAGAAGGCCGACGCGCAGGCGGGCCGCCAGCCGCTGCCGGGTGACACCGTCCACCCGACCAGCGTGCACCAGCCCGGTTACCAGCCGCCCGCGGCGCCGGTCAACGACCCGGTGCAGCGCGTCCGCGACAACTGACCGGGGCCCGTCCCGTGGCCTTCGCCCTGCTGCGCCGGCGCGGTCCGAGCAGGTTCGAGCGAGCCGCCGACGGCTCGATGACCCTCATCGAGCACATCCGGGAGCTGCGCAACCGGCTGTTCAAGGCATCCCTGGGCATCGTGGTCGGCTTCGGGCTCGGCATCTGGCTGGCCGACAACGTCCGCCACCTGCTCCAGCAGCCCTACTGCGAGCTCGACGGTTCGACCGTGGACGGCAAGTGCCAGTTCACCCAGCTCGGTCCGGCGGACATCCTCCTGCTCGACCTCAAGATCGCCCTCTGGGTCGGGCTGATCGTCGCCGCACCCGTCTGGCTCTACCAACTCTGGGCGTTCATCGCCCCGGGGCTGCACCGGCACGAACGGAAGTACGCCTACATCTTCACCGCGCTCGCCGCCCCGCTCTTCGCGGCCGGCGCGGTGCTGGCGTTCTTCGTGGTCTCCAAGGGGCTGGAGTTCCTGGTCGGCCTGGCCGGCGAGGACGTCGCCAACACCCTGGAGATCACCCGGTACATCTCCTTCGTCACGAACATGATCCTGATGTTCGGGGTCGCGTTCGAGTTCCCGCTCATCGTCCTGATGCTCAACTTCGTCGGGCTGGTGAGCGGCCGGAAGATGCTCGGCTGGTGGCGGATCGCCGTCTTCGTGTTCTTCCTCTTCTCGGCGATCGTCACGCCCACCCCGGACCCGTTCGGTATGACCGCGCTGGCCATTTGTCTCTGCGCGCTCTACTTCGCGGCGGTCGGGGTGGCGATGCTCAACGACCGGCGCCGGGGACGCGGCAAGGAGGTCTACGCCGGACTGGACGACGACGAGGTCTCGCCGCTCGACCTGGAACCGGATCCGGTGACCGCCGGTGAGCGGGTCGAGGCGGTCGCGCCGGTCTCCGCACCGGACCCGGTCCCGGCGCCGCAGCCGATCGACCGGCGTTACGACGACATGACCTGAGCTGTCGAAGGCGGCACGGCGGGCGGTACGGTGCTCGCCGTGACCGCCAACGATCAACTGCCCGGCTCCGTCTCCGCCGGCCGGCTGGCCGACGGGTACCTGGCGGTGCTGGCCAACCCGACCGCCGGACGGGGCCGGTTCCGGGGGCTGCTGCCGGCCGTACTCGACCGGCTCGGCACGGTGGGGCGGCCGGTGCGGCTGCTCGAGGCGGGTACTCCCGGGCAGGCCAGCGCGGCCTGCCGGGCCGCCGTGGTGGACGGCGCCGCCGCCCTGGTGACGGTCGGCGGTGACGGCACGGTCCATCTGGCGCTCCAGGCGGTCGCCGGTACCGGCGTCGCCTTCGGCCCGGTCCCGGCGGGCACCGGCAACGACTTCGCGGTCGGGATGGGCTACCCGGCCGACCCGCTCGCCGCGGTCGACGCGATCGCGGCGGCGGCCGCCGCCGGCCGGACCCGCCCGGCGGATCTGGCCCGGATGACCGGTCCGGACGGCGCCCGGCGGTGGTACGGCGCGGTGCTGGCGGCCGGCTTCGACGCGCTCGTCAACGAGCGGGCCAACCGGATGTCCTGGCCGCGCGGCCCGCGCCGCTACGACCTGGCCATCCTGGTCGAGCTGGCCCGGTTGCGGCCCCGCCGCTACCTGCTCCGGCTGGACGGGGTGACCCGGGAGCTGGACGCGGTGCTGGTGGCGGTCGGCAACTGCCCCAGCTACGGCGGGGGGATGCGGATCTGCCCGACGGCCGACCCGGGCGACGGCCTGCTCGACGTGGTCTACGCCGGCCCGGTCGGCCGGACGACGCTGACCCGGATCAAGCCCCGGGTCTACCGGGGTACCCACCTGGCGCACCCGATGGTGCACACCCAGCGGGCCCGTACGGTCGAACTCGTCGCCGAGGGCATCGTCGGGTACGCCGACGGTGAACGCGCGCTGCCGCTTCCGGTGACCGTGACCGCGGTCCCCGGCGCCGTACGCCTGCTGCGCTGATCCGCCGCGCCGAGACACCCTCCCGGCCAGTCACCCGGGGGCGGCGGGGGCCACGCCGGTCAGCGGCCGTTCGCGACCGCCAGGTCCACCGCCGCGGTCAGCCCGTTGACCTGCCCCGGCTCGGCCGCCGGCAGCACCAGCACCGCACAGCCGGCGCCTACCGCCCCGGCATCGGCGGGGGTGTCGCCGACCATCAGGGTGCGCTCCGGGTCGACACCGAGCAGGCCACAGGCCCGGTAGAAGATAGCCGGGTCCGGCTTGCAGCGCCCGACCTCGTAGGAGAGCACGAACGCGTCGACCAGTTCGGTCAGCTCCCAGGCGTCGAAGAGCGGCCGGAGGTCGAAACCGATGTTGCTGACCACCGCCACCGGCACCTTGGCCGCGCGCAGCGCTTGCAGGGTTGCCCTGGTGTCGGCGTACGGGAGCCAGCCGTCCGGGACCAGCAGGCGGTCGTAGAGGGCCTCGGCGAGGCCGTGCACGCCGCTGTCCACCGTCTCGGCCAGTCCCACGAAGGCGGCCCGGTGGGCGGGGCCGTACAGGTCCCGTTCCGCCCACACCTCGGCCAGGTGCGGAGGGACCCGGGCCGGCAGGGGTCCGCCGGCCCGGCCGGCGGTGACCAGGCGGTCGGCCAGCGCCGTCGCCCGGGCGCGGTCCAGCGTCGCCCCGCAGGCCGCGGCGGCGGCGGTCACCCAGGCGACCGGCTCCTCCACCTGGGCGAGGGTGCCGTGGAAGTCGAAGAGCACCGCGTCCACCGGGCGCCGGGGTGGCGTTCCGGGGGCGGGATCGGAGGTTCCGCTCGACGTACGAGGCTTGGGCGGTTCGGCATGATCCGGCACGTCGTGCACCCTACCGACCGGCTCCCGAAGGCCCGCTCTACGGCCTGCCGACGTGCGACCACCCGGTACGCATTAATCTTGGGTTCATGTCGAGCCCCGCCGAGCGGTACGCCGCGGCGCGCCGCCGGGCCGCGCAGGCCAGCATGTTTCCCGCGCTTGACGAGTTCGCCCAGCAACTGGGGTTCGATCTCGACGACTTCCAGCGGGAGGCGTGTCAGGCGCTGGAGCGGGGCAGCGGTGTCCTGGTCTGCGCCCCGACCGGCGCCGGCAAGACCGTTGTCGGCGAGTTCGCCGTGCACCTGGCGCTGCGCACCGACGCCGGGGCCGATCCGGACGGACCGACCCGGAAGTGCTTCTACACGACTCCGATCAAGGCGCTGTCGAACCAGAAGTACCACGACCTGGTGGACCGGTACGGCTCCGACCAGGTGGGGTTGCTCACCGGGGACAACGCGATCAACGGGGACGCGCCGGTGGTGGTGATGACCACCGAGGTGCTGCGGAACATGCTCTACGCGGGCTCGTCGAGCCTGACCGGCCTGGCGTACGTGGTGATGGACGAGGTGCACTACCTCGCCGACCGGTTCCGGGGCGGGGTGTGGGAAGAGGTGATCATCCACCTGCCAGAGTCGGTGACCCTGGTCTCGCTCTCCGCGACGGTCTCCAACGCGGAGGAGTTCGCCGACTGGCTGATCACCGTACGCGGTGAGACCGAGGTGGTGGTCAGCGAACACCGCCCGGTGCCGCTCTGGCAGCACATGCTGGTCAACCGGCGGATGTTCGACCTGTTCCACGACGCCGACGCGGCCCGCAAACACGACGTGCACCCGGAACTGCTCCGCTACACCCGGGAGATGCTGCGCCGGCTCGAACTCGGCGACGGCCGTACGCACGGGCCGGGGTGGGGGCGCGGCGGTCCCCGGGGGCCCCGCTGGCGCGGCCCGCTCCGGGCCGACATCGTCGAGCGGCTCGACCGCGAGGGGCTGCTGCCGGCGATTCTGTTCATCTTCAGCCGGGCCGGCTGCGACGCCGCCGTCGCGCAGTGCCTCGCCGCCGGGCTGCGGCTGACCACCCCGGACGAGCGGGCCGAGATCCGCCGGGTGGTGGAGAGCCGGATCACCAGCGTCCCCGGCGAGGACCTCGCCGTGCTCGGCTACTGGGAGTGGCTCGACGGCCTCGAACGCGGCCTCGCCGCCCACCACGCCGGGATGCTGCCGGCGTTCAAGGAGGTGGTCGAGGAGCTGTTCGTCCGGGGGCTGGTGAAGGCGGTCTTCGCCACCGAGACACTGGCGCTCGGGATCAACATGCCGGCCCGCTGCGTCGTGCTGGAACGGCTGGTGAAGTTCAACGGCGAGGCGCACGTCGACCTGACGCCGGGGGAGTACACCCAGCTCACCGGCCGGGCCGGACGGCGGGGGATCGACGTCGAGGGGCACGCCGTCGTCGTCTGGTCGCCGGAGGTCGATCCCCGGCACGTGGCCGGGCTGGCCTCGACGCGTACCTACCCGCTGCGGTCCAGCTTCCGGCCGTCGTACAACATGGCGGTGAACCTGGTCGGGTCGGTGGGTGCCGCGCCCGCCCGGGAGCTGCTGGAGTCGTCGTTCGCGCAGTTCCAGGCGGACCGGTCGGTGGTCGGCCTGGCCCGGCAGGTGCAGCGCAACGTCGAGACCATCGAGGCGTACGGCGCGGAGGTGCGCTGCCACCACGGCGACTTCGACGAGTACTTCGGGCTGCGGCTCGCGATCGCCGACCGGGAGCAGACGCTGGCCCGACAGGGTCAGTCGCAGCGCCGGGCGGCCAACCTCGCCGCGCTGGAACGGCTGCGGGTGGGTGACGTGATCCGGGTGCCGTCGGGTCGGCGGGCCGGGCTGGCGGTGGTGCTCGATCCCGGCGTCGGTGGGTTCGGCGAGCCCCGCCCGCTGGTGCTGACCCAGGACCGCTGGGCCGGCCGGATCACCCCCGGCGACTTCACCACCCCGGCCGAGGTGCTGGCCCGGATCCGGGTACCGAAGCACTTCAACCACCGCTCGCCGGCCGCCCGGCGGGATCTGGCCGCGGCGGTCAGCGGCACCGGGCTGGACCGGCACGCCCGGCGTGGTGGCCGGTCCCGGGGCGGCGGTGGCGAGGACGAGCGGCTCAGCCAACTCCGCGCCGAGCTGCGCCGGCACCCCTGCCACGGCTGCCCGGACCGGGAGGAACACGCCCGCTGGGCGGAGCGTCGCCGTCGCCTGGAGCGGGACACCGCCGAGCTGCGGCAGCGGGTCTCCGGGCGTACCGGATCGCTGACCCGGACCTTCGACCGGGTCTGCGGCATCCTCACCGCCCGTGGCTACCTCTCCGAGGCCGGCGAGGTCACCGACGCGGGCCGGATGCTCGGCCGGATCTGGACCGAGGCGGACCTGCTGGTGGCGGAGTGCCTGCGGCGCGGGGTCTGGGACGGGCTCTCCCCGGCGGAGCTGGCCTCGGCGGTCTCGGTGGTGGTCTACGAGGCGCGCCGGGACACCGACGAGCGCGCCTCGGTGCCCCGGGGGCCGGTGTCGGACGCCGTCGGCGAGACCCTGAAGATCTGGGCCGAGCTGGAGTCCGACGAGGCGGCCCGGGGGTTGGAGGTGACCCGGGAGCCCGATCTCGGCTTCGTCTGGCCGGTGTACCGGTGGGCCCGGGGCGAGGCGCTGGCGAAGGTACTGGCCAGCGGCCACAACCTGGACGGCGACATGCCGGCGGGTGACTTCGTGCGCTGGGCCCGCCAGGTGGTGGACCTGCTCGGACAGGTCGCGGACTCGGCGGGTGCCTCGGTGGAGCTGCGCGGCACGGCGCGGCAGGCGATGGCGACGATCAATCGAGGGGTACTGGCCTACCACGGCGCGACCTGACGGCCGCGCGCCTCCGGCTCGGCTGTTCAGCCAGCCGTCGTGTTCCGTCAGGCCAGCCGGCACTCCTCCGGTGATGATCTTTCCGGGCACCCTGCCCAGGGCCCTCCGGCCAGCAGAACCGCCCGAACCACCGTTGTGGCTGGTCGGACCCCAAGTGATCATCATTCGGGGGCGCGGGACCGCCGTGCGACGGCGCGAGGAGATCACCGAGATGGCCACCATCCACCACTTCCAGTACGGCTGGGTCACGCCCGTGCTGAGCTACGGACTCGCCGTCCTCGGCTCGTTCCTGGGGCTGCTCTGTGCGGTACGGGTCCGGGAGGCGACCACCCCGGGACGGCGGATCTGGTGGCTGGCGCTGGCCGCGTGGGCGATCGGCGGTACGGCCATCTGGACCATGCACTTCACCGCGATGCTCGGGTTCAGCGTCGCCGGTACCCCGATCCGGTACGACGTGCCGATGACGGTGGCCAGCGCCCTGGTCGCGGTGCTCACCGTCGGGGTCGGGCTGGTCGTGGCGGTGTTCGGACGGGTCGCCTGGCCGCGGATCCTGCTCGGCGGGGTGTTCGCCGGGCTCGGCGTGGCCGCCATGCACTACCTGGGCATGTCGGCGTTGCGGATGCGCGGGCGGATCGACTACGAGTTCTCGCTGGTGGTGGTCTCGGTACTGATCGCGGTGGTCGCCGCGACCGCCGCGCTCTGGCTCGCCGTCAACGTAAGCGGGACCTGGGCGGTGACCGGCGCCGCCTTCGTGATGGGGTTGGCGGTCAGCGGCATGCACTACACCGGGATGGCGGCGCTGTCGGTGCACCCCCAGCCGTCCGCCCCGGCACCGACCGGCGCCAGCGGGGCGAACCTGCTGCTGCCGATCATGCTGATCGTCATCTTCGTGGCGTTCGTACTGTTCTACGCCCTGCTCGCCACCCCCACCGCGGACGACCGCGCCGCCTCGGCGTACCTGGCCGACCGCGCCGCCGAGCGGCTGGCGGCCGACCGGGTGGCGGCCGAGCGGCGCGGCACGGAGCAGACTGCCGCAGGCGCGGCCGAGCGCTCCGCCCCGACCTCCGGTCCGGGCCGGCGCTTCAAGACCCGCCAGCCCTTCTGACCTCCCGCGCCTCGGCGGGCCGCTCTCCCCGACACCCGTGCAGACGGCACCGGCCGGCACCGCGGCGGGCGGCACGGGGTCGCCGGCGGGCCGGGTCAGGCGGGCACGCTGTTGCCGGCGAGAGCGTCGACCAGCCGGCGGCACGGGCCGGCGAGGTTCCACTGCTCGGCGAGCGCGAGCAGCCGGTCGGGGTCGGCCGGCGCCGCCGGCAGGGTGGGATCCAACGGTGGAAGCGGCACGTCCAGGGCCACCCGGACCACCGTCGGCGCGACGGCCAGATAGTCCCGGGCCGCGTTCAGCTTGGTCCGCAGCCCGGGCGCGAAGCCGGAGGACGGGTCGTCGAGCGCGGCGAGGATGCCGTCCAGGCCGCCGTACCGGTCGACGAGCCGGGCGGCGGTCTTCTCGCCGACCCCGGCCACCCCGGGCAGGCCGTCGCTGGGGTCGCCCCGCAGCGCGGCGAAGTCGGCGTATCCGGCGGCCGGCACGCCGTACTTGGTCCGGACGGCGGTGTCGTCGCAGTCCTCCAGTTTCGCCACGCCCCGGCCGCAGTAGAGCAGCCGTACCGGCCGGCTGTCGTCGATGAGCTGGAACAGGTCCCGGTCGCCGGAGGCCACCTCCACCGGTGCCGGCGAGGTCGCGGCCAGCGTGCCGAGTACGTCGTCGGCCTCGTAGCCGTCCACCCCGATCGCCGGGATACCGATCGCGGCCAGCAGTTCGAGGATCAGCGGCACCTGTGGGGAGAGGGTGTCCGGCACCACCTCGCCGCCCTCCGGCGCCAGCCGGTGCGCCTTGTACGACGGCAGCAGGGCCACCCGCCAGGCTGGGCGCCAGTCGTAGTCCAGCGCGCAGACCAGCCGGTCGGGCCGGCGGGTGCGGATCAGGGTCGCCAGCATGTCCAGGAAGCCCCGGACGGCGTTGACCGGGCTGCCGTCCGGCGCCTTGGCGGCCGATTCCGGGATGCCGAAGTAGGCCCGGAAGTAGAGGCTCGGTGCGTCGATGAGGAGCAGGGGGCGGCTGTCGTTCACCCGGACAGCCTGGCACAGCACCGCCCGCCCCGGTCGCAGGCCCCTTGACGGCGGGTCGACGGCACCCGCTCCGACCGGTCGGGAGACGCTCCGCCACCGGGGCGGGCACGACGGTGTCGCGGTGCGGCGACGGAAGCGGCCCGGATCCCACCGCTGGCATTCCAGCCGTCGGATCCGGGCCGCTTCTCGGGTCGCCGCCTGCGGTTCATGCGGGGGTGGGGGAGCGGGGTGGGGCTGGCGGGTTCAGCGCCGGACCGCGGTTTGGCGCAGCATCGGGAAGAGCGCGGCGGCGACCACGAGGTGCATCACGCCCAGCAGGATCTTGGTATCCACGGTGGCCAGCTCGATGCCGAGCGGCACGTAGGACAGCGCCAGGACCACGGTGGCGAGGACGGCCCAGATCTGCCGGGCCCGGCGGGTGAAGCGTTCGAGCAGGGCCAGACTGCCCCAGCCCAGCAGCCCGAACACCGCGGTGATGACGACGATCTCGGCCACGATCAGCGGGTGCGGCACCGGGTTGCCCGGGGCGGTGAGCACGAAGTCGGTGCCGAAGGCACGCCCACCCAGGTAGATCGCGCTGTTGACCAGCACTGCGGCGCCGACGGCACCGAGCCGGAGCCGGCGGACCCGACCCTTGCAGGGGGCGGCGGTGACGGTCGGGGTGATCGGCTGGGCGGTGGTCATGGTGGTCATCTCGAAACTCCTCGGTGTGTGTCGAAGATCTGGTCGCCGGCTCCCGGTGGCGCCGGCCGTGGGAGAACTCTTTCACCGACAACTTTTCTTGTCAAGACACATCGCCTTGTCGGTTGCCGACCCCTTTCCTGGCTCCGGGACTCCTCCGGAACGCGGAGTCGAGGTGCCGGGCGGAGATGTTTTCCGGGCTGTCCCGGCGGTCGAATGCGCCCGAACGACCGTTAAGCTAAGGAGGTGGGTGACGAAGACCTCTATCCGCCGCACCGGCTGGCGGCAGCCCAGGAAGCCACTGCCGAAGCCGGCCTGGACGCCCTGCTCATCCCGCCGGGCTCCGACCTGCGCTACCTGACCGGCTACCACGCGCACGCGCTCGAACGGCTCACCTGCCTGGTGCTGCCGGCGACCGGTACGCCCACGCTCGTCGTACCGACCCTGGAGCGGCCGGCCGCCGAGGCGTCACCGGCGCCGCGCACGGGCGTACGCATCGTCGACCATCCGGACGGCACCGACCCGTACCCGCTGGTGGTGCGGGCCCTCGGCGGCCCCGTCGGCGCGGTCGGGCTCGGCGACCGGATGTGGGCCGAGCAGGTGCTCGCGCTGCGGGCCGCGCTGCCCGGCACCACCCAGCGGCTCGCCGGCGAGGTGTTGCGGGGGCTGCGGCTGCGCAAGTCGCCGGCCGAGGTGGCGGCGCTGCGGGAGGCCGGCGCCGCGATCGACGCGGTACACGACCGGATGGCCGAGTGGCTACGCCCCGGCCGGACCGAGGCGCAGGTCGCCGCCGACATCTCGGTCGGGATCAGGGAGGCCGGCCACGCCACCGCCGACTTCGCGATCGTCGCCGCCGGCCCGAACGGGGCCAGTCCGCACCACGGCACCTCCGACCGGGTGATCGGGATCGGCGAACCGGTGGTCGTCGACATCGGCGGGACCATGCCGTCCGGATACTGCTCGGACTCCACCCGGTGCTACGTGATCGGCACCCCACCACCCGAGTTCACCGACTACTACCAGGTGCTGCACGCGGCCCAGCGAGCCGCGGTCGGGGCGGTACGGCCCGGGGTCAGCGCGGCGGCGATCGACTCGGTCGCCCGCGAGGTCATCGCGGACGCCGGCTACGGTGCCGCCTTCCTGCACCGCACCGGGCACGGGATCGGGCTGGACGGGCACGAGGACCCGTACCTGGTCGCCGGCAACGAGCTGCCGCTGGAGCCGGGGATGGCGTTCTCCATCGAGCCGGGGATCTACCTGTCCGGCCGGCACGGCGCCCGGATCGAGGACATCGTGGTCTGCACCCCGGACGGGGTGGAGCGGCTCAACACCATCTCCCGGGAGTTGGTGCGGCTATGACGGTCGACCGGATCCTGCCCACCGACGAGGCGTACGAACTGCTCGACCTCGTCACCGAGCTCGCCGACCGGGAACTCGCGCCCCGGGTTGCCGACTTCGAACGGCGTGGCGTGTTTCCCCGCGAGCTGCTGCGTACCCTCGGCCGGGCCGGACTGCTCGGGTTGCCGTACCCGGAGGAGTACGGCGGCGCGGCGCAGCCGTACGAGGTCTACCTCCAGGTGCTGGAGATCCTGGCCAGCCGCTGGCTGGCGGTGGCCGAGGCGGTCAGCGTGCACACCCTGTCCTGCTATCCGGTGGCCAGCTACGGCGGCGAACAGGTACGCAAGCTGCTGCCGGACATGATCGGCGGCGAGCTGCTGGGTGCGTACTGTCTCTCCGAGCCGCAGGGCGGCTCGGACGCGGCCGCCCTGACCACCCGGGCCAGGCGGGACGGCGCCGACTACCTCGTCTCCGGCACCAAGGCCTGGATCACGCATGCCGGCAACGCCGACTTCTACAACATCTTCTGCCGCACCGGCGGTCCCGGCGCCCGGGGCATCTCCTGCCTGCTCGCCGACGCCGGCACCGCCGGGATCGTCCCGCAGACCCCGGAACGCACCATGGGGCTGCGCTCGTCGCCGATCGCGCAGATCGCCTTCGACGACGCCCGGGTCCCGGCCGACCGGCTGGTCGGTGCCGAGGGGGAGGGGTTCCGGATCGCACTGTCGGCACTGGACAGCGGCCGGCTGGGCATCGCGGCCTGCGCCGTGGGGCTGGCCCAGGCGGCGCTGGACTACGCGGTCGACTACGCCCGGCAGCGGGAACAGTTCGGCCAGCCGATCATCGACTTCCAGGGACTGGGCTTCCTCCTGGCCGACCTGGCGACCCAGGTGTCGGCGGCCCGGGCGCTGACCCTGGCCGCGGCCCGGCTGCGGGACGCGGGGCGGTCGTACTCGACCGAGGCGGCCAAGGCGAAGCTCTTCGCCACCGACACCGCGATGCGGGTCACCACCGACGCGGTGCAGGTGCTCGGCGGCGCCGGCTACGTGGCGGACCATCCGGTCGAGCGGTACATGCGGGAGGCGAAGGTGTTGCAGATCGTCGAGGGGACCAACCAGATCCAGCGCCTGGTGATAGCCCGCTCGCTGGCCCGCTGACCACCGTCGTCCCGGCCCGCCGGGGAGCGCCGGCCGAGCGTGGGGGCCGCCGCCAGCTATCGACCTGATAACGCGCGGCGGCGACCCGGCCGGTTCGAGGTCGTCCGGACCACCCTTTACCGGTAGGTTGCACGCCGTGGAGGAGACCGATCGGGCCATCGTGGCGGCTCTGGCCGCCGACGGCCGGCTGTCGTACACGGATCTGGCCGAGCGGGTGGGGTTGTCGGTGTCCGCGGTGCACCAGCGGGTCCGCCGGCTGGAGCAGCGCGGTGTGATCAAGGGGTACGCGGCGCGGATCTCGTTCGAGGCGATCGACCTGCCGTTGAGCGCGTTCGTGGCGATCCGGCCACTGGACCCGTCGCAGCCGGACGACGCACCGGACCGGCTGGCCCACCTGCCGGAGATCGACTCGTGCTACTCGGTGGCGGGGGAGGACTTCTACCTGCTGCTGGTCCGGGTGGCCAGTCCGGTGGACCTGGAGCGGGTACTCCAGGAGATCCGTACCGCCGCGAACGTCACCACCAGGACGACCGTGGTGCTCTCCATCCCGTACGAGAGCCGCCCGCCGAAGCTGCCGGCGGAGTCGAAGCTCAGTTCGGAGCCGGGGACGGCCCGGCTGCGGGCGCTCCCGCCCGACCCGGCGAGTTCCAGCGCAGGATGACCGGTCGGCCGTGCTCGTAGCCGAGCGTGGAGACCGTGGCGGTGTCCAGGCGCAGCCGCCCGCCGCCGCTGGCCGGTAGCCCGATCCAGCGCGCCCCGGCCACCCGCAGGCTGTGCCCGTGCGCCACCAGGGCCACGTCACCGGTGTCGAGCAGCGCCGTCGCCCGGGCCAGTACCCGGTCCAGCCGGGCACCGACCCGCTCCGGGGACTCACCACCGGGGCAGCCGTCGGTCCAGAGCACCCAGTCCGGGCGCTCCCGCCGGATCTCGTTGGTGGTCAGCCCCTCGTACTCCCCGTAGTTCCACTCGCTGAGATCGTCGTCGACCTCCGTCACGCGCAGTCCGGCGAGTTCGGCGGTACGCAGTGCCCGCCGCCGGGGGCTGGAGAGCACGGCGGCAAAGGTCTGCTCGCCGAGTTCGGCGGCCACCTCCCGGGCCTGCCGCTCACCGTCCGGGGTCAGTTCCAGATCGGTGTACGAGGTGTGTCGGTGACTGGCACTCCAGGTGGTCTCGCCGTGGCGGATGAGGATGATCTCGGCCATCCCTCCAGTCAACCACCTCCGGTACCGCCCGCTTGACCTAGCATCCTAGGACGTGTTACGGGAGGTGGCACGCCCCGCAAGGCAGGACCGAAAGCACGGCCACCGGACAGGGGGTGCGACCTTTGGGAGCCTTCACGGGGTTTGGGGCGATCAGGCAGGTTTCATTACACCCTCGTCGGGCAACTCACTTGCGGGCCAGCCGCCGTGAGCGGAGCCATCGAGGTGAGGAGTGCGACATGAGTGCCATGGACAAGATGCGCAACAAGGCGGAGGAGCTGAAGGGCGCCGCCAAGGAACGGATGGGCGACCGGAGCAACAACGAGCAGATGCGTGGCGAGGGCGCCTCCGAGCAGATGCAGGCCAAGGCGAAGCAGGCCGGCTCCAACGTGAAGGAAGCCGGCCGCGACGCCAAGCAGGCGTTCGACCGTTGACGGTCGCCCGTCCTCAGTGAACCTTTCTTCGACCTCCCCTTGCGGTCCGTAGCGGCCGTAGGTGGAAGCCGGGGCGCACGCGCCGCCGCTGTCCAGGCGGAGAAAGGTTCAGTGACCGGCCTGAGTGCCGTGCCGGGCCCACCAGGCCCGGCCGGCCTCGGGCAGGGTGTCGATCGGGTCGTAGTAGGCGTACCGCCGGTCCAGGGCGGTGAGGTCGTCCGACTCGATCGACGTCCGGTAGTTCTTGGTCCAGTACGAGATGCCGCGCTCGCGGTCGTACTCGGTGACCATGTGTACCCAGCGCTTGCCCACGAAGGGCACGTCGCAGACGATCCGTGGGGTGGCGTAGCCGGGCAGGTAGCCCATCATGTCGTGCTGGAGCCGCTGGGCGTGCCAGACCGGTACCCGCCAGTGTTCGGCGTTCGGGATCATGTCGCACATGTAGAAGTAGTACGGCAGGATTCCCGCTTCCCCCTGTAGTGCGAAGCAGAGGTCGAGCAGGTCGGCGGCGGTCGCGTTGACGCCGCGCATCAGCACCCCCTGGTTGCGTACGTCGCGGACCCCGACCTCCAGTGCGGTCTGGGCGGCCCGGGCAACCAGCGGGGTGAGCGACTGGGCGTGGTTGACGTGGGTGTGGATGGCGAGGTTGACGCCGCGCCGGGCGGCGGTCCGGGCGACCCGTTCGAGTCCCTCCACCACCTCGGGCTGGAGCCAGTGCTGGGGGAGTCCGGCGAGTGCCTTGGTGGCGAGCCGGATGTCCCGGATCGTCTCGATCTCCAGTAGCCGCATCAGGTACGACTCGAGGTTGCGCCACGGCACGTTGGCGACGTCGCCGCCGGAGACCACCACGTCCCGGACGCCGGGGTGGGCGCGCAGGTAGTCGATGTGCGCGTCGTACCGGTCGACGGGCTTGAGGCGCAGCCGGAGCTTGTCGACGGCCGGGGTGGAGTTGCCGACGAGGTCCATCCGGGTGCAGTGCCCGCAGTACTGGGGGCAGGTGGAGAGCAGTTCGGCGAGGACCTTGGTGGGGTAGCGGTGGGTGAGGCCCTCGGCGACCCACATGTCGTGTTCGTGCAGCGAGTCGCGGGTGGCGTACGGGTGGGAGGGAAAGTCGGTGCGCCGGTCGGTGGCGAGCGGCAGCATGTAGCGCCGGATCGGGTCGGCGCGGAAGGCGTCGGTGGTGATCGGGCCGTCCGGGACCATCGTGTTGAGCATCTGCGGCGGGACCAGCATCGACATGGTGGCCCGGGTGTCCTGGTCGGCGGTGAGGTCGGCGTAGCAGGTGTCGTCGACGGCGTCGCCGAGCACGGCGCGGAGCTGCTTGACGTTCTTGACGCAGTTGGCGCGCTGCCACTGGGCGGATTCCCACTGCTCCCGGGTCACCTGTCGCCAGCCGGGGAAGCGGGTCCAGTCGGGTTCGACCAGGGCGCGGCGGCGGTATTCGTACGGCTGGCCGGTGGTGGGCGCCTCGGCCGGGCCGGGGTGCGCCGGGCCGCTGGGATTGCGGGGGGCGAGCACGGCGGTTGCCGGTTCGACCTGGGTCACGGCGCCTCCTCCAGTTTCGGGTGCCGGCAGGGGCCGGTGGGGCCTGGACCTCGAACGCTACTGGAAGATTTCCCGTCTAGGAAATATCCTGCCGTAAGTTTTCCTGTTCCTGGCGGGCCTGAAGGGCTGATGCCCCGCCGGACGGGCCGTCGGGAGGAGGCAGCGGTGGGCACGACGCCGGAAGGTGTGGCGGTCACGTCGGCGGTCGGCTTGCGCCGGGTGCTAGAGCCGGCCGGGGTACTGCCGCAGGCGGCGTACCGGCTGGACGCCCGGGGCGAGATCGCCGCCGACGAGGTCCGGATCCGGGTGGAGCGGCTGAACCTGGACGCGGCGAGCTTCCGGCAGTTGTCGGAGAAGCACGGCGGGGACGGTGCGGCGGTCCGGACCGAGGTGCTGGAGATCATCCGAGAGCGCGGCAAGATGCACAATCCGGTCACCGGATCCGGCGGGATGCTGGTCGGCACGGTCGCCGAGGTCGGCCCGGAGTCGCCGCTGCCGGTCAAGCCCGGTGACCGGGTGGCGACGCTGGTCTCGCTGACCCTGACCCCGCTGGCGATCACCGACGGGCTCGCCGGCTGGGACGGCCGCTCCGAGCAGGTGCCGTGCACCGGGCACGCGATCCTGTTCGCCCGGTCGATCGTGGCCGTACTCCCGGACGACCTCGACCCCCGGCTGAGCCTGGCGGTCTTCGACGTCTGCGGTGCGCCGGCGCTGACCGCCCGCACGGTGCGCGGCTACCCGGCACCCCGGGTCGCGGTGCTCGGCGGGGCCGGCAAGAGCGGCTCGCTGGCGCTGGCCGCCGCCCGGCAGGCGGGTGCCGGCCGGACCGTCGGGGTGGTGCCGGTACCGGCCGAGCAGGACCGGTTGCTCGCCGCCGGGCTCGCCGACGAGGTGGTACTCGCCGACGCCCGGGACCCGGTGGGGTTGGCGGCGGCGGTGACCGGCGCGTTGGGCGGGCCGGCGGACGTCACGGTGGTCTGTGTCGACGTGCCCGGCTGCGAGCACGGCGCGATCCTGGCCACCGCCGACGGCGGGACGGTGGTCTTCTTCTCGATGGCCACGAGTTTCGCCTCGGCGGCGCTCGGTGCGGAAGGGCTGGCCGCCGACGTGACGATGCTGATCGGCAACGGCTACCTGCCGGGGCATGCCGAGTACGCGTTGTCGCTGCTGCGTACGGTGCCCGGAGTGCGCGCGCTCTTCACGGACCGGCTCGCGGCAGACTGATGCCATGACGAACCCCTCGACTCTCTACCGTGGCGGCCGGTTGTACTGTCCGGCCGATCCGCACGCGACCGCGCTGCTGGTCCGGGACGGCCGGATCGACTGGCTCGGTGCCGATGCCGACGCCCCGGCGGCCGACCGGGTGGTGGAGCTGGACGGCGCGCTGGTGACCCCGGCGTTCGTGGACGCGCACGTGCACGCCACCGACACCGGGCTGGCGCTGGCCGGGCTGGACCTGTCCGGGGCGCGGTCGGCCGCGGACGTCTGTGCGGCGGTCGCCGGGTTCGCGGCGGGGTTGCCGGCCGACGCCGTGGTGCTGGGGCACGGCTGGGACGAGTCGGGCTGGTCGGACCGGCGGATGCCGGAGGCGGCGGAGCTGGACCGGGCGGCCGGTGGCCGGCGGGTGTACCTGTCCCAGGCGTCGATCCATTCCGCGCTCTGCTCGTCGGCGCTGCTGGCGGCGGTGCCGGAGGTGGCCGGGATTCCCGGCTACGACCCGTCGGGGTGGCTGCGCCGGGACGCCCACCACCTGGTGCGGGAGCTGGCGTTGGGTTCGGTGACCGACGCCCAGCGCCGGTCGGCGCAGCGGCTGGCGTTGCGCCGGGCGGCGTCGTTGGGGATCGCGGCGGTGCACGAGTGCGGCGGTCCGGACATCTCCGGCGAGGCGGATTTCACCACGCTGCTGTCCCTCTCCGGTGGCGACGGTCCGGAGGTGTACGGCTACTGGGGCGAGCTGATGGGTGCGGAGCGGGCCCGTGAGCTGGGTGCGGTCGGTGCCGGCGGTGACCTGTTCGCCGACGGGGCGCTGGGTGCGCGTACGGCGCACCTGTCGGTGCCGTACGACGACGGTGAGCCGGGAGCGTGCGGGCACGGCTACCTGACGGCGGAGCAGGTGCGGGACCATCTGCTGGACTGTGCGGCGCACGGGGTGCAGGGCGGTTTCCACGCGATCGGGGACGCGGCGATCGACACGGTGCTGTCCGGGTTCGCCGGTGCGGCGCAGGTGCTCGGGGTGGAGCGGTTGCGGGCGGCCCGGCACCGCGTCGAGCATGCCGAGATCATGAGCAAGCGCCTGATCGCCGGCTTCGTCGAGTACGGGATCGTGGCGAGCATGCAGCCGGCGTTCGACCGGTTGTGGGGCGGCGAGCAGCGGATGTACGCGTCGCGGTTGGGTGTGCGGCGGTCGCTGGAGTCGAATCCGATGGGTGCGATGCACGGGGTCGGGGTGACGCTGGCGTTCGGTTCGGATTCGCCGGTGACGCCGCTGGATCCGTGGGGTTCGGTGCGGGCGGCGGTGGCGCACTTCAACCCGGCGCAGCGGATGAGTGTGCGGGCGGCGTTCGCGGCGCACACCCGGGGTGGCTGGCGGGCGGTGCCGGCGGGCGCGGGTGGCCGGGATCCCCGGCTGACCGAGGGCGTGCTGGTGCCGGGGGCGGCGGCGACGTTCGCGGTCTGGTCGGCGCCGGCCGGGGTGGACGGTGGGCTGCCGGTGCTGGTGTCGGCGAGCCCGGAGGAGCGCGGGCCGGACGATCCGACGCCGCTGCCGACGTGCCGCCGGACGGTGCTGCGCGGTTCGGTGATCTACGACGGGGAGGACGCGTCGTGACGGAACGGTGGAGGGTCGCCGATGGCGCCGGGTAGTGGGGCGGGCGGCAAGCTGGCGCTGGATCCGGTGCTGGTCCGCCGGGCGCGGGAGTTGGCCCGGCGGGCCGGGCGGCCGGTGGTGGAGTTGGCCCGGGCCCATACGACCGTGTCGGTGGAGCGGGCGGTGTTGCGGCTGGCCGGGGTGACCGGTGCGGATCCGGACGGGATTCCGTGGGTGAACCGGCTGGTCGACGCGGTGGTCGCGGAGGTGGGGCTGGCGCACGGGGTGGCGGTGCCGGTCTTCGACGCGCTGCGGCGGGAGCTGGGTCCGGCGCCGGCCGGTTCGGACGTCGGGGTGGCGGTGACACTGCTGGCCCAGAAGGCGGCCGCCGGGTCGGTCCGGTTCGAGGTGCCGGCGGGCCGGGCGGCGCGGTCGGCCCGGGCGGCGGCGCGGCGGGCGGTCGGCGCCGGGCTGCGCCGGATCGACCGCCGTCGGGCGGAGCGGGACCGGATGGTACGCCGGCACGGCGATCCCGCTCGCCGGCCGTGGATCTATCTGATCGTGGCGACCGGCGACATCTACGAGGACATTCCGCAGGCGCAGGCGGCGGCCCGGGCCGGGGCGGACGTGATCGCGGTGATCCGGTCGACGGGGCAGTCGCTGCTGGACTACGTACCGGAGGGGGCGACCCGGGAGGGTTTCGCCGGCACGTACGCGACGCAGCAGAACTTCCGGCTGATGCGGGCGGCGCTGGACGAGTCCTCGAAGGAACTGGGCCGGTACGTGCGGCTGACCAACTACGCCTCGGGGTTGTGCATGCCGGAGATGGCGGTGCTGGCCGGGCTGGAGCGGCTGGACATGATGCTCAACGACTCGATGTACGGGATCCTGTTCCGGGACATCAATCCGGTGCGGACCTTCGTGGACCAGCGGTTCTCCCGGCAGGTGCACGCCCGGGCCGGGATCGTCATCAACACCGGTGAGGACAACTACCTGACCACGGCGGACGCGGTCGATGAGGCGCACACGGTGACGGTGTCGCAGCTGCTCAACGAGTACTTCGCGCACGAGGCGGGGTTGCCGGACGCGCAGTTGGGGCTGGGGCACGCGTTCGAGATCGACCCGGATCTGCCGGAGTCGTTCCGGCTGGAGCTGGCGCACGCGCTGCTGGCCCGGGAGTTGTTCCCGGACGCGCCGCTGAAGTGGATGCCGCCGACCCGGCACATGACCGGGGACGTGTTCCGGGGCAATCTGCTGGACGGCTTCTTCAACCTGGTCGGTGCGATGACCGGGCAGGGGATCCTGCTGGTCGGGATGATGACCGAGGCGGTGGTGACGCCGTGGCTGTCGGACCGGGACATCGCCCTGCAGAACGTCCGGTACGTGTTGGGTGCGGCCGGTGGGCTGCACGAGGATTTCGTGCCGGCGCCGGGCGGGTTCATCCAGCGGCGGGCGGCGACGGTGCTGGCCGAGGCGGTGGCGTTGCTGGAGCGGATCGCCGACGGCGGGCTGTTGCCGGCGATCGCGGATGGCACGTTCGGGATCACGAAGCGGCCGGCGGACCGGGGTCGGGGGCTGGATGGGGTGGCGGTGCACGCGGACGACTACTACAACCCGGCGACGGAGCTGTTGGAGGCGGGATCGTGAGCGGTGGTCCGGTGGTGCGG
Source organism: Plantactinospora sp. DSM 117369 (assembly GCF_053764795.1). Lineage (NCBI taxonomy): Bacteria > Bacillati > Actinomycetota > Actinomycetes > Micromonosporales > Micromonosporaceae > Plantactinospora > Plantactinospora sp. DSM 117369. Next base: position 4,970,539 of record NZ_CM132446.1, on the reverse strand, counting down.
CCGTACGGGGACGCCACCGGGGACGGGATGGTGCAGGTGTCGTTCACCCTGCCGGTGCCGCACGACAAGCGGGCCGAGGGGGCGGCGCTGCAGTTGGCGGCGAAGATGGGGCTGGACCCGGCGATGCTGGTGCACGCCCGGCAGATGGGTGACGGCTTCACCTTCTTCGTCGTCTACGGCCGGGTGAACCATCTGGTGGACCTGTCGGCGGTACGGGTGGTGGAGCGGGACTATCCGCTGCTGTCGGCGAAGGAGGTCAACGCCCTGATCCGGCGGCGGCTGCGCCGCAAGCTGTCGGTGGTCGGTGCGTGCATCGGCACCGACGCGCACACGGTGGGGATCGACGCGATCCTGAACGTGAAGGGGATCGCCGGGGAGAAGGGCCTGGAGTACTACCGGGAGTTGCGGGTGACGAACCTGGGCGCCCAGGTGAGCGTGCCGGACCTGGTGGCGGCGGCCCGGGTGGAGCGGGCGGACGCGGTGCTGGTGTCGCAGGTGGTGACGCAGCGGGACGCGCACCTGCACAACACCCGGGAGATGTCGGCGGCGTTCCGGGAGGCGATGCCGGCGGGCCGGCGTCCGCTGCTGGTGGTCGGCGGCCCTCGGTTCGACGAGTTGATGGCCGGGGAACTGGGCGTGGATCGGATCTTCGGCCGGGGCACCACGCCGGGCGAGGTGGCCAGCTACCTGGTGCACCGGCTGGTGGCCGGCGGCCCGGCTGGACCGGACCGGGCGGCGGCAGCGTCGGGTGATCGGGATCGGTCAGCGGGCCGGGGAGTGGAAGGGGTGGCCGGGTGACCGGACGGGACGGGGCGGCGGATCCACGGCTGGGGCTGACGGTGCTGCACCGCCGGTACGTGCCGTACTCGCACGCGCACTATGCCGGCAACCTGGTGGACGGGGCGTACGCGCTGGGTTTGTTCGGCGACGTGGCGACCGAGGTGTGTATCCGGACCGACGGCGACGAGGGATTGTTCGCCGGCTATGCCGAGGTGCGGTTCCAGGCGCCGATCCGGGCCGGGGACGTGCTGGAGGTGGCGGCGACGGTGGTCCGGGTCGGCAGCCGCAGCCGGACGTGCGAGTTCGAGTGCCGGGTGGTGTGCCGGGGCCGGCCGGACCGGGGCGGGTCGGCGGCCGAGGTACTCGATCCGCCGCTGGTGGCGGTGACCGCCGTCGGCACGGTGGTGGTGCCGCCGGCACCGGCCGGTGCCGGGCCCTGGTAGCGGTGACCTCGTACGCGGTCTGCGCCGACGTCGGCTCCACCTGGACGAAGGTGGCGGTGGTGGATCTGGCCGACGGTGCGTTGCTGGCCTCGGCGTCCGGCCGGACCACGGTCGGCACGGACGTGCTGCACGGGCTGGACGCGGCGGTGGCCGAGGCGACCGCCGGGCTGTCCGGGGCCGGGTCGGCGCCCTGGTACGTCTGCTCGTCGGCCGGTGGCGGGTTGCGGCTGGCGGTGCTCGGCTACGAGGAGCTGATCACGGCCCGGGCCGGGCACCAGGTCGGGTTGTCGGCCGGGGCCCGGGTGGTGCACGTCGGGGCGGGTCGGCTCGACGGGGCGGGGTTGGCGGCGTTGCGGGCGGCCCGGCCGGACGTGGTGCTGCTGGTCGGCGGGACCGACGGCGGTGACGCGGAGGTGCTGACCGTGAATGCCAGCCGGCTGGCCCGGGCGCGCTTTCGGGTGCCGGTGGTGGTGGCCGGCAACGCGGTGGCGGCTCCGGCGGTCCGGGAGGCGCTGGCCGGGCGCGGGGTACCGGTGACGGTCACCGACAACGTGCTGCCGTCGATCGGCGTACTGGCGGCGGGGCCGGCCCGGGCGGCGATCCGGGAGGTGTTCCTGCGGCACGTGATCGGCGGCAAGCGGCTCTCCCGGGGCGGCCGGTTCGCCCGGCTGGTCCGGGCGGCGACCCCGGACGCGGTGTTGACGGGGGTGGAGTCGCTCGCCGACCGGCTCGGCGGGGATCTGCTGGTGGTCGACGTCGGCGGGGCCACCACCGACGTGTACTCGGTGCTGGTGCCGGACGAGCGGGCCGCTGGTCCGGGGCGGCCGGCGGCCGGGACGCTGTGGCGGGCCCGGACCGTCGAGGGTGATCTGGGGATGCGGTGGAGCGCGCCCGGGGTGGTACGGGCGGCGGTGGCGGAGCGGCTGCTGTCCCCGGGCGAGGAGGGCCCGTTGGCGGCGGTGGCGGCGACGCTGGCGGCCGAACCGAGCCGGTTGGTGGCGACGGCCGGGGAGCGGGCGGCCGAGCGGCGGATCGCGGCGCTGGCCGCCGTGGTGGCGGTACGCCGGCACGCCAGGGGCGGCGGTGTGGCCGGGCAGCCGGGGCGGGACTTGCGGGACGTCCGGCTGCTGGTCGGCTCCGGCGGGGTGTTCCGGCATGCCGGTCCGGTGGTCGCGGCCGGGCTGCTCGACGGGGTGTCGACCGATTACGCCGGCGGCTGGCCGCTGCCCCGGTCGGCCCGTACGGTGGTGGACGTCACGTACGTGCTGGCGGCGGCCGGACTGTTGGCGCAGCCGCATCCGGTGGCGGCGGCCGGGCTGCTGCACCGGCACCTGCTGGCCGGGTCAGTCGGCTAGCTCAGTCGGCTACCGGGCGGGGTCCGGCGGGCCGGCTCACCGGCTACCGGCCGGTGTCCGGCGGGCGAACGGGAGACGAACCGGGGGCGGCGCGGCGCGGCGGATCCCGACACGCCGCCCGAATCGGACGACTGGCCGGGGGCGGTTGACAGTGCCCGGGGGGTACCACGTACCGTCTTTGAGTCCTACAACGGGAAGCGGCTGTTGTTCGCTTCGTCCCTTCGTCCGCTGGCCGAGCGACATGTGTTCGTGTCGTCGCAACGGCCAGGTCCAGCGGGCGGGGGTCGGCGGGGCGGCGCGAACCGGCTGCGGTTACCGGTGCTCGGGCAGGGTGGTGCAGGCGGCCAGTAGACAACGGCCCGACGGGAACAGCCAGTTCACGTCCGGTCGGTCCGAAGGTCGTGTGGCAATGCCCTACCACACCGGCCGGGGAGGGCCTGGGAGCATCGGGGCGCGGCTTGTCGGCCGCGCCCCGATTTTCATTTCGGTGCCGGCCTCTGTCCGTTTCGTTCGGTGCTGGCCGTTGTCGCCGGCACGCCGGCACGCCGGCACCCGATTCGGGCCGCATTTCGACTGGTTCGGTGGGTTCGCGGCGCCGGGATTTGATCCGGGAGCGTCGCGGCTGCCGGTCCGGGTGGCCGGGCCGGTAGCCTTCGGCAGGTGGTCTCACCGGCGCCGGGGCCGGTGGCGTTCGAGAAGACGTGAGGCGCGCGTGACAGTGGTGACGGCCGAGCCGACCGAGACTGCCGAGAGCGGGGACCGGCCCGCCGAGCCGGCCGGAAGACCTTTGCCGCTGTGGCTGGCGCTGCCGGCCGCGCTCGGCGCCGGGCTGGTGCTGCTGCTGGCGTTTCCGCCGTACGGGGTGTGGTGGCTGGCGCCGGTCGGGGTGGCGCTGCTGTCGGTGGCGGTGCACCGGCGGCGGATGCGGGCCGGGTTCGGGCTCGGCGCCCTGGCCGGGCTGGCGCTGTTCCTGCCGATGCTGAGCTGGACGAACCTCTACACCGGTAATGTGCCGTGGCTGCTGTTGTCCGGGTTGCAGGCGGCCTATCTGGGGCTGTTGGGGCTGGCGCTGGCGTTCACCGGTCCGCTGGTGGACCGGTTCCGCTGGTCGTGGCCGCTGGTCACCGGGGTGCTGTGGGTGGCGCAGGAGGCGCTGCGCGACCGGACCCCGTTCGGCGGGTTCCCGTGGGGGCGGCTGGCGTTCAGCCAGGGTGACTCGCCGATGCTGCGGCTGGCCGCGTACGGGGGTGCCCCACTGGTCACCTTCGCGGTGGCGGTGGCCGGCGGGCTGCTGGTGGTGGCGGTGTGGCGGCCGTGGCGGGGGCTGCCGGTGGCCGGCTGGCTGCGCGGGGCCGGGTTCGTCGCCGGGGCGGCGGCCCTGGTGGCGGGCGGGCTGCTGGTGCCGCTGGCCGGGCCCGGCTCGGAGACCGCCCGGGTGGCGATCGTGCAGGGCAATGTGCCCCGGATGGGGCTCGACTTCAACGCCCAGCGGCAGGCGGTGCTGGACAACCACGTCAACGCCACCATCGAGCTGGCCGGCCAGGTCGCGCGGGGCGAGGCGGAGCGGCCCGACCTGGTGGTGTGGCCCGAGAACTCCAGCGACGTCGACCCGACCCGCAACGCGTCGGCGGGGCGGCGGATCTCGGATGCGGCGAACGCGATCGGCGCGCCGATCCTGGTCGGGGCGGTGCTGCTCGGCCCGGACAAGGGGCAGGTGCGTAACGCGGGGCTGGTGTGGTTGCCGGGTACCGGCCTGGACGGGTCGCAGATGTACATCAAGCGGCATCCGGTGCCGTTCGCCGAGTACGTGCCGCTGCGGGACATCGCCCGGATGGTCAGCAAGGAGGTCGACCGGGTCCGCAACGACTTCGTGGCCGGCACCGAACCGGGGGTGCTGCGGGTCGGCGGGGTGACGCTGGGCGACGTGATCTGTTTCGAGGTCGCCTACGACGAGGTGGTCCGGGACACCGTGACCGGTGGGGCGCAGGTGCTGGTCGTGCAGACCAACAACGCCACGTTCAACGTGGCGGAGGCCGAGCAGCAGTTGGCGATGGTACGGCTGCGGGCGGTGGAGCACGGCCGGGAGGCGCTGATGGCGTCGACGGTCGGTGTTTCCGGGTTCGTCGGGGCCGATGGGCGGGTAACCGGGGCGACCGGGTTCAACACCAGGGCGGTGGTGACCCGGCAGATGCACCTCGGGGAGGCCCGTACGGTCGCCACCCGGGTCGGCCTGTGGCCGGAGGTGGCGCTGCTGGCCATGGCCGTGGCGGCGCTGGCCGCCGCGACGCTGCTGACCCGTCGGCGTCCGCTTCCCGGGGTCGGTACGGCGACGGCCGGCGACCCGGCGGATGCGGAGGAGCGGTGAATGAGTCGAACGGATCGGATGGGGGCGGGGACGGCTATCCGGGGGTGGGCCGGGTGCTGGTGGTGGTGCCCACCTACAACGAGGCCGACAACATCGGGGTGATCGTCGACCGGGTGCACCGGGCGGCGCCGTCGGTGGAGATCCTGGTCGTCGACGACAACAGTCCGGACGGCACGGGGGCGATCGCGGACCGGATGGCGGAAGCGGACCCCCGGGTGCACGTACTGCACCGGCCCGGCAAGCAGGGTCTCGGTGCCGCGTACGTGGCCGGGTTCGCCTTCGCGGCCGAGCACGGCTACGACGCCGTGGCGGAGATGGACGCCGACGGCTCGCACGCCCCGGAGGAGCTGCCCCGGCTGCTGGACGCGGCCCGGGACGCGGACGTGGTGATCGGGTCGCGCTGGACGCCGGGCGGTCAGGTGGTGAACTGGCCGTGGCACCGGCAGTTGCTGTCCCGGGGCGGCAACCTCTACACCCGGGTGGCGTTGGGGATGCCGCTGTCCGACGCCACCGGCGGGTACCGGGTGTACCGGGTGCCGGCGCTGGCCCGGCTGGACCTCGACTCGATCGCCTCGCAGGGGTACTCGTTCCAGGTGGAGCTCTCCTGGCGGGCGCACCGGGCCGGGCTGCGTACGGTCGAGGTGCCGATCACGTTCGCCGAGCGGGAGCGGGGGACGAGCAAGATGAGTCCGGTGATCATCGGCGAGGCGTTGTGGCGGGTCACGCTCTGGTCGGTGGCGGACCGGCGGGTGGCGCCGGGCCGGTCGCGCCGGGGCGGTACCGGCGACCAGCGGCTCCGCTGGCCGTGACCGGTGGCGTGTCATGCTGGACGTACGGGGTTTGTGGGCCCGACATCCGGATGGGGTGACATGCGCCGAGGGTTGAGGATCGTGCCACTGGCACTGCTGCTGACCGGGATCGTGGAGGTCGCGGTCTTCGTGCTGCTCGGGCGGTGGATCGGGTTCGGCTGGGCGGTCCTGCTGGTGCTGGCCGCCTCGCTGCTCGGGCTGGCCCTGCTGCGCCGGGAGGGGATGCGGGCCTGGCGGGGGCTGCGGGCCGCGGTCGAGGGTGGCCGTCCGCCGGGCAGTGAGGTCAGCGACGGGTTGGTGGGCCTGCTCGCCGGGCTGTTGCTCGCGATTCCCGGTCTGGTTACCGGGCTGGCCGGGCTGTTGCTGACGGTGCCGCTGCTGCGCCGGCTGGTGCGGGGGCAGGTGCAGCGGGTGGCCGAGCGGCGGGTCTCCGCCCAGGTCGCCGGTGATCTGTTCGGGCCGCGTCGGGTGCGGGTCCGGCGGGGTCAGCCGCGACCGGACGTACGCCCGGAGCCCGCCGACACGGCGCCTGGGCCGCCGGCCGCCCCGGGTGGGGCGATCGAGGGCGAGATCGTGGAGCCGCGCCGGCCCTGATGGTCGGTGACCAGGCGCGTCGATGGCCGGTTGAGTCCTCGCCGACCTGCGCCGGGCTCGCGGCCAGTCGTGGTGCCGCGACGGCACCGCGGTGGTGGACGGCCGAGGGGTGCGGTCGGGACGTGTCGGCGGCCTCGGGGTGGCGCCGGAGACAGTACCGCCCCCACGGCGTCGCCGTGGGGGCGGTGGTGTGCTGCCGGCCGGCGACCGGTCAGGCCCGGCCGCGCCGGGTCCGGACCTCTTCGAGCCGTTCGGCGAGAATGCTCTCCAGTTCGGCGATCGAGCGACGCTCCAGCAGCATGTCCCAGTGGGTACGCGGCGGCTTGGCCTTCTTCTGCTCCGGCTCGCTGCCGTCGACCAGCCGGGCGACGCTGCCGTCGAACTTGCATTCCCAGGTCATCGGCACTTCGGCATCGACGGCGAAGGGCACTTCGAACTGGTGGCCCTTGGCGCAGAGGTACTCTCGGGTCTGTCGCGGGGCAAGCTCCGTGTTGCGGTCGGACTCGTAGCTGACTGCTCCCAGACGGCTCCCGCGCAGCATGCGCTCGCCCATGATCGGCTTTCCCCTCGGTCGTGGTGCGTGTTCTTATCGGTGTAACGACAGGTGCCGGGTGGGCGATTCCCGCCGCCCGGCAGAAACGTACAAGTGGTCAAACGCTCCGAGCGTAGCCGGATCTCCTCAACGGTGATCGAGATCACCGGTGTCGGCGGGGAATTGCCGGGATATGTCGCCTTGCTCCGGCTGTCCGATCCGGCCCGGCCGCACCGGGACCGGAAGTCGGCGATCACGGCTCGGGGGCCGGGCCGGCGGGGCGGGATCCGGCGGGTGCCGGACGGCCGGTCGACACGTCGGCGACGGCCCGGGCGCTGAGCCCGGCCAGCGCGGCGGCGAGGTCGCTGACCTGGGTGGAGAGCTGACCGGCCCGGGCCAGGGCCGCGTCCCGGTCGGCTTCCGCCGCCGACAGCCGTCCGGTCAGCGCGTCGAGCCGGGCCTGCACGGCGGTCGCGGTGTCCCGCGCGGCCCGCAGGTCGGCCCGGGTCCGCTCCAGGTCGGCAGTCGCGGTGGCGGCCGTGGACCGGGCCCCGGCGGCGTCGGCGACCGCCCGCTCGGCCTCGGCCCGGAACCGGGCCGCCTCCCCGGCCGCGCTCTCGGCGGCGGTGCGGGCCTCGGCCGCCGCCGCCCGGAACCGTTCCGCCTGGCTGACCGCCTCGGCGGCCGACCGGGCCGCCCGCTCCGACTCGGCCCGGGCCGCGTCCCGGTCCCGGGTCACCTCGGCGAGTTCCCGGGTCAGCTCGGCCAGCCGTCGCCGGTCGGCGTCCGCCTCGGTCCGCAGCGCCCGTAGCTCCCGGCGGGCCGCGTCGCGGTCCTGCTCGGCCTGGGTACGCAGCGCGGCGGCGGCGCTGGCCGCCTGCTGGGCCGCGTCCCGGGCGGCGAGCGCGGCGGCGGTTTCCGCGCTGGCCCGCTCGGCGGTGCGGGCGGCCCGCTCGGCCTCCTCCCGGGCGGCGGCCCGGTCGGCGGCGGCCGCGCTGGCCGCCTGCTGTGCCTGGTGCAGGGTGACCGCCGCTGTCTCGGCGTCCCGGCGCGCCTCGTCCCGTTCGGTCTGCGCCGCCGCGATCTGGTGGGCCGCCTCCGCCCGCACCTCGGCGAGCCGGCGTTCCACCCCGGCCGGGGACAGTTCGGCGTGCAACGCCTCGGCCAGCGCCTCGGTGACCTGGTCGAGCCGGTCGACGACCTCCCAGGTGCGGGCCACCTGACCGGCCAGCCCGGGTGCGTTGCGGTGCCGCATCCGCTGGTTACGGGAGGCCCGCTGGCACGCGCCGTCGTTGTCCCGGCAGTACCGGAACGGCCGGCCCGCCGCCGCCCGCTGCGGTACCGGCCGTCCACAGTGGGCACAGGGCCGGATCTCCGTCGGCGGCTCCGGGGTGGGGGTCTGCTCGTCCATCGCCGGGGAAGTCTAGTGCGGCCCGTCCCCGGCGGTGGCGGGACGGCCGGCCGGGTAAATGCGGTGTCCCGGCCGGCCGGAAGCGGCGATACTGGCGCCTCGCCGGGCCCGGTGCGGCACCCGGCCGTCGCGCGAGGGGCGTAGGGCCCGGTGGAGGAGTCGGATGGCACCGCAACACCCCGACTGGTGGCTCGACGAGCTGGCGCATGCCGGACCCGAGCACCTCGACCCGGCGTACGTCGACGGCTACGACCGCAAGGCCGGTCACGACCCCGAGGCCGACCTGGAGATACTGCGCCGGCACGGGCTGGACGGCAACGCCACGCTGGTCGACCTCGGTGCCGGTACCGGCCGGCTCACCCTGGCCGCCGCGGCGTGTTGCCGGCGGGTGGTCGCGGTGGACGTCTCGGCGGCGATGCTGGCCCGGCTGCGGGCCGGCGCCGAGCGGGCCGGGCTGGACAACGTCGAGGTCGTCCGGGCCGGCTTTCTCAGCTATACCCACCAGGGCCCGCCGGCCGACCTCGTCTACAGCCGGCACGCGCTGCACCAGCTACCGGACTTCTGGAAGGCGGTCGCGCTGACCCGGGTCGCCGGCCTGCTGCGTCCGGGCGGGATCCTGCTGCTGCGGGACCTGATCTACACCTTCGAGCCGGCGCAGGTGGCGGAGCAGTTCGAGACCTGGTTGGCCGGCGCGGCCGGGTCGACCGCCGACGGTTGGACCCGGGCCGAACTCGCCACCCACGTCCGCACCGAGCACAGCACCTTCAGCTGGCTGCTCGAACCGATGCTGGCCAGGGCCGGTTTCCGGGTCGTCGAGGCGAGCCCGAGCCGCGACCCGGCCACGTACGCCAGCTACGTCTGCGTCCGGACCTGACGCCCCGACCGCGGGTGAGCCGGGAACGGGCCGGGGTGGTCAGTGCCGCTCGGGCTTTGCCGAGCGGGCCATCAGCTCCTTCACCGCGACCTGCGGCGACTTTCCGCCACGCACGATGTCGACGACCATCTCGGCGATCGGCATCTCGACGTCGTGCCGGCGGGCGAGGTCCAGGACCGACTCGCAGGAGGTGACGCCCTCCGCCGTCTGCCGGGTCGCCGCGACCGTCTCGGCGACCGTCATGCCCCGGCCGAGGTTGGTGCCGAAGGTCTGGTTGCGGGACAGCGGCGAGGAGCAGGTGGCGACCAGGTCGCCCATGCCGGCCAGGCCGGCGAAGGAGAGCGGGTCGGCGCCCATCGCCAGCCCGAGCCGGGTGGTCTCGGCCAGGCCCCGGGTGATCAGCGACGCCTTGGTGTTGTCGCCGAGGCCGAGACCGCCGGCGATGCCGACCGCCAGCCCGATGACGTTCTTGACCGCGCCGCCGATCTCGCAGCCGACCACGTCGATGTTGGTGTAGGGGCGGTAGTAGCCGGTGTGGCAGGCGGTCTGGAGCCGCCGGGCGACGGCCTCGTCGCGGCAGGCGACGACACTGGCGGCGGGCTGGCGGCGGACGATCTCGGGGGCGAGGTTGGGGCCGGAGACCACCGCGATCCGGTCCGGTCCGGCGCCGGTGACCTCCGCGACGACCTGGCTCATCAGCTTGGCGGTGCCGAGTTCGACGCCCTTCATCAGGCTGACCAGGACACTGTCCGCGGCGATCAGCGGCGCCCAGCTGGTGAGGTTGGCCCGCAGGGTCTGCGACGGCACCGCGAGCACCACGAACTCGGCGCCCTCGGCGGCCTCCGCCGGATCGGCGGTGGCGGTGATGCCGGCCGGCAGCGGGATGCCGGGGAAGTAGTCGGGGTTGGTACCGGTGCGGTTTACGGCGTCGACGAGGTCCGGGCGCCGTCCCCACAGGGTGACCCGACAGCCGGCGTCGGCGAGGATCATCGCGAACGCGGTGCCCCAGGAACCGGCGCCGAACACGGCCATACGGGTGGTCACCGAGCGGCCTCCCTCTTCCGGCGCCGTCCGTCCGCGGCGCGGGTCCGGTCGTAGCGTACGGGGCTGCCGGGGTCGGCCCGTACGGCCGAGTGGGTCGACGGTGGTGCGCCGGGCCGACGTACTCCGGTCATCCGGTGCCGGCGGGCAGATCCGAGCTGGCGCCGCCGGCCGGGGCGACGGGGCTGTCGCCGGCTGGGACGTGACGGTTCTGGCCAGGCGGGTCCTGGCCGGTCCGGTCGTGGCGGTTGTCGCCGGTCCGGTCCGATGTGGAGCCGAACAGCAGCCCGAGGTGGGCGTCGAGAGCGGCGACGGCCTGCTCGCCGGAGTAGTGCTGGCCGAGGACGTGGATGCCGAGCCCGTCGACCAGGGCCAGCAAGCCGGTGGCGGCGTGCACCGGGTCGATCCGCGGCGCCGCCCCGGTGGTCGCCTGCACGGCCCGGATCTGGTCGGCGATGAACGTCCGCATCTGGTCGGCGCTTCCCCGCAGCCCTTCGGCGATGGCCGGCTTGACGGCGGCGTAGGCGAGGAAGGCGAGGGTGACGTGCCCCTCGAGCCGTCGGGGCTCGTCCAGCGGCAGGATCTGGATCATCAGCGTCCGGACGAGTTCGGCGGGGTTGAGAACCCGACCGGCGGCGGTCACCTCGGTGGTGATCCGCTGCACCGCATCGTTCATCACCATGTCGAGGGCGAAGGTCATCATCTCGTCCTTGGTGCGGAAGTAGTGCTGCACCATGCCGGTCGACACCCCGGCCTCGGCCGCCACGTGCCGGAGGCTGACCGCCTCCAGTCCCTGGCTGGCGGCGAGTCGCATCAGGGCGTCGGCGAGCTGCCGGCGGCGGGCGACGTGGTCGGCTCTTCTGGGCACCCCACCACTTTACATTGCAGTCGTATTGACATGGCATGCCGAGCCGGTTACATTTCGGTCGTATTGAAAAAGAGGGGAGGCCCTGGTGAACGTGATCACGCTGGCCGAGACGTCTGCCGGGATGGCAGAACTGGTCGGTGGCAAGGCCGCCGGGCTGGGCGAGCTGATCAGGCTCGGCGAGCGGGTGCCGGACGGCTTCTGCCTGACCACCGCCGCCCACCACCGGGGCGCGATCCCGGAGGCCGAGGTGGCGGCGGCGTACCGGGCGCTGGGGGGTGGGCCGGTCGCGGTCCGGTCCAGCGCCACCGCCGAGGACCTGCCGTACGCGAGCTTCGCCGGCCAACAGGACACCTTCCTCGACGTCACCGGGGTCGACGCACTGCACGAGGCCATCGCCAAGTGCTGGAGTTCACTGCACACCGAGCGGGCCGTCGCCTACCGCGAGGCCAACGACATCGACGGGCGGACCGTCCGGATGGCGGTGGTGGTGCAGCGCATGGTCGACGCGAAGGTCGCCGGAGTGCTGTTCACCGCCAACCCGCTCACCGGCTGCCGTACCGAGATGGTGGTCGACGCCGCCCCCGGGCTCGGCACCGCCGTGGTCGACGGCACCGCCCCGGCCGACCACTACGTCCTGGACGGCACCCGGTACGACGACCACGGCTGCCTCACCCCCGCCCAGCTCGCCGAACTGCACCGGGCGGGCGAGCGGATCCAGGCCCACTTCGGCACCCCGCAGGACGTCGAGTGGGCGATCGACTCCGACGGCACCCTGTGGCTGCTGCAGTCCCGGCCGATCACCACGCTCTTCCCGCTGCCGCCGCCGACCGACCGACCGCAGCCCCGGGTCTACCTGGAGTTCGGGCACGTCCAGGGGATGCTCCGCCCGGTCACCCCGATGGGGATGTCCGCGCTGCGGGTGATCCTGGCCGGCATGCTCGGCTCCTTCGGCATCAGGGCCGAGATCGTCGACATCGGCGGCCGCCTCTACGGCGACCTGACCGACCTGGTCCGCGACCCGGCGACCCGCAAACGACTGGTGAAGCTGATGGCGGTGGACTTCGGCCCGCGCGCCCAGGCGGTGGTCGCGCACCTGCTCACCGATCCCCGGTTCGCGCCCGTGCCCGGCGTCCGGTCCCGCCCGGCCGGTGGTCTCGGCCCGGCGCTGCGTACCGCGCCACGGGCGATCGCCGGGATCGTGGCCGCGCTGGCCCGGCCCGAGGCGGCCCGGGTCCGGCTCTTCGAGGAGATCGACCAGCTCCGGCAGCGGGCCGCCGCCGGGTCGACCGGACCGCGTACCGCGGCCGAACGGCTGGACCTCGTCGAGGCCCAGGACCCGTCGACCCAGTACGACCGGATCGTCTGGCCGGTCGTCGCCGGCATCCTGACCACCGCCCTGCCGGCCGAACTACTCAAGGGGATCGCCAGCCAGGCCGAGATCCACGCCGTACTCGGCGGCATGCCGCACAACATCACCATCGAGATGGACCTGGCGCTGTGGCGGCTCGCCGAGCGGGCCGGCGCACACCGCGACCTGCTCTGCACGACACCGCCGGAGGAACTCGCCGCGCGGTACCGGGCCGGCACCCTGCCGGAGATCGGACTGTCCGCGTTCCTCGACACGTACGGGCACCGGGCCGCCGCCGAGGTCGACCTCGGGGTACCCCGCTGGGCCGAGGACCCGACCCCGGTCTTCGCCTCGATCGCGAACTACTTGCGGGTCACCGACCCGGAGCAGGCGCCGGACCGGCGGTTCGCCCGGGCCGCCGCCGACGCCGAGGCGGCACTCGCCGCACTCGTCCGCCGGGTCCGTCGCCGCCGACCGGTCCGGGGCCGGCTCGCCGGGTTCCTGCTGCGCCGGGCGCGGGTGCTGGCCGGGCTGCGGGAGGCCGGCAAGTTCGCCGGGCTGTATCCGCTGCGGGAGAACCGCCGGCAGTTGCTGCTGGTCGGCGCGGAACTGGCCGACGGCGGGCGGTTGGCGCAGGCCGACGACATCATGTTCCTGACCATCCCGGAGGCGCGTGCCGCCGTGTGCGACGGAGTCGACCAGCGGGCGCTGGTCGCGCAGCGCCGGGCGACGTACCGGCGGGAGTTGCGTCGCCGGCACGTACCGGTCGCGGTGCTCTCCGACGGCACCGACGTCGAGGTCGCGCTCGCCCCGGCCACCGCCGTCGCACCCGACGCCCTGCGCGGCGTCGGCGCCGCCCCGGGCACGGCGACCGGCCCGGCCCGGGTGGTGCACGATCCGGCGACCGCACGTGTCGAGCCCGGCGAGATCCTCGTCGCCCCGACCACCGATCCCGGCTGGACGCCGCTGTTCCTGACCGCCGGGGGACTGGTGACCGAGACCGGCGCGCCGATGGCACACGGCCCGACCGTGGCCCGGGAGTACGGCATCCCCGCCGTCATCTGCGTCCCCGGCGCCACCGATACGATCAGAACCGGTCAGGTCATCACCGTCGACGGCGCCGCCGGGACGGTGACGGTGGACCGGGGACGGTAGGCGGTCGGCACCGTCCTACTCGGACTGCCTGTCGGCCCACCCGTGATGCGGTCGCGGGCCGGTCGGCGACAACGGGAGGGGCGAGAGACCCTGAACGACGAGCCGACGACGGTCCGGCGACCGCAACGGCGGCGCTGGGGCGTCGACGCGCGTGGCCGGTCGGCCTGGCGGCGCGGGTGGCTGCCCGCCGCCCTGGCCCTACTGGTCGCCCTGTCGTTGGCCGGCCACGCCCTGCTGCCCAACCGGATCGGCCGGCTGGGCAGCCTGCTGGAGACCTTCCTGCCCTGGCTCGGAGCCGCCGTTCCGGTACTGCTGGTGCTGGCGCTGCTGCGCCGTTCGCTCGCCGCTCTGGTCGCGCTGGTCTTGCCCACCACCGCCTGGCTCGGGCTGTTCGGCGGGGCGCTGCTGCCCGGGGACGGCTCCGGCGCGGGCATCACGGTGGTCCAGCACAACGTCAGCGACACCAATCCCGATCCGGCGGGCACGGCCGGCGCGCTGGCAAGGGCCCGGGCCGACCTGATCGGAATGCAGGAACTGACCACACCTGCGCTGTCGGCGTACGCGACGGTGCTGGGCCGGGACTATCCGTACCGTTCGGTGCACGGCACCGTCGGCCTCTGGTCGCGGTATCCACTGCTGGACGACCGGCCGCTGGACATCAGACCGGCCGGGTTCGGTCCGGACTGGAACCGGGGGCTGCGGGCCACCGCCCGGATGCCTGGCGGCGACGTCGCCGTCTACGTGGCGCACCTGCCGTCGGTGCGGTTCGGCCTGCCGGACGGTTTCGGCACCGCGCGGCGCGACGAGAGTGCCCGGCTGCTGGCCAGGGCGATCGACGCCGAACCGCTGGCGGCGGTGATCCTGATCGGTGACCTCAACAGCACGGTGCACGACCGGGGGCTGGCACCGGTCAGCGAGCTGCTGCCGTCGACCGGCGCGGCCTTCCCGTTCAGTTGGCCGACCGCGTCGCCGGTCGCCCGGATCGACCAGGTGATGGCCCGGTCCGCGACCGTCACGGACCTGTGGGCACTGCCGGCCACCGACAGCGACCACCTGCCGATCGCCGCCCGCCTCAGCCTCTAGCCGGTGCGGCCGGGCGGCATCCGGCCAGCCGGGCTGGGCAGGCCGCGCGGCCGGGCGCGATCCGGGCGGCGGTGCCGGTGACGGTCCGTGGTGGTCGGCAGCGGCGGCGACGGTCAGCCGTCGGCGGAGTAGCGGGCGGCGAGTTCGGTGCCGATCCGGGCCAGCTCGGCCCGGACCGACGGTGGTTCGAGTACCTCGACCAGGGCGCCCCAGCCGGCCAGATGGCGGGCGATGTCCAGCGCGGTGGGTGCGGCGAGCCGGACCCGGGCACGCCCGTCGCCCTGCTCGTCGTCGGGACGGCAGTGCCGGCCGAACTGGTCGCGCAGCACCGGCAGGTACCGGGGCTCGACGAGTACCGTCGCCCAGGTCCGGGAACGCCGCTGCTCCACCTCACCGACCACCGCGCCCCAGGCGGCGCCGAGGGTGAAGCCGTCCGGGCGTTCGGCGGGCTGTTCGGTCGGCTCGGCCTCGACGATCCGGTCGATCCGGAAGGTGCGCTGCCCCAGCTCCGTGCCGGCCAGCAGATACCAGACGTCGTCCTTGTCGACGAGTCCCCACGGGTCGACCAGCCGTTCGGAGCGTTTCCGGTCGCCGCCGACATAGCTCAGCCGGACCTTCCGACGGCGGATCACGGCCGTCTGGAGCAGGTCGACCAGTTCGGGGCGCGGCCGGTCCCGGCCGCTCCACCGGGTCCGGTCGACCACGGTGGCGCCGGCCGCCGCCTCGGCCTCGGCCCGGAAGGTCTGCGGCAGTGCCCGGACGAGCTTGCGTAGCGCCGCGCGGGCCTCGTCCGAGCCGGCCGCCGCCGGACCGACGAGCAGGAACAGGGCCCGCGCCTCCGCCGAGGACAGGCCGGTGAGGTCGGTACGGGCGCCGCCGACCAGCGACCAGCCGCCGTTGCGGCCGGGCTGCGGATACACCGGCACCCCGGCGGTGCCCAGCGCCGCCAGGTCACGGCGGGCGGTGGCCACCGAGATCTCCAACTCCTCGGCCAGCTCGGCGGCGGTCACCCGACCCCGGGCCTGCATCAGCAGCAGGGCGGCGACGAGACGGTCGGCGCGCATGCCAGCATCCTGCCGGAAAAAGTGCTCAATCGGTGCGCACTTTTCCTCGGAGGATGGACCTTGTCACCGACCGGAAGGAAAAATGTCATGTTGCGTGGACTCACCACCGTCACCCTTTTCGCCGACGACGTCACGGCAGCTCGGAACTGGTACGCGGAACTGCTCGGCGTCGAGGCGTACTTCGTGCGCCCGACCGAGGGGGCACCGGCGTACGTAGAGTTCCGGATCGGCGACTACCTGCACGAACTCGGCATCCTCGACAGCCGGTACGCCCCGCACGGCCACCCGGACCAGGTCGGCGGTGCGATCGTCCACTGGCACGTCGACGACATCCAGGCCAGCTTCGACCGGCTGCTGTCCCTGGGCGCCACCGTGCACGAGAAGCCGGTCGAGCGCGGCCCCGGCTTCGTCACCGCGTCCGTGGTCGACCCGTTCGGCAACCTCCTCGGCATCATGTACAACGAGCACTACCTGGAGGTGCTCCGGTCCGGGACGGGCCGGTAACGGCGGGTACGCCGCGTCGGGACAGTCAGTCCAGCCAGCGGATGCGCCGGAGGACTTCCCCGGCGATGTCGGGCACGGGTCGGCCGTCCGTGTCGACGCGCAGGTCGCCGAGCGTCGCCGCCTCCAGGGCTTCCGCCTCGGCGGTCGCCTCGTCGGCGACCTGACGCAGCCGTGCCGCCGGCCGCCCCTTCAGGTCGTCGCCCGCGATCAGCGGACCCTGGCCCTGACCCCGGAGCAGGATCCGTTCGGTCAGCGAGTCGCGGCCGGCGTGCAGCCGGCACAGTGTGATCCGCACCGACGGCAGCGCTTCCCGGTACGTCCGCACGGCCTCGTCGTCGCCGACCGGACCGACCACGATCATGCGTCGCAGACCGGTGGCCCGGTAGGTCTGCCAGACAGCGGCGAGATTGCTCGCCCGGAGCGGATGGTTCCGGGGCGACTGGGCACCGGCGGGGCGGTAGAAGCCGATCTGGTCGAGGTCGACGAACGCGGCACGCCTCCCGGCGTTGCTGACAGTCGTGTAGATCTCCCAACCGACCGTGGACTTGCCGACCCCGGTCGCGCCGCACAGCCACAGGATCTCGCCCGGACCGGCGGGGTACCTCGGGTAGAGCCCGGCCGGGTCCGCGGCCGTTGCTGCACCCGTACCGGTCGGCGTCGGCCAGCCGCCGGTCTCGGCCAGCACCAGCTTGAGAACGTCGGTGACACTCCGGCCCGTCGTGTCGACGCAGAGGCCGGTCGGGTGGTTGCGGTCCAGCTCATCCGCGTACTCCAGCACCTGGTCGGCGGCGGCGTCCCCGGCCCGGCCACGGCCGGCCAGCCGCTGCCGCAGCTCGTACGGCTCGACACGCAGCCGGCACGGCGTCAGCGCCAGGTGCGGGAGCAGGTCGACGTCGATCCCACGGACGGCGTCGACGACTCCCGAGGCGACGAGGCAGCGGGCGCCGGCGGCCCGGACGTTCGCCGCCACCAGGTTGAGGTTGCGGGCCTGCCGCCGGTGCCGACCCGGGTCGGAGGCCGGCTCCGGGGCCCAGTTGTCCGGCGTCGGCTGGGCGTAACACATGCCCAACTGGTCGAGGTCGACGTAGCCGGTGGGCATCCGGCGGGAGAGCTGGGTGAACAGCTCCCAGGCGACGGTGGACTTCCCGACAGCGGGCGGCCCGTAGAGCCACAGCACCGGCAGCGGTGCCGCACTCATCGGCGGGCTCGCCACCGTGCCGACGGCGGCACCATGGCTCGGGTCATGGTCGCGAGTATCGTGACCGCCTGCGGCCAGGTCGACCGAATATCCGGTAGGCGGCCGGCGTCGGCGCCGCGCACCCCTGGCGTCCACCGTGCACCGTGCTCGACCGGGGCGGCTGTCGGTACGGCGCGCGGACGCCGATGCCGGCACAGGTCAGGTGCGGCGGTTGTGGGTGCCGGGGATGTAGCCGAAGGCGCGCTGGAAGACGTCAATGAAGGCGCTGCCGGGGCGCATCCCGCCACCGACCGGCCTGAGCCGCCGGCATTTGAAGGCTTCACCACGCTGCCCTGCTGATCTCGCGGATAAGATCGCGATCGAGGCGACCGCCTGCCGGGCCTGATCATGGACGACTACGGCACCTCGGGCACCGGCACGGTCGGCGCGGTCAGGGCGCGCGACTTCAGCTAGAGGTTCGGCGCGTCCGCAGCCACCGGCGAGCTGCTGAGGCGGTCGGGTGGGAGGCGGTAGACGGAGACGTGGGACCGGGATTCGGCGGTGAACTCGGAGCCGGTCCAGTCCGCGTGCCTGGACTCCAACTCGAAGCTGGCCAACTGTGCCATGAGATCCAATTCGGCGGGCCAGACGTAGCGGTGCGGACTGCGGAACACACGTGCGTGTCGACCGTCGTCGAACCGGAAGTGGTGCGACACCACCTGCTGCCGCAGGAGGTCGTAGGTGTCCAGACCGACGTAGCCAGTTTCGGTCCCGGAGACGACCGCCTGCTGACCCGGTGGGAGTTTGCGCAGCTCAGGCACCCAGAGCTCGATGACGAACCGACCACCGGGCAGCAGGTGACGGGCGGCGTTGCGGAAGCATGCGACCTGCTCGGCCTGGGAGAGCAGGTTCGAGATGCCGTTGTAGACGAGGTAGACGAGGGTGTGCTTCCCACCGGTGACGGCGGTGGCCATGTCTCCGACCACGACCGGGATCGTCGTCTCGTCGACCTTGGTACGCAGTTGCTCCACCATCGCGGGGGACAGTTCGATGCCGGTGACCGGTACGCCGCGCTCGGCGAGCGGAACGGCCACCCGCCCGGTGCCGATGGCGAACTCCAGCGCCGGTCCGGCACCGGCAAGTTCGGCGAGGCGGTCCACGACGGGCCCGAGGACCTCGGGTGCGAACATCCCCCTGCCGGGAGTGTCGTAACGCTGGGCGACGTCGGCGTCCCAGATCTCCTCCTGCCGCATCTGGCCACAATCGTGGCCCTGTCCATGCGCTGTCCACCGAATTTGCGGGGTCAGCCGCGACCGGGAACGTATCCAATCAGGAGGTCACCATGCCGGACGGCTTTCTTTCGGCGCGACTCGTCGGGGCTGGCGACGTCCGGGTGGTCAGCGAGAACCGGCCGGTGCCGGGCGAGGGGGAGTGGCTGGTCGAGGTGACCTCGGTCGGGTTGTGCGGGTCGGACCTGCACTGGTTCACCGAGGGGTCGATCGGCGACGTCAGGCTGGCCCGCCCGCTGGTGCTGGGCCACGAGATGGCCGGGGTGGTGCGGGGCGGGCCCGCCGACGGTACGCGGGTCGCGATCGACCCGGCCGTACCCTGCGAATCCTGCCCCGAATGCGCGCGCGGTGACGGCAACCTGTGTACAGACGTGGTCTTCGCCGGGCACGGCGGGTGTGACGGCGGGCTGCGGCAACTCATGGCGTGGCCCAGCGACCGGCTCGTACCGCTGCCCGACTCGCTCTCCGACGACGAGGGCGCGCTGCTGGAACCGCTCGGCGTCGCCGTGCACGCCCTGGACCTCGGGCACCTGCGCGTGGCCAACACGGTCGGGGTGGTCGGGTGCGGGCCGATCGGGCTGTTTCTGGTGCAGCTCGCGCGGCTGGCCGGCGCCACCCGGGTGCTGGCCGCCGACCCGCTACCGCACCGGCTGGAGGCGGCCGTGACGTTCGGCGCCGAGCCGATCACCGACGCCGAGCAGAGCGCCGCCGACGTGGTCTTCGAGGTCGGCGGCACGGACGGCGCGGTGGACGCGTCGCTGCGGCTGGCCCGGCCCGGCGCGCGGGTGGTGCTGGTCGGCATCCCGGACGGCGACCGCACGTCGTTCTCTGCCTCGGTCGCCCGCCGCAAGGGCCTGACCCTGGTGATGTCCCGCCGGATGGGCGAGGTCTATCCGCGCGCGATTGCCCTGGCCACCAGCGGCCGGCTGGATCTGTCGTCACTGGTCACCGGGGCGTACCCGCTCAGCGACATCGACGCGGCACTGTCCGCCGCGGTGGCCCGGACGGGCCTCAAGGTGGTCGTCCACCCCCAGGGCTGAGACGCGCCCGTCCGGGATCGACCGTCAGGCAACCGTCAGGTTCGCCGACGCCGGACCGTCAGGCACGGGCGGTGTGCTGAGGCTCCTTGACCCACGACCACGGGAGTCTGCCGTCATGGCCGCATTGCTCTACCGGCTCGGCGCCTGGACCTATCGGCGCCGCCGGACCGTCCTGGTGGCCTGGCTGGCCATGCTCGTCGCCGTCGGGGCGCTCGCCGGCACCGCCGGTGGCTCCTACGAGGACGACTTCTCGATCCCCGGCTCGCGCGCCCAGCGGACCCTGGACACCGTCGCCGAGCAGTTCCCCGCCGCGGCGGGCACCTCCGCGCAGGTGGTGTTCGTCGCCCCCGCCGGCCACCAGGTCACCGAGCACCGAGTCGTCATCGAGCGGACCCTCGCCGCCGCCGCGAAGGCGCCGCAGGTGGCCGGGGTGGTGGACCCGTTCGCCGCGAAGACGGTCTCGCCGGACGGTCGCGTCGCCCTGGCCATCGTGGACTATCAGCAGAAGCGCGCCCGGCTGGAGGGCGGCTCCCTCGAAGCGCTGGAGGACGTGGTCCGACCGGCCCGCGAGGCTGGGCTGCGGGTGGAGGTCGGCGGGCCGGCGTACGCCGACAGCTCCGGCGACGGTGGCCAGGGCACCGAGGCCGCCGGCCTGCTGATCGCGCTGGTCGTCCTCGTCATCACCTTCGGTTCCCTGGTGGCGGCCGGACTGCCTCTGCTCACCGCCCTGCTCGGAGTCGGGGCCACCGTCGCCGGCCTGGCCACGGCCGCGGGCATGCTGACGCTGCCGACGACCGCGCCGGCCCTGGCCCTCATGCTCGGGCTGGCGGTCGGCATCGACTACGCGCTGTTCATCGTCGCGCGGCACCGGTCGCAGTTGGCGTCCGGCATGCCCGTGGCCGAGTCCGCGGCCCGGGCGATCGGCACGGCCGGCGCCGCCGTGGTGTTCGCCGGCCTCACCGTGGTGATCGCCCTGGCCGGGCTGACCATCGTCCGGATACCGTTTCTGACCGCGATGGGACTGGCCGCGGCCGCCGCCGTGATCGTCGCGGTGCTGGTCGCGATCACTCTGATCCCGGCGGTGCTGGGCTTCGCCGGGGACCGGCTGCGCCCGAGGCCCGGCTCGCGGGCCGTCCGGCGCGAGGCCGTGGATGCCCGGCCCACCATGGGCGCGCGCTGGGTCCGGCTGGTCACCCGCCGGCCGCTGGTCACGACCCTCGCTGTCGTCGCGGCGCTCGGCGTCATGGCCGTACCGGCGGCAGGGTTGCGGCTCGCGCTCACCGACAGCGGTTCCGCTCCGGCGGCCAGCACGCAGCGGCAGGCGTACGACCTGACAGCCGCCGCGTTCGGGCCGGGCTTCAACGGCCCGCTGCTGGTCCTGGCCGACCTGAAGAACGAAGGCGACAATCGGGCCGCCGCCACGGCGCTGGCCGAGCGGCTCGGCACGGTCGACGGGGTGGCCGCCGTCGGCCGCCCGCAACTGTCCGCCAACGGCCGGTACGCGCTGCTGACGGTGATCCCCGAGACCGGGTCGCAGGACGAACGTACCGAGCGGCTGGTGACCGGCATCGAGACCGCGGGCGGGGGGTCCGTGTCGGTCACCGGCGTGACCGCCATCGGCATCGACATCTCCGAGCTGCTGAACGCCTCGCTCGTACCCTTTGCTCTGGTCGTCGTGGGTCTGGCCTTTCTGCTGCTGATGGTGGCCTTCCGGTCGCTGGTGGTACCGCTGAAGGCGACGCTGGGGTTCCTGCTGTCGGTCGGCGCGACGCTGGGCGCGGTGGTCGCGGTGTTCCAGTGGGGGTGGCTCGCCGATCTGATCGGGGTCTCGCGCACCGGGCCGGTGATCAGCTTCATGCCGATCATCCTCATGGCGGTGCTGTTCGGCCTGGCAATGGACTACGAGGTCTTCCTGGTCAGCCGCATGCACGAGGAGTACGCCCACCGCGCCGACCCGCAACGCGCGGTCGCCCAGGGGTTCCGGGCCTCGGCACGCGTGGTCGCGGCGGCCGCCCTGATCATGATTTCGGTCTTCGCGAGCTTCATTCCGGACGGCGACGCCACGCTGAAGCCCATCGCCTTCGCGCTCACGGTGGGCGTCCTGCTGGATGCGTTCCTGATCCGGATGACGCTCGTGCCGGCGGTGCTGGCGCTGACCCGGCACCGCGCCTGGTGGCTGCCGCGGTGGCTCGATCGGGTGCTGCCGAACCTGGATGTGGAGGGCACGCAGCTCGGCCGGCGCGCTTCCGTCGTGATGGTGAGATAGAGAACGTGGACCGCATTCTGGTGGTGGACGACGATCCTGGGCTGCGGGAGCTGCTGCTGTCCGCGCTGCGGTTCGCGGGGTTCGAGGTCGAGGCGGCCGGCGACGTGCCGGCCGCGCTGACCGCGATCGAGGCGCGCACGCCCGACGCGATCGTGCTGGACGTGATGCTGCCCGGCACGGACGGCTTCAACCTGCTGCACCTGCTGCGCTCGCAGGGCGTCGGAGTGCCGGTGATGTTCCTGACCGCCCGCGACGAGGTGGACGACCGAGTGCGCGGCCTGCGGCTGGGCGGCGACGATTACCTCAGCAAGCCGTTCAACGTGGTGGAGCTCGCCGCGCGGCTGGAGGCGCTGCTGCGGCGCTCCCGCCGCGTGCCGTCGGCGGGGCCGGAGGGAGTGCTGCGCTGCGGCGACCTGGAGATGGACGAGGCCCGGCATGTGGTGACCCGGGGCGGGCGCCCGGTCGAGCTGTCCCCCACCGAGTTCCGGCTGCTGCGCTACCTGCTGGCGAACACCGGGCGGGTGGTCTCCAAGGCGCAGATCCTGGACCACGTCTGGCAGTACGACTTCGGCGGTGACGCGGGCGTGGTCGAGCGGTTCGTCTCGAACCTGCGTCGCAAGATCGACTTCGGTGGGCCGTCGCTGATCCACACCGTACGGGGGTTCGGGTACAGCCTGCGGCCGGTGCAGCAGTGAAGCGGTCCTCCCGGTGGCGGCTGGCCCTCATCGCGCTGTTCGCCGGCCCGGAGGCCGCCGCGATCACCGCCGCGGTCCAGCAGGCGTTCGACGCCCGCCGGCGAGCCGAGGACCGGCTGCGCAGCTTCGTCGCCGACGCCAGCCATGAGCTGCGTACGCCGCTGGCGACCATGCACGGCTGGATCGACCTGTACGTCCAGGGCGGGCTGCGCGACCCCGACGAACTCGACCACGCCATGGAACGGATGCAGGCCGAGGTGGGCCGGATGCGGCTGCTCGTCGACGAGCTGGCGCTGCTGGCCCACCTCGACGGGGCGCGGCCGCTGGACTGCTGGCCGGTGGACGTGGCGGCGCTGGCCGGCGAGGTGGTGGACGACGCCCGGGTGGTCAGCGCCGACCGGGCCATCACCCTGGAAGGCGTGGCGGAAGCGGTCGTCGACGGGGACGGCCCGCGCATCCAGCAGGTGCTGCGCAACCTCGTCGGCAACGCGGTACAGCACACCCCGCCCGGCACGCCGGTCACGGTCACCGTCACCGCCGAGGACGGCGAGGTGGTGATCGCGGTACGCGACGAGGGCGACGGAATCGCGCCGGAGCATCTGCCGCACGTGTTCGAGCGTTTCTACCGCGCCGACCCCAGCCGCAGCCGCGACGGCGGTGGCTCGTCAGGTCTGGGTCTGGCCATCGTCGAGGCGATCGTGACCGCGCACGGTGGCCAGGCCGGGGTGACCTCGGTGCCCGGGCAGGGCACCACCGTACGGGTCACGTTCCCGGCGACAGCTCGCCCTGCCCGACCGGACCGCCCTGCTGGGCCGGCACGACCGGCCCCGCGCGATCCCGCGCGCTGAGCCTTCCGGTACCGGCATGGGTTTCGGGGTGAAGCCGGGCGGGCGGGATGGCCCGCCGCGGCTACATCCCCGGTTAGTCCCCGGCCATCACGGTGAAGGTGAACCCGGCGCTCGTCGTGCGACGCAGCGGAATGTCGCACTTGATCCGGCGCAGTACCTCGGGCCTGCTGAGGCCGAGCCCTTGCGCGATGAGCCGTTCCGGGCGCACCGGTACCGGATCCTCGAAGACGACCTCCACCTGGACCGGCCACGCCTCGTCGAGCCGCGCCGACGGGGTGTCCAGCCGCCAGGCCCCCGTCCAGTCCAGGGCGAAGCGGCTGCGCCGGGCGAGCAACGGATCCAACAACCTGGACGCCACCAGTTCCGGATCGTTGACGCGGTAGCCGTGGAGCTCGGCCGGATCGAAGGAACTGACCGGCACTCGCTCGTGCACGGTGAGCTTGCTCGTCCGATCGCAGGATACGCAGCGGACCAGCAGCCACACGTCCAGCAGCTTGCGGTTGGCGTTGACGCGGAACCTGCCCTCGCCGGTGGTGGCCGACTCCGACCGGCAGTCCACGCACCGCAACGACAGTAGGGGCAGCCTGGTCCGACGAACGACCCAGGGCAGCACGGTATGAGGTGGTGAAGACATGGTCTCTCCAGACCTGACACGAGGCCGATCGCGCGCGGCCTCAAACGCTGGACGACCGGGCGCACAAGGGCAGCCCGGCAGAGCCGACGGGAGTGTCGGCTACAGGTGAGCGCAAGAAGGTGTCAGGTCTAAAGAGCAGGCGGGGTCACGCGGTTTCGTCCTCTGTCCTCACCGGGGTTGGGGCTGGGGGCAACCTACGGGGACGCGGCAGGAAGGCTCAAACGGTTTTCGATGGCCCCGCAGGGACCTACCCCTCGATCGGCTGCGCGACCGGGTGCTGTCCGAGAACGATCTACGTCTGCGGCGCCCGGGCCGGCGAGAGGTGTGCGGCCTGCACGTCGAGGACCTCGACCTGCGACTGGGGGGCGTTGGTAAGAACTTTGTCACTAGCCGCCAAGAAGATGATCTAGCCGCGAGGGCTGTTGCCGGCGCCGTCGGGCCCCGGATGATCTGCGGCTGTGAATCGCCCTTCGTTGAATCTTGGGGATCTGGTCGAGCACTGGACGGTGGTTGGTGCCGAGCAGGACCTGGTCGCGGCCAAGCATCGGGACACTCGGCTTGGATTCGCGCTGCTGCTGAAGTTCTACGGCCGGTTCGGTCGGTTTCCGCGTGGCCGGGCGGAGTTGCATCCGGACGCGGTGGAGTACGTCGCGAAGCAGGTGGGTGTCGACGCGGGCTCGTTGGGCCAGTACGAGTGGTCCGGGCGCACCATCGAGCGGCACCGTGCGCAGATCCGTGCTCATCTGGGGTTTCGGGAGTGCACAGTCGCGGATGCGGAGAAGTTGACCGATTGGTACGCGCAGCAGGAACGCCGGTACGAGCTGGTTCGGGACGCCTTGCTGGCGGAGTGCCGGGCCTGGTCGATCGAGCCGCCCACGAGTGATCGGGTGGACCGGATCGTGCGGTCGGGGTTGCACCAGGCGGAGAGGTTCCTGACCGAGCGGGTCGCCGGGCAGCTGCCGGCGGATGTGGCGGCGCGGCTGTTGGGTCTGCTGCGGACGGCTCGGCGTCGCGACCGTTCTTGTGGGCCTGACCGTCGCTAGGCGCCTTCCGCCTATGCGGCGGCGATGTTACGGGATGTGATGGCGACTACGCGGTCGGGAACCTGGCCGGCCGGAGCACCATCGAACGTGAGAGGCGGTTCCAGCGTGGTGAGGAGTGTAATGCCTAAAAAGACGGGATTAGTAGTCGCCTTGGCTGTTGTCCTGGTGTTGGCTACTACTGGTGGGTGCGCTACAGGAGACGGTTCCGGCGAGGCCGGGCCAGAGCGGGCCGCAGAGCAGGTGGAGGATTTGCTGCGCACGAGGTACGCACAGTGGTACGGGGGCATAGTGCTGGACGAGCCCGCCGGTACCATGACCGTCTACCGTAAACCGGGCAGCGATCTTGACGAGGTAGTTCGTGATCGGTTCGCCGATGTCGCCATCCATTTCGCGGACGCCCGTCTGTCGGAGCAGGAGATGCTCGCGTTGACCGAGCGTGTCATGGCCGACGTGGAGCACTGGCGTGGCGAAGGTATTTCCGTGTCCGGGGCTGGTCCGCTGCCCGACGGATCGGCGGTGCGTGTGATGACGGCCGATGGGGCTGCGGGCGAGTCGGAGCGGCTGTCCGAGCATTATCGGCAGCCGATCGTGGTGGAGCGGGGCTCGGCCGAGTTCGCGCCGTTCTCGGTGGGCCCGGGCGGAATTCCGTCCGGGCCCACCGGCAAGTGACGGATGTCAGGGGCCGAAGTGCACGCTGAGCCGGGACAGTTGCTGGTTGATGTCGACGTACCACCATTTCCAGGAGCACTGCCGGGAGTTAGGGTCGTTGATGTCTCCGCTGGGTACTCCGGCGCAGGCCACAATTTCCTCACGTACGTTCGACCGCAGGCTGATGATGCCTCGGGCCGTGCCCGCGTTGCCGGACTGCACATAGACGGGGCCGCCGCTGTCGCCGTTGCCGACACCGGCGACGCGGTTTGCGGCCTCTGCCCGAACGAGGCCTCTGATCGTGGGTCCGCCCTCGGGCGTGAGGGTTTGGTTGAGTGCCCGGACGGTCCAGCCGCAGGCGGTGCCGGAGAAGGAACCGCCGGTGCAGACAAGGTTGCCGACTTGGTTGGTGGAGGCAGCGTTGATGTGGCGTCCCGTGTTGGTGTCGCCGGTGGCAAAGGACGGACCCTCGTATACCGCAGTGCCGGCGTCGGTAAGGATCAGCATGCCGTCGTACTCGACGGTCGTGTTCGTGAGGGTGTTGCCGATAACAGTGCCGGCACCCGTTCGCCACTGCCCCTGGCCGCAGTGAGCCGCAGTAAGCAGATAGCGAGCCGCACCGTTGTTGCCCCTTACACCAAAGCCGGAGGTGCAGGCGCCGCCGTTGACGATCAGCGCGCCACCCCAGTAGGGGGTAGTGTCCGCGCCGCGGGTCGTGAACTCGGCAGGTGACTCAAGTGACAAGTCCAGCTTCACGTTGCTGGCCAGTTCGTCGTTCACCTGGTGCAGGTCGGTGGATGCGCGGGCATTGCCGCCGTCCGGTGTGACACCGACTTCGAGGCTGTTGCCGTCCGGGGCCGGGCCGACCAGTACGACGCGGCCCGATGAGAACCGCCGCCCCGCGAGGCGGTCGGCCTCCTTCTGCAGGGTGTGCAGCGAGTAGGCCGCAGCCTGTACCTTGACGTCGATTCCCGCACGGCGAGCCGTCGCAATCGCGGCCTGGACCGCCGGCTGTTGCTCGCCGTGCCAGTAGATGGTCAGGGTGTTGGTTGCGGCGTCAACCCGGGCGCCGGCGAAACCGGACAGGGCTGGGTTGCCAGCTGCGGCCTGGACGGTGTCAGCCGCAGCGTTGAGTTTTTCCTGACGGGCGAAGAGTGCGGCGTACTTCCGTGCTTCCCCCGTTGCCGGTCCGGTCAGCGTGACCTTGCCGGGATCCTCTGGCCCGACCGGCTTCGCGGAAGCTGGCGCCGATACGGCTGCCACCAGCGCGACGATGAGGCCGCCCACCAGAAGACTTCTGGTCTTCCCCACAGATCGTACTCCCGTCTCGATAACGACATGTATGTGGAAGCTTACTCAACGTCATCCATGCATGGCAATCTCTCGATTGATGTTGACCGCAAGCCCTGGTCGAGCTGGCGCGCGCCGGTTCAACGAAGCGATCACCCGCCACACATCTCAGAACCAGGTTCCTTGCCTCCGCGTCGATGTGACGCCGCTCACTCATCAGCCAGAAGCGGCGGCCGGCGCGATGGACATGGCGTGACCAACATCCGCGATGCCAGTCGCACGACTACCAGCGAAGACGCCGTACCGATGGCCCCGAAGCCACCGAAGATCATCTTCTTGGCGGCTGGTGCCACGGTTCTTACCAACGCCCCACTGGACGACGGGCACGTGCGCGTCCCCGGCAAGGGCGGCGCGGTGCGCACCGTGTCGAACTGATCAACGCCGGGGTGTCCATCGAAGCCGTCCGCCGCCGACTCGGGCACGTTCCCACCGAGACCACCCAGCAGTACGCCCTCTCGACGACAAGGTCGCCGGCGACAGCCACCGGGGATGATTGTTGGATTGCCATTACCAGTAATCCATTAATCCCCATAGCTGACACCGGAGAGGCGGCCGGAACGACCAAGACGTGATACATCATAATGACAGTTCTTTACCGTAAGCACTTAGGATGGTGTAAGCCGATCCTGCCTGCGGCCCGCGCCCGATCGACAAGGGGACGCCAGCGGTTCGATCTTGGGAGCGGCGCCAGCCGTACGACGTTGGCGGCAGTGTTCGTCGTTCTCCCATCCGCCGCCCCCGTGCAGAGGTACTTCCGGATAGCTGCCTGGACCGACTCGTCAAACGCGACCCGGCGGCCGGGTCGCCACCGGCACGGGCGCCACCGGCGCCTGGCCTACCGTCCGGAGTGTTGATCGGCCGGAAGGTTTCCCTTCCCACCAAGGTTCCGGTGTCCCCACAGTGGCGCCCGGCGACGCCGAAACCCCGGATCCCGCGCGGCCGGCGTCAGTCCGTTGCGCGGCCGTAGCTGGCGCGGCCCTCGGCAACCTGGCGGGCTTGCCGTTCGCGCCACCGCTTCTGCCCGTCTCCGTTGCAGCGGCGGCAGACCTTGCGATAGCGGCCGGTACGGGTATCGACCTCACGGTCGTGTCCATTGCGGCACCGAGGTTGCTGCTGGCGGCTACGACAGTTCTCGGCATGACTGACCTGACGCAGGTGGGTCGGTTCGATACAGTCCGGCACACCGCAAACGTGGTCGACTTCCAACTCAGGGCTGTAGTCACCGACGAAGACGACGTACGCGGCGATGTGGGCCCATGCCCGACCCGCGACCTTCTGGTACACGCCTCGCTGGCTACCGTAGCCTCGTACGATGAGGCAGCCGTCTTCCATGCGCGCCGAGCGGTCCAACAAGTACGTCCGGAGCGTTTCCCCGGTGAAATGGCGGGACAAGCCTCTGATCTGGGAGAGCACGCCGGGAGGATAGCGGGTACCTCCGATGTTCCCGGTGGTCGGCGGCAATACCCCCGCTGTCCTGGCCCGACCGGCGGTCCCCGACGATGGCGTCCTGCCGGGCGCGCCTCGGCACGAATCCACATCTGAGCTGAGAGCCTTTCTCGCATGCTCTCTCCCGACGTCGTGCCCCGCAGGTCGAGCAGCCCCGCGCTGACAGCCGCTGGGCCCGCCGACTTCACCGAAGCCTGGCTGGGCAACCGGCGGCTGTCGGAGCACACTCGCGACGCCTATCGGCGGGACGTCGCCGGCTGGCTGAGCTGGTGCAAGAGCCATGGCCTCGATCCGCTGCGGGCCACGTTCCTCGACGTCAACGCGTACGCCCGTCAGTTGGAGGCGACGTTGGGGCTCCGCAGTGGCCGCCCGCTCACCCCGGCCACCGTCGCCCGCCGCCTCTCCGCCTTGTCCAGCTGGTACGAGTTTCTGGTCAAGCTGCACGCCGTCGAAACCAATCCGGTGGCCGCCGCCGACCGCCCGCGGGTCGACCGGGACCACTCCGCCACCGTCGGGTTGACCCCCGACGAGGTCGATGCGCTGCTGGCCGCGGCCGAGGCCGACACTGGACCGACCGCCATCCGGAACCGGGCCACCATCACCCTGCTGGCCGATCTGGGGCTACGGGTCGGCGAGTTGATCTCGCTGGACCTGACCGATCTCGGCACCGAGCGCGGACATCGCAGCATCCGCTTTGTCGGCAAGGGCGGCAAGGTCCGTCGCCGCGCCCTTACCCCCGGCACCGCCTATGCGGTGGACGCCTATCTGGCCGCCCGGGCCGCCGCCCAGGGGCTGAGCGTGCCGGAGTTGACCGGTCCACTGCTGGTCACCGCGACCGGTGCGCGGCTGGACCGGAACGCGGTGTTCCGGCTGGTCCGCCGACTCGCCCAGGCAGCGGGCATCCACGCCTGGGCAAGGCTGTCGCCGCACTCGCTGCGGCACGCGTTCGCCACCACTGCCCGCGCCGAAGGGGTGTCCTTGGAGGATGTGCAGGACGCGATGGGACACGCGGACCCACGCACGACCCGCCGCTACGACCGAGACCGGCACAACCTCGACCGCGATCCTGCGTACGTCATCTGGGCGGCCCGTGCCCGCCGGGGCGGCCGACGGACCGGGATCGGCGGGGCGAACGCCTCTTGAGACGCCCATAAAGAGCGGCACCGCTGTGGCGTGCGGCACACCAACCTGGCCTCGCCGTAGTTTCCAGGCGAAAACCACTCCAGCCCCTTGGTTATGGCTCCGAGCATGCCCAGGAAGCGGTACTCCCCGATCACCTCGCTCGCGCGAACGCGCCCGGAACCGGACGCGACCGGCAGACCTGATGCTGACCTCGTGGTCGGTGCTGGTACCGGCGCCACCCCCGAAGCACCCGGGCCAGCATCGACTCGGTTACCCGGGTGACCCCGATGACCGTGTGGTAGAGGTCGTCGGTCTTGATCTGGAACAGCTCGTCCCTGGGGATAGGTCTCCAGGATCTGCAACAGGTCCTGCCGTCGCGTCGCTCGCTTCGCAGCCGGCGGCGCCGGGCCCCGCCGTACCGCCGAGGGCGCTGACGGACGCGCCCGGCTTGGACCAGCCCTGACCAGGCTGGTCCAAGCCCGGAAACCTCCTATGGCCCCTCGTCGCGACGCCAGAGCCAGTCACCAGCCCGAACAGCGATGGCCAGCAGCATCAGTACCACCTTCCACCGACGCGGGCGCCGATCGCGCCTAGCCTGCGGACACCCGCAGCACCCCACGTCGCCACCATCGTCACGCCGCATTCCCATCTCCTCCCGTGCTGACCTTGGCAGGCCTGCCCTGCCAAGGAGCTCCATCGGCAGGACGCTGGTCACGGCGTATGTATGCAGCCTAGGCCCAGGCGATCCTCATGCGTCGCCGTCGATTTGTCCGGGAGTGTCAAGAATTTGGTGTAACTGAGTTGTTTTCGTGTTATTTACGGCCTGCGGATAGGCGTCCGTTGAAGGTGATCTCGAAGGCGTTCAAAGCCGCTTTCCAGCGGTTGGTCCACCGGCGTTGGCCTTTGCCGGTCGGGTCCAGGACGGTGGCAGCCAGGTAGAGGCACTTGAGTGCGGCGGTTTCGTTCGGGAAGTGGCCACGGGCGCGGACCGCGCGGCGCAGGCGGGCGTTCAGCGACTCGATGGCGTTGGTGGTACAGATGACGGTGCGGATCTCGGTGTCGAAGGACAGGAACGGCACGAACTCGGGCCAGGCGTTGGTCCACAGCCGGACGATCGCCGGGTATCTGGTCTCCCAGACGGCGCTTAACTCGGCGAAGCGGTCTAGGCCCTGTCCTGTCGATCATGTGAATGAACAGCTCTAGCTACGCGCTCGTGGCATACGCGCCGGGCATCGCGCTGCCCGTGCCGCTGCAAGAGCCATTAGCTCGCGTGTCACGATTCCTTGGTGACGTCAGGGCCGGAACAAGTCGTCCAGGTCTCGGTGCTGGTGGCCGATCGATTGGCCGAGCAGTTGGCGCCTGGTGGATGGCGACGGCATCGTTTCGTGCCTGACGATGAGGTTGCCTTCGTGCGCGAGCCCGTCCACGGGGTCGTCTTCCACTTCGGCGTCAACCTCGCCGGGCGCGACGGCGTCTCGCTCAGCCCCAGCGTCGGCGTTGAACACGCCGCCGCCGCCGAGTTGCAGAGGCAACTCTTCGATCGCATGGACACCGTGTGCCAGGTGGGTGCGAGCATGATCAATCTGGTCCACGACGCGGAGCCGTCCAAGGCCACGCCGTTTCGCTGGTGGGTCGCGTCGCCGGAACAGGTGGACGAAGCTGTTGGCCAGGTGGTCGCCGACCTGACGGCTTATGGGGAGCCGTTCTTGGTTGGCAACCAGACGTTGCCAAAGGTGATCGAAACCCTGCTCGGACGGCCGAAGTCGCAGGTCGAGTACGGAACTCTGGCCGTCTGCCTGGCGGTGTCAGGCGACCTGCCCGAGGCCCGCGCCATGCTGGCGAAGTTCGGTGCGATTCGCCAGGTGTTCGCGGGAGACACGGCCGAGACATTCATCCACAACTTCACGGAACGGTTCGGCAACTACTAGGGATCCAACTCGGTCATGCGAGCCAGATGGTCGCGGCGATCAGGACAAGGCTGGCCCGGTAGAGGGATGCGCGTTTGGCGTAGCGGGTGGCCAGGTCACGCCACTGCTTGAGCCGGTTGAAGCAGCGTTCCACGACGTTGCGCCTGCGGTAGGTCACCTTATCGAAGGCTGGTGGCCGCCCGCTCTCACCGATTACCGACCGGGTGATGGACGGCATGGCCGAGCTTCCCGACCACCAACGCCGCGGTGGCGTGCCCGCCCTGTACCGATGCGTTGTTTCTGGTCTGGAAACTACGGGCGGGCCAACATGAACGCGCTTTGGCCATGATGGAATGGCTCATTGAACGGGGATGACGCCTGCGGTCGGCGGACCGCCTTAGGCGTTACTCGGCGAGATGACTGGTTGCCGATCCGTGACGTCGGACGACCCGCATTTCGGCAAGGAGCTATCTTTCGCCCGGGCAGGAGCGCCTGCTGTCGGTGGTGCGGAAGGAGTGGTTGGCGATCCATTGCACCGCAAGGGAGGTTGACAGGTTCACTGGGCCCAGGAGCGGTATACAACCGCCCGCTCGACCGCCCTCGGGCGGCGGGGACGCATCCTTCCCGGCGATGCAGGTGATCAAACCGATCAGGATTCAAGAAGCGTGGTCCCCGGAGCCGCTCGTAGCGTGATTCTCGTGTGCATCACCAACAAGCACAAGCAAGGAGACGAGGCATGAAAGCGCACGTGAGTTCGATCCTCCTCGGCGTTCGGGACATGGAGGCGTCCAAGCGGTTCTACACGGAGGGTCTTGGCTGGAAGATCGAGCAGGACTACGGCGTCTCGGTGTTCTTCGCACCGGACGGCGGGTCTCCCGTCGGCTTCTACGGCCGTGAAGGTCTGGCCGAGCAGGTGGGTACGACCCCGGAGGGCAGCGGCTTCAGCGGGCTGGTCCTCACCTATGTCGTCCGCAGCGAGATACGGGTCAGCGAGGTCATGGCGGAGGCCGAGAAGGCCGGTGCCACGATCCTCAAGTCCGCTGGCCCTCTGCCGTGGGGTGGCTACGGCGGCTCTTTCGCGGACCCGGACGGCTACATCTGGAGCCTCGGCTACAGTGCGCACGGAGAGGACCAGCCCTACGCGGAGTAGCCGCCGACGGAGGCTTCGGTCGGGTGTGGCCGACCGGGTCATACTCCCCGGCGCAGCCCGCTGCCTCGCGGAAGCCGGGGCGGTTGACACGGCACGGGGACCTGGAGCCCTTGGCCGGAAGCTGTCCGGCTGGGCTGCGGTGGTCTTCGGCGCCCTTGACCTGCTGCCCTTTCTGTATCCATCGGCCATGCTGCGTGACACGGTCGCGGCGGGCGCGCTCGGCGAACGCGTCGGGATCCTGCCGGCCATCGCCACCCAGGCCGCCGCCTACGGCCTGGCCGGCGCGGTCGCGCTGCTCGCCCTTCCCAAACCCGCACCGGTACGGACTGAGCTCGCGCCGCCGTCCCGACCTGACCGCGCCATCGCCTGACCGCGCTGCCAGATCACCAGCCGTTCGGACGACGGTCAGCCGGCCCGAGCACGTGGGCGTTGATCGTGATCACGAGATGGCCCAACTCGCTGATCTCGACGACGTCGACCCCGCCGTCGCGCAAGGTCGCCACACCGTCGCAGTCAGCGAAGAGGGGCGGCTCCCGCAGGGCCAGCACCACTCGCGCGATGCCGGCGTCGAGCAGCAGGTCGGTGCAGGGATCCGGCCGTGACCTGCGGATGGTGCACGGCTCCATCGAGGTGTAGAGCGTCGCCCGGCCCAGGTCCAGGCCGGGCCGGGCGGCGAGCTTCGTCAGTGCGGCTTCCTCCGCGTGGTGGTGCGGGTCGGTCTCGCCGGTGTAGCCGGTGGCCAGCGTGACGCCGTACCGGTCGACGATGATCGCTCCGACGGCGTAGTGGGTCGGCGAGGGTGGCGACAGCCGGGACAGTTCGATGGCCGACCTCAACCATCGCCGGTCCTGTTCGGTGCCGCCGTTCATGCCCTGCCGTAACGATCCGGCTCGACCGTCGCCGACCCCGGGGCGACCGGGGCACCCGCGCCGCCGACAGTCACCACCTCGCCGACGCCGTGTCGGGCACTGTGCCACCGCCTGCGACGCACGCCCCCGCCTCCCGCGGCTCTCGGTGTCCGGCCACTCCGCACTCCGTACGCTACGGCCGTGGTTAGGGGGCCGCTCCTTGAGTTTCACGGCACGGTGCTGGACGACGCCATCATGGACGAGAACGTCGAACGGGTGGGCACCGGGGCGACCCGTGGCGGTCAGCGGAGCAGGACCAGCTGGCCGGGCTGGCCCTGCGCGCCAGCATCGACTGACCGCCGGCAACCGTCCCCGACCGAGACCGTCGCCGGTATGCGGTCCGGGACGGCCGCTCAGACGTCGCGGCGGCGTACCACGATCAGGGCGACGACGATCGCGGCCACCGGCCAGGCGGCGTAGACGATCCACGACCCGGCGACATCGGGCTGGGAGAAACCGTCACCCGGCGGCGGTACCCACATCGCGGTCAACCGTTGCCATGCGGTGAGCACCATCGCGTGGTTGATCTCGGCGGTCCACCGCATCTGGATCGAGAAGAACTGCGGCAGCATCAGCAGCGTGAAGATGCCGGTGACCATCGTGGTGGCGCCGTGCCGGATCAGGACCCCCAGGCCCAGCCCGATCAGCGCGCAGACCGTGGGGAGCAGCGCGGCGGCGGCCAGGGCGCGCAGCGCGACCGGTTCGGTGATCGCTATCGCCGCGTCCCGCCCACTCAGGATGGCCTGGGAGACCGTGAACGCGCCGCTCGCGGCGAGGGTGCCGGCCACCGTCCAGAGCACGGCTACCACGACCGCCTTGGCCAGCACCACCGAGCCACGGGCCGGCACCGCGACGGTGGTGGTGCGGATCAGACCGCTGCCGTACTCGCCGACCATCACGATCGCGCCCGCGCTGACCGCGACGAGTGCCAGTGTCCAGTAGCCCATCAGCGGAAACGCGTCGGAGAGCGCGAACATCGGCTCTCGCTGCGCCTCCGGGCTCATGCTCGGGAAGTCGCGGTAGTCGTCGAGCGCCTCCATGGTGGCGGTACCGACGACAAAGAGCGTGCTGAGCAGCAGCGTCCAGGGTGTCGAACGCAGCGACCAGACCTTGATCCACTCGGCGCCGAGCAGGTCGCGGAACCGGGCAGGTGGCTCGGCGAGCGCTTCGGCCCGGCGTGCCGGGTTCGGTGCCGAGGTGGCGGTGTCGGTGCTCATCGGGGCTGCCCCGCCAGGTATTCGATGCGGTCGGCGGTGAGTTCCAGGTAGGCGTCCTCCAGTGAGGCGGTCCGGGTGGCCAGTTCGTGCAGGACGATCCGGTGGTCGAAGGCGAGGGTGCCGATCTGTTCGGCCAGTAGCCCGATCACGGTCAGCGTGCGTACCTCGGATTCGACCCTCTCCTGCGCCTCCACCCGCGCTCCGGCGGCGGTCAGCAGCGCGGTGAGTTCGGCGGCCCGCGGGGTACGCACCAGCACGCTGCGCCGGCTGCTGCGGGCGGCGAAGCCGGCCAGCGACTCGGCGGCGACCAGCCGGCCCCGGCCGATCACGACGAGTTGGTCGGCGGTGTTCTCCATCTCGGTCATCAGGTGGCTGGAGAGGAAGACCGTCCGGCCCTCCGCGGCCAGCCGGCGGAACAGGTGCCGGACCCAGCGCACCCCCTCGGGGTCCATCCCGTTGATCGGCTCGTCGAAGAGCAGTACCGGCGGGTCACCGAGCAGCGCGGTCGCGATGCCGAGTCGCTGCTTCATGCCGAGGGAGAACCCGCCGACGCGCTGCCGGGCCACCTCGGCAAGCCCCACCTCCCGGAGGACCTCGTCCACCCGGCCCGGCGGGATGCCGTTGCTGCGGGCCAGGGCGGACAGGTGTGCCCTGGCGCTGCGTCCGCCGTGCACGTGGTTCGCGTCGAGCAGGGCACCGACGTGCCGCAGCCCGCGCCGGTGGGTCCGGAACGGTACGCCGCCGACCGTGGCGGTGCCCCGGGTCGGTGCGTCCAGGCCGAGGATCATCCGCAGCGTGGTGGTCTTGCCCGCACCGTTCGGTCCGAGGAAGCCGGTGACGTGCCCGGGCCGTACCGTGAAGGAGAGGGCGTCGACGGCGGTCTTGCGACCGTATCGCTTGGTCAGGTCGTTGACTTCGATCACGACCGCAACGCTGCCGAATCGGGCGGCCCGGGACATCGGGCCGGCGGCGGCAACCGTCCGGGCGGCGCCAGCCTGCGGGATTACGTCCGTGGACGGATGCCGCACCGGCCGGCCGGTGGCTAGTCTCGCCGCGTGGACGCCACCCCGCACCTGCTCCGGCCACCGCTGCGCCACCGCCTGCCGGCGGGGGTGCGGACGGCACTGGTCTGGTGCGGAGTCGCCGCGTTCCCCGTGCTACTGGCCCTTACCGTGGCGATCGTCTCAGACGGCCCCGGCCGCTACCACAGCGTGCTGGAGATGATCCCCCGGTACGCGCTGCCGGCCCTGGTGATGGCGCTGCCCGCCGTCCTGCTGCGGCGCAGCCCGCTGGCGACCCTGGCGTTGATGCTGCTCGGGTCGGCGGCGATGACGGTGATGATCCACTCGTGGCACCAGGGCTACCTGGCCGACCTGCGGTATCTGCAACTGCTGGCGATCAACCTGGTCGTCGGGTTCGTCGCGGCGACCAGGTCCCGTCGGCTCTCGGTGACCGTGGCCGTACTGACGCTCTGCGCCGAGATCATGATCGGCTACCTGGACCTCGGCGACAATGCCGTCTTCCAGCCGGAGATCCCCACCCTGGGGATGCTGGCCACCTGGATGATCGGCAACTCGGTGCGGGCGCGGCGGCGGTACGCCGAGGCGCTGCGGTCGCAGGCCACCACCCAGGCGGTCACCGCCGAACGGCTACGGATCGCCCGTGAACTGCACGACATGGTGGCGCACAGCATCGGCATCATCGCGATCCAGGCCGGGGTGGGTAGCCGGGTGATCCAGACCCAGCCGGCCGAGGCCGGTGCTGCGCTGCGGGCGATCGAGACGACCAGCCGGGAGACCCTCGCCGGCCTGCGCCGGGTGCTCGGCGGGCTGCGTCAGGCGGACCCGTCCGACCCGGCGCCCCGGGATCCGGCGCCCGGGCTCGCCGACCTCGACCGGCTGGCCGAGGCGACGGCGGAGGCCGGGGTCCGGGTAGAGCTGTGCCGGCGGGGGGAGCGGCGTCCGCTGCCGGCCGACATCGAGCTGTCCGCGTACCGGGTCGTGCAGGAGGCGGTGACCAACGTCGTCCGGCACGCCGGTACGCCACGGTGCCGGGTCACCCTCGACTACCGGGAGCACGACCTGCACGTCGAGGTCGTCGACGAGGGGCGCGGCGGGCCGGTCGCGGCCAGCGGGTTCGGGATCGCCGGGATGCGGGAGCGGGTCGGCCTGCTGCACGGCGACTTCGCGGCCGGACCGGTCCCCGGAAGCGGTTTCCGGGTGGCGGCCCGGCTGCCGCTGCCGGAGACCGTCCCGAGCCCGGCGGTGCCGGCATGAGCGTCCGGGTACTGCTCGTCGATGACCAGCCGCTGGTCCGTTCCGGGCTGCGGGTCCTCATCGCCGACACCCCCGACCTGTCGGTGGTCGGCGAGGCGGGCACGGGTGCGGAGGCCGTCGAGCTGGCCCGGGCCGTCCGGCCCGACGTGGTGGTGATGGACATCCGGATGCCCGGCATGGACGGTATCGAGGCGACCCGGCAGATCGTGGCCGGTGACGGAGCGAGCCGGGTACTCGTGCTGACCACCTTCGACGAGGACGAGCACGTCTACGGCGCACTCCGGGCCGGTGCCAGCGGTTTCCTGGTCAAGGACATGGCCGTGGACGACATCCTCGGGGCGATCCGGGTGGTCGCCGCCGGTGACGCCCTGATCGCACCGAGCGTGACCCGCCGGCTGATCGCGGGCTTCGTCGAGGCCGCACCGGCGGCCGCCCGTCGGGTACGCCCGGTCGCCGGTATCACCGAGCGGGAGCGGGAGGTGCTGACCCTGATCGGGCAGGGCCGCTCGAACAGCGAGATCGCCGACGAGCTGTTCATCACGATGGCGACCACCAAGTCGCACGTGGCCCGGCTGCTGACCAAACTCGACGCCCGGGACCGGGTACAGCTCGTGATCATCGCGTACGAGCTGGGGCTGGTCGCGCCGGCCCGCTGACCGGCTCCGGTGCCGCCCCGACACACCCGCGCGGATACCTCCGCCGACACCACCGGGCGTACCATCGCGGACATGGCGGACAAGGTCACGCTCAGCCTGAACCCGGACACGCTCGCCCGAGCCCGTGCCGCGGCGAAGCAGGACGGCATGTCCCTGTCGGCCTGGATCGACCGTGCGGCCCGCAAGGAGGCGCTCCGCGCCGCGGCTCGGCAGCACGAGGCGTGGCTGGCCGCGCACCCGGAGGTCCGGGACGAACTCGACGCCTTCGACCGCTACGCCGACCGGGTCGACGCGGGCTGGTCCGACCTGGCCGGCGCCGCGTGAACCGGGGCGAGATCTGGACCGTCGGCGACCGTACCCAGCAGGCCAGACACCGGGTCATCGTGCTCTCCGGCGAGGGGCACAACGACCGGCCGTCCACCTCCCCGTACTGTGCCCCGATCGTCCGGCAGCGCGGCAGCAGCGAACTTCCACCGTTCGTGGTGCCGCTGGCCGAGACGGATCCGGTCACCGGGGTCGTGGTGGTGAACCGGCTGCGCCGGGTTCCGGCGGCGGTCGCGGTGGAGCGGGTGGGGATGGCGACCGGCGCGAGCATGGCCCGGATCGGCGCGGCGCTGCGGGACCTGTTCGAGCTGTGACCACCAGGGCGGGCCCCTGATTCGGTCAGAGCGTCGGGGGCCGCTCGGCGGCGAGCATGACCCGGCGCAGCAGGTCGGAGAGGGTACGCCGCTCGTCCGCGGTGAGCGCGCCGAGCAGCCTGTACTCCTCGTCGCCGAGGATGTCCATCGCGCCGAGCCAGGCGGCCCGGCCCTGCTCGGTCAGCTCGATGTCGACCCGGCGCCGGTCGGTGGCCGACGGTGTCCGCCGGACGAAGCCGCGGGCGACCAGGGCGTCGATCCGGGCGGTGACCGAGGGCGGCGCCAGGTTGAGGTCGTCGGCGAGCTGGGACGGCACCGCCCGGCCGTGCCGGCCGGCGAGCGCGTGCAGGGTGTCGAACTCCGGCCGCTGGAGGTCGAAGTCGACCAGCGACTTCTCCCGGACCCGGCGCAGGTGCTGGGCCAGCAGTTTCGCCCGGGTCACCGTGCCCTCCACGTCCGGGTCGAGGTCGGGCAGCACGGGCAGCCAGCGCGCGACGTGCCCGTCGGTCCAGTCCTCCTGGTGTTCCACGCCACAATCCTACGTCGAAGTGGAATTATTCGTTGGCGAAAGGTTCGGCTTCGAAATAACCTCCGAACCCGTGACCCACCCGCTCCGGCTGCGCGCCTTCCAGTTGCTCTTCCTCGGCCGTACGCTCTCCGCGCTCGGCGACGCCGTCGTGCCGGCCGCGCTCGCCCTCGCCGTGCTGCGAGCCACCGGTTCCAGCTCCGCCCTGGCCCTGGTGCTCGGCTGTGCGATGGTGCCGAGACTGCTGCTGCTACCCCTCGGCGGAGTGCTCGCCGACCGGCTCGATCCCCGGATCGTGGCCATCGGCAGCGACCTGGTCCGCTGCGCCGCCCAGGTCTTCGTCGGGGTCGAACTGCTCGGCGGCGATCCGACCCTGCTGTCGATCGCCGTCGCCTCGGCGGTCGGTGGGGTCGCGTCCGCTTTCGCGATGCCCACCACCTCACCGCTGGTCGCCGGGGTGGTCGACGCGCCCGGCCGGCAGCGGGCCAACGCCGCGCTGGGCGCCGCCCGCAGCGCCACCGGGCTGGCTGGACCGGCGCTGGCCGGCGCGTTGATCTGGGCCGCCGGGCCCGGCTGGGCGTTCGTGCTCGACGGTGCCAGCTTCGCGGTCAGCGCCGCCCTGCTGGCCGTGCTCCGGGTACGCCGGACCCCGGTGCAGCGCCACTCGCTCCTCGCCGACCTGCGGGAGGGCTGGTCCGAGGTCCGCTCCCGCGACTGGTACTGGAGCAGTCTGGTGGCGCACGCGGTCTGGAACGGCGTGGCGGCGGTACTGGTCACCCTCGGCCCAGCGGTGGCGATCGACCGGCTGGGCGGCGAGGGCGTCTGGGTACTGGTGCTCGAGGCGGGTGCGGTCGGTCTGCTGGTCGGCTCACTGCTGGCCGGACGGGCCCGGCTGCGCCGGCCGATCCTGGTGGCGAACCTGGGCCTGGCCACTTACGCGCTGCCGCTCACCCTGTTCGCGGTGGCCGCTCCGGCGTGGACCGTGGTGGTCTCGTACGGCGTCGCGCTGGCCGCCCTCGGCTTCCTCAACCCGCTCTGGCAGACCGTCGTCCAGGCGGAGATCCCGTCGCACGTGCTGGCCCGGGTCACCTCCTACGACTGGCTGCTCTCGCTCGCCGCGATGCCCCTCGGGTACGCGCTCGCGCCGCTCGCCGCCGACGCCTGGTCGCCCACCGTGCCACTGGCGCTGGCCGCCGTGGCGGTCGCGGTGGCCTGCCTGGGTACCGCCGCGGTCCCCGGGGTGCGTCGCCCGGTCAGCACCGGCCCGGAGGCCGCGCCGGAACCCGCGCCGGTCGCGGCCGTCCGCTGACCGGTCGCCCGCGCCGCCACCCGAACGGAGCGGGGAAAACCGCTGGACGCGCCGGCCAGACTGACCGGGTGGGAGACATCCTGACCCTGGGCTGGACGGTCCGCGCCGAGCCCGTCGACGGAGCGGTGGCAGGTGCCCTGCTCCGTGACTACTTCACCGAGATCGTCAGCCGGTACCACCGCCGGCCGACCGACGACGCCGAGATCGACCAGGTGCTGGCGGACGAGCCGAGCGACGACCTGACCCCGCCGACCGGGCTGTTCCTGGTCGGCTGGTACGACGGCGAGCCGGCCGGCTGTGCCGGAGTACGGCTGGGTGACCTGCCGTACGCCGAGGTGACCCGGGTGTTCGTCCGGGCCGGCGCGCGACGGCGTGGGGGCGGGGCACGGCTGCTCGCCGCCGTGGAGGAGGTCGCGGCGGCGCACGGGGCGACGACGATGCGGCTGGACACCCGGCACGACCTGGTGGAGGCCCGGGCGTTGTACGCCAGGCACGGCTACCGGGAGGTGCCGGCCTACGCGGTCTCGCCGTACGCCGACCACTGGTTCGAGAAGCGGCTCGGTTGACGTCGGGTGGTCGGGGTTGACGCCGGAGCCGCGGCGCGGTAATAAGGAAGAGAACTTGAGTCACCTCGACTCAACTTAACCTTCGGCCCAGGAGAACCGAGGAGGATCGACGATGTTGATGCGTACCGACCCGTTCCGCGAGATCGACCGGATCGCCGAGCACTTCTTCGGCACCACCAGCCGACCGGCGGTCATGCACCTGGACGCCTACCGCGACGGCGACTACTTCTACGCGGCCTTCGACCTGCCCGGCGTCGACCCGGAGAGCATCGAGTGCACGGTGGAGCGCAACGTGCTCACCGTCCGCGCCGAGCGGCGCCGGCCGACCGGCGACAAGGTGGAACTCGTCGCCGCCGAACGTCCGATGGGGGTATTCACCCGGCAGCTCTTCCTCGGCGACACCCTCGACACGGACAAGCTGGAGGCGGGCTACGAGGCCGGGGTGCTGACCCTACGCATTCCGGTGGCCGAGCGGGCCAAGCCGCGCCGGGTCGAGGTCACCGTCTCCGGTGCCGGCCCGCGCCAGATCAACTCCTGATTCCACGTATAACCACCGTCCCGCGACGCGCGCCCGTCCGGCCGACACCCCGGACCGGCGCGCGTCGGCCGTCCCGGGCAGCGGCGCCGGTCAGTCCGCTGTGATCCGGTACCGGTCGGCCATCGCCCGGGCGGTGGCCACGAACGCCGCCCGCAGCTCGGCCGGGGCGAGCACCTCGACGTCGGCGCCGAGCTTCAACAGCTCGACGTGCCCGTGCCGGACCGACTCCATCGGCACGGCCGTGTAGCGCCAGCCGGCGTTGTCGACCGGTCCGGCCGCGGCCCGGGCCGCCCGGGACATCGCCGGGGGAAAGATGAAGGGCATCCGCTCCAGCGCCGCCTCGGTCAGCCGTACCGTTGCGGTGGCCTGGTAGACGCTCTCCTCGTAGCGGCGGCTCCAGGCGTGCCAGAAGCCGGCCAGGTCGAAGTCGTCGGGCCGGGTGAAGCTCTCGTCCAGCACC
The DNA here is from genome assembly GCF_053764795.1 of Plantactinospora sp. DSM 117369. Lineage (NCBI taxonomy): Bacteria > Bacillati > Actinomycetota > Actinomycetes > Micromonosporales > Micromonosporaceae > Plantactinospora > Plantactinospora sp. DSM 117369. The sequence goes on along the minus strand of NZ_CM132446.1, from coordinate 4,928,604 downwards.
GTCAGCTCCAGCACGCTGCCGATCCGGTAGGCCCGGGGCTCCTCGCCGGCCCGGGCCACCAGATACCAGCGGCCCGCCTTGAGCACCACGCCCAGCGGCGCGAGCCGCCGGGTCACCTCCCGGGGCGCCCGCCAGCGGCGGTACCGGATCTCGACCATGCGCTCCCGCCACACCGCGTCGGCGAGCGCGGCCAGGTGCGGGGTCGGTTCGGCGTCGCGGAACCAGCCCGGTGCGTCCAGGTGGAACCGGTCGCGGGCCCGGGCGGCCCGGCCCCCCAGTTCGGCCGGGAGCGCGGCGAGCAGCTTGAGCTCGGCACCGGCCAGCACGGTTCCCAGGCCGAGTTCGGTGGCCGGGCCGGGCATGCCGGCCAGGAACAGCGCCTCCGCCTCGTCGGTGGTCAACCCGGTCAGCCGGGTCCGGTAGCCGTCGAGCAACCGGTAGCCGCCGGCCGGACCCCGGTCGGCGTAGACGGGTACACCGGCCGCGCCGAGCGACTCGACGTCCCGGTAGACCGTCCGGACCGACACCTCCAGCGCGGTGGAGAGCTCCTGCGCCGTCATCCGCCCCCGGGCCTGCAACAGCAGGAGCAGTGAGACGAGTCGGCTGGCGCGCACCCGAGCAAGATTATCCCGGTATTTCCGAGAGTTGGAGATCGCCGGGCGCGTCTTCGAGGTCCCGGGCGAATGGTCTGAAAAACTTTCTCGCGTGTCCCGATCCACCCTGGTTCGCCGGGCGACGCCCCGACCGGTGTCGATGTCCGCTCCGGCCGACTTCACCGAGGCCTGGCTGCGTAACCGTCGGTTGTCCGAGCACACCCGGGCCGCGTACCGGCGGGACATCGCCGGCTGGCTCGGCTGGTGCGGCAGCCGGGCGCTCGACCCGCTCGGCGCGACGTTCCTGGACGTCAACACGTACGCCCGGGAGCTGGAGTCGAGCGTCGACCCGCGCAGCGGCCGCCCGCTGACCTCGGCAACGGTGGCCCGGAAGCTCTCCGCGCTGTCCAGTTGGTACACGTTTCTCGGCAAGCTCGGGGCGGTGCCGGGCAATCCGGTCTCCGGTGCCGACCGGCCCCGGGTCGACCGGGACCACTCCGCCACCGTGGGCCTGACCTCGGACGAGGTCGACGCGCTGCTCGCCGCCGCCGAGGCCGACACCGGCCCCACCGCGCTGCGCAACCGGGTGGTGCTGGCTCTCCTCGCCGACCTCGGGCTACGGGTCGGCGAGCTGGTCTCGCTCGACCTGGCCGACCTGGGCCAGGAGCGGGGGCACCGCAGCGTGCGGTTCGTCGGCAAGGGCGGCCGGGCCCGCCGCCGGGCGCTGACCCCGGGTTCGGCGTACGCGGTGGACGCCTACCTGGCCGCCCGCGCGATCGTGGCGGGACGGCCAGTGGAGCAGTTGACCGGCGCGCTGCTGGTGACCGCCACCGGCAACCGGCTCGACCGGCACGCCGTGTTCCGGCTGGTCCGGCGGCTGGCCCGGGTGGCGGGCATTCCGGCCTGGGAACGGCTCTCCCCACACTCGTTGCGGCACGCCTTCGCCACCTCGGCCCGGGCCGAGGGGGTGCCACTGGAGGATGTGCAGGACGCGATGGGGCACGCCGACCCGCGCACCACCCGCCGGTACGACCGGGACCGGCACAACCTGGACCGGGACCCGGCGTACGCGATCTGGGCGGCCCGGGCCCGCCGCCGGAGCTGAGACGGCGGGTCCGCCCGGGTCCACCTGCTCAGTCCTGCGGTCGCCGGCAGATGCAGAACGGCTGCCCGGCCGGGTCGGTGAGCACCCGCCACCGGTCACCGCCGGGCTGGAAGTCGGGTCGCGCGGCACCGGCGTCACGGCAGGCCGCCTCGGCCTTGTCCAGGTCGTCGACGTAGAGGTCGAGGTGGTAGCGCTTGCCGCCGGAGCTGTCCGGCCAGGCCGGCGGCTGGTAGCCCTCGACCAGCCCGAAGCCGATCGAGGCGTGCCCGTCGCTGATCATCGCGTACTCGTCCGCGCTGGCGGTGATCTCCCAGCCGAGCGCCCGGGAGTAGAACTCGGCGTGCGCGCGGGGATCCGGGCTGTCCAGGTTGACCATGATGAGGTCGCCGATCTTTTCCATGCCGGCCAGCCTGCCTGCCGTACCTGACACCTCCTGTCAGGTACGGCGACCGAGTCCGCGCACCGCCGCTCTGCCGGGCGGGCGGTTCAGCAGAGCAGGTCCAGTTCGTGGTGTGCCTCCGCCGCGATGTCCGCGCCGCGCAGCCAGCGCCGTGCCCAGAGCCGGGCGGCCACCTCCGCGGTCTCGTCGCCGCCGGCCGCCTGTTCCACCAGCAGGGCGGTGGCCAGCGCGTACGCCATCCGCAACGCCAGCCCGCGCGCCCCGGCCAGTACCGCGACCGACTCCGGGGTCACCTCGGCGAGCGAGTTCCGCAGTTCCGCCGTGGTGCCGGCGAGCGCGTCGGCCAGCGCCGGGTGCAACCGCCGGCCGGTGTCGGTGGCGGCGTCCAGCCGGGCCAGCAGTGGGGTAGCGGCGTCCTCCCGGAGCACCGCCCGCAGCACGTCCAGCGCGAGCACGTTGGTGGTGCCCTCCCAGATCGGCAGCACCTGGGCGTCCCGCAGCAGCCGGGGCACCCCGGTGTCCTCCACGTATCCGGCGCCGCCGAAGCACTCGACGTACTCGCTGGCCGAGGAGACCGCCAGCCGTCCGGTGGCGAGTTTGGCCAGCGGCGCCACGATCCGCAGTTCGGCCGCGGCGGCCGGATCCGCCCCCACCTCGACCCGGCCGAGCAGCGCGAACGCGTGCCCGGCCAGCACGAACGCCCCGGCCGCGTCCACCGCCAGGGTGCCCAGGGTGGCCCGGTGCAGCGGTGCGGTGATCAACCGTCCGCCGGCCACCTGCCGGGCGTCGGCGTACGCCAGGGCGTACCCGAGTCCCCGGCGCATGCCGGCTGCGGCCGCCGCCGCGTTGTGCAGCCGGGTCACCACGACCAGGGTCATCGCCCGGCTCAGACCCGGCACGGACGGGTCACCCAGCGGCCAGGCGTACGCGTCGTGCAGCCCGATTTCGGCGGTCGGCAGTGCCCGGGTACCGAGCTTGTCCTTGAGCCGGTGCACGGTGATCCCCGGCGCCGGGGCGTCCCGGTCGGCGCCCGGCCCGGCCGGCGGCGAGTCGGCGGCGTAGCGCGGGACAAGGAACGGCACCAGCACCCGGCTGCCCCCATCGGCGCCCTCCGGGCGGGCCAGCGCGACCGCCAACTCCGCGTCGGCGGCCGAACAGAACCACTTCTCGCCGGTGAGCCGCCAGGAGCCATCGGTGGCGGGCCGGCCGGTGGTGGTCGACCGGGCCAGGTCGGAGCCGCCCTGCGACTCGGTCATCCACTGCCCGCTGCTGACCGCCACGGCCGGGTCGGTGGCGGTGAGCCGGGGCAGCCAGGCGTCCCGGAGCGCCGGATCGACCTCGGGGCGGGCGAGCAGCGCGGCGGCGCCGTCGCTCATCGCCACCGGGCAGGAGAAGGTGGCCGACTCCGGACCGTACAGGTGCAGCAGGGCGTGCTGGACGACCCGGGCCGCCGCTCCCCAGGTACTCCGGGCCTGCGCCAGGTACGGCAGCGCGACCACGGCGTGCCGGGCGGCCGCCGCGCGCTGGGCCTGCCAGCCGGCGGAGGTCTCGATCCGGTCGATCCTGGCTCCCCACGGACCGTAGCGGACCAGGGTGGGCGGGTGCGCCTCCGCATCGGCGTGCGCGGCCCGTAGCGGACCGGTGACGTCGGTGGCGAGCGCGGCCAGCCGGTCCGCCGCGGCGGCGTGCCCGTCCGGGCCGAGCTGGCGGTCCAGCCAGGACCGCAGCAGCCGGTCGCTGAAGTACGGGTCGGCGGGTAGCGGGACCGACTGGACGTAGCGCTGCATGGTCGTCGTCCTCGAGGGGCGAGGGCCGGCCGGCGGGCCGGCGAAGCTGGCGGGGGATGGTCCCGACCGTAGACCACGGCGGGCGCCCGGTGGCGCCGACCGAGCCGATCATGGCCGGCGGGTGCCGACCCGACCGGTTCGGCACCCGCCGGACGCGGTGGCTATCTACGGTCGGTGGCATGGGCTACGAGCTGCCCGGCGGGCGCGGGGCACGGCGGCCGCGCCGGCTCCGGGGCGTGCTGTCGGTGGTCGCGGCCGGCCTCTTCGTCTGCTGTGTGGGCGCGGCCGGCCTCGGGGCCTGGAACTACCAGCACGTCCGGCAGTCCTCCGGCGCGGCCCAGGAGGCGGCGGAGGCGTTCCTGCAGGACGTGACCAGCGGCGACGCGGGCGGCGCCTACGACCGGCTCTGCGTCGACACCCGCGAGCGGTGGAGCCGGGACGAGTTCGAACGCCGCCTCTCGGTGCCACCGACGATCACCCGATACGCCATCGACGACGTCACCGTCGCCAGCGACCGGGGCCAGCTCCGGGCGACCGCGACGGCGAAGCTGACCCGCCGCTCCGGTGCGGTGGACCGGCGGGAGCTGCCGATGATCAAGGACGGCGACGAGTGGCGGGTCTGCGGCGACCCGTTCTGATCCCGACCGGGCCGGCCGGCTCCGGCGTCAGCGGTGCTCGCCCAGGTCGCCGGAGCGGAAGTGTCGCCGGCAGAGCACCTGGTAGCGCACCTCGGCCGCCTCGACGGTGTCGCCGATGACCACCTGCTCGCCCTGCCGGGCCACCGCGCCGCCAACCACCCGGGCGTTGAGCTGCCCCGGGCGTCCACACCAGCAGAGCACCTCGACCTGGATCCGGGACACCTCGTCGGCGAGTTCGAACAGCCGCTGCGCCGCCGGGAACAGGCAGGACCGGAAGTCGCTGGCCAAACCGAACGCGAAGACGTCCACGTCGTAGCAGTCGACGAGCTCGGCCATCTGCTCGACGTGCCGCACGGTGTAGAAGCAGGCTTCGTCGCAGATCAGGTAGTCGAGCCGGTCGCCCTCGGCCCACCGGCCCCTGACGAGTTCACAGAGGTCGAGGTCTTCGGTGACCTCGATGGCCTCGTGCGCCAGGCCGATCCGAGTGGTGATCTGCGGGCCGAGGGAACGGTCGATCCTGGTCAGCACCAGTCCACGCCGGCCCTGCCGGGCGTGGTTGTAGTTCATCTGCAGGGCCATGGTCGACTTGCCACAGTCCATCGGTCCCCAGAAGAACTTCAGGGCGGCGCCCTGACGTAACCGGCCGTCGCCGGCAGCGAAGCACGCCTGGGCGAGCGCGGACTCGTCGCCGGCGGACAGGGTCGGGCTGGTGCGGCTGTCGTCGGTCACGGTCGGGGAGCCTAGGCCACCAGGTGTTTCGGGTTCGACCCGCCGTGTCGTTGACCACTCTGGTCGGCCGACCGACCAGCGGGCCGCGACTCAGCCCGCTCAGCCCGCGACTCAGCCCGGGCCGCGCTCGCCGTCCGGCAGCCGGCTGGTGATCCCGGCCCGCTCGTCCGCCGGGAGCGCCGGCACGAGATGCTGGTCGACGAGGTGCCGCAGGCCGGCGGCGAGGTCGGGGTCACCCTGCACCAGGTCCCGCAACCGGCGCTGCCAGCCCTCGGCGAGGGCGCGTTCCAGGGCGGGGTCGCCGGCCTGGCGGGCGGCGAGCACCTCGGCGCGTACCTCGGTCAGGTCGGCGGCCACGTCGTCCGCCTCCCCGGGCCGGACCTGCCGCCAGAAGGCCACCACCTCGGCCCGGGCCGCCGGCCAGCCGGCACCGGCCATCACGCCGACCAGTGCCGTACCCGCGGCCACCTCGATCCGCTCCATTCCGCGCCTCCCGCCCACGTGCCGCCCCGGGCCCACCCTAGGCCAGATCGTGCCGCTGGTCGCCCCGGTCGGCCAGCTCGGGCGGGCCGACCGGGCCGACGCGGCAGCCGGCGGGCTGCGGCGGTACCGGCCGGTCAGAGCCGTTCCGGCGGGGTGTTGCCGGCGGCGACGATCGCCCGCCGGATCGGCACGGCGGCCAGCAGCACGAACCCGATCACGAAGAACGCCAGCAGCGAGATGATCGCCACCCGGTAGCTCTCGGTCATCCCGTACGCCAGCCCGAACAGCAGCGGCCCGAGCCAGCTCGTGCCCTTGTCGGAGATCTCGTACAGCCCGAAGTACTCGGCCTCCTTGCCCTTCGGGATCAACTGGCTGAACAGCGACCGGCTCAGCGCCTGGCTACCGCCGAGCACGATGCCGATCCCGCCGCCGAGCAGCACGAACGGCAGCGCCTGGTTGGCCGGCAGCCGGAACGCGACCGCCAGCACGACGGTCCAGAGCACCAAGCTGATCAGGATGGTCTTCCAGGCGCCGATCCGCTTCGCCAGCGCGCCCATGCCGAGCGCGCCGAAGAAGGCGAGGAACTGCACCATCAGGATGGTCGGCACCAGGACGTCGTCGGAGAGCTTCAGCTCCTCGGTGCCGTACACCGCGGACAGCGAGATCACCGTCTGGATGCCGTCGTTGTAGACCAGGTAGGCGACCAGGAAGAACAACGTCAGCGGGTACGCCTTGAGGCTGCGCAGGGTGTGCCAGAGCTGGCGGAACCCGTCGAGCAGTACCGGTCCCTGTGCCGGGCCGGCGACCGGCGGCCGGTTGCGCAGCCGGATCAGCGGAATGGTGGTGAACGCCGCCCACCAGATGCCCGCCGACACCATGCTGTACCGGGCGACCTCGCCGGTGTCCAACCCGAGCGAGTCCTTGAACAGCACCGCCGCGACGTTGATCGCCAGCAGCAGCCCGCCACCGATGTAGCCGATCGCCCAGCCGATGCTGGAGACGCTGTCACGTTCCTCCGGCCCGGCTATCTGCGGCAGGAACGAGTAGTAGACGACGATGCTCGCCCCGTAGGAGATGTTGGCGACCAGGAACAGCCCGGCGCCGAGCAGATAGCGGTCGCCGGTCAGGAACAGCAGCCCGACGGTGGCCGCCGAGCCGATGTAGGCGAAGAGCGCCAGCATCTCCTTCTTGCGCGGCGACCGGTCGGCGACCGCACCGACCAGCGGCAGCACGAAGACGGTCAGGAACACCGACAGCGACACCATGTACGGGAAGAGCGAACCGGGCGCGATGTCGATGCCGAGCAGGCTGATCCGCCCGCCCCGGCACGGGTCGTCCGAGGCGCAGCCGGCGGCCGCCTTCGCGATCGAGGTCAGGTACGGGCCCAGGAAGACGGTGATCACCGTCGTGTTGAACGCCGAGTTCGCCCAGTCGTAGAAGTACCAGCCGACCCGCTCGTGCCGGGTGCTGGGTGGCGCGTCCGGCGCCGTCGCGGGGATGGTCTCGGCCATGTCGGTCCTTCGGTATCGGGGGTCGGGCGGGCCTGGTCCGGCCGACCTACCGATCGGACGGCCAGTGACCGCGGCTCTGGTACGCCTCGCGCAGCACGTCGACGTGATCGGTCATGATGCCATCCACACCGAGGTCGAGTAACTCGTTCATCTCGGTGATGTCGTCGATGGTCCAGACGTGCACCTGGAGACCGAGCCGGTGCACGTAGTCGACGAACCGCCGATCGACCACCTTGACCCCGCGGTAGCGGACCGGCACCTGGGCGGCGACCACCGTCGGCGGCAGCATCAGCCGCCGGTTGGCCAGCGAGGCGAGCCGTACCCGGGCCACCCCGCGCAGCCCGAGCGAGGTGGCGATCTTCGGCCCGGCCAGGATCCGCAGCCGGGCCAGCCGGGCGTCGCTGAACGAGGCGAGCAGCACCCGGTCGCCGGCCCCGGCCCGGTCGACGGTACGCACGGTGGGCGCGACCGCGCCGTCGGCCTTGACGTCGACGTTGAACCGGATCTGCGGCCAGGCGCCGAGCACGTCGTCGAGCCGGGGTACCGCCGCCGCCCCGCCGACCCGGATCGTCTTCAGGTCCGTCCAGCGCAGTCCGGCGATCCGGCCGTGCTCGCCGGTCATCCGGTGCAGGGTCGCGTCGTGGAAGACCACCGGCACCTCGTCGGCGGTGGCGTGCACGTCGGTCTCGACGTACCGGTAGCCGAGCTGGACCGCCCGGGCGAACGCCTCGGTGGTGTTCTCGTCGCCGCGTGCGGCGCCGCCCCGGTGCGCGAACGCCAGCGGTGTCGGCGCGTCGAGGTAGGCGAAGTCCCGGATCACGGTGCGAGTATGCCCGGTCCGGTTGGCCGTCCGGTGACCGGAGGGCGGCGCTTTCCCCCCGACCGACGGGGACTCTTCCGGGCGGTGAACGGCACCTGGACAGCGCGGCGCCCGCGCCCCGACGTCCGGCCATCCGGGCATGACGGACCGCGACGGGAGGTCGGCGAGGGTTCAGTATGGTGCTCGCCATGCGGCTGCTCGCCATCGACTTCGGCACCTCCAACACTGTCGCCGCGGTGCGGGGCGCTGACGGCCGGGCCCGGTCACTGCTCTTCGACGGCAGCCCGCTGCTGCCCTCGGCGGTCTGCCTCGACCCGGGCGGCACGCCGCTGACCGGCCGGGACGCCTCCCGGGCGGCCCGGCTCGACCCGGCCCGGTTCGAGCCGGCGCCGAAACGGCGGATCGACGACGGGGCGGTGCTGCTCGGCGACCGGGAGGTACCGGTCACCGAGCTGGTCGGCGCGGTGCTGCGGCGGGTCTCGGTCGAGGCGTACCGGCAGCTCGGCGGGGTCGACGAGGTCCGGCTCACCCATCCGGCCCGGTGGGGGGAGCGCCGTCGCACCGTGCTGGTCGCCGCCGCCCGCGCCGCCGGGCTGCCGCCGCCCCGGCTGGTCGCCGAGCCGGTCGCGGCGGCGGCCTACTATCCGGCGGTACTCGGCACGGTGCTGCCGCCCGGCCGGGCGCTGGCCGTCTACGACCTGGGCGGCGGCACCTTCGACGCCGCCGTGGTCCGGCGCACCGCCGACGGCTTCGACGTGCTGGCCGAGTCCGGCCTGACCGACCTGGGCGGGCTGGACTTCGACCAGGCCCTCGTCGAGCACCTCGGCCGGGGCTACGCCGGCGGCCGGACCGAGCTGTGGCACGGCCTGCTGAGCCCGGCCGACGCGGGGCAGCGCCGGGCGCGGGAACTGCTCTACGACGACGTCCGGGCGGCCAAGGAGCTGCTGTCCCGGGCCGCCAGCGCCGAGCTGCACCTGCCGGCGCTGGACCTGCGGGCGCATCTGACCCGGGACGAGTTGGAGTCGCTGATCCGCCGGCAGCTCCAGCAGACGGTGAACTGCCTGGCCCGGACGATCGCCGCCGCCCGGCTGGACCCGGCCGACCTGGTCGGGATCTTCCTGGTCGGCGGCTCCAGCCGGATTCCGCTGGCCGCCCGGCTGATCCACGCCGAGTTGGGCGTCGCCCCGACCACCCTGGAGCAGCCGGAGACGGTGGTCGCCGAGGGAGCCCTCCGGCTCGACGACCCGCCGGCCCGGCCCGCACCGGTGCCGTCGCCCGGACCGGCCCTGGCCGGATCGGCTCGCGGCGGATCGGCTCCGCCCCCGGGCGGATCGGCTCGTGATGGATCGGCCACGGCCCGGGCCGTGGCGCCGCTCCGGCCGGCGCCCGCCCAGCCCGAGTGGCCGGCTCCGGCCCGGCCCGGTCAGCCCGGGGCGCAGCCGGCCGGCCGGTTCTGGACCGGGACGGCCGGGCTGGTCTGGACCGGGACGCTGGCCCTGCTGGTGGTCGCCGCGCTCGTCGTGCTGGTCGCGGTCCTCGCTGCCAGGCCCGGCTGACTGCGGTGCAGACCGGGACGCGACCGGGCCGGCGATCCGCCCCCGTGCCGGAGGACGGACCGCCGACCCGTCGGGTTGGCGCGGTCAGTCGCGTTGTCGCGACTCGCGGTCAGGCCGGAGACTCGGTGCGGTCGCCGGCCCACTGGGTGTGGAAGCTGCCCTCGGTGTCGACCCGCTGGTAGGTGTGGGCACCGAAGTTGTCCCGCAGGCCCTGGATCAGCGCGGCCGGCAGCCGGTCCCGCCGCAGCCCGTCGTAGTAGGAGAGCGAGGAGCCGAAGGCGGGGGCGGGCACGCCGGCCTGGGCGGCGTAGCTGACCACCCGCCGCCAGCTGGCGACGCTCTCCGCGACCCCCTGCACGAAGTACGGCGCCACCAGCAGCGTCGGCAACTGCGGGTCGGCGTCGTACGCCTCCCGGATGCGGTTGAGGAACCGGGCCCGGATGATGCAGCCGCCCCGCCAGATGGTGGCCAGCGCCGCCGGGTCGATGTCCCAGCCGTACTCCTGGCTGCCGGCCCGGATCTGGTCGAAGCCCTGCGCGTAGGCGACGATCTTCGAGGCGTACAGCGCCTTGCGGACGTCCTCCACGAACGCGTCCCGGTCCACCTCACCGGTCGGCGCCTCGCCCCCCGCGTCGGCGTACGCCCGGGCCGCGGCGGCCCGCTGGTCGGCGTGCCCGGACAGCGAGCGGGCGAACGTCGCCTCGGCGATCCCGGTGATCGGCACGCCCAGGTCGAGCGCGCTCTGCACCGTCCACCGGCCGGTGCCCTTCTGCTCGGCCTGGTCGAGGACGATGTCGACGAACGCCTTGCCGGTGCCGGCGTCCACGTGCCCGAGCACGTCGGCGGTGATCTCGATCAGGAACGACTCCAGGTCGCCCTCGTTCCAGCCGGCGAAGATCTTGCCGATCTCGGCCGGTGTCGCGCCCAGCCGCTCCCGGAGCAGGTCGTACGCCTCGGCGATGAGCTGCATGTCGGCGTACTCGATGCCGTTGTGCACCATCTTCACGAAGTGCCCGGCGCCGTCCGGCCCGATGTGTGCGCAGCACGCCACCCCGTCGACCTGGGCGGCGATCGACTCGAAGATCGGCCCGAGCTTGCGGTACGCCTCGACCGAGCCGCCCGGCATGATGCTCGGGCCGAGCAGCGCACCCTCCTCTCCGCCGGAGACACCGGTGCCGACGAAGTGCAGCCCGTGCTCGCGCAGCGTCTCCTCCCGCCGCCGGGTGTCGGCGAAGTGGGCGTTGCCGCAGTCGATGACGATGTCGTCGGGTTCGAGCAGCGGGATCAGCTCGTCGATGACGGCGTCGGTGGGACGGCCCGCCTTCACCATCACGATGACGGCGCGGGGCCGCTCCAGCGAGGCGACGAAGTCGGCCAGCGACTCGCTCGGCACGAACGTCCCCTCGTCCCCGTGTTCGGCGACCAGGCTCCGGGTCCGCTCCGGCGACCGGTTGTGCACCGCCACCCGGTGACCGTGCCGGGCCAGGTTCCGGGCCAGGTTGCGGCCCATCACCGCCAGCCCGGTCACCCCGATCTGGGCTGTGGCGCCGGTGCCGCCGCTCGTCGTCTCCGCCATCTTGCCGCTCGCTTCCGTCTGGGCCTGAATGTTCGGCCGGTTGCCAGTTCCTGTGCCGGCGTCGGAGGAGCGCGCGGAATCCCGCAGCAGGGCGGAAGGCCCGGTGTCCCGTCAGCGCTCGTCCGGCAACCAGAACCGGGCAAGCGTACTCGTCGCCGGGTCCTCGGAGGCGGTCAGCGCCGACCACGGGTCGCCGTCGGCCGGCAATTCCTCACCGGCGTACCCGGCCAACTCGTCCGGGGCGACCGTCCCGGCGACCGGCTCGGGCAGCGGCGGCGGCACCGCGTCGACCGGCTGGCCGAGCAGGGCGGGATCGGTCCACGGGAAGCCGTCGACCGGCTCCGGCGGTGCGCCGAGATCCGGCAACTCGGTCGACTCCCACCAGGCCGGTCCGGTGTCGGCGTACGGGTCGAGGTCCGGGTCGGCGCCGACCGGCGGGTCCGCCGCGCCGAAGCCGACCTCGGCGGGCACCTCGGAATAGCCGTCCGGCCCGAACCCCGACTCCTCGGCCGGGTACGGGTCCGCCTCGGCGTACGGGTCGGTGTGCGGCCCGGTCGGCAGGTCGTCGTAGCCGAGCGGCAGCGGCGGGTCGGCGGGCGCCCCGGACAGGTCGCCGGGATCCGGGTCGGCGGCACCGAACCCCTCGACCGGGAAGCCGCTGTCGTCGGGCTGGTCCGGGGTCAGGTCACCGAAGTCCTCACCTTCCGGGCCGCCGAACTCCGGCTGGTCGGCGGACCAGCCACCCCAGTAGTCAGTCATGTTCCCGCCCTCGGTCCTCGGTGGCCGGAGCCGGGGCCAGCGCCCGGGCCCGGACCAGCACCTCGTCGACCTGCTTGACCCGGGTCCGGACCGTCTCCCGCTCCGCCTGCGTCGCGGCTCGGCGCCGGGCCCGTACGGCGGTGTCCTCGGCCGCCGCCGCGTCGATCTCCGCGATCCGCTCGTCGAGCTGCCGCAGCCGGCGCTCGATCGCGTCATCTAGGGCGAGGGTCAGCGCGTACTGCAGGTCGGTGAACCGGTTGGTGATCTCGTCCGACAGCGCGGCCCGGGCGTCGGCGACCACCTCCCGCAGCCACATCCGGGCCTGCTGCCGGTCGGTGTGCACCCGGCGCCGGTACAGGATGAAGCCGCCGGCGGCGAGCCCCAGGCCGAGCCCGGCGAACGGGATCAGCAGGCTGCCACCGACCAGCGCGCCCGCGCCGAGCGCCGAGGCGCCGGCCATCGCGCCCCGGCCGGCCAGGAACGCCATCGACCCGGCCGACATCGCGATCATCATGTTGTCCGGGCCGCCGCCCTCCCGGCGCGGCTTGCTGGCCAGCGCGTGCCGCAGGGTCGCGTTGAGCCGCCCCAGCACGAACCGCAGTTCCTCCGGCTGGAACACCTCGGCGAGCACCCGCTCGCCGACCTGCCGGAACCGCACCTCCAGATCGTCGGAGAGCCGCACCGACAGCGCGTGCAACCCCTCGTCGACCTGCTGCGGCAGCCCCTTGAGCTCCTCGCCCCGGGCCTTGTCGATCCGGTTCAGGAACTCCTCCTGGAGGGTGCCGACGTAACCCCGGAGCAGCCCGGTCGCCTCCACCCGGGCCCGCTGCGTCTCGGTGCTCAACGCCAGCGACCACTGCCGCGACTCGGTGCGCTTCCGCGCCGCCAGCGCCGCCCGGTCCTGCTTGATCCGGGCCAGGTCCGCCGGATCGGGGTCGGCGGCCCGCAGCCGGTCACCGAGTTCCAGGTCGTACCGGATCAGTTCGCTGCGGACCGTACGCAGCAGGTTCGCCTGCCGCAGCAGGTGCCCCCGGCCGGCCACCCCGATCAGGGCGTGTTGCAACTCGGCGATCCGGGACTCCCGGATAAGCTCACCGGCCGCCTCCGCCGGCATCGTCCGGGCCAGCTCGGCCAGCCGGGCCGAGACCGGAAACCACGACGCGCCGCCGAACCGGGGTGCGTGGGCCTGCAACTGCGCCCGGTTGTCGGCCAGGATCGTCCGCCAGCCCGGGTACGCGTCGGTCTTGGTCAACGCGAAGACCACCAGGTTGACCCGCTTGCTCGCCTCGATCAGGAAGTCGAGTTCCGGCTGGGCGAACGGGGCGGCGGCGTCGACCACGAAGAGCAGGGCGGTGGCCCGGGCCGCCGCGTCCAGCGCGATCTGGGCGTGCGCCGGATCCAGCCCGCCGGTGCCCGGGGTGTCGACCAGGCTGAGATATTGCAACAGCGGCGCCGGATGGGTCACCTCGATGTGCCGGGGCGGGCGCTGGTCGTCCGGCAGCCGGCCCAGCGGGGTGGCCCAGTCCCGCAGGTCGGACAGGCGCAGCGGCAGCGGGTCGCCCCGACCCGGCAGGAAGGCCCGGGCGCCGGCCTCCGGCCCGGGCACGAACTCCAGATAGCAGCAGGTGGCGACCGCGACGTCGACCGGTGACAGCCCGGGCACCCCGACCAGCGCGTTGACCAGGGAACTCTTGCCGCGCTTCGTCTCACCGACCACCACGATCGACGGGCGGGTCACCACCTGGCGGCGCAGCATGTCGACGTCGGCGGCGGCATCCGGGGCGACCTTGCGCAGGAACGCCAGCCCGCCGTCGACCGCCCCGCCCAGCGCCGCGCCGAGCGCCGCCTCCGGGTTCGCTCCACCGCGCTGCGCTGGCGCACCGGCCCCGGTGGCGGTACGGCCGGCGGTCACCGCGGGCTCCCCTCGGCGCGTACCCGCTGGGAGAGCAGGAAGAAGCCGCGGTGCGCCACCTGGGCCACCCGGGACTGCGCCGGGCTCGCCCCGGCGACCGCGTACACCCGCCACCGGGTGGCGGCCTCCAGCGCGGCCCGGGCCAACTGCTCCGGTGCGGCGGCCGGCAGGCTCAGGATCCATCGGGGGTCGGTGGAGAGCGCCAGCCGGGTCAGCTCCTGCTCCATCGGCTCCGGCAGCTCCACCGAGCCGGAGCTGACCAGCTGGGCCACCTCCAGCAGCCGCAGCCGGTGGTACTCCGGCTGTTGCAGCACCTGCTCGATCGCGTCCCGCAGCAGTTCCCGGTCCTCGGGCCGGGGAGCGTGGCTGGCCAGCTTCTCCAGGGTCGACAGCCCCCAGCCGGCCTTGATCGCGTCGGTACGCCACCGGAACGCCTGGTCGAGCGTGTTGCGCAGCCGGGGGAACCCGGACGCCTGGAACAGCAGCCGCACCAGGTCGCCGCTGGCCAGCTGCGGCTGGGCGGCGAACTGGGCGATGGCGAAGCCGATGCCGTACAGGTCGAGCAGCCGCAGCAACCGCTCCCGCTGCTCCCGGGGGACCGGGCAGTCCCGGGAGGTGAACAGGTCGACCGAGGCGAGCAGCACCGCCCGCTCGCCGGCCGGCAACCGGGCCATCGTCCGCAGCGCCTCGCAGTCGGCGGCGGTCAGCCGGCCGGCCTCGGTCGTCTCGGCCAGCAGCCCGACGATCGGCACCACCTCGGAGACCACCCGGCGCAGCACACCGGTCTGGTCGGCGGCCAGCGGACCGGCCACCGGCCACGGGTCGGCCGCCCCGCCAACCAGCTTGTCCACCTTGTTGAACAGGCCGAGCGAGTTGATCGGGTTGCTGGCCAGCCGGGCCGAGACCGACCGGAACGCCTCCAGCGCCGCCACGTCGTCGTCCCGGACCGACTGGGTGAAGACGTAGACGATCGCCTCGGCACCGGCGATCGCGCCGGCCGAGTCGTCGTCGATGTTGTCGTCGAACGGGGCGGTCGCGGCCTCGAACAGGAACCGGCGGGCGCCCGCGCTGACCGAGGTGTTCGTCGAGGCGAGTCCCGGGGTGTCCAGCACCGTCAGGTCGCGCAGGTGGTCGCTGGTCAGCGTGACGTCGACGTAGGAGATCTGGGCGCGTGGCACGCCGAGCCGCTGCGGGATCATGCCGGCGTCGTCCAGCGGCAGGCTGAGCCGGCTGCCGTCCCGGCGTACCACGTCGACCCGGTCGGCGGTGCCGTAGCGGAACTGGGTGACGATCCGGGTGCACTCGCCCACCTCGGTCGGTGCCACCCGCCGGCCGATCAGCGCGTTGACCAGCGTCGACTTGCCGGCCTTGAGCCGGCCGGCGATCGCCACCCGCAGCGGCTCGTCGAGCCGGCGGCGTACCCCCGACACCTGGGTTCCGGTAGCGGCGCCGAGTCGGGGACCGACCTCGTCACAGAGGCCGGCGACCCGGGCGCTGAGCGGACCTGCTCCCATCGCTCGTCAGCCGGCGGTGCGGTCGGCGACAATGGCAGGAACCCGGTGGTGGAGCACGTTCATCTCGTCTGCTGTCCTTCCGACACGACGGCGGGGGCGGGCTGCCCCTGCCGGACATCACACTACGAATATCCTGCCGGCGCAGGATCCCATGTTCGTGCCACCGTCTTCCACGGTGGTCAGGCGTCGACCCGGGCGGGGGAGGGACAGTGCGGCACGCGTCGGTCGGTGATCTGCCCGACCAGTTCCGACCGGCCGACCTGCCGGACGGCGGGCCGGTCGGCGATCAGGCCCCGGACGTCGTCGCGGCCGGCTCCGGCCTGCTCACCACCCCCGGCCTGGTGGTGCTGCACAGTGGACCCGGTGGCGGGCGCAGCACCGCGCTGCACCGGCTCGGCACCGCCTTCCGGGGGCCGGTCTTCGCCGGTGGCGGCCTGGCCAGCCTGCCCGGCGAACCGGCGTTCGCGCTGGCCCGTGCGGTCCGGGTCCGGCTACCCGGGCACGATCCGGCACTGCTCGCCGAGGCGGTCCGGTCCCGGGTACGCGGCGGCCTGCTGCTGCTGGACGACCTCCAGTGGGTCGATCCGGCCACCCTCGCCGCCCTGGTGCCGCTGGCCACGCACTGCCGGATCGCGGTCGCGCTGCGTACCCCGCACCGGCTGCCGCCGGCGGCGGTGGCGGCGCTGGAGGCCGTCGCGGCGGGCTGGCTCGCGGTGCCGCCGCTGACCGTGGAGTCGGCGACCGCCCTGGCCGGGCGGATAGCCCCCGGGCTGGGCCCGTCGACGGTCGCCGACGTGGTCCGGCGGGCCGGTGGGGTGCCGCTGGCGGTGGTGACCCTGGCCCACCAGGCGGCCGCGCAGCGGGCGGCCGGGGTGCCCCGACCCGGTGGCACCGGCGAGCGGCGTCCGGAGCCGGTGCCGGCGGACCGCGACGCCGACCAGGTCGGCTACGCGGTGGCGGCGGCGCTGGCCGACCTGACCCGGCCGGCGCGTACCACGATGGCCGCACTCGGGCTGCTCGGCCGGCCGGCACCGGCGGGCGTGCTCGGTGCCGGGGTCGACGAACTGCACGCCGCCGGCCTGGTCACCGTCGAGCAGGGCGGCGCCGCGCTGGTCGGCCCGGTGTCGCCGTACGTCGCCGAGGTGGCCGCCGGGCTGCTCGACGAGACCGGCCGGCAGGCGCTGCACCGGCGCCTCGCCGAGCTGGTACCGCCGGCCGAGGCGGCCCGGCACCTGGCGGCGGCCGGTGACGGCGCGGCGGCGTACCGGCGGGCGCTGGACGTGGCAGCCGACGCCGACACCGCCGGTCTGCGCGCCGAACTGCTGCTGCTCGCCTGCGCGCTGCCCGGCGTCGAGCCGGAACCGGCGGTCCGGGTCGACGCCGCCCGGGCCGCGCTGGCCTGCGGCCGGCCCCGGGCCGCCGCCCGGGTGCTGAACACCGGCACACCGCTCGGCGTCGACCCGGACCTGCTGCGGGCGGAGGCGCTGGTCCAGCTCGGCGACCTGGCCGGCGCCCGGTCGGCGGTGGCCCGGGTACCGGACTCGGCCACCCCGGAGCAGCTCGCCGCCCGGGACCGGATCGTGCTCCTCGCCCAGCTCGACGCCGACCCGGCCGAGGCGACCCGGGCGGCGGCCCGGATCACCGCCCGGCACGGCCCGGAACCGGCGCACCCGGGACTGCGGGCCGCGCTGGCGGCGGTACGCGCCGCGAACCGCGCCCCGGGCTGGGAGTCGACGCTGGCCTCGGCCGCCGCCGCGGCGGGTACGGCCGGTGATCCGCTCTCCGCCCGGTGGAGTGCCTGGCTACTGGTCGAGACGCTGCTCGCCGACGGCCGGCTCGGCGAGGCCGGGCAGGCCGCCGAGGCGGCCGAACACGCCTGCGCGGCCGACCTCGCCTACAGCTGGCAGACCCGGTTCCTGGCCGCCCGGCTGTGGTGTGCGGCGCTGCGCGGCGGGCAGCCCGCACTCGACTCCGGCACGTCCGGCACGGTACTCGACTCCGACGAGGCGCTGCGCCGGGCGGCCGACCTGACCGACCGGACCCTGCCCCGGCTGGCCCGGGGCTACGCGGTGGCCGCCGCCAGCCTGGTCGAGGCGGACGGCGGCCTGCTCGGCCCGGCCCGGTCCCGGCTGGCGGCCACCACCGGCGGCTCCACCGGCGCCGACGCGCTGCTCGACTGGGTGAGTCGGGAGGCGGCCTGGCTGGACGGCCAGCCGGACCGGGCCGGCGGAGCATCCTCCGGCGGCCCGCCGCTGATCGACGGGCTGCGCCGGATCACCGCCCGCTGGGCGGCGTACGACGGCGCGGATGCCGGCCCCGGTCCGGGGCTGCCCGACGGTGCGGTGACCGGAGTTCCGCCGGAGCCGGCGCCGGTGTGGCAGACCCTCGCCGCCTGGGACACCCCGGGCGGCGACCCGGCCGGCTTCATCCGGGCCGCCGACGGCTGGCGGGACCTGGCGGTCCGCGAGGAGGTGCGCTGCCTGCTCGCCGCCGGCCTGCACGAACCGGACCCGGCCCGCAGCGTCCCGGTACTGCTGACCGCCGAGGAACGCGCCGAACGCGCCGGGCTGGTCGTACTGCTCGGCCGGATCCGCCGGGCGCTGCGCCGGCACGCGGTACGCCGCGACGTCCGGGGCGCCCGCGCCGACGGCGACCTCACCGACCGGGAACGTGAGGTGCTCCGGCTGGTCGCGGCCGGCGAACCGACCCGACGCATCGCCGGTCAACTGGGTATATCCGCGGAGACGGTGGAGACCCACGTCCGGTCCGGGATGCGCAAGCTGGGCGCCCGCACCCGTACCGAGGCCGCGGCCCTCGCCCTGGAGGCGCTGTGACTGGTGCTGGAGGTGCAGCGATGACCGACCCGCCGCGCTACGTCGTACCGTCGGCGACCGACGCGACCACGGTGCTGCGCCGACTGGTCCGGGACGGGTGGTCGACCCGGGAGGGGTTCGCCGTCGCCGAGCCCGGCTGGGACCTGGCCGCCGCCCGACTGGTGCTGTTCGGCCGGGTACCGGACGCCGACACGGTCCGGCTGGCGGTGCTGGCCGCGGCCCGCGGCGCCGGGGTGGTGGCCATCGTGGACCCGGCCGGCGAGGTTGGCCGGGCACTCGTCGATGACCTGAGCCGGCTCGGGCCGGTACACCGGGATCCGGACGAGGTGCCGGAGTCCGAGACCGAGTCGGTGGTGAGCCGGCTGATCCCCGAGCAGCGGGCGCTGCTGGAGCGGCTCGCCGACGGCGAGACCATCGCCGCCGCCGCGGCGGCGGAGTTCCTGTCGCTGCGCACCGCGAACCGGCGGATCGCCCAGGCCCGGGAGGCGCTCGGGGTGCGGACCACCCGGGAGGCCGTCCTCGCCTACCTGCGGCAGCGCCGCTCCGGCTGACGGGCGCCGGGTTCGGATTTCGGGTCCCGGGTGGCGGGCCGCTGAAACTCAGGCGCAGCCCCAGCTCTCCTGGACCTGGATCGTGACCGGGACGCTCTGCGTCTGCAGCCCGTCCGACGCCGTCAGCACCGGCCGGTACACCCCGAACGGTAGCGGCGGCAGGGTCATCGCGATCAGATTGAGCGCGGTGTGACCGTCGCTCGATCCGGGCGGGATCGGCGAATGCGGCAGGCTCGTGGTCGTGCCGGCAGGCAGGTTGCGGGCTCCGACCTCGATGGGGGTCGACCACTCTCCGTCGATGGTGATCCAGAAGTACGTCCACCAGGACTCGCCGGCCGGGATGCAGATGCGCTGGCCGATGTTCGTCAGCTGCCAGCCGCCCGCCGAGGTGGGGGTACCCGCCGCGGCGGCCGGCTGGCCGGCGATCAGCGCCAGGGTCAGTGCGGTGACCAGCCCGAGCGCCATCCGAGCGGCGCCGAAGGTCGATCGCAACATCGAAGCCTCCCCAAGCTCGTTCGACGGCGGCTCACACCCACAGCATTGTCGTCACTCGAATCGCCGCCCTGAACCCGGCAGCCTACGGCTGTCGTCTCAGAGAGATATCAGAAGCAGTCGACGCCGCCGAGAAGTCGCCTGTTGATAACTTTCGCGGCATGACACAGGGACTCGGATTTTTGCTCAAGAAAGCGGTCTTCGCGCTGGCCCTGGCCGTTGCGTTTGCTGCCGCAGGGGCGGTGAACGCGGGCCCGGCGCTGGCCGGGCCGGCTCCGGTACCGGCGGAGCAGGCTCGGGCTACCGTGGCAGAGCCGCTCGTAACCGGATGCAACGGAAATCTACCGAGCGGATGGCAGTACAGGTCGTCGTTCCGGTACTGCGCGGAGTGCAGGTTCGCCGGCGAAGCATGGGAATACACCGGAAACTACCTGGCCCACTGCCAGACGTACGGGGATGGTTATCGGCTGTGGACATTCTGTACCGCGTGCCGGAACGACGATTCGACACCGGATGGGCGGCCGGTTTCCCTCGGCACCGTACGAGCACCGGTCCCACCGCACCGGACACCCTCAGCAACGGTGAGCGACACGGGCCGCTGAGAGCCGTGTTGACCTGCCCCGGCCCCACGTGAGCGGCGCGGGGTTCGCTGTCCGCTCGCCGATGCCTAAATGGCTGGCCGGGCATCGCCGCGCTGCGTACCGTTTTCGATCACCAGGTTGCTTGTGGTCGGGGGTGGATCATGCGGGTGCCATACCCTCGCACCCCGCACCTGCCCTGGTCGCCCGGGGTGGCCGCCGACGACCTGCGGGTCGGGGACCTGTCCGGCCTGCGCGGCCGGGAGGTGGTGGTGACCGAGAAACTCGACGGCGAGAACACCACCCTCTACCGGGACGGCCTGCACGCCCGCTCGCTGGACTCGGCGCACCATCCGTCCCGGGCCTGGTTGAAGGCGCTGCACGGCCGGATCGCCGCCGGGTTGCCGGCCGGGTGGCGGATCTGTGGGGAGAACCTCTACGCCCGGCACTCGATCGGCTACCAGGATCTGGCGAGCTGGTTCTACGCCTTCTCGGTCTGGGCCGGTGACCACTGCCTGGACTGGGACCGGACGGTCCGGGTCACCCGGCGACTCGGCCTGCCGCTCCCGCCGGTGCTGTGGCGGGGCACCTTCGACGAGCGGGCGCTGCGTACGCTGCGGCTCGACCCGGCCCGGCAGGAGGGTTACGTGGTCCGGACCGTCGACGGCTTTGCCCGCGCCGAGTTCGCCGCCCGGGTCGCGAAGTGGGTACGCCGGGACCACGTACGCACCGACGCGCACTGGATGCTGGCTCCGGTGGTGCCCAACGGCCTCGGCCCGCACGCCGCGCTCTGGCAGGTGCGGTCGGGCGGCCCGGCGGACGTACCCGCGCTGTTCGCCGCCACCCTCGGCGGCGCCGACACCGGAGACGACGGCACCACCGGTGCCGGCGGGACGGTCGAGCGGGCCGAGGAGGTCGTCGCCGACGTCCTGGCCCGACTCGACCTGCTGGGCCGCTGCGGTGACCCGCGCCTGGCCGGGGTGCTGGCCGCCCTCTTCGCCCAGACCCGCCGGCCGGGGCTGGCGGCCCGCCTGGTCGCCCCGCTCGGCATGCCGCTGGCGCGCCGGGTCGCCGACCTGGTGGAACTGCACACCGGCCCGCACCGGCCGTTTCCCGACGAGGCGCGCCGGGCCGGCCTGATCCGGCTCGCCGACGCGGCCGACGTCGGCGTCCTGCACGCCGTCGCCGCCGCGGTGCTGACCGGCCGCGAGGACGCCGCCAGCGCCGAGGCGCGGGAGCAGGTCGCCTGGTCGGAACTGCACGCCGACGAGGCCGGCCTGCTCGCCGAGGCGCCGCTGCGACCGCTGCGGGCCGAGCTGCGTACGGCGCTGCGCGGGTGCGACCCGGAGGCGGCGGACCGGTGCTGGGCCGAGGCCCGCCAGGCGTACGCGGACGGCCGGATCGGCACGCCGGAGCAGGCGCCGGCGGCGACCTGGCGGTGGCGGTCGGGGCGCTTTCCCCGGCTCGTGCTGACGGTCGGGCCGGCCGGCAGCGGCAAGAGCGGCTTCGCGCGGCGCCTGCCGGGGGTGGCCGGGATCGTCTCCCTCGACGAGCTGCGCCAGGCCCGGGGGTCCCGCGCCGACCAGCGGGCGAACGCCGAGGTGCTGCGAGCCGGCCTGGACCGGCTCGACGCCCTGCTGGCCGCCGGCGGGACGGTGGTCTGGGACGCGACCGCGCTGAACCGGCAGCAGCGGTCCCTGGTGCACGCCGTGGCCCGCCGCCGCGACGCGCTGACCACGCACGCGGTGCTGCTGGTCCCGGACGACGTGCTGGCCCGACGCAACGCCGACCGGGCGGATCGGGTGCCGCCGGAGGTGCTCGCCGGCCAGCTCCGCCGGTTCCGCCCGCCGCTGCCGGGGGAGGCGCACCGCACCTGGTACGTCGGGCCGGACGGCACGGTCGGCGACGTCGCCGGCAGCCTCGCCGACGAGGAGCCGGAAAACCCGGCCGACGGTGCGCCGGTGTTCGGCGGTGCGCCGGTGTTCGGCGGTGCGCCGGTGTTCGGCGGTGCGCCGGTGTTCGGCGGTGCGCCGGTGTTCGGCGGTGCGCCGGTGTTCGGCGGTGCGCCGGTGTTCGGCGAGGTGGGTTGAGCATGCGGACCAGCGAGGAGATCTACCACCGGATCCGCTGGGATCCGCGGTTCGACCCGGCCCGGTTCGTGCTCGGGGTCAACGTCCGGGGCACCGAGCCGAAACGGATTCCGCTGCCCGCGTTCACCCCCGGCGGCGACATCCCGTGGCACCGGGTGCTGTTCATCGAGGCGGACGGCGAGGTGGTCTGGGACCGGGCCACCGGCCTGGACCGGATCGACTCGACACCGGCGGGCCGCAGCCGGCGGCCCCGGCTGCTCCGGGCACCGTCCTTCACCGCCGGCACGCCGTTCCGGTGGTCGGCCGGACCGGATGGCCGTTCCGGGATGCCGGCCGCCGGCTGGCGTGCCGCACCCGCGCCGGCCGGCGGCGTACCGCTGCCCGGCCCGGCCCGGCTGCGGGTGCTGACCTGGAACACCCTCTGGGACCGGTACGACAGCGACCGGATCGACACCGCCCGGCGCCGGCCGCTGCTGCTGGCCGCGCTCGAACACGCCGACGCGGACGTGATCGCCCTCCAGGAGGTCGAAGCCGAACTGCTGCACCTGCTGCTGAACGCCCCATGGGTCCGCGCCGGCTACACCCTGGACACCGACCCGACCGGTCGGGACGTCGACGACACCGGGCTGCTGCTGCTCAGCCGCCTGCCGGTCCGGGAGGCCGGCCGGCACCCGCTCGGCCCGCACAAGGCGGTCGCGGCGATCACCGTGGAGTCCGCCGACGGGCCGCTGGTGGTGGCCGGTACCCACCTGACCAGCGACCACGCCGACGGCGGGGCGGCCCGACGGCAGGTCGAACTGGCCCGGCTCGCCGAGGCGCTGGCCGGGATCGACGGCCCGGTGGTGCTGGTCGGCGACTTCAACGACGACGGATGTGGCCCCGGCGGCCTACCCGAGGTACGGGACGCCTGGTCCGAGCTGCACGGGCCCGCCGACCGGACACCGACCTTCGACCCGCTGGTCAACCCGTTGGCGGCCGTCTCGTCGCTGTCCGGCCGGGCGGGCCGGCTCGACCGGGTATTGCTGCGCGGCACCGGACTGCGCGCCGGGGCCGCCGCCCTGCTCGGCACCGCCCCGGCCTCCGTCGACGGCCTGTTCGTCTCGGACCACTACGGCGTCACCGTGGACGTCGTCGTCGACGGCTCGACCGACCTGGTCGGCGTACCCGGCGATCCGGCCGCAGCCGTCGGGATCGAGCCGGAGCCGGAGAGCGTGCACCCGCCGCCGGTGCCGGGGCACCGCGGCGCCGCACCGGCCGGCCCCGGCGTACCGGCGCAGTCGGCTGCGGACCCGCTGACCCGGCGGGTGGTGTCGGCGCTGCGGGACGTCCTGCCGGAGGCGGTGCCGCACGTCGTCGGATCGCGGCGGCTCGGCTGCGCCCTGCCCGGCGCCGATCTGGACCTGGTGCTGGCGCTGCCGGGCGCGGTCGAGCTGTCGGCGGTCGAGGCCCGGGTGCGGGCCGCGCTGCCGGCCGCGACCGGGCTGCGCCAGGTGCGCGGCGCCCGGGTGCCGGGCCTGCGGCTGCGCGTCGACGACCGGGACGTCGACCTGGTGGTGGTCGCCACCGGGGACGTGCCGGCGACGGCGGCGGTGCCTCGCCGGGCCGCGCTGGACACGGCGGCGGCGGTCGCGCTGAGTGCGGTCAGCGACGCCGAGGAACTGCTCGCGGCGGTACGCGGGCACCGGTCGGCGTTCGTCGGGCTGGCCCGGCAGGTGAAGGCGTGGGCGCGGGTACGTGGACTCGACTCGGCGCCGTTCGGCGGGCTGCCCGGGCTGGCCTGGACGGTCCTGGCGGCCCGCACGGTACGCCAGGCCGACGATCTTTCCCCGGTCCCGCTGTTGCGGCAGTTCTTCGCCGACTGGGCGGCCTGGGACTGGCGCGAGCCGGTCGCCCTGCACCCGTCGCCGGCCGGCCCCGCCGGACCGGACGGCTGGCCGGCCCCCGTCGACTCCGGCGCCGACGAGCCACCGGTGCGGATCCTGACGCCCAGTGCACCGGTCCGGTCCTGCTCGGGGCAGGTGTCCGCCGCCGGTCGGGACCTGCTGACCCGGGAGCTCTACGCCGGGTGGGAACTCCTCGACGCGGCGGGAGCCGCCCCGGAGCCGCCTCCCGAGTTGTCGTCGCCGCCACCGCTGCACCGCCGGCACGCCGCCTGGGCGGTGCTGACCGTACGGGCGGTCCGGGGCGAGGCGTTCAGCGTGACGCTCGGCCGGGTCCGGGGCCGGGTCCGGGCCCTGCTCGCCGCCGTGCAGCGGGCCGGGGCAGCGGAGCCGCACGCCTGGCCGCGCCCGTTCGAGCGGACCCCGGAGCTGACCCGGTACGCGATCGGCCTCGGTCCGACGCTGCCGGCTCCGGTCCGGCTCGCCGAGGAGGTCGCGCCCTGGACGGCGGGACTGCCCGGTGCCACCGTGGACTGGCTGCCCGGCGGCGACGTTCCGACCCTGCGGTGAGCCGCGCGCACCGCACCCGGGCACGCTGCTACCGCCGCCGGGAACACCGTGCCCGGCTCAGCCGCCGGCCGCGTCGTCGAGGCGGGGACGGCGGTGCTGGCGCCGGGTTTCGGTGGGCCGGGTCGGGTCGACGTACCGGGGCCGGTCGGGTTCGTCGTGACGCAGCGGCGCCAGGGCGACGGTGAGCGCCTCGATGATCGCGTCGGTGGCCCGGGCGGCGGCGCCGGGGCTGATCGGGTCGATCCCGGTCAGGTCGACGGGCGGGCCGAAGTGCACCCGGATCACCGGCCGGCGGAGCATCGCCCGGCCAACCGCCCGGAGCATGCCGGCCGGTGCGGCGTACGGCAGCACCTCGTGCGCGCCCCACTGGGCGACCGGCACCACCGTGGCGCCACTGGCGAAGGCGAGCCGGGCGGTGCCGGTCTTGCCCCGCTCGGGCCACATGCCGGGGTCGAGCCCCATCCGCCCCTCCGGATAGACCAGCACCACCGAGCCCTGGGCGACGGCCGCCGCCGCGTGCTCCAGGGCGAGTCCGACGGTCGGGGTACGCCGGTCGACCCGGATGTGTCCGCTGGCCCGCATCGCGGAGCCGACGATCGGGGCCCGGAAGACCCCGCCGGTGGCCATGATCCGGGGCGCGATCCGGCGTACCCGGCAGGCGGCGGTCAGCACCACCGGGTCGAACGGGTTGAGGTGGTTGGCGGCCAGGATCAGCGGGCCGTGCCGCAGCTCGTCGGGCACGTCGCCGGTGACCCGCAGCCGGGCGAGCAGCCCGACCACGCCCCGGGCGAGGACCTGGAGGAAGAGCCAGAAGCGGGGGGCGCGCCAGGGCGCGGCGGTGGTGGTCTCCATCAGGCGGTCGATCGTCGCACGCGCCGGCCGTCCGGGAGGCCCGGGGCAGGGGGTGTCGCGCCGGCCGGGACGCGGTGCACCGCCGCCGGCTGCCCGAGCCCGGTGCCCCGGCGTGGCGTCGGAAGCGCCGGGCAGCCGAGCAGGACCGCGACGGTGACCGGCAGACGTGATCGACCTCCCAGCGGCACCGTCTACGACGACAGGTAGTATTTACTACGTCCGGTAGTACATACCTGGGGGTTTGCCGTGGACGCGCTCGACGTCGCCCGGTGGCAGTTCGGTGTCACCACCGTCTACCACTTCCTCTTCGTACCGCTGACCATCGGGCTGTCGGTGCTGGTGGCGATCCTGCAGACCCGCTGGCACCGCACCGGGGAGCTGCGCTACCTGCGGTTGACCAAGTTCTACGGCAAGCTCTTCCTGATCAACTTTGCCATGGGTGTGGTCACCGGCATCGTGCAGGAGTTCCAGTTCGGGATGAACTGGAGCGACTACTCCCGCTTCGTCGGCGACGTCTTCGGTGCCCCGCTGGCGATCGAGGCGCTGCTCGCGTTCTTCCTCGAATCCACCTTCCTCGGCCTGTGGATCTTCGGCTGGGACCGGCTGCCCCGCCGGATCCACCTGGCCACCATCTGGGCCGCCGCGCTCGGCTCGACGCTGAGCGCGTACTTCATCCTGGCCGCGAACTCCTGGATGCAGAACCCGGTCGGCTACCGGATCAACCCCGACACCGGCCGGGCCGAACTCACCGACATCGTCGCCGTACTCACCAACAAGGTCACCCTGGTCACCTTCCCGCACACCCTCGCCGGCTGCTTCCTGGTCGCCGGGGCGCTGATGGTCTCGATCGCCCTCTGGCACCTGCGCCGCCCGACCGGCAAGGCCGGCAAGCAGGCCGCCGAGCGGCAGAGCCCGGCGGTGGGGGAGGACCGGGCAGCGTTCCGGTTCGCCGCCCGGTTCGGCGCCTGGGTCACCCTCGCCGCCGCGGTCGCCGTCGTGATCACCGGCGACCTGCAAGGCAAGATCATGACGCAGGTGCAGCCGATGAAGATGGCCGCCGCCGAGGCGCTCTACACCACCGAGCAGCCCGCCTCGTTCTCGGTACTCACCGTCGGCAGCCTGGACGGCAGCCGGGAACTCTTCGCCATCAAGATCCCGTACCTGCTCTCCGTGCTCGGCACCGGCGACCCGAACGGGCAGGTCCGGGGAATCAACGACCTCCAGGCCCAGTACGTCGCCCAGTACGGCCCCGGCAGCTACACCCCGGTCATCCCGGTCACCTACTGGAGCTTCCGATTCATGATCGGCTTCGGGTTGGCCGCCGCCGCGATCGCCGCGTGGGTGCTCTGGGCGCAGCGCCGCGGCCGTACCCCGAACTCCCGCTGGCTGGTCCGGGCCGGCCTGGTCATGCCGGTCCTGCCGCTCGCCGCGAACTGCTTCGGCTGGATCTTCACCGAGATGGGCCGGCAGCCATGGGTCGTCTTCGGCGAGATGCTCACCCGCGACGGCGTCTCCCGCAGCGTCTCGCTGGCCGAGGTCCTCACCTCGTTCACCGCCTTCACCCTGGTCTACGCCACCCTCGCCGTCGTCGAGGTCCGGCTGCTGATCCGGTACGCCCGCGCCGGCCTGCCGGACACCGCACCCCCCGCCGCACCCGAACCCGACACCGACGACGAGAACCGCCCCCTCGCCTTCGCCTACTGACCCCACCGACCCGGCGCCCGCCCGCCGCACCCGCAGCCCGCCCACGACCGACCCGACCGGAGTCCACGATGGACCTGCCCACCTTCTGGTTCCTGCTCATCGCCGTGCTCTTCACCGGCTACTTCATCCTGGAGGGCTTCGACTTCGGCGTCGGCATCCTGCTGCCCGTGCTCGGCCGCGACGACCGGGAACGCCGGGTGCTGATCAACACCATCGGGCCGGTCTGGGACGGCAACGAGGTCTGGCTGATCACCGCCGCCGGTGGCCTCTTCGCCGCCTTCCCCGGCTGGTACGCCAGCCTCTTCTCCGGCTTCTACCTGCCACTGCTGCTCGTGCTGCTCGCCCTGATCTTCCGAGGCGTCGCCTTCGAGTACCGGCACAAGCGCCCGGAGGCAGCCTGGAAGGCCCGCTGGGACCTCGCCATCTTCCTCGGCTCGCTGATCCCCGCCGCGCTGTGGGGGGTCGTCCTCGGCAACCTGCTGCGCGGCGTACCACTGGACGCGCGGCACGACTACACCGGCGGACTGCTCGACCTGCTCAACCCGTACGCGCTGCTCGGCGGGGTGACCACGACGGCGCTGTTCGTCACGCACGGCGCCGTCTTCCTCGCGCTCAAGACCACCGGTGAGATCCGGGTCCGGGCCGGCCGGCTCGCCGCCCGGGCGGCCACGGCCACCGCCCTGGTCACGGCCGCGTTCCTGGCCGTCGGCCTGACCATCCGGCAGACCCCGGCCGCCGTCGGGCTCGCCGTGGCCGCCGCGCTCGCCCTGGTCGGGGCGCTGGCCGCCACCCGGGTACGCCGGGAGGGCTGGGCCTTCGTCGGCACCGCCGCCGCGATCGGGCTGACCGTCGCCGCCCTGTTCGCCGCGCTGTTCCCGACCGTGCTGCCGTCCACCGCCGACCCGGCCGGCACCCTCACCATCGACAATGCCGCCTCCAGCGCCTACACCCTGAAGGTGATGACCTGGGTGGCCGCCTTCTTCGCCCCCGTCGTCCTCGCCTACCAGGGCTGGACCTACTGGGTGTTCCGCAAGCGGATCGGGGTCGCCAACATCCCCCGGTGACCCACCCGCCGCGACGCAACCCGCGAGTTGAGACTTTTCCGCGCCCACCACCGGCACTGCCCGCACCCGTTCACTCGAAGTCTCTACAAGGACTTCAATGAAATAATTGAAGCGAAAGGCTCAGTCAGGGCACCGACTACTCGTAACCGTCGAAAGGCACCCCGATGGGACAACTCCCGATCCGGTTCATCCGGGTCGCCGACGTCGCCCGGATCACGCCGCGGATGGCCCGGATCACCTTCACCGGCGACGACCTCGCCGACCTCCACCTCGACGGACCCGACCAACAGGTGAAGCTCTACTTCCCCAGACCCGGGCAGCGCCGCCCCCGGCTGCCCGAACCCGACCCCGACCTCTGGCGCTGGTACGCCGGATTCGCCGACATCCCCGAACCCGCCCGCCCCTGGACCCGCAGCTACACCATCCGGGCACACCACCCGCACGGCAACCTGATCGACATCGACTTCGTCCTGCACGAGCACGCCGGCCCCGCCACCCGATGGGCCGAATCCGCCACCCCCGGCGACACCCTCGGCATGTTCGGCCCGTCCGCGGTCTTCGCCCGCCCCGTCCCGATCGGTGGCACCGACTGGATGCTGCTCGCCGGCGACGAGTCGGCGCTGCCGGCGATCGGCACCATCGTCGAGGCGCTCCCCGCCGGCACCCGCGCGCACGCCTTCGTCGAGATCCCCGACCCGGCCGAGGAGCAGCACCTCGACACCCCGGCCGACCTCACCCTGCACTGGCTGCACCGCGGCGACCCGCCGGCCGCACACGGCAGCCGGCTGCTCGACGCCGTACGCGCCGCGACCTTCCCGGCCGGCTCCGTCTTCGCCTGGCTGGCCGGCGAGGCCGGCACCGTACGCGCGCTGCGGCGACACCTCGTCGACGACCGGGGCCTGCCGAAACAGTCGATCGACTTCACCGGCTACTGGCGACGGAACCTGACCCAGGACGACGACCCGACCGACGAGGACCTCGCCGAGGCACGCGAACGCCTCGCCGACGCCGAAACCACCACCACCGGCACCCGGACCGGATGAACCCCGCCGGTCCGGGTGCCGGTGGGATCGGCACCCGGACCGGCGGACCGTCAACGCAGCGGAACCGTCTGCGCCGACCCGCTCGACGGCGTCACCCGCAACTCCACCGCAGCCGCCGGCAGCAGAGCCGCGTCCCGGCCCGCATCCCGCCAGCCACCGTCGCCGTCGACCCGGTAACCGAACGCCGCCCCCTCGGCGGCCACCACCGTGCCCTGCCCGTCCGGCAACCGCAGCCGCACCGGCAACCTCGCCGACCAGTCCGCCACCGCGCTCGTCACCGGCCGCAACGGCCCAGCGACCGGCCCCAGCAGCGCGACCACCCGAGACGGATAGTCGTCGTACTGCACCGTCGTCACCATCAACAGCCGGCCGTCCGGAGTGACCCCGTACACCGTCAGCAGCGGAGAGCCGTCACTGGTGTGCATGCCCCACCGGTCGTAGTAGTCGGCGAGCGAGTCCGGCTCGTTGACGTACCGCTGCACCAACTCCGACGGCTTGCCCCACACCCTCTCCGCACCCGGCAACACGTGATCGCGCACCGGGGGAGCAGGCCGGTCCCGCCCCCCGGGAAAAAGGATCTCCGAGGCGTTGCTGAGGTACACCTGGTCCCTCAGCCCACCCAGCCGGCGGAACGCAAGAGTGATCTTCGCCCGCTGCGCCGGCACCTCCAGCACCGCCGCCCCGTCCCGGAACGGCACCGGCACGAACGTCCGCAACACCCTCCCATCGGCGGCGAACCGCAGATCCCGGGAGAACTCCACCGGCCGCCCCACATCCAGCACCACCAGCACGTCCCGGTTCTCCCCGAGCAACGCCGCCTGCGAGTTGCCGTCCATACCGTCCTCGTCGACCTGCTCCACCGTCATCACCCGCAACCGGTCCCCGACCGACTCCACAAACGCGGCCACCGCCGCCAGCCGTGCCCCACCCGGCTCCGACACCACCGGATGCTCGGCGGTGCGCTGCATCACGAACGCGGCCGGCCCCGCCGGAGTGCTACCCGCCCACACCACGTGCGGCGCACCCCGTACCCCGGTCTCGGTATCCGCCATCGCGCGCCGCCACACCGCCAGCAGCCGCCGCACGAACACCTCGTTGCCCGCCAGATCACCCCGGGACGGCCGGTCGAACAGCGGCGCCGCGACCTCGACCCGGCCACCACCGCCCCATTGGAGCACCCCGCCGGTCGACGCCGCCCCGACCACCAGCAGACCGGCCGCCAGCACCCCCCGCCTGCGCACCAGCCGCCGCCGCCCACCCCGGCGCACGTCGTCGAGCAGGCCGGGCGGCTCGCTCAGGTGCGCCGTCGCCCGGTGCAGGACCCCCGGCACATCCACGTCGTCGATCGTCATCACGAACCTCCGGAACCGTTGGAAACAGACAGGACGAGACCGGTCCCGGCCAGCGCCGCCCGCAGCCGCGCCAACCCCCGCGCGGTGTGGCTCTTCACCGCACCCTCGGAACAGTCCAGCGCGGCGGCGACGTCGGCGACCGACAGATCCTCCAGAAAACGGAGCACCACCGCGGCCCGCTGCCGGTGCGGCAACGCCCGCAACGCCGCGACCACCGACTCCCGGACCAGCACATCCTCGGTACGGTCCGGCGTCGACGGGTCGAAATCACCCAGCGCCCGCTCCGGCCGCCGGGCCCGCCGCCGCCACCGGCTCGCCGCCCGGTTCACCAACGCCCGCCGCGCGTACGCCTCCGGCACCGTCCGCACCCGCCGCCAACGCAGATAGACCTGCTCCAACACCTCCTGGAGCAGGTCCTCCGCCTCATGCCGATCACCCGTCAGCAGGTAGGCGACCCGTAACAGCGCCACCGACCGCGTCCGGACGAAGTCGTCGAACTCCGCACCACGCGACTCTCGCATCCACCCTCCCGGTCTCGTCGCCTCCACAGACGCCGCGGGAAGCCGCGAGGGTTACCGCCACCACCACCGAACTCGACCCGACCCCGCCACCACCACCCTCAGCCCGGACCAACCACCATCAGCCGAGATCGACCACGTCAGCCGAGATCGACCACCGGATACAGCGGATAACCTGCCAGCAGATCCGCGGCCTGCCCCGCCACCCGCTCGGCAACCGCCCGATCCAACACGTACCGGGCCTTCGACGGCGCGCCGTCCGGCCCGACCCCCGGCCGGGTCTGCGACAGCACCGTGTGCAGCAACCCGGCGACCTCGTCCATCTCGGCCACCCCGAGCCCCCGGGTCGTCAACGCCGGCGTACCGACCCGGATCCCGGAGGTGTACCAGGCGCCGTTCGGGTCCCGGGGCACCGAGTTCCGGTTCGTCACGATGCCGGCATCCAACAGCGCCGCCTCCGCCTGCCGCCCCGTCAACCCGTACCCCGACACGTCCACCAGCAGCAGATGATTGTCCGTACCACCGGTCACCAGCTCGGCTCCCCGCCGCAACAACCCCTCCGCCAGCGCCACCGCGTTCTCCACCACCCGGCCCGCGTAGGCCGCGAACTCCGGCCGCCGCGCCTCCGCCAACGCGACCGCCTTCCCGGCCATCACATGCGGCAGCGGGCCGCCGAGCACCATCGGGCAGCCCCGGTCCACCTGGTCGGCCAGCTCCGGCCCGCACAGCACCATGCCGCCGCGCGGCCCCCGCAACGACTTGTGCGTCGTCGTGGTCACCAGATGCGCGTACGGGACCGGATCGAAGTCACCGGTGAACACCTTCCCGGCCACCAGCCCGGCGAAGTGCGCCATGTCGACCAGCAGCGTCGCACCGACCTCGTCGGCGATCTCCCGCATCAGCCGGAAGTTCACCCGCCGCGGGTACGCCGAATAGCCGGCCATCAGGATCAACGGCCGGAACTCCCGGGCGACCCGGCGCAGCTCGTCGTAGTCCAGCAGTCCGGTCTCCGGATCGGTGCCGTAACTACGCTGGTCGAACATCTTGCCGGAGATGTTCGGCCGGAAACCGTGCGTCAGATGCCCGCCCGCATCCAACGACATGCCCAACATCCGCTGGTCACCCAGCTCCCGCCGCAACACCGCCCAGTCCTGGTCGGTCAACTCGTTCACGTGCCGGACCCCGGCCCGCCGCAACGCCGGTGACTCCACCCGGTCGGCCAGCACCGCCCAGAACGCCACCAGGTTCGCGTCGATCCCCGAATGCGGCTGCACGTACGCGTGCGCCGCTCCGAACAACTCCCGGGCATGCTCCGCCGCGACCGACTCCACGGTGTCGACGTTGCGGCAGCCGGCGTAGAACCGGCGGCCGATCGTGCCCTCCGCGTACTTGTCGCTGAGCCAGTTACCCATCGCCAGCAGCACCGCCGGGGACGCGTAGTTCTCCGAGGCGATCAACTTCAACGACTCGCGCTGGTCGGCCAGCTCCGCCCCGATCGCGTCGGCGATCCGGGGCTCGACCGCACGCACCACGTCCAACGCCGCACCGAACGCGACCGACTCCGTGGACCTCGTGCCGAGTGGGGACACCTGATTGGCCATGGAAACCTCCTGGGCAGGAAAAATTGGCCCAGGCGCACGGCACACGTCACTCGACGGGACCGCTTCCCGATGGTTGACCCCATCCCAGCACGCCAGTCACGGTCCGGGCCGAGCGTACCAACCCGCCCGGCCCGCAGCGACCAACCACGCCAACCCGCCGCCCCGATCCGACCGCCAGCCCCGGCCGGCGCCGCGAGCACGGCCAGCCGAGGCTCCACGCCGACGGCTCAGCCCGCGTCGCGCAGCTCCGCCAACCGCGCCTCGATCTCCGCCAGCTCGGCCCGCAACTTCTCCGCCTGCTGCTCGGCCTCCCGCCGCTCCACCGCCATGATCTGCTCCACCGCCTCGTGCACCCCGGGGACATCGATCAGCGCCACCATCTTCAACGCCTCGGCCGGCTTGATCACGTACGGCTTCGCCAGCGACTTCGTGCCCTGCGTCGCCGCCAGCGTCCACTCGCCCTCCGCGTACGTCAGGGTGACCGTCAACCCCGCCGGCCCCTTCGGCTTCACCGCCTTCGTCGCCCGACGGGCCGGCTTCGCCTCGCCGTCGCCGTCGGACGGACGGGCCGGGGGAGTGTCCACTGCGGTCACTGCTGCCTCCTCGCGGGAAGCCGAAACCGGCTCCCTGACAATCTTGAACTCTGGTTCGGCGGCCGGCTCGGGCTCCGGCTCCGGCTTGACCGCCGCCCGCCGGGTCGCACCCTTCGGCGCGACAGCCAGATCGGTGGGGGAGAAGGGCAACTCGTCCCGGCCGAACCGGACCACCACCCACTCCTCGGACACCTCCGGATCGGTCAACTCCACCACCTGACCGAGCTGACCGGCGATCTGCCCCGCCGCCTCGGTGAACATCACCTTCGGCTTGCGGCCACCCGCCAACGCGTCCCTGATCTGCTGCAACTCCTCGGTGGACAAGCCCTGTTCGGCGGTACGCGCGGCAGCCATCGGATCCCTCTTCCGTACACCTGTTTGATTCATGACTTACTACCAGGCCGGCCCGACAACGTCGAGACGGACACACCGGTCCGAGATCAACAAAACCGCCGCCCGGTCCCCGCCACCTCCGCCGCGCCCACACCTGGCAGGATCGCCAGCTACCGGACCCGCGCGGCCAACCCGCGACAACCGCACCGCCACGCGCCGGCACACCCCGGCCCCGACCCGGCAGCCGGGGGAGGCGACAACCGAGGGAGAGGCCCATGACGCCGCTGACGGTGGTGACCGGCGGCAGCCGGGGAATCGGCGCCGCGACCGTACGACACCTCGCCACCGCCGGACACGACGTCGTCTTCTGCTACCGCCGCGACACCGAAGCCGCCGACGCCGTACTCCGCGACATCGCCACCGCCGGACGCCAGGGCCTGGCCGTCCGCGCCGACACCACCGACCCCGACCAGGTGCTACGACTCTTCGACGAGGCCGGGAAGCTCGGCGAACCCACCGGCCTGGTCAACAACGCCGGAGTGACCAGCCCGATCGGCCCGTTCCAGGACCTGACCGTCACCGACCTGCGCCGCGTCGTCGACGTCAACCTCATCGGCTACGTCCTCTGCGCCCAGCAGGCCGCCCGCCGGTTCGGCTCCGGCGGGGCGATCGTCAACGTCTCCTCGGCGGCGGCCACCCTCGGCAGCCCCGGCGAATACGTGCACTACGCCGCCGTCAAAGCCGCCACCGACACCCTCACCGTCGGACTGGCCAAGGAACTCGCCCCCCGAGACATCCGGGTCAACGCCGTCTCACCCGGCATCATCGACACCGAGATCCACACCATCTCCGGGGTACCCGACCGGGCCCGCCGGGCCGCCGGCCGGGTACCGCTCGGCCGCGCCGGCCGAGCCGACGAGGTCGCCGCCGCGATCGTCTGGCTGCTCGGCGACGCCGCCTCCTACACCACCGGCGCGGTACTCCGGGTCGCCGGCGGCATGTAGCCCCGTCCCGACTCCTCCAGGCGGCGCCGGAACGGCCGTATCGGCAAGACGTCCTGGTGGGACGCCAGCCGCGCTGGGCAATGTCGGCACCTTATGGCACGATTTCGCAGGTGAGCAGCACACCCGCCGAGGCACAGCACCTTCGCGACCTCGTACGGCTGCGTCGGGTCCGGGACCGGATCGACCGGGAGCACGCCCAGCCGCTGGACGTCGAGGCGCTCGCCCGCGGCGTGAACATGTCCGCCGGGCACCTCAGCCGCCAGTTCCGGCTCGCCTACGGCGAGTCGCCGTACGCCTATCTGATGACCCGGCGCATCGAGCGCGCCATGGCACTGCTGCGGCGCGGCGACCTCACCGTCACCGAGGTCTGTTTCGCGGTCGGCTGCCAGTCGCTGGGCACCTTCAGCACCCGGTTCACCGAACTGGTCGGTGTACCGCCGAGCACCTACCGGGCCCAGACGGCTCAAGCGACCGGGGAGATGCCACCGTGCATCGCGAAACAGGTGACCAGACCGATCAGGAATCGAGAAGCGCAGGTCGGGCAGCCGCATCTAGCGTGATGGCCATGGACATCAGCATTCACGCGGCCTTCCTCCCGCACACCGACCCGGACGCCGCGCTGGCCTTCTACCGCGACACCCTCGGCTTCGAGGTCCGCAACGACGTCGGATACCAGGGGATGCGCTGGATCACGGTCGGCCCCGTCAGGCAGCCCGAGACGTCCATCGTCCTGCACCCGCCGGCCGCCGACCCCGGCATCACCGACGACGAGCGGCGCACCGTCCTCGAAATGATCGCCAAGGGCACCTACACCGCCATCACCCTCGCCACCGACGACCTCGACGGGGTCTTCGACCGGCTCCAGGCCAGCGGCGCCGACGTCGTCCAGGAGCCGACCGAGCAGCCGTACGGGATCCGCGACTGCGCCTTCCGCGACCCCGCCGGCAACCTGATCCGGATCAACCAACTCCGCTGACCCGGACAGCGTCGGTCGGGCCGGTACCCCGGCGATGCCACCGACCGGGGCGGACCCGCGTACCGTTGTCGCGACCACGGAGCAGAGAAACCAGACAAACGACTCCAACCCGGTCGGAAAGCGTCAGGCGACGCCGCCGGAGACCGTGCGGCGGCCCGCCACGAAGGGAAGAAACGGAAGCATGGCCACCAGCACGGACACCCCACCGCCCGCGCCACACGTCGCCGACAGCCACGACCTGATCCGCGTGCACGGTGCCCGGGAGAACAACCTCAAGGACGTCAGCGTCGAGATCCCGAAGCGCCGGCTGACGGTCTTCACCGGCGTCTCCGGCTCCGGCAAGAGCTCACTGGTGTTCAGTACGATCGCCGCAGAGTCGCAGCGCATGATCAACGAGACGTACAGCGCCTTCGTGCAGGGCTTCATGCCCACACTGGCCCGGCCCGAGGTCGACGTACTCGACGGGCTGACCACCGCGATCATCGTCGACCAGGAGCGGATGGGCGGCGACCCCCGCTCCACCGTCGGCACCGCCACCGACGCCAACGCCATGCTGCGGATCCTCTTCAGCCGGCTGGGGGAGCCGCACATCGGCTCGCCCAGCGCCTTCTCCTTCAACGTCGCCTCGGTCCGCGCGAGCGGTGCGATCACGGTCGCCGGCAAGACCACGAAACAGACCTACACCCGCACCGGCGGCATGTGTCCACGCTGCGAAGGCCGGGGCAGGGTCTCCGACATCGACCTCACCCAGCTATACGACGACTCCAAGTCGATCGCCGAGGGCGCCTTCACCATCCCCGGCTGGAAGTCGGACAGCTGGTGGACCGTACGCACCTACGCCGAGTCGGGCTTCCTCGACCCGCACAAACCAATCCGCGAGTTCACCAAGCGGGAAATGCAGGACTTCCTCTACCGGGAGCCGACCAAGGTGAAGGTCGAAGGCGCCAACCTCACCTACGAGGGTCTGATCCCCAAAATCCAGAAGTCGTTCCTCTCCAAGGACCGGGAGGGGATGCAGCCGCACATCCGCGCGTTCGTGGACCGCGCCGTCACCTTCACCATCTGCCCCGATTGCAGCGGCACCCGGCTCAGCGAGGCCGCCCGGTCGTCACGGATCAAGGGGGTCAACATCGCCGAGGCGTGCGCGATGCAGATCAGCGACCTGGCCCAATGGGTCCGCGACCTCGACGAACCGTCGGTGGCGCCGCTGCTCGCCTCGCTACGGCAGACCCTCGACTCGTTCGTGGAGATCGGGCTCGGCTACCTCTCGCTCGACCGCCCGTCCGGCACCCTGTCCGGCGGCGAGGCGCAGCGCACCAAGATGATCCGCCACCTCGGCTCCTCGCTCACCGACGTCACCTACGTCTTCGACGAGCCCACCATCGGCCTGCACCCGCACGACATCCAGCGGATGAACAACCTGCTGCTACGGCTCCGCGACAAGGGCAACACCGTACTCGTGGTGGAACACAAGCCGGAGACCATCGCCATCGCCGACCACGTCGTCGATCTCGGCCCCGGCGCCGGTACGGCGGGCGGCACCGTCTGCTTCGAGGGCACGGTCGAGGGGCTACGGGCCAGCGGCACCATCACCGGCCGCCATCTCGACGACCGCGCCGCCCCCAAGGAGACGGTGCGCAAGCCCACCGGCCGGCTTCCGATCCGCGGCGCCACCGCCAACAACCTGCGCGACATCGACGTCGACATCCCGCTCGGAGTGCTGGTCGTCGTCACCGGCGTCGCCGGCTCCGGCAAGAGCACCCTCGTACACGGGTCGATCCCGGCCGGCGCGGGCGTGGTGTCGATCGACCAGGGCGCGATCCGCGGCTCGCGACGGAGCAACCCGGCGACGTACACCGGACTGCTCGACCCGATCCGCAAGGCGTTCGCGAAGGCCAACGGGGTGAAGCCGGCGCTGTTCAGCGCCAACTCCGAAGGCGCCTGCCCCAACTGCAACGGTGCCGGCGTCATCTACACCGACCTGGCCATGATGGCCGGCGTCGCCACCACCTGCGAGGAGTGCGAAGGAAAGCGGTTCGAGGCATCGGTACTCGAATACCACCTCGGCGGCCGCGACATCAGCGAGGTACTCGCGATGTCGGTGACCGAGGCCGAGGAGTTCTTCGGCACCGGCGAGGCACGTACCCCGGCCGCGCACGCCATCCTGCACCGGCTCGCCGACGTCGGGCTCGGCTACCTCAGCCTCGGCCAGCCGCTCACCACGCTCTCCGGCGGGGAGCGGCAGCGGCTCAAGCTGGCCACCCACATGGCCGACAAGGGCGGCGTCTACGTCCTCGACGAGCCGACCGCCGGCCTCCACCTCGCCGACGTCGAGCAACTGCTCGGCCTGCTCGACCGGCTCGTCGACGCCGGCAAGTCGGTCATCGTCGTCGAGCACCACCAGGCGGTCATGGCACACGCCGACTGGATCATCGACCTCGGTCCCGGAGCCGGCCACGACGGCGGCCGGATCGTCTTCGAGGGCACACCCGCCGATCTCGTCGCCGCTCGCTCCACCCTCACCGGCCAGCACCTCGCGGCCTACGTCGGCCGCTGACCGAGAGCCCTCTGCGGACACCGCGAGCGGAGCGGGGACACGCTCACGAGCGGCGCAATCTCTGGAATGGGGCCGGCGTCGACGACTACGGCGACGCCGGCCCGGAGGACTCCCGCACCGGCCGTCGACGCGTGACGCGCGATCCGCAGGGCCACTTCTCCCGGCCCGGCGTCAGGTCGATAATGTACATTATGTCAACTAGCGATCTCCCGGACCCCTCCACGGGGGCGGCAGGGCCGGGAAATCGGTGGCACGCGAGGCCGCCCGGCGACGACTCGTCATCCCGGTACGCGACCCGATCACGAACCCGGCCAGCCGAGCTCGATCTGACCCCGAGGTTGACCGGGTTGCGGCTGGTCGGGCGCTGGCGCGAGTGCCGACGTACTCCCGTCGCCAGCGAGAGCCGCGGCCACGTCTCGGCGCCGTCTGGGCGGAGACCGCAGCAGGACCCACTGCCCCCTCGTCCCCCTCCTCTCCCAGCTCTGCGCGCCGACCAGCTCTGCGCGCCGAGTCGAGCGGCTCGGGAACGACGCGTCTTCCCAAGATCGCCAACTGGCCGGATTGTCGGAAATCATGCATAATATTCGTTATGCAGGACAAAGAGGACTTTCTGCTACTCCCCCTCGTCGAGCAGTTCCTGATCTCCCGCGCCACCCGCAAGCCCTCCCCGCACACGCTGGCGGCGTACCGCCGGGACCTGCTGGCAATCGCCCGGTTGGTCGCCGACGACCCCACCACTCCCCTCCCCCTGGCGGCCTTGCCGATCCGTGCCCTGACCGCGCGGTCGCTGCGAGCGGCCTTCGCCCGGTTCGCCGCTCCCCGGGCCGCCGCCTCGATCTACCGGGCCTGGTCCACCTGGAACGGCTTCTTCGACTTCCTGGTCGCCGAGCAGGTGGTGACCGGCAATCCGATGCCCGCCGTGGACAAGCCCCGAGTGCCCCCCGCCCCGCCGAAGCCGCTGCGCGGCGAGCGTACGCCGGAGCAGTTGCTGGCCGGGGTCGTCCGGCCGGACCAGCGGCAGCGTGATCCGTGGCCGGAGCGGGACCTCGCGGTGCTGGCCCTGGCGCTCTGTGCGGGGCTGCGCCTGGCCGAGTTGCTGGCG
The DNA here is from genome assembly GCF_053764795.1 of Plantactinospora sp. DSM 117369. Classification (NCBI taxonomy): domain Bacteria; kingdom Bacillati; phylum Actinomycetota; class Actinomycetes; order Micromonosporales; family Micromonosporaceae; genus Plantactinospora; species Plantactinospora sp. DSM 117369. Next base: position 4,889,527 of record NZ_CM132446.1, on the reverse strand, counting down.
CTGCGGGCGGGTTCGCTGGTCGGCCGGGACGGCGAGCGTCGGGTCGAGGTGACCGGCAAGGGCAGCCGGTCCCGGTTGATTCCGGTGGAGCCGGAGCTCGACCGGGTGATCGTGGACTATCTGGAGAGTCGACGCCGCCGGTTCGGCTCCCGTACGGTCGGGCCGGACTCGGCGCTGCTGGTCGACCGGCAGGGCGCGCCGCTGCGCCGGGGTGGCCTGCAGTATCTGGTGGAGTCCTGTTACCGGCGGGCGGGGATCACCGACCGGGTGCCGCCGGGAGCGCGGCTGCACGCGCTGCGGCACACCTTCGCGACCCGGTTGGCCGAGGACGGGGCGAGCGCGCCGGAGATCATGCGGCTGCTGGGGCACGCGAGCCTGGCGACGAGTCAGAGTTACATCGAGGTGACCGCCGAGCAGGAGCGGGCGGCGGTGCGGGCGAACCGGACCAACCGTTCGCTGGGCACGCTGTTGTCGCAGTGGTCGGGCGTGGGCGGTTCCGGTTAGCGGGGTGCGGCGGTGGGCAGGCCGGAGACCTTGAGGACGAGGGTCCGGCGGTCGGCGGTGACGACTCCGACCAGGTGCTCGTCGATCGCCACCCGTTCGGGTCTCTTGTCGCCGACGGCGAACCGGTTGGTGCCCTGCCCGACGGTGGTGTCCTCGACCTGCAGGTGCCAGCGCGGTGGTGAGCCGCCGACGGTGCCGAGCAGCAGTCGGCCGTCGGCGGTGGCCTCGAGGCTGGCGGACTCGGGAAATTCTCGTTTCTGTGCGGCGCCGCTGGTGCCGTTGACGAGTCGGGGGTCGCTGATCGTGTCGAAGGCGTCGCGTCCAATGACCAGCATGTCGCCGTGGGCGTACCAGTTCTGGTCGGAGTGCTCGACGGTGGCGCTCCAGCGCTGTTCGCCGGCGCTGGTGTCGAGGGCGGTGACCCGGTGGTCGGTGCCATTGGTGATGGCGACGCAGACGAGCTTCGGCGCGCAGGCTTTGATCCGTTCGACGCGGTCGCCGGCGGCGAGCGGCACCTTCCATTTGAGCTTGAGATTGGGTACGGCGTAGGCGGCGAGGTCGTGGTCGTCGCCGGTGGTCTTGCCGATCACGGCGTTGTCGTGGGCGGTCCAGAGGTCGGGTTCGAGTGGTAGTTTGCCGCTTCCCCGGACTCTTCCGGTCTTGGCGTCGAGTACGTAGCCGCGGTCGTTGGCGGAGTCGAGTTCGACGATGGTGGTGCTGCCGCCGGGTGCGTCGTTGAGGATGCCGGCGACGGCGGGCAGGGCGCCGGGCGCGGGTGTGCCGGGTGTGGTCCACTGCCGTACCGGTTCGGCCCGGTGTTCGTCGGAGGTGAGCAGGTCGGGTTCGCCGGCCTTGCTCCACACCTGTCGGCCGGTGCGCAGGTTGATGCGGCTGATCGCGACGTCGTCGGAGCCGCCGAGGGTCTCGACGACGGCGTCGGTGCCGTAGTAGGCGACGTCGACGCGGTCGGGCCAGACACGTTGCCAGAGCACTTTGCCGTCTTTGCCGGAGAGTACCGCGCGGACGTTCTCGCCGCCGTTGGTGACGGAGTCCTCGCCGTCGACGATGATCAGGTCTTCGACGGCGGTGAGTCGCAGATCGGTGGGTTCGATCGGCAGGGTCGTCGTCCACCGGGGTGGGCCGTCGGAGGCTGTCAGGGCCACGACTTCGGTGCTGCGGTTGCCGGCGACGGCGGAGATCACCTCGGTGCCGCGTACGGTGACGGCGGCGGCACCCCGGCGGGTGCCGGTGTATGCGTTGACCTGGTCGAGGGTTCCGGCGGGTGTGGAGCCGGTGCCGAGGCCGGTGATCTGGTTGGTCAGCCATTCGCCGCCGACGACGACGGTGCTGACGCAGCCGGCGACGGCGAGGAACGCGGTGGTGGTGACCAGGAGGCGGCGGATCCGTCGGCGGCGCGGGTCGGCCGGGGGTACGGGCCGGGGGGTGGCCGGTCGGGGTGGCTGTCGGAGTCGCTCCGAGGCCGGCACGGGTGGCGCCGTGGGTGGCGGTGGCGGAACGGGTCGCGGTGGGACGGCGGCGCCGGCCGGCGGGCTGCTGGTCGGGTATGCGGGCGGGGTGGCCGGCTGTCGTGGTTCGGGTCCGGTGTGGTGGACGGCCCCGTACGCGACGGGGAGTTCGGGTTGTTCGGGGACGGTGGGGGCGATGCCGAGCCGGGCGTGCAGGCGACTGGCGACCAGGGGCAGCCGGCTGGATCCGCCGACGAGCAGCAGGCTGTTGAGGTGTCGGGCTTCGATGCCGGCCCGGTCGAGGGTGCGGCGGGTCTCGTCGACGGCGCGGGCGACGAGTGGTCCGGCGATCCGGTCGAGTTCGTCGCGGGTGAGGTGCAGCGGGTCGTCGCGGCCGGGCACCTGGACGGGGGCGCTGGCGGTGCGGGAGAGCATCTCCTTGGCGGCGCGGACCTCGGTCCAGAATGCCTGCCGGTCGCGGCGTTCGGCGGGGGTTTCGGGGTGACGTAGGCGTCGCCACTGTTCGGGGTCGCGGAGTTCGACGAGCTGGCCGAGGTGGGCGACGAGGGCGTCGTCGATGTCGAGGCCGCCGAGGTCGTCGAGGCCGCCGGTGGCGAGGACGCGCAGGCCGGTGGGGTCGCGGCGGACGACGGCGACGTCGAGGGTGCCGCCGCCGAAGTCGAAGATGCCGATGCTGCCGCCGACGGGGATCTGCTGGTGCAGGATCTGGGCGCAGTAGGTGGCGGCGGCGACGGGTTCGTCGAGGAGTCGGACGGCGCCGAGGCCGGCGTCGGCGGCGGCGGCGCGCAGCAGGGTGCGGCGGGGTTGGCCCCAGTCCGCGGGACAGGTGAGGACGGTGGCGCCGGTGGGGTCGACTCCGGCGGTACGGGCTTCGTCGGCGACCCGGCGCAGGGTGGCGGTGAGGAGTCGTTCGACGGGTACCTCGTCGGTGCCGAGCAGCAGGGTGCCGTCGTCGATCCGGCGTTTCGGGTGTGGTTCGTAGCGTTGTGGGTCGCTGCCGCCGAGCCGGACGGCGTCGCGTCCGGTGTGCACGGTGCCGTCGGGGGTGAGGTGGCCGGCGGAGGCGAGTAGCGGGGTGCCGTCGAAGATGAGGGCCCGGGCCGGTTGGTGGTGGTCGCGGCGGGCCACGGCGACGGTGTGGGTGGTGCCGAGGTCTATGGCGAGCCGGACCGGCTGGTCCACCGATGTCACCTCCGGGTGCGGCGGGCGCGGCGGGGTGGGCACGCCGCGTGCGGATGCTACTTCCCGCCGTGCTACTGGCGGGGCGGGGGTGTCGCCGGTCCGGGGGTGTGGGAGATCTTCGGCCGGCTCGGTATGTCCGGGTCCGACGGCGTCGGGGCGTGCGGCCGGCCCGGCGTGCGGGTGGGGGTGTCGCCGGCTGGCCGGCGGGGCGGGCCTTCTGGGGCCTGGTCGCGGGGGGTTAGGCTTCGGCGCATGCCGAGGTGGCGATGGCACGGCCGGGCGGCGGACGCGGCCCTGCTGCTGGTGGTCGCCCTGGTCGGTGTCGTCGGTCTGGTGGTGCAGTCGGCCGGCGTCGACACCGCCGTCGACTGGGTGGCGCTGCTGGCGGTGCTGGCCTCTTCCGGTGCGTTGTACGTCCGCCGCCGCTATCCGGTGCCGGTGGCCGTGGTGGCGCTGTTCGCGGTCGGTGCGTACGGGGAGTTGTTGCAGCGGCCCGGTCCGATCATGGTGGTGTTCGTCGTGGCGCTCTACACCGTCGTCGACGAGGGGCATCTGGCGGTTGCGATCGGGCTCGGTCTCGCCTCGGTGGTCGCTTTCGCCATGGCGGACAGTTACCACCGGTCGGCCGGCGGTGGGAACGGGGCGACGCTGCTGCACGCCGGTTGGCTGGTCGCGGTCATCGTCGGGGTGACCCGTAACCGCCGGGCCTATGTCGCGGAGGCGCGGGCCCGGGTGCTCGCCGCGGAGCAGGGCAAGGAGGAGGAGGCCCGGCGTCGGGCCACCGAGGAGCGGTTGCGTATCGCCCGGGAGTTGCACGACGTGCTCGGCCACCACCTTTCGCTGATCAACGTGCAGGCAAGTGCGGCGCTGCACCGTCCGGATCCCGCCCGGTCCACCGAGGCGCTCACCGCGATCAAGCAGACGAGCAAGGAGATGCTGGGTGAGTTGCGTACGGCGCTGGGCATTCTGCGGCAGGAGGGCGGGGTGCCGTCCGTGCCCGGTCTGGACCGTCTCGGCGATCTGGTGCTGACGGCCGGGCAGTCCGGGTTGGCGGTCCGTACGGAGTTGGCCGCGGTCCGGCCGCTGCCGCCGGAGGTCGACCTGGCGGCGTACCGGATCGTGCAGGAGGCGCTCACCAACGTGACCCGGCACGCGGGCGCGACCGCCGCGGTGGTCCGGGTGCGGTCCGACCGCGACGGGGTGCTGGTGGAGGTCGAGGACGACGGCACCGGTGGGCCGGGGGTGCCCGGTAACGGGATCCTGGGCATGGGTGAGCGGGCTCGGGCGCTGGGCGGGTCGCTGACCACCGGCCCTGGGCCGGGCGGCGGCTTCCGGGTGTGCGCCCGCCTGCCGTTGCGGCCCGGTCCGGTGCCGGCGGGGCCGCCCGGGCTGGGTTCGGGTCCGGGGGCTGCGGCGTGATCCGGTTGCTGCTCGCCGACGACCAGACTCTGGTACGCGCCGGTTTCCGGTCCATCTTGGACGGTGAGGACGGTGTCGAGGTGGTCGGCGAGGCCGCCGACGGTGCCGAGGCGGTGCGGCTCGCCCGGCAGTTGCGGCCGGATGTCGCCCTGATGGATATCCGGATGCCCGGGCTGGACGGGCTGGCGGCGACTCGGGAGATCGTCGCGGGTTCCGATGTCCGGGTGATCATCCTGACCACGTTCGACCTGGACGATTACGTCTACGGCGCGTTGCGGGCCGGTGCGAGCGGTTTTCTGGTGAAGGACACCGAGCCGGCGGAGTTGATCCACGGGGTGCGGGTGGTGGCTCGGGGTGACGCGCTGATCGCACCGTCGATCACCCGCCGGTTGATCTCCGAGTTCGCCGCCCGGGTCAGGCATCCGGATCCGGGGCCGCGGCTGCGTGCGCTGACCGAGCGGGAGCGGGAGGTGATGGTGCTGGTCGCCGCCGGCTTGTCCAATGACGAGATCGCGGCGCGGCTGGTACTGAGCCCGGCGACCGCGAAGACGCACGTCAGTCGGATCATGACCAAGACCCAGGTCCGGGACCGGGCGCAGTTGGTGATCCTCGCGTACGAGTCCGGGCTGAGCATCCCTGGCTGGCTCGCCCGCTCCTGACCGCAGCCCCCGGGGTACGCCGCCGCCTGGACCGAGCGGGCACGGGTGAATGGGGGCCGGTGCACGGTACTGACCCGGCACGGCGGCCGGGTCAGTGGGTCTCGCAGGTCAGCCGGTGCGGCGGGAGCGGGTCAGCGCCAGCCCGCCGAGGGCGGTGCCGACCAGTCCGAGCGCCACGGCGACGATGGCCCCGCCGAGCCCGTTGCCGGTGCCGATGCTCCCGTCGGAGGTGGCCGCCACGACCCCGCCGATGGCCACGCCGACCAGTCCGAGCGCCACGGCGACGATGGCCCCGCGGCGCCCGGCGCCGGTGCGTCCGGCGGCGCGGGCCCGGGCCAGCCCGCCGACGACGACGCCGGCCAGCCCCAGCAGTCCGGCCACGATGGACCCGATCCGTCCGGAACTCATGGTGTAGACGGTGGCGGCGGCGGGCTGGCCGGCGACGTGCGCGGCCGCCGGTGCGGCGAGCCAGAGCCCTCCGAGCAGGGCGGCGGTGGCGGCGGCAAGCAGGTGACGGACGGACATCGGGGATTCCTTCCCTCGCACGACGGGTACCTGCCGGCAGCGTATGTACCGGCGTGGTCACGGGTCGTCATGCCGGGGTTGCCGGTGGGCGTACCACCCGGGTCGTACGTGCTCTCGGCGTCGTGCCGCCGGGGCGGTATCCACTGGCTTCCGTGCTGGTCCGGCTCGGGTCGGGAGATGGGTCGACCGGATGGCCGGCCCGGTTGGGGGTCAGGCGAGGTCGACGACGAGCGGTCGGTGGTCGGAGATGGTGGTGATCGGGGCGTCGACGGCGGTGACCGCGGGCAGCGGGTGCCCGCCGCGCGGGTCGGCGAGGATGTGGTCGAGCTGGACCCGGGGTTGCTTGGCCGGGTAGGTGGGGCGGCGGGCCAGGGAGCGCCAGCCGGAGGCGAGGGTGGCGAGTCCGGCGGGCAGGTTGAGGTCGCCGAGCAGGATCCGGGGCGGGGGCAGGGTACGCAGGGCGCGGACGGCCTGGCGCAGTTGTCGGATGTTCCAGGCGGGTACGAAGGACAGGTGGGTGGCGCCGACGGTGATCGGCCCGTACGGGGTGTCGAGGATGGCGGTGAGGACGACTCGGGGTTCGTCGCGGAGCAGGATGACGCGGCCGCGTGGGCCGGGGTCGATCACCGGGGAGCGTACGGGTATCGGGGCGAGGCGGGTGACCTGCCAGGAGCGGACCGGGTAGCGGCTGATCAGCCCGATGCCGTAGAGGGGTTCGCCGTGGCCGTCGTCGTCGTGGGTCAGTGGCCGGAGCCGTTCGCCGGGGGTGCCGACGATGGCGGCGGCGAACCGGTGTTCGGGGGCGTTCATCGCGCTCGCGGCGATGGCGGTGAGGTCGAGGTGGTTGCTGCGGGACTGGTCGCGGTCGACCTCTTGCAGGGCCAGGATGTCGGCGTCGAGGGTGGCGACCGCGGCGGCGAGCCGGGTCTCGTCGACGAGGCCGTCGTGTGGGGATCGGCCATGCAGCACGTTGAAGGTTGCCAGGCGCACCTGCACACCTTACGGCGGGATGTGCGACAGTTTCGGCGTGATCTTCAAAGCGCTGTGTTGTTCCGCGCTGGTGTTCGTGGGGCTGGGCGCGGCCGGTATCTGGTTGCGGCGGCGGCGGGGCCGCTGACGGTCACCGGTCGGGGGTGGCGAACCGTCCGGCGCGGATTTCCCGGAGGGCGCGGCGTCGGGTGTCGCCGCGCAGGGTGTCGACGTAGAGGCGGCCGGCGAGGTGGTCGGTCTCGTGCTGGAGGGCGCGGGCGAGGAAGCCGCTGCCGGTGATGGTGACGGGTTCGCCGTACTGGTCGAAGCCGTGTGCGGTGGCGTGCATGGCGCGCGGGGTCGGGAAGTAGAGGCCGGGGACGGAGAGGCAGCCCTCGTCGTCGTCCTGCGCTTCGGTGGAGAGTTCGAGGGTGGGGTTGACCAGGTGGCCGCGGTGCCCGTCGGCGTCGTAGACGAAGACCTGGGCGCTGATGCCGATCTGCGGTGCGGCGACTCCGGCTCGGCCGGGTGCGCCGAGGAGGGTGTCCATCAGGTCGGTGACCAGGTCGCGTAGTTCGGCGTCGAAGCTGGTGACCGGTTCGGACGGGGTGCGGAGCACGGGGTCCCCGATGATCCGGATGGGCCGCATCGTCATGACCGGAACCTTATCGGTTCGTTACCCGCCCGGGCGCCCCGGCACGCTCGGCGGCGGCGTGGCCGGCTGGTCCGGGTTGCGGGCGGACGCGGTCCGACGGGTTTCCCGTACGTCATACGGTATAATGGCCGGGCCGGTGAGCGGGAGGCGCCCCGCCGGGCGGGAATTCCGGGTCGGGGCGGCTGGCGGACAAGGGGGCAGGACCGGAGATGCGGCCGAACGCGACGTCGGAAGCCGGGAGCGCGTCCGGCACCCAGCGGTCCCGGGACGAGCGTCTCGCCGGCCCGGACGACCGGTGGCCGGCGGGCTGTGCGGTGGTGTTCGAGCCGGCCGATCCGCCTCGCGCCGGTGTACTGGCGTTCTGGCGGCCGGACGGCGGTCCGCTGCCGGACGACGGCCCGGGCCGGGGCGGTGAGCTGACGGTCGCCGTGCCGGACGGGGCCGGAGTGCGGGCCCGGATGGTGCCGGCGCGCCGGCTGCCGGTCGGCGACGCGCTGCCGCTGCTGCTGGCCGACCCGGCGCCGGCCGATCCGGCGCTGGCGTACTGGGCGGCGGCGACAGTGCTGGCCCTGCACCTGGTGGCCCGGCGCCGGATTCTGCCGACGGTGTCACCGGCCGGTTTCGACGCCTGGACGGTCGCGGCGCTGGACGCGGCCGACGCGGGCCGGATCCGGGAACTCGCGGCGGCGATGCCGGCCCGGGCCCGGGCGAATCCGGCCCCGGCTGGCGAGGCGACACCGGACGAAACGACACCGGACGGTCCGGTCCTGCCGGACGCGGCCGGCCTGCTACGCGGGTTCCTCGACGCGGTCGCCGACACCCTGCCCCGGTCCCCCGCCGCCCGGCACGCTGCCGGCACCGACGCGTTCGCCGCGACGGCGCCGCAGCCGGTACCCCAGCTGCGCGGCTGGGCGGAGGAGGTCCGCGCCGGTCTCGACTCCGGAGTACGCGTCTCGGTGCGGCTGGAGCCGGTCGGCGGCGACTTCACCCGGCCCGGGCTACGGGCGGTGGTGCAGGTGCACAGCCTCGTCGACCCGGCGCTGGTGGTCGACGCCGCCGCGCTGTGGCAGGGCGAGGTCGCCGGGTTCGGGCCCCGGGCCCGGCTCGACACCACGCTGGCGATCCGCCGCGCCGCCGGAGTCTGGCCACCGCTGCGGCACCTGCTCGACACCGCCGTCCCGGACGAGCTCCTGCTCACCGACGAGGAGGTCACCGAACTGGTCGCCGATGCCGCCGGCCGGCTCGGCGCGGTCGGGGTGGCGGTGCACTGGCCCCGGGAACTGGCCGCCGGGCTGACCTCCCGGGCGGTGCTCGGCGCCGCCGACGAGCCGCCGTCGGACCTGGCCGCCTTCTTCGGCGGCGACGGGCTGCTGCACGTCGACTGGCAACTCGCCTTCGGCGGGCGGCCGCTGACCGCCGACGAGCTGGACCTGCTCGCCGAGGCGCACCGGCCGGTGGTCCGGCTGCGTGACCAGTGGGTACTCGTCGACCCGGAGCTGGCCGCCCGGGCCCGCAAGCCGGCGCTGCCGCCGGTCGGCGCGATCGAGGCGCTCGGTGCCGCGCTGACCGGGACGGTCGAGGTCGACGGGCGGCCGGTGGAGGTCGACGCCACCGGCTGGCTGGCCGGGCTGCGGCGCCGGATCGCCGACCCGGAGCCGGCCGCCGGGGCCGCCCCGGAGCGGGTCGGGGTGCCGGCCGGGCTGACCGCCACGCTCCGGGACTACCAGTTACGCGGGCTGCGCTGGCTGGCCCGGATGACGGAGCTGGGGCTGGGCGGCTGCCTCGCCGACGACATGGGGCTCGGCAAGACCGTCACGCTGATCGCGCTGCACCTGCACCGGCAGGCGGACCCGGCGGCCGCCGGCCCGACCCTGGTGGTCTGCCCCGCCTCGCTGCTGGGCAACTGGGAACGCGAGATCGCCCGATTCGCCCCCGGCACCCCGGTACGCCGTTTCCACGGCGGCCGGCGCAGCCTGGACGCGCTGACCGGCGGGTTCCTGCTCACCACGTACGGGACGATGCGGTCCGACGTCGACCGGCTCGCCGCCGTGCGGTGGGGCCTGGTCGTCGCCGACGAGGCGCAGCACGTGAAGAACCGCGCCTCGGGTACCGCCCGGGCGCTGCGCCGGATCCCGGCCGCCGCCCGGGTCGCCCTCACCGGTACCCCGGTGGAGAACAACCTGACCGAGCTGTGGGCGATCCTGGACTGGACCACCCCCGGACTGCTCGGCCCGCTGCCCCGGTTCCGGGCCAGGTGGGCGGCGCCGATCGAGTCCGGTCGGGATCCGGCGGCGGCGGGACGGCTGGCCCGGCTGATCGCGCCGTTCCTGCTGCGGCGCCGCAAGTCGGATCCGGGGATCGCGCCGGAGCTGCCGCCGAAGACCGAGACCGACCATCCGGTGGGGCTGACCGGCGAGCAGGCCGGCCTCTACGAGGCGGTGGTCCGCGAGACGTTGGCGCGGATCCGGGACAGCACCGGGATGGCGCGCCGGGGCCTGGTGCTGGAGCTGCTGACCTCGTTGAAGCAGATCTGCAACCATCCGGCGCACTACCTGCGGGAGGGGCGGCCCCGGCTGGCCGGCCGCTCCGGCAAGCTGGAACTGCTCGACGAGCTGGTCGACACGATCCTCGCCGAACACGGCGCGGTGCTGGTCTTCACGCAGTACGTCGCGATGGCCCGGCTGATCGAGCGGCACCTCGCCGACCGGGGCGTACCGGCCCAACTGCTGCACGGCGGCACCCCGGTGGCCCGCCGCGACGAGCAGGTACGCCGGTTCCAGGCCGGTGAGGTGCCGGTCTTCCTGCTGTCGCTGCGGGCGGCCGGGACGGGGCTGAACCTGACCCGGGCCGACCACGTGGTGCACTACGACCGGTGGTGGAACCCGGCCGTCGAGGAGCAGGCCACCGACCGGGCGTACCGGATCGGGCAGACCCGGCCGGTGCAGGTACACCGGCTGGTCACCGAGGGAACGGTCGAGGACCGGATCGCCGCCCTGCTCGCCGTCAAGCGGGACCTCGCCGACGCGGTGCTCGCCGGTGGCGAGGCGGCGTTGACCGAACTGTCCGACGCCGACCTGGCGTCCCTGGTCGAACTGCGCGGGCCGGCATGACCGGGATCGTCGACCGGGCGCGGTACGCCGGCTCCGAGCCGGCTGGGGAAGGTGGGGGCCGATGAGTGGCGACGACCGGGTCCGGGGCTTTCCGGCGTTCCCGCCGGGGCGGCGTGCCCGGAGCAGCCGCTCCTGGTGGGGGGACGCCTGGGTCCGCGCCCTGGAGGAGACCTCGCTGGACCAGACCCTGCTGCGCCGGGGGCGGCGCGCGGCGTCGGCCGGGCAGGTCGGCTCGATCACCGTCAGCCCGGGCCGGATCGCGGCCGAGGTGTACGACGGGGTGCGGGACCTGCCGTACCGGACCCGGGTCTTCGTGGAGCCGCTGACCGACGCGCAGTGGTCCCGGCTCCTGGACCAGGTGGCGGCGAAGGCCGGGCACATCGCCGCGCTGCTGGACGGGGAGATGCCGCGTGACCTGGCATCGGCGGCCGACGACGCCGGGATCGCCCTGCTGCCCGGGCTCGGCGACCTGCAGCCGGAGTGCGACTGCCCGGAGTGGGCCGCGGCGGCGTGCCGGCACGCCGCCGCGCTCTGCTACCAGGTGGCCTGGCTGCTCGACGCCGACCCGTTGCTGCTGCTGCTGATCCGGGGCCGGGGCACCCGGGAGGTTCTCGCCGAGCTGCGCCGCCGGGCCCGCCGGCCGGCGGCGGCCGCGCCGTCGGCCGCGCCGGCCGGCGGGCCCGGCGCCGGGGTGCCGGCCGCGCGGGCGTACGCCCGGCCGGATCCGCCGCTGCCCGCCCCGCCGCCACCGCCGGAGCCCGGGGTGTCCGGGCCGGCGCTGCCGGACGCGCCGGGGATCGCGGCGGAGGTGCTGCGCGGGCTGGTCGACAACGCCGCCGTCCGGGCCGCTGTGCTGCTGCGCGCCGCCCCGGACGGCGACGGCCCGCCGCCGGCGCTGCCGGAGCGGGTGGACGCGGTCCGGCTCGCCGTCGGGGCCGGCGGTCCGGTGCTGGCCCGGTTACGGCAGGCCGGCGGCCGTACCGCCCGGGAGTTCAGCCGGGCGGTACGGGCCTGGGAGTACGGCGGCCACACCGGCCTGTCGGTGCTGGACGAGCCGTGGACCCCGCCGCCGGTACGGCTGGCCCGGGCCCGGACCGAGCTGACCGCCGGCTGGGCCGGCGACGACCCGCCGGAGCCGCAGGTGTGGCGCAACCGGTGGACGTTTCCCCGGCACCGGGCCCAGTTGCGGTACGGCCGCGACGACCGCTGGTACCCGTACCGGGAGCGGGCCGACGGCGACTGGTGGCCGGCCGGAGTACCCCGCGACGACCCGGCCGACGCGCTGGCCGACCTGCTCGGCGACTGACCGAGCCGCCGGTCGCCCGGAATCGGGCCGGCGACGCCGCCGGACGGGGACGCCGCCGGCTCCGGCGAGGCGGGACGGGGACGCCACCGGAGCCGACGACCTCGGACGGCGGCGGTCGGCGGAGCCGACTCGGGACGGGGGCCTCTCCGGTTCCGTCGTGGGCGGCCGTGCCGGGGGTGGTCAGCGGGGCCGGTGCGGGCCGGCCAGGATGGCCCGGACCGGGCCGGACTTCGCGGCCGCCTCGGCAACCTCGGCCGCCGGGTCGCTGCCCCAGGTGATGCCGCCGCCCGCCCAGACGTGCACCCGGTCGGCGTCGATCGCGACGGTCCGGATGGTCAGCCCCAGGTCGATCCGGTCCGGGCCGATCCAGCCCAGCCCGCCCATGCTGGCACCCCGGCCGACCGGTTCGAGGGCGGCGATCTGGGCCAGCGCGGCGAGCTTGGGGGCGCCGGTGACCGACCCGCCGGGGCAGACCGCCCGGAGCAGGTCGGCCAGGCCCCGCCCGTCGGCCAGGGTGGCCGAGACGGTCGACTCGGCCTGCCACAGGTCGGACCAGCGGCGGATGGCGTAGAGCTGGTCGACCCGGACGGTGCCGGTGCGGGCGATCCGGGCCAGGTCGTTGCGCTCCAGGTCGACGATCATCACATGCTCGGCGCGTTCCTTGGCGGATTCCAGCAGCTCCCGCCGGCCGGCGCCGGTCGCCGGCCGGGTGCCCTTGATCGGCCGGGTGTAGACCGTGCCGTCGGTCACCTCGACCAGGGTTTCCGGGGAGGCGCAGCCGATCGCCCAGCCGGCGCCGGTGAGCACGCCGCCGTACCGGGCGCCGGGTAGCCGGGCCAGCCGGTGCAGCGCCGGCAGCGGGTCTCCGGTGTACCGGGCGCAGCCGTGTCCGACGACGTTGACCTGGTAGATGTCGCCGGCCGCGATGGCCTCCCGGGCCTGCCGTACCGCGTCGGCGTGCCGCTGCGGCGTCCAGCTCTCGGCCCACGGGCCGAGCTGCCAGTCGTCGGGCCGGTGCCGCCGGGGCGGACCGGCGGCCGGGGCGGCGCCGTGCCGGTAGACCACCGCGACCAGGTCGGGGACGGCGGGTGCCGGGCTGGCCGGGCCGGTCGCCGCGCCGACCATCCGGGCTCCGGCGGCGGCGGAGACGAAGACGGCGGCGCCGCAGACCGTGCCGGCCGGGCCGTCCGGCGGGTGGACGCCGGGGCGGGTCAGGTCGCGGACCGGGAGGCCGTGTCCGGCGAGGAACTCCTCCAGCAGCGTGGCGGGGTCGTCCGGGCCGTCGGCCCGGCATTGAAGCCGGTCGTGCTCGACGAGCCGGGGTACGCAGCCCGCCGGCGCTCCCGGCGGTGCGAATGGGAGCGCTTCCACGACGTACGGGTGGATCTGCCTCATCCGAAAAGTGGATTTCCTCGGTCAGAGACGGATACCCGCTCGTCATCACTCGGTGTGAGGGGGTACCGTCCGTCACTGGTCATGTGAACCATGCCACAGCGCCCCCATAGTCCGGAGAACCCGATGTGCCAGCACCAACCGACCTGCCCCTCCGCTGAAGCAACCGACCGGGAAGCGGCCCGCGTCCTCGCCTGCTTCCGTGAGCAGGGGTGGAGCCTGCTCTGCAATGGCGTCATCCTCTTCGAGGACACCGGCGAGCTGCTGCCCGACGGCAGCACCATAGCGCCGCACCGCGGTCCGGCCCGGCACGCCCTGGTCGGCTGATTCATCACTTACAGTGATCGGCCGGCGCCGGTGCCGGCCGATCATCCGTTGTCAGTTCTCGAACGCCTCCGGCGGCGGGCAGGCGCAGACCAGGTTGCGGTCTCCGTAGGCGCCGTCGATCCGGCGTACCGGCGGCCAGTACTTCGCCCGCCGGTCGATCCCGCCCGGATAGCCGGCCACCGACCGCGGGTACGGGTGCGGCCACTCGTCGCCGGTCACCATCGCCGCGGTGTGCGGCGCGTTGGCCAGCGGGTTGTCCCCCTTCGGCCAGTCCCCCGCCCCGACCTTGTCGATCTCCGCCCGGATCGCGATCATCGCGTCGCAGAACCGGTCGAGTTCGGCGAGGTCCTCACTCTCGGTCGGCTCCACCATCAGGGTGCCGGCGACCGGGAACGACATCGTCGGGGCGTGGAAGCCGTAGTCGATCAGCCGCTTCGCCACGTCGTCCACGCTGACCCCGGTCGCCTTGGTCAGCGGCCGCAGGTCGAGGATGCACTCGTGCGCGACCAGGCCCTTGTTGCCGGCGTAGAGCACCGGGTAGTGGCCGCGCAGCCGGGCCGCGACGTAGTTGGCGGCCAGTACCGCCACCCCGGTCGCCCGGCGCAGCCCGTCCGGCCCCATCAGCCGCAGGTACGCCCACGGGATCGGCAGGATCCCGGCCGAGCCGTACCGGGCCGCCGAGACCGCCGGCCGGGCCGCCCCGGCGGAGCCGAGCGGGTCGCCGGGCAGGTACCCCGCCAGGTGTGCCCGGACCGCCACCGGGCCGACCCCGGGGCCGCCGCCACCGTGCGGGATGCAGAACGTCTTGTGCAGGTTCAGGTGTGACACGTCGGCGCCGAACCGGCCCGGCTTGGCGTACCCGAGCAGCGCGTTGAGGTTGGCGCCGTCGACGTACACCTGGCCGCCGGCGTCGTGCACCTTGGCGCAGAGCGCGGCGATGCCGCCCTCGTACACCCCGTGGGTGGACGGGTAGGTGACCATGATCGCGGCGAGGGTGTCCCGGTGCGCCTCGATCTTGCGGTCCAGGTCGGCCAGGTCGACGTCGCCGTCGGGGTCGCAGCCGACCACCACCACCCGCATCCCGGCCATCACCGCGCTGGCCGCGTTGGTGCCGTGCGCCGAGGACGGGATCAGGCAGACGTCCCGGTGCCCCTCGCCCCGGTCGCGGTGGTAGGCGCGGATCGCCAGCAGGCCGGCGAGTTCGCCCTGCGAGCCGGCGTTCGGCTGCACGCTGACCGCGTCGTAGCCGGTCACCTCGGCGAGCCAGCCCTCCAGGGCGGCGACCAGGTCGCGGTAGCCGGCGGTCTGGTCGTCCGGGGCGAACGGGTGCACGTCGGCGAACTCCGGCCAGCTCACCGGCTCCATCTCGGTGGTGGCGTTCAGCTTCATGGTGCAGGAGCCGAGCGGGATCATGCCCCGGTCGAGCGCGTAGTCGAGGTCGGCGAGCCGGCGCAGGTAGCGCAGCATCGCCGTCTCGGAGTGGTGCGACCGGAAGACGGGGTGGGTCAGGTAGTCGCTGGTCCGGGCGAGGCCGGCCGGCACCGCGGGCCACGGCTGCCCGGCGGGCGGGGCCACGCGCTGCCCGGCGACGGCGCCGAAGGTGTCCCACACGGTCGCCAGGTGCGCCTCGGTGGTGGTCTCGTCGCAGGCGATCCCGACCCGGTCGGCGTCGACCAGCCGCAGGTTGACCCCGCGCCGCGCGGCCTCGGCGACCACCTCGGCGGCCCGGCCCGGGAACCGGGCCAGCACGGTGTCGAAGAACGCCTCGTGCACCACCTCGACGGCGTCGAGGGTGCGCAGCCCGGCGGCCAGGGTGGCGGCCCGCCGGTGGGTCCGTTCGGCGATCGCCCGCAGCCCGGCCGGGCCGTGGTAGACGGCGTACATGCTGGCCATCACGGCGAGCAGCACCTGGGCGGTGCAGATGTTGCTGGTCGCCTTCTCCCGGCGGATGTGCTGTTCCCGGGTCTGCAGCGCCAGCCGGTAGGCGGGGTCGCCGGCCGCGTCCCGGGAGACCCCGACCAGCCGGCCGGGCAGCATCCGCTCTAGGCCGGCGCGGACCGCCAGGTAGCCGGCGTGCGGGCCGCCGAAGCCCATCGGTACGCCGAACCGCTGGGTGGTGCCGGCGGCGATGTCGGCGCCGATCTCGCCGGGTGGGCGGAGCAGGGTCAGCGCGAGCAGGTCGGCGGCGACCGTCACCAGTGCCCCGGCGGCGTGCGCGGCCTCGACCAGCCCGGTGTGGTCGCGGACCGCGCCGGAGGCGCCCGGGTACTGCAGGTGCAGGCCGAAGAACTCCGCCGGCAGCGGCTCGGCGCAAAGGTCGAGCACGCGTACCTCGATGCCGAGCGGCTCGGCCCGGGTGGCCAGTACGGCGAGGGTCTGCGGCAGGGTGTCGGCGTCGACGACGTACACGTTGCTGGAGTTCTTGCCGGCGCGGCGGGCCAGGGTCATCGCCTCGGCCGCGGCGGTGCCCTCGTCGAGCATGGAGGCGTTCGCGGTGGCCAGCCCGGTCAGGTCGGTGACCATGGTCTGGAAGTTCAGCAGCGCCTCCAGCCGGCCCTGGCTGATCTCCGGCTGGTACGGCGTGTAGGCGGTGTACCAGGCCGGGTTCTCCAGCACGTTGCGGCGGATCACCGCCGGGGTGTGGGTGCCGGAGTAGCCGAGGCCGATCATGGAGACGGCGACGGTGTTCCGGGCGGCCAGCGCGCGCAGTTCGGCGGCCACCTCCTCCTCGGTGGCGGCCGGCGGCAGGTCGAGGTTGCCGGTCCAGCGGATCACCTCGGGGACCGCGGCGTCCATCAGGTCGTCGATCGAGTGGTAGCCGACGGTCTCCAGCATCCGGCGTTCGGCGTCGGCGTCGGGGCCGATGTGCCGGTCGGCGAACTGCCCGCCGTCGCGGGTGGGGTACTGCGCTGTGGTCATGGGGGACACTCCCGGGCGAGGTCGACGCTGCAACCTCCCCCTCTGTCACGCTCCGCGACGTCGCGGGCGCTCCACAGTCGCCTGCCCGCGGGCTCCTTTTGCCTGAGAGGTTCCGGGGAGGATTTGCCCCTTCGGCGCCGCCCCACGCTGCCGGGCGGTCTCTCGCTCGCGAGTGTTGTCGGCGTTGGCAACGGTACCAGTGACCGGATTTCCTCCGGGTTTCGGCCGTTCCCCGTTGATCACCGTCAACGCCGGCTGACCGGGCGGAGCGGTCGTCACCTGCCCCGTTCCGGCGCCCCTGACAGAACCGGTTAAGCGGCGCCGGACCGGGACCGTTCCCGCCCGCCTTCAGGTCTCACCGTACGTGCTGGGCCCGGCGCTCCGGTACCGGCTGCAATCGCTTTCCATCTATTGACTCTGAACCGGTTCGGTGTTGTCATCGATCTCACCTGCCCGGACAGCAGGTGGCAACCCGTCCGAAATCCCTCGACCCGGGAGGCACGATGCGCCCCACCCTCGCCCGCCGGCTGCTCGCCACGCTGGCCACGGCGGCGCTCGCCGCCGGTGCGACCGCCGGCTGCGGTGACGGCGGCGACTCGCCGACCGGCGCTGAGGGCAAGATCATCAATGTCTTCTCGGGGGCGAACGCCGGGTTCGTGCCCAACTTCAACCCGTTCTCCCAGAACAGCGTCGCCGGCACGATGAGCGTGCTCTACGAGGCGCTGCTCTACTTCAACGGCGCCCGGGCCGACGACGTGCAGCCGCAGCTCGCCACCGGCTACGAGTTCGCCGACGACGGCCGGCGGCTGAACCTCACCATCCGGGAGGGGGTGAGGTGGAGCGACGGGAAGCCGTTCTCGGCCGAGGACGTGGCCTTCACCTTCAACCTGCTCCGGGACAACCCGAAGATCAACTATAACGGCCTGCCGATCGTCGAGGCGGTCGCCGCCGACCCGACCCACGTCTCGATCATCTTCAGTCAGGGCGTCTACACCCGGCTCAACCTGATCGCCGGGCGGATCTGGATCGTGCCGAAGCACATCTGGTCGACCGTCGCCGACCCGTCCGCGTTCACCAACGAGAAGCCGGTCGGCACCGGGGCGTTCACGCTGGCCTCGTTCAGCCAGCAGAACTACGTCTTCGAACGCAACCCCAACTACTGGGAGACCGGCAAGCCGAAGATCAAGGGGATGCGGTTCCACCAGTTCGCCAGCGCGGACAGCGCGATCGCGGCGCTCGCCGCCGGCCAGCTCGACTGGGCCGGTTCGTTCATCGCCGACATCGACAAGCAGTACGTGAGCAAGGACCCGGAGCACAACAAGTACCTCAACGAGTCGCAGCTCTACCTGACCAACCTGATCCCGAACCTGGACCGGGCGCCGTTCGACAGCGCCGCGGTACGCAAGGCGATCAGCCTCGCCCTGGACCGCGACCAGCTCATCCGGCTGGCCTTCTCCGGGTACGGCAAGGAGGCCAGCCCGGCCCAGTTGCCCCGGCCGCTCTGGGACGACTACATCAAGCCGGAATACAAGGACCGCAAGCTGGAGTTCGACCCGGCTCGGGCCGAGCAGACCCTCCAGGCCGACGGCTGGGCCAAGGGCGCCGACGGGATCTACGCCAAGGCCGGCCGACGGCTCTCCTTCACCGTCAAGGTGGTGCAGGGCTACAACGACTACATCTCCGCGCTCCAGATCATGACCCAGTCGCTGAAGTCGGTCGGGATCGAGATGAAGACCCAGGAGGTGTCGTTCACCGCCTTCTCCACCGACCAGCAGACCGGCGACTTCGAGATGATCATCACCAACCTCTACAGCGAGGGCACCGCGTACTCCTGGTACAGCCGGGCGTTCGCCAGCAAGACCACCGCCCCGCTGGGCCAGCAGGCCGGCTCCAACTACGGCCGCTACCGCAACGCCGCCGTCGACGCCGCCCTGCTGGCGATGGAGAACACCCCGCCGGAGGCGAAGGACGCGATCAGGGAACAACTGTTCAAGATCCAGGATGTGATCGTCGAGGAGCTGCCGTACATCCCGATCCAGCAGTCCGCCTCGCTGATCGAGTACCGCACCGAGAACCTCGGCAACTTCCCCACCGAGCAGAACCACTACGCGCTGACCACCCCGTACAACGGGCCGGACATGGGGATCGTGGCCAAGAACCTCACCCCGGCCGGCTGAGCCGCCCGATGCGGTACCTGCGGCGCAAGGCGCTGTTCTATCTGGTCGCGGTCTGGGCGGCGGTCACCCTCAACTTCCTCATCCCCCGGCTGATCAAGGGCAACCCGGTCGACGCCGTACTGGCCAAGACCCAGAACATGACCCCGATGTCGCCGGAGGCCCGCCGCGCCCTCGAACTGCAGTTCGGGGTCTCCGACGACCCGCTGTGGCAGCAGTACCTCGGCTACCTCGGCAACCTGCTGCGCGGCGAGTTCGGCCTCTCCGTCGCCTACTACCCGACCCCGGTGTCGCAGGTGCTCAGCCAGAGCCTGCCCTGGACGGTGGTGATGGTCGGCATCGCCACCGTGCTCAGCGTGCTGCTCGGGATCACCCTCGGCACCCTCGCCGGCTGGCGCCGCGGCACCTGGCTGGACGCGCTGGTGCCGACCACCACCTTCCTGGCCGCCATCCCGTACTTCTGGCTCGCCCTGGTGCTGCTCTACCTGCTCGGCGGGGTGCTCGGCTGGTTTCCGCTGAACAGCGGCTACAGCTACGAGACCACCATCGGGTTCAACTGGCCGTTCCTGCGCAGCGCGATCTACCACGGCATCCTGCCGGCGGCCTCGATCGTGCTCGCCTCGGTCGCCGGCTGGCTGCTCGGGATGCGCAACATGATGGTCTCCACGATGGCCGAGGACTACGTGCTGACCGCCGAGGCGAAGGGGCTGCGCCCGCGCCGCATCATGATCCAGTACGCGGCCCGCAACGCCGTACTGCCCAGCGTCGCCGGGTTCGCCATCACCCTCGGCTTCGTGGTCAGCGGTTCCATCGCCACCGAGATCGTCTTCTCCTATCCCGGCGTCGGGATGAGCCTGGTCGCCGCGGTCGCCAACGCCGACTATCCACTGCTGCAGGGCATCTTCCTGGTCATCTCGCTGGCCGTGCTCGGCGCCAACTTCGTCGTCGACCTGCTCTACGCGGTGATCGACCCCCGTACCCGGCAGGCCGGCTGATGGCGACCATCGAGACCCAGCGCGACGTGACCGGCGAGGTCGTCCCCGGAGTGGTGGTGCCGACCCGGCGGCCCCGCTGGCGCGGCCTGCTGCGCTCCCGCAAACTCGCCGCCGGGCTGGCGATCGTCGGCTTCTTCGCCCTGGTCGCCGTGCTCGGCCCGCTGCTGGTCGACGACCCGAACCTGGTCAGCGACGACCGGCTGCTCGCCCCCTCCGCCGAACACCTGCTCGGCACCACCACCACCGGCCAGGACGTGTTCCGGCAACTCGTCGTCGCCACCCGCGGCTCGATGCTGGTCGGCCTGGTCGTCGGGCTGCTCGCCACCGTCGTCTCGGTGCTGGTCGGCGTCCTCGGCGGCTACGCGGGCGGGCACGCCGACGAGAGCCTCTCGCTGGTCAGCAACGTCTTCCTGGTACTGCCCGGCCTGCCGCTGGTGGTCCTGATCACCGACTACGTGCAGACCCGCGGAGCCCTCGCGATCGCCCTGATCGTCTCGATCACCGCGTGGGCCGGCTCCGCCCGGGTGTTGCGGGCCCAGACCCTGTCGCTGCGCTCCCGCGACTACGTCGACGCCGCCCGGGTCAGCGGCGAACCCGGCTGGCGGATCGTCACCTTCGAGATCCTGCCCAACCTGCTGCCGCTGATTGCCGCCCAGTTCGTCTTTGCGGTCATCGGCGGCATCCTCACCGAGGCCGCGCTGGCCTTCCTCGGCCTCGGCGGCGCCGGCTCGTGGGGCACGATGCTCTACTTCGCGCAGAACTCGCAGGCGCTGTCCCAGGGTGCCTGGTGGTGGTTCGTGCCGCCCGGGCTCTGCATCGCGCTGGTCGGCGCCGGACTCGCACTGATCAACTTCAGTCTCGACGAACTGATCAACCCGAGGCTGCGGGTCACCCGCCGCCCCCGACGGACCGGACCGGCATGACCCTCGACACCACCCACCCACCGGCGGTCACCGGCACCGATGTGGTGCTCTCGGTCCGCGACCTGAGCGTCGTCTACGACGGTACCGACCCGGTCCGGGCGGTCCGCGGCGTCAGCTTCGACCTGGCCCGCGGCGAGGTGCTCGGCATCGCCGGCGAGAGCGGCTGCGGCAAGTCCACCCTCGCGTACGCGATCACCCGGCTGCTCAAGCCACCCGGCCGGCTCGCCGCAGGCAGGGTCGTCTTCCACCCCGCCGACGGCCCGCCGGTCGACCTGTCGACGCTGCACGGCGAGGCGCTGCGCCGGTTCCGCTGGAACCGGGTCTCGATGGTGTTCCAGGGGGCGATGAACGCCCTCAACCCGGTGCTGTCGGTACGCCGGCAACTCGCCGACGTCTTCACCGCGCACCGCCCCGAACTGCGCCGCGCCGACCGGGAAGAGCGCTGCCGGGAACTGCTCGACCTGGTCGGGATCGGCCCGGAACGGCTCTCGGCGTATCCGCACGAACTCTCCGGCGGGATGCGCCAGCGGGTGCTGATCGCGATGGCGATGGCGCTGCGCCCGGACGTGGTGGTGATGGACGAGCCGACCACCGCGCTGGACGTGGTGGTGCAGCGCGACATCCTGGAGGAGATCGACCGGCTACGGGCCCGGTTCGGCTTCGCGGTCGTCTTCATCACCCACGATCTCTCCCTGCTGCTGGAGATCAGCGATCGGCTCGCCGTCATGTACGGCGGCCGGATCGTCGAGTACGGCCCCGCCGCGGACCTGGCCGCCGCGCCGGCCCACCCGTACACGGTCGGGCTGCTGCGCTCCTTCCCGAGCCTGCGGGGCGAGCGGACGGTGCTGCACGGCATCCCCGGAAGCCCACCGGACCTGTCCCGGCCCCCCGCCGGCTGCGCGTTCACCGCCCGCTGCCCGTACGTCTTCGACGCCTGCCACCGCACCGACCCACCGCTGCGGGTCGCCGGCACCACCCGGGTCGCCTGCCTACACTATGACCCGGTACTGCGCCCGGACGGCCCACCGGCCGCGCTCCGGGCCGGCCGGTTCGACCCCACCGACCCGGCGCTGGAGCCCGGGCCGCCGCCCCACCCCGACGTACGCCCCGCCGCGCCGGCACCGCCGGCCGAGCCGGGCGATGTGCCGCCGCCGGTCGAGAAGGGCGGGACGCCGGAGACCGGACCGGAGCCGTCGGCCGGAGGTGGCGGCCGGTGACCACGCTGACGGTCAGCCACCTGAGCAAGCACTTCCCGCTGCGGGACGGGCGGCACCGCCGCACCCTGCGGGCGGTCGACGACGTCTCCTTCGAACTGCACTCCGGCCAGACGGTGGCGCTGGTCGGCGAGAGCGGCAGCGGCAAGTCGACGATCGCCCGGATGCTGGTCCGGCTGACCCGGCCGACCGCCGGGGAGATCCGCCTCGACGGCACCCCGCTGGCCGCCGACCGCCGGGCGGTTCGCCGCTACCGCCGCGACGTGCAGATGGTGTTCCAGGACCCGTTCGGGTCGCTGAACCCGGCACACACCGTCGGATACCACCTGGGCCGGCCGCTGCGGCTGCACGGGGTCGCCCGGTCCGGCGGCGACGTCCGGGCGGCCGTGCGTGACCTGCTCACCCGGGTCAACCTCACCCCGGCCGACCAGGTCGCCCGCCGGCTGCCGCACGAACTGTCCGGCGGGCAGCGGCAGCGGGTCGCGATCGCCCGCGCCCTGGCGCCCCGGCCCCGGATCCTGCTCGCCGACGAGCCGGTGTCGATGCTCGACGTGTCGATCCGGCTGGAGATCCTCAACCTGATCGACCGGCTCAAGCGGGAGGAGGAACTGGCCGTCCTGTACGTCACCCACGACCTCGCCACCGCCCGCTACTTCGCCTCGTCGATCATGGTGTTGTACCGGGGGCAGGTGGTCGAGTCCGGCCCCAGCGACGAGGTGATCCTGCGCCCCGCGCACCCGTACACCCAGCTTCTGGCGTCGGCGGCGCCGGACCCGGGCCGCCCGCGTACCGCCGCACCGGGCGGGATGCGGGCGCTGCGCGGCGGGCAGCAGACGGCCGCCGACCGCGGCGGCTGCCTGTTCCGGGACCGCTGCCCGGCCGCGATGGAGGTCTGCCACACCGAGGTGCCGGAGTTCTCGGTCGCCGCCGGGCACATGGCCCGGTGCTGGCTGCGCCGCCCCGACGCGGGTTAGGGCCGGACGGTCCCTAACCGCCGGTCGGGGCGGCGCTGGGCGCCGTCACCGACACCCGGCCGTCGGCCAGCTGGTAGAACATGCCGACCACGTCGCACCGGCCGGCGGCGACCGCGTCGGCGAGTTCGGTGCCCGACCGGGTGATCAGCTCGACGGTGTGCCGGGTGTGCAACGCGGCGATACCGGCGTCGTCGGTGATCTGCCGCGCCTGGGCGGCCTCGATGCTCGGGGTGACCCGTTCGACGATGGCGCCCAGCTCCCGGCCCGGCAGCCGGGCACCGTCCCGGGCCGCCCGGGTGGCCTGGATCGCCCCGCACGAGTCGTGGCCGAGGACGACGACCAACGGCGCCCCGAGCACCACCACCCCGTACTCGATACTGGCGGTCACCTCCGGGCCGACGATGTGCCCGGCGGTGCGGACCACGAACAGGTCGCCGAGCCCCCGATCGAAGATGATCTCGGCGGCGAGGCGGGAGTCGGAACACCCGAACACCACCGCGAACGGCCGCTGCGCCGCGGCGACCACCGCCCGGTGCTCGGCGTCCTGGTGCGGATGGATCCGGGTACCGGCCACGAACCGCTCGTTACCGGCGAGCAGCTCGTCGAGCGCCTCGGCGGGAGTGGCCGGCCGGTGGTCCAGGTATGCCATGACGTCCCCTTTCGACGGCACCACCGCAGGTGGTGAAGCGAGGTCGGCGCCTTCGGCGACCTGATGCGTACCGATCAGATATCACGGACCACCCCGCCGGCCCACCCGAACCTGGCCAAACGGTGAGCTACGGAACACCCGCCGGCGCACCCGGACCGGGCAAGCCCGTGTACGAACAGGCTACGGCCCCTCCCCCGCCACGACCGGCCGCCACGCGGCCCGGCCTTCCCGCCGGCCCGGGCGGTCCGCCTCGGCCCCCGGCTGAGGCGCCGGGCGTGACCTCCGCGCGGTCCGGCGGGACGGAGGTTCAATAGGGTGGCAAGCGTGACCTACCTTGCCGCGGACGACCGCTACGACTCGATGACCTACCGCCGGGCCGGCCGCAGCGGCCTGCGACTGCCCGCCATCTCGCTCGGCCTCTGGCACAACTTCGGTGCCGAACGGCCGTGGCAGCAGCAGCGGGACATCTGCCGCCGGGCGTTCGACCTCGGGGTGACCCACTTCGACCTGGCCAACAACTACGGCCCGCCGCCCGGCTCCGCCGAGGAGAACTTCGGCCGGACCCTCGCCGCCGACCTCGCCCCCTACCGCGACGAGCTGGTCATCTCCACCAAGGCCGGCTACCACATGTGGCCCGGCCCGTACGGCGAATGGGGCTCCCGCAAGTATCTGGTCTCGTCACTGGACCAGTCGCTGCGCCGGATGGGCCTCGACTACGTCGACATCTTCTACCACCACCGGCCCGACCCGGATACCCCTCTCGAAGAGACGATGACGGCGCTGGACGCCGTCGTCCGGGCCGGCAAGGCCCTCTACGTCGGGCTGTCGAACTACACCTCGGAGCAGACCCGACAGGCCGCCGCGATCCTGGAACGGCTCGGTACGCCACTGCTGATCTCCCAGCCGTCGTACTCGATGATCAACCGATGGATCGAGGCGGACCGGCTGCTCGACACCCTGGAAGAGGTCGGGGCCGGCTGCATCGCCTACAGCCCGCTCGCCCAGGGCGTGCTCACCGACCGCTACCTGGACGGCATCCCGGCCGACTCACGGATCCGCACCAGCGTCTTCCTCAACGAGAGCGACCTCGACGACACCACGATGAGCACCGTACGGGCGCTGCACGCCATCGCCGAGCGGCGCGGCCAGTCCCTGGCGCAGCTCGCGCTCGCCTGGGCGCTGCGGGACCCCCGGATGACCAGCCTGATCATCGGCGCGAGCAGCGTCGGCCAGCTTGAGACGAACGTGGCCGCGCTGGACAACCTGACCCTCACCGACAGCGAACTCGCCGAGATCGGCGACCAGCTCACCGTCGACTGACGGTAGGGCCAACAGTGCCGGATCGGGGGCTGGTGGGGCGCTGGGGTGGTCGGTCGGGGTCTCCGACTGCCTGGGCCAGTTCTTCCCAGGAGGGGCTGCCCTTCCGGTAGGACGCGGGCCAGGATGAGGGCTTGGTCGCTGGCTCGTGCGGCGGTGCGGGCCGGTTGGGCCAGGGCGGCGGCCAGCTGGAGGGCCTGGGCGGAGTCGGCGGTGGCGGGGCTCCGTGCGCCGGTCGCGGCGTACTCCGGTTGCCCCTAACGTGCTCCTGTGGGCGTGGTTCAGAACAGCGGAAGCGTACGCCTGTGCAAGATCAAACGCCCCGGAGGCGTCTTTTGGTTTGATCTCCAGCAGATCATTGAAGACCGTGCCGGGACGTGGCTGTGGGGTCCGGCCGGTTCACCATGGGGTGCTCCGCATGACAGTGGCGCTCTTCCGGTACCCGTTGTGGTGTTGCTCGCGGCGGGCCGGCCGTGGGTGGCGTGGTGGGTCGGCGATCCTGCCGATCGGCGGCTTGAGATCGACGTGTGCCTCCCGCCTGAGCGTACCGAAGCAGGCTGGCGGTATATCGATCTCGAACTGGACCCGGTGCTCCACGAGCGGGATTCGCGTGTCGAGATCGAGGACTGGGACGAGTACGAACAGGCGTGCCGCAACGGTTGGATGAGCGCGGATGACGCCAAGCTCGCACAGTCCACGGCCGACGATCGCGCCGGGGCACTCCGGCGCCGGGACGAGCCCTGGCAGGAGCGCGGATGGCAGATGCTCTCTCAACCGACGTGAGGATCCGGACACCGGGCTCATCCGGGTCAGCGGGATGAGGTCGGGCAGGTCGAAACTTGCTGGTCGACGCCGAGTCACCCAGTGCAGCCGGCCAGCCATCCGCACCTAAACCCTATGCACTGTGCGGCACGCGGTGCACGGCGACCGCGTGGAGATGTGGCTCGGCCATCGCCGGGCCCTTCATGGGCGTCGCTGATCACACCAGAGACAATGTCCGCCGAGCACGGGGAAAGGGGTAGACGATGCATCCGTGGGGACTGTCGGGGCCGGAGTTCCTCTGGCTGTACTCCGCCGGCCTGGTCGTGGGGCTCGCCGTGGCGGTCGGGGTGCGCATGGCGGTGCGCAGGCCACGGCTTGCCGAGCCGCCCGACCCGCCGGCTCCCGAGGAGTTGGGCTTCCTCGCGGGCGGGCCGCAGCACGCGGTCCAGGTTGGCGTCGTCCGGCTGGTCGACGCCGGTGACGTCAGAGTCGACCGTCGCGGCACTCTGACCGCCACGGCGGACGGCGAGCCGACCGGACGCCCGCTCGACGACGCGGTGCTCGCCGAACTCACCGCACCGCGGAAGGTCGCGATGGTGGCCGAGAAGCTTGCCGGCAAACCGGTGGTGACCGAGATCGGCGAGTCACTGGTCCGCCGAGGCCTGCTCGTCGCCCCGGCCCGCGCGGTCCGGGCACGATGGCTCGCTCCGATCTTGCTGTACCTGCTGTTCGTGGTCGGCCTGGCCCGCTGGGTCAACGGGATCGCCAACGACCTGCCCACCGGCTATCTGAGCTATCTGCTCGCCGCGGCGCTCATCGCCAGTGTGTACCTGAGCACCCGGCTCACCTCCGCCCCCAAGGCCCGGACGGTGCACGGCGACCGGGTGGTGGCCGAGGTCACGGCGAGAGGGCAGGCGGCGGATCCGCTGGAGCGGGTGGCGGTGAACGGCCCGCACGCTTACCCGGACAGGGAGCTCTCCAAGGCACTGACCCACGGCGCGGCGGTGGCGTTCGCCGGGGGCACCTGGAGCTACGCCTCCGCGGGCTCGTTCGACTCCTTCGTGCACATCGGCTCGTCCGGCGGCAGCACCTACACGCACAACTACACCTCGTCCTCCAGCGACACCTCGTCCTCCAGCGACAGCTCGTCCGGCGGCGGCGGCTGCGGCGGCGGTGCCCCCTGATAGCCACTGTGGGCTTGGGTTGATCGCAGGACAAGGGGTTCGGTGGAGGTGGCGCCATGACGCGGCCGAGACTCGGCGTCGGGATCGGCTGGCGGCCGGAGATCGACCTGACGGTGGAGCGGCTGCCCGGTGTCGACTTCGTGGAGGTGCTGGCGGAGAACATCCACCCGGACCCGCTGCCGGAGTCGCTGACCGTGCTGCGCGAACGTGGGGTGCCGGTGATCGCGCACGCGGTGTCGCTGTCGCTCGGCGGGGCGGAGCCGGTGGACCGCACGCGGGTCGCCCACCTGGCTGCCGTGGCGGAGGCGGTGGACGCGCCGTTGGTCAGCGAGCACGTGGCGTTCAGCCGCGCCGGCGGGCTCGACTCCGGGCACCTGCTGCCGGTGCCGCGCACCCGTGACGCGCTGGACGTGCTGGTGGACAACGTGAATCGGGTGCAGGCGGAGCTGCCGGTGCCGTTGGCGCTGGAGAACATCGCGGCGCTGCTCGACTGGCCGGACAGCGACCTGACCGAGGGACAGTTCCTCGCCGAGCTGGTCGAGCGCACCGACTGCCGGCTGCTGGTCGACGTGGCCAACCTGTACGCGAACGCGGTCAACCTCGGCACCGCGCCGGAGACGTTCCTCGACGAGCTGCCGCTGGAGAGGCTGGCCTACGTGCACGTCGCGGGCGGGGTCACCCACGACGGGCTCTACCACGACACGCACGCTCACGCCGTGCCGCCGCAGGTGCTGGACACCCTCGCCGCGCTGTGCGCCCGCGTCGACCCGCCGGGGGTCATGCTGGAACGCGACGACGACTACCCACCCGACGCCGATCTGGCCGCCGAACTCGCCGCGATCCGTGCCGTCATCACTGCTGCCAAGGAGTCCTGATGCAGCCCTGGGGCATCTCGGGCCCGCAGTTCCTGCTGCTCTACCCAATCGCCGTGATCGCCGGCCTGGCGGTGGCGGAGTACGCCCGCCGCTGGGCCAACCGGACCGCGCCGGCCGAGCTGCCGTCCGCTGTGGAATTTGCGGAGGTGGCCTTCCTCGCGGGCGGCACCGATCGGGTGGTCGACGCGGCCGTCGCCCGCCTCGTCCACAGTGAACAGCTCAGGGTGAACCGCAAGGGCGTGCTGTCCGCACCGGGCGACCCGGCCTCCGACCACCCGATCGGCCGGGACGTCCACTCGGTCGTCCGCCAGCAGCCGACGAAGGTCCACGCGCTGCGGCGTCGACTCAAGGCGATGCCCCAGGTTCGAGCGCTTGCCGAACGCGTTGCCGCTGGTCAGCGCTCCCGGTCGCGGTGGGAGCGGGCGCTCGCCACGTACGCCTCGCTGGCGCTGCTGTGTCTGGTGTTCGCGGTCGGCATGGCCCGCCTGGTGGACGGCATCACCGACGGCTACCCGATCGGCTATCTGCCCATCCAGCTCATCGTCAGCATGGCGATCATCCCGGCGTTCTATATCGCGGTCTGGCCGCTTCCCGCCCGCACGCGGCGCAACAACCCGGTGGTGGCGCTGGCCGCCCGCCAACTCGACGGGGTCGACCGAGTCGCGATGTCCGGGATGGCCGCCTACCCGGACGAGGAGCTACGCGCGGCGCTCGTCGCGTCGGCCACCCCGCCCAAGAAGAAGGGCCGAGGTCGCCAGCGGGAGGTCTACTACTCCTACGGTCCGCCCACCCTGAGTAGCGACAGCGGCGGTGGTGGCGGTGGCTGCGGCGGTGGAACCCCGTGACAGCGCGGGACAAACTGGCCGCGCGGCAGCGGGAACTCCTCCGCGCGTTGCTGGCCGGCGGCCAAGTGCCGGTCGGCTTCGACACGCACCGGGTCGCGGTCGAGGCCCGGTCGCTCCAGTCCAAACGCCGGTCGGTCGCGGCCAGGATTCGCCCGGACCTGGCCGAACGGCTCGGCACGGAGTTCCGCCCGCTGTTCGACACCTGGGCGCTCGACCACCCGAAACCGGTCGACTCCTCGTTCCGCGCCGACCTCGACCGCTTCGAGTCCTGGCTGTACGCCGGCGGCCACCTCGACCCACCACGCACACTCCGCCGCTGGCTCCGCCGACCCGCACCCTGAACAGCCAAGGCAGGTCCGTGGATCTTGGCTGGTGGGTCGTGAGGAAGCGGTCAGTGTGCTGGCGGGCAAGGTCACCGAGGCGTTCCCGGCCACCCCGCACGCCACGGTCCAGGGGAAACGCGGACGCGAACGGCCCAGCTCGCGCTCGCCTGGGCGCTGCGGGACGCCCGGATGACCAGCCTGATCATCGGCGCGAGCAGCGCCGGCCAGCTCGAGACGAACGTGGCCGGGCTGGACAACCTGACCCTCACCGACAGCGAACTCGCCGAGATCGGCGACCAGCTCACCGCTGGATCGGTCGCGGCGGTCAACGCCGCCATGACCCGATCAGGTTCGGCGGTGTTCACCAGTAACGTCGCCGCGGTACGCCGCACCTGCGGGTCCACGTCGCTCAGGGCCGGGCTCGGCGGCGTCCGCCACCAGGGGGCAGCCGGAGTTCGGGACGCACAACTGGTCCAGCAACTCGAAGGTCGTCCGCTGGCCTCAGCGAGTCGGTCGGTGAGGTTGGCGTGGATCTCCTTCAAGCGCGGCAGTTGGGCCGCGTCGACCCGAAGGAGTGGGCATCTGACACACGCTTCTCTGCACTACGAGATGAGCATGTCTCAGGTATCGGCGTATGCGCAAAGAGGAGGGCCGGGGCCGCCTGATCATCCGTGCTGTCGGCGTACTGGTTGTTGTGCAGAGCCGCGTACGACTGATCTTGCAGAGCAAGCACTGGCCGAACCAGTGAGGTTCCGCCTCCACCGGTCGGGGCAGGGCGGGACTCAGGAAGGGAACATCCGGGCCACGTCGTTGGACGTGATCGGTGAGCTCACATCGCACCGTAACCGCATGCGGCCTGTCCGTGGCGCCCGGCCACCGAGCCTGCGCAGAAACACGTTTGGCGGATCACGGCGGTCGCTGCTAGTTTCCTGGAGGCCGTGCGAGAGACCGAGGAGGTGGTACCCGTGAACGTTTCGACATGGGTGCTTCCCTCTGGGGTCACGGTCGGGCGATAGGTCGTCCGGGAGCGCCGTTCACGAGCACTCCCGAAAGGCACGACCATGAAATTCACTACTGAGCAGCGCCTCGACGACGGCGTCCTCGAACGCGAATTCACCCTCGGCGAGATCCCCGGCATCCTGTGGACGCCCGCATCCGCATCCGCACCGGTCCCGCTGATCCTGCTCGGCCACCCCCCGCTCGGACTGCACAAGATGTACCCCCGCCTGGTGGCTCGGGCCCGGCACGCCGCGGCGGAGGGCTTCGCCGCGGCCACCATCGAGCTCCCCGGGAGCGGTGACCGGCCCCGTTGGGCCTCCGCCGAGCGGGCTCGCACTGACCTGCGCCGGGCCATGGAGGCCGGCGAGCCGGTCAGCGACGAAATCATCGACGCCCTCATCCTCCCGCTCGTCGACAAGGCGGTCCCGGAATCACAGGCCGCCCTGGACGCCCTCCTTACGCTGCCCGAGATCGGCGGCCCGGTCGGGTACTCGGGGGGAGTGATCTCCGTCGGCATCCGGCTTGCGGTGGTCGAGCCGCGCATCGTGGCCGCCGGCTTCTTCGCCGGGAGTTTCGTGCCTCGCACCATGTTCGAGGAGGCGCGACAGGTCACCATTCCGCTGCATGTCCTGCTGCAGTGGGATGACGAAGGGAACGACCGGCAGGCGGCCCTGGACCTGTTCGACGCCTTCGGCTCCAAGGAGAAAACGCTGCACGCCAACATGGGCGGACACACGGGTGTCCCGCAGTTCGCAGGGGAGGACGCGGCCGGGTTCTTCGCCCGGCATCTGCGCTAGCCGCGGGCCGGGGCCCCGCCGCGAAGGCAGCAGCAGGCGGTAGGCGGCGCCGGCCGGCACGCCGCTCATCGAGGGCAGGCCCCGGCCCTTCTCGATGGCGGTGGCGCAGATGCACCACCGCCCCGATCGCGGCGGTACCGGCCATCGGCGGTACCGGCCGGTCGGGGCGGAGTTCTGCTCTTGGTGACCGGCTTGACCTCTGCAAGATCAGCTGTACCTACTTCTGTACTCCAAGGAGTACCCGACACGTGCTGCGATGCGACCTCGCGAACGGCGCGCTCGTATTGATTCCGGCGGAAGGTGAAGGGGCCGAAGGCTCCGTAGTCGCGTCGAGGACGGAAGGGCTGGACAAAGCCGCGCCAGGTGACAAGATCCGCATCGATGATTACCTGTGCTTCAAGGGGCCAGCAGCCGACCTCGCCGCAGTCACAGCCAAGAAGAGCAATCACGCCCTTGTCTGCCCAGTAGGTGGAATCAGGTTGCCCGACGAGATAGGAGGCCAGGTCACCGAAGTTGAAATGATCAAGGACAACTCCGGCATACGCGCCGGGAACGTCGAACCCGGCCGCGCGCTCGTAGCCCGAGATCAGGTCCACCAAGCTGACATCGTCGACGTACGGCAGAAGTTCCCGACCCGGATCCGGACCGGGACCCCACGGACGGATCTTGAACTGGACTTTTCGGATGGGCATCAGCGGTGGCACGCGGCAAGTTTGCACTCAGCACGGACTGCTGTGAAGGAACGGGCCCGACCACGCACCCGACAGGTCGTAGGGGCGGTCGCAGCGTCCCCTGGCCATCCCCGGCCCTTGGGAGAAGTACTGGGCTGACTGTACGTGGAGCCTGGTCGTCGTCCGAACGAATTCGGCGTCGACGACAGCGTGCGCCGGCCACCACCCGGTGGTGGCCGGCGCACGCTGTCGTGCAGGCGCTGTTGCCAGGATCAGCGGTAACCGGCGCTCACCACGTTGGCCTGTACGGCGTTCTCGGTCGCGTCGGACGGATAGCCGGCGACCATGGCTCCCTCGTAGAAGGTGCCGGCGCTCAGGTTCGCGCCGCCGTCGGGCTTGCAGCAGTCACCGCCACTGCCCAGGATGATCGCGCCCTGCTTCTTCATCGGGCTGTACCCCGGCGGAAGCGCGCCGTCCCACAGCGTGTAGAGGCTGCCCGACTGGGCGTTGCTGCCCTTGATGGCAAAGCGGGTCGTGCCGTTGTTCTTGAGGGTCGCGGTGACGAATTTGCTGGTGAAGGAGCGCTGGTTCGGGTTCCAGGTCTGGCTGCCGCCGGAGAAGAGGCCCCACTCGAGGTCTGCCTGCACCCAGGGGCCGGTGCCGGAGCAGCCGCCGAACCAGCACTGTGTACTGAAGTTGATGGCGTCCATCGCCCCGGCGGCGTCGGCCTTCCTCGTCGTCTCGCTGTTGCCGTAGTCGAAGCAGCAGCCGCCGTTGACGTGGGTGCCGCTGGTCACCATGTACATGCCCTCGGGAGCGGCACCGGTCGGCACTCCGGTCAGGTGCCCGTCCCGCCAGTAGCTGTTACCAGGATTGATGTAGAGCGAGTACGCCTTCGCGCCGCCCACGGTCAGCGACTCCGACGTCGCGATCGCCGGCCTGCTCTGCGGGGAGCCGGGAACCACGCTCGACCCCTGGTACCAGAGGTCATTTCCGCGCCCGGACTGGTCGAAGACGACCGTGATCACGCAGGTCGTGCCTTCGCAGAAGGAGTCCTGCGTCGCCGCGTTGGCGGTGCCGCCCGCGGTAGACAGCCCGATGTTGCGGGTCGTGTTGTCCGAGGAGCGACGGACCTGGTAGAGGTTGCCGGCGTACGCCGCATAGAGTGCCCGCGTCGTGCTGTGCGCCGCAACGCACGGAGTACCGCCGGAGGCGTAGATGTCGCACGGGCGCGTACCGGTCGGCGGCGGGGTGGTCGGCGAGCTCCACTGCTGGTTCGCGCCGCCGTGGCACGCCCACAGGTGGATTTTGGTGCCGTTCGCGGTGCCGTAGCCGCTGGCGTCGAGGCACAGCCCGGAGTGCACGCCGGTGATGGTGCCGTCCGGGTTGACGTTCCACTGCTGGTTGGTCTGGCCGTTGCAGTCCCAGATGATCGCCAGGGTGCCGTTGGCGGTGCCCTGGCCGGAGGCGTCCAGGCACTTGTTGCCGTAGACCGTGAGCTGCTTGCTCAAGGTCCAGGTCCAGGTCTGGCCGGCGCTTCCCTGGCAGTCCCACAGTTGTGTCTGGGTGCCGTTGACCGTGCTGGAGTTGGGAACGTCGAGGCAGCGACCGGACGGGGTGCCGACGATCGTGGTGCTCTGCCCCGGCTCGACGGCAGCCACCGACGACGGTGCGGCGGCGGTGGCCTCGGCGGCGGGAGGCGGGGTGCCGGGGGTGGCACCGACGCCGACGAGAACGCCGACCAGGGCGCCGGCCAGTACGGTCAGACGGACGCGATGGCGTCTCGGGATGGGATCGCGGACCTTTCCTGGCCCACTGCGGGACGGAGTTCGCACGAGGTGGCTCCTCGGAGTCGTGGAAGCGGAGGTCTGTCGATGCGCCACGGGCGGTGGCGGTGATGGCGGATCGATCCGCGGCGATCGTAGGTTTGGGTCGAGATCGGTCAATGAATTCGGCGGAAGCTGGCGCTGGCCGTAGCGCAGGCGGGAAGCGCCGCAACCCCTTCGTGACGCCTAGCGCCCCAGGATCCGCCACGTCTGGTTCAGCGGAGTGCCCTGGCCGGTCGGGTTGCAGGTCCACTGGTGGATCGGCGCCCGTGCCGCCGTGGAGACCGTGCTGACGTCGACACACTTGCCGCTGTGCCGGGCGACGAGTTGGTAGTCGTGCGAGTCGTTGCCCGGGTAGGTCACCCTGCGGAGGGTGAACTGCTGGTTGAGGCCGTTCAGGCAGGTCCACTGGTGCACGGCCGCGCCGTCCGCGGTGGACACCCCGCTGACGTCGAGGCACTTGCCGCTCTGCTGATTGATCACCGTGTACGTGTTGGCCACGCCGGCGACCGGGCGGAAGTTCCAGATCTGCTGGTCACCACCGTCGCAGTAGTTCTGCTGTTGGACGTTGCCGTCGGCGGTGCTCAGGCCCGCGTTGTCCAGGCACTGCTGGGAGTGCTGGGCCACCGCCACCGACTGAAAGCCACCGTCCGAGGGCGGCAACAGGGTGACGGTGTAGGTGTCGGTCTGGTTGGTGTACGGCAGGGTCACGGTGGTGGTGTTGTTGACGACGCCGACCACGCTGTTCGAGACCGTGATCGGCCCCTGCACCGCGCCGCCGCCGTTGTGTGGGATGCGTTGGGTGAGGACCCGCACCTGGTTGTCCTGCACGATGCCGCTGGTCGTGTCCAGGCGTCGCAGGTTGACGGTCAGATTTCCGGTGGTACGACCACCACCGACCAGGACCTTCGCCACGCCGGTCGCCTTGGTGGCGTACGCGTCGTAGGACGGGCTGGCGGTCGTCGCGACGATCTGCCCGGTCTGGGCGGCGTAGTAACGGTAGACCCACCACTCGCCCTTGGGCTGGTGCTGGCCGGCCGAATTGCGGACCAACAGGTTGCCGAGGTCGTTGTGCAGGTTGCCGCCGCCGGCCCAGTTCGCCCTGAGGCCATCCGCGCGGGCCCGCTCCAGACGCGCGATGTACCAGGCGCCGTCGGCCGGGTTCTGCTCGTCGGGGGCTCCGTACTCGTTGATCTGGTACGGGCGCGGGTGGGCGATGCCGCGCGGGTCGAGGGTGGCGTTGGCAGCGGCGACGTTGGCGACCGGGTCACCCGGCAGCGAGTGCCAGCTGATGATGTCCGGCACCGTGTTGGTCGAGCGGACGAAGTCCAGGTACTGGTTCCAGAAGGTGTGCGTCGTCGACGGTACGCAGGCGCAGCTCGGCCCGACGATGAGCTGGTTGGGGAACTCCGACCGGATGCGCTGGTGGGTGCGGCGCCACAGTTCGAGGTACTGCGAGATCGGGCGGTTCCAGAAGATGGTGATGTTGGGTTCGTTCCAGATGTCCCACTGCACGGACAGCCCGGACGCCCGGACGTCGTTGACGAGGCGGGTCAGGAAGTTGTCGTAGTCGGTCCAGTTGCCGTTGTCGCCGGGAAAGCGGGAGATCCCGGCTCCGTCCGCGCCCCACAGGTCATGCGGCAGCAGGATGAACTGGCCGCCGAGGGCGGTGGTCCGACGTGCCTGGGCGAGGGTGGAGCTCCATCGACGGTCGTAGGTTCCGCCGACCCAGCCGCTCCCGGGCAGCTGCGCGCCGCCGGCCCGCATGTACTGGAACTTGACGTCTCGGTAGAAGTGGTCGGCCGGACCGCTGGCGTTCTCGGTCATGCCGTAGATCCAGCCGGACGCGCGGTAGGTCGGCGTACCGCTGGTCGTGGCGAAGTCGACGCTGATCGACTCGTCGGCCGCCTGGGCCGGGGACGCGGCGACGGTTACGGCGGCGGCGAGCAGGCAGCCGACCAGGAGTGGGGCGACGAGCGCGCGGGCTCGTCCTGGCCTGCCGCGGGACGGGGTTTTCACGGGCGGCTCCTTGGTGGGGCGTGGGGGGACGCTCTCCGGAGGGCTGCGCTTGCGAATCGATTCGCACGGATCGTAGGGCGAGGAACTGAACCGTGTCAATGAAGTGACGGTCGGATGAAGTCGGTGTTTCCCGGTGAAACGCTCGATGCGACCGACTATCCCTTGACCACCGGGCATGGCTGGACCTATCTTCGTGCGAACCGATTTCTCGAACCGATTCGCCTCATGACCGGGCCGTGATCCGCCCCGCGACGGTCAACCCGCACCTCCACCTGACGATCGACTTGGAGTGAGGCAACACATGACAGGACTCAGTCGTCGGCGGCGCCTGGCCGCCGTCGCCGTGATAGCGCTGGCCGCAGCGGCAGGCAGTGCCTGCTCGTCGTCCGGCGACGACCCCACCGGCGGTGCCCCCTACCTCGTCTGGGACCCGTATCCGCAGTTCGCCGACGACTCCGAATGGGTCGCGCTGCTCAAGAAGTGCGGCACCTCGGCGGGGGTGACGGTCGAGCGGACCGGCTACGACACCACCGACCTGACCAACAAGGCGCTGCTCGCCGCCCAGCAGGGCAATTCGCCGGACGTGCTGATCGTGGACAACCCGGTCATCTCCACACTGGCCGAGGCTGGCGCGCTCACCACCACCGACGACAACAAGCTGGACGTCTCGGCCATGGAGCCGAACCTGCTCGGCGCCGGCCAGAGCGAGGGCAAGACGTACGGGGTGCCGATCGGGGCGAACACCCTCGCGCTCTACTACAACAGGGACCTGCTGACCGCCGCCGGCGTCGATCCGGCCACGATCACGGACTGGACCTCGCTGACCGCCGCGCTGACCAAGGTCAAGACCGCGGGGAAGAAGGGCATCACCTTCTCCGCAATCGGCACCGAGGAGGGCAGCTTCCAGTTCCTGCCCTGGTTCTGGGGATCGGGAGCGCAACTGACCAGCCTGGATTCGCCGCAGGCGGTGTCCGCGCTGACGCTCTGGACGGACTGGGTCAAGCAGGGCCACGCCCCGAACTCCGTCATCAACAACACCCAGACCACAAGCTGGCAGGAGTTCGCCACCGGGAACTACGCTTTCGCCGAGAACGGCACCTG
Source organism: Plantactinospora sp. DSM 117369 (assembly GCF_053764795.1). Taxonomy (NCBI): domain Bacteria; kingdom Bacillati; phylum Actinomycetota; class Actinomycetes; order Micromonosporales; family Micromonosporaceae; genus Plantactinospora; species Plantactinospora sp. DSM 117369. The sequence continues at coordinate 4,853,425 of NZ_CM132446.1, read as the reverse complement.
GCAGCTGGCCAACGCGGAGAAACTCGGCTTCTCGTACGGCATCATCGCGATCCCGGCCAGCGCGGGCGGCCCGGCACCGGCGCCCACCGGCGGTGAGTTCGTCTCGATCCCGGTGCAGGAGAACACCGGCCGGTACGAGACGTCGCAAAAACTCGTTGCCTGCCTGACCAGCGCCGACAACCTTCTCACCACCGACACCACGCTCTCCTACGTCGCACCCGTCGCCGCCGTCCAGGAGCGGCAGGCGGCTGCGGACCCCAAGCTCAAGGTCTGGGTGGAGGCGGTTCGGGCGGCCAAGGGCCGCACCGGTGACAACCTCGGCACGAAGTACCCGAAGATCTCCGAATCCCTGTGGACCGCGGTGCAGGCAGCGCTCAGCGGCGGGAAGTCGCCGCACGAGGCGCTGACCGCCGCGCAGGCCGCGGCCGCGACCAGGTAAGCGTGCCGAACCGACACCATGCCGTCCACGACACAGACCTCCACCGCCGCACGGGACCGGGGTGGGGCGGCGACGGCCGCCCCACCCGAGCCTCTGCCGTCCCGGGTCCGCCGGCCCAGCCGATGGCTGGCGTGGGGCTTCCTGGCACCCGTGACCGTCTACCTGATCGCCTTCTACGCCTACCCGCTCTACCGCAATGTCGAGTTGAGCCTGCGCGAGTACAGCGTCCGCTCCTTCGTGCAGGGCGGCGCGCCCTTCGCCGGCCTCGACAACTACTGGACGGTCCTGACCGACCCGGCCTTCGGGCCGACCCTGGCGCACACCCTGGTCTTCACCGCCGTGTCGCTCGTCTTCCAGTTCACCATCGGGATGGCCCTGGCCCTCTTCTTCCACCAGCACTTCCCGCTGTCGCGCACGCTGCGGGCGTTGATCCTCGTACCGTGGCTGCTGCCCCTGATCGTCTCGGCGTCGACCTGGTCGTGGCTACTCAACAGCGACTCGGGGCTGGTCAATGCGGCGCTCGGCCTCGTCGGCATCGACCGGGTCAACTGGCTCACCTCGCCGGGCTGGTCGCTCACCTCGGTGATCATCGCGAACGTCTGGATCGGCATCCCGTTCAACCTGGTGGTGCTCTACAGCGGCCTACAGGCGATCCCGGCCGAGTTGTACGAGGCGTCCGCGCTCGACGGCGCGACGGGATGGCAACGGTTCTGGTCGATCACCTTTCCGGTGCTGCGCCCCGTCTCCGCGATCACGCTGCTGCTGGGGTTGATCTACACGCTGAAGGTCTTCGACATCATCTGGATCATGACCCGGGGTGGTCCGACCGACTCCTCGGCCACCCTCGCCACCTGGTCGTACCGACTCGGCTTCGGCAATCTGCTGCCCGAGTTCGGACCGGGTGCGGCCGTCGGCAACCTGCTCATCGTGATGGCCCTGATCGCCGGGCTCGGCTACATCCGGGTCGAGCGGAGGCAGCACCTACGATGACCACTTCGACACCTCGGGCCTGGTGGAAGACCGGCATCGGCGTGGTGCTGACCGGGCTGATGCTCTTCCCCGTCTATTGGATGATCAATGTGTCGTTCACCCGGGACCAGAACATGCGGGCCAGCCCTCCACACCTGATCCCGACCGACGGCACCTTGGACGGCTACCGGGCGGTGCTCGACCAACAACTGCCGTACCTCGGCACCAGCCTCCTGGTCGGCCTCGGCACGGTCGCGCTGACCGTGGCGCTGGCCGCTCCCGCCGGATACGCGCTGGCGAAGCTCCGGCCGCCCGGCGGTCCGGCGCTGAGCTTCGTGCTGCTGATCGCGCAGATGATCCCGGGAATCATCATGGCGATGGGCTTCTACGCCATCTATCTCAATCTCGGCGTCCTGAACACGCTGCCCGGGCTGATCCTGGCCGACTCGACCCTGGCGGTGCCGTTCGGCGTGTTGATCTTCACGGCCTTCATGTCCGGAATTCCCGACGAGCTGCTCCAGGCCGCCCTGGTCGACGGCGCTGGTCGGCTGCGGACCTTCTGGTCGGTCGTGCTGCCGGTCAGCCGCAACTCGATCATCACGGTGTCGCTCTTCGCGTTCCTGTGGTCCTGGTCGGACTTCGTCTTCGCCTCGACCCTCGCCGGCGGCGGCGACCACCAGCCGATCACCCTCGGCATCTACCACTACATCGGCAACAACAACCAGCAGTGGAACGCCATCATGGCCACCGCTGTCGTCGCCTCCATCCCTGCCGCCGTGCTGCTGCTCCTGGCCCAGCGGTACGTCTCGACGGGCGTGACCGCCGGCGCCGTCAAGGACTGACCACCCGCACCACAGAAGGGCATCCGCCACCCATGACCGTCGCCCCGTCCGGTCCGGAATTCCCCATCCAGGACATCCCGTTCAGCTACCGCGGATCCTGGTTCAACATCTCCCCGGTGGTAGCCGAGAAGACGTACGCCGACGATCTGCACCTGGTCTCCCACCAGACCGGGCTGCACCCCGTACTGCGCCTCGCACCCGCGGTCGCCGGCACCACGGTCGTCGCCACGCCCGCGCTGCTGACCTGGCGGAACGGCATGGACCGGATCGAGGCCGTCTACGACGGGACGGAGACCCTGCGGATCCGGGGCCGACGGCTCGGCCTGCGGGTAGCGGCGGCCGCGAGCACCCTCACCCCGTTCAGCGGCACCTACCTGTACCTCGACCCGGTCGACGGGTCGCATGTGTTCACTTCGTACGAGACCGGTCGCCGCTACCGGATCACGGTGCTCTCCGGCGCTCTTGAGCGGACCGACGGCGTGGAGGCGCTCGGCACCGCTGACCGGTCCCTCGAACTCGCCGGCGACCAACCCTGGGAGATCGCGATCGAGGAGTACGCTACCGCCCGCCGTCCGTACGCCGGATCCGTCGCCTTTGAGCAGTTGTGCCACGACCGGATCGCCGAGTTCACCACGTTCGTCGACGCGGTCGCGCCGTGGCGCGGTGCGGACACCCCGGCCGCCGAGCTGGCCGCATACGTACTGTGGTCAGCCACTGTCGCCCCGGCGGGCTTCGTCACCCGGCCGGCCGTCCTCATGTCCAAGCACTGGATGGACAAGGTATGGAGCTGGGACCACTGCTTCAACGCGATCGCCCTGGCGGCCGGCGAGCCGGAGCTGGCCTGGCACCAGTTCCACCTGCCGTTCGACCACCAGGACGAGGCCGGCGCCCTACCCGACTCGGTCACCCACTCCGAGGTCCTGCACAACTACGTCAAGCCCCCCATTCACGGCTGGGCCCTACGACACCTGCGCCGACGCCTTTCCCGGCAGCCGGACCGGGCGGCGCTGGCCGAGACGTACGACCGGCTGGCCCGCTGGACCGGGTTCTGGCTCGACGCGCGCCGAGCCCTCGGCCAGGATCTGCCCCACTACCAGCACGGCAACGACAGCGGCTGGGACAACGCGACCACCTTCGACGACGACCGGGTCCTCCAGACGGCCGACCTCGCCGCGTTCCTGGTCTCGCAGCTTCACTGCCTGGCCGACCTCGCCACCGAGCTCGGCGAGCCCGCCGACTTCTGGTCCCGGGAGGCCGACCGGATCCGCAGGGCCATGCTCCGGGACCTGTGGGACGGCGAACGCTTCACCGCCCGCAGCCCCCGTACCGGGCAACGGCGGGCGAGTCGCAGCCTGCTCGACCTGATGCCCGTCGCGCTCGGGGCCGACCTGCCCGCGCCGGTCGCCGCCGCACTGGCTCGGGGCGCGGAAACTCACCTGACCACGCACGGGCTGGCCACTGAGCCGCCGGACTCGGCCCACTATGTTGCCGACGGCTACTGGCGTGGGCCGATCTGGGCACCCTCCACCGTCCTCGTCGAGGACGGCCTGCGGCGGGCCGGACAGACCAGGATCGCCGACGACATCAGTCGACGATTCCTCGCGCTGTGTGAGAAGTCCGGGTTCGCGGAGAACTTCGACGCCGAAACCGGTGCCGGACTCCGGGATCGCGCGTACACCTGGACCGCCAGCAGCTACCTCATCCTCGCCGCCGCCCAGGAGGAGCGGCGGATAGCGGGTGGGTAGGTAGCGGCACCGACTGAGCAGGCCCGGCCTGGGCCACCGAGGCCAAGGCCCCGTTCCGGGCCCTCGGCCGGTTCAGCGGGACCAGACTGGACCGGTGCTGGAGCGCAACGAGATGGGCGGGCTGTACAGCCGGTGGCGGGGCACGGCCCCGGGCGTGGCGATGATCTCCAGCAGCAACGACACGGCCTCGGCGCCCATGTCAACCATCGGAACGTCCGCAGCGGTCAACGGCGGGCGGAAATCCTCCGCCCAGTGCTGGGCGGCGACGCCGGTGACGGAGAAGTCGCGCGGCACGGAGAGCCCGGCGCTGGTCAGTGCACGCTGCATCCCGGGTAGCGCGGCCTCGTTGATGGTGGCCACCGCCGTGACGTCCGGATGTGTCGCGAGCAGTTGTTCCACGCACGCCTCGCCGGAGGCCGTGTCGTCACCGCAGCAGACCTCCACGCCGGTCATCCCCCGCTCCGCCGCCGCCGCCCGGAAACCAGCAAGCGCTCGATGGCTGGGCCCGTAACCCGCGGCCACCAACTCGGCGGAGCGGTTCACGAGTGCCACGTGCCGGTGCCCCAGATCGGCCAGGTGGTGCACGCACCGGGCGATCAGCCCCGCGTAGTCGATGTCGATCCAGCTCATGCCGTGCGGCTCGGCGGTCCGCCCGATCGTGACGAAGGGCAGACCGGCCTTGGCCAGCCGAGTCACTCGCTCGTCCGCCAACCGGATCTCCATCAGGACTACACCGTCCACCCGACGTCCGGTGACGATCCGCTCGAACGACCGGTCATGGTCGCCACCGGACGGGGAGAGCAGCACATCGAGGTCATGGCGAGCGGCGGCCTCGACGACGCTGGCGACGAAACCCAACTGCATGTCGGTCAACCGCTGGCTCGCCGGAGGGATCACCAGCCCGAGGGTGCGGGTGCGTCCTTCCTTCAGAGCACGGGCGCTGGCGTTCGGTCGGTAGTCCAGCTCGTCGATGACCGCCTGGATCCGCTGCCGGGTCGCCTCCGACACGGTCCGCTTCCCGCTCAGCACGTAGGAGACGGTGCTGCGGGACACCCCCGCCCGGCGGGCGATCTCCCCGATGTTCATACACGCCCTCGAATCGATTCTCTCCCCGACACGGGGACGCACCACGCTTCGCCGACGAGCATATCCGTCCTGAATCCCGCCCCTGGCGCAGGAACTGCTGCACAGCCACCATTCGCGCAGGTTGACGATCTTCGTCTGTTGGTGACTGCCGCGGGAACGGTCTGACCACGATCCCTGTCGCGCCTGCCGACCAGTCGCACCGTCAGGATGTTGCTCAGCCTGCGGAGGGCGTCGTCCCCGAGGTAAGGGTTGCACCGAACGTGAGTGCGTCCGCCAAGTCTCGCAAGCCATCCGGATCGACAATGAACCGGGTCTCGATCTGAATCCTGTGGATCTGCGGATGTTCGCCGAGAACGTCCGCGAGCTGTGATGTTCCCGAACGACCCGTACCCGCTACGAAGATCGGTGAGGGGGCAGACATGGCGTAAAGCTGAGTCTCGGCACCGCGCCCGCGCCAACGAAAATAGACGATGGTCGCGCCGCGATCCTGGAGGTAGGCGGTCACGTCCTGGACCCTGGCGTCGGCGCCCACCTGGCCGGTGCCGGCGAGTTGGGCGAGGGTCTCGGTCGGATGCGGCGTTCGGGCCAGTAGATCCAGCGGGGATGTTCGTCGGGGTTGGTGTGGGCGCTGGCGTAGCCGTGTCGGCAGCGGTAGCCGGGATGCCCGTGCACCCAGTGCGGTTGCGGCCGCCGCCCGCACCGCTGGCAGATCAGCAGACCGGTCAGCGTGTACGCCCGGGCTGATCAACATGCGGTGTCGCCGCCGCGCTGGTCTGCTGCACCGCGCGGAGGTCGGCCTCGCTGACCAGGACGGCACGGGTGCTGAGCAGCAGTGCCCTCGTATCTGCCATGACGTGGCCCTGCACGCCCAGGTCGAACATACGGCGATGACGACCTCCGCCCGAAATAATTGGGTATATGCGCTCTCGCGTTCTCCTGGTCGCCGCAGCAGCACTATCAGCCCTGCAAGGCTGCACCGCAGCGGAGCCATCAGCCCCGGAGCGCCACCCGCCAGCCGTCGGGCAGCCCGTCGTGCTGGACACGCGCGCACGTTGGGAGACCTCCGCCTGGTTGGCGGCCCAGGGCTCGTTCTGCGTACGCGCCGCCCGCACAGACGGGCACCGGGATGACCGGGTGACCGAGACGATCTTCTGTGACCCGGCGCCAGCGGCTCTGGACACCATCGGTCCACCGCTACTGCCCGACAAGCCGCAGCCCTACGCCCTGCCCCCGGACCCGCAGGAGCAGAAGATCATCCTGGTCGGAACCGTACGCGGCGACATCACCAGCGTCTCCGTGACCATGTTCGGTCAGACCGCCACGAGCACGGTTCACCGGCTGCCCGCGACCGGTGACCGCCAGGTCGGCGCCTACGCGGTGTGGCTTCCCCGTAGCGGCCCCGAACGCGACGGCATGAAACTCTCCGACATCACTGCCGTCATCGGCCGCAACGCCGCCGGAAGCATCGTCGCTCAGCTGTGACTGGAGGGCAGCCTCGGCCGGGAACGGCCCCTCCCGCTACTCGATCTCCCATCTTTGTCCGCCCCTGCCACCCACTGCGCCAAGTACCGACGAAGATTCAGCGCCGTAGACCCCTGAAGACCACACCTGGCCTTCGCATCGGACCCCGGCGCTCGTGATGCTCCGTTGCACACCAGTTCTCGGATCGCCGCGATCATCGTCGAGACACCCGGTTCCGGCGCGATCAGCTGATCGACGGCCCAGAAGTAGCTGCCGTTCGCAACCTCACCTGTCTTACGCCGGCATCCGGTTGGGTGTCCGCGGCCTGCGGCGGTGCGAGGTAGCTCTGAGGGCAGATCGGGGTTCGGGGCAGTTGCCGCTGTAGTAAGTGATAGATGTAATGGTGAACTTGAAAGAGTGGGCGAAGCGGGAAGGAGTCCACCCGGTCACGGCGTATCGCTGGTTCCGGGAGGGCAAGCTGCCCGTGCCCGCTCGACGAGTCGGCGGCCTGATCCTGGTAGAGCAGCACGCGGAGGCGTCGTCACCAGAAACCACAGTGGTGTACGGCCGCGTGTCGTCTGCCGATCAGAAGGCCGACTTGGATCGACAGGTCGCCCGGGTAACCGCATGGGCGACTGGGCGGAACCTCGTTGTGTCCCGAGTCGTTACCGAGGTCGGGTCCGCGCTCAACGGACGCCGCAAGAAGTTCCTGGCGTTGCTGCGTGACCCGACCGTCACGACGATCGTGGTCGAACACCGGGACCGGTTCGCGCGTTTCGGCGGCGAGTACGTCGAAGCCGTGCTGGCCGCGCAAGGCAGGCGGCTTTTGGTGGTCGACCCGGCCGGGGTGGACGACGACCTTGTGCGCGACATGACCGAGATCCTGACGTCGCTGTGCGCTCGTCTGTATGGACGGCGCTGTGCTGCGGACCGAGCCCGCCGCGCCGTCGAAGCGGCCACCGAGGGCGACCCGGCATGAAGACGATTCAGGCGTACCGGTTCGCCTTGGACCTCACCCCGACCCAAGAGCGTGCGGTACTCGCGCACGCCGGGGCGGCACGGTTGGCGTACAACTGGGCGTTGGCTCGGGTGAAGGCGGTCATGGACCAGCGCGCGGCGCAGCGTACCTACGGTGTGCCGGATGGTCAGCTCACCCCGGCGGTCGGGTGGTCGTTGCCCGCGTTGCGCCGGGAGTGGAACGCCGCGAAGGGTGGTGTGGCACCGTGGTGGCGGGAGTGTTCGAAGGAGGCATTCAACACCGGCCTGGACGCGCTCGCCCGCGCGTTGAAGAACTGGGCCGACTCCCGCGCCGGTAAACGTGCTGGCCGTCCGGTCGGGTTTCCTCGGTTCAAGTTCCGACGCCGCACCACACCGTCCGTGCGGTTCACCACCGGCACGATCCGGGTCGAGCCCGACCGCATGCACGTGACGCTACCCAGGCTGGGCCGATTGAAGCTGCACGAGTCCGCTCGGAAACTCGCACGCCGCGTGGACAACGACACCGCCCGGATCATGTCCGCGACCGTCCGGCGCGACGGTGGCCGCTGGCACGTCTCGTTCACCGTCGAGGTCGAACGCGCCGACCAGGTACCGGCCAAGCCACGTCTGTGGTCGGCATGGACGTCGGCGTCACGCACCTTGCGGTGTTGTCCACCGGTGAACTGGTGGACAACCCGCGCCACCTCGTTGCCTCGCAGGCCCGGCTAGATGCCTGGGGAAGAGCGCTGTCGCGTAAGAGCGGCCCCGACCGGCGTACCGGACGCCGCCCATCGAAGCGGTGGGAACGGGCGTCCGCGCGGCTTGGCCGTGCGCACGCCCGGGTCGCTCAGCTGCGCCGCGACGGCCTGCACAAGCTCACCACCCGGCTCACTCGTGAGCACGGCACGGTCGTGGTCGAAGACCTCAACGTGGGCGGCATGCTGCGTAACCGGCGGCTGGCCCGGCATATCGCTGACGCCGGATTCGCCGAGATCCGCCGTCAACTCGCTTACAAGACCTCATGGAACGGTGGCCGACTGATCGTGGCCGACCGTTGGTATCCGTCCTCGAAGACCTGCTCGGGCTGCGGCGCGGTGAAAGCCAAGCTGGCCCTGTCCGAGCGTGAGTACGACTGTGAGGCGTGTGGGCTGGTCCTGGACCGGGACCTCAACCCCGCACGCAACCTGGCCGCTGTTGCGGCCGAGTTCGACACCGCCGGGAGTGGCCCGGTGGCAGCACGTGGAGCCGACCGTAAGACCCGTGCACGCGGGCTGGCGGCTGTGAAGCGTGAACCCGGCACGGCGTCCGCCGGTCAGACCGGGACCGTCCCACCGCAAGGCGGGACTACTAATCACGTGCTCACCTAAAGTGCACTGAAAGGTAACGGTTGCTGTACCGTGCTGCCCGACAAGAGCCGGTGACCGGCGGGGAGCACGCCAAGGATAGAGACGGGGTCGATCCGTGGGCATGGTGTTAGTCGGGCGCCGGTTGTCGGCCGAGGAGTTGGCAGCGGTGCTCGCCGACCCGGAGACGGTCGACACGCTGCTGTACGGCGACCTCGACGACGAGGCGGCCGAGATGCCCGAGCCCGAACTGGACCTGGACAAGTCGTGGCACGGCATCCACTACCTGCTCACCGGCACTGCCTGGCACATCGGCGAGGGTGCCGGCGCGGCAATCCTCGGCGGCGACGTGATCGGTCAGGATGGTGGCTACGGGCCTGCCCGGCTGCTCGACCCGGCGACGGTACACGCGATCGCCACCGCGCTCGACGCCCTGAATGTGGAGACCCTGCGCGCCCGCTTCGACCCGAACGCCATGGCCACCGCCGGTATCTACCCAGATATCTGGGCCAACGGGACCGAGGAGTTTGACAGCTACCTTGCGCCGAACTTCACCAAACTGCGCCGGTTTTACCAAACCGCAGCCGTACACCGGCAGGCCGTGCTGTTGGCCATCACCTGACGCCACCGTGCCGCCGTCTTCGGGCGCCGACGTCCAAGACGCCCAGGTGCCCGCTTCTAGGACACCCTTCAGAAGACGTTGCTCTGGATCGAGACGTCCTCGGTGTGGTGACGCTCGGATCGGCAGCAAGCCGCGCGAGGTTCGGTACTGTGTGGCCGCGGTGTGGTCGGATGCTGTCTACTGCTCGTCATGGGTGGAACGGCGTTGAGCGTCCTGAGTCCCTGCACGGCTGAGGACGTCGAACCAGTACTGCCAGAGGAGATGGCAGCCGAGGGCCTGGTCCGGTACGAGCCCAACCCCAACTACTGGCTGTCCGCCGATGGCCTGCCTTACGAATACGACGTTCAGGCGCCGGACTTCGAGGTCGGTGTCGACGAGCTGCAGCTCGTCGCACGGGCAGCCGGTGCGATCATGCGCTGCGACATCGTGCTGCACATCCTCGTCAGCGATCGCGCCGGCCGACCTGCCCTGGCCCGGATTGCCGAGCGAGTGGCGTGGCGTACCAACGGCTGGGTGTTCGTTGAGTGCGGCACTCCGCCCTCGGCAGACCTGGTCGGGTATCTGGAGAACGCGGGTCGCTGCGTTCGCGTCGACGACGCCGTCTACCTGGACGCGGCGGCGATGACCGCCTGGATCGCCCATCCTGGCTTTCACGTCGTCAAGTGAGCGTCATGCGCGTCCGCCGCCGGGCGGCTCCTTCCGCTCCTGCGGGCGCGTGCGGGCGCCGGCGGCGTGCTGATGCGCGCGGGTGATCGTGGAGTCGACGCTGACGTCCCAGTCGATCAGACCGGCAGCGTCGGCGTGGGCTTGCAGATCCCGGCGCGCTGCCAGCGGCGGAACAGCCCGTACACGGTCTGCCAGGGTCCGTACAGGTCGGGTACGTCCCGCCACGGGCAGCCGACCCGCACCCGCCAACGGATCCCGTCGATGAGCTGGCGTTTGTCCCACTTCGGCGGACGGCCGGCTTCGTGCCCTTGGGCAGCAGCGGTGCAAGGGCCGCCCACTGCGCGTCGGTCAGGTCGTGCCGCCTCGCCGCCGGTAGTCTCCGGTTTCGTCCTTCTTGGTCGTTGAACGGTCTACCGGAGACCTCGCTGTTCATCGATCAGCGACACACCGCCTGATCAGCCGTACCCACGACCGACCTCATGCGTCACCGCCACTTCTGAAACGCGCCCTGGTAGGACTTTGTTAGGTCGGTACGGGGTGGTGGCAGTGAGGGCAGAAGCCGAGCCAGGTGGCGAGCTGGTATGGGCCTGGTCCCGATGGCGCCGACGACGCCAGTACCAGGCCAGACTCTGCCACTACCGACGACACGGCTACTCCTGACACTGCCGTTGCAGTACTAGCCGCGATCCGCGCCGACCCTAGTCGAGCCCTGCCGAGAAGGCAGGCGCATCGGTGGGGCACGCCGCTCGGCGAGGTGACTTTGGGCGGCCGGGCCGACCAGGACCGCAGTCCCGAGGCGACACTGCCCGCACCGCCGCCGGGATTCATGCGCGCGGCGGACCGACCGTCCGGTCGAGAGTGTGGCTGCACGGCAGCAGGACCTGCCGCTCGTATTCTCCGGCCGGATCGGTGAGCAATGCGGTGAGCATGCGTACCGCCCAGGCGCCCATCGCGTTCCGGGGGATGTGCATGGCGGCCCACGGCTGGCCGCCCACCTCGCCGCCCGGATCGTCGACCAGCAGGACGACCGAGACGTCCTCGGGGATGCGCAGGCCACGGAGGCTGATGATGGCGTGCAGCACCCGTAGCAGGCTGACCGATTCGACGAGGATGGCGGTGGTGGCGGCGGCGAGGGAGTCGTCGAGCCACTGCGCGGTCAGCTCGTCCGGGTTGACGTACGCCGGGGTGGGCACCGGCAGCCCGAACCGGTCCAGGGCGGCGGCGAAGCCGTCCCACCGGTCGGCCTGCGGTTCGTACCGGGAGCTTTCGCCGAGGTACCCGAACGACCGGTGGCCGAGGGCGACCAGGTCGTCGACGATCCGGCCGGTCGCGGCGCGGTAGTCGCCACCGACGTAACAGATCTCGACGCCAGGGACCTCGCGGTGTCCGATGTAGACGAAGTGGTGGCCGTCGGCGGCGAGCCGGGCGAGGTCGTCGAGGTGTGCCCGGTGGCCGAGGATCAGGCTGCCGGCCGCCTGGCCGAGTCCGTTCACTCCGTTGCGGTAGATCCGGCGGATCCCGCCCTCGTCCCGGGCCGCGGTGAAGAGCACCAGGTTGCAGCCCTCGATGCCGGCCTGCTCCTCGATGCCCTGGAGGAACTCGAAGTAGTAGTCGCCGATGCTGGTGGGGAAGATCGGTTCGAAGGTGTGTACGCCCAGCAGGAGCGGGGCGCTCCGGCTCTGCGTGGCGGCGCGCTGTTGCGGGCTGGTCGTGTAGCGCAGCCGGCGGGCGGCGGTCAGCACGCGGCGCTGCGTTTCCGGGGAGATGCGACTCAGGTCACCCGCGCCGCGCAGCACCTGGGAGACGGTGGACTGGGAGACACCGGCCTCGCGGGCGATGTCGGCCTGCCGCGAGCCCTGTCCACGCCTCATGCCCGTACCTCCTGCTCGGGCGGCCAGGTGAGCACCGAGCCGGTCCGCACGAGTTCCTTGCGCAGTGTCTCGTAGTCGACGTCCCGTACGCCGCCCCGCGCGCCGACCGCCTGGGCGGCGGCACAGCCGGCGGCCTCGCCGATCATCATGAAGACTGGCTCCATCCGGACCGAGGCGAAGGCCACGTGCGACGCGGAGACCGCCGAGGCGACGAGGAGATTCTCGCACTCGCCGGCTTTCGGCACGATCGACCGGTACGGGATGCCGAACGGCACTGTGAGTGGATGCTGGACATTGCCCTCGTTGCGCGGCTGCCCGTCGACGACGACCCGCTTGGCGTTGTGCGAGTCCATCACGTACGAGGCGAGCGCGATCGGATCGGCGGGCCGGGACCGTCCGGCGGCGTCGTGCTGGGTGACGACGTAGTCGGCGACCATCCGGCGGGCCTCGCGGATGTAGAGCTGGTGCGGCCAGTGTCCGGTGCTGGTGAACTCGGCCGGGGACAGCCCGTATGCCCGGGTGGCCGCCCGGATCGGCGCCGGCAGTCGCGGGTCGTTGGCCAGGAAGTACAGCAGACCGGCCTGGTAGCGGACGTGGTCCTGGAAGATCTCCTCCCGGCGGGGGTAGTCCGCTGTCGGCCAGTCGGTGTTGGCCCCGATGTGGTCCGAGGAGACCGCACCGTGGTTGTTCATGTCGTAGACGTCGCCGCGCACCGGGGTGGTGCGCCCGTAGAGCTCGAAGACGCCGGCCTCGATGTACCGGCGCAGCAGTTCGTACCGCTCCGGCTGGTAGCCGTCGGGGCGGGGGTAGCGGACCCGGCCGGCGCTGGTCGTCACGTGCAGCCGGAAGTTGTACGCCTGGAGGCGCCGGTCGCCGGCGCCGATCTCGCCGTGGTCGTCCGGGCTGATGCCGGGCAGCAGGCCGCTGTCCGGGTGCCCCGGCCGCAGGTAGGGGTCGACGGGGCGGCTGAACTGGTGGTTGGTGCTGGGCTGCACGCCGGCGAGGGGTTCGCGGTAGGTGGTCGATGCCTCGCGGCCGACGGTGTGGGTGACCCCGGCGGCCGCCATCAGGTCGCCCTCGTAGGAGGCGTCGACGTAGATCCGGGCGCGGTGCCGCCCACCGTCGTCGGTACGCAGCTCGACGATCCGATTGGATCGCACGACGACGTCACGCAGGTGCTGGCGGCGGCGGATCCGCACGCCGGTGTCGGCGAGCCAGCGTTCGAAGATCTCCTCGGCCACCCGGGCCTCGACCCGCCAGTGCGGGTCGGGCGCGTGGTAGGCGGCGGCGACGTCCGCGTAGAAGGCCCTGGCCAGCCCGCCGACGGTTTCCGGCCGGCCGACGTCGGTCTCGCCGAGGCCACCGGCGGACATGCCGCCCACATGGTCGTCGAAGGCGAGTAGGAGCACCGTCATGCCGTCCCGGGCGGCCCGCACCGCCGCCGTGACGCCGCCGGAGGTCGCACCGTAGACGACCACGTCGGCCTCGGTCGGCGCCCCCTGGGCGGGTGGCGCGGGCAGGTGGTAGCGCAGGCCGGGCAGCGCTGGTGCTGCTGTCATGACTGGGTTTCTAACAGCTCGGCCGGAGATCGCAAATAGCTAATATTTGCTAATTCCAAGATGCCGAACCGTCACCGAAACAGCAGCTCAGCAACGATTGACATCCACCTGACCGAGGGATGTAACGTAGCCGCAATCTTCACGGCGGTGATCGTTGCCGATATATTAGCAGCGCCGCCGCAGACGCGTACCCCATCGGAAGGGAAGCGGGCGAGCATGAGCAAGACGACCGGGCTGGAGACCGATCTCCTGGTGGTCGGCGGCGGCCTCGGCGGCGTCGCGGCGGCACTGACCGCCGCCCGGCTGGGCCGCCGGGTCATCCTCACCGAGGAGACGGACTGGCTGGGCGGACAGCTCACGGCGCAGGCCGTGCCGTCCGACGAGCATCCGTGGATCGAGACCGAGCACATCTCGCCCGGCTACCGACAACTACGCGACGGCATCCGCGCCTACTACAAGCGGAACTACCCGCTGCGCCCGGAAGCGCTCGCCGACCCGACCCTCAACCCGGGGCTGGGTAACGTGAGCCGGCTCTGCCACGAGCCCCGGGTCGGCGTCGCCGTCATCGACGAGTTGCTCGCCGGTTACCGATCCGCCGGCCGGATCACCGTGCTCTACGAGCACGAGCCGGTCTCGGCAGCCACCGACGGCGACCGGATCACCGCGGTGACCCTGCGCGACCGGCGCAGCGGCGACCTGCGGACCGTCACCGCCGCCCTGGTCGCCGACGCCACCGAACTCGGCGACCTGCTGGAACTGGCCGGCGTCGAGCACGTGCTGGGCGCCGAGGCACAGGACGAGACCGGCGAGCCGTTCGCCGCGCCCGAGGCGGACTGGACCGACCAGCAGGCGATCACCTGGTGCTTCCCGCTCGAATACCGGCCCGGCGAGGAGCACGTCGTCGACCGTCCGGCCTCGTACGACCACTGGAAGACCCACGTCGACCCGTTCTGGCCGGGCCCACAGCTGTCCTGGATGAAAATCGACATCCACACGAACGCGGGCAAGGAAAACCGCATCTTCGAGGGCGACCTGGACGCCGTACGCGTGCCCGACCTGTGGCACTTCCGCCGCATCCGGGCCCGCAGCCAGTTCCGGCCCGACCTCGTCGACACCGACATCAGCCTGGTGAACTGGCCCAATATCGACTACTGGGAGGCGCCGCTGGTCGGCCCGGGCATCGACGGGCACGCCCGCGAGCGGGCACTGCAACGCTGCCGGGAGCTTTCCCTGTCCTACCTGCACTGGATGCAGACCGAGGCGCCCCGCCCGGACGGCGGGCAGGGCTACCCCGGCCTCAAGCTGCGGCCCGACCTCACCGGCACCGCCGACGGGCTGGCCAAGACGGTCTACATCCGCGAGTCCCGCCGCATCCGGGCCCGGTTCACCGTGCTCGAACAACACGTCGCCGTCGTGGACCGGCCGGAGGACGCCGGAGCCGTCCAGTTCGCCGACGCGGTCGGCGTCGGGCACTACAACATCGACCTGCACCCCAGCACCGCCGGCGTCAACTACGTCAACCTGGAGTGCTACCCGTTCCAGATCCCGCTCGGCGCGCTCATCCCGGTCCGGATGCGCAACCTCCTGCCCGCCTGCAAGAACATCGGCACCACGCACATCACCAACGGCTGCTACCGGCTGCACCCGGTCGAGTGGAGCATCGGCGAGGCGGTCGGGGCGCTGGCGGCGTACTGCCTGTCCCGCGACACCGAGCCGCACGCCGTACACGACTCCGCGAAGCTGACCGAGGACTACCAGGCACTGCTCACCCAGACCCTGGGCATCCCGATCGCCTGGCCGGACGACATCCGGCGGACCCGCCCGTCGCGGGCCGCCCGGAGCGCTACACCGCTGCTCGCGTTGCCCGAACGCCGGGTGAAGAAGGCGGCGAACCAGGCGGCGGGGGCAGCGGATCCGGCGGCGGCGCAGCGGCCGGGTTCGCCGGGCCAGGCGGCGGAGCCGGCCACCCCGGCGGGACGGTGACGGCCATGCGGGTACCCGACGCCGCCACCGCTGCCCCTACCGCTCCGGTGCCGGTGGACGTCGTGATCTACGGCGCCACCCTGGCCGGCATCATGGCCGCCCTGCGGCTGCGCCTGCGGGGCCTGTCCAGCGTGATCCTCGAACCGACCGGGCACGTCGGCGGCATCATCGCCGGCGGCCTGGTCAAGACCGACACCCCCAACGTGACCGAGGCGCTCGGCGGGCTGACGTCGAGCCGGTTCTTCGCCGGGATCGGCGCCGCCTACGGCGACGACGGGTCCCGGTACCGGTTCGAGCCGAAGGTGGCCGAACGGGTCGCCCGGGACCTGCTGGCCGAGGCGCGGGCCACGGTCCTGGTGCACCACCGGCTGCACGGGCCGGCCGACGTCGAGGTCTCCGGCCGGCGGCTGCGGGCGGTACGTACCGCGCAGGGCTGGCAGCGCGCCCGCTTCTTCATCGACGCCTCCTACGAGGGTGACCTGATGGCGGCCGCCGGTGTGCCCTACACCGTAGGGCGGGAGCCGAAGACCCGGTACGACGAGCCGCTGGCCGGGTTCCAGCCGGTGCAGGCGTACCGGCGGCGCAGCTTCCGGCCGAACGACCGCTACCCGGTCGGCCCGGCGCCGAAGCTGCACGCCGGTGAGGGCGACGAGAAGACCCAGGCGTACAACTTCCGCGGCGTGCTGTCGACCAACGCCGACCGGCTGCCGTTCCCGAAGCCCGCCGGCTACGATCCCGAGCACTACCGCTACCTGGCGCAACTGCTGCGGCAGCGCGGCATCCCCGGGCTGTCGTCGATCGTCACCGAGACCGCGCTGCTGCCCGGCGGCAAGTACCAGACCAACCAGGCGCTCTTCATCGGCTTCGACCTGCCCGGCGCGTCCTGGGACTATCCGGACGGTAGCTGGCGGCGGCGCGACGAGATCATCGCCGAGCAGGTGCGCTGGCACCAGGGGATGCTCTACTGGCTCGCCAACGACCCGTCGCTGCCGGAGAGTTTCCGCGCCGACGCCCGCCGCTTCGGCCTGCCGCCGGACGAGTTCACCGACAGCCCGCACGGTACCGGCTTCCCGCACGCCCTCTACGTCCGCGAGGCGCGCCGGATGGTCGGCGCACACGTGCTGACCCAGCACGACCTGCTCAGCCCGAACAACACCAAGGCGACCCCGGTGTGCTGCTGGAAGTACGGCATGGACAGCCACATCGTGCAGTACTACGCCGAGGGCGACGACACCATCGTCGGCGAGGGCACCCTGAGCGGCACCGAGTTCAACCCGCCGGTGGACCTGTACCAGATGCCGGCGGAGGTGCTGTTCCCGGCGCGCGGCGGGCTGGAGAACATCGCCGTACCGCTCTGCTTCTCGGCCAGCCATGTGGGCTACACCTCGCCCCGGATGGAACCGAACTACGGCATGCTCGGCGAGGCGAGCGGCGAACTGGCGGCGCAGTCGCTGCGCACCGGCCGGCCGGCGCAGGACTACGACCACACCGACCTCGCCACCGCCCTCCGGGAGCACGGCAGCGTGCTGACCCTGCCCGGGCTGGAGCCGGAAACATGCTCCCGCTGACCATCGCCACCCCCGGCGTCGAGCTGCCGGCGTTCCAGCCCGGCCCGCTCAACGCGTCGACCGGCTGGCGGGCGCACCGGGTCGAGCTGCCGCTGCGGATCGAGCCCGGCGACATTCCGGCGTACGGCGCCGTGCTGCGCCTGGCGTTCACCGCCGGCCACGGGCCCTGCCCCGACCTCCTGCTGGAGCTCGACGGTACGCACCGTGGCCTGTTCCACCCCCTGGTACGCCGCGACGACCGGTCGGAGGTCTACCGGCACGGCCCGATCGCCGGCGACGTCCTGCTCGAGGTGCCACTGCCGGCGGCCTGGCTCACGCCCGGCGACCACCTCCTGGCGGTCACCACCACCCTCGACGAGCCGGCCGCCACCGGACCCGTCCCGGCCGACCCCGACCGGCCCCGCCATCGCGAGCAGTTCGGCAACCACTTCGGCAGCGGCATCACCTGGCAGGAGCTGACCCTGGTCCCGGCCACGGCGCCCGCCCCCGAGGCGCTCGGCGTGGCGCTCGACGCGACGCCGCTCTACGTCGAGCCCGACGGCGCCCTGCACGAGCTGCTCGAACTCACGGTCACCGTACCGCCGTGCGCGACCTGGCCGGCCCGGGCCGAGGTACGTCTCGGCGGGCGGACCCACGAGCTGGACCTGACCCGCGCCGGGCGGACCTTCGGGCAGGTGCGGGTGCGCTTCCCGGTACCGGAGTTCACCGGTCCCGCGCCGGCCACGGTCCGAGTCGACGACGGGCCGGAGACCCGGGTCGTGCTGCACCCGGCCCGCAAGTGGACCCTGCACCTCATCCCGCACGTCCACCTGGACATCGGCTACACCGACGTCCAGGGCAAGGTCCTGGAGCTGCACAGCCGCAACCTGGACCGGGCGGTCGAGGCGCTGGACCGGGATCCTGACTTCGCCTTCTCCGTCGACGGCTCCCTGGTCGTGACGCAGTACCTGGCGACCCGCTCACCGCAGCGGGCGCAGCGGGTGCTGGCGGCGCTGCGCTCGGAACGGCTCGCCGTGAACGCCTTCCACAGCCTGTTCCTGTCCGGAGTGGCCAGCCTGGAGGAGATCTACCGGGCCGCGTACGCCGCCGGACGGCTGCGCGACGAGCACGGCGTCCCGGTCCGGTACGCCAACCTCACCGACGTCCCCTCGTACAGCGCGGCGCTGCCGTCGATCCTGACGGCGCTGCGCATCGACGCGTTCGTCGGCATCGAGAACCACCACCGGGGTGGCAACGCCGAAAGCGACGAGCAGCACCTGGCCAGTCCGGTGCTGTGGGAGGGCGTCGACGGATCCCGGGTGCTCACCCACTTCTCCGACACGTACTCCCAACTGCGGTTCATGGCCGGCGATCCGCAGACGGTCCCCGGCGCCGCGCACGCCTTCTGCCGGCTGCTGGCCCGCTACGAGCGGACCGACTACCTGCCACACGACCTGGCGGTGATCGGCACCCACGCGGACAACGAGGACCTGGCCGACGGCGACGCCGGCTTCGCCGCCCGCTGGAACGAGCGGTACGCGTACCCCCGGATGCGGGTCTCCACGATGGCCGGCTACCTCGCGGCGGTCCGCCCGCTCGCCGACCGGCTCCCGGTGTGGCGCGGGGACGGGGGCAGCTACTGGGAGGACGGCGTCGGTACCGGAGCCACGGTCAGCGCCGAGCACCGCCGGGCGCAGACGGCGCTGCCCGCGGCCGAGGGGCTGGCCGCGCTGGTCGCGCTCGCCGACCCCGGCTACCGGCCGCACCGGGCGGCCCTGGACGCCGCCTGGGAAGGCGCCCTGATCGGCTGCGAACACACCTGGACCTGGGCACACGCCAACGCCCACCCGCACGGCCACCAGGTCGGCGACCAGCTCGACTGGAAGCGGCACCAGGTGCACACCGCCCACCGCACCGCCGTCGACGAGGCCAACCGGGCGCTCAGCCAGCTCGGCGAGCTGGTCGGCACGCGCGGACCCACCCTGCTCGTGCACAACCCGCTGGGCTGGCGGCGCGACGTGGAGGTCGAGGTGGAAACCCTGCACGGGCCGCCGACGCTGCCCGGCGGTGAGCCCCTCGGGGCGGAACCGCTCGCCGACTGCAACGGGCTGCGACGGCTGCGGGTCACCGTGCCGGAGGTACCCGGATTCGGCTACCGGGTGGTGCCGCTCGGCGGCGCGCGGACGCTCGCCCCGGGCGAAGAGGACGGTGCGGCGGCCGGTGGTACCGCCGGGACCGGCGAGTCACCGGACTGGGGGCCGGTGCCGGCCACGCTGGTGGCCGACCGGTGGCTGGTCTCCCTCGATCCCGCCACCGGCGCGGTCCTCGGCCTGGTCCACCGGTCCAGCGGGCGCGAGCTGCTGGACCGGGCCGGGCCGTGGCGGTTGGGTCAGGTGCTCTACGCGCTCGACGGTCCGGTCGAGCTGACCCGCGGCGACGTCGACCGGCCGGGCGAGCAGTCGGGCGAGCAGTCGGGCGAGCAGTCGTGGACGTCGCCGCTGCCGCGGCTGCAGAACGGCACCCCGGACGGCCCGTGGCACAGCGGCAGCCCGCACCGGCACGAGCCACAACCGCGTAGCTCGCTGCTCGGTCGGCGGCCGAAGGCGGATCCGCCGGCGCTGGTCGTGCACGCCGCCGAGATGCGGCCGGTCGGACTGCGTCGGACCTACGACGGGTGGCGGTTGCGGACCGTCGGCCGGGCGCCGAGCCTGCCGCGCGTCGAGGTCGACGTGCTGCTGCGCGACGGCGACGACCGCGTCGACGTCACCGTCTCGTTCGACAAGGAGCCGGTGCTGGCCAAGGAGGCGGTCTACGTCGCCTTCCCGTTCGTGGCCGCCGACCCGGTCTTCCGGTACGACCGGCAGCAGGGCTGGATCAACCCGGCGGTCGACCATGCGCCGGGCGCCTGCCACGACTGGTTCACCAGCCAGTACGGCGTCGTGGTGGCGGACGGCGCCGGGCCGGCCATTGCCTGGTCCTCGGCCGACGCGCCGCTCTGGACCGCCGGGGACATCGTCCGGGGCGCCTGGTTCGAGCGCTTCGCACCCGCCTCGGCCGCGATCTTCTCCTGGGTGCTGAACAACTACTGGCCCACCAACACGCCACCGCAGCAGGAGGGAACCCTGACCCTGCGGTACGCCTTCACGCCGCTGCCGGAGTTCGACCCGGTCACCGCCGGCCGGTTCGGCCGGGAGGTCCGGGCGGCGGCGATCGCCACCGAGATCACCTGGCTGGACAAGTTCGACCTCGACCCGAGGCCGCTGGCCGAACCGGCCGGTGCGCTGCTCGACCTGGACCTGCCGGAGACCGTACACGCCACCGTGGCCCAGCCCCGGTCCGGCGGCGGGCTGCTGGTACGCCTCCAGGACCTCAGCGGTCGGGCCCGCACCCTACGTCTCCGGCACCCGGCGGGTGGGCGCGGCGAGGCCACGCTCTGCCACGCCGACGAGCGGCCGGTGGCCACCCTGCCCCCGGACGCCGACGGTCGCTTCGCGGTACGCCTCGACGCGTGGCAGGTCGCCACGCTGACCCTCACCGGCGGTGCGTCCCCGGCCGCCGGACCCCATGACGCCGCTGCACCCCCGAAGGAGTAACCATGCGCAACGTCCAGATGAGCCGGCGCCGGTTCCTGTCGATGACCGGCGGCGCGGCCGCCGTGGCGGCCGGCTCCGGCCTGCTTGCGGCCTGCGGCAGCTCGACCACGCCAACCACCGGCGGTGCCGGCAGTGTCACCTTCCCGGACTATCTCCCCTATACCGGCGTCCAGGCGGATCTGCCCGCCACCGCCGAAGGGGTGATGGCCGGCTTCTACCGGTACCCGACCGACCTCGTCACCGCGTTCCCCGGCAAGCCGGGGGACGGCGCGGGCACCGTGTCAGTGCTGACCAACATCCTGACGCCGGTGCCGCCAGCGGCCGGGTCCAACGCCTACTGGCAGGAGCTCGACAACCGGCTCGGCGCCACCCTCGACATCACGATGACCCGGCAGGTCGACTACCTCAGCAAGCTCTCCACCGTCATCGCGGGCGGGGACCTGCCGGACATGACCCTGATCTCCGCCCGGCTGGCGAACCGGGCCGACGTGCTCACCCGGCTCTGCGCCGACATCTCGGAGTTCGTCTCCGGCCCGGCGATCAAGCAGTACCCGTTCCTGGCCAACATCCCGACCGACGCGTGGCGGGCCACCGCCTATGGCGGCGGGATCTACGCGGTGCCGATCCCGCGCGCCGTCGTCGGGACCATCATGTTCGCCCGGGCCGACCTGATCCGCGAGCGGGGTCTCCAGCCGAATCCGGCGAACTACCAAGAGTTCCTGGCGCTGGCCCGGGGGCTGACCGACGCCCGCGCCAACCGCTGGGCGTTCGGCACCGCGAAGCAGGTCGTCACCTTCGTCGGCACCATGCTCGGCGTACCGAACGTGTGGCGCGAGGAGGGCGGCAAGTTCACCTCGGAGTACGAGACCGAGGAGCGCAAGGAGGCCCTCGCCCGGACCGCCGAGATGGTCAAGGGCGGGCTGTTCCACCCCGACGCGATGGGCGGGAAGCTGCAACTGCGGGACCTGTTCGGCAACGGCACTATCGCCTTCAACCCCGACGGGTACGCCGCCTGGGACACGCTCGCCGACACCTACCGGGTCGAGGTCGGCGCGGTGCCGGCGCCCAGGTACGACGGCGGCGGCGTGGCCCGGCACCGGGCGGGTACCACGGCGTTCGCGATCACCGCCTTCAAGCGGGCCGACAAGGGCCGCATCCAGCAACTGCTGCGCATCTGCGACTGGCTGGCCGCGCCGCTCGGCACCACCGAGTACATGTTCCGCAAGTTCGGCGTCGAGGGCAGCCACTACACGGTGCAGGACGGCAGGCCGGTCCTCACCGACAAGGGCAAGGTCGAGGTCAAGCTGCCCCTGGAGTACGTCGCGGACGCTCCGCACGTGCTCGGCCCCGGCGACCGGACGCGGATCGACGCCCAGCGGGCGTACCAGGAGAAGGTGGTCCCGAGCATCCTGCGCAACCCCGCCGAGGGCCACTATTCGGCCACCGCCGTCGACAAGGCCGGCGCGATGAGCAAGATTATCGACGACGCCGAGCTGGACATCGTCGCCGGCCGGAAGCCGGTCAGCTCCTGGGACGAGGCGGTTGCCCAGTGGCGAAGGGCCGGCGGCGACGCCGCCCGCGCCGAGTACGAGAAGGCGCTGGCCGAGCAGGGCTGACCAGCCGATCGCGGCAGGAGGAGGAGAGGCGATGGCATCGACCGAGCTTGCCCGGGGTGCGGCGGCTCCCGCCGCCCCCGGCGCGGCGGGTCCACCCGAGGCGCCGCCGCCGGACCGGCCGCGCCGGCGGCCGTCGGCGCGGCAGCGGTTGCGCCGCGACGGCTTCCTGTTCCTGCTCGGCCTGCCCGGGTTGGCGCTGATCCTGCTGTTCCACTACGTCCCGCTCGCCGGCAACGTCATCGCCTTCAAGGACTACCGGCCGTACCTGACGATCTGGGAGGCGCCCTGGGTCGGCCTGGCCAACTTCCAGGTCATCTACACCGCCGATCCGGCGTTCCTCAACGCGCTGACCAACACGCTGATCATCTCGCTGCTCCAGATCATCGTGGTCTTCCCGATCCCGATCGCCGTCGCGTTGCTGCTCAACAGCCTGCTCTCGGAACGGCTCAAGCGCGTCGTGCAGTCGGTGCTGTACCTGCCGCACTTCATGTCCTGGGTCGTGGTCGTCGCCCTGTTCCAGCAGTTGCTCGGCAACGCCGGGCTCTACAACACCTGGGCCCGCGCCCACGACCTGCCGCTGCTACACCTGATCGGCAACCCCGACCTGTTCCTCACCCTGATCACGTCGCAGGCGATCTGGAAGGACGCCGGTTGGGGCACCATCATCTTCCTGGCCGCGATCTCCCGGGTGGACCTGGAACTGTACGAGTCGGTCGCGGTCGACGGCGGTGGGCGGCTACGCCAGCTCTGGCACGTCACCCTGCCGGCGATCCGGTCCGTCATCGTCCTGCTGCTCATCCTGCGGCTCGGTGACGTGTTGACCGTCGGCTTCGAGCAGATCATCCTCCAGCAGGCCGCCGTCGGCCAGGACGCCTCCGAGGTGCTCGACACGTACGTCTACAACCGCGGCATCATCGACGGTGACTTCGGCATGGCGGCGGCGGTCGGCCTGGTCAAGGGCGTGGTCGGGCTCGCGCTGGTACTCGCCGCCAACAAGATCGCGCACCTGTTCGGGGAGAGGGGGATCTACTCCCGATGGTGACCACAACCGCCGCCCGCGGCCGCCGCCGGATGGTCAACGGCATGGCACCCCCGCATCCCGCCGTACGCGGCCTCAAGGGCATCGTGCTGGCGCTGTGCTGCGCCGTGGTGGCCATCCCGTTCCTCGGTGTCGTCGCCACCTCTCTCGCCGACCAGGAACAGATCACCCGGGCCGGCGGCTACGTCCTGTGGCCGCAGGACCCGACGCTCGACGCCTACGCCGCGATCTTCCGGGGCGGGGTGGTCACCCGCGCCACCCTCGTCTCGATCGGTGTCACGCTGGTCGGGTCGCTGCTGTCGGTGGCCGTGGTGGCGCTGCTGGCGTACTCGCTGTCCCGGCCGGGCAGCTTCGGCAGCCGTCCGGTGCTGATTCTGGTGTTGGTGACCCTGCTCTTCAACGCGGGCATGATCCCCAACTACCTGCTGATCAAGCAGCTCGGTCTGATCGACTCGTGGTGGGCGCTGATCCTGCCGCCACTCGTCTCGGCGTTCCAGGTGATCATCGTGCGCGCGTTCTTCCTGGAGGTGCCGAAGGAGATCGTCGACGCCGCGCGCATCGACGGCGCGGGCGAGCTGCAGATCCTCACCCGGATCATGCTGCCGCTGTCCAAGGCGGTGCTCGCGGTGGTGGCGCTGTTCCAGGCCGTGGCCTACTGGAGCGCCTTCTTCAACGCGTTGCTGTACCTCAACTCCACCGAGAAGTGGCCGCTGCAACTGGTGCTGCGCACCTACGTGGTGGACAACGCCGCGATCGGCACCGACCTGCCGGGCGAGGTGGTCCCACCGCAGCAGTCCCTGCAGATGGCCATCCTGGTCGTCTCGCTCGTCCCGATCCTGCTCGTCTACCCGTTCCTACAGAAGCATTTCGCCAAGGGAGTGGTCATCGGAGCCGTCAAGGGCTGACCCCTCCCGCACGTCCCCCACCCGTACCCCGGCCGTGGCCGGCGTTGGCGCCGGTCGCGCGGTGGTGCGCGTCCGCCGCGCCGGGGGCTACCCCGACAACAGGAGGCCCGAGATGCCCGACCGTCCCGACCCGACCGGCACGCCGTTCGCCGGTACCCGCCGCCGCGCCCTGGCCACCCTCGGTTTCGCCGGTCTCACCCTGACCGGCAGCCAGGCCGTCGCCACCGCCGCACACGCCGCGCCGCCGAAGCCGTCCCATGTCGCCGGCGACGGCATCGCCAGCGTCGACCAGCTGCGCGGCACGCCCGGCCAGACCGACGGCCAGCAGGTGCACCTGCTCGGCTACCA
The DNA here is from genome assembly GCF_053764795.1 of Plantactinospora sp. DSM 117369. Lineage (NCBI taxonomy): Bacteria > Bacillati > Actinomycetota > Actinomycetes > Micromonosporales > Micromonosporaceae > Plantactinospora > Plantactinospora sp. DSM 117369. The sequence continues at coordinate 4,828,813 of NZ_CM132446.1, read as the reverse complement.
CGCCGACACGCCCGGCGTCGGCGGCGGCCCGCTGCACTGGGATGCGGACAGCACCGAGCCCGACAACGGGGGCACCGTCTTCGCCGTCGCCGGGACCGCCACCGGCCGGTGGAAGCGGCCGCACACCACCCGCCTCGACCTGGCCTGGTTCGGCTGCACCGGAGCAGGGGTGGACGACGACTCGGCGCGGGTGCAGGCCGCCGTCGACACGCTGCGCACGGGCGGCGTCATCGAGGCCGGTCCCGGCAAGATCCGCCTGGAGCGCACCATCCGGGTACGCGACGTGCCGGTCACCTTCTCCGGCGCCGGCCCCACCGACAACGACGAGTACGCCACCCAGTACGTCGTCGCCACCGGCGCCGGGCACGGGTTCCTGCTCACCAACGTGTCCGGCGGCGGGCTGCGCGACCTCGTGGTACGCGGCGACGGCCTGACCGGCGGCAGCCTGGTCGCCACCGAGGCGGTCGACGGCGGCCGCAACTACATGGTGTCGTTCGTCAACGTCCGGTTCAAGAACGGCTACACCGGTACGACCCTGCGCTCCTGCAACACCATCCGGTTCCGCAACTGCGTCTGGAACGGCTTCACCGGCCCGTACGTGATCCTGCTCAACGGGGTGGGCAACACGTCCCGGGCCGACCCGGTGGAGTTCGTGCAGTGCGGCATCGCCGCCGGCTCCGGCAACACCACCACGGACAACCTGGTCATCGACGGCCTCGGCGGGTCGATCAAGTTCTTCGCGACCGCGGTGCTGTTCGGCCGGCACGGGCTGTGGCTGAAGAACACCACCGGCGGGTCCTACCCGAAGTTCGTCTACTTCGAGGGCGGCGGCTTCGAGAACGGTCACGGCACACCGGTGCTGCTCGACGCCGGCGCGCACGCCCAGTTCACCAACGTCTACATCTCGGCCGACAACGAACACGACAACGTCCGGATCAATCCTGGCTTCACCGGCATGGCCACCTTCACCGGATGCGTCATCCGGGGCTCCGGGCGCAACGGCCTCGACATCGCCGCCACCCGGGTCACCGTCACCGGCTGCATCATCGGCAACAACGGCCGCACCGCACATCCCAGCTTCGCCCGCGCGATCAGCGGCATCACGGCGGGCCCGGAAGGCCGGGCCCGGGTCACCACCGCCGTCGAACACGGCTGGGAGACCGGCGACCGGATCACCATCTCCGGCGCGACCGGCAGCACCGAGGCCAACGGCACCTGGCGGATCGACGTGGTCAGCCCCACCCAGTTCGACCTGCCGGTCACCGTCGCGCACGGGTACGCCGGCGGCGGCAGCGGCTACCGGCACGGCGCCGGCATCAACATCCGCTCCGGCGCCAGCCGGGTCGTCATCGTCGGCAACGCCGTCGGCTCGCTCGCCGACGGCATCAACCGGCAGGACTACGGCGTGGTCGACGGGGCCGGTGACGTACTGGTCGCCGACAACGACCTCAGCGGCAACCTGGTCGGCCCGTATCTGCTCGCCGGGACCTCCACCGGCCAGGCCCGGTTCACCGGCAACAAGGGGGTCGAGCAGATCGACGGTTGGCTGGCGGCCCGGGTGGCCGGTCCGGTGGCCGACGGGCTGTACGACTTCGGCAACCTGCTCTATCTCGCCGGGCAGCGCATCCGGGTGGTCAAGGTGACGCGCCGACTCGCCGCCGGTGCCTGCGCCGTGCGGCTGGACGCGGACGGGGAGTCCGCGGGCGGTAACGCCGTCGGCGTGACCACCGCCGTGCAGACCACCGCACTCGTCGCGCCGTTCACCGTCGACGGCAGCGGCGAAGCGCCGCGACTGCAGGTCCGGGTCCTCGACGCGGCCGCCGCCAGTGGCCTGGAGGTGCAGTTCGGGTACCAGTTGATCAGTTGATCCGCGGTGCGCTGCCTCCCCGGCCGGGAGGCAGCGCACCGCCAGTGCCATCCGGTCAGTGGACCGCGATCTCGGCTCCACCGAGCCGATCTGGCGGCCCCTGCTATCAATCAATGGTTCGGCGCTGAGCAGCGCGAACCTGGTAGACGCAAGCCTTTACGGCGCGAACCTATTCGGCACGTTCTTGGACGACGCGAACCTGGCTGGCGCGAAGCTGGTCGGTACGGACCTAAGCGATACGAACCTGGGGAATGAACCTTTCGACCTCCCCTTGCGGTCCGACGGACCGCAAGGTCGGACGCGGTGCGTAAGCGCCGTGGGCCGTCGCCCGACAGGAGGTACTGGCGGAACAAGTCGGATCTTGAGCACACCATGGGACGGCGGAATTCCGCTAGCTAGCTTTGCCGGCTATGGGGGACAACAGAACAGTACCGGTGATCATCGTCGGATGTGGACCGACCGGAGCGACCGCCGCGCTTGAACTGGCGCACTATTCCATTCCGTCCATTGTGCTCGACTCGGGCGCCGAGAGGCCGCAGGGATCACGCGCAATCGCCATTCATCGCACCGCGCTGGCAGTCTGGGAGAAACTCGGCTGCGTCGAGCCGATGTTGGCGCGCGGCATCGCCTGGCGTACCCGGAAAACCTATTTCCGGCAGCACGAGATGCAGACCCAGACCGCAGCCGCACCGGCGCCCGGAGAACTACCGCCCTTCCTCAACCTGCCGCAACACGAGACCGAACGCCAACTGCTGGCGGCGATGGCCCGTTCACCCCTGGTCGACCTGCGCTGGCAGCACACCGTGGTCGGGCTGCACCAGGACGCCGACGGGGTCACCGTCACCGCGCGGACACCGTCCGGCCCGGTGTCGATCCGGGGCCGATACCTGCTGGCCTGCGACGGCGCCCGCAGCACCACCCGCAAACTGCTCGGACTCGACTTCCCGGGCCGGACCTATCCGGACCGGTTCCTGATCGCCGACATCCGCGCGAAGTTGCCCTTTCCGGCCGAGCCGCGGTTCTTCTTCGATCATCCTGCCAACCCCGGGCACAACATCCTCATCCACCCGCAGCCGGACGACGTGTGGCGCGTCGACTGGCAACTCAGCGGCGACGCGGCCGTCGAGGACGAGCGCTCCCCCGAGGCGATGGATCGCCGGATTCGGGCGCTGATCGGGGATCTGCCATATGAGCTGGTGTGGTTGACCGACTACCGCTTCCACCAGCGTCTGCTGCGCCGGCTCCGGCACGGCCGGGTCTTCCTGCTCGGGGACGCCGCGCACCTGGTCGCGCCGTTCGGGGCACGGGGCATGAACGGCGCCATCCACGACGTGGAGAACCTGTGCTGGAAGCTCGCCTATGTGCTGACCGGCCGTGCCGGGCCAGACCTGCTCGAGACGTACCAGACCGAACGCTGGGCGGCGCAGCGGCACAACCAGGAGGTCACCGAGGCCACCATGCGGTTCATGGCGCCCCGGACCCGCTGGCAGCGCCTACGCCGGAACGTGATCCTGCGACTGCGATTGCGGCGGCTCGTCGACAGCGGCAGGATGAGCACGCCGTACACGTACACCACGTCGCCGCTGTCCCTGGCCGACGACGTAGGGAACTGGGGCGGGGCGCCCGCGCTCGGGTCCAAGCTGGTACCCGCGGATCCGGACGTACGCCGACGACTGGGGCACGGCTTCACCGCCCTGTACTCTTCGCCCGACCCGGTCGACGTCGTCGGTGTCGTGACGATGCCGCCCGACAAGGTGTCGCCACCGGGTACCTGCTACCTGCTGCGGCCGGACGGACACGTCGCGGCACGGCGGCGGGATATCGCGCCCGCCGACCTGCCCGCCCTGGTACGGACGGTGCTAGGCAAGCCGGTCCCGCACACCCTGGCTCAGCACGGCCACGTCGGTGGCGACGTTGACCATGACGAAGCCCTGCTCGAGCCGCTCGGCGGCCGCCTCGGGTGACGAGCAATATATTCCTGCCGGCAGCCCGGCCGCCCTGGCCGCACGCAGGATCTCGTCCAGCGCCTGGCGGAAGTCCGGATCGCGGCTATCCGAATCCGGCCCCAGACCCAGCGAGATCGCAAGGTCGACGGGGCCGACAAACACGCCGTCGAGTCCCGGCACACCGCAGATCGCGTCGAGGTGATCCAGAGCCGCACGGTTCTCGATCTGCACCATCGCGATGGTCTGCTCGTTGGCGATACGCAGGTAGTCCGGCGCGGCCACATCGAAGGCGAGCCCTGCCCAGGCGCTGCCGAAGCTGCGCTGCCCGACCGGCGGGAACTTCGCCGCCGCCACAAACGCCTCCGCCTCGGCGCGAGTGTTGACCATCGGGCCGATCACGCCCCACGCACCCGCGTCCAGGGCCCGTTTGACGTTCTCCACACCCGGGCTCGCCAGCCGTACCAGCGGTGCCGGGCCGCGGGCGTCGGCGATCGTCGCCACCATCCGGGTCATCGTCTCCGCACCCACCGGGGCGTGCTCGACGTCGACAACCAGCCAGTCCGCCGGCATCCGTGCCATCAGCCGGGCGGATTCCACGCTGGGCAACGCCAACCACACTCCGCGCACCGGCTCGCCCCGCCGCATCCGATCCTTCAACGTGTTCCCCCGCATCCGGCCGAGCCTATACCCGGGTCGGCGGTCACCGGCGAGTCGATCTGCCTGCCGCAACGGGGGGTAGATCCGGGGCCAGCAGGATTCGGCAGGTCGGGGCCGCAGCTCGGCGCGCGCGGTGGCCTCGAAGTGTGGCCGGCGCGGGCCGGGCCGGACCGGCCGGCGGTACGTCACCGTTCCCGCACCCGACCCCTACGACAGCGGAACACTCCGGACCGATGGCACCTCGGCCGGCGGCCCCCACAGCCGCCGGCACGCAGATGACGGCCGCCCACCCGGTCACGCCGACGGACCGGGCCAGGGCCGGCACCCTACATCTGCCGCGGCTGCTCCGGACGCGGCGACAGCGCCGGCCGGGCGACACCCGGCGGCGTCGCACTGCCGATCCCCGCACCCGCCTCCCGGACGATCCGGTCCATGGTGCGGGCCAGATGCTCACTGCCGTCGTCGAGATGCCGGGCCGCCGCCTGCATGTGCGAGATCATCATCTCGCCGAAGATACGCAGCGCCTCCCGGGTCGCCACCGTGTCGTCGAAACTCGACCCGGCCGACGCCCGGTAGTCCTGCACCGCCCGCTCCGCCTCGTTGCGGGCATCCTCGGCCGCCGCCCGCAGATAGTTCTCGTACTGCACCCGGGCGTACTCGGCGACCCGGCGGGCGTAGTCGTGCGCCTGGGCGATGATCTGCTCGGCCTCCCGCTGCGCCGCCGAGAGCAGGTTGACCTCCTTCGCCCCCGGCAACTGCGGCCGGTTGCTGGCACTCGGCAGCACCCCGTGCCGGTGCAGCTCCACATGGTCGTGCAGCCGCTGGTTCTCCGCCCGCAGATCCGCCAACTGGGTCGCCAACAGGTCCAACTCGTCGGCCACCTGGTGCCGGAACCGGTCGACATCCCGGTCGTCGTAGCCGCGCCTGGTGAACGACGACGTGTTGAACTCCCACCGCCGGACCCGATCCGCGGTCATCCGCACCCGAGGACTCGGACCCGACAGCGCCGTCGCGCGGTCGTACTCGCTGATCGGGCTGGCGCTCACTGCGTACCTCCGTCTGCCGGCCTATGCTCCTGCACCTCGCCGATCCGCCGCCCGGGCGAATACCACTGCCCACCCAGCGCCTCGTAGTGCAGCTGCCCGGCGTGGTAACCCGCCTGCGCCAGTCCGGTGACCGCGCCCGACACCATCGGATCGGACCCGCAGACGAAGACGTGCCGGTTGCGCCAGTCGCCGTCGGCGAGGGCGCGGTCCACCACCTGGACGAACTCTCCGGGCCGTGACGGGTCGGCGTTGACCACATACGTCACCCGCAACCATGGGTACGACGCCACCAGCTTCTCGGTCGCGTCGACGTCGTAGAACTCGGTACGGGACCGGGCCCCGACGTACGCGTCGACCCGCCGACCGCCGCCCTCGGCCGCCACCTGCTCCACCAGCGCCTTCAACGGCGCCCAGCCGGTGCCGTTGGCCAGCAGCAGCAGGTCCCCACCGCCGGACGCCTGGCGCAACGTCAGCCGCTCCCCCACCGGGGACGCCAGATGCACCTGGTCACCGACGCTGGTCCCGTACACCAGCCGGGAACTCACCGCCCCACCCGGCGCTGCCCGCACGTGCAGCTCGATCGTGCCGTCGGTGCGGGGCGCGTTCCCCGGCGAGTAGTACCGCCACGCCCGGGTCGCCGGGCTGGACACCCCGATCGACTGGCCCGCCTCGAACGGCAGCAGATATTGCGGGCGCAGCGTCAGCACCGCGATGTCGAACGTCCGCGGCTCATGCGCGACGACCTCGCCGACCCACCACGGCGGGCTGACGTTCTCCGCCGCCGTCGCGCCGTCGGTCATCACCTTCGCGACCAGCCCGTACGCCGCCGTCCAGTCCTTCGCCAGATCCTCGGTCCAGTGCTCGCCAAGGAAGTGCGCCAGGGTCGCCAGCAGCGCCTCCCCGACCGCCGGATAGTGCTCCGGCCGGACCGCGAACTTGCGGTGGTCGGCGCCGAGAGACTGCAGGAAACCGACGAGCTGGTCCACCTGGTCCACGTTGGAGACGATGTGACCCAGCGCGGTGACCAGCCGGTCCCGCTGGCCGGCCATGTTCGTCGGAAACATCTGCCGGACGTCGGGATGGGCCAGGAACAGGGTCGAGTAGAAGTAGAGCGGCACCTGGTCGCCATGTCCGGCGACCAGGTGCCAGCTCTGCTTGAGACGAGCGACGTCCACGGTCAGACGCCCGCGGAGGTGCCGCTCGCCACCACCTGGTCGCGTACCGAACCCAGCGTCGCCCGCACGTCGTCCAGGATGTCGTCCGGCACGCCGAGCCCGGTCAGGGTGTCGATCAGGTGCACACCGACCCGGGCGTAGTGCTCGTCCGGGATGTTCAGCGGCTGGTGCGCCTCGGTCAGTCCCCGGCCGGCGTAGTTGTTCGGCCCGCCGAGCACCACGGTCAGCATCAGCACCATGTGCCGCCGCTGCTCCTCCATGTTCACCGAGGTGAAATAGCCGGCCAGCTCCGGGTCGGCGAGCACCCGGTCGTAGAACAGCCGCACGGCCGCCTTGACCGACTCCGCCCCGCCGATCCGCTCGTAGTGCGTCACGCGGGCTGCTGCACCGTTACCGGTGGTCGCGGCGCCGTCCGCGGGGGACGACACGGCGCTGTCATGTGGATCCGTCACGGTCTTCCTTCCGGCGCGAGGGGGATCGCGCGGCGTGTGGGGTCGAAACACCAACAGTGCCGGCCGCCGGGCGGACGGCCGACGGGTGACACTGGGTGGGGACACTACCGCGCCCACCCGTTCTGTGTCATCCAACCCGAATCGGTGTCATCCATACCCAACCGGCTCGGCAATCATCGAGCTCGATCCGATCCGGACCATCATCCCCATTGGACGCCGCGCCGGCCACCCCGGTCACGGTACGCGACGACACACTCCACCGCCCGCACCGTCAGCCGGCCAACGCGTCGCGGACCCCCGACTCAGCCGGGCCCAGGAACACCGGATCCCGTCCGCTGAGCACGTCGTAGACCGCCTTCACCGCCGCGAAGTGCTCCCGGAACCCGCCCCACCGCCAGGCCCGCTCGAACCGGCGTACCGACTCGTCGCCGACACCGACCGCGTCCAGACCGACCCGCCGGCACACCGTGACCGCCCGCTCGATGTGGAAGCTCTGGGTGACCACAATGGTCCGATCGACACCGAAGACCCGACGAGCCCGCGAACACGAGTCGTAGGTGTCGAACCCGGCATGGTCCTGCACCACCAACCGGGCCGGCACGCCCCGCTCCACCAACCAGCGACTCATCGCACCCGGCTCGTCGTACGCCCAGCTCCGGTGGTCGCCGGAAACCAGGATCGCCCGGACCTTGCCCGCCGCCAGCAGCTCCTTCGCCAGCCCCAGCCGGGCGGCCAGGAACGGCGCCGGGGTGCCGTCCGGATACACCCGGGCACCCAGCACCAGGGCGACCGGCGCCGCCGGAACGTCGGCCAGCGCATACACGTGCTCCCGCGCCGACTGCCGCACCCAGACCACGCTGCCGACCACCGACACCGGCAACAGCAGCAGGCCCACCAGAGCCCCGAGCATGATCCGGCGACGCCAGCGGCGCCGGGCGACCCGACGCGGACGGTCGGAGCCGGACGACTCCGGCGACAAAGTAGACGACATACGCCAAGTATGCGATAACGATCAAGGGGGCGGGTGGCGGCGCCCCGAGCCACGCAGCCTCCCGGCGCTGGGCCGGTACACCTCGACAACCCCGGCCCGGATGGGCCGGGTCAGCCCGCGCGCCGCCGGGCCCGGCGGGCCGCCAACTCGTCGCCGGCCTCCACCGCGACCGGCTCCGGCGTCTCCCCCGCCAGCGGCGGCTCCCCGGCAGGCTCCGCCGGCAGATGCGACAGCGAGCCCTGGACCTCCTTGAACGCCCCACCAATGGCGATCCCGAACACCCCCTGCCCACCCTGCAACAGGTCGACGACCTCCTCCGGAGATCGGCACTCGTAGACCGTCGTGCCATCCGAGATCAGCGTGATACCGGCCAAGTCCGCCACCCCGCGCGAGCGCAGCGCGTCGATCGCCCGCCGGATGTTCTGCAACGAGACCCCCGCGTCCAGCAGCCGCTTCACCACCTTCAGCACCACCAGATCGCGGAACGAGTAGAGCCGCTGGGTTCCCGACCCCGAGGCGTCCCGCACGCTCGGCACCACCAGCGCCGTACGCGCCCAGTAGTCCAACTGCCGGTAGCTGATCCCGACGGCGTGGCACGCCGTCACACCCCGATAGCCGACCGAACCGTCCTCCACCGACGCCCCGCCAGCCGAGTGATCCTCCGCCACCTCACGAGGCCCGTCGACGTGCCGCTGATCCATACCCTGGGGATTCGACCTACCCGGATCAGGGTCCTGTGGCTCATGCATCGGACAACCTCCCCGCCCGTGCGGTGACACGTCGTTTCCGCCGACGTGCACCCCTCGACAGGCCCAACCCTATAGCCCGGCTGGAGGGTTACCCCGCAGGAAATGCCGCGACACGCCGCACACGGGGATCACCGCAGGGTTACCCCAGGACGAATCAATCGTTACCCGACCGGCAGCACCACGACCACCGGCCAGGCCGCCCCACGGAGCCGCGGTCAACCGGCGAAGTCCTCCGGGCGGACCTGCTCCAGGAACTCCCGGAACTTCTCCACCTCGTCCTCCTGCTCGTCCGGGATGATGATCCCGGCCTCGGTGAGCACCTGCTCCGCACAGCGGATCGGCGCACCCACCCGCAACGCCAACGCGATCGAGTCCGACGGCCGGGCCGACACCCGCAGACCGTCCCCGATCAGCAGATCGGCGTAGAAGACGTTCTCCTTCAACTCCACGATCTCCACCGCCCGCAGCGGCGCCTGCAACGCGGAGAGGATGTCCCGCAGCAGATCGTGGGTCAGCGGCCGGGCCGGCTTGACCCCCTGCTGCTCGTAGGCGATCGCGGTAGCCTCCACCGCACCGATCCAGATCGGCAGATAACGGTCGCCCTCGACCTCTCTGAGCAGGACGATCGGCTGGTTGGTGGGTAGCTCCACCCGAACCCCGACCACGCTCAGCTCGCGCACCGCCGCCTCCGTGTCGCCGTCGTCTCTTCCCCACCACCGTCCTGCGGCGGCCGATGCTACCCGCCGCAGGGGCCGGTATGCCCCTTCCCTGCACGGTACACGGGCTCGGATAACACCGCCCCACCCGTGCTGCCCGCAACCGCCGCACCGCACGGGTTACCCCGGGAAGCGTACGCCACGCCCACCGCCGCAGATCTTTCCTGCCGGCCGAGTGCGCCAGGCCACACCCAGCAACCCGCCGGACAACCACCCCAGGGCGGCACATCCGCCGCCCTGGGAGGTCACCGGCCCAACGTCCCGCGCAGCCCCACCCGGACCAGCGCCGCGTGCAGCCGCTGCGACAGGCCAACCAACTCCCGCGCCGCCTCCGCCGCCCGCGCCCGGGCCGCCGGATCGTTCTGCCGGGCCAACGGCGCCACCAACTGGGCGAACAACCCCACCTCGCGATCCGCCGCCGTCCGGTAGCCGCGCAGATGCCGCGGCTCCAACCCGTACGCCGCCAACCCCGCCACCGCCTGCGCGATCACCAGCGCATCCGCGTCGTACCAGCCGGGCGGCTGCGACACCACCAGACCCATCCGCTCCAACTCGGCCAGCAACGCCTCACCGAGCCCACTGCGGGACAGCAATTCGGTCCGGTCCAGCCGGGTCTCCGACGACTCGCCGACCGGGGCAGCCGGCTCCCGACCCGGCACCTCGCCGTCCGGCCCCACCGCCACCAGCGACGGCCGATGCCGCTCCGGCCCCGACAACCCGTCCCGAGCCGCCTCCGCGAGCTGCTCCCGAATCACCCGCAACGGCAGGTACTGGTCACGCTGCGCGGTCAACACGAACCTCAACCGCGCCACGTCGTCCCAGCTGTACTTGCGGTAACCCGCCGGCGTGCGTTGCGGCTCGACCAGACCCTCGGACTCAAGAAAGCGCAGCTTGGAGATCGTCGTGTCGGGAAACTCCACCCGAAGCTGCGCCAGCACCTCACCGATACTCATCAGTGAACCCTTGTCGACCTCCCCCTGCGGTCCGTCGTGGCCGCGGGTGGAAGTCGAGGGGTGCGCGCCGCGCAGTTCAGGTGGAAAAAGGTTCGGTGGCTGGCCCCGAGCGGCCGTCCCCGGCCCGGGAACAGCCGCCGCCGCACTCTCGCTCACCCCCGGACGGCCCCCTCCTCCGGACGCGGACCAGCGATGAAGACCAGCCGGAACTTCCCGACCTGGACCTCGTCGCCGTTACTCAGCGTCGCTGCCTCGACCCGCTCCCGGTTCACGTACGTCCCGTTCAGGCTGCCCACGTCCCGGACGGTGAACGTGCCACCGTCCCGGTGGAACTCGGCGTGCCGCCGGGACACCGTGACGTCGTCCAGGAAGATGTCACTGTCCGGATGCCGGCCACTCGTCGTCACATCGTGATCCAGCAGGAACCGGGCGCCGGCATTCGGACCACGCCGAACCACCAGCAACGCCATACCCGGAGGCAGCGAACCTGACATCCGGCTCGGCACAACGTCGGTCTCGGGCCCCTCCAACATCTCGTCGAGAGAACCAAGGTTCAGCGTCGATGTGACGTCGAGTGGGGGGAACTCGTCGTCTGGGCGCGTCATTGGGACCACCTCACGGATCTGTTCGGTCGGCGTCGGGTGTTACGGGTCTGGCCGCCGGGCGCCCTCGGGGCCCAGCGGCTGGCTCCCCCGTGCCCGGGAAGGCATTTCCGCAACGCGCAACTATTGGTTCTCGGTCGACTGGGCGAGCCTAGCCAGCGCCGAAATACAGGGCAACCAGACGCGCGGACACAACCACGCGACGGCGTCACCACGATCAGCTCTCGGTCAGCTCCCGATAAGCCTCGGCGGTCAACAAACCAGCCACCGCCGACGCGTCACTGGGCGCGATCTCGACCAGCCAACCCGAGCCGTACGGGTCGGTGTTGATCACCTCAGGAGTATCCGTGAGCTGCTCGTTCCGCGCCACCACCGTACCGGTCAACGGGGCGTAGATCTCCGAGACGCTCTTGGTCGACTCGACCTCACCGAACGATTCGCCGGCCTGCACCGTCGCACCCTCGTCGGGAAGCTGGACATAAACGATGTCGCCCAGCGCGTCCTGCGCGAAGTGGGTGATGCCCACCCGCACCGGTCCGCTGCCGTCGCCAGCCACCCACTCGTGCTCGGCGGTGTACCGCAGGTCCTCAGGAATCACCAGACGCGTCCTTCTTCATCGCACCAGCCAATACCGGGACGCCGAGTCGCCGTCCCGACCGCGCCCGGTCAGGAGACCGGACGCGCATGTTGCAGATCCTTCGGCGGGCTGAGGGCCGTCACGTCGACCACCTCCCGCTCCTGGATCGCCACGTTACCGCCGTCCCCGCTGACCGATGCCACCACCCCGCCCGGGATGTTCAGTGCGGTTTGCATCGTCTTCGGATCGCCGATCACCGAGATCATGTACGGTCCGGTCAACCGCCGTCCACTCACCGAGATACCGCCGTCCGCGTCGAGGAAGTACGTCGACGCGATGATCCGCACCGTGGCACCGTCACCGCCGGAGATCTGCATCGCCTCCGCCCCCGCGCCCCGCAGCTCCTGCACCGCGTCCAACACCCGCGACGCCGCGATCGGCTTACTCACCGGCATGAAACTGACCGTCAACCCCGGCCCCCGGGCCGGCAACGTCCCCGCCAGGATGCCCAACTCGTCGGCCCGCCGGGTCGCCTCGTCCAACGCCGCCTGCCGCCCCTCGGCACCGGAGTTCAACTGCCGCTGGCTCTCCTCCAGCGCCGCGATGTCCTGCCGGACCCGCTCCTCCTGCGCGTCCAGGTCCGACAGGATCCGCACCAGGTCCTCCTGGCGGGTCGTCTCCAGCGACGCGTCCGTGGAGTTGGTCCGCAACTGCACCGCCAGGGTGAACCCCAGCAGCGCCAGCAGCACCCCGATCATCGCGTTCGCCGCGGTCAGCCGGGGCAGCAGCCGGCGAACCGCCGACGCCGGCCCGACCGGCTCCGGCGGCTCCGGCGGCGGGATCGGCACTGTCTCGTCGTCCCCCGGCAACGGCACGGTCGGCCCGTCGTCGGTCGACAGCCGCACCGTGGGCCCGCCGTCCGCCGAGACCGTACTCCGGTCGGCGCCTGGGTCCCCGTCACCGGCCGGCCCCGGCGTGGCCGGCCGCTCCGCGGCGGCGCCGTCCGGCGACCCCGGCGTACCCGGCGTCCGGTCCGCCGGCGAACCATCCGGTACCGGGCCCCTGGCCGCCTCGTCCGGACTGTTCTGCTCGCTCGCTCCCGCCATCGCCGTCGAACCTACGCCCGGAACAGGTGCCGGCGAATAGCCGCCACGTTGCCGAAGATCCGGACACCGAGCACCACCACGACACCGGTGGACAACTGCCCACCGACGCCGAGCTGGTCACCCAGGTAGACGATGAGCCCGGCGACCAGCACGTTCGAGATGAACGAGATCACAAACTGCTTGTCGTCGAAGATGCCGTCGAGCTTGGCCCGCACCCCGCCGAACACCGCGTCCAAGGCCGCCACCACGGCGATCGGCAGGTACGGCTGGAGCGCCGACGGAACCGTCGGATCCAGCCAGACGCCGAGCAACACCCCGGCGAGCAACGCGAGCACAGCGATCATCGGCCGCCTCCATGCGGACTCGGGGACCCCCCGCCACCCGCCGACGACCCGGACGGCGTCGGGGTGGGCTCGGGCGAGGGTGTGGCATAGCGCAGCCGCGGCTCCGTCGCGGCCGGCAGAGTCAGATCGTCGACCCTACGGAACTCGAACGACATCCCGTGCTCCTCGGAGACGCTGTCCAGCAACCGCGCCGCCGCGCTGTCCCGGAACCGGCGCTCCAGCTGACCGGGACCGATCGCGGACACCTCGTACGGGCCGATCACCGGCTTGAAGTCGACCAGAATCGCGCCACCCGCCGCCCGGATCGTCGAGGTGGCGGTCAGCCGCTGCCCGTTGATCGAGACCGCCTCCGCCCCGCCACTCCACAGCGCGTTCGCGATGTCCTGGAGGTCACGGTCGAGTACCCGGCCGAGATTCGTCGCACCGGCACCCGTGACCGCGTCCGGCTCCTCGGGCGCGTCCGCGACCCGCACCACCAGACCGTCACCGCGCACCCGGCCCAGCCCGGTGGCCGCCTCCAGATTCCGCAGGTTCGCCGCCGCGCTGCCGGACAGCGCCGCGTCCCGCTGCCGGAGCACCTCGGCACGCAGCCGGTCGGCCCGCTCGGTCAGCGCGGCATTCTCAGCCTCCCGCTGCTTGATCTGGGTCACCAGGCCGGCCCGCGCCTTGCTGCGACTCGGCTCCGCCGCCACCGTCTGGCGGTAGGCCATCGCGAGCAGCAGCCCCAGCACGACCAGGGTCACCAGGGTCACCGCCCGGGGCATCGACCGCCGCCACCCGGTGGCCGGCACCGCACGCCGGCGCCGCGCGGCCGCATCGGCGTAACCGGGGTCGAGCGGGTTCTGGAAGAGCTCGGTGAGGAAATCGGCCGCGTACGTCCGCTTGCCCTGCCCGGTCATCCCACCTCCGCCCGTGCCGCCCGGATCAGCCGGACCGCCTGGATCAGGTAGAGCCCGCCGGCCAGCCAATACAGGACCAGTCCCCACAGTGCCAGCCCCCAGCCGATCGCGCCGGCAGCGGTAGCCGCCCCGGGCACCGTAGCCGCGAGCAGCAGTACCGGAAAAGCGGCCAGTAGTACGAACGTCGCCGTCTTGCCCAGATAGTGCACCGGCGGCGGGCGGAAGCCGAAGTGGCGCAGCACGCCCAGATTGGCGGTCATCACGACGTCCCGGGCCAGCAGCGCGATAGTGAACTGCCACGGCACCACCTCGCGGACGGTCAGCGCGACCAGGGTGGCCAGGATGTAGAGCCGGTCGGCGACCGGGTCGAGCAGCTCGCCGAGCCGGCTGACCTGGCGCAGTCGCCGGGCGACGAAGCCGTCCACCCAGTCACTCAGGCCACCGACGGCGAGGACGACCACGGCGGCCGCGTCCGCCTCGGCGACCAGGAAGAGGTAGAGGAAGAGCGGTACGCCGAGCAGCCGGACGAAACTGATCAGGTTGGGGACGGTGAGGATCCGCCCCGTCGAGCCAGCAGGCCCGGCGGTGGCGTCACCGGTTGGCTGGGCGTCATCCGCCCGCGCCGGCCGACGCGACACCGAACCTCCCTCTGCGCCACGGCCCGGCGTCCGCACGATGGCGGAGGACGGTCCAGAAACCGGTGCGCGCTCCGACCGACCTCTCGCCCGGGAACGGCTGACGCATTCCGGACGAGTGACGGCACCTGACGCAGCCCCGGTTACGGCGCATTCGGCTCCCGTGGCTGCTCAATTGCCGTGCCACTATATCCGGCCCGATTTTGGCGCGGCCGTCCGTGTCCGGTGTCTTCTGTTTCTGTCGTGCGGTGTGAGCCGGGGCACGCCGCGTAAGGCATCCTAGGATGCTAGCTCGGGTGCTGGAGCCGCCCGAACGGGCCGGACGGCGACGATCAGGCGTGGCCAGGCGGGATCAAGGACGGTGCGAAGGTGGATCGGCTGCTCAGCCGCTCAGGCCGGCCCGGCCGAACAGTACGGCGTACCCGGACGGCAGCTGGGTCAGCACGTCGTTGAGCTCACCGCCGGAGATGGCCTCGGCCACGGTGCACAGCACCGCGCTGGCGTCCCACTCGGCGGTCCGCGCGGTCGCTCCCGCCCCGGTGGCGACCCGGCCCAGGAACTCCCGTGCACCGAACGCACCCGCGGTACCCTGCCCGGCCGAGATCAGGGTCGCGGCCAGCGGGCCGGGCAACTGGGCGGCCAGATCCTCCGCCTCGTCCGGGTGCAGCCGCTGGGCGAGGATGCCGAGCACCAGGTGGGTCACCCGTTCCGCCTCCGCCGAATCGGCGTACTCGCCACGGTCGCGCACCTTGGCGACGAACTCGTCGTACCGCACTCCCCCACCCCCTTAGCCGCCCTCCGGTACGCCGATACCCGTCGGCACGCCGTTGATGCGTTCCGGCGGGTATCGGCGACGGAGTCGGTACGGGTCAGACCCGGGTGACCCGTACGGCGTCGGCGATCACGTATCCCGTGGCGCCGCTCCACCGACTCACCCCGACCACGTTCTTGTCGCCGGCGGTCAGCGTGAAGGTGCCCAGCGAACGCCACGTCCCGCCGCCGGTGCTCTGGTCCACCACCACCGTCTGGTTGCCGCTCTTGGCCAGCACGATGTACGGGGTGGCGGTGTTGTAGCCGGCGATGCCCGGGTACCAGGCGTCGATCCGGTACGTCCCCTCGGCCGGGATGTTCACCTTGTAGTACGCCACGTCGCTGATCGCGGCCGGGTCGGCGTACCGGTAGTCCGCGCCGTACCGCTCGGTGGAGTACGACGAGGTGAGCCAGTTGGCGCTGGCGGTGAACCGGCCGCTGGTGGTGTTGTCGACGATCGCGCTGAAGGCCGGCGGTGGGGTGGTGCCCCCGTCGAGCGCGTCGGCGACGTCGGCGCGCAGTTGCGGGAGCATGCCGTAGAGCACGTTGCCGGGGCAGGCGGTGGCCACGTAGTCCCGGTGGCCGTAGATCCGGGACGCGGCGATGCCGTACTGGTCGCAGACGTACGCGCAGAACTGCACCAGGCTGTCGTAGAGCGCGGCGGTCGGGGTGGCGCTGGTGTAGGTGCCCTCGTTCTCGATCCCGATGCCCTTGTCGTTCTGGCCCGGGCAGTGCGCGCCGACCACCATGCCGCTGCCGGCGCGCAGCCGGGACAGGCTGTTGTGCCGGCCCTCCATGATGTAGCCGCCACGGCTGATGGTGAAGTGCTGTCCCGAGTCGGACCAGCCGTTGCCGTCCATGTGGAAGTTCTGGATGCTGCGGGCCATCGCGTACGCGTGCGCCTGGGTGTAGTTGGTGGTGTTCGAGCCGGCGGTGTGGTGGATCACGATCTTGTCCGGCGAAGACGAGATCACGCTGAGCGAGCCCGGCGACCGGGCCCCCCAGGTGGCGCAGCTGGCGATGGTGGGGACGGGAACCGCGAGCGCGTCGACCTCGTCGGGCGCGGCCAGCGCCGGTGGCGCGCCGGCGATCGCCAGACCGCCGGTCGCGGCGCCGACACCGAGGAAGACCGCGCCGCGTACGACGTCGCGGCGGGACAGGGGGTTGCCGGTCACGTGGACCTCCAGGTGAACGGGGGTTGAAGGTTTCTTTGATGACGGCGGGAGAGATTGAAGGAATTCTTACCAGAGGATCGACGTTTACCGCTAGACCTGTCCCTTGGCGGATATCCGCGATCCGTCGACCGGCGCGCGGACGGGGTCGCCGCGCCGTCCCTCCCCCGCTCTGGCGCCTGGCCCGGCCGGAATCAGCCGACCGGGGCGGCCTCGTCGGCTGCGGGCGCCTCGTGGTGGATCCGGCCGGACAGCACCGACAGCGGGCTTCCGGTACCACCCCAGCGGCCGGCGACCACCTCGGCGGCGATGCTCACCGCGGTCTCCTCCGGGGTACGCGCGCCCAGGTCCAGCCCGAGCGGAGAGGAGAGCCGCCCCAGTTCCTCGGGGGAGAGACCGGCCGCCCGCAGCCGGGCCACCCGGTCGTCGTGGGTCCGCCGGGAGCCCATCGCGCCGACGTAGCCGAGCGGCAGCCGCAGCGCCACCTCCAGCACCGGCACGTCGAACTTCGGATCGTGGGTCAGTACGCAGACCACGGTCCGCCCGTCCAGCCGGCCGGCCTCCGCCTCGGCCCGCAGGTAGCGGTGCGGCCAGTCGACCACCACCTCGTGCGCGTCCGGCAGCCGGCGGGAGGTGGCGAAGACCGGCCGGGCGTCACAGACCGTGACCCGGTAGCCGAGGAACGCACCGATCCGGGCCAGCGCGGCGGCGAAGTCGATCGCGCCGAACACGATCATGCGGGGCGGGGCGGCGTACGCCGCGACGAAGAGCAGCAGGTCGTCGCCACGCCGTTGGCCGTGGTAGCCGTACCCGAGCGTGCCGGTCCGGCCGGTGGCGAGCAGGCCCCGACTGTCGTCGGTGGCCGCCGCGTCCAGCCGGTCGGTGCCGAGCGAGCCGGCGGTGCGGTCCGGCCAGACCACCAGCCGGCGGCCGAGCCGCCCGGCCGGATCGGACTCGCCGGCCGACACGCAGGTCACCACCGCGACCGGCGCACCGGCCCGGATCGAGGCCGCCACCTCGGCGAACTCGCCGAACCCGGCCGGGTCGACCCGTTCGATGTAGACGTCCAGGAGGCCGCCGCAGGTCAGGCCCACCGCGAACGCGTCGTCGTCGGTCACGCCGTAGCGTTGCAGCGCCGGCCGGCCGGTGGCGGTCACCTGCCGGGTCAGCTCGTAGACCGCGCCCTCGACGCAGCCGCCGGAGACGCTGCCGACCGCCGCCCCGTCCGGGCCGACCAGCATGGTGGCGCCGGCCTGCCTGGGCGCGGAACGCCAGGTCGCGACGACCGTCGCCATTCCGACCGGCTCGCCCGCCCGCCACCACCGGTCCAGTTCGTCCAGCACGTCACGCATGACCCGCTCACCCGTACCCGTTCCGCCTGCTCCGTTGGCCGGCAACGACTCCCCTGCGGTGCTCCCGCGCGGTTACCGGGCAACCTGGCACCATCCGTCGATCGTCCCATATGTCCGATCACCCGCGCCGGCCCATCCCGGACCGCGACTTGCGAGATTACGCGGGCGCCGGGCGGCCCCCGGTGCGTCACGCTCCGTGAATGGGCCGGACCCGGGCGGGTAGACCAGCCGGGACGGCGCCGACACGACGGGAGGCACCCCATGCCAGGACCACGACCGGGCAGCAACGCGTACGACGTGGAGCGTGCGCGGCTGCGCAAGCGGATCGACGACTCCGGCCGCCGGACCAACGACGGCAAGGCCGACGACACCGCGAACCGGTACCTCCAGGAGGATCGCGGGCGGCGGGGTTTCGTCCGGGGCGAGCGAGGGCTCGGCCCGAAGGGTGAGCGCGGCCCGGGCGAGCCGAAGTGACCGGGAAACGCGTCGTCGCCGGCCTGCTGGACGGGCCGGCGACGGGTGGCCCGGTCACCGACGCGGTGGACGGGGTGATCGCCGGTGCGGTCGGCAGTGTGGCGTTGAACGTGGTCACCTACCTCGACATGACCCTGCGGGCCCGACCGGCCAGCATCGTTCCGGAGGAGAGCGCCCAGCGGCTGGCCGAGATGCTGCACATCGGTCTGGGGCCCGAGGACCGGGCGGCGAACCGCCGCTCGGGCCTCGGGCCCCTGCTCGGCTACGCGACCGGCGTACTCTGCGGGGCCGCGCTCACCGTTATCGGGCTGCGCCGTCTTCCCGGACCGGTGGCGGCCGGGCTCTTCGGCGCCGGCGTGATGCTGGCGTCGGACGGCGCGTTGACGGTCCTGGGCAGCACCGATCCACGCCGGTGGAGCCGGACGGACTGGCTCTCCGAGATCGTGCCGCACCTGGTGTACGGGGTGGCCGCCGTCGCGACGCTCGGGCGGCTACGGCACACCCGGTGCCGCCGATGACGGCCGCGGACCGGGTGATGCCGACGCGCGGGATCCCGCACCCGGTGCCCCGCCGTCCGGGTCACTCGACCCGGCGCGCCTCGCTGCGGCCCGCGGCCTTCCGGTCGGGATCCTCGGCAACGGGCCGGACAGAGGGGCCGTACGGAGAGACCTGCTCGGGCGGGATCCGCCGGCCGTCGCCGCCCCGGACCCGGGTCGGGTCACCCGGCCGCGGACCCTTGCTGTCCTGCACCGTCGGGTTCAGTTCGTTGCGGCGCATCTCCGGCTGCTGCACGTTCGTCATCGCCGTCCCCTTCCGCCGTCGTACTCCCTCGATGGTGGGCGCCGGCCGGCGGTGGTCGCCGTCCGGCGGGGTGCCCCGGGGGTTCGCAACGGCCCGTGCGCCGAGCTCGGCACGGACACCCGGGTACCCGACGTGGGGTTACCCGGTGCGGGTGGCACCATTCGGTCGGCCGCGCCGGTGCGTGGACCCGCTGCGCGGGTAACCGGACGGAATGAACCGTGACCGCGCAATGGTGCGGGTGCTGCTGGACCGGCAGGGCCGCACGTACGCCGAGGAGGCGGGCATCCGGCTGGCCGACCGGCCCGGCCCGCTCTACCAGCTGTTGGTGCTGACCACGCTGCTCAGCACCCGGATCCGGGCGGGTGTGGCGGTCGCCGCCGCCCGCGAACTCTTCGCCGCCGGCTGCCGTACCCCGCAGGGCACGGACGCGCTGAGCTGGCAGGACCGGGTGGACGCGCTGGGCCGGGGGCACTACCGCCGCTACGACGAGCGGACCGCGACGATGCTGGGCAACGCGGCACGGCTGTGCCTGGAGCGCTGGAACGGCGACCTGCGCCGGTTGCACCGGGAGGCCGGTAGTGACCCGAACGCGCTGCGCCGCGAACTGACCCGGTTTCCCGGAATCGGGCCGACCGGGGCGGACATCTTCCTCCGGGAGGCGCAGGCGGTCTGGCCGGACGTCCGCCCGTACGCCGATCGCCGGGCGGTGAACGCGGCCGGCCGGCTGGGTCTGCCGTCCACACCGGACAAGCTGGCCAGACTGGTCGGCGGCGCCGACTTCCCGCGGCTGGCCTCCGCGCTGGTCCGGGTTTCGCTCGGTCAGCAGTCGATCGGCGAGCTGACCAGGGCGGCCGCCGCCCGCTGACCGGCCCACCCCGCAGGCGATGTTCTGGCGGTCAGCTCACCGGCTTGCCGGAGGTGGGTCTGGTCAGATACCACACGGTCAGTCCGGCCGCGACCGCCAGCAGCAGGACGGTGTTGGTGACCCTGCCTTCCTCCTCCCCCGTGCGGCCGAAGTAGATGACGGCGAGCGCGGCGCCGACCGACAACAGGGTCCGCAGTCCCTTGTTTTTCACGCAAATCATACTAATTACGGCAGAGGGTTCTCTTCCGGGAATCGGCCAACCACCCCGATCCGGTGACCCCGGGCGGGGTCGTCTGGGGCGGCGGTCGGGTACCGGCTCCGACGTCGGTCGGCCGGGGCCGGGACATCCGCGGTGACCGATGGACGTACAGTCTCGCCGTGACCGAAATCCGGACCACCGTCGAGCTGCGCCATCCCCCGGAGCGGGTCTGGCGGGCCCTCACCGACCGCGAGCTGCTGCCGAAGTGGTTCGCCTCGATCGAACCACGACCCACCTCGATCAGCCGGTTCGAGCTGCGCCCCGTGGACCTGCCCGAACTCGACGAGCTGATCGTCATCGAGCTGATCGAGGTCGACCGGCCACACCGGATGGTGCTGCGCTGGCCGGAGGAGGGCCAGCCGACCCGGTTGGAGTGCGAGCTGACACCCACTGCGGAGGGCTGCCGGCTGACCGTCGTGCAGAGCGGCGAGGAGGAGCCCTGGCTGCCCGCCGACCCGGCCGGGCGCGAGGAGTGCTACCAGGGGCTACTCGACACCCGGCTGCCCGCCGTACTCGACTGGTTGGCCTTCCGCGAGGTGGACCTCCCCGGGCCGACCCAGATCATCAGTGCCGTGCCGGCCGGGCGGGCCGGGCCGGCACGGCGGTCACGGCGCCGGCTCGGCGCCGGGCTGGCGGTGCTGGCCCTGGCGGTGGGCGCGGTGGTCGTGGTCGCCGGCCTGGCCCGCGGCCGCGGCGACGACTCGCCGCCCGGAGCGGCGGCCACCGTCGCCAGCGCCGCGCCGAGCACGCCACCGGGTACGACCCCTCCGGTCGCCCGGACCCCGGCCAGCGGTGTCACCCCGGTCCAGCCCAGCCGGACGGCCCAGCCCGGGGCGACGCCTCGCCGGACGTCCCCGGCTGCCACCGCCAACCCGACCAGGCCGGGCCAGCCGAGGTTGACCGCCCAGTACAGCACGCTGTCGAGCCGGCTCCTCGGCTATCAGGGCGAGGTGGTGGTGGCCAACGACGGCGCGGCGACCGCGACCCGGTGGACGGTGGTGATCACCCTGGCCGGCGGTGCCCAGGTGGCGAGCGTCACCGGAGCGGAGAGCTACCGGCAGGAGGAGCAGCAGGTCACCTTCACCGGCGCCCCGCTCGCCGCCAACAGCTCGGCGACGATCCGGTTCGACGTGGAGCGCGCCGGCGCGCTGGCCCAGAAGCGGCCGACGAGCTGCGCCGTGGGCGACCAGCCGTGCGCGGGGCTGTGAGGACGACGGGTCAGTAGAGCAGGTACGGCCGGCGCCGGCGGTCGAACTCCGCCAACTCGGCCGACCAGGCTCCGACCACGTCCGGCACGTCGGCACCGGCGTCGATCATCGTACGCAGCCGGGTGGAGCCGGTCAGCTTGTCGATCCAGTACGGCCGGGCGGTGTCCCAGGTGTCCGCCCGCCAGGCGAACGCCGGGTATTTACGGGACTCGACCAGCAGCGCCACCCCGGTGCGCACCGGGTCGAACCGGGCCGGGTCGGTGACCTTCACCTCCACCCCCGCGCAGAGCTTGTTGAGCAGGGCCGGCTTCTGCCCGGCGGCGGTCGGCGAGAAGTACGCCTCCCGGAACTCGACTCCGGGCAGGTCCCGGGCGACGAGCCGGTCCACCAGGTGGTAGTCGAACTCGGTGGCCAGGCCGCCGATCAGCTCGAAGGGCCGGGTGGTGCCCCGCCCTTCGGTCATCGACGCGACCCCCTCGAACATGCAGGTGCCGGGATAGACCAGCGCGGTGTCCGGGGTCGGCATGTTCGGGCTGGGCAGCACCCACGGCACGCCGGTGTCGACGGCGAAGTCGCCCCGCCGCCAGCCCCGGCACCTGACCACCGTCAGGTCGACCGGCCGGCCCGCCTCGGCCGGCAGGAACTCGCCGTTGTAGAACCGGGCCAGCTCGCCGACCGTCATGCCGTGCTGCTGCACGATCTCCTTCTTGCCGACGCCGGAGGTGAACGGCGTGGTCATCATCGGCCCGTACGCCCGCCCGCCGATCGGGTTCGGCCGGTCGAGTACGACGTACCGGCGGCCGAGGCGGGCGGCGGCGACCATGGAGTCGTAGAGGGTCCAGATGTAGGTGTAGAAGCGGGCGCCCACGTCCTGGATGTCGAAGACCACGGTGTCGACCCCGGCCTGGGTGATCAGTTCGCCCCACTTCGCCTGCGAGGCGCCGTACGCGTCGTAGACAGTGATGCCGGTCCGGGCGTCGATGCCGGTCCCCTCGCTGCCGCCGGCCTGGGCGGAGCCCCGGAACCCGTGCTCCGGCCCGAACGCGGCGGTGAGCCGCACCCGGCCGGAGGCGTGCATCAGGTCGACCAGGTGGCGGTAGCGGGCGTCCACTCCGGTCGGGTTGGACAGCACCCCGACCCGCTGGCCGGCGAGGACCGCGAACCTGGAGTCGACCAGCACGTCCAGGCCGGTGCTGACCCGCCGACCGTGCCGGCCCGAACCGGAGCGGTCCGCTGCGGTGTCCGGAGCGGCGGACGCGGCGGCGCCACCGAGGGCGCCGGCCGTCGCGCCCATGGCGCTCACGGCGGCGGTGCTGGCGAGGAACCTTCTGCGTTGCACGGCGGCCTCCCGGGGGCGGGGCTGCGGGCAGGGGACGTGTCGGAAGTTACCTACATCATAATGGTTGGTCAAGAAGGAAAATTACGAGAGCGGACTCAGAGCTCCTCCGCCTCCAGGTCACCGAGTTCGATGTTCTGGATCATCAGCCACCGGGCCAGCGCCGGCATGCCGTACAGCCACAGGGGTGCGGACTCGGTGGTGCCGTTGGTGGCGTAGATGGCGAACCGCAGGTCGGGAGCGTGGATCGCCTCGATCCGCCAGCGATGGTTCTTGTCCCGCCAGATGGCGGATGGGTCCATGCCCCTCACCGTAGTGCCGTCTCCGGTAGCGTTCGCCGGGTTTTGTCGTACGCCGGGTGTTGGCTCTGACGATCGGGGCGCGCCGCCGGGCCACCCGGTGGCAGGTGCCCGGCGGATCGGAAGGGGGCGGCATGACCGACTACGACTGGCTCGACGACCACGGCCTCCGCGAGGCGTTCTGCCTGACGTTCGTCCGGGACCCGGACGAGCAGGCGGTGTTGCGCCGGTTCGGCGTCGAACCGGCCAGCCTTCGATCGTTGACCGGCCTCGCCGAGGCCACCGAGCTGCCCTTCGACCACCTCGTGCTGGCCGGCCGGCTCGACGGCTGGGTCTTCGTGCTGGAGGAGAACGGGTTCCAGGGGATGCGGACCGAGGTGCTGCGGGCCGTCTCCGGCGGTACCGAGGCGGTGTCGGTCTATACCAACATCAACGGCAACCGGCGGTTCACGCACACCGTGGACGGCGTACTGCGCACCGGCTTCGACCCGAGTTCGCCGGTACGCCGCTGGGGCACGGCGCCGGACGCCCTGGTGCCGCTGATGCGCCGGGTCGGCCTGCCGGACAGTGGCGACGCCGGCTGGTCCAGTGCCGGGCTCGACGCGGGGCTACGCCTCGCCGACCTGCTCACCGGCGTGCACCTCGATGCCGACCGGCTGGCCGGGCCGCTGAGCACCGGCCGGCTGGTACCCCTGCTCCCGGATCCGCCCGCGCTGCCGACCTGGATGCTGCGCGAGGACCACGAGTTGTTGACCGCGATCACCTCCGCCCGGCCCGACCTGCTGCGCCGGGTGGTGGCGGCCGAGGCGCGGCGGCGCGCCGACGAGGCGGGGATCGACACCGAGCCGGTGGTGGCCGACGCGCTGGCCGAGGTGGACCGGGGCGGGACGCGGATCGTGCCGGACTCGGCGCTCGGTCTGCTGCTGCGCGAACTGGCCTGCCAGTCCGACGTCGCCGGCACCTCGCTGGCGCTGCCGACCCAGCGGGGCCGGATGACCGACGCGCAGCGCCAGCAGGCGTTCCTGCGGCACTCCGCCGGGCTGGCGGTGCAGGCGGCGCTCTTCCCCGACCCGGTGCGGGCCGCGTACGAGGTGCTCGGCTGGGTGGCACCGGCCCGTGATCCCGCCCGGGTCGCCCACCGCGCGCGGTTCCTCGCCGAGTTGCGGGGCTGACCAGGCGCCCTCGACCGTCGCCCCGAGCCAGCGTCGGCCCCACCCCGTATGCTGTACGGTGGCTCGTTGTCGTACACCATACGGGAAATAGGGGGAACGCGTGGCGGCCGACGACATCGTCATCACCGGGGCCCGGGAGAACAACCTGCGGAACGTCTCGCTGCGGGTGCCGAAACACCAGCTGGTCGTCTTCACCGGCGTCTCCGGCTCCGGCAAGTCCTCCATCGTCTTCGACACCATCGCCGCGGAGGCGCAGCGCCAGCTCAACGAAACCTTCACCGCCTTCGCCCGGACCTTCCTGCCCCGCTACGGCCAGCCGGACGTGGACACCATCGAAAACCTCTCCGCCGCCATCGTGGTCGACCAGAAGCGGCTCGGCGGTGGCTCCCGGTCGACGGTCGGCACCATCACCGACATCTACTCGCTGCTGCGGCTCCTCTACTCCCGGGTCGGCAAGCCGCACGTCGGCTACTCCAACGCCTTCTCCTTCAACGACCCGCAGGGGATGTGCCCGGAGTGCGAGGGCCTGGGCAAGTCGGTCCAGCTCGACCTCGACGCCTTCCTGGACCGGTCGAGGTCGCTGAACGAGGGCGCCCTGCTGCATCCCGACTTCGCCAAGACCGGCTGGTTCTGGAAGATGTACGCCGCCTCCGGCTTCTTCGACCTGGACAAGCCGCTGGCCGACTACTCCGAGCAGGAGTGGCAGACCCTGCTGTACGGCGACGGCAAGGTCCCGCTGGAGTGGCAGGGCACCACCATCAACTCCAGCTACGAGGGCGTGGTCACCAAGTTCACCCGGCTCTACATCCGCAAGGACGCGGCGGAGATGTCCGAACGCAACCGGGCGATCTTCCTGCGGTTCGTCACCGAGCAGACCTGCCCGCTCTGCCGGGGCGCCCGACTCAGCCAGGCGGCGCTGAGCAGCGAGATCGACGGCTACAACATCGCCCAGTTGGCCGCGATGGAGGCCACCGAACTCGTCGCGGTGCTGCGGACCTTCACCGACCCGGTCGGCGCGACCGTGCTGGAGAGCCTGCTCGACCGGGTCGGCAACCTGGTCGATATCGGTCTCGGCTATCTGAGCCTGAACCGGCCGACCGACACCCTCTCCGGCGGTGAGTCCCAGCGGATCAAGATGGTGCGGCACCTGAGCAGCAGCCTCGTCGACATGATGTACATCTTCGACGAGCCGAGCGTCGGCCTGCACGCCCGGGACGTCGAGCGGCTCAACCGGCTGCTGGTGAAGCTGCGCGACAAGGGCAACACCGTGTTGGTGGTCGAGCACGACCGGGACGTCATCGAGATCGCCGACCATGTGATCGACATCGGCCCGTCCGGTGGCGCGGGCGGCGGTGAGGTGCTGTTCGGCGGCACCGTCGACGAGCTGCGCAGCGCGGACACCCCGACCGGGCGCTACCTGGAGCACCGGCTGCCGCTCAAGACCGACTACCGGCGGCCGACCGGGCACCTCACCGTGACCGCGGCCGACGTGCACAACCTGCGGAACGTCACGGTGGACATCCCGACCGGGGTGCTGGTGGTGGTCACCGGGGTCGCCGGGTCGGGCAAGAGCACCTTGATCAACAAGGTCTTCGTCGGGCAGCACCCCGAGGCGATCGTGATCGACCAGTCCGCCGTCGGGGCCTCGATCCGGTCCAGCCCGGCGACGTACACCGGGCTGCTCGACCCGATCCGGCAGCTCTTCTCCAAGGCCAACGGCGTACCGGCCGGGCTGTTCAGCTTCAACTCCAAGGGTGCCTGCCCGAACTGCCAGGGGCTCGGTGTGATCTACACCGACCTGGCCTTCATGGACGGGCTCAAGTCGGTCTGCGAGGCCTGTGAGGGGCGCCGGTTCAGCGAGGACGTACTCGAGCACAAGCTGCGCGGCAAGTCGATCAGCGACGTGCTGCGGATGCCGGCCTCGGAGGCCCTGGAGTTCTTCCCCGAGAAGAAGTTGCGGACGATCCTCCAGGCGGTCAACGACGTCGGGCTCGGCTACCTCCAGCTCGGCCAGCCGCTGAGCACCCTCTCCGGTGGCGAGTGCCAGCGGATCAAGCTCGCCACCGAACTACACAAGGGCGGCACCATCTATGTGATGGACGAGCCGACGACCGGGCTGCACATGTCCGACATCCAGCACCTGCTCGACATCGTCGAGCGACTGGTCGGCGGCGGAAACTCGGTCGTCGTCATCGAGCACAACCTCGACGTGATCAAGAACGCCGACTGGATCATCGACCTCGGACCGGAGGGCGGCAGCCAGGGCGGCACGGTGCTGTTCGAGGGCACCCCGGCGCAACTGCTCGACGCCCGCAACTCCTACACCGCCGAGTACCTCCGGCGCGACGTCGGGGCACCCGCACCGGCCTGAGCGCTCGGGCCGGGCCGGGCCGGCGGTGGCCGCGAGCCGCCGCAGCTCGCGCCGACGTCTCCTGGCACGGTTCCCCGCCGTACCGGGTGTTGCCGCGCGCCGGCCGCCCATCGCGGTGAAGCCGGGAACCGGACAGCCCCACCGTGGTACGACTGCTTCGACGGTGGGGTGTGACGGGTCCGCGCAGGTCAGGGCGCTGGGCGGCGGCCTGCGTGCGGCGGGTTGGGGGGGAACAGGCGGTCGATGGCGACGGGCAGACACTCCACGCTGATCCGGGATCCGAGTCAGCCGCAGCGGGCCACTCCGGTGGAGCTTTTCTACGATCTCGTCTTCGTCTTCATGCTGGCCCGGCTGGCCGAAACGTTGCTCATGAGTCTGCACCCGCTCGGGGCTTACCAGACGCTTCTGCTGCTGCTGGCGATCTGGTGGGTGTGGTCGTACACCAACCTGACCACCGACACCCTGGACTCGCGGCGGCCCGCCGTGCAACTGGTGGTCATCACGATCATGCTCGGCAGCCTGCTGATCTCGACCGCGCTGCCCGACGCGTTCGACGGTCGAGCCCTGCTCTTCGCCTCCGCTTACGTCGGGATCCACCTGTTCCGCAGCACGATCCTCGCGGTGATCCTGCGGGGCCACCGGCTACGGAACCGGCCGCTGCGCGGGATCTTCTGGTTCAGTCTCTCCGGCACGCTCTGGTTCGTCGGGGTCTTCGTCTCCGGCACGCCACGGCTGCTGCTCTGGACGGCGGCCCTGGTGATGGAGTACCTGGGGCCGGTGGTGCGCTGGCCCACCCCGTGGATCGGACGCTCGCCGGCCTGGGAGTGGAACACCGCCGGTGAGCACCTCGCCGAGCGGTACCGCCAGTTCATCATCATCGCTCTCGGCGAAACCGTGGTGATCATCGCCCGGACCGTGCGAAGCACCGACTACTCGCCGAAACAGGCCGTCGCCGTGCTGATCTCGTTCACCACCACGGTGCTGCTCTGGTGGATCTACTTCTACCGGGCCAGGGAGAAGCTCGGCAGCGCGATCATCGGCTCGGCCGACCCGGCCCGGGAGAGCAAGTGGGCCGGGTACGCCCACCTGATCATGGTGGCCGGCGTCGTCCTGACCACGGTCGGCGACGAGCTGATCATCCGGCACCCGATGGAGGACACCCCCGGAGGCTGGATCGCGGTGATCGTCGGTGGTCCGGTGCTCTTCCTCGCCGGCCGGATCCTGCTCGGGCACGAGGTGTTCGCCCGGGTGTCCCGACCGTGGCTGGTCGGGATCGGTGTGCTGATCCTGATCGCGCCGATGATGGTCCTGCTGCCACCGCTGCTCGTCTCCGTGGCCGTCATGGTCGTCCTGCTCGGAGTCGTCGTCGCCGACGCGGTGATCGTCCGGGAACCGCGCGGCACGCCCGGCATCACCTAGGACCGGGTGCCGGGGGCGCCCCGGCGCCCGGGCAGCAACCACCCACTGCCAGCGGGGTCTCCGACAACCCCGACCGCACCCGGTTCGACCGGCCCGGTTCCCCGTCCGACCGGCCCGGAGGCTACGGCGGCCCGGCGGTCACGGCTGGACGGCCACCGCCACCGGTCGCCGGCTTGCCTGGCGGCTCACGGGTCCGGACTGCTCCGCGCCGGCAGCCGGACGGCGAACTGGGCACCCTGGCCGGGGTGGCTGCGGGCCTCGATCGTGCCGCCGTGGCCGGTGACGACCTCGCGCAGCAGCGCCAACCCGAGGCCGGTGTGCCGTTTCTCGGCGCCCACGCCGCTGTGGAACCGGTCGAAGATGCGGTCGGCCGGATCGAAGCCCTCACCGGTGTCGACCACTATCAGTTCGGCGACGTCGTCCCGGCGGCGCACCGTCACGTCGATCCGCCCGTCCGCGGGCGTGTGCCGCAGGGCGTTCGTCAGAAGTTCACTGATCACCCGGCGCAGTGCCGACTCCACCCCGGGCACCGGAACCGGCACGTCGGGACGGCTGAGGGTGAGCGTCACGCCCTGTTCGGCGGCGCGGTCGGCCTCGGCGACGACCGCCGCCTCGGCGAGCGCGGCCAGATCCACCGGGGTGGTGGCCGGCCGGTCGTCCGGCATGGCCGCCAGCCGGGCGGAGAGCAGCAGGTCGTTGACGACCTCGCCGAGCCGCCTGCTGGTGCCGACCAACCGGTCCAGTTCCGACCGGTAGTTGGCCGGAACGCCGGTGGAGCCGGCCCGCCGGGCCAGCACCTGTGCCCGGGTGTGCAGTTGCGCGATGGGCGTACGCAGCTCGTGGCTGACGTCGGCGATGAACCGGCGCTGCCGGGCGAGTGCCTCGGCGAGCGGCGCGACGGTGAGCCGGCCCACGACCAACCCGCTGACGACCGCGGCGAGCAGTCCGACCAGCTCCGCGACGGCGAGGGCGAGGAGCAGATGGCGGCGGTCGGCGAGCTGGTACCGGGCATCGAAGATCGCCTGCACCACGTCCTCACCCCGGGGCTCGGTGAGGACGAAGTAGACGGTGCCGTTGCGCTCGATCCTGTCGGTGGCCGGGGTCCGGGTGGCGGCGGTCGCGGTCATCGAGGCCGTGAGGGGGAAGCCGGCCGGCGCGGGTACGGCGCCGGAGATGAGCTGGCCGTCGTGCAGCAGGAAGAGCCAGGTGCATCCCGGCGGCCCGGACGGGTCGCCGCGGACGGCGGTGTAGGCGAGCTCCCGCTGGATCTGGCGCTCCTGGCCGCGTACCAGCATGCCGTACGAGACGGCGCCGACCAGCGAGACCAGGACGGTCACCGCGAGTCCGACCAGCAGGCCGACCCGCCGGCGGGCCCGGGCGACCACCGCCCGCTCGGCCGCCATCCAGGAGAGCCCCGCCGGCGCCGCCGGCCGCCGGACCCTCACAGCTCGCCGAGCCGGTAGCCGAGGCCGTGCACGGTACGGATCGCCGCCCGGCCGAGCTTGCGGCGCAGGTAGTACACGTAGGTGTCCACGATGGACGAGGCGGCGGCCTCGTCGAACACCCGGCGGCGCAGCTCGGCCCGGGAGTGCACCGCCCGGGGGCGCACGGCGAGGACCCGGAGCAGCTCGAACTCCCGGGCGGAGAGAGCCACCCGGGATCCGTCGGAGAGCACCACGTCCCGCAGCCCCAGGTCGAGCCGGCCGGCACCGATCGGCAGCGCCTCGGCGCCGTCCGAGGTACGCCGGCAGAGTGCCCTGATCCGGGCACTCAGCTCGTCGAGGTCGAACGGCTTGATCAGGTAGTCGTCGGCACCCGCGTCCAGGCCGGCGACCCGGTCGTCGACCGTGCCGAGCGCCGTGAGCAGCAGGGCGCGGGCGCCGACCGCGCGGGAGCGCAGCCGGGCCAGCAGGTGCAGCCCGTCGAGCGCCGGCAGCAACCGGTCGATCACCATGACGTCGTAGCGTCGGGTGAGCCCGAGATGCAGGCCGCGCTGGCCGTCCGGGGCCACGTCGACCAGGTATCCCTCGTCGGCCAGCACCTCGGTGAGCAGCTCCGCGAGTTCCCTGTCGTCCTCGACCAGGAGCAGGCGGCGTACGGTAGGTGACGCCTCGCTTGCCTGTAGCACAGGCTGAGAATCCCACACCCACCGCCATACATAGACTGTGATAGATGTCTCTATACCGTGTCGGCCACCGGTTGAACCGCCGGCACCGGGTCCTTCGTGGCAACCGAGATGGGGTTCCTCGCCTCGCGCCGGTCGATCCAACTCAGCAGCGGCGTGGTCATCAGGGTGGTGACCAGCGCGACCAGCACCAGGGCGGTGAAGAGGGTCGCGTTGACGATCCCGGCCGCCATGCCGACGTTGATCGCGATCAGCTGCATCAGCCCGCGAGCGTTCATCAGTACGCCGATCCGCACCGCGACGCCCTTCGGTTCACCCCGGAGCCGGGCCGCCGCCCAACAGGCGCCGAACTTGCCGACGACGGCGACCGCGACACAGCCGAGCGCGAAGAGCAGCACCGAGGGTTGGCTGAGCAGCCCGAATTCGGTGTGCAGCCCGGAGTAGGTGAAGAAGAGCGGAAGGAAGACGATCTGGCAAACCGGGGTGACGGTGGCGACCATCCGATCCGTACGGGCCCGGTGCGGCATCACCGCGCCGACCGAGAAGGCGCCGAAGACCGCGTACAGGCCGATCTCGTCGGTGTACCAGGCGACCACGAAGAGCAGTGCCACCAGGCCGAGCAGCCGGGACTGGTCACCGATCCGGTCGCTGCCGACCAGCGCCGCGGCCACCCGTCGGCCCACCGACCAGAGCAGCAGCCCGAACAGGATCGCGCCGGCGACCGTGACGAGTGCCGGGCCGGACCGGCCGGTGGCGGTGGCGAGGACGACGGCGAGCAGGATCCAGGCAACCGCGTCGTCCAGCGCGCCACTGGCCAGGGCGAGCGACCCGTGCCGGGTGCCCTCCTGCCCGCGTTCGGTGATGATCCGGGCGAGCATCGGAAAGGCGGTGATGGCGAGGGCGACCCCGACGAAGGCGGCGGAGACCCCGACCGAGGTGCCCGGGGCGAGCACCGGCACGTGTCCCGCGGTGGCGAGCACCAGCAGGACGCCGAGGCCGAGCGGCGCGAGTACCCCGGCCAGCGACACCGCCCCGGCGGTGCCGGCCAGTCCGGTCACCGGGTGCGAGGTGAACGCGTAGCCCGCCTGGAACATGAAGATGACCAGACCGACCTGACCGACGATGTAGAGCACCGGATAGAGCTGCTCCGGAAAGAGTGCGTCCTGCACGGCCGGGGCCAGCAGCCCGAGCAGCGACGGTCCGAGCAGGACGCCGGCCAGCATCTCGCTCACCACCGGCGGTTGGCCGACCTTGCCGAGCAGCCACGTCGTCGCCCGGCAGACGAGCAGGATGGCCGCGACGGCGATGAAGAACCGTGGCGCCAGCTCGACGGGATTCATGCCGTCCCGCCTTCCCTGGCAGTGTCCGCTGTGGACCCGACCTCGATCATGGCCGAACCTCCTCGAAGTAGCTGGTGCAGAGTCGTACGCGTCGCGCGTCGACCACCATCCAGGTGCCCAGGACCAGTTGGACGAGGCTGCGCCACACGTCGGCCCAACGGTCCGTCCACCGCATCCACCACCGTCGTACGTTCCCGGGCGGCCGTGCCCCGGGCGGGACGAGGAGGCAGGGGCCGCGGCTGGGCAGCGAGCGGGTGTGCCGCACGGTGGACACCAGGGCGTACCGGCGCAGCACCTCCCGGGTGACCGCGCGCATCATCACCGGGGCGACGCCACGGGCGGGACAGGCCCGGTTGGCGGTGACGCCGAACGGGACGAAGTGCGCGTCGCCCCGGCGCAGGGTCAGCCAGCGGGCGGGGTCGAAGGTGTCGGCGGCGGCCGGCCCGGTGCGCTGGAAGGCGAGATAGTTGAAGAGCAGGACCGAGCCGGTCGGGATGGTGACCCCCGGCTCGACCTCGATCGGGCCGGAGGTGATCCGGTGTGCCACGCCGAAGAGCGGATGTACCCGCAGCGCCTCGTCGATCACCCGGTCCAGCGCCCGGTCGCCCTCGCCGCCGAGGTCGTCGAGGGTCGCGATCAGGTCCCGCTGGGCCGACGGGTGTTGGGCGAGGGCCAGCAGGAGGTGCGCCATCGCCTCGGACATCTGCACGACGGCGGTGTTGAAGAAGGTGCCCTGGAGATACCAGGTCGTCTCCTCGGCGGTGAACGGCTCGGGCAGGGTGACCGGTGCCGTGCCGGACTCGACCCGGGCCCGCAGATGGCGGGTGAGCCGGTCCCGCCGGTCCAGGTGCCGCAGCCCGCAACACTTGAGCGCGGTCACCACGTCGTCGGCGTTGGCCACGATCAGCGCCCGGACGTCGGGCGGGCACGCCTCGGCGAAGACGAGTTCGTGGTAGACCTCGGCCCAGATCGGCATCATCAGGTCACGCAGCCGCACCTGGCTGGTCCGGCCGGCCGGCAGTTCGTCGAGGACTCGTCGGGCCGCCGCCCCGGCCAGCTCGGTCGACCGGCGCTGCGACACCGCCAGCACCCGCCGGGTCGTCCGGGCGACCGTGCGGTAGCGCTCGCCCGGCTCCAGGTGCTCCTGGTGCATCTGCGGTCCGGGCGCCAGCCAGTACCAGAACAGGTCGGAGAGCCCGGCGCCCCGGCTGCGCCCGTCCGCCGCCGGGTCCGAGTACACCCGTTCGAAGTGCTCCGGGCCGACCAGCGGGCCGGGCACCGGGATGCCCTCGACGCCGTTCACCCGGATGAAGATCCATTCCCGCAGCCGGACCACGGCCGGTGGCAACCACCGCGGCAGCGTCCACGCCACCGCCGCCACCAGCACGCCCACCGCGTACCACGGAAACCCGGGGAGCCGGCTCATCGCGGCACCCGCATCGCGATCATGTCCGGAGCGAGGTCGGTGGGGCGGACCGCGCCGGCCAGCGTCATGGCCCGGACGAGGTCGGCGCGGAGCAGGTCGAGGAGTTGGCGTACCCCGGACTCGCCCCGGGCCGCGAGACCCCAGACGACCGGCCGACCGATCCCGACCGCCGTCGCGCCGAGCGCCAGCGCGGTGAGGACGTCGGTACCCCGGCGGATCCCGCCGTCGAGCAGTACCGGAATCCGCCCCTCGACCGCCTCGACGACCGCCCGCAGCGCGTCGATGCTCGCCGGTACCCCGTCCAGTTGCCGCCCGCCGTGGTTGGAGACCAGCACGGCGTCGGCCCCGTGCGCGACGGCGAGCCGGGCGTCGGCCGGGTGCAGGATTCCCTTCAGCACCACGGGCAGCCGGGTCGTACCGCGCAGCCACTCGATCCGGGCCCAGTCGAGGTCGGCGTCCAGCACGATGTCCCGGACCCGCCCGGTCTCCGGATCCCGCATGTTCTCGCAGCGGAGCCCGGACGGCAGGTCGAGGAAACCGTTGCGCAGGTCGCGCTCGCGGCGCCCGAGCACCGGCGAGTCGACGGTGACCACCAGGGCGCGGCAGCCGGCCGCCTCCACCCGCCGGATCACCGACTCGGTGAAGCCGAGATCCGGTTGCGGATAGAGCTGGAACCACAGCCGCGCCGGCCGGCCGGCCGGGTCCGTCGCCCCGGCGACCGCCTCGATCGGCGCGGTGGCCGCCATGCTGACCACCATCACGGTGCCGGCCGCCGCGACCGCCCGGGCGCTCGCCACCTCCCCCTCGGGGTGGGCCAGCCGGTGGAAGGCGGTCGGTGACACCAACACCGGCATCGCGAGCGTCTCGCCGAGCAGGTCGGTACGGAGGTCACGCGCGCCCCCGCCGCGCAGCACCCGGGGCAGGATCCGGTACGCGTCGAAGGCCGTCTCGTTGGCCCGCAGCGTACGCTCGTCGCCGGATCCGCCGGCGAAGAAGTCCCGGTGCACCGGGTCGAGCCGGCGGTGCGCCTCCGTCCACAGGTCGTCGACGTTGAGCAGGGGGCCCGCGCCGGCCGTGGGTGTGCGGCGCGGGCCCGCCTGGTCCGTGACCGAGGGCATGGCGGTCAGCCCACGGTGCCCGAGAGGCAGCGGTCCAGGAAGGCGACGAGCGGGCTGCGGTGCACGTCCGGCCTGTCCCACCGGTTCTCCAGGTTCTCCGCCAGGTGGTGCACCGCCGCCACCCGGCCCCGGTGGTGGTGCCGGACCACCGGGTGCAGGTAGGCCGCGGCGTGCGCCTGGCCGGGCACGTCCTGGGCGATCCGACCCACCGAGATGTCGAACGGGTCGACCTGGTCGTGCTGCGGGCCGTACTCCAGCGTGACGACGAAGGCGTGTTCGACCGGATGGTCGGCGGTGGCGAGCCCGGTGTCGACGAGGTAGTCGACCGGCACCTCCTCGTGGTAGCGGGCGTCCGTCCCGGCCACGGTCAGCACGTCGGCGAGTACCCCGAACTGCTGCCACAGGGCGGAGCTGCGGTTGACCCGTTCGATGATCGCGTCGGCGGCCGACTCGGCGGTCGCGTCGACCTTCTCGGCCGGCCACGGGGTGTCGTGGTAGCGCCGTTCGAGGATGCGGTGCAGGGCTCGGACCCCGTACCGGAAGCCGTGGATGAAACCACTTGTCGACCGCTTGAAGTCCCGCTGCTGGGAGAGGGTGCCGGCGAAGAAGAGGTCCGGTACGTTCACCGACTCCCACTGCGCGGTCTGGGCCGGGAACCGGTCGTCGATGACGAGCGCCGGACGGCAGCCGTCGGCGAAGACGGACGGGTCGAACCGGAAGCCGGTGCAGACCAGTACCCGGTCGTAGCGCAGCTCCTTGGTGACCTCGTTGGCCCGGGAGAAGCTGAAGGTGACCCGGTAGCCGTCCGCGTCCCGCTCGATGTCGCGTACCTGCCCGTCGAGGATCGCGTTCGCCGACTTGAGCTGGTAGGTGTCGAGGAAGTTGTTGTTCACCGCTCGCAGGTGTCCGACGTAGTGCGTGCGCCACGCCATTCGCACCGAACTCGGCCCGGCCACGTGGATCAGCGTGGTGGTCTCCATCAGGGCGTCGGCGGTCTCGAAGGCGGAGTTGCCCTTCCCGATGATCAGTACCCGCTGGTCCAGGAAGTCCCGCGGGTCGACCGGCATCTCGTCGTACCGCTCCGCGTGCGCGATGCCGGGGATCGCCGGGACGTACGGCTGGGAGACCCCGGTCGCCACGACGACCCGGCGGGCGCGGTGCGTGGTACCCGTCTGGTCGGTGACCGCGAAACCGCCGTCCGCGTCCCGGGCGACCCGGACCACCCGGCTGCGGTACCGGACCCGGACCCCGGTGGCCGCCGCGAAGTCCGCCAGGTAGCGGACCAGCACGTCGGCGTCCGGGAAGTAGCGCTCGGTGTACCGGGTGAACCGCAGCGCCGGATCGTCGCTGAGCAGCGAGTTCCAGTCCAGCCGCAGGTTGAGTTCCGGGTCGTCGGAGCCGGTGTGCGGCTTGTTGATGGAGATGAGCTGGCGATGCCGTGGAAAGCGGGTGAAGAAGGCGCCCGGGGCGTCGGCCGCCTCCAGCACCAGGTAGTCCCGCCGGCCGTCCCGTTGGAACAGGGCCGCGAGCTGTAGTCCGGCCGGCCCCGCCCCGATGATCAGATAGTCGAGCATCTCTGCGGTCACGCGGGGAAACGTACGAAGGAGAACTCAGAGAAAAATCAGTTCGCCGGCTCGGCCGGTGCCGCCGGCGGCTCGGTCAACAGGTCGAGCAGGTCGGCGGCCCGGACGACGTCCGCGTCGAGCGGCCGGTCCGGGTCGATCGGCGGGACCAACGCGACGAGGCGGTCCAGCGCGGCGGCACAGCCAGGGGCGGTGGGGGTACGCGCGCCGACGTGCAGAGCCTGGCGCAGCCCGACCGCGAGCGTGCCGCAGACCAGCCGGAGCAGCCGGGCCTGGTCCACGGCCCGGAGCGCGGCCTGGGTACCGAACGGCACGACATCCTGGTTGTGCAGGTTGGTCGGCAGGCTCTGCATGCTGGCCGGGGTGGCGGCCCGGCGGATCTCAGCGACCATCGCGGTGGCGGCCAACTGGGCGCCCTGCAAACCGTGCTGGCGGCCGGGCCCGGCCGCCAGCATCGGCGGCAGTCCCCCGTTGCGGGCCGGGTCGACCAGCAGGTCGAGTTGGCGCTCGACCAGGTTGCCGAGCTGGGCGGCGACCGTCGCCAGCACGTCGGCCGCGAAGGCGGCGGGCTGGCCGAAGAAGTTCCCGCCGTGCAGCACCAGGTCGTCATCCGGGAAGAACAGCGGATTGTCGCTCACGCCGCGCAGGTCCGCCGCCACCACACCGTCGACGTAGCGCAGCGCGTCCTCGGCCGCGCCGAGCAGTTGCGGGGTGCAGCGGATGCTGTACGCCTCCTGGAGCGGGCGGGCACCGGACGGCACCGCACCGGCGAGGTACCCGCGCATCCGCCCGGCGACGTCGACGGCGCCGGGGTGCCCGTACGCGGCCAGCAGCCGGGGGTGCGGGAACTGGCCGGGGTCGCAGCCGAGCAGGTCGACGAGGAGGCAGGTCAGCAGTTGGGCGGCCCGGTGCGCGCGGCGGATGTCGTCCAGGGCGAGCGCGGTGGCGGCGGTGGTCAGCGAGGTGCCGTTGACCAGTGCCAGGGCGTCCCGCCCGTCGAGGGCGAGCGGGGTCAGGCCGGCCCTGTCCAGCGCCTCGGCCGCGGGCACGCGCCGGCCGTCCAGATAGGCCCAGCCTCGGCCGCGCAGCGCCTGGGTGGCGTAGGCGAGCGGGATCAGGTCACCGCTGGCCCCGACCGAGCCGAGCCGGGGCATCGCCGGCGCGAACGTCGTCGCCAGCATCGCGGCGAGCCCCTCGACGACCCGCACCGAAACCCCGGAGACGCCCTGGGCGAGCGACCAGACCCGGACCAGCATCGCGGCCCGGCTGACCGCCGGATCGATGTCCGGACCCTGGCCGGCGCCGAGATGCGCCAGCGTGTTGTCGCACTGGTCGGCCTCGTCGTCCCGGCCGGCGAACCCGACCAGCGCACCGAAGCCGGTGGTGGCGCCGTACACCGGACGGTCGTCGCCGAGCACCGCCCGCAGGTGGTCGCGGGAGCGCCGCAACCGGTCGCGTACCGGGGCGGTGATGTCGACGCGGATCTCGGCGGCGGCACGGCGCAGGTCTGCCTCCCGGAGCGGCCGCGTCAGGTCGATGGGACGGATCGCCTTGCGGGCCTGGATCGTCATCGGGCCGACCGTAGCCGGGCAATCTCAGAGCGGTCTGAGACATCTCTGATTACCGGTGGCTACCGTCCCGCGCATGACGCACGACTACCTGATCATCGGGGCCGGGCCTGCGGGACTGCAACTCGCCGCCCTGCTCGAACGCGACGGTCATGACTACGTCGTGCTGGAGGCCGGCGCCGCACCCGGCACGTTCTTCAGCACCTATCCGCGACATCGCCGGCTGATCTCCATCAACAAGGTCTACACCGGCTCCGACGATCCGGAGTTCAACCTGCGGATGGACTGGAACTCGCTGCTCAGCGACGAGCCCGACCTGCTGTTCGGCCGGTACAGCCAGCGGTACTTCCCGGACGCGGACGACCTGGTGCGCTATCTCGCCGACTTCGCCACGGCGACCGGGGTACGGGTCGAGTACCGGACCACGGTGGTCCGGGTGAGCCGCGACGGCGACGGGTTCCACGCCCTCGACGCCGCCGGCCGCACCTGGCGGGGTCGCCGCCTGGTGGTGGCGACCGGGGTGTCCCAGCTTCACCTGCCGCCGATCGAAGGGATCGAGACCGCCGAGCGGTACGACACGGTCAGCGTCGATCCGCAGGACTTCGCCAACCAGCGGGTCATGGTCATCGGCAAGGGCAACTCCGGATTCGAGACCGCCGACGCCCTGGTGGAGACCGCCGCCGTCGTGCACGTCGCCGGGCCGCACTCGGTCCGGTTCGCCTGGCAGACGCACTACGTCGGGCACCTGCGGGCGGTGAACAACAACTTCCTCGACACGTACCAGCTCAAGTCGCAGAACGCCGTCCTGGACGGCACGGTCGAGAGCATCCACCGGCGCCCGGAGGGCGGCTACCTCGTGCGGTTCCGGTACGCCCGCACGGTCGAGGCGATCCGGGAGATCGAGTACGACCGGGTGATCGCCTGCACCGGCTTCCGGTTCGACGCGAGCGTCTTCGACGACACCTGCCGGCCGCGACTGGTGATCAACGACCGCTTCCCGGAGCAGACCTCGGGCTACGAGTCGACCTCCGTACCCGACCTGTACTTCGCCGGCACGCTCACCCAGCAACGCGACTTCAAGCGGTCGACCAGCGGGTTCATCCACGGCTTCCGGTACGGCGCCCGGGCGCTGCACCGGATCCTCAACTCCCGCTACCACCAGGTCGGGTGGCCCGCCGTGGAGTTGGCGGCGACCCCGGAGGCGATCACCGACGCGATCATCGCCCGGATCAACCGCTCGTCCGCGCTGTGGCAGCAGTTCGGCGTGCTCGGTGACGTCGTGACGGTACGCGGGGACAGCGCGTACTTCCACGAGGAGGTGCCGGTGGCGTACCTCGCCGACGGCGGGCTCGGTCCCGGTTCCTCGTCCGCCTTCGCCGTCACGCTGGAGTACGGGGCGGACCACGACGCGGTGGACCCGTTCGACGTCTCGATCCCCCGGGTCGCGGAGAACGACCCGCACGCCGCGCATCGGGCCAGCTATCTGCACCCGGTGGTGCGGCACTACCGGGACGGGACGGTGCGGGCGGTGCACCACCTGGCGGAGAACCTGGAGAACCAGTGGAACCTGCCCACCGTGCACCAGCAACCGCTGGCCGCATTCCTGAAGGAACACCTGGCCGACGGCGAGGTCGTCGCCGAGCCCCTGGCCGGCGGCGGGACCGCCGAGGAGGTCCGGGTCGATGCCGGAAGCTGAGCCGGGCTATCCGCAGGCGATCCTGGACCTGCTCGGCACCGGCCGGGACCGCCCGGTCTTCGAGCACGGCCCGCGTACCGTCACCGCCGACGAGCTGGCGGACCTGGTCGGCCGGATCAGCGCGGGCCTGCGGGAGGCGGGGATCGGCCCGGGCGACGGGGTGGCGGTGGTGCTCGGCGTGTCGCCGGAGGCGTTCGCCGCGATCGTCGCGGTGCAGGTGGTGGGTGCCCGGCTGGCCGGGGTACGTCCCGGGCTCACCCCCGGCCAGCTCCGGCACCTGCTCAGCCATCAGATCGCGGCGGTGCTGGTCGACCCGTCGACCGCGACCCCGCAGCTCCGGTCGGCCGCCGCCGGCCGCCCCCTGCTGGCGGTCGGCCCGGTCGACGGGGTACCCGAGCTGACCGCCACCCGGGCGTACCCGCCCACGCCGGTCCCGGCCGGACGCCCGCAGGACGTCGGCCGGGTCATCTACACCAGCGGCAGCACCGGCAACCCGAAGGGCTGCCTCCAGACGTACGCCGCGCTCGGTGCCGCCTGGGCACCGCACCCGGACCGGTGGCCTCCGGCGATCCGCGACCTCGCCACCAACCTCGACCGCTACCTGGTCTTCGGCTCACTCAGCAGCCAGGTGATGCTGGAGTACGGCATCCTCACCCTGGCCGCCGGCGGCACCATGGTGATCGCCGAGCCACCCCGTGGCACGGAGCCCTTCTTCCCCGCCGCGATCGTCCGGCACCGGGCCACCGCCAGCGTGATCACCGTGCCCCGGCTGGCGAAGCTGGTCGCGAGCCAGCGCGCCGCACCGGTCGACCTCGGCACGCTGCGCGCCCTGCTGGTCTCGGGCTCCCCGCTGCACCCGGCCCGGCTCGCCGAGGCGCTCTCGGTGCTCGGGCCGGTCGTCTACCACGGCTACGGCCAGACCGAGACCGGCATGATCTCCATGCTGACCCCGGCGGAACCGACCGCCGCGCCGGCCACCCTCGCCTCGGTGGGCCGGCCACCGGCCGCCGTCGAGGTGCAGGTCCGGGACGGCAACGGCCGACCGGTGCCGACCGGGGTCGCGGGGGAACTCTTCGTCCGCACCCCGGCGCAGGCGAGCGGGTACTGGGCCGACCCGGCGGAGACGGCCGAGGTGTTCGTCGACGGCTGGGTACGCACCCGCGACCTCGCCCGGCTGGACGCCGACGGATACCTGCACCTGCTGGGGCGGGCCCGGGACGTCGTCATCGTGAACGCCGACCTCCAGTACGCCGGGCCGATCGAACGCGCCCTGGCCAGCCATCCGGACGTGGCCGAGGCGTACGTCGTGGCCGCGCCCGACGAGGAGACCGGCGAGGCGGTACACGCCTTCGTCGTCCCCGCCCCGGACCGGCGGCCGGATCCGGACGTGCTGCGCGCGCTCGTCCGGGAGCGGCTCGGCGCGGCGAGCAGTCCCCGGCACGTCAGTTTCATCGCCGAGGTTCCCGTCACCACGGCCGGCAAGCCCGACAAGCGGCGCCTGCTGGCCGACCGGCGAGCGGCGCTGCCCTGACCCGCGGCTGCCGCAGATGCTCTTGGCGGGTGCGTGACCAGTGGGGCGCTCTCGGCGGGTCGGGCGGGGCCGGGATCCGGCGGTGGGCTCAGCGGTCGCCCGGTCCGGAGAGCACGATCCGGGCGTCGTCCGGGAGCCGGCGGGTGGCGCCGCGCCGGTCCAGCAGTTCGAGCAGGGGCACGGCGACCCGCCGGGTCGTACCGAGGGCCTGCCGGGCGGTGCTGAGGGTGAACGGCTGCGGCAGCGCGGCGAGTACCCGGATCGCTCGCTCGGGGGCGTCCGGCAGCAGTACGACGTTGTCGGCGAGCTTGAGCAGCGCGCCGGCCCGTACCGCCGCGCCGATCTCCCGGTGGCCGAGTCCGAACTCGGCGAGCCGGGCCGCCTCCGGGGCGACGAACGGCCGCTCGGCCAGCTCCGCACCGACCCGCCGTACCGCCCGGGCGACCTGCTCGGGCAGCGCGCCGGTCGCCCCGCCCCGGCCGATCCGGCCGTCGCGGCACACCAGCGGCGCCGCGACCAGCGCCTCGACCAGGGCCCGGTCCGGCAGGTCCAGCAGCCGGCGGGCGGTCTCGACCGGTACGCCCGGCTCCAGCGGATGCGCCTGTGCCCACCGGGTCACCTCGTCGACCAGTCGCCGCCGCAGCTGTCGCCAGTGCGCCGGATCGGCGTGCCAGTCCCCGGCCACCGGTGCGGTGCGCACGGTCACGCCCATCCGCGAAAGCTCCGGCCGCCGGGCCAGGCCGCGCCGGGCCAGTTCCCCGGACTCGTCGGGGCGGCCGTCCAGCCCGGCCAGCACCGCCGCCCGCTCGGCCGCCGCGCCCCGCCGGCTCAACCTGGGCGGTACGACGTCGAGCACCGTCACCCCGCCGGCCACGTGCCGCCGGCCGGGATCCCGCAGCAGCGCCCGGTCACCGATGCGCAGCGGCAGCGGCCGGTCCAGCCGCAGCCGGGCGGTGTCGGCGCCGAGCGGGCGTACCCGGGCGGTCACCGCGGCCGAACCGACGTGCAGGGTGACCTCCGCCGGAAGCTCGGCCACCGGGTCGCCGGCCAGCCGGACGTCGACCAGGTCGGTCTGCTGGAACCGTCCCGGGGTGAGCAGCGCGTCGCCCCGGCCGACCTGTTCCCGGGGCACCCCGCGCAGGTTGACCGCGACCCGGGCCACCCCGGCGACCTCGGACACCTGGGTACCCAGGGTCTGTAGGCCCCGGATCCGGACCCGCTGCCCGCTGCCGGTCAGCTCCAACTCGTCGCCGGTACGCAGCGTCCCCGCGCCGAGGGTGCCGGTCAGCACCGTGCCGCTGCCCCTGATGGTGAACGCCCGGTCGACCCAGAGCCGCA
The DNA here is from genome assembly GCF_053764795.1 of Plantactinospora sp. DSM 117369. Taxonomy (NCBI): domain Bacteria; kingdom Bacillati; phylum Actinomycetota; class Actinomycetes; order Micromonosporales; family Micromonosporaceae; genus Plantactinospora; species Plantactinospora sp. DSM 117369. The sequence continues at coordinate 4,786,835 of NZ_CM132446.1, read as the reverse complement.
CCGGGGCACTCGGCTCGGGCACCGGCAGCCGGGCGGCGAGCCGGTCCAGGGCGGCGCGCAGCTCCGGCAGCCCGGCGCCGGTGGTCGCGCTGACCGCGACCGCCTCGACCTCGCCGAGCGAGCTGGCCGCGATCTCGGCGAGCGCCAGTTCGGTGGCGGCGGCCGGATCGGCCAGGTCGGTCCGGGTCACCACCAGCAGCCCGTGCCGGACCCCGAGCGCGTCCAGCGCGGCCAGGTGCTCGGCGGACTGCGGCATCCAGCCCTCGTCGGCGGCGACCACGAACAGCGCGGCCGGGGCCGGGCCGATCCCGGCGAGCATGTTGGGGACGAACCGCTGGTGTCCGGGTACGTCGACGAACGCCAGCACCGTCCCGGACGGCAGCGCGGTCCAGGCGAAGCCGAGGTCGATGGTCATGCCCCGGCGCCGCTCCTCCGCCCAGCGGTCCGGCTCCATCCCGGTCAGCGCCCGGACCAGGGTGGACTTGCCGTGGTCGACGTGTCCGGCGGTGGCGACGACCTGCACCTCAGCTCTCCCGCCATCCTCGGGGCACCCGGGCGACGGCGGCCCGCACCGCCTCGTCCCGGTCGACGGGTACGCAGCGCAGGTCGAGCAGCAGCCGGCCCCGCTCCAGCCGGCCGAGTACCGGCGGGTCGCCGAGGCGCAGCGGTTCGGCGTACTCCTCGGGGAGGGCGAGGGCCCACGAGTCGAGGGTGACCTCCGGCGCCCCGCCGCCACCGACCACGGCGTCGTGCGGGACCACCTCGGCCCTCAGGCCGGCGGCGGCGAGCTGGTCGCGGAGCCGTTCGGTGCGCAGCCGCAGCGCCGCCGGGGTGGTCCGCAGCGCCCGCCAGGTCGGCGTCTCCGGACCGGTCAGAGTCGCCTCCAGGGCGGCCAGGGTCAGCTTGTCCACCCGCAGCGCCCGGGCCAGCGGGTGCCGGCGGAGCAGTTCGACCAGCTCCGCGTCGCCGAGCAGCAGCCCGGCCTGCGGACCGCCGAGCAGCTTGTCGCCGCTCGCCGTGACCAGCGCGGCGCCGGCCCGCAGTGCCGAGGCGGCGTCCGGCTCGTCGGGCAGCAGCGGGTCCGGGGCCAGCAGCCCGGAGCCGATGTCCACCACCACCGGTACGCCGAGGGTGGCCAGCTCGTCGACGGGTACGGCGGCGGTGAAGCCCCGGACGACGAAGTTCGACGGGTGCACCTTGAGCACGAACGCGGTACCCGGCCCGACCGCCGCCGCGTAGTCGGCCAGCGCGGTCCGGTTGGTGGTGCCCACCTCCCGCAGCGTCGCGCCGGTGCTGGCCAGCAGGTCCGGCAGCCGGAACCCGTCGCCGATCTCCACCAGTTCGCCCCGGCTGACCACGATCTCCCGCCCGGCCGGCCCGTCGCCGAGCCCGGCTGCCCCGCCGGTTTGCCGCACGGCGGTGAGGGCGGTCGCGGCCAGGGCGAGCGCGGCGGCACCGTTGTTGACCACGTGCACCGCGCCGGCCGCCGGCACCGCGGCGGCGAGTGCGGCCAGCGCGCCCCGGCCCCGCCGGGCCCGCCGCCCGGTGCGCAGATCGAGTTCCACGTCGGTGTGCCCGGCGGCCGCGACCACCGCGTCGACGGCCGCCGCCGACAGCGGCGCCCGGCCGAGGTTGGTGTGCAGCACCACCCCGGTGGCGTTGAGCACCGGGCGCAGCCCGGCGGCGGTCTCCGGCAGCGCGGCCAGGGTGGCCGGGACGACCTCCTCCGGCGCGATCTCACCCCGCCGGACCCGGTCCTGGGCGGCGCCGAGTACGGCCTTGAGCCGGGCCCGCCCGACGGTGGCCTCGGCGGCCGCCAGCCGGGGATCGGCGAGCAGTACGTCGGTACGCGGCACCCGCCGCCGAGGATCGGCCGCCCCGTTCATCCCTACCCCACTGTCGAAACCCGTTCACCGGCACTAAACCACACCTGATCTCTCCGCGCCCGTGGAAGTCTCACCGACGTCCCGGCGGAAACGGCCAGCACCATCGCCGGATCAGCTGCCAACCCGGTCGGGGGGTGTCGGGGAGTTCCACCGGGTCAGAGTGGTTGAGGCCGCTGCCGTACGGCGTGCAGGGCGTCGAGTGTCCTGGTAGCCGGCCGCTTCGCGGTGTTCGCCGCCCGCGAGGGCTGCGTAGCCGGCGAAACAAGTGCCGGCGGACCTGTTGTGGAAAGTCGAACTGTTGAAAGTCGAACCACCCCGGCAGCGGCGAGTCGCTGACGCCTTCCGGCGGCCACTTTTCGAGTAGCCTCGGCGGACTCCTGAGCCGGTCAGCCTCGCCGCGCTCTGATGCCTCAGTCAGCCCGCACCTCAACGCGTAGCTCCGTGATGGCCATCTGAGTAAGTTCGGAGAGTTGGTCTTCGCCGATGGTGACCCCGTGCAGGTTGACGAGTGCCGCCTTGAGATCGTGGAGGCGGTTGCCGCGAAGATCAGCGTCTTGGAGCTGGCAGGATTCGAGTTAAAGGTTGGTCAACTGGCAGGACCTGATGGCGATTTTGGGTAGTCGGCAGGACGACCACATGGCGTTGGTGAGCGTGCGGTCGGTGAAGGCCGTGGCTCCGGCGGCGACGACGCGTTGGAAGGTGGCGTAGTCGAAGCGGCAGCCGTCGAAGAGGACGTCTTTCAGACGCACGTCGGTTAGCCGGGCACCCGTGAGCCGCGAGCCGGTGAACGCGCAGCGTTCGATGGTGATCTCGGACAGAGTCGAGCCGGAGAGGTCGGTGCGGCTGATCTCGCTGCCCCAGATGGCTCCGGCTTCCCAGGTGCTCTCGCTGAGGTCCGCGCCAGCGATCCGGCTGCTACGGATGCTGACGTCTTCCAGTTGCGCACCTCGCCAGGAGACGCCCTCGATGCTGGCCTCGGTGAGGTCGCTCGCCGGATCGTAGACGTTGTCAAGATCTTCCGGATCGAGATCCGGGAGCAGGATCTTCACATCACCGATGGTGGTTGTCCGCATGAATCCTCAGCATGGTTAGGGCGCGGGGTGGCGACGCCACCCCGCGTTCGTTCGCCTACTCCTGGGTTAGCAGCACTTCTTTTTGTTCCAGTTGTCCCAGCCGGGTCGACTGTCGAACCCTCCCTTGTTGTCCCAGGTGGGCCGGTTGTCGAACTTGGCCGCGTCGATCGACGCTATCGTCCGGACCGGCTCGACGCCGAAACGTGCGAGGTGCTCCGGCGTGGCGTCCACGAGGCTCGCGAGGGCGTTGGTCACGGTGGTCCTCCTAGCTGGCGAGGTGGTTTGCGGTGGCGCGGACAAGGGCCTGCCGGGTGGTGCGGCAGTAGTTGGTCTCCCGGGCAGTGAACCTTTTTCAACCTGGACCGCGCGGCGCTCACGCACCGCGTCCGACCTTGCGGTCCGCCGGACCGCAAGGGGAGGTTGAAAAAGGTTCAGTGAAGGTGTGGTGCTCGAAGTAGCGGTTGCCGGCCTGGGCACCCCGGCAAGAGTCGTAGAACGTGCAGTGGTCCGCGCAAATCGTTGAGTCCCGCGATGAACTCGGTGACGTACCGCAGGTTGCCGGCCCGGGCCAGGATGTTGCCGATCGGTTCACGGAGAACGTGGCCTGCGACGAAGTCTGCGTACTGCGGGTCCTTGACTCCGAGGAGCTCTGGTGACAGGAGGACCACGTGCCCGTCCCAGGAGATGGTGGGGATCGGTTCGTACGGGGCGTCGTTGACGAGCCCGGCGCGGGTGGCGGTGAGGTAGTCGGCCAGGCGTTCCAGATCGCGAATGGGTAGCGGGTTGCGGTCGATCCGTCGTTGGACAAGCCGGTGCCAGAACCGGTAGGCGGCATCCTCCGACACCTGTGTTCGCCCGGCGCCCTCCTGTTCCTCGATGTTGAAGCCCACAGAACGGCACCCGGGCAGGTTGGTGAAGAAATCGATGAGGTCGTCCGCCTGGTCGATGGTTTCCGGGGTCACGACGCAGATCACCGAATACGGCAATCCTGCCTCGGCGAGAGCCTGTATCCCGCGGATGGTCCGGGCCGTTGTCGATTTTCCGGCCCGGTCAAGTCTGTTGCGGTTCAGGGCGCCGGGGCCGTCGATGCTGACCCCGATCTCGAACTCGTAGGCAGCGAACAGGTCACACCACCGCTGGTTGACGAGGGTGGCGTTGGTCTGGATCTCGTGGCGTACCTGTCCGGCCTGCCTCAGCTCCTCGAACGGGGCAAGCAGTTCCCAGAAGGTGCCGAGAGGTGTCGCGGTGGGCTCGCCTCCTTGCCACACCACGCTCACCGGATAGAGGCTTGCCTGCTCCTTCACGGATCGGGCGCACCCGGCGGCGACCGGGACCGTCATGAGCCGTCGGGATCGTCGGTCGGGCAGGTAGCAATAGGTGCAGTCCAGGTTGCAGAAGCTGGTGGGCTGCAGCACCAGGGTGTGGAATGTGCGGGCTATGGCCGCCCGTCCATCGGCGGTGATGACACCGATGCCGCTCATGATCCTGCCTCCCCCGTCTGTACGTGGTCGTCTGGTGCTGCTGGTGGGTGGGGCGCGCGTGGCCAGCCAAGGAACCTGTCGAACAGACCGGCGGTGCTTCCCGTAGCGCTCGGGTTGAGTCTGTGCAGGTCATCGATGGCGTCGCAGAGGAGGCTGGCCAGGTAGAGGCACAGGCTGACCCTGCTGCCCTGGTACTCGACCAAGAGATCCAGCTTCGCCCGCCTGCAGGGCCAGGGCTGTCCGCAGGTCCGGCACAGCCAGAGCGGACGCAGCGGCAAGTGCTCCCTCCGCGCCTGTTCTCCCTGCTTCGAGGTGCGGCGATGCGCAGTTACAGCATCCGGGTGGGCTTCGGTCATCGGCGCATCGCCTCCCGTGCCTGCCGTTCGAAATGCTGACGCCACACGTGGGTGAGCAGCGGCGGCTCGGGCATCCGCTCCAACTCGGCCGGACCGGCGTGTTTCGGCGGATCCGTACGCCATGGTCCGCCGGTCGTCGCGTTGCGCGAGACGTACACCGTCATGGCCGCCCCCCGAAGCAGGTAGGCGCCGGCAAGCGGTGGACTCGCCTGGGGAAGGGCGAGCCCACCGCCGCCGGGCGGCGGCTGGGAGCAGACCGCCGGTCACCCGCCCGCGCAGCTCTCGTGGCAGTACGCAGACGGGGAGTCACGGGCACACACGTGCCAGTCTCTGGGGACGCCGCCGGCCGACGCGTCAAGCGCTTCTGGCCTCGAACGGGCGACCGGCCGATTCAGAATCGCCGGGGAGCGTGACGACGAGGAATGTCCCCGCGGTGCACTCGCGGTGCACCCGCCGGCACACCACGTGACGCTACGATCGGCACGCTGACCTGTCCCATCGAGAGGACATCCGATGGCCACAGTGACCAACTGGACCGGCCAGGACGCAAACGCCCTGCGGCGGGCGTTACGAATGAGCGTCACCGGCTTCGCCGAATACCTGGGCGCGGCCCGACGCACGGTGGCCAAGTGGAGCAGCCAGGGCGAGACCATCCAACTACGTGCCGACATGCAAACCGCGCTCGATACGGTGCTCGCCCGGGCCGCCCCCGACGTTCTGGAACGCTTCGAGGCGCTACGGGGGCAAGGCACCAGTGTTGCACTTGCCGTTACCACCAGACCGCCGGCCGCTGCGGACGCCGATACTGGCAGGGACAGACCTGGCCTCGAGTCGGACGGTGACGTGCAGCGTAGACAGTTCCTGCAGGGCGCGACGGTCGGCGGCATGGCTGCCCTTCCCGGCGTCACGCCACTACTCGACGCGCTGGTCTCAGCGCCGACTGCTCTGGCCGCCGAGCCGGTTGCCCTGCCCCTTCGAGACTTCACTCGCGACGTGGCCACCGCGAAGGCCGCCTACCAGGCATGCCGATACGAGCAGGTTCTCGGTCGCCTCGCGACCCTGCTACCCGCTCTGGCACCGACCCAGGCGGAAGCCGAGGGCGACCAGCGGATCCGAATCGACGCCCTGGCCAGCGACCTGTACCACGTCGTCGGCAGCGTGCTACTCAAGATCGGTGACCGGGGCATGGCCCTGGTGGCGGCCGAGAGAAGCGCCCACGCCGGCACGGCCAGCCAGGACCCGGTGGCAATGGCCACCAGCGCGCGGATCATGACCCACGCCCTGATGAGCAACGGCCACACCAGGCAGGCGAGGAACCTGGCCGGGAACGCGGCCGGCGCCCTCGAACGGGACACCCATCTCCGGTCCGCCGACCAGGTGGCCGTCTACGGCGCCCTCCTGCTTCGCGGTGCGATCGCCGCCGCGCGCAGCGACGACCGGGACAGCGCGCAAGCCATGCTCGACGAGGCCACCCGTGCCGCCGCACGGCTCGGCTACGACGGCAACGACCGGTGGACCGGTTTCGGCGCCACGAACGTCCTGCTCCACCAGGTCAACATCGCGCTGACCCTGGGCGACGCCGGCACCGCGATCACCCTCGCCCGCCAGGTGCCACTGGACAAAATCCACCTCGCCGAACGCAAAGCCTCACTGTTCGTTGACGTGGCCCGTGCCTACGGCCAGTGGGGACGCTACGAGCAAAGCCTGAACGCCTTGCGCATCGCGTACGACGTGGCACCCGAGGAACTCCGGTGCCGACCGGCGGTCCAGCGCATCGCCGGCGACCTCGCAGCCCTCAGCCGGGGCCACGTCCGTACCGAAGTCGTTGAGTTCGCCCACCGCGTCGGGATCCCGGTATGACCGTCGGCCACCTTCAGATCGTCGTCTGCGGAGCCGGCCCCGCCACCGACGTGACACAACTGATCGCCGCAGCTACAGAGAAAACCTGGACGGCTGCGGTCACCACCACCCCCAGCGCCATCGACTTCATCAACACCGAAGCGATCGAGACGATGACCGGGCACCCGATCAGGTCCACCTACCAGATGTCTCTAGGAGGCCGCCGCACGCTTCCCGCCGCCGACGCTCTCGTCATCGCCCCCGCGACCTACAACTCCATCAACAAGATCGCGCTCGGCATCGCCGACAACTACGCCATGACCTCGGTCGCCGAGCTGATCGGACGCCAGGTACCGACAGTCATCGTCCCGTTCGTCAACGCCGCCCTGGCCACCCGCGCACCCTTCCAACGCGCCGTGGTGAGCCTGCGCGACGAACGCGTACGCGTCCTGCTCAGCGAAGACGACGGCTGGGAACCCCACCCACCGGGCAGCGGAAACGAACGGCAGAGAGTCTTCCCCTGGAAGGCAGCGTTCGAGACCGCAGCCCGACTCGTCCACGAGTCGCGAGCAGTTGCCAGCGATCAGGACTGACCGTCAGGGATGCAGGCAGCCACTCTCCGAGCCTGTCCACAACCGCAGCGGACAATCCACGGACGCGGTATCCGTCCAACGGCTCCCGAGCACCCGTCGAGCACCCCGGGCACGGCCGCAGCAATGAAAAGGCCCGGACCCAGGGGAAACCCCAGGTCAGGGCCTATCTCAGTGGTGCGCCGCCAGGGACTCGAACCCCGAACCCGCGGTTCGTGCATCAAAACCTCGTGGACCAGCGGTGCACCGGCCCGATTTTGATAGATCAGGCGCGGTGGCGCGACGCGGTTCGGGAGTCGCATTCTTCGCCGGCGGCGTCAGCTCGCCGGCCGACGACGACGGCGCAGGGCCCGGAGCCGGTGGCTCCGGGCCCTGTCAGGGTCCTGATGCGATAGTGCTGGTTCGTTTCGTCGGTCGGTCAGGGGCTGGTGCACGAGATGTTGCTGGGCGCCGCGTTGGTGCTTCCGTTGACGAGGAAGCCGAAGTTGGTCGAGGCGTTCGCGCCGAGGGTGCCGTTGTACGCGGCGTTGCGGACGCTGACCGCGCCGCTGGTGCCGGTGTTGGTGCCGCTCCAGATTTGGGCGAGGGTCTGCCCGCTGGCCAGCGTCAGTCGTACGGTCCAGCCGTTGAGGGTGGCGGAGCCGTTGTTTGCCACGGTGACCTCGCCCTGGAAGCCGCCGCCCCAGCTGTTGACCATGCGGTACGTCGCGGTGCAGGCGCCCGGTTGCCCGGTGACGGGCGGCGTGGTCGGGGGCGCGCTGGTCGGGGGCGCGCTGGTCGGGGTGCTCGGCGGCGTGGTCGTGCCTGGCACCGTGGTGGAGGCGGCATTGAGAGCGTTGAGGACGGAGGTGTACGCGGGCTTGGGGTTGCTGCTGCGGTCGAACAGCAGCGGGTTCTCGCTGCTGCGCCAGGAGTCGCTGTCCCGTACGCCCCACGTCGTGATGCCGAGGCAGCGGGGGACGTTCATGCAGGCCTGGGTCAGTCCCTGGTACTGGCTGGGTGACGCGTTGGTGACGTCGACCTCGGTCAGGACCACGTCCACCCCGAGGGCGGCGAAGCTGGACAGCGTCTGCTGGAAGTTGCCCGGCAGTGAGCTGCCACCGGTGAAGTGGGTCTGGAGGCCGACGCAGTCGATCGGCACACCACGGTTCTTGAAGTCCTGCACCATCCGGTAGACGCCCTGCGTCTTGCCGTAGGTCCAGTTCTCGATGTTGTAGTCGTTGTAGCACAAACCCGCGGCCGGGTCGGCGGCGTCGGCGGCCCGGAACGCCGCTTCGATCCAGTCGTTACCAGTGGCCTGCAGGTTCGAGTTCCGCCGGGTGCCGTTCTCCTCGAAGGCCTCGTTGACCACGTCCCACTGGTAGATCTTGCCTCTGTAGTGGTCCATGACGCCGTTGATGTGCGAGATCATCGCGGAGCGCAGGGCGCTGCCGCTGAGATTCCGCCAGAAGCTCGGCTGCTGTGCGTGCCAGGCGAGGGTGTGGCCGCGGACCCGCATGCCGTTCTGAATGGCCCAGTTGTAGAGCCTGTCAGCGTTTGTGAAGTTGAACTGGCCCGGGTTGGGCTCGGTCGCGTCGGGCTTCATCTCGTTGACGGCCGTCAGCATGTTGAACTCGCGTCGCGCGATAGTCTGGAAGCCTGAGTCGCTGAGGCGGTCTGCCCCCATGGCCATGCCGAAGTACCGGCCACTCCGCTCGGCGGCAGCCTTCAAGGTAGTCCCGGGCGGGCCGCTGAGATCGGCGTGGGCGAACGTGACTATGGCCACTGAGGACACGGCGATCACCACGGCGCAAGCACCGCCGAGCAGCAGTCTCGCGCGACCGCCGGTACGGCGTTTCGGGTGAGCTGGAACGTCGTTCATCTGTGCGCTTCCTCCTCGATGTTCTGTCTGAATCGTTGCCGTACGAGGCACGGAACCGGCAGCTCGCTGTGCGGTCGACGACCGGAGCACCAAGCTCGCGCTTGGACCATCACCCCGGGAGGTGACGCCATTGCCGGCTTCAACCGGGCCTGGGCGTTGTGGGTGACAGCGGTGTCGTTCTGCTGCGGCCCGTCCACGGCCGCTTCAGTCGACGACGGTCCGACCGGCCGCAGCCCGTCTCACGAGCCTCCCGAGACGCGTATGCCGGGCTACGGGCTGACGCAGGTCAGTGCCGGCGTCGACGGTGTGCCGTTGGCGAGGAAGCCAAATGTGGTCGACCCGGACGCCGGCACCGATCCGTTGTAGGAGGCGTTGCGCACCGTAACGGTCGAGCCGCTGGTGGTCAGCGTGCCGTTCCACACCTGGGTGACGTTCTGGCCGCCGGCGAGCGTCCACTGGACGGTCCAGCCGTTGATCGCCGAACCGCCGGCCGTAACGCTGACCTCACCCTGGAAGCCACCCTGCCAGGAATTGACCGTCCGGTAGCTCGCCTGGCACGCGCCACTGGGCCCCGGGGAACTGGGTGACGCACTCGTCGTTGGCGAGGTCGACGGTGGGGAGCTCGTCGTCGGCGAGCTCGTCGGCGGGTTGGGGCCGAGTTGGGTGATGAAGGTCCACACCGCCTGCTGGGTCCAGGACCTCGCGCCGGGCGCGTACGGGTCGGCGGAGCCGTCCACGGCGTTGGGGGCATGCGGCCCGTCGAAGGCGCCCCACACCACTGGATAGCCCGCCCTGCACCCGGTGTAGTAGGTGACGACGTGGGTGAGGCTGCCCTGCGCCGGCTCCGGCGGGTTCTGCGGCGTGCAGCCGTTGTTCCTGACGAACCGGTCGCGCATCGACCGCCCGCCCGCGATCGACAGCGTGGAGTCCCGCAGCCCGTGGATCCCGAAGTAGGCGATGGGTTGAGTTCCGCCCTCGCACCCGCTGAGGACTCCCCCGGCGTAGAGCACCACCCCGCGGAACACGTTTGCCCGCGCGCAGGCGATGGCATAGCTCATCCCGGCTCCGTAGCTGAAGCCCGAGGCAAACAGTTGAGTGGTGTCGACGCACAGGCCGGTCCCGATCTGTCTGATCATGTCGTCGACGAAGGTCAGGTCTTGGCCGCCGGAGTTCGCCCAGGCGTTGCCGATGCCCTGCGGGGCGACGAAGATCGTGGTGTTGTTGGCCAGCGGCCGGAGCCCGTAGTAGGACCACTGGGGGCCGCTGGTGCTGCCGTTGTCGACCTGCTCGGCGGTGCCGCCCCACCAGTGGAACGAGAAGATCAACCGGTATGCATGGTTGTTGTCGTAGTTGTCGGGGACCCGCAGGATGTAGCTGCGGTTCTGCCCGCCGCTCTGGATCGTACGTGTCCCACTGGCAAGCGTGGGCGCCTTACCACACCCGGCCGTCGCCGCCAGAGTGTCGGCCCCGGCGGCAGCAGTGAGCCCGCCGCTGATTGTCAGGCCGCCGGCCGCCATGACGGTGACTGCGGCGACCGCGGCGGATACAAGTGCTGATCGGTACTTCAAGATCTTCAGCTCCTTCTCGGTACCACGGTTGCCGTGCACGGTCGAACCGGCCTGCGGGGATCGTGGCCCGATCGGCACCGACCGAAGGCGTCCCTTCCGTCGGCGGCGGCAACGCAGATCCGAACGAAACCGCTGGCGTACGTCCGGCTGGCGGGGTTCGGATAGGGGGGATCTCCACACGGCCCGGCGAACCGATTCGAGAAAAACGTAGATCAGACGTCATACGTGTGTCAAGTCACGTCCGTCGATGTCCAGAGTGAGTGGCAGCCGCGGATGAACGGTAGCTGTGCTTGAGGAACATCAACCGCAGATACGTCATCATCGGGATGCGCGGCCGGCACATCCACGGGGAGAAGTGCGGCACGAACGAGGCGAAGAACCGCTCATCGTCCAGCCATCCATCGAACCGTTCCAGCTCGACCGGCAGCCGCAGACACACCTCTGGACGAGTGACCCGACGGTCCAGGCCCAAGTGCCCTCGCTGCGGCCCTCGGAGGACCGCCACATTGCGCGTGGGTGGTCGCGATGATCACGTCAATCGCATCCTGCTGGCGGAACTGTCCCGAGACGGGACGCAAAACCGTTCGCGCCCTTGCCGCGCTCGTCGGGTTGTCCGAGCCCGCCGTGCGCGACCGCCTGGACAAGCTCTCGCGCGAAGGTGTCGCCACCGGCGACCGCGCCGTCACCGAACCCCAAGCCGTCGGCGCCGGCACCGCCGCGTTCGTCGCGCTGCGCTTCAGGTCGGAACCCGGCGCCAAAGCCGCGGTCAACACCGCACTGCCAAAAGGAAGCGTGTGTCCTGGAGGTCCACGAGGTCGCCGGCGAAGACTGCTACAGCCGTTGAATGACTGGGGTCTGCTTTGGATGGCCGGGTGTGATCTACCACTATGGACGCTGGGTCGGTATCGGCCTATGCCTGTGGTGTGAGGTACGCCGATAGTGGGGGCCTGTCCGCTGCGGGACGGGCCAGGCGGGAGCAGGTATGGATGCAGGCCGCGCGGATGTTCGCCGTCGATGTGCCAGCGACGCAGGTCGCGGCCCGGTTGCGGGTGTCGACGAAGTCGGTCTACCAGTGGCGGCGTCGTTGGCGTGCGGGTGGGATGACCGCCCTGGCCTCGACCGGGCCGGGTGGAAACCTCTCCCGGCTCTCGCCCGACCAGCTCCTGCGGTTGCGGGCCGAGTTGGACCTCGGCCTGGCCGCGCACGGCTGGACCGAGGACCAACGGTGGACCCTGGCCCGGGTCGCCACCCTGATCGGCCGGCTGTTCCACGTCTCCTACACGCTGCGCGGCGTGTCCTACCTGCTGCACCGCATGGGCTACACCCCGCAGGCCCCCAAACACCGGGCCGTCCAGCGCGATGAGGACGCGATCGCCGACTGGCGGGCCACCACCTGGGCCAAGGTACGAGGCCAGCGGCGGCGACCGGAGCGTGGATCGCCTTCGAGGACGAGGCCGGACAGACCCTACGCCCACCCAGGGCCCATACCTGGGCCCGCGAGGGCCACACCCCCGTCGTACGGGTGTCGGGCAAGGGCTCGGGCCGGGTCTCGATCGCCGGACTGATCGCCTACAAGCCCGGCCAGCGCGGCCACGTCTTCTACCGCCTACGCGTCCACCGCGGACGTAGGGGCGAGCGCCGCAGCCTGTCCGAGGACGACTACGCCACCCTGATCACCGCCGCGCACCACCAACTCCACGCCCCGATCATCCTGATCTGGGACGGGGTCAACACCCACACCAGCACGGCGATGCGCCAACTCATCGCCGCCCGCCACCGCTGGCTGACCGTGGTCCAACTACCCGCGTACGCACCCGACCTCAACCCCGTCGAGGGCCTGTGCTCAACGATCAAGGCCAACCTGGGCAACCTCGCCGTCAACGGCGTTGACCACCTCGCCGCGATCATCCGCAACCGACTCAAACGGATCCAGTACCGACCCGACCTGATCCCCGGCTTCCTCACCCAGACCGGACTCAGCCTGCAACCGGAACCACCATGACCGCGACAGACCCCAGACTTTCAACCGCTGTACCTCATCAAGGTCCGAGTCGGCGCTACCGTCAAACTCGCCGATGCTCTCGATCGCATCCGGGCGATCCCGGCCATCTCACACACGAATTCCACCGTTGTCCTGCGTACCGTCCTCGAACGGCCCGTCGCGGTCCAGCACGGTCAACCGGTCAATGGGCACGAAGAAAACAGATGATCATCGCCGGTTCGCGGCGGCCGAACGCCTTGGCCTTGACGAGAAACCCAGCCTTGATCACGTGCACTGATCTCGACAGATCCGGAAGCGAGCGGCTCGCGGCACTTGGGGAGATCCGTCACGTACGGTTATCGTCGGGGACACCTCGCGAGATCCGACGGTCAGCAAGGTGGTCGATCACTGGGGATGGGCTGACGTGCCCAGGGTCTGCACTTCGAGCCGTACGTGGCTTTGTACTTGTGCCGGTACCCCGACAGGTGGTGCCAAACGCGACCGTGAACGGCTGCGCCGGCAGCGGGTGCAGCCGGTGGCGTTCCTCCAGCAGGGCCTCGGCCGGGCGGCGGCGGGTGTCGCGGTGGAGCCGGGCGTTGACCTCGTCGGTGAAGTCACGACAGGCCGCCTCCAACTCAGCGAACGTGCGGTACTGATCGAGCAGGTTCGCGCTGGTCGGGACCAGATCTGCCTTGGCGATCTTCACGGTGTTCTCGGCGCCGCCCTTGGACTGCGGGTCCGCCGGCACGCAGGTGCGGATCGTCATCCCGTAATGCCGGGCGACCTGCACGATCTCCGGATTCCGCACGGTGATGTCCGCGACGTGCTCGACTGTGATCGTCTTCTCGTTATCGGTCAACACGTAGGCTGGCACCCCGCCAAGCCGCCGCAGGGTGGCGTCCAGGCAGGCCACGACCGTCGGCAGCGTCTTGTCCAACACCGGGATCACCACCCGGAACCGCGACCAGGGCAGCCACGCGCACCACAACGTGGTCCGCCGGCCGCCGATACGCGGACCCTCAACCCAGTCGAACTGCAGCCACAACCCCGGCTCCGGGATCCACGGGCGGAACACCCGCCTCTGCCCGGCCTGCCAGGACTTCTTCACCGCGGCAACCGCCCGACGGGTGGTGCGTTCCCCGCCGGCGAAACCCATCGCGGTGATCCTCCAATGCACCACATCCGCGCGGACCCGGCCACCCGAACGAGCCACCAGCTCCTCGATCTTGTCCATGAACTCGTCGATCGGCCGAGCCCGATGCGTCCGCTCCTCGGGGCTGCGCCCCTCGGCCCGCAACTTCACATAACGGGCCACGGTGTGGTGATCACACCCGGCCAACTCGGCCGCCGCACGGTAACTACCCGTGAGGTCGTACGCCTCCAAGATTTCCACGATCTTCCTGCCACGTTTCACGCCGCCGACCCTCGCCGACCAGCGTCTCGTCATGATCAGCGGGGAGATATCTGGCCATCCACGGGGAGAACCCTGGCCGTCAGCGGGGCGGTAAATGGCCGCCTATGGGGATCTTTCACTGGCCGCCGACACAGGTTGGGATGACACGGGCATCGCGTCCATAACGGATGGTCCAGAGACAGAGCGTGGGGCCCTCGGTAGACAGGTTCTTGCGACGGAATCTGATCTACCAGGAAGGACCCCACGTGATTGCCTATCGTGCCATCCTCGACGTCCCCAAGGAACTCGTGCAGTACGTGGCGCGGCTGCTACGCGCCGAGCGTCGCGCGGTCGGCACTCGACCGGGTACCCGCGCTCCGACCTGCTTCTACCAAGCACTCCTGGTGCTGGTGTGGTTTCGCAAAGGTGAGGACAAGACCATCCTTGGGGCCGGGTTCGGAGTGTCGAGAGCAACCGCCTACCGGTACGTCGCCGAGGCCGTACGGGTCCTGGCGACGCAGACACCCACCCTGCACGACGCCCTGCGACGAGTAGCCGCCGACGGCTGGTCACACGTGATCCTCGACGGGAAGCTGTTCGACACCGACCGGCTTGCCGAGACAACCACCAGCGTGAAAGGCGAGACGATCGACGCCTGGTACTCCGGGAAACACCGCGACTTTGGCGCGAACATCCAGGCCGTGATCCGCCCGGACGGACTGCCGATCTGGACCTCCGACGCGATGCCCGGACACCTACACGACCTGACCTGCGCCCACCACCTCGACGTCACCGGCGCCCTGTACTGGGCGGCATCGCAACTCCACCTACCGACCCTTGCCGACTCCGGCTACGAAGGCGCCGGCCAGGGCATCCACACCCCGTACAAGCAACCCGCCGACAGCCGCCGCCTCGCTCCGGACAACCGGGACTACAACACCATGCTTCGATCCATGCGATGCCTCGGAGAACGCGGCTTCGCGATCCTCACCGGCCGATGGCGAACGTTACGACACACCACCGCCAGCCCTCGCGGCATCGGCGACATCGTCCGCGCCGCCCTCCACCTCACCCACGTCGAATACCGATACCTACCGGATTCTTGTTGAGATCACGTCAGTGAGCCGAAGTGCATGCCTTCGCCTAACGACGCCCACTGAAGATCTTCGACCTGCTCCTTGAGGTTGATCCACTCGCGCGACTCACGCAGGGCCGGCGGTAGCACGCTTTCAAAAGCGACAATCGCCCGATCCACGGCGACGATCGAGTTCGGCAATGTCTGCGCTCAAACCCATTTTAATTCTCCTTCGTCAAGTGCCCACGCCTGGCGCCGCCCCTGGCGGGGCGGCAGGGAGCAATGCAGCCGACTCGTGGCCGGCCGATCGCTTTACAATCTTCGTAGGCCGTTCAACAGGGGTGCACCGACGCAGGCCGCAGCCCCGCGAGATGGTGATTCGCGTTAACCTGGACGCCCCCGACTACTCAGCGATTCCTGGGAGTCGGCGAAATTCGGTTAAGCTTGAACGGAATTGACCGGGTCGGTGGCATCTGAGGCGACATGATCTGACCAGCGACTCAGCTACAGTAAGCGAATCACCGGAAATTCCCGAAAGTACAATCCCGCCGACACTGCCGCCGCTGTCCGGTCGCAGAAATCATGACGATCGATCATGCTGTAACCTTGGGCACGACAAGTTGGTCGAGATGGGAGAGGCCGTGCGCCAGGTACTCGGCGTGTAGCTCGCTCTTCGCCATGCGTCGATGTCCCAGGGATCATGTCGTTGGCCTGCGCTAAGTGAGCGTTTTAGATGTGTGTTGGTCGGGCGTGTCGCACAGTGGGTCCGATCGATGAGGGTGAGTGGCTCGGTAGTCGGGTATGGAGCGAGTGCGGCGGTACCCGTCTGACCTGACTGACGCCCAGTGGGAGATCGTCGAGGCGATGTTGCCTGGCCAGAAGTGGATGGGCCGGCCGGAGAAGCATCCCCGCCGGGCGGTCATCGACGCGATCCTGTACGTGCTGCGTACCGGCTGCCCGTGGCGGTACCTGCCGACGGACTTCCCACCGTGGCAGACGGTGTACGGGCACTTCAAACGCCTGAACAAGCGGGGTGTGACCGAACGGATCCTCACCGAGCTGCGCGAGCAGGTCCGCCTCGCCCACGACCGCGAGGCGGAGCCGACGGCGGGGATCATCGACTCGCAGAGTGTGAAAGCCGCGGACACCGTCCCCGCGGACAGTCGTGGCTACGACGCGAACAAGAAGATCAACGGCAGGAAGCGGTTCATCGTCACCGACACCCTCGGCCTGCTGGTCACCGTCTGGGTCCTGGCCGCCTGCTGGCAGGACCGCGACGGCGGCAAAGCAGCGCTGCTCGCCGCGTACGCGACCACCCCGATCCGGCACGTCTTCGCCGACCAGGGGTTCGCCGGCCGGTTCGTCGACTGGGCCAAGAACGCCTTGAGCACCACGGTGGAGATCGTGCGTAAGCCCGCCGACCAGAAGGGTTTCGCCGTGCATCCGCGCAGGTGGGTGGTGGAGAGGACCCTGGGCTGGTTGATGCTGCACCGCCGCCTGGCCCGCGACTACGAGACCGATCCCGCCACCGCTGAACACATGATCCGCTGGGCCGCGATCACCGGCATGCTCAACCGCCTCACCCGCATCGGACCCGCCACCCGCCAACCCCGCCGTACCTTCAACACACCCGAGTAACCCACATCTAAAACGCTCACTCAGTGAGTTGGCGCTTTCTTGGTGATCTTTATGAGGGCTAAGGTTGGTCACCTGGTTGGTGTGCAGGGTTGACTGTCCGCGCGGGGCATTAGCGGAGGCGTATCCGTTACGGTTAGCGGACGCGTTACTGCTGGGTGGGTGCTGGCCGATTCCGCACGCTTCGGGCAGGTGCCGGCCGCCCCGGGGGTGCGGTGGCGTACTCGGCGTTCCTGTTGGCGCTGAGCCTGATCGCCGCTGCCCGACGCTGCCCGGTCCGGGGTAGACACGCCGCGTGACGGCGACCGCGGAGTTCTGGACAGCCGGCTCGGTCGTCCGCGGGGTGTCGGTGCCGCTGCCTACAATCCGCTGTCATGGATATATCGGGCGACCACCCTGATAACGACGCCTCTTGCCACTCACCCAGGTTTGTGGACCTTCCGCCGTCAGGCGCCGATCCGGACGCGTACCTCAGGGCGTTGCGCGGCGCGGACTGGTCCGCGTTCACTCCGGTGCGTGACCTACCGCCGTTGCGCGCCGCGCTGGTCGCGCTCGACCAGGCGTACGGGGTGACCGAGGCGCACCGGCTCGCGACCGAGCGGATCAGGTCGGCCGGCGCGGTCCTGCGCCATCCCGACGTGCATTTTGACGAAATCGACGCCTTCGCGTTGAGCCCGTGTGGTCGTTATCTTGCCGTCGGCAGTTGGTGTGGTGGCGACTACGAGCGCGGTGGCGCGTTGCAGATCTGGGAGGTGTCCACCGGGCGGTGTGTCAACGTGCTGGACGGGATCCGCGGCGGTGTCGGGTGGCCGGGATATCCCACCCTGCTGCAGTGGTCAGCCGAGGGCCGGCGGGTCGCGGCGGCCTTCGACACCAACGTGGTGGGGGCGTGGGACCCGTTCGGTGACCACGTCGAGCCGATTGGGGCCGCGGATGTGACCAACGGGTCTGGGCGGCCGCCCGGGTACGCCTTCGCGCCGGACGGCACGCGTGCGTACGTCCACGTCGGGTTCGAACGCGCGGTGTCCGGCTGCCTCGTCTCGCTGGTCAACGGCAAGGTCTACGACCACGACCGGGAGGACGACGAGGACGACAGCGACGGGCCGGCGTCGGTGCTGTTGCTGGCTGACACGCTTCCGGACTGGGCTGAGGACGAGTCCGAGCCCAGGTGGCTCTACCCCACGGGGTCCATCTGGTCGCGGGACGGATCGCGGATCTTCGCGCGCGCCGAAGACGGCGAGGTGTACGCGATCGACGTCGACAGTCGGCAGGTGTTGTGGCTTGTCGACACCGAAACACCGGACGTAGCCGTGTCGTGGAGCCCGGACCACCGGCTCTTCGCCTACCAGTCCCAGGAGCGACTGGTGATCGCCGATACCGCGACCGGCCGGCCAGTGGCCGACCTGCCCGAACGTCCCGGCGCCACCGAGTTGTACTGGGGCGACCGAGACGGTCGGGGCCGACTGGCCGTCGTGATTCCCGCCGGCGACGACACCGATGTCCGGCCCCTCGTCGCCATCTACGACGAGGGCGAACATCGCTACGACCTCGACCTGGCGTTGGTGAAGCAGGAACCGGAGGAATCGGATCACACCGCCTGGGCGTGGGCACCCGATGGCGAGCGGGCGGCGTGCCTCACCACCGCCGGCCACATCGAGGTCTGGTCGTTGGCCGGAGAACCTGAACGGCTACGGGTGATCGACGTGCCCGAAAACACCGGAGGAGTGCTCTGGGGTGTCGACGACGTACTCATCGCCACCGGCTGGAGCACCCTGCGGTTCGTCCGGGCCACGACCGGCAAGGTGATCGGGGATCTCACGTTCCTGAGGGAGCCGCCTGGGCCCCGTCCGCTGGAACTGGACCGCACCGACACCGGCGACGACATCCGCCGCGACCTCGGCCTGGACCCGACATTCGCGCTGGATGCCAGCAGCTGGGCGGTGGCGTTCGAAGCCGGACTCGTCATCGCCCCCGGCGACCGGCGGGACACGCTCGACGCGATCCTCGCCTGGACGGTCGACCGCCGGTTCGCGTGGCCGACCCGCTGGGGAGACCTCGACATCGTGCCCGATGCCGGCAGCGCCGCCGAGCGCCTCGGCCCGCCGCTGGCGCGGTACCTTGATCGTTTCCGGGACCGACCCGCGCCGGTCGCCACCCCGTGGCCGCCGCCGAACACCGCGACCATGGACGACCTGTACCGGGCGGCTCTGGAGTCGATCCGGCCCCTTGACGAACGGTGGAGTACGCAGGTCTGCCACAGCCTCCATCGCGCGGCAGTGCTGCGTGCCCAGCGTGGGGAGGCGACGGGTGCGCTGGAGTTGGTGGCGGCGATACCCGTCGCTGTTGCCCGGGACGCAGCCACCACAGAGGTGGAGCCGATCCTGACCAAGCGGCTCCGGCGCGCGGCCCGGCTGCGTGCCCAGCGTGGGGAGGCGACGGCCGCGCTGGAACTGGTGGCGGCGATACCCGTCGCCGCCGCCCGGCTGAAGGCCACCGCGGAGGTGGAGCGGATCCTGGCGACTGCCACGGCAGACGCGGACGCCATCGAGAGCGCCGCGCCGACCGTGAACGTCAACCCAGCGCCCCGGCCGACCCAGGCGGAGACCGGCGCGCTCGCGGAGGCCTACGCGACGCTACGGACCACTCGTCGAAGCGAGCGGCTCTACGCGACCAAAGACCTGATCAAGCAGGCTGCGAAGTGCCGCCACTTCACTGCAGTTCTCGACCTGCTCTCGACGCTGCGCGACGACGACTTCAACGGTCGAGCCGACGCCGCGTTCAGTGCGCTACGGACCATCGGCACCGCGCTCGACACCGAACCCAGGTGACTCGCACACCCACCGGACCGAACTGGGCCGGGCCGTGCCGAGCCGGGCTGGACATGGAAAGGCGGGATCTGCCGAAGCTGGGCTGACGGGCAGCTTCGGCCGGTCCAGATCACCCGGTGCTGCGCATCCCGGCGGCGATGCCGTTGACCGTGGTGAGCAGGGCCCGTACCAGCGTCGTGCCGTCGCCGCCCGACGCCCACGTGAAGCTACGTCAATCACAACACTGAGGAATCGACCGGCTACGGGGCTGAAGAACTTCGTGGCCCGACCACCTTGGTCCTGAGAACCCGCCGCGACAGCCGCGCGGAGCCTGAGAATCCGCCAACTCCCGCGAGACCGGACAACCACGCCCATAGATTCTCGTGATCATGGCGGATCCGCCGCAGCGCCCGCCAAGATCGTGAGAATCCGTCATCGGCGATGAGAACCTACAATCAGCTATCTTGAGTCAGGTCGATGCCCCGTATGGCGAAGAAATTGACGGGGTCTACCGCGTTGGCTTCGGTCGCGGGCTGGCCGGTATGGGTTTCCAGGTGCAGGTGCAGGTGCGGGCCGGAGGAGTGGCCGCTGCTGCCGATCTGGCCGATGACCTGACCGACGGGAACCTGCTGTCCCACCTCGACGGGCGGTCGGCGGAGCATGTGGCAGTAGCGGGTGACCGTGGAGTCGGGATGCTTCAGCTCTACGTACCAGCCGCAGCCTCGACGTTGACCGGATGCCCGTCGACATCGCATGAGTACGGGGTGCCGTCGCGCAGGTGGGCGTTGCAGACGACGCTGATGACCAATCCGGAGGCTGCGGCGTGGATGGGGGTGCCCTTGGCCGCGCTGATGTCGACTCCGTCGTGGCCGGGGCGCTTGTCGGTGCGGAACCCGGACCCGACGGTTCCCTGGACCGGTTTCATCCAGCCGCCGACGCTGATGCACTGCTCGCCGGGACCAGCGGCGGCCGGCTGTCCGGAGACGAGCCCAACGAGGAGTGCCGCCTCGTCTTCCCACTTGGCGTAGGCGTCGGGGTAGGCCGGGCGTTGCACGGCCTGTGCGGCGACGGTCAGTGGCATCCTCTGCCAGCCGGGGATGCTGACGAGCTTGCGGTAGAACGCCGCTGCCGCGTACTCGGGGTCCATGATCTGCGCGGGTGTGCCCCATCCTTGACTTGGCCGTTGCTGGAACAGGCCGAGGGAGTCGTGGTCGTTGCGGTCGCCGAGATGTCCGAGGTTGCGTAGCCCGGATTCTTGTAGCGCGGTGGCTACCGCGATGACGTGCCCGCGGACAGGGATGCTGTGCTGGACGCCGACGGTGACGATGACCTGGGCGTGGTGTCTCTGTTTGGCGTCGTAGCGGCCGGTGGTGCCGCTCGGGGCGGTGGTCACCGAGCAGGCGGATGCGGCTGCGGTGAGGGCGGTCAGGCCGGCGACGCACAGGAACGCGACGCCGACGACGATGGAGACGATCACGGCGATGAGACGGCTGGTCACGGCAGCCGCCGGGTGTGTGCGGGCATGATGTTTCCCTTCGAGGTGGGTGTGTCCGCGGCGATCTGCCGTGCGGACATCAGGCGGCCCCGCACCGGCCCCGAAGGGGGCGCACGCCGGTGGCGGGACACGGGTTGGCGCGCCGCCACCGGCGGCAGGCTCTACGAGGTGGGTGCCGGATGCTGCGTGGGCTTCCCGTTGGTGCTGCCCAGCAGAGCGACACGATCGATCAGCGTGAGCGGCGAGTCGAGCAGGCCGCTGGCACCAGTGCGGCGGATCCACTGGACCTGCCGCAGGGAGATGTCGTGCCGCTTGGCGAACTCGGCGGGCACGACGTCCGGGTTGCCTTTGAGTTCGTCCCACAGTTGCCGCCAGCGGTCGTAGGACGCCTGGTCCTGCGGCACCCGGCGCAGCACGTCGGCAGGCGGCATCGGTCCGGCCGGCAGCGCGGCCAATTCTCCTGCGGTGTCCGGCTCGGCGTCAGTGGGCGGTGGGGGCGTCAGGTCGGCGCCGATGACGCGGGCCCAGCCGGGCACGTCGGCCTGGGCGGTGAGCGCGGCGGCGACCGCGTCGAGGTCGAGCGTGGTGGCGGCGATGTCGGCTCGGACCGGGTCGTCGTGCCGGGACCGGATCAGCGTCTCCACGTGGGTCGCGAGCGCGGCGCGGCGCTTCTCGTCACGCAACTGCTGGCGGGCCATGTCGAGGGCCTGGTGCAGCGGGAGCCGCTGCGCGACCGCGAGGGAGCGGGCGCGGCGGGTGACGGCCGGCTCGCGCCACCACTGGACGATGCCGAAGACCGGTGCGGTGTCGGCGAGTTTCCCGGCGGCCCGCAGCGCGTCACGGCGTCGGGCCGCGCTGTGCATCAGCCAGATCGCGTAGGCGAAGACCCCGAGGCCGCCGAATACGACAGCCAGGTAGGGCACGTCAGCGTGGCCGACGATGTTGGTGGTGACGCCGACGGTGACCCACGCGGCGGACAGGATTCGCCAGCCGTAGGCGGCCTCGCCGAGCCGCTGCCGCCAGTCGGCGAAGGCCGCCGTGACAGCGCCGCCGAGGTCGATGACGATCGCGAACGGCGCGACGAACACGGTCCGCCACCACCAGTGCAGGGTGTCGGGCCAG
Source organism: Plantactinospora sp. DSM 117369 (assembly GCF_053764795.1). Classification (NCBI taxonomy): domain Bacteria; kingdom Bacillati; phylum Actinomycetota; class Actinomycetes; order Micromonosporales; family Micromonosporaceae; genus Plantactinospora; species Plantactinospora sp. DSM 117369. Next base: position 4,764,673 of record NZ_CM132446.1, on the reverse strand, counting down.
GGCGGGATCTGCACCCCGACCCAGATCTGTCCGATGGTGGAGCCGAGCGCGGCGACGGCGTAGAAGACCCAGGCGGCGTGTTCGACCGTAGGACGACGTGAGTGCCGCGTGCGGTTGCCGTTCATCGTTGAACCACCCGCTGCTGCCGGTGGCGTTCATCCAGGGTCACGGGGCTTTCTCCCTTCAAGGAGGGCCCAGCGCCCCGACGCGGGACGCTGGGCCCAGACGGGCGTAGGCGTCCCGCCGCGACGGGCCATCCGGGGTGGATGTCCGTGGACGGGCGGGGTGATGTTTCAGGTGGTGATGCGGAAGCGGGCAGGGCGCTGCCGGGTGCGGGTCACCGTGCCGGTCTCAGCCAGACGTAGCAGGGTGCGACGGATGGTGCCGTGGGAGCGGCCCAGCACTTTCGCCAGCTCGTACGGGCTGAAATCGAGGCGCGGCCGGGCACGCATGTGCTCCAGCACCAGGGCGGTGAGTTGACCGTCGGCAAGCCGTGGTTGTTCCGGCCGCGCCCGGCGCCCGTGTTGCGGGCTGGTCATGTGGCACACACTGCGTAGGCGATCCGGGCGATGAGGCATGTGACCGTGGCCTTGTCCGCCACGCTCCAGTCGCCGGGCAGGTCAACGCGCAGCTCACCGTCGGCGAGTTCGGCCTCGCCGCAGCCCATTCCGCCGGTGGTGCAAAGGTCGATGCGCACCAGACCGGTATCGAGGGACTCGACCCATACCTCGATCGGTTCGCCGGCAACGATCAGCTGGCACAACGGCTCCTTCCCGGCGGTGCCGGCGACGGTCGACGTAGGGGTTTCCGCGCTGCTCCACCCGATCCCCCCGTACACGTCCTGCTGGGGCCGGTCGGGACAGGACGCTTCGTGCTTAGCCGGGTGCGGCTGACTGGTGGCGATGTTCATCTCTCTGCTCCTCTCGAAATGGCGAGCCCACGCCTGAACTGAGGGCTGGGCGACGCACGGGCGCGTCGCCCGATGCGCCGCGACGCAGCGGCACGTCAGGGCAGGTAGTGCCGGCAATCGGGACGGGGTATGCGCAGGCGACCGGGTGGGTCCCGACCAGTGCTTCGGCAGTCGCACGGGCAGCTCCGGCCAGCGGGACAAACAATCCGGGGAGCACCGTGGGGCGACACGCCCTGGGCCGGGATGGCGGCGCGGGTGCTGGTCGTAGGCCGCGCGGTCGTGGTTGGTCAGTCCGCAGACGTGACCGTGGACGCCTGGCGGATGTCGTTTGTCCCGTGGCCGGGCCCGTTGGTGCTTCTGTAACGACGAACGATGGCGTTGGCTTCGGTGGCGAGGTTGGCCAGCGCTTCGACGGCTGCGTCACAGCCGTGGCTGTTCAGGCTGGCGAAGTCGCGGTGGTCCTGGTGCAGGCTGGCCAGCCGCAGCCAGTTGGCGAGGTCGACGACGATGATCGCGCCATCGCAGATCTCGCCGTCGAAGGTGCGGAAGAACCCGACGTGCTCGGTGCCGGACTGCAGCCGCCACACAGTTTGCTGCTGGTCATCTGCCAACGCCGCCAGTAGATCATCCAGGCCGCTGAGTAGGTATGCATGGGTTCGGCTGAAGAACTCGTTGATGCCGAGTTCGTCGGCGCGGCTGCCGGCGTCGCCATTGCCAGTGTCGTTGGCATCGGTACCGGTGTTGGTGGAATCAGCCAGCCACGACCGCAGTGCGGTGGCATCGAAGATCACCGCAAGCCCGCTGGTCGTCGTGTTCAAGTGCGGATGGGTGTTGGTATCGGTCGTCATGGGTTCTCTTCCAACGGATGGTGGGCGCGTGCGGCTAGGCCGCACCGCGCCGCAGTAGCGAAGTGTGTGTGTGGGGGGGTGCAGGCGCGTGGTGAGTCGTTGTCGGATTCCGAGACTGCCGGGTGTCGGCGTACTGGCTCCGGCGCAGAGACAGGTACGGCTTGACGTACAAAGCTGCATCGGGGTCAGCCGGCCTCCCACTGATTGGCTACCTTGACGCCCATGGGCCCAGCCGACGTTCCGGTTGGTGACTTTGCGTAACGAACGTCGATCCAACGACGGGCGGCTCGGCTTCCGCTTCTGCTAGATAAGCGGATGTCGGAGGGTGTCCTTTTGAGGATTCGCTACCGGGCATCTGGCGTGTGTGGAGCGGGGACGGCTTCGAAGGAGTCGCGTGGCGCAAGCGTCCTGTTGAGGAAGATCGGTACAGCGATTAGCGTTAGCGATGATCTCGTGAGTGGGGGGCGGTAGTCGCATGAACTTGTTCGCTGTGCCTACGGCCGAGATAGACCCTGAGCTGATCGGTTCGCGCCGCGACATCCATATGCATCCTGAGCCTGCCGGGGATGAGCGGCGTACATCGACACTGGTCGCCGAGCGGCTTCGCGCCGCAGGCATGGCCGTCGCAACTGGCGTGGGTGGCCATGACGTGGTGACGATGCTCGACGGCACCGCCACTACCCAGGCCAAGCCATGACTGGCTGGTTCGGCATTATCGTCGCGGCGATGGTCGTCGCGACGACCCTGGCCGCCTGGTCACGGATCTATTGGCGGCATATCACCTCCACAGACCGGAGTCTGCTGCGAGCCAACCAGATCGTGCGCGCAGGTCGGTGGTTCCGAGCGGGTTGTGCGCGCCTGCTGGCAACGGTGGCCGCCTGGCCCCACGTCGTCGAAATTGCCGCTGGGCTACCCCGGGCGAGTGTGCCGGCGACTCCCTCCTCGGTGTTATGGCGGTCCGGTCCGGCAGTGCTCCGGCGCTACCCGAGCGAACGCCATACACCTGGCCCACCCGTCCTCGTAGTGCCTTCGCTGGTTACCCGCTCCTGGGTGCTTGACCTGGCGCCGGGCCGCAGCCTGGTCGCCGCGCTTCTCAACGCGGGTCATGACGTGTACCTGCTCGACTGGGGTGTCCCGGGACCTGCCGAGGCAGGCTGCGGGTTCGACGCTTACGTCGCCACCTTGATGCTGGCCGAGCAGGCAGTCCGTGAGCACAGCGGTCAGCCGGAGTTGCATCTGGTCGGCTACTGCCTGGGCGGCACGCTGACTCTGGCCACGCACGCGGCACTCGGCGACGCCGGGTTGGCGTCCCTCACTGCGATTGCCCCATCCATCGACACGGCAGTCGCGGGCCGCCTGGGCGGGTTGCTCCGCTCACCGCGCCTGCCACCCGTGCTCGCCCTCGACGGGCACGGCCTGGTGCCCGCCCCGCTCATCCGGGAGAGCTTCCACTGGCTCCGCCCCATCGCGCTACGCACGGCGCTCGTCACCTGGCGGAGCCGACGGGATCCGACCTGGCGAGCCACGGCCGGGCCGCTGGCCCGATGGGTCTGGGAGCAGACACCCATCCCTGGCGCGTTACTGTTCGACCTCGTCGACTACGCCCGCAGCAACGCCCTCCGCGACGGCCGCTGGACCGTGTACGGCCGGCCAGCACGCCTCGAAAGCCTCAACGTGCCCGTCATGCTCGCGGTCGCCGCGCGTGACCACATCGTGCCGGCGCCAGCCAGCTACGCGCTCAGCGATCGCCTGCGCCGCCCGCCCCGAGTGGTGGAATGCCCCGGCGGGCACGTCGCCATGCTCGCCGGCGCCAGCACCCACTCGATCCTCTACCGTGAACTCTTGGACTTTCTGGCCGCCGCTTCGGCCGAACAACACCGTGATCAGGCCAACGGCGAAAGGTAGCTGAGGAATCGTCAAGACCTGTGGATTGGTGAGTTTGCCTGTTACGTCGGGTCGTCGGTTTGCCAGGGGTGGAGGAACTGCTCGGGTCGCAGGTTCCATGTTTCGAGGGCCGCGGCGAGTTGGGCCTCGCCGGTGACGGTCGTGGTTTGCACGAGTACCGCGCCGATGTCGTGGTCGAAGCCGGCGATGTGGGCGGCGTCGTAATCCCAGTGCTCCAGCTTGAAGGCGCGGTCACGGTCGGATCGGGTCCAACCCTGCCGCCGGGCGTCGGAATCGGCGACGGTCGTGATCGGTCGGATCTCGATGAACGCTCGCCGGCCTGGGCCGCGGGCGGGTACCTCGGTCACCAAGCGCCGGCCGACGCGTAGCGCGGTCAGCTTGTCGGTGGGCACTGCGGCCGGCTGCCGCCCTCGGTCATGCTGCGACCTGGTCGGCGGGGCGCTCGACGAGGTGACCGCCGACGAACGTGGCGCCGGCGCGGACCAGAGCCACGAGGTGGGGTGCGTTGACCGCCCGCCACCGGTCCTGAGCGGCCTCGATGAGCTTGAACGCCATCGCGAGACCGGCGGCGCGGCTGCCTGGACCCTTGGTCACGCGGGTGCGGTGCCGGACGGTGGCGAAGGTCGATTCGATCGGGTTGGAGGTGCGTAGGTGCACCCAGTGCTCGGCCGGGAAGTCGTAGAACGTCAACAGGACGTCGAGGTCGTCGGTGACCTTCGCGACGGCCTTGGCGAACTTCGCGCCGTACAGGTCAGCGAACCGCCTCGCCGCGAGTTCGGCGCGGGTCTTGTCCTCGGCGCCCCAGATCTCGGCCAGCGCGGCCTTCGCGCCCGGATGCGCGGACTTCGGCAGCGCGGCCAGCACGTTGGCGGTCTTGTGCACCCAGTCCCGCTGTTCACGGGTGTCGGGGAACACCTCCCGCAGCGCGGCCCAGAACCCCAGCGCGCCGTCGCCGACCGCGAGGACCGGGGCGCGCATGCCCCGGCGGGCGCAGTCACGCAGCACATCGGCCCAGGAGCCGGTCGATTCGCGGTAGCCGTCGGCCAAGGCGACCAACTCCTTGCTGCCGTCGGCACGCACGCCGACGATCACCAGCAGACAGAGTTTGTCCTCCTCGAGGCGCACGTTGACGTGGATGCCGTCGGCCCACACGTACACGTAGTCGACCTGCGACAGGTCCCGTTTGCGCCAGGCGTGGTAGTCGTCGGTCCACTGCGCGGTCAACCTCGTGATCGCCGCCGCGGACAGCCCGGCGGACGAGCCGAGGAACTGCTCCAACGCGGGCACGAAGTCCCCGGTAGATAGGCCGTGCAGATACAGCAGCGGCAGAACCTCCGCGATCTTCGGCGATTTGCGGCACCACGGCGGCAGAATCGCCGACCGGAACCGCCGACGCTGCCCGGTGACCAGGTCGGTGCGCTTGTCGTTGACCCGCGGCGCGATCACCTCGATCGCCCCCGCCGACGTGATCACCTGCCGCGGCTGGGCGTGGCCGTTACGCACCACCAGGCGCCGGCCCCGCGCGTCGCGTTCATCTGCCAGTTCCGCCAGATAGGCGTCGACCTCGGCCTCCAGCGCGGCAGCCAGCATCCGCCGAGCCCCCTCACGAACGACCTCGTCCAACAGCGAAACGCCATCGCGTCGCTGTCCGTCCTCGGCGACTACAGTCAGCACGGGCGTGCCTTCCCGACCGACGCGCCAACGTCGGCCTTGCTCGAGACCACAACAAATCGATCACCGGGAAGGTACGCCCCTTCCCGGCCGATCCACAGGTCTTGAGCATTGCTCAAGGTAGCTGGAGCCGACCCACTTCGGTGGACACAGCGTTTCTGACGATCAGGCTGCCAGACCGACCTTCTCAGCGTGACGGGCATCGAGGGTAACCGGCGAGGCGCCGTCGATGGCGGAATCTCGGCCCTGCCGGCTATGAAGACCTCGATGTGGTCGAAGACAGCGAACTGGCGTCGCGTTGCGACTCGAACCGCCGGGTCAGTGGGTACCCCGATGCAGCTCTGTCTCCAGCGAGGCGAAGAACACTATCGAGTTGTCGTAGGCAGGCAGCGACGGACCCCATCGAAGCGAATGCGTCGTCTGAGCGCAGCTCCCGAGCCCTCGGATCCACCGCTCCTCTCAAGTACACCGTCACTGCGATCGAAAACGAGTTTGACCACTAGCGTTCGAAACAATCCGGACACCCGCCGACACGGTCACCGGAGGGATCTGCATGACATCCGCATCTGCTTGATCCGCGCGTATCGGGAGTGTCAAGTTAACGGCCCTGTCTCACATTCGGTGGTGACGGAGGGTGGCAGGGTGTCGTTGATTCCTATGTGGAGGACCTCAACAGACTTGTACAGATGGTGTTCTCGGGGCTGTCCCCGCTGGTCATCGAGGACGTGGTCGACGAGGGTGAGCGGATCGTGGTGCGGGCCCGGACGCCGCGGGACACCGCGGTCTGCCCGGTGTGCGGGGCCTCGTCGGGACGGGTCCACGGCTATCACTGGCGGACGGTGGCGGACGTTCCGGTCGACGGGCGGCGGGTGGTGGTCCGCGTGCGGGTGCGGCGTCTGGTGTGTCCCACGCGCGGCTGCCGCCACACCTTCCGGGAGCAGGTCCTGGGGTGCTGGAGCGATACCAGCGCCGCACGGCCCGCCTGTCCAGGCAGGTCAAAGCCGTCGTCAAGGAGTTAGCGGGCCGGGCAGGGTCGCGTTTGCTGGCGATACTGGCCATGGGCCTGTCCCGTCACACGGCCCTGCGCGCCCTGCTGCGCATCCCGTTGCCCACCGGGCGGACGCCCCGTGTGATCGGCGTTGACGATTTCGCTCTGCGCCGGCGGGACCGCTATGCCACCGTGGTGATCGACGCCGAGACCCATGAGCGGATCGAGGTACTGCCCGACCGCACCGCCGACACCCTGCAAGCGTGGCTGCGCGAGCATCCCGGCGTCGAGGTCGTGTGCCGCGACGGCTCGGCCACCTACGCCGAGGCCATCCGCCGCGCCCTGCCCAACGCGGTGCAGGTCGCGGACAGGTGGCACCTATGGCACAACCTATGCGAAGCCGCCCTCAGCGAGGTGAAGGCGCACAGCACCTGCTGGGCCCCCGTACTGGACGCACCCCTGTATGACGGGCCCCGCGCGCGGACGACCCTGGAACGCTGGCACCACGTCCATGACCTGCTCGACCAGGGCGTCGGCCTGCTCGAATCCGCCCGCCGTCTACAACTGGCCCTGAACACCGTCAAACGCTACGCCCGAGCCGACCGGCCCGAACGGATGCTCCGCGTTCCCAAATACCGTGCCAGCCTCGTCGACCCATACCGCGAACACCTGCGTAAACGTCGAGCCGAGGACCCCGGCGTCCCCATCAAGCACCTCTTCGAAGAGATCAAGGCCCTCGGCTTCACCGGCTGCCTCAACCTCCTGCACAAGTACATCAACCAAGGCCGCGCGGACGTCGACCGCAGGCTACATCTCCCCGCGCCGGCTCGCCCGAATGATCCTCACCAGGCCCGACAACCTCAAGCCCGAGCATCGAGATCTACTGGCACGGCTCACCGCAGCCTGCCCCGAGATGACCCAACTGGCCTCCGTAGTCGGCGGCTTCGCCGAACTCCTGACCCCTCAGCCGAGAAACGCCGACCGGCTCTCGCTCTGGATCGTCCAGGCCCACGCGGCCGACCTACCTCATCTGCACGCCTTCACCCGCGGCCTGGAACGCGACCGCGACGCCGTTAACGCCGCGCTCACGCTTCCCTACAGCAACGGCCCCACCGAAGGCGTCAACACCAAGACCAAACGGATCGCACGCCAAATGCACGGACGAGCGGGCTTCACCCTACTTCGCCACCGCATCCTCCTCGGATAACAACACCCTCCGTCACCACCGAATGTGAGACAGGGCCGTTATTTCCAGTGTCACTCTTGATCAGTCCGGCGGGCTCGCTCTGCCGTTAGATGCCTGCGTGGCTGGTGTAAATATTGCGGCCCGCCGGACATCGAGGACCGGCCGGCATGGCTTGAGAGGAGCGTGCCAGCGCCCGACTGGGATATGCCCACCGACCGGTCCCGCGCCCCCTCGGTCAAGGAGACACGACTCTTATGGTCGTCATCGGCATCGACGCGCACAAGCGCACCCACACCGCTGTCATCATCGACGGCAATGGGCGGAAACTCGCCACGAAGACGTGCGAAACAACCAGCAAGGACCACCTGTCGCTGCTGCGCTGGGCGGCCGGGCACGGCAAGGACCGTGTCTGGGCGGTGGAGGACTGCCGCAACATGACTCGCCGCCTCGAACGCGACCTGCTCGCCGCCGGTGAACGCATCGTGCGGGTGCCACCCAAGCTCATGGCCAACGCCCGCGACGCCGCCCGCACCTACGGCAAGTCAGACCCGATCGACGCCCTGGCCGTCGCCCGCGCTGCGCTGCGCGAGGACGACCTGCCCACCGCCCACCTCGATGGTCCCGACCGCGACCTGCGCCTGCTGATCGACCACCGCGAAGACCTCATCGCCGAACGCACCCGCGCGGTCAACCGGCTCCGCTGGCACCTGCACGAACTCGACCCGGAATGGGACCCACCAGCGCGATCGCTCGACCGCGTCAGCAACCTGGACCACGTCCTGTACCGGCTGACGCAACTGCCCGGCGTCGTCGCCCACCTCGCCACCGCGATCACCCAACGGTGCAAGCACCTCACCGAAGAGATCAACACGATCGAGACCGAAATCCGCCAGCTGGCCGAAGAACTCGCGCCAGCGCTCATCGCCGTGCCCGGCTGCGGCGCCCTGACCGCCGCGAAGATCCTCGGCGAGACCGCAGGCATCACCCGATTCCGTTCCGCGGCCGCCTACGCACGCCACAACGGCACCGCACCGCTACCGGTATGGTCATCCAATAGAGCCCGCCACCGACTCAGCCGAACCGGCAACCGCCAGCTCAACGCCGCTCTGCACCGCATCGCGATGACCCAGGCCCGCTGCCACCAACCCGCCAAAGACCTCCTCGCCCGCCGCCGAAATGCCGGCGACGGCGGCCTTGAAGCCCTCCGTGTACTGAAACGACGCCTGTCCGACGTCGTCTACCAAGCCCTACACACAGACTGCACACCCAGGGCTTGACAGAGGAGCTATGTACAGTCCCATCCGGGGCACGGTAGCGGCTAGCGCCGCCATCACCCGGGCCTGTCGAACCTGATCGCCAGGGGCGTTACCCGGGGGGGGTTCGGGGGGAGCTTGAAACCACATAGATAACCATCAAGGCCCTGGCCAGCTTACTGCTGGTCAGGGCCTTATTGTTGTGCGCCGCCAGGGACTCGAACCCCGAACCCGCGTTAAGAGTCTGTGTCTCTCAACTGGAACAGTTTCCGTAGCCCACGCACCGGCACGACGCCCGACGGCTGCGATCCCTCCTCGGAAGGTGCGACAGTGGTCGGGTGACCACTACCGAACGCCACCGGCTCACCCAGTACGCGCACGGCGGCGGCTGCGCCTGCAAGATCCCGCCCGGCGAGTTGGAGGAGGTGGTGGCCGGCCTGGTCGGCACCGCCGTCCCGGGCGGGCCGGGCGAGCTGCTGGTCGGGCTCGACGACGGCGACGACGCGGCGGTGGTCCGACTGGAGTCGGGTACCGCGGTGGTGGCGACCGCCGACTTCTTCACCCCGGTGGTCGACGACCCGTACGACTGGGGCCGGATCGCCGCCGCCAACGCCCTCTCCGACGTCTACGCGATGGGCGGCACCCCGGTGGTCGCGGTGAACCTGCTGGCCTGGCCCCGGGAGGTGCTGCCGCTGACGCTGGCCGCCGAGGTACTGCGCGGCGGGCTGGACGTCGCCCGGGAGGCGGGCTGCCACGTCGCCGGCGGGCACAGCGTGGACGACCCCGAGCCGAAGTACGGAATGGCGGTCACCGGAATCGCCGACCCGGAGCGACTGATCCGCAACGACGCCGGCCGGGCCGGACTGCCGCTGACCCTGACCAAGCCGCTCGGCGTCGGGGTGCTCAACTCCCGGCACAAGCAGACCGGCGAGGTGTTTCCGCAGGCGGTGGCGGCGATGACCGAGCTGAACCGGGCAGCCTCGGCGGCGGTGGTGGCGGCCGGGATCCGCTGTGGTACCGACGTGACCGGCTTCGGGCTCCTCGGCCACCTGCACAAGCTGGCCCGGGCGTCCGGGCTGACCGCCCGGGTGGACGCGTCGGCCGTACCGTATCTGGACGGCGCCCGGGCGGCGCTGGCCGACGGTTTCGTCAGCGGCGGCACCCGGCGGAACCTGGCCTGGGTGCGCCCGCACCTCGAGGCGGCCGGGGTCGCCGAGGACGAGGTGCTGCTGCTGGCCGACGCGCAGACCTCCGGTGGCCTGCTGGTCGCCGGTGAGCTGCCCGGCCATCCGGTGATCGGCGAGCTGCTGCCGGCCCGGGACGACGGGCGGACCCTGATCGTCGCGGGCGGAGAACGGTGGTGACAGGCGGAGAAGACGGGACGGGTCCCCGGGATCGACGATCCCGGGGACCCGGACGGTGCAACCCGCTGCTACTGCTGCTTACTTGGCGCCAGCGGTGAGCGGGGCCAACTTCGGGTCGTTGGCGTACGCCTCGACCACGTTCTTCTTGGTGACGATCAGCGGCTCCAGCAGGTTGGCCGGGACCACCTTGACGCCGTTGTTGTAGGACTCGGTGTCGTTGGTCTTCGGGTCGTTACCGGCCTGCAGGGCCTTGACCATCTCGATGGTCTCCTTGACCAGGTTCCGGGTGTCCTTGTTGATGGTCGAGTACTGCTCGCCGGCCACGATCGACTTGACCGACTCCACCTCGGAGTCCTGCCCGGTGACCACCGGCAGCGGCTTGCCGGCGCCCTTGACCGAGGTCAGGATCGCCCGGGCCAGGGTGTCGTTCGGGGAGAGGACGCCGTCCAGCGTCTTGCTGCTGTAGGTCGAGGTGAGCAGCGAGTCCATCCGCCGCTGCGCGTTCTCGGCCTTCCAGCCGTCGGTGGCGGTCTGCTTGATGTCCTTCTGGCCCGAGCCGACCACCACGTTGCCGGCGTCGATCTCCTTCTTCAGCACGTCCATCGCACCGTCGAAGAAGACGCCCGAGTTGTTGTCGTCCGGCGAGCCGGAGAAGAGCTCGATGTTGTACGGCCCGTTCGGCTTCTTCGCCTTCATGCCCTCCAGCAGCGCCTGGCCCTGGAGCTGGCCGACCTTGAAGTTGTCGTACGCGACGTAGTAGTCGACGTCCTTGGTGTTCTTGATCAGCCGGTCGTAGGCGATGACGGTGGCACCGTTCTGCTTGGCCTGCTCGACCTGGGTGGTGAGCTGCGCGGCGTCGGTCGCGCCGATGACGATCACCTTGGCACCCTTGGTGACCATCGCCGAGATCTGCGCCTGCTGGTCGGCGACCGTGCTGGTGGCGCCGGCGTACTGCACGTCGGACTGGAAGCCGGCCTCCTTGAGCCCGTTGGTGAACAGGTCACCGGCGAGCACCCAGTTCTCGGAGGTCTTGGCCGGCAGCGCCACCCCGATCAGCGAGTTGGCGGCGAAGCCCTTCTCGGCCCCGGCCTCGTCGCCGCCGCCGTCACCCGACCGCTCGGAGCAGGCCGTGAGGGCCAGCAGGGCGATGGCGCCGGCGGCGACACCCCTGGCTAGGAATCTACGCATTGCAGGTTGCCCTTCTTTACAAGGTGGTGGGGGTGGGGCGGAGGTTTTCCGCCCCACCGGCGGTGACCGTCAGCCGGCCACCGGAGTCTTGGCGGGCTCCTGGCCCGTCTCGACGCTGGGCGTGGGCGCCGGCCCGGTGGGTGTCTCCCGGCGGAAGGGGCGGGTCACCGATCCGATGATCGAGAACCGCCCGCGGTTCTTGTTGTAGACGTCGAAGGCGACGGCCAGCAGCAGAACCAGACCCTTGATGATCTGTACCCGGTCCGAGCCGACACCCATCAGCTGGAGACCGTTGTTGAGCACCGCCATCACCAGGCCACCGACGATCGACCCGCTGATGGTGCCGAGGCCGCCGGAGACGGCGGCGCCGCCGATGAAGACCGCGGCGATGGCGTCCAGCTCCCAGCCGATCCCGTCCTGCGGCCCGGAGGCGGCCGACCGGGCGACGAAGATCATGCCGGCCAGCGCGGCCAGGATCGACATGTTCATCATGACCAGGAAGTTGACCCGCTTGAGCTTGACGCCGGAGAGCTCCGCGGCCCGGGCGTTGCCGCCGACCGCGTAGATGTGCCGGCCACCGGCGGTGTTCCGGGTGACGAAGGAGTAGAACACCACCAGGACGCCGAGGATGATGCCGGAGACCGGGAAGCTGGTCCCGACCCGGCCGCCGGCGAACAGGAAGGCCGCGTACAGGATCACCGCGACCGGCACGGCGACCCGGATCATCGAGATCCACATCGGTGCCACGTCGGCGTCCATCTCCCGCCGGGTACGCCGGACCTTCCACTCCCGGACCACCACGGCGACCGCGACGAGCAACCCGAGCAGCAGCGTGAGGTTGTTGTAGCCGGTGTTCGGGCCGACCTCCGGCAGGAAGCCGGCGCCGATCACCTTGAAGCCCTCCGGCACCGGGATGGTGTCGGCGCTGCCGATGAACTGGTTGCCGCCCCGGAAGAGCATCATCCCGGCCAGCGTGACGATGAACGCCGGTACCCCGATGTAGGCCACCCAGAAGCCCTGCCAGACGCCGATCGCGGCGCCGACCAGCAGGCCGAACAGGATCGCCACCGGCCAGGGCAGCGACCAGTCCTGCATGGCCCGGGCCACCACGATGCCGACGAAGGCGGCGATCGAGCCGACCGACAGGTCGATGTGGCCGGCGACGATCACCATCAGCATCCCGATGGCCAGGATCAGGATGTACGAGTACTGGCTGACCAGCGAGATCAGGTTGCTCGAGTTCAGCGTCAGCCCGTTGGTCAGGATCTGGAACAGCAGGACGATCGCCACCAACGTGAAGATCATCCCGAACTGCCGGGCGTTGGATGTCGTCCCCGCGAACAGGGACTTCTGGAGTTCCTTTATGCGACTCACCGGATCTGCGCCTTCTTCGCTGAGGTCATCTGCTTCATGAGGAGTTCCGGATCGGCGTCCCGCCGTTCGATGTTGCCGGTGATGGTGCCCTCGAAGACCGTGTAGATGCGGTCGCAGAGGCCGATCAGCTCCGGCAGCTCCGAGGAGATGACGATGACGCCCTTCCCCTGGTCGGCGAGCTGCTGGATGATGCCGTAGATCTCGTACTTGGCGCCGACGTCGATGCCCCGGGTCGGCTCATCGAGGATGAGCAGGTCCGGGTCGGTGAACATCCACTTGGCCAGCACCACCTTCTGCTGGTTGCCGCCGGAGAGCTTGGTGACGCCCTCGTCGACGTTCGGAGCCTTGACCCGCAGGCTCTTGCGGTAGCCCTCGGCCGCCTGGTACTCGCGTACCGGGTCGACCACGCCGTGATCGGTGATCTTCGAGAGCTTGGCGGAGACCACCGAGGTCTTGATGTCGTCGAGCAGGTTCAGGCCGAGCGACTTGCGGTCCTCGCTGACGTACGCCAGGCCGTGCTTGATGGCGTCGGCCACCGACTTCAGCACGATCTCCTGCCCGTCCTTGAAGATCTGGCCGCCCTGGTAGACCCCGTACGAGCGGCCGAAGACGCTCATCGCCAGCTCGGTACGGCCGGCGCCCATCAGCCCGGCGAACCCGACGATCTCGCCCCGCCGGACGGTGAAGCTGGAGCCCTTGGCCACCATTCGGTCGGCCGAGATGGGGTGCCGGACCGTCCAGTCCCGTACTTCGAAGAAGACCTCGCCGATCTTCGGGGTGTGGTCGGGGAACCGGCTGTGCAGCTCCCGGCCGACCATGCCCCGGACGATCCGGTCCTCGTCCACCCCGTCCGCCTTGACGTCCAGGGTCTCGATGGTCTTGCCGTCCCGCAGGATGGTGATCGAGTCGGCGATCTCGGCGATCTCGTTGAGCTTGTGCGAGATGATGATCGAGGTGATGCCACGCTGCTTGAAGCCGCGCAGCAGGTCCAGCAGGTGCTGCGAGTCGGACTCGTTCAGTGCGGCGGTCGGCTCGTCCAGGATGAGCAGCTTGACGTCCTTGGCGAAGGCCTTCGCGATCTCGACGAGCTGCTGCTTGCCCACGCCGATGTCCTTGATCAGCGTGTCCGGGTCCTCCCGCAGCCCGACCCGGGCCATCAGCTCCAGGGCCTGCCGGTTCGCGCTCTTCCAGTCGATCGCACCGCCGCGCCGGGGCTCGTTGCCGAGGAAGATGTTCTCGGTGATCGACATCCCGGGCACCAGGGCGAGCTCCTGGTGGATGATCACGATGCCGGCCTGCTCGCTGGCCCGGATGTCGGAGAACCGGCTCTCCTCGCTCCGATAGATGATCTCACCGGAGTAGCTGCCGTACGGGTACACCCCGCTGAGCACCTTCATCAGGGTCGACTTGCCGGCGCCGTTCTCGCCCGCGATCGCGTGGATCTCGCCGCGCCGGACCACCAGGTTGACGTCGGAGAGCGCCTTGACCCCCGGAAACTCCTTGGTGATCGCGCGCATCTCCAGCAGCACGGGAGCGTCGCTCATCGCCGACGCCCCCCGGTCCGGGCCGGTACGGCGGGCCGGCGGGGGGCAGCCGGGGCCGGCCGCCCGTCGTCGGGGCGCCAGAGGGAACCGCGCGCGTCCAGCGGCTGGTCGCCGCGCCGCGTCATCAACATCATTGTTGCCTCCGGGCAGGTCGTCAGACCGGCTGACATACTTTTGTTGCCTGGAGGAACTTATTGGAAAGCGAGGAAGTTTCGCAAGATTTCGTGACCTGGTCTTGACAAATTCACAGGGTCCCGGCTCATCAGCCGGCGCTCCACGTCACTGCGGGCATCGAACGTCCGCAACCGGAGACGATCACGAGGTTCGACCGAAGCGTCCGGAGAAGCGCCAGCCGTGCCGGGCGAGCACCTGACGTCCGTTCCCCGCCCTGCCCGTCCGGGGCGGCCCGGCGGTCGCGGGAAATCCGGTCACGGTCCGGCCGTCCGAGCCCGCTCACCATACGTCCGGCAGCACCGGACCGCGCCACCCCGGGCCGGTGGAACGTGCGGCCGGTCACGCCGGTGGGGCGCCCCGCCGGCCGACGGGGTCGCCCGGATACGCCGCCGGCCGATCGTCGGGATCACAGCGCCCGTCACGGGCCGGTGACCTCGTCGTCCGGCCGGGCGGCGCCGGCTCGGGACGGCAGCCGGGTGATCGGCGGCAGCACCAGGGCGACCACCGCGATCACCGCGAGGACCGTGAACGGCAGGGTGTAGGAGTTGCCACTGGCCTCGAAGAGCGTCGCGGTCAACAGCGGTCCGGCCACCCCGCCGATGCTCCAGGCCACGATCATCGCCCCGTAGACCGCACCGGCGTGCGGGGTGCCGAAGTAGTCGGCCGCGGTCGCCGGCATGGTGCCGAACCCACCGCCGTAGGCGAGGTAGATCAACGCGGCGAGCACCGCGAAGAAGGCGAAGCCGGCCGCGTGCGGCAGGATGAAGAAGCACACCGCCTGGAGCGCCAGCATCCCGCCGAAGGCGACCATCCGGCCGGTCTGGTCCGACAGCCACGCCCAGCAGAGCCGCCCGGCGCCGTTGAAGAGCCCGAGCACGGCGACCAGGGTGGCGGCGGTGGCCGAACCCACCCCGGTGATCGCCTGCGCGGCGTCGGCGGCCTGCGAGATGAAGGCGATGCCGCAGGTCACGTTGAGCGCCAGGATCGCGGTGAGCAGGTACCACTGCGGGGTCCGCAGCGCCTCGGCGAGGGTGTAGACCCGGGTACCGGCCGGCACCCGGCCGGTGGTCACCGGGCGGTACCCGGGCACCTGGTAGCCCGGCGGCGGATTCCGGAAGAACGAGGCGCCGAGCAGTACCGCGACCAGGTACGCGATGCCCAGCGGCAGGAAGACGCTGGGCTTGTCGGTGGTGTTGCCCAGCAGCGTCTTCGCCACCGGGGCGGTGATCACGGCGCCGAAGCCGAACCCGGCCACCGCGATCCCGGTGATCAGACCCCGGTGGTCCGGAAACCACTTGGTGAGCATCGCGATCGGGGTGATGTACGCGGCGCCGAGCCCGATCCCGCCGAGCACACCGTAGGTCAGCACCAGCAGCCAGAGCTGGTCGGCGTCGGAGACCAGCGAGGCGAGGATGTTGCCGACCGCGTACAGCACGCCGCCGCCCAGCGCGACCGGCCGGGGACCGCGCCGGTCCTGCACCCGGCCACCGAGCAGGCTGCCGATGAAGATCGTGCCGATCGCCACCTCGAACGGCAGTACCGCCTCGGCCTTGCTCCAGCCGAACGCCTGCTGCAACGGCTGGTTGAAGACGCTCCAGGCGTACACGGCGCCGAGGGCGAGCTGCACCAGCACGGCGGCCACCACCAGGCCCCACCGGCCCGCCGTCGGGCTGCGCTCTCCCCGTACGCTTTCGACTGTCCCTGCCATGAGCGTGACCCCCGTCTCGGCTCATGGACGGCACCGGCTCGTGGCTACGGGCCGGTGCCGACCCCCCGTCTCGCCCGCCGCTCCCGCTGCGGCAACACCGTGTACTTCGGGTCCCGGGCGGAGGCCACCCCGGCCTCGAAAACCCCGAACCGGGTCAGCAGCGAGGAGGCGAGCAGGGCCGCGCCGGAGAGCACCGAGAGGGTCCGGTTGCCCCGGGCCAGCAGCGCGCCGGCGGTACCAGCGGCCAGCAGCAACTGCCCGCCCCGGATCAGCCGGGCCGGCCGGCCGGTCCGGTACGGCTCGCCGGTCAGCCCCATCCGGGCGATCCGGCGCTCGGCGAGCGTCTCGACCACCGCGCCGGCCACCGCCAGCCGGGCCGCCGGGCCGCTCTGCGCGGTCGGCGCGGCGACCAGTCCGGCGCCCGCGCCGGCCACCAGCGCGCTGCCGCCGAACAGGAACGGCAGGTCCGGGTACGCGTCGTGCCAGGCCGGCATCGCGGTGTCGGCGAGCAGCACCCCGGTGTACGTGGCCAGCCCCGGTGCCGCCGCCGCAGCGGCCAGTCCGGCGACCCGGCCGGCCGGGGGCAGCAGCCGGCGGGCCAGTCCCAGCCCGCCGCGCCGGGACAGCACCGGGGCGATCTCGCTCACCGCGGCAAGCCCCGCCGCCGGCCCGAACGCGGCCAGAATCCAGGTACCCATCGACATCGGCGAGGTCGGCTTGGCGACCCGCAGCATGTGGTGAAACCGGGCCGGCCGGCCGAGATCGTTGACCAGGAAGTACGCGCTCACGCCGACCGCGCCGAGCGAGACGAGCCGGCCGGCCCGGCGCAGCGCCGCCCGACCGGTCAGGTCCGCACCGGCGGCCAGCAGCGCGGATCCGGCGGCCAGCCCGCCGGTGAAGAGGTACGCCGCGATGTCCTTGCGCCACACCGGCGCCTTCACCACCGGCCGCCCGTAGTACGAGCTGAACTCGGCCGGCGGGACGACCACTGGTTGCCCGGCGACGACTCCCGGCCCACCCCGCCGCCCGGACCGGCGCCGCAGCTCCGCGCCGTCCGGCTGGTCGAGGCTCGCCCCGGCCTCCCGACGGTGCTCGCCCAGCGGCCCGCCGCCGCTGTCGGGGCCCGGTCCGGTCATGCCGTCCCACCTTCCACAGCGGGCCCGCCGGTCCGCCGGATCATGACGGCCGCCCGACGAACGCCGCCACCACGGCGGCCGTCATGGTCAGCGCGGCCAGCCCGGCCCGGCGCCACATCCGGGGCAGGTCCCGGGTGGTCACCACGGGATCCGGCGGCAGGCCGTACACCTCGGGCTCGTCGAGCAGCAGGAAGAACGCGCCGTCCCCGCCCACACCGTCGTCCGGGTCGTGCCCGTAGAGCCGCGCCTCGGGGACGCCGTCGGCGTGCAGCCGCTCGACCCGGGCCCGGGCCCGCTCGCGCAGCTCGTCGAGCTCGCCGTACTGGATCGACTCCGTGGGGCAGGCCTGGGCGCAGGCCGGCGTGCGCCCGGCCCCGATCCGGTCGTAGCAGAGCGTGCACTTCCACGCCCGGCCGTCGTCCTTGCGCTGGTCGATGACCCCGTACGGGCAGGCCGGGATGCAGTAGCCGCAGCCGTTGCAGATGTCCTGCTGCACCACCACCGTGCCGAACTCGGTGCGGAACAGCGAGCCGGTCGGGCAGACGTCCAGGCAGGCGGCGTGGGTGCAGTGCTTGCAGACGTCCGACATCATCAGCCAGCGCAGGTCGGTACGCCCGTCCCGGTCCTGCTCCCGACCGGGCAGGTCGGTGCCGGGCATGCCGAGGAACTGGGTGCCGTCCGCCATCCGCCCGGCCGGGCCGGGTTCCGGGGCCGGCGGCACCCCGGGACTGCTCCCCTGGTCGGTGGTGGTACCGGCGGCCGCCTCGGCGGTGGCCGGGGTGATCGGCGGCCCGCCCGGGGTACCGGCCAGCGGCGGTGACGACTGCCAGCCGGCCGGCCGGGGCTGCTCGACGAAGGCGACGTGCCGCCACGAGTTGGCAGTCAGCGCCCCGGTGTTGTCGTACGACATGCCGAGCAGGTCGAGCCCGCTCTCCGGTACGAGGTTCCACTCCTTGCAGGCCACCTCGCATGCCTTGCAGCCGATGCAGACGCTGGTGTCGGTGAAGAATCCCATCCGGGGTGGCGGGTCGAGGTGACCGGCCTGCTCGGCGGGGTTGACCGGCGCGTCCGGGCGCCGCATCTCGACCATGCTCATCCCTCCCGTTCCGGGTCGCCGCCGCCTGCCCGAGTCCCCGCCGATCCCGGGTCGCCGCCGCCCCCGGGCCCGGTCGACGCCGGATCCCCCGGCGCGGGTCCGTCGCCCGGTGGGACGCCCCGGCCGGCGGTCACGATCGGCGGGTGGTGCCCGTCGAGGCCGGCCCGCCGCCGGTAATCGGCGAGGTAGTCGAGCAGCCCCGGTCCGGTCGGGCGCCGCCCGGCCCGGATGTCGCAGGTGCCGACCTTGCTCTCCTGGATCAGCACGTTCGGGTCGAGGGTGACCCCGAACAGGTCGTTGGCCGGCTCGCCCCGGACCAGCCCGGCGTTGCCGAAGTGGTACGGCAGCCACACCTGGTGGATGATCCGGCCCTCGATCCGCAGCGGGGTCAGCCGGTCGGTCACCATCACCCGCGCCTCGATCACGCCCCGGCTGCTGACCAGGTGCGCCCAGCCCAGGTGGGTCAGGCCGCGCTCGACGGCCAGCTCCGGCCCGACCTCGACGAACATCTCCGGTTGCAGTTCGGCCAGGTGCCGGACGTTGCGGCTCATCCCGCCCGCGGTGTGGTGCTCGGTGAGCCGGCTGACCGTGAAGACGTACGGGAAGACGTCCGTGCCCGGGTCGGGTGGGCTCGGGTTGGTCGGGTTCTCCGGCCGCTCGTACGTCTTGCGGGTCGGGTTGGCCTGCTGGCCGTAGAGCGGGTTGCGTACCGGGGACTCGACCGGTTCGTAGTGGGTCGGCAGCGGCCCGTCCAGTATTCCGGCCGGCGCGTACAGCCAGCCCTTCCCGTCGCCCTGCATGATGAACGGGTCGTCGCCGGCCAGCGCAGCCACCCCGGTCGCGTCCGGGTCCGGCCGGTACGACGGCGGCTTGGTCTTCTCGAAGTCCGGTACGTCGTACCCGGTCCACTCGCCCCGCTCCGCGTCCCACCAGACGTACCGCTTGCGCTCGCTCCACGGCCGCCCCTCCGGGTCGGCGGAGGCCCGGTTGTAGAGGATCCGCCGGTTGAGCGGCCAGGCCCAGCCCCACTCGGCGGCGACCCAGTTCTGCTCCCCGCCCGGCCTGCGCCGGGCCGCCTGGTTGACCCCGTCGGCGAAGACCCCGGTGTAGATCCAGCAGCCGCCGAGGGTCGAACCGTCGTCCTTCATCTCCACGAAGGAGCTCAGCGGGCGGCGGGTGGCCACCTCGTAACCGTTGATCTCCCGCAGCACCGCCTCGGCATCCGGCTCGGCGTGCGGGCCCTCGGTCGGATAGTCCCAGGCCAGGTCGAGCAGGGCCCGGTCGCGGGGTCGGGTGGAGCCGGCGAGCTTGCTCCGGATGATCCGGCCGAGGTGGTAGAAGAACCAGAGTTCCGAGCGGCAGTCGCCGGGTGCCTCGACGGCCTTCTCCCGCCACTGCAACAGCCGCTGCGTCTGGGTGAAGCTGCCGGGCTTCTCCACGTGCGAGGCGGCCGGCAGGAAGAACACCTCGGTACGGCACCGCTCCGGGGCGATCTCGCCGGTCTCCACCTCCCGGCTGTCCTTCCAGAACGTCGCGCTCTCGATCATGAAGAGGTCGCGGACCACCAGCCAGTCCAGGTTGGCCATGCCGAGGCGCTGGGCGCGGCCGTGCGCCGAGCCGACCGCCGGGTTCTGCCCGAGCAGGAAGTAGCCCTTGACCTTGCCGTCGATCATGTTGAACACGGTCTGGTACGTGCCGTGGTCGCCGCTCATCCGCGGCAGGTAGTCGTAGCAGAAGTCGTTCTCCGGGGTGGCCGCCGCTCCCCAGTACGCCTTGAGCAGGTTCGCCGCGTACGCCCGGGCGTTGCCCCAGAAGCCCTTCTGGCCCGGGTGCCGGATGCTGTCGCACCACTTGTCGAAGGTCGGATGCTGGGCGTGGTTCGGCATCGGCAGATAGCCGGGCAGCAGGTTGAACAGCGTCGGGATGTCGGTCGAGCCCTGGATGCTGGCGTGCCCGCGCAGCGCCAGCACCCCGCCGCCGGGCCGGCCGATGTTGCCGAGCAGGAGTTGGATGATCGCCCCGGTCCGGATGTACTGCACCCCGACGGTGTGCTGGGTCCAGCCGACCGAGTAGACCAGCATGGTGGTGCGGTCCCGGTTCGAGTTCGCCGCCCAGGCCCGGGCAACCTCCTCGAACTTCTCCCGGGGTACCCCGCAGACCCGCTCGACCATCTCCGGCGTGTAGCGGGCGTAGTGCCGCCGGAGGATCTGGTAGACGCAGCGCGGGTGCTGGAGCGTCTCGTCCCGCTCCGCCTCGCGGGCGACCGGCGGTCCGTGCGACTCGTGCCGCAGCCCGGCCGCGCTGTTCCGCTCGGTGGCGGTGTCCTTCGCCCCGTCCCCCTCGTGTCCGGCGTACTGCCAGCTCGTCTGGTCGTAGCTGGTCCGGTCCGGGTCGTAGCCGGAGAAGAGCCCGTCCAGCTCCTCGGTGTCCTGGAAGTCCTCGCTGACGATGGTGGCCGCGTTGGTGTACGCGACGACGTACTCCCGGAAATCCAGCTCGTTGTCCAGGATGTACCGCACGATGCCGCCGAGGAACGCGATGTCGGTGCCGGCCCGGATCGGGACGTAGGTGTCGGCGAGCGCGCTGGTCCGGGTGAACCGGGGATCGACGTGGATCACCTTGGCGCCCCGCTTCTTCGCCTCCATCACCCACTGGAAGCCGACCGGGTGCGCCTCGGCCATGTTCGAGCCCTGGATGATCACGCAGTCACTGTTGATCAGGTCCTGCTGGAATTCCGTCGCGCCGCCGCGACCGAAGCTGATCCCCAGACCGGGGACCGTGGCGGAGTGTCAAATCCGGGCCTGGTTCTCGATCTGGATCGCCCCCATCGCGGTGAACAGCTTCTTGATGAGGTAGTTCTCCTCGTTGTCCAGCGTTGCCCCGCCCAGGCTGGCGATGCCGAGGGTGCGGTGCAGCGGCCGGCCCCGGTCGTCGACATCCTCCCAGGTGGCGTCCCGGGCGGCGAGCACCCGGTCGGCGATCATGTCCATCGCGGTCGGCAGGTCCAGCTCTTCCCACTCGGTCCCGTACGGGCGGCGGTAGAGCACCCGCTGCTGCCGCAGTTCGCTGGTGACCAGGCCCAGGCTAGCGGCGCCCTTGGGACAGAGCCGGCCCCGGGAGATCGGGCTGTCCGGGTCTCCCTCGATCTGGCTGACCCGGCCGCCTGCGACGTAGACCCGCTGGCCGCAACCGACGGCGCAGTACGGGCAGATGGACCGGGCGACCGAGTCGGCGGTGTCGGTCCGCGGCATCAGCTCGGCGGAGCGGGCGGACTTCGCGGCGGCACCCCGGCCGAGCGGGTCGGTGCCGGTGAGCTGGCGGTAGACCGGCCACCCCTCGATCCAGGTGCGGACCCCCATACGTCAGCACCTCCTGCGATGACGAGGCCGGTTGCCCGACCACCCGAGGGTAGGTCAGCCAGACGGTGCCCCGAGGGAAAGCGCCGAAACCCGGCGGAGCCGGAAATCCACCGAGAAATTTTCGCCCGGCCTCGCCTCATCGATCGCGCCTCCGGCCTGCGAAAACGGGACGAAGGGCGGCAAAACCCCGACCGGCAATGCGAATGATCATGACATCCGAGGGCGATTGGGGCAGTACTCTAACGCGATGTCTGTCGATCAATCCACCGAGACCGGTTCGGATTCCATCCCCCGGATCGACTTCGACCACCACTCCCCCGAATATCGCGCCAACTGGCGGGCCATCTCCGACGACCACCTGGCCCGCTGCCCGGTGGCCCGGACCGATGCGTACGGCGGCTTCTGGGTGGTCTCCGACCACGCCGGCGTGAGTCAGGTGATGCGGGACGACGCCACCTTCAGCTCGGGCCGGAACACCGAGGACCCGTCGGACCCGCGGCAGGGCATCGTCATCCCGCCGAACCCCATCACGCAGGTGCCACTGGAACTGGACCCGCCTGAGTACAACCCGTACCGGCGGATCATGAGCCCGTACTTCTCGCCGAGCGCGGCCCGCGACTCGCTGCCCTTCGCCGAGCAGGCCGCCGACGCCCTGCTGGACCGGGTCTGCCCGAGCGGCCGGATCGACCTCGTGCTGGACTACGGCAACCCGCTGCCGGCGCTGGCCACCATGAAGCTGATCGGGCTCCCGCTGGACGACTGGCAGACGTACGCCGGGCCGATGCACTGGGTCGCGGCGTCGCCGCCGAGCGACCCCGACTACCCGCGCAACGTCCAGGTCATGGGGCAGCTCGGCGGTGCCATCGCCGCCGAGGTGCCGAGGCTGCGCGAGGAGCCGGGCGAGGGACTGCTCAGCGGTCTGGCCAAGGCCACCATCGACGGCGCACCGCTGCCCGTCGAGGAGGTGGTGAGCATCGCGCTGCTGGTGATCCAGGGCGGCCTGCACACCACCACCGCGCTGTTCGCGCACACCATGCTCTGGCTGGCCGAGCACCCCGAGCAGCGGGCGGCGCTGATGGCCGATCCGGCGCTCTGGGAGCACGCGACCGAGGAGTTCCTCCGGGTCTTCCCGCCCGCGATGGGCTTCGCCCGGACCGCCACCCGGGACGTGGTGGTCGGCGGGCAGCAGATCCGGGCCGGCGACCGGGTGATGATGTCGTTCGCCGCCGCCAACCGGGATCCGTCGGTCTTCCCGGACCCCGACGAGGTACGGCTGGACCGCTCCCCCAACCGGCACACCAGCTTCGGGCTCGGCATCCACCGCTGCATCGGGCTCAACCACGCCCGCGCCTGGTTCCCGCTGATGGTCCGGCGGGTGCTCGAACGGATGCCGGACATCGTCATCGACCGGGCGGCCACCAAGCAGAACGAGAGCCTCGGGGTGATCAACGGCTTCGGCAGCATGCCGGCGACCTTCACCCCGGGCGAACCGCTCGGCGTGACGATGCCGGACTGACCGGCGCAGGTCGCCCGGCCGCCGGTCCGGGCGGTCGCCGGGAACGTCCCGGCGGTCGCCCGGCCGTCGGCCGGAACGGGTACGGTCTCCGCTGACCACCAACCGATGCACCGTACGGAGTAGCGATGACCGTCAGCGCGGACGACCTGGAGACGGCGGTGGCCAGTGTCGTCGACACGCTCCGTCCCGGCACCGATCGGGACTGGCGTGTCCGGGCGGACGGGCTGGACTGGGACTGCTGGCACACCGGGGAGCACCTCGGCGACTGCCTGCTGTCGTACGCCATGCAGCTCGGCTCCCGCCCCGCGGACCGGTACGTGCGGTTCCTGGCCGCCGTCGACCCGGAGGCGACCCCGGCCCAGCTACTGGAGTTCGTCGGAGGCAGCGGGCAGGTCCTCGCCGCGATGGTCCGGACCGCCCCGGCTTCGGTCCGGGCCTGGCACCCCTACGGCATGGGCGACCCGGCCGGTTTCGCCGGGATGGGCTGCGTCGAGACGCTGCTGCACGGCGACGACGTCGCCCGGGGCCTCGGGCTGACCCTCACGCCGCCGCCCGAGGTCTGCGCCCGGGTGCTGGCCCGGATGTTTCCGCAGGTCGCCGCCGAGTTGACCGAGGTCGACCCGTGGTCGGCACTGCGCTGGGCCACCGGCCGGACCGAACTGCCCGGCCGGCCCCGCGTGCGGCGGTGGCAGTGGCAGGCGGCGCCGCCGGACGAGCGCGACTGACCGGCTCTGCCACCCACCGGGACCTCGTCCGCATCGCCATCACCAACGGCGGCCGAGGTTCGACGAACCAGCACGCCGGCCGGCACCGTCGGCCTACCGTCAGGTGCGTGGCGGAGGTGACGGCGTGCAGATGAGCAGCACCCGGATGTACCGGGACGGCGCCCTCGTCGACCAGGGCTTCCCGGCGCGGGAGGTCGGCGACCGGCTCGCCGGCGACGACCAGGTGGTGATCTGGCTCGACATCTGCCGGCCGACCGAGGACGACCTGAAGCTGCTCGCCGAGGAACTCGGGATGCACGAACTGGCGGTCGAGGACATCGTCCAGCAGGCCCAGCGCGCGAAACTCGACCGGTACGACACCCACCTGTTCCTCAACACCTACATGGTGCGATTCGACGCGGACGGCGGGCTGACCGACGACGAGGTGTCGGCATTCATCAAACCCCGGGCCCTGGTGACGGTCCGCTACACCGACAGGTTCGACATCCGGCACGTGCTGGCCCGCTGGGACGAGAGCGCCGAACTCGCCCCGCACGGCATCGCGTTCCTGCTCTATGGCCTGCTCGACACCCTGATCGACGGGCACTTTTCCGCGGTGCAGCAGCTCGACGCGACGCTGGAACGGGTGCAGGGCTCGATGTTCAAGGACGGTCGGGCGGGTGTCGCCGCCGGCGCGGGCCGGGGCGGCGACGCCGGTGCCGCCGGCGAGCTGGACCGCAACGAGGTGCAGCGGCAGATCTTCCTCGCCCGGCGGGACCTGGTCCGGCTCCGCCAGGTCACCCTGCCGATGCGGGAGGTGGTGAATGCCCTGATGCGTCCCACCATGCACACCGTCGATGAGGAGATGCTGCCGTACTACCAGGACCTGTACGACCACGTGCTGCGGGTGATCGAGTGGAGCGACTCGCTGCGCGACCTGAACACGACCATGCTCGAGACGAACCTGATGCTGCAGAACAACCAGCTCAACCTGATCGTCAAGCAGGTCACCGCCTGGGCGGCGGTGATCGCCGTGCCGACGGCGGTGACCGGGTTCTTCGGGCAGAACGTTGCCTTCCCCTGGCGGCACACCCCGGGGGAGTTCATCGTCTCGCTGGTCGTGACGTTCGGGCTGGCGATCGCCCTGTACGTGGTGTTCCGCAGGAAGAGTTGGATCTGAGCGGCCGCCCCGGCTGCTCGCACCGCTGCCGGCCCACTCGCCAGCGCAGACCGAGGACGGACCGGGCCGGCTGGTTTCCGGCCAGGTGACGGTTCGGGGAGGCCAGCGCGTGGCCGGGCCTCCCCGAAACGGTTCCGTCGACCGGGTTACCGGGACCAGACGTCCTGCACGATGTCCGCGGCCTGGTCCTCCCACTGCGCGTACGCGTAGGGGTACGCGGACACCTGCACCGCCTGGGCGGCGTCGGTCAGCGGCCGGTCCCACCAGCGGTCGACCCGCTTGAGCCCCTCGAAGAACGCGGCCGAGGAGTAGTCGCGGTCCCGGATCTGGTCCGGCGAGCCCCAGCCGGACGATGGCCGCTGCTGGAACAGCCCGAGCGAGTCATGGTCGTTCCACTCGCCCAGGTGACCGAGGTTGCGCAGCTTCGACTCCTGGAGGGCGGTCGCCACGCCGATCACCGCGCCCCGCTGACCCATGTCCAGCTTCCGGGCCACCCGGACGATCTCGCGGGCGTTGTCCCGCTGCTCGTCGTCGAGGTCGATCCGCGACTGGTAGCCCTGCACGCCGTACGGGACCAGCTTGTCCCGGGACGGCTTGTCGTCCGAGTTCCCGCTGTCGGCGGGCCGGTTGCGGTCGTCGTGCGAGTCGTCGTCCCGCATCGACTGGCCGTACGCCACCGACTGGGTGCCCGGGTCCCCGGCCGCGGCTACCACACCGACCGGGCCGGCCACGGCCGAGCAGGCGGCCGCGCAGGTGAGGCCCGCGACGGCCAGCGCGGACCGGCGGGCGATCGGGGTTTCCGCGACGGCCGGAAGCCGGCGCGTCACCGGATGTGCGGCGATGGCGGGAAGCCACCGCGTGCGAGCGGTCTCCGCGATGGCGGGGAGCCATCGTCCGAAGATCGGATTCATGGTTGCCCTTTCGTCTGGATTCCGGGAGGCACTGCGCGGCTCTGGGGGGTCAGCCCCAGCGCACAACGGAGGTACGCCCGCGGTCCAGGGGGCTGACCTCGCGGGCGTACCGAGATAAACAACCAGCCGGGCCAGTCCGGCATTCCGGATTTGCCTGGCCGATGCCGGCCGCCGGTCCGGCCCCACGGTCCCGACCGGCAGCGGCGGTCACGACGCCGGCTCCGGGCCGGTTCGGGGCCGGTGGCGGGCCGGACAGACCAGCAAAATCGGGTACGGACGATCCGTACCCGCCAGCTTCCGGCTACCCTGAGCGCATGCAGTACGCCGCCGTGGCCGGAACCGGCGTGGTCCACCTGGCCCGCCCGGGCCGGCCTGCCGTGGTGACCCCGACCGTTGCCGAGCTGACCGGCCCGACCCAGGGCACGGTCGTGCTGCCACTGCGCCTGATGTGGGGGCCGGAGCGCAGCTTCGACCTGGACGATCCGGACCAACTGCTCTGGATGTACGAGAACGTCCTGCGCGAGAGCACCCGCTCCGACGACCTGCGTCGGTTCCTCAACGGCCGGGTGCTCCGCCGGGTCTGGCCCGCGCTGAACCTGCCGCGCGGGGTCCGGGCGGCGTGGGAGCGACGGCACCCGTCACTGGCCGCCGGTGATCGCCGGGCGGCATGACCACCAGCCATCTCGACGACTTCTACCGCCAGGTCGCCCGGATTGCCCTCTCCGTGGCTGACAAGCACGGATTCGTGCTCGGTGGTGGGGTGGCCTGGGCGGCGCACGGGCTGGTCTCCCGGCCGACCGAGGACGTCGACCTCTTCGCCGACGTCGACGGCGCGGCCGCCAGCGCCGAGGCGGAGGTCCGGGCCGCGCTTGAGGCAGCCGGCTTCGCCGTCGTCGACGAGGACCCGTCGAGCGACCTGGCCGGGCTGTTCAGCGGGTTCGAGCTGGACATGAAGGACTTCCTGGTCAGCCGGGGCGGGCGGCGGCTACGGCTCAGCCTGGGGCGGCTGGACCGGCACCGCAGCCCGGTGGTGATGGACCTCGGGCCGGTCATGCACGTCCAGGACCTGGTGGCCAGCAAGACCGCCGCCCTGGTCACCCGCCGCGAGGTCCGGGACTACATCGACGTCGCGGCGGCGCTCGACCGGTACGCCGTGGACGACCTGATCCGGCTCGCCGCCGAGTACGATCCGGCGATCGAGCCGGACGACATCACCGCCGCCGGCCGCTACCTGGACCGGCTGCCCGACCAGCGCTTCGCCCGGTACGGCCGGGACCCCGCGCAGGTCCGGAAGATCCGCGCGAAGCTGGCCGACTGGCCCCGCTGACCCGGTCGCACCTCCGCCTCGGCCGGCGCCCTGGCTAGCGTTTGCCGATCCCCGCCCGTCAACGGATGTGACACTGGGACCGGGCCCGCTCGGTGAACGGGCAGCGACTCCGATCCGTCTGGTTGACCAGTGCTGGAACCCCGTCCCGAGAACGCCCGCCGGCCGACGATGCTGGAGCTCTTCTTCGATCTGGTGTACGTCGTCGTCCTCGCCCTCATCTCGCAACGGCTGATGCGCGACCCGGACTGGGCAGACGCGGTCCGCGCCCTGCTCCTGCTGGCGGGGCTCTGCTGGGTGTGGGGCGCGACGGTCCTGATCACCAACATCTACGACCCGGCCCAGCCGTTGATCCAGGGCGCCACGATCGTGGCGATCGTCGGCAGCCTGCTGATGGCCGCCTCGATACCCGGCGCCTACGACCGGCACAGCATGGTCTTCGCGGTCGCGTACGTGGGGATCCATCTCGGGCGCGGGCTCCTGTTGATCCCGGCGCTCCGGGGCCAGCCCGGCGAGTTCCAGCGGGCCGTCCACGTGCTGATCTGGTTCTCCGTCTCCGCCGTGCCGTGGCTGGCCGGCGGTGTGGTCGGCGGGACCGGGCAGATCGCGCTCTGGACGGTCGCGTTGGCCATCGACGCCCTCGGGCTCGGTCTTCGGTACCCGGTACCCGGGCTGGGCAGGGGCCAGGCCGCCCAACTCCTCAGCGTCGCCGAACACCTCGGCGAGCGGTTCCAGCAGTTCTTCATCGTCTCGCTCGGCGACGCGATCCTGATCATCGGACTGGCGATGAGTCGTACCGAGTTCACCGCCATACACCTGGCCGGGTTCGGGGTGACCCTCGGCAGCACCGTCCTGCTGTGGCGGATCTACGTGCACCGCGCCGGGCAGGTGCTGCCGGCCGCGATCGGCGCGTCCAGACGCCCGGCGCGGTTCAGCCAGAGCTCGCCCTACAACCACCTGGTGATGGTCGCCGGAGTCGCCGCCACCGCCGCCGGCTTCGAACTCGTCATCGTGGATCCGACCGGCGAGCCGACAACCGGGTGGGTCGCCACGACCCTGGGCGGTCCGGCACTCTTCCTGGCCGGTCGGGCCCTCTTCGAGTACGAGGTCTTCGGTCGCGTCTCCCCGGTACGTCCCGCCGCGATGCTGGTACTGGTCGCGGCGGTGCCGGGCGTGCTGCGGCTGCCGCCGCTCGCCGGTACGACCGTGGCCGCGCTGGTGCTGGCCGGAGTCGCGGTCACGGACGCACTGCGCAGCCGCAGGCGCTCCACCCGGGCGGCCACGTCGGCCGGCTGAACCCGGCGGCCAGACCGGGCACACCGGGCCGAGCCCGGGGTCGACCCGGAAACGCCGAAGGCCGGACCCGGGTGGGATCCGGCCTTCGGTTTCCAGCCTTAGCTGTTGTTCCAGGCGTTGGCGACCAGGTCAGCAGCCTGGTCCTCCCACTGCGCGTACGCGTCCGGGTACGCCGACACCTGCACCTTCTGCGCCGCCACCGTCAACGGCAGGTCATGCCAACCATCAACCTGCTTCAGACCCTTCAGGAACGCGGTCGTCGAGTACTCCGGATCCGTGATCTGATCCGGCGAACCCCAACCCGACGACGGACGCTGCTGGAACAGCCCCAGCGAGTCATGATCGTTGCGATCACCCAGATGACCCAGGTTCTCCAACTTCGACTCCTGCAGCGACGTACCCACCGCGATCACCGCGGCACGCTCGTCCAGACCAGCCTTCTTCGTCGCCTTCACAATCGCCCGCACGTTGTCGGACTGCTCACCCGACACCGCAATCCTCGACTGCTCACCCTGCACACCACGCGGCACCAACCGATCCCGCGACGGCTTACCCTCACTCTTACGATCCTTGCCCTTGTCACCCTTGTCGCTCTTGCCCTTGTCGCCCTTGTCGGCCTGCATCACCGACTGCGACACCGGCGACCCGGCATGCTCCGCAGCAGCCTGCGCGGCCACCGCCGGGCCAGCGACAGCGCCACCAACGAACGCCAGACCAGCCACACCCAGAGCGGTCCTACGAACCAGAGAAGTCTGCTCGACGGCCGGGAGCCATCGGCTGAACAGAGTCGTGTTCATGATGGTCCACCTTCCAATCGGGGGAACAACACCCACCGGAGGCATCCGGGGTGTCATTGGAAAACTCGTCCCGAGACACACGCTGACGCTGGTCTCCAAGGGACAGCAGAACGCCCGGCACCTCGCGGGGGATGCTGGTACTCGAGCGAACACCATATGTAACGACCGGCGGCCCCGGATCATTCCCGGAGACCCGACCACCAGCCCAGGTCACAGGCGGTGGTACTCGGCCGTACGTGAGATGTAACGACCGGCAGCCCACCAACATTCCACCGAGGTCGACTCGATCATGAAATCGAACCGGATATTCGGGACGGGCCGGACATCCCGCACACCGGGCGCTTACCCAACGTGCTCGGCTAATCCGCCCTCGTCAGACGGTTGACCAGTCGGCCGAGGTAAGCCTCCAGCTGCGCCCGGTGGGAGAAGTTCGGTGTCCCTGCGTACGAGGTTCTCGTTCGACGCCGTCCGGGGCGACGATGAGCGCAGCGCCCAATCGTCCGGGTGGAGCAGCCACCGTCGCGACCCGGCTGGCCCGCACGACCGCCATACGCAACGCTGGCTGCTCTCCACTTGCACTCCCCCGGCCACTGCGCGCCCTTCGTCTCGGACTAGCGGCCCGGCTCCTAGCCCTCGCGGGCTCGGCCGAGGTGGTACGCGGCCAGCAGGGACGTCCAGGTCAGGACGAGCCCGATCGCGATGGCGAAGGCGACGTTGGCCGGTCGGGACCCCGCCAGCACGAAGATCGACATCCAGCCGGCCAGGAAGAGCCCCCCGGTAGTCGCGCTGAACACCGCCCAACCGTAACGACCGGCCGACGCGAACCGCCGGGCGAACCCGAAGCACGCGGCGATCAGAGCGAAAAAGGCGACCCCGGCGACCAGGAAGTGCAGCATCCCGTGCCAACTGACGCTGGTGGGCGGGCCGGTCGGCGTGCCGGGCGGGAAGCCGTCGACCGGGTCGGCGGAGAAGAGCGCCGCACCGACCATCCCGGCACCGAAGACGCCGACCAGCCGGGGTGCCCAAGCCCGCCCCGCCCCCGGCTCGCGGAGCCGGCGCAGACCGATCGCGTACGCCACGAACAGCAGGCCGGTGACCGCGAAGTTGACGATCTGGATCCATCCCTGGGCACCGTTGCTCAGCAGGCTGGCCGGGTGCCGGCCGATGTCGAACCCGTCCCTGGTGAGCATCTGTAGCACGACCACCACTATGTATAGCGGGCCGGCGACGACACCGCAGGCCAGCAGGGCCCTCGTCGACCCGACGACCGTCCCGGGCACCCTGCCGGGCTCGGCGCTGACGGTCCCGGTCACCGATCTGTCCCGTCCGCCGGTACCGGACGGGCCACTCCGGCCCACCGCCGGTCAGCCATTGTCGTCGCCACTGGTGTCGGGGGCGAAGTGCTGCACCGCGAACGCGATGGCCGCGGCGAGGTCCTCGGCACCGGTCCCCCAGGCGGCCTGCACCGCCGGTCCCCAGGCGTGGCAGCTCTGCCGGGCGAACTCCTGCACCTCGGGGGTGTCCTCCCAGGTGGCGGGGTCGAACTCCCTACCGCCCAGGAACAGGTCGAGGCCGAGCAGGGCGATGTCCCAGCCACCACCGATGCCGATCGTGCCGCCGGCGCCGTAGTTGGCCACCATCTCGTCGACGATCTGGGCCGGTGACGCGTGCTCCAGCTCCAGTACGGTACCGCCGTCCGCGTCGGGCGCGAGCCGGACTTCGACCTCGGTGGACATTCCTTCGCCGAGCATCCAGGTCACCTTGATCAGGCGGGGCTCCTCGCAGCGCAGGATCTCTCCGCCGGCATTGCCCTTGAGCTGGTACTTGCCGCCGAGCCGCAGGTCACCCTCGACCGGGGCCAACCATCGGCTGATCCGCTCGGGGTCGGTGCAGGCGCTCCACACGTCCTCGATCGGTGCGTCGTAGCTGCGGCGCAGCAGCAGCGACCGCCCTTCGCCGGTGGCGACGGCCTGATTGCCGATCTCCCGGTGGGTGGCGTTCACCTGCTTGATGATGTCGATCACGTTTCTTCCTCGCTCTTCGTGGATGGTCGGCTGCCCGCGGACGACGTCCCGGCAGCCTTGTCGGGTAGTTCGCGGCGCTCGCGCCTGCCGCGGGCGAGTTCGGTGCCCAATGCGTCCAGGCGCTGGGTCCAGAACCGGCGGAAGCGCTCCAGCCAGATGTCGACCTCCCGGAGTGGCGCCGAATCGACGGCGTACAGGCGGCGGGTGCCGTCCGGGCGGACGGTCGCGAACCCGGACTGCCGCAGCACCCGCAAGTGCTGCGACACCGCCGGCTGGGAGATCCCGAACTCCGTCCGGATGACCCTGCTGACTGCGCCTGCGGCCTGTTCGCCGTCGGCGAGCAGTTCCAGGATCCGGCGTCTCACCGGATCGCTGAGCACGTCGAACGCCTGCACGGCAGAGAGAATGTCACCTGCCACTTATATAAGTCAAGTCTGAATTTCGGTCCTCGGCCGGGCTGCGTCCGGTTCCGCCGGGCAGGGATGTGCGGTGGCCGGTGCACCAGCCACCGCACGGCACGGACCGGGCCGGGCTGTCACTGGGGCGCTAGCCTCTGCCTGGTGATCCACCTGCACTTCAGCGCGGACGACCTGGGCCGGATCCGGTTCGCCTTCTCACCGCTGATGGAGGCCGTGACCAGCGTACGAACGCTGTCCGCCAGCACGGCGGCCCGACTGCACGCCCCCTGGATACGGCAGGTGGCGGCGCGACTCGACGAGGTCGACCTGGAACTGTTGACCGCCGTGGTACGGCCCACCGGATACATCCCCGACTTCCTCGTCCCGCCGCCGTCGACCCGACTGTCCAGCATCGAGGCGAGCCTCGACGAGGTGGCCGGGGCCGACCTCGACACCGTGGTCGCGCAGCTATCGCATCTGGCCGGACACCGGGTTGCCCAGCAGGGCGCGGGTCGGCCCGGACGGGAGCGGCTGCTGCGGGAACTCGTCGACGACCCGGAGGCGGCAGTGGCCCGCCTGGTCGTCGCGCTCGAACACTACTGGCAGGTGGTCATCGTGCCGTACTGGCCACGGATCCGCGCCCTCTTGCAGGCCGACCTGGGGTATCGGCTCGAAGAACTCGCCGCCGGCGGGGTACAGCAACTCTTCCGTACGCTGCACCCGCTGGTCAGCTTCGACCGCGACACGCTGCGCGTCGTCAAGTACTACGAGGGGCACGCCGACCTGCGGCATCGTGGACTGCTGCTGGTGCCCTGCGTCTTCGCCTGGCCGGACGTAATCGTCCGCACGGGTGACCCCGGCCCGCCGACCGTCACGTACTCGCCGCGCGGGCTCGGCCGGCTCTGGGAGGCCCCGACCATCCAGCAGCAATCCCCGCTCGCCGGGGTGCTCGGGCGTACCCGCGCCACGATCCTCGCCCAACTGGACCTGCCGATGTCGACGACCCAACTCGCCTGTCAGGTGACGGTGACCCCGCCCACGCTCAACTCCCACCTGAAGGCGCTGACGGCGG
Source organism: Plantactinospora sp. DSM 117369 (assembly GCF_053764795.1). Classification (NCBI taxonomy): domain Bacteria; kingdom Bacillati; phylum Actinomycetota; class Actinomycetes; order Micromonosporales; family Micromonosporaceae; genus Plantactinospora; species Plantactinospora sp. DSM 117369. Next base: position 4,731,747 of record NZ_CM132446.1, on the reverse strand, counting down.
CCGGGATCCTGTCGGCACGACGGGACGGTCGCTCGGTCCTCTACGCCCGCACGCCCCTGGGGGATGCCTTGCTCACCGGGCCGGTGGACGCCCCGACGGGCGGTTGACCCGCACCTCGGCCGGGGCTGGAGACGCTGCTGGCCGGGTCCCCGTGGTGGGGACCCGGCCAGCGGATGCGTCGCTTGCTTGTTCGGTTAGCTGTTGTTCCAGGCGTTGGCGACCAGGTCAGCAGCCTGGTCCTCCCACTGCGCGTACGCGTCCGGGTACGCCGACACCTGCACCTTCTGCGCCGCCACCGTCAACGGCAGATCATGCCAACCATCAACCTGCTTCAGACCCTTCAGGAACGCGGTCGTCGAGTACTCCGGATCCGTGATCTGATCCGGCGAACCCCAACCCGACGACGGACGCTGCTGGAACAGCCCCAGCGAGTCATGATCGTTACGATCACCCAGATGACCCAGGTTCTCCAACTTCGACTCCTGCAGCGACGTACCCACCGCGATCACCGCGGCACGCTCATCCAGACCAGCCTTCTTCGTCGCCTTCACAATCGCCCGCACGTTGTCGGACTGCTCACCCGACACCGCAATCCTCGACTGCTCACCCTGCACACCACGCGGCACCAACCGATCCCGCGACGGCTTACCCTCACTCTTACGATCCTTGCCCTTGTCACCCTTGTCGCTCTTGCCCTTGTCGCCCTTGTCGGCCTGCATCACCGACTGCGACACCGGCGACCCGGCATGCTCCGCAGCAGCCTGCGCGGCCACCGCCGGACCAGCGACAGCGCCACCAACAAACGCCAGACCAGCCACACCCAGAGCGGTCCTACGAACCAGAGAAGTCTGCTCGACGGCCGGGAGCCATCGGCTGAACAGAGTCGTGTTCATGATGGTCCACCTTCCAATCGGGGGAACAACACCCACCGGAGGCATCCGGGGTGTCATTGGAAAACTCGTCCCGAGACACACGCTCACGCCGGTCTCCAAGGGACAGCAGAACGCCCGGCACCTGCGGGGGATGCTGGTACTCGAGCGAACACCATATGTAACGACCGGCGGCCCCGGATCATTCCCGGAGACCCGACCACCAGCCCAGCTCACAGGCGGTGGCACTCGGCCGTACGTGAGATGTAACGACCGGCAGCCCACCAACATTCCACCGAACCGACTCGATCATGAAATCGAACCGGACAGCCGGGACGCGGTTCGCAGACGGGCGGATAGCACCCAGCTACCGGGTGTCCGGGCGGCGAGCTGGTGTGACCAGGCCGGACTCGTAGGCGAGCACCACAAGCTGGGCCCGGTCGCGCGCCCGGAGCTTGGTCATGGCCCGGCTGACATGGGTCTTGGCAGTGGCCAGACTGATCACCATCTGCGCGGCGATCTCATCGTTGGACATACCTCGCGCGGCCAGCGCCACCACCTCACGTTCCCGGTTGGTCAGCACGTCCAGCGCGGACGAGAGTTGCCCCTGCGGCGGTCGGGAGACGTACTCGTCGATCAGCCGGCGGGTGATGGTGGGTGACAGCAGCGCGTCGCCCCGGGCGGCGACGCGTACGCCGTGCAGCAGGTCCTCCGGCTCCGTGTCCTTCACGAGGAAGCCGCTGGCGCCGGCCCGCAGCGCGGTGTAGACGTACTCGTCGAGGCCGTAGTTGGTCAGCATCACCACCCGGGTACCGGTCAGCCGGGGATCGGCGACCATCTGCCGGGTCGCCTGGATACCGTCGAGCACTGGCATCTGGATGTCGACCAGGGCGACGTCCGGCACATGCTGCACGGCGAGCCTGACCGCCTGTTCACCGTCAGCCGCCTCGGCGACCACTTCGATGTCGTCCTCGGCGGCAAGCAGCGCACGGAACCCGGCACGGATCAGCGCCTGGTCGTCGGCGAGCAGCACCCGGATCACGCGGCCGCTCCGCACGGCAGGTCGGCCCGGACGGCGAAACCACCGCCGTCGCGTGGCCCGGCGTGCAGTGAGCCCCCGAGGGCCGCCACCCGCTCCCGCATGCCGACCAGGCCAACGCCGGGCACCGCATCCGACCCGCCGTTACCGCTTCCGTTGCCGCTCCCGTCGTCGTCGACCCGTACGGTCAGCGACTCGGCACGGTAGTCGAGTTCGATCGCGGCGGTGGCCGGTCCGGCATGCCGGGCGACGTTGGTCAACGCCTCCTGGATGATCCGGTACGCGGCCCGGTCGACCGGGGCGGGCAGGGTACGCGGCTGCCCGGTGATCCGCACGGTGACCGGCAGACCTGCCCGGCGGGCCCCGCCGACCAGGTGTTCCAGCCGGTCCAGACCGGTTCCGGGATTGTCGTCGTCGCTGCGCAGCACCTCGAGGGTGGCCCGCAGTTCCCGGATCGCCTCGCCGCTGGCCTGCTGGATGGCGAGCAGCGCGTCGGGAATCGGCTCGTCGCGCTTGCGAGCCAGGTGCACGGCGACACCGGCCTGCACTTTGATGATCGAGATGCTGTGTGTCAACGAGTCGTGCAGTTCGCGGGCGATCCGCAGCCGCTCCTCGTCGGCGCGGCGGCGGGCGGTCTCCTCACGGGTCCGTTCCGCGTCGGCCGCCCGCTGCTCCACCTCTTCCAGGTACGCCTGGCGGTGCCGGGCCACCTCGGCGAGAGTGCAGGCCGCGACCATCCAGCCGACGAGCAGGAACCACCGCTGGAAGACGTCGGAAGGCGACTCGGCACCACCGCCGAGGGCCACCTCACCGGCGAAGCCACCGACCAGGACGGCCCCGAGGGCGACAAACGCCGCCCGGCGGTGCCCGGCACGGACCGCCGCGTACAGCACGAACAGCACCGGTACGGCGGGGATGACCCCGGGATAGCCGCGGAGCTGGTAACCGAGCAGGCAGGCGGTGGCGACACCGAGCACCAGCCGGGGTGACCGGTGCCGGAACGCCAGCGTCGCGGCCGCGAGCAGCAGCAGGAGGTAGCCGCCCAGGTCGAGATCCACCCGGCCGGGCGGTGCGGTCCGGGCGCCGAGCAGCACCAGTACCGCGACACCGGCGGCGACCAGCCAGTCCCGCTGTGTCGTCGCCGTGCCGCGCCACCATCCGCGCCTGCTTCCGTCGCGCATCCCCGAACGGTAGACGACCGTCGCCGCACACCGCGTCGGGCCGGGGATGTAGCCGGGTACTACCGCCCGGGGCGTACTCCTCTACCGGCCTGCGTCACCGTCGGCAGTGGCGGTTGTCCGCGCTGGACGGACGACCGGGACCCGGTCCGGACGGCATCGTCGACAGGTGTGGCGCCGGCACCCCGGCCGGTTGCCGACGCTGCCGGACGGCACGTCGACCGTGCGTCGGCGCGACCGCCAGGCGAATCGAGGAGGAGACCATGACCAGCACACCTGCTCAGCGCACCCGACCTCAGGGCGGCGGGGCCGACGTGCCCGACGGCGCCCGGGCCGGGGCGCCCGGCGGCACGGTCCGGGTCGTCCGTGGGCTCGCGCTGCTCTCCAGCGGCCTGCTCGCTGGTGCGTTCTGCTACGGGGCGGTCAACGTCGTGCAGGCGTTCCAGTCCGTCCCGCTCGAGGTACGGCTGACCTTCCACACCGCCCTGATGCGGATGAACGGCCCGGTGATGCAGTCGACGATGGGCGTAGCCTTCCTCAGCACACTGGTCCTGGCCGTCCTGTTCCGCAACACGCCACGGATGCTCGCCGCCGGAGCCAGCCTGCTGACCCTGACCACGTTCCTGGTCACCCGGCTCGGCAACGTGCCGATCAACCGCCAGATCAGGGAGTGGCTCGCCGGCTCGGTTCCCGCCGACCACGCGGCGATCCTGCAACGCTGGGAGCTGCTGAACTATCTCCGCACCTGCACCGCGCTGACCGCCTTCGTCCTGCTGCTGCTCATCGTCGACCGCGCCACGGCCATCGCCGCCGGGCGGCACACGCAGCCGGAGCGGCGGCGGTGACGGTGCCGACCGTCGAGCGGCCGGCGCGGCGCGGGTCGGCCGGCCGGGCGGCAGGACGCGGCGGGAACGAGCGTGTACGTCGCCGGTGCCGCCGGCTCGCTCGCCGACCAGAGCGCGGCGGTCAGCGGTTTCGACGGCCGCCTGTTACTGGCCACCGTCGCCGTCGTCGTGCTGATCCTGCTGGTCACTTACCGCAGCCCGGTGTTGTGGCTGCTGCCGGTACTCTGCGCCGGCCTGGCGCTGATCGCCGCGCGGGCGGTGGTCTACCTGCTCGCCCGGTACGCACAGTTGACCGTCACCGCGGACAGCGGCGCGATCCTGACCATCCTCGTCTTCGGCGCGGCCACCGACTATGGACTACTGCTGATCGCCCGCTACCGCGAGGAATTGCGCCGCCATCGGGACCGGCACGACGCGATGGGATTCGCGCTGCGCCGGTCCGCGCCGGCCCTCCTGGACAGTGCCGGTACCGCGGCCGCCGCCATGTCGTGTCTGCTGCTCGCCGAGCTGAGCTGGACCCGGGGACTCGGCCCGGTACTGGCCGTCGGCGTGCTGACCGGACTGGTGGTGATGCTGACCGCGTTCCCGGCTCTGCTGGTCCGGTGCGGCCGCTGGGTCTTCTGGCCGGTCCGGCCGCGGTACGGCGGCTCGGAGGTCGAGGTGGAGGCCGTCCCGTCGACCGGGGTTGGCGCGGCGACGGCGCGGTCCGGCCCGGTAGCCGACGTCCGCGCGCAGACCGGGACCGGCACGATCGACTGGTGGACCCGGATCGGGCGGGTGATCGCCCGCCGGCCCCGGGTGGCATGGCTGGCGACCAGCCTCGCGCTCGGTGCGCTGGCCCTGGGCACCATTCAGCTCGACGCGACCGGCCTGACCTCGTCGGAGTCGTTCCGGGGCAGCCACGAATCGGAACGCGGCGCACAGGTGTTGGCCCGGCACTTCGCGGCCGGCGTCGGCACCCCGATCGCGGTGGTCAGCCACCCCGGCCGGGCGGAGCGGGTACGGGCGACACTTGCCGCCGTACCCGGGGTGGACTCCGGGTCGCTGACTCCAACAGAGCTGCGCGCCGGGCAGGCGTACCTGGAGGCGACGCTGACCGATCCCGCCGACAGCCGCCCGGCGTACGACACGGTCGACCGGGTGCGCGCGGCGCTGCGTGCGGTACCCGAGGCGCAGGCGCTCGTCGGCGGGGAGACCGCGATCCGGCTTGACGTGCAGCGGACTGCCCGGAGCGACCGAAACCTCCTGGTACCGATCGTCTTCGCGGTGGTCTTCGCCATCCTGGTGCTACTGCTGCGATCACTCGTGGCACCACTGCTGCTGGTCGGCACCGTGGTGCTCTCGTTCGGCGCGGCGCTCGGCGCCAGCGTACTGGTGTTCCGGCACGTCTTCGGGTTCACCGGCGAGGACAGTTCACTGCCGCTCTACCTGTTCGTCTTCCTCGTCGCGCTCGGCGTCGACTACAACATCTTCCTGATGACCCGGGTACGCGAGGAGACCGTCCGGCACGGAGCCCGGCGGGCGACCCTGATCGGGCTGGCCGCGACCGGCGGGGTAATCACCTCCGCCGGCCTGGTGCTCGCCGGTACCTTCGCCGACCACACTACCGCTGACGATGATCGTCCAGCTCGGCTTCGCGGTGGCGTTCGGCATCCTGCTGGACACCGTCATCGTCCGGTCCGTACTGGTACCCGCACTGAGCCTGGACGTCGGCCGGTACCTGTGGTGGCCACACCGACTGTTCCGCGAGGCGGACCGGGCTGGTCCGACGGTGCGGTCCAGGGACGACGACACCGCCGAGGCAGCGGCCGGCGCAGCCAGCACCTGACGGGCTGCCGGGGCTGGAGACGCTGCTGGCCGGGTCCCCGTGGTGGGGACCCGGCCAGCGGATGCGTCGCTTGCTTGTTCGGTTAGCTGTTGTTCCAGGCGTTGGCGACCAGGTCAGCAGCCTGGTCCTCCCACTGCGCGTACGCGTCCGGGTACGCCGACACCTGCACCTTCTGCGCCGCCACCGTCAACGGCAGATCATGCCAACCATCAACCTGCTTCAGACCCTTCAGGAACGCGGTCGTCGAGTACTCCGGATCCGTGATCTGATCCGGCGAACCCCAACCCGACGACGGACGCTGCTGGAACAGCCCCAGCGAGTCATGATCGTTACGATCACCCAGATGACCCAGGTTCTCCAACTTCGACTCCTGCAGCGACGTACCCACCGCGATCACCGCGGCACGCTCATCCAGACCAGCCTTCTTCGTCGCCTTCACAATCGCCCGCACGTTGTCGGACTGCTCACCCGACACCGCAATCCTCGACTGCTCACCCTGCACACCACGCGGCACCAACCGATCCCGCGACGGCTTACCCTCACTCTTACGATCCTTGCCCTTGTCACCCTTGTCGCTCTTGCCCTTGTCGCCCTTGTCGGCCTGCATCACCGACTGCGACACCGGCGACCCGGCATGCTCCGCAGCAGCCTGCGCGGCCACCGCCGGGCCGGCGACAGCGCCACCAACGAACGCCAGACCAGCCACACCCAGAGCGGTCTTACGAACCAGAGAAGTCTGCTCGACGGCCGGGAGCCATCGGCTGAACAGAGTCGTGTTCATGATGGTCCACCTTCCAATCGGGGGAACAACACCCACCGGAGGGATCCGGGGTGTCATTGGAAAACTCGTCCCGAGACACACGCTGACGCTGGTCTCCAAGGGACAGCAGAACGCCCGGCACCTCGCGGGGGATGCTGGTACTCGAGCGAACACCATATGTAACGACCGGCGGCCCCGGATCATTCCCGGAGACCCGACCACCAGCCCAGGTCACAGGCGGTGGTACTCGGCCGTACGTGAGATGTAACGACCGGCAGCCCACCAACATTCCACCGAACCGACTCGATCATGAAATCGAACCGGACAGCCTGGCGTACACCTCGGGTATGGAACTGAGTGACCCCGTCCCGGCCCTGGGCTTCTACGCGTTGGCGAGGACCGACCGCCGAACGGACGGCATGCCCGTCTCGCGACACTCTGGCCGAACGCGAGGTAACTATCCGCGCGTTCCGCACGTCATCGTCGGTCGGCGGCGGACCGACAATCAGAGTCCGGCATGCATGGCCGGTTCAGCGGTTGTCGCCGCGACCACCCAGCACGCCACGGCCCTGGCGGCTGGCTAGCTTGGCCAGGTTGGCCGTCGCGATGTCATCCAGCGACAGGTCGAGGTAGTCGGCGAGCACCGCCACGTACCAGAGCACGTCACCGAGTTCCTTGGCGATGTCGGCCCGGTCGATCAGCGACTCCTCGCTGTCAAGGTCGCGGACCCACTTCTTGAACTTCTCAGCGATTTCACCCGACTCGCCGACCAGCCCGAGCACCAGGTGGAGTAGCTCGTTCCGCTTGTCACGTGGAGCGGCGGTACGGAGGGCGCCGCGCTGATACTCATCCAGGTCCATGGCGGACCAGTATGGCCGAACCCTCCCAGCCGACCGGCCGGGGTCTACGACGACCGCAAGAAGCCGCCGGCACAGCACAACGCCGCGATCATCTGCCTGGCCCGACGCCGCATCGACATCCTCCACGCCATGCTCCGCAACCACATCCCCCGGGACCGGTCGCCCGCACTCGCCATTCGACGTAACCCATAGGGACACCCGTCGAAGGACGGACCACGGAGGGTGGATGCCTGTCAGCGGGACGTCGACGGGGTGAACTCCGGCTGGTCGAGTACACGCAGCCAGGAGCCGTCCGGCTGGCGGCGGACCACCTGCGCGCGGGCACCCGCACCATCCTTCGGCGCCGTCGAGGTGAGGGCGAGATCGCCGCTGACAAGCGTCGGAAGCGACTCCTCCAACTCGAAATGCGGACGGTTCGCGAGTACCTTCGCCCAGAGCGCCTGGATCGCGGACCGGCCGACCGTCTGGCCGCCCGGCGGGTACGCCAGCACCGCGTCCTCGGCATAGAGTGCGGCCACGCCCTCGGCGTCTCCCGCGTTGGAGCGCTCGACGAACAGTCGGGTGATGTCCTCCGGCCGCATCGCCTTCTCGTAGTTCGACATGCTGATCCCCTCGATGGTGCCTGCGGTAACGCCTACAGGTCGAGGATGCGCGGTTCAGGAGTAGAAGTACAACATCTAATTCTGATGAGAACTAGAATCAGCAGTTATGGAGCTGAGGCAACTGGAGTACTTCGTCGCGGTCGCCGAGGAGGCGAGCTTCACCCGCGCCGCCGAGCGCGTACGTATCAGCCAGTCCGGGGTGAGCGCGCAGGTCCGGCAGCTCGAACGCGAACTCGGGGCGACCCTCATCGACCGCTCCACCAGGACGGCCACCCTGACAGCCGCTGGCCGAGTGGCTCTTGAACATGCCCGCGCCGCGCTCGTCTCCACCGATGCGATCCGGCAGGCCGTCGGCGAGGTGACCGGACTGATCCGTGGCCAGCTCACCGTCGGCATGGTCACCGGATGCACGGTGACCCCGCTCTTCGAGGCACTCGAAGCGTTTCACCGGGCCCATCCGCAGGTCGAGTTGACGCTGCTTGAGGACAACTCCGAACGGCTGATCGAGGGCGTCCGGTCCGCCGCGGTCGACCTGGCCCTGGTCGGCACGGCCGAGGCCACGCCGCCCGGGCTGAACGCGCTGACGATCGTCAGCGAACGGCTGGTGGCGCTGGTGCCCCCGGAACATCCGCTCACCGGGCAGGAGACCGTCGGACTGGCCGACATCGCGGCGCACCCGGTCATCTGCATGCCGGAGGGTACCGGGATCCGAATGGTCTTCGATCGGGCCTGCGCCGCCCGCCGTGTCCAGCCGACCATCGCGTTGCAGGCGAGCGCCGCCGCCACCATCGCAGACCTCGCCACCCGAGGGCTTGGGGTCGCGATCCTCAGCGAGTCCATGGCCGACGAGTACGAGGACCGGTTGACCGTGCTGCGGGTGACGGACATCGACGCGCCCGCCCTGCTGGCTCTGGTCTGGACGGCCACTCAGAGCCCTGCTCTTGCCCGACTGGTCCGATACAGCCGAGACGCCTTCGGCACCAACCGGGCATAGAGATCGCAGCGCAAGGACTATCGACCGAAGCCCTCCGTCGGCTGGAGACGCCGCTGGCCGGGTCCCCGTGGTGGGGACCCGGCCAGCGGATGCGTCGCTTGCTTGTTCGGTTAGCTGTTGTTCCAGGCGTTGGCGACCAGGTCAGCAGCCTGGTCCTCCCACTGCGCGTACGCGTCCGGGTACGCCGACACCTGCACCTTCTGCGCCGCCACCGTCAACGGCAGGTCATGCCAACCATCAACCTGCTTCAGACCCTTCAGGAACGCGGTCGTCGAGTACTCCGGATCCGTGATCTGATCCGGCGAACCCCAACCCGACGACGGACGCTGCTGGAACAGCCCCAGCGAGTCATGATCGTTGCGATCACCCAGATGACCCAGGTTCTCCAACTTCGACTCCTGCAGCGACGTACCCACCGCGATCACCGCGGCACGCTCGTCCAGACCAGCCTTCTTCGTCGCCTTCACAATCGCCCGCACGTTGTCGGACTGCTCACCCGACACCGCAATCCTCGACTGCTCACCCTGCACACCACGCGGCACCAACCGGTCCCGCGACGGCTTACCCTTACGATCCTTGCCCTTGTCGCTCTTGCCCTTGTCACCCTTGTCACCCTTGTCGGCCTGCATCACCGACTGCGACACCGGCGACCCGGCATGCTCCGCAGCAGCCTGCGCGGCCACCGCCGGGCCGGCGACAGCGCCACCAACGAACGCCAGACCAGCCACACCCAGAGCGGTCTTACGAACCAGAGAAGTCTGCTCGACGGCCGGGAGCCATCGGCTGAACAGAGTCGTGTTCATGATGGTCCACCTTCCAATCGGGGGAACAACACCCACCGGAGGGATCCGGGGTGTCATTGGAAAACTCGTCCCGAGACACACGCTGACGCTGGTCTCCAAGGGACAGCAGAACGCCCGGCACCTCGCGGGGGATGCTGGTACTCGAGCGAACACCATATGTAACGACCGGCGGCCCCGGATCATTCCCGGAGACCCGACCACCAGCCCAGGTCACAGGCGGTGGTACTCGGCCGTACGTGAGATGTAACGACCGGCAGCCCACCAACATTCCACCGAACCGACTCGATCATGAAATCGGACGTGGCACACTGCCGGTTATCCGGTTTGCCCGGTGATGGCGTCGCTGAGCGCGGTGGCCAGCGATCCGCCAGCGCGAGGTCTGAGCAACTCCGTCCGGTGCACCAGACGTGGAGCGACCAGCGGCACCTGGTCGATCCCGGCGCAGGACGGCACCGCCGACCGGGGCAGTACCGCGAGCCCGTGCCCGGCCGCGACCAGCGCGACCAGCGCGGCGATGTCGGTGCCGGCGTACCGGATCGAAGGTCGCGGGTTGTCCGAGCGGGCGACGGCGCTCAGGTCCGATAACGCGGCCGTCACGTCGGGTGCGTCGATCCACCGGGCATCCAGCAGATCGTCCAGCGTGAGCCCGGGACGCGGGCCGAGCGGATGGCCCTCCGGAAGCAGCACGACGAGCGGCTGCTCGGCGACCGCGACGCCGACAAGCGCGCCGGAGTCGAGCAGCCGTAACGGGTCGCTCGGCGCGACCACGCCGTCCACAAGGGCGATGGTGTACTCGCCGGTGGCGAAACCGGCAGCCACCGACTGCCGGTCTGCGACCCGTACGGTCACGTCGAGGCCGGGCCGGGTCCGGCGTACGGCGGTGAGTGCGGTCGCGACCCGGGCCGTCGCGGCCAGCGGGGTCATGCCGAGGCGCAGGGGCTCGGTCGGCTCCGCGGCCGCCTGCCGGACGTCGACCCGGGCCGCGTCCAGCCGCAGCAGGATCGGGCCGGCGTGCTCCAGCAGCCGCTCCCCCGCCTCGGTCGGCGCCACCGGACGGCGGTACAGCAGCATGGTGCCGAGATCGCCCTCCAGCGCGGCGATGTGCTGCGAGACCGCGGACTGGGTGTAACCGAGTCGCCGGGCGGCCGCCGAGAACGAGCGGCAGTCGGCCACCACGACGAAGGTACGCAGCAGGTGCGGGTCCACCGCATCAGTGTTGCTTATCAGACCAGTACTGATCATCGTTGGTGCTGCACGGGGTCGGCGGGCCAGGATGATGCCATGTCCGAGACCCGATCCGCCTTCACCGCCCGGGTCGCCGCCGTCGGTGACCGTTCTCCGCACGTCCGCGCCCATGCCCGCATGCCCGTGCTCCTCGACGCGCTGCGGCTGCGTGACCGGCTCGACCTGGACCTGTACTGGATCCCGACGCCCGAGGCGGCGGACGGCGGCACGCTGGCCGGCTTCGACGGGATCTGGCTCACTCCGGGCAGCCCGTACCGGAGTGAGGTGGGTGCGATCAGCGCCGTCCGCACCGCACGCGAGCAGGGCATACCGTTCCTCGGTACCTGTGGCGGCTTCCAGCATGCCCTGTTGGAGTACGCGCGTGACGTGTGCGGGCTGTCCGGGGCCGCGCACGGCGAGAACAACCCGGAGGCGACCGGGGAACTGCTGATCGAACCGCTGGCCTGTTCGCTCGCCGGGCACGAGGGGACGGTACGGATCGCCGCCGGCTCGCTGGCCGAACGGGTGCTCGGTGCCGGCCGGAGCGTCGAGCGTTACCAGTGCTCCTACGGGGTCAATCCCTCCTATCTGGACGTCCTCCGGGCGCACGGGCTGCATCTGACGGGCTTCGACGAGGCCGGAGACGTACGCGTCGCCGAGTTGCCGGGGCACCCGTTCTTCCTCTGTACCCTCTTCCAGCCCGAACTCGCCGGGGACGGCACGGTCGTGCACCCGATGATCCGCGCCTTCGCCACGGCCGCCGCCCTGCACGCCGGCAGTCCCGATCCGATACCCGCGACCTGACTGTCGCCGCCCGGTCCGCGCGCGCCCCTGACCCGCCCGACCGCCCGGTGGCCCGTCAGCTCGGAGCCGGGGAGAGTGGCCGGTTCAGCCCCACGTGGAGGTATCCGGCCCATCTGGTCGGAGTCGACGGGAACTCGTCGCGCAGCGCCCGTACCGTGTCGGTGAGCGCCCGGGCCGCGTCGGCCGTCGCCGGTGGCCTGGTGCCACCGCCGGTCAGGGTGCGGTAGAAGGCCTCGGCGACCCGGGCGCTGTCCGTGGTACGCCACATTGTGCCGACGACCCCGCGGAACCCGGCGAGCTGGAACGCCGACGCCAGGTGCAGCGGCTCGTCGGTGAAGGTCGGATGGGCCTCGGCGGTACTACACGCCGACAGGAAGGCCAGTTCCGGCCGGTCCAGCCGGTACGAGCGGACCAGGTGCGGACTGAGCGTCGCCGCACCGAGTCGCAGTCCACCGCCGAGCATCGCGTTGGCGCTGGTGTCGGCGACGCCGTGGCAGGCGAAGTGCGCGATCGGGTGGACCCGGAGCAGGTCCTCGACATCGCGCAGCGCCACCTCCGTCCCGCTGAGCAGGGCGGAGCCGGGAATCAGCCGGGCGACGTGCTCGACCTCGGCGCGTACCTCCGGCAACGCCGACGATCGCGGTGCGCCCGGTACGCCGACGACCACCGCCGTGGCGGCGGCCGGTGGCCGGGGCCGCCCGGTCGCCGCGTGGGCGAGCGCGTTGAGTGTCGGAGTGTACGACGACACGGTACGGTCGAGCACCGTACGCGACCGGTCCGCAGCCCGGTGGTGACCGGCCGCGTGCAGCGGAAGCCGGGCCAGCGAGCCGACCGGGCACCACCAGATCCTCGGCGGCGGACCCTCCGCCGGGGCGATCCGGTCGAGTACCGGCCCGGTGACGGCGTCCCACAGCCAGGCCAGCACGTCGAGCAGATCCTCCTGGGCGGCGACCCGCCGGTCGAAGGGTACCGCCGGCTCGGTGGCGTCGAGCACGGCCGCGTACATCCGGGTGACCTGGCGTTGGACGGCGGCCTCACGCAACTCGGGCAGCCGGACCAGCTCCACCGGCCGTCCCGGCTCCGCCGGGACCAGCAGGGCGTCGCCCCGGTCGCCGAAGGTGTTGACGACGACCACCGGCAGACCGCGGAGCCGTTCCCGGAGCACCGGCAGCGACGGTGGCCGCAGCAGGTCGGCGAAGCCCGGCAACGCGCGGATCCGGGCCACCAGCCGGTCCCGCTCGGCGGCGAGTTCGCGGGTCCGAGGCAGCCAACTGGTCCGGGGATCCCACTCCCGGGTGCTCTTGGCCAGCGACTCGCCGGACGCCGTGGTCCGCTCCACCTCGATGATGAACGTGCGGACGTGCGTGTACGCGTCCGCCTCGGCCAGTTCACGTTCGACCCTGGCCAGGTCCGCGGCGAGCAGCGGATCGACGGCAGCCAGCTCCGCTCCGCCGACGCGGATGTCCAGGGCCTCGTTGAAGAGCAGGCCGCGCCCCCGTTCCAGGAGTTCGACGGCGGCGTCGGGATCTCCCGCCGCGACCGCGACCGCGGCGGCCTCGGACGCCAGCCCGCCGAGCCGGGCGATGGCGTCCAGCCGGCGCCGGCCGGCGGTCGACCGACTGATCACCGAGGGGATCCGCTGGACGGCGCGTTCGAGCGCGGCCAGTCGGGCGGCCGGATCCGCCGCCTCGTCGGCGAGTTCGGCCTGGCGGCGTTCGGCGTCGATCCGGCGCTGCGGATCGGCCACCGGCGAGGCGGCGATCGCGGCGTAGGTGGCGATCGCCTCGGCGCGCGCCGCCGCCGCGTCGGGCCCGCCGAGGCCGGCCAGCTCGGCCGATGCCCGAGCCAGGATGAGGGCCCGGATCGGCCACCAGTGATGCCCGGCCGGAGTCTCGTCGAGCGCCTGCCGGGCCAGTGCCACGGCTCCGGCGAGCGCGTCCAGGTCACCGCCGAGCACGAACCGCTGGTACCGCATCTCCGCGATCGAACTGCGGATCCGCGGCTGGTCGGGATGGCCCGGCGGCAGCAGCGCGAACGCCTCCGCGAAGATCTGCTCCGCCGCCAGCAGCTCCACCGGGTCCTTACGCCGGAGGGCGTGCTGGGAGAGGCTGCTCGCCAGGTTGTAGGTGAAGCCGACCCGGCGGGAGTCGTCGGCGGGCAGGGCGGCGAGCGCACTCCGGTTTGCCTGTACCGCCTCGGCGAGCAGCGCGTCGTCCGGTGCCAGGGCGTCGCGATGCACCAGCATGCTGGCGAGGCTCATCAGCCGCACCGGGTACACCTCCTGGTCGGCCGAGGTGTGCGCGACCGCCTCCCGCTGGTGCCGCACCGCCTGATCCAGGGCGTCGCGGTCGCCGGCCAGCCGTCCGGCCCGGGCGTACGCGTCGGCGAGCACGCCGAGCTGGGTCGGTCGGGCCTCCGGGTGCGCGTCGGCCAGCTCCAGAGCGGCCCGGGCGGCGCTGACGGCCGCCTCGACCAGCGCGTCGGACCGCCTGTGCAGTCCCGCGTCACCGGCCGCCCCGGCCAGCAGGTTCAGGAGTTCCCGGCGCAGCGGGTGCTCCGGGCCGGCGGCGTCCAGGGCGATCTGGGCCCAGATCGCGGCCCGCTCGGCCCCGTCCAGTTCACCGCCGTGCTGCCAGCGGTCGTGTTCCGCCTGGCCGAGCAGGAGCAGGGCACGCGGCCGGGCCGGGTCGAAGGCGGGTACCGCGGCGCACAGCACCAGGGCCGAGTCGAGCCGCTCGGCCAGTACCTCCGGCGAGGTGTCGACGCCGACCCGGTCGGCCAGTTCCCCGGTACGCCGGAACAGCCGGTCCAGCAGCCCTGGCTGCTGGGCAGCGCCCAGCACGGTACGCACCGGTTCGAGGCCGACCGCATGGGCCAGCAGGTTGCCGACCTCGTTGAGCCGCTCCAGTCGGGACGGCAGCTCCGGATCCTCCGAAGCCGACGAGGTCACCGCGTCCCGCCAGGCCGCCGTCGCCTCGAGCAGGATCTCCACCGACGGCTGTTCCGGAAGCTCCGACAGCCGGCGCAGCGCGGCACCGAGCCGACCGACGAGGTCCAGCTCGGTCGGCCGCCGGTGCCAGCCGAGCTGCGCGGCCCGACGGTAGTCGCCGACCGCCATCTCCAGCGCCCTCGGGCCGGCGCCCTCGTCGAAGTACAACTCGAAGAGACGGCCCCGGAAGGTGAGCCGGGCCGGCCGGTGCGGGTCCCGGGCGGCGGTGACCGTCAGCGCCTTCGTGGCAGTGTCCAGCGCGTCGTCGTACCTGCGTCCGTCAAGGGCGTGCTCGGCGACCGCGAGCAGCGCGTCGGCGAGGTCGGTCAGCAGCGCGGCCTGGAGCAGGACGCCGGGCCAGCCACGCTGCCGGGCCGCATACGGGAGCCACTCCCGGTAGAGGCTGACCAGCATCCGCAGCGCCCGATCGTCGCCGGCCAGGTGCCGCTGCCGCAGGCGGTCGACCCGTTCGGCCTGCTGCCGGCTCAACAGGACGGCGGAGAGTTCGTCGACTCCGGACGGACCGGGCTCACGGCACTCGTCGCGCAGCGGCTCGGGCACCAGATCCGGTTCCCGGCGCTGGAGCCGGCGGAACAGCTCGACCGCCGCCTGGCGCTCCCGCAGCCCGTCCAGCCCGGGCAGCAGCAGATAACGGCGCCAGTGCAGCCGAGCCAGCACCCCCGCCACCTGCCAACCCGGGCCCCGGTCACCGACCTGTGGGCCGAGGCGCTGCGCCGCGTCGGCCAGCTCCGCGTCGAGCGGGATCGACGGATCGGCGCTGCGCTCGTACTCGTCGAGGGCGGCGGTGATCAGATCCAGGTCGCTTCTCGACATCGCTGCGTCCCATCGTGCGGCCGGGCTACCGAGGCTGCTCCGCGGTCGCCTTCCGGCACACAGTCTCGCCGACCGGGGTGGCGGGTGCGCGGCGACGCCACCCGGTGCCCGCGCCTCGCGACGATGCGGTGCGCCGGGCGTTACTGTGTCAGCGGAATCCGGCCGGCCGACGCACGGGGAGCGGACATGGAACTCGTCGCGCAGCGCATCGGTCGGCTCTGCGGCCAGGCCGGCGGCGGACAACTCCGGGAGTACGCCGAGCGGTTCGGCGCCGCCGACGTGCTGGGCCGGATCGCCGACGCGATCGGGCAGGGACGGCTGGACCGGCAACTCGAAGCCGACCTCGACCGGCTCGACGTCGTGTTCGCCCGGCACGGCATCGACGGGCTGACCACCGGCAGCCGGGGCTTCGAGACCTGGCGGGGCGGCGGTGGGCATCCCACGGTCACCGGCTGGACCTGCCCGAACCGGCAGGCGTGTGCCCGGGCGGAGCGGGCCGGTGACGGTGACCGGCCGACCTGCGCCCTGACCGGGCTGCCGTTCGTCGAGACCCGGATCACGCTGTGACCGCCTTCCTCGCCGAGCTCGGCAAGCAGTTGGTGACCCGGTGGACCGCCACCCTGATGGTGCCGGGGGCGCTCTTCGCCGGGGCGGTGGTGCTGGCGCAGGTGCTCGGGCACCGCCATGCGGTCGACCGTCGGGTGCTCGGCACCTGGCTGGACACGGTCGGCGCCACCCCGGCCAGCGGGCGCAACGCGGCCCTGCTGATCGCCGCGGCCGGGTTCCTGCTCGGCGCCGCCGCGGCCGGGCTGCTGGCCGGCGCGGTGGGCCTGCTCGTCGAGTGGACCTGGGGGCTGACCGGCTCGGCGCCGGTGCTGCGCTGGCTCGCCGGGTCCCGGCAGCGGCGGTGGGCCACGGCGGACGCCGAGGTGGCGGAGGCGGAACGCGCGCTGCTGGCCGATCCGGCCGATCCGGCGGCCCGGGCCCGGGCCCGGCGGGCGATCGCCCGGCGGGACGCCATCGGCCTGGTAGCGGCGGAGCGGCCGACCTGGATCGGCGACCGGCTGCACGCGGCCGACGTCCGGGTGCACCGCAGCTACGCGATCGACCTGGCAGCGGTGTGGCCGCGACTCTGGCTGGTACTGCCCGAGCCGGTACGCGGCGAGTTGACGGCGGTGCAGGACCGCTGCGCCTCGGCGGCCCGGCTCGCCGGCTGGGGTGTGCTGTACGTCCTGCTCGGCGCGCTCTGGTGGCCGGCCCTGTTCGTCGGGGCGGTGGCCCTGCTCACCGCCCGGTATCGTGCCCGGCTCGCCGTCGGCGTCTACACCGACCTGGTCGAGGCCGCGGTGGACCTCTACGGTCGCAAGCTCGCCACCCACCTGGGACTGTCCGGCCAGGGCCGGCTCACCGCCGAGACCGGGGCGGAGATCAGCGCGATCGTCCGCAAGGACGACGTGGTACGCCAACTCCGCCCGGTCGCACCGGCCGGCGCTCCTCCCCCGCTGCCGCTGCTGCACGGCTGACGGCGTGCCGGCCGCACGCTACTCACGTGCTCCGGCGCCCCTACGGTTGCCGACGGCGCGGCCGAGGCGCCGCGACGGTCAGGGCCGCCAGGACGGGTTGTGCAGGATGGCCAGGTTCTGCCGGGCGGTGACCGCCAGCGCGTGATCGGCGCCGGCCAGCGCGTCGAGCACCGCCCAGTACGCGGTGATCGCCCGTTCCCGCTGGCCGGCGAGGGCGAGGGCGGCGGCCAGGTTGTTGCGCCGGCCGATCGTCTCCAGGTCGGCCGGCCCGCGCCGCCGCTCGGTGTGCCGGACGTTCTGCCCGTGCAGGTCGATGGCGAGGGCGTACTGGCCGGCCTGCTGGTAGCCGACCGCCAGGTTGTTCCGGAACACCAGGGTGAGTTCGCCGTCGACGCCGTGCAGGTGCTCGGTCACCGCCACCAGTTCGCGCAGCACGTCCAACCCGTCGTCCAGCTCGCCGGCCGCGAGGTACGTCTGGCCGAGCGCGTTGCGGACCTTCAACGTGTCGTCGTCGGTCGGGCCGAGCGCCCGGGCGGCCTCGGCCGCCAGCGGCCCGAGCACGGCGACGGCCTCGGTGAACGCCCCGCCGAGCCGGTGGTTCTCGGCCACGGCCAGCCGGTAGGCCAGGGTGCTGCGGTCGGCGAGCGGCTCCCGGCCGAGGCTGGCCGCCCGCCAGACGTCCAGGGCCATCCGCACCGTACCGAGCTGGCCGTCGACCTGGCGCGGGGCGGGCGGTGGCGTCGCCGGCAACGGGGCGTCCGGCCCGGCCTCCCGGGTCACCCACCCGGCGAGGGTCGCCCGCAGGTCAGCCTGGCGGACGCCGTTGACGTGCAGCCGGGCCCGCCCCCGGTCGGTCTCCAGGTGCAGCGTGGCGCCGTCGCCGTCCACCTCGGACAGCGACGTCGCCAGCACGAAGGTCACGATGTCCGGTGACCGTACGTCGAGTCCGCGCAGGTCGGGCCAGCGGAACTCAAGGAAGCGGCGGAACCGCCCGCGTAGCACGATGCCGGGACGGTCGAGGACGACGGTGAGCTGCCTGGTCTGGTCGGTCCGGTCGGGATGCCCGCCGAGATAGGTCACCCTGGGCAACGTCAGCGCCGGCATCCCGACATCCTCTCACCCCGACGCCGCCCACCGACCGGGCTGGACGACGCCGGCCGCCCCGCCGCCGCGCCGTACCGGTTCCGCCGACGCCAGCAGACCGCGTCGACCGGTGAACTCGATCGCGGTGGCCGCACCCAGCTCGGCGGTGGCGGCGAACGCCGGATGGCCGAGCGCGCCGAAGGCACCGCCGTACGCGGTGACAAAGGCCGGCTCCGCCTGCGGTGCGGCACTGTTGCGCTGCGAGGCCCGGGGTGCCGCCAACGCCTGTGGCAGGGACATCCCGAGGTCGATCCGGTTGACCAGGATTTGCAGCACGGTGGTGATGATGGTGGCGCCGCCGGGGGTGCCGAGCGCCAGGAACGGGCGGCCGTCGTCGTCGAGCACGATGGTCGGCGACATCGAGCTGCGGGGGCGCTTCCCCGGCGCGGGCAGGTTCGGGTCCGGTGCCGCACCCGGGGTCTGGGCGAACGTGAAGTCGGTCAGCTCGTTGTTGAGCAGGAATCCCCGCCCGGGCACCACCATCGCGTTCCCGCCGGTCTGCTCGATCGTCAGGGTGTACTCGACGACGTTGCCCCAGCGGTCGGCCACCGTCAGGTTCCTGGTGCTCTGCCCGGGGTTGGCCTCGATGCCGGCCGTCACGGTCGCGCAGTCGCCGTACCGGCCGTCGGGGTCGCCGGGCGGTACCGGCTTCGGTGCGGCCCGGGCGGGGTCGAGCCGGCAGGCGCGCTCGGCCGCGTACCGGTCGTCGAGCAGTTCGCCGAGGATCCGCCGGGAGGTGCCGTCCCCGACGTACCGGTTGCGGTCGGCGAAGGCCAGGGCGCTCGCCTCCAGGTAGTGGTGCAGCGCCTCGGTGACGGTCAGCTTCGACAGGTCGAACCGCTCCAGGACGTTCAGCGCCTCGCCGACCGCGACACCGCCGCTGGACGGCGTCGACATGCCGTACACCTGGTGGCCCCGGTAGTCCGACCGGGTCGGCGCGGGGAACCGCAGCTCGTAGCGGGCGAGGTCGGCCCGGGTCATCCCGCCGGCGTGCTTGCCCGCACCACCCGTAGGGCATCCTAGGACGATAGGTTGGTCGACATGGACCTCAGGTTGGTCAACATCGGTAGGCTTGCCTCGCACCCCTGCGCTTCGACCATCTTGGACCAGGGAGGTATCGCAGTGCGCCGCACGACACGATTGTCGGCACTCGCCGTTGTCATCCTGACCGCCGTCACCCAACTCGTGGCAGTACAGCCGGCGCAGGCCGCGCCCGCACCGTTGGGCAAGCAGAACTGGGTGGTGAGTACGGCCGGCTTCCGTACGGACGCCTACCGCAACTACGTACGCCTCGGCTATCTGGTCTTCGGCACCACGGGCAGCACTGTGGAGCACAACTTCTGGACCTGGAACCAGGCCGACCACCCGCTGCCGATCCGCAGCGGCGACGTCTACTACTGCGGTGACTGGGTGCCCGGTCGCAACCCGCGCAACAACTGCCACATCAAGACGGCACCGGGCTTCACCGGGGAGCCGAACGGCCGGTTCACCGGCACCTACCAGTACGACCAGCCGGCCGGAGAGGTGACCATCACCTGGACCAGCAGCACGGTCGACGGCACCACCAACGCGGTCAACCTGGTCGAGACGTGGACGGTGTCGAGCCCACGCAGCACCCTCGGCCGGATGCAGTTGGCGAGCGACAACTACTCGCTGACCAGCGGCATCGGGTACGGCAGCAACGCCGGCCTGAACCAGGAGACCAAGGCGTCGATGGCCAGCGTGCGGACCAGGTCCGAGACGTTCCTGCTGGAGGGGCAGGCCTGGAACGGAAACAGCATCGTCAACTACACCCGGGGCAGCGCGGGTGGGCTGACCATGAACACCTGGCAGTTGTGCGACGACGGCTCGTGCCTGGGTTCCGTGCAGGACAACGCCGGCTGTTCCCCGGCCTCGTGCTGTGCCGCGGGCCCGGGGTACCAGGCCTGCGTCGACCAGCTGGCGGCGCAGAACCGGCGCTTCTACTACCTGAGCAACGCGTTCGGCGGACGCCGGAACACGTACGAGTTCTGGTGCGAGTGCCTGTCGTACAAGTCGTGCTACGAGTACAACAGCCACGTCCGGCCGCTGTTGCAGGTCATCGATGACTCCGGCGCCTTCCGAGGCTGGGTCGGCACGGAGGTGAGCCCGGACCGCACGGCGCCGCGCGACGCGCGCGGTGAGTTCTACGCCGCCTTCGCCCTGGTCGACTGAGCGGCGGCAGCAGGTAACCGAAGACGATCGCGGGGTGGGCCGGCGACAGGGACCGCCCGCCCCGCTCCCCGCTCCGGGTCAGGGCGTACGCGAAAGCGGGCCGGCGGCCGGTCGAGCGAGTCGCCGGGTGGCCAGCTCGGCGAGGAGCGCGGCGCCGTCGGCCAGCACGCTGTCGTCGTAGACGGCACGGGGCGAGTGGTTGCCGGGCGCCGTCTCCGGGTCGTCGGTGGCGCAGGCACCGAGGAAGACGAAGGCTCCGGGCACCCGGCCGAGCACCCGGGAGAAGTCCTCCGAGCCGGTCATCGGGTGGCGCATGTCGACGAACCGCTCCGCGCCGAACAGCTCCCGGACGGTCGACGCGGCGAACTCGTGCTCGTCGGGGTCGTTGGCCGTGACCGGATACTCCGGTTCGTACCGCACCTCGGCGCGCAGGCCATGTGCCGCCGCGATCTGCTCGCATAGCTGGACGGCGTGCCGGCCCAGCTCAGCGTGCACCGCGGGGTCGAAAGCCCGCACCGTCGCCTCGAAACTCGCCTCGTCCGGGATGACGTTGCGCCGGGTTCCGGCGTGGAAGGTGCCGACGGTGAGCACCACCGGTTCGAACGCGTCGAACCGGCGGGTGACCATCGTCTGTAGCGCGGTGACCATCTCGCAGGCCACCGGCACCGGGTCCAGGGTCACGTGCGGCCGGGAACCGTGCCCGCCCGCCCCGACGACGGTGACGAAAAGACCTGCCGAGCCGGCCATCAGCGGGCCGGGGCGGGAGGAGAAGACCCCCCGGTCCAGGATGGACGAGAGCACGTGCAGCCCGTACGCGGCCTCGACCGGGCGGCCGGCGGCGGTCAGCACCCCCTCGTCGATCATGTGTCCGGCGCCGTTGTAACCCTCCTCGCCGGGCTGGAACATGAACACCACGTCGCCGGCGAGCTCGTCGCGGCGGGCGGCGAGCAGCCGGGCGGCCCCGACCAGCCCGGCGGTGTGCAGGTCGTGCCCGCAGGCGTGCATCACCCCGTCGTGCCGGGAACGGTAGTCGACGCCGCTGCTCTCGGTGATCGGCAGCGCGTCCATGTCGCCCCGAAGCAGCACCGCCGGTCCGGGCGCACCGCCGCGCAGCACGGCGGTGACCGAGGAGAGTCCGGTTCCGGTGCTGATCTCCAACGGCAGGGGTGCGAGCGCGGCCAGCACCCGTTCCTGGGTACGCGGCAGGTGCAGGCCCTCCTCCGGGATCTGGTGCAGTTCCCGGCGCAGCCCGGCCAGCTCGTCCTGGATCTCCGCCGCATCCTCGCGCAGGCTCATCCGTCTCTCCCCGCCCTGGTCGTACCGCCGTGGCCGCTGCCGCCGAGGTCTCGGACGCCTCCGTCGTGGCTGGTCCGCGCCCCGACCTCGGGGATATCGAGATCCTACGGAGCCGGCCCGGGCGATCAAGTCTCATGATCATGCGCGGGCGCCGGACGTGACGAACGGCACCCGTCCCTGGTGGCCCTGGGTTTCCCGGTGGCGGCCTCGGCCGGAGCGGAACGGGCTGGTCGACCTGACGGGCGGGTGACCGGCAGCCGTCCGCCGGTCGGAGCCCGGATGGCCGGTGGTCGTCCACCGGCGGCTCGGCTGGCGTGACCCGCGACCGGTCGTTATGGTGCCGTCGGCGCGGCTACCCAGCGCTCCCCCATGTCTAGGAAAGGCGCGGCATGACCCCTCCTCCCGGCCCTTCGCGACGCCAGGTGCTCGCCGTCGCCGCGGCCGCCGCGGCGGCACCGCTCGTCGGGGCCGCACCGGCGCAGGCCCATCGGCAGACCAGGCCGAAGACCTACGACCTGACCGTACTCGGCACCTCGGACACCCACGGCAACGTCTACAACTGGGACTACTACCGGGACGCCGAATACGACGACAGCGCGCACAACGACGTCGGCGTGGCGAAGCTGGCGAGCCTGGTCAAGCAGATCCGGGCCGAGCGGCGCGGCAGGGCGACGCTGGTGCTCGACGCCGGTGACACCATCCAGGGCACGTCGTTGGCGACGTACTACGCCAAGCAGGAACCGATCACCGAAACCGGTGAGACGCACCCGATGGCCCGGGCGATGAACATCCTCGACTACGACGCGGTGACGCTCGGCAACCACGAGTTCAACTACGGGCTGCCGCTGCTGGATAAGTGGATCAAGCAGCTCGGCTTCCCGGCCCTGGCCGCCAACGCCGTCAACGAGCGCACCGGCAAGCCGGCGTTCACCCCGTACCTCATCAAGAAGGTGTCGCTCGGGCCCGGGGCACCGACGCTGCGGGTCGGCATCCTCGGCCTGACCAACCCCGGCACCGCGATCTGGGACCGGGGGCACGTCGAGGGCAGGCTCCGCTTCGAGGACATGGTCGCGACCGCCGCGAAGTGGGTACCGGTGATGCGCCAGCGCGGCGCCGACGTCGTGCTGATCTCCGCGCACGGCGGCGACAGCGGTACGTCGAGCTACGGACCCGAGCTGCCGAACGAGAACCCGTGCGCGATGCTCGCCGAGCAGGTGCCCGGGATCGACGCCATCCTGTTCGGGCACGCCCACGCCGAGGTGGTCGAGCGGTTCGTCACCAACACCCGGACCGGCGAGCGGGTACTGATGTCGGAGCCGTCGAAGTGGGGCCAGCGGCTGACCCGGATGGACTTCACCCTGGAGCGGGACCGCAACCGCTGGCGGATCACCGGCAAGCGGGCCACGATGCTGAACAGCAACACCGTGCCGGAGGACCCGAAGGTGCTCGCGGCGGTACGCCGGCAACACGGAAAGACGGTCGCGTACGTCAACCAGGTGGTCGCCACCTCGGCGGTCGAACTGTCGGCGGCGGAGTCCCGCTACCAGGACACCCCGATCCTCGACTACATCAACAAGGTGCAGACCGACACCGTCACCGCCGCGCTGGCCGGCGGCCAGTACGCCGACCTGCCGGTGCTGTCGATCGCCGCACCGTTCAGCCGGACAGCGGTCTTCCCGGCCGGGGACGTACGCATCAAGGACGTGGCCGGGCTCTACATCTACGACAACACTCTGGAGGCCGTACTGGTCAGCGGCGCCGAGCTGCGCGCCTACCTGGAGTACTCGGCGAAGTACTTCCGCACCCTCTCCCCGGGCGCGCCGGTCGACCCGGCGCAGCTCACCGACCCGAGCGTGCCGGACTACAACTACGACACCATCTCCGGAGTCGACTACGACATCGACATCAGCAGGCCGGTGGGCCAGCGGATCACCAGGCTGACCCACCCGGGCGGCGGGGCGGCGGTCACCGACACCGACCAGTTCGTGATCGCGGTGAACAACTACCGGCGCAGCGGCGGCGGCAACTTCCCCGGCATCGTGAAGCCGCAGATCTACAACGAGCAGCAGGAGATCCGCCAACTGCTGATCGACTGGGCACAGGCCAAGGGCAGCATCGACCCGGCCGACTTCTTCCAGCCGAACTGGCGGCTGGTCCGCGAGGGCGTACCGGTCTTCTGAGCAGGGCCGTCCGGTGGTCCGGGACGGCTCGGCGGCCCTGCCGGGGCATGGCCGGTCGGCCGGTGACGGCGGCGGGTGTTCGGGCAGGCACCCGGCTGGGAGATCCCGGCCGGGCGCCTCGCATTCCGGCGTGCCCGACCGCCGGGCCCGACCGGGCAGGTCGGGTGCGAGCCGGAGGGTGTTTAGCGGCTCGCGCGGAGGGGAGACAGCGTCTCCGGACGGGGGACCCACCCGCCGGACGATCCGCCGTTGCGGCGGTACCGGTCCGCCGGGGTGGTACCGGACGAGGAGGAGTCGAGGTGGCCGACGCACGACGAGCAGGCCCGATCCGATCCACCGTCACCCAAGGGAGACGGCCGGCGGACGGTCGAGGCGGCAGCAAGCGCACCCCCACCAGGCCGGCCGCGGCCCGCAAGGCCACCGGCGCGAAGAAGGCCCCGGTGAAGAGCAGCGCGAGGGCGAAGAAGGTCGCCACCGCCACCCGACGGGCCACCGGGGCGACCGCCGCGAAGACCCCGGAGAAGCGGGCGGTCTCTGCGGCGAAGGCGGCGAAGAAGGCCGCTCCGGCCAAGCGGACCGCGCCGTCGAAGCGGGTACCGGCGAAGAGTGCCGCCGCGAAGACGACGACCGCGAAGCCGGCGAAGAGAGCCGCCGCGAAGAAGGCCACGGCCCGGAAAGCCGCCCCGCGGAAGGCCACCGCGAAGAAGGCCGCCGCGAAGCGGGCCACGGCGGCGAGCGCCCGCAGGAGTACGGCGAAGACGACGGCGGCCCGGAGGGCGACCGGGTCGCGATAGCCGTCCGCCGGGGCGCCCGGTAGCCAGAGCTGGCCCGGCTCGACCGGGCGGTGCTGGTGGCCACCGCCGGGACGCGCAGGACCAGGCCAACGCCGGCACTCCGGTCGCCAGGGACCAGCTCGCCCCCGGCGACCTCGTCTTCTTCGCCCGCACCAACGGCACCGGACGGGTGCACCACGTCGGCATGTACGCCGGTGACGGCTACCGGGTCGACGCGCGCCGACCAACACCGACACCGAGAAGAGCGGCGTCGAGTACGTCAAGCTCGACGAGCACCGGTACGCCCACGAGTACGCCGGAGCGCGCAGGTACCTGTAGCCAGGTCCGGCCGGGCGCCTCGGCGAGGCCGGCTCAGTACCGGGTGCTGTCCTGGACCAGCGGCGGATAGCCGGCCGAGGAGACGCCGTCGACGGTGGCGCCGCCGAACTGCAACATCGCACCGGTCTGCCGGTTGAGGTCGTACGGGTAGTTCAGCTTCGGCACCGACGCCTCGTCGAGTACGGCGATCTGCTGCTCGCTGAGCCGGACGTCCAGTGCGGCCAGGTTCGCCTCCAGGTGTGCGACGCGGCGCGGCCCGAGGATCGGTGCGGTGACCGTGGGGCGGGCGCGCAGCCAGGCGAGGGCCACCGCGGCCTCGCTCGCCTCGATCTCGGCGGCGACGGCGGTCAGCGCGTCGATGACGACGTACTGGGCCTCGGTGGGGCCGCCGGTGATCTGGCCACGCCGGGTGTCGGCGACCTCGGCGACGCCGCGACGGTACTTGCCGGAGAGGAATCCGCCGGCCAGCGGGCTCCACGGGGTCAGCCCCATCCCGGTGTCCCGGGCCAGCGGGACCAGTTCCCCCTCGACGGTACGGGCGAGCAGCGAGTACTCGACCTGGAGGGCGATGACCGGTGTCCAGGACCGCAGCAGTGCCATGGTGTGCGCCTGCGCGGTGTACCAGCCGGGGGTGTTGGAGAAGCCGACATAGCGGATCTTGCCGGCGGTGACCAGCGTGTCGAGGGTCCGCATGGTCTCCTCGACCGGGGTGTGCGCGTCCCAGTTGTGCAGCCAGTACAGGTCGAGGTAGTCGGTCTTCATCCGCCGCAGCGTCTGCTCGAGCTGGGCGACGATCGCCTTCCGGCCGGCGCCGCCGCCGTTCGGGTCGCCCGGGTACATGTTGCCGAAGAACTTGCTGGCCAGTACGACCCGGTCACGCAGGCCCGGGCGGGCCGCGAAGAAGTCACCGAGGATCGCCTCGGAATGGCCGTTGGTGTAGAAGTTGGCGGTGTCGACGAAGTTGCCGCCGCGATCGAGGTACGTCTGCAGGATCCTCTCGGACTCCTCGACCGAGCAGCCCCAGCCGCCTTCCTCGCCGAAGTTCATCGCGCCGAGGGCGAAGGGGCTGACCCGCAGCCCGGAGCGGCCGAGGGTGAGGTAGGAATCGAGCGACATGTGTGGCTCCCCAAGGTTCTGGCGCAGAAGTGGACCACTCCACTACAGCAGCCCGACCCGCCGCACCGATTTAACGATCCTCGCTACCTCTTGCACGATCCTGCTTGTTGCTGCTGAATCGAGTTAGTGATCACCACTGGCACGGCCGAGGGCGGTGCCGAGGCGGTCGAGGTGCTGGGCGACCGGGCCGGCGGTGAGCATGCCGCTGCCGGCTCCGGCCAGCTCGTGCACCGCCGGTGCGAGTGCGGCGTGGGCGCGCTCCAGCATCGCCCGGTCCTCCAGCATGATCGCCGCCTGGCCGGTAAGGCACCAGAGCGCCTCTAAAAGCAGGTCGTGCGGCGGCTCCGGGGTCCGGCGCAGCGCCACCGCGGCATCGCCCGGGCGGTCCTGAGCGAGCAGGACGAGTGGTCGGGCCCAGGGCGCGTACGGGCCCCAGTCGGTGTGCTGGTCGGCGGAGGCGGGTTGACCGTGCCAGACCCGCAGGCAGAGCAGGGCCAGCGGCAGCAGTCCCCGCTCGACCCCGGGCATGCCGGCGCCGGCGAGCTGTGCCGCCGCGGCCCGGTAGCCGGCCTCGGCCTCCGGCGCGGGCGCCCCGGTCGCGGCCAGCCGCATCGCCCGGTACCACCCGGTGAAGACGGCCGCCAGCGGCCGTTCGTGCCGTTCGGCGACCCGGTCCGCCTCGGCCGCGTGCGCGTCCGCGGCGGCGAAGTCCCCGAGCGCGCCGCGGGCCTGGAGCCGGATCAGGTGGCCGAGCACCTCGAAGGTCGGCAGGTCGTTGCGGGTGGCGAGCGCGACGAGTTCCGCGCCGACCTGGTCGCGCTGCGGGGCGAGCCCCGCGCGCCGGAAGCTCTGCATGAACACGCCGTTGAGCGCGAAGGCCAGCAGGGCCGGATCGCCCAGCTGGCGGGCGATCCGCTCCGCCTCCCGGGCCGCCTCGGGCCCGCGTGCCGCCCGGGTGCCCCGGGACTCCACGGCGATCGTGGCGAGCAGGCGGGCTCGGGTGGCGGCGGACGCGCCGGGGTGCAGGGCGGCCAGGGCCCGTTCGGCCGCCGCCACGATCCGGCCCGCCTGTTCCGGGTCGTCGGAACGCGTCCAGATCGCTGGTACGTCGTAGCCGCCGATCACCCGCGCGGTGAGTTCCGGGTCACCGAGTTGCTCGGCGGCGGCGATGGCCGCGAACCGCTGTTCCCGGGCGGCTTCGAGTCCGCCCGCGCCGGCCACCGCGAGACTTCGCAGCAGGCCGACCGTGGACTCCAGCCTGACCCGGGCGCTGGACGCCACCGTCCGGTCGTAGGCCGCCGTGGCCTCCGCCCAGACCCGGTCGGCCGCCCACGGCGCGGGGCCGGCGTCCGGGTCGGTCTGCCGGAGGATGTCGGTCTCCAGCCGGCGCAGCCGCGGACCCGGGTCGACACCGAGCTGATCGAGGAGGAGACCGCGGGCCCGGCGCAGCACGGCCAGCGCGTCCCCCTGCCGGTCCGTGCGGTAGAGGGCGAGGGCCAGCAGCCGCCACGCCTCCTCCCGCCAGGGATGCTCGGCCACATGGGCGTCGAGGTCCGCCACGACCTCGGCCGCCCGGCCGAGCGCCAGCAGCGCCTCGGCCCGGGACTCGACCGCGTGCAGCCGTAGCTCTTCGAGCCGGCTGCGCTCCGGGCGGGCCCACGACTCGTCGTCGAACCCGGCGTACGCCGGCCCTCGCCACCAGCCGAGGGCCTGGTCGAGGCGATCGAGGGCCGGTTGGGGTGGTCCGGCAGGGCCGGCGGCGACCGCCTCCTCGAACCGCCAGGCGTCGACCGTGTCCGGCGCGGCCCGGAGGGCGTACCCCGGTCCCTCGGTGACCAGCAGCCGGGCCGGCTCGCGCGGTGGCCGGTGCGGCTCCAGCGCGCGCCGCAGCGCCGACACGAACGTCCGGACCGCGCTCACCGCACCCGTCGGAGGCTCCTGCCACAGATCGTCGACGAGCCGGTCGACCGGGACGACCCGACCGCGCGCGACGACGAGCCGGGCCAGCACGGCGCGGTGTCTCGGCCCTTTCACGTCGATCGGCGCGCCGGAGGCGTCCCAGACGACGACCGGCCCGAGCACCCCGAAGCTGACCTGCACCGATCCACCCTTCCGCACCGAGGCGACCAACGTATCGCGCTCATCGGTTGCTCATCGGCGATCGGCACGCTGGACGGGCCCAGCCGGGCAGGACCGACCAGGAGAGGACAACATCATGGCTGCTGCCATTTCCGGCTTCGACTACCGTCGGGTCACGGTCGACGACGACGTGACGCTGTCGGTGGCGGTGGGCGGTGCGGGCAGCCCGATCGTGCTGCTGCACGGCTTTCCGCAGACCCACCTGATGTGGCGGCACGTCGCCGCCGACCTGGCCGCCGAGCACACCGTGATCTGCCCCGACCTGCGCGGCTACGGGGCGAGCGACAAGCCCGCCGCCCGCGACGACGAGACGTACGCCAAGCGGACCATGGCCGCCGACGTCGTCACCCTGGCCCGGGAACTCGGCCACCCGCGCTTCGCGCTCGCCGGCCACGACCGGGGTGCCCTGGTCGCCGTCCGTGCCGGCCTCGACCACCCGGACGCGATCTCACACCTCGCCGCGCTCGATGTGCTGCCGACTCTCGACATGTGGGACGTCCTGCACGGCGCCCGCGCCGCGGTCGCCTTCCACCTCTACCTGATGGCCCAGCCGCCGGGCCTGCCGGAGCAGATGATCTCGGCCAGTCCGGATGCCTTCTTCGGCTACTTCCTGGACGGCTGGGCCCGGAACCCGCGGGCGATCCCGCCGGAGGTGCGGGCAGAGTATCTCCGGGCGTCCCGCGAGGCGGTGCCGTCCATCGTCGCCGACTACCGCGCCTCGGCCGGGATCGACGTCACGCACGACGAGGCGGACCGGGCCGCCGGCCGCCGGCTGGCCATGCCGGTCACGGTCGTCCAGCAGGACTGGGGGGCGGCGCTCGGCTACGACGCCGCCGCGCTGTGGCGGGCCTGGGCCCCGAACCTGGTGCACCACACCACCTCGGCCGGCCACTTCATGGCCGAGGAGGCACCGGAGGAGATCGGCAAGGTACTCCGCGCGCTCGTCGCCCGCTAACGCACCGACTGGCGGCGCCAACGCGTTCGCCGAGGTCTACTGGCGGGTGGCAGCCGGCGCGCCGTTCCGCATCCGTCGGCGGGATCGCTCCCTGAACGCCTACCAGTCGCTGTGCGACACCGCCGCCGACGGGTCCGCGAGGTGGGTGGCCTTTCCGGCGGGTCTGCCCGACCTTGTGCGTGTGGCGGTGTCGTCAGGAGCGACGTGGGACTACGAGGCCGGTTTCGTACGCGATGATGACGAGGTGTACCCGATCGCGTGCGTCGAGCTTGGCGAGGAGTCGTGTCACATACGTCTTGACGGTGGCGGGGCTGATGAACATGGCGGCGGCGATCTCGGTGTTGGACATGCCGCGCCCGACAAGGGCCAGTGCTTCGCGTTCCCGTTCCGTGATGCCCTCGATCGCGGGCTGCGGTGGTGATGCGGGCTCGGGTCGGCTGGCGAACTCTTGGATCAGGCGGCGGGTGACGGTGGGTGCGATGAGGGCGTCTCCGGCGGCGACCACGCGGATAGCGGCGAGGATGTCTTCTAGTGCCATGTCTTTGACGAGGAATCCGGACGCGCCGGCGCGCAGCGCGGCGTAGACGTACTCGTCGTGGTCGAACGTGGTGAGCACGATGACGCGTACCGCGGCCGTGCCGGGGTTCGTGGTGATCAGGCGGGTGGCTTCGATGCCGTCCATGCCGGGCATGCGGATGTCCATGACGACGACGTCGGGTTGGAGGTCTGCGGTGAGCCGGATCGCTTCGGCGCCGGTGCTGGCCTCGGCGGCGACGTCGAGGTCGGGGGCGTCGGTGATGACCATGCGTAGGGCGGTGCGCACGAGGGGTTGGTCATCGGCGAGGACAACGCGGATGGTCATCACGGCGCCGCTGGTATGGGGATGCGGGCAGTGGCGCGGAAGCCGCCCTCTGGGCGCGGTCCGGCGTGGAAGTGGCCGTGCAGCAGGTCGACCCGTTCCTGCATGCCGGCGATGCCGTGTCCGGTGCCTGTGGTGTGTCCGGTGCCGTGTCCGTCGTCCTCGATCACGATGGACAGCCAGTCGTCTCGCTGGTCGATCAAGACGCGACAGTTGGTGGTGTGGGCGTGGCGTACCACGTTGGTGAGCGACTCCTGGATGATGCGGTACGCGGCGATGTCGATGTCGGGCGGCAGCGGCCGGTGCTCCCCGCGCCACCGGAGATCGACGCTGACACCGGCGGCGCTGGTTGTCGCGGCCAGCCGCTCGGCGTCGGCCACGCCGGGCGTGGGCTCGTCGAGCCGTGCCCGGTCATGGCCTGGTTCGGCTTCCCGGAGCACACCGAGCATCCGCCGCAGCTCGGACAGCGTCTGCCGGCTGGCAGCTTCCACTGCCCTCATCGCGCTGCGCGCCGCGGTCGGCTGCGTGTCGATGACCCGGCTGGCCGCGCCGGCTTGCAGGGCGATGATGCCAAGGCTGTGCGCGACGCTGTCGTGCAACTCCCGGGAGATCCGCAGCCGTTCGGCGGTGACCGCTTCAGCCGTGTGGCTGGCAGCCACCTGGTGGGCGTGGTCGCGGGTCTGCCTGATCGTGTTGCCGACCAGCCAGGCGACGGCCGCGCTCAAGGCGACGGCCAACTGGGTCGAGGTACCAATCGGGAAACCAAGCAGCACTCTGGTGACCGCGTAGCCAGCCAGCACAGCCAATGCCATAGCGCTGGCGGCGATCGAGGTACGGCGCGGCTGGGCCGCGGCGATGAAACATAGCGCCACGTCGACCGCCAGGAACTGCAGGAACGCGATCCGGGTCGAGTTCAGCGCCATCGCTGCCGCGACGGACCCGACCAGCAGCAGTGCGACGGCCGCCAGTGGCCGGCGGCGCAGCAGAGCGCTGCCGGCCAGCGCGACCACGGTGGCTACCGCCAGGTACGACCAGGACGCGGCCGAACGGTCAAAGGGATCCCTGAACGGAATAGTGGGCACCTCGCCCGGCAACCGGACAAACATGACGAGGGCATACGCCGTGGCGGCACACCAGGTCAACGCCGTCCACACGCCCGGCGGCACGGCCTTGGGCAGCGGCAGCTTCGCAGCGGTGGACACGCACCGATCGTAATCTTGCCGCTGCGACGGGGGCGTCGGCCCGTGGTTGTACAACCACGGTCGACAGCCTCCCGCCGCGATTGTCACCGGCAGCAGGATGCGGTGCGGACGCGCCCGGCGACAGTGTTAAGTGCATGATCGAAGTCAACGAACTGACCAAGCGCTACCGGAAGGTCACGGCCGTCGACGGCCTGACATTCACGGTACGCACCGGGCAGGTCACTGGGTTCCTCGGGCCGAACGGGGCTGGCAAGTCCACCACGCTACGGATGATCCTCGGCCTCACCGAGGCCACCAGCGGCACCGCCACCGTCGACGGGCGCCGGTTTCGCGACCGCCCGCGCGGGCTGCGTCACGTCGGCGCGCTGTTGAATGCCGGCGACGTGCACGGCGGCCGCAGCGCGCGGGCCCACCTGTCGGCACTGGCCCGCAGCAACGGCCTGCCCCGCCGCAGGGTCGACGAGGTGCTGCGGGAGGTGGGACTGGCCGGCGTGGCGCGGCGTCGGATCGGCGGATTCTCCCTCGGCATGAAACAGCGGCTCGGCATCGCCACCGCCCTACTCGGCGACCCACCAGTGCTGATCTTCGACGAGCCGGTCAACGGCCTAGACCCCGAAGGCGTCCTGTGGGCGCGCAGCCTGTTCCGCCGGCTGGCCGTCGAGGGACGCACCGTGTTCGTTTCCAGCCACCTGATGAGCGAGATGGAGAACACCGCCGACCAGCTCATCGTCATCGGCCGCGGCAAACTGATCGCGGCAGAGCCGCTGACTGACTTCGCCGCTCGCAGCACCCGGCAACAGGTCACCGTCCGCACACCCGACCCCCGCGCCCTGACAGCCGTGCTGACCACCGAAGGTGCCACCGTCACCGAACACCACGACGGCAGCCGCACCGTCACCGGGCTGACCGCGGCCCGCATCGGCCAGCTCGCCTTCGACCATCAGATCATGCTGCACGAAGTGACCACCCACGCCGCCTCCCTGGAGGAGGCGTTCATGGAACTGACCGCCGACAGCGTCGAATACCTGGCAGGAGAACAGCGGTGACGGCCATCGACACCCGCGCCAGGTTCCACGACCTGCTCGTCTCCGAGTGGATCAAGCTCTGGTCGCTTCGCTCCACCTACGGGGTACTCGCGGTCGGCGTGCTGATCTGCGTCGGCATCACCACGAACTCCGCCCGCTCCAACGTCGCGCTCATCAGCAGAAGCCCAAACCCGTTGCAGCGCCTCGCGATCGACCCGATGCATGCCGCCTTCGTCACGGAGGCCTTTCAGATCCTCGGGATCATCGCCTGCAGCGTGGGAGCCATCACAATCTTCGGCGAATACACCACCGGGCTGATCCGCACCACGTTCGCGGCCGTTCCGGCCCGCAGACAGGTGGTTACGGCCAAGGTCCTCGTCGTGTCAGCGGTCATGCTCGTCTTCGGCACGCTCGTCTCGGTGGCGTCGTTCGGCGTAACCCAGGCGATCTACCACCAGCACCGCATCGGCCTGTCGATCGGCGCCCCGGGCGCGCTGCGGGCAGTCACCGCGTCCGCGCTGCTGGCCCCGTTGTGCGCCCTGGTAGGCATGGCTCTCGGCGCCGTCATCCGGCACGCCGCCGGCACCATCGTCGCCGCCATCGGGCTGCTCCTACTCCTGCCGGCCCTATTCCAGGGTGAAACGTACCGGTGGGTCAAGGAGATAGGGAACGCCATGCCCTACACCGCATGGCAGGCCCTGGTCGAGAACCCGGCACGGCACAACCCAGACCCAGGACGGCCGGCGCTCGTCGCCATGACCAAGTACCCGGTCACCGTCACCGAAGCGTGGATCGTGTTCACAGCCTGGGCCGTCGCGGCCGTCGTTGTCGCCGTGGTCGCGGTCCACCGCCGTGACCCGTAGAACCCGCCAGCATCGTGCACGGCCTCCGGCAGGCCAAGCGCGGTCGGACCTGGATCACCCTCACCGCCGCCGGCGACACCGCGCTCGCCGACGAGATCGGGCGGCTCAAGCTGCTCATCCCGCGAGTCGAGACGACCACCAACCCACCGGAGGACCGATGGATACCGAACTGACCCGCCGGCATCTGCTCGCAGCCGCGCTCGCCACCGGGGTCGCCGTGCCGCTCGGCACCGGCCGCGGCTGGGCGGCACCGGCGTCAGCGCCGCCCGGCCCGGCAGGGCTCACGCTGCCGCCACCCACCGGGCCGCACCGTGTCGGCACCGTGTCGCTGTACCTCGTCGACACCTCCCGCCCGGATCCGGTCGCCGGCCCGGGGCGCCACCGCGAACTGATGGCCAGCATCTGGTATCCGGCCGCCCGGCACGCCGGGCGTCATCCGGTGGCACCATGGGTGCCTGCCGCGCCCCTGCGCGCGCTGCTCGGGTCCGCCGGCTTCGACGCCGATGCCGCGGCGGCACCCCGCACGGCCGGCCACGAGGGCGCTGCGGTGCTACGGACGCCCGGACGGCTGCCCGTGATCGTGTTCTCCCACGGCGCCGGGGGTCACCGTTCCGAAGCCACCATCGTGGTACAGGAACTCGCCAGTCACGGCTACATCGTGGTCACGGTGGATCACACGTACGACGCGTTCAGCGAATTCCCCGACGGCCGCCTCACCGTCCCCGGCGATCTGCCGGTCACCCCATGGGACCACGCCCACGACATCCGGTTCGTCCTCGACCGCATCGAGGACCTCGCCGCCGGCCGCAACCCCGACGCCGAACACCGAGCGCTGCCGGCCGGCCTAGGCGCCGCGCTCGACCCGCGCCGCATCGGCATGTTCGGCTGGTCGAAGGGCGCGACCGCGACCGCCCTCGTCATGAACACCGACCAGCGCGTCCGGGCCGGGCTCGGCTTCGACGGCCCGATGCAGTCGCAACCACCGGTCACCGACCTCGACCGGCCGTTCATGCTGATGACCGCCGAGTTCACCCGGGCCGCCGAGCCGAGCGTCGACCAGTACTGGTCGCACCTGCGCGGATGGCGGCTCAACGTACACGCCGACGGCGCAGCCCACGGGTCGTACTGCGATCATCAGTGGCTGATCCCACAACTGGCCAGGATCACCGGAATGAGCGACGAGGAACTCGCGAACTGGATCGGCACCCTCGACCCGGCCCGGGCGGTACGGATCCGGCAGGCGTACCCACTCGCATTCTTCGACCTGCACCTACGCCACCGGCGGCAGCGACTGCTCGAAGGCCCGAACCCGGCCTTCCCGGAGGCGCAATTCATCCCCTGACCCCCACTCCGAGCTGAATGTTCAGCCAGCCACTCCCCGCTGGCCGAGTTGCCGCCGGCCGCCCCGCAAAGGGTAGGGGGTCCGGTTAGGATCGTTCGCTTCCGACGAACTCGCGGTCCCGGGACGCGGACCCGCCGAGGGCGTACCCGGGTCGGCGGGACGCCCTCGGCGGAGGTCGGCGTGCGGGTCAGGTCATGCGTCGTCGTCCTGGACGGTCAGCAGGCCGTAGGCGTCGCCGACGGAGACCCCCTGGACGGCCTTCACCGCGACCACGTAGCGCCGGCCGTCCCCGGGTTGGGTGTTGCCGGTCACCGCGATCGGGATGGCGATGGTGGTGCTGCCGGGCGTGACGGTCAGCACGCTGGTCGTGGCGAGCCCGGTCAGCGGGTCCACCACGAAGACCCGTACCTGGCCGTTGCCGCTGCCGGAGACCTGGGCTGGCACCTGGTAGGTAACCGTCCCGGAGTTGCCCTCCTGGACCGTCCGCTCGCCCAGGTCGACCCGGGGCAGCGACACCGGCTGCGGGGCGGGCGTGCCGGGCCGCCAGCCCCAGGCGTCGATCAGCCAGATCCTGGCCCAGGTCTCACCGGCCCGTGGTACCAGCACCAGAGTGGTGATCTGGCCGAGGTCCAGCCCGGCCGTTCTGGCGTTGGTCAACGGCATCCGCACCTCCTGGGCCCAGTCGTCCGAGGTCTGTGTGGGCATCGGCATCGGGTCGAGGGTGGTGGTGCCGAGCGTCGCCTGCCGGCCCGCCGAGTCGGCGATGGCGACGTCGAACTGGGTACCCGGGGATCCGCCCGGAACCACCACCCGCAACGCCACCGACTCCGCCGTCGACAGCGAGACCGCGGCGGGGGGCCGGAGACCGACCGGGCTGCCCGGTGCCCGCCAGTCCACCTCGATGGCGTACCGGCCCGGCTCGGGGACGATCGGGTCGAAGGTCGCGAAGTGTGGCGAGTTGGAGTTGCCGCACCAGGCGGGCGAACTCGCCGGGGCGATCTGCTCGCAGAGCCGGGCGGCGGCGCCGCTGAGCACGGTGGAGGCGTCGGGCACGAGCAGACGCGTCCGGTTGCCGCCCACGGCGTGACTGAGCACGGTCGCCGGGTCCGTCGAGGGTGCCCGGAATCCCGAGCCGTCCAGCAGCGGGCGTACCTGGTCGTTGCCGGCCACGAAGGTGGCCGCGGCGGCGGCGACGTAGGTGGCGCCGACGTTCTGCTGCTGCTCCGGGGTCAGGCGCATCGGCGAGACCGTCCGGCAGACCGGATCGTGCGGGCTGGGGTAGTCGTCCCAGGACTTCGCGACGGAGAGCCCGGGAGTCCACTCCGTGTTGAAGTAGTTGTGGTTCGCGCCGACGGCGAAGACGACACCGTGCAGGGCGGACCCGCGACCCACCCCACGGGTGGCGTCCGCGTAGAGCTGGCCCTCCAGGTCGGACAGGTCACCGTCGCAGCTCGGCAGGATGGTCATCGACGGTACGTCCGGAGCCGGGTTGTGGCTGTAGATCGACGGGGCGATCAGCGCCAGCCCGCGGATCTGCCAGCGCACCGTCCCCGGGTAGCCGTCCTGCCCGGCGGGTGGCCGGGTGAGGCTGTCCACGGCGGCCCGGCTGACGCCCTCGCCACCTCGGGAATGCCCGACCAGCAGCACGTTGGACATGTTCGGCACCGGCGCCGACCGCACCACGTCGGGCGCGCTGGGCCGACCGGTGCCGGCCCAGTCGGCCCAGCGGCCCAGGTGCAGCCGGACCAGCGAGGAGCGGGCCTGCGCACCCGCGTCCTGCGGCGGCAGGCCGGCGCCATCCTGCGCGTTGATGGCGTTGGCCGAGATGGAGACGGTGACATACCCCTGCGAGGCCAGTACCTGCTGGATCCGCTCGTACCCCCGATGGCTGGGCAGCGGGTTCCA
Organism: Plantactinospora sp. DSM 117369; assembly: GCF_053764795.1. Taxonomy (NCBI): domain Bacteria; kingdom Bacillati; phylum Actinomycetota; class Actinomycetes; order Micromonosporales; family Micromonosporaceae; genus Plantactinospora; species Plantactinospora sp. DSM 117369. The sequence continues at coordinate 4,695,265 of NZ_CM132446.1, read as the reverse complement.
GCCGCTCGGGCAGGGCCAGACCGTGGTCGGCTCGGCGGTGCCCTGGTAGCAGGTGGGGTGCCGGCCGTGCAGGATCAGCACCAGCGGGCGCTGGCCGGAGGTTCCCTGCGGTGCCACGACGTAGCCGCGCATCTCCACCGGTACCGCCAGCCCCGGCAACGGCACGTCCGGCAGCGTGTACTCGCCGCTGATCGTCGGGTACGGGCCGGGCACGCCCGGGTCGACCGGGTTCGGCGGCAGTTGGGTCGCCGCGAACGTCGGCGGTACGCCGCTCCCGCGCGCGTCGCCCGGGTCGACCGGCACGTCGAGGCGCCGCCCGCTGGCGCGTACCTGGAGATCCGTCAGGTTCCGTGCGGTGACGTCGTCGATGGGAAGGTGGAAACGGCGCTGGTCGCTCGCTGCTCCCGGCCGGCCGAGCGGCCGGTTGCCGGCGTAGAACTCGATCACGGCGTCGCCGGTCCGGACCGGTTGCGTCCGGCGCCATTCGAGTTCCCACCCGGACGCGGTCTGCGTCAGCTTCCAGCCGTCCGGCAACGGGGTGCGGGCGTCGGCCGTCGCTCGACCGGACGGATCTGCCGGGCTCGCCCATGCGGCGCCGCCGCCGAGACTCAACGTTAACGAAACCGCGACAGCCATCACCGCTCTGCCGACGTGCATAGACGTCCTCCCCCGTGTGTATTCCGCTGTCGACGCGGGCGCCACCCGGCTCGGGAGCGCTCCCACGTCGGTGCGCCGCCCATCCTAGAGCGACAGAGCCATCACGATCAATGCGCCGGGTCGCCCCCACCACTGTGGACGGCGGGGCGGGTCACCGTCTGCGGGGCGAGGTCGAGGCCGATCACGGCCCGGCGGGCCCGACCGCGTGCCGGACCGCGGGCAGCGCGGCCGGTGCCACAGCCGACGTCCACCGCCACTCCCCCGGCCGGCAGTCGCGCCTGCGCGACCGCGGCGGCGTAGGCGGGCAGCAGGTGCCACAGGCATCCCGCCACCCAGTACGGCAGACGCGGGCCGCTCAGCCACCTTCACATCGCAGATGCGGATCGGTAACCTGGCCGGGTGACGATGTTCCGGATCGGTGAGGCCGCAGAACTGCTCGGCGTCAGCGTCGACACGGTGCGCCGCTGGATCGACGCCGGACGCCTGCCCGCCCTGCGCGACGATTACGGGCACCGGCTGATCGACGGGGCGGCGCTCGCCGGATTCGTCCAGGCGCAGGGAGGTGAGCCGGCGGAGCGCACGGAGGAGTCGTCGGCGCGAAACCGGCTGCGGGGCATCGTCACCGCCGTGGTCAAGGACGCGGTGATGGCCCAGGTGGACATCCAGGCGGGGCCGTTCCGGCTGGTGTCGCTGATGAGCCGGGAAGCCGTCGACGACCTCGGCCTGGAGGTCGGGTCGGTGGCGGTTGCGGTGATCAAGTCGACCACGGTCGTGGTGGAGAAGCCAGCGACGACCGCCGGCAGCCGAGGGAGGACCAATCCGTGAGAGCAGCACTATCCCGTACCGCCCTTGCCGCGCTCACCACGTTGGCGGTGCTGGGGCTCTCCGGCTGCGGCAACGGCGACGACGCCGCAAGCCCGGCACCGGACGGCGGCGGCACCCGGGTCTCCGGAAACGTCACCGTCTTCGCGGCGGCGTCGCTGACCGAGTCGTTCACCCAGCTCGGCCGGGACTTCGAGGCCGCCAACCCGGGCGTGCGGGTCACCTTCAGCTTCGCCGGCAGCTCCGCGCTGGCCAACCAGATCAACCAGGGCGCGCCGGCGGACGTGTTCGCCGCCGCCGCGCCGGCCACCATGAAGACCGTCACCGACGCCGGTAACGGCGACGGCACCCCGGTCACGTTCGTGCGAAATCAACTCGTGATCGCCGTACCGAAGGGCAACCCCGGTGCGGTGACCAGGCTGGCCGACCTGACCAGGCCCGGCACCAAGGTGGCGCTCTGCGCCGAGCAGGTGCCGTGCGGAGCGGCGGCCAAGAAGGCTCTGGCCACCGCCGGGGTGACGCTCACGCCGGTCACCCTGGAGCAGGACGTGAAGGCGGCGCTGGCGAAGGTGCGGCTCGGCGAGGTCGACGCGGCGCTGGTCTACCGGACCGACGCCAGGGCCGCCGCCGGCGAGGTCGACGGGATCGAGTTCCCCGAGTCGGCCGGTGCGGTCAACGACTATCCGATCGTGGTGCTGAAGGACGCGCCCAACAAGGCGGCCGGGCAGGCGTTCGTCGGCTACCTGCGCTCCGACGCCGCCCGGGGCGTACTCACCGCCGCCGGATTCCAGGCGCCGTAGCCGGTGTCCCTCCTCGACGACGTACCCGCGGCGACCGCGGCCGGGAAGAGCCGGTCGCCGCGGCGGCGACGACGTACCGGCCGGGTGCCGGCCGCGCTGCTCATCCCGGCCGCGCTCGGCCTGCTCTTCCTGGTGCTGCCCCTGATCGGCCTGCTGGTACGCACACCGTGGAGCACCCTCCCGCACCGGCTCACCGAGCCGGGAGTACTCGCCGCGCTCCGGCTGTCGCTACAGACCGCCACCCTCGCCACCCTGCTCTGCCTGCTGTTCGGCGTACCACTGGCCTGGCTGCTCGCCCGGGTCGAGTTCCCCGGCCGCCGGGTCGTACGCGCGCTGGTCACCGTCCCGCTGGTGCTGCCGCCGGTGGTCGGCGGCGTCGCCCTGCTGCTCGTCTTCGGTCGCCGGGGGCTGCTCGGCGGCTGGCTCGACAGCACCTTCGGGATCACCCTGCCGTTCAGCACCGCCGGAGTGGTCCTGGCCGAGGCGTTCGTCGCGATGCCGTTCCTGATCATCGCTGTCGAGGGGGCGCTGCGTGGCGCCGACACCCGCTACGAGGAGGCGGCGGCCACCCTCGGCGCCGGCCGGTGGACCACCTTCACCCACGTCACGCTGCCGCTGGTGGCCCCGGGGATCGCGGCCGGGGCGGTACTGTGCTGGGCGCGGGCGCTCGGCGAGTTCGGCGCCACCATCACCTTCGCCGGCAACTTCCCGGGCCGGACCCAGACCATGCCGCTCGCCGTCTACCTGGCGCTGGAGACCGACCTGGAGGCGGCGATCGTGCTGAGTCTGCTGCTGCTGGTCGTCTCGGTGGCCATCCTGGCCAGCCTCCGGGACCGCTGGATCACCAGCCCGTGACCGCCGTCTCCGTGACCCGGGCCGGCGCCGAGGCCGGCACGCCGCTGCTCGACGCGCACCTGGTCGCCGACCGGGGTGCCTTCCGGCTCGACCTTCCGCTACGGATCGGCGCCGGCGAGGTCGTCGCGCTGCTCGGCCCGAACGGTGCCGGCAAGACGACCGCGCTCCGGGCGCTCGCCGGCCTGCTGCCGCTCAGCGGTGGGCGCCTCACCCTCGCCGGCCGAGACCTCGACCGGCCCGACCTGGACCGCTGGACCCCGCCCGAACGGCGGTCGATCGGCGTGGTCTTCCAGGACTACCTGCTCTTTCCACACCTCAGCGCGCTCGACAACATCGCCTTCGGGCCACGCCGGCACGGCGCCGACCGCCGGCAGGCGCGGCTGCGCGCCGCCGAGTGGCTCGACCGGATGGGCCTGGCCGGACAGGCCCGGCGGAAACCACGGCAGCTCTCCGGCGGGCAGGCCCAACGGGTCGCCCTGGCCCGCGCCCTCGCCGTCGACCCCGCACTCCTGCTCCTGGACGAGCCACTCGCCGCGCTCGACGCCCGGACCCGGCTCGACACCCGTACCGAACTGCAACGCCACCTCGCCGAGCATCCCGGCGCCACCCTGCTGGTCACGCACGACCCGCTCGACGCCCTCGTCCTGGCCGACCGCTTGGTGATCGTCGAGGACGGCCAGGTCGTCCAGGAGGGCGACGCCGCCACCATCACCGCACAGCCCCGCACCGACTACGTCGCCCGACTCGTCGGGCTCAACCTCTATCGCGGCCGGGCCGACGGGGACGCGGTACGGATCAGCGACGACTTCTCCCTCACCACCACCGACCACCCGCACGGAGAGGTCTTCGTCGCGTTCCCGCCCTCCGCCGTCGCCCTCTACCCCGGCCGTCCCGACGGCAGCCCCCGCAACATCTGGCCGGCCACCATCTCGGCGATCCAACGCCACGGCGACAACCTGCGGATCCACCTGACCGGCCCGATCCAGGTCGCCGCCGACATCACCCCGGCGGCCGCCACCCAGTTACGGCTGGCCCCCGGGCAGCCGCTCTGGGCGGCGGTCAAGGCGACCGAGACCCGGGTCTACCCGGCGGCGGCCGGCGGGCGGCAGCAGCCGGACCGGTAGTCGCGGGCGGCGGACCGGTGGGCGCCGGCGGCGCTCGGTAGTCGTCGGCGGCGGGGCCCGCTCCGACCGGCGGCATAGGTGCGGGCGGCTCGGCGGCGCTCCCGGGGCCCGGCGGCGGTCGGCCCGGTCCCGGGTGTCACCGAACTCGCCGGTCGGAGCTGCGCGGGCGGTACGACCGGGCCGGATCGCCCCGACCCGGGCCGTACCGCCCGCCGATTCAGCTCGCGGTGCAGGACAGCGTGGGCGCGCTGTTGGTGCCGGTCCACGACCCGAGGAAGCCGAAGGTCGTGCTCGCCCCGGCGGCGAGGCTGCCGTTGTAGCTCACGTTGCGGGCGGTCACGCCCGACCCGCTGCTGGTCACGGTCGCGTTCCAGACCTGCGAGACGCGCTGGCCGTTGGCGAAGGTCCAGGTCACCGTCCAACCGCTGATGGCCGAGCTACCGGCGGTCACCCGTACGTCGCCCTGGAAGCCACCGGCCCACTGGCCGGCCACGGCGTACGTGGCGGTGCAGCCACGGCTCCCGCCCGGCGGGGTGCCGGTGGGGGTCACCGGCGGCGTGGCCGTGGGGGTGACCGGCGGAGTGGTCGGGCCGGGTGTCCCGCTGTCGTAGATGGTGGCCTGCCGGGCGGTCGCCCTGATGCCGTTGGCGCCGTTGAAGATCCGCTCGCCCCAGGTGGTGAGCTGGGTCGGGTCGAAGCTGGTGGCCATGTCGAGGATCGGGTCGGTGTTGCCGCTCCACGACCAGCCGAGATAGCCCAGGCCACGGGCGTTCGCCTCGGACAGGATCGTCTCGTGGTCCACCTCGCCGGAGTTGAACCGCCAGCCGAACTCGCCGATGACCAGCGGCCAGCCGTTGGACTGGAAGCGGTTGAGGTAGTCGGTGATGCTGGCGGCGGTGTTGAAGACCGCGTACATGTGGATCGACAGCACGGTGTTGCGCTGGCTGTCGGCGTCCAGGATCGCCTGGGCGTTGTCCCGCATGACGTACTGCCAGTCCTGGCCCCAGTTGGGTCCGTCGACCATCAGCAGGTGCTGGAAGCCGTTGGCGCGCATCCTGGCGATGGCCCCGGTGGTGGCGGCGGTCCACTGCCCCGCGTCGGTGTTGCCGATCGGTTCGTTGCCGATGTTGATGACGACGTAGTTCTCCTGGCCGACCAGTGCGCTCTTCTGGCTGATCCAGTAGTCGACCGCCTCGTCGAGTGAGGCGGCTGCCGCCTCCTCGCCGTAGCCGGTGGTGTCGTGCACCTCCAGGACGCAGATCAGCCGGTTCTGCTTGCACAGCGAGATCACGGCGCCGACGTCGGTGGACGGGCCCCACCGCTGGCCACTGCCGAGTACGACGCGCACGGTGTTGGCACCGAGCGCCTTGATGTTGGCGAACGAGCTGGTCTGGTTGGTGTACCAGACGTGCGGATGGTTGACGCCGCGCATGACGAACGTCTGGCCGTTCGCCTCGACGATGTTCCGGCCGCTGACGTGCAGGCCGACGGCGGCATCCGCCGGTCCGACGGAGATCAGGACGGAACTGGCGACCGCGAGCAGGACGGCGCCGAAGGCAGCGAGTCGTCTCTTCATGACCTACCTCGAGCTGAGGCCCCGGTACCGGGGCAGGGCGGACTGGCCACCGGCGCGGGCCCCCGACGATCGCTGCCCTGCTCTCGGGGGTGGGATGGGCACAGTCCGTTGGCGCGTTACTGGATGATCCGGCTCGTGGACGCACGGTACGCTCCGGCGCGCCCCGACGCAATCCATGCCAATCGATGCCCAGGTTGCCGCGCCCGGTGCGTCGGCGCCGCGTCGTCCCGGCGGCCGCCTGGTCGACGCATATAGTGTTCTCTATGCGCAGCCAAGCGGTGATGCCGCTCGACGAGGCGCGGGCCTGGCTCGCCGAGGTCATCTCCGGCACCGACCGGCTGCGGATCGAGACCGTCGACGGTGCCCGGGTGGTCTGCGCCGCCGGCCCGCACGGCCTGGAACGCCGGCTGGACGGCGCGATCTCCGGACCGGCGATGTTCTGGGCGATCGACCTGACCGGCTTCGTCGCGGTCAACGTCCTGGTCGGCCCGACGCCCGCGATGGCGCTCGCGCACAGCAGCGTCAGCTTCCTCGAACCGGCCGAGCCCGGAATCCTGCGGGTCGCGGCCGAGGTGGTCAAGCTGGCCAGCCGGTCGGCGGTGGTGGAGGTCCGGGTCAGCGACCGTCGTGAGCACCTGGTCGCGATCTCGACGCTGCACTTCGCGCTCCCCTCCCGGGCCACCCGGCTGGCGCTGGCCGACGGTCACGCCGAGACGGTGGCCAGATAGCTACCGCGCTGCCACGGATAGCCCGGCAGGGAGACGACCGCGCGGCCCGGCGGGGTCGGCACCGGCTCGTCGGCGTCGAGCGGGCGGACGGCCGGATGCGCCGAGCCGGCGGCGAGCGCGGTCAGCGCCGGCACCGCGTCGCGCGGCTCGGCGGCGCGTACCCAGACCGCGTGCTTCAGCCGGGTACGTCCGGCGGTGGCGGTGCCGGCGAAGGCGGGAAAATCGCGGTCGGGCAGCGTGCCCAGGTGCTCGGCGTAGCGGCGGGCCAACGCGGCCAGCGCGGCCGGGGTGGCGGCCGAGACCAGGAACCCGGGTGCCGCCGGCAGCTCCACCGCCGGGTCGACCGGCGGGGCCGGGGAGAGCACCGCGTACGCGTTGGTGCCGCTCATCCCGTACGAGCTGGTCGAGGCGCAGGCGCCGAGCCGGCCGTCCCAGGGCACCGGTTCGACCGGGATGTCGATGCCGGTCCCGGAGAGGTCGATCCGGGGATTCAGTGTCCGGTAGTTCGCCTGTGGCGCGATGGTGCGCCGGACCAGGCAGAGGATCGCCTTCACCAGCCCGAGTACCCCGGCCGCCGCCTCGGTGTGCCCGACGTTGCCCTTCACCGAGGCCACGTAGAGCGGCCGGTCGTCGCGGCGGCCCAGCGCGGCGACGATCGCGGCCATCTCGACCGGGTCGCCGAGCGGGGTCCCGGTGCCGTGCGCCTCGTGGAAGCCGATCTCCTGCCCGGAGACCCCGGCGGCGGCCAGCACCGAGTCGATGAGTTTCGCCTGCGCCGACATGTTCGGCGCGGTGAACGCCGACGTCCGACCGTCGTGGTTGATCCCGGTGCCGCGCAGCACCGCGAGGATCCGGTCCCGGTCCCGGCGGGCGTCGGCCAGCCGCTTCAGCACCAGCATGCCGCACCCCTCGCCCCGGACGAACCCGTTCGCGGCGGCGTCGAACGGGCGCGAGCGGCCGTCCGGCGACAGCGCGCCGGTCTGGTTCACCCAGCGGGTGGTGCTCGGCGCCAGGATCAGGTTGACCCCGCCGGCGACCGCGGTGTCGCAGTCGCCGGCCGCCAGCGCCCGGCCTGCCTGGTGCACCGCCACCAGCGACGACGAACAGGCGGTATCCAGCGCGAAGACCGGCCCGTGCAACCCGAGGGTGTACGCGACCCGGCCGGCGGCGAAGCTGTGCCCGTTGCCGATCGTCGAGTACGGGTTCGGCTCGCCGGAGAGCCACTGCCGGTAGTCCCGGCCGGTGATCCCGACGAAGACGCCGGTGCCCGCCGCCACGTCGGCGACCGGGATCGCGGCGTGTTCGAACGCCTCCCACACCACCTCCAGCAGGAGCCGGTGCTGCGGGTCGAGCACCCGGGCCTCCTTCGGCGAGATGCCGAAGAACTTCGGGTCGAAGTCGAACGGGGCGTCCAGGTAACCGCCCCGGGTCACCATGCCGTCCCACTGCGCCCCGAACGCGCCACGCCGGTCGGCGGGCAGCTCGCCGGTGAGGTCACGGGCGTGCACGACGGCCGACCAGTACGCGTCGAGGCTGCTCACCCCGGCCGGCGCGCGGACGGCCATCCCGACGACGGCGATCGGTGCGCTCACTAGCTCACCCGGTACATCCAGCCGGCGGGGTCGGCGGTCCGGCCGTACTGGATGTCCAGCAGGTGCTCGCGGAACTGCTGGGTGTACGTGCCCGGCTTGCCGTCGCCGACCGTGCTGGAGAACTCCTCGCACTTGAGCCCGACGATCGGGGTGATCACCGCGGCGGTACCGGCCGCGAACGCCTCGGTGATCGATCCGCTGGCCAGCCCGTCGCGCAGTTCGGCCATGTCGATCGACCGCTCGACCGGCGCGAGCCCGTGCTCGGCGGCCAGCCTGAGCACGCTGTCCCGGGTCACGCCGTCCAGGATGGTGCCGAGGGTCGGGGTGACGAGCTGCTGGTCCCGGGTCACGAAGAAGACGTTCATGGTGCCCGACTCGTCGATATTGCGCCGGTTCTCCCCGCCCAGGTAGAGCACCTGGTCGCAGCCGTGCTCCACCGCCTCGGCCTGCGGGGCCAGGCTGGCGCCGTAGTTGCCGCCGCACTTCGCCGCGCCGGTGCCGCCGATCGACGCCCGGCTGTACCGGGTGCTGATCCAGAGCGTCACCCCGGTGACGCCGTTGCGGAAGTACGGCCCGGCCGGGCAGGCCAGCACGCAGTAGCTGACGTGCTTCGCCGGGCGTACCCCGAGGAACGCCTCCGAGGCGAACATGAACGGCCGGAGGTAGAGGCACTGCTCGCCGCCGTACCCCGGCACCCAGGCGTCGTCGGCGCGGACCAGCGCGGCGACGCTCTCGACGAAGGTCTCCTCGTCCATCTCGGGCAGCATCATCCGGCGGGCCGACGCGGCGAACCGGCGGGCGTTGAGCGCCGGCCGGAACAGCCAGACGCTGCCGTCGGCGTGCCGGAACGCCTTGAGTCCTTCGAGGATCTCCTGCGCGTAGTGCAGTACCGCCGAGCCGGGGTGCAGGGTGAACGGCGCCAGCGCGGTCACCCGGTGGTCGTGCCATCCGGCGTCCGGCGTCCAGACGGCCGTCGCCATGTGGTCGGTGAAGTACCGGCCGAACCCGGGATCGGCGAGGATCTCCTTCCGGGTCTGCTCCGGAGTCGGGTGGTCGGTACGGGTCAACGGAAACTGAACTGTCATTCGCAATCTCCCGGCGAGGGTGCAGCGGTGAACACGGCGACGCAATTCTGCCCGCCGAAGCCGAACGCGTTGGTCAGTGCGGTCCGCACCGGCATCTCCCTGGCCTGGTGCGGCACGTAGTCCAGATCGCACTCCGGATCCGGCTGGTGCAGGTTGATGGTCGGCGGCACCAGCCGCTCCCGGATCGCCATGGCGCAGACCATGGCGCCGAGCGCACCGGCGGCCCCGATCAGGTGGCCGAGCATCGACTTCGGAGCGCTGACCGCGACCCGGTCGGCGGCCCCGCCCAGCGCCGAACGGATCGCGACGGTCTCGGTCAGGTCGTTGGCCTTCGTGGAGGTGCCGTGTGCGCAGATGTAGTCGACGGCCTCGGGGCGTACCCCGGCGCGCCGGAGGGCCTGCCGGATCGCCGCGGCGGCGTGCGCCCCGCCCGGCCGGGGCGCGCTGACGTGGAAGGCGTCGGAGGTCAGTGCCCCGCCCGCGACGGCGGCGTACCAGGTCGCGCCGCGTCGCCGGGCGTGCGCGGCCGACTCCAGGACCATCACGACCGCGCCCTCGCCGAAGACGAACCCGTCCCGGTCGGCGGCGAACGGCCGGCTGGCGCCGCTCGGGTCGTCGTTGCGCTCCGACATCGCCCCCATGCTGACCAGGCCGGCGAACATCACCGGCGTGATCGCCGCGTCGGTGCCACCGCAGACGACCACGTCGGCCTCGCCGGCCCGGATCAGCCGGGCGGCGTCCAGCAGCGCGTAGGTGCCGCTGGCGCAGGCCAGCGCGCTGGCGTTCACCGGACCGTGCGCGCCGAGGTCGATGGCGACCTCGCAGGCGGGCATGTTGGTCAGCGAGGCCGGCACGAAGTGGGCGCCGGGCGCGGCCGGGTCGGGCCCGGTCAGCCTGCGGGTGGCCGCCTCGACCGTGTCGAAGCCCGCGACCGCGGCGTTGACCACCACACCGACCCGCTCGGCCAGGTCCGGGGCGATGGTGAGCGCGGCGTCGGCGACCGCCTCCCGCGCGGCGACCACCGCGAACTGGCTGAACCGCGCCATCCGGCGCATCCGCTTGGCGGTGAAGTGCTCCTCCGGTACGAAGCCGCGCACTTCGGCGGCGATCCTGGTGGCCAGGTCACCCGCGTCGAACGTGGTGATCGGGCCGACGCCCGACTTGCCGGCGAGCAGACCCTGCCAGGTGCTGTCCCGGTCGAGGCCGAGCGGCGTGACCGCGCCGATGCCGGTGATGACGACGCCGTCCGCGATCATCCCCCGAGAACTCCCGTTCTGCACCGACATCCCTCCAACTACTCAGCGCACACTACCGGTCGCCACAGGTGCACCTGAGATCGACCCACGATAATGATTCCGGTCCCCGCCCGCTCACCCGGACCGCCCGGATCCGGTGGCGACGACGGTGGCGTCCCGCCACGCGTCGAAGCCGGCGCCGACCCGGCGGACCGGCTCGCAGATCACGTACTCGGCCGGCGCCACCAGGCCGGGCCGGCCGGGCAACGCGTCGAGTACCCGCCGGTGCAGCTCCTCGGGCGAGATCCGCCCGGCGGCGACGTACGCGGTCAGCTCCCGGGCGCCCCGGGGATCGGCCCGGTCCGGCGCGAACACCCCAGTCGCGGCACCACCGGCAGCCTCGCGTACCAGCTCCGCAATGTCGTCGGGGCGGACCCAACCGTCCGGGGTACGCACCCAGTCCGGGCCCCGCCGGGCGGGCGTCATGCCGATCCGGGCGGCGATGTCGGCGGACCGGACCTCGCCGGTGACCGCAGCGCAGAGCAGCGTCTCGATCCCCCGCACGATCACCTCGCCGAGCGCCCCCGGCAGGTACGCCGTGTCGACCAGCAGCCCGAGCCGGCACACCCCGCCGCCGGGGTTGCTGGCGGCGACCATGAACTTCATGTCGTGTTTGGACAGCGGGTCGAGCCGGGTGTACCGGGACTCCCGGCGGAGCCGGTCGAGCCGCACCGCCGGAAGGTCCGGGCTGGCCGCCGGCCAGTCACTGCCCCGGTGCCCGTTGTTGAAGTACGCCGACAGGTCGAAGCCGACCCCCCGGCGCCGGCCGGTCTCCGCGAGCAGGGCGTCCAGCGCGACCGGGTCGTACTGGGCGCGGCGGTAGGCGTCGAAGGCGGGACGGTGCACCTGCCGGACGGTGTCGAGCAGGTCGGTCTCCGGCACCGGGAACGCCAGGAAGGCGTCCTGGGCGTTGATCGCGATCAGCTCGCGGCTGCGCCGGTCGAGCCGGTTACCGGCGATCAGCTTGAGTACGCAGGTGTGGTGGCCGTTGTACGCGGTCAGGATCATCGCGGTCAGCCCGAGCAACACGCTGGAGAAGGACGTCCGGGTACGCGCCGCGAGCCAGGACGCCGCCTCGGCGGCCGCGACGGAGTCCAGCAGGTGCCGCTCGATGGGATGGTCGCCGGTCTCCGCCCGGGGCAGGTCGAACATCGAGGCCGGCGCCGCCGACAGGGCGTCCTCCCAGTGCCGCAACGCGAGCCGGCCCTGCCGTTCGCCGTCGGGTGAGGACTGCAGGACGGCCTGCTCGACCGGCTGGAAACCGGCACCGGCCGGTCCGACCGGCGTGCGCGTCGGTGCCGCCCCGGACCCCGCCCGGCTCGGCTGCCGGTCGTCCGCGGACTCGTGCTCACCCGCACCCCCGCCGAGATGCGGGTCCGCCGGATCGTCGGCGAGCTGTTCGCGCAGCAGGTCGACCAGGGTGGTGAACGCCCAGCCGTCGAGGGCCAGATGCGATCCGACCAGCGCGATCCCGGTCACCAGGCCGGTCCGGTCGACGGTCCAGCCGAGCCGAAGCGGCCACTCGACCTCGTGGTCGAACGCGGCGTCGGCCAGCCGCGCGGTCAGCTCGTCGAGGACCTGGGCGGGCTCGGCCCGGTCGTCGAGCACCGTGACGTCCAGGGAACCCGAGGCGGCGACCCGCTGCCGGGGCCCGTCGGCGGCGTCGACGTAGTGGCTCCGCAACGCCTGGTGCCGCTCGACCAGGGTACGCAGGGCCGACAGCACCCGGGCCCGGTCGGTCGGCGCGGCGAGCACCAGCGTACCGGTGAGGTTGAACTGGTTCGCCTCCTTGCCGAACCACTGGATCGGGCCCCACATCACCCGCTGGGCCCAGGTCAACGGCGCGGTGGCCGGCTCGCCCGCGGCGAAGTCGAGGCGGACGCAGTCCGGCCCCGTCGCGGTACCGGCCCGGCCGGTCTCGGTCTCGGTCACGTCAGTCACTCGGCTTCTCCCGCTCAGGACGTTCCGGTCCGGCCGTCCGCGCCGGCCGGCGCGGACGGCCGGACCTCGGGGTCAGCCGCAGCGGCAGGTGGTCGAGCCCCCGGAACGCCGGACTCTGCACCTTGACCAGCTCGCCGATCAGCTCGATGTCGTCGGTGCGCTCGATGAGCAGGCGCAGGAACGTCGCCGCCTGGAGCCGGGCCAGGTGCGCGCCGACGCAGGTGTGGATGCCGGCCCCGAACCCGAGGTGGCCGTCGGTGATCCGGTCGATCCGGTACTGGTTGGGGTCCGGGAAGCGGCGCGGGTCCCGGTTCGCCGCCGCGAACGACAGCTCCACCCGGGCGTCCTTCGGGATCCGGGTGTTGCCGACCAGCACATCGGTGGTGGCGGTCCGGAAGACGTTCTGCACCGCCGGATAGAACCGGGCGGTCTCCTCGATCGTCGCCGGGATCAGCTCGGGCCGCTCGCGCACCATCCGGAACTGGTCGGGGTGGTGCAGCAGGGCGTCCACCATGCTGCCCAGGAAGTGCGTCATCGTCTCCTGGCCGCCGACCAGGAGGGTCAGGCAGAGCCAGAGGATCTCGTCCTCGCTCACCCGGTCCTGCTCCACCGCGAAGAGCTTCGAGACCAGGTCGCCCCGGGGTGCCTGGGCGCGCCGCTGTTCGAGGACGCCACGCAGGAAGCCGGTGAGGCCGGCGACGGCGGAGAGCGTCTGCTTGGCGGCCTTGAGCCGGAGTGCCGACTCGGCGGGATCGTCTGGTTCGAGTTCGGCGCGCGGCCCGACCCGGGCGTTCGGGATGAAGCTCTCCAGCACTCCGGCGGTGAGCTTGAGGGTCGTGAGGTCGTCGCCCGGTACCCCGACGATGGTGGTGATGACCCGAACCGGCAGCGGGATCATCGCCTGCTGGACGAGATCGACGTCGCCCATCGCCACCGCCTCGTCGAGCAGCTCGCCGCAGGCCCGCTCGATGAAGGTGCGCCAGACCTGCACGCCCCGGGGCGAGAAGGCGTGCCTGATCAGCCCGCGCAGCCGGGTGTGGTCCGGCTGGTCGATGCCGAAGAGCACCGGCAGCGCCGAACGGTGGTAGGCGATCCCCTCGGCCGAGGAGAGGCCCGGGTGGTCCTTCGCCGCCGCGCGGACGTGGTCGTAGCGGATCACCAGCCACATGTCCCGCTGTTCCAGGTACAGCGGCTCCTCGTGCCGGAGGAGTTCGGCGTACGCCGGGTACGGGTCGTCCATGGCTTCCGGGGAGAACGGGTCGAACTCCCCGGTGTACGTCGCACTGGTCACTGCGATCTCCTCCTTACCCTGGGTCGGGCGGGATCGGCTGCCCTGGTCATCGGTACGCCCTGGCCTGCAGGTCGAACATCTCCGCGTACCGGCCGCCGGCGCCGACCAGCTCGGCGTGGCTGCCGACCTCCTCGACGCGGCCGTCGGCGAGTACCACGATCAGGTCCGCGAGCCGGACGGTGGAGAACCGGTGCGACACGAAGACGCTGACCGCACCGGTACGCCGGCCGACCCGGGCGGCCTGCTGCCGGTAGCGTTCGAACAGCGCGTGTTCGGCCTCGGCGTCCAGCGCCGCGGTCGGCTCGTCGAGCACCACCAGCAGCGGGTCGTCCCGGATCAGCGCCCGGCCGAGGGCGAGCTTCTGCCACTGGCCGCCGGAGAGTTCGACGCCGTCGGTGTAGCTCTTGCCGAGCGGGGTGTCCAGGCCCGCCTCCAGCGCTCCGGCGAGGTCGCCGGCGCCGGCCCGGTCCAACGCGGTCCGCACCGCCGCCTCGTCGTCGAGCCGGGGCAGGTCGCCGAGGCCGACGGTGTGCCGGGCCGGCAGCTCGAACCGCACGAAGTCCTGGAAGCCGGCCGCGATCCGCTCGTGCCAGCCCGGCGCCGACAGCTCGGCCAGGTCGGCGCCGTCCACCAGGATCCGGCCGGCGGTCGGCCGGAGCAGACCGCAGATCAGCTTGACCAGGCTGGTCTTGCCGGCGCCGTTCTCGCCGACCACCGCGACCGTGCTGCCGGCCGGCAGGTGCAGATCGAGGTCGGCGAGCACGGTCCGGTCCGCACTCGGATACCGCAGGGCGACGCCGACCAGCCGGATGCCGTCGCGCAGCCGGTCCGGCGGCGGGTCGAGGGTGCCGGGCGACCGGGCGGGAGCTGGCTCGTCGGCCCGGACCAGCTCGTGCACCTCGTCGAGCCGCTGGTAGACGCTGCGCAGCCGCTGGAGGTCCTGCAACACCCCGACCGCCGCGGCCACCTGCTGGTTGACCTGGGCGGCGATCGCGATCACCAGGATGACGTCACCGGCGCTGCGGCGCCCGGCGACGGCGTCGCGCAGGATGACCAGTACCGCGACGATGTAGCCAGCCGCGAAGGCCGACTGGCCGAGCATCCGGACCAGGCTCGCCACGGTCTGGCTGCGGCACAGCCGGCCGGTGGCGTCCTGCCACAGTCCACGGTGCCGGTGCCGCACCTCGTTCTCCAGGCCGAAGACCCGCAGCTCCTTGCTGGCGGCGGCGGAGGTGGCCAGCCGGAACAGCCCGAGCGCCCGCCGGATGGTCTCGGCGGTGGCCTCCCGGCTCCGGTCCACCATCCGCTCCGCCCACCGGCCGGCCAGCAGCGGCGGTACGGCGACCAGCGGCAGGAGCAGCAGCAGCGGGTGCAGCGAGCCGAGTACCGCCGTGGTCAGCGCCATGGCGACGGCCAGCCCGACCCCGGTCAGCACCGCCTGGAGGCCAACCCGCAACTGCTCGATGTCCTGCTCCAGCACCGCGACCTTGTCGGCGAGGTCGGGCCGCTCGTGGTGCGCCATCCCCGGCGACCCGTTGGTGGCCGCCATTAGCTCCTGGTGCAGGTGCAGCACGTCCAGTTCGGAGAGTTCGAAGTAGGCGATGTGCGCGAAGTGCCCGAGGGTGAGTCCGGAGATCAGCAGCACGGCCACGCCGATCCCGGCCAGGCTCGCCGCCACCGGGCGCCCGGCGCTCGCGGCGTCGAAGAGGGTACGCAGCAGCACCGCCACCAGCGGCCAGGCCGCCGCACCGGCGACCACCAGGGCCAGCGCGGTGACCGCCTTGCGCCGGTCCTGCCGCAACGACGTCCGCCACAGGGTCCAGGCGGCCGACAGCAGTCCTCGACTCATCCGACCCTCCGCTCTCCGGCGGTGCCCACCGGGGCACGGTCGGGCCCGTCGCGGAACCGGGCCGCCTGAAGTGCGAAGAGCCGGGCGTACCGGCCGCCCCGGCGCAGCAGTTCCTCGTGCGTACCCTCCTCGGCGACCCGCCCCTGCGCGAGTACGACGATGTGGTCCGCCCGGCGGACGGTGCCGAACCGGTGCGAGATCAGCACCTTCGTCACCCCGGCCGTGGCGGCGACCACCTCGTCGAAGAAGCGTGCCTCGGCCCGGGCGTCCAGGCTCGCCGTCGGTTCGTCGAGCACGATCACCGAGGCACCGTGCCGGACGGCGAACAGCGCGCGGGCGATGGCCAGCCGCTGCCACTGGCCGCCGGAGAGCTCCACCCCGTCGCGCAACTGGCTGCTCAGTGGCGTTTCCAGGCCGAGCGGGAGTGCGTCGAGCGCGTCGAGGATGCCGGCGGCCTCGGCGGCGGCCCGGATGCCGGCCCGGTCCCCGGCGTACTCGACGGCGCCGAGCGCGATGTTCTCCGCCGCGCTGCTCGGGTAGCGCAGGTAGTCCTGGAAGATGACGGCGAGGCTCCGCCGCCAGCGGGCCGTGGGGATCTCGTCGATCGGGCGCCCGTCGACCGTGATCCGGCCCGAGTCCGGGATCGCCAGCCGGGTCAGCAGCTTGACCAGGGTCGTCTTGCCGGCGCCGTTGAGCCCGACGATCGCGGTGCAGGCCCCGGGGCGCAGGGTCAGCTCCAGGTCGGTGAAGACCGGGGTGGCCCGGTGCGGATAGCGGAACGACACCGACTCGAAGCTGATCGCGGCCGGGACGGTCGGTCCGGCGCCGGGTCGCGGCGCGGGTGCGGCGGTGCCGGGCGGTCCGGTAGCCGCGGCCGGGTCGGCCGAGGCGCGCATCCCGGCGTCGAAGTCCCGCACCGCCCGGTAGGCGTTCATGCCGAACTGGGTCTGCACGTCGGCCTCCGGATAGAAGTCACCCAGCTGGATCGCCGCCAGGGTGGCCTGGACGACCAGTGCCAGTTGGGTGAGGTCGACCTGCCCGGTCGCACCGCCCCGGCCCAGCGCGGCGAGCAGCGCGACCACGACCAGCAGCCCGAGCGCGGTGTACCCGAAGTAGGGCTTGAGGTAGACCCGGCGCCGCTCCGCCCAGACCGGACGCATCCAGTCCAGGTACGCCGACCGGTACTGGTCGCGCAGCCAGGGCAGCAGGCCGAAGATCCGGATCTCCTTGGCCGCTGGCAGGCCGGTGGCGACGCCACGGAAGTAGCTCAGCTTCCGTACCCGGGGCACGATCGAGCCGTAGATGGCAGCGTACTTGCGCAGGCCGCCGCGTTGGCCGTGCCGGAACACCAGGACGGCGACGAGCAGCCCGATCCCGGCCGGCCAGGAGAAGACGGCGCCGACCACGGCCGCGTACCCGGCAAGTTGCCCGTAGCGGGCGACCAGGGCCAGCATCCCTGCGCAGGCCGCCCCGGGGCTCTGGATGCCGTGCTCGACCTCGCGGGACGCCTCGGTGAGCTGGTCGAGCCGGGCCTGCTCCTCCAGTGGCGCCATGCTGACGCTGCTCAGCGCGGCGTCCATCAGCTCGTCCGCGACCTCGCCGTCAATCCGGCGCTGCACCAGCAGCCCGGTCGCGGTCTGGAGCTGCGCCAGCAACTGCTGCGCGCACAGCGCCCCGGCCGCGACCACGAACGCGGTCACCAGCCGGTCGAAGGCGGCCGAGTCGACGCCGTCGCGGACCGCGGCGGGCAGCCGGCCGACCAGCAGGCTCGTCTCGACGACGAACAGCACCGGTGCGGCGGCCAGCAGCAGGTTGTTGAGTGCCGCGACGGTCACCGCCGGCCACCCGGCCCGGGGCAGCAGCCGGAGGATCCGCCAGCGGTCGGCGGCGACCCGCCGGAGCACCCCGAGCGCGGAAGCCCGCTCCGAACTGCTCATACCTGCTCCTCGACCCGGTCTCGTCCGCGTACGCCGGAGAACGCCTGTGCGGCGGCGTAGCCCTCGTCGAACGCCCGGACGGCGTCCAGCCCCGACGTGTCCCGGGCGCCGCCGACGACCCGGTACCAGACCCCGGTGTGGCGTACCGTCGCCACCAGGGCGTCGTTGCGGAGCTGGCCGGCGGCGATCACCACCGTGTCGGCGGGCACCGTCCGGGGCGTCCCCTCGGCATCGACCAGGTGCACCCCGTCGGCATCGATCCGCAGGTCCCGGACCCCCGGCAGGATCCGCACCCCCTGGTCCCGCAGGGCCGCGAGGATCGCCCACCGGGTCGACCGGCCCAGCCGAGGCCCGAGCCGGTCGCCCCGGTGCAGGACCGTCACCTGCCGGGCCGGACGGTCTGACCCGGGATGGCTGGCCAGGTGGGCCAGGTCCACCGCGACGCCGCCGCCGCCGACCACCACCACCCGCTCCCCCAGCGCTCCGGGGGAGAACGCCGAGGCGTAGTCACACACGTGCGGCAGGTCGGCACCGGGGATCGGCACCGGTCTCGGCAGTACCCCGGTGGCCAGCACGATCCCGTCGTAGCCGCTGAGCAGGCCGTGGTCGGCGGCGGTGACCGGCCGGCCGGTGCGGATGTCGCCGCCGAGCCGGGTCAGCTCCGCGACCAGGTAACCGATCGCGTCGGCGTAGTCGGCCTTGCCCGGCACCCGGCAGGCCAGCCGGAACTGGCCACCGAGGTCCCGGTCCGCCTCGTAGACCGTCACCCGGTGCCCGGCCAGCGCCAGCCGGTGGGCGGCGGTCAGCCCGGCCGGGCCGGCGCCGAGTACCGCGACCGTGCCGGGCCGCCCGCCGTGTTCCGCCGCCGGCACGGGCTCGCGCCCGACGGCCGGGTTGACCATGCAGGAGACCGGGCTGTCGACCAGCGAGCGGTCGATACAGGCCTGGTTGCAGGCGACGCAGACGTTGACCGGCAGGCCCCGGCGGGTCCGGTCGACCAGTGCCGGATCGGCGAGGAACGGCCGGGCCATCGAGACGAACTCCACGGAGGTACCGGCCAGCACCGCCTCGGCCTGGGTCAGCCGGGTGATCCGGTTGCTCGCCATCACCGGTACCGTGCCGACCGCCGCCTTGACGGCCGTGGCGACCGGTACCCAGTGCCCCGGCGGCACCACCGCCTGGACGGTGGGGGTCGGCGACTCGTGCCAGCCGACCCCGACGTTCAGGGCGTCGGCCCCGGCGTCGGTCAGCGCGCGGGCGAACCGGAGTACGGTCTCCCGGTCGGTGCCCCCGGCCATCAGGTCGGCGCCGGTCATCCGCATGATCACTGGAAAGTCGGGACCGACCGCCTCGCGGACGGCCCGGACCACGGCGACACCGAACCGCATCCGGCGTACCGGGTCGCCGCCCCACTCGTCGTCGCGATGGTTGGTCAGCGGGGAGAGGAACTGGTCCACGAGGTACCCCTCGGAGCCCATGATCTCCACTGCGGCGAAGCCGAGTTCGCGGGCCTGCACGGCGCCCCGGGCGAAGTCCCGGACGGTGCGCTCCACCTCTGCACCGGGCAGCGCCTCCGGAAGCTGCCGGGAGAACGGGCTGAACACCGCGGACGGCGCGACCGGCCGGGGGCCGGCCGGGCCCGGCTTGGCGTACCGGCCGGCGTGGAAGAGCTGCAGGGCGAGCAGGCCACCGGCCTGGGCCACCTCGGTGGCGACCCGGCGCAGCCGGTGCCGGAACGCCGGGTCGGTCAGCACGCCGTACCCGGGACCGCCGGCACCGGCCGGGCTCACCGCCGTGCCGCCGGTGACCATCAGCCCGGCACCGCCCCGGACCCGGGCCAGATAGAACGCGGCCAGCGCCGCTCCCCCGTCGTCCCGGGTCTCCCAGCCGAGGTGCATGGCGCCCATCACCACCCGGTGCGGCAGCACCAGCCGGCCGATCCGGCCGGCCCGGAAGACGTGTTCGAGCCTGCTCATACCAGCGGTGCGCTCAGGTCCTGGGTGAACGGCGGGGCGACGATCGACAGCCCGCCGTCGACCACCAGCGTCTGCCCGGTGACGTACTCGGCCGCCGGGGAGAGCAGGAACGCGACGACGTCGGCGACCTCCTGGGCGCTGCCCATCCGGCCCTTCGGGATCCGGGGCAGCACGGTGTCCAGCGGTGCCATCCCGGGGACCTGGTAGAAGTACTCGGAGGACTCGGTCTCGATGATGCCACCGTTCACCGCGTTGACGTTGATGCCCCGGCCGGCGAACTCGACGGCCATGTAGCGGACCCACGCCTCGATGGCGGCCTTGGCCGCGCCGAGGTTCGCGTACGTGGGATAGGCGCGGATGCTGCCGTAGCTGGAGAGCGCCACGATCCGCCCGCCGTCGCGCATCAGCCGTACCGCGTGCTGGGCGCCGAGCACGAAGGAGCGGGTGTTCATCGCGTAGGAGCGGTCGAGGTGGTGCTGCTTCAGATCGAGGATGTTCTTGAAGGAGCTGGCCGCCGCGTTGCAGACGAAGAAGTCGAGCCGGCCGAACTCCGCCTCCACCGCCGCGAAGAGCCGGTCGATCTCCTCGGGCTGCTCGACGTCGGCGGCGACGGTGAGCGCCGTGCCGCCAAGCTGGATGATCTCCTTGCGGGTCTGCTCCGCCAGCTCCGCGTTCTTCTTGTAGTTGACCACCACCGTGCCGCCGCCCCGGGCCAGGGTCAGCGCCAGCGCCCGCCCGATGCCGCGCGAGCTGCCGGTGATCAACGCGGTCGTACCCTGATAACTGGTCACCGGATCCCTCCCAGGATCTCTCGGGCGATCACGGTCTTCTGGATCTCGTTGGTGCCCTCTTCGAACCGCTGGGCGCGGGCGTCCCGGTAGACGCGTTCGATCGGGCTGCTCTCCCAGTAGCCGATCCCGCCGTGCACCTGGAGCGCCTTGTCGGTGACCCGGGTCAGCATCTCCACCGCGACCAGCTTCGCCATCGAGGAGAGCGCCCCGGCGTCGGTCCCGCCCGTCTCCCACCGCCGGGCGGCGTGCAGGGTGAGCTGCCGGGCGGCCTCGATGTCGGCGGCGTTCTCGGCGAGCGCGAACGACACCGCCTGGCGGGCGGCGAGCGGCTTGCCGAAGGTGACCCGCCGGCCGGCGTGCGCGACCGCCAGCTCCTGGGCCCGGCGGGCCAGGCCGACGCAGGTCATCGCGACCCCGATCCGGCTCGGGGTGAGGAAGCCGCCGAGCGCGACCGCCAGCCCGGCGCCCTCCTCGCCGAGCCGGTTGGCCACCGGTACCGGCGCGCGGTCGAAGACCAGGTGGGCGTGATCGGTGCCGCGTACGCCCATGGTGTCCGGCATCGGCTCGACCCGAACCCCGGGCACCTGCCGGGGCACCATCAGGGCGACGGTGCCGTCCTTGCCGCTGGTGCCCGCGAGCCGGGCGAAGAGCAGCCAGTAGTCGCAGCTCGCCCCGAAGGTGATCAGGTGCTTCTCGCCGGAGAGGTGGTAGGTGTCGCCGTCCCGGACCACGCTGGCGCGCAGGTCCGCCCCGGTGCCGGCGGTCGGCTCGGTGAGTGTGAACGCCACCCGCAGGTCCCCGGCGACCTGCGGCAGCACGAACCGCTTGCGCTGCTCGTCGGTGGCGAACTGGTCCATCGCCCGCCAGACGCCGTTGCAGACGTGCACGATCATCCGCAGCGAGGCGTGCGACATCGAGAAGAGTTCGAGCAGTTCCAGGTAGCGGCTGAAGGAAAGGCCGGCGCCGCCGTACTCGGCGGGGGCGGCCAGCCGGAGGTAGCCCCGGTCGCGCAGCTCGGTCCAGAGTTCGGGTGGGACCTCCCGGGCACGCTCGATCGTCGCCGCGTACTCCTCGCCGGGTCCGCGTACGAAGGACTCGACCTCGCGTACCAGGGTCGCGAACGAGGGGTCGTCGTTGCCGTTCACTGCTCCTCCTCGCCGAGTGTGTTGCGCAGCCGCTCCCGCAGCACGTACTTCTGCACCTTGCCCACCACGTTGCGGGGCAGTTCGGGCACGGTCTCCAGCCGCTCCGGCCAGTACTGCTTGGCCACCCGGTGCTCGTCCAGGAACCGCCGCAGCTCGGCGAAGGTGAACGGCTGCCTCGGCACGACGAAGGCACAGGCCCGCTCGCCGAGCCGCCGATCCGGCATCGCGACGATCGCGACCTCGCGGACGGCGGGGTGGCCGTGCAGCAACTGTTCGACCTCGGCCACCGGGATCTTCTCGCCGCCCCGGTTGATCACGTCCTTCACCCGGCCGGTGATCCGGACGAAGCCCGCCTCGTCGATCACCGCCAGGTCGCCGCTGCGGTACCAGCCGTCCGGGGTGAGCGCCGCCGCCGTCCACTCCGGATGGTCCAGGTAGCCGGCGAAGAGGCAGGTGCTGGCCACCTCGAAGTTGCCCTCCGCCCCGGCGGCCAGCACGTTGCCGTGCTCGTCGGTCACCCGCAGCCGTACCCCGGACAACGCCCGGCCGTCGGTGCCCCAGGCCCGGGCGGGTTCGTCGGTGGGCGCGGAGAGCGAGCCGAGGCAGGACTCGGTGGAGCCCCAGGCCCCGCAGACGGCCGCCTCCAGGGTCCGGGTGGCCCGCTCGGCCAGCGCGCGCGGCACGGCGGCGCCGGTGGCGACGAAGACCCGCAGGGCCGGCGGCGGCTTGCCGCCGTCCTCGACCGCCTCGACCAGGTCGGCCAGGAACGGGGTGGCGGCCTGCACGAAGGTGCCGCCGGTACGGTGCAGCGCGGTCAGGGCGGCCGGGCCGTCCCAGATCGGTTGCAGCACCATCGGGGCGCCGAGGACGACGCCGAGCCACATCCCGTAGAGGAAACCGGTCTGGTGGGCCAGCGGCGAGGGGATGAAGAGCCGGTCCTCCGCCGTCAGTCCGAGGTGCCGGGCCTGCATGGCGGCGGCCCGGGTCAGCGTCGCCATCCGGTGCAGCACGCCCTTCGGCTCCCCGGAGGTGCCGGAGGTGAAGAGGAGCTGCGCGAGGGCGTCCGGGGCGGGTGCCCGGGCGGCCAGGGTCGCGGCGTGCGGGCGCTGCCGGGCCAGCGCCTCGGCGAACCGCTGCCACCGTACGCCGCCGGTGCCGGCCGGCAGCGGACCGGTGCCGCCGACCACGAGTACGTGGGCCACCTCCGGCGGGTCGGGCCGGTCCAGCACCGATGCGGTCTCGGCGACGTACGCCCGGCCCCGGAACTCGGCGCAGATCACGAGTACCCGGGCCCGGGACCGGCGCAGCAGCGACTCGACCTCTCGCTCCCGGAAGAACGGCATCAGCGGGCAGCAGACCGCCCCGATCCGGGTGGCGGCCAGCGCGAGCACCACGAACTCGGACCAGTTCGGCAGTTGCCAGGCGACCACGTCGCCCGGGGCGACACCGAGCTCCAGCAGCAGGGTCGCCGCCTGGTCGGCCCGCCGGTCGAGGTCGCGCCAACTCAGTACCCCACCGGGCCGGCCCGGCGACTCGATTTCGACCACCGCGTCGGCGTACGGGCGCTGCCGGGCGTGCCGGCGGACCAGCTCGGAGACCGGGGTCGCGGCCAGCCGGGCCGGCGTGGGCAGGGCCGGCCGGCGCGGCGTACGGGTGACCCGGGAGCGGTCCACCGACATGTTCAGGCCGATCGAGTTCATCTGGTCGAGGAACTGCGGATAGGAGATCCGGTGCGCGTTCGGATAGGTCAACCGGCTCTGCCCGCCGGCCCGGGTGGCGGCCACCGCCAGCGCCATCAGCACCCGGTGGTCGTTGAACGACGACAGGTCCGCCTCGCGCAACCGCGGGACGCCCTCGCAGACCAGCCGGTCGCCGTCCAGCCGCAGCCGCCCGCCCATCCGGTTGAGTTGCAGCATCGCGGTGACCCGGTCGGACTCCTTGAGCCGGACGTGCGCGACGTGCTCCAGTACGGTGCTGCCGTACGCGTGCGCGCCGAGCACACTGAGTACCGGCAGCATGTCGGGGACGGCCCGGCAGTCGACGCGGACCGGATCGAGCCTGGACCCGTCGTGCCGGACCCGGAGGAAGCCGGTCGCCGGGTCGCGCAGCAGCGGCAGGCCCATCACCCGCAGGCTGGCGAAGAGGTCGGCCTCCGGATGGTCGAGCTCGCCGGGAGCGACCGCCGGCAGGTTGCGGAACAGCACGTCGGAGGGGTGCAGGGCGGTCGCGGCCAGGCCGAACGCCGCCGCGCCGACGTCCGGCGGCAGGTGCACCACCGCCGGGGTGGGCCGCTGTCCGGGCTCGATCTCGAACCGCCGCCCGCCGCCGTGCACCGCCACGTGCAGGCCGAACCGCCGCATCATCGCGATCGTCAGGTCCACGTAGCTGCGCTCGTTGAACGGGCCGACCACCTCGACCACGGTCGGGCCGGTCGCGAACGCGCCGACCAGCAGCAGACTGGAGATCCACTGCGAGAGGGTGCCGGGGATCTCCACCCGGCCCCCGGCCGGCGGGCGGGCGGCGACCCGGATCGGCAGGAACCCGTCCGCCGAGGTGATTTCCACGCCGATTCCGGCCAGCGCGTCGAGCAGCGGCCGGATCGGCCGGCGCCGGAAGTACTTCTGGCCGGTGATGGTGACCGGGGTCTCGGCCAGCGCGGTCAGCCCGGTGAGGAAATACAGCGTCGTACCGGAGCTGCCGACCGAGATGTCCGGGCGGCGCGGCCGGTAGCGGCCGCCGCGTACCAGGAAGGTGTCGCCGGTGACGGTGACCGAGGTGCCGAGGTCGCGCAGGGCCCGGATGGTGTGCTGCACGTGGCCGGCGCCGCAGCCGCCGTGGATCCGGCTGGTCCCGTCGGCCAGTGACGCCAGCATCAGCGCGCGGTGGGCGTGGTATTTCGACGCCGGTACGTCGAGTTCGCCCACCAGCGGTTCGCTCGTCCCCTTGACGACGAGACGCACGTTCCCTCCCCGCGGTATGTGGTCAGCCGGCCGTGACATCCGGCCGCGACGCCGTGCTGCCGGCGGCCGGGTCGACTCCGCCGAAGACGGCGTGCATCCCGCCGTCGGCGTGCACCACCTGCCCGGTGGTGTGCCGGGACAGGTCCGAGAGCAGGAAGAGCACGGCCCCGACCACCCGGGCCGGGTCTGCCCGGTCCCAGCCGAGCGGCGCCCACCGCTCGTACTGCTCGGCGAGCGCGGCGAAGGTGCCCACGCCGCGCGCCGAAACCGTCTCGATCGGGCCGGCGGCCACCAGGTTGACCCGGATGCCGGACGGTCCGAGGTGCATCGCCAGATAGCGGGCGATCGCCTCCAGTGCCGACTTGTAGACGCCCATCCAGCCGTAGCCGGGTAGCGCCCGGGCGGAGTCGACGGTCAGCCCGACCACCGCACCACCGCCGGGCGCCCGCGCCAGCAGCGGCGCCAGTGCGGTGCTGAGCTGCTGGAACGAGTACGACGATGCCCGGAACCCGTCGAGCACCTCGCCGGCCGGCGTACTGCCGAACCCCGGGCCGAGCGCCTCCGGCGGTGCGGCGGCGATGCTGTGTACCACCCCGTCGAGGTGCCCCCAGCGGCGTTCGACCGTGCCGGCCAGCGCGTCGACGCTCTGGTCGGACATGACGTCCAGCTCCAGCACCTCGGGGCGGGACGGCAGCAGTTCCGCCACCTTGCGGGTGATCCGGGCGACCCGCCCGTACGAGGTCAGCACGACCTCGCAGTTCTCCCGTTGCAGCGCGGCCGCCACGTGCCAGGCGATCGACTCGTTGTTCAGGACCCCGGTGACCAGGTAGGTGCGCTTGTCCAGGCTCAGCAGCGAGGTCAACGCGACACGCCCGCCACGATCCGCTCGACGAGTTGCCCGATCGTGACGTCAGCCAGCTCGCTGCGCGGGATCTCCACCTTGTATTCCTTGGCCACCATGGCCATCAGGTCGGCGACGTCCAGCGAGTCGATGTCGAGCTTGTCGAACTTGGCGTCCAGGGTGATCGCCTCCTCCTCGACGCCGAGGTCGATCAGCTCGGCGCGGAGGCGCTCCTCGACGGCGGAGGCGGTGACGGAGGTCGATGGCGAGGACATAAGCGGGCTCCTTCGGTCGGATCGGGTGGCTAGGCCGCCATCGGTGCGCGGCGGGCGAAGTTGGCGGAGTGCAGTTGCGCCCAGTACCACTGCCGCCAGTAGCTCTCGGCCAGGTCCAGCCAGGTCTCCAGCCGGCCCACGTCGTCGAGGAACCGGTTCATGCTGACCAGCAGCCAGCTGTAGACGCCCTGGCTGTCCCGGCAGTCGGCACAGTTGCCGGAGGTGCAGCAGAACTGGAGGGTCTGGTAGTCGGCGCCGTAGACCGCGAAGCCGTCCAGCACGGGATTGCCGTTGCGGATCCGCTCGGCGTGGTCGGGGTGGTCGACGCTGATGCTCGGGCAGACGTCGTAGCCGAACTGCCCGCCCCAGTGGGTACGCCCGGAGATGAGCGTCTCGATGAAGTACGGGTGGCTGACCACGGTCTCCGGATAGGACTCCTTGACTCGCAACGCCTCGTCGAGGGTGCGCCGCTCGTTCTCGATCCGCAGCGCGTGGTCGCTGCCGTGCGCGGAGTAGAAGTTGAAGGTGACCTGGTTGCCGTTGTCCCGGATCGCCCGCACGGTCGGCTCGACGTACTGGAGGCCCTCCTCGGAGAGCGCGAAGACGAAGATCACCCTCGGGTCGTTGCGGTAGTGCCCGAGCGCGGTCTCGAAGAGCCCGGAGAAGGCCGAGCCGTTCACCCGGTACCCGCGCAGGGCGTCGTCCAGCGGGCCGCCGCCGAACAGGCTGATCGCGACCGCGACGTTCTCCAGCCCGGCGCGCGGCACCGGCCGCAGCCCGTTGGTCGAGATGGTGATGTACGGCAGCCGCTCGACGAACGGCGCGATCCGCGCGGGTACCAGCGTCGGCTCACCGCCGATCAGGGTCGCCTGGGTGACACCCCGGGCGACGAGCGAGTCGACGAACTCGGCGATCAGCACCGGGTCCGAGGTCTCCCGGACGGCCCCGTCGAAGCCTCCCTCGAAATACCAGCATCCCTTACAGCGGATGTTGCAGGTGGTGGTGAGGTGCACCTCGCAGGCGCTGACCCGCAGCCCGATGTCCCGGACGGCCTGGAGCCGCTCGGCCAGGTCGGGGCGGCCGGCCAGCAGCGACTGGAGTTTGGCCTTCGCCTCCCGGCGGGACGGTGTCCGTGGATTGATCACGATCGGCGTGGGCATGGCACGACGTCCTTTCGGGTCCTCGGGTCCGGCTGCTCGGCGCGCAGGTGCACCTCTTCGACCTCTGCCCGCGGTCCGCCGTGGCCGCAGGCGGCAGGTCGGGGCGCGTGCGCCGCGCGATGTTCGGGCTGAGAGGTTCAGTCGGGCACGACGAGGCCGAGGGCGTGGATGCGCGGGGTCACGGTCTTCTCCCACTGCGCCAGCGCCTCGGCGTTGGTGGTCCTGCGCAGCCCGTACCGGACCGCCCGCTTGGCGCGCTCGGACTCCGGGGTGCCGAAGAGGTCCCGGAAGACCGGCCAGAGCCGGTTCAGCCCGGCCTGCAACTGCGCGCGACCCTCCTCGGTGGTCGCCAGGTTGCGGCAGACCCGCGCGCCGTGCGCGATGTGGATCTTCTCGTCGAGGATGATCGTCCGGACGGCGTCGGCCCAGGGCTTGTAGCTGCCCTGCGCGAACTCCTTGATCATGATCAGCGCGCTCTCCTCGCCGATGTAGGAGTAGATCCCCCGCTCGGCCCAGGTCGTGCACTCGTGCAGCCGCTTGTCCGCGAAGAGCCGGCGTTCCTCGATCGTCTGGCTCTCCATGTGCGAGGTGTCGATGCCGATCTCGGCGAGTACGCGCTTGCCGATCTTGTAGTGGTCGTACTCCTCCGCCGCGCGTTCCGCACACACCTGGCGCTCCTCGGCGTTCGGGGCCAGCGGCAGGAACATCATGGTGTAGTCGTCCCCGCCGGAGAGCTCGCCCTCCGTATTGATCATGATCTGGCTGATCAGCGCCTTCTGATAGCCGCGAGGCATGCGCTTCAGCTCTTCAGGGGTGCGGACTACGACTTCCTCGTCGTCGAAGATCTGGACTGACATGGAGAACCACCTCGCGTCGACAACCACACACTATTGGGACCAAAAAGGAATCTGCATTCTCGTCGCTAAACGTTGTTGTAACTTGCCCGCCACACCCTTTTTACAGATGTCCCCCCGTTCCTCCGGAGTGCGGTCGCCATACCGCTTCAGGTCAGGTGTGCGATCGCCAGTCGCTGGACCTCCGGTCGCTGGATCTTTCCGAGTGGCGTACGCGGAAAGCTGTCGACCCCGATCTCCTCGATGGCGACGAACCGGCGCGGCACCTTGAAGGTGCTGAGGTTCCTGCGCAGCGTGCCGCGCCACTCGTCCTCCCGGGCGACCGCGCCGGGGAGCAGGCGGTAGACGAGCACCAGCTCCACACCGGTCACCGGGTGCGGCAGGGCGGCGACCACGGCATCCTCGACGCCTTCGAGCTGGGGCACGACGTTCTCGATCTCGGCCGGATAGACGTTCTCGCCGCTGACGATGACCATGCTGTCGATCCGGTCGACGATGGACAGCTCGCCGTTATCGTCGAGATGTCCCAGGTCACCGCTGCGGACCCAGCCGTCACCGCGCCGCTGCCGGGTCAGCTCGGGCGCGTTCTCGTACCGGGTGAAGATGCTCGGGCCGCTCAGCAGCACCTCGCCGTTCTCGCCGGCCGGAACGTCGCGGCCGGCCGGGTCGACGACCCGGACCCGGGCGAACGACACCGGCGCTCCGGCGGTACGCGGCTCGCCCGGCTTGCGGTCCCGCGGTTCCACGGTGGTCAGCGAGGTCATCTCGGTCATGCCGTACACCTGGTAGACCGGGATGCCGAAGGTGCCCTCGAACCGGTGGATCAGTTCCGGGCTGAGCGCCGAGCCGCCGGCCAGGACGCCCTTGAGCCGGCTCGCGGCCGGTCGTTCCGGGCGTTCGACCAGGTTCGCCAGGTAGGCGTTGACCACCAGGGTCCAGGTGGGGTGGTAGCGGTCGACGTAGTGCCAGAACCGCACCATCGCCAGCTCCGAGCGTACGCAGGCGGTCCGGCCGCCGGACCAGAGCGGGGTCAGGGTCGGAAACCCCTGGCCGCCGGCGTGGAACAGCGGGACGACGTTGAGCAGGACGTCGTCCGGGCCGGCGTCCGCCCAGTGCACCATCGCCAGCGAGTTGGCGAGCAGGGCCCGGTGGGACAGCACGACGCCCTTGGGCGTACCGGTGGATCCCGAGGTGTAGACGATCTCGGCATCGCGACCGCCGTCGTCGCCGCGTCCGGCCAGTTCCCCCCGGTACGCCGCGCCCCGGGCCAGGATGTCGGCGAGGACCGCCGCCTCGTCGTCGACGGATCTCCAGCGCAGATCCGCCCGCAGCCGTGCCGGCGTCGATGCGGGTCCGAACCCGAACACCGGCCCGGAGTGGGCCAGGAGTGCGTCCAGTTCGCCCGCCCCGGACTTCGGGTTCAGTGGTACCAGGGTGCGCTGCGCGGCGATGACGCCGAGGAACAGCAGCGCCGCCAGGGGCGAGTTGTGCATGACCGTCGCGACCCGGGCCCCCGGCGGCACGTCGTACTCGTCGAGGAGCGCGGCGCAGCCCCTGGTGAAGGTCAGCACGTCCGCGAAGGTGACGGCGGGGCCGCCCTCCTCGGCCGGCAGCAGGTACGGACGGTCGCCGTACGCCTCGGCGGCGTCCGAGACGAGGTCGAGCAGGTTGGTGGTGACCGCGAGATCCGGCTCGGCCAGCGGGCTAGGCGGCGGCATGGGGTTCGCCACGTCGGGTGGCCCCGGAAACGACGTCGCAGAGGCGGGTCACCGTGGGGGTGTCGAAGATGACGTCGACGACGTCCACCCCGTAGGTCGTCTCGACCCGGGTGACGATCTCCACCGCGGCGACCGAGTCCATGCCGAGTTCGATCAGATCGTCGTCCGGTCCGAGAGTAGACCGATTCAGCACTTCCGCGCAGATCGATGTCATCTGTAGTTGCAGATCGCTGGTGGTCACTTAAGGCGGTCTCCATGTCATTCCACGGGGGCCACCGCGACGTTGCGACAGCGGACTTCCCTCACCTCGGGCACTGGTCGGAAACATACCGACGACTTCCGCGTGCTGTCCAGAAGCGGATATCGCGTTATCGATCATTGGTGACACCTGCGACGGGAACGCGCCTTTAATTCGTTTGCGTCGATGTATAATCGAGCCCATGACACGGGGGCGGGGAAAGATCGAATTGGTGCTCACCGACGAGGAACAAGCCCTGTTGATCCGGGGGGCCCGCGCGGCACACTCCACGCAGGCGTACGCCCTGCGCTGCCGGATCGTGCTGGCGTGCGCCGACGGCGCCACGAACACCGAGGTCGCGGCCCGGTTCGGCGTCTCACTGCCCACGGTGGGCAAGTGGCGGTCCCGGTTCGCGGCGCAGCGGATGGCCGGGCTCGCCGACAAGCGGCGCGCCGGCCGGCCGTCGGTCCGGGCGGACCAGGTCGAGCGGGTGCTGCATGCCACGTTCGAGTCGACGCCGCAGGACGCGCGGCGCTGGTCCCGGGCGTCGATGGCCGCGCACAGCGGACTCTCCCCGTCGACGGTCGGGCGGATCTGGCGGCGGTTCGACCTCAAGCCGCACGTCCAGGACGGGTTCACGCTCGCCACCGATCCGGCGTTCGTGTCCAGGGTCGTCGACGTGGTCGGCCTCTACCACAACCCGCCGGACCGGGCGGTCGTGCTCGGCGTGGACCCTGGATCACCGACGCGGGCCGGAGACCGCTGCCAGCCGACCAACCCGGCGACGCCCCGAAATCCGGTACCGGACCTGTGGCGCCCCGGCCCGGCCAGCCGGTTCGGCACCTTCGACCCCACTGACGGCATCGTGACCGGCCAACGGCACCGCCGTAACCGAGGCGTCGAATACCGGAGGTTCCTCGTCGCGATCGAGAGGGCCGTGCCCGCCGGGTTGGAGGTGCACGTCGTCTGCGACAACCAGGACCTCCACCGGGCGCCGACGGTCGGGACGTGGCTGGACCGGCGCTCCCGCTTCCACGTCCACCTCACACCGGCCGGCTGGTCCTGGCTCGACCAGGTGGAACGCTGGTTCGCCCTGGCCGCCGAGGATCTCCTCGGGCCCGGCGGGCACCCGGGTCGGCGCCCCGGCAACCGAGACGTCCGCGGATGGGTCGACACCTGGGCCAACAGCCCGAACCCCTTTGTATGGACCAGAACCATCGAAGACATCCACAATTCAGTCGCCAGATTTCTTGAAAGGACTTCCGACGCACCTGCCGCCGCCGACTGACCGGTCAGACGCCGGGGGCGGTGCGGGCTAACCGACATGTGAGACGGCTTCGGGGTGCGGGCCGGGGCCGACAACCGGTGCGGAGACGCCGCTGGCCGGGTCCCCGGTGGCGGGGACCCGGCCAGCGGATGCGTCGCTTGCTTGTTCGGTTAGCTGTTGTTCCAGGCGTTGGCGACCAGGTCAGCAGCCTGGTCCTCCCACTGCGCGTACGCGTCCGGGTACGCCGACACCTGCACCTTCTGCGCCGCCACCGTCAACGGCAGATCATGCCAACCATCAACCTGCTTCAGACCCTTCAGGAACGCGGTCGTCGAGTACTCCGGATCCGTGATCTGATCCGGCGAACCCCAACCCGACGACGGACGCTGCTGGAACAGCCCCAGCGAGTCATGATCGTTGCGATCACCCAGATGACCCAGGTTCTCCAACTTCGACTCCTGCAGCGACGTACCCACCGCGATCACCGCGGCACGCTCGTCCAGACCAGCCTTCTTCGTCGCCTTCACAATCGCCCGCACGTTGTCGGACTGCTCACCCGACACCGCAATCCTCGACTGCTCACCCTGCACACCACGCGGCACCAACCGGTCCCGCGACGGCTTACGCTCACTCTTACGATCCTTGCCCTTGTCACTCTTGTCGCTCTTGCCCTTGTCGCCCTTGTCGCCCTTGTGGTCCTTGTCGGCCTGCATCACCGACTGCGACACCGGCGACCCGGCATGCTCCGCAGCAGCCTGCGCGGCCACCGCCGGGCCAGCAACAGCGCCGCCAACGAACGCCAGACCAGCCACACCCAGAGCGGTCCTACGAACCAGAGAAGTCTGCTCGACGGCCGGGAGCCATCGGCTGAACAGAGTCGTGTTCATGATGGTCCACCTTCCAATCGGGGGAACAACACCCACCGGAGGCATCCGGGGTGTCATTGGAAAACTCGTCCCGAGACACACGCTCACGCCGGTCTCCAAGGGACAACAGAACGCCCGGCACCTCGCGGGGGATGCTGGTACTCGAGCGAACACCATATGTAACGACCGGCGGCCCCGGATCATTCCCGGAGACCCGACCACCAGCCCAGGTCACAGGCGGTGGCACTCGGCCGTACGTGAGATGTAACGACCGGCAGCCCACCAACATTCCGCCGAGGTCGACTCGATCATGGAGCCCGGACCGAATCGGGCAGGTCATCCGGATTGCCCGGTAATGCGTCGATCATCCCGATCAGGCGGCGGTGAGCCGGACGACGAACCGGCAGCCCCCGGCGGTGTTCTGTACGTCGACGTGCCCACCGTGCGCCTCGACCAGTCCGTGCACGATGGCGAGGCCGAGTCCACCGGAGGCGCTGCCGCCGACCCCGACGCCCTGTCCGGGGGTACGCGCCGGTTCGCCCCGAAACGCGACGTCGAAGAGTCTGGGTAGGTCGGACGGTGGAATTCCGCCGCAGCTGTCCGTCACCGCCAGCCAGGCGGCGTCCCGTTCCCGACCGGCCTCGACGCGTACCGTGCCGTCCTCCGGGGTGTAGCGGACCGCGTTGAGGAGCAGGTTGCCGACCACCCGGGCGAGTTCCGGTTCACTGGCGACGACGGTGGGCCAGCCGGACTCGGCGGCGACGAGTCGGATCCGTCGGGCCGCCGCGAGCGGGGCGGTCGTGGCGAGCGCGTCCGAGACCACCTCACCGAGCGGTACGGCGGTCAGGGACAGCCGCAGCGCCCCGGCGTTGATCCGGGACAGCTCGAACAGGTCGTCCACGAGTCGGGTCATCCGGTCCGTCTCGGTCCGGATCCGCCGGTGGTACTCGCCGACGGTCTCCGGATCGTGCACCACCCCGTCCTCGAGCGCCTCAGCCATCGCCCGCAGCCCGGCCAGCGGGGTACGCAGGTCGTGGGAGACCCAGGCGACGAGATCGCGACGCCCCTTCTCAAGCTGCCGTTCCCGGTCACGGGCCTGGGCGGTCCAGACCGCCGCGGCCGCCAGCCGCCGGCCGAAGTGCCCACCGACGGCGAGGCTGACCACCGCCGCCGCCGCGACCGTGATCAGGACGACCTCCAGGTCGTGCGGGGACAGGAACATCGCCTCGGCGACCACGGCCACGCCGCCGACGACCGCCAGCACGGTGACGGTGAGCAGCACGTAGAGGTGCACGGTGATCGAGGTGTGCCGCAGTCGCCGCAGCAGCAGTGCCCCGGCGGCGCCGATGGCCAGAGCCGCGGCGAGCGCGATCGTGAAGATGAGTACGAGGTCACGCATCGGCTGGCTCGTACCGGTAGCCGACACCCCAGACCGTCACGATCCGGCGCGGCTCGGCCGGATCGGTCTCGATCTTCTCCCGCAGCCGCCGTACGTGCACGGTCACGGTCGAGTGGTCGCCGAAGTTCCAGCCCCAGACCTGTTCCAGCAGTTCCGCGCGGGTGAACGCCCGGGACGGATGCCGCATCAGGTGTACCAGCAGGTCGAACTCCCGCAGGGTCAGCGCGAGTTCGGCACCGCGCAGCACCGCCACCCGAGGGCCGGTACGCACCTCGAGGTCGCCGTCGGCGAGCCGCTCCGGCCGGTCCGGTGCCGGCTCGCCGCCGGTGCGGCGGAGCACGGACCGCACCCGCAACACCAGCTCGCGTGGGGAGAAGGGCTTGCTCAGGTAGTCGTCGGCGCCCAACTCCAGGCCGAGCACCCGGTCGGCCTCCTCGCCGAGCGCGGTCAGCATCACGATCGGGATGCCGTCCGGCCGGCTGCGCAGCTCACGGCAGACCTGTAGGCCGCTCACCGTCGGCAGCATCAGATCGAGTACGACCAGATGGGGCGCCTGGCGGGCGACGGCGGCCAGCGCCGCGGCCCCGTCGCCGACGTGACTGACCTGGTAGCCGGCGTGCCGCAGATAGCGGCAGACCACGTCGCTGATGGTCCGGTCGTCGTCCACCACCAGCACGCGTTGCGTCACCACCGACCTCCCGCCGATCCCACCCGGCCAGCGTAGCCAGGCCCCGAGAGGAGCCGGGCTTCCGAGATCTTGCGGGAGTCTTACGGCTGCGCCGGGACCTCCGGTGCGGGGCGTCGGCGGCGCATACCGTGACCGGAATGCGGATACTCGTCACCGGAGCCGCCGGTTTCATCGGATCGCACGTCGCCGACCTGCTCGTCACGCACGGCCACGAGGTCGTGGCCGTGGACGCGCTGCTTCCGGAGGCGCACGGCCCGACGGCGCCGGACTGGGCGCACCGGCACCGGCCGGTCGTCGGTGACGTCCGCGACCTCGACCTGCTGGCCGGGCTGCTGCGCGGCGTGGATGCCGTCTGCCACCAGGCGGCCATGGTCGGACACGGTCTCGACCCCGCCGACGCTCCCCGGTACGCCGGCCACAACGACCTCGGCACCGCGACCCTGCTGGCGGCGATGCACGGCGCGGGCGTACGCCGGCTGGTGCTGGCCAGTTCGATGGTGGTCTACGGCGAGGGCCGCTACCACTGCCCGGAGCACGGGGTGGTGCGGCCGGCCGAGCGACGGGCTGCCGACCTCTCCGCCGGCCGCTACGAACCGGTCTGTCCCCGGTGCGCGGTTCCGCTGATTCCGGGTCTGGTGCCCGAGGACGCCCCGCTGGAACCGCGTAGCACGTACGCGGCGACGAAGCTGGCCCAGGAACACCTGGCCGGGGCGTGGGCCCGGCAGACCGACGGGCAGGTCTGGGCGCTGCGCTACCACAATGTCTACGGACCCCGGATGCCCCGGGACACCCCGTACGCCGGGGTGGCGTCGATCTTCCGGTCGGCGCTCGCGTCCGGCCGGCCGCCACAGGTGCTGGAGGACGGACGGCAGCGGCGTGACTTCGTCTCCGTCAGCGACGTCGCCCGGGCCAACCTGCTCGCGTTGACCACTTCCCCACCGGATCCGGTGGTGGCGGTGAACGTCTGCTCCGGCGAGCCGCACACCGTCGGGGACCTGGCCCGCGAACTGGCCACCGTGACGGGCGGTCCCGAGCCGGTCGTGGTCGGCGGCGGTCGGGCGGCCGACGTCCGGCACGTGGTCGCCGATCCCGCCCGGGCGGCCCGGCTGCTCGGCTTCACCGCCCGGATACCGTTCGCCGACGGTGTCGCCGAGTTCGCCGCCGCCCCGCTGCGGGCACCGGCGACGGTCAAGACACCGTCCACAGTAGGTGGTTGACCGCCAGCGCGGTGACCGCCTGGACCACGAGCCACCAGCGCCGCTGCCGGGCGGGCAGGTGCGCGGTGGCGACCAGCAGCCAGACCCCGAACGGTAGCCAGATCCGCTCGACCTCGGCCTTGCTCAATCCGGACAGGTCCGCGACCAGCACCGCCACGGCCGCCGCGATCGGCAGCCACACCGTCGCGCCTCCGGATCCGCCCCGGCGGCGGCGCGGCCGCGCCCGGACCTCGCACCCGGCCCTGCCTGCCCGATCCTCGCACCCGACCTCACCGGCCCGGCCGTCGCGCCCGGCGTCGTCCGCCCGATCCTCACCCGCCCGGCCGTCGCGCCCGGCGTCGTCCGCCCGGCCCGCCGGGCGTGGCCGCCCGGGCCACCCGGCCAGCACCGCGCGGCGGAGTGCCGGCCCGACCACCGGGCCGGCGGAGAGCAGCAGGGCGGCCAGGTTCGCCCAGATCCAGTACCCGTACGGGCGGGCCGCCGCCCAACCCTGGTAGTACCGCCGCACCACCAGGTGGTAGCCGTCCCACCAGCGGAAGCCCACGGCGGTGAACCCCGCGACCACGGCGGCGACCGCGAGCGCGGCCAGCACGCCGGCACCGGCCCGGTCCCGGGTACGCAGCGCCAGGACGGCCAGCGCGAGCAGCCCGACGAGCACGAACCCGTACGACAGGTAGAGCGCGAAGCCGAGCAGCAGCCCGCCGAGCGCCGCCGTACCCCGGCCACGCACCGCCAGCAGTGCCAGCCCGGCGGCGACCACTCCGGCGAAGATCCCGTCCGCCGAGGCGCCGACCCAGACCGCACCGGGGAACAGCAGCAGGAACGGCCACACCGCCCGGGCCGCGTCCTCGGCGCCCAGCGCCCGCAGCGTCACCGGGACCGAGACGGCCACCGTCGCCCCGAGCAGCACACAGGCCAGCCCGGCGGCGGCGCCTCCGCCGAGACCGATCCGGTCCAGCCAGACGAAGATCAGCAACGCCCCCGGCGGGTGCCCGGCGGTGTGCGTGGACCACGAGTCTGGCTGGAAGTCGAGGATCCGGCCGGTGAACCCGGCCAGCATCGCGCCGACATCGGCCACCCGGGGAACCTCGTGCAGGTACTCGGCCTGCGCGGTCAGCCGTCGGGCCAGCCCGGCGGACCAGCCGTCGACCAGAGCCAGCGACAGTGTCCAGGCCAGCGCGCCGAGATAGCCGACGGCGAGCAGCCGGGGCCACGACGCGCTCTGGGCCCAGCCCGGGCCCCGTCCGATCACCAGCGCGGCGACCAGCAGCGCGGCCGGGGTGCCGGGGCCGAGGTGCGGTCGCCAGGTCGCGTAGAGCGGGGCCGCGTCAGCGTACAGGTGGACGCCCCGGGCGTTGAGCAGTGCGCCGACCCCGATCGCGGCGGCGAGCAGCGCCGCCTCCACCGTGACGACGACCGCGTCGGCGTGCCGGCGTCGTACCGGCCGGTTCAGCATGGTCATGGCGACGGCCGACGATACGAGTTTGGCAGCCGGGGCGGAAGGTGATCCGGCCGGACGTCAGGAAGTCGTAAGACCCGTTGCGGCGTAAGGGATCCGTAAGCCCGCCAGGCATCCCCGGCGGGCGGTGCGGCGCCTAGCGTCGCCGGACATGAGCACAACGATCGACGTGGTGCTGCCGTGTCTGGACGAAGCGGCCGCCCTGCCCGCCGTACTCGCCGCGCTCCCGCCCGGTTACCAGGCCGTGGTGGTGGACAACGGCTCCACCGACGGGTCGCCGGAGGTCGCCGCCGCGCACGGGGCACGGGTCGTCTCCGAGTCTCGGCGCGGCTACGGCGCGGCGGTGCACGCCGGACTGCTGGCGGCCGAGGCGGAACTGGTCTGCGTCCTCGACGCGGACGGGTCGTTCGATCCGGGCGAGCTGCCCCGGCTGGTCGCGCCCGTGCTCGCCGACCGGGCCGACCTCGCCGTGGGCCGCCGTCGACCGGTATCGGCGGCGGCCTGGCCGTGGCACGCCCGGGCCGGCAACGCGCTGGTCGCCGCGCTGCTGCGCCGCCGGGGCGTACCGGTGCGCGACATCAGCCCGATCCGGGTAGGCCGCCGTACGGCGCTGCTGCGGCTCGGCGTCGCGGACCGGGCCTTCGGTTATCCGCTGGAGCTGCTGTTGCGGGCGGCGGCGGCCGGGTGGCGGATCGTCGAGCTGGACACGGCGTACGCGCCCCGGGCCGCCGGCACCACCTCGAAGGTCTCCGGCTCGGTACGCGGCACCCTCCGCGCCACCCGGGACTTCGCCGGAGTGCTGCGCTCCACTGCCGGCGCCGGCCGATGAACGTGCTGCTCGTGGTCGCCAAGGCACCGGTGGCCGGGCTGGCGAAGACCCGGCTCTGCCCGCCGGCCACCCCCCGACAGGCGGCCCGGATCGCGGCGGCCGCCCTGCTGGACACCCTCGCGGCGGTACGGACCACCGCCGCGACCGTCCCGGTGCTCGCACACACCGGCCGGTTCTCCGACGCGGAGTGCTCGGCCGAGCTGACGGCCGCACTCGCCGGCTGGCATCTGCTGCGCCAGCACGGCGACACCTTCGCCGACCGGCTCGCCCACGCCCACGCCGAGGTCGGCGCGGCCTTCCCGGGGATGCCGGTGTTGCAGATCGGCATGGACACCCCGCAGGTGTGCCCCGGCACGCTCACCGACGCGCTGCACCGGCTCGCCGGCGCCGACGCGGTGCTCGGGCCGGCCGCCGATGGTGGCTGGTGGGCCCTCGGCCTGCACGACCCGGCGCAGGCGGCCGTGCTTCGGCCGGTGCCGATGTCCACCGCCGACACCGGGCGGCTGACCCTGGCCGCGCTGCGGGACCGGGGCGTGCGGGTCGCCGCCCTGCCGGTGCTGCGCGACGTGGACGACTGGCCCGCCGCCCAGGCGGTCGCGGCCGGGCTGCCCGGCAGCCGTTTCACCCGAGCCGTACGCGCGGTTGACGTCGCGGCGGCCGGCCACCGGGCGCGCCGATGAACCGGAGCGACTCCTCGGGTGGCTTCGACGGCCCGCTCGCACCACCGGCCGGGCGTGGACGGCCGCCGGCCGGACCCCGTCGACCCGGCGGATGCGGCGTCCCGGCCGACACCCACCGCGCCGAGCACTGGTTGGTGCACACCGACGCGGCGGCGTACCCGTTGCCGGTCCGCCGCTGGCACGGCCCGCCGGAACCGGCCGTCGCACCGATCGTGGCGCGCTGCCTCGGCCCCACCATCGACCTCGGCTGCGGGCCGGGCCGGCTGGCCGCCGTACTGGCCCGACGCGGCGTGGTGACGCTCGGGGTGGACAGCTCGGCCCACGCGGTACGGCTGACCCGAGCCCGTGGCGCGGCGGCGTTGCGCCGCGACATCTTCGCTCCGCTGCCGGGTGAGGGACGCTGGGCACACGCCCTGCTGATCGACGGGAACATCGGCATCGGCGGTGACCCGGTGGCGCTGCTGCGCCGCTGCGCCACGCTGCTCGCCCCGGGCGGCACCGTGTTCGCCGAGGTGGAGCCGCCCGGCACCGGGTTGTGGCAGGGCCTCGCGCACGTCGCCTCGACCGGACCGGACCGCAGCCTGCGGCGCGGGCCCGCGTTCCGCTGGGCCCGGGTCGGGGCGGAGTCGGTGCAGCGCGTCGCCGCCGGCACCGGACTGCGGGTTACGGAGCTGCTGCGCTGCCGCGACCGCTGGTTCGCCGAGTTGGTACGCCGATGATCCGCCGACGATCCGGAGGACCGGTTCGGCGCCCGGCCGGGCCAACCGGTCCGATCCGCCGGCTGGCCCGGTCGGTGCCGCGCCCCGAGGACTTCACCGGGCCGTCCCACTCGCCGCTGGTGGCGGCCCGGCTCGGCCGCTGGCTCGGCGTCGCGTTCGGGCTCTGCTTCGTCACCGGGCTGCTCAGCCACGCCGTCGCGCACCCGCCGGACTGGTTCGGCTGGCCGACCCGCCCGGCGAGCCTCTACCGGGTGACCCAGGGCGTGCACGTGCTGTCCGGGATCGCGGCGATTCCGCTGCTGCTGGCGAAGCTGTGGAGCGTCTATCCCCGGCTGTTCGCCCGTCCGCCGCTGCGCCGGCCCGCCCGCCTGGTCGGGCACGGACTCGAACGCCTCGCCATCCTGGTGCTGGTCTGCGCCGCGTTCTTCGAACTGGCCACCGGGCTGTTCAACGTCGCTCAGTCCTACCCGTGGCGGTTCTTCTTCCCCGCCGCGCACTACGCGGTGGCCTGGCTGGCCATCGGGGCGCTGCTGGTGCATGTCGGGGTCAAGCTGCCGGTGATCCGAGCGGCGCTGGCCAGCCGGCTCGACCGGGAGCCGGTACCCGGCCGCCGGGCCTTCCTGCGCACCGCCGCCGGCGCGAGCGGCGTGGCGGTACTGGCCACCGCCGGGGTCACGGTGCCGTGGCTCCGGCACGTCTCCGCGCTGGCCTGGCGTTCGGCCGGCGGCCCGCAGGGCGTACCGGTGAACCGCACCGCGGCCGCCGCCGGAATCGTCGTACCGGCCGACTGGCGCCTGGAGATCGTCTGGGCCGGCGGCCGGCACGGTCTCGGCCTCGCCGACCTCGCGGCCCTGCCACAGCGGACCGGACGGCTACCGATCGCCTGCGTGGAGGGCTGGAGCGCCGTGGCGGACTGGACCGGCGTACCGGTGGTCGACCTGCTCGCCGCCGTCGGCGCGCCCGCCGACCGCCCGGTACGGGTCGCCTCGCTGGAGACCGCCGGGCTGTACGCGACCAGCACGCTGCCGGCGGTGCACGTCGCCGATCCGCTCACCCTGCTCGCCCTGCGGATCAACGGGGAGGTGCTACAGCCCGACCACGGGTACCCGTGCCGGATCATCGCGCCGAACCGCCCCGGGGTGCTGCAGACCAAGTGGGTGACCCGGCTGGAGGTGCTCGGATGAGCCGCGCCGGCAGGAGCGCGGGGAATCGGCCGGCGCCGGACGGCGGTGCCGACGGCCGGACGGGCGGTACCGGAGTGGTCCGGATCGCCCTGGTCGGGCTCGGCACGGCAGTGGCGGCGTACGGCGGATCGCTGATGCCCCGGCCCGGGCCGGTCCTCCCCTGGCTGGTCGCCGGTCCGCTGCTGCACGACGTGCTGGTCGCCCCGCTGATCGGACTCGTCGGACTCGTCCTCGGCCGCCTGGTGACCGACCGGACGGCCCGTACCTGGATCGGTGCCGGCCTGACCGTCACGGCGACGCTGCTGCTGATCGCGGTGCCGCTGCTGTGGCGGCCGGCACCGGCACCGCCCAATCCGGGACTCCAGGACCGGAACTACCTGGTCCAGCTCACGGTCTGGCTGGCCGTCCTCTGGGCTGGGCTCGCGATCGGCTACCGGATCCGCCGCCGCGCTACCCGGGGCGGAGTGGCCGGGGAACCGACCGG
Organism: Plantactinospora sp. DSM 117369; assembly: GCF_053764795.1. Lineage (NCBI taxonomy): Bacteria > Bacillati > Actinomycetota > Actinomycetes > Micromonosporales > Micromonosporaceae > Plantactinospora > Plantactinospora sp. DSM 117369. The sequence goes on along the minus strand of NZ_CM132446.1, from coordinate 4,654,963 downwards.
CCCAACGCGGTAGCCAGGGAACCGGACCGGACCGGCGGGGGCGGAGCGGTCCGGGTTCCGGGGCGCGGCGTCGCCGGCGCGTTCCGCGGGTGGGAACCGTGCGTGATCAAGATTCGGTCCAGGCACGGTCGAGGAGAGATCGATACTTTCTGTCCTTACCGCTGCCCGGATCCCGGCCGCGGGCGACCAGCTCCGCGGATTCGGAGGAAGCGCCGTGACCAGTACCTATCTGGGCGCCAACCCCGACGAGGCCGGCCATCCACCGCCGCGCCGCCAGCCGGACCCGCGCACACCGGCCCCGTCGGCACCGGCCGGGCCGCGCCGCCGCCCGCGCCGGCAGGCGTACCCGAGAGCCGGTCTGGTGCTGCTTCCGCTGCTGGTCGCCGCCGCTGCGGTGGCGGTGCAGCACCGCACCGGAAGCTTCTGGGGCGACCTCGCGACGTACCAGGCGGGAGCCTCGGCCGCCGCGTCCGGGGACGGCGGTCTCTACCAGGCCAGCCACCGGGGCACGGACGGCATCGCGCTGGGCTTCACCTACCCGCCGTTCGCGGCCCTGCTGTTCCAGCCGCTCGTGCCGCTCGGCGTGCCGGTCGCGGTCGGGCTGTGGACCTTCGCCTCGGTCCTCGCGCTGCTGGCGGCCGTCCGGCTCACGCTCCGCGCCACCGGCGTGCCGGCGGAACGCCGCGCACTGGCGACGCTGGCCGGCGGTGCCGCCGCGCTGCCGATGTTCGCGGTCTCCGGGCACCTCCAGGCCGGCCAGGTCGGGCTCTTCCTGATGCTGCTCGTGCTGCGCGACCTGACCGGCGACCCCCGGCGCCGGTGGTCCGGCCTCGGCGTGGGGATCGCCGCCGGGATCAAGCTCACCCCGCTGGTATTCGTGGTCTACCTGCTCGCCACCGGCCGGTTCCGGGCGGCGGGCACCGCGGTCGGCGGGTTCGCCGCCACGGTCGCGCTCGGGTTCGCCTGGCGGCCGGACGACTCGGTACGGTTCTGGACGGGCGCGCTCTTCGACACCTCGCGGGTCACCGCCGATCCCCGGACGATCCTGAACCAGTCGCTGGCCGGCGCGCTGGCCCGGTTGACCGACTCCGCCGATCCGGGTACCGGTTGGCTACCGGTGGCCCTCCTGGTCGCGGCGCTCGGGATGGCGGTCGCGGCGTACTGCGCCCGGGCCGGGGAGCAACTGCTCGGCGTTCTCGCCTGCGCGACGACCGGCGTCCTGGTCTCGCCCGTCTCGTGGCACCACCACTGGGTCTGGTGCGTACCCGCGCTGGTGCTGCTGGCCGTCCGGGCCTGGTGGTGCCGCAGCCGGCTCGGGCTCGCGGCCGCCGGCCTGAGCTGGCTCGTCTTCGTCGCCGGCACGAGCTGGGTGCTCGCCGGCCTGCACGGCTGGGACCTGCACTTCCGGGGTTGGGGCCTGCTCTACAGCAACCTCTACGTACTGGTCGGCCTCGCCGGTCTCGGCTACCTCCCGGTCCACCTGCGCCGGGCCGGGCGGCGCGGTCCGGTACGCCCCGTCTCCGATCCACCGGGCGGTCTCCGGCAGCGCGGCGCGCCGCTCGTCCCGAAGCCGGAGTCCGGAACGAAGCCGTAGCAGTACCGAGATCGTCGACCGGTGTGGTCACGCCGTGTCGACGGTGGCGTGGACCTTCCCCCTCGCCCGCGCCGCCGACGCCCTGCGCCTCGCCGAATCCGGAACCGTCACCGGCAAAGTCATCCTCACCCCCTGACCGCGCCTGCGGCCCGGTTCGGGGTCCCGGTCCCTCGCCTGCGTGCCGGATCATGGGAGTCCTTGCCCTGCGAGGAGGTGCCCCATGACGGAGTTGCACGACCGACTGGCAGAGACGCTCCGGGAAGGTCGGATCGACGGGCTGCACGCCGCCGTGGCGGTCCGTGGCGGCGAGACCCTGCTGGAGTACTACGGCGTGGGCGAGGACTTCGTCTGGAACACCTCGCTGGGCGTCGTCGAGTTCGGGCCGAGGACGCTGCACGATGTCCGGTCGGTCACCAAGAGCGTGACCGCGCTGCTGTACGGCATCGCGCTCGGCGACGGCCTGGTCCCCGACACCGGGGCGCCGCTGCTGCGACAGTTCCCCGAGTACCCTGACCTGGCGGCCGATTCCGCACGGGCCGGGCTCACCGTCGAGCACGCGTTGACGATGTCCCTCGGCCTGGAATGGCGCGAAGAGCTTCCGTACGACAACCCGACCAACGCCGAGATCGCGATGGAACTGGCGCCGGACCGGTACCGCTACGTGTTGTCCCGGCCGGTCGTCGAGCCACCCGGTACCCGTTGGACCTACTGCGGAGGCGCGACGGCGCTGCTCGGCCGGCTCATCGCCGACGGCACCGGGCAGCCGCTGGCGGAGTACGGCCGGACGGCCCTGTTCGCACCGCTGGGCATCCACGACCTCGAGTGGACGACCGGCGCGGACGGGGTGGCCTCGGCCGCGTCCGGTCTCCGGCTCACGCCGCGTGACCTGGCCAGGATCGGCGAGTTGGTGCTCGCCGGAGGAGCGTGGGACGGCCGCCGGATCGTACCCGCCGGCTGGCTCGACACGATGTTCCGGCCCCGCCTGCCGACCGGCTGGGGCGGCGAGTACGGATACCACTGGTACCTGGAAACCATCGCCGGCCATCGAGTCGTCTCCGGCATCGGCAACGGTGGTCAACGCCTGATCGTCCTACCGGGCCTGGATCTCGCCGTGGCCATCACCGCCGGCAACTACGACGACCCCGACCAGTGGCGGACTCCGGTGACGCTGCTGGAGCGGGTCGTCCTGCCCGCGCTGGGGTGACGCGCCACACGCTCCGACGACGGGCGCGGTATGGCCTGCTGGGCCCCCACCACCGTCGCTCAACCTGACACCACAGGGGCTCGTGACGCGACATCAACGCCCGCACCGGAGGATTACCCGCCACCCGCGCGGTACCGTCGCTTCGTGGACCAGGCCGAGGAGGGCGCCCGGATCGGCGCCGCGTTGACTGGTTGGCTGGGCCGGCTGACCTTCACCGACCAGACGAGTGACGAGGTCACCGTGCTGCTGATCGACTCGGTGGCGGCCTGGGCCATGGCACAGGGCTGGCGGGTGTACCGGCGGGCCGCCAGCGTGATGCCGCTGCCACCGCCGTACGAGCACCGGCACTCCATAGTGGATGTGGGCTGTGCACGGCCGGACGGCGCGCCGGTGGTGGTCGAGGTCGACCACTCCGACCGGCAGCGTTCGGTCGACAAGCTCAGGCTGGAGGCGGCGGCCGGCCGGATCGCCATCTGGCTGCGCTGGGGCGACCGCAGATTCGAGCCGCCACCGGCACCGATCGCGATGGTGCCGTTCCGGGTCACCTCCCGGCCGGACCGGGAGGGATCCGGGCGGCGGTATTCAAGGCTGCCGGCGACCGAGCGGCCGGCGCCGGCCCACCTGGCCGGGGACGTGGAACTCGGCGAGCAGGTCGACCTGTTCCCGACGCCCGGTCCGGAGGGCCGGGCCGACCCGGCTCGACGTTGACCGGTCAGCCGCGCTTCATCAGGCGCCCGACGGCGGCCATCATCTCGGTGGCCATCTCGTCGGCCCGGCCCTCGGCGGCGCCCTCGTGCATGCAGTGCCGGGCGTGCCCGTCGAGCAGCCCGAGCGCGACCTTGTCCAGCGCCGCCTGGATGGCGGAGATCTGGGTCAGCACGTCGATGCAGTAGCGGTCGTCCTCGACCATCCGCTCGATCCCGCGGACCTGCCCCTCGACCCGGCGCAGCCGCGCGAGCAACTGGTCCTTGCTGGCGGTGTAGCCGCGAGTCGGGTTTTCCGCAGGTGTCGTCATGCGCCAAGCATAGCTAACCCCCCAGGGGTATGCTACGGTCCTGGTATACGGATACCCCCGAGGGGTAAATTCGCCCGGCAGATACCCCCCTCGGGTATAGGCTGGGTCCGGGAAGGGAGAACTGCAATGATCACCCAGAGCTACCAGGTCAAGGGGATGACCTGCGGCCACTGCGTCAGCGCCGTCAGCACCGAGGTCGGGGCGATCCCCGGCGTGACCGAGGTCAGCGTCGACCTGGCCTCCGGCGCGGTCACCGTCACCAGCAACGACCCGGTGGACCCGGAGCAGCTCCGCGCCGCCGTCGACGAGGCCGGCTACGAACTCGTCACCTCATGACCGTGCTCGATCCAGCAGAAATCAGGTAGCACGATGAACACCGCGACGAAGTTGGGCGCCTTCGCGCTCGGGCTCGCGACAGTGTTCGGCGCGGCGTACGGGGCCGGCCAGCTCGCCGGTCCCGTACGCACCGCCGACTCCAGCAGTTCGACCGACTCCGCCCACTCCACCGGACACGGCACCGGCACCGGGGCGAGCACCGCACCGCGGCTACCGGGCGGGCTGCTCGTCTCCGACCGGGGCTACACGTTGACCGGCGTACCGGCCCCGGCCGGCGAGTTCGCGTTCCGGATCATCGGGCCGGACGGGCAGCCGGTGACCGGCTACGACGTGGAACACGACAAGCGCATGCACCTGATCGTCGCCCGCCGGGACCTGTCCGGCTTCCGGCACGTGCACCCGGAGATGGCCGCCGACGGGACCTGGCGGGTCGCCTCGCCGTTGAGCGGTCCCGGGAGCTGGCGGGCGTTCGCCGACTTCACGCCCAGCGGCGCGGAGGCACTGACCCTCGGGCTCGACGTCGCGGTGGGCGGCGACTTCCAACCCCGGCCGCTGCCGGCGCCCGTCCCGACCGCCGAGGTGGACGGATACCAGGTACGCCTGGACGGTGCCCTGACGCCGGGACAGACCAGCGAACTGACCCTGACCGTCAGCCGCGACGGGCGACCGGTCACCGACCTGCAGCCCTACCTCGGCGCGTACGGCCACCTGGTCGCGCTCCGCGAGGGTGACCTGGCGTACCTGCACGTACACCCGGACGGCGAGCCCGGTGACGGGCGGACGCCCCCCGGTCCCGAGATCACCTTCTTCGCCGACGTCCCCTCGGCCGGCAGCTACCGGCTGTATCTCGACTTCCAGCACGGCGGCACCGTCCGGACCGCCGAGTTCACCCTGACCGCCGGCACGCCGGCCCAGCCAGCACCCACCGGCGCCCCGGGCGGCGGTGCGACACCCGACCCGCCCGCGCCGACGGCCACCACCGGAGCGGACGAGCCGGGGCACGGCGAGCCCGGCCACGGACACAACTAGCCCAGGAGGCAGGAATGGCACCGGCCGCCGGACGACCACCCATGGCGCCCAACCGGATCGAACTGAAGATCGGCGGGATGACCTGCGCCTCCTGCGCCAGCCGGATCGAGAAGAAACTCAACCGGCTGGACGGAGTGACCGCCACGGTCAACTACGCCACCGAGAAGGCGACGGTCACCTTCGACGACACCCGTACCCCGGACGAGCTCATCGCCACGGTGGAGAAGACCGGCTACACCGCCGCGCTGCCACCGCCGCCCCGACCGGCCGACGATCCCGGGTCGGAGTCGGCGGCACCCGTCGACGAGCTGCGGACGCTGCGGACCCGGCTGCTGGTGTCGCTGGTGCTGACCGTACCGGTGATCGCCCTGGCGATGGTGCCGGCCTGGCAGTTCGACTACTGGCAGTGGCTCTCGCTCACCCTCGCCGCGCCGGTCGTCGCGTACGGCGGGCTGCCGTTCCACCGGGCGGCCTGGATCAACCTGCGGCACGGCGCCGCCACCATGGACACCCTGATCTCGCTCGGTACGCTCGCCGCGTTCGGCTGGTCGGTGTGGGCGCTCTTCCTCGGCACCGCCGGTACGCCCGGCATGACGCATCCGTTCAGCCTCGACATCGGTCCGAGCGACGGGGCCGGCAACATCTACCTGGAGACGGCGGCCGGGGTCACGCTCTTCATCCTCGCCGGCCGCTACTTCGAGGTCCGGTCCAAGCGCCGGGCCGGTGCCGCCCTGCGGGCCCTGCTCGAACTCGGCGCCAAGGAGGTGACGGTGCTCCGCGACGGCGTCGAGAGCCGGATCGCGGTCGGCCAGCTCGCCGTCGGCGACCGCTTCGTGGTCCGCCCCGGCGAGAAGATCGCCACCGACGGTGTGGTCGAGGACGGGTCGTCCGCCGTCGACGTCAGCATGCTCACCGGGGAGTCGGTGCCGGTGGAGGTCGGCCCGGGCGACCAGGTGGTCGGGGCGACGGTCAACGCCGGAGGTCGGCTCGTCGTGCGGGCCACCCGGGTCGGTGCGGAGACCCAACTCGCCCAGATGGCGACCCTGGTCGAACGGGCCCAGACCGGCAAGGCCCAGGTGCAGCGCCTGGCGGACCGGATCTCCGGGGTGTTCGTACCGATCGTGATCGCCCTCGCCGTCGCCACCCTCGGCTTCTGGTTCGGCTCCGGGGACGGCGTCACCGCGGCGTTCACCGCCGCCGTCGCGGTGCTGATCATCGCCTGCCCGTGCGCCCTCGGGCTCGCCACCCCCACCGCGCTGCTGGTCGGCACCGGCCGGGGTGCCCAGCTCGGCATCCTGATCAAGGGTCCGGAGGTGCTGGAGTCGACCCGGCGGGTGGAGACCGTGGTGCTGGACAAGACTGGCACCGTCACCACCGGGCGGATGACGCTGACCGAGATCCTCCCGGCCGACGGCCAGGACCCGGACGAGTTGCTGCGGCTGGCCGGCGCCCTGGAGAACGCCTCCGAGCACCCGATCGCCCGCGCGGTCGCCAGCGCCGCCGCCGAGCGGACCGGGCCGCATCCGGAGGTCGGCGGGTTCGCCAACGTCGAGGGGCTCGGCGTGACCGGTACCGTCGACGGCCGCGCCGTCACGGTGGGCCGGGCGCGCCTGCTGGCCGACCACGACCTCCAGCTGCCCGCCGCGCTCGGCACGGCGGTCGCGGACGCCGAGGCCGCCGGCCGGACCGTGGTGCTGGCCGGCTGGGACGGCCGGGTCCGGGGGGCGCTGGTGGTGGCCGACGCGATCAAGCCGACCAGCCGCGAGGCGGTCGCCGGGCTGCGCCGGCTCGGCCTCACCCCGGTGCTGCTCACCGGCGACAACGACGCGGTCGCCCGATCGGTCGCCGCCGAGGTCGGCATCGACGAGGTGATCGCCGAGGTGCTGCCGGCCGACAAGCTCGACGTGGTCAAACGGCTCCAGGCCGAGGGCCGGGTGGTGGCGATGGTCGGGGACGGCGTCAACGACGCCGCCGCGCTCGCCCAGGCGGATCTCGGGCTGGCCATGGGCACGGGTACGGACGTCGCGATCGAGGCCGCCGACCTGACCCTGGTACGCGGTGACCTGACCGCCGCCGTCGACGCGATCCGGCTGTCCCGGGCGACGCTACGGGTGATCCGGGGCAACCTGTTCTGGGCGTTCGCCTACAACGTCGCCGCGCTGCCGCTGGCCGCGATCGGGATGCTCAACCCGATGATCGCGGGTGCGGCGATGGCCTTCTCCTCGGTCTTCGTCGTCGGCAACTCGCTACGGCTGCGCCGCTTCCGGCCGTACCAGGACGACCGGGCGGTCGCCGCCGGCAGATAGCCGCAGGTGGGCGCCGCCGGGGCGGGTCAGTCAGCCGAGCAGAGCCAGCGCGGCGCGTACCCGGCGGCGTTCCAGGGTGCGGTCGAAGCTGGTCTCGCCCCGGCAGAAGGCGGTGAACATCCGCCAGCCGGGCGGGGTGGCCAGGGCGGTGTGGAAGACCTGCGGATGCCGGGAGAAGGCGGCGAGAATCCGGTGCCCGGCCCGCATCGGCGGGACGAGCTGGTCGTGCACCGCCCGGACGTACCCGTCGAGGTCACCGCCGGCCGCGGCCGCGCCGGCCAGCGCACCGGAACGCAGCGCGAAGCTGATCCCCTCCCGGGTCCACGGCTCCAGCAGGCCGGCCGCGTCCCCGGCGACCAGCACCCGGCCGTGCCGCAGCGGGGAGTTGTCGGCCCGGCACCGGGTCAGGTGCCCGGAGTCGTGCGCCGGCTCCAGGCCGGACAGGCCCAGCCGCTCGACGAACCGCCGCAGGTAGCGCCGGGTCCGCTCTCCCTCGCCCCGCGCGGCGATCACGCCGACGGTGAGCCGGTCGCCCTTGGGGAAGACCCAGGCGTACGACCCGGGCAGCGGGCCCCAGTCCAGCAGCAACCGGCCGCGCCAGCGCTGCTGGAGCGGGGCGGGGATCGGGATCTCCAGTTCCAGCCCCAGGTCGACCTGCGCGTACTCCACCCCCACCTGGCGGGCCGTGACCCCGGCCGAGCCGTCGGCGCCGACCGCCACCCGGGCACGCAGTTCGGTGCCGTCGGCGAGCCGGACCCGTACCCCGTCGGGGTCCTGCTCAATCCCACGCACCGCGATCCGTTGCCGGAGTACGGCGCCCGCGCCGACGGCGGCGCCCCGCAGCCGGTCGTCGAACTCCTCCCGCCGCACCATCGTGAGGAGTTGCCCCGGCCGGTGCCGCCGGGTGAACTCCCGCCGGCCGTCGGCGGTGAACGTCACCCGGTCCACCCGGTCGTCGGCGGGTACCTCGATCCGCGCGGCGGCGGCCGCCAGCGAGGTGCCGATCAGACCACCGCCGCAGGTCTTGTAGCGCGGGTGCTCGGACTTCTCCAGCACCACCGTCCGCGCTCCGGCCCGGGCGGCGGCGAACGCGGCGGAGAGCCCGGCCGGTCCAGCCCCGATCACGGCCACGTCCCAGATCACGGGTAGCAGCCTAGGCGACCGCCCGGTCGGCTCCGGGAACGGGACGCCGGCCGACGATCGTGGCGGATCTGTTACCCGAGTGCATCAACGCCGTCTCGGTGGGTAATCGCGGCCTCGCGAACTGCCCGTGCGCGGTGTGCGGGCGAGGAGGTCACCATGCAACAGCTACATCTCACCGACATCGAACAGCGGGTGTACCAGGCGGTCACCACCCTGGAGGCCCGGGGACAGGTGCCGTTCCCGGAGGCCATCGCGGAGGAGGTCGGCCTGCCACCGGACCAGTTGACGACGCCGCTGCACGTGCTCGGCGAGAAGAACCTGCTGCACCGCGAGGACTCCCCGATGGAGGGTCTGGACTTCGGTCCGCGCTGGTGCTCGCAGCAGCTCACCTGAGCTGCCCGGCCGATCGGGCCGGGCGGCGGGACGACGAACCACCGGGCAGGTCAGCGACCGTACATTGGGGCGGTTTGCGCTAGTCTGTCCCCGGTGGTCACCGTTCGCGGCCCACGACTCGGACGCGGCACCAGTCAGCGAGGCCCGATTGAGCGCGGCACAAGGCAATCCACCGGATCGTGCCGGCCGGTCCGGCCCGGTCGCCCGGGCCGGACCGGCAACACTGGAACCGGATCCACTGGCCGGGCTGGACGAGCGGACAGCCGTCCGGCGGCGCCGGCAGATCCTGACCATCGGACTGGTCGCCGCGTTCATGACGCTGCTGGACGTGAGCATCGTGAACGTCGCGATCCCCTCGATCGACCGGGCCATCCACGCCGACCCGAGCGATCTCCAGTGGATCCTCTCCGGCTACGCGCTGACCTTCGGCCTGATGCTGGTCCCCGCCGGCCGGTTCGGTGACGCCCGGGGCCGACGCAACGTCTTCATGCTCGGTCTCGCGCTGTTCACCCTGACCAGCGCGGCGGCCGGACTGGCCGAGTCGCCGGCCTGGCTGATCGGCGCCAGACTGCTGCAGGGCGCGGCGGCCGGACTGGTGAACCCCCAGGTGATCGGGTTGATCCAGCAGCTATACCGGGGCGCGGCCCGGGGCCGTCCGTTCGGGCTGCTCGGCGCCACCATCGGCATCTCCACCGGCGTCGGTCCACTGCTCGGCGGCGCCCTGATCGAGCTCGGCGGCCAACATCTCGGCTGGCGGTTGGTCTTCTTCGTCAACGTCCCGGTCGGCATCGCCACGATCGCCTTTGCCTGGCGGCTGCTGCCGGCCGGTCCCGGGCGGCGGGCCGGACGGAAGGATCTCGACCCGTTCGGCGTACTGCTGCTGGGACTCGGTGTCGTCCTGCTGCTGCTGCCGCTGGTGCAACAACGGCAGTGGCACGGGCCGCTCAAGTGGCTGCTGATCCCGGGTGGGCTGCTGGTGCTGCTCGGCTTCGTCGGCTGGGAACTGCGGTACCGGCGCCGCCGGGAGCCGCTGTTCGACCTGGCCCTGTTCCGGCTCCGGTCGTACTCGCTCGGCACCCTGATCGGGCTGCTCTACTTCGGCGGCTTCGTCGCGGTCTTCTTCCTCTTCACCCTCTATCTGCAGGCCGGGCTGCACTACACCGCCCTGGAGGCCGGCCTGGCGATCACGCCGTTCGCGCTCGGCTCGGCGGTCACCGCGGCACTCGGCGGCCGGATCGTCAACCGGTTCGGCCGGCCGCTGGTCGCGATCGGCCTGGCCACCGTGGCGCTCGGACTCGGCGCCGTGATCCTGGCCCTGCACTTCGTGCCCGGGCGCGGCGCGCCGCTGGCGACCGCCCTGCCGCTGCTGGTCGCCGGGCTCGGCAGCGGGCTGGTGATCACGCCCAACCAGAACCTCACCCTCTCCGAGGTGCCGGTCGGCCAGGCCGGCAGCGCGGCCGGAATGTTGCAGACCGGCCAGCGCATCGGCGCCGCCGCCGGCATCGCCGGAGTCGGCGCGATCTTCTTCAGCACCCTGGCCGCCACCCACGACGGCTGGTCGCGGGCGTTTCGGGACGCCCTGCTGGCCACCATCGGCTTCGTCGTGGTCGCGCTGGTCGCGGCGATCGTGGACAGCTGGACCGAGCGGCCCGGCACCCCGGCCGGACCCGGCCGCACCAGGTGACCAGCGGCGGACCGGTCCGCCTGCCGGGCGTACCGCCCTGCCGGCGGTGGTGCGTCAGGCCGTCTCGCCCGGGGTGAGCCAGCGGTAGCAGCCGCCAGTTTCCTCGGCGAGCCACCCGTGCACGCTCTGCAGCCCCCGGTCGTTGACCTGCGCGTCGTGGATGCCGTACGCCCGTTCGGGTGCGACGGCCCGGACGAAGTCGATCGCCTCGGCGGTCTTCAGCCAGGACCCCTGCACCGGTACGAGCAGCGTCTGCACCGGCACGTCCGGCTGGTGCACCGAGTCGCCGGGATGATAGACCTGCCCCTCGACGAGGTATCCGAGGTTGGGACAGTCCGGCTGGCCGCCGTAGATGGTGGCGTGCCGACCGCCGAAGGCGCGTACCCGCAGGCCGGCGGCGGTGAACTCCTCCCCCGGTGCGACGGGGTGCAGGTCGAGGTCGCGGATGTCCGCCCCGGCCGGGGCGTAGACCGGGACGCCGAGGCCGGCCAGCCGCAGCACGTCGACGTGGTCGGTGTGCTCGTGCGTGACGAGGACCGCGTCGGCACCGCGCAGCGCCGCCGGCTCGCTCCAGACGCCGGGATCGATGACCAGGACCCCGCCGGAGTGTTCGAGCCGTACGCAGGCGTGGGTGTACTTGGTGAGCCGCACCCGGTCACGCTACCCGCCACCCCGGACGCTCATGATCACCGCACGCGGAGTGACGCAGATCACATATGTCGTCGGTTCGGCGGGGTTCGAGTTCTCCCCCAGCGTGTAAGCACTGCCGACCTGCCGCACCCAGCCGGGGAGGAACGCATGTCACGCCAACAGTTCGGTTTCGTCGTCGGTTTCCTCGTCGCGGCGGTATGGGCCGTCGCCGGCTTCGGAGCGGCGGCGGGTGCCGTGCTCGCCGGCCTGCTCGGGTGGCTCGCCGTACGGGTGATCGACGGTGATCTCAGCGTTGCCGGCCTGGCCGACCGGGCGACCGCGTCCCGACGGCGCTGAGCGGTGCAGGCCACCCGCACCGGATCGACCCGGCATCGGCAGGAGATGAGGACAGGCGATGGCTGACAGCAGTACCGCCACCAGGAGCGACAACCGGACACAGGCGGCCACGCCGGGCCCGATGGCCACGCCGGACGGCGGTGGACCTGCCCGGGCCGAGTTGACCACCGAGTCCGGCAAGACCCGCATCGCGGAGGGCGTGGTCGCCAAGATCGCCGGATTCGCCGCGCGGGAGATTCCGGGCGTCCGCTCGATGGGTGCCGGCCTGGCCCGGCGGGTCGGACAGCTCCGCGGTCTCGTCCCGGGCGGCAGCGAGACCATCCGGCAGGGCGTCTCCGTCGAGGTTGGCGAGCGCGAGGCAGCGATCGACCTGGACATCGTCACCTTCTACGGCCAGAGCATCGTCGAGGTCTCCGAGGCGGTACGCCGCAACGTCGTCGACCGGGTACAGGCGATGACCGGCCTGCGCGTCGTCGAGGTGAACATCAACGTCGACGACGTCTTCGTCGAGGGCGACCAGGACGGCGACGACGGCCAGCAGCGGGCGCAATGACCAGCCGGGCGGCGAAGAGCGGCACCAGCCGAGCGGTGCAGAGCGGCACCAGCCGCAACGGCCGGACCACCGCCGAGTCCGGCCGCGCGACGAACAGCCGCGACACCCGTAACCGCCGCACCTCGCCGCGGACCAACCCGGCGACCGCGGAGGCCCCGAACACCGGGACGGCGACTCCGGAGAGCGGCCGGGCGACCGCCACCCCGGCTCCCGAGGCCGCACCGGTCACCGTCGCCGACCAGGCCACGGTCGCCGGGAAGATCCGGGACGCGGTACTCGGGGTTCCCGGCGTGACCGGGTTGACCGCCGGTACCGGCGTGGAGGTGGCCACCCTGTTTCCCGGCGGCAAGGTCGTCGGCATCCGGCTCGGGGACCCGGTCGAGGTGCATGTCGGGCTCGGCCCGGTGCCGATCGCCCCGGTGGCCGAGCAGATCCAGGTGGCGGTCCGGGGCGTACTGGCCGGCTTCGGTCAGCAGCCGTCGGTGGAGGTGGTCGTCGACGACATCGACCTGCCGGTCCCGGTGGACGGGAGCTGAGATGCGCCTGGTCAACCGGCTCGCCGCCCTGCTGCTCGGCTGCGCTCTGCTGGGCGGCGGGCTGCTGCTGATCGTGGAGGTCTTCGCGGTGGCCCTGCACCGGGAGTCGGTGGTCGTCGACCGGGCGGCCTGGTACCGCACGCTGACCGGTACCCGGCTGGAGGATCCCTGGGTGCGGACCGGAATCGTCGCCGCCGGCGTACTCGGGCTGCTGATCCTGTGGGGACAGCTGATCCGCTGGAAGCCCGACCGGCTACCCACCCGGCTCGCCGACGGCTGGCACCTGCAGCGCCGCTCGGTGGAACGGCAACTGGCGACGGCCGCGAACGCGGTACCCGGAGTCGAGTCGGCGAGCGCCCGGGTCCGCCGCGAGGGCCTCGGCTGGCGGACCCGGATCCGGGCGGTCGGCGACGCCTCGGTCAGCATGGCGGTGGAGTTCACCGTCCGGCGCGAACTGGAACGCCTCGGCGCCTCGCCGCACGACCACGTCGGCGTGCAGATGATCCGGTCGGGCAGCCGGCCACGGACCGACGTACCCCGGGTGGAGGGCTGATGCGGCAGCCTGGAGAGCCGGCATGACGAACAGCGCCATCCGGGTGCTCTGGACGGTGGTCGGCCTGGTGCTCACCGCCATCGGCGTGGTCGGGCTGATCGCCAGCCTCGGACACCTGGCCGGCGTCGACAACCAGGCACCGCTGCTCTGGTCGGGTCTGCTCCGCACCTGGCGCGATCTCGACCCGTGGGGTCTGGTCATCCTCGGCGTGCTCGGCACCTTCTTCGCCTGGCTGGGGTCGAAGCTGCTCGGCCGGGTGCTCCGGGCCCGCCGGTACCCGGTGCTGGGCGACCTCGACCTGCGGTCCGTCACCGGTCAGACCGCGGCCGCCGGTCCGGCGCTGCCCGGCGCCACCCGCGTCCGGGGTGCCCGGCTGGCCCGCGGCCTCGAACGCGACCTCGCCCGGGATCCGCAGGTCCGCCGGGCCTCGGTCACGCTGGCCGGCACGGCGCCCCGGCCGGAACTCTGGATCGAGTTGCAGCTCAACTCCCGGGCCGGGCTGACCGCCGTCCGGGAACACGTGGCAGCGGCGGTCGAGAGGTTCCGGGCCACCTCCGGGCTGGCGCCGCGCCGGCTGGAGGTGACCGCCCGGATCGACGCCGCCGGCCCGGTCCGGGTGCACTGACCGCGGCCAGCCCGGCTGCGCGACCCGGCCACGGTCGCACCGCCGAGCGGGTGGCCGAACACCGTGCCGGCGCGGCGGGTCAGAGCCAGCCGTACCGGCGGGCGATGGCCACCGCCTCGTGCCGGTTGGCGGCACCGACCTTGCCGGCCGCCGAGGAGAGATAGTTGCGCACCGTCCCTGGTGAGAGCGAGATCCGCTGGGCGATCTCCTCGATCGGGGCGCCGTCCGCCGCCAACTCCAGCACGTCGGCCTCGCGGGGCGTGAACGGGCTGTCGCCGGCGCTGATCGCCTCGGCGGCCAACTGGGGATCGACGTACCGGCCGCCGCGGTGCACGCTGCGGACCACGTCGGCGAGCACCTCGGCGGAGACCGTCTTCGGCAGGAAGCCCCGTACCCCGACCGCGAGCGCCCGCTTGAGGTGCCCGGGCCGGCCGTGGCTGGTGACGATCATCGTCCGGCAGCCCGGCACCTCGGCCCGGATCGCCTCGGCGACCGCGATGCCGTCCAGCTCCGGCATCTGCAGGTCGAGCAGGGCCACATCGGGCCGCAGCGCCCGGGCCAGCGAGAGCGCCTGGGTACCGGTTGCCGCCTGGCCGATCACCACCAGGTCGTCATGCAGCCCGAGCAGCGCGGTCAGGGCGCCACGGATCAGGTGCTCGTCCTCGGCGAGCAGGATCCGGATCGGCTCCGGCGAGCCAGCCCCGATCCGTTCGCCGTCCCGCACGGCGGGTTCCGGCTCCGGCGGTCCTGGCCGGCCGGTCACGATCGGCTCCACTGTGCCGGGACGGAGTCGGGCGCCTCGCCGGACGGGGCCCCGCCGGACGGCGCATCGCCGGACACCGCACCGGAGCGCGCCTCGGCGGGCACCGCATCGCCGGACACCGCACCGGAGCGTGCCTCGGCGGACGGCGGCGCCGCGGTCAGCGGTAACTGTGCGGTCAGCCGGAACCGGTCCGGGCCCGGTCGGGTGGCGGTCACCCGGCCGCCGAACGGCGCCAGCCGCTCGCTGAGCCCGAGCAGGCCGTTGCCGAACACCGGCGGGCCGCCGGGACGTACGCCGTCGTTCTCCATGACCAGGGTCACCAGGCACGCGCCGTCGGGCGGATCGGGGGCGTACCGGGAAGAGGCGTCGTCGGCTGCTCCGGGTCGGTCCGGGTCTGCCGCCGGTCGGTCCCGGCGCACCGAGACGGTGCAGGTCAACGCCTCGCTGTGCCGCAACACGTTGGTGGTGCCCTCCCGGACCACCCAGCCGAGCGCGCTCTGCGCCTGCGGGCTCAGGTCGTGCCCCTCCCCCAACACCCGGCACCGCACCCCCGCCGAGGTGAGCACGGCGCGGGCGCCGGCCAGTTCCGCGTCCAGGTCGGTGGAGCGGTAACCCCGGACGACCTCGCGTACCTCGGTCAGCGAGTCCTGCGCGATCCGGCGCACCTCCAGCATCTCCTCCACGGCCCGGGGCCGGTCCCGCTTCGCCAACTGCGCGGCCAGTTCGCTCTTCAACGCCATCACCGCCAGGTTCCGGCCGAGTACGTCGTGCAGGTCCCGGGCGAACCGCAGCCGTTCCTCGGCCACCGCAAGCCGGACCTGGTTTCCCCGGGACCGGTCCAGCTCCCAGAGCACCCCGAGCATCCACAGCGAGCAGCGGAAGGTGGAGAGCAGCACGAGGAAGCCGAAGAACAGCGCCCAGACCGACGAGCGCAGCAACCCGGCCGGCGCCCGGTCGACCAGTCCGACCAGCAGTACGACGCCGGCCAGCCCGACGGCCCCGCCGAAGGCGTACCGGGGTGGGGCCACGGTGCAGAGCGCGCCGAGGAAATAGCACGAGACCAGCACCGTCACCGGCAACGTCCACCCGGCGGAGCCGGGCTGCGCGCCCGTCAGGGCGTTGGTCACCTCGGCGGCGACGATGGTGACCAGGGCCAGCCACCCCGCGGCCACGACCAGCCGGGTGGGGCGGTCCCGGCGGCCGAGGAAGTGGTCGACCCCGGCCCGTACGGCGAGCAGGCAGAGCACCATGTGTGTGGTGCCGAACCCGAGTACCGCGATCCGGCCGGCCGTCGGCCACCCGGCACCGGTCGCGTTGAACAGCGCGATCGGCTCGGTCGCCGAGACCAGATAGAGGGTGGCCCGGGTGACCAGGTCGAACCGTTCGGGCTGACCGCGTCCGGTCCACCAGCCGACCAGCTCACGCATCCGGGACCTCCCTGCGTCCGACCTGGACTAGCGTCGCGTGTCCCAGCGGAACCAGCGGCGGGTCGCCGAGACGCCGACGGCCAGCCACAACAGTATGATCAGCGCCGGTCGCCCCGCCTCGGCCAGTACGCCGACGAAGTCGCGCGGCGCCTCGGCGCCGGTGGTGCCGACCCAGCCGAGCCGGACCAGTTCGAGCACCGGAGTCAGCGGCAGCATCTGGAACACCCTGGCGACCCCGTCCGGGAGCGAGTCCACCGATCCGGTGAAGCCCGACCCGATCATCGACAGGATCAGCACCGGCATCGTGGTGATCTGTGCGGTCTCCACCGTCCTGGTGAAGCCCGACGACGCGGCCGCGAGCAGGACGAAGACGGCACCGCCGGCCAGGACCGCGAGGAGCAGCAGCGGAAGGTTGACCGGCATCGGCAGGTCGAAGAAGACCGTCGCCGCGACGACGGTGAGCACCACCTGGGCCAGGGCCAGCACCAGGGCCGGGACCGCCGTGCCGACCAGGATCTCGCCGTCGGTGACCACCCCGGTACGCAGCCGCTTGAGCACCCGCTCCTCGCGCCGGGCGACGTAGGTGGTGACCAGGTTGTAGTAGACGACGTAGAGCAGGACGAAGCCGAACATGCTGGTGGCGAGCAGCGCTCCGGTGGAGACGTGCCCGTCGCCGCTGAGGAAGGTCGAGAAGAGCCCCACCGTGGCCAGCGGCAGCAGCAGCGCGGTGGTCGCGGCGGTCCTGTTGCGCAGCAGCAGGACCAGTTCCGCCCGGCCGAGCGCGCCGATCCGGCGCAGGCTCACCGGGCCGAGCCCGAGCCGCCGGAGAGGGCCGCCGCCACTGGTCACCTCCGCCGGTGCCGTCATCGGACCTCCTCCTCGACCGATCCACCGGAATGCGCCACCGCGAGGAACGCCTCCTCCAGGGACGCGGACCGGGCGTCCAGCCCGGCCAGGTCCAGGCCGCGCCCGTTGGCCCAGCCCAGCAGCGTGGTCAGCGCGGGCTGCAGCGCGTCGGTGTAGAGGGTCAGCCGGCCGGAGGGCGCGGCCGGCGCACCGGCCGGCGGCGACTGGGCCCCGGGCAGCGCCGGCAACTCCGCCGGGTCGAGCCCGTCCGGCAGCGCGAAGCTGATCCGCGCCGGGTGCGCGGCCACCACCTCGGCGACGGTACCGGCCGTGACGATCCGGCCCTGGTGCATGATCGCCAGCCGGTCGGCGAGTTCCGCCGCCTCCGCGAGATAGTGCGTGGTGAGCAGGACCGTGAGGCCGTCGACGAGCAGCGCCCGGACCAACTGCCAGGTGTTGTGCCGGCTCTCCGGGTCCAGCCCGGTGGTCGGCTCGTCGAGGAAGAGCACGTCCGGCCGGCCGAGGATGGCCATCGCCAGGTCGAGCCGGCGTCGCTCGCCGCCGGAGAGCTGCTTGACCTGGGTACGCGCCCGGTGGCGCAGGTCCACCAGCTCCAGCACCCGGTCGACCGGTTGCGGGTCGGGCAGCGTACCGGCCCACATCCGGGCGGTCTCCGCCACGGTCAGGTCGGCGGGAAAGCCGCCCTCCTGGAGCATCACCCCGGTGCGCGGCCGCACCGCCGCCCGGTCCCGGTACGGGTCCCGCCCGAAGACCCGGACCGTGCCGCCGCTGGGCCGGTCCAGCCCCTCGACCAGTTCCAGGGTGGAGGTCTTGCCCGCACCGTTCGTGCCGAGCAGCGCGAACAGTTCGCCCTGGCCGACCGAGAAGGAGACCCCGCGCACCGCCTCGAAGCCGCCGCTGCCGCCGTACCGTCGTCGTAGGTCGCTGACCTGGACGACGGTCGGGTCGGGCGGCGCGAGTCCCGGGTCGGTGGCCGTCATCGTCTGGTTCATGGCTCGATTCTTCGGGACACCGGTCACCGTCGGCAGTGCCACCGATCACCGCTTTCCGTGCAGCGCACCCGGTCGCACCCGTGACGAATGTCAGTCGGGCAGCGCGGTGACGGCAGCCGCCCGGTGCCGCCACCGGCGGGCGCCGACGGTCAGCCGGCCGGGACCACCGGGACCGGCCGCGGCGGCTGGGTGGACAGGTCGACCACCCGGGCGGTGCCGACCGGCGCGCCGAGCGGTACGGCGGTGCTCTCGACCCGCGCCGAGTTCGGCACCTCCTCGGCCGGGCCCGGGGCCCGTTCCCGCACCCAGACCAGCAGGCCCACCTGGTCACCGTCGCGGCGCTGCTCGACCCGGTCGATGCCGTCGGCCAGCGCCGACATCGCCACCCGGATCCGCAGTTCGCGGTCGCCGGGTGCCGGACTGCGCTCCAGGGTGAGGCTCAGCGCCGGAACCACCCGGGACGAGGCCGGCCCGCCGCCGCTGCGGTCCGCGCCCGCACACGCCGCCGGCGTTGCCGCCACGGTCGAGAGCACGACCATGGCGGCAACCCGGCGGCGTACGGAACGCATCAGCTCAGATTACGCACCGCAGCGTAGAGGTTCGAGACCCCGTCACCGAAGTACGGCCCGTAGATCTGCGTCAGGTCGTTGCCGACGTGGTAACTGTTGACGCTGATCGTGTAGCCCGAGTCACCGTTGAAGTCGGCCAACCAGGCGCCGCCACTGCCACCGCCCTGGATGGTGCAGGCCAGCTTGAGGTCGCCCCAGAGGACGTACCGGAGCGACGTCGCGCCGTCGCAGGTGATCAGGTCCTCGCCGTCGAACGGGGAGTTCAGCGGGAACCCGAAGTGCCACACCGACGGGGTCGACGGCCCGTTGATCCGGATGCCCTGGCTGCCCGTGACGTCGGCGAGCCGGCGCCCGGCGTTCAGGTGCATCACCGCGACCCCGACGTCGTACGCCCGGTCGCCGTCGTTGATCCAGCCGTTGAGCGACCACAACTCCCGGGCGGTCCAGGTGCCGAGCGGCCGGTCCCCGTAGTAGTAGTCCGGGATGAAGGTCCAGTTGGTGTTCTGCCAGCCACCGCCGGAGCCTTCATGCACACAGTGTCCCGCGGTGAACACGGTGTTGCGGGCCTCGCTGCTGACGACCACGCCCGAGCAGTGCCAGAGCCCTCCGTTGTGCTCGTAGAGCACCTTGCCGTTGGTCAGCGACACGAAGTCGTGCCGCCACGGCCAGGAGGTACCGGTCGGGCCCGCCATCACGGACGCGTCGCCCCGGGCGGCCTTGGCCGGCCCGGCACCGGACTGGCCGTGCAGGTTGGTCGCGGCGGCGCGCGGCGGCAGACCGGCCACGGCGGTCTCACCGAGTACGGAACTCTGCGCGGTCTTGCGGAGTTCGGCGAGCGAGACGCCGTTGTCGGCCGGCCTGGCCGCGGCGATGCGCTCCTTCGTCCAGAACCGGGCGAGGGCGATCTCCGGAGTGCTGCCCAGCGCGGCGGCCTCCGGGCTGAGCGTGACCGACGTCGAGCTGACCCCGGCCGGGTCCACGGGTGCGGCCGCGGCGCCCGCGGTCGTCAGCGTCGACGACAGGACGGTGGCGGCCAGGATGACGATCGTCGCGGTGGTGGTCCGAAGAGATGGTCGTAGTCGCATGGATGTCCCATCTGATGCGAAGCAAATCAGGACCGGCTCTCGAGTGCCACACCGAAGCTATCGAGGAATGTTCATATTGTTCTGTCGCCAGAATGGCAGTGTCGGAAAACTCCCCCGGGCCGCCGGGGACCTCGGTCAGGGCTTGCGGGCCACCGCGCCGTAGGCGTCGATGTGCTCGGCCTCGGCGTCGTCCGGGCGCCACTGCGTGATCGGCACCAGGCCGGGTTCGACCATGGTCAGGCCCTCGAAGCAACTCGTGAGCTGCTCGGGGCTGCGCAGGATGTAGGGAGCTCCGCCGCTCTCCACCAGCTTGTCGGCGCCGTCGACCACCGCCGGGCTGGTGTCGCTGCCGTCCCAGAGCACCAGGTGGCTGCCGGAGGCGGCGGGTTCCAGTATCCGGCCCACGATGGAGCGTACGACGTCCAGGTCGGGCTCGTAGCCCAGTACGCCCATGAACATCACCGCGACCGGCTTCCGGAAGTCGAGCGCCTCGGCCGCCTTCGCGAGGATCCTCTCCGGATCGTGGTAGTCGGCGTGCACGTAGTTGGTCAGCCCCTCGGAGGTGGTGCTGGCCAGCAGGGCGCGGGCGTGCACCAGCACCATCGGGTCGTTGTCGACGTAGACGATCCGGGACTCCGGCGCGACCTGCTGGGCGACCTCGTGGGTGTTCTGCATGGTGGGCAGGCCCGTGCCGACGTCGAGGAACTGCCGGACGCCCGCCTCGGCGGCCAGGTAGCGCACGGCCCGGATGAGGAAGCGCCGGGACTGCCGGGCCATGACGACGATCTCCGGGTAGACCTCTGCGACGGCGGCCCCGGCGGCCCGGTCGGCCTGGAAGTTGTCCTTGCCGCCCATCCAGTAGTTCCAGATCCGCGCCGCGTGCGGCACCTCGAACTGCAACCTGGCAGCGAGCTCGGGATCCAGGTCGGCCATGGCCAGGCTCCAATGCGAGAGGACCGTCCGGCGCAAGACGGTGCGCGACGAGATCGACATCGTACCCGCGACACGGTTGCGTGTTTTTCTCACCACGCTGCCGGAGATGGGTCGCGGGCGAGCCACCCGGCCCTCCGGCGACGGTTACCTCGGCCGCGGCAATCCGCGGCCACCCGGGCCCGGGCGGTCGCAGTCTCGGAGTACCTGACGGCGCGGCACTGCTCCACCGCGCGCCGCCCTGATCGCCGGTTACGACGGGAGTCCCCATGTCCACCGTGTCCACCGCAACCCCCGCGCTGGAGATCCTCTCCACCGCCCTCACCGCGCTCCGGCCCCGGATGGAGGCGGTCAGCCTCGCCATCCACGCGCGGCCGGAGCTGAAGTTCACCGAGTTCCACGCCCGGAAGCTGCTGACCGACTGGCTCGCCGCGTCGGGTTTCACGGTGCGGGCGCCACTGGGCGGGCTGGAGACCGCCTTCGCGGCCGAGCACGCGGGCAGCCGTCCCGGGCCGTACGTCGCGGTTCTCGCCGAGTACGACGCGCTGCCGGGTGTCGGGCACGGCTGCGGGCACAACCTCATCGCGGCCGGTGCCGCCGCGGCGGCGATCGCGGTCGTCCGCGCGCTGCCCGACCATCCGGGCACCGTCGCGGTGCTCGGCACCCCCGGTGAGGAGATGGGCGGCGCCGGCAAGGTCCGGCTGGCCGAGGCCGGGGTCTTCGACGGCGTCGACGCGGCGCTGATGTTCCATCCCGGCGACCGTTCGCTGACCGCCCGCCCCGGACTGGCCGCGGCGCACCTTCGGGTCGCCTTCACCGGGACCAGCGCGCACGCGTCGATCTCCCCCTGGCTGGGCCGCAGCGCGCTGGCCGGAGCCCAACTGTTCCTCCAGGCCGTCGACGCGATGCGCCAGTTCGTGCCGCCCACCGTACGGCTGCACGGCATCGTCTCGGACGGCGGAGCGGCCCCGAACGTCGTACCGGCGCACGCCGCCGTGGACCTGTACGTCCGAGACCGGACGGCAACCTCGGTCGAGGCGCTGGTCGAACGGGTCCGTAACGCGGCCGACGGCGCGGCGCTGGCCACCGGGACGGCCGCGGCGGTCCGCGAGACCGGCCCGATGTACGCCGAACGCCGCAACAACACGGTGCTCGCCGAGCGGTTCGGTGCGGCGGTACGGGCGCTCGGGGTGGAGATCCTGCCCGGTGACCCGGACGCCCCGGCGGGCTCCTCCGACATCGGCAACCTCTCCACGCTGCTGCCGGTCATCCACCCGTACATCCAGATCGCCGACCCCGGTACGCCGAGCCACTCGGCGGCGATGCGCGAGGCGGCGGCGACGCCCTTCGCGCACGACCGCACCCAGATCGCGGCGACCGGACTGGCCCGGGTGGTCGCCGAACTGCTCACCCGGGCGGAGCTGCTGCCGGCGGCGCGGGCGGAGTTCGCGGCGCAGGCCGAGGTGCGGGCGTGACGGGTTGCCGACCATACACTCACCGTCATGTCGGTTGTGATCCTCCTGGCGGGGGTGGGCCCCGACCGATTTCCCGTCGTCGTGTCACCGCTGGCCGAGCTGGCGGCGAGCCTGCACGTGCTGACCGGCCACCTCCACCATCCCGAGCACGCGTCCTGGGCGGCCGAGGTCTGCCGGGCCGCCCCGCCCGCCTTCCGGGCCGGGCTGCTGCGGTTCGCACCACTGTGGACGGCGCCGCGCTGGCGGGCCTTCTATCCCGGGCTCGGTACGGCTTATCCACGGCTCGGCACGACGGCACCGGCCGCGCCGCTGG
The DNA here is from genome assembly GCF_053764795.1 of Plantactinospora sp. DSM 117369. Classification (NCBI taxonomy): domain Bacteria; kingdom Bacillati; phylum Actinomycetota; class Actinomycetes; order Micromonosporales; family Micromonosporaceae; genus Plantactinospora; species Plantactinospora sp. DSM 117369. Next base: position 4,632,584 of record NZ_CM132446.1, on the reverse strand, counting down.
CCCGGCTCCCGCTGCACCGGTTCGCCGAACTCACCGCGTTCACCTGCGCCAGCGGCTACCACGGCTTCGCCTTCGGCCGGGTGCTGCACGACCCGGCACAGGCCGGCGCGCTGCGGCAGGCCGCGTCCCGGCTGCCGGAGCCGCACCTCGGTCTCGCCGAGGACCTGTTGCGCGACCCCGAGGCGCTCCGCGCCGACGTACTCGACTTCCTCGACCTGTGCCACCGGGTCTACTTCGGCGACCTCTGGACCGAGACCGAGCCCCTGCTCACCCGGGCCGCGCACCGGGTGCGCCAGCGCCTGGCCGACGAGGGTCCGACGGCCGCCCTGATCGGGCTCAGCCCGTCCACCGCGCGGACGGCCACCCCGTCGACCGGGCCGGCCCGGGTCGTCTTCGACAAGGTGCACCACGCGGTGATCAGTCCGTCCCGTACGCCGGTCCTGCTCATCCCCACCCGGTACGGCGCACCGCACCTGCTGGTGAAGAACGAGCCGGGGCTGCCGCCGGTGGTGCACTTTCCGGTCGAGGCGCCGGAGGTCGGGGTCACGCTGGCCCGCAGCCGCCTGCTGGCCCTCACCGACCCGCGTCGGGTACGCCTGTGCCGGCTGATCGCCCGGCAGGCGATGACCACCGCCGACCTGGCGGACCGGCTGTCGATGACCCGGCCCCAGGTCTCCCGGCACCTGCGGGTCCTGCGCGACCTGGGACTGGTGCGGGTGGAACGGCACGGCCGCTACGTGCTCTACGGGCTCGACCTCACGGCGGTCGAACGGATCGGCCGGGACGTGGCGACGGCGTTGCAGTACTGAGGTCACCCCGGGGGCGGACCCGGCGAGCATGGGGCGGTGGATCTGGAATCGGGCGCCGGGCTGCTGCACCGGCTGACGTCGTACGAGCCGGGCCGGGGCGGGGACGTGCCCGTCGACGATCCGCGGGGCCGGCACGACCTCGTGCCGAACGATCCCGGCTCCCGGCCGACACCGATGAAGGCGTACCACGGGCTGCCCGCCGTGCCGCTGCCGCGCGAACTGCCGGCTCCGGGGGTCTCCGCGACCTCGGTGCTGGCCGGGCAGCGGCGCCCTGCCCCGCCGGCGCGGTCGACGGTGGCGCCGATCACCCGGGCGTGCGCCAGTGAGACGCGCCACTGCTACCGAAAGTGATGATCCTCACGGGCACCGCCCAGGTCAGGAGAGTAATGCCGGTCCTCTGACTACTCTGTGGAACCGGTGAGCGGGAAGATCACCGCACCGCGCAGCAGCCGTCCGGGGGGAAGCACCAGCATGACCGGTTCCGCCACACGCTCCTGGCAGGGCATGACGATTCCGGCCCCCGGCACCTACCTCCTCGACCCCGCGCACAAGCGGGTCGGGTTCCTCGCCCGGCACATGATGGTGAGCCCGGTACGCGGTGAGTTCGGCGAGGCGACCGCGCAGATCCTCGTCGAGCCGGACCCGTTGGAATCCTCGGTGACCGCGACGATCCGGGCGGCCAGCATCGGCACCGGCAACGCCGACCGGGACACGCACCTGAGCAGCGCCGACTTCCTCGACGTGGTGCGGTATCCCACCCTTGAGTACCGCAGCACCGGGATCAGGTGGCAGCCGGACCGGAACGACTCGATCTTCTACTGGGCCCGGCTGCGCAGCCAGCGCCCGGGTCGACGCAGCGAGGTCACCGTCCCGGCGCAGGCCGACCGGACGTCCGGCCGGTTCGTGCTGACCGGAGAGCTGACCGTCAAGGGGATCACCCGACCCGTCGACCTTCAGGTGGAGTTCGGTGGCGCCCGGCGCGACCCGTACGGGCAGGACATCTTCGGGTTCAGCGCGACCGCCGAGATCGAGCGTGCGGACTACGGGCTGGTCTGGAACGTGGCCCTGGACAGCGGCGGCGTGCTGGTCGGAAAGAGCGTGCGGATCGAGATCGCGGGCGAGGCGATCCGGCAGTCCTGACCCGGCCGGGTCCGGTGGCAGCCGGCGGAGGGAACTGCCGGCCGGTGCGGGGCCGGGCCCGCGACGGACGGATCCGCCGCGGGCCCGGATGGGGTGGTGCTGCCGTCAGTTCGGCGCGTGCACCCCGTTGGCAGCCCAGTCCCTGGTCGCACCACGGACGTACATGGTCGACGACTGGTTACCGGAGAAGTACTGCTGGATGGAGCCGGCGAACGGCGTGCTGGAGGCGTTGCGGCCGTACACGTCGGTGTAGACCGTGGTCGGGCCGCTGTTCTGCACCTGGAAGGTGCCCGGCCGGAACTCCCGCAGGGTGCCCTTGAACGGCGAGCGCGGGTCGTCCCAGGCGAGGTTCTGCCCGGCCTGCCGGGCCTGGTTGCAGTAGTCGCCACCCGCGAGGTCCGTGTAGCACAGGTCCACGATCCGGCCCAGGTTGTTCGGCTTGGTCGGGTCGTAGTAGCGGGACGGGTTGACCACGTAGAACAGGGGTGCGAGGCGGAAGTTCAGCCCGGACCCGGTCACCTGGAAATCGGAGAACCAGAAGTCGTCCATGTCGGAGACGGTGAACGGCACCGGGTTGGGGTAGAGCGGGTCCTGGTGGGTGCGACCCTCGCGGATCGCCTGCACACAGCCCGGCTCGGTGATCAGCCGGCCCAGCGAGCGGGTGTCCGACGGCGAGTCCGCCGGCACCGGGGGCGCGACGTTGATGAACGCGCCGCCGAAGCCCGGGCATTCGCTCGGGCTGAAGCCGCCGGCCCGGCCGAGCGGGATCATCGCGTTGTACCGCGCCTCGGTGACCTGGCCACCGTTGCTCGCGGTGCAGCGCTGGTTGAAGAGCAGCTCGTGGACGTTGTTGCTGAACGCGTCCGGCGAGTGGGTGCCCTGGTGGAACTTGAGCAGGGTGTCGCAGACGGCGATCGTGGTGCCCTGCGGCGGGAAGAAGCTGGTGCCGTTGTCACCCTGGATCACGTTGGTGTTGTTGACCGAGAGCACCTTGTGCCCGACGTGGTCCTCGTGCCGGTGGCTGTTCTCCGGCATGTTGTCCAGCATCACCTCGCTGGTGTAACCGAAGGCGGGCCAGCCGACGGTGCTGTACAGGTCCGAGTTGCGCGGGTCGTCACCGTGTTCGTGACCGAAGTTGCAGCCACTGGGATCCCGGGTCGGGTGCCAGGTCGGGTAGACCTTGCCGTCGGGGCCGTACGTCCAGTAGCGGGCGTGGATCTCGACAGAGCACTCACCGGACCTCGGCAGGTACCCCTTCTCGTTGGCCGTGGCGATCAGGTCGTACGCCCGGCTGGTCTCCGCTCCCGCCGGTGGCAGCGCGCTGCCCCAGGTGGGGTTGCCGGGCGGCGGCGCCGAGGTCGGCGGCGGGGTGTTGGGTGGCGTCGTCGGTCCGGTGCTGGGGTTGGGGCCGGGAGCCCCGGTGCAGGCGGTGCCATTCACGGCGAAGCTGGTCGGCGCGGGGTTGCTGCCGTTCCAGGACCCGTTGAAGCCGAACGAGACGCTCGCTCCGGTGGCAATGCTGCCGTTGTAGGTGGCGTTGCGGGCGGTGACCTGGCTACCGCTCTGCGAGACGGTGCTGTTCCAGGCCTGGGTTACCCGCTGGCCGGCGTCGTAGCTCCAGGTGAGCGTCCAGGAGCTGATCGGGTCGCCGACGTTGGTGACGGTGACCGTCGCGGTGAAGCCGCCCTGCCATTGCGAGCCGACCGTGTAGGTGACGCCGCAGCCGGCGGCGGCCGCCGCGGGTCCGGCGACGGTGATCGCCGCTCCGCTGGCGACGACCACGGCTGCCACGGTCACGGCTGACCACAGCCGGGACCGGGGACGGTGTAGGCGCATTGCTGGTCCTCCGAACGATGGTGGATGGATCGACGGGGAACGTGGACCCCGGCAGGCGGGTGTGCCGGACGGCGGGGACCGGGGCTTGCCCGTCCGGTGGCGGGCGCGAGCCGCACCGGTCACCGGAGCGGCCGGGCGGGTGACCCCGGCGGGGGTGCCGGTGTATCACCATCGATTGATATACATCTATGTTACTGGCCGGGTCGGGACTGTCAACGCGCATCGGCCGGTCCCGCCGAAATCGGAATTGACGCAGGTAGATGCGTATCGCGCCGGTGGGACGGGGGTACCCCCACCCGGATCCCGGGCGCCAGCAACCGACGCCGGATCTCCGGTTTGTCGGCGCGATCGACGTTTACCCGCCCGCCGCCCGGGAACGGCTACCGCCATGAACGTTCGGGTGGCCGGGTGCCGACGCGGTCGGCGGATCATCGGGGTACGGCGGGTCGCCGGTGGCCGGGACGGCGGGGCCGACCGGTGACGCCGGCACGGGGTGGCACCGGGTCGGGGCTGCGGGTGGTGGTGGTCGGCGCGACCGGCAATGTGGGGACGAGTCTGGTCGAGGCGCTCGGCCGGGACCCGGCGGTCGGCACGATCGTCGGGGTGGCGCGGCGGCCACCCCGGTGGCGGGCCCCGAAGACCGAGTGGGCCGAGGCGGACATCGTCGCCGCCGACCTCGTCGAGATCTTCGATGGCGCCGACGTGGTGGTGCACCTCGCCTGGCTCTTCCAGCCCACGCACCGACCGCTCACCACCTGGCGGGTCAACGCCGTCGGCGGGCGGCGGGTCTTCGCCGCGGTGGCCCGGGCCGGCGTACCGGCGCTGGTGTACGCCTCGTCGGTCGGGGCGTACTCGCCGGGGCCGAAGGACCGGCCGGTGGACGAGAGCTGGCCGACCGACGGCTGGCCCATCGCCGGATACACCCGGGAGAAGGCGTACCTGGAGCGGGTCCTCGACGCCTTCGAGCAGCGGCATCCGGAGGTGCGGGTGGTACGGCTGCGGCCCGGGTTCATCTTCAAGCGGGAATCCGCCAGCCAGCAGCGTCGACTCTTCACCGGTCCGCTGCTGCCGGGCCGGCTGGTGCGGCCGGGAATCCTACCGGTGCTCCCCGACCTGCCGGGGCTGCGGTTCCAGGCCCTGCACTCGGCGGACGCCGCCGAGGCGTACCGGTTGGCGGTGCTGCGCGACGTGCGCGGGGCGTTCAACGTGGCCGCCGAGCCGGTCGTCGACGGGCGGCTGCTCGCCGACATCCTGCGGGCCCGCCCGGTACGGCTGCCGTCCGGGCCGGTCCGGGCCGCACTCGCGCTGGCCTGGCACCTGCACCTGGTGCCGGCCTCCCCGCACCTGCTCGACGCGGTGCTCCGGCTGCCGGTCATGGACACCACCCGGGCCAGGACCGAACTGGGCTGGACACCCCGGCACACCGCCCGTGAGGCGATCGAGGAGTTCCTGCACGGGCTGCGCACCACCGGTGGGATGCCGACGGCACCGTTGACGCCCCGGCTGAACGGTGGCCGGCTCGCCGAGGCCGGCACCGGGGTGGGCGAACGCCCCTGACCGAACCCGCCGGAACCCGCCGGCGTCGCGGCTCAGACCCGGGTGACCCGGATCGCGTCGGCGATGACGTAGCCGGTGCCGCTGGTCCACCGGCTCACACCCACCCGGTCGCCGTCCCCCGCGGCCAGCGTGAAGACGCCGAGCGACACCCACTGGCCACCGGTGAGGCGCTGGTTCACCCGTACCGTCTGGTTGCCGCTGGTGGTGGCGACGACGAACGGGGTGGCGTCGTTGTAGTCCGGGTTGGCCGCGTACCAGACCGAGACCTCGTAGCTGGCCGTCTCCGGGACGTTCACCCTGTACCAGGCGACGTCGCTGGCCAGGACGGGGTCGGCGAAGCGGTAGTCGGCGCCGTACCGCTGGCTGGAGTAGGTGGACGTTCCCCAGCTGGCACTGGCGGTGAACCGCCCGGCGGTGCTGTTGTCGACGATGCTGCTCCAGACCGGCGGCTGGCCGCCACCGTCGGCGGAGACGTCGAGGTAGTTGCGGTCGATCCGCATCTGCACCCCGCCCCAGGTCTCGTAGACGTCACCGGCGTACTGGTGCAGCCGTTGGTGGTTGGCGTAGTACTCCGCCGGGCAGTACGGGCCGGCGTCGAGGTTCGCCGCGTCGTTCCACCAGGCGAACCAGAGCTGGTCCACCCGGGTGTAGGCCGGGTCGTTGTACGCGCCGCACAGGTCCGCGACCCCGGACGAGCCGCTGGAGTACATCCCCGAGAGGTAGCCGAGCGCGTGCAGCCGTTCCGTCCAGCCGGACAGGTACGACAGCACGGCGGCCCTGCATGACGCGTTCGACGGGTAGTGCTCGATGTCGTTGTAGATCGTGCTGCCGGCGAGGATGCCGAGGGCCTGTGCGGCGTTCACCGCGCTGGTCGCCCGGCTGGCGCCCTGGGATCGCGCCGTGGCCGGGTCGCTGGACATCTTCGGCGTCCGGGTGCCGCACGGGGCCTGACGGTCGAGTTCGATGGGGATCAGGCGCCAACCGTTGTTGGTCTGGTTCGTCACCCAGGTCGCGGTCAGGTTGGGTTGGGAGCACGAGCGGCTGGCCCCGCTGATGTAGATCCCGACGGCCCGGTACGGCGAGTTGGCCCGCCAGGCGTTCATGGTGGACTGGGAGGGGGCGGCACAGGTGTCGAAGCCCCGGCCGAGGAAGGTGCCGGGTTGCGGGCCGGCCGCCGCCAGCGGGGCGACCGGGGCGGCGGGTCGGGTCAGCGCGCCGAGGACGGACGGCGCCAGCGGTACCGCGTCCGGTCCGAGGGTCGCGGCGGCGAGGATCCGCCGGGCGAGGCCCTCGGTCAGCGGCGTGTGCACGGCGGTGACGAGCACACCCGCGTCCTGGACCGCGACCTGGATCGCGTCGTCCTGGGACGGCGGCGCGGCCACGGTCGCCGCGCCGGCCGTGGTGACGGTGGCGGCCGGCAGCCGGTCCGCCGAGCGGGTGTCGATCGGTTCGAGGTGCAGCCCCGCGGTCCGCCCGACGAGTCGGGCGGGGCACTCGGCCTGGTCGCCCGGATGGCCGAGGTAGACGGCGGGGCGGTCGAACCGGACGCAGGCGTGCGGTCGGGCGGCGAGGTCGACGACCTGCCAGCTCTCCGGCACGACGACCCGGTATCCCTGGTAGCTGACCGTCCGGCTGCCCTCCGGCGCGATCGGGCCCTCGACGAGGCCGGCCCGGGCCGGCAGGACCGCCATCGTCGAGCCGGCGACCACGGCGGCGAGGCCGGTCAGGCCCGCCATGGTTCTCTTCATCCGAGCCTCCTGGAGGAATCCTTACTCGCAGCCGCGATGTTTGGAAAATTCCTACCAGATATCGACGCCGACCGCTAGCCGGTGTCGCCCGCCCCGGAGTGCGAGCGGCGCGGGACCACAAAGACCACAACGAACTCCATGACCGTAACGGTGACGGCCGTCACCTCGACCGGAAGCATCTACGCAACCCAGCGGTAACGCTGCGGCAACAGCTACGCATGTCGAGGAGAGACCGATGACAGACCTTCGGAACGCGCCGGGCCGGCTCCGGGGCGGCTCCCGCCCGCCGGGTGCCCCCGGGCGGGGTACGGGTGGCCGGCGGCGGGTCGCGGCGCTCGCCTGCGTACCGCTGATCGCACTCGCCGCGGTGGGCTGTGGCCGCGACGGGGGCGGCGACACCGCAGCCGTGAAGTATCCGACCCGGACGATCCAGTTGATGGCGCCGGCCGCGCCCGGCGGCGGCTGGGACAGCACCGCCCGCGCGCTACAGAAGACGCTGACCGACGGCAAACTGGTCACCGAGTCCGTCGAGGTGACCAATGTGACCGGTGCAGGCGGCACCCTCGGCCTGTCCCAGCTGGTGACGAAGAACCGGGGCGACGCCCACCACCTGATGGTGACCGGCCTGGTGATGATCGGCGGCGTGCTGACCAACAAGTCCCCGGTCAACCTCGGGCAGACCACCCCGATCGCCACGCTCACCGCCGAGCAGGAGGTCATCGTCGTACCGGCGAACTCGAAGTACACCACGCTGCAACAGTTGATGGCCGACGCCAAGGCCGACCCGGCGTCGATCAACTGGGGTGGCGGCTCCGCCGGTGGCACCGACCAGATCCTCGTCGGGCTGCTCGCCAAGGCGGCCGGCGCCGATCCGAAGGCGATGAAGTACGTCGCCTACTCCGGCGGCGGCGAGTCGAAGGCCGCGCTGCTCTCCGGTGACCTCACCGCGGCGGTCTCCGGCGCGAGCGAGTACGCCGACCTGGTCGCCGGTGGCCAGGTCCGGGCCCTCGCGGTCTCCGGCGCCACCGGCATCGACGTCGGTGCCGGCAAGCCCGCCCCCACCATCAAGGAGTCCGGGTACGACGTCGAGCTGATGAACTGGCGCGGCCTCGTCGCCGCACCGGACATCTCCGACGGCGAGCGGGCCGCCATCATCGAACTGGTCGACAAGCTGCACGCCTCGGAGCAGTGGAAGCAGACGCTGGCCGCGCAGAAGTGGGACGACTTCTACCGCAGCGGCGACGCGGCGGAGGCGTACTTCGCGCAGGAGAGCAAGCGGATCACCGAGGTCCTGACCGAGATCGGCCTGGCCGGCTGATGCCGTCGGAGTCGCAGACCGGGACGGGGGCGGTCGAGCCGGCCGCCCCCGTCCCGGCCCCTCGGGGAGCCCGGATCCTCGGCGGCGTGCTGCTGGCGGGCGGGCTGTTCCTGCTCTGGACGGCGTACCGGGCGGCCGACGGGGACTACTCGGTCTCCGGGCCGTGGCTGGCCCCGCTGGTGGTGACGACCGGCTGGGTGGTGCTGGCCGGGTGGTATCTGGCCGCCCAGTTCCGCACACCTGCCCGGGTCGAGCCGACCAGCGCCGGGGCCCCGCACCGCTCCCCCGGCACCCTCGATGGCGCCACCGCCGACCAGGACGCCACAGCCGGACAGACCGGCACAGCCGAGCGGGACGCCACAGCCGGCCAGACCGGCGCGGCCGAGCGGGATGCCGAGCCGGCGGCGGCCGTACGCTGGCTCCCGCCGGTGCTGCTCAGCGCGGCGCTGCTCGGCTACGTGCTGCTGCTCGACCCGGCCGGCTTCGTGCTCGCCTCGGCGGTCTTCTTCGTGGCCTGCGCCCGGATCCTCGGCAGCCGGCACTGGCTCCGGGACGTCGCGGTCGCGGTCCCGCTCGCGGTCGGCGTCTACTACGGCTTCACCCAGGGACTCGACATCACGCTGCCGGCCGGGGTGTTGCCGCTGTGAACGTCTTCGGCGACCTGCTCGGCGGCTTCGGCACCGTCCTGGAGCCGCAGTACCTGCTCTACGCGGCGATCGGCGTCACCCTGGGCACCTTCGTCGGGGTGCTGCCCGGGATCGGCCCGGCACTGACCATCGCCCTGCTGCTGCCGGTCACCTTCAACCTGGACGACCCGATCGGCACGTTCATCATGTTCGCCGGCATCTACTACGGCGCCATGTACGGCGGCTCCACCACGTCGATCCTGCTGAACACCCCGGGCGAGTCCGCCTCGGTGGCGACCGCGATCGAGGGGTACCAGATGGCCCGGCGCGGCCGGGCCAGGGCGGCGCTGGCGACGGCGGCGATCGGCTCGTTCGTCGCCGGCACCATCTCGACGCTGCTGCTGACCCTCTTCGCCAAGCCGGTGGCCGCGCTCGCGGTCGAGTTCCGCGCGGCGGACTATTTCGCGCTGGCCCTGCTGGCGATGGTGGCGGTCACCGCCCTGGTCGGCCGCTCGCTGGTCCGTGGCCTGATCTCGCTCTGCCTCGGCCTCCTGCTCGGCCTGGTCGGGCTCGACGAGCTGACCGGGCAGGCCCGGTTCAGCTTCGGCACCCTGGAACTGCTGGACGGCATCGACGTGGTGGTGATCATCGTCGGGCTCTTCGCCATCGGCGAGACGCTCTACGTCGCGAGCCGGCTGGGACAGCTACCCGACCGGGTCACCCCGCTCGAACCGGCCCGGGGCGGCTTCGGCTGGCTGAGCCGGCAGGACTGGGCGCGGTCGTGGCGGCCGTGGCTGCGCGGCACCGCCGTCGGCTTCCCGTTCGGCGCGCTGCCGTCCGGCGGCGCCGACATCCCGACCTTCCTGTCGTACACCTACGAGCGGCACCGGGCGAAGAACCGGACCGAGTTCGGCAAGGGGGCGATCGAGGGGGTCGCCGGGCCGGAGGCGGCGAACAACGCGGCCTTCTCCGGGGTACTCGTGCCGCTGCTCACCCTCGGCATCCCCACCTCGGCGACCGCGGCGGTGATGTTGGCGGCGTTCCAGATCTTCAACGTGCAGCCGGGGCCGCAGCTCTTCGACAAGTCCCCGGAGCTGGTCTGGGCGCTGATCGCCTCGCTCTACGTCGGCAACGTACTGCTGCTGGCGCTGAACCTGCCGCTGATCCGGCTCTGGGTGAAGGTGCTCCAGATCCCCCGGCCGATCCTCTACGCCGGCATCCTGGTCTTCGCCACCCTCGGCGTCTACGCGGCCACCAACAGCGTGACCCAGGTGCTGATCGCGTACGGGATCGGGGTGGTCGGGTTCTTCATGCGGCACTTCGAGTTCCCGATCGCACCGGTCATCCTCGGCGCCATCCTCGGCCCGATGATGGAACTCCAGTTCCGCCGCACACTGGTGCTCTCCAACGGGGACCTGAGCGTCTTCGTCACCCGGCCGCTCACCGCCGTACTGCTCGGGCTGGTCGTGGTGGCGGTGCTGGTGCCGTTCCTGCCCCGGATCGTCGCCCGGCTGCGCGGCCGGCCGACCAGCGCGCGACGGCTCGCCTTCGGCGAGGACGACTAGGCATCGTTCGGCGTGCCACCCCGCACGCCTCTCAGGTTCCGCCGGTCCACCGGTAGCGTCGCTCCGGTCGGCCGGCGGAGCCGTACCGCAGGCTCACCCCAGCCTTGCCGGCCCCGACAAAGTGCTCCAGGTAGCGCCGGGTGCTGACTCTCGACAGCCCGACCCGGTCGGCGCACTCGGTCGCGGACAGATCGCCGTCGGTCGACCGCAGTGCCGTGGCGACCAGATCGGCGGTCGGCTGGGTGAGCCCCTTCGGCAGGTCGATCGGGGCCGGCCGGAGCGCGACGAAGAGCCGGTCGACGTCCTCCTGGGCCACCTCTCCCGAGCCGGCCAGCCGCTGCTGGGCGGCGGCGTACCGCTCCAGCCGGTCGCGCAGCGCCTCCGAGCTGAACGGCTTGATCAGGTAGTGCACCACTCCGCCGCGCAGCGCGGTCCGGATCGTGTCGACGTCCCGGGCCGCCGTCACCGCGAGGACGTCCACCACCACCTCGCCCTCGCGCAGCCGGCGCAGCACCTCCAGCCCGGAGAGGTCCGGCAGGTAGATGTCGAGCAGTACCAGATCGGGGCGCAGCCGGTGCACCGCGTCCAGCGCCTCCGCGCCGGTGTGCGCCACCCCGACGACGGTGAAGCCGGGCGTCCGCTCGACGAAGCCCCGCTGCACCCGGGCCACCATGAAGTCGTCGTCGACCACCAGTACCCGGATCACGCCGGCGCCCTCCCGGGCAGCGAAGCGTCCCGGACCGGGTCGCTGCCGGGCGGCGTGGCCTCCTGGGCCAGGTCCTCAGCGGGCGGCGCGGCCACCCGGGCCGGGTCCCTGGTGGGCAGCGGCAGCCGGGCCCGGAACGACGCGCCGTCGACCTCGACGCTGCCGCCCCGGCGCTGGCAGATCAGCCGGACCAGCGCCAGCCCCAGCCCGTGGTGACCCCGGGCCGGATCCTTGCTGCTGTAACCCTGCCGGAACACCGCCTCGACCAGTTCCGGGGGCACTCCCGGGCCGGAGTCGTCGACCCGGACCACGACCTCCGCGTCGACCCGGGCGAGCGCGACCTCCACCCGGCCACCGGAGCCGGCCGCATCCAGCGCGTTGTCGACCAGGTTGCCGACCACCGTGACCAGGTCGGTGGCGAGCTGCTCGTCGACCGCGGGCAGGTCCGACTCCGGCGAGACCGCGAGCCGGACACCCTGCTCGGCGGCGAGGCTGGCCTTGGCGATCAGCAGCGCGGCCAGTGCCGGGTCGCGGACCAGCTCGGTGACGTCCCGGTTCAGCTTCTCGTGCACCTGGCTGGCCCGGGTGACGTACCGGATCACCTCGTCGTGTTCGCCGAGTTCGATGAGTCCGGCGATGGTGTGCAGCCGGTTGGAGAACTCGTGCGCCTGGGCCCGCAGGGCCTCGGTGGTGTGCCGGCTGGCGTCCAGCTCCCGGCGGAGCGCGGTCAGTTCGGTCCGGTCCCGCAGCGTGGTCACCGACCCGACCCGGCGGCCCCGGACCAGTACCGGCCGGCGGTTGAGCACCAGTACCCGGTCGTCGCTCAGGACGATCTGGTCGACCCCGGTGACCTTGCCGGTGAGTACGTCCCGGAGCCGGGGCTCCATCGGCTCGGCGTGCAGCGATCGGCCCACCGGCAGGGCCGCCAGCCCGAGCAGCCGGACCGCCTCGTCGTTGACCAGGGTCACCCGGTCGGCGGTGTCGGTGCCGAGCACGCCCTCCTTGATGCCGTGCAGCATCGCCTCACGGTGCTCGACCAGGCCGGTGATCTCGCGCGGCTCCAGCCCCAGCGTCTGCCGCTTCACCCGCCGGGCCAGCAGCAGTGACCCGGCCACCCCGAGCACCCCGCCGAGCAGCAGGTAGGTGAGCAGATTGGTGAGGCCGGCCGCGAGCTGCTCGGGCAGCGTCGGATAGGTCTGGCCGACCACGATCAGGCCGAGGAACCGGCCGTCCTGTTCGTCGAGCACGGGCACGTGCGCGACCAGCGCCTTGGATCCGTCGTCGACCACACCGACCCAGGACCGGCCGGCGAGGCCGTCACTGCTGCCGAGCACCATCGGCGATCCGGCGTCCGGGCCGGTGACCAGCTTGCCGGTGGCGTCGGCGATCAGCACGTACGTCGCGCCGGAGACCGCCCGGGCGCTCTCCGCCACCGCCGCCAGCGCCTCCTGACCGTGCGGGTCGCCGATGCCCATCCGTACGGTCCGGTTGATCGCCGCGTTCTCCCCGACGGAGCGCAGCCGGGAGCCCTCGTCCCGGCGGAACGCCGCGTCGGACTCGGCGATCGAGACGGCCGCCACGGTGCAGACGACGAGCAGGACGATGCCGAGTTGCAGCAGCAGGAACTGACCGGCCAGGGACATCCGCTGCCGCATCGCTCCTCCTCGTCCGGTTCGTTCCCCGGGGTGGTTCCGACGCCCTCGCCGGCCCCGCCACGGCATCCGGCCGGGCAACCGGGAAGCTCTCACCTGACCAGCCCCGACGTCAACCGGCAAACTGGTCCGGTCACGGGTGGTGACAACCGGGCGCCGGCCGGCCAGGATCGGCGGATGGCCCGCACCAGATATCCGACGACGAGAAGGCTGGCCGGTGCGGTCGCCGCCGGCCTCGCCGTGGTGCTGATCGCCGTGTCGGGCTGCGCCGGACGCCTCGCCGACGGGACCACCGAATTGCGGCTGCTCGTCCCCAACGCGCCCGGCAGCGGCTACGACGTGACCGCACGCACCGCCGCCAAGGCACTGGCGGACGCCGGGATCGCCCGTGCCGTGGAGGTCTTCAACCTGCCCGGTGGCGGTGGCGTCGTCGGGCTACGGCGGCTCGGCTACGAGCGGGGAAACCCGGACCTGATGATGCTGATGGGGCTCGGCGTGGTGGGCAGCCAGTACGCCTCCGGGGCCCGGTTCACGCTCCAGGACACCACCCCGATCGCCCGGCTGATCGAGGAGCCCGCCATCGTGGTGGTGACCCGGGATTCGCCGTTCCGGGACATCGGCGGGCTGATCGCGGCCTGGCGGGCCGATCCGGCGGGGGTGCCGGTGGGTGGCGGCTCGTCCGCCGGCGGGCCGGACCACCTCGCCCCGATGCTGATCGCGGACGCGGTCGGCATCCCGCCCCGGCAGGTGAGCTACCGGCAGTTCGACGGCGGCGGCGACCTGCTCGCGGCGATCCTCGACCACCAGGTCGACTTCGGCGTCTCCGGCCGCAGCGAGTACGCCGACCAGATCGCCTCCGGCCAGCTCCGGGTACTCGCCGTGACCAGCGAGTTCCGGCTCACCGGCACCGTCGCGCCGACCCTGCGGGAGCGCGGAGTCGACGTCGTCTTCAGCAACTGGCGGGGCATCGTCGCGCCGCCCGGACTGGACGGGGACGACGTCGCGGCGATGCGGGAGATGGTCGCCCGGCTGCACGGCTCGGCGCAGTGGCGGGCGGTACTGGCCAAGTACGGCTGGACCGACGCGTACCTGGACGGTGCCGGGTTCGGCGATTTCCTCCGGGCCGAGAACGATCGCCTCGCCCACGCACTCGACGGGCTCGGCCTGCGCCCGGTCGGCACGTCCGGACTCCGGGGCGGCCGGTAGTCCGAAGCGGCGCTCGGCTCCGGCATCGTCCGCTGAGGACGGCGCGGTCGCGGTAGAGTCCCGGCCACCGGCCCGCACCGGTACCTCGTCGGAACGCATCCGGCCAGTAGCCCGCATCACCTACCGACCGTTCACCGGGCCCGGCGCCGTCGGCGGACGCGCCACCGACAGCGCCGACCCGGGTCGTCCACCCCGGCCTCGTCAGCTCACCGCCGGTGCGGATGGATCGCCTGGAACAACGCGATCCACTGCTCCGGCCAGACGTACCCGACCAGGGTGTCGGCCGGCACCCGGTTGGCCCGCAGCGCCGCGTCGACCCGGCGCGCCGGATAGCCACGGTGCAACGAGGCCCGCAGCGAGCCGCCCACCCCGCTGAAGCCGAGCGCGACGAACCGCTCGTAGTCGGCGAGCTGGTGCGCCGGCAGCAGCTCCACCGCCCGGCGCTCCAGGCGCAGGATGCCGGAGTCCACCCGGGGCATCGGCCGGAATCGCTCCCGGGGGATCCGGCCGGCCAGCCGCCAGTTCATCCACGGCCAGGTCTGCACGGTACGCAGCGTCCACCGGCCGTAGTCGCCGCAGCGCTTCCGGGCGTACTCGAGCTGGGTGACCAGGGTGGCGGTGGTCAGCCGGGGGGCGTCCAGGCACCAGTCGACGATCCGGCTGGTCGAGGCGTACGGGATGTTGCCGACCACCGCGAACGGTTCGGTGGGCGGCCGGGCCGCGACGAAGTCGGCGTGCACGAGCCGGAGCCCCGGCTCGGACCGGAACTCCTCGCCGAGCCGGGCGACCAGCGCCGGGTCGATCTCGTACGCGACGACCCGCCGGCACCGCCGGACCAGCTCCCTGGTCAGCGCCCCCTGCCCCGCGCCGACCTCAAGAATCAGCCCGGCCGGGTCCGGGCGGGCCGAGGCGAGAATCTGCGCGATGGTTTGCTCGTCGCGCAGGAAGTTCTGCCCGAGCACCCGGCGCGACCGGTCCTGCCCGGTACGCGGCCCCGCCGGCCTGACGGGCCGGTCGGGTTGCCGGCGGACCGGCGGGTTCGCCCGGCGGGCACCGGGACGGTTGTCTCGATTGGGATGGTGATGCGGCACGGCCGTGTCCTCCCGCCCGGGCACTCCGGGCCGGTCTGTGGGACAGGCGGGCGCGCAGCGGCCACGACCTGTCCCGGATGGATCAGGACTCGGGTGACCCTGGACGTGCGGAGATGCCGGCGCCGCGCGCTCACGCGTCCTCGACAGCAACGGCGTCACGCGTCGTCGACGGCAACGGCGCCGCGCGTCAATCAACGCGAACGGCGTCACAGGCTGTCGACGCGAACGGCGTCACAGGTCGTCGACGCGGGTGACCCGCACCGGCCGCGACGACGCGGTACGTCGGGCGGACAGGTGGAGGGTCACGGCGCGGCGCGCCGCCGGAAGGACGGAACTGGCGTTCGACCGCGCCGCGTCAGCGGCGTCGGCGATCGAACCTGGATGCTCCCGCGCTCAGCCGACCAGGGCGGAGCGGCCGGCCCGAGGGCGGATCAGGAGCAGGGGCGCCCCGTCGGCGGTGCACGTCCCGGTCAGGGACCCGCGGATCAGGGCGTGAAAGGTGCCAGACACCCCGCCACCCTAGCTCAGTACGTGGGGACCGGATCAACCGGTTTTCCGCCCTCCCGGACGACCATCCGGTGCAGTACGTCCGGTTCACCAGGCCGGGCGAACCACCAGCCCTGGGCGTGGTCACAGCCCATCGAGCGAAGCAGTTCGGCCTGCTCCCGGGTCTCCACCCCCTCGGCGGTGACGGTCAGGTTGAGCCCGTGCGCGAGCGCGATCACGCTGGCCACGATCTGCCGGTCGGCCGGCGTACCGGGGTGCCCGGGCGTGAGGCCCTCGATGAACGCGCCCGCGATCTTCAGCTCCCGTACCGGGAGTCGACGGAGGTAGGCGAGGTTCGAGTAGCCGGTGCCGAAGTCGTCCACCGCGACCCGTACGCCGTGCGCGGCCAGCGCTCTCAGCGCGTCGGCCGGTCCCTGGGCGGGTCCGAGCAGGGCACTCTCGGTCAGTTCGAGCTGCAACTGTGAGGCCGGCAGCCCGACCTCGTCGAGGGTACGCAGCAGCTCGTCGGCGAGGCCGACGTCATGCAGTTGCCGGGCGGAGAGGTTGACGCTGACGAACGGCGCCCGCTCGCCGAGATCCCGGTACCAGCGGGCGGCCTGCTGGCAGCCGCGGGTCAGCACCCAGCGACCCAACTGCCCGATCAGGCCGATCTCCTCGGCGAGATCGATGAAGATCTCCGGGGCGACCGGACCGTGCTCGGGATGGGTCCACCGCAGCAGCACCTCGGCGCCGATCGGCACCCCGTCGGCGAGCCGCACGATGGGCTGGTACCGCAGCGTGAAGTCGTCCCGGTGCAGGGCCGAGCGGAGCCCGCTGGCGAGCGTCGACCGGAGCGCCTGCGCGTCGTGCCGGTTCGCGTCGTAGATCTCGTAGCGGTCGCCGCCGGCCGCCTTCGCCCAGTACAACGCGATGTCGGCGGCCCGCATCAGATCGCTCGGCTGGCTGTGCGGTATCCGGTCGTCGGTCACCCCGATGCTGACCGAGACCGAGAGCTGGTGTCCGGCCGCCGGGATCGGCTGCCGGACCGCCGACACCACCCGCTCCGCGACCCGTACCAGCCGGGTCGGGTCCGGGTCGGCGGCGACGATGACGAACTCGTCGCCACCGAGCCGGCCGGCCAGCCAGCCGGGGCCGGCGACGCACCCGGCGAGCCGGGCCGCGACGGTACGGAGCACGTCGTCGCCGGCCGCGTGCCCGAACGAGTCGTTGATCGTCTTGAACCCGTCGAGGTCGAGGTAGCAGATCCCGACGTGCTCGTCCGGGCCGAGCCCGTCGATCAGCTCGTCGAGCCGGCGCAGCACCAGGGCCCGGTTGGGCAGGTTGGTCAGCGGATCGTGCAGCGCCTGATGGGAGAGCGCGGACTGTAGGTGGTAACGCTCGGTGTCGTCCTGCGCCGTGACGACCAGGTGGGTCACCTCGCCGTGCGGCACCGGGGCCAGCGAGAGCCGCAGCCAGACGGTGCCGCCGTCCGGACGGCCGAAGGCCGCGTCGAGTTCGGCGTGCGTCCGGCGGCCGGCGTGCAGTTCGTCGAGCGCCTGGCCGACCGCCGCCCGGTGCGGGGCCTGGACCAGCCCGGTCAGCCGCCGCCGGACCAGTTCGGCGACCGGACGGTCGAGCATCCGGGCCAGGGCGGGATTCGCCTGCACGATCCGGTTCTCCGGGTCGACGACGCAGATCCCGCTGGCCGAGGAGACGAAGAGGGCCTCGAACCGCGCCTCGCTGGCCGCCCAGGCCCGCTCGGCGGTACGTCGGGCGGTCAGCACCGCCCTGATGATCGACTCCAGCTCGCGTTGGGTCCGCTCGCGCAGCGCCCGGGCGTACCCGGCGGCGACCGCGCCCAGCAACTCGGTCCGGCCGACCCGATCGGGCGTCTCGCCGGGCAGCTCCGGCGCGGCGTCGTGGGGTGGAAAGTGTGCGGCCAGGGCGGCGACGGTGGCGTGCAACGCCGACACGTTGGTGTAGCCGTCGGCGACCAGCGCGGCACCGACCTCCCGGGCCGCGGCCGGGCCGTCGGGCGAGCCGGCCATCCGTTCGGCGTAGCCGAGCAGCACCTGCCGCAGCTCGTCCAGGCGCACCGGGACGTAGCTGATCTGGGCCATCGCCCGGGCCCAGTGCTGGGCGAACTCGTCGAGGGCGGCGGACGCCGGCCCAGGCACCTGGCCCGGCTGGGTCACCGCTTGCGTCCCACTCCGGCGTAGATGAGGGCGCCCCGGTAGCGGTCGTCGACCGTCTCGGCCGGGTCCGGACGCCAGTCCGGCAGGTTCACCAACCCCGGCTCGACCAGCTCGAAGCCGGTGAAGAACCGCTCGGTCTCGGCCCGGTCCCGGGCGGTCAACGGCGTCGGGGTACGCCGGTAGAGTTCCCTGATCTCCTCGTCCGACTCCTCGCTGGCCCCGTGCGCGCCCTGGGTCACCACCAGATAGCTGCCCGACGGCATCCCCTCGGTCAACCGGGCTATCGCCCCGTGCGGGTCGTCGGCGTCCGGCACGAAGTGCAGCAGCGCGACCAGCAGCAGCGCGGTCGGTCGGCTCAGATCGAGCAGGCCGCCGTCGCGGACCTGGTCGAGGATGTCCTGCGGCCGCCGCAGGTCCGCCTGGAGGACGGCGGTACGGTCGTCGCCGGCCAGGATCGCCCGGCTGTGCGCCACCGCGACCGGATCGATGTCCACATAGACCACCCGGGCTTCCGGGTCGACGTGCCGGGCGACCTCGTGCACGTTGTTCGCGGTCGGGATGCCGGAGCCGATGTCCAGAAACTGCCGGATGCCCTGCGCCGCAAGGAACCGCACCGCCCGGCCCAGGAAGGCCCGGTTGGCCCGGGCGTACCGGACCGCGTCGGGCCAGGCCAGTTCGGTCTTCCGGGCGATCTCCCGGTCGACCTCGAAGTTGTGCGATCCGCCGAGCCACACGTCGTAGATCCGTGAGGCACTGGGGCGGTCGATATCGATGTCGTCGGACGTCCAGTCCGGTTGTGTCACCGTCACACTCCGCCAGCTCGGTGTTCGCCGTCCCGGCCCGACCCCGGCCACTCGTACTGGCCAGCCTGGTGTCCGCACCGGTTTCCCGAGCCGACAGCGTACCGACCGCGGACCGGTTGGCGAACCCACGGACATCGAGACACGCCACGTTCCGGCCCGGCCCGGGTGCCGACGATCCGTGTCCCGACGGCGGTTGCGGCGCTCACCTGCCGCGACACTCCACCGGGTAAAGTGATCACGGTCCCGGTCCGGCGTTAAGGTACCCGGATGGAAAAGCCCACCGTGGGTCTGGTCGACGGTCCGCCGCCGGCCGACCTCGTCATCGAGGACATAACGATCGGCACGGGCCAGGAGGTCCAGCCGGGCCAATGGGCCGTGGTGCACTACGTCGGGGTCTCGTTCGACACCGGCGACGAGTTCGACTCATCGTGGAACCGCGGCTCGCCGTTCAGCTTCCCGGTGGGTGGCGGCAAGGTCATCGAGGGTTGGGACCGGGGCGTACTCGGGATGCGGGTCGGCGGCCGGCGCAAGCTGGTGATCCCGCCGCAGCTCGGGTACGGCAACCAGGGTGTCGGCAACCGGATCAAGCCGGGCGCCACCCTCGTCTTCGTGGTCGACCTGGTCGACGTGAAGTTCTGACCTCGAGGTTCTGACCCGTTTCGACCCGGCCGGGGCACGTCCACCCCGGCAGACCGGCCCCGGACGCCGTCGGCGTCCGGGGCCGGTGACCCCGGCCCGGACCGCGCTCAGAAACCGAGCGCGGTCCGGCCACCCACCACCGGCAGGGTCAGGCTGCTCGACGTCGGCAGCACCGTCAGCCGGGTGCCGGGCAGCGGCAGCAGCGTGTACTCCTGGTCACTGGAGAAGATCACCAGACCGAACCGGTGCCCCGAGCGGAACACGTAGTCCTTCGGCTCCATCGTCCAGCGGTAGTCGGCGAGGCGCCCCGGCCGGAGCGGCCGGCTGTGCGCCTCGCTGGTCCGGTTCTGCGGGTCCAGCCAGCCCCGGCTCACCACCACCGGCGCCTCGGTCGAGCCGACCGGTCCGTAGTCGACCAGGTAGCCGGTCAGGTTCGCAGCCGTCCGGTTGTCGACGGAGAGCCGTACCCGCAGCTCCGGCCGGCCCGAGATCCGTACGTCCCGGCCCAGCGCCGGGGAGGTGTAGACCAGCCGGTTCGGGTTGGCGGTGTCCGGTCCGGCCACCAGTTCGGCCGGGGTGACGGTCCGTCCCGAGTCGACCAGGCTCTGCGCGGCCCGACCCCGCCCACCGTGCCCGACCAGTCGGCCCGGCGCGGTCGCGTCGCTCGCCGAGAGCCCCAACGACACCTCCCGGGCAGCCGGGTCCGGCCAGTCCCGGTACGTGGCGTAGACCCGGTCCTCGCGCTGCACCACCGCCCTCGGCTCGGCCATGATGTCGTTGTCGACGCCCCACAGCCAGTAGTCGAACCAGCGGTTCTCGGTCTGCTTGTAGGTCCACGACCGCCCGTCCGGCAGGGTCACCGTGGCGGCGCTGCCCGGTCCACCATGGCCGCCCTGGTGCAGCCACAGCTTGCGCGGCACGCCGTACCGGTCGAGCTGGTCCCACCAGTCGGCGAACTGCCCGGTCTTCACGTTCCAGTCGTTGAGCCCGTGTACGACGAAGACGCTGGCCCGGACCTTGCGCGCCCCGGGCAGGTAGTCGCGCTCCCGCCAGAACCTGGTGTAGTCGCCGGTGACCCGGTCCTGTTCCTCGGCGATCTCGGCGATCTCGTCGGCACAGGTCCCCGCCGAGCGGGCTCGCCCGGCGGTGTACATGGTGAGGATGTCGGCGTCCTCACCCTGGTATCCGCCGGGCGCCACCACCAGGCCGTTGGCCCGGTAGTAGTCGTACCAGTTGCTGATCGCGGCGACCGGAATGATGGTCCTGAGCCCCTCGACGCCGGTGGTCGCCACCATGTTCGGCAGGGTCCCGTTGTAGGAGACCCCGGTCATCCCGACCGCGCCGGTGGTCCAGCCGGCCCGCACGGGTGCGCCGCTGGCGTCGTACGCCCGGGCCCGCCCGCCCAGCCAGTCGATAATCGCCTTGGTACCCAGCGTCTCGGCCGAGTCACCGCTGGTCGGGCAGCCGTCGGAGTCACCGGTGCCGACGCTCTGCCCCAGCACCACCGCGTAGCCACGCGGCACGTAGTAGTCGTCGAGCTGGCCGGGCAGGTTCGCCTTGGCCCGCCGGATGCCCGGTTGCTCGGCCCGCCGGGCGGACGCGCCGGGCGACGCGCTCTGCGGCAGGTCATCGACGAGGACGCTCGGATAGGGGACGTCGCCCCAGGTGTCCTTCCAGTACGGCGAGTGCTCCAGGATCACCGGTACCCGCAGGCCCTCGGTGTCGGTCTCCCGGGGCCGGGAGATGTCCGCCACCACCCGGTCGCGCCGGCCGTCGTGGTCGGTGTCGAGCGGGGTCTCCACCCACACCCGCTCCTCGATCGCCTCCTCGAACGAGAAGACCGGCTGGGTCATGCCGTCCTGCACGACGATGCCCGGCGGCGGCGCGGCCGTGGCGGCGCGGGCCGGTACCGGTGCCGCGACCAGGGCCAGGCCGACCGCGTACGCCCCGAGAATCCTCACGGGACCTGCTGATGGCATGGAGTTGCTCCTCTCGACCAGTCCTCGTGGGCTGGCGCCCGGCGCCGCGCTGCCGGCCCGGCGGACCGGTTGTCGCGGTCGTCGGAGCGGAGCACCGTCCTCACCGGACGGCGTAGCGCATTCCAGGGTTGTCGGAATGGTCGGGCGGGCCGCGCCGAGAACGGCTGACTACGACGGACAAGAGACTGCCGATGGTGGGAACATTGACGGCCCATCCTAGATAGCCCAGCCGGATACGTCGATCGGTGGGGCCGCCGGTCAGTGAACCTTTCGCGCGGTTCAGGGGAGAGAGTTCGCCTGGTCGGCCCGGATCGTCAATCGGGTCCAGGCACCGAGGTAGACACGGTCGCCGTCACCGAGCGGGACCGGGGCGTTCGCGACGATCGGTGGCGTCGACGGATCGTTCAGATAGGTGCCGTTGGCGGACTCCAGGTCCACCACGGCCCAACCGTCCGGCTGCGGGAGCAGCAGCGCGTGCAGGTGGGAGACCCCGGGATCCACGGGCGGGCCGATCAGGTCGATATCCGGGTGTACGCCTCGGGATCGGCTGCGGCGACCGACCAGCAACTGCCGGGGTTCCAGGGTGAACCGGCGAGGCACGACGAAGCGGGGGAAGGTGAGGCTTCCGGCGTCCGTACCGCCGAACGATCGGACGAGGTCGAAGTATTCGGAGTCGGCGTCCACCACCAGTTGCCAGCCGGCGCCCGGCCCGGGCGCCTCGCTGCCGGCCTCCGGTGCGGTACCGGCCGATGCGGGGACGACCGGCGGGGCGAGCAGGAAGTCGTAGCCGTCCTCCTCGCAGAACCGCCCCACCTGCGGGGTGCCGCAGACCGGGCACGGCACGGCCGGGGTCGGTTCCCGCGCGGCTTCCGCTGCACCGCCCGCCGGCTCCACCGGTACGCCGACCTCCGGCGCCGGAAGCGGTCCTGCGGCGCCGTCCGGAGCCGGGCCGGCGCCGCGACGCGGCATCGGTACGCCGCAGACGTCGCAGTAGTCCACCGTGGACGACTCGTGTCCCCGGGGGCAGGTGGCCGCCGTCACCGGCTCACCCCTGCTCCTTCTTCACCCGCACGGTCTTCACCGACCGCACGTCGGCCAGCTCGGCGTCCAGCGCGGCCACCTGCCGCTTGAGCCGCACGGTGCCGGTCGGCGCGTCGATGACGTCGACGACCCGGCCGAGCAGCATCGCGGTCTCGTCGTGTCCCGACTCGGCAGCCAACTGCACGGCCCGTCCCAGCCGGGCGGTCGCGGCGTCCACGTCGCCGGTTTCCCGGGCCCGCAGCCCCTCCTGGATCGCGGCGGCGAGTTCGGCCTGCCCGGTGTAGTGCGCCACCTGCGGGCTGATCCGGGTGGAGAGCGCGGTGTCGTCGGTCCACCTGGCCAGGATCAGCCGCTCGGTCAGCACCTGGCCGGCGGCGACCAGGCTGACCCGGGCGGCCAGCACCTCCTCACCGACCACGTCGGGTTCGAGGGTCACGGATATGTGGTATTCGCGCGTCTCCGCTCCCCACGCGCCGGTCGGATAGTCCCCGATCCGGGCACTGACCGGGAAGCGGCGTGCGGTGAGTTCCTCCACGTGCGGAAAGACCTGCTTGACCGTGCGTACGGTCGAGCCGGCCGGACTCCAGATCCGCAGCGCGACGTCCGCCACCCGCTTGCCCATCGCGGCCGCCGTCATCGCCTGGAACGCGGCCGGCAACTGCGCCGGGTGTTCCAGCCCGTCGGCCGTGCCGAGCAGGGCCGAGGCGATGGTACGCAGCTCGCTGGCCACCCAGCCGCTGCCGATGCCCCGGCTGTCGCAGACGAACCGGCCCGCACAGACGGCCAGCATCCGGCGCAGGTCTTCGGGCGTCTCGTGCTCGTTGCGCCCGTCGGTGAGCAGGATCGCGTGTCGTACCTCGGTGGGGCGGCTCGCGAAGAGCCAGTTGGCCAGGTCCAGCCAGCGGCCGATGGCGGTGCCGCCGTCGGCCCGCAACCCGGCCACCGCCACCTTCGCCGCCGCCCTGGTCTGCGCGTTCGCCGGCACCATCCCCGGTTGCACCGGGTAGACCATCCGGGCGACCGCGCTCCCGGAGACCACCGCGAAGGCCACGCCGTCGCGCAGGGTGTCGATCGCTACCGCCGTGGCCCGCTTCGCCTCGGCGAGCTTCGTCGGCGGCATCGCCATCGAGCCCGAGGTGTCGATCATGATCACCTGCGCCGCCGTCGGGACGGTCGCCGGATTACGCAGGTCCGGACCGGACGCGGTCACCGTCAGGATCGCATCCACCACCTGGCCGCCGGCCGGCAGGTACTCGTTGTGGTCCACCTCGGCGACGAACTGCGGTACCCCGCTCACCCGCCCGCTCCCCCCGAACCTGCGGCGGGCGGGAACGGCAGGACCGCGACGGCGATGTTGTCGTGTCCACCTGCCTCCGCCGCGAACCTGGTCAGGTCCTGGGCGATCGCGATCGGCGTGGCACCGCCCGGTCCAGGTATCCGGGCCGCCAACGCCGCCGCGTTCGGCAGGTAGTGCGAGAGCCCGTCCGAGCAGATCACCAGCCGCCCCGGCCGCCCCGGCTGGAACGTCACCACCTGCGGCTCGGCGTCGCTGGAGTCCGCGCCGAGCCACCGGATCAGCGCCTTGGAGGTCGGATCCTGCTCGGCGCCGGGCGGCACCGGCCGCCCGGCCCGGATCTGGCCGACCACCGAGTCGTCCACGGTCAGGCAGACCGCCTCGTGCACCGCGCCGTCCGGGCCCAGCCAGTAGGCCCGGCTGTCACCGATCCAGCCGACCGTGACCGAGCCCGCGGTGACGACGGCGGCGACGAAGGTGCAACTCGGCGGCACCTGCCCGTCGTCGTGCAGTGCGGTTGCCCGGGCAGCCTCGGCCGCGGCCCGGCCGGAGGCCACCACGGCATCGGGTGCGGCAGCGCCGTTGCCCAGTGCGGAGAGCATCGTGGCCAGAGCTGCCTCCGCTGCCGCGTGCGCCGCGAGGTCGGCGCGGAGCGAGGTCGACACCCCGTCACAGACCACCGCCGCGATGGTCTGGCCCAGTCGGCCGACCGTGACCGCGTCCTCATTGCGCCGCCGCCGTGCCCGGTCGGTGACGGCGGCGACCGACCCCAGATCCAGGTCGGCACGGTCCCGGCCCACGGACGAGCGCCGTCCACAGTGGTCGCAGTGACCGGAGTCGCCGGAGGGTGGGGTACCGCAGCCCGGACATGGTTGGCCGACCGCACGGGACGAGAGCCAGGTGCCGGGTGGGCTGGCCGGGCCGGGCGACGGCGCCGCACCGGTCCACCCGGATGAACCGGCCGGTGCGGCCGGGGCGGTCCAGCCGGACGGGGCGGATGGTGCCGGCGACCCGGACCAACCGGGCGGGGCCGGTGGTGCCGGCGGCCCAGACCAACCGGGCGGGGCCGGTGGCACCGGCGGCCCCGCCCAATCCGGCGGCGCGGGTGGCGGCGGATAGCCGGCCTGGTTTTCCGGTGCGCCGGGTTGTGCGGGTACGGCCCGGCCGGCCGCACCGGGGTGCGCGGCTGGCGGTACGAACCCACCCCGCTCCCCCGGCTGGCTCTGGGCGCCGGACGGTGTCGACGCACCCCAGCCCGGTGCACCGGACGGAGTGGCCGCACCCCGGCTCGCCGGCGGTACCGCTGCGACACCGGACGCGCTGCTCCAACTCGTCGTCGCCGGCTGACCGCCCGGATCGGCGCGCCAGTCGGAGGCGGCTGGTGGAGCCGGTACCGGGGCCCGATCGCGCCCATCGGTTCCGGGCGGTCCCGACGGTGCGGACGGGCCGGTGGGACTCGACGGCGCGGACGATCCGGTCTGACTCGACGATCCGGTGGAACTCGGTCCGCTCGGCCTCGACGATCCGGTCGGCCCGGCCAGCGCCTCCAGCCGGGACAGCGCGGTCGGCCCGGAAAGGTCGGCCAGCCGGAGCAGTTCGGTCGACTCCGGCACCTCGACCGAGCCGGATGCCTCCGCCCGGCCGGTCGTGGTCGCGGTGGCCGACCGGGGTGACTCGGCCGGAGCGAACGAGCCGGTCGCCGGGGCGGCCCAGCCGGACGACCCGGTCGGCTCCCCCAGCGGTACGCGCTCCAACTCCCGGCCGCAGACCTCGCAGTACCGGTGTGCCGGGTCGTCGGGCGCGCCGTGCTCGGGACAGGGTTTCGGCATGCTTCCGGCGGCGCCGGCTCCGACGGCGGTCACACCAGTGTCCTCGGTCGGACCGCGTTCGCGTGATCGACCAGCGCGATCCGCAGCTCCGGGTCGCGGGAGAGCTGGGCCAGTGTCCGGTACGCCCGTTCCAGCCCGAACCGCAGGCCGCGCTCGGACAGCTCGTGCCCCAGCACCCGAGCCGCGGAGGTGGGCGCCGACCGGCTGCGTACCCAGGCCAGGGCCACCTCCAGCACCTCGATGGTGAGCCGGGTCTGCCGTTCCACGTCAAGGCCGAGCCGTTCCAGCCGGGCGGATGCCCGTAGCAGGTCGTCCGGCCCGGTGGTGCCCGCCGCCAGACCGGGCAGGCTGGCCCGGACGGCGGCGACCTGCGCGGCCACGTGCTGACTCGAACTGTCCGGCACCTGGTCCAGTACGGCGAGCGCACCCGCGCGGTCGCCGACCAGGAACCGGATCCGGGCCAGCCCGAACGCGGCGCTCAGGTAGCCGTGGTCGACCCGCCACACCCGGTCGTAGAGCCGGGTCGCCAGTTCCCGGTCGCCGGTGCACTCGGCGCTCACCGCCAGCGCCAACCGGGCCGCCGGCTCACCCGGCAGGACGTCGTAGACCGCGTCGAAGGCGACCCGGGCCTCGGCGGGACGGTTCGCGGTCAGCGCCGCCAGGCCCCGGTACCAGTCCACCCGCCAGTCGAACGGGTCGGCTGCGGCCAGCCGGTCCAGGTCCGCGGCGGCCCCCGCCAGGTCGCCGCCCTCGATCCGGGCCCGGGCCAGCCGCAGCGCCACCTCCACACTGCGGACCGGCGCCGCGGTGAGCTGCCGGACCAGCTCCGCCGGGTCGGTCGCGCCGAGCGAGGCGAGGAAGCCGGCGCCCGGGTCGAGCACGTCGACCTGCGGCAGCGGCAACGCGGCGGCGACCACCGGCGGCGCCGGGGCGATCGCACCGGGCGGGACACCGCCCCCGGCGCCCCAGGCCCGGCCCGCCACCGCCCGGCCGACCTCGCCGGCCTCGGTGCCGAAGGCACGCCGCTCGGGCGTGAACTGCCGGGACACCGCCGGCCGGGGCACACCGTCGGCGGCGGAGAGCACTTCGCGCAGTACGCCGAGCAGTTGCTCGCTCATCTCCCCGGCGCTCTGGAAGCGCCGGTCCGGATCGGGGTGGGTGGCCCGGCGCAGCAGCCGGTGGTACGACATCTCGGCAGCGAACAGCGGCGCGTCGGCCGGTTCCGGCAGCCGGTTGGCGTACGTGGTGGAGAAGCCCCGGAAGTCGAGGCTGAGCACGGCCAGCGCCCGGCCGACGGTGTAGATGTCGGAGGCGACCGAGGGACCGAGGGTGCCGACCTCCGGCGCCTGGTAGCCGGGCGTGCCGAAGATCGCGCTGGCGCTGTCGTCGACGTGCCGTACCGCGCCCAGGTCGATGAGTTTGAGCTGCTCCTCGGCGTGGATGACGTTGTCCGGCTTGAAGTCGCAGAAGAGCAGGTTGCGGTCGTGCAGGTAGTCCAGCGCCGGCAGGATCTCGATCCCGTACGCGATCACCTCGGGCAACGGCAGGGCGCGCTGGCCGGTGTCCCGGCGCCGGGCCAGCAGCATGTCCCGCAGCGACTGGCCGCCGACGTACTCCATCACGATGTAGCCGACCGGGGTGCCGGTGCGCGGGTCGGGGTGCTCCACGAAGTCGTGGATCTTGACGATGTTGGGGTGGTCCAGCTCGACCAGGAAGCGACGCTCCGCCACGGCCGAGGCCATCGCGTCCTCGTCCGAGGTGTTGATCAGTCCCTTGAGCACCACCCAGCGGTCGCTGACCGTGTCACTGACGTTGCGGTCCCGGGCGAGATAGATCCAGCCCAGCCCGCCGTACGCGAGTGCGCCGAGGATCTCGTACCGCCGGTTGATCACGTCGCCCGGGCCGAGCCGGGGTAGGAAGGAGAACTGGGTGCCGCAGTGCGGACAGAAGCCCTCGGCCCGACCCGGGCGGTCGTCCCGGCCCCGTCCCACCGGCTTCTCGCAGCTCACGCAGTACCGTCGCGACTCGGCGACCTTCGGCTCGGCCATCACCGCTGTCGCCGGGTCGCGCAGCGGCACCCGGGCGATGTCGACCAGGCCGGCGCCGAGCCCACCCCGGAACGCACTCCGGGAGCGGCTGGAACCCCGCGAGCCGGAGTTCGAGGTGCCCCGGCTCGGCATGGTGCTGCTCCCGGTCGAGGCCGGTCCCCGCCCGGTGCCGGTCGATGCCGGGCCCCGTCCGGCCGACGCCGGTCCCTGCCCCGTCGACGCTGGCCCGGGCCGGGGGCCGGTGGAGATCGGCGCCTGGCCGGGCGGCGCCCCGGCCTGTCCCGGCACCGAGCCGTGCCCGGACGGCGCGAGTCCCGGGCCGGTGCCCGTGGAGACGCCCACTGCGGCGGCTGGCACCGACGCCCGGCCGGTTCCGGTCGGCACCGACGCCCGGCCCGCCCCGGTGGGCGCCCCGGACCGGCCGGTACCGGCAGACGCCGCCACCTGGCCGCTAGCCGTCCCAGCCTGACCGGTAGCCGTCCCAGCCTGACCGGTAGCCGTCCCGGGCTGACCGGTAGCCGCCGGGCCGGTGTTCTCGGGTGCGGCCGCCGATCCGGCCGGTGCGCGCCGACCGCACTCGTCGCAGTAGCCGTCGGGCAGGTAGGAGCCTGGGCAACCGGGCCGCAGGCAGCGGGTGCTCATGGAAGGGCTCCCTTCGCACCGGGCGCCGGGCGCTCGGCAAGATCGTTGAGATGACGCTGGTACGCGACCACGGCCCGGGTCGCCGCCGACAGATCGCACGGGCTGGTGTAGAGCAGGTCACGGGCCCGCCGGTACCGCCCGGAAAGCTCGGGGTGCTCGATCAGGCCGAGTCGACCCGCCTTGGCCCGGTACGCGTCGAGCCGCCCCCGCAGTTCGGCACGCCGCCGCAGCAGCCCGTCCGCCGCCTCGTGCGACTCGGCCATCCGGCGGCGGGCGGCCGCCACGCCGCGTTCGAGCGCGGCCAGTTCCGTGCCGACCTGGCTCCACCGGTGCTCCCGGTGCACCTGGCCGAGCTGGGCGAACTGGGCACGCAACGCCGGAGTTGGATCCGGCGACGGGTCCGGCAGCGCCGAATTGGCGATCTTGTCCTGCGCCAGGGCATGCGTGCGGGCCGTCTCGGCGGCGGCCCTGGCGAGTTCGTCCAGTTCGGTCGCCAACCGCGCGACCCGTCCGGAGTAGCCGTCGCGTACCTCGGTCAGCTCGGCGAGCCGACCGGTCAGGGCGGCGACCTCGATCTCGAACCGCCGCAACCGGTCCCGAAGTGCGGTCGCGGTCGGTCCGGTCCCGGTCACGCCGAGCGGGTCGGCGAGCGCAGCCAGGTACGCCTCCTCGACCGCCCGGTCGAGCCGGTCGAGTTCGTCTCGCAACGACGGCGCGGCATCGGTTGCGGCCGGACAGCGGGCATCCCCCAGATCGCCGGGTCGCTCCGCCCCGCTCAGCGCGACGGCGTCCGCCCGCAGCCGCCGCAGCGCGTCGGTGAGCTGCCCGAACCATCCGGCGAGCCGGGACCGCGCGGCTTCCAGCCGGGCGAGGGTGCCGGCCAGTGCGGCGGCCTCGGTCTCGATCCGGCGCGCGAGTGCGGACAACCGGATCCGTTGTGCCGGTGCGGCGGCCGGGTCGTCGAGCACCGTCCCGTCGGCGTCGAGCGCGACCAGCGGGGCACCGAGCAACTCGCCGAGTTCCCGCAACTCGATGTCGCCGGGCCGGGACCGCCGGGCGCGTACCTCGCGGGCCTGGCCGAGCAGGGCACCGAAGGCGGCGAACTGGGACCAGAGCGCGCCGGTCCGGGCGAGCACGTCGGCGCCGACCCGGGCGGTCTCGCCGGTCGGCCGGGTGTCCCGCAGCAGGGCGAGCGCGGGCCGGCCGTCCAGGGCGTACAGCGCGGCCGAGGCCCGTTCGTGTGCCGCGCCGAGCGCGCCGAGCAGCCGGTCGACCTCGGCACGGCCCATCGGGGACGGCGGCGGCACGGTCATCGGCGCGACCAACCGCCTCTCGTGGTGCCGGCCGGCGCCGACGGGTGACCGCCGATGCCCCGCCACTGCGCCGGAAGGTCCACGAGACACGCTAGTCCCGGTAACGCGCGACCGGTGGCGCGGGCGCCGGGCCCAGCGACGTCAACCATCGGGTGTAGAGCCGGGTCCAGGTCCCGTCGGAGCGGATCTTGGCCAGTACGCCGTTGACGAACCGGACCAGTTCCGGCGCCTCGCGGGAGATCGCCACCCCGTACGGCTCGTCGCTGAACCGCGGGCCGACGACCTCGGTGTTCGGGTCCTGCGCGGCGAGCCCGACCAGGATGCTGTCGTCGGTCGAGACCGCGACGACCTGGTTCTGCTGGAGCAGCACGAGGCAGTCCGTCCAGTTGACCACCGAGACCGGCACCGTGCCCTTCTCCGCGATGTTCCGGATCGAGGTGCTGCCGGCCGCCGCGCAGACCTTCTTGCCCCGCAGGTCCTCGATGGTCTTCACCCCGGAGCCACGGTTGACCAGAACGCGCTGGCCGGCGGTGAAGTATTCCGTGGAGAAGCTGACCTCCTGCCAGCGTTCGCAGTTCATCGTCATGGTCCGGACCACCATGTCGACGGTGCCCTCCTTGACCACCTTGATCCGGTCGGCCGAGCTGATCGCCCGGAACTGGATCCGGCCCGGGTCGCCGAAGAGACCCCGGGCGATCTCCCGGGCGATGTCGACGTCGAAGCCGGTGAGTTGACCGGTCCGCGGATCGCGGAACCCGAACTGGTAGTTGTTCTGGTCGACGCCGACGATCAACCGTCCACGCTCGACGATCTCGGCCATCGCGGTGCCGGACGGCATCTGCCGGGGACGGGGCAGCGTGCCGGACGGCCGCAGGCTGGCCCGGGGGTTGCACGAGCCGGACGACGCCGCCGGACCGGTCGGGACGACCGCCGGATCCTGCATGCCGACCGGCCGGGGCGGGTCGGCATGCATCTGGCCGTCGGGGAGCGTCGGCTCGTCCGTGCCGCATCCGGCGAGACCCGCCGTGGCCACCACCACGAGGATGCCGGCGAGGAACCGGCCGGCGAGATGCCGGTGTCTCATCGATACTCCACAATCCGCTGCTGCATGCCCACCGCGGCCCCGATCAGCAGGACGAGGCTCAGTCCGACGATACCGATGTCGACCCCGGTCAGGGCCCGGCCGGCGCTGACCGCCTCGCGTTCGAACCGGTCTCCGTTGTGGGTGATGGCCAGGGCGAGCGCCTCGTCGAACTGGTTGAAGATGGCGGCCGTGGTCTGCTCGCCGGTGCCCACCGTGGCGGCCACCGCCTTGGCGTACTCGCCGCTGTCGTCGAGGGTCCGCACGTTGCGGTGCGCCGCCGACCACTCCCTGCTCCGGGCGATAGCGGCCTCGACCGCCTGCCGGGTGGTGTCGTCCGGAGCGGCCGCCCGGGCCTGCGCCAGCAGTCCGCCCGAGCCGTCGGCGCCGGCGAGTCGCTCCATCACGACACCGTAGTTCTCCTCGAACGCCGCGCCGTTGCCTCGGGCGACCAGGGTCAGCGCCTCGTCCGCACGGGCCTGCAAACCGGCGATCCGGGCCTCGGCGAGCAGGTTGACCTGGGCCGAACCGGAGTCCCTACTGTCCCGCAGGTTTCCGGCCGCGACCAGCGCCGACCCGGTCAGCCAGGCCATCAGCAGTACCGTGGCACCGGTGCCGACCAGCAGCCCGACGTTGAGCAGCCGGTTGGTACGCCGGGTCAGGTGGATCTGCGTCAGCACCAGCGCCGCCAGGGTGAACAGGGCGAGCAGCACCGCCACCCAGGGGAAGCCGGCCGCCCGGTCCCGCGCCTTGTCCAGCTCGGTCGAGGCGGTCGCGTAGAGCTCCTGGGCGGCGGGCAGCAGTTCGTCGCGCATCAGGCCGGAAGCTTCCTGCAGATAGGCGACGCCCAGCGGTAGGCCCTGCCGGTTGTAGGTGCGGGCGGTTTCCACCAGCCCGCTGTAGACCGGAAGCCGTGCCGTGATCCGGGCGACCGCCGCGGCACCCCGGCTGTCGTCCGAGACCGCGGCCGAGACGACGGTCAGCGCCGAGGCGGCGTCGGCCAGGTCACGCTGGTAGCGGTCGCGCAGCGCGGGCGGTTCGAGACCGTTGGAGAGGAAGGCGCTCGCGGCGGTGGCGTCGGCGTCGGACAGCGCGCGGTAGAGGCTCTGTGCCGCCACCGCCAGCTCGCCGCTGCGGGCGGTGACGCCGCGGACCAGGTCCGCGCGCTGCCGTACGCCGACGAACGCGACCACGCCGGTGAGCAGGCCCAGCACGACCACTCCGGCCAGGATCGCGGTGAACCGGCCGGGCGTGCGGCGCAACGGCGTGGTGATCCGGCGCAGCATGTCCGGCGGGCGGGGTTGCGGCGGAACGGCCAACCGGCCTGGCGGGACAGCCACCGCCGACCCGTGCGAACCCACCCGAAACCTCCCCAACACCGCACCGGGAACCAGCCGACCGGACGTGGCCCAGGCGGTCAGATCTTGAACGACCGGCTTCAAGGTAACCAATCGGCTCAACCGGTGGGGGGCGGCCCGCCGGTGTCGGCGACCCTACCGGCCGCCACCGACGACCACCTCGTGCGCGGTCCACTGTAGCCAGTCGCTCGGATCCGGAACTCCCGCGGTGCCGCTCCGGGAGACCCGGCGGCCAGGGCCCCGCCAGGACCGGTCCAGGTGCCCGCCCGGAGAGCCGGGCACGGCAACGGCCCGGGCGGCGTGCCGGACCGCCCGGACCGGGAGTCGACCCGGGCGGGCCGCGCCGGGTGCTGCGGCGCGGCCCGCCCGGCGGTCAGCCGGTGGTCCAGACGTACGTTCCGGCGACGGTCGCCGCCGCGCCGCCGGCGTACCCGGGGACGAGGCCGCCGGCGAACAGCGCGTCGACCCGGGCCGCCTCGGCCGCGCTGGGGTACGCGTTGCGGCAGGAGACCGGGGCGCTGCTGCCGGACATCAGATCCGAACAGAGTCCGGTACGCCGGTCGGGCAGCCCGAGGATGTGCCCGAGTTCGTGGGTCGCGATCCGGGTCCGGTCGTACCCCTGGTTCACGGCCTGCCAACCCATGTAGACCCGTCCGGAACCGAGCCCGGTGACGTACGCCCGCGGCCAGCCGCTGTCGACGTAGATCGTCACCGTCGCCGGCGTGCCGGCGACCAGCCGCACGTTGCTGACGCTGCTGTTCCAGATCTGGGCGGCCTGGGTGAAGTTGGTGGTGAACTCCCCGGCCCGGCTCGCGTCGTAGTAGACCGTGCGCACCGGCGCGGCGGTGGCCGGCGCGGCGGCGACCTGGACCCCGACCAGCGAGGTGGCCAGGGTCAGCAGGCCGAGCGTGGCCCGGAGGAGGTGGCGTCTGAGCATGACGACTCCTTATGGGAGCGGGGAAGATGAGGATCCGACGCCCTCGATCGATGCTCATTAATCTAGGTCCCCGACCCGCCGGCCGGCGCATAGCAGTTGCCTCATACCGGGCAGCCGGGCAGCCCGGCACCGCCGGGCAGCCGGGGAGCACCGGCACGCCGGGCACGCCGCAGTGGCGACCGGGCCGGTCGCGCGGCCGCGGGGAGAGCCGTCGAGCGCCCGGGGCGAGCGCGGGCGTGGCGCGGTCCGGCGGGCCGACCTGGTGCTGCCGACCGCTCGGGGCGGGGCCGGCGGGCGGACGGCAGGGATCGGCGGCGCCGACGACTCCGCCGGACCGGAGATCGACATCGCCTGGTGGACCCGAAACGTAACCTGGCCGAAGACGCGCCGTCGCGAACGTCGACCAGGGTGATAGGGCTAACCTGGATCGAACGTCCGGCGTCGCCGGCGGGGGTGGAAGGTGGTAGCGGGATTGTGCTGGCGGAGGAGAACCACGTGACCACGCCGTCGCGGACCGGGCGCCCGGCGGTGATGACCGACGTGGCCCGGCTCGCCGGAGTATCGCACCAGACGGTCTCCCGGGTGATCAACGGTCATCCACGGGTCCGGCCGGAGACCCGGGACCGGGTGGTCCGGGCGATGGCCGAGCTGAGCTACCGGCCGAACGCGATGGCCCGGGCCCTGGCCAGCCGCCGCTCCCGGGTGCTGGGAGTGGTGAGTTTCGACACCATCCTGTTCGGCCCGGCCTCCACACTGCTCGGCATCGAGCGCGCCGCCCGGGCCGCCGGTTACGGGGTCAGCATCGTCACGCTGGAGAAGGTCGACCGCCGGGGCGTACTCAGCGCGGTCGAGGCGCTGGACGGTCAGGGTGTGGACGGGGTCATCATCATCGCGCCGCAGATGGCGGCCGCCGCCGCGCTGCACAGCCTGCCCAAGGGCATGGCGGCGGTGGCCGTCGAGGCCGGCCAGGACAGCGGGCTGCCGTCCGTCTCGGTGGACCAGGTCGCCGGGGCCCGACTCGCCGTCCGGCACCTGCTCGAACTCGGACACCGCACCGTGTGGCACGTCTCCGGCCCGAGCGACTGGCTGGAGGCGGGTGACCGGATCATCGGCTGGCGGCAGACGCTGGAGGAGGCCGGCGCCGCCGTACCGCCGATCATCTCCGGGGACTGGAGCGCCCGGTCCGGGTACGCGGCCGGTACCGCGCTGGCCGGCAACCCGGACGTCACCGCGGTCTTCGTCGCCAACGACCAGATGGCGCTCGGTCTGCTGCGCGCCCTGCACGAGCGGGGCGTCCGGGTACCGGCCGACATCAGCGTGGTGGCCTTCGACGACATCCCGGAGGCGGAGTTCATGCTGCCGCCGCTGACCACCGTCCGGCAGGACTTCGACGAGGTGGGCCGGCGCGGCATGGCGACCCTGCTGCAACTGCTCGACGCCACCGGCCGGACGGGCGGGCCGGTCCCGGTGCTGCACAGCGCCACGCCGATCGAGCCGACCCTGGTGATCCGGCAGAGCACCGCCGCGCCGCCGGCCGGCCGGAGCTGACCGGGCGAGCCCGACCGGTCCGGACGGCAGCGCACCGACACCGGCTGGGCTGACCGTGCCGGGCCGGCCCGACCGGGCGCGCGGTCGCCCCGGCCAGGCCGACGACATGGCCAAACCGACGGCATCGGGGGTCACGCCGCCCGGGTCCGCGCCCCGGTCGCGGCGGCGCCGTGACAGGGGCAGCCGACCGCCGCGACCGCGCCACCCGGCGCCTCCTCGGACATCGCGGCGGCCGCCTCCTCGACCCCGCGCAGCAGACCGTCCAGCGCCGCCCGGTCGAGGTAGCGGCCCCGCACCACCACCCCGTCGATCCGCCGGGTGTTGCCGATCTCGGTGAGCGGATTCGCATCCAGCACCACCAGGTCGGCGGCGGCCTGCCGGGCGATGCGGCCGGTACGGGCACCGAGGAAGCTCGCCGGTTCGGCGGTCGCGGCGTACAGCGCGGCCATCGGGCTCAGCCCGGCCTCGACCAGGTACCGCAATTCGTCGTGGACCGAGAAGCCCGGGAACAATCCGCAGGTGCCGACGTCGGTGCCGACCATCAGCGGTACCCCGGCCCGGTGCAGCTCGCCGACCATCCGGAGCCGGTGCGCGAACATCGCCGCCCACTCCGGGTCCTCCGCCGGAGAGCGGTCCTTGAGATACAGCTCGTCGAGGGCGTACTGCTGGCCGGCGAGCATCGGCGCGGGCAGGTAGCGGACGCGCGGATCGGCGTACAGGTCGAGGGTGCGCGCGTTGTCCAGCCCGTGGTGCATGGCGAGGGTCGGCACCTGACGGGTACGACGGCCAGCCAGCCGCGCGAACACCCGACGCGCCTTGGCCGGGCTGTACGTCTGCGCGGCGAGCCATTCCACCGGGTGGATCGCGGCGAACCAGCCGCTGTAGTCGCCGGTCTCCAGCCGGATCCGTCCGATCCGGGCCCGGAGCTGCTCCTCCGCACTCGACGTGTCGATGGCGGTCCAGAACACGTGCTCGACGCTCGCCTGCCCCAGCGTGGCCGCCTCGGTGATCGGCAGCTCGTCCGGGCAGTGGCCGGCGAACTCGACACCGAGCCGACGGCACTCGGCGGCGATCGCCCGGTACGACGACGGCGACAGCCGGGAGTAGACCTTCACGAAATCTGCCCCCTCCGCCACCACCTGGCGGACCGCCTGCCGGGCCTGCTCGGCGTCGGCCACCGAGAGCACGCTGAGCATCGTCGGATCCCAGATCGTCGGTGCACCGTCGACGATCCGGCTGCCGATCGTGTAGCGCGGACCGAGCAGGGTGCCCGCCTCGATCCGGCGCCGCCAGTCGTGCACGGCAGCCGTACCGGACATCTCCCGGACCGTGGTCACCCCGTTGGCCACGCAGAGCGCCGGATCGATCTGTTCGGCGTACCCGTGGGTGTGCATGTCGGCCAGGCCGGGGATCAGGAACCTGCCGCGCAGGTCGACCACGGCGGCGCCGTGCGGCACCCGGACCTGGCCGGTCCGGCCGACCTCGGTGATGCTGTCGCCGCGTACCAGCACGGTCGTGTCAGGTCGGACCCGCCCGGACGCCGGGTCGATCACGGTGGCGGCGGTGAACGCGATCACCGCGTCCGGTGCGGCGGATCCGGAGTGCGCGGACTCCCGGCCCGGGCCCGCGGTCGCCGTGCCGGCGGCCAGCGAGGTACCGGCGGTGGCACCGACGGCGAGACCGGCGACGAGCACGTTGCGGCGGGAAAGCTTCGTTGTCATACCTGGAATCGTCGCGCCGACGGGGCGGCCGGTCACACGTCCTGCCACCCGGAGCGGGGTGGTCCTAGGTCCACCTCCGCCCCGCGACTGACCGCTGCCGGCGGGAGCGGGTCCAGGGCCGCCACGGCGGTCACGAGGCCACCCGTTCCGTCAACCCCGGTTGACAGAAACGATGCTGTCAATCTAGGTTGACAGCGTTGCCGGGTGCCGCTGGACCCGCGGTGCCCGACCGGACCCGACCGCCGGCGGGCGCGGCGGGCGCCTCCGGCATCACCTGTCGGGCCTCCGTCCGAGAGACCTGGAACACCCGGACCGGCCAACCCGTGGGAGCGGAACATGTTCGAGCGGTTCACCGCGGACGCCCGCCGTACCCTCTCCGCCGCCGTCGAGATCGCGGCCGAGACCGGGGCGGCCCGGGCCGGTCCCGAACACCTGCTGCTCGGCCTCGCCGCCGACGGCCGGGGCACCGGTGGCCGGATTCTGGCCGGCTACGGCGTCACCACCACCGTGCTCCGGGCGGCGGTGACCCGACCGGCCGGCCGGAGACGGCTCACCGACGACGAGATCTGCGCTCTCCGCGCCGTCGGCGTCGACGCCGAGGAGGTGTTCCGGCGCATCGAGCAGGAGTTCGGCTCCGCCGCGCTGCTCGACCGCCCGGGACCGCCGGAGCGACCGCGCCGGCACGGCTGGCTCGCCGGGCCGCTCGACGCGGGAGCCAGGAAGGTCGTCGAACTGTGCCTGCGCGAGGCGATCGCCCTGCGGCACCGGGAGATCAGTTCCGGACACCTGCTGCTGGCGCTGCTCCGCCACGACCGCCTGCCCGGCTCGGTGTCAACGACCCTGAGCCGGGCCGGCGTCACGTACCGGGACGCCCGGCGCCGGGTGATCCTCGCCCTGCGCCATCCAGGTGACCCGCGCGCCGCCGGTGGTGCACCGGCCCGCCGTCGTGGAGGCCCGGTCGACGGTCTCCGGAGGTACCTCACCAGGTGCGCTCACCACGGCGACGCCACCGGCGCCCCCGGACATTCCTGTTACCCTCGCCCGATGTCGGAGATCGACTCGATACCGGAGATCGACCTGCGTCCGGCCACCGCCGCAGACGCCGAGGCGGTCGCGGCGATCTGGGCGGCCGGCTGGCGCGACGGGCATCTGGGGCACGTGCCGGAGGCTCTCGTCGCGGTGCGTACCCCGGAGTCGTTCCGGGCACGGGCCGCGCAGCGCGTCGGCGACACCGTGGTGGCGGTCGCCGGCCCGGACCGGCAGGTGGCGGGTTTCGTCATGGTGGTCGGCGAGGAGGTCGAGCAGGTGTACGTCGCCGCGTCACATCGCGGCAGCGGTGTCGCCGGCCGGCTGCTCGCCGAGGCCGAGCGGCTGGTCGCCGCCGGTGGTCACCGGCGGGCCTGGTTGGCGGTCGTCCCCGGGAACAGCCGGGCCCGACGGTTCTACCAGCGGTCCGGCTGGATCGACGACGGGCTGTTCGACTATCCAGCGGTGATCGGGGACGGCACGATTCCGGTCCCCTGCCACCGGTACGTCAAGCCGCTCTGAACCGGCATCCGCCGGCACCGAAGGATGTACCGGTGGGATAACCGCTCGCCCCACCGCCGCCGCGATGCGAGGATCGCCCGGGTGTCGACGTCCCGTTCCGAACTGCTGCGCTGGCAGTTCGACCTGACCTGGTCGCTGTTCGAATACCACCTGGAGCGGCTGGAGCCCGCCCACCTGCTGTGGCAGCCGGCCGCACACTTCTGGACGGTACGTCCGGACGGCGCCGGCCGATGGCGGCCGGACTGGTCGGACACCGAGCCGGATCCGGTCCCGGTTCCCACCGTCGGCTGGCTCAGTTGGCACATCGGGTGGTGGTGGAGCGTGACCGTCGACCACGCACGGGGGCGGACCCCACCGGACCGCGCCGAGGTCGACTGGCCCGGCGACGCCGTGGCGACGGTCGCCTGGTTGCGCGCCCTCCGCGCCGAATGGCTGTCGGTGCTCGACGGACTCACCGAGGCGGACCTCGACGAGACAGCCCCGTTCCCGTGGCAGGGCGACCCGGCGCACACCGTCGCGCACATGGTCGCCTGGGTCAACGCGGAGCTGATGAAGAACGTCGCCGAGCTCGGCCAGCTCCGGCTGCTGCACGACGCGCGGGCGGCGGCCTGACCCTGGTCCCTTCGTGGTCGTCGCCTGCCGGTGCGCCCGATCGGGTGACCGTAGCTCTCAGGTATGACGGCGTCTTTGGCGCCTTGGTGTGACGACGTCCGACGTGGATCGGTGGTTGCGTTCCAGGCCATGGGATCCAAGGGTGTGCTCAGCTATCTCCTCATTGCTTTCGGACTGGCGTGGGCGGCCGTCTTCGTCGCGCACGCGGTGCTCGGCTGGTCGATAGCCGACCCGGTGACCCAGCTGACCATGGGGCTTCCGATGGCGTTCGGGCCGGCGGTCGCGGCCGTCGTCGTACGCCGTTGGGTCACCAGGGAAGGCTTCGCCGACGCCGGCCTGGCGCCGCGTCTGCGGGCCGCGAAACGCTACTACCTGATCGCCTGGATCGGCCCCGTGCTGGTGCTGGCCGTGACCGTCGGCTTGGCCACCGCCCTCGGGCTGTACGAGCCCGACCTGGCCGACCTCCCCGGCCCCGCCACGCTGCTGGTGCTCGTGGCCCCCGTCGTCCTGACTCCGTTGTTCTGGGGTGAGGAGTTCGGCTGGCGAAGCTACCTCCAACAGCGGGTCGGTCGCAGCCCCGCCCGCGCCGCGCTCATCACCGGTCTCGTCTGGGCCGCGTGGCACTACCCGTTGGTCTTCACCGACTACGCCGGCTACGCGAGCCCGCTGCTCGGGATCGTCACCTGGACTCTCCTGATCGTCGCCCAGGCCGTGATCCTTGCCTGGCTGTTCCTGCGCTCCGGCAGCGTCTGGGTCGCTTGCCTTGCCCACGCCGGGAACAACATGGTCATCGGGACGCTCTCCGCCGCCCTGCTGATCGACGCCGGCGGCCTCGACCCGGCATCCGCCGACCTGCTGGGCCTGGTCCCGCTCGCGGCCATCTGTGCCTGGATCCTGCTCACCGGCCGGTTGTCGCCGGCACGTGTAGCGGCCTCCACCACTTCCCGTGACGCCAGGCAATGACACCGATATCGATGTGAGACGCGGACCGGCCAGCGTGCTCAACGCGTCCGGGAGGATGGACAGGTTGCCGATCGCCCGAGCCTGCTCGATTTGCCGGTTGACGATCCGGATGTGGGAGTCGACGTCCCAGACCTCCCACGCCGAGCTGCGACCCGGGGCCTCGCTCGCCGAGCCGCTCGACTCAGGCCCGGGCGAGAGTGCTTCTGATACCTGCTGGTCATCGAGTGGCCGGGTGAGTACGGTCACCACCATCGCCACGCACGACCGGTGGCGGTGTCCTGCCCCGCCCCGGTGGCGTCGCCGGGCCTGAGGCGGGGCCGGATCAGCGGTCGGTCAGGCGTTGGAAGAGGATGTGGTCCTGCCACTCCCCCGCGATTTCGACGTGTGCCCTGGCGACGCCGATCCGGTCGAACCCGTTGCGCCCGAGTACCCGCTGTGACCCGGTGTTGTGCAGCAGTGTTCCGGCCATCACCTGGTGCAGGTCCAGTTCGCCGAAGGCGATGTCGAGGATCAGACCCACCGCCCGGGTCGCGACTCCGCGCCCGTTGACGGACTTCGCCACCCAGTAGCCGAGGTTCGCGGACTGTGCCGGCCCGCGCAGGATCGACGACAGCGTGATCGTGCCGCAGACCTGCCCGTCGTACTCGATCACGCAGCCGTAGCCGGTGCCGCTCTCCCGGTCTGCCGTCGCCTGTTCGAGCCGGGCACGCTGACCGGCGGGGGTGAAGAAGCTCTCCGGCCGGACGGGTTCCCAGGGGGCCAGAAAGCTGCGGTTGGCCAGGTACGCCTCGGCCAGCACGACCGCGTCGTCGACACCGGTGGGTCGAATTCGGATCATGGGAGGATTCTTCCAGCCGGCCCTTCGGCGCTCCGCACGCGCAGGGTCAGCCGGACACGACCCGCAGGCCGTGCGGCCGGCGACGGGGCAGCCGGTCGAGCGCGCCGCCGGTCGCCGCGTCGGCGGGCAGGTAGACCACCAGCCGCTGGTCGTCCTCGGCTGAGGGCGGAGAGGACCTGCGGCGACGGGTGCCGGTCCCGGCCCTGTTCGAGCCGGATGAGGTATTCCACGCTGACTCCGGCGAGCATCGCGACCTCGGCCCGGCGCAGTCCCGAGGTGCGTCGCCGGGGACCCGCCGGCAGCCCCACCTCGACGGAGTGATCACGGTAATGGCGGGACAGGAGGAGCAACCCCAGCTCGTTGTCGCTTACTCGTCGAACCCAACAGCGGTACGGCGCCCGGACGGTATCCCTGTCCCTACCACCATCTGTCCGGCCTTCCTACCCCTCGTCGCGGCCCGCAGAGTCGGTGACGCGGAGATACAACCGCGACCAACTCCCCGGAAGGTGTGCTGTGGCTCCCACTGTGGCTGTGCCGCCCTGGCCACCTATCGGGCGGCGGCGGACGCCATCGTCCTCCCGGTCGGTCCGAAGGGCGGGGTCACCTACGACCCCGAGGTGGGCCTCCTCGGCGCCGGCCCGAGCGCGGAGCTGAAGGGCGGGCTCTTCCTCGACGTGTACCTCGAACTGCTCGGCGTGGTCGCCGCGCGCTGACCGACACCGGCGGAGCACCGTCGACCAGCGCCCCGGGGCTCGACCGGAGGGGATCGACCGGTGTTCGCCGGTGACTTCGGCCCGGTACCGCCGATGGGAGATCAGGACGTGGTTCGGGCTCGGCCGGGCAGGCCGGAAACCTCACGTCGCGACGCAACCTCCCGGGTGGGCATGCGCGTATAACCCGCATGCATTTTCGCGGAGGACCGGGTGAGTGACGGCCATGACTTCGACGACTTCTACCGGAGCACCCGGCAACGCCTGGTCGGATTCGTGTACGTCATGACCGGCGACCTCGCCGAGGCGCAGGACGTCGTCCACGAGGCATTCGTCCGGGCCTGGCAGCGCTGGTCGACCGTGGGCCGGTACGAGGACCCGGAGTCGTGGGTACGCGTCGTCGCCACCCGGCTCGCCATCAGCCGGTGGCGTGGCCTGCGCAGCCGGATCCGGGCACATGTCCGGCACGGTCCGCCCGTGCCGGTAGCCGCGCCGTCCACCGAGACCCTGGAGATCGTCGAGGCGCTGCGACAGCTACCGGAGGCGCAGCGCCGGGCGCTCGCCCTGCACTACCTGTTCGGCCTGAGCGTGGCGGAGACGGCGCGGGAGACCGGCGTACCGGTCGGAACCGTCAAGGCGCGGCTGTCCCGGGGCCGCGCGACGCTGGCGAAGCTGCTGACCGACGAGCCGGAAGGTGCGGTGTCATGACCGACAGGCTGGACGAGCTGGCGGGCCGGCTGGACCGGGAACTGTCCACGCTGTACTGGGCGGAGGCGGCACGGATCCGGCGGCGCGGTACGCGCCGGCGGATCCGTGCCGTGGCGGGCGCGACGCTTGCCGTCGTCGCCCTGCTCGGGAGCGCCTGGACGCTGCTTCGGCCGCAGCCGGTCGGACCGGACGTCGAATTCCAGGGCGACGCGATCCCGATCGAGGCGATGCTGCAACCCTCCGACGTCGGGCCGGACTTCGAGATCGACAACGCGCACACCTATCTGGCCGGGGAGTATCCGACCTGGCAGTTCGCCCAGGAGGACGCGTGCCCCCGGTACGCCTCGCTCAACATCGACGCCTACCGGACGTACCTGTTCATGCGCGGCCAGATCGTGGCCAGGAAGGGCGACGACGAGGGGCACACGTACGTCTTCACCGAGGCGCGACGGTTTCCCGGCGAGGTCGCCCGGCAGGTGATGACCG
Source organism: Plantactinospora sp. DSM 117369 (assembly GCF_053764795.1). Classification (NCBI taxonomy): domain Bacteria; kingdom Bacillati; phylum Actinomycetota; class Actinomycetes; order Micromonosporales; family Micromonosporaceae; genus Plantactinospora; species Plantactinospora sp. DSM 117369. The sequence goes on along the minus strand of NZ_CM132446.1, from coordinate 4,590,551 downwards.
ACGTGACCCGGACGGTCTCGGCCTGCGCGGTCTACCGCACCGCGACCGAGAACTCCACGCCGAGCCGCCCGGCCGAGGCGGAGCGCTCCGCGTCGGTGATCGACCGGAACTTCGCCGGTGAGGAGTCGCTGATGGTCCGAACCCAGATCGACGATCGGGAGACCGCCACCGGAGAGGTGTTCAACCGGCAGGTCGTGCTCGCCGCGGTCGTCCGGGTGGCCGACCTGGTCGCGATCACGAGCTTCTACGTCGAGGATCCGCAGCGCCTGCGGGAGCTGGCGAAACGCACCGCCAGCCGGCTCTGCGTGGCCACCACGGCCTGCTGACGGAGGGGGGTGCGGCCCAGGCTGACGGTCAGCCGCTGCCGCTGCCGGTTGGGGCTCGCCCACTGGGGTTAGCCTGACGACGTGTTGAAGGCCCGCAGGGTGAGCGCGTGGCGCAGCCGATACGAGATCAGTGTCCGGGACCGGGCCGTGACGACCTGGGATAACGCCTTCTGGCGCAACGGCGGCGACTTCGAGTTGGAGGGCCGGCGCTACGAGGTGCGCGGCAACGCCTGGGGAAACCGCTACACCCTGCTCGACGCGGCGGGCGGTGCGGTCGCCTCGGCGGACCGGGTCGGCCGCAAGCGGTGGACGGTCGAGGCCGACGGGCAGACGTACCACTTCCAGCGCGCCTCGCTGTTCAGCAGCGAGCAGGAACTGCACGCCGCCGGCCGTCGGGTCGGCTCGGTGCGGCAGACGAGCTTCTGGCGCGGTGACGTCGCCGCCGACCTGCCGGGCCTGCCGCTGCCGGTGCAAGTCTTCGTCGTCGGCGTCGTGATCACGATGTGGAACCAGCAGGCGGCCGGCTCCGCCTGAGCTCAGACGTGCTCACCAGCGAGACGCACGCAATATCCGAGGTCGATCTGACGGAGGGCGTGCGCGTGTTCGAGAAGGGCCGGCGTCGGCGGGCCGCTCGACGGGCAGCCTGTGCGGTTTCTCTTCGCTGACGTCAGAGGCGTCGCGTACGCCACGCCGGACACGATCCAGCGTGACCCAGATGGCCTCCGCTCGGCGTCTTTCCTTTGTCATGCACGGCGGTCACCTATGACCGGGTCGAAAAGCGTCGTTGACGTCCATCGGTGCTCCGCCGCCGCGGTTGCCGCCGCCGGGCAGGTAGATGCTGTCGCCCACGGCGACCGCCGCGCCGCCGTGGCGGGGAATCGGCATGGGCGCCAGCCGTTGCCAGCGGTCACGGCGAGCGTCGTACGCCTCCGTTTGCGGGAAAACGGTGTTGACGCCGTTGACGACGTTGCCTTCTCCGCCGAAGGTGTAGATGGTGGTCCCGATCACGGCGGTGGCGATGCCGCCTCGGGCGGTGGGCATCGAGGCCCGAGCGTTCCAGCTGCCGCCGCCAAGGTCCAGGGCGAACACGGTGTCACGGACGTTGACCTGCCCGCGGTCGCGTCCGCCGACGACGAACAAGGTGGTGCCGACGACGGCACCGCCGGCGTGGTCGCGGGCCTCCGGCAGGTCAGGCAGCCGTGCCCAGCGGCGGGTGACGACGTCGTAGGAGTTCACTGTCGCCACGGTGTCCTGCAACCCGCCTGGGCCGGGAGTCAGTGTCCGCATCCCGGCGGCAAGGTAGATCTTGCTGCCGGAGACGCCGATGGCCGCGCTGCCCCGCCGGACATCGGCCGGCATCGGCGGCAGCGAACTCCATCGGTTCGTCGCCGGGTCGAACACGAAACTGTTCCCGAGCGCCTCCCAGGACGCGCCACCGGACAGCCCACCGAGGACGTACAACTTGCCACCCACGACTGCCGCGTTCGGATGGTTCATCGCCACCGGCAGCGGCGCGGACCGCCGCCAGCGGTCCCGGCGCGTGTCGTAAACCTCGACGTCGGTGACGGTGACGAGACCACCCGCCCCATCCGGCTTGATCCCACCGACCACGTACACGTCCGAACCGATCGCTACGACGCTGTGCTCCTGGCGCGGCCCGCCCGCGATGGGAGCCAGAGCACGCCAGCCCCGCCCGTAGACCGGCGTGACGGTCGGTCCGACGGTAGGCGCCGCGGCAGCCAGATGTGCCGCATGACCCCCCTCGACGGCTGCTTGCCGCGCGGGTGCCGCATCCTCCGAACCGGCCCGAGCCACGCCGGCCAGGACCGCGAGAGAGAGCGCGACGCTGGCGCCCACAGCAACATAAACCTGTCTCTTGATCATCAATTCCTCCATTGAACCTTTTTCAACCTGGACCGCGCGGCGCTCACGCACCGCGTCCGACCTTGCGGTCCGCCGGACCGCAAGGGGAGGTTGAAAAGGTTCATTGTGAAATCGGCAATTCGTGTTACGCCGTTCGGCGATGCGTTCGGTGGCGCGACCCAGCGACGAGTCGGCGACATCAAAGGGGCGTCCGCGCTGGACGCGCAGGCGCATCGGACGCTTTGCCTGCGGACCGCGCATATGAGGCAGGCTGGTGGTCAGGGGCTGGCGTACCCGGGCAGCAGTTCCGCGCGGCCGCCGCGGTGGTAGAACTCGGCGGACGCGGTCGTTGCCGGCGGGAGATTACTTCGCTGCCGTCGTGGCCTGGGTCGATCTGGGTGGCGGCGGACGTTTGCCGGCGGGCAGATCCACCACCCAGGCGATCTTCGTGTCGGCCGTGATGTGCACCCTCCGAGGAGTCCGCCGTGGGCCTCACGCGGCTGCGCAACGGACTTGGCCGCCTCGTCACCGACAGCCACGCGGACGTCGTCAGGCATGAGCTTCTCCCGGTTGACTGAGCAATCACTCATTCATAGTCGAAGTGTCCACGCCGGTTGCCGGCATAACCAATGCATTGTTCGTATTGGACGTATGCGCAGGACGCATCGTCGCCGCTGATCAGGGCGGTTGGCACGCCTCCTTCTGGCGCGCGCCGGCCGCGACGAGACGCCGGACCGGCCGTGCGGCGGATAAGGTCGGACGGGCGGCTCTGCGAGAACGGGCTGCTTCGGGCGTAGAGTCTGTTCGTGTCACGGACCGGCCTGACCGCGATGTTTCGGGTCGTTATGGCAAGGTTGTCGCGGAAGAGTGGTTTCTTCTGGCTGGTCTGGGGTGCCGTGCCGCTGTGCCTGGGCGGTCTGCTCGGTGGTCTGGCCGGCGTCTTCGCCACCACCCAGTTCAGTTATGTCGCCGGACCTGCCATGGAGCCGGCCCTGCGCTCGGGTGACCACCTCGTCGTTGACGCGGCATCGCCGGTGCGGCCCGGAGACCTCGTCGTGGTCCGGTACACCGCCGACTCGCGCGACTGGTTGATAATCTCGCGGCTCATCGCCGAGGCCGGCGACCAGGTGACCTGCGACGGGCAACAGCGGGTCCGGGTCAACGGCGTGGTCGTCCGGGACTCCGCCGGGGGGCCGCCGAGCGCCGAGCGGGATCCGGACGCCGCGTACATCGCACAGAGCTGCCTGGGCTTCTCCGTCCCCTACCCGCTACCGGAGGGGATGGTGGTGCTGCTCGACGACGGCCGCGGCCTGCTCCGTGCGACCGGGGCGGAGGGAGTCGTGGGTCGCGCGTTCATGGTCGTCGACCCGCGGTGGAAACCCCGATTTCCGGGTACCCCCGACGCGTTTCGGGACCCGAAGCTGGCACGCGCCGACCGGCGGATCCCCGCGCCGACGATCTGGGCGGCCGTCGCGGCGGCCGGCCTGTCCGGCCTGCTGGGTGTGGCCGTGACCGGTGCGGTCCGGTCCGTGCGACGTCGGCATCGCGCGAGCGAGCAGGTCGGGGACCCGTCGGGTCGGCGTCGGACCCGTTGGCCGCGCCTCCTGCGCCTCCGGACGTACGCGCGGCGCGGGTGGACGTTCCGGCTGGTCCTCGTCGCTGCGGCGCTGTGCCTGGGCGGGCTGGTCGGCACCCCGCTCACCGGCAGCTACGCCGAACTGGATGGGTTAGAGGAGAACATGGCCCCTACCCTTCGGCCGGGCGATCGTATCCTCGCCGACCGGGTGTCGTCGCCGCGACGCGGCGACGTCGTGCTGATCCGCGCTTCGGCGATCCGGGCCGCGCTCGGCGGACGGTTGAGCGGGTCGCAGGCGGCTCGTCCGTCACACGTCATGCGGGTGATCGCTTTGCCCGGCGACCGGGTGAGCTGCTGCGACGAGCGGCAACGCCTGGACATCAACGGATGGCCGTTCCACGAGCGGTACGTCACCGCCTCGGCCGCCGAACGCGCGCCCCGCAACGTCGTCGTACCCGCCGACCGGGTGCTGGTTGCTAGCGACAACGGCCGAGAACTGTTGTTGGTGGCGGCCGACGGGATCTCGGGCCGGGTCTTCGCCGTCCTGGCCGACGAGGCGAGGCCGCAGTTCGTCGGTACGCCGAACGCCTACCAGGCGGCTGGCCTGGCGCCGCGCGGCGAGCGGATCGCCACTCCCGTCGTGCTGGCCTGCCTCACCATGATCGGGATCGTCGGCCTGCTGGCACTCGGTGCGATCGTCCTGGTGCGACGGGCACGGCGCTGGCTGAGAGCGGTGGCGGCCGAGGCTGCGACGGCGACGGCTACCCCGGCCGCCGGCGGCCCGTCGGAGGCACCTGCTCGACCCAACAGGTCTCGTGCATCCCAAACCGCTCGCAGACCCGGCTGAACCGCTCGGGGCACACGTTCTCGAACGGTTGGTTCGGCACATATCTCTGCCACCGTTCGGGCCCGATACCCGGATCGACCAGCGCGCACGCCGCCCACTCCGGCTCGGCCAGGATGGTCAGCAACCCGTCGGCGTTCCAGAGTTTCAGCCCGCCCTCGATGTCCACCGAGACAAGGTGTCCACCGGGCGTGAAGGTGACGGCGAAGACCTCCCTGCTGTGCCCGTGCAGCGGAACGACCCCGCCTGCCTGGCCGGGCTCCGCGACCGACATCAGCACGACGGTCCGTCCGGCGCCGGTGGCCAGGACCCGGCCATCCGGGCTGAAGGCGACCGTCTTGCCGCCGTACGGCGCGCTGGACACCATGCGGGGGTGCGCCGGATCGCCGACGTCCCAGACCTCGGTGCCCTCGCCGGTGACGACGGCGAGGAGGCGTCCGTCGCCGCCGAACGTCACAGCCCCACCGGGCGTGGGCAGCGTACCGGCCATCCGGGGACGGAGCCGGTCGGCGATATCCCAGAGCGTAACCTCGCCCTTGCGCTCGGTCACGAAGAGCCGGCTGTCCGGGGAGAACGCCGCCGCGGGAGCGGTGAACGACTCCTCGTTGGTGGTGCCGGCGATGCTCGTCAACGGGCGCGGCTGCCGCGGGTCGGTGACGTCCCACAGCTCGAAGACGGGATTCTCCGGATCCGAGACCGGGTCGTTGACCGCGAGCGTACGACCGTCCGGGCTGAACCGGACCAGCCGCCGGGTCTCGGGAAACAGGTCGGAGGCGCCGCGGGTCGGAAGGGTCCGGAGGAGTCGCGGGTGGCCCCGCCGGGCGGTGTCCCACAGCGTGGTGGTGCCGTCGAGATTCCGTTCGGCGACGGTGCGGCCGTCGGGGCTGATCGCCACCCCCACGACTCCCACCCGGCTGGCGGGCACGGTGGTCGAGACAGCCGTCCGGGCCGGGGCGGCGATGTCTCGGACGGTGGTGTGCACGGCTAGTCCGCCGGTGACCAGGGTATGGCCGTCGGCGCCCAACCCGGCGGTCACGCCGACGCCACCGGCCTCGTAGCTCACCGGAGCCGGATCGGCCGGTCCGAGATTCCACAGGTCCGTCCCGCCGTGCATGCCGCCGGAGGCGATCGAGCGACCGTCCGGAGAGAATGCCAGGGAGGTGACGTCGCCACCCGCACCGCCGAGGGTCGCGGTGACCCGTGGATGTGCCGGGTCGCTGACGTCCCAGAGCCGCACGACCTGGCCGATGCCGCCGACCGCGAGCGTACGACCCCAGCGGCTGAACGCCACCGTCGACACGGTGGAGACGACGGCGGGGTTGGCCAGGTCGCTCACCTGCCTCGGCCGGCGCGGATTCGAGATGTCCACCAGCACGGCCGGTCCGAGGTTCGACGCGATGGCGACCAGTGTGTTGTCCGCGCTGAACGAGGCGCTCTGCCACGGGCTGTTGCTCACCATGGTGATCTCACGCTGGGGCAGGCTCTGCTGGAAGTCGGCCAGGCGTACCGGCCGGGACGGGTCGGCGATGTCCCAGATCGTGTGCCCGCCGCCGTACGTCCCCTCGGTCACCATCAGCCTGCCGTCCTGGCTGATTCCCGCGACCTTGCCGATGCCCCGGCCGAGCGGAGCGGTGTCGACCAGGCGGGCCCCGTCCACCCTGACCAGGACCGGACCGCCGGCGCCGGCGCGGACCCCGGTCCTGCCGTCCGGAGCGAGCGCGAGGAGCCGGCCCCCGACGACGGTACGCGCCCGGTATGGGCGCTTCGGGTCTGAGATGTCCCACCACACCAGAGCGTCGGTGACGTTGTCCCGGTCGGCGCGGTCGCCCACAACGGCCAGCGACCGACCGTCGTCGCTGAACCGGAGGTGGTTCGCGCCGTTCGTCCTGAACTTCACCAGGTGCGGGTCGAGGACGTGGCGGCCCGCGATGGGCCAGACGGACACCGTGTCGTCGTCGTGGGCCATCGCGACCATCGCGCCGTCCCGACTGAAGGCGGTCGCGACGACGTCGGAGTAGCTGGAGTCGACGGCGGGGGTACGCGCCGTTCCGCCGTAGTGCGCGCCGACGAGGGCGGTGACGAGATTGGACCGGTTCTCGGCGGTCCGGGCCAGGCGCAGTGCGGCGAGGTCGAAGGTCAGCGCGGCCTGCGGATCGCTGTCCCTGATCGTGTCGGCCACGGCGAGGAGCTGCCGTACCGTCGCCTCCCGGGCGTTGGCGTCCGCCCTGCCGCGCTGGTCGAACGCGTAACCGATCGCGACGACGGCCAGGATGAGCAGGACGGTCAGGAACGCGATCACCTGGTAGAGCCGGCGCACCTCGGCTCGCCGCCGGTTCTTGCTCGCGGTGAGGAACGCCCGTTCCGGATCAGTCAGCCGGACGTTGTCGTCGGTAAGCCACGGAAGAGCGGCCTCCAGCCGGGCGCCTCCGAAGAGGAGCGAGCGGTCCGCTCCGTCGCGCTCCCACTCGCGGACCGCCTGCCGCAAGCGCGCCCGGGCCCGGAGCGCTTCCCGGTCGTCGTCGATCCACTCCCGGAGCCTCGGCCACGCCTTCAACAGGGCCTCGTGGACGTAGACGGACTCACCGTGCACCGTCACCAGCCGGGCCCGGACGAACGCGTCCAGCACGGTCGCGCCCACTCCGTCCAGGACCAACTCCTGCACGGCGGCGATCCGGGTGGTGTCCTCGCCGTCCTCGGAGGTGAGGACCATCTGTAGGAAGATGTTTCGCGCCGCCCGCTGCCCCGGCTCGTCCAACTCGCGGTAGATGGCGTCGGCCCGGAGGGCGATCGCGCTGTCGATGCCGCCGGCCGCCAGGTAGTCGTTCGCGGTCAACCGCCGGCCGGTGCGCTTCTGCCAGGTCGCGAGGAGCGCGTACGAGAGGTGCGGAAGCACCGCGGCCCGGCGCTCGGACCGTGGGTGGAGGTCGAGGTCGCGCAGGACGACCCGGGTCAGTTCGTCGTCGACGGCGAGCCCGGCCACCCGCGCCGGACCGGTGATCACCTCGCGGAGTTCGTCCGGCGCCATCGGCGGTACGGTCAGCGCGTTGCGCGCCGCGCGGGCGATCTCGGGAAGTTCCAGACAGTGGCCGAGATGGTCGGCGCGGACGCCGAGCGCGACGAGGGCGACCGGCGCGGACTCGTCCGGGCCGATCAACCCGGTCACCGTGGCGACGAACTCCGCCGCCCGGTTCGGATGCTGGATGAACAGATCCTCGAACTGGTCGAGGACGAGCACGAGCTTCCGTCCGTCGAGGAGCCGGCCGACCTCGCGCCGCGGCTCGGTCGCCAGCGCGTGCCGTACCCGCAGGTCGTCCGGATCGTCCCGCCCGGTCAGCGTGGCGAGCTGCTCGGCCAGCAGGTCCATCGGGTCGGCGCGCCCCGGGCCGGCGCCCAGCGTCATGACGAGGTGGACCCAGCCCGCCGAGCCTGGGACACCCAGTGCCCCCTTCTTGATCTCGGGCAGGAGTCCGGCCCGGAGCAGGGAGGACTTGCCCACCCCGGAGGCGCCAACCACGATCAGCGGATCCGCACCGAAGACACGCGTGGAGGCGGCTCGCAGCAGCGTCTCCGTGATCTCGCGGCGGCCGAAGAACAGCCGCTCGTCCGCCGTGTCGTAACCGTTCAACCCCAGGTACGGACAGACCTCCTCGGCGCCGTCGAGATCCTCCGGCGGCGGGTTGTCGAGGCGCGGTGGCCGGTACGCGCGGTTCGGTGCCAGTACGAGCCGGCCCGCGCCGCCCTCGTACCGGGCCACCGGCGCCTGGCCAGCCGGCTGGAGTCGGCCGCGGAGGAGATCGGTCACCCGGGCCAGCGTGAGCTGTGGCGGCCCCTGCGGATCACCCTCGGTCAGGATGCTCAGCAGCTCACCGGTGAACAGGGTGTGCCGGGCCCCCTCGGGGGCGAGAGCCTGTACGGACCGGCGGGTGGAGGCGAGGAGCAGCCAGTCCCCACGAAGGCCGCCGAGGTGGGCCCGGCCCGCGTCGCAGCAGTCGAGCACCACGACGATCGTCGCGGCGCGGCAGTGCCGCAGCGCTCCGGTGACGGCGGCGAACTCCAGCGCCTCCGTCGACGCCCGGGTCCGGGAGATGTCAGCCGTCGCCTGGGTGGCAAGGTACAGCGCGTTCTCGGATACGAGCCCGTGCCCCAGGTAGTACAGCAGGAACACATCCTCCGCCTCGACGGCCGCCTGCCGGATGACGTCGTCCAGCGCGCCGGGATCCGGCGGATCCAGCAGTACGCGGAGACTCTCCGGCCGTACCCCGCAGATCTCCGGATCGAGCAGGCAGCGCTCCAGGTCCGCGATGGAGGTGGCGACCGCCTCGACATCAGGCAGCCTGCCCGGATCGCGGTGGTGTGCCGTGCCGACGACCACCACCCTGGTGGCCGGCGACCCAAGTGACGTCACGTCGCCGGGGCGTCGGTACCGTCCGGACGCTCGGCTCCGCCTTCCAAGCGCTGGGCTCCACCGTCCAGACGCTCCGCGTGGCGCTCCAGCTCGGCCGCCAGCGCCACGGCGTCCAGCTGCCGGATCCGCTGGCCGGACAGCTTGATCTCGGTGGAGTCGTCCGTCCTCCGTACGGTCAGCTCTAGGTCGCTGGTGCGGTCCCGCGAACGGATCCGCAGATAGGTGACCAGGGCAGCTAGCAACGGTGTAAGGGTCTGCGGTTCGAGCAGAATCCGGAGCCCTTCCAGGACCGGTCCGAGGGTGCCGGGATCCGCCGGCCGCTCTACCAGGATGACCCGACCACGGAAGGCGGGATCGTCGACCAATTCCAGTTGAAGGTCCCGCAGGGCGTCGAGGCCGGCGAGCTTATCGTCATCCGACCCCGTCAGGCAGACCCGTAGATCCATCCAGGACTCCATTCCATCAGGAAGAGGGTCACTACCAGCTACGCACAGTTCGGCACGTTAACACACCGCACACAACCGTCCAGGACCACTGGAAACGGGGCGGCGGTGCGGCCACCCCGGTCCATCGGGTTGTTGACAGCCGCGCCACGCGGCGTCCTGCTCCTGCGGTTGAGCACGCTAGCTACCTCGGCAGCGCCACGCCGGAGACCAGGTGGAGGCTGACGTCGCCATTGCGATCCTGGTGCGAGCAGGTGCATACCTATAATGCCTCGGATGCGGGTCACGCATATTGATAGGGTCGACCTCAACCTGCTCCCCGCGCTCATCGCCTTGCTCGAGGAGAGGCACGTCTCCCGCGCCGCACTACGCGCCGGCCTGAGCCAGCCGGCGATGAGCCGGGCTCTCCAACGCCTCCGGCGGACCCTCGACGACGACCTTCTCGTTCGCACGACGAACGGCTACCAGATCACCCCTCGTGGCGAACGGATCCTCGACCGCTTGTCGACCGCGATCCCGCAACTGGAGGACATCTTCGCCGGTGAGGACTTCGACCCCTCCACGACCGCCCAACTGATCAAGCTCGCGGCCTCCGACTACGCTCAGGCGGTGCTCGGGCCGGGCCTCGCCCACAAGATCGCGGCCGGCTCGCCCGGATCCACGTTGCAGTTCCACGCGTGGCACCGCGACATCCTCACCGAGGTGGAGCACGGCGCGGTCGATCTCGCCTTTCTGGGCACCCAGGCGCCGGACCAGCTACGCAGCGAACGACTCTTCACCGACCGCTTCGTCTGCATGCTCTCCGCCGCCCATCCCCTCGCCGATCGGGAAGGCATCGACTTGGAGGAATACCTTGCCTCTCGGCACCTGATCATCGACCTGGTCAACGGCCGGCAACCGGCGATTGACCGCGTCCTCGCCGCACACGGCACCCCCCGCCGGGCCGGGCTGACCCTGCCCCTCCACGCCACCGGCCCGCTCGTGCTCCCCGGCACGGACCTCATCCTGACGATGCCAAGCCGGCTCGTCGGCATCTACGCCGAGACCAGCGCGATCAGGATCCTCGACGCGCCGCCCGAGATCGACACCATGCTGTATTACATGACCTGGCATCCGCGCCTCGACTTCGACCCGGTACACCGCTGGCTGCGGACAACCATCCGGGAGGTGGCAACCGAGCTCGCCGACACCGGGGGAGTTCACCACCGTGACCGTGGCTGATCGAGTGCTCGAAGCAGACCGGCCGCCGCGGTCCCGCGGCTCTACTGGGTATCTCCGAGCTCGGCGGCCAGGGCGTCGACGGCCGCCTCGATCTGGTCGGCGGTGTGTGCCGCCTTGACGAAGAACCGTAGCCGTCCGGCGGCTTCCGGGACCGCCGGGTACACGATCGGTTGGACGTTGATCCGCCGCTCCCGCATCCGCGCGCCGAGCCGGAGGGTCCGGGCCGAGCCGCCGGTGACGACCGGGACGATCGGGGTGCCGGCACCGCCGGTCCGGACACCTCGGGCGGTGGCCCGGGCCCGGAACAGCGCGGCGTTGCGGTGCAGCCGTGCGACCGGTCCGGTGTCGGCGGTCAGCACCCGCACCGCGGCGAGCGCGGCGGCCGCAGCGGCGGGCGGGATCCCGACGCTGTAGACGAAACCGGGCGTGGTGTACCGGAGATAGTCGACCAGCTTCGCGCGGCCCGCCACGTACCCTCCGCAACTGGCCAGCGCCTTGGACAGGGTACCCATCCAGAGGTCGACGTCGGTGGGCTCCACCTGCCAGTGCTCGCCGGCGCCCCGGCCGGTACGCCCGAGCACGCCGATGCTGTGTGCCTCGTCCAGATAGAGCAGGAAGCCGTACCGGCGGCGCAGCCGGACCAGTTCCGGCAGGTCGGCGAGGTCACCGTCCATGCTGTAGACGCCCTCCACCGCCACGACGACCCGCCGGTACCGGCCCGCGTCGGCGTCGAGGATCCGGCGCAGCGCGGCCAGGTCGTTGTGCGGAAAGCGCCGGCGGGTCGCGCCGGAGAGCCGGATGCCGTGCACGATGCTGTCGTGCGCGAGCGCGTCGTGCACGGCCAGGTCGTCGGGCCCGAGCAGATGGCCCAGCACGCTGAGGTTCGTGGTGTAGCCGCTCACCATCGCCAGCGCGTCCTCGGTGCCGAGCAGCCGGGCCAGCTCGGTCTCGAGTTCGCCGTGCAGCGGCCGTTCGCCGGAGGCGACCCGACTGGCCGAGACCGAGGTGCCGAACCGCGCCACGGCCCGCTGTGCGGCCGCCACCACCCGTGGGTCGGTGGCCAGGCCCAGGTAGTCGTATCCGGAGAAGTCGACCAGCTCGACCCCGTCGACCGTGGTGGTCGCGCCGAGCGCACCGTCGTGCGCGACGAAGTACGGGTTGGGCAGGCCGAGTTCGTCGAGCAGGGCGCGGCGATGCGCGAGGGCGGCCAGCTCCGGCAGCGCTCCGGCCCCGGCATCGGGACTGGGCAGTGCTCCGGCACCGGCACCGGAGCCGGGCCGCGGGCGGTCCCGGGCCGCCAGCGAGGCGTGCAGGTCGGCGATGGTGGTGTCCCGGCCGAGCAGTTCCGCGGGCAGCTCACCGGCGAGGTCGTACCGCTGCGCCAGCTTCTCCTCCAGCTCCGCCAGCATCAGGGAGTCGAACCCGAGGTCCGCGACCAGGGACTGCCCGGCGCGCAGCGTATCGCGCGGATGGTCGCTGACCGAGGCGATCGCCGCCAGCAGGTCGTCGTCCGGCGGGTGGGCCGGGGTCGGCACGCCCGCCGCCGGAGTGGGCCGGCCCCGGCCGGGGTCCGGTCCCGGGGTCACCGCCCACAGCGCCCGCCCGGACCCACCGGTGGGCGCCGGTCGGGCGGCCAGCGCACCGGGCCGGCCCTGCTCGAGTACGACGTGCACGTTGGTGCCGCCGAAGCCGAACGAGTTGACCGCGGCCCGCCGGGGAACGTCCGGCGCGGCGGGCCACGGGCGGGACCGGCCGACCAGCCGTAGCGCGCCGAGTCCCGGGACGGGCTCCTCGCAACCGACCTGCGGCGGTACGACGCCGTGCCCGAGCACGAGGAGCGCCTTGACCAGACCGGCGATGCCGGAGGCCGACATGGCGTGCCCGATGTTGGCCTTGACCGACGACACGTACGGGTCGGCGTCCTCGCCGAACACCGCGCGCAGCGCGGCCAGCTCGACCGCGTCGCCGGTCGGGGTGGCCGTGCCGTGGCACTCGACGAACCCGATCCCGGACGGCTCGATCCCCGCGTCGTCGTATGCGCGGCGCAGGGCCGACACCTGTCCCGCCAGGCGCGGCGTCATCGGCCCGTCGGCCCGACCGTCGTTGGCGCACCCCACCCCCCGGACCACCCCGTGCACCCGGTTGCCGTCCCGGAGCGCGTCGTCGAGCCGCTTGAGCAGCACCACGGCCGCCCCTTCGCCGAGCACGAACCCGTCCGCCCGCTGGTCGAACGGCCGGCACACGCCGGAGCGGGACAGGGCGCCGATCCGGGAGAACGCGACCAGGTTGTCCGGGACGAGGTTCAGGTACACCCCACCGGCGACGGCCAGGTCGCAGCGGCCCGAGCGCAGGTGTCCGACCGCCTCGTGCACCGCCAGCAGCGACGACGCGCAGGCGGCGTCCACCACCAGGCTCGGCCCGCGCAGGTCGAAGACCGAACTCACCGTGGCCGCCGCCATGTTCAACATCGATCCGGCCATGGTGAACGCCCGCATCGGCACCACTCCACCCACCGCCGCCTCGGCCAGCGCCGGGTCCAGCGGCTCGCCGAGGTCACCGGCCGCCATCTGTCCGGCCCGGAGCCGGCTGGTCAGCAGTTCCCGGTATTCGCTGACCGAGGCGCCGACGTAGACACCGGTCCGCTCGACGGGCAGTTCCGGCAGGGCCGCGTCCCGCAACGCGGCGTCGGTCAGGGCGACCAGTAGCCGCTGCTGCGGATCGGTCACCTCCACCCGCCGGGGCGCCAACCCGTACCGCTGGCCGTCGAAGGTCCGCACGTCGGACAGGTGGGCGACCACGTCGGTGTACGCCGAGTCGGCGTGCCGCGGATCGTCGGGCCGATGCAGGTACTCGTGCCGCCAGCGGCCGGGCGACACCCGCGCGGTGGCCACCCGACCGTCCCGGACCAGCGCCCAGAACCCGTCGACGTCGTCCCCTCCCGGAAAGCGGCACGCCATACCCACCACGGCGACTGCCGAACGCTCCCCCCAGGTCACGTCTCAAGTAGACCGCACGCGGCTTTCAGCCGGCTAACACCGGCTCGTGCCTTCGGGCGTCCGGTCGACTCGGTCGGGCGCACCGGGAGGCGGGTCCGCCCGGGTGGTCGACCGGTGTGGTGGGGTCGGCCGAAGCCACATCCGAAAACCTTTTCGGAAGACAGCGAGTAGACCGCCCGGCTGCCGACCCTTCCCACGAAGGGGCAAATTGCGGCGTAGTGGGCCTAGACTACAATCCTGGTTGCTCGGCCTTTTCGAAAGACGCTCCGAAAGGATTTCGGTGGTCAGACAACGCTCTCAATCAGTGACCCTGACCGACGTGGCGCGGCGGGCCGGGGTCTCGGTGGCCACCGCATCCAAGGCGCTGAACGCCCGGGACGAGGTCGCCCCGGCCACCCGCCGCCGGGTCCTGGAGGCGGCCGAGGAACTCTCCTTCCACCCCAACGCCCTGGCCAAGGGGCTGATCTCGGGACGCACCCGGACCATCGGGCTGCTCACCGACGAGCTCGGCGAGCGGTTCGCCTTCCCGGTGCTGCTCGGCATCGAGAACGCGCTCGGCAACGAGCAGATGTGCGTACTGCTCTGCGACGCCCGGGGGGACGTGATCCGGCGCCGGCACTACATCCGTACGCTGCTGGCCCGCCAGGTGGACGGCTTCATCATCCTGGGCGACTCGAACGACATCCGCCCCTCGCTGACCCGGGACATCCCGGTCCCGGTCGTCTACGTCTACGGCGAGTCCGACGACCCGAACGACCTCTCCGTGCTCGCCGACGACGCCGGTGGGGCACGGCTGGCCGTGGAGCACCTGGTCGCCCTCGGCCGCCGCCGGATCGGGCACATCACCGGCCCGGAGACCTACCGCGCCGCCCGCGACCGGGTGACCGGCCTGCACGCGGTGCTGGCCGAGGCGGGCCTGCCGCTGGCCGGCGGCGACCCGCTCTACGGCGAGTGGTCCCAGCGCTGGGGCCGGCATGCCGGCCGGATGCTGCTCACCGCCGATCCGGACATCGACGCGGTCTTCTGCGGCAACGACCAGATCGCCACCGGGGTCGCCGAGACCCTGCTCGACCTCGGCCGTCGGATCCCGGACGACGTGGCCATCGTCGGGTACGACAACTGGGAGGTCTTCGCCGCCGACTGCCGGCCGCCACTGACCACCGTGGACCTGAACCTGCAACAGCTCGGCGCGACCGCGGTCAAGCAGCTCTTCGCCGCGCTGGACGGCGAACGGGCCGCCGGGGTGATCCGGCAGCCCTGCCGGCTGGTCGTCCGGGAGTCGACCGGCCCGGTCGCCTCGCTCGGCGCCGCCCGCGCGGCCGCCCGGACCGACGCGGTTACCCAGACCGACCGCGGATAGTCCCGCCGGGCGCCGCCGGCCCGGTCAGGCGGGCAAAAACCGATAACAGGGGACCCTTCCGCACCCGTGGGGGCATGCTCAGGTGGTGGGCGGGGAAGGGAGTACGGCGTGAGGAACTACGACGACGACTGGACCGAGGACCAGCGCGCGCTGTACGACGAGTGCTACGAGCTGGGTGAAGCCTGGGCCGGTGACCCGGAGACCGATGCCGACGAGCTCCAGGACGTGATCAATCTCGCCGAGGCCGACGACGACGAACTGGCCGACCTCGACCTCAGCTATCCCCCGCTGGTGGACGCCGTCGCCGAGGCGACCGGTGAACAGGTGACCAGCGTGACCGCCGACCGGGACGACCCGGCTTTCCGGGGCTTCGTGGACGGTGTCCGGCAGGGCGCCGAGGAGGACGTCTTCGGGCTCTGAACCGCCGGGTCAACGCGGTAGCCGGGCCGGTACGCCGAGCACCGCCATCGCCCGCCGGTAGCGCCGGTACGCCTCGTCCGCCTCGCCGTACCGGCCGGCCGCGCTCAGCACCGAGATCAGCTCCTCGTGGGTCCGCTCGTCGTACGGGTCGATCTCCAGGGCCCGCCGCAAGTGGTGCGCCGCCTGCTCCGGGTCGCCCCGATGCCGGGCCAGTTGGGCCAGGGTCCGGACCGCCCGCAGGTAGAGCCGGCGCATCTCCTCCCGGACCGGCACCGCCCAGTCGTCGTACGGGTCGTCAGCCAGGAAGTCGCCCAGGTAACGCCGCTCGGCCAGTGCGAGTACGTCCTGCGCCGAAACCCGATCCCCGCGCTCCAACCGGCGCAGCCCGAGCAGCGCCTCGGCCTGGAAGAGCTGCACGTCGAGATCGACGTGCGTGACGTCCAGCGCGAGGCTGGCCCGCTCGGCGACCACGTACCGGTCGACCGGACCGCGCCGGTCCGGATCCAGCACCCCGCGCAGCAGCGAGAGCAGCACCGAGAGTCGATGGCCGAGCCGCTCCGGCGGCTCCCCGGGCCAGAGCAGTTCGCCGAGCCGCTCCCGGGAGACCGGTCGACCCCACCGGGCGGCCAGGATCCTGAGCAGGTCCCGGGCCTTGCGGGACTGCCAGGCCGAGGTGGGCACGGGTCGACCGTCGATGCGTACCTCGAACCGGCCGAGCGTGCGTACCGCCACCGTCCCGGCGGCGACGGCCGGTGCCGGAACCACCACCTCGACCTCGACGAGCCGGGCGGCGGCGATCTCGGCGTCGATCCGCTCCTCCACGCTGGCCCCGGGCAACCGGCCGAGCAGTACCCGGACCCGGTCCGCGTCGACTCCCGCCCCGGCCTCCCGCAGGATCGCCCCGGCTTCCACCAGCGCCTGCCGGGCCGACGACGGGTCGGCGGTGGCGGCCGCTCGTAGCCGCAGCGCCTCGGCCAGCCCGGCCCGGTCCTGGTGCAGCCGCGCGTGCTCCTCGGCCTCGGCGGCGAGCAGCACCGCCCGGGGAAGGTCCCGGTCGGCCACCGCAACCCAGCCCAGCGCGCACCGGGCCGGGCCGCCGTCCGGGCCGGGAGCCAGCCGGACGGCCCGCTCGGCGAGCGCGGTGGCGCGGGCCGGATCCGTCCCGGCGGTGACCCGGGCCAGCCCGGCCAGCGCGGGTACCAGCGCGAACACGTTCCCGGTCGGCTCGCTCACCTGCACCGCCTCCTGGTAGGCGGCCCGGGCCAGACTGTCCCGGCCGCAGAGCAGGTGCACCCGGCCGAGCCCGGCCAGCGGCACCGCCGCGTACGCCGAGCCGAGCCGGTGGTGCAGGGCCACCGAGCGCTCGTACTCGGCGACCGCCTCGGCCAGCCGCCCGAGCCGGACCAGCGCGGTGCCCCGGACCGCCAGCGCCAGCGCCAGCATCGCCGGGTACTCGGCCTCCTCGGCCAGCTCGACGGCCTCGCCCGCCACCGTCGCCGCCTCCCGATAGCGGACCGCGCCGGAGTGGGCCACCGCCAGGTTGAGCCGCGCCCAGGCGGCCAGGCCGAGATCACCCGCGGCGTCGGCCAGCCGCACTCCTTCGGCGAGCTGTCCGGCCCCGGTCGCCCGGTCACCGGCCAGCCGCGCGGTCAGGCCGGCCGCCACTGCGGCGGTCACCACCGCCTGTGCCGTACGCAACGCCGACCCGACCGGTAGGTCCGGCCCGGACGGCGGTACGGAACCGGGCGGCGGTACGGAGCCGGGCGGTGCCGGTGGCCGGGCCGCTGCCGCTTCGCCCAGCCGACCCGCGCCCGGTATGGCGGACGCCGCCGCCAACGCCCGGCGGGCCCGGTCCCGCCCCGTCGCCACGTCGCCGGAGAGCGCGTACGCGCACCCGGCCCACGCCAGCAGCAGCGCCTCGTCGGGGGTCCGGCCAGCCCCGGCGGTCGCCCGGTCGAAGACCGCGATCGCGGCCAGCGGCTCGCCCCGCAGCAGGTGGACCAGGCCGTACCGCCAGGCCAGTGCCGGGGGCAGGGCGGCGCACCGGGCGGCCTGCGACCGGTACACCTCGATCGCCGACGCGGCCGCGCCGGCCATCCGCAGCGCGTCGCCGTGCAACTGGCGCAACGGCGCCGGGCACCGGGCCGGCGGCAGCGTACCGACAGCGGCGCTGACCAGGACGGCCTCGCCGTCGGCCAGCAGCCGCGCGCCGTACCGGCGGAGCAGTCGGACGGTCGGGCCGACCCGTCCGGCCGCCAGGTAGCCGTGCAGGGCCGGTGCCGGCAGTCCGCGCCCGGCGTACCAGTCGGCCGCCCGGTCGTGCAATGCGGCGGCCCGCGCGGGCGACAGCGGGAAGTGCCGGCGCGCCGCCTCGGTCACCAGCGGAATGGCGGGATGCCCGGCGCCGTCCGGCCGCTCCGGGCCGAGGAGACCGGCGGCGGCCAACCAGCGCAGCAGGCGACCGGTGCGGCGCGGGTCGGATCCGGCGAGGAGGTCGGAATGCGCCGGGTCGACCCGGGCCGCCTGCCGGAGCACCCGGGCGGCGTCGGCGGGCAATTGCCGGAAGACCTCGCCGGCCAGGTACGCCACGGCTCCGGCAGCGGCGGCGGCAAACCCGGGCGGCCCGTCGTCCCGGTCACCGAGGTCCCGCAGCGTCTGGGCCAGCAGGTGCACCAGTACCGGCCAGCCGGCGGTGGCCCGGTGCACCGCCCGGGTCAGCGCCGGATCCGGCAGGTCGTAGCGGTCCCGCAACAGCGCGGCCACGTCCACCCGGGACAGCGCAAGGTCCACCGGCCCGAGCAGGCCCAGGTCGCCGCGGCGGAGCCCACCGCCGACCAGGGCCGCCGCGGGCGGGCGACGGGTGATCACCACCAGGCGGACCCGGTCGGGCAACCGGTACGCCGCGGCCAGCAGCGCCCGCAGCCGTGGCGGAGGCAGCGGGTCCACGCCGTCGAGCACCAGCCACCGGTCGTCGCCGGCCGGCCCGTCGGTGGACCCTGGCAGCCTGCTCAGGTCGACCTGGAGCGGCCCGCCGTCGGTACCGCAGAGCACGGGCGTCCACTCCGCCCTGGTGTACCAGCGGCTGGTGTCCGGGGCGAGCATCCGGCGTACCGCCGTGGTCTTGCCGTAGCCGGCCGCCGCCGCGACGAGGACGCAGCGCCAGCCCGACGACCATGGCGGAGGTGGCGCCGTCCCCCGGGCCGGCGGCTGGCCGGCGGTCGGCGGCCAGATCGACGGGTGGCCGGCGGGCAGCGGACGGATCGGCGGTTGCCGGGGCGGCGTACGCAACCCTGCTGCACCTCCCCCGGTAACCGGACGTGACACGGTCGGGGGCTCCGGGCGCCAGCATGTCGGCACAGAGCGGGCATATGCCAGCGAAAGTCGGAATCCCGACACGGACCCTCGGGGCGCCGGGTGCGGCCGTGGCCGCCCCGCACGGACGTCGCGCCCCGGTGACCGCCCGCCCTGATCCGGCCCTGATCGGACCCGGACCGCACCGTGACGGGTCTGACCAGGCTGGACCGTGCGCCACCGCCAGCTCAGGCGGCGGGCGACGAAGGGAGATCCGCAGCGATGGCTGTCAATAACACCAGGGTTCGGCGCGGTGTCGTGTCGACCCTTGCCCTGATCATGGTGGCGGGCGCGATCAGCGCCGCCGGTCCGGCCCGGGCGGCCGACTCCGGCACCCGGGTGGCGGCCCCGGTCCGCATCGCCGTCACCAGCGCCACGAACTCGATCGCGAGCAAGAGCGTCGTGGTCAACTGCCCGGCCGGGCAGCGGGTCTACGGTGCGGGTGGCGAGATCACCGGTGGTGGGGGCAACGTGACCCTGGACGACATCACCCCGAGTCTCACCCTGACCAACGTGCTCGTGACCGGCGTCGAGAACGGCGCCTTCGCCGGCAACTGGAACGTCACCGGCTACGCGATCTGCGGCGTCAACACGCTCAACCTGCAACGCGTGCACTTCACCAGTGCGACCAACTCGGTCAGCCCGAAGTCGGTCTTCGCCGGTTGCCCGGCCGGCCTGCGGCTCTACGGCCTCGGTGCCGAACTCAACGGTGCCGGCGGCAACGTCTTCCTCGACGATCTCACCCCGAACGCCGCACTGACCGGGGCGACGCTGACCGGGTACGAGAACGGCGCCTTCGCCGGCAACTGGAACATCACCGGGTACGCGATCTGCGGCAACGCCTCGGCCAACATGGTGCGCAGGGTCGCGACCAGCGCGGCCGGGTCGCCGGTCGCGGCGTCGGTCACCACCGCGGCCTGCCCGGCCGGTACCCGGGCACACGGGGTGGGCGCCGAACTCAACGGGGCGGTCGGCGCGGTGGTCATCGACGACCTGCGCCCCAACGTCGGCCTGCCCACCGCCACCGCGACCGGCGCCGAGAACGGCGCCTTCGCCGGCAACTGGACCGTCACGGCGTACGCGATCTGTTCGGCGTGACGCGATCCGATGGCGGACCACACCTCCGCTGCCCCCGGCCTACGGCCGGGGGCAGCGGCCCACCGCTGCGGCGCCGTCGCGCCGCTGGGCGACGGGGCAGACAGGGCGGGCGCCGACCGGTAGACCTATGGCATGCGGTACGCGATATCCCTCCCGCCCGCCGGATCGCCGGCCGACCTGATCGACGCCGCGGTCGCGGCCGACCGGACAGGCTGGCACGGCTTCTTCCTCTGGGACCACCTCGGTGCCGACGGCACGCCGGTGCACGATCCCTGGGTACTGCTCGGCGCGATCGGCGCCGCCACCGAACGGGTCCGGATCGGCGCGATGGTTACCCCGCTGGCCCGGCGGCGTCCGTGGAAGGTGGCCAAGGAGGTGATCACGCTCGACCAGCTCAGCGCGGGCCGGGCCGTGGTCGGGGTCGGCCTCGGCGTACCGGAGACCGACTTCACCGGATTCGGCGAGTCGGCCGACCCGCGGGCCAGGGCGGCCGCACTGGACGAGGCACTGGTGGTGTTGGACGGGCTGCTGCGCGGCGGCGAGGTGGCACACGACGGTCCACTGTTCCGGGTCCGGGCCCGGCTCGGCCCGGACACCGTGCAGCGACCCCGGCCGCCGATCTGGGTCGCCGCGACCTGGCCGCACCGGCGCCCGCTCGACCGGGCCGCCCGGTACGACGGGGTGTTCGCGCTCGGCCCCGACGCGGTCGGCGGGCTGACCCCGGCGCAGGTGGTCGAGGTGCGCGCCGTACTCGGGCCGGACCGGGACATCGTGGTGCCGCACGATCCGGCGGTGCCGGTCGAGGAGTACGCCGCCGCCGGGGTCACCTGGTTGGTGGTCGGCCCGGAGAGCCCGGACGGTGACTGGCTCGCCCGGCTACGCCGGCAGATCGAGGCCGGTCCACCGGTCTGATCCGGCACCCGCCGCACCCGGTGCGGCCGGGCCGGCCGCCAGCGCCGCCGGGAACTCCGCCCGGCTGATCCGGACCGGCAGGCTGGAGAGCACCGCGACAGCGGCGGTGTAGTCCGGACCGGCGTCGAGGTCGTGCAGTTGCACCGGGCCGTCGAGGGGACGCTCGGCGGCCCAGTCGACCAGCCGGGCCGGCTCGTCCGGCGGCGTCAGCGTGATCCGGTTCATCGGTACGGCCAGCCCGTGCCCGGTCGCCTTCAGCAGCGCCTCCTTGCGGGCCCAGTACCCGAAGAACGCCCGTCGGGCGGACTCCGCCGGCTGCTCGGTCCACCAGCGCAGTTCGGCCGGCGACAGCACGCTACCGCTCAACGCGGCCACGTCGGTACCGTCGGTCAGCTCCTGCACGTCCAGGCCGACCGGGTCGGTGGCCACCGCGACGGCGACCCACTGGCCGGAGTGGGTGAGTGAGAAGTCGAGTTTGGTGGCGGGACGGTCGACCACCGGCTTGCCGTGCCCGGCGCCGCAGTGCCGGCAGTGCCGGGAGAAGCCGAGCTGCCCGGCCGGCACACCGAGGTAGTGCCCGAGCAGCATCCGCACCCCGACATGGGCGGCCTGGTAGCGGTCCCGGTCGGCGATCCGCCGGAACCGGGCGTGCCGCTCCCGCTCCTCGTCGTCGAGCACGTCGAGCCCGGCCCAGTGCGCCGGACCGATCGGCAGCCGCCACACCTGGCACTCCCCCGGCACCGGCGGCACCGGGACGCCCGCCCCGGCAGGCGTCGGGGCGACCGCCCCGGGCAGGTCGTCGGACGGGCGACGGGATCCGGTCAACAGGCACCACCAGGGGTCGCGGGTGGACGGCGGGCACGGGCGCGCCCGCCCGGGGAACATTCTGGCGCGAGCATGCCAGTCCGGCGGCCGGCGCACCAGCCCGGGGCGGGCGCGACCGCCCCGGACTCCGCCGCCGCCCGGACGTCAACGCTGACCGTAGACCCCCTGGTAGCGCTCGTAGAGGGCGTCGATGTGCCGGGGCTCGATCGGCACCAGCGGGCCGCCGGCCCGGGCGATGTGCACGGTACGCGCGACGTCCTCGCACATCACCGCCGCCTTCACCGCCGCCTTGGCGCTGGCCCCGATGGTGAAGACCCCGTGGTTGCGCATCAGCACCGCCGGTGAGCGGTGTCCCTCCAGGGTGGCGACGATGCCCTTGCCGATGTCGTCGCCGCCGATCAGCGCGAACGGGCCGACCGGGATCTCCCCGCCGAACTCGTCGGCCATGGCGGTGAGCACGCACGGGATCGCCTCGTCCCGGGCCGCCCAGGCGGTGGCGTACGGGCTGTGCGTGTGCACCACCCCGTTGACCCGCGGCATGTGCCGGTAGACGTACGCGTGCGCGTCGGTGTCGCTCGACGGCGAGTGGTTGCCGTCGACGACGTCCCCGTCCAGGGTCGTCACCACCATCGACTCCGGAGTGAGGTCGTCGTACGACACCCCACTGGGCTTGATCACCATCAGGTCGGCGCCCGGCACCCGGGCGCTGACGTTGCCGCTGGTCCAGGTGACCAGCTCCCAGCGGGTGAGCTGTTCGTGCAGCCGGCACACCTCCTGACGGATCCGGGCGACGGCGTCGCTGATCGTGCCGGTGAGTCCGCCGCTGGTCATCGGCGCGCCTCCTCGCGTAGCGCGTGCAGCCGGTGCAGCACGTCGTTGCCGCCCCGGCCGAAGTAGTCGTGCAGCCGCTCGTACTCGGCGTAGAGCCGGTCGTACACGTCGGCGCTGGCCGGGTCGGGCTGGTAGACGCCCCGCCGGACCTTGCCCATCGCGGCGGCCGCGGCGGTGATGTCCGGGTACGCCCCGGCGGCCACCGCGGCGTGGATCGCCGAGCCCAGCGCGGGCCCCTGGTCGGAGTCGATCACCGACAGCGGCCGGCGCAGCACGTCGGCGTAGACCTGCATCAGGAAGGCGTTCTTGAGCAGGCCGCCAGCGACGATGAACTCGGTCACCGGCACCCCGGCGTCGACGAAGGCGGCGACGATGGTTCGGGTCCCGAAGGCGGTCGCCTCGATCAGGGCGCGGTACTGGTCCTCCGGCCGGGTGGCCAGGGTCTGCCCGACGATCACTCCGGAGAGGTCGTGGTCGACCAGCACCGAGCGGTTGCCGTTGTGCCAGTCCAGGGCGACCAGACCGTGCTGGCCGGGGCGCTGCGCGGCAGCCAACTCGGTCAGGTACTCGTGCACCCCGATCCCCCGCCGGGCCGCCTCCTCGGCGTAGCCGGCCGGTACGCAGTGCTCGACGAACCAGCCGAAGATGTCCCCGACGCCGCTCTGTCCGGCCTCGTAGCCGAGCCGGCCGGGCACGATGCCGTCCTGCACCACGCCGCACATCCCGGGCACCTCGGCGAGGGTGTCGGCGACCATCACGTGGCAGGTCGAGGTGCCCATGATGGCCAGCAACTGGCCGGGCTCGACGGCGTTCGCGGCGGCGGCGGTGACGTGCGCGTCGACGTTGCCGACCGCGACCGCGATCCCGGCCGGCAGCCCGGTGGCGGCCGCCGCCTCGGGGGTCAGCCGGCCGGCCAGCCCGCCGAGCGGGGCGAGCGGGTGGGCGAGCCTGGTCTCGACGAAGTCGGCGAAGTCGGGGTGCAGTGCGGCGAGGTAGTCCCGGGACGGGTACTGCCCGTCCTGGTGGATGCCCTTGTAGCCGGCGGTGCAGACGTTGCGGGTCTCCTCGCCGCAGAGCTGCCAGATGATCCAGTCGGCCGCCTCGATCCACCGCTCGGTCCGGGCGTAGACCTCGGGATCCTCGGTGAGCACCTGGAGGGCCTTGGCGAACTGCCACTCCGCGGAGATCCGGCCGCCGTACCGGGGCAGCCACGGCTCGCCGCGCTGCTCGGCCAGGTCGTTGATCCGGTCGGCGTGCCGCTGCGCGGCGTGGTGCTTCCACAGCTTCGGGTACGCGTGCGGCCGGTCGGCGAGCCCGGGGACCTCGTTCAGCGGGGTGCCGTCGGCGAGGGTCGGCAGCACGGTGCAGGCGGTGAAGTCGGTACCGATCCCGATCACCGCCTCCGGGGCCACCGAGGCGGCCGAGAGCGCCTTGGGCACCGCCTCACGCAGCACCGACCGCCAGTCCTCCGGCATCTGCAAGGCCCAGCCGCCGGGCAGTTGGGCCCCGGTCTCCGGCAGCCGGTCGTCGATCACCCCGTGCTGGTACTCGTGCACCGCCGAGCCGAGTTCGGCGCCGTCCGAGACCCGGACCACCACCGCCCGGCCGGAGAGCGTGCCGAAGTCGACACCCACCACGTACCGGTCCGCACCGTTAGCGCTCACTCGTGTCCCTCCTGGACGTTCCCTGTTCTCCCTCACCGGCCGCCCGCGCCCGGTGGACCGGCTCGCTGCGCCCCACCGGAGCCCCCGCTACCCGCCAGCCAACCATGGTGTTAGCGCTACCACCAGGCCGGGTCCGGTCGGCCGGCGCCCGCCGGGCCGGGCGGGTCACACCTACGTCTGCCGCCGGGTCACGGTGCGCTGCAGCACGATGAACACGAACAGCAACACACCGATCACGATCTTGGTCCACCAGGAGCTGAGATCGCCCTGGAAGGTGACGATGGTCTGGATGAGCCCCAGCACCAGCACCCCGAGCACCGTGCCGACCAGGTAACCCGAGCCGCCGGTCAGCAGCGTGCCGCCGATCACCACGGCGGCGATCGCGTCGAGTTCCAGGCCGACCGCGTGCCCGTTGTTGCCGGAGAGCATGTAGAAGCTGAGTAGCAGCCCGCCGAGCGCCGAGCAGAACCCGCTGATCGTGTAGACCGCGATCCGGGTACGCCCGACCGGCAGGCCCATCAGCAGCGCCGACTGCGGGTTGCCGCCGATCGCGTACGTGTTGCGGCCCAGCCGGGTGTAGCCGAGCACGTAGATGCCGATCGCCACCACCACCAGCGCGATCACCACGCTGATGGAGATGAAGAAGCCGCCGAACCGGATCCGTTGCTGGGCGACCGAGGTCCAGAACGGATCGTCGATGGTGATCGACGAGGTGCTGATCGTGTAGCAGAGCCCACGGGCCAGGAACATGCCGGCCAGGGTGACGATGAACGGCTGGATCTCGAAGTAGTGGATGATGCAGCCCATCGCGAAGCCGAGCAGGGCGCCGAGCAACAGCACCAGCGGAAGCACCAGATAAGGCGACCAGCCCCGCTCCTCCAGCAGCGAGGCGGAGAGCATCGTGGTCAACGCCACCACCGAACCGACCGAGAGGTCGATGCCACCGGTCAGGATCACGAACGTCATGCCGACCGCGACCACCAGCAGGAACGCGTTGTCGACGAAGACGTTCAGCACCACCTGGGTGTCGGAGAAGCCCTCGTAGCGCAGCACCCCGGCGCTGTACATCAGGATCAGCAGGGCGGAGGTGGCCAGCAGCGGAAGGTACTTCTGCTGCGGCCGCAGCATCCGCGCCCGCCCGTTCGGCACGGTACCCGGAACGGCGGTCATGCCGGCACCTCCACCTTCGGTTGCGACTCGCGCTCCGGAGCGGGTGGCAGTGGTGGTCTCCGGCGCCGGCCGAAGACCTTGGCCCGGAAGGCTGGCGACTGGAGCAGGCAGACGATCGTCACGACCAGCGCCTTGAACAGCAGGGTGGTCTCCGGCGGGATGCCGATGGTGTAGATCGTGGTGGTGAGGGTCTGAATGATCAACGCGCCCAGCACCGTACCGCCGAGGGAGAACCGGCCACCGGCCAGTGACGTACCGCCGATCACCACCGCCAGGATGGCGTCCAGCTCGATCCAGAGGCCGGCGTTGTTGCCGTCCGCGCTGGAGACGTTCGAGCTGATCATCAAACCGGCGACCCCGGCGCAGAAGGCGGCGAAGACGTACCCGGTGAAGATGATCCGGCGGGCGTGGATGCCGGCCAGCCGGCTCGCCTCGGCGTTGCCGCCCACCGACTCGATCAGCAGGCCGAGCGCGGTACGCCGGGTGAGCAGCAACGCCAGCCCGAAGACCAGCAGCGCGACCAGGATCGAGAACGGCACGGTCAGCCAGTAGCCGCCGCCGATCAACTTGTACGGCGAACTGTTGATCGTGATGATCTGCCCGTCGGTGATGAGTTGGGCCAGCCCCCGGCCCGCGACCATCAGGATCAGGGTGGCGATGATCGGCTGGATGCCGAACTGGGCGACCAGCAGGCCGTTCCAGGCACCGAGCAGCAGGGCCAGCCCGAGGGCGAGTCCGACTGCGGCCAGCACGCCGAGCACGCTGTTCTGGTCACCCAGCTCGCTGATCCGCAGGCAGGCCAGCGCGCCGCAGATGGCCACGACCGAGCCGACCGAGAGGTCGATGCCGCCGGTGGCGATCACCAGGGTCATGCCGAGCGAGACCAGGATCAGTGGCGCCCCGAACCGCACGATGTCGACCAGGCTGCCGTACAGGTGCCCCTGGCGGACGTCGACGGCGAAGAAGTCTGGGGTGAAGAACAGGTTGCTGACGAGCAGGACCACCAGGGTCAGCACCGGCCAGAAGAACCGGTGCCGTACGAGGTTGGCCATCACACCTCCTCCCGGACGACGGTCACGTCCGGATCGTGCGGTTGGCCAGCCTCGTCCGGTGGCGCCGAACCGTGGCCACTGGCGATGATCGCCATGATCCGGTCGGCGGTCACCTCGTCGTCGTTGGCCAGTTCGTCGACCATCCGCCGGTCCCGCAGGACGGCGATCTTGTGGCTGAGCCGGAGCACCTCCTCCAGCTCGGCGGAGATGAAGAGCACCGCCATCCCGCCGTCGGAGAGCGTGACCACCAGCCGCTGGATCTCGGCCTTGGCGCCGACGTCGATGCCCCGGGTCGGCTCGTCCAGGATCAGCAGCCGCGGTTCGGTGATCAGCCAGCGGGCCAGCAGCACCTTCTGCTGGTTGCCGCCGCTGAGCTGACCGACCAGCGCCTCCGGGTTGGCCGGTACGATGCGCAGCGCCTTGACGTACTTGTCGACCAGTTCGTCCTGCCGGCGCCGGGGCAGCGGACGGGACCAGCCCCGGGCGGCCTGGAGGGCCAGGATGATGTTCTCCCGGACGGTGAGGTCGGCGACCAGCCCCTCGGTGCGCCGGTTCTCGGAGCAGAAGGCGATGTCCCGGGCCATCGCGGTGCGCGGGCCGCGCATGGCCACCGGTTCGCCGTCCACCTTGAGTTCTCCGGCGTCGGCCCGGTCCGCGCCGAAGAGCAACCGGGCCACTTCGGTACGCCCGGAGCCGAGCAGCCCGGCCAGCCCGACCACCTCGCCGCGGTGGATGGACAGGCTGAACGGGGCGACCGCGCCGCCCCGGCCGAGCCCGGCCGCCTCGACCACCGGCTGACCCCGCTCCAGGACGGCCAGCGAGCGCCGGGGCTGCTCCTCCAACTCCTCCAGCGCCGCGAGTTCCTTGCCGATCATCGCGCTGACCAGGTCGAGCTGGCTCAGCTCCCGGGTGGCGTACTCGCCGACCCGGCGACCGTTGCGCAGCACGGTCATCCGGTCGGAGATCTCGTAGACCTGGTCGAGGAAGTGGCTGACGAACAGGATCGCCATGCCCTCCCCCTTGAGTTGGCGCATCACCCGGAAGAGCTGCCCGACCTCGTCGGCGTCCAGGCTGGAGGTCGGCTCGTCCAGGATCAGCACCTTGGCGGAGATGTCGATGGCCCGGGCGATCGCGACCATCTGCTGCACCGCCAGGGAGAGGCTGCCGAGCGGGGCCGTGACGTCGATGTCCAGCCCCAGCCCGTCGAGCAGCCGCCGGGAACGACGCCGCAGCTCGCTCCAGTGGATGGCGCCGAAGCGGCGCGGTTCCCGGCCGATGTGGATGTTCTCCGCGACGGAGAGGTTGGCGCAGAGGTTGACCTCCTGGTAGACGGTGCTGACCCCGGCCTGCTGCGCCTGCAACGGGCCGGCGAAGCGGACCGGGGTGCCGTCGAGGACTATCTCGCCCTCGTCCACGTCGTACACCCCGGTCAGCACCTTGATCAGTGTCGACTTCCCGGCGCCGTTCTCACCCATCAGCGCATGCACCTCGCCGGGGAAGAGCCGGAAGTCGACCTCGTCGAGTGCCCGTACGCCGGGGAACCGTTTGCCGATGCCGGCCATGGTCAGGATCGCCCGGGGCTCCCCCGACGTCTCCATCCGCCCTCCTCCGTCCGTCGCGTCGTCGCGGTGCGGGATCCTCGGCTAGTACTGCCGGCTCGGCAGCGCGGCCTTGGCCTGCTCCTGGGTGAAGGTGGTCTCCTCGGTGACCACCCGATCCGGCACGGTCTCACCGGCGACGACCTTCTTCACCAGGTCCATCAGCTGTGGGCCGAGCAGCGGGCTGCACTCGACGATGAAGTTGATCTTGCCGTCGGCGAGCGCCTGCATGCCGTCCTTCACCGCGTCGACAGTGATGATCTTGATGTCGACACCCGGCTTCAGGCCGGCGCCCTCGATCGCCTCGATCGCACCGAGACCCATGTCGTCGTTGTGCGCGTAGAGCACATCGATGTCCTTGTGCGCCTTGAGGAACGCGTCCATGACCTCCTTGCCCTTGGCCCGGGTGAACTCGCCGGTCTGCGAGGCGATCACCTTGAACTTCGGGTCCGCCTTGATGACGTCGGCGAAGCCGGACTTGCGGTCGTTGGCCGGCGCCGATCCGGTGCTGCCCTGCAACTCCACGATGTTCACCGGCTCGGTCTTGCCCTGGTATTCGGCGACCAGCCACTCACCGGCCTTCTTCCCCTCAAGTACGAAGTCGGACCCGATGAAGGTCTTGTACAGCGTCTTGTCCGGGGAGTCGATCGCCCGGTCGGTCAGGATGACCGGGATCTTGGCGTCCTTCGCCTCGCGGAGCACGGTGTCCCAACCGGACTCCACCACCGGCGAGAAGGCGATCACGTCGACCTTCTGGGTGATGTACGACCGGATCGCCTTGATCTGGTTCTCCTGCTTCTGCTGCGCGTCGGAGAACTGGAGGTCGATCCCGGCCTCCTTGGCGGAGTCCTGGATGGACTTGGTGTTCGCGGTACGCCAACCGCTCTCGGCGCCCACCTGGGCGAAGCCCAGCGTGATCTTGCCATCGTCGTTTCCGGAGCCGCTGCCCGCGCCGCCGTCGCCTCCGCAGGCGGCCAACGCGGTCACCATCAGTCCGCCGAGTACAACGGCGGAGATCTTTTTCAGCACCGTTTCCTCCTCGCCTGGGAACATCGTTGTCTGTCGTAGTTACCGTTCACACGCAAGACCGACCGGCACCCCTCGCCACCACCTGCGCGATGCCGGAGTTTGCTGGATTCGGCCCAGTCTGCCACGGAGAACGCCGACCTTCAGGGCACGCCGGACGATCCACAGGGCTTCCTGTTTCGTGAGTGTTAACGTTCTCATGCCGGCCGTCAAGGGGTACTTCCGGCGACGGTATGGATCCGTGATGCTGGACGTCGCCGGACCTCCACCGCCAGACGGCCGGCCGAGACGAAGGAGCGGCCGTTGACAGCTGACCGTATCGACGCCGGTGACCAGCCCGGCGGCCCGCCGCCCCGTACCCGGGGCTCGGTGATGCGCGACGTCGCGCGCCTGGCCGGGGTCTCCCACCAGACCGTCTCACGGGTCCTCAACGACCATCCGAACGTCCGGCCGGAGACCCGCGACCGGGTGCTCGCGGCGATGCGGGCACTGAACTACCGGCGCAACTCGGCGGCCCGCACCCTGGTCACCCGCCGGTCCCGCACCCTGGGACTGATCGCCTACGAGACCACGCTCTTCGGCCCGGCCTCCACTCTGTACGGCCTCGAACAGGCCGCCCGGGCCGCCGGCTACTTCGTCAGCGTGGCGAGCGTACGGGCGCTGGACCGGGAGTCGGTGCTGGACGCGGTCGACCGGCTCTGCGAACAGTCCGTGGAGGGGATCGTGGCGATCGCCCCGCAGAGCAGTGTGGGCACCGCGCTGGCCCAGGCACCGGCCGGGCTGGCCGTGGTCGGGGTGGGTGGCGGCGGCGAACACGTGCCGATGGTCTGCATCGACAACGCCACCGGCGCCGCGATGGCGACCCGGCACCTGCTCGGACTCGGCCATACCACCGTGCAACACATCGCCGGCCCGCCCGACTGGCCGGAGGCGCGGGACCGGACCGACGGCTGGCGGGCGGCGCTGCACGCCGCCGGCGCCCCGGTGCCCGCACCCCGAACCGGTGACTGGAGTGCCCGGGCGGGCTACGAGCACGGCCGACTACTCGCCACCGATCCGACGGTCACCGCGATCTTCTGCGGCAGCGACCAGATCGCCCTGGGCGCGCTGCGGGCGCTGCACGAGGCCGGCCGCCGGGTGCCGCAGGAGGTCAGCGTGGTGGGCTTCGACGACGTACCGGAGTCGAGCTACTTCCTGCCGCCGCTCACCACGATCCGGCAGGACTTCGCCGAACTCGGCCGGCGCAGCCTGGAACTGCTGATCGAACAACTCGAAAGCGGCGTCCGGACCAACCGCCGGATCTCGTTGACTCCCCGGTTCGTCGCCCGGACGAGTTCCGGACCGGCGCCCGGCTGAGCGGCGCGCCGGCAGCGCCGGCACCCGGAATGCGTACGGCCGGATTAATCGACATAGCGCGCCCGGCCCGCAATGACAGGGCTCCCACCTGCCGCGACGGTGCTCCACCGGTATACCACGGAAGCCTTCCCGGGCGGGATACCGCGCGCGTCACGCCAGAACTGAAGTCCCGGCGGTCGCCGCCGACGCGCGAGAAATAGCCAATGTCTTGCAGAATTGGCATGCGATCAGTCAAACTCGACTCCTAGCAATAAATGTTCACGAGGAGTAATCGACCATGGCGAAGCAGGTAATCACACTTCTGACCGACGACCTCGACGGCGGCGAGGCCGACCGCACTGTCGAGTTCGGCCTGGACGGCGTCAACTACACGATTGACCTGTCGGATAAGAACGCCGGCAAGCTCCGGAAGGCGCTGGACGTTTACATCCACGCGGGCAGCCGGGTTGGACGCGGCTCGGTCGAAAGCCGTCGGTCGGGTCGGCGTGGCGCCGCCACGAGCCCGACGCGAAGTGACCGCGACCTGAACCGCGCCATCCGGGAATGGGCCGTGCAGAACGGCTACGAGGTTTCCGAGCGGGGTCGGATTCCGTCGAACGTGGTGCAGGCGTACAACAGCCGGTGAGCGGGCGGGGCCGGGTGCGGCGTCCCGATTCCCGCCGGTACGCCCGGCCGGAATGGGCACCGACCCGGCCACCCGCCGGAACGTCGGGTGCCACCGACGACGACCGTCGTCGGTGGCGCCCGGGTTGCTGCCTCGGCCGGATTACCGGCCGCCGCTGCTCGACGACGGGGTCGGCGACGCGGGCGGCTTGTCGGCGGCCGGCGGTCCACCGTTCGCCGGTCCCCCCGGAGCCGGTGACGCCGGCTTGAGGTCGGCGGGGACCGGCAGGGCGCTGCCCTTGACGAACTCGTCCCAGCTCACGTTCCAGGCGGTCCAGCCGTTGCCCTGGTCGAGGGTGACCTCGGTACCTTTGATCGTCACCAGGTCACCGATCCTGGTCGTCTCCATCAGCCACTCCGCGTTCTCGTCCGACACGTTCGTGCAG
This sequence comes from Plantactinospora sp. DSM 117369, assembly GCF_053764795.1. Taxonomy (NCBI): domain Bacteria; kingdom Bacillati; phylum Actinomycetota; class Actinomycetes; order Micromonosporales; family Micromonosporaceae; genus Plantactinospora; species Plantactinospora sp. DSM 117369. The sequence continues at coordinate 4,559,165 of NZ_CM132446.1, read as the reverse complement.
CCGTGCGAGACGTTCCGTTCCCCCTGCTCGCCAACGGACCACGGGGCCGCGTGGATGAACTCGCCACCCCAGGTCAGTCGCTGCGCGTTGGAGACGGTGACCACATAGGGGTCCGGGGAACCCGTGGTGTCGAAGACCGTCGACTCGTGCTTCTCCATGATCACCATCTTGCCGCTCGACGTCGGCGTGCTGCTCTTGCCGAGGCTGACCGGGATCTTCTTGACCAGCACGTCGTCCTTGAACACCGACATCTGCTTGGTGGCGTTGTCGATCTCCAGGAAGACCCGGTTGCCGATCTTCGCGGTACCGGAGCGGTCGGTGTCGCCGAAGCTCCCCCCACCCATCGGTACCCCGTCCAGCGCGGCCCGGACGGTGACCGTCGTCCCCGGGCGCCAGAAGTCGGGAGCGCGGTAGGAGACCTGCCGGCCGTTCTCGTCCCACGACCAGACGCCCGGCTGCGGCGGGTCGGTGCTGACCAGCAGCCGTCGCTGGATCCCGGCACGGGCGTCCTTCGGGACGTCGGAGTCGAATGACACCGTTATGGGCATCGCCACGCCGTAGGTCTGGTCACTCTGCAGATTAAGGTTGGTCACGGTCCGCTTAGCCGGCTTGTCCATGGTGCTGAAGGTCGTCTTCTGGGTGACCGCCTTCCCGGCGTCATTCTTGGCGGTTACCTCGGCGGTGTAGGTCTGCTTGTTCGCCAACGCCTTGCTCGGCATCCAGCTCGTACCATCGGCGCGCATCGCGCCATCGACCCGGGTGCCAGCGGCATCGGTCACGACCACGTTGGCGACCTTCCCGTCCGTCACCGCCGTACCGATCTCGACGCTCGTCGGCAGATCCCGGCTATCCGGTGCGGGGGTAATCGCCAGCTTCGGTGGTGGCGGTGCCGGCCGACCGACCCGCTCAAACGGATTGCCCGTACAGCCCGCCAGAACCAGTGGTATGGCGGGCATCACGAGCATCACCAACAACACCGCTCGACGCCTCAGTACCATGCTCCCCCCACCCCATTCCCTCCGCTCCTGTCCCGAGACTTTCGCCCTGGATGGTCACGCCGCGTCGCGGCGAGAACCGCCATTACCCGGGGAATCGCCGCTCAACCAAGGGGTAAACCCCGGCGGAGCGGTGGTTTTCCCGCCGACCCGCGCCCGCCCGGGCCCACCAGGTGGGTGGTTTCTGGCATCCTGCTCGGATGCAGCAGATCGACCTCGGCTTACCGACACCGCTGGACTGGGAGATCGCGCCGCCCGACTGGGCACGCGACGGCATCACCGGGCTCACCGTCAGCGCACCGGCCCAGACCGACCTCTTCGTCGACCCGGCCGGCGGCGAGCCCGTGCTCTCCGCTCCCCGGTTGCTGACCGCGGCGCCCGAGGGCGACTTCCAGTTCTCGGCCCGGGTCAGGGTCGGCTTCGCCGACAGCTACGACGCCGGCTGCCTACTGCTCTACTCCGGGCCCCGGCACTGGGCCAAACTCGCGTACGAGCGCTCACCGCAGGGCGCCGCCATGGTGGTGTCGGTGATCAGCCGCGACGTCTCCGACGACGCCAACGGATTCGTGGTCGACGACGCCGCCCCGCTCTGGCTGCGGATCTCCCGACTCGGCCCGGCCTGGGCGTTCCACGCCAGCACCGACGGGACGTGGTGGGAGTTCGTCCGGCATTTCCGGCTCGACCCGGCAGCGACACCGCTGCGGTTCGGCCTCTCAACGCAGTCACCGACCGGCGCCGGCTGCCCGGTCTGGTTCGACCAGATCAGCTTCTCCGCCACCCGCCTGGCCGACCTGCGGGACGGCCGCTAGCGCAGTTGACCGCCCCGCAGGTCCTCCTCGATCCGCTTCGCGGTGGCGAGCAGCGGCGGCAGCAGTTCCTTGCGGATCACCTCGGAGCTGCCCCGGCTGGCGTGTGCGGAGACGTTCAGCGCCGCGATCACCGCGCCGTCGGCGTCCCGGATCGGCGCCGCCAGGGACCGCAGCCCCTCCTCCAGTTCCTGGTCGACGATCGCGTAGCCCTGGTTGCAGATCCGGTTCAGGATCGTCCGCAACCGCGCCGGATCGGTGACCGTACGCCGGGTGAGCGGGCGCAGCTCGGCGGTGTCGAGGTAGTTGTCGAGCCACTGTGCCGGCTGGGCGGCCAGCAGTACCCGCCCCATCGAGGTGGCGTACGCCGGGAAACGGGTGCCGACGCTGATCGCCACCGTCATGATCCGTTTGGTCGGCACCCGCGCCACGTAGACCACCTCGTCGGCGTCGAGCACCGACATCGAGCAGGATTCGTGTACCTCGGCGACCAGGCTCTCCATGTGCGGCTGGGCCACCTCGGGCAGGCTCAGGCTGGACAGGTAGGCGTACCCGAGTTCGAGGATGCGGGCGCGCAGCGAGAAGAGCCGCCCGTCGGTACGCATGTAACCCAGCTCGACCAGGGTGAGCAGGAAGCGTCGGGCCGCCGCCCGGGTCAGTCCGGTCGCCCGGGCCACCTCGCTCAGGGTCAGCTGCGGATGGTCGGCGTCGAACGCCCGGATGACCGCGAGTCCCCGCTCCAACGACTGGACGAATTCACCGGTCCGGGCCGTCTCCTCGGTCACCTCGGTCACCCGTCCTCCTGCCGCAGAGTCTCCTGGGCGACCTTGAATGCCCGGTTCGCCGCTGGAACGCCAGCGTAGACGCTCACCTGGAGCAGGACCTCGCGGACCTCCTCCCGGGTCAGCCCGTTGCGCAGCGCGGCCCGGACGTGCATCGCCAGCTCCTCGTCGTGGTGCAGGGTGGCCAGCACGGCCAGGGTGATGCAACTGCGGGTGCGCCGGTCCAGCTCCGGCCGGGTCCAGATCTCGCCCCAGGCGTACCGGGTGATCAGGTCCTGGAAGTCCGCGGTGAACTCGTCGGTGCCGGCGACGGCGCGGTCCACATGCGCGTCGCCGAGCACCTCGCGCCGGACCGCCATGCCGGCCGCGTGCCGGTCCCGGTCATCCATCCGCCCGCTCCTTCCACCCGCTCCGCCCCGGCTGCTCGACCCCGCTCCGGTCCGCCCCGCTCCGGTCCGCCCCGGTCGGGTCCGACGCGGTCGGCACCGTTTCGACCGCGTCGGCACCGGTCGACGCGATCCCGGTCGGCATGGCCCCGGCCGGGTCGGCTCCGCCGCCGAGGTGGTCGAGGATCAGCCGGCCGACCCGGTCCGGCTGCTCCACATTGGCCAGATGGGCGGCGTCGCCGACCACCCGCAGCCCGGCGCCGGGAATCCGGTCGGCCAACACCCGGGCGTGCGCGATCGGAGTCGCCGGATCGTTCGCGCCCGCGACCACCAGGGTCGGCGCGGTGATCCGGGCCAGGTCGTCGCGCAGGTCCATCTCGGCGATCGCCTCGCAGCAGCCGGCGTACCCCTCGGCCGGAGTCGCGGTGAGCATCGACCGGTACGCGGCGACCACCTCCGGCCGGCTCGCGGCGAAACCTCTGGTGAACCAGCGCCCCACGACCGTGTCGGCGACCGCCTCGACCCCGCCGGACCGGGTCGCGGCGGCCCGGTCCCGCCAGCCCTGGGCCGGGCCGAGCCGGGCCGAGGTGCAGAGCAGCACCAAACGGTCGATCCGGTCGGACGCGTTGGCGGCGAGCCACATCCCGACCATCCCGCCGAGGGAGAGTCCGGCGTACGACACCCGGGGCAGGTCGAGGTCGTCCAGCAGCCGGAGGACGGCGTGCCCGAGATCCGCGATCGTGTACGGGCCGGCCGGTACGTCGGAGTCGCCGTGCCCGAGGTGGTCGTACCGGACCACCCGGTGCTGCCGGGTCAGCGCCGGCAACTGCGGCTGCCACATCGCCCCGGAGGTGCCGAGCGAGCTGCCGAGGACCAGCACCGGCGCGGCGGCCGGCCCGTCGACGCAGGCGTGCAGCCGGGATGTCATGTCGAATTCTCCGATTTCCGGTCCACCCCGGACGCCCGGTAATCCCGGAGCGCCCGGTCCACGAAGGTGCCGGCCGAGCCGAGCCAGTTGGTCGGGTCGAGCGCCTGGTCCAGCTCCCGCTCGGCGAGGTGGGTCCGGACGGTCGGGTCGGCCAGCAGCGCGGCCTTGAAGTCCGGTGCGGTGACGGCCCGGGCCACCACGTCGTGCGCGTCGGCCCGGCCGAGCGCCGGGGCGAGCCGGGCGGCGACCGCCTCGGCGAGTACCCGGCCGCCGAGCGCGTCGAGGTTGTGCCGCATCCGCTCCGGGTGCACGTCGAGCCGGGACAGCAGCCGGGCGGTCCGGGCGGCCGCCCCGCCGGCCAGCCGGAGCAGGTCGAGCAGCGGCTCCCACTCGGCGTGCCAGCCGCCGGTGGCCCGCTCGTGCTCCTGGACGGCGGTGGCGAAGAGCGTGCCGACCAGGTGCGGCCCGCGCCGGGCGGCCGCGCCGAGCAGCACGGCGTCCACCGGGTTGCGCTTGTGCGGCATCGCCGACGAGCCGCCCCGGCCCGAGCCGCCGCCCTCGGCGACCTCGGCCAGCTCGGTCTGGGCGAGCAGCCCGACGTCCAGGCCGACCTTGCCGGCGGCGGCGAGCAGGCTGCCGAGCGCGGCGGCCAGGTCGAGCAGCGGTTGCCGCCGGGTGTGCCAGGGCAGCCGGGGCGCGGCGAGGCCGAGCCGGGCGGCGAGCCGGGCGGTCACCTCCGGTCCGGCCGGACCCAGCGCGGCGAGCGTGCCGACCGCCCCGCCGAGCTGTGCCGGCAGCCCGGATCGGGCGGCGGCCAGCCGGGTCCGGGCGTCCAGCAGGGCGAGCAGCCAGCCTGCGGCCTTCAGCCCGAAGGTGGTGGGCGCGGCGGCCTGGCCGAGGGTACGGGCCAGCAGCACGGTGTCCCGGTGCCGGTCGGCGAGCCCGGCGGCGGCGTCGAGTGCGGCGTCGAGCTGGCGCAGCAGCGGCTCGCCGGCCCGGTTGGCGAGCAGGACCAGTCCGGTGTCCAGCACGTCCTGGCTGGTCGCGCCGTGGTGTACCCAGGGCCGGGCGGCGGCCGGTACCGCCTCGGTGAGCTGGCGGACCAGCGGCACCACCGGGTTGCCGGCGGCGTCGGCCCCCTCGGCGAGCGCGGCGAGGTCGAACCGGTCCGGATGGCAGCACCGCGCGATCGCCTCCGCCGCCGGCTCCGGCACGACGCCGCACTCGGCGCCGGCCTCGGCGAGCGTCCGCTCCACGTCGAGCAGCGCGGTCAGCAGTGCCCGGTCGGTGAGTTCGGCGTCCACCTCGGCGGCGCCGGAGAGCCCGCTGAGCAGCCCGCCGCGCGCCCAGGTCACCGAGCCGCTGCCGGCGACGGGCGCCCCGATCGCCGAGCCGCTGCCGGCGCCGTGCGTCGGCCCCGGCTCAGACCGCGAAGAAGACGGTTTCATCCGGACCCTGAAGGTGGATGTCGAAGCAAAGCCCGTCCGGGGCCGGCCGGGCCACCAGGGTGGCGCGGCGGGCCGGGTCGATCGTGCCGAGCACCGGGTCGGCGGCGTTCGCCGCTTCCTCGTCCGGGAAGTAGAGCCGGGTCACCAGCCGGTGCAGCAGGCCACGCGCGAAGATCGACAGGTTCAGGTGCGGTGCCTCGGTCTCGCCGTCCGGGCCGGGCAGGGCGCCGGGCTTGAGGGTACGGATCTCGTACCGGCCGTCGGCGTCGGTGGCGCTGCGGCCGAAGCCCCGGAATCCGGGCACTGCCGGCGGCCGGGCTCCCCGGGGATCGTCCGGATGGTCGAACCGGCCGTCCGGGTCCGCCTGCCACGTCTCCACCAGCGCGTCCGGCACCACCGCCCCGGCGCCGTCGAAGACCTGGCCGCGGATCCAGATCGCTCCCGGGGTACCCTCCGGCACCACGTCCGGGCCGTCCGGCCAGAGCAGGCCGATGTGCAGGTACGGCCCCACCGTCTGCGCGGGTGTCGAGCCGAGCGGCGGCGCCGGGGCGAGTGCTGCCGTGGCGGCCGGCGCCGCAGTGGTGTCGACGGCCGGGCCGGTGCCGAAGGTCGGGGTCAGGTCGGTGTGCTCAGTCATCGTCGTCGCCGTCCTCGAAGGGTGTGGCCTCCCGGCCGCGCAGCACCAGGTCGAACTCGAAGCCGAGCGCCCACTCCGGCTCGGTCACCGAGTGGTCGTACCGGGAGATCAGCCGTTCCCGGGCCAGCGGGTCGCGGACCGAGTTGAAGACCGGGTCCTGGAAGAAGAGCGGATCGCCGGGGAAGTACATCTGGGTGACCAGCCGCTGGGTGAACGCCTGGCCGAAGAGGGAGAAGTGGATGTGCGCCGGCCGCCAGGCGTTCGGGTGGTTCCGCCAGGGATAGGCGCCCGGTTGCACGGTGACGAACCGGTAGTGCCCGTCGGCGTCGGTCAGCGTCCGACCCACCCCGGTGAAGTTGGGATCGATCGGTGCCGGCCAGTTGTCGCCCGCGTGCCGGTAGCGCCCAGCGGCGTTCGGCTGCCAGATCTCCACCAGGGTGTGCGGCACCGGACGGCCGTTGCCGTCCAGCACCCGGCCGTGCACGATGATCCGCTGGCCCAGCGGCTCCCCGGCGTGCTGCCGGGTCAGGTCGTGGTCCAGCTCGCCGAGCCGGCCCTCGCCGAGCAGCGGCCCGGTGACCTCGGTCAGCCGCTGCGGCAGCAGGGCGAGCGGCTGCCGCGGGGCGCGCAGGTTGGTGGAGCCGTAGTCCGGGAAGAGCATCGGCGGGTGGGTGTCCGGGTCGTCGTGCCGGTAGCGGGGCAGTACCAGCCCGCCGGGGCTGGTCGGCCCGCCCGCCGGCAGCTCGGGCTCGGCGGAACGGATGTGCTCGGTGGTCATGGCCGTCCTCCCGTCAGGCTTCCAGTACGACGGCCAGGCCCTGGCCGACGCCGATGCAGATGGCGGCAAGGCCAAGCCCACCACCGCGGCGGTGCAGTTGCCAGGCCAGCGAGCCGAGGATGCGCGATCCGGAGGAACCGAGCGGGTGGCCGAGGGCGATCGCCCCGCCCTGCGGGTTCACGATCTCGGGGTCGAGTTCCTTCCACTGCGCCAGGCAGGCCAGCGACTGGGCCGCGAACGCCTCGTTCAGCTCCACCACCGCCAGGTCCGACCAGCCGACGCCGGCCCGGCGCAGTGCCTCCTCGGCGGCGCGTACCGGGCCGATGCCGAACAGTTGCGGCTCGATGCCGACGACCGCGCGGGAGACGATCCGGGCCAGCGGGGTCCGGCCGGCCGCCTCGGCACCGGCCCGGTCGGCGAGCAGCAGGGCACTCGCCCCGTCGTTGAGCGGGGAGGAGTTGCCGGCGGTGACCGTGCCGTCGGGCCGGAACACCGGCTTGAGCCGGGCCAGCGCCTCGGTGCTGGTACCCGGGCGCATGCTCTCGTCGGTCTCCACCTCGGTGCCGGGTACCGCGCTGACCTCGTCGGCGTACGCCCCGTCGGCCCACGCCCGCGCGGCGAGCCGCTGACTGCGTACCGCGAAGGCGTCCTGCTCGTCGCGGGAGATGCCGTACCGCTCGGCGAGGATCTCGGTGCACTCGCCGAGCGAGGCGGTCCACTCGGCCGGCATCGCCGGGTTGACCATCCGCCAGCCGAGGGTGGTGGAGTGCAGGGTCTCGTGCCCGCGCGGGTAGCCGGATTCGGGCTTGGGCAGCACCCAGGGGGCCCGGGTCATCGACTCGACGCCACCGGCGACGCAGATCGAGGCGTCGCCGACCGCGATCGCCCGGGCCGCCCCGATCACCGCCTCCAGGCCGGAGCCGCAGAGCCGGTTGACGGTCGCGCCGGGCACCGTCGGCGGGAGCCCGGCGAGCAGTACGGCCATCCGCGCCACGTCCCGGTTCTCCTCGCCGGCGCCGTTGGCGTTGCCGAGCAGTACGTCGTCGATCCGGGCCGGGTCGAGGTCGGGGCTGCGCCGGGTCACCTCCCGCAGCACGTGCGCGGCGAGGTCGTCGGGGCGTACCCCGGCGAGGCCGCCGCCGTACCGCCCGATCGGGGTCCGTACGGCGTCGAGGACGTAGACGTCGTTGGTCACCATGTCTCCTTACTGCCGCCGATCGCCGGGCCGACCCGACGCTACCGGCGGCGGGACGGCGGGTCGTCAGGTGCCCCTCGTCGCGTCCGGTCCACCAATCACCACACGTTCGATATGCGGACTCCCGTGCTTATGACGAACGTAATCCCCGGGCCACGATCCGTCAACGAGGTCCCGGTGCCGCTCGGCGCACCGCTCGGCGACGTTGCGGAGAAGTTGTGGGGCGCTTGTTGACGTGAACTCGGTCACTGTGCCAACGTTCCAAATGAGAACATTCGTTCGGCTAGCGACCACCACCACCCCCGAGGCTCCGCCGTGAGCCATTCAGCCCGGTCCCGACAGGACCGCCGGACGCCGGGAGACCCGATGCGCCGTCTCGCCGCCACCACCACCGCCCTCGCCGCCCTCCTCGCCGTCGCGGCCTGCGGCTCCTCCTCCGACGATTCACCCGGGGACGGCTCCGGCGGCGTGGACAGGGTGAAGGTCGGGGCGATCCCCATCGTCGACGTCGCCCCGCTGCACCTGGGCAACAGCAAGGGCTTCTTCAAGGAGCAGAACATCGAGGTCGAGGTGGTCAACACCACCGGCGGCTCCATCGCGGTGACCGGCGTGGTGAGCGGGCAGTTCGACTTCGCCTTCGGCAACGTCGTCTCGCTGATCACCGCCCGCTCGCAGAAGATCCCGGTCAAGGCGATCACGGTGGGGAACTCCTCCACCGGAAAGCCCGGCGCCGACTTCGGCGGCGTCGTGGTGCCGCCGGACAGCCCGATCACCGACGCGGCCGGCCTGGCCGGCAAGAACATCGCGATCAACAACCTGAACAACATCACCGACACCACCACCCGGGCGTCGATCCGCAAGGCCGGCGGCGACCCGTCGAACATCAAGTGGACCGAGTTGCCGTTCCCGGAGATGCCGGCCGCGGTGCTGGGCAAGCGGGTCGATGCGGCGATGGTCGTCGAGCCGTTCTTCACCATCGCGCAGAACCAGGGCGCCCGGGTCGTCGCCTACAACTTCGCCGAGGCCATCCCGAACATGACGGTGGCGGCGTACTTCTCGACCGAGCAGACCATCAACCAGAAGGCCGACCTGACCAAGCGGTTCAAGGCCGCGATGGACAAGTCCCTGAAGTACGCCCAGGAGCACCCGGACGAGGCGCGCCAGGTGTTGCAGACGTACACCCAGATCGACCCGGCGGTGGCCGCGAAGATCACCCTGCCGGCCTGGCCCGCCGAGATCAACCGTGCCTCGGTGCAGACCCTGGCGGACCTGATGCTGAGCGACGGGCTGATCAAGGAGAAGGTCGACGTCTCGGAACTGCTCCCGTGACCCCAGCCGCCACCGTACCGCCGCCCGCCGCGACCGCACCGGCCCCGGCCGGCCGGTCCGGCGGCACCGGTCGGCCGCGCGGCGACACCGCCCTGCTCGGACTGCTCGGCTTCGCCGCCTTCCTGCTCGTCCTGGAGGCGGTGCCCCGGCTCGGGCTGGTCTCGGCGAACTACCTGCCGCCGACCAGCGAGATCGCGGTCGCCCTCGGCGAACTGCTCGGCGAGTCCCGGTTCTGGGCGGCGGTCACCGACACGCTGCGCGGCTGGTTCCTCGGCCTGGCGATCGCGGTCGCGCTCGGCGTTGTCGTCGGCTTCGTCCTCGGCACCGTACCGGTGCTGCGCGAGTTCACCGCCTCGACCGTCGAGTTCCTCCGGCCGATCCCCTCGGTCGCGCTGATCCCGCTCGCCGTGCTGCTCTTCGGCACCGACCTGCGCTCCGTGCTGCTGCTGGTGGTCTACGCGGCGTTCTGGCAGGTGCTCGTCCAGGTGCTCTACGGCGTCCGGGACGTCGATCCGGTCGCCCGGGACACCGCGTACACCTTCGGGCTGGGCCGGTGGGCCCGGATCCGGCACCTGCTCTGGCCGACCGCGCTGCCGTACCTGCTGACCGGGGTCCGGCTCGCCGCCGCCGTGGCGCTGATCCTGGCCATCACCGCCGAGCTGATCATCGGGGCGCCAGGGCTGGGCAACGAGATCAACCGGGCCCAGTCCGGCGGCGCGGTCGACTCGATGTACGCCCTGATCATCGTCACCGGCCTGCTCGGGGTGGCGGTCAACGTACTGGCCCGGCAACTCGAACGCGCGGTGCTCTCCTGGCACCCCTCGGTACGCGGCGAGGGCACCCGGTGAACGGTGGCGCGTTCGGACGACAGCGACCGGGCGCCGGGCGGCGGATAGTGCTGACCCTCGGTCGGGCCCTGTGGTGGACCGCCGCCGTCTTCGGCCTGCCGTTCGGGCTGCTCGCTCTCTGGTGGGTGCTCTCGGCCGACAGCGAGACCTTCTACCTCCCCCCGCTGTCGGAGATCCTGGCCAGCTTCGACGACGTCTGGTTGCGCAGCGACCGGCTGCGCGCGGACGTGCTGCCGAGCCTGCTGCGGCTCACCGCCGGATTCCTCCTCGCCGTCGCCGTCGGCGTCGGGCTCGGCGTCCTGATCGGCTCCTTCCGGCGGGTCCGGGCATTCTGCGAACCGGTGCTGGAGTTCCTCCGGGCCATCCCGCCACCGGTGCTGGTGCCGGTGCTGATGCTCTTCGCCGGCTTCGGCAACACCATGAAGGTGCTGGTGGTGCTCTCCGGCTGCGTCTGGCCCATCCTGCTCAACACGGTGGAGGGGGTGCGGGCGGTCGACGACGTGCTCACCGAGACCTGCCGCTGCTACGGCATCCGCGGTCCGGCCCGGCTCTGGCACCTGGTGGTCCGGTCCGCCTCCCCGCAGATCGTCACCGGGCTACGCCAGGCCCTGTCGGTCGGCATCATCCTCATGGTGATCAGCGAGATGTTCGCCGCGAACAACGGGCTGGGCTTCACCATCATCCAGTTCCAGCGCACCTTCGCGGTCACCGACATGTGGACCGGCATCCTGTTGCTGGGTCTGCTCGGCTTCCTGCTCGCCATGCTGCTGCGGCTCTTCGAGCGGTCGGCCCTGCACTGGTACCTCGGCCTCCGGCACTCACAACGAGACGATGGGCAGCGATGAACTCGACAGACCTCCCCCAGGGTGACACCGCACCGCTGCTCGACGTCCGCGGGCTGCGCAAGGTCTACACCGGACGCGGCCGGTCGGTCGAGGCGGTCCGGGATCTCACCTTCTCCGTCGGTGCCGGAGAACTGGTCTGCGTGGTCGGCCCCTCCGGCGCCGGCAAGACCACCCTGCTCAAGTGCATCGCCGGCCTGCTCCCGCCGACCTCCGGGGAGCTGGTCCTGGAGGGTGCCCCGGTGCAGGGTCCGCCGCCGGGCATGGCCGTGGTCTTCCAGGAGTACGGCCGCAGTCTCTTCCCGTGGATGACCGTGCAGCGCAACGTCGAGCTGCCACTGAAGCAGAAGAAGAGTCTGAGCCGGTCCCGCCGCCAGGAACTCGTGCACACCGCGCTCGCCGCCGTCGGCCTCGCTGACGTGCCGGGCGCCTACCCGTGGCAGCTCTCCGGCGGCATGCAGCAGAGGGTGGCGCTGGCCCGGGCGGTGGCGTACGAGCCGCACATCCTGCTGATGGACGAGCCGTTCGCGGCGGTCGACGCGCAGACCCGGGCCGACCTGGAGGACCTGGTCCGGTCGTTGTGGGAGCGGCTCGGCGTGACCATCCTGTTCGTCACGCACGACATCGACGAGGCGGTCTATCTCGGCCAGCGGGTGCTGGTGCTCTCCGGGTCGCCGACCGTGGTACTCGACGACGTGGCGATCGACCTGCCGGCCGAGCGGGACCAGCTCGGCACCCGGTCGTCGGCCCGCTTCGCCGAACTGCGGGCCCAGGTGTTCGGCCAGATCCAACGGGCCAAGAGCGGCTGGACCACCGACCCCGGCCCGGTGGACGCCCCGACCGGCACGCCAGCACGCCAGCCGACCGGTACCCGATGACCACGGTCCGGGACGCCACCCTGGCGGTGCTGCGCCGGTACGGCGTGGACCGGGTCTTCGGCAATCCGGGCTCGACCGAGCTGGCGTTCCTGGCCGACCTGCCCGACGACCTGACCTTCGTACTCGCCCTGCACGAGGGTTCCGTGGTCGGGATGGCCACCGGCTACGCGCTGGCCACCGGGCGGCCGGCGGTGGTGAACCTGCACACCACGGCGGGACTCGGCAACGCCGTCGGGGCGCTCGCCACCGCCCGGGTCAACCGGGCGCCGCTGGTGGTGCTCGTCGGGCAGCAGGACCGCCGGCACCTGGCCGCCGAGCCGTTCCTCGCCGGCCGGCTCGACCAGCTCGGCACCCCGTACCCGGTGTGGGTGGAGCAGCCGGTGCTGGCCCAGGACGTGCCGGCGGCGGTACGCCGGGCCTGGCACGAGGCGACCCTGCGCCGCGGCCCGGCCCTGGTGGTGGTGCCGATGGACGACTGGACCGCCGAGGTCGACCCGTCGCTCGGCCGGGCCGCACCGGAGCAGGTCCGCGCGCGGGCCCCCGCGCCCGGTCCCGCCGTCGACGAGCTGGCCCGGCTGGTCGACGCGGCCACCGCCCCGGTGCTGGTGGTCGGCGCCGGAGCGGACGACCAGGCGGCCTGGGACGCGCTGACCGCACTGGCGGAGCGGATCGGCGCGCCGGTCTGGCAGGAGGCGTTCGGCGCCCGGGCCGGATTTCCGCAGCACCATCCCCGGTTCGCCGGTCACCTGCCGGCCGCCCGGTCCCAGCTCCGCGCCACGCTGGCCGGGCACGACCTGGCCCTGGTGGTCGGCGCCGCCGCCTTCCGGCAGTACGTCTACGAGCCCGGCCCGCTGCTCCCGGCCGGCCTGACCGTCGCGGTGGTCTCGGCCGAGCCGGAGGAGGTGCACCGCAGCGAGGCGGACCTCGCGGTGCTGGCCGACCCGGCCGTCTGCTGCGCCGCGCTGGCCACCCGGGTGGCGCAGCGGGACCGTCCCGCCCCGGACCGCCCGGACCCGGCTCCGGTCGCGCCACCGGCGCCCGGCGAGCCGCTCCGGGCGGCGCACGTCTTCGCCGCGCTGGCCCGGCGGCTGCCGGCCGACGTCGTACTGGTCGAGGAGACCCCGTCCACCCGGCCGGACCTGCACCGGATGCTGCCGGCCCGGCAGCCACGCGGCTTCGTCAGCGCGGCGATGGGCGGCCTCGGGTTCGGGCTGCCCGCCGCGGCCGGGCTCCGGCTCGGCGACCCGACCCGCCCGGTGGTGGCGATCCTCGGCGACGGCGCCTCGCTCTACGCCGTCCAGGGGCTGTGGAGCGCCGTCCGGTACGGCTGCGGCGTGCTCTACGTGGTCCTCTCCAATGGCCGGTACGCGGTGCTGGACGAGCTCACCGAGCAGTACGGCGGCAAGCCGCCCTGGCCGGCGTTCGACGAGGTCGACGTGCACGGCCTGGCCCGGTCGTTCGGCTGTCCCGCCCGGCGGATCCGGACCCACCCGGAACTCCTCGCCGTGCTGGACGAGGTGGTGCCGACCCTCGCCGACCGGACCGAACCGCTGCTGCTCGACGTCGCCATGAGCCCGAAGCCGCACTTCGCGCCCTGACCCCCTGTCCGCCCGACGAGGCGGCGCACCGCCACCACCCCAAGGAGGTTTCCCGTGACTCTTCTCGACTCGGCCGACTGGCACGGCAGGATATACAGCGACGGTTGGGTCCGGGCCGACGGCGGCGACGCGGCCGTACGGGAACCGGCCACCGGCGACGAGATCGGCCGTACCGGCATCGCCAACGCCGCCGACGTGGCCCGGGCCGCCGCCCGCGCCGTCCAGGCCCAGCGCGATTGGGCCGCGACCCCCTACGACAAGCGCGCCGCCGTGCTGCGCCGGGCCGGACAGTTGTGGGAGGAACACGCGGCCGAGGTCGGTGACTGGATCGTCCGGGAGACCGGTTCGGTGCCGCCGAAGGCGACCCTGGAGACGGACACCGCCGCGCAGGAGTGCTACGAGGCGGCGGCGCTCGCCTCGCACCCGCTCGGCGAGATCATCCAGAGCGCACAGCCCCGGCTCAGCCTGGCCCGCCGGCTGCCGGTCGGGGTGGTCGGGGTGATCTCCCCGTTCAACGTACCGATCATCCTCGGGGTCCGCTCGGTCGCCCCGGCGCTGGCCCTGGGCAACGCGGTGGTGCTCAAGCCCGATCCGCGGACCGCCGTGACCGGTGGGGTCGCGGTCGCCCGGATCTTCGAGGAGGCGGGCCTGCCGCCGGGGGTGCTGCACGTACTGCCGGGTGGGCCGGAGGCGGGCGAGGCGCTGGTCGCCGATCCGCACGTACGCCTGATCAGCTTCACCGGCTCGACGTCGGCCGGCCGCCAGGTCGGGCAGGCCGCCGCCCGGCACCTCAAGCGGGTACTGCTGGAACTCGGCGGCAACTCGGCGCTGGTGGTCCTCGACGACGCCGACCTGGACCTGGCGGTCTCCGCCGGTGCCTGGGGTTCGTTCCTGCACCAGGGACAGATCTGCATGACCACCGGCCGGCACCTGGTGCACGAGTCGCTGGCCGACGAGTACGTCGACCGGCTGGCCGAGAAGGCGGCGCACCTGCCGGTCGGCGACCCGGCCCGGGAGCATGTCGCGCTCGGGCCGATCATCGACGAGCGGCAACGGGACAAGATCCACTCTTTGGTCACCGGCAGCGTCGACGCGGGGGCGACCCTGGTGACCGGCGGGACGTACGAGAACCTCTTCTACCGGCCGACGGTGCTCTCCGGGGTCACCCCGGCCACCCCGGCGTACGCGCACGAGGTCTTCGGTCCGGTCGCCCCGGTACTGCGCTTCGGCGACCTGGACGAGGCCGCGAAGCTCGCCGCCGACAGCGAGTACGGCCTCTCGCTCGGCATCCTGAGCCGGGACGTGATGAAGGCGATGGCGTTCGCCGAGCGGGTACCGAGCGGCATCGTGCACATCAACGACCAGACGGTCAGCGACGAGGCGGTCGCCCCGTTCGGCGGGGTTGCCGCCTCCGGCAACGGGCCCCGGCTGGGCGGGCCGGCGGCCAACCTCGCCGCGTTCACCGAGACCCAGTGGGTGACCGTGCAGGGCGACATCACGAGGTACCCCTTCTGAACCACGAGTCTCCGGTCCCCGGCACCCGGGCCGCCGAGCCAGGCGGCGACGCGGGCTCGGCCGCCCGGGGCAGCGACGCGGGCTCGGCCGGCGGCCGGAGCGGGCTGGGCCGGGGCGGCTGGCTGACCCTGCTCGGGGTGGTGCTGCTGGCGCTGAACCTGCGGGCGGCGATCGCGGCGGTCCCGCCGCTGCTGCCCGAGCTACAGGTCGACCTCGACCTGGGCCGGGGCGCGGCCGGGCTGCTCACCGCTCTGCCGGTACTCTGCTTCGGGCTGCTCTCCCCGCTCGCCGCGCTGCTCGGCCGCCGGATCGGCATCGAGCTGGCCCTGCTCGCCGCGATGCTCGGCATCGTGCTGGGCAGCCTGACCCGGACGCTGCCGCACGCCGGCTGGATGCTGCTCGGCACCGCGATCGTCGGCGCCGGGATCACCGTCGGCAACGTCCTGGTGCCCAGTGCGGTCAAGCAGCACTTTCCGAGCCGGCCGGGCCTGGCCACCGGGTTGAGCACCGCCTCGCTGACCACCGGGGCGACGCTGGCGGCGGCGGTGAGCGCGCCGCTGGCGTACACGGTGGGGTTGGGCTGGCGGGGCTCGTTGCTCGCGCTGGGCGGGCTGGCCGCGGTCGCGGCGCTCGGCTGGCTCCCCCAGGTACGCCGCCGGCACACCGCGCCGGTCCCGGAGCCGCCCCGATCCCGGCGCAGCGTCCTGCGGTCCCGGGTCACCTGGCAGCTCGCCATCTTCATGGCTACCCAGTCGATGCTCTACTACGCGCTGCTCACCTGGCTGCCGAGCATGCTGCGGGACCAGGGCGTCGAGCCGACCCGGGCGGGGGCGGCGCTCGCGATGTTCAACCTGCTCGGGATCGGCACCGCGCTGGTGGTGCCGACCCTGGCGGTCCGCCGGCCGGACCAGCGGGGGTTGGCGCTGGTGATCTGCGCCGGCTGGGCGGTCGGCGTGCTCGGCCTGCTCGCCCTCCCCTCGCTGTATCCACTCTGGACGGTGTCGGCCGGGCTCGCCCAGGGCGCCGCGATCAGCCTCACCCTGACCCTGCTGGTGCTCCGGGCCCGCACCCCCGGGTCGGCCCGGGAACTCTCCGGCGCGGTGCAGTCGGTCGGCTATCTACTCAGTGCCACCGCTCCGGTGCTGGTTGGCGCGCTGCGGGACGTCGCCACCGGGTGGGGCCTGCCGCTCGCCGCCCTGGCGGTGGTGACGGCGGTGATGACGGTGAGCGCGCTCGGCGCGGGCCGGGACCGGCAGGTGTGACGTGCCGGCCCGGTGGTTCGGAAAAGTCGCGAGAGGTCAGGGAGTGAATGATGCGTACCCAGGTCGGGATCGTCGGGGCCGGGCCGGCGGGTCTGCTGCTGTCGCACCTGCTGCACCGGGCCGGCATCGAGTCGGTGGTGCTGGAGTGCCGCAGCCGGGAGTACGTCGAGCACCGGATCCGGGCCGGTGTGCTGGAGCAGGGCTCGGTCGACCTGCTCCGGCGTGCCGGGCTCGGTGCTCGGCTGGACCGGGAGGGGCTCCGGCACGAGGGCATCGAGCTGCGCTTCGGCGGTGCGGCGCACCGGATCGCGATGACCGAGCTGACCGGGCGGGCGATCACCGTCTACGGCCAGCAGGAGGTGGTGAAGGACCTGATCGCGGCCCGTACGGCCGCCGGCGGCGACCTCCGGTTCGAGGTCGCGGACGTACGCCTCGGCGGGCTCGACTCCGACTCGCCGGTGATCCGGTTCCGGCACCAGGGCCGTGCCGAGGAGCTGTACTGCGACTTCGTCGCCGGGTGCGACGGCTCGCACGGGGTGAGCCGGCCGAGCGTACCGGCCGGCGAGCTGACCGAGTACGACCGCGACTATCCCTTCGCCTGGCTCGGGGTCCTGGCTGCGGCCGCCCCGGCGACCGAGGAGCTGATCTACGCCCATCACGACCGGGGGTTCGCGCTCTACAGCATGCGCTCTCCGGAGATCTCCCGGCTCTATCTCCAGGTCGAGCCGGAGACCGACCTCGCCCAGTGGCCCGACGAGCGGATCTGGTCGGAGCTGCGCACCCGGCTGGAGACGGTCCCGGGGTGGACGCTCAACACGGGGCCGATCCTGGAGAAGAGCCTCACCGGGATGCGGAGCCTGGTGGTGGAGCCGATGCGGTGGCGACGGCTCTTCCTGGCTGGCGACGCGGCGCACATCGTGCCGCCGACCGGCGCCAAGGGGATGAACCTGGCGCTGGCCGACGTCACGCTGCTCGGCGACGCGTTCGCCGCCTTCTACCGGGAGGGTCGGGACCACCTGCTGAACGCCTACTCCGACACCGCGCTGCGTCGGGTCTGGCGGGCCCAGCACTTCTCCTGGTGGATGACCTCGCTGCTGCACCGGCTGCGGACCGACGACCCGTACGAGGCGAAGTTGCAGCTCTCGACGCTGCGCTACGTCACCTCGTCCCGGGCGTACGCCACCAGCCTGGCGGAGAACTACGTCGGTCTCCCCGAGGTCTGATCAGTGAACCCTTTTTCAACCTGAACCGCGCGGCGCTCACGCATCGCGTCCGACCTTGCGGTTCGTGCGACCGCAAGGGGAGGTTGAAGAGGTTCAGCGGGTGGCGGCCACCGTGGCCGGCTCCTGGGCCACGCCCCGACGGCGGGCGAGCGCGGCGTCCAGCGACCACCGTCCGGCGCCGAGGGCCGCGACCAGCAGGAAGGACCAGCAGAACAGGGCCGCGGTCTCGCCGCCGTTGTTCAGCGGCAGCAGCGCGTCGGGCTGGTGCACCACGAAGTACGCGTACGCCATCGAGCCGGAGCAGATGATCGCGGCGGGGCGGGTGCTCAGGCCCACCAGGACCAGCAGTCCGCCGACGAGCTGGATGAGGGCGGCGTACCACCCGGGCCAGGTGCCGATCGCGACCGCCTCGCCGCTTCCCCGGTTACCGCCGAAGATCCCGAAGAGGGAGGCGGCGCCGTGCATGGCGAACAGCAGGCCGAGCACGATCCGGAACAGCGTGGTGACGACGTCGGTGACTCGGGCATTGGACATGGGACTCTCCTTGCGACTGGCAGGAATAGCTGTTGGGTCCCACGGCAGAGTCACGCTATCCATTTACATTGATGTCTGTCAATAGGCTTCCATTGAGCCTTTCTCGGCTCCCCTTGCGGTCCGTCCCGACCCGCAGGTGAAAGGCGCGGTAAACGCGCCGCGCTGCGCAAATTGGAAAAGTTCCATTTCAGCCGGTCGGCGATACGACCGGTCCGGCACCCGTGACGTGAATGGTAACCTCGAACCGCCGCGCCGCGCGCTCCCCCGGCTCCCAGCCGCGCAGCAGCACCAGCCGCAGCGCCGTCCGGCCGGTCCCGGTGGCGGTGAACCGCAGGTGCCGGGTCCCGGCCCCACCCAACCCCTGCTGCCCCGGCCGGAACGCGTCCCCGGCCGGCGCGAGCACGGCGGTGTCCACCGCGTCGAGCTGCCACCGGTAGCCCGAACTGGGCGTCTCGGTGAGCTGGACGACCACCAGGTCCCCCGGCGCCGCCGGGTACGACCGGCCGCCGTCCGCCTCGGTCAAGTCAACGCGCGCCATGCCAGTCTCCGATCCCGGGTGCGGTGGGCGGCCCGCCCCGGCCGGTCAGTGCGGCAGCTCCACCGCACAGCACGCCTCTCCCTCGTTCTGAAGCAGGCCGTCAAAGTCGCCGCGCTTCATCTTGAACCGACCGCCCCAGCCCCACGCCGCACCCCAGGAGTTCTGGAACAGGTACGCGTCCTCGGACTCAATCCGGTCGAGCATCAGATAGCAGTGCCCGCCCGCTCCCTGGCCGGTCGGCTTGACGAACCCGTTCTCGTCGGGGTTGAACATGTCGGCGGTCCACGCGGTGCCCACCACGACCGAACCCTGGTTGTCGATCCACTCGTCGATCTCCGCCGTGGTGTGCGCGAACGCGAACGCGGCGAGCCGGCCCCGCTCCCGGACGGCGAGCGCTCCGGACCGGACCGTCGAGCCGTTCTCCTTGCCGGGCTCGCCGTCGATCACCTTGGCCTCGTAGTAGAGGGCGTGGCCGTCGGCGTTCTGGTACGTGCCGGCCACCGGCATCGCGTCCACCCAGCCCGCCCAGCCGAACCCGACGCAGTGCCCGGTCTGGCCCTGGTCGAGCTGGACGGTCAACTCCCAGGCCGGCGCCCTGTCCCGGGCCGCCGCCGGGGCCACCGTCGGCTGCCGCTGGCTGCGCAACCAGCGCCAGAAGACCAGGTATGCCCGCCAGTCGGAGAAGTACGGCGTCTCGGTGAGCACCTGTTCCACCGTCATCTGCCGGATCGACTCGGCCGGCTCGGCGATCTCCAGCAGGCGCGGGATGTCCCAGTCCCGCGGATCGGGCCGGTAGAGCCGACCGAGCAACTGCGGACCGGGGATGCTACTCGCGCTCGTCTCCGGCGGATCCACCGCGAAACGTCTCTGCTGCTCCATCGACTCGCCTCCGGCCGGGCCCTGACGGGCGGGTGGACACCGACGGCGTCAGGCCCAGCCCGGACATCGCCGCAGAACCCGTCCCGTAGCCGCCGCGGCACCCATTGTGCGCCCTGGGCACAATTCCGTGGGTCCGATCCGGCGAGTCCGCCGGCCTGACGGCGTGTCACCGGGCGTCGTCGTCAGCCCGAGGCGAGGTCGTATCGTCGGAGAGGGCCAGCCCGACGTGCTGGCCGCCCGCCGACCCGTACCCCGCTGGACACCGTCGTCCACGCCCGGCCGCCGGGCCGACATTCCGCCGCCCCGCACGGGCGCCGGTTCGGCATGGCCGCCCGCTCCGCACGACCACCGGAGGTAGTTCCCGCGATGTCCGTCGCCGTCCGCACCGCCAGCCCTGTCGACTTCGACGAGTTCGGTCCCTACCTGCCGAAGAACCGCGCCGGCCAGCCGCTGCAACGGGCCGAGCCGGCATTTCGCAACCGGATCACCGCGGACGGATCGAGCGGGTTCCGCGCCGAGCCGGGGCGCTACCACCTGTACGCGGCGGCGCCCTGCCCGTTCTCCCACCGCTCGACCATCGTCCTGCGGCTGAAGGGCCTCACCGACGTCGTGTCGGTCTCGCTGGTGGATCCGATCCGGGATGGCCGGGGCTGGGCGTTCCGCGAAGGGGACGGACATGGCCCGGACGAGGTGAACGGCTTCGCCTTCCTGTCGGAGGCGTACGAAGCCACGGATCCGGAGTACGACAGCCACGTGTCGGTACCCGCGCTCTGGGACCGGAGGACGGGCCGGATCGTCTGCAACGACTACCGGGTGCTGAGTACGGATCTCGCCACCGCGTTCGACGAGTGGGCGACGGAGGACGTCGACCTCTACCCGGCTGGGCTGCGTACGGAGATCGACGAGTTGCACGAGTTCCTCTACACCCGGGTCCACGACGGCCCCTACCGGTGCGGGTTCGCCCCCTCACAGGAGGCGTACGAGCGGGAGGTGCGCGACCTGTTCGAGGCGCTGGACGTCCTCGACGCACGGCTGGCGGGGCAACGCTACCTGTTCGGCGACCGGCTCACCGAGGCCGACGTACGACTCTGGGTCACCCTGGCCCGGTTCGACGTGGTCTACGCGACCCACTTCAAGGCGAACCTGCGCCGAATCGTCGACTACCCCCACCTGTGGGCGTACGCCCGCGACCTCTACCAGCGACCGGCGTTCCGCGAATCCACCGACTTCGCGCAGATCAAGCGCCACTACTTCGTCACCCACCCCTGGCTGAACCCCACCCGGATCGTTCCGGCCGGACCCGACCTGGACTGGACGGCGCCACACGGCCGGGCCACCCTGACGGGTGGCCGGTGACCGGAGGCGCCGGGACAACCGCCCAAGGCCGACTCCCAGACGACTCCCCGCCGGGGTGGCCCTAGTCGACGGCGAGGTCGGCGCAGCCGGTCTCGTCCGGCAGCAACGGCCGCAGGCCCACCTGCCAGCGGTCACCACCGGAGGTCCATGGAGTGCGGGCGTTCGCCTTGGCGGCGGCGCCCAGCAGTGCGGTCGCCTCGGCGCCGCGTACCTCGACGCAGCCCTGGTCGAGGCCGGACGACGGCGGCGACCCCGGCAGCGCTGGGCCCGGCCAGGCGATCTCCGGTGGGGCGGCCAACCCGTTGTCGTCCGGGCGCCACGGGATCGCCACCGCCGCGACCGCCTCCGCCCGGTACGGCTGCGGCTGGTCGACCTTGTCCTGGCCCAGCGAGCCGGCCAGGTCGGTGAGCGCGGCGAGCAACTTCTGCAACTCGGCCCGGGCGGCCCGCTGCGCCTCGGTCAGCCCCGACGCGTTCTGCCCGCCCTCGGAAAGTGCGTACACCTCCAGCTCGTCCGTGTCGGCGGCGGACGACACGGTGAACCGGGTCGACGGGACGTCGGTGACGGAGGGTCGGCCGAGATCGGTGGCGGTGCCGACCCCGGCGGCCCGGGCCTGCTCGACCAGCCGGTCGACCTGCTCCGGCGTGAGGCGCTGCTGTTGGAGGTTCGGCAGCGCCGGCCCGGGATAGATGGCGAGCTGGGGACCCTCGGTGATGACCCGGCCGTCCGCGTAGATGGTCACCATCGGCACCCGGGTCAGCCGGGAGGCCGGCGCCAGGAATCCGCCGACCTGTTCCACCCGGAGCACTACACCGTTCGGGTCGGCGGGACCCGAGTCGCCGCCCGACCCTCCGCCCGGTCCGTCACCACCCGAGCCGGTGCCCTCGCGGGCACAGGCGGCGGCCAGCAGGAGCAGTGCGCCGACACAGGTTATCCGGACACCTCGCCACGTTCTCATGCCCATAAGACGGGCCGGGGTACCGGTCGGTTCCACGCCGCCGGCCGTCCCACGATCAACAGCCAAGCCCCACTTCATGAAGCTATCTTCGTCGTGGGTGGCGGGCGTCGTCGGCGGTTCGGGGACGAGGATGGCCTGCGTGATCGCCATGACACGGCGCCCGTGGTCACCACGAGGAGGACGAGTCGGTTGGAATAACGCAGACCTCGTCGACCGGCTGAGCCACATCCGCGCGGATCTCTCGACAACCAGCGCGGCAGGCATCTTCTCGACAAGAAGGTCCCGGATATGGACTGCGCGCCAATGCGGAACGGCCTCCGCTGCGGGCAGCGGGGCTACCAGCCCCGGCAACCCGGCGGAGGCCGATCAGGTTGAAACTTGATCAGTCGACGCACATCGCTTCGTGGGTCGACCTGAAAACCCATGTGCCGCCACCCGGAGACATGTAGATCATAAAGGTGTTGTAGGTCCCAGGGGTGCAGTCTCGTCCGACCGCGAGGACGGCGGCCCGGGCCCGCTGTTCGGCTGCACTGATCCCGGCAGCGTAGCTGTTGCCCGCCCCATCGGCAGTGGCGCTGCGGGGAGTGTCATATTCGTCGGCGTGCGCGGCCACGGGCGCGGTTGACAGGCCGACCGCCACCGCCGCTGAGACGACACCGAGCCGGCGGAGCCAAGTGACTTTTCGCATGCTTCTCCTTGCGGCGACGGGGCGATAAATCGACTGACGTAAATCTTCAGCTACGACGATGCGTGCTGGCATTGGCCAGTCGGACACCAAAATCTGGCCACCATACCGTTGTCCATGGTGGAGCACACGGCTAGGCGCCGATCCAACGTCTGCGGGCAGTACGCCTAGCCCTCCCGGGCAGCGAGGCTGACGAAAGCTCGCCACGCCTCCGGCCCGAAGGTCAGCACCGGACCCGCCGGGTCCTTGCTGTCGCGTACGGCAACCACGCCAGGCAGGTTGTCGGCCACCTCGACACACCCGCCACCGTTGGTGCCGCTGGGGGACGACTTCCGCACCGGGCGCTACTGAGGTCGATGCTGGCTCTCAATTTCCTTCAACAGGACGAGCGACAGGCTCTCCGGCAAGGCTACGCCGCGCACACCCTCCCACCGCGTGAGGAGCGTAGCGATGCTCTCCTCGTCGTCGACGATGGAATCGGCGAGCTGGTTTTCCATGCTTCCCACCCAGCAGCCGTCGGCGGACCTGGCCAGGGAGAGCTGCCCGTTGAGGCCGACGTGCAGCCCGGCGTCGGCGGGGATCAGGTGCAACTGGACGTGGGGCAGCTCGGCCATCCGCAGCAGGTGCCTGTACTGCTCGGCCATGATGGCGTCCCGGACACGCAGCGCCGATTCTTCGAGGACGGCGATCAGCAGGGGTGGCTGGTCGCGGGTCAGGATCTCCTGCCGTTCGAGGCGGGACGCGAGCAGCTTCTCCAGCTCCGCCTCGGGCCGGGTGGGTTCGAGGCGCAGCACCGCGCGGGCGTAGTTCTCGGTCTGGAGCAGGCCAGGGATCAGGCTGGGGTGGTAATTCCGGAGCTGCGTGGCGGTGCGCTCGGCGTCCAGCCAGCGCTCCAACCAGGAGGGCTCGCTGAACCGCTGCGCCTTCTTCAGCAACCGCACGAACAGACCGCCGGTCTCCAGGATCTCGTCGGCGCGGGTGGCGTACGGCATGTCGATCGCTCGCGTACCGGTCTCCACGGCGGACACCGTCGAGGCCGAATAGTTCGTCCGCTTGCCGAACTCGTCCTGCGGCATGCCGCGAAGGGCTCGCTGCCGGCGGAGCTGGTCGCGGATGAAGGCGAAATCGTCCTCGTGTTCCATCGGACCTCCAGAACTCTGTCTAGATCACCAGGCGTTCGCCAGGCACCGCCGGCGGCTCAGCAGACCTGCGCCGTGACCTGCTCGATCGCCTTCCGAGCCTAGTGCTGTCCACAGCAGAGTGTCACCCAGCAGAACTGCTCGGTGACCGCCAGGCGCCCGGGTGGAACTCGCCCCGGGAGCCGGTCTCGACCCCCACCGGGACCGGCTCCCCTCCAACTCCCCGAGGAGGTTGTGATGAAGAGGCTGCTCCGGCATCTGACCGGACCACGGCCCTACCACCGCCGGGACTGGCGCCGGCTCTGGCGGTACTGCCGCTGCGGCTCGCGCTGGCGCTGCCCGGATTCCCTCGAACTGGTACCCACGCCCTACCAGCCACCGCCCCCGGTCGAGTTGACCGAGGTGGAGCGGGCCGAGATCCGTACTCTGTCGGCCACGCCGCCACCCGCCACCCCGGACCCGCCGCCGGCCCGGGCTCGGGCCAGCAACCGTCGGCCCCAATGGGACGCGCCCACCCGCTCGTACCTGGCGAACGGTCGCCCGGGCGGGCTGACGCCCGCGCAGGAGTACCGCGCTCGGCATGGTGCGCGGGTGTGACCGGTGATCGGCCCGCAGGAGCGTTGGCGTAAGCACATCCCGACGCACCCGTCGTACCGCTGCCGCAGGTGCACCGACCCGTGGCCCTGCCGGCCCGCCCGGCTGGCGCTGGTGACCGCGTATCGCCACGACCGGGTGGGCCTGATGGTGTACCTCGGCGCGCATCTCGCCCGCGCGCTGCGCGAGCTGCCCGACACGCATCCCGCACTGCTCGCGGGGCAGATCCTCTACTGGGTGCCCCGCCGCCGCTGACCACCTCGTCACCCGACCGGCCCGCCTCGGGTCGCCGCTTCCCCTTCGGCGCCCCGGGGCGGGTCTCTGATCGATGGCAGTCGGTGCCACGCAGACCCGGGTGCACAGGCGGGGCAGCTCGACAGCCTGCGAAACAGTACCTCGGTCCGGAGCGCCTCCGCCCTCAGCATTCCTGGAGGATCCAGCACTCCTGGAGGGCGGTGGTCCGGCGGTCGACCGTAGCGCTCCGGTCGACCGCCGGACCGGCCAGCCGGGTCGGCGGGTCCTGCGGTCATGCCGCCGGGGAGGGAGCGGCCGCCGTCGGCCCCGACCCACCGCCCGCTGGCGCGGAAAGATGCTCAGTTCACACAGCCCCGGCCCGGCCGCCGGCCCCGGGTGGAGACGAACTGGTACGACAACGAGGCGAAGGCCGGGTCCTTGGCGAGTTCCCGGAACCCCTCCAACTGGTTCGGGGAGAGCCCGGTGGCGAGCAGCCGGGGTTCGAGCTGTCGGGAGTTCGTCTCGTGCAGCGACGCCCCGGTCGACCCGCCCGGCCAGCTCTGCGAGTGGGTGATGGTGTCCACGTCGGTCAGCCCGGCCAGCACCATCTCGGTGTGTACGTCCTGCGCCCAGGCCAGGTCGGCGCCCCGATCCTGGAGGATGTCGAGGGTCGCCTCCATCACCTGCTGGAAGAGCTTCGCCGCGTCGTCGGTCGGGGCGGCCAGCACCCGCAGTCCGGCGGTGCAGTCGAACTCCTCGACCACCAACCAGCCGCCCGGCGCCAGCGCACCGATCAGCTCGGCGAGTACCCGCCGCCGCTCCGGCAGGTGCAGCAGGACCAGTCGGGCGTGGATGACGTCGAACGGGCCGCCCTCCGGCGCTCCGGTCCGCACGTCGTGCTGGCGTACCACGAGGTTTCCCTCCGGCTCCAGCCGGGACGGTTCGATGTCGGTCGCGATGACCAGTCCGGTGGGGCCGACCACCCGGGCCATGTGCCGGGCGATCGAACCGCCGCCCGCACCCAGCTCCCAACACCTCGCCCCGGGGGTCAGCACCGGGGCGAGCCGCTCCGCCGTTATCGGATCGAGAAACGACTCCAGCGCCCGCATCTGCGCCTCGGCCTCCGGAGAGCGGTTGTCGAACGCGTAGCTGCTCTTGACAGGGGTGGCAGTCACGATCGGTACCTCCTTCGTGATGATCTGTGACGACTATCCGGGCACACGTCATCGCGCGTCAGCACCGGAGGAACATGGGGGTACCGGTGCCGACACGGAGTCAGCGGTGCGACGAACGTCGGGATCCGACGGTTCTCAGGGTGCGGATGAGGAAGAGGATGTGGTCGGGGCGGACCTGGGGTCTGCCGAGGGGTCGGAATCAGGCACGAGCGTGCCCGGGCCTCCCGTTGGCCCGGAGCGGGCGGAGTCCGGCCCGGTCGGGGCCGTCGACTCCTGGCCGGACGGGACCGGTCCGGTCCCTGCCGGCGTGGCCGCGCCCGCCACACTGAGTACCGCCTCTACCGGGGCGGGGTCGGCGCGCACGGCGGCCGTCGAGTCCGCGAAGACCAGCCGGCCGTAGTCCAGCACCGCGATCCGGTCGGCGACCTCGATCGCGTGCTGGAGCTGTTGTTCGACGAGCAGGATGCACAACCCGGCCCCGGCGAGCCGGGTCACGAGTTCCCGGACCCGGGCCGCCAGATCCGGGGCGAGCCCCTCGCCCGGTTCGTCGAGGAGCAGCACCCGGGGCTGGGTGAGCAGGGCCCGGGCGATGGCGAGCATCTGCTGCTCGCCGCCGGAGAGCTGGTTGCCCCGGTGGCCCAGCCGCTCGGCCAGCCGGGGCAGCAGTTCCAGCACCCCGGGGACCGTCCAGTTCGGACCTGATTGCGCCGTGCCGCGGCGGCGCAGCGAGGCGGCCAGGGTCAGGTGCTCGGAGACGGTCAGCCGGGGAAACACCCGGCGTCCCTGCGGCACCAGGCCGACGCCGGCCCGGGCCACCCGGTGCGCCGGCTTGCCGGCCAGGTCCGCGCCGTCGACCGAGACGATTCCCCGGTACGGCCGCAGCAGCCCGGCGACGGCGTGCACCAGGGTGCTCTTGCCGGCGCCGTTGCGGCCGACCAGCGCCTGCACCGTACCGGCCGGCACCTCGATGTCGACGTCGTGCAGCACCGTACCGCCGTCGTAGCCGGCACGCAGGCCCTGCACCCGCAGCATCACCGCACCGCCTCGGCGTACGCCCGCCGGACGGCGGGTGCGTGGCGGATCTCGTCCGGCTCGCCGCTGGCGACCAGCCGGCCGTCGTGCAGCACGGTGACCGTGTCGGCCAGCGCGTACACCAGGTCCAGCCGGTGCTCCACCAGCAGCACCGACACGTCCCGGGGTAGTTCCGCCAGCAGCTCGGCCAGCCGGTGCACCTCCACACCGGAGAGTCCGGCGGCCGGCTCGTCGAGCAGCAGCAGGCGGGGACGACCGGCCAACGCCATGGCGATCTCCAACTGGCGCCGCTCGCCGTGCGACAGGTGCGCCGCCGTGGTCGACGCCGTGCCGGCGAGTCCGACCCGGTCGAGCAGGGACAGCGCGGGCTCGCGCAGCCGCCGCCGGTACCGGTTCCGGGTGCGTACGCCCCAGAACCCGCCGGCCTGATGCCAGCCGGCGACCACGACGTTCTCCAGTGCGGTCAGCGACGGCCAGACGGCCGGCCGCTGGTGGATCCGGCCGATCCCGATCCGGGCCCGCCGGGCCGGGCCGAGCCGGGTGATGTCCCGGCCGGCAAAGCGGATCCGCCCGCCGTCGACCCGGGTCGCCCCGCCGATCAGGTCGAGCAGGGTGGTCTTGCCGGCACCGTTCGGCCCGATCAGGGCGTGCCGCTCGCCGTCGGCGACCCGGAGGTCCACCCGGTCCACCGCGACCAGCGAGCCGTACCGGCGGACCACCGCCTCGGCGCTCAGCAGTGTCGTCATCGGGTCCCCTCCCCCGCCGCCGCGACGGGTTCGCCCCGGGACGGGCGGCCCTGGATTCCCGTCCCGGGGCGATCCCCCGGCCCGGTCCGGCCCCGCGAACGGGACCTGACCAGGTTGGCGAGCTCGGTCGAGAAACCGGCCACGCCACGGGGGAAGAGATAGGCGGTCAGCACGAAGAGACCGCCGAGCAGCAGCGGCGCGTACCCGGGCAGCAGGCCGGAGAGCCAGTCCCGTACCGCGATCACCAGGGCGGTGCCGACGATCGCGCCGCCGATCGACGCCGCACCACCGATCACCACGCCGAGCAGCAGCAGTGCGGAGACGTCGAAGCCGAAGTCGGCCGGCGAGACGTACTGCTGCGCGGTGATCAGCAGCGAGCCGGCGACCCCCGCCACCGCGCCGGCCCCGACGAAGGTCACCGCCAGGTAGCCGGTGACCCGGTGTCCGGAGGCGCGGGTCCGCGCCTCGTCGTCCCGGCTGGCCCGCAACAGCAGCCCTGCCGGCGTACGCAACAGCATCACCATGGCCGCTATCACCACCCCGACGACGACCAGCGTGTACAGATAGCGTGCGCGGTCGCTGGCCAGCGGAGCCATGCCCCAGACGGGCTGGATCGCCGGGATTCCGGCGAGCCCGTCGGTCCCTCCGGTGACGGACGTCCACCGACCGGCGGCGGTCACCGTCAGTTCACCGATGGCCAGGGTAATCATCAGGACGACCACGCCTCGGGCGTACACCACCAGCGGCACGGTGAGAAGGGCGAACAGCGCGCCGGCCGCCGCCCCGGTGAGCACCTGCACCACCCCGACCGACGAGACGTGCATCGCGACCAGGGCGCTGGCGTACGCACCGGCGGCGTACGGCCCGGTCTGGCCGAGCGTGGGCAGCCCGGCCAGCCCGGTCAGCAGCGCCACGCTCACCCCGACCAGACCCAGCACCAGGGTGCGGGCGAGGAGTGAGGTGGTGTAGGCGTCCACGGACCAGGGCACCGCGACGGCGACGAGGAGCAGTCCGGCTCCCCCGGCCCGGAGCAGCCACCGCCGGGCGGCCGGGGTCACGTCGTACCCCCTGGGCGCAGCCGCAGGAACCGGCCGGGCAGCCCGCGGGCCCGGACGGCGAGCACCAGGGCCATCGCCGCGAAGAGCAGGAACGGCGCGGCCGTCGGCGCCAGCGCGACGCCGAGACTCTGGATCTCGCCGACGGCGAGGGCGGCCACCAGGGTGCCCTGGACCGAGCCGAGGCCGCCGAGCACCACCACGACCAGGGAGAGCAGCAGCACGGTGTCGCCGGTGGTCGGCGCCGGGCCGATGATCGGCGCGCCGAGCACCCCGGCGGCGCCGGCCAGCGCGCCGGCCGCGGCAAGCACGCCGAGCCGGATCCGGGCCGGGTTCACCCCGAGGCAGGCGACCATGTCGGCGTCGTCGACCGCCGCCCGGACCAGCATCCCGGCCCGGGTCTTGGCCACCGCCAGCCAGAGCAGCACCGCGATCAGCGCGGCCACCCCGATGAAGACCAGCCGGTACGCCGCGTACCGGTGCCCGGCCACCTCCACCGAACGGTCCAGCGCGGCGGGGATGTGCACCGGAAGGCTGTCCGGACCGAACGCGGTGACCAGCAGGGCGCCCCCGGCCAACGCGACCCCGAAGGTCAGCAGCGCCTGGGTCAGGTGGTCACGCCGGGCGACCGGCGCGAGCAGGCCCGCGAGCAGACCTCCCGCACCGGCCGCCGCCAGCGTCCCCACGCCCAGGGCGAGCAGCAGGCTGCCCCAGCCGCCGTCCAGCAACGCCGCGGCGAGGTACGCGCCGATCGCGTACAGCAGCCCGTGCGCCAGGTTGAGGATGTTCGCCACGCCGAAGCAGAACACCAACCCGGACGCCGCGACGAAGAGCAGCAACCCGTAGGCGACACCGTCCAGAGCCGGGATCAGGTACGGGTCGACCGGGCCGAGCACCCGCGCCGATTGGAGCATCATCCGCCCACGGTCGCCAGGTCACCGACGACGGTGTTGGAGAGTGCCCGCCCGTCCTGCCGGACCTGCCGCAGATACCACTTCTGCACCGGCGAGTGTGTCTCCTTGGAGAACTGCCAGGTACCGCGCGGGCTGTCGATCTGGCCGAGCCCGGCGATCGCCTTGTTGATCTCCTCCGGGGTGGGGTTGTCGCCGGCCGCGCCGATCGCCTTGTCCAGCACCGCCGCCGCGTCGTACGAGGCCATCGCGTAGGTGGTGGGCGAACCGTCGTGGTTCTCCTTCCAGGCCGCCACGAAGGAGCGGTTCTCGGCGTTGTCCAGGTCGGGCGAGTAGTTGAGTACGGAGTAGATGTTCCGGGCCGCCTCGCCCTGTGCGTTCAGCACGCCGCCCTCGGTGAGGAAGCCGGCGGCGTAGAGCGGCAGGTCCTTGATCTCCGACTGGGCGTACTGCTTCACGAAGTCGACGGCGGCGGTACCGGCGTAGAAGGTGAAGACCGCCTCGGCCCCGGATGCCTTGATCTTCGCGAAGTACGGCAGGAAGTTGGTGGTCTGCGGGAACGGCGTCCACAGTGTCTTGCCGTCCGGGTTGGCGAGCTTGCCGCCGATCTCCTTGAAGGTGTCGGTGAAGCCGCGCAGCTCGTCCCAGCCACCCTGGTAGTTCGGGCCGATCGCGAAGACCTCGCCCTTGACGTTGTCCCGGACGTACTCGGCGATCGCCGCGCCCGGCTCGTCGGAGAGGTAGGAGGTGAACCAGGACCGGGAGACGTCCTTCAGCCCCGGGTTGCCGTTGGAACCGACGAACGGGATCTTCGCCTCGGCGAGCACCGGGGCGACCCCGGCCACCGAGCCGCCGCCGACGATGCCGGTGAGCGCCTGCACCCGGTCCTGTTTGATCAGCTTCGTGGCGGCCGGTACGGCGGTCTGCGCGCCGTTGCCCTCGTCGGCGACGATCAGGTCGACCTTGTGGCCGCCGAGCTTGCCGTCGTGCATCCGCAGGTAGAGCTCGAAGCCGTCGCGGATCTCCGTGCCGACCGCCTCGTAGGTGCCGGACAGTGAGGCGAGCAGACCGATCTTTATCGTGCCCGGCGTGCCGCCGGCGTCGTCGCCGCTGTTGCAGGCGCTGCCGGCCACGGTCAACCCGAGGGCGAGCAGCGCGCCGGTCAGGGCGCGACGCCGGCTCGTACCGGTGGGGAAAGGCATGACTTCTCCAGTCGAGGGGTGAGGGAAGGTTGTGGGGAAGGTGTGGTCGTGGGGTGGTGGCCGCCGAGTTGGCGGAGCCGGCCGGAGGGGGTGCCGGGACGACGACTTTCGCGGGAGGCCGACCCGGCCACCCGGCGGTGCGGCGGCACGGTGTGTCGGAACTGGCTCCGCACACCGGGCGCCGCGCCGCCGTCAGCGTCCCTGCGCCACCGCGGCGCGGGCGGCCGGCGTCAGTACGTCTCCAATCCGGTTCGCCAGTTCCGTCATCTCGTAGGAGACCTTGCCGACGTCGCAGGTGGGCGCCGCGAGGACCAGCAGCGAGGCACCGTCGTTGAACGCCATCGAGAACATGAAGCCGCCCTCGAGCTGGGTGACGTTGGAGATCACCGCGCCCGCTTCGAAGAAGCCCGCGGCGCCCCGGAGCAGGCTGACCAGGCCGCTGCCGGTGGCCGCGAGCTGGTCGGCCCGGTCCGGGGGCAGGTTCCGGGTGGACGCCACCATCAGGCCGTCGCTGGAGATGGCGATGGCGTGACTGACCTCCGGGGCCCGCTCGACGAAACTGTCCAGCATCCAGCCGAGATCTCGTTGGTTCACGTAGTACTCCCTGTCGCGTCGCTTGTCGCCGAGGCGTTCACCAGCTTGGGACGGCGGGCGGCCACGCCCCGGGCGTAGGCGGCCATCGCGTTGGCCACCTCGGCCGGGTCGCGGTGCTCCGAGACCGGCTGCTGTTCGGGTGGCGGGGCGACGCCGCCCGGCACGAGGTGCCGCTGCGGCTGACGGATCGGGAGCCCGGACGGGGTGGTCCCGGAGATGTCCGGGTTGGCCAGCCCGGTGGCGGCCCGCCATCCCTCGTCGCCCCGGGTCTGCCAGCCCGTCGTGGCGTAGCCACCGTTGGATCCGCCGGTACCCTTGGCGGCACCGACCGGCGGGCCGACCGGTTCGGGACTTCCTCCCGCTGGGCTGCTCGCGCCGTTGCCCGCACCGTTGCCCGGGGGCGCCCCGACCGGGGTGCCCGACCGGTCGGTGCGGAACCAGTTGTTGACCTGCTCGAAGATGACCAGTTCCTGGGTCGGGTCCTCACCCCGGTCGGCCCGCTGGGCCGTCGGCCGGAAGACCGACCCGGACGGCAGCGCCCGCTCCGAGGCCGGCCGCCGGGCCGGGCCGTTCGGGGTGACGGTCGACGAGGAGACCGGTACGGCGGTGCCGCGTACCCGGCCCTCCGGCATCGTCGACAGCCGGCCGGGCGCCAGCAGTTGGGTCTCCGGCGGGACAGGGCGGATCAGCGTCGCCGGCAGCGAGATCTCGGCGATGGTGCCGAGCTTGGGGCCGGGCCGCAGTTCGACCGCCACCCCGAGCCGACCGGCGAGCTGGCCGACCACGACCAGACCCATCGCCCGGACCGCCGCCACGTCGGTGGCCGGCGGCCGGGCCAGCAGGTCGTTGAGCTGTGCCAGCCGTTGCAGCGAGAGCCCCACACCCTCGTCGCTGACCTGCACGATGACCCGGTCGCCGAGGCTGCGCGCGGTCACCCATGCCTCGGTCTCCGGCGGCGAGTACGCGGTCGCGTTGTCCATCAGCTCGGCGAGCAGGTGCACCACCTCGTCGACCTTGTCGGCCGCGACCGCCACGTCCGGGTCGACGACGCCGATCCGGACCCGGGTGTAGTGCTCGATCTGCGACAGCGCCGCCTGCACGACCTTCTGCATCGGTACGTCCTCGTGGCGTACCCGCCCGACGCCCACACCGCCGAGCACGAGGAGGCTGGCGTTGATCCGCCCCATCCGGGTCGCCAGGCTGTCCAGGGTGTAGAGCTGCTGTAGCCGTTCCGGGTCGGTCTCGTCCTGCTCGACCTTGTCCACCTGGGCCAGTACCGCGTCCACCAGCCGCTGCTCGCGGCGGCTGAGGTGGACGAAGATGTCCGCCGTGTTGGCCCGCATGACCGCCTGCTCGGCGGCGGTCCGCACGGCCGCCTGGTGCACCGCGGCGAACGCCTGGCCCACCTCGCCGATCTCGTCACCGCTGGACGCCTCCAGGGTGGAGCCGGACGCCCGGGCCAGGGCCTCCGGATGGATGCCGGCACTGTCCAGGCTGCGCAGTTCGGCGACCATCGCCGGCAGCTCGGTGTACGCCACCGAGTGCGCCGCGTCCCGCAGTCGGCGCAGCCGCCGGGTGATCTGCCGGGCGACCGCCCAGGTGACCAGTACGGTCAGCAGCAGCGCGACCGCCATCGCGGCGCCCTCGGCGACGGCCCGCCAGCGTTGCTCCACCCGGGCCGCGTCCACCTCGGCCAGCACGGCGGAGTCGACCCGCTGCTGCACCTCGAACAGCCGGGCGGCCCAGCCCTGGGTGGCACCGATCCAGGCGTTGGTCTCGACCTCCAGCGGGGCGCCGATCTCGGCCCGGGAGACCTGGTCCTGGAGGCGTTGCAGGGTGAGCGCCTCCTTGCCGCTGCCGGCCTGCTCCCACCAGACCTGCCACTGGCCGGGGGCGAGACCGAGGAAGGCCAGGCTGGATTCGGTGAAGCCGGTCCGGGCGGCGGTGATGTCCTGCTGCATCGCCGGGGTGAGCTGGCCGGCGGCGATCGCCCGCAGCACCGCCACCTGTTGCTGGCCGAGCGCCTCCGCGGTCTTCGACAGCGCGGCGGCGGCCCGGATCCCGTCGGCGACCTCGGCCGAGACGACGCCCTGGGCGATCGACTCCCGGTACGCGAGCAGGTCGGCGATGATGATCCGGTAGCTGAACGTGGTGGCGGAGACGGCCGCGTGCGCGGCGGTACGCACCTGGGTCCGCAGCGGCGACAGGTCGGCCAGCGCGTTGTCGATCCGGGCCAGTACGCTGCCCGGCCCGGCGGCCGGCTCGGGGGCGAGCGCCCGTTGCCGCTGGTAGCGCGCGACGATCTCGTCGGTGGCGGCTGCCTGCCGGGCGTAGGTGTCCTGCTGCCGGGGGGCGGCGGCGGTCAACAGGTCGGCCGCGGCCGCCCGTTCCCGCTGGAGCTGGTAGGCCAGCCGGCCGGCCTCGGTGCCCAGTTGGGCCAGTACGCCGAGGTCGCTGGCCTGCTCGGCCTGCCGGGCGCTGTCTGCCAGCGCCAGTCCGGCGAACCCGACGACCGCCACC
This sequence comes from Plantactinospora sp. DSM 117369, assembly GCF_053764795.1. Lineage (NCBI taxonomy): Bacteria > Bacillati > Actinomycetota > Actinomycetes > Micromonosporales > Micromonosporaceae > Plantactinospora > Plantactinospora sp. DSM 117369. The sequence goes on along the minus strand of NZ_CM132446.1, from coordinate 4,525,563 downwards.
AACGGCGCGGCCACGATGATGCGCATCCGAGAGGCGATCTTCCAGCCGCGCCGGCGTACGGGCTGGGGTCGGGCCGCGTGGGATCGGGTGGTCGAGGCCAAGACTGACTCCCACGGCTCGTCATCGAGGAGATCTGCATCTTGCAGTTAGCAAGTCCCATTGCGCCGGACCGGCGGGGCCGGGCAACAGGGTTAACCGTGGTACAAACAGCTCGTACCACTATCTGTACCCGCCGATGAACAGGCAGTTACTTCCGCAGGAAGCGATACCTGGGAGGTCGGTCGACGCGCTGGCCGACCCGCGTCTGGTGGTGCACGACAAGTCAGGTGAGAGCGGTTCAGTGCCGGCGGCGCAGCGCGCCGACCCGACCTCGCCGGTGTGACTCGGCAAAGGGCCGCCGGGCCTCGCCGGCCGGTCGGTGGCCCTCGGCCACCGGCTGCCGGGGCTCCTCCGTTGGCGGCGGGGCGTCCGGATGACCGGCGTCGTCGCCGTGCAACCGGTGCACCTGCGCCGCGAGGCGGTGCGCCTCCTCGGTGAGCCGGTGCGCCTCCTCCGGCCGCCGGTCGGACTCCGCCGGGAAGTGCACCCGCAACATCTGGTCGATCAGGTCCCGCAGCTCGTCGATCGCGTCCACCACGGACTGTCGCTCCCCGACGGTGGGCTCGGGGTCGGCCCCGGCCGGCTCCGCGCGGACGGGCGCGGCGCCGCGCGGCCCCCGCCGTCCGTCCGCGGCGATCTGCTCGACCGCCACCTGCGGCCAGAGCGCGGTGAGCAGACCTCCGGTCCCGAGTACGTCGTCACAACGCACGGCGAGCTCCTGGCTGCCGTACCGGCGACCCGCCTCCACCGCCGCCACCGTCTCCCGGCTGAACCGTACGCGGTCGGCGAGGGCGCGCTGGGTCAGCCCCTTGCGGGTGCGCCAGCGGCGCAGTTCGCGCTGGAACTGTCGGGTGGCCATCGACTCGGCGGTACCTGACGACGCAGCGTCCATTTGCTCACCTTCGTTGGTCAGCGATCCGATCACTCGCACCAGATCATGAGACGCGCGGAACAGATCATGACCCGGCATTTGCCGGGGCCAATTCTTACCTCCGGAGCGACGAGTGTGAAGCCTTACGCGCCACCTATCGTTGACGGTAAGTGAAAAACCTCGCACGCTGATCTACTTGACGGTACGAAAACGATCTACAAGGGAACGGACCACCACCGGTTGCCCGGATTCATCCCTTCCGCCGCGAGCGGCGAATGGCGACACTCCGCAATCATCGGTCGGAGACCGGAGACTCCGGTCATCCGTCGATGTGACGACGTCGATCGATCCCTCGCGGCTCATTGACAGAGCGTGATCCGGGCCGGCCGACTCCGACGCCCCCGGTCCGGCGTACCCGGATGCCCTGAGCCGACCCTGCCGTCGAGCGGGGTCGGTATCGGCGGGCCGGACTCGGGACGCGAATTAGCCGGTCGGCACGGGATCGGCTAGGCGGCGCGGGCGGTAAGCGTGTCCGGTGGATCTTCCTGCCGTTCCCTCGGCACACTGCCGATATCGACGACCGCAGGCAGCACCCGGTGCGCACGGAACGCGACATTGGGCTTGTAGGTACTTACGTGCCCCGGCACCAGACGCAGCCCGGGAATTGCCTCCGCGAGCCGTACGAGCGCGATCCGGGCCTCAAGGCGGGCGAGTGCGGCACCGATGCAGAAATGCGGACCGTAACCGAAGGAGAGATGATCCTTCACGTCGTCCCGGTCCGGATCGAACCGATCCGGACCGGTGAACGTCGCCGGGTCGCGGTTCGCGGCGCCGATGAGGAGCAGGCACCGTTGCCCGGCGGGGATGGTGACGCCGTCGATGGTGACCGGTCGCAGGGTCACCCGCAGCCAGCCGTCGATGGCGGGGCCGAACCGCAGTGCCTCTTCCAGCAAGGCCGGGACGCTGGCCGGGTCGTCGGCGATGCGTTCCCACCGGCCCGGCACGGACAGTGCCTGTTCCAGGCCGTGGGCGAGGAGTCCGGCGGTGGTCTCGTGGCCGGCGACGAGCAGGTTGAACGCCATGGAGGCGACCTCGGCGACGGTGAGGATCTCGTCGTCGCCGTCGCGGTAGCGCAGGGCCCGGGAGATGAAGTCGTCGCCGTCGAGGTCGCCTTCGGCGCGCTGGTTGACCAGGTCCTGGCAGTAGTGCCAGAAGTCGAGCAGGCCCTGGGCGAGACGTACCTGCTCGGCGGGTTCGGGCTGGCCCCAGACGAGGGCGATCTGCCCGTCGGCCCACTGCCGGATCCGGGCGGTGTCCCGGTCGGGTACCCCGAGGATGTCCAGCACCACCAGCAGGGGAAGCAGGGCGGTGAACTCGGGGATCAGGTCGACGACCTCGCCCCGGCGGGCGGTGATGGCGGCGACGAGTTCGTCGACCCGGCGCCGCACGATCGGCCCGTACTGGGCGGCGACCCGGGGGCCGGTGTTGGCGAAGGTGGCCCGCAGTGCCCGCCTGGTGCGGGTGTGCACCGGGGAGTCGGCCGCGGCCGTCGTCGGCGGCACGTCGAGCCGCATCACGATCGCGAGGGCTTCGGGACACATCTCGTAGACCGGGGCCAGGGTGAGGGCGTTGCCGAAACTGTCCGCGTCCCCGAACGCCTGCCGGACGTGCTCGTGCCGGCTGATCAACCACATGCCCAGGTCCTCGGCGTAGTGCACGCTCTCCGGGCGGTCCAGCAGATCTCGCCACACCGTGGCCGGGTCGGTCAGATAGGTACCAGCGAACGGGCTGAGTTCCATGGCCGCCTCCTGGCCCACGCTCGGGCGCTGTCGCAGGGTTCCGATGGCAGGGCCCCGGTGGCAATAGTTGGCCCACTGGGAATGAGCTGTCCCGTAACTCTCAACGACATCTGGAATCTCACGATGCGCTGCGGCAGACGGTAAGTCAAGGTATCGGTTTGTGCCATTGTATTGGCGCTCCGGCGCGACGTCGGCCACCCGCGGCCGGAGGCCGGCAAGATGCCAGATTGCAAGTTGCCACCTGCACCTTGCTGCCTGGTCACAGCCGCTGGCCGACCGTCACGCCGCGTCACCGACCCCGATCCGGGCCGCGTCGCGCGGCGAGGTCTCCGCGTCCGGTCCCGGTAGACTGCGACGTCCCCAGCGGACCGGATAATTGCGGTTAAAGGGTGCCAGTTGAGCGCTCGTTTGGGTAGATCCTCGCCAATACTAAATGTTCACTGATGTGTAACCACTCACCTCGACGACCCGCCAGGAGGTCCCGTTGGCCAGCCGACGAGCCTTTTTCGGCCTCCCCTTGCGGTCCATCCTGACCAGCGCCGCTCCTGAGCTCGATCCGGTCGAGCCGGCCCCCTGTCCGTCGCGAGCCGATGGCCGGGGCCCGACCGTGTCCGGGTCGACGCGTGTGAGGATGATCGACATGCGGGCAGTGGTCTTCGAGGAGTTCGGCGGGCGACCAGAGCTGCGTACCGTGCCCGATCCGGTGCCGAGCCCCGCGGGCGTGGTGATCGAGGTCGGGGCGACCGGGCTGTGCCGCAGCGACTGGCACGGCTGGCAGGGGCACGATCCGGACATCCGCCTGCCACACGTGCCGGGACACGAGTTCGCCGGTGTGGTTGCGGCGGTCGGTCCGGCGGTGCGCGGCTGGCAGGCCGGTGACCGGGTCACCGCCCCGTTCGTCTGCGCCTGCGGCACCTGCCCCGCCTGCCTTGCCGGGGACCAGCAGGTCTGCGAGCGGCAGACCCAGCCCGGCTTCACCCACTGGGGCTCGTACGCCGACCTCGTCGCGGTCGAGCACGCCGATGTGAACCTGGTCCGGCTCCCCGACGAGCTGAGCTTCGCCGCTGCCGCCGCGCTCGGCTGCCGGTTCGGCACGGCGTTCCGGGCGGTGGTCGCGCAGGGCCGGGTGGCCGCCGGCGAGTGGGTGGCGGTACACGGCTGCGGTGGGGTGGGACTCTCCGCGGTGATGATCGCGGTGGCCAGCGGCGCCCGGGTGGTGGCGGTCGACGTCAGCCCGGCCGCGCTGGAGCTGGCCCGCCGGTTCGGTGCCACCGCCTGCCTGGATGCCGGCACGCTGCCCGGCCCGCGGGCGGTGGCCGGGGCGGTCCGCGAGCTGACCGGCGGCGGCGCGCACCTGTCGCTGGACGCGCTGGGCAGCGCGCCGACCTGTGCCGGGTCGATCGAGAGCCTGCGGCGCCGGGGCCGGCACGTACAGGTCGGGCTGCTACCGGCCGCGAACGGGCACCCGGCGGTGCCGATGGACCGGGTCATCGCGTACGAGTTGGAGCTGCGCGGCAGCCACGGGATGGCCGCGCACGCGTACCCGGAACTGCTGGCGCTGGTCGGCGCCGGGGTGCTCCGACCGGCGGAACTGGTCACCCAGACGATCGGGCTGGCCGAGGCACCGGCGGCGCTGGCCACCCTGGACCGGCCGCCGGTCGGCGGCATCCGGCTGATCCAAGCGAATCGGGACTGACCGCCCGACGCTACCGACGGGTCGCTATCGACGTTCGTCAAGGCCCGTTCCGGATGCTTTCATTGGTGCCATGGCGAACCCGGTGATCTTGACGGTCGACGACGACCCGGCGGTGTCGCGCGCGGTCGCCCGGGACGTACGGCGGCGCTACGGCGACCGGTACCGGGTGGTCCGTGCCTCCTCCGGCGAGGAGGCGCTGACCGCGCTCCGGGAGATCAAACTCCGTGGCGACCAGGTCGCGGTGCTGCTGGCCGACTACCGGATGCCGCAGATGAACGGCATCGAGTTCCTCGAAGCGGCAATGGACCTCTTCCCGACCGCCCGCCGGGTGCTGCTGACCGCCTACGCGGACACCAACGCGGCGATCGACGCGATCAATGTCGTCGACCTCGACCACTACCTGCTCAAGCCCTGGCATCCGCCGGAGGAGAAGCTCTATCCGGTGCTGGACAGCCTGCTGGAGGCGTGGGCGGCGACCCCGGAGGCCGCCCCGGACGAGGTACGGGTGATCGGCCACCGCTGGTCCGCGCCGTCGTTCGAGGTCCGCGACTTCCTCGCCCGTAACCTGGTGCCGTACCGCTGGCTGCTGGCCGACGAGCCGGAGGGCGGGCGGCTGCTGGCCGCCGCCGGAGCCGACCCGGCCGACGTGCCGGTGGTGATCACCGCGGACGGCACCGCGCTGGTCAAGCCGACCGAGGCCGAACTGGCGGACCGGTGCGGGCTCTCCACCACCCCGGCCGCCGACTTCTACGACCTGGTGGTGGTCGGCGCCGGCCCGGCCGGGCTCGGCGCGGCGGTCTACGGCGCCTCCGAGGGGCTGCGCACGGTGCTGGTCGAGCGGCAGGCGACCGGCGGTCAGGCCGGGCAGAGCAGCCGGATCGAGAACTACCTCGGCTTCCCGGACGGAGTCTCCGGATCGCAGCTCGCCGACCGGGCCCGCCGGCAGGCGCTGAAGTTCGGCGCCGAGCTGCTGGCCGCCCGGGACGTGATCGGGCTGGAGGCGGCCGGCGCCACCCGGCTGCTCCGGTTCAGCGACGGCTCGTCGATCGCCGCCCACACGGTGGTGCTGGCCACCGGGGTCTCCTACCGTCAGCTCACCGCGCCCGGACTGGCCGACCTGACCGGTCGGGGCGTCTTCTACGGCTCGGCGTCGACCGAGGCACCGAACTGCGCCGGTCAGGACGTCTACATCGTCGGCGGGGCGAACTCGGCCGGGCAGGCGGCGGTCTACTTCGCCCGGCACGCCCGCCGGGTGCACCTGCTGGTACGCGGCCCCGACCTGCACCGCTCGATGTCGCACTATCTGATCGAGCAGATCGAACGGATCGACAACATCGAGGTGCACCCGCACTCCGAGGTGGTCGGCGGCGAGGGCACCGACCACCTGGAGCAGCTTGTCATCTGCGACAACCGGGCCGGGCAGCGGAGGACCGTGAAGGCGTCCTGGCTCTTCGTCTTCATCGGCGCCGAACCGCGTACCGACTGGTTGGCCGACGTGGTGGCCCGGGACGCCCGGGGCTACGTACTGACCGGGCTCGACCTGAGCAGCGACGGCCGGCGGCCGGCCGGCTGGTCGCTGCCCCGCGACCCGTACCCGCTGGAGTCGAGCCTGCCCGGGGTCTTCGCCGCCGGGGACGTCCGGGCCGACTCGATCAAGCGGGTCGCCTCGGCCGTCGGCGAGGGTGCGATGGTGGTCTCCCTGGCCCACCAGTATCTGGCGGCACAGTGAGCTATCTGGCCGCGCGGTGAAGCTCTTTCGGGCGGGAGACGGCTCACGAACACGAATCGGGTGACGAGATGACCGGATCGGACGAACGGCTGGCGATCGAGGAACTGCGTACGCTGTTCCTGTTCGAGTCGCTGGACGCGGAGAAGCTCGGCTACATCCACGAGCACGGCCGGGTGCAGCGGCTGCCGGCCGGGGCCGACGTCTTCGTCGAGGGCGCCGAGGCGAACTGCTTCTACGTGCTGCTCGACGGCACCGTCTCGCTGATCCGGCTGGTGCAGGGCGACCAGGTCGAGATCACCCGCACCGACCAGCGCGGCGTGTACGGCGGGGCGACCCAGCCGTACCTGAACGAGCAGCGGGTGCAGACCTACCTGAACGGGATGCGGGCGATCACCGGCGTGACGCTCTTCGTGCTGCCGGCCGAGGTGATCAGCACGGCGATGCGGCGCTGGTTCCCGATGGCGATGCACCTGCTGGACGGGCTCTTCATCGGCATGCGGACCACCCAGACCGTGGTGGGCGAGCGGGAACGGCTGCTGGCCCTCGGCTCGCTGTCGGCGGGGCTGACGCACGAGCTGAACAATCCGGCCGCCGCCGCCGTCCGGGCCACCTCGGTGCTCCGGGACCGGGTCGCCGGAATGCGGCACAAGCTGGCCATGATCGCCGACGGCCGGCTCGACGGGGAGCGGCTGCAACGCCTGGTCGAACTCCAGGAGGCCGCCGTCAAGCAGGCCGCCACCGCGCCCACCCTCTCCCCGCTGGAGACCAGCGACGCCGAGGACGCCCTGGCCGACTGGCTGGACGAGCACGACGTCACCGGCGGTTGGGACCTCGCCCCGACGCTGACCGCCGGCGGCATCGACGTGCCCTGGCTGGAACAGGTCGGCACGGCGGTACGCCCGGACGACCTGGAGCCGGCGATCCGCTGGCTGACCTACACCGTCGAGACCGAACTGCTGCTCGGCGAGATCGACGACGCGCTGAGCCGGATCACCGGGCTGGTCGGGGCAGCGAAGCAGTACTCGCAACTGGACCGGGCCCCGCACCGGACGGTCGACGTGCACGACCTGCTCGACGCCACGTTGGCGATGTTCAGCGCCAAGATCAAGCCCGGTGTCCAGGTGGTGAAGGAGTACGACCGCAGCCTGCCGGCGATCCCGGTCTACGCCGCCGAACTCAACCAGGTGTGGACCAACCTGGTCGACAACGCGCTCTACGCGATCGGCGAGGAGGGTGTGCTGACCGTACGCACCGGGCGGGACGCCGACTCGATCGTGGTGGAGATCGTCGACACCGGACCGGGCATCCCGGCCGCCGTCCGGTCCCGGATCTTCGAGCCGTTCTTCACCACCAAGCCGATCGGCGACGGCACGGGGCTGGGGCTGGACATCTCGTACCGGATCGTGGTCAACAAGCACCACGGGGACATCCGGGTCGAGTCCGAGCCGGGGCGTACCACTTTCCGGGTCTGCCTGCCGATCTCCGGACCCGAGCCCGGCGCGGTGGAGGCCGCGCTGTCCTGATCCGGTGGCCGGCACCCCGCCGGTTACGGCGGCGGACCGGGCGGTCGCGTGGGCGGGTCAGCTCGTCGAGCGGAGCCGGCGGCCGGAGCCGTCGGCGCGCATGGCCGCGACCAGGTCCTCCCGGGCCCGGGCCACCCGGGACCGGATGGTGCCGACCGGGCAGTCACAGACCTCCGCCGCCTCGGCGTAACTCAGCCCGGCCACCTGGGTGGCGACGAACGCCTCCCGGCGGTCCGGCGGCAGGTCCGCCAGCAGCCGGGCCAGTTCCACGGCGCCCTCGAAGCCGGTGCTGCCCCGGGCCAGCTCGGCGTCGGCGGCGAGTTGCCAGTCCGGCAGCGACGCGACCCGGGGACGGCGCATGGCGGTCCGGACGTGGTCGACGCAGGCTCGCCGGGCGATCGAGAGCAGCCACGTCTTCGCCGACGACCTGGCCGCGAAGCGGGGCAGTGCGCGCATCGCCCGCAGGTAGGTCTCCTGGGCCAGATCCTCCGCCTCGCCGGCACCCACCAGGTGGGAGACGAACCGCTGCACGTCGTGCTGGGTCGCCCGGATGAAGGCCGCTGCCGCCGAGCGGTCGCCGGCCTTGGCGGCCAGCGCAAGCCTGGTGATCTCGTCGCTCTCGACGCCGGGGGGAGGCATGCCCCAAAGCTACCGGTACCGGTGTCCACCTCGAATACCCCCGGTGGGCATCTGATCGCCGAACGGGTCGATCATGCTGGTGAGGCCCCGGTCGAGCAAGGTCGGCGGCGGAATGCTTACCCCCGGGGGAACCGGCGGACCGTCAGGCCCGACTATGAGTGTGTGCGGTGCGAACAGTATCGAGAAGCCCTGTCGGCCCGGCTGGACGGCGAGGAAGATCCGGTCGAGCGGGCCGGGCTGGACCGCCACCTCGCCGGCTGCGCGGAGTGCCGAAGCTGGTGGGAGAGCGCGACGGCGCTGAACAGGCTCGCCCGGACCAGCGTCGTACCGCCACCGATGGAGATCGACGACCGGCTCCTCGCGGCCGCTCCCGGGCCGGGTCGGGCGACCCGGCTGGCCAGTACGCTCCGGCTCGCGCTCGGGGTGGTGGGCGTCGCCCAGTTCCTGCTCGGCGCGGCCCAGATCGCCGGCATCGGCTCGACCGGGCATCCGCACGGCCTTGAGGTCGTGCTCGGCGGCGGCCCCGACCACCTGTGGCACGAGTCGGCAGCCTGGAACGTCGCGCTCGGCGCCGGATTCGCCTGGATCGCGCTGCGCCGTACCCGGCCGCTGGGCCTGGTACCCACGCTGACCGCGTTCGTCGCCGTGCTGACCCTGCTCTCGGTCAACGACGCGATCGCCGGCCGGGTCGACCCCAACCGGATCCTCAGTCACGGGCTGATCCTGGCCGGCTATCTGATCATCCTCGGTCTGTCCCGCCCGGCGATCGAGTCGGGCGAGCCGCCGACCCGGCACGAACAGCGGACCGGGCCGGGCTGGCGGGCGACGTTCGAGGAGGAGCCGGCACCGGCACCGCCGCGCCTGCGGCTGGTCCGGGCCCGGCCCGGGACGGCTCAGGCGCGCACCCACCACCGGGCGGCCTGACCGCACCGGGCGATGCCCGCGCTGCTCAACCGCGCGAGCTGCGTCCGCCGTGTGCCGGGTTCGGCGTGTGCGGACGCGTGCCCAGTTGCCGCCAGTCGGACTCGGCGACCTGGATGTCGTAGTGCTTCGCCGCCGCGAGGATGTTCGCGAACGCCTGGTCCCGCTCGGCGTCGCTGACGTCGTGCGTCTGGTCGAACCGGGCGATCGCGTTGCGCACGTGCGACGCGTCGGTGAGCGGCTCCTTGCGCTTGCCAGGGAAGGCGAACGCGCTGTCCGGCAGCTCCCGCGACTGTTTGCTGCTGATGACTCCGTGCTGGTCGACGGGCTTCCAGGTGGTCTTCATGGCTTCCTCCTGACCGAGGCGTCTCCCCCCACCGAAGTTCTCCTACCCCTGCCCTGGACCGATAACCGGCCGATCAGACCAGCGTCGCGCGAGGGGGCTGACAAAATTTGGATTCTGTCATCCGTTAGTCCATACTTGCTGAAGCGGCGGCGCCCGGCCCGGTCACCGGCCAGCCTGGAGTCGCCGCACCCAGACATCGCCGGAACCCGGCAGCCGGCCCGCCGGAGCAGCGGCCGGCAACCACGGACAGGAGCAGAACATGGAGAACCGGACACTCGGCAGCAACGGCCCCACGGTCTCCGCCCTCGGCCTCGGCACCATGGGGATGTCCGACCTCTACGGGCCCGCCGACGAGACGGAGAGCGTCGCGACGATCCACGCGGCCCTGGACGCGGGAGTCACGCTGCTGGACACCGGCGACTTCTACGGCGCCGGGCACAACGAGATGCTGCTCGGTCGCGCGCTGCGCGACCGCGATCGCGACCAGGTCGCGATCAGTGTCAAGTTCGGCGCGCTGCGCGACCCGGAGGGCGGCTGGGGCGGCATCGACGGCCGCCCGCAGGCGGTACGGAACTTCCTCGCGTACACCCTGCGCCGGCTCGACACCGACTACGTCGACGTGTACCGGCTCTCCCGGCTCGACCCGGCGGTGCCGATCGAGGAGACCGTGGGCGCGATCGCCGAGCAGGTGACCGCCGGCCGGGTACGCCACATCGGCCTCTCCGAGGTCGGCGCGGCGACGATCCGGCGGGCCCAGGCCGTACATCCGATCGCCGACCTCCAGATCGAGTACTCGCTGTTGTCCCGGACGGTCGAGGCGGAGATCCTGCCCACCTGTCGCGAGCTGGGCATCGGCGTGACGGCGTACGGGGTGCTGTCCCGAGGGCTGCTCAGCGGGCACTGGACCGCCGACCGCCAGCTCTCCCCCGGCGACTTCCGCTCGTTCAGCCCCCGGTTCAGCGGGGACAACCTCCAGGCGAACCTGCTGCTGGTGGACGCGCTGCGCGAGGTCGCGCAGGCTCGCGGGGCCACCGTCTCGCAGGTCGCGATCGCCTGGGTGCTCAGCCGGGGCAACGACATCGTGCCGCTGGTCGGGGCCAGGCGCCGGGACCGGCTGGCCGAGTCGCTCGGTGCGCTCGACCTGAAGCTCGACGCCGACGACCTGGCCGCCATCGAGCGGGCCGTACCGGTCGACTCCGCCGCCGGCGCACGCTACGCCGCCCCCCTGATGGAGCACCTGGACAGCGAACGGTGAAATAGTGCCCATGGCCGACTCGACGCTGACCCCGGAACGGATCCTCGAAGCGGCGGAGGAGGTCCTCCGCCGCTTCGGCCCGGCCAAGGCGACCGTGGTGGACGTCGCCCGGGCGCTGGGGGTGAGCCACGGCAGCGTCTACCGGCATTTCGCCAGCAAGACGGCGTTGCGCGAGGCGGTGGCCGACCGCTGGCTGGACCGGGTGCACGCCGAGCTGCCGGGGGTGACCGCCAGCACCGCGCCGGCGCCCGAGCGGCTGCGGTCCTGGCTGCACACGCTGCACGGGGCGAAGCGCGTGACGGCGCTCGACGACCCGGAACTCTTCGCCACCTATATCGTGCTGGTCGGCGAGGCCAGCACGGTGATCGCCGCAGCGCTGGACGGGCTGGTCGCGCAGCTCTCCCGGATCATCGCGGACGGGGTCGCCGGCGGCGACTTCGCCGTCGACGACGTGCCGCGGGCCGCCCGGGCGGTGCTGCACGCGACCGTACGGTTCCACGATCCGACGCACTGCGCCCAGTGGGCCGACCCGGACATCGAGCGGCAGCTCGACGCCGTCTGCGACCTGCTGCTCGACGGCCTCCGCCCGCGCTGAACCGCCGCCCGGCCCGGCGTCCCCGCCCCGGTACCGAACCTGGTAGGCACACTGTCGAGCTGCCCCGTCCATGTGCCCAGCAAGGAGCACGGCGGGCCTCGGGCGCACCCAGACACTCACCACGGGCCGGACGGGGTGAGTGTCTGAGCGACGGCGGGACGGATGCCCGCCCGGGCGACGACGGGACGATGCCCGCCGAGCGACGCGCGGTGGTCCCCAGTCACCCGACCAGCCGAACGCCCTCGGCTCACCTGAAACGGTGCATTGACTTTATTAGTTAACTTTCCTAATGTTTCAGCAACTCAGCAACATCGATCCCGATCCCGCTTCGCCCGGTGCCGGCGCCGCATCTCGCTGCCGCCCCGCCGGTGTCGCAGCGACCCCACCCCCACCAGGTCGGATCGAGCCGCTGAGGCGCCTGCGACAGAAGGGAACGTCGATGTCACCTACCCTGAGCGCCGAGCGGGTCCGCCCGCCGGGACGCCGCCCCGGCATCCGGTCCAGGTTGTTCACCGGAGCACTCGCGCTCGCCACCGCCGCGACCGGCACGGCCATCGCGCTCGCACCGCTCGCCCCCGCCGAGGCCGTCGTGCTGCCCAACAACTTCAAGAGCGTCGGCTACCTGCCGAGCTGGGCCGGCGACGTCAACGCCATCCAGTACAACAAGCTGACCCACATCAACTACGCGTTCGTACTGCCGAACGCGAACGGCACGCTGCGGGCCGTGGAGAACCCGAGCAAGCTCTCCTCGCTGGTGTCGCGGGCGCACAGCAGCAACGTCAAGGTGTCGATCGCGATCGGCGGCTGGAACAACGGGGACGACTCGGCCTTCGAGGCACTGGCGTCCAACGCCTCCAGCCGGACCACGTTCGTGAACAGCGTGATCAGCTTCGTGACGCAGTACAACCTGGACGGTGTCGACATGGACTGGGAGTACCCGGACCCCGGCACCTCGGCGAACAACTTCACCGCGCTGATGCAGCAACTCAGCGGGCAGCTCCGCAGCCGGGGCAAGCTGCTCACCGCCGCGGTGGTCTCCGAGGGCGGTACCGTCAACGGGGTGCAGCCGGCCGTCTTCGGCTACGTCGACTGGCTGAACATCATGGCGTACGACGGCGGCAGCCCGCACGCCAACTACGACTGGTCGATCAACGCGGTGAACGGCTGGAAGTCGCGCGGCCTGCCGGCCAGCAAGGCGGTGCTCGGCGTACCGTTCTACAGCCGGCCCGGCTACTACACCTACTCCGCTCTGGTCGCGATGGACCCGGCCAACGCCAACCGGGACTGCACCACGGCCGGCGGGGCGCAGCAGTGCTACAACGGCATCCCGACGGTGAAGCGCAAGACCCAGTGGGCGATGGCCAATGCCGGCGGGATGATGAACTGGGAGTTGTCCCAGGACACCAACAACGCGACCTCGCTGGTCAGCGCCATCTACGACACGGTGATGGGCGGTGGCGACCCGCCGCCGAGCGGCCGGACCGGCCAGATCACCGGCATCGGCGGCAAGTGCGTCGACGTCGCGGCGGCCTCCACCGCGAACGGCACGGCGATCCAGCTCTACACCTGCAACGGCAGCGACGCCCAGCGCTGGACGGTCGGCACCGACGGCACCCTGCGGGCGCTCGGCAAGTGCGCCGACATCACCGCCGCCGCGACCAACAACGGCGCGAAGGTGCAGCTCTACGACTGCAACGGCACCGGCGCGCAGGTCTGGCAGGCGCAGAGTAACGGCACCCTGCGCAACCCGGCCTCGAACAAGTGCCTGGACGCCACCGACAACAGCTCGGCCGACGGCACCCGGCTACAGATCTGGGACTGCTTCGGCGGCGCCAACCAGGTCTGGCGGCTTCCGGCCTGATCCCGGCACCGCATCCGGCCCGGTCGCCACAAGCGGCCGGGCCGGATGGTGTCCAGCCGGTCCTATCCCGCGCCGCCGCAGGTTCACCGCCCGACGCTCACCGCCAGACGTTCACCGCCAGCCGGCCGGTGGTGCCCAGGTCGATCCCGCCCCGCGGCGCGACGAGCTGGGCCGGTGAGCCGGGCGCGGGCGTTATCTCCAGATAGCTCGCGTTCGTGGCCGGCTCGGTGGACTCGGTGACGGTGTTCCGCCAGAGCACCCGGGCCCTCGCCGTCTCGCCGGGCCGCAGCACCACCGGCCGGGGTGGCACGTCGTAGCTGTCCGGGCTGCTCACCGGCGCCGACCCGTTGCCGATCGTGACATCGAGCGCCCGCCGCTCCTGATCCAGTACCCGCACCGCCGGATAACCGTCGAGCCGGTATGGAGCCGTGCCGCAGTTGCGCAGCTCGATCCCGAGCGCCCGCAGGCCGAGCGCGGGTTCTACCTCACCGGCGGTGATCAGGAAGCCGTCGGGACACTCGACGGCGGTCGGCGACGGATCGGCGGTCAGGGTCGGCTCCGGTATCGGCGGCCTGCTCGGGGTACCACACGCGGCGAGGAGCGCGGCCGTGCCGAGCAGTGTGCCGAGCCGGCGCATCCGCCCGGGGTGGGACGGCGGGACGCCGATCGTCATGCGCTGCCTTCCTGACCCCTGCGGGGTCTCGTCGAGTACGCCGCCGGGCTCCTGTTGCGGTGCGGGCAGGCTGCTGAGCAGGAACAATATCAATCCCGATATCGCGGATGGGCGGGTGCGTGCGCGCGGCACCGGTCAGCCGAAGGTGTAGCCGGTCAGGTACTCCGGAACGACGATCCGGCTCCTCGGCGCCGCCCTCCGGATCGCCGTGAGCATCGCCTCGAACCGCGGCCGGTCGGCCGGCGCGATCGGCGGCGGATTCCGCAACTCGGTCTCGAAGTTGTCCCAGTGCACCGGCACCACGATCTCGGGATAGTCCAGCGCCGCGAGCAGCCGGGGCAGGTACTCGTGGGTGGAGGTGCTGGCGGCCATCGCGATCATCGCGATGTCGGGCCGCAGCCCGGTCACGTTGCGTTCCACGAAGTCGCTGGCGCCCATGAAGAAGACCGCCGGACCGTCCTTGACGGTCAACTGATAGGCGAGGGTGTCGCCCTCCGGCAGGTCGGCGACGGTGGCGGGCTTCGGCGGCCGGCTCAGTCGCAGTCCGGGGATGCCGATCGAGTACGCCGCGTTCCGGCTGTGCAGCGAGGCGACCACCTCGACGGTGTAGTCACCGAAGTCGAGCACCTCGCCGCCCTTCACCAGCCCCAGTTGCCCGGACGGGATGCCGGAGGCCAGGCCGAGCTGGTACGTCGTCATGGTGCCGAGCACCCGCGCCCCGGTCGTCGTCGCGATGTGCGGTACGTCGTTGAAGTGGTCCCAGTGCGAGTGGGTGACCAGTACCGTCTCGGGCCGGCCCACGTGTTCGTCGACGGTGGCGGTGGCGACGGTCAGTGGGGTGGCCAGGTCCGCCCCGCCCTCGAAGAGTCCGGTCTGGTACCGGCTCAGGTACGGGTCGACCAGTACCGTCCGGGTGCCGATGTCGATCCGCCACCCGGCCGTACCGAACCAGCGGAACGTCGCGGCGGCGCGGGCACGCCGCGACCTGGTACGACCGGCCGGAGCCGGGCGTGGCGCGGCGACGGCGGCTGTGCCGAGTCCCGGCGAGGCGGTGGCGGCGAGCCCGGTCGCGGCG
This sequence comes from Plantactinospora sp. DSM 117369, assembly GCF_053764795.1. Lineage (NCBI taxonomy): Bacteria > Bacillati > Actinomycetota > Actinomycetes > Micromonosporales > Micromonosporaceae > Plantactinospora > Plantactinospora sp. DSM 117369. The sequence continues at coordinate 4,510,481 of NZ_CM132446.1, read as the reverse complement.
GCACCGACGGCGGCGGTCCGGAGCAGGCCCCGGCGGTCGAGTCGAGTTTCGGGCATGAGTTTCCCCTCCGATCGGGCCCGGCCCGGGCGTGCGTGCGCCTGGGCAGCGCCGGCACCCCCGACCGGGCGGTCGAGTGCGGAAACCCAATCACCGGCCGACCCGCGCCGTCCAAGACCATCGGGGCGATCCACCGATATCCTTTCGGATATCAGCACTGGTAGCGGCGGCGTGGAGAGCCGTCAGCGGCTCGGAAGATCGTCGGAGGGTCGCACCGATCCGGCACGCCCGGCCAGCCCCGGAACGGAACGTCGTCGATCCCTCCGGGCCGACCCGCCGCGACGGCGCTGTCGAAGTCTCGGCGTCGGGATCCCATTCCTGGATGTTGATGTGCATGATTGCGGTTGGCTGACGCCGGACGAGGACTCCGGCCACGGGGAAGGGACGACATGACATCCGCGAGAACAGAACCGGGGGCCGTGCTGCGCGAGCAGGGCCTGATCCGCAATCCGGTGTTGCCGGGCTTCCACCCGGATCCCTGCATCCTGCGGGTCGGTTCCGACTACTACATCGCGACCTCGACCTTCGAGTGGTATCCGGGGGTACGCCTGCACCACTCCACCGACCTGGTGCACTGGCGACCGCTCGGCGGCATCCTCACCGAACGCCGGCTGCTCGACCTCGGCGGTGCCGGCGACTCGGCCGGGGTCTGGGCACCCGACCTGAGCTATCGGGACGGCATGTTCTATCTCGTCTTCACCGACGTGTCGAGCTTCGCCGGGGGGTACTGGGACTCGCAGAACTACCTGACCACCGCCACCGACCTCGCCGGGCCGTGGTCCGACCCGGTGGCGTTGCACGCGCGCGGCTTCGACCCGTCGATGTTCCACGACGAGGACGGCAGCAGTTGGCTGCTCTCCATGGCCGCCGACTGGCGCCCGGGGCGGAACCGGTTCGCCGGCATCCAGCTCCAGCGGTACGACCGGGCGGCCGGCAGGCTCGTCGGCGAGGAGCGGATGATCTTCGAGGGTACCGCTGCCGGGCTGACCGAGGCGCCGCGGATCTATCGCAAGGACGGCTGGTACTACCTGGTCACCGCCGAGGGCGGCACCAGTTGGACGCATCAGGTCACCGTCGCCCGGTCACGGGCGCTGACCGGCCCCTACCAGGTGGCACCGGGTGGACCGCTGCTCACCTCCGCCGGGCGCCCGGACCTGGAGTTGCAGAAGGCCGGGCACGGCAGCCTGGTGTGCACCCCGGACGGGCAGTGGTTCATGGCGCACCTGGTCGCGCGGCCGTACTCGCCGCTGGGCCGGTGCGTGCTCGGGCGGGAGACGGCGATCCAGTCGGTGACCTGGGACGAGGCCGGTTGGCCGCGCATCGACGGTGGCATTCCGGCCGAGACCGTGCCGGCACCGGTCGGCGCGACGACGTCCGGCCACCGTCCGGCGGGGACCGCCGGGGACCGGCCCGAGGGGTACGTCGCGCGCGACGACTTCGACGGTCCGGTGCTGGGACCCGACTGGTCGACCCTGCGCCGTCCCGCCACCCCCGACTGGGTACGGCTCGACGCCCGGCCGTCGCACCTGCGCGTCTACGGCGGGCAGTCCCCGGTGGGCCGGCAGCGCCCGAGCATCGTCGCCCGCCGGGTGACCGCCAAACACTGCGTGTTCGACGCCACCATGGAGTTCCGGCCGCGCACCTTCCGGCAGCTCGCCGGCATCACGGCGTACTACAACAGCGGCAACTGGCACTACCTCTACCTGAGCGTGGCCGACGACGGCCGTCGGGTGCTGGACGTGCTCTCCTGCGACACGGGTCGACTGGTCGAGCACCCCGGATGCCGGGTCGACGCCACCGGGGTCGACCGGGTACGCCTGCGCGTGCACCTCGACGGCCCGCTCGTCAGGTTCGGCTACTCGTTCCGCTCCACATCGGAGGGGGCCGAGCCCGGCGACGAGTGGCAGGGACTCCCCGTCGCGCTGGACGCGACGATCCTCTCCGACGAGTACACGTCGAGGAGCACCGGAGAGGGCGAGCCGGAGGCGTGGGGTTTCACCGGCGCCTTCGTCGGGCTCTGGGTACAGGATCTGGGTGCCGACGGGGCGTACGCCGACTTCGACGACGCGACGTACCGGAGGGTCGAGCCTGGCTGATCCTCGCCGACAACGCCAGCGAGCACGGGGACCGGCGCACCCCCGGTGCGGTCAGCGCGCCGACAGGCCCTGGACGAAGCCGCGCCAGGCCGCCGACCCGAACACCAGCGCCGGCCCCTGCGGGTCCTTGCTGTCCCGTACGCCGACCACCCCGGGCAGGTTGCGGGCCACCTCCACGCAATCGCCGCCGTTGTTGCCGCTGCGGGTGCTCTTGCGCCAGACGGCGCCGGTCAGCTCCATGACGTCGCTACCTTCTTGATCAGCTCTAGTGACTGGTCCACCGGGAGTGCGTAACCCCGGATCTGCTCCCATCTTCCGACGAGGGTAGCAATCTCGTCGGCCCCGTCGACGATTCGCGCGGCGAGCTGGTTGTCCGCGTGACCCACCCGCCGGTTGTCCGGCAGGTCGGCGAGCGTGAACGGCCCGCCGTAGCCGGGATACATGCCGACCCGGGTCGGCACCACCTGGAGCTGCACGTTCGGCAACTGCGCGCAGACCACGATCCGGGCCAACTGCTCGGCCATCATCGGCCTGGCCTCTTCGGCGCCCCGCTCGATCACCGCCTGGTCCAGGACGGCGGTGTGAGCACATCCGGCCGGATCCGGAAAGCCGAAACAATCAAAGGACGGGCGGGTGTTGCCGACGGGGGCGGTGTCGGGGCGCTGGAAATATCACGACGCCGCCCCCGTTTCCCATTCGGCGACGGGAGACGAGATGAAACGAGCACACCGAATCAGTCCGCAACACCGACGGGACTGGCGTCAACTGTGGCGATACTGCCGCTGCGGCTACCGCTGGCGCTGTCCCGACTCGGTCGACCTGGTGCCGGTGCCGTACGCGCCGACGGTGCCGCCGCTGGACCGCGCCGCGTACCCGGAAACCGACCTGGTGTCGGCGGTGCCGCCGGCCCGGGTCCGGGCCGGCAACCAGCGGTCGGCCGGAGGGCGGGCCGGAACGCCCGGCTGGCGGCCCCGCCGGCCGCCCGGTCACGACATGCCGGACGCGTGCCGGGCTGAGCCGGCCGTGCCCGGCATGGTGACGGCAGCGGTCGAACTCAGCCGCCTGGAAGGAGTACGGATCAGCTCACCACCCCCGGGGCGGGCCGACTCGTGATGTTGCGGCCGTACGCGAGATTCCGGGCGCACACCCACACCCGTCCGCTGTTCCGGTGCCGGGCCTGTGGGGCACCGTGGCCGTGCAGCCGGGCCCGACTGGTGCTGCTGGCCATGTACCGCGACAACCCGGGTGGGCTGCGCCATCATCTGACCATCCGGCTGGTCGTCGCGCTGACCGACCAGCCGCGCGCCGACCCGGCGGCGCTGACCGCCCGATTCCTCGACTGGATCCCACCAGACTGACCACTCTCCACCTGAACCAACATCAACTCCGGCCAGGGCGGACCGGACGGGGAGCTCGAAGGGGTTCACCGGTGACGGCTCGCACGAACGACCCACCTGCCCCGGGTCCTGCCCGGGACAGGTGGGTCGGGTCGAGACGCCGGCGGGTCGCGATCGACACGGTTCGGACGAGCAGTCCGGAACCGGTGTCCGGCGCCTCGCGCGGCGGTCAGCTCGCGACGCAGCTCGGCGTCAGACCGGCGCCACTGCCGGTGCCCTGGAAGCCGAACTCCGTCGACTGCCCGGCGGCGATCCGTCCGTTGTAGCTCACGTTGGTGAACTGGACGGCGCCGCTGCTGCCGCTGCGCTGGGTGTTCCAGGCGTTGGTGATCGTGGTGCCGGACGGCAGGGTGGCGTTGACCGTCCAGCCGGTGGTGCCGGCGGAGCCGGCGGTGACCCGTACCGTCGCGACGAAGCCGCCGTTCCAGGAGTTCAGCGAGACCGTTGCGGTGCAGCCGGCCGGCGGGTTGGTCGGCGGGGTCGTGGGACCGCCGGTCGGCGCGGTGCTGGGCGTGGCCGTGGGGGTCGGGGTGGTGCCGCCGTCGGTGAGGCTGCCGGGCACCGCCAGCAGGGCGTTGTACCAGGTGGTGGCCATCTTGCTGTAACCGGTCGCGTTGGGGTGCACGCCGTCGGCCAGGTCGGCGGTGGTCAGCGCGGCGTACATGTTGACCAGGTAGACCTGCCGCCCGGCGTTCGCCCGGGTCTGCACGATCTGCGGGATGGCCGCGTTGAAGCTGCGCACCTGGGCGTCGGTGCTCGCGGACCCGGCCGGGACGATGGTGGCGACGAACAGCTTCGCCTCCGGCGCGGTGGTGGTGATCCGGTCGATCAGCGCGGCCAGCCGGTTCGGGGCGTTGGGCAGGTCGCGGTTCTGGAAGATGTCGTTGGTGCCGATGTGCAGCAGGATGGTGCGCGGCTGGTAGGTATTGAGCCAGTTGACGATGTTGGCGTCGATCTGGTCGATCCGCCAGCCGGAGTGGCCCTCGTGGTCACGGTCGCCGAGGCTCGCCGGGCCGTTGGCCTGGGAACCGACGAAGTCGACGGTGTAGCCGCCGGCCACCACCTTCTGCCAGAGGTCGATCCGATATCCGCCCGGCACGTTGAAGCCGTCGGTTATCGAGTCGCCGAGCGGCAGCACCCGGACCCCGGCCGCCGCCTCCACCCGGTTGCCGGTGTGCAGCAGGATCGCCACGGTCACCAGTACGGCCGCCAGCAGCGCACCGGCACACCGGCGCAGGGTCGCCGACATGGGCACTCACCTCCAATGCATCCATCACCTTCGATCGATTCCATTGAATGTGCCGACGTGGGCGCCTGACGGTCGGGCGCACGCCGCAGCGGCGAACGCGCCGTCAGGTGCGCCGAACGGGCGAGCGGCGGGTCACGGCCGCTGGCGTCAGCCGAGCCGGAAGTCGACCACCCGGATCGGGGACGGCGTGGTGCCGCTGGAGGCGCGCTGGTAGAGGATCGACAGCACGCCGTCGCTCTCCACCCGGGTCCGGTCCACGATCACCTCACCGAAGGCGTTCAGCCCGGCGCCGTCGAAGCGTACGGTCCAGTCGGTGTAGCCGCTGGCCCGGCTGGCGGTGACGATCCGGCCGTACGGCAGCACGACGTAGGCGTTGTCGGCGGCGTCGAGCACGATCTGGGAACGGCCGGTCGCGTTCAGCGGCACCGGGATCTCCGTCTTGCGCCAGGCCCCTGACGAGTTGCGGAACAGGTGGAAGGCCCGGCCGTTGGCCCGGCGTGCCGAGGCGTACGCGGTGACGCACGAGGTGAACCGGCCGGGTACGTAGCTGATGATCACGTGCGGGTTGCCGGTCGAGTCGACGTCCTGGCTCTCCTGGTTGATCAGCCCGTAGTTCGGCGGCAGCGGGTCGACCACCAGCCCCGGACTGGAGATCGACACCAGGCTGCCGGAGTTTGTGGTGCCGACCGCCGTTCCGGCGTTGTTGCGCCAGGTCCGTCCCTGGTCGTCGCTGTAGACGTACCCGGTGTCGTGGTTGGTCAGGCCGCCGCTGTTGCAGGTGACCGCGGAGTTGCCCTCCCGCCAGGTGAACGCGGCGTGCAGCCGGCCACCCGGACCGTAGGTCAGTCCGTGCAGGTACATGTTCCGGGTGGTGCTGGTGGCGCCGTTCGCGCTGTACGAGCCGGTCGCCGACTGCCAGCGGCCGAGCCGGCGCCAGGTGGAGCCGTCGTACTCGGCGAGTTCGTTGGTGCCGTTGCCGGAGCGCCCGGTCCGGTAGCTGAACTGGAGCCGGTTGCCGGGCGCGAGGCGGAACTGCGGGTACGTCATCGCGCCCAGTCCGACCCCGTCCAGGCTGCGCTGCACCGCACCGAACCGGCTGGCCAGCCAGCTCCGCGAGCCCGGCGCGGAGACCAGCCCGGCCTCGGACTTGACGTAGTGGATCTCGCTGTCGTGGGTGTCCATCGCGACGTGCAGCCGGCCGTCGCCCGGGGATATGCCGAGCGCGATGGAGTTGTGCGAGTCGTTGGTGGTCAACCGGTGCGGCAACTGGAGGGTCTGCCACGCCCCGGACGGCAGTTGCCGGCGGGCGAGGACGGCGTTGCGGGTCGAGGTGTACCAGGCCGCGTACTGGTAGCCGGCGTGGCTGACGATGCCGTCGCCGTACGAGTTGTTGTTGACCAGCCCGTCGTAGGAGACGAAGTAGAGCGCGCTCGGGTCGAGCTGGGTGTCGCCGAGCCGGGTCACGCCCGGGGCCGCCGCGACCGCCGGGCCCGGCGGGACCGCCGCCGCGACGGCGACCCCGAGGACGAGTGACACCGCCAGGGCGGCCCGACGGGACGACGGGACGGGCATGGCTTCTCCTCGCGCCGGGCGCCACCGGGCGCTCCCAGATGAATGGATTCAACTTACATCCACATCCATCAATCTGAAAGCTGTCGGGCCCGCCCACCCGCCACGAGGGTGGCCGGGGTCAGCGGCGGCCGGCCGAGGTCTCCTCCCGGACCACGAACCGGATCGACCGGGCCTCGGTGATGCAGGCGCGCAGCGGCGCGGCCAGCTCCCGGTGCCCGGGGCTGCGCTCCCACGCCTCGAAGTGGGCCAGCGACTCCCACTCGCTGGTGATCAGCCACTGCTCGGAATCGCTCGACGCCTCGCAGACCTGGTCCACCAGATGCCCCGGCACCCCTTCGGCGACCTGGTAACGGATCTGCTCGTACGCCTTCAGGAAGTCCTCGGTGCGCTCGCGCGGCACCCGGATCAGGAACAGCACCCTGGCCTTCGACATCCCGGTCCTCCTCTGCAAGCTCCCCCGGCCTACGCCGGGCCGCGCCGGACCACCACGGCGCTGTTGAAACCGTCGAATCCGCGCGCCCCGACCAGCGCCACGTCCACCCGCCGGGGTCCGGACTCCCGAACGAAGTCCAGCTCGCAACCGGGCGCCGGACGGTCCAGCCCGGCGGTCGGCGGCAGCACCCCGTGCCGGATGCCGAGCAGCGCGGTCGCCACGTCCAGCGCCGACCCGCCCTGGTGCGCCCGACCGGTCAGCGGCTTCTGCGTGGTCACCGGTGGCGGCCGCGTCCCGAACACCGCCCGCAGCGCCTCGGCCTCGCTGCGGTCGTAACGGAGCACGCCGAGCGCGTCCGGGAAGACGACGTCGACCTCGGCCGGCGCCACCCCGGCCCGGTCGAGGGCGAGCCGGATCGCCCGGGCGTACTGCACCGGGTCTCCGGCGGCGAGCCGGTCGGTGTGCCGGGCGTCGTGGCTGGCACCCCAGCCGGCCACCTCGGCATAGCCGTGCACCCCCCGGGCCCGGGCGTGCGCCAGGTCCTCCACCACGAAGACCGCCCCGCCCTCCCCCGGTACGTAGCCGCTGGCCGCCACGTCGAACGGCCGGTACGCCAACGCCGGCTCCGGGCAGGTGCTCAGCAGTCCGCTGCGCATCTGGCAGGTCAGCGCGTACGGGCTCAGCGGGCACTCGGTGCCGCCGGCCAGCACCACCGGGGTACCGCGCCGGACCAGCCGTACCGCGTGCGCCAGGCTGTCCAGCCCACCGGCCGACTCGGCGGCGAGCACCCCGCACGGGCCCTTGAACTGGTGCCGGATCGAGAGCTGACCGACGCTCGCCGCGTAGAACCAGGCGATCGACTGGTACGCCCCGACGGTCCGGGCCGGGCCGCGCCAGAGCCGTTGCAGTTCCCGCTGCCCGAAGAGGTTGCCGCCGGAGGAACTGGCCAGGGTCACCCCGTACCCGTAGGGATCGTCGGCCGTCTCCGGCAGTCCGGCGTCGGCGAGCGCGAGCCGGGCCGCCGCGAACCCGAGGTGCGTCCACCGGTCGGTCTGCACCAACTGCCGGTTGTCGGCGTAGTGCAGCGCGTCGAAGTCGGCCACCTCACCGGCCAGCCGGCTGGGATAGCGCTCCGGGTCGAAAAGGGTGATCGGCCGGATCCGGTTCTGCCCGGCCAGCACACACTTCCAGTGCGCGTCCGCGCCGATCCCGCTCGGCGCCACCACGCCGATCCCGGTGATCACCGCCCGCCGTACCCCGTCCCCGCCCGCCCGACCGGTCACCGGTCCGGCCCGTCGAAGCGGGTGAAGACCATCGCCGACTGGAATCCGCCGAAGCCGCTACCGACGGAGAGCGCCACCCGCACCGGCAGCTCCCGGGCGGTGTTCGGCGTGTAGTCCAGGTCGCACTCGGCGTCCCGGTTGGCCCAGTTCGCGGTCGGCGGCACCACGCCGTGCTCGATCGCCAGCGCGCAGGCCGCCATCTCGATCGCACCGATCGCCCCGAGCGAGTGCCCGACCATCGACTTGATCGAGCTGATCGGCACCCGGTACGCCGCCGCGCCCAGCGCCCGCTTGAAGGCGGCCGTCTCGTGCCGGTCGTTCTGCCGGGTGCCCGAGCCGTGCGCGCTGACGTACGACACGTCCGTCGGATCACACCGGGCCTGCGCCATCGCGTCGTCGATGGCCAGCGCCATCTCCACACCGTCCGGACGCAGCCCGGTCATGTGGTAGCCGTTGCTCCGGTTGGCGTATCCGGCGGCCTCGCAGTAGACCCGCGCCCCGCGCCGCCGGGCGTGCTCCGCCTCCTCCAGGACCAGCACGGCGGCGCCCTCGGCGAGTACGAACCCGTGCCGGTCCCGGTCGAACGGCCGCGAGGCGTGCGCCGGATCGTCGTTGTCCGGCGTGGTCGCCTTGATCGCGTCGAACGAGGCGACGGTGACCGGCGAGATCGGACTGTCCGAGGCGCCGGTCAGCACCACGTCCGCCTCGTCGTCCGAGATGAGCTGCTGGCCGTAGCCGATCGCGTCGATGCCGGAGGTGCAGCCGGTGGAGACCACCTGGGCCGGACCGTGCGTACCGTGCCGGCAGGCGACGTCGGCGGCGAGACTGCTCGGCATCAGGGCCTGGTAGAGGAACGGGCCGGCCCGGTTCGGATCCACCAGCCAGTCCGCACCGGAGTCGCTGACCTGCACGTACTCCCGCTCCAGCAGCATGGTGCCGCCCACCGCCGAGCCGAGCACCACTCCGGTGCGCTCCCGCAGCGCGTCGGTCAGCTCCAGCCCACTGTCCGCCAGCGCCTCGATCGAGGCGGCCAGCGCGAACTGGACGTACCGGTCGGCGCGCTGTCGCTCGGCGACGCCGAGCCCGGCGCGGACCGGGTCGAAGTCGCACTCGGCGGCCACCTGGGAGCGGAACGGTGACGGGTCGAAGAAGCTGATCCGGCGGGTCGCCGTGCGCCCGGCGGTGATGGTCGCCCAGAACTCGTCCCGGGTCGCCCCGCCCGGCGCGACCACTCCGATCCCGGTCACCACGCTGCGGCGCCGGGTCACGGCCCGGTCTCCGGCCCGGCGGCCACCGCGCCCGCCGCCGCTCGGCCCGCACCGTCGGGCCGCGCCACCCGCTCCACGCCAGATCTCCGCGCCATCCGGTCGGCACCGTCCGGCTGTGCCGCCGGGACACCGGCCCCGGGCCGACCGGCCGCCGGGTCGGTGGCAGACCGTTCGGTGGCGGACGGTTCGGCGGCGGACGGTTCGGTGTCGACGTGCCCGAGTTCCGGGCGCGGGGCCAGCGGACCGAGCTGGAAGACCACCTCGGCGGGTTCGTCGGCCACGTTGCGCAGCCGATGCCGGACGTTCACCGCCACGTACAGCGCCTCCCCGGTGCCGACCGGCACCGGCTCGTCGTCCAGGTCCACCACGATCGCGCCCCGGGCGACGTAGAGGAACTCCTCGCTGTACGGGTGGTAGTGCTCAGCGATCCGCTCACCGGGGGCGAGGTTCGCCACCCCCAGGAAACCCGACCCGCTGCCCACGGTGCGGGGGCCGAGCAGTACCCGGATCTCGCCACCTCGGCGGCGGTCCGGAGCGATGTCGCGGGCGGCCACCAACCGGCGACCCGGCTCACTCATCGCCGGCCCCGGCGGTCGACGCGGCCGGTGCCGGCGCGGTCGCCTCCAGCTCGGCGGCGATCCGCTCGATCCTGTCCCGGATGATGTCCAACTGGACCCGGCTGTTCGCGTTGATCCGGTCGGTCATCTGGGCGGTGGTCACCGGCGCCGTCGGGCGCATCTCGAAATCCTGGGTCCAGGTCATCCGGGTGCCGCCCGGCACCTCGGCGTAGCGCCAGTGGATCCGCATGTACTCGAACGGTCCGGTCTCCACCCGGTGGGCGTGCACCTCCCGGCGCACCGGATCGGCGGTACGCTCGCTGACCCAGCTCCAGGTGACCCCGTTCTCGTCGGGATACATGGTCAACCGGAACCGTACGGTGTCGCCGCGCCGCTCGATGATCTCCACCGACTGGTACTCGGTGAACAGCCCGGTCCAGCCCGCGACGTCGTTGGTCAGCTCCCACACGAGTGGCAACGGGGCCGCGATCAGTACATCGTTCTCGGTGTGGCCCGGCCGGCCGGCCCCGGGCGCGGGAGCCGCTGCCGGCTGGTACTGGTGGGCCACCACCTCGGCCACCTCCACGATGCTGAGCCGCCCGGCCTCCTCGGGAAGCTGGACCCGGTAGCGGTCCGCCACCACCGCCTGCAATTCGAGCAGCGCCAGCGAGTCCATGCCGAGTTCCTCCAGCGAGGCGTTCGGCGCGGCGGCCGCGGCGGTGCCGTCCAGCCCGCAGTGCCGGACCAGGATCGCGCTGATCTCCGCCGCCGTCACCGGCGCCGGAACCGGCTCCCGCTGGGTCGGCCCGGTCCACGTCGGTTCCTCGTGCCTCACACTCATCTGCTCCTCCTCGGATGGTTCGCGGTCGTGGGTAGGGCGCTCCGCGCGACGGCAGGGGCAGCGGGAACGGCAGCGGCGGCGGAGGCTTCGGGAACGGCGGAACCGGCCCGGACCGGGTCGGGCGGCGGTTCGGCGCCGCCGAGCAGCCGGTCGACCAGTCCGGTCGAGTACCTCCCCTTGCGGAAGCCCGCGTCGTCGAGCACCCGGCGCAGGAACGGGATGGTGGTGCGTACGCCGGGCCCCTCGACGTCGAACTCGTGCAACGCCCGTTCCATCCGGCCGAGCGCCAGATCCCGCTCGGGCGCCCAGACCACCACCTTGGCGAGCAGCGAGTCGTAGTACGGCCCCACCAGGTAGCCGGGGTAGCCGTGCGTGTCCACCCGGGTGAACGGCCCGCTCGGCGGGACGAACCTGCTCAACCGGCCGGGGGTTGGCGCAAACCCCCGGTCGGGGTCCTCGACGTTGACCCGGCACTCCACCGCGACACCGGAGATCCGGACGTCCTCCTGGCGAAGCCGCAGCGGCACCCCGGCCGCGATGTGCAACTGCTCGTGCACCAGGTCGACCCTGCTGATCATCTCGGTGACCGGATGTTCGACCTGGATCCGGCAGTTGACCTCGATGAACGAGAACCGCTCGGCCTCGTCGACCAGGAACTCGAAGGTCCCGGCCCCGGTGTACCCGGCGCGCAACGCGCCGGCCAGCGCGGACCCGGCGAGCGCGTCGAGGGTATTGGCCGACAGCGCGGGCGCCGGGCCCTCCTCGACCAGCTTCTGGTGCCGCCGCTGCACCGAGCAGTCCCGGGTGCCCAGGTGTACGCCGTTGCCGTATCCGTCGCAGAGCACCTGCACCTCGACGTGCCGCGCCTGGACGAGGTACCGCTCAAGGTAGACCCGGTCGTCGCCGAAGACCGCCTGCGCGGCGATCCTGGTCCGCTCGTACGCCGGGCCGAACTCGTCGGCCGACCAGACCACCGTCATCCCGCGTCCACCGCCTCCGGCGGCGCACTTGATGATCACGGGATAGCCGATCTCGTCGGCGACGTCGCGCGCCCTCGCCGCCGTCTCGACGGTCGCCAGGCTGCCGGGTGGCAGCGGCAGCCCGGCCTCCCGCATCAGCGCCCGGGCTCGCGCCTTGTCGCCGAGTGCGAGCATCACCTCCGGCGACGGTCCGATGAAGACGAGCCCGTTGTCGGCGCAGATCTCGGCGAAGTCGGCGTCCTCGGAGAGGAACCCGTAACCCGGGTGCACGGCCTGTGCCCCGGTCCGGCGGGCCGCCTCGACGATGGCGGCGGCGTTGCGGTAGCTCTGCCGGGCTTCCGGCGGCCCGATGCAGACCGCCTCGTCGGCCAGTCGGACGACGGCCGAGTCCCGGTCCGCGACCGAATACACCGCCACGGTACGTACGCCCAGCTCACGGCAGGCTCGGGCCACCCGGAGCGCGATCTCGCCACGATTGGCGATCAGAATCTTCTCGAACACCGCCGCACCGTCCTGGAAGTCACGCGGGTAGCAGGGCGATCAGTGGCTGCCCGAACTCGACCGGCTCGCCGTCCCGGACGAGCACCTCGGCGACCCGGCCGGCCTGGTCGGCGACCACCTCGTTCATCAGCTTCATCGCCTCGACGATGCAGACCACCTGACCGGGCTCCACCTTGTCCCCAACCTCGACGAACGGAGCGCCGCCGGGTTCGGCGGCCCGGTAGCAGGTGCCGACCATCGGCGCGACGACGGTCCGGCGGCCGTCACCGTCGGCCATCCCATCGACGCCGGCGGGCGACGCGGTACGGGTGGCGGCGTCCGCCGGGGCGTGGCCGGGTGCGTCGGCCGGTCCCGGCGAACCGGGTACGCCGGACCACTCGATCTCCAGCACGGTGTCGCCGCTGCGCAGGTGGATCCGGCATACCGGTCCGGCCGTCTCGGCCAGCAGCCGGCCCGCCTGCCGGCGCAGCTCGGCGAGTTCCGTCCCCCGGTCGGCCGGCACGGCCGGTTCCGCCCGCCGGTCGGCCGGCACGGGCGGTTCCGTGCCCCGGTCGGACTGCCCGGTGGCGTCGCCCCGGTCCCGCGCGCCGTCCGGGGCGTCCGGGCGTACCGGCCGGCTGTCCGGGACGTCCGGCCCTGGCACGCGTCCGTCGCCGGCGGCCCGCTCTCCCGCTGCCGGTCGCGCCGGTCCGCCCGGGCCCGGCTGTTCGGGGATCGCCGCGGCGGTCACGCCGGACCCGCTTCCGACGGCAGCACGCTGGCCGCCGCACCGTACTGGCGGAAACGCCGACGACGACGCCGGACCAACTCCCCGGCGGGCACGTCGAGCAGCGGCGCCAGGTTCTCCAGCAGCGCCCGGCGGAGCAGTCGGGCCGCGGCGGTGGGATCCCGGTGCGCACCCCCGGGCGGCTCCGCGACGATCTCGTCGGCGACCCCGAGCCGCAGCAGATCGGGTGCGGTCAGCCGGAGCGCGTCGGCGGCCTGCGGCACGGCGGCCCGGTCGTGCCAGAGGATCGCGGCACAGCCCTCCGGGCTGATCACCGAGTAGACCGCGTTGCGCAGCATCAGTACCCGATCCGCCACGGCCAACGCGAGCGCCCCGCCGCTGCCGCCCTCGCCGATGATGACCGCGACGACCGGGATCGGCAGCCCGGTCATCGCGAGGATGCTCTCGGCGATCGCGGCGGCCTGGCCCTGCTGCTCGGCTTCCACCCCCGGGTAGGCGCCCGGCGTGTCGATCAGCGTCACCACCGGCAGTCCCAGGCGGGCGGCGAGTCGCATCACCCGCATCGCCTTGCGGTAGCCGGCCGGGCTGGCCATCCCGAAGTTGCGGGCCCGCAGCTCCCTCGGCTGGTGCCCCTTCTGGTGCCCGACCACGGCGACGTACCGGTCGCCGAGCCGGGCCAGCCCGGCGACGATCGCCGCGCAGTCGACGCCGAGCCGGTCACCGTGCAGCTCGACGAACCCGTCGAAGGCGGTGGCCAGGTAGTCCAGCGTGGTCGGCCGGCCGGTGTGCCGGGCGGACCGGACGATCCGCCAGGCGTCGGTCCAGTCGTCCGGGCCGGTGTCCCCGCGCCACGCCCGGGCGGCCGGGCCGGCCGCGGCGCCCGCCAGGCCGTTCGGCGGCGGTGCTCCGGTCGCACGGTCCGGCGTCGGCGCCGTCCGGGCCGGACGGCCCGGGGCCGGCGCGGCGGCGGCGAGCAGCCAGCGCAGCCTGGCCCGCAGCGCCCGCCGCTCCACCACCATGTCGACCTGGCCGTGCCGGAGCAGGAAGTCGGTGGTCTGGAAGTCGGCCGGCAGCGTCTGCCGGATGGTCTCCCGGATCACCCGGGGACCGGCGAAGCCGAGCCGGGAACCGGTCTCGGCGAGCACGATGTCGGTGCAGGTCGCGAAGGACGCGGCCACTCCGCCGTAGGTGGGATCGGTGACCAGGCTGACGGTCAGCAGCCCCGCCTCGCGCAGCGCGGCGATCGCCTGGCTGATGGTGGCCATCTGCATCAGCGCCAGCACGCCCTCCTGCATCCGGGCGCCACCGGACGCGGTGACCAGCAACAGCGGCAGGCGGTTGGTCAGGGCGTGCTCGGCGGCCCGGGTGATCAGCTCCCCGGTGACCGAGCCGAGGCTGCCGCCGAGGAACCGGAAGTCCATCACGGCCAGCACCAGGCCGTACCCGCCGAGCGTCGCGGTACCGCAGAGCACCGCCTCGGCCAGGCCGGTCTCCGCCCGGGCGGCGGCGAGGCGCTGCGGGTACGGCATCGAGTCGACGAACCCGATCGGGTCGACCTGGGTCGCCGGGCCGGGCAACTGCCGGAACGTGTCCTGGTCGACGAGCTGGGCTATCCGCTCGGGCGCGTCCAGCCGGCGGTGGTCACCACACTCCGGGCAGACGTCGAGGTTGCGCCGCAGCCGCTTGCGGTAGAGCAGCGCCGGGCAGGAGCGGCAGCGGGTCCACGGCTGCTGGTCGAGGCCGGCGTACCCGCTCCGGCGCGGGATGGTGCCGGTCGGCGTGTCCCCGGTCATCGCCGTACCCCCAGGTGGGTCGGGGCGTCCCAGCGGTAGAAGCAGCGCGCCATGGCGTCCGCCGGCACCCGCCAGTTCGCCAGGTACGGCGTGACGTGCGGGGCCAGCCGCTCGCTGACCCGGACGAACTCGGGGTGTCGGCGGGCGTTCTCCACGGCGGCGGAACCCGGACTCTCCGTCTCGATCAGGTGCACGTACAGGTCGTGCAGCCGGTAGAGCGAGCGGTGCCGTACGCCCACCAGTCGGGGCAGCTCGGTCCGGTCCGACTCGGCGAAGATCTGCGCGACCTGTCCTTCGGCGGCCGGCACGACCTTCGCGACGATCAGTGAGCGATCCATGACGCAGCCTCCCTGGGCGATTCCCGCGATCCGGATGGGTGACTCCGGCACCCGGCCGCGACAAGAGCCTCTCCCCCGGCTTCTCCCCCGACTGCGACCTCGTCCGAACGACTGGTGACCACCCTGCCCACCGGGTGTCAACGGAATGTCACCCGATCGCGTACGACTGCTCCCCGACACGGTGACGCTCTGGTGACGGCGGTCGGGCACAATGCCCCACCCTGCCGGGACGGAACGGCCCGGACGGGCGCTGCGGCGACCCGAGTGCGACCGCTTATGCCCAGCTCAGAGCCGTTGTGCAGGGACCGAACGGCTAGGTCGGATTGCCGACCGGCGGATTGACCGAGCGTAACGGCGATTGATAACGTTCGTCACGCTTTGCGGTGTCGGTGCCTGAACGGGCACGGCGCCCCCCGAGCGGCATCGGCATACCGGAGAGCTGGGCGGGGCGGTCCGGGCAGGGCGGACTTCGGGACACGGGTTCCGGGTGCAGGAGGGTGGGCCGTGACTCCTGACGAGAGCGAGCCGCGCGACGGGGCACGCCGGGCACCGGCCCACCCGTCACCGCGCCAGTTCGGTCGGACGATCCACCTGTTCCTGCTGGACGGCTTCAACCTGCTGCACGACGGGACTCCGGTGGTCGTACCCCGTGGACTGCAACGGATCATCGCGCTGGTCGGGTTGCGGCCGGGCGCGACCCGGGCACACCTGGCCGGCCTGCTGTGGCCGGACACTCCGGAGGAGCGGGCGATGTCCTCCCTGCGTACCGCGCTGTGGCGGCTTCGTCAGGAGGGCAGTTGCCCGGTGCTCACCACCGGCGACACGGTCCGGCTCGATCCGGCGGTACGGCTGGACATCGACGACCTCGTCCGGGCCGCCGAGCGGGTACGCGACGGCGGTGACCCCCGCTGGGCGGCGAAGCTCCGTAGCGCGGGGCGGCACGACCTGCTCCCCGGCTGGTACGACGAGTGGGTGCTGCTGGAGCGGGAGCGACTGCGCCAGCTCCGCCTGCACATGCTGGAGGACATCGCCCGGGGTCACCTGCACGCCGGGCAGCACGGCGAGGCGTTGCAGGCCGCTCTCGAGGCGGTCCGCGCCGAACCGCTGCGCGAGACGCCGCACCGCCTGATCGTCGAGATCCACCTCGACGAGGGCAACGCCTACGAGGCGCTCCAGGCCTTCTACGTCTACCGTGACCTGCTGCTCCGCGAACTTCAGCTAGAGCCGTCCGAGGCGATGTCCGCCCTGCTCAGTGACCTGCTCGCACCCATCGCCCGGCCGAGGGGGGCCCGCCTGTCGGGTGCCCGGCCGTCGCCGGGGCGCGCGGCGGCGTACCCCGACCGGTCGGCACTGCCGGCGATGCCGGTGCGGCGCTGATCCCCAGCCCCGCCGTCCCCCGCACGGCGGCCGGTCTCTCCGGCGCGCCGGCGCGGCGCGCCGTCCTGGCGCGGCGGCGTCACCGCAGCGTCACAGAGGACGGCGACGGTGACGGCGGTCGGTGACGGTCGGATGACGTCACCGCCGGCATGGTGATCGGGCCCGATCAGACGGCCGGCGGGTTGTCCGGGTCGCACCGGGCCCGGTCCGGCCAGCCAGCTAAGGAGTCCAATGAATCGCGTACTGATCGTGGGCAGGATCGTCCCGGGCACCGAGGAGGAGATCGCGAAGATCCTCGCGGAGTCCGACAACACCGACCTGCACACCGTCACCGGTGTGCGGCACCGCTCGCTCTACCACCTCGACGATCTCTGCCTGCACCTGATGGAGACCGACGACTCCGCGCCGGCCCGGTTGGAGCAGGCGAACCGGCATCCGCTCTTCGTCAGCGTGCAACAGCGGCTGGGTGCGTACATCTCGCCGTACTCGCCGAACTGGCGGTCGCCGCGCGACGCGATGGCGCGGTGCTTCTACCGCTGGGACGGCCCGGATGCGACGGCCGCGGAAGGGACCTGATGCGCACCAGCCCGATACATGTGATCGTCATCGGTGCCGGTACCGGAGGCATGTGCCTGGCGCACGGCCTCCGGCGGGCCGGCATCAGCGTCGCCGTCTACGAGCGGTACCGCGACCGTGGCGACGGCCTGCTCGGCTACCGGGTCGGGATCAATCCGACCGGCTGCCGTGCGCTGCGCGAGTGCCTGCCGGCGGAACTGTTCACGACGTTCCTCGCCACCTGTGCCCAGGCGCCCCGGTACTTCAACGTGCTGACCGAGCAACTGCACCGTACGGCCTCCTTCGCGCTGCGCCCCGAGGCCGACCCGACCAGCATCGACCAGTCGGTCTCCCGGATGACGCTGCGCCAGGTGCTGCTGACCGGCATGGACGACGTGGTGCACTTCGGCAAGACGTTCACGCACTACGCGCAGCACGACGACGGCCGGGTCACCGCGTACTTCGCCGACGGCACCTCGGCCACCGGGGACCTGCTGGTCGCCGCCGACGGCACGCACTCCGCGGTACGCCGGCAGTACCTGCCGCACGCCGAGGTCAGGGACGCCGGGAGCATCAACATCGCCAGCAAGATCCCGCTGACCGAGCAGACCCGGAGCCTGCTCACCGAGGAGATGCACCGGGGCATCTCGCTGATCTTCGGTGCCGGCGGCGTGATGGGCGTACTGCACGTCATGGAGTTCAAGTGGGACCAGCGCGGCTCGGTCAAGCCCGGGGTCGGGGTCACCGACGCCCGGCTGATCGGGCAGTGGCCCGGGCTGCTCTTCGACAACACCCGGGACTGCATCAACCTGATCATCTGGAGCGCCGCCGACCGCTTCCCGCCCGACGTGCTGGAGTTGCGCGGCGAGCGCCTCGCCGAGGTCGCCCGGGACCTGACCCGGAACTGGCATCCGAACCTGCGGGAGCTGCTGCGACAGAGCGACACCGGCAGCGTCATCCCGATCAAGGTCGCCACCTCGGTACCGGTCGAGCCCTGGCCGAGCAGCAACGTGACCCTGCTGGGCGACGCGATCCACACCATGACGCCGGGGCGGGGGGTGGGCGCCAACACCGCGTTGCGGGACGCCGCGCTGCTGCACCGGCAACTGGTCGCGGCGGCGGCCGGCGCCAAGCCGCTGCTCGGGAGCATCGCGGACTACGAGACGGAGATGATCCGGTACGGCTTCGCCCGGGTCGCCGACTCGCTGCGGACCAACGGCACCAACGGCGACGACCCGATCTACAAGCCGGTCATCGGCCGGTTCGCGATGCTTGCCGCGCGCGGCTATTTCAGCGTGACCAGCCGACTTCCGCCGCTGCGCCGCCGGTTCGTCGACGAGCTGTACAACTACCGGGGCGCGGAGACCTGACGGCGGTCGGCCCGGGGCCAGCAAAACCCTTGACATCGGCAAAGGATTTGTTGAAATAGGCAGATGACGTCCCCTCTGGCCCCACAGGCGAGCGCGGTGCGCGACTTCAACCGCTTCTACACCCGGATCATCGGCGCGCTCGACGAGGGACTGGTCCACACGCCCTTCTCGCTCACCGACGGCAGGGTGATCTACGAGCTGGCCCAGCGCCCGGCGACCGAGGTGCCGGCACTCCGCCGCGAACTGGCGCTGGACCCCGGCTACCTGAGCCGCATCCTGTCCCGGTTCGCCGCCGACGGACTGGTGGAGCGCAGCCAGTCACCGGTCGACGCCCGCCGGCAGGTGATCACGCTGACCGAGGCCGGGCGGGCCGCGTACGACCTGTTGAACGAGCGGACCCAGACCGAGATCGAGAGCCTGCTGACCCGGTTGTCGGGGACGGACCGGGAACGGCTGGTCGAGGCGATGCGCACGATCCGTAGCCTGCTCGGCGAGGCGGTGCCACCCCGGGCGTACCTGCTGCGGCCGGTCGGCCCCGGCGACCTCGGCTGGGTGGTGCACCGGCACGGCGTCCGGTACGCCGAGGAGTACGGCTGGGACATCACCTTCGAGGCCCTGGTCGCCCGGATCGTCGCCGAGTACGTCGACGGGCGCGACCCCCGCCGCGAGCAGGCCTGGATCGCCGAGCTGGACGGCGCGCCGGTGGGCTGCGTCTTCTGCGTCCGCCGGGACGACGAGGTGGCCCAGTTGCGCCTGCTGCTGGTCGAGCCGGAGGCCCGCGGGCTGGGCATCGGCAGCCGGCTGGTCGACGAGTGCCTGCGCTTCGCCCGCGGAGCCGGTTACCGCGAGATCATGCTCTGGACCAACGACGTACTCGCCGACGCCCGGCGGATCTACGAGAAGGCCGGCTTCGAGCTGCGCGAACAGGCTCCGCACCACAGCTTCGGCCACGACCTGGTGGAGCAGACCTGGTGGCGACAGCTCTGAACGGTCGACCGGCGCACCGGCCGGTCGCCGCCGGCAGCGGGGCGGCGCCGAGCGGTACGACCGCGCTCCCCTGCCCGGCGGGTCAGGGCAGCGCGGGAGTGCTGGCCCGGACGACCACCTCGGCACGGATGCGGCGCAGCCGGGGCCGTGCGGCCCGGGGCTGCATGACGAGTTCCAGGGCCGCGGCGCCGACCTCCTCCAGCGGCAGCCGCACCGTGGTGAGCGACGGCGTGACGTCCCGGAGCGTGACGATGTCGTCGAAGCCGGCCACCGCCATCCCGCCGGGCAGCGGCACCCCGTGGTCGCGAAGCGCCGAGATGGCGCCGACCGCCATCACGTCGTTGACCGCGAAGACGCAACCGGCCCGGAGATCGCGGGCGAGCAGCTCCCGCATGGTGGCGTAACCGCCGTCCCGGGTGAACTCGCCGTACGCCACCTGGGTCCTCGGCAGCGTGACACCGCTGTCGGCGAGTCCGGCCTGGAACCCGGCGAGCCGGTCCCGGGCGGTGAGCAGGTGCCGCGGTCCGGCGAGCACGGCGAACCGCCGGTGCCCCAGCTCGACCAGCCGCCGGGCGAGCAGTCTGGCCCCCTCCCGGTTCTCCAGCAGTACGGTGTCGATCGGCAGGACGTGCTGGCTGATCAGCGCGACCCGGGCGCCCGCCTCCTCCAGGATCCGCAACTGGACGCCGAGCCGGTCCCGCAGCGCCCGGTCGGCGGTCCGGCTGCCGGCCAGGATGACAGCGCGGGGCCGCTGGCCGCGCAGGGTCGCCAGGTAGTCGAGTTCCCGCTCGGTCCGCCCGGTGGTGCTGTACATCATCACGATGCTGCCGTGCCGCTCGGCGGCGCGCATCACGCCGGCCGCGATGGACGAGAAGAACGGGTCCGCGATGTCGTGGACCAGCAGCCCGACCACGTTCGTGCGGCCCCGGGCCATCGCCTGGGCGGGTGCGTTGGCGGAATAGTCCAGCGCGGCGGCGGCGGCGAGCACCCGGTCCATCAGGTCCGCCCGCACCTGTCGGGTGCCGCTGCCGTTGAGCACCCGCGACGCGGTCGCGACCGACACCCCGGCCTTGTGGGCCACATCCATCAGCGTGACGGTTCCGGACGATCGCTTGGTCATGGTGGCGGCCCCGAAGAGGTGGTCGGCGTGGCGGCCGGGCCGGCGACCCCGCCCGGCATCCGCACCCTACCGCCGGGCCGGCGCGATCCGGTCCACAGTGGCGTCGCGGCGCCCGTACTCCTTCCTCCGGCCGCCCCTCCTCCGGCGTGGGGGACGGGTTCCCTCCGGCGCGGGAGGACGCCGTGCGCCGCCTGCCGCACAGTCGAGGCATGATCGCGACATCGAGGATCGGACGGCGGGGCAGGGCGCTGGTCGCACTGGGCTTCGCCCTCGGGTACGGGCTGCTCCGGCTTTACTGGGCGGCCGGTGGCCGGTGGGGTTACACCGCGTGCGACCGTACCCGCTCACCGGAGCCGGCGGAACTCGCCGACGGATGCGGAGCGGAGCGGCTGGCGACGTTGCCGTTCTGGTCCGGCTGGGGATCGGTGCTGCTCTGCGCCGTCGGAGTCGTCGTGGCGGCGGTGGCCGTGCTCCGGCCCGGCCGGGTCGCCTCGCTCGGTGCCTGGGTCGGGGCGGTGACGCTGCTGGTGCTCGCCTTCCCGGGACATCTGCTGTTCCAGATCCCGGTGGCCCTCGCCGGCCGGCCCTCCGATTGGGCCGACCTGCTGGGCCGGCTGCTGCTGCTCGGTGGCGGGCTGTCGTTCGCGGCGGCGGCCACCTCGGGAACGGCCCGCCGGCACGCCCCGGCGGGCCGTCCCGAGCCACGACCGGTGCCCGGCTGGACCCGCCGCTGGGCGTACGCCGCCTGCCTGCTGCCGGTGCTCGGTTTCACCGTGCCGCACGCCTGCTGGCTGCTGGGCGTCCCGTTGGGCATCCCCGCCGACGAGCTGCGCCGGGCGGTCGAGGACATCGGGCCGCTGACCGGACTGCTGCTCACCCTGACTCCGCTGCTCGGCGGGCTGCTCACCCTCGGGCTGGCCGCCCGGTGGGGACAGGTCCTCCCCCGCTGGTTGCCGGGGCTGGCCGGGCGCCGGGTACCGCCCGCGCTGGCCTTCGTGCCGGCCGGGGTGACGGCGGTGGCGCTGATCGCGTACGGGCTGATCGGCATCGGGATGCTGGCCGGGGCGCTGGCCACCGGGGCCACCACCTGGGCGGAGCTACGCGCCGGCTGGGCGGTGGCCGGGACCGAGCTGGTCTTCCTCGCCTGGGGCATCACGCTGGCGGTGGCGGCCACCGGCTACCACCGCACCACCCGGCCGGTGACGGCGCCGGACACCGTACGCCCGTCGTCGCCGCCTGCGCGGGTCGGACCGGCCGGCAGCGGAGACCGAGCGGCGGCCGAAAGTCTTTCAGGCCGAGCTGGATCTTGACGTTGCAGAGGGAAGGCGGTTAGCTCGGGAAAGCGGTTACCGCACGCCACCGAAAGGCACCGTCGCTTCCATGACCTCCGCGTCCAACACCACCGGCCGGCTCACCGTCACGCACGAACACGGCCGTCAGATCGTCGTCAACGCGGACGGCGTGGACATCGCGACCTATGTGTACGACCCCCCGGTGCCGGCCTTCGAATCGCGCAAGCCCTACCTGCACCCGCTGCGCACCCTCGACGGAGCCCTGGTCTCGGCGTACCGGCCGAACGACCACCGGTGGCACAAGGGGCTCCAGATGACCATCTCGCACCTGTCCGGGCAGAACTTCTGGGGCGGCAACTCGTACGTGCACGGCGAGGGCTACCGCGCGCGGGACAACGTCGGCCGGATGCGGCACGACGCCTTCGACCTGGTCGACGTCAGCCCGACCGAGCTGACCCTGCGGGAGTCGCTGACCTGGATCACCTCGACCGACGAAGACTGGGTCGCGGAGCGGCGGGAACTGCGGATCCACGGGGTGGACCCCGGGCGCGGCACCTGGACGCTCGACTTCCGTACCGAACTGCGCAACATCCGGGGCGCGGAGCTGCGGGTCGGCAGCCCGACCACGCACGGCCGGCCGAACGCCGGCTACACGGGGTTCTTCTGGCGGGGGCCGCGCGGCTGGACCGGTGGCGAGATCATCACCGCCGACGGCGGCGGCCCGGAGACCATGGGGCGGCAGTCCCCGTGGCTGGCGTACACCGCCGAGCACGACGAGGTCGACGGCGGTGGCACCGTACTCGTCTTCGCCGGCACCTCCAGCGCGGCCGTACCGCTGAAGTGGTTCGTCCGCAACACCCCGTTCCCGGCCGTCAACCCCTCGCCCGCCTTCGACGAGGAGGTGGTCCTCGCCCCCGACGAGACCCTCCGGCTCAACCACCGGGTGGTCTTCGCCGACCGCGCCTGGGAGCGGGCGGAGATCGAGGCGTTCGCCGCGGAGCACGCCCCGTGACCGCCGACGACGGCACACCGCCGCCCTTCCCCGGCGCCGTCGGCATCACCAACCTGCGGGTCTATCCCTGGCAGACCGACGACGGCCTGCACGGCGGCACGCCGCACGTGCACCTGTGCTGCACCGAGTGCTACGTCGTGGTGGGCGGCCGGGGTCGGCTACAGACCCTGACCCGGCGGGGCTTCGAGGAATCGCCGCTGACCCCGGGCGACGTGCTCTGGTTCACCCCGGGCACCATCCACCGGGCGGTCAACGACGACGGCGCGCTCCAGGTCGTCGTGATCATGCAGAACAGTGGGCTGCCGGAGGCCGGCGACGCGGTCCTCACCCTGCCACCGGAACAGCTCGCCGATGTGCCGACGTACCGGCGGGCGGTCTCGCTGACCGGGCCGGACGGATCTGACCCGCCCTCGGCCGAACGGGCCCGGGCCCGGCGCGACCTCGCCATCGAGGGGTTCGCCGAACTCCGCCGCCGGTGCGCGGCCGGCGACACCGCCGCGCTCGACAACTTCTACGCGGCCGCCGCCGCCCTGGTACGCCCGCAGCTCGACGCCTGGCAGGAGCGCTGGGAGCAGGGACCGGCGGCGGTGAGCCGGCAGACCGGAGCGCAGCTCGACGCGCTGCGGCGCGGCGACCACAGCCACCTCGCCGACGCCACCGTCACCCGGATCGTCCCACCCGAACAGACGACGCTGGGCATGTGCGGCTTCCTCTCCCCCTACGACCCGCTGCGCGCCCGTCGCGACTGAGCACCCTTGCACCACCTCGCTAAGGAGCACCTGTGGAACCCATCCGCGTCGCCGTGGTCGGGACCGGAAACATCGCCCGGCTGCACGCCGAGGGGCTGCGGCAACTCGGCGACGAGGTACGCCTCGTCGGTGCCGTCGACACCGACGCCGGCCGGCTGTCGGCGTTCTGCGACCGGTACGACGTACCGGCCCGGCACCCCGACGTGGCCAGCCTGCTGGAGAAGGAGCAGCCCGAGCTGGTACACGTCTGCACCCCGCCCGGCTCGCACCACCAACTGGCCCTCGCCGGTCTGCGGGCCGGCGCCAACGTGCTGGTCGAGAAGCCTCCGACGCTGAACCTCGGCGAGCTCGACGAGCTGGCCGAGGCGGAGCAGCGGTACGGGGCGGCGCTGGCCACCGTCTTCCAGCACCGGTTCGGCACCGGCGCGCTGCGGCTGCGCGCCCTGCTCGACGCAGGCGTGCTGGGCCGGCCGCTGATGGCGGTCTGCCACACCACCTGGTTCCGCCCGCAGTCCTACTTCGACGTGGAGTGGCGCGGGCGTTGGGACACCGAGGGCGGCGGGCCGACGATGGGCCACGGCATCCACCAGATGGACCTGCTCTGCGCGATCCTCGGCGACTGGACCGAGGTCTCCGCCCTGGCCCGGCAGCAGGCCAGGCGGTCCGAGACCGAGGACCTGAGCATGGCACACGTCAGCTTCGCCAACGGCGCGGTGGCCAGTGTGGTGAACAGCCTGCTGTCGATCCGCGAGGAGAGCTACCTGCGGTTCGACTTCGAGCGGGCCACGGTCGAGCTGACCCACCTGTACGGCTACGGCGACGACGACTGGCGGATCACCCCGGCACCGGAGTACGCCGAGGAGGTGGTCGCGGCCTGGCGGACCGGCGCCGCCGGGGTCCGCAGCAGTCACCAGGCGCAGTTCGCCCAGGTGGTCCGGAGCCTGCGTGCCGGTACCCCGCCGCCGGTCACCTCGGCGGAGACCCGGCGGACGATGCGACTCGTCGCCGGGGTGTACGCGTCGGCGTTCACCCGCAGACCCGTCCGCCCGGACGACCTGGGTGAGAACTCGCCGTTCTACCGGCGGATGCAGGGGGACGGACCGCGATGGTGAGCAGTCCACCGGTGCCCGCCGCGGCCGCACCGCCACCGGCCGTACCCGTCCCGGCGGCCCGCCCGCCGCTGCCCGCCGCCACCGGCTCGGACGCGGGTGGGACCGCCGGCGGTCCGGGCAGCGGGTTGGCCGTCAGCCACGACGTCGGCCGGTCGGTGCGGGTCGGCTGGCGCGGTGCGGAGCTGTTCCACTACGTCTACACCCCCGCCGAGCCCCGGGAGGAGGCGCCGCGACCCTACTTCCACCCGCTGCGGACCCTCGCCGGCAACGTCGTCAGCCTGTACCGGCCGCACGACCACCTCTGGCACAAGGGGCTCTGCTTCGGCATCTCCCACGTCGGGCCGGACAACTTCTGGGGCGGGTCGACCTATCTGCGCGGCCAGGGGTACCGCAAGCTCGACAACATCGGGGTGGTCGAGCACCTCGACTTCCCGGCGCTACGCTGCGACCCCGACGCCGTACGCCTGGTGGAGCGGCTGCGCTGGGTGGGCCGAAACGGCCGCCCGGTGGTCTCCGAGCGACGTCGACTGGCGGTGGCGGTGTGGGCCAACCAGAGCGCGTGGCGGTTGCGGTTCGAGACCGTACTGCGCAACGACGGCGACACGGTGATCACGATCGGCAGCCCGACCACCCAGGGCCGGGACAACGCCGGCTACGGCGGACTCTTCTGGCAGGGACCGCGCTCGTTCCGGGGCGGCCGGGTGGTGACCCCGACCGGAGTCGGCGCGGACGAACTGATGGGCTGGCGGGGTCCGTGGCTCGGCTTCGTCGGCCGGCACGACGGCATCGGGCCGGCCGAGACCCTGGCGTCGACGCTGGTCTTCCGGGACGATCCGGCGAACCCGGGCGCACCCACCCGGTGGTTCGTCCGCACCGAGCCGTACGGCTGTCTCGGCCCGGCCCCGTTCTTCGACCGGGAGTACCCGTTCGCACCCGGCACCGAACTACGGCTCCGCTACGACGTCGTGGTCGCCGACGGCGAACGGGACCCGGCCGGCTGCGCCCGGTTGGCCGAACGGGCCGGCGCGACCGAGTTGCTGACCGACCCGGCCGGGGAGGGGTAGCCCCGGCCGGGGCGCCGGGCCGGGTGGGAGCGGGGCGCCGGGCCGGGTGGGAGCGGGGCTGGGTGGAAGCTGGCACCGGGACGGTGCCAGCGCCGCACCCCCTCAGTCGGCGGTGAGCACCTCGTGCAGCCGGGCGGCGAACGCGCCGGACCGGTCGCCGAAGCCACCGTGGTCACCCGGGAAGACCACCGGCGCCTCGCCGAGCCGCTCGGCCACCGCCACCGCCGTCCGGTACGGCGGCTCGCCGGTCGACGCCTCGCCCACCGCCAGCCGGACCCGGGTCGATCCGCGGGACAGGGCATCGACGTCCGGGACGTATCCGCCGAACGGCGGCACCTCGTAGCCGATGAAGAACTCCATGTTCCGACCGATCCGGGCCAGCATCGCGGCGGTCTCCGGATCCGGCTCGCCCGCCGGCCGCTCCGCGCCACCGGGCATCCGCTCCGGCTCCGGGGTGGCCGGCTCCGCAGCGGCCGACTCCGGTGCCGGCCGGTCGGCGGCGAACGCGGCGGAGAGGACTTGGTTCGCCGCCTCGGGCCCCTGCCCGGCGAAGGCGTCCGCCACGTCGCGCAGCACCGCACGCCAGCGGTCGCGGTCGGGCAGCAGTTCGAATACCGGCGGCTCGTGGGCGACCAGCACCCGTACCAGGTCGGGGTGGCGGGCGGCGAGGTCCAGCCCGATCATCCCGCCGGAACTGTTGCCGAAGACGTACGCCGGTGCGTCCGGGGTGACGCCCATCGCGGTGAGCAGCCGGTACGCGTCGTCGGCGTGCACCTCGATCCGCTGCGGCTGCGGCGGCCCGGCCAGCGGGCTGCGCGAGTTGCCCCGCCGGTCGTAGGTCAGCACCGTGTACCGGTCGGCGAGCGACTCGGCCAGCGCGGCGTAGCCGGCGGCGTCGTACACGCCGCCGCAGATCAGCAGCAGGACCGGGCCGGTGCCGCGCACCTCGTGGTACAGCGTCGCGCCGGGTACGGCCAGGGTGTCGGTCTTGGTCATCTCGTCGTACTCCTTCGGCTTCTCGGGGTCCGGGATCAGCTCGCGACGCGGTAGTGGAGGTGGGCGACCCGCTCGGTGGCCTCGATCCTGAGTCCGGCCGCGCCGGGGATGCCGTCGAAGAGCCGGACGCCGCCGCCGAGCAGCACCGGCGCCAGGTCGACGTCGAACTCGTCGACCAGGCCGGCCGCGAGGTACTGCCGGATCAGGTTGGCGCCGCCCGAGATCCGGACGTCCCGGTCGCCGGCCGCCGCCCGGGCCTGTGCCAGGGCGCTCTCGATGCCGTCCGTGACGAAGGTGAAGGTGGTACCGCCGCTGCGGACCCACGGCTCGCGGGCCCGGTTGGTGACCACGAAGACCGGGCACCGGAACGGCGCCTCCTCGGGCCAGGCGACCTCGCCCTCGTCGAACATCCGTCGGCCCATCACACTCGCCCCGGTCCGGGCGAAGGTGTTCCGGACCAGGTCGTCGTCGCTGCCGGTCTCGCCGCCACCGCCGCCGAGCCGCAGCCGCTCCCGGAAGGTCGCGGTCCGGTAGACCCACTCGTGGATCCGGGTACCGCCGTCGCCGAGCGGGTTGTCCGGCCGGGCGTTCGGACCGGCGAGATAGCCGTCCAGGGACATGCCCACCGTGAAGAACACTCTGCTCATCGTCGTCTCCCGTCCTGGGTGTGGAAGGTTCTCCCGAGACAGACGGAGCCGACGGCCGCCGCTCGACATCGCGAGGCGGACCTTCGACCGGGCGCCTGGACGGGCGGCGCCGGTCGGCACGGGTTGACCCGCCCGTCGGCGGACCCGTGATGGTCCGCCCGGCTTGTCACCGCCCTCGTGGCCCGGTGCTCTCCGTTCGAGGAGCCCCACCGGCGCCCTCGGCGAGGATCGCCGGCGCGTGCATCGTGTTGGTCGGATCGGCTGCCGTGGCCATCGCCCGCTCGGCCGCCGCAGCCGTGGTGCCGGGCGGCACGACGAGCAGGTCGAGCTGGTCTCCACGGTCGGTGGTGGCGATCAGCAGTGCGGTATCCAGCGAGCTGAACCAGCCCACCCGGACGACGTCGTCGCCGGCCGCGAGTCGGCGGAACCGCGTGTCCCATGCTCCGCTGTTGAGTACCACGTTCCGGATCCGTCCGTAGCGGGCGGAGAGAGCCAGCACAAGTCCGGGGAGTTCAGCCACCGGATCCCAGGACCGGGGCCACCAACCGCCGTCCAGGACCGCCTGGCGGGTTCGGGCGGACGGAAGCGACAGTCGAGGTGTCGAGGGTGGTGCCGAGGGAACCCTCGTCTCGCGTTGAGCTGCGGTAAGCATCTTCAAGCCATCCTTCTCGGTCCAGGGGTGCGGTAGGGGCGCTCGGCCGGTATCCGAGCAGTCGTCCCGGCGGCACTGGCCGGGCGGCACTGGCCGGGCGTGGCCCGGCGTCCTGCTCACCGACAGAACGCACGCCACCGAGGGCGCTGGCGGACGCCGGCCCGGTTCGCCGACGCTCGGCCGGCGGCTGGTGCTTCGTCGGCGAGCCGGCTCGCCGGCCGACGGTCCGCTACCAGGCTGTCGATCAGTACGGGCGGGCTCGGGACGACAGCCGGATGCCGGATGCCGGTGGTCCTCCGGCGGCCTCGCCCGGGTGCGACGACGGTGGCGGAATCCTGGGCCTCGAACCGAAGCCCAGGATCCCGTACCGTCCGACCCGGGCGGCTGGCGTGCTGAGTCCGGGCCGGTGCTGTGGGGGCCGAAGGGTGCTCGGCGGTCGCGATGGCGTAAGCCGCCGGGCCGGGGCGGGTGGCGAGAAAGGCTTCCGCCGACGGCCGTCCAGGGGGCTCAGGGAGCCGATTCGGTGCCGTTCGACCGCGCCCGGATGGCGAACCGTGTCATCGCTGGACCCTCATCTCGGCGGTGGTGCGCGGAGTTCGTAAACCCGTAGCGCCGGGGTCCAGGAACGACGTCAGCCTAGCCCCGAACCAGATTCCCCGTACGCCCGCAATGTCGGAATTCGTCGTCGGCCGGAGAACGGGCCGGCCAGTGCCGCTTTCGCGGCGATCGGGGGTACGCGCCCGGGCGCCCGGGGTAGGCCGTGCCGGCGTACCCGGCCACCGGATCCGCCGACCGTCGCTCCGGCCGGCTCGGTACGGCACGCCGCCGCCGGCGGATCCACGCCGCCCATCGACGCTCCGGCACGGCGTACTGTTTGAGCCTGGCCCGCCAACGCGCTCACCCGAACGCGACGGAACGTCGGAGCTCAGCACCGGCCGGATCAGGCTCGATGGCAGACCGGCGGCTGCCCTCGGCGGCGGGCCGGACAAGATCCGGCCCATGATCTACGGCAGCCGACCGAAATCGCGTACGAGGAGAGGGACCAGTGGAAATCGACAAGTTGAAGATCATCGAGTGGTTGCGTGGTCGTGGTCAGGATGTCAGGGCCGACTGGATCGACCGGGAGCTACCGGACCGGGTCGACACCCTCCGTCACGCGGGCCTGCTCTCGACCCTCGGCGTCGATCCCGCCGACCTGGCGGACCGGCCGGCGCCCTGAAATCGCGTCCGGCCGGTCGTTCCGCTCGACCGGCCGACCCTGTTGACTGGGACGGTACGGACGGCTGGGGCAGGGAGGCGGCGAGGTGCGGGTCATCGGGGTGGGCTTCGGGCGTACCGGCACCAGGTCGACGAAGGAGGCGCTCGAACTGCTCGGCTTCGGCCCGTGCCACCACATGGCCGAGCTGTTCGAACACCCGAGGACCATCGGTGACTGGCTGCGGGCGGCCCAGGGCGGGCCGGTGGACTGGTCCAGGCTGCTGGACGGCTACCACAGCACCGTGGACTGGCCGAGCGTCTACTTCTGGCGGGAGCTGATCGAGGTCTATCCCGAGGCCAGGGTGCTGTTGACCGTACGCGATCCGGAGCGCTGGTACGACAGCGTCCACAGCACCATCTACCGGTCCCGGACCATGGACCCCGAGTCCGCGCCGCCGGGACTGCGCGAGGCGTTCGCGGCCCATCCGGAGCTGCTGGACCAGCCGAAGCTGACGGAGGCGCTGGTCTGGCAGGGGACCTTCGGCGGCCGGTTCGACGACCGGGAGCACGCCCTGAAGGTCTACGCGGACCACGTCGCGGAGGTGCGCGCGACCGTACCGGCCGAGCGGCTCGGAGAGTTCGACGTGGCGCAGGGCTGGGAGCCGCTCTGCGACTTCCTCGGCGTCGACGTGCCGGCGGAGCCGTTCCCACTGCTCAACACCACGGCCTCGTTCCGGGAGCGGCTCGCGGACCCGGCCGGGCTGCGCGCCCAGCCCTGACCGGCTAACCGACCGGGTGCCGGGGCTCGGCCAGCAGCTCGTCGACCTCGGCACTGGTCGGCATCGCGGCGGAGCAGGCGAACCGGGACGCCACGAGCGCGCCGGCCGCGTTGGCGAACCGGACGGTCCGGTCCAGCGGCCAGCCGGCGAGCAGCCCGTGGCAGAGCGCGCCGCCGAAGGCGTCCCCGGCGCCGAGCCCGTTCACCACCTCGATCGGCACCGGCGGCACCTCGACCAGCTCGTCGGCGGTCCGGGCGAGTACTCCGGCCCGGCCCTGCCGCACCACCGCCAGCCGTACGCCCCGGGCGAGCAGCGCCTCGGCCGCCGCGTGCGGCTCGCGCTCCCCCACCGCGGTGGCGCACTCGTCGAGGTTGCCGACCGCGACGGTGGCGTACCGCAGCGCCGACTCGTACGCCGCCCGGGCATCCTCCCGGCAGGACCAGAATCCCG
Organism: Plantactinospora sp. DSM 117369; assembly: GCF_053764795.1. Classification (NCBI taxonomy): domain Bacteria; kingdom Bacillati; phylum Actinomycetota; class Actinomycetes; order Micromonosporales; family Micromonosporaceae; genus Plantactinospora; species Plantactinospora sp. DSM 117369. The sequence goes on along the minus strand of NZ_CM132446.1, from coordinate 4,480,030 downwards.
GCCGGTAGTCCAGGTCGAAGACGGTGTTCGGAGCACGTCCCCGGGCGCCGAGGGCGGCGAAGTGGGCGTCCCGGCTCGGCAGCTCGCAGAGCCCGGTGCCGCTGAACCAGAAGACTCCGGCCGCCCGGATCGCGGGCAGGTCCAGTTCCTCGGGGCGGATCTCCAGGTCGGGCGCCTTGGGATAGCGGTAGAAGTAGCTCGGGAAGTCGTCGGGCGGAAAGATCTCGCAGAAGGTGACCGGGGTCGGCAGGCCGGCGACGGCGCTCACCCAGCGGTCGTCCACGCCGAACTCGCGCAGCGCGCGGTGCACGTAGTCGCCGAACGGGTCGGCGCCGGTCCGGGTGACCATGGCGACCCGCCGGCCGTGCCGGGCCGCCGCCACGGCGACGTTGGTGGCGCTGCCGCCGAGGAACTTTCCGAACGTCTCGACGTCGGGCAGCCGGGCGTTGGTCTGGAGTGGATAGATGTCCACCCCCACCCGCCCCATACTGATCACCTCGAACGAGGTCACCGAATCATGTAACCCCGGTGCGTCCCGGACGGTCAATATCTGTCGTACCCGCAACGACGGTCGGGCGTGGCGCCCCGCCCGTCGGGCCGTGCTCCGCCGCCGGAGCACGGCCCGCCCGGACTCAGCGGTCCATCAGTACGAAGACGCCCCAGCCCAGATATTCTCGCTGGTATCGGACGTGCCGCACCGGAGCCGTGTCGAGTTCCGCGCGCAGCTCCGCGTGCAGCTCGTCGTCGGGGTTCTCGTCGAGCCAGCGCCGGAGGTTCAGCCACTGTGCCGCGGCATAGCGGTCCCAGCTGTCCGGGTCGGCGAGGACCATCTCCACCACGTCGGCGCCGAGCGCGGAGAATCGTTCGACCGTCTCGGGCAGCGGCAGGAAATCGTCCCGGCTGGTCGCGTGGCACGCCTCGACGCATGCCTGGTCGGCCGGCTCGCGCCGCCAGTACGGTTCGCCGACCAGCATCATCCCGCCGGGGCGGAGACTGCGGCGCAGGAGTGCGACGGTGCCGGGGACTCCGTCGCCGATCCAGGTGGCGCCGAGGCAGGCGGCGACGTCGACCGGGGCGTCGGCGACGTACCCGGAGGCGTCGCCGTGCACGAACTCGACCCGGTCGGCGACGCCGAGTTCGACCGCCCGGGCCTCGGCCCCGGCGAGGAACACCGTGCTGATGTCCACCCCGGTGCCGGTCACCCGGTGGTCCCGGGCCCAGGTGCAGAGCATCTCGCCGGAGCCGCAGGCGAGGTCGAGCAGCCGGGCGCCGGGCGGGAGCCGCAGCGCCTCGCCCAGGGTGGCCAGCTTGGTGCTGTCGAACGGGTTGTGGATGCGGTGGCCGCTCTCCCGGATGGTGAAGCTACGCGGTAGGTCCACTCCTGATATTCCTTACGTGCGAAGAGGTGATGAGGATTGGTGCGGTCGTCCCGGAGTTGCCGCTCGGGGCGGGCAGGACCCTCATGAAATGCACCTCTTCGCACGTCGGGATCGGCACGGACGCGGCAGACGCTAGGCCGGCCGCCGTACGCTGTCCAGCGGTTTTCGGCTCACTTGGCGAAGATCTGGGACTCGTCCCGGAACGCCTTGAACTCCAGGGCGTTGCCCGCCGGGTCGCGGAAGAACATCGTCCACTGCTCCCCCGGCTCGCCCGCGAACCGCAGGTACGGCTCGATCACGAACTCGCCGCCGCCGGTCCGGATCCGGTCCGCCAGGGCGTGGAAGTCGTCGATCGAGAGGATCAGCCCGAAGTGCGGCACCGGTACGTCGTGCCCGTCCACCGGGTTGCGCCCCGCGTCGGCCTGCCGGGCCGCCGGTACGACGTGGGTCACCACCTGGTGGCCGTAGAAGTCCCAGTCGACCCAGGCATCCGCCGAACGTCCCTCGGCGAGGCCGAGCACGCCGCCGTAGAAGGCGCGCGCCCGGGCCAGGTCGTCGACCGGGATCGCCAGGTGGAAGCCGGGACGGGTGGTCACGGTCATCGGATTCCTTCCGTGGATACTCCGGCTTTCAGGCCGGAGAGGAAACGGCACCCTTGCGGAGCGGAGCTGGGGGGATAGCCGATCCGCCGCCAGGGCGGATGGGCGTCTACCCGCGCGTCACCGCAGGGCTTACCGGCTGGTGCGTTAACGTGTGAGGCGTGTCCAGGGCGGTGAAGCGGGCGTTCAAGTACCGCTTCTACCCGACCGTGGCGCAGGCAGTGGAGCTGTCGCGCACGTTCGGATGCGTCCGGAAGGTCTACAACCTGGCCCTGCAGGCCCGTACCGAGGCGTGGGTCCTGCGGCGGGAACGGATCACCTACAACGCGACCAGTGCGATGCTCACGGCGTGGAAGAAGACCGAGGAACTGGCGTTCCTCAACGAGGTGTCGTCGGTGCCATTGCAGCAGGCCCTTCGGCATCTGCAAGGCGCGTTCGTCAACTTCTTCGCCAAGCGCGCCCGGTACCCGAGCTTCAAGTCCAAAAAGAAGTCGCGCAAGTCGGCGGAGTACACCACCAGCGCGTTCCGCTGGCGCGACGGCCGGCTGACCTTGGCGAAGATGGCCGAGCCGTTGGACATCGTGTGGTCGCGGCCGTTGCCCGCAGGTGCGTCGCCATCCACGGTGACGGTGTCGCAGGACGCGGCGGGACGCTGGTTCGTGTCCCTGCCCTGTGACGATGTGATCACATCGGCCCCGGCCGCCAACACGGCCGTCGGCGTGGATGCCGGACTCGACAGTCTGCTCACGTTGAGTACCGGTGAGAAGGTCACCAACCCGCGTCACGAACGCAGGGACCGGTCCGCCCTGGCCCGCGCCCAGCGCCAACTCGCCCGCAAGGAGAAGGGGTCGCTGAATCGGGCCAAGGCCCGGTTGAAGGTGGCCCGGATTTATGCTCGGATCACCGACCGGCGTCGGGACCACCTGCACAAACTGACCACTCGACTCGTTCGTGAGAACCAAACGATCGTGATCGAGGACCTGACCGTGCGTAACATGGTCAAAAACCGCCCTCTGGCCCGCGCCATCAGCGACGCCGGCTGGCGGCAGTTCCGCACCATGCTCGAATACAAAGCCGACTGGTACGGCCGGGACCTGGTCGTGGTGGACCGTTGGTTCCCGTCGTCCAAGCTCTGCTCGACGTGTGGTGTTCTTGCTGAACGGAAGCCGCTGGACGTGCGGGCGTGGACCTGCCGATGCGGGACCGTCCACGACCGTGACGTCAACGCGGCCCGCAACATTCTGGCGGAGGGGCTCTCCGTTACGGCCTGTGGAGCCGGGGTAAGACCTCAACGGGCGGACGCCCGGACGAGGCGGTCGGTGTCGAAGCAGGAAAACCCAAGGGCGACCAAGGGAATCCCCGCCCTTTAGGACGGTGGAGGATGTCAACGTCTGCTCCTCTCCGCGGCGGCGGCGTACCCGGCCGCTGCTGCCATCCAAGCATGATCTTGTCTCCGGTCTAACCCCGCCGCCACCGGGGCTCGACGACCCGGAACCGTACCGGCTTGCCCGGGGCGGCCTGGGCGACCTGCGGGAGGTCGTCGGGGTGCAGCACACCGATCACCGGGTAGCCGCCCATGGTCGGATGGTCGGCGAGGAAGATCACCGGCGAGCCGGCCACCGGCACCTGCACCGCGCCGAGGACGACGCCCTCGCTGCGCAGTTCCCCGCCGATCCGCCGGGGCAGCGCGGGCCCGTCGAGGCGTACCCCGATCCGGTTGCTGAGGGTGGAGACGTGGTAGCACCCGGCGCCGAGGATGCGTACCGCGTCGTCGGTGAACCAGTCGGCCCGGGGGCCGAGCAGGACCCGCAGGGTCAGCTCCTCGGCCAGGGCGCCGGTCGGGGCGACGTCGACCGGTGCGGGCGGCCCGGGCACCTCGCCCAGTGGCAGCCGGTCGCCGACGGTGAGCGGCGCGGGGCCGAGCCCGGAGAGCAGGTCGGTCGACCGGCTGCCGAGTACCGGCGGGACCGCGATCCCACCGGCAAAGGCGAGATAGCTGCGCAACCCGCGCTGGGCGGCGGCCACCTCGACGTGGGCTCCGGCCGGCACCGAAACCGGGGCCGACCAGCTCGCCGGGCGCCCGTCCACGGTGACCGGCGCCCAGGCTCCGGTCACCGCCACGGTGCCGGCCCGGCCGACCCGCACCGCGACGCCGGTGACGGTCGTCTCGATCGTCGCCGCCCCGGGCGGGTTGCCGACCAGCCGGTTCGCCAGCAGGTGCGCCGGCAGGTCGAGGGCGCCCGAGCGGGGTACCCCGAGGTGCGCGTGTCCCGGCCGGCCGAGGTCCTGCACGGTGCTGAGTACGCCGGGCCGGACCACCTCGACGAAGCGTCCGGTCATGCCGGCGTCTCGCCGCGCCCGGCGCCGTGCCGCGCCCGCGCACCGGCCCGCCCGTCCCGTCCGCCGACGGCGTCGACGTCCCGGAACCGGACCCGGGCGCCCGGGGTGAGCAGGGCGACCGGGTCCCGGTCCGGGTCGAAGAGGACCAGGTCGGTGCTGCCGAGCAGTTGCCAGCCGCCGGGCGAGTCGCGGGGATAGATTCCGGCGTAGCCGCCGGCCAGCGCGACCGAACCGGCCGGTACCCGGGTCCGGGGCACCGCCCGCCGGGGCAGGTGGTAGCGCTCCGGCAGGCCGGTCAGGTAGCCGAAGCCGGGGGCGAAGCCGCAGAACGCGACCCGGTATTCCGGCGCGCTGTGGATCCGCCCCACCTCCGCCTCGGTGACCTGCCAGTGCCGGGCCACCTCGGCCAGGTCGGCGCCGTCGTACCGGACCGGCACCTCGACCAGCGGCCCGTCCGGCGGCCGAGCCGAGGCTGGCTGCCAGCCGGCGAGCCGCCCGGCCAGCTCCGCCGGATCGTCGAGCCCGTCGACGAGCACGGTGAGTTCACCGGGTACGACGTCCTGCACGCCGGCCAGTTCGCCCCGGTCCCGCCGCCGGTGCAGTTCGGCGACCAGCGCGGCGGTGTGCGCCGGCTCGGTCACCTCCACCAGCAGCGCACGCAGCCCCACCGGAATGATCCGCACCGTCGCACACTCCCCGTCGTACCAGTTCACCCAACTCACAGCCCGAGATACGAGCGCCGTACCTCGTCGGAGGCGGCCAGCTCGTCGGCCGGGCCGGACATCACCACCTCGCCGGTCTGCAGCACGTACGCCCGGTCGGCCAGCTCCAGCGCGGCCCGCAGGTTCTGCTCGACCAGCAGCATGGTGGTACCGGCGCGACGGATCTCGGCCAGCACCTCGAAGATCATTCTGGTGAACTTCGGTGAGATGCCGAGTGAGGGCTCGTCCAGCATCAGCAGCTTGGGCCGGCTCATCAGCGCCCGGCCGAGCGCCACCATCTGCTGCTCGCCGCCGGAGAGAGTCCCGGCGCGCTGGCCGGAGCGCTCGGCGAGGACCGGGAAGAGGTCGTAGACCCGGGCCAGGTCGGCCTCCCGCTCCGGCGCGGTGCGGTGGTAGCCGCCGAGCAGCAGGTTCTGCACCACGGTCTGGTGGCCGAAGAGCCGCCGCCCCTCCGGCACCAGCACCGCACCCCGGCGCGCGATCCGGTACGCCGGCAGCCCGCTGACGTCCTCGTCGAGGAAGGTCACGCTGCCGCGTACCGGGCGGTGCAGCCCGGAGACCGCCGCCAGCAGAGTGCTCTTGCCGGCCCCGTTCGCGCCGACCAGCGCCACCAGTTCACCCGCCTCGACCCGCAGGTCGACGCCGCGCAGCGCGACGACCCCGGCGTAGTCCACATGGAGATCCTGCACGGTCAGCATCTACAGCGCCTTCCCCAGGTACGCCTCGACCACCGTCGGGTCGTGCGCCACCTGCTCCGGCGTGCCCTCGCTGATCTTCTGCCCGTAGTGCAGCACGACCACCCGGTGGCAGAGCGGCATGATGACCTCCATTACGTGTTCCACCATCAGGATGGTGACGCCGCCCCGGTTGATGGTGCGGACGATCTCGACCGCCTCGCGCGCCTCGGTCGGGGTCAGCCCGGAGAGCACCTCGTCGAGGAGCAGCAGCTTCGGCTCGGTGGCCAGCGCCCGCCCCATCTCCAGGCGCTTCTTCCAGGCGGCGGTGAGCGACGCGGCCGGCGAGTCGAGCACCGGGCCGAGCCCGGTCAGCTCGGCGACCTCGCCGGCCCGCCGCCGGGCGTCGCGCAGCCGGGGGTGCCGGGCGAACGCCGCCGTGCTGAGGTTGTCCAGCACGCTCATCGAGCCGAACACCCGCATGAGTTGGAAGGTACGTCCCACGCCGGCCCGGGCGGCGCGGTGCGGCGGCCAACCGGTGACGTCCCGGCCGTCGAACTCCAACCGGCCGGAGGTGGGCCGCTGGGCGCCGGCCACCATCGAGAAGAGCGTGCTCTTGCCGGCGCCGTTGGGCCCGATCAGCCCGACGATCGCCCCCTGCGCCACCTCGAAGCTGACGTCACGGTTGGCCCAGAGGCCGCCGAACCGGCAGGAGAGGTTGTCGATCCTCAGCAGCGTCCCGGTCATCGCCCCACCTCGTCCGACCCGTCGGGGCCGTGACCCGGCCACCCGCTGTTCCCGCCGCACCTGGTCACGACTTCACCTCAGCAGACCCGGCCGGCTCCGGAGCGGCTTTCCCGGCACGGGTACGGCGCAGCCGCCGGGCGATCGGCGCCCAGAGCCGCTGCCCGATGGCGAGCAGGCCGCCCGGCTCGGTGATCGAGACCAGCACGATCAGCGCGCCGTAGAGCAGCAGGTCGATCGAGCGGCCGCTGCCGGAGAACTCCTGCCGGGTGACGTCCTGGACGAAGACCAGCACCCAGGCGCCGAGCAGCGGCCCCCAGAACCGGCCGACCCCGCCGAGCACCGCCATCAGGGTGAACGACACCGACAGGTCCAGGCCGAGCCCGGAGGGCGGGTCGACGAAGAGCACGTACATCACGTAGTAGCCGCCGGCCAGCGCGGTGACCGCGCCGGAGAGCGCCGCGGCGGCGAGCTTGTAGCGGTGCACGTTGATCCCGACCGCCGCCGCGGCCTCCTGGTCGTCCCGGATGGCCCGGACGTAGTTGCCGGCCCGGCCGCGCAGGAAGAGCCAGACCGCCAGCGCGGCGAGGCAGAAGAAGCCGAGCGCCACGTAGTAGTACGGCCGCTTGTCCAGCAGCGAGAACTGGAGGTTGGCCAGGGACTGCTCGACCACCGGCAGTTCCCAGCCGTTCGCCTGGCCGAGCCCGGGGAGGTTGGTGACCAGGATGAAGACGATCTCGGCGACCGCGATGGTCGCGATGGAGTAGTAGTGGTGCCGCAGCCGGAAGCAGGGCCAGCCGACGGCGGCGGCGAGCAGCGCGGCCAGCGGCAGGGAGAGCGCGATCGCCAGCCAGGGCGACCAGCCCTGCCCGACCAGCAGCGCGGTGGTGTAGGCGCCGGTGCCGAAGTAGAGCGCGTGCCCGAAGGAGATCTGCCCGGTGTAGCCGCCGAGCAGGTTCCAGCCGGTCGCCGCGATCCCGAAGGTCAGCGCCAGGATGCCGATGTTGTGTGCCGCCGAGTCCGCGAAGACCAGCGGGTACCCGGCCAGCGCCGCCAGGATCACCACGGCGGTGCTCCAGGACGGCAGTCGCCGAGCCGCCGCGACGGGCAGCCGGGCCGGCGGGGGCCGGTCCAGTACGGTCGGGGCGCTCATCAGAAGCCGCCCGAGAAACCCCTGGCTTCAGCCATGGGAAGGAAAGGGCGGTCAGGCGTTGCGTTGGTTGTCGGCATGGCGTCGACTCCTCTGCGGGACCAGAACTGTCGGATGCGGCTGGGATGCTCGCGGGCGCGGAAGAGGTGGTGCACCTTCGGAGTCTTCCGGTGCCACAGTTGCGGATATACCGCGTGTCGGAATCGGAACGCCGCGAGGACGATCCTCGCCACGGCAGAGCGCGACCGTGCTGGCGCCGACGACGTAAGACACGCGATCACCTCCTTCCAGGAGGGCGGTCGGGTACGGTCTGAGCCAGGAATCCCCCGGCTTCAGCCGTCGGGAAGCGTTATCTGGTCCCCAGCAGTCCCTGCGGTCGCAGCAGTACGACCACCAGATAGAGGGCGAGCGCGGCGGCGAGGGTGTAGCTCGGGGCGTACAGCCCGACGACGCCCTGGGCGACTCCGACCAGCAGGCCGGCCAGGGCCGCCCCGGTGATGCTGCCGAAGCCGCCGAACGCGACCACCACGAAGGCCATCAGCACGAAACTCACCCCTGCGGTGGGCGAGGCGGAGTAGGAGTTCATCAGCAGCGCTCCGGCGACGCCGGTGGCCAGGCCGGCGATCACCCAGCAGAGCGCGTACATCTTGCGCGGGTCGATGCCCATCAGCGAGGCCGCCGCCGGATCCTCCCCGGCGGCCCGTACGGCGCCGCCGAGCCGGGTCCGGTTCATGAAGTACGCGACCGCGCCGGTGGCGAGCAACGCGCCGACCGCCATGATGACCTGCGGTCCGCCGATCACCACCGGGCCGATCTCCCAGCGCAGCCCGGCGGCCCAGGGCCGGGGCACGGTCCGGGTGTTCGGGGTCCAGAGGAACTGGGCCAGCCCGCGCAGGAACACCTGCAACCCGAAGGTGACGATGACCTGGGCCAGCGGGGACTTGCCGAGCACCCGGCCGACCGCGCCGAAATACATCAGCGCGCCGGTGAGTGCGATCGACACCCCGGCGAGCGGGATCGACAGCAGCGGGTCGAGGCCGAGCAGCGACCAGGCGAAGAACGAGGTGTACATGCCGAGCATGACCATCTCGCCGTGCGCGAAGTTGATCACGTCCATCACGCCGTAGATAAGGGTCAGGCCGACCGCGACCAGCGCGAAGACCGCGCCGATCAGCAGCCCGTTGACCACCGACTGGAGCAGGTCGGTCATGCCGCCTCCCCGGGGTGCCCGCCGGTCCGCCGGCTCACTGCTGGGCCCGGTTCATCGGCCAGATCGGCGCGACCGAGGAGAGCTCGGCCGGGAAGACGACCCGGTACTTCCCCTCGATCATCTGCTCCACCACCCCGGCGGCACCGGTGTTCTGTCCCTTGTCGTCGAACGTGATCCCGGTCCACGGCATGATCGTCTTCTCACCGGGGATGTTCAGCCCGCGCAACGCGTCCCGGATCTTCGCCGGCTCGACCGACTTGGCGGTGTCGATCGCCTGCGCCAGCGCCAGTACGGCGGTGAAGGCCCGCGCCGAGTTCTCGGTCATCGGGGCGCCGTACCGCTGCTGGAACAGGTCCGCCACGGTCTTGGCGGCCGGCCGCTTCTCGGCGATCTCGCCGGACCAGGCCGCCCGGGTGGACGCACCGTTGGCCAGTGCCCCGAGGCCGGTGGCGAACGCCGGGTCGGCGAACCCGGTGCCGTAGGCGAGCAGCGCCGGCGGGTAGTAGTTCAACTGGTCCAGCGTCTTCATCAGCTTGATCGCCGCGTCGGTGTACGCGAGCACGAAGAGCACATCCGGGTTCTTGCCGCGCACCTGCGCCACCTGGGAGCCCAGGTCGGCAGCGCTCGGGTCGAACCCGACGTTGACGGTCACCGGCAGGCCGGCCTCGGCGGCGACCTTCTCGGTCACCCCGGCGCCGTCGTTGCCGAACTGGTCGTTGCTGTGGAAGACGCCGACCGAGCGGATCTGGGCGCCGGCCGCCTGCCGGGCCTTGAGGTAGTCGAACATCGACCGGGCGAAGGTCTCGTCGGTCGGCCCGGTCCGGAAGAACCATTTCAGGCCCCGCTCGGTGAGCGCCACCGACGTGGACGCCTCACTGACGAACGGTACGCCGAGCCGCTCGGCCCGCTGGCTGGCGGTCAGCGTCACCCCGGACTGGTACGAGCCGATCACCGCGGCCACCTTCTCGCCGGTGACCAGCCGGTCGACCTCTCCGGCCCCCACCTCGGGCTTGCCCTGGGTGTCGCCGGTGATCAGCTTCACCGGTGCGCCGCCCAGCCCGGGCAACCCCGTGCCGGGCCCGAGCGGCAGGTCCAGCCCGGGGTGGTCGTCGTTGATGACCTCGACCGCCAGTTCGGCGCCGTGCAGCACGTCGGTGCCCTGGGTGGCGTTGGGTCCGCTGAGCGGCCACAGTCCGGCGAGCTTGACCTCGTCGGTCGCGCCGGCACCGTCGGATCCGCCGCAGCCGGCGAGCGCGGCGGTGAGGACGACTGCCGCCGCGATGCTGGTGATCTTGCGCATGGTCATGCCTTTCTAGGCGAAGACGATGGCGAAGGCCCGGCGCCGTCCTTCTCGGGGCGCGCAGCGGGGTCTTCGAGATGGAGGTGTGCCGGCCGGGCCCGGGGGTTGCCGGTACCCCGGGCCCGGCCGACGGCTCAGGAGACGGCCGCGCCCGCGGCCTTCACCAGGGCGACGGTCTGCTCGATGGTCTGCGCGCGGTCGGCGGCGAACGGCGCGTCGATGATGTCCAGCGGGTTCTGCGGATACACGAGCGAGGAGATATGCAGGTGCCCGCCGGGGACATCGGTGGCACCGAGGGCGAGTCGCAGCCGGTTCGACCGGTACATGCTCTCGTTGGAGAGGTAGTTTCCGCCGCCGCCGGCCTGCGCCTGCGCGTCCGGGGAGGGGCCGTTGTCGTGGCAGGAGACCTTGGTCGGGTCCGGCCTGGTGTTCCCGGTCCACTCGCAGATCCGCGGGTTGAGCGCGGTCGGCCAGGGCGTCGTGCCGGCGTCGATCATCTGCTGGTACGGCAGGGTCGTCTCGATGAACTCCGGATCGGTGGCCGGCTGCGGCCAGTTGGTCACCTGCGGGACGAGTTCGGCGGTGCCCTCGTTGTTGTTGTCCGGGCTGCCGCCGCGCCAGGCCCCGGCCCACTGCTCGATGGCCATCCGGGCCCGGCCGCCCTGGCTGATCGTCATGATCAGGTCGGCGCGCTCCCGGCTGTTCCGGGTCAGGTGCGGCCCGAAGGCGTCCTCGACGTAGCCGAGGTCGAAACCGCTCCAGGTCACCGGCAGCGAGACGGCCTGGATCTGCACGGTCCGGTCACCGACCCGGTATTCCTGCCCGTCCAGTTGCAGCGCCGAGGCGCCGGACGGGTTGGACCGGCGGATCTCCCCGTTGAGCTGGTACGGGTCGAAGCCGCTGACCAGCACCCGGGTCACCGAGCGGCTGGTCGAGAAGTCGGTCGACGAGATGCCCCGGGAGGCGTACTCGAAGGTCTTCAGCAGGGCCGCCCGGATCGTGTCGGTGAGCCGGAACCGGGGCGTCCACTGTCGAAGGTCACGGGTGGCGGTCAGCCGCGACCAGTAGAGCGGGCGGTCGTCGTACCGCTCGATGCTGCCCATCCAGCGCGTGCCCTGGGCGCGCTCGACGGCGGTCCGCCACAGCTCGGCACCGCGGGACCTGAGCAGCTTGTCGGCCTGGTCAACCGACCGCACCCCGCACAGCTCGGCGGTGAGCCGGGTGACGAACGGGGTGAAGCCACCGACCTCGATCAGTGTGCTCGGCACCTGCACCCCGCCCGGCTGGGCGGGCGTGTCGATCCGGGTCTCCTCGTACGTCGTCGGGCGGGTGCGGTCGTAGCACTCCCCCGCCGGGCCGGCGTCCCCGGCGGGCTGCGCTCCGGCGGTGCCCGGCATGAGCAGCAGGGCGGCACCGATGCCCGTGGCGGTGATCAGCCTCAGCCGGCCGCGTACACTCTGAGTCAACTTCTGCACATCCAAGGTGATCTTCGACCTTTCCTCGATAGCCGCGCCGGTTCCGGATCTGGAAGGCCAACCGGAAGGTGGAGCCGGCGCATCACTTGGTTGAGGCGGCCGCCCGCGGCATCGGGCGGCAGCCGTTGAGGTGCGGGAGCCGGTGACCGTCGGCGCGGTGGCAGCCGGGCCGACGGTCACCGATCCAGCGGGCGTGCTGGTGGTTCGGCGGAAGGTCAGACGAACGAGGCGAGGCTGACGCCCGCCTCCTGCAATGCGGTGCGCACCTGGCGGGCCAGTTCGACCGCCCCCGGGGTGTCGCCGTGCACGCAGATCGACCGGGCGCGTACCGACACCGGGGCGCCGTCGACGGCCGTCACCTGCCCGGTGGTGGCCATCTTGACGCAGCGCCGGGCGACCGCGTCCGGATCGGTGACCAGCGCCCCTGGACTGCCGCGCTTGGCCAGGCTGCCGTCGGCCTGGTAGCCACGGTCGGCGAACGCCTCCCGGACGGTCTTCAGCCCCACCTCGTCGGCCTGGCGCAGCAGTTGCGAGCCGGGCAGGCCGAGGATCGGCAGACTCGGGTCGTACGCGGAGACGGCGGTGACCACCGCGGCGGCCTGCGCCTGGTCGGTCACGGTGCGGTTGTAGAGCGCGCCGTGCGGCTTGACGTACCGGACCCGGCCGCCCTCACTGCGGGCGATCCCGTCCAGCGCGGCGAGTTGGTAGAGCACGTCGTCGGAGAGCCGGTCGGGCTCGATGTCGATGGCCCGGCGGCCGAAGCCGGCCAGGTCCCGGTAGCCGACGTGGGCACCGATGGAGACGTCCCGGCTGATCGCCTCGGCGCAGACCCGGCGCATGATCGTCGGATCGCCGCCGTGGAAGCCGCAGGCGACGTTCGCGCTGGTCACGACGGAGAGCAGTGCCATGTCGTCGCCCAGCTGCCAGACCCCGAAGCCTTCGCCGAGGTCACTGTTCAGATCGAGGATGACCGACATCGCACCTCCTGGGGGACTGTGGTGAACGCCGTGAGTTCAGGTTGGCAGACTGTTGAACAATCCGTCAATGGTCATGTTGACTTGTACCCTCGTCGCATCATGGACCTTCTCTCGATTGTGGGCCCGACGGCATGAAGGACAATGACCGGGTGACGTGGCTGGCGAAGCTCCAGGACGACCGCTCTTTGATCACCCGGGCGAGCACCGCGCAGCGGGTGGCGGAGATACTCCGGGCGCGGATCACCGAAGGGGCCCTGCTGCCGGGCACCCGGCTCTCCGAGGAGATGATCGGGGCGGCGCTCGGGGTCTCCCGCAACACGCTGCGGGAGTCGTTCCGACTACTGATGCACGAACGGCTCGTCGTGCACGAACTCAACCGGGGCGTCTTCGTCCGGGTGCTCGACGTGCAGGACGTGGTCGACATCTACCGGGTCCGCCGGGTGCTGGAGTGCGCGGCCATCAGCAACGCCGGCAACAGCTCCGCCGAGGCGCTGGAGGCGCTGGAGGCCGCGCTGGTGGAGGGCGAGCAGGCGGCGGCGCAGCAGCGGTGGTTCGACGTCGGTACCGCCAACATGCAGTTCCACCAGGCCATCGCCGGCCTGACCGGCAGTCCCCGGATCGAGGAGATCATGCGCCAGGCGCTGGCCGAGATCCGGCTGGCGTTCCACGTGATGGCCGCGCCGCAGACCTTCCACCAGCCCTATCTGGAACGGCACCGGGAGTTGCTGGAGCTGATCCGCGGTGGCGAGGTGGAACGGGCGCACGCCGCGCTCGACGACTACCTGCGCACCGCCGAGCGGCAGCTCGTCGACGCGTACGCCGACGGAGTGCCGGAGAGCGTGGCCGCGCGCCGCTGAGCGCCCCTCGGCCACGGCTCTCCGGGCGCGGGCAGATGTCCGATGAGCGTGATACCACCGAGTTGTCAGGACTGGCTGCGTGGGATCACCGCCGAAACGCCGACGCCCGCGCGGGTGGGACCGCCGCGTCGGCGGGGTGGCCGGGGAAGGCGGTCAGACGGTGTGCAGCGCGTACACCCCGGCGTCGGTGCCGACTCCGGCCGTGCCGCCGAGGGCGGACCACGCGCTGCCGTTCCAGCCCGCGACGTGGTTCACCGCAATCCCGCCGGCCCGGGTGAAGAAGCCCCCGGCGATCAGGCGGCCATTGTGGACGGCCAGGGCCAGCACGATGTCCTCGGTGCCACCGCCCAGCGCGGACCACCCGGAGCCGTCCCACCGGGCCAGGTAGTTCGCTGCCGCCCCGCCCGCCTCGGTGAAGGTGCCGCCGATGACCAGCGCCGCGCCGAAGACGGTGAGGGCCCGCCCCTCCGCGTTCAGCCCGGCACCGAGGGCGGCCCACCCGCCGCCGGTCCACTCGGCCACGTAGCCGGCGGCGGTGCCGCCAGCCTGGGTGAACCCACCCGTGGCCACCAACGCGCCGTCGAAGACGGCCAGCGCCAGCACGTCGCCGTTGAAGCCGGTGCCGAGCGTCGACCACGCGCTGCCGGTCCACCGGGCGATCCGGTTGGCCGCCGTGCCGCCGGCCTGACTGAACCCGCCGCCGACGATCAGCGCGCCGTCGTGCACGGTCAGGTCCCAGACCGAGGGTACGTCCACTCCGGTGCCGCCGGACCCGGTCAGTGGCCACCACTCGGCGCCGTCCCACCGGGCGATGTGGTTGACGGTCACCCCGCCGGCCCGGAGGAACTGGCCACCGACGATCAGGTCCCCGTCGAAGACGGTCAGCGCGTCGACGAAGTCGAGCGAGGTGGTCATCACCCCGGTGCCGGCGGAGCCGGTCAACGGCGACCAGGTGGTGCCGTCCCAGCGCGCGATGCCGTTCACCCGTACCCCGCCGGCGGTGAGGAAGCTGCCGCCGGCGATCAGGTCGCCGTCGTAGACGACCAGTGCGGTGACCGAGCCGTCCGGCCCGCCGCCCAGCCTCGACCAGGCGGAGCCGTTCCAGGTGGCGAGGCGGTCGACCGCGGCGCCGCCGGCCTGGGTGAAGTTGCCGCCCGCGTACAGGCCGGGGGCGGCGGCCGCCCGGGTGTCGCCCGCGGACCAGCCGAACGCGGAGGTCTGCCGGAGTGCGCCGAGGTCCCGGGTCGAGCGGTGCAACACCGCCCCGGTGACGTCCCGGATCAGCAGTCGGATCGCGCCGGCCGCCTCGGCGGGCAGCGGCAGCGCGACCAGGTTCGCGCCGGTGTCGAGCACCCGGTCGGCCACCAGCGGGGTGTACCGCCCGGCGTTTCCCAGGGAGACGCTCAACGCCGCACCGGGCCGGCCCGGCCACCGGACGGCGAGTTGCGGGGTCTCGACCTCCCCGGCGGCGGGCAGCAGCGTCGCGTACAGCGCGTGATCGGGGGCGGCCGGCAACGACGGGGCGGTCGCGGCGGCCGACCGGTGCGGCGCGGCGCTCCAGGCACAGATCGCCGCCAGTGCGAACACGCAGAGTCCCCGCCGTAGGGTGGATGTGCCGAATACGGACATGCGCGCTCCCTCTGCCGGGTCCGCCCAAATCCGGTCGGATCCTGCCAGGGAAAATACACCAGCATCAATCTATGGGCAATTCGACCACCACCCGCTGGACGCTCGGGTCAGGCACGGCGGGTCGGGCGGTCGAGCAGGCAGAACTCGTTGCCCTCCGGATCGGCCAGTACGACGAACGGCTCGGTTCCGCGCTGCCCCACGTCCACCCGCCTCGCACCGAGAGTAATCAACCGTTCGACCTCCGCGACGGGGTCGCCCCGGTCCATCCCGAGGTCGACGTGCAGCCGGTTCTTGCCGACCTTCTCCGGCGCCGTGGGTTGCAGCCAGATGCTCGGCGCCGTGATCGGCGCCCCGTCCGGAGGCCACAGCTTCGCGCTGCCGTCGTCCCGTGGCTCGATCCGGTAGCCCAGCACCTCGGACCAGAACCGGGCCATCAGGTCGACGTCGCGCACGTCGAGGGTCCACTGGGCGATGCGACTGGTCACCGGGCCACCTCCGGCGGTGAGGAACTCCGTCGGTGCGACTCCTACCCCGACGGGCCGCCCGTCATGCCGGGGGCGACCGGGCGGCTCACGGGCGGCGCAGGGTCAGCAGGGTGATCTCGCTCGGTGCGAAGATCCGCAACGGCGGCCCCCAGAAGCCGGTGCCGCGACTGGTGTAGAGCCGGGTCCGGTCGCCGTGCCGGCTCAGCCCCCGCACGGCCGGCTGGTCGAGCCGGACCAGGAGGTTGAACGGCCAGATCTGCCCGCCGTGGGTGTGCCCGGACAGTTGCAGGTCGACGCCGTGCGCGACCGCCGCACCGACCTGCTTCGGCTGGTGGGCGAGGAGCACCACCGGCAGGTCCGGGTCGGCCCCGGCCAGCGCGGCGGCGTGGTCGGGACGGTGTCCGGGGCGCCCGGACGAGCCGGCGGTCGCGTCGTCGACCCCGGCCACCACCAGCCGGGAGCCGTTCCGCTCGACCACGAGGTGCCGGTTGTGCAGCGGCTCCCACCCGAGGTCCCGCATGTGGTCGAGCCAGCCCTGCGCCTCGCCGAAGTACTCGTGGTTCCCGGTCACGTACGTCCGGGCCAGCCGGGCACGCACCTGCCCGAGCGGCGCGGCCTGGGCCCGGCGTTGCGCGACGGTGCCGTCGGCGATGTCTCCGGTGTGGCAGACGATGTCGGCGTCGAGCTCGTTGACGGCGGCGACCACCCGCGCCGACCAGCCGGCCCGGTCGATCGGCCCGTAGTGGGTGTCGGTCAGCAGGACGATCCGGAGACCGTCCAGCCCCGGGCCGAGTCGACCGATCGGCACCTCCACGCGGCGGACCCGGGGCAGCCGCATGGCCTCGACGTACCCCCAGGCGAGCAGTACCACCGAGACGACCGCGACCGCGGCGGCGGTGATCCGGGACCGGGCCGGGTCGGCGACGCCGCCGACCGCCAGCCCGGCCCGCAGCAGGTTGCCGAGCGCCGCCCAGACGAAGAGCACCCAGACCACGCCGAGCAGGGTGTCGCCGGTCCGGGCCGCCCAGTCCCGCCCCCGGCCGTGCCCGAGGTACATCAGCACCGGAAACGCGACGAGGGCCACGGCGAACAGCGCCGTGCCGGCGGCGAAGAACGGGGTGGGCCAGTGCGCGCCGGCGGCGAGCAGCGTCCACCAGGGCACCCCGAACAGCAGCGCCAGGACGGCGGTCAGGGTCAGGCCGAACAGCAGTGGTCGCAGCAACCGCCGGGCGGGTGCGACCGGTACCGCGGGTGCCGCTTCGCTGGCTGACACGGCGGGAAACTCCTCAGCTCGGTCGGCGGGATCTCCGGGTACGCCGACGACATCGCCGCCCCGGGTGGGTGCAGCATGACACGGGCGGGGCCGCATCGACCACGTTGCTGAGCCCGCACACAGCAAAGGGGTGTTCCGCCGGGCCGGCCTAGGATTGGTGCGAGGACATATGCCCAGGCCGACGGGGGCGGGACGGGAGGACGATCGATGTCGAGCAGACACGAGTCCCGGGTCGAACGCCAGATCCGCGAGGCCCAGGAGCGCGGCGAGTTCGACAACCTCCCCGGAGCCGGCAAGCCGCTACCGGGACACGGCGGCACGTACGACGAAAACTGGTGGATCCGGGACTGGGTACGCCGGGAGAACCTGACCGACATCGGCCCGGCCTCGCTGCGGATCCGCAAGGAGGCGGAGCAGTTGCCACAGCGGCTGGCCCGGGAGTCGTCGGAGCCGGCGGTCCGGGCCATCGTGACCGCGCTCAACGAACGGATCGTGCTGGCCCGGCGCGGCCTGGTCGACGGACCGCCGGTGGTGCTGCCGACCTTCGACGTCGAGCGGGTCGTCGAGACCTGGCGCCGGCAACGAGGCGCCAGCGGCTAGCGCCCCCGCTACCGCGTCACCCGCCGGGACGATTCGACGGACCATTCGGCGTCACTTCTGCCTGGGGCCCACCGGGGCCGATACCGCCACATTAGCTACCCCTACGGTCGCCTTGTCGACCCGACCAACGGGCAAAGACATAGCGTCGGCCGTCGCTGAGTCCGGGTATCTGCGCCGCTCTCTCGGGATCGTCCAGCGAGGCGGCCCGGCGGCCGTACCCTAAACCGGTTCACGGCGAGCCCGCCCGCACCCTGTGGACCGGGGTTTCCGGGTCTCCCTCGCTGGTCACGCGGTATACATCGGAGGCTCCGCCTGAACCGGTTTATCCACTTAACAGTTCAGCTCCCCTAAGGCGTTGTCACGTCGTTGACACGGCTGTAACCCGCGTGTACGTTCCCTGCAAGTCGCGACGCCTATCCCACCCTCCCCGAGGCGCGCCACTACGCCCGTGCAATGTCAATGTGGACACCGAAAGGTGGGACGCGCATATGAGAAAGTACGGAATCGCCGGTGCCGCCCTCGCGCTCGTGCTGGCCGTGGCGACGGGCTGCGGCGGAGGCGACGACGAGGGCGGCAGCGACGGCGCCGTCACCGGCGAGATCACGGTGCTGACCCAGCGCACCGACATCGTCGACACCGTCTTCCAGGACTACAAGAAGACGTTCGAGGCGAAGTACCCGGGCACCACGGTCAAGTTCGAGGCGATCACGGACTACGAGGGCGAGGTCCGGATCCGGATGAACACCAAGGAGTACGGCGACGTGCTCCCCATCCCCAACTCGGTCACCGCCGACCTGCTGCCGACCTTCTTCGAGCCGCTCGGCACCGTGTCCGACCTGGAGAAGAAATACCGCTTCGTCCGCACCGAGCAGCGCTTCGAGGACAAGGTCTACGGTCTCGCCATCACCGGCAACGCGCAGGGCTTCGTCTACAACAAGAAGGTGTGGCAGCAGGCGGGCGTCACCGCGCCGCCGAAGACGCCGGAGGAGTTCCTCGGCGCGCTGGCCGCGATCAAGGAGAAGACCGACGCGATCCCGCTCTACACCAACTACAAGGACAAGTGGCCGCTGGGCCAGTGGGAGGGCAATCGCGGCGGGATCAGTGGCGACCCGGACGCGGCGATCAAGCTGGGCAAGGACGACGCCCCGTGGGCGCCCGGCAAGGAACACCACATCATGGACTCGCTGCTCTTCGACGCCGTACAGCGCGGGCTGACCGAGCCGGACCCGACGACCACCAACTGGGAGCAGTCCAAGGGCATGCTCGGCACCGGCAAGGTCGCCACGATGATGCTGGGCTCCTGGTCCATCGTGCAGATGCAGGACGCCGCCACCGCCAAGACGGACATCGGCTACCTGCCGTTCCCGACCCAGGTCGACGGCACGTTCCACAGTGTCATCAGCGGCGACTACAAGAACGGCATCAACGTCAACTCGAAGAACAAGGCAACCGCCCGGGCCTGGGTCGACTGGTTCGCCGACGAGTCGAACTACGCCGTCGACCAGGGCGGGATCTCACCGGTGATCGACCAGGCGATGCCGAGCACCCTGGCCGACCTGACCGCCGCCGGCACCGAGTTCATCGAATTCAACCCGGCGCCGAAGGGCGAGGAGGGGCTGGCCGAGAAGGTCGGCAACGCCGCCGAGATCGCGCTCTACGACGGCACGTACCGGCAGCGGATCGTGGACGCGGCGCGCGGCGCGCGGCGCGAGACCAAGGAACAGATCTTCGCCGACCTGAACAGGAAGTGGGCGGAGACGAGGTCGAAGGTCGGGTAGCGGCCGGCGCGACGACGAACGGCCCGGTCCGACCCGGAAGGTTTGTGTTCCTAGATGGCAACTCCGACGAACACCGCAAGTCGGTTCTCCGGGTCGACCGGTGCGCTGCCGCGGCGGAGGCTCGGTCCCACCGGCCCGCGCCGGCCGGTGCCGCGCCGGCGCAGGACCCTCACCCCGTACCTCTTCCTGCTCGTGCCGGTGGCGCTGCTCGCGGTCTTCACCTACGTCCCGGTGCTCAACATGTTCGGCTACAGCGTCACCTCGTGGAACGGCCTGAGCCCGAGCAAGGAGTTCGTGGGCGTCGACAACTACGTCGAGATCGCGACCCGCCCGGAACTCTTCGAGGTGCTCCGGGTCAGCCTCTACTACGTCGGCGCGTCGGTGCTGCAGATCGCGCTGGCGCTCTACTTCGCCACCGTGCTCAGCTTCAACGTCAGGTTCCGCAACCTCTTCAAGGGGATCATCTTCTTCCCTTACCTGATCAACGGCGTCGCGATCGCGATGGTCTTCCTCTACTTCTTCCAGCCCGGCGGCACCCTCGACTCGGCGCTGCGGGTCTTCGGGCTCGGCGACCTGTCGCAGCAGTGGCTCGGCGACCCGGACGTGATCAACTACTCACTCGCCGGTACGTCGATCTGGCGCTACCTGGGGCTGAACTTCGTACTCTTCCTCGGCGCCATCGGATCGATCCCGGCCCAACTCTACGAGGCGGCCGAGATGGACGGGGCGAACCGGTGGCACCAGTTCCGCTACCTGATCCTGCCCGGCATCCGGCCGATCGTCGGACTGTCGTTCGTCCTGGCGGTCTCCGGATCGCTGTCGGTCTTCGAGATCCCGTACATCATGACCGGCGGGGCGAACGGCAGCGAGACGTTCGTGATCCAGACCGTCGACATGGCGTTCAAGTACTACAAGGTCGGGCTGGCCTCGGCGATGGCCGTCGTACTCCTCCTGATCATCCTGCTGCTTACCTGGATCCAGCGCCGGGTCGTGCCCGACGAGAAGGTGAACCTGTCGTGAGCCTGCCCGCCCTCCGCTCCCCCGGCACACCACCGCGGCGACGGGCCCGGGCCGCCACCGGCCTGGGTACGCTCGGCGCCCGGATCGCGCTGACCCTCAAGTACGCCTCCCTCGTCGTCGCCTCCCTGGTGGTGCTGGCGCCGCTGCTGGTGCTGCTGATGGCCTCGTTGAAGACCAACGAGGAATTCATCAACGGTGCGCCGTTCGACCCGCCGGGGAACTGGTTCAACCTCGACAACTACGTCACGGCGTTCACCCAGGGCGGCATGCTGCGGGCCTTCGTCAACACGTCGATCATCCTGGCCGTGTCGCTGGCCGGTACGGTGCTGATCGGCTCGATGGCGGCGTACGCCCTGGACCGGTTCGAGTTCCGGTTCCGCAAGACCATCATCCTGCTGTTCCTGCTGGCCACCCTGGTGCCCGGGGTGACCACCCAGGTGGCGACCTTCCAGGTGGTGGAGAATCTCGGCCTGTTCAACACCAGGTGGTCGGCGATCGTGCTCTTCCTCGGCACCGACATCATCTCGATCTACATCTTCCAGCAGTTCCTCCGGGGGATTCCCCGGGACCTGGACGAGTCCGCCGCGATCGAGGGCGCCGGCCATCTCACGATCTATTTCCGGATCATCCTTCCCCTGTTGAAGCCGGCGATCGCGACCGTCGTGATCATCAAGGGGATCACCATGTACAACGAGTTCTACATCCCGTTCCTCTACATGCCGGACCGGGACCTCGGGGTCATCTCCACCTCGCTGTTCCGGTTCAAGGGACCGTTCGGGGCGCAGTGGGAGGTCATCTCGGCCGGGGTCATCCTGGTCATCGTCCCGACGCTGATCGTCTTCCTGCTGCTACAGCGCTTCATCTACAACGGGTTCACCAGCGGCGCGACCAAATGAACTCGGCCACCGGGTACGAGCGGCTCGGGAGTTGATCATCCCGCTACCCTACGAGGGCTCTCCTCTCCCTGACTTCTCCTGCTGGAGCCCATATGCAGCGCGCCCTCGACAATCCGGTCGAATCTCCAGAGCAGCCGGTCGGCCCCCCTACCGGCCCGGAGCAGCCCGACGCCGACCGGGGCCGGGCCGCTCCGGACTCCGCGCCGCACCAGGTCGACGAGCCGGCGACCACCCCGGGCGGACCGGACACCGGCGCCGTTTCGCCCGCCCGGACCGGGGTACGCCGAGGGCTCGTCGCGGTCAGACCGCTGCTCTTCGCCGCCGCGGTCGGGATTCTCGTGCTGGCGACCGAGGCGCTGGCCCAGGCCGCCAACTTCAACCCGTACTCCGGCCGGGTCCAGTACGGGATGCGGGCCGCTCCGATCGTCGTCGCCGTGCTCGCCGCGGGCTCCGTGTGGTGGGCCCGGCGCCGGGGACAGTCGTGGGACTCCGACCTGCTCCCGGCACTGTTCGGCGGGCTCGGCGCGCTGACCGTCGTGGTCGGCCTGCACGGCACCCCGTACGACCTGTACGCCCTCGACGGCGACCAGATGTTCCGGACCGAGGCGGTCACCCGGTTCGCCGACTCGTGGTGGGGCGCCGACTACACCTACCGCGGCCTGCCGGCGTACTACGCACCGGCGTACTTCTGGGTGCTGGGTCGGGCCGCCGACCTCGCCGGGCTGCCGCCGTGGTGGATGCTCAAGTACGGCAGCATCGCGGTCTCGTTCCTCACACCGCTGGTGTCGTACCTGCTGTGGCGCCGGGTGGTGACCGCCCGGGTCGCCGCGCTCATCTCGGCGACACCGCTGATCGTCCCCAACCTCACCGAGACGTACGCCTGGCTCGTCCTGGTCGCCCTGGTGCCGTGGTGGCTCCAGATCGGGCCCGGACTGACCCGGCCGGGCCTGCGGCGCTGGTCCCCGCTGCTGCTGGGCGCGATCGGCGCGGTGCTGTTCACCGTCTACTACTACTTCTTCTTCGTCCTGCCGATCGTGCTGCTCCTGCAACTCGCCTGGTCCCGCTGGCAGGGCCGGGTCAACTGGCGGGAGGTCGGCCGCCCGATGGGCATCCTCGGGATCGCCGCGCTCGGCTCGTCGCCGTACTGGGCGCCGCTGGCCTGGAACTTCCTCACCGCGCCGCACTTCGAGTCGCTGAACAACCGGTGGATCACGCTGAACTCGGGCAAGCTGGCCCTGCCGATGCTCGAACCGTCGGTGCTCGGCGTGCTGTGCCTGGTCGGCCTCGTCTTCCTGGTGGTGACCGCCCGGGAGGCACTGTCCCGGGCACTGCTCACCGTGCTCCTCGCGCTGTACGCCTGGCACGTGATCGGCTTCCTGTTCCTGGTCGCCGGCACGCCGCTGATGTCGTTCCGGATGCGCGAACTGGTGCCGACGGTGCTGCTGGCCGCGGCCGCGCTGGCGGCGGTCCGGGCGGTCCGGTACGCCGCCGGCAGATTCTCCGCCGAGCACGTCTGGCGGGTAGCCGCGACCCTCGGCGTACTGCTGGCGATCTTCGCCGGTGACCGCTTCGTCAACCTGGTGCTGGCGGACATCGGCAACGCGCACAACCGTGCCCTGCCGAACGGCGAGTTGCCGCCGTTCCACGAGCCCGACGCGAAGGCGTGGGGAACGCCGCCGGCCAAGCTGAGCGCGTTCATCGACGGCCGGTACCGGGGCACCGGGCATCCGGTCGTGCTGACCGGGCACTCCGACCTGATGGCGCTCAACCCGTACTACGGGTTCGTGCAGTGGAACGCCAACTACAGCCACCCGACCGCCCAGTTCAACCGACGGATCACCTTCCTCACGGAGCTTGCCCGGTCGGGCACCCCGGCCGAGTTCGCCGGTCGGCTCCGGGACAACCCGTACGACCGGATCGACGTGGTGGTGCTGCACGTCGTCGAAGATCGGCTGGTCTTCAGGTTCCACGCCGACGACTTCCCGTTCGGCACCGCCCGCCAGGAGATCAGCTTCCCCCGCAGGCTGGTGACGCCGGAGCACTTCGAGGTGGCCACGGTCAACGACACGCTCGTCGCGGTACTGCGGTCGTAGGCCGGGGCGGCCGGCGGTATCGTCGTCCGGTGCGTGCAGACGGCGTCGGCCGGAGCCCGGCCGGCCGGCCACGGACCTCCGCGCGGACCGACTCCCCCGACCGAGCCGGCCAGACCGACCGAGCCGGGTCGACCGGTCGGGCCGGCTCGGCGCGGGCGGGAAGGGCGCTGCGGGTCACCACCCGCAACGCCAGCTTCCAGCAGTGGTCGGCGCTGTTGACCAACCGGACGAAGCGGCAGCGGGCCGGCGAGTTCCTGGTGCAGGGTGTCCGGCCGATCAGCCTGGCGGTGCGGCAAGGCTGGCCGGTGCACGCCCTGCTGCACCTGGACGGGGTGCCGCTGTCCCGGTGGGCCCGGGACCTGCTCGACCAGACCACCGGCAGCCGGGTCGCGGTCGCCCCCGACCTGCTGCGGGAACTCGGCGGCAAGGACGAGGACCAGCCCGAACTGATCGCCGTGGTGGGTCTGCCGGCGGACCGGCTGGACCGGATCCCCACCGGACCGGACGCGCTGGTGGTGGTCTTCGACCGGCCCACCGCACCGGGCAACATCGGCACGCTGGTCCGCTCCGCCGACGCGTTCGGCGCCGCCGGGCTGGTGGTGGTCGGGCACGCCGCCGACCCGTACGACCCGAGGGCGGTCCGGGCCAGCACCGGCTCGCTCTTCGCGATCCCGGTGGTCCGTACCGGGTCGCACCGCGACGTGCTCGACTGGGTGACGGCGCTGCGCGGGCGCGGGCTGCCGGTGCAGGTCCTCGGCACCGACGAGGCCGGCGAGGTGGAGATCGCCGAACACGACCTCACCGGCCCCACCGTGCTGCTGGTCGGCAACGAAACCTCCGGGCTCAGCGCCGCCTGGCGGCAGTCCTGCGACCGGATGCTCCGGATCCCGATCGCCGGCTCGGCGAGTTCGCTGAACGCCGCGACCGCCGGCACGGTCGCGCTCTACGAGGCCGCCCGGCAGCGACGCGCCCGACCGGCGCCGCCCGGTTGACCTCCCTCCCCCGTGACGGAGGTGGTCGGCCGGGCGACGCCGGCAGTCGGCGGCAGCACTGGTCAGCGCGACACCACGGCCGCCGGGGCCGGATCGACCGATGTCGGCGCGGTCGGCGGCGCCGCGCGCCGGGACAGCCGGCCCGGCCACCAGGTGGCGGGTCCGACCGAGAGCGCCAGCGCCGGAATCAGCAGGCTGCGCACCAGGAACGTGTCGATGAGTACGCCGACCGCGACGATCACCCCGGTCTGCACCGACGGCACCAGCGGCATCACACTCAACGCGGCGAAGGTGGTCGCCAGCACCACCCCGGCGCTGGTGATCACTCCCCCGGTGACCGTCAGCGCGTGCAGTACGCCCCGCCGGTGCCCCAGCACGGCGACCTCCTCCCGGGCCCGGGTCATCAGGAAGATGGTGTAGTCCACGCCCAGCGCGACCAGGAACAGGAACGTCTGCAACGGCAGCGCCACCCAGAGCCTCGGGTGGCCCAGCGCGTCGAGGATCAGCCCGGCCGCACCCAGCGCGGCGATGTACGACAGCACCACGCTGGCCATCAGCAGCAGGGGCGCGACCAGTGCCCGGAGCAGCACCACCAGCACGAGGAAGACGACAAGCAGGATCAGCGGCATCACCACCCGGTCGTCCCGGGCGGTGACCCGGTCGGTGTCCAACTGGTACGCGGTCTCGCCGCCGACCAACGCGTCTGCACCGGGCACCGCCCGCAGCGCGGTACGCAGCCGGTCGACGCTCTCCTTCGCCGCCTCGGTGCCCGGGTCGTCGGCCAGTACCGCCGGAATCCGTACCCACCGGCCGTCGGCGGAGCGCTCCGCCGGGCCGACCTCGGCGATCCCGTCGACGCCCCGGGCCACCTGGGCCACCTGGTCGGCGCTGCCCGCACCGGCCACGATCTCCGCCGGCCCGAGCTGGCCGGCCGGCCAGTGCGTCTCGACCATCCGTTGACCGGTGACCGAACCGACCTCCCGGGTGAAGAACTCGTCACCGGGCAGGCCGATGCTGAGGTTGCCGATCCCG
Organism: Plantactinospora sp. DSM 117369; assembly: GCF_053764795.1. NCBI lineage: Bacteria > Bacillati > Actinomycetota > Actinomycetes > Micromonosporales > Micromonosporaceae > Plantactinospora > Plantactinospora sp. DSM 117369. The sequence goes on along the minus strand of NZ_CM132446.1, from coordinate 4,454,805 downwards.
AGCACGAGTACCCCGAGCGCGAGCGTGCTGCCGATCCAGGTGGTCCGGGGCCGGCGCTCAACGAACCGGGCCACCCGGGCCCAGCCACGGTGGTCCTCGGCGACGTCGTGCCCGGCCAGGCCGGCCGTGTAACGGGGCACGAACGGCCAAAACACCCAGCGGCCGAAGAGCACCAGCACCGCCGGCAGCAGGGTGGCCATCGCGACCAGGGTGGCGGCGATGCCGACCGCACCGACCGGGCCAAGACCCCGGGTCGACGGCAGCTCGGCGGCGAGCAGGCAGAGTAGTCCGGCGCCGACCGTGGCGGCCGAGGCGCACATCGCCGGGAAGGAGCGGCGCAGCGCCAGCGCCATCGCCTCGTGCCGATCCTCGTGCCGCCGCAACTCCTCCCGGTACCGGGCGACGATCAGCAGCGCGTAGTCGATCCCGACGCCGAGGACCAGCACGGTCAGGATGTTCTGGCTCTGGAAGTCGACGGTGAGCCCGCCGTACTCGGCGAGCAGGTAGACCGCCGCGCTGGCCACCTGACTGGCCAGCCCGGCGGTGAGCAGCGGGATCAACCAGAGCACCGGACTGCGGTAGGTGACCAGCAACAGCAGCGCCACCGCGCCGATCGTGGCGAACAGCAGCGTGCTGTCCATCCCGCCGAACGCGTCGAAGAGGTCCCCCTCGGCCCCGGCCGAGCCGGTCAGCGCGGTACGCAGGCCGTCCGGCCCGCCGTCGCCCAGCCGCTGCCGGATCTCGCCGACCGCCGCCGACTGCGCCTCGTCGGTGCCGGCGAGCGGGAAGGAGAGCAGCAGCGCCCGGCCGTCGTCGCTGGGCAGCTCGGGCGGGACGATCCCGTCGACCGCGTACCGGGCGAACGCCGCCCGGTCGGCCGCGACCCTGGCCCGGTCGGCCCCGGTGAGGCCGGTGTCCCGGGCGTACACGGCGACCGCGACCAGCGCGTCCGGTCCGGGGAACGCGGCCTCGGCCCGCGCGGCCGCCCGGCTCGCCTCGGCACCGCCGGGCAGCGCGCCGAGATTGTCGTTCTGCTGTACCTCGGTGAGCTTGAGCGCGAGCGGGCCGACGACCGCGGCGATGACCACCCAGAGGGCCAGCATCGCGAACTTGGCGCGCCGACCGGCGACGACGCCGGCCAATGAACCTTTTTCCACCTCCCCTTGCGGTCCGGTGGACCGCGAGGTCGAACGCGGGGCGCGAGCGTCGCGCGGTTCAGCCGGAAAAGGGGTCAATCGGTGCCTGGACATGGCATGTTCCTCCCGGAACCTGGTATGGCTGCTGGTTCGACCGGCTGGCGTCGCGGCGGGCAGCGGGCCCGATCGGTCATGCCATCGATCCAACGGGCTGGCGGGGCCGGCGGCAGGGGTGGCACGTCCCGAACGACGGTGGTCTTAACACCACAGATCGGAGTCGGACGGGTCGACCAGAATGGGCCCATGGACTCCGCGACCACCGCCCGGCTACCACCGGGGCTCCGGCGCCGGCTCATCCAGGCCGGCCAGGCGCTGCTGCTCGCCGTACTCTCGGTCAGCGCCAACATCGCCCTGCTGGTGCTCTCGGTGCTCTCCCTCGTCTTCACCGTGCTGGGAGCGGGCTTCTTCGCCTTCCCGGCGGTGACCGCCGCGGTACGCGAGCTCGCCGGCCTCAACCGCCGGATCGCGGGGTGGTGGACCGGCCGGGAGGTGCCGAGCCCGTACCGGCCGCCGCCGGAGCGGATGACCGTCTGGTCCCGGTACCGGTGGGTGGTGACCGATCCGGCCACCTGGCGGGACCTGCTCTGGCTGCTGGCGTCGATACCGGCCGGGCTGGTGCTCGGGCTGCTCCCGGTCTGCCTGGTGGTCTACGGCCTGGAGGGGCTGCTCGGGGTGCCGGTGCTGCTCTGGGCCCTCGACGCCTGGTACGGCTACGGCGCGGTCTGGCCGGCCGACAGCCTGGGCAAGGCGCTGCTGGCGGTGCCGCAGGGTGCCCTGATCCTGCTCTTCGGCGTCTTCACCGGCGACCTGATCCACCGGATGCACGCCGGCTTCACCCGGGCGCTGCTGGCGCCGACCGCGTCGGCCGCGCTGCACCAGCGGGTCCGGCAGCTCACCGAGACGCGGTCGGAGACCGTCGACGCGCAGGCCGCCGAGCTGCGCCGGATCGAGCGGGACCTGCACGACGGGGCCCAGGCCCGGCTGGTGGCGCTGAGCATGAGCATCGGGCTCGCCGAGGAGCTGATGAGCCGGGATCCGGAGGCGGCCCAACGGCTGATGGCGGAGGCCCGGGAGGCCAGCGGGCAGGCCCTGGGCGAGCTGCGGGACCTGGTCCGGGGCATCCATCCGCCGGTACTCGCCGAGCGCGGGCTGGCCGGTGCGGTCCGGGCGCTCGCGCTGAAGCTGCCGCTGCCGGTGAAGGTCGACGTCGACCTGCCGGGCCGGCCGCTGGCCCCGGTCGAGTCGGCGGTCTACTTCACCGCGGCCGAACTGCTGGCCAACGTCGCCAAGCACAGCGCCGCGCGCACCGCCTGGGTACGGCTGCGGCACGGGGACGGCCGGCTGGTCATGGCGGTCGGCGACGACGGCGTCGGCGGGGCCGACCCGGCCGGCGGCAGCGGCCTGCGGGGGATCGAACGACGGCTCGCCGCCTTTGATGGCACGATGTTCGTGGCCAGCCCGCCCGGCGGGCCCACGACCGTGACCATGGAGCTGCCGTGCGAGTTGTCATCGCCGAAGACCTCGCCCTGCTCAGAGACGGGTTGACCCGGCTGCTCCAGGCGTTCGACTTCGAGGTGGTCGCCGCGGTCGACAACGGACCGGCCCTGCTGCCGGCGCTGCTCGACCACCGCCCCGACGTGGCGGTGGTCGACGTACGGCTGCCGCCGACCTTCACCGACGAGGGGCTCCAGGCGGCGATCGAGGCGCGTACCCGGATCCCGGGCCTGCCGGTCCTGGTGCTGTCCCAGCACGTCGAGCAGCTCTACGCCCGGGAACTCCTGGCCGACCGGACCGGTGCGATCGGCTACCTGCTCAAGGACCGGGTCTCCAATGTGGGCCAGTTCGTCGATGCGGTGCGGCGGGTGGCCGCCGGCGGCACGGTGATGGATCCGGAGGTCATCGCCGAGCTGCTGGCCAACCGCTCCGGCGCCGAGCCGCTGCACGCACTCACCACCCGGGAGCGGGAGGTACTCGGCCTGATGGCGGAGGGGCGGTCCAACGCGGCGATCGCGGGCCGGCTCTTCGTCACCGAGAAGGCGGTCAGCAAGCACATCAACAACATCTTCAGCAAGCTGGGCATGCCGCCGTCGGAGGACGACAACCGGCGGGTGCTGGCCGTGCTGACGTACCTGAACGCCTGACGGGTCAGCGGCGGTCCGCCACGACTGGCGGACGGAACCGGGCGGATGATCGTCCAATGTGACCAATGGAATTGATCAGTGTAATTCGCTACTATCCGCCATCAGTGCCTTACCCGGCGCCGATGGTCCGGTCGTACTGATCACCACGGGTCAAGCCGATCGTCACCGACCGTCGCGCCGACCGCGCCCGCTCGACGGAGGGATCCGAGATGACGGACAGCCGGCAGGTCACCGCCCGCCCGTACCCGTTCGCCGCCCCCGACCGGCTCAACCTCGACCCGCGCTACGCCCGACTGCGCCGCGACGAGCCGCTGGTCCGGGTACAGCTCCCGTTCGGCGAGGAGGCCTGGCTCGCCACCCGCTATGAGGACGTCCGGGTCGTGCTCGGCGACGCCCGGTTCAGCCGCGCTGCGGGGGCCGGGCGCGACCAGCCCCGGACCATGCCCCGGCAGCCGGAGCTGGGCATGCTCGGAATGGACCCACCCGACCACACCCGGCTGCGCCGGCTGGTGGCGAAGGCGTTCACCGCGCGCCGGGTGGAACTGCTCCGGACCCGTGCCCAGGAAATCGCCGACGGCCTGGTCGACGAGATGGTCAAGGCCGGTCCACCGGTCGACCTGGTCGAGCACTTCGCCACCCCGCTGCCGATCCAGGTCATCTGCGAGCTGCTCGGCGTCCCGTTCGCCGACCGGGACAGGTTCCACACCTGGTCGGAGGCGATCGTCTCGACCACCTCGCTGAGCCCGGAGCAGATCCAGGAATACCTGGACAGCCTCTGGGGCTACATCGGGGAACTGGTCGCGGTCCGCCGCCGGGAGCCGATCGACGACCTGCTCGGCGCGATGGTCCGTGCCCGGGACGAGAACGAGGACCGGCTCACCGAACAGGAGTTGGTGCAGCTCGCCGCCGGCCTGCTCGCGGCCGGGCACGAGACGACCGTGACCCAGATCCCGAACTTCGTCTACGTACTGCTGGAGAACCCGTCGGAGCTGGCCCGGCTGCGCTCGGATCCCACGCTGATCCCGAGCGCCGTCGAGGAGCTGATGCGCTACGTACCCCTCGGGGCGGCGGCCGCCTTCCCCCGGTACGCGACCGAGGACATCGAGCTCGGCGGCGTACTCGTCCGGGCCGGCGAGCCGGTACTGCCGGCGGTCGGCTCGGCCAACCGGGACGCCACGGTCTTCGCCGACCCGGACCGGCTCGACCTGGGCCGGGAAGTCAATCCGCACGTCGGCTTCGGCCACGGCGTGCACCACTGCGTCGGGGCGCAGCTCGCCCGGATGGAGTTGCAGGTGGCGATCGGTACCCTGGTCGGCCGCCTGCCCGGCCTGCGGCTGGCGGTACCGGAGCCGGAGGTGCCGTGGAAGAGCGGCCTGCTGGTACGCGGACCGCTCGCGCTGCCGGTGACCTGGTGAGCACCGCCTGGCGGGTCAGCGTCGATCCGCACCGCTGCATCGGCTCGGGGATCTGCGCCGGCATGGCGCCCGGGCACTTCCGGCTCGTCGACGGGTTCTCGACCCCGCTGGCCGAGACCGTCGACCCGGCCGACCCGGTGGTCGACGCGGCCGAGTCCTGCCCGGTCGAGGCGATCCTGGTACGGGACGCGAGCGACCAGCGGCTCATCGCCCCTGAGCCGTGACGGCCGACCGCGCCGACTCCTGACAGCCGACCGCCCTCGACCCTCGACGCTCGTCGCGCCCGGGTCGTGGCACGCACCGTCCGGCGCCGCGCGGCGCCGGACGGTCGGGTCGACCCGGACGACGGCCGCCCCGGGACGGACCTGCTCAGAGGAGCGCGTCGACGGGGGTCCTGATGAAGTCGAGCAACGCCTGGTTGATCTCGTCGGCATGGGTCCACGGGATGCCGTGCGGTGCACCCTTCAGGGTGACAAGCTGGCTGTTCGGCATCGCCGCGTGCATCCGCTGCCCGGTCACCGGATAGGGCAGTATCCGGTCCGCGTCGCCCTGGATGATCAACGCCGGTACGTCGATCCGGGGCAGATCCTGGCGGAAGTCGGTGAGCCAGGTGGGGATGCAGGCCAGCGTACCGATCGGCGAGGCGCTCACCGCCACGTTCCAGTTCATCCGGACCACCTCCTCGCTGACCCGTTTGCCGAGGTTCTCGTCGAGGTTGTAGAAGTCGTTCAGGAACGACGTCTGGTACCTGGCCCGGTCGGTGATCACACTCTGCATGAAGCCGTCGAAGAGGCTCTGGTCGACACCTTCCGGGTTGTCCTCCGTCTTGAGCAGGAACGGCGGGATCGGCGCGATGAAGACGGCCCGGTTCACCCGGGCGGAGCCGTAGTTCGAGATGTAGCGCGCCACCTCGCCAGTACCCATCGAGTGGCCGACGAGGATGGCGTCGGTGAGGTCCAGCTCGTTCATCAGGATGCTGAGGTCGGCAGCGAAGGTGTCGTAGTCGTAGCCCACCGCCGGCTGGCTCGACGTGCCGAATCCGCGACGGTCGTAGGTGATGGTCCGGTAGCCGGCGTTGAGCAGCGGGTTGATCTGTTTCTCCCAGGCCGCACCGCTGAGTGGAAAGCCGTGGATGAGCACGACCGGCTGCCCGGCGCCATGATCCTCGTAGTGCAGATCGATGGGCGCGGAGTTCTCCACGCCGACAGTCAGATAGGGCACCCGACTCTCCCCTTCCCCCGTGATTCGCCCGCCGCTGCCGGCGGGTGGCGTCGACCGGCACGCATCGGACGAGGGCATCGCGCGCTCGCCGACAATTGCGTGAATTGTCGAGTTTGCCGTCCTCGGCCAGCCTAGCGAGCCAGTCCGGACCAGACCGACGGGATGGCGATATTCGCTGGTGACTGCGGAGCCGGTCGGCCTAGGGTGTCCCCCGATGACCCTCTGCCACGATGTCGACGGCACCGGCCCGGCCGTACTACTGCTGCACTCCTCGGTCTGCGACCGCCGGATGTGGGATCCGCAGTGGCTCACCCTGCGCGACGCCGGATACCAGGTGATCCGCTGCGACTTCCGGGGCTTCGGCGAGACGCCGGTGCCGGATCGGCCGTACTCCGAGGCTCGGGACGTGCGCGACCTCCTGGACGCGCTCGGCGTGCAGCGGGTGGCGCTGGTCGCCGCCTCGTTCGGCGGCCGGGTCGGGCTGGAAGTCGCCGCCCGCTGGCCGGGCCGGGTGAGCAGCATGGCGCTGCTCTGCCCCGGCATGCCGGGGCATCGGCCAGGCCCGGATTTGGCGGACTTCGACCAACGCGAGGACGAGCTGATCGAGGCCGGCGACCTCGCGGCCGCCGTCGAGCTCAACGTCGCGACCTGGCTGGGGCCGGAGGCCGACGAGGCGACCCGGGATCGGGTACGCGACATGCAGCGGCACGCCTTCGAGGTGCAACTCGCCGCCGCCGAGGACGTTCCGCGTCTCGATCTCGGCGAGCCCGACCTCGGCCAGATCACCGCACCCTGCCTCACCGTTTCCGGCCGCCACGACCTGCCAGACTCCCGGCAGATCGCCGCCCGGCTACCCGAGCTGCTGCCGGAGGCGCGGCACCTCGAACTCCCCTGGGCCGGCCACCTGCCCAGCCTGGAACGACCCGCCGAGGTCGCCGCCCTGCTCGTCGACTTCCTCCGCGAGACCCTGCCGCACTCCGGCACGCGCTGACCCCCCGGCCACTGCCTCGCCAGACAGCGAACCGGGAGCGGGGTCGGACAGCGGAGCGGGCGGACCGATCGCCGGAACGGTTGGACCGCCACCCTTCGCAATTTCGACCTCAGCCTGATCCCCGGGCCTGCTGCAAACCGAGGTGTACGCCCGTTCGGGGCGCCGCCTCGTCCGCGAGCATCGTCGTGCCCTGACCGGCCCACCGCCATCGTCCCGAAGGCTCCTGATCCCTCACCGATGCTACTGATGCCTCATTGCGACGGCCGCCCGGCGAGCCATGCTGCGGGCCAGGCCAGCAGCAGGAGGAAGGGGTACGCGAACAGCGCGTCGACCACCGCCCGGCTCAGCGGTGGATGGGCGTACCAGTCGAAGGCCCAGAGCAGTAGCGGGCTCGGCAGCATGCCGGCGGCGACGGCAATGGCGACGATCGTGCCGCGGCTGCCCAACCGGGTGGTCGCGGCCAGCGCCGCCTCGATGGCGAGACCGGCGGCGAGGCAACCGCCGACCAGCGTCACGAACCAGATGTCGGGGTTGTCCTCCCAGTAGTAGAGATTAACCGGAGTCCCCCACGGCAGGTCGAAGTCGTTTTCGTCGTTCTGGTCGAACCGCGCCACCGCGATGCCGACGAACCCGGCGACGACACCGGCGACTGCCTGCGCGGCGAAGGCGGTGCCACGCCGACGGGTGCAGAGCCCGGCCAGCAGGCCCGCCACGGGCAGGAGCTGCCAGGCGTACCGGCGTGTCCAGTGGGGGATCGGATCGTCGAACCCGGCAACGAGCGGGTAAGCCATCATCGCGGCGCCCACCAGGGCGCCGAGCAGCAGCACGATGGCGAGGGCGACCGCTGGCCGGCGTGCCGGCGAGGGCGGGTCGGCCGTGGCCGGCCGCCCTGCGGTCGGTGTGGCGGCTGCCGCACCCGGCACGGCCGCTGCCAGCGGCGAGGCGGCCCCCGCACCGGGCGGCACGACCGGTGCCGTCGGTGGCACGACCGCTGTCGGCGGCGGCACGACGGGCGCCGCGCTGGCCGGTGCCGGTTGGGTCTGGACCGGCACCGGCGGACGAGGCGCGGCGGCGTCTACATCGGAGGGAACCCGGAGGCTGCCGTGGGCGACGACCAGCTCCGGCTGGTCGATGACCGTCGGCGCCACCCCGAGTGCCCGGTGCAGCATGGTGCCGACCAGCGGGATCCGGCTGGACCCGCCGACCAGGAAGACCCCGGCCAGTTGATCGGCGGCGACGCCGCTGGCGACGAGCGTCGATGTGGTCAGGGCCACCGTCCGCTCCAGCAGCGGCCGGGCCAACTGCTCGAACTCGTCCCGGGTGAGGTGGATGTCGCGATCCAGTCCAGGCAGGACGATCGGTGCCGTGGCGGCCCGGCTGAGTTGTTCCTTGGCCGCCCGCGCCTCCTGCTGCACGAGCTGTCGCCAACGAAGCGCGACGAGTGCGGTGGAGCCCGCGGGAGCCTCGATGCCGGCGTGCGCGACCATCCAGTCTACGATCGCGGCGTCGACGTCCACCCCACCGACATCGTCCAGCCCGGCCGTGGCCAGCACCGCCCAGCCGCCGTCGGCCGTCCGTCGCACCGCGCTGACGTCGAACGTCCCGCCCCCGAGGTCGTACACCATGAGGCTGCTGCCCGGCATCACCCGGCGGCCGAGTACCTCGGTGAAGTACAGCGCCGCGGCGACCGGCTCGGCCACCAGCCGGACCCTGCCCAGCCCCGCCCCGGTCGCCGCCTCCGCCAGTACCGCACGACGCTGGATACCCCAACTCGCCGGGTGGGTCAGCACCACCGGCCGGGGTACGGTGCCGAGCGCGCGCTGCGCGGTCTGGGCCACCCGGGCGAGCACCGCTCGGACTGCCTCTCCGACCGGTGTCTCGACATCGCCCAACAGCAATGTCCCGTCGTCGACACGACGCTTGGGATTGGGCTCCAGGCGGCCGGGGTCGAGCCGTGCGCTGCGCAGCGCGTCGTGACCGACCAGCAGGTGGCCGTCCGGCTGCGCCAACACCGCCGAGGGCAGCAGCGGTGACGCGTCGAAGAGCAGCGACTCGATCCGGTCGTTCGGCATCCGTAGCGCGGCCACGGTGTGCGAGGTGCCGAAGTCGATGCCGAGGGCGGCTGGCGTGGCGAACACGCAACGGACGGTATCAATGAAACCTCCGCAACCCCTGTGCGCTGCTCGGAACCGAGGGCGTTCGGCTGGCATTGTCACCTGGACGGAGCCGCGCCGCTCGGGTGACCGCCGGGCGCGGGCCGCCGTCGCTCGATGTGCGCGGTGTCCGGTTCAGCGGGTGCGGAGGGCCCGGGCCAGGCGGCGGACGGCCTCGTCCATCAGCTCGGGCGGGGCGGCGGCGTAGCTGAGGCGTAGGTGTGGGGCCGGTGGTTCGGCGGCGTACCAGGGACGGCCGGGAAAGACGACCACCCCCTCGGCGGCCGCGGCGGTGGCCAGCCCGACGTCGTCGGTGCCCTCGGGCAACCGGGTCCACAGGTGCATGCCACCGCGCGGGACCGGCTGCTCGGCGAGTTCCGGCAGGTGCCGGCGGAGCGCGGTCAGCAGCGCCTCCCGGCGGGCCCGTAGCGCGGTGCGCAGGGCCCGGCGGTGCCGTGCCCAGGCGGGTGCGCTGACGAACTCCAGGGTGGCCTGTTGCAGCGGACCGGCGACGAAGAGGTCGTCGTGCAGCCGGGCGGTACGCAGCCGGGCACCGGCCGGGCCACGGGCGCCGATGGCGGCGACGCGCAGCCCGGGAGCCGTCGACTTGGTCAGTGAGCGGAGATAGACGACGTGCCCGTCGGGGTCGTCGGCGGCCAGCGGCGGCGGGGGCTCCCCGTCGATGGTGAGGTCGCGGGCGTAGTCGTCCTCGATCAGGAACGCCCCGGCGGCGCGTACCGCCTCGGCGACCCGGGCCCGGCGGTGGGCTGCCAGTGTCGCGCCGTGCGGGTTGGCGTGCAGCGGCTGGCAGTAGAACAGCCGGGCGCCGGTACGGGCGAACGCGGCGGCGAGCTGGTCAGGCCGTACGCCGTCGGCGTCGGCGGGTACCGGCACCACCCGCAGGCCGGCGGCCTGTGCGGTGGCCAGTGCGCCGAGGTAGGTCGGCGACTCGACGAGCAGGGTGTCGCCGGGTGTGCTGAGCGCACGCAGCGCCGTCGACAGCCCGGCCTGCCCGCCGGGGCAGATGACCATGTCGTCGGCGCGCAGCCCGGCCCCGGCCTCCCGGGCGAACCAGGCGCGCAGGTCCTCGCGCCCCTCGGCCGGTCCGCGCTGCCAGGACGCGGATTGCCGGGCGGCGCGGGTGAGCGCGGCGCCGAGCGCGGCGGCCGGCTGGAGATCGGCGTCGAGGTACCCGCCGGAGAGCGGGATCGCGCCGGATGGCGGTAACGCGAGTAACGCCTGCATCTCCTCCTCGCCGGGCCGGCGGGGGCCGAGCGCGACGGTCTGCCAGGACAGGTCGGGGGCGCCTCTGCGCTGCGGCGGGGCGGCCACGAAGGTGCCCTTGCCGGATCGCGCCTCGACCAGCCCCTCCGCCACCAGGTGCCGGATCGCCTGGGCCACGGTGACCGGCGAGGCGTGGTGCCGGGCGGTCAGGTCGCGGACCGAGGGCAGCCGCGTGCCGGGGGCCGCGACAGCCACGAGGCCACGCAGATCTTGGACAACGCGTTCGGCAGCGTTACCGTGGTTCATGAAGGCTCAGAGTAGCGCTACTGTGAAGACTGCGGTAACGGCGGATCGCGTCGTCGGCCTCGCCCTCGGTGCCCTGGGCGTGCTCGCCTTCAGCATGTCGCTGCCGGCCACCCGGGTCGCGGTGCGACAGCTCGATCCGTGGTTCGTCGCCTTCGGCCGGGCCGTCGGCGCGGCGCTGCTGGCCTGGGCGTACCTGCGGGTCACCCGCGCGCCGCGGCCGACCCGCGGTCAGTGGCGGCGGTTGTCGATCGTCGCCCTCGGCGTCGTCGTCGGCTTCCCGCTGTTCACCTCGCTCGCGCTCGTCACCCAGACCTCCGCGCACGGCGCGGTCGTCATCACGGTGCTGCCCGCGATGACCGCCGTCTTCGCGGTACTGCGGGCCGGCGAGCGCCCCCCGCCGCTGTTCTGGGTCGCCAGCGCCGCCGGGCTGCTGGCGGTGCTCGCCTTCCTCGCCGCCAGCGGTGCGGTGCAGGGTGCGCTGTCCCCGGCCGACCTGTTCCTGCTCGCGGCGGTCGTGCTCTGCGGCCTCGGGTACGCCGAGGGCGGCGTACTCGCCCGGGAGCTGGGCGGCGCCCGGACGATCTGCTGGGCCCTGCTGATCTCGCTGCCCGTCACCGGCCCCGTCACGGTCGTCGCCGCCCTGGCCGATCCCCCGCACGCCGACGCCGTGACCTGGTTCGCGTTCGGCTACCTCGCCCTGGTCTCCATGTTCCTCGGCTTCTTCGCCTGGTACGCGGGTCTGGCCCGGGGCGGCATCGCACAGGTCGGCCAGATCCAGCTCGCGCAGCCGGTGCTCACCCTGGCCTGGTCGGCGCTGCTGCTCGCCGAGACGGTCACCCCGGCCTCGATCGGGGCGGCGCTGGTGGTACTGGCCTGCGTCGTGCTGATCCAACGCACCCGGCCCCGGGTACCGACCGTGGTCGGCCGATGACAGCCAACCGAGATGGATGGCGGCAGAGCGTGACGCGGCAGTCCGATGTGGAGGCGGTGGGATGGGCGATCGGGGACCCGGCCCGGCGCCCCTTTCTGCCGGCTTCCTGGCTCTCGCGGTCCCGCTGCTGCTGGCGGGCGTGGCACCGTCGTCCTGATGGGTGTGGTCCCGTGCGCCGCCGTCGTCAGGCGTCCCGGGCGGGAGCCGCGAGCAGACCGGCGAGTTCGTGGCCCGGGGCGCTGAGCCGGGCGGCGATGTCGTGTCCGTGGATGGATTCGTAGCTCTCCGCCGTCACGTCGACCCCGAGCCGGGACACGTCCTCGGATGGCAGCGACCGGACCAACCCGCTCGCGACGGAGCGCACGACGTCCTCCACGAACTGCGGAGCCAGGTGCGCGCGGCGGACGAGGTCGTACTCGTCGGGCCGCTTCAGCAACTCCTGGGTGAGCGTGGTGTGCTCGGCCAGTACCCGGTACAGGTGCGGGTAGCCGGGCAGTCCGGTCGTGTCGCTGGCCAACACGCTCAGCCGGACGCTGCCTCGCTGGCTGTGCGTGGCGATCGGCACCTGCCGCAGCAGGTCGACGCCGCGCTCCGGGCTGACGCCGAGTTGCTCGATGAGGTCGGTCAGCGCGTAACCCTGCATGCAGGGACAGGCGGTGATGTTGGTGGCGGTGACGCCCTGGCGGACCTCGGGTTCGGCTCCGGCGGTCGCGCCGGCCGAGATCTCGACGGTGTCGGGTGAGGAGAGGCCGCTGACCCGGGTCCGGGTGATCAGCGGTACCCGGGCCCGCAGGCGTACCTCGACCACCTCCTGCTGCTGGCTGTCCCGGACGCGTTCGGCGATCTCGACGGCGAAGTCGGTGAGCAGGCGACCAGCCGACGTCGCCAGCGCGGTCTGGATGCGGGACATGTGGATGCCGCGCTGCTCGGCGCGGAGCGAGACCCGGACGTCCACGTCGCAGAGCAGCGGCAGCGTACCCCCGACCAGCTCGTCGGTGACGTGCAGCAGGACCTGCTGGTTACGGACGGAGACGGCCCGCAGCGCGACCGGTACCGCCGGGCGCTGGTTCGGCACGTCGTAGAAGGCGTCGTCGAATCGGGCCTGCGGCATGACGGACGGGGAGGATGTCGGCATCGGTTCTGCTCCTAACCACCGGGCGGATCTGGGGGCGAGGATGCCGAGCGCGGCGTCGAGTAGCACGCCCCGATCCGCCGTGGGTGCGCCGTCACGTGGGCCTCGTCCCGACCCGGTCGGTGCCGGGGCACCTCCTCGACCTGGGGACGACACTTCCAGAAGCCGCTTACAGTCCGCTTTCACTGGGAACGGGCCGACCAGGGCCAGCGGGGAGGACGGCGGCCGGGGTGCCGCAGAGGGCCGCTGGACCAGGACCTACGTTCCGCTCGACCGGTCACCGCACGGCATCCGGCAGAGCCGGAGCGGCCCTTATGCTGACCGGATGCGAATCGCCTTCGGCACCGACGACGACGGGCGGCACTCGCCTGGGAGCCGTGGATCGCGACCGGCGCGCGGCTCTGGAACGACGCGAACGTGCTCGCGCTGAGCCTCAAGCGGCTGGCGCCCGACGTCGCCGTCGAGGTCGCCCGGGCGTTCTTCGAGACGCCCCGGCCCGATCCCGACGAAGCGGAGAACATCGCCCGGATCTCGGAACTGGAGCCGGGGCGCGACTCGTCGCGGTGACCCGGCACTCGACCGCCGGGCACACGTTCGCCCCCGGCGGTCGACGTCGACGGTTGTACCGCTACCGGCTGCGCCGGACGACCCGGACGCCGTACGCGAGCGTACCGATGATGAGCAGGGCGCTCAGGAGTTGGAGGCCGGGCGAGTCGTCGTACCCCCCGTACACGATTCCGGCGGCGCCGATCGCGACGGCGACGATGGCGCCGATGACGAGCAGGTACTTCATGGGATCTCCGTTCCGGCACCGGACCCTGCACCGGGTCCGACGGTTGGGGTTGGTTCCTCCTCGACCCACTCGAGCAGGTCACCGGGTTGGCAGCCGAGCACCCGGCACATGGCTTCCAGGGTGCTGAACCGGACAGCCTTGGCCCGGCCGTTCTTCAGCACGGCCACGTTCGCCGGGGTGAGCCCGACACGCTCGGCGAACTCACCGACGCTCATCTTGCGCTTGGCCAGTTCGACGTCGATGCGCACGACGATGGGCATCAGATCACCGCTTCCATATCGGTACGCAGCGTGGTGGCCTGACGCAGCAGTGCACGCATCACGACCATCAGAAGCCCGAGCACGGCGACACCGATCGACATCAGGAAGAGCAGCAGGGGCAGCCCGGGGTCGTCCGAGTTGAAACCGACGTAGAGGAGCACGCCCACCAGCACCACCCAGCCGGCGGCGATGGCCCACAGGATCGCGTCCACCCAGGCCAGCGACGCCTCGCTGAAGATGCGGTCGTTCTTGACCATGGTGAGCAGCTTCCAGGTGGCCACGATCACCACCTGGACGCACAGCACCCAGAACACCGAGACGGCGGTCATCGGCCACCGCAGGTACGCGAGGTCCGGGGACTCCTCGGCCATGTGCGCGAACTGTCCGGGCAGGGAGAAGGTCTGGAACATGACCAGGACCCCGAACAGCAACACCAGGAGTACTCGGAGCGGGGCTACCGCCCGATGTTCGGTAAACATACATCGACTATCACTCGCTACCTATCGATTGTCAATAGGTTAGCGACAGTCACCACCGCGCTGCGGCCGTTCTGCCGTGCCGCCGGCCAGCACGGCGTCAGGAACGACGCCCGGCGTCAGACCGGCGGCGTCCGGGCATCCCCACGCTCAGAGCCGGCGGACCTGCTTCCGGTACGGGCCGGGCCGTCCCGTCCACGAGTCACGGAGCTGGCGGGGAGTCATCCCGTACGTCCGGGCGACGGTGCGGGCGAAGTGCGCCTGGTCGTGGAAGCCGGTCAGCACGCTCGCCTCGGCCAGCGGCGCGGCGGCCTTGGTCAGCGCCAGCACGAGGTCGAACAGGCCCGTCTCGCAGGCCAATGCCGGGGTCGGCTCCTCGAACAGCTCGAACAGTTCCACGTAGCGGCGGGCAAGGCCGGGATCCGGCAGCACCGGCGGGTCGAACCGCAGCCGCGCCGGGTCGGTCACCTCGGCGACCAGGTCCACCGGTACGCACATCACCCGCCACCGTCCGTCGCGGTACGCCTGCGCCGGGCCGACGAGCAGCACCACGTCGGTCAGGTCGTCGCGCCGCCACGGTTCCGGGCGGCCGGCGGCTCCCGTCGCGGCGTAGATGCGGAAGCCATGACGACCGAGCCTACGGCCGCCGACCGACGAGCCGCCGAAAAGTCGTACCCGACCCGACGCCTCTGTCCCGAGCCGGCACCTCCGCCGAACCGGGTCGCTGGCAGCCGTCAGGAGGGATCGGCCTGCAGATGGTCGACGACGTCGTACTCCACCAGCACCGGGCCGTCGTCCCCGTCCACATCGGACCAGGCGGTGAACGAGGCGTTGGCGACCGGACCGGCGGCGACCACGGCGCGCAGCTCGGCCAGCGACAGCCGCTCGATCAGGTGACGCAGCATGAGTACCACGGAGTCGTGGGCGACCAGCAGCAGTCGCCGGCCGGCGTGGGAGGTGCGCAGGTCGGCGAGGAGCGGCGCGAGCCGGGCGCCGACGTCGAGCAGGGATTCGCCGCCGGGCGGGCGGTACCGGAGTTCGTCCGTCTCCCGCCACCGGGCGGCCTCGTCCGGGAACCGTACCCCGATCGCGGCCCTCGTCAGCAGCTCCAGCTCGCCCATCTCGCGGTCTCGCAACCGGTCGTCGACCAGTGGCTCCGGCAGCCGGACACCAGCCGCGTCGGCCGCCGCCACCGCGAACCGCCAGGTCTGCCGCGCCCGCCGGTACGGCGAACAGATCACCACCTCCGGCCGCCGGCCCGCCGGTAGTCCCACCAGCCGCCGCCCGACCGCGGCGGCCTGCCGCTCGCCCAACGGCGACAGCGGAATGTCCCGATCCCGGCCGACCAGACCCGTCTCGGCCCGACCGGCCACCTCGGCCGCGGCGAACGCCACGTTCGCAGTGCTCTGGCCGTGCCGCACCACCGTCAGGTCGAGACCGCGGATCCGGCGGTCGTCGACCGGGTACGGGCCCGCCGCCGGGCCGCCGGACGCGCCCGCGTCCACGCCGTCCGCTGACGCGAGTGGGGGCCGCGCCTCGTCCAACACCACCTCGCCACCAGCGACGGCCGACGGGCCGGGATCGTATTCAGACCAGCGTCGCACACTTCGCTCCGGGCCGGCGGCGTCCGCCCCGTCCGGATCGTCGCCGATCGGCGTCGACCCGGCCCGAACCAGGGTCGCGAAGTCGATACCCGCCGCCGCAGACAGCACACCGCCGAGTGATGGCAAGATCTCGCGGATGGAGTACGTCCTGCCGCCCGATGCCGCCGCACGCCTCGGCCAGGCACGTCGGGTCGTCGTCTTCACCGGCGCCGGGATGTCGGCCGAAAGCGGTGTGCCGACCTTCCGTGACGATCTCACCGGGCTCTGGGCCCGCTTCGACGCCATGCAACTCGCCACCCCGGAGGCGTTCCACACCGATCCCGACCTCGTCTGGGGCTGGTACGAATGGCGGCGCGCCCGGGTACGCCGAGCCAACCCCAATCCCGGGCATCTCGCCACGGCCGCCATCGAGGCTCTGATCCCCGGCACCGTGGTCGTCACCCAGAACGTCGACGACCTGCACGAGCGGGCCGGCTCCCGGTCCCCCGTCCATCTGCACGGCAGCCTCTTCGCGCCCCGCTGCATCGCCGAGGCCGCTCACCCGGCGGCCCTGCCGGAGACGACGCAGCACGGCGAGACCGTCGAACCGGACGAGGGTGGCCGGGTGCCACCGCCCCGTTGCGCCCGCTGCGGCGCACTCGTGCGTCCCGGCGTGGTGTGGTTCGGGGAGGCCCTGCCCGAGGCGGCGTTGACGGCGGCGGTCGACGCCGCCGTGGGCTGCGACGTCCTGCTGACGGTGGGTACCTCTGGTGTCGTCTATCCCGCCGCCGAGATTCCCCGGATCGCGGCACGCTCCGGCGCCACCGTTATCCAGGTCAACCCGGAACCGACACCGCTCGACCAGGTCTGCGCGATCAACCTGCGCGGGACCGCCGCCCAGGTGCTCCCCGCCCTCGTCGCGGCCGCCCGGCAGGCCATCGGGAACAGGTGATCCGCCGCGCGGGACGGGCCCGGCATCACATGACGCGGGTGAGCGTCACTGACGTGAAGTGAGCGTCACTGACGTGGGTAAGCGAGTCACATGACGTAGGTGAGGCTGACCCAGAAGACGAGCCCGGAGGCGGCGAGCAGCCCGCCGAGGGTGGTCGCCATGAGGACCAGCGCGGGGGCGATCCGGATCCGGACCCGCAGCAGCAGGTACACGCCGATGGCGGCGATGAAGGCGATCACGGCGAGGTAGAGCACGAGCAGGAAACTCGCGGTGACGACGGCGGCCGCACCCGCGGCCGCCACACCGGCCCGGCGTGGACCGAGGTCGCGCAGGAAGACCGGGTAGGCGACACCGGCGGCGAAGACGGCGACGAAACCCAGCACGGCCGGAAGGGCGAGCGTGGCGAGGTAGAGCATCAGCAGGAAACTCGCGGTGACGCCGATCGTCACGGCTCCGGCGGCCCCGGCGGCGCGCCGTGGGCCGAGGTCGCGAAGCAGAACCAGGTAGGCGACCGCGCCGGCGCAGAGGGCCGTGCCGCCGATGAGGATCGCGAGGGACGAGTCCACGGTGTTCCTTCGGGTCTGGGGGGCGAGCGGTCGTCGGATGTTGGGAATCGTACGAAACCTCCGCACCCCCGGGGCCCCCTCGCCGTACGCCTGGCTCACCCGGGCGGGCGAGGCGCTCTGCCGGGATGGCAGGGTATCGCCGTGACATCGACCCTTCCGTCCGACGTGAGCGCCTACCTCGCCCGGGTGCTGGACCGGCTGCGCACCGTACTCGGGGACGCGCTGCTCGGCGTCTACCCGACCGGATCCCTGGCGCTGGACGGTTATTCGCCGGGGCGCAGCGACATCGACCTGATCGCCGTGGTCGAGCGCGCCGGTCCGGCGGTACTGGAGACGCTCGCCGCCGAGTTGTCCCACGACGTGCTGCCCTGCCCCGCCACCGGCCTGGAGTTCGTACTGTACGAACGGTCGGCGGTGGCCGGCGCCGGTAGCGGCGCGGGCTTCGCGCTCAACCTCAACACCGGACGGGAACTGCCGCCGAAGGTCGGCTTCGGGGCGAGCGAGGACGAGGCGGTGTTCTGGTACCCGATCGACCGGTCGATCAGCAGCCAGCAGGGCCTCGCGCTGCTCGGTCCGCCGCCCGCGACGTTGCTGGCGCCGGTACCGTTCGACGCGCTGCTGCCGGTGCTGGTCGAGTCGGTCGAGGCGCGGCTGCACGCGGACCTCGACCTCGGTGACAACGCTGTGCTCAACGGCTGCCGCTCGCTGCGGTACGCGAGCCACCGCCGGTGGTACGCGAAGCGGCCGGCGGCGCAGTGGGCGGCCGGAGCCGCACCGGAGTTCGGTCCGCTGATCCAGGCGGCACTGCGTGGTTACGCCCGGGGCCGGACCGCCGGCGACACGCTGGACGAGGCGCAGGTGCACGCCTTTCTCACCTTCGTCCTCGACCGGCTCGGCCAGCACCGCCCCGTCGCAAGCACGGTTGGTCGATCCGGCGGCTGAACCCCGACCGACCGAATGCCCGGCCGTCGGCGACGCCCAAAGACCGGCACAGAGCGGATCGGCGGGGGTGCCCCGGCTACCCGGCCGGTGCGGACCGGATCGCGAGCACCGCCTGGACGAGCGCGGCGTGGGTCAGGGTCTGCGGATAGTTGCCGAGGTGGGCGCCGGTGGCCGGGTCCATCTCCTCGGCGTAGAGACCCAACGGGCTCGCCCGGTCGAGGAGTGCCTGGAACAGCTCGACCGCCTCGATCCGCCGTCCGGTGGCGGCGAGGGCCTGGGCCAGCCAGAACGAGCAGGGCAGGAAGGCGGCCTCCGCGCCGGGCAGGCCGTCGCGGCCGGGTGGGTAGCGGTAGAGCAGCGGACCGCCCGCGTCCAGGTCGCTGCGGATGGCCTCGATGGTGCGCGTGACGCGGGACGAGCCGGCGTCCTCGATGCCGAGCAGCGGTAGCACCAGCAGCGCCGCGTCGACTTCCCGGGAGCCGTAGCCTCGGACGAGATTCGACCGCTCCGGGTCGACGCCGTGCGCCCGCACGTCGTCGGCGATCGCCTGCCGGGCGTCGCGCCAGCGCCGCCGCTGCCGCTCAGGAAGTGCATGGGTCTCGGCTATCCGCAGTGCCCGGTCCAGCGCGAGCCAACCCATCAGCTTGGAGTGCACCTGGTGGGTGGCGTGCCGCAGCTCCCAGATGCCGGCGTCGGGCTCCCGCCACCGCCGGGCGACCACCTCGGCGAAGCCGCGTACGGCCCGCCAGGTCTCCGCGTCGAGGCGGTGTCCGGCCCGGGCGTACACCCAGACCGCATCGACGACCCAGCCGTAGCCGTCGAGCTGGTGCTGGCCGGCCGCGCCGTTGCCGAGGCGTACCGGGGTGCTGCCGGCGTAGCCGGGCCAGCCGTCGAGCCGCCGCTCCCCCGGCACCCGCAGTCCGTCCAGGGTGAACAGTGCCGGTAGCCGCGGTCGCTGCAACCGGCTGGCCCGCAACAGCCAGGCGAGGAAGCCGCGCGCCTGGTCGGGCTTGCCGACGCCGAGAAAGGCGGCGACGGAGATGCTGGCGTCGCGGGGCCAGACGTAGCGGTAGTCCCAGTTCCGTACCCCGCCGGGCTGCTCCGGCAGCGAGGTGGTCGGTGCGGCGACCGGGGCATGCGACGGCGAGTACGTCAACAGCCGCAACGTGAGCAGGCTGCGCGCCACCGCGTCCCGGAACGGGAGGTCGGGATCGACGTCGGCGATCCATGCCCGCCAGTGCGCCTCGTCCGCGCGCAGCAGCTCCCAGGCCGCCTCCGGATCGACGTACAGCAGTGGTTCCCGGTGCGCCATGACCAGTACGAAGGTGACCGGTCGGTCCGGGTGGACGGTCACCGGGGCCGGTCGGCCGGGTTCGACGAGGCGCCCGGGAGCGCAGGTCAGTGACACCGCGAGCGAGCCCCATTCGCAGACGAGCAGTGACCGGCGGCGGCGTACCCGCGGCGGCCGGTGGTCGGCGCCGAGCCGGGGGTCGAACTCGACGACGGCCTCGGCCGGACCTCCGGCGGCGTGGAGCCGTCGGACCAGGAGCATCGCCGGGAGCATCCGTCCGGCGACCTCGGCCACCATCCCCTCGGTGAGGGTGAGCCGCCGGTCGCCGACCGCCCAGGTCGTCCGCAGGGTTGCCGTGTGCCGCCGGTACCGCCGCTCGACCACCTCGGCCGGTCGGGCCGGGCCGATCCGGAAGGTGCCCGCCGCCGCGCCGCCGACGAGCCGGCCGAACAGGGGCGCGCCGTCGAACCGGGGTACGCACATCCAGTCGATCGCACCGGCACTGGAGACCAGGGCCGCCGTGCGGGTGTCCCCGAGCAGCCCGTAGTCCGCGATCGGTGGCAGCCCCGGGTCGGCGGCCGGTTCGCTGGTCATCGCGGCCCTCGCCGGCACCCCGACCGGAACCCGTCGGCCCGGTGTGCCGCTCCGCCGTCGGCCCGGTGTGCCGGTTCGCCGTCGGCGCGGTGCACGGCCGCTCCGGCCGGGGTCCGGCTCACCGGGCCTGGAGGAGCAGGCCGAGGACGGACCCGTAGAGGACGTGCATGGCCACCGTGACCAGCGGAGTCTGCACGCCGTAGTTGAGGGCCAGCAGGCCCGGCGGCTCCAGCACCGCCGTACTGGACAGACCGGCCCGCGCCGACGCCATCCGGGGATGTACGCCCGGAAGCAGCGGTAGCAACACCGTCAGCGTGATGCCGACGTGCAGTACGCCGAGCAGCGCTCCGAGCCACCAGGTGGCCCGCCCGAGCAGGGCGAACGTCGCGGCGTAGCCGAGCGCGAATCCCTGACCGGCCAGGAGGTGGAGGAAGAACCCGGCGACCCGGGCCCGGTCCGGGTCCTCGGTGACCAGGCTGCCGAGGATCAGCGGCAGGTCGACCCGGGTGAGCCCGGCGAGCTGCGCCGTGATCATCGCCGCGGTCAGCGCGGCGGTGGCCACCACACCGAACAGTGCCCATCCAGCCCAGTCCATCTCAGTCGGGATTCCCCGGTGCGGGCCCGCTCGCCGGGGCGCGTCCCGGATCGGCCACCGGCCCGCCTCCCGACTCCCGAGTGGGTCGCACGGCATCGGGCACGCCCAGCTCCGGCGCCACCACGATCCTGATGGTTCGTCCGGATTTCCACCGTAAGCGCCATGGCCCTCCGACGCCGCGCGGCTCGCCGTACCGACGACGAGCCGGACCGACGACGAGCGCGCTACCGGACCGACGACGAGCCCGCGCTGCCCGATCGACGAGAAGCCGGTACTACCGGGAGGCTCCGGCGCGCCGCTTGGTCCAGACGTCGAAGGCCACCGCCGCGAGCAGTACCGCGCCCTTGACCAGCATCACTCGCTCGCTGGGCGCACCCATCAACGACATGCCGTTGTTGATGACGCCCATGATCAGGCCACCGGTGATCGCCCCGACCACCTTGCCGACGCCGCCCTGCACGGCCGCCCCGCCGATGAACGCCGCCGCGATGGCGTCGAGTTCGAAGGCGTTGCCGGCGGTCGGCCCGGCCTGGTTGAGCCGGCCGGCGAAGATGACCCCGGCAAGCGCGGCCAGTACGCCCATGTTGACGAAGATCCAGAAGATCACGGACTTGACCTTGACGCCGCTCAGGGTCGCGGCCTGGAGGTTGCCACCGACGGCGTAGATCTGCCGGCCGAAGACGGCCCGGTTGGTCAGCAGCGAGTACGCCAGGATCAGCCCCGCGAGCAGGATCAGCACCCAGGGCAGGTTCTTGAACCGGGCCAGCTGCACGATCACCGTCATCACCACGACGCCGGCCAGGGCGAGCTTGAGGACGAAGAGCGGCAGCGGCTCGACGCTCTGCTGGTAGCCGAGCCGGGCCACCCGGCTACGCCACTGCACCAGCACGATGCCGGCCATAGCCGCGATCCCGACCAGCAGGCTGAACAGGTCGGCCCCGCCCAGCGGGCCGAGCCCGACGTTGCCCAGGTAGCCCTCGGTGAAGCCGTTGGCGAGGGTACGCACCGGGTCCGGGAACGGGCCGATGCCCTGGTTGCCCAGGACGGTCAGGGTGAGCGCCCGGAACAGCAGCATGCCGGCCAGGGTCACGATGAAGGCCGGGATGCCGAAGTAGGCGATCCAGAAGCCCTGCCAGGCACCGATCAGCCCGCCGACGACGAGGGTGATCAGCAGGGCCAGCGGCCACGGTACGTCGTGTTCGACCATCAGCACCGCCGCGATCGCCCCGGTGACCGCCACCACCGAGCCGGCGGAGAGGTCGATGTGCCCGGCGATGATGATCAGGATCATGCCGATCGCCAGGATCAGCACGTACGAGTTCTGTACGACGATGTTGGAGATGTTCTGCGGCTGGAGCAGTGCCCCGTCGGTCAGCACCGAGAAGAGCAGCACGATCAGCGCGAAGGCGACGTAGATGCCGCTCTGCCGCAGGTTCACCGACAGCCGGCGGCCGGAGCCGCCGGCCGGGGCGGACGGTTCACCGAGACCGGGCCCGCTCACCGCGACGTCGGCGTTGGTGGGTGCGGTGGCGCTCATCGAGGTCTACTCCTGTCCGTTCGTCGGGTCGCCCGGCCGGCCGGCGGCGTCCGCCGGACCCGGGTCGTCCGAGCTGGTGCGGGCGTCGCCGTGGTCGGCCTGGCCCTTGGTCATGTACCGCATCAGGTACTCCTGGGTCGCCTCCGCGCGCGGCACCTCGGCGGTGACCCGGCCAGCGGAGAGGGTGTAGATGCGGTCGCAGAGGCCGAGCAGTTCGGGCAGCTCCGACGAGATGACCAGAATGGCCTTACCCTCGTCGGCGAGCCGGTTGATGATCGAGTAGATCTCGTACTTGGCGCCGACGTCGATGCCCCGGGTCGGCTCGTCGAGGATCAGCACGTCGGGATTGGTGAAGATCCACTTCGAGAGTACGACCTTCTGCTGGTTGCCGCCGCTGAGCTTGCCGGTCACGCTCAGCACGCTCGGCGCCTTGATGTTCATGCTGGCCCGGTATTCGTCGGCGACCTGGTATTCCCGGTGGTCGTCGACCCAGCCGCGCCGGGCCAGCTTGGTCAGGCCGGCGGCCGAGACGTTCCGCTTGATGTCCTCGATCAGGTTGAGGCCGTACCGCTTGCGGTCCTCGGTCGCGTACGCGATGCCGTGCCGGATCGCGTCCCGCACCGACCGTACGCTGATCTCCCGGCCGTCCTTGACCAGCCGGCCGGAGATGTTCGTCCCGTACGAGCGCCCGAAGACGCTCATCGCGAGTTCGGTACGGCCGGCGCCCATCAGCCCGGCCAGCCCGACGATCTCGCCGCGCCGCAGCGTGAGGTTGGCGTTCGAGACCACCACCCGGCCGTGCTGGCTGGGGCTGTGCACCGTCCAGTCCTCGATCCGCAGCACCTCGCTGCCGATCCGCGGCTCGCGCGGCGGGAACCGGTGGTCGAGGTCCCGGCCGACCATCCCGGAGATGATCCGGTCCTCGGTCACCTCGTCGGACTCGGGATCCAGGGTCTCGATCGTCCGGCCGTCCCGCAGGATGGTGATCCGGTCGGCGATCGCCGCGATCTCGTTCAGCTTGTGCGAGATGATCACGCAGGTGATGCCCTGGTCGCGCAGGCCGCGCAGCAGGTCGAGCAGGTGCGCCGAGTCCCGGTCGTTGAGCGCCGCGGTGGGCTCGTCGAGGATGAGCAGCCGGACCCGCTTGGAGAGCGCCTTGGCGATCTCGACGAGCTGCTGCTTGCCGACGCCGATGTCGCTGACCTGGGTCACCGGGTTCTCGTAGAGCCCGACCCGGGCCAGCAGCTCGGCGGCCTCGTGGTTGGTCCGGTTCCAGTCGATCAGGCCACGGCTGGCCCGCTCGTTGCCGAGGAAGATGTTCTCGGCGATCGAGAGCTGCGGGCAGAGCGCCAGCTCCTGGTGGATGATGACGATCCCGCGCCGCTCGCTGTCCCGGATGTCGGCGAACTCGCAGGGCTCGCCGTCGAAGAAGATCTCCCCGGAGTACGAGCCGTGCGGATAGACCCCGGACAGCACCTTCATCAGGGTGGACTTCCCGGCGCCGTTCTCGCCGCAGATCGCGTGGATCTCACCCCGGCGCACCGAGAGGCTGACCTCGTGCAGGGCCCGTACCCCGGGAAAGGTCTTGGTGATGTCCCGCATCCGCAGAATGTCGTCGGTCATGCCAACGGATCGCCTCCAGGGTCGGTGGGTGGGCCGGTGTCACCGGTCGGGCCGGCATGGCGCGGCGGCCGCCTCGGGGATCGACCCGGGGCGACCGCCGCGACCGTACTACTGGAGCTGCTCCGGCTTGTAGTACCCGGTGTCGATCAGCATGGCCTTGTAGTTGGCCTTGTTGACGATCACCGGATCGAGCAGGAAGGAGGGCACGACCTTGTTGCCGTTGTCGTAGTCCTTCTCGTTGTTGACCTCGGGCTTGCTCCCCTTGAGCACCGCGTCGGCCATCTTGACCGCCACCTCGGCAAGCTGCCGGGTGTCCTTGTAGATGGTCGAGTACTGCTCACCGGCGATGATGGACTTCACCGAGGCCACCTCGGCGTCCTGCCCGGTCACGACCGGGTACGGCTGCCCGGACGTGCCGTAGCCGTTGCTCTTCAGCGCCGACAGGATGCCGATCGACAGCCCGTCGTACGGCGAGAGCACCCCGTCGACCTTGGTGCCGCCGCTGTACGTCTTGGTCAGCAGGTCCTCCATCCGGCGCTGCGCCGTACCGGCGTCCCAGCGCAGGATGGCGACGGTCTTGAAGTCCTTCTGCCCGCTCTTGACCACCAGGGTGCCCTTGTCGATGTACGGCTGGAGCACCGACATCGCGCCGTTGAAGAAGAAGGTGGCGTTGTTGTCGTCCGGCGAGCCGGCGAACAGCTCGACGTTGAACGGTCCCTTGGCGGTGCCGTCGCTGCCGTCCTCGTTCTTCAGCTTCAACCCGACCAGCAACGAGGTCGCCTGCTGCACCCCGACCTTGAAGTTGTCGAAGGTGGCGTAGTAGTCGACGTTCGGGCTGTTGCGGATCAGCCGGTCGTACGCGATGACCGGGATCTTGTTGTCCGCCGCGTTCTGCAACTGGGTGGTGATGGCGGTGCCGTCGATCGAGGCGATGATCAGCACCTTGGCGCCCTTGGTGATCTGGTTCTCGATCTGGTTCACCTGGGCCGGGATGTCGTTCTCGGCATACTGGAGGTCGACGGTGTAGCCGAGCTTCTCCAGGCCCGCCTTGACGTTGTTGCCGTCGTGGATCCACCGCTCGGAGGACTTCGTCGGCATGGTGACCCCGACGAGCGCCCCGGCGTTGTCGCCGGAGCCGGCCTCCTGGTCCACGGTCTTGGTACTCGATCCGCACGCGGTGAGCGCGGCGGCGAGCGTGGCGGCGCTGGCCACCGCCGCGAGCCGGACGAATTTCATCTGGTCCTCCATTTCCTGGTACGGCGTGCGGGTTTCCGGTCCGCCGCCGGCCCGGGGTCACGGGACGGCCGGCGAGGTGGCGGGGCGGGCCCGCCCGGGCGATGCTGCCCCGGCGCGGGCCCTGCGGGTCAGGGTCAGCCCCGGCCGGGCAGCCCCTGGGCGAGTCGGTGGTATGCCTGGTTCCAGCGCAGCCGGTCCCGGAAGTCCGCGGTCGTGGTCCGCTCGTCGATCAGCACCAGCTCGGTGTGCAGCATGTCCGCGAAGTCGGGCAGCGTGGCCGCGCCCACCGCCTGGGTCAACACGGTGTGGTGCGGCCCCCCGGCGGTAAGCCACGACTCGGCGGAGGTGCTCAGCGACGGCGCCGGCTTCCACACCGCACGGGCGACCGGGAGCCGGGGCATCGGCTCGTCCGGCGGCACCACCTCGATCTCGTTGGCGACGAGGCGGAACCGCTCGCCGAGGTCGGCCATCCCGATCACCACCCCGGGACCGGGAGTGGCGTCGAAGACGAGCCGGACCGGGTCCTCGCGGCCGCCGATGCCGAGCGGGTGGATCTCGCACGACGGGCGCCCACTCGCGATGCTGGGGCAGACCTCAAGCATATGCGCGCCGAGGATCTTCGGTTCGCCCGGTCCGAAGTGGTAGGTGTAGTCCTCCATGAACGAGGTGCCCCGGGAAGACCCGACGCCCATCGCCTTGACCGCGGCGAGCAGCGTCGAGGTCTTCCAGTCGCCCTCGCCGCCGAAGCCGTAGCCGTCGGCCATCAACCGCTGCACGGCGAGCCCGGGAAGTTGCCGCAGTCCGCCGAGGTCCTGGAAGTTCGTGGTGAACGCCCCGAAGCCGCCTTCGGCGAGGAACTCCCGCAGCCCGGCCTCGATCCGGGCCGCGTACCGCAGCGACTCGTGCCGGTCGCCGTCCTTGGCCAACTCGGGGGCGAGCCGGTAGGTGTCGGCGTACTCGCCGACCAGCCGCTCGACCTCCTGGTCGGCGACCCGGTCCACCACCTCGACCAGGTCGTTGACCCCGTAGGTGTTGACCGAGACGCCGAACCGCAGCTCCGCCTCCACCTTGTCGCCCTCGGTGACGGCGACGTCGCGCATGTTGTCGCCGAACCGGGCCAGCCGGAGGTTGCGCAGGTGCGCGAGGCCGAGCGCGGCGCGGGCCCACTCGTCGATCCGGGCCACCACGGTCGGGTCGGAGGCGTGCCCGGCGACCGTCTTGCGGGCCAGTCCGAGTCGGGTCTGGATGAACCCGAACTCGCGGTCGCCGTGCGCGGCCTGGTTGAGGTTCATGAAGTCCATGTCGATGGACTCCCAGGGCAGCGCCTCGTTGAGCTGGGTGTGCAGGTGCAGCAGCGGCTTGCGCAGCGCGTCCAGGCCGGTGATCCACATCTTGGCCGGCGAGAAGGTGTGCATCCAGGCGATCACGCCGAGGCAGCCGGGGTCGGCGTTCGCCTCCAGCAGGACAGCGCGGATCGCCGACGCCTCGGTCAGTACGGGCTTCCAGACGATGTCCGCGACGATCTGACCGGAGCCGGTGAGCGTGCGCAGAATCTGCTGCGACTGGGACGCGACCTGGTCGAGGGTCTCCGGACCGTACAGGTGCTGGCTCCCGGTGAGGAACCAGATCTGCGGATGCGTGGCCGGCGGCATGTCCACCTCTCCTACTTGGGGCATGGCTCCTGCCAGCCCCGACGGTCTGGTCGCGATCACGTCGCGAGCCGAGTGTTACCGCTAACATTGGAGCAGTCAAACCGTACACCGTAACGCTTCAGTAACGGGAGCGCGCAGATCCGCAGGTCGTGCGTTGAGGCGTCGAACGGTCGGTCCGGAACGTCGAACGGTCGCCGCGGCCGACCCGGTGCCGCGCGACGGTCGCCTGCCGGGGCGCCTGTCGGGTGCGCGGCACGGCGCTCACTCCGGGGGCGCCGCCGGAGCGGACGGGAACGGCGCCGACGCGTCGTACTCGTGATGCGCCACGACCTGGAACCCGTTGCGGAGCAGCAGGGCCGCCGTGACCCCCTGGCCGGCGATCCGGTTCCGCCGGAACGTCCCGTCGCTGATCTGCCGGCAGCCGCAGGACGGGCTGTAGTCCTGGAGTACCGCCCCGACCGCCCCGGATGCCTGGGCGATCCGCAGGGTCCGCCGGGCACCCGCCAGGTACGCCTCGGTCACGTCCTCGCCCCGGTGGGTCAGCACCCGGGCGCGGCCGTCCAGTACGTCGAATCCGTCCCCACCGACGATCTCGGCACGGTCGCGCGGGGTCGGCAGCCCGCCCATCACCTCCGGACAGACCAGCCGGACCCGGGCGTCGGCGCCGGGCGCCACCTCCTCCTTCGCGGCGCCACCGTCGTACGCGCAGCGGGTCCCGGCCAGGCAGGCGCTCATCAGGAACAGTGCCGTGCCCTCCTGGGCGAAGGTGGACGGGGTGTTGTCGGTACCACCCGTTGCGGCGTCCATATCCGCCTCCTCCGCTCCTCCGCAGGTCGCCGGCAGATCGGCGCGGAACACGGCGCCTCCGGAGAGAAGTCCGGAACATGGCGCTACGGACCCAAGTCTAGGCGCCCGACCGAAAGCGGAACCGGGTGGCACAGCGCGCGGAACCCGGGCGGCACCGGGCACAGGCGGGCCGGGCGGCACAGCGCGGGAGCAGGCGACACCAGGCGGGAGCAGGCGGCACCGACGGGACACCGAAGGGCGGAGCGCGGCTCCGGGGTCGGCGGGCACCCAAACGGGGCAGCTCGACAGTGCGCCACGGGGATGCCGACCGGTCGACCGAAGCCCGAATGGACCTCGGCGGCACCGGGTATCGGCAGATGGACGGCCACCGAACGCGGAGCCGACCGCCGACGCGAGGAGACGCGAAATGACTGCCGCCACCCGGCCCATGCTGGCCACGTACCCGGGAGAGATCAACCTCGACCGCGACCTGCTGGCCAGGTCGATCGACGCGCTGCTCGCCTGCGCCCAGGCCTGCACCTCGTGCGCGGACTCCTGCCTGAGCGAGGCGGACGTCGCCCAGCTCGTCAAGTGCATCCGGACCGACCTGGACTGCGCCGACGTCTGCTCCACCACCGCGCGGGTGCTGTCCCGGCACACCGGCTACGACGCGAACCTCAGCCGCAGCCTGTTGGAGGCGTGCGCGACCGCCTGCCGGTCCTGTGCGGACGAGTGCGAGCGGCACGCCAAGATGCACGAGCACTGCCGGATCTGTGCCGAGGCCTGCCGGGTCGCCGAACGGGCCTCCCGGGAAGTGCTGGCGGCGATGAGCCGCTGAGCGGACCGACGGCCCGACGACGGTCAGCGGCCCTCGCGCGTCAGTCCGGGTCGCCGGTCAGCGGGCGGCCCGCTCGGCGGCGGCGTGCCACCACGCTGGTGGAGACGCTCCGGTGACCGTCGAGGTCGGCTGGTCCGGATGCAACCCGAGCCGGCGCAGGGCCTCCGCCCGCACCCGGACGTCGTACCAGCCACGCCACCGGCCGTCCGGTCCGGGGCCGCAGGCCAACCCGCACCGGACGTCGTCGGAGTCGAAGGGCATCCAGTCAATGCCCCGGTCACGCAGTCAACCGCGCAGCGCGGCCGCCGGGTGCAGCCGACCGGTGTTCTCGAACGCCAGGACGCGGATCCAGTCTGGAGTCGGCGCGGTCATGCCGGTCATTCTGCCCCGTTCGGCGCCGCGTGAGCCACCGAGATAGCCAGGACTAGTTTGGCGGTGTGACTACCGACCCTGGAATGCGGACGCTGACCCGGACCCTGCTGGTGCCCGGACGCGGTCGCCCGAAGCCGGAACACTGGTTGCGACGCTGGGCCGACGCACATCCGGAATACCGGTGGGCACCCTATCCGCCCGGTCCGCCGTTCACCCTGGCAGACCGGGTCGCCGCGCTGCACGAGGCCGTCTGCGCGGCACCGGACCCGGCGGTGCTGGTGGCACACAGCGCCGGCTGCCTCACCGTCGCGGCCTGGGCGGCCCGGCACACCGGCCCGGTCCGGGGGGCCCTGCTCGTCACCCCGCCCTACCTCGACCCGGCCTGGGAACCCGACCCGAACCGTCCACCGGACGACAGCGTCTACGGCCCGGTACCGCGTACCCGGCTGCCGTTTCGGTCGATCATGGTGGCCAGCCGTACCGACCCGTACACGACGTTCGCACAGTTCATGGAGTACGCCGAGGACTGGGGTGCGGAGCTGTTCGACGCGGGCGACGTCGGACATGTCGAGACCGCGAGCGGACACGGCCCCTGGCCCGCCGGTGAGCGGCTGCTCGCCGAACTCCACCAGGAACCGGGCTGAGCAGCTCGGCGACCTTCCCGGCACTGTCCACATCGCTCCTGTGGCGCCCGACACCCTGAGTCAGTACTCATGTACTATCACCGGACGACTGCGGCGGGCACGACACGACCACCGGGCCTCCGGAGGGGCCTCGGGTGCACTGGTCTCGCCTCGCTAGGATCCGCACAGAGCGAAGCGGAAGTGGGTTGGGATGCAGCCAGTGGGTCCGTACCAGTTCATCGAGGCGGTCAGCCTGTGCCAGGTAGGCAGCGTCTGGTCCGCCATCGACGGGCAGGGCAACTCGTACACGGTGGCCGTGCTGGACGCCGCCGTCGCGGGTGACCAACGCTGGCGGGACGCTTTCGTCGGCACCGCCCAGGCGCTGGCGCAGCCCGGTGCGGGCGGTCCTCGTTACGTGCACGCCGAGTTCGCCGCGCCCGCACCCTGGGTCGCCTACGCCGCCAGTGAGACCGAGGGTGGCGAACGACTCTTCGCGGCGCTGGGCATGGAGTGCCGGCCCGCGCAGGAGGGACTGGGCGACGGCGACTCCCCGACCATGAAGACCACCGCCGTCTCCTCGCCGACGGCCGCCGGAACGGCGAACGGCTCCTCGGTGCCGGACGACGACGAACTGGCCACCCCCACGACCAGGCTGACGTCGGGCGTGGCGCCGCCCAACCCGTGGCAGGCCGGGCCCCCACAGCCGGCGCCGCCGGTGAACGCGACCCCGACGTCGTCGCCACCGCACCAGACGTCGTCGCCACCGGACCAGAGTTCGGCACCGCCGCACCAGGTCTCCGTGCCACCGGACCAGAGTTCGGCACCGCCGTACCAGATCTCGGTGCCGCCGGACCAGAGTTCGGCACCGCCGTACCAGATCTCGGTGCCGCCGGACTCGGTCTCCGGGCCGCCGCAGCCGCTGCCGGAGATGCCGCGGGCATACCCGGCCGACCTGTCGACGAACGCGTCCGGGCACGACCCGCTCTACTCACCGGTGCGGCACATCGTCCCCTCCGAACCGAAGCCGCGGCGCAACTGGCTCTGGATTGCCATCGCGGCGGTGATCGTGCTGGTGCTGGCCGGTGGCGGGACCATCCTCGCCGTGAGCCTCTCGGGCGGTGGCGGCGACGACCCGCCGCCCGAGGCGAAGCCGACCGCGAGCAGCCTGCCGCCGCCGGCACCGACCAACCCGCCGTTGCAGCCGGGTCTGGAGCCGCCCACCGCCGGGGCGTGGCCGGCGAAGTGGCCGACCTTCACCGAGCGGGACAACGTGCGTACCCTGCCGGACCTGGAGGGCCTGACGTTCACCGTCAAGGTGCCGGCGAGCTGGCAGTGCGTGCTCTCCGGCCGGGCGCAGGGCTTCACCAAGTACAACTGCGGGGTGCCGCCGGGCAGCGACAAGCCGGAGTACGGCGGGGAGCTGGTCGTACGGGACTGCGCGCAGCCCTGTGACGAGGCGCAGCAGGTCGCGATGCGGCAGGCCGAGGAGGCCTGGGGCAAGCGGTGGATCCGCAGCGGCCAGAACTCGGCGTTCCTCGAGACGAACACGCTGCAGGAGAACGGCGAGCAGCGGCACGGGCTGGTCGTGGTGGCGTACTTCCAGAGCGGTACCAGCGAGGACAGGGTCGACCGCCAACTGGTGCTCCGGATGACCGCCCCGGAGAACGGTGCCCAGGAGCTGCGTCGGGTGGCGACCTACCTGCGCGAGACGCTGGTCTTCTGACCGGGCCTCGCCGCCCGCCGGCCGCTCACCGAGCGGTCTGCTCGGCGATCCAGCGGCGCACCCGAGCCGAGAACGCCTGCTGGGAGAAGCCGGCGGCGTGCGCCACCAGCCGGTCCCGGTCCAGCTCGTCGAGGCGGCGGAGCAGGGGCAGGTAGTCGGCCGCGGTCACGGAATCGACGAGGAGCCCGGTCCGGCCGTCCACGACGGTCTCCAGCAGACCTCCCCGGCGCAGCCCCAGCACCGGCGTGCCGCAGGCCTGGGCCTCCACCGGGATGATGCCGAAGTCCTCGTGGACCGGGAAGAGCAGCGCCTTCGCGCCCCAGTAGAGCTGCCGCAGCCGCTCCCGGTCGGGCTGGACCTCGAAGCTGACCGCGACCCCGGCCCGGGCGGCGGCGCGCCGGAGGTTCGCCTCCTCCGGCCCGGACCCGGCGACCACCAGCGGAAGCCGGGCGGCCCCGGCGATCGCGATGATCAGATCGAAGTTCTTGTACGGGATCCACCGCCCCACCCCGAGCAGGTACTCCCGGGACTGGTGGCGCTCCGGCTCCGGCGGAGAGGAGAAGAAGTCGGTGTCCACCGGCGGATTGATCACCACAGCGTCCCGGCCCCAGTAGCGGCGGATCCGGTCCCGCACCTCGCGGGAGTTCGCGGCGTAGCTGTGCACGTGCCGACTCAGCCGCAGGTCGACGGCCTGCAGGATCCTTCTCGGGGCGGCCAGCAACGGATTGGCGCCGCGACCGTCGAAGGACGGGCTCCAGAGGTAGCGGGCCGGTGAGTGGACGTAGCTCAGGTAGCGGGTCCGCTCCGGTACGCCCAGCCGCACGGTGTGCGCGAAGGCGTGGCTGGAAGAGACGACGACGTCGAACCGCTCGCGGCTCAGCGTCCGCCAGACCAGGGGCATCACCGGCAACGCCACCGCCTTGGTACGCCGCAGCGGTGTCCTGGCCAGCCACGACTCCCGAAGGTCCGGCTCGTCGACTCCCTCGTCCTTCCACAGCACGAACCGTTCGGCGTGCGGCAGTTGCGCCGCGATCTGCCGGAAGACGTTCTCCGAGCCGCCGGTGGCGCCGAACCACTCGTGCACCACCGCCACCGACCGGTCGGCGAGATGGTCGAGCGAC
The DNA here is from genome assembly GCF_053764795.1 of Plantactinospora sp. DSM 117369. Classification (NCBI taxonomy): domain Bacteria; kingdom Bacillati; phylum Actinomycetota; class Actinomycetes; order Micromonosporales; family Micromonosporaceae; genus Plantactinospora; species Plantactinospora sp. DSM 117369. The sequence continues at coordinate 4,422,532 of NZ_CM132446.1, read as the reverse complement.
GCCGGCCCGTCGACGGCGGCACCGTCCGGGGCGGATCGCGCCTGCCGGTCGTGTACCTCTTCGGCTCTCATGCTGATGCTCCATCCGACGGAGTCCGGTCACGGTCACGGGGTTTTCCGGGCCTGTCCCGCACACCCAGCCCGCGCGCCCGGGCCCAGATGCCCACCAGGTAGGTCCGGCGCAGCGCCGGCACCAGCGCGGCGTGGCCCACCCAGACCAGCAGGATCCCGACGCAGGAGCCGACCAGCCGCAGCAGGCCCGGACCGGCGAGCAGGTATCCGAGCCCGGCGGCCGCGACCGCCCCGGGCAGCAGCGTGGCGACCAGCCGCAGGCTGTAGCCGAGCACCCCGAGCAGGCGCGCCGAGACGAGGAACATCAGCAGTCCGCCGACCGATGCCGCCGCGCCCAGGGTGAACGCCCCCCAGTGCCGGAACAGCAGGAGGTTCAGCCCGGCGGCGGCGGTGTACGAGACCGCCATCACGATCGCGACCTGGAGGTTCCGGCCCCGGGCGTTGAGCACCTTCACCAGGGTGTAGCCGATCACCTGCGCCCAGATGCCGAGGGCGAAGCCCAGCAGCAGCGTGGCGGAGATCCGGACCGCCTGGTCGTCGAACTCGCCACGGGCGTACAGCAGGGTGACGATGCCGGTGCTGTTGAGACAGAGGATCAACGAGAGCGGCACGGTCACGAAGACCACCGGAGGTAGCAGCCGCCGGAGCCCGCCGGCCACCTGGGCCGGGTCCATCCGGGCGAACGACGCCAGGCCGGCCAGCCCGAGCGGGGCGGCGAGCAGGGCCATGCAGGAGTCGACGACGAACCGGGCGTACTCGGTCGCCGCGACCACCTCGATGCCGAGCAGCGAGCCGACCGCACGTTCGACCCCGATCGACCCCTGGAGGATCACGGGGATCAGCAGCAGTGGCCGGAGCCGCCGCCAGAACATCCCCAGCGCCAGCCGGCGGGCCGTGCCGGCCGGGAGCGCCGGGCCCGGATCGTCCACCGCGGCGAGGTAGCCCCGGCGCCGGACCCAGTAGGCGGCCCAGGCCCAGAGCAGGACGTACGGCACGGTGAAGCCCCAGGCCAGGATCGCGACGTCGCCGGTCAGGTAGGCCAGCAGCGTCGCGCCGATCAGGCCGAGGCTCTGTACCGAGGGGCGGATGTTGATCAGGCGTACGTCGTCGTGCGCCAGTCCGACCAGGGTGTAGAGGCCGTACTGGACGTAGAACGGCACCGACAGCGCCGCTATCCCGAGCATCGTGGCGGCGAGCGCGGCGGTCTCCGGATCCAGGCCCGGCGCCAGCAGGTCGACCCAGGCCGCCCGGCCGAACAGCAGCGCCACGGTGAGCAGCAGCGAGAACGCGCCCAGCAGCGACCGTACGGTGTGGTAGAGCACCAGGGCCATGGCCGGCCGCTCCTGGCGGTACCGCACGTACAACGGCAGGAAGCCGGCCGACAGCGCGTCGGCGGTGAAGAAGTTGACCGGAATCAGCGTGGCGGTCAGCGCGACCCGGTTGGCCGCCACCGCCCGTCCGGCGCCGAACAGCGCCGCCAGCAGGACCTCGCGGAGCAGACCGAGCAGCTTGCCGGTCACCCCGCCGAGGACCAGCCGGAAGAAGATCCTGGTCACGGTGCCACGTACCGGCCTCGAAGCTCGGCGAGCAGCGCCAGATAGCTCCGGGCGCAGTGCGCCAGGGTCAGCTCGTCCGGCAGCAGGCTCGACCGCGGTACGGGTACCGGCGGCATGCCGTGCAGGATGTCGGCGAGCGCACCGGGATCGTCGGTGTCGACCGGGTGCACCGCGGAGTCGAGCGCCGCCGGCCCGGCGATGCCCCGGGACACGACACAGGGCAGCCCGCTGGCCAGCGCTTCCAGGATCGCCATCGGCAGCCCCACCTCGAGGTGGGCCGTGGTGAGCAGGGCCACGTCGGCGGCCGCGTGGTATCGCCCGACCTCGTCCGGCCGAACCTGCCCGACGAACGTGACCAGGTCCGCCAACCGGAGGTCCCGGACCAGTCCACGTAGCCGGCTCTCGTCGGGCCCGCCCCCGACCAGAAGAAACCGGAACCGGGCGGCGTGTCCCCGGTCGCGCAGCACCGCCGCGGCCCGCAGCACCCGGTCCAGTCGCTTCTGCGCGTGCAGCCGGCCGACACAGCCGACCACCGTCACCCGCTCGTCGACCCCGAGCGCCGCCCGGAGTTCCCGCCGGGCCCGGAGGTCCGCGGCGTGGTCCGCCGGACGTACGCCGTTGGGGATGTGCCGGACCCGGTCCGCCGGGGCGAACCAGCGCTGCGGCCGGGCGGCCAGCGAGTCGACCACCCGTGCACCGACTGCGACGATCCGGTCGAAGTCCCGGTACCGGGCCAGATCCCGCAGCAGCCAGGCCGCGTTCTTCGGCGCGGTGGCCAGCAACCGGGGACTACCGGCCCGCAGTTTTGAACTGATCTCCATCATCGAGGTGCCGTGCGCCTGTAGCACGAAGGGCGTACCCGGGTGCCGCGCCCGCGCCCGGGCCACCGCGTACGCCCCGGCGCTCACCGACAGCACCGCCCCGGGCGGCGCGGCGAGCGACGTCCAGTAGGCCCGGGACTCCCGCCACCAGGCGGCCGAGTAGCGGCCGGGTCGGGTACCGGCCAGCGGCACCACCTCGACGCCGTCCGCCGTGAACGGCCCGTCGACCCCCGGTACGGCGGTGGTGACGACCCGAACCTGCCGGACGTGCCGGGCCAGCTCGGCGGCGAGGCTCCAGGAGAGGATCTCCATCCCCCCGATGTGGTGCCGGGGGGTGGCCCGGGAGAAGACCAGTATCGACTCGATCATCCGAGGGTCCTGTACAGCGATTCCAACCTGTCGGTCTGCCGGCGCAGGTTGTACCGCTCGACGACCGTCCGCCGGCCCGCCTCGCCGAACCGTTGGCAGAGCTGCGGATCGCGGAGCAGGGCGGTGAGCCGCTCGGCCAGCGCGGGGACGTCCCGCTCGGCCACCAGGAAGCCGGTCTCACCGTCGGTCACCGCCTCCGCTATCCCGCCGTGCGCGGTCGCGACCACCGGCCGCCCGCTCGCCGCCGCCTCCAGCAACACCGTCGGCAGCCCCTCCTGGTCCCCCGAGGCCGCGGTCACGCTCGGCTGGCACAGCACCCGGGACCGGCCCAACCAGTCGAGCGCCTCGGCGTGCGACCGCGCGCCCAGGAACCGGACCGCCGCCGACACGTCGAGTTCCCGGGCGAGCCCGTCGAGCCGCTCCCGCAGCGGCCCGTCGCCGACGATCACCAGCTCGGCCTCGGGTACGGCCCGGCGTACCGCCGCGAATGCCCGCAACAGGTCCGCCGTCCCTTTCTTCTCCACCAGCCGGGCGATGTGCAGGATCCGGGGCGGCTCGGCGACCCCGGCGTACGGGATCAGGTCGACGTCCACCCCGGTCGGCAGCACGACGAGCCGGTCGGCCGGATAGCCCCAGTCGACCGCCTTGCGCCGGATGTGCTCGGAGACGCAGAGGAAGGTGGCGCCCACGTCGAAGAGCTCGCCCCGCCAGGCGACGTAGTTCAGCCAGGACGGTTTCCTCGACGCGACCAGCCGGGACTTGGTGATGGTCACGTCGAAGCCGTGCAGGGTGGTCACCAGCGGGACGCCCAGCGCTCTGGCCAGCGGGGCGGCGTAGACGCCCTCCACCCCGAAGTGCGCGTGCAGCAGCGCGGTCCCCCGTTCCGCCAGCGGCCGGCGCAACGGCGCCGACCACCGGGTCAGCGTGTACGCCAGCAGTGCGGCCCGGCCGAAGTCGGCGACGCTGACCGAGTCGGGTGGCGACGCGACACCGGCCGGTCCGGCCTGCGGAGTGGCACCGGCCGGGTCGGACCCCGTCGCGGGGCTAGCCGCGCCGGTGGGCAGCAGGCTCGGGACCGGATCCCTCGCCACGAACAACGGCCGGAAGCTCCGCATCGCCAGGGCCTGGCTCGTGATGAACGTCTCCGACGGCCGGAACGGCTGGTGTCGTACGACGCCCACGGTCGGGGTGGCTGACATTGTCCTCGGACTCCTCGGCGGCAGGTGACTCCTCGGCGGCCGACGACTCGGCGGCGGACGACTCGTCGGTGACGGGCCGGATCAGGTAGGCGAGCAGCAGGGAGACGATCGGGATCAGGTGGATGTCGCCGAAGATGTCGGTGTTCTCCCCCAGCCCCTGCACCAGGATCCAGGCGAGCGCCGCGCCGACGCAGACGACGTACACCTGCCGGGCCTGCCCGTGGACCGCGAGGAGCCGGGCGACCAGCCGGAAGGTCGCGACGAAGAACGCGACGGTGAGCAGCAGCCCGGCGATCCCGGTCACCGCCCAGGCCCCGAGCAGGATGTTGTGCGGCGGGAAGACCCGCCAGATGTCGTGCTCGTCGGCGTACGCGGCGAAGCCGAGGTTCCAGCCGCCGTAGCCCAATCCCAGCAGCGGACTGTCCCGGAACGCCTCCGCGCCGAACTGCCAGATCGCGGCACGCCCGACGAACGCCTCCAGCATGGCGTCGAGGAAACCGCGGTTAAGGGTCAGCAGCAGGGCCACGGCCGCGCCCACGGGTACGGCGGCGATCAGCAGGTACCGCCGGAGCACCGGGGTCGCGTACCGGCGCAGCCGGTGGAAGCCGTACGCGGCGGCCGGCAGCGCGACCACCAGCACCGTGGCCGACTTCGAGCCGGTGAACAGCACCGCGACCAGCGCCACCACCCCGACCACCCGGACCCGACGGGCGCCGGTCAGCGCCGCCAGCGCGAACGCGGCGAGGCCGTTGATCCCGAGGAACATCGCCGCGACGTTCGCGTTGATGAACACCCCACCGGCCTTCGCCGGGTCCAGCACGTTGTTCGGGTTGTCGCCGAAGAGTGCCGCGACGGTGTTCTGGCCGGCGAAGTAGCCGCCGATCGAGTGCAGGAAGGCGTCCTCCAGCCCGGGCAGCAGCCGGAAGGCGACGACCAGGCCGGCCTCGAGCAGCACCCACGGCCAGTACCAGAGTTGCAGCCTGCGCAGCGGCGCGGTGCCACCGCGGGCCACCGCCGACATCAGCACCAGCGTGACGACGAACTGGCCGAGCAGCGTGATGAACTGCAACCCGGCGCGCGGCTCGGGTGACCAGGCCAGGGTGAGCAGCCGGAGCGCCAGCAGGAGCAGCACGATCCGGACCAGGGCCAGCCGGAGCAGCCGGCGGACCAGTTCGCCCCGGGCGGCGAACAGGACCACCGGGGCGAGCAGCAGCGCGACGGTCGTGCCGAGGGCGATATCGACGCTGCCCCGGGGCAGCGGGTAGATCTGTGGCAGGGCGAGGACCAACACGACGGTCGCCAGCACCGCGAGCCGGGCCGGATCGGCGGCGGCGGTGGCGAGCCCGTCGACCAGCCGCCGGGCGGCGGGCAGCGGGCTAGGCATGCAACGATCCCGTCGTCGGCGCCGGCCGCGCCCCGCCCGCTCCGGTGACGATGCTCCGCAGCAGTTCGCCCCGGGCCTGCCAGCCGAAGCTGCGGGCGTGCTCGACCCGGGCGGCGATCGCCGGATCCGGCCCGGGCTCGATGGCGCGCAGCACCCGGGCGACGAAGTCGTCGGCGGAGTCCGCGACGCCGATCGCGTCGGTGCCCCGGGCCGCCCGGACCACGTCCGGCACGGCGGTACTCACCACGGTCAGCCCGGCCGACAGGTATTCGTAGCACTTGAGCGGGCTGACCCCGGTGGTGTACGGGTTCAGGGCGTACGGCACCAGGCCCACCGTGGCGGTGCCGGCCACCTCGGCCAGCTCGTCGATGCCGAGCACGCCGAGATACCGCGCGCCGAGCCGTTCCAGCTCGGCCAGCTCGGTGTCGAAGCCACCACCGCCGGCCGCGACCGGGCCGGCCAGCAGCAGCTCGGCCCGGCCGCGCAGGGCATCGGCCAGGGCACGGAGCAGTGGATAGTCCAGCTTGTGCGGTGACAGGTTTCCGGCGAACAGCGCCGCCGGACGGCGCTGCGCGGCGGGACGGCTGGCCGCGGCGAAGACGTCGACGTCGGCGACGTTCGGCAGCGTACGGACGTCCGGGAAGCCGACCTCCGCCAGGTGCGCGGCGACGGCGTCACTTGTCGCGATGGCGCACCGGGCCTGCCCGGCCAGGTGGCGTTCTCCGGCCGCGACGGCGACCGCGTCCACCCCGGGAAACGCGCCCAGCAGGTCGACGCAGTGGTAGACGGTGAAGTCGGCGTACCGTTCGAGGCCGTAGGTGACCGGGGTGAACGTCCACAGGCCCCGGGGCCGGGGGGTGTCCCGCCACCGCGCGACGGCCCGCTCCAGCAGCAGCCGGTTGACCAGCCGAGTGGGCCGGCGGTGCACCGGCACGATCAGCGGCGAGACGATCGTGGCCCGCTCCGGTACCGGCCGGTGGGCGGTCCCGGCGTGCCCCCGGACGGAGTTGTGGACCCGGCGGGCGATCCGGGTGAGGTCCCGGGCGTCGAACCGGACCCGGCGCAGGCCGAGCGACTCGACGAAGTGGGTCTCGAAGTCCCGCGCGAACTCCCGCACCACGTAGTGCTGGTTCGTCGCGATCTGCGCGCTCCACTCGGCGGTGCCCAGCACCAGCATCGTCGGCCGGGGCGGCCCGCCCCCGGCGCCGCCACCACGCGGTCGTGTCGTCGTCACCTGTCTCTTCCGGCCTGTTCGGGCAGCGCGCACCGGACGCTGCCGAGGAAGACTCGATCGACCGTAGGGTGAGTCATTCTGTCAATGGCTGCGCGCTGTCGCACCAGGGCACCCTAGGGGAGCGGCGGGACGGGGCGGCAGCCGGCCTCGGTGGCGCTCCGCTTTATCCAGTTTCGACCGGACCGGCTGGTCATCCCGTTGCCGGGCAGAGGTTTGCCGCTGCCGCCGCTTCTCGCCTATGTTGCCTTCATGACCGGCGACGTCGCGCTGCTCCTGCGCCGGGCCGGGTTCGGCCCGACCGCGGCCGAGCTCGCCGCGGCGCGCCAGTCGGGCTACCCGGAGACGCTCTCCGGTCTGCTGGCTCCGCTCGGGCCGGATGTCGGCGCGACCAGCTCCCCGGTGCCGAAGCTCGGCCCCGATCCGCACGCCAACCTGCCCAATCCGACCCGGGCCCAGCACATCCAGGCCGATATCAAGCGCAAGGCGCAGGCCGAGCTGATCCAACGGTGGTGGCTGGACCGGATGACCGTGGCGAGCCACCAGGCCGTGGAGAAGCTGGTCTTCTTCTGGCACGGGCACTGGGCCACCTCGGTCGACAAGGTGCGAAGCGCCCAGTACCTGCTGACCCAGCACCGGACCCTGCGCGGCGCCCGTGACATCGTGGACCTCGCCCACCGGATGATCGTCGACCAGGCGCTGATCTACTGGTTGGACGGGCAGCACAACAAGAAGGGCGCACCCAACGAGAACCTCGCCCGGGAACTCTTCGAGCTGTTCCTGCTCGGCATCGGGCAGTACACCGAGCGGGACGTCCGGGAGGCGGGCCGGGCGCTCACCGGCTGGCTTACGGTCCTGGAGGAGGAGGCCCCGGTCTTCGACCGGAAGCGCCACGATCCGGGCCGCAAGACCATCCTCGGCCAGACGGCCAAGTTCGACGCGCACAGCCTGGTCAACCTGCTGCTGACCCGACCGGAGTGCCCCCGGTTCATCGCCACCCGGATGTGGTTCCGGTACGCCTCGCACAGCGAGCCCATTCCGGAGCGGGTCCGGGAGAAGATGGCCGAGGCGTTTCCCGCGCCGATGGCGATGCTGCGGGCGCTCTTCGAGGACGAGTCCTTCGGCGCGACCGCGCACAGCCTGGTCAAGCAGCCGGTGGAGTGGCTGGTCGGGGCGATGCGGCAGCTCGGCCTGCGGATCAGCGGCCTGCCGGTCGAGACCGCCATGGATATCGTGCACGGGATGCGCGCGCTCGGGCAGCTGCCGTTCGCGCCGCCCAGCGTCGGCGGGTGGCCGGCCGGCACCGCCTGGCTGACCTCGGCCGCCGCCCAGGTCAGGATGAATCTCGCCGGCAAGCTGGCCGGGCTGCACCAACCCGGACGGCTGACCCCGGAGGACGTGGCGCACATCCTCTGCGTGGACGGCTGGACCGACCGGACCTACAAGGTGCTCCGCGATGTCAAGGACCCCCGCCAGTTGCTGATCCTCGGCCTGTCGAGCCCGGAATACCTGGTGACCTGAGATGGACGCGCTGACCCGACGCCGTTTCCTCCTCGCCTCCGGTGTCGTCGGTGCCGGTGCACTGGCGACGACCGGAGCCGCCCTGGGCCTCGCCGAGCTGCTGGAGAAGTCGTCGTCCCAGGCCGCCCCGGCCGACCCGGGCCGAAAACTGGTACTCGTCACGCTCTACGGCGGCAACGACGGCCTGAACACCGTCATCCCGTACGCGGATCGCCACTATCACGGGCTGCGGCCGGAGCTGGCGTACCCGGCCGAGAAGGTGCTGCCTCTCGACGACGCGCTCGGGCTCAACCCGAAACTGCGCGGGCTGAAGCGGCTCTGGGACTCCAAGCGCCTCGCCGTCGTCCTCGGGGTCGGCTATCCGAAGCCGGACCGCAGCCACTTCCGGTCGATGGACATCTGGCAGACCGCGTCGCCGGGGGTGCCCATCTACAGCGGCTGGGTGGGGCGCTGGCTGGACGGCACCAAGGCGACCCCGGAGACGGCGGTGAGTTTCGAGCCGGTGCTGCCGCCGCTGCTCGCCGGGGAGACCCGGGCTGGCGCCTGTGTCAGTCTCGGCGGCCTCAAGCTGCCGTCCGGCATCGACACCGGCCTCGTCGCGGCACTGGGCGGTCCGCAGCAGGGCGAGCCGGCGATGCAGGCCCGGGCCGCCGCCTCCTACGCGGACCTGCTGAGGGTGGAGCACCTGGTGCGACATTCCCGGGAGACGGCCCAGGCCGAGAGCGGGCCGACCGGCCCGGCGACCGGTACCGGCGGGTCGAGCGCGCTGGCCGCGCAGCTCGCGCTGGTCGCCCGCTGCGTCGAGGCCGACGTGCCGACCCGGGTGTACTCGGTCAGCCTCGGCGGGTTCGACACCCACGCCGGCGAGATCGTCGGGCACGAGATGCTGCTGACCCAGCTCGACGAAGCGCTGACCGGTTTCGTGGAGCGGATGGGCCAGACCGAGGCCGGCCGGCAGGTCACGGTGGTGGTCTACAGCGAGTTCGGGCGGCGGGTCCGGGCGAACGCCTCGGACGGCACCGACCACGGCACCGCGGGCCCGGTCCTGGTGCTCGGCGGCCAGGTGACCGGCGGCCTCTACGGCGAGCAGCCGAGCCTGACCGACCTGGACGACGGCGATCTCAAGGCGACCGTCGACTTCCGGCAGGTCTTCGGCACCCTCCTCGGCTCGGTGCTGGGCGCCGATCCGGCCCGCTACCTGGAGGGCTACCAGGTGACCCCGCTGCCGTTCCTGCCCGCCGGATGACCGCTCGCCCGCGGGTGCGGGCTCACCGCCGACGACGACGGCTCACCGGCCGCCACCCCGGAACACCTCGATGACCGTCCGGAGCAGTACCTTGGTGTCCAGCCAGAGCGACCAGTTCTCGATGTAGTAGTTGTCGAACCGGGCCCGGTCGGAGATCGGGGTGTCGCCGCGCAATCCGCTCACCTGGGCGAGCCCGGTCAGCCCCACCGGCACCCGGTGCCGCATCGCGTAGTCGGGGTGCTCGGCGGAGAACTTCTCCACGAAGTACGGCCGCTCGGGGCGGGGGCCGACCACGGTCATGTCGCCGCGCAGGATGTTCCAGAGCTGGGGCAGCTCGTCGAGGGAGGTACGCCGCATGAAGCGGCCGACCGGGCCGATCCGCCGGTCGTCCGCGATCGACCAGTGGGTCCGGGACTCCAGCTCGTCGGCCGGCTGCATGGTGCGGAACTTGATGACGTCGAACGGCTTGCCGTACCGGCCGATCCGCTCCTGGTGGAAGAAGATCCCCCGGCCGCCCTCCAGCCAGGTGGCGAGGGCACAGAGCAGCAGGACCGGGCTCAGGATGACCAGCGCCACGACGCAGAAGACGATGTCGGAGGCGCGCTTGATTGCCCAGCGCACACCGGAGAGGCTGGTGTGCCGGATCTGCACCACCGGGATCGCACCGATGTGGTCGGGCAGCCCTCCGGGCGAGCGGGAGCCCCAGAGCCGGGGCACGCTCCAGATGTCGCAGTTCGCGTACTCCGGGCGGGCCAGCAGCTCCATCAGTCCGGTCTCCGGGTAGTCGGGTTCGGCGACGACGAGTACGTCGCACTCGACCATCCGGATCCGGTCGGCGAGCTGGTCCAGGGTGCCGATCAGCGGTGGCGAGGCGGGACCGGGCCGCTCCTCGGCGTCGACGCAGCCGGCGAAGCGCAAGCCGTACTGTGGATAGCGGCGCAGCAGCCGGGCGAGTTCGGCGGCGATCGGACCGCTGCCGATGATGATGGCGTTGTGCTCCACCCACCGCCGCTTGCGGGCGATCAGCACCGCCCGCCGGGTGATCGCCCGCCCGACGATGACCAGCCCGGCGGAGAGCGCCACGCCCCGCATGAACCCGGTCATGTATTCGACCGAGCCGTGCCGCATCGCCGCGATGATGGCGACGATCGCGGCGGAGGCGAGCAGCCGGCCGCAGAGACTCGGCAGCTCGTCGAGGATGCTCATGTGCCGACGCGCCCGGTAGAGCCCGCCGGCGGCGAAGATGGCCACGGTGAGCCCTGCGGTGAAGACGGTCCCTCGCCAGTAGCGGTCACCGGTGAGCAGCAGCGGTCCGAGCAGCGCGGCGAGGTCGACCGGGGCGGTCACCATCCAGGCCCGCAGCCGGCGGGTGCGCACCGAGGCGCGGGACCCGGCGTACGGCAGCACCGCGGTCGTGTCGATGCCGGCCCGGGCCCGATCCGCCGGGCTCGACCCGGGCCCGGTGCGGGGCCGGGGCACCGCCGGCAGGTCGGTCACCGGCTCGACGGCGTCGATGGCGCGCACGGCCGGCGGCCGGTCCGACGGACCGGTGTCGGGCAGGCCGACCACCGGATCGTGCGGTGCCAACGGCCACGTCGACATCTGTTTCCTCCCCCGTGACGACGACCTCCCCTACGGGACGCCCGGTGCAGGATACGGCCGCGAGGGTCCCGCACCGGCCGGAGCGGTCACTTCGCTCCATTCAGGATCTCGGGTACCGCGTCGCGCCGAACGGCGTCGTAGAAGGTCTTCACCTGGTCCGTCTTGGCGAACACGACGCTCTCGTCGCCGACCCGACCGGTGCCCTTGGTGGGGCTGGTGATGAAGGTCAGGTTGCCGCTGCGCAGGTGCCGCAGCTCCATCCCCATGTCGAGTAGGGAGAGGGTCTTGTCCACCGAGACCGCGTCGGCGGAGGCCCTGATGAAGGAGTTCAGCTTGGCGGGGTTGGCCAGGGTGCCGCCGGACGCGGCCTTGTCCAGGATGGCCCGGATGACCTGCTGCTGGTGCCGGATCCGGGCGAAGTCCCCGTCCTTGAAGGCGTAGCGCTCCCGGGCGTAGTCCAGCGCCTCTGCGCCATCCATCACCTGCGGGCCCTTCTTGAACTCGCGGCGGCCGGTGGGCAGCAGCGAGTGCGTCGAGGTGAAGCTCTCCTCCACGGTGAGCTGGATGCCACCGAGCGCGTCCACGATCTCCTTGAAGCCGGAGAAGTCGACGATCGCGACGTGGTCGACCCGGACGCCGGTGAACTTCTCGACCGTCTGCACCATCAACGGGATGCCGCCCCAGGCGTACGCCGCGTTGATTTTGGCGTCCCGGCCGCCGTGCTTGCCGTCCTTGGACTTCGGCACGTTGACCCAGGTGTCCCGGGGGATCGAGACGAGTTGGGCGCTCGACCGGTCAGCCGGCAGGTGGGCGAGGATGATGGTGTCGCTGCGCGAGCCGCCGGTGTTGGCCGGGTCGCGGGTGTCGCTGCCCAGGATGAGGATGTTCTTGGCGTCCTTTGCCACCTTGACCGGGCGGGACTCCTCGGGTACCTGGTCGAACGCTTCCACCCGTTCGATGCCGGACTCGAGGGAGTGGACGTAGATGCCTGCCGCGACCGCTCCACCACCGCCGAGCAGTGCCAACACCAGCAGCGTGATGAGGATTATCCGCCTGGTGCGGCGCCGCCGCCTGGGAGCCGGTGCGTCCGGGGAGCTCCCGTCCGGAGTCACCGCGATGGCCTCGGTGGAGTCGGACTCCGCGAGTTGGGGTTGGTGTGGCATGGCTCGATGCTACTGACCGGCGCAACAGCGGACGGCCCGGGATCCGGGACGTACCCGGCCCGTCCGACCGGGGCGACCGCGTCGCAGGTCAGGAGGTACGCAGCCGGTAGCCGAAGCCGCGCACGTCTCGATGACGTCCCCGCCGAGCTCCTTGCGTGCCGGATCAGCGTATCCAGCAGCACGAACTCCCGGCCGGTCAGCGCCACGTCCCGACCGCGCACGGTGACCTGCCGGAACCAGAGGTCGAGCCGGATCGGTCCTGTCATATAGTCGTCAGCCCCGGCGTCCAGGCAGGCCACCACGTCGTGCGCCCGGGCACGTCCGGTGCCCGCCCCCACGATCGACCCACGGCGATACCGGCCAGTATCGGAACGGTCCGTACGTACGGGCTCAGCCGAAGGTGCATGTTTTTATCTACGCTCTTCCCGCCGTTTGCCGGCCCGCCCGGCCCCGACGATGAGAGGCTTCTCATCCATCCCTCATCGGGACGTCATCCGACTCCGGCAGCCTGGGCGGCATGAGCGCGCAGAAGGTCGCCACCGGAGTCGGGCTGGGGGCGCTGGCCGGGTTGCTCGCCGGAGTCGGTCTGCCGGCGCTGCTGCCGCACGACCGGGTGCCGGTGATCCAGATCATCAGTCCGGCCACCCAGACCACGACGACCGACGGGGGCGACGATGCGGCCGGCCCGGTCGACGACGAGAGCCTCGGCCCAGCCGAGCGCGGAGGCGATGATGACGACGCCGGAGGCGACGGAACCGGTTCCGACGACGGAGCGGACGACGGAGGCGGTGTCGACGACGGGGACGATGGCACCGGCACCGACGACGAGGACGACCGGGACGACGACAGCTCCGGCGACGACGGCGACGATGCCGATGGCGGTGACGACGACGGCGACGACGACTGAGCCGCCGGGCCGGCGCTGGCGACCGGCGCTCGGGCTGCGGCTCCGGCTGCTCGGCTGGGCCCTGGCGCTGCTCGCCGTCGCCAGCCTGGCCTCGGTGGTGGTGATCCGGCAGGTGCTGCTCAACCAGTTGGAGAACCGGATCGCCGCCGACATGCGCCAGGAGGTCACCGAGTTCCGCCGGCTCGTCGGCGGTCGGGATCCGGCCAGCGGGCAGCCGTTCGGCACCGACCTGCGGGCCATCGCCGACACCTACCTGCTGCGCAACGAGCCGCAGACCGGTGAACTGGTACTCGTCTTCGTCGACGGCGCCTTCTACCGGGCGACGGCGAACCCGCCGTACGACCCGAGCGGCGACGCGGCCCTGCTGGGCAGGTAGACCGGGCTGGCCGACAGCGCGTACGGGCGGATCGCCGACACTCCGGCCGGCTCGGCGCGCTGGCTGGCCGTACCGGTGGTGATCGACGGCGCGGTACGCGGCCAGGTGGTCGTACTCGAGTTCGGCGCCGAACGGCGGGCCGAGATCGACCGCGCGGTACGCCTGATGGCGCTGGCCTGCCTGCTGGTGATCGTGGTGGTGGCCGCCGGCGGTTACCTGGCGATGGGCCGGGCGCTGCGTCCGCTGCGGACGGTCACCGAGACCGCCCGGACCATCGAGGAGACCGACCTTTCCCGGCGGATCGAGGTCACCGGCACCGACGAGGTCGCCGACCTGGCGCACACCTTCAACGGGATGCTTGGCCGGTTGCACCGGGCGTTCGCCGCCCAGCAGGCGTTCGTCTCCGACGCCGGCCACGAGCTGCGTACCCCGATCACCATCGTCCGGGGCCACCTGGAGTTGATGGGCGACGACCCGGACGAGCGGGCCGAGACGGTCGCGCTGATCACCGACGAGCTGGACCGGATGAACCGGATGGTCAACGACCTGCTGATGCTCGCCCGCGCCGAACAGCCCGACTTTCTGCATCCCGAGCAGGTGGAGGTCGCGATGATGCTGCACGACGTCTACGCCAAGGCGGTCGCCCTGGGCGACCGGGACTGGCGGCTCGGCGAGCTGGCCGAGACGGCCGTGTGGGCCGACCGGCAGCGGCTCACCCAGGCGTTGATGCAGCTCGCCCAGAACGCCGTCCAGTTCACCGATGTCGGCGACACGATCGAGCTATCCGCCCGGGCCGGGACGCCAGGGCAGCCGGGCCGGGTACTGCTCTCGGTCCGGGACACCGGGATCGGCATCGAGCCCGAGGACCGAGAACGGATCTTCGCCAGATTCGCCCGCGCCGCGCACGCGCCGCGACGGCATGCCGAGGGCTCCGGCCTCGGGCTGGCCATCGTGGCCGCGATCGCCGAGGCGCACCGGGGCACGGTCGCGGTGGACAGCGTGCCCGGCGCCGGGTCGACCTTCACCCTGGTGCTGCCGGCTGGCGCGGTACGGCCGCCGACGACCGGGGGCGACCGGTGAACCGGGTACTCATCGCCGAGGACGAGCCGCGGATCGCCTCGTTCCTGACCAAGGGGCTGCGGGCGGCCGGCTACGTCGCCACGGTGGTGACCAACGGGGTGGAGGTGGCCGCGGCGGCCCGCAGCGGCGACTACGACGTGCTGATCCTGGACCTGGGACTGCCCGGGCAGGACGGGCTGGCGGCACTGGCCCAGATCCGGGCCAGGGGCGAACGGCTGCCGGTGATCGTGCTGACCGCCCGGGACGCCGTACCGGACCGGGTCGCCGGGCTCGACCTGGGCGCCGACGACTACATGACCAAGCCGTTCAGCTTCGAGGAACTCCTCGCCCGGGTCCGGGCCCGGCTGCGCGAGCATGGCCAGGCCACCCCGACGGTGTTGCAGGCCGGGCCGGTCCGGCTCGACCTGGTCCGGCGTACGGCCACGGTCGACGGCGACCCGATCGAGCTGACCGGCCGGGAGTTCCTGCTCGCCGAGACGCTGCTGCGGCATCCGGGTCAGGTGCTCAGCCGGGAGCAGTTGCTGGACCGGGTCTGGGGCCTGGCGCACGACCCCGGCTCGAACGTGGTGGACGTCTACATCGGATACCTGCGCCGCAAGCTCGGCACCGACCGGATCAAGACGGTACGCGGCATCGGCTACCGGCTGACCGCCTGATCCTCTCCGCCCCCTCCCCCGGCGCCACCCTCTCCGCTCGGGCGTGCCCAGTCTCCGGCGGGTGGCTGAGGTGGGCGGAGCGGTGGCTGAGCGGATTCTCATGGTCGTTTCACCGCCACCTCACGGCCGGGCGGGATCGTCGCTGGCATGTCGACGACCAGTACCATCCCGACCGGGCGAAGCGGCGACCGCCAGCTCGCCCTGCTCACCGGAGCGGCCGCCGAGGACGTACTCCGGGCCGCGTTGCGACCCTCCGGCGGTGAACTGCTCGACTGGCGGACCGTCCAGGTGGAGCACCAGCCGGGCCGCCGGGTCACCGCCGCGTACCAGGCCCGGATCCGCTGGCCGGACGGGCGGGTCCGGGAGGAGCGGCTGGCCGCCTGCACCGGACGCGCCCCGGCCGGCACGGTGGTGCTGGGCAACGGCACCGACCGGGTGGCGGCATGGCGCTTCCCGTACGACCCGGCGCTGCCGGCGCTGCGCAGCGCGTACGACGAGGGGGCCGTCGCCGCCCTGCTGCGCGACCTCGGCCTCGGCGACGGCCCGGTGAACCTGCGGGTACGCGCCTACCGGCCCCGGCGGCGGGCGGTGATCGAGGCGGTCGGGGCGGGCGGCTGTGTCTTCCTGAAGGTGGTCCGCCCCCAGCAGGTGTCCGAACTGCACGACCGGCACCGGCTGCTGGTCCGGGCCGGGGTGCCGGCCGCACCCAGCCTGGGTTACACCCCCGACGGGCTGCTGGTGCTCCAGGCGCTGCCCGGGCAGAGCCTGCGCCAGGCGCTGCGCGGCCGGGCGCCGCTGCCCTCGGGGCGGGCCCTGCTGCACCTGCTCGACCAACTCCCGGCTGAGCTGACCCGGGACCGGCCCCGACGCTCCTGGCGGGAGAAGGCTCCGCACTACGCCTCGGTGCTCGCCACCGCCCTGCCCAGGGTGGCCGACCAGGCCACCGCGCTGGCCGCGGCGCTGACCGACGAGTCGACCCCCGGTCCACCGGCCGTGGTGCACGGCGACCTGTACGAGGGCCAACTACTGGTTGCCGGGGGCCGGATCACCGGTCTGCTCGACGTGGACACCGCCGGACCGGGCGAGCGCCTGGACGACCTGGGCTGCCTGCTCGGGCACCTCTCCGTGCTGGCCCTGATGCACCGGGACCGGGCGGCCGCGATCCAGCGGGCCGGTGCCGGCTATCTGGCCGCGTTCGAGCAGGTCGTCGACCCCGCCGAGCTGCGCTACCGCACGGCGGCGGTGGTGCTCTCCCTGGCCACCGGTCCGCACCGGGTCCAGGAGCGGAACTGGCCGGCGGGTGTCCGGGCCCGGCTGGAACTGGCCGAACTCTGGCTGGACAGCGCCCGACGGCTCCGCCGGCGCGGCTGACCGAGCGGGCCGTGCGGCCGGCGAGGTGTCGGCCGGAGAGCCGTCGGGGTCGGCCGGAGAGCGTCGAGGTCGATGAGTCAGGTCTCATCCCGGCGTCAGGACTGTCTCATCCGCGGGCCGGAGGCTGTAACCAGAGCAGATCATCGAGGAGGAAGAGATGAGCATCAACCGTACGTGGCAGATCGTCATCGGCGGCGCGGGTGCCGCCGCGCTGGTCGCCGGTCTCACCGCCGGTGCGGCGACCGCCAGCGACGGGATCGAGCTGCGGGACAAGGTCCAGCCGATCCAGTTGCAGGGCGGCCAGTACGACTCCGGCGCCGTCGACGACTCGCCGGAGTCCGCCGACAGCGCTCACCAGTCGCCGTTCGACTCGGCGAACTCGGCCGGCGACAGTCCCGGGGACCCGGGCTGGGTCGACCCGTCGCCCGAGTCGGCGGACAGCGTCAACGCCTCGGCGGCGGACTCGCCCGCGAAGGCGAAGCCGGCGGTCAAGCCGAAGCCGAAGGCGAAGGTGGTGGACGACAGCCCGGACGACTCCCCGGCACCGGTGCGGAAGAAGAGCAGCGGCGGCGGCTCGGCCGACTCGGGCGGCTCCGCCGACTCCGGCGGGTCGGCCGACTCGTCCGACTGACCGCGCACGGCGGAGACCATCCGCCCGCCCTGCGCCGCGGCCCGGCCAGCCCCCTGGTCGGGCCGCGGCCCGCTGCCCTGGACAGGGCCGGCGAGCGGTTGCCGGAAAGGTCGGGGCCGCTGCGATGGGCGCCGGTTCGCTATTGTCGTGACCCGTGGTCAGCGCCCGGCTCGCGATCGACTTCGGTACGTCCCACACGGTCGCGGTGTGCCAGTGGCAGGGGGGTGAGGGGCGGCCACTCCTCTTCGACGCCTCGCCACTGCTTCCGTCGGCGGTGTTCGTCGACTCCGACGGTCGGCTGCGGGTCGGCCGGGACGCGCTACGGGCCGGGCGTACGGAGCCGGGCAGCCTGGAGCCGCACCCGAAACGGCGGATCGACGAGGGCGTCATCCTGCTCGGCAGGACGGAGGTGGCGGTCGTCGACCTGGTCGCGGCCGTGCTGCGGCGCTGCGCCGACGAGGCGGTACGGGTGGTCGGCGGCGCGGTCCACGAACTCGTCCTCACCCATCCGGCGGCCTGGGGGCCCCGGCGCCGGCAGGTCCTCGTCGACGCCGCCGCGCGGGCCGGGCTGCCCCCGCCCGCCCTGGTCGCCGAGCCCACCGCGGCCGCCACGCACTTCACCACGGTCCTCGCCCGGCCGGTGCGGACCGGTGACGCCGTGGTGGTCTACGACTTCGGTGCCGGCACCTTCGACGTGGCGGTGCTCCGGCGCCGGCCCGACGGCTGGGACGTCGCCGCCAGCCAGGGCCTTTCCGACCTCGGCGGCCTCGACCTGGACGACGTCGTCGTCGAGCGGGTCCGCGCTGCCGTCGTACCGGCCGGGCCGGACGACGTGCGGTGGCGCCGGCTGAGCCAGCCGGGATCCGGGCCGGACCTGCTGCACCACCGGTCGCTGTGGGAAGAGGCCCGGGCGGCCAAGGAGGAGCTGTCCCGGCGCAGCACGGCCGGGCTGCGCCTGCCGATCTTCGAGCGTGACGTGCACGTCACCCGGGAGGAGTTCGAGGCGGCGGCGGCCGGGGCGATCGAGCGGAGCGTGGCGCTGACGGCGGCGACGGTCTCCAGCAGCGGTATCGACGCCGGGCGCATCGCCGGGCTCTTCCTGGTCGGCGGAGCGAGCCGGGTCCCGCTGGTGGCCACCCGCCTGCACCGGCGGCTCGGCATCGTGCCCACCGTCGTCGAGCAGCCCGAGCTGGTCGTCGCCCAGGGCGCGCTGCTCACCGCCGAGGTCGGCACCCCGCCCGGTACGCCCCCGACCGCCGCGCGGGGTGGCGTGGCGGGGATCGGCGCCCCGCCCGCCGCCTCGGCGGCCGGCGCCGAGTCGCGGACGGTCGGCAGCGTGGCCGGTTCGGCGACCATCGAACCGCCGCTGCCGGGTCACCCACCGCCGCCGCCCGGGCCCGGGCCGGACCGGTCGGCTGACGCAGCAAAGTCGATCTCCCCGAACGGGCCGGCCGCGGACGACCGGCGTCGCCGCCGGAGTGTCTGGATCGGTGCGGGCGCCGCCGCGCTGGTACTGCTGGTCGTCGCCGTGCTGGTCGCGGTCTGGGCGACCGGTCCGGACTCCGACCTGAGCCGGACCGGACGGGCGAACGAGCAGGTGATCAAGTCTTCGCCGCTGCGCGAGTTCGCCCGCCCGTGGCTGGACGACGTGAGCGGCTGCGAACAGCGCCCGCCGGACACCTATGGCGGGACCGCCACCGAGTACGTCGCCTGCACCGGGGACGGCTGGGAGGTCCAGTTCCGGGCGCTCGCCGACCAGACCGAGCGGGACCGGGCCCGGACCCAGCGGGTGAGGGATCAGGGCGGGACGCGGGAACCGTACACGGCCAGCCGCCCCCGATCCGGTGCCCTGATCCGGTACGTCTTCCGCGCCGACCAGTTCGTGATCTACTGGGACGACGACACGTCGGCGATGATCGGCGACCTGACCGTGACCCACGGCAGCACGCTCGACGCCGACGACCTGTTGGCCGTCTGGCGGCAGTACGTGCGTTAGCGCCCCACCGGGATCACTGCGGTCCCGCACCCGGCGCCGCCACCGGGCCGCCCCCGCGCCTCGACCGATACTTTCCGGCCGAGTATCGCCATTCCCATGCCCCGGGCGAGCCGGATCGGTGACAGTGCGAGGCGGGAGCGGTGCCGGACTGAGGCGGAGATGGTGGGGCGGCAGGAGCGGAACGGGCCCGGTGCGACGCCGCCGGAGCACCCGACGATCACCTTCAGCCCGTCGGCCGAGTTCCCGCCGCTGACCGAGACGGAGCTGGCCGCCCTGCACGACGTCGGCCGGCGGTGGCGGGCGGACCTGCGGGACCATCCACCCCGGGACGCCGTACTGCCGCTGGATCCGAGTCTCGAACAGTACCGGCACCGGCCGGCGCCGGGCCGCTTCCACCGGCTGGGCCAGATCGAGATGTTCCCGACCGAGCGGCCGGGGCAGTTGACCGCGACGGGCTCGGCGAGCGCCACCGGCAGCCGGTTCGGCCGGGCCGCCGGCACCCTCCGACGCGCCCTGCTCGGACCGCCGCTGGCCAGCGCGGCGGTGCTCCAGGAGCGGATGCGGAAGCTGGTCGCTCTTCCGGTGCTCTCCTCCGACCTGCTCTCCTCGGTGGCGTACGGGCCGGAGGCGATGATCGCCATCCTGGTGCTGGCCGGCAGTGGCGCGCTGAACCTCTCCCTGCCGATCGCCGCCGCGCTGGTGGTTCTGATGATCACGGTCGGGACCTCGTACCGGCAGACGGTCTACGCCTATCCGCACGGCGCCGGCTCCTACCTGGTGGCCTCGGACAGCCTCGGTCCCCGGTTCGGGCTCACCGCCGCGGCCGGGCTGTTCCTCGACTACGTGCTGACCGTCTCGGTGTCGGTGGCGGCCGGGGTGGAGGCGATCACCTCGGCGCTGCCCGGGCTGACCCCGTACGCGGTGCTGCTCGGGCTGCTGGTGATCGCCGGGTTGCTCGCCGGCAACCTGCGCGGGGTACGGGCGGCCGGCAGGCTCTTCGCCGCGCCGACGTACCTCTTCATCGCCGCCATCGGACTGCTCTTCGTCGTCGGTCTGGTCCGGGCGGCGGGCCGGGGATTCGAACCGGTTCCACCACCGCCGGTCGGCGCGGTCGAGGGGCTCGGCCTGCTGGTGGTGCTCCGGGCCTTCGCCTCCGGTGCCGCCTCGATGACCGGGATCGAGGCGGTCGCCGACGCGGTCCCGGCGTTCCGGCCGGTGGAGTGGCGGCAGGCGCGGACGACGCTGACCTGGATGGTCGGCATCCTGGTGGTGCTCTTCACCGGGCTGACCCTCCTGATCCACTTCAACGGGCTGGTACCCCGGGCCGACGAGACGCTGCTGTCCCAGCTGGCCCGCGAGACGTTCCGCACCGGGCCGTGGTACGCGGTGATCCAGGCCGCCACCACCCTGGTCCTGCTGCTGGCCGCGAACACGGCGTTCAACGACTTCCCCCGGCTGCTCTTCTTCATGGCCCGGGACGGGTACGCCCCCCGACGATTCCTGCACATGGGAGACCGGCTCGCGTTCAGCAACGGCATCGTCGCGCTGGCCGTGGCGGCGGCCCTGATCTTCGTGGCATTCGGCGGCTACACCCAGTCGTTGATCCCGCTCTACGCCGTCGGGGTCTTCCTGGCCTTCACCCTCTCCCAGAGCGGCATGGTGATGCACTGGCGCCGACGCCGCGAGCGTGGCTGGCGCTGGCGGGCGGCGCTGAACGCGACCGGCGCGGTGCTCTGCGCCCTGGTCCTGGTCACCGCCGCGATCACCAAGTTTTTCGAGGGTGCCTGGGTGGTGGTGGTCGCCGTGCCGGTGCTGGTGCTGCTCTGCCTGCACATCCGGTGGCACTACGACGCGATGCGGCAGGCACTGACCCTGCCGACAGCGGCCCCCGGCACCGACCCGGCCCGGCCGGACGGCGGCCCCGAACCCGCACAGCCTCGGTCAGGAGTAGGGGGTGCGACCGCGCGGAGCGGCGCGGCGGAGGAGGCCCGCCGGCCGAACGAGGTGGAGGAGACGAGCGGGCCGGGTGACCTGCGGGTCGATCTCAGCCCGGGCGAGGTACGGCACCTGGTGGTCGTACCGGTGGCCCGGCTGAACCTGGCCGCACTGCGGGCGCTGGCGTACGCGGCCTCGCTCGGGCAGCCGGCCTTCGCCGTGCATCTCAGTCCGGAGCAGGAGGAGGCCGACCGGTTCCGCCGGCAGTGGGAGACCTGGGGCGACCACCTGCGGCTGGAGACGATCATCTCGCCGTACCGGACCGTGATCGCACCCCTGGCCCAGTACGTCGCGGCCCTGCACTCCGTCCGCCCGGAGGTCACCCTGACCGTGGTGGTGCCGGAGATCGTGGTCCGGCATCTGTGGCACCAACTGCTGCACACCCGGACCGAGCTGCGGCTACGTCGCGCGCTGCGGGACGTACCCGGTGTGGTGGTCACCAGCGTGCCGATCCACCTGCCCGAATAGCACGCTGTAGGGCATCGCGCACACCCGGGATCGCTCGGACGATCGCATCCGTCCCGTCGACCGCCGCCCGGTTCCGCCCTCGACCGTTCGGTCGAGTTGCTGCCCAATCGATGACAATGCCGGTACGGTCGGCGTGTGGGCCGGGCGGGGCGGAGCCGGGCAGCGCAGACTTGTCCGCGTGGAGGCGCAGCAGATACTCGGCGGCCGCTACCGGCTCGAAGATCAGCTCGGCCGGGGCGGCATGGCGGTGGTCTGGCGGGCCCGTGACGAGGTGCTCGGCCGGCCGGTCGCGGTCAAGCTGCTGGCCGGCCCGCACGCCCGGGACCCGGTCTCGCGACGCCGGATCCGGCACGAGGCGCGGGCCGCGGCGGCGTTGTCGCATCCCAACATCGCCCAGGTGTACGACTTCGGCGAGTCGGTCACCGGCCTGACCTGCATCCCGTACGTGGTGATGGAGCTCGTCGAGGGCGGCACCCTCGAACAGCGCCTCGCGGCCGGGCCGCTGCCGCCGAAGGCCGTCTTCCGGATCTGTGCCGAGGTGGCGGCGGCGCTGGCCGCTGCCCACGACCGTGGCCTGGTGCACCGTGACATCAAGCCCGGCAACGTGATGGTGACGCCGTCCGGGGCGAAGGTCGTCGACTTCGGCATCGCCGCCGCGGTGGGACCGGGCGACGCGGACGAGTGGGGTGACGAACTGCTCGGCACCCCCGGCTATCTCGCACCGGAACGGATCAGCGGCGACGCCGTCGTGCCCGCCTCCGACGTGTACGGCGTCGGAGTTCTGCTCTACCGCCTGTTGGTGGGACGCCCGCCCTGGAGCGCGGAGACCGCGACCCAGATGCTGCGGGCCCACGTGTACGTCGAACCGGCGCCGCTGCCCCCGCTGCCCGACGTACCGGAGAAGGTCGCCGAGCTGTGTCGACGCTGCCTCGACAAGGACCCGGAACGGCGTCCGGCGGCCCGGGAGGTGGCCGCCGTGCTCGCCCGGGCCGCCGGGGTGCGGATCGTCGACGACGAACTCGCCCACTCGCTGGCCCCGGCCGCGGTCGACGGCGAACCCTCGACCGTGCTGGTGCCTCGGGCCGCCGGCAGCCGAGGCGCCCAGTTCCGCGCCGGAGTGCTGGCGACCGGCGCGGCGGCCGTCGCGGTCACCGCGCTGCTGCTCTGGCTCGCCGATCCGCTCGGCTCGGGACCGGGCCGGCACAGTGGAGCGGCGGAGCCCGGTCCGAGCGGCCGGCCGGCCGCCGAGACCGGACCGTCGGGGCGCACCGGTGGCGGCTCCGTCTCCCCACCGCCATGGCCGGATCCGCTGACGCCGCTCGCCAACGTCCCGGGGATACCGACCGGCAGCCGGGCGCCCGGTCCGCTGACCGGGTTTCCCCCGGGGGGTCAGCCGGGCGGGGAACCGGGCGGCCCGACACCGACCGGGCCGGGCGAGCCGGAGCCGTCGGCGCCGGAGTCCCCACCGCCACCGACTCCGGCGCCGGAGGAGAAGACCCTGACCTCGGACGGCGGTTCGGTCCAGGCGGCCTGCACCGACGGCGACGCCCGGCTGCTCTCCTGGACACCGAACCGCCCCTACCGGATCGACGAGGTCGAACCGGGTCCGGCGCCGGCCACGATGGTCAAGTTCCGGCACGGCAACCGCACCGTGCAGATGACCGTCACCTGTACCGACGGCGTCCCATCGACCACGAACACCGCCTCGGAGTGACCCGGTCGGGAGCTCGGGATGCGCCACCCACCGGGCTCACCGCTCACATCCGGCTGGCGACGGTGCCGGCCACCTCCTCCAGCGGCTTGCGGCTCTCCTTCGGGTCGTTCAGCAGTACCAGCTTGACCGCGACCCACTGGCCGCCTTTCTGGACGAAGACGGCACCATCCTCGGCGTACGCCTCGTCGCCGACTCCGGGCAGCGGCCAGATCTCGTGCCCCAGTTCGCGTTCGATGTCGAGAAACTTCTTCGCCCCGTCCCCGACGTAGACCTCCACCTGCGCGGTCGGGCCGGTGACCGGCCCCGTGTAGCTGCACGTCTCGCGGATCGGTACGGCGTCCTCCAGCGGCGTACCGGCCAGTTTCTCGGCCTCCGCCTTGGTGACCAGTGCACAGGGGTCCAGCGACGCGGCCGCCGGTGCCGCCGAGGTCGGCTCGGTCGCCGGCTCGGCACCGGTGGCGACCGGCGGGGCGTCCTGCGGGACCGCCGGCGGGTCGCCGCCACCGAACCGGCCGCACCCGCCGGAGAGGGCGAGCGCGAGCGCCGTCAGGGTCACCAGCACCAGGCGGCTACGGACGATCATCAGGGAGCTTCCTTTCAGCCCACGCAGAGCGGGACGTTCGGCAGGGTTTGGGCCGCCCGGTGGATCGGCCACAACTTCTCGCTCTCGAGTTCGAACTTCAGCTTCGCCGGCAGCAGCTTCTGCAGCGCCTCGACCGCGACCGACGAGGCGGTGATCCCGAACCCGCCGCCGACCTTGGCGTTCAGGCTCGCCGACACGCACCGGGCCAGCGGGGCGCCCAGCGCCGAGCCGTTGGTGACGCCGAGGTCGACCACGAGCTTGGCGTACGGGCCGGCGAACGCCGCCGGGATGCCGAGGCCGAACTGGATCTTCGTCTCCACGGCGAAGGCGAGCCCGCTGGGGCCGATCGAGATGCCGGTGATCGAGTCCATGATGCTGCGGACCACCGAGAGGGTCGGCTTCTGCACCGTACCGCCGACCATGCCGAGGGTGCCGTTGACCGCCCACTCCCCGGCCGCCTTCACCGTGGTGTTCCGGCCGCTCAGGCCGGTGCTGACGATGAACTTCCAGGTGTTGCTGTAGACCAGCGGCTCACCCGGAACCGGAATGTTGATCTCGACCGGGACCTCGACGCGGACCTTCTTGTTGTCGTCCGCGCCGTTCGCGGCGCCGGCCGAGACGTCGACCGAGATGCTCCGGATGCCGTCGACCGCGAACGTGCTGCTGCCGATCCGCCCGTTCGAGATCGGCACGTCGGCCCGGATCCGCAGGTCGGCGACGTTCATCGCGAAGTCGATGTAGACCTTGAGGTTCTCGTTGGCCGCGTACCCGATCTTCAGTCCGAGCTTGCCCGGCGTCCGGTACGGCTGGGCCTCCCAGTCGCCGACGCTGACCGTGAAGTTCCGTTCCCGCGCCGGTGGCAGTCGGCCGCCACCGGCCGGGGCGAGCCGCACGGGATTCATCGCGAGCACGGTGGTGCCGGCCTCCTCCCGCGCCAAGACCGGGGCCGGAGGAGTCAGCGCAGCCGGAACGGCCGGCGGCCGGGGCCCGGCGCCGCCGCCGAGCCCGATCGGGGTGACGGCGTCCTCCGGCGACCGCGTCCCGGCCGGCACGCTCACCGCCCCGGGCAGGTTCGGGACCTCCTGGTACGCCAGGTCAGCCTCGTCGAACCGCCGATCGGTCCGGAAGTGGGCGTCCCGGAACACCTCGGTCAGCGTCACCGGAGCCAGGCTGACGGCGAGGTCGTCCCCGGTCCGCCGCGCCTGCACCACCCGGCCGACCGCTCGGCTGGTGGCGTACATGATCCGGCCCGGTTCGAGGTCGTCGGCGCCCGGCGCGTCGGCGTCGAGTACCCAGGTCGTCCCGTCCGCGCTGGCCGACCGGATCGCCTCCGGTCCGCCCTCGACGAGCACCACGTCCGGCTGGTACTTGATCGACCGGTCGCGGCTCGGGCCGTATCCGTAGGTGCGGCCCGCCTCGCTCGCGGCGGCCCCACCCGCCGGTTCGCCGCCGCCGGGCCGGAGGCCGCACGCCGCGACGCCGGCCAGCAGGACGGCCACCAGGAGTAGCGATCCGCACCGCCGCCAACCGGTCATCCGCCGCCTCCGCGCTCGATCCCGCCGCGTCGGGCGGGCCGCCACCGGCGGGCCGCGCCAGCCGCCGCCGGCCGGACCCGGAGCCGGGACGTGGCGTCCCGGCCGGCACCCCGCCGTCCGGGCTCCATGATGGGCGGCGATGTTCGGAGGCGGTTCAGGAATCGTTCAGGGGGCCGGCGGCTGCGGCGGTGACCGCCGGAAAGGCCGCCGGCTGCACCTCGATCTCCCGCATCCGGTCGAGGTAGTCCTGGTAGCGCCGGGCCGCCTCGCCGTGCCGCCCGGCCGCCGACAGCGCGGTGACCAGCCCCAGGTGTGCCGATTCGTCGTAGCCGTCCTCGGTGGTCAGCCGCAGGTACCAGCCGACCGCCGCCTCCGGCCGGCCCGTTCGCAGGCACCGGCGGGCCAACCGGCGGATCAGCTCGCGGTGCAACTCGGCCAGGGCGGTACGCGGACGGGCCACCCAGTCCCCGGTCACCTCGCCGTCGTCGCAGAAGTCCCCGGTGTACATCCCGGCGACCGCCTCCAGCCGGCCCAGTATCTCGACGCCGCCCACCTCGTCCCGCTCCCCCACCGGCGCGCCCCCGTTCACCCGGGTACGCCCGTCCGGCGGGCTCGCACCGTCCGCCGCGATCGCCGACCGGGCCGCGTCGTGGAACCGCACCGCGTCCACCGACACCTGGTCCGGGTTGATCCGTACCGTGGCCGGGTCGGTGTCCAGGTATCGGTCGGCCGGGTGTCGCCGCTCCGGGTCCAGCACGGCGCGGACGGTCGAGACGAGCACCGACAGCCGGCGCAGCGCCACCTCCGACGCCGTCTCCGGCCACAGCACGGCGGCCAGGGTCTCCCGACCCAGCGGCCGGCCGAGCTGACCGGCCAGCACCTTCACCAGTTCCCGTGCCTTGCGGGACTGCCAGGCCGCCGCCGGTACCGGCACCCCGGCCAGCCGGACCACGAAGTGCCCCAGGGTCTGCACCTCGACCTCCGGCACCGGCGCCGGTCCGATCGCCGCCAGCGGCCCGGCGACATGCCAGGCCCCCTCGCGTACGCCGAGCCGGTGCAGCCGCTGGTAGGCGACCTCCTCGGCCGGCCGGTCCGCCCCGAGCCGCGCCCGCAGCAGCGCGTTCGTGGCCAGCGCGACCTCGTTGCCGGCATCGGCCCAGATCTGTGCCGCCTCGACCAGCCCCACCGCCGGACGGCCCGATATCCGGCCGGCGCCGGAGCCGCTTCCGCCGGCGGCCGGACCCGCCGGGCCGGCCAGTCCGGTGGCGAGCGCGGCGAGTTCGATCGCCTCGGCCAGCCCGGCCGGGTCGCGCCGGGGTCCCGCCTCGGCCCGGGCCCGCTCGGCGTGCCGGCGGGCCGAGGCGACGTCCCCCGAACAGAGTGCCAGCCAACCGGCGGCGAGTTCGGCCACGGTCGGTCCGTTGGCGCTCGGCATCGCCAGGGCCCGGCGGGCGTACTCGGCCGCCGCCGCCGGGTCGTCGGCGTAGCGGGTGCGGGCCAGCCCGGCACACGCCTCCATCAGCACCTGCGCGTTGCCGTCGGGTTCCGCCATCTCCAGCGCCGCCCGGTAGGCGGCCACCGCCTGGCTGGTCGAGCCGCAGACCCGGTGCACCCGAGCGGTCAGCAGCAGCCCGAACGCGGCCAGCGGCGACCCGTCGCGCTGCCACAGGCTGAGCGCCGAGTCGGAGTCGGTCCGGGCCTTGGCCAGGTCGCCGAGCCCCAGCCACGCCTCGGCGCGGTTGTGCAGGGCCAGCGCCAGCAGCAGCCGCTGCCCGGTCCGCTCGCCGAGCCGGATCGCCGCGCCGAGTTCCTCGGTCGCCGCCCGGTACCGGCCCTCCTCCACGAGCCGGGAGCCGACGTTGCAGTGGATCCGCAACTGCTGGGCGAGGTCACCGGCCCGGACGGCCGCGGCGAGCGCCCGGGCGTACGCGTGCTCGTTGCCGGCCCGGTCCCCGGCGCTGAACGCGGCCAGCGCCCGGGCCACGTACGCGGCCGCGATCGCCGCGTCGTCCCGGCTCTCCTCGGCCAACCGGACCGCCTCGTCGGCGAGTTCCCTGGTCCGGGCCCCGTCTCCCCGGGCCCACCGCACCGCCGCCCGTCCCGCCATCACCTGCGCCTGGTCCGCCAGCCCGGACGGCCCGCCCCCGGACGCCCCGATGCCGGGGGCCGCCCGTTCGAGCAGCGCCTCCGCGTCGTCGAACTCGCCGCGCCGGTGCAGCAGCGTGCCGAGCTGCCAGGCCAGCGCCGCCGGCAGCGGCATCCCGGCCGGTACGGCCGCCAGGTGGCGCAGCGCCTCGTCGTGCTGCCCGTCGCGTACCGCCGACTCGGCGAGCACCAGGTCGGCGTCGGGTATCCCGGACGGTCCACCGAGGACCAGCCGGGTCGCCCGGAGCGGGGCGAGATGACCGGCGGCGAGCCGGCGCCGATCGGCCAGCTCGCGCAACGCCCGGTCGTACGCCCCGGCGCCCCGGCCGGGCGGACCGGCCCGGCGGATCGCCGACAGTGTCCAGAGTGCGGCCAGGTCGGCTTCGTCGAGCGTCGAGGAGACCTCGCCCAGGCCCGGCGGCGCCAGCGCCCCGACCTCTCGGGGGCGGGTGGCCGGGTGTTCCCGTCCCGCACCGCACTCGGTGGCGAGGCCGGCGATCGCGGCGACCACCCCGGGTGAGTCGGCACAGTCGAGCGCGCTGCGCCGGACGATCGGGTGTTGCCCCGCCGCACCCGCGGCAGCCAGCATCCGGCGTACCTCGGCCGGGGTGAGTGCGAGGTCCGCCGCGGTGACCTCGCCGAGCCGGCCGGCGGATCGCAGCGGGCC
The DNA here is from genome assembly GCF_053764795.1 of Plantactinospora sp. DSM 117369. Lineage (NCBI taxonomy): Bacteria > Bacillati > Actinomycetota > Actinomycetes > Micromonosporales > Micromonosporaceae > Plantactinospora > Plantactinospora sp. DSM 117369. The sequence continues at coordinate 4,394,245 of NZ_CM132446.1, read as the reverse complement.
GGCCGGGAACGGCACCGGGCCCCGTCCGGCGACCACCAGCACCGTGCCGGCGGGCAGTCGGGTGGCGAGCGCCGCCAGCAGGCTCGCGCTCGGGCCGCCGTCCAGGAGGTGTGCGTCGTCGAGCACCAGGCGGATCGCCCCGGCGACGGACCCGGCCGGGCCGGCGCCGGCAGCCGATCCGGCGCTGACAGTCTCGACAGCCGCGGCCGTACCGGCCATGCTGCCCCCGGCCGGGCGGACAGTGGTGCCGGCAGCCGGGCCGGTGGTCGCAGTGGCAGCCGGGCCGGCGGCGGCCAGAGCCTCGACGAGCAGTCCGGCGAGTACCGACGGGTCGTCCCGGGTGTTCGGGACGGGTACCTGGATGCCGGCGGAGCGCAGCGCCGCCGCGACGGCGGCGAAGAGCTGCTGCGGATCGCGATCGGCCGGACCGAGGGTGTGCCAGGCGCTCCGCCGTCGGTCCGCCCAGTCCCGCAGCAGGGTCGTCTTGCCGGCGCCCGCGTTGGCGACGACGGCCACGACGCGGCGGGTGGAGAGCTGGTCGAGGCGCCTGATCAGCCTCGGCCTGGACAGCACGACCGGATCGGGCCACCCGTCGCCAGCCGGTGCCCATCCCCCACCGGTGGTCACGGCACCAGGTTATCCGCCGGCCGGAGACGGCCGTCCGGCGACGTCGGCGGGCTCGGCGGGCATCCCGGGCGGTCGTCCGGCGCTCGCCCGTCGGCGGCAGGGCCGTTACGCCGGTCCGCGCCGTCCACCTGCGCCATGCCGCTCCTCCCGCCCCGGGAACGCCTCGATGACATGATCCAACAGCCCGGCAAGCTTCGGAGTCGTCGTACCGGTGCGGGTCGACCGACGGTCGGCCGGACCGTTCGACTGCGACGACGCCGAGATGCGGCGGCGGCTGCCTCGGCTCATCGCATCTGCCTCGGGCCGGCCGAGTCCGAGCTGACCGCCCGCGCCGCCGGTCGGCGGAGGGGCAGCCCGCGGACGTCAGTTCGGCGGCAGGGTGTCCATGAAGGAGCTGACCGAGAAGACCGCGTTGCCGGCACCGGGCGGGCCGTACCCGGGCGGGCTGCTCAGCCCGTTCGCCTCCATCGTCGCCCGGTACGCCTCCAGCAGCCGGATGTGGTATTCCAGCGGTGCGCCCTGCGGGTTCGTCCGGCCCAGCGGCGTGGTCGGCTCCGGGCACCAGGTGGTGAACCGGGGGGTGATCCCCCGGGACATGAAGAACTGCAACCCCTCGGTGGTCGACTCGATCGCCTCGTCCACCGTGGTGAAGCCGAACGGCTCGGCCATCTCGATCCCGGCCACGAAGTTCGGGATGACGTTGCGCGGCCCGAAGATCTCGGCGGAGTCGAGGATCCGGCGGTGCCACTCCTCGCGACCGACGTACCGCTCCTTGCCCGGGCAGTAGAGCTCGAAGAGCCGCTTGTCCCAGACCTCGTAGTTGGGGTGGTAGATCCGGATCCCGTAGTCGTGGAACCGCTGCACGTCGGCCTTTGGCAGGGCCTGGGCGACGACCTTGCCGATCCACCGCCCGGGGAACCGTTCCTCGATCGCCTTCGCGTACCGGCCGTAGAAGTCGGCCTCGGCCAGCCCGTCGACCTTGGAGGTGACGCTACCCCCGGTCAGGGTGTACGCCTTCGAGGCGCCGAGGGTGTCGTGCCGATCGATGATCTCCATCGCCTCCAGCACCTCGTCCACCGGCTTCACCCCGGTGTACGGCCGCCCGGCCGCCTTGTGCTGGCGCCAGTTGTGGTTGATGTCGCAGTACTGGCACTCCTCCTTGGCCCCGAAGTACTGGCAGACCCGGAAGACGGTGAGGTAGATCAGGTAGCCCCACTGGATGGTCGGGGCGACCTCCATCACCGACTTGCCGCCCGCGAGGGTGTGCCGGTAGTACTCCGGCATCGGCGGCAGCCCGACGTCGGCGATCGGCCGGTCGTCGAGATAGAGCCGGAGCACCCCGTCGCCGCCGTCCTTGACCCGGTACGGCGAGTCGGGGTTGACCCGCACCGACACCACCGTACGGCGCAGCTCGTACGGGCCGCCGGTCAGGACGATCTCCTCCGGCGGCCGGCGCAGCGCCGCCGAGCCCAGCTCGGGCAGGGTCCGGTGGTCGAAGGAGAAGATGAAGTACGACTTCGGCTTGACCTCGCCGTTCTCGTTGTCGGTCAGCGCCGAGTCGTCGAACGCCATGCCACCGCGCAGCAGGTCCTCCTTGAGGACCGCCTCGCGCGGGATGTGCGGGAAGCGCCCCATCAGGTCCTCGACGAGATCAGTGCGGGTCTGCACGCGCGCTCCTCCGGTCCGCTACGACGCCGTCGGATCTCCCGACGAGCCTGCCGTCACCATGGCACCCCGCGCCGGCTGGCCGGCGACCGCCTCCTCGGCGGTGTGCCCCCGACCACGCTACCCGCGCCCGGTCCGGACCCACCGAGTGGATCACGCGTCGGCGAGGCGGCCGGGTGGACGGGCACGGCCGGCGGTACCCGGTCGGGCAGCGAGCGGGATCGCAACCGCGCCAGCACGGACCGCGGCACCCCTGGTCAGCTCGTCAACCACCTATGCGAGCAACTGCCGCTTCTGCACCTTGCCCATCGCGTTGCGGGGCAGCGCGTCGACCAGGTGCACCCGGCGGGGCCGCTTGTGCCGGGACAGCCCGGACGCGACGAAGTCGATCAACGACTGGGCGGTCACGCCGTCACCGACGACGTACGCCACCACCTCCTGGCCGAGGTCCGGATGCGGGGCGCCGACCACCGCCGCCTCCCGGACACCGGGGTGGGCGAGCAGCATGTTCTCCACCTCACCGGCGCCGATCCGGTATCCGCCGCTCTTGATCAGGTCGACGCTGGCCCGCCCGACGATCCGGTGCTGCCCGTCCGGCCCCACTGTCGCGACGTCACCGGTGCGGAACCAGCCGTCCGGGGCGTACGACGCCCGGGTCGCCTCCGGCATCCCGAGATAGCCGGCGAAGAGGGTGGCGCCGCGGACCTGGAGCTCCCCGATGCTCTCCCCGTCGGCCGGCAACACTGCACCGGCGTCGTCGACCAGTCGGGTCTCGACGCCGCGCAGCGGCAGGCCGACGTGTCCGGGCCGGCGGTCGCCGTCGACCCGGGTGCTGACGGTGATCAGGGTCTCGGTCATGCCGTACCGCTCGATCGGGCGGTGCCCGGTCAGCCCGGCCAGTCGGGCGAAGACCGGCTCCGGCAGCGGCGCACTGCCGGAGACCAGCAGCCGCGCGGCGCCCAGGGCCCGGGCCGATCCGGGATCGTCCGCGATCCTCGACCACACCGTCGGTACGCCGAACAGCAGCGTCCCGCCGGCCGCCGCGTACCGGTCGGGATGGGGTCGGCCGGTGTGCACCAGCCGGGAACCGACCCGCAACGCCCCCAGTACGCCGAGGACCAGCCCGTGTACGTGGTACAGCGGCAGCCCGTGCGCCAGGGTGTCGTCCGGGGTCCACGCCCACGCCTCGGCCAGCGCGTCCAGGTCGTGCGCGATCGCGTCCCGGGCCAGCAGGACGCCCTTGGGCGCCCCGGTGGTGCCGCTGGTGTAGAGAATCAGCGCGGTGGCCGTACCCGATGGCTCCGGGAGCGTGACGGACGGCGCCGACCCGGCGGCGCGGACCGGCTCGACCGGCACCGGCACCGGGTGCGGCGGCGGGGTGTCCGCCAGCAGCAGCGCTGCTCCGGAATCGGTGAGGATGTGCGCCAGTTCCACCGGCCCGGAGTCGGCCGGCACCGGCACCACCGGTACCCCGGCCATCAGCCCGCCGAGCACCCCGATCACCCCGGAGAGCGACGCGGTCGCGTACACGGCGACGGCCGGCGCCCCGACCAGCCGGCCGGCGACCCCGGCGGCGGCGGTCCGGAGCTCCTCCCAGGAGGCCGCCTCACCGTCGACCCGGACCGCGTCCGGCCGGTCCGGCAATACCCCACCCAGTGCCGGCAGCAGCATCGTTCCTCCCGTCCGTCGACTGACGACGATCCTGCCAGCTCCGGTCGACCGCCGTCGCCACCGTTGATCACAGATCTCCGACCACGGCCGGCGACGGCGGACCGGACGGACCATGGCGAGCCGACCTCCCGGACGGGATCCGGCACCGGCGGGGCACCGAACCGTCCCCGCGACGCCTCCGGCACCGGCGGGGCACCGAACCCCGCCGGGCCGGGGAGGCTTCGATCAGCGGGAAGCCCGGTCCTGTTCGGCCAGGATGCCGGTGCCCTGGCCGACCTCGATCAGGTAGCCGTCCGGGTCCCGCAGGTAGCAGCGGATCTCGGCGCCGTGGTCCTTCGGCTCGGTGAGGAACTCGCCGCCCCGGGACGACCACTCGGCGTAGACCTGCCGGACGTCCGTCACCCGGATGTTCATCGCGCAGCCGAGCGTGTTCGAGTCGGCCGGGGCCTGCGCGTTGACCGTCGGCTTGTCGTCGGTCGGGCCGCCCTCGGTGTTGAGCACCAGGTAGCTGTTGTGGAACCGCAGGACGCAGGGGTCGCGCTCCCGCACGCAGGTGGCGGCGAGCACCCGCTGGTAGTACTCCCGGGACCGGTCGACGTCCCGGACGATCAGCAGGGTGGTGAGTACCGCCCCGGCCCCGGGCCGGAAGTAGTCGGGTGCCTCGTCCGCCATGGTCGACTCCTTCTCCTGGACTTCTCCTGGACTCTCCTGAACTTCTCCTGGACTTTCTCCCGAGCTTTTCCTGGACGCGCTCGTGGTCAGAGCGGAGGATTCGGCTCGATCGCGAACTGCCCCGGGTCGCGCAGCGCGTCGGCGACCACGACCCCGGCCATGACCGCGGTGGCGAGGAACGGCGCGGCGAGCAGGGGCAATACCAGGGCGACCGGGGTGAGCAGGGCGAACGCCAGCAGGGCGTACCAGCGGGTCACCGAGACCTTCCGGTGTGCCTCGCGCTCGTCCCACATCCGCCCGGCGAGGAAAAGCACCGGACCACCGAAGATGGTCCCGATCCAGGCCATGTCGTGCTCGGCGTACGGATCGTTGATGAGCAGGCCGTACCCGACCGCGGTGGTGACGATCCCGCAGACCATGACCAGGTGGGTGTATCCGGTGACCCGGGTGAACCGGAGCTGGTTACGGCTCTGGCGGATGGCCTCGGCTAGCGCGGGCCCGGGTCGGTAGAAGTAGATCCGCCAGAACAGCACGGTGGTGACGAAGGTCGCCACGAAGACCGCGGTACGTTCGACCGCGAAGCCGACGGGGCTGAGCACGAAGCCGCTGACCAGGATCGCCTCGCCGAGCGCGATGAGCAGCACCTGCTGGTAGCGCTCGGCCAGGTGCTCCGCGCTGACGACCCAGTTGCCGGCGTTGCTGGGGCCCACGCCCGGCGTCCGCCAGCGCAGTGCGGCGCCGAGGAACTCCACGACCACGGCCGCCGTCCAGAGGATCCCCCGGCCGGTGCCGCCACTGAGCGCCCCGGCGATCCAGCCCACCGAGGCGATCGTCGTCCAGCAGAGGATCCGGATCGACTCCGCGTTGCGGGGATGCCCGCGCAGCGCCATCAGCAGAAGGAGCGGGCGACTCATCTGGACCGCGACGTAGGTGCTGGCGAAGATCACGCCGCGCTCCCCGAAGGCCTGCGGCAACGACACCGCCATGATCATGGCACCGAACATCGAGGCGATGACCACGAGCTGGATCTCGATCCGGCGGGGGTCGAACCGGCTCGTCGTCCAGGCGGTGAGCAGCCAGACCTGCCAGAGGGCGAGTAGGACGAGGAGGGTCTGTCCCAGTTCGGAGGCCAGGGTCCGGCGGCTGACCGTGAAGTCGTCGGTCAGCCGCTGGGAGAGCCGGGTGAGCGCGAAGACGTACACCAGATCGAGGAAGAGCTCCAGGAAGGTGGCCCGCCCCTGGCTTCTGGAGTCGCCGAGGTGTCCGCGTCGGTCATCGGCCGCCACGGACCGTCCGCCTTGTCCCGATCTGCCCCGTCACTCGGCAGTCATACCACGACCGCCGGCCTCCGCTCGGGCATAACGACGGCCCGGTGGGCGACGACCCGCCCGGGGCAGCCGCCCACCGGCGCCGTACGGCTCGCGGTGCTCCTCCGGTCAGGCCAGGTCAGGCCAGCCCGGCCCGGGCCGCTACGGCGGTGTCCGGGTGGTCGCTGAACACCCCGTCCAGGCCGAGTCCGTAGAAGAGCTCGTACTCGGCGATGATGTCGCCCCGGGCGTTCGGGTCGGTGCCGATCCGGAAGTCGGTCGGCAGGAACTGGTTCTCCGCCCGGAACGTCCAGGCGTGCACCACCAGGCCGGCCCGGTGCGCGTCCCGGACCACGGTGGTCGGGGCGAGCAGCTTGCCGCTGGAGTCCCGGGGCACCAGCAGGTTCTTGTTCGTCCCGATGCCGTCGGCGTAGCTGTCGATCCAGCGCAGGTTCTCCGGCTTGACCAGGTCGGCATAGGTACGCGGGTCACCGGCCACCGTGAAGTCGTACGGGCGGCCGGCCGCGTCCAGCAACTGGGCCAGCCGTACGTCGGTCAGCTTGTTCAGCTTGCGGAGGTTGGCGGTCTCGAAGGACTGGATGATCACCGGATCCTTCTTGTCGGTCATGCCGTTCTTCCGCAGTACCCGCACCAGCGGCTCCTCCAGCGGCAGCCCGATCGACTGGAAGTAGCTGGGGTGCTTGGTCTCCGGGTAGATGCCGATGGTCCGGCCCAGCCGGCGGCTCTCGCTGCGGGCCAGGTCGATGACCTCCTGGAGGGTCGGCACCGGCAACTGGCCGTCGAACGCGGTGTTGGTCACCCGTACCTGCGGCAGCCGCTCCTTGGCCCGCAGCGTCTTCAGCTCGGCCAGGGTGAAGTCCTCGGTGAACCAGCCGGTCACCGGGGTTCCGTCGATGGTCTTGGTGGTCTTCCGGGCGGCGAACTCGGGGTGCGCGGCGACGTCGGTGGTGCCGGAGATCTCGTTCTCGTGCCGGGCCACCAGCACCCCGTCCCGGGTCGAGACCAGGTCGGGCTCGATGAAGTCGACGCCCATCCGGATCGCCAGCCGGTAGGCCTCCAGGGTGTGCTCCGGACGGTAGCCGCTGGCGCCGCGGTGCGCGATCACCAGCGGGCGGTCACCGGCCACCGGCCGCGCCCGGTCGTCGTGCGCGGCGGCCTGGCTGGCCGGCACCGCCACGGCGGTCGCCAGCAACGCGCCGGCCAGGCCGAGCGCGGAAAGGGTACGTGCCAATGTCGTCTCCCGTCGGTCGAGGCGGTGCCGTGCCGCTGGGCGCGGCTCCGCCCGTGGATCGACCTGGAATCCAACCCCGCTCCGGCGACCAGCAGTCGGGCAGCGGCTGTCCGGATGGTGAACCTCCGGGGTGTCGGGGCCCGGCATCGGTCCCGGTCATCCGGCCTCCCTGCCCTCGTCCGCCCGGGTCGACCGGAATTATCGCCGGCCGGCCGCGCCGGCACGCCCGATCGGGCGCGGGTAGGGGTCGAGAAGACACGTCGGCGCCGCGCGGCCTGACTTGACCATCAATACCTAACGGTTAAACTTTAGCGGCTAGGCATCGGAGGTCGGTGGATGAAACACGTTGTGCTCGGGTTGCTCGCCGCCGGCCCGGCCCACGGCTACGAGCTGCGTCGGCGCTACGACGAGCTGTTCGCCGACGCCGGCGGCGAGGTCAACATCGGCCAGATCTACGTGACACTGGGCCGGCTGGAACGGGACGGGCTGGTCGCACACACCACCGAGTCCGGCGGCGACCGGCGCGACCGCAAGGTCTACCGGCTCACCGAACCCGGCACGGCGGCGCTGCACGAGTGGCTCTCCGCTCCCTCGGATCCCCCGCTGGTCAAGCCGGACGTGCTGCTCCGGCTGGTCGCCGCCCGGCTGGCCGCGCCACTGCTGCCCGACGTGGATCCCCGGACGGTCATCACCGACCACCGGCAGCGCTGCCTGGAGGCGCTCCGGGAACTCGACCGGCAGGCGGCCCGCACCGCCGCCGCGAGCGTCAGCGGCCTGCTGGTGCAGGCGACCGCGCTGCACCTTCAGGCCGAGCTGCGCTGGCTGGAGGCGTGCCAGCAGCAACTCGCGCAGATCGACCTCAAGACCTCCTGGAAGGGAGACGGCGATGAGTGACCCCCTGCTGCGCGCCCGCGGGTTGGTACGCACCTACCACGGCGGCGTACGGGAGCTGGCCGCCCTGCGGGACGTCTCGATCGAGGTGGCGGCCGGCGACTGGGTCGCCGTGACCGGGCCGAGCGGCTGCGGCAAGTCCACCCTGCTGCACCTGCTCGGCGGGCTCGACCGCCCCGACCGGGGCGAGGTGTGGCTGGCCGGCCACCGGTTGGACACCCGCTCGGAGAGCGAACGGGCCATGCTGCGCCGCCGGCATGTGGGTTTCGTCTTCCAGTTCCTCAACCTGGTGCCGACGATGACGGTGGCCGGCAACGTGGAGCTGCCGCTCGTGCTCCAGGGCGTCGGCCGCCGGGACGCGCGCCGCCGGGTGCTGGAGGTCCTCGACGAGCTGGGCGTCGCCGAGGCCGCCGACGCCGCGCCGGCCGAACTCTCCGGCGGCCAGCAGCAGCGGGTGGCCCTGGCCCGCGCCGTGGTGCACCGCCCCGACGTGCTGCTGGCCGACGAGCCGACCGGGGCACTGGACTCGGCCGCCGCCGAGACCGTGCTCGACCTGCTGCGCCGACGCCACGAGGAGGGTCAGAGCATCGTGCTGGTCACCCACGACCACCGGGTCGCGGCGGCCGCCGACCGGGTGGTGACCATGCTCGACGGGCAGATCGCCGACGAGCGGGACCTGACCGGCTCGGCCCGCCGGCCGGCGTTCGGCAACCTGATCAACCTGGAGGGCTGAGCCGTGTCCGCCGTCCTCCGGCTCGCCCGCTCCGGCCTGCGCGGCGGCAACCGGGCCACCGCGATCGCCACCGCGCTGGTCGCCGCGCTGGCCACCACCGGCGTGGTCGCCGGGCTGTCGGTGCGGGATCAGGGCGGTACGGAGGTGGACCGGGTCTACCACGACGCCGGCCGCCCGGACCTGGTCGTCTACGGCACTCCGGAGGCGCTGGAGGCGGTACGCCTGGACCCGGCGTTCGCGGTGACCTCCCCGGTGAGCCCGTACCTCGATGCGGCGGTCGCGCTCGGCCGGGAATCGGTCGACGCCCGGATCACCACCCTGGTCACCGGTACGTCTCCGGTGGGCCGGCCGCTGCTGCGTACCGGCGCGTGGCCGGCGGCCGGCGTAGCCGGGGAGGTGGTCTTCGACCAGGCCGCCGCGGCCGAGGCCGGCATCCGCGCGGGTGACCGCGTCCGGCTGACCGTCGGCGGTCGGCCCGCGACCCTGACCGTGGTCGGCACCGCGGTCGACCTGACGGACTGCTTCTATCCGGACTGTGACCCGATCCGGCTCTTCGTCGATCCGGCCACCCTGGCCACGCTCACCCCGCAGCCGACCGCCGGTCCGACCACGACGACCGGCCCGACACCGACGGGCGCCGGTGATCCCCTGCCGCCGGGCGCCGGCCCGAACCCGATCCCGCCGAGTGCCGCTCCGACCCCGGACCCGCCGGGCGCCGGTGATCCGGCCGGGTCGCCCGGGACCGGTCGATCGACGGCGGGTGGGCGGACCGCGCTGCTGGTCGCCCGGCTGGTCGACCCCGGCCAGGCTGACGCGGTGGCCGCCCGGGTCGGCACCCGCAACGGCGTCGAGGGAGTCCAGCCGTGGCCGGACACCAGGGCGGACATCCTCGTCGGGGACCGGATCTTCGGCGCCTCGCTGGCCGGCTTCGGCATCTTCGTCCTGCTCGCCGCCGCGTTCGTGGTCGCCGGTACCGCCACCGCCCGGCTGATGGCCCGGCGGCGGGAGATCGCGCTGCTCCAGTCGATCGGCTACACCACCCGGCAGGTGATCATCGGTCTGCTCACCGAGGCGCTGCTGCTCGGCGCGGCGGGCGTACTCGCCGGCTGGGTGGCCGGCACCCTGCTCGCCCCGTTCCTCCAGCTCGGCCTCGGTGGCGCGCTCGGCCGGCCGGGCCTGCGGATCGCGCCGCTGTCGCTGCTCGGCTCCGCCCTGCTGGTCGGCACGGTGCTCGCCGCGGCCACCGTACTACCGGCCTGGCGGGCGGTCCGGCAACCGGTCTCCGAGGTGCTGAGCAACGCCCCGCCGCGCGGCGCGGTCCCGGCCCGGGTCACCCGGATGCTCGACCGGCTCCGGCTCGGCCCCGCCTGCCGGTACGGTCTCGGTGCCGTACTCACCCGTCCCGGGCGCTCGGCACTGACCGCCGCCGCCCTGGCGGTCGCCGTGGCGGCGGTCGTCGTCGGGGTCGGCTTCACCGCCACCGTGGACCGGCTGATCGCCGAGCCGGCCCGGACCGGTGACCCCTACGACGCCGTCGTGGTGGCGGACGGCACCGACCCGGCCACCCTGGCCGCCGCGCTGGCCGGTACCCCGGACGCCGCCGGCTGGTACAGCCAGCTCGACCGGCGGACCACCCTCGGCGACCAGACGTTCCTGTCCCGCGCGATCGGTGGGGATCCGGCCGACGCCAGGTTCCTGGTCCGGGAGGGCAGGCCGCTGCGGGCACCCGGCGAGGCGATCGCCGGGTACGGCCTGCTGCGCCGGTTCGGACTCCAGGTCGGCGACACGATCGAGGTCAGGGCCGGTGACACCCCGTTGCGGCTGACCGTCGTGGGCTGGTACAGCGAGACCGAGGACACCGGGGAACTGCTGATGTACCGGGCCGAGATGCTGCCGGGGGTACCGCCGGACGCGTACCTGGTCTCGGCCGGCCCGGCCGGTACGCCGGAGGCGCTGGCCGCCGCGCTGCGGGACCGGCTCGGCCCCGGCGTCACGGTGCACGCCCGGACGTCCGACCCCGACGACCTCGGTACGTACACCGTGGCGATGCGCCTGCTGGCCGCCCTCGTCCTGGCGGTCAGCCTGGCCAACCTGGCCGCCGCGCTGCTGACCGGTGCCCGGGAGCGGGCGCGTACCCTCGGAGTGCTCCGCGCGGTCGGGTTCACCGTCCGGCAGACCCTCGCCCAGTCCGCGACCGGCGGTGCCGCGCTCGGCCTCGCCGCCGCGCTCGCCGGCCTGCCGATCGGTCTACTGGTGTTTCGGCTGCTCACCGACCAGGTGCTGGTCGGCATCGGCGCCGGTCCCGGTCTCGCCGAACTCCCCTCCGCCATGCTGCTCGCCGCGACCGTGCCGGCAACCACCCTGGCCGGCGCGTTCGCCGGCGTCCTGGCCGCCGGCCCGCTGGCCCGGACCCGGGCCGCCGACCTGGTCCGCTACGAGTGACGCGCGGCGCCGTCGGCTAGGAGTGACGCGCGGCGCCGTCGGCTAGGAGTGACGCGCGGCGCCGTCGGCTACGCATGACACGCGGCGCCGTCCGCCACGAGTGGGCGCGGCGCCCGGTCCCGCCCTCGAACCGTTCGGGTCCCGGGCCGAGCATGACCGCCGCCGGCGGCCCGGCCGGTGAGCGCCGCTCAGAAGGTGACCGGCAGGCTGCTCAGCCCTCGGGTCCGGAACGACGGCCGCCAGGCCAGTTCGGCCGGGTCGACCGCCAGGGCCAGCTTCGGAAACCGGCGCAGGACCGCCCCGATCGCGATCTGCGCCTCCAGCCGGGCCAGCGGCGCACCGACGCAGTAATGGATGCCGTGCCCGAGCGTCAGGTGGGCGTTGTCCGGCCGCTCCAGGTCGAGCGCGTCCGGATCGGCAAATCGCTCGGGATCCCGGTTCGCGGCGGCGACGCAGAGCAGCACCGTGGCCCCGGCCGGGATCGTGACCCCGCCGATCGTGAGATCGGTGACCGCGAAGCGGCGCAACGCCACCGTGCCCGGCGGCTCATAGCGGAGCAGTTCCTCGACGGCGGCCGGCGACGGCTCGGCACCGGCACGCGCCAGCGCCAACTGCTCCGGGTTGCGCAGCAGGGCGAGCAGGCCGGTACCGATCACGTGCACGGAGTTCTCGTAGCCGGCGAAGAGCACCAGGAAGGCGAGCGAGGTCAGCTCGTCCTCGCTCAACCGGTCGGCGCCGCTGTGCCGGCCCGGGTCCGCGGCGCCGCCGCCGGCCGTCGGGCCGGGGCCATCCGGCGCGCCCGAAGCGGCACCGTCGACGCCACGAGCGGCGTCGTCCGCACCGGTGTCCCGGGCCGCGATCATCGCGGTGAGCAAATCGTCGCCGGGGTTCCGTCGCTTGTCGGCGATGAGCCGGACCAGGAAGTCCTGGATCGCCAGGACCGCCCGGCCAGCCGAGCGGGGATCGTCGGTCGGCGGGGCGAGCATCACGTCGGTCCAGCCACGCAGCGCGGCCCGGTCCGCCTCCGGCACCCCCAGCAGGTCGGAGATGACGGTGACCGGCAGCGGACCGGCGTACTCGGCGACCAGGTCCGCCCGCCCGGCCGCGGCGATCCGGTCCAGCAGCCGCTCGGCCGCCGCCTCGATCTTCGGCCGCAGCCGGGCGATCCGCTGTGGCCCGAAGGCGTGCCGGACCAACCGGCGGATCCGGGTGTGGTCCGGCGGATCCATGTTCAGCAGGTTGGCGTCCAGCGCCGGCGGCAGCGAGAAACCCTTCCACCCGTCGGTGGAGTTCGCCTTGTCCAGCGACAGCCGCGAGTCGGCGAGCCCGGCACGGACGTCGGCGTAGCGGGTCACCAGCCAGACGTTCGCGCCGTCCGGCAGGGTGAGCCGGTGCACCGGGGCGGCCGTGCGCAGGGCGGCGAACCCGGGATAGGGGTCGGCGATGAACCGCGCGTCGAACAGCGAGGCGGCGGAGAGGGGGGCTCGGTCTTCCGTCTGCGGCGCTCCGGTCACCCGGCCAGGCTACCGGTGGCCGCGCGGTCCGCCGGACCGGTACGCGCGCGGCGGCCGACCGGCACGCCGCGCGCGCGCAATGTGGCGGGTCAGAAGTCGTCGTCGAACCGTACCGTGCCGGTCACCCCCACCTGGTACGCCGAGACCCGCCGCTCGAAGAAGTTGGACAGCTCCTGCACATCCTGCAACTCCATGAAGGCGAACGGGTTCGCCGACCCGTACAGCGGCTCGATGTCGAGCTGGGCCAACCGGCGGTCCGCGACGTACTGGAGATACTCCCGCATGTCCCGCAGGGAGAGTCCGGAGACTCCGTGTTCGAGCAGGTCCTCGGCGAACTGCACCTCGCACTCGACCGCCTCGGCGAGCATCTCGCGGACCTGTCCGCGCAGCTCGTCGTCGAAGAGGTCCGGCTCCTCCCCGCGTACGGTCTCGACGACGTCGAAAGCGAAGGCCATGTGCATCGACTCGTCCCGGAACACCCAGTTGGTGCCGGAGGCGAGCCCGAGCAGCAGCCCGCGGGAGCGGAGAAAGTAGACGTACGCGAACGCCCCGTAGAAGAACAGCCCCTCGATGCAGGCGGCGAAGCAGATCAGGTTGAGCAGGAAGGCCCGGCGGTCGTCGCGGGTCTTCAGCGCACGCAGCTCGAAGACCGAGTCGATCCACCTGAAGCAGAACTCGGCCTTCCGGCGGATCGACGGGATGTTCTCGATCGCGGCGAAGGCGGCGAACCGCTCCTCGTCGTCCGGCACGTACGTGTCGAGCAGGTTGAGGTAGAACTGCACGTGCACCGCCTCCTCGAAGAGTTGGCGGGACAGGTAGAGCCGGCCCTCCGGCGAGTTGACGTGCTGGTAGAGGTTGAGCACCAGGTTGTTGGCCACGATCGTGTCGCCGGTGGCGAAGAACGCCACCAGCCGGCTGACCAGGTGCCGCTCGGCCGGGGAGAGCCGGTCCAGGTCGGCCAGGTCGGCGTGCAGGTCCACCTCCTCGACGGTCCAGGTGTTCCTGATCGCGTCCCGGAACCGGTCGAAGAAGTGCGGGTAGCGCATCGGGCGCAGGGTCAGGTCCATTCCGGGGTCGAGCAGCATGGGTCCCTCACGGTCGCTGGGGCATCGGTCGGTGGTGGCGGGGTCGGTCGTCGGGGTGGCGGCGGAGGTCACTGGCAGGCCTCGCAGGACTCCGGGTTCTCCAGCGAGCAGGCCGACACCGCGTCCGGGGAGTCCGCGCCGGGCAGCGTCACCGCGGCGAGCGCGGGTCGGGAGCCCTGCGGCACCGCGACCGTCGCCTGCTGGATCCGGGTGGCCGGGCGGGAGCGCAGGTAGTAGGTCGTCTTCAGCCCGGACTTCCAGGCGTACAGGTACATCGAGCTGAGTCGGCCGATGTCGGGCGCGGCCATGAAGAGGTTCAGCGACTGGGACTGGTCGACGTAGGGTGCCCGGGCGGCGGCCAGGTCGATCAGCGCCCGCTGCGGCAGCTCCCAGGCGGTACGGAACAGCTCGCGCACCTGCGCCGGCAGCTCCTCGATGCCCTGCACCGAGCCGTCCGCCCGCTTGATCGCGGTCCGGATCCGCTCCGTCCACAGCCCGCGTGCCTTCAGCTCCGCCACCAGGGCGGTGTTGACCTGGAGGAACTCCCCGCTCAGCGTCTCCCGCTTGAACAGGTTGGAGACCTGCGGCTCGATGCACTCGTAGCAGCCGGCGATCGACGCGATGGTGGCCGTCGGGGCGATCGCGACCAGCAGCGAGTTGCGCAGCCCGTACGCCGAGATCCGGTCGCGCAGCGCGGCCCAGCGCGCGGTCTGGCGGCCGGCCACTCCGTGCAGGTCGGGTTGGAGCTGCCCCGCCGCCGCCCGGGTCTGCGGGTACGCCGGATGGGCGCCGAACCGCTCGGCCAGCCCGGCCGAGGTCTCCAGCGCGGTCAGGTAGATCTCCTCGGCGATCCGGGTGGAGAGCTCCTTCGCGGCCGGCGAGTCGAACGGCAGCCGCAGCGCGAAGAAGACGTCCTGCAACCCCATCACACCGAGCCCGACCGGCCGCCAGCGCGGATTGCTCGCCGCCGCCTCCCGGCTCGGGTAGTAGTTGATGTCGATAACCCGGTCCAGGAAGGTCACCGCGGTCCGGACGGTCTCCCGCAGCCGTACCCAGTCGATCCCGTCCGGTGCGGCGGCTGCACCGCCCGGGTCGGCCGGGCCGGCGGCCAGGTGTGCGGCCAGGTTGACCGAACCCAGGTTGCAGACGGCGGTCTCGGTGTCGCTGGAGACCTCGAGGATCTCGGTGCAGAGGTTGGAGAGGTGCACCACGTTGCCCGACTCGGCGGTCTGGTTGCACAGCCGGTTCGAGGTGTCCTTGAAGGTCATCCAGCCGTTGCCGGTCTGGGCCAGCGTGCGCATCATCCGGCCGTAGAGGTCACGGGCCCGGACCTGGCGGACGTAGCGGCGCTGCTCCTCGGCGGCCCGGTACGCCGCATCGAACTCCGCACCCCACAGGTCGGGCAGCTCCGGCACCTCGTCCGGGTCGAACAGCGACCACGTCCCGTCCGCCTCGACCCGCCGCATGAACTCGTCGGGGATCCAGTTGGCCAGGTTCAGGTTGTGGGTCCGCCGGGCCTCCTCGCCGGTGTTGTCCCGCAGTTGCAGGAACTCCTCGACGTCCGGGTGCCACGGTTCGAGATAGACGCAGGCCGCGCCCTTGCGCCGACCGCCCTGGTTGACCGCCGCGACCGACGAGTCGAGGGTACGCAGGAACGGGACGATCCCGTTGGACGCACCGTTGGTGCCCCTGATCAACGCGCCCCGGGAGCGGACCCGGGACCAGGCGATGCCGATCCCACCGGCGAACTTGGACAGCCGCGCCACCTGCGCGTACCGGTCGTAGATCGAGTCCAGTTCGTCCCGGGGCGAGTCGACCAGATAGCAGGAGGACATCTGGGTGTGCCGGGTGCCCGAGTTGAACAGCGTCGGTGAGCTGGGCAGGTAGGCCAGCGAGGCCATCAGCCGGTAGAAGCCGATCGCCTCGTCCGGGGTACGGGACAGCCCGCAGGCGACCCGAAGCAGCCAGTACTGCGGGGTCTCCAGCACCAGCCGGTCCACCGGATGCCGCAGCAGGTACCGGTCGTAGACCGTCCGCAGCCCGAAGTACTCGAAGCGCCGGTCGGCGGCCGGGTCGACGGCGCCGTCCAGCTCGTCGGCGTGCGCCCGGACGAACTCGGCCGTCTCGTCGCCGATCAGGCCGTGCCGGTGCCCGAGTCGGATCGACTCGCTGAACGAGCCGACGCCCTGCCCCCGGACCTCCTGATCGAGGTAACCGGCGAGCAGCCGGGCAGCCAACCGGGAGTACTGGGGCTCCTCCCCGATCAGGTCGGCGGCGGTCTGCACGCAGAGCCGGTGCAGTTCGGCGGCGGTCGCCCCGTCGGGCAGGCCGTTGACCGCCCGGGTCGCCACCCGTACCGGGTCGACGTCGGGGAGGTCGTCGGCCTCGTGCCGCAGCGCGCGGGCGATCGTGGCGACGTCGGCCGTCGCGGTGCCGCCGTCGCGGTCCCGGACCCGCGGCGGTCCGGCGTCCCGGCCGGCACGGTGACCGGCGGTTCCCGACATCGTCGACCGCTCGGCGTCTCCCGGCGCTGCCCCGTTCGGCGTGGCCTCGGTGACCGTCACAACTCTCTCCTCGCGCACTCGGCTCCTCCGGTGGAGGAGCCCGCGCGGAGACGCCGACGGGCACGCGCTGGCGTACGTCGGTGGCGTCGGCCGTCCCGCGCGGCCTCGGACCGCCGCGTACGGGCTCGTACGCGGCGCGCTGGCAGGTCTTCGGACTCGTGGGCCGGCCGCGGGCGTACCCGGGTTCGCCTACTGGCCGTCGCTTCCCAGGCGGTCCGGTTTCCGGCCGGACGACCCAGTGCGTGATGACGGCGGTCGTTCCCACTCACCGCTGCGGGGCAGTCCCGGACTCCCACCGGGTTCCCTCTTGCCTCGACCGCCGGGCGGCGGCCGAACCAGCTACGATCAACACCATATATAGGGACGGCCCGAAAGTCATACCCCAAGATGTCGTGTCGGCGTGTCGACATCCTCCCGCACCCGCCATGTGACGGGTGGGGGAAGGTGGAACGAGCGGGACGGCGACGGTCGCCCGTTCCCCGCCGGCATTGACGTGGCGCGGGCCCGAGGCGCGGTCACAACGACGGGTGGTCGCCCGTCCTTTCCGCGACGCCACCGTGGCCCGCCCGCCGACCGTCGGTCCGGGTCGGCCCGATCCGACGACCTGCGGAGACATCCATGGAAATCCTGATCACCGGGGCGACCGGGCGGCTGGGCCGGGTACTCACCCCGGAGCTGGCCGGAGCCGGGCACGCCGTACGGGCCGCCGGCCGGGCGCCGGCGCCGACCGGGAAACCCGGCCCGGACCGGCCGGCCGGCGGCGAGGTGCGCCGGGTCCGGCTCGACCTGGTCACCGGGGACGGGCTACCGGCCGCGGTCGACGGGGTCGACACGGTCGTCCACCTTGCCGCCGCGCCCTACCAGGGCAGCTACACCCGCCAGGTCGACGCGGCCGGCACGCGCCGGCTGGTCGAGGCCGCCGCCCGGGCCGGGGTGCGGCACCTGGTGTACCTGTCGATCGTCGGAGCCGACCGTGTGCCGTGGCCGTACTTCCGGATCAAGATCGAGGCGGAGGCGGCGGTCGCGGCCGGCCCGGTGCCGTGGACGGTGCTCCGGGTCACCCAGTTCCACGGGTTCCTGGCCGAGGCGCTGTCCCGGCTGGCCTGGCTGCCGGTGCTGCCCGTCGATCCGGGAATCACGGCGCAGCCGGTCGACGTCGCCGACGTCGCCGCGCACCTGCGCTGGCGGGTCACCGCCGCACCCGCCGGGGCGACCGAGGAGTTCGGCGGGCCGGCGGAACTGGACGGCGGCACGCTCGTCCGGGAATGGCTGGCGGCGCGGCGGATCCGGCGTCGGATGCTCCGGCTGCCGGTGCCGGGCCGGCTCGGCCGCGCCTTCCGGGCGGGTGCGCTGGTGCCCTCGACCGGCAACCGGGGGCGGATCACCTGGCGCGAGTACCTTGCCGGCCCGTCGGAGCAGGCGGGATAGCGCAGCCGTCCGGATTCGGCGGGAGTGTGGTGTGCCCGAGGCTCACCGAACGGATTGACGCGATGATCAAGGCGAGCACCGTTCCGCAGAGCGGAACGACGAGCAGGCACAATTTCGCCGAAAAGGCCCCGGATCCGATCGCACGCGCGGCGGGGAGACAGCGCCGCGCCACCCCTGGTAACGTCGGCGACACTCGGCGTCGAATCATGGATCTCCATGTTTCCGTGCGCTGTCGTCCCTTGTACCGGCAGGTGCGCGAACAGGGAGTTGTCACTGCCCACATGAGCCGCTCAGTTCTTCTCGCGTCGCGGGTGCAGGCCGCGCCAGGCCCGGTGGTCGTCCCGGGGTCTCCGGCCGCGTCCACCCGGCCTCAGGAGGTGACGGGATGACCAGTTCGGTCGACGTACGGGACGGCTACCCCCTCTCGCCGGTCCAGCGCGGCATACTCCACCCGGCCTCCGACGAGGTGGATCCGGCGCGCGACCTCGAACAGGTACGGCTCGTCATCCGTGGCCGGCTGCGGGTCGCCGAGTTCCAGCGGGCCTGGCACCAGGTAATCGCCCGCTACGAGGTGCTGCGCACGGGCTTCGTCCGGCACGGGGCCGAGGAGCCCGTCCAGGTGGTCGTGGCCGAGCCGCCGGCACCCGAATGGCACCTCGACGACCTACGGACGATCCGGGCCTGTCAGCGCCGGCGCGGCCTCGCCGAGTTCCTCGCCGCCGACCGGGTCCGGGGTTTCACCCTGGACGACCCGCCGCTGTCCCGGTTCGCCCTGCTCCGCGTCTCCGAGACCGAGCACCTGCTGGTCTGGACGGCCCACCACCTGGTCGTCGACGGCTGGAGCCTGCCGATCCTGCTCCGCGAGGTGCTGACCGCTTACCGGGCGGCGATCGAGGGCCGGGACGCCCCGCTGCCGGCTCCGGCGCCGTTCCGGAACCACATCGCCTGGGCCGCCGCCCGCGACCTTGCCGAGGCGGAGGATTTCTGGCGCGCGGAGTTGTCCGACCGGCCCGCGTGCGGTCCACTCCAGAGCGATCCGCCGGACTGGCGGGGAGAGCCGGCGGACGCGTTCGACGAATACTCCCTCGAACTGACCAGCGAGGACACCTACCTGCTGCACGAGGCCATCGGTCAGCAGCGGATCGCACTGGGAACGGTGATCCAGGGCTGCTGGGCGAGGCTGCTGTCCGCCCGCGCCGGCACCGGCGACATCGTCATCGGTTCGACGGTCGCCGGCCGGGCGGCCGGGACGGCGGCGGAGGCCCTGGTCGGCCCGCTGACCACCACCGTGCCGGTCCGGGTCCGGATCCGGCCCGACCAGCCGGTCGGGGTGTGGCTGCGCGGGTTGCAGGCACGCCAGGCACTGGCCCGCCCGTTCGACCACGTGCCGCCGGCACTGGTCCGGTCCTGGGCCGGGCTGCCCGCCGGGGTGCCGCTGTTCGAGACCGTGCTCGACTTCGAGACGTACCCGATGGACAACGACCTGTTCACCGGTACGGCCGACGCGTCGACTCTCTCCGTACGCTTCGACGGCCGGTGGTCGGCGTCGCACCACCCGTTCAACCTGCTCGTCGTGCCTGGCGAGCGGCTCGGGCTGCACGCCAGGTACGACCTGCGCCATTTCGCGCCGGAGACGGTCGAGAGCCTGGTCACCGACCTCGCGCTTCTGCTCAGCCTGGTCGCCACGGATCCGGAGCGCCCGGTCTCGGCGCTTCGCCCGCCGGACGACGAGCCGCTGCCCACCGACTAGTGCCCAGCGCTGCCGGCGGACAGCCCTGAGCAGCGGAGCCGGCACGGCTCGACCCGGCACGCCGCGTCGTTGCGCCGAGTCGGGTCGCAGTCCTCAGGTGGCTCGGAACTGGCACCATGGGTCGGCCCGAGCGGTCGCTTCGGGCGGAAGCGCCCTCACATCGGCTTGCGATGGGCCCTGACCACCAGGTCGCGAATGCTCATCCGGGTCGAGCCGTGCCCGACGTAACGTGTCCGCGACTCCGCCACGTCGACCTCCCACAGCTTTCTGGTCAGGGAGCCGGTGACGGCGTCCAGACCGATCGACGCCCTGTCCGGAGCATGGGCCGCCGAGTGCTCATCGGCATGATCGTGGCCGACTACGAGAAGCGTGCCGTCGGAGGCGACAGCCTGGGCCAGCCGGGCAACGAACTCACCGAAGGGAATGGCGGGGTGGACGTACTGGCTGACCACCAGGTCGTACTGCTGGGGCGGTTGCCAGGTCGTCAGGTCGGCCACGACCCAGGAGATGCGTGCGGCGATGTCCGGCTCGTGGTGCGCGAAGTCCTTGGCGTCGCTGACGGCCGTCGGTGAGACGTCGACCGCGGTCACCTGCCAGCCTTGCCGGGCAAGCCAGAGCGCGTCGACTCCGCGTCCGCAGCCCGCGTCGAGGGCCGACCCGGCGGGAAGGCCCTTCACCTCGGCCACCAACTGAGGACTCGGCGAGCCGTGTTTCGCCGTGTGCTCCTGGTAGTGGCGCTCCCACCACTGCGGCCCGAACGCGGAGTCATCCGCGTGCGGCGATCCATGCTGGTCGTGGGCCTCGCTCATCGTTCTGCTCCTGGTGAAGTCGTCCGAAAGAAGCCGGTGGCAACCGCCGTGTTGCTCTTGCTTCAACGGTGACGAGGAAGCGCGATCCCAGCAACTATCCTTGCCGCTTTGGCAAGGAGGGACGTAGGGCTCCCCT
Organism: Plantactinospora sp. DSM 117369; assembly: GCF_053764795.1. Classification (NCBI taxonomy): domain Bacteria; kingdom Bacillati; phylum Actinomycetota; class Actinomycetes; order Micromonosporales; family Micromonosporaceae; genus Plantactinospora; species Plantactinospora sp. DSM 117369. Next base: position 4,373,699 of record NZ_CM132446.1, on the reverse strand, counting down.
GCCGGCAAGCCTCCCGGCCCCGCTGGTCCGGTCCCGGCGGCGCCGCCACCGGCGCTCCCGCGTCCCAGAATCTGGTGCCCGGGTCAGCTCCAGCGGTCGGCCGAGTGGCCCGTCGGCCCGCCCCGATCGGCAGTGGTCAGACCTCCAGAGAACCGATCTTCACGCTCGCCAGGCAGTCGACCCGGCTGCGCCGACCCCTCGTCGCGCCCCTGTTCCGACACGACAAGCCTTGTTACCAGCGGGTTTCCGGCAGCGTCCAACGACACCCCGGTAGATAACGGTCGGATCACGAGATCTTCCCAATGCGCAGTGATCTCACGTACGGTCCCCGAAAGGCAGGAGGTCAGACCTCCATCCTCATGCCTCTGAGTGTTCCGAGGTGAGCTGACTAGTGCAGGAACGTGCTTCCCGCTATACGGGATACCGGTCGTTCGACTATCTGACCCCACAGGTCGACTTCAAGGTGTTCGACCTCGCCCCACAACTCGGTCGGGTGCCCGCGCACGACCTCGGCCTGACTGACGAGCAGTCCGACCGGGTCGCCCGGCTGCTGCGCGAGCACGCCGCGATCTCGCTGCACGAGCACCCGAAGATCCTGCCTGCCGACGTGACGCAGTTGCGGGACTACAACCGGACCGGGCGCAACTCCTTCGGCTTCGAGGGCCTGGCCCGGTCCGGCATGACCGCGGTGTTCGACAACTTCATGAACGGCACCGGCTGCGTGACCAGCGAGCACGCCTGGAAGTGGGACGACGTCATCTACGACATCGGGCTGCGCTTCGCCGACATCGCCAAGCAGGACTACGTGGTCGTGGCGACCACCCTGGAGGAGATCTTCACCGCCAAGCGGAACGGCCAGCTCGCCCTGGTGGCCGGGCTGGAGGCGGCCACGATGATCGAGAACGAACTGGACCGGATCGACATCCTGTACGGCTTCGGCGTACGCCAGATGGGCATCGCGTACAGCCAGGCCAACATGCTCGGCTCGGGGCTCTCCGAGGACCGGGACGGCGGGCTGACCCACTTCGGCCGGCGCGCCGTCGACCGGATGAACAAGCTCGGCATCGCCATCGACGTCTCGCACTCCGGCGACCAGACCTCGCTGGACGTGATCGAGGCGAGCCGGGTACCGGTCTTCATCACCCACGCCGGCGCCCGCGCGGTCTGGAACACCCCCCGGATGAAGCCGGACGACGTCATCCGGGCCTGCGCCGAGCGGGGTGGGGTGATCGGCATCGAGGCCGCCCCGCACACCACGCTCTCGCAGGCGCATCCGCACCACTCGATCGAGTCAGTGATGGACCACTTCGTCTACTGCGTCGAACTGGTCGGCATCGACCACGTGGCGTTCGGCCCGGACACCAACTTCGGTGACCACGTCGGGCTGCACGACAGCTTCACCGGCCACCTGGCGATCGGCAAGGCGCACGGCGCCGTCGACCACCCCCGGGTGCCGTACGTCTCCGGCCTGGAGAACCCGGCCGAGTGCTTCAGCAACATCGTCGGCTGGCTGGTCACGCACGGCTACTCCGACGACGAGATCGCCAAGGTCATCGGCGGCAACATCATTCGCGTTCTTCGGGAGGTTTGGTGAGCAGGACCATTTCCGGCCGTACCCGCCGGTGGCGGGTCGCCGTCACGCTCGGCGCGGCGGCCGCGCTCGGCCTGTCCGGGTGCGGGCTCAACGAGGGCAACTCGTCGTCCGGGGACAGCTCCGGCGGCGGCGACGTACTGCGGATCGGCACCACCACCGACGTGTCGAACTTCAACCCGCTCCAGTCACTGAGCAAGACCGACTCCTGGATCCTCAACGCGATGTACCCGCACCTGCTGCGGATCGACGCCAACGCCAAGAAGGCGCCGGAGCTGGCCAAGGAGTACAGCTACGAGAACGGCGGCAAGACCGCGGTCTTCCGGCTGCGCGACGACTTCACCTGGACCGACGGCAAGCCGGTGGTGGCCGAGGACGTCAAGTTCAGCGCTGAATCGATCATGAAGTACAAGCTCGGCAACGTGGCCGCCAAGCTGACCTGGGTCACCTCGATCGAGGCACCCGACCCGACCACGGTGAAGTTCCACCTCTCCCAGCCGTACGCGCCGTTCGCCGAGGGCGTCGGGTTCTGGATGTCGATCGTGCCGAAGCACGTCTTCTCCTCCGCCGGTGACCTGTCGAAGTTCGCCAACGACTCCAACTGGGTCGGTGCCGGGCCGTTCGTACTGGAGAGCGCCACCAAGGGCCAGCGGTACGTGATGAAGCGCAACGACAAGTACCCGCTGGCGCCCGGTGGCAAGCCGGCGGTCGGCAAGGTCGAGTTCCGGCTCTACCCGGACGTCAACACGATGATGCTGGCGCTGCGCAACGGCGACATCGACCTGATGGGCACCCCGGTGCCGGCGTCCGCGGCGAAGACCTTCGCCAACGACTCGAAGATCAAGCTGACCAAGGTCGGTGCGCTCGGCTTCGCCCACCTGACCTACAACATGAACAACAAGGACCTGGCCAAGCAGGAGGTCCGGCAGGCGCTGTCGATGGCGGTGGACACCAAGTCGATCATCTCGTCGGTGCTCCAGGGCGATGCCAAGGAGATGTCCGGACCGATCTCGCCGATCTTCGCCGACTACGACAACACCGAGATCCAGCCGTACCCGTTCGACCCGGCCGGGGCGAAGGCCAAGCTGGCCGCGGCCGGTTACTCCGACGGCAACGGTGACGGCCTCTTCGACGGCCTGGACCTCGGCGTCGCCTGCGACCAGTCGAACGCCAACCTCACCCGGGTGGTGCAGCTCTTCCGGGAGAGCGCGGCGAAGGCCGGCATCAAGCTGACCAACGAGTGCGTGGAGCGGAACACCTTCCTCTCCCGCACCAAGGACGGCGAGTACGACATCGACGCGTCCCAGTGGGGCGTCTTCGACAACCCGATGGACCAACTCCGCAGCACCTACCTCTCCAGCAACCCGGGCGGGATCAACTACAACCTGCTCAAGTCGCCGGAGATGGACCAGCTCATCAACGACGCGGCGGCCACCACCGATCCGGCGGCGTTCGCCACGAAGATCAAGAACATCGACAAGGTGGTACACGAGCAGGCGTACCTGACGCCGCTCTACGTGGAGAACTTCCAGTTCGCCTACAACGCCAGCAAGTTCACCGGCTTCGTGGCCTCGCCGTCCGACCTGCTCGGCATGGTCACCGCGTACTCGCTGGCCCAGGTCAAGCCGGTCGGCTGACCGGCGCGACGAGGTAGAAGGGAGGGGTCCCCCACGTGGCACGCTTCGTGCTCAACCGGGCGCTGAAGGCCGTACTGACCGTCTGGATAGCGATCACCGCGACGTTCTTCCTGCTCCGGTTGCTGCCGGGGGACCCCACGACCCTGATGGTCGAGGGGGACATGACGCCGGAGATGCGGGCGGCGCTGCTCGAGACGTACGGGCTGGACCGGCCGCTGCTGGAACAGTACGTCTCGTACCTGCGCGAACTGCTGCACGGCAACTTCGGCATCTCGTTCCGGCAGATCCAGCCGGTCGCCGACATCCTGCTCGACCGGCTGCCCTGGACCCTGCTGCTGGCCGGGGTGGCGTTCCTACTCACCATCGCCGTCGGCATCCCGATCGGGGTGTCCGCAGCCGCGCACCGGGGCCGCTGGCCGGACAAGCTGCTCCAGGGCTTCGGCATCGCCGGGCACGCCCTCTTCGTGCCCAGCGTGGCGATGCTGCTGCTGGTCTGGCTCGGCGCCCGGCTCGGCTGGTTTCCGATCGGCGGGGCGATCGACCCGGACACCCGGGGCGTGGCGGCGTACCTGAGCCTGGCGCACCACCTGGTGCTGCCGGTCGCGTCGCTGGTGCTGGTGCAGCTCGGCCCGTACGCGCTGACCCTGCGGACCAACCTGATCGACGTACTCGGCGAGGACTACATCCGGGCGGCCCGGGCGCGGGGCCTGTCCGCCCGGCGCCGACTGTGGAAACACGGCCTGCGCAACGCGATCCTGCCGGCGCTGACCCTGATGGGGCTGCAACTCGGCACCCTGGTCGGCGGCGCCGTGCTGACCGAGACCGTCTTCGCCTATCCCGGCGTCGGCCGGCTGATCTACGAGGCGGTCGGACAACGCGACTATCCCGTCCTGCAAGGAGCGTTCATCATGCTCGCCATCACCGTGGTGGTCGCCAACGCGCTCACCGACCTGCTCTACGCGGTGCTCAACCCCAGGATCCGGCTGTGAGCCCAAGGAGCGAGCGTTCCGGGGCGGCTCGGGTGGGACCGAAGGTTTCCCGGGCCGCCCGGGCGGGACGCGGCGGAGCGGAAACCTCCACAGGTCGCGGCGGAATGCGAGGAGAGCCGGGTTTGCGAGCCCCGCAGTCACGAGCGAAAGAGGCACAGCCATGAGTGCGCCACTGGTGACCGAGGCGGAGGCGACCGCTCCGACCGCGGAGCCGGCGATCGGCGCCCGGTCGGCCTGGCGGACGTTCTTCCGGCAGCCGTCCGGGCTGCTCGCCGCGGCGGTGCTGGTCGTGATGGTGCTGCTCGCGGCCTTCGCGCCGCTGATCGCCGACGAACCGGGCGGGACCAGCCCGGACGTGCTGCGGTCGCCGTCCGGCGCGCACCTGTTCGGCACCGACGATCTCGGGCAGGACATCTTCGCCCAGGTGGTCTGGGGCACCAGGACCAGCCTGCTGATCGGGGTGGCGGCCTCGCTGATCGCCATCGTGCTGGGTACGGCGATCGGGCTCGCCTCGGCCTACTTCCGCCGGGTCGACGCGGTCGGCACGGTCGTCACCGACGTGATGCTGGCACTGCCCACGCTGCCCCTGATGATCATGCTGGCCGCGATCGTCAACCCGAGCGTCTGGACGCTGACGCTGATCATCGGCGTCTTCGCCTGGCCCGAGGTGGCCCGGCTGATCCGCTCGCAGGGGCTGGTGGTCAGCGCGATGCCGTACATCGACGGTGCCCGGGTACTCGGCGCCAGCGGATGGCGGATCGTCACCCGGGAGATCCTGCCGGCGGTGGTCCCGCTGATCGTGGTCAGCGTGCTGCTCACCGCGTCCCGGGCGGTCATCTCCGAGGCCGGGCTGAGCTTCCTCGGCCTCGGTGACCCGGACGCCTGGTCGTGGGGGCGGATCCTGCTCAATGCCCAGCGCAGCGGGGTGGTGGCCATCGCCTGGTGGCAGACCCTCTTCCCGTCGCTGGCCATCCTGCTGCTGGTGCTCGCCGCGACGGTCGCCGGCATGCGGTTCAACGACATCCGAGACCCCCGCCGGAACGGAGGCTGACCCGTGCGTCTGCCCGACAGTTTCTACTCGTCCGTCCGGGCCCGGCTCGCCGACGCGCTCGACGTACGCGGCCTCGACGGGTTCCTGGCCACCTCCCCGGCCGACGTGGCGTTCCTGTCCGGGTTCTTCTACATCGCCACCGAACGGCCGGTCTACCTCTGGATGCCCCGCGACGGCGACCCGCTGCTGGTGATCCCCCGACTCGACGAGGAGTACGCCGCCGGGCAGGGCGTCGGCGTCGAGACGGTCAGCTACGTCGAGTTCCCCGGGGTGGTGAGCGCCGAACAGACCCTCGGCACGGCGCTGTCCGGCCGGCGGGCGAAGCAGGTCGGGGTGAGCGCGGGGCTGTCGATCGGGGCGTACCGGGCGCTGTCCCGGGCGCTCGGCGGGAGCACGCTGGTCACCACCGACGCGGTGGCGAAGCTGCGGCTGCGCAAATTTCCCGAGGAGATCCCGTGCCACGAGGCGGCGGCGCGGATCTGCGACGAGATGCTCGCCGCCGGCCGGGAACTGATCGCGGACGCGCTGCGCCGGGGAGCCGCACTCCCCCGCGAGGACGAGATCGCCCGGCACGTCATCGGGTACGGCACCGACCGGATGTACGCCGACTACGACCTGGTGGTCTACACCACCAAACTGGCCGGCGGGCTGGTCTACGCCGGCCCGAACTCGGCGCTGCCGCACGGCCTGCCGACCCGGCGGCGGGTCCGGCCCGGCGACACCCTGATCCTCTCCCTCGGCGCGGCGGTGGCCAGCCGGTTCGTGGAGAGCGAGCGCACCTTCGTCGTCGGCGAGCCGACCCCGGAACAGCGGCGCTACTACGAGGCGGACCGGGAGGCGCAGGAGGTGGGCACCGAGGCGATGCGGGCCGGCCGGACCTGCGCCGAGGTGAACAAGATCTGCCTGGACGTGCTGCGCGGGCACGGTCTGGGCGACTACATCCGGCACCGGCAGGGGCACGGCATCGGGTTGCAGAACCACGAGGCGCCCTGGGTGGAGGACGGCGACCACACCGTGCTGGAACCCGGGATGCTGCTCTCCAGCGAGCCCGGCGTCTACGTACCCGGGCACGCCGGCTACCGGATCTCCGACACCGTACTGGTCGAGGAGGCCGGGCCGCGCCGGCTGACCGGCTATCCGCGCGATCTCGCATCCAACATCATCGAGGAGGTCCGATGACGGTCGACAACTCGTCCGACTTTTCCGGCCGGCTGACGATCAACGGTGCCGAGCTGGTCGTCGAGGCGTTCGGACCGGTCGACGCACCGGCGATGATCGTGCACCACGGCGCGCCCGGGCTCGGCTCCCGGTCCGAGCCGAAGCGGTCGTTCGGGCCGTTCGCCGACCGGTACCGGGTGATCGTCTTCGACGCACGCGGCTCCGGGGAGTCCAGCGACGACGAGCCGTTCACCCACGCCCAGTGGGTCGCCGACGTCGACGCGATCCGGGAGTACTTTGGCTACGAGCGGATCGTGATGGCCGGCGGGTCGTACGGCGGCTTCATCTCCCTCGAATACGCCGTCGCACATCCGGACCGGGTCGCCGCGCTGATCCTGCGGGACACCGCCGCCGACAGCGGGCACAACGAACTCGCGGTCGAGAAGGCCAGGAACACCGACCGGACGGTGATCCCGCAGTGGGCGATCGACCGGATCGGCACCGGCCGGTTCGAGAGCAACGAGCAGCTCCGGGAGTACTGGAAGGCGATCCTGCCGCTCTACGATCACCGGCACGACCCGGCCAAGGACGCCGCGAAGCTGCACGCGACCCGGTTCCACTACCGGACCCACAACGCCGCGTTCGGGCAGAACATGCCGCGCTACGACCTGAAGCCGCAGCTTCCCTCGATCACCTGCCCGACCCTGGTCACCGTCGGCCGGCACGACTGGCGTACTCCGGTGGCCGCCTCGCAGGTGATCGCCGACCTGATCCCGAACGCCGAACTGGTGGTCTTCGAGCACTCCGGGCACTCGCCGCAACTGGAGGAGCCGGAGCTGTTCCAGCGGACCGTGCGGGACTTCCTCGACTCGGCCGGGATCCGGTAATGGCCCTGCTGGAGGTGGAGGAGCTGCGGGTCAGCTTCCCCGGGCCGGGCGGCGGCACCGGGTCGGCCGGCGCGGTGCACGCGGTCAACGGGGTGTCGCTGGCCCTGGAGTCCGGCCGGACCCTGGCGATCCTCGGCGAGTCCGGCTCCGGCAAGAGCGTCACCGCGCAGGCGGTGATGGGGATCCTCGACATGCCGCCGGCCCGGGTCAGCGGCTCGGTCCGGCTGCGCGGCCGGGAGCTGCTGACCCTGACCCCGAAACAGCGGGACCGGGTCAGCGGCGAGGAGATCGGCATGGTCTTCCAGGACGCGATGGCCGCGCTCAACCCGGTCTACCCGGTCGGCGAGCAGCTCGGCGAACTGCTCCGGGTCCGCCGGGGGCTCTCCCGATCGCAGGCGCGCAGGCGCGCCGTCGAGCTGATCGACCGGGTGCACATCCCGGCCGCGAAGGACCGGGTACGCGACTATCCGCACCAGTTCTCCGGCGGGATGCGGCAACGCATCATGATCGCGCTGGCCATCGCGCTGGAGCCGGACGTGCTGATCGCCGACGAGCCGACCACGGCGCTGGACGTGACCGTGCAGGCGCAGGTGATGGAGCTGATCGCGGAGATCCAGCGGGACAGCGGGATGGCACTGCTACTGATCACCCACGACCTGGGCGTGGTGGCCGAGGTTGCCGACGACGTGGCGGTGATGTACGCCGGCCGGATCGTCGAACGGGCCACCGTGCAGCAGATCTTCGCCGGTCCGGCGCACCCGTACACCGAGGGGCTGCTCGCCTCGATGCCCCGGATCGACCGGCGCGACGAGGAGCTGTACGCCATCCCCGGCGCCCCGCCGAACCCGGCCCGGCTGCCCAGCGGGTGCCCGTTCCACCTGCGCTGCCCGCGCGCCGACGACGTCTGCCGGGCCACGCTGCCGGCGCTGGAGCCGCTGCCCGAGGGCCGCGCCAGCGCCTGCCACCACCGGGAGGAGTTGCTGCATGTCCGCAGATGACGACCTGGTGCTGCGGGTCGACAACCTGGTCCGGCACTTTCCGGTGAAGGGGAGGCTGCCGTTCACCTCCGGTGGGGTGGTCAAGGCCGTCGACGGGGTCTCCTTCACGCTGCGCCGGGGCGAGACGCTCGGCATCGTCGGCGAGTCCGGCTGCGGCAAGAGCACCCTGGCCCGGATGCTGGTCGGGCTGGAGCGGCCGACCGCAGGCGAGGTGCGCTTCGGCGACGCGGTGGTGCACGCCGCCCGGGGGCGGGACCTGCGGGCGCTGCGCCGGCGGATCCAGATCGTGCTCCAGGACCCCTACACCTCGCTGAACCCGCGCCGGACGATCCGGGAGATCCTGCTCCAGCCGTTCGAGATCCACCCCGACGTGCTGGACCGCAGGCGCCGGCTGGACCGGGTGAAGGAGCTGCTCGACCTGGTCGGGCTCGACCCGAGCGTGCACCTGGACCGCTATCCGCACCAGTTCTCCGGCGGGCAGCGGCAGCGGATCGGCATCGCCCGGGCACTGGCCCTGCAACCCGACGTGATCGTCTGCGACGAGCCGGTCTCCGCGCTCGACGTCTCGGTCCAGGCCCAGGTGGTCAACCTGCTGGAACGGCTCCAGCGGGAGCTGGGCGTGGCGTACGTCTTCATCGCGCACGACCTGTCGGTGGTCCGGCACATCTCCGACCGGGTGGCGGTGATGTACCTCGGCAAGCTGGTGGAGAGCGGCCCCGAGCCGATGCTGTACGACGCGCCGGCCCATCCGTACACCAAGGCACTGCTGTCGGCGGTGCCGGTCCCCGAGCCGGTCGGCCGGGCGGAGCGGACACGGATTCTCCTCACCGGCGATCCGCCCAGCCCGGTCGACCCGCCATCCGGCTGCCGGTTCCGCACCCGCTGCTGGCAGGCGACCGAGACCTGTGCCATCACCGAACCACCGCTGGCCGGCGGCGACCGCGCGGTCGCCTGCCACTACCCGCTGGCCGCCGCCTAGCCACGCACCGTTCCGTCGCGTAAGGAGAAAGTGTTGCTGCAAGAACCCGCGTCCCGGTACCAGGGCCACAAGTCCTACTCGTACCTGGAGCCAGATGCCGACTACCGGGTCTTCGAGCTGGCCCCGGAGATCGGTCGGGTACCCGAGCACGACCTCGGGCTCTCCGACACGCAGCGGCAGCGGGTCACGCGCCTGCTCGCCGAGCACATCGCGATCTCCCTGCACGAGCACCCGGTGATCCTGCCGGCGGACGTCACCGAGCTGCGCGCCTACAACCGGACCGCCCGGCAGCGGACCGGCTACGAGGGGCTGGCCCGGTCCGGCCTGACCGCCGTCTTCGACAACTTCATGGCCGGCGCCTCCTGCGTGACCAGCGAAAACGGCTGGAAGTGGAACGACCTCATCTACGCCCTCGGGATGCGGATGAGCGACCTCTACCAGCAGGACTACGTCACGCTGGCCACCTCGCTCGCCGACATCCGGGCGGCGAAGCGGGACGGCCGGCTGGCTCTGGTCGCCGGCCTGGAGTGCAGCAGCCCGATCGAGAACGAACTCGACCGGATCGACATCCTCTACGGCTTCGGGGTGCGGCAGCTCGGCATCGCGTACAGCCAGGCGAACATGCTCGGCGGTGGGTTGTCCGAGGCCCGGGACGGCGGGCTGACCCACTTCGGCCGGCGCGCGGTCGACCGGATGAACAAGCTCGGCATCGCCATCGACGTCTCGCACTCCGGCGACCAGACCTGCCTGGACACCATCGAGGCGAGCCGGGTGCCGGTCTTCATCACCCACGCCGGGGCGCGGTCGGTGTGGAACACCTCGCGGATGAAGCCGGACGAGGTGATCCGGGCCTGCGCCGAGCGGGGTGGGGTGATCGGCATCGAGGCCGCCCCGCACACCACCCTGTCCGAGGCGCACCTGGAGCACTCCCTCGAATCGGTGATGGACCACTTCACCTACTGCGTCGACCTGGTCGGCATCGACCACGTGACGTTCGGCCCGGACACGATGTTCGGCGACCACGTCGGGGTGCACAAGGTGTACGCCGGCAACTACGGCAAGGACGCGGGCAACAAGCCCGAGCACCCCCGGGTCGAGTACGTCTCCGGGGTGGAGAACCCGGGCGAGGCGTTCGGGAACATCGTCGGCTGGCTGGTCAAGCACGACTACTCGGACGACGAGATCGCCAAGGTGATCGGTGGCAACACCATCCGGGTACTGGAACAGGTCTGGTAACGACGTCGGGTGGTTGGCGTGCACCCGCTCGGGTGGGCGCCCAGCTACTACACTCCGTACGCCATGGCTGGCGCGGCGGAGCGAAGAGGTGAGGGTTGATGGCTCGGCGCGAGACCGCGCTACAGACCGCGCAGAGCCAACTGCGCGATCTGATCGGCAGCGAGTTCCGGACCGGTGACAAGCTGCCCAACGAGCGCGAGTTGGCCGACCGGCTGGCGGTCAGCCGGGCCACCGTGCGAGAGGTGCTGGGGCAGCTCGCCGCCGAGGGCGTACTCACCCGGACCTGGGGTGTCGGCACCTTCGTCAGCGAGCCGACCGAACGGGTACCGGTGTCGATCGGCGACGTCACCGCGCTGCGGGACCGGATCACCGCCTCCGGGCACCGGCCGGCACTCCAGGACGCGGCGGTGAGCCGGGCCGAGTGCCCGGACGACTGCGCCAAGATCCTCGGGCTGGACGTCGGTTCACCGGTCTGGCGGGTCGACCGGCTCTTCGCCGTCGACGGCGTCGCGGCGGCCTGGATCCGCGACCACCTGCCGCTGCGGGTCGGCGACCGCGAACTCGACCCGTCCGGCCTGGTCAGCATCGACCTGGACATGTTCGAGTTCCTGGCCGGTGCGACCGGGATGCCGGTACGCCGGGCCGAGATCGAGTTCGCCGCCGTACTCGCCGACGAGGCAGCCGTCGGACGGCTCAAGGTGCCGATCGGGCACCCGCTGGTCAGCGCCACCCAGATCGGCTACAACGCCGAGGGGTTGGCGCTGTTCCACGGGCACATCACGGTCCGGACCGACGTGTTGACCCTGCGGATCACCCGGGGCGCCTGAGCCTCGCCCCCGGCAGCCCGTTGGCGGTAGGCGACGGGGTCATCCGGCAGTGGCCGGCGTACCCGTGGTCAACGCCGCCTGGACGATCCGGACAGCCTCGTCCGGGTCGATGCCCGCGCTGGTGACCACTGCCGCGTACTCCGCGGCGGCGCGTCGCACGCGTTCGCGCGCCTGCTCACCGGCTGCCGACACGAAGGAGCCGGCCCGGCCCCGGGTCTCGATCAGTCCCGCCTCCTCCAGCTCCCGGTAGGTCCTGGCCACCGTGTTGGCGGCCAGGCCGAGATCGGCGGCGAGCTGGCGGATCGGCGGCAGGCGGGTGCCGACGACCAGGGTGTGATCCTGGATCTGCCGGGCGAACTGCACACGCAACTGTTCGAACGGCGGCACCGGCGACGACGCGTCGATGACGATCCCCGGTCCCGCGTCCGACGAGCCCTTGCCCACCATGCCTCCGCTCATGTAGCAACCGTTGTCGCAGGACAATACGCCAATTCCGCGCCACGGTGCCGATGTCGGCGGCAGCCGAGCCGGCGGACCAGGTCCGCCACCGCCGGTGCGCGGTGGCGGACCTGGCATGCCCGCCGGTGGCGTCAGCGGCCCGACACCGCCGTCGCCCACCTCAGCGCCGGCGGGTTGACCGGGACCCGGTCGCCGACCGGCCTGGTCAGGTCGTAGCGGTACCGGACCTACCTCCGGCGTGCTTCGAGCGCATCCAGGATCAGATCCAGGCCGTAGCCGAACTCGTGTGCGGGGTCGTAACCCGCCCGCAGGCCATGGTCGACGATCATCTCTGTGAGGTACGGCGGCTACCTGTTCGTCCTGGTGTACGCATCGCGCTCGGACTGGGTACAGAACGTGCTGGCGGCCGGCGGTGCGCGGCTCCGGGTCGCGGGGAGGGAGGTGGAACTCACCGCCCCACGCCTCGGCGGGGAGGTCGAGGCGTTCCAGCCCCTCCCCGCCGATGTGGCGCGCCCACCGAAGCTGCTGCGCATCACCGAGTTCCTCCGCATGGACCTCGTCGCAGGCTGACCGGTCGCCGCTCGTGGTCAGCGGCCGAGGCGCTGGTACTGGCGTACCGCCAGGGGCAGGAAGATCGCGGTGATGACCGCCGGCCAGAGTACGGCAGTAGTGACGGCGTGCTCCTCGATCCAGTAGCCGCTGGCCACCGCCGGGGACTCGAACAACTCCCGGATCGCCCCGGCCGTGGAGGAGACCGGATTCCAGGCGGCGACCGCGCCGAGCCAGCCCGGCATCAGGTCCGGTGGCGCGAAGACCGAGGAGACCATGCCGAACGGGAAGGCGAGCGCGAACAGGTTCCCGGCCGCCTCGGTGTTCTTCAGCATCAACCCGAGCTGGATTCCGACGAAGATGAGGGCCGTCCGCAGCCACAGCAGCAGCGCGAAGGCGGTCAGGGTCGCGGCGAGGCTGCCGCCGGGGCGCCAGCCGAGGACCAGCGCGATGACGACCAGGATGGCCAGGTCCACCGTGGCGTGGATGACGTCGGCCAGGCCACGGCCGGTGACCACCGCGGACGAGGCCATGGGCATGGACCGGAAGCGGTCGATGAAGCCCCGCTCCTTGATCATGGCTACCGCGAAGGCGGTGTTCATGAAGCCGAAGGCCATCGTCATGGCGAAGAGACCGGGCATGGCGAACTCCAGGTAGCCGGTGCCGGCACCCTGCCCCGAGACGTCCATGGCGCTGCCGAAGACGTAGACGAACATCAGCACCATGACGATCGGGAAGCCGAGCTGCCAGGCGAAGTTGGAGGGCTGCCGGACGAGGTGCGCCATTTCCTGGATCAGGATGGTCCAGCAGTCGACGACCGCCCACTTGATCCGGCTACCGAGGGTGTCGCTGGGATCCGGCGCGAGGTGGACCGTGGTCATCTGCTGGCCTCCAGGTAGGCGGTCGGACGCTTCTCGTCGGTGTGCGCGCCGGCATTCCGGCGTTCTTGGGTCAGGTGCAGGAAGGCCTCGTCCAGGGTGGGGCGCCGCAGCCCCAGGTCGGCCACGGCGATGCCCCGCTCGCGCAGTTCGGAGGCGACCTCGGTCAGGGCGGCCACGCCGTTGTCCACCGGGACGCTGACCGCGAGTACGGCGTCGTCCACCGTGGCCGTACGCCCGGCGGCGGCGACCCTGCCCACGAGCGCGCCGATCGCCGGCAGGTCGGCCGGTTCGGCCGCGACGACCTCGAGCCGTTCGTTGCCGATCCGGCGCTTCAACCCGCTCGGGGTGTCCTCGACGAGGTTCCTGCCGTGGTCGATGACCCCGATCCGGTCGCAGAGCCGGTCCGCCTCGTCGAGGTAGTGGGTGGTGAGCACCACCGTGGTGCCGCGCGAGGCCAGCTCTCCCACCGCCTGCCACACCTCGCGTCGCCCGGCCGGGTCCAGTCCGGTGGTGGGCTCGTCGAGAAACAGCACGTCAGGCGCGAGGATCATGCTGGATGCGAGGTCCAGCCGGCGTCGCATCCCACCCGAGAACTTCTTCGGCGTCTTGTCCGCCGCGTGCGAGAGGCCGAACTGGTCCAGCAGTTCCTGAGCCCGTTGCCGGGCGGCGGCCGCGCCGATGTGGAACAGGCGGCCGAACATCACCAGGTTCTGCCGGGCACTGATGTTGTCGTCGACCGCGGTGTTCTGCCCGGTCAGGCCGATGCGGCGGCGTACCAGGCGGGCCTGGGTCCGTACGTCGTAGCCGGCGACCTCGGCGCGCCCGCCGTCCGGCCGGAGCAGCGTACACAGGATGCGCACGGCGGTGGTCTTGCCGGCGCCGTTGGGGCCGAGCAGGCCGTAGACCAGACCGCGCGGCACGGCGAGGTCCAGCCCGGCCAGTGCCTCGGTGTCGCGATATCGCTTCTGCAGGCCCTCGGTGAGGACGACGTAGTCAGACGTGGGCAAGGGAAACCCTCCCTAGACTGGGTACGGTGTACGGAGATTAGCGTACGCTGTACCCAGATCACAACCGACTTGTAGGCTGACGGCACCATGACGAGCGAGCTCACCCCCACCGAGCAGTTGCGACGCAGCATCGAACTGCTCTGGGGCACCGGCGAGCGCCCCGCCCGGGGACCGAAACCGACCCTGACCCTGGACAAGATCGTCGACGCGGCGATCGCCGTCGCCGACCGGGAGGGCACCGCCGCCATCTCCATGCGGCGGGTGGCCGCGGAGCTCGGGGTCGGCGCGATGACGCTGTACCGGTACGTCCCCGGCAAGGCGGAACTCCTCGCACTGATGCTGGACAGGGTCAGCGGGCCCGGCGAGGAGGCGGTCCGGGCCGCGGAGAAGGGCTGGCGGGAACTGCTGACGGCAGTAGCCCACGACTCCTACCGGCTGCACCTGGCGCACCCCTGGCTGCTCCAGGTCAACTGGACCCGGCCGGTGATGGGCCCGAACAGCCTCGCCGGGGCCGAGATCGTCGTCGCCGCGCTGACCGGTCTCGGCCTGACCAGCCAGGAACGGATCGGCGTGATGATCGCGCTCGACGGCTTCGTCACCGGCTACGCCCGGCACCGGATCCTGTACCTCGCCGCGGCCGAGGAGAGCGGCGTCAGCGACGAGGAGTTCTGGAGCCAGCACCTTCCGGTGCTGGAGCGGGCCATGGCCTCCGGAGACTATCCGGCGATGGCCGCACTCAGCGCGGACGCGTTCGACGCGGGCTGGGACGAGACCTTCGAATTCGGCCTGCACTGCCTACTCGACGGCTTCGCCGCGCTGTTCGCCGCCCGCCGCTCGGCCCCGGCCGCCGATGCGCCGGAGGTCGATGGGGTCGCCGACTGCTCATGACACCGCGCGGCGCGCCGGTCGGCCGGCGCCGGTCGGCTCGGGTCACCTGAGCCGTGCGGCGATGGTCCGCGCACACGCCAGGGACTCGGTATGCGTCGTGTCCACCTCCAGGTCGTAGGCGACGCCCTGGTGGACCATCTCCGCCTGTGACACGGCCATTCCCCGGACCCGGTCTCCCCGGGCGACCTCACGGCCCGCGGCGACCGAACCCTCACACCGGACGCCGACCCAGAACACGTCCAGCCCGCCGAGGACCTTCTGCCAGAGCTGCTGCGACCCCCCTCCACCGAGGAAAACCTCGTCGAGGATGACCCGGGCGCCGGCACGGACCATCGCGGCGACTCCCTCCATCCACGCCGTCTGAAGCAACCGGAACTCCGGCCCGACTTTCACCCCGCCATCCGAAGTGAACTCGATGCCCCCATCCGTCGCCTGCATGGACGCGGGCATCGCATCGATCAGTGTGTCGACCCCGATGGCAAGCCATGGATCCGGTAGGACCGCCTGCAGGCACCGGGCGATTCCCGACTTACCCGAGCTCGATCCGCCATTCAGCACGATCACCTGAGTTGTCACCACGTCACGATAGAACCGCTTCCCATTGCGTCGAGAAACGGACCCTGGCGAATTACCAGGCCGAAGGTATCCGTGCATCGCCAGGACCGACGGTGGATACCGCTCCCGGCGACAGACCGGATGGTGCTGCTGCTCGCTATCGTGTGCATGCCTCGTACCTCGTGGTCCGTGGCTCATGGCTGTGCGGAGAGGGTTTGGTGATGACGGATCTGCGGGGGCTGATCGGTGAGATGGCGTCGGCGCTGGGCCGCAGCGACATAGCGGTCCTGCAAGGGCGGTACCGGCCACGGGGCGGCAGCTCGCTGCACACGTTCGACGCCGCCGGGCGGTCGGCGGTCGCGGGTACCGGGTTCGCCCTGCACGACCTGCTCCGCCGGGTGGACGAAGCGGTACGCCCGGACGGGGAGGACCGCCCGCTCGTCGTCGAACTCGCCCGCGACGGGTCTGGCCGCGCCGAGCTGCGGTACACCTTCGACCTGCCCACCGTGGCGCCGGTGCGGCTGGTGCTGGACCCCGACTACCGGCACCCCCACCACCCGGTCTCGCCGATGCCGGCGCCGCCCAACGTCGCCGTCACCGAGCGGCCCACCGATCCGGAGGTACTCGCCACCGTCCGTGCCCTCGTCGCGGAGTTCGTGCGCGAGTACACCCGGCAGACCGGGGACACGCCCGAATTCGGCGCCGGGCATTCGGAAGAGGAGATCCGGGCCGCCGAGTCGGCCATGGGCCTGCGGCTGCCCGAGGACCTCCGGGCCCTGTACCGGACCGTGTCCGGCGGTGAGGAGTACGGGCTACTCGGGGCGGGAGCGCTGCTGCCGTTGAAATCCGTGGTGGCCGAGTACCTGGACGGTGGGCCCGGAGCGTTCCTGGGCAACGACGATCTGTTCGCGGTGTTCCCGGTCGTCTACGAGGCGTACCCGCCCGGCCGGGTACGGCGGGTGTCCCGCAACGACTGGTGGGTGGAGGTCGGCACCGACCGGGGCGGCAACTTCTGCATGGTCGACCTCGATCCTGGGCCGGAGGGAACCTCCGGGCAGCTCATCCAGTACGGCAGGGACTTCCATGGGCCGGTGGGCTATGTCGCCGAGTCCGTGACGGCGGCGCTGCACGACCGTCTCGGGACGCTGCGGGACGACGGTACTGCGCGGCGTGTCTCGGCTCATCCGCCGTACAACCACTCCGAGCGGGTGGGCGAGCGGCGGGTTGCCGACGTCGTCACGGGGTTCGACGTGCAGGAGCTGTACCTCAACGACGCGACTGCCCTCCACCTGGCGGACCTGGCGCCGCTCGGCCGGCTGCGCAGTGTCTCGATAAACCGCGCGACGGCGGTCACGACGGCACTCCCGCCCGACGTGCCGGTCGAGTGGCTGTCGATCGACGCCGCCGAGCTCGACCTTTCGCAACTCGGCGGGCATCCGACCCTGTGGGGGCTGAGGCTCGCCTCCCGCTCCCCGGTCTCGATCGCGCCGCTGGTCGACCTCCCCGCTCTGGTCCACGTCGACCTGTCCGGGACCGAGGTGAGTGACCTGCACCGGATCAGGGATGTGCCCGGTCTCCGGGTGTTGGAACTCAACCTGGCCCAGTGGCGGGAGCTACGCGGCCCCGGTTCGCTGCCGACCGGGCTGGCTGCCGCGGCGCTGAACGGATTCGCCCGGCTGGAGGAGGCCGACGAGTGGGCCGATTGGCTGCGACGAGGCGCCGGGCCGCGATGAGCGGACCCGGGCTCGACATCGCCCACGACCGCCAGCGTCGGCAGCGGGCCCCGGGGCGACCCGCTCGCGCGCCGGGGCTTGAAACCATAGCGGCGAGGACGGATCCTGGGCAGTACATCGACCGTCGACAATCGGGGGTTGCGGGATGCGCCTCGTACCGGTCCTCGTCCTCACGCTCACCGCACTGCTGCCCGCCACCCCGGCCGCCGCACACGAGCACGGCAGCTCCTCACCCGGTCCGGCCACCGTGGCCGAGGTGCGGACCGCCGGAACCGCGTGGGGTGTCGATCCGGCGACCGGCCGGACCACGCTCACCGTCGACGAGTCGGTCGACAACGCCCAGGCCCGGGTACTGCGCGCCGTCGCCGACCGCTCCGGAGCGGCGTTCCGCCGCGAACCCGGCCGCCTACGCCTACTCATCGCCGGCGGACAGGCCATCTACGGCGCCGCCGGCCGGTGCTCCCTCGGCGCCAACGTACGCGCCGGCGGCACGTCCTACTTCGTCACCGCCGGGCACTGCACCCGGGCCGCCTCGACCTGGTACGCCGACAGCGGCCGGACGATCCCGCTCGGCCCCAACGCCGGCAGCAGCTTCCCCGGCAACGACTACGGCATCGTGCGCTACACCGGTGCGGTCAGCCATCCCAGCGCGGTCTACACCTACCCGCAACTGCTGCCGATCACCGGCGCCGGCAACGCGTACGTCGGTCAGGCCGTCTGCCGCAGCGGAGCCACCACCGGCGTGCGCTGCGGCACGGTGACCGGCCTCAACCAGACCGTGAACTACGCCGAGGGCAGCGTCTTCGGGCTCATCCGCACCAACATCTGCGCCGAGCCGGGCGACAGCGGCGGCCCGCTCTACTCCGCATCGACCGGCACCATCCTCGGCATCCTCTCCGGCGGCAGCGGCAACTGCACCACCGGTGGGACGACGTACTACCAGCCGATCATGGAGATCCTCGCCGCGTACGGCGTCACCGTCCCGTAGCCCAGGAACGCCGGTCAGCCACACACCGTGCCCGAGCGACGGGCATCGGTTCCACAGGCGAGCGGCGTCCACTCCGTACCACTGAGCCGGTCTCCGGTTCCCACCTGGCCGCAGCATCGCCAACCCTTCGGCAACCCTCGACTCCTACCATCCGCGCCGGCCGGAGCCGGCCAGCGGCGCACCTTGCCGTACGGTTGGGCGAACCGCTGTCGTCGACCTCGGAAGCGGGTTGTGTTCGGTGACCACTCCGGTAATCCTCGACTGTGACCCGGGCCATGACGACGCGCTGGCCCTCCTGCTGGCCGCGGCCGACCCCCGGATCGACCTACTCGCCATCACCACGGTCGCCGGCAACCAGACCCTCGACAAGACCACGGTGAACGCGCGGCGGATCTGCACCGCCGCCGGCATCACCGATGTGCCGATCGCCGCCGGATGCGCCGGGCCGCTCGCCGGCGAACTGCGGGTGGCGCCGGAGATCCACGGGGCGAGCGGGCTCGACGGCCCGACTCTGGGCGAACCGACGGTGCCAGTCCTCGACGAGCACGCCGTCGCGCTGATCCGCCGAATCCTGCTCGATCATCCGGAACCCGTCACGCTCGTCCCCACCGGACCGCTCACCAACATCGCGACGCTGCTGCGGGACCACCCCGAGGTGGCGCCGAAGATCCGCGAAATCGTGTTCATGGGTGGCTCGACCGGACGCGGGAACGTCACGCCGTACGGCGAGTTCAACGTGGTGGTGGATCCGGAAGCCGCCCAGATCGTGCTGCGTTCCGGCCTGCCGGTGACGATGTGCGGACTGAACATCACACACCAGGCGCTGGTGACGCCGGACGTCATCGCGAGATTCCGGCGGCTCGACACCGACCTCGCGCGGATCTGCATCGACCTCATGACGTTCTTCGCGGCGACGTACCAGAACGTGTTCGGGCTGGCCGATCCGCCGCTGCACGATCCGATCGCCGTTGCCCGGGTGATAGACGCGTCGATGGTCACCTGCGTACCGGCGCCGGTCGCGGTGGAACTGGCCGGGACACACACCCGGGGCGCGACCGTGGTCGACCTGCACCACCGAACCGCCACGCCGGACAACGCCAACGTGGCACTGCACCTGGACGTCGAGGCGTTCTGGGAGTTGGTGCTCGGCGCCGTCGAACGGCTGGCGTCACCGGCGCGCCGCCGGTGACGACCGCGCGTGCCGAAGGGTGCCGGAGGAGGCCGCGCCCGTTGCCGGCGCGCTTCCCGGAGGCGGGGTCAGGCCAGGCGGGTTCAGATGAAGGTGGGCTTGGTGAGCCGCCAGGCGGCTCCGATGAGGCCGACGTGGGACAGCGCCAGCGGGGTGTTGCCAAGGTGCGCGCCGGTGCGGGGGTCGATCTGTTCGGCGAACAGCCCGAGGTCGTTGGCGCGGGCGGCGGTGCGTTCGAAGAGGGCGGCGGCCCGTTCGGTCTCGCCGGCCATCGCCAGGCATTCGACCAACCAGAACGTGCAGATCACGAAGCCGGCCGGATCGTCCGGCCAGCGGCGGACCAGTCCTTCCGTCGTCAGGTCTGTCGCGATGGCCTCGATGGTGGCCCGCATCCGCGGATCGGAGGCCGCCACCATGCCCGTCCCGGGCAGGATCAGCACCGAGGCGTCCAGTTCCGACGATCCGATGGTTCCGGTGTAGGCACCGACGCGCTCGTTCCAGCCGTCGCGCAGCACCGTGCGCCGGATCTCGTCGCGGACGGCGGTCCACCGCTCCGGATCGGCGCGCGGGCCGAGGATCGGCGCGAGTTTCACCGCGCTGTCCAGCGCGCCCCAGCACAGCGCCTTCGACGCGAGGTAGTGCCGTCCGGGGCCGCGTTCCTCCCACATGCCGGCGTCCGGTTCCCGCCAGTGCGTGGCCTGCTCGGCCAGGCCGACCAGCAACGCCCGTAGCTCCTCGGTGACGTCGCCGAGTCGGTCACGGAGCAGGTACGCACAGAGCAGTACCTCGCCGGGCACGTCGTGCTGCCGCTGCTGCCAGGCGCCGTTGCCGACCCGGACCGGCCGACTGCCGGCGTAGCCGCGCAGATGGTCGAGGGAGTACTCGGCCAGGTTCCGCTCGCCGGTCACCCCGTACATGACCGGCACGGGTTCGTCACCGGTACGGCCGGCCGAGCGGGCCGCCCAGTCGAAGAGCCGGCCGGTCTCCTCCGGGCAGGCGGTGACCCAGAGCGCCCGCATGGTCAGGAAGAAGTCCCGCAGCCAGGCGTAGCGGTAGTCGAAGTTGTCGGTGCCGCCGAGCCGCTCCGGCAGGGACGTCGTGACGGCGGCGACCACCGCCCCGCTGGGCCGGTAGGTCAGGCCCTGCACGATCAACGCGTGCTGCCGCACGAGGTCGCGGTAACGACCGTTGTACTGGTGCAGATCCTCCCCCGCCCGCCAGGCCTCGACGGTGTCCCGCAGCGCCGGTACCGGATCCAGTTGCCGTGGCGGTGGGCCGTCGGCCGGCGCGGACGCCAGGTCGAAGCCGAAGACCTGACCGGCGGCGACGTCGAACTCGCCAACCGCCCGCCCGCGCGCACAGTCCAGCGGCACCGGGGCGCGCAGGGCCAGGGCCAGCGGGCCGGCGGTGGTGAGCACCTGCCCGTCGCGGCAGTGCAGGTACGGAACTATCAGCCCGTATTCCGGTCTCGGGACGTACTCGCAGCACATCCGTACCGTGCCGGTGAGTCCTTCGACGACCCGGGCCAGCACCATCGGAGAATTCCGTCCGAGGTCGTGTGCATGCACCCCGGGCTCCGCCAGCAGCGCGTCGGTGACCGCGACGCTGCCGGTGCCGGTACGGTGCACGGTCCGCAGCACCAGCGAACCGTCGACGTACGCCCGCTCCGTCCGCGGTTCCGATCCGGGCACCGGGCAGAGGGCCCAGTGTCCGGCGTCCGGGTCCAGCAGCCGGCCGAACACCGACGGCGCGTCGAACCGGCCCGGGCACCACCAGTCGATTGAGCCGCCCCGGCTGACCAACGCCGCCGACGCGCAGTCAGACAGCAGACCGTAGTCGGCGATGGCGGCCTCGGACATTCCGCGTGAATACCCGATTTTGCTGTGATTAGCCCTCCCGCGGAGCGGAGCCGTCCGAGCGTCCGTGGTGGGCCGGCTACCCGGAGCCCTCCGGCCTGCGATCCGTGTATCCCGCGTAGACCGGGCACTCCGTGCACGCCGCCCGGTCGCAGAGCCGGCACAGCCGGGCCAGGCACCGCTCGTCGGCCGGCTGCGGCCGCAGGAGGGCCGTGGCGATGCCGGTCAACTGCCGGCGCTGCTCGGCGGACAACGGTGCGAGCAGCTCGGTCAGGACCTGGCGTCGGGCCCGCAGTACCTGCTCGGCGATCCGCAGCCCGGCAGCAGTGAGGTGCAGGAGATAGCTGCGTGCGTCGCTGCCGGGTCGTCGCTCGATCCAGCCCGACTGGACGAGGCGGCGGACGAGGTGTGCGGTCCCCGGTTGGGAGAGGCCGAGGACGTGGCCGAGCCACTCCGCGGTGGCTCCCGGCTGGTCCTTGAGCACTACCAGCGCCTCGGGCAGTGACCCGGCGGCTCCCGCTTCGGCGGTCACGGCCGCCCGGACCGTGCCTTCGATAAGCAGACTCAGCGCGCCGAGCAGGTTTGGCGCGTCGTCGGCGGGAACATTCATAACTTATGAATCTACCGCGTCGCAGCCTCGCCGTCATCGCCGCGACCAACCTCGCCCAGCTACCGATCGCCCTGCGACAACTACTGGTCGTGCTGCTCGGCCACCACAACAGTGGTAGCTACGCCGTCGCCGGCGCCGCCGGCGCCGCCTGCGGGGTCGGCCTCGCCACCAGCGCCCCGCTGGCCGGCCGGCTGCTCACCCGGCTGGGGCATCGGAGAGTCCTGCTCGGATTCGGGATGCTGCACGCCTCGGCACTGATCGGGCTCAGTTTCGCCGCCACCCCGGCCGGCTACCTCACCCTCGCCGCCGTGGCTGGTCTGGCCACGCCTCCGGTCACCAGCAGCAGCCGCGCGATCCTGCCGGCCCTGGTACCCGCCTCCGCGCTCAGTCGGGCCTACGCGCTCAACGCGGTCGGGCAGGAGGTGCTGTACGTCGCCGGCCCGCTGGCCGTAACGGTGATCCTCGGCTACGTCGGTCCGGCAGCGGCACTGCTGGCGTTCACCGCGGTCGGCACCATCGCACTGCTCCTCGACGCCGCGATCATCCCACCCTTCGGCAGCCGCGCCGAGCCGGCCGCCCCGGCCTGGACGGGGCCGGCCCGGGTGGCCGTACTCACGCTGGTCGGAGTGCATTTCGCGTACATGGTCGGGATGGGCGCCATGTGGGTACTGCTCCCCGCCTTCGCCACGGAGAACGGCCGTCCGAACCAGACCGGGCTGCTGATCGCGGTCTGGTCGGCCGCGAGCCTGGTGGGTGGGCTGCTGCTGGTGAAACGGGGCCGCTCCGGCGGCGTCGTGGTCAGCTACCTGGCCCTGCTGGCGGCACTGGCGCTCACCTCCGGCACGCTGCTGTTGCCGCGCACCGTGCCCCAGATGGGTCTCGCCCTGCTGGCTTTCGGCCTCGCGCTGGCGCCGTGGCTCGCCACCACCGACGAACTCATGGTCCGGACCGTGCCACCGCACCGCAGCGCGGAGAGCTACGGCTGGCAGCAGACCGCCGGCCAACTCGGGCTGGCGGCAGGTTCGGCCAGCAGCGGGCTGGTCAACGACCACATCGGCACCAGGGCCGCGTTCCTGGTCGTGTCCACCACCCTGCTTGCCGGCTTCGCGGTCGCCTACCGGCAGCGTGCGGGTCTCCAGGCCGCCGCCGAAGGTGAACGTTACCGACTGTCACATCCGGACGTCCAAGGGGCGCCGTCCTGATCGAATGACGATGCCGGCCTCCCGCATCCTGGCTCCGATGTGGGACCAGATCGGCCGGCCAGCGCCGAGCTGCGCCTCACGGGCCGCCACAGGTGTCATTATGATGCGATGACGGACGGAAGGCGGGAGATGTCCCCGGAACTCGGTTCCACCGCGGCCGTTCTGTCCTTGACGGTGGTACGCGACGGCACCGGGATCCGGGTGGCAGCCGACGGCGAGGTGGACATGAGCACCGCCGACAACCTACGAGACTGTCTGGACGAGTTGCTGGACCAGAAGCCCGACAGACTCACGGTCGACCTGACCAGGGTCACCTTCCTGGACTCCAGCGGTATCGCCACACTCGTGCACGCCTACAACCGGGCGGTCAAACAAGACGCCGGTCTGAATGTGGTGAACTGCCAGAGAAACGTTCGCCGGGTCCTGGAGTTGACCGGCCTGCTCGCCGTCATGGGCGACGGCACCTGAGACCCTGCACCGGGCAGCCGGTCGGCCGTTCAGGTAGATCAGGACCGCCGGGCCCAGCGATGGTCGTCCTCGTCCGCCGGCAGGCCCAGCTTCGCCAGCGGGCTCCCGATGTGCTTCGTCCGACGCGGTACCGGAGCACGCGCCGGACGCCGTTGTGATGCCCAGTCGAGTAGCGCGGGTCGGTTCTGGGTAGCTGAAGGTCCGTGAGCGCTGTCCCGCAGGTTCTGGTGGTCGGACAACTGGCCCGCGATCTCGTACTGGTGGTCGACCGGATGCCACCGGCCGGCAGCGCCGCCGACGTCCGGTGCCGCCGCGAGATGCTCGGCGGCAAGGGCGCCAACCAGGCGGTCGCGCTGGCCCAGCTCGGTGCCCGTCCGATCCTGCTCGCCGTGGCCGGCGACGACCGGGTCGGTACGGACCTGTTGGCGCAGGCGCGCCGGGACGGTGTCGATGTGTCGCGGGTACGCCGCCGGGTCGGGGCGGACACGGGGCTGATCGTGGAGGCGCTGGACGCCGAGGGAGGCTGGCGCTACCTGCAGCACCTGCCCGACGACATGCTGCTGACCGAGGCGGACGTGCGGGAGGCGGCGGAGGCGTTCACCGCCGACGGCGTACTGGTGCAGCTCCAGCAGCCACCACCGGCGGCGCTGGCGGCGGCGCGGCTCGCCCGGGAGGCGGGCCGGCTGCTCGTGCTCGACGGCGCGCCGGCCGACGACGAGCACCGCCAGCCGCTGCTGGCGGCCGCCGACGTGCTGCGGGCGGACGACCGGGAGACCGAGTTGCTGACCGGTGCCTCCGCCGACGACCCGGATCGGGTCCGCGCCGCTGCCGAGCGACTCCTCCGCGCCGGCCCGGGTCTGGTCGTGCTCGGCCTCGGGCCGGCAGGAAACCTCTTCGTCTGGGACGACCGTCGCTGGGGCCGGGGGCATCTGCTGGTGCCGCTCAGCGAGGAGAAGGTCGTGGACACCACCGGCGCGGGAGACGCGCTGACCGCCGCGCTCACCGTGGCGCTGCTGCGCGGTGATCCGCCGCCGGACGCCGCCCGGTACGCGGTGGCCGCCGCCGGGGCCAGTGTCGGGCATCCCGGAGGCCGCCCCGCGCTCGGCGGCGCTGCGGTACGGAAGCGGCTGGCGGACCTCGCTCCCGAGTCCGGTGACGATCGGCTGATCGGCGGCGAGGCGTGAGCGTCGACACCGGGCCCACCCGTGGGGAGCGGCAGCCGACGATATCGATACCACGAGCCCGGACCGGGCACCCGGATCCGGACGCGCCGACCTGGCAGGTCCGCGAGGACGGCCTCGACCACACCGCGCTGGCCGACCTGGAGTCCGTCTTCGCGCTGGCCAACGGCCAGCTCGGCGTCCGTGGCGTACTGGAGGAGGGCGGGGCCAGCGGCAACCCGGGCAGCTACCTCAACTCGTGCTACGAGGAATGCGAGCTGACCTACCCGGAGGGCGGCTACGCCTTTCCGGAGCGGAACCAGGTGCTGGTCGGTGCGCCGGAGGGGACCCGGGTCCGGCTGTTCGTGGCCGGCCACCCGGTCGACCCGACGGTCGACGGCACGGACCGGCATGAACGGATCCTCGACCTGCGTGAGGGCACCCTTCGACGGTCGTTCGGCTGGACCGCCCCGTCCGGTGCGGCGGTAGAGGTGCACAGCACCCGGCTGGTCTCGTTCGTCCACCCCGCGGTGCTGGCGATCCGCTACGAGGTCGCCGCCACCGACCGGCCGGTACGGATCCGGCTGCACTCGGAGCTTCGGGCCAACCCGGCACTGCCCGAGCAGGACACCGAGGACCCGAGGGCGCCGACCGTCCTCGAACGGCCGCTGCTGCCGGAGCGGCACGTGACCGACGGCCTCGGTGGCGTCCTGGCGCATCGGGCACGGCGCAGCGGGCACCGGATCGTCGCCGCCGTCACGCACCTGCTCGACGCAGCGGGAGCGGAGGTCGACGTGGACAGCGGCCCGGACCTGGTGCGGGTCGCCGTCGAGACCCGGCTCGCGCCGGGGCAGCGACTCCGGGTGACGAAACTGGTCGGGTACGCCTGGTCCGGGCAGCGACCGCTCGACGCGCTGATCGCCGACGCGGGTACGGCGGTCGCGGAGGCGGCACGGGGCGGCTGGGCTGGACTCCGCGCCGACCAGCAGGGCTACCTGGACGGGTTCTGGGCCGACGCGGACGTGGTCGTCGACGGCGATCCGCAGCTCCAGCAGGCCGTACGATTCGCGCTCTTCCACCTGTTGCAGGCCACCGCCCGGGCGGGTGAGCGTCCGTTGCCGGCCAAGGGGCTGACCGGCAACGGATACGACGGCCACACCATGTGGGACGCCGAGACATTCGTGCTGCCGGTCCTGACCTACCTGCGGCCGGACGCCGCCGCGGCGGCGCTGCGCTGGCGGCACGCCACCCTCGACCGGGCCCGGGAGCGGGCCGGCGAGCTGCGGCTGGCCGGTGCGGCCTTCCCATGGCGGACCATCGACGGACGGGAGTGCTCGGGGTACTGGCCGGCCGGTACGGCGGCGCTGCACGTCAACGCCGACATCGCCGCAGCCGTGCTGCGGTACGTCGCCGTCACCGACGACCGTGCCCTCCTCCGGGACGCCGGGCTGGAACTGCTGGTCGAGACGGCCCGGCTCTGGAACCGGGTGGGCCACTTCGACGACGCGGGCGGCTTCCACATCGACGGTGTCACCGGGCCGGACGAGTACACCGCGCTCGGCAACGACAACCTGTTCACCAACGTCATGGCCCGGCGCAACCTGCTCGGTGCCGTCGGGGCGGCCGAACTGCTGCCGGACCGGGCCCGGCAACTCGGCGTCGAGCAGGCGGAGTTGGACGCCTGGCGGGCGGCCGCCGAGGCGATGCACCTTCCGTACGACGACGGACGGGAGGTGCACCAGCAGTGCGCCGGGTTCACCGCGCTCGAGGAGTGGGACTTCGCCGGCACCCCGGCCGACGAGTACCCGCTGCTGCTGCACTACCCCTATCTGGAGCTCTACCGTCGACAGGTGATCAAGCAGGCCGACGTCGTGCTGGCGATGCAGCACTGCGGTGAGCTGTTCACCCCGGAGCAGAAGGCCGGCAACTTCGCCTACTACCAGCGGCGTACCGTCGGCGACTCGTCGCTGTCGGCGAGCGCGCAGGCGATCCTCGCCGCCGAACTCGGGCACCTCGAACTCGGCTACGCCCACCTCGCCGAGTCGGCCCTACAGGACCTGCACGGTCTCGCCGGGCAGAGCCGCGACGGCCTGCACATCGCCGCCCTCGCCGGCGTCTGGCTGGCGCTGGTGACGGGCTTCGGCGGACTCCGGGACGGCGGCGGCGAACTCGCGTTCGCGCCTCGGCTGCCGGCGGCACTGACCCGACTGGAGTTCTCGCTCCGCTGGCGGGGCCGCCGGCTCCGGGTCACGGTCACCGGGAACACCGCGACCTACCTGCTGCGGGACGGTACCGACGAGCACGGAATCCGGCTGCGCCACCACGGGACGCGGGTGCACCTCCGACCGCGCCGCCCCCGTCTGCTGCCGCTGCCGGAACTCCCCGACCCCGGCCCGGAACCCGTCGCACCACCCGGTCGGGCCCCCCGACGCCGGCTTGCCGGGCAGCCGGTGACCGCCATCCGGGCGGCCCGGCCCGGTGTTGGTGCGCCCGTGCCGCCACCGGCTCAGCCCGGTCCGGAGGCCCCGGCACCCGGATGAGGCCGGAGGCCGCGGCAGGCAAACGAGGCCGGAGGCCCCGGCGCACGGGTGAAGCGGGCACGCCGACGCCGTCCGGACGGCCAGGATCTGCCGAGGGAGGACCGGCGGCGGCCCGGACGGCGGCGCCCGACGGCACAGCTCGGGCGTACCAGGAATGACCTGGCCGGTGCGGGGGCAGAGTGACGGCATGGATCAGCAGGCGACCGCAGGGATGTACCTGATCGAGGAGCTTTGCCAGTTGGCCGAACTGGTGCGGCAGGCGCCCGCGGACGAGGAACTGTACGTGCGGTGGTCCCACGGCCCGGACGCCGACCACGTCGGGCGGGGTGCGTCCCGGCAGACCAGCCGGGACGCGCTCACCGGCGTGCCACTGCCGGGCCTGTCCGCCAACCCGCTGCGGGTCGAGCCGTGGTGGGGTGACCGCTCGCTGCATCTCTGGGTCGCCCGGCGTCTCTACGACTACTGCCATGTCCGGGAACTCCGCGGCCCGGGAGCCTCCCCCTGGGTGCTGACCGGCCGGGAGTGCGGACGGGGACCGGACAACGAACCGCTGGTGATCTGCCGCCGACCGGTCGCGTGGGTGGGCGAGAAGGCACTCCGCGAGGCCGACCTGGCGATCCGGGGACAACGATCCGAAGAATGGGGCCCGTTGCACCGTGCGGATCAGGACGGCGAGGACGAGCGGCGAGGGTACGGCGAGGACGAGCGGCGAGGGTTGGGACTGGGCGCCGCGCCGTGAGCGTGGCCGTCAGCGGGCGCGGGTATAGCGACGACATGACGCATGAACCGGGTTCGGCGGAGTCGTACTGGATGGATTCGACGGCGGCGACCTCGTTCGCCGCGCTGGCCGACGACGTCGAGGTCGACGTGGCGGTGATCGGCGGCGGTATCGCGGGCCTCTGCACGGCCTGGGAGTTGGCCCGGACCGGGGCCGCGGTCGCGGTCCTCGAGGCCGACCGGATCGCCACCGGGGTCACCGGCTACACGACCGCGAAACTGACCGCCCAACACGGCCTCGTCTACGCCCACCTGCGGTCGAAACTCGACGAGCAGGCCGCCCGCTGGTACGCGACGTCCCAACTCGACGCCATCGAGCACGTCGCCGCGACAGCCCTCGACCTGGGCATCGACTGCGACCTGGAGCGACTGCCCGCCTACACCTACCTGTCCGAGGGGAAACGCGGCCAGATCGAGGCCGAGGTCCAGGCGGCACGCGTCGCCGGCCTGCCGGCGTCGCTGGTCACCGAGTCCGGGCTGCCGTACCCGATCGGTGCCGCCATCCGCGTCGACCGGCAGGCCCAGTTCCATCCCCGCCGTTACCTGCTCGGGCTGGCCGCCGACCTCGTCCGCCGGGGCGGACGCATCTTCGAACGCACCCGCGTCGTCGACCTGACCGAGGGCGAGCCGTGCCGGCTCGGCACCGAGAGCGGTGCCACGGTGACGGCCCGGGACGTCGTGGTCGCGACCCACTACCCGATCTTCGACCGGGCGGGCCTGTTCACCCGGCTGGTACCACACCGTGAACTCGTGGTCGCCGCCGTCATCGACGCCGGTGACGACCCGGCCGGCATGTACGTCACGCCGGAGGAGAACACCCGTTCGGTCCGTACCGCCCCGTACGGCGACGGGCGCCGGCTGCTCATCGTGACCGGCGAGTCGTTCCAGCCAGGAACGCCGGGAGTGCGCGAGCGCCTGGACAGGCTCGCCGGCTGGACCGGTGAACACTTCCCGGTCGACACGCTGGCATACCACTGGGCGGCTCAGGACAACACCAGCACCGACCGGATCCCCTACATCGGCCTGCTACACCCGGGCGCCTCGCACGTCTACGTGGCGACCGGCTTCAACGCCTGGGGAATGACCAACGGAGTACTGGCCGGCCGGCTGCTGACCGCTCTCATCGACGGAACGGACCCGCCGCCCTGGAGCAAGCTGTACGACCCCCGCCGCCTGCATCCCGTGGTCGAGGCGGTGCCCCTGATCAAAGCCGCGGCCGAGGTCGCCAGGCGGTTCGTCGGAGACCGGCTGCGACCGGCCAGCTACGCCGACTCCCCCGAGCAGCTCGCACCCGGCGACGGGGCCGTGATCCGGATGGGCGGGCGGCGCTGTGCGGTCTACCGTGACGACTCCGGCGACCTGCACTCGGTCTCGGCGACCTGCACCCACCTGGGCTGCGTCGTCGCGTTCAACGATGTCGAGAAGACCTGGGACTGCCCGTGCCACGGTTCCCGTTTCGATGTCGACGGCGCCGTACTGCACGGGCCGGCCACCACACCGCTGCCGCCCGCGCGCACCTGATCCCGGGCCGCGCCTCGCCGCTGACCGGCTCGCCGCCCGAAGGTGCCAACCGGGCTCGACGGTGCCGGTACCGTCGAGCCCGGATGGGAGCGAGCGGGCGGCCGGCTCCCCGGATGCGCCGTACCGCCCGGCGTCCTGCTGTCGGGGTCAGTGCTGCGAGATGGCGTCGACCAGGTCACCGACGGGACGGTCCGGCAGGGCTCGCGCGACGTCGGCCACGGCCACCACTCCGACGAGGTCGTGCCCGTCGATCACCGGGAGCCGGCGTACCTGGTGGCTGCCCATCGTTCGCAGGATCTCCTCGGCGTCGTCGTCGGCCCCGATGGTCACCGGCTTGCCCTGGGCGAGTTCTCCCGCCGTCACACTGCGCGGATCACGCCCCTGGGCGAGTACCTTCACCACGATGTCGCGGTCGGTGAGCATGCCCTTGAGCCGGTTGTCGCCGCCGCAGATCGGCATCGAACCCACGCCGAGCTCCGACATCCGGCGGGCGGCGGTCACCATGTCCTCGCCTTCGCCGACACAGGTCGGGTTCGGCGTCATGATTTCCCGTGCGGTTGTCATACCCAATCACCTTCTCCACGGATGGCCTTTGCCGAGCCTCCTACCCAGAAGCCCGGGATTCGATGCCCGTCGCGGCATCGAGAGCAGGCGATTCCGCGCCGTCGTCATCCCTTGCGGTGCCGCCGACCCCGCCACAAGCGGCGACGCCGAGGAGCAAACGCCAACAGTGCCGCCAGGCCTGACCTCTTCCGCATGGTGTGCCCCCTCCCCCGCGTGTCCGGCCGACCCGGGTGACTACTTCCACCCGGCCGTCCGGTTGGCACGCTCGGTACGTCGTTGAGGCGTGATCTGCGCCGTCTGCCGTCTGGGACACGAGGCGATGGGCGTCGTCGAGGAGGTGGGTACGGCTGGCCGCCACCGGTCGCGCGGGTCCAGTCACCGATCGCGACGCGACCGGCTGGCGGTTTCGTCCGCCGGCGACGGGGTAGCGGAGACGGTTGTTGTACCTGCCGGGTCTGTTCGGCGTCCCTCGTCGAGGGAGCGGGCCCGACCTGGTCGAGCAGGCCGTGGAGGTTGAGGTGACCGACCGCATCGCGGATCCCTGGGGCGTCCGGACACCGTACGGGCCGCGGGAGGCCGGCGGGATCGGGCAGGTGTCGGGAGAACCGGCCTGGCCGGTACGGGTCGACATGTTCCTCGAACCGGGATTATCCGAGGAGGACGTCGAGCGGTGGGTCCGGTCGGCGTCGCTGCTGCACTCCAACGGTGACGCGATGGAGATCGCGGTTCGCGGGGGGCGGATCGTCGGAGTACGGGGCCGGGCGACGGATCGGGTCAACCACGGCCGGCTGGACCCGAAGGACCTCTACGGCTGGCAGGCGAACAACCACCCCGACCGGCTACGGCGGCCGTTGGTCCGGGACGGCGACGACCTGGTGGAGACCGACTGGGAGACCGCGATGGGCCGGATCGTGGCCCGGTCCCGGGAGTTGCTCGCCGGCCCGGGCGGCTGGGGCCACTTCGGCCGGGTGCCGCAGCTCGCCGACGCCGCTCCGCAGGGGTGGGTCGAGGTCGACCCGGCCGACGCCGATCGGCTGTCGGTGGCCGAGGGTGACCTGGTGCGGGTCGAGTCGTCCCGAGGGGTGCTCGTGGCCCGGGCACGTGTCTGTCCGGGCCGGCCCGGCACCATCTTCGTGCCCTTCCACTACGGCTACTGGGACACTCCGGCCGGGCGGGGCCGGGGATACGAACGTGCCGCCAACGAGCTGACTCTCACCGCCTGGGATCCGGTGTCGAAACAGCCGATCTTCAAGATCTCGGCGGTCCGGCTGGTCAAGGTCGCGGACGCGGACGGCAACACCGCACCGGCCCCCACCGTCGGGGCCGCCGCCCCGGCCGACGGCGCGGTGCCGGCCACCACCGGCGGTCCGAGCGCACAGGTCGCCGCCACCGTCGAGGGCAGGGACTGACATGCACCTCGCCCACTATCTCGGCCTGCTGCACCGGACCCTGGCCAATCTCGACAGCGCCTACCGGGAGGTGGCGCGGGAGCACGGCGACGAGCCCGACATCCGGCACACCTGCCAGCGGCTCGCCCGGCAGTGCGCGGCACAGGCCCGCCGGCTGGAGCCGTTCGCCCACCGCTACTCCGAGTCGGCTCCGGACGAACCCGACCGGCTGCACTCCGAACTGTTCCGGGGCACCCGGGGCGGCGGCCTCGGCCTGCTGCGCGACCTTCAGGACCTCTATCTGATGACCGCCGAGTCCGACATCTGCTGGACCGTCGTGGGGCAGGCCGCCCAGGGCGTCCGGGACCGGGACCTGCTCGAGGTCGTCCGGTCCTGCGCCGCCGAGACCAGCGTCCAGCTCGGCTGGTTGCGTACCCGGATGAAGCAGGCGGCCCCCCAGGCGCTCGTCGTCGCCGAATAGCCCGACGGCGGCGCGGCCTCGCCCACCCGACCCGTCGGCGGCGGTCTCGTCGCCCGCCCGGACGGGGAAGGTGGAATCGGACGATTCGGCTCGGGTGGTGCGGTAGGAGCACACCGGTCAGCCGATGAGATTCGAGTCAGGAGCAGACCTGTGGGAACCCTTCGTGCCCTGGTGTTGTGCTGCACCCTCAAGCCCTCCCCCGCGCCGTCCAGTGCGGAACTGCTGGGCCGGGAGGTACTCGCCGCACTGGCCGACCACGACGTGGACGGCGAACTCATCCGGGTGGTGGACCACAAGGTGAAGTTCGGTGTATCCACCGACGAAGGCGACGGCGACGAGTGGCCGACCATCCGGGCCAAGCTGATGGACGCGCAGATCCTGGTGGTGGCGACCCCCATCTGGCTGGGACAGCCGTCGAGCGTCTGCAAGCTGGTGCTGGAACGCCTCGACGCCGAACTGTCCGAGACCGACGACCAGGGCCGGCTGCGCACGTACGGCAAGGTCGGCGCGGTTGCCGTCGTCGGCAACGAGGACGGGGCGCACCACGTCACCGCCGAGGTACTCCAGGCGCTCAACGACGTCGGGTTCAGCGTCGCCGCCGCCGCGTCCACCTACTGGGTCGGCGAGGCCATGGGCGGCACCGACTACCGGGATGCCGGACCGAAGCCGGACACCACCGGCAGCGCGACCAGGGCCCTCGCCCGCAACGCCGCACACCTGGCGCATCTGCTGGCGGCGCAGCCCTACCCGGCGCGCTGATCTGAACGGTCAGCGCCTGCCGCACACTGACCACACCGGGGTGGCCTCGACCGCCTCCGGTGGCCGGTAACGGACCATGACGACGGAGATGGGCAACCGGGCGAACTATCGCCCCCCGCTGCCCGTCCGCGAAGGCCCGACTCGCGCCACCCGGCCCGGTCACGGTCTCCCGCGGTCGGCACATGTCGGTATAACAGCCGGTCAGCGGGGTATCCGGCCGTCGACACCGCGGGCGAAGCTGGGGGCGGAGATGACACAGGACAGGATTGCTGACCCGTCTGGTGACGGTCACCGGTCGAAGACCCAGGTGGCCCGGCAGGGCGCCACGGAGACCGGACAGCGGTTGACACAGACCGGAGGAGGTCTGGCACACAGCGCCGCCGACCGGGGCCGGGACGTCGCGGCCGAGGCGGGACGCCAGGCCAAGGATCTGATGGGGCAGGCGTCGGGCCAACTCAAGGAACAGGCGGGCGCGCAGCAGCAGCGGGCCGCCTCCGGCCTGCGGGCCCTCGGCGACGAACTGCGGGCGATGTCCGAGCGCAGCGACCGCCCAGGGGTCGGCACGGACCTGGTCCGGCACGCGTCCGAACGCGTCCAGCAGGCCGCTCAGTGGCTCGACCAGCGCGAACCCGGGATGGTACTCAACGACGTGCGCGACTACGCCCGCCGCAATCCCGGACTCTTCCTCGCCGGGGCCGCCGTCGCCGGGGTGATCGCGGGCCGGCTGACCCGGACCCGGGACGCGTTGCAGGGTGGGCCGTCCGGTCCCCATCCCGACGGGAGGCGGACGGAGCCGGATGTCCGGCCCGGCGGGATGCTCGGGCAGCCGGCCGGGATGGGTGGTCAACCGCACGGCAGCCCGCTCCCGGAGGCGGGGGCCGGACAGCGTGGCGGGTCCGGTGACGGACGGACCAGCGAGGTACGGCGATGAGCGTCTCGGCGGGTGGGCTCGGCGCGGAGCGGGAGCAGGACCCCAGCCGCGCCTCGATCGGCGAACTGCTCGGTGCCGTCACCCGCGACACGTCGACCCTGGTCCGCCAGGAGATCCAGCTGGCGAAACTGGAGCTACGGCAGGAGATGCGCACCGCCGGCCGGGTCGCCGGGATGTTCGGCGGCGCCGCGCTGGGCGCGTTGATGGTGCTGCTCTTCCTGTCGTACGCCCTGTGGTGGGGGTTGTCGAACGTGATGGACCAGGGCTGGGGGGCGCTGGTCGTCGCGGGGGTCTGGGCAGTGGTCGCCGCGGTTCTCGTCGGGGTGGCCAGGCGTCAGGCGCGTAGCCTCCGGCCGCTGCCGCAGACGTCCGAGTCGATCCGGCGGATGCCTTCCGCCATGCGGGACCGGACACAGCATCGATCGGGGGGACAAGGATGAGTACCGACCCAGGCTCGATCCGGGCCGACGCCGACCGTACCCAGGATCGCCTGGGTGAGAACCTGAACGCGCTCGGCGACCGGATGAACCCGCGCAACATGGCGCAGCAGCAGGTTGGCCGGGCCCGGAACGCCTGGCAGCGGGCGCGGGAGACGGTGATGGGTAGCGCCGAGAGCGCCCGCCAGAACATCGCCGGCCAGGCGCAAGGCGGTGCCCAGCAGGCGCGCGGCAGCATGCAGCGGGCTCGTGAGGCGTCACAGGCCGGACTCTCCTCGGCTGGCCATCGGGCTCAGGCGCTGGGACAGCAGACCCGGCAGGTGCCGGAAGGGCACCCGCTGGCCGCCGGCCTCGTCGCGTTCGGGCTCGGTGTGCTCGCCTCCGCGCTGCTGCCGGCCAGTCCGGCGGAGCAGCGGGTGGCCGGCCGGCTCCGGGACGAGGTCGCCGAGCATTCCGACCAGCTCAAGCAGCAGGCCAGCGGCATGGCCCGGCAGACACAGCAGAATCTACGGGAACCGGCCCAGCACGCCGTCGAGTCGGTCCGTTCCCGCGCCGGTCAGCACGCGGGCGAGATGCGGGAGCATGCCCGCTCGTCGGCGGAGGAGTTGCGCGGGCAGACCCAGGAGACGATGGGCGAGGTACGCCGACGCTGACCGGGCCGGCGAGCGCTCTGGGCGGCCCGCCGAGCGGGTACCGGGACGGGGCTGCTCGCCCGGGTGGATTCCTCTGCTGGCGTCGGATGGGTGGGCGTGGCGGGATCAGTCGCCGAGCAGGCCGAGCACGGCCTGCTCGGCGGCCTGGCCGGACGTTCCCGCCAGCGGCCCGAGCCGGCCGTCCCGGTAGAGGTCGAGAAGGCGGGGGTCGACGTACGAGGCCCGGGCCACCGCCGGGGTGTTGCCGAGTAGCTCGGCCACCTCCCGCATCACCCCGGCCACGACCCGTCGCCGCTTCACCTCCGAGTTCCGTGGCCCGGCCGCGGCCAGGCGGGTGGCCGCGAGCACGGTCCCGTGCCAGGTGCGGAAGTCCTTCGCCGTCATGTCGGTGCCGCTGGCCTCCCGGAGGTAGTCGTTGACGTCCTCGGCACGTACGTCCCACCAGCGCCGCCGCTCCCAGTAGCCGAACAACCGGTCCCGACCCCGACGACGGCGCCGCAGGTCCCGCAGTACCTGGCAGAGGTCCGGATCGGTCACCCGCCGGCTCTGCTCCACTCCGCCCTTGGCCGGGAACTCCAGTACCACGCAGCCGGCGACCCCCCGAGCATGCTCTGGACGCAGCGTCGCGACACCGAACGTCGGCGCCTCCCCGGCCGCGTACTGGTCACCGCCGATCCGGAACATCCCGAGGTCCAGCAGGCGGGCGATGGCGGCCAGTACCCGCGGCCGGGTCAGGCCGCGCTCGCGCAGATCGTCCTCGACCTGCTTCCGCAGCCGACGGAGGTGTCCGGCCACCTCCAGGACGTGCGCGAACTTCTCACGATCCCGCCGCTGTCGCCACACCGGGTGGTAGAGGTACTGCTTGCGCCCGGCCTCGTCGATGCCGGTGGCCTGGATGTGACCCCGGGGGTCGGGCGAGATCCACACCTCCCGCCAGGCCGGCGGGATGGCGAGGCCACGCAGCCGGCGCAGCTGTGCCGAGTCGGTGATCGCCCGCCCTGCGGAGTCGAGAAACGTCACCCCACGTCCCCGTCGTCGGCGGCGGTAACCGGGGGCGCCGAGGTCAGAGCGACGCAACCGCATGTCTCACCATCGCTGTCATGCCCGCCCTTCTACCCCCCGGCCCGCTCCGGCACGCCAAGGTCCGCAAGCCCCACCGGCACGGTGACATATATCCATCGGCATGGATCGCCGTTTTCCCATACCGCCTGCTGGGTAGCTTCGTCGTCGGGCGCTACGGCAGCAAGGTGAGCGCGGTCGTCGCCGGCCGTGACGTGGCGCGAGCGAATCAGCCGAGCCGGCTCGTCGTGCACAAGCCCTTCGGGCGGATCGAGACCGTACACGTCTATCAGCACGACCCCTTTCCGCCGGCCGGCTGACCGCCCGACGCCGATCACCCGCGCGCGCCGCCCGGCTCCGCCCGCCCCGGCCGCGACACGCCGCGACACGCCGTGACCAGGTTTTCCGCGAATCCGTGCAGGGAAGCAAGGCCCGGGCAGGAGGGATTCCCTGACCCGGGAAGGGCACCTCCGGGGGGAAAGGAGGTCCCGGCATGGGACAACAGACCGTCACACCAGGGCGGACCAGAGCGCGGCGCCAGGCGGGTCCGCAGCCCGCCACCCGGGCCCGCCACTGGCTGCGCGACCACGGGTTGGCCGTGACGATGTTCGGCGCCTTCCTGATCTTCCTCGCCCTACAGAGCCTCTTCGGCTGGCAGACCCACAACGACGAACTGGTCCAGGCCGGCGCGCGTGCCGAGGGCTATCTCGACTACCTCGGCACGGGACACTTCGCCGAGGCCGTGTTCGAGAACTGGGAGTCGGAATTCCTCCAGATGGGCGCGTACGTGCTGCTCACGGTTTATCTGGTGCAACGCGGGTCGGCCGAGTCCAAGCCCGATCCGGACCAGGACCGGCCAGGCGACAACCCGGTCAAGGCGAAATCGAGCTCCCCCTGGCCGGTACGCGCCGGTGGCCTGCTGCTGGCGCTGTACCGCAACAGCCTGTCCATCGCACTCTTCCTGCTCTTCGGCGCCTCCTTCGTCCTGCACCTGCTCAGCGGCACCGCCGAATACAACGAACAGCAGGCGCTGGAAACCGGAGCGCCGCCGATCACCGCATGGCAGTTCCTCGGCAGCAGCGAATTCTGGTTCCAGTCCATGCAGAACTGGCAGAGCGAATTCCTCGCCGTCGGCACACTGATCGTGCTCAGTGTCTTCCTACGCCAGCATGGGTCACCGGAGTCGAAGCCGGTCAACACCCCGCACCACGAAACCGGGGCGTGACAGGACCTCGGCGCCGGCGGACTCGACCTCGACTCCGCGATCGTCGCCTACCTGACCGCGGTGTACGGCAGCCGCGACCCCGGCACGTGGCACCGTCTCACCCATCCCGGGCCAGAGCCCGACCTGCGGTCGCGGCGGCAACTCTGGGACGATGTGCGGACCGCCAAGGAGTCCTGTCCCGGCGGACGTCGGCCCGCATCACGCTGCCACCGCTGAGCTGCTGAGAGTCGCCGGGGAGAGTTCCACGATGGAGTACCGGCGGATCTCGGACCTGGCGCTGCCGTTCCCGCGCTGACCCGGGTCAGCCCCCGCGAACAGCGCGCCGCCCGCCGCGCCACCTGGTGATGTACGGCAGCACGAACAGGTACAGACCGGTGAACATGAGCAGGACGAGCGGGAGCAGCGGCAGGTAGAACACCCAGGCGGCGGGTTCCTGCTGTGCTCCGACGGCGACGATGACAACGATGACGGAGAGCGTGAAGGCGACGGCGAGCCAGCGGTGGCTCTGCCGAATCCACTTGTTCCAGGTCAACGGGACCTCCTCGGACGACGACGGGCAACCCCCGAGGAGGTCAGGCTAGCCGCGGCCTACCGACCCGAGCTTCTCGATTCCTGACCGGTTCTCCGCGGCGGCGTCGACGGCGAGCGACAGCCGACCGAATCAGAGCGGTAGCAGATCTTTGGCCAGGGCCCGCCTGATGCGCCATTCGTCCTGCGATCCCGTCCACCGCGGAAAACCGCCGTGGCTGAAGACCTGGTTCAGATAGGAGACGAACGGCATGGTCGTCTCGCCGGCGAAGAGCCCGTCCACACAGCCGTCGGGAAGCACGATCCCATAGGGCGGGCCGCCACTGACGTTCTCCTTGTGCAGCCGGTCGGGCGCGAGGGGAAGCACGAACAGACCGGCGTCCGGGTCCTCCTCGGAATGTTCCCGCCAACCGTTCCATTCCGCATCGAAGTAGTGCCGGATTGGCGGGTAGTCGGGGTGACGCGCCCCCTCCAGTTCGACGACCAGGGGGTCGCCGGATGCCGACGTCTCCCACTGCGGGTGGCTTCCTACCAGCCAGACGTCTCCGACCAACCGGGTCCAGGAAAGGACCGTCATGGGAACGTCGCCGAACCGTTCCGCAAGCCAATCCGCGTGCTCCGCCGCCGTCGCGGTCGGGGCGACGTGTGGCGTCACCGGGCTCTGTTCGTCGTCGTTGGTGTGGAACCGGTAACCGTCGGCGGTGAGTCGTTCGACGAGTACCTCGACGTTCTGCCGGGCCCGCCGGGCCATCTCGTCGCAGACCAGCCGCGCTTCGCCGGCAAGGTCCGGATCCTGTCGAACGGCGCGACCGGCCTGGCGCAGTTCATGCCAGACCTGGTCCCGTCGCCCGGCGAGATAACGGTCGAGCCACTGCGGCGAGGTCATGGCGGCGATCCTGCCATGCCATCGACAGCTCGGCGCCGCCCGGGCAGCTCGCGCGCCCTGGTGGCGTCGTCAGCGGGGCGAGCGAGCCCGAGCCGGGCAGCCGTCAGGTCGTCTCCCCGGTCGGCGCCATCGACGATCGTGGCCGGCGAACTCTACGGCACGGCGTACCGGACCGGTACGCTCCCAGCCATGTACGACCGGACGCGCGGCCGGTACCGCCCAGCCGTGATTGCCAAAGGCGAGCGATCGGCCCGGCGCCAGCCGGGTCGGGCCAAGCCGACGACCAGCCGCCTCGACCGAGACCCGATCCTGCGGCCGGCCGGCTCTGATCGTCCACTGCGGAGTGCGCGTCGGCGGCCGTCCCCAGCACACCGTCGGGGAGAGAGATGAGCAACCGGACCAAGCTGCGCTCGGGATCGCGTGGATCCGCAGCGCCCGCCGCCCCGGCACCCGCCGGACGCCGGCTACTGCTGCTGCTCGCCCTGGCATTCGCGCTCGGGGCGCTGCTCGCCGGCCCGATCGGCGCCGTCACGGCGGGCGACGACGCGCCCTCGGCCGACCCGGTGGCGCAGTTGCGCGCCGAGGAGGCCCGGCGGGACGTCGCGCAGATCGTCGACCTCACCGCCCAGGCCAGACAGGTTCAGCAGAGCCTCGTACCCGTCCTCGACGGGCTGGCCACGGCGGTGCCGGTCGGCGGCGCAGCGGCCGGACCACTTGCCGCCCCGGCCGAGGTGACCGGCTGGCAGACGGCCACCGGCAAGGCGGTGGACGGCTTCGCGGATCCGCCGTCGGCCGGTACCGGGGTCAACATCGCCCGTTCCGGTCTCGCGGCGGCCGTCCGGGCGCTCGACCTCGCCGTCGACACCTACGCGGCCGCGCGGGCCGCGCCGG
Source organism: Plantactinospora sp. DSM 117369 (assembly GCF_053764795.1). Taxonomy (NCBI): domain Bacteria; kingdom Bacillati; phylum Actinomycetota; class Actinomycetes; order Micromonosporales; family Micromonosporaceae; genus Plantactinospora; species Plantactinospora sp. DSM 117369. The sequence continues at coordinate 4,334,161 of NZ_CM132446.1, read as the reverse complement.
CGGCCAACCGTCCGGCGCTGCTGGAACTGGCCGGGCGCCAGCGGGACATCGCGGTCGCCACCTGGTCGACCGCCGCCACCCAACTCGACGTCCTCAACGTCGATGCCGGACACGGGCACGCCCACGTCTTCCTGCCTGCGGCGCCGGGTCAGGGTGCGTTGACCGCCGACGGCGCTCCGGAAGGCAGATAGCCTCGACCGCGCCGGGCGACCCCGCACCGAACACCGTGACGGACACTGTGCTGCCGGTTAGGGTGAGTGGCCGGTTTCCACCTGTCGAAGGGATGTCGTTGCCGTGACCGTGCCGGATCGGGTGGAGGCTCGGCCTGCCGGATCGGCAGACGGGACGGAGGAACCCGACCGCCCTCGGAGACGCCGGCTGGGCGACCGGGTGGGTTCGATCGAGATACTCGCCGTGCTGCTGATCCTGCTGGTCGTGTTCTCCGGGCCGGTGGCGTCGGCGCTGTCCACCCCGCGGTTGCAGACCTGGACCACGGTCTTCGTCTCGGTGATGGTCCAGGCGGTGCCGTTCCTGGTCTTCGGGGTGGTGCTCTCCGCGGTGATCGCGGTCTTCGTGCCCCGGTCGTTCTGGGCCCGGGCCTTGCCCCGGCATCCGGCGCTGGCCGTACCGGTGGCGAGCGCGGCCGGGGTGGTGCTGCCCGGCTGCGAGTGCGGCTCGGTGCCGATCGCCGGCTCGTTGATCCGGCGCGGGGTCACCCCGGCCGCCGCGCTGGCGTTCCTGCTCGCCGCTCCGGCGATCAACCCGATCGTGCTGGCCGCCACCGCGGTCGCCTTCCCGAACAACCCCGAGATGGTGGTCGGGCGGGCGGTGGCCAGCCTGGTCGTCGCGATGATCATGGGTTGGCTCTGGTTGCGGCTGGGTCGGGCCGACTGGATCCGGCTGCCGTACCGCCCGGAGCTGGCGGACCTGTCGAAGGGGCGGGCGTTCTGGGCGGCGGTCCGGCACGACGTCGTACACGCGGGCGGGTTCCTGGTGCTCGGCGCGATGGCGGCGGCCTGCATCAACGTGCTGGTGCCCGAGCGGTGGTTGCAGAGCCTGGCCGACAATGCGGTGCTGTCCGTGCTCGCGCTCGCCGTACTGGCGGTCCTGCTCTCGATCTGTTCCGAGGCCGACGCCTTCGTGGCCGCCTCGCTGTCCCAGTTCTCGCTCTCGGCCCGGTTGACGTTCCTGGTCGTCGGCCCGATGGTCGACCTCAAACTGATCTCGATGCAGACCGGCGTCTTCGGCCGCCGGTTCGCGGCCCGGTTCGCGCCGGCGACGTTCGTCGTCGCGGTGTTGGTGAGCGTCGGAGTGGGAGCGGTGGTCCTGTGACCGGTAGTCGACGTGGAGTGCCGAGGTGAACCGGCAGGCGCAGGCGGTTGTGCTGCTGCTGCTCGGCGGCTCGGTACTCAAGGCCAGCGTCACCGACGTCTACCTGCGGTACGTCAAGGAGGGGCTGCGCCCGTTCCTGATCGCCGCCGGGGTCCTGCTGGTGGCCGCCGCGCTGACCACGCTCTGGTACGACCTGAGGGGCGGAGGCGACGATTCCGACGCGCACGCCGAGCACGGTCACGACAGCCAGGAGCAGCACCGCGGCGGGCCGGGACCGGGTGGCGGCGGGCACGGCCACCGCGAGCCGTGGGTGGGTTGGCTGCTCATCCTGCCCGCGCTCGGACTGCTGCTGATCTCCCCACCGGCCCTGGGATCCTTCGCGGCCGGGCAGGCCGGGACCGCGTTGACCGGCCAGGAGATCGACGAGTTCCCGCCGCTGCCGGAGGGCGATCCGGTGCCGCTCACGCTGCTGGACTATGCGGGCCGGGCCATCCTCGACGAGGGCACCACCCTCGGTGACCGGCGGATCCAGCTCACCGGATTCACCGCGCCCGGCCCGGACGGGGAGGCGATCCTGGCCCGGATGACCCTCTCCTGCTGCGCCGCCGACGGCCGCCCGATCAAGCTCGGCATGTCCGGCGACGCGCCGACCTGGCTGCCACCGGACAGCTGGGTGGAGGTGGTCGGCCGGTACACCACACGGCTCGGCAAGGATCCGGTGAGCGATGTGGATATTCCCTATGTCGAGGTCGAGTCGTGGCGGCGGATCGACCCGCCGAGGCAGCCGTACGAGTAGTCCGTCATCCTCGACGAGCCCCACCTGCATCCGCACGCCCGGAGCCGGGGCGGGGCGCGGCAGGACCTCCGCGCCGAGCCGTGCGACCATCTGCTGCTCGCCTCCGCGGTCCGCAACCTCCGCCGCGCCCCCGACCCCACACCATCGGGCGGAGCGGGCCGGGCGGTCCCGTCCGTGAGCGTAGAGTCCGACTGACCACGGGCGACGCCGCGGCCCGGGCGACGGAGGGGTGTCCGGTGGTGGCCCGAGCACCGGGTCGAGCCGGGAGAGCATGATCACATCTGCGGGTGGGCAGCGCCGGTGCTGTCGGCTGCGGTCTCGACTGCGGTCTCGACTGCGGTGGGGACGGCCAAAAGGTTTTGTCGGGTTCCTACAAACCGGGCCGCGTACTGTTCGGTGCGTACGACATGGCGCCGCCGGTCCGCAGGCAGAAGGGTGATCACTGCCGGGGACAGCCGTCCCGCGGCGAGTTCGGATGGGTCTACCAGAGGGGTCGGTCGGGTGTTCAGCCGTATCGCCATCGTCAACCGTGGAGAGGCCGCGATGCGGCTCATCCACGCGGTCCGAGAGCTGGCTGCGGAGACCGGGACGCGGATCGAGACCGTCGCCCTCTACACCGACGTCGACCGCACCGCCACGTTCGTACGGGAGGCGGATCTCGGCCACTACCTCGGTCCCGCGTCCGCGCGTCCGTACCTCGACATGGCGGCGCTGGAGCGGGCGCTCGTGCGGTCCGGGGCCGACGCCGCGTGGGTCGGTTGGGGCTTCGTCGCCGAGGACCCGGCGTTCGCGGAGTTGTGCGAGAAGCTCGGAGTCACCTTCGTCGGGCCGAACCCGGACGCCATGCGCCAACTGGGCGACAAGATCGGCGCGAAGCTGATCGCCGAAGAGGTCGGCGTGCCGGTCGCGCCGTGGAGCCGCGGCGCGGTCGAGACCCTGGACGCCGCGCTGGAAGCGGCGGCCAAGATCGGCTACCCGCTGATGCTGAAGGCGACCGCGGGCGGCGGTGGCCGCGGCATCCGGGTGATCAGGGACGATTCCGAGCTTTCCGACGCCTTCGAGCGGACCCGCCAGGAGGCGGCGCGGGCGTTCGGCAGCGGCGTCGTGTTCCTGGAGCGCCTGGTCACCGGTGCCCGGCACGTGGAGGTCCAGGTGATCGCCGACGGTCAGGGCACCGCCTGGGCGCTCGGTGTCCGCGACTGTTCGGTGCAGCGGCGCAACCAGAAGGTCGTCGAGGAGTCGGCGTCGCCGGTACTCAGCCCGGCGCAGGCCGCCGAGCTCAAGGCGTCGGCCGAACGGCTGGCCGTGGCGGTCGGTTACCGGGGTGCGGCAACCGTCGAGTTCCTCTATCACCCTGGTGACCGCCTGTTCGCGTTCCTGGAGGTCAACACCCGCCTCCAGGTCGAGCACCCGATCACCGAGGCGACCACCGGGTTCGACCTGGTCAAGGCGCAACTGCACGTGGCCTCGGGCGGGCGGCTCGAGGGCGAGCCGCCGGTGGAGCGCGGGCACGCCATCGAGGCCCGGCTGAACGCCGAGGACCCGGATCGCGACTTCGCGCCTTCGCCGGGCCGGATCGTGCGGCTGGACCTGCCCGCCGGGCCGGGCATCCGGGTGGACACCGGCGTCAGCGAGGGTGACACCATCCCGGCCGACTTCGACTCCATGATCGCGAAGATCATCGCCTACGGCCGTGACCGCGGCGAGGCGCTCGGCAGGCTGCGCCGGGCGCTGGCGGAGACCACGGTGGTCATCGAGGGCGGCGCGACGAACAAGAGCTTCGTACTCGACCTGCTCGACCAGCCCGAGGTGATCGACGCGAGCGCGGACACCGGCTGGATCGACCGGGTCCGGGGCGAGGGAAGGCTGGTCGCGCACCGGCACTCCGCCGTCGCGCTGGCGGCGGCCGCCATCGAGACGTACGAGGAGGAGGAACGCGCCGAGCGGCGGCGGCTGCTGGAGACGGCGTCCGGCGGGCGCCCGCAGGTGCAGCACTCCGGCGGTCGACCGTTGGACCTCAAGCTGCGCGGCGTCGGCTACCGCCTGCGCGTGGCGCGGATCGGCCCGCACCGGTTCCGGGTCGGCATCGAGTCGGGCGGCGGCGTGCACACCGCCGACGTGGAACTCGACCGCTTCGACCGGCACAGCGGACAGATTGTCGTCAACGGCAACCGGTACCGCCTGCTCACCGGGACACACGGGCCGACCCACCTGGTCGAGGTGGACGGCGTGACGCACCGGGTCAGCCGGGACGAGGGCGGCGTCGTCCGCTCCCCGATGCCCGCGCTGGTCGTCGCCACGCCGCTGCCGGTCGGTGCCGAGGTCGAGGCGGGCGCACCGGTGCTGGTGCTGGAAGCGATGAAGATGGAGACGGTGCTGCGCGCGCCGTTCAAGGCGCGGCTGAAGGAATGCGCCGTCTCCGTGGGCAGCCAGGTGCAGGCCGACGCACCGCTGCTGCGCCTGGAGCCGCTCGGTGACGGGGCCGACGACGCGCCGGCCGCCGCCACCGTCGAGCTGGACCTGCCGACCGCGCCCGAGCAGATTCCGGCGCGTCAGCGCACCCGGCGCGGCCAGGAGGACCTGCGCGGCCTGCTGCTCGGCTTCGACGTCGACCCGCACGACGACCGCCGGGTACTCGACGACTACCTCGCCACCCGGCGGGCGGCCATCGAGCAGGGCCACCGGCCGCTGGCCGAGGAGCTCGACCTCATCGACGTGTTCGCCAACCTCACCGAGCTGAGCCGAAACCGACCCTCGGGCGAGGACGGCGGCGGCGAGGCCCACGTGCACAGCGCCCGCGAGTACTTCCACACCTATCTGCAGAGCCTCGACGTCGAGCGGGCCGGACTGCCGAGTGGTTTCCAGGCCAAGCTCGCCCGGGCGCTCGGACACTACGGTGTCACCGAACTGGAGCGCTCCCCCGCACTCGAAGCCGCCGTGTTCCGGATTTTCCTCGCCCAGCAGCGCGCGTCCGCCGACGCGACCGTGATCGCGACGCTGCTGCGCGCGTGGCTGCGGGAGCCGCCGCCGGACGAGACCCTGCGCGAGCCGGCCGGTCTCGCGCTGGAGCGGCTGGTGGCCGCGACGCAGGTCCGCTTCCCGGTGGTCGCCGACCTCGCCCGCGGCGTGGTGTTCGCCTGGTTCGCCCAGCCGCTGCTGCGGCGCAACCGCGCCCTGGTCTACGACCGGGTCCGCACCCACCTGCGGCACCTGGACGCGCAGCCGGACGCGCCGGACCGCGCCGAGCGGATCGCGGAGATGGTACGCAGCACCGAGCCACTGGTACGGCTGCTCGGCCGGCGGCTCCACCGCGACCACCTCGACCACGCGGTCATGCTGGAGGTGCTGACCCGGCGCTACTACGGCAACAAGGGGCTCACCGGCGTCAACACCCGCGAGGTCGCGGGCTGTACGTTCGTGGTCGCCGAACGCGCGGGTTCGCGCCTGGTCTCCACCGCGGTGCGCTTCGACGCGCTCGGTGGCGCCCTGCGCGGGCTCGCCGAACTGGCGGCCGGCGGGGACGCCGTCGACGCCGACCTCTACCTCGGCTGGGAGCACCAGCCGGAGGACTTCGACGCGATGGTCGCCGAACTGCTCAAGGTCATCGGCGCGCACCCGCTGCCGCCACAGGTTCGCCGGCTCACCACCACCGTGGCGGGGCGGCGCGGGGCGGTGATGCACCACCACTTCACGTTCCGGCCGTCGAGTAGCGGGATGACCGAAGACCGGCTGATCCGCGGCCTGCACCCGTACATCGCGCAGCGGATGCAGCTGGAGCGGCTGCACAAGTTCGACCTGACCCGACTGCCGTCGTCGGACGAGGAGGTCTACCTCTTCCAGTGCGTGGCCCGGGAGAACCCGTCCGACCAGCGTCTCGTCGCGTTCGCGCAGGTCCGCGACCTGACCGAGCTGCGCGAGCACGACGGCCGGCTGGTCGCGCTGCCGACGACCGAGGACACCGTGGCGGCCTGCCTCGACTCGATCCGCCGCGCACAGTCGCGGCGGCCGTCGAAGACCCGCTTCAACACCAACCGGATCGTGATCTACGTCTGGCCGCCGAGCGACCTGACCCGCGAGGAGATGGAGATGATCGCCGGGCGGGTACGCCCGACGACCGCGGGCGCCGGGCTGGAGGAGATCCTGTTCATCGCGCGGCAGCGCGACCGCCGGACCGGCGAGCTGACCAAGATCGCCGTACGGATCTCCTTCGACGTCACCGGCGGTGCCGAGCTGACCGTCGGGGAGCCGCCGGTCGAGCCGGTCGAACCGCTCGACGACTACCGGCTGAAGGTGCTGCGGGCAAGCAGCCGCAACACGGTGTACCCGTACGAGCTGACCGGCCTGCTCGGCGACTTCGTCGAGTACGACCTCGACGGCGACCACACGCTGGTGCCGGTCGACCGGCCGAAGGGGCGCAACGCCGCGGCGATCGTCGCCGGCGTGGTCAGCACGCCGACCGCACGGCACCCGCAGGGCGTCACCCGGGTCGTGCTGCTCGGCGACCCCACCAAGTCGCTGGGTGCGCTGTCGGAGCCGGAGTGCCGTCGCGTGATCGCCGCGCTGGACCTGGCCGAGCGGATGCGGGTGCCGCTGGAGTGGTACACGCTCTCCTCCGGCGCCCGGATCTCCATGACGTCGGGCACCGAGAACATGGACTGGGTGGCGGCCGCGCTCAAGCGGATCGTCGAGTTCACCCAGCAGGGCGGTGAGATCAACATCGTCGTCACCGGCATCAACGTCGGTGCGCAGCCGTACTGGAACGCCGAGGCGACGATGCTCATGCACACCAGGGGCATCCTGGTGATGACGCCGGACTCGGCGATGGTGCTCACCGGCAAGCAGGCCCTCGACTTCTCCGGCGGTGTCTCCGCCGAGGACAACTTCGGCATCGGCGGCTACGACCGGGTGATGGGCCCGAACGGACAGGCGCAGTACTGGGCGCCGAACCTCACCGCCGCCCGGGACGTGCTGATGTCGCACTACGAGCACACCTACGTCGCCCCGGGCGAGGCGGCGCCGCGCCGAGCGACCACCACCGACCCCACCGACCGCGACATCTCCGACTTCCCGCATGCCGTACCCGGCAGCGACTTCGGCACGGTCGGCGAGATCTTCTCGGCGGCGGCCAACCCGGACCGCAAGAAGCCGTTCGACATCCGCACCGTGATGCGGGCGCTGGCCGACCAGGACCACCCCGTGCTGGAACGCTGGGCGGGCATGGCGGACGCGGAGACCGCGGTGGTACAGGACGTGCATCTCGGTGGCATCCCGGTGTGCCTGCTCGGCATCGAGTCCCGGACCGTGCCGCGGCGCGGCTTCCCGCCCACCGACGGCCCGGACACCTACACCGCGGGCACGCTGTTCCCGGCGTCCTCGAAGAAGGCCGCGCGGGCGATCAACGCGGCCAGCGGCAACCGCCCGCTGGTGGTGCTGGCGAACCTCTCCGGCTTCGACGGCTCGCCCGAGTCGATGCGGAAGCTGCAACTGGAGTACGGCGCCGAGATCGGCCGGGCGATCGTCAACTTCCGCGGACCGATCGTGTTCTGCGTGATCTCGCGATACCACGGCGGCGCGTTCGTGGTCTTCTCGAAGGCGCTGAACCCCGAGATGACCGTGCTGGCCCTGGAAGGCTCGTTCGCCTCGGTGCTCGGCGGCGCTCCGGCCGCCGCCGTGGTGTTCGCCGGCGACGTCGACGCCCGCACCGCCGCCGACCCGCGGGTACGGGACCTGGAGGCCCGGGTCGCGTCCGCCTCCGGTGCCGACCGCGCCGCGTTGACCGCGGAACTCGACGAGCTCCGCACGTCGGTCCGGACGGAGAAGCTCGGCGAGGTGGCGGCAGAGTTCGATCGCGTGCACAACATCCAGCGCGCGGTCGAGGTCGGCTCCGTCGATGCCGTCATCCGCGCGGCCGACCTCCGTCCCCGCGTCATCGAGGCCATCGAGTCGCACCTGAGCCGTCCCGCCGGGGGTGGCCCTCACCCCGGGCACAGCGCGGCGACGGCGGTAGCCGGGTGAGACCGGCGGCCACGCCGAGGCAGAGCCCCCGGAGGGGCTGCGGCCCGCTCGGCTGGTCCGGTCCGACGGAGGACTACTCTCCGGCCCGCCGTTCCCGGTCACCGGCGCCGGTGACGTCCCCGTTCGGTGCGCCCGGGCTCTCCCCCGGGCCGGCGTCCACGGCCTCCGGCGACCCCCGCGCGGCCGCGGCGCGATCATTCGCCCGCGGGGCACGTCGGGCGAGCAGGAAGACGCCTACGACGAGTCCGCCGAGCGCGGCGAGCTCGCCGAGCAGGCTCCAGGCGCCGGTCCGGATCCGCTCGTCCAGCCAGAGCAGCCCGACCGCCATGGAGACCAGGGGATCCGTGACGGTGAACGTCGCCAGTGCCGGCGCGCCGAGGGGCCCCGCCTGGTACGCGTTCTGGCTCAGCAGCACGCCGACCGGGCCGAGCACCACGATGCCGTACGTCTGCCAGTGCCCCAGCACGGCGACGGGTCCGTCGTCGAAGGTGTGCGCGAGGCTGCTGATCAGACCGGCCGTGACGCCGTAGCAGGTGCCGGCGGCGGCCGCCAGAGGAAGTGGGCGCCACCGGCGACCCAGTCGGGCGGCGAGCAGCAGGCAGCCGGCGACGGCCCCGACGAGACCGGCCGCCAGCCACGCCCCGTCCTGGATCGAGTCCAGGCCCCGGCCGCGGTTCGCGGCAGGAGCGGCGATCAGCAGGAACGCGGAGAGGCCGACGAGGCAGAGGAGCGACTCCAGCACGATGGGTCCGTCCGGGCGGTGGCGTTCCACTGCGGCGAGCAGGAGGACATACCACAGCAGGCCGGTCACCAGGACCGATTGCACCAGGATCAACGGAACGAGGGTGAGTGCTGCCGCCTGTAGGCCGAAGGCCGCCGCTGCCAGCAGGACGGACCACCGCCAGTTGCGCCGGTGCAGCAGCCGCCACAGCAGCTTCGGTCGGGCCACCCGCTCCTGCGGTACCCCCTGGTTCGCCCGGTACTGGAGGACCGACGACGTGCCGAACGCGGCGGCGGCGGCCACCGCGAGCGTCGTACCGAGCGCCAGCTGCGCGCCCTGGTTCACCGGCGGGTAGGTCCGGGCATCGCGTCTCCTCGGCCGGTGTCCACGCCATGGTCCGGGCCGGCTGACGACGCCTACCCAACCGGAGCCGCCGGCGCCGGGCTGGCCGCCCCGGGGCGTTCCCTGTCGCAGCGCCGGCAAACCTTCGCACGACCGGCACGGCCGGCGCCGGGTTTACCCGTCCCGGCCGCGGGTAGCCGGCACGCCGGGCGGAGGCGTGGGGTGGAACGGACGTGAGCGAGTGGTCGAGGCGAGCGGCGTCGGGCGGCGCGGGTTACGGAGTCGGGTGCCGCTCCTGCTCGCCCTGACCGCTGGTCCCGCCGCGGTCGAGGCGGCGCTCCTCGGCTGGACCGCGAACCGGTCCGCGCTCGGGATGGCCCCACAGGCCGCCGCGGCCAACCCGTTCGGCGTCTTCCACGATCTGCGCTGGGTTTTCGTGTACCACGACTCGTGGCTCACCTTCGCCGTCGCGCTGCTCGCCGCGATCGTGGTCCGGACGCTGCTCACGGTCGCGATCGTGATCGTCGCGTGGCCGCCGGAACGACCCCGTCCACCGGTACGCCGGCTGATCCGTACCGGTCTGGCCGTCACCGCGGTGACCGCGTTCGCGCTCGCGCCGTGGACGTCGATCACCGTGGCCGCCGGTGCCACCGCGCTGTCGTGGTTCTCGATCGGTGCGGTGCTCGCGCTGCTCGTCCTGGCCCTGCTGCTGCAACGGGGGCCGATGACGGGAGCGTGGTGGCGTGGGCTGCCGCCGCCGGGGGCGGTGCTCTGGGCGGCGGCCACGTTCGGGGCGCTCACCGTCGGGGCCCTGGCCGTCGGCCTCGCCCCCGGTTGGGCGGCGGTGCCGTTGGCCGCCGCCGCGGGCGCGGTCAACGCACCGCTGTGGCAGGCGCTGGTCAGAAGCGCGGTGCTGGGCCGATCGCGCCTGCCGCGGCTGCCGACGGTACCGGCCGCCGTGGTGCTGCTACTGCTCGCCCTCGCCGGCAGCGGGCTGCTGGCCCGGTCGGGCTCCCGTGCCGCGGCCCGGCCGCCACCGCCGTTGGTGCAGCGGGACGGTGACGTCGCGCCGGAGCAGGCGCTGCTGTACGTCGGCGGGTACGACTCCCGCTACGACGGCTCGACCGGACACCTCCCCGACCCGGCGGGCCGGGCATCGCTGCCGGTACGCAGGTTCTCCTATGCCGGGCTCGACCGGCAGGGCCAGCCGTTGCCCTACTCCCCCGCCGACACGCACCAGCCGCTCACCCGCAGCGCGAAACTCCTCGCCGCCCAGGTGATCGAGGTACGGCGGCGGACCGACCGGCCGGTGGCGCTGCTCGCGCACAGCGAGGGGACCCTGGTGGTGCGCGCCTACCTGGACGACGACCCGCACCCCGACGTCGACGCCGTCGCCCTGCTGAGCCCACTTCCGCAGCCCGCCCGCGTCTACTATCCGCCGGCCCGGGCACCGGCCGGGTGGGGCATCGCGACCGGGTGGCAGTTGCGGATCATCTTCGGGGTGGTCGCCACGACCGGCGGCTCGGACCTCGGCAGCGACAACCCCTTCGCCCGGTCACTGCTGGACGAGGCGCCGCGGTACCGGGACCGGATGCTCCAGCCGGTGGCCGACGTACGGATGATCGCGTTCCTGCCCCTGGTCGACGCCATCACGAACCCGCCAGGCCCCGACCCGCGGATCCCGGTCGTCATCGTTCCCGAGCGCCACGCCATGGACTACGGCAGGGCGAGGACGCAGCGGCTCCTGATCGCGTTTCTCGACGGCCGCTCACCCGATCCGGGCGGGGACGGCGGGTACCGGGCGCTGCGCGCCGCCGGTGCCGCCTGGCAGGCGCCGAGCCTGGCTTTCTCGCTCAACCAGGTCTGGCAGACCGGTCCGTCCCCGTCATGACAATCTGAGCATGGACGACGGAAGTCCCGCCGCGCCCAGGGCGATCCGCACCGCTGACCCGGATCGGGGGCGGTCGGCCCGGGGCCGCTCAACGAGGAGACGGCATGACTGATGGAGGTGGCAGCGCACTCCGTGGCGTGGTCAGCCGTCGGCTGCCGGACCCGCCGTCGACCCCGCCCGTCCCGGGAATGACCCCGCGTCGGGTACTGGTGGTCTCGGCCGACATCGGCGGTGGCCACGACGCGACCGGCCGGGCGCTACAGGAGCGGATTCTGGAGTTGTGGCCGGGCAGCACGGTGCGGTGGCTGGACACCCTCGACGTGATGGGGCCCGGCGTGGGGGCGGCCTTCCGCCGCGTCTACGTCACCAACGTGGAGCTGACCCCCTGGCTGTACGAGTTCTTCTTCCGCTCGCTGTGGCGGTACCCCTGGCTGGCTCGGGCGTCGAAGGCGTTCACCGGGGCCTGGGCGGGGCGCCGGCTCGGTCCCCGGATCGAGTCCTTCGACCCCGACCTCGTCATCTCCACGTACCCGCTGGGCAGTGCTGGGCTGGCCTGGCTGCGTCGCCACCGCGGGCTCGGGGTACCCATCGGGGCCTGGGTGTCGGATTTCGCCCCGCACCCGTTCTGGGTCTATCCGCAGCTCGACCTGAACCTGGTGGTCCACCCGCAGGCGGTACCGCTGGCGGACGCCGCCGCACCCGGGGCACCGATCGCCGTCTGCCCACCGCCGGTACTGAAACGCTTCCGCCCCGGTGACCAGGCCGCCGCCCGGCACCGGTTCGGGCTGGACGCCTCCCGGTACGTCGTCGTGGTCGCCTGCGGCTCCTTCGGCTTCGGAGCGGTGGAGGAGGCGGTCCGGGGCCTGGCCACGCTCGCCGGCCCGGTGCAGGTGGTCGTGGTGTGCGGGCACAACCGGCAGCTCGTCGACCGGCTCAGCCGGCTGGGGGCACCGGCAGACCGGCTCATGGTGCTCGGCTGGGTCGACGACATGCCTGCCCTGTTGCGCGCCGCCGACCTGTTGGTGACCAACGCCGGCGGCGCGACCGCGCTGGAGGCGTGGGCGACCGGTACCCCGATGCTGATGTACCGTCCCATCGCCGCACACGGTGCCGCGAATGCCGCGCTGATGACGGCCTGCGGGCTGACCGAGACCTCCGAGGACCTGCCCGACCTGCTGCGGCGGGTTCGGCTGGCGGCGCAACGCGCGTCCTCGCCCCGCCCGCAGCAAGGGCTCGACGGTGGGGGTTGCCTGGCCGAGTTCGGCCTACTCGCCCTGGCTGCCTCGACCCCGCCGCCGTCGACCCCGGCACCGCCCGCGCCCTCCTCGACCCCGGTACCGGCCGTGCGGACGTCACCGGCCGCCGGGCTCGGCCCCGGGACCGCGGACTCGCGGCGGCGCCGACCCCGACGGCCGCCAAGCTGGCCGCTTCGCGCCCAGGACGCCTTCTTCCTGCACGTCCAGTCCCCGACGGTCGCGCAACAGATCGGCGCGGTAATCGAACTCGACCCGTTGCCGGACGGTCGTCCCGTCGAACGCGACGAGATCATCGACCTGCTGGCCCAGAGGCTGCCCGCGATCACCACATTGCGCCGCCGGCTGTCGGAGCGCGGCCGGTGGCGGCGGCCCGGCTGGGTCGTCGACCCCTGCGTCGATCCGGCGGACCACGTGGACGAGCACCACCTGCCGGCCGGCTCCGGGGAGAGCGCCGCCGACTCGGCGATCGACCTCTTCTGGTCGCAGCCGCTCCCGATGCACCGACCGTTGTGGCAGATGCTCCTGGTCACCGGCTTGCCCGGCGGCCGTACCCGGCTCGCGGTAAAGCTGCACCACAGCCTCGGTGACGGCCTGTCCGTGATCGGTACGGTGCAGCGCCTGTTCGATCCGGCCCCCGGGGCGGACGTCCACGGCGAACCCCCCGGGCCGAGTCGCCGGCCCCGGATCCGGCACCCCGGGTCGGCACTGTTCGGGGCGGCCAGGACGGGCAGCCGGCGTACTCTCGGCGCGATGCGCGGACTGGCGCGACTGGCCGTGGCCGGGCGGGCTCCCCGTACGCCCGTCAACCGTCCGCTCCGCACTCCGGGTCGGGTCTTTGTCGCGACCACCCTGCCCAGCGAGGAACTGCGTCGAACGGCGCGGGCAAACGGCGCGCACGTCAGCGAGCTGGTGTGCGCGCTGCTGGCCGACGCGCTCGGGAACACCTACCGCCCGACGGCGGCCCCGACCGGCCTGCGAGCCATGTTCGCGGTCTCCATGGATCCGCGGAACCGCTCGCGGACCCACGGAAACTGGACCGGGGCGATCGCCCTCGACCTGCCGGTCGGGCCGCTGCCACCGCTGCGGCGTCTGGCCGAGGTAAGCGACCGGTTGCGGAGCAGTGTGGCGAGCGGACAGCCGATCGCCGCCACGCTCGTCATGCGGGCCATGGGTGCACTGCCGGCACCGGTCCACGGCGCCCTGGCCCGCCGGGTCTACAGCCGCCGCTTCCTCAATGTCATCGTCTCCTACCTGAGCGAGCGCTCGCCGTGTCCGCAGCGGCTGGCCGGCGCGCCCGTACGCGCCGTCACCCCGGTCGTCGCACTGGCCGACGGCGTGCCGATCGGCGTCGGTGTGCTGCGCTGGGGCGACACGACGAACGTGGGCATTCTGCTCGACGAGACACTGGCCCACACCGCGAGCGAGTTCGTGGCCGCGCTGCACGCCGCCTTCGCCGCGATGGTGCGCAACCACGACGACCCGGCGCCCGGCGGCGGGGGATGAAGTCCGGCGCCTGTCTGCTCGTCGCGTGCACCCGGTCGAGGGCGAGGGGACGGCGGGCCCGTCCGAGCCGGTGCCGCAGGGCCGGGCATGCTCGCCGAGGTCGCGCGGTAACAGATGCCGGGCTGCCCGACGGGGTCAGTGACCCCGGTACAGCGCCTCGACATCTGCCGCGTAGCGGTCCTCCACCACTTCGCGTTTGATCTTCAGGGTGGGGGTGAGTTCGCCGTCGGCTTCGGTGAACTCCCGGGGCAGGATGCGGAAGGTCTTCACCTGTTCCGCCCGCGAAACTGTCTCGTTGGCCCGGTCGACCGCAGCCTGGATCTCGCGCCGGAGTTTCGGGTCGTCACGCATGTCGGCGACGGATCTGTCGGGGCGGCCGTGTGTGGCGCGCCAACGCGGCCATGCCTGCGGGTCGATGGTGACGAGTGCGGCGACGTAGGGACGATCGTCGCCGAGGAGCATGCACTGGCTGACGAGAGGGTGTTGCCGGATCTTCTCTTCGACCGGCTCCGGGGCGAGGTTCTTCCCGGCGGCGGTGACGAGGATTTCCTTCTTGCGTCCGGTGATACTCAGGTAGCGATCGTCATCAATACTGCCCAGATCGCCGGTACGCAGCCAGCCGTCGCTGAAGGTGTCGCGGGTCGCATCGGCGTTGTTCCAGTAGCCGGCGAAGACCACCTCGCCGCGGGCGAGAACCTCGCCGTCGTCGGCGATGCGGATCTCCACGCCGGGGAGCGGGCGCCCCACGGTGCCGATCCGGATCGCCGACGGTAGGTTCACCGTCAGCGCGGGCGACGTCTCGGTCAATCCGTACCCCTCCAGCACCGTCACGCCGGCGCCCCGGTAGAAGTGGCCCAACCGCTCGCCGAGCGGGGCACCGCCGACGATCGCCATCCGGCAACGCCCACCGAGGGTGGCGCGTAGCTTGCGGTACACCAGGGCGTCGAACACCAGGCGGGCCAGCCGCAGCAGCGGCCCCGGGCCGCGCTGGGTCTGCACCGCGCGGCTGTGCCGGACGGCAACGGCGTCTGCCGCGCTGAACAACCATCCGCGGTGGGCGTCGTCGGCCGTCTGCCGGGCCCGGGCGTACATCTTCTCGAACACCCGGGGCACCGCGAGAATGAACGTCGGACGATACCGGCGCAGTTGATCGAGCACTCCGGCGGTGTCGGCGCTGTGTACCAAGGTGGCCCGGGTACGCACCATGCCGACCTGGATCAGCCGGGGGAACGCGTGGGCGAGCGGCAGGAACAGCACCGTCGCCGCGCCCGGATGCAGCAACTGCGACAGCACCGCGGTCGCGCCGGCCACGTCGCAGGAGATGTTGCGGTGCGTCAGCACACATCCCTTGGGCCGTCCGGTCGTACCGCTGGTGTAGACGATCGTCGCCACATCTGCGGCGGTGACCGCCCGACGACGCGTTTCCAGCTGCGCGTCGTCGACGGCGCGGCCACGCGCGACCAGCTCGATCAGGTCACCGGAGTCGATCCGCCAGGCCTGCCGCAACGCCGGCAGGTCTCCGCGGAGGTCGGCGAGCATCGCGGCGTGCTCGGCAGTCTCCACGACGCATCCCACCGCGCCGGAATCGGACAGCATCCATCCGAGCTGCTCCGGACTGGAAGTCTCGTACACCGGGACCGTGACCGCCCCGATCGACCACAGCGCGTAGTCGACCAGCGTCCACTCATAGCGGGTACGGCTCATCAACGCGACCCGATCGCCGGGCCCGACCCCCGCCGCGATGAGCCCCCGCGCGAGCCCCTGCACGTCATCGCGGAACTGCCGGCAGGACACCGACACGGCCCCGTCGCTGCCGGGCCCCTGCGCCGGCCACGAGCGAGGATCCGGATCCGGGCGCACGAACTGCACAGCCTCCGGATCCTGCCGGGCGTTGTCCCACACGACCTCGGCCAGGCCCGACGGTTCGAAACCGGTGAGCGGCGGCGCCGCCGTCACGTCCCGCACCCGGCCACCTCGCAATCACCCTCGCCGCCCCTGCCCCGCACCGCAACCAAGGTCCGCTTCGGCCATGATGTCGCACCGACAGGCCGCCACGGCGGCGAACTCCGAAACCGGGCCGGAGCGCGGGCCAGCCGACCGCATCGACCCACGCCGATGGCGCCCACGTCGCCGGCCCGACCGCCGGACCGCGACGGAGGCGGGCCGCCGGACCGCGACGGAGGCGGGCCGCCGGACCGCGACGGAGGCGGGCCGCCGGACCGCGACGGAGGCGGGCCGCTCGCGCGGCAGCCAGTGAACGCGAAAGCATGCCACGGGTCCGCCACCGATGGCCCGGCCCACGGTCCGCCGCCGGCGAGCCGGCCGACCCGGTCCGTCAGCGCGCGGTGACCGCCCCGCGTCCCGCCCGCTCGACCTCCTCCACCGCCGCCAGGACATCCGGCACGCCAAGTGCCGCCAATGCCGGATGCGGCCCGGCCTCCGCCGGTCGTCTCCCCCACTGGTGCACAGGTTCCGGTCGCCCCGACGCGCCGGGATCCGGCCGCCGGGCAGCGGGCACGGCGGGCGGATGCCGCCACCCCACCGCCGGGCCGGCCCAGAGGGCACGGTGCCAGGGCCGGTCGACCGGCGGTCCCCACAGCGCCGGCGGCACCGGGCCGAAGAGCAGGACCGACGGGGTGCCGTAGCCGGTGGCGAGGTGGCCGATGCCGGTGTCACCGGCGACCACCAGCCGGCCGTACGCGACCAGCGCGGCCAGCTCACCGACGTCGGTGCGCCCGGCCAGCACGGCGGAACCGGGCAGTCCGGCCCGGGCGGCGACCTCCTCGGCGAGGCCACGCTCGCCGGGTGCGCCGGTAACCACGACCCGGTGTCCCCGCCGCGCCAGTTCCCGAGCCACGGCGGCGAACCGGTCGGCCGGCCAGCGCCGCCCGGCAGCCTTCGCACCGGGGTGCACGATGCTGACCCCGACCGGGAGATCGCCCGGCGTCGGCCGGTGCAGCGCCAGCTCATCCGGGTCGGTGGCGATGCCGTACCAGTCGAGCAGGCGGCACCAGCGGTGCACCTCGTGCTCGTCGGGTCGCCACACCGGGCCGACGTGGTGTCCGGCCTCGGCGCAGGCGTACGCGATCAGGTGCCGGGGCTGGGCGGTGCGCAGCAACCGGTGCGACTGCGGGCCGCGCCCGTGCAGGTTCACCGCCCATCCCGGCGCCAGCGGCGGCCACCGGTACGGCCCCAGCCCGTCGACGTCGATCTGCTCGTCGATGCCGCCGATCAGGTCGACCAGGGGCGCGAGCCAGCGCGGTGCGGCCAACGCCAACCGGTCTCCGCCGACGGCGGCCCGCAGCGCCCGAAGGGCCGGTACGGCGGTGGCGAGGTCGCCGATGCCGAGGGCGCGCAGCGCGAGGATCACGGGTACGAGCTCTCCCGGTCGGCGCAGACCACCAGCTCCCGTACGGCGCAGCCCGGCGGTTGGGAGAGCGCGAAGAGTACCGCGTCGGCGACGTGGCCGGGATCGTTGAGTATCGCGTCCGCGCCGGGGCGGTACTGCTCGTCGCGGCCGTCGAAGAACGCGGTGCGCATGCCGCCCGGGATGAGCAGGGTGACGCCGACCGTGCCGGCCAGTTCGGCGGCGAGTGCGCGGGTGAAGCCGACGACGCCGAACTTCGCGGCGCAGTAGGCGGTGGCGTCGCTGACCGCCTTGACGCCGAGGGTGGAGGCGACGGTGACGACCGTGCCGTGCGAGCGTTCCAGCGCGGGCAGCGCGGCACGGACGACCGCGGCGGTGGCGAACAGGTCGACCGTGACGACCCGTTCCCAGATCTCGGCGGGTACGTCGGCCAGCCGCCCGGGCGTGTCGGTGCCGGCCGCGGTGACCACGCCGTCGAGCCCGCCGGCCTGCTCGGCGAGTTGCCGGGTGGCCCGCTCGGCGGCGCGGGTGTCGGCGAGGTCGCACTGGATCCAGGGCACCTCGTCGGCCGGTGCCTGCCGGTCCAGCACGTACGGCCGCCCGCCCGCCTTCTGCACCGCGGTCACCACGGCGGCGCCGAGTCCGCTGGCGCCGCCGGTGACCAGGATCGCCTTGCCGCTCAGCTTGTTCATCGTCGTCCTTCCGCGAGTTGACGGCCGCCGGCCCGGACGGCGGCGATGGTGCCGGAGGTGGAGCGCCCGTCGAGGTAGGGAACGAGCACGGTCTGCCCGCCCCAGCGCCGTACCTGCTCGGCTTCGGGCAGGTCGGGGTGGTCGGGGTCGGCGCCACGGGCGTAGTCGCCGCCCTTGACCCAGATGTCCGGACGGAGCCAGGAGAGCACCGCGTGCGGTGTCGACTCGTCGAAGACCACGACGGCGTCGACGCAGTCCAGCGCGGCCAGCAGCCGGGCCCGATCGGCCTGCGGGGTGAGTGGCCGCCCGGGCCCCTTCAGCTCGGCGACGCTGCGGTCGGAGTTGAGGCAGACGACGAGACAGTCGCCGAGCCGTCGGGCGGCCTGCAGGGTGGCCAGGTGACCGGCGTGCAGGAGGTCGAAACAACCGCCGGTGGCGACCACCGTCCCGCCGTTCGCGCGTACCCGCGTCAGGACGGCGGAGGCGGCCTCCCGCCCGCCGCCGTCGGCTCCGGCTGTGCCGGCTGGACGATCGCGGTCACCCGTGGCGGCGGCGCCCGGCCCGCCTCCGGCGGCCGCGCCGGATAGCGTGGCTGCGCCGCCTTCCGCGACATAGGTCGAGGCGAGCCGGACCGCCTCCTGCACCGCTTCCGACAGCAGCGCCCCGTCGGCCAGCGCGGCGACGGCGGCGACGGCGAACCGGTCACCGGCGCCGCAGGTGTCGCCGGCCGCGCTCACCGGCCCCGGTACGACCAGCGGGGCCCCGCCGTTGTGGCAGAGCAGGCTGCCGTCCCCGCCCATCGTGACCGCGACCGCGGCGGCGCGCCATCGGTCCCGCAGCACCCGGGCCGCCCGGGCCAGCCCGGACAGGCGCGGCCCGGTGACCGCGTCACCGGTGAGCCGGAACAGCTCCCCCTCGTTCGGCGTCACGAGACGGCAACCCGGAACGGCCGCCGGTCCGCGCGGATGCGGGTCCCAGACCACCGGCCCGGTGCTCCCGGCGAGCGCCTGGCGCATCGCCGACAGTCCGGCCACGCCGCGTCCGTAGTCGCTGACCAGGATGGCTCCCGCCTCGGCCAGGACCTCCAGCGCGGCGGCCGGCGGTTCGCCCGGCGGTGGGGCGGCACCGCCCCGGTCCAGCCGGAGCAGGGTCCGGCCGCCGGCCCGCAGCCGGATCTTCTCCGGAGTGGCGCCGGACAGCGGCAGCGGGTAGAGCCGCACGCCGGCGCCCGTGAGCAGCCCGGTCAGTCGAGCCGCGGCCGGGTCGTCGGCCAGCGCGGTGATCAGCGCGACGTCCCGCCCGTCGGCGGCGGCGAGCAGGGCGGCGAGTCCGGCACCGCCCGGCCGGTAGGTGGCGGTTTCCTCGTCCAGGACCGGCACCGGGGCGTCCGGGCAGAGCCGGTCGACCCGGCCGTCGACGTCCCGGTCCAGCAGGGTGTCCCCGACCACGACAAGCGGCCTACTCATACCAGCACTCCGCTTCGCTCCGCGCCGTCATGAGGCACACCGGCACTGAGCTGACTGATTCGCTCGCTCCGTTCACTCATGAACGCGCCTCCTCGCCGGAGAGCACGCTGAGCAGCCGTCGGGGGGTGGACGGTCCGCGCCCGTTGTGCGGTCTGGGCGGTGGCGCCGAGCCGTCCCGGGCGCCGGGTGGCCGGCCCGGGCCGGCGGGCCGCAGTCGGGGCATGGCCTGGTCGACGTACGAGCAGAGCAGGTGGGTGGAGACCAGGTGCAGTTCCTGCACCACCTGTGGTTCGGGGGACGGCACCGCCAGGGCCTCGGTGCAGGCGTCGGCCAGCGGGTTGGGCGCCGGTCCGGTGAACGCCCAGCAGGTCAGCCCGGCGTACCGGCCGGCGTGGGCCGCCGCGAGCAGGTTCTCACTGCGACCGCTGGTCGACATCAGCAACAGCACGTCGCCGGGGCGACCGTGTGCCCGTACCTGCCGGGCGAACACCTCGGCGAAGCCGTAGTCGTTGCCGATCGCGGTCAGCGAGGAGGTCTCGGCGGTCAGCGCGATCGCGGAGAGCGGTACGCGGTCGTCGCGGAGCTTGCCGACCAGCTCGGCGGTGAGGTGCTGGGCCTCGGCGGCGCTGCCGCCGTTGCCTGCGGCGAGCAGACGGCCGCCGTCGGACAGGATCCGGGCGAGATGGGCGCCCCACCGGCCGAGGCGCCGGGCGGCGTCCCGGTAGCCCGGCATGGCTCGGGACAGCTGGGTCAGGTGCGCGTCGAGCAGCAGTTGCTCGGACATCACGCCACCGCCCCGCTGGTCTGGGGGGTGCCGCACACGGCGGTGTAGACGGCACCGAGCCGGGCCGCGGTCCGGCTCCACGAATAGCCGGTACGGATCCGGTCGACGGCGGCGAGACCGTAGCGGTGCCGCCGCTGCGGGTCGGCGAGGAGATGCCGCAACACCGCTCCCAACGTCTCCGGGTCACGGGGCGGTACGAGGTCGCCGGTGAGACCGGGCACGACCGTGTCGACCAGGCCGCCGACGGCGGTGCCGAGTACCGGTACCCCGCAGGCCATCGCCTCCAGCGGAGTCAACCCGAACGGTTCGTACCAGGGTGTGGTGACGAGGAGGTCGGCCGACCGGTACCACCGCGGCATCTCGTCGCGGGGTACCGACCCGACCAGGTGTACCCGGTCGGCGACCCCCTCCGACTCGGCCAGCGCGCGTAGCCGGTTGGCGAACCCGTCCCCGGCGAGCCGCGCCGCCGGGGGGCCACCGATCAGCACGTACTCGGCCTCGGGCACCATCCGCAGGGCCCGGAGGACGTCCTGGAAGCCCTTGCGTTCGACCAGCCGGCCGACGCCCAGCAGCCGGGGCCGGCCCGGGTCGCGGCCGGCGGCGGGACCGTCCCGGGTGAAGATGCGCAGGTTGACCCCGGAGGGGACGACGGTGATGGTGGACTGCGGCACGCCCATCCGGATCAGTTCGGCCAGCTCGTCGCGGCACTGCGCGATGACCCGGTCGACCGCCCGGCCGAGCATCCGCTCGTACCTGATCCGCTGCGGCGGGCTGGTGTCGGCCAGGCCCTGGTGGCGGCGCTTGACGGTGCCGAGGGCGTGGTAGGTCTGCACCACCGGCACCCCGGTCTGCCGGGCGGCGGCGAGCGTGGCGAGGCCGCTCATCCAGAAGTGCGCGTGGGCCACGTCCGGGCGCCACAGTCCGTCCTGCCAGTGCCGGGTGAGCCACCGGCCGAAGTCGGTCATGTACGGCAGCAGCTCGTCCTTTGGCACCGGCTCGGGTGGGCCGGCCGGCACGTGCAGCACGCTGACCCCGTCCCGCATCGGCACCACCGGGCTCTGGTGCGGCTGGTCTCGCCGGGTGTAGACGTGCACGTCATGTCCCTGGTCGGCCAGGGCGGCGGCGAGTTCGGCCACATGGGTGTTCTGTCCGCCGGCGTCCGGGCCGCCGAGTTCGGCGAGCGGACTGGCGTGTTCGGAGATCATCGCGATGCGCATTGCTCCTCCTGAAGCAGTCGGTCCCAGTCCGCGACGAACCGGTCGAGACCGTAGCGGGTGGTGGCGGCCTGCCGGGCACGCTCACCCATCGCCCGCGCGGCGGTCGGATCGGCGATCAACCACGCGGCGGCGTCCCGCAGGGTGTCGAGGTTGCTGGCGAGGACGCCCGCCTCGGGCGGTACGGCGGCGACCGCCTCCGTGGTGGCCAGCACGACGACCGGCATGCCGATCGTCATCGCCTCCAGGAGGCTGAGCCCGAGCGATGTCCAGCGGCACAGGTGCAGGTAGGCCCGCCGTCGAGCGAGCTGCTCGTGCAACCGTGCCTGGGGCAGGTCGTAGGTGCCGAGGCGGTCGCCGGGCAGGCCGATCGCCTCGGGAAGCCCGTCGACGCCCATGCCGAAGACGTCCAGCGGGGCGACCGTGGCGAAGTGTGGAAACAGGTCGGTGCCGGTGACCCGCCAGCGACGGACCGGTTCGTTGGTCACCACCGCCAGCCGGTCGAGGCTGCCGTCGTACCGGACCCGTGGTGGGACGATGCCGTGCTCGACGACGGTGGTGCGGGTGGCGCCGGTGTCCCAGAACAGGGCGTTGAAGTGGGTGACGTGGGCGACGCGCAGGTCGTCGCGGTCGGCCATCGGGTGCCGGGTGTTCGGTACGTCGCCCTTCGGGGTGTTGTGTTCGACGTAGATCGCCGGCAGGTCCCGGCCGGGGCGCCGGCCCAGCCACTTCTCGGCCAGCTCCAGTTCCTCCGGCCGCTGCGCGATCACCAGGTCGACCGGCTCGGCGGCGAGCCGCTCCGGAGCGATCTCGTGCACCGTTTCCGGCCAGTCGTACGTCCGGGCCCGGCCGAGGCCGTACGGCCCCCGATCCGGCGTGACCGGGACCAGGTAGCGGTGCTTGCCCTGGACGAACGCGGTGGTCCACGAGCCGTGCACGTGCCACAGCAGGATGTTCACCGTGCTCCTCCTGGTGTCGTGCCGTGGAACCCGGCCGGGTGTCCGGACCCGGCCGGCGGTGCCGGGGGCAGTGGCCGGGTGACCAGCAGGTCGACGGCGGCCACCACCTCGGCCGCGTCAACACCGGCCAGACAGGGGTGACCGGGCAGCGGGCAGACGCTGGCGCGGCTGTCCCGGCAGCCCGCGCCGGCATCGCCGAGGCGTACCACCGGTACCCGGTAGGGTGCCCACTGCTCGAAGGGGACGGTGGGTGCGAACAGGCTGACCACCGGTGTGCCGACCGCCGCGGCCAGGTGCGCCGGGCCCGTGTTGCCGACCACGACGCAGGCCGCGCGGGTCAGGATCGCGGCCAGTTCGCTCAGCGAGGTACGGCCGCCGAGGTCGATGCCGCCGCCGGCCGCCGCCACCTGCGCGGTCAGGTCCCGCTCGCCCGGGCCGCCGGTGACCAGCACCCGGTGACCGGCACGGGTGAGCGCGGCGACGATGTCGGCGCACCGCCCCGGCGGGCAGGCCCGGGCCGGCACCGACGCACCGGGGTGCACGACCACGTCGCCGGTCCGGACGTCCACGGGCGGTCGCGCGGGCAGCGCGTCGGCCCGCAGCCGCAGCGTGGGCTCGTCGCCGGCCGGCAGCTCGAAGCCGGCGGCGGCGGCCAGCGACAGCGCCCGCTCCGGCTCGGGCACCCCGGCCGGCACCCGGTGGCGCAGGTCCAGCAGGCTGCCCGGATAGTCGTCACCGATCGCGCCGACCAGGGGTACCCCGGCCATCCGCAGCAGCAGGGCCAAGGGCAGGGCGGACTGGTGGAACGAGGTGAAGATCAGCGCCTGGTCCGCGTCGACGGCGGCGAGCCGGGCGGTCAGCTCGCGCATCGCTTCCGGCCGCACCGGGGCGGGTGCCGGGTCGATCCAGGGCAGTGGCCACTCGATCAGCTCGTCGACGCCGGGCAGCAGCCGCGCGGCGGCCCGGCCCCGGGGCCCGCAGAGCAGGACGACCCGGTCCGCCCCGGCGGCGACCGCCCGGATCGCCGGCCCGGTGACCAGGACATCCCCGGCCGAGTCGCTGCGCGCCACCAGCACCGTGCCGGGTCGCCCGCCGGCCCGCCGCGCGGCCGTCGACGCGGATTCGGCTGTACGGCCGGCGCGGTGTCCTGCTCCCAGATGCAGCCGGCCGGTGGCCGGTTCGGCGCGCACTGGTGAACCTCTTCCCGGCAGGTTCAGTGTCTGGCGGCGAAGCAGTTGGTCGACCGCGTCGGCGAGGTCGGCGGCGACCGCCGAGGCGGCCACGACCTCCTCGGGGCGGGTCACCGGCGTGGGTACCAGGATGCCGGTGGCGCCGGCCGCGGTGGCGGCGGTCATGTCCCGGCCGATGTCGCCGATCACCGCGCAGCGGCGCGGATCGGTGCCGAGCGCCCGGGCGGCAGCCTCGACGAGCCCCGGTGCGGGTTTGCGGCACCGGCAGCCGTCACCGTCGCCGTGCGGGCAGATCTGCCAGGTGTCGAACGGGCCCAGCAGTTCCTCGACCCGGGCGTTGACCGCGGCCATCTCGGCGGCGGTGAACAGGCCACGGGCCAGCCCGGACTGGTTGGTGACCACGCCGAGTCGCAGCCCGGCGGCGCGCAGCCGGGCCAGCGCCTCCCGGGCGCCGGGCATCGGACGTACCTTCTCCGGGTCCCCGTTGTAGGGCACGTCCTCGATCAGGGTTCCGTCCCGGTCGAGCAGGACGGCGTCGAACAGGGGACGTGGCCGGCTTTCCCGCCCGGTCATCGCAGCTCCCCCGGGTACCGCCGGACCGGGCGCGGCGTCTCGTTCCGGTTGCGCCACCAGCCCCGCACCCAGTGGGCGACGGCGAGCGGCGGAATGACGGCGCTGGTCACCAGCATCGTGGTGACCTCCGAGCGGGTACCCGGCCCCGGCGCGATCCGCGCATACCCGAACCGGGCGGTACCGGACAGCCAGGCCGCACCGGCCAGGGCCGCGGTGGCGGCGAACGGGCGGCCGGCCCGGGACCGGCGGGTGGCCACCGCGCCGGCCAGGGCGACGGCGGTCAGCACCGCAGCGCCGGTGAGCGTCACGTGCTGGTGGCGTCGTCCCGCCGGCACGCCCAGGTCGGTACGCCAGGTCGGACCGTAGAGCCGGCGCAGCAGGGCGTCGTCGGCGTTGCCCCGCTGGGCGCGCAGGCTGATCCAGCGGCTCTCCGGCCGCACCGGGTGGACGACCGTCCGGGTACCCCGGAGCAGCCGCCAGCCCGCCAGCCGCACCCGGTGGGCCAGCTCCGCGTCCTCCCGGTAGGCCCGGGGGAACCGTTCGTCGAAGCCGCCGACGGCGGCCAGCGCGGCTCGCCGGTAGGCCATGTCCGCGGTGATCCATTCGCCGTCGGCGAGGCCCGCGGTCACCCGTTCCCAGTCGGTCGGCGGGCGATCGGACGGCAGCGGCACGCGTACGACACCCTGCACCCCGCCGACCCGGTCCGGCACGGCGAGGTCGGCCCGGAGCCGGTCCAGCCAGTCCGGTGCCGGCAGCACGTCGTCGTCCAGGAACGCCACCCAGGGATGCCGGGCCGCCTGCCAGCCGAGGTTGCGGGCCGACGCCGGGCCGGCACCGCGTCCACGCAGCACCTTGGTGTACGGCGCGAGGGCCCCCGGTACGGCCAGCTCGGCACCGCCGGCGGGCCGGTCGTCGACCAGGAGAATCTCGAGTTCCGGCCGGTCGTGCACCTGCTGGGCGAGGGTGGCGAGCAGGTCGGTCAGGCTGTCCCGGCCGAGGGTCGGCACGACGACGCTGATCACCGCTGTGCTCCGAGGTCGCCGCGGTGCACGGCGTACGGGCCGATGGCGAGCAGGTCGACCGGTGCGGAGCCGAACAGTTCCATCGCCTCGCGCGGGGTGTCGACCATCGGCCGGCCGGCGGTGTTGAGCGAGGTGTTGACCACCACGGGCAGGCCGGTGAGCCGCTCGAACTCGGCCAGCATCTGCGCCACCAGCGGTTCGGTCTCCGGGTCGACGGTCTGCACCCGGGCGGTGCCGTCGACGTGCACCACCGCCGGGATCCGGTCCCGCCACGCCGGTGCGACCCGGTGTACGAAGAGCATGTACGGGCTGGGTAGCACGCCGGAGAAGATCTCGGCGGCCCGTTCGGCGCGGACCATCGGGGCGATCGGGCGGAACTGCTCGCGACCCTTGACGTCGTTCATCCGGCGGGTGGTGTCCGGGTCGCCGGGGTGGGCCAGCAGCGAACGGTGCCCGAGGGCCCGCGGCCCGTACTCGCTGCCCCCCTGGAACCAGGCGACGACGCCGTTGCCGGCCAGTACCCGGGCCGCCTCGGCGGCGATCGAGTCCGGTCGCCGGTACGGCAGCGCCGCGCGGCGCAGCTCGGCCTCCAGTTCCTCGTCGGTCCAGCCCCGGCCGAGGTCGACGCCGGGCATCGGGGTGGTGGTGTCGCCGAGCACGCTGGCCAGGTGCAGCGCCGCGCCGAGTGCGGTCCCCGCGTCACCGGCCGCCGGCTGCACCCACACCCGCTGGTAGGGCCCCTCGGCGGCGATGCGGGCGTTGGCCACGCAGTTCAGCGCGACCCCGCCGGCCATGGTCAGGGTGGCCGGACCGTCGGCCGCCTCGTACAGCCAGCGGGCCAGGTCGAGGATCACCTCCTCCAGCCGGGCCTGCACGCTGGCCGCCAGGTCGGCGTGTTCGCCGGTCATCTCCCCGTCGGCGGCGCGTGCCTTGGCGAGCGAGGCCCAGTCGATCCGCTCGACGGTGAAGCCGCCGTCGTCGGTGGCGCGGACCATGTCGCGCAACAGCCCGAGGTGGCGGGGCTGGCCGTACGAGGCGAGGGCCATCACCTTGTATTCGTCGCTGGAGTGCAGGAAGCCGAGGTGCCGGGTGAGGTCCTCGTAGAGCAGGCCCAACGAGTGCGGCAACTGCTGGGCGGCGAGCTGCCGCAGCCGGTCCTCCCGATACACCCCGCCGAGGTGGCTGGCGGTCTCGCCCCGCCCGTCGAGCACGAGTACCGCCGCGCTGGTCGGGCCGGCCGGGTCCGGGGGCGCGGCCAGGCCGGCCGAGGCCGCGTGCGCGACGTGGTGCGGCACGAACCGCACGATCTCCGGGTCGAGGCCGGGCAGCACCTCGGCGAGGAACTGCGGCGCTCGTGTGGCGTACTCGACCCGCAGCCAGTCCCACGGGTCCGCCAGACCGAGCTCGGCCGCGTCCCGGCACAGGCCGGGGTCGAACGAGTACGCCACCGCGTCCAGGCTGGCCGGGTCGAGGCCGGCCTGCCGCAGGCACCAGGCGGCGGAGAGTTCCGGGAGTTCCCACGCGGAGAAGGGCACCGGTCGCTTTCCGTGCTTGCGCCGGCTGAACCGCTCCTCCTCGGCGGCGGCCCGCACCGTGCCGTCCACGACCAGTGCGGCCGCCGGGTCATGGAAGATCGCGTTGATCCCGAGTACGCGCATAGCGGCGCTCCTACCCGGCCCGGCTCCGCCTGACACCGAAGATCAGCAACTTCCTATGAGTACGTATCATCCGTCAATCCCGATTCATCCCCGTCGGTGGACCGGGACGATGCCCGTACCCAACCTGGTGCCCGAGCCGTCGCGACCACCTCCGCGCATCCAGTCCGGCCGGCCCGTGCACGGCTCCCCGAGGCGGAGGGTCCCCACCGACGCACCCTGCCGGCGGATCTGGCGGCGGACTGTGGGCGGGATCTGGGCGGGATCTGGGCGCACCCTCATGCAGAGTTCCTCCCACGCTGGCTCATCACCTACGGCCAGCCACCCACTCGTCCCGGCGGGCCGCGCCACGCTGCAACGCCCCGCTGGCGGGCGAGGGATCGGACACCGGCGGCACGCGGTGCCGTCGACACTGATCGGAGAGTCATGGCGAACTTCTCCGTCGAACTGGTCGGGCTCAGGCGGTTGAGCGACGCGCTGGACGACGCGGCGGTCGACTGCGGACAGATCGAGTGGCACGCCCGCGAGAACGGCAAGGTGGCGGGCGGCGTCGGCCTGCTCGGCGATCTCAAGACCGAACTCGAGAACACCTACACCTGGGCACAGGCGTTGCCCCGCCACGTCTCCCGGCTGTTGAACGAGAGCGCCATCGGAGTCAGCAGAGCCGCCAAGCAGTACGGCGACACCGATCAGCAGCAGGCCCAGCGCCTCGACGGGATGCTCGACGGGTTGGGCGGCAACGCGGCCCGGTACTTCCAGAACGCGCCGAGACCGCGGGGCGGGAACGCGCTCTTCACCACCAGGCAGACCGCCGAGGGCCGGCTGACCCGCAACGAGCCGCACACCCAGGTGGACTACAAGTACAAGTACAACGCCATGACGGACAGCGTCAGCATCACCGGTAACATCCGTGGGCTGGTGCACCAACTGTTCGGCTACGACATCTTCGAGTTCGTCCTCAAGCGCGCCAGCGGCGACTGGGACGGTCTGGTCGAAGCGGCGGACACCATGGACAAGTGCGCGGCCGCGATGGACATCCTCGGCGACAACCTGGTCTGGTTCGCCCATGACGTTCCCGCGATCTGGACGGGCAACGCCGCCGACCGCGCGCGCGACCATCTCGTGGTGCTCGGCAGGGCCGTCTCCGAGCGGAGCGCGCAGTACCAGCACGTCGCCAGGACCTATCGGGAACTCGCCCGCCAGGCGTGGGAGATCTTCGACGCGCTCGGAGTGGCCCTGTCGACCCTGATCGACAAGCTGATCGAGATCACCGTGAAGGTGGCGGCCGGGACCGCGACCATCACGACCGTCGTCGGCGGCATCATCGGCTACGGTGCCGCCGCGTACAGCGCGAAGCAGGCGACCCAGCTCGCGTACCAGACCGGCAAGCTCCTGGCGAACCTCGAGAACGTGGTGAAGGTCGGGAAGGGGGCGCTCGCCGCGACCGCGGGTGTGGCCGGTCCGGGGACCGCACCGAAGATCGCGCTGCCCACCTCGCCGTACTCCGCCAGTCCACGCCCCGGGGACCGCGGATTCGTCGGTCCCGTCCTGCCACCCAAGCCGGGCGACCCTGATTTCGTCGGTCCGGTGGCACCGGCCGGACCCGGCGACGCGCACGACCCGAGGGTGCGGCCCGGCGAGCCCGGCTTCGTCGGGCCGGTCGTCCCTCCGCCGAAGCCCAAACCGGGCGACCCCGACTTCATCGGACCGGTGGCGCCGAAATGACCGACGAACAGCACTGGAGTGCGGTCGGCGACGGGCGACCGGTCGAGATGACCCGGCAGCAGATCGACGACGAGCTGACCCACGCCAGCCTGGAGTGGCTGGCCGAGAACGGCGACGACGACGTGCTGCGGGACATGGCCCGGGACGTACTCGCCGGCAACATCACGCTCACCGGGGCCGCCCGCTCGATGGCCTACGGCGAACGGATGGCGGCCCTCATGAGCCAGGTAAGTGAGAACCCCGAGATCCTCTCGGACGAGTGGATGGCGCGGTACGCCTCCGACGTGGCCGACTTCGAGCAGAACCTGGCCGACCGGCACAACATCACCGTGCGCGACTGACGCCGGCCGCCCGAACGGGGCCGGTCAGACCAGCTCGGCGTGGCTCTCAGAGGAGTTGGTCGATGGTGATGGGCAGGGAACGGATGCGTCTGCCGGTGGCGTGGTAGACCGCGTTGGCGATCGCGGCGGGTACGCCGGGCAGCCCGACCTCGCCGACCCCTTTGGTGCCGACCGGGGTCAGCCGGTCCGGTGCGCCGACGAAGACCACGTCCACCTCGCCGATGTCCGCTTGCACCGGGACGAGGTAGTCGCCGAGGTTGGCGTTGGCGATCCGGCCGGTCCGGGCGTCGGTGCGGGTCTCCTCGAACAACGCCTGGCCGATTCCGCCGACGATCCCGCCGATGATCTGGCTACGGGCCAGCTTCTCGTTGAGGATCCGGCCCCCGTCTATCACCGAGACCACCCGGGGAATCCGCAACAGTCCCAGATCCGGGTCGACGTGCACCTCGACGAACTTCGCCCCGAACGCGCCGGCCGGCGCCATCCCCACCTGCTGCGCCTCGGGCGGGGCGCTCGCCGCCTGGGCGGTCAGCTCGTCGAGCCCGTGTCGGGCGAGGATCGCGAGGTAGCTCTCGCCCTGCCCGGGGTTGGCACGGTGGTGGATGCGCCCGCCGCTGACCGCGACGTCGTCGATCGTGCAGCCGCGCAGTGGCGACTCGGGATCGTCCGCGACGGTGTCGAGGAACCGCCGGATCAGCTCACGGCAGCTGGCATACACGGCGTTGCCGAGCGCGCCGGTCAGCCCCGACCCGCCCGCCTGCGGCGACCAGGGCATCTCCGAGTCGCCCAGGTCGAACCGGACCTGCGCCAACTCCAGCCCGAGCAGCTCCGCCGAGAGCTGCCACATCACGGTATAGGTGCCGGTGCCGATGTCGGTGGCGGCACTGCTCAGGTAGGCGGTGCCGTCCCGGCCGATGCTGACCCGGGCCTCGCAGCGCACCTGCCACCACAGGTAGCTCACCCCGGCCATCCCGTACCCGACCAGCCACCGGCCGTCCCGCATCGCGCCGACCCCGGGCTCCCGGCGGGACCAGCCGAACCGCTCCGCCCCCACCTCGTAGCACTCGCGCAGCGCCTTGCTCGACCACGGCAGGCCGTACTGCGGCTGCGTGTCGGCGTAGTTGCGCATCCGCAGCGTCAGCGGGTCCAGGTTCAGCCGGTAGGAGAGTTCGTCGAGCGCCGACTCCAGCGCGAAGTTGCCCTGGGCCTCGCCGGGTGCCCGCATCGAGCCGGGACAGGGGATGTGCAGCCGCCGCTGCCGGTCCCGGTGCGCCACGTTCGGGCAGGCGTACGAGTTGCCGCTGACCGACGCCACCGGCTCCATGTTCTCGTCCCCCATCGCCACGGTCTGCACGGACTCGTGGTCGATCGCGACCAGCTCACCGGTCCGGCGGGCGCCGAGCCTGATCGTCTGCACCGTGTTGGGCCGGTGCCCGACACCGGTGAACATCTCCGGACGGGAGAGCACCAGCTTCACCGGCCGGCCCACCGTACGGGCGGCAAGCACCGCCAGGATCACGTGTTGCCACACCCGCAGACCGGATCCGAAGCCGCCGCCGACGTACTTCGCGTACACCCGGACCGCCGGCTCCGGCAGCCCGAACACCTCGGCCACGGTGGTCCGCACGTTCGAGGTCCACTGGGTCGAGTCGTGGACCGTGACCTGGTCGCCGTCCCAGGCCGCCACTGTCGCGAAGGGCCCCAACGGGTTGTTGGTGTTCTCCGCCGTGCTGTAGGTCGCCTCGTGCACGACCTCGGCGGAGCCGAGCGCGGTGGCGACGTCGCCCCGCTCGGCGTCGGTGTCGAACGGGTTCGTACGCAGTTCACCGCGCGGGTCGTCGATCTCCAGCACCGGGTCGGCGCGCTCGTAGCCGACGGTGACGGCACGGGCCGCCGCCGCTGCCTGGTACGGCCGCTCGGCGACCACCACCGCCACGTACTGCCCGTTGTGCAGGATCCGGTCGTCCTGCAGCGGCGGGGGCGGGGTCGGTCCGAGGTTGTTCTCCGGTCCCCGGTTGAGCCGTGCGGCGTTGTGGTGGGTGAGCACCGCCAGGACTCCGGGCATGGCTTCGGCGGTGGTGGTGTCGATGCTGCTGATCCGGCCGGCGGCGATGGTGCTGCGCACCGGTGCGGCGTGGACCATCCCGGGATAACTGACGTCGGACGGGTACGCCGCCGCGCCTGCCACCTTCAGCGGCCCGTCCACCCGGTCGACACCGGCCCCGACGAACGTGGTCGGCTCGGTCATGGTCACGGCTGGTACCCCGCGACGGTCTCCAGCGCCCGCACGATCGTCCGCCGGGCCAGCTCCGGCTTGAACGCCGTGCCCGGCACGACGAACGGTTCCTGGAGTTCGGCGGCCGCCGCCGACCGGAACGTCTCGGCGACAGCCGGGGCGCCGGTCAGCACCCGCTCGGCGGCCCAGGCCCGCCAGGGAACCGTCCCCACCCCACCGAGGCCGACCCGGGCCTCGGTGATCATGCCGTCCTCGACCACGAGCACGGCGGCGACCGAGACGAGGGCGAACTCGTACGAGGCACGGTCGCGCACCTTGAGGTAGCCCGACCGGGCTGCCGGCGGCAGCAGCGGCACCGAAACCCCCGTCACCAGGTCACCGTGGCGCAGCACCGTCTCGATGTCCGGCCGGTCGCCCGGCAGCACGTAGAACTCGGTCAGCGGGATCTCCCGCTCGCCGTCGACACCGCGTACCTGCACCACCGCGTCCAGCGCCACCAGCGGTACACAGAGGTCCGAGGCGTGCAACGCGATACAGCTCTCGCCCGCCCCCAGGATGGCGTGCATCCGGGCCGCCGCACCCGTGATGGCGGCGCAGCCCGACGACGGCCGCCGCTTGTTGCAGTCCGGCACGGTCGGATCCCGGAAGTAGCGGCAGCGGGTCCGTTGCAGGAGGTTCCCGCCGATCGTCGCCATGTTGCGCAACTGCGGCGACGCCCCGGCGAGCAACGCCGTGCGGACCAGCGGGAGACGCCGGGCCACCGTCGGGTCGGCGGCCATCTCCTCCATGGTGGTCAGCGCGCCGACCCGCAGCGTCCGGTCGTCGGCGGTGATCCCGTTGAGCGGCAGCCGGGTGATGTCGACCAGCCGCTCGGGATCGAGAATGCCGTCCTTGAGCATCAGGTCGACCTGGGTGGTGCCGCCGGCGAGGAACTGGGCCGCGGGGTCGGCGCTGACCAGCGCCACCGCGGCACCCACGTCGTCGGGGCGCAGATACTCGAAGGCCCGCACGGCTACGCCACCCCCGCGCGGGCGACCTCGCGGATGGCTGCGAGGATGTTCGGGTACGCGCCGCAGCGGCAGATGTTGCCGCTCATGAACTCGCGGATCTCCTCGTCGGAACCCGCGCGCCCCTCGCGGAGCAGGGCGACCGCCGACATGATCTGACCGGGAGTGCAGTACCCGCACTGGAACCCGTCGTGGCGCAGGAACGCCTCCTGCAGGGGATGCCGCCCGTCACCGGCCAAGCCCTCGATCGTGGTCACCTGCCGGCCCTCGCACTGGGCGGCGAGGGTGAGGCAGGCGAGCACCCGCCGGCCGTCGAGCAACACCGTGCACGCCCCACAGGCACCCTGGTCACAGCCCTTCTTCGTGCCCACCAGGCCCAGGTCGTCACGGAGCGCGTCGAGCAGGGTGCTCCGGTTGTCGAGCCGCAGCCCGTGGTCGGCGCCGTTCACGGTCAGCGTCAGCTGGATCTGGGTGGCCCCGCTCGGTGCGGGCGGACCCATGGCGCCCCCGATTCCGTCGTCTCGACTCACGTCTCCCCCGCTCCCCTGCCCGGAAATGCCGTACGGGATGGAGTATCTGCGATAGTTAGGACGGATAAGACCGGATTCGCAAAGCCGGCTGGGCGAGGTGGGGGACGGCCGACATACCCGGGAACGCCCTGGTCCTCCCCGAAGGCGTGTCCGGGGTCAACCGCAGGTCGCGCTGCTCGACCCGGAACGTTTCCCTGGCGGCGACTGTGCAGGGTCTGGGCGCAATCTGGGCAGCTCCTCCTGCATGGTTCTACCCCACGCCGGCTCAGCACATCGCGACCAGCCGCGGCCTCGCCCCGGCGGGCAGCGCCACGTTGCGACGCTCGCTGACAGGCGAGCTGCCGGACCGGCGGCACAGCGTGCTGTCGACACTGGTGGGGGAGAAGCCATGGCGGCCTTTTCTGTGGAGCTGGACGCGCTCGGTCGGCTGACCGACGCGCCGGACGGCACGGCGGTCGACTGCGGGCAGATCCCCGGCGACCGGCGCGACCATCACGACCGTCGCCGGCGGCATCGGCGGCTACGGCGCGGCCGCCTCCCGCGCGAAGCGGGCGACCCAGTTCGCGTACCGGACCGGCGGGTTCCTGGCGAACCTCGAGAACGTGGTGCGGGTTGGGAAGGGGGCGCTCGCGGCCGCCGGCCGGTGCGGCCGGTCCGGGACCACACCGAGGAACCCGCTGCCGACCGCGCCATTCTCCGCCGGCCGACGTCCCGGTGACCGCGGTTCGGCTGGCCCGTCTCGCCGCCCAAGCCGGACGACGTGCCCGACGTCGAGAAACCTTGGCGGACAAGCACCACATCACCCTGCGCGACTGATATCGCCCCTTCAATCCGGGTTCACCCGAAATCGAGTGGATCGCCGGTGGTCGGTGCCCGGACGCCCGTGGGCGGCCAGCGGCCTGCCGTTGGTTGGCCAGTTTCTGTTCGTCGACCGGGGGAACTCGTAATCGACCAGGGGAACCCTTAGTCAACCGGGGGAACTCTTACGCCCAGCGTTCCCGCCGACGCGCGGCCCAGCTCCGCAGGGCTAACGGGGCCCGCCGCAGCTCGTAGCCGGCCTGACGCACCCCGGCGCCATCCGCTCGGCGCGCCCGGCGATGTCCTGCCCGGATGCTCGGCCCGGCCCCACGTGACCGAGGACACGGTGCATCCGGCGATCCAGAGAGGTGAAATCGGGTGTGTGAGCAGAACCCGGACCGGCGAGTGACGTTGTGAGATGTACCCTCCCGACCCGCGATCCGGGTCTCCTCGCCGGTGACCCCGTCCCGTTGCCAGACGCGTCGGCCCAGGCCCTCGCGGCCACCTACCGGCAGCGTTGGGCAGTGGAGACGATGGCTGTCGCCCCGCACGACCGCCTGTTGGAGATCGGGTGCGGGCGCGGAGTGGCCGTCTCCCTGGTCGCCAGCCGGCTCGTCACCGGCCGGATCGTCGCGATCGATCGCGCGGCGACGATGACCCGGCTCGCGACCGAACGTAACGCGAGCCACATCCGCTCGGGCAGGGCCGAGATCCGACTCGCCGAGTTCGAGTCGGCGGACCTCCCGACCCGGTACTTCACCAAGATCTTCGCCGTGAACGTCAACCTGTTCTGGCTGGGTGCGGCGACGCGGCAGATCCATCGGATGCGCAACCTGCTGGTTCCCGGCGGGCGGCTCTACGTGTTCGGCGAGCGGCCCAGCTCCGTGCACCCCGGGGCAAACCTCACCTCGACCGAGCGGCTGCTCCGCGCCCAGGGGTTCACCACCACCAGCTCGATGGAGGTCCGTGGGCAGGGCCGGGTGCTCACCTGCATCACCGCGACGCCGGCGTCCTGAGGCGAGCGGCGGGGAGTCGGCCGATTTCCGGGCACCCCCGCCGGGTCGCCAGATCCTGAGCCCGGTTCGGCGCCCCGCCGGCCAGCGCCGACGACGTCGGTGCGGTCAGGATCGCCACCTCCTGACGGACACGTCACGGCCCGGGGCCGGCCCGTCCGGCCCCGGCCCCGGCGCCTTCGCGAGGGCGAGGACTCAGCCGCGGACCGGTCGCAGCGCGAGCCGCCGCTGCGGCTGGTCCGGATCGAAGACCGGGCGGCGGTCGATCCGGGCGCGGACCTCGTCCGAGCCGAACCGGTAGTCGATCCGGCGCACCGCCTCGGCCCAGTCCGTCCTGGTGCGGATTGCGCGCAGGCACTCCAGCACGAAGGGGTCGTGCCACCGGCTGCGGGCGCGTTCCCAGAGCACGAAGGGGTCCTCGGTCAGCAGGCTGCCGACGGTGCCCTCGTAGATCGGCATCGCCCGCACCTCGCCGTCCGGTTCGATCTCCAGCGGACGGAAGTCGGGGTGGCTGGCGATGTAGTCGGGGTGCATCTGCACGCCGAAGTTGTCCGTGGTGGTGACGGTGACCGAGGCCGGCACGGCCTGCTGGAGCCGCTGCCTCGTCCCCTCGTCGACCAGTGCCGCGACCTGCTCGTCGGTCAGCATCTCGTGCTCGCCGTACGACACCCGGCTGGCCAGGCCGGTGGGCACCACCGCACCGAACGCCACCTCGCTCAGGTGCGGGAATCTCGGCACGACGGAGCTGCACATCTCATCGAGCTGGTGGTAGTTGCTGCGGACCACCACGTTGTCGATGCCGTACCGCAGCGGGGACTCCCCCGCGGCGACACGCCGGGCGCTCTCCGCGTCGAGCAGTGCCAGTGCGGCCATGGCCCGGTCGAAGGAGCCGGCGCGGCCACGGATCCGGTCGTGCACCTCGGCCGTGGCACCGTCGACGCTGACCACCATCTTGGCGACCATGCCGGCCAGGTCCCGGACCGTCCGCTCGGGCAGTGACCAACCACTGGTGTACAGGAAGACCCGTACGCCCGCCGCGGCGAACCGTTCCACCACCTCCACGATGCGCGGCACGGTGAGCGGTTCACCCCCGCAGAGCGTGATCATGATCGGCCGGAAGGTGATGAGCGCGTCCGCCACCTTCAGCATCTCCTCGTGGCTGAGATTCTGCGGACGCCGCCGGCCCGACTCTGTGTAGCAGTGCGAGCAGCGCAGTGGACAGGCGAAGGTGACGTCCCAGATGAGGACGTTGGGACCTGCGTCGACATTCATGAGACGGGTCTCCCGAAGGAATCGGCAGTGCGGTCGCCGGAACTGTATGGGCGGCGAACCGCCCGGGACATCGGCGACGGATACGCAAGCGGGACCACCGGATACGCAGGTCCGGCCCCCGACGGCGTACGCGTACCGGCCGGCCCTCGGTGGCGCCGGCACGGCGGTTGCGTACCCGACTACCGATTCCCCGGTGCGCCGTGGCACCTAGCGTTCTGGCGTGGCGGCCGCCACGGTGCACTGTCCGTCGCCAGCAGAGGAGGTGGATCATGCGCGCTTACCCGCCGGTCGACGCCTCGTAAGGGGCCAGGTGCCTGATGGCGGTGGCCACCCCGCGCGGGTGGCCACCGCGGCGCTGGACCGAACCCGTCGACGTCGCAAGGAGTGTGCCCGTGTCGACCTCACCGACAGCCGGCGTGACCCGCCGCCCCGGCAGTGTGTCGGCGCTCGTCCGCGAGCTGCCGCGGGTCAACGCCCCGCTCACCGCGCTGCTCGCCGCGCTCGTCGCCGGACAGGTCGCGGGCGTCGTGCTGCTGCCGCTGGCGATCGGCCGACTGGTCACGGCGCTGACCGCCGGCGGTGGTCCGGCGGCGTCCCGGGCGGCGTGGTTGGGGCTCACCCTCCTGGGGCTGGCCCTCGTCCTGGACATCGCCCTGGAGCCGATCCGCGCGATGGTCACCGCGAAGCTGAGTACCGCGGTCGACGGCAGCCTGGCGCAGCGCACCGTCGAGGGCGCACTGCGCCCCGCCGGGGTCGCGCACCTGGACGATCCGGACGTCGCCGACCAGATCGAGCAGGCGCGCGGGGTCGGGATCGGCGGCCACGCCCCGGGACAGGCCGTCAACGCGCTGGCCGCGCTGGTCCCGCTCCGGCTCACCGGGTTGGCCTCCGCGGTCCTGCTCGGCTGGGCCGGGCAGTGGTGGATGCCGGTCGTACTCGGTGCCGCCTGGGTCGTCACCGGCCGCTGGCAGGAGAAGGAGATGGCCCGCGCCGTCGTCGCCAACACCGCGCGAACCGTTCAGCTACGGCACGCGGCGTACCTGCGCGACATCACGGTGAGCGCGCCGTCGGCCAAGGAGCTACGCCTGTTCGGCCTGCACCAGTGGCTCGCCGAACGCTTCACCCGGGAATGGTGGGACGGCATCATCGAGATGCGCCGCAAGACCACCGACGGCCGGCGGCACCTGGCGGCGAGCGGGCTGCTGCTGGCGGCACACGTCGCCGTGGTGGTACCGCTGGCGTACGGGGCCAGCACCGGCGACCCGTCGGTCGGACACCTGACCATCGCCCTCCAGGCGCTACTGGGTCTGTTCGCCCTGGGGTTCACCGGCGACCTGCAACGGCGGCTGCACCTGGCCAGTGCGGCGGTACCGCCGGCGCTCGCCGTGAGTGCGCTGGGAGGCCAGCGGCCCGCCGTCGCCGGGCAGGCCGCGACCGGGCTGCCGCACCGGGAGATCCGCTTCGAGCGGGTCTCCTTCGGATATCCCGGCGACGCCCGCGCCGTCCTCGACGACCTGGACCTGGTCATCCCGGCCGGGTCCTCGCTGGCGATCGTCGGGGACAACGGCGCCGGCAAGAGCACCATCACCAAGCTGCTGGCCGGGCTCTACCGGCCGGACGCCGGCCGGATCCTCGTCGACGGGCGGAACCTGCACGACTACGATCTCGCGAGTTGGCGCCGGCAACTGGCGGTCGTGTTCCAGGACTTCGGCCGGTACCCGTTCTCGGTACGCGACAACATCGCCTTCGGCGCCGTCGAGGCGGCCGGCACCAGGGAGGCGGTGGTCGAGGCCGCCCGGCTCGGTGGCTTCCTCGGCGTGGAGCAGGGGCTGGCGGACGGCTGGGACACCCCGCTGACCAGCGCCTACACCGGCGGGACCGAGCTGTCCGGCGGACAGTGGCAGCGGCTGGCGCTGAGCCGGGCGCTCTACGCGGTGCGGCAGGGCGCCAGGCTCCTCATCCTGGACGAACCCACCGCGCACCTGGACATCGAGGCGGAGTACGAACTCTACGCACGGTTCCTGGAGATCACCGCCGGCATCACCACGATCCTGGTGTCACACCGGTTCGCCACCGTCCGGCTGGCCGAGCGGATCGCGGTGGTACGGGGCGGCCGGGTGAGCGAGTACGGCAGCCACCACGAGTTGCTCGCGGCCGACGGCCGGTACGCCCAGATGTTCCGGGTGCAGTCCGCGCCCTTCACCGATCCGGCAGGAGGCCGTCGTGGGTAGCTGGTTGAGCGCCGCCCGCCTGGTGGTGGGCGTCGCGGTCCGGGCGGACCCGCGACGCGCGGTACTGGTCATGATCTTCGTCCCGCTGTTCAACATCGTCGCGGCGGCGCAGGCACTGGGGCTGCGCAGCATGGTCGACGGCGCGGTCGCCCGGCAGGTCACCGAGGCGCTGACCGGCGGTCTCGTCCTCGTCCTCGTCACCGTCTTCGTGCACCAGGCGAGCGCGGTCGCCACCGACCTCCGGCAGGTGCTCCAGCAGCGGGTCGGGCTCGAGTTCGACCGCCGTCTGATGGCGTTGTGCTCCGGTCCCGCCCACGTCAGCCACTACCACGACCCCGAGTTCCTCGACACGGCCGAGCTGGTACGGCAGCGCCGCACCGAGTTCGGCGGTGCGTTCGCGGCGCTGGTGGAGAACGCCGGCCTGCTGGCCCGGTTCGTCGGCGCGGTGGCCCTGATGGCCGTCGTCAGTCCGGTGCTGGCCCTGCTGCCGGTGTTCATCGTGCCGCTGGCCCTCGCCATTCGCTGGCAGGCAGGCATCGTCGCCGCGGCCGAGGTGGCCGGCGCCGAGGCCGACCGCCAACGCGCGGCGCTGCTGACCCTGGCCACCGATCCGGCCGCCGCCCCCGAGGTCCGGCTGTACCGGCTGGGCGGCGAGATCGCCGCCCGGCACCGGGAGGCCTTCGCCGTCTCGGCGCGCCGCAGGGAAGCCGCCCGGGCGCGCGGCGCGGTCGCGGTGGCGGCCGGTTGGCTGCTGTTCTGCGTCGCGCTCGTCGGTGGGTTGTACATCGTCACCCGGTCCGTGCTCTCCGGCACCGCGTCGGCCGGGGAGGCCGTCCTGGTGCTGCTGCTCGGCACCCGGCTGGTCGGCGCCACCACCGGACTGAGCTTCCTGATCGGATGGCTGCGTCGTTCGCTGCACACCGTCGCGCTCTACCAGCGACTGGCCGGATACCCGCACGCCGGAGCCACCGTCGGGCGGAGCCGGGACCTGCCCGAGCGCGGCGACCTCGTCCTCGACGGTGTCAGCTTCCGGTACCCCGGCGAGGCGACTCCGGCGCTGGGCCCGATCGACCTCCGGCTGCCGGCCGGCGCCACCGTCGCGGTCGTCGGTGACAACGGTGCCGGCAAGTCCACCCTGGTCGCGCTGCTGGCCGGCCTCTACCCGCCGTCGACCGGGCGCATCACGTTCGGCGGGCAGGATCTGGCGCAGGTGGATCCGGAGCTGTGGCGGAGCCGGGTCACCGCGGTCTTCCAGGACTTCTGCCGATTCGAGCTGCTGGCCAGGGAGTCGGTCGGTGTCGGCCGGCTCAGCGCGATCGACGACCGGGAGGCGGTGGGCAGCGCGCTGGAAGCGGCGGGCGCTGCCACCATGGTGGCAGCGTTGCCCGCCGGCCTCGACAGCCGGCTCGGCCGGACGTTTCCGGACGGTACCGACCTGTCGTCCGGCCAGTGGCAGAAGCTCGCGCTCGCCCGGGGCCGGATGCGGACCGCGCCCGCGGTGGTGCTGCTCGACGAGCCGGCGGCAAGCCTCGACCCGGACAGCGAGGCCGAACTGCTGCGCAGGTACCTCTCGCCGGGCGGATCGGCCGCCGACGCGCCGATCACCGTCGTGGTGTCGCACCGGCTCACCACGGTGCGCGACGCGGACCTGATCGTGGTCCTGCACGAGGGCCGGATAGTCGAGTACGGCCCGCACGCCGAGCTGGTCGACCGGGCCGGCCGCTACGCGGAGATGTACGCGCTGCACGCCGCCGCGTACGTCGCCGGCCCGACGGTCCTGGAGTCGGCTGCGGCGGCGACCCGGGGCGGGGTCGGGGCGGGCTCGGGTCAGACCAGGTAGGTGTCCGGGGTGGCCGGCGAGCCCGACCCGCCCTCCGCCGCCCGGCTGAACCAGTCCGCCCGCAGCTCACGACGGGAACCGATGCCGAGTTTCCGGTACACCCGGGCCAGGTGGCTCTCGACGGTCCTGGCCGACACGACCAGCCGGGTTGCGATCTCCCGATTGGGCAGGCCGGTGGCGGCGAGAGCCGCGACCTCGTTCTCCCGGGCCGTCAGGGTCGGCGACGCGAGGTTCGGTGCGGGCAGGCCGAGGGCGCCACGGAGCCGACCGGCCAGCGCGACGGCCCGGGCGTAGTCCTGGTCGCGCCCGGACGACACCCTGATGGCGGCCTCGGCCAGCCGCCACGCCGGCCGGTGCAGCCTCATCTCGGCGAGCCCGGTGGCGTGTTCGAGCAGGCCCGCCCGGTCGCGGTTGAGCAGCGCCAGTTCGCCGCGCGCCTCGGTCAC
Organism: Plantactinospora sp. DSM 117369; assembly: GCF_053764795.1. Classification (NCBI taxonomy): domain Bacteria; kingdom Bacillati; phylum Actinomycetota; class Actinomycetes; order Micromonosporales; family Micromonosporaceae; genus Plantactinospora; species Plantactinospora sp. DSM 117369. The sequence goes on along the minus strand of NZ_CM132446.1, from coordinate 4,293,944 downwards.
CAGCCGCCTCGCGTCCACGTACCGGAGACAGCGGGCGACCCGGTCGGCCAGCCCGACCGGCTGGTCGGCCGGCGGCAGCCGCGCCGCCCAGGTCAGATACTGCAGCTCGACGCTCCAGCAACCCGCCGTGTGTGCCGCCGCGACCGCTTCCTCCAGGCGCCGCCCGGCGGACCGGGTGTCGCCGCGGGCAGCAGCGACCGCCCCGTCCGCCCACGGCCGCAGGCCCGGCAGCACCGCCAGCCGGTCCGGCGGGTACACGTCCAGCACCCGCTGCGCGTCGTGCGGCTGCCCGGCCGCGGCGAGCGACACGGCGAGCCACGCCGACGCCTCCGACCGGAACGGCCGGAAACCGACGGCCTGTTGCGCCAGCGCCTCGCGCAGCGGCTCGATCGCGGCGGGGTACTCGGAACGGAGCAGCCGCGCGTACCCGACCAGCAGCGGCCAGTCGACGGCACGTAGCCGGGTTCCGGGTACCGTCCCCGGTGGCCTCGGCCAGCGCCCGAGGATCGGATCGGTGACCGGCAGCGACGCGCTGCCGTCCCGCCACAGCCCGATCAGGGACAGGGCCGCCGCGGCCAGACCCGCCGTGTCCGGGGCCCCGGCGCCGCCGCCGGCATCGGCCAGCACCGCCGCGCCGGCGGCGGCCGCCTCGTCGGTGCGGCCGACGAGGGCCAGCGCCACGGTACGGGCGATCCGGCACCGCAGTGCGGCAGAGCCGCCGGCCGACCCGGCGCCGGGCAGCCGGCGCAGCAGCCTGTCGGCGACCCGGATGGCCTCGGTCGGGCGCTGACCGACCAGCAGGACCAGCGCGTCGGCGCCGTCCACGACGTCGACCTCGGGTGCGTCCGGCGACGCGACGGCGCGCAGCGCCCGCAGGTCGGCGTGGGCCGACGCCGGGTCACGCTCGGTCACACAGCGGTGCAGGGCGAGCGCCGCCGAGAGCACGATGCGTCCGGCGGCCGAACGGTCGGACGCGGTCGCCTGGTGAAGTATCGACTGCGCCTCGCGTCCGGTACCCAGCTCGGCGAGCGCGTCGGCCAGCACGACCGTGGCGCGTGCGGACCGGTCCCGGCCGAACGCGATCCGCGCCAGCCGGAGCGCCTGCTCCGGATCGTGCGGCCGTATCCGGCGGGCGGCATCCGTCAACACCGCCGCGGTGACCGGCCCACCCACGGCCACCTGCCAGCGGGCGACCGTGACCGGATCCGGTGCCGTACCACCGACCTCGCGCGCCGCCTCGACGAGCGCCGACGCGGCCCGGCGCCGCCGGGCCGGTGACACCTGTGCCCAGGCGATCGCCTGCAGCAACGGATGGCTGAATCCCACGGACACCCCGTCCTCGGTGTCCGTGGTCCGCAACAGGTCCAGATCCTCCAGTTCCTCGACGGCATCCGGGGCGACCCGGTCGATCAGCTCGATCGGCAGGTCATCGCTCACGGCGAGCGCGGCCAGCGCGTCCCGGTGGGTCGGGGTGAGCCGGTTGGGTTCGGGCAGGAACAGCTCGACCAGATGCGGTGGCACGCTGAGCGGACCACGCCACCACCACAGGCCCCGGTCGCGGACCAGGCGGCCGGTGGCGGTGCCGTGCCGGACCAGCTCGGTCGCCAGGCGCGGGTTGCCGCCGGTCCACTGGTAGACCAGCTGCACGGTGGTCGAGGCGACCGCGTGACCGAGCATCGCCTGCATCAGCGTCGCCGTCTCCGCCGGGTCCAGCGGTGGCAGGTCGACCCGACGCAGATGCCGGTCCTTCCACAGCGCCACGACGGCGTCGGGCGTCGCCACGTCGGCCCGGGTGGTGACCATCAACCGGATGTGACTGTCGTGCGCGAGGCCGAGCAGGGTACTCGCCGACCGGTCGTCCATCCAGTGCGCGTCCTCGACGACCAGCAGGGGCGTACGCGATCGTCCACGTCGCACCAGCTCGGCGCGGATCCTGCCCGGGACGAGGACGGGGTCACCGGTGACCGGAAACAGCTGGCAGAACGGTCCGAACGGAATCGGACGTCCCGCCTCGGTGGCGGTGGTACGGGTCACGGCGTAGCGGTCGGTCGACAGTTGCCGGGTCACTATCTCGACGAGAGTCGTACGGCCGGTCCCCCGCTGCCCCACCAGTACGGCCCCCCGGTCGGTGGTCAGCGCGGTAATGATCTGCTGGACCAGGCCGGATCGTGCGACCAGTGGTGTCCGGATGCGGTCCACGGATTGCCCCCTCCCTGCCGCGGACACCGACATCTCGCCAGATGTCGACTGTGCCGTTCGGGAAATTCGGTTCGGCTACGCCGTCCACGAATATTCCCTGATCGTTGGAAGAAACTTCGGGCGACTTACCCGAATTGCGGTCAAGTCGGTGACCGGTGGCGAACGCGCCACGTACCGGGCCTGCGCGACGAACGCGCCGGATCCCTTTCGCCTCCGCAGTGGAGAATCCGTTCCGGCTCAGCCCTTGGCTGGATCTTGCCGTGCAGAGATTCCGCATTCGGATCCCGTACCAGCATCACGAGTACTCACTCAATGTCGTTGGATTGGCCGACAATGCCAGGCGCGACTGGATCGTGACTGAACGCAGCCTGGACGGCCGGTACGCGGCGTTCCGATGGACCGTGTCCACAATGAACCTTTTTCAACCTCCCCTTGCGGTCCGGCGGACCGCAAGGTCGGACGCGGCGCGTGAGCGCCGCGCGGTCCAGGTTGAAAAAGGTTCAACGCGCATGCCATGCGCACGATCCCTTCCCCCGACCGGATCAAATGATCAACGATAGATACGTGGCCGGGCAAGAACCGACCGACTCCGCAAATACGTCATGCGCACCCGAACTGATCCGTTCCGATTGCACAAAGTGAGCCGAACCAGTTTCCAGGTGCGTGCGGCGCTCGCTTTACCGTTCCAAATCCCGATCCCGGAGGCTGGCCTGCGGTTCTGCCCGGCGTCGAGAAAATCGTAGCGTCGCCCTGGGGGTTGGGATCCGGTCTGTCGGATACCCAGCGTGCGGGGCTGCCCGGCCGGCCGGGACGGCGACGCCGGCGCCGCCCTACCGCTTCGCTGCCCAGGTTTCCGGCGAGGAGCACCAGGATCGGGGCAGCCAGGAAGGCGGTGACGGCCGGTACGCGACCAGGAACGCGATCAGACCCGCTCCGGCGGTGGGCGGGACCACCGACCGCACCTCGGCGCTCAGGATCTTTCCGTCGATCAGGTACCACCATCCGCGATGATCTTCTCACCGCCAGTACGCGGTGTGCCGGGGCGTCGCGCGAGCGGACCGCCGTCGTCGAACGTCCAGGTCGGGTACCGCTCGGCCAGGTAAGGACGGTGGCCGTTCCAGTCGGCCGGTCCGAGCAGGCGCAGCGGCGACAGGTGAAGCTCACCGTGCGAATCCTGGCGGTAGCCCCAGGCGAACCCGACCAGGGGGACAACGAGCCGCCGGTCGCCGTCCCAGGGACCGATCGTCAAAAAGCTGTGTGCCTGCCACTGCACGGTACCGGTACGCCACCGGGAGGGAGCGTCGAACAACACCGGCCGGACCCCGTACCAGGCAAACGGTGCGCTGGAATCGGCGAACAGGTCGAACGGGTCGACCTCGAACCGGTCCGCCGCACTCGGCTCCCGAACCAACTGCACCCAGCCCAGCAGCGACCGGTAGCCGCGGGCACTGAACTCGACGGAGGCAGTACACACCGGCATGCCCAGGTCCCGCTCGCTCTTACCGACGGCTACCGGGTCGGTGTTGGGTACCACCTCCACCCACACCCGACCACGCTCGTCGCCGACGTCGAACCGAATCTCCACAAGGCCCTCCTCGCACCAATTCTGCGCGCCCAACCGCCGCCAGCCGGACGTCGCGGTACGCGACGGCGACGCCGCGACGCGAAGGCGCCCGGAAGTACCGACGTGAGTGTGTCGGCATGTCGATGCGACCGCCGGACGCGCCGGGGCCGCCCGGGGCCGACCCCCACGCCGTCAGGGCGGATGCCCGTTCGACGGAGACCGCGCTGACGGATCGTCGCCACATCATCACCCGTTGTCGTGAGCCGGATCATGCATTCCCATGTGAGCCTGACTTTTACGAACTTCGATGTCCCGGGCGCCGGCTCGACGGGGAGTCGCTCTGCACTGTGGACGGTAACGGAAGGAGTCTCATGCGCGGACGCAGACGGGCGACCCTGGTAGCGGCGCTGGCGCTCGCACTGGGCGGGCTGCTCGGGATCGGCGCCGCTCCGGCGGCTGCGGACCCGCCGGGCGGCACCCTGCGTGGTGTCTACTCCGACGGCCAGTTCTGCAACAGCTACGGCAGCGAAGGTGTCCAGACCGGCCTGTGGAGCTGGTACTACTGCGAGTACCGCCAGTACGGCCCCACCGGCCCCGGCTTCTACTTCCTCTGGACCTTCACCTACTAACGCCCGCCGACGTTCACCGGGTTCCGATGTGGTGTGCATCCTCACCGGTGACGGAAACGACATCACGTCAGGACCGGCCGGCACCGGGTAGGTGCCGGCCGGCTCGACGGCGTACTACTCCGCCACGCACAGCAGGATCCGTCCTTCCGGCCCGCCACGCAGCCGATGCGGCAGTACCTACGCCGGGTCCGACCAGGCCCTAGAGCCGTCGAGCCAGGGGTCGAGCAGAACCATGGTGCGCTGGTAGAGATCGTCTCGAAAGCTCGCCGTGCGGACCTGTCCGGCCGGTTCGTCCACCCGGTTCTCGTCCAGATAGGCCCCGCTCGGCACGCCGGGGTCACTGGCGGCGTGGATGACGTTCGCGGCCCCGTACGACGCGTCCTTGCCCTGGACCGCGAACATCGCGTGCAGCAGCCGGGTGTCGATGACCCCCGGATGGACGCTGACGATCCCGGGCCGGTAGTGCCCGGACTGGCGAACGGCGTGGGCGACCAGCGCGAGCTTGGACCGCGCGTACGCGGCAGCCGGCTGGTAGCCGTGTTGGAACTGCAGGTCGTCGAGGTCGAGGTGGGCGGAGAGATGGGTCGCGGAGGACACGTGCACCACCCGGCCCGTCGCGGGCATCCGTGGTACGAGCCGTTCGGTGAGTAACACGGCCGCCAGATAGTTGGTCTGCAGCGTCGCCTCGTAGCCGTCCGCGCTGCACCGGCGGCTCTCCGCACCGGGACGACCCGCGTTGTTGATCAGCAGATCGACCTGGTCGGTGGCGCTCGCCACCTGCCGGGCCAGCGCCACGACGTCGTCGAGTCGATCGAAGTCGGCCTGCGCGTAAACCACCTCGGCCCGCCCGGCGGCACGGATTCGCTCGACCAGCGACTGTACCGCCGAATGCGGCTCCGGACCGTGCACGAACAGGCACCGGGCCGATCTGGCGATGCGCAGTGCTGTCGCCGCGCCGATCCCGCTGGTCCCTCCGGTCAGCACGACCGTTCCAGGTGTGTGGCCGATCATCCCTGCTCATTCTCCGCTCACCATGGGCGTTGTCCTGACATCATCGGCCGGGTGGCGCCCGCAGCGTCGTCTCGACGACCGGCGCGCCGGTGCCCGCTGTCGCGCCGAGCTACCGGCCACGACCGTGGCGCCGACGCTGCGGACCATTCCCGGGGGCAAGGGCGCCGCCAGCATGCCTCGGCTGGGCCATCGACGCCTGCCACCACCCGCCCCGTCCCTCGAACAGGACCTGCTCGCCGCCGGTGAACGCGCCCTCCGCGTACCGCCCAGGCACATGGCCGGCTGCGGGCGTCGACAGACCTCAGCTGCGCCGTACCCCGAGTCGGCGTATTGTCAGGCCCCGAGTTCCGTTGTGGTTGCCGAGGCGGCGGTGGGACGTGACGACGCAATTGCGGATCTACACCGCCCGACCGGGGCGGCTCGACGCGTGGGTGGAGGCGTGGCGGACGCTCGTCGTGCCACTGCGCCGACGCTTCGGCTTCGAGATCTCGGGGTCCTGGGTCGATGCCGAGCGTCAGCAGCACATCTGGGTCGTGTCGCACCCCGGCCCGCAGTCGTTCGAGGAGGCCAACGCCGACTACTGGCGCTCGCCGGAGCGCGTCGAGTTGGGCCTGGACCCCCACGAGTACCTGCTCGCCGAGGAGATCCGCACCGTCGAACCGGTGCTCTGACCTCGGACGGTTCCCGTCAGGTCTCCGGATAGCCGATCAGCCGCCTGGCCTCGCCGAGCAGGGGAGATCGGGTCAGCGGGCGTCCGTCGAGTTCGGTGGCGGCCAGGATTCCGCTCAGCGATCCGGTCAGCCACACGCCGTCCGCGCGCAGCAACTCCTCCGGGGTCACCAGGGCCTCGTCGGTGGCCAGGCCGAGCAGGTGTGCCTGGGTGATGAGCGCGCCCTCCGTCGTACCGGCGACGATGCCGGACCAGCCCGGCACGGTGAACATCGTCGAGGACCGGATCCAGACCAGGTTGAAGCTGGGGCACTCCAGTGCGTAACCGTCGGAACTGAGCCAGAGCATCTCCTGAGCACCCCGGTTGGCTGCCCACCGCTGGCTCGCGGTGTGCACGGCGTAGGACAGGGACTTCACGCCGCCCAGCAGCCACGGCGCATTCCCGCGTTCATGGACCGGGAACCCGACGGTGCCGGTAACGAGACGAAGGCCGCGCTGCCGGTTGAGCGACGTCCACGGCGGCACGGGCTCCACGGTGGTGAAGATGGTGGGGCGGCCGGTGCCGACCCGTCCCCGCGTACACACCAGGCGTTGGACGGCCTCGACGTCGCGGGGCCAGGCCGCTGCCACGTCGAGGACGAAGGTACGCAGTGCGTCGGGTTCCGGCAGCGACAGCTCCAGGCTCGTTGCCGACCGGTACAGCCGGTTCAGGTGGGCGGGCAGCAGTACGGGCGCTCCGGCGGCGAGGAGCCACGCCTCGAACGCCCCGTCGCCGCGCAGCAATCCCGGATCGTCGGCGTGCACGATCGGCGTGTCCGCCTCGACCAGGCCGACGCCGAAGACTGCCACGAGCCGATCCATTGTCGAATGCTCCTTCGCCACGCTGCCAGGACTGGGTGGCAGCTCTGCCATGTCCCCGATCGGAGCACCGCCGGTGCTGGACGCGGCGCTCGCCTGCATCGCCGCCGGTCTATGGTAGGACAGGTGCCGGCCACTTCGCGCTCGGCACGGTGCCGACCCGACATGACACCGAGCGTTCGAAAGGTCTGTGCCGTTGTCGGGCAGTGGGCTCGATGACACGGCACTCCAGGGTGGGCAGCCGAGGTTGAAGACGAGCTGGGAGGGCGTTCGAGCGCATGGAAGCACCCGCTGAGAACGTGGGAGCGAACTCGTCCGACCTGGATCCCGTCGCCGTGTGGACCGATGGTCGGCTGGGCCTGCCCGGCACCAAGACGGCATCCGGCCTGATCCTGACCGGTGCCCGCTGGACGGTCGCCTGCGTGGTCGACGCGCGTCATGCCGGTGCCGATGCCGGCGAGGTCCTCGGCGTCGGACCGCTCGGGGTGCCCGTGCTGCCGGATCTCACCGCGGCCCGAGGTGCTGGTGCCCGCAGCGTGGTGATCGGCGTCAACTCGATGGACGCCTACACCGTCGTCCCCGCCCGGCTGAGAGCCTTCGTCGTCGACGCGGTCGGGCACGGGCTCAACGTCATCTGCAGCACCCACGCCCGGCTGAACGACGATCCCGAGCTGGTCCGGTTGGCCGCCGCCGCCGGTGTCGAACTGGTCGACATCAGGGGCGACGGCCCCCGGGAAACGTTGTCGGCCGGCCTGTCGGTCGACGCCACCGTGCTGCTGACGACCGGCACCGACTGCGCGGTCGGAAAGATGACGACCGCCCTGGCCGTACACCGGGAGGCGCTCTCCCGGGGCATGCGCAGTGCCTTCCTGGCGACCGGGCAGATCGCGGCCATGTGCGGTGCCGACGCGGTGGTGCAGGTCGACCGCATCTTCGCGGACTTCATCACCGGCGCCGTACAGCATGCCGTACACCGCCTGGCCAGCGCCGGGCACGAACTCGTCGTCGTCGAGGGACAGGCGTCGACCCTGCACCGCGTCTACGGCGGCAACGCGGTCAATCTCCTCTACGGGGCCGCCCCCGATGCGATCGTCATGTGCCACGACACCGATCGTCAGGTCCGGGCGATGTTTCCCGGCCTCCCGGTCCCACCGGTGACCGACGAACTCCAGACGATCGCGGACCTCGGCCGCCGGGTCGGCATCCCGGCCACGCTGGCCGGGTTCTCGGTATTCGGGCGCAAGCCGTTCCACGAGGGAGATCACCACGCCGTGCCGGTGGTCGACACCCGTGACCCCGGCGCCGCCGCCGTCCTGCTGGACTCCGTCCTGCGGCTGACCCGGCACAGCGAGCGCGACCGGCGCTGAGGGGCTCAGTGCTGCGCGGACAGGTCGTCCGGCAGCGGAAGCATGTGCGACTGCCGCTCGGCTGCGGACAGCTCCCGGAACACCCGATGGCGGGCCCGGCTCCGAAGGTCGTCGAGGTCGGGCTGGACCGGCCAGAGCCGGGCCGACTTGTCCAGCGACGCGGTGAGCAGCGTCCCCGCGTCGGTCGACCACGCCACCGACGTCACCCGGTCCACGTGTACGCCGACGACCTGCGGCTCCGTGTCGTGCTGCGCGCTCCACACCCGTACGGTGCGGTCGTAGGAGCCGGTGGCGATCTGGTCACCGGTCGGCGACCAGGCAACGGCCCGTACCCGCCCCTCGTGGCCTTCGAGCGTCCGGACGTGCCGACCGGTCCGGGGATCCCAGATTCGGGAGGTCCAGTCGGCCGAGCAGGTGACGACGAACTGTTCGTCCGGTGACCAGGCGACGCCGTCCACCCAGTTGTGGTGCCCGCGGAGGACGGCGATCTCCTCACCGGTGGAGCTGTCCCAGACCCGGGCGGTACGGTCGTCCGAGGTCGTGGCGATCATGCGCCCACTCGGCGACCAGGCGAGGCGTACCACCCAGTCGGTGTGGCCGCGCAGTTGCAGCAGCCGGCGTCCGGTGGTGGCGTTCCAGATCGAGGTCGTGCCGTCCCGGCAGGCCGTGGCGATCCGCGTGTTGTCCGGGGCCCACATCAGACCCTCGCAGATCGTCTCCTCGTCCAGCCGGAGGTACGGCTCGACGCCACCCGGGCGCCACAGTTGCACCGAGCCGTCGTTCGAGCACGAGCCGAGGCGCTGACCGTCGGGAGCCCAGGCCACGCCCCAGACGGTTCCGGTGTGCCCGGTGAAGGTGCTGGCCACTCCGGACGCCACGCTCCAGACCCGGACCGATCCGTCGTCCGAGGCGGTCGCGATCCGGGCCCCGTCCGGCGCCCACACCGCCGCGCGGAGCCCGCCGGTGTGCCCGGTGAACGACTGCCGTTCGGCGCCGTGCGGCAGTACCGACCAGACCCGGGCGGTGCGGTCGCTGGAGGCGGAGGCGAGCGCGGTACCGTCGGGCGACCAGGCCACGCCCCACACGGCGTCCTCGTGCCCGCGCAGGGTCGCGATCTCCCGGGCGTCGCTGACGTCCCAGATCCGTACGGTGCGGTCGCTGGAGGCGGAGGCGAGCGACCGCCCGTCGGGCGACCAGGACACGTCCCAGACGAAGTCGGTGTGCCCGCGGATCAGCAGCAGTTGGCGGCCGTCGGCGACGTCCCAGATCCGGATCGTCTGGTCGCCGGAGGCCGTGGCGAGCCGCCGTCCTTCCGGGCACCAGGCCAGGCCCTCGATGAAGTCGGTGTGCCCCCGCAGCACCGTCTGCTGCTGGCCGGCGGTGAGGTCCCAGACGATGGCGGTGCGGTCGTGCGAGGCCGAGGCGAGCAGCGTGCCCTTCGGCGACCAGGAGAGACCGTAGACATCGCCGGTGTGCCCGCGCAGCGTGGCGGTCTGTTCGCCGGTGTCCGTCCGCCACACGTGGATGTGGTGATCCTGTGCGCCCGCGGCGACGTACTCGCCGTCCGGCGACCAGGCCACGCCTCGGACCATGTCGCCGGCGCCGTAGAGGGTCGGCGGTGACTCGTCCGCGCCCACCCGCCACAGCTTCACCGTACGGTCCCGGGCACCGCTGGCGACCCGGCGCGAGTCGGGCGCCCAGGCGATGGCCTCCACCATGGCGTCGTGCCCGGTGAACTCGGCGACCGTCCGGCCGGAGTCCGGATCCCAGACCCGGGTGGACCTGTCCCGGGAGCCGGTGGCGATCAGGCGGCCGTCCGGGGACCAGGCGATCGCCCGAACGGTATCGGTGTGTCCCGCGAACACCCGGCGCAGGTGGCTGAAGGCGAGCGCGGACATCAGGGCGCGTTCGATCAGGGGGGTGACGGGCGCCTCGGCGATCGCCGCGATCGACAGCAGGATCGACAGCTCCGGGAACCGCTCCGCGTTGGCGAGGACGTACCGGCCGATGTTCTCCGACACGCGGCGCAGGAAGGCGATGTCCCGGCGCTTCGACTGCTGGATCAGGGCCCGGACCACGTCACTCGCCTGGCCGAGCGCCTCCAGGCCGACGAGCCACTGCTCGGCCAGGATCAGCCGCTGCCCGGTCAGCAGGTAGTCGTCGCTGCGCCCGGAGTGCTGCCAGTCGGCCGCCCACCGCTCCAACTCGGAACGCCGACGCAGGTGCTCGGCCCGTGTCTCGACCTCCTGCCGCAGCGGCGCCCAGAGCCGGAACAGCGCCTCGTGCGCCACCTCGACGACCGGTTCGCCGTCCTGCATCTTGCTGACCAGCAGCCTCGCGTCCACGAACGCGGCGACGATGCGGCGCTGCTCGGGGCTCAGTTCCCGCAGCCGTACCGGCCGCTTGGTCGCCTCGCTGGAGTCGAGCGAGACGAACCGGAGCAGAGTCGTCAGGATCGGGGCGATGCCACCTTCCCCGCGCAGTTCGGTGACGGCCTGATCCGCCTGCCGGGTGAGCGCGCCACCGACCCCGCCGGTGGCGAGGTACGCGTGCATACTCACCGTGGCGCCAGGCCGGGCCTCGAAGAAGAGTTCCTGTAGCAGGTACGCCAGCAGCGGCAACGCGTCGGTCGTGCCGACGTCGGCGGTGATCCGGTTGACGACGTTCGCCTCGAACGTCAGGCCGGCGATCCGGGCCGGCTCCTCGATGATCGTGCTGAGGTACTCCGTTTTGATGGCACCGATCGCGACCGGATTCTGGAACAGCGCCGCCTTGTCGCTGTCGAGGAACTGCGTCAGGTATTCGATGCGCATGCTGGCGATCACCGACAACCGGGAGTCGGCGTGCAGCAGGCGCTCGACGACATCGAGGAAGAGTTGCCGGTCGCTCTCGCCGGCGAGCGTGTACAGCTCCTCCAACTGGTCGATCACCAGGAGGAGGTGGCCGAACCTGCGTCGATGTCCTCGACGGATCTCGGCAAGGTAGTTCGTCGCGCTGGCCGGATCCTGCCGCATCGCCCGGACGATGACCGGCGCGGCGATGGGCTCCGGGAGGGCCTCGGCGATGGCGTTGGCCAGGTTTCCCACCGGCGCGCTGCCCGGGTTGACCGTGGCCAGGGGGATCCACCGCCGTGTCTTGAGCGTCGGGACGACCCCCGCCTGCACCAGCGAGGACTTTCCGCTGCCGGATGCGCCCACCACCACCAGCAGCCGTTCCCGGGGCTCGGCCGAGGCGGTGAGCATCCGCCGGACGATGTCCGAGACCTGCTGGTCCCGGCCGAAGAAGACGGCGGAGTCCTCCTCCCGGTAGGGCTCCAGACCGGGGTACGGCGGCCGCTGCGGATCCCAGTCGGAGCGCTTCGCCTTCGGATTCGTCACGACGTGGAGAACGATTTGTCCGATGATGAGTAGCACCACGATGGCGATGAACGCCGGAATCGCCACGGACTGGAGCAACCGCAGATAGGTGGGCGGTTCACTCAGGCTGGTCAGATAGTTGCCGATCAGACCGAGCAGGCTCGTCGCCAATATCAGCGCGACGTTGAGATACAGCGCGAGTGCCGGTTGTCTCTTCACGCCGACTCCGAGTCCAACATATTGTGTCCCAAAGGCGAAGCCCGCACCATCGTCGTCAGCGCTCGGGGAGCCGAGAATGCGTACGCTGGCACATGATATCGCCTCGACGCATCCCCGGCGCAAGACGACACCGGCCGCCGGCAGATCCTCGTCGAGGCTCCCCCGGAGCTGAGTAGTTGATCGCGATGCCGGCCCACCGGGCTCGTGGTGACCGGTCGCAATTGACCATGAGGGTGGCGCTGGCGCACCCGGCAGCAGGCACCTGTCGTTCGGCCCGGGCCAACCGGCGCCAGGTAACCGCCACTCCGGGGAATCGTGGGACCTCGGCGGCGACCAGCACCGCCACCAGCACGGCGTCAGGGTGGGCGGCAGGCCGGATCAGCCTGCGGGCCTGCCGCCGTGCCGGGTCCGGCATCGCCGGCCGAACTCGGCCAGGACGGCCAGGTCCAGCGGGCTGCCGGCGGTGTGCTGTTCAAAGTGCCATTGAACGCCGAGTACGAACCGGTATGGCCGGTCGATGCTGATGGCTTCGACCGCACCGTCGGGCGCGATCGCTTCGATGTCGACGGTGTCTGGCAGCCGGGCGACGACCTGCGAGTGTTGGGAGTTGACCAGGAACTGATCGCCGGGTGGCAGACCGGGCAGGTCGGCCAGCAGGCCGCCGGGGGTGAGGGTGACCGGGTGGGCCGGGCCCCACCTGTCGCCGTTGTCATCCGGTAGCCGCCGGTGGCTGTCGGTGGGATCGGTGTCGCGCAGTTGTCCGCCGCTGTGCACGGCGATCTCCTGCATCCCCCGGCAGCTTCCGAGCACCGGCAGATCGGGCAGGTGCGCGGCGGCGGCGAGCAGCGCACCGGCGACGGCATCGCGGGCGCGGTCGTACTCGCGGCTCGGCTGGACCGGCACGGCTGCGTCGTAACCGGCTGGGTGCACGAAGGTAGGGCCACCGGGCAGCACGAGGCCGTCGAGGACGGACAGGACGGCGCCGGCGAGGTCCGGCTCGGCCGCCGGAATCAACACACTGGCAACGCCGGCGTGCCGGGCGAGTTGACTGACGACGGTCCTGTTGACCCGGGAGTAGGTAGTGCCGGTGGCGCTCTGGTTGCTACAGGCGAGCACGCCGACGACAGGCATGCTGCGTGCTGGTGTTCCCACGTAATCAGCCTCTCGCCCAGGTAAGACGTCGGTCACGAGCGCGTCGATGCCGGCACGGTCAGTGCAGCGTACGACGGACGGCGGCGACCGTGCCGCCGCCGGACGCCGTGGGCGTTACCGCAGCAACATCCCTACCCGCAGGTATCGACGGATTCCTCTACCATCGACCCGACGGGACCGTACGGGAAGATCGGGACACGAGGAAATCCCTTCTCTTCAACGCACCGGGCGAGATGAGGATCAGATGCGGTCATCGCAACCCCGCGAAGGAACAGCTCCGCAGCGGCAGGAACCGGCTGATCCGACACCGGAGCAACGGCGCAAGGCTCGGCAGATGGCAGCGGAGATTCTCCACAGCGATCCGGAACTACGCGCGCAGAAAGAAGCGACGGCAGATCACGGGACGTGGGCCTCGGTCGGGCCGGCTGTCCTGTTCGATGATTACAGCGCGATCCGGCTCATGAGTCAGATTTCATATCCCGACGGGTTTCAACTGAGAGCCCGGCTGCGCGCCGGAGACGGCGACGTCATCGTCTGTCGGCCACGTCCGCCATCCGGTTTCGACGAGTATTACTCAGGCCGTCTTCGACTGGGTGACCCGGTATGGCTCCATCCCGACTCCGGAGCGGACCTGTGCACGGCGGCCTGGAACGACAGCCGTACGTCGGCCGCCCTGGTCGAAGCCGCTCGCCGTGGCGCCTATCTGCATCCCTACCACGCGTGCGAAGCGGCATGGCAGCTCGCCGAGCGGCTGTCCCGGGCGGCGCACCGGCCGGTGCCGGTGCTCGGACCGCCGCCCCGGTTGTGCCGGCTGGCAAATGACAAGTCCTGGTTCCTCAGCACGGCCGCGGAGCTGCTCGGCGCCGAGGCGATCCCCCGGCTGCGGGTGACACGACGCTTCGCCGAGTTCCCGGCCGCAGTCCAGGAAATCTCCCGGCGCTCGTCCAAGCTCGCCGTACGGATACCAGATTCGGCCGGCGGCCTGGGAATGCGCTTCTTCGCCACCGACGCCCTGCGTCGACTCAACCGCAAGGCTCTCGCCGACTGGGCCGCCGACGTGTACCGCGACCTGGATCTGCGCGACGGTTCTCCGGTGCTGGTGACCGGCTGGGAGGAAACAATCGCCTCACCCAGCATCGAGGTCAGGATCCCCCCGGGGGAAGCAGCGGCACCGATCTGCGGCCGCGTCATCGATCAGCTTTTCACGGATCCCGAACGGTCCCAGTTCGGTGGCGGCGTCGCCGGCACTCTTCCGCACGAGATCGTGCGCCGCCTGCGCCGCCAGGCTTCGACGATCGCGGTACTCCTGCAAGGACTGGGATATGTCGGGCGGCTCTCGTTCGACTTCATCGTTACCGGCCGGTCCTTCGCGGACGCGGACGTTCGGGTCGTCGACTGCAACGCCAGGTGGAGCGGCGGCTCGGTGCTGAGCTCCATGGTGGACCGCCTCTTTCCTCACCACGGGCAACTACCGTACGCCTTCGGCTTCCTGCGGCACCCAGAGCTTCGCGCGGTACCGTTCCACGTCCTGATCGAACGATTGGATGACAGGCTATGGAATCCGTCCACCGGGCGCGGTGATCTGCTCGTGCACAACGTGGGTCATCTCGCGTCCTCCGGGCGGGTGGACATCGTGGTACTCGCCGACGATGCCGAAACGGCGCGGTGCCGTCTGGAGGAGCTGGCCAGAGCGGTGGCGGACGGAGCCGCCGCACTGCTGCATCGTTAGCGCCCGCCCTGAGACGGCGTCCCGGGGTACGGCTGTGGTTCAGGCCAGCGGTGCGGCCGGTGGCTGAGTCGGCGTGGACGCGCGCCGTATCAGCATGATGATCCCGCTCACCGCGATCACCAGCAACACCACCACCCCGAACGGCACGGCCAGCATGAAAGACCACCGCCAACTGAGCGTCCGCGCCAACAGCGCTCCAGCCACGGGTCCGAAACCCAGCCCCAGCACCACCGCGCCGGCGACGAGCGGCGCCGCCCACACACGCCGTGGGCCCGCCTGCGCGATCAGCACGGCCGTCACGCCCCAGGCCAGACCGGCCCCGAACCCGGCCACCGCGCGGCCGAGCAGCAGCGAGCCGCTCCCCGAGGCCAACGTGATCAGCACCGATCCGGGAACCATCAGGGCGATCGCGGGCAATCCGACGGCAGTCGGCCACCGTCGGCCGAGCAGAGCGCCGACCGGAACCGCCAGTAGCGCCGGCAACAGGTAGGCGACGAAGACCCAGAAGATCGCCGAGGCCGGCAGATCCATGTCCCGCCGCATCGCGGCCCATTCCGGCCCGACGGTGAGGGTGAGCAGGAAGGCACCCAGCGAGGCGGCGAGTGCGGGCCCGATCAGCAGCCAGGCCGGGCGTATGCCGGAGCGCGGGCCGTCTGGAGAAACCTGGTCGGCGGTGCCGGGAGAGGACGGGGTCACCCCGGGAGTGTACGGACGCGGTTCCGCGGCAGGCGAGGGTACCGGTGGTCGGCGAGGATCGGTCAGTTCGGTGTCACCGTCTCCGGCCGCCGTGCCCCGGCCCGGCCTGGGTGACCGAGGACTGCCGCCTACCCGTCGAGACGTGGCTGCGGGCCGGGCGCGACGCGCTGGTCCGGGAGCAATCGGAGCGTCACGGCATAGCGGCGACGGCGAAGCGCTGGACGTACCGCCGCTGCCAGGGTGTCTCGACGGCGTGCTTGTCGTAGTGCCGCCGGACGAACCCGACCGCCTCGTCCGCCGGTACCCCGTCGAGCACGGCGAGGCAGGCCAGCGCGGTACCGGTGCGCCCGCGCCCGCCGCCACAGGCCACCTCGACGCGCTCGGTCGCGGCGCGCTCCCACGCCTCGCGCAGCGTCCTCGCCGCCTGCTGACGGTCGCTGGGCAGCCAGAAGTCGGGCCAGCGCAACCACCGGCTCTCCCACCCGACCGGCGGTGGCGTGCGACCCAACAGGTACACGCCCAAGGTTGGCGGCGGCCCCGCCGGCAGGGGCCGGCGCAGGCCACGGCCACGCACCAGGCGCCCGGACGGCAGGCGCAGGATGCCCGCGACGGTGGGTTCCCAGCCAGTGATCGGCTCCATGATCAGATCGCTCCCGCAGTGTGAGGGGTACGTCTGGACGGCGATCATAGGAACCGGCTACGGGTGTGGTTTTCCGCACCCTACTGGTGGGGTTTTGCCGTTGCGGTCGGCGGTCCACCTCATGGCGGCAGCCTCGGCCGGTGCATAGCGTCGTCGGCATGGTGCTTTCGTCGCGTGCCTCGGTGCGTGTCGACCCGACCAGTCACCCGGCGGAGCACGGGCCGGGCCCACGCGCGGCGCGGACCCGGCCCGTGCCTGACCATCGCGGAATGAACCTTTTTCAACCTCCCCTTGCGGTCCGGCGGACGCAAGGTCGGCCGCGGTGCGTGAGCGCCGCGCGGTCCAGGTTGAAAAAGGTTCAATGATCAGGCCGCGGTGCGGCTCTGGTCGGTGCCCCGTTGCTCCCGCCGGGCGAGCAGCCCGAGCCGGAGGACGGCGGGCGGCCGGCCACCGGTTCCCGGCTCAGAAGTTGACGTCGGCGCACCAGTAGTAGGTCTGGTCGGAGTGGCTGGCCTTCCAGATGGTGTAGACGATGTGCCGACCGCTGCGCCCCGGCGCGCTGACGTTGATCGTGTTGGAGACGCCGTTCAGCACCGGGTCGTTCTCCCGGGTGCCGGCACCCGGCGCGTACCGGCCGGTTTCCCGGACCAGTTCGAGGTTGTTCCAGCCCAGCCGCTGGGTGAGCGGGTTGAACCCCTGCCGGGTGACGTAGATCCGGAAGTAGTCCGCCCCGTGCAGCGCCTGGTCGTGGACCTTGACACCGAAGTTGGCGCCGACGCTCGTGGCCTGCCAGTTACCCGGGTTGTCCAGCGCGGCGTACCGGATGCCGCCGGTCTGCCCGGCGCTGCACAGTTGTCCGTTCGGCACGGCGGCCTGGTGGTTGCCGGCGACGCCGTCGCGGTACAGGCCGTTCCAGTTCCACATGGCGTTCGGGTCGGCCTGCCAGGCCTGCCAGCACATCGGGTCCTGGGTGGCCATCGCCGGGTTCTGGAAGTCACTGCCCCAGCGCTTCCAGCAGCCGTAGTTGCGCGAGGCCGGGTTGATCGTCGAACCGTGGGCACTCGCGGTGTCCTGCGTGACCACCAGGGCCACGGTGAGCGCGACGGCCCCGGCCACCGCGAGAGCGACGAGCCGCAGGACCATCGCGGCGCGACGCCGGGCCGGGTTGAGTTGTTGGGCGAGTGAAGACATGGGAATCCCCAGACGTCGATTGCACGAGCGAGTACGCGGGAGGCTGCCCGGCGCTCCCGCACCAACCACCCGGCTCCGGCGGCGGTGCCCTGAAACAGAGATTCACATCGATGTATGCAGCTTGTCAATAGTTTAGAGAGCAAACTATCTCCGGAGGATCCAGAGCCTCCGAAGGTCGGTCACCGGTCTTCGGCGACGCCGACTCGACGCCCGACGACGAGGTGTACCCGGACCTGCGCATCCTGCCGGTAAACCCGCTCGGGTCCGAAGCGCCTGGCTCGGCCAGGCGCTTCACCCGCGAGGGCGAGCGAGCACTCCGTATCTGTTACGGTCGATGACGTGGCGACCCATCCGCAACCGCCACTGCTCCGAAGCATCTGCGACGGAGAGGAAGCACACCGATGAGTGCACTGTTCAACGCCCTGCGCGAACGGGTCGAGGTCAACGCGCGGCACGCGGTCGAGACGTACACCAACGAGGTCAGTGAGTACCAGGCGATGTCGCCCGGCGTCGACGACCGCATCGGGATGTACGACTTCGCGGTGTTCATCCGGCGCCGCTCGCTCGTCCTCGCCGCGGCCGAGCTGCCGCTGACCCAGGAGGACCTGGTGGGCATCGCCGCGGTCGGCCGCCAGCGGGCCGAGGTGGGACTGTCGGTGCCCTCGCAGCAGCAGGTACTCGGCCTGCACACCGCGATGATGGTGCGGGAGGTGCACGATCTGGCCCGCCCCGAGGACGTCACCGACCTGCTGCGGATGGTCGGCTGGCTCGGTACCCAGGGCGTCCGGGCTCGAAGCGCCTACCTGCGCGGCTACACCCGTGGCGTGGGTACCGCGCGGATGTTGTCGACGCGGCTGGAGATCCTGGCCCGCACCCTGCTCGCCGACGAGCCGGTGGAGCCGTTCGTCGCCGACCTGCGCCTCGCCGGGCGGTACCACATTTCGATCTTGAGAATGGCGCAGCCGGCGGCTCCGGAGACGCAGTCCGAGGTGGTCGCCGCGTTCGCCGCCGACCGGATCCCGGTGACCTGGCTCGCCGCCGACGAGCTCGCGGTGCTCACACCCGGCAGTACGCCAAAAGCAAGGATCCTTCAGCGGGTACGCCATGCGACGGCGCTGATCGGCCAGCCCTGCGGGGTGGGTTCGGCGGAGGGCGTGGTGGGCGGACTGGCCGAGGCGCTGGCGTGGGCCCGCGAGGCGAGCCGGGTGGCGCCGCCGCAGGACCGTCCGGACCGGTTGCCGGAGATCGCGGACCTGTTCGTGGAGATGGCGGTGGCGCGCACGCCGGCACTCGACGGGTGGCTGCGCAGCTACGCGAAGGCGCTGTCCACCGGCCCGGACCTGGTGGCGACGCTGCGCGCCTATTACGCCAACGACATGAACCGGACGAGCACCGCCACCGCGCTGCACATCCACCCGCGCACGCTGGACTACCGGCTGCGCCGCGTGCGCGAGGTCACCGGCATCGATCCCGGCTCGACCGTCGGGGTCCGGCTGCTGAGTGCGACGGTAGCGCGCACGCTCGCTGTGGCGCACTACGCGGACTGACAAACGTCCCCACGGACTTGCGCTCGGCTCACGAAGACGCGCCCCGTCCGGTGCCGAGACACTCTGCGCCATGTGGAGGAAACTCTTACGTGGCATCGCGGCGCCGGCCGTCGCGCTCGCAATGTTGCTGGCCGGGACCGCGCAACCGGCCCGAGCCAACGCCGACGGCATCAGCGGCCCGATCGTGGACGCGTCCCTGATCGCCTGGAACATCTACCGCTCGGGCAGCGCGACGCCGGAACAGATCGTCGAGTTCGTCCGGATCGTGACCGGCGCGCTCACCGGTCTACACAACGAGGTGAACGAGCACATCGACGGCATCGAGGCGGCCGAGGTGCTGGGGCACGCCGACTCGGTCAAGATCGACATGCTTGACTACCACAACTTCCGGGACAACGAGATCGTCCTGGAGATGTTCGCCATGGAGGTCGGCCGCTACGCGCAGAACGCGAGCAACAAGTATGGGGCGGTCGGAAAGAAGGCCAAGGACCAGATCGGCCTCGGCGCACAGGTGCTCTACCCGATCCTGCTGGCCACCCGCACCGATGCCGGCTGGACCGGCGGGCTCGGCGACATCGCGGCCGTGTACCGCCAGCTCAACCAGAAGATCGTGGCCGACCTGGAACCGACGTGCACCCGGGTCAGCGACCCCGAACCCATTCCGGGCCGGATCTACGTCCGTCACGAGTGCACGGCGGCCAACGGCCAGACGGCCTACGCCGTCGACCACAAGGTCGGCGACACCTGGCACAGCGGGCCGGTCAACCTGGAGAACCTCAAGCTCGAAGCCGCCAAGAACTCCAGCTGGGCGGCGGCCAAACACATCCTCGCCGGACAGGGACAGTAGGAGAGCAACGTGAGGAAACGACTGCGCAACTGCCTGATCGCCGCCGGCCTGGCCGTCGCGGTCACGGTGGTCCCCGCCGTACCGGCCCAGGCCGCGCCGCGCACCGGTGACGTGCGGGCCATGGTCTTCGACTGGACCAGCCTCGTCGTCGCGGTCGCCGGGCACCTGCTGTCCGGCGGCGGCTCCGAGGACGCCTCGCTGAAGGCGGCGGTCCAGCAGATCGTCGCTGCCGTCGAAGCCGCGAAGAACGACATCATCGCCCACACCGACCTGATCGCCAGCGCCGAGGTGCAGGCCTGCGCCCGCCAGCACACCATCGAGTTCGCCGACATCGAGAACATGTCGAACACGGTGCGGCAGCTCTGGGCGCAGAACGCGACGGGCTGCGCGACGCTGGCGACCGCGTACGTCAGCACCGTCCAGACCCCGCAGGCGGTCGACAACATCGGTCACGTCCTGCCCGCACTGTTCGCCATCGTGATCGCCGCTCGGGGCCGCGCCGGCCTGCCCAACGGCATCAACCTGGTCATCCAGGACCAGATCCGCAGCTACGAGGCGGTCGTCGCCAAGCTCACCCCGACGAACTGTGTGAAGAAGGGCCTCAAGGAGCCGGGCTTGCCGCGCGAGAAGTGGTGGGAGTGCACCGCCTATAACGGCGACTGGGGCCAGTCCCAGTGGGTCACCGCCCCGGCCGAACCCGTCCGCGCCCAGGCCGAGAACTCCGCCACCCGCAACACCAGCCGACCCACGGCCTTGTCCGCGCTACCCCAACTGCGCTCGTTGGGAGTCTGACCCGTTCTTCCCGGCCGCATGGTGTCGATCGACGCCATGCGGCCGGAGACGGCCCGGACACCGACGAGCGTTCCCCACCTCGCCCTACTTCGAGCCCGAGCCCTGGCCCCCAGCACGCCGACCTGGCGCGCTGGGGGCACCGTCATTGGACCTTTCAACCTGAACCGCGCGGCGCTCACGCACCGCGTCCGACCTTGCGGTTCGTCCGACCGGGCGTACTACCGGGCGCATTTCGACATCGTGCAGAACTACCTGGCCCGGCGGGTTCGGGAGCCGGAGCGGGTCGCGGACCTGACCGCCGACGTGTTCCTGGCCGCCATCGATGGCGCCCCCCGCTACCGGCCAACGAGAGGAACCGTCCGGGCCTGGACGTACGGCATCGCCCGGAACGTCCTCCTGGCTGATCTGCGGCGAACGTGAAAGGCGTGCCATCAGCCGGGTGGCCGGCCGGCGGCTGCCGGCACGGTCTGCGCGCAGCAGACCATACGTACTGACTTCTCCATGTCCGAAAAGGGCCTGGACAGCAACGGGTACGGCTTCATCGTCCATCCCGGCCGGCTGGATACGGACGAGCGGTTGGCGCTGACCGCGTATGCCATGGACAGCAGCGACGAGGTGGCCGCCACGCAGGTCAACATCGTTCCGCTCGACGAGGAACGTTGCACGATCGTCCCGTTGGGCGTTCCGGGCGAGAGCACCGGTCCGACCCCGACACCCGGCAGGTAGGCATCGGCAGCCCGGCCCGCAGCAGACGTGGGCGGCCGGGACTGGCGAACCAGTCCCGGCCGCCCACGTTGTGGCCGCAGGCGTTGCTACTGGTCGAGCGGCTCGACCCAGATGTTGCGGTACTGGACCGGGTTGCCGTGGTCCTGCAGCCGGATGGCGCCCGAGGCCGGACCCTCGGGCCGGCTGCCGCCGGTGGGGCCGAGGATCTCGACGTCGTCGTGCACCGTGACACCGTTCCAGACCAGGGTGACGCGCGCGTTCTCGACCTTGTTGCCGGCCGCGTCGTAGCGGGCCTGCCGGTAGACGATGTCGTACGTCTGCCAGCGCTGGGGCGGCAGCGCCGCGTTCACGTCGGGAGCCTTCTGCAGGTATATGGCTGCGGAGTCGTTGGTCTGCGGCGGGTCGATGCCGAACGAGTCCAGCACCTGGATCTCGTAGCGGTCCTGCAGGTACACGCCGCTGTTGGCGCGCGCCTGGCCGGTCACGTCCGGCGGGTACAGCGGCAGGTTGAACTCGACGTGCAGGCGGAAGTCGCCGAAGGCCTGCACCGTACGCAGGTCTCCGTTGCGCACCGTCATGGCACCGTCGGCGACCGTCCACTCTGGTTCACGCCCGTCGCTGTGCTGCCATTCGGTGAGCTCACGGCCGTTGAACAAGGTGATGCGCTTGCCGTGCGGCCGGACGGCGAGCACGTCGAGGTTCACGTGTCCGGAGTCCGTGGCCTCCTTACGGTATTCGATCACGTTACGGCCCTTGCCCAGGCGCACGCTCGTGGTGACCGTGCCCCACTCCTTCCAGGTCACGGTGGAGGGAAAGACCGTCTGCTCCACCCGTTCGCCGTTGACGTACAGACTGAGCTGCTTCTCGCCGGAGTAGGGGTTCGGGCCGTTGCTGTAGCGCATCGCCAGGTCGTACGTCCCGCTCGCCGGGACGTCGACGGCGATCCTGGTCGACGAGCCGTCCTGGGCGAACCCGGCGGCGAAGCCCGCACCGGAGTAGCCGGCGTGGTCGGTCGCCATGCCGACACCGGCGGTCCGGCCCTCCTCGGCCTCGAAGAACGTCTGCGGCTGCACCACGCGACCCGGAATCTCGTTGAGCGTGTACCAGGCCTCAGTGTTCCACAGCTCCTCGCCGTCGGCGGAGCTGAACGGGCGAGGTGAGCGCACGTGCACCACGCGGTTCTCCTTCAGGCCCGGGATCTTGAGCTTGACGGTACGGCGGTCCCGCGACAGCTCGGCCCTGGTGACGTCGAGCGTCTCCAGCTCCAGCTTGGGCCCGCCGTACTGGCTCGTCGCACCGTAGCGCCACTGCGTCACCTGGTAGGCATCCGCGAGTTCCTGCGCGGTCTCGGTCGACAGCGGCTCGGTGTACTCCAGCTCGAACCCGACATGCGACGCGCGCATCTGCTTGACCTCGAACACCGAGCTGCGGTTGGGCGTCAGCTTCTGCAGGCCGTAGGTGAGCTTGCCCTCCTGGCCCCAGTTGCCGCCAGCGCCCAGGCCGCCCACGTAGATCGCGCCGTCGGGGCCGAGGGCCACCTCGTTGACGCCGGACTCCAAGCCCTGCGTGTGCCGGAACACCGCGCCCTGGTACTGGCCCTCGATCTTCTCGAGGAACACGCGCTGCAGGCCGCCGTAGGTCACGTCGCCGACGACCAGCTGCCCCTGGTACGGCCCCTGCCGCAGCAGCACCGGGGTGGATGGCGAGTTGGCGATCTCGTTCTGCGGAAGCCAGACGATGGGACGCGTCACCGGCTCGTCGTCGAACGGGCCGGCCGGGGTGGTGTAGTGGTTGTAGAACCCGCCCTGCTTGATCTCGACCAGCTTGGACGCGGGTAGCCAGCCTCCCTGGTTGTCGGTGACGAAGACCTCGCCCCGGGGGCCCCAGCCGATTCCGTTGGGGGTACGCAGCCCTCCGGCGACGTACGTGATCTTCCCGGTCCTGGCGTTCACCTTGATCGAGGTACCCCGGTTCGGCGCGGGCTGAGGAACCGTGGTGGCGCCACCCAGGTTGATGGCGACCGACAGGTTGAGGTAGAAGTATCCGTCCCGATAGAGCAGGCCGAACGCGAATTCGTGGAAGTTGCCGCCCCACGGCCAGGTGGCGACCGTCCGGCGGCTGTCCGCGGCGCCGTCGCCGTCGGTGTCGCGCAGGGCCGTCAGCTCGTGCTTCTGGCTGACGTACACCGTGCCGCCGACCACGGCAACGCCCTGGGGTTCGCGCAGCCCTTCCGCGAACTTGCGGTAGGTCACCTGCTCGGGGCCGGTCCGGCCGGTGGCGCCCTCGACCACGTAGACCTCGCCGGTCGCGTTGTCGGTGCCGCCCCAGGTCGAGATCACCAGGTCGCCGTCGGGCATGAAGGCCATGCCGGTGACCTGTGGCTGGACCCCCTGTGGACGCAGGTCGGTAAGGGTGTAGCCGGGGTGCACCCGGTCGAGGGGCAGGCCGTCGCCGGCCGAGTCGGTGGCGCCCTCGCAGTACTTCCACCCCGGCGCCGTGACACGCACGACGCCCGCGTCGGTGCTCAGCGCGGAGGTCGGCACGAGCTCGAAGTGGTCGGTGCCGGGGACGCGCCACTCGAGCCGCAGTACCTGGCCGCCGCCGTTGTCGAAGAACTCGACGAACAACGGGTGCGGGCCGGCACTCAGGGTGACGGACCCTTCCGCGGAGGTCTCGCCGTGCAGACCGTCGTGGTCGACGACAACCTGGTCGCCAATGGTCAGCCGTGATCCGTCGTCACTGGTGAGCCGGAACGTGTAGCTGCCGTCGACGGGCGCGGCGAGGTTGGCGACGGCATGACTGATGAACCGGTCGGAGAGGCCGAACTCGTCGGTGGTGGACCAGTTGATCTGCGGCATGAGCTTGTCGACGTTCGGGGTCTGGGCCGGTTTGAGGGTGCACAGCGCCGACAGCGGGACGCCCATGTCGAAGGAGCGCAGGGTGACGCCGGGTTCCTGTGGCGGGATGTCGGCGGCGACGGGCGCGGCCATGGCCGGGGTGACGGTGGCGGCGGCAGAAAGGATCGCCAGAGCGGCACCCGCGAGCGCGGCTCGACCGCGCGGGTGCCGTCGGTTCGGAGCGGTCACGGTTCCTCCTGATGAGTGCGGATCCGGTAGGACAGCGGTCGGGCAGCTTCCTTCCGATGAACCGGTCGGATCGATCTCGCAGCACAAAAGATAGGTCGCTGACCGTACCACTTTGGATCAAGCCATCGAAACTTTCGGAGGAATGAGTAAAAGTCGCCCCAAGGTTCTTGTACCGACGTTATATAACAATGGTATGCTGCGGGTATGAGTCCTCGACCGGCCGATCCCAGGGTGCGTACGATGCTGGTCGAAGCGGCCGCGCGGGTGCTGGCCCAGGAGGGTCCCGCCGCGCTGACCAGCCGCCGGTTGGCGGCGGAGATCGGCTCCTCGACGATGGCCGTCTTCAGCCGGTTCCAGAGCATGGCCGAGGTTCGGCGGGCGGTCCGGGAGGAGGCGTTCGGCCGCCTCGACGCGCGACTCGACGCGGTGCCGGCCTCGGACGACCCGGTCGCCGACCTCGTCGCGGCCGGCGCGGTCTTCTTCGCCAGCGGCGTGGCAAACCATCACCTGTACCGGGCGATGTTCCTCGACCCCCCACCGGAGGACGACAACCTCGGCGCCGCGACCTACGAGCGGCTGGTCGCGGTGATACGCCGATGCGTGACCGCTGGTCGCTTCCCGGCTGCGCATGCGTCTCTGGTCCCGGTCTGGGCGGCCCAGATATGGAGCATGCGACACGGCATGGTCACCATGACGGTCGCCGAGCTCCTGCCGGACGAGCAGGCGCGGTTCGTCCTCGACGACATGACCTTCCGGCTGCTGATCGGCTACGGCGACGACCCGGCACGGGCGAGGCGGTCGATCGAGCAGGGAAATCGCGCCGCAGCCGCGAGTCAGACACATCCACAGTGAACCTTTTTCGACCTGGACCGCGCGGCGCCTACGCACCGCGTCCGACCTTGCGGCCCGTCGGACCGCAAGGGGAGGTGGAAAAAGGCTCAGGGAAGGGGAGCCCGATGCCGTCCGACAACAACACAGACAGCGACCGCCCCGCTCCGAAGGCGGCGACGACAACGGTGTGGGAGCGTACCGGCGGCCTGACCGGGCTGATCCAGTCGTCCCTGCCACCCACGGTGCTGGTGATCAGCAACTCGTGGTGGGGCCTGTACCCGGCGATAGCCATCGCCGTCGGCACCGGTGTGCTCGTCACCCTGGTGCGTGTGCTGCGTCGCCAGCCGCTGCGTCCGGCATTCGGCGGGTTCGTCGGCGTGGCGATCTCCGGGATCCTCGCCGCACGCAGCGGAGAGGCTCGGGACTTCTTCCTGGCCGACATCTGGTGGTACTTCCTGGCGTCCGTCGCCCTGGTCATCTCGATCGTGCTACGCCGGCCGCTGGTCGGCGTGCTCTGGAGCGCCATGCAGGGGGTCGGCTTGTGGTGGCGCCGGGACCGTCCGTCGCTGCGACGGTACGACATCGCCACCGCTGTGCTCGCGGCCGTGTTCGCGGCCCGGTTCATCGTGTTGCAGCGGCTCTACGCGCAGAACGAGGTCGGCTGGCTGACGGCCTCGAAGATCGCGATGAACTATCCACTATGGGCGGTGGCGCTGGTCGTCGTCGTCTGGGCCACCCGCCACGCGGACCACCGCCTCGGCTACTGCCGTAGTCGTTGACCCGGCGACCGGCCCGCCCCGGTGGCACGTAGGCGCACGCCAGCACGTCGTCCAGGGCCGACGCGCGGCAGCAGCACCCGGTCCAGCGCTGGAACCTCCCAGCCCGGCGAGCCGCTCCACCCGCACCTCGGCGGCCGCACCGGGCCGTTCGCCTGACACCGGGGCAGGAGTTCGCGGCGGCGGCCGGCTGTGGGATCCGGCCGCCGCCGGAGGAGGCCGGATCTCACGAGGAGGCGGCGGTGCTGGCGTCGGCGTAGCGCAGGACAGCGCCGACGCCGTGTTCCAGCGGGGCCTCGCCGGGACCGACCAGGACGAGACGGGCTCCGGTGCCGACGATCGCCCGCAGCAGCGCGGCGTCTGCGCGTACCTTCTGCGGTTCCTGGACGCCGGCGTCGCGCAGCGTCTCCTCGTCCACCGCGATCAGGCTCGGGTCGTCAGGGCCGATCCAGAGGGTGTCCGTGGAGGACGAGTCGTTGACCAGCAGTACGGTGTCGACCTGTCCGCGCTGGAGCGTGGAGACCAGGTCGACGAGGCCGGTGGCCGCGGCGTGGTCACCGCGCTGGGCCCGATACCGGTCGATCGTCTCCCGGACATGGCGAGCCGCCACGTCTGCGATGGCCTGGACCGTCACGTCGTCCAAGGCGTCGTGGTCGGCTCCGGCACGCCGCGAGCCGGCGTCGGTCCGTACCACCCTGTCCTGCCAGCGCTTGGGTAGTTGTTCGACGAACGTCTGCACTGCCCGCACGTCCCCGCCGAGGACGATCACCTCGGCACCGACGGACTCGGCCAGGTCGACCGCGGCGGCGGCCATGTCCCCCGCGTTGCGCTCCCAGGACTCCTCGGCAGCCCGTTGGTACCGGCGGTGCGACCACCCGCCGACCCGCACCTTGCGCAGTGGAAAATCTTCGCCGCCCTCGACGGTACGGCGCCGAGGCGCCCTGCCGACCGCGAGCCCCTCAAGGTCAGCTCCGGTACGGTCGGCGAGCACCCGGACGTAGGACACCTCCTCGCCCCGCTGGGCGAGCAGCGGCATCGCGTGGGGCAGCGCCTCGTAACGGGCCTCGTCGCTGGGCGGAGCTGCCGGCAGCGGCTCGACCATGACAATCTCGCCGGCCTGGGCGAACACCGCCAACCCGTACTGGCCGGGTTGGTTCGGCTGGTCCCGGAGGGCGCTGTCGATGGCGTTCAGGGTGCCCTCGTCGGCGCCCTGACCAGCCAGCCGGTCGCGGAGCGCGCGCCACCGCAGATCGACCTGGCGGTCGGCGTTCTCGACGGACCGGGTCGCGTCCAGGTAGACGGACGCCCACGGTCCCCGGCGGTCGAAGAGCGGACGCAGGAACTGCACATCCATGACAACCTCTTCTCTCATCGGTCTTTCCGGATACCCCTACCCCGGCGCTCCGGCCAGTCACACCGGTTCCGACTCCCGTACGTCTCGGATCGCCACCACCACACAGAGTGAACCTTTTTCAACCTCCCCTTGCGGTGCGGTGGACCGCAAGGTCAGACGCGGTGCGCGAGCGCCGCGCGGTTCAGGTTGAAAAAGGTTCAGTGCTGGTCATGCCGCCGAAGATCGACCCAACCGCCGCGCTGGCCGTCCGAGCGCGATCATGCTCGACCGTGCGCGGGGCAGGCAGGTTTGCTCGGATAGATATGGGGCATCGGAGAAAATGCCGGCCGACGCTCTGCACCCGCCGTTGCCGGCGCACGTGCAGCTCGAGATCACCTCGGCATGCAACCTGCGCTGCGTCATGTGCCTGGTGCGGTACCGGCCGCCGGTGAACAAGCTCGCCGGTGCCATGCGGCCGGAGCTGTTCCACCGGATCCTGGACCAGGTGCCCACTCTGAACCGGCTGACCCTCCAGGGACTCGGCGAGCCGCTCCTGTCGCCGTACCTGATGGAGATGATCATGGCGGCGGTCGCTCGGCGGATCGTCGTCGGGTTCAACACCAACGCCACCCTGCTCAACCGCCACCGGGCCGAAGAGCTGGTGGACAGCGGGGTCGACTGGCTCCATGTCTCGCTCGACGGCGCATCGGCAACCACCTACCAGGCCGTCCGCGACACGGCTGACTTCGACACCGTCGTCTCGAACCTCGCCGGGCTCGTCCGGGCCAGACGCGCTGCCGGCAGCAGCACCCCGTGGGTCCGGGTGGTCTTCGTCGCGATGCGCGACAACGTCGCCGAACTACCCGACCTGGTGCGCCTGCTCGGCCGCCTCGGCGTGGACGAGTTGCACGTGCAGAACCTGTCGCACAGCTTCTCGGACACCGACCCGACCGGCCGCTACCACGAGATCCGCCGGTTCACTGCGGAGCAGGCGCTGTGGACCGGGCAGGACGGCGACCGGGCGGCCGCCGTCTTCGACGAGGCGAGGCGGGTGGCGCGGGACCACCGGGTACGGTTGCGTCTGCCGCGCCCGGGCACGCCACCGGTGACCGGGGTGCCCGACGGCCGGGGCTGCTCCTGGCCCTGGGAGGCGGCCTACGTCACCAGCACCGGCGTGCTACAGCCCTGTTGCATGGTGATGGGCGACGACCGGGTGTCGCTGGGACGGTTGGCCGAGCAGAGCTTCTCCCAGATCTGGTACGGCGATGCGTACCGCGAGTTCCGCCGGCGTCTCTCCGGCGACGACCCACCCGACGTGTGCCGGGGTTGCTCCCTCTACCGGCACACGTTCTGACCTCGGACGTCAGGTTGCCCGAGCCAGTGCACCGCGCAGTACCGTGAGCGTCACCACGCCCGGATCGGCCTCCGACACGTCGGCAACCTGGTCGCCGCCGAGGTAGGCGTCACCGGCCATCAGCCCGGCGACATCGACCCGCAGATATCCGGTCGCCATCAGGCGTTCCGCCTCGCCGGCTGGCGCATCCGGCCGCACGTCGGTGCCGGGCTGCTGCACGGCGGAGACCGTCCCGACGGCTTCGCCTGCGGCGTCCACCACCGACATTCCCGGGTTGACCTGGGCGATGGGCAGCGGCTCGGTCGGCATGCCGGGCACGGCCGGCTGGTGCGGATGCATGCCTACCTCGTTCCCATGGCCTGCCAGGACGAAACCGAAGGTCTGTCGTCACTCCGCGAGCCATCGGCGAACCAGTGCGAGGTCTGCCCCGGTCAAGCCGATGTAGGGGTCGATGCGATGCAGCAGGGCCCGCGATGGATGCTCGGTCGAGACCCATCTCCGGTCGGCGTCGGTTATCTCGTCGTCCAGCCAGACGAACGGACGTCCGGCTGCCCACCGGGTCAGGTACATCGTCTTCCAGTGCAGGCCGGCCCGCGGCTCGTCGTCCGAGTCGGGCCATTCCACGACCGGCAGTTCCGGGAGGCCGATCCGCGGCGAGATAACGTCGTTGGCGTCCGCCATCCACGTCGTCGCCCAGACCAGCTGGCATCCCAACTCCAGGAGCATCCGCCCATCCTCCGGACGGAGCCGGTCAAGGAGCGGGTTCCCCGTTGTGTCGGGTGGACTCGACCCGGCGGGGCGTGCGGGACGTCCAGGGTTGGCGGGCCGTGCGACCAACGGGATCAGTGGTCCGTCCACGTCGAGAAAGATCAACGGACGGTGCGCCGGGCTCGACACCATGGGGTGAACCTACAACCACCACTCAACGCCGGCCGATCAGGCCAGACCCCTGTCTCTGCCTTTCTTGATCTTCCTGGTGTCGCGGAGTTCGACGAACGGCTCCTCGTCCTCAGGGTGCCCGCCGGCAATGGCGCGGCCACGGTGCAGTTCGGCGTCGAATTCGGCGCCGAGCAGCACCGCCAGGTTGGAAATCCACAGCCAGACGAAGAAGATGACGACGCCACCCAGGGTGCCGTAGGTCTTGTTGTAGGTGCCGAAGTTGGCGACGTAGAACGCGAACCCGGCCGAGGCGATGATCCAGACGACGACGGCCACCAGCCCGCCGGGGGTGATCCACCGGAAGCCGCCTTGGCGGGCGTTGGGCGCGGCCCAGTACAGGATGGCGAACATCAGGCTGACCAGCACCACCAGGATCGGCCATTTGGCGACGTTCCAGCCGGTGATCAGCGCCGAGCCCGCGCCCAGGGCGTCACCGACCCACTCGGCGAGCTTGCCGGTGAAGACGACCGTCAGAGCGCTGACCGCCAGCAGGATCCCGACCACGATGGTGACCGCGACCCGGATCGGCAGGGTCTTCCAGATCGGGCGGCCCTCGGGTACGTCGTAGATGGCGTTGGACGCGCGCATGAACGCGGCGATGTACCCGGACGCGGACCACAGCGCGACGACCAGGCCGATGACGGCGAACAGTCCGGCCGTGCCCTGCGCCTCGATGAGGTTGCGCGCCCCGGTCTTCAGGATCTCGCCGACCGGGCCGGGCGCGATCCTGCCCATGTCGTCGATCAGCGGTTGAAGTACCGAGTCGCCGATCAGGCCGAGCACCGAGACCAGGACCAGCAGGCCGGGGAAGATCGACAGCACCGCGTAGTAGGTGAGCGCGGCGGCCCAGTCGGTCAGGCGATCGTCGCCGAACTCGCGCACGGTACGCCGCAGGACGCCCCACCAGCCCCGTACACCGAGCTTGGTGGGCTGGTCCGGAGCCTGTCCCGCCCCGTGCGAGCCGGCCTGCGGCGCCGACGCGCCCCGACCCCCGCCGGTCGGTTCGCCGTCGGCGGTCTGGTGGTCGCGATAGGCGCGGTCGGTGCTGTTGTCCACCATCGCGGAGCCTGCCTCTCAGGTCTCGTAGCGGGCTGCCTCTACCGCGACCACCACCGCCGCAGCCGGGCACCCTTGGCCGCGCGGCGGCGGCGCACCAGCAGCACCGCTGCCAGGGCGGTGACGAGCCCGGCCAGCACGCCGACGTACTGCGCCGGCCGCTGTCGCGCCTTTCCGACGGTGCGCCGGGTGGCCTCCTTAGCCCGCACGGCGGTGACCTGGACGGCGTCCTTCGCGCCCGCCGCGGCCGCCTGGGCGGTATCCGCCGCTCGGTCCTTGACCTGCCCGGCTTGGCCCTTGACCTCGGCGACCTTTTCCTTGGCACGGGTCTTGACGTCCGCCCGCTCCGCCAGATGCTCGACGGTGTCGCCCAGCTCGGCCCGGGTCTGGGCGATGTCGGCACGGATCACGTCCGGGTCGTCCGTCGGCGGTACAGCCGGCACGCCTGTGGCCGTGGTGCGGGTATGCCCGCTCTTACCGGTACTCGTGCTCATCGGTGTGCCCTCTCCTTCATCTCATCGATGTCGGCCCTGACGCTGCGGACCGCTTCCTCGGGGACCGGAGGGCTGGCCTGCCGCACCTGCCGGCGGCCCACGAGGGCCAGCCCGGCGGCGGCGGCGAAGAGCACCACGGACACGATCAACGCGGCCAGCCAGCCGGGCATCGCCTCGACCATCGCGAGGATGACGCTGGCCAGCAGCGCCGCCACCCCGTACAGGGCGACCAGCCCGCCGCCGCCGAACAGGCCGGCACCGAGGCCCGCTCTCTGACCCTTCTCGGTCATCTCCGCCTTGGTCAGCGCCAGCTCGTCCCGGACCAGGCGCGAGATCTGCTCGGCGGCTTGGCGGACCAGTTCGGCGGTCGACGCCTGCGCGGGACCAGCCGGGCCGTCCCGGGTGAGGTCACTCATCTCGTCCGCTCCCTTCCGCTGACTGACGGATATGCCCCATCGAGGTCCTGCTCAAAACGACGGGCCGCCGTCGTTCGGGGCGACGCAGGCCCGGACGGACCGACGAGGCGACCGTCCCCGGAGGACGATCCGAGTCGGTTTGGTGGCCGATCCGCGAGCCGGCGCGCCGTGCTGACACCGCCGCCACGTGCCCGCAACGACGCCGACCGCCCAGGGAAGACATAGTCCACAATCTATTGGAGGGCCTCCAGCCACGCCCCTGAGCTGGGCAAAGAATCCTAGTACCAGCAACACACGTCGCGGCAACCACCGACGTTCATTTATCAACTTCCATGGATAAATCGGTTCAGGATCTGGTGTGCCGGTGCACGCTCGATTACCAAGGTGTTGCCGGACCGTCAACACCCGCGGTCCGGAGGGGCAGCCAGCCGGAGGCCGGTGCCACCGCCGGAGGGTCAGGGCCGGGGATGCGCCAGGACGGCACCAGAAGGCCCTCGGCCACCCGACCACAGAAACCAAACAGAAGGGACACAAAGTGAGACGGAGCAGGTGTTTCCTATCGCTCGGAATGTCACTCGCCGTCACCGCGGCAGCGGTCATGACCGTGGTGACCGGGACAGGCACGCCCGCCCAGGCGACACCGGTCACCATCACCAACGGCACGCAGTTCACAGACACCAGCGGCAACCCGCTACAGGCCCACGGCGGCGGCGTACTCAAGGTCGGCAACCACTACTACTGGTTCGGCGAAAACCGCAACCCGGACAACACCTTCCGCGCGGTCTCCGTCTACCGCTCCACGAACCTACGCGACTGGGAATTCCGCAACAACGTCCTCACCCAGTCATCCGCAACCGAACTCCAGGTCGCCAACATCGAACGACCGAAGGTCATCTACAACACCAGCACCGGCCGGTACGTGATGTGGATGCACAAGGAGAACGGATCCAACTACAGCGAAGCCCGCGCCGCCGTCGCCTCCTCGACCACCATCGACGGCACCTACACCTACCACGGCAGCTTCCGACCACTCGGACAACACATGTCCCGAGACATCACCCTCTACAACGACAACGGCACCGCCTACATGATCTCCGCCGCCGACGAAAACTACGACCTACACATCTACCGACTCACCGCCGACTTCCTCAGCGTGTCCAGCCTGGTCGGCAACTTCTGGAACGACGCTCACCGTGAAGCACCCGCGATGTTCAAGCGGGGCAACACCTACTTCCTCCTCACCTCAGCAGCCACCGGCTGGAACCCCAACCAGGCCCGGTACGCCACCGCGCCGAGCATCTCCGGCCCATGGACCGGCTGGACCAACGTCGGCGACTCCACCACGTTCCGATCCCAGCCCACGTTCGTCCTCCCGATCCAAGGCACCACCACCACCAGCTACCTCTACATGGGCGACCGCTGGGCCGGCGCCTGGAACGGACCGGTCAACGACTCCCAGTACGTCTGGCTACCGATCACCTTCCCCTCCACCACCAGCATGAGCCTCACCTGGTACCCGTCGATCACCATCGACACCGACACCGGCACCATCACCGGCCAGTCACCGCCCTACTACCGCATCACCGCCCGGCACAGCGGCAAAGTCATGGACGTGGTAAGCAACTCCACCGCCAACAGCGCAGAGGTCAAGCAATACGGCTGGAACGGCGGCGGAAACCAGAAATGGGAATTCCAGGACGCCGGCAACGGCTACTACCGGATCATCAACCAAAACAGCGGCAAATGCCTCGACGTCGCCTCCGCCTCCACCGCCGACAACGCGAACATCGTCCAGTACACCTGCGGCAACGGCACCAACCAACAGTGGCAATGGATCACCACCGGCAACTACCACCAACTACGAGCCCGACACAGCGGCAAATGCCTCGACGTGGTCAGCGCCGGCACCACCGACGGCACCGACATCACCCAATACACCTGCGGCAACGGCACCAACCAACAATGGACACGCACCCAGTCGTGACCCCTGGACGGGCGGTCCGGGTGCCCACGGCGACGAACCCTGGCCGCCACGGGCGCCACGAACGCAACGCCGACTGCCACGGGGCCGTGACCTGAGGTAAAGCCGGGGAATCGCCCCACCCATCGCATGTTCGTCTATGTCAGTTTCTGACCGTTGGTTCGATAAATGGCGCGACAGTTCACATTGGATTAAACACATGTTGCTGGGGCGTCGCGGCCGCCGGCACGGTCGCCGCCAGTCCGAGTCGGCGCACCGGCGCACACCGAGCGGGCAGCCACGCACAAGCAGGACGGCACGGATCCGCCGTACTTGGCAACAGGATCCCCGTGAGGAAGGACGAGACCTTGGCGATCCAACAGGCCATCAGATCGGTCGAAACCATGAACAACACTCGACATGATGAGGTATCGACGTCCCGTCGGCGATCACTGAACCTTTTTCAACCTCCCCTTGCGGTCCGGCGGACCGCAAGGTCGGACGCGGTGCGTGAGCGCCGCGCGGTCCAGGTTGAAAAAGGTTCACTGGGTCGCATCCTCATCGGCGCTCTGGCCGCGGTGACGCTGATTCCGGTCGCCGCCGTCAGCGGCGCATCACCGGCCAGTGCGGCCACCAACCAGTTCAGAGGCATGAACTGGGCCGTGCTGGGTGACAACTTCAGCACCGGCCCGCTCGTCGTCCAAGGCCTGAGCCAGTCCGACAGCAACGCGACTGTGCGCGCCAAGGCCAACGCCCTCTACGACGACATGGCGGCGATGGGGGTCAACACCGTCCGGCTGCCCATCAACACCCACACCGTCGGCACGACATGGTGGAACAACTACCGGGGCGCCATCGATGCCGCCACCGCCCGCGGGTTCAAGGTCATCCTCGCCTATTGGGAGGACGGCGCCGCCTCCGGCGGCAGGATCACGAACATCGCTGCGTGGAACACGATGTGGTCCCGCGTGACCAGCACCTACGGCTCCAATACCAACGTCTACTTCGAGCCGATGAACGAGCCCCACGGCTACAGCTCGGCGGACTGGCGCAACGTCGCGGCGAACTGGCTCAGCTACCACTACTCGGCGGTGCCCGGCCGGACGCTCATCGGCGGCACCGGCTACAGCCAAGACCTACGGGACGTCTGCAACGACAGCCGCTTCAGCGGAACGTTGCTGTCCTTCCACCACTACGCCTTCTTCTACGGCGCGATGACGTACGACGCCTTCCGAAGCCACATTCAGACCCGCCTCGGGAACTGCGCCTCCCGCGCGGTCGTGACCGAGTACGGCGCGCCGATGTCCACCGGCCTCGACTACGCCAACGCGAGCAGCACCGACAACTTCGTGCGTCACATTCGCGCCATCACACAGGTCATGCGTGACAATCAGATGGGCGGCACCTACTGGCCCGCGCTCGGCGGCAAGCCCACCGGAAGCCTCGGCTACGACCATTACTCGATGTTCGCCCTGAGCGGCAGCGGCACCAATCTCAACCTGACGGTCCGCAATGCGTCCGGCCGTGACCGCGTCCGGTACGGCTGGGGACTATGAATCGGCCCCACGCCGCACCTGTTGAACGAACCAGCACTCCCGGAATGGCCGCCGACGGCGGCTTCGCAACACCGGTACCACCCAGCAACGGTCAGGCCCGCCCGTCCAACGGTCGCCTCCACCTGATTGAACCTTTTTCAACCTGGACCGCGCGGCGCTTACGCACCGCGTCCGACCTTGCGGTCCGTCGGACCGCAAGGGGAGGTTGAAAAAGGTTCATCGCGGGCCCGCGGTACGACGCGCCCCCGGCGCCGGGCTTCGTGCTCGGTGCCGGAGGGCTTCGTCGTTCCCCGTGGCAACCGGCTCCTTCCGGTGTGGCTCCCCCGGCTCGGCGTGGAAGACCCACGAGATCGGCTACTGGGCGGAACTGGAGCCGGCCACCTCATGCTGGCTAGCCCGGATCGCTGGTCAGGTCGACAACCCTCAGCGCGACGGGAAGCGGCCCCGAGCGCAGTTGGCTCACCAGCGCCTCCGCCGTCGACCGGGTGAAGTTCCCGACGATCTGGGCGTCGCCGGTGAGTACGGTCTGGATCGTCGGCGCGGAGACCACCACGTCGTCCACGACGATGGCCACCTGGTTCGCGCCGTCCCCGGCACCTGACGCCGTCCTGGTCAGCTCGGTGAACCGCTGCTGCCCGACCGACGTGAAGCCGATCGTCACCACCCACTGACCATGTGTCTCCAGGGTCGCCGTCGCCTTGCTGATGTCCGCCGCCGACACAGCGGCGGAGTCGAGCAGATACCTACTCGGTGGTTCGGCCCGGTCGCAGGTGGCGGTCCGTTCGCCGGGCGCGGTGACCACGTCGACCGGGCGTGCCAGCAACTGCGCACAAGTCACCGTCGGGACCACATATCCCACCTCGGGCGGCAGCACCGCGACCTCGGCGCCGGAGAGCGCCTCGAAGGGGGTGAGCGCCTCCCGCGTCACCGGATCGATCTGTTCCGGAGCGGGCCGATCCCGGACGAGCGACTGGGCGACCTCGTACGCCCGACCGAGCTTGGTGATCACCTGGTCCCGGCTGGGCGGCGGTGCGGTCTGCGGGCCCGGCACCGGCGGGGTGCCGGCGGCCGAGGCGTCGGATCGCTGCGTGGTGGTGGCGAGTACGCGACGGAACTCGAGTTCGCCGACGGCCACCAGGGCGCGCAGTTTCTCCTCCTGGTGGGCACCGGCCACCCGCACCACGATCCTGCGGTCGCCGGACCGCTGCACCGACGGATCGGCCAACCCAGCGGCCTCGGCCCGGCCGGCGAGTGCCCGCCTGGTCCGTTCGAGCGCGTCGTCGGCGACGGGGGCGATCGCCTCCACGGTGATCGTGGTGCTGCCGCGCGGGACGTCGGAGATCCGATCACGGACCACGACGGTCAGCAGCGCGATCCCGGCACCGCAGAGAACGGCCAGGGCCAGCCCGCCCGCCACGAGCACCGCGACGACCTTTCGCCTGCCGGGCGACGGGCCGGGCAGGCCCGCCGGTGGCGTCCCGGCCGGTACTGACGGAGGTTGACCGTGGCCCATGGAACGGAGCTTACTGAGCTTCAGCCACCGGATCGTCGGTCGGCTGGTTGAGGCGGGCGAGCTTGCCACGTACCCCGTCGAAGTGGGCGTGCATCGCGGCGACGGCGGCCGCCTTGTCCCCGGCGGCGATCGCGGTGTAGATGTCGCGGTGCCGGCGCGCGACGTCGGCCGGCGTCTCGTCCGGGGTCCCCAGCTCGCCGCGGAGCTGGTAGAAGACCTCCCAGAACGCGCCGAGCAGGCGGCCGACCAGCGGGTTGCCCAGCGGCCGGTAGAGCAGTTCGTGGAAGAGCCGGTCCGTCTCCGGCGAGACGATGCCGGCCAGCGCCTCCGCCTCCATCCGCTCGGTCACCTCGGCGACCGGCGCCAGATCGAGCTCCTGCGGCCGGTCGATCAGCCGCTGGACCAGCCCGCTCTCCAGGACCTCGCGGATCTCGGTCAGATAGCCGAGGTCGTTGCGCCCGTCCTGCAGGGTGATCCGGCTGTGGAACGCCAGTTCGTCGACGAAGCCGGTGAGCGACATCCGGCCGACGAACATCCCGAAGCCGTGCCGGATGTCCACGATGCCGACGGCCTGCAGCGCCTTGAGTGCCTCCCGCACGGAGTTGCGGCTGATCCGCAGGTCCTTCATCAGCTCCGACTCGGTGGGCAGCGGGTCCCCGGCCGCGAGCCGGCGTTCGAGGATGAGGTCCTTGACCGCCTCCTGGACCTCGACCGCGCGGCTCAGCCGGGGTCGGGCCCGGCGGTCGGGCGCGGCGCGCTCCCGCTGGGTCGGGCGGTCGGTCATGGCGTCCCGCCGAGGCGACGCCGGCTGGCCTGGCGGATCGGGGCCGTATCCGGACTGGACGTCCTACGACGATGTTCGGCGGCAGGTCGTGACGCCGCTGTGACCGCCTGCCGATCATGGCGAAACCGTGCTGACATCTCCAGGTAACCCTCTCTTGACCCGCACACTGATCGACCTCTAGCCTCCAGTCTAATGCCAACATGGGATGTGGGACGTCCAACTTCCATCGCACACATAACTGCCGACGCCTTGTAGGAGGCACCGTGAGCGCCCCGGTATCTCGGCCCGTCTTCAGCCGTCGCGACTTCCTGCGTTACAGCGGAGCGCTAAGCGCGGCGGCGACCATCGCGGCCACTGTCTCCGCCTGCGAGTCCGGCCCCGCCTCGACCGGTTCGGTCGGCGCCGCTAACGACAAAGACCTGGTCACCGCCGTGATCGGGTACGGCAACGACCAGAGCTGGGACCCGACCATGACGGCCTCGGCCTTCTCCATGGCCGCGATCGGGCACATCTACGAGGGTCTCGTGGAGACCGACCCGATCACCCGCGAGCCGTACCCGGCGCTCGCCACCGCGTTGCCCGCCGACCCGGCGGCGACCTCGTGGAAGCTCACCCTGCGTCAGGGTGCGAAGTGGCACGACGGGCAGCCGGTCACCGTCGACGACGTCGTCTTCACCTTCCAGCGGATCCTCGACCCCCAGGCGAAGGTGCTGCTCTACAGCTTCTTCGGCGCCTGGCTCAAGGAGGTCAGGAAGGTCGACGACACCACCGTCGAGGTGGTCTTCAACTTTCCCTTCCCGGACGCCCTCAAGCGCCTCGCCATCGCCAAGATCATGCCGAAGCACGTCTTCGGTGCGCCCGGCGGCTGGGACGCGGCCAAGGGCGGCAAGGCGGTCGGCTCCGGCCCGTACCGGATGACCGCGCACAACCCGAAGTCGAACACCACCTTCGAGGCGTTCGCCGACTACAACGGCCCGCGCAAGGCCCAGTTCAAGAAGATGAACTGGCTGTCCATCGTGGATGCCGCCGCCAGGGTCGCGAAGATCTCCGGCGCACATGCCGAGGCGCAGATCGCCGACAACATCCCCTACGCCAACATCGCCCAACTGAAGGACTCCGGACTGACCGTCGAGGGCGGCAAGGGCATGAACCACATGTTCCTGATGTTCAACACCGGCGCCAAGCCGTTCGACGACGTACGGGTACGGCAGGCGCTGCTCTACGCCATCGACACCGGCAAGATGATCGAGGTCGCGCTCAAAGGGCACGGTACGGCGGCCACCAGCTTCCTCAACGAGCAGAACCCGTCCTACGCCAGGGCGAAGACCGTCTACAACTACGACCCGGACAAGGCCAGGTCGCTGCTTGCCGCCGCCGGCGTCACCAACCTGTCGGTCACCCTGATGGCGGTCAACGTGAGCTGGATCAGCGACTGCCTGCCGACCGTCGCGAACTCCTGGAACGCGATCGGGGTCAAGACGACGCTCCAGCCGCAGGACACCAGCGCGCTGTTCACCAAGATGGACCAGTCGCAGGACTACCAGGTGGTCGCCGCCGCCTCCAACCCCAACCAGTTCGGCATCGACGCCGACCTGATCCTGCGCTACAACTACACCTCGGGCGGCACCTGGATGAAGTACACCCGGTGGGACACCAGCCCGGCGGCGAAGAGCATCTTCGACCTGATGGACCAGGCGATCCGGGAGCCGGACGAGGCGAGGAAGCTCGCCCTGACCCGCCAGTACCTGGACATGGTCGCCGAGCAGGCGGTGCTCTACCCGGTGGTGCACACCGAGCTGATGACCGCGTGGGACCCGAAGAAGATCTCCGGGATCCGCCCGCAGCCGTACCCGGGGTTCAACCTGCTACAGGCACAGCGCCGCTGATCGCCAGTGCCGCGGCCGGCGTCCCCCCGCCGGCCGCGGCACTCATCGCCGAGGAGTCCGACCGTGGCAGCGATCGCCAGAATGCTGGTCCGCCGCATACTCATCCTGATCCCGCTCCTGCTTGGCGTGATCCTCTTCGTCTTCATCGTCATGCGGTTCTCGCAGAACAAGCCGGAGTACGCCTACTTCGCGGGCGCCAACCCCACCCCCGAGCAGATCCACCAGTTCCAGGTCGAGAACGGCCTGCTGGATCCGCTGCCGCTGCGGTACGTGCGGTTCGTCGCCGATCTGGCACAGGGTGACCTGGGCACCAGCGTGCTCACCAACGCGCCGGTACTGGATTCGGTGCTGACCGCGCTGCCGCTGACCCTCCAGCTCACCTTCCTGGGCCTGCTGGTCGGCGTACTCACCGCGCTGGTCTTCGGGGTCACCGCGGCGATCTTCCGGGACCGCTGGCCCGACCAGCTCATCCGGGTCGTGTCGCTCGGCGGGGTGGCCGCCCCGGCGTTCTGGCTGGCCCTGCTGATGATCCAGTACCTCGCCGTGGAGCAGGGCCTCTTTCCGACCGGCGGCTACGTCAACCCCGCCGACTCGGTCAGCGGGTGGCTGCGGTCGATGACCCTGCCTGCCCTGTCGTTGTCGCTGCCGGTCGCGGCCCAACTGACCCGGATCGTCCGGACGTCGATGGTCGAGGAACTGGACCGGGACTACGTCCGGACCGCCATCGGCAGCGGTCTGCCGCCGATCGTCGTGGTGGGCCGGAACGTGCTGCGCAACGCGTTGATCAACCCGTTGACCGTGCTAGGTCTGCGGGTCGGCTACCTGCTCGGTGGCGCGGTGGTCATCGAGACCATCTTCTCCCTGCCCGGCATGGGCAAGCTGATGATCGACGGTGTCACCAACGGGGACCCGGCCGTGGTCCAGGGCGTGGTGCTGACGATCGCGACCGGGTTCGTGGTGGTCAACCTGGTCGTCGACATCCTCTATCTACTGGTCAACCCGCGACTTCGGAGCGCAGCCTGATGCGACCAGGACTGACGAGACGTCTCGCCCGGCCGGGCATCAACTTCAAGCGGCTCTCCGCACCGGCCTGGATCTCGCTCGGCGTCGTCCTCCTCATCGCGCTCGCCGCGCTCTTCGCCCCGCTGCTGGCGCCGTACTCGCCGCTGGAACAGGCGGCCACCGCCGACGGGGCCCCGTCGGCGGAGCACTGGATGGGGCTGGACAGCGCCAACCGGGACATCCTCAGCCGGCTGCTGTACGGGGCGCGGTGGTCGCTGATCATCGGCCTGGGTGCGACCGCCCTGGCCCTGGTCGTCGGCGCGGTGCTCGGTGCCGTCGCGGCCACCTCCCGCAAGTGGGTCGACGAGGGGGTCATGCGGACGCTCGACGTCATCATGGCCTTCCCCGGCATCGCGCTGGCCGCCGTGCTGGTGGCGGTCTTCGGCGGCGGCATCCAGGTGCTCGTGCTCGCGATCGCGTTCCTCTACATGCCCTCGGTGACCCGGGTGGTCCGGGCCAACGTGCTGGCCCAGTACGGCGAGGACTACGTGGACGCCGAGAAGGTCATCGGCGCCCGCACGCCGTACATCGTGATCCGGCACGTGGCGATCAACTGCGCCGCGCCGGTGCTGGTGTTCTGCACGGTGATGGTCGCGGACGCGATCGTCTTCGAGGCGTCGCTCTCGTTCATCGGCGCCGGGGTCCGGCCGCCGGACCCGTCCTGGGGCAGCGTCATCGCCGACGGCAAGAACATGGTGCTACTCGGCGGCTGGTGGGCCACCGTCTTCCCGGGCCTGCTGATCCTGGTCACCGTCCTCGCACTGAACATCCTCTCCGAGGGGGTCTCCGACGCCTGGGCGGCACCGACGGCCCGGCGGGTGCCCGGCGCGAAGAAGCCCGCCGAGGGCGACGCGTGGGAGCAGGCCGCCCCCGGGTCCGGCGAGCTCACCGAGCTGCCCGGCCTGGCCGAGGCGGCGCGGCGGCTGGCCGAACGCGCCCGGCCGCTCCCGTCCGGTCCGCCGATGCTCCAGGTGAAGGAGTTGGCCATCGGCTTCGAGGGCCGGCACGCCGGGGTGGACATCGTGGCCGGCATCTCGTTCGACGTCCGGCCGGGCGAGGTACTCGGCCTGGTCGGCGAGTCGGGCTGCGGCAAGTCGCTGACCGCGCTGACCATCATGGGGTTGCAGCCGAGGGGCGCCCGGATCGGCGGCGAGATCCGGTTCGACGGCAAGGATCTGCTGAAGCTGTCCCGCTCGGCCCGCCGGCGGCTGATGGGACACGACATGGCGATGGTCTACCAGGACGCGCTCTCCTCGCTGAACCCCGCGATGACCATCAAGGCGCAGCTCAAGCAGGTCGTCCGGCGCGGTGGCCGGCGTACCCCGACCGAGCTGCTGGAGATGGTCGGGCTGGACCCGGCCCGGACCCTCTCGGCGTACCCGCACGAGCTTTCCGGAGGGCAGCGGCAGCGGGTGCTCATCGCGATGGCCCTGTCCCGGGACCCGAAGCTGATCGTCGCCGACGAGCCGACCACGGCGCTGGACGTGACGGTACAGGCGCAGGTGATCGAGCTGCTGCTGCGGCTCCGCGCCGAACTCGGGTTCGCGCTCATCCTGGTCTCCCACGACCTGGCCCTGGTTGCCGACGTCACCGACCGGGTGGTGGTGATGTACGGCGGGCAGATCGTCGAGACCGGCGTCACCGCGGCGCTG
The DNA here is from genome assembly GCF_053764795.1 of Plantactinospora sp. DSM 117369. Taxonomy (NCBI): domain Bacteria; kingdom Bacillati; phylum Actinomycetota; class Actinomycetes; order Micromonosporales; family Micromonosporaceae; genus Plantactinospora; species Plantactinospora sp. DSM 117369. The sequence goes on along the minus strand of NZ_CM132446.1, from coordinate 4,252,054 downwards.
GTCGGCGCTCCGGCCCACCACTACGCCCGCGGGCTGCTGGGCTCGGTGCTCTCGCTGGAGGCGGGTGCGCGGCGGCTCACTCAGATCCGCGGGGTCGTCCCCTCCCCGGCCGACTTCCCGGCCGGCTGCCGATTCGCCGACCGCTGCCCGATGGCCACCGAGATCTGCCGTACCGAGGCGCCACGGCTTACCGGTGCGGTGCACGGGCACGCGGTCGCCTGCCACCATCCGGCGATCGAGATCGCGACGCCGGTGGCCGTCGGAACGGAGGCACGCTGATGGCGGCGACCCTGCTGGAGCTGCACGACGTACACGTGGTGCACCGGGCGCGGTCCGGCGGGATCTTCTCCCGGGACCGGGTCTACGCGCTCACCGGCGCCGACCTGACCATCGCCGCTGGCGAGACGGTGGGGGTGGTCGGCGAGTCGGGCTGCGGCAAGTCCACTCTGGCCCGGGTACTGGTCGGACTGCAGCGGCCGACCGACGGCGCGGTGTCGTTCCGCGGCGAGGACGTCTGGTCGATGGCGACCTCCCGGCGCCGGTCCGTGATCGGATCGACCACCGGGATGGTCTTCCAGGATCCGTCCACCGCGCTGAACCGCCGGCTGCCGGTCCGGACGATCCTGCGCGACCCGCTGGACGTCCACCGCCGAGGCACCCGCCGGGAGCGCGACGAGCGGGTCCGCGAGCTGCTCGACCTGGTCGGCCTCCCGTCCAGCGCGGCCGACCTGCTGCCCAGCCAGCTCTCCGGCGGCCAGCGGCAGCGGGTGGCGATCGCCCGGGCACTCGCGCTGCAACCGGAGCTGCTCATCGCCGACGAGCCGACCAGCGCGCTGGACGTCTCGGTCCGGGCGCAGATCCTCAACCTGCTGCTGGACCTGAAGGACCGGCTCGGCCTGGCACTGGTCTTCGTCTCGCACGACATCCAGACCGTCCGCCGGATGAGCGACCGGGTGGTCACGATGTACCTGGGGCGAATCGTGGAGCAGACGCCCGCGCAGGCGGTACCGCAGCACGCCCGGCACCCGTACACCCGGGCGCTCTTCTCCGCCACGCCCGGGCTGCTCTCCCCGATCGACCCGATCCCGCTGGTCGGCCCGGTGCCGTCGGCGACCCGGCCGCCGAGCGGGTGCCCCTTCCGGACCCGCTGCTGGAAGGCGGACGAGGTCTGCGCCTCGGCGATGCCGCCGGTACAGACCAGCACCGACCGGCCCGACGACCACCTGTTCCGATGCCATCACCCCGTACTGGACGGGGCGAGCGACCTCGAACTGATCAGCCAAGCACAGGAGCGCCCATGACCACCGCCAGCGCCCTCACCGGCGTCATCCCCCCGGTGTCCACCCCGTTGACCCCGGACCTCGACGTCGACACCGGGTCGCTGGCCCGGTTGGTGGACCATCTGCTGGCCGGCGGTGTGGACGGGCTCTTCGTGCTGGGCTCCACCTCCGAGGTCGCGTACCTGCCGGACGGTCACCGCAAGGTCGTGCTGGAGACGGTGATCGGGCACGTCGCCGGGCAGGTCCCGGTGTTGGCCGGCGTCATCGACACGACCGCGCTGCGGGTGCTGGACCACGCCCGGGTGGCGGCCGAGGCGGGCGCGGACGGCCTGGTGGCGACCGCGCCCTTCTACACCCGGACCCACCCGGACGAGATCGCCCTGCACTTCCGGACCATCGCGGCCCGCGGCGGACTTCCGCTGTACGCGTACGACCTGCCCGTCTCGGTACACAGCAAGCTCGGCACCGACCTGGTGCTGGAGCTGGCCGCCGAGGGGACGCTCGCCGGGGTCAAGGACTCCAGCGGTGACGAGGCCGGGCTGCGCGGGGTGATCCTCGGGCGCCGGGACCGCCCGGAAATCGGCGCGTTCAGCGTGCTGACCGGCTCCGAACTGACCGTCGACTCGGCGCTGTGGATGGGAGCCGACGGTGTCGTGCCGGGCCTTGGCAACGTCGACCCGCACGGGTACGCGAGGCTGTTCCGGGCGGCGGGCAAGGGGGACTGGGAGGCGGCCCGCTCCGAGCAGGAGCGCCTGCTGCGCCTGTTCCAGCTCGTAAACGTCGGCGCCGGCCGGATCGGTATGAGCTCCTCGGCGCTGGGCGCCTTCAAGGCCGCGCTGCACCTGCGCGGCATCATCGCGCACCCGACCACGGCGCTGCCGCAGATCCCGTTGAACCCCGACGAGGTCGCCCGGGTCAAGGAGTACCTTGCCGCCGCCGGCCTGGTGTGACCGGGCCCGGCCGCCCACCCGGCGGGGGTCAGGCCGGCTCGGTCAGCGCCTCGACCGGCCGGGCCTCCGCCCGCGCGATGCGTGCCTTCACGTCGCGGAAGTGCAGCCGCATCGCCTCCCGGGCGGCCTCCGGGTCCCGGGCGCGCAGCGCCGCCACGATCCGGCGGTGGTTGACCACGATCTCCGCGGTCCGCTCCTCCGGCGGACCGAGCGCCGGCTCGACCTGGTGGTAGACGTCCCAGAACAGGCCGATCAGCTGGAGCACCAGCTCGTTGCCGCACGACTCGTAGAGCAGCGAGTGGAACGCCCGGTCGGCCTCCAGGTCCCGGTCCATGGCGGTGACCAGGGCGTCCAGCGCGGCGATCCGGGGACCGCTGACGATCTGCGCCACCTGGCCGATCAGCCCGGTCTCGATCAGCTCACGGACCTCGACCAGGTCGTGCAGCGCGCGGATCCCGCCGCCCGGTCCGGAGCGCACCCGGAACGCCAGCGACGGGGTGAGCACGTCGAGTGACGCCTGACCGACGAACGTGCCGTAGCCGTGCCGGATCTCGACGATGCCCAGTGCCTGCAGGGCCCGCACCGCCTCGCGCACGCTGTTGCGGCTCGCCCCGAGCAGGTCCATCAGCTGCGGCTCGGTCGGCATCGGCGCGCCGGGAGCCAGACGGCGCTCGTGGATCAGGGCGACGATGCGCTCCTGTAGCGACCCACCGTTACGCGTACGCATGCTGCCTCCAGGCTCGTCGAAACCTCGGGTCATAACATCCCACCTCTCGAACCCGGAAGGCCAGGCGGTGCGGGAAGTAACACCGGCGGCACCGCCCGTACCGGATGGAAATCAGCCGGACGTACCTGGCTCACCTGCCCGCTCGGCCGCTTGCCTGCCCGCTCGCCGCCGATCCGGGGCGAACATAGGACGTCTCGTCGACCAGGGAGAGCGGCATCGTGGAGATACTGACGTCGGAGACGCTTGGCGGCACCTGGGGTACGATACTGCTCCCCATCCGCGCCGACGAGTCGATCGACTGGGCGCGTCTCGACCCGGCCCTGGACATCCTCGTCGCCGCCGGGCTCGACGGCCTGTACGCGCACGGCACCGCCGGCGAGTTCCACACCCTCGGCGAGGACGAGTACGACCGGGTCAACGAGCTGCTGGCGCGGCGCTGCGAGCGGCGCGGCGTGCCGTTCCAGATCGGGGCCAGCCACATGAGCGCACAGACCTGCCTGGCCCGGGTCGCCCGGGCCCGTACGCTCCGGCCCGGTGCGATCCAGGTGACGCTGCCGGACTGGCTGCCGATGTCGGGCAGCGAGGTGCTGCGGTTCCTGGCCCGGGTCGCGGCCGTCGCCGACCCGGTGCCGCTGGTGCTCTACAACCCGCCGCACGCCAAGACCCAGGTGCCGGCCGAGCTGTACCCGGTGATCCGCCGCGAGGTCCGCACGCTCATCGGGATCAAGGTCGCCGGCGGCGACGCCGAATGGTACGCCCGGATGCGGCGGGACGCGGCCGGGATCGCGATCTTCGTCGCCGGCCACGACCTGGCGACCGGCCGCCGGCACGGCGCCGCCGGCTCGTACTCGAACATCGCCGCACTCAGCCCGGCCGGGGCGATGGCGTGGCAACGGATGATGGCCGAGCGACCGGTCGCCGCGCTCGACGTGGAGCGCCGGATCCACGCGTTCTTCACCGAACACGTCCAGCCGCTCCAGCGCGGGGGGTACGCCAACTCCGCGCTCGACAAGTTCCTCGCCCACGTCGGCGACTGGGCCGACATCGGCACCCGGGTCCGCTGGCCGTACGGCTCGGTCGATCCCGCACTCGCCGAGCGGCTGCGACCGCTGGCCCGGGAGCGGCTGCCCGAACTCTTCCCGGAGGCGTAGTGCCCCGCCCCACCACCGGGGCGGGCGGGGCACCAGCGTCCTCTCAGGACCGGAGTACCGCCACGCCGCGCGGCGCGACGGTCACCGTGTCGACCGTCCGGTCACGTTCGCCGAGCAGGTCTACCGCCGGGCGGGGAAGCGGTACCGTCACCGGCTCGGCACCGTGGTTGAGCAGCAGCAGGTACGACCGGTCGTCGCCGTGCCGGACCACCGCCTGCAACCCGTCCGGCAGGTCGGGCAGCACCGGCGCCGCCCCGGCCTCGGCGCGGGCGCGGTCCAGCACCGCCCGCATCATCACCGGCTCCGGGCGGGTCGCGAGATACCAGGCCACCCCGGCGCCGTACCGGTACCGGGTGACCGCTGGCCGGCCGGCCAGCTCCCCGCCGGCAAAGGTCGCGACCGCCTCCGCTCCCTCAAGCTCGACCCACTCCGACCAGACCGTGCCGGTGTGCTGCCGCGCGCCGAACTCCAGCGCGACGGTGCCGTCCGCGGGCAGTGGCCAGAACTCGTCCACCCGCAACCCCAGCACGTCACGCAGCGGCGCCGGGTAGCCGCCCTGGTACGCCCGGTCGCACTCGTCCACGATGCCGGTGAAGAACGACACGACCAGGTGCCCGCCACCGTCGACGTACCGGCGCAGCCGCTGCGCGACCTCGGCGGACATCAGGTAGAGGTTCGGCACGACGACCAGCCGGTATCCGGAGAGGTCCGCGGTCGGCGGCACCACGTCGCAGCTGACGTGCGCGTCGAAGAGCGGGTCGTAGTGCGCCTGCGCCGTTTCCAGCAGGTCCAGCGCGGCCGGGTGGGCGTCGGACTCCAGCGCCCACCAGTTGGCCCAGTCGTGCACCAGCGCGACCTCGGCCCGGACCCGCGTGCCGGCCAGCTCGCCGACCTGGGCCAGCTCCCGGCCGAGCGCCCGAATCTCCTGGTGCGTACGGGTCCGCGTCCCGCCGTGCGGCACCATCGCCGAGTGGAACTTCTCGGCGCCGCCGACCGCCTGCCGCCACTGGAAGAAGAGCACCGCGTCGGCGCCCTGTGCCACCGCCTGCCAACTCCACAGGCGCATCAGTCCGGGGCCCTTGGGGGCGTTGCGCACCCGCCAGTTCACCGCGCCGGGCGCCTGCTCCATCAGCAGCCACGGCTGCCCGCCGCGGGCCGAGCGGACCAGGTCGTAGCCGAAGGCGGCCGCCGTGTGCGCCCGCGGGTCGAACGGGTCCGGGTAGCTGTCCAGGCTGACCACGTCCTGCTCGGCGGCCCACCGGTACGAGTCGATCGGCTTGTGCACCAGGCCGATGAAGTTCGTGGTCACCGGAGTCTCCGGGGTGTGCCGCCGGACCACGTCGCGCTCGGCCAGATAGCAGGCGAGGATCGCGTCGTTGCTGAACCGGGCGAAGTCCAGCTTCTGTGCCGGGTTGGCGAAGGTGGGCGCGGTACGCGGCGGCAGTACCTCCGCCCAGTCGCCGTACCGCTGGGACCAGAACGTGGTGGACCACGCCTCGTTGAGCGTGTCGAGGTCGCCGTACCGGTCGCGCAGCCAGTCGCGGAAGTCGGTGGCCGACACGTCGCAGTAACAGGCCCGCACGTGGCAGCCGTACTCGTTGCCGATGTGCCACATCCGCAGCGCCGGGTGCCCGGCGTACCGGCCGGCGAGCCGCTCGACCAGCCGGCCCGCGTACCGCCGGTAGATCGGGCTGGACGGGCAGTACTGCTGCCGGCCGCCGGGCCACAGCCGGACGCCGTCGACCCGTTCGGGCAGCGTCTCCGGGTGGAGCCGGGCGAGCCAGGGCGGCGGCGAGGCGGTCATGGTGGCGAGGCTGGCGCCGATTCCGGCGTCGGCGAGGCCGTCCATCACCCGGTCGAACCAGCCGAAGTCGTACTCGCCGGGGCGCGGCTCGACGCTCGCCCAGGAGAAGATGCCGACCGAGACGAGCGAGACGCCGGTGTCGACCATCAGCTTCATGTCCTCGACCCAGACGTCCTCGGTCCACTGCTCGGGGTTGTAGTCGCCACCAAACATGATCTTGTTGGGCATGGTCATCGGACGGGTTTCCCCTTCGATCTTCGTACCGTGGAATCTGTCACGGGCGGAGCATGAGGTAGGACGTCCTCGCCGTTCGGACGGTCCATGACCGGTTTCCGGACGCCGTCGAGGCGGGGCGATGGCGCCCACGGCGGTGTGAGCGCCATCGCCACGCGATCCCGGGTCGCTCAGGTGACCCTGTCGAACGGAAGGCGCAGCCCGAGCTTGCCACCGACCGGGAGGTTCCGCCGCTGGACCAGGTCCAGCTCGGTGTCGGTGAGGGCGCGCCGGTAGACGCGTACCTCGTCCAGCGTGCCCCGGAAGCGGTCCACGCCGTCGATCCGCTGCCCGATGTGCAGCCCGCCGGTGCCGAACTCCTTGCCGAGGGTCAGCGAGCCGGCCGGTGCCGGCGCCGACGAGACCTGGACGCCGTCCACCAGCAGCCGGAGCTCGCCGCGCGCCCGTTGCAGCACCACGAAGTGCCACTGCCCGTCGTTGTACGCGCTCTGCGACTGCACGGTGACGTCGAACCGGTCGACCGCGAGGATCGCCCGGATGCGGTTGCTGGCCGGTTCGGCCCGCAGCCACAGCGCCGGCGGGTTGGTGCCCCGGTCCACCCGGTGGAACCAGAGGATCGCGTGCGCGCCGGTCCGGTCCGAGTACCGGATCCAGGAGGTCAGCGTGAAGTCCTGCCCGCCGAGGTCGATCGAGTCGTCGAACTCCACCTCCACCCGGTCGTCGACCCGGTCCAGGCTCAGCCCGTTGCCGAACCGCCCGTCGGTGGTCTGCGCACCGCCACGGACGTACGCCTCGTTGCGGTACGGCGATTCGTCCGGGGTGGTCGGCCCGGGTGCCGGCGGTCCGGGGATGCCGGGCGGGACGCCGTTCGGGGTATCCAGGTACGCCTCGTTGAACCGCGCGAACCGGATCTGCTCGTACGGCGTGACGGTGCCGGCCTCGTACATCAGCGCCGCCTCGTCACCGTCCAGGCGCACCATGTCCGAGTATGCCGACGGGCCCCAGTAGAAGACCTTGCCCTGGTCCCAGGTCTCGAACCTGCGCCCCTCGTCGTAGGAGGAACGGATCCCCATCGCCTCCCGGGCGCCGGGGTGCATCGGCGAGGAGTAGAGGATGCGGTCGCCGTCGAACCGCAGCAGCGCTGCCTGCACGTCCGTCGTCGCCAGCGCCGGCACGGTACGGAACGGCGCGTCCCAGGTCTCGCCGCTGTCGCTGCTGATCGCGTACGCCCGGTTGCCGCGGTCAGTGCCGCGTTCGCGGGCCGACGCGTAGATCCGCCCGTCGGTGAGCTCGACGACGGTGAGCTCCTGGGCGATGACCGTACCGTCGTCGCGGGAGGTCTCCGCGCCGATGTTCCAGGTCAGTCCGCTGTCGTCGCTGTAGAGCAGGTGCGAGCCGTAGACGTGCGCGCCGACCCGGTCCCAGCTCTCGAAGCTCGCCCCGACGACCAGCCGCCCGGCGTGCGGGCCGTGCTCGAGCTGGATGCCGTGCATCGGGCCGGTGGCGTACCAGAAGTTCCACTCCGGACGCTTGCCCTCGGTCATCTCCCGGGCAGCCGTCCAGGTCGCCCCGTGGTCGTCGCTGTGCTGCACCCAGGGATCCCGGTCGCAGCCGTTCGGACACGGCTCCGCGCCGTTGTGCGTGCTCACCAGCACCACCCGGCCGGTACGCTCGTCGACGATCGGCACCGGGTTGCCGTGGGTGGTGCCGTTGCCCTCGGAGACCACCTGGAGCGGCCCCCACGTCCGACCGCCGTCGGCGGAGCGGCGCAGCACGAGGTCGATGTCCTCGTCGTCGCCACAGTCCTTGACCCGCCCCTCGGCGAACGCCAGGAGCATGCCGTTCGTCGCCCGCACCACAGCGGGAATCCGGAAGCATGCGTAGCCGAAGTCGCCCTGCTTGTAGAGCACCTGCTCGGCCACGAACGGCGCGTTGTCGCCGATCGCGCCGGCGACGAGCCGGCCTTCCGGGACCGCGCCCGCCGGGGCGCCGAATCCGCTGAGGAGCAGGCCGGCGAGGACCGACACGGCACCCGCCCGCCGGCACCGGAGGCGCCCGATACGACCCTGCGGAGGATGACCAGCCTGCATGTCGTCGCCCTTCCTGCCAAGAGGAGGTTGTGACGCAACATCCTACGTCCAACGTGGGATGTTAACCAGAGAGGGCACGTCATGTTCCCGACCTGTGGCGGACCGGTCAATCGCCGGCTGTAACGACCTGGCTCCTGCGCGTGCCCGCACTCCCCTATCGCCCGACTGTCCGGTCGGGTTGATCGGGATCTCACGCCGTCCTGTCCGCCACGGACGCTCCGGAGCAGTACCCCCGGATGCATGATCATGCGAGACTGTGCATATACTGTTGATCGTGTCCAAGGTACTCACCTCCCTGCCTGTCGGTGAACGTGTCGGGATCGCCTTCTCCGGGGGCCTCGACACCTCGGTAGCGGTCGCGTGGATGCGTGACAGGGGCGCAGTGCCCTGCACGTACACCGCCGACGTCGGCCAGTACGACGAGCCCGACATCGAATCGGTGCCGGGGCGCGCGATGGCGTACGGCGCGGAGGTCGCCCGGCTGGTCGACTGCCGGGCTGCGCTGGTCGAGGAGGGGCTGGCCGCCCTGGCCTGCGGCGCCTTCCACATCCGGTCCGGTGGCCGTACCTACTTCAACACCACGCCCCTCGGCCGCGCCGTCACCGGCACCCTGCTGGTGCGCGCGATGCTTGAGGATGGCGTGCAGATCTGGGGGGACGGCTCCACCTTCAAGGGCAACGACATCGAGCGGTTCTACCGGTACGGCCTGCTCGCCAACCCCTCGCTACGGATCTACAAGCCGTGGCTGGACGCCGACTTCGTCGGTGAGCTCGGCGGCCGTAAGGAGATGTCGGAGTGGCTGCTCGCCCACGGCCTGCCCTACCGAGACAGCGTGGAGCGGGCGTACTCGACCGACGCCAACCTCTGGGGCGCGACACACGAGGCCAAGACTCTGGAGCACCTCGACGCCGGGATCGAGATCGTCGATCCGATCATGGGTGTGCGGTTCTGGGACCCGGCGGTGGAGATCGTCCCCGAGGACGTCACCATCGGGTTCGCGCAGGGTAGGCCGGTAACCGTCAACGGCAAGGAGTTCGCCTCCGCCATCGACCTGGTGCTGGAGGCCAACGCCATCGGCGGCCGGCACGGCCTGGGCATGTCCGACCAGATCGAGAACCGGGTCATCGAGGCCAAGAGCCGGGGCATCTACGAGGCGCCCGGCATGGCGTTGCTGCACGCGGCGTACGAGCGGCTGGTCAACGCGATCCACAACGAGGACACCCTGGCCAGCTACCACACCGAGGGACGGAAGCTCGGCCGGCTGCTGTACGAGGGCCGCTGGCTGGACCCGCAGGCGTTGATGCTGCGCGAGTCGCTGCAACGCTGGGTCGGTACGGCGGTCACCGGCGAGGTGACCCTGCGCCTGCGACGCGGCGAGGACTATTCGGTCCTGGACACCTCCGGCCCGGCGTTCAGCTACCACCCGGACAAACTGTCGATGGAGCGGACGGAGGCCTCCGCCTTCGGCCCGGTCGACCGGATCGGCCAGCTCACCATGCGCAACCTCGATATCGCCGACTCGCGTGCCAAGCTCGAGCAGTACGCCCGACTCGGCATGGTCGGGGGCAGTCCGCACCCGGCGCTGCTCGGTACGGCCCAGCCGACCTCGACCGGGCTGATCGGCGCGATGCCCGAGGGCGGCGCCGAGGCGATCGCCTCCCGTGGCGAGGTCTCCGACGTCGACAAGCTGCTCGACCACGCCGCGATGGAGGCCGGCACCGACTGACCTGCCGGCTCATTCCGAGGTACCGCAGGCGCGCGATCGGGCGTCGTCAACAGCCGAAACGGCGTAACCGTCAATCACGGAGTGCGCCGTAGCCCGGCACACCTGGACGATGGCACCCGTACCGGACTCGTCGTGCCGGGTGCCGGTGAGCGTGGTGTCCTCGGAATTCGGTGCCGCCGCCGTGCCGTAGCGGGTGGTCGAGACCGGAAAGGTAATCACGGCGGCCGGCTTCTCCCCCGGGACCGGAACGCCAGCAGTTGGCGCCGGGACTGCTCGCCGACGCCGCCCGACAGGCCCAGACCAGCCAGGCGGGAGCGGGGCGAGGTCTGCCTACTCCTCGTCCCGGGTGGTGGCAGCGTACCGGTCGTCGGCGCGACTGCCGTGGGAGCCGCGGGCGGCGGCGCGGAGGAAGGCGTTGTAGCGGGCCAGGTCGTCCTCCTCTCCGGTGGCGTCCGCCCGGTCGGCGGCCCGGTCGAGTCGGACCTGTTCACGCTGGTCGGCACGGGCCCACTGGCGGAGCAGGATGATCATGACGATGGCGGCCGGGAGTTCACCGAAGGCCCAGGCGATGCCGGCGCCGAGGCGCTGGTCGACCAGCAGGGAGGATGCCCAGTCGGGGTGCACGGCGGTGTACCAGTCCGGGGCGATGACGGTGCTCGACTGCATCAGGACCAGGCCGAAGAAGCCGTGGGCCATCATGGCCGCGAAGTGGATGATCACCAGCAGGGGTGGGGCGAGTCGTGGCCGTCCCGGGTCGACGCCGATGAGTACCCAGAAGAGCAGGTATCCGGTGGCGACGAAGTGGGTCAGCATGGCCAGGTGGCCGAGGTGGTAGCGCATCAGGGTGCCGAGCAGGTCGCTGAAGTACAGGCCGAAGAGACTGGCGCTGTAGATGCCGAGAGCGATCAGCGGGTGGGTCAGCAGCCGGAGCGGTCGACTGTGGATCAGCAGTAGCAGCCATTCCCGGGCGCCGCGCATCTGCCGGTCGGTGGGCCGGCGCAGCGCCCGTAACGCCAGGGTGATCGGGGCGCCGCAGACGAGCAGGATCGGCACCGCCATCGACAGCACCATGTGCTGGACCATGTGCGCGCTGAACAGCACGTAGGCGTAGCGGGCGATGCCGAGGTTGGTGACCGCGACGAGTAGCAGCATTCCGGCCAGCCAGCTCGCGGTGCGGGTAGGCGGCCAGCGGTGTCCGGCGCGGTGCAGCCGCCATACCCCGGCGAGATATCCGGCCACCGCGAGGGCGCAGCCGGTGAGGAAGAACATGTCCGGCAGCGGGTCGCCGAGCAGCCGGCCCGGGGTGGGCGGGGCGGGTGGGGTGAAGCCGAGCAGTTCGACGAGCGGGTCCGCGTCGACCGGGTCGGTCGGGATCGGGGTAGGGCTGCGCGACAGCGCCACCGCGAGGCCGAAGGTGGCGGCGAAGACCACCAGTTCCCCGGCGGCGAGCCTGACGAACGCGGCGCGTTCTCCGGCGCGCAGCGCGGGGAGCGTACGGCGGCGGTGTGCCGCGCCGAGCCCGCCGAGCGCCAGCAGGGCGGCGAGTTTGCCGAGGATCAGCCAGCCGTAGCGGGACTGCCAGAGCTGGTCCCAGGCGCCGAGGCGTACCCAGGCGTTGGTCAGGCCGCTGAGTACGACCCCGACGCAGCAGGCCAAGGCGAGCCGGCTGTACCGGGCGGCGGCGTCGGCGAGCAGCCGGTGACGGCGCACCACCAGCAGCGCGGCCAGCCCACCGACCCAGACGGTGGCGGCGAGGATGTGCAGCGCCAGGCTGGTCACCGCGACTTGGTGGTTGCCGGCGCCGGCGGCGTGCCCGGTGAACGCGGGCGGCAGTACCGCCACCAGGGCGAATCCGGCGGTGGTCGCGGCGGTCGTCCGGGACACGCCGGTCCAGGCCAGTACCGCGACCAGCCCGGCCAGCCCGGCTTGGAGCAGCAGGGCCTGTCCCTGGGAGATCGAGGTGGCGAAGCTGACCACGGTCGCGGCACCGAGTTGCGATGACGGGGCGCCGAGCAGGTCCGAGACGGTCAGCACGATCAAGACGAGGGCGGTGGCCGCCCAGCCGGCGGCCAGCGCGGTGACCCGACGCAGCAGCAGGTACCCCGGTGCGGAGACGCTGGGGCCGTCGCCGGGTAGCAGGAACGCGGCGGTCACCGCCAGCCCGACGGTGAGGGTGGCCAGCGCGTCGCCCAGCAGCCGGACCATCGGCAGGGCGTAGCGGGTGACCGGGCCCGGGTCGGGCAGGCCGGTGATCATGGTGGCGTTGAGACCGTCTCCGGCGGCGAGCGCGAGCAAGAGCACGCCGAGCCCGGCCAGCCCGGCACCGGCGGGCAGCCAGCCGTGTCTGCGGGCCGGGCGGGAGACCGACAGACCGGAGGTGGCCGTGCTCTGCCGCGATCCGGCACTCACCGCGCCGAGGTCCGGCGCCGTCGGCGCACCAGGACGAACCCGGCGCCGACCAGCGCAACGCCGAGCCCGGCCGCACCGGCCCCCCACAGCCCGGCTCCGGCGCCGGGATCCGCAGTCGGCACCCCGGCGGCCGGCGACGCGGACGGGCCGTCGGAGGTTGCCGGCGGGCCGGCCGGGGCGCCGGTCGGCTCCAGTGCCGGAGCCAGCGCGACGGTGAACCGGAACTGTCCCTGGATCGGGTGCCCGTCGGCGGAGACCACCCGGTACGCGACGCGGTAGCTTCCGGACCGTACCGGCTCGACGGGCAGGTGTACCCGCTTGTCGACCGCGCGTGGCTGGCCGGCGCCGTGCCGGACCCCGTCCGGACCGGTGACCACCACGGTACTGAAGTTTCCCCGGACCAGTTCGTTGAAGGTGAGCGTGATCTCGTCGAGTTGTGTGGTCACGGTCGAGTCGGCCCCGGGATCGCTGCCCAGCAGTTGGGCGTGCGCAGCCGCCGGGCGGGCTGCCAGCAGCCCGCCCGCCACTGCGCCGGTGACCGTGAGTACGGCCAACGCCACCAGCCGCCATCCGACGCCTCGCATCGGCCGTCCTTCCTCGTCGTTGCTCGGCATCGCGCCGGTCACCCCAGCACCTGTTCGCCGATCCAGCCACCGGGCTCGCAGCCGGGTGGGATCGCGAAGACCGCGGAGCCGATCGGGGTGATCCAGTCGTTGAGCAGGTCCCGCTCGGCGAGCCGGCGCTGGATCGGCAGGTACTGCCGTTCGATGTCGGCCTGGTAGGCGGCGAAGATCAGGCCGCTGTCGGCCCGCCCGGCGGCGTCCGGCACCCCGTCGTAGTTGTACGGCCGGCGCAGGATCTTGAGCCGGTCGTCCATCACCCGGGCCCGGGTCACGTGCGCGAAGTCCGGCATGATTGGCAGCCCTGCCTCGTTCACGGCCGAGAAGTCGGGCTCATCCTGCTCATGCCGGCCGCTCAGCGGCGCGCCGGTGTCCAGGCGCCGGCCGACCGCGAGTTCCTTGTCGGCCCGGCCGAGCTTGTCCCAGGTCTCCAACTCGGCCCGGATCCGCCGCAGCACCAGGGTGCTGCCATCGCGCAGCCAGTCCGGGCCGTCGCCGACCCATACCGACTGCTCGAAGGCGGCGCTGCCGGGGCGGGGGTTGGCGGTGCCGTCGAGCTGGCCCATGACGTTGCGCTGGGTGTGCCCGTCGGCCTGCGCACCACGACTGCGCCGGAAGCCGCGCTGCACCCAGCGGACGGCGGCGAACGGACGGGCGTCCTTGACCAGCATCCGCTGTGCGTGCGTGACCGTCAGCGGATCGTCGGCGCAGATCTGCACCAGCAGGTCACCACCGGACCAGGCCGGTTGCAGCCGGTCGATCTCGAAGACCGGCAGTTCGGCGACGGACGGCGGCCGACGGTCTTCCCGGCCGGCCGCCACGTACAGGCCGGGGCCGAACCCGAAGGTGATGGTGAGCCGGGCCGGCAGTACGGCGAGTTCCGGTTCGGTGTCGGCCAGCGGCGCCCGTCCCTGGGTCAGCCGGGCAGCGTCGTCGGTGAGCAGCCGCATCAGCCGGCCCAGCGCCGCCCGGTCGACTCCCCGGTGCAGGGTGAAGGCGACGAATGCCGCGTGCGCCTGCGGGTCCGTGGCGATACCGGCCTGCCGCGCGCCGTGGAACGGCTCGACATCCGTACCGACGGCGGTGGCGGCGCCCGGGTCGACCGGTGCCGGTGCCGGTGGCTGCCGGCCGGCGGCGGTCGCGGCGACACCCGCCGCCGCCCCGGCGACCGCGCCACCGACTCCCAGGGCACCGCCAGTGAGCAGGCGCCGCCGGCTCACCGTGCGGGTTTCGGCAGGTTCGGTCACGGCGCCGGGCTCATCGTCATCTGCTGCCCGGGGGTCATCGGCATGCCCGAACTCGGGTCGTAGCTCTCCTCGGCGCCGGTGAACGGCTTGGCCACCGCGGTGAACCCGGTGGTCGTCCCGTCGGCGAAGGTGAGAGTGAAGGTCAGCTCGTCACCGGCCCGGACCGGCTTGCTCAGCTCCATCAGCATCAGATGGTCGCCGCCGGGCTCCAGCACATGGCTGCCGCCGGCCTTGATCGTGATCCCGCCGGTCTTGGGCTGCATCACCATCTTGCCGTCTTTCATCGTCATCTCGTGCAGCTCCATCGGTGAGACACTGGTGCTCACACCGGTGATGGTGACATCGCTGGCGGTGTTGTTGACCAGGGTCCCGAAGGCCGCCGTCATACCCTTGTCGGCCGCCTTGATCCACGGGTCCCGCACCATGAACACGGCGCTGTCGGTGGTCGCCGACGGGGCCGGGCTGGGCGCGGCCCCTGGGGTGTCTGCGGTTCCGCCGCAGCCTGTCGCGGCGAGCACCGCCGCCACGGTGACAGCGAACCTGACCGCCCAGCGGCGTACGCCGGGTGATACCGACCTGCGCATCTGCATTTCCTCCGGTTCTCGCTTCTCGTTCTACTACTGGTCGTCGTGGATCGGTGGTTGGTTCCGGCCCGTTGATCCGCTTGGCCGAGCCGGTCAGGGTCCGGGCCAACAAACCCGGGGCTCGGCGGTGCGGACCCTCCTGCCGTCCGTCTGCCGTGGCGGGTGGGGCGACAGGCGCGAGAGCGGTGAGAGGGAACCAGGGGTGATCCGCTAACGGGGCTTGTGGGCGCGCTGGGTACGTCGACGGACGGGTCGGCGTGCTACCCGTCGGCGATCGTGGCGCTGCCCAGGGCCGGGACGGAGCCGTCCGTGGTGGTTCCCGGGGTTGCCGCCGCTCGTCCGGCGCACCACCCGCGATCGACAGGACCGCCACCGGTGGTGGCCGGTCACCTTCGCCCCCGAGCCACCGGTGCCACACCTGCGGCCGATCTCCGGCCAGACCCGGCGACGGGAACGGCACACGCCCGGGCCGACGAACGCCGGGCCGACGAACGCCGGGCCGACGAACGCCGGGCCGCCTGACGTCAGACGGCCCGAAGCCTGCGGGGCGGCTCGGCCATCGCGGCGACCAGGTCCTCCCGCGCCCGGGCGACCCGGGACCGGATCGTGCCCACCGGGCAGTCACATACCCGGGCGGCCTCCTCGTACGAGAGCCCGAGAACCTGGGTGGTCACGAACGCCTCCCGCCGCTCCGCTGACAGACCATCCAGTAGGTGGCGCAATACCACGCCTTCCTCGAACCGCCCGGCCCCACCAGCCCGGCCGGTATCGGCGGCCCTCTGCCAGTCGCCGCCCGCGACCAGCCGGGGCCGGGCCGCCGCGGCGCGGACCTGGTCGACCACGACCCGGCGAGCGATGGTGAACAGCCAGGTGGCGGCCGACGAGCGGCCGGCGAACTTCGGCAGGCTGCGCAGCGCCCTCAGGTAGGTCTCCTGCGTCAGGTCGTCCGCCTCGGCGGGACTGGACAGGTGGGCCAAGAACCGCCACACGTCCCGCTGGGTCGCGGCCACGAACGCCGCAGCCGCCTCCCGGTCGCCACGGCCCGCGGCCAGCGCCAACTCGGTGACGGTCGCATCGCCGTTCATGCCGGTCATCGTGCCGCGACCCTCATCCCCCGCATGTCCCACGGGCGCCGCGGCACCCAATGGATCGAAACTGCCACCTGTTCCCTCACTCCCGCGGCCGCGACACCCGGTCTGCGTCGTCGTCCGGCGCCGGTAAGGCTCCGCGTACGACCCGGGCACCGGGACCCTCTGGAACTCCGTGTTGGGCCGCCCTGCCGTACAGGCGGTACCGCGACCGATCCGGCCAGTACCTTGGGTGCGGAGTCGGGCCGACCGGCAGACCGATGCCGGCCGGCCATCAGCTCCGGACGGGTGCGGGCGATGTCGGTACCACCCGCCGCGCCCGCCGGCGTTGGACCACGCCGAGGACCAGGTCGATGACGAGGAACGCACCGAGGGTGACACCGAGCATCGGCAACGCCCAGCCCACCGCGACCGCAATCGCAAGCACGACGATCACCGCCAGCGGATGCGCCTGCCGCCAGGCGCCACGACCGGGCGGGGCGCCCAGCGGCGCACGCCGGTCGGCGCGGGTGGGGCGGCGCTGCCACCACATCCGGTACCCCCACACGATCACGCACAGCAGCCCGACGGCGAGCGCGGCCAGCAGGATCTGGTTGACGATCCCGAACAGGAAACCCATGTGGAACGCGACGCCCAGCTTGGACAGCTGCGCCAGCAGCGGCCAGTCGGCGAAGTCGGAGCGCGCCACGATGCTGCCGGTGGCCGGGTCGACGGCAACGCGGTCCCAGCCGTACGGCCAGGAGGGGTCGTCCTGCGCCACCACCCACGCCGTGCCCGGCCCTGCGGGCGGCGAGACAATCACCTTCCCGTCCACGCCAGCCTCGCGGGCGATCAACGCGACCCTGTCGACATCGGTCGGGTCGTAATCTCCGGTCGTCGTGCCGCCGCCGTGATGCCCGCCGCTGTCGGCGCCAGCAGCCGGGGCGGCGCCGGGCAGAGCGGTCTCCAGGGTGGGGCTGTGCGCGTTGAGCTCGTTCTGGACGATGTCGAAATTCCCGCCGGCATAGCGCGACCACGTCAACCCGGTCGCGGATAGCGCAAGCAGCCCGATCGCGAGCCATATCCCGGTGGCCGCGTGCCAGCTGCGGGTACGGCGCACACCTGGATTCGCGGCAAGGTCGGGCAGGACGGTGCGACGCAGCTTGCGTCGGCCGGTCCACTGCCGGCGCAGCCATAGGACCAGGCCACCCAGGACGACCACCCACAGCCAACTCGCCGCCAGCTCGGAATAGTGCCGCCCCACCACACCCAGGTGCAGGTTGCGGTGCAGGTCGTCCAGCCACGTCATCAGCGGCGTCTCCCCGAACCAGGTGGTCAGGGTGCCGCGCACCTCGTTCGTGTACGGGTCCACGTACACCGTGTGCTGCTTCTCTCCCAGGTGCGGCAGGTTGAAGACCACCTTCGTGGTGTCGGTCGCCGCCACCGGCGGGATCACCGACGCCAGGTCACCGTCTGGATGGGCGGCGCGGGCCGCGACTACCTGCTCGGCCAGCGGGCGGGCGGGTGCGCCGCCTGCGTCGACGCGCAGCTCGGGTCCGTAGACCAGGGTGTCCAGTTGTGGTGTGAACACGAACGCCAGGCCGGTCAGCGCGGCCACGACCAGGAACGGCGCGATCAGGACTCCGGCGTAGAAGTGCAGCCGCAGCACCAGCGGTCCGATCGACCGCCGGCGCGCGGCCGGTGCACCCGGCGGCGTGCTGGCGGCGGCGGGCGGTGCGATCGGGGTTTCCGGCTCCGATGACGGTGTCGCGGTAGTCGACACGAGGGCCTCCAGGAGGTTGGCGGTCAGATGGTCCAGACGGTGCCGCGGGCTTCGTACTCCAGTACGCCTTCGGTACGGGTGGCCACGTCGGCGCTCACCTCTCGCCGCACCAGGTGCAGGGCAAGCTCCAGGCCGGACGTGATGCCTGCGGCCGTCACCAGATCGCCGTCGTCGACGACCCGAGCGTTCTTCACCAGCCCGCCACGCGCGGCCAGCTCGGCCTTCGCGCCTCCATGGGTGGTGCACGGCCGGCCGGCGGTGAGGCCCGCGGCGGCAAGGATGATCGCGCCGGTGCACAGCGATGCGATCGTCAGCCCCGGACGTCGGGCGGCAGCCAGCTTGCGCGGCAGATCACCCTTGTTGATCTCGGGCCAGATACCCGGTTCCTCCGGCCGGCCGAAACCACCGCCGGGCACCACGAGGAGGTCAGCGGTCTCGGGGGACCAGCCCCGCTCCACCGCTACCCTCGTGCCGAACGCCGCCGTCACCGTACGCGGCCGCCCGCCGGTCACGTAGGAGACCTGGATCTCGCCACCGGACAGACGACCGGCCAGCGAGAAGACCTCGTACGGTCCGGCGAAGTCCTGTTCCTCCACGCCGTCGAACATCACGATCTGCACCCGCAACGGCCCCGACGCCCGGGCCATCCCTGGGCCGGCGGCCATTCCCACGCCAGCCGCCACCGCGCCGACCCCGACCATGAAACGTCTGCGTTCCACCAGCCCACCCTCTCCAGCCGTCACGACACACCAGGGAGATAGTCGGCGGAAACACCAGTTTGGTTCCGCACATTCCATAGAAGATCGTCAGCATGAAGTGCGGTGTTCACTTGGACGTCGATCGCGGAGATGGAGGGCATGGTCGCGCTCGTGACGCTAGCCGGGTGCGGCGTGCGACCGGACCCGGTCCCCCGCCCGGTCGAGCCCTCAGCAGGTGGGTTTCCGCCCGTGACGGCACCCACCGCATCGCCGACCGGTGCGGTGGGCGAGCGGCTCCACTACGTCCGCGACGACCGGCTCGTCGTAGTGACCCGCCAGGTCCCGACCCCCTCCGCACCGGCAGCGCTCCTGGAGGCCCTGCTCGCCGGCCCCTCCGAGCAGGAACGCGAGTTAGGCGTGGGCGTGGCTGGTCAAGGGGTGGTTGATGTCGACGAGATACTGGCCGCGACCCGGCGTACCCAGCAACGGATCCGGTTGCTGCCAGCCCGGGGCGTGGTGTACCTGCTGCTGGCCGGCTGCTGGTTCGCCGATCTCGGCTACCGACAGGTGGGGTCGAAACTCGTCGCCGGTCTGCCCGCCCTACCCGTCACCGCCCCGTCCGGCAGCGCCCGGCGGCAGGCCCGGCAACGACTCGGCCCGGCACCGTCCTCACCGTCGCCGAGCGCAGCGATCCTACGGTGACTTCTTGCGACCGCGGCAGTCACGGCTGCCAGACCATCGTCTGCTGGTGGAGTTGCCTGCCGCCCTGCCTGGCACCGGGGACCAATGGAGTCGGACCATGTTTGGCGAAGCCGACGCGTTCGAAGAACCGCACCGCACGCGTGTTCTCGGCCAAGGTCTGCAGATAGCACCCGGATGAGCCGGTCTGGATGAGTCGATCGAACCATCGCTCCATCAGGCCGTCGGCGGCGCCGGTTCCCCGCGCCAGGGGCGTCACGTTGATGTGCAGATGGGCCGGCCAACGGGCATCGTCGAAGCCCCTTGCGGTGGGCTTTCGCCGGATCGCGGCCGACGCCATGTCGACCATGCCGCGAGCGAAGAAGGCCGCGGGCTTGGGTCGGAATACCAGCCGATACTTCACGATCGCCTTCTCCATGCGTTTTTTCTCGCTGGGAAAGGTCGAGCTGTCTAGGCACCCTGCCAGGTAGCCGACGACATGGCCACCGGTCACGGCAACAAACAACGAGTCTGGTTCCTGGCTCATGTACGGTTCCAGGTACATGGTGGCCTCCGACGCTTCGTGCCCCCACAACAAGGAAGACGGAGAGCCCTCGCCCGCCCGGCCGAACAGCTCACGCAGCGCGGCGCGGTCCGTTTCCGCGAAGCTACGGATTTCGATCATCTCTAGCCACTCCCCGACACCCGTCCAGCTGGTCCGACCAGTCTGCCACGGCCATGACCAGGGGTTTCCGAAGGCGATCTTACGGGATCTGCCGCTGCCGGGATCCACTGCGAGCGTGAGCGCCAGTTCCTCGACGAGGCACGGGAGCGGATCTTCCCCGGCGGTTCGGGATACCGCTCAGCCCAGTGGTCAGCTACCGAACGTGATCGCCTTTGGGTTGACGAGCACGTACAGACGGCGGCATGAGTAGCCCTGTGTCATCCATGAAGGAGTGGGGTCGATACCGGCCGGGGTCGCCCGGAAACGCGGTCAACCAAGCGAAATCTGTGCGATTCGCGTCCTGCCGGACAGACTATCGCCGACCGCCGTTCACTCGGGCCTGGCCAC
This sequence comes from Plantactinospora sp. DSM 117369, assembly GCF_053764795.1. NCBI lineage: Bacteria > Bacillati > Actinomycetota > Actinomycetes > Micromonosporales > Micromonosporaceae > Plantactinospora > Plantactinospora sp. DSM 117369. The sequence continues at coordinate 4,231,934 of NZ_CM132446.1, read as the reverse complement.
GGTCATGGTGACGCCTGCCAGACATCGTATGTATCAGCGGTATATGTGGTTGTGTATCATGATCGTTTATGGTCTCCACCGTAACATCTGCAATATGCTCCGGCCGGAGTTCGTCCATTCGAAATTTAAAGAAGCGTGCGACGCAATCTGAATCAGCCACGTCCTTACGGAGAGGAGAGCTTGATAGATGCGTGAACCCGGCCACCTTTTCAGCTTCACCGTTATTGCCGCACCCGTCAGACCGACGGTGGTGGTCCGTTGAAGCTGCGCGAGCGCGTCCCCAAGATTGGGCCCACCCGCGAGGTTCCCACGCTCCAGACCCTTGAGCGCGTCACTCCCCTATTACGGACCGTTGGAGTATCCCGGGTCGCCGACATCACGTGGCTGGACCGCATCGGCATTCCCGTCTACAACGCCATCGTGCCGCGATCCCATGACCTGCTCTCGGTCTATAACGGCAAGGGACGCACCCACGACGACGCAAAGGCATCGGCGATTATGGAGGCGGTGGAGCGTTTCGCGGCCTGGCAGCCCAGGACGGCAGATCGCATCGCCTCGTACACCGATCTGGACGCCACCGGGCAGCCGGTGCTGAACCCTGCGGACCACAACCTCGCGCCAGGCCACGCCTACCGTCCGGACGTGCCGATCTCGTGGACGCAAGGCTACGACCTGCTACGCGATGAGCCGGTCTACGTGCCGCTCTGCCTGGCCGGCTATTACATCCGCTTCCACGAGGTCCAGTGCTTCGCCATCAATACCAGTAACGGGCTGGCATCGGGCAACTCGCTCGAGGAGGCCATCTGCCACGCTCTCTGCGAGGTCATCGAACGCGATGCCCTGACGTTGGCGGATCTGGTCAGCAACCGCCTCACCCACATGATGCGGAACAAGCTCGGCGCGTCCACACCTTCGGGCGCGGTGACCTCGCTGGAGGACAGCACCCCAAGTGTGGATCTGACAACTCTTCCCGAGTCGGCACGCTGGTTCGCCGAGCGGATCCAGGGGGCGGGAATATCGCTGATCATCAGAGACATCACCTCCTCGGTAGGAATTCCGACCTTTGCCGCCGTGGTCAGCGAGTCTTTGGCCGAGACCTTTTCTCCCAGTCACTCCGGGTACGGGACGCATCCCGACGCCGAAGTCGCGGTCATCCGAGCGCTGACCGAACTCGCCCAGAGCCGGGCCGTGGACATCCAGGGGATGCGCGAGGACATCAGTCTGCCCACGGCCGAGGTCGACAACTGGAGCCACCACGTATCCCGCGGTGGGAAGGTGGACCCCTCGGTGTGGCCATGGCGGGAGTCCGATTCACCGGTGCGCTTCGGCGATGTGCGTAGCTTCCCGAACGACGACGTCATGGCCGACATCCGGCTGATGCTCGGACGGCTGCGGGACGAGGGACTGGAGAGGGTGATCGTGGTCGACCGCACGCCGCCGGGCTTCCCGGTGCACGTGGTCCGGGTGATCGTTCCAGGGCTCGAGTCCTGGGCGATCGATCAGAGCAGGCTCGGTCAGCGGGCGAACGCACGCTGGAACGAGGCGCTGAAGCTGGTGGCGAAGCCGCGTGAACGGGCGACCCAGGCTGCCGGAGCCGGACGATGACCCGCGCCGTCGTCTTCGCCGGGCCCAGCATCGACGCGGCCACGATCGCCGAACTCGCGCCGGTGGAAGTGCGCCCTCCGGTCAAGCGTGGGGACATCGACATCCTGCTCGCCGAGCCGGAACCGCCAACCCACATCGGCATCGTGGACGGCCAGTTCCTGCAGGGGCTGATGATCTCCCCTAAGGAGGTACTACGGGCCATTGACCGGCATCCTGAGCCGGTGCAGGTGTTCGGTTCCTCAAGCATGGGGGCTCTGCGCGCTGCCGAACTGGCCACGGAGGGCATGGTGGGGGTCGGACAGGTCTTCGAGCTGTACCGGTCAGGCACGATCGACGCCGACGACGAGGTGGCGATCACCTTCGACCCGGATTCGCTGCGCGCCCTGTGCGAGCCGATGGTCAACATTCGGGTAGCGATCGCCGCGGCGGTGGACGGCGGAGTGATCTCCTCGGATAGCGCCGCGACCCTGCTGACGGCGGCCAAGGCGCTCTACTTCCCAGACCGCACCTATGCCGGGATTCTGCGGCTACCGGTCGTGCGGGAGGAGCTCAGCGACACGGAGTTGGTGGCGTTACGGGAGTTCCTCGACACGGATGCCCCGGACGCCAAGCGCGACGACGCCATGGCCATGCTTCGCCGAATGGACCTCCACTAGCCGTCGAAGGGCTCTGCGGCGGTCATGCGGGCCATCGCCCGTCGCGGGCCGCCAGACCAAGTCCTCGGTCGGCACATTATACGGGGAGCACAATGTTGACTTTGGAGAATTCGGGCGCGGACTCGCGAGATGTTTTCCTGCGTTGCCCACAGCAGATGACGATGGAGATCGTGACCGAAACGCCGCTGCTTCAGCACGGCCTCACCGAGTTGCTCAGAAAGGTGCCAAATTTTTTTGTGTACGACCGCCGCCCGTCCGTCACCGCGCCCCCGCTTCTCGCCGGGGAGGCGTCGCACACCACGATTCTGATCACCGACGCCAGTAACGACTTCCCCGACACGTTGGTCTCGTCCATCCTTGACGAGCGGCCCGGCTCGAAGATCGTCGTCCTGACCGATTCCACCGATCATCTCTTCCTGTGGAAGGTGCTCACCTCGGGCGTGCATGCCTGTCTCGCCAAGGGCGTGCAACTGGACGAACTGGTCTGCGTCATTCACGCTGTGCACCGGAAGGAGGATCGCTTCATCCTCTCGGCCCCCGTCGGCGAGCTACGCAAGCTGCGGCCGGCCACAGCGGCCCCTGGTCCGTTGACGAACCGGGAAATTGAGATCATGCGGCTGGTGGCCGCGGGCATGAGCAATCGGCGCATCTCCGAGCAGCTGTTCATCACCGAGACGACGGTCAAGCGACACTTGACGAATGTCTACGCCAAGCTCGACGTCACGTCACGCGTCCAGGCTATCCGGAAGGCGTTCGGTCGCGGCCTGCTCGAGCTGGGGACAGGCGGCAACCGGCGCGCTGGACCTCCAGAGTGAACCTTTTTCAACCTCCCCGTGCGGTCCGACGGACCGCACGGTCGGACGCGGTGCGTAAGCGCCGCGCGGTCCAGGTTGAAAAAGGCTCAGTGAATCGTTTCCACCATGATCGTGATGGTCCTGGCGAGCGGCGCGTTTCCGCGCCGGTATCGTTGCCCTCGGTCTCGCCTTGCTGCCCGCCACCATGACCACACGGGTAGGACGTGAACGACTACCCGGGTTGACGGGCTCAGCCGAAGGCCCGGCCGAGGGTCATGAGACCGTCGTAGGCGCTGTTGCCCTCCGCAGCGGCCTCCAACTCGAAGACGCTCACCGAGGTTGGCGGGTACCCGATCAGCTCGACGGCTCGGCTCACCTGTGCCGGGCCGTCCATGTATTCGGCTCCGTCCCACAGGTAGACCGCGCCCCACACCTGGCGGTCGGGGTTGGCGAACCACATCTTCAGCCGCATCCCCGGTAACTGGGAGTACGCCTCGACGGCGTAATCACGGAGGTAACCGCGCAGGTCCTCGACGGAGACGTTCGACTTGCTCAGATCCCAGAGAACGAACTGCAGGTACATCCTGGAAGGCTCCTTGATCACGAGGGGCTTCTCACGGAAACGGGTGAGGGTGCGGATTGATGTCCGAGGGCTCCAGGCGTCGCCCGCGATATCCGAGCCGGTGCGGTATCTCGTAGAGCCGAGGTATCCCGTCCACGCGGCGCAGGGCGTGGCCAAAGGTCATCGGCAGAGTTCCGGGGATGATCACCTTGGCGCAGGAGAGCCCTTGTACGCGTTGTTCGGGCGTGGTCTGGTCGACGACGATCACGTCCATGCCCTCGTCGAGATAGCGACGGATCAGTTCCTGGAGGTCGTCGCGGAGATCGGCGTTCCGGAACCCCTCGGGCTGTCTCATCTCGGAGAAGGTCACGGAACGCGACGAGCGCATCAGGAAGTCGAAGCGCGCAAAGGCGGCACGCGTGCCGTACAGCAGCGAGTGGTGTGCCATCTCCGTCACCAGCGACGCGTCCTGCACCATCCGTTCGGCGTGGTCCCGCTGTCCCGGGTAGCGGCGCATGAGGTCGACCAGTATCGACCCCAGTTCGCTCAACGCGTTCTCGGCCGCGGTTTCCGGATCAAGGTGGCAGCCGGCGGCGCAGACCACCTTGGGTCGTTCGTCGTCGTCGGACGGGTCCACCGCCATCGCCCAGACGCAGGGAACGCCCTGTTCAAGGGTGATGTCGAAAGCCTTGACCGTATAGCCGGTCTCCGCCTCGATCGCCTCGGCGATCAGGGGAACCATCCGGCGGCGAGAAGAGCGCAGGTCGATCGACGGCACCGTCATACGGGCGTACCACGTCATCAGGAACGCGTCCCGCTCGGCGATCTCGAGAATGCCGTGGAGTATCGCCTCTTCCAGACATCCGCCCAGCGCGCAGCCGTTGGAGATCTCGTACACGAAGGGCGCCGGTTCGTTGTCGGAGCGATGGATGCGGTAGTAGGCGTAGGCCTCGGGCACCAGGATCGGTTCATCGCGCCGAAACGACTGTCCCCACACCCAGCGGTACCGTTGGTCGACGTCGAACGGTCGGTAGCGGAATCCCTCGATGCGATAGCGGTCCGGTGGATACAGGCCGAGTTCCCTGGGGTCGAGGGCTCGATCGCGCAGATCGGCGTAACTGCCGTGCACCGTCGTCCGCTTGCCCCCCGGCTGCATTCCGCCGTGCCGCTCCAGCGCCTCCAAGATCGAGACCAGCTCGCTGGACCGGTAGCTGCGGGTCCGTCCGTAGCCGCCCTCCGTCGCGCCGTCCCACAGTCCCATCCAGGCCGCCGCCACGACCGAACCCGCGTTGTTGTCCCGGGCCAGCAGTCTGATGAGCCCGCACTCGGGGTCCACGTAGGTGGCGACCAGCGAATCCTGGTGCTCGGCCAGTGTCCGGGTCCGGTAGCGGTCGGGGGCGCTCTTCCCGCGGGGTTGCAGCACGATTCCGGCCGTCGCGGCGCTGTCTTCCGGGAGGTCCGCGCAGACCAGGCAGGTCGGATCGGGCAGGAACGGGTGGCGGGTCACCTCCAGGGTCTTCAGATCGAGACAGATCAGAGCGCATCGTGTCCGCGGCGCGGACGGATCCCGGTTCAGCCGCGCGATCTCGTCGTTGACGAGTGCGGCGACGACATCGGCGGCCAGGCCGGTGAGCCACGCGGAGGCCCGGGTACTCAACATCGGGCGGTTCTCGGCGATCACGGCCTCATGTGCGCGGGAATGCAGGCGGTTGCGCCGGCGCCGCAGTTCCGCACAGTCCACGCAGCCAGGCTCACCCGCGCGTTCCAGGGGCCCGATCACCACCCGGCCCAGCTCCGTGTATACCGGCAGCCAGGACAGCCGCTGTTCGGTGCTCGCGGCGCGTACCGCCGCACGGTCGCCGATGTCCCAGGCGTCGGTCGCGGTCACGATGACGGTCTCGGCGGTCGCCGACGCGGTGCCGCCCGGTATCCCTCCGGCAGCCCCGGCAACGGGGCGGCATTCGGCCGTTCCAATCACGTCGCCGGGCCGGCCGATGCCGCGGGCGATGGCGTCGGCGAGGGTGCCCGTACCGAACAGTCTGACCTCAACCACGGGCCACCACCATGTGCACGGTGTTGGGCATCACCGCGCTCACTTCCGGATCGTGGTCGAGCGGTACGACCACGGGCTCCCGGCCATGTGCCGTCAGGATGGCCACGACGGCGTCGAGGTCCAGCGGATCGGAGCCGGATTTCCGGCGGGCCTCGCCGTGCGAGGACGCGGGCGCGGGAATCGACGGCGCGGGAATCGATGGTGGCGCGTAGGCGGGCTGGCCGTGCAGCAACGACTGGTAGGACACGACCGCCTCGGCAAGGGCGTCGCGAAGCGCCTCGGCCATCGACAGACCGCTGGCGCAACCCCGCGCCTCGCGGCCTACCCGGCAGAACACGGTCGGCACCGAGAGCGTTCCCGTGATGTCCTGAACGACGACCTCCTCGGGCACGGCCGCCAGGATCCCGCGGTAGCGCGTCCCGACCGGATCAAGGGGAACGGCGTCCATGTCGATTCGGGGAAACGGTCGCCGGGCTGCGGTCATCTCGCCGAGGGTCAACCGCCTGACCTGCGCGAGGGTGCCGGCCGTCACGGCCTCCTGCCAACTGTACGCCGAGGCAATCCCGGGCGGGACCGGTCGAGCTCGATGGGCCGGGCGCAGCGCCGGGAAGGCCCGCGACACCGGCACGAGGCGAATCCGGCCGTCGGTGAGCGTGCAGCCCTGCAGGTAGCCGGCACGCAAACGGTCGTCGAGCAGGGCCAGATCCGGGTCCACGTCCGGAGCGAAGACCGGCTCGTGGTCGATGCCGACCAGCCGGCGCGGGTCGAGCATGAGCGACCCGTAGGCCGAGAACGCGTTGAGCCCGGCGGCGAGGCGGGCGGAAGCGAAGTCCAGGCCGGTGCCGAAGACGCGTAGTGGGTCGGGGCACTGACCGGACAGCCCTACCGGATCCGACACCTCAATCTGGCACACGTGCAGGGGAAGCTGGCCGAGGTCGCCTTCCACGGGTCGCCCGAAGACCCCCAGCCGATCGTCCATGCAGCGGGCGGCGCGCCGGGAGAAGGTCTCCTGGTCGAGGGGCGCGGCGGCGCGGCGTTCCTCGATGCGCCCGAGTAGCGACGCGGCGGTCGGCGCCTCGGCCTCCGCTTCGAAGGGATGCGGCACGGCGGCGTGGACCGCACTGCTGAGGGTGGTCTGGTCGAGACGCACAATCCCCGCCGGTTCCGGCCGGGCCGCTCCGGTAACCGTTCGGAACGCCCGGAACACCAGTTGGGCGGCGGCAACGGAGCGGGCCGCGCTGCCCGCCTGCTCCCGCCAGGCCGCTCCATCGACGGCGGCGTGGCGCGCGAGGCGCCGACGCGCGACGGACGGCCATCGCGCGCCGGCTCCCGCGCGTGGGCCGGAGGACAGGAACCAGACGGTGTCCTCCAGCAGAAGCGCCTGCAGGAGGTCGGTGTGCGAGGCCGCGCAGACCTGTTCCAGCAGCCGCACCTGGTCGACCGTCGGGCGGTCGCGGACGTGCAGGACGAGGCCCGCGCCGTGCAGCGCCGCCGCAATGGCGTCCGCGTCCGCTTCGGCGTCCAGTGGGGTACGGCTGATGTGCTGCCCCGGGTCGCGGCGGCCACGCTCGGCCTCGGTCAGCATGACGTCCCATCCGACCTCTTTCCGCGTCACCATGCGAACCTGTGCCAGTCCCGAGCGGAGTGCGGCAGCGGCCACGGCGGGCACCAGATCCGCCTGCCCGACCACCGCGACCGTCTCGGCGCGGTAGTCCTGGAACGTCTGGAGCGCGGAGTCTGTGAGGTAGCTGAGGAAGGAGATTTCATTGTGGTAGCCGTCGACCTGCTCAGGACTTCCGGACGGCGCCTCGCCATCTGGGGTGATCGCACCCTTCGCGATGAGCACGCCGATCAGCTGCCGCACCATGTCCCGCCGCTGGCCGGTCAGGTTCGCGGTCAGGTCGGTCAGGGAGTAGCGGCCATCCAGATAGGGCGCCAGCCGGGCCAGCAGGGGATGTGCCGATTCGCCGCCCACGATGACCGGACCCTCGTAGGTCAGCAGGTACAGTCCGCCTTCCGAGCTGGTGTAGTAGGTGTCGGGACGCAACAGTAGGCCCATCGTCTCCGGTCTTCCGTTCATCGCGTGGCGGGGCGGCTGCCGAGCAGGAATTCGCCCACGGCGCTCTCGGCCGTGTAGCCGACGCCCGTCACCTCGTTGAGCGTCTCGCGATCGCCGCCGCCGAGCCCGCAGGCAGCCAGACCCATGGCCGTGGCGGCGAGGTACATCGTCTGGTAGAGCACGCCGACGTGTTTGAGAACCAGCGAGTACGGCATCTGCTCGTAGGTCCATGCCAGCCGCCCGAAACGAGCCGCCACGACGATCAGTACCTGCGGGATCAACTGTTCGAACGTGCCGCGGCGGGCCGCGGCGATCAGCCGGGCCATGCCAGGCCCGGGGCCCTGGACCAGCCGGAGCGCGTGGTCGTGATCGTCGTAGTGGTACACCCCGGCCGGTAGCCCAGAGGCCAGGCGTACGACGGGATACAACTCCAGTTCGTACACTGACCCGCCGGACGGATACGGCCGACCGAGTTGCCGCTCGCCCTCGGGACCGGAGTCGACCCGCATCCGCGCGCACCGGTAGAGGAACTCACCGAGCTGTTCCAGCGTGATCGGCGCGTCATCGTCATGGGCACGGATGGAGCGGCGATCCTCCATGACCGCGGCGAGCGGAGGATCGAGGCGCCGCAGCCGCTCCAGGTCGGGGGTGGGCAGTGTGACGACAGGTCCTGGATAGGGCTCGTGCCGGGCGGGCAACGGTTCGAACAGTCCATCGGCCCAGCGGGTGCGGCCGTACCCGCTGCCCAGCCGGTCCCGGTGCCCGATCCGACTGCGCTGGTGAAACCACAGCTCATGAGCGCTCCACTGGCGGAGGTGGAACGCCTCGTCCTCGGCGCTGGCCGCGGGTACCGCCAGTCCGCACCGGTAGAGGTCGTGCAGGAACCTGTCGGCGAGAACCCGCGACGCCTCTGCCGGACCGATCAGCGTGGGCGTCTCCCCCGTCAGCAGGGCGAACAATGCGGGGTCATGGACGTGGACTCGGGCCCCGGCCAGTGGCGACTCGATGACCAGGTCCCGCCCGTCTCGTTCCCGGTGCACGACCGCGAACCGCGACAGCAGGAGGGCGTCGGGCATCGGCGGCGACGCGGCGGCCGGGCGCCTGGTCGGCTCGATGCTGTACGACCGTCCTGCCTCCCGGCCGACCTCGATTTGCAGCCATCCTCCCGCGCGCAGCGCCGCCAGGAAGCCGGCGGCATCTCCCTGCACCGCCAGTTCCCGGGCCGGACACGGTACCGTGGCGAGCTGTTGGAGAAGGTCGCGCTTCCACGTCTCTGCGGCGCCGAACGTCTCGGCCCGAGAGCCGGCCAGCAGTTGCAGCCGGCCATCCTCGCTGATCACGCTGTAGACGCCGGAAACCAGCGAGAGGCGTTCGGTGATCGCTGCGGTTTCCAACGACTCGATCATCGCGCCGCCTCCGCGCCAGCCATCGACGGGTCGGCGAGAGTCCTGATCAGCTCCACCGCCGACATTCCGTGCGCCTGCTCCACCGCACAAGCGGCCAGGTGGCACAGCAGGAACCGTTCGACCGGGCTGACGCCCAGCCGGGTCAGGTGCAGGTAGGTGTAGTTGAGCACCAGTTTGTAGCTCAGGAACCACTCGGTGGCCTCGGTCTGCTCCTGCCAGGCGCTGCTGGCGAACAGTTCCCGATGGAACGGACTGACCTGCGTCAGGTCGACGATGTTGGCGCCGGGCGGCGGGGCCTTCTCCGTCAGCAGCCCGGAGCCGACCAGCCGACTGGCCCGATCCCGGTACGGATGGAGGGCGTCGAGCCAGTCACGGACGTACGGTACGGCCGACGTCGCGCCGTCCAGCTCGGAGACCAGGGCCCGAAGGCGTCCGCCCAGGGCCGAGGCGCTGCGGCGGTAGTGCTCGTCCCAGGCGCCGCGCAGGCCCTCGCCCTCCGGGAATCCGTGCAGGAACGCCTCGGCGTGCGAGCGGAAGGAGATGCTTCCGCGGGCGAGCCCGACCCCCGACAGGGAGTGCGCCGTGGCGATCATGAGATTGAACGCGATCCCCAGCCGCTGTGCGCCGGAGGCGATGTCCTCGGTCATCCGGAAGGCGAGCTCGGTGGTGTCCGAGTAGAAATCCGCCAGTAGACCGGCGGATGTCGCCTCGGACGGCGGGGGGTCCGCTTCGGTGGTGAACTGGATTGAGTTGTCCGGATACCACGGGAGCAGGTCCCCGCTCTCCGACTCCAGCTCGGCCAGGCGCCGGTGCATCGGCAGGTGTTCCTGCGGATCCAGTCGGACGGTGGAGGGCGACTCGGCCAGGAAGCGACCGACCAGCTCCTCGACCGCCGGACGGACGAGCGTTTCCAGTACGTCCTGCTCGCAGCGGACGTAGAGCCGCACGTGCGGACCGCGGATCCAGTGCCGCAGGTAGTAGACGGACTCGACCTGGCCGCCGAGCCGCCGCGCCACCGGACGGATCGCGTCCAGGATGAGCCGATCCTTCTCCTCGGCGTGGTAGTAAATCTGAAAACAGTGCCATCGCATGGTTCAGTTCCCCTCGGCGAGCGCCGACATCGCCGCCCCGGCGAGCTGGCGCAGTGAGATCTCCGCCGGGAGGGAGACGGCGAGCCGGTTGCAGACCAGGTGCGCGCAGATGTCGATGATGGTCAGGACCGAGGTGTCCGGTCCGGCGGTGACGATGCCCCCGGGTCCCTCCCAGCCCGAATCCGGGGGGTCCAGCGTGCCCATGGTCAGCTGGTCCTCAAGCGCGTCACGCAGCACCGCGACCGACCGGGCCCAGCTGGCCAGTGTTCCCGCGTCGGTGTGCCGCGCGCTGGCCGCCACCAGCGCCCGCATCTTCCGGGCCACGGACACCGCCGTGCCGAGCTGCTGTGCCGAGGGCTGCGGCAGATCAAAGGGCGCCACCCGGCCCTGGTACCCGCGTCCGAAGTCGATCCGGTTCCGTAGTCGTACGGGATCCGGTTCACAGCTCAGCCAGGCGATGAGGATCATGGCGTACGCGGCGGTCGACCGCTCCCGTGGCGAGGCCCCCTGCCTCAGCAGCCTCATCGCCACAGTGCTGGACTGGACGAAATGCCGTTCCACCGCCTCGATCGCGGCGCCGTAGCCGTAGCGATTGTGCTCCCGGCGATAGGGGACGTGGACGACCGAGTCGTTGGGTTGCAGTGACCTGAAGAGCGGCTCGGTCTGCTCCCATTCCGCCAGCATGGCCGCGCTCTCCGCGTAGGCGTTCTCGGTCATCACCGGCGTGGAGGGATTGTCCCGGAAGTAGGCTGCCAATCGCCTGTCGACAGTTTCCCTGATCTCGTCGGAGTCGGCGCCGGCGGCCGGTAGCACGCGCAACCGGACATGCGGGCCGCCATCCCAGTACCGCAGGTAAAACCATCCACGTGCCCGGCCGCCGGACATCAGCTCCGTCACCAGCGGATCGACCGCGTTGACCAGCAGGTGGTCTTGGTCTCCCTGGTAGAAGGCGTGGGCGCTGACCCAGTTGGTCTCTTCCATCTCACCCTCGGTCCGAAATCTCGATGAGGTACTCGGCGGCGGCCGGCTCATCGGCGAGTCCCGTGGCGTCGCCCGGCGCGGGCAGCGCCTCCTCGAACACCATGACCGGTCCCGGTGCCCGCAGCATCCGTTCGAAAACCGCGAGCAAATGCCAGTTTGCGAAGTCGATATAGACGGGTTTGCGAGACTTATCCATCACCCACTTGCCCCACTTGTCGTCTGCCGGATCGTTGCCCCAGAGCCCGTCGTTCCACATGCGGACATAGCAGCGGTCCGGGATTCCATGCGCGTGAAGCCAACCGACCAGACGCACCAGATAGTCGGCATCGGTCTCTGCCTTCTGGCGAGCGGGCACCTGTGCGGTGGGCACCCGCCACCGCGCCCGACGCAGTACGACCCGGCCGGTCTCCACCCGGGGTTGGGTGGTGAGGGAATCGGGGGGTGCCAGATCGGCATCGGTCGCCAGCGGCGAGAAACTGGGGTGCAGGTAGTAGGTCACTCCGAAGGACCAGCTCAGGAATTGGGCGATGGGCGGCAGCAGGACGTCGGCCATCATTCCCAGATGCAGCGGCACGACCTGCTTTCGCAGCCGGGTCGAGACGATGTTCGCCAGACCGGTCCTCGGATCCTGGACCACCGTCAGATCCCCGAGCGGCAGCCGCTCGGAGGCGGGCCGACCGGTGACGGTGAACGGATAGTCGATCTCGTGATCGGTGCTGGAGGTACGGACGTTCAACGCCGACGAGAAGGTCCCGCTCAACTCCGCGAAGATCTTCTCGCCGGGCTCGGCGTGCCAGGCCCGGCCGGGCGGGACCGTCCCTCCGGCCAGCGTGGTGAACCGCGTCGTACGGCTGCGCCCCCGCCCGTACCCCGAGTGCGCCACGTTCAGCGCGAGCGCAAGCTGTGGTCCTCTCTCGATCACCTGCACGTAGCAGCCCAGCGACCCCGGAGGAGTGACCCACTCCGGCCAGCCGGCCGCCATGGCCCGCAGCTCCGCGACCGCGGTGCGGATGACGCCGTCAGGCTCCGGGGGACCAAGCACGCCGCGCCGGGCGGCCTCCTGTATCCGGCCGAGTTCCCGCAACCTGCTCAGCGGACTGGCGACCAGGGCGGTGCTGTTGGCCAGCGGCGACGCGCGCAGGAACCGCGCCACCTCCTGCCCGGAGGGGGATCCGCCGGCCCGATCCTCGCGCGCGATCTCCTCGTGGACCGCTCGGCACAGTTCCAGGATCGAGACCTGGGCGTCCGAGCCGAAGCGTTCCCGGAAGTAGTCGCCCAGTGCGAGCCGCAGCGGTAGCGCCGGGTCGAAGATCGCCAGCCACCGCCGTACGGCGTCGAGGTCCTCCAGTGCCGGACGCCAGCGCCCGGTCGAGCATTCGACCGGCGACTCACGGAACACCGCGTTCTCGTGGAAGACGGCCTTGCTCATTTCGGCCACCGGCTGGAAGGGAAGCCCGAGGCGCGTGACGATGCCGGCGATCGCGTCACGCAGGCGGTCCTGGCGGGCGCAGTGCGCGTCGACGTCCTCCACCGGCACCGGCATGGTGGCCTCCGTGCGCAGCCGGTCGAGCAGTACCGCGACGTCAACAAGCTCCTCGCCACCGTGTGCGGTGACCCAGGCGATCAGGTCCGACAGCGGATCGAGGGCCTGATCCGTGACCGGCGGCTCAAGAATCAGCAGGCCTGCCCGCACCAGCGCGTCCAGGAACGGCCGAACGCCGTCGCGCGCCCTGGCGCCGGAGGCGAGCCGTTCCTGTAGCCCGCTCAGCGTGCACGGCGGATCCTCCTCCAGGGTGCGCAGGCAGGCGCGGATCGCGGGGGTCTCCGCCATGGTCACGATCGGCTCGCGGGGCGGCAGCCCGGAGAAGGTGATCTTTCCTTGCGACCTGGTCACACTCGGGTTCGCCCGCACCCGCAGCGATGCTCTCAGCACGGGAGTGTCGCGTAGGGCCCGAATCATGCTCTGCAGCAGGAAGCCGTCCAGTTCTAGGACCCCGCTGATCGGTGGCTTGGCGGCGAACACCTCCGGTGCCGAGCCATCCACCCAGACACCCAGGCCAGTGACGGTGAAGGTGCTGTACGGACTGGTCTTTGCCGCCGCCCGGCCCACGTACTTCGCGAGCCGGGCCATGCTCTGAGCCCTCGGCCGGTGCGCCGGATCCGCCAGCCATTTGGCAAGTTCCACATGCAGCGCGGGGCTGGCCTGTGACAGCGCTCGACGGAAACCGGGATTCCCGGCCACATCGCGCAGAACCCGCTCCCGGTCACTGATCTCGGCGGCGAGGATCGTCGGCAATTCGGCGACGCTCCGATCCAGGGTGTCCAGTTTCGACAGCCAGGCGGAGATCCGCTCGGCGACGTCGGAGGCGAGCAGCCCCGCGATCGCCTCGTTCCACTCCTCGTCGCGTGGCCGCCTCGATCGGTAGACCGCCCTGCGCAAACCGACCAGCCTCGGCTTCAGGGCGGTGTGTTCGAGCGCCCCGATCTCGGTGAACAGGGCGTCCGACAGCGCGTGTCCCTCCAGGACCAGCCACCGCCGCAACCGCGCCTGTTCCTCGGCGCGCCGGAACGACTCCACCAGGCGCAGCCGGCCCAGAGTCGCCGCAGGCAACCCCGCAAGGCGCAGGATCGGAGGCGAGTCCACACGTGCGCCACTCGAGAGGACCACGCCCTCGTCCGTCATCGTGCCAACGCTTGCGCCCATAGCCCCTCCCGGCCAAGGGCTGTGCCGCCGGTCGCCGACCGGCGGCACAGCCGTAAACAAGGTCAGCTACTGCTGCTCGGGCAGCAGCTGCAGCTCGCGCTGCACGAGCAGAAGGGCAGCGACGCGCCGTGCTCGGGCATGCCGTGACCCGCCGTCAGCGACTCGATCGTGAGTCCGCTTTCGGCCAGGTCGAACACGTCCATCGGCAGGTCCTGCAGGTCGAAGTCGAGATCGTCCGAAGTATTCACACCTTTCTCCTTTGCTTGAAATTCGCATGACCGGAAGATCTTCCGTTGAGCACGGTAAGCCAAGGAAATCAACAATGGGAAGGCGCAGAAATTTCGCCAGCGGTATTCGACGAAGGTATCAGCCATTCTGTTACGACGGCGTGCACCCAAAGGCGTAGTCCTGCTACACCGGTCCCCGCCCTTGCGCGACCAGCGAGATCATCACATGATGGCGAGCGGGCAAGACACGAGTCATTCTTGCGGAGGTGGCATGAACAGCGCGCTGGAGTGCCTTACGGCCCGGCCGGAGAATTTCATCGAACAATGGCCCCAGACGCCCGAGGTCCATCATGGCGACCCGGTCGCGCTGGCCGCGCTCCTCGACGTCGAGGACGTCGACCGGCTGATAAGCGACCAGGGCCTCCCCGCGTCGTCGGTGACGATGACCAAGAACAACGTGATGGCGAAGCCGGGCAGCCTCGTCAGCGCCGACCTAGCGGCGTTTCCGGACGCTGCCGGAGCTGTCGACGCCCGCCGGGTCGGCGCGCACCTACGCGCCGGGCACACTCTCCTACTCATGGGTCTGCACCGCAGCTGGCAACCGCTCAGTCGGTTCTGTCGGCTGCTGTCGGCCGAACTCGGTCACCCGCTGTATGCGCACGCCTTTCTCACCCCGCCGAGCAGTCAGGGTTTCGCGCACCACTGGGACACCGAGGCGGTGTTCATCGTGCAGACCGTGGGGCACAAGACCTGGGAACTGCACCAGCCATTTCTGCCGGACCCGCTACCCCGGCACCGCTGGGGGCGCGTCCGGGTTCCACCCGCCGAGCGGACCCGGTTTGAACAGGGGGACCCGTTCCTGCGGGTCCGCCTCGCACCCGGCGACGTGCTCTGGGTGCCCCGGGGCTGGATTCACAACGGGTACGCCGAAGAAGGCGCCTCCTTGCACATCAGTGTGGGCGTACTCCAGCTCACCCGGCATTGGCTGCTCGAACGGCTCCTGGACCTCGCGGCCGAGGATCCCGAGTTCCGCACCTCGCTCCCGCCCGGGCTCATCGCCCACGGCATCGACAGCGCCGCGGGCGAGGTCACCGAGCGCTTCACGCGATGGCTGGCCGACCTCGACGTCGAGCGCCTCGCGCAGTCGCTGCGCGCCAGTGCGCTGCGCACTCTGTCAGGGCCGCGCCGCCCCGCCGTCAGCTCTGCCGTGGGCGCGCTCAGCCACGACGTCGAGGTGGTGACGTACGTACCGGGCACGGTCCTGGCGAGCACCAAGGGCGTGGACGGCACCGTCCTGCATCTCGGCGACCACGACCTTCACCTTCCCGATCCGGTCACCGAGACGATCATGCAGATGATCGACCACCCCGGCACCGTGGTCGCGGTCGAGGAACTCCGCGCCTCGATCGGTCTTGACCGGGCCCGCCGGCTCGTACGCGAGCTGATCGACGAAGGAGTCGTCGTCCCCGCCTGACCGCAGACGCTCGGCTGGCAACATGGCGTGATCGCCGGCTTCCCTTCCCGCGAGAGGGGATTGTCGTCGGAGTCCGCCGGCCCACGTGCGCGGGGTTTGGCAGGTTGGGCCGGCGCCGGCCAGCCTGGCCAGGAGGGCTCTGTTGCGTTCGGCGGAGGCGTGGACGACCTCGAACGAATCGAGAGCTGGCGCTGACGCTGGGCTTCGAGACGCGCCGCCTCGCCGCCGGCGGCCCCGGTCTCGTTCGACTCGTCGACCCCGTATGGCTACCGCAACGATGGCTCCGAGCCGGCCGTGGGGCGTGTGGGGTCCTGTTCGCACGCCAGCCACTGGAACTGGTCCATTTCCGCCGTCACGCCGCCCAGCCGCGATGCGGACTGGAACGCCGCGGCGGCGGCCGACTCGAGCCCGTCGAAGCCGCCGTACAGGTCGACGGTGTCACAGATCGAGCCGAGCAGGTGGTTGCCGACGGCCGGAGAGGTCACGCCGATCTGGCCCAGCACCGCCGACAGCCCGTTGCTGTACGCGGTGAACGCGTCGTCCGGCCAGAGCGTGCCGGCGTCGGTCACGTAACGGAACCCCTCGGTGCCGATCGCCGCGTGATGCAGCTCCCGCAGCCCCAGCCAGGCCACGTCGGGCTCGACCAGCGCGAGGAGCGACGGCGCGATCCACAGGTCGCCGGCCGCGTTGGCACCGGCGGCGTCGGACGACCCGAGCCGCGAGAACCATTCGTCAGACATGTCAGCCACTCCTTGGGAGTCAGCCCGCGGCGGTGGCCGCGCGGTGGAGGTACGTGAGCACGGCGAGGACCCGCCGGTGGTCGCCGGGTGCCGGTTCGAGATCAAGCCGCGCGAATATGCTGCGGATATGCGACTCGACGGTCTTCGGGGTGAGGAACAGCCGCTCGCCGATGCCTTGGTTGGACCGGCCGGCGGCCATCAGCTCGAGCACCTCGCGCTCGCGGTCGCTCAGCGCGGTGACCGGATCGCGCCACGCCGGCGGTGGTCCGGCGTTGGCGCACCGGGCCCGCAGACTCGACGCCACCGCGCTGCGACCGGCCGCGACGGCGCGGACCGCGGCGACGAACGCCGGCAGCCCGATGACGTCCTCCTCGACGAGGTAGCCAAGGCCGTCGGCGCCGGTCGCGAGCAGGGCCGCAAGCAGGTGCTCGTCGGTGCGGTCGGCCAGCACGACCAGCCGGTGCGTGCGGCGCAGCCCGACGAGCGTGTCGGTCATGTGTTCCGCCGCCGCGCCGCGCCGGTCGACGACCACGACGTCGGCCGCCACCCGGCGCATGACGGCATCGAGAGCGGCCAGGGTCGGCGTCACGAGACGGACGGTGCAGCCGGATCCGCGCAGCGCCGCGGCGAGTGCCTCGCCGGCCAGACCGGTGCCGGCCAGGATGATGCGGGTCGCGGCCGGGCGGGCCGCCTGGTGCAGGTCCGTACGCATGCTCTTCCTCCCACGTCGGTACGCCAAGTAGATGCGGCCCGGTGCGCGCCTGATCCGTCGAGCGGCGGTCTTTTTCCAATCGCCGAGACGGACCGGACGGATCAGGGGCGCCGTCGCAGGTATCTGGTAAGCAAGCCGTGGAGGTGAGCGATGGAGGCCGAGGTCCTAGCGGCGGCTCGTAGCGGTGACCAGCGGGCCTGGGATGCCATCGTGGACCGGTACACCGGTCTGCTGTGGTCCGTGGCGCGCGGCTTCCGGCTCGACGCGGCCGACGCGGCCGACGTCGTGCAGCTCACCTGGCTGCGCCTGGTCGAACACCTCGACGACGTCGTCGACCCGGACCGGCTCGGGGCGTGGCTGGCCACGACCGTCCGCCGCGAGTGTCTGCAGTTACTGCGGCGCCGGCGGGAGCGGCCGGCGGCGGTCGACGACTGGCTCGCCTCCGTGCCCGACCCGGGCCCGCCCGTCGACGCCCGGATGCTGCGGGTGGAGCGCGACGCCGGCCTCTGGCGGGCCCTGCACACGCTGTCGGGCCGATGCCAGCAGTTGCTGCGCGTGCTGATGGCGGTGCCGCCGCCGGCCTACGCCGACGTGTCGGCCGCCCTCGACATGCCGATCGGCAGCATCGGCCCGGCCCGGCAACGCTGCCTGGCCGCGTTGCGCCGCGCGCTGGCCGAAACGCAACTGGCCATAGGAGACCGCCGTGACGGATGACGAGCTGCTGGCCGAGCTGACCCGGGTCGCCGCGGCCGCCGACCCGCCGCCCGAACTCGTCGTGGCGAGCGCGCGGCACGCGCTGTCGACCCGCAGGCTCGACGACCAGCTTGCCGCCCTGCTGGCCGACTCCGCGCTCGACACCGCCGTGCAGGTGGTCCGCGGCGACGACCAGCCCCGGCTCCTGTCCTTCGCCCACGCCGACACGACGATCGACCTCCAGATCCAACGCACCGCCGGCCGCCTGGCGGTGCGCGGCCTGGTCGCCAGCACCGCGAGCGAGGCCGTCGTCGACGCGAGCGAGGCCGTCGTCGACGCGAGCGAGGCCGTCGTCGACGCGAGCGAGGCCGTCGTCGACGCGAGCGATGGCCCGCACGCCGCCCCGCTCGACGAAGCCGGCTGGTTCACGGTGGCCGATCTGCCGGACGGGCCGCTGCGGGTGCGACTGCCGGGCCGGCCGGCCGGCGGTATCTCGACCGGCTGGATCGCGCCGTAACGTGTCGGCTGCCGCCGCGCTCGCCGCTCGCGCGCTGGATCTGGTCGGCGCGGATCCCCGCCGCGCGCTGGAGACGGCGGACGCGGCCGTACGGGCCGACGGGGCAGATCGCGCGGCCGTCTCCCGGGCCCACCGGGCGGCCGCGCTCGCGCTGCGCGAGCTGGGCGATCCGGCTGCGGCCGAGCGCCGCCTCCGGGTCGCCGTGCGTAGCGCCGGGCCCGTCGCCGACGCCGCGGCGGAGGCGCGGATGAGTCTCGCATTCGTGCTGGTCGACCGGGGCCGGCTGCGGGCGGCGCTGGCCGAGGCCGACCGAGCCGCCGCCGCGCTCGACGGGCTGCCGGCCGTGCGGCTGGCGGCTCAGCGGGCCTTGATCCTGCAGCGGACCGGGCGGCTGGCCGAGGCCCTGTCCGGGTACGCCGCCGCGCTGCCTGCCCTGCGGTCGGCCGGCGACACACTGTGGGAGGCGCGGGCCCTCAACAACCGCGGCCTGCTGCACAAACATCGCGGCACGCTGGAGGCGGCCGACGCCGACCTGGTGCGGGCCGCGGCCCTCTACACCGAGCTGGGTCTGCACCGCTTCGCGGCGGACGCCGAGTGGAACCGGGCCACGGTGGCCGCCCACCGCGGCGACGTACCGGCCGCGCTGGCCGGCTTCGACCGGGCCGAGGCGGCACACGCCCGGGCCGGCACGCCGCGGCCGCAGCTGTGGCTCAACCGCAGCCAGGTGCTCATGTCGGTGGGGCTGACCGCCGAGGCGAACGCCTCGGCCGTCCGGGCGGTGGCGGCCCTGCGGGCCAGCGGGCACGCGACCGATCTGGCCGAGGCGCGGCTGCTGCTGGCCGAGGCGGCCGTGGCCGACGGCCGTCCGGCCGAGGCGGTGGCGCAGGCCCGCGCGGCCGGCCGGGCGTTCGCCCGCCAGGGCCGCGACGGCTGGGCCCTGCTGGCCCGGCTCGCCGCGCTGCGCGCGGCGTCGGCCCGGCCCCGGGCCGGCCTGCGCGACGCACTGGCCTGCGCCGAGGCGCTGGCCGCGGCCGGCTGGCGCGGCGCCGAGCAGGACGCGCGGGTCGTGGCGGCCCGGTTCGCGCTCGGCGCCGGCGACCCCGCGGCGGCCGCTGCCCAGCTCCGGCGCGTCCGGCCACGGCGGGCAACCGCGCCCCTGGACCTGCGGGTGCGCTGGTGGCACGCCGAAGCCGACCGGCGCCGGGCCGCCGGCGACCGGCCCGGCGCCCTGAGCGCGCTCCGGGCCGGCCTGCGCCAACTCGACGACGCCCAGGCGGTACTCGGGGCGACCGACATGCGGGCCCACGTGGCCGGGCTCGGTCATACGCTGGCCGCCGACGGGCTCGACCTGGTGGTGGCCTCCGGCCCGGCGCGGGCGGTGCTCGTCTGGGCCGAACGGTCGCGGGCGCGAGCGCTGCGGCTGCGTCCGGTCCGTCCGCCGGACGACCCGGAGCTCGCCGCGGCACTGGCCGACCTGCGCCGGCTCGCGGCCGAGGCGGGCCCGGCCGGCCCCACCGCGGCGGCGCGGGCGGCCGCCGAGAGCCGGGTGGTGCGGATCAGCCGCACGGCCGGCGGACCGCTGCACCGGCCGGTGGACCTTCCCCCCGACCCGGCCGCGCTGGCGGCGGAGCTGGGCGAGCGGGCACTCGTGGCGTACGTCCGCCATCGCGACGAGCTGCTGGCGGTCTCTCTTGCGGGCCGACGCTGCACGCTGCACCGGTTGGGCCCGGCCGCGGTGGTGACCGCGCCGCTGGAGGCGTCCCACTTCACGCTGCGCCGGCTCGCCCTCGGCCTCGGGCCGCCGGCGGCCGCCGACCGCATGCGGCACCTGGCCGAGGCGGCCGGCCTAGCGCTCGACCGGCTGCTCCTGGCCCCGCTGCGGCGTGCGGTCGGCGACCGGCCGCTGGTCGTCGTACCTACCGGCCTGCTGCACGCCGTGCCGTGGGGGCTGCTCCCCAGCGTGTCGGGGCGGCCGGTGACGCTGGCTCCGTCGGCGGCCGCCTGGCTGCGGGCCGAGCGCCGGTCCGTGCGCCCCGGACACCGGCTCTTCGCCGCCGGTCCGGGGCTGCCCGGCGCCCGCCAGGAGGTAGCGGGTCTGGCCGGCGGTACGGCCCTGCTCGACGGCGCGGCGACGGTCGAGTCGGTGCTGTCCGGAATGGACGGCGCTGCGCTCGCCCACGTTGCTGCCCACGGTGTTCTGCGCGTGGACAACCCGCTGCTGTCGGCCCTGACGTTGGCCGACGGCCCACTGACCGTTTACGACCTCGAGCGGCTGGCCACGGCACCAGACACGGTCGTACTGCCGGCCTGCCAGTCCGGCGTCGCCGCCGTGCGGGCCGGCGACGAGCTGCTCGGCTTGGCGTCGGCCCTGCTCGCGCTCGGCACGCGATCGGTCGTCGCGACCGTCCTGCCGGTGGCCGACGGGGCGACGGAGCCGCTGATGCGCGACTTCCACCGGTGCCTGCGGTCGGGGCAACGCCCGGCCGCCGCACTGGCCGCCGCCCGGGCCGGCGCCGGTCCAGACCACGCCGCCTTCGCCGCGGCGGCGAGCTTCGTCTGCCTCGGCGGCTGACTACCAGGTGCTCTCGATGTCGCCGGCCGGCAGCAACCGGCCGGTGAAGCCGGGCCACGGCACCGACGGCAGCTCGGCCAGCAGCCGGTCGCGGTGCGCGGCCGCGGTGCCACCGGCGGGGTCGGCGATCAACCGCCGGGCCAGCTCGGCCGCGAACAGGGGTGCAGCGAACGACGTACCGCTCCAACTGGCCCAGCCGGTGAAGGCCGACCCGGCCTCGTCCTCGTGCCCGTCGACGTAGGCGCTGCACAGCCGGACGCCTGGCGCGTACACGTCGACCCACGGCCCCCGGTTGGTGAACGGCGCCGGCGCCGGCCCGCCCTCGACCGTCTGATAGGCGCCAACCGCGACCACGCCCTTGATGGCAGCCGGCCAGAACGGCCGCTCGGCGCGCTCGGCGCCCTCGCCGTCGTTGCCGGCCGCCGCCACCACGACCCGGCCGGCGGCGAGGATCCGGCGCACGGCCGCGATCAGCGCCGCCGGTGGGGTGTCGCCTTCGGTGTAGCCGCCCAGCGAGAGGTTGACGATGGGTGCGGTCGCCTCCTCCAGCAGGGCCAGCGCGATCCGTGCCTCGTCACCTTCGCCGCTGGCGTGCAACACGGTGGAGACCGCGACGCCCGCCGCCGGTGCGACCCGGCCGACCAGGCCGCAGATGAAGAAGCCGTGCCCGGCCTGCCGGTCCAGCCGCCCGTCCTCGTTCTCGTCCAGTGGGTTGCCGATCCGGTCCGGCACCGGGAACCGCTCGACGACGAGCGCCCGCAGGCCACCGGGTAGCTCACGCCACTGCGGTGGCATCGCGGTGTCGAGGACCGCCACGTGCGCCGCGCCGTTCGCCTCTCCTGGGGCGAGCGGCCAGTGCGTCGGCGGTGGCACCGGCCGCGGCCGGTCGCCGGGGCCGCCGTGGTACCAGTCTTCGCCGACGAACACGTGGTTGAGCTGGACACTGGCCCCGCGCGCTCGCAACGCGGCCGCCAGGTCGGGCAGGTCGCGGCCGCGACGGTCGGTTACCGTCCACAGCCGCTGGTGAGCCTCGGCCGCGGCCAGACGCTCGTTGACGTCGCCGTAGTCGGGCCCGGCCACCCGGTCCCGCCAAGGCGTGTGGCCGGGTACGTACGGCTCGGCCGACACGTCCGCGGCGGCCAGCAGGTCGGGCAGATGGGGTTCGACCTCCACCCCGACCAGGAGCTCGTCCGGCCGGAACCAGCCGTCGCGGCCGGCGACGACCGGGGAGACGGCTCCCTGGGGCAGCCATTCGATGGTCATCGCGGATCCTCTCGTGGCGTGGTGGCACCAGCATGGCGCCGGTGCCACCCCTTGCACCATCGGCCGTTAGAGCGCCAGCATCGCCAGTCCGACGACGAGTAGCCCCTCCAGCAGTCCCACGCCGCCGGTGCCGTCGCCGCCGCCTTCCGGCAGGATCGCGGCTTCGTCGATGTAGCCGATGGCCTGTCCAAATCGGTCGACCACGGTGATCATTGCCCGCCCTTCCCTTCTGTCTCGGTCCGCAGCTGAGTCGCGGCCGTCGCCACCCGGCCGGCGATCAGCTTGGCAAACGCGGCGACGTCGCCGTCGGTGGTCTGGTCGATCAGCGTGCGGATCTGCACCATCGCGTTCTCGAACGCGTGGGCGGCGTCCGGCTCGCCGAGGGCGGTGCGCTTCTCCTGCAATGCGTCCAGCTTGGACCGCACCTCGTCGGCCCGGTCGGACAGTACGTCGGCCAGCCGTGTGGTGGCCGCCACGTAGTCGTCCAGGGTGTGGCCCAGCCGTTCGCGCGCCGCGGCCCGGTCGTCGGCCGATCCGCCGAGAACCGGGACAGCCGCCCGCAGCTCGGCCACGAGCCCGACCGTACGGGCCACGTCCAGTCGTTCGTCGATGGTCTTCCTGTCGGTCATCACCTTTCTCCCTTCAGCGCTATCCCAAGTCGAAGTGCATGACGTCGCCGCTCTCCCGAGCGCCGAAGTCGCTGGCGCCCCACCGCATCCGGCGGGTGCCGATGATCGCGTCACCCACATGGATCAGTGAGCACACCAGCTCCTTACGGAGCTGGAGGAACCCGTGGGCCGGGTTGCGCGTCGCCGTGATCGGCTGGGCCGGGTTGCCGTGGAGCAGCGGAGTGCGCACGGTCTCGTAGTCGCGCAGCATCTGCCAGTACTGCTGCTCCGGCCCGTACGGCCAGCCTTGGTGGTTCTGGGCCCAGAACTCGTCGGCGTAGAGGAACTCGATCGCCGGGATGGCGGCGTCGGCCGGCTGGGCCAGCTCGGGTGCGGGGATCGCGCGCAGCGCCGGATGGCCGTCGGGCAGGGCATGCGCGTCGGCGATGGGTGGCCGGTTCACCCGTACGTGAGCGGCCGAGACCGCCCAGGACAGGTAGAACACCAGCGCGTCGGACAGCTCGCGGAACCGGTCGTACGTGACCTCGATCGTGTCGTTGACCCGGATGCTGGTGTCGGATCGCCGGCCGCTGACCGTGAAGAACGCGACCGCCCGGTCGTAGACCTCGACCACCCGCCGGCGCATTTCCTGCTGGTCGTGCGCGGCCGCCTCGCCGCCGTACGTCTCACCGGTGCGCGTGACGATGTACGGGCACTCGGTCACGTTGAGATCGACGGCCGCGCCGGTGGCGTGGCGGCCGTCGCCGGGCCGGGTGCCGATGCTCGGCTCGACCAAGCCGGCCCAGGTGTGGAAGTCCCCTTCGTCCGGCGAGGCCTTCCACGTGCGCCACAGGTCGTCCTCCACCGCGGCGAGGACCTGAGCCATGGTCGCGTTGACGCCGCCGGTGATCGGCTGGCCGAGGAAGGTGTCCATGGTGTCTCCCGTCAGTGCAGAAAGTCGACGAGGCTCTGGCCGCCGGGCACCGCGACCGTGTTGCGGTCCACGAGGCCGGCGATGCCGGGGATGCCGGGGATGCCGGCGCCGATGGCGTGCTGCCAGACCGAGTAGTCCGACCAGCCGCGCGGCAGCAGCGGGCCGTTGGGCCGGGTGGCGTGGGCGCCGTGGCCCAGCGGCCGGCCGTAGCTCGCGATCCACAGGTGGTGCTTACCGTCGAAGGCGGCGTTCCCGCGCATCTGGCTGGTCCAGAACGACGGGTACGTGTAGATCAGCGGACGCTGTCCGGTCGCCTGCCACACGATGCTGATGAAGAACTGGAGCGACGCCACGGCTTGCTCCGCGGTCACCCCGTACGGCAGCGTCTCGACGTCGACTGCCGGCGGCAGCTCGGCGCCGCCGCCCGCCGCCGTCACGACGTTGCTGAAGTGGTCGGCCTGGGCGCGGGTCGCGTCGGGCGTCGTGCGGGCATGGAAGTAGTGGTAGGCGCCGCGCGGCACGCGGCCGGCGCTGCCAGCCCAGTTGTGGGCGAACTGGTTGTCGGTGTGGTTGTCGCCCTCGGTGGCCTTGATGTAGGCGAAGCCGAGACCGGCCTGGCCGACGGCCGGCCAGTCGATGTTCCCCTGGGCATAGGAGACGTCGATGCCGTCGACGATCTCGAACGCCGCGCCGGGGGCGCTGAGCGCCCTCAGCTCCACCAGGGTGCCGTTGTGGTAGAAGATCGAACCGTGCTGGAAGTGGCTCACCCGGCCTACCGGCTGCCCGCCGACGACGTCGTCGACCTCGTCGCTGACCGGGAAACCGAGGGCCAGCGGGCCGCCGAGCTCGAGGTAGCGGGCCAGGATCGCCCCGTGCACCTCGAACGTGCCGGTGTCCGGGTGCTCGTAGATCGTGACCGCGACGCCGGTGGACAGCACGTACCCGAAGAAGCGTCCGTGGGTGCCGGGGACGGGCAGGGGTACGACCGGCAGCGGCACGGCCGGCCCCCAGCCCGGATGCAGCAGTTCCTGGTACTTCTCTTCGATCCCGCTCATGGCCCCAGGGTCCGTCCTGGGGCCGGACCAGCCATCCGGGTTAGCCCTGAAGCCGGCGGGCGGATCCGGCGGCCGGCTTCAGGACAACGGGAGGGCACCGGCGTGGGCCGCCGGCTGCACCAGGGAGTTCCTGACCCGCCTCCGTTCGCTGCGTGCCCATGGCATCGACATCAACCACTACTCACGCATCGTGAAAGAGCAGGGCTAACCACGTATTGTCTGATTCTGCTACCTTCTGTAGTCGCTCACGCCGTCCCCTAGGAGCCGCCGTGACCAAGGTCTACGTCTCGGCCACTTTCCGGGATCTCCAGGAGTGCCGGGCCGCCGTCCAGCTGGCGCTGCGCCGGCTGCGGGTCGAGGACATGGCCATGGAGTCGTACGTGGCCGAGGACCGGCGCCCGCTCGAACGCTGCCTGGCCGACGTCGCCGAGTGTGACGTCTACGTCGGTATCTTCGCCTGGCGGTACGGCTTCATCCCGGCCGGCTACGACCGCTCGATCACCGAGCTGGAATACCGGGAGGCGCTGACCGGCGGCAAGCCGTGTCTGATCTTCCTGTTGGACGAGGAGGCGCCCTGGCCGCGCAGTTTCGTCGACCGGGGCCGGGACGCGGAGCGGATCGAGGCGCTCCGGGCGGAGTTGGCCGACCGGCACATGTGCAGCACCTTCCGGGATCCGGCCGCCCTGGCCGCGATGGTGACCGCGGCGGTGGCGAACTTCCTCACCGACGCCGGGGGCGTCCACACGCCGAGCCGGGACACGCTCAAGCAGTACCTGCTCCGGTTGCGGCAGCACTACGGGGTGCTGGACCTGGACGCGTTGACCCCGGAGCAGACCGAGGACTACCTCCGGATCCAGTTGATGTCGGTCTTCGTCGAGCAGTGGGTACGCGAGGATCCGCCCCCGGCCGAGCTGCCCCGGGAGTGGCTGCGGCGGATGCAGTCCGAGGGGCGGATCGGCACCGAGGACGTGCCGGAGGAGGTGGACCCCCGGGAGCTGGTGCAGTTGCACGAGTCGTACCGGGCGAAGCCGCTGCAGCGGCTCTTCGACGTACTCGGCGCGCCGGAGCAGCGGGCGATCGTGCTGCTCGGCGATCCCGGCTCGGGCAAGTCGACCGTTGCCCGGTACGTGACGCTCAGCCTCACCGGCGGGCCGGTCGACGACCGGCTGACCGCGCTCGCCGACCACCTGCCGCTGCTGATCGAGTTGCGCTCGTTCATCACCCTGGCCGCCGAGGGCAAGTGCGAGAACTTCGTCGACTATCTCGACCACCGGGCCAGCACCGATGGGCTCGGCATCGAGCGGAGCGCGCTGTTGCGGCACCTCGGGGTCGGCGGCCGGGCGGTGATGGTCCTGGATGGCCTGGACGAGGTGTTCGACCGGCACCGCCGGGAGGAGGTGGCCCGGCAGATCGCCGGTTTCGCCGCCAACCACCCGCAGGTACGGATGATCGTCACGTCCCGGATCATCGGCTACTCGCGGCGGATCCTGACCAGTGTCGGGTTCGTGCACTACACGTTGCAGGACCTGGACGAGGAGCAGACCGGCGACTTCCTGTCGAGCTGGTACCGGCTGGCGATCCGGGACCGGCCGGAGGACGCGCACGCCCAGCGGGCCCGGCTGCTGGACGCGATGCGGCACTCGCACGCGATCCGGGAACTCGCCGGCAACCCGCTGCTGCTGACCATCCTGGCGATCATCGGCAAGCACCAGCCGCTGCCCCGGGAGCGCTGGAAGCTCTACGACCACGCCGCCACCGTGCTGGTGGCGCAGTGGGACACCGACCGGCACCTGCGGGAGGAATCCCCGGCCGCCGGCTTCCTGGACCCGGAGGACAAGAAGGAGCTGCTGCGCCGGCTGGCGTACCGGATGCAGTCGGCCGACCGCGGGAGCGCCGTGAACCATATCAGTGGCGCGGAGCTATCCGAGGTCTTCGAGCAGTACCTGGTCGAGCGCTACCAGCGGGACCGCGTGACTGCAGGGGTGATCGCCGGGGAGATGGTCAATGAGTTTCGGGATCGGAACTTCATCCTCAGCCGGTACGGTCCGCAGGTCTACGGCTTCGTGCACCGCACCTTCCTGGAGTTCTTCTGCGCCGACGCCATCCTGGCCAAGTTCCAACACGACCAGGTGCTCTCCTTCGAGCAGCTCAAGGACCTCTTCCGGCAGCACTGGGCCGACCTGTCCTGGCGGGAGGTGCTCCGGCTGCTCGCCGGCGCGCTGCACCAGAACCACACCGCGCAGCTCATCCAGTTGCTCACCACCGAGGTCAACCAGCCCTGGCCGCCGGCCGACTTCGCCCCGCCGCCGTGGAACCTGGCGCTGGCCGTGCAGTGCCTGGCCGAGGTCCGCAACCTGCACAGCGCCGCCGCCAAGCCGGCGGAGACACTGCTGCGGCAGCTCATCCTGCTGCTGGAGCACTGCGTCTCGATCGACGACCGGGAGACCGCCCGGCTGATCGACGAGGAGATCCTGCCGGCCGCCAAGGCGATCGGGCCGAACTGGCCCGGCCGCAAGATCTACCTCTCCTGGTACCGCCGCCGGGGCGTCCGGATCGTCTGGCACCCGGTCTCCACCCACGCCGCCCGGCTGGCCGCGATGCTCTCCACCCCGGCCGAACGGATCGACGACCTCTTCGACGACGTGCTCGCCACCATGGACGACAGCCCCGCCTCCTACGCCTCGGTCGCCGGCCTGGCCGAGGCCGCCCAGGTCGCCACTGCGGCGGTCGACAGCCCGGCGCATCAGGCTGCGGCATCGCGGGTGCTGGGCGTCCTGGCCAAACGCGCCCGCTCCGACATCCATGCCGGGGTGCGGCTGGCGGCGGTGCAGGCCCTCGGCGAGCGGTTTGGCCCCGAGGTTCTGGAC
Source organism: Plantactinospora sp. DSM 117369 (assembly GCF_053764795.1). Taxonomy (NCBI): domain Bacteria; kingdom Bacillati; phylum Actinomycetota; class Actinomycetes; order Micromonosporales; family Micromonosporaceae; genus Plantactinospora; species Plantactinospora sp. DSM 117369. The sequence continues at coordinate 4,204,361 of NZ_CM132446.1, read as the reverse complement.
GTGCTCGTCGACCGGGTCCGCGCGGACGGGTACGCCGGGGTGCGGCTCGCCGCGGTACAGGCCCTCAGCGAACGCTTCCGTGACGAACCCCACGTCCGGGAACTTCTACGGGAGCGGGCCCGCGCCGACGGGCACGCCAGCGTACGCCTGAGCGCCGTCCAGGCTCTTGGCGGCTACGTCGGAGACGAGGAATTCCGCAGAGTGCTCGTCGATTGCCTGCGTACCGACCCCGACGCCGAGGTGACCCGTACCGCCGCCCAGGTCCTGATGGGACGCTTCGGCGCTACCGGCCAGGTCCGCGACCTGCTCATCGAACGGGCCCGAGACGACACTGAGCCCGCTGCCCGCCGTATTTGCGTTCGTATTCTCGGCGACCGACTCGCCGCCGACCGGGGGGTTCGCGCCCTGCTCATCGATCGGGTCCGCTCGGACCCTGACCCAGGGGTGCTGCGGGTCGCCGCGCGCGCCCTGCTCCATTGGCAGCCTCCGGATACCGGCATCGTGCGGGACATGCTGGTCAGTCGCGCCCGCGTCGATTCCGACGCGATTGTCCGCCGAACCGCGCTCCGCATCCTGGTGGAGTCCTTCGAGCGGGACCCCGCGCTGATCGAGCTGCTGGTCACCACCGCCCGCCACGACCGGGACGCCGACGTACGCCTGCTCGCCGCCCGAGCCCTGACCGACGACATCGGCGCCGAAGCCTCGGTCGGCGCCGCACTCGGCGAACTCGCCCTACGAGACCGGGACGCCCGGATCCGGCTGGTCGCCGCCCGAGCCCTGATCGAGCGAGTCGGAATGGACTCCGCCGTCTCCGAGGTACTCGCCGGGCTCGCCCGAGACGACTCCGACGCGACCGTCCGCCTCGCCGCCGTCAACGCCCTCGCCGACACCGCACGCCGCGATCCCGCCACCCGGGAAGTGATCCTCGACCGAGCCCGCAACGACCCCGACGCCGAGGTACGGCTCGCCGCACTCCGCGCACTGACCCGAGAGCCGCAACTATCCGAACAGGTCCACCACGTACTGGTCGACCGGGCACACCACGACCCGGACGCCGCCGTCTTCGCCCTCGCCGCCACAGCAGTGGTAGAACGCGGCGCGTCCCGCGACGACGTACACGACCTACTCACCGGACGAGTACACGACGACAGCAACGCCCGGCTCCGGCTCGCCGCCGTACGCCTACTGGTACAGCGGCTCGGCATCGACGCCGACGTCCGAGAGGCACTACTGGAACGAATCCGGCACGACCCCGACGCCGAACTCGTACACGAAGCCGCCGTCGAACTCGCCACCCGGCTCGGCACCGACGTCGAGCAGTGCGAAGTCCTGATGGCCCGGGCCACCGGCGAGGACCCACAGATCCGCACCGTGGCCGTACGCATCCTCGGCGAACACTTCGGCGCCGACCGGGCCGTACGCGAACTGCTGATCGAACGGGCCGGCAACGACAAGGACGTACAAGTACGCCGCGAGGCACTCCGAGTACTCGGCGAACGCCTCGCCGAACATCCCGAAGTCCGTACCCTCTTCGTGGAACGGCTACGCGACCAGGACTGGTCGGTACGGGCCGCCACCGTGCAAGCCCTCGGCACCCACTTCGGCGACGACCACCAGACCCGAGAACTCCTCACCGAACTGGCCCGCGACGACCCGGATCCCGGCTTCCGACGCCGAGCCGGTCAGGTACTCACCTGGCTACCCGACGCCGACCCCGACGATTTACCAGACCTCGAAAATGAGCCGGCCACACGACCCAGCGGCGCCCGCTCGGCTCAGCACGCTGGAGGTGCGATGACGGAGGCTCATGAAGGCGAGAAGTCTGAGACAAGGTCGACCAGTAGGGGTGAAGCCATCCCCACCTACCAGCTCAACGACGTCTTCAAACGGAGTGGCACACCCACGGTGACCTTTGTGGAGCCTTCGGACTTCTCGCTGTTCCGCATGGCGCTGCGGCAACCCGGTCTAGGGATCGTGATCGAGGGACCATCCGGGACCGGCAAGAGCACCTATTTGCAGCAGGCAGTTCAGATGGAACGTGCCCAAGGTCGCGAAATCGTCGTACTGAGCGCCCGGAAACGAGACGACCTCGAACGAATACGCGCACTGCCGGCGATGTTGGGGTCGGGCATTGTGGCGGTTGATGACTTTCATCGACTGTCTCCCGAAGTGCAAGCATCTCTGACTCACTACCTCAAACTCCTCGCTGACGAGGAGTCAGCCGATCATCGACTGATCATTGCGGGGATTCCAGGAACCGGTCGTCGTTTGGTCGACGTTGCGTCCGATCTGGCCACCCGGATCCAGCTTTTCGTCCTGCGTAAAGTGGGAGGGGATCTCGTCTTACGTATGATCCGCAAGGGCGAGGCGGCACTGAATGTCTCTTTTGACGAGGCGGAGCGGATCGTCGAATTGGCGGGGGGCAGCTTAAGTACTGCTCAGATGCTGTGCTGGTTCCTGGCAACGCAGAATGACATCGTCGAAACTCAGCCGACGCCCACTCGTGTCGTCCACGGTCTCGAGGACGCACTAAGTCACCTCGAATTTGCGTTGCGCATGAAGTATCAGAAGGCGGTTGAGGCGTTCGCGTCTCTGGACGGCGAACGGCATCAGGCATGTATAGAGTTGCTGCTGAGGTTGAGTTCAACTGATGGGGTGTTGCACCTCGACGAAGTGGCCGGTCATCAACCTGAGTTGACGATCGCGATCGAGGCCCACCTACTCCAGAGGTTCCCTGTCGGCTTCGATGACGAAGTCTTGGGTGAGCACCTCTACCTTGACGTGCGCTCGCGGCAGTTGGTTGTGGAAGACCCGCAGTTCTTGATCTACCTGCGGCAGCAGCGGCGCGATGAACTTGCCCGGGCGGTAGGCAAGAGAACCCTCGGGCGACGCAATCAAGTGTTTATTAGTTATAGTCATCGGGACGCCGACTGGCTGGATCGACTCAAAATACATTTGAGTCCACTGATCCGCAAGGGAATCGTTGACGTGTGGGCAGACACCCGACTCAACCCGGGTGAGCTGTGGCGAGAGGAACTGGAAGCGGCGCTCTCTCGCGCCAGGGCAGCGATCCTGATCGTAACGGCCGATTTCTTCGCGTCATCCTTCGTGCAGGAGGTCGAGTTGCCGAACCTGCTGGAGGCGGCACGCCTGGATGGATGCCAAGTCCTTCCCTTGATAATCAAGCCAAGCTACTTCCCCTATTCAGAAATTGGTCAGTTCCAAGCGTTCAACGACGCTGGGCGACCACTGAGCGGGCTTACCGAACACCATCAAGAACAGGTTCTCGCTACGGTAGCCACGTCGCTGGTCCATCTGCTCTCCGAAGCCGCTCCGCCGACCTGACGGCAAGGCAGGGACGCGGAAAAGGCCGACCATTCCGGCTACGAGCCGGGCGCTGGTGCCGGTCTCCAGGCCAGGCACCGGATACAGGAAGTGCGCACTAATTTGAGCCCACTCAGGTCAGAATGTGGCGATCGGGTTGACCGGGCTGCCGGACGTACCGGCGAAGCGGACCGGCGCGACCGCGAGGTGGAAGTCCCACTGGCCGAGCTCGGCAGCCGTCGTCGCGCACACCTCCAGGTCGCAGTTGTCGAGCAGCCACAGACCCATCGCGACGAGGCTGACGGCGTGAAGCGGCATCAACACCTCTTCGTACCCCGACGGCTGAACGTCCTGGGGGGTGTCAGCGCCGATCAGCGCGACCTCCCGTTCATGCAGCCACGGCAGGCAGGACGCGTGCCAGCCGGCCTGCGTGAAACCGCTGGCCGTACCGGCCTCGTGCCGGACGCGGCCATGGCCGGTCCGCAGCAGTACCGCATCGCCGGATCGCACCCGCACACCCTGCCGACGCTCGGCCTCCTCGAGATCGTCGGGAAACACGGCCTGCCCCGGTTCCAACCACGGCACATCACGGACCCTCGCAATGTCCAGCAGGACACCACGCGTGATGATCCCGTTCGCCGCCGCCGTGACGGCCGCCCACCCCGATCCCGTCGCGGCGTCGACCAACGAGTGCGACCGCCCGTTGTACATCATGCCGTCCCAGAAGATGTGGCACGGCGAGTCGACGTGGGTGACGGTGTTGCCGTGGAACGTGATGCCGAGCCGCTCGGACGAAAAGCCCCAGCGCCGATCGGCGCGGAATCCGGGCAGCGGCATGTCCTCGGCACCCGGCATGTCGGCGGCGCACGGGCACGTCGTCGTCGACCGCTCCATCTCTTCCGGTACGGCAACCTCCCATGCGCACGACACGCTCCTGCCGTGGCGCACGGCCCGCGCCGCCGCCAGCCGGACGTCGTCGGTAATGTGGTTCAGAGTCCCGAGCTCGTCGTCGTCGCCCCACCGTCCCCAGTTCGACAGCGTGTTGAAGTACCCGAGCACGTCGTCCTGGGTGGGCATCGGTCGCCCTGCCGTCATCCCAGCATCGACTCCTCCGGTCACGCGTTTCGAGGCACCGCAGGCAGGGTATCCCGCCCTCTCCTCGACATGCCACGGTCCGCCGAACTGGCATGACACCAGAACGCGACCTGCAGACCGTGGAACAGCGCCGGGTGTAGCTCAACGACAGTCGCGGCGGCTCGGAAGATGTCGTGCTTGTCAGCCCAGCAAACCGTGCCCGAGTCTTCCGGTACTGGCGGGCGCGGCGAAAGCCACCTCGTCGTTCGACATCTGTCCCGCCCGACGGTTCGCTGTCCAGCTAACGGCCGGGGGCCGACTGAGGTTCCCCCCGGGATGTGGACACCGGGTTATGCCGCGATCTGTTGCAGGGTAGCCGGTGTGAGGGTTTGTTCGTAGTCGGCGGGGCTGAGGTAGCCGAGTGCGGAGTGGCGGCGCCGGTGGTTGTAGAAGGCGATCCACCGGAACACGTCGCGGCGGGCGTCGGGTTCGGTGGTCCAGCGGTGGTGGTCGACATCCAACTCTCGTTTGAGGGTGGCGAAGAACGCCTCGGCCAGGGCGTTGTCGTACGAGGATCCGATCCGCCCCATCGAGCGGCGGATGCCGTGCCGTTGGCAGGCGTCGGCGAAGTCGCGGCTGACGTATTGGGCGCCCCTGTCCGAGTGGAAAATCACGCCGTCGACTCGGCCGCTCCGGGCGGCGACTGCGGCGTCCAGGGCGTCGATGATCAGGCTGGTGCGCATGTGGGTGTTGATCGACCAGCCGATCAGGCGGCGGGTGGCGATGTCGATGACGGTGGCCAGGTAGAGCCAGCCGCCGCCGACGCGGAGGTAGGTGATGTCGCCGCACCACCGCTGGTCCGGTGTCGTGGCGGTGAAGTCCCGGCCGATCAGGTCCGGCGCCGGCGGGGCGGCCGGATCCGGGATCGTGGTGCGTTTGCGGCGGCGTAGGTGCCGGCCCACGATCTCCCGCTGCCGCATGATCCGCTCGACTCGCTTGCGGTTGACCCGCACACCCCGGTCGCGCAGCTCGACGGTCACCCTCGGGGACCCATAGGCGCCACCGGAGTCGGCGTGGATGATCCTGATCTGCTCGGCGAGGGCGTCCTCGGCGGCGGCGCGGGCCTGCCGTGCGGGTTCGCTGGCGGCCCAGCGGTAGAACCCGGAGCGGGACACGGCCAGGATCCGGCACAGCCGCTTGACGCTCCAGGTGGCGCGGTGGGTGGAGATGAACCGGAAGCGGCTGGTCACCGATCCATCTCCTTCGCGAAATACGCGGCTGCCTTGCGCAGGATCTCCTTCTCCTGCCGCAGCTCAGCCACCTCACGCCGCAGCCGGGCGATCTCCGCGTCCTTGTCCGCCACCGACAGAGCGTCCCCACCCGATGCCGGACCCGTGCCGGTTTGCCGCTCCTGCTTACGGACCCAGTTCCGCAGCGTCTCGTGACTCATCCCCAACTCGCGGGCGACCTGGTTGATCGGCCGACCCGACGAACGGACCAGGTCAACCGCGTCACGCTGGAACTCTTCCGTGTACTTCGATGGACGCCCCAACGGGGACACCCCTTCCTCTGGACCAACGTCCAGTTTCAGGGTGTCCACATCTCAGGGGGAAGCCCAGCCGTTTCCCTGTCAGGTTGTGAGGACGGTGACAGCTGTCCGGAGGTGACGACGCAGCGTGTCGTCCCGCCAGACGTAATCCGCGTTGCCGTGGCGGACCACCCGTTCGTCGCGCTCGGCTAGCTCGACGAGGCCGGGTACGGCCGTGACCGCACGCATGTCGACGAGCAGCGTCACCGCGTCGGGCCGGCCATCGGATTTCGCGATTGCCGCCAGCAACGCCTCGACCAGTTCGCCTGGGGGCGTGCCGAGTCGCCACAGTGCGCGTGCCGCGTCCGGCTTGCTCCACCAGTTGCCGCTGGTGAGCAGGTGCCACAGGCCGGGGGCGAGGTTCGCGCCGGCCGGGGCAAGGGCTGCGGCGAGTCGGGCGGCGGCGTCGCTGCCCCGGTCGCTGTCGAGAACGGCGGCCACGGTCGGCAACGCCTGCGCTGGGTCGCCGGTGGCGCGCCACAGCATCTCGGCGAGTGCGATCCGTTCGTGAGGATCGGTACGCGTCGTGTCGGCCAACCAAGCCCGCAGGTGGGGTACCAAAGGTGCCAGGTCGGTCCCGGCGTCAGCGGCGAGCCGAAGGTCCCATGCGAGGCCGTGACGGTACCGCGTGAGGTGGGTGACGACGGCGCCGACAAGTGGGGCGGCGTCGCCAGTAAGGCGCCAGACGGCGTGTCCTGCGCGGATGTCACCGTCGACGGCGCGGTCGCGCAGCGCCGGCACGGCCGGTAGCGCTGCCGGTCCGATCGCCGCCAGGGCACCTGCTGCAACACCGGATGCGTGTTCGTACGCGGCGAGGATCTCCGGAACCGCGTCACTGGCTGCCGGTCCCCACGTGTGCAGAAGCTGAACCAGGTCGATCGGCGCATTGGGGGGCCCATCCGCCGTGGCGGCGGTCAGGAGGCTGTGCCGCTCGTTGCGGGGCGTGGTGCAGTGCACGGTCAGGCGTCGCCGGACCATGGCAAGAACATCCTGGTCGAAGGCCGGTGGGTGATCTTCGAATAGGTCGACGGCATACGGGTCGCGGCCGGTCGACCAGACGGCCATGGCCGGTTCCTTCCAGCGGGGGTCACCGAGCCGAACAAGGACGGTGAGTGCGGTTTCCGCTGCCCAACGGCCCCGCTCGTCGGCCGTTGCGGCCGTGGCCGCGTCGCCGGCGATCGTGGCCAGGCGATCGGCGACCGCCGCCGCGGAAAAGCCGGCCGCATCGACCGCGTCGACCGCGGCCGCGCGAACCTTGTCGTCCGGATCGGCCAGCAGCCGCGCGAGCTGGTCCATCAGCGCGGTTGACGCGGATCGCGACACCCTGAACCGATGCTCCAGGCCGACGGCGGCACCATGTCGAGCGGACGGGGCAGATCGGGCGAGCAGCGCGTCGGTCAGCGCTGCGACGCTGTCGGCATCGAGCAGCCGCGTGAGGTCCCGCGGCGGCTGTCCCGCCACCTCTTCCTGCCACGGTCCTCGCCAGAACTCGCCGTGGTCGCATGCCGCCGCCACCGCCTTCACATCGTCGGCGCCCATTGGTAGCCCGGCCCTCGCGAAGGCGAACGCCGCCGCCTGCGGCACGGGAAACGGCTCCGCCAGGGCCGCGCGCAGCAGATCGGCCGACGGGGCCGTCTCGTGAAGCACCATGCCGAGCAGCAGCGAGGCCCGGACCGTCGGCGTGGCCTCCACCGCCCAGCATGCCCGCAGTGCCGCCGCACGGTGTGGACCGCTGCGGGCGAGGGCGTAGGCGGTGGCCTCTCTGACCTGCGGATCCGGGTCGTCGAGGCCGGGTAGCAGCGTGTCGCTCAGGGCGGCGACAGCGGCGTGGACGGACGGCTGCGCTTCCCCGTTGGTCTGGTCCGGATCACACAGCTGCCCGATGCTGGACAGCAGGTCGGCTCGGCCGTGGACGCCGGGCCGACCGGCCAACTCCACGAGAAACGGCACCACAAGGACAGTCGCCGGGTAGACGGTGCCCTGGTGGTGAAGGCTGGAATAGAACTCGAACCGGCCGTCGGCTGCGGTCTGCGGGTCCGTCGACGCGATGGCCCGGAGGATGTCGGGTGTCTCGGTCGCCGGTCCGTAGGCACCCTCATAGTCCGCCCAGTCGATCGCATCCCATCCCTTGATCACGGCGGCACCGTAACGGGCACCTCCGACATTTACCGTAGATGTCCGCAGCGTCGAAGGTCGGAACAGCAGAAGCCGGTATCACGGCCCCGAATATCCGGTGCACGGATCTGCCGCCGAACGGGCGCGGTGACACCGTCGCCTACAAGTCATACAGAGTGACGGCTCCGGCTGGCGTGTGGCGCACGGTCATGCCGTCGAGCGCGCGCCGTCATGGCGGGCGTCGTCCTGACTTGCCGAAGGGCTCCGGCCTCAGCCTCTACTGTCTGGCCGGCGGCGTGAGACGCGCTGCTCGGTACGCCGCCGCCACGATGGCATTGTCTGGTTCGGCCCACACGATCTCGAAGAAGTTGTCTTCCGGATCGGCGACGTACGCGGACCGGCCAGGAAAGAACTCAGCATTCGTCGGTTTCTTCGTGATGCGCCCTCCGGCAGCTCCGAACTGATCCGCAAGGCGATCGACTTCGGCCGCCTGACGCACGACGATGCCAATGGTGAACCGGATACCGCCGCGGCCGAGTTCCTGGTCGCCGCGTCCATCGGCGGCGAGCTTCTCCGCCGGGAACAACGCTAGGACTGCTCCGTGCAGCTGGAAGGCGGCGAAGTCGGCATCGTCGACAACCTGCGGAAATCCGAGGGACCGATAGAAGTCGCGCTGCCGCCCCAGATCACGAACGCCCAATGTGAAGACATTGGCCAGTAGCGTCTGCGGCGCGCCCAGACCTGAATCGTTCATCGCCCGATGATAATCCAACAGGCCCAAGGACAGGCGGTCAAGACCGCTGCGAGGACGCGCCCGACAGGTCGGCGGCTCCTGGCGAGCGGAGCTGTCTGATGAAGCTGCCGCACCGCCCACCGCAACGCAAGATCGAGATCATCGCGGCGCAGTACTCGATGTGAAGCTGACCGAACTCGACGGTCGTCACGTCGTGGTCGTCAGCCGGTGAGGACAGCAGCGTGCATGTCTGGGACCTCGCCACCCGGCTCCTAGTCGGAGCGCCCTACCGGCGCCACCGACACTACCGTCAACTGCCTGGCAATCGGCCTTGACCGACGCCGGCACCGCTACCTCCCAGGCGATGGCAGCCGACCGCATCCGGATCAGGCGCCGACGACACGTGCGCCACCACCAGCCGGAGCCGTCACGCCCCGTGGCCGACCTCCGACGTCGCCGACGTCCGGAACTTGCCGATGAGCGTGCAGGCGAGCGACTACCCGACTGATCATGCCTCAACGGCACCGGGCATCCTGAACACTGTGAGCGATGGATGCATTCGGTTGATCCCAACCGACCCGGGCTGGCAGCCCACGCCCGAGGCCGCAGCCGCTGCCGTTGCCTACGTGGCGAGCTTGTTCTCAGGGCTCGGTGACGCTGTCGAAGATGTGAGGCCGAAGTTCTACGACCGGGTGACCCTGATCGACGCCGGCGAGTACACCACCCAGATCACGTGCCCACGCTGCGACGGCGATATCGGCTTGCCATGGCTCGGCGAGCTGGTCAGGGAAGTTGGCCAGAGCTTCGACCACTTGGACGTGACAGTGCCCTGCTGCTGTGCCGTGGTCACGCTGGATAGCCTGCGCTACGAGGAGCCGATTGGCTTTGCGCGGTTCGAAGTAAGTGCCATGAACCCGACTCGGGCGAACTACGAACTCGATGCCGAGGAACTTGCCAGGGTGGCTGATCTTCTCGGCCACCCTGTCGCGCAGGTCCTCGCTCACTACTGAGTAGCGCACGCCGTGGGGGCAAGTTGATGCCTGTATGGGCTCGCCAAGAGCGGATGCACTGATCTAGTAGGACTTTGTTAGGTCGGTACGGGTTGGTGGCAGTGTGGGCAGAAGCCGAGCCAGGTGGCGAGTTGGTATTGCAGGTGCCGTAGGACGGCGTAGAGGCTCAGGGCCGCCCGGTTGCTTTTGGGTCGGTTAGCCGCGTCTGGGTGAGGAACAACTGGGCGGCGCTGGCCAGGGTGACGTGGCGGTGCCAGCCGATCCAGGAGCGGCCTTCGAAGTGGTCGAGTCCGAGGCCGGTTTTGAGTTCGCGGTAGTCGTGTTCGATGCGCCAGCGGCTTTTCGCCAGGTGGACCAGGTCGCTGAGGGTGGTGTCGGTGGGCAGGTCGGACAGCCAGTAGTCGGTGGGTTCGTCGTGGCCGGGTGGCCATTGCACGAGCAGCCAGCAGTCGGGCAGGACGCCGTCGCCGTGCTGGGGAAGGCCTTCTCGGACGGTTCTGCCGGCGGGGCGGATCCGCAGGGCGAAGAAGTGTCCGGACAGCGTGTCGGCGGGTCGGTCGTCCGCGCTGTCAGCTGCGGGTAGTCGTTGCCGCCAGTGCACGAGTACGGCGCGCTCAGCGCCGTGGTCGAGGGCGAGGTCTTTGATACTGCGGGCCGGATGCGGATATCGCGGCGTGGGATGTTTCCCGACTCCGGCGTAGGCGACCTCGACAGGTTCGGCATGGCCGGGCTGGGCGGTCGTGCTCGAGGTGGTGGCCACGATGTAGGCGATGCCGCGGTCGGTCAGGCCTTGCCGGAACTCGGCGACCTGGCCGTACCCGGCATCGGCGGTCAGTAACGGCGGATACAGGTCCCAGCCGGCCAGTTCGTCGATCATCTCCAAGGCCATCAGCCATTTCGGCCGGTAGCGTTCGCCGTCGGGCACCTTCGACGCCGCCCTGCGGCGCAGGATCTGCGCGATCTGTTCCTCGCGCGGCGCCTCTTTGCGCAGGTGAGGCTTCTTCTTCCCCGCTTCGTCCAGGGTGACTGGCTGCCGGCGCAGTCGACGGGCGTGAGTGTTGGCGACTTTCCCGGCCTCATCCGGCACGCAGGTCTCATCCCAGGACTCCGGGACGAACAACCGCCAGTCCAGCACCGCCGACGCGACATCGGAGGCCGCGTGCACACTGACGGCGATCTGGCAGTTGCCGACCTTGCCGAGCGTCCCGGAGTACTGCCGGGCGACACACGCCGATGCTGGCCCGTCCTTGGCGAACCCGGTGTCGTCGACGACCCACACCCTCGGCGCCACCACCTGCACGGCGGTCCTCGCTACTCGCCGTCGCACACCGACCACGTCCCACGTCGACGATGTCAGGAACTGTTGCAACTGCTGATGATCCACCCCGAGACGAGCCGCCATCGGCTGCATCGACTTACGACGCCCATCCAGCATCAACCCGCGCAGATACCGCACACCCGTCTCGCGCTGATCCACCCGAGACAACCCGGCGAACACCCCCGAGGCGAACTCCTGCAGCTGATCCCGGACCCGCGCTAGCCCACCCTTATCCACACCCGCCAGCCAAGCATCACCAGCAGACACCTACAAGCGACACACCACAACGACCTAACAAAGTCCTACTAGGCCGTGTCTCGTGGATCTCGGGCGAGGTCGCGTAGCCAGATCTTCATCGTGGCGACGTCGACGGCGGCCTGGTACATGAAGTCTCTCTTGTCGTAGCGGGTGGCCACGGCCCGGAACTGCTTGAGCTTGTTGATTGCCCGTTCGACGACATTGCGCTGTTTGTACAGCTCACGGTCGAAGGCGGGCGGGCGCCCACCGCGGCTGCCCTTGGACACCCGCGCGGCGACCTGGTCCTTCTTCTCCGGGATCACCGCCGTGATCCGGCGCCGACGCAGCTCAGCCCGGATCTTCTTGTTCGTGTACGCCTTGTCGGCAAGCAGCCGGCCCGGCCGAGCGCGAGGCCGGCCCACCCGGCGCCGGATGCGGATGCCGTCCATGACCTTGGCGAACCCGACGCTGTCGTGGCGCTGCCCAGCGGTCAGCGTCCGGCTGATCGGCCGGCACCGGCGGTCGGCGGCCAGGTGCAGCTTCGTGCTCAGTCCGCCGCGGGACCGGCCGAGCGCCTCACGATCACCCGATTCGCCCGATCCCGTCCGCCCCCTTTGCCATCGCCGGCCTGCTCGGACAGCTCTCTGGGCAGGTCACGGCGAGCACCAGCGGCGTGCTGATGCGCCCGGACCACGGTCGAGTCCACGCCGAGGGTCCAGTCATCGCCCTCTTCGGCATCGCAGTCGGTACGCAGCGCGTCGCAGATCCTCGCCCAGGTCCCGTCGAGGGTCCAGCGACGTTTGCGCTGGTAGACGGTCTTCCACGGGCCGAACCGGGCGGGCAGGTCCCGCCAGGTGATGCCGGTCCGTTCCCGGAACAAGACTCCAGAGATCGTCGTACGGTGATCACGCCACCGGCCACCACGCGGCGGATCTGCAGGCAGCAGGGGCTTGAGCAGTTCCCACTCGGCGTCGGTGAGCTCGAACCGTCCAGACACGACAAACGTGTTACACCCTCATCCCCAACAGATCCACGAGACACGCCCTAGTTCTACCGGCCCACCGCCCCGTCGAATTGCTCGCGCAGGATGTCGGCGTGCCCGGCATGCCGCGCGGTCTCCTCGATCATGTGTACGAGCAGCCAGCGCATGGACGGCGGCGTGGTCTCCCGAAGGGACCGGATGCCTGGTCGGTCCAGGTCGGTACAGGCGGCGAGAATCGCGTTGCTGCGGTCCACCGCTGCCCGGTACGCGGCGAGCAGCTCGGCTGCGGGTTCAGTGGCCGGCGCCTGGTCGTCCCACTTCGGCACATCCTCACCGGCGTACGCCCACACAAACCAGTTGAGCTCGGTGGCGGTGAGGTGCTTCACCAGCCAGAGCAGACTCGTACCGGAAGCAACCCCCGGCCTGCGGGCCTGTTCGTCAGGGACGCCGGCCACCTTGGCCGCCACCGCCTCGCGTAGGTAGTCGAGGAACGCCGTCAGCGTGGTTCGCTCGTCGGCGTTGATGCCGGGCGGGCGGATGTCGCCTCGGGATTGGGGGTCTGCCACGGCGTCATGGTACTGAGTGAGTCTTTGAAGAGGGGTACGTCGGACTCGGCGTGCGGCCGATGACCGTGGATGCCTCGTTGCCCTTGGCATGCCCCGTAAGCGTCGGTATCCCTCCGATCTGACCACCGCCGAGTGGCGTCACATCGCCGGGCTGCTCCCACCACCACGGCCTGGCGTCCGGCCGGAGAAGCACTCCCGTCGGGCGATCGTGGACGCGATCCTCTACGTCGTGCGTACCGGCTGCTCCTGGCGGCAACTCCCGGCCGACTTCCCGCCATGGCAGACCGTCTACTGGCACTTCGTCCGCTGGGAACAGGAGGAGGTCACGCAGCACATCCTCGACCGGCTCCGCGAACAGGTCCGTGTGCAGCAGGGCCGCAACCGACAGCCGTCCGCCGGGATCATCGACTCCCAGAGCGTCAAGGCCGCCGACACCGTCGGCCGCGACAGCCGGGGCTACGACGCCGGCAAGAAAATCAACGGCCGCAAGAGGTTCATCGTCACCGACACCCTCGGACTCATCCTCGTCGTCATGGTCTGCGCCGCCAGCGTCCAGGACCGCGACGGCGCCAAGACCACCCCGCTCAGCCTCTACCTCACCACACCGGTCCGGTACGTCCTCGCCGACGCCGGCTTCGCCGGCCGCCTCGTCGACTGGGCCACCCGAATCCTGACCACCACCCTGCACATCATCCGCAAACCAACCGGCCAGAAAGGCTTCGTCCTGATCCCCCGACGATGGCCGGTCGAACGGACCTTCGCCTGACTCACCGCCCACCGCCGACTCGCCCGCGACTACGAACGCGACCCCGCCACCTCGGAGGCGATGATCCGCTGGGCCGCGATCAACACCATGACCCGCCGCCTCACCGAGGCGCATCCACCACCCGCCAACAACGCCGTACCTACCGCCAGCAGCCCGCATAGCCCTTCTCAAACACTCACTCACACACCACTGAACCCTTTTCAATCCCCATGCGGTCCGGCGGACCGCAAGGTCGGACGCGGTGCGTGAGCGCCGCGGTCCAGGTTGAAAAAGGTTCACTGAAGCACCTCCACCGCCGTTCGCGGGACCAGAATGCCGCCGCTGCATCCGCACAGCCCGACACCGCCGCCTGCATGGCAGCAGGCATCCGACGTCACATCGGACGCATACCGCGCGTACGACGTTGCCGACGAGAGTGCCACTCAATCTTTTCGTCTCTTCGCGGCATCGTGGCCCTGGAACGTTGCGCGCTGCCGGGGTCAGGAGCGGCGCGGGTGACACGGCAAGCGACCATGGGAGGGTGACCGACGCCGTATCGTCTTCCTTGACTGCTGTGATCGACCTCATCGATGGATACATGCATCGAGTGCTGAAGGGCAGAGAAGATCCGGTGGGGGTCGTCGAGGAGCTGAAGTGTGCGCTGGTCGAGCTGCTCCTCACGGACGACGTGGGGAATGCCGGCGCGCTGTACAGCATCTATGCAGACTTGTCGGACATCGTCGACGGCTACCCGTTCCACTACGACGATGGCACCGAGATGATCGCCCAACGGGAGATTCGCGACGCTGCCTGGGACTGGTTGAGCATTCCGCGCAATGCCGACGGGATGAAGACCTACGTCGACCGCTGGGCTGCGAGAATCGCAGCCTTACCGACGACCGACGGAGGACGGCCATTCCGCGGCAACTCTGGTCGGCTGGAAGGCGAATAGCACCTGGCAACTGTGACCCCGGTCCAGTCTCGCCGCGCGGCCGGAATCGCATCCGCATCTGCCGCCGTCCGAGTGTGACAGCCGTCGGGCGGCGCGTTCGAGCCGGTCAGCTCACGCGGGGCCGTCGAGATAGCCGACGTCCGTGGAGCCCGACGCGACGCGGACGCGATACCCCCAGTGCCGTAGGACCTGTGCGATCTTCGCGGCGCCGGCCGGGTTGGCGGAGTGGACGTTGATGACGCCGACGTCAAAAGGGGCGCTGGTCGAAGGCGGCCTGTTCCAGGACCTCCACGACCGGCCAGATCGTGTCGTCCCCGCCTAGGTGTACTGCCCAGGGAGGTTGGTCAACCTGGTGATGGGTGACCGGCCGCCGGTCGCGGTGTGGGATCGGTGGTGATTGAACCTTTCCAACTCCCCTTGCGGTCCGGCGGACCGCAAGGTCGGACGCGGTGCGGGAGCGCCGCGCGGTCCAGGTTGAAAAAGGTTCAATGCGTGGAGCACCTGGCGCAAAGGCTACGTAGTGACCGGTCGTTCGGTGACGCGTGGGCACTCGCCGCGATCGGCACCGCTGCCGCCCTGACCGCGGTCGCGGAGGACGTGCGCAACGGCGGAGATCGCGAGGAGTATGAGCTCTCCGGAATTTGGGTGCCCGCCACCGGACCAGCACAGTACCGGTTCTCGCCACAGCGGCGCGCGGTGTGGCTGCAGCCGATCAACGAACCGGGAAAACTCGCTGCCGTGGATCACCCGGTAGGGCTGCCGGTCGAAGAGGTAGCGCAGAACCCCTCGGCCACCCCGATCTCCTGGCACTACCTGTCATTGCGCCACGCAGACGTGCCGGGCCTGCCACCCTGGCCGGCCAACCGTGTCCACCTCGTCGGAACACGAGCTACCTGCATGTGGACTCTCCACGCAGGCATCGACGACTACGGCCGCTACCGCAGCGCGGCCGTCACGTTCGACCAGCCGCCCGCCGCCGAGGAAGAGGAGACCTATCGCTCGCTGGAGGTCCCCGGCTTTGGGCTGGCCTCGGTGGAACTGCGGCCCTACGACGCGGACCTCGTCTACTGCAACGGCCACATCCAGCTCACGCCGGGCCTCGTCGGCACTGCCGGCGGTCCACCGATCGGGCTCTACGCGAATCCGTCCTGCCCCTCCTGCGGACGGTTGATGTTCCACGTCGTCTCGGTCGAGAACCGGATCCGCGAGTACGGCGACGGCTGGCGCAGCCTTTTCATCTGCGAGGACTGCCACACGGTGTCCTGCAACGCCACAGGATGGAACTGACCGCACACCCCGCCATCAGCACCGCGCGTCGGAAATCCGAGCCGCCCACCACCGGAAGACAACGCGACGATGTGCCGAGCATCCCGACCCGCTAAGCGGCCAACAGATCACGGTCGCCAAGACCGCGGGATCAGGTACACGCTCACTGCGCAGACTCTTCCTGTCGGCGGTCTCGTCGGGCACCGTGTCTGGTGCCGGCGGTGTCGGGTCGTCGGCGCACCTGGTCCCCACCGGGCCACCGCATTGCGCGCTTGACCCGTGAGAGGTCCGGCATGAGTTCCGCGGGGCCCGGTGATCCCAGGACACGTATGACTGGCGACAGGGCTAAGCGCCGTCGAGCGCCGATCAGTGAGCGATCGGCTTCCGCGTCCTGAGACCACCAGGTGCCCACCTGCTGCTGCAACAGCAAGAAAAACACCATAAGTGTCGAACACGACCCCCCGATGCGTCGACCAACCACGGGCGCCGACTGGGCCAGCACCGAACACGCCCTCGCGATTGTTGGCCCCGACGGTGTCGAGGTTGAACGGATGATCGTCGAGCACACCGCTACCGGGCTGCGGAAGCTGCTGCACTGCCTGCAGCAGACCGGTGTACTCGAGGTCGGTATCGAACGCCCCGACGGGCCCTCCTCGAGGCCCTCCTCGAGGCAGGGCGCACGGTCTTCGTGATTGCCCCGCAACAGATCAAGCACCTGCGCCGCCGCTACGGCGCAGCCGGTAACAAGGACGACCGCTTCGACGCCGACGTCCTGGCCGACACCGTCCGCACCGATCACCACCGCTTGCGTCCCCTCACCTCGACTCTCCCGCGACAGTCACGTTGCGGATGACCGTCCCCGCTCGCAAGGACCTCATCGCCGCCCGTTCGTGGGATGCCGGCGGTACCTTTCTAGCCGCTGTGGCGCTCGGTCTCGGCAACCTCGACGGTGACGGGTTGTGGGTTCGGTCAGGCCACCGTCTACCAGGCCGGGCCACCGTCTACCAGGACGTCCACGGTTTACCAGGACGTCCACTGCCGGTGCGACGCGGCGCGGACGATCTGGTTGGATCGGCAATCATGCAGATGGTGGAACGCCCATGGGGGATCACCGCGTTCGGCGCGGCGAGTGTGAAAGCCGTCCCGGAACTCGTACGGGTGCGGTTCAAGGTCGTGCGTGTGGAGCAAACCCCGAACGCCGCGTTCGAAGCGGCCCGCGCCGCCGTACGGGCCGTGCGTGGCGCGCTACGGGCGCACGGGATCAGCGACGCGGCGGTCGAGGGCTCGCGGTTGGACCTGAAGACCGCTACCGAGTACGTGGACGGCACCCGCAAGTTCGTCGGCTACCAGTGCCAAGCTGCCTTCGCGGTCGAGTCTCGCGCGCTGGACGACGTTGAGCCGCTGCTCGTCGATGTCGTCGCGGCCGGCGCCAACGAGATCGAGGGCGTCGACTTCGATGTCGTCGCCAAGCGCGAACTGCGGGCCGAGGCCCGGCGCAAGGCGGTCGCCGCAGCCCGCGCGAAGGCCGACCTTTACGCCGAAGCGGCCGGCGTCCGCGTCGGCGCGGTCCTGCACGTCGAGGACGTCGACCCGGAACAGCCCGGCACTGCCCGCTACCGCAGCCACGCCGAGGCTGCCGCCACCACAGCCCAGGACCTCGCCCCAGGCCACATCGTCGTGTCTGCTGCCGTGATCCTCGGCTACGCCGTGGCCCGCGACTGAAATCTTCGCTGACCGCCCCGCCCGGTTGGGAGTGTCGAACTGGTCGGCCGTTCGACGCCGGCTCGAACGACGTGTCACATCGTGGCGGGGCGCCGGGGTAGGGCGGCGTCCGCGGGACCGCCGCCTGCCGTCCTCCCCGAGCGGCCCTGCGACCGGGTGGCGACAGAAGAGGTACGGCCCAATACCCTCTCGACGTGATCTCCACCTGCCCTGAGTGCGGTGCGCCGGGTGTGCCGCTGCTGTTTGGCCTGCCGGTTCCGGAAGCGCGTGATGCCGCCGACCACGGGGAGATTGCACTCGGCGGCTGCATCGTCGGGGACGAGCCGCCCAGTTGGCAGTGCCCGCGGAAGCACCGCTGGCGCGACAGCGACGAGAAGGCGTGGCATGAACTACTACTCGCCGTGCTGGAGGCGCACGGGTACAGCGAGGCCGACTACGAGCCCTGAGAAGCCGCGCACCGTCTGAAAGAGTGAAGGGACAAGAGCATTGCCAGGAAAGCAGTGCTCACGTCCAGGCGTACGGGTGTATCGCCGCAACCCGGCTGGCCGCCTGCCGAGGAAGTCGAGCATCCGGCCGACCTGTTCGCGCGGCGCGGCGAGGAGATCCTCGTACCGTACGTCGAGCCACTGGCCGGCCGGGTGCCGCAGCTTGGCCTGCCCGAACGCGTCCATCACCACCGGGCCGGTCGGGTACGACGCCGCCGGACCGGTCGGCCGGGCCGGTCCCGGGGTGGTACCGGTCCCCGCCGGCCGCGGCGATCGGCCCCGTCCCGTCGGAGGGTGCCGGACCGGCCTCGGCGTCCAGATCGACGAAGTGGTTCAGCACGCGCAGCCGGTCCGGACAGACGCCAGCGCGACGCAGCACGTCGGCGAGGAACCGACTCGGGCTGACGAACAGCCGAACCGGGTCGTACGCCTTGACGGTGCGGTGCGGCCAGGACTCGGCCGCGAGCAGCCCGCTGCGGGACAGCGACCCGTCCTTGCAGCGGCGCCGCGCCGCCTGGAGCGGACCACCCTCGACGCAGGCCTGGCACGGCCGGCCCCGATCGAGCAGAGGAGAGCTGGGGCAGGCGCCGGCCAGACGGAGGAGTAGACGTTGAAGTCCACGGAGTACGGCGTAGAGCGTCGGGCGAAACCGGCTCGCGGTGCGCCGCAAGGAGCGGTGTCAGAGCGAGCCGGCCGCCATTTCCTCGATGACGCAGGCGGCGGCGCCCCGGGCCCAGTCGTGGAACGTGTGTGCGGTGAGCACGATCTCGCAGTCGATGGCCGCACCGAACGCGTGCTCGCCGAAGGTGCTGCGGAGGCGGTCGGCGTACAGGTCGTACTCGGTGACGCCTTCGCCGGCGATGATGACCAGCTCTGGGCCGACGAGGTTGACCAGGGCGGCCAGCGCCGCGCCGATCGTGCTGCCGGCGGCCGCGAAAGCCTCCACCGCCGCCTTGTCGCCGTCGTGGGCGAGCGCGAAGACGTCGTCGATGGTCAGGTCGGCGCGACCGCTGACGGACCGGACCCGGTCGACGATGGCCTGGGTCGAGGCGACCGTCTCGACACATCCCCGCCGACCGCAGCTGCAGACGAGGGCCTCGGATGCGAGCGGGAGATGTCCGATCTCGCCGGAGACGCCGTGCGTGCCTTGCACGATGCGCCCGTTGAGGAACAGGCCGCAGCCGATGCCGGCGCCGATCGTCACGACGGCCAGCGAGGTGGCGTCGCGGCCAGCGCCGAAGAGGATCTCGGTGACGGTCAGCGCGCGGACGTCGTTCTCGACCGTAACGGGCGTGCTGGTGAGGGCCTCGATGCGCTCCTTGAGCTGTACGTTGCGCCAGCCGAGCAGTGGGGAGTCGCGCACGGTGCCAGTGGTGCGGTCGACGTCTCCGGAGACGGCGACGCCGATGCCGTCGAGGCGGCCACCGGGCGAGTGGGCGCGTAGCTGCTGGATGAGCCGCTCCACCGCGGTCAGCACGTCGGCCAGGTCGGAGCTGGCGTTCGCGACCTCGACGTGGGCGATCGGATCGGCGCCCAGGTTGGTAAGGACCGCGTAGCTGCGTTCGGCGGTTATCTTGACGCCGGCGATGAACGCCCGGTCGCGCGAGACGGCGAGCGGGTTGATGGGCCGACCGACGCCGGCCTCGGGCCGGGGCTGCTCGGCCTCGACGACGAACCCGGCGGCGATCAGCGGGGTGACGGCCTTGGTGACCGCCGCCTGGGACAGCCCGGTGGTGCGGGCAATGTCGACCCGCCCCACCGGCCCGTGCGTGAGGATGCGGCGGAACACCGCGACGGACGCCGGCGAACTGACCGGGATACGCGCGAAGTCCTTCATCCCTTGAGGCCACTCGATGCGATGCCGGCAAAGAACTGCCGTTGCAGCGCGAGGAACAGGACGATCAACGGCAGTGACACGAGAAAGGATCCTGCCATGAGTGTCGGATAGTCGGTCGCGTACTGGCCCTGGAGGTTGGCCAGGCCGACCGGAAGGGTCATGTTCTCCTTCGACGAGGTGACCACGAGTGGCCAGAGCAGGTCGTTCCACGAATACAGCGACGTGAGCAGGGCCAGCGCGGCGAGCGTCGGCCCGGCCATGGGCAGCATGATGCGCCAGAAGATCTGGAACGAGTTGGCGCCGTCGAGCCGCGCCGCCTCCTCGAACTCCGCCGGTATGCCGAGGAACGCTTGCCGGAGCAGGAACGTGCCGAACGCCGAGAACAAGCCCGGGATCGCGATCGCCGGCAGCGTGTCCAGCAGTTTCAGGTCCTTCATCAGGTCGAACTGGGCGATGAGGAACAGCTGGCTGGGCGCCATCAACATGATCAGGAACAGCGCGAAGAGGACGTTCCTGCCGGGGAAGTCGAAGCGGGCGAACCCGTACGCTGCGAGGGCCGAGACCAGCACCTGCCCGGCGACGCGCAGCACCAGCGCGGCGATCGAGACGACGAAGAGCCCGCCGACCGGCAGCGTGTCGAAGAAGCGGGTGAACGCCTCGACCTGCCACCCGGACGGCACGAACACCGGAGGTACGGCCCGCGACTCCGGGACCGTCTTGAAGGCCGTCAGCACCTGCCAGACGAACGGGAAGACCATCACGGCGGCCGCGAGCGCGAGTAGCACGTGGACGACCCACGGGTCGCGGCGGCGGCGCACGGCGTTCTCAGCCATAGAAGACCCACTTCCTCTGGAGCCGGAACTGGATGGCGGTGATCGCCATGATGAGCATCAGCAGGACGATCGCGTTGGCCGCGCCGTAGCCCTGGTCGTACTCGACGAAGGCCTTCTGGAAGAACCGGTACACGACGGTCTGCGTCCCGATCTCCGCGGTGGAGCCACGGCCGATCATCACGTAGATGAGGTCGAACATCTGCAGGGACGAGATGACCGACAGGATGGAGACGAAGAAGATGCTCGGCGACAGCAGCGGCAGCGTGACTGAGAAGAACTGCCGCACCCGACCGGCTCCGTCCATGGCGGACGCCTCCAGCAACTCCTTCGGGATGCCGCGCAGGCCCGCGCCGAGGATGATGATATTGGTGCCCAGACTCATCCAGATGCCCACCACGGACACCGCGTAGATCGCCACGTCCGGGTCGGCGACCCAGTTCGGTCCGTCGATGCCGACCAGGCCGAGCGCCTGGTTGAGCACCCCGAACTCGCCGTTGTAGATGTACCGCCACACCATGCCGATGGCGACCGGCAGCGTGACCACGGGCAGGAAGAACAGCACGCGGTAGAGGTTGCCGAAGCGGCGGACCGAGTGGATGAGCGTGGCGACGACGACGGCGATCGGGATGCCGAGCAGCACGATCACCGTGTAGACGGCGCTGTTGCGCAGCGCGCGCCAGAACTCGCCGTCGCCGGCCAGCTCCCGGTAATTGTCGAGGCCGGTGAACGTGCTGCCGCCGAACGGTCCGGTCTCGGACAGGCTCAGGTAGAACGTGTTCAACAGCGGCACGATGTAGAGCGCGAGCAGCCCGGCCAGCGCCGGCGCGACGTAGGCCAGGCCGATCCACGCGGCTCTGCGGTGAGGGCGGGCGGGACGCCTGGCGGCGCCACGCCCGCTGGTCGTGACGGTCATTCCTTGGCGAGCGCTTCGTTCATCTCGGCGGCCAGGCTGTTGGCCGCCTGCTGCACCGTCTGCTTGCCCTCCCAGGCGGGCGTGAGGTGGGTTTCCTCGAACTCGTTCCAGACGGCCGTGTTCGCCGAGACCGGGTAGACCACGCTGTCCGGCACCTGGTCCAGGAACGCCTTGAGGTTGAACTCCGGCATCGAGTCGACCCACGCCTGCTGGGTGTTCCGGTACGCCGGGATCACCGCGCCGGTGTCACCCTGGATCTTCGCGGCCTCCTCGCTGCCGAGGAACAGCAGCAGCTCGCGCAGCTGCTCCGGGTGCTTGGACTTGGCATACCCGACGTTCTGGATGCCGTTGATGACGGTGGCGCGCTTCTCGCCCTTCGGCAGAGCGGTGACGTCGATCTTCGAGCGGAGCGCGGCGTTCTCGTAGAAGCGAGTCGCGTAGAACGAGCCGCCGTAGTACATCGCCACCTTGCCGTTCTCGAACTGGGCGGTCGCGTCGGTGTCGGCGAACTGCTGCGGCGTCGGCGACTGTCCCTTCTGGACGAAGTCGATCCAGTACTGGATGCCGGCCTGGGTCTTCGGGTCGTCGTAGCCGGACTTCTTGCCGTCGGGAGAGACGACGTACCCGCCGGCCTGCGCGATGGTGTTGTAGAAGCCTTCCTGGCGGTTGAACGGCGCCGCGATGCCGTACACGCCGGTGTTCTTGTTGGTCAGCTTCGCTGCGGCCGCCTGGACGTCGGCCCAGGTCCACTCCGGGGTGGGGTACTTGACGCTGGCGGCGTCGAAGAGCTCCTTGTTGTACCAGAGCCCGATCGTGTCGAAGTCCTTGGGCAACCCGTAGTGCTTGCCGTTCAAAGTGAACAGGTCGACGAGTACCTTCGGATACACGCCCAGGTCGACGTTCGCCTTTTCGATGGCGTCGTCGAGCGGCAGTAGCTGCCCGTTCGACGCGTACGTCTGAAAGCGGTCGCCGAGCATCCAGAACGCGTCGGGGGCGGTGCTGCCCTGAGCGGCGACCTGGAGCTTGGTCCAGTAGTCGGTCCACGGGTTGACCTGGAGCTCGACCTGGATGTCCGGATGCTTCGCCTCGAACGCGTCGACGAGCTGCTGCATGGCGTCGTTCTGGCCCCACACCGCGTACGTCAGCGTGACCGGGCCGTCGTCGCCGCTTTCGGACGAGCATCCGGCCAGAAGCGCCGCGGCCAGTGCGGCCGCCAGCCATTTCCTCATCGGGTTACCTCTTCCTCTATCGAGACCCGGCTCCGTGGGTGCCGGGGAAACTCTGGCGTCCTTCGCTTAGACCACGAGCTGTGGCCGCAGCCAGTCGACGTGCGCCTCGACACCGTCCGGTCCGGGCTCGGTACGCAGCTCGAGCGTTGCCGCGCCCTCGACCGTGACCTCGAACGCGACGGGCGCCTCGCCGCCGTGGAGCGCGAACCTGTGGCGCTCGACCCCATCGACGAGGATGCGCGCGACCACGGTGGCGTCCGGGGTCTCGTCGTCGACGCCCACGGCACCGGTCAGCAGGCGCGGGCCGCCGGCGAGTGCGAACTCCACAGCGGAGCGCTGACTGACGCCCAGCCCTTCCTCGTGGACGACGCCGGCGACGGTGAGTGGACCGCCGTCGCGGGGGTCGCCGCCGCCGTTGGCCGCGTTGCGCTCGACCGGGCCGACCTCGTTGCGGCAGCGCAGAAACGGCATGGTGGACAGCGGATGGCTTCCCGGCGACAGCGGCGCGACGACCTGGGCGTGCGCGACCGCCGGTACGCCGTCGGCACCGGGGATCTCGGCAGCGACGACGACCCGGTCACCGGGGCGGACCCCGGCCGGGGCCCGGACCGTCCACTGCCCGCGATGGGCGCCCGGGACGGCGGTCCATCCGGGGGCAAGGCGCAGGGTCGCGCGGGGATCGGCGTCGAGGACCGCCGTCCCGTCGTCACCGACGACGCTTACCGCGGGCTCGATGCGCGGCAGCGCGTACCTGGGGTTGGCAGCGGCGCGGACCAGCGGCGCGCCCGCGGGTGCCACGATCGCGGCGTAGCCGCCGTTGCGCGCGAGGTCGACCGGGATCGGCTCGGTCACCTGTCGCAGGATCGTCTCCGCCAGCCCTCCGGTGCCGTCGTCGGTGACGAGCAGGACGTCGGCCGGGCCGTCGACAAGGCTGGCCACCGAGAGGGTGACCCGCTCCGGGCCGGTCGCGCTGATCGCGCCGACGAACCAGCGGTCGCCGCCGCGACGGGCGATGACCGCGCGCCGGTCCGGGTGCCCGTCGAGCAGGCGCACCTCCTCCCAGGCCGGCGCGAGCTCGGCGAGGAACGTGGCCGCCGCCGGACGCTTGGTGTACTCCCCCGGGTCGTCGGCGAAATGGGTGATGCCGGACTCGTAGACGACGGCGAGCGCAAGCTCGTGGGCGTCGCTGGTCTCCCGCCGCGGCGCGCTGAACGCCACCGGCGTGTAGTCCATCGCGCCGACGACGTTGCGGGTGAACGGCTGGATCACGTTGTGCGCGGCGGTCAGCGGCTCCTGGTAGAAGACGTAGTACTCGGCGCCGCGGATCCCCTCGTAGCTGACCACGTGCGGATGGGTCCTTGCCCAGCCGCGGGGGATGACCGAGCCGTGGAAGTTGACGACGAGGCCGACGCGAGCGGTCTCCGCAATGATCGCGTCATACCACCGGTAGCGC
This sequence comes from Plantactinospora sp. DSM 117369, assembly GCF_053764795.1. Classification (NCBI taxonomy): domain Bacteria; kingdom Bacillati; phylum Actinomycetota; class Actinomycetes; order Micromonosporales; family Micromonosporaceae; genus Plantactinospora; species Plantactinospora sp. DSM 117369. The sequence continues at coordinate 4,179,979 of NZ_CM132446.1, read as the reverse complement.
TCGCGTGACTCGGACTCCATGAAGTCGACCTTGATCCCGGCGACTCCCCAGGACCGCCACAAGGCGAGCTTCGCGAGGGCTTCCGGCCCGTCGAGGTCCTTCCACGAGCTCCACAGATGTACCTGTACGCCCCGGGCGCTGGCGTAGGAGACGAGCTCCGGCACCCACGTCGGGTCCCAGCCACAGTCGACGAGCAGGTGCTCCCAGCCCTGCTCGGCGGCGAAGTCGGTGAACCGTTTCTGGTCGTCGAGGTAGGCGCCGGAGTACTGGCTGGACCACCAGGACCAGGCTGCCCGGCCGGGCCGCGGCAGGGTGAGGTGCCCGGTGGCGGCTGGTGCCAGATCCTCGACCAGGTGAGACGCGACGATCTCGGCGAGGTCGCCGACGATCGCGACCCGCCACGGCGTGGCATGCCCAGCCTCGACCTCGGCGGTGTCGTCGGCGGTGACCAGCGCGAAGGCGCCGCCGGTGTAGCGCACGTGCGCCCCCGAGCTGCGGCCGTCGATGTCTGACTCGCTGATCAGCACGAAGGACTCCGGCGTGGCCGTCAGCAGCAGCGGGAACCCGTAGTCGCCGTCCGCGAGGTGGTCCAGGTCGCTGCCGAAGCGAGGAGTCTCGTACCAGGTCTGGTACTCCAGTGGCCAGGCGCGGCCGGCGCCGTGCGGCACGTACCGGGTCAGCTCCGCGCCAAGGACGCCCGCCTCGGGCACGACGTACCGGAACGCGAACCCGTCCCGGGCTACCCGTACGACCAGACCCCACCGGCGCCCGCCCGGGTCCCGCAGCGTGTACGCGGTCTCCTGGTGGTCGACGTCCAGGGTGCCGACGACCTTGCCGGTGTACTTGCGGTAGGTCTCGCGCACCCGGCGGCGGGACACGTCGACGACCGCCGAGTGGGGACCGAGCCGCACACCGTCGACGGTGATCCCGAGCTCCACGCGCGCGAACACCGCCCGGCCGCGATGGCTCGCCTCGAGCGTGAGATGGTCTCCGGCCGGCCGGAGCGTAATCGCGAGACCACCGAGCGACGTCGTCGCGTCGGGGGAGATGTCTACAGGCTGATGAAGATCCATCGGGGTCGTCAGGCTCCTATGCCGGCCGAACTGGCCTTGATTTGCACTCACGGCGGAGCCTAGGCATCATTACTTAACACTGTCAAGAAACATAGTTAACGTCGTCAAGGAATAGTGGATGTTCATGGCGAGCTCCTCAACCGAATGGGTCCACCTACGCGGCGGCGGCGTCAGCCTGCTGCTGGCTCCGGACCGCTGGGGTCTTCCCGCAGTCGCGCACTGGGGGGCCGCCCTCGACGGCGACGCGGACGTGCAGGGCCTGCTCACGACCGGTACGCCCGCCGTGCTCAACAGCTCCCTGGACGCGCCGCGCTCCTTCTCGATCGCCGCCAGCCGGCAGCACGGCTGGTCCGGAACCGCCGCTGTTGAGTTGCAGGTCGGGCGGGCCAGTGGCGGGCCGCTGACCCTCGTCGAGACGACGGCCGAGCCGACCAGCGCCCGGTTCGTCCTGTCCGACCGGGAGCGGCAGGCCGAGATCACCTACGAATACCGCCTCGACGCCGCCGGAGTGCTGCACGCCACGGCGGTCATCCGAAACGCGACCGCCGGCCAGGAACTCACCGTGAGCGCGCTGCGGCTGCTCCTGCCGCTGCCGGCGCGCGCGACGGAGGTGCTCGACTTCACCGGGCGCTGGAGCGGCGAACGGCATCCGCAGCGCCGTCGGATCGGCGACGGCACCTGGACACGCTCCTCGCGCCGCGGCCGGCCCGGCCATGACTCCGCGTTCCTCACCCTCGCCGGCACCCCCGGCTTCTCCTTCCGGTCCGGCGAGATCTGGGCGGCGCACATCGCGTGGAGCGGAAACCAGGAACAGATCGTCGAACGCCTCCCCGAAGGCGCCGGCGTCCACTCGGCCGTTATCGGTGGCGGCGAGCTGCTCGACCTCGGCGAGATCCTGCTGGGGCCCGGCGAGGCGTACCAGAGCCCGGAGGTCCTGTTCGCCTGGGGCGACCGCGGCATCGACGGCGTCACCGACCGCATCCACCGGTCCGTCCGCGCGCTGCCCGCGCACCCCTCGACACCACGCCCGCTCGTGCTCAACACCTGGGAGGCGGTCTACTTCGAGCACGACCTGGAGCGGCTGACCGAGCTGGCCAAGCGGGCCGCCGACATCGGGGTCGAGCGGTTCGTCCTGGACGACGGTTGGTTTCGGGGACGTCGCGACGACACGGCCGGGCTGGGCGACTGGTCTGTGGACGAGACCGTGTGGCCGCACGGGCTGCGCGGCCTCAGCGACCGGGTACACGAGCTGGGGATGCAGTTCGGCCTGTGGTTCGAGCCCGAGATGGTCAACCCCGACTCCGACCTCGCCCGTGCCCATCCGGAGTGGCTGCTCGGCGAACTGCCGGACCTGCGCTGGCGCCACCAGTTCGCCCTGGACCTCTCCCAGCCCGCCGTGGCCGCCTACCTGCTCGACCGCATCGACGCGGTCGTCACCGACTGCGCCGTGGACTTCATCAAGTGGGACCACAACCGCGACCTGCACGCCGCGCGCGGCGCCGCCGGGGCGCCGCGCGTCCACGAGCACACGCTGGCCGTGTACCGACTCCTGGACCAGCTCCGCGCCCGGCACCCGGCACTCGAAATCGAGAGCTGCGCCAGCGGCGGTGCCCGGGCGGACCTCGGGATCATGTCGCGCACCCACCGGGTCTGGGTCTCCGACACCAACGATCCGATCGAGCGTCAGCTGATCCAGCGGTGGACGCAGACGCTGCTGCCGCCCGAGCTACTCGGTACCCACGTCGGCCCGATGCGGGCGCACACCACCCAACGGTCAACCGCGCTGTCGTTCCGCCTCGTCACCGCGTTGTTCGGGCACGCCGGCATCGAGTGGGACCTCACGTCATGCGGGCCGGCCGAGCTGGATGGCCTGGCCCGCTGGGCGCGGCTCTACAAGGAGCTCCGCCCGTTGCTGCACAGCGGCCGCACGGTCCGCGCGGACCACGTCGACGCCGGCGCGCTCCTGCACGGTGTGGTCAGCGACGACGCGGCGCACGCGGTCTTCGCCTGGGTCCGCCTGCACACCAGCCCGGCCGCGCATACGGCGCGGTCGGCGCTGCCGGGACTGGACCCGGATCGGCACTACCTGCTGCGCACGCGTCCGGAGACGGGACCGGCCGCACGGCACCAGGTCGCCGACCCCGGCTGGTTTTCGCGCGCAGAGCGTGGCATCGTGCTGTCCGGCCGGGTCCTGACCCGGGAAGGCGTGCCGCTTCCCCTGCTCAATCCCGGTCAGGCGATGCTGCTCGAGCTCATCGCCGCACGGTAGCCGTCGAGAACGGGGCTTCGGCGGGGTCGCGCCGGTTGGTGGCCAGGGCGATCCGGTGCCAGAACGGGTACACCGCCGGCGGCTGAGTGGCCGCGTCGAAGCCTCGACCTCGTCCCGTGCGAGCGTGAACATCACCGCGATACCTGCTCGGTAGAGCCGACGCCGAGCTTGTCGGCCGACCACGCGCCACCGCAACCCGTGTTGAGCACACCGAGTCGCAGGCCGGTCAGTGCGATGATGACCTCGACCACGCCACGGGCGTTCATACCGGCGCCGGTTGCCATGCCTTCCCAGCGGCTGAGCCGGGAGCCGGGCACCGAGGGACGCGCCGGCGAACTTGCCGAGGATGGCGGTGATCAGCACCGCCAGTGCGGCGAGTGCGACGGTCGGGTCCACGAGTGCGGTGAGGTCCATCCGCAGTCCGGCGGTGGCCAGGAAGAGCGGGGCGAGCACCGCAGTGACGATCGTACGCAACGATGCCGGCTTGATCTGGTTGGCAGCGCCCGGCAGGCCGATCAGGATAACCGGCGACGAACGCGCCGAAGACCGGCTCCATGCCCAGGGCGTGGGTGCACACCGCGCCCAGCAGGATCACGACGACGGCCGCGGAGACGCTCGGGCCGCCGTCGTCCGACCGGTCCGCGATCGTCATGACCCGGCGTGCGTACCACCGGTCGGCCGAGCAGGACGGCGAAGACGACGAAGCCGACCAGGTACAGCAGGGAGAGCGAAATCTGTCCGGCGCTGACGCCCTTGACGGCGGCCGCCGAGACCATCGACAGCAGGAACCGTCCGACGACGTCGTCGAGCGTGCCGGCCAGCAGGATGAGCTGACCCACGTTGCGATGCAGCAAACGCAGGCGTCGTACTTACGCGGTACCCGGACGCCGCCTCCAACAGCGCCTGGTCGGCCGCCACCTGTGCCCGCCGGATGGCGTCCGAACTGGCCCGGGTGGCGATCAGGACCGCGCACCGCACCAGCCGCAGCCAGCCGATCGCCAGCTCCTGCGCGACGAGTGCGCCCCATGGAGGTACCGACGATTCGGCACGGAGCCAGGTCCAACGCTTCGATGAGTCCCTGGTGTCGGCGACCATGTCCTCAAGCGAGTACCTGCCCGTGGGGGCGTCCGAGGGGGATGCCACGGTTGTTGAAGGTGACCGTCGGGTATCCCGCCCGTTGCAGCGCCGGAGTCTGGTGCAGGCTCCAGACATGGCCGGCCGCCCCCGTACCCATGATCAGAAGGACGGGATCCCCTGACCGGAGCGCTGGTAGGCGAGCCGGATGCCGTTCGTGTTCAGGTAGGGCATCTCGGTGCGCTACCAGGTCCACTCTCGCTTGTTGAACAGATGCTCGGCGGTAATGCCGTTGTCGGAGCACCAGCCCAGGAACTCGTCGATCTGCTTCAGCTGGTAGGTGTCCGCATTTGTACGGCGGACCCCCTCACAGCGTGTCGGTCACCGGCCTGCGGCCGCCGAGGCGGGCGGGAACGGCGGTGAGTGCCGCCATCACGAGCAGGGTCGCCAGCACCAGGACGGCCAGCTGCCACAGCGAGGGAAGCGTGGCCCTGTCGCTGTCGCCGCCGGTGATCCCGTTGATGGCGGCGAACAGTGCGAAGCCTCCCGGGAAGACGCCCAGGACGGCACCGACGAACGCCGGCAGTACCTGCGCGGCGGCCAGTGCGCCGGTCACTTCGCTGGGAGTCGCGCCGAGGGCACGCGCCAGCGCCGAGGAGTGCCGGTTGTCGAGCACGGTCGCCCAGGTGATGACGATCGCGTTGACCGCCGCCAGGGTGAGCAGGATGACCGTCCAGGTGAGCAGCACGTGGCGCAGTACCCGCACCTGGCTCTCGCCGTAACCGCCGGTGAGTGGTTGGGTGGCGAGGAAGGCGTTGAGCACCAGCAGGACGTAGATGCCGCTGACGGTGACCGCGATGCTGGCCACCCCCAGCACGACCCGGCGCGGCCGGCGGGCGGCGACCCGCAGGGCGAGGAGCAGCGGGACGGGCAGTCGCGCCGAGATCGCGATGAGCCAGCCCATCCGCTGGGGCGGGCGGGCGGCGTCGGCCAGCGCGTTGACGGTGCTGGAGCGGGCGGCACGCACGGCCGGCACAGCGGTCGCGACCACCGCGACGGCGAGTGCCACGGCGGTCACCACGATGACCCTGGCCATGGTGATCGGTGGCGTACCCGCGCTGCCGACGAGGCCAGCGCTGGACTCGGTCAGCAACGGCGCGGTCAGCGTGCCGATCGCCAGCCCGCCCACGGCCGCGACGAGGGCCACGAGGACATACTCGGCGAGCAGGACGGCGGCGACCAGGCTCGGTGTGCCGCCGACCGCCTTCAGCAGCCCGACACGCCTGGTCTGATCGGCCATCCGACCGCCGACCAGCACCGAGAGACTCGCCACGGCGAGCAGGCCGAGCAGCCAGGTACCGATCAGCAGCAGGATCTGAGAGTCTCTGGCCAGCTCGATGGCGTCCGTGAGGATGTCCTGCCAGCTCTGCATGGCGGCGGCGCGGCCCGGTCCGCCGGAGTTCGCGTCGATGAACGCCTGGGCCCCGTTCGGATCGGCGAGTTTCAGGTTCAACACGTAGGAGAGGGAGTTCGGATCCGGGGCGATGCTCCGGACGTCCGCCTGGGTGAGCCAGACCAGCCCGGGATTGTGCAGCAATCCCGCTGGCAGCGTCTGGCCCTCGGTGATGACGCCGTTGACGCAACCGGGTTTGACGACGATGCAGGACGACCCCGGATAGGGCGGCATGGCGGCGGTGACCGCGAACCCGACGACCTTGAACGACCGGTCGGCCAGGGTGACCGAGTCACCGACGCGTACCTCGAGCGCGCTGGCGAAGGCGGCTTCCATCACCACGCCGCCGTCGCTGACCCAGCTGCCCTGCGTCACCTCGGGCCGATCGACCGACGCGGGCGCCGCATCGCGGCCCACGATCTGCACGTCGGAGGTGCGGTCGGCTGCCTGGAGCTTCCCGGAGGTGACCGGGAACGGTCCGCTGTGGTCGGTGACTCCGGCCGCGGTGGTCAGGCTTTCGAGCCGGGGAAGCCCGGCGGTCTGGCCGTTGGCGACCACGTCGGGTCCGTTGGTCGCCTTCCGGGTGCTCTCGTACGGGTCGCGGGCCGCGTCACCGAGGACGAGCGCGAGCGTCAACGTCGTGGTGGCTGCCAGGATGGCGAGCAGGAGCAGCGCGGCCTCGGTGCGGCGCCGGCGGAGGTCGCGCACGGCGAGGCGGACCACGAGCAGAATGCGGCCCATCGGCTCAGTCCTCCAGCCCGGCGAAGGCGCGGAGTTCGCCGGTGGTGCCACCGGTCAACCTGGTCTCGTCCACGAACACGCCGTCGCGCATCGAGATCATCCGGTCCGCGGTGGCCGCGATCCGCGCGTCGTGCGTGACGATCACCAGCGTCTGACCGGAGCCGTGCAGTCCCTCGAAGAGTTGCAGGACGTCCAGGGTGGCGGCACTGTCCAGGTTGCCGGTCGGTTCGTCGGCGAACACGACCAGTGGTTCGTTGCTCAGCGCCCGGGCGACCGCGACCCGCTGCCGCTGGCCACCGGAGAGCTGGGAGGGCAGGAATCGCGCCCGGCCGGTGAGCCCGACCTGCTCGAGCAGTTCCTCCGCGCGCCGTCTGGCGGCCCGCGGTGAGCGCCCGGCCAGCAGCGCCGACAGCTCGACGTTCTCCACGGCGGTGAGTTCCTCCATCAGATGGAAGGACTGGAACACGAAGCCGATGTCGGTCCGTCGCATCCGGGCCAGGGCCTTCTCGCTGATGTTGTCGATGCGGCGGCCGCTGAGCAACACCTCGCCGGCCGAGGGCCGGTCCAGCCCGCCGAGCAGGTGCAGAAGGGTGGACTTCCCGCAGCCGCTCGGCCCCATGATCGCCACCGTCTCTCCGGCGGCGATGTCGAGATCGACCCCGTCGACGGCGCGCACCAGTCCTTCCCCCTTGCCGTACTCCTTCTGCACCCCGCGGGCGCGAAGCACAGGCGTGTCGGCGGCGTCGCTCACGATCCACTCCTTCGGTGGGTCCAGTTCTTCTCACATGCCTCGAGCCAGCGCAGGTCCGCCTGGAGCCGGAGCACGACGCCTTCCAGCAACAGCGCGGCGTCCGAGTAATCCGGCTCGGCCATGGCGGCGCGCTGGGCGTCGCGCAGCCGGCGCAGCAACTCGCGGCGCTGGGCGTCGACGATGGTGATCGGATCCGCCAGCCCGGCCGACGCGGCCGCGACCAGCTTGAGGTGGAACTCGGCGAGGTTCGGTTTCGGCCAGCTCACCTCGGTGATCCACTCGGCCACCCGCTGCTGGCCGTCGGCGGTCAGCGCATACCTCTTGCGCTCTGTCCGGTCGCGGGCGTCGGCGGGCCGCTCGACCTCCAGCAGGCCGGCCTTCTCCAGCCGGGTCAGCGTGACGTAGACCTGCCCGGCGTTCATCGCGTCACCGAGCGGGCCGAGCGCGTCTCGCAGCCGGGCCCCCAACTGGTAGGCATACGAGGGCTCCTTGGCCAGCATGGCCAGCACTACTTCCTGCTGCATCGGGCCCCCTATAACCGTTATACCGCAGGTCTAAGTGAGCGTTTTAGATGTGTGTTGGTCGGGCGTGTCGCACAGTGGGTCCGATCGATGAGGGTGAGTGGCTCGGTAGTCGGGTATGGAGCGAGTGCGGCGGTACCCGTCTGACCTGACTGACGCCCAGTGGGAGATCGTCGAGGCGATGTTGCCTGGCCAGAAGTGGATGGGCAGGCCGGAGAAGCATCCCCGCCGGGCGGTCATCGACGCGATCCTGTACGTGCTGCGTACCGGCTGCCCGTGGCGGTACCTGCCGACGGACTTCCCACCGTGGCAGACGGTGTACGGGCACTTCAAACGCCTGAACAAGCGGGGTGTGACCGAACGGATCCTCACCGAGCTGCGCGAGCAGGTCCGCCTCGCCCACGACCGCGAGGCGGAGCCGACGGCGGGGATCATCGACTCGCAGAGTGTGAAAGCCGCGGACACCGTCCCCGCGGACAGTCGCGGCTACGACGCGAACAAGAAGATCAACGGCAGGAAGCGGTTCATCGTCACCGACACCCTCGGCCTGCTGGTCACCGTCTGGGTCCTGGCCGCCTGCTGGCAGGACCGCGACGGCGGCAAAGCAGCGCTGCTCGCCGCGTACGCGACCACCCCGATCCGGCACGTCTTCGCCGACCAGGGGTTCGCCGGCCGGTTCGTCGACTGGGCCAAGAACGCCTTGAGCACCACGGTGGAGATCGTGCGTAAGCCCGCCGACCAGAAGGGTTTCGCCGTGCATCCGCGCAGGTGGGTGGTGGAGAGGACCCTGGGCTGGTTGATGCTGCACCGCCGCCTGGCCCGCGACTACGAGACCGATCCCGCCACCGCTGAACACATGATCCGCTGGGCCGCGATCACCGGCATGCTCAACCGCCTCACCCGCAGCGGACCCGCCACCCGCCAACCCCGCCGTACCTTCAACACACCCGAGTAACCCACATCTAAAACGCTCACTAACGGTTAGATCGCGGGTCGTCAAGCTTGCAGCCAGGCGGCGATGGCCGCCCAGACCCGGCCCAGCATGTCGGTGCACCCTGTTGGTATGGGTACAGGGCAGATCGACCTCGGTGATCTTGCCGCGCGTACGGCTCCCAGAGGTGGCCGCCGGAGTTGCGCGCCCGGGCGTCCTCCGCGACGAAGAGCAGCAGGTCCCGTTCGAACACACCGAGCCGGTGCTGCCGTTTGATCTCGATGTTCTTCTTGCCGACCCGGACGCCGCGCCGCAGTTCCTCGTCCGACATCCCACCGAGAAGGGCGCCGTTCTCCGCCCGGAGCTTCGCGGACAGGTCGTCCAGGTCGGCTTCCGGGTCCTCGTGGCGCCCCGCCGGAACCTCCGAGGCGGAGGGGTCCTGCTGGGCGGAAGGGTCGGTGTCCAGTGGCTCGGCGTGGGCAGCTGCGTAGCTTGGCATCGCACTGCCGCCGCACGACGCCGACCCGCGGGACGCGCTGCGTCGGGCCAGCGACCCGATGTACCGGGGGCCGATTGGGTGGGCCGGCACGGGCGGCGGCTCTACGCCTCAGAGGCCCAGCTGAGCCACTCGGGATCGTGACCCCAGCCGTTGCGCTCGTAAAAAGGCACCGCCCGGGTGCTGGAGTGCACCGTCACGTGCTCCAGTTCCAGGCGACGGGCCTCGTTCAGCACGGCCGACATCAGCAGCGCGCCGACCCGGCGGTCGCGCAGCTCAGGGACGACGAACACGGACTGCACGTCGCCGCCGCGCCGGGCGTACTTGTTTGCCGTGGGCACACGGTCGAGTACTGCCAGCCAGGCCATCCCGATCGCCTCTCCGGCGGCCTCGGCCACGAACGCCCGGTGCTCGGGGTGGCCGCGCATCCAATCGCCGAGCGTCGCGACGAACTCGTCCAGGTTGTCGCCCTGGTAGCCGCGCTCCTGGATCGCCCGCCGCCAGCGCAGCCCGGCCAGGGCGGGCGCATCCGCGTCGGAGGCCCGACGCACCGTCACCTCAGTATCGATCATGCGATGATCGTAAAACCACTTTCATCCTGCATAGCGGTTCGCTTCGACGTGGTGCAGGACGAGGAGGGCCTGCACGATCGCAGTGGTCAGCGTGGGCAGCTGCGTAGCTTGGCCAGGATTTTCCAGGTCCTGAGCGTGGCGATGGCGCGTTCGCCGCGGGCACGGATTTCGCATGCGCCCGGCTCACTGCCTTCTGCCGGCACGACAGCTTCGGTCGGAAGCGGCGCCGCTTGAACGGCGTGCGCACGCTGCCCGTGCGCCCTGGCAGCCCTTGTCGGCGAAGGTCATCACGTCCGCGCTGGTCAGCGCGTCGCTGATGCCGTGTATGCGGGCGGCGGTAAGGTCGTGCGCCGAGCCCGGCAGTGCCGGCGAGGCCCGGACGAGCCGGCCGGCAGCATCGGCGACGACCTGCACGGTCACCCGTGCCGCTTGTGCTTGCCGGAGTAGTACGGCTTCTGGTCGGCGACGCGGTCGATCGGAATCAGCGTGCCATCCAGAATCGCGTACGCCTCGAAGTCGTAGAAGGGCATCCGGGTCATGGACTCGTCACCGCCGGCGAGAGCGAAGTCGAGGCCATTCCAGCGCATCTCCATGGCCGCCGACCAGATGGCCTGGAGTCCGGAACCGCACAGCCGGTTGACGGTGTAGGCGGGTGTGGAGACCGGCAGTCCGGCGGCGATGGCCACCCGACGAGCGTTGTAGGCGTCGGGCCCGACCTGGCCGATGCAGCCCATCACGACCTCCTCGATGGCGTCGGCCGGCACCGCCGAGCGCGTCAGTGCCGCCCTGTCGGCAACGGCACCCAGTTCGTGAGCGGGCGGGTCCTTGAACACCCCGCCGTAGTTGCCGGTCGGGGTAGGGGCGCCGTCGACGATCACGATCCGCTGGTCCGGGCTGGTCATATCGAGATTCCTCCGTCCACGGGAAGGACAACTCCGGTGATGTATCCGGCCTCTTCGGAGGCGAGGAACGCCGTGGCCGCAGCCATTTCGCTGGGCGCCGCGAACCGGCCGAGCGGGATGGCGGCGGCAAGTTCCTGACGCTTCTCCTCGGGAATCGAGCCGATCATCCGCGTCTCGGCGTTGGGCGAAATGGCGTTGACGGTGACGCCGAACGCCGCGAGTTCCTTGGCCACGGTCTTGGTGAAGCCGATGATCCCGGCCTTGGCTGCACCGTAGTTTGCCTGCCCGATGTTGCCGCGCAGACCCGTGTACGAGGTCACGTTGATGACGCGGCCGTACCGCTGCTCCCGGAACACCGGAACGGCGGCACGGGTCAGCCGGAACGTTCCGCCCAGGTGGACGTCGAGCACCTCAGCCCAGTCCTGGTCCGACAGCTTCCAGAGTCGACGGTCCCGGAGGATGCCGGCGTTGTTGACGACGATGTCCAGCCGGCCGGCCGCCGTGACCACCCGGTTCACCAGGGCCTCAACGGCCTCGGTGCTGGTGACGTCGCAGGCGACCCCGACCGCGCCCACCTCGTCCGCCGCCAGCGCGACCGCGTCGGCGTCGGCGTCAACCAGGAACACCTTCGCCCCGGACTCGTGGAAAAGGCGGGCGAACTCGAATCCGAGCCCGCGCGCCGCTCCGGTCACGATCGCGGTTCTCCCCGCGAAGTCGAACGTCAGATTCGGCAACTCCTGCTCCTCCTCACGGGCCTTGACAACGGCCGATGAGCTCTTTCATGGGTTTCGTTCGGCCTGCCCAGATCTCGGTAACCCGGGCGTCCTTCCAGGCATGGGTCACGCGGTACCCATTGAACCTTTTTCAACCTGGACCGCGCGGCGCTCACGCACCGCGTCCGACCTTGCGGTCCGCCGGACCGCAAGGGGGGTCGAAAAAGGACCATTCATGATCCTATCCGCCTGGCTAAAGCAGTTCCTCCGCCGCGTCTCTCAACGAGGTCAAGACGCGGCGGGTTTGCGGCGTGTCAGGGAGCAACGCGAGGAGCAGCGGAGAGGTGGAGAATGTCGACTGGTGGACCATGAGGCGACGGATCCATTCCATGCCCGCATCCAACTCGGCGGCGGCGTCGGTCGCGCCTCCGCTGCGTACCCAGTTTCCGAGCGCGGACCGGTGGATCGCGTCGATGAGGGCCGCAAGGGCCATCGACTGGAAGGACGGGGCGTCGGCCGGAAGATGATCCCGCAGGAACGAGCGTGTGAGCGTCACGTATCGCTCATGTTCGATGACCTCCCGCTTCCGTAACTCGGGGACGACGCGCGTCAGTTTGTATCGCCGGAGGACGAGCTCGGGCCGGCTGAGGAAATCGCGCAGTGACTCCTCGGTGGCCGCGATGACGGCCTCTACCGGGTCCGTACCAGGAGCGGACTCGACAAGGCATCGCTCGACGAGCCCGAGGCGTTCGGTGTGATCCGGAAACGCGAGTTCGTCCTTGCTCTCGAAGTGCCGGAAAACGGTACGACGAGACACGCTCGATGCCTCCGCAACGGCTTCGACAGTAACGTTTGCGTACCCCTCCTCAAGGAACAAGGCCATCGCCGTTTCCGAGATCCGATACTTGGTCTCGAGTATTCTCCGCGAAGTCACCGACAGGTGCCCTCTCCTGACGTGGTGTTGCGCGAAGTTCAGCTCCCGCGCATCGTGAGGTTTGCCGAACTCTATAACCCTGCGCTGCGCTCGCGGCGGCTCACGGCCTGCGCCTCGCCGAGCCAGCACTGGCCGAAGTGCGGCGCGACGACGTACGGCGCTGCTGCCAGGCCAGCCATTGGTGACGAACGGTCCCCCAGATTCCACGGCGGAACAGCAGCACCACGAGGACGAAGACCGAGCCGGTAACCAGGTCGATGCCGTCGAAACCGGACGAGGCGAGGTAGTCGGCGAGCATCACGGCCAGGAACGCACCCAGGGCCCCTCCCCACAGCGTGCCGATGCCGCCCAGCACCGTCATCAGCACGACTTCGCCGGAGGTGCTCCAGTGCAGCTCGGTCAGCGCCACGAAGCCGTGGTTGATGGCGAACGTGCCGCCGGCCAGGCCGGTCAGTCCGGCGGAAAGCACGAAGGCGATGACCTTGTACTTCTCCACTTCGTAGCCGAGCGCCCGCGCTCGCTGGGTGTTGTCGCGGATCGACACCAGGACCCGTCCGAACGGTGAGTGCACGATCCGCCAGGCTGCCCACATGCCGAGCAGGAGGATCGGCAATGCCGCATAGTAGAAGTAGAACGACTCGGTCTCCACCAGCTCGATGCCGAAAAACGACCGGGGCACGCCTTGCAGCCCGTTCTCGCCACCGGTCAGGTCGCTCCACTGGTACCCGATGAAGTAGACCAGTTGTCCGAAGGCGAGGGTCACCATCGCGAAGTAGATCCCGGACCGGCGCACCGACAGATAGCCGACGGGGAGGGCGAGGACCATCGCGAACAGTGCGCCGCCGAGGACGGCCACCGGAAACGGCACACCGTAGTGCGTGGCGATCAGGCCCGTCACGTACGCCGAGCTGCCCCAGAACGCAGCGTGTCCGAAGGACAGCAGCCCGGTGTAGCCGAGCAGGATGTCCAGGGCGATCGCGAACAGCGCCATCGCCACGATGTCCATCGCTACCGGCGGATAGACGAACCATGGCAGCGCCAGCGCTGCCACCAGGCCGGCCACCAACAGGACCCATCGCCTCGAGCCGCCCCCTGCGATGGCGGCGTGCGCCTCGGTGACCGGGGCCGGGGTAACCACGGACTGGGTCATGCCGTCGCCTCCTTGCGTCCGAACAACCCGGCGGGGCGGACCAGGATGATCAGGGCCATCAGGACGAAGATCAGGATCTGCGCGAACGTCGGGGCGTAGGCCTGACCGAACGCCTCCACCAGGCCCACCATGAACCCCGCGACCACGGCGCCGACGATCGACCCGAGTCCCCCGATGACCACGACCGCGAAGAGGATGATCGCGAAGTTGTTGCCCATGTCGGCCGTGATCGCGCGGAACGGCGCGGCGAGCACGCCGGCCAGGCCAGCGAGCGCGACGCCGAAGCCGAAGACCGGAGTCACCCAGCGGCCCACGTTGATGCCCAGGGCACGGGCAAGCTCGGGCTTCTCGGTTGACGCCCGGACGATCATGCCAACCCTGGTCCGCGTCATCACCAGCCAGACGAGCACACAGATGGCCACGGAGAACAGGAAGACGAACAGTTGGTAGCGCGGCAGCACGACGCCGGCTAGGTCGACGCGTCCCTGAAGCGCGTCCGGCGGCTTGTACGGCAGTCCGGAGACTCCGTACCTCTGCTTGACCAACTCGACGAGGATCAGCGTGAGGCCGAAGGTGAGCAGGAAGTTGTAGAGGGGGTCGAGCCGGAGCAGCCACTGCACGAGCAACCGCTCCACCACGACGCCGAAGACAAACATCAGCACCGGCACCGCCAGCAGCGACCACCACAGGGTGAGACCGAGGGTGTCGAGCAGGACGGCTGAGGTGACCGCGCCGAGCATGTAGAACGCGCCGTGGGCGAAGTTCACCACGCCCAGGACACCGAAGATGATCGCCAGTCCCAGGGCGGCCAGCGCGTAGAAGCTGCCGGCCGCCAGGCCCTGGACGGCGTACTGCAGCACTGCGTTCATGGGTTCCTTTCCCCGGTGCTGACCCTGGGCGCCGAGGGGCGCCCGAGGCTTGTAAAACCGGACCACCCGCTCACTTCGGGCAGTTGGACGCCTCGGCGGGAGGGAATGCCTTCGCCGCGGGGATGGTGGTCACGATTTCCTCGTAGTCCCACTCCTCCTTCACCTGCGACGGCTCCTTGACGCGGGCCAGGTACGCGTCATGGACAACGAGGTGGTCCTTGGCCCGGATCTCGCCGTTGCGCAGAAACACGTCGTTGATCTTCTTGCCCTCAAGCTTGCCGACGACCGCGTCGGCGTCGTCGGTGCCGGCCTCCTGGACCGCCTCCAGGTACTGCAGCGCCGCGGAATAGTTGCCAGCATGTTCGAAGGTCGGGCGGGTCCCCGTCTCATCGCGGAACCGGTCCGCCCACGCGCGCGACTCGTCGTCCATGTTCCAGTACCAGGCGTCGGTGAACAACGTGCCGGCGAACTGGTCGACGCCCAACGAGTGGATATCGGTGATGAGCATCAGCCCAACGGCCAAATCGATGCCCTTATCCTTCAACCCCGACTCGTTGAACTGCTTGACCACGTTGATCAGGTCACCGCCCGCCTGCATCGTACCGATCACGTCGGGATTGGTGCTGCCGGCCTTGGTGAGGAAGGTCGCGAAGTTGTCGTTCGGAAACGGCGTCGGGATGGTGCCCTGCACCGTGCCGCCAGCCTTCTTGATCGCTTCGGTGAAGGACTTGGTCATGTCCTGGCCGAACTGGTAGTCGGGGTAGATGATGTGCCAGTTCTTGTCGCCGTTCTGCGTGACGGTGGTGCCGGTGCCGTTGGCGAGCATGTAGGTGTTGTACGCCCACTGGAAGGTGTACTTGTTGCACTGCGCGCCGGTCAGTTCGGTGGTTGCCGCGCTCACGTCGAGAAAGAGCTTCTTGTGGTTCTTCGCCTGGTTGGCGACGGCCAGAGCCGCAGACGAGGTCGGCACGTCGAGGATGACGTCCGCACCCCCGCGCTCGTACAGCTCCTGAGCCTTGGTGTTGGCGATGTCCGGCTTGTTCTGGTGGTCGGTTGACGTCACCTCGATGTCGTCGACGACCGCCTTGTCGCCGTACTTCTTCTGGTAGTCGGCCACCGCCATCTTGACCGCCTTGACGGTGTTGGGTCCCGACGCGTCCTTGTAGACGCCGGACTGGTCGTTGAGCACCGCGAGAACCAGCTTGCCGTCCGTGAAATCACCACCCGATCCCCCGGGGCCGCCGCCACCGCAGGCGCCGAGGAGCAGTACTCCCGTCATGGTCGCGGCACCGGCCCGAATTCGCTTGCCCTTCATGGTGGCTCTCCTCGTGTCGTGTCCGATGTGTCGCGTCGCCTGGTCGACCGATCAGATGCCGAGGTGCTTGAGCAGCTCGCCCTCGCGCCGTTGGAAGTCGGAGTTGTCGAGGGTCTCGACGATGCGGCCCTGGCTGAGTAGGTAGTGCCGGTCAGCCACGGTGGCTGCGAACTTGACGTTCTGTTCGATAAGCAGCACGCCGACGCCGGTGGCCTTGATCTGGTGGATGATCGCCCGGATCCGGGCCACGACCACCGGGGCCAAGCCCTCGGAGGGCTCGTCCATCAGCAGCAGACGGGCACCGGTCCGAAGCGCCCTGGCGATGGCCAGCATCTGCTGCTCCCCGCCCGACAGCGTGGTGCCCGGCGCCTTGCGGCGGTCGGCGAGCACCGGGAATGCTTCGTAGACTCGCTCCAGTGTCCATGCCCGGTCGGAGACCTTGGGCGGAAGCAGCAGGTTCTCCTCGACGGTGAGGCTCGCATAGATGCCGCGGTCGTCCTGGACCCAGCCCATGCCGGCGCGGGCCCTCTGGTGGGCTGGCATGCGGGTGACGTCGCGGCCGAGGAAGGAGACGGTGCCGCCGACCTGCCGATGTAGGCCGATCAAACACCGCACCAGGGTGGTCTTGCCGGCGCCGTTGCGTCCGACCAGGGTGACGACCTCGCCCTCGCCTACCCGCATGCTCACCTCGTGCAGCGCCTGCGCCTCGCCATACCACGCCTTCAGACCGGTGACCTCAAGCATGGTCGGCCTCGCCCAGGTAAGCGGTGATCACCCGTTCGTCGTTGCGGACCTCGTCGTAGGCACCCTCCGCCAGGACCCTGCCCTGCTGCATCACCGTCACCCGGTCGGCCAGGCTGCCGACCACGTGCATGTTGTGGTCGACGAACACCACCGTGCGACCGGCCGCGATGCGACGGACCAGCGTGATGGTGCGGTCGACGTCCTCGATCCCCATCCCGGCCGTCGGCTCGTCGAGGAGCATCACCCGTGGGTCCAGCGCCAGCACCAGTGCCAGCTCCAGCGCGCGCTTCTGCCCGTAGGCGAGCAGCCCGACCGGCTTCTCCGCCAGCGGCATCAGTCCCACCTGGGCGAGCAGTTCGTCCACACGGGCGCGATTCCTGCCGAGTAGCTTCTCGGACCGCCAGAACCGGAACCCCTGCCTGGTGAGCCCCTGGAGAGCGAGCTCCACGTGCTCGCGGCTCGTCAGGGTCTCGAAGAGGCTGGTGATCTGGAACGACCTGGCCACACCACGGCGCGCCACCTGCTCGGGCTGTTGGCCGGTGACGTCCTCGTCGAACACCGTGATCGCCCCGGACGTCGGGGACACGAAGCCGGTCAAGAGGTTGAACAGCGTGGTTTTCCCCGCACCGTTGGGACCCACAAGCGCGTGCACGCTGCCCTCACGAACCTCCAGGTCCACCGAGTCGACCGCGCGGAAGCCGCGGAACACCTTCGTCAGGGCCTGCGTGCGCAGCGCCACCCGACCGCTTGTCGTCACACCGATTCCTTCCAGGTGACCTGCGGACCCCGGGTGATCTGCGGGCTCCGGACACCCGCGGTGGGGCACGTCGTGGGTGCCACACGCCGGAAACCAACGGTGGTGCATGCCGGACGCACGGCAGCGGAGATGCCCTGAACCGTGGTCCGTCGGAACACTGCCGAACCAGCCTCCTGCGCCTGTCTGACAGGTAGCTGGGCGCAAGCACTCGCGACTGTTGTCAGCTCGGCTGCACTCCCTTGGGCGAGGAGCAGCGCTAGCGGTCGAGGCATGTCAGTCCCTTCTCAGTCGCACAGGTTCGCGCGGCTCTGTCCCGCGGCTGGTCACCGAACCCTCTCCACCTGAACCGCGCGGCGCCAGCGCCCCGACCCTTGCCTTCGGCTCCGACGGACCGCGAGGGGAGGTTGAAAGGTTCACTGGCGAGCGGCATCGACGCCTGGGGTTGACCCCGCCCGCCCAACTCGTCTCGTCGATGGTGTGACAATGCCTTCCTCGCACGGCTCGGAGCAGTAGCGCGAGCGGACGACGCGGAGCGCGATCGCGGCACCCGAACGCGATGCGACCGGTCGCGCCGTGCCCGATCGGACCCGCGTCCTTCACAGCCACGGCGCGTGGTCGGGTGACGTCAACGCGAACACACGAAGCTTTGGGCACTGTCGGGATCACCCGAGCGGTACTTCGGCCAGCGCGGGTACTCGCAGAGCGGGCGTGTTCTGCCGCTCGTGCCGTCTTCAACCACCGGCTTGACAGGCGGCCGTCCTTCCTCGACCCAGCGTTCGAGAACGGAGAGCGAGTCCCAGTTGGCGGCAAATGCGGGCGCGCCGAAGTTGGCGTGATTCGCACCCGGCACGAGATAATATCGCATGAATTCTTGTGCCTGCCGTGGCCCTACCGTGTCAAGCACTCGCCGGTAATAGTCGTTCGTGGAGCGATGGGAGACCAACTCGTCCGCGGAACCGTGGAGCAGAAGCAGCCTTCCGCTGGAGCGCGCAAAGGGCCGAAGGTCCGAGTTATTGCGATCTTGGATGGTGGAAAGGTAACTGATCCGGAGAAGCCATTTCCCAGGTCGCCGAGGGTCGATGTCGAGCGAGTTGTAGCCGGCGTCCCTGGTCAGGAAGTATTTCACCCACTGGTCCCAGTACTGGGACCCATATCCACTTGTCACCGGCATGGGGTTGGCGGGCGCGGAGGTGCCGAAGCCAAGAATCGGCGTTCTCATGTCAGCACCCGAAAGGAGAGGAAAGCCAGGATAGTACCGCTCACCACTGGCGATTCGGTACGGCCAACTGAACGGCGTGGATGCGGCAATCACCGACGTGATCTGCGGATCGGAGAGACATGTCGGCCCAGCATCGGCACCTTGGGGGCAGCGGAGCACTCGGGGGTCGAAGTCGCAGCCGTCGAGGTTCGAGATGACCTTGTCCTCGAGACCGTCCCGCCCGTCGCATGCCTCCATGACGCTGTTGTAGAGAAGGGTCTGCTTCTCGGGCCCGGGGAATGCGCCAGGACGGGACATCACTCGCGCAAGGTATCCAAGATGGAGGACTTCGGCCGTGTTATTCCAAGCAGGGTAGGCGGAGATGATGCCATCAAAGGCGTCCGGCCACCGTTGCGCGACGACAAGAGCCTCACGGCCGCCTGTCGAGCCGCCCGCAAAGTACGCTCGACTGGGCTCTGCACCGTAGCTATGCCGGATGAGGTACATGGCGGCATCGCGGGTCTTCTTGAGCGCATCGCCGGCGGCGAAATTCCGAAGTGCCTCGTCGTTCATGCCGAAGGACCCGTCCAGGGACCCCGCGGGACCTGCCTGGTGGCCGGAGTCACTTGCGAACGTGACATACCTGCGAGCCAGAGGCGTCGGTTGATCGGCACGGCCGAATGGCACGTTCTGCGCGAGGCTGGGAATTGTTCCGTTGTATCCGCCGCCGCCAAACATCATTGCGTTGCGGTTCCAGCCGACAGGCATGCCGATTTGCAGCCTGATGTCCGGCGCGGAGGGATCGATCGGAAAGAGCGCTGCGCCGACGCTGCAGTACTCGATGGTCTCGCCACTCACAATCTGGGTTACCAGGGATGCCGACTCGACGCGGCCGCCATTGGTCGGCAAACTGATTGCCGACGCCGGGATCACTCTCCCCGCCAACTCCGCGCATCTGGGGGTCACACCCACCGCGGCGGCAGGCGCAGGCCCGAGGACCGCCGTCGCGCTCATCAACGCGGTGCCGAGCACCAGCCCGGCAGGGATTCGGCTCAATCTCCCACGAACTCGCCGCACGTGGCTCATTGCGGACCTCCTGCCTGAGCACGCTGTGCCGCCAGGGCGTTCATAGACGGCACTGAGTGCCACTACTGTGCCATGCGTCACAAGCGCCCGCAAGGGCCGAGCAGAGGAAACGTCGAGGTGCCGGAGAACCAGGGCGATGCCTGGCCGACGGCGACTCACGGCTGTGCGCCGCCGTCCAGCTATGTGGCGAGCCTGCCGCACGGGGAAGGCGTACCCGCCGCGTTCGCCGCCGGCTCCGCGGTCAGGCTGCCCGCGTGGACGAGGCCGACCTGCGCGCCAGCCGCCAGGCCGCCCGACCAGGGAGCAGCGTGGCCCTGCGCCGCGGACGCCACGACCGGTTCAGCGCGGAGCGGGGCCGACGGCCTGGGCAGGCAAGCAGCTGCGCTCTTGCACGGCGGAAGAGATACATGCGACAGTTGGTGGCACGTGGTGGCACTGATAGCGCGGCTCAACGACACTGCGTGCCAGGTACGAACCCAAGGAGGCAGTGCCCATGCCTGCTGTGCCGTCCGGGGCCGTCATCGTCCGTGAACCGGCCAAGCGCCGTCGCGCAAGGTCGTCTCCACTCCGTCCGATCCTCGGCGTCGTCCTTGTGACCGCGGTCCTGACCGCCATGCCGTTCGCCCGTGCGTCCGCCGACGCCGTCCAGCATGGAAAGGAGCCGACCCTCGTCCGGACGACGCTGGGTCCGATCGTCGGGCGAGACGAGGGCCGGTCGAGCGGGACGTACTCGTGGCTGGGAATCCCATACGCCGCGCCGCCGGTGGGCGATCTCCGATGGCGGCCGCCGAAGCCCCACCAGCCCTGGGCAGATGTCCGGCGCGCCCAGCAGTACGGGTCGGGGTGCACACAGCCGGGACGGTTCTTCAGCCCGTCCCCGAACGGGCCGTTCTACGACCTGGCCGTACGCGATGGACTGCGGCAGCCCGTCGGCGAGGAGGACTGCCTGACACTGAATGTCTTCCGTCCGTCGACGTCACAGCGCAACCTGCCCGTCGTGTTCTTCATCCACGGCGGAAGCAATGTCGTCGGCTATTCGGCGGATCCGATGTACGACGGGCGAGAGCTGGCCAGGCGGGCCGGGGCGGTGGTCGTCACCGTCAACTACCGGGTGGGGATCTTCGGCTGGCTGAGCGCCGAAGGGCTAGGGGACGGCGACCCCCTGTCGGCGTCCGGCAACTTCGGCACTCTCGACCTTGTCGATGCACTCCGGTTCATCGACCAGAACGCCCGGAAGTTCGGTGGCGACCCCGACAACATCAGCGTCATGGGCCAGTCGGCGGGTGCGGTAAACGTCTGGTCCCTGCTCGTGTCCCCGCTGGCGCGAGGGATGGTCGACAAGGCAATCCCACTCAGCGGCGGCCTGAGCACCCGAAGTGTGGCCAACGCGAGGGCTTACGCTGACCGCGTCATGCAGGCCGTGAAGAGCGACCACCCCTCTTCGAGCAAGAGCGACATCGATCTGCTTCGTTCGCTCTCCGCCGACGACCTGGTGCGGGTGCTCGTCAGGCACCAACTCGACGCAACGCCGGCGGTCATCGCCGACGGCGCGGTGATCCCGTCGGACCCGTACGCAGTGCTCGAGTCCGGGGTGGATCGCGATGTGCCCGTACTCGCCGGGAACACCCTCGAGGAAGGGAAGCTGTTCGGCAGTTCCATCGGCGCGCACAAGCCGAGTGACTACGATAGGTTCACCGTTCAGTACCTGTTCGATCCCGATAACCCCGGCACCCTGACCACCTCCGATCTACTCAGGGACGAATACCTTCCGGTAGACAAGCCCGAGGGCTGGAACGATGCTGCTGCGGCACTTACCGAGTCCGTCTTCACCGGCATCAACCGGGACTCACTGAACGCGTTGGCTCGCAGCGGGAATCGATCGCTCTATCACTACAGGTTCGACTGGAATCAAGAGCCCGCGCCATTCGACCAGGTGTACGGCGCGGTACACGCGATCGACCTGCCCTTCGTGTTCCGCAACTTCGGGCGCAACGTGTTCTCGTACGCCTTCAGCCAGCAGAACCAGCCCGGGCGACTGAGGTTGTCGGACCTGATGATCGCCAGCATCCGGAAATTCGTCAACAAGGGATCACCGCAGCATCGCGGACTCGGTCGCACCTGGGACCAGTGGCCGGCGAGCCTGGTGCTCGACGCGGACGATCAGCGCGTCCATCTCGGGTCGACGACCGACCGGTGAGGCCGTCTCCGCCTGACGAAGGATTCGTCATACGCCGACGGCGGGGACACCCTCGAACCGGCAGCGGCAACGCGCGTTGACGAGAACGACGCCGCGCGCCTGTGCTACACCTCCGGCACGACCGGGCGACCGAGGGGCGTGCTCTACAGCCATCGCTCCATCGTCCTACACGCGATGCTGCTGCTGGGCGTCGACAGCTTCGCCAACTCGGAGCGGGATGTCGTCATGCCCGTGGTGCCGATGTTCCACGTCAACGCCTGGGGGCTGCCCTACGCGGCGGTGCTCGCCGGGGCCGAGCTCATGCTTCCGGGTCCGGCAATGACCCCGACGGATCTCATCCAGCTTCTCGTAGTCATCGACGAGATCCCCAGGACCGCGACGGGCAAGTTCTCGAAGGTGGCGTTGCGTGACCTCGCCGCCTCCGTTGCCAGGTCACAGCCTTCGTGACAACTCCGCACTGCCCCGAGCTGGCGGGCGGTGGCCGTGGCGAAGCGGCATATCGATATTGTTCAACGATCTGGCAGCCATGCCGACGCTTCTGCGCAGCGGGGCCGTGCACCACCCCCGATGGCATCGTGTATACATAGATGTCGATAGACGTGGCTCGCGGGGAGGCACCATGCGTGCACGCTGATGGACCCGGTCGGGCATGTTCACGCTCGCGCTGACCGCGGCGGGCCAGCGCCGCTGGCGGTGGGCGGTCCGCACCGGAGAACGGCATTGACCCGTACCTTGACCCAGGGACCGTTGGACTCGGTGAGCACGGTGAGCGTGGTGATCCCGCAGACGGTGCGCAACCGCACGTACACCTTTGCCAGCCGGTCGGACGGCGCCGCGAAGGCCCAACTGATCACCGCGCGCACGACGGCTACCTGCTACACCGCGACCCACCGGCCGGACGCTGGAGTCCGCGCCGGCCCTACGAAAGAGCAGGTCCCACCCCTGACAGGTCCCACCCCCTGATTGGAATCGACCAATGCCCCGACGATCTGCCCGCGCCGCCCTGGCCGGCGCCCTGACGCTGCTGACGGCCCTGACCATCAGCACCACGGTCACCCGTGACCCGGCGGATGCCGGTGACACCGTGAGCGCCGGCGACCCGGCCAAAGTCCTCGCTGGCCCGACTGGTCCCTGCACCCCGGGCGCCTCTTACCCGTCACCGCTGCCCGCCGCCACCGTAGCGGCCACGAGGATCAGCGGCGGCTTCAGTTTCCTGGAGGGACCGGTCTGGCTCGCCGGGTCGGGCCAACTGCTCCTCTCCGACCTGCGCGGCGGTACGGGCCCGGAGAACGTGCAGCCTTCAACGATCCGCCGGTTCACTCCGCCGGCCACGTTCGACGTGTTCCTCGAGAACGCCGGCAGCAACGGGCTGGCCCTGACCGGAGACGGCACCCGAATCGTCGCCGCCACGCACGACCAGCGCAGCGTGTCGTCATACCTGTTGTCCGACAGAAGCCGCAGCCTACTGGCGAGCGGCTTCCAGGGACGACGGTTCAACTCCCCGAACGACCTCACAGTCCGCGCCGACGGGACCATCTATGTCACCGACCCGAACTTCCAACGCGGCAACCGGCCGGACGAACTGGCCGGGATGACAGGGGTCTTCCGGGTGAACGACGGTGAGGTGTTCCTCGTCGACGGCACCGTGGCCCAGCCCAACGGCGTCGTGCTGTCGCCGGACGAGACGACCCTCTACGTAGGCGGCAACGCCGACAACACCATCTTCAGGTACGACCTGCTGCCGGACGGCAGCGCTAGCGAACGCACCGTGTTCGCGAGCCTGGCCGGCCCGGACGGCGCCACGGTGGACTGCGCCGGCAACATCTACTGGGCGTCCTACAACGACGGCCGGATCCACGTCTTCGCACCCACCGGCGAAAAGCTGGGCACGATCTCCGCAGGCCGGAACACCACCAACGCCGCGTTCGGCGGCCCCGACGGCCGGACCCTGTTCATTACCTCCGGAACGTGGGGCAACTTCGGTCTGTACCAGGTCGAACTCAACGTGCCGGGATCGCCATACTGACGGACAGGGGCAGCTCGACCAACCACTCCGATGCCGGGGCACCGGGTTGCGGCAACCGGGGCGATCGTCTCCGGGCGGAGCCGGTCGACCAGGCCGGTGAAAGTGTGTGCGTCCGCGTCGGCCCGGAAGGAGCCGGTGATGTCCGCGCCGTTCCGCGAGGCCGGTACCTCGTCCAACGGCTTGTCGCGCGGCACCTCCCCGGCGACCGACGCGAACGCGACGACGGTGCAGGCCGCAGCCAGGGTGCAGCGGGGTCTTGTGGCGAGAGTCAACGTCGACCTCCCCGCTCGATGGCCGGGTCCGGGTAGCCGGCGAACTCGGCCAGTCGAGTGTTGTGACCAGGCTGGCTGGGGTACCACCCCTGGGTGACGCGTAGCCGCACATAGCGCGCCCGCGTCGGCGTGACCGCCGGGATGTTGTCTGACTTCGGTGCAGCCACTTCGGACCGCACGGTCGTCCACCGCCTGCCGTCCAGAGAGGTCCGCACGCGGTACGGCCGTGGGGCCGAGTTTCCACGTCCTGGTGGAGAACCTCGACAGCGACATCGGCCGGCTGCTCGACGCCCTCGACCGCACCGGCGACGCCGGGGACACCATCGTCATCTTGCCCGGGGTGGTGGCCGCCGGTACGCGGATCAGCGAGCCGGTGACGGGTCCGATTTCTACCCGGCGGTGCTGGCCGCCACCGGCCTGCCCCCCATACGGGAGCAGCACATCGACGGTGTGGACTTCGGACCGGCCTGGCGCGGCGAGCCGTTCGCACGCGGCCCGCTTTTCTGGCACTACCCGCACTACAGCAACCAGGTCGGGTGTCCGTCGGCCGCGATCCGGGACGGCCGGTGGAAACTGATCGCGTCGTTCGAAGGCGATCCCACCCGGCCGCACGACATCCTTGGCGACCCCGCCAAGCAGATCGATCTCGCTGCCCGGCGCCCCGAGGTCGCCGCCCGGCTACGCGAACCGCTGTCGCGCTGGCTCGACGACACCAAGGCGCTGATACCCGAACTCAACCGGCAGCCGGAACCGTTAGCCGTACTCAGCCCGTAACACCCCGTACGACGGGAGAACACCAGTGGAACCCGCCCGACCGACGCGTTCCCCGACCGCCCCGGCCGGCCAACCGTCGCACGCGTCGATCGCCGATCAGCTCCGCCAGCAGCCGACCGAATTCATCCTCGCCGCCGGCAAGCCGGCCCCGGTCATCCAGCCCGCCAGGCTGGCGGGATGAGCGCTCGTAGCCCGGCCCGAGGCCGGAACGGGCCCGCCCCCGGTGCCAGCGGGGCGCCCGACAGGGTGTCCGGCGCCGTCACCGGGCAGTGCCGGGACTGGTAGAACCTGGACTTCACCCCCTGGGCTGGGCGTCCGGTTCGTCGATGGCGCACCGGAAGCCGAGGTGGCCACTGGCACTGTCCGGAGTGTTGTGGGTGCGGGCAGCTACCCGGTACCGGTTGCAGTAGGAGACGTGGCACAGGTAGGAGCCGCCGCGCATCACCCGGCTGTCACCGGTGGGCGGTCCCTGGGGATCGACCCGGGTGGCCTCCGACGGCGCGGCGTGCCAGTCGACGCTGAACCAGTCCGCACACCACTCCCACACGTTGCCGGACATGTTGTAGAGGCCGAATGCGTTCGGGCGGTAGGCGTTCACCGGCCCAGTGCCGAGGTGGCCGTCCTCGCCGGTGTTACTGGCCGGAAACCGCCCCTGCCAGGTGTTGCACCGATGCTGCCCGCGCGGAGTGAACTCGTCCCCCCACGGGTACCGCTTGCGGTCCAGGCCGCCGCGAGCGGCCTTCTCCCACTCCGCCTCGGTGGGCAGCCGCTTTCCGGCCCAGGTGGCGTACGCCGTCGCGTCGGCCCACGAGACGTGCACCACCGGGTGGTTCCCGCGTTGGCCCACGTGCGAACCGGGGCCCTCCGGGTGCCGCCAGTCCGCCCCCTCTACACCCAGCCACCAGGGCGCTCCCGGGACCCGGGCGTCCAGCACCGCGCCCCGGGCCGGCTCGGCCACGAACTTGTGGAACACGAACGACCAGCCGAACCGCTCGGCCTCCGTCAGATAGCCGGTGGCCTTCACGAACGCGGCGAAGGCGGCGTTGGTCACCGCCTTCGGGTCGATCCGGAAGGCCGACACCTGCACCTCGCGCACCGGGCCCTCCCCATCCGCGGGGAACGCGTCCGCATCGTCGCCGCCCATCCAGAACGACCCGGCCGGTATCGCGATCATGCCCCTCGCCACCTGGCCGGGGTCCCGCCGCGGCACGTCGAGGTCGACCGTGGCCAGCGCCGGCTGACCGGGCTCTCTGGGCGGGCCGCAGCACTGACTCAATTCGCCGGCCTCCTGTCTGTTCCCGGGCTCGTCCGCTCCGGAATTCGGCGAGGTCGGGGCAGCTCGGAGCGGTCGGCGGCCATCATACGCCGACTCGACCGGCTGACGGGCCGGCCGCCCGCCGCCCCGCGGCCGAGCTGTGTGATCTTGACGCGGACCCGCCGGCCGGTACCGCTGGTCGGCGGAGATCGACAACCCGGGAGGCGGCGCGGGTATGCGGGTGATCGAGCTGGTAGGCGGTGACTCGGTGGCCGAGGTGCTGCGCTACCTGCGCGACCCAGGCAGGTAACGGCGACCCGTGTGATCCTCGGGTCGGCGCGGTCTGGACGCTCGCCGCCTCGGGCGGCGTTGGCGAGCTGCGGCCGGGCCCTCGCCAGGGTGAAGGCGGTGATGGACCAGCGGAGACCGCGGAACGCTCCTACGGGGCGTGCCGGACGACCAACCGGCCGCGGCACGATGAAAACTAGGCTGTCCCTGGCCCGCCTCGAGCTGCCCACAGATCTTCAACCTGATCGAACTGGCCATTGGACGTCGCAACCGGGGCGGAGAACCGGGCCGGCTCCTGACCCGGGAGGTTGCCGTCCCCTTCCACTCGGGCAAAGCCGCGCCGTGCACCCGCAGCCGGCGTCGCGCCGGGTCGGGCCCACCCATAGGCCGATCTCGATGTGAACGATAACATCCTGGGTCGCGCCATGAACCGCAGGATGGCATTTCTGGAGAGTCGGATAATGGGTACCTCCGACATGGGTCACCGGAATCGCGCTCGACCGTATCTTCTCCGTTGCGGCGTCCGGCGTGAACCACGAATCCTGCCCGGGCCGAACAGCTCCTGTCGCCGAGTTGGCCGTCCGCCGGCAGCGGCTTTCGTCGAAACGGCTCCGGCCAGGCCCCGCCGCCGTCGGTGGGCTGGCCGTCGCTCGGGCGTACGCACCGGACGCTCAGCAGGTGGGGCGGCCCGCGACTGCGCGTCACCGGTTCTCGTAACAGAAAACTGCTGTGATGTTCTGCTCTTCGTCACTTCGCGTCACAGGCGTCGAGAAAGTGTTATGAACCGCACCCGTCGAAAGTCCTGCCCGAGGCGGACTCCGCATTGGTCGGGTTTCGCGTCCGCATGCCCGTGTACCTCTTTGTCCGGTGGCTGTGGTGCGCCACCCGGCCGGTGAACGCGGGGGCGTTACGACTTGACGAACGTCATGTTATCGCTCACAGTCGATGGTCAGGGACGACGACGCCTGTGGCTTACCGGGCGAGCCTGCTTCGTCGGCCCTTGGATCAGGCGTGCGTGACGGCGCGCGGACGCCAGTTGGCGCGCACATTTCGAGGCACGCGCCGGTCATGTGTGGCGGCACATCCATCTTCGGGGTAGACCGGTCGGCTCTTGGTCATTGGAGGAGGATCATGTTCGTCTCTGGTGGGTCTCCATCGAGCGTGCCGCCGTCGCGGCGGCGTGGGTGGTTGACGCGGGTCGTCGCCGCTGGCGTGGCGGCGGTGGTGCTCGGTGGTGCCGCCGCGGTGGTGCTGTCCACACCCGCCGCCGCGGCGACAGTCGACACGAACGCATGGTATGTCTTGATCAACCGCAACAGTGGCAAGGCGCTGGACGTGTACAACCTGGCCACGAATGACGGTGCCCGGATCGTGCAGTGGGCGCGGAACAACGGCAACCAGCAGCAGTGGCAGTTCGTGGACTCGGGCAGCGGCTACTACCGGTTGCGGTCGCGGCTCTCCGGCAAGGTGCTGGACGTCTACAACTGGTCGACCGCCAACGGTGCCAGCATCGTGCAGTGGAGCGACGGCAACGGAGCCAACCAGCAGTTCCGGTTGGCCGACTCCGACGGTGGCTACGTCCGGTTGATCAACCGGAACAGCAACAAGGTGGTGGAGGTACAGGGCGCCTCGACCACCGACGGCGGAAACATCGTGCAGTACGACGACTGGAACGGCAACAACCAGCAGTGGCAACTCGTCCGCGTCGACGGTGGCGGCAACCCGACCACACCGCCGCCGACCGGCACGTGCAATCTTCCGTCGTCGTACCGCTGGTCATCGACGGGCCAACTGGCGACCCCGAGGTCGGGGTGGGTCTCGCTCAAGGACTTCACCTACGCCCCCTACAACGGCAGGCACCTCGTGTACGCCACGACGCACGACACGGGAACGACCTGGGGCTCGATGAACTTCGGCCTCTTCTCGAACTGGTCCGAGATGGGCTCGGCCAGTCAGAACGCGATGTCCTCGTCCACTGTTGCGCCATCGCTCTTCTACTTCGCCCCGCGGAACATCTGGGTACTGGCCTATCAGTGGGGCGGGCCCGCCTTCTCCTACCGGACGTCGAGCGACCCCACCAACGCGAACGGCTGGTCGTCGCCGCAGACGCTCTTCTCCGGAAGCATCTCCGACTCCGGTACGGGTCCCATCGACCAGGCGGTCATCGGCGACAGCTCGAACATGTACCTGTTCTTCGCCGGGGACAACGGCCGGATCTACCGGGCCAGCATGCCGATCGGGAACTTCCCGGGAAGCTTCGGCTCCTCGTCGACGGTGATCATGAGTGACTCGACGAACAACCTGTTCGAAGGAGTTCAGGTCTACAAGCTCCAGGGTCAGAACCGGTACCTCATGCTCGTCGAGGCGATCGGCTCGCAGGGGCGCTACTTCCGCTCGTTCACAGCCACCAGCCTGAACGGTTCGTGGACCCCGCAGGCCGCGACCGAGAGCAACCCCTTCGCTGGCAAGGCCAACAGCGGCGCCACCTGGACCAACGACATCAGCCACGGCGAGTTGATCCGCAGCAACGCCGATCAGACCATGACCGTCGACCCCTGCAACCTGCAACTGCTCTACCAGGGCCGTTCCCCCAACTCCGGCGGCGACTACGGCCTGCTGCCCTACCGGCCGGGCCTGCTGACACTACAGCGCTAGCGGCGCGTGACACCCAGGTCCGGCTCGGGTGTTCCTGACGTCCACCGACAACGGCGCAGGCCGATTCGGGTGAGCGTTGTCACGGTTCGCGATCAGGATGGGGCGGAACTGGAGCGGCGGGCTCGGCGCAAGGCCGAGCCCGCCCGGGTCACGCAGAGAGCGAGACCGTCCTGATCTCCGAGCGAGGGGCCGGGGAGCGTTAGGCCGCCCAGGGCTGCCCGGACGCCGGTGCCGGCGAAGGGCCGAGCAGGCTACTGACGTCGCAGGTCACGACTGAAATCTAGCCTCAGCACTGGCAGGTCGTTGACGATGTGTGTGGTGGTGAGTATCCTCATACGTCATACGAAATAGATCGATATCAATCGAAGTCTTGAATTCGGCTTCGTCGCGAACGCCATGCCGATGGGGCCGTGGCTCGCACCCGAGTCGCAGGTGGGCAAGTCATCATCTCCGCCAGGCGATGTACCGGCCGGTAGCTGATTCACCTGGTTCATTGCGGTCACGCCAGACCGCCGGACCGCACACCGTATGGAGGGCCGCGTGAAGCGCGTCATCACCACCGCAGCCGTCTTCGCCGCAGCCGTGATGCTGGTTTCCGGCTGTTCGGGAGGATCGGACGGCGACTCCGGTTCGTCTGGGTTCGAGTTCTGGTCGTTCACCGGGATCAACCAGAAGGCCGACGTCGAGGCCTACACGAAAGCACACCCGGACGTGCCCATCAAGCTCACCGAGGTGGGCAGCACGAGCGAGACCGCCCAGGCGCTCACCGCGGCACTGGCCGGCGGCAAGGTGCCCGACCTCGTGCTGATCCAGGGTGACGACCTGCCGAAGTTCATGCAGTCCCCGGAGAACTTCGTGGACCTTTCCACTCTCGGCGCCGACAAGATGAAGGGTGACTACCTCGACTGGGTGATGAAGCAGTCGATGACCGAGGACGGCAAGGTGGTCGGGATACCGACCGACGTCGGCGGCATGGCGATCGCGTACCGCAAGGACCTGTTCCAAGCTGCCGGTCTGCCCACCGATCGGGACCAGGTATCCAAGCTGTGGCCGAACTGGGACGCGTTCACGGAGGTCGGCAAGCAGTACGTCCAGGCGACCGGCAAGCCATTCCTGGACAACACGCCGACGAGCATCTTCTTCCAGGCGGTCAACCAGGGCACAGAGCGCTACTACGACGCGGGCCACAAGCTGTCGTACGACCGGAACCCACAGGTCAAGGCCGCATTCGACCTGACGCTGAAGGTCTCCGCGACAGGCATCTCCGCCAAGCAGAGCACGTTCTCGACCGGGTGGACAGCGGGCATGAGCAAGGGTGACTTCGCCGTCGTGTCCGCGCCGTCGTGGATGCTGACCTCCATCCGCACCAACGCGCCCGGTACCGCCGGCAAGTGGGATATCGCCACCATCCCCGGTGGCTCGGGCAACTGGGGCGGTAGCTATCTCGCCATCCCCAAGCGTGCCAAGAATCCGAAGGCAGCGTGGGCCTACATCGCCGAGATGCAGTCACCGGCCGGACAGCTCGCCCACTTCCTGTCGCAGGGGTCACTGCCCACGACACCGTCCGTCTACTCCGACGCGCAGCTCATCGGCAAGACCGACCCGTTCTTCTCCGGCGCACCGATCGGCAAGATCTACACCCAGTCCGTCGTGAACATCAAGCCGTTCTATATCGGTCCCGACGACGCCGCCATCGGATCCGAACTGCTCAACACCCTCACCAGCGTCGAGCAGGGCAAGGTCGACCCGGCCAACGCGTGGAACACCGCGCTGACCAACGTCAAGAATGCCCTCCGCGGCTGAACGGACGACTGGTGCGCGGCGGTCGGCGCCGAGCCGACCGCCGCACGTCGGGAAGGTAACCGCTGTGACCACCACGCTCAGCCCGGCCACGGCCGCGGAGGCCACCTCACGGCCAACCCGGTACCGGCACGTCCAGCAGGGCTTGCGCGAGCGACTGGCGCCCTACGCCTATGTGGCGCCGTTCTTCCTGATCTTCTTCGTCTTCGGTCTCTTCCCGCTGCTGTTCACGTTCTATGTCGCCCTGTTTGACTGGGACCCCATCGGCGAACGGCACTTCGTGGGGCTGGCCAACTTTTCTCAGCTCGTCGATGACCCCCGGTTCTGGGGCGCGATGCGCAACACGTTCAGCATCTGGGTCCTGTCGACGGTTCCGCAGTTGCTGCTCGGGCTCGGCGTGGCGCACCTGCTCAACCACGTACGGCTGCGGGCGGCCACGCTGTTCCGGATGTCGGTGCTCGTTCCCTACATCACCTCCGTGGCGGCGACGACCATCGTCTTCGCCCAACTCTTCGACCGCGACTACGGCATGCTCAATTGGTTTCTCGAACTGCTGGGCTTCGAGCACGTCGATTTCACGGCGTCGGTGTGGGGTAGCCACCTCATGATCGCCGCGATGGTCGCCTGGCGGTGGACCGGATACAACACCTTGCTGTATCTCGCCTCGCTTCAGGCAGTTCCCCGCGAGCTGTTCGAGGCCGCCGCCGTGGACGGCGCCAACGGCTGGCAGCAGTTCCGCCACATCACCATCCCCGCTCTGCGGCCGATCATCGTGTTCACCGTCGTCACGTCGACGATCGGTGGGCTGCAGATCTTCACCGAGCCACTGCTGGTCAACCCGGTGGGTGGACTTACCTGTGGAGCGGCACGGCAGTGCCAGACCCTCACCCTCTTCCTCTACGAGCAGGGATTCGGCCGGTTCCACTTCGGCTATGGCGCGGCGATCGCCGTCGCGCTGTTCGTCATGGTCGTGATTGTCGCCGCGATCAACTACCTGTTGGTCACCCGGACCCGCTCGGAGCGCCCATGAACCCCGCATCCACATTGTCGACCACCGAACGGGCACCGCACCGCCGACGCAGCGTCAACCGGGTCCCGTTCGTGGCGTACGCGGCGCTCGGCGTCATGGTGTTCCTCAGCGTGTTCCCGCTCTACTGGATGTTCGTGGTGTCCACGACGGACACGGCCACCGCGACCAGCCTTCCACCACACGTCCTGCCCGGCGGCAATTTCCTGTACCTGGCGAATCTGGTCTTCGACACCGTGCCGTTCGTGCGGGCACTCGCCAACAGCCTGATCGTCTCCACCGCAATCGGCGTGGGCCAGGCGGTGCTGTGCGCGCTGGCCGGCTTCGCCTTCGCCAAGCTGCACTTCCCGGGCCGCAACACGCTGTTCCTCATCGTCGTGTTGACCATGACCGTACCGGCCCAGCTGGCCGTCATCCCGCAGTACCTCATCATGTCGCAACTCGGTTGGGTGGACACCCTGCAGGCCCTGATCGTCCCCGGGCTGGTGAGCGCCTTCGGCATCTTTTGGATGCGGCAACACATGAGCAGCATCATCGACGACGACCTGTTGCACGCCGCCCGGGTGGACGGCGCGACGACCTGGCAGATCTTCTGGCGCATCGCGTTCCCGCTGGTCCGCCCGGCGGCATTCGTCCTCGGACTGTTCGGGTTCGTCAACGCCTGGAACGACTTCCTGTGGCCGTTCATCGTGTTGAAGTCCCCGGAGCGGTACACCGTCCAGATCGCCATCAAGGCCCTGCAGAACAGCCGGGACATCGACCTGGGCCTGGCCATGTCGGGCTCGTTCCTGGCCACGCTGCCGCTGCTGGTGTTGTTCGTCTTCGTCGGGCGGCGCCTGGTGCAGGGAATCATGGAAGGTGCGTTCAAAGGCTGACCAAGGAACCCGAACTCGGTGGCCGTCCACTCCCCTGGTGCCGGCCGGACCGGCGGTCACCCGTACCGTGGCCACGAAACCACCGGTCCACGAGTTCATCGACACCGACACTGAACCTTTCAACCTGGATCGCGCGGCGCTCACGCACCGCGTCCGACCTTGCGGTCCGCCGGACCGCAGGGGGAGGTTGAAGCCAGGGTACGGCGGTGCGTACCGCCGAGGTGGGATTGCGATCGCTCCCGATCGGCGTTGCGGGAAACGTGGTGCCAGGTGGCGCGCCGGCGACGGCGACCTCCGCAGCCGCCACAGTACTCCTGAAGCCGCCGGTCAGCGCCGTGCCGGCCGCCGTCAGTACGAGCATTGCCGTGACTGCGACGGCCGGACCAGGGATCGACGGTGCGCTGACGGCGTCGCGGGCGAGGTTGTTGTCGCCCGTGTTGCCGTGGTCGGCGCCAACTCACTACCGTTGCTGGAACTGCCACCAGTCGATGTTGAGCAGGTAGCCGCTGCCGCCGACGAACCGCAGGTACAGGTCGTGGGTGCCGGCCGCGCCGCTTACCGGGCAGGTGACGGTCGTCCAGGTCTGCCAGCCTCCGGTACCCGGCACGGTGCAGGTGCCCACGAGAGTGCCGTTGGTACCGCCCAGCCGCAGCTCGATGCGGCCGCCGCTGGTTGCCGAGGCCACTCGGGCGCTGAAGGAGCCGGCGCCGGCGCCGAAGGCCACACCCTTGACCTTGATCCAGTCCGCGTTCTCGATCCAGCCGACGTTCATGCCCCCTTCGCTGGCGGGCTCGGTTTCCACACCGGTCTCCCAGGCGATCGTCTCGGCCTCCTGCCGAACGTAGGGGTTCAGCGTCCCGACCTGCGGAGCTCCCGTCGCGGTCATGTTGATCGTCGGGATCGTGCCGTCGGAGTTGTAGTGGAACCTCTCCACCGCCACGGATCGCGTGAAGCCGCCGCCGCCCGGCAGAGCACCGTTGTGGTAGAAGAAGTACGAGCCGCCGTTGAAGTCGATGACGCCGGCGTGGTTGGTGAAACTCCCACCCTGCCGGGGCATGACCGTCCCACGGTAGGTCCACGGCCCGGTCGGCCCAGGGGCCGTCGAGTAACCGATGAACTCCGAGCAGCACTCCGCCGCGAAGACGTTGTAGTACAGCCCGTTCCGCTTGTAGACCCAGGGCGCCTCCTCGTAGAGGGTCGGGCGACTCGCGTTCCCGCTACGGGCGCCGAATCCCGCCGCCGTCAGCGGGATCTGCGTCGCGCCGCCCGAGAACGAGATCATGTCGGCGTTCAACCGCACGTACCACAGATTGGGGTTGCCCCAGTACAGGTACGCCTGCCCGTTGTCATCGATGAAAGCGGCCGGGTCGATCTCCCCGTTCTCCACGAGTGGACGACCGAGCGCGTCTCGGAACGGCCCGGTGGGGCTCTCCGACACACCGACCCCGATGGCCATCCGGCCGGTCGCCCGGTTCTTGACCGGCACGTACCAGTAGAACTTGCCGTTGCGGTAGATGGTGTGCCCAGCCCACGCGTCGGCGCTGGCCCAACTGAAGGTGGCCAGACTCATCGGAGAGCCGTGGTCGGTCCAGTTCACCATGTCCGCCGACGACCAGACCCGCCACTCGCGCATGGTGAAGTAGGTCGAGCCGTCCTCGTCGTGACCGGTGTAGAGGTACACCCGGCCGTTGTGTACCAGTGGCGCCGGATCGGCCGTGTAGATGGTCTGCACGATGGGGTTGTCCGCCCGGGCCACCCCAGGCAACACCGCGAGGCACAGCAGCGCGGACATCAAGGCCGCGCCGCGCCTGACCGCGACACGGCCGGAAATTGCGGATTTCATGGTTACCTCCTCGGGAACCACGCTCGCCTCAAGCGCGGTCGATTCGTCGCAGGTGGTGGTCGCCGGCTGGGCCGGCGCGGAGCTTGCCCTCTCCGCGCCGGCCCTCCAAGGTCACGGCGGCAGCGGACATGTCGGCGTTGATGCCGCTGCCGGCCGTGCCTGGAGTCCGCGCTCCGGCCCTGCCCGGTGCAGACCGGCAACAGGCGGAGTTGCCGTACGAGGCTGCGAGGCGTGCCTGGCTCTG
Source organism: Plantactinospora sp. DSM 117369 (assembly GCF_053764795.1). Taxonomy (NCBI): domain Bacteria; kingdom Bacillati; phylum Actinomycetota; class Actinomycetes; order Micromonosporales; family Micromonosporaceae; genus Plantactinospora; species Plantactinospora sp. DSM 117369. The sequence continues at coordinate 4,145,174 of NZ_CM132446.1, read as the reverse complement.
CCCTGTCCTGGCAGTCCGCCTATCCGGCACGTACCAGTTGCCACTGCTGGTTGTTGCCGCCCCAGTCGGTGTACTGCACGACGTTCCCGCCGTCGTTGACATCCGCGTTCTGCACCTCCAGGGCCTTGCCGCTGTTGCGGTTGATCAGGCGGAGGTAGCCGCCGGCCGAGTCGGCGAGCCGGAACTGCTGGTTCGCTCCGTTGTGATCAGCCCACTGCACGACCGCGGCACCGTCCGCCATGGACGCGTTGGTGACGTCGAGCACCTTGCCCGAGTGCCGGGACTTCAGCCGGTAGTAGCCTCCACCGGAGTCCACGAACTGCCACTGCTGCCACGCACCGTCGTTGCGCGCCCACTGGGTGATCCGCGCCCCGTCGTTCGTGGCCTGGTTGTAGACGTCCACCGCCTTGCCGCTGTTGCGGTTCACCAGCACGTACCAGGCCGTCGTGTCGACCTGCCCCGGGTTGGGGACGCTGCCGCTGTTGAGGGCGGCGAGGACCGTGTCGTAGGCAGGCTTCTTGTTGCCGTTGCCGTCGAAGAGCAGCGGGTTCTGCCCGGTGCGCCAGGAGTCGGTGTCGCGGATACCCCAGACGGTGATGCCGGTGCAGCGGGCCACGGCGAGGCAGGCTCGGGTGACGGTGCCGTAGACGGCGGCCTGGTTGGAGCCGGAGATGTCCAGCTCGGTGATCTGCACGTCGACGCCGAGGTCGGCGAAGCGTTGCAGGTTGGCCTGGTAGTCACCGGGCACCGAGTTGCTCAGGTGCGACTGGAAGCCGACGCAGTCGATCGGAACGCCACGGGCCTTGAAGTCGCGCACCATGTTGTAGATGCCGGTGGACTTCGCGTTGATCCCGTCGGTGTTGTAGTCGTTGTAGCAGAGTTTGGCGCCCGGGTCGGCGGCGTCCGCGGCGCGGAAGGCCGCCTCGATCCAGTCGTTCCCGGTGCGCTGCAGGTTCGAGTCCCGCCGTCCGCCACTGCCGCCGTCGGCGAACGCCTCGTTCACCACGTCCCAGGAGTGGATCTTCCCCCGGAAGTAGGTGGCGACCTGGGTGACGTGGTTCATCGCGGCGTTGCGCAGCGCGCTGCCGGACATGCCCTCTGCCCACCCCGGCTGCTGTGCGTGCCACAACAAGGTGTGACCCCGCACGGACATGCCCCGCGACCGGGCGTGGTTGACGATCCGGTCCGCGTTCGTGTAGCTGAACCGGCCCTGTTGCGGCTCGGTCGCGTCCCACTTCATCTCGTTCTCGGCGGTGACGCTGTTGAACTCGCGGTTCAGGATGGTCATGTACGTGTTGTCGCCCATCCTGCCGGCCGCGACGGCCGCGCCGAAGTAGCGGCCCTTCTCTGCCGCCGAGGCACCCAAGGTGGTGCCGGCACTGGCGGGACCGGCGATCTGCAGTGCCATGCCGGCCCCGAACAACCCGGTCGCCAGCAGCGACAGGACCGCTCTCGTCCACCACCGTCGCCCGGGAGGTCTGGTCGGGTATCCGAGCTCGTTCATCGGTCAGTAACCTTTCGACATCGTTACCGGGGCGGGGGTCCGTCGCCACCTGAAGGGGTTGGGCCCAGCGCGGCGGGGCCGGAGGGTGAGTTCGCCAGGTCGGTCGGGTCCGCCGCCGATGCGTTCCTCAGGCGAGACCGGCGGCGGCGCCAGGCGTAAGCCGGACCTCGCGCCGCCGGGGACGTGACCAGTGAACCTTCTTCAACCTGAACCGCGCGGCGCTCACGCACCGCGTCCGACCTTGCGGTTCGTGCGACCGCAAGGGGAGGTTGAAAAAGGTTCAATGACACGTACCCCATCGATCCTCCCTTGCGACTCGGCAGCCCGTCTGTTAGCGCTAACACTCTCTACTCTCCTAGTCCGAGGCGCCAAGACCAGGCGACAGAAGAGCGCTCACATCGATGTATGGAGATTGCCAGATTGTTTTGCATCCTTCAAGAGGTACTCGGGAGGCCTACGCGAAATCCGACGACCGCGCAGTTCACAACAGGTGTGGACTATTGACCAGCACCGTCAATAACACTTTTCCGATCGCAGAGTTCACATGGTGGAGGCGTAAAACAACAGCAGTTTCCTGTTATGAGTACCGGTGGCATATGGTCGCGGCTTGCCCCTCGTAGCGATACGCCAGGCGGCACCTACTCCGACGATAGGGCCGGGGCCGCGAGGAACCGTCCGGACGAAGCCACAGCCGTCGGCCGGGTCGACCCGGCAGCGGTACCCGGGTTCAGGTCAAGCCCCATGAAGAAGCGCGACGCCATCGTCCCGGGCAGCGGCGGAGACTGCTGCGACCCAACGGAGAAGCGAACCGCAGCGCCGGCACCTTCTACGACGGTGCCATGGTTGCCGGCTGTCCGACGAACAGGACCGGGGATGCCGTGCAGGCCAACATCACCGCCGTCAACTATCGCCGACCGGCGACCGGGGCCCGCCGCCCCCGCGGGCGGGCCCCATCCGCCGGGCAGAGCACCAGGGCCGACAGCGCCAGCGGGACGGGAAGCAGTGCGAGGCCAACGATCAGCCGCTCGAGGGGAACCGGTTGCCCACGACGCGGGCAGACCGGACAGGACCGGGTGTGCCGCGTGATGCGTTTACGCCACAGCGGGCTCGGTACGCCGTCCCACTCCTCCAGCGCGACGCTGAGCTGTGCGCACCTGGGCCGCGCTTCCAGCGCGGCGACGAGTGAGCGGCTCAGCTCCAGCCGGTTGCGCATGCGCTGGACGCGTACGCCGGCGTGAGCCACGCTTGTTGCCAGTGTTGCGGCAAGGACGGTCCTGGTCAGCAGCCCTGCGGTCTCCAGCCACCACAGCGACAGCAGCCTCCGATCGTGCCGGTCGAGCCAGGAACTGGCGCGTAGCACCTGCCCCCGCTGGCGGGAAAGCTCCACGCGGAGCAGGGCCAGTCCCTCCGCGTCGGCATCCGGCGTCTCCGTCACCTCGGCGAGGGGCCCGGTCCGTTCGGCGTCGGCCTGCCGCCGGTCCCGGTGGGTACTGACCTGGCGCGTCGCGATCGTCACCAACCACGGCCGGAAGCTTTCCGGAGAGCGCAGCGCCCGCAGCTCCCGCAGGGCGCGCAACATGATGTCCTGCACGACGTCGTCGACATCGGACAGCTCGCCCAAGGCTCGGCGCACGATGCTGTACACAAGCGGCAGGTACGCCGCGAAGAGTTCGTCGAGCGCCCGGGAATCGCCGGCCCGTGCGGCCACGACCAGGTTCGTCTCGTCAACCCCGCTGGCTGGCATACTCCCTACACCCGTTGGCGAGGTCCCGGTCAGGTCCACCCGCGAGCGACAAAATCCACTTTGTTCGTGCATCGCGAGGCTCCCTTGGGTCGGCCCGCGCCGCAGGTAGCCGCCACCGGAGGAAGCCGGTGGGTGGGACCGCGCCCCCGGCCCGGCCCCACCCACCCTCTGGTGTCAGCTACGCAGGTTCCACTGCTGGTTGGTGCCGCCGTGGCAGGCCCAGAGGTGGACCTTCGTGCCGTTCGCGGTGCCAGAGCCGCTCGCGTCGAGGCACAGCCCGGACTGCGCGCCGGTGACGGTGCCATCGGCGTTGACGTTCCACTGCTGGTTGACCTGGCCGTTGCAGTCCCAGATGATCGCCAGGGTGCCGTTGGCAGTGCCCTGGCCGTTGGCGTCCAGGCATTTGTTGCCGTACACCGTCAGCTGCTTGCCCGCGGTGTACGTCCACCGCTGGTTCGTCCCGCCGTGGCAGTCCCAAAGCTGCGCCTGGGTGCCGTTGGTCGTACTCGATCCGCCGATCTCGAGGCAGCGGCCGGACTGACCCCCGACGATCTGCACGTTCTGCTGCCCACTGCCGCTCTGCGGCCCGGCCGCCGTCATTACGGCCTGGGCGCCGGAGGGCCAGTTGCCGTTGGTCACGGTGACGTTGCCGGAGACGACGTTGCCCCGGTCGCCGTTGGTGACGTTGGTGCTGCCGTTGGTCGACCAGTTGTTGGTGACGGTGAAGTTGCCCATGTTCTCGGCGAACCAGTAGTTGGCGGTGGCCCAGGTGCCGGTGGCGGAGAAGACGTTGTTGCGGGCGGTGTAGTAGCGGGAGCCCTCGTCGAAGTAGATCCCGAAGTAGCCGTTGGTCCGCAGGCAGTAGTTGTCGCTGATCAGCCCGCCCGGGTTGGCCGACAGCGTGTAGATGCAGCCGCCGTCGTTCATCTGCTGCATGACGTCGTGCACATAGTTGCCGACGAGCCGGTTGTTGGACGCGGTGGTGGCCGTGGTGTAGCGCGGCTGGTAGTTGTACAGGCCGCGGTCGGCGTAGTGGTCGCTGCCCCCGGCGTCGTTGGAGCCCCAGCCGTACCCGATCGACATGCCGGTGTACGGCATGTTGTAGACCTCGTTGTGCGAGACGGTGGCGTTGGTGACGTAGGTGGTCAGCACCGACACGATGCCCCGGTGTTCTATGCCGAGATCGTGGAGCCGGTTGTTGCTGATGGTGATGTCCCGGTTGACCATCCGCTGGTCGCTGGGGTGGTGCGCGTCCGCGCGCACGCCGCCGACGACGATGCCGCCGGCCGAGTTGCGGGCGATCTCGGACCTGGTGATGGTGATGTTGCTGGCGCCGAGCCCGACCCCGCTAGCGTGGGCGCTGGGGTCGTTGCCGATGCCGACGGCCGTCTGCCCGAGGTTGACGAACTGGGAGTCGGTGAAGGTGATGTTGTTGGCGGCCGAGACCTGCACGGCGGCGGGCGACTGGAGCCAGTTCGGCCGGGTGGCTTCGAACTGCGGACAGCCGTTGTGGCAGGAGGTGAAGCTCGGCCAGCTCCAGTTGCCCGCGATGTAGGCGCCGGTCTGCTGGTCCACGTAGCCCTGGTTGCTGCTGGGCCCGAGCCAGCTCGTTCCGGTGAACGTGATCCCGCTGAAGGTCATGTGGTGGGCGGGTGCGTCGTAGCTGCCCCCGATGTTCAGCAGGGACTGGAGTGTCGGCAGTTCCACACTGACGTTGCTCATGTTCTGGCCGGCGAGTGGGATGTAGGACAGGGCACCGCTCGTCGGATCGAGATACCACTCCCCGGGCGCGTCCAGGAACTCGTAGGCGTTGCTCAGGTAGAGCGGACCCGCCCGGTGCGGGCTGGTGAAGGTGTCGTACCCGAAGTTGTTGTTGCTCCAACCCGGCTGCTGCATCGTGATCAGGTTTCCACCGATGCTCTGCACCGAGACGTACCGATCGGTGAACGAGTTGACGCTCTCCATCTGGATCCGGTTCTCGTTGGCCAGGTTGTTCAGATAGCCCAACGCGCTGTTGGTGAACCTCATGCCGGTGCTGTCCGCGGTGAAATCGGCCCGGTTGACCTGGGTGCGGGCCCGGGTGGCGACGGCGCCGTTGACGTAGAGCTGCCGGCTGTCGACACCGGCGCCGACATTGGCCCGCCAGATGTTCCGCCCGGCGTCGACGACGGACCAGCCGGTGACCGCCCGGGCACCGCTGATCACGGGACGGGCCGACGGGGCCGCCTGCCACGTCACCCGGTAGCCGTTCGTGCCGGAGTCGGCGGCCGTCAGCCGAAGCGGGGAGCTGAGCCGGTACACCCCGTCAGCCAGCTCGACCACGATGTCGCCGGACATCGAACCGGTGCGGGATCGGACCGCGGTCTGCGCCCCGGTCAGGGAACACGGCGCGGCGACGGTGCACGCGGTGCCGCTGCCCGATGGGGAGGCGTACAGGGTGGTGGTGGCCGCGAGCGCGGGGACGGCCGAGGTGGCCACCACGGTCGCGGTGGCCACGGTGGCCAACGCCGCCGCGGCTCCGACCAGCACCCGCCGCCGGGCAGCGGGAACTGAGGGTACGGACACGGGAGGTCTCCTTACCTGAATGGGGGTGGTGCGGTGTGGCCGATGGTCCAGATGTGACTGTTCGACGCTGCGCGGGTGTCGGCGCTGAGCACGAGTCGCCACCGGCAGCAGGCGCGGCCGGGCGGCCGGGCCGGGAACGGACCGCCGCGCCGCGGAGGCGACACCAGTGAACTCGACTGCTAGAAGTTCATCATACGAATGATGTCTTTTGCAAGAATCGATCGGACCACCCGGAGCGGCCGTCCCCGGGTGGCGTCCGCCGGACCAACGGTCCACGGCACGGCGTCGGCGAGCGCGAGAGCCGGCGGGTCAGCGGAGGATCCGCCGGAGATAGGTCAGGCCGTCCTGGGCGAGCCGATCCTGTGACGGGGCGAGCGGACGCCAGATCGACGCGGCGGTGGCGATGGTCTCGTTCTCAGCCGTGAACGACTCGATACAGACCGCCCCCCGGTAACCGGTGGCGTCCAACGCGGCGAAGAAGCGGGGCCAGTCGAGATGGTCCGCACCGGGAGCGCCCCGGTCGGTGCCACTGACCTGGACATGCTTGATGTACGGGCCGGCCAGGACGACGGCCGCGTACGGGTCGGCCTCCTCGATGTTCATGTGGTACGTGTCGATCATGATCCCGACGTTCGGCGGCAAGCCGTCGAGCAGCTCCAGCGTCTGCTCGACGGTGTTGGCGACGCTCGTCTCGTAGCGGTTGAGCGCCTCCACACCGATGGAGACGCCCCGCTCCCCGGCGTGCTCAGCGACCGGCGCCAACGCCCGACGGAAGTCCGCGTAACAGGCCGCCCGGGCCGTCGGGCTCATCCGCCAGGTCCGGCCCACCGCGGCGTAGACCGGTCCTCCGACGCACGGTGCACCCACGACGGCCGCGCTGTCCACACAGCCCTTCAGGTACGCCACCGTCGCATCGACGACGGCCGGGGCGGCGTCCACGAGGTCACGCCCGGGTGGGGTGACCGCGCAGACGCCGGCCACAGCCAGGTCGTGCTTTGCCAGCAGGTCCCGGGTGCGGACCGGATCCCAGTCGCCGGGTTGCTCGATCGGCAGCTCGACCGCGTCGAAGCCAAACGCGGCGATCCGTGGAATCAGCTCGGCCAGCGCCTCGTCGTCGACCGGCGAGGCCCACACCCAGGGATTGACACCGATGGCGTGCAACGGAGCCTACTTCCAGCGCTGCGGATAACCGGGCAGGTCGGTGCAGCCACACATGGCGTAGTGCAGCGGCGGCATGTCCGGGTCGAGATAGCGGTCCAGGTTCTCCCGGGTGACTGTCGGCTGGGGCAGTTTCCACGGGCTGGACACCTGTTGGCCGTCGAGGATCCGCAGCGCGGCGATGACGGGCGTACGCCACTGGTAGGTCGGGTAGGTCGGTGCGATCGCGGTGAGGTTCTTGTCCTTCCAGATCTTCAGGAAGTCGAGCTGGTCCTCGCCGTTGATCGGCGGCACCGGCTTGCCCGCGTCCTGGAATGCCTCGACCGCCGCCACCGCGACCGCACCGGCATCCATCCAGACGCCGTCGATCGTGCCGTGCCGCTGGAGGTAGTCGTCGACGATCTTCTTGGTCTTGGCCGGGTCACCGTCGGTGAACTCGACGCCGACGACGTCGACCTTCGCCTTGTCGAAGGCGACCTTCGCGGCGGACCAGCGGGTCTCCAGCACGTCGACCCCGGGCAGGATCCGCAGGGCGAGCAGCTTGCCGCCGGGCTTCATCTGCTGGCTGACGAACTCGGCGCCGACGTGGCCGAACCCGTACCCGCCGACGGGGTTGATGAACGTCACCGGGCACTTCGTGTTGACGCCACGGTCGAAGACGACGACCGGCAGGCCGGCACGGCAGGCCGCCTCGACGGCCGGGGTGAGCGTGGCGGTGGTGTTCGGCGAGACGATGAGCGCGTCGCAGCCCTTGCCGAGCAGGTCGTTGATGTCCGCGATCTGCTTCTGGTCCTTGCCCTCGGCGTCGACGTGGACGAACTCCTTGATCCGGCCCCGCTGCGCCTCGACCTCGGCCTGCATGGTCTTGAACCCGACCTGTCGCCACGGGTTGTTCAGTGCGGCATTGGAGAAGCAGATCTTGTACGGGCCGGGCTTCTTGAACTTTGCGGTGTCCACCATCGTCGGGTTGAGCGCCTGCTCCCACGGCTTGTCGGCCGGGCCGGTCGGGGTGGCGGCGAGCAGTGCAAGTTCGTTGTCGTAGTCGGCCTGCACGAAGAACTTCGACTGCTCCCCCGTGCCCGACCCGGTGGCGCCGGTGGAGGTGCCCGACGGGGTCGCGGCTGGCTCGTCGGTGGCGCAGCCGACGAGCGAGAGCAGGGTGACCGCTACCACGGCCGCCAAATGACGTTTCACTGGAAATCCCCTATCTGGACGAGAAACGCAAAGCCGAGACCGCCACGGCGCACAGGATGATCGCGCCCTGGACGGTCGATCTGAGGGCGCCGGAGACGCCGTAGAAGTTCATGAGGGCGAAGAGCAGTTCGAGGGTCAACGCGCCGAGCATCGCGCCGACCACCGAACCGCGACCGCCACCCAGCGCTACGCCGCCGAGGACGACCGCGGTGATCGCCCCGAACTCCAGGCCGGCGCCGGCCTGGAACGAGACGCCGCTGTAGCCGCCGAGGAGGATCGCCGCGACCGCCGCCGCGAGTCCGCTGAGGACGAAGGCAGCGGTCCGGGTACGCCAGACCCGCACCCCGCTCAGCTCGGCCGTGCGCGGGTTGTCGCCGACGGCGACCAGGGTGCGGCCGAAGTCGGAACGCATCAGCAGCACGGCCAGCACCGCGAGGACCAGCAGGACGACCAGGGCGTACGGCAGACGGCCGAGCACCGGTACGTCCTCGAACGCGCGCCGGCCGAACCGGCGGAACTCCTCGGAGAGCCCGCCCTTCGGAGCGCCGTCGGACCAGAGGTACACCGCGCCGACGAGGATCAGGAACATGCCGAGGGTGGTGATGAACGAGGGCACCCGCAGCCGCGTCGTGACCAGACCGTTGACCAGCCCGACGAACGCGCCACCGCCGAGCAGCACCAGTACCACCGGCCAGGTTCGGGACGGGTCGCTGTCGATGAGCCGGGCGGCGACGACGACCTGGGCGGTGACCAGGGAGCCGACGGAGAGGTCGAACTCGCCGGAGACGATCACGAAGTACTGGCCGGCGGCGAGCAGGATGATCGGCGCCGAGCGGCCGAGGAACGACATCAGCGACGGCGGGGCCAGGAAGTCGGGCTGCCGGACGGCGACGAGCACCAGCAGCACCGCGAGGATCGTGAGGATCGGCAGGACGCCACCGGCGCGGGACCGCAGGATCCGCAGCGGGAGCGGGGGGCGTTGGACGGTCTGCATGGCTAGGAGTCCGCCTTCCGCAGGGCCCGGCGGGCGTAGACGGCGACCGCGGCGATGATGACGGCACCGCGGATCACCTGCTTGAAGAAGGCGTCCACCTCGAGCTGGTTGAAGATGGCGTCGATGCTGGCGAGCAGCAGCACCCCGCCGACGGTGCCGATGACACCGCCGCGTCCGCCGGCCAGAGCGGTGCCGCCGATCACCACCGCGGCGATCGACTCCAGGTCGTAGAGACCCTCGGTGCCGACCCGGGGCGCACCCGAGCCGAGCCGGCTGGCGAGGTAGATCCCGGCGAGCCCGGCGCAGAGCGCGCAGAGCACGTGGGCGGTGACGAGGATCCGGTCGTTGCGGACGCCGGAGAGCCGGGCGACCTCCGGGTCACCGCCGACCGCGACCAGGTGGTGGCCGAACCGGGTCCGCGAGAGCGCAAACCAGGCCGCCCCGGTGACGGCGACCAGCAGCAGGAAGGAGAGCGGTACCGGACCGACGCGCTGGTATCCGAGGGACTGCACGAGGGCGGGGGCGGTGGTGCCGGCAGGGCCGTCGTAACCGTTGTCGAGGTACCCCTTGAGCAGCAGCCCGACGCCGAGGGTCGCGATGAACGGGTTGATCCGTAGTTTGGTGACGAGCAGCCCGTTGAGCAGCCCGATGCCGGCGCTGACGGTGAGCGCCAGGCCGACCCCCGGCAGCAGCGCGCCGCTGCGGCCATCCATCGTCTCGGCCGCGACCAGGGTACTGAGGCTGATCACGTACGCCACGGACAGGTCGAGCGAGCCGCCGAGGATGACCAGGGTCTGGCCCACGGCGACGAGCCCGAGCCCGGCGGCGACGTGCAGCAGGCTCACCGTCGTCGACTGGTTGAACAGCTGGCCGCCGTCGATCATCACGACCAGCCAGCCGATCGCGAGGACGAGGGTCAGTGCCACGAACACACCCGGTACGGGCCGCCGGGCCGGCAGGAGCGGAAGGCCACTCACTGGGCCGCCTCTGTTCGCGACTGCGGGGCTCGCAAACCCGGCTCACTCCTCACGCTCACTGGACCGCCTCTGTTCGCGACTGCGGGGCTCGCAAACCCGGCTCACTCCTCACGCTCACGCGGCCGCCTCCCGCACGGTCCCGACCGCCAGGGCGAGGACGTCCTCCTCGGTCGCGCCGGCGGGCAACTCGCCCGCGACGCGGCCGTCGCGCAGCACCACGATCCGGTCACTCATTCCCAGCAGCTCCGGCAGGTCGGACGAGATCATCAGAACCGCCGCCCCGTCGCGGGCGAGGCGGCGGACGAGATCGTGGATGGCCGCCTTCGCCCCGACGTCGATGCCCCGGGTCGGCTCGTCGAAGAGCAGGATCCGCGGGTTGAGCGCGAGCCACCGGGCCAGCACGACCTTCTGCTGGTTGCCGCCGGAGAGGAAGCGGATCTCCTGGTCGTCGTCGACGGCCCGGACCTCCACCGCGGCGAGCAGCTCGCGGACCCGCACGGTCCGGGCGGCGCGGCCGGCCCGGGCCGCGAAGACCGCCCGGCTGGCCAGTAGTGCGTTGTCGAGTACGGACTGCCGGGCGACGATGCCCTCGCCCTTGCGGTCCTCGGTGACGTAGGCGATGCCGGCCCGCATCGCGGCGCGCGGCGAGCGCAGTCGGACCGGTGTGCCGTCGAGCGTGACCTCGCCGGTCGTGAACGGGGCCACCCCGAAGAGCGCACGGGCCAGCGCCGACCGCCCGGCACCCTGGAGGCCGCCGACGCCGAGCACCTCACCCGCGCGCAGTTCCAGGTCCACGCCGCGCAGCTTGCCGTTTCCGCCGGCCCGGACGGTGAGCCGGACCGGACCCCGGTCCTCGGGACCGGCCCGGTCCGGGTAGTAGCTGGACAGTTCCCGGCCGACCATGTGCCGCACCAGCTCGTCGGCGGTGGTGTCCGCGGTCCGCACGGTGGTCACCCGGCGGCCGTCCTTCAGGACCGTGATCCGACCGGACAGGTCGAAGACCTCGGCGAGCCGGTGCGAGACGTACAGCAGGCCGATGCCCCGCTCCTGGAGCCGGCGTACCAGCCCGTACAGCAGCTCGACCTCGTGGTCGGCCAGCGCCGCGGTGGGCTCGTCCATGATGAGCAGCCGCGCGTCGAGAGCGAGCGCCTTGGCGATCTCGACGACCTGTTGCTGCGCGACGCCGAGACGTCCCACCCGGGCGTCGGGCGGCAGCGCGGTCTCCCCGATCGAGGTGAGCAGCTGCCCGGTGCGGCGCAGCATCTCCCGGCGGTCTACGAGCCCGCGGCGTACCGGCTCATGGCCCAGGTACACGTTCTCCGCGACGGTGCGCTCCGGCAGCAGGTTGAACTCCTGGTGGATGATGCCGATGCCGGCCCGCTGCGCGTCGCGCGGACCACGGAACGCGCGTGGCTCACCGGCGAACTCGATGCTGCCCTCGTCCGGGACGTAGCCGCCCGAGACGATCTTCATGAGGGTGGACTTCCCGGCGCCGTTCTCGCCGACGACGGCGTGCACCTCGCCCGGCAGGACGTCGAGGTCGACACCGTCGAGGACGCGTACCCCGAGGAAGGACTTACCGATGCCGCGCAGGGCGAGCAGCGGCGCCGGTCGTGGATCTGACATCGGAAAAGGCCCTTACAGATAGTAGTCAACGACGTATTCGTTCACCGCGCGCCGAGTCGTTTGCTCGGGCGAAGACGAACTTTCGGGCGCGGCGTGGGGGGCTTACGTTCGTGCGTTGCAAACATTCGCTTGACACGAGCGAAACATCACACGTATGAAGATAGATGTTTGGATGCGGCTCCGCAATCCTCGACCTGAGGCGACTGCCGGGCCCGCCACTCGATCGGCAGCGGCGCCGGACCGAGGGGCCAGACACGGCCGCCCCCACCTCGGGACGACGTGAGATGCACGTGCAGACATCGATGATCGTTGATGTAGAGCCCGCATCCCGACACCTTGCAGACACGGGACGAGGACACTCCCTACGTCACGTTGTGTGATGTCCTGCGGGGCTGACTGCCGTTGCGGCGGACGGCACGACGACCGACCAGCACACCCGTGCCCCTACGCGTGGCCAGGCACAACCTGACGCGCCGCCGGGCCCGTGGCCGCAACACCCTCGCCCGCCCGAACTAGGAGACGGCATGCGTCGCAACACATTGATCATAGGAGTGCTCGCCGGCCTGTTACTGTCGCTCGCGCTCGTTCCCCCGGCGTCGGCGGCTCCCGCCTTCCGCGCCCTGCTGTTCACCAAGACCACCGGCTACCGGCACGACTCGATCCCCGCCGGGATCTCGATGTTCCAGCAGCAGGCGGCGGCGAACAACTTCGAACTGGTGCACAGCGAGGACTCGAACGTCTTCACCCCGGCCAATCTCGCGACCTTCGACGTCCTCATCATGTTCCAGACCTCGGGCATGGTGTGGACCTCGGCGGCCCAGCGCCAGGCGGTGGAGGGGTTCCTCGCCGGCGGCAAGGGCATCGTCGCCGTGCACAACGCCACGGACATGGGCATCGAGGGCGAGTACCCGTGGTGGGACCAGACCGTGAACGCCGGTGCCCACATGCCGGAGCACTCCCCCGGCGTGTTACCCGGCACCGCCATCGTCGCCGACAAGAAACACCCCTCGACGGCCAGCCTCCCGGACCGCTGGAACCGCAGCGAGGAGTGGTACAACTTCGACAAGAACCCGCGCGGCGACGTCCATGTCCTGGTGACCGCCGACGAACGCACGTACAACCCCGGCTCCCGGGCGATGGGTCCGGACCATCCGATCTCCTGGTGCCGCAACGTCAGCGGCGGCCGGGTCTGGGCCACCGCGATGGGGCACGCCGCCGAGTCCTACAGCGAGACCAATTTCCGCAACCACGTCCTCGGCGGCGTCAAGTGGGCCGCCGGCAACGAGCCCGGCGACTGCGGCGGCACCGTCTGGGGCAACTTCGAGAAGCGTGCCCTCGACGACAACACCGTCGACCCGATGGCGCTGGCGGTGGCACCCGACGGACGGGTGCTCTACGTCCAGCGGGGCGGGCAACTGAAGATCTTCAAGCCGTCCACCAACACCACCGTCACCGCCGGCACGCTCAGCGTCTACACCGGCGGCGAGGACGGCCTCACCGGAATGGCGCTCGACCCGAACTTCGCCAGCAACGGTTACGTGTACCTGTACCACTCGCCGGCGAGCAGCACGACCGACGTCAACCGGGTCTCCCGCTACACGCTCACCGGCGACACGCTGAACCTCTCCAGCGAGGTCCGGATCATCGACATCCCCGCGTACCGCGACCGTACGTTCCCGGAGCCCGGGCACACCGGCGGATACCTCGAGTTCGGCCCGGACGGGAACCTCTACATCGGCACCGGCGACGACACGCCGCCGAACCTCGACCCCAACTGGCAGGGCTACGCTCCGCTGGACTGGCGGTCCGGCAAGGCCAACCTCGACGCCGCCCGGACCGCCGGCAACACCAACGACCTGCGAGGCAAGCTCCTGCGGATCCGGCCCTCGGCCAGCGGCGGCTACACCGTCCCGGCGGGCAATCTCTATCCACAGGGAACGGCGCAGACCCGGCCGGAGATCTACGCGATGGGCTTCCGCAACCCGTTCCGCTTCTCGATCGACCCGGCCAACGGCTGGGTCTACCTGGCCGACTACGGGCCCGACCGGAATCCCCCCACCACCAACCGCGGCCCGGAAGGGCTCGTCGAACTCAACGTGATCAAGTCCGCTGGCAACTACGGCTGGCCGTTCTGCCACGGCGACAACCAGCCCTACGCCCCGTACAACCCGGACACCGGCGTCGTCGGCGCGAAGTTCAACTGCTCCGCGCCGGTGAACAACTCGCCCAACAACACCGGTCTGACCAGCCTCAAGCCGATCGTCGCCCCGAACATGTGGTACGGCTACGGCACTTCACCGACGTTCCCGGAGCTCGGCTCCGGCGGCTCGGGCCCGATGGGTGGACCGGTCTACCGCTACGACGCGGCGAACCCGTCCGCGACGAAGTTCCCGCCCTACTACGACGGCGTGCACTTCTTCTACGAGTGGACCCGTAACTACATCAAGGAAGTCCACTTCGACTCCGCGACGGCCGTCACCCGAACCAACCCGTTCCTGCCCGCCGGCAACTTCATCAAGCCGATGGACATGGAGTTCGGCCCGGACGGCTCGCTCTACCTGCTGGAGTGGGGCTCCAACTTCGGGGGCGGCAACAACGACTCCGGGCTCTACCGCATCGACTACATCCAGGGCGGGCGGTCACCGGTCGTCAAGGCCACCGGCACGCCCACCAGTGGAAACGCGCCGCTGACCGTGCAGTTCAGCAGCGCCGGCACGACCGACCCCGACCCGGGCAACACCCTCAGCTACCAGTGGACCTTCGGCGACGGCGCCACCTCCACGGCGGCCAACCCGTCACACACTTACACCACCAACGGCAACTACACCGCACAGCTGAAGGTCACCGACAACACCGGCAAGACCGCCTTCGCCAACGTGCAGATCACCGTCGGCAACTCCGCACCGGTGGTCACCATCACCGTCCCGACCAACGGTGGCATGCTCAACTTCGGCGACCGCGTCTCGTACACGGTCACCGTCTCGGATCCGGACGGCGGGACCATCGACTGCACCAAGGTGTTCGTCAAACCGGCCCTCGGCCACGACGACCACGAGCACGAGACCACCGACTACCCGGGCTGCTCGGGCACCATCGCCACCGAACTGCTGGGCGGCCATCCCGACGGCGCAAACCTGTACTACGTCCTCAACGCCCGGTACACCGACAACGGCGGAACCGGTGGCGCGGCGCCGCTCACCGGCTACGCCAAGGTTCTCCTGCAGCCCAAGCACAAGCAGGCCGAGTACTACACCAGCCAGTCCGGCACCCGGGTCGTCGACCAGGCCGGCGCGGAGAGCGCCAAGCGGGTCGGCGACATCTCCAACAACGACTGGGTGGCGTTCAACCCGATGAGCCTGTCGGGCATCACGAACGTCAGCTACCGGCTGTCGTCGCCGTCCGGCGGCGGCTCCATCGAGCTGCGCGCAGGCTCGCCGACCGGCACGCTGCTGGCCACCACCCCGGTGCCCAGCACCGGCGGCTGGGACAACTACCAGTCCACGCCGGCGGTGAACGTGGCCGCCCTCGCCGGAACCCATACGCTCTACCTGGTGTTCAAGGGCAGCACGAACAACTGGTTCGACCTCGACTCGTTCACCTTCGGCGGCACCGGCGTCGGCGTACCCAGCACCGACGGCGTAGCGGGCCGGACCTGGACGCTCACCGCGCAGCACAGCGGCAAGCTGATGGACGTCAGCGGCGTCTCCACCGCCGACGGTGCCCAGATCCACCAGTGGGCGGCCACCGGCGGCAACAACCAGAAGTGGCAGGCCGTCGACGCCGGTGGTGGTGCGGTCTACCTGAAGGCGGTGCACAGCGGCAAGTGCGTCGAGGTGACCGGCGGCTCCACCGCGCCGGGAGCCTTCCTCCAGCAGGCCACCTGCAACAACGGCAACCAGCAGAAGTTCACCGCCACGCCCACCGGAACCTCCGGGGTGTACACGGTGAAGAGCGTGCCCAGCGGGCACTGCGTGGACGTCAACGGCGGCGCCACCAGCGACGGAGCCCGGCTGTTGCAGTGGAACTGCCTCGGCAGCACCAACCAGCAGTGGCGGTTCACCCCGGCGTGACGGGACCGCGGCTGCCGCGGTGAGCAGTGACGGTCCGGTCGGGACCGGCATCCGACAACACGGAGCCGGTCCCGACCGGGACCTCGGCGTCGACCGGGACGGGCCGGGCCGCCCTACCCGGGTTGCGGCGCGGCGAGCAGGCCGGCTGCCGCCAACGCGTCCCAGAGTTCGTCCGGCACGGTGGCCGCCGACCGTCGCGCGGCCTCGGTCACCTGAGGTCCGTTGCGCACACCGACCACCGTCGAGACCACGGCCGGATGCCGGCGGACGAAGGCGAGCGCCGCCTGCGGCAGGGTGACGCCGTACGTCTCGCAGACCTCGGCGATCCGCCGGGCCCGCCCGACCACCTCCGGCGGGGCCTGCCGGTAGTCATAGCGCGCGTCGACCGGTGGCCGGTCCCGGGACAGCAGCCCTGAGTTGTAGACGCCCGCGATCACCACGCCCACCCCACCGTTCGCGGCGGCGGGCAGCAGGTCATCGGCCGCGCCCTGCTCCAGCAGCGTGTACCGCCCTGCGCACATCACCACGTCGATGTCGGTCTCCCGCACGAACCGGGCCAACATCGCCGACTGGTTCATTCCGGCCCCGATGGCGCGTACGACGCCCTGATCGCGCAGCTCGACCAGGGCGGGTACGGCCTCGGTCGCGGCCTGCTCCCAGTGCTCGTCGGGGTCATGGAGGTAGACGACGTCGATCCGGCCCAGGCCGGTACGGTCCAGGCTCGCCTCGATTGACCGGCGGACACCGTCACGACTGAAGTCCCACACCCGTCGGTGGCTCGCGGCGACGTCGAACCCCTCGGGGTCACGCCGGTGCGCGTCCTCCGGCGTGGGTACGAGTAGGCGGCCCACCTTCGTCGACACCACGTACTCGTCGCGCGGTCTGTGCCGCAGCGCGGCACCGAGCCGTCGCTCGGACAGCCCGAGTCCGTAGTGCGGCGCGGTGTCGTAGTACCGGACTCCCGCGTCCCACGCGGTGTCGACCGCTGTGGCGAACTCCTCGTCCGTGGTCGCCCGGTACAGGTTGCCGCCCTGGGAAGCGCCGAAACCCAATTCGGTCAGCCGTACCCCCGGGCGGCGCGGCAGTGCGAGCGTCCTCACGACGCCCCCAGCCGGTAGACCCGCCGCGCCGTCTGCTCCCAGATCAGCGCCCGGTCGGCTGCGCCGAGGTCGCCCAGCAACTCCGCCAGGACCTCGACCCACCGCCGGTACGAGGTGGCGAGCAGGCACACCGGCCAGTCCGAGCCGAACATCAGCCGGTCCGGCCCGAACGCGTCGAGAGCGCCGTCCACGGCCGGTCGAAGATCCTCCGGCGTCCAAGGCGACCGTCGTACCTCGGTCACCAGGCCGGAGAGCTTCGCCGTCGTGTTCGGCGCGGCGGCCAGCGTCCGCAGGTCCCGGGCCCAGTCCGCCAGTTCCGGCCCGCCAAGTGTGGGCTTGCCCAGGTGGTCGAGGACGAACCGCACCTCGGGCAGGTCGTGCGCCAGACGCGCGGCCATGGGTAGCTGGTGCCGGCGGACCAGCAGATCGAACGCCAGGCCGGCGGCGGCCACCGCCGCGATCCCCCGGCGCACGTCCGGACGGTCCAGGTACGCCGGGTCGGTTTCCCCCTGGACGAGGTGGCGGATGCCGACGAGCCGGTCCCCGCCCCGTCCCGCCCGCAGCCGGTCGATGCGGTCGGCGGCGTCGTCCGCGGTCAGGTCCACCCAACCGACGACCCCCCGGACGAGTGTGCTGTCGGCCGCGAGATCCAGCAGGTCCTCCGTCTCCGCCTCCGACGCGATGGACTGCACCACGACCGTCCCGGTGACCCCGGCGCTCTCGGCCAGCGGGGCGAGGTCGACAGGTTCGAAGTCGGCGTCGATGGCCGCCATGGCCACCGGGTCGATCCACGGCTGCGGATGCCGGGCCCGGACCCAGAGGTGGTGGTGCGCGTCGATGATGCCGGGGTGTCCCGGCACCTGACCGCCCGTCATCGGCCCAGCCAGCCGCCGTCGACGGGCAACACGATCCCGTTGACGTAGTCCGACGCCGCCGACGCCAGGAACACGGTGGCGCCGCCGAGGTCGTCGGCGCGACCCCAGCGGCCCGCCGGAATCCGGGCGAGAATGGCCCGGTCACGGTCGGGGTCGTCGCGGAGCGCCCGGGTGTTGTCGGTGGCGATGTAACCGGGTGCGATGGCGTTGACGTTCACCCCACGGGGCGCCCACTCGTTCGCCAGCGCCTTGGTCAGCCCGGCCACGCCCGACTTCGACGCGGCGTAGCCGGGAACGGTGATGCCACCCTGGAAACTCAGCAGCGACGCGGTGAAGATGACCTTCCCTCGACCGCGCTCGACCATCGTCCGGCCGATCTCCCGGCTCAGCACGAACTGGCTCGTCAGGTTCACCTCGATGACGTGGTCCCACATCTCGTCCGGGTGATCCGCGGCCGGGGTACGGGCGATCGTGCCGCCGTTGTTCACCAGGATGTCGATCGGCCCGAGCGCGGTGAGGTCCCGGGCCAACCGGTGCACCGCCGCCCGGTCGGCGAGATCGGCCCGCAGTGCGGTGAACCGGCGGCCGGCCGCCCGTACCCGGCGTCCCACCTCGCTGCCGTCCGGTTCCAGTTGGGCGGAGACGCCGACGACGTCGGCGCCGGCCAGGGCCAGCGCCTCGGCCATGGCCAGGCCGATGCCGCGCCGGGCGCCGGTCACGACGGCAGTCCGGCCGGACAGGTCGAACAAGGTGGTCACCGGTTGTCCTCCCGCCAGTCAAGCAGCACCTTCAGCACGCCGCCGCCCTCCAGGGCCGTGAACGCGGCGTTCACGGCTTCGACGCGCTCGACCCGGGAGATGAGCCGTTCCGCCGGAATCGCGCCGGACGCGACCAACCGGATCGCCTCCGCCATGTCGCCCCGTTGGTACAGGCGGGCGCCGAGCAGCTCCAGCTCGCGCCAGAAGAACCGGTGCAGGTTGACCTCCCGGGGCCGGGGGTGGATCGCCACCATCACCAGCCGGCCGCGGGTGGTCAGCACGTCCACCGCCGTAGCGACGCCGGCCGCGGAGCCGGAGACCTCGAAGGCGATGTCGGCGCCCGCGCCGTCGGTGCGGTCGTTTACCAGCGCCACGACGTCGGTCGTCCCCGGGTCGACGGCCTCGATCCCCATCCCGCCCGCGGCGGCACGCCGGAACGGATCCGGCTCGACGAGCAGCACCCGCGCGCCGCAGCCCCGCGCAACGGTGGCGATCAGTACCCCGACCGGCCCGCCGCCGATCACGACCACCTGGTCGTCGGCGGTCACGTTTCCCCGCCGGACGTCATGCACCGCGACCGCGACCGGTTCGACGAGCGCCGCGTGGTCGAGCGGCAGTTCCTCGGGCAGCGGCAGGACCAGGTCCGCCGGGACGTTCCAGGACGACTGCATGGCGCCCGGCGAGTCGATGCCGAGGAAGTTCATGGCGTGGCAGATATGGGAATTGCCGCGCCGGCAGGCGGCGCACTCCCCGCACGATCGGGTCGGCATCACGGTGACGGCCTGGCCGACGGACCAGCCGGTGGTCTCCGCTCCGACGGCCGCGATCCGCCCGGACATCTCGTGTCCGATGATCGCCGAGGCGCCGATCCGGGCATCCATGTCCCCGTGGTAGATGTGCAGGTCGGTACCGCAGATCCCGGTGTAGGCCACCGCGATCCGCACCTGACCACGACCCGGCGGTTCCGGGTCGCGTTCCTCGATCCCGAGCTGGCGGGCTCCCCGGTAGACCACTGCCTTCATCGATCCTCCGTCTCGGCGGCCGGTACGTCGGTCGTCCCGACCGGGCATTGCTCGTGGATGCGCCGCCGTGGCGGTGCACCCAGGACCTCCCCTTGCTGGCTCAGCTCACGCTGACGTTGGTGATGGGTGGTACGGGCGATTGAGCACGCGGATGTCCTT
This sequence comes from Plantactinospora sp. DSM 117369, assembly GCF_053764795.1. Taxonomy (NCBI): domain Bacteria; kingdom Bacillati; phylum Actinomycetota; class Actinomycetes; order Micromonosporales; family Micromonosporaceae; genus Plantactinospora; species Plantactinospora sp. DSM 117369. The sequence goes on along the minus strand of NZ_CM132446.1, from coordinate 4,125,428 downwards.
CGGTACGCGGACCCGGTGCTGGTCAGTGGCGTGCGGTGGGCGACACGTCGTTGTGGCGGTGCAGCGGCGCGCCGGCGAACTCCGGTGCGGGGGCGATGCCGTCGACCCCGGCCAGCAGTCGCCGTCCGGCCCGCTCCGGCCGGACGTGCGGGCCCTCGGACATCGGCGCCTCCGGGCGCCGGGTGGTGGCTCGGATCCGGTCCTCGTCGACCCGGACGCCCAGGCCGGGCGAGTCACCGAGCACGAAGGCACCGTCCTCGACGTGCAGGTCGATGGAGACGCCGACCGGTGGCGTTAGGTCCTGCAACTCGCTGGTCAGGTGGTTCGGCACCGAGGTCGCGGCGTGCAGCAGCCCGACCGGGCTGTTACCGATCGGGCTGACCGGCAGGTCGTGGGCGTGTGCCAGGGCGGACGCCCGCAGGAAATGGGTGACCCCCCAGACGGCAGCCATCTGCACGATGTCGACCGCACCGGCGGCGATCAGCGGGCGGTACTGCTCGAGCCCGGTGAGGTTCTCCCCGGTGGCGACCGACGCACGGATGCCCCGGCCGACCGCGGCGTGGCCCTCGGCGTCCCAGCGCCGGACCGGCTCCTCGATCCAGATGAGGTCGAGGGTGCGTTCGAGCTCGCAGACGTGCCGGACGGCCTGCTTGCGGGTCCAGGCCTCGTTCACGTCGAGCATCAGACCCGGCCGCAGGCCGTGCCCGGCCTCGGTCAGCACCTCCCCCACCAGGCAGAGGCGGTGCCGGTCGCGCTCGATGTCGAGGCCGCCCTTGACCTTGGCGGCCCGCAGGCCGTACCGGGCGTAGACCTCGTAGGTCGAGACGAGTTCGTCGTCGGTCAGCCCGATGTCCAGGCCGGATGCGTAGGCGGGGATCCGCCGGTCACGTCCGCCCAACAGCCGCCACAGTGGCTCGCCGGCCGCCTGTGCCTTGATGTCCCACAGGGCGGTGTCGAGCGCGCCGATGGTGCCGAACACCGGGCCCGCGTGGCCCGCCTTGAAGGTGTGCCGCAGCATGCGGTCGTAGAGGGTCGTCACGGCGCGCGGGTCTTCGCCGTCGATGGCCGCGAAGATCCGCTCGATCTCCACGTGCGGCCCGAGGCCGACCCCCGAGATGCCCTCGTCGGTCTCGACGATGACGATCGACACCGGGACCACCCCGTCGGCGAAGACGCCGTTGGCGTCGCCGACGGGCCGCCCCCATTCCTGAACAGTGGTGAGTGTCCGATATCCGGTGATCCGCATGTCAGCCCTTCGTGGAGCCGGCGGCGACGCCGTCGGCGATCTGGCGCTGGAGGAACAGGTAGACCACCAGGACGGGAACAGCGGCGATCAGGACCCCGGAGGCGAAGGTGGGGATGTCGTCGGAGTACTGCCCCCGCAACGAGGTCACGCCGACCATGAGGGTCCGGTGGTCGGCCGAGGGCATCATCACCAGCGACATGAGGACGTCGTTCCAGCAGAACAGGGCGTCGAGGATGCCGACCGACAGCAGCGCCGGGGTGCCCAGGGGCAGCATGATCCGCCGGTACACGCCGTACACGCTGTTGCCGTCGATCCTGGCCGCGTCGACGATCTCCGGCGGGATGCTCTTGTAGTAGCTCGTCATCAGGAAGACGGTGAAGGGCAGGAACTGGGCCACGTAGACGAGGACCAGCCCGGGGTACGTGTCGATGAGGCCACCGTCCGCCATGATCCGGGCGAGCGGCACCATGATCACCTGGAACGGCACGAAGAGTCCCGCGAGGCAGCCCAGGAACAGCGCCGTCGAACCGCGGAACCGCAACTGGCTCAGGGCGAAGCCGGCCATCGAGCCGAACAGCAGCAGCAGGAGCACCGACGACGTCACCACGATCAGGGAGTTGACGAAGTACCGGCCCATGCCGACGCTGTTCCAGGCCGTGCTGATGTTCTCCCAGCGCAGCGCGTCGGTCAGGGAGAACCGGTCGAGGATGTAGTCACGCCGGGTCTTCATCGCGACGTTGGCGGTGAACAGCAGGGGGTAGACCGTCGCCAGCGCGAGCAGTGCCATCGGGATGGCGACCAGCCACCGGCCCAGACGGATGCGGGACATCAGGCCTCCCTCGCCGCCCGCTTGAGCAGCTTGATCTGCAGCAGCCCCACGACGATCATGATCACGAAGAGGACCGTCGACGCGGCCGACGCGAGGGCCGGCCGGTTCATCTGTCCCTGCTGGATCCAGATGTAGTACTCCGGCAGGTATGTCGACCCCTCCGGGCCACCGCTGGTCATGACGTAGAGCAGGCCGAACATGGAGGTCAGCATCCCGATCATCGTGGTCACGAAGACGAACTGGATGGTGCGGGACAGGCCCGGGACGATCACGTGCCAGATGACCTTGGGTAGCGACGCCCCGTCCACCCGGGCCGCGTCCAGGAGCGCGGAGTCCAGGGTGGCGAAGCCGGCGAGGAACACCACCAGGCCCATCCCGAAGGTCGCCCAGACATGCACGCCGACCACCATGAACATCGCGACGTCCGGGTTGCCGAGCCAGTCCACGGGACCGACGCCGACCGACCCGAGAACGGCGTTGACCGGGCCGTCGAAGGCGAGCAGGAGGTTGAAGATCGCGCCGACGATGACCGGGGAGAGCACTGCGGGAAAGAAGTAGACACCGCGGTAGAGCCGGTGACCGGGTACCCGGAGGTAGATGAACGTCGCGAGCAGCCCGGGGATCGCCACCGCCACCGGAAGCAGCAGCACCAGCAGTCCCACGTTGCCCAGCGCGGTCCGGAACAGCGGATCCCGGAGCAGTTCCAGGTAGTTGTCGAGACCGACCGCCACCCCGTTCCGCTCACCGTCGCCGGTGAAGGAGAAGTTGACCCCGAGCAGCAGCGGGTAGAGCCGCAGCACCACGATGATCAGGACGGCCGGGGCCACCAGGACGTACGGAGCCAAGCGTTCGGACCGCAAGCCACCGGCACGCCGGGTACGAGCGCTGCCGCGCCGGGTGGCGGACCCGGCCGCCGCCCCGTCGGTCCGTCCGGCCTGGGCCGGACGGACCGACGGCGGTACATTTCCGATCGGCACGGGTTCAGCCCGCCTGGTCGGAAGCGGCCAGCTGCTTCACCACCTCATCGACGGTGATCGAGCCGCTGAGGAGTTGCTGGGAGAGCCGACCCATCAGGTCCAGGGTCTTCGAGGAGAGCGCCACGTGCAGGGCGGGCTTGCCGCCCTTGATCTCGGAGACGATCGTGGCAACGGCCGGGCCGCCCTGCGACACGTCGATCGTGGTGTCGGCGGCGATCGCACCGGCGCCGGCGTAGAATGCCTTCAACGCGTCGGTCGAGGTCAGCGCCCGCACCAGGTCGGCGGCCACCTTCGGGTCCTTCGTCCACTTGGCGACCCCGTAGCCGATACCGCCGTCGTAGGGCAGGCTCGGGGTGGTCCCGGCGGTGACGACCGGGGCGTCCATGACGCCGAGCTTGTCGGCCGTCAGGAACTCGTTGAAGTCCTTCCAGTGCCCCACGTCCGACATCAGCCCGATGACGTGGGCGGCCTTGCCGGACTGGAAGAGCGCGAACGAGTCGTTGAACATCGCGGTCGAGTTGGCCCCGTCGTTGTTCAGACCCGCGTCGCCGGCCTCCTTCCAGAGCTGGAAGACCCGCTTGACGTTGGGCGAGGTCCAGTCGCGCTTCCCGGCGACCCAGTTGTCGTACTCCGGTGCGGTGAGGATGCCCGACGCCAGGCCCGAGAGCCAGAACTGGATGCCGGCACCCTCCTTGTTGCCGAGGGCGAAGCACTTGGCGCCGGCCTTGGCGATGGCGGCGCAGTCGGCGACGAACTCGCTCCAGGTGGTGGCCGGACTCGCCGGATCGAGCCCGGCCTTCTGGTAGAGCGCCTTGTTGTAGTAGATGGGGTGCCCCTGCAACGTCACCGGGCCGGCGTAGATCTTGCCGTCCTTGGTGAACGCGTCCCAACCGGCCAGCCGCTGCTTGTCCTCGGCCACGTACTCGTCCAGCGGCACCAGCGCGTCCACCCGGTCACGGATCTGACCGCCTCCGTTGAACAGGATGACGTCCGGGCCCTTGCCGGACTGGATCGCCGCACCGAGCAGCGTGTAGTACTGGTCGAAGGGCTGCGCGACGAACTCGACCGTCACGTCCGGATGCTTCTTCGCGAAGTCCGCCTTCGCCTTCTCGATGTAGGGTGCGGCGGAAGCCTCGCCAGACTTCCAGTCCCACACCACCAGCTTGCCCTCCGACCCGCCCTGCGACGAGTCCGACCCTGTGGCACTTCCACAGCCGGCCAGCGCCAGTCCCACAACGAGGACGGCCGGCCACATTGCTCGCTGTTTCATCGTTGTCACCCTTTGAATGAGGGGTGGCCGGCGAACCGACCGTCAGGCGTCATCATTACGCGGAAACGTAACTCGTATGATGTCTGCCCGTCAACGGTCGGCCGTACACTGACCACGGACACCGGGCTAACAGCGCGGCGAGCCACCCGGAGGGGACATGACGCGATCGCAGGAGACCGCCTTGAATGCTGCAGCGCCCCCGGCCTGGACGCGACGACCGACCAACCTCGCCCGGGCCGTCACCGCCGAGCTGGTGGAGCGGATCGTCCGCGGGACGCACCCGTCCGGGACGTCGCTCCCGCCCGAGCCGGTGCTCTGCGAGACCTTCTCCGTGAGCCGGACCGTCGTCCGGGAAGCGGTGAAGATCCTTCAGGAGAAGGGGCTGGTACAGGTCCGCCAGGGCGCCGGCACCATGGTCACCCCGCCGTCGTCGTGGGACATGCTCGACGAACTCGTCCTCGCGGCCACCATCGCCGAGGACGACAGCCTCGCCATCCTCGACGATCTCGTCGTCACCCGGCGGGTGCTCGAGTCCGACATGGCGAACGTCGCCGCCCGACTGGCGGACCAGGAGACCATCGAGCGGTTACGCGGTCAGGTGAAGCGGATGGACGAACTCGTCGACGACCACGTCACCTACCACGAACATGATCGCGCCTTCCACGACACGATCATGCAGGCGTCCGGCAACCGCATCGCCCGTGGTGTCGTACGCGCGCTGGAGAGTCAGGTCGTCAACACCTCCCGGTACATGGGCCGGACCGAACGTTCGCTGTGCGTAGCGTCCAACCGCGGGCACCGGCGCATCTACGAACGCATCGCCGCCCACGACCCGGACGGCGCCGCCGAGGCAATGTTCACCCACATCACCGAGGCCTGGCTCGTCCGCCGCAGCGGACCGGGCAAGCCGAGCCGCCTCCAGCGGTGACATATCGCCGAACGGACGGGCTCCCGGTCCGCAGCGGGTGCCGGCACCCCCTGCTCGCCACGAGCCCGCCCGTCAGGTCTGCCGAGCTGTTCAGGAGAACTGCGCGAAGAACCGCCAGATCTCACCCTTGGTCCAGGTGGTGACGCCGCTCTCGGCATAGCTCCCGTCCACCGGACCGGGCATGTGTCCGTTGTCGAACGCGGCCCACTGCACGGGGTAGCCGGACCGGCATCCCGAGTAGGTGGTGGTGACGTGCGTCCGGCTGCCCGCCCCCGGCTCCGGCGGGCTCTGGGCGGTGCAACCGTTGTTCCGGACGAACGTGTCCCGCAGCGACCGCCCCTGGGAGATGTTGAGGACGTTGTCCGAGATGCCGTGCAGCCCGAAGTACGCGATCGGCTGGGTACCGCCGCTACACCCGCTGATCTGCGCTCCAGCGATGACCGCGACGGCCCGGAACACGTTCGCCCGGGCGCAGGCGAGCGCGTAGCTCATGCCGCCGCCCCAGCTGAAGCCGAGCGCGAAGCGCTGCCTCGGGTTGACGCAGAGGTCACTCTCGATCCGCTGGATCATGTCGTCGACGAATGTCACGTCCTCGCCGCCGGCATTGCCCCAACCGTTGCCGAGCCCCTGCGGCGCGACCAGGATCGCGCTGTTGTTCGACTGCTCCTGCTGGCCGTAGTAGGACCAGGCGGCCCCACTGGTGCCGCCCGAGGAGATGTCCTGCATGGTGCCGCCCCGCCAGTGGAATGCGAAGATCAGCCGGTAGGGGTTGCTGTTGTTGTAGTTTGCCGGCATCCGCAGGATGAAGGACCGGCTCTTGCCGTTGCTCTGGATCGTGTACGTGCCGCTGGACAGCGTCGGGGCCTTGCCACAGCCGGTGCCACCCGGCGGCGGCTCGCCGCCGTCGACGCGGGCCAGCTGCCACTGCTGGTTCGCGCCGTTCCAGTCGGAGTACTGCACGACGTTCCCGCCGTCCGCCGAGGATGCGCCCTGCACCTCGACGACCTTGCCGCTGTGCCGGCTGATCAACCGCACGTGCCCCCCGTCGGAGTCGGCCAGCCGGAACTGTTGGTTCGTCGCGTTGAGGTCGGACCACTGCACGATCGCACCGCCGTCGGCGGTCGACCAGTTGTGCACGTCGAGGACCTTGCCGGAGTGCCGGGACTTCAGCCGGTAGTAGCCGCCGCCCGAGTCCACGAACTGCCACTGCTGGTTCGCGCCGTTGTTCCGCGTCCACTGGCTGATCCGCGCGCCGTCGTTGGTGGCCGAGGCGTACAGGTCCAGTGCCTTGCCGCTGTTCCGGTTCACCAGGACGTACCAGGCGTTGGTGTCCACGGTCGCCGCCGACGCGGGCGCGGCGTTCACCGCGACGAGCGTCCCGGCCGCGACGACGGCCGCCGCCGCGACGGCCAGCCCTGACCGCCAGCGATGTCTCTGTGGAGAGGCGGGACGAGCCTCACCGGTGGCCTTCATATCCGCTCCTTCGGTCGGGGTCGCACGCGAGCAGAACGGACGCGTGCACCCAGGGGGGTGGTGCCGGCGTCCGGTGGTGGCGTCGGCACGTGAGGTGATCCGCGGCATCCGCGCGGCCGCCACCCCCGGACGTCCGGCCCTGCCATGAGCCGGCGATGCGGCGAGTCCGCGCGAATCGCGGCGGTGCGTCAGGGCTCCCGGCAGCCACCTGACCCGCGCCTGAAAAGTTAGCGCTCACATCGTCATACGTCAAACGACTCATGTCAATCCGTCTCCCCGGCCGGGTTACCGGGCCGGCGCCGGGCGGAGGCGCCGGCTACGAGCGCGCCCGGCTCTCCGCCCGGCCTTCTTCCCGGGCACGGGCGAGCAGTTGGGTCAACCGGCGACGGCGGCGCCGAGCCGAGGTTCGGAACCCGATGACGAGTACGCCCAGCAGTAGCAGCAGCGCGAGTTGCGACCAGGGCAAGGCCCAGGTCGTCACGGAGGCCCGGGTCTGGTGGATCTCGGCGCCGGACTGGTCGCTGCCGAGAGGTTCGGGGGTCATGGCAATGGTCGTCCGTAGCTGCCCGAGTGCCCAGACAGGGTGGAGGCGAGACTCGACCAGCCGGCTGCCGCCCGGGAGCATCTCCTCGACGTCGGCGGTCGAGTGCTGGCCGGTCAGGCCGAACAGCTCGGTCACCGCCAGGCGGCTCGTGCCGCTCGTCCGGACGTTGCCGTCGTTCGACAGGAGGTATCGGACCCGGATCGTGCCGCCCCGAAAGGGATTCCACGACGGTGTGTACCTGGCGGTGAGGTCCTTGACCGCCACGGTTGCCCGGACCGTGCCGCTGGCCCGCATCATGACCCGGAACCCGACCCGGCTCTCGACGTTGACCGTGCCGCCGGTACTGATGACCGACGCGGCGATGCCGGCCGGGTGGTCCCCGGGCGTGGCGTCCTGCGGCACGGTGATCGTGAACGGCACCACCTTCGTCTCGTTCGGCCCGACCGTCACCGCCTGCTGTACGTCGATCCACGTGCCGCCGGCCACCGAAGCCTGGCCGGACGGGAGCATGTTGAAGCGCCCCTTGTCCGTGAGGTAGCCGTCGGCGGACGTCAGGGAGAAGACGACGACCGCGGAGCTGAAGTTCCGTACCGCCAGGTGCTCGGTCACCACCTGCCCCGGATCGAGGGTGAGTTCGATCCACCGACGGCCGTCTGGCCCGCTCGGATCGGCCGGCTGGACCGTCCAGGTGACGGTGGTGCCCGGTTCCGCCGCGACGGCCGGGGTGACCGGGGCGGCAAGGGTCGCGACGATGAGTACCGTCAGCGCCCGGCGTAGCGGGGTGGTCATCCGGAGCAGCCCCTTCGGTGGATCTGGGCGGGGCCCGCGCGGGCCCCGCCCAGCCACTACTCGAACAGTGAGAGGGTGAGCGTTGAGGCGTACTCGCCGGCGGCGACATCCGCCGGAGTGCGCAGGTACAGGTCGGCGTTGACCGAGTACGCATCACCGGCTACGGCTCCGGAGTCGAAGGTCGACACCAGCAACTCCTGGTCGACCAGACCGACGTTGTTGCCGGGCTGGGTCTCCTCGTCGAGGACGGTCACGACCTCATCACCTTCGGCGACCAGGCCGGTGTCGCCACCGTCGAGCAGGCGCGGCTTCCAGCCCAGGTGGCCGGCGCTGATCGGTGCTTGACCAGCCGCACCGACAAAATCGGTCGCGCTGCCCAGTACCGCCCAGGCGGCGCCCTCGGGCACCTCGTCCGGGTTGCGGGTGTCGGTAACCGTCACGGTGGGCAGGGTGCCGACGAACTGGCGGACCAGCAGGGTCGAGCCGTTCTCGGACAGCGCGACAGCGTTGCCCGCGATGGACATGGCGAGCACGCCCGGTTCGTGAATCTCGTCGATATCGACCGTCACCTGCACGTCGGTGTCGTCACCAGGCTCGGCCGCGGCAGGCGGCGGCAACGCCGTCGCTCCGGCCAGGGCGGCGCCGGCGGCGCAGGCCGCGAGCAGGTGCCGCCGTTTCCGTATCTTCATTCGCTCCTCCGTTGTCAAGCTGTTGTTGCCGGCGAGGTGGTTGGTCGGGGGCGGTCAGGGTCATCCGGTGCAGTCGACGCCGGGGTGTTCCACGGTTCGCTCGGTCGTCACGTCCTCGCCGTCGACGCTCCCGGTGACCCGGACGGTCGCCGACCCGGCCGCGACCGAGGTCGCCCGCGTGCCGAACGCCTGGTAGGCGTTCGCGCCCGGCGCGACATCGGCGAACGACCGCGCGCCGTGCGCGGTCTCCAGGGCGATGTCCACCGGCCCGTCGTGGTCGTTGCGGGCCTGCACGGCGACGTACGCCCTACCGGCGAGGCATCGTGCCTGCACGGTGGCCGTGACGGGCAGCTCGGGCTGGGTACCCGTCGCCGCGAAGGACCAGGAGTCGATCTCGAAAAGATCCTCACCGGCCGGGCCGTGGTAGGTGAAGTAGACGTCGTGCACGCCGCTGACGCCTTCGAGCTCGGCGGTCACCTCGGCCCACTGCGCGGTCGGCGTGCCGGCCGGGACGGTGCCGACCACAGGACCTGCGAGAGTATCCAGCCGCACCTCGATCCGGGCGCCCGCGGCCAGCGCGCGCACCTTCGCCGTCACGCTCCGGGCACCACCGTCACCGAAGTCCACGGAGGACAGCGCCGTCCAGTCGCCGTCGTCGACGTCCCGGACCACCAGGTTCGGCGCCTCCGCACCGAACTGGGTCGACCCGCCGTCGACCTTCGCGGTCGCGATGCCCTTGCTCCAGCCGAGGGTCTCCGCCTCGAACACCCGGAACGGGTCGAAGTTCCTGACCTGGTCCACACCGCCGTACGTGCCCACGACCTGCTGGATGGTGCCGTCCGGGTTGAAGGTCAGCTCCTGGATGTGCGGGCTGCGGTAGCCCTGGGTGGTGTTCCCGTTGATGCGCTTGTTCAGCGTCGGGGCGTGGTACGTGAAGTAGTACTTGCCCTCGAACTCGAACACCGACTGGTGGTTGTTGCCACCGGTGCCGGCGCCGAAGAACTGTGACTGGTTCGGGAAGAGCACGCCCGCGTAGGTTTCCTTCGGCCACGACATCGGGTCGTCGGAGATCATGTAACCGATCTGACCGCCGCCGGGGTAGCCGGGCAGTGGCGTCTGGTTGCCGCCGAAGTCGTTCCCGCCGAAGTGCGAGGAGTACGAGAAGTAGTACCTGCCCTCGCGCTTGAAGACATGGCCCGCCTCGAAGGCGACCGGGGCGTCGACTACCACCGCCGACCCCTCGGTGGAGACCATGTCGTCGCCGAGTTCGATCGCCCGGAGGTTCTTCGGGTTGTTGAAGCGCTCGGCCGGCGGCATGCTCGTCGACGCGGGACCGCCCCCGAAGTAGAGGTACTCCTCGCCGTCGTCGTCCACGAGCGGCGCGGGGTCGAACTTCCACGCGACATCCTCGGCACCGGGGGTACCGCCGTTGATCAAAGTGCTCGTGCGCTCGCTGGCCCACGGACCGAGCGGCGACTCGCCTGTGATCACATTGCTCGAACCGCCACCGTTGGCGTAGTACAGGAAGAACTTCTCCTCCCCGTCCACGACGTGCCTGGCCATGCCAGGCGCCCAGGAATTGTTGGTGAACGGCGCCACGCCGTTCGGTCCAGCGACCTGAACCTCACCGTGATCCGTCCAGTTCACGAGGTCCTCGGAGGAGATCACCGTGATCCGGTTGATGTCGCCGTAGTTGATCTGTGGTGAGATGCCGGTGACCGGGTCGGGCGCATAACCCTGGGTGTCGTTGGTCAGGTACATGTACACCCGGCCGCCGTGCACGAACCCGAACCCGTCGGCACCGAACTTGTGCCCGATCAGGGGGTTGTGCTCTCCGGGCAGCTTACCGACGACCTCGATGGTCTTCGACGGCGTCGGAGGCGGCGGAGCGCCGATCACCGACACGTCGTCGAGCGTGAAGTCCATCAGGTGGAGGTGAGGATCCGAGGAAGGAGCGCTCGTCCACGGCGTCTCGAAGAAGAGGCGCGCCGTCGACACACTCTGTCCGGCCGGGATCGTGAACGTCCCGCTGAACTGCGCCCACTGGCCGCGCGTCGCCACCACGCTCACCAGGTTGGTGTAGGTACCACCGCCGTAGTGCATCGTGGCGAAGAACTGCTTCGTCTCGGGCGAGTCCGGGTTCGCGTACTTCAGGCGGGCGGTGAGGCTGTATGTCTGTCCTGCCTGCACCTTGCCGCTGAGGTCCTGCATCGGGCCGGATCCGGTGGTCACCCGGTTGCTGACGAGCGCGGCGCCCGCACCGGAATAGGCGTCCGTGGTAGGCGCGAGGGTGGCGCTGTCGTTCGCGTTGCCGTTGTTGACGAACCAGTTGGCGAGACCCTCCTCGAACCCGCCGTTCAGGATGAGATTCTGTTCGGCGGCCTGTACCGGCACCGGCGTGGTGACCAGTCCTGCGGCCAGCACGACGCCGATGGTGGTGATCGCGGCGAACCGTCGACGCACCGCCCCTCGCGAGCGCTGTTTCAAGTGACACCTTCCTTGATCTCTGACTGGCATCTGGACTCTCAGTCACCCCGGACCGGTGGGGTGCGGGCCTGGACGGGGATCGGGGCACTCGTCACCGGCGTAGGGCAGGGTCGAGGCGCGGCGGTGACCGGAGCCGGCCGCAACCGTCCGCCGTCGCGGCCGGCTATCCGGCGCAGTCGACGCCGGGATGTTCTCCGGTCCGAACGGTCGTCACGTCCTCGCCGGCGACACTCCCGGTGACCCGGACGGTCGCCGATCCGGCCGTGACCGAGGTCGCCCGGGTACCGAACGCCTGGTAGGCGCTCGCACCCGGCACGACATCGACGAACGACCGCATGCCGTACCCGGTCTCCAGCACGATGTCCACCGGCCTGTCGTGGTCGTTGCGCGCCTGCACGGCGACGTACGCCCTACCGGCGAGACACCTCGCCTGCACGGTCACCGTGACAGGCAACCCGGGAGCGGCCCTGAGCATGCCGAGCCGGGCCAGCTGATAGCTGAGTGCCCGCTCCGGCGCGTCGATCTGGTTCTGGGTGCCGAACTCACCGGCGCGCGCCGTCAACGCGGCGGCGAGGGCGGTCTGCATCGCGGCCCAGGCGTCCGCTGGGTAGTCGGCCTCGCGGAGCGCCTCCGCGTGCGCGACAGCCGCGTCGAGGTCGTTCCTGTCCAGCGCTTGGCCCTGCGCGGTCAGCGTGTCGCTGAGCAGGTAGTAGTCGAAGTCGACCCGCCCGCCCGTCGCCAGCGTCGCGTAGTTGAACAGGCCGACCCGATGTCCCATGAAGTGCGCGAGGCTCCCATCCAGCGTCTGGGGGCCGACGCGGCCGCCCAGTTGGCGCCACGTCAGTCCGTCGAGGCTGTAGTAGAACGTCGTCCAGAGCTGCCCCGCTGGCGACGCGAAGTCGAGATCCGCCTTCACGTACACCTCGGTCGCGTCTCCCAGCGGCACCGTCGTGCCCGGTAGGAAGTTCTCGAGCGTCGCCTGGTCGAGGTCCACCGCGAAGGGCTGCCCCCGGTTGACCACGCCAAGCGTGTTCGCGTCGCCGACGCGCTTGACCGCGACGTACGAGAATCCACGGTTGTAGGCCGCCAGGCCCGCGACGTCGCCGTTCTTCATGCCAGAAATGTCCATCTTGGTCTCGACCGACTGCCGCGGCCCGAAGGTACGCTGCGACAGGGTGTTCCTGGCTTCCTCGAACCAGGCCAGCTCGGACCGGTTGGACAGCTTTGTGTATACGTACCGGCCGGTGACCACCTTGCCGGTGGTCAGCCGCAGCCAGCCGTCCCGGTCGGTGAGCGACCAGTACCGGTTGTCGGGCGCGTGGTTCCACTGCCACGCCATGTCCAGCCGCGACCCGTTGGAGACGATTTCCTCCTCGGCCGGCTGCTCGGCCGTCACCGGCTGTCCGATGATCGAGACATCGTCGATCAGGTATTCGACACTCGACGACGGCGGTTGCGGGTTCGCCCACGGAGTCTCCACGGCGAACTTGGCGTTGTCGAGGTTCGCCGTCGTCGGGACGGTGTACTGGCCCGACACCGTCGTCCACTGCCCCACCGGCACACTTCCGGACGCCATCACCTGCACGCCCGAGCCCCAGTCCGCGGCGAGGTTGAACCGCACACTACTCGGCCCTGACGCGTACTTGACCTTCGCCGACACGGTGTAGGTCACGCCGTGCTGCAGCTTCCCGTTCACGAACTGGTTCGGGCCGGAGCCGTTGACCGTGCGGTCGCTCACCCGCAACGCCGCCGATCCGGCGGCCGGGTCGGTCTCGTCCAAGCCGAGCGTCGCGCCGAACTGCGCGGCCCACGGGCCGACTGCCCCGGATTCGAAACCGGGGTTCTCCAGCAACTCGACACCGATGAGCGACTCGTCGATGTCCGGCGGCTTCGGGATCGTCCACTCCTCGTCCATGTACGCCTTGTGCGGCGCGTCGTTGGAGAAGTCGTCCGAGGCGACGATGCTCCGCTGACGCTCGACGAGGTCCTCTGCCGGGCGCAGGTCGATCGGCTTGTCGAACAGTCCGTCCACGGGCACGACCCCGTTGTTGCCGAAGGTCGGCCACCCGTCCTGCCACCTGGCGGGAATGAGCGCCGGGATACGTCCGACCGGGAACGTGTCGCGGAAGAACATGCCGTACCAGTCGGTTCCGCCACCCTCGCGCGAGATCGGCACGAGGCTGCCCTGCGCGAACCCGTTCGAGTTGAGCACCCCACGCGCCTCGTAGCTGTTCACACCACCCGGCGACGTGTAGCGGCCGAGCAGGTGTGGCGAGCGAAACATGACCACCTGACGTCCCTGCCCCGGCGGCCAGGTGATGATGACCGCGTAGTAGTAGCCGTCGATGTGGTAGAACTGCGCTCCTTCGAACAGGCCACCGATGAACGGCTGGCCCGCGTAGTCGTTGGCCGTGAAGATGTTCGGATAGTCCTGCGCGATGGCGGTCAGGTCGGTGTTGAGACGCACCGCGCTGGTGCCGCCGGAACCGTAGAAGACGTACGGCGTGCCGTCGATGTCGAAGAAGAGCGACGGGTCATGGAGACCGCGCCCCAGAGCGGTGCGCTGCCACGCGCCATCCTCGATGTCATCCGTGTGGTAGATGTACGCGCCGCCGAGGTTGTTGGTGTTGAAGGCCACGTAGAACACGCCGTTGCGATAGCGCAGTGACGACGCCCACTGGCCCTGGCCGTACGAGTTCTGGCCGTTGCGCAGCGAGAAGGAATCTCCGATGCTCGCCCGATCGAACACGTAGTTGACGATCGACCAGTTCACGAGATCGTAGGACTTCATGATCGGCGCACCCGGACTCAGGTGCATCGTCGTACTGATCATGTAGTAGATGTCCCGACCCTCGTCGTTCTCGGCCGCCGGGACGCGCTCCACACTGATGTCCGGAACGTCGGAGCGAAGCAGCGGAACCGAATACCTGCCGTCGCCGATGTCGGTCGACGTGTACCCCGGCTCGGGCGACCAGGCGACACCGGCGTTCGCATGGCCTCCGACGGAGAGGAGGCCGGCGCACAGCAGCACGCCCACCAGGGCGAGCGAGGGGCCGCGCCGGCCCGAACCCTCGGGCAGCACCCTCGCTCCCGCCCGGCGGAGTACGCCGGCGAGTTTCAGGAATCCGGTGCCGACGACCGACCCGGGCAGTCGCCCTGGCCGCGCCTCGACCTGGCTCCGGCCGCGCGCGTCCACCCTTGCCACGCCGGCCAACGCCGCCAACCCCGCCCCGTCGAGCCGACCCGCCGGCGACGACCCGCCGGACATCGACGCCACCACCCGCACCACAGACGCAGGGATCCGCATCCCACTCCTAACGATCATCGAACACCCCCCTGGGACGACCGGTCGTGGCCCGCCCAGACAGCGACCTCGAAGCTCCGTGGCGACAGCGAGGCAACCACCAGTCGCCTCACCCGCGCTACCGGCGTGGCCGACGACGGACACTTCATCGGTCCTCCCTCACAACCGCCGCCTACCTACCAAGGATGTTAGCGTTAACATACATAGCCATCTAGGCCCCAAGCCCATAGGCGGGAAGGGGGAGCAGCGCTCACATCGGTGTAGGGAAGATTGCCAGATTGTTTCATCGCCTTCAAGAGGTGCGCGGGTGTGCGTACGCGAAACCTGATCAATACAGAATCCACTCCGGAGCCCGGACTTTCGACGAGCCCGGTTCATAACACTTTCCCGATGGTCACGACGAAGTGCGGGAAGAAAAACATCACAGCAACTTCTTGTTATGGGAGCCGGCCACACACGGTCCAGGTCGTGCGTCGCCGAGGGGCCGCCGCGTAGGTCTGGCGATGGCTAGCCCACGGACGATGGCCGGGCGGGGCGGAGCCGTTTCGGCGACAGCCACCGCCCGTCGGACGTCAACCCGGCGACGGGAGTTGTGCCAATCGAGCACGATTCGTGATTCGCCCGGGAACCACGACGGAAGGAGACGGTGGAGACGGTCCGGTGACCTCGTCAGGCTGCTCAACACGGTATCCGCCGCGCCGAGATTCCACCTTGCGTTTCCTAGCACGGCAGCGTATGTTACCGCTCACATCGATATTCGCCCATAGACCCTACCCGGCGTCACGCCGACCGGGTGCGCGGGTGCGACTTCGCCCGAGTGGTACGGGGGCGGCAATTCCCCGACCCCAGAACCGGCCCGGTTGCGAAGTCCGACCGGCCTTGTTCCGGGACGTGCGTTGCCGCCCGTCCCCTGTAGACCGCTGGAGGCTCAATGAACGCAGGTACGAGGTTGTTGGCTGTGCTGACCACAGCTCTGGTGGCGGTGGGACTGGCCGTCGTCGAGCCCACCGCCTCGCCGCGACCGGCACAGGCCCTGAACAACGGGGTGGCCCGGACCCCGCCGATGGGTTGGAACAGCTGGAACACCTTCGGCTGCAACATCAACGAGACGTTGATCCGGCAGATGGCCGATGCCATCGTCAGCTCCGGCATGCGGGACCTGGGCTACAAGTACGTCGTGGTCGACGACTGCTGGATGAACTCGACCCGGGACGCGCAGGGCAACCTACAGGCCAACCCGTCCCGGTTTCCGAGCGGGATGAAGGCGCTCGGAGACTACCTGCACGCCCGAGGTCTGCTCTTCGGCATCTACCAGGCGCCGCTGGACCGCACCTGCGCCCAGTACTTCGGCAGCTACCCGGGGGCGACCGGCGCCCAGGGGCACGAGGCCCAGGACGCCCGCCAGTTCGCCGCCTGGGGCGTGGACTACCTGAAGTACGACTGGTGCTCACCCACCGGCACCATCGACGACCAGGTACGCACCTTCGCCGTCATGCGCGACGCGCTGGCCGCCACGGGCCGGCCGATCGTGTACAGCATCAACCCGAACAGCATCCACGCCAAGACCGGGCCCATGCGCAACTGGGGCGACGTGGCCAACATGTGGCGCACCACCGAGGACATCACCAACGCGTGGGACACCGGCCAGAGCAACGGGTACCCGATGGGCATCCAGAACATCGTCAACGTCACCGTGCCGCTGGCCCACTACGCCGGGCCGGGTGCGTTCAACGACCCGGACATGATGGAGGTCGGCCGGGGCGGCATGACCGACACGGAGATGCACAGCCACTTCGCGCTGTGGGCGATGATGGCGTCCCCGCTGATCGCCGGCAACGACGTGCGGAGCATGAACGCGAGCACCCAGGCCATCATGAAGAACCAGAACCTCATCGCGATCAACCAGGACTCGCTGGCCCTCCAGGCGGTCCAGGTGTCCTTCGACGGCACCCGGCGGGTGCTGGCCAAGCGCCTGTCCAACGGTGACGTGGCAGTGGCGCTGTTCAACCAGGGCGGTGCCACCACGACGATCTCCACGACCGCGGCGGCGATCGGCAAGACCGGCAGCTCGTTCACGCTGCGTGACACCTGGACCAACGCCACCTCGAGCAGCACCGGTACGATCTCGGCCAGCGTGCCCGCACACGGCACCGTCGTGTACCGGGTCAGTGGCGGCGGTATCACCAACCCGCCGACGACCTTCCGGCTGCGCGGCGAGGCCAGTGGCCGGTGCCTGGATCTCGACAACGGCAACACGGCCAACGGCACCGGCACGCTGATCTGGGACTGCCACAGTGGGGCCAACCAGCAGTTCACCCAGTCCGGCCAGGCCCTCCAACTGCTCGGCAAGTGCCTGGACATCCCGCTGGACGCCGCTGCCGGCACGCGGGTGCAGATCTGGGACTGCAACGGCGGCACCAACCAGCAGTGGGTCCAGAACGGCAACGGCACCGTCAGCAGCGTCCGGTTCCCCTCGCTCTGCCTGGACGCCGACAACGCCGGCACCGCCAACGGCACCGCCGTGATCGTCTGGTCCTGCCACGGCGACGCCAACCAACGGTGGACCCGGGCATGACGTCGCGACTTCCCGCCCACCGCCGGAGGATCAGCATGGTCTCCCGGACCCGTCCCGACGGGTGTCGACTCCGAACGTTCACCGACCTGCTGACCCGGACCAGTTCCGCCCGCTGACCGGCTCCGCCACCCTCCGTGGGACAGCCCCATCGACGATCGAGCTGCCAGAGGCCAGCACAGGGTCTCCACTCGTCGTCGATGGGGCCGGCCGCCCCAGGGCCAGGCATGCCCACACCAGCCCACCCAGCAAGGAGGCATCGACAGTGCGAGGACAGACGTTTGGACCGTTCCCTTCCGGGGGTAGCAAGGTCCGCCGGGCGGCACCCTGGGCCCGAGGCCGACTGCTCACGCTCGTCACGGCCGGGGTGGCGGTAGCCCTCGGGATGGTCTCCACGGTGGCGGTGACGGCCGGCTCGGCGTCAGCCGCCGACAACCCGTACCAGCGGGGTCCGGATCCCACCCGGGCCAGCGTCGCGGCGGTGACCGGCCCCTTCGCCACCGCGTCGGTCGGCGTCCCGGCCGGGTACGGCTTCGCCGGCGGCGCGATCTACTACCCCACGGACACCAGCCAGGGGACCTTCGGTGCGATCGCCATCTCGCCGGGCTACACCGCGCTGTTCTCCGCCGAACTCGCCTGGATGGGGCCGTGGCTCGCGTCCCACGGGTTCGTCGTGATCGGCATCGAGACCAACAGCCGCAACGACTTCGACGTCGCCAGGGGCACCCAGTTGCTCGCCGCGCTGGACTACCTCACACAACAGAGTCCGGTGCGTGACCGGGTCGACCCCAACCGGCTCGCGGTCTCCGGCCACTCCATGGGCGGCGGAGGCGCCCTCAACGCGGCCATCCGGCGCCCGTCGTTGAAGGCCGCGGTCGGGATCGCGCCGTACCTGCCGTCGTCCAACCTGGCCAACGACCGGGTTCCGACAATGGTCTTCGCCGGGCAGGGCGACACCGTGGTCACCCCGACCTACCTCAACGGCCTCTACGGCAGTCTGCCGGCCGCCACGGAGAGCGCGTACCTGGAGATCGCCGGCGCCGACCATCTTTTCCCGGTCGGCCGGTCGAACGCCGTGATGATCCGGACGATGCTGCCGTTCGTCAAGCTGTTCCTCGACAACGACACCCGGTACAGCCAGTTCCTCTGCCCGCTGCTGGACTCGACCGGGGTGGTCACATACCGCGGCACCTGCCCGTTCCTGCCACCGACCGCCCCGACCACACCGCCGACCGGCACCCCCTCCGCCGGACCCTCGAACACCCCGACTCCCCCGCCGAACACCACCCCGCCGGCCGCCGCCGCATGCGCCGCGACCTACCGTACGGCCAACTCGTGGCAGGGCGGCTACCAGGGTGAGATCACGGTGACGGCGGGCGGCTCGGCGATCAGCGGGTGGACCGTCCGGTGGATCCTGGGCAGCGGCCAGACCGTCAGTCAGGTCTGGAACGGTACACTGAGCGTCAGCGGCTCGACAGTCTCGGTGCGGAACGCCCCGTACAACGGCTCGCTGCCGGCGTCCGGCTCCACCACCTTCGGCTTCCTCGGCGGCGGGACACCGCCGACCCCGTCACTCAGCTGCGCCAGCCCGTAGCCACGGCCGACCCGCAGGGCGGACCGGGGCCGGTCCCGGCAGCGGCATGACGGCCGCCGGGCTACCCGGTGCCGCGCGACGTCCTGCGGGTCAACCGGTCGCGTACCGCAGGCACGATGCCGTGCGGCAGGAACATCACGACCAGCACGAGCAGGACCGCGTAGACGGCGTAGGACAGCACGCTCGGCGCGTAGCCGGGCATGCCGGGCTGGGTGCCGAGCGTGTTGAGTACCTGGACGAGCAGGATGATCGCGGTGGCGCCGACGAGGGCGCCCCACAGGGTGCCGAGCCCGCCGACGACGGCCATCACCACGTACTCGATGGAGAGCAGCACCGGGAACGAGCCCGGCGCGAGGTAGCCGAGATAGAAGGCGTAGATGCCGCCGGCCAGGCCGGCGAACGCGGCGGAGAGCGCGAAGACGGTGAGCCGGTAGCGCCCTACCGGCACGCCGCAGGCCGCCGCGGCGGTCTCGCTGCTGGCCAGGGCGTGCAGGCCACGGCCGGGGCGGGAGGCGACGATGTTGCGGGCCACCAGCAGCGTGAGCACGACGGCGGCCCAGACCAGGTAGGCGTAGGAGATGTCGTCGGCGAACTCGTAGCCGCCGACCGACAGCCGTGGGATGCCCTGCAGTCCGATGGCACCGCCCGCCCAGTCGGCCCGGGCGACCAGGGACAGCAGGATCAGTTGCATGGCGAGGGTGGCGAAGGCGAGGTGGTGACCGCGCAGCCGCAGCAGCGGTACCCCCACGACGACCGCGAACGCGGCGGAGACCAGTGGTGCGGCGAGCAGGCCGAGCGCCGGTGGCAGGCTGTGCACGCTGAGCAGACCGGCCGTGTAGCCGCCGATCGCGTAGAAGGACGCCTGTCCGAGGGAGATCTGGCCGGCGTACCCCATCAGCAACGACAGCCCGACGGTGACCATCACGGCGAGGCCGAGCAGGATGTAGACGGTCAGGTGGCTGCCGGACAGCAGCGGCGGCAGGGCGAGCGTGCCCGCCGCCACCGCCACCGCCGGCGCCCGCCGCGCCATCAGGCCGGCTCCTGCTCGGCCACCGGCGCCCGCGCGGCCTGCCTCATCATCACGGCGAGCAGCAGCACCAGCGCCACCTCCATCTGGTACGCGGCATTGGCGTAACCAGCGACGAAGGACTGGGCCACGCCCAGCAGCAGTCCACCGACGAGGGTGTGCAACGGCCGCATCAGCCCGCCGAAGACGGCGGCAGCGAAGCCACCGACGATCAGCGTGACGTCGTAGTCGAAGGTGACGAGCTGGATCGGCGTGACGAGCACTCCTGCGAGCCCGCCGAGCGCACCGCCGATGCCGAAGGCCAGCAGCCCCATCCGGACGACGTCGATGCCGACGACCTTCGCGGCGTACGGGTTGGACGCGCAGGCCGACAGCGCCCGGCCGATGTCGGTGCGCGCGAACAGCGCGGCCGTGCCGGCGAAGACGACGGCAGTCGCGCCGATGATGAGCAGGTAATGCGCCTGGAAGCGGACGCCACCGAACTCGACCGAGCCGGGTACACCGGCGAACGACCGAGGCTGGTCACCCCAGATCAGCACCTCGACCGCGTACGCGAAAACGGCCAGCCCGAGCGTGATGATCAGTGACGCGCCGGGCGGCGTACCCGGCCTGCCGATCGCGACCAGCCCGACGAGCAGCCCGGCACCGGCCCCGACCGCCACGGCGGACACCTCGGCCAGGCCGTGCGGAAGCCCGCTGGCCAGCAGTGTCGACGCGGTCATCGCGGCGATCACCGCGAACGAACCCTGGGCGAAGTTGACCACCCGGGTGACCCGGTGGACGACGACGAGACCGCTGCCGACCAGCGCGAACGCGCATCCGCCGCCGACGCCGGTGATCAGGTACTGGAGGAACTCCCTCACCCGGCCACTCCCAGATAGGCGTCGGCCACCCGTGGGCTGGCGGCCAGTTCCGCCGCGGTCCCGGCGGCGACGACCCGCCCCGCCTCCAGCACGTATCCCCGGCTGCACAGGTCGAGGGCGAGTCGGGCGTTCTGTTCGATGAGGAGCACGGCGAGACCGTGTTCGGCGTTCAGCTCCCGCAGGTGCCGCACCAGGTCGGCGACGACGAGCGGGGCGAGGCCGAGGGAGAGCTCGTCGACCGCCAGCACGTCCGGCCGGGCCATCAGCGCCCGACCGACGGCCACCATCTGCTGTTCCCCGCCGGAGAGCTGACCGGCGCGGCGGCGACGCAGCGGGGTCAGGCCGGGCAGGATCTCGTAGATCGGGCCGGTGTCGCGGTTGCGGATGCGCCAGCCGCCGAGCCGGAGGTTGTCGTCGACGGTCAGATCGGGAAAGACCTGGCGTCCCTCCGGCACATGGGCCAGCCGGCCGGAGATCGTCACCGTGCCACCGGCCGGCCGCTGGATCCCGGAGAGCGTGTTGACCAGTGTGGACTTTCCCGCGCCGTTGGGGCCGATCAGCGCCACCATCTCCCCGTCCGCCACGGTGAGGTTGACCGCGTGCAGCGCGACCGCGACGCCGTACCGGACGGTGAGGTCGACGACGTCGATCACGCGGGCGCCCCTGTCCCGAGGTACGCGGCGACGACCGCCGGATCGGCCCGGATCGCGGCGGGGGTGCCCTCGGCGATCACGCGGCCGAGGTCGAGCACGGTGACCCGGTCGGCCAGCCGGGTCACGAAGGCGACATCGTGCTCGATGATCACCATCGTCAGGCCGCTCGCCTTCAACTCCTCGAAGAGTCGGGCCAGTGCGTCCCGCTCGGCCGCGCGCAGGCCGGCCGCGGGCTCGTCGAGCAGGAGCAGGCGGGGTCGGCCGCAGAGCGCGCGGGCCACCTGGAGCGCGCGCTGCTGCCCCAGCGGCAGCGACTCCGCCGGCCGGTCGGCCCAGCCGGCGAGGCCGACCCGGGCCAACGCCTCCCGGGCGCGCTGGCGGATCTCCCGCTCCTCCCGGCGGTGCACCGGCAGTCGGAACACGGCGCCGACAAAGCCGCCTCCGGTGACGGCGTGCGCGCCAACCATCGCGTTCTCCAGCGCCGTCATGCCGCGGAAGATCCGGGCGCTCTGGAAGACGACACCGATCCCGAGCCGGGCCCGACGGTGGGCCGGAAGCCGGTCGACGCGCGTGCCGGCGAGCACGATCGCGCCGGTACGCAGTGCCAGCTGACCGCCGACCAGGTTGAACAGGGTGGACTTGCCGGCGCCGTTCGGCCCGATGACGGCCCGCAGTTCTCCGCGCGCGACGTCGATGTCGACCTCTCGCACGGCGTACACCCCGCCGAAGGCGTGCGACACACCGGCGACCCGCAGCAGCGGCTCGGTCACTTGCCCGCCACCGCGGCGAGCTGCTCCCGCGCCCAGTCGGTGGGGACGAACGCGCCGCCCCGCACCGTGTTGACGGAAATGTAGTCGGCCTTGAGGCCGGCGTGGTCGGTGGCACTGTAGGTGTAGGTGCCGTTCGGAGTCGTCACCGTCAGCCCTTCCAGAGCGTCCCGAATCTTTTCCCGGTCGGTGCCGCCGGCCTTCTCGATCGCGGCGACGAGCAGCCGCATCCCGCTGTAGCCGTCTTGGGCGAACTGGGGTGGCGGGTATCCGTACTTGCCGCGGAACGCACCGGCCAGCTCGTCGATCGCCTGCTTCTGCTCGCCGTCGGGGAGGGTGTCGCCGACCACGCCGATCGAGCTGGCCACCACCGCGCCCTCGGCGGCCGGGCCGACCGGGTCCAGCCAGAGCTTGCTGGCCTGTGCTCCGGTGAAGACCACCGGCACGTCGAGCCCGGCGGTGGCGTACTGCTTGGCCAGCGCCACGCCGGGAGCGCCGGTGGCCCAGACGACGAGCGCCTGCGCCCCCGAGGAGCGGACCTGGTTGAAGACAGCCGAGAACTCGGTGGTGGTGGTCTGGAATTCCGGGCTGGCGGTGAGGGTGACGCCGTGACCGGGCGCCTTCTCCCGGGTGCCGTCGAAGCCAGCCTTGGCGTACGAGCTGCGGCCGTCGTACGCGACGGCGATCCTGGTGATGTCCTGCGCCTTGAGGTACTGCAGGATCCGGTCCGCATAGGTCGCCGAGGTGGCCGGCACGACGAAGACGTACGGGTGCACCGGGTCGACCTGCTCGTCGGCCGGGGTGAGCGAGATGTACGGGATCTTCTCCCGGTCGACCAGCGGGATGGTGGCCAGCGCGGAGTTGGAGAAGGGTGAGCCGATCACGGCGGCGACCTCGCGGCTGCGCAGGTCGTTGAAGGCCAGCACCGACTGGTCGGGCTGGCTCTTGTCGTCGCGGACGATCAGCTCCACCGTGCGGCCGAGCACCCCGCCGGCCGCGTTGATCTGCTCGACCGCGAGCGCCACGGACTTCTCGTTCTCCGTGCCGAGCGGTGCGTAGTTGCCGGTCAGGGAGACGATCTGGCCGACCCTGATCGGGCCGGCACCGTCTCCGGTGGATGAGTCGCCGCCGCAGCCGGCCGTGGCGACCGCCACGACGAGCGCGACGGCGGATACGGCGGTTCGTCGCACGATTGCCTCCCACCGCGAGGGAAAGCCCTGTCACGGAGACGCTAGACATCTATCGCACGCCGGTCAACATTCATGCCTAACGTTCTCGTTCCGAGACGGCGCGCCTCTCGCCTCCGCCGACCGGTTCCACCCGGCGATCCGCGTCGCCGGGGCAGGCGACGGCGAGCAGCACGGGGATCCGGCCCGCCGGACGCTCGGCGTCGGTCGAAGCAGGCTGACCGGCTGTCGGACGATGCGGAATCTGTAGAGTCTGCCGCATGTCGATGCAGTCCGCGTCGCCCCCGGCCGACCTGCCGCGCGTGCAGGCCGGCGGCAGCCCGCAACACCTGCTGTTGACGTTGCTCGGCGACTACTGGTATGGCCAGCGCGCCCCGCTGCCCTCGGCGGCCCTGGTCGCACTGCTCGGCGAGTTCGATATCACCGAGGTCAGCGCCCGCGCCGCGCTGAGCCGGCTGGCCCGGCGCGGGCTGCTGGAGCAGTCGAAGTCCGGC
Organism: Plantactinospora sp. DSM 117369; assembly: GCF_053764795.1. NCBI lineage: Bacteria > Bacillati > Actinomycetota > Actinomycetes > Micromonosporales > Micromonosporaceae > Plantactinospora > Plantactinospora sp. DSM 117369. The sequence continues at coordinate 4,101,735 of NZ_CM132446.1, read as the reverse complement.
CGACGCACCTCGTACGCCCTCAGCGAGCGGGCCGCCGGGGTGCTCGCCGAGGGTCGTGGCCACATCCTGTCATTCGGCACCGAGCGGACACCCTGGACCGGCCGGTGGACCGTGGCCGCGTTCTCGGTGCCCGAGGACGACAGGTCCCGGCGGCACGCCCTGCGCACCCGGCTCGGCTGGCACGGCTTCGCGCCGCTCTACGACGGGCTCTGGGTCTCGCCGCACGAACGAGTGACCGAGGTGACGGCGATCCTCGCCGAGCTCGACATCGACCGGGCCACCGTCTTCACCGCCGAGCTGGCCGACGGCGGGCCGACCGGCGGCCATCCCATCAACGCCTGGGACCTGGCCGCCCTGCGGGCCGAGTACGAGCGGATCCTCGCCGCGTACGAGCCGGTCCGGCGACGGTGGCGCACCGGCCGGATCGGTACCGCCGAGGCCCTCGTCGCGCGGACCGCCCTGATGGACGACTGGCGCACCATGCCGAGCCTCGACCCGGAGCTGCCGACCGAGCTGCTTCCGGCGCACTGGCCCCGGGCGGCGGCCCGGGCGCTCTTCGTCGAGCTGTACGACGGCCTGACCGGACTGGCCGAACAGCGCGTGGTCCAGGTGGTCGCCGGGCACGACCCCGTCCTCGCCGCGCTGGTGCGCACCCACACCAGCCGGACGGGCGATACATGACACTAGTCTTGACGCTAGGCACGTAGATAGTCAGACTCGGTCCAGGCTCGAGGACGTCGGGCCACGCGTTTGCATCGGGCGACAGCAGCTACAGGGACCAGCGGGGAGACCGGATGGCCGAGCCAGCGTCGATCGTCGTGCGCCGTCGTCTCGAGTGGTCGGACACCGACCCGGCGGACCGGTGGCACTACGGGGTGGTCCTGCGGTTCGTTGAGAGCGCCGAGAAGGAGCTGCAGGACCAGCTCGGCGTCACGGCGGCGGACGCCCGCTGGATGCCCCGGGTGAACCTCACGGTCGACTACCTGGCAGCCCTGCACTTCGGCGAGATCGCCGAGACCACCCTGGCGGTGGAACACGTCGGGCGCGCCTCGCTGCGCTACGCCTTCACGGTGGCCCGGGACGGCACGACGCTGGCCCGGGGGACGCTGACCGTGGTGTGGATCGATGCCGACACGGGCCTGAGCAGTCCGTGGCCGGATCGGCTCCGCGCGCTGCTGACCGGGACCGGGGCGGCGGAGGGCTGAGGCATGCGGAGCACCATGGGCTCGATGCCGCTGTCCGTCGGGATGATGCTGCGCCGGGCCACCGCGATGGGCCCGCACGCCCGGCTGGTCGGATACACCGAGGCCGGCCGGGCGGAGTGCGGCTGGCCCGAGCTGGCCAGTCGGGCACACCGGCTGGCCAACGCGCTGGCCGCGCTCGGTGTCCGCCCGGGCGACCGGGTCGGCACGTACGCCTGCAACGGACTACCCCACCTGGAGTTGTGTTACGGCGTGCCACTGGCCGGAGCGGTGCTGCAACCACTGAATACCCGCCTGCACCCGGACCAGGTGGCGGCGATCGCCGCGCACGCCGAGGACCGGATGATTTTCGTGACGGCGTCCCTGACGGGACAGTTCGCGCCGATCCGGAGCCGGCTCCCCGGCGTCCGGCACTACGTCGTGCTGCCGGACGGCAGCGCACCGCATCCGGACTTCGCCGACGCGACCGACTACGAGCAGCTCCTGGCGAGCGCGCCGGAGGACGAGCCGGCGGAGGTGGACGAGTGGAGCGCGGCGTGCCTCTGCTACACCGGTGGCACCACCGGCCGTCCGAAGGGCGTGGTGTACTCGCACCGGTCACTGGCCCTGCACGCGATGAGCGGCCTGTTCGTCGACTCGTTCGCCATCCGGGAACGCGACATCGTGCTCCCGCTGACCCCGCTCTTCCACGCCCTGTCCTGGGGCATGCCGTACTCGGCGGCGCTGGCCGGAGCCGGTCTGGTCCTCGCCGGTTCCGACACCAGCCCGGCCACCGTCGTACGCCTCGTCCGGGACGAGCGGGTGACCGTCGCGGCCGGGGTGCCAACCTTCTGGCTCGCCGTCGACCAGCTCGCACCGGGCCCGGACGACCTGGCCAGCCTGGACCGGATCCTCTGCGGCGGTTCGGCGATCCCGCTGGAGCTGATCCAGCGCTACCAGCGGCGCGGCGTCGCGATGCGGCAGGGCTGGGGCATGACCGAGATGTCGCCGTCCGGCAACCTGACCATGGTCCGCCGGCACCTGGAGGATCGGCCGGAGCAATTCCGGCAGGCGCTGCACGCCACCCAGGGGGTGCCAACCGCCGGGGTAGAGCTGCGGGTGGTCGACCCGGACGGCGTGGTGCTGCCGCACGACGGGCGGTCCGCCGGTGAGATCGAGGTACGCGGGCCGTGGGTCACCGAGTCGTACCACCAGCCGGAGGACGACGCCAACACCGCCCGGTTCCGGGACGGCTGGCTGCGCACCGGCGACATCGGCACCGTCGACGGCGACGGCTACCTCCGCCTGCTCGACCGCGCCAAGGATCTGGTCAAGTCGGGCGGCGAATGGATCAGCTCGATCGAACTGGAGAACCACCTCATGGATCACCCGGCGGTGGCCCAGGCCATGGTCATCGCCGTACCGCATCCGACCTGGGGCGAACGGCCCGCCGCGCTCGTCGTCGCGTGCGCCGAGGTCACCGCCGACGCGCTCGTCGCGCACCTGCGCCCCCGAGTGGTGAGCTGGTGGCTGCCCGACATCGTCCGGTTCGTCGACACGCTGCCGACGACGGCGACCGGCAAGTTCGACAAGTTGACGGCCCGCCGGACCTGGCAGGACGTGCTGGCGGCGGAGCTCGCCCCGGCGACGCGGGAAGGACAGCCATGAGCGAGCGGAGCGAGCGAATCGGCCAGCTCAGTGCGACGGTGCCTCATGACGGCACGGAGCGAAGCGGAGTGCCGGCATGAGCGAGCGGAGCGAGCGAATCGGCCAGCTCAGTGCGACGGTGCCTCATGACGGCACGGAGCGAAGCGGAGTGCCGGCATGAGCGAGCGGAGCGAGCGAATCGGCCAGCTCAGTGCGACGGTGCCTCATGACGGCACGGAGCGAAGCGGAGTGCCGGCATGAGCGGATTGTTGGCGGACCGGGTCGCGGTGGTCACCGGCGCGGCGCGCGGGATCGGCAGGGCGACCGCGGAACTGCTCGCCGAGCACGGTGCCCGGGTGGTCTGCGCCGACCTGGACGGCGACGCCCTCGCCCGCACCGTCGAGTCACTCGGCGGTCGCGGCGTAGCGGTCGCGGCCGACCTGACCGCGCCGACGGCGCCGGCCAAGGTCGTCGCCCGCGCGGTGGACGAGTACGGGCGGCTCGACATCGTGGTCAACAATGCCGGCTACACCTGGGACGGCATCTTCCACAAGATGACCGACGAGCAGCTCACCGCCATGCTCGACATCCACCTCACGGCGCCGTTCCGGCTGCTGCGCGCCGCCGCGCCAGTGCTGCGCGAGGCCGCCAAGCGCGACGCCGCAGAGGGTGGCGAGGTCTTCCGCAAGGTGGTCAACGTGACCTCGATCGCCGGCACGATGGGCAACGTCGGCCAGGCCAACTACGCCGCCGCCAAGGCGGCGCTGATCGGCCTCACCAGGACGCTCGCCAAGGAGTGGGGCCCGTTGAAGATCAACGTCAACGCGGTGGCGTTCGGCTTCGTACAGACCCGGCTGACCGCCGACGCCGCCGAGGCCGGCACCTTCGACCACGGTGACCACCGGATCCCGCTGGGCATCCCCGGCGCCGTGCGGGAACAGGCCGCGGCGCGCATCCCGCTGGGCCGGCCCGCCACCCCGGCGGAGGCGGCCGGCGGGATCTTCCTGCTCTGTTCGCCGTGGTCGAACTTCGTCCACGGCCAGGTACTCACCGTCGCCGGTGGGCAGGCCGAAGGGATGAGCTGAGATGCCACCCGCCAGACAACCCGCCGACCTCGCCAGGAACCGGTGATGCGGCTCTCCGACGTGGCGATGCCAGTCAACCTGGTCTGGTCCTCGCCGTTCTGCCGCTGGCAGGGTCCGCTCGCCGAGATGTCCAGCGTGGACCTGGCGGTCGACGTGACCGGCCGGGCGCTGACCAGGGGCGGGATGCCGACCTCCGAGATCAGCCAGGTCGCCTTCGGCACCACCGTGCCGCAGCCGGCATCCTTCTACGGCGTCACCACCATCACCCCGCGGCTCGGGCTCGACACCGTCACCGGTCCGACCATCGCTCAGGCCTGCGCCACCTCGGTGGCGGTGGTGCAGTCCGCCGCCGTCCAGGTCGAACTCGACGCCCACCGTACCGTGCTCGCGCTGGCCGCCGACCGCACGAGCAACGGCCCGCTGCTGGTCTGGTCGGCCCAGCGCAGCCCGGGCGCGGCGCCCCGGACCGAGCACTGGGTGCTGGACCCGATGCGGCACGACCCCAACACCGGCCAGTCCATGCTCGACACCGCCGAGCACGTGGCCGCCGAGGAGGGTTACTCCCGCGCCGAGATCGACGCTGTCACGCTGCTGCGCCACGAGCAGTACCGGTCATCCGCCGCCCGGCGCTCCGGTTATCTGGTGGAGGTGCACGTGCCGGGCCGGCGCGGCGGCGTGGTGGTCGACGACGACCACGGCGTGCACGACACTACGGCCGACGGGCTCGCCGCGCTCTCCCCCGTCCGGCCGGACGGCGTCGTGACGTACGGGTCGCAGACCCATCCCGGCGACGGCACCGCCGGAGCGGTGCTCAGCACGGTCGACCGGGCCCGCGAACTCAGCGGCGGTACCGGGATCGCACGACTGCTCGCGACCGGCTTCGCCCGCACCGACCGAGCCCGGATGCCCCGGGCGCCACTGCCGGCCGCCCGCACCGCGCTCACCGCCGCCGGCCTCGACATCACCGGCATCGACGTGGTGACCACGCACAACCCGTTCGCCGTCAACGACCTCTACTTCGCCCGGCAGACCGGCTTCGCGCTGGACCGGATGAACCCGTACGGCTGCAGCCTGGTCTACGGGCACCCGCAGGGGCCCACCGGCCTGCGTGCGATCGCCGAGCTCGTCGCCGCGCTGCACGCCCGGGGCGGCGGACGCGGCCTGTTCACCGGATGCGCGGCCGGTGACACCGCCGGCGCCGTGGTGTTGGAGGTGACCGACTGATGACGTCGTTCGACGAATCCGTCGTCGGCCGCTGGAGCGAGCCACGCCCGTTCGATGTCACCCCGGTCGGCGTCGCTGCCTACGCCGACGCCGTCGGCGGGCCTTCCCCGGTCTACGCCGTCGTCCCCGCCATGGACCTGGTCCTCATGGTCGCCGACACCGCCGCCCCCACCGAGCTGCGCGCCAGGGTCGTGCACGGCCAGCAGGACATCTTCTTCCACCGCCGGCTGCCGGTCGGCGAGACGGTCACCGTCCGCGCCGCCGTGCTCGGGCTGCACGGCAAGCGCAGCGGCACGGTCGCCACCATCGGGGTGCAGACGTACGACGCCCACGGGGCGCTCCTGAACGAGCAGTACGTCACCGAGTTCTACCGCGGCGTACCGACCGACCTGCGGCTGGGCGCGCCCTCCCCCGCCCTGCCGGCCGACGCGCCCAGCGGCCCGCCGCTGCGTACCGCGACCGCACCTCTGCCGCTCGACCTGCCGCGTCGCTACGCCGACGCCTCCGGCGACCGCAACCCGATCCACCTCGACGACACGTTCGCCCGCGGCGCCGGGCTGCCCGGCGTCATCGTGCACGGTTTGGCCAGTCTCGCCGTCGCCGGCCACACCGTGCTCGCCGGCGGGGCCGAGCCGGCGCGGCTGAGCTGCCGCTTCACCCGGCCGGTCGCGCCCGGTGACGCCCTCACCACACGGGTCTGGGCAGACGGTCACGGATACCGGTTCGAGAGCGTGGACCGGGCCGGCGCCGTGGTGCTCGGCGCCGGCCTGGTCGAACTCGCCCGGCCCTGCGTCATGTGACAGTGGGCGTTGCCGCCGACACTGTCTGCGCCGTCACTGGCTGCACACCGCGCCGTTGAGCGTGAACTGGGTCGGCGCCTGGTTCGCTCCGCTGTAGGTGCCCTGGACGCCGAACGTCACGCTCGCCCCGACTCCGATCGCGGCGTTGTACGAGACGTTGCGAGCCGTCACCTGCGCGCCGGACTGGCTGACCGTGGCGTTCCAGGCGTTCGTCACCTGCTGGTTGCCCGGCCAGTTCCACTGCACAGTCCAGCCGTTGACGGCGGTGGTCGAAGTGTTGGCGACCGTCACGCTGGCGGTGAAGCCGCCGGTCCAGCTATTGGCCGTGTAGCCGACCCGGCAGGCACCTGCGGACGGCGGTGGAGTGGTCGTCGGCGGCACGCTCGGCGAGGATGTGGGCGTGCCGGTGGTCGGGTTCGGGGTCGGCGTTCCGCCGGCGAGGCCGAAGAACTGCACCGCCGCCTGTGCCATGCCACTCATCGGCAGGCTGTGGCCGGCACCGTTGACACTGATCGCCTCAAGCAGCGTGACACCGCCGCTGGTCCAGCGCCGCCGGTTCCAGTTCGCCTGGGGCGTGTCCGTGGAGGTCGGCGTGAGACTCAGGCCGTGTACGTTGGTCCACTGGTCGACCGCCTCCTGAAGCAGTTGGAACGGCACGAGCGTGTCGTTGGTGCCGTGCCACAACTGGATAGGCGGGCGGGCACCGGTGTAGCCGGGATACGCCTGGCGCACGGCGTCGCCCCACTGCTGCGGCGTCCGGTCCATCCGCCCGTTGACACACTGGCTGTTCTGCGGCGGGAAGTCGGCCGCGTTGGCGAAGCAGTTGAACGGCACCCCCATGAACGCCGCACCCGCCTTGAAGACGTCCGGGTAGAGCGCGAGCATGGCGTTGGTCATCATGCCGCCGGACGAACTACCGGTCGCGTAGACCCGGTTCGGGTCACCGCCGTACTGCCGCTGGACGTACGTCACCATCGACACGATCGACACCGGGTCGCTCCCGCCGCCCCGGCGCTTGGACGCCGCCGACCAGACGTCGAAGCAGTTGCCGAAGCCCGCCTGCTGGGTCGCGGTCGGGTAGATCACGATAAACCCGTACCGGTCAGCCTGCGAGGCGAACTCGCTGCCCGAGTAGAAGCCTGGACCCGAGCCGCCGCAGCCGTGCATCGCCACCACGATCGGCGGGTTGGCGGGACGGGAGTCAGGCACGTACACGTGCATCCGCATGCCGCCCGGGTTGTCACCGAAGCTGGTCACCTCGACCAGGGACGCCGCCGTGGCCGGCGAAGCGAGCACGATCCCGGCGGTCGCCGCGAGCGCGGTGGAAGCCAACGCGACGAGTGCCACCCGGAGTCGGCGCCCGCTCCTTTCATTGATAGTCATCATTGAATCAAGCTAGCAACTTGGCTGACGGTCGTCAATAAAGTGTCTTTGAGTTCGCAGCGGGATCGCCCTTCCGGGTGACCGCCCTCGGAACCCATCGGCCCGCCCGCATCGTGGAGGCGGTTGGCGAACCCGAGTTCGCCGCCACCCGACGGGGGCGAAGTGCTTGCGAAGCATGGGTGCGAGTGCGGGCGAGGGTGCGTTGTCCCACCAGGCGCCGCACAGCGCAAACCTCAGGGCAGGGTGCCGGGTCCCGCCCGTCGCCCTGCCCACCGAGCCCGCCGAGCCGCGGCCACACCGGTCCCGGTGGCCGCCGCGGCCGGACGGATCCACACCGACAGGGGAGCAGTATGTAGATCGAGAACGGCCGGACAGCACCGCCGCCCCCGCACGGCAGGACCGACGGGCAGGCCCTGACTGCCCCACTATCGAATGCTTGGCATTTCCATTGACGGTCGTCATACCGTCTCCTATATTTACTGACCATCATCGATGGCATCGGAGTGGTTGGCCTTGGGCTCGGTGGGTGCGCTGCCTTGTCTCACGAACGGGGGACCGTAAAGGGCATCCCGCACTGTGGCTCACACCCACCCGAGCCGTCGGACGCAACTGTGCCGGTGCCACGCCAGCGGATACCGCCATCGGTGCGCGGCCGACATCGGCCACGCGGACCCCGGCCGGTCGATATGCCTGGGTGCTGATGGCGCAACCTGAAGGAGGAACGTTGATTGGGAGAGCAGGGCGCAGACATCGCCCGACGATGCTGGCGCTGTCGGCCGCCGCAGCCGCTGCGGGCGCCGCGATGTTGGTAGCGACCGCGATGCCGTCCGGTGCCGCCACGCCGCACGACGCGCGCGCAGCCGGGTCGGGCACCGGAGCAGGCATCCTCGCGGCCACCGCCGGATGCGGTAGGGCACCAACGCTGACGAGCGGCACGCATTCGATACAGAGCGGCGGAAAAACCCGGAGCTTCGTGCTGAGGGTTCCCGACAACTACGACAACAACCGCCTCTACCGGCTGGTCTTCGGATTCCACTGGCTGGGCGGCAACGCCAACTCGGTGGTGAGCCAGAGCTACTACGGCCTCCTGCCACTGGCGAACAACAGCACGATCTTCGTCGCACCCGAGGGCCTCAACAATGGCTGGGCCAACTCCGGCGGTGAGGATGTGACCTTCACCGACGACATGATCAGAACCATCGAGAATGCCCTCTGCGTCGACACGACGCAGTTGTACTCCCTGGGTTTCAGCTACGGCGGCGGTATGAGCTATGCGCTGGCGTGTGCCCGGGCAAACGTCTTCCGCGCCGTCGCGATCTACGCCGGTGGCGTGATCAGCGGGTGCAATGGCGGCACCCAGCCCATCGCTTACCTTCAGGCGCACGGTCTCAGTGACAACGTGCTCAGCATCTCCGGCGGACGATCGATGCGCGACAGGTTCGTCAGGAACAACGGCTGCACTGCGGCAAGCCCGCCCGAGCCGGCGCAGGGCAGCGGCACGCACACGGAGTTCCACTACTCGGGATGCTCGGCCGGGCACCCGGTTGCCTGGTACGCGTTCGACGGAGGCCACACCCCCACTCCGCAGGACGCCGGCTCCAACACGGCCTGGCTTCCCCAAGAGACGTGGACGTTCTTCACACAGTTCCCAAGCACGCCGACGCCGGGCCCGAGCACCCCGACACCGGACCCAAGCACCCCGACACCGGGCCCGACAACACCGACGCCTTCCACCGGCCAGTGCCGAGTCACCAGCACGATAAATGCCTGGAACACGGGCCTGACCGAGAGCATCACCATCACCAACACCAGCACCACGGCGGTCAACGGCTGGTCTCTCGTCTTCGCCCTGCCGAGCGGGCAGGTCATCACCTCAAGCTGGAACGCCAGCTACTCACCGGCCTCCGGACAGGTGACGGCCAGGAACGTTTCCTACAACGCCTCCATCGCACCCAACGCATCGGTCAGCATCGGCTTCCAGGCCACCCACACCGGCAACACCTCCAGGCCAACCTCATTCACTCTCAACGGCGCGGCCTGCGCCCTCGCCTGACCGTCAGCGGAGACCTGGGGTGGAGCCCGACCGGGCCCCACCCCAGACCCTTCCGCTGAAGCTCTGTGGATCCGAGGGCCTGTCTCCGGAAGCTATCCCCGGCCTGCCCTCCGGCGGCCGACAGGTGGTAGCCGTGGGCCGGGCATCGCTCGCCGTGCCGCTCGTGGTGCCCCTCCTGCCGCACAGGGTCGTACCGGCCGTCCGCGACCGGCTGTCTCAGGTGAGTGTCGCCGCCGGGTAACCCCGGTCGAGGTGACCGGGGTCCCGCGTCGGACGACCCGCCGGTCGACGGACCCGTACGGGTCAGCCGGGGGTACGGGTCGGGGTGATGCCGGACCGGACTCGCGCGGTAACCATCACGGGGTGGTGAGGTCGAATCGGCTTACGGTGACCGAGCCGCCGAGTGACTGGGTGGCGTGGTTGAAGATGCCGAAGCGGTAGCCCATGAAGAACTGCCAGGCGTTGTTGAGGGTGAAGGCCGACCCGAGGCTGGTGAAGTTGGTGCCGTTGGTGCTGTAGGAGAAGCGGGCCTGCCGACCGCTGCCGGGTCGGATGTCGGCGTTGACGCGTAGCCAGATCCGGCCGCCGGAGACGGCGGCGGACGCGCGTTCGGTGCCGGTGCCAGTGGTGTTCCAACTGCTGTCCATGGTGAGGCCGTCGGTCATCACCACCCGGGTGGTGCCGTTGTCGCGTTTGACACCGATCCAGGCTGACTGGTCCCGGAGCATGGCCAGGCCGGTCCGGTCGCCGTCGCGCATCGTGGAGTAGTCCAGCTCGATGGTGGCGGTCGAGGATGGTCCCTGGATGCGGTGGGTCAGGGTGTTACGGGCGCTGTAGAGGTCGTTGGTGACGGTGGCGGTCTGTAGGCGCAGGCCGTTGTTGAGCGACCAGCGGGTGTTGTCGGGGACGTGGTTCCACTCGTACTGCGGACCGAGGGTCGTACCAGTGAAGGTGTCGGAACCGGTGAGAGGTTTGACCTGCCGGGTGGGCAGCGGGTTGGGGTAGCTGACGCCCCAGCCGCCGTTGACGGTCTGGATGCTGGGCCAGCCGTCACCGCTCCAGGTGATCGGGGCGAGAGCGGGGACCCGGCCGCCGGGGTAGGCGTCGACGAAGCTCATGTAGTACCAGGCGCCGGTCTGGGTCTGGACGAGGCCGCCCTGGTGGGGCACGCCGCCACCGGAGATCGGACCTGGCATGTTGAGCAGCACCTGGCGCATCTCGTACGGGCCCCACGGGTTGTCGGCCTTGAGGACGTACTGGCCGTTGGCGGGGCGGGTGAGCCAGATGTAGTAGCTGCCGTTGCGCTTGTAGAATCGGGCGCCCTCCAGGGTGCCGACGCTCGACGGGGTCTGGAACACCTGCTGCGCGCGGACCTGGGACAGGCCGTCGGCGGAGAGCTGCGCGACGCTGATCGTACCGTTGCCGTACGCGACGTACATGGTGTCGTTGTCGTCGACGAGCAGGCCGGCGTCGTAGTAGCAGTTGTTGATCCGGGAACGCTTCGTCCAGGGACCCTCCGCCGTGCTGGCGGTGTAGACGTAGGTACGGTTGAACTCGGTACAGCCGATCCAGTAGAAGGTGTTGTTGCTGCGCCGGTGGCCGAGGGTGGAGGCCCAGATACCCCGCACGTACGCCCGCCCGCCGGTCAGGCTGTAGGCGTTGTTCTCGAACTCGGCCAGGCTCGGCACCGAGTGGCCGGCGAACTCCCAGTTCACCAGGTCGTACGAACGCAGGATCGGCGCGCCCGGGGAGTAGTGCATGGTCGAGGCCGTCATGTAGTAGGCGTCGTTCACCCGGATGACCTCGACATCGGCGAAGTCCTGCCACACCACCGGGTTCGTGTACGAGCCGCTGGGCGGCGGTGTGGTGGGGTCGCCGCCGCCGTTGACGCGGACGAGCTGCCACTGCTGGTTGGCACCGTTCCAGTCGTCGTACTGCACCACGTTTCCGCCGTCGGCTGTCGAGGCGTTCTGCACCTCCACCACCCGGTTACTGTTCCGGTTGACCAACCGCACGTAACCGCCATCCGAGTCAGCCAACCGGAACTGCTGGTTGGTCCCGTTGTGATCAGCCCACTGCACAATGCTGGCACCGTTCGCGGTGGAGAAGTTGGACACATCCAGGACCTTGCCCGAGTGCCGCGACTTCAACCGGTAGTAACCACCACCGGAGTCCACGAACTGCCACTGCTGCTGGTTACCGTCATTCCGCGTCCACTGCGTGATCCGCGCACCATCGCTGGTGGCCAGGTTGTAAACGTCCAACGCCTTGCCACTGTTCCGGTTGACCAACACGTACCAGGCACTGGTGTCCACCGTCGCCGCAGCGGCCGGCACCGAACCCACCGCCGCGGCACCACTGCCCACCAACACCGCCACCGCCACCGCCGCGACAACCCGCGGCAACCACCTCGACCGCGGCGGCGCAGGCCGTGAAAACCCGCCTAAAATACCCATGATCCCCTCCAATTGGCGATACTCGGGCTGACCGCCCGACCGGTGGGTACACCGCAGCGCACGGGAGCGGCCCGCCCCACCGGCTGATGTAGAACGCTCACAGGGTGTGCGGATGCCCTGACGCACGCCCCGAGCGGAGGTACGACGAGGTGGCCCGCCCGGTGAGCCGCCTTTCACGTCGCCCTCGCCCATCGACTGTGAGCGATAACATGCTCGCCGTCAAGTTGTGACGGCGCTGCACGATCGATACAGCCAGGCAATCGCTTTCTGCCGCCGTTGCCATCGCCCACTACCGCCTCCTGGGGGCGAGCGCTCCCGCCGGCCCATACGGGGGCGGGATACGGCCACCAGACGGGAACGTGATCATACTTCTACCTTTTCGCCCGGACTTCGGTCGTGTGTCGTACCGGCAACGGCAGGCTTGCGGGCGCGCTACCGGAGGAGGTATGTTACCGCTCACATCGATGCCTGCGTATGACATCACCGACGTTTGCCCGTCCGCTACCGGTCAGGTAACAACGTCGGTCTGAGCGGTCCCTGACGGCACCGCCGGTTCGCCGGCCGCCCGGACAACGCCTAGCGCTTCCGTGGGCTCCGGAAGCGCCTTGAGACCCGCTCGGTCCGACGCCTGCCCGCGACGACAGGTTCGGGCAACGAGGAAGGGTCTCCACCGCTGCCGCCCCACGTTCGACCGCACGCCAGGTGGTCAGAAAGGTCAACATCGTGGCGATAACCCGACGAGAGTTCACCCTGGGGGCCCTCGCCTCCACGGCACTCACCGCGACCGGTCTGGCCGTCAGCCCCAGAGCCGCGCTGGCCGCGACATACACCGGCTACGCCATGACCTACTTCACCGAGTCGCCGAACCAGAGCGGCGCCAACTACGGCCTGCACGTCGCGGTGAGCCGGGACGGGCTCACCTGGACCCCGCTGAACCAGAACAATCCGGTCGTCACGCCGACCGCTGGCGACCTGGGTCTGCGCGACCCCTACATCTTCCGCAAGCAGGACGGCACCTTCGTGGTGGTCGCGACCGACCTGTACGGCACCAACTTCGACCGCAACAGCCAGTACCTACACGTGTACGACTCGACGGACCTGACGAGCTTCACCGGGTACCGGCGGCTCCGCATGCACACATACACCAACGTCCACACCTGGGCGCCCACGGTCTTCTGGGACGCGGGGCGCGGCCAGTACGCCATCGTCTACTCGGCCAACACCACCACGGACCTGTTCCTGGTGAACTACACCTCCGACTTCCGCACCGTCAGCGGGCCGCAGACCTACTTCAGCCCGGGATTCCCCATTCTCGACGCGGACATCCGGGTCAGCGGCGGCGTCACGTACCTGTTCTACAAGAACCTCTCGAACGGGAACCTGTACGGGGCGCGGTCCAGCACCGGCGCGCCGAACAGCTTCACCACCTACACCAGCGGCCTGCGGCAGGGCAACGCCATCGAGGGAGCGCACCTGGTCCCGCGCAACGACGGCGGCGCCTGGTGGCTGTGGGGTGACTCGTTCTCCCCGGTCAACAACGACATGTACCTATGGTCCACCAGCAACGTCGGCGGCAACTCGTGGTCGGTGCTGAACCAGCGCGACTACACCCCGCCGCTGAACTCCAAGCACGGCTCGATCGCCGGGATCACCGACGCCGAATACAACGCTGCGGTCAGCCGCTGGGGTACCCCGAACTGGGTCCGGCTGAAGTCCTCCAACTTCCCCGACTACTTCGTACGGCACGCCAACAACGCGGTCCGGATCGACCCGTACCCGTTCGAGCCGTACCAGGACCAGATGTGGCGGACGGTCCCCGGCCTCGCCGACTCGGCCGGCGTCTCCTTCGAGTCGGTGAACCGCCCCGGCCACTACATCCGGCACAGCGGCTACGTTGCACGGCTCGACCCTAACGACAACAGCTCGACCTTCCGCGCCGACGCCACCTTCTACCGCACCGCGGGGCTGGCCGACAACTCGTGGTCGTCGTTCCGCTCGTACAACGTGCCCGACCGTTACCTTCGGCACGCCGGCTACCTGCTGCGCATCGACCCGCTCAGCGCGAGTTCCAGCGCGGCGGATCGGCAGGACGCCACCTTCCGCGTCACCTCGTAGGCACCACCGCCGGGCCGGGGCATCTGCCGCCCGGCCCGGCTCCCCGCCCGCCCTGACCGACCAGTGGCCGCCGTCCCGCCCGGCCGGCCACTCCGCGCTACAGGAGAACCACCATGCCGTTACCCCCCATGAGCCGGCGCCGGCTGTTGCAGGCCGCCGGCGCCGCCACCGTCGCGACAGCCGCCGGTACCGCCACTGTCGCCACAGCCGCCGGGCCGGCGATCGCTGGTGCCCGGGCAGCCGCCGCGCTCCCCCCGGTCCGGCCGGACATCGGGGTCTCCGCGTACCCGTTCGAGCTGGGCCAGGTACGGCTGACCGACAGCCGATGGCTGGACAACCAGAACAGGACGATGAGCTACCTGCGTTTCGTCAACGTCGATCGGCTGCTCTACAACTTCCGGGCCAACCACCGGTTGTCCACCAACGGCGCCGCCTCGAACGGCGGCTGGGACGCACCGTCGTTTCCCTTCCGCACGCACATGCAGGGGCACTTCCTGACCGCCTGGGCGCAGGCGTACGCCGTGCTCGGCGACACCACCTGCCGGGACAAGGCCAACTACATGGTGGCCGAACTCGCCAAGTGTCAGGCCAACAACGGCGCCGCCGGCTTCAACACCGGTTACCTCTCCGGTTTCCCCGAAGCGGACTTCACCGCCCTCGAGGCGCGCACGTTGAGCAACGGCAACGTGCCGTACTACGTCATCCACAAGACCCTGGCCGGCCTGCTCGACGTGTGGCGCCACCTCGGCAACAACCAGGCCCGCGACGTGCTGCTGGCGCTCGCCGGGTGGGTCGACTGGCGCACCGGCCGGCTGACCTCCAGCCAGATGCAGAACATGCTCGGCACCGAGTTCGGCGGGATGAACGCCGTACTCACCGACATCTACCAGCAGACCGGCGACGGCCGTTGGCTGACCACGGCGCAACGGTTCGACCACGCCGCCGTGTTCAACCCGTTGGCGGCCAACTCCGACCAGCTCAACGGGCTGCACGCCAACACGCAGGTCCCGAAGTGGGTGGGCGCCGCCCGGGAGTACAAGGCCACCGGCACCACCCGCTACCGGGACATCGCCGGCAACGCCTGGAACATCTGCGTCGGCGCGCACACGTACGTGATCGGCGGCAACAGCCAGGCCGAGCACTTCCGCCCACCGAACGCCATCGCCGGGTACCTCCGCCAGGACACCTGCGAGCACTGCAACACCTACAACATGCTCAAGCTGACCCGGGAGCTGTGGCTGCTGGACCCCAACCGGGCGGCGTACTTCGACTTCTACGAGCGGGCCCTGCTCAACCACATCATCGGGGCGCAGAATCCGGCCGACAGCCACGGGCACATCACCTACTTCACCCCGCTCAACCCGGGCGGCCGACGTGGCGTGGGTCCGGCGTGGGGCGGCGGCACCTGGAGCACCGACTACAACTCCTTCTGGTGCTGCCAGGGCACCGGTATCGAGGTCAACACGGCGCTGATGGACTCCATCTACTTCCACAACGGCACCACGCTGTCCGTGAACCTGTTCATGCCATCGGTACTCAACTGGGCCCAGCGCGGTATCACCGTGACCCAGACCACCAGCTACCCGGTCAGCGACACCAGCACCCTCACCCTGTCCGGCACGATGAGCGGTTCGTGGAGCATCCGGGTACGGATCCCGGCCTGGACCACCGGTGCGACGATCAGTGTCAACGGCACGGTGCAGAGCATCGCCACCACCCCGGGAAGCTACGCCACCATCACCCGCACCTGGTCCGCGGGTGACACCATCACCGTCCGCCTGCCCATGCGGGTCATCATGCAGGCCGCCAACGACAACCCGAATGTCGCCGCGGTCACCTACGGCCCGGTCGTGCTCTCCGGGAACTACGGCAACACCGCCCTGAACGCCCTGCCGGCACTCACCGTCTCGTCGGTCACCCGGACCAGCGGCACGTCGCTGGCCTTCACCGCCGCCGCGAACGGCGGCACGGTCAACCTGGGTCCCTTCTACGACGCGCACGGGCACAACTACACGGTTTACTGGAGCACCAACGGCGGCGACCCCGCTGCTGCCAGCCATCGGCTGGTCAACGTCGGCACGGGCCTGGTCCTCGGCATCCAGGACATGTCCACCGCCGACGGCGGACTCGCCGTCCAGTGGGGCGACACCGGCACCGCCGACCACAACTGGGTGGTCGTCACCGAGGGCAGCGCCATCAAGCTACGCAACGCCAACAGCGGCAAGGTGCTCGGTGTGCAGGACATGTCCACCGCCGACAACGCCCGCGTCCTGCAATGGTCCGACAACGGTACCGCCGACCACCTGTGGACGCTCCTGGAACAGGGCGACGGGACCTACAAGATCCGCAACGTGCACAGCGGCAAGCTGCTCGGCATCCTCAACGGCTCCACCGCCTGGGGAGCGCAAGCCGTGCAGGACCCCGACAACGGCAGCGCCGACAACCGCTGGCGGCTCGTCCGCAACACCTGAACCATCCGCGACGGCCGGGCACCCGGGCCGGTGAGATCGGAGGCAGCCCGCGCCATCGGCGACAGGGTCGGTAGCTAGACGAGTCCGGTGTGGAGGAGCGCGCTCCGCTCCTCCACACCG
Organism: Plantactinospora sp. DSM 117369; assembly: GCF_053764795.1. Lineage (NCBI taxonomy): Bacteria > Bacillati > Actinomycetota > Actinomycetes > Micromonosporales > Micromonosporaceae > Plantactinospora > Plantactinospora sp. DSM 117369. The sequence continues at coordinate 4,085,200 of NZ_CM132446.1, read as the reverse complement.
GACCAGTCTGCTATCGCGCGAGGAGCCACCGGAGGATCGACGAGTCCTCGTACGCCGGGCCGACGGCCGCGTGGTAGTCCGGCTGGGCGTACGCTTCAGGAACTCCGGGTAGCGGATCAGGTCCGCCGCTCCAGCGGGATCGACTCCGGCGGCGACGTACGCGTCACGCGGGCGCCGCGGTCTCGCCGGCCGAACGCGACCAGCCATCGCTCCCCCGACCGGAGAACAGGCCGACGGCCGGAATGAATCCCAGGTTTCAGGACCATGCCGTCCCTACGTCTTGACATGGCATTGGGCGGGGCGCATTCTCCTGCTAAATCAATTTAGCCGAACGCTTTCCGGACAGCCGCCGGGCGCGGGCGGTGTGTTCGGGCCGGCTGCGCTGGCCGGGCGGCCGCGTCCGGGAGGAAGGGATCTGGATGAAGCTACGAAAAGGGGTGGTCGGCACGCTCGTCTCCGTGCTGACGCTCGCCGCTACGGGTACGGCGTACGGAAGCCTGGGTGACCCGAGCACCTCGGAGAAGGGTGTCCGGAGCGTCACGCCGATCACCACGGTCTACACATACGGGCAGAAGGTGTCCGCGGTGGCGGTCGAGTACGGCGCGACGGTCAACCCACGCACGGTGGACAAGACGACGTTCGGAGTGTCGGACACGATCTACAACTTCCGGTTCAACCCCATCGAGGACCTCCCGAAGCTGGCCGACCGGACCGTAACCCACACCTACACCAACAGCGCACCGACGACCCGCCCGGACCGCCGATCGGTGCCGGGCAGGTACGTCATCGTCGAGCTGAATCCCGCCGACCCCGGCGGCTGGACGGTCATCGTCTCCAAGTGCCCGACCTTCCTCTGTACCGTGAAGGTGAATCCTGAACTCCCGACTCGGGTGGTGCAGCGGAAGGACGTCCACGGCCAACCGGGGCACGGGTCGGGTAAGGGTCCGGTGCTCGCCAAAGCCGCGCCGCACCGCTCTCTCGGCGTCACCGGGAAGCCGGTCAACCTACTCGTCGACGAGTTCACGTACGGCTCGTTCCTGAGCGGCGGGATGGTGCTGCCCTACCACTACCACCTGCCGAAGGACTACCAGGCCGGCAGAAGATATCCACTCGTCGTTGTCCTGCCCGGTCACGGCATGGGCTGGGACGGAGACAACCTGGGAGTCCAGATCGCCGCCGACATCCCCGCGACCGCGTGGCTACAGCCGAGCTGGACCGGCAGCAGTGAGGACGTGATCGTCCTGGCTCCGCAGAACCAGCGGGTCGGTGCCGCTACCGAGGCCGACCTGCTGGTCAAGCTGCTCGACCAGTTCGTCCGCGACTTCGGCGTGGACACCCGACGGGTGTACGCGACGACCGTCTCCTACGGCTCCAGACTGCTGTGGGAGGCATTCGCGAAACGTCCGGAGCTGTTCGCCGCCGGCTTGCTCACCGGTGGTTTTCAGGTCAGCGCGGAGCAGGCGGCCGCGATCGCGAACGCCGAGATTCCGCTCTGGATCACGCACGGCGTCCACGACCACCTGCTCAACGTCTCGGGAGCGCGCAACTCTGCCGCGGCGTTGCGCGACGCGTACACGGGGCGGGGGAAGACCCCGGAGCAGGCGGCCGCTCTCGTGCGCTACACCGAGTACGAGGACGAGGCCTTCTCGCTGCCGGACTACCACGCGGCGTTCGGACCGACGTACGAGGATCGCGGGATCCTACGCTGGCTGCTGGGCCAGACGAAACCGTCGGCGTAGTACCCGGTCGGCCCGTCCTGCTCTGCCGAGGACGGGCCACTCGCCGGTGCAAACACGACGGGCACCCAAAGCCGATCTGTGAAGTTGTCGACGAGCACGTCCGCCACCCGACCGAAGCCGTCCTGACGTCGCCGCGGAGCCGCGGACGTGTCGTCAACGGCTATCCCTTCACGGATCCCTGGAGCAGCGCCTTGATGAACTGGCGCTGGAAGATCAGGAACACGATGAGGGTCGGGGTGAGGATGAGCAGCGATCCGGCGCACAGCAGCACCAGGTCGGTGCCCCACTGGCCCTGGAACGCGCCGAGGGCACCGGCCATGGTACGTTTGGTGGCGTCGTCGACGAGCACGATGGCGAGCAGGAACTGGTTCCAGGTCCACAGGAACAACAGGATCGTCAGGGACGCGATCGCCGGCCGCGCGAGCGGCACCTGGATCCGCCAGAACAGTTGCCAGGTGCTGCTGCCGTCCATCCGTGCCGCCTCGGAGAGTTCGGTCGGCACGTTGCTGAAGTGCGCCCGCATCCAGAACACCGCGAACGGCATGTAGAGCGCGATGAGCGGCAGAATGATCGCCCAACGCGTGTTGAGCAGGCCGAGGTCTCGCATCTGGTAGTAGATCGGGGTGATCACCGCTTCGAAGGGAAGGGTCAGGCCGAGCAGGAGGAGACCGAAGGCGAACCTGCCGCCGGGGACCCGGAGCTGACCGAGCCCGAACCCGGCCATGGTGGCGATCACCACGGAGATCGGTACGACCCCGACCACGATCAGCAGGCTGGAGCGCAGCAGCGCGGCCATGTTCGCGACGGTGAACGCGTCGACGAAGTTCCCCCACTGCGGATCCGACGGCCACGCCAGCCCGTTGGGTACCGTGCCGCGGGGCTGCAACGCCGCCGACAGCATGCTCACGAACGGCAGGAGTGTGACGAGGACCAGCGCGATCAGGAAGACGCGACCGGTCAGCCACTCGCGTCGACTCAGGTTCATCCCTTGTCCTCCCGAGTCAACCGCTGGATCGGCAGTACACACGCCAGCACCAGCATCATGAGCACGACGGCCAGCGCCGAGGCGAGCCCGACCTGGCGCTGAGAGAACGCGAGCCGGTAGATCTCCAGACCCGGCACGGTGGTTTGCAGGCCCGGGCCGCCACTGGTGGAGATGTAGACGATGTCGAAGCTGGCCAGGGCCGCGATCACGGTCACGGTGAGGCACACCCCGATCTCGTGTCGCAGGCCGGGCAGCGTGACGGCGAGGAACTCGCGTACCGGTCCGGCGCCGTCGATGCGGGCCGCTTCGTACAGCGCTGGGTCGATCTTGCTCATACCGGTAACCATCAGGATCGTGCAGAGGCCGAGCAGGACCCATGCGCCGATGACCCCGACAGCGGGCAACGCCGTGTCGAAGTCGCCGAGCCAGGCGCGGGCGAGCCCGCCCAGGCCGACCGCGCGGAGCGCCTGGTTGACCAGGCCGTTCGACGACAGCAGCCAGCTCCACGCGATACCGGCCGCTACCAGGGGGATCACCTGCGGCAGGAACAGGATGGTACGCACGGCGGTGCCGAACGGGCCCGCACTGATCCGTCGGACGAGGCTGGCGACCAGCAGGCCGAGCGTGACCGGGACGAGGCTGAAGAAGATGATCAGAACGAATGCGTTCGAGATGATCTTCAACAGATCACTGTCAGTGAACACCGTGAGGTAGTTGTCCAGGCCCGCCCACCGGGCCACGCCGATACCGTTCCAGTGGTAGAGCGAGTACTGGAATGTCAACGCGAGGGGGCGCAGGACGAAGACGGCGTACATGATCATGGCGGGCAGCACGTACAGCCAGCCGCTCCACCGGGCCGTGCGGCCCCACCGACGTCGGTGGGGCCGCACGAGCGACGGGCGGTCCGACAACCCCGCCCGACTGGTCCGGGCGCTGCCAGCGGCAGACGTCATCGGGACAGTTCCTTCTCGTACTCGGCCTGGACCGCCTTCACGTACCCCTCCGGGGTCTGCTGGCCGGCCACCAGCTTCTGCATCTCGGGGGTGATCGCCGCCGCGAAGATGCCACCGGTGGCGTTCGCGGTGAAATCCACCGCCCCGTTCTCCGCCCCGAGTTGCTGCGACGCCTTGAGCGTCTGGGCCAACACGCTTCCCTCGGCAACGGCCGGGACAGCCAGGCCGGACGGGCCGCCAGGGTGGGAGCCGCCGACGGTCACCGAGATCTCCCGGGCCTTGGCGTTGGTGTGGACCCAGTTGAGGAAGAAGGCGGCGGCGTCCGGGTTCTTGGCCTTCGCGCCGACGCCGAAGGTGTTGGGCGCGGACATCGCCACGTGCTTGCCACCGCCGGACTCGGTGGGGAACAGGAAGAAGCCCACGTTCCCGCTCATCGACTTGTCGAGGTTGCCCGACTCCCAGTCACCGTTGAACATGAACAGGCCGTTGCCCTTCTGGAACTCACCCATCATCGCGGTGTAGTCCAGGGCGTTCGCGTCCTTCGGGAAGTACCCGGCCCGCGCCCACCGTTGGATGCCCTGGGTGGCTTTCAGCGCGGCCGGCGTGTCAAACGTCGCGCCCGGCTTCTGGAAGATCCAGTCGGCGATCTGGGCGGGGTCCCCGAACTGGTTCTGCAGCGCCTGGTGGGGGAAGTTGATTCCGGCGGTGTTCTTGTTGAACTGCATGATCGGTTGCACACCGGCGGTCTTGGCCTTGGCCAGCAGCTCCTCGAACTCGGCGATGGTGGCCGGCGGCTGGGTCATGCCGACCCGCTCGGCCAGGGTCTTGTTGTAGAACACTCCGGTCACGCTGTAGCCGAGTCCCATCCCGTACAGCGAACCGGTGCCGCGCGGACGACCTCCCTCGGCGACACGCAACTGCACAAGCTGCGAGGCAGGGAACGCATCCCAGCCGTACGCGGTGAAGTAGGGGTCCAGATTCTTCAGCAGCCCGTCCTTGACCAGGTCGACCATGGTGGGCAGCCGAATGATGTCCGGCGCCTTGTCCGAGGCCAGCACCCGGGGGGCGTTCTCCACGATCACCGTGAACTGGTCCTCCCGGACGTTGAACGTCACGTTCGGGTGCTGCTTGGTGAACTCGTCGGCCAGCGCCTTCGCCAGTGGGAAGCCGGTCTCCGCGTACATCTCCAGAGTGATCGGCTCGGTTCCCAGCTCGGTGCGGACCGGTGCGGCGGAATCACCCGAGGATTCCTGATCTGCGCCAGGAGCACCACAAGCAGTAGCCGTCACAGCGGCAGTCAGTAGCGAAGCAAGCAACACCAGCCTGCGCCGCGAGTACTTCGTCGAAAATCCGTACATTCCTACGGCTCCTTGACTCCTCCGCGCGCGCCTCGCCGGCCAGCGGTTGTCGTGGCAAGTTCCATCGGACCCGCGACGACAGCTTGAGGGGCCGCCATCTGGTTCACGTCGCGAGCGAGACCGTGACCCAGGCGCGCAGTACCAACCATGTCCTCTCTCCAGGTGAGGGAGCGTGGGGTGCCTCCCCTGGAGCACAACCTGAGCTAAACTGATTTAGCAGAGCATGGACGCGGGGCGCGGAGCTGTCAAGGACAAGCCGCAACGGCTCGGAGCCGCTGGTTCAGACAACCGGGCCGACGGCCGACACTGGACACCGTCCGCCGACGCAGCATGATGGGCGGGGGCGGTGTCGGATCAACCGCCTCGATCGGAGGACCGATGGGCCGCACCAGAGCAACCCTGGCCGATGTCGCGCGGCGCGCCGGGCTGTCCAAGACCGCCGCGTCGATGGTGCTCAACGGGCGGGAGGGCACCCGACTCTCCGCCGAAGCGCACCAGCGCGTCTTCGCGGCCGCGGAGGAGCTCGGCTACCGGCCCAACGTCGCCGCGCGCAGCCTGCGTACCCGCAAGACGGCCACCATCGCGTTCGTCTCCGACATCGTCGCCACCACCCGGTTCGCCGGCGGCCTCATCCGCGGCGCGCTGGACGCAGCCCGCGAACGCGACCACGTGCTGCTCATCGCCGAGACGCAAGGCGATGCGGCGTTCGAGCAGTACGCCATCGAGGCGATGCTCGACCGCCAGGTCGACGGGGTCATCTACGCGGCGATGGCGACCCGACGGCTGGCAGTGCCGCCGGCCATCGGGAGCGGTCCCGTGGTGCTGCTCAACGCCACCAGCCCGGAGACCCTGCCCTGCGTGCTGCCCGACGACGAGCGAGCCGGTCGAACCGTCACCACCGCACTTCTCGAACAGGGCCACCGTGACCGGATCGCGCTCATCGGCCGTGCCCGGCTCAAGGAGCGTGACCCCGAGGTCTCCCTCGCCGCGCGGGCGCGCCTGCGCGGAATCCGGGACACCCTGTCGGCCGCCGGCGCCACCCTGCTCGCCGAGGCATTCTGCACCGACTGGCTACCCGAACACGGCTATGCCGCCATGCGCGGTCTCCTGAGCAAGCCGACACGCCCGAGCGCGGTGATCTGCATGAACGACCGGCTGGCCTTCGGCGCCTACCAGGCACTCGGCGAGGCCGGGCTGGCCGTTCCCACCGACATCTCCGTCGTCTCCTTCGACGACGACCCCATCGCCACCTGGCTGCGCCCCGGCCTGTCCACCGCCGCCCTGCCACACGAACAGATGGGGCGCCGCGCGGTGGAAATCCTCCTCGACGGCCGTACCACGGAACCGATCCTCGTCCCCATGCCGCTGCGCCGACGCGGCTCCATCGCCGCGCCCGCGTCGTAAGCCGTACGCACCGGGCCGAGCCACGGCGCTCTCTAGCTAAACCGATTTATCTGCTAACTTTCCGGCCATGCTACGTCTGCCAGACCACTGGGTGTGGGACAGCTGGTACGTGCAGGACGACGCTGGGCTGCGGCACGCGTTCTTCCTGCGCGCCTCCCGTGCCCTGCTCGACCCACACCGCCGCCACCTGCGCGCCGCCATCGGCCACGCCATCTCCACCGACCTGCGATCATGGCGCCTGGTCGCCGACGCGCTCGTCCCCGCCGACGCACCTGCTTGGGACGACCTGGCCACCTGGACCGGAAGCACCGTACGGGGACCGGACGGCCGGTGGTACCTGTTCTACACCGGGGTCAGCCGCGCCGAGGATGGGCTGGTCCAACGCATCGGCCTGGCCGTCTCCGACGACATGACCACCTGGCACCGGCACGGCACGGCTCCCCTCGTCGAGGCCGACCCGACCTGGTACGAACTCCTCGACCCGAGCCAGTGGTACGAACAGGCCTGGCGCGATCCCTGGGTCTTCCCCGACCCCACCGGCACCGGCTGGCACATGCTCATCACCGCCCGGGCCAACCACGGGACGGCGGCCGAGCGCGGCGTCATCGGCCACGCGACCTCCGATGACCTGGTCAACTGGACCGTCCAGCCGCCGCTGTCCGCCCCAGCCGGATTCGGGCACCTCGAGGTTCCCCAGGTCGCGGTCGTCGACGGCCAGCCCCTCCTGCTGTTCTGCACCAACGCGGTGGCAACCGCGGAGCGCGGCGAGCACCGAATCTGGACCGCCACCGGCCCCACCATCAACGGCCCCTGGGACATCGCGTCAGCACAACCGTTTCCGCACCCACACCTGTACGCCCCCCGGCTGGTCCCCGACCTCGACGGAGGATGGGCTCTCATCGGCTTCGTCGACCACGTCAACGGCGAGTTCGTCGGCGAACTCATCGATCCGATACCCGTCCGCCATCACGCCACCGGCGAGCTGGTCGAAGACAGACCGGACGAGAGGCGTATGCCCGATCGGATGAGCCGGTCCGGCGGGGGCGGGTGACCTTCCGTACCGCCCGGCGCACGAGGCCGTAGCCGTCCGCACCGAGAGGCGCGCCGCGAGCGCGGCAGCGATCACCATCATCGGGGAGGCCGTCACCGACCTCGGCGGCACTGTGCTGTCGGCCCTGGCGTCCAAATGCGAGGATCAGGACTATACGGGGTGTCTGGGACGTCGAAGGGCAAAGGGACACGCCGACCGGCGAGCGGGACGTGATCAAGCCGATCCCGCTGTTGTTGCGGGACAACGCCCGGCGGTACGGAGACCGGACGGCGTACGCAGACGACCGGCGCGCCGTGACGTGGGGCGAGTTGAAGCGGCGTACGGCGCGTCTCGGCGCCGGTCTCGGCATCGAACGTGGCGCCCGGGTGGCGTTCTGCCTCGACAGCGGTGTCGACCTGGTGGAGGTGCTCTTCGCGGCGGTCCGGGCCACGGCTGTCGGCGTCCCACTCAATCCACACTGCACCGAGGGCGAGCTGGCGGCCCTGCTCGCCGACTGCGCACCGGCGGTCCTGGTGATCGACGAACGACGCCTCGGACAGGTCGCCCGAGTGACCGCGGGACGCCGTCCGCCACGGCTGGTGGTGGCCGGAACGGGTCCGCTGCCGGCCGGCGCGCGGCGGCCGACGTCAGCAGCATCACCGGGACGAACCGGCGGCGGTCGACGACGTCGCCGAGCGGCACGGGCAGTAGCACACCGACGACGTACCCGACCTGCGTCGCGGTGACGAGCCAACCGGCCGTCGCGGTCGTGGCGCGTAGATCGCCTGCGATAAAGCCGAGCAGCGGCTGCGCCCAGTACATGTTCCCGATGGCCGCTCCCGCCGCAACCGCGAACAGGAACGTGAGCCGGCGGCTCATCTCGGACGGCGGTGTCACTCGGGGTGCTGCACCTTGCCACGCTAAGGCGCGGGATCAAGGCGTCGACACGGCGGCAAGACAGCCTTACCGGTGGGAGAGGCCAGCCCTTGCCGGTGGGAATCGCGGTAGCGCCCAAAACGCTGTCGTGGCGGTCGCACGGGTACGGCTCCTCGCGTTGGCGGCCGGCGGGTAGCGCCCCGTCGCCCTGGCCTGATCGGGTGCGCACCTCTGGCACCCCGCTGTGCCAAGTGGTCGCGGCGGGGGGTGTTGAGGCCGGGGTGTGGCGGGTCCGGGAAGTGACGACGAGTTCGCCGATCACCTCGGAGGCCAGCCGGCGGTTGTGCTTGCGGGAGGCGGCGAGCATCGCCCGGTAGATGGGGCTTGACCTTGCCCCAGGGGCAGGGTTCGAGGATCGATGACATGAACGAGATCGCACACATCAGCAAGCGGGCCGCCAATTTTTGCGAGGCGACCCAGGTTCCCGGATTCCTCGCCGGCATCTATCACGCCGGAGAGCAGGCCGTGGTCGCTCACGGTGTGGCGAACGCCGCCACCGGAGTGCCGATGAGCGAGGACACCAATTTCCTGTTCGGGTCCATCACCAAAATCATGACAACGACGCTGGTGCTTCAGCAGGTCGAGCGGGGCGCTCTCAGCCTCGACGCGCCGGTCGTTGACTACCTGCCGGAGTTCCGGCTCGCTACACCCGACGCGGCCGAGAAGATCCGCGTCCGCCACCTCGTCACCCACACCAGCGGCATCGACGCCGACCTGTTCTTTCCCGACGCGGTCGGCCGCGACGCCCTCAAGATCTACCTTGAGCGGCTCGGCCGCGAGTGTGGCGTTCTCTTCGAGCCGGGCGAATACATCAGCTACTCCAACGGCGGCATGATCGTCGCCGGCCGGCTGCTAGAAGTGGTGACCGGCCGGCCGTACCCCGAACTGCTCGAGCGTGACGTCTTCGCGGCCGCGGGGATGGCCGGTGCCTGCACCTCCGCCGAGCGGGCCATCCTGCGCTCCACCGCGATCGGGCACTTCCCCGATCCGACCAGCGGTGGCATCCGGCCGACCAGCATGTTCATGCTGCCGCAGACGTGGGGACCGGCGGGCGGTACGCCGATCGGCACCATCGACGACCTGCTCGCCTTCGGGCGGGTCCATCTCGGCGACGGCTTGGCGCCGTCGGGCACGCGGGTGCTCTCGGCGAGGTCGGTCGCACGCATGCAGTCGGTCACGCACGATCCGGGTACGCCGAACACCTCGCCCGTTGGCCTCGGCTGGCTGGTGCACTCACTCGGCGGCACGACAGTGCTGAGCATGTCCGGGGCCTCGCCCGGCGGGGTGGCGCTGTTGGTCGTCATGCCGGAGCACGACCTGGTGTTCGCCGCGTACGGCAACGATCCGCGGGCGCTTGCGCTGCACGACGAGTTGCTGCGCTGGCTCGCCGGGCTGTTCGGCACGGTGCCGACGCCGGCCTACGCGCCCGAGGCGATCGATCTTCAGCCGTACGCGGGGACGTACCGCTCGAACCAGCTCCGGGTCGACGTACGCGTTGTGGACGGCGGGCTGGAGGAGCAGGTGACCTACGAGCCGGCAGACGAGGTGCAGGAGCGGATCTTCACCGGCTTTGTTGGTGGCTCGTTCACGGCGCCGCCGCTGCGTTACGTGCCGGTCGGGAAGGATCTCTTCGCCCCGGCTGGGCTCCCGCTGGAGGGGCTGCCGTCGCACTATCTGGTGTCCTACCACGGTGGGGCGGCGTACCGGTGCGCCGGCGGTCGGATGTCCCGGCGTTCGTCCGTCTGACACGATGCGGTGCATGAGCGATGAGCTGGCCGGCGAGCGGCACCTGCTCACCATCGGCCAGCTCGCCGACTACGCCGGCGTGACGATCAAGGCGGTACGGGTCTACCACGACCGGGGCCTGCTGCCCGAGCCGCCACGCGACTCATCTGGTTACCGGAGGTACGACGCCGAGCACGCGATCCAGCTCGTCAAGATCAGGACACTGGTTGAGGCCGGGGTGCCGCTGGCCCGGATCAAGGAACTACTCGGGGCCGGCCCGGAGCGGTTCGCCGCGGCCCTCGACGAGATCGACCGGAATCTGCGGAAGCGAGCCGAGGAGATCCGCCGGATCCGGCAGCGAATCGCTCAACTCCACAGCGGGGACCGCTTGTTCGTCTCGGCAGAGGTCGCCGGCTATCTGGAGCGGCTACGCCAGATAGGGGTCAGCGAGCGCAGCGTACTACTCGAGCGCGACCTGTGGATCCTGCTCCAGTCGGTGGCGCCGCAGCAGGCGGCGGCCTGGATCGCCGACAAAGTGGCGGCGATCACCGATCCCGAGTTCGCCGCGCTGTATCTCGACTACGACGCCGCCTTCGACTGGTCACCGGACGATCCGCGCCTCCCCGCGCTGGCCGAACGCACCCGGCGCTGGTACGCCGGAGAAGAAGCCGAAGCCGGACCGCCGCCCAACCCGACAATCACCCGGCTGGCCGGCGCGGCGGCCGGCGCTGCCTCACCGGCCTGGGCCCGGATCGCCGAACTGGCGAAGGAAGCCCCTTGAATCCGGCACCAGGGTATGGGGTCACGATAGCCCCCTGGAATGCCCCTCAGGAGGCAATGCTGCCGAGGCCCACCGTCCACGACTCACGGCAGAAACCAGCGGCACCGCCACGGGCCTGGGCGTCGCGGCGTACGCTCGAGGGCTGGTGACCGGATCCGAGGAGCAGTATCGGAATGCCGTTGAAGCTGCTCGACCGGCTTGAGTCACGCCGATCCGCAGGTCTCGACCATTACTCCGGCTCACTCCCAGAAGTCGTTAGAACCCTTCTTCATGTCCGATGGTCGAGTACCGTGTCCAGCGGTGGGGTTGCCGTGCGTCCGAGCAGGTGCGCGGCGAACAGCGCCGACGCGAGCGCGGCCAACGCCCACAGAATCGGCAGAAGTACGGTTGCCGGGGCGAGCGCGGCGACGACCAGGTTCGCCGCACGTCGGCGAGCGATCCGGCGGCGGGCGCGCTGCCAGACGAAATGGTCGGCCAAGAGGTAGACGATGATTCCGCAGGTGAGGGTGGCCTGTCCGAACATGGCGAGCGAGGCGGAGTTCCGTCCCTGCTGCGGCAAGGTCGTGCGCAACCCGAAGGCGACCAGAACGAGGCCGATGACAAGGAACAGATGGAGGTATGCGTAGGCGTCTCGGGCTAACGCACCTCTTTGGTGACTTTGGGCGAGTTCGGTGAACCGCTGGCCGATGACGATGTCGGTGCCGACGTAGGTCCACCACATCGCGGACAACAGGGTGGCGCTGAGCGCGACCGCGACGAATGTGGGTATCGAGATGTGCGGGCCGCTGGCGGCGATACCGGTAGAGATGACGGCCTGGCCGAGCGCGATGAGAATTATCAGGTTGTAGCGGCCCATCCATCGGCTGACGGAGCGCAGTCGCCAGCTGCGGGATCCGATGAGGTATCCGCCGCCCACGTCGATGGCGATGGCGGCGGCCCAGCACACTGCGGTGAAAGGTGTGAGCGGGTCGCCGGTGGCCAGGGCGATCGACACTGCCGACAGCAGCAGGGCGATCCCTACTCCGGTCGGTACGGCCGCGCGAACGACGATGGCACGGAGGGCGACGTCATGGCGGAGCACCCACCAAAACGACGCCAGGTGGAGCAGGCGCACCGCCCCGTACGAGGTGACGACGATCAGCGGCGCGGGCAATCCTCCGGACACGTGGCTGAACGTCTGGGGTGCGGCGACGCCGAGCGTGAGGATCAGCGCCACCGCGGCCAGTACGACCAGACGCAGTCGCAGGTTGTTCTCCGGACCGCGGATCGTCGTGGTGAGCCAGGTGTAGTTGACCCACGACCACCACAGCAGCGCCAGGACGGCCAGTCCCAGGATCACTCCGGGCACCGACGGATGTCGGGTCATCAGCACGGTGACCTGGAGGAATGCGTACACGAAGACCAGATCCAGGAAGAGTTCCTCTGGGGTGGCGTCGACCTCCCGACCGACTGTCGGCGCGACGGCGCGATGTAGCTCGCGGTGCCGGTGTCGTAGCACTGTCAGATGGGCGACCACCACACAGAACAGAGCGACGGCCAGGAGTGTGAGCGACTCCAGCGCTGTCAGGTAGCGAGCCGGTGCCGCCAGCACCGCCACGAGGACAAGACCGAACACGGGTCCGCGACCGATCCGCCGGACGGTGCGCCACTCGAACGCCACCAACCCGATCAGGTACAGGACCACGCCGCCGTAGAGGGCCATCAGGTCCGTCACGCCCCACCGCTCGGTGTGACCGGCCGGCGTTCCGCCCAGCGCCTTCTTGAACCCGAACGCCACCAGGATGAGCCCGGCGACCATCGGCAGATGCAACAGCGTGTAGGCATCTCGGGCCCGACGTGACCGTTCGCGCCGTGGGGTGGACTTCAACGCGACCTCCCCGGCGGGCGCCGCGATGTCGAAGTACGCCCACCACAGGAACACCACCACGACAAGAGCGAGCACCGACCCGGCGAGCACCGATCCGGTAATGGGATCGTCGCCGACGAGTCCTCGACTCGTTCCGATCGAGATGATCGTCTCGCCGAGCGCGATCAGCATTATCAGGTTGTGCCGCTCGGCCCAGTGCCGAGCCGACGTCACCTGCCACGTCCCGACTCCCGGCGCCCGCAGCCCCAGATAGTCGATGACGATCGCGACCGCGAAAAGCAGAAGCTGAAGAATCTCCGCGCCCCGTCCGGGCGGCAGGTGAGCGGGCAGCAAGACGGCAGACAGCAGTAGCGGCAGGCTACCGGCCAGCGGCAGCCATGCGCGTCGGGCCGCAGCGGACGATCTCTGCGCGCCTCGTCTCGCAGCAGAGATGATCAATATGGATACGACGCGGGCCGCCAGGAAGCCGACGACGAACACGAGGGGGCCGGTCAAGCCAGAAGAATGACCGATGAACACCTCCGGAATCGCGACCGCCACGAGCAGAATCGTGGTAGCCGTCGCGAACACGACGACCGGCAGCCCGTTGCGGTCGAGCCGGACCAGGTTCCCGACCCAGGCGTACCCGACCCAACTGCGCCACAGGAGCAGCACCACCAACCCTCCGTGAAGCAACGCCTCCGTGGCTGATCGTTGCGACATCAGATGGGTGACGTTGAAGAAGGCGAACACGAAGACCAGATCGAGGAAGAACTCCGAGCGCGTCACCCCGCCATGCTTCGCGGCCTCGACCCGTCCACCGGACCCGAACGCGCCATCCGAGGCCATCTCCCCACTGCCACCCCTCACCCACCTACTGTCCCAACCAGCGGCATCAGCGGCAGGCGATTCGACGAGCCACACCAGGCATTCATGCCGGTAACAAGATCACCGGCACACCCACCCCGCCCGCCGACGATGACCAACTGCTGCAACGCGTACATGTCGATGTGGCTCGCTTCTCGCCCCGGTCAGGTGAAGCCCGGCAAGATTCGATGCAGCGGGTTCCAGATCAGTGGCTCGTCGATGCCGGGCCTGCTGAGGTGGTTCCGCCTAGGGTCGAGTTCGCCGGCGACGTGCAGGTTGCTGGCCGGGTTGCCGGGGATCAGCAGCGCGCTGGGGATGTCGACGGCCAGATCATCGGTGTGCGCGCCGCGCAGCGGCAGGAACCGGATGACCCAGCCGGGCCACCGGATCGTTCGGAGATCCGGCTACCGGGGGTGCGCTGGCAGGCCGGGCAGAGCTCGGCCAGCAGGCATCGGTGGCTGCGGCCCGCCGTGGAAGAGTCCGGCCTGCTCGGCGAGCGAAGGTGTAGGGGAGCTGCCAGCGAATCGGCCACCACCCGCCGGAGTCGGCCAGGCACCGGGGCAGTAGCGCGAGCCGGCGATCGCCTTCCAGCCCAGCGCATCGATCTTGGCGAGGGGACGGCACAGGACACCGCATCCGATCATCAGCGGCCTACGGCCGAGACACCAGCCTCCCCCGGGTCTTCGTCGCCTGCCACCTGGCCGGTGCCTGCCTGCCCTGGCTGGCCACCCCGGTGACGGGCCGGGCATCCTCAGATTTCTGCGGATTCGTTGGGTTGTCGGCCTATCGGGGATGCAATGGGATGGCTGGGTCGACGGTTCGTCAGCGAGCGTCGCGGCGATCATCCAGAGCGGAAGGAAGCCCGTGTGGAGACACGGTCGACGTCCATTGGACGCAGGGTAGCCGCAGGCCTGGTATCGGTGGCATCAGCGGCCGTGCTGATCCTGGCTGCGCCTTCGCCGGCCAGTGCCTACGCCTCGAACTGCTCCATTCTGCCGCACCCGACTGGCACGGTCGACAGCCGGATGGCCCGTTGCACCGCGGGGCAGGGTGCGTACCGTCTTGTTCTGAGGTGCAACCCGGGCCGGGTCTATAACCTGCCGAACTACGACATGTACGGCCCCTGGAGGTCCCCGTCCACCACGACCTTTTCCGCCACGACGTGCTTCGCCGGCAGGACCGGTGGATTCCTCCGGGCGGCGTACATCGGCCACGGATAGCGGTCATCATTCGGGCGGCAGCGCTACGCACGCGATGACGCCGGCCCAAGGCTCGAAACGGACAGCGGGCGCCATGTCCAGGCACTCAACCGGTCCGGAATCTGCGCTTCGGCTCGTGGTGCCGTCGAACCCAATCCCGGTCCTCGGCGGCTACAAGAGGTCCTAACACAGTCGCGTGACGTGTCAGTAGGTGATGATGCAGGTGGCGAGGGCGAGGAAGACTTCGTGGATGTACCCGGCCAGCCCGGAGCGGTGGGGTTGGCCGCGACGGGCGATCCACCAGCGGGACAGCGGCGCCCTCGGTCCGGACGTGGTGCTTCGAACCCGGCCGGGCACGGTCAACCGGGCTCGGTCCGCTCTTGGGCCGGGGCTGGCCGCCCGGACCCGAACCCCAACCGCTGAGGCAGGAACTCCCACTGGATTCCGGCGTGCGACACGAACACGATCCCGCCCGGCACCTGCCGGTCGGAATCGGCTTACGGCCTGGATACCGTGGGTTGCGTTCGGGCTTCGGCAGCAACCGCTCGATGCGCTGCCGCAGCCCGTCCGGCACGATCCACGGCGGCTGCTTACCCCGCCTCACGACGGAAGATCGCAGACCATCGTCCGCTAGAGACGGAACCCCACAGATCATCTTGCCAGAAACTCTAACGGGACGGTGCTCCTTGCGTTTTGACCTTCTTGGCCCGCTGACGGTCTCCCGCGAGGGTCGGCCGGTTCCGCTGGGCTCGGTGAAGCAACGTCTGCTGCTGGCGGCCCTGCTGTTGCGGCCCAATGAAGTTGTCGGCACCGATGAGCTGGCCGCGGTGTTGTGGGCCGACCAGCCACCCCCGTCAGCGGCGGCAAACCTGCGTACCTACGTGCGGGGGTTACGGCGTTCGCTGGGTGGCGGCGAGTCCTGGGAGGGGATTTCCGCCGCGGCTGGTGGCTATCGGGTCCGGGTGGGGTCCGAGGAGCGGGATCTGGACCGGTTCGACGCGGCCGCGTCCCGTGGCCGGGACGCTCTCGCCGCCGGAGACCCGGCCCGGGCCGAGGCCGAGCTCGCCGCCGCCGTCGGCATGTGGCGTGGGGCGGCGCTGTCCGATCTGCCGCTGCATCCACTGCTGGCCCGGCGGGTCGAACAGTTGGAGGAACGGCGAATGGTCGCCGAGGAGGACTACGCCGAGGCGATGTTGGCGCTCGGCTCGGCGGCCGAGGTGGTCCACCGGCTACGTGCCCTTCTCGACCGGCAACCGCTGCGGCAACGGGCGTGGGGTCAGCTGATGCTCGGCCTGTACCGCATCGGCGATGTGGCCGGCGCGCTGGACGCCTTCCGGCAGGCCCGGCATGTGCTGGCCGAGCAGACCGGTCTGGACCCGGCGCCGCAGCTAACCCAGTTGCACAACGACATCCTGCACCACCGCCCGAACCTGGCTGCGGCACCGGCGACCGGTCCGGACAAGCCGGTACGCGACGTCGCACTGTCGGACCCGCTCAGCGGACGTCCCGAGCAACTGCCTCTCGCGGTGCCGGGATTCGTCGGCCGCAGCGTCGAGCTCGCCAGCCTCGACGCGCTCCTCGACGAGGGGGCACAAGAGCAGCCGACGGTGGTCATCTCCGCGGTGTCCGGCATGGCCGGGGTCGGTAAGACCGCCCTGGCGCTGCACTGGGCACACCGGGTGGTCGGGCACTTCCCCGACGGCCAGCTCTACGTGAACCTTCGCGGGTACGACGAAGCCGACGTGGTGTCCCCGGCCGATGCCCTGCTCGGCCTCCTCGAGGCCCTCGGCGTGCCCCAGGCCAAGATTCCGTCGAGTGTAGAGACCCGTACCGGGCTCTACCGTGGCCTGCTGTCCTCTCGCCGGATGCTCGTGGTGCTCGACAACGCACGCGACTCCGCCCAGGTACGCCCCCTGCTGCCCGGTGCCGGCGGTTGCGCGGTCGTGGTCACCAGCCGCGATCGGCTCAGCGGCCTGGTCGCCGCGGAGGGCGCCGTACCCCTGACGCTGGACGTGCTCACCACCGAGGAGTCGATGAGCCTGCTGGCCGGCCGGCTCGGCTCCAACCGACTCGCCGCCGAACCGGCCGCGGTCGCCGGCATCATCGCCGCCACCGGTCGACTTCCACTCGCCCTGTCGATGGTGGCGGCCCGCGTCGCCACGCACCCCTCGTTCCCACTCGACGCCTTCGCCGCCGAGCTGCGTTCGGCCGAAGCGAGACTGGACGCCCTGGCCGACGGGGATGCTCGGCGTGTTTTCTCCTGGTCATACCTGGCTCTGAGCCGGGACGCGGCACGACTGTTCAGGTTGCTGGGGCTGCATCCCGGCCCCGACCTGACCCCCGATACCGCCGCCGCACTCGCCGGGGCGACCGTGCCGGCCGTCGTACCGCCGCTGCGCGAGCTGACCCGGCTCCACCTGTTGACAGAACACGTGCCAGGCCGGTATGCCTTCCACGACCTCCTTCGAAGCTACGCGGCCGAGCTTGCACAGTCGTCGGAACACGCCGACGAACGGCTGGCCGCCCGGCACCGGTTGTACGACCACTATCTACACAACGCCTATCCAGCCGCCTTGCTGCTCCAGCCGCAATGGGCGCCCATCGATCCGTTGCCAGCGCTGCCGACCCACCTGAGCAGCCCGGCGACGGATCACGACACCGCGCTCGCCTGGTTCACCGCCGAGCACCGCGTACTGCTACGCCTGGTCTCCCAGGCCGCCGAGACCGGATTCGACGCGTACGCCTGGCAGATCGCCTGGACGCTGAACGCGTTCCTTGCACCGCGCGGCCTCTGGCAGGACCAACTCGCTGTCCAGCAGGTCGCACTCACAGCCGCGGAAAAGATCGACGACGTCGCCGGGCAGGCCGCAGCCAACCGGCTGCTGGCCCGCGCGTTCACTCGACTCGGCCAGCACGACACCGCCGAGTACCGGCTGAGGCGCGCCCTCGATCTGCACGAACGCCTCGGCGATCCGACCGGCCAGGCCCAGACCCTGCACAACTATTGCGAACTCTGCTACCTGCTCGGCCGGCTGGACGAGGCGCTCGCGCATGCCCGCGAAGCGCTCCGGCTCTACCGGCTAGCCGGCAACCGCTCCGGGGAAGCCCGGACGCTGAACGCGATCGGCTGGTTGTACGCCAGCAGGGGCGACTACGCCGGGGCCATCGCGAGCTGCATGGAGGCCCTCGCCCAGCAGGAACGCAGCGGCGACCGCAACGGCCAGGCGGCGACACTGGACAGCCTCGGCTTCGCGTACGACCGCCTCGGCGAACACGGCCGGGCCCTGAGCTGCTACGAACAGGCGATCCAGCTATTCCGCGACTCCGCGGACCGGTACCACGAGGCCGAAACGCTCATCCGGCTCGGCGACACGCGGGAAGCGATTGCCGACCTGCCCGGGGCGGCGGCCGCGTGGCGGCGGGCGGCGCAGATCTACGACGATCTGGGTGACCCGGCGGCCGAGGACGCCCGCCGCCGTCTTCAACGCCTGGGCTGATGCGCCGGTCAGCCGTCGACGTGCGAGGTGGCCAGGTTGGGCTTTGCGTGCCCTACCCGCGGCGGCATCGATGGTCTTCGACGTTTCGAGGTCGATCGGAACTTCGCTGCCGGTGCCGCCGAGCCCGGAGACCGGTTTCCTCATTGGGCGTCGCGCAGGCGCCGCCGCACAGCGGAGCGGGCCCGCGCATGGGGGCGAGGCGGTCCGAGCCGGCACGAGAGCACGCGACGCATGCGCTCTTCTGATCGAAGATGGTCATCCCGGTTTGATAGCGTCATCGACTCACTCTGTGCTGAGCCCTGTACTTCGGAAACCCGGCCGTTGCCGGTACATGTGCGGGCGACATCCAGTCGCCACGTGCCATGGAGGTGGATCGATGCAACAGGACCGCGGATGATCTCCGACACCACCGGCCAGACGGCACCGGGGAGACGCTCGGGCGCCGGGATGGCCGCAAGCTGGCGCCGCAATGACTGGTTGGCCCTCGCCGACCGGATTCTCGCCGCCGCCCAGCCGTTCACGTCGCCCGGACAAGCTCTCGTCACCTTTCCCGGCCCGGAGGGCGGTTACGGCCGGGCCGTCGACGGCCTGGAGGGATTCGCCCGCACATTTCTGCTGGCTGGTTTCCGCATCGCCGGTGCCCGCGGGGTTGGCGTGGACGACCTCGTCGACCGGTACGCGACCGGCATCGCCGCCGGCACCGATCCGGCCTCACCGGAGCGCTGGGTGCGGCTGGACGAGCACCCCCAGGCGAAGGTGGAGGCCGCCTCGATCGCCCTGATCCTGGACATGACCCGCCCGTGGATCTGGGACCGGCTGCCGTCCGCGGTGCGGGAGCGGGTGGTGGACTACCTCGCTCCGGCGGTCGGCGACCACACCTACCCGCGGATCAACTGGGTCTGGTTCCGGCTGGTTGTGCAGACGTTCCTGCGCTCGGTGGGCGGGCCACACGCGCTCGACGAGATGGCCGAGGATCTGGCCACCCACGACGGATTCGCCCGCGCCGACGGCTGGATGTCCGACGGGCCGGAGCGCGCCTACGACCACTACGTGGGGTGGGCCCTGCACCTGTATCCGACGTTGTGGGCCCGGATGGCCGGCGCGGCGGACCTGGCCGCGGAGCGCCGCGAGCGGGATGTGGCCGGCCTCGACCGGTTCCTGCGGGACGCGGTCGCCCTCGTGGGCGCCGACGGGTCGCCGCTGATCCAGGGGCGGAGCCTGATCTACCGGTTCGCCGCCGCAGCGCCGTTCTGGGTCGGCACGATCGCCCGCGTGCCCTCGGTCAGCCTCGGCCAGTTGCGCCGCGCCGCCACCGGCATCGTGCGCCACTTCGTCGACCGCGGCGCCCCGGACGAGCGTGGCCTGCTCACTCTCGGCTGGCACGGGCCGTGGCCGCGGCTGGCCCAGGCATACTCCGGCCCCGGCTCGCCGTACTGGGCCAGCAAGGGCCTGCTCGGCATCGCACTGCCCGCCGACCATCCGGTGTGGACGGAGCCCGAGCGGCCGCTTCCGGTCGAGGAGCACGACGCGGTACGGGCCATACGCGCGCCGGGCTGGCTGGTCTCGGCCACCCGCGCCGACGGAATCGTCCGCGTCGTCAACCACGGCACCGACCACGCGCTGGACGGCGCGACGGTCTGCGACTCCCCGCTCTACGCCCGACTCGGTTACTCCACCGCCACCAGCCCGGTCCTTGACGAGAGCGGCTGGGTCAATCCGCTCGACCAGTCCGTCACCCTCGTCGACGGCGCGGGCCGGGCCACCCACCGCGCCGGCATGCGCCTACTGACCCAGCAGGTCGACGGCAACGGCGTCGGCGTGGCCGGGTCGCGCGCGCTCGCCCACTGGGTCGACCCAGCTCCGGGCCAACGTGACCACGGCGGCGGCCGCACGGGCCAGTCCCGACCGGCCGGGCACCTCACCGTGTACTCGCTGGTTCGCGGCCCCTGGGAGCTACGCCTGACCCGCGTCGACGGCCTCGCCGACGGCGTCGAGGCGGCTGCGCTGCGGCTGCGGATCGGCGGCTGGGCCCTTGCCGGTGATGCGACGGCCGCCTTCGGCGGCAATGTCGCGACCGTGACCGGGGCCGGCCTGATCAGCTGGCT
Source organism: Plantactinospora sp. DSM 117369 (assembly GCF_053764795.1). NCBI lineage: Bacteria > Bacillati > Actinomycetota > Actinomycetes > Micromonosporales > Micromonosporaceae > Plantactinospora > Plantactinospora sp. DSM 117369. Next base: position 4,064,775 of record NZ_CM132446.1, on the reverse strand, counting down.
CGAGACAGTCCATGGCGGCGGAACGGCCGGCGCCACCACCGTCACGCACGGCGGGCCCCTGGCCGGCGGGCTGGTCGTGCCCTGGCTGGACCACCCCGTCCAGCCAGGGGAGTGGATCGCCACCCTCGTCGAACTGTCCGAGGAGTTCGCGGCCTCGACTCCCAGGCAGCCGTGTCAGGTCGTGCTGGACGAAGACGCCGACGGCCTCCACGTGGGGGTGGACTGGCCGGACGGGGCCAGCACGACGACCCGCCTGGACACGGGACGGGCCAGGCCCGCCGTCAGGCGACCTGCTAGCAGTACGGGCCCGCCCGGGCCCCTCACATAAGGAGGAAGGGATGAAGGCCGCAGTACCGGCTGTCATCGGCGCCGCGACGGCGCTGACACTCGGCCTCGCCGGTTGCTGCCGATCCTGGCCATGCTCACCGTACTCGCCGCCGCCACCGCGCCACTGGGGCTGGTGACCATGGCCGCGCGGCCCGCCGCGCGGCTTCGCGACGTGCCCGCGCCTGCGGGTACCTCGCGGTACGTCGCTGGTACTTCAGCGCCGCGTCACTGCTGGTCCTCGCACTGCTGACGCAGCTCTTCGTGGCCCGGCCCGCGATCGCGCTCGGCCTGGCGGCGGCGACGCCGCTGCTGTACGTCGTGTGGGCCAACAGCCGGTTCAGCCTGCGCGCCGCGCTCGACCCACCGACGACCGCGCCGCAGCGCACCTGAACACGTCCACCTCGCCGCCCGGCTATCGAGCCGGGACAGCGACGGCACCGGCCGGGCACCGGCCCGCCCCACGAGGGAGATCGGTACTCCCTGTTACGGCGGTGTTACCGAGGAAGGGTCCGCCCGCTAGGGCCGGCGACGCCGACCGTCAAGCATGGGCTTCGGCGGCCAGCTATTGATCGACTCCGTCACATCGATCCCGAGCCGGGCAAATGATTCCAGCGCCGATCACACATGTCGACACAGCCAGTGATGTTCATTTATGTATCTCCATGGTTGAATCGGTTCAGGATCTGGTGTGCCGGTGCACGCTCGATTACCAAGGTGTTGCCGGACCGTCAACACCCGCGGTCCGGAGGGGCAGCCAGCCGGAGGCCGGTGCCACCGCGGGAGGGCCGGGCCGGGGATGCGCCAGGACGGCACCAGAAGGCCCTCGGCCACCCGACCACAGAAAGGCGGAGAAGCAATGATCGAAACAAGACCCGTCTGCCCACGCAACGCCGCGCCCCCGGCACCGGCGACCACCGAACCGGGCCGGCCACTGTGGCGTACCGGACCAGAATCACCGAGGTGGTGGCAATGATCCGGACCGTCCGCGGCGGCCTCGCCCTCACCATCCTGCTCGCCGGCACCATGGTGCTCGCCCAACCGCCTGCCCGGGCGGCCACCTGGGAGACACTCATCAACGGGTCATCGTTCGCCAACCGCGACGCGCTCATCGCCGAATGGAACTTCCGCTACCCCTGGGGCTCCGACCACAACGGCAGCGCCCGCATGTACGCCAGCGCCACCGACAACAACCACGTCTACCTCTCCCCCAGCGGACAGCTCAACATCAAAGCCACCCGCATCACCTGGGACGAAGGAACCAGCTCGGCCGACCCACACCTGCCGATCCGCTACCACTCCGGCGCCATCCACGCCAAAGACCAGGTACTCGTCAACGACCAGTTTCCCAACTACGAGGTCAGAGGCGAATTCCAGGCACCGTCGACCCGCGGCACCTGGCCGGCGTTCTGGCTCACCGGAGCCAACAGCTGGCCACCGGAAAGCGACATCCTGGAGTACAAGGGCGACGCCCGCAACTGGTTCAACACCTACGACGGGGCATGGGACAACACCATCGTCGCGGTGTCGAACCCAGCCGCGTGGCACGAATACCGGGTCTGGATCACCAAGGTCAACACGACCGACGTCGACATCCACTACTACCTTGACGGCCAGTGGAAAGGCCAGCACCGCGGATCCCACTTCGTCGGCAAACCGATGTGGCTGATCATCAACCTCCAGATGGAAGGCTCCTCCGGCTCACCCGGGCCGACCGCCGAAACCCTCTACCGCGCCCGCAACCTCTACCTCGGCCGCACCCGCAACTGACGACCCTGACCAGCGGAGGTGGGCGCAGGTCCGGTGCCGGCGCCCACCAGCCGGGGCGGTCGTCGAGGCCCTGCGGGCCGGGACGTGTCGAGGCGGCGTCCCGGTCCGCGGGATCGGGTTATCTGCCGTGCCGGTTTCCGGTCAGGGGTACCGGCGGCAACCGGCCTCTCTCCCCCGGGCCGCCCGTACCGGGTGCGTCATCGTGCGGCCGGCGTCACGGCGCGGGAAACGCCAGAGCAGCCAGGCGAAGTACGGCGCACCGACCATGGCCGTGACCAGGCCGGCCGGGATCTGCGCGGGTGCGATGGGCGTCCGACCGAGCGTGCCGGCCAGGCTGACCAGGATCGCCCCGACCAGCGCGACGACCGGCAGCATCCGGGCGGTTAGCCAACCTTTGATCAAGTCAAGCCGGCGTAGCTCACCTGCCGACGCCCCGGGGAATGCCGTAGCCAGCGGAGTCGGCGACCGGCCCGGACGGCCTTAGGGCGTCCGGCACCTCGTCCGAGCAGCCTGCCGGGACCTGGATCTTCGGGTGAGTCGGATCATGTCGGCTAGCCAAGAGGTACTGCTGTGCTTAGCCTAACCTAACCACCGAGCCGCCGAGGCTCGGTCGAACCCGAGAGAACGGAAACCACCACCATGCGCGCATGGCGTCCGGTCCTGGCCGTGACCGCGTTGAGCGTCGTGCTCGCCGGCTGCGGCAGCGACTCCGACACCGCCGACACCCCCGCCGCCGGCGGTCCCTGGTCCTTCACCGACGGCTCCGGCCAGGTCGTGAAGGCGGACAAGACCCCCACCCGGATCATCGCGCACGCGGGTGAGGCGGCCGCGCTGATGTCCTTCGGCATCAAGCCGGTCGGCATCTTCGCCGACGAGTCGGTCAAGACCGACCCCAACCTGCGCAACCTCGACCTGGCGGGGATCGAGATCCTCGGCGAGGAGTGGGGGAAGATCGACGTCGAGAAGGCCGCCGCGCTGCGCCCGGACCTCATCGTCGGCGACTGGTGGCCGGCGGAGAAGGCGCACAGCGGCCTGGAGGAAGGCGTCGACGAGAAGAGCAAGAAGCTCGCCGAACTGGCCCCCGTCGTCGGTGTCAGCCAGGGCAAGTCGATCGTCGCGCTGGCCGAGGGGTACGAGGATCTCGCCGAGAGCCTCGGGGCCGACGTGGACAAGCCGGAGATCGCGGCGCACAAGAAGCGCTTCGAGGAGGCGGTCACCGCCTTCAAGGCCGCGACCGCCGGCAAGCCCGGGCTGACCGTCGCGGCGATGTCGCCCGCCGACGACAAGGTGTACGTGGCCAACCCCGAGTACGCGCCCGAGCTGCTGGACCTGCAGGGCTGGGGACTGAAAGTGATCAACCCGGGTAGCCCGGACCCCGGCTTCCCGTACTGGGAGAACCTGAGCTGGGAGAACGCGGACAAGTACCAGCCGGACCTGATCCTGTGGGACGGCCGCTCCTTCACCCCCACCGCCAACGCGGAGTGGGGCAAGAAGCAGCCGACCTGGTTCAAGATCAAGGCGGCCAAGGCCGGCGCGACCGTCTCCTGGCCGGCATTCTGGCTGCACACCTACGGCGACTTCGCCACCGAACTGACCAAGCTGACCGAGGCGGTCAAGGCCGCGGATCCGAATGTCGGCAGCTAGCCGCGTCCCGACGCGCGCCCCGGGACGCGGCGGGCGGCGGGCCTCGGCTCTCTGGCCCGGGCTCGCCGCGCTCTGCCTGCTCCTCGTCGCCGTCGCGTTCCTGAGCGTGACGATGGGCTCGCGCTCCATCGGGCTCTCCGAGGTGCTGCGCGCCCTCGGCAACCTGGGCGACGACGGGTCGATCGCCAGCACGGTCACGCTGGAGCTGCGGGTCCCCCGTACCCTGCTCGGCATCCTGGTCGGCGCCGCGCTCGGCGTCGCCGGGGCGATCCTGCAGGGCGTCACCCGCAACCCGCTCGCCGATGCCGGGATCATGGGCATCAACTCCGGTGCCGCCGTCCTGGTCGTCTTCGCCATCACGGTGCTCGGGGTACGCGGCGTCGGTGTCTACATCTGGTTCGCCTTCGCCGGAGCGATCGCCGCGCTCGTGCTGGTGTACGCGATCGCGTCACTGGGCCGGGAGGGCGCCACGCCGGTCAAGCTGGCCCTGGCCGGAGCGGCGGTCACCGCCGGCCTCGTCTCGGTCACCACCGGGATGGTGATGACGAACGTGGACGCGCTCAACGAACTGCGGTTCTGGCAGGTCGGCTCGCTCGCCGGCCGGTACACCCCGATCCTGACCGGGGTCGCGCCGTTCCTGCTGCTCGGCCTGGCCGCGTCACTCGGCTTCGGGCGTGCCCTCAACGGCCTCGCGCTCGGCGAGGACACCGCACGCGGCCTCGGCCAGCACGTCACCCGGACCCGCACGGCCGCCTTCGCCGTGGTCGCGGTACTCGCCGGCGCCGCCACCGCCGCCTGCGGGCCGATCGTCTTCGTCGGACTCGTCGTACCGCACGTGGCCCGGCTCATCTGCGGTCCCGACTACCGGTGGATCCTGCCGTACTCGATGGTGCTGGCGCCGATCGCGCTGCTCCTCGCCGACGTGCTCGGCCGGGTCGTGGCCGCCCCCGACGAACTCCAGGTCGGGGTGGTGCTCGGCGTGCTGGGCGCGCCCGCGTTCGTGACCATCGTCCGGTACGGCCGGCTCTCGGAGGTGTGAGCGGATGACCACGACGACGACCCACCCGACCACCGCACCGACCGGTACCGGGGCAGGCTCGGCGCTGCGCGGCAACCGGCGGCGGCGCCGGGCCCGCTCCACCGCCGTGACCTGCGCCCTGGCCGTGGCCGTGGCCGCGCTCTTCGTCCTGACCATGATGGTGGGCAGCTTCCGGCTCGGCGCCGGTGAGGTCGTCGCCTCGGTACTGCACCTGCGCGACAACCCCAGCGTCGACTTCGTCGTGCGCGGCCTGCGGCTGCCGACCGCCGCCTCCGCCCTGACGGTCGGGCTCGCACTCGGCGCCTCCGGGACGATCTTCCAGCAACTACTGCGCAACCCGCTCGCCTCGCCGGACTTCGTCGGCATCACCTCCGGAGCCGGGCTCGCCGCCGTCACCGGGATCGTGCTGCTCCAGGCCGGCGGGCTCGCCGTCAGCGGGCTCGCCCTCGGCGGCGCGATCCTCGCCGGCCTGCTCATGTATCTGCTGGCCTGGCGCGACGGGGTCACCGGCTACCGCTTCATCCTGATCGGCATCGGCGCGTCGGTCTTCTTCGACGGTCTCATCGGCTACGTGCTCAGCCGGGCCCGGCTCTTCGAGGCCCGCCAGGCGATGCACTGGCTGACCGGCTCCGTCGGGCAGGCCAGCACCGACGAACTGCGCCTGCTCGCCGGTGCCCTGCTCGTCCTGCTCCCCGTCGCGGTACTGCTCCAGCGACCGTTGCGGGCCCTCGAACTCGGCGACGACGCCGCCCGTACCCTGGGCACCCGGCCCGACCTCAGCCGGGCCGGCCTGCTCGCCACCGCCATCGTGCTGGTCGCCCTGGCGGTCTCGGTGGCCGGTCCCATCGCCTTCGTGGCCCTCGTCGCCGGCCCGATCGCCAACCGCCTGCTCGGCCCGGCCACCGGCGGGATCCTGCCTGCCGCGCTGGTCGGCGCCGCGCTGCTGCTCACCGCCGATCTCGTCGCCGTGCACCTGCTGCCGACACCGCTGCCCACCGGCGTGGTGACCGGCGCGGTCGGTGCTCCCTATCTGCTGTGGCTGCTGGCCACCACGAACCGGCAAGGAGTGGGTGGATGACCCGACTGCGCGCCGAGGACCTGACCCTCGGATACGACAACCGGACCGTCGTCGCCAACCTCGACGTCACGGTGCTGGACGGCCGGATCACCGCGATCGTCGGCGCCAACGCCTGCGGCAAGTCCACCCTGCTACGCGGTCTGGCCCGGCTGCTACCGGCCCGCGGCGGCGCCGTCTACCTCGACGGCCGGGCCGTCGCCGACCTGCGCACCCTCGACGTGGCGAAGGTGCTGGGGCTGCTCCCGCAGACCCCGGTCGCGCCCGACGGCATCACCGTCGCCGACCTCGTCTCCCGGGGCCGCTACCCGCACCAGGGCTGGTTCCGGCGCTGGACCGACCGCGACCACGAGGCGGTCACCCGGGCGCTCGACGCCACCGGCACCGCGGACCTGATCGACCGTCCGATCCGGGACCTCTCCGGCGGTCAGCGCCAGCGTGTCTGGGTCGCCATGGCCCTGGCCCAGGAGACCGACCTGCTGCTGCTCGACGAGCCCACCACCTTTCTGGACATCAACCACCAGGTCGAACTGCTGCGGCTGCTCCGCAAGCTGAACGCCGAGTCCGGCAAGACCATCGTCGTCGTCCTGCACGACCTCAACCTCGCCTGTCGGTTCTGCGACCACGTCATCGCGATGTCGGACGGCGCGATCGTCGCCGAAGGCGCCCCGACCGACGTGGTCAGCGCCGAACTGGTCGAGAAGGTCTTCGGGCTCGACTGCATGATCGTGCCCGACCCGATCGCCGGCACCCCGATGGTGGTACCCGTCTGAGGGCGCGCCCGCTGCGCCGCGCCAACCGCTCCAGCTCGCCCGGATCCCGGCGCCGAGCGTGCCGCGACGACCACTGGAAGTACCCGACTACGAACCGGAGACCGGAGGCGAGGGGAAGATGGCCAGGACGAACCTGAACGCGACCAGGGTCAAGCCGGAGGTGTCCGAGCTGCTCCACCTGCGGGTGTTGCGCAGTGAGCGGATCTCGCCGCACTTCCAGCGGGTGACCCTCGGCGAGCAGGACGCCGGACGGTTCCGTCCGATGGGATTCGACCAGTGGTTCCGGCTGTTCATCCCGGTCGCCGACGACTCGCTCGGCAAACTGCCGGACCGGCTGAACACCCTCGCGTACCTGCGGTTCCTCACCATCGCCAAGTCGTCCCGGCCGGTGCTGCGCAACTACACGGTGCGCGGCTACCGCAACGAACCGGGCAGCGGACCGGAACTCGACGTCGACTTCGTCATCCACGGTACGGCCGGCGACCCGGGCGCGGGTCCGGCCGCCACCTGGGCGCAGACCTGCCGCCCCGGTGACCCGGTGGCCATCCTGGACGAGGGCATCGGGTTCAATCCGCCCGCGCCGGTCGACCAGGTGCGCCTGGTCGCCGACGAGAGCGCCCTACCGGCGGTCGCCGGCGTGCTCGCCTCGCTCCCGCCGCACACCCGGGGACACGCCGTCATCGAGGTCCCCGCCGAGGCGGACCGGCAGCCCCTCTCCGCGCCGCCCGGCGTCGAGCTGAGCTGGCTGGTCCGCGGCGACCGGCCCGGCGTACCCGGGACGCTCGCGCTCGCCGCGGCCCGGGACCTGCCGGCGGCCGACTCGCCGTACTACGGCTGGGTGGCCGGCGAACAGGGGCTCGCCACCGGGCTGCGCCGGCACTGGGTCAGCACCGGCGTGCCGAAGGAGAACATCATGTTCTGCGGCTACTGGCGGGCCACTCGCACCCGGGTCAGCGCCGCCTAGGCTCCACCGGCGCGCCGGTACGCAGCGACTCGACGACGGCTTCGGCCGCCGCGACGCCCCAGCACGCCTCCTCGACCGGCATGACGTCCGGCTCGCGCCGGCCGGTGAACACCGCGAGGGCGTACCCCACCTCGCGGCGCAACGCCCCGCCGACCACACCGTCCTCCTCCGGCCACAGCGACAGGTCCGGAATCTGGACCCCGGCCCGGGTCCACTCCACCAGCGCGTCGCTGACCAGCCGCTGCTTGAGTATCCCGTCCAGGCCCAACACCTCGACCTCGCCCACGATGGCCCCGTCCAGGGTCAACGGACCGTCGTCCAGGGTGCCGGGCGCGGTCGCCGGCACCAGCCAGGCGGACTCGACCGTCGCGATCACCCCGTTGTCGAATTCGAGGAGGGCGCTGACCACACTGGGCGCCGCGTCACCGGCCGCGCCGCTGCGCATCGCCACGACCCGGCGTACCGGGGTACGGGCGAACGAGATCGCCAGGTCGATGTCGTGGATGCAGGACTCCCAGACCGGATGCACCCGGTCACCGAAACTGAGGAACCAGGCGCGGCTGAAGTCCCGGCGCAGCCGCAGCGCGCACAATCTGCCGACGGCGCCCCGTTCGATGCCGGCCCGCATCCGGGCCATCGGTGCGGTGAACCGGGAGATGTGCCCCGCCACGACCTGCCGCTGGTGGGCCTCGGCGGTGTCGGCGATCCGCCACGCGTCGGCGGCCGACAGGGCCAGCGGCTTCTCGACGAAGACGTGGCTGCCCGCCGCCAGGGCGGTCACGGCCAGCCCGACGTGTGAGGCCTCGTCGGAGGCGATCAGCACGACCTCCGGGCGGACCCGGTCGAGCAGCGGGGCGAGGTCGGTGTCGGTCGCCTCGACGCCGTGCGCCCGGGCCACCTCGGCGAGCCGGGCGGTGTCCGGGTCCACCAGACCGACGATCCGGGCGCCGGCCTCGGCCCAGACCCGGGCGTGCAGGGCCCCGAACCGCCCCACTCCGGCGATCACCACGGTCGGTCCGGTCATGGCGATTCCCTCCCGGGGATGGACGGTGTGTTCGCACTCCGGCCGGTGGGCACCGCGAGAGCCGGGGGTGCCTGCGCACCCCGGCCGGCGGGCACGGCGACAGTGCAGGTTTCCCTGGCGCCGTGCCCGCCGGGGACGGTGAAGGTGGAGGGCTCTTTGGCGCCGTGGCCGGTGAGCACGGCGACGGCGCGCGACCGCGCGGGGACGGCGGAGGTGTGCAGGGCCGCCACCGCGGCGGCCGCCGCCGGCTCCACGAACAGCCCGTGCCGGGCCAGATCACGGGCTGCCGAGGCGATGGCCGGCTCGTCGACGGCGACGATCGCGCCGCCACTGTCCCGAGCGGCGGCCAGGGTCAGCAGGCCCTCATCCTCGTAGCCGCGCAGCGCGTCGGCGATGGCGGTCGCGGCGGTCGGGGCGACCACGACGGGCTCGCGCAGCGACGACTCCCAGTCCGCCGCGTCCCAGGCGCGGGCCAGCGGAGCGCATGCCTGGGCCTGCACCCCGACCATCCGGGGCAGGGTACTGGTCAGGCCCGCGTCCCGCAGATCCGTGAAGCCGAGCCAGATGCCGCGCAGCAGCGGGCCCGCACCGACCGGTACGACCAGCACGTCCGGTACGGCGCCGAGGTCCTCGACGAGTTCGGCCGCGATCGGCCGGTACGCCTCGGTCAGCAGCGGGTTCCGGTAGGTGGTGGTGACGTTGAGCCAGCCCTCCCCCTCGGCGCGGGTCGCGGCGGCGTACGCGTCGCTGTAGTGGCCGTCGACCAGTTCCACCTCGGCACCGTGCGCCCGGGCGGTCGCCAGCTTCGCCCCCGCGTTCGAGCCGGTGGCGCAGAAGATCCGGCAGCGTAGTCCCGCCGCTGCGGCATAGGTGGCGGCCGATACGGCAGCGTTGCCGGTCGAGGCCAGGACGAGACCGTCCAGTCCCCGGTCGAGGGCGGCGGACGCGGCGAGCGCCATCGCCCGGTCCTTGAAGGAGAGGGACGGGTTCAGCGACTCCAGCTTGACGTGGGCGTCGACACCGCCGTACCGCAGCGGCAGCAGTGGTGTCGCGCCCTCGCCGAGGGTGACGGCGTGCGTCGTCCGGGGCAGCATGCCGGCGTACCGCCACAGTCCGCTTCCGGCGGTGCGCCGGCACTCCTCGGCGGAGACCGGGTTCAGGTCGAGCACGAGCGGTGACCCGCAGCTCCGGCAGCGGTAGGCGGGGAATTCCGTGCTCTGCCGGCACCGGACACACGCGACGGTGAAGTCCCTCATCGCGCCGCCGTCGGTAGCGAGCGCGCCGCAGCCGGCAGGGAACGCGGCTCCGGCGTCCGGCCGCCCGAACCGGCCTGCGGGCCGGCGACGTCGCGAGTGGACGAACCGCTCTCGGGGTCGGCAACGCCGCGCGCCGGCGCACCGGTCTGCGGCTCGGTGATGGCGCGGGTGGGCGCACCGCTCCAGCCGAGCTGGCCGGAGAGGTCCGCGGCGGCGGCCCGGACCTGCGGGCCGAGCCGGCCGGCGGCCTCGGCGTCGAACCGGGTGGCCGGGGCCGAGATGCCCAGCCCGGCGACGACGTGCCCGGTGTGGTCGAAGACCGGGGCCGCGACGCAGCAGATGCCGAGTTCACTCTCCTGCAGGTCGCGGGCGTAGCCGTCGGCCCGTACGCCGGCCAGCAGCGCGTCGATGTCGGCGCGGACCACGGGTTCGCCGGAGAGCCGCCCGTGCGCCTCGATCACCTCGTCGAGGACGTGCGCCGGTGAGTGGGCGAGGATGGCCCGACCGATCGCGGTGGTCAGCGCCGGGTTGGTCTGGCCGACCCGGCTGTACATCCGCACCGGGGACGGGCTGTCGATCTTCTCGATGTAGACGACGTGTACCAGGGCGAGCACGCCGAGGTGGCAGGTCTCGCCGGTCTGGGCGGAGAGCGGTCGCATCACCCCCAGCGCCTCCTGGCGCAGGTCGAGTCCGTCGAGATAGGAGCGGGCCAGCGTCATCGTGCCGGCGGCCAGCGCGTACCGGCCGTCGACCGTCTCGCGGACCAGCGCGGTGCCGCGCAGCACACCGAGCATCCGGTGCAGGGTGGTCGCCGGAATCTCCGTCGCCTTGACGAGTTCGGTCAGCGAGGCACCCGGCGGGCTCTCCGCGAGCGCCCGGAGCACCGCGACGGTCCGCTCGACCGCCCGCAGGCCGTCGGGCTTCCGTTCGTTGTTGGCCATCTTCATGCCCTCATCTCGGCCTCGGCGTCCAGCCGGCGCACCGACAGCATCCGCTGCGCCATAGCACGATAGACCTCGGCCGCACCGCGCAACTGGTCGACGAGCACCCACTCGGCCAGGGAGTGTGCCTGGGCGATGTCGCCCGGTCCGCAGACCGCCGCCGGGGTGCCGGTGGCGGCGAGCAGGGCGGCGTCCGTCCAGAACTGCAACCCGACCGGCTCCGGGTCCGCGGCGACAGCGCAGAGCATCCGCAGGTACGGGTCGTCGGCCGGGCAGTCGAGCGGGGCGTGCACGAAGGTCGCCGTACCGGCCATCTCCTCGACCGTGGCATCCACCCGGGGGTCCGCCTGACTCAACTCCGCCACGACCGCGCGCAGCTCGGCCAGCACCTCGTCGTGCCGTTCCGACGGCAGCCACCGCCGGTCGAGCTGGACGACGCAGGACGCCGGGACCATCGGCGGGCGGTCCCCGCCGGCTACCACCCCGACGTTGACGGTCGCCGGGCCGAGCAGTGGATGGCGGCGCCGGTCGAGTGCGGGTACCAGGTCCCGCTCGACCGCGGCGATGAACCGGGCCGCGTGGTAGACGGCGTTGACCCCGTCCTGCGGCACGCTGCCGTGCGTGGCGACACCCCGGAACGTCGCCTGGGCCCACATCGCGCCCTTGTGCGCCCGCCCGACCCGCAGCATCGTCGGCTCGCCCACGATCGCGAAGTCGGCGCGGACGCCGGCCCCGACCAGCGCCCGCATCCCGGGGCTGCCGTTCTCCTCCCCGGCGACGGCGGTCAGCAGCAGTTCGCCGTCGAACGTGACGTCCGGCGCGGCGAGCAGTTCGACAACGGCGATCATCGCCGCCAGGGCACCCTTCATGTCGACGGCGCCCCGGCCCCACAGCCGGCCGTCGGAGACCCTGGGCAGCAGCGCGTCCGGCATGCCGTAGGGCGGCACGGTGTCCAGATGCGCGTTGAGCATCAGCGTCGGGCCCGGCCGGCTGCCGCGCACCCGGGCGATCACGTTGGCCCGGTCGCGCTCCACCGGCTGGGTCTCGACCTCGGCCGCACAGCCGCGCAGCCGGTCGGCGAGGTAGTCGGCGACCGCGCGCTCCTGCCCGGGATGGTCCTGGTGGCCCTCGATCGCGATCAGCCGGGCGGCCTCCGCCAGCACCGCGTCCGGGTCGATCCGCCCGATCATCGAACCCTTTTCCGCCTCCCCCCGCGGTCCGCTGGACCGCAGGGTCGGACGCGGTGCGTGAGCGCCGCGCGGTTCAGGTGGCGAGAGGTTCATCCCGCACCCCCGCCGGTGAGGGCCGGGTCGCGGTGCAGTTCGGCGACGGCCGCCGCGACGGCGGTGTAGCGCCGGCGGGCCCGCCGGTAGCCGGGCCGGTGCTCGGCCGGGGCGGTCAGCGGCTCGCTGTCGTCCAGCGCTGCGCAGGCGGCGGCGACGTCCGGCCAGACTCCGGCCCCGATCCCGGCCAGCGCGACGGCGCCGCGCGGCGAGGCGTCCTGGCGCAGCCGTCGCACGGGTGCGTCGCACACGGCGGCGAACGCCTCGCACCACACCGCCGATCGGGTCACCCCGCCACCGACCCGGATCTCGGTCGCGGCGCCCGCGCCGTCGAGGAGTTGCTCCACCGCCGCCGCGCAGGCGTAGGCGACGCCTTCGAGTACGGCGCGGGCGACGTCGGCGGGTCCGTGTTCCGGCGCGGCGCCGAGCAGCGCGGCCCGGACCGCCGGATCGTGGATCGGGGCGCTGGCGCCGAGCAGGTACGGCAGGAAGGTCAGTCCACCGGCGCCGGGGCCACTCCCCCGGGCCAGCCGGTCCGCCGTGCCGTCCGGCACCTGCGGGGTGCCGCTGGCGAGCAGGTTCCGCTCGGCCCAGCGGATCGCCAGCCCGGCCGCGTACGAGGAGACCATGCCGAGGAAGCCGTCCTCGCCGGCCCGGGCGAAGACGAACCGGTCGACGCCGGCCCGCGGCTCCGGCACCGGGGTGACGATCTGGGCGGCGGTGCCGACGTTGACGTAGACCCGACCGTCGGCGACCGCCCCGGCCCCGAGTGCCGCGCAGGAGACGTCGCCGCCGCCGGCCACCACCGGGGTACCGGCGCGCAGCCCGGTCGCCTCGGCCGCCTCGGGTCGGACCGCCCCGACGATCTCCGCCGAGCCCTGCACCCGGGGCGCCAGCCGCTCGTCGGCCCCGCAGCGGGCCCACAGCCGCGGCTCCCAGCGCCGCCGGATGACGTCGTAGAGCAGGGTGCCGGCGGCGTCGGTGGGGTCGCTGCCCCAGTCGCCGGTGAGGTGGTGCCGCAGCACGTCCTTGGGCTGGACCATCCGGACGGCCCGGCGTACCGCCTCGGGTTCGTGCCGGACCAGCCAGGCGAGCTTGGCGGCGCTGAACGCCTCCACCACCGGGTTGCCGGTCAGTTCGCCGAAGAGGTCGCCGTGCTCGCGCAGTTCCCGCACCTCGGCGACGGCCCGGCGGTCCGCCCAGGTCATCGCCGGGCGTACCGGCCGGTCCCGGTCGTCGAAGAGCGCCACCGCGTGCATGTGGCCGCTCAGCCCGACCCCGGCCACCGCCCCGGGGTCGAACCCGGCCAGCGCCTCCCGCACCGCGCCGGCCGCCGCGCGCCACCAGTCGGCCGGGTCCTGCTCGTGCCGCCCCGGCCGGCTGGTGTCGGACGGGTAGTCGCGGTAGGTCCGGGCCGCCGTGGCGCCGGTCCCGGAGTCGACCACCAGCACCTTCACCCCGGTGGTACCGAGGTCGACTCCGACCAGCAGGGGACCGCCGGACACGGCGGCGGTCAACGGCTGCGCCGGGGGACGAAACCGAACTCCATCAGGTACTCCAGGGACTCCTCGGCGACCCGGTCGAAGTCGGCGAGGCCCACTCCGGCCGGCTCGCCGACCCCGATGGTGCCGCCGACCTGCCAACCCTCCCACTCGACGCTGACGTACCCGTCGAAGTTGATCTCCGCGAGCGCCTCGTACGTCTCCCGGAAGTCGACCAGCCCGCCGCCGAACCAGATGTGGTTGCAGTGCACGATCGTCGGCAGCCCCACCTCGTCCTTGATCTGCACGATGTCGATGTACGGGCCGAGTCGCTTGATCGCCTGCTTGACGTTCATGAACGGCTTCACCGCGACGTAGAACGCGCCGGTGTCCATCGTCATCCGCAGGTTGCTCGCGCCGACCTCGTCGAACATCCGCTCGATCAGCTCCACCCGGTTGAGGATGGTGCCCTGCAACAGTTCGATGCTGACGTTGAGCCCGAGCCCGGAGGCGTGTGCGGCCACCTCGGTGATCGCCTCCCGGCACTGCCGCCAGGCGTCCTTGCGGCTGAGCAGCACGTTCAGCGGCGGGTCGTAGTAGCCGTCGCCGATCAGCGTGCAGACCGACTTCGCGCCGAGTACGGCCGCCGCGTCCAGGGCCTTCTTGAACGACTCGATGCCGCGCTCCCGGTCGAACTCCCGGGGGCTGACGAACGTGGTGTGGTGGCCGAGGTAGCCGATGTCGATGCCGACCCGCTCCGCCGTGGCGCGCACGTCCAGGAGTTGCTGGTCGTACTCGGCCTTCGGCACCTCCAGCAGCTTCGCGAAGATGAAATCGACGCCGTCGTAGCCGTACTTGGCGGTCTGCTCCACGCACCAGGTCGCCGGCTTGTCCCCCCAGGAGTTCCAGGCCGGACCGGCCGCCTCCAGCCGGCCCCAGGGCATGTTCGGCCAGACCTCAAAACTGATCTTCACCGTTGGTCTCCCTTCGACAGGTGTGCGACGAGCTACAGATGCGGGACAGGGCTACAGGTGCGCCGACTAGCTACAGGTGCGGGACGAGGTCGGACATCCGGCGGGCCGCCTCGGTGTTGTGCTCGGCGGCGCCGGGCATGTTCGCGCTCATGAACACCTCCGGCGTCTCGCCATGGCGGATCTGGATGCCGAGCGCCTCGACGATGATCGCGTCGAGCAGGGCGAGACCGACCACACTGGACGACGGTCCGGCGGACGGCAGCCCGGGGCCCAGCTCGACGAGCGCGTCGCCGGGCGGGCAGTGGTTGTCGACGACCACGTCGGCGATGTCGTGCAGCCGTGGGCCGGGCCGGTCGATCGACGCGGCGTACCGCCGGGAGGTGATCGCGATCAGCGGCAGGCCGCGCGCCTTCGCCGCCTGCCCGACCTCGACGGGCAGCGGGTTCGCGCCCGAGTTGGACGCGATCAGCAGGACGTCACGGTCGCCGTCGAGCCGGTAACCCGACAGCACCGACTCGGCGTGGCCGTGCTCCCGTTCCAGCACGGTGCTGCGGACCGCACCCTCGTGCAGCATGTGCGCCGGCTTGAGGATCGGGCAGACCCGCACCGCGCCGCCGGCCCGGTAGAACGCCTCCTCCCCGAAGATGTGCGAATGGCCGCTGCCGAAGACGTAGCAGAGGCCCTTCGCGGTCCACGACCGGGCGACCAGCTCCGCGGCCCGGCGCACCGCCGGCAGTTCCTCGGCCAGGGCGCGGCCGAGGACCTGCTGGATGCGTGCCGCGTACCCGGTGGCGGTCACGTCCGACGGCGACCAGGTCGCGCGCCCGGCGGGCGCCGATCCGCTCACTGAACCTTTTTCAACCTCCCCTTGCGGTCCGCCGGACCTTAAGGCCGGATGTGGTGCGTGAGCGCCGCGCGGTTCAGGTTGAAAAAGGTTCACTTGACCGCTCCCGCCGTCAGCCCGCCGACGAAGTAGCGACCGGCGAAGAGGAACGGGACGATGGCCGGAATGACCGTGCAGACCGTACCGGCCATCAACAGCCCCCAGTTCACGGTGTACTGGCCCATGATCGCGCTCAGCCCGATGGGCAGGGTCTTGAGCTGGTCGCTGACGATGAGCTGCGAGGCGAACACGAACTCGGTCCAGGAGAAGACGAAGGCGTAGACGGCGACCGTGGAGATGCCCGGTGCGAGCAGCGGAAGGACGATCCGCAGCATCATCCGGACCGGACCGGCCCCGTCGACGGCGGCGGCCTCGTCGATGTCCCGGGGGATCGCGAAGAAGAAGCCGCGCAGCAGCCAGGTGCAGAACGGCGCGGTGAACGCGACGTTCACGATCACCAGCGCGTTCCTGGTGTCGATCAGCTCCACCGCGGCGAACGCCTGGTAGAGCGGCACCAGCAGCAGGGTCCCGGGAATCATGTACGCCACCAGGATCGCCCCGGCCAGCTTGTTGCCGCCCGGAATGCGCAGCCGGTAGAGCCCGTACGCCGCCGCGAACGACACCAGCACGGTGAACAGCGCGGTGGACAACGCGATCACGAAGCTGTTGGTGAGGTAGCTGGGATAGTCCGTCGCGGTGAAGAGCTGCCGGAAGTTCTCCAGCGTCGGATCCGTCGGGAACAGCGTCGGCGTCGTACGCAGGATCTCCTCGCGGTCCTTGAACGCCGAGATCGTGATCCAGTAGAGCGGCCCGAGCACGATGGCGGTGAGCACGACCCAGGTGACGAGGCGCGGCAGCCGCGCCCACGGCAGCCGGGACGTCACGGACAGCGGGGATGTCACAGGTCCTCCTTCGGCTTCGCGACGCGGATGTAGAAGAAGGCGACGGCGGCCAGCAGGATGATCGTGATGACGCTGACGGCGGCGGCATCGCTCGCCTGGAACTGGTTGAACGCCTTGTTGTAGATGAAGATCGGGGCAGTCGTGGTCGCGTCGGCGGGCCCGCCCTTGGTGACCAGGTAGATCGAGTCGACGATGTTGAACGACCAGAGCGAACCGACCAGCCCGAGCGCGAAGAGCACCGGCTGGAGCAGCGGGAACGTGATCCGCCAGAAGATCCGCCAGGCGTCGGCGCCGTCCACCCGGGCGGCCTCGTAGATCTCGCCGGGGATCGTCCGCAGCGCGCCGAAGATGACGACCGCGCCGAGCGGGAACCAGTGCCAGCTGTTCATCAGGATCAGCGCCGGCATCGCCAGGGCACTGTCGCCGAACGGGCTGCCCAGCCCGTCGATGCCGACCGCGGCACCGAGCTTCGGCACGATGCCGTAGTTGCTGTTGCTGAGCCACTGCCAGATCACCGCGACCGCGACGGTGGGGATCACCCAGGGGATGAGTACCCAGGTCCGGGAGGCCCGGGCCCAGCGCCCGGAGCGGCCGATCAGCAGCGCGGTGCCGAAGGCGATGATCGTCTGCACCAGGAGGTTGCCGGCCAGCCAGATCCCGGACCGCCCGACCGAGGCCCAGAACGCGCCGTCGGCGAACGCCTCGGTGTAGTTGTCGAGGCCGACGAAGGTCGAGCTGCTGCCGACCACCCCCTGGTCCTGGAGGCTGAGCAGCACGGTGTTCAGCAGCGGGTAGCCGATCACGCCGAGCATCACCAGCACCAGCGGCGCGACGAGGCCGTACCCGAGCAGGTGGGTGTGCCAGGGCCGGCGACGGCGGCGCGCCGTCGCCGGCTGCCCGGCGGCCCGGGTACCGGGGATGGCCTCCCCGGTACCCGGTACCGCGTTGCGGCTGCTCACTGAACCTCAACCTCCCCTTTCGGTTCGACGGCGCAGGGTCGGACGCGGTGCGTGAGCGCCGCGCGGTTCAGGTTGAAAAAGGTTCACTTGGCGACCGCCGCACGCATCTGCTCGTCACCCCACTTGACCGCCGCCTCCGGCGACTCGCCGCCGCTGTAGACCCGCTGCACGACCTGGGCCAGCACGTTCTGCCCGGAGATCTTGCCGACGGAGTCGACGTACTGGCCGTCGACGAAGCCGAACAGGGCGCCCGTCTTCGACTGTTCGAGCATGGCGTCGACGCAGCCCCGGTACTTCTGCACGACCTCGTTGCTGGTCCAGGACTCGGCTGTGGCACCGTCGGCGGTCAACGGCAGGAACAGGCCCGGCTCGGCGTTGAGCAGCGTGCCGTAGTTCTCCGGCTGGAGGACGTACTTCAGGAAAGCCTCGGCACCGGCGGCCTTGGCGTCGTCGCTGGACATCACCATCGCGGCGTTGGAGTAGTAGATGCTGCCCGGCTTGCCGCCGGAGTCGGCCACCGGGATCGGGGCGCAGCCCAGGTCGCTCGCGGGGCGCCCGGACTCCTGCTCGAACGGGGCCAGGTACTGCCCCTTCTCGATCGCCATCGCCGCCGCGCCGCTGTTGAACGCCGCCTGCGGCTCACCCCAGGAGTAGTTGCCGCTGTCCGACGGCGACTGCTTGAGCAGGTCCCGGTAGAGGGTGATTGCCCGGACGGTCTCCGGGGTGTTGAAGTTGACCTCACCGGAGGGGGTGAAGAAGTTGCCCGCGCCGCCGGTCAGCATCAGGCTGTAGAGCACCTGGTCGGTGGCGAGGTTCTTGCCGGCCGGCAACGCGATGCCCTTCTGGTTGCCGGTGGTGAGCTTCTGGGCGTCCGCCAGCAACTCGCTGGTGGTCTTCGGCGGTTCGGCGATGCCCGCCTTGGCCAACAGGTCCTTGCGGTACCAGAGCATCTGCACCATGCCGTAGAGCGGAACGGCCCAGTACTGGTCGTCGTCGCGGTAGGGGGCCTTGGCCGCCTCCTGGAAGGTGTGCGCCTTGTCGAGCTCCTCCACCAGCCGGGTGACCGGCCGGACCGCGCCGAGCGGGCGTACGTAGGTGGTGAAGTCCGGGATGGTGAAAAGGATGTCGGGCTGCGTCTTCGACTGCACCGCGCCCGAAATCTTCGTGTAGATCTGGTTCCAGTCCTGGACCTGCGCCTGGACCTTGTACTCCGGGTTGGTGGCGTTGTAGCCGTCGATCAACTTCTGGAACTCCGCGACCCGGTTCGGCGGCTGCTCCATGTGCCACAGGGTCAGGGTCTTGTCGTCGCCGGCTGGCCCACTCGAGCCGCCACAGGCGGCGACCGACAGGCCGGCCACCGCAACCACGGCCACGGCGGTCAGCCGCTTGAACTTCCCGTACCTCATGAGGTGGTACTCCTCTCACGGCCTTCAGGTGTTCCGCGAGCTTCCGGATCGTCACGACTCTTCGTGCGGCTGACGGCGACGCTGCGGACTAGACGGACCGAGCGGTGTTGGAATAATGTTCCGGACCATACCGAGGCGGTCTAGACCAGTCAAGAGCAAGGGAGCCCCCGGGTCTGGACCGGACCTGGCCGGGTACGGCCGCCAGCCGGAGATACGGGATGCTCACTTCATGTCAACGCCGAAACACGTCGCGATCACGAACGCTCTCCGCGAGCAGTGCCGGAACCTGCCGGTGGGGTCCCGGCTGCCCTCGGAGAAGGATCTCGCCGTGCGCTTCGAGGTCAGCCGGATGACGGTCCGGCAGGCACTCGACGCACTGGCCACCGACGGGCGGGTGGAACGCGTCCCCGGCCTCGGCACGTTCGTCCGCCGACCCACCGTGGCCATGGGGCCCCACCTGACCTCCTTCACCGAGGACATGCGCTCCCGGGGACTGCGGCCGAGCAGCCGTCTGGTGGCGATCGAGGAGGTCCCCGCCTCCCCCGAGGTCGCCCTCGACCTCGGGGTCGAGGTCGACAGCCCGGTCATCCGGCTGGAACGGCTGCGGTTCGCCGACGACGAGCCGATGTGCCTGGAGGACGCCCACCTCCCCGCCCGGTTCCAGCGCGTCCTTGAGGCCGCCGAACTGGAGGGGTCGCTGCACGAGGTGCTGGCGAAGGCGGGCGTCGTGATGGCGGCGGCCCGCCGCCGGGTGCGCGCGGTGCCCGCGCCGTCCCGCGACGCCCAACTGCTCGGCCTGCCAGAGCACGCCCCGGCGCTGGAGATCGTCGACGTCTTCTACGACCCCAACCGCCGGCCGGCGCAGCGCTCCCGGTCCCGCTACCGCCACGACCGCTACGAGGTCATGTCCGACCTGCACCGCCCCAGCACCGAACCGAAGGAGACCGACGCATGACGTGGACCGCCCACACCAGCCCCGACCTGCCCGAACCGGCCGGACCGTACAGTCACGTCGTCGACACCGGCACCCTGGTCTGGACGGCCGGCTTCGGACCGCAGGACCCGGCCACCGGCACCGTCCCGGAGGGCATCACCGCGCAGACCGCGCAGGTGCTCGACAACGTCGAGGGCGCGCTGCGCACCGTCGGGCTGGGCCTGCGCGACGTCGTGAAGGCCACCGTGCACCTGCAACACCTCGACCGCGACTTCGCCGCTTACAACGAGGTGTACGCCAACCGCTTCCGGCCGCCCTATCCGGTACGCACCACCGTCGGCAGCACGCTCGCCGGGATCCTGATCGAGGTCGACGTCGTGGCCGTACGGCGCGAACCGACGCCGGCGGGTTGACCGCGATGGGCGCCGTGCACCTGTTCGATTCCGTCTGGCTGGTCGGCAGCGGGAGCCACCCCGAGGCGCTCACCGACCCGCACGACTGCCACTGCTACTTGATCTGGGACGGCAGCGGCGGCGTCCTGGTCGACACCGGCACCGGACTGGGCGCCCGGGCGTGGCTGGCCGCCGTCGCCGAGGTCTGCGACCCGGCCGCCCTGAGCGGCGCCATCGTCACGCACTACCACGCCGACCACGCCGGTGGCGCCGCCGCGATCCGGGCCGCCGGGCTGCCCGTGCTGGCCAGCGCCGAGACGGCGGCGGCGCTGGCCACCGCCGACGAGTCGCGCACCTCGCTGGCGGCGGCCCGCGCCGTCGGGATCTACCCGCCCGACTACCGGCTCTCACCGGCCACAGTGGATCGGGTACTGGCCGGTGGCGACGTCGTCCGGGCCGGCGGCCTGGACGTCGAGATCCTCGACGCGCCCGGCCACTGCGACGGCCACCTCGTCGTACTGGTCCGCCGCGCCGGCCGGAGCATCCTGTTCAGCGGTGACTGCCTCTTCGCCGGCGGGCGGGTGAGTCTCCAGGCGCTCCCCGACTGCCGGCTCGACCGGTACGCCGAGACGGTCAGCGCATTGGCCGGGCGCGAGGTCGACGTACTGCTGCCCGGCCACGGCGAGCCGGTGCTGCGCGACGCCTGGGTGGACATCGGACGGGCGGCCGAGTCCTTCCGCCGGCTCGTCCCCCCGCCGAACGTCCTCACCTGACCGCCCGACCGGCAGGTGGGGCGGCCCGCACGGACAGGGCTTCGGTGCCGACCCGAGACCGTGCCGGGGTGCCGGAACGGCCACCGGATCCGATCCTGCGGCGCCACGGCCGACTCCGTGTCGGGGGGCGACCCTAGACTGCGACGCCATGGCGATGGTGAGTTTCGTCGACGAGACGACCGCGGGCGAGCGCAGCACCGCATGGCATCTGGAGATCTTCGAGGAACGCCTGCCGGTGCGGGAGGTGATCCGCCGCCGCGTCTTCCAGGAGGTCGCCGAGCACAACGCGAAGGGCGGCGACGTCTTCCGCGGGCTGGTGCAGCCGACCGGCACCGAGCGGACACTCAACGGATTCAAGCTCAGGCAGCCGCGCCGGATCGACCCGCAGGAACAGGCCGACCGCGCGCTGGAGGCGTTCTCCCGCAACGGTTTCATCGTCCTCGTCGACGACCGGCAGGTCGACGAGCTGGACGCGGTCGTGGAGTTGACCCGAGGCACCCGGATCACCTTCCTCAAGCTGGTACCGCTGGTGGGTGGCTGATGCCGACCCCGGTGCTCTTTCCCGAATACGGCGATCGGATGGCGGAGCTCGCCCGGCGCGGCGACGTCCAGGGCCTCGCCGACGAGGCCCTGGCCTACGCCGCCGTCTACACCGGTCACTGGGGTCACGAGAGCCGGCACGTGACCGACGCGCTCGGGCTCGTCGCACCCGAGCGCAAGCCCGAGCTGCTGATGGCGATCCTCGACCGGTGTTGCCGGGTCACCGAGACCGACCATCGCCGGGTCACCAACGAACTGTTGGAGATCCTGGTCAGGCCCTACAGCAAGACCTCGACACCGGATTCGGCCGCCGTCGCGCTCGGCTTCGCCGCCCGGCACACCGCCTACTTCGACGGCGAGGAGCTGCGGCAGATGGCCGAACTCCTGCTCGACGCCGGACGGCCGCTGCCACCGGAGGTCGTCGCCACGATGCGCCGCACCGTCGCGCACGGCTACTGGGGCTCGGCCGGCGCACTCAAGCCGTTGCTGGACAGGCTCGACACACCGGCATTGAGCCCGGGCGAGACGTGGGCCGACCGCGCCCTGGCCGATGTCGCGTCGCTCGATCCGGACGAGGCCCGTCGCTGGCACGAGCTGTTCCGGCACGCGGCCACCGCGACGAGCGCCAAACCGTCGCAGAAGTGGGAGACGGCCGCCCGCAGGCTGCTCGACGAGCTGCCCGAGCCGGGTGACCGGCTGCGGAGCTGGCTCGCCCTGGTCGGGCAGCCGCGCACCATCCGGCTCAACCGCACACGCTGGGAGCACGACGTCAACGAGGCCTTCGACCAGTTCAACACCACACCGCTGCGCGGACTGGTCTGGATGACCTCCTTCCTGCCCGGCCACCCCGAGACCCCACGGACGCTCGGCGCGCTCGTCGAGACGGCGCTGCGCAAGGTCGCCGGGCTCGGCCCGCGCAGCCCCAAGATCGCCAACGCCGCCGTGTACGCGTTGTCGCGGGTGCCGACCGAGGAGGCGCTCGCCCAGATCGCCCGGCTCGCCGCCCGGGTCACGTTCAAGGGCACGCTCAAGGAGCTGAACGCGGCCCTCGACGCCCGAGCGGCGGCGCTGGGCCTGACCCGGGACGAGGTCGAGGAACTCGCCGTACCGGCGTACGGGCTGACCGAGGTGGGCCGGCGGGTCGAACACTTCGGCGACGCGTCAGCGACGCTGGACGCCACCTCCGGAACGGTCACTGTCACCTGGCGCAACAGCACCGGGAAGATCGTCAAGTCGATCCCGGCCTCGGTGCGGTCCGCCCACCCCGAGCAACTCGCCGACTTCAAGGCTGCCGTGAAGGACGTCGAGAAGATGCTCTCGGCCCAGACGGAACGCCTCGACCGCCAGTTCCTCGCCCAGCGGGTCTGGCCGTTCGACGCCTGGCGCGCCCGCTACCTCGACCACCCCCTGCTCGGTACGCTGGCCCGCCGGCTGATCTGGCTCGTCGACGACGTGCCCTGCGCCTTCGCTGACGG
The DNA here is from genome assembly GCF_053764795.1 of Plantactinospora sp. DSM 117369. NCBI lineage: Bacteria > Bacillati > Actinomycetota > Actinomycetes > Micromonosporales > Micromonosporaceae > Plantactinospora > Plantactinospora sp. DSM 117369. The sequence goes on along the minus strand of NZ_CM132446.1, from coordinate 4,041,963 downwards.
TGCTCTGCATACCCACGAGGAGAAGGAGATCACGGCCGGCGAGACGGTCCGGCTGTGGCACCCGATCGGCCGCGAGGTGGCCGAGGTGCTCGCCTGGCGCGCATGGCTGGAGGCCAAGCAGGTGACCCAGCCGTTCAAGCAGGCACACCGCGAGGTCTACCTGCTGACCGCAGCCGAGGAGAACACCCGGGTCTATTCCAACCGGTACGCGGCGCACGTCCTGCGCCAGCACCAGTTCCACGCCCTGACCGCGGCTCGGGGATGGCGCAACAAGCTGCGGATGATGGTCGACGACGCCTACGAGCCGGCCACCCGCGAGCTGCCGCAGTGGGGACTGCGCGCGGAGTTCTGGATCGAGGGCATCGGCGACGACTGGGAGGTCGACACCACCGAGTCGGGGGCATACCTGCGGATCGCCACCGACCAGGTCCGGTTCTATCCGATCGGCGCGCCCGAGCACTACGCGCACGCCGGTGGCGGCGGCTACGAGCAGTGGGTGTCCCAGGACGCGCAGCCGACCGACCCGGTGCCGCTGGCCGAGATCCCGCCGCTGGTGCTCAGCGAGGTGCTGCGCGACGTCGACCTCTTCGTCGGCGTCGCCAGCGTCGGCAACGACCCCACCTGGCAGGACGGTGGTCCCGGAGGGCGGTTCCGCGAGTACTGGGCGTCCTACAGCTTCGGCGAGCTCAGCGGCACCGCGCAGACCCGCCGGGAGATGCTCGAACGCCTCGTCCCCCGGCTGGCCATCGCCGACCGGGCGAAGGTCGAGGGCCGTTTCCTCGTGGTCCGGGGCGACCTGCGCACCTACAAGATCCACCTGGGTTCGGGCAATATCCTGATGAGCCCGAACGACCAATACCTCTGCATCGTGCCGAAGCAGACGGCCAGCTCCTCGACCGGCGACGTCTTCCTCCCGTTCGAGGGCGACCGGGTGCTCGCCGTCATCCTCAGCAAGGCGCTCATGCTGGCGAAGGACACCCAGATCACCGACCGCACGATCACCCAGCAACTGCGGGGCTGACCCGGCCAGCAGCGATCCGCACGGCGGAACCGCTCCCCTTGCTGGCCGAGCTGGTGTCGGGACGCCGCTGGCAGGCCGCGGTACGCAGGTCGGGTCACCGCCACCGGCCTCGGACCGATCCCAGGCCGGCGTCCCGGCGGCGGCCCGACCGCATCGGGGTGGACCCGGTCGCGCCGGACGGTGACGCGCTGGCGCCCCTCGACCTTCAGGGCAGGGAGTTGGGCCGACCACGCCGGGCCGTGCCCGGCCTGATCGACATCGACCAGGCAGGGCCTTGATTCCGAGCCGTGACGCGCAAGCGACGACCTGGCCGCCTGCCAGGCGTCTACTTTCACCCTAAAACGCGCTTTTATCACCCTATTCTGATCTGGTGCCCGATCGGTTGGCGCCGGGTCCGAGACGGGGGATCAAGAGATTGAAGGAATCCGAGGGTGCGGACAAGGGCCCTATGGCAGGCAGCGGGTCGTTTGACTTCTTCGTGGTCAACGTCTCCAGCGAGACGCTGACCGGCAATGTCACCTGGACCGGCGGCAGCAGGTCCGAGAGCCTGGACGTGGACGGCCTGGCACCCGCCGCCATGTCCCGGCAACAGTCCATCTCGCCGCAGTCCGGCGTGAACGACTACTGGCAGTGGTCGGAGAAGGGCGACAAATACAAACTCAACGTGTACGACAAAGACCGCTACACCGCCGTGGTTATCAGCGACTACGGCATCGGCGTTCTGGTGACCAACACCAGCCCCGACACCTGGGCCTGGTGATATCGGAGGTGGCGAGTCGAGCTGGATGATCTGCTGGCACGGTCCGCGCACCGGTTCGGGCGTGCGGAGCCGCGCCAGCAGGCGCTCAGCCGACGGCAGAGCTGCGCCAGCCGGCGCTCAGCCAAGGAGCTACGGCGGCGCCGAGGACCACGGCTTTCAGCCGGCGCAGCAGCCGCCGGCGGCCTCCGTGCCGGGTGCGGCGGAGACCTCGACCAGGGGCAGGGGCGCGGCGATCAGGCCGCCCGAGATGCCGGTGGCGAGTCCGCGTGGGCTGCTGACCGGGGCGACGTCGGCGGTCGGGGTGCCGCAGCAGCCGCCCGCGCCGACGGTGTCGTCGTCGACGATCGGGTTGCTGTTGCAGACCCCGGTTTCCGGTAGGTCGAGTTGGACGTCCCGGGCCGCCCTCCAGTCCCCGGCGAGGGCGGCGACGACGGAGCGGGCCTGCTCGTAGCCGGTGGCCATCAGGAACGTCGGGGCGCGGCCGTAGCTCTTGACCCCGATCGCGTAGTAGCCCGGTTCCGGGTGGGCGAGTTCGTCGACGCCGTGTGGCGGCACCGTCCCACAGGAGTGCCGGTTGGGATCGATCAGCGGGGCGAGGGCCCGGGTGGAGCCCAGGATCGGGTCCAGGTCGAGACGTAGCTCGGTGCTGATCGAGTGGTCGGGCCGGAACCCGGTCGCCGAGACGATCCGGTGCACGGCGAGCGTACGGGTTCCGTCGGAGACCTCGACCCGCCCGTCGGGCGTCGGGACGAGCCGGTGCACGGAGAATCCGGTGACCAGTTCGATCCGGCCCGCTTCGACATGCTCACGCAGCCGGGTGCCGAGGGCGCCGCGCGCCGGCAGGGCGTCGGCGCTCTCCCCGCCGTAGCTGCGGGCCGGGCTACCGGCCCGGATCGCCCAGCCGACCCTCGTCCCGGCGGCCCGTGTGGCGAGGTCGGCGAGGGCGAGCAGGGTGTTCGCGGCGGAGTGGCCGGCGCCGACGACGAGGGTGTGCCGGCCGGCGAACCGGTCCCGGTCGACACCCAGGACGTCGGGTAGGGCGTGTTCGATGAACGCGGCCGCATCGGTCTCGCCGTGCGCGGGGATGCCGGAGGCGCCGAGGACGTTCGGCGTCGCCCAGGTGCCGGTGGCGTCGACGACCGCCCGGGCGAGCAGGTCCTCGCCGGAGCCGAGCCGGATCAGGATCGGCGCACCCTCCCGGCCGGCGGAGCGGAGCCGGTCCACGCCGAGCCGGGTCACCGCGGTGACCCGGGATCGGTACCGGATGTTCGGCTTGAGCCCGGGAAGGTCCGCCAGCGGCTGGAGGTATTCGGTGACGAGCTGTGCGCCGGTCGGCAGGATCTCGGGATCGGGTTCGACCCAGCCGGCGTCGCGCAGCATCCGGGCGGCAGCCTGGTCGATGTTGTACCGCCAGGGCGAGAAGAGCCGTACGTGCCCCCACTGGGTGACGGCCGCGGCAGGGCCGTCACCGGCCTCGAGAACGGTGAACGGCAGTCCGCGCTCGTGCAGGTGGGCGGCGGCGGCCAGGCCGACGGGCCCGGCGCCGAGCACCGCTACCGGCAGATGTTCCAGTCGGTCACCCATCACAACTCCCTATCTTGAGAATGCTCGAAATAGCAGGTCGGGGCCTGCCTTCGCCCGATCTGGGTTGGTTGACGCGACTCCGCCACCCACCTTCGCCACCCGCACTCCTCGTAGCGGCGGCGGGCGCGCTGGTCGGCGGTGGTGACCTCGGCGCAGCCGTCACAGAACCGGACTTCCGTCTCCGGGGAGCGGCGGCGGAACAGGTGGAGCATCGGCGTCTCCCCGCGACGGAGCTGTCTTGACGTTCTTCGAATCAGAGATTTGCACGCTGATTCGATACCTGTCAACCTAGACGTATGTCGAAGCAGTCGCTGGCGCTCAGCCTGACCGACCTCAACACCGGGGTGCCGTGCTGCCCGCCGATAACCGAACAGCGGATTCCGGCGGAGACCGCCAGCGCACTCGCCCCGGCCTTCAAGGCGCTCGGCGATCCGGTGCGCCTCCAACTGATGTCGATGATCGCCTCGGCACCGGCCGGGGAGACCTGCGTCTGCGATCTCACCCCGGCGTTCGACCTGTCCGGGCCGACGATCTCCCACCACCTCAAGACGCTGCGGGAGGCCGGCCTCGTCGACGCCGAGCGTCGGGGCACCTGGGTCTACTACCGCGCCCGGCCGGGCATCATGCGCCAGCTCGCCAGCCTCCTCGGAGTCGGGAGCCCGGCGAACGCCTGAACGGGCACCCCGGCCGTCGCTGGAGTTGGCCAGTGCCGCCTGGTACATCCGATGTTCACCTGAGCTTGCTGGACGAGGGATGGCCTCGGATGGTTACATCAGGGCGTGCTGATATCAGACGCGCCTGATGTGATCAAACTTCTGGCCGACCCACTCCGGGCGCAGATCGTCGACCTCCTCGCCCAGGGGCCGGCGTGCACCTGCCACCTGGTCGCCGACACCGGCGCGAAGCAGCCCAACGTCTCCGGGCACCTTCGGCAACTGCGCGACGCCGGCCTCGTCGTCGCCGAACCGCACGGCCGATTCACCTACTACCGGTTGCTGCCCGACGCCCTGGAAGCCGCCGCCGTCCAGCTCACCGACCTCGCCGCCCGGGCCCGGGCCAACGCCGGATCGCGCCGGGAGTGCTGATGGCCACCATCACCGGCACCACCGAACCGGCACCCGCGGTTGTCGCCCGGCTGTCCCGTCTCGACCGCTTCCTGCCACTGTGGATCGGCCTGGCGATGGTCGCCGGGCTGCTGCTCGGTCGGGCGATCCCCGGATTCGACACCACGCTGGAAGCGGTCGAGATCGGCGGCATCTCCCTACCGATCGCCATCGGGCTGCTGGTCATGATGTACCCGGTGCTGGCGAAGGTCCGCTACGACCGGCTCGACACCGTCACCGGCGACCGCCGCCTGCTGATCTCCTCCCTCGTGCTGAACTGGCTGGTCGGCCCGGCGGTCATGTTCGCCCTGGCCTGGATCTTCCTGGCCGACCACGCCGAGTACCGCACCGGCCTGATCATCGTCGGCCTGGCCCGGTGCATCGCCATGGTGATCATCTGGAACGACCTCGCCTGTGGCGACCGGGAGGCCGCCGCCGTCCTCGTCGCCCTCAACTCCGTCTTCCAGGTCCTCGCCTTCGGCATTCTCGGCTGGTTCTACCTGTCGGTGCTGCCGGACTGGCTCGGCCTGTCCGGAGCGGCGTTGCAGGTCTCCGGCTGGGACATCGCCGGCAATGTACTGATCTTCCTCGGCATCCCGCTGCTCGCCGGATACCTCACCCGCCGCGTCGGTGAGCGCCGCAGGGGCCGCGTCTGGTACGAGGACACGTTCCTGCCGAGGATCGGTCCGATCGCCCTGTACGGACTGCTGTTCACCATCGTCATCCTGTTCGCGCTGCAAGGTGCAGCGATCACCAGCCAGCCGTGGGACGTCGCGCTGATCGCGGTGCCGTTGCTGGCCTACTTCGCGGTCATGTGGGCCGGCTCCTACGCCCTCGGCCGGGCGATCGGGCTCGGCTACGAACGGACGACGACGCTGGCGTTCACCGCCGCCGGCAACAACTTCGAACTGGCCATCGCCGTGGCGATCGGCACCTTCGGCGTCACCAGCGGCCAGGCCCTCGCCGGCGTGGTCGGACCGCTGATCGAGGTACCCGTCCTCGTCGCGCTGGTCTACGTCAGTCTCGCCCTGCGACGGCGGCTGTTCCGCACCGCCCCGGGAAGCCCGTCGTGAGCTGCTCACCCCGAGCCGCCGACGACGCCGTGCCGGATCAGGCGCACGGCGTCCGGCTGACGAGGGCCGACAACCAGCCCTGGCCCGGGCCGTTCGGCCGGCACGTCAACCAGCCCTACCGGCCCCGGTTCCGCAGCTCGCTGCTCGACCGGCGGCTGCCCGGGCTGCCTGAACGCGTCACCGCCGCCCGGGACACCGGCCCAGCCGGCAGCGGAATGCCTCCGGCGCGCCCGCCCCGCCCAACCTCGAAGGAAGCGATCATGTCCGACAAGCCCAGCGTCCTGTTCGTCTGCGTGCACAACGCCGGCCGTTCCCAGATGGCCGCCGGCTGGCTACGCCACCTCGCCGGCGACACCGTCGAGGTACGGTCCGCCGGCTCGGCACCCGCCGACCGGGTCAACCCCGCCGCCGCCGAGGTGATGCGCGAGGTCGGCATCGACATCACCACCCAGGTCCCGAAGCTGCTGGACTGGGAGACGGCCGAGACCTCCGACGTGATCATCACCATGGGCTGCGGCGACGCCTGCCCCGTCTTCCCCGGCAAGCGTTACGAGGACTGGCAGCTCGACGACCCTGCCGGCCAGGGCGTCGATGCGGTCCGGCCGATCCGCGACGAGATCCGCACCCGGGTGGAGAAGCTGCTGGCGGAGCTGGCGGCGGGCCGGTCCGCGGGGTGAGGCACCGCTGATCCAAGCGAGCCGGGCGTGTTCGGCAACAGGTACCGGAGTCCGACCGGTCACCGCTGCTCGGAACGGGAACGGATCAGCCGGGCTTGATCTGGGCGAGCTGCACCAGGAGCTGGACGAGCCGGTACGCCTCGGCCATGTCACGACCGGTGAAGGCGAGCGTGCGGGCGCCGGCCGCCCGGGTGACGCCGGGCACCAGGGTGGCGAGGTCGACGGTGTACGGACCGTACAGGTCGAGCTCGATCCGTACCGGAGTGGGGGTCGCGACGGGGCGGACCTGCCGGCGTCCCCGGACCGCCTCGGCGGCGCCCAGGCGAATCCGGTCCCGGGCCTCCCGGGGGTGCAGTGTCTCCGCCGCCGCCTGGCCGAGCGCCTGCTTGACCTCGACGGTCACCGCCTCCGGCACCAGGTCCCGAAGCTCGGCGCAGGCCGCGTCGTCCCCGCTGAGCAGCACCACCGGTACTCCGTAGTGACCGGCCACGGCAGCGTTGAGCCCGATCTCCCCCACTGACCTCCCGTCGAGCCGCAGGTCGAGTACGGCGTCGCTGATCGTGTGCGCCAGCACGGCCGGCCCGGCACCGGCGCGGGCGTGGTACCCGACGAAGAGCAGCGCCTCCGCCCCGGCTTCGAGCCCGGCCACCATGCCCAGCGGGCGGGGCCTGCCCCGGATCAGCCGGGCGCGCCGGTCGATGTCCTCGGGCAGCAGGTTGCGGAACGGGCCGTGCGAGTCCGCGACGGAGACCTCGGCGTCGGGCTCGGCGTCCAGCACCCCGGCAATCGCCGCGTTCACCTCGGCCGTCATCAGCGCCCGTCCGCGTTCGTAGTCGTAGCCGCCCGGATTCGTCTCGGTGGGGTGCACGATCCCGGAGACGCCCTCCAGATCGGCGGAGATCAACACCTTGGGCCGATTCGTCGTGTCCGGGTACGTACCGGGCGGCCATCTCCAGGCCGGGGATGTGCGGTAGGCGGCTCGGTACGAGACTGTGCTGCGGGGCGAGGGCGGCGGCCCGGTGGATGCCCCTGCCGTTCCGTCGATCGTCCGTCCGAGGCGTTCCCCTGCCGGCCCGGCCGGCACCGCCACGGCAGCCACCCCGACAGCAGCCCTGGCCGCGCGCGGGCGATGCCGTCCGCTTCGTAGAGTCTTCGCAGTCGGCGGGGAGTACGGGGAGGCGGGCATGTTCGACGACACCGGGCTGCTGCGACCGCAGGAGGAGCAGGCGTACCGGCTGCTGCTGCGCCTCTCCGCGGCCCGACCCGCCGACCTCGCCAGGCTGGTCGACGTACCACTCGACGAGGCCGGCGCGGTGTTGGAGGGCCTGCGGAGCAAGGGGCTGGCCATGGCACGCCCCGGGCCGGACCCGGTCTTCGAGCCGCTGCCGCCGGACGTCGCGCTGGGCAACACCCTGCTGCGCCGGCAGGAGTCGCTGGAGAACGCCCGGCAGGCGGTGGCCGCGCTGACCGAGGAGTACCGGACCAGCGCCCGGCGCCGCAACGCCGACCATCTGGTGGAGGTGGTGGTCGGCGCGGGTGCGTTGCGTGACCGGCTGCGCGACCTGCAGGACTCGGCCCGTGAGGAGATCCTCTGGTTCTGCCGGGCCAACCCGCTGGCCATGTCCGGCTCGGAGAACGCCGAGGAGTCCGGGGCGCTGGCCCGTGGGGTCCGCTACCGGGCGATCTACGAACGGGCGCTACTGGAGTCACCCGGCGAACTGGAGAGCATCGCGGAGAGTGTCCGCGCCGGGGAGGAGGCGCGTACCCTGCCGACGTTGCCGGTCCGGATCGCCATCGCCGACCGGTCGACCGCGATCTGCCCGCTGGTACCGGACGACGAGCGCGACGTCGGGGAGCCGACCGCCGCACTTATCCGGCGCAGTGAGCTGCTGGACGCGCTGCTGGCGCTCTTCGAGAGCCACTGGGACCGGGCGACCCCGATCCGCTGGGACGCCGATCGCGGCGGACTGGCCGACGCGGCCCCCGACGATGCGCTGGACGACGGCGAGCGGTTCCTGCTGTCGCTGTTCGTGGCCGGCTTTCCCGACAAGTCGATCGCGTCGCAGCTCGGCGTCAGCCGGCGGACCGTGCAGCGTCGGCTGGAGCGGTTGATGGCGCTGGCCGGGGTGGACACCCGCACCGGGCTGGCCTTCCAGGCCGCCCGCCGGGGCTGGCTCTGACGGAGCGGACGGCACCCTTGGTGCGGTGACAGCCACGCCGGTCCGGGCGGGACGGCAGCGACCGACACCAACCCAGGCGGGACGGCAGCGGTGCGCCGGTCCGGGCGGGACGGCAGCGGTGCGCCGTCCCGCCCGGAGGCCGCTCAGCGCAGCCCGTACGCCCGGATCACGGTCTGGGTGACCGCGCTGCCGGACCGGTCGGTGGCCCGGACCCGCAGCGACACCGTGCCCTTTCGGGCCGGAACGCTCGCCTGGTAGGCGTTGCCGTACCCGGTCACCCGGACCGACCGCCAGGTGGCGCCCTCGTCGAAGGAGACCTCGGCGGTCAGCCTGGTCCCGCTCGCGGTGGCGTGACCGTCCTGGTGCCGGACGTGCAGCCCGACGGTGTGCGGCCGGCCGCTGGCCCGCCCGGTCAGGTCCACCGGCGCGGCGTAGTCGACCTGCAACAGCGGCAGGGGCCGGGCCTCGTCGCCGGACCGCTGCCCGGAACGGAACTCCCACACCGTCTCGGTACGGGTGCCCCAGACCCACTCCTCGCCACCGCGCTCGGTGGTCAGGGCCAGCCGGTAGCCGGCCTCGGGCCCGGTGGTGGGCACGTCCTGCCGGGCGTCGGGCAGCTCGGCCAGCAGCTTCCCGTCGCGCCACAGCGTGGCACCCACCCGGGACGTCTCGCCGATCGTGTAGTGGCCTTCGGCGTCGACGAACTCCGGCACCCGCAGGGCGAGAGTGTTCCCGGTGCGGGTGGAGACCAGCTCCGGTATCCCGCGCGGCGAGGCCGGGCGGACCACCGGAGCGAGCCAGGTCTCCTCGGCCCTACGGGCACGGTAGCTGGTCGGCCGCTCGGCCATCCCGCTGGCGAGCGGGCCCATCTCGTTCCACGGCCACTCGTGGCTCACCCGGTGCTGCCAGACCGAGTCGCCGGTGGTCACCCACTCCTCGCGCTCCTTCGGGGTGGCCACGAACCGGGACGTGTCGTTCCATGCATAGGTCTGCCAGGGGCGCCATCCGAACCGCTGCTCCTTCGCCCAGGGGAATCCGCCGTTGTCGGCGTACCGGGTGGTGATCCGTGTCGAGTTGGTCGGGGTCACCCGGTAGACGATCCGATCCGGGATCCGGTTCCGCTCCACGTGCTGCACGTCGTAGAGATAGGGGCTGGAGGTGGTCAGGGTGAGGTCCAGCGTCGCCCGTCCCTGCTGTGCCCGGGCGATCAGCCGCTGGCCGTCGTCGTGCGCCACCGCCAGCATCGGGATCGGCTCCCGGTCGCCGAGGGGCCGCCACACCGTCCACGCCGACCAGTCCGCCGGGCGCACCATCAGGGTCAGCGCCGCGCCGGCCCGGGCCGCCGCCGCGGTCACCTCGCTCTCGCTCGGCGCGTCCTCCCCGCCCGGTTCGTTGCTGGACTCGATGAGTACCGCCGCGCCGCGCACCTTCGCCTCGGCCAGTTCCTCCGGGGTGCCCCGGCCGGCGTGGACGAGGGGGAACCGACGGGTGCCGTCGTACGCCGGGGACTGCCCGGTCAGGTTGATGTCGAACGGACCGGAGACCCCGGCGACCTCCGCGCGCACCATCGGCGCGACGAGCTGCCACCGGGACGAGAACTCGTACTGCCCACTGGTCAGCTTGCCGGTCGGGGTGACGTTTACCTGCTGGATCGTGCTGAAGTGCATGGTGCCGTGGCTGATCTGCCGACCGGTGCCGGTGACCCGGTGCGAGTAGTAGCTCAGCACGGCCTGCTGCTCGGCCGGCCGGGGCGTCTCGATCCGGATCGGGGTGCCCTTGCGGGCGTCGAGCAGCACCTCGATGTCCCGGTCGACGCGCAGTTCCGGATCAGTGATCAGGGTGGCCTGCTCGTCGAGTACGCCGCCGTCCTCGATCAGCGCGTGCAGCAGGTAGTTACCCTCGCCGACCTCGATGGTTCTGCTCTCACCCTCCCACAGGAAGTTCAGGTTGTCCCAGCGGTAGTTGTCGCCCATCAGGGCGATGACCGGCACCGCCACCGGCTGGCCGGCCCGGCCGACCGCGCGAAGGGTGACCTTGTGCCGGGGGCCGTCCAGGCTCACCCCCACCGCCGTGCTGACGAGCACGCCGCCCGGCCCGGTCGCGGTGATCCAGCCGCCGAAGAGTCCCCGGTCCAGCTTCGCCAGGTCGACGGTGACGGGTACCTCGACCGACCCTCCGGCCGGCACGGTGACCGTACCGGAACCGGTCGTCACGGCATCGGTCTCGGGCACGTCGGTGGCGACGTTCGCCACCTCGACGGCGAGGCTGAGGGTGACCGGCGCCGGCCCGGCGTTGGTGTACGTGACGACCTTGCCGACCGGCACCGCAGCCGCACCCGCCCGGGCGGTGGCGGCGGTGTCCGGGTCGGTGTGCAGGCCGAAGTCGACCTGGCTGCTGGCGTATACCCGCTGGCTGGCCGCGCGGGCGACGTCCACCCGGCCGGTGCCCTGGTCGAACACCGACAGCTCCGGGTTCGTCCGGGCGGTGCTGACCAGCGCGTCCTTCAGCCGCGCCGGCGACCACTCCGGATGGGCCTGGGCCAGCAGCGCGGCCGCACCCGCCACGTGCGGCGTCGCCATCGAGGTGCCGGAGGCGGCGGTGTACCGGTCGTCGACCGGGGTGCCCATGCCGGTGCCGGCGGCGCGGGCGGCCACGATGCCCACCCCCGGGGCGGTGATCTCCGGCTTCAGTCCCTCGTCCCCGAGCCGGGGGCCCCGGCTGGAGAAGTCGGCCAGCGACTCGTCGCGGTCCACCGCGCCGACGGTCAGCGCGGACCGGGCCGCGCCGGGCGTACCGACGGTGTAGTTGGCGCCCTCGTTGCCGGCGGCCACCACGAAGAGGGTGCCGGTGTCGGCGGTGATCCGGTCCAGCGCCTGGCTGAGCGGGTCGGTGCCGTCGGTCGGCCCGCCGCCGAGGCTCATGTTGACCACCGCCGCGCCCTGCTCGGCGGCCCACTCCATCCCGGCGATGATCCAGGAGTCGTAGCCGACGCCGTCGTCACCGAGCACCTTGCCGGCCAGCAGGCTCGCGCCGGGGGCCACCCCCTTGCGGGTACCGCCGGATCCGGCGCCGGTGCCGGCCACGGTCGCCGCGACGTGCGTACCGTGTCCGTGCTGGTCGGTGGCGTCCGGGCTGCTGGTGAAGTTCTGCGCCGTCACCTTGCCGGTCAGGTCCGGGTGGGTCTGGTCGACCCCGGTGTCCAGCACCGCCACCTTCACTCCGGAACCGTCCAGGCCCGCCTGCCAGGCGGCCGGGGCGCCGATCTGGGCGACGCTGCGGTCCAGCACCGGCCGGACCCGGCCGTCCAGCCAGATCTGGCTGATCCCGGCGCCGAGCGCGGGTGTGCCGGCGGAGCGGGCCGAGCCGGCCGGGGCGGCCGGGCTGACCGCCTGCCAGAAGCCGGCCAGCGAGTCCTTCCCGGCCGCCAGCGCGGCGCCGCCGATGCTGCTCAGCGGCCGGGTGTTCGTCGTACCGGCCAGGGTGCGGGCGCCGGCGGCGGGGTTCTGGTAGCGGACGATCAGCGGCAGGCTGGCCGCGGCGCCGTCCGCGTACCCGTCGGCGATCAACTCCTCGACGTCGAACAGGTCCGCGTCCAGAGTGCCCGCCGAGACGTACGGCACGACGTCGCTGGGCAGTACCCGCAGCCCGCCGTCCACCTCGATGGTGTGGAAGGTGATCCGTTCCCGTCCGGCCGCCGGGCGGACCGAGGCCGCGTACCGACCGGCGCCGGCCGGCGAGACCTCGACGACGTCGCCGGTGATCAGGGTGACCCGCGACCCGGCGGCGGCCGCACCGAGCGCGGCCAGCGACCCGGTGACCGGGGGTACGGTCGACGGAGGCGCGGCGGTCGCCGGTGGTGGCCCGGCGGCGGTGAGTGCGAGTACGGCGGCCAGAACGGCAGCGGTACGACGCAGCGGAGATGACATGGCGGGGTCTCCTTCGACTCTCGCGAAGACGCCGTCAACGGCGACAGTCGGAGTCTGTGGCCGGAGCATTTCCTTGGTCAGCAACCTGCGGTGCCGCAGAGGCGACATGGCGCCAAGTGGACACCCGGCCGCCACGGCGGGTACCTCCGGCATTCACCCAGCGGATAGCCTCCCCGGGGAACAGACAGTACAGCGTTGGATGTACTATCGCGGGATGGAGACGCTGACGCACGGCGAGGTACTGGCCCGGTTCGGTCACGCGCTGTCGGACCCGACGCGGGCGCGACTGTTGTTGGCCCTGCGGGACGGGCCCGGCTACCCGGCCGAGCTGGCCGAGTTGCTGGGCACCACCCGGCAGAACCTGTCGAACCATCTCGGCTGCCTGCGCGGCTGCGGCCTGGTGGTGGCCGTACCGGAGGGTCGCCGGACCCGCTACGAGCTGGTCGATGCCCGGATGGCGCACGCGCTGGGCGATCTGCTCGGCCTGGTGCTGGCGGTGGATCCGGCCGCCTGTCCCGACGCCACGACGAAGGGTTGCTGCTGATGGCCGCGCCGCTGCGGCTCGAACCGCCCGGGCCGGCGCCGGCCCGCCGCGCCCTGCTCGCTCGACGGATCCGGCTGCTGGTCGCGGCGACGATCACCTACAACGCCGTCGAGGCGGCGGTGGCGATCACCGCCGGCACCCTCGCCTCGTCGACCGCCCTGATCGGATTCGGTCTGGACTCGGTGATCGAGGTTTCCTCGGCGGCGGCCGTGGCCTGGCAGTTCGCCGGCCGCGACCCGCAGTCCCGGGAGAGGATCGCGTTGCGGATCATCGCGGTCTCGTTCTTCGCCCTCGCCGGCTACGTGACGGTCGAGTCGGTACGCGCCCTCGTCGGCGGCGCCGAGGCCGCACACTCCACCGTCGGTCTCGGGCTGGCCGCGCTGTCACTGGCGGTCATGCCGCTGCTGTCGTACGCGCAGCGTCGCGCCGGCCGCGAACTCGGCTCCCGCTCGGCGGTCGCCGACTCCAAGCAGACCCTGCTCTGCACCTACCTGTCGGCGGTACTACTGGTCGGGCTCGGCCTCAACAGCCTGTTCGGCTGGTCCTGGGCCGACCCGGTCACCGCGCTGGTCATCGCGGCCGTCGCGGTCCGGGAGGGGCGCGAGGCATGGCGCGGCGACACCTGCTGCGCCGTCCCGCTGACCGCGTCCCCGGCCACCGAGCGGTCCGCCGCCACGACCGCCGACGACGCGTGCGGTTGCCCACCGGACTGCTCCTGCTGTCGGGACTGACAGCCTGCGGCGCACAGGCTTTCGCCGACCGACAAGGTGCCGGTCGGGGCTCGGTCGCCGTGGCCCGTCCACCCGGACCGGCACTGTCAGGAGGTCCCGTCGCCGCCCGGACGCCTCGGACGGCCCCGACGATCCACTCCACCCCGGGGCTCGTCCACGGCCTCGAAGCTGTCCCCCGGCGTACCTCCGGCCCGGCGCACCTCCTGCTCCGCCTCGTCATGCGGTAGCCCGGTCGTTCCGAGCAGGTCGGTGGCGATGGCGCGGACCTGCGCGACCACCACACTGCCGGAGAAGCCCAGACCCTGCCGGTAGGCGGCGCTCGCCTGTTCCACGGCGTGGCACACCAGTTCCACGGCCCCCTTCGGCATCGAACCGCGGCGAAGATCGCGCTGCACCACCTTCGCCGCCTCCGCCAGACCACAGAGTGAAGCCACGAGTTCCTTCGGCGCCGGTTCGTCGTCGCGCAGCAGGGTCACCGCCCGCCGGGTCAGCACCCGGGCGTTACGGACGGCGCGCTCGATGTACTCCGCAGCCTTCACGTACTGCTGCAACGCGGCACGGGACCGCCAGCGCAGCGGCGCGATGGTGGCGGCCTCCCGCCCCTGGGGCAGCACCTCGTAGAACTCGTCGAGCTTCTCCTCACCACGCGTCAGCGCCGCCAGCGCCTCCTGCACGGGATCCTGATCGCGCTCCGCAAGGCCCCGGGCGGTCACCGTGAGTCCCTCGACGAGTACGTTGAGAGCCGGTCGAGCGACCCGCGACACCACGGTCACCGGGTTCACCGGCAGCAGCAGGGCCATCACCGCCAGCGCTACGGCGCCGCCGATCAACGCGTCGACCAGACGGGTGAAGTAGATGCCCTCCGTCGGCGGTCGCAACGTGGCCACCAGTACCGACGAGGTGGCGGCCTGGGACACTATCCCCGCCGATCCACCGGCCAGAATCGTTACCGTCATGGCCAGGGCGGCCCCCACGCCGATCTGCCACGATCCCGTCCCGATCACATAGATGAGCCCGTCGCCGACCGCGATACCGGCCGTCACGCCCAACACCAGCTCCACCGCCCGGCGCAGGCGCTGACCGGCCGATATCCCGAGGGTGACCATGGCCGCGATCGGGGCGAACACCGGCTGCGGGTTGCCGATCAGCTCGGCGGCCAGGAACCAGGCCAGCGCCGCCGACACGGCGCTCTGCGCCACCACCACCTCGACCGCCCGCAGTTGGCGCCACCGTTCGACCAGGGCGCCGCGAACTCTGCCGACACGCCGGGTGATCACCACCGCCGCCCGGGCAGTGAACCCTTGTCAGCCTGCACCGCGCGACGCTGACGTACCGCGTCCGACCCTGCGGGCCACCGCGCCACAAGGGGAGGTTGAAGACGGTTCAGTCTGCCGGCCACCACAGTGCCACGATAGGGAGGAACTCGGGATACAGCGGCTGGATCCGGCATATACGGCGTACCGCTACGACGTTCTGATTCCGACTCGAATCATGCTCTCCGGTGCCTGTGCCTGAACCGGCACCCTGCCACCGACCCGCCGCCGGAGCTGCGGTGTTTCCCACCATGGCCTGTCGGCGAGCGCTTGAAGTGCCCTCTGGCGGGAATGCCGGGCCGGTAGGGCAGACGATCATGGGGAGCGAAGAGTGGCAGCGATCGGAATCGGCCCTTCATCGCAGGTCGCGACGGTGGTCGCCTGCCGCGCACCGCACTGCGGGCGCGCTGCGGCAGGTACGGGCGGTTTCCGGGCGGACCCTCCCAGTACCGAACCAACCGAGAGACGGATCATGGAACGGATCGTCACACCGTACGGGCGGCACTCCACCGCCGCGGAGGTCATCGACGGGATCGACCTGTCCGGACGCCGAGCCATCGTCACCGGAGGCGTCTCGGGCATCGGTCTGGAGACGGCGCGGGCACTGGCCAGCGCGGGCGCGCAGGTGACGGTGACCGCCCGGGACGACAACGCCCGCCAGGCAGTGGCCGACATCGTCGGGTCGACCGGAAACCCCGAGGTACGGGTCGCCCGCCTCGAACTGACCGATGTCTCGTCCATCCGGACCTTCGTCGACGAGTGGGAGGGACCGCTGCACATCCTGGTCAACAACGCCGGTGTGATGGCACTGCCCGAGCTGCGCCGGACCGCGCAGGGCTGGGAGGAGCAGTTCGCCGTCAACCACCTGGGCCACCATCTGCTCGCCGTCGGGCTGCGTGACGCTCTGGCCCGGGCCGAAGGCGCCCGGATCGTGTCGGTCAGTTCGAGTGCCCACCACCTCTCCCCCGTCGTTTTCACCGACATCCACTACCTCTCCCGCCCGTATCACCCCCAACTGGCGTACGGGCAGGCGAAGACCGCCGTGGCGCTCTTCGCCGTGGGTGCGGCCAGTCGCTGGGTCGGGCTGGGGATAACGGCCAATGCCCTCAACCCGGGGGCGATCGCCACCGGCCTGCAGCAGTACATCGGCGGTGACCTCGGAGTTCCCGCCGATCTGCAGAAGAGCCCCCAGCAGGGAGCGGCCACCTCCGTCATGCTCGCCACCTCACCGCTGCTGTCCCAGGTGACCGGCCGCTACTTCAACGACTGTGCGGAGGCCACGCCGGTCACCGTCCAGCCCACGGACGAAGCGGAGCTCGCCTCGTCCGTCGCCCACCACGCGATCGACCCGGAGCAGGCAGATCGACTGTGGCGGTTGTGCGACCGGATGGTCAGCTGACCCACGGGCCAGCATCGCGGTCGCCCCGGTGGGCGAGCCGCCGGAGGCGGCCGCCGTCCAGCATCGCCTGGACCGCGTCCGCCAGGTGGTCACCGTCGCGCAGCGGCACCGGAAAGCAGAGCCGGATGTCGGAGTCATGGTTGGGATGTTCCAGCCGGAGCACGATGCCGAACCGGTCCAGCGCCAGCGGACGGATCTGGCGTACCCCGTGGAGCCGGCCCGGCGGTACCAGCCTGGACAGCCGCGCGACCGTCTCGGGATGGTGGTCGTTGAGGTGGCAGAGCAGCTCGGCTTCACTGTCGGCCAGCGGATCCGGGCGGGCGACGGCGAACGCCGCCGGATCGATCGACGCGGTGGTACCGGCGGTGACCAGTTCGGCCGTTGCCAGCTCCAGTACGGCCGGCAGCTCCGCATCGGCGTCGGCGACGCCGTCGGCGACGGTCAACCAGCCGGTGAGAGTCGCCCGGGCCCGGACCCGGTCACGCACCCGGACGGGCGCCAGATCGGTCACCTCGACCAGTGCCACCAGCTCGCCCGACTGCCGCAGGTGCCGGGCGAGGCAGCTCACCGCGGGCAACTCGACGATCAACCGCCCGGCCGGCAGGCGGTGCCGGCCGACCAGGTCCGCCCGGTGTCCGGGCGTGTGCAGGCTCAGCGACTTCGCCGCGACGAGCAGCGAGCGCAGGCGTTCGGCCGGGGAGCCGGCCAGTACGGGAGCGAGCTGGTTGCCAGACATGAACGCCTCCAGTTAGGTTAGCCTCACCTTACACATCAAGAGGTGATGGATGAACCAGGCACGCCCGAAGGTCAGGCGCTCCCGCGCCCTCGGCATCCCCCTCACGCCCAAGTGCGTGCGCTACTTCGAAAACCGCCCCTTCCCGCCAGGGCAACACGGCCGGGCTCGGCGCAAGGAGAGCGACTACAAGGTCCGGCTGCTGGAGAAGCAGCGACTCAAAGCGCAGTACGACCTGCGCGAGGGGCAGTTGCGACGCGCGTTCGACCGCGCGGTGCACCGACCCGGCAAGACCGGTGAAGAACTCCTGATCGACCTGGAGACCCGGCTCGACGCACTGGTCCTGCGGGCCGGCTTCGCCCGCACCATCTACCAGGCCCGCCAGACGGTCACCCACCAGCACGTCACGGTCAACGGCCGGCGCGTCGACCGACCATCGGCCCGGCTGCGGCCCGGCGACACCATCGTGATCGCCGAACGCAGCCGCCACAAGGCGCCGTTCCTCGCCGCCGCCGCCGGCGCACACGCCCCGGCACGCCCCGCGCCGTACCTCGACGTCAACCTGTCGGGCCTGACCGCCCACCTCAACCGGCTGCCCGCCCGCGCCGAGATACCTGTCATCTGCGACGAGCAACTGATCGTCGAGTACTACTCGCGCTGACCGTCCGGAGCCACCGGACCGGCACGACCCCGTCGACCGGTCCGCCCCGACCTGCGGCTGCCCGCCGGACCGCCGCCGGCGGCGAAGACGCCCGACGGGGATGGCACCGACCGGCGCCATCCCCGTCGCGACTGCTGCTACCTGGCCGTGCAGGTCAGGGTCGGCGCGGTGTTCGTGCCGCTCCAGGAACCGTTGAACCCGAAGCTGGTGCTGCCGTTGGCGCTCAACGCGCCGTTGTGACTGGCGTTCGCGGCGGTGACCGACGACCCGTTCGAGGTTATCGACGCGTTCCACGAACTGGTGATGCTCTGGCTGTTGGGCCAGGTCCAGCTCACCGTCCAGCCGGAGATCGCGGCGTTGCCGGCCCGCACCGTGACCTGGGCGCCGAAGCCACCGGCCCACTCGTTCGTCTTCGCGTACGTCGCGGTGCAGGCACCGTTGCCGGCCGGCGGCGGGGTGGTCGGCGGCGGGGTGGTCGGCGGCGGGGTGGTCGGGTTGCCGCCACCGCCGAAGATCACGTCACTGCACAGGTAGTACGGCTGGTCGAGGTGGCTCGCCTGCCAGATCGTGTAGACGACGTGCCGCCCGGTGCGGTTGCCCGCGTTCACCTGGGCCTCGTACAGCCCGGTGGTCGGGTAGCTGTCGGTGCGCAGCACCAGGTCCAGGCTGCCCCAGGTGAGCGGCTGGGTGCTCGGGTCGAAGCCCTGCTTGGTGATGTAGATCAGCAGGTAGTCGGCACCGTGCCGGGCCCCGTCGGTCAGCGTCAGCGTGAAGTTGTTCGGCATCGGCTTGGCGACCCATGCGCCGACCGCGTCCAGCGAGGCGTACAGCCCGCCCTGGGTGCGGCCGCCGCTGCAGAGCTGCCCGTCCGGGACGGCGGCCTGGTGGTTGCCGCCGACGTTCTCCCGGAACAGGCCGTTCCAGTTCCACATCGTGTTGGGGTTCGCCTGCCAGGCCTGGGCACACATCGGGTCGGTCTGTGCCATGTTGGGGTTGAGGTGGTCGTCACCCCAGCGCTCCCAGCATCCGTAGTTCCGCGACGGCGGGTTGGTGACCGACCCGTGCGCCGAGGCCGGGCTGGCCTGGTTGACGACGACCATCGTGAGCCCGGTGACGAGGACGGCGACCGCGGCGAATATCAGATGGCGGGCTGTTCGTGAGGCTTTCATCAGTGCTCCAGCATTCCGCCGACGCCTGTGTCGCTCGACGGGATGCCCTGGCCCACGAGGAAACACGCGCCGACCAACATGAAGAATCTCGGAAACGCAGACAAGACGGAGGTGCTGTCTGCGCTGGCTCGGTGGCTCGGTGGCTCGCGCGATGATCCTACAAGGTACATCCAGGGATGTGAATCTCTTCTTGGAGTTCACCAAGGCGTGGGTGCACTGAACGCGCGGGCTTGCCCGATCACCTGGGGTGTGTGCAATATATTGCATGCCCGTCCCCGAGAACGCGCCGGCGATCGACCGACGCCTGCTACGCGACGACGTCTATCACCGCCTCCGGGACGTCATCGTCGACGGCAGCCTCGCGCCCGGCGAGCAGCTGCGCGACGTGGAGCTGGCGGCCTGGCTCGGCGTCAGCCGTACCCCCGTCCGAGAGGCGTTGTTGCGGCTGGCCGAGGCCGGTCTGGTGGTGGCCCGGCCGGGGCGCTCCACGACGGTGAGCTCGCTGAACCTGCGTGACGTGCGCGACGCCCGCGACGTGGTCGCGGCAATGCACGAGCTGGCCGTACGGGAGGCGGTGGGAAGCCTCAGTCACGCCGACCTTGAGGCGATGCAGGAGGCGAACCGCCGGTTCGGTGCCGCGATAGGGCAGGGCGACGTCGAGGCCGCGTTGCGCGCCGACGACGAGCTGCACGCCATCCCGGTGACCGTGGCCGCGAACCGGGCGCTGGCCGCAGTCCTCGAACAGTTCACCCCGGTGCTGCGGCGAGCCGAACGGCTGCGCTTCTCCTCGCTGGCCGGACGCGCCTCGCTGGCCCGGCACGACGAGCTGATCCGGCTCTGCGCCGCCGGGGACGCGGACCGGGCGGCAGCGGTCGCCTTCGACACCTGGCGCACCCTACCGACCGCCGAGGAGTGATCGTGGCCCTCTCCGACTTCCCACGCCACCGGCTGACCTTCGGGCCGAGCCCGGTCCACCCGCTGCCGCGACTGACCGCCCACCTCGGCGGCGCCTCGATCTGGGCCAAGCGGGAGGATTGCAACGCGGGACTCGCCTACGGCGGCAACAAGACCCGCAAGCTGGAGTACCTCGTCCCGGACATACTGGCGCAGGGCGCCGACACGCTGGTGTCGATCGGCGGATACCAGTCCAACCACACGCGCCAGGTCGCCGCCGTCGCCGCCTCGCTGGGTCTGAAGGCGGTGCTGGTGCAGGAGAACTGGGTCGACTGGCCCGACAGCGTCAGCGACCGGGTCGGCAACATCATGCTGAGCCGCATCATGGGCGCCGAGGTCCGGCTCGACCCGGCCGGATTCGGCATCGGGTTCAAGGACTCGTGGATCCGCGCCATCGAGGACGTGCGGAAACGTGCCGGTACGCCGTACCCGATTCCGGCGGGCGCCTCCGACCACCGGCTCGGCGGCCTCGGATTCGCGAACTGGGCGTACGAGGTCGAGCAGCAGGAACGCGAACTTGGGGTCTTCTTCGACACCGTCGTGGTCTGCTCGGTCACCGGCTCGACCCAGGCTGGCATGATCGCCGGGTTCGCCGCCCTGGAGGAGGCCGGTGGTCGGCGACGCCGGGTCATCGGGATCGACGCAAGCGCGAAAATCGAGGAGACCCGCGCCCAGGTCACCCGGATCGCCACAGCCACGGCCGAACTGATCGGCGTCGCCCGGCCGCTACGCGACGACGAGATCACAGTCCTGGCCGGATGGGCCGGCGACCGGTACGGGATCCCGGTGGAGTCGACCCTGGAGGCGATCCTGCTGACCGGCCGCCTCGAGGGCATGATCATCGACCCCGTCTACGAGGGCAAGTCGATGGCCGGTTTGATCGACCTCGTCACCAGCGGCGAAATCCCGGAGCAGGCCACCGTCCTCTATGCCCACCTGGGCGGCCAGCCTGCGCTGAACGCCTACAGCGGCCTGTTCACCCACACCCGCCCGCCGACCGCCTGACGTCGCCTTCCCCACACCCGCCCGCCGACCGCCTGACGTCGCCACAGCACCCCAGCCGAAGGGCGGACGTCGATCGGGCAGGTCTCCGGCGGCTGGCGCCCGGTGGGACCTACCCGAACAGGCCCTCGGGCGGGAGTAGGCGTCCCTGCTTGACGTGCGAGTAGTCGCGGGCTTCGGCGACCAGGCCCGCTTCGTCGAAGCGCAGCAGGGTGCAGCCGGAAATGGTGAGTGGCTCACCGTCCGGATAGGTCACCGCCCAGTACTCCACGGACGCCAGATCGCCGTCGACCCGCGGTTCACCGAACCAGACCTCGGCCGGCCGGGTCTCCTCGTCGAAGCACTCCTGGACGTAGCTGCGTAGTCCGGCACGGCCACGGTAGGGACGGAACATCGACGCCCAGTGTTCGCCGTCCTCGGCCTGTAGACCGACGATCCCGTCGACATCCTTCGCCGGCCAGCCCTGGGCCCAGACGGTCGCCCACCGTTTGGCGGCGTCGCGCACGTTCATGGTCGGTCCCCTCCCGTGAGAACTGCTGCGCCGGTTTGTAGCACGCGCGTACGACCATTCCGAGCTGGATCCACCGTCCCCACTGCTCCCGGCCGAGCCAGGCCGCACCGGCGCACCGCCGCTGCGCTCGCCTGATCGAGCGCCCCGCCGAGGAAACGGCGAACCTCGCCGTCCGAGAAGAGCCCGACCAGCCCGGCCAGATCTTCCGGAGCGGTCCGGCGGAGAACCACCCGACCGGCGTCGAGCGGTACGGGCAGCCAGGCGACCATCCAACCAGGATCGCACTGCCGCTGTTGCCCGATGAGGGCGCCTGCCGAGCGCGCGGAGCCGATCGACATCCGGCCGGTACGCGGCCCGAACGTCATTCGATGTAGCCTCGTAGGCTGGATCGTGCCCCGACCCCGGACCACCCCAATAGGTGTCCCCGACTGTCCTGCCGCGTTCCCCCATCGCCCAGGTACGGAGAGGATTTGCCGATGATGAAACGCGCCGTTACGTTCACCAAGCACCACACGCCCAACTCACTGCGTGTAGTGGCGCGACGAGTGATGTCTGAGACCCACAACACCAGACTGCGAATCTCGGTTCCGGTAGAGTCGCGAAGCGAATTTGGAAACATCTACCACTGCACGATCCGCAAGACGGCGAGCCAGTGGGTCAAAGCTTTGTTCAGCGATCCCGTCGTCTACCGCTATTCCGGACTACTCCCCTACGATCCGCGCCCCTACAAGTGGCGTTACCCGGAGGCCCTGCCGCCCAACCGCGTGGTCTCGTCCCTCTTCATCTCCTACAAAGGCTTCATGAACCTTCCCAAGCCCGACCCCTATCGGGCGTTCTTCGTCCTCCGCGACCCGCGCGACATCGTCGTTTCGGGTTACTTCTCCTATCGGAGTTCGCACACCGCCATGGGCGACGTTTTGCAGGTGCGGAAAGTGCTGCAGGAGAAGCCGTTCAAGGAGGGCCTGCTTCATGTGATCGATCATCTCGCCGCGAAGGGCACCTTCCGGTCGCTTCGGTCGTGGGCGACCGCTCCGAAGACGGAAGCCATCGGCCTGTTCCGGTACGAGGACTTGACCGGGGAACAGCAGCTGGAGGAAGTGGGTCGGCTGATGCGCCACTGCGGGATTCCCATCCCGCCGTCCGAGCTCGCCGCCCTGGTGTCCCGATACAGCTTCTCGACCATGCGGCGTCGCGTCGAGGCACCCGGGTCGGTTTCCCACTACCGCAAGGGAAAGTCCGGCGATTGGCGTAATCACTTCGACGACGACGTCTACGAGGCCTTCGCCGCGGAGGTGGGTGACCTCGTCGAGGTTCTCGGGTACCCCCCGTACGAACCGTCTCCAGGCGCGCGGCTCGGCCAGGACTCCTGACCGTTCGGCTCAGGCGATGTCGACGGGTGGGTTCGCTACCGGCTGAGTTCGACACGGAGAGGGGTAGCCCGTGCTCCCGGAGAGGGCGGCGTCATTCCTGCGGAACGTGATCCGCGAGATGTTCGAGGCTCAGTCCGATCGCACGGGCCCTCGGGCGTTCGACGGCGTCTTCGAGTGGCAATTCATGATCGGCTGGGACGACGGCGAGCAACTGACCCGCCTCGTCGTGACGGCGTCCCAGTCGGTCTGGTCCGACAGCTTCGGGGCCAAGGTGCGCCCGGTGGTCTTCGTCGCGGTTGGCAGTGACGCACAACCGCACCCGCCGCATGGCAGACGCCCGACGGTTCCCCGCTTCGAGGACCGGCCGGCGGACGTCGATGGTGTCCCCGTGGACGAGCTGCCCGCCACTCCGACCGGCAGTTGGGCCAGGGCCCTGATCGGGCGCTTGGGCGGTGCGGGTGCCCGTCAATGGGAGCACGGTTGGATCAGCTTCACCGTGACCCTGCCCGACGAGCCGCCCTGGGTGCCCGAGACGCCCCGGGGCCGCGGCGGTCGTCCGAGCGCACCGCACCCGGGTGGCGGGACCTGACCGGCGGCTGTCGTGCCCGCTGCCGCCCAGGAAGCGGCGGGGCGGCCGGGCGCGCGGCACCCGCTCTGTCGGCTCGGTCCGGCGTACCGGGCCCGGCTGGGTCACCCCCGCTCGGCGAACCCGGCGGCCTCCGGCCGGCGTACGATCCGGGCCGGCGGGCGCAGCAGGTGCCGGTGCGGCAGCGCCTCCGGCGGATACCCGGTCACCTCGACGGGTAGCTTCCGTTGCAGGATCGCGCGGTGCAGGGTGGCCAGTTCGGCGCCCGGCTCGATCCCGTACCCGGTGATCAGCGCGACCCGGGCCCTCCGGTACGCGTCGAGCGCCCCCGCCAGGTCTCCGCTGCGGTAGCAGGCCACCATGAGCTGTCCCCAGGCCCGCTCCCGATGCGGATGGTCGCCGAGAAACTCGTGCAGCATCGCCTGGGCCGCTTCGTACTCCCCGCGCTTGACCAGCACGTCCGCGTACTCCTCCACATCGACGGTGAGCCGCACCCGGGACGGCGGGACGAGCTGCCATCCGGAGCCGTCACGTATCAGGTCGGCGCGGTCGGCCAGCCATGCCCGCAACCCGGACAGGTAGCTGCGCAGGTTGGCCGGGGCCGACCGGGGCGCCTCCGGTCCCCACAGTTCGGCCGCCATCCTGCTGCGCGACACGGCGCCGCCGTCGAGCAGCATCAGGACGAGGATCCGGCACCGGTTGCCGACCGGCGCCGCGACCGGCTCCCCGTCCTGACGGATGTCCAACGGCCCCAACGGTCCGACCGCGAGTTCCATCGCGACCGCTCCCTCCCCCGGTTGCCGTGGAGCACCGTCTACTCAGGATCACATGGCCGCGGTGGAGGAAGCGTGGAAGGAACGTGGAGAGCCCCCCGGGTAACATCAACATCTTCCACTGCCGTGGCTGCGAAACCGTCGAAGTGCGAGGTCGGAATGCTGATGGTTTCGGTGCTGGGGCCGGTGCAGGTGCTCCGCGCCGGCGTCCCGGTCCGATTGGGCCCGCGACAGGTCGAGGTGCTGTCGATCCTGCTGGTCAACCGGGGTACGTGCGTGCCGGCCAGCCGGATGGTGGAACTGCTCTGGGGCGATGCGGTCCCGCCCGGCGGCCCCGCCACGCTGCGCAGTCACGTGTCGCACCTGCGCCGGGCGCTGCAACCGGACTCCCCCGGCGCCGCCGACCTCATCAGTGGCGCCGGTAACCCCTCCGGCCGGGGATACCGGCTGGAGCTGGCTCCGGAACAGATCGACGCACACCGGTTCGAGCAGGAGTACGCGCGGGCCCGCCGCCTGCTGCAGACGCTCGACGCCGAGGAGACGGGCCAGGCCGTCGCCGTATTGCACGACGCCCTGGGACTCTGGCGTGGACCGGCCTTCGCCGACGTGGCCGACCGCCCGTTCGCACTGAACGAGACGGCCCGGCTCACCGCGCTGCACCGCTCGGCCCGGCTCGCCCATGCCGAGGCGCTCGCCTCGCTCGGCCGGTACAGCGAGGTGATCATCGCGCTCTCCGGTGTGGTGGCCGAGGAGCCGTACGACGAGGGGCTGCGCCGGCTCCTCGCCGTCGCCCTCTATGCCGAGCAACGGGTGGACGAGGCCGCCCAGCTCTGCCGGGCCGGCCAGGTCCTGCTGCGCCAGCGAGGCATCGACACCCCCGACCTCCAGGAGTTGCAGCGCCGGATCCTGCGTCGCGACGTCCCGCTGCACGGTCCGCCGCCCCGAGCGACCGGCGCCGTCACGGCCGGGCCGGGCGAAGCCGTCCCCGGACCCATGCCCGCCGCCACCACCCGCCCTCCGACCGACCCAACCCAACCCGCGACCAGCACCGCCAGCTCCACCGCCACAAGCGCCACCGCCACCCCCACCGCCAACGGCACCCCCACCCCCACCGCCACCGCCACCGGCACCCCCACCGCCACCGCCACCGGCACCCCCACCGCCAACGCCAACGCCAACGCCAACGGCACCGGCACCGGCACCGGCACCGGCGAGCCGATCCCCGCCGGGCCGGTCGCGCCGCACCTGCTGCCGCCGGATCCGGCACGCTTTGTCGGCCGCGCGGCGGAGTTGGCCGACATCCGGCGGCGGCTCGACGACCTGGCCGACCGGGCCGAGACGATGGTGATCACCGGGCCGCCGGGGGTGGGCAAGTCCAGCCTGGCGATCCGGGCCGGGCACGCGGTGGCGGACCGGTTTCCCGACGGCCAGCTGTACGTCAACCTGCGCGGTTTCGACCAGACCGGCCCGGCGCTCGGCCCCGGTGAGGCGATCCGGGGTTTCCTCGACGCGCTCGGGATACCCCAGCAGCAGTACCCCGTCACCGAGGCGGCCCAGGCCGGCCTGTACCGGGCGAGGCTGGCCGGCCGGCGGGTGCTGGTGGTGCTGGACAACGCCCGCGACGCCGACCAGGTACGCCCGCTACTGGTCGGATCGCCGGGCTGCGCCGTACTCGTCACCAGCCGCAACCAGCTCGCCGACCTGGTCACCACCGAGGGAGCGCATCCGCTCGGCCTGGATCTGCTCTCCGAGACGGAGGCCCGGCAGTTGCTGGCCCGCCGCCTCGGCGACGAGAGGGTGGCCGACGAACCGGAGGCGGTGGCGGAAATCGTCAGCCGGTGCAGCCGGCTCCCGCTGGCACTGGCGATCGTGGCCGCCCGGGCGGCCGGCAACCCGCGCTTCCCGCTCGAATCGTTCGCCGACGAGCTACGCCAGGCCGACCATGGCCTGGACGGGTTCCGCGCTGCCACCCCGGCCACCAACATCCGTACCGTCTTCTCCTGGTCCTACCACACCCTCAGCCCGGCGGCGGCTCGACTGTTCCGGCTGCTCGCCCTGCCGCCCGGCCCCAGCATCACCGTGCCGGCGGCGGCCAGCCTCGCCGCCGAGCCGGCCGACCGGCTCCGCCCGGTCCTCACCGAGCTGGCCGCCGCGCACCTGGTCGCCGAGGTGTCACCCGGCCGGTACGCCTGGCACGATCTGTTGCGGGCGTACGCCATCGAGCTGGCCAGCGAGGACCCGGAGCACGAACGACAGGCCGCCGAACGCCGACTGCTCGACCACTACCTGCACACGGCCCGCGCCGCCGACCGGCTGATTTGGCCGCAGCGGGACCCGATCGCCGTCGCGCCGCCCCGCGCCGGGGTGGTCCCCGAGCAGCTCGCCGACCAGCACTCGGCGCTGGCCTGGTTCGCCGCCGAGCACGCCGTACTGCTGGACGTGGTCGCGCGGGCGGTCGACACCGGATTCGACGCGCCCGCCTGGCAACTCGCCTGGACCCTGGTGAACTTCTTCGACCACCGGGGGCACTGGGACGACTGGTTGGCCAGCGTCGGGCGGGTGCTGCCGGCGCTCGACCGCCTCGGTGACCGGTCCGCCCAGGCGCACGCCCACCGCCTCCTCGGTGCCGCGTACGTGCGGTTGCAGCGCCACGACGACGCGCGGGTGGCGTACCGGCGCGCGCTGGATCTCTTCGGCGAACTCGGTGACACGGTCGGCGAGGCGTTCACCCACCGCAGCCTGGGCTGGCTGGCCGAACGGCAGGGCGACCCGGCCGGCGCGCTTCGCAGCGATCTGCGGGCGTTGCAGCTCTTCCAGCAGGTGGGGCACCTGGATGGCCAGGCCAGCGCGCTCAACTCGGTCGGCTGGTGCCAGGCGTTGCTCGGCCGGTACGAGGAGGCGATCGAGCACTGCGAACAGGCCCTCCTGCTGCACCGGAAGAACGGCAACCGGGGCGGCGAGGCCAGCGCCCTGGACAGCCTCGGCTACGCCCACCACCTGCTCGGCGACCACGTTTCGGCGATCGGCTACCTGCGGCAGGCGGTCGAGCTGTGCCGGGAACTCGGACAGTGGACCCAGGAGGCGGAATCCCTGCATCGCCTCGGCGACGCGCAGTACGCCGCCGGGGCCGTACCCGATGCCCGCCTGGCCTGGCGGGCGGCGCTGGCCATCCTCGACCGGCTGGGCCGCCCCGAGGCCGAGACGGTCCGCGGCAAGCTCGACCGTGGCAGCCCCGGGGCCGGTCTGCCGACGGGCCACCCGTAGTCCCCGCCGTCCTGATGTACCCGTGGCTTCCGGTCCCGGCGTCGAGCAGGGGCGGCGGGGGGGGTGGTCAGCCTGGTTGGACGGAGAGGCCGTGCCGGAACACGTCCTGGGGATCCCAGCGCGCCTTCGCCCGTTGCAGCCGGGGATAGTTGGCCCCGTAGTACAGCGAGTGCCACGGCACGCCGGAGGTGTTCCAGGCCGGGTCGGCGAGGTCGACGTCCGGATAGTTGATGTAGGAGCCGTCGTTGACGTCACCCGGCACCGGCACTCCGCCGGTGTCCGCGTACACGTCGCGGTAGAACTCGCGGATCCACGCCAGGTGCCGGGCATCCTCGGCCGGATCGGCCCAGCCCGCGAGGTAGAACAGCTTGATCACCGAGTCGCGCTGCGCGGTGGCGGTCGCCGCCGGCGGTACGGTGTTGATCTGCCCGCCGTAGGTGTTGAGACTCAGCGACCCGACCGGGTTGTCGTAGTCGGCCCGGGTCAGGTGATGGTATGCGGCGGCGATCTGCCGGTCGGTGAGCCCCCGGCGGAGGTAGCCCGCCTTGGTCTTGAGCCGCCACTGCTTGCCGTCGTCGCCGTTGCCCCTCAGCGCCGTGGCCAGCCACGGCAGGACCTCCTGGCTACGGACCGGCGCGACGCCGACCCCCGCGCCCAGCACGGCGACGTGCTCGTCCAGCAACCGGGCGCCGTCGGCGCCGCCGGCGACCTGGCCGATCAGCGTGTGGTTGCCGGCCGGCCGGCGGGACAGCAACAGTTCGCCGTACAGCCGGGCCTGCGGGGTGCCGGGAGTACGGTGCCGCGTGCACCAGTCGCCGAAGTTGCGCACCAGTCTGGCGAATCCCCGCTCGTCCATGCCCTGCCACGGCCACTGGACCGTGAAGGTCAGCACGGATGCGGGCGGCCGGGGCAGCAGCCGGCTCGGGTCGTCGCCGGTCGCCCCGGGCGAGCGGAACCAGTACCGGGTGACGACTCCGAAGTTGCCGCCCCCGCCACCGGTGTGCGCCCACCACAGTTCCCGGTTGGGGTCGTCCCGGTCACGGGTGGCGACCACGGTACGGGCCGTACCCGACTGGTCCACCGTGACGACCTCGACGGCGTAGAGGTGGTCGACGACCAGGCCGTGCAGCCGGGACAGCGGCCCGTACCCGCCTCCGGCGACATGCCCACCGGCGCCTACTCCGGGGCACGAACCGCCGGGTAGGGTCACGCCCCAGCCGAGATAGAGGCGGCGATACACCTCGCCCAGGGTGGCGCCCGCCTCGACCGCGAACGCGGACCGCAGCGGGTCGTAGTAGACGCCGGTCATCCCGGACAGGTCAATGACCATCCGGACCTGTGGATTGTCGACGAAGTCCTCGAAGCAGTGCCCGCCGCTGCGTACCGCGATCCGCTGGCCGGCCCGCACTCCAGCCTGCACCGCGGCCCGGACCTGTTCGGTCGAGCCGACCACCCGGACCTGGTCGGGGGCGCCGACGAAGCGCCGGTTGCCCCGGCGGACCAGATCCGCGTAACGCGGATCGTCCGGGCCCACCGCGACCGGCCCCAGCGGTGGCGGGCAGCCGTCGGCCGGAGCGGCGACGGCGGGTGCCGGCCGGTGAACCTGCTGGGCGACCACTCCGGTGGCGACCGCGGCGATCGCGGTGGCGCGGAGCAGATCTCTACGGCGGTGTTCGGCCATCTGGCGGGTGCTCCCGTTCTGGTGTTGGCGACGCCGCTCCACTGCGGTCGACGCCCCGGTGTTCGAGGTCGCCAACAACGCTAGGAGCGTTGGCGGGGCCGGGAAATCTTGCTGACCACCGCGTCCGTGAGGGGGCAGGCCCTACCCGGCCGGCAGTCGGCCACCGCTACCGGTGCCCGTCCGCGGCTTCGCCGGTCGACCCGGCATCCGTTGCCGAAACATTTTCGGCGAGGCCGCCCGGAACGATCCCTTCGGTGGACCCGCAGGCCCCGCCATGGAGAGATCGCATGTTCCAGAGGATTTCCTCACATAGATCTTTGTCGAAGTGTTGCCGAAAAGGTTTTCGTCCGGCAGGGTGGGCGGTGAGACCAAGTGACCCTGCGGCCGGAATGCCGACGCCGCTCTCGCCGCCCGGACGACGCGATCGGTGACCGTCCTACTTGGACCGTTTCGCTACCGGCGCCGGCCGACGGGGTCCCCACGATGCCGGAGGGTCGGCTGCGCTGTGCGGCGCACGTTCCACCGCCCGCCTCCACCGGCTCCGGCCCTGGCCAACGGAAGGACGAGGAATGAGAACCGAACTGAAGCGGCCACCGACACGGTCGAGATGGCGTGGCTGGCGCGCCGGCATGGCGATGGGCGTGCTGGTCGCGACGGTCCTCACCGGGGCCACCGTCGCCCCGCCGGCCGCCTCCGCCGCCCCGCCGAACGGGACCGTACGGGTCTTCTGGCTCAAGCCCGCCGACGTGGCGTACGACCAGCGCTACCCGGACGGCATCGCGCACGTGATGCGCGAGGCGCAACGGTACTACCGGCAGGAGCTGGGCCGGACGTTCCGGCTGAACGACCCGGTCGTGGAGGTCGTCGACGGAGACCAGCTACGCACGTGGTACGAGAACACTCCGGCGTGCGGGGACAAGTACTGGTGGACCGTGTGCAACATGCAGGCCGAACTCAGGCGCAAGTTCGGCCTGGGCGCACCGGACAGCCGCTGGATCAACGTCGGCGAGATCAGCGCGGAGGGCGAGGGCGCCGGAGGCGGCGGCGGCAACGGCTGGGTCATCCTCAGCGGCCACGACGCGGACGGCGCGGCGGGCATCAACGGAAACATGAATCGCTGGTACGGCGGCATGGTGCACGAACTCGGCCACGCCCTGGGCCTGCCGGACTCCACCTACACCGACGGCACACCGATGTCGGCGTCCTTCTACAACTACCCGAACACCCACTT
Source organism: Plantactinospora sp. DSM 117369 (assembly GCF_053764795.1). Lineage (NCBI taxonomy): Bacteria > Bacillati > Actinomycetota > Actinomycetes > Micromonosporales > Micromonosporaceae > Plantactinospora > Plantactinospora sp. DSM 117369. Next base: position 4,011,717 of record NZ_CM132446.1, on the reverse strand, counting down.
CAGCCAGGCGCAGAAGGACAGGATCCTCAACGGCCGGTACGGTTCCTTCCTCTCCTGAGGCTTCCTCTCCCGAACAGTGCCGTACCCACGGCTGACCCGGAGCCGACACACGCCGCGAGCCCGCCCCCGGCCAGGTGCCGGCGGCGGGCTCGTCGTTGCCGGCGTCCCGCTTGACGCGGTGGTGCAGCACGAACAGCACCACTCGCCGAACGCGAACGGCTGGTGGTGGCCGATCCGGTGGCCGGTCAGGTCGACCTCGTCGGCCGGCCGGGCCAGCAACCCGTACACCTCGTCCGGGTCAGCCCGCGCCGCCACGGACCCCGCCCGGATCGTACGGACCGGATCTCCGCCGAGGTCAACCTCGGATAGACCGCACCCGCCGCCGGACCACCATCCGATCCGGGTACGCCCACCAGCTCCCCAGGCGCACCACCGCCCCGCCCCGCCCTCCGGGCGGCTCCCGCAACCGCCGACATCTGTGCGCTCCCGACGTTCCGAGCCCTGTCGACGGAACCTTTCTCGACCTCCCCTCGCGGTCTGTCGTGGCCACAGGTGGATGTCGGGGCGCACCCGCCGCGCGGTTCAGGTCGACATAGGGTTCCAGCGCGGGCATACGCGGCCTGATCACACGGACAGCCGTTAGGGAATAGGAAGATTGGTGGTCGATGTGGCAGGCAAGCCAGTGCTGTATGTCATCGCCTGCGGGGGTCGGCCAGCAGGCGACCTCGCCCCCTTCATCACACACTGCCAGGATCTGGACTGGGATGTATGTGTCATCGCCACGCCGTCAGCGCTGAAGTTCATGAACACCAGCGCGTTGGCCGCGCAGACCGGTCACCCCGTTCGATTCGACCACAAGCAACCAGACGAGCCCGATGTCCTGCCACCTGCTGACGCCATGGTCATTGCTCCGGCCACCTTCAACACCATAAACAAGTTGGCATACGGCAGCAGCGACACCTTGGCTCTGGGCCTCCTTAACGAGGCGATCGGCCTCGGCGTCCCGATCATCGCCGTTCCCACGGCAAACACCGCCCTCGCAAGGCACCCAGCCTTCGTAGAGGCGGTGGCCCGGCTGCGCTCGTGGGGCGTCAGGATCCTGCTGGACCCCGACCTGTACCCACTGCCCTCGCCCAATCAGGGCCCGACATCCGCCGAGCTCTTTCCCTGGGGTGCCTTGCAGGCGGCAGCTCGGGATTTGACGATCCAGTAAGGGCGCCGCCCGCAGCACGATGGTAGGGATGTCACGGGGTCAGCACCCACCGGCCGCGCTGTCCGCCATCGCGGAGAGCTTGGTAAGCCTGCGCAGCTTTCTCCAGCGGCACAGCGCCGGCGCGGCGGGCCTCGAGTCGTCCCTGGGCGGTCAGAGCCAGGATCTCGCGCAGCCGATGACCGTCGGGGACCACGACTCCGCTGGTGATGGTGATGCCGCGCTCGGGCTTCGGCTCGAGACCGGGAAAGACTCCTACGTAGATTCCGTTGTCACGGACAGCTCGTAGGGCCGCATCATTCAGCCGGGCAGCATCCAGCACCGCGTCGAAGCCTGCGGCTCCCTCGAGGCTGGTGATCGTCTCCGCCGCCCCGGCCCGAGTCAGGAAATCAGCGTCGGAGCTGCGGGCCAGGCCCGTGACAGCCCAGCCGGCAAGTGCCGCGAGGGCGACCGCATAACCGCCGACTCCTCCGGCCGCGCCCGTGACCAGCAGGCGCCTGCCGCGGGAGGGGCCGACCCGGGCAAGAAGCTGGCCGGCGGTCAGCGAATTGAGTGGAACCGTGGCTGCGTCCAGCAGATCGACCCCGTCGGGCACTGGTGCCGCGTCCACCGCCGGCACGATCACGTACTCGGCTGCTGCTCCGGCGGCGGAGTGGGAGGCATGTGGAAAAGTCAAGGCCGCCACGGGCGTGCCGACGGAGAGATCGTGGACGTCAGGAGCTGTCATGTCGACGACGCCTGCCACGTCCAATCCCACCCCCAGGCGATGCTCAGGGGAAACTCGCGTCACCTCGCCGCCCCAGCCGTCGATGACATGAAGGTCGGCCGGGTTGACTGCGGCCCCCGCCATCCTGATCCGGACCTGCCCGGCGGCAGGTTCGGGATCGGGAAGGTGCTCTACTCCGAACCCATTTGCCTCTCCTGGCCGGGCGACAATGATCGCGCGCATGCTTCCTGTCCTTCCTGTCATTGGTTTACGAGGTGGTGCCGCCGAGCGGATCCGGTACGGAGACTGGACCTGAGCCCCGAATGGTGCGGCCATTGAACCTTTTTCAACCTCCCCTTGCGGTCCGACGGACCGCAAGGTCGGACGCGGTGCGTAAGCGCCACACGGTCCAGGTTGAAAAAGGTTCATTGCGTGAGTCGGGAACTTGCAGAGCGATGCCCCGCCGCCGGTGCGGAACGCTCGTCCCCGGCGTCGGGTGCCAGAGCCACAGGTGTCCTAGAACACGGTCGGCGAGGATTTGCTGTGAGTCGCCGTTCTGCGGCCTACGGTGGCGTTCAGCGGGTTTCCGTGCGGTCGAGCAGTGCCTCGATCATGGATTTGCCTTCCCGTGCCAGCCAGGTCTCGAAGTCCATCAGGGCCGGATGCTGTGCCCGCAGAGCCGGGATGTCCGCCTGCCAGCCGCAGTAGGAGAATTTCTCCGCTGCTTCACCGGCGACTCCGGTCTGGGCGGCAGGCTCCCTGTGACTGGGGAAAAGCGGCACCGTACGGCCGGTTGCCCGGCTGATGGCACTCACCATCTGATCGACGGTCAGCTCGTCACCGGCCAGCTCGATCGCCTTGCCCAGGTAGCGCTCAGGGTCGCCGAAGGCGAGGGCGGCGAACGCGCCGATGTCGCTGAGGGCGATGAGCTGAACGGTGGCGTTGGAAGGGATCGCCCGGATGAGCGCATGCTCCCCGGTCAGGCCGTACGTCGGGTCGGCATGATTTTCCATGAACATGACCGGACGGAGAATCGTGGCGGGAACACCCTGAGCGCGGATGTGCTGCTCGATCTGCCACTTGATGTCCCAGTGCGGGATGCCGGTGTCCCGGTCGGCGCTGCCCACGGACGAGTAGACGAGGTGCTGCACGCCCGCTTGATGGGCGGCTTCTGCGACATTCAGCCCCCGCTGCAGCTCGTTCTCGGCGAAATCCGGCGGGATGAGGGCAGGCTGGACGCTGAACACTCCGTACACGTCGCGGACAGCGGCATCCAGGGACTTGCGGTCGTCCATGTCGCCGCGAACCAGCTCAGCACCGATCCCGGCCAGCCTCCTGGGCGGCCGAGCTGGCCGGATCGCGCACCAGCGCTCTCACCCGCCATCCGCCAGCGCGGAGGTGCCGGGCGGTGGTGCCGCCCTGCTGACCGGTGGCCCCGGTGACGAGGACAATTTTTCTTGTGGGGTTCATGACTCTTCCAGAAACAGGACGATGACTCACTCGCTACCGGAGCACCGCTCCGGTAGGATACCGACTATACGGAGCACTGCTCCGATCGTCAAGGAGCGCTGCTCCGCTTTGAGTGAGGTGCTGATCTTGTCGCAGACGACTCGTGCCGATGCACGCAGAAACCGTGACCTGCTCCTGGCTGCGGCGAGGGAGGTCATCGCCGAGCACGGCACGGACGCTTCGCTGCGTGACATAGCCCGTCGCGCGGGTGTGGGCATCGGGACGCTCTATCGCCACTTCCACACTCGTGAGGCACTGCTCGAAGCCCTGCTGAACGAGAACTTCGACGCACTGCACGCTCGAGCCAACGGCCTGCTCGCCTCACCCGCGCCGGGCGACGCACTCCTGACGTGGCTCAAAGAACTGGTTGCCGGATCGGCCACGTATCAGGGCCTGCCGGAGTCGATCATGAATGCCCTGGCGAACGAGGAATCGGGCCTGCATGCCTCCTGCGCCCAGATGCGCTTGGCGGGCGGGCGGCTGCTGGAACGTGCGCAAGCAGCCGGCTCGGTCCGATCCGATGTGACCGTCAGCGAGGTCATCGCGCTCGCCCTCGGACTTGCGTGGGCGGCCGAACGGTCAGTCGACGCCCCCGACCTGGCCGCCCGGCTGCTCGCCACGACGATGTACGGGCTTGCCGGCCGTAGCCAGTGACGGAGTGCGAGTCATCACACGGTGTTGTCCGGTTGGCAGATCGCAGCTGCGGTGGACAGCGTCGCCCGACGGGCGACGTCCGGCGCCACGAGTCGATCACGACCTGTTTGGGACGGTACGGCCACTCGCCGCATCGGCGCGACGTAACGGACTACCCGGGATGATCGCGTCGCGTCCCAGCGGGCTATTGCTTGTGTGGTGACAGGTGGGCGCGTTCGCCTTGTGGGCCGAAGAGGGTGAGCAGTTCTGCGGGTTGGGTGTCGGCGCTGCCGATCCAGTGGGGTGTTCGGGTGTCGAATTCGGCGGCTTCGCCGGGGCCGAGGTGGAATTCCTGTTCGTCGAGCACGAACCGGACATGCCCGTTGAGGACGTAGAACCATTCGTACCCGTCGTGGGTCTGTAGGTTCATCGTGGGGGCTCGACCGGCGGGCGGATAGATCACCTTGTACGCCTGGATGCCCCCGGCCCGCCTGGTCAGGGGTACCACGGTCAACCCGGACCGGCGCACGGGCCGCAGGTGGATGCGGGGGTCGCCGGTGGGCGGTGCCGCGACCAGATCGTCGAGCGGGACGCCGTGCGCCCGGGCCAGCGGGAGTAGCTGCTCCAGGGTGGGGCGGAGTTTGCCGTTCTCGAGCCGCGACAGGGTGCTGGCCGTCAGACCGGTCTCGGTGGCCAGGTCCGCCAACGTGGCGCCCCGCGCCCGGCGCAGCGCATGCAGCCGCGGCCCGACTCCGGCGAGTACGTCTTCTTCCGCTCTCCCCACGGAACCCATGATGCGGATCCGCAACTTTTCTTGCAACTCCGGAAGGCTGCGGCAACGCTGGTCGCGGAGGTGACAAGCCGATGGTCACAACAACCGGAATGTCGATGACCGGATCACAGTGGTTGCGCATCGTGCGAGCCGTCGAAGTATCCGCGTCCGGCCACTGGCTGCCCCCGGCGTTCGGCACCGCTCGACTGCTGGGCTTCCTCCCTGACGGAGGAACCCGGTGACCGCGCGCGAACCCGACCGGCAGCCGCAGACCGAAGCCGAGTCGTTCTGGGAGAAGCACTACCGCAGCCGGCGGACCTGGGGCGGACGCGCCAACCCCCTGCTCGTCGAGACCGCCGCACCACTACGCCCCGGCGCAGCCCTGGATCTGGGCTGCGGCGCCGGCGGCGACACCATATGGCTCGCCCAGCACGGCTGGCAGGTCACCGCCGTGGACATCTCCCACACCGCCGTCGAACAGGTACGTGCCCGCGCCGACCAGCTCGGCATCGGCAGGTACGTCACCGCCGAACAGCACGAGCTGACCCGAAGCTTCCCGACCGGAACGTTCGACCTCATCTCCGCGCAGTACTTCCACACCCCCTTCCCGCTGGACCGCAGCCGGATACTGCGCACCGCCACGCGTGCCCTGCGCCCCGGCGGTCTGTTCCTGATCGTCGACCACGGCTCCACCGCGCCCTGGTCGTGGAACCAAGACCCCCACGCTCACTACCCCACCCCCGGTGAGGTCGCCGCCGATCTCGATCTCGACCCCGAGCAGTGGCCCGTCCTGCGCGCCGACATGCCACGACGCCGGGCCACCGGCCCCGGCGGCCAGACCGCCACAGTCACCGACAACGTCCTGCTCATCCAACGCACCGGCGAATGAAACACCCACCGAAGCACACACCGGAGAAACTCGATGCCGACCGACCGACCGCACAGACGCAGGCCACGGGCGAAGGACACCGGCCCGCCATCGACCGGCGCCGACGAGAAGGCCACCCTGCTGGGATTCCTCAACTATCTGCGAAACGCGATCGTGGACAAGGTCGCCGACGTACCCGAACCACAGGTCCGCACCAGCGGCGTACCCTCCGGCACCAACCTCCTCGGGCTGATCAAGCATCTGACCTGCGTCGAGCGGTTCTATTTCCTCGCCGAACCGATCGGCAACCTGCGCCGCACCATGCAACCCACCCCCGACGAGACGGTCGACGGCCTGGTCGCCGAATACCGGAGAACCATCGAACGCGCGAACAAGACCATCGAAACCTGCGCGGACCTGACGCTCCCTGCGCCCCGGCCTCCCGGTCGCGGATTCGCGCCGTCGATGCGGTGGGTCCTGACACACATGATCGAAGAAACCGGGCGGCACGCCGGCCACGCCGACATCCTCCGCGAACAGCTCGACGGCTCCACCGGTCGCTGACCGCATACGGCGGTCCCGGCCACACCTGGCTATCGAACGACCGTTGCCGCTGACCTCGGTACCGCCTCGGCCAGGGCCCTGGACGTCACCTGAAGAGACTGACGGCCTCGGCGCCGCTGGCGGCGACGATACCGCCACCGATGTATTCGGGGCGCTCCTTCAGCGGCAACTCCCAGGCCTTCTTCCCGGACGCTATGTCGTATCCGACCGTGAGATACGGTAATTGCGGTTTGTCTTCGATATAGGTGTAGACGAGCCGTAAGCCGTCCGACTCGATCCAATACGGCTCCACCGCGGTGTTCCTCGTCATGTCGATCGGCGACGACATGGGTTCGCCGGTAATGCAGTTGTACACGCGGACGAATTGCGCGCCGGTCGGCTCCGGAAGGCCCGTGGAGTCACGAGGCGTGTCCGGGTCGGCGACCTCCACGATGAGGTGTTCGCCCACCGTCGCGATCTGCGTCGACAACTCCGGCCCGGATATCCGCCACAGCAGGTGTCCGGTCTTTGGATTTGCTCCGGCGAGCGTATGCTCGTCCGGGTAGTGCGGAGCCCTCTCGCCGAGCCGGGCGAGCAGTGGCAGCGGCGAGATCGGCGCATAGCGGTTCTGGTAACGCGCCGGCTCCCAGCCCGCCACGGACGACTGCTTCTCCCCGTCCAGATCGTAGATGTCCGTACCGGTCCAGTCCTGATTCTGGATCGCGATGCCACCCCGAAAGATGTTCCAGTTCAGATCGCGTCTCTCGCTGACCCGAGTGGACCGAAGCACCTCACGGCCATCCGTCGTGCTGACGAACACGACCTCGTCGGCGTCGTAGGCGGTGTCGACCAGTATCCTCTGGCTGGCCGCCACGTACATGTCGTCGTGCCCCTCGCGTGTCCAGACCTGGTCGCCTTCGGTGGTGTATCCGACGGCAAACCCGCCCTTCTGGTCGAGCCCTCCCGTCGTGGCGACGAAGCGATCGCCGGCTACCTCTATCGAATGCAGCTCCTTGTTGGGCACCTTCACGGTTTTCAGGATCTTGCCACTGCCGGTGTCGAGGATGAAGACCGTGGAGTCCGACCCGCTGCCGGCGGGCGCCACACACCCGATCCGGTTCTCCCGGACAGCACACGACGCGGCGGCGTCATGCAGATCGATGTAGGGCCAGCGTTGCGCACCCGTACGCATGTCGAGGCCGAGCAGGTACGTGCCGAACTGGAGCATGACGATGGCGGAGTCGCCGCCGACGACGTTGGTGTTGCCACCCCTGATCGGGGTCGTCCACACCGGCTTCGGCGGGCGGAACCCCAAATCAAGGAGTTCGTCGCGCAACGACACGCGGAAGATCGACGGGATCTCCTGTGGATACAGGGTGTCGTCCCATGCCACCAGGTCCTTCGGGCCGGTCAGCCTGGTGACGACAAACACCCCCGCCACCACCAGGACAACGCAAGCCACCAGCGCCGCGGCGATGATTGCCCACCGGGTACGTCCCGGAGAACTCGGCGGGACCGGCTGACCCGGTTGGTAGGCGGGCACGGGTGGGGGCGCGGCCGGCACCGGTTCGGCCGGTCGTTGTCGCGTGGTCACCGCGGGGGCGGGAATGCTGGTGGCGAGGCTCGCCGAGAGTGCGTTGGCGAACTCGCCGCAGGACGAGTAGCGATGCCGCGGGTCTTTGGCCATGGCCCGCCCGAGGACCGCGTCGACCCCGGGAGCCAGGTGCGGATGAAACTGTCGAACGGACGGCACCGGCTGTCCCAGATGTGCGGCGATGACGGCCACCGGATTGGCGTTCTCGTACGGATCGTGACCGGTGAGCAGGCGGAACACCGTACACGCCAGGGAGTACTGGTCAGCGCGCCCGTCGAGGTGGCCGCCCTGAAGCTGCTCGGGAGAGGAGTAGCGCACCGTATCGAGCGTCACCCCGGCGCCCGCCGGGCTCGCCTCGTCATGCGCCAACCGCGAGATACCGAAATCGGTCAGCGCGACCTGCCCCTGGGAGCTGGTCAGCATATTGGCGGGTTTGACGTCCCGATGGAGCACACCGCAACCGTGGGCGTAGTCCAGCGCGCCGGCCACCGCCACGGCGGCGTGGCTGACCTGCGCGGCGGGAAGTCCCGCAGGCGAACCGCGGAGTGTCTCCGCCAGCGATGGGCCGTCGACGAGATCCATCGCGAGCCACAGTCGCCCGTCGAACTCACCACGGTCGTGGACTGCCACGATGTTCGGATGCCGCAGTCGGGCGACCGCGTCCACCGTCTGCTCGAACCGCTGCCGGTAACCGGACCCACCATCGCGGTCCGCAGCCAGAACCTTGAGCGCATCGCTGCGCGACAGCCGTGGGTGCCGCGCCGCGTACACCTCGCCCGTGCCACCTGACCCGATGAGCCGCTCGACGGAGTACCCGGCGAAGACCGACCCCTGTTCCAGCGTCACAGACCCTCCCTTCGGGGGAACCGCTCGCCCGAGCGTCCCGACGGTAACCCACAACCTCGCCCGGCAGAGTGAGCCTCCGTACTCTGCCGGGTGTGCCAACCCGACGACCCGACACGCACCACCGCAAGATCACCCTCGCCCACCCTGACCGTACCGGATCCGGGCATGGGCCTTGTCGATGGCCTTCTGCCGGTAGGGCAGCATCGGAGCAGGCTGCCGAGCGGTTCGGAATGGGTACGGCTATCGAACGCCCAGGGTCTCCGCGATCGCGGACGCGATCTGCTCTGCGTCCAGCTTCTCCGAGTCGAAGGTCTGGTCGGCGGGAATCGTCGGCAGCCACTCGCGGAAGCGGCGGTGTGCGCGGTGGTGGAACCCCGGCTCGCGCGACAGCCCCCGTGCTGGATCGGCCTGTGCGCGCGCGAACGTCACGGATACCGCAGCGTCGATGACGACCCAGAGCACGGCCGCACCGTCCGGGAGCGGGCGGGTGAGCGCCGCCTTTTCCTGGTCGGTGTGGAATGGTCCGACCGCGACGACATACTCGACGTTCGAGCGCATCCACTGGCCGACGAGCGCACCGTGTGCCTCGTGGGCCGCGAACCACAGGTCGGCCCGGCCCGCCCCGGGCGGGCCGACCATCGCCGCGACGTCATCGACGTCGGCGACCACGACGGTGCGGCCACGCCCGGTCAGGTGTTCGGTGAGCCTGTCCGCGACGGTGTTCTTGCCCGCCGCGATCGGGCCGGTGAGGATCACGAGTTGGGGCACGGCCCAGATCCTATGGCGGCGACCCTGTCGCCGCCTCGGATATCGGCCCGGACGGCGTCACCTGGGTCAGCGCCGCATCAGGGCGACGTACCCGTCCTCAAGCGACGGTGCCCAACTGGGACGAGCAGGCCACGGACCCGGATGCCGAGTCGGTTACGGCCGACGATCCCTGGACCTGACCAGCGGCGCATCCGCGCAGTGGAATCAGACGTGGCCGGCCGCACCTCGACCACATGCCGTGACCGGGCAGTGACCTAGGTGTATTTGCCGCTAATGAGGGAGCAAGATGACCGAGCCGTACCGTGACGAGCTCGCCCAGCAGCCGCTGGCGCGCGCCGTCCTCGCGAAGCTCGCCGCGACAAGGAATGCTGAGGACCCCGTCGGCTCCTTCGCCCGTGCCGTGCTCAACGGCGACGCGGGCATGCGTGCCGCAGCCGCCCACTCCTGGCACGGCCAGGCGCTCGGCCCGGCATTCGATCAAGCACTCAAGACGCTTCGTGAGCTGCCCGCCGACGAGCGGGACGCCATCGAGCGCCAGGCCCCCAACGGATACGCGACCTCGGAGACGCGGATATCGTCGACGAGGCGACCTCAGGCAACGGCACCGAAGAGGATCAGTGAGCACTTGGAACCGGTGGCGGCTCGCCATCCCCCTGATCGGTTTCTCCGCGCTCTTCTTCGCTGCCTCGCTGACCGGGACGGTCGTCTGGTGGTCACTCAGCTCTCCGGGTGATCGCGCCGTCCGGATCGTGACTTCCGTGCTGAGCGCGGTAAGCCTCGCCGCCAGCGTCTCCATCGGTGCGATGCGCGCCGACGACGTACCCTGGGTGCGCATCGGCGTCGTCGCCGGCGGACTCGCGCTCTGCTGCGGCCTCGCCGCCGTGTTCAGAGCGGGCGGGGGTGCCCGAGTGACACTGCCGGGCTAACTGTCGCGCCAGCGGACCCTGGTCGGGCGGGCGCCGGTGGTCGCGTACTCCAGGGCGGCGTCGCGAACTGCGCCCGGGGTCACGCTGGCCAGCTTCGGACCGCAGGCGATCGGTTCGCCGCCGTAGTCGAACTCGATCCTTTCGACCCCGGCCGGCCACGGGGGCAACTCCGGCTCGTAGCCCAGACTGCCGGTCGGCCCGGCCCAGTAGAGCAACCCCCGCACCGGATGCCCGAGCCCGAGTTGCAACGACGGCAGGGCCGGCGGCGCGCCCAGCCGGGAACCCGGCTCCAGGAACCTCGGCGGATACAGCCCGACCACGTGCGGCCCGCGCGAGGTGACCGCCAGGCCGGCCAGCAGAGTGTCCAGCTGGGCGATATCGCTCACCGCCCGCCACCTGCCCGGCCCCCACACCACCGCCACCATCACCCGGCGGCTCCCGCATCGCCCGAGGACGCGCCACCATCGTCCGGCCTGGCGGATTTCGGCAGGTCGGCGAGCCGGCCGGCCAGGACCAGCCGCTCGTAGGCCCACCGCCACTCGTCGCACCGGCTCCGCCCACACCGCACGCAGACCCCGAGGTCGGGATCGTTGGCGTGAGCCAGCATCGTGTCCCGGAAGTGCGCCGCCATCTCGTCGGAGACCTCGACGGCCGCAGACGGCCGCCCGAGCGGTTGATCCGTCACCGCCGACCACCCCGCCACCGGCTGTCGGCCAGCCGGGCGTTACGCGTCTGCCAGCTCCGCAACGCCGCCTTGACCCGGTCCGCGTCAGCGCGAGCCACCCGGACGTCGCGCCGCAGCAGGTCCACCTCGTCGGCCAACCGGGCCAGGAACCCGTACACCTCGTCCGGGTCCAACCCGCGCCGCCACGGCCCCCGCCCGAACCGGACCGACCGGATCTCCGTCGAGGTCAGCCTCGGATACACCGCGCTCACCGCCGACCACCACCAGCCTGATCGGGTACGCCCACCAGCGCCCCAACCGCAACACCACCCCACCCCGCCCTCCGGGCGGCTCCCGCAGACCAAGACACCTGTGCCCTCCCGACGTCGCTCGAACCTGTCGACTGGATCGGCACCGAGGCGGGCGGGGTCGGCATCCCGCCACGCCGGCATGGCGGAAACCGTTGGCCACAGCACCCGCCCCGGGCCGTGGGTGGATCGTGTACGGGATTAGGCCTGGCCAGAATGACGCAACGTTGGTGGGATATATACGCAAAGCGCATTGGTTCGATAACCTCGTCAGCATCTGCCCGACGCTCAACTGGCAACCCACGTGGGAGTCCTGACATGTCCCGCACATCCCCGCCAGCCTGCGGCAGGTGTGGTGCCCGATTGGCGAAAGACAACCGCACCGGATCATGTAGGCGGTGCAGCAGCCAGACCAGCAGCTCCCTCTTCGCGCCGCCGTCGTTGCCGCCCGAGTTCTGGCAGGCCAGAGAGCTACGGGACGCCTTTGCCGAGCGCCATATCGGCCATGTGATCAGGGCATACCGACACCATCCTCACCACGGTCCACGGCCGCTGTCCCAGGATCTCGTGGCCGGATGGATGAGCCAGACGCAGACTCAGCTCAGCCGCTTGGAGAACGGGCCAGGGTTACGCGACCTCGATCGGCTGGTCGACTGGGCGCTCCTCCTCGGCATGCCTGCCGAGATGCTGTGGTTCGCGCTGCCCAGCACCGGACAGCCACAGGCGCGGCCCCGAGCTGACGACATCGCGCTCCCCTTCATGCACGCGCTCCGTCATGCTGATCGACAGCTCGGCGGCGCCCATCTGTACGCAACCGTCGCGACCCATCTCGCTCAGTACCCATGCGCACCGCCATCGAGTGATGCCAGCCCACAGACGTCCTCGGCATCAGCACCGGTAGCCTGCCTCGCTGAGATGGCCGGCTGGATGGCGCTGGAGAGCGGCGCCAAGATGACGGCCTATCGACATCTGTCCCAGGCCAGCGCCATCGTTGCTGCCAGCGGCGATACCCAGCTAGCCGCACAGGTCTGCGCGAGCCTCAGCCATTTCGCCCGCCAGCACGGCAATGCGCGCGATGCGGTGACGCATGCCGACGCAGGATTAGCACATCTCTCGAGCGGTCCTCCGCATGGCCCACTTGAGGCTCGACTGCATGCGGTACGCGCATGCGGGTTGGCCGCAAGCGGACGCCCGGTCGAGGCGGTCGCGGCAATCACGGCTGCCGAGATCGCATTCCAGCGCAAGTGTGTCTCCGACTCGCAGTGGCTCAGCCCATTCGACGAGGCATCACTCGCCTCCGAGACAGCGTGGTGCTTTCTCCGAGTAGGCGACCTCGCTGAGGTAGGCAGGCAGGTGGACCGGGCCCTCGCGGGCCGTGAGCCTGGTCGGGTGCGTAGCCGTGCCTTCGCCGAACTCACGCTTGCTACCGCGCTACTCGGTCAGCGACGGCCGGAGGAGGCGTGTGCCCTGATCCGCGAGGTACTCGCGTACACCACAAGCCTCGGCTCAGCCGTACTCGTTGACCAACTCAAGCATGTCGCGTTGCTGCTCCGGTCCTACTCCGAGGGATGGAGAGAGATTTCCGAAGTGATCGAGCGGCTTGACCAGGCGGTGGTCGACCGGGACTGGATCGGGGCCACCGGTGCCTTGCATGAGCCACCAGCAGCCCATCGACCACTATGACCAGCAACGAACGACCGCTCTACGAGCGCGACCGCGCGGCTTGGCATGAGTATCTCGCCGAAGGCAACGCCAAGCAGGCTCGCAAGCGCGTCGGCGCGGATGCTCTCATTCGGAACGACCGGGGCGAGATCCTACTGGTGGACCCAAGCTACAAGCCAGACTGGGACCTTCCCGGGGGCATGGCCGAACACAACGAACCGCCGCGCCAGGCCGCTGAGCGCGAACTACGTGAGGAGTTGGGTCTCGAACTCTCGCTCGGGCCGATGCTGGTGGTCGACTGGGTTGCACCGCACGGCCCCTGGGACGACAGCCTCATGTTCGTCTTCGACGGTGGCATCCTCGATAGCCGACAGATCGATCCGCTCCGTGCAGCAAATCCGGAGATCAGAGCGTTCCGCTTCTACTCGTTGACACAAGCGGCAACGATGCTCAGACCATACATTTGGAAACGCCTTGAGCAGGCACTGGCTGCCACCGTTGACGGAACAGCGCGCTACCTACATACACCAGTGATCGACCAGCCAATCTGATGATCGAGGCGCTGTTCTGGTCGGTGCTTACCTGCTTGTCTGTGGCAGCCTGGCAGAACGCTGCATCAGGGCGACGTAACCGTCCTCAAGCGACGGTGCCACCGGCAGCGCGTCCGGGCTCGGCCGGGTCGGGCTGACCACCCGGTAGTGGGTACCGTCGGTCCGGCTGATCGCCGAGACCACCACCCCGGTCGCCGGCGCCGGGCCGGAGCTGGTCACCTCCCAGGTGGCGCCCTCGCCGATCCGGACCAGGTCGGTGACCATCCCCGTGTACACCACCCGGCCGCCCGCCATCACCGCGGCGTGCTGGCAGGTCTGCGCCACGTCCTCCACGATGTGCGTACTCAGCAACACCGTACGGTTCCCGGCCAGCCCGGCCAGCAGGGTCCGGAACCGCACCCGCTCCTCCGGGTCCAGCCCGGCGGTCGGCTCGTCCACCACGATCAGCGCAGGATCACCGAGCAACGCCTGCGCGATACCGACCCGCCGCCGCATCCCACCGGAGAAGCCCTTCATCCGCCGCCCAGCCACCTCGGTCAACGCCACCAGCTCCAGCAGCTCGTCGACCTGCCGCCGCCGGGCCCGGGTGTCGTCGAGCCCCTTGAGCAGCCCGACGTAGTCCAGGAACTCCCGTGGCGACAGGTCGGGATAGAGACCGAGGTCCTGCGGCAGGTAGCCGAGCCGACGCTGCACCGCCAGGCGGCCGGCCCCGGTGGACAGGTCGTGACCGCCGACCCGCACCTGCCCGCCGCTGGGCGGCAGCACCCCGGCCAGAATCCGCATCAGCGTGGTCTTACCGGCACCGTTCGCGCCGAGCAGCCCGTACATGCCGCCCGGGATGGCCAGGTCGACCGAGTGCAGCGCGGTGACCCTGCCGAACCGGCGGGTCAGACCGGTGGTCTGGATGTCCATACGAAGTGAGCCTTTCTCAAGACGCGTCAGGCGGCGTGCCGGCGGCGGGACAGGACGGTGTGCGCGACCAGCAGGGGCAGCAGGCCGAGCAGGACGAGTAGGGCGACGCTGAGCAGCGCGCTGCCGGCGCCGGGTTCGGGGCGCAGGAAGGAGAGCCAGCCGGGTGCGCCGGCAAAGAACGCCAGCTCGCCCGAGAGCCAACTCGCCGGATAGTCACCGATCGGCGTGACCAGCGTGCCGGTCAGCGACGGCAGGAAGTCGGGGGCGAGCATGTTGCCCCAGAACCAGTACCCGACGAAGAGCACCCGGAACAGCGGCGCGGAGATGGCCAGCGGGCAGGTCAGGGCGAACCCGGCGACGAAGGCGAACCCGGGCAGCATGACCACGGCGAACGCCAGTACCGCCCAGCCGAGCATCAGCGGCTCGCCCCGGTGCACGGTCTCGTAGCCACCGGCGACCAGCATCGCCAGCAGCGCCGGCAGCCCGGTCGCGGCGAGCCCGCCGAGGTACTTCCCGGCCAGCAGCAGACCCGGCCGGACCGGCAGGCTCTCCAGCAGGGCGGCGGTGCCGAGCCGGCGGTCCCGGACCAGCCGGTCCGCCAGCACCATGCCGAAGCCGAGCGGCACCACGATGCCGAAGATCAACGCCCAGCCGGCCATCACCTCCGGTGCCGTCGCGTCCGCCGGCAGGTAGCGGGGCCCGCGCGGACCCTGGAACAGCGCCATCACCGTCGCCAGGACCAGCGTCGTCAGCCACAGCGACCGCTTGCGGGCCTGCATCCGGAACTCGTACCGGCCGACCGCGAGCAGTTCCGACATGCCGCTCACTCCTCCTCCTCGGACAACAGCAGATGGGGCCGGCGCAGCAGCAGCGCGACCGCGGCGGCGAGCAGCAACCCGGTGAGGGTCAGCACCAGCCGGTTCGTCAGCCAGCCCTCCCCGGTCCCGAGCCGGCTGGTGGTGAACAGGAAGAGCGGGCGGGTCCAGTCGTGGCCGACCAGCAGGGACGCGAAGACCTGCTCGCACAGCCACAGCCCGGCGACCGCACTGGTGGCCATCACGACGCTGCGGGCGAGTACCGCCAGCAGCACCGCCAGGGCGGTGAGCCAGATCGTCGGTGGGGCCCAGACCAGCGGCGAGGCGAGCGGGTCCGGCCCGATCCACCAGCCGGAGAGACCGAGCCCGGCCGAGTAGACCAGCGCGGAGAGCGCGGCGGCCAGCGCCAGCACCCCGAGCCGGCGGCCGAGGGTGCGGGCGTACCGGGTGGGGAGGGCGAGTTGCAGCTCCCGGCAGCCGTCCCGGGCCACCAGGGTCACCGCGGTCATCGCCACCGCCAGCGGCAGCAGGGCTTCCACTCCGGTGAGCAGCAGGTCGCCGACCTGCCGCCGCCCGGCCCCGCCGTTGCCGGCGAGCAGGGCCATCGCCACCGCGACCAGCAGCGTCGCCGGTGGCGCGACGCCGGCCGCCCAGCCGGCGCGCCGCGCCTCGTACCGCCACAGGTGGCGGGACCCGGCCCGCCGCAGTGGAATATGCCAGGAATATTGGGCCATCACACAACTGGGTGGGCCGGCGAGCCGCTGGGGTTCACCGGTACGGCCGGTGACCCGGGCCACATCCGGCGCCGGTCACCGGCCGTAGGCGCGGCGTCCGACTCCGGCCGGCAAGCGCGGCAAGAGTACGACCGTGCCGGCCATCAGCAGCGCCGCCAGCAACAGCAGCGGCCCGCTGGTCCGCCACAGCGCCTCGACCAGCCGGTCCACCGTCCCGTCCAGGGCATTGGAGCCGGCGAGCAGCCGGAGCACCCAGAGGCCCATCGCGACCCCGATCCCGACCGCCGGCCGCCACAGCACCGACAGCGTGAAGCTGACCGCCGAGAGCAGCGCCATCGGCCCGAGCCAGGCGGCGAAGAGCCCCACCGGTGCACCGGCGTCGAACCAGACCAGCCCGAGGGAGGCGACCGAGGCGGCACCGAAGATCGCGCCGAGCACCAGGGTGAGCCGGGCCAGCAGCACCGCGCGTACCCCGGTCAGGCTCGCCGCGACCAGCTCGCCGGCCTCGTCCGTGCCGCTGCCGCAGGCACCGGCCACGCCCAGCGCCGCGACCAGGGGTACCACGATGGCCAGGACCTGCTCGGACAGTCCCGGTGGCGCCCAGCCGGCGAGAGCGGTGCCGGCCGCCAGCACCACGGCGGCGACCGGCCAGACCCGCCGGTCGACCAGGCGTCGCTGGGCGGCCAGGATCCGCACCGCCCGGCGCGCGGCGGCGCCGCCGAGCGGAGCCGCATACCGGGGTACGACCGGTGCGGCGGCCCGGGACGGCGCCAGCCGGGACAGCACGGCGCCGAGCAGTCCGGGCGGCGGCGGGGCGACCGCCGCGACCCGGTCACCGACGGCGCCGGCCACCCGCCGCCAGGCGGTCAGTTCGGCGGCGCAGCCGGGGCAGTCGGCGACGTGCCGAGCCACCCGGTCGGCCCGGTCGGCCGACAGGGTGCCGGCGGCGAACCTTGCCAGCAGCTCACTCGGGTGGGTCATCGTCCCGCCTCCCGTCCGGAAACCCCGACCGCCGCCGCTTCGGGCAGTGCCCGGGCCAGCCCGGCCCGGGCGTGGAACAGCCGGCTTTTCACGGTGCCGACCGGAATGCCGAGCACCTCGGCGATCTCGGCGTGCGCAAGGCCGGCGCCGAAGGCCAGGTCCAGCACCTCCCGGTGCGCCGGGGCCAGCTCGGCCAGGGCGGCGGCCACCGCCCGGGCGTCGGCCCGGGCCAGGGCCACCGCCTCCGGACCGGGCTCGCCGGCCGGCACCTCGGCAGCGGCCTCCATCGGCAGCGGCGCCGGCCGGCGTCCGGCCATCCGGCTCAGTGCCTGCCGCCGGCAGATGCCGAACAGCCAGGTACGCACCGTGGACCGCCCCTCGAACGAGCCGGCGCCCCGCCAGGTGGCCAGGAAGGTGTCCTGGAGCGCCTCCTCGGCCCGGCCACGGTCGCCGAGCAGGCCCTCGGCGTACGCCAGCAGCGGCTGGCCGTGCCGGGCGTACAGCTCCTCGAAAGCCCGCTGATCCCCGGCGGCCACCCGGTGCAGCAGCCCGTGGTCGACGTCATCCATCCCGTCCTGGGTAGCCCACCGGACCGCCCGGGTTCACTGTCCGGAGGCGATTGTGCCGCTCGTCACAGCCAGACTGGTCGAGCCTCGGCCCGAAGGCGGCCAAACCGGCAGCTTCCACTCCGAAAATAGATCGAATAGCGGCTATGGATCGGGCGCGTTCCGAAAGGCGGCGACGGGAAATGATCTTGTAACGCCGAGGAAAACCGGAGCTCGCACGATGCCCGTTACCCCCATCCCCCAACTGGAGGTCGCATTGTCCAGCCTTCCGGGTCGGTTCCGGCCGACACCTCGGCGCCTGGCCGCCGTACTGGTTCCGGTCCTCACCGCGGCACTCACCGCCACGGTCGTCTCCGTCGTCAACCGCTCCCCCGCACCGGCGGCCGTGGCGCTGCCCCCGATCAGTGGCACCGTCTCCGGGGTCACCGGACCGACCGAGATCCGCAGCGTCGCGTACGCCCAGGCGGTGGCCGGGGCCAAGGCGAAGAAGCCCCGGGTCACCGTGATCGGCACCGGCGGCACCATCTCCGGCGTCGCCACCTCCCGGAGCAGCTTCACCGACTACCAGTCCGGCCGGATCGCCATCAGCGACCTGGTGGCCCGGCTCCAGCCGGAGATCGGCCAGATCGCCGACGTCTCGACGGTGCAGTTCGGCAACAAGGGCTCCGGCGGCTACACCATCGCCGAGTTCCACGCCCTCACCCTGGCCGTCGAGGCGGCACTGCGGAAGTCCGACGCGGTGGTGGTGACCAGCGGCACCGACACCATGGAGGAGTTCGCGTACTGGCTGGACCTGACCGTGCAGAGCCGCAAGCCGGTGGTGCTCACCGGCGCCATGCGACCGTGGGCGGCGGTCACCCCGGACGGGCCGCAGGTGATCGGCGCCGACGGTCCCGCCAACCTGTACAACTCGATCGTGCTGGCGGCCAGCCAGTCCACCTACTGCTACGGCACGGTGCTGCTGCTCGGCGACGAGTTCCACGCCGCCCGGGACGTCACCAAGACCAGTTCCTACCGGATGGACACCTTCCAGTCCCGGGAACTCGGCGTACTGGGCTGGGTCGACGGGCCGAACATCAAGGTCGGCCGGGCACCGGCCCGGGTCGAGGACTGCGACGCGAAGCAGCGCTGGTTGACCCCGTTCGACCTGTCCAAGGTCGCCCCCACCGCGGTGCCCCGGGTCGAGGTGGTCTACGGCTACCAGCAGGCCGGTGGGGAGGCGATCACCGCCTTCGCGGACGCCGGGGTGAAGGGCATCGTCACCGCCGGCACCGGCGCCGGCGGCATCTCCTCGGCGCAGAGCAGCGCCCGGAGCGCCGCTGGGGCGTTGGGGGTCGTCTTCGTCAGCACCACCCGGACCGGCTCCGGCTCCGTCTACGGCGGCAGCACCACCTCGCCGATCATCGCCGGGGACGACCTGCTGCCGCAGAAGGCGCGACTGCTGCTGATGCTGAGCCTCGCCTTCGCGCCGGCCGACGTGGCCAAGGTACGGACCTGGGTCACCACCCTGGGCAACCCGGAGTGGGACACCGCCCCCAAGGGCAGCCCGAAGGACTGACCGGGGTACCGGCGGTGCCGGGCGGACGACCGGTTGCCCGGAGTCCGCCCGGCCCGCCGTCATCCCGGGGCTCGGCGGTACGGCCGGAAGGCCGGCGGAAGGTGGGTGGAAAGTCCAATGGCTCAGGCTGGTCCGCATGTCACCGCCACCCACAGGCGGCCTTCGGCTGCGCTTCGCCCTACTCGGTCCCGTCCGCGTGTGGCGGGACGGCCGGCCGGTACGGGTGAACGGCGTCCGGCCACGAACATTGCTCACCGCCCTGCTGCTGGAGCCGAACCGACCGGTCTCCCTCGACCACCTCATCGAACTGCTCTGGGAGGGTCCGCCGCCGGTGTCGGCCATCGCCAACCTGCGCACCTACGCGACCCGACTCCGTACCTCGCTGGGCGGCTCGCCGGAGGCCGGCCGGAGCCGGCTGGCCACCACCAGCGGCGGTTACCTGCTCCGGGTCGGCCCGGAGGAGCTGGATCTACAGGTGTTCGCCGAACGGCTACGGCTGGGGCGTACGGCGCTCACCGCTGGTGACCCGGCCCGGGCCGCGACGCAGTTGGCGGCGGCGCTGGCGCTGTGGCGCGGTGACGCCGCCAGCGACGTACCCCGCAGCCCGGCCCTGGCCGCCCGGCTCAGCGCTCTCGACGAGTCGCGGCAGCTAGCGATCGAATGCCATCTGCGGGCACGTCTCGGCCTCGGCGGCAGCGAGGAACTCGTCAGCGACCTGCGCCGGCTGACCCTGGCCTATCCCACCCGGGAGACGCTGTGGGCGCAGCTCATGGTGGCGCTGTACCGGCGCGGTGACGTGGCACCGGCGCTGGCCGCGTACGGACGCGCTCGCGAGGCCCTGCGCGAGCAACTGGGCGTGGAGCCCGGACCGGAGCTGATCGCCCTGCACCGGGCCATCCTCAACCGTGATCCCCGGCTCGGCTCGGCACCGCAGTGGCTGCCGTCGGTGCTGGCGGACGACCGGCACTGCGCACACTGCCACCGGCCCGAACAGCCCGTCCGGCCCGGCTGACCGCCGGGACCGCAGCACGGACGCCGGCCCGAAGGCCGAACGCCGAACCGGAGCACGTGCGCGGCCACCTCGCCGACAGCGATCAGGTTGGCCGCCCTGCCCGGCCGTCGCAGCGCGGGTACCTGCCGCCGGTGCGGGTGCAGTCCCCCCACCTCCCCTCGCGCCCGGCGGACCACACGGTCGGACGCGGTGCGTGAGCACGCGGTTCAGGCTGAAAGGTTCAACGGTCGGCGGCTGATCGGCCCGACCCGGGCCGACTCCCACGGCGTGGCCCGACATCCGACCGGCCTGGCGCAGCTCTGCCGGAGGCGCCACACCCCGCCCGGTGGCCGCCAGCTCGCCTCCCGAGGGTGCGCGTCAACCCGTCGGCCCGGTCCCGCTGCCACCGGCACCGCGCCGGACCGAAGGATACGGCGAGGACCAGGAATCAGCCCCGGTCGGGTGCGGAAGCCCGCCGGCCGCCCCACGCATGCGGTGCGGCCAGCGACGCCGTCCGTCCGGGAAGTAGTTCGGGCGTGCCCGCAACCAACGGACCCCACCAGTTGTCGACCCTGTGGGCCCTAGATGGCCGACATACACCAGACGCTTCTGTCTGATACACAGGGATTGTTGAGCACAATGATGAATTTTCGGATCCTCGGTCCGGTGCGGGCCGAACACCGCGGGGCGCCGGTGGCCGTGGGTCGGCGCCGGGAACGCTGCCTGCTCGGGCTGCTGCTCCTGGAGGCGGGCCGCCCGGTGCCGATCCACCGCCTGGTCGACCTGCTCTGGGACGGTGACCCGCCCGACACCGCTCCGGCCGTGCTGAGCACGTACGTCTCCCGGCTGCGCACCGCGCTCAACGCCCCCGGAGACGGCAGCGGCGAGGCACTGGTCCGGCGCGGCGACGGGTACGCGATCGAGATTGACGCCGAGGCGGTGGACGCGCACCGGTTCACCCGGCTGGTCGAGCGGGCGCGTTCGTTGACCGGGGTCGGCCGGGCCGACCTGCTCCGCGAGGCGCTCGGCCTCTGGCGCGGTACACCGCTGGCCGACGCCCCGGAACCGCTGCGGGAGCGGGTCTGCGCCGGACTGGAGCGGCTGCGCGGCTCGGCGATGCTGCTGCGGATCGAGACGGACCTGGCGCTCGGCGCTCACGAGGAGTTGCTCAGCGAGCTGACCGAGCTGGTCGAACGCGACCCGTCGGACGAGACCCTCGCCGGTCACCTGATGGTCGCGCTGTACCGCACCGGGCGGCGCCAGGACGCGCTCCAGACGTACCACCGGACCCGGCGGCGGCTCGCGGACGAGCTGGGCCTGGACCCGGGGGCCCAGCTCAGCGAACTGGCCCGGGCCATCCTGCGGGGCGATCCGGTGCTGGACCGTGAGCACGGCGACGACGACCAGGCGGAGCCGCCGGCCGACGACCAGTCCGGGACGCATCCCGACGTCCCGGCGGCCCAGCCGGTGGTGCCGGCGCAACTGCCGCTCAACCTGCCGGTCTTCGTCGGCCGGACCGCCGAACTCGACCGGCTCGACGCCATCCTGTTGCCGACCGGCGACTCGCCGCCGGGGCCTCCGGTCGCGGTGATCTCCGGAACCGCAGGGGTCGGCAAGACCGCCCTGGCGGTGCGGTGGGCGCACCTCCGGGCCGCACGCTTCCCCGACGGCCAGTTGTACGTCAACCTGCGCGGCTTCGATCCGGCCGGATCGGCCCCACCACGGCCGGACCAGGCGATCCGCAGTTTCCTGGGCGCGCTCGGGGTTCCACCGCAGCACGTACCGGCGGACCTGGCCGAGCAGGCGGCGCTGTACCGCAGCCTGGTCGCCGGCCGGCGGATGCTGGTACTGCTGGACAACGCCGGCGACACCGCACAGGTCCAGCCGCTGCTGCCCGGCTCCCCCGGCTGCGGGGTCATCGTGACCAGCCGCAACTGGTTGTCCGGTCTGGTGGCCGCGGTGGGCGCCGAGCCGCTCGCCCTCGACCTGCCGCCGGTCGCCGAGGCCCGGCACCTGCTGGCCCGGCGGATCGGAGCGGACCGGGTAGCCGCCGAGCCGGACTCGGTCGACGAGATCATTTCCCGCTGCTCCCGGCTGCCGCTGGCGCTTGCCCTGGTGGCCGCCCGGAGCGCCACCCGTCCCGGGTTTCCACTTCGGGCCCTGGCCGAGGAACTGCGCCGGCCCGACGGCCGGCTCGACGGGTTCGGCGACGGTGATCCGGGTACGGACGTGCGGGCCGTCTTCGCCGGCTCCTACCACACCCTCTCGGCGGGAGCGGCGCGCCTGTTCCAGCTCTTCGGGCTGCACCCGGGGCCGGAGATCGGTGTCGCCGCCGCGGCCAGCCTGCTCGGGGTGCCGCTCGGGCAGGCGCGCCCGGCCCTGGCCGAGCTGGCCCGGGCGAGTCTGCTGGTCGAACGCTCCCCCGGCCGGTACGGCTGCCACGACCTGCTCCGTGCCTACGCCGGCGAGCTGGCGCGCGACCGGGAGACCCAGCCGGGGCGGCAGCAGGCCGTACGCCGGCTGCTCGACCACTACCTGCACACCGCGTACGCCGCCGCCCGACTGACCCACCCGCACCGAGACGAGATCGGCGCCGCCCCGGCCGAGCCGGGGGTGACCGTCGAGACGTTCCAGAGCCCCGAACAGGCGCGAGCCTGGTTCGGCACCGAGCAACCGGTACTGCTCGCCCTGCTCGGCGAGAACTCCCCGGTGGACTTCCCGCACGCCTGGACCCTCGCCTGGACGTTCGCACCCTTCCTCGACGAGCACGGCCACTGGCCCGACCTGGTGGCCGTACTGGAGGGCGCGCTGGCCGCGGTGCGCCGGCTCGGCGACCGGCCCGACCAGGCGTACGCGCTGCGCTACCTCGGGATCGCCTACCTGCGGCTCGGCCGGCACGACGACAGTCACTCACACCTGCGGCAGGCCCTCGCGCTCTTCGCGGAGCTGGACGACCCCGTCGGCCAGGCACAGGTGCAGCACAACCTGGCCCTGGTCGCCGAGCAGCAGTCCCGGTACCGCGACTCGCTGCGGCACGCCGAGCAGGCGCTGGAGCTGTTCCGGGCGGCGGGACACCGGATCGGGCAGGCCCGGGCGCTCAGCTCGGTGGGGTGGTGCCGGGCCCAGCTCGGCGAGTACGAGTCCGCCCTCACCTCCTGCTATCTGGCCCTGGCGGAGCAGCAGGAGCAGGGCGACCGGCCCGCCGAGGCGCACACCTGGAACAGCCTCGGGTACGCCCACCGGCACCTCGGCCAGCTCACCGAGGCGATCGCCTGCTACCGCCGGGCCCTGGAGCTGTTCCGCAGCCTCGGCAACCGCCCCGCCACCGCCGACACGCTCGTCCGGCTCGGCGATGCGCGGTATTCCGACGGTGGAGTGGAGATTGCCCGCCACACCTGGCGGGAGGCCGTGGAGATCTTCGACGACCTCCACCACCCGGACGCCGACCGGGTGCGCACCCGGCTGCGACGGCTCGGCACCGGCCAGGTCCCGTACGGCCCGGCCCGGCTCTGACACCCGGGCACGGTGGGCCGGCGGGATCGGCCGCAGGTCCGGCGAGGCCTCGTCGGCCGGATCCCGGCGGTCGCCGGCGACCCGCCCGACACTGCCGGGACGGCACGACAACCGTGGACATCACCGCCTCGGGCCGGTTCAATTCGTGCCCATGGGTGAGCCGAGCAAGATTCTGCTGGACGAGTCGGAGATGCCACGTCGCTGGTACAACGTCGTGGCCGACCTGCCCGCCGCGCCGCCGCCGGTGCTGCACCCGGGCACGCTGGCGCCGGTCGGCCCGGACGACCTGGCGCCGCTCTTCCCGACGGCGCTGATCGAGCAGGAGGTCACCGCCGAGCGCTACGTGGACATTCCCGAAGACGTACTGGACGTCTACCGGCTCTGGCGGCCGTCCCCGTTGTACCGGGCGCACCGGCTGGAGCGGGCGCTCGGCACCCCGGCCAAGATCTTCTACAAGTACGAGGGCGTGTCGCCGGCCGGGTCGCACAAGCCGAACACGGCGGTGCCGCAGGCGTACTACAACGCGGTGGCGGGAGTCCGCCGGCTGACCACCGAGACCGGTGCCGGCCAGTGGGGAACCGCGCTCGCCTTCGCCTGCTCGCAGTACGGCCTGGACTGCGAGGTGTGGCAGGTGCGCGCCTCGTACGACCAGAAGCCGTACCGGAAGATCATGATCGAGACGTTCGGCGGAGTCATCCACCCGTCGCCGTCCGAGCTCACCGCGGCCGGCCGGGCCGTGCTGGCCAAGCAGCCCGACTCACCCGGCTCGCTGGGCATCGCGATCTCCGAGGCGGTCGAGGTGGCCGCCGGCAGCCCGGACACCAACTACGCGTTGGGCAGCGTGCTCAACCACGTACTGCTGCACCAGACGGTGATCGGCGAGGAGGCGCTCGCCCAGTTCGGCAAGGTCGGGTTGACGCCGGACCTGATCGTCGGCTGCACCGGCGGCGGCTCCAACTTCGGCGGGCTCGCGTTCCCGTTCCTCCGGGAGAAGCTGGCCGGCCGGCTGGAGGTGACCATCCGGGCCGTCGAGCCGGCGAGCTGTCCGTCGTTGACCCGGGGCGTCTACGCGTACGACTTCGGCGACACCGCCGGGATGACCCCGCTGATGAAGATGCACACTCTCGGACACGATTTCATCCCCGACCCGATCCACGCCGGCGGGCTGCGCTACCACGGGATGTCACCGCTGATCTCGCACGTCTACGAGCTGGGGTTGATCGAGGCGGTGGCAAAGGGCCAACGGGAGTGCTTCGAGGCGGGCGTGCGGTTCGCGCGTACCGAAGGGATCGTGCCGGCCCCCGAACCCACCCACGCGCTGGCCGCCTGCATCGAGGAGGCGTTGCGGTGCAAGGAGACCGGCGAGGAGAAGGTGATCCTGACCGCGTTGTGCGGGCACGGGCACCTGGACCTCGCCGCCTACGGCGCCTACCTCGCCGGCGACCTCGCCGACCACGAACTCTCCGAGTCGCAGCTACGGGCCGCGACCGCCGGGCTGCCGCCGGTACCCGCCGGCCCGGCGTAGTCGGCACCCGGTGAACCTATGTCACCCTGAACCGCGCGGCGCGGGCGCCGGGACCTCCACCTGCGGCACGACGGACCGCATGGGGGGTTGCCAAAGGTTCAGCGGCGGCGGCGCTATCCGGTCACCGCGGCGGCCGGGTGGTCGAGCGCGGCGACGAGGCGGCGGGCCTCGGTCGACAGCCGGCTCGACCCCCGGCGGGCGGCCACCTCGGCCAGCCCGGGGACGGCGATCGGGACGCCGGTGGCGGTCGCCGTCTCCGCCGCCAGGGTCAGCAGGTCGGATACGCCGGAGCGCGGCTTCGGCGCGGTCAGCAGGGCCGGCAGGGCGGCGGCGAGCAGCCGCCAGGTGCTGAGTCGGGCACCGGCCAGGGCCAGATCCCGGAGCGGCTCGACCGTCCGGGTCAGGGTCACCATCCCGCCCGACGCCAGCTCCCCGAGTTGCCGACCCACGGAGGCGGCATCCAACTCACCTGCGGCGGCGAGCGCCAGCAGGGCGTCGACCGCGGCGACCCGGTCGGCCCGGTGCCGGGCGCCGAGCCCGTACGCCAGGGCCAGGTCGAGCGCCATCCCGCCGTCCCCGGTGCTCTCGGCGAGCAGCGGCAGTATCTCGGCACCGCCCCGGAGGTCCTGGTCGGCGGTGCCGGCGATGTCGTTCGGCGCGTACGCGGCGACCAGCCGTTACCTTTCAGTGCACTTTAGTGAGCACGTGATTAGTAGTCCCGCCTTGCGGTGGGACGGTCCCGGTCTGACCGGCGGACGCCGTGCCGGGTTCACGCTTCACAGCCGCCAGCCCGCGTGCACGGGTCTTACGGTCGGCTCCACGTGCTGCCACCGGGCCACTCCCGGCGGTGTCGAACTCGGCCGCAACAGCGGCCAGGTTGCGTGCGGCGTTGAGGTCCCGGTCCAGGACCAGCCCACACGCCTCACAGTCGTACTCACGCTCGGACAGGGCCAGCTTGGCTTTCACCGCGCCGCAGCCCGAGCAGGTCTTCGAGGACGGATACCAACGGTCGGCCACGATCAGTCGGCCACCGTTCCATGAGGTCTTGTAAGCGAGTTGACGGCGGATCTCGGCGAATCCGGCGTCAGCGATATGCCGGGCCAGCCGCCGGTTACGCAGCATCCCGGCCACGTTGAGGTCTTCGACCACGACCGTGCCGTGCTCACGAGTGAGCCGGGTGGTGAGCTTGTGCAGGCCGTCGCGGCGCAGCTGAGCGACCCGGGCGTGCGCACGACCAAGCCGCGCGGACGCCCGTTCCCACCGCTTCGATGGGCGGCGTCCGGTACGCCGGTCGGGGCCGCTCTTACGCGACAGCGCTCTTCCCCAGGCATCTAGCCGGGCCTGCGAGGCAACGAGGTGGCGCGGGTTGTCCACCAGTTCACCGGTGGACAACACCGCAAGGTGCGTGACGCCGACGTCCACGCCGACCACAGACGTGGGCTTGGCCGGTACCTGGTCGGCGCGTTCGACCTCGACGGTGAACGAGACGTGCCAGCGGCCACCGTCGCGCCGGACGGTCGCGGACATGATCCGGGCGGTGCCGGCGTCGAGGCGGCGTGCGAGTTTCCGAGCGGACTCGTGCAGCTTCAATCGGCCCAGCCTGGGTAGCGTCACGTGCATGCGGTCGGGCTCGACCCGGATCGTGCCGGTGGTGAACCGCACGGACGGTGTGGTGCGGCGTCGGAACTTGAACCGAGGAAACCCGACCGGACGGCCAGCACGTTTACCGGCGCGGGAGTCGGCCCAGTTCTTCAACGCGCGGGCGAGCGCGTCCAGGCCGGTGTTGAATGCCTCCTTCGAACACTCCCGCCACCACGGCGCCACACCACCCTTCGCGGCGTTCCACTCCCGGCGCAACGCGGGCAACGACCACCCGACCGCCGGGGTGAGCTGACCATCCGGCACACCGTAGGTACGCTGCGCCGCGCGCTGGTCCATGACCGCCTTCACCCGAGCCAACGCCCAGTTGTACGCCAACCGTGCCGCCCCGGCGTGCGCGAGTACCGCACGCTCTTGGGTCGGGGTGAGGTCCAAGGCGAACCGGTACGCCTGAATCGTCTTCATGCCGGGTCGCCCTCGGTGGCCGCTTCGACGGCGCGGCGGGCTCGGTCCGCAGCACAGCGCCGTCCATACAGACGAGCGCACAGCGACGTCAGGATCTCGGTCATGTCACGCACAAGGTCGTCGTCCACCCCGGCCGGGTCGTCCACCTCGGCCGGGTCGACCACCAGAAGCCGCCTGCCTTGGGCGGCCAGCGCGGCTTCGACGTACTCGCCGCCGAAACGGGCGAACCGGTCCCGGTGTTCGACCACGATCGTCGTGACGGTCGGGTCACGCAGCAACGCCAGGAACTTCTTGCGGCGTCCGTTGAGCGCGGACCCGACCTCGGTAACGACTCGGGACACAACGAGGTTCCGCCCAGTCGCCCATGCGGTTACCCGGGCGACCTGTCGATCCAAGTCGGCCTTCTGATCGGCACACGACACGCGGCCGTACACCACTGTGGTTTCTGGTGACGACGCCTCGGCGTGCTGCTCTACCAGGATCAGGCCGCCGACTCGTCGAGCGGGCACGGGCAGCTTGCCCTCCCGGAACCAGCGATACGCCGTGACCGGGTGGACTCCTTCCCGCTTCGCCCACTCTTTCAAGTTCACCATTGCATTCTATCACTTACTACAGCGGCAACTGCCCGAACCCCGCAGCAGCCGGAGAAGGACTCGAAGCGCAGCCGGTCGCGACTGCCCGTCACCACCGGGTCGAGGCTGGCCGGGTCGGCCGGCCGGTAGTAGCGGCTGCGGGCGACCTCGGCCACCGCGAGCAGGCCGGCGGCGGCCGCCCGGGGCGTGGTCAGGAACCCGGAGAAGAACCGGGGGTTGGGCCACCGGCCCGCCACTGGTCTGTAGGGCTAGACCATCGGGTCGGAGCGCGGAGGGGCCGAGATACCGGTACGTCTGGACGGCGGTCACGGCAGCGGATGCTACGCGGGCGTACCGACATCCGAGGTGTGGCCGGCTATCCCCAATGGCGCGTGGTGAGGGCGGTGGGCCGCTGTTCAAGCTGGCTGTGGTGAGTATGTCCGAACGCGGCCCCGGACTGCCGGCGTCGCCAACATCGCCGCCGCCCGACGTCTGACCGGGCATCCAGTGCTGGCGGGAGTCGTGCCCGGAGGTCAATGGGCTGGTGACGTGGAGCGCGGCCGACGGCGACGCCATACGATCTTCCACTTTCCAATATGAACGTATAGCATCCTGGTCATGAGTCCAGTTTCTGGTTGGGGCGACCGGCCACCGGAGGATCTGACCGCTCGCGCACGGATCCGGGACGCGGCGCTGACGCAGTTTGCCGAGCGAGGGTTCAGGGCCGCGACGATCAAGAGCATCGCGGAGGCCGCAGGCGTGTCACCTGGCTTGCTGCAGCACCATTTCGGCTCCAAGGACGACCTGCAACGGGTCTGTGACGAGTACGTGCTGGGGGCGTTCGACGGACTCGACAAGTTCGGCGTGATCAGCGGCGAGATCACCAACGCCGACTTCATGGGCGAGTTGTTCGCCAGAAGCCCGCTGATCCTTCGCTACATCGCGCGAGCCATGGTCGAGAGGACGCCCGCCGCGTCGGCCCTCTTCGCGACCGGCGCTTCGGTCTCGGAGGACTTCCTGAGCAGACTCTGGCCCGACCGCTTTCCACCGGGATCGAGCAGGGTGCGCGATGCCGCGACGGTGATGGCGGCGATGCACCTGTCGACCATCGTCCTGCACGACCACCTGTCCCAGCGCATGGGTGCGAACGTGCTCAGCCCCGAGAACTCCAGCCGCGTCGCCACGGCGATGCTCGACATCTACGCCAGCGTGGGGGAATTCGCCAGCTCCAGCGTGGGCGAGGGCATCCGGGACGCGGTCGTCAAGCAGCCGCACAACTCTCTTCCCACGAACGGAGACGCCGATGAGTGAGGCGATCAGGATCGCCGGTCTGGTGAAGAGCTTCGGGCGATCGCGGGCGCTGCAAGGCGTGGACCTGAACGTCAGCACGGGAGAGGTGCACGGGTTCCTCGGCCCGAACGGCGCCGGCAAGACCACCACCCTGCGCATCCTGCTCGGGTTCCTCCAGGCTGACGCCGGCACGGCTCGACTGTTGGGGAAGGACCCCTGGCAGGACGCGGTCGACCTGCATCGCAGGCTCGCGTACGTACCCGGCGATGTCACCCTCTGGCCGAGCCTGAGCGGCGGCGAGGTGATCGATCTGATGGGGCGCCTGCGCGGCTGTGCCGAGCAGCGACGCCGTGACGAGCTGATCGAGCGGTTCCGGCTGGACCCCAGGAAGAGGGCGCGTACCTACTCCAAGGGCAACCGGCAGAAGGTCGCGCTGATCGCGGCGCTCGCCTCCGACGTGGAACTGCTGCTGCTGGACGAGCCGACGTCCGGCCTCGACCCGCTGATGGAGGCGGTGTTCCGCGAGTGCGTCGAGGAGGAACGCCGCCGCGGCCGAACGGTGCTGCTCTCCAGCCACATCCTCTCGGAGGTGGAGGCGCTGTGCGACCGGGTGAGCATCATCCGGGACGGCCGGATCGTCGAGGCCGGAACACTCGCCGAGCTGAGGCACCTGACCCGCTCGTCGGTCACCGCCGACGTCACGGGTCCGCCGACGGGCCTGGCCACTCTGCCGGGCCTCCACGAGCTGCGGATCGAGGATCATCGGGTGCGGTGCGAGGTCGACCGGGAACACATCGGCACCGTCGTCGCACATCTCGGTTCGCTCGGACTGCGCGACATCGCCATCCAGCCGCCGACCCTGGAAGAGCTGTTCATACGCCACTACCAGGACACGGCAGAGACCAGTGACGAGCAGGAGAGGACGGGGGTCCGATGAGCGTGGCCCTCGTCCCCCGTCGTGCGAACCGTCCGGCCCGCTCCCCGAGAATGGCCACGGCGGGAACTCCTGTCCTGATCCGGCTGATCCTGCGCCGCGACCGGGTGTGGCTGCCCGTCTGGATGGCGCTGACCCTGGGCCTGGTGACCAGCCGGGCGAGTTCGATGGAATCGATCTATCCTGACGCGGCTGCCCGCGAGGAGCGCTACCGGGACGTCATGGCGGAAGTCCCCATGTTCAAGTTGTTCCAGGGTCCGGCGTACGACGACACCGCCGCCGCGCTGGTCGCGCAGGAGACCATCGGTGGCGCCACGGTCGTCGCCGCACTCGGTGCCGCGGTCTTCCTGGTTCGGCACACCCGTGGCGAGGAGCAGTCCGGCCGCAGGGAACTCGTCGGCTCGGCCGCTGTCGGCCGTCACGCGCAGCTCACCGCGGCGCTGATCGTGGTACTCGGAGCGGGCGCGATCCTCGGTGTGCTGTCGGCCGCGGGCCTCCGCGGTGCCGGCCTGCCCGACGCCGGCTCGATCGCGTTCGGCCTGGTCGTCGCGGGTGCGGTCTGGCTCGCGGCCGCCCTGGCCGCCGTGGTCGCCCAGTTGACCGAGAGTTCCCGCGCGGCGGGGGCGAGCGCGTTCGCGCTGTTCATGGGGATGCACTTCCTCCGGGGCGCGTTCGACATGGGCGACGATGCCGTCCGGCGGCTCGGATGGTTGGTGCCCAACGCTTGGTTGCAACGTAGCCGGCCGTTTGCGGACGAGCGCTGGTGGACGTTCCTTCTCGTCGTCGCGCTGGTGGTGGCGCTCGTCAGGATCGCCTACGCGCTCTCGGCGCGCAGAGATCTGGGCGCCGGACTGTTGGCAACACGTCCCGGGCCGGCCAGAGCCGCCAGGAGCCTGAGCGGACCGTTCGGCCTGGCCTGGCGGTTGCACCGCTCGATGGCACTGGTGTGGACGGTCGCCGCCATCGCCATCGCACTGCCCACGGGGTTCGTGGGAGCAGATGCGATGGAGGAGTACGCCGGCAGCGCACGGATGCGGGAATGGGCCGACGCGATGGGCACCTCGAACCCGGGCGACGCGTTCTTCGCCTACATCGCCTTCGCCATGGGCTTCCCCATCACCATCTACGCGATCATGACAGTGCTACGCCTCGGCCAGGAGGAGAACGTCGGGCACGCCGAAACGCTGCTGTCCGCTCCCGTGGACCGGACCCGCTGGGCCCTCAGCCACCTGCTGATCGCCCTGGCAATCCCCGCCGTACTCCAACTGATCCTCGGACTGTGCTTCGGGCTGGGCAGCGGCGAACTCGGCAGTATGGTCACCACCACCCTGAGCCTGATCCCCGCCGTGTGGGTGATGGTCGGCATCACCGTCGCCAGCTTCGGGCTGCTGCACCGCGGTGCCGCCGTGGTGGGCTGGGGCGCGCTGATCGCCGTCCTACTCGTGGAACTCGGGCAGCATCTGGGCTGGCCCGAATGGACGTTCACGACGTTCTCCCCGTTCGCCCACGTGCTGCCCTTCCACGGGCCTCCGAGCCCGCTAACCTTGGCCACCCTCACCCTGATCGCGGCAGTACTCGTCGGGATCGGGCTCGCCGGGGTACGGCGCCGCGACCTACTCGGGTAAGACCTACTCGGGTACGCAGCCTGCCTGCGACAAACCCCGCTGGCGGTGGCCCCCTCCTTCGAGGAGGCCATCGCCAGTCAGGGACCCGGAGCGACCGATCAGGCGGCGCGCCCGAGCGCCGACTCGCGCCAGAGAAGCGTGTGCCGTCACGCACGCGTACGCTCGCATTGCGGCTGACGATCTTTGGTCGCTAAGCCCGGGAGGAGATCTGCTGCACGGCCCAGCCGTTGCCGTCCGGATCGCTGAAGAAGACGAATCCGACGTTGTCCAGCGGGTTGTCGACGGGCCCCGGATTCTCGCCGAGGACCTGGATCTCGCTCACCTCGACGCCCCGCTCGACGAGCTGGGCGCGCGCCTTGGCCAGGTCGGCGACGACGAGTTGCAGCCCGCGCAGCGAGCCGGGCGGCATGTCCGGCACGGCGCCGGTGCCGATCACGATCGAGCAGCCCGAGCCCGGCGGGGTGAGCTGGACGATGCGCACCCCGTCGCCGGGCCGGGTGTCGTGGTCGACGTGGAAGCCGAGCTGGTCGGCGTAGAAGGTCTTGGCCCGGTCCACGTCGGAGACGGGGACGATCACCACTTCCAGGGTCCAGTTCACGGTGACTGCCTCTCTGTGTGTGTCGACATCGGTGTCCGGCCGGTGCCGGGGACCGGCGGTCCTCGCGGTCAGCGGGCCGCGGTCCGCTCCGCGAGCAGGTCGTCGAGCCGGCGGTAGCCCTCGGTCACGCCGCGCCGCATCGGATAGCGGAGCACCCGGTCCCGGCCTTCGGGCGTGGCGTAGCGGATCGTGCTGGTCAGGGTGGTCACTCCGGCCCGTTCGGCGAGCCGATGGCTGATCAGGGTGTCGCCCGGGTACGACTGGTCGTCGTACCGCTCGGTGTAGACCAGCCGCCGGGCCGGCTCGACCACCTGGTAGATCCCGCCGTGCGCCATCTCCTCGCCGCCCGGGCCCCGGGAGACAAACCGCCACGCGCCGCCGACCCGCAGGTCCACCTGGCAGTCGACGAGCTGCCAGCCCCGCGCGCCGAACCAGCGGCGGAGCAGGTCGGGACGGGTCAGCGCGTCGAAGACCAGCCCGGCCGGGGCGTCGAAGGCGCGGCTGAGCACGATCTCCCGGTCGGTCGGGGCGGTCACGGTCAGCTCCCGGTCGCCGCTGGTCACCGCCCCTCGCCGCCCTCGGCCTGGAGTTCGGCGAGCAGGCCGTCGAGCCGCTGGTAGCTCTCGGCCCAGTAGTCGCGGTAGTTCTCCAGCCAGTCCAGGGCGGCTTTGAGTGGCCGGGCCTCCAACCGGCACGGCCGGCGTTGCGCGTCCCGGCCCCGGGAGACGAGCCCGGCGCGCTCCAGCACCTTGAGGTGCTTGGAGACGGCGGGTTGGCTCATCGCGAACGGCGCGGCCAGCTCGGTGACGCTGGCCTCGCCGGTGGCCAGCCGGGCGAGGATCGCCCGCCGGGTCGGGTCGGACAGGGCCGCGAAGGTCGCGTCGAGCAGGTCCGCACTCATCTTTCGTAACCTCTCAGTTCTATAACCAGATGGTTTATATCGTTGCCCGGCGGCAGCCGTCAAGCCGACCCGCCCGGAGCTGTCCAGGGTGGACGTGGCCGGACCGGCGCGGGCAGCGATCCGGATGGATACCATGGGCCATGGCCAGACCCCGGATCGATCCCGTCGTGTGGCGACCGGAGCGGGCACCGGCCCGGGCCCGTCAGCACAGCGGCACCGACCCGATGCCACCGGTACGCCTGCACGCCCTGCCCGGCCAGGGGCCGGAGGACGTCGCGGTCGACTCCGCCGGCCGGGTCTACACCGGGCTCGCCGACGGCCGGCTGGTGCGGCTGTCGACGGACGGCACCGGGCCACGGGTGGTCGCCGAGACCGGCGGCCGGCCGCTCGGCGTCGAGGTGGACCGTGACGACCGGCTGGTGGTCTGCGACGCCGGGCGTGGACTGCTCCGGGTCGATCCCGACACCGCCCGGGTCAGCACCCTCGTCGCCGCCGGCACGCCGGTCGGGTCGGCACCGCTGCGGCTCTGCAACAACGCGGCGGTGGCCGGCGACGGGTCGATCTGGTTCAGCGACTCGTCCCAGCGCTTCGCCCTGGCGCACTGGAAGGCCGACCTGCTGGAACACTCCGGCACCGGACGCCTGCTCCGGTGGCGTCCGGACGGGCGTACCGAGGAGGTGCTGACCGGGCTCCAGTTCGCCAACGGGGTGGCGCTGGCGGCCGACGAGTCGTATGTGGTGGTGGCCGAGACCGGGGCGTACCGGCTGACCCGGGTGTGGCTGACCGGGCCGCGTACCGGAGAGGTGGACCGGCTGGCCGACAACCTGCCGGGCTTCCCCGACAACCTCGCCCCCGACGACGACGGGCTGCTCTGGATCGCGATGGGCTCGCCCCGGAACGCGCTGCTGGACCGGGTCTCGCCGTGGCATCCCGCCGTGCGGCGGGCGGTCTGGGCGCTGCCGGACTTCCTGCAACCGAAGCCGGCGGACACCGCCTGGGTGCAGGCGGTGGACGCCGAGGGCCGGGTCCGGTACGACCTCCAGGCATGCGTCCCGGGCTTCTCGATGGTCACCGGGGTACGCCGGCACGGCGCCACCGTCTGGCTGGGCAGCCTGCACGGCGGTGCCGTCGCGGCGTTGGACCTGCCGGCGGTGCCCTCCTAGCCGGACACCGTCCTGATCGTGGGAGTCCGCCGCAGAGCGGACTTCCGCGTATCGCCGGGGTTTGAAATCTTGGGAGCGTGTCGGAGGTCAACGGGCGGGAACAAGCCGAACGCGTGCTGGTCCGCGGGTTCGGGGCGCTCCGGCTCGCGCAGTACGCCACGGCCGGGGCGGCCGCCGTCTCCACCGACCGGTCGGCATACCTGCGGCCGGGCGTCGTGTTCGGCCTCTACGCCGTGGCCGCCGTGTGGTCGCTGGTGCTCTACGGAGCCGCGCTGCGCGGGCGGCGCATCACGTCGCTCGCCGTCGTCGCCGACGTCCTGCTCATCGGGGTCGCGCTCGTGGTCATCGGCCGGTTGACCGCGCCCGGCCACGCGATCGGGTGGGCGAACTGGACCGTCGGGCCAGCGAACGCGGCCGGCGTGCTCGCCGTCGTGTTCAGCCCACGCTGGCTGGCCGGACCGTCGATCCTGCTGCTGTCCGGCTGCTACCTCGCCGGCGTGTGGCGGGATCTCGCCGCCGACCCGTCGCTCCTCGCGTCCGTGACCGGCAACATCGGCTCGCTCGTCCTGTTCACCGTCGCCGCCGGATTCGCCGCGGCCTGGGTACGCTCGTCGGCGCGCGCCGCGGACGAGGCCCACGCGGCCGCGCTGGCGGCCCAGCGCCAGGCGGCCGACGCGGCCGCCCGGATGGCGTCGGTCGAGGCCCGGGACTGGGAGCGGCGGCGGCAGTACCGGAACCTGCACGACACGGTGCTGTCCACGCTGACCGTGGGCGCGATGGGGCAGATCGACCTCAACACCGAGCGGTTCCGCAGCCAGTGCGAGCGCGACGCGCGGTACCTGCGCTCCCTGATCACCGGGTCGGACGACGCGATGTCGACGGACCTCGGCGCCGGGCTCGGGCGTGTCATGCGTGACCTGGCGGCTCTCGGGCTGCGGATCGACCACAACGCGGCGGAACTGCCGACGGGCGTGCCCGGTCACGTCACCGAGGCGCTGCTCGGCGCGACCCGGGAGGCGCTCAACAACGCCCGCAAGCACGCGGGCACCGGGCAGGCGTGGCTGACGACCCGAGGCGACGACGCCGGCGGGGTACGCGTCACGGTCGTCGACCGGGGCGCCGGCTTCGTGCCCGCGGCCACGCGGAGCGGGTACGGCCTGCTGGGCTCGATCCGGCACCGCGTGGTCGAGGCCGGCGGCCAGTGCGACATCACCAGTACGCCCGGCGAGGGCACCACCGTGGAGATCACATGGAAACCGTCATAACCATCGGCGCCATCGACGACGAGAAGATGCTGCTCCAGTCGTTCGCGAACTGGTTCGGCAGCACGCCCGACATCCGCTTGACGGCGATGGCCGCGTCCGTCGACGAGTACCTTGCCGGACCCGACGCTCCGGCGATCGTGCTACTCGATCTCGACCTGGGCAACTTCACCGACCCGGCGCACAACGTCGCGCAACTGACCGCCACCGGCCGCCAGGTGATCGTCATTTCGGTGGTGAAGGACCGCCGCTGGGTGGTCTCCGCGACCGAGGCCGGCGCGGTGGCCTACATCCCCAAGGAACGCGATCTCAACGATCTGGCGGACACGATCCGGGCCGTGCACCGCGGCGAGACGCCAACGTCGCCGGAGCACGCGTTCCTGCTGAGCGACGACGACCGCCGCGGTCCGTCGCTGACACCTCGGGAACGGCAGATCCTGCTGGGGGTGGCGGAGGGCATGACGCACGCCGCCATCGCGCGGCGGCTCGGCATCGAGAAGAGCACGGTGAAGACCCACCTGGAACGGGTTCGGCAGAAGTACCGGGACGACGGCCGGCCGATCACCAATCCGGGTGACTACCTGAAGCGCGTCGGCGAGGATCCGATCCGTGGTGATCTGCCCTAGGCCGTACATCTGGTTTCCAACTGTCTGCCGTGGTGCGCGGCGCGCGACGCGACGATCCTGAGAGCAGAGCCGAGCCGATCCGAGTCCTGAACGATGTCGTCCTGGGGAGCACGAGTGAGTGAGGTGGCGGTCGCCAGCCTGCGGGAAATGGCCGGGCCGGACCTGTACCGGCGCAACGCCTTCCGGGTCACCGGCCTGCCGGTGGATGTGGACCGGCGCACCGCACGAGCGCGGCAGCAGCAGTTGACGGCGGCGCTGCGGGTCGGCGCGGACGTGGGCTGGCAGGGTTCCTCGGCAACCACCGAGGAGGTACGCGCCGCGTTCGACGGGGTGTTGGGCGATCCGCGCCGCCGCCTGGTGCACGAGGTGTTCGCCGTGTGGGGTACGCCGGACGGGTGCGAGTGCCCGGCGGGTGTGCACTACGACCACGACGCCGCGGTGCGGGCACACGCCGCGGCGCTCGACGTGGAGCCGGCCGACCTGCTGGCCGCGACCATCGCCGGCGGGCTACCGGGTCAGTGGACGGCGGCGGCGACGGCCTGGACGAAGACGCTCCGGTCGGCGTCGTTCTGGCGGCACCTGCACCACCGGGTGGAGCGGCTCGACGACAGGCAGCTCGACGCGTCCGCCGTGGAGGCGCTGCGCGCGGAGTTGCCGGTGGCGTTGGTGCGCCCACTCCTGCGGCTGGCGGCGTCCGCCGCCTATCCCGCTCCGCTGCGGAAGAACCTGGGTGAGTGGCCGGTGCCCGCCCGGGAACGCGACCGGCTGATCGAGGAAGCCGCCGAGCCGCTGTATGCGGAGCTGGAGTCCGCCGTCCGGGACCTGCACAGCCGGCTGGAGTCGGGTGACGCCGACGAGATCGTGACCGAGATGCGCGCGCGGGTGAAGCCGTTGCTGGCCCGGCTGGAGGGGTTGGCGCCGCGCGACGAGCACCGCCGGACGGACGCCGTCCGGGACAAGGTCGCGGTGCTGCTCAACAACTGCGCACTCGCCCGGCACCGGGCCACCGGACAGTACAAGGGCAAGGTAAAGGGCTGGCTGGCGGAGGCGGAGAAGCTCGCCACCGACCCGGAGACCCGGCGCCGGGTCCGGGAGAACCTGCGTGGCTTCGACGAGGCGGACGGAGCGCTCAACCAGTTCCGGTTCAGGGTCGACGAGATCCGCCGGACCCGCGGGCGGTACGAGGCCGCGAGGTTCCTGCGCGGCATCCTCGCCGAGGTCACCGACGAAGCGCTCGCGGTGGCCATCCGCGACATGCTGTCCGATCTGGAGGCCGGCGCGCCGGTCTCATACGACACACCCAGCCGACCGCTCCGGTACCGCACGCCGATCCGACTGTCTGACTGGGAGGAGTACGAGGCGCGGCGGCAGCGGCTCCGGGTGCTCGGTGTCCTCGCTCTCTGCGCGGTCGTGGTGGTGGCGCTCGTGCTCATCGTCAACGCCGTGACCGACGCGGGGACGGAATCGGTCGACATCCACCCGGTCGACTATGGCGACGTCTCGCAGGAAATCATCTGTGTCCGGGACGCGAACGACTGGCGCGACGGCGACACGGCGGTGACGACCGTGCCCTGCGGGCAGGAACACGCCGGCGAGGTGATCGCCTATCTGGGACTGCGGGAGGCAATCTCGTCCTGGCCCGGCGCGGACTACGACTACCTGGCCGGACTCGCGCGCTTCAGCTGTGGGGAGCAGGCGATCCACTTCGGACTGTCGTCGGATCCGTACACCACCGAGGTCGTCCTCCCCGCCCCGGACGTCGTCGTCAGTCCAGACTCGGTGTCCAACTACGCGACGTGCCTGGTGGTGCGTGCCGACGGCGAGCGTTGGTCGTTCCTGGCGGCCTCGCAACAGACCGGGGCCCAGCTCGCCGTACCGCGGCCGGTGACGTCCCGCCAGGGCCGGGACCACAACGCGCCGGCCGGATACTGTGTGGAACTCAAGCAGGAGCCGGACGGGGCGGACAACGTGTGGCCGATCGTGCGATGCGACAATCCCCACTGGGCCGAGATCCTCGGCTACCAGGCCCTGAACTGGCCCCCGCCCGGGCCACGGCTCACCGAGGACGCCGCCCGGGTGCGGCTGGCGGAGGAGGCGGGCCGGGCGTGCCAGCAGCTCGCGAGCCAGCTTCGGGTGCCCAGCACGTTCACGGTCACGCCGGTCCGCTCCGATTGGTGGACCGAGCAGAGTCAGCAGCGGATGTACGCGGCCTGCGTGGCACACCGCAAGGACGACCAGCCCTTCGACGGGCGAGCCCGGTAGGCCGGCATGGTGCCGCACAAGGAGTCGACGGTGGGTGCGGAAGCCCGCACGGGCGCGAGCGTGACGTTGCGCGTCACCTCCCCGGAGGGGAGGGTCCGGGGCGTGGAGCTGACGGACGGGCCCATCACGGTCGGGCGTACGGCGGCGGACCACACGCCGGACGTGGTCCTGGAGCCGGACCCGCAGCGCTGGGTCGGCCGCCTGCACTGCACACTGGACTCACGCGACGGCGGCTGGACGGTCACCGACAACGCGAGCGTCAACGGCACGCTGCTCCGTTCCCTGAGCGGACGCACCGAACGCCTGGTGGGAAGCTGCCGCCTGCGGCACGGCGAC
The DNA here is from genome assembly GCF_053764795.1 of Plantactinospora sp. DSM 117369. NCBI lineage: Bacteria > Bacillati > Actinomycetota > Actinomycetes > Micromonosporales > Micromonosporaceae > Plantactinospora > Plantactinospora sp. DSM 117369. Next base: position 3,972,929 of record NZ_CM132446.1, on the reverse strand, counting down.
GCGCTGCTGATCCTCGGCGACATGTCCCCGGACGGCGAACCGCTGTACTGGGAGCTGACGCTGCTCGACCCGCACACCACGCAGGCCGCGCCGTTCGAGCCGGCGCCAGCGGTGCCGAACCGCGGGCCGTGCCTGCGGTACGACTGGGTAGCCGCGCGGGCGTACCGGATCGACGAGAGCGGTGAGACCCCGGTCAGCGGGCTGCGGCCACAGGGCCACCAGCTTTTGCGGTACATGGTGGGTCGCAGCAGCGCCGGTGCGGCGGTCGCGTGCGGGCACGAGGAGCTCATCACCGCGCTCTGGGGCCCACGGGAGGAGTGGCCGGCGGGCCGCGCCTACACCCGTGCCGACCTGGCCGGCGTCGTACGCGCGGTGCGCCGCGCCATCGAGTCGGATCCGTCCGTGCCGCGCATCCTGGAGACCATCACCGGCATCGGGTACCGGCTCATCGTCAAAGATCCCAAGGAAGACTCGTGAGTCTGCTGGAGAGCGGCGACCGCGTCACCGAAACGCTCGTGGTGGACCGGTTGCTCGGTGAGGGCGCGTTCGCCGAGGTGCACCGGGTACGCCACGAGTACCTCGGCTGGCAGGCCATGAAGGTCTTCAAGCGGGTCGCCTCCCTCGACGAGACCCGTACCCTGCTGGAGGAGGCCCGGCTGCTGTCCACATTGGGCCATCCGAACATCGTGCGGGTGTTCGACGCCGGCACCGTGCGTACCCCGCAGGGCGTCCGGGGATTTTTCACCATGGAGTACGTGGCCGGGGGCAGCCTCGAACGGCTGATCCGCGCGCACGCGCCCACGATGCCGGTGGCGCTGGCGGTCGAGGCGGCCGAACAGATCGCCTCCGGCCTGACCGCCGCGCACGAACAGGACCCGCCGATCCTGCACCGCGACCTCACGCTGGCGAACATCCTCGTCGGATACGACGGCAGCGGCCTGCGGATCCGGATCAGCGACTTCGGGCTCGCCAAGCGCGCCGACCCGTTCACGATGCTGGCCAGCGCCCAGGGCACGTTCGCCTTCATGGCGCCGGAGGTGCTGCGCCGCGAGGGGTACTCGCGGGCCAGCGACGTGTGGTCGGTGGGCACGATCGTGTACCTGCTGTTGACCAACCGCCTGCCCTACGACGACGGTGGGCCGCTGTCGTCGTACTCGCCGGGTCGGTTCGCGCGGGTGCCGCTGCCGCCCAGCCGGTACCACCCCGAGGTGGACCCGGAGCTGGACCAGATCTTGCTGTCCACACTGGAGGTTGACCCGGCCGATCGGCCGGCCTCCGCCGGCGTGTTGGCCGCCAGACTGCGCAGCCGGCGCCTTGGCGGCAACTCCGCCCGCAGCCGGGAAGAGCCGCCCGACGCCCGGGCCCTGCGGCTTGCCGAGCAGGCGCTGGCACTGGCCCGGCACGCCGGCCAGCTCGACCGGGCGGCGGGCCTGATGGCGGAGGCGCTCGAACTGTCGCCGGGCCTGCGCGCCCGCTACCTGCCCAAGTTGAACCTGTGGCGACGAGGGGTGACGATGTGAAACGCATGACCCGACTGCGCGAGGAGCTTCGCCAGCGCCGGCATCATCGGGAGTTCCGGATTGCGCCTCCGATGTGGACGGAGCCCCAGCGGGCCCGGCTGGAGGATCTGCTGACGGCGGTCCGGAACGCGAAGCCGGACGAGAAGGAAGCGCCACCCGCGCAACCGGACGAGAAGGAAGCGCCGCCCGCGCAGCCGGACGAGAAGGAAGCGCCACCCGCGCAGCCGGACGGGGCGGCACTCGCGACGGCCGTCACGAACCTGTGGCGGGCCCAGCGAAAGCTCGCCCCGGCCGGCGAGCGGCCCTCGCCCCGCGACCGCCAGGCCACCCGGTATCTGCGCACCTCCACCGAGGCGCTGGCCGACGCCGGCCTGGTCGTCCAGGACCACGACGGCGACGTCTTCAACCCGGGGCGGGAGCTCGAAGTCCTGGTGTACCAGGAGAACCCGGCCCTGAGCACCGAGACCGTCATCGAGACCGTACGGCCGTCCGTCTATCTGCACGGCCGCCTCATCCAGATGGGACAGGTCATCGTCGGTACTCCCACTCAGCAGGTTGACGGAAGGAACGAGCATGCGTGACACCATCGACTTCGGCATCGACCTCGGCACCACCAACAGCGCGATCGCGGTGGTGGAGGAGGACGGCAGCGTCGCCGTCATCAAGAACAACGACGGCTGGGACTTCACCCCGTCGGCGGTGTGGATCCCGAAGCCCGGGGTCGTGCACGTCGGACGCCGCGCACGCGAACGGGTACAGAGTGACCCGGAAAACGCGGCCGCCGAGTTCAAGCTGGAGATGGGACTGGCCGACGCCGGCAAGCGGTTCGGCAAGGCCGGCAGCACGCTGACGCCGCCGCAGCTCTCCGCCGAGGTGCTCAAGTCGCTGCGGGCGGACGCCGCGCACCACAGCGGCAGCCCGCCGGAGGCGGCGGTCATCACCGTGCCAGCCGCGTTCTCGCTCAACCAGAACAAGGCAACGCTGGAGGCGGCGGCGCTCGCCGGGCTCAGCGCCGCGTGCCCGCTCGTCCAGGAGCCCACCGCGGCAGCCTTCGCGTACGGCTTCCACGACGCGGACGACCGGGCCTACTGGATGGTGTTCGACTTCGGCGGCGGCACGTTCGACGCGGCGGTCGTGAGCAAGCGGGACGGCGACCTGCGGGTGCTGAACCACGCCGGCGACCCGTACCTGGGCGGCAAGCTCATCGACTGGGCGGTGGTGGAGCGGATCCTGGCCCCGGCCGCCGCGGCCGAGTTCGGCTTCGCCGACTTCCACCGCGAGAACCCGGAATGGCGGCTGAACTTCGCCAAGCTGAAGTGGCTCGCCGAGGAGGGCAAGATCCAGCTCTCCCGCCGGGACGCGATCGACCTGGTGGTGGACCTGACGGTCAGCGGAGGTGACATCGAGACGTTCGAGTACACGCTCCGGCGGGACGAGCTCGACCGGGTCGCCGAGCCGTTCTACGCCCGGGCGACAAACCTGTGCCGCACCGCGCTCGCCGACAGTGGGTTGAGTGCGGACGACATCGACCGGCTGCTGCTCGTCGGCGGCACCACCCTCGCGCCCGGACTGCGGGAGCGCCTCGCCGACGGCCGCGACGGCCTCGGCATCGCGCTCGACACCAGCCTGGATCCGACCACCGTGGTCGCCCGCGGTGCCGCCATCTTCGCCAGTACCGTCCGGCGCCCCGACCCACCGTCGTTCCAACCGGCCGCCGGCGAGTTCGCCCTCCAACTCGCGTACGAGCCGAGCGTCACGACCACCACACCCGTGGTCGCTGGCAAGGTGCACGGCACCGCACCGGTGGACTGGACCGGGTACGGCGTGACGCTCAGCAACCCGGACGGGCAGCCGCCGTTCCGCACCGGACGGGTCGTGCTGAACGCCGAGGGTGCCTTCCTGACCGAGGTCGCCATCGATCCACACCGGACCTCGCGGTTCACGGTGGAACTCACGGACGGGTCCGGCGTACCGCAGAAGGTGTCGCCCGACTCGCTGTCCATCACGCACCGGGAGGTCGAGTTCGGCGGTGCCCGGCTGACCCACTCGCTCGGCATCCAGCTCGCCGACCGCGCGTTCGCGCCACTGCTGCGCAAGGGCGCGACGCTGCCGACCCGAGCACGCGAGGTGTTCCGCACCGCCGCGGCGCTGCGCCGCTCGGACGCCGAGGCCGTGGTCCGGATCCCGGTGGTGCAGGGCGAACGGGGCCGCGCCGACCGCAACCGCCCGGTCGGCATGCTGGAGATCCGCCCGCTGGACGTGCGGATCGACCTGCCCGCCGGAACCGAGGTCGAGGTGACGTTCGAGGTGGACGCCTCCAGCCTCGTCACCGTCGTCGCCGACGTGCCGCTGATCCAGGCCCAGTTCGAGGCGGAGATCAACCTCGACGAGGTGCGCACGCCGCAGCCGGACGAGCTGGCGTCCGCGCTGGCCGAGGCCGAGCAGCGGATGGCCGCGCTGCACGAGTCGCACGCGTCGGAGGTACCGGAGGTACGCGACCGGTTGCGGCGGCTCGACGACGAGGGCACCCTGACCACCGCGCGGGAACAGGTCCGGGCCGCCGCCGTGGACGCGGGCGCGGCCGCCACGGCCGAAGACCGGCTGCGCGAGGTGCAGGCGCAGCTCGACGACATCGAGGAGGCCGCCGACCAACCAGCGCTGGTACGGGAGCTGCGTGACCTGCTCGCCGAAACCGGCCGGCTGGTATCCGAGGTGGGGCACCCCGCCGACCGGTCGGCGCTCGCCGAGTTCCAGCGGCGCGCGAACGAGGCCATCGACAGCGGCAGCTCGGCGCGGATCAAGGCGGAGACCGAGCGGGTCACCGAGTTCCTCATCGAGCTCGAACGGCGGCAGCCGGGCTGGTCGGTACGCCTGTTCTACGCGCTGTGCGAGCAGCAGGGCCGGATGCAGCCGTCCGGTGAGGCCCGCAAGCTCGTCCGGGAAGGCAAGGAAGCGCTGGCCGCTGGTGACGAACCCGCGCTCGACGCGGTCAACTCGCGGCTCGTCCGGCTGCTGCCGCGCGAGGAGCAGCCGAAGATCATCGGGCTGGTCGGCCGGTGACCGCGCCGGACCTGGGTACCGACCTGACGCTGAGCCGGGCCATGGCCGCCGCCCGGCGCGGCGACCTGGACGGTGCGGCCCAGACTCTCGCCGCGTTGGACGGCGCCGAGCCGGCCGCCCTCGACCTGCTCGCCCGGATCCGCGCCCAGCAAGGACGCTGGCAGGAGGCGGACGCGTCCTGGGCGGCGGTCCAGGCGATCGACCCGGGCCACGAGGGCGCCGCTGCGGGCCGGCGGGCGGTCGCCGCCATCCTCGCCGGTGATCGCCGGCCGCGTCCGGTCGCGCCGCGGGTGGGCCTCGCGGCGGCCGGGGTGGTGGTGGTCGCGGTCGCCGCCGGTACCGCGATCGTGCTCCCGTCGCTGTCAGCCCCGCCGCCCGCGAAGCCCGTCGCGTCGGTGGCCGCCTCCACGCCGGACACCGCGGCATTGGACGCGGAGCGGCGCCGTGCCGCGGAGTTGCAGGGCCGGCTCCAGCAGATCGAGGCGGATCGGGCGGCCGCCGCCCAGGCGTTGGCCGCCCGGCTCGACGCTATTGCCCGCGGCGTCACCCTGCCCGGCGTGGTGGTGCAGCGCCGCCCGGACACGGTGGAGGTCTATTTCCGGAAGGGCCTGTTCAGCCGCGACGCCTGGCTGACCGCGAACGGTGCCGAGATGCTCGCCGCCGTCGGCCGCCGCCTGCCCGACCTCGACGTGACGGTCACCGTGGTCGGGCACAGCGTGCCGGTGCCGGGCGGACGCACCAGCGGCGGCTCGGGTACGGCGCTGAGCCGGGCCCGGGTCGCGGCGCGGGAGCTGGCGGAGGCCGGCGACCTGCCACTGACCGCTTTCACCCTGCGCTCCGCCGACCAGTCCGAGGGCCCGTTCCGGGAGCCGGCCCGCAACCGCACCGCGAGCCTCGTCCTCACCCCCTCATGATCAGGAGTAGTCGAGTTTCACGGTGTGTGGTGGAACGTCCGGACCAGGTCCTCGACCCGGGCCCGCAGGGTCAGGAACTCCGGCGTCCGCTTGAGGCCGAGATCCCGATCGTCCGGCAGGTCCAGCGTGATGTCGGCGGCGACCCGGCCCGGGTCGCTGGCCAGCACCACCACCCGCTGCCCGAGGAAGACCGCCTCCTCCACATCGTGCGTGACCATCAGCACGGTGGTGCCGGTGTCCCGCCACACCCGCCGGATGAAGAGCTGCATGTCCTCCTTGGTCTGCACGTCCAGCGCGCCGAACGGCTCGTCGAGCAGCAGCACGTCCGGCTCGCAGGCCAGTGCCCGGGCGATGGCCACCCGCTGCCGCTGCCCGCCGGAGAGCTGCTTCGGCAGCGCCGAGCGGAGTGTGGTCAGGCCGGTCTCCTCCAGATACCAGGCGACCCGGCGGGCCCGCTCCGCCCGGTCGATCCGGAGCAGTTCCAGGCCGAAGGCGACGTTGCGCTCGACCGTCCGCCACGGATAGACCGCGCCGCTCTGCGACACCAGGCCCCGGTCCGGGCCGGGCCCGCGCACCGGGTTGCCGTCGAGCAGGATCTCCCCGCTCGACGGCCGGTCGAGGCCGGCGACCAGGGAGAGCAGGGTGGACTTGCCGGAGCCGCTGGCGCCGACGACGCAGACGAAGGAGGTACGGGCAATCCGCAGGTGGACGTCGGTCAGCGCGGGGACGTCCCGGCCGTGCCGCCGGAACACCCGGTCGACGCCGACAAGTTCGAGCAGCCCGGCCGTCACGGCACCCACCGCCCGAGCCGGTCCCGGGTGATCCGGAGTACGACGTCGGCGGTCACCCCGATCAGCCCGATCACCACCAGGATGGCGAAGATCTTGTCGGTCTGGGTGAACCGCTGGGCGAGCAGGATCCGCTTGCCCAGACCCTCCTGGCTGTTCACCAGCTCGGCGACCACCACCAGGCCCCAGGCGGCGGCGAAGTTCACCCGTACCGCGTCGACGATCCCAGGCAGCGCGTACGGCAGGATCACCTTGCGCAGCACCTCACCGCCCCGGGCACCGAGCGTGTACGAGACGTTGACCAGGTCGATCGGCACCTGCCGGACCGCGTCGGCGACCATCAGCATGTTGAAGAAGACGGTGCCGATGAAGATCAGAGCGATCTTCGGCGCCTCGCCGATGCCGAGCCAGATCAGCAGCAACGGGGTGAACGCCGCCGCCGGCAGATAGCGCAGCAGTCCGCTGACCGGCTCCAGGGCGGACCGGGCCGCCGCGAAACTGCCCATCGCCACCCCGAGCGGTACCGCCACGGCCACGCCGAGCCCGTACCCGTAGAGGATCCGCCGGACGGTGGCCCAGGCGTCGGTGAACAGCTCCCCAGTGCCGGCCATCTCGACCCCGGCCGACCAGACCGCACCCGGCGGTGGCAGGAACCGGGGGTCGACCGCCCCGGTCGCGCCGAGCAGCAGCCAGGTCAGCAGCGGCAGCGCGACCGAGGCGAGCACCAGGACGGTTCGGGTCCGGCCCGACAGCGGCGTACGCAACGCCAGCACCCTGCCCGGCGGCCGGGCCGGGCGCCGCCGGGGCAGCGATCCGAAGAGTTGCCGGGCGGTCGGCGGGCGCTGTGCCGTCGTCCGCTCGGGGGTGTCGGGGCTGACCAGGCGCTCCATCAGGTCACCGCGCGCACGAACGTCGAGTCGAGCAACCCGTCCAGCGACGGCTTGCCCGGAGCCAGCTCGGTACGGACCAGGAACTCGGCGATCCGGTTGGCCTGGAAGTCCAGGTGGGTCGGGTCCCCGCCCGGGGTGAACGCGGCGATGTTCTGCTCTCGGGTGAAGATCGTGGTGCCGGCGTTGTACGTCCGGTAGTCGGCCTCGCTCACCCCGCCCCGACGGGCCATGATCGCCACCGCCTCGGCCTCGTTGGCCGCGATCCACTCCAGGGTGTCGAACCAGGTCTGCACCACCTTCTGCACCTGCTCCGGATGGTCCCGCAGGTAGCCGCTGTCGAAGGCGAGGTGGTCCGGGATCGCTCCCGGGAAGTCCTTCGAGGTGGCGATGGCCCGGCTCCCCGCCCGGCCCAGCGCGGTGGTGGTGAACGGCGCGAACGCCCCGACCGCGTCGACCTGCCCGGCCACGAAGGCCGCCGCCGCGGCGTCGGTCAGCAGCGGGGTCAGGGTGATGTCCTCCTCGGCCAGTCCCGCCTTTTCGAGGGCGAGGAGCAGCAGGTAGTGGTCGACGGTGCCCTGCTCCACCGCGACCTTCCTGCCGCGCAGCCCGGCCATGTCGTCGATGCCGGGCGCCGCGATGATCTGGTCGTTGCCGGTCGAGTTGTCGTTGACCAGCACGATGGTCTGCTTCGCCCCGCCGCTGACCGAGGTGAGGGTGTCGTTCAGGGTCTGGCTGTTGGCGTCGAGGTTGCCGGTGCTCAGCGCCTGGAGGCTGTCGGTGTAGCTGTCGAACCAGGTCAGTTCGACGTCGACGCCGTTCGCCTCGAACAGCCCCTTCTCCTGGGCGACCTGCCAGGGGAACCAGCCCGGCCAGGCGCTGAAGCCGAGGCGTACCGTCGTCGACCCGGCGGCGCCGGAGTCGCCGCCGTCACCGCAGCCGGCCGTCGCGCCGAGCAGGGCGGTGCAGGCAGCCACCGCCAACAGCCGGGTCAGCGGGCGTCTTCTCATGACTTCCTCCCGGGGAGGTGGCCGGCGCGCACGAGGCAGCCCAGGGTGTCGCAGATGACCCGGGTGGCGATGAGCGAGGTGATCTCCGCGTTGTCGTACGGCGGGGAGCACTCGACCACCTCGATGCCGGCGAGCGGCCGCTCGGCGATGAGTTGGATGAACTTGAGGACCTCGCGGGGCAGGAAGCCGCCCGGCTCGGGCCAGCCGGTGCCGGGGACGAACGCGGCGTCGAGGCAGTCGACGTCGAAGGAGAGCCAGACCGCCTCCGCACCGTCCCAGGCGACCTCCAGGGCCTTCTGGGCGGCGGCCTCGATCCCCATCTCGACGCAGTCGGTGACGGTCATGATGGTGGTGCCGCGCTCCCGGCCGACCTTCACCCCGGGCCGGGGCGCCTGCCAGCCGCCGATGCCGATCTGCACCAGGTTCTTCGGCGGCACGTTCGGGATGTCGGTGGCGTGGAACCACGGGGTGGTGTGCATCCGCTCGTCGAGATCGGTCTCCTGGGTGTCGACGTGCCGGTCGAAGTGGATGATGCCCAGGTTGCCGTCCAGGTGCTCGGCGACGCCGCGTACGGTCGGGTAGCCGATCGAGTGGTCGCCGCCGAGCACCACCGGGAAGGCACCCGAGGCGTAGACGTGGCTGACCGCCTTGGAGATCTGGTCGAAGGTCTTCTCGATGTTGCCGGGGATGGTGAAGACGTCACCGAGGTCGGCGATCGTGATCGACTCCCGCAGGTCGACGCCGAGTTCGAAGCTGTACGGCCCGTACAGCGCGGAGATCTTCCGGATGCCCTGCGGCCCGAACCGGGTCCCGGGCCGGTACGTCGTACCGCCGTCGAACGGGGCGCCGAGCACGGCCACGTCGTACTCGCCACAGATGGTGACGTCCTCGACGTACGGCGCCTTGAGAAAGGTGTTGATGCCGGCGAAGTGCGGTAGCTCGCCACGGGAGAAGGTGGGGATCCGGCGGTCCACGATCGAGTCGGCGCCGGGCAGTCCGAGCCGCAGGCCGCGCTCGACCTCGGCCTCCCACCGGGTGGTCGGCAGCTCCGCCTCCCGCCGCACCGCGTAGCGGGCCTCCGGACCGTAGTTGTCGTGCAGCAGCGGGTCGGGCTCACCCGGACGGTCGTCCGAGCGGCCATGCGGATGTTGATCGTGTGCGAAACCCATGGGCACCTCCGGGAAAGGTCGCCCGGCCGGGAACAGCCGGGTGTGGCTGTCTCCCGGGCTTTTGTCCCGCCGTGGAACGGCGCCGACCGCGCCGCCGGCCCCGCCTGCGCCTCTCGGACCAGTCCCGCCCCTGTCCGGGGCGACGGAACCCTAGGCGCGCCTCAGTGGATGAGTCGCATCGAAACGTAAGGGCCATGGGTTTCCCGCGTTTTGCCCGCCCGTTGCCGGCAGGTATCGGCCGCGATCGACATCACGCCCGGGTGCCGCCGCGCCGCGCCCCGGCTCCCCGTCGCCGGACCGGCGTCGGCGCGGCGGTCCGAGCACCCGATGGAACGCACCGCACGAGTGACGGTGCCAACAAAGTTCCCTATCAGACCCTATCTTGGGTAGGTTAGATGCTGATGGGTAACGAGATGTATTCGGTCGAGCAGGTGGCTGACCGGCTCGGCCTGCACGTCCGGACCGTGCGTGGCTACATCCGCTCGGGCCGGCTCCGGGCGGTACGGATCGGCAAGCAGTACCGGATCGCCCGGGCCGACCTCGACGCGCTGACCGGCACCGGCCCGCCCCGGCCCGGCGGCCCCGCTGCGGTGGAGGTGTCGAGCATCGTGCAGATCGACGGCATCGACCGGTCCGGAGCCGACCGGCTCGGCACCTTCCTGCTCGCCGGGGCGAACACCCACCACGACCCCGGGCGCCCGCTGCGGGTGCAGACCGTCCACGACGAGGAACGAGGCCGAATGAAGATCGTGATACTCGGTGACGCCGCCGCCACCGCCGAGCTGCTGCACCTGCTCGACGCCGTGCTTCACGGCGACAACGGCCTGCTCAGCGGGGAGGTGGCGGATGCCTGACGAGATCCAGGACCGGGCCGGGGTGTCGGTGCTGGTCTGCGACCCGGGCGGCCCGCCGATCGCCACCGAGCAGGACGCACTGGACCTGATCGGCGCGGCCTTCCTCGGCGCCACGGTGGTGGCGGTGCCGGCGAGCCGGCTGGACGCGAGCTTCTTCTCCCTCGGCACCCGCTTCGCCGGAGAGGTCATGCAGAAGTTCGTCAACTACCGGCTGCGGCTGGTGGTGGTCGGCGACATCTCCGCGCAGCTCGCGACCAGTTCGGCGTTGCGCGCCCTGGTCGAGGAGTCCAACAAGGCGGACCACGTCTGGTTCGTACCGGATCTCGACGCCCTCGACGACCGGCTCCGCGCCCTGACCGACCGGCCCGGTCGCCGCCCGGCCTGACGCCGCTCGCCGGCGGCCTACGCCCGGGCGGGACGTGCCCGTCGTACCGGCCCGGTAGCCTGCCCGGCGTGGACAGCCCAGCGGGGGCCGGAGTCGGGTCGCCCGACGAGCGGGCGGCCCGGCGTGCCGTGCTCGATCACATACTGGCGCTGGTCGCGGCGGCACCCTGCGGCGATGCCCTGGTACTGCGCGGCAGCATGACCATGCGGTCGTGGGTGGGTGACCGGGCACGCGAGCCCGGCGACCTCGACTGGGTGGTCCGGCCGGGCGCAGCGATCCCGCTCGACGACCTGCACCCGCACCCCTACATCGACCGCCTCGACCCGGTCCGGCTCTGGCCGGAGGCGGTGCACGGGGTACCCCCGGACGAGCCCTGGATGTTCGAGGACTTCGACACCGGTGGGCTGCCGGCGCGGCTGCCCCCGGAGGGGCTGCACTGGGTCGAGGCCGCGGAGACCGCGCTGCTGCCCAGTCCGCACCAGGACGTCGTCGAACTGCTGCGCCGGCATCCCGATGCGGGCGGCGACCTCCGCATCGACCCGGACGCGATCATCGAGGACGACACCCGGGGCTACTCGTACGACTCGGGATACCGCGACTTCGCCGAGGAGGGCGGCGGCGGGAGCCGTCTCCTCGTGCCCTGGCGGGTCGGCGACGCGCTCTCCGGCACGGTACAGCTCGATTTCGCGTACGACGAGCGGCTGCCCGAGCCGCCCCGGCTGCTCGCGGTGCCCCGGCGGGACGGGACCGACCCGCCGACGGTGGTGTGGGCGGCGACGCCGGAGCTCTCGCTGGCCTGGAAACTCCAGTGGCTCTGCATCGACCAGGCGACCGACGGGCTGTCGGCCGGAAAGGACCTCTACGACGCGGTGCTGCTCGCCGAACTGCCCGGGGTACGCCTGCCGGCCCGGTTGCTCCGTACGCTGCTGCGCCGGATCCCCGACCCGGACCTGCTGCGGCCGGCGGCGGTCCGGGGCTGGACGGTCGACTGGTCGGCCCTGCCCGGCGCGCATCCGCCGGCCGGGGCCGATCCGGCGCCCTGGCTCGACCGGCTGGCCGCCGCACTGGCGCCGGACCTCCCGCCGTAGTCAGCTCGTTCCCAGCACACCACGGCGGAGCGTACCTCGCCGATGTGGACCGCCGGAGGAGCCGACCGCCGACGGCGGCCGGGCCCGGCGGGTCGCAGAGACCGACCAGCAGCCGGTACCCGGCTCATCCCCGGGTGCTCTGGTCCTCTTCCTCGTAGACGTCCGGCACCCCGTCGGCGTCGCTGTCGCGCTCCTCGACCATGCAGATCCCCTGGTAGTGCCGGTTACGGGCGCGCAGCACGACCGCGGCGAGCAGTGCCGATAGCAGCGAGCCGAGCAGTACGCCGATCTTGGTGTGGTCGTCGCGTTCGCTGCCGGCGCCGAACGCCAGCTCGCCGATCAGCAGTGACACGGTGAAGCCGATCCCGGCCAGCAGCGCCAGCCCGAACACGTCCCACCAGCCGAGTCCTTCGGCGAGCCGGGCCCGGGTGAACCGCTGCACCAGCCAGGTCGCCCCGAAGACCCCGACGGCCTTGCCCACGACCAGCCCGACCACCACCCCGACGGCGACCGAGTCGGTGAGCGACGCACCCAGGCCGCCCGCGCCGACCACCGACACCCCGGCGGCGAAGAACGCGAAGACCGGCACCGCGACCCCGGCGGACAGCGGCCGGAACCGGTGCTCGAAGTGCTCGGCCAGCCCCGGGCCGGGCCCCGGCGTGCGCCGGGACACCGGCACGGTGAACGCGAGCGCGACCCCGGCGACCGTGGCGTGCACCCCGGAGGCGTGCACCAGTGCCCACGCCACCGCGGCCAGCGGCAGCAGCAGCCACCAGGACCGCACCCGCCGCTGGACCAGCAGGCCGAACAGTGCCAGCGGGACCAGCGCCAGCAGCAGCCAGCCGAAGTGCAGGGCGCTGGTGTAGAACACCGCGATGATCACGATTGCCAGCAGGTCGTCGACGACCGCGAGGGTGAGCAGGAACGTGCGCATCGCCGCCGGCAGGTGGGTGTTGATCACCCCGAGTACGGCGAGGGCGAACGCGATGTCGGTGGCGGTCGGGATCGCCCAACCGGCCAGCGCCCCGTCCCCGGCCCGGAGGTTGAACGCCGTGTAGATCAGGGCCGGCACCGTCATGCCGCCGAGGGCGGCCGCGACCGGCAGCATCGCCCGGCGGGGTTCCCGCAGGTCCCCGGCGACGAACTCGCGTTTGAGCTCCAGCCCGGCGACGAAGAAGAAAATCGCCAGCAGGCCGTCGGCCGCCCAGGTCGCCAGGGAGAGGTCCAGGTGCAGGGCGGCCGGACCGATCGTGAAGTCGCCGAGTGACCGGTACGCCTCGGACCACGGCGAATTCGCCCAGGCCAGCGCGAGTACGGCGGCGATCAGCAGCAACACCCCGCCGACGGTCTCGGTACGCAGGATGTCACCGACCCGGCGGACCTCGGGCCAACTCCCCCGGGAGAACAGGCTCGGCGTGCGGCTGCCAGGGGTGGCCATCACGGTGCCTCCGGTGGGGTCGACGAATGAACCGCCGACCAGACTTCCCGGCACACCGGCTCCCACCCTACCGAACCCGCGATCATCACCCCAACCGAAAGCCGGCGGCGCTGCCTCGGTGGGCCAGCGGATCACCCGGGCGAAACGCAAGATCGCCGACGTGGGCATCCCGTACCGGATTCCGGCCGACGACGAGCTCGGCGAGCGCCTCGCCGAGGTCCTGGCCGTGGTGTACCTGCTGTTCAGAGGCGTACCTGCCGAGCGCCGCCAACCCCGCGCAGGCCCGCTGGACGGCTACCACCTGCCGCACGCCACCCGGGCCGAGTTGCTGCGCGACCTGGGCCGTCCGGACGAGGCCCGCGCCGCCGACGAGCGCGCCCTGGCACTGACCGCCAACCCCGCCGAGCAGTCGCTGCTGCGCCAGCGCCTCACCTGGGCCTGACCGGCGTCCCGTTGGCGGGCGGGGAGCAATCGCCGCTGTTACGTTGAGACCATGTTCACCCGGGCCAGAGGTATCGCCCGGTCCCTGCTGCTCTACCACTGCCGACCGGTCACCCAGCGCCGGGCCGCACGACTCTACGGCCAGTTCCTCCGGCCGGGGGATGTCGGATTCGACATCGGGGCGCACGTGGGCGGTCGGGTACGCATCTGGCGGCGGCTGGGCGCCCGGGTTGTCGCCGTCGAGCCGCAGCCAGACTGCCTGCGCGTCCTGCGCTGGGGCTTCCGGCGGGACCGGAGGGTCAGCATCGTGCCGGCGGCGCTCGGCGCTCGACCGGGTCGGGCGACGATGGCACTCTCCACCGCCACCCCGACGGTCTCGACGATGTCGGCGGACTGGATCCGGTCGGTGACGAGGGACCGCAGCTTCGAGCAGGTGCGGTGGGACCGCGCGGTGAAGGTCGACGTGACGACCCTCGACGAGCTCATCGCGGCGTACGGCGTACCGGCGTTCTGCAAGATCGACGTCGAGGGTTTCGAGCCGAACGTGCTCGCCGGGCTCAGCCGACCGTTGCCCGCGCTGTCGTTCGAGTACCTCCCGTCGGCACACGATGCCGCGCTCACCGCACTCGACATCGTGGACCGGCTGGGTACGACGGCCGGCGGGTACCGCTACAACTACTCGCCCATCGAGACGATGCGGTTCGCCAGCGAGCGCTGGCTGGACGCCGCCGACCTGACAGGACTGCTCGAACGCTTCCGCCCGCTGGGTCGATCCGGCGACGTCTACGCCCTTCTGCCCCGGGCATCGAGCTGAGCCGGGGCCACGAGGGTCATCCCCCGGTCAGCTCGGCCCGGCACCGCGCCAGCACCGGTCCGTCGCCCCGACCGGATCGACCGCCGGAGCCGGACCGCCGGAGCCGGTGCGGCGCACCGACCCCGACGGCGTCCACCAACTCGCTCAGCGCTTCCTCCGCAGCGCACGCATGCGCCGGTAGCTGCGTTCGGCCGCACCGAGCGAGCCGGGCGGATTCGGCTGTACGGCCGGCGCGGTGTCCTGCTCCCAGAGGTATCCGTGCCGGCCGTGCCCGCGCAGCGCCGCGAAGAACTCGGCGAACGGGATCTCGCCGAGCCCGAACTCCACGTCCGCGTACGAGTTGCCCTGCTGCGGGTCCGGCAGCGGTACCCCGTCCTTGACGTGGAAGAGCGGATAGCGGTGCGGGTGGGCGTTCACGTAGTCGATCGGCCGGAACCCGGGGTACTTGCGCGCCCCGCCGTACGCCCACAGGATGTCCATCTCCAGCGCCACCACTCGGGGGTCGGTGTGCTCCAGAAAGACGTCGTACAGGCGTACCGACGGCTGGTCGGTGGCGAAACTGAACTCGATGGTGTGGTTGTGCTGGTACATGGTGATGCCCCAACGGGCGGCCCGCGCACCCCAGCCGTTGAACTCCTCGGCCGCCGCCTTGTAACCGTCGACCGTGCGGTCCTCGGTCGGTGCCTGCGCGGTGCCGAGGTAGCGCATGCCGAGGGTACGGGCGATGTCCAGTTCCTGGTCGAGGTTGTTCCGGAAGTCGCCCAGCCCCCGGTGGCTGCCGGAGGCGCGCAACCCGTTGCAGTCGAGCAGCCGCCGGATCTGCTGCGGGGTGATGGCGCCCACGCTGCCCTGGGTGTAACCGGCGAACTCGACCTCGCGGTAGCCGATCCGGGACAGTTCCTCGAAGACCCGGGCGAAGCCGTACTCGGCGATCTTGTCACGCACGCTGTAGAGCTGGATGCCGGTCCGTTCCTTCGGGATGAGCCGACCGCCGCCGCCCCGACCATCCGGGGCGGCCACGGCCGGCACCTCGGTCAGGGTCGCGGCGCCGACCGCGACGGTGGTGCCGGCGAGCCCGCGCAGGAATGCGCGGCGGTCGATGCTGTGCTTACCCATTGTTCCGATCCTCCTCAACACCGGGCCCCTCTTCGACAGCGGGCCGGTCTCGGCAGCAGGCGCAGGCCGGGGCGCCGTCCTCGCCGGCGGCGGTACGGCGGTGGCGATGTGACGGCCGGTCGGGGTTCGACCGGGCCGGGGCCGGCGCGGAGGAATCGCATGTCCAGCATGGATCTCCCATCGGTCTACCCGGCGCAGGCCAAAGCGACGGGGCCGGCGAGGAGTCGCAGAGCGCCGCGACCTCGCCCGAACTGTCTCCTGGCAACTTTTGGCCGCCGAACCGAAAGTTATGGTCAAGCTATCGAAACTTTTCAAAGCTGTAAACCTCCTTCCGATCTAGGCTGCTGAACGTTCTGCTTCATGGCCGCAAATGTCTGGGAAGGCGCCCCCGTGCTCACCTCCGGCTTCGGGCGGCCCCGTCCGGTCGGGCTCTCCGGAAGACCTGATCGACGATCCGGCTCGCAGCGTCACCGGCGGCGGGTAGGCTGCCGGATCGTGGACGCCTCGGACTGGGACCGCCGCTACGCCGCGACGGAGCTGCTCTGGAGCGCCGAACCCAACCGGTTCGTCGACGCCGAGCTGGCCGATCTGCCACCGGGCCGGGCCGTCGACCTCGCCGCCGGTGAGGGCCGCAACGCGATCTGGCTGGCCAGCCGGGGCTGGCAGGTCAGCGCCGTGGACTTCTCCGCCGTCGCGATCGCCAAGGGACGCACCCTCGCCGAGGCGGCGGGCGTCGAGGTGGAGTGGGTCATCGCGGACCTGCTCGACCACGTTCCGGAGCCGGACCGGTTCGACCTGGTGCTGGTGGCGTACCTGCAACTGCCGTCCGAGCAGCTCGGCACCGTGCTGGACCGGGCCGCCCGGGCCCTCGCCCCGGGCGGGGTGCTGCTGGTGGTCGGGCACGACGTGGAGAATCTGCGGGACGGCGTCGGCGGGCCGCAGGACCCGGCCGTGCTGTACAGCCCGGAGGGGATCACGGCCCGGCTGCCGGGCCTGTCGGTGGACCGGGCCGAGCGGGTACGCCGCCCGGTCGTCGACGCCGACCGGGAGGCGATCGACACCCTGGTCCGGGCCCACCGGTCGGCCGGGTGACCCGACCGGAGCGCACCGGTGTACCCGCACTGCGGCGGCTGACCGGGCCGGAGGCGCTCGCCCTGCACGACCGGCTGGTCGAGACGTACGCGGCGGTGTTCTGCGCGCCGCCGTGGAACGACTCCCCCGAGCGGGCCGCCCGGTTCGGTGAGCTGCTGACCGACTGGGCCGGGAAGCCGGGCTTCGCCGCCGTCCTGGCCGACGACGGCGGGACCGTCGGAACCGGTCGCCCGGACCGGGCCGTTCCCGGGTTCGCGGTCGGGCTGACCACCCCGACGCCGTTCCCCGGCGACCGCGCCTACGGGCAGGTACGCCGGCTGCTCGGACCGGCCGCCGAGACGCTCTCCGACTGGCTGGAGGTCGCCGAGCTGGCCGTCCATCCGGCGGTCCGGAGGGGCGGGCTCGGCCGGCGGCTGCTGGCCGCGCTGACCGGTGACCGGCCGGCGTGGCTGCTGACCGTCCCGCAGGTCGCCGGCACCACCGCCTTCTACGACGCGGTGGGCTGGGTCCGGCACGGCACCGGCTACGGCATCACCGTCTACACCAACCGGCCGCTACCCGCTGAGGCACTGCCGGGCAACGGTGCGGACGTGCCGGGCCGTTCGGCACGCAGCCGCCAGAAGGCCCCGCCGAGCAGCGCGAGCGTGAGCAGACTGACCGTGAGGTCGGCGACCAGTGCCTGGGTCGGCGACGCGGCCGCGTAGCTCGGTACCACGTACGCCCCGGCCGCCGCCACCACCAGCCCGGCCCCCCAGGCGGCCAGGACATGCCGCTGCCCCCAGCCGGTACGCCGGGACCACCGCACGATCAGCACTGCGGCGATCGTACTGGCCGCCGCTCCGATCGCGACGCCGATCCAGTTCGGCACGGGGTCGGCGGCGAGCCGGGCACCGGACACCACCAGCCCGGCCCAGATCGGATGCGGCGCTCGGGCGACCGCCGGGGCGTTGGGCCCGCCCGGTCGACGTCCGCGCCGCCACCTGGGCAGCAGAGCGGCGCCGGTCAGGGCGAGCGCCGTCAACGCCGCGAACGACAGCTGGAGCGGGCTGGCCAAAAAGCCCTTCCGGCCGCCGTCGTCGGAGAAGACCAGCAGGCTGCCGAGCAGGTAGAGGACCCCGGCGACCAGCAGACCGAACCGGCCCAGCCACGGCTCGGCGCGCCGGGCCGGCCGGACGAACGACTCTACGATCACGATCGGAACGCAGATGCTCAGTACGACGTGCCCGCCGAGATACCCGAGCGCGTTCTGGGCGCTGAACCCGAGCCCCGGTACCATCGTCGCCCGCGCGACGGCGGCCGCGTCGGCGAACTCGGTCTCGTCCAGGAAGGCGTCGTTGAACAGCGACTGGTCGACCAGCCCGGCCTGGATCATCCCGAACGCCGCGCCGAGCAGCACGATCGCCGGCCACCCGCCACCGGTCCGCCGGGCGGTCTCCCGGATGAGCAGCGCGGCCGAGCCGTAGAGCGGCCCCAGGAAGACCAGGACCAGCGGGTAGTCGTCGACGGTGAAGCCGCCCCACGCGCACTCCGCCGCCCACGGGGCGAGCAGCCAGAGCGCGACGACCGGGCCGATCCGGCGCCACCGGGACGGGGGCGGGCCCGGGACGCTCGTGTCCGGGCCGGCTGGTGTCGCCGGGACATCGGCCGGAACGACTCGGGGGTCGGGCATCTGCGGCTCCTCGCTGCTCGCCATCACGGCTTCCACGCTGCTCGGCCCCGGGACTGTCACCGCACCGGGAGGACCCGGGTGCACGTCTCGGGCCGGGCGGCGCGCCTTCCCATGCCACAGTTCCGGGTGGGCGCCGGTGACCGGAACGGCCGTTGGGCGAATTCATCTGAACCAAAGTCGATGGCTCGGGTCGACCAGCGACGGCCCTCCGGTGAGAGAGGTGTCGCGGCGGCCCGCACCGGTGGGGCGCGGCGGGATGGGCCGGCACGCCACGCGGAGCCGGACGGCCGCCGGCCGACGGGACGAGCGCGGGCGGTCGCGGGCCGGGCCCGTCCGTGACCGGTGCGGCTGCCGGCGGTCGCGGTGCCGGCCTGAAATTCCGCTTGCCGGACTCGGCCCGGATCAGCAGGCTGGATCTGCGCGAGCTGGGCGAGTCGACCGGCGCGGGGTCGGGTGGCCGGGCGGAACGACCGGGACGGAGAGGCCGGATGGCAGGGTCAGACACGGCCGACCAACCCCTTGAGATCGCCTGCGACGAATCCGGCTCGGAGGGCGAACGGCTGGTCGGCGGGGTCACCGACGTCTTCGCGCACGCCAGCACGGAACTGGACACCGAGACGGCGACGACCTGTGTCCTGGAGTTGCGGGACCGGATCCGCTCGCCGGCCACCGAATACAAGGCCGGTCACCTGCTGCGGGAGAAGCACCGCCGGGTGCTCGTCTGGTTGCTCGGTGCCGAGGGGCCGCTGTCCGGGTACGCCCGGGTGCACCTGACCGAGAAGACGTTCTTCGTCGTCGGCAAGCTCGTCAACCTGCTGGTCGACGACCTCGGCTACGAGGCGAGCCTCGGGCTGCACCAGGGCCACCGGGCGACGGCCCTGGCGCGTGCCCTGCACCGGGAGGGTCCGGCCGCGCTCGGGCCGCAGCGCTGGACCGCGCTGCTGGGCTCGTTCAACTATCTGCTGCGGCCGAGGAACCGGCGCGGCGTACGGGTCTCGGTCGACTCGTTCTTCGAGCTGGTCGAGATGGTCGGGGCGAGTGGTCCGGCAGGGCCGGTCGGCGAGATCCTCGAGCCGCTCAGGGCGGCCCGGCCACGGTTGGAGTCTCTGGTGGCACGGTTGCACGCCGATCCGAGGGCGGTTCCGGCGCTGAACCCGATCCTGCCGGCACTGGTCCGGGCGGTCTCGTACTGGAGCGTGGCGGACCGTCCGGTGTCGATCGTCCACGACATCCAGACCGCGCTGACCGCCGAGTCCGTGGCGCAGTTGCGGGAACTGTTCGGCAAGCCGGACCCGGCGTTGCTCCGGTACGCCCCGAGCGGCCGGTTGACCGGCCTGAGGTTCGCCGAGTCGCATCTCGATCCCCGGGTGCAGGTCGCCGACTTCCTCGCCGGGACGGCTCGACGGATCGCCTCGGACGACCTCAACGGCCGAGGGGATCCGGAACTGACGGCGCTGCTGCGGCCGTACGTCGACGGGTACTCGATCTGGGGTGACGCCGCGAGCCGGCTGCGGTTGCTGCCCGCCGAAAGCTGACGCACCGGCGGGCCGGGGAGCTGCGCACCCGATCCCGTCGTGTCTAGAAAACTTGACATGGTGTCTGCCGTTCTTTACTCTTCGACATGTCAAAGATTCTTTACCTCTCGAAGGTGGCGAGGATGTCGTACGAGGAGAAGGGCACCTGGGTCGACCTGGTGGTCGCGGTGACCGTCTATCTCGGCTATCTCGCGGTGGTGCTGGGCCGGCTGGCCGGCACACCGGTGTCCGCGGTGACATACGTGTCGACGCTGCTGCTGGCCATCGGCGTCTCGATCGTGGCGTCGATGGTGGTCCGCATCGCGGTCGAGATCGCCCGCCCGAGCGAGAGCCACTCCGGCGACGTCCGGGACAGGGAGATCCACTGGCTCGGCGACCGCATCGGGCAGCGGCTGCTGATGGCCGCCGCGCTCGCGGCGCTCGGCCTGGCGCTGTTCGAGGCCGAGCACTTCTGGATCGCGAACGTGCTCTACCTCGGCTTCGTCGCCTCCGCGGTGGTCGGGTCGGTGGTCAAGCTCCGCGCCTACCGCAGGGGCATGTAGCCGTGGTCAAGCCCACCAGGGTCACCAACTCGATCCGCGCCCTGCGCTTCGCCGCCGGCGAAATGACGCAGGCCCAGCTCGCCGAGCGGATCGGGGTGACCCGCCAGACGATCATCGCGATCGAGCAGGGCCGGTACTCGCCGTCACTGGAGATGGCGTTCCAGATCGCCCACGTCTTCGCGGTGCCGCTCGAAGAGGTCTTCCAGTACCCCGACACCGGAGGTAAGCAGCCATGAGAGCAGCCGTGTACCGGACGTACGGTCCCGCCGACCTCGTCCGGGTCGAGGAGGTCCCGACACCCGTTCCCGGCGAGGAGGACGTCCTCGTCCGGGTGTACGCCGCGACGGTCAGCGTGACCGACGGCACCGCCCGGCGCGGCTCGCCGGGCTTCTCCCGGCTCTTCTTCGGGCTCCGCCGACCGAAGTGGACGGTGTTGGGCTCCGAGTTCGCCGGTGTGGTCGAGGCGGTCGGGCCGGGCGTGACCCGACTGCGGGTCGGCGACGAGGTCGTCGGGATCACCGGGCCCGACTTCGGCGCGCACGCCGAGTACGTCCGCGTCCACCAGGACGGTGCCCTCGCGCCCAAGCCGGCCAATCTCGACTTCGCCGAGGCGGTCGCCCTGGCCGACGGCACCGCGCTGGCGTTCCTGCGGGACCGGGCCCGACTGCGCCCCGGCCAGACACTCCTGGTCAATGGCGCCTCCGGAAGTGTCGGCAGCGCGGCCGTGCAACTCGGCCGACACTTCGGCGCCCGGGTCACCGGGGTGTGCAGCACACCCCACCTCGACCTGGTACGCGAGCTCGGCGCCGACACGGTCCTCGACTACACCAGGGAGGACTTCACCCGCGCCGGCCAGACCTACGACGTCGTCTTCGACGTGGCCGGCACCAGTTCGTTCGGGCGCTGCCGCCGGGTGCTCAACCCCGCCGGACGCTATCTGAGCCCGGTGCCGTCGCTGGGCCTGCTGGTCCAGATGCCGTGGACCGCGGCGTTCGGCAGGAAGAAGGCGGTCGTCGCGTTCACCGGGCTGCGGAAGGCGGCGGACAAGGCTCGCGACCTGCAGCTCGTGCGGGAGCTGGCGGAGGCCGGCACGCTCCGGCCGGTCATCGCGGACCGCTACCCGCTGGAGCGGATCACACAGGCACACCGCCACCTGGACCGCGGCAAGTACGGCAACCTCATCGTCACCATGACCGGAGCCGGCTGAGCCGGACCGGCGGCGCCGGGCCACCAACGTGGACGGCGGGACTTCCGGATGACGGTACGCTCGGTTCGGCGAGAGCAACTTCGTATGCTTGATCATCCCTGGCGATGGGAGAGGACACGATGGCCGCTTCTCCGGTACTTCCCCTCAAGCGCACCTGCCCGTACGCGCCACCCGCCGAACACCTGCGGCTGCAACGGGAGGAGCCGGTGGCCCGGGTGACCCTCCCGGACGGCTCCACCGCATGGGCGCTGAGCCGCCTCGAAGACATCCGCACCATGCTCACAGATCCACGGTTCAGCTCCGACCGCTATCGCGAGGGATATCCGTTGCAGCCCCCCGGTCAGCAGCGCCGTGCCGACGAGCGGCCGCTGCTGATCGGGCTCGACCCGCCGGAACACGGTGAGGCCCGCCGCGCCGTCGTCGGCGAGTTCACCATCAAGCGGATGAACGCGCTGCGCCCGCGCATCCAGCAGATCGTCGACGACTGCGTCGACGCCGTCCTCGCCGGGCCACGTCCGGCCGACCTCGTTGCGGCGCTGGCCCTGCCGGTGCCGTCCCTGGTCATCTGCGAACTGCTCGGCGTGCCGTACGCCGACCACGACTTCTTCCAGGACCGCTCGGCCAACCTGCTGCTCCGGTCGACCCCGGCCCAGGAGCGCTTCGCCGCGGCCAAGGAGATCCGCGACTACATGGCCACGCTGATCGCGGAGAAGGCGAAGACGCCCGGGGACGACCTGCTGAGCCGGCAACTGGCCAAGGGGGCCGATCACGAGGATCTGGCCGGTCTGGGGTTCCTGCTGCTGCTGGCCGGGCACGAGACCACCGGGAACATGATCTCCCTCGGCACGATGACGCTGCTGGAGCGGCCGGAGGCGCTGGCCGCGCTGCGGAGAGACCCGGCCAGTACGCCGCAGATCGTCGAGGAACTGCTCCGGTACTTCACGATCGCCGAGTACGTCACCTCCCGGATCGCGGTGCAGGACGTCGAGATCGGCGGGGTACTGATCCGCGCCGGCGAGGGCGTCGTCACGCTCGGCAACGTGGCGAACCGCGACCCGGCCGCGTTCACCGACGGCGACACCTTCGACATCGAACGCGCCGCCCGACACCACATCGCGTTCGGCTTCGGCGCCCACCAGTGCCTGGGACAGAATCTCGCCCGGGTCGAACTCCAGATCGTCTTCGACACCCTCTTCACCCGCATTCCCGGCCTCAGGCTGGCCGCGCCGACCGACGAGCTGTCGTTCAAGGACGACTCCACCGTCTACGGCCTGCACTCCCTCCCGGTCACCTGGTAGGAGACGCGATGCGGATAACGGCTGATCTCGACCGCTGCGTCGGCGCCGGCCAGTGCGTACTCACCGAGCCCACGGTGTTCGACCAGCGCGACGACGACGGCACCGTGATCGTCCTCCGGAGCGACCCGGAGGACGCGGAGACGATCGGCCGGGTACGCGAGGCGATCCGCATCTGCCCCAGCCAGGCCCTGGCACTCGCCGATCCCTCGGCCACGCCCTGATCCTCCGGTCGAGCGCGGTGGTCGGGGCGTCACGTCCAGGGGGTGAGCGCTTACTCGTGCCGGCTGACGCCTTCGGAGTGCATCCCGGTCTGCTCCTCCAGCGGGTTGTTGCGGAGGTCGTCGAGCGCGGTGTCGTCGGGAAACAACCGGCGTCCCGGCCCGGGATCGGACGGGGCGCCGCCCGGTCCCGCCTCCGGGGTACGGGTCGGCTCGACCGGGCCGAACCCGTGTTTGCCGGCGCCCTGCGCCCACGGTTGGGGCGGCTGCGCGTCGGCCCGCCGTTCGCCGCGTCGCGCGGGTGGCAGGCCGGCCTCCTCGCTACCCTCGTCCAGCGGTGAGTCCTCGGCGGCGCCCCACGGGGCGTCCCGATCCTCGGTGCCGCCGGTGGTCCCCCACGGCCCGACCGACTGCGGACCACGGTTCTGCCCGTCCAGGGCGGCCGGAACGCCGTCCGCGTCGTCCGGCTGGAGCTGCCCGCCCGGGTCCTCGTCCACCGGTCGCCTCTTCGCGCTCATCCCCCACCACCCTCGCTGCCGAGTCGTCCCGCCGAGCCGGCCCGGATGACCCGGTGCCGGTGCGTGTGCCGTTCCCGGCCGGTCGCCAAGCATGCGGCCGACCGGAAGGTATCTCCCGGTCACTTCCGCGGGCAGCGCGCAGAAGCCGACACGGCGGCGCGCGACGGACGAGATCGGGTCGGACGTGCCGAAGGGGGTACCGCCGGTCAGGCGCGCATGACGGTCGCGATCGGGATGCGGGCGGCCCGGATGGCCGGGATGAGTCCGCCGAGCAGCCCGGCCACCAGGCCGGCGACGACGCCGGCGACTCCCGCGCGCCACGGGAACACCATGTCTTCGAGGAACGGCGCCTGGTCGGCGAAGAGGGTACCGGCCACGCTCAGGGCGAGCGCGGACGCCCCGATCGCGGCGGCCGCGGTGAGCAGGCCGGTGAGCAGGGTCTCGGCGAGGACGATGCCGGCCAGCAGCAGCCGCGAGGTGCCGACCGCCCGGCGCAGCGCGAACTCCTCGACCCGTTCCCCCACGGTCGCCAGCCCGACGTTGAGGATGCCGGCGACCCCGATCAGCAGGACCAGGCTCGCCATGCCGAGGAAGATCCAGCGGATCAACGCCAGGTCCCGGGCGATCTCCTTGCGGGCCTGGATCGTCTCGAAGTGGATCTGGTCCGCCGGTATTCCGGTCGCGGTCAGCCGGAGCACCAGCAGCCGTTCCAGCTCGCCCGCCGTCGGAGCCATCATCACCTGGAGTCCGGGACCGAATTCGCTGGGGCCGGTCGCCGGGGACAACCAGTTCGCCAGTTCGTCGGCCCGGGAGTAGGCGACCGGTTGCGGGTTGCCGTCGTCGACCACGCCGACGATCCGGGGCGTCGGGTTGGCGGTCGCCCCGTCGATGCGCATCTCGGCCGGTACCTGGTGCCGGTTGAAGCCCTTCGCCGCCTCCAGATTGAGCACCAGCCGGGGCGCCAGGGACGGCGCCGAGGTGAAGTCCAGCCACTGCCCGGAGACCCTCCGGAACGGCTTGAACTGGCGGATGTCGCCGGTCAGCGTGTTCAGGGTCAGCTCGATCGCCTGACCCGGTACGGGTGTCCCCGCGTCACCGCCGGGCAAAATCGGCCGGCAGCCGTACTGGTCGCAGTACATCGGGCCGCCCGGGCCACCGTAGCCGCCGGGCTGGTCGAACGGGGCTCCGCCGGGGTTGATCGGGGCAACTCCCGGCTCGCCGACGACCGCCCGCCGGGTGGAGATCGCCACCGCGTCCGGCCGGTTCGCCAGGGTGTCCGTGCTGACCTGGACGCTCTCCGGACTTGCCGGCAGGTACGCCTGGCGGGTGCCGTCCTTGCCCACCTGTAGCGCGAGGTTGGCCAGTTGGGCCCGTTCGAGGGTCTCGGCTCCGGCCTGCACCACCACCACGGCCAGTACGCCGAGGAAGAGGCTGACCATCGACAGGAAGGTACGCATCTTGCGGGCCCGGATGCCCTGGACGCCGATGATCAGCGCGGACCGGAACCGCCCGGAGAGCCGGATCACCGGGTCGCCCCGTCCAACTCGCCGATCGGAGCGGTCCCGGACGGGGCGGCCTGCGTCGCCTCGGCCGGATCGGTCCAGGGCGTGGCGGACCCGGGCGTGGCGGACTCCGGCGTCCACCCCTCGTCCGGGGTGGTGGGCACGGGGTTGAGCACCCCGTCGCTGAGCCGCAACACCCGGCGCATCTTGTTGGCGTGGTCCCGGTCGTGGGTGACCAGGATCAGCCCGCAGCCCCGTTCGGTGGCCGAGCGCATCACCTCGATCACCAGGTTGCCGGTCTCGGTGTCCAGCGCGCCGGTCGGCTCGTCGGCCAGCAGCAGGCGTGGTTCCCGGACCAGGGCCCGGGCCACCGCCACCCGCTGCTGTTCGCCGCCGGAGAGCCGGGCCGGACGGTGCTTCGCGAGGTGGGCGATGCCGACCTGGTCGAGTGCGGCCATGGTGCGGGCCCGGCGCTTGCCGCGGGACAGCCAGCCCTGCCCGTTGACCAGGGCCATCGCCACGTTCTGCGCGGCGGTGAGGTGCCCCAGCAGGAAGAACCGCTGGAAGACGAAGCCGAACTCGGCGCTGCGCAGGGCCGCGGCCCGGCGTTCGGGCAGCCGGGTGATGTCCCGGCCACCGAGCAGGTAGCGGCCGCCGTCCGGGCGGTCGAAGAGGCCGATCAGGCTGAGCAGGGTGCTCTTGCCGGAGCCGGACCGGCCGAGGATCGCCACGCTCTCTCCACTCTCGACGGTCAGGTCGACGCCGTCGAGGATGGTCCGTGGCGTTTGCTGTCCCTTCAGCGTCTTGGTGATGCCGTGCAGCTCCAGCAGCGCCGTCATTTCCCGCCCATCGGGTCGGCGGGGCCACCCGGCTGCGCCGGTTTGGCCGGCGGCAGGTCGGGGCCGGGTACGGCGACCGTCTCCTCACCGGTCAGCCCGGACGTGATCTGCACGACCTTGCCGTCGCTGAGCCCGAGCACCACGTCCCGGGTCTCCCGGTTGCCGTCCGGGCCGACCACGTCCACCTTGCCGCGGCCCTGACCGCCGGCAACCGCCTCGACCGGGAGCACCAGCGCGTTCCTGGCCCGGGCGGTGACCACCTCGAGGGTGGCGGTGGCACCGTTGATCAGTTTGACGTTGGACGGCGCCGTGCAGACCACCCGCATGCCGGTCGGCTCGGACGGCTGGACCGGCTGCCGGGGATCCGGTGGCGGGCCGACCGGCACGACCGGGGGCGCCTCGGGGCCGGTCGACGGGCCGGTTGACGGTTCCGGTGCCGGCGGGTCCGGGATCGTCCCGGCCGGCAGCGCGGCGATGGTGCCGAGGACTTTGCAGGCGAACGGGCCGGGGCCGTTCTTGATCTGGGCCTGCACGGTCGCCAGCGAGTCCGAGATCTGGTACGCCTGAGCCCCGTCGATCTCCGCGACCAGCGCGTACCCGATCCGCTTCGCCGACACCACCGGCATCCCGGCGGCGACGGTGGACCGGTCGTCCACCAGCCGGCCGGCGAAGACGGCACCGGCCGGTACGTCGACCCGGTGGGATCTGCCCTTCGCCCAGATGCTGGCCACCCGCGTCGCCTTGCTCGGCGGGCTCTCCGGCGGCTCGACGTCGCGGTAGCGGATCTGCCCGGCGACCGGGGCCACCACCCCGAATACCGGGTTCATGGTGACCTTGCCGGCCAGGCTGACCCGGTTGTCGAGATCCTGCCGGGCCGGCTTCGCCGTGGTCATGGTGGTGCCCCGGGCCGCCAGACCGGGGGTCTGGGCCTCCGGATCGGACTCGCTGCAGGCGGCGCCCGCACCGACGAGCACCACGAGCACGCACGAGCGCAGCAGCCAACCTATTCCAACCTGGACAGCGTGGCGCGCGCGTCCCAGCCTCCACCTGCGGCCACTGCGGACCGCAAGGGGAGGTGGAAAAAGGTTCGGTAGTCGCCTTCGCACCGGTACCCCTCACTGTCCTAATCCCGGACCGACATCTGACACGACGCAGCCTGCCGGTCATCGGTTGCCCTCGGGACGGGATGATTTCGCGACAAACGACCGGCACGTGACGGTGCGGTGCCATCCGCACCGCTACCGCCGTATCAAACCAGAACGGCCGCCGGGGCACTGTCCCGTGTCAGCCCCGGGCCGGCGCCGGCAGCAGCGGGCGGACACGTCAGCTCGAAGGCACGAGGCCAGTCAGGCCAAGGGTCACACCCACTACTGCCGGCAGATCAGGTCAGCACCGACGAACCGACCCCCGCCATGCTCACGGTCAGTCGAAGTGCCGGATCCGGGGCCACAGCTCGGCCCAGGCCAGCCGGCGGTCCTGGCACACCACGATCGGCACGCCCTGCTCCTCGTTGTCGACCCCGACTCCGTTGTCGAGCCGTCCGGCGATCCGGCACTCGCCGAAGTATCGGCGGAGTTCGCCCACCTCGCCCACCCCGACTCCCACCAGCACCGTCGCCGACTCCGGCGGCGGGCCGTAGTAGCCCAGTTCGTTGTGTCCACTGTAGATCGGGGGAAGCCGGTCGGCGCCGAGCCGGCTGAGGGCGCCGGCCTCGCCGTAGTTGGCGGTCAGCACGACCGCCGCGGCCCGGTCGGCGGGCGGGAGTTCGTCGTACGCCCGGACCACCTGGTCGACGTAGCGGGGCCAGCCGACCGAGTCGGCGGCGGTGACGTTGATCCCGGGCACCGGCGAGTCCCCGAGCACCTCGACCGGGAGCAGCGGCAGTGCCATTACCGCGCTCGCCAGCGCGTTGACCAGGTATGCCGTGCCGACCACGGTCGCGCGCAGCCGCCGTCGCCCCCGCCGCAGCCAGTCGGCCAGCACCACACAGCCGGCGGCGAAGAGCGCGCCGAGCAGCCCGTACGAGTAGTAGTGCTGACCGCCCGACACCAGCACCAGTACGCAGACCACCAGGTACGCCACGGCGAGTGCGCGTACCGGCCGCCACGGTCGGCGACGCAGCAGCCCGACCAGGCCGGCGATCCAGACCGCTGCCAGCGGTGGTCCGATCAGCAGGAACTGGAAGGGCACGAACGTGCTCCGCGACTCGGCACCCCTGTCGTCGGCGAGCGCCGTGGCCATGTCGGCCTGGGGCAGCTCGTGGGTGAGTTGGTAGACCAGGTTGGGCGCGCCGATCAGCAGGGCGAGTGCGACACCTGCCCAGAGCCAGCGACCGGCCAGGATCCGGCGCGGTCCCACCGCCAGCAGGCCGGCACCGAGCCCGATCAGCAGCAGCACCACGAGCAGTTTGTTGTAGAGCCCGATCCCGAGTACGGCTCCGGCCGCCAGCCACCAGCGCGGCTGGTCGCGCAGCAGTGCCCGGGCGGCGCAGAGCACGATGCCGAGCCAGACCACCAGGTCGAAGCCGGCGGTCAGCAGCACGTGCCCGAAGATCAGCGTGGTCGCCCCGGTGCCCAGGCCGAACGCGGCGAGGGTCTGGGCGAGTGCGCCGCCGCCGAGTTCCCGGGCGAGCAGGGCGGCCAGTAGCAGCGCCGCCAGCACGAAGAGGGTGGCCGGCACCCGCAGGCCCCAGAGCGAGCCGCCGAAGAGCGTGTCGGCCAGCCGGGCGATCGCCGGAGTGAGCGGCGGCTGGTCCCGGTAGCCCCAATCGGGACGGAGCATCAGGAAGTAGAGCTCGTCGCGGTGGTAGCCGTAGCCGCCATTGGTGGCCAGCAGCAACGCGGCGACCAGGCCGGCGACGGCGCCGAGCGGTCGCCAGGCGATTGGCGCGAGCGAGCGACGCCCGCCGCCGTCGGTCACGGTCCTTCCGGATACGTCCGGCGGCGCGGCGGTCGCGGCGGGCCGGACGGCGTGCTCGGTCATGGGTCGTCCCTCCCCTGGTGGCGGTGCCGGCCACCCGTGGCACGAGCCCTGCCGGCCGATAGATAACGGTTATAGCTTAACCGTTATGTATCGGCTGTCAAACGCGCTCCGACCAGGGCTCCGCGCCAGACTCCGGCCAGGACGCCAGACTCCGGCCAGGACGCCGGCCACGGTCCGTCCTCCGTGGCCGGTCGGCGTCCCGGCTACTCCGCCGGCCGACCGCCGATCGGGGCGGCGCCCGGCCCCGACACCTGGCGGGCCGGGTTGCCCCGCCAGACGGTGCCGGCCGGCAGGCTGCTGCCCTTCATCACGAACGAGTCGGGAGCCACCACCACCGCGTCGGCCAGCTCGACGCCGTAGTGCACCAGCGCGCCGGTGCCGACCGAACAGCCGCGACCGAGCCGGATCCGGTCCGTCTTGAACGTGCCGTCCTCCAGCGAGTGGGAGTGCAGCGTCGACCCCTCGCTCAGCGTGCAGTGGTCACCGATCCGCACCAGGGTCCGCTCCGGTATCCCGCAGCCGTCGTCGAAGACCCGCCGGCCGACCCGTACGCCGTGCAGGCGCAGCAGCAGCGGCTTGAGCGGGGTGCCGTTGAACAGGCCGAGGTGCCCGACCCCGGTGAGCTTCCAGTAGCGCTCGTGCCGCCAGTACCGGGGGTCGTAGATCGAACAGCGCAACGGGCGCAGCCGGCGGAAACCGAGGCAGAGCCAGTCCAGCAGGGCCGAGTAGCCGACGATCAGCAGCAGGGCGAGCAGAAGCCCGGCGCTGAACGTGACCAGGTTCGGCCGGGCGCCGTCGTGGATGCTCTCGACCCGGACCACGGTCTGGATCGAGAGGTAGAAGAGCAGCCAGCCGCTGAGCAGGTACCAGCCCATGGTGCGCAGGTTCGAGCGGTTCTTCCGGGACAGCCGGCGGCGGAACCCGTCCCCGGCCCTCAGGTCGTCGAAGCCGGCGTCCCGGCGTACCGACCGGGGGATCTCGAACGGCGGGGAGCCCAGCAGCCCGACGCCGGACCGGACGGGGCCGTCGACCGGTACCATCACCTTCGTCGCCAGCAGGCAGTTGTCGCCGACCCGCGCCCCGGCCGGGAAGACGACCCGGTTGCCGAGGAAGTTCTCCGCGCCGATGGTGACCCGGGACAGCGCGAACGAGGTGTGTGAGTACCGGGCGTTGCCCATCGACAGCCCGTCGGAGACCAGCACCCCGCCGCGCACGTCGCAGAGGAACGGCGTGTCGTGCCGCTGCCCGCAGCCGAAGTTCGAGCCGGTCTGCCGTACCTGCCGGAACCGCCAGCCGATCGCCCGGAGGTAGCCGATCACGTACGAGCTGTCTCCGAAGAGGAGGTTGAAGTACGGGACGTTGCTGAACCGGGAGACCGTCTGGAAGCAGATCCACCGCCAGCCGTAGAGCGGATACGACCGGTCGGCGGCGAGGAAGAGGTTCGCCAGCCGGGGCACGGCGAGCACCAGCAGCGCGCCGAGCAGGATGCCACCGACGAACATCAGCAACGACCCGGAGACCGTACTGATGTCCAGCGCGAAGGCCACGGCGGCGAGTACGACCAGCACCTGGGTGTCGACCACTACCCGGCCGAGGAGCTGGGCGGTGCCGTAGCCGCCCCGGCGCACCGCCGAGCAGTGCCGGGGCTCCGCCACCGGGTTGCCGCTCCCGCCGGGCACCGCCGGCGACCCGTGGAACCGCGCTCCGGCCGGTACCACCTGCCCGGCACGCGGCGACGAGGCGTGCCCGAGATGCGCGCCGTCGCCGAGTACGGTGTCGAGGTCGAGCACGCTGCCCTCGCCGACCTGGACGTTCCGGCCGAGCCGGACCGGGCCGGTGGTGATCCAGCCGGCCTCGGCCCGGTAGCCGAGGAAACTCGCGCCCCGGCCGACGACCGACCCGGCGCCGATCTCGATCAGGTCGGTGCAGACCGGCACCGACCGGGACAGCACCAGGGCACCCGGGCCGATCTTCGCGCCCAGCGCGCGCAGGTAGAGGTTGTAGACCGGCGATCCGACGAAGAGCACCAGCGGGTTGGCCCGGATCATCCGCTTGACGACCCAGAAGCGGAGGTAGCGCAGCCCCCAGATCGGAAAGGTGCCGGGCCGCCACCGCCCGACCAGCAGCCACTTCAGCGCCACCGGCAGCACCGCCAGCACGACGAACCAGGCCGCCCCGAAGCTCAGCGACCGCAGCGCGACGTCGACCGCGCCGGCGCCGTCGGTGATCCAGGTGTACCCGGCGAGCGCCACGGCGGCGAGCAGCACGAGGTAGCCCAGCCCGAAGAGGGTCTGCAGCACCCCGCAGCCGTACCACTCAAGGTTGCTCGGCACCCGGTGCGCCGGGCGCGGCGGTTCGGGTGGTGTCGCCGGGGTGTCCGCCCCGACGACGGTGGCCAGGGCGCGGACGGTCGGATGCAGGTACACGTCCTTGATCGAGACGTCGGCACGGAGCCGTTCCCGAAGCCGGGTGCAGTACCGGGACATCACCAGCGAGTCGGCGCCGAGGTCGGCGAAGAAGTCGTCCCGGACCGAGACCCGGTCCACCCGCAGCAGGTCGGCGAGGAGTTCCGCGAGCGCGCCCTCGGTCGGCCCGACCGGGGCGACCACCGGCGTCGCCGGCAGCGCACGCGGCCCGGACGGGGCTGGCAGGCGCTTGCGGTCCACCTTGTCGCTGGGCAGCGTCGGCAGCTCCGGCAGTTCCTCCAGATAGGCCGGGACCATGTAGCCCGGCAGCCGGGTCCGCAGCGCGGCCAGTGCCGCCGCGCTGTCCAGCGCCGCCGCACCGGCCCGCCGGGTGTAGAAGGCGGCGAGTTCGACGACCCCGGGCTCCGGCTGGTACGTCGTCACCGCCGCCTGGGCCACCTCCGGCAGCCGCAGCAGCACCGACTCGATCTCGGTCAGCTCGATCCGGTACCCGCGCACCTTGACCTGGCTGTCGATCCGGCCCAGATACTCGAGCTGCCCGTCCGAGCTGATCCGGCCGAGGTCACCGGTCCGGTAGATCCGTCCCGAGGGATTGCCCGGGATACCTACCTGGTCCGGGATGAAGGCCCGGGCGGTCAGGTCGGGCCGGTTGACGTACCCCGGTGAGAGGCCGACCCCGGCGATGCCGATCTCTCCGGTCTGGCCGGCCGGCAGGACCCGGTGGTCGGAATCCAGGATCACCACCGAGTACGTCGGCAGCGGCACCCCGATCGTCACCGGCCGGTCCGGCTCCAGCCGGGTCCAGGTGGCGGTGACGGACGTTTCGGTCGGGCCGTAGACGTTGAGCAGCGTACGGCCCGGCCGGTGCCACCGCTCCACCAAATGCGCCGGACATGCCTCGCCGGAGACCAGCACGAACCGCAGCTCCGGCAGCTCCTCCTCGATCGTCGCCAGCAGCGTCGGTACGCAGCAGAGTGCGGTGACCCGCTGCCGGGTGAGGAAGCCGGCCAGGTCGCTGCCGACCAGCGCCCCGGGCGCGGTACTCGGCACCAGCGTCGCGCCGGAGACCAGCGGCACCCAGATCTCCTCGACCGAGAAGTCGAAGGCGATCGTCATCCCCTGGTAGACGCGGTCGTCCGGGCGCAGCCCGTAGCACTCCACGGCCACCCGGACGAAGTTGCAGATGTTCGCCTGGTCGATGGCGACGCCCTTGGGCCGACCGGTACTGCCGGAGGTGTAGATGAGATACGCCAGGTCGCCCGAGGCCGGCCCGCGTTCGTCCGGCGCGATCCGGTGGTGGGGGTACCGGTCGAGGTCCGGGTCGGTGTCGATCCGGATCACCGTGCCGGTGACGCCGTCGACCCGGTCGGCCAGCGTCGAGAGCGTGACGATCGTCCCGACTCCCGCGTCGGCGACGACGAAGCCGATCCGGTCCGCCGGGAAGTTGGCGTCCACCGGGACGTACACCGCGTGGATCTTGGAGACCGCAAGCATGGCCAGATAGGCGAAGGCCGACCGGTCCAGGAGCAACCCGACCCGGTCGCCCGGTCGCACGCCCCGGGCCAGCAGAAGCCGGCCGAACTGGTTGGCCCGGGCGTCGAGTTCGGCGAAGGTCAGCCGGCGCCCGCCGTCATCCACGGCGAGGTGCCCGGGATCACCCTCGGCGGCGAAGCGGTCACAGCGCTGCTCGAAGAGGTGGTGCAGGCGGTCACCCGGTCGCCAGCGGACCCGGTTGTCCGCGCCCGGCGCGGTCAGCACCAGGCCGGCGCCGGGCCGGGTGGCCGGGACCGGGGTGCGGGGCG
The DNA here is from genome assembly GCF_053764795.1 of Plantactinospora sp. DSM 117369. NCBI lineage: Bacteria > Bacillati > Actinomycetota > Actinomycetes > Micromonosporales > Micromonosporaceae > Plantactinospora > Plantactinospora sp. DSM 117369. Next base: position 3,939,815 of record NZ_CM132446.1, on the reverse strand, counting down.
CGACGGCGGGAGCGGCACCCGGCGCCACCGGGGCCGGCCCGGTCACGCCGGCACCAGGCCGGAGGAGCCCCACACGTCCCGCTCCGACCCGACGGCCGGCTCCGCCTGGTCGTCCCGCTCCGACCCGACGGCCGGCTCCGCTCGGTCTTCCTGGTCCGATCCGGCGGCCGGCTCCGCCGGCGCGGTGGCGCGGGCCGCCGCCAGCAGGATGTCGAGGCCGTTGTCGAGCAGCTCGTCCGGAGTGGTGAGCGGCGCCAGCACTTTGACCACCTGGTCGTGCGAGCCGGCGGTCTCCAGCATCAGGCCGTCCGCGAAGCAGCGCTGGCTGATGGCCGAGGCCAGCTCCCCCGAGCCGACGTCGACGCCACGCATCATCCCGCGTCCCTTCACCACCGCGCCCGGCACGGCGTCGGCCACCTCGGCCAGCCGGCGCGCGAGCAGGTCGGCACGGCGCGCCACGTCGGCGGTGAAGTCGTCACCGGACCAGAACTTCGTCAGTGCCACCCGCGCGGTGACGAAGGCGTGCGCGTTGCCACGGAACGTGCCGTTGTGCTCGCCGGGCTGCCAGAGGTCGTACTCGGGACGGATCAGTAGCAGCGCCATCGGCAGGCCGAACCCGGAAATCGACTTCGAGAGCACGACCAGGTCCGGAACGATCCCGTACGGCTCGAAGCTGAAGAACGTGCCGGTACGACCGCACCCCGCCTGCACGTCGTCGACCACCAGCAGCGCACCGCTGCTGCGGGCCAACTCGGCGATCCGCCGCAGCCAGCCGGCCGAGGCGACGTTCAGGCCGCCCTCGCCCTGCACGGTCTCCAGCAGGATCGCGGCGGGCGCGTCCAGCCCGCTGGACGGGTCCGGCAGCATCCGCGCCAGCAGGTCGGCGGTGTCGATCCCGGCGCCCTGGTATCCGTCGTACGGCATCCGGGTCACCCCGGGCAGCGGAAGCTCCGGGCCGACCCGGTGGTGCCGGTTCCCGGTCGCCGCCAGCGCGCCCAGCGAGACGCCGTGGAAGCCGTTGGTGAAGGCGACCACGTTGGTCCGCCCGGTCACCTTGCGGGCCAGCTTGAGCGCCGCCTCGACAGCGTTCGCCCCGGTCGGGCCGGTGAACTGCACCCGGTAGTCCAGCCCCCGGGGCAGCAGCACCAACGACTCGAACGCGGTGAGGAACGCACCCTTGGTCGAGCTGGACAGGTCGAGGCAGTGCGACATCCCGCGCTGTTCCAGATGGGCGATCAGCGCGTCCCGCATGTCAGGGTCGTTGTGCCCGTAGTTCAGCGAACCGGCACCGGCGACGAAATCGAGGTACTCGCGGCCGGTGACGTCCCGGACCACGCTTCCCTCCGCCGTGTCGAATACGCAGTCGAATTGGCGGCAATAGCTCCGCACCGCCGATTCTCGACGCTCGAATATCTGCTTCTCATCCGCGCCCGCCGCTCCGCGCACCGTCATCGCTCCTTCTGCGCCGTGCCCGATGACCTGGTCGACCGCAGCCGCCAACCAGGACCGGGAGTGTCAGATGTCTGTACGTCCAACCGGAGAACGGCGTCCGGGACACGGCGGCGATTGGCAGCGATATCAATTGGTTGGATTGCCGACTCAATGGTTGCAGTACGGACGACTGGGCGCCCTGATACATGATTGCGTTTCGACGAAGGACACATCCACGAGCGATTTTCCGACCGCCGGGCCGGGCGCGGCGCCGAGGGAGTCGCGGCGTGCCGTCGGCCGGCAGGCGCGGGGCGTGGGGTTCCGGGTCAGCGGTAGTCGCAGACCCCGGTCGGGAAGATCTGTTCGAGGCGCCGCCGCTCGGCGTCGGTCGGGCGCCACGACCCGTAGAGTCCCCGGGCGATCGCCACCCGGACCGGCTGCCGGTCGCAGGCGTAGACGCCGCCCTCGATCGGACCACCGGCGACGGTGCGCGACGTGCCGTAGAGCGGGAACTCCCGGGTGCAGGCGCCGTCGGGTCGGTTGTCGAGGATGCCGTCCCAGACGTGGTCGCCCCGGGCGATCTCCGTACCGGTGGTGCTGAAGCAGCGGTCCACGGCCAGCGCCGGCTTGTTGCCCTGCACACCCCGCCACGGCCGGGTACGCAGGTTGGCCATCCAGTCGTCGATCACCGCCAGCGCCTCTGGAGTCTGGTCGAACGCCTCGGCCGGCCGGGCGTCGGTGAACCAGATGACCTGGTTGCCGGCGTTCCGGTCGTACTCGCGCATCCGCTGCCGGGACGCGAAGGACTGGTGCGAGTTGTGCATGTCCAACTGGTCTTCGAGGTAGTGCCGCCAGTCGATGATCGGGATGTCGATGTCGCCGGTGAAGACGATCCCCGACTCGTACGCGGCTCGGATCGCCTGCCGGTCCCCCGTGGTACGCGGTGCCGGTGTCCGGCCGCCGTCCGGCGACAGTCGCATGTTCCGGGACGACCACGGGTCGAACTGGGCCGGGTCGGCACAGGCCGCCGGGGTGAACGGGCAGCCCTCCTGCACCATCTCCGACTGCGGTTTCCAGGAGCCGACCCGGGCGTTCAGGTCGAGGAACTCGGCCGGGGTGATCCGACCCGAGGTCAGCGCCGACAACCCGTACTGGACGCCGACGTTGTCCCAGGTGGATCGGGCGTACCCGTCCGGGCCGGTGCCGTAGATGTTGACCAGGTCGCCCCAGTGCGACCACTGCACCGTCTCCGCGACACCCGGCGGGTCCATCTGGGCCCAGAGCGGGTCACCGGGCGACCAGCGCGGGTTCAGCGCCAGCGGGGTCAGCCCGCGCCAGCCCTCGATGCACTCGGTGGAGCCGGGCGCACCCCCGAGGTACGGGTTCGGCACCGTCGCGCTGGCGTTCATGCCGATCAGCCAGGTCCGGTTCTCCCAGTCCCGCCACTTCGGGTTCGCCCGATCGGTGACGTCCATGTAGTACTCGAGCAGCTCGCAGTCGCCGACGTGGATGGTCTGGGTGGCCATGTCCGGGTACGAGTACTGCGGTATCGCCGCGTCGATCACCCGGTTGCCGTAGTTCTGGCCGTAGACGTACTGCTGGATGCCGCCACCGGAACCGCCGACCCCGACGGTGTAGAGCGGGACGCCGTACTCCTCGACGAAGTGTTCCTTCAGCATCAGCGCGGTCTCGCCACCGAGCACCAGGTTGTAGTGGGTGGCGGTGCGGGTGCCGGTGGAGTAGAGGACGGCGTAGCCGAGCGAGAGTCCCTCGTGGTAAAGGTGCCCACCCGGGAGCCGCCCCTGGTCGTGTCCGATCGCCACCCCGCCGTCGAAGCGGTAGATGACCCGCCGGTTCCAGTTCGCCTCCAGCACGGCGATCGAGTAGACGAACCGGTTGATGGTGCCGCGCTCCCGGCGTACGACGTAGTCGACGGTCCGGCCGTCCAGGGTACGGGTGGTGGTCAGGTCGGCCGGCCGGGTGCCGTCCGAGGGCATCGGCTTGAACGTGCCGTCGGTGGCCCGGTAGAGCCGGTCGGTGACGGTCGGGGCGGCACAGTCCCGGCTCCAGCCGACGACCTCGCCGTCCGGGCCGCGTACCCGCATGCCCTGCCCGTCCTGGTTGTCCACCAGCGGTGCGCCGAGCCCGTTCTGCTCGGTGCGGCAGAGGAACGGGTACTGCGGCGGCCCGGAGAAGATCGGACCGGAGACGGGATGGTTGCGGACGGCAAGCGTCGCGGTACGGGCCGACCGGGCGCTCGCCCGGAGCAGGTTGGCGCCGTCCCGGAGCCCGTCGACCACGCCGCGCAGCGAGCGGCCGTCGACCTGGAGCGCGCGGGTGACGTCGGTGCCGTTGCGGGTGACCCGGACCGTACCCGGGTCGACCCGGCCACCGAGCGTGACCCGGACGAGTGCGTCGCCACCACTGACCTGGTCCGGCCGGCTGGAGAGGATCTCGATGTCGAGCCGCTGCCCGGTGCCGCCGGTCCAGGCGGCGGCCGGTGTCGCCACACCTGCGGTGAGGACGACGGTCAGGGCGATTCCGAGCCCGGCGGTGACACCCCGGTGGCTGCGGGGCCTGCTCGCCACCCGACCCGTCCCGACCTGCGGGCTCGACCAGCGCCCTCGGTCGAGCCGGCCGGTGTGGACGGTGCGGTCAGCGGTACGCCGACGGCGAGCGAGGAACCTCAGCGCAGACATCGTCTCTCCGTCTCGTCCCCGGAGCCCGGATGGTGGCGGACACCGACGATGTCACGAGGATCGCTCCGTTGTCGAGATCGGAGCAGGGCGTGCCCGTCCGAGGTCGGCTCCTCGGAGCAGGCCGCGCCTGCCGAGTAGTCACTCTCGCGGGTCGATCTGCTCTGGCACCTCGATCCGGGAGCCGGCCGGACCGAAGCGGACCGTGACCCACCGCCCGGGATGGTCCGCGCCGAGCCGGCGGAGCATCGGCTCCGGATCGGCGATCGGCTCCGACATTCCGGAGCACGGCGTCGCGATCGGTCGGGTCGGTTCGTCCGGTACCGCCTCGGCCAGCACGCTCGGCAGGTAGTCGAGGGCGTAGGCGATCGCGCCGGCCAGGGTCGGCCGGCTCGGGAAGACGACCTCGGCCGCTGCCGCCCGCGCCGGGTCGGCAACGGTGATCTCGGCGCGCCAGCAGAGGCCCTGGGTCCGGAGCGGGTTGTCGGCGGGCGACCGGTCGTCGCGTACCGAGACCTCCACCGCCAGGCCGAGGCCGTGGGCGAGCCGGATCAACTGCGGCAGTGCCGGCACCTCGGGTGGTGCGGCCGACACGATCAGCCGAGCGCCGGGTCTGCCCCGGCCAGCCTGGGCGAGATAGCGGGTCAACGGCTCGACCCCGGTCACCTCACCGGAGACCATCCCACGGCACAGTTCGTGATCGACCGGCCAGCCGCCGTCGGCCTCGGTGAGGTCATCCGGCCGTACGCCGAAAGCGGCGGCATGGCCGGCCAGCCGGAACCGGTCGGGAAGCTGGACCACCGGGGTGCCGTCGGCGCGGAGTCCGACCGGCGACGCGGGTGCGACATCCCCAGCCCGCCAGGTCAGGTGGGTGACCTGGTCGGCCAGATCGGTGAGGGTGACGACAAGTCCCTGATAGCTCCGGCGACTGCCCCGGCAGGTGTGGCAGCTCGACACCCCGCTACGCAGGCCGCTGCCGCCGCAGCCGGCACAGTCCGGATCGGCGGCGGCATCGACGGCGCACGGACAGACCCGCTGGCCCTCGGCCGGTTCGCAGTCCGGGCAGGGGGTGCACGGGATCGTGTCACCCAACCGGGCCGGGTCGGGCGGTTCCCAGCCCCGCCGCAGCAGTTCCGTGCGCCGGTGTACGAGTTGTCCGGTCTCCCGCTCGACCAACCGATCGCGGTGACCGGCGACCCGCAGGCTGCTGTGCCACCAGTGCCCGTCCCGCCAGATCGCGCACGCGCCGGGCAGCGACTCTCCGCTGCGCAGGTCGGTGCAGTCGGCGATGACCCGACGCTCGATCTGGGCCAGGTCGCGGGCCGGACCCGGGGCCGGGTCGGCGGTCGGGACGAGATAGCGGGCGGGCGCGGCCATCCCGCGCGCCGCGAGCCCGGAGATCGCGTACGCCACGGTGACGTCGCCGAGCGCGTCGGCCAGACTGGCGGCGCTGCCCCGCAGGTTCGCCGGCACCGCCGCTCCGGGCAGGTCGAACCGGACGTCCCAGAGCAGGTCGTCGTGGCAGAGCCGACGAGCCTCCAGCACAAGGTCGAGACAGAGCCGGTCGGCGAGGGCGCGGAGCTGGTCGAGTCGCCGCTGCGGGGCGACCGGCGGTGGGGCGACGCTGCGACCGAGGAACACCTGCCAGCTCTCGCCGGGATAGCCGGCGATGGCCCGGCTCTGCAATGCCGACCGCTGGTCGTCGGGAAGCTCGGGGCTCCACTCGTCGGGCAGCCGCACCGCGAGGGCTGCGGCCGGCCGCCCGGAACAGCTCGACCGGGTGCTCACGCCAAGGGAGTAGCTCGTCCAGGTGACCGCGCCGCCGGAACAGCTTGCCCAGGTGGCCGCGCCGACGGCCTCGGCCAGCTCGCCGACCAGGGGCGACAGCGGCAACTGCCAGCCGCCGTCGGGCGCCGGGCGGGGCGTGACCGCGCCCGGGACGACGCTGGCCGAGGCGACCTCACCGGTGTCCAGGTTGGCCACCGTCAGCACGAGCTGCGCCCGCCGCTCCCCGCGCTGCCCGCACCGCTGGCAGGGACGGCCGACCCGGCCGAGGCCGCGACAGACCCGGCAATCCCGGTACGGCCGTCGGGGCGCCGGCTCGTCGGTGACCAGGAGCCGATCGCCGTACTCCAGACAGGCGCAGGCGGTGAGGATGAAGGTCAGCCCGTCGCAGCTCGGGCAGGTGGTGACGAGGGCCCGGTCGTCGGTGCTCGGCCGGGTCATCGTCGTACATCCCGAGCGGACCGGTTCTCCGCCTGTCCATGTCGGTCACTGCGGTGGCGGCGGGCGGAGTGGATGTGACAGACAATTGCGCGCACGACAGCAGCATCCTTTCGCCGATGATTTGTCGACCGGCACGGTAGCCGATGCGAGAGACTGTTTGGACGGTCGTCTTTCGCACGCCATCTTGTAGCCTGTGCGGTGTGGCTGGCAACCAATTCTCGCGAGAAACAGTCGGCAGCCATTGACTTATTTGTGGGAAACAGATAGACGTTTCACCGGAGGCGGCAGGATGTTGCAGAATCGACCGTGGGAAGTGATCACATGACCGAGGACATGGGCTCGACCGTGCCCCGCCGCCAACTCGGGCGCACCCTCAAGCAACTGCGTACCGAGGCCGGCGTGACCCTGGACGCGACGGCCGACGCCCTGGAGTGCAGCCGACAGAAGATCTGGCGGATCGAAAGTGGACTCGGGGTGGTCCGGGGGCTTGACGTCAAGGCGATGTGCGCGCTCTACGACGTGCGGCCGGACCTGGTCACCGCGCTGGTCGGGCTGGCCAGCCAGACCAAGGCGAAGGGCTGGTGGCACGCGTACGGCGACGCCATCCCGGAGTGGTTCGAGTTGTACGTCGGCCTGGAGTCCGCCTCCTCGCGACTGCGCTTCTTCTACGACGCGATGGTGCCGGGCATGCTCCAGACGAGAGAGTACGCGCTGGCGGTCTATCAACATCAGCAGATGATCAGTCAGGAGGAGCTAGACCGGGCCGTTGAGGTTCGACTGCAACGACAGTCCCTGCTAAACCGCCGCCTGCCATCTCCACCCAGGGTGGAGCTGATCATCCACGAGGCTGCCCTGTTGCGGATCGTCGGCAGCCGCGAAACGATGGCAGCTCAGCTTCGCCACCTACTCAGGGTCGACGCTCGACCCAACGTCTCTATCCGCGTGTTGCCGCTGGCCATCGGGCTGCATCATGGCGCCGTCGCCGGCACCTTTGTGATGCTGAACTTCCCAGCCGGCAATCGAAACACCCCGGAGCCGCCAGTCATCTACTGCGAGTCACTGACCGGGGCTCTCTATCTTGATCGGCCAAGCGAGTTGGCCGCCTACGAAACCGTCTGGAGCGGGCTGACCGCTCTTGCACTGGATGAGGGACAATCAATACACATGATCGAGAAGATCGCTGCGGAGGTCCATCATGGCTAACCTGACCGGCGCCACGTGGCGCAAGAGCACGCGCAGCGGCGACAACGGTGGCGAGTGTGTCGAGGTCGCTGACAACCTGGTCGGCGTCGTCGCCGTACGCGACAGCAAGGATCCCGGCGGACCGGTGCTCACCTTCCCGCCGTACACCTGGTCTTCCTTCGTCGCGGGAGTCAAGACCTCGACCCGCACCCTCTGACCGCCCGGTCCACGACGTCCCGGTCGCTCACCCGGCGGCCGGGGCGGTGCCGGCCCGCTCCGGCGGGGCGGCCGGAGGCGACGCGACGTGAGCTGAGCTGCGTTCGCCGAGGCCGGCCGAACGGCCGCCGACCTGAGTGTCCGATCAGCGGACGAATAGGGGAAAATGCCGACCTGCGGCTCCATATCCCACAGAACTGCTCCAGGGATTCAACATTGTCTCTAGTCAATGACGAAGATCGATGCTATGAATTGGTGAGTCGCTGCCGACCCACCAGGGCAATGCCGCCTCCACCGTCCCAGGCACCGACATCGTCAAGGGAGAGCAGTACGTGAGCAAAGATCATGATGGTCGGGCATGGACTCGATGGCGGCGTGCGACGAGAACCATCATCACCGGGGCGGCGATATCCACCGGAATCGCCGCGCTCGCCATCGGAGTGACAGTAGGCGCGGCCGCCGCAGGGGTCCGTCCGGCCGAGCCTGGCCCGCTGAACGCCTCGCTCGCCGCCCCGGCGGTCTCCAGCGTCGCCGCAGGTTACGCGCAGACCTGTGCGATCGGTACCGACGGAACGCTCTGGTGCTGGGGCGGCAACTACAGCGGCCAGCTCGGCGACGGCACCACCACGAGCCGGAACACCCCGGTACGCATCGGCACCGCCACCACCTGGGCCAGTATCGACGCTGGCCACAGTTACACCTGCGCGGTACAGACGGACGGGACGCTGTGGTGCTGGGGCCGCAACATCGACGGCCAGCTCGGCGACGGCACCACCACGAACCGGAACACCCCGGTACGCATCGGCACCGCCACCACCTGGGCCAGTGTCAGCGCCAGCACCAGTCACACCTGCGCCGTCCGGACCGACGGCACCCTGTGGTGCTGGGGGATCAACCGCAACGGGGAGCTGGGTGTCGGCTCCTCCGTCTCCAGCACGACCACCCCGATGCAGGTCGGCACGGCGACCAACTGGGCGAGTGTCACGACCGGCCGCGGGCACAGCTGCGCCGTCCGCACCGACGGCACCCTGTGGTGCTGGGGTGACAGTTCGAGTGGACAGCTCGGTCTCGGCACCCTGAGCTACCGGACGACTCCGACCCAGGTCGGCACCTCGACGTGGACCGGGGTGACAGCCGGATACACCTTCACCTGCGCGGTCCGCGCCGATGGCACCCTCTGGTGCTGGGGTGAGAACGGGTACGGACAGCTCGGGGTCACCGGCCCCTACCGGACCAGCCCGGTCCAGGCCGGCACCGCCACCACCTGGGCCCGGGTCAACACGAGCAACGACGCGCCGTGCGCGGTCCGCACCGACGGCAGCCTGTGGTGCTGGGGCAACAACACGGCCGGACAGCTCGGCGACGGCACCACCACCCACCGGTTCGCCCCCACCCGGGTCGGCACCGCCACCACCTGGACCAGCGCCGTCGTCGGCAGCTATCACAGCTGCGGGGTCCGCAGCGACGGCAGCCTGTGGTGCTGGGGGAACAACACGTCGGGACAGCTCGGCGACGGCACCACCACCCAGCGGTCGACCCCGGCGCAGCTGACCCTGCCGGGCTGACCGTAACCACCGCACTTCGACGCCATGCCGTCGACCTGTGCCGCTGATCCGCAGGCGGCGACCAGGTCGACGGCATGGCGGTGGACCGGTCGTCACGCTCCTGGCGAGACGGTGGCGGGCAGAAACAGTGCGGCGATGTCGTCGAGGCGGACGACGACGAGCGCGCCCACCAGAGCCAGCGGCACGACTCAGCCCTGGTACGGCGGGGCCACGCCCCAGCCCCAACGTGGTACCGGTGCCTCCCGGACCGGGTCCGCATCGAGTTGGGAGTTCTGTAGTGCCAGCCGGGTACCCCACTCCAGGTAGCTGGCGAAGGCCGCACGGAACTCCGGATCGTCCGGGAGGCCGACCTCGTCGGCGGCGTCCATCATCAGGTTGACCCACCGTCGGCGTTGTACCTCGCTGATCGCCCTGCCGAGGTGTTTGCCGAGCATGTGGCGGTAGCCGCCGCGTCCCTCGGTGTAGGCGGTCGGTCCCCCGAAGACCTCGGCAAGCCACAGCGCCACGTACCGGGGGTGCTCAGGGTCCATCCGCGCGAACATCGGCGCGAGCAGTTCGTCGGCGCGGACCAGCCGATAGAAGGCGTCGCACAGTTTCGCGAACACGTCCGAGCCGCCGGCCCACTCGTACAGCGACGGCGGTACGGAGGGGGCGGCGCCACCGGAGCCGACGACCGCGGTACCGCTGTAGTGCCGCATCTCCTCGATGTCCTCGACATACGGCCTGATCTCGGCGAGGAACTTCGGAAACAGCGGGCCGCCCCGGAACTCACGCAGGTGGTCGTCCGTCGACGTCCACCTGATCCGCAGCACATAGCAGGCGGGATCATCCAGACAGCGGCTCAGCTCGTAGTCCACGCACTGCGGCGCCGTCCGCAAAATCTCGGCGGCCCGCTCGTACGCCGCCTCGAACCCGCCCACCCGCTCCGGCGGTACGCGGTACCTGATGTACTCAATCACCATGAACAGAGCCCAGCATCCGGACCCGGAAAGGACAAGTACGCACCATTCGGTGCGTGCTTCGACGGGCCCTTCGACGCGCAAACGATACGGCTGCCCGGTGGAACTCGCCGTCGATGTCATCGGCGCCAAATGGCGACCGGTGATCCTGGCCCATCTCAAGGAGGGCGTACACCGGTACGGCGAGCTACGCCGCCGAATGCCCGGGGTGAGCGAGAAGATGCTGACCCAGCGGCTACGCGAGTTGGAGGCCGACGGACTCGTCGCCCGCGACGACCACGGCACGAACCCGCCGCACGTGGAGTACCGGCTGACCGAGGAGGGTCTCAGCCTGGCACCGGTGCTTCAGGCGCTGTACGACTGGGGGATCACGCGGGCCGCGCGTACGGGCGCGGTCGTCGGAGTACCAGCTCGGTAGAGGCCGCGCCCCTCGTCGCCCTGCCGGTGGCGGTGTTCACCACATCGAGGCGGTGGCCGCTGTTGGCACTGGGCCTTTTCGCGGCCGCTGCAGCCGACAGGAGATCGAAGCGGCTATCGTCACCGCCCGTTCGATCGGCTGGCTTCTACAGCGGCCGCATCGACCACCGATATCACGTCCTCCGGCACCGGCACCGGCCCCGGTTCACCGGTTCACCGGGAGCCGGCCGTCCCGGCGAGCAGCTCGGCGACGGCGGACGTGGTCGCCGGATGCGTGTCCAGCAGCACCGCCGCCTCGCTCGACCGTGACCCGCCCGCCGGAGGCCCCGCCGGCTGCCAGCCGGTATCGCAACCGAACAGCTCGGCAACGGCGTCGCAGGTGGCCGGATGGTCACGCAGCAACCCGACCGCTGGCCCGCAGGACGACACCGGGGTACCGCCCGCCCCGTCGCCCGGCAGCGCCGAGGCGGGCGCGGTCGGGTCGGTCGACCACGGCGGCACCCACGCGTCGAGCGCGGCGAGACTGCCCGGGAACGTTCGTCCGGCCTCCCTGACCAGCAGCGGAACGAGCTCCCGTGCCTGCTCCCGCAACGTCGTGATCAGCTTGGGCAGCCAGGGCAGCAGCACCGGATCCGGCAGCTGGGCGAACGCCTCGGAGATCATCTCCACGACGAACGAGGCCAGCGACGGCACCGGCTCCAGCGCCTGCACGAAGCCGCTCAGATAGTGCGGGAACGCCGGGACGACCAACGGATTCGTCAACAGCTCGGCACACCGTGCCCGGAGCTGTGCCACGGTGAGCAGCCCCAGTTGGGACTGGGCGGCCCAGAGCAGCGCCACCTTCGCCGGAGCCTCCGGATGCGACTGCCGCACCGCCAGTTCCAGTTGGGCACGGTCGCAACCGAGGGACAACGCCAGGCTCTCCATGGAGAAGAGGAAGCCGAGCATCGCACCGACCTGGCGTACCCCAATCTCGTCGTCCACGAACGCCGTCGGCAGCAGGGTGCAGTAGTGCGCGTACCCGGTGGTGACGAAGGACTCGCACCAGGCCGGCAGTTCCGGCTCGGTGTTCCGGTAGTGCGCCAGCAGCCGGCGGATCCGGCGCAGCACCTCCGGCGCGTCGTCCACGGTCCGCTCGGCGGAGAGCAGTTCGACCGCCCGCGCACCGAGTTCGTCGACGAACCGCCGGCTGGGCAGGAACAGGATCGCGTCCTCCACCGCCGCCAGCGCCGCCGCGGCGGTCGCGTCCGGCGCCCAGACCGAGCGGCGCAGCCGCTTCTCCAGCACCTGCTCGACGGTGATGCCCTCGTATCCCAGCTCGATCACCGCGCGCTGGTGCCGGCCCAGGCCCAGATCCCAGCTCTCCTGGATGGAGCGTTCCCCGAGCCGCCGCTCCCCCATGATCGGGCGGACGACTCCGTCCGGGAGCAGCCGGTGCAGCACCCAGAGCAGGTCCGAGCAGGACGCCAGCTCCGGGCGGGCGGTCAGGTCCAGCAGGGCCCGCTGGATGGTGCGGGTCTCCAGGGCGAGCCCCAGCGGCGCCAGCCGGTCGAAGACGTCCCGGGCCAGCGGCGGCAGGGCATCGTACCCGACCTGGCCGATCCGGTCGCCGCCGAGCAGGATGTCGCAGAGCCGGCGTACGTCCCGCCGGCCGGGGACCACGTCCTTCTCGATGCAGGTGACCGCCGCGTCGGCGAAGTCGTAGGGCGTCGGTCGGGCCCGGTTGCGGATCCCGGCCAGCAGGATCGAGGTCTCGAAGACCGCGATCGCGTCGGCGGTGCTGGCCAGGTAGCCGTTGCGGCGGGCCAGCCGCACGATGTCGACGCACCAGCCGAGCAGCTCCGCCTCGTCGACGTCGTCCAGCACCGGTGGTCGGGACAGGAACCCCGAGAGCCGGTCGGTGACCGGCGCCGGTGCCGCCGGTGCCGGAACCTGCTTCTTCGCCCTGCCCCGCTTGCGGCCCGCCACCTGCCCGGCCAGGTGGTACGGCGTGACGCCGCCCCGGCCGACCGCCTTGGCCCAGCCGGCCTGGGCGATCGAGACCGACCCGGGGGCGAGGTCGAACTGCCGCTCGATCGCCGAGTGGCTGGACGGGATGAGCCCGTACAGCCACCGGGTGCCGGTGCGGGGGCTGATCTCCCAGTCGGGTGTGCCGGGTGCGGTGCCGAACTCCTCGACCGGGCTGGCCGCGTGGAAGGCGCCACAGACGTACAGGCAGCGCGACCGGTCGACGCCGGTGGCCGCCATGTGCTGGCGCATCCGGGTCCACATGTAGCGCTCTCGGTCCTCGTCGCGGTCGTCGTGACCGGGGCCGGCCGGTGGACGCAGCCGCCGGAACAGGCTGCCGATCAACACCATCACCTGCCGGTACGTGTCGTAGTCGGCGTCGGCGAGGGGCTGCTCCACGTACTGGTCCCACCACTCGGACCAGTGCCGCACCTTGCCGTGGTGCAAGAGGTAGGACCGGAGTTCGGCGAACCGGGGACGCAGGTCACCGATGCCGATCCCGACCGCCTCGCCGTGCAGGGCCGCCTCCTCCGGCGGCTGCCCGCCGGCGTCGTCCGGGGCGGCGTCGGCCGGCTCCGGGCCGGCGTCGGCCGCCGGATCGGACGACTCGGTGGGTGTCCACTGGAAGACGTGGTCCGCCGAGCGGTCCACCAGGACCAGTTCGACCTCCGGGTTGTCCAGCGCGTACGCGATGGCCTGGTATTCCGCCGACGCCTCGCTGATCGGGGCGACGATGTTGAGCGGTGCCCAGGCCGACGGGAAGCCGTCGAGCTCGGAGGCGAACGCCTGCAACGCCACCGGCAGTTTGCAGTTGCGCAACTCCTCCAGCAGCGGTCGCAGGTCCTCGCACAACTCCAGATAGATCACCGCGGGCTGCTTCTCCCGCAGCCGTCGGGCCATCGCCAGCGCGGAGGCGGGTGAGTGGTGGCAGACCGGGAAGATCTCCAGCTCCTCCCCCAGCGCCCGGTCGACGTCGTCGACGATGCCGGTGAGGATCTCGGCCACCGCGTCCGGACCACCGCCGAACGCGGTCGCCGCGGCCTGTAGCTGCGAGCGCAGCGGGGTGAACGTCCCCGCCGACCGGTCCGGAGCCCCGGCCCGGGACCCGTCTACTTCGATGCTCATGACAGGGTCGCGATCGCCTCACGACCGCCCTGGAGGAACTCCGGCCACGACCCGCCGTCGGACTTGCTGCGCGGCTCGACCACACCGTGCCAGTACTTGTTCAGGATCGCCAGGTCCTCCGGGGTACGCCGGGCCAGCGAGCCGACCAGCGAGCCGGCCAGCGTCGCGGCCCGCAGGGTACGGTCGCCGAAGAAGTGACTGTGCAGGATCGCGTCCTCCAGTACCCCGATTTGTTCGGCGGTGGAGAGCGCCGACTCCAGCTTCTCGTCGTCACTGCCGGCCGCGGCCGCCGCCGCCCGCAGGTCCGCGAAGCTCTGCAACAGGATGTCCAGCAGCGTCGGCGGCACGTCCAGCTCGATCCGGTGCCGGCGCAGCAGTTCGGTGGTACGGAACCGGACGATCTCGGCCTCGCTGCGCTTGTTCGTCACGACCGGGATGCGGACGAAGTTGAACCGGCGCTTGAGTGCCGAGGAGAGGTCGTTCACGCCCCGGTCCCGGCTGTTCGCGGTGGCGATGATCGAGAAGCCCGGCTGGGCGAAGACGATGTTGTCGTCGTCGAGTTCGGGAATGGAGACGTACTTCTCGGAGAGGATGGAGATCAGCGCGTCCTGCACGTCGCTGGTCGACCGGGTCAGCTCCTCGAACCGTCCGATCACGCCCTTCTCCATCGCCGTCATGATCGGTGACGGGATCATCGACTCCCGGGACTGGCCCCGGGCGATCACCATCGAGACGTTCCACGAGTATTTGATGTGGTCCTCGGTGGTGCCGGCGGTGCCCTGCACCACCAGGGTCGAGTTGCGGCAGATCGCGGCGGCGAGCAACTCGGCGAGCCAGCTCTTGCCGGTGCCGGGGTCGCCGATCAGCAGCAGGCCCCGGTCCGACGCGAGGGTCACGATGCTGCGCTCGACGAAACTCCGGTCGCCGAACCACTTCTGCGAGATCTCCCGGTCGAGGCCGTCGGCCCGCTCGGAGCCGAGCACGAAGAGCCGGACCATCCGCGGGCTGAGCCGCCAGGAGAACGGCTTGGGGCCGTCGTCGACCGACTCCAGCCAGTCGAGTTCCTCGGCGTACTTCACCTCGGCGGGGGCACGCAACATGTCGGTCATTCGGGGGGTCTCCTAGCTGAGGAAATTCTTGAGTTCGAAAACGAGCTTGCGGATGTGGCCGGAGAGGACCGGCGCGCCGAGATCCTTGAAACGCTGCCGGAACCACGGGTTCACGCTCTGCTGGCCGCCGCTGCTGACCGAGCCGACCGGGATCACCCGGACGCCGCTGCGGTGCATCGCCGCCAGGCCGTCGAAGACGCCCTGCGGATCCGACTCGTAGTAGTCGGAGATCCAGACGACCACGGTGTTGCGGGGCTCGGCGATCTTCGGCCGGACCAGGGTGAGGGCGGCTGTGCCGTCGGTCCCGCCCCCCAACTTGGTGCGCAGCAGCACCTCGAACGGGTCGTGCACCCACGGCGTCAGGTCCAGCGCTCGGGTGTCGTACGCCACCAGGTGCACGTCGACCTTGGGCAGCCCGGCGAAGATCGAGGCCAGGATGGTGCAGTTCACCATCGCGTCCACCATCGACCCGGACTGGTCGACCACCACGATCAACCGGGCCGGGGTGGTCCGCCGGGCGGTCTGCCGGTAGTAGAGCCGGTCGACGTAGAGCCGCTGGTCCTCCGGGCTCCAGTTGGTGAGGTTCTTCCAGATGGTGCGTTCCAGGTCGAGGTTGCGGAACACCCGCTTCGGCGGCACCGAGCGGTCGATGGTGCCGACACTCGTCTGCTGCACCTGGGTACGCAGCACCTCGGCGACCTCGTCGACGAAGCGCCGGATCAGCGCCTTGGCGTTGGCCAGCGCCACGCCCGACAGGTTGTGCTTGTCGCGCAGGAGTTGCTCGATCAGCGACATGCTCGGGGTCAACTTGCTGGCCAGGGCGCTGTTGCCGAGTACCTCGCGCAACTGCATCCGGCGCACCAGGTCGCCCTCGATCCCGGCCAGTACGCCGGCCAGCTCACCGTTGCCGGGCTCGGTGCCCACGCCGGGGCCGCCCCCGGCGCCGGCCCGGCCGCCGCGCAGTTGCCCCGGCTCCAGTCCGAGTGCCTGCTCGAACCAACCGGCATCGGACTGCCAGCGGGCCAACTGGGTGGCGGTGACGTTGCCCGAACCGGTCGCGAAGATGTTGAGCAGCAGCTTCGACACCAGGGCGGCCCGGCGTACCTCGGCGGTGCCGACCCGCTCGATCGGGCCGGCCTCGCCCGGTGACTCGGGATCGCTGGCTGCGTCGGCGGACGGCGGCGCCATCAGGTCCCGCAGGTCGGCGGCCAGATCGGGAAAGCGCTGCACGATGGTGTCCACCGAGACCGCCGGATCCAGCAGTGCCGCCGGCAGGCCGAGGTCGTCGACGATCGCCACGCTGGCCGACTCCAGCGCCGGCTGCTCGTCCGCGTCGAACAGCCGGGCCAGCAGGCGCCAGTAGAGCACCTGTCGCCGGTTCTCATGCGAAAGGGTCGCGCTGCTCGGCTGTCCACTGTGCTCGTTCATCGACGCAGCAACCGTCCTGCCCGCTCGCGGAGTACGGCCACCGCGTCGCCGGACCTCGCCTCGGCCTTGACCGCCTTGGGATCGGTGGGGCCGAGCGCCCAGTCTCCGGTGTGCGCCTCCGCCGTCGCGCGTTTCACGGTGTATCGCACGGCGAGCGGTTGCAGCAGCCAGCGGCCGGCATCCCAGCGGAGCAGACCGAGGCAGGCCGACGACTTGGCCACCAGTTCCGGGGTGAGCGGCGCGCAGGCCGGCAGCCGGGACACGTCGACCGGTAGGGACTGCCCGCCGAGTTCCAGGACGAGCCCGCCCCGATCGTCGGCGGTGGCCGAGTAGCCCTCCAGCAGGACGGGTTCGGCGATGCGTACCGGATGGCGGTCCAGCGGTGGGGCCGCCGGTGCGATCGCCTCGGGCAGCCGCAGCCGGGCGGTGGCGAACGGGTCGGCCGGCTCCGCCGGCCGGGCCTGGCCGTCCCGCCAGAGCAGGTCACCACCGGGCAGCAGCGGCAGGTCGGTGATCTCCAAGGCGTGCCGCTGGGCGAGCGCGCCGAGCAGCACCGGATGACCGGCGAGCAGTCGCCAGACCGCCGGGCCGACGATGGTCTCCACCTTCGCGGCCGAGACGCTGGCCCGGACCAGCCGGGGCGGGGCGCCACCGGCCGGTTCGAGCACGCCGTGCACCTGCACCTGGATCGCGGTGCCGTGCTCGTGCACGTCCGCCCCGAGCGGTAGCAGCCGGCCGGAGACCACGGTGACGGCGGCCGGGGCGTCCGGCCGGCCGCCGGGCTGGGCCAGCAGCAGGGCCCGGGTCCAGAGGTCGGCCCAGCGCCGGGCCGGGAGCCGGTCCATCGTCGCCACCGGGCAGCAGCCGCGCAGCTCGGCCGCCAGTCCGTCGAGGAGCACCGCCAGCCGGCGGAGCGACGGCACGGCCAGCGCCGCGTCCAGGGTCTGCGCGGAGGCGGCGACCAGGTCGTGGTCGACGCCGCGCCAGCCCGCGATGGCCAGCTCGCGAAGCCACGACCGGCACCCGGCCAGCACGTTGTCCGGCGCCGACGGCGTGGGATCGGCCGGCGCGGCTGCCTCCCAGCTCGCCCGGGACCGGCCGAGTGCGGTGTCCAGCCGGGCGAGCAGCGCGTCGTGCACCGCGCCGAGCAGTGCCGTCCGCCCGCCGGCCAGCGCAGTCAGGTGCTCGTCGGCGAGTGACCCCGCGACCACCTTCTCCACGGCCTCGTGCACCCGGTCACCGAGCGGGGTCACCGCGAGGGCGTCGGCCAGCGCGGCCAGCGCCGCCCTGGGCTGCTCACCCAGTCGGGCGAAGCCGTGGGTGAAGCCGTCGTCGAAGCCGCCGACCAGGTCGAGCGCCTCTTCGATCCCGGGCTCGACATCGTCGAGCACGGCCAGTTGGGTAGCGAGCATCAGTCGACCGTCCCCATCGCCGGAAACCAGTGCAGTTCGGGCAGCGGCTCGATGCTGTCCGGCACCTCCAGGTAGGCCAGGTGCCGCAGGAAGCGGCTGAAGACCACCGCCGCCGGTGTCGGCTCGTGGCTGCCGTCCAGCCGGTCCGCCAGGTCGGCACCGATGGAGTCCCCGTCGGCCACGTCGATCCGCAGGTAGCGGGCGACCCGCTCGACGCCGTACTGCAGGGTGGCCTCGTCCAGCAGTGCGTGCAGGTGTTTGCAGGGCGCGCCGCGCAACCCGCCGCACGGGCGGTTGTTGTTGGTGCTGCAGTTGAAGGCGTGGCTGCCGGCGGCGATCGACGAGACGTAGACCCGTTCGATGTCCGAACCGCTCGACACGACGCCCTGCAACCGCCCGTCCGCCAGCTCGACGAAGGGCACCTTCGCCAGCTTTCGGGGCTGTACCGCCGGCAACACCCGGGCGACGCTGCGCCGCTCCCACCCGACTTCGATCGTTCCCACGACCCCGCCCTTCTCGTTCGATGCCCCGAGAAGATAGACGGCCGCGGCGACATTTTCCGCCACCGGGTTCGGGCGAGCGCGTACGCCCAGCTCAGCGCCGATGTCCGCCCGCGACCCGTGTCGCACCGGGCGAACTGACGCTCCAGCCGATGCCGGGGCGGGACGGACCCGCGCCGTCCCGCCCCGGCGGGCCACCGGTTCAGGCGGCGCTGCGGGCCATCGCCCGTACCCCGACGGTCAGGCCGAGAGCGGCGGTGACCAGCGCCGCGACCCAGCCCCAGAGCACGGTCGTGGAGCCGATCTCACCGGCGAACAGGGCGCGCTCGGCGTCGACGAGATAGGCCAACGGGTTGACGTGCGCCGCGACCCGCATCCACCCCGGACCGGTCTCCAACGGCAGCAGGATCCCGGAGAGCAGCATCAGCGGGAAGATCAGGGTCTGCTGCACGGCCCAGAACATCCAGTCCTGCTTGCGTACGGCGATCGCGAGCGAGTAGCTCAGCGCGCCGAGCCCGACGCCGAAGACCGCGAGCAGCGCCAACCCGACCAGCGCGCCGACCGGATAGAGCCGGAAGCCGAACGGGATCATCACCGCGACGATGATCACCGCCTGTCCGGCCAGCGGCACCATCTCCTTCAGCGCGCGGCCGACCAGCAGCGACGACCGGGACAACGGGGCGACCAGCATCCGTTCGTGTGCACCGGTCTGGAACTCGAACAGCAGGTTGGCCCCGGTGGCCGAGGTGCCGAACAGGGCGGTCATCACCAGGATGGCCGGTACGAACCACTGCCACACCCCACCCGCGCCGAGGGTCGTACCGGCCTGGCTGCCGAGCGAGCCGACCAGCAGCGGCCCGAACAGGCCGAGGAAGACCAGCGGCTGCACCATGCCGAAGATGACCGAGAACGGGTCGTACCGCAGCGGGCGCAGTTCGCGGGTCAGCACGATGCCGATGTCGCGGAGCAGGCCGAGCGGACCGCTCCGGCCGCCCGCCGGAACCGGGGTCGGGGACGGGGCGGTGGCGCTGATGGTGGTCACGGAACGTCCTTCCGGGTCTGCGGGTCCTGCGGGCTGCCCTGCGCGGTCGGGGTCTCCTGCTCGGCCTCGCGCAGGCTGCGGCCGGTGAGGGTGAGGAACACGTCGTCGAGGGTGGGCTGGTACGCCTGGGCGGTGCCGACCCGTACCCCGGCCTCGACCGCGGCCCGGAGCAGTTCCGGCAGCGCCGCCGGCCCGTCGGCGACGTGCGCCTCGACCCGTGAACCGGCACAGACCACGTCCCGGGCGCCGGGTAGCCGGTCGACGAGCCGGGCCAGCGGTCGGGCGTCGTCCCCGGCGGCGGTGACCACGATCCGGTCCCCGGCGAGCTTCGCCTTCAGCGCCGCCGCCGAATCGTCGGCGATGATCTCACCGTGGTCGACGATCACGACCCGTTCGGCCATCGAGTCCGCCTCGTCCAGGTAGTGCGTGCTGAGCACCACCGTCATCGCGGCCTCGGCACGCATCCGCAGGATGTGGTCCCACAGGTTGGCCCGGTTCTGCGGGTCCAGCCCGGTGGAGGGCTCGTCGAGGAAGAGCAGGGACGGCGCGTGGACCAGGCCCATCGCCACGTCGAGCCGGCGCCGCTGCCCGCCGGAGAGGGCCGAGACCTTCCGGTTGGCGAGATCGGTGAGGTCGAGGGCTTCCAGCAGGTCGTCGGCCCGCCGCCGGGCGGCACGCCGGTCCAGGCCGTAGATCGCGCCCTGGGTACGCAGTTCGTCGCCGACCCGCTGGGTGTGCCCTGCCCCGTTGCCCTGGCCGACGTACCCGATGTGCCGGCGGACCTGGCCGGGTTCGCGGACGACGTCGTGGCCGGCGACGGTGGCGGTACCGGAGGTCGGCGCGATCAGCGTGGTGAGCATCCGCATCGTGGTCGTCTTGCCGGCGCCGTTCGGACCGAGCAGCGCGACCAGTTCGCCGGGTTCGATCCGCAGGCTGACGCCCCGGACGGCGTGCACGGTCTGGGCGCGGCTCACCACGAAGTCCCGGGTGAGCGAGCGGGCGTCGATCATTCGTTGCTCCCCGGTCGGAGGGTCGGTTGTCTCATGTCCCGAACGCTAGGTGGCATAGCGGCCAGTTTCTGGCCTGAATGTCGGGCAGACTTGCCGGCATGGCGAACACCAGCTCCCGGACCCTCCGCCTGCTCTCCCTGTTGCAGACCCACCGATACTGGCCCGGCACCGAACTCGCCGACCGGCTCGGCGTCTCGGTCCGCACCCTCCGCCGCGACGTCGACCGGCTGCGCGAACTGGGCTATCCGGTCGAGGCGCACCGCGGCGTCGACGGCGGCTACCAACTCGCCCCGGGCGCCGCGCTACCCCCGCTGGTGGTCGACGACGAGGAGGCGGTCGCGCTCGCGGTCGGGTTGCAGGCGGCCGCGCACGGTGCGGTCGCCGGCATCCAGGAGTCGTCGATCCGGGCCTTCACCAAGGTGGTACAGGTGATGCCGGCCCGGCTGCGGCGCCGGGTCGACGCGCTGCGCGCGATGACCGTACCGGCGTTCTGGGGCGACGGCGGCGGGCCGACCGTCGAGGCGGCGGTCCTCACCACCGTCGCCCAGTCCTGCCGGGACACCGAACGCCTGCGCTTCGACTACACCGCGCGGGACGGGCAGCGGACCGAGCGGCACGTCGAGCCGTACCGGCTGGTCTCACTCGGCCGGCGCTGGTATCTGGTCGGCTACGACCTGATTCGGCATGACTGGCGCAGCTTCCGGCTCGACCGGCTGAACGATCCACGCGGCACCGGGGCCCGGTTCCACCCCCGGCAACTGCCCGCCGAGGACGCCGCCGCGTTCGTCCGGGCCGGGATCGAGAACCTGCCCGCGCCGTACCGGGTGGAGGTGCTGGTGCGGGCGCCGCTGGCCACCGTCGAGGAGCGCCTGGCCCGCTGGGCCACCATCGAGTACGTCGACGAGCGGCACTGCCGGATGGTGATGACCACCGACACGCTGGACTGGCCGGTGATGGCGCTCGGCTCGCTCGGCGCGGAATTCGAGGTGCTCTCCCCGCCCGAGCTGACCGACCAGCTCCGGGAGTGGAGCGAGCGGTTCCGGCGCGCCACCGCGACCGCCCCGGCGGCCGGGGCCGGCGACTGACCCGGCTCACCCGTCGGCCTCGCCGATCCACCACCGGATCCCGTACCGGGCGAGGAAGTCGAGGAAGTCGCGGGCGTCGTACGCCTGTGCCGGGGCGAGTACCCCGGGCCGGGCGCCGTCCGCGACGAGCCGGCAGGCCGCCTCGACGGCGATGATCGCCGTACTGCCGTAGGTGTCGCTCCCCCGCACGACGCCCCGGACCCGGCGCCCGTCGGCACCGACGGCGTCGACCAGGTAGCTGAACCGCTGGCCACGGCGCCCCTCCTCGTCCGGCCCCTCGGGCAGGGCGTCGATGGCCTCCGGCGGAAGCGGCACGCTCAACGCCGCGCCGAGCCCGGCCTCGGCGAAACTCTCGACCCGCCCGACCAGCACGTGCCGTACCTGACCTGGTGGCGGATGACACTCGCCGCCCGGCTGCTCCGGGACGGTGACGCACCGCTGGCCACGGTTGCCCGGCAGGTGGGCTACACCTCGGAGTTCGCCTTCGCGCACGCGTTCAAGCGGGCGTACGGCTCGGCTCCCGGCGGGTTCCGCCGAACCGCGCGGGCGGGCGGCGCCGGCACGCTGCCGCACACCACGGAATCCACACCAGACCCATCGGGTTGACGCCGGACCCGACGTAGGCAAGGCTGCTCCAGCCGATTGTGGATCATCGTCGCGGGGGCGTGGCCGGGAAGCCTGGGGCATGGAACAGACATTCGAGTTGACCGTCAACGGCGAACGGCGGCAGGTCGACGCCGACGCCGACAGCACCCTGCTGCACGTGCTGCGGGAGGTGCTCGGCCTCAAGGGCGCGCGGTTCGGTTGCGGCCTGGGCCTCTGCGGCGCCTGCTTCGTCCTGCTGGACGGCCGGCCCGCACCCTCCTGCGACATCCCGCTCTGGTCGGCCGCCGGCCGGACGGTCACCACGGTCGAGGGGCTCGCCGACGGCGACGTACCGCATCCGGTCCAGCGGGCGTTCCTCGACGAGCAGGCCGCACAGTGCGGCTACTGCGTCTCGGGGATCCTGGTCAGTGCGGCGGCGCTGCTCGCCGACCATCCACAGCCGGACGAGTCGACGGTGGCCGCCGCGCTCGACCGGCACCTGTGCCGGTGCGGCGCACAGCGGCGGATGGTCCGGGCCGTGGTCCGGGCCGGGCGGTACGGCGCAGGTGACACCGGCGAAGGCAGCACCGGCGCTGGCGACACCGACACCGACACGAGCGGTGCCAGCACGAGCGATGCCAGGAGCGGGGCGAGCGCCACCGAGGCCGACACCGACGCCGGTGCCGGCGGCTTCGGAAGGACGGTCGAGCGGTGAGCGTCGACCGCCGGGACCCCGCCCCGGCCGCGCCGCCGCTGCCCCGGGGCGTGGTCGGCAACCCCCGGCTCGCCCGCTGGATAACGGTACGCCGGGACGGCACCGTTACGGTCCGGGTCGGCAAGGTGGAACTCGGGCAGGGCATCCTCACCGCGCTCGCCCAGCTCGCCGCCGACGAACTCGACGTCGACCTCGCCGCCGTCACGATGGCGGCGGCCAGTACCGCCGAGGGCCCGGACGAGGGGCTGACCGCCGGCAGCCTCTCCGTCGCCGACTCCGGCGCCGCGGTCCGCCAGGTGTGTGCCGAGGTACGGGCGCTGTTCGTCGCCGAGGCCGTGGCGACCCTGGCCCTCGACCCGGACACCGTCGCCGTCCACAACGGAGTGATCACCGATGCCGACGGCTCGCGACACACGTCGTACGGCGAACTGTCCGAGCGGGTCGACCTCGACCGCGAGGCGACCGGGGCGGTCCGGCCGAAGCCGAGGCACCAGGCGCGCTGGGTGGGCACCAGCGTGCCCCGGCTGGACCTGCCCGACAAGGTCTCCGGCCGGCCCCGCTTCATCCAGGACCTCGCACTGCCCGGGCAGCTCTCCGGCCGGGTGGTCCGGCCACCGTCACCGGCGGCGACCCTGGTCGAGGTCGACACCGCCGCCGCGCGGGTCCTGCCCGGGGTGCAGGCGGTGGTCCGGGACGGCGACTTCCTCGGCGTGGTCGCCGAGGGCGAGGAGAACGCCGAGCGGGCCGCCTCGGCACTGGCCGCCACGGCGCGCTGGCACGAGGAGCCGACTCTGCCCGACGAGGAGGACATCTCCGGCTTCCTCCGGGACGGGCCGGCCGAGTCGATCCCGGTACCCGAACCGGGCCGTCCCGGGCCGGCGGGCCAGCCCGCCGCCGGTCAGCCTGGCGATCCGGCTCGACCCGGCGCGACAGGTCGGTCCGGCCTGACCGGGGGTTCTGGCCCGGTCGAACTGCCGAAGCCGACCCGCCCCGCCGGGCGGGTGGACGGTGCCGACGAGGCAGCACCGGACGCCGTGCCGGACGCTGGCACCGGGCAGGTGGTCCGGCGGTTGCGCGCGACCTACAGCCGGCCATTCCTGGCCCACGCGTCGATGGCGCCGAGCTGCGGCGCCGCCCGCTGGACCGAGGACGGTTCCGCGGTCAGCGTCTGGAGCCACAGCCAGGGCATCCACGAGCTGGGACGGGCGATCGGCACCGCCTTGGGACTCGACGCCGACCGGGTCGACGTGCGACACGTCGAGAGCGCCGGCAGCTACGGCCACAACGGCGCGGACGACGCCGCCTTCGACGCCGTACTGCTCGCCCGGGCCGTCCCCGGGCGGCCGGTGCACGTACGGTGGAGCCGCCGCGACGAGCTGACCTGGGCGCCCTTCGGCTCGGCGATGGTGGCCGAGGTGGAGGCCGGCGTCGCCGCCGACGGTACGGTGCTGACCTGGTCCTACGACGTGTGGAGCCAGGGGCACACCGCCCGGCCCGGTTACGCCGGCAGCCCGGGGCTGCTCGCCGCCACCCACCGGGACCGGTCCCGCCCGACGCCACCGGCGGCCGATCCACCGGCCTGGGGCGGTGGCGGGACGACCCGCAACGCCTGGCCGATCTACACCTTCCCGGAGCGCCGGATCCACGGCCACCGGGCGCTGCGGACCGCGCTGCGCTCCTCGTCGCTACGGTCGCTGGGCGCGTTCACCAACGTCTTCGCCATCGAGTCCTTCATGGACGAACTGGCCCTGTCGGCCGGGGCGGACCCGGTGGCGTACCGGCTGGCCCAGCTCGCCGACCCCCGGGCCCGGGAGGTGGTCTCGATCGCCGCCGACCTCGGCGGCTGGCAGCGGCGCGGCACCGAGGAGAACGTCGGGTACGGCATCGGCTTCGCCCGCTACAAGGACCGGGGCGCGTACTGCGCGGTGCTGGCCGAGGTGCAGGCCGAGCACGAGGTACGGGTGCGCCGGCTGACGCTGGTCGTCGACGTGGGGCGGGTGGTCAACCCCGACGGGGTACGCAACCAGATCGAGGGCGGCGCGGTCCAGGCCACCAGTTGGACACTGAAGGAACGGGTCCGGTTCGACCGCTGGCGGGTTACCAGCGCGGACTGGGAGAGCTATCCGATCCTGCGGTTCAGCGAGGTGCCGCAGGTCGACGTACACCTGGTGGATCGCCCGGCGGAGCCGTCGGTCGGCGCCGGCGAGGCGGCCCAGGGTCCGACGGCGGCCGCCGTCGCCAACGCCGTCGCGGACGCGATCTCGGTCCGGGTACGCGACCTGCCGATCACCACCGACCGCATCGTGGCGGCGCTCTGACCGCAGACCACGCTCCGCGGTGCCGGCCCCCGCACCGGAGAGACGCCTTTCGCACCTCGTGTGCGACAGCCGCACCGGGCGGATCGATAACCTTCGGTGATGCGAGGCTCGCCGGAAGACGACGGTTCGGCCGAACTCGACGACGTGGAGCGCCGGCTGCGGGCGATCCGCGACGATCCGGAGAAGTCGACGACACTCCGGGAACTGGCGCAGTACCAGCTCGAACGGATCATCGCGCTGCGGGCGGCACGTACCGGTGGCGGCACCGGTACGCCCACGGTGACGGTGGACCGACTCGGCCCGTTCCGGTTCTCGGCGATCCCCGCGGCCGGCATCGTCAGCATCGAGATCGACCGCGGCCACGACCACATCCCGCTGGTGGCCATCGTCTCCGCCGACGAGCTCCGCCGGCTGACGCCGCTGTTCCAGCACATCCGGGACCATGCCGCGCGCGGCGAGTCGATCCGGATCGACGTCCGGGAGGCGTTCCTCGAACTGCTCGGCCACGACCCGTTCGACGACCGGCGCGACGACCGCTGACGGCCGACCGCCGGGGGTGTGGCAGCAAGCTTGACGTGCCTTCCGGCAAGCTCCGCGTGCGCCGCCTCCGCTATCCGCGCGACGCGCCGATCCGGTACTGGTGCGGGCTGACGCCCCGTTCCCGCTTGAAGGCCGTACTCAGCGCGAACGGGCTGCCGTAGCCGACCTGTCGGGCCACCGACGCGACGGTGCTGTCCGGCTCACGCAGCAGGTCGGCCGCGAGCGCCAGCCGCCAGCCGGTCAGGTAGGTCATCGGTGGTTCGCCGACCAGCTCGGTGAACCGGCGGGACAACCCGGCCCGGGAGACTCCGGTCGCGGCCGCCAGCGACGCCACCGTCCAGCCGTGCGCGGGATTGTGGTGCAGCATCCGCAACGCCCGCCCCACCACCGGATCGGTGTACGCCCGGTACCAGGCCGGCGCGTCGGCCTCGGCCCGGGCGAACCAGGTGCGCAGGGCCGTGACCAGCAGCAGGTCGAGGAGCCGATCCAGGATCGCCTCCTGACCGGGCTCGTCCTTGACGATCTCGTCGCCGATCAGCCGCACCAGCGGAGCCAGCCGCCCGTGCTCGGGCAGCACCAGCAGGGGCGGCAGGGCGGCGAGCAGGCGCCGACCGATCTCGCCGTCCAACTGGTAGGTGCCGGTGAGCAGCACCGTCGAGCCGTCCGGGTGGTTGCCCCAGGTCCGGACGCCCAGGTCCATGGCCTGGCTCAGGCTCTCGCCGTGCACCGTCGTGCAGCGCTGCCCGGGATGGATCACCACCTGCGGCGCGGTCGCCGGATCGTCGGCGACGGTGTACGGGTCCGGGCCGCGCATCACCGCCACCTCCCCCACCTGGAGGGACCGGTGCTCCCCGGTGTCGGGCAGCACGACGGCGGCGCCCCGGACCATCACCACCACGGTCAGCGGTGCCTGATCCTGGATCCGCAGCGACCAGGGCGGTTCGAGCACCGAACGGAGCAGGAAGGCGCCCCGGGCCCGGGGGCCGTCGAGGAGTCCGGTCAGCGCATCCACGCCGCCAGGTTAGACGCTGGCGCATGGAAATGCGATTCTCGGCTATGGGAAGTCGCAGCCAGCCCGGCTTGACTTGCGGTCATGACGCAGAACGAATTCGAGACGACAGCCCTGACCCTGGTCCTCGGCGGCACCGGCAAGACCGGGCGCCGCGTCGCGGAACGGCTCACCGCGCGGGGCGTACCGGTCCGGCTCGGCTCCCGCTCCGGCCGACCGCCGTTCGACTGGTGGGACCGGGCCACCTGGGCCGGTGCGATCCGTGGGGTCTCCGCCGCCTACCTGTCCTTCTATCCCGATCTCGCGGTGCCGGGAGCCGCCGAGACCGTCCGGTCCTTCACCGAACTCGCGGTACGCGGCGGCGTACGCCGGCTGGTCCTGCTCTCCGGCCGTGGCGAGGAGGAGGCGCAACTGGCCGAGCAGGCGGTCCAGGACTCGGCTGCGGAGTGGACGATCCTGCGGGCGAGCTGGTTCAACCAGAACTTCAGCGAAGGCCAGTTGCTGGCGCCGCTGCGCGACGGCGAACTGGTGCTGCCGGTCGGTGACGTCGGCGAGCCCTTCGTTGACGCCGACGACATCGCCGAGGTGGCGGAGGCGGCGCTGACCGGGGACGGGCACGTCGGCCAGCTCTACGAGCTGACCGGCCCCCGGCTGTTGACCTTCGCCGAGGCGGTCGGCGAGATCGCCGAGGCGGCCGGCCGGGACATCCGGTTCCGGACGATCCCGGTCGAGGAGTACGCCGCCGTGCTGGCGGAGCAGAAGTTGCCGGCGGACGTCTCCGCGCTGCTGACGTACCTCTTCGTGGAGGTGCTGGACGGCCGCAACGCCCACCTGGCCGACGGGGTCCGCCGGGCGCTCGGTCGCCAGCCCCGGGACTTCCGCGACTTCGCCCGGGACGCCGCCGCGACCGGGGTCTGGTCGGGGTGACGCCCCGCCCGGGGCGGGCCGGGGCGGGGCGGGATGACCCGGGTGGGGCGGGCAGCGCGCCTGCCCGGGTGAATCGCCGCCGAGGCTGGCCCGGAGACGGCACGGCTCAGGCGCGGGCGGCCGGCTCCACGGCGACGGGTCCGACCGGCTCCTCCGGTCGCTGCGCCGAGCCGGTCCCCTCCGCTGGTAGGTCGAGCGGGTGCGCCAGTTCGTCCTGCGGCATCCGGGCCAGCACGATCGCGAGGATGGCGACCGCGGCCGGCAGCAGGCCGGCGAGCGCGAACGTCGTACCGAGGCCGATGCCGGTGCTGACCGGGCCGGCGATGGCCATCGACAGCGGCATGAAGACCAGCGAGACGAAGAAGTCGAGGCTGGAGACCCGACCCAGCATGTGCGGTGGGACGCGCCGCTGGAGCAGGGTGCCCCAGATGACCATCGGGGCCGAGAAGCAGATCCCGACCGCGAAGACCGCCACGGCGATCAGCCAGACCTGGCCGGCGACGCCGACCACGGCCAGCGGCAGGCAACCCAGGCCCCAGAAGAGGTTCATGATGGTCAGGTAACGCCGGGGCATCCGGAACGCGGCCATCCCCAGCGAGCCGATCGCGCCACCGATGCCGAACGCCGCCATCACCAACGCGTGGTCCCCGGGGCCGCCGCCGGCCTGATCCTTGATCACGAACGGGACCAGCACCTCGATGGGCCCCATAATCAGCAGGATGAGCAGGGACGCGTAGAGGAGCGTGGCGAGCAGCCACGGCGTACGGCCCATATAGGCGAAGCCGTCACGCAGGTCGATCAGGGCCGAACGGATCGGATGGGCCGCCGGTACCGCCTGGTCGTGCCGCAGCGGCACCCGGCGCAGGGCCTGTAGGAACGCCACACCGGCGACCTCCAGCACGGTCACCACCAGCAGCGCGACGCCGGGCGACCAGACGGCGATCAGCACGCTGGCCAGCGCGGGACCGGCGGCCTGCATGATCGTCGGGCGGAGCATCCCCTCGACACCGTTGGCCGGCATCAGGTCGTCGGGCGGCAGGATCGACGGCAGCAGCGCGGAGTAGGCCGGATAGTGAAAGCCGTTTCCGACCCCGATCAACAGCGCCACCGCCGCGAGCTGCCACAGGCGCAGTTGGTCGGTCAGCGCCAGCACCGAGACCAGGCCGGTGGCGACCGCCCGGCCACCGGCAACCGCCAGCAGGATGCGGCGTTGTGGGATCCGGTCCGCCAGTACCCCGCCGAGCAGCGTGGTGGCCAGCATGCCGGCGGCCATCGCGGCGGAGACGAAGGACAACTCGCCGGGGCCGCCGTCCATCTCGATGACCTGCCAGACGACGGCGATCATCCACACCCCGGCGGCGAACAGCGACATCGTCAGGGCAGCGGCGAGGAGCTGGTACTGCCCGTTGCGGAACGGGCGCAGCGGCCCGCGCAGCCAGCCCGGTCGGCCCTCCCCCGTGGCGCCCTCCATCGCCTCGTCCTCCCCCGTGTCGCGACCGCTCGATGATGTCACGGCCCGGAACCCGCCGACCCGTTACCGCCGGACCTGGAACCCGGAGCCGAAGCCCGCGCCATTGTCGTCGGCACCTGCGACATTTTCTGCTCCGGGCTGGCCCGGCCCCCGCCGGACCGGCGCCATCGACCGAAGGATGTACCGACGAATCGTCACGCCGGGCGACGAGATGCCCGATTCCGGTCAGCACGCTGGCACCATGCGGAGACGGATCTCGACCGGCGTCGGCCTGGCCCTACTCATCGCCGCCCCGGTGGCACTGGCGCTGTTGCGCGGAGCGGAGGTGCGTACCTCCGCCGATGCCGAGGCGCCGGCCAAGCCGCTGGCCGGGATCGTCGCCGCCACCCTGGTCGGGCTGCTGCTGGTCCGGCTGGTCCCGCTCCGGCTGCCGGCCCTGCCGGCGGCCGGGGCCGCCGAGCGGCCCGCGCTCCGCCGGCAGGCCATCGGGCTGATCGGGATCGCCCTGCTGCTGCCCGCCGTGGTGCTCGCCGTCGACCCCGGCATCTGGTACGCCCCGATCAAGCTCGTCCTCTTCTTCGGCGGCGCCGCCCTGGTGCTGCGGTACTGGCCGACCGACTGGCGGGGCGGCCGGGCACACCGGCGGGCCGTGCCGACCCGGTGGTACTGGCTCGGGCCGCTGCCCGCCCTGCTCGGCTGGGCCTACCTGCTCTACTACAGCCCGCTCGCCGGCAGCCAGGACATGTCCGGCTACCGCCGGTACGACCGGCTCTACCTGCTCGCCGCCACGCTGCTGACCTTCGTCACCGCGAGCCTCGCCGAGGAGATCTTCTACCGGGCCCTGTTGCAGACCCGGCTGGAGGCGTTGTACGGACGCTGGTCCGCCATCGTCGCCACCTCGCTGCTCTTCGCCGCCATGCACGTGCACCGGATCGGGGACGGTCCACTGTGGGAGATGGTCGCGGTGATGCTCGCCTGGAACGGCGGTTTCGGCCTCCTCGCCGGTTACCTGTGGGCTCGCTACCGCAACATCTGGGCCCTCTTCGCACTGCACACGGCGGTCAACTCGCTCAGCCTGCTGCCGCTGCTGGTCGAGTGAGCGGCGAATAACTCCCGGCGGACGCGGGCCCCTCCCACCACCCGGCGACGGCAGGAGGGAGCCCGCTGCGGGCACGGGTCAGGCGGGTGTGCCCCGGACGGTCAGGTCGCGCATCCGGCCGATGTTGTCGAACGAGCCGAAGCCGACCCGGCCGGCGCTGAAGGTGGTGTCGGCGGCGGTCATCAGGGGATCCCGGGAACCGTCGAGATAGACCGCGATCTCACCGGTCGCCGGCTGGTGGACCAGGCGTACCCGGTGCCAGCGGTCGTCGGTGATGGCCGGGGCCGCCCCTTCGGACCGCCCGTTCCACTGGTAGTCGATCCGCTCCCGGTCGGCGTTGTCGACCTTGAAAATGCCGTTGTGCGGATAGATCGTGTTG
This sequence comes from Plantactinospora sp. DSM 117369, assembly GCF_053764795.1. Taxonomy (NCBI): domain Bacteria; kingdom Bacillati; phylum Actinomycetota; class Actinomycetes; order Micromonosporales; family Micromonosporaceae; genus Plantactinospora; species Plantactinospora sp. DSM 117369. Next base: position 3,909,362 of record NZ_CM132446.1, on the reverse strand, counting down.
TCGGTCGAGAGGTGCGCATAGTAGAACTCGGTGTCGGACTTCCAGCCGAAGACAATGATCACGTCCCGGTTGGTCTCCTCGACCGGCGTGTCGAGCCGTACCTCTGCGTTGATCTCCACCGCGCCGAGTTCGGGCCCGGCGGTCAGCACCGAGTACTCGAACGGGCGGCGCGGGCCGGGACGCTGCGTACCGGCCTCGGCGAGGATCACCTGGCTGCCGGTGAACCGCCAGTTCTCCGGGGTGACCGGGCGCCAGTTGCCCGGGCGCATGGTGTCCCGGACCTTCGTGGTGCCGACCCGTCCACCGGCGTACTCCCGGGTGCCGGTGACCTTCCAGATCTTCCCGTTCGCCTTGGCCAGGATGTACAGCTCACCCTGGGCGTCGGTGCCGAACCGCAGGTCCACCCGGTTGGGGTCGCCGGGCGCCCCGGGACCGGAGAGATCCTGCATCCGCACCGGAGTACCGGCCGCGTCGAAGAGGGCCAGCCGATGGATCGGCGCCAGGTCCCGGCCCCGCCGCATCTGGTCGACCTCGGTGTAGAGCACCCGGCCGTCGACGAGGTCGCCGAAGACGTACTTGCCGCGCAGCGCCGGCACGTCCCGGCCCCGGTAGACGAAGCCGCCGGCCACCGCCACACCAATGTCCGAGGTGCAGTTCCAGCCCGGCGCGGGTTCGTGGTCGTACGCGGCGACCGGGTACGTGTAGCCGTAGCTGGCGTCGTCGGGCGGCAGCGGGAAGATCCGGTCACACGGGTTCGTCGACGTCTTGTCGAAGACGAAGGCGCCCTCGCGCTCGCTCCAGCCGAAGTTGTCGCCGGCCCGCACCTCGTAGATCGCCTCGATGGCGTGCTCCCCGATGTGCCCGAGATACATCCTGCCGGTCTCCCGGTCCCAACTGAACCGGTGCGGGTCACGCATCCCGACCGCGTAGATCTCACCGAGCGCGCCGGCCTGGCCGACGAACGGGTTCGACGGCGGGATGCCGTACCGCCCGTTCGGCGCGTTGCTGCCGGCCGGGTCGATCCGGAGCAGCTTGCCGTGCGGCATCGCCATGTTCTGCGGGTCGGTGTTGCGCACGCCGACGCCGCCGTCGCCGGCCGCGATGTAGAGCAGCCCGTAGTCGGCGTCGCCCCGCCGGGCGGTCGGATCGAAGTTGATCTCCTGGATGCCGTGCACCCGGCCGCCGAACCCGATCCGCAGCACCTCCCGGCGGCTGCCGGCGAAGGTGTCGGCGGCCGGGTCGGTGGCGGTCCACTCGGTGATGATGCCGTGGTAGCCGGTGTTGGGCTGGCTGTAGTCCGGCACCACCGGAGTGGACGAGGCCGACTCGGTGTGCACGGTGTAGAACCTGCCGTTGCGGCCGAAGTCAGGGTGGAAGGCGACGTATCCGAAGCCCTGGCCGAGCCCCTGGCCGGAGAAGAAGCGCGGCGCGAAGGTGCCGGCCACGTCCAGGTAGACGTGCGGCACGCCGTCCTGCACGAGATAGAGGCTGCCGTTCAGGTCGGGTACCGCCCGCCGGCCCGATCCGTCCGGCAGCTCCATGATGGTGTTGATCCGCGCCTGTCGCATCAGGCGCGGGTCGGTGGGTGCCGGCGTCGGCTCCGACTTCGGGAACGCCGCGTACTCGGTGAGCACCAGCCCGAGGTGCGACTGGATCTGCTGTTCCGGTACGGGGTCGTAGACCGCGTCGGCGGCCCGGGCCGGCGCTGCCCCGACCAGGGTGGAGAGTACGAGGGCTGCGGCGCTGAGCGAGGCGGTGGCGAGGGGTCTGCGGAGGCGACGGGTGGGAGTACGCACGCGGGGTCACTCCGTTCTCGGGACGGGACTTGGGTGGGTGGTGGTCAACGTCCTCCGGTCACGTGGCGGTACTGCTTCTCGACCTGGCGGGCCGGGACGACCCGGTCGAGGAACATCAGCGAGTCCATCCGGCAGTCGCAGGGGTTCTGCTCCCGGGTGTCCTGCGGGAAACTGCCGCCGATCTTGATGCCTCGGGGATCGGTGGCGGTGGCGCGGTGCCGGCCCGGCCCGGCGACCTGCCACGGGTCGTCGGGCCGGGTGTAGAAGCCGTCCAGCGGCCGGCCGTTGCGATAGAGCGCCATGCTGCCGTCGGTGAAGTCGAAGGTGGCGGCGAGGAAGACCCACTCACCGACCGGCAGCAGGGTCCGCCAGTCCGCGGCCGCGGCGAAGGTCTGCGACTCGCCGCCGTCCAGCCGCCGGCCGAGGGCGACCAGCCGCAGTTCACCGTCGACGGTGATGAGTTCGAGCAGCGCCCGCACGGCATGCCCGTCGGAGTCGCCGGTGAGTACCCCGGCCAGGCCGATCGCGTTGAACCGGTCGCCGGGGTCGGCGGTGTTGGAGTTGGGCGCCGGCCCGTCGCCGAGCATCTTGAACCAGCCGAGCACGCTCGCCCCGGCCGCGCCGTTGAAGGCGTGCAGGCTGGGCAGCCCGGTCGGCGCGTAGACGCCGGCCTTCCAGTCGTCGTTGCCGGCCACCCCCGGATCGACCTGCCCGGTCTGCACCGCCCGGCCGCTGCCCCGGTGGGCCCGGTCCGGCACCCGCATCGCGGCGCCCCCGTTGACCAGGTCGAGCGTGGTGCCGGAGCGGCCCAGGTCGCGTTCCCGGGCGGGGTCGCCGCGCAGCGGGTGGTCGAAGTCGTAGTGCGCGACCAGCCGGTGCCGCAGTTCGGGGTGGACGGCGCGGTGGCGGTCGCCGTGTCCCTGGGCCGGTGTCGCCGTACCGGTCGTCGCGAGCAGCCCGGCCAGGGCGGCGGCGGTGGTGGCGACGACGGCGTGTCGCAGTCTCGGTCTCGGCATCGCGTACACCTCTCTGTGCGTCGCGGCGAGGTGGCGCCGGGCGGGTCGACCCGGCGCGGCACTACCCGGTGTGCTCGCGGGTGCCGTCGTCACCCGCCTGGTCGGTGGAGGCCCGGGCCGCCGTGCCGGCGGCGGGTGGCGTCTCGCCGGGCCGGCCGCCGAGATAGAGGTCGCCGAGCTTCGGGTCGGCCAGCAACTCGGCCGCCGGGCCGGAGATGTGTACCCGACCGAGGTCGAGCACGCAGCCGAGGTCGGCGGTCTCCAGCGCCCGGCGGGCGTTCTGCTCGACCAGCAGCACCGCCGTGCCGGCGTCGCGCATCCGGACGACCTGCTCGAAGACCGTGCTGGTCGCCTTCGGGTCCAGCCCCATCGACGGCTCGTCGAGCAGCACCACCCGGGGCTCGACCATCAGCGACCGGGCGAACTCGACCTGTTTCTGCTGTCCGCCGGAGAGCAGTCCGGCGAGGGTGTCCCAGCGCTGCCCGACCACCGGGAAGAGGTCCCGGACGAAGTCGGCCCGCCGTGCCAGCAGCGAGGAGTCCCGCAGGGTGTAGCCGCCGAGCAGCACGTTCTCCGCCACCGTCATCTCCCGGAAGACGCTGTGCCCCTGGAGCACGTGCGCCACCCCGGCGGCGAGCATCCGCTGCGGCCCGTGGCCGGTCACGTCGACCCCGCCGACGAGGATCCGGCCGGACCGTGGCTTGAGCAGCCCGCTGGCCACCTTGAGCACCGTCGACTTGCCGGCACCGTTGGGACCGACGAGGCAGACGACGGTGCCGGGCTCGACCGAGACGGAGAGCCCGCGCAGCACCGGGGCCGCCCGCCCGTACCCGGCCTGGACGTCGACGAGTTCGATCTCAGACGCCAAGGTACGCCCCCAGCACCCGCTCGTCGGAGCGGATCACCGACGGCGGCCCCTCGGCGATCGGCCGTCCCCGGTCGAACACCACGACGTGGTCGCTGATGCTCATCACCAGGTCCATGTTGTGCTCGACGATCACGAAGGTCCTCCCCTCGGCGTTGAGCTCGCGCACCAGGGCGCCGATCCGGTCCAGCAGGGCCGGGTTGACCCCGCCGGCCGGCTCGTCCAGCAGCACGGTCTCCGGACCGCTCATCAGCACCCCGGCGAGTTCCAGCAGCTTCTGCTGCCCCCAGGACATGTTCCGGGCCTCGACGTCGGCCAGGTGCTCGATGCCGAGCCGGGTCAGCCAGCCCCGGGCCCGGTCCAGCTCGACGCGGCGCCGGGCGCCCCGCAACTGGCTCCAGAACCCGTCGGGTCGGGCCGCCGCGAGGACGTTGTCCAGGGCCGACATCCGGGGGAAGACCCGGCAGAGCTGGAAGGTACGCCCGATGCCGGCCCGGGCGATCGCGTGCGGGCTGCGCCGGGTGATCTCCTCGCCCCGGTACGACGTCCGCCCGCTGTCCGGCCGGATCATCCCGGTGACGCAGTTGAAGAACGTCGTCTTGCCGGAGCCGTTCGGCCCGATCAGCGCGTTGACCTGCCCGTGCCGGAACGTCACGGTGGCCGCGTCCAGCGCGGTCACCCCGCCGAACGCCTTGGTCAGCCCGGTCGTCGCCAGGCTGCCCGTCCCGGTCTGCGCCGGGCTGCGTGTGCCACCTGTCGCCGGGCCGGTCGGCCCGCTCGGCTGCCCGGTCACGACCGCTCCTCCGCCGACCGTCCGTCGGGGGCGCCGACGGGCACCCCGGCCGGCGGGTCGACCGCCAGGCCACCGTCTGGTCGGGTGGCGTCCCGGTCATGCAACTCGGCCGCGGTCACCTCGCGGATCGAACTCTGCGCCGGCCGCAGGAACCGGTCGACCAGTGCGCCCACCGCCGGCAGCACCCCGTCCGGCATGAACATCACCACCAGGGCCAGCAACAGACCGGTGGCGACCAGATGCAGCGGGCTGTTGCCGAACTCCACCTTGAAGTACTCCAGTCCGATCCCGACGACGAGCGCGCCGACCAGCGGGCCGAAGAGCTGGCGTACCCCGCCGAGCAGCGCCATCAGCACCAGGTAGGAACCGGTCAGGATGGAGAACTGGAAGACCGGGTCGAGGTCGCCGAACCAGAGCGCGTAGAGGCCGCCGGCCAGGCCGGTGAAGCCGGCCGACACCACGAAGACCACCAGCTTGTACCCGAAGGTCGGGGTGCCCAGCGACTCCGCCTTGTCCTCGTCCTCGCGGATCGCCTTGAGGCCGAGCCCGAAGCGGGACCGGTCGACCAGCCACCAGACCAGCAACGCGACCGCGAGCAGGGCGGCGAAGAGATAGAAGAAGACCCGGTGGTGCTCGGGCCGGAGCAGCCCCGGGAACGGGCGCGGCACGACCAGTCCGCGCGACCCGCCGGTGAACGACGCCCAGCTCTGGAAGACCAGCAGCAGGATCAGCACCAGCGCGATCGACACGATCACGAACGACGCCCCGCGCACCCGCAGCGCGGCGTACCCGACCGGGACCGCGAACGCCGCCACCAGCAGCGTCGCCGCGGCGAGCGCGACGAAGCTCGGCAGTCCGGCCCGGACCACGAGCAGGCCGGTGGCGTACCCGCCGAGCCCGGCCAGTGCGCCGTGCCCGAGCGAGATGTACCCGGTGAACCCGCCGACGAAGTTCCACGACGTCGACAGCACCGCGTAGTTCAACACGACGACGCCGGCCGACAGGATGTACGGGTTCGGCGCCCAGGACGGAAACGAGAGCACGGCGGCGGCGACGGCCAGGATGGCGGCCACCCGGAGCAGCTCGGCCGTCCGGTTTCCGGGTGTCGACCCGGCCGGCCCGGCCTCCGGCGCCGCTGCCGTCGTGGGAAGGTCAGAAGCGCTGGGCAAGCCGGCCTCCGAAGAATCCCTGCGGGCGGAACGCCAGCGTCGCGAAGAGCGCGAGATAGAAGATGGTCTGGGCCCAGGTGGTGCCGAGCGGGATCTGCAACAGGCTCTGCATCAGCCCGAGCAGCATCGCGGCGATCGCCGCCCCTGGTACGCTGCCCAGCCCGCCGACCACGATGATCGCCATCAGTGGACCGATCCAGTGCCAGTGCAGCGACGGGTAGATGGTGGTGTCCAGGGCCAGCGCCGTACCGCCGACGGCGGCGGTGGCCAGCCCGACGCCGAAGCCGAAGCCGGCGATCCGGTCGGTGTCGATCCCGATCAGCCGGGCGGCGTCCCGGTGCTGGATCGTCGCGCGCAGCGCCCAGCCGAACCTGGTCCGCTTGAGCAGCAGGTACAGCGTCAGCAGTGCGACGGCGGCGAGCCCGAACGCGATCAGCTTGACCACCGCGATCCGGGCGCCGAAGAGGCCGAGGCTGGCCGAGCCGTACCCGAGCTGGACCCGTCGCTGGGTGCCGCTGAAGGCGTAGCCGAGCAGCCCCTCGATCAGCACGGCGATCGCGAAGGTGAGCAGCACCGACATCATGGTCAGGGTCACCGGGCGCAGCCGGGCCAGCAGCAGCCGCTGGAGCAGCACGCCGAGGCCGAAGAAGAGCGGGACGGTGACGACCATCGACAGCAGCGGATCGACGCCCAGCCTGGCGTGCGACCACCAGGCGAGGTAGGCGGCGAGGATGAGGAACGCCGAGTGGGCGATCATCACCACCCGCATGATGCCGAAGTAGAGCGTCAGGCCCGCTGCCAGGAGGGCGTACAACCCACCCAGCAGCAGGCCCAGGATGACGCTCTGGAAGAGCAGGGCGCCGGACGGCATCCGTTACCTCACCAGGCCGGCTTCGGGTAGACGATGTCGACTTCCTTCGCCTCGGTGGGCAGGACGATCTGGATCTGCCCGCCGACCCACTGCTGGATCATGTGCGCGCCCTGCGGCTTGCCGGTGGCGTCCCAGGTGAGGGGCCCGACGACGGTCTCCACCTTGTTGCCGCGGATCCAGTCGACCAGCTTCTGTTGGCACTCCCCCTGCTCGGCGCAGCCGACGGCAGTGACGGCGGCCGCCACCACCTGGCCGGTGGTGTACGCGTTCGCCTCGTCCTCCTCCGGCGGTGAGCCGAACTGCTCGGTGTACTTCTGCACGAACTCGACGTTGCTCGGATAGGGCGCCTTCTGGGTGTAGCCGGTCGGCGCCAGGATGCCCTCGGTCTTGTTGCCGATCGCGGCGGCGAACTCGGGGCTGGTCGGCGCGGTCGAGAAGGCCGCCAGCTTGGGCTGGTAGTTGAGCTGTTGCAGGGCGACGATGAGGTTCACGCCGTCCTGGTACTGCGAGCCGCCCACCACCATGTCCGCCCTGGAGGCCGCGATCTTGGCGGCGATGGTGCCGAAGTCGGTGGTGTTCGGCGGGTACACCTCGTTCACGACGGTACGCACCCCGCCCGCCTCCAGCTTCGCCTTCAGCCCGTACGCGGTGCCCTGTGCGAACGGGTCGTCCATGGCGGCGTACGCGACGGTGGTCGGTCGCTGCCCGGGCGGCAGGCCCAGCAGGTATTCGGCGAGGTGGTTGTAGTGGTCGTCGGCGACCGCCGGTGCCGCGTAGAACAGGTTCTTGAAGCCCTGCGTGAAGACCTCCTTCGCCGCACCGGCCGGCTCCACGAAGAGCATGCCGTACTCCTCGGCCACCCGGGCGGCCGGGACGACGAGGCGGGTCGAGAAGGGACCCACCACGATGTCCACGTTGTCCTGGCCGATCAACTGCTCGTAGTCGGCCACCACCCGGTCGGCGTTGGACTGGTCGTCGAGAATCTTCAGCTCGACCTGCCGGCCGAGCAGGCCACCCTTGTCGTTAGTGATCTTGGCCCAGGCCTCGTAGCCGCGTTGCACACCCTTGCCGGGCTCGGAGAAGTCCCCGGTCAGCGGGAGCGAGATCCCCACCACGATCGGATCGTCGGAGGAGCCCGACCCGCCGTCGTCGCCACAGCCCGCCAGCAGAAGTGCCACCGCCGCGCCGACGGCCGTTGCCCATCGTCCGCGTGTCGCTCGGGATGTCATTCCTGACGCTCCTTCGCAGAGGTAACGAAAGCGCTTACGGAAGCGCTTTCGTACCATAGGCTGTGGCCTGCATCACTTGCAATAGTTGCCGCTACGGTCGTTGATGTTTCCCGGGAGTTACCGATGCCGAAGCCTGGCGGGCGGCTGCGCCTCGTCGACGTCGCCGAACGGGCCGGTGTGTCGCTGGCAACCGCCTCCCGGGCGCTCGCCGGTCGGGACGGCGTCAGCCCGCAGGTCGCCGACCGGGTCCGGCAGGTCTCCCGGGAACTCGGGTACGTGGCCAACCCGTACGCCCGCACCCTGGCCGGCGGCGTCAGCTCGACCGTCGGACTCGTCGTGCACCAGGTCGACGACCCCTACTTCTCGGAGATAGCCGGCGGGGTCATCCAGATCGCCGACGAACAGGGCCTGCTGGTGCAGATCTGCCACTCCGGCCGCGACCCCGAGCACGAGCTGCGGCAGTTGCGGCACCTCATCGCCCAGCGGGTCGGCATCGTCCTGATCGCCGGCTCGGGCTACGACGACCCACGGGTCCAGGCCGAGGCGCGGCGCGAACTGGCGGCGTACCAGAACCTGGGCGGGCGGGTCGCGGTGATCGGCCGGCATCCCCTCGGGGTGGACGCGGTACTGCCCGACAACGAGGCCGGCGGGCGTGCCCTCGGCGAGCACCTGCTGGCGCTGGGCCACCGCCGGATCGCGGTCGCCGCCGCGACCGGTGGACTCACCACCGTGATCGACCGGCTCGCCGGAGTGGCGGCCGCGCTGCGCCGGCACGGGCTGACCCTCGACGAGCTGCCGATCGTGCACACCGACTTCACCCGGGACGGGGGCCGGATCGCGGCCGAACGGATCCTGCGGGAACATCCCGACACGACCGCGATCGTGGCGCTGAACGACTCGATGGCGATCGGGGTGCTCTCGACGCTGCGGGCGCACCGGGTCGGCGTACCGGAGCGGGTCTCGGTGGTCGGGTTCAACGACGTCTCGGTCGCCGCGGACCTCGCGCCCGGTCTCACCACCGTCCGGCTGCCGATGACCGACATGGGCCGGATGGCCCTGGAGCTGGCCCTCAAGCCGCGGTCGAAGCGACCACGGCGCCGGCCGACCGGACACACGCTGGTGATCCGCGACTCGACCGGGCCGGCGCCCGGCTGACGCCGCCCGGGCGGTCGCCCGCCACGTCGACGGATGCGACGCGCCTGCCGGGGTGCGCCGCGCGGTCACGACGCGGGCGGCACCCCGGCGGGCGGACCGGACCCCCCTGCCGTGCCAGGTGAAGCCGCGGGGCTGTCCGGGCGCGGGCTCGGGCTGTCCGGGTGCAGGTTCTGGTCTGCCCGGCGCGGGTCCGGGCTATTCGGTGCGTAGTGCGGTGGCGGTGCGGGTGCGTGCGGCCCAGCCGGCGGGCAGCAGCGCGCCGAGCACGGCGATGAGCAGGCCGCCGAGGCCGAAGAGCACCAGCTCGGCGGGGTGGTAGATGTCGATGACCGAGGCGGGCAGGTGGAACCCTGCGGCATTGCCCATCTCGGCCACGATCACCCTCTGCATGACAACGCCGACGGGTACGCCGACGGCGCCGCCGATCAGCCCCGTGACGACGACCGAGGCGATGACCATCATGATGGTCTGCCGCGGGGTCATCCCCAGGGCCTTGTGCACCCCGAGATCGTGGACGCGTTCCCGGGTCTCCAGCACGACCATGTTGAGTACGCCCAGCGCGGCCACGGTGCCCAGCATCAGGGTGAGCAGGCCGGTCAGCGTGTTGATGATCAGCAGGATCTCGTCCGCCTCCTGTTCGACGACCTCCGCGGTGGCTTCCACCGACGCCAGCGCGGCGTTCAGCGCCTTGACGTACCCGGCCGGGTCGGTGCCGGGGGTGAGCGTGATGTGGTATTCCTGGGGCCGCAGGTCCGGTTGGCTGGCCGCGAGTGTCGCGGCGGCGGTGAGCACCTGCATGCCCCTGGACTCGATGTTGAAGACCTCGCCGACGATCCGGGCGTCGATCCGCCTGCCGTGGTCGGTCAGGACGATGCTGTCGCCGACCCGGGTGTCGGTGGCGGTCAGGAACGGTCGGGAAACCACGATCTCCCCGGGTTGGCCGAACCAGCTACCGGAGATCATCTGGTAGCTGTCGGCGTGGCCGTCGCCGGTGAAGGCGAGGACGTTCAGCGCACTGGTGAGTCCCGGCGTGGTCACCTCGGTGTGCGCCACGCCGCTGTACCGGCCGGTGCCGGGCTGTGCGGTGATAGCCGCGACCACGGCCACGGGGTCCGGTGACGGCGGCGGCCCAAGGGCGACTCTCGGGGGCTCCGGCGGGGCGCCCTCGGGTGGCGGCCCGGAGATCGCGCGGCCCGGGTGGATGACGACGTCGCCATGGCTCTCCGTGGCCTGGACCTCGTTCAACGAGGCGCCCAGCCCGACGGCGAAGGTCGCGGCTGCGGCCCCGAACGCGATCGCCGCGACGATGGTGGCCGTCCGGAGCACCCTGGCGAACGGCTGGGCCAGCCCGAGGGTCACCGGTCGGGGCAGCGGGAGTCGGGCGGCCAGCCGGGCGGCCCACTGACCCCGGCCCGGGCCGGGGGTGCGGCCGACGGCGAGCACCTCGACGGTGCGCAACCTGCCGGCCCGGGACGCCGCCGCCCAGGCGGTCGCCGTGACCAGGGTCAGCGCCCCGGCCAGCACCAGGAGGTTGACCGATGGGGTGACGCCGGTGTCCGTGGTGCCGTAGACCTCGTTGGTCTGCGCCAGGACCGGGACGACCAGCAGGTTGCCGGCCACGACGCCGAGCACGGCGCCGACCACTGCGGGGATCAGCGCTTGCACCGTGTACGCCCGGACCACCTGGTGCGGGGTGAACCCGAGGGCCTTGAGGATGCCGATCCGGTGTGTTCCGGTGCTGACCGCCCCGGCGATGACGTTGCCGATGATCAGGACCGCCATGAGTACGCCCAGCACCCCGAACGCGATGAGGAACGGCACGAACAGCAGCGTGCTGCCGGCGCTGTTGGTCCTGGTGGTGAGCCAGGACCGTGCTCCGGTGAACGCCCCTGTGGGCACGCTCGCCTCGATCGCGGCGCGGCCCGAGTCGATCTGGGCGGCGGTGTCGCTCGCGGCCAGGCGGTAGAGCATCTGGTACCCGGCGGTCGCCCCCGGAGCGGTCAGCGCCGCGACCTGCTCCGGTGCCACCCAGCCGCCGGCGGTCTCGCTGACCGACCGGGCCACGCCGACCACCGTCAGGCTCGGGCCGCCTGCCGGGCTCGACAGCGGCAGCGCGTCACCCACCTGCGGCTGGAGGCTCCTCGGGAGCCGGTGGTCGGCGTGCATCACGATCTCGCCGGGGGCGGTCGCCCACCGCCCCTCGGTCACCGTGACGGCGTCGACCGGTCCACCCGGACCGGCCCGCCCGACCACCGTGATCGGCCGCTCCGGCCCGCCGCGATCGGTGGCCGGGGTGATCGTCGCGGTCGGGAACGGGCCGGCCGCCGCCGCGACCCCGGCGGCTCGCGCGGACGCCGACAGTTGCGCCGCCGTGGCCCTGGCCCCGTCGAACTGTACGGTCAGGTGCGCGCCGTTCTGCTGGGCGAACGCCCGATCGAAGGGTGCCGTGGAGGCCACCATCAGCGACCCGCCGAGTACGGCGGCGGTCACCGCGATCATCACCACCAGCCCGACCACCACCGTCTGCACCCGGCGACGCCCCACGCCGGACCGGACCACCCCGCCCAGCGCACTCATCGGACCGGCTCCATCGTGCTGTCGGCGGCGACCCGGCCGTCGACGAGCCGGACGGTGCGGGTCGCGCACGACTGCGCCAGAGCCAGGTCGTGGGTGACCAGGACGATGGTCTGGCCCTCGGCGTGCAGGTCGCCCAGCAGGCGCCGGACCTCCTCGCCGGAGGCGGTGTCCAGCGCGCCGGTCGGTTCGTCGGCGAGCAGCAGCGCCGGTCGGTTGACCAGGGCTCTGGCCACCGCGACGCGCTGCCGCTCCCCGCCGGAGAGCCGACCCGGGTAGGCGGCGGCGTGCCGGTCGACGCCGAGCATGCCGAGCAGCTCCATGGCGCGGCGCCGGGCGGTGCCACGGGCCATCCCGGCCAACTGCGCCGGCAGCATGACGTTGTCGGCGACGGTCAGGTCGTCGAGCAGGTTGAAGAACTGGAACACCATGCCGATCTTCGCTCGCCGGTACCGGGCGGAGCCGGCCTCACCCAACTCGTCGACGCGGACACCGGCCACGGTCACCGTGCCGCCGCTCGGCCGGTCCAGCCCGGCGACCAGGTTCAGCAGCGTGGACTTGCCGCTGCCGGACGGCCCCAGGACCGCGACCGACTCCCCGGCCGCGATCCGCAGCGACACGGCGTCCAGCGCCGGTGGCCCCCCGTCGTACCTGCGGCTCACGTCGTTCAACTCGATCACCGGTGCGCCCATGGCGGATCTCCTTCTGATTCGTGCAGCTTTGGCCGCTCGAAGCTAGGTCCGCACCGGGACCGCGGGCGTCGGCCACCGGAGTCAAATCCGGTACCGCCCCGGGATGAGACGGATCGGGGTCATCCCTGCGGCGTAGTCCATCGAGGTAGCCCGGGTGGTTAGCCCGGCGGATGTCGCGGGCCGGGAACGGTGGGCGAGAATGACCTGGTGATGAAGGGGGCGATGGCCGGCCGGCTGTGGGCCCGGCTCCGGCTGCTGCTGCGCCCGTCCGGCCCGCTGCCGACACTCTCGTGGCGCGGCTGGGCGTTCGACGTCATCGTGGCGCTGGGCCTCCTGCTCGCCGCGATCGTCGAGGGCGACGGCCAGCAGGACGTGGAACACCGGGCATCCTCGGCCAGCTTCGACAACCAGGACCTGGCCGAGCCGATCCCACCGCGGGACCCGATGTCGCCGCTGGACCCCGACCCGCCCCGGGCCCCGCGCCCGCCAATGCCGGACCCGTTCCTGCCGATCGAGGACTACGAGGTCGGCTGGACGGTCGTCATGCTCGCCGTGGTGGTGCTGCCGTTGGTGTTCCGCCGCCGCTATCCGCTCGCGGCGCTGTGGACCGTCCTCGTCACGGCTCCGCTGGCCAGCGACTACAACGCCGCGTTGCGGGTCTCCTTCTACGCCTGCGTCATCGCCGCCTACACGGCCGCCGTGTACAGCCCGTACCGGGTGCCGGCGCTGGCGAGCCTGCCCGTGGCGGCGTTCCTCTACACCCAGATCCGGGAGTCGGCGGTGCCCACCGTCCCGGACAATGCCGTCCCGTTCCTGATCCTGATCCCGATCGTCCTCGCGGCCAACGGCCTGCGCCAATGGAAACGGCGGGCCGACGAGGATCGTGCCCGGCTGTCCAGACTCGAACACGAGCAGGCCGAGGCGCTGCGCCGCGCCGCCGAGCACGAGCGCGCCCGCATCGCCCGGGAACTGCACGACGTGGTGACCCACAACGTGAGCGTCATGGTCATCCAGGCCGGAGCGGCCCGCAAGGTCATGCGGACCAGCCCTGACCAGGCCCACGACGCGCTGCTCTCCGTCGAGGCCGGCGGTCGGGCCGCGATGGCCGAACTGCGCCACGTCATGGGGCTGCTCACCATGGACAGCGACGGCGGTGACCCGGCCGGCACGGGCGGCCTGACCCCACAGCCGGGCCTCGACCGGCTGGAAGCACTGGTGCAGCGGGTGCGCGACGCCGGGACACCGGTCGAGCTGACCGTGTCCGGCCAACCCCGTCCGCTGCTGCCGGGAATCGAGCTGACCGCCTACCGGGTGGTCCAGGAGGCGCTGACCAACACGGTCAAACACGCCACCGGGGCGAGCGCGACCGTCCTGGTGGAGTACGGCACCGAGCAGCTCCGGGTCGAGGCCACCGACACCGGCGGCCTCCCCGGTGTCGCGGCCACCACCGGCAACGGGCACGGCCTGATCGGTCTGCGTGAGCGGCTGGCGGTCTACGGCGGTACCCTGCGCACCGGGCCACGCCTGCGCGGGGGCTACCAGGTCACCGCACGAATCCCGCTGGAGGCGCCATGACCGCACCGCTGCGGGTCGTCGTCGCGGACGACCAGGCGCTGGTCCGTACCGGCTTCCGGATGATCCTGACCGCCGACGGCATCGACGTGGTCGCCGAGGTGACCAACGGTGCCGAGGCCGTCGACGCGGTCCGGCGTACCCTGCCGGACGTCGTCCTGATGGATGTCCGGATGCCGGAGATGGACGGGCTGGAAGCCACCCGGCGGATCCTCACCGGTGCCACCGGCGACCCACGCGTGATCATCCTGACCACCTTCGATCTCGACCACTACGTCTACGCGGCGCTCTCCGCCGGCGCCAGCGGATTCCTGCTCAAGGACGTCACTCCGGAACATCTGGTCGCCGCCGTCCGGATGGTCCGGTCCGGCGACGCGCTGCTGGCCCCCACCATCACCCGGCGGCTCGTCGAGCGGTTCGCCAGTCGCAGCGCCGACCCCGCCGCACCGCACCGCGACCTCTCCACGCTGACGCCGCGCGAGCTTGAGGTGCTGCGGCTGCTGGCGCAGGGCCTGAGCAACGCCGAACTCGCCGCCCGCCTCCACCTCTCCGAAGCGACCGTCAAAACCCACGTCGCCCGCATCCTCGGCAAACTCGGGCTCCGCGACCGCGTCCAAGCCGTCGTCGTCGCCTACGAGACCGGCCTGGTCAGCCCGGGAGGCGGATAGCACGGCCCACGGCGCGGTCGAGGGTGCCGGCGGTGGTCTCCGCCACCGGCCCGGCCCCCGGGATTCTCGTTCCCGGAGGCCGGGATCCGGTCAGAGGTCCCGGCACTGCCCGGTGACCGGGCCACGCACCGTGTTGGGTACGCCGTTGTCCACCGGTTCCGGGGTGTTGCCGGTGCAGACCAGCGGACCGCCGATGGTGTTGCCGGCGATCACCGGCGCCGGGCCGGTGCCGGTGCCGGTGACCACGAGCGGGCCGCCGACCCGTACGCCCTCGATGCCGAGTTGTCCGGTGGTGCCGGTGACGGTCACCGGGCCGGCGACCGAGCCGCCGAGCAGTTCGAGGGTGGTCGCGCCGGTGGCCTGCACCGGCCCCCGGACCGACGCCGCGGTGGCGATCAGCGAGCCGCCCGGGCGGACGGTCACCGGGCCGGTGACGGTGGCGCCGGCCAGGCAGGTCACCCCGGCCCCGACCACCAGCGGCCCACGGTGCTGGCCGGACAACCGGCTGGTGCAGGTGTCGACGGTGACAGTGAACCCGGCGCTGCTGGTGGCGCCGCCCGGCCGGGTCGCGGTGACGGTGGCCCGGTAGACGCCGTCCCGGGCGTACCGGTGGCTGGCGGTGGCGGTGTAGAGGCCGTTGACCCTGGTGACGGTGCCGGCCGTACCGCTGACCGTGGCCGGGGAGCTGCTGCCGTCGCCCCAGTCGACGGTCGCGGTCACCTGGTCGGGCGCGACCCCCGGCGCGGAGATCGAGGCGAGCGCGCCGCCGACGGTACGCGTGTCGCCGTGCACGTCCGGCGCCGCCACGTCGACCCGCCACGGCACCTGCGGGGACGGGTGGAAGTTCTGGCCCTGGAGTTGCCAGCGCAGGCCGTGCCCGGCCACCCGGTCGACGAAGGAGGCCAGGTTGCGCTCCGGGTGGACGTTCGGCGACCAGCCGATCTCCGCTGTCGCCGGCAGCCGGGGGAACGCCTGGAACTCGATGTCGGCGCCGGTGAGCAGCGTCTCGGACCAGATCGGCGCCTCGACGCCGAGGATGTGCGCGTCGGTCACCGCCGGCAGGGTCTGGCCGTTCACGGTGCGGGCCGGGATGTAGCTGCCCGGGTCGCTGCTGGTGCCGGACCAGTGGTAGAAGTGTGACACGTCCAGGGTGCCGGCCCAGCCGAGCCCGAGCGGGCTGCCGGGGAACTGCCGCATGTCCAGATAGGTGTGGTTGGCCGGCGACATGACGACCTTCATACCCTTCTGCACGGCCCGCCGGGCCGTGTCGCCGCCGGCACCGGCCGGGTTGCCGTTGTTCCAGAACTGGGCGACCGCCGGGGCCGCGCCGGGCCGGTCGAAGTTCGCCTGCGAGATCTCGGCCCAGCCGATCCCGGTCTTGCCGTGCGCTGCGACCAGGTCGGCCATGCGGTCGACGAAGTCGACGAAGCGCTCGTGCGAGAGTATGGACGCCGGCACCTCGTCGCCGCCGAAGTGGTAGTACGGGCCGGGGGTCAGCGCGCTGAGCTGCGCGACGATGTCGGTGAGGATGGCCCAGGTGTTCGGGCTCTCCGGGCAGAGCGCGCTGTAGCCGACGGCCCCGGTGAGGTTCCAGACCGGGGGCGTACGGTTGCTGCAGTTGACGTCCGGCAGCACCGGGTCCGCCTCCGGGCCGGCGTACGACATGATGATCGCATTGGTGTGCCCGGGTGTGTCGACCTCGGGGATGACGGTCATGAAGCGTTCCGCCGCGTAGTTGACGACGTCGACGTACTCGGCCTGGGTCCAGTGGCCGCCCGGGTCGTTGTTGATGGAGAACTGCGCCCCGATCTCGGTGAGTTCCGGGCGGCCGTCGATCGCGATCCGGAAGCCCTGGTCGTCGCCGACGTGCAGGTGCAACGTGTTGATCTTGTAGGCCGCGGCCTGGTCGATCAGCCGCTTGACCACGGCCGGCGGCTGGAAGTGCCGGGCGATGTCGAGCATCACGCCCCGGTAGCCGTACCGGGGGACGTCCTCGATCCGGACTCCGGAGACCGTCCACGGTCCGGGTCGGGCCGTCCGGCTCTCGATCCACGGCGGAAGCAACTGCCGCAGCGTCTGCACGCCGTAGAAGAGGCCGGCCGGGCGGGCCGCCGACAGGCGTACCCCGGCGGCGGTGACGTCGAGCCGGTATCCCTCGTCGCCGAGTTCGGCGGCGGCCACCAGGCGCAGCGCGATGTCGCCGGGGCGGGGGGCGGCAGCGGTGACCGGTAGCGGATAGCCGGTGGACGGCCGCAGCAGCGCCGCCAGCCCGTCGGCGACTCCGGTGGTCTCCGCGCCGCCGTCGGGCGCGACCACGATCCGGCTCTGCGGAGCGAGCGTGAAGGTCTCCCCCGGTACCGGGACCGCGCTGGCCGGTACCGGGACGACCTGGGCCGCCCCGCTCCGCACGGCGGCCGCCCGGGCCGCCGGGGTGCCGAGCTGACCGGCCAGCGCGACGCTGGAGACCACGAGGGTGATGCCGAGGGCGGCCCGGCCGAGCCGGGTCGGCCCGTGCCGGGCGGTACGCCTGTGGCTGGGTGATGCCGACCGGTCAGACCTCTGCAGCGAACCATTCATTGTCACGCTCTCCTGCTCCGGCTGGGGCGGCCGCCCGCCAGGCACCGGCTCGTCCCGGTGGCCCGGGATGGCGCGGGCACGGACGGCGGTCGATCGCCACGGATCTGGGACATCGACGAAAGAACGTTCGCCGAATGATAAGGACCCGGCAGGCGTACTGTAAAGAGTCTTAACACTGTCGCGCCCTACCCGCCTGTCACTGATCCGGTGGGTCGGCGGTGACCGTCCGGCGGACATCGACGTACATCGTCTCGTCGTTGCGGACGGCCCGATCCAACGCCGCGAGGTGCGGCAGGGCGCTGCGACCGAACGACCGGACCGAGATCGCGTCCGGGTCGAAGCCCGCGGCGCCGAGGGCGTGGCGCAACTCGTCCAGGTCGTAGATCCACTTGTGCCCGTGGAACTGGAAGATCTGGTTGACCATGAACGCCTTCCGCTCCGGAAGGTCCCCGGGCTTCGCGCCGAGGCTCATCAGCCGGCGCCGGTGCCGGGCGAAGAACCCGTCGGCGCCGTCGTCGAGGTATCCGGCCACGTACCGGTGCAGGTCCGGCGTTGTCAGCCGGAGCCATCCGCCGACGGCGAGGATCCGCCGCACCTCGCGCAGCCAGCCGATGCCCTCGGCCAGGGTCAGGTGCTCGATGAAGTGCTCGGCGTACGCCCAGTCCACGCAGCCGTCCGCCAGCGGCAGCGGGTCGCGGGCGTCCAGCCGCACGAAGTACGCGCATCCGTCCACTCTGTACACCTGGCCCGGCTCGGTCCGGGTGTCCCCGTCCACCAGCCCGATCACGTCGGTGTTGAGGCAGCCCGGGTCCCGCCCGTCCCACGAGCCGAACTGGATGCCGGTCACTCCGATACCCGCCAGGTCGGCCCGGTCCAACGGCGATGTCAGCCCGGTCGCTTCCAGCCGGCGGCACGGCGCGTGCCAGCCGGGGTCGGGTTCGTCCCAGGTCCACTCCGCGGGCTCGGACCCGGTCTGCCATTCGGCGTTCTGCGTCAAGGACTGCGCTCCCGGTTCGTTGGATGGGTATGGGTGGGTCCGCCGGACGGGTACGAGCCCCGCGGCGGGTACGCCGGCCGGACCGGTCAGAGTTCCGCCCGTGCCGGTTCGGCTCCGGCCACCGGCGCCCGGCGGTCGGCCGCGACCAGTGGCTCGGCCAGCAGGATGGCGAGCGCGGCGGCGACCAGTACGCCGCCGACCAGTGCGGTGCCCCGTACGCCCAGCGTGGGCAGGATGCCGGCGCCGAGCAGCGATCCGCCGGCGATGCCCACGTTGTAGGCGGCGGAGTTGCCGGCCGCGGCCAGGTCGGAGCTGCCCGGGGCGACCTCCAGCACCCGGTTCTGCAGGGCCGGCGTCAGCGCACCCATGGCGAACCCCGAAACGGCCAGCAGGGCGGCGGCCACCAGCGCCACCTCTGCCAGCAGGAACATGCCGACCAGGGCGAGCGCCAGCAGTGACACCGACGACACCATGGCGAGCCGCTGCCGGCGGTCGCTGAGGATGCCGCCGGCCGCGATGCCGGCGAAGTCCGCCAAGCCCCGGACCAGCAGCAGCCCCCCGACGGCCGCCGGTGCGAACCCGCTGACCTCGGTCAGGAAGACGGCGGTGTAGGTGAAGGCCGTGAACAGGCCGCCGACCGAGAGCACGGTGGCGACGACCACGATCCAGTACCGGCGGGCATCCGGGCTGGTCCCGGTCGCGGCGTGCGTCTGACCGACCGGGACCGACGGCATGAGCAGCACGATCGCCACGAACGCGAGCAGCGCGAGCCCGGCCAGCATGAGGAAGGCGGCCCGCCAGCCCGCCTGCTGGCCGACCCAGGTGCCGGCCGGTACCCCCAGCATCGGCCCCAGCGAGGCACCGGCGAAGACGACGGAGGTGACCCTGCCGCGTACGTGCACCGGGAACATCCCCGCCGCCGCCGGCGCCACCACCGCCCAGAACAGCGCCTGGGTGAACGCGACCACCACCCTGGCGGCGAAGAGCACCTCGTACTCCTGGGCGGTCGCGGAGAAGACCGTGGCGAGTACCAGCACGGCCAGCAGCCCGGCCAGCAGGCGTCGGCGCGGGATGCGGGCGGTGACGTACGTCAGCGGCACCGAGACGACCGCGACGGCGACCGCGTACCCGGTGACCAGCAGCCCGGTCTGCGACAGCGACACCTCCAGGTCGGCGGAGACCAGCGTGAGGATGCCGATCGGCAGGGTCTCCATCGCGACGTAGCAGAACGCCGAGACGGAGAGCGCGGCCAGCGCGCCGATCGCGCGCATCGACACGGTCGCGCCGGGGATGACCGGCGCCGGCTCAGCCATCCGACCTCCCCCGCCCCTCCGCCACCCGGTCGTACGCGGCCAGCACGATCTTCTCCGGCACCGCGCTGAGCGGCTGGCCGCTCGCCTGCGTCACCGGTACGCCCGGAGCGGCCAGCAGCACCATCGGGATATCCCCCGCGTCGCAGGCGAGGTAGCCCCGCTTGTTGTCGCCCCGCAGCACCGTCCGCAGCACCGTCCGGTCCACCGGTCCCAGCCTGCCGGCCGGCGGCGGCAGCCGCAGCCGCGCCAGCAGCCGGTGATGGCGGTCCACCTCGCCCCGGTCCAGATAGCCGAGCATGGCGCTCGCCTCCGCCGCGACCAGCATCCCCCAGGCGATCGCCTCACCGTGGCTGAAGTCGCCGTCGGTCACGATCTCCAGCGCGTGCCCCACGGTGTGGCCGTACTCGAAGATCACCGCCTCGCCCCGCTCCCGTGGGTCCCGGACGAGCATCGGCAGCTTCGCCTTGATGCCGAGCCGGCACAGCGCGACGAACGAGTCGACCGACCGCTGCTCCAGTCCGGCCACCGCGCGGAGGAAGGTCGGCTCCTCGTGCGGAACCATCGCCAGCACGTTCTTCGCCATCTCGGCGACCCCGGTCAACAGGTCACCGCGCGGAATGGAGGTGAGCCAGGTCAGGTCACAGCCGATCAGCGACGGCGGCAGGTAGGTCCCGCCGAGGTTCTTCCCGGCGCTCAGGTTGACCGCCTGCTTCTGGGACAGCACCGAGTCGAAGGCGGCGACCGGGGTGGTCGGCAGGTGGACGAGCCGGATACCCCGGAAGAGCAGGGCGGCGGCCAGCCCGGCGATGTTTCCGGTCAGCCCGCCGCCCATCGCGACCATCAGCGAGCGGCGGTCGGCGCCCCGATCGACCGCGTACTCAAGAATGGTTTCGACGACGGAGAGCCGCTTGCGCCGCTCCGCCGCATCGAGCACGAAGCGGTGCACCGCCATCCGCCGCCCCAGCCCGGCCAGCACCGGTTCGGCGTGTGCCAGCACCTGTCGGTCGACGACGAAGACCACCGACTCGGCGCCCCCGGCCAGCCGGGCGACCGCCTCGACGATCTGGTCGACGCAGTCGACGCCGTACAGATAACTGGTGCCGCGCTCGCCGAACCGCACGTCCGCGACCTGCACGGTGCTGCCTCCCCGTCGCTCATTCATCGGCGTCGCCGCCCGTGGAGCGGAAGCCGGCGAACAGCAGGTCCGGCCGGCGGAGTTGCACGGCGGCCACCACCGCACCGACATCGAACGCGTACTCCAGTGCGGCGCAGGCGACCGCGTCCGCGACACCGCGCGCCGAGTCGCCCCGCCGGCGGCGCCGCCAGGCCCGCAGCCCGAGCCCCACTCCGGCGGTCAGCGGCACGAGCAGGGCGCTGCGCCCCCGGGTACGACCCAGCGTCGCCACCGCCACGCCGCCGGCCAGCCCGAGCACGGCCACCGGGTTGCACCGCGCCGTACGCCGCTGCGGGTGGAGAGTGGCGAGCCACTGCTCCGAGCGTCCGTAGCCGAACAACCGGCGCCAGACGGACCGGACGGAATCGCTGCTCATCCGGTCGTGCGTCACCGTCGCTTCCGGGTCGGCGCGGATGGTGAAGCCCCGCCCCGTCAGCCGGAGCCCCAGGTCGACGTCCTCGCCCGCCACCACGGTGAGGGACTTCTCGACGAATCCGCCGACCGCGCGGAAGGCGTCGCGCCGCAGCAACAGGTTGCTGGTCGTGGCCCACGGCAGCGACCGACCGGCCCGGGGCATCTCCAGGTCCCCGTTGAGCAGGTGCGAGCGCCGCATGATCCGGAACACCGCCGTCCGGCTCTCCTCCACCAGGGTCGGGCCGGCGATCCCGGCCACCTCTGCCGGGGCCCGCCGGATGCCGGTCACGTACCTGCGCAACAGCTCGGGCGAGACCCGGCAGTCCGAGTCGGTGAAGAGCAGCAGGTCGTGCCGCGCGTGCGACACCCCGAGGTTCCGCTTCGCCCCGACGTGCCGGGGGCCGCGGACGTACCGGGCACCGTGCCGGGCGCAGGTGGCCCGGTGTGCCCGCGCGTCGTCCGGCGTCGAGTCGTCCACGACCACGACGTCGACGGGTTCCGGGCACCGGGCGGCGGCGACGGCCAGGCTGGCGAGCAGCCGGGCCGTCTCGTCGACCCGGCCCAGCACCGGTACGACCACCGAGACACCCGGGGTGACCGTTCCGACATCCGCCTCCGGCGGCCGGTCCACCTCCTCGGTCGTCATTCCCGGCCGCCTTCCGCAAGGTGTCCGGCGACCTTGGCGATACCCCGCGCCAGGTCGAGCATGTCGCTCTCCGGGCCCAGGAACGCGCTGTGGTGCAGCAGCACCGCGTGCCGGGCGAGATGGTCCGCACCGGGGAAGACCCGGTCCCGGTGCCGGGCCACGAAGCGCTCGGAGAGCGGTGCCAGCGCCGGCTTGGTCCACGGACGCAGCAGTGGGCTGCGCTGCAACGGCACCCGGGGCGGATAGGCCCGCATCCCGACCTCCGCGGTGAGGGCCGCCGCCACCCAGGAGTTGTCCCGGTGCGGGGGCAGCGGGTCGAAGACCACCGGCACCTCGTAGAGCGAGATCCGGTCCTGTTCCGGCCGTCGGGCGAGCAACCGGACCCCCGGTACGTCGGCGAGCAGTTCGCGGAGCCGCTCGTAGTTCCGCTCCCGGACGGTGTTCTGCGCGTCGAGCTCCGGCAGTTGGGCGCAGAGCAGGGCGGCACCGAACTCGCTGAGGCAGAAGTTCGCGCCCATCACCGTGGCGCTCTCCCGCAGGTCCAGCTCGCCGGGGCGGGCGTCGTCCCGCCAGCTCCGCGAGTCGGCGCGCAGTTCCTCCAGCCGGGTCAGCAGCGCATCGTCGTCGGTGACGACCGCACCGCCCTCGCCGCAGGTGAGCACCTTCGAGTGCTGCATGCTGAAGCAACCCAGCCGGCCGAGCGAGCCGGCCGGGCGGCCGAGCCAGCGGGCCCCGTGCGCCTGCGCCGCGTCCTCGACCACCTCGATCCCCCGGGCCGAGGCGAACTCCTCGATCGCCGGGATGTCGGCCATCGCGCACGCCCAGTGCACCGCGACGACCGCCCGTACGTCGTCGTCGGCGCGCAGCGCCGACACGTCCAGGCAGCCGGTCTCCGGGTCGACGTCCGCGAGTACCGGCAGCAGGCCGGCCCGCAGCACGGCGGTGGCGCAGGCGGTCCAGGTGAGCGCCGGCACCAGGACCGGGTCGCCGTACGCCAGGCCCAGTGACTCCAGGGCGATCACCAGGGCACTCGAACCGTGGTCGGTCGGTACGCAGTGCCGGGTGCCGACGTACTCGGCGAACATCCGGGCGAACCTGCGTTCGAAGAGCTCGCCACGGCGTGGACTGGTGATCGCCCAACGCCCCCCGTGCAGGACCTCGGCGAGGTGGCTCTCGGCGGCCGGTGCCGGTACGGGCCAGTCGGGCCACGCCCGTTCCGGACCGCGTACGGCGGGGCCACCGCCGATCGCCAGCGCCGTCCCGGGGTCCACCCGTACGCCGGTCAAAGCCCGAACCCGAAGGCACGGATCTCGCGGCCGACCCGCCGGGCCTCGGCCACGAGATCGAGGTTCCACCGGTCCCAGAGCCCGGTCAGCCGGGACGTCATCAGCACGACGTCCACCGACTGCTCCGGCAGCGGTGTCCGCACGCCGATCGCGTGGTGGCCGACCCGGCCGCCTCCGGTGAGTGCCTGCCGCAGCAGCTCCTCGTCGAAGTCCACCAGTACCGCCGAGGAGAGCTCCGCGGGCACGCTGCCCCCGGAGCCGAAGACCGCCACCCGCTCACCGGGGCGCAGTCCCGCCGCCGCCTCGCGCAGCTCCGCGGTGACGTCGAGGTCCCGGGCCCGGGCCGTCCAGTCCAGCAGCGCCTGGTAGTCGTCCTCCCACGGCCAGTACAGGTCCTTGGTGATCAAGGACCAGCCGATCTCGGCGACCGGTTCGGGGTGCTTGCCGAGCAGGACCCCGATGTTGTGGTGGTTGCCCTGCCGGTTGCCCTCCCAGTCCCGGTCGTGCGGTGCCTCGATGACCCAGGCGGAGCGGCTGACCACGAACTCCACCCCCCGGCGGTGCAGGCGTAGGCCGATCTCCATGTCCTCGACGCCCCAGCGCTGGAAGTCCTCGTCGAAGCCGCCGACGGCCCAGTAGTCCTCGGTACGGATGGAGCAGTTCGTGGCCCACAGGAGGATCCACGGCACCACCAGACGTCCGGGATCGAAGCCGCACCGGAGGAAGGCGCCGTGCCGGATGTCGAAGATGGACGGGTCGTTCGCGTACGCCGCCAGGACCCGCTCGGGCAGCAGCCGCCCGACCATCTCCGCCAGGCCGGGCGTCGGGTCCTCGGGCCGGTACGCGTACGCGTAGCCGATCACCGCACGGCGCGCGGAGCCGTCGCCGTGCGCCGCGAGGTGTTCGCGGAGGTAGTCCGGCCCGACCAGCGCGCCGGTGTCCAGGAACACCAGGATCGGTGCGCTGGCCAGCCGGGCACCGGCGTTGCGGGCGGCGGCGACCCGGAACCCGTGGTCCTGCTGGAAGTGGTAGCGCAGTCGCAGCCGGTCGGAGAAGGACTTGACGACGGCGGCGGTCGCGTCGGAGGAGCCGTCGTCGGCGACGATGACCTCGAACTCCTCCGTCGGCAGGCTCTGTCGGGCAAGGCCCCGCAGGGCCTCGGCCAGCAGGTCACAGCGGTTGTAGGTGGGTAGGATGACGGAGACTTTCACGTCGCGGGACGACTCGGCAGAGATCGTTGCACCCCCGTTCAGGCAGCGGCGGATCGGCCGGACGAGACCGGATGTCAGGGAGTCGGAGGATCGCCCGCACGGCGGTGGCGCCGACCGGACCCATCGGGCACCGGATGGCGCGCAGCATTGCCCACCATGGAACCCCCGTTCGCCGAACGCCTTCCGGAGGCGGCCCCGCAGGCTGGGCGGGTGGCCGAACTCTCGTCCTGGACGACGTTCACCGGCCGTTCGGCGGTAGGTGACCGGCCGGTATCTGGACCCTATCCAGAGTGGCGCGGTCGAATCAAGGGCGTCGATGCCTTCGCCCGCTCCTTCGCCGCGAAGTACCACGTCGACGGTGCGCCGGATCCCCTCAGTGAGCGTCACCCGTGCCGCCGGATCGACCAGAGCCGGGCGCCGGTCGGGAGAACGTCACGCTGTGCAGCTCGCCGGAGAGTGGCCGGACGTACGGCGGCTCACGCGACTCAGGGCGGCATCCAGCCGGAGCTGGCCCCCCGGACCGCCCCACATTGACAGCAATCCCTGATTCATTCAGAGTATCCGAGAGAGCGCTCTCCCATCCGATTGTCATCAGCCCGCGACCGGCCCGAAACCGACGCGGGCCTCACCTCAGGGAGCACTGATGGACAGCGCTCTGTCCCCACCCCGCCGCCGACCACCCCGGCCACGCCGCTGGCGTCCGCTCGCCGGGTCGGTCGTCGCGATCCCGGCCCTGCTCGCCGGCTACCTCGCCATCTCCGGTACGTCCGCCGGGGCGGCCGAGACCCTACTCTCGCAGGGCCGGCCGGCCACCGCCTCCTCGGTCGAGTCCGCCGCCTATCCGGCCTCCGCCGCGGTCGACGGCAACACCGGAACCCGCTGGTCCAGCGGATTCGCCGACCCGCAGTGGTTGCAGGTCGACCTCGGCACCGTCACCCCGGTCAGCCGGGTCCTGCTGAGCTGGGAGGGCGCCTACGCCCGCGCCTTCACGATCGAGACCTCGACCAACGGCTCGACCTGGACGACCGTGCACAGCACCAGCACCGGCACCGGCGGCAACCAGGAGATCAGCGTCACCGGCAGCGGGCGGTACGTCCGGCTGAACGCGACCCAGCGGGGCACCGCGTACGGGGTGTCGCTCTGGGAGTTCCAGGTGTACGGCGAGACCGGCACCAGCGCCTGCGGCACCGGCAACCCCGCGCAGGGCCGGCCGGCCACCGCCTCCTCGGTCGAGTCCGCCGCCTATCCGGCCTCCGCCGCGGTCGACGGCAACACCGGTACCCGGTGGGCCAGCGCCGCCGCCGACCCGCAGTGGCTCCGGGTCGACCTCGGCAGCACCCAGTCGATCTGCGGGGTCACCCTGGTCTGGGAAACGGCGTACGCCACCGCGTTCCAGATCCAGACCTCGACCGACGGCTCGACCTGGACCACCGTGCACACCAGCACCACCGGCACGGGCGGGACGCAGGACCTGACCGTCACCGGCACCGGCCGGTACGTCCGGATGTACGGCACCGCCCGGGCGACCGCGTGGGGCTACTCGCTGTGGGAGTTCGCGGTGCGCACCGGCAGCGGGCCGACGACCCCGCCGACCACCACTCCCCCGCCGACCACCACCCCGCCGCCGGGCGGCAGCGTGCTGCTGTCGTACCAGAAGCCGGCGGTGGCCTCCAGCAACCAGAACGACGGCACCTGCTTCGAATGCGTGCCCGCGCGGGCCTTCGACAACGACCCGGCCAGCCGGTGGGCCACCAGCACCACCACCGGATGGGTCGACCCGGGCTGGATCTACGTCGACCTGGGCGCCACCGCCACCATCACCCAGGTGGTGTTGCAGTGGGACCCGGCCTACGCCACCTCCTACCAGATCCAGGTCTCGGCGAACGCCAGCACCTGGACCCCGATCTACTCCACCAGCAGTGGCCGGGGCTTCAAGGAGACGCTGAACGTCACCGGCACCGGCCGGTACGTCCGGATGTACGGCACCGCCCGGGTCGGCCCGTACGGCTACTCGCTCTACGAGTTCAAGGTCTACGGCACCGGTGGCAACCCGACGGCACCACCGGCGATGCCGCCCGACCCGACGTTCCCGGCCAACAACCTGGTCTGGAGCGACGAGTTCAACGGTGCCGCCGGCAGCAAGCCCGACCCGGCCAAGTGGACGATCGATCCCGGCACCGGGCAGAACAACGAGATCCAGTACTACACGAACAACGACAACGCCTCGATGAACGGCACCGGCGCTCTGGTGATCGAGGCCCGCCGGGAGACCGCCGGCGGGCGCGACTACACCTCGCACCGGATGAACACCGGCAACAAGTTCCACGTCCAGTACGGCCGGATCGAGGCCCGGATCCAGGTGCCGAAGGGCAACGGCCTCTGGCCGGCGTTCTGGATGATGGGCGCCGACTTCCTCACCGGACGGCCGTGGCCGTACAACGGGGAGATCGACATCATGGAGGTGCTCGGCCGGAACACCCTGGAGGGCTACTCGACGCTGCACGCACCGCAGTACAACGGCGGTGGCGGCTACGGGCAGAAGTACCCGGCGCCGGGCGGGGTCGACTTCGCCGGTGGCTTCCACGTCTGGGCCGCGGAGTGGGACAGCCGGGGCATCACGTTCAAGGTGGACGGCCAGACGGTCTTCTACGCCAGCAAGGAGACGGTGGAGTCGACCCGTGGCCCGTGGGTCTTCGACCACCCCTTCTATCTGATCCTCAACCTCGCCGTCGGCGGTGACTTCCCCGGACCGGTCGACCCGAGTACGCCGTTCCCGTCCCGGATGCTCGTCGACTACGTACGCGTCTACCGCTGAACATCGGATGGCCGGTACGGCGGACCGGCCACTCCGCAGCCCCTTCTCCCAGGGCGCCGGACGCATGGACGCCCGCGGCTGCCGGAATGTCGGATGACCGCTACCGGTATCGAGCCCCTTGCCACGGTTTCACCCGCACGCCACCCTGTTAGGCATGGGGGCGGGATGGTCGTAGCTCGCGAGAGCGCATACGGTGTCGGCGCTTTCGGGGACTCCGGCGACGGGGGCGCCGACACGGTACGGCTGGAGGTCCTCGGCTCGGTACGCGCCTGGCGCGGTGAGTACCAGATCGCCTTCTCCTCGCCCGGCCAACGGGCCGTACTCGGCCTGCTGGCCCTGGCCGCCGGCCGGCCGATCCCCCGGGCCGAGATCATCGACGCGCTCTGGGACGACAGTCAGCCGCCACCCACCGCCACCAACGTGATCCAGACACACGTCAAGAACCTCCGTCGACTGCTCGAACCCGACCGGCGGACGCACACCGCGAGCGCCGTCCTGCCCCGGGTCGGCGACGGGTACGCCGTCGGCGTACCGGCCCGCAACCTCGACGTCTGCGTGTTCCGTGAACTCGCCGGGGCGGCGGCCGAGGCGCACCGCCGGGCCGACCTGACCGGTTCGGTCCGGCTCTGGCAGCGGGCACTCGCGCTGTGGCGCGCCGCGCCACTGGTCGACGTCCCCTCGCTCGCCGGGCATCCGAAGGTCGTCGCGCTGGCCGAAGAGCGCCGGGCGGCGGTACGCCGGTACGGCGAGGTCATGATCGCCATCGGCAGGGCCGCCGACGTGCTGCCGGCGCTGGAGGAGGTGGCCGCGAGCAGCCCGCTGGACGAGACCACCCAGGGACTGCTGATCCGGGCCTACCACGCGCTGGGGCGCCGGGACCGGGCGGTCGCGCTCTACCGCCAGACCCGGGAGCGGCTCGTCGAGGAGTTGGGGGTCGAACCCGGCCCCGAACTCGCCACCGCCTACCGGGACGCGCTGCGGGCCGCCGAGCCCCCGACGGCGACACCGGCCATCGCGACCGGCGGCCGCACCGGGCCGGACGACCCGCCGGCCGCCCCCGCGCAACTGCCCGCCGACGTACCCGGATTCAGCGGCCGCTCGGCCGAGCTCTCCACCCTGGACAGGCTGCTGGTGCGGTCCGGGCAGCACGGCGGGCCGGCGCCGTCCACCGTCCCCGTCGTCGTGCTCGCCGGCACCGCCGGAGTCGGCAAGACCGCCCTCGCACTGCGCTGGGGGCACCACGCCCGGCACCGGTTCCCCGACGGGCAGCTCTACGTCAACCTGCGCGGCTACGACGTCGACCGGCCGATGCCGCCGCAGGAGGCGCTGGCCGGGTTTCTCCGCGCGCTCGGCGTACCCGGCACCGAGGTGCCGTTCGGACTCGACGAGTGCGCGGCACGGTACCGCAGCGAACTGGACGGCCGGCGGATGCTGATCGTGCTGGACAACGCGGCGTCGGTGGAGCAGGTCCGCCCGCTGCTGCCGGGCAGTTCCTCCTGCGCGGCACTGGTCACCAGCCGGGACAGCCTCGCCGGGCTGGTCGCCCGGGACGGCGCCGAGCGGATCGAACTCGGCCTGCTCTCCAGCGCCGACTCGGTCGAACTGCTCTGGCGCACCCTCGGCGAACGGGTCGCCCGGGAACCCGCGGCCGCCGCCGCGCTCGCCGAGCGCTGCGCCCACCTGCCGCTGGCCCTGCGGGTCGCCGCCGAACTCGTGCTCACCCGACCCACCGCACCACTGGCGGTACTCGTCGCCGAACTCGCCGACCAGCAGCACCGGCTTCGGCTGCTCGACGCCGGCGGCGACCCGCGCACCGGGGTACGGGCCGTGCTGTCCTGGTCGTACCAGCAACTACCGCCCGCCGCCGCACGCGCCTTCCGGATGCTGGGTCCGCATCCCGGACCGGACATCGACCGGTACGCCGCCGCGGCGCTCTTCGACACCGGGCCGGAGCCGGCCCGGCACCTGCTCGACACGCTCGCCCGGGCGAACCTCGTGCAGCCGGCCGGCAACCACCGGTACACCTTCCACGACCTGCTCCGGGCCTACGCGGCCGAACGCTGCGCGGCCGACGAGCCGGCCTCGACCGCCGACGCTGCCCTGGACCGCCTCTTCGACTACGAACTGGCCGCCGCGACGGCGGCGATCGACACGCTCTATCCGGCGGAGCGGCACCGCCGGGCGCCGGTCCACCGGCCACCGGTCCCGCCGCCGCCGATGCCGGACCCGCAGGCCGCCCGGGAGTGGCTGGACGCCGAACGGCCGACCCTGGTGGCCACGGCGGTCCGGGCCGCCGAACGCGGCCGGTCGGCACATGCGGTACGGCTGACCCTGACCCTGCTGCGCTATCTGGAGAGCGGCGGATACTTCGCCGAGGCAGAACGGATGCACACGCATGCCCTGGCCGCGGCCCGGGAGGCCGGCGACCGGGTCACCGAGGCGCACCTGCTGACCGGACTCGCCGTGATGTACGCCCAGCAGGGCCGGTACGCCCCGTCGATCGCCCGGCTGCGCGAGGCGGTGGCGCTGAGCCGGGAGAACGGCGACAGCGCCGGTGAGGCACGGGCGCTGGGCAACCTCGGCCACGTCCAGCAGCGCCAGGGCCGGTACGACGAGGCCGCCGAGGCGCTGCGCGCCGCGCTGCTGCTCTGCCGGCGGGCCGGTGACCCGGCCGGCGAGGCCCGGGCCGGCGGCAACCTCGGGCACGTACTGCTGCGGCAGGGCAACTACCGCGAGGCGGGGGTGCACCTGCGTACCGCCGCCGTGCTCTGCCGACGGATCGCGGACGCGACCGGCGAGGCGTACGCGCTGACCAGCCTCGGTGACCTGCACCTGCGCGGCGGACGGCTGCTCGCCGCCGCCGGCCGGCACCGGCGGGCACTGGCCCTGTTCGAGGCGGTCGGCGACCAGGCCGGCAAGGCGCTCGCGCTGGACGGCCTCGGCCGGGTACGCCTGCGGCAGGGCGACCACGAGTCCGCGCTGGATCTCGTGGAGCAGGCGCTCAGGTTGCTGCGCCGGGTCGGTGAGCGGGCCGGCGAAGCCTCGTCCACCAACAGTCTCGGCGAGACGCTGCACCTGCTGGGGCGGCTCGGCCCGGCCCGGACGCAGCACAGCACCGCGCTCAGCCTGGCCACCGAGATCGGGGACGCGTACGAGCAGGCCCGGGCGCACGCCGGGCTGGGCCGGGCGTACCAGGCGGCCGGTGACGGCGGGCGCGCCGAGACACACTGGAACTCGGCCTACGCCCTCTACCGGATGCTCGGGGTGCCCGAGGCGGCCGAGTCCCGGGACCAGTTGGCCCCCCTCGACCGGCCAGCCTGACTCCGCCGTCCCCGGCCGTCCTGACTCCCGCCGTCCCGGCCGGCCGACCCGCCCGGCGGCCGCGGCCGGCGTCTGGCCCGCGGGCCACGTTCCGCCGCCGCCCTCGACCGGCTGTCCGCGCTCCGCGGCTTGCCCCGCCGGCTGGATCAGCGAGCTCGGACCGCCGTCACGACCGGTCCGCCGAGGCGGTGACCTCGGGGGTCAGCGGTTCGGGCCGGTCCGCGCCCCGACTCCGCCGCCGGTGCGACAGCTCGGCGTGATGATGGTCGCCGGGGTGGCTGGCCGGGTCGGTGTGCACGGTGGCACTGCGCAGTCGTGGTACCGCGTGGCTGAGCTGGTGTTCGGCGTCGGCGGCAACCTCGTGAGCCTGGAGCAGGGTCAGCTCGGCGTCGACCACGAGGGTGGCCTCGGCGTGCATCCGGTGGCCGATCCAGCGCAGCCGTACCCCGGTCACCTCCCGGACACCGGGCACGGCCCGCAGGGTCGCCTCGGCCCGGTCGACCAGATCCGGATCGACGGCGTCCATCAGCCGCCGGTAGACCTCCCGCGCGGCGTCCTTCAGTACCAGCAGAATCGCGGCGGTGATCAGCAGTCCGACCGCCGGGTCCGCCCACCGCCAGCCCAGCGCGGCCCCACCGGCGCCGAGCAGCACCGCCAGCGAGGTGAACCCGTCCGCGCGGGCGTGCAGTCCGTCCGCGACCAGGGCGGCGGAACCGATCCGCCGTCCGACGGCGATCCGGTACCGGGCGACCAGTTCGTTGCCGAGGAAGCCGACGAGCGCGGCGGCGGCGACGTACGGCAGGTGCCGGACGTCCTGCGGGTCCAGCAGTCTGCGGACGGCCTCGTAGCCGGCGAAGGCGGCCGAGGCGGCGATGGTCACGACGATGGCGATTCCGGCGAGGTCCTCGGCCCGGCCGTAGCCGTAGGTGTATGCCCGGGTCGCGGCCCGCCGGCCGAGCAGGAAAGCGATGCCGAGGGGCACCGCGGTCAGCGCGTCGGCGACGTTGTGCAGGGTGTCGCCGAGCAGCGCCACCGAACCGGACAGTGCCACCACGAGCGCCTGCAAGCCGGCGGTGGCACCGAGGACGGCCAGCGAGATCCACAGTGCCCGCAGGCCGGCCCGGGAGGTCTCCAGCGCGGTGTCGACCTTGTCGGCGGTGTCGTGCGAGTGCGGGGTGAGCAGGTGCCCGAGACGGTGCCGCAGTCTGTGCCACCGGCCCGCGGGATCGGGCTCGCGCGGGTGGTGCCCGGACGGGCCGTGACCGTGGTCGTGGCGATGCGGGTGCTGCCCGAGGCGCTGCTGGTGGCGGTGCGGGGGGTGCGGGTGCTCGTGTCGGGGACCGTGGTCGTGGCTGTCGCTCATGCGCCGCTGCCCCTCCCTGTCGGACCGGCTGGCCGGCCGTGGTGGCGGCCCTCGACGCGACCGCCTCCGCCGAGGTTACGTGCTCATGTACGCACGCGACAACGAAGCAGGTGCCAACCCGTCGCAACAGCGACCGCCTGGCGGCCCTGGACGCTCGGTGCCGGGCCGATTCGCTGCTGGTGGCCCCCTGGTCGATGGCAGCGACGACCTGCGACGGCGGCGACCACGTCGACGACGACCGCGGCGGTGAGCGCGATGGCGGCGGCATCGCGGCGATCCGGGTGTGGGCCGGGCCTGCCGTGCCTGGCTCCGGGCGGTCAGGCTTGATCCCTCCGCCAGGCACGGCGGGCCCGGCCGTCGTGCGGCGCTGCCCGGGCGGCGGTGCCGGCGGGGCGGGTCAGCCGGGCGCGGGACGCCCGGAGAACCGGGCGGCCGCCTCACCGTGGAGCCGGCCGAGGGGCAGCCGACGCCCGCAGATCACCAGCAGCAGGTCCTGGGCGAGGCCCCGGAGGGGGCTACCGGTGCCGTAGCTCCAGTCGAGATCGGTGGCGTGCAGCGCGATCCCGGAGAGGTCCACCCCGAAGTACGCGACGCTCCTCGGTTTCATCCGGGACAGCACGAGGCCGACCCGGTCCGGTGGCACCCGGCGATCCAGTCCGAGCCCGACGGTGATGTCCAGTCCGTGGATCACGTCGTGCGAGAGTGCGCCGTGCACGCCGCCACCCGGTGGTGTCCAGCGGTGCCCGATGTTGTCCCGCAACGTCCCGAGGAGGCGCTCGGCGGAAAGGTCGGCGGCGTCGGCCGGGCGCACCGGTCGGCCATCCGGTCGATGCTTCCCCGGGCCTTGAGCAGTTCCACGACGGTACGCCCGAACGAGCTCCGGAACGGCAGCGTGGTGTGTGCGACGACCTCGCGTACCCGCCAGCCCTCGCAGAGCGTGGCTGCGTCCCACTGCTCCGGGCGGAGTGCGGCGAGCAGTTCCACCTGTTCCCGGCGTTCCGCCCGCAGCTCGGCCCACAAATGATCTTCGTTCATCGACTGTTCTCCTGTCCGGCCGCCACCGGCCCCGGGGCGGCCCTACCCGGAGATACGGGGTGGGCGCCGGAAACTCATCGGTCCCCGGCCGGATCCGTGGTCACGGCGCTGCCGGTCGGGCTGGGTAGGGTCGGACGGGTGGTGGAAACGACCGTGGGCACATCCGGCCTGGACGCGGAGACGTCCCGGTTGGAGCCGTTCCGGACCGAGCTGACCGGTTACTGCTACCGGATGCTCGGTTCCGGGTTCGAGGCCGAGGACGCCGTCCAGGAGACGCTGGTCCGGGCCTGGCGGTCGTTCGACCGGTACGACGAGCGGCGCGGCTCGCTGCGGACCTGGCTCTACCGCATCGCGACGAACATCTGCCTGGACATGCTCCGCAGCGTGCAGCGTCGGGCGCTGGCCATGGACCTCGGCGCGGCCGCCGACGGGCCGGGCATCGGCGCGCCGGCACCGGAGTGGACCTTCGTCCAGCCGGTCCCGGACGGCGCGGCACTGCCGATGCACGGCGATCCGGGGGAACTCGCGGTACGCCGGGAGACGATCCGGCTGGCGTTCGTCGCCGCGTTGCAGCATCTGCCAGCCCGGCAGCGGGCAGTGCTGATCCTGCGCGATGTGCTGTGCTGGCGGGCCGAGGAGGTCGCCGAGTTGCTGGAGACGACGGTGGCGTCGGTGACCAGCGCGTTGCAGCGGGCCCGGACGACGCTACGGACGGTCGACCAGGCTCCCGGCGAACCGTTCCGACCGGCCGACCGGACCCAGCGCGACCTGCTCGCCCGGTACTGCGACGCGTTCGAGCGCCACGACGTCGAGGCGCTGGTGGCACTGCTGCACGAGGACGCCACGATGTCGATGCCGCCGTTCCGGTTCTGGTTGCGGGGCCGGGACCAGATCCGGCTGGCACTGCTGGATCCGGACGCGTCGTGCGCGGGTGCCCGCCTCGTCCCGGTCGCGGCGAACGGGTCCCCGGCGTTCTGGCAGCTCCGGCCGGCCCCCGATGGCGGCTATCTGCCGTTCGGGCTGGTCCTGCTCGACGTGGTTGACGGCCTGGTGGCCGGTGTCACCACGTTCCTCGACGCCGATCGGCTGGTCACCCTCTTCGGGCGGCCGGACGAGCTGCGGCCGGCAGACCGATGAGTTCCGGCCCCCGGCCCGTACCCCTTGACGACAGTGGTATGACGGCATCCGAGGAGGCTGCTGTGACAACCGTGCAGCCGATCATCGCCACCCCCGACCTGCCCCGCCAACAGGTGGTCCACCTGCACGACCCGAACGGCAACCTGGTCAACCTGATCCAGGAGCTGGGCAAGGGCGACCGGGCCGGCTGAGTCACCGGCCCGGTGGCTCCGGACGCGTCGGGACGGCCGGAGCCACCGGGTGGCCGGCCCCGGGGACGGCACCGGCCACGCCCGTTCAGCAGCCGATCACCCAGTGGGCGGGGCCGGTCTGCTGGAGGGTGGTGGTGGCGAAGACGTTGTAGAGGCCCATCCGGGCGCCCGAGCCGAGCGCGTAGGCGTACCCGCCGGACTGGTAGGCGCGGCCCGCCTGGACGTGGGCGTAGTTGCTGGCGGTGACGCAGACCGGATCCTCGCCCGGGTCACCGGGATCGCCGGGGTCTCCCGGGTCACCCGGGTCACCCGGGTCACCGGGGTCGGTGCCGGTGCCGAGGCCGAAGAAGAGCGCGTCCCGGTACGCCGAGCAGATGGTGTCCAGGAAGTACGCGGCGGCGGTGCCGCACTGCTCGGCCCCGGACCCCGGGTCGACCGGGGTGCCGTGCCCCATGCCGGCGACCCGGTAGAGGCGTACCTGGTCGGCGCCGTAGGTCTCCAGGGTGCCGCCGGGCAGGCTGGAGGTGCTGGTCGGGGTCTGCGACACGCCGAGCACGTTGGTCCACTGGTCGCGGGACTCGGCGCTGTTGGCGGTGCCGACGGTGTAGTCGGCGGTGCCGTGCCAGATCGCGACCTTCGGCCGGGCGCCGGAGTAGCCCGGATACGCGTTGCGGACCAGGTCGCCCCACTGCGCCGGGCTCCGGTCGACACCCGGGTTCATGCAACTGAACGCGTTGACCATGCTGGTGGCGCAGCGGTAGGGGATGCCGGCGACGATCGAGCCGGCCGCGAAGGTGTCCGGATAGCTGGCGAGCATCGCCGCGGCCATCGCCCCGCCGGCGGAGAGCCCGCTGACGTACACCCGGTTGGCGGCGAGGCCGAAGGTGCTCCGGGCGTGGTCGACCATCTGCTTGATGGAGAGCGCCTCGCCCTGGCCCCGGGCGGTGTCACCCGGCTCGAACCAGTTGAAGCAGGAGGTGGAGTTGTTCGCCGACTTCTGCTCCGGCACGATCAGCGCGAATCCCCACTGGTCGGCGTACTTGCGCCAGCCGGAGTTGCTGAAGTAGCCGTTGGCGTTCTGGGCGCAGCCGTGCAGCAGCACCACGGCCGGGGCGTTGCCGGGCAGGTTGTCCGGCCGGTAGGCGTACATGGTGAGGTTGCCGGGGTTGGAGCCGAAGCCGGTCACCTGGCCGAAGGTGGCGGCTCCGGCGGGCCCGGCGACGGCGAGTACGCCCACCGCGGCCAGTACGGGCACGAGGGCGGCCCGCACGAGGCGGGCCAGGACGGGTCTGTGGCGCATGGTGGGCCTCCGGCGGTGGTGTGGGCTGGATCACGCTGAAGTTGCCGCGACGTTACGACCCTGGGACGAACCGCCGACATGGCGTGGCGTCACACATTTCCGGACATCGAAGTGATGGCGATCCCCATGGCAGCGGAGGCGACCGACGACCCTGGACCGGGCGCGCCTGCGGCGGGGCGTGGGTCAGCCCTTGATCCCGGTCGCCATGATGCCGCGCACGATCCAGCGCTGGGCGGCCAGGAAGACCAGGGCCAGCGGGACGACCGAGACGACCGCGCTGGCGAACAGCGCCGGCAGGTTGATCGCCTGTGCGGTGAGGTTGGTCGACATCGCCACCTGGACGGTCCAGAGCGCCGGATCCTGCCCGATCACCAACGGCCAGAGGAACGAGTTCCAGTGCTCGATGAAGGAGAGCACGCCGAGCGCGGCGAGCAGGCCCGCCGAGTTGGGCAGCGCGAGCCGCAGGTAGACCCCGAGGTGGCCGAGGCCGTCGATCCGGCCCGCATCCTCGATCTCCTGCGGGAAACGCAGGTAGAAGCCGCGGAACAGCAGCACCGCGAGGGCGTTGAACAGTCCCGGCACGATCAGCCCCCACAGGGTGTTCACCCCGCCCAGCGAACCGACCACCACGAAGGTCGGCACGAAGGTGGCCGCGCCGGGCACCATCATTGTCGCGACGATCAGCAGGAAGACCGGCCGTGCCGCGGCGACCCGGATCCGGGCGACCGCATATCCGGCCATCGAGGCGAGCAGCGTGGCGACCGGGGCCGAGACGATCGCGACCAGCGCCGAGTTGAGCAGTGCCCGGCCCAGCGGCGCGGTGCTGTTGTCGAACGCGTCGGTGAAGCCGGTGAAACTGATCCGCTCCGGCCACCAGCGCCACTCCAGGGCCCCGAGTTCGGCCTGGGTCATCAGCGAGTTGCGCAGCAGCAGATAGAACGGGAGCAGGAACGGCACCGCGAAGACGACGGCCGCCAGGTAGCTGCCGATCCGGGCCCGGCCGGTCGGTCGGGCGGTGCGGCGGCGCGGAAGGCGGTCGTCGCTCATGCGCCGTCCCTCCGGCCGAATCCGACCAGCCGGCCCTGCGCCAGGGTCACCAGCACGATCAGCAGGGTGACCACGAACGCGCCCGCCGAGCCGAGGCCGTAGTCCTGCTGGACCAGCGAGACGTCGTAGAGGTAGACCAGCGGCGGGCGGCCGTCCGGACCGGGCGCGCCGGCCAGGCCGGTACTGAGCAGGTTGTAGAACTCGTCGAACGCCTGGAACGCCGCGATCACCAGCAGCAGGGTCACCGCGACCGAGGTGTTGCGCAGCAGCGGGAAGGTGATGTGCCGGAACAGCCGCCACTGGCCCGCCGCGCCGTCGACCTGGGCGGCCTCGTACAGCTCGCCGGGGATCTCCTGCATCCCGGCCAGGAACAGGATCATGTAGAGGCCGATCTGCAACCAGAGCCGGACGGTGATCAGCACGACCCAGTACAACGGCGGGTCCACGGTGGCGATCCACGCGGTCGGCTCCTGGCCGAAGAGCGCGGCCAGCGAGTTGGCCGCGCTGGACGGTACGCCGCTGAACAGGCTCATCTTCCAGATCAGCGAGGCGACCACGTAGGAGACGGCGGCCGGCAGGAAGAAGGTGGTCCGGAACAGCGCCCGGCCCCGGCGCAGCCGGTTGACCAGTACGGCCAGCCCGAGCGCGATCGCGAAGGTGAGCGGCACGATCACCAGCGTGAAGACCACGATCATCGACAGCGAGGTCCGGAACCGCGGATCGCCGAAGAGGGTCCGGTAGTTCGCCAGCCCCGCCCAGTCGCCGAGCGCGATGGTGCCCCGGGCGTTGCTGAAGCTGAGCAGCAGTCCCCAGCCCATCGCGACGTACTTGAAGAGCAGCAGCCCGACCAGCAGCGGCGCGGTCAGCAGGGCGAAGGCCCGCCAGGCCGACCAGTCCACCCGGCGGCGCCCCGGCGGCGCGGGTGCCGGCCGGACCGCCGGGCCGGGGGCGGTCTCCGGCGGACCGGTACGCACGGACACCTCGGCCTCAGACCGTGGGCAGCTTGTCGAGCGCCTCCTGGGAACGGCCCGCCGCGGCGGTCAACGTCGCCAGCGGATCGGCGTTCTTGCGGATGATGTCGGAGGCGGCGTCGTCGTACGGCTTGCTGACCGTCGGCGCCCACAGTGCGGTGGTCCGGGTGCCGTACTGGTTGAGCAGGTCCACGACCTTCTTCGCCGGCCCGGTCCGCAACGGCTCGGCCTGGGCGGCCAGTCCGGCCCGGGGCGGGACGTGGAAGCCGTAGCTGAGCGCCCAGTCCTGCTGCACCTCGTTGTTCTGTAGCCAGAGCCACTGCACGTACTTCTTCGCCTCGGCGACGTGCTTGCTCTTGCCGTTGACCACCTGGGACCAGCCGCCGAGGATCACCACCGGCTTGCCGGTCGGGCCGTGCGCCGGCCACGGTACGAGGTCGAAGTCGTCGCCGAGTTCCTTGCTGATCCGGGGCAGCGCCCAGAGTCCGCCCCAGGCGATCGCGGTGGCGCCGGTGATGAGGGCGCCCGGGTCGTACCACTCGGTGGCGTAGCCGAGCAGCATCGACTTGTCGGTGAACATCCGGCGGGCGACGGCGAAGGCGTCGGCGATCTCCGGGGTGGCGTAGCTGACCCTGCGGTCGGTGAGCAGGCTCTGTCCGACCGAGAACGACAGCGGGATGCGCATGCCGGCGAGCCCGTCGTTGCCGACGAAGATGCCCTTGGTCTTGCCCTTGGTGAGCGCCTTGGCCGCGCCGACCAGTTCGGTCAGGGTGGCCGGTGCCGCGACTCCGGCGGCGGCGAGCAGGCTCTTGCGGTAGTAGAGCAGCATCACGTCGATGATCATCGGTACGCCGTACGCCTTGCCGCCGTGGGTCAGCGGGCTGAGCGCGTGCGGGTTGAGTTCCGCCTTGGCCGACCCGAGGATGTCGTCGAGGGCGGTGACCTGCTGCTGCGCCACCATGTCCGGGGTGACCTCGTTGATCTCGTACACGTCGGGGCCCTCCGGGGTGAGCACCGACGACTGCCACTTCGTCTTGTAGTCGCCCGGCACCCAAGTCACCTTGACCGCGACGTCCGGGTTCTGCTTGGTGTAGTCGGCGGCGTAGCGCAGTGCGGCCTCCCGGGTGCCCTGCTCGCCGTACTCGTGGTACCAGTGGTTGAGGGTGACCTTGGCCGATCCCGCGCTGCCGCCGATCGGGTCGGACTGGCAGGCGGGCAGCACGGCGCCGCCGACGACCAGCAGCGAGCCGCCGAGAAAGCGCCGTCGGGACAGGCCGGGATGGGGACCGCTCATGGTGCAGCCTTCCTTCTCGCGCGCCGACAGCGGCCGCGTGCATCGGAGTCGGTGGATGGCGTCGCTGGGGTGAGCCGTAGCCTAGGGTTCTGAAACTACTTCGTCAAGGACAAAGAATAAGGCTCTGTGGTCGGTTGACGCCCGGCTCGTCCAGGTCGGACGATCTGGTCATGGCCTTCGATCTCCCGGCCCTGCCCGGCCTCGCCTTCGGCGGCGACTACAACGCCGAGCAGTGGCCGGAACAGACGTGGGCCGAGGACGTCCGGCTGATGAAACAGGCCCGGGTCGGCCTGGTCACCGTCGGGGTCTTCGGCTGGGCGATGTTGGAGACCGCACCGGGCCACTACGACTTCGACTGGCTCGACCGGCTGCTCGACCTGCTCGCCCGGCACGGCATCGCCGCCGACCTGGCCACCGCCACCGCCGCCCCGCCGCCGTGGTTCAGCCACGCCCACCCGGAGTCGCTGCCGGTCGGCCCGGACGGCAACCGGCTCTGGTACGGCAGCCGGCAGGCGTACTGCCCCAGCTCACCGGCGTACCGGGCAGCGGCGGTGGCCCTGGTCGAACGGCTCGCCGCCCGCTACGCCGGCCACCCCGCGCTGGCGATGTGGCACGTCAACAACGAGTACGGCTGCCACGTCGCCCGCTGCTGGTGCGACACCTCGGCCGAGGCGTTCCGGACCTGGCTGCGCGACCGCTACGCCACCCTGGACGCGCTCAACACCGCCTGGGGCACCGCGTTCTGGTCGCAGCACTACACCGACTGGGCGCAGATCCTGCCGCCCCGGCAGACCCCAAGCTTCACCAACCCCACCCAGCAGCTCGACTTCCACCGCTTCTCCTCCGCCGAACTGCTCGACTGCTACCGGGCCGAACGCGCCGTACTGCGCCGGCTCAGTCCCGGCGTGCCGGTGACGACGAACTTCCTGGTCGACCGGTGGAGTGTGGACTTCTGGGCCTGGGCCGGCGAGGTCGACCTGGTCGCCATGGACCACTACCTGAGCGCCGACCGCGCCGACCCGTACGCCGACCTGGCGTTCATCGCCGACCTGGCCCGGTCGCTGGCCGGCGGCCGGCCGTGGGCGCTGATGGAGCACGCCACCAGCGCCGTGAACTGGCAACCGCGCAACCTCGCCAAGCCGCCCGGACGGCTGCGCCGGGACTCGCTCGCGCACGTCGCCCGGGGCGCCGACTCGGTGCTCTACTTCCAGTGGCGGGCCTCCCGGTCCGGCGCCGAAAAGTGGCACTCCGGAATGGTGCCGCACGCCGGTACCGACACCAAGGTGTGGCGCGAGGTGGTCGCGCTCGGCGCCGAACTCGACGAGCTGGCCGAGATCGTCGGCAGCGAGGTGGTGGCCGACGTCGCCGTACTGCTCGACTGGCCGAGCATCTGGGCGCAGCAGCACCCGAGCCAGCCGAGCGTGGACGCCGAACCGGTGGCGCTGCTCGAACAGTGGCACCGGGTGCTGCGTACCGCCACCGTCACCTGCGACTTCGCCCGGCCCGGCGGCGACCTGCGCCGGTACCGGCTGGTGCTGGTCCCGGCGCTACACCTGGTCAGCGACGCCGACGCCGGCAACCTGACCCGGTACGTCGCCGACGGCGGCACCGTGCTGATCGGGCCGTACGCCGGTGCGGTCGACTCCGACGACCGGATCCGGCTCGGCGGGTACGGCGCCTGGGGCGAACTGCTCGGCGTGCGGGTCGAGGAGTTCTTCCCGCTCGACGCCGGGCAGCGGGTGCCGCTCGACGACGGCACCTTCGGTCGACTGTGGACCGAACTCGCCACGGCGGAGGCGGCGGAGGTGCTGCTGAGGTACGCCGGTGGACCGCTGGCCGGCGGGCCGGCGCTGACCCGCCGGCGGCACGGCCGGGGCAGCGCCTACTACCTCGGCACCCACCTGGCCGACGCCGACCTCGGGCGGTTGCTGACCGGGCTGGCCGCCGAGGCCGGCGTGGTGCCGGTGCTGGCCGCTCCGCCGCCCGGGATCGAGGCGGTCCGGCGCCGGCATCCCGACGGCCGCGGCTACACCTTCCTGGCCAACGACACCGACGACCCGGTCGAGGTGACCGTCGACGGCCGCGTGCTGCGCGGCGCCGACCCGCTGCCGGATGGCGTCCGGATCCCACCACGCGGCTTCGCCGTGCTCCGTACGGGCTGAGCGGCATCCCGCCCTGCTGGTGGGGCTCCAGGCACTTGTCGTCGTCGACCCGCGACGGGACCCCGACCCTCGGGACGGGTACGGCGGGCGGAGACGTCAGCGTTGCCGGATGAGGCCCCCGGCGGTGGTGCCGATGCCGGCGAGGAACCGTTTCAGGGCGAAGGTCGCCGCGCCGAGGCTGACCGGGTTGCCGGGGATCCGGCACAGCGTGATCTCGGTCGCGGCGAGCGGCCGGCTCAGCGCGTGCTGGGCCACCACCGCCCGGACCTCGGAGAGCAGCGCCTCGCCGAGCCGGGCGGCGACCCAGCTGCTGAGCACGATCACCTCCGGGTTGACCAGGTTGACCAGGTCGGCGACCGCGACGCCGAGATAGCGGGCGGTCTCGGTGACCACCTTGGCGGCCACCGGGTCTCCGGCGGCCACCCCGGCGGCGAGCGCCTCGATGGTCGCGGTCTGGTCCTCGGGGTGCAGCAGTGGACTGTTCGGCGCCAGGTCGCGCAGCGTCTG
The DNA here is from genome assembly GCF_053764795.1 of Plantactinospora sp. DSM 117369. Lineage (NCBI taxonomy): Bacteria > Bacillati > Actinomycetota > Actinomycetes > Micromonosporales > Micromonosporaceae > Plantactinospora > Plantactinospora sp. DSM 117369. The sequence goes on along the minus strand of NZ_CM132446.1, from coordinate 3,868,201 downwards.
CATGATGCCGGGGGCGCCGACGTACGTCTCGACGCAGCCGCGACTGCCGCAGTGGCAGAGCCGCCCGTCGACCACCAGCGTGGTGTGCCCCCACTCCCCCGCGCTGTTGGTCGCGCCCCGGTAGAGCGCGCCGCCGAAGGCCAGCCCGGCGCCGACCCCGGTGCCGAGGTTGACCACCACCACGTCGTCGCGCCCCCGGCCGGCCCCGAACCACAGCTCGGCGACCACGCAGGCACGCAGCGGGTTGTCCAGATAGAGCGGCAGATCCAGCGAACCGGCCAGCAGGTTGCGCAGCGGTACGTCGTGCCAGTCCCAGTTCGGGGCGTACACCGAGACCCCGCCCTCGCGGTCGACCTGACCCGGCACGCTGACCCCGACCCCGAGCACCCGCTCCGGGTCGACGCCGGCCGAGGCGAACGCCGCGCCGACCGCCGAGGCGATGTGCGCCACCACCTGCTCGGGCCGGTTCTCCGTCGGGTGCAGTTCCTCCTCGACGCTGGCCAGCACTCCCAACCCGGCGTCGAAGAGGTCGACGTGCACGTACGTCTCGGCCACGTCGATGCCGACCAGCGCGCCGCCGGCCGGGTTGACCGAGACCACGCCCCGGGGCCGGCCGCCACCGGAGTCCTGGTAACCCACCTCGACCAGCAGCCCCAGCTCCAGCAGCTCACCGATCAGGTTCGCCGCGGTGGCGAGGCTGAGCCCCGTGTCGTGGGCGATCTGCTGCCGCGACACCATCGGCGCACCGATGATCCGTCGCAGCACCTCGAAGCGGTTGGCGATCCGGATGTCCCTGGAGGTGCGCTTCACGGCGAAACTCTAGACCCTTCGTGGCCGGCACCCGGCGGACCCCGGCCTACGGGTGACGCTCGTCGAACACATCGACTAACTCTTATGATAAGCGCACGACATAGTGCCCGCACCAGCCGGCGGCAAGGTCGGACCAGCGGCCGCACCAGCCGGCGAGGTCGGACCGGGCGCGCACCGGACGGCGGTGACGCTCCAGACGGCGGCGCCGCTGGGCATCCGGGGCGACGCGGCGGCCGGGAAGGCCCGCGAGGGTCAGGGGCCAACGCGCTATCGCTTCGGCCACTGCCAGGCCGGCTCGTCCAGGCGGCCCTGTCCGGCCACCCGGGTCTCGCCGAACTCCTTCACCAGCTCGACCGTGGTCAGCTCCGCCGCGTCGCGCTCCAGCGCGCCGGTCAGCGCCCGGGCGTGGCTGACCACCACCACCTGGGTACGCGCCGAGCCGGCCACGATCAGCCCGGCCAGCGGTCGCAACAGTTCGGGATGCAGGCTCGTCTCCGGCTCGTTGAGCACCAGCAGCGCCGGCGGGCGTGGACTGAGCAGCGCGGCGACCCAGAGCAGATACCGCAGCGTGCCGTCGGAGAGTTCGGCGGCGCCCAGCGGCCGCAGCAGGCCCGGCTGGCGCAGCCGCACCTCGAACCGGCCGGCCTCGATGCCGATCGCCAGCTCGCTGCCGGGAAACGCGGCGTCGACGGCGGATGCCAGCGCGTCGGGGTCACCGGTCTCCCGGATCGTCTGCAATGCGGCGGCCAGGTCCGCGCCGTCCGGACCGAGCACCGGGGTCCGGGTACCGACCTGCGGCTGCCGGGCCGGTGCGGCCGCGTCGGTACGCAGATGGTCGTAGAAACGCCAGGACCGGATCCGTTCGCGTACGGTGAGCAGCTCCGGGGCGCGCTGCGGATCGGTGTACTCGCTGAGCATGCTGTCGAACGGGTGCACCGCGTCCGGTACCGCCCGCCACGAGCGGGCGTCGCGGATCCGCAGCGCGGTACCGGAGCGCTCGGCCAGCAACGCCGACGGGCGCAGCAACGGCCCGGCCCAGACCGCCTCCCGCTTGATCTCCGGGTCCAACGTGAAGAGCGAGTTCTTCGACGGCGGGGGAAGCCCGAAGTCGACGGCGTACCCGAAATCGGCCCCGGCGAAGCCGAGGCGCAGGCTGATCGGGCCGCGCCGGACCGTGCCCTGCACCGGATGCTCGCCGGCCCGGACCGCCCGGCCGATCGTCTCCGGCCCCGCCCACAGCGTCGACGGCAGCCCGCCCTCCCGGGCCAGCGCCGCGACCGCCCCGTTGCGGGCCGAGTCGGCCAGCAGCCGCAACGCCCGGTACAGGCTCGACTTGCCGGTGCCGTTCGCCCCGGTCACCACCGTGAGCCGGCCCAGCTCCACGACCAGGCTGCGCAGCGACCGGTAGTTCTGCACGGCCAGGGTGCTGATCACCCGCCCAGGTTACGGCGCGGCCGACCGGCCCGGAGTGCGGACGCGGACCCGCCGCCGGTCCGGTGGAACGCGACGCCCCGGCGACGCCGACCGGCCACGGCCGGCACCCGGTGCTGGTACCCGGGAGCACGCCCGTGGCCGGTCAGGCCCGGTCCTGATGCCTCAAAAGAACGGTCAGTCGACGGCCGGTTTGCGCGGTTGCCGGACGGCCGGCTGCCCACCGGTGATGGTGAAGCTCGACCCCGGCTCGACCACGATGTTGCCGGTGGCCGAGTTGGTGATGGTCACGTTCGACAGCGTCGCGCTGCCGCGTGCCCCGTTCATCGCCAGGATGCCGGCGCCGTTGTTGGACCGGTCGATCCGGACGTTACTGATCACGACGCCCGGCATGTTGCCGCCACCGGTCTTGAACTGGATACCGTCGTACGTCGAGTCGACGATCTCGGTGTCCCGGATGGTGACCCCGGTGATGTCCCGGGTCGCCGGGAACAGCGTGATCGCGCCGAACTTCTGCTGCTCGCCCCAGAAGGCGCCACCGGTGCGGTAGAGGCCGTTGTTGGCGATCAGCGTCTGCCCGGAGAACGGCAGCGGGTCGTGGTCGGTGGCCAGCATGATCCCCGGGTAGTTCATCGTGTCGTAGATCAGGTTGTTCTCGATCCGGTTGCCGTAGCCGCCGTAGACCGCGATGCCGTTGGCCCGCCACGGGAGCTGGATCGTGTTGTTGACGAAGGCGTTGTCGTGGCCGATGTCGACCGAGGTGTCCCGGACGTAGCGGCTGGCCCAGACCGCCAGGGCGTCGTCACCGGTGTTCCGGAACGACGAGTTGAAGACCCGCGAGTTCCGGGTGCCGTTGGTGAAGTTGATCCCGTCGGCGTACGTGTTGCGGATCCGCATCCCGGTGAACTCCAGCCCGTCGCCGGGTCCCCAGAGCGCCGGGATGTTGTCGTAGTCCCGGCCGACCCAGACCCCGACGTTGGCGTGCTCGATCCAGACGTTGCTGATCCGGGTGCCCTCGCCGAACCGGCCGTTGAGCCCGACGCCACCCTCGGCGCCGCCCGGCCCACCCCGGATCCGGCCCGAGCCGAAGATGGCGATGTCGGAGATCTGGGTGTTGGCGTCGATGTCGAAGCCGAAGTTGCCCTCGTGCGGGTGGTTGATCCCGCCCACTACCAGGTGCGGCTCGGTCAGCGTGTAGAGCTGCGAATGCCACATCCCGGCGCCCCGGATCGTGACGTTGCTGATCCCTACCTGGTTCCACTGGCCCCGGTCCAGCGGGTCGTCGGTGAGGATCTTCTGCTCCTGGCGCCACTGCCCCGGCGGGATCCAGACACAGCCGATCACACCGTTCTGGTCGTCGGTGACCGCCCGCTGGATCGCGGCGGTGTCGTCGAGCCCGTCGTTCGGCACCGCGCCGTACTGGGTGATCGAGGTGCAGCCCGCCGGCTGGCTGGCGGCGGGGGCGACCTGTTCCAGGTCGACCAGGTCGATGATGTAGAACGCCGCCGTGTCACCGCTGTCCCGCTGGAGCCGGAACCGGGTACCGGCCGGGTACGACTGGGCCAGCAGCGCGTTCGCCTCGTCGAAGAGCCGCCGGGCGTCGCCGCCCGGGCTGTTCGACAGCCCCTCCGGGTCGTCGGTGTTGCCGTACAGCCAGCTGTGCCGGGAGGAGAGGGTCAGCTTGCGCAGGAAGGTGTCGTTGACGTACAGGCTGATGGTGGCCTCGATGCCGCCGCCGCCCGGTGCGTCCGGGATGGAGTTGCGCACCACGATCGAGTTCGCCGCGTTGGTCGAGGTGAACTCGACGAACTGGCCGGTGCTGTTCAGCCGGACCGACCTGCGCCCCGAGGACTCGGTGGCGAAGTTGGTGTGCCCGAAGGTGCGCAGCGGGTCGGCCTCCAGCAGGGTGCCCTGGTAACGGCCGGCCTCCGCCTCGTACGACACGTACGGCACGGCGGCACCGCGCCCGACGACGATCGACTGGGTGCGTACGTTGTTGCCCTCGTTCGTCTCCGCGACCACACCGGTCGCGTCCGCGGTGGCGGTGATGGTGGCCCCGCCGCTGGTGGCGGTCCAGCTACCGCTGATCGCCACGGTGCTGGTCGCACCCGCCGCGATCGACGGGGTGTTGGTGTTCAGCGTGGTGCCGCCGACAGTGACCCGGGTGACCGTGGTCGCGCCGGTCGCGGCGGTACCCCGGTTGTGCACCGACACCGTGAAGGTCACCGCGGCCCCGACCGCCGGGTTCGGCGGGTTCGAGGCGATGCCGGTCACCTGGAGGTCCGGGCCGGGGGCTTGGTCGACGACCAGCGGCGACGGTGCGGTGAAGCTGTTGTTGGCGTCGTTCTGCTCGACGATCGTGTTGGTCGGGTCGACCACCGCGACGACCGGGTAGCTGCCCATCGGCCGGGTACCGGCGCTCACCGTGACGGTGGCCGAGGCACCGGCGGCCAGTGCGGGCACCGGGGCGCTGCCGGCGACCGTGCCGCCGAGGCTGACGTTGACCGTGGTCGCGGCGGCCGCCGCCGAGCCGTTGTTGCGGACCGTGGCCGAGAGGGTGACCGGGGTGGTCTCGGTCGGCGCGGCCGGCGTCCAGGTGGCCGAGGTGACCACCAGGTCCGGGTTGGGCGCGGGCGTGCCGCAGACCTCCAGCTCGGCGACCTGGCCGGACGGGGCGCCGGTGTTGGAGTTGAACCGGAGCTGCACGTCCGCCGTGGTCGCGCTGACCGGGACCACCACCACGTTGCTGCCCTGCACGAACTGGTAGCTCGCCGCCGGCACCAGGCTGGTGTAGGTGGTCGCGGCCTGGTCTCGGCCGAGGACCTGGAAGTTCTGGGTACGGGTGCCCCAGGCCGGATCCGGGTTCAGCTTGACCTGCACCGCCGTGATCGCGTGGTTGGCGCCGAGCGCCACCGTCAGGGTCTGCGGATAGCTCGGTGCCCCCTCCCAGTACGTGCCGAGCGACCCGTCGACGGCGTTCGCCGGTACGAAGCTGAAGGTGGAACCGCTGGCGGTGACCGGCTTGCCCCGAGCGACGTTGGTGCAGCCGGGCGGCTGGGTACCGGTCCGGGTGACGGTGTTGCTGTTCCCGGAGAGGTTCCCCGCCACGTCCCGGGCCCGGACGAAGTACGACACGGTGGTGTCGGTCGGCTGGGTGTCGCTGAAGCTGGTCACGGCGCCGAGCGACGCCACCTGCGCGCCGTTGCGGTAGACGTTGTAGCCGGCCAGGCCGCTGCCGCCGGTGTTGTCGGTCGAGGCGCCCCAGTTCAGCGCGATCGTCGTGCCGGACTGGGTGTAGGAGAGGGTGCCGGGCACGCTCGGCGGGGTGGTGTCGGTGCCACCGCCGCCGTCCGGGCCGTAGACCTCCAGCTCGGAGACCTGGCCGGCCGGCCAGCCGCTGTTCGCGGTGATGGTGATCCGGACGTAGCGGGTGCTGCTCTGCCCGAAGGTGATCGTCACCGAGTTACCGTCGACCGCCGGGTTGAAGGTGTACGTCCGGGACGCGGCCAGGTCGCCGAAGGACGATCCGTTGGTGCTGCCCTGCACGCTCAGCGTCTGGGTACGGGTGCCCCAGCCGGCGGTCGGCAGCTTCAGGACGACCCGGTTGACCGGGACCGCCGAGCCGAGGTCGACCTGGATCCACTCCGGAAAGGCATTGTTGACGCTCTCCCAGTAGCTGCCCTGGTTACCGTCGACGGCCCGGGACGAGTCGTAGACGTCGGCGTGGCCGCTGGCCTGGGTGGGGCGGCCCTGGGCGAGATTGACCTCGGCCAGGGCGGCGGCCAGGTCCGGCCGGCTGACCGGGTCGGCCGCGACGGTCTGTTGGCGGTCGGGCTGTGCTGCGCCGGCCGCGTGCGCGGCGGGCACCCACAACCCCAGGGTGGCGATCACGGCGGCGGCGACCGTCGTCGCCGTCGTCGGGACCAGATCGGAGCGTCTCATCACTGTCCTTTTCGCTGAGGGACGGTTCCGCGCCGGTGGCGGGGGGGCCACGGTCGCGGCGGCGGGGGTAGGCGGCAGACCGGCCGTGCGCGGAACGGGGGGGCGGCCGGATCGGTTGCCGGGGTCAGCGCGGTGGAAGTGGTGCCGGCCTCTCGGGACCGAGGAGCACCACCAGCGGGGCGGAGCAGCATGTACGGAAGTTCCGCTTGGCAGTGGTAAACAGAGCATCGATCTGTTCTGTTTTTGCAGGAGGTTGGCCAAAGGTTACCGGCGTGCTATCGGCACGTCAACGCTTCCACCCCGATCGATGCCGCCTCGGCAGACCAGCCCCGGCCGGACACGCGGCCACCCGCCCCGTGACCGGTGGTCACGGGGCGGGTGGGCACGCCGGCTACCGGCGCGGTCGCGGCGCGGCTACCCCGCGCTGCCGCAGAGCGCGTCCGCCACGATCCCGTCCGCGCGGCGCAGCACGGCCAGCGCGGCCTCGTCCCCGGCCAACTGGGTGGTCAGGGAGAGCACGATCGCCCGCCGGCCGTCGGTGGTGACACCGTTGACGGTGCTCATCCCGGGCACGTCGCCGCCGTGGCTCCAGTAGCCGCCGCAGGCGTTCGGAGCCCACATGATGCCGAGCCCGTAGCGGGCGCCCGGCAGGAAGTCCTGGAAGGTCTCGGCGAGCACGGTACGCCGCATCTCGGCCAGTTGGGCCGGGGCGAGCAGCCGGCCCTGTTGCAGTGCCTGCCAGAACCGGACCAGGTCGGAGGGGGTACTGACCAGGTCGCCGGCCGTGTAGGCCATGGTGGTGTTGAACAGGGTGGTGTCGTCCAGCGGCCCACCCGGCTCCCACTGCTGGTAGCCCCTGGCGTGCGGCCCGGGCAGGTGCGCCCGGTCCCCCGGCGTGGAGGTCTCGGTCAGCCGCAGCGGCCGCAGGATCCGGTCCCGCAGTTCGGCCGCCCAGCTCCGCCCGGTCACCCGCTCGATCAGCATCCCGGCCAGGATGTAGTTGGTGTTCGAGTAGTCCCAGCTCGTACCGGGAGCGAACATCGGCGGGTGCGCCATGGCGAGCGCCACCAGCTCCTCGGGCTCGTAGTGGTCGAACCGGTGCCGGGCGTACCCCTCGGCGGAGGAGAGACCGGGCAGGTCGCGAGTGTAGTTGTAGAGGCCGCTGGTGTGCTGCAGGAGCTGCCGGACGGTGATCCGCCGGCCGTCGTTGCCGTTGCCGGCCACCACACCGGGCAGCCAGCGGTCGACGGTGTCGTCGAGCCGGAGCCGCCCCTCGCCGACAAGTTGCAACACGAGTACCGCGGCGAAGGTCTTGGTGTTGCTCCCCATCCGGAAGTACCCGTCCCGGGGTACCGGCGCATCCGTGGCCAGGTCTGCGATGCCAGCCCGGGCATAGCTGTCGCGTACGCCGTCCCGGGCCAGGCCCTGCACCCCGGTGATGCCGAGGGCGTGCAGGTCGGTCACACCGGTCCGCAACCACTGTTCACTGTGGATGGACGCCGAGGCGGGCGCCGCCGGCGCCACGGCGACGCCGAGCATCGCGGCCACCAGCGTGCTGACCACCAAGCGCCGGGCGCCTCGACTGAGCTTTCTGGACATGTCGGTCTCCTCCCCGTTCGACCCGCTGGGATGAGCCTACGAAGTCGGTCGATGCGCTACATCCGTGTTCCCCCCGAAGGGATGTCCCCGGCCTCGGCCGGGTGACCGGGCGTACTCCGCGTAGAGCGTCCTAGGACAATTTCGGCCGCCGTCGACAGTAGTTCAGACGGGCGGCCAGATCGCCACCGGCGTCCCGCCGTCCTGGGGCAGCCGGGCGGCGCCGGGCGCGGCCCCCGGAAAGCCCGTCCGTACAGGCCCTCCGCCCGCCCTGTCGGCGGCCGCGCTCCCACGCGTCGGCGGTGGTATCTGTACCAACATTGCCCGGGTGCGGAGGGCTGCGCATCGCATATGACCGGGGCACACTGCGTGCATGACTCATCACGGTAGGCAGGTGCCGGATCATCTGCTGATCCGGATAGCGCAACGGAACGATCCGGTGTCGGCGGTCTCCGAGGACGACGCCCGGCGCCGGTCGCTCGCCTATCCGAAGTTGATGTGGGGCGCACCGGTCTTCGGCTACGCCGAGGAGGTGGCGGGCCGGTGGCGGATCCTCAGCCTCAGCGGCGACCAGCCACAGGGCAGCCGGGACGCCCTCGGCTCGTACTTCCGGCGGTTGCTGAGCGAGACACCGCAGGACCCCGGGCACGCGGCCGAACGGCGGGAGTACCAGGAGGCGATCCGGCTGCTCGACTGGGAGGTGGTCGACGACCTCACCGTGCACGACCGTCGATACCGGATCATCCGCGCCCAGCCGTTCATCCGGATGGGACCGGACGGACCCGAACCACCCCGGCCCACCGACCCGGACCCGTACCCGCCGGGCAAGACGCGCGGCGTGCGGTGCCAGGAGGAGGGCTTCGTCATCGACCCGGCCGCGAGCACCGGTCTCGCCGACGGCCTGTTGCGGATCGAGATGGTCCCCGCGTACTACAAGGCCGGCATCGTCCCCGACGACGTCCGGGCCGACTCCCGCCGGGCGCTGGCCACCCATCCGAACGTGGTGCTGCTGCCGGTCGGCTTCACCATCGGCGAGTACGTGCACGGGAGCTGGCAACCCCGGTCGTTCACCACGTACCCGACGCCGCAGGCCGCCCGCGACTCGGCGGCCTTCCGGTTCAGTGACATCGTGCCGCACGAGGACGCGTCGCTGGAGGAGATCCGGGCCGCGTACACCCGGGCGCTGGAGGAGTTCGAGGCTCCCCGTACGGACGAGTTCGAGATCCGGGGCGTTCGCTGCCGGGTGACCCGGGTGGAGCGGTTCGTCCGGGTCGGCCCGGACGGCCCGGAGGGCCCCCGCCCCTCGGACTGGGATCCGGAGCCGCCGCCGGAGCTGCACTGCCAGCAACTGCGTGAGCAGGGGCTGCTACCCGACCCGGACTGAGTCGGCCGAAATCCGCCAGCGCCGGCCGGCGGCTCCGCTGAGGCATGCACGGGTGATCGACAAGAGCGGCTCCCCGCTGGGCAACGCCGCGTTCCGGAGGGTGTGGATCGGGGCCACCGTGTCGGCGGCCGGGGACGCGGCAAGCTGGGTCGTGCTGGTCGGGTACGCGCTGGGTGCGGCGCACGGCAGCGCACGGTGACCGCCCAGTTGCCGGCCCGGGCGGGTGTCGGGGCGAGCAGCAGGGTGCCGGCCAGCCCGACCAGGGTCACGGCGACGGCGGCGAGCATGCGGCGGGTCGCATCGTTGACCACCTCCACCGGGGACGAGCCGCGCCCCCGGCACCTGGTTCCCCGGCCCCGGCGGTGGTCCGGGGGTTTGCCGGGAACGGCGGGACCCGGCGCTCCGGGTGGAGCGCCGGGTCCCGTCCCGGGCCGGCCGGGTGGACCGCCGCCGCTCAGCGTCCCGGCAGCGGCACCCGGGACCAGTTGATGTCCGAGCCGAGATAGAAGCTCGGGTACGACGGCTGGTTGTAGGTCGTCTGCTGCCGGGCCACCTCGACCCGGTACTGCGGATCGTGCATCAGCGTGTAGAGCTTGCGGTCGGTCAGCTCGGTACTCAGGTAGATCCGGATCGCCGAACTGTCCACGGTGCGGGTCAGCAACTCCTCGCGCCAGTCGCCGAGGACGTCGGCGACCAGTCCCGGGTTGCCCTTCGTCCCGTTGTTGGTCCGGGTGCCCTCGGCGGTGAGCAGCCGGCCCCGCTGCCAGTCGTCGATGCTCGGGGTCACCTCACCCGCGCCGTTGACGATCTGGGTGGTCATGTCGGCCGCCCACCGGATGCTCTGGTTGGTGCCGGGGATCACGGTGCCGAGCAGGTCCCCGTCGGCGGTACGCAGCCCCGGCCCGTCCGGCTGGCCGCCGACGACCGTCGCCCAGGTTTCCAGGCCCGGCTCGGCGGGGACGACGTCGCCGACCATGCCACGCCCGGTGTCCACCCCGGTGTAGCCGCCGTAGATCACCTCGCCGGTGCGGGCGTCCCGCAGCGCGTAGCCGTACGGCGCACCGGTCGCGCCCTCGTGCACCATGAAGATCTCCAGCCCGGGGCGGGCCGGGTCGATGTCGGTGACGTGCATGGCGTCGCCGTGCCCGACCTTCGCCCGCGCACCCGGGTTGGCGCTGCCGGGCGGCAGGACGCCGTAGGAGCTGTAGAGCAGGCTGCCGTCGTGGTCGATGGTGGCACCGCCGTAGACGACCTCCTGCTTGCCGTCCGCGTCCACGTCGGCGACGCTGAGCGAGTGCGCACCCTGGGTGGTCAGGGTGCCGTACTCCGGGTCGGTGCCCTCCCGGCCGTGTGGGCTGTCGTTGAACGGGTTGGTCATCGGCACCCAACCGCTGTCGACGTACCAGTCCTCGCGCAGCCGCCGGCCGTCCCAGCGGTAGGCGACCAGCGTGGCCCGGGTGTAGTAGCCCCGGGCGAAGATCGCCGACGGGTGCCGGCCGTCCAGATAGGCGACCCCGGCGAGGAACCGGTCGACCCGGTTGCCCGGCTCGATCCGGCTCATCGCGTAGTCGCCCCACATCAGCCCGTCGTCGTGCCGGCCGGGCTTGTAGTGCACGGTCTGCAACTCGCGGCCGGTGGCGCCGTCGAAGACGGTCAGGTATTCCGGCCCGTCCACGATGAAGCCCTGGAACGCCCGCAGCGCGTTGCGGGTACTCCGGGCCGGGGCGTAGACGTCGACGAAGTGGTCGACCAGCGCCTCGGCGTCGGCCCGGGACAGTGGATAGGTGTACGTCGGGGCGATGCCGAAGGCCTGTTCCAGGGTCGCCGGCCAGCGCCCGGCCACCACCTCCGGGTGCCGGTGCCAGCCGAGGAAGAGGTCGACGAGCTTCTGCCGGTACGTCTCCGGGCTCAGCCGGTAGTCGTCGGTGTGCGCGTAGCCGGCCCGAACGTCCTCGCGGGGCATCGTGACGTACCGCTCGGAGACGACCCGGCCGCTCCGGTCGTACCGGGTGACCTTGCTGCCGGGGGCGGTCTTGAGCATCATCTCGGCGCGGTTGTCGCCGTCGAAGTCGTAGACCAGGAACTGCGTGTAGTGCGCCCCGGCCCGGATGTTGACGCCGAGCGAGACCCGGTGCAGCAGGGTGCCGTCGAGTTCGTAGGTGTCGAGGTAGACCTCCCCGGTGTAACCGACCTGGGAGACGTCCTTGGAGTTCGACGGGTCCCACTTGACGACGTACTCGTACTGCCCGTCGCCGTCGACGTCGCCGACGCTCAGGTCGGACGCCGAGTAGGTGTACGCCTCACCGGTCGGGGTCACCCCGTCGGCCGGCTTGCGCAGCGGCAGGTCGCGATGGCCGTCGGCCCACGCCGTCACCGGTGCGCCCCGGGCGCCGGTCCGGCCCCGGACCACCGCCGCGACCTGGTAGGCGGCGGTGGCGGTGCCGGCCCGGTCGAGATAGTTGGTGCTGTCGGTGACGGTGCCGATCCGTCGCCCGTCCCGGTAGACGGCGAAGTCGGCACCGGTCAGGCCGGTGCGCCCCCGCCCGGTCGCCTCGGCGCCGAGCAGCCGCCAGCTCAGGAACACCCCGTCGGCGGTGGCGACCGCGACGAGCCCGCGGTCGAGGCGTTCGAGGCGGGGTCCGTGCTCTCCGGCGCCGCCCGGCTGGGCGGAGACCGGCGTCGGAGCGCCGACCAGCAACGCGGTCACCGAGAGGCCGGCGACGAGCGCCCGCGACAGTACGGCGACCGGCCGGCCTCGCCTGGTTCGAAATCTCATGGGTCTCCAATGTGGGTACGACCCGATCCACCGGGTGGGACGATCTACGACCGGGCTGAAACGATACAATCCACTGAGAATTCTGGATCCCCGGCAGGCTTGTCAAGGCGGTCGCCCCGTCCCGGTCGGCGGTACCGTCACCGCGCGACGGCGACCTCCAGCACCAGGCAGGCGACGGCGAGCGCCAGGAAGCCGCCGGCGTAGCCCAGCGTGCGGAAGACCCGGGCCCGCAGGTGCACGGTCACCGCTCCGACGAAGAAGAGCACCAGGCCGATCGCGGCGGCGAGCCCGACCACCGGCACCCCGAGCAGGCCGAGGAGCAGGCCGGCCGCTCCGGCGGCCTTGAGTGCGGCGAGCGGCGGCAGCCAGGACGGTGGCACGCCCACCGCGGCGGAGTTGGCGAGCACGAACTCGGTCCGGGCCAGGTCGGCGGCGGCGCTCCAGGCGCAGGCCACAATGGTCAGGGCGGCCACCACGACGTACGCGGTCAGCACCGCGCACCTCCGGCCGGTCGGCCCGGGCGGATGACACGGGGCATCGTCGGTACTCTCACAGGGTCGCTCTCCTCGGCTCGGCGGGTACGGTCGTCTCGGGCTGGTCACCCCCATGACGTCTGATGCCTGGAGAAGGTGACCCGTGAGCGCCGACCAATTTCTCGCCGGCCAATTCCTCGCCGACCGGTTCGCCCGCGACCGGCAACACCTGCGGGCGGTCGCCTACCGCCTGCTCGGTTCGCTGTCCGACGCGGAGGACGCCGTGCAGCAGGCATGGTTGAAGGCCAGCCAGGCCGACCTGCGTGAGGTGCGCAACCCGACCGGCTGGCTGACCACCGTCACCGCCCGGGAGTGCCTGGACATGCTGCGCGCCCGGCGCCGCCGGGCCGAGGTCGCCCTCCCCGAGCCGGAGTTGCCGGACACGACTCCGGTGGCCTCCCCGGCCCGGACGGCGGAGGAGGAGGTGCTGCTCGCCGAGTCGGTCGGGCTGGCGCTGCTGGTCGTGCTGGACCGGCTCTCACCGGCGCAGCGGGTCGCCTTCGTGCTGCACGACCTCTTCTCGGTACCGTTCGAGGAGGTGGGTCGGGTGCTGGACCGCTCACCGGTGGCGGCGAAGAAGCTCGCCAGTCGGGCCCGGGACCGGGTGCACGGCCCCGCCCCGCAGCAGCGGCGGCTCGCCGCCCGGCATCTTCCGCTCGTGGCGGCCTTCCTCGCCGCGTCCCGGGGCGGTGACCTGGAGACCCTGCTCGACCTGCTGGCACCCGACGTCGTACGCCGGGCCGATCCGGTGCTGCTGCCCGCCGGAATGCCGACCGACCTGCGCGGGGCTCAGGCAGTGGCCGAGGAGACCCGGCACTTCGCCGCCCGGGCCCGGATGGGCGGCACCGCCTGGGTCGACGGCACTCCGGGGATCGTGATCGCCCCGCGCGGTCGGCTGATGGCCGCGCTGCGCCTCACCGTCGAGGCGGGGCGGATCCGCACCATCGAGGTGATCGGCGACCGGGACCGGCTCGACGGGCTGGCCATCGCGGTAGCCGGTGGTGCCGACCGGTCGCGGGAACACACCTGATAGTCCCGACCGGGCCGTTCCGGGTCGCGCTATCGGAGTACGGCGCGGACGGCCGTTTCGAACTCGGGACGGCGCAGCGCGGCGCCGAAAACGGGGCCGCCGGGGCGCGCCGGCGGGTCAGGCCGCACCGCTGTGCCCGCACGACCGTCCCCCATCTCGTTGACGCGTCAAATATACCTGGGGAACCAGGTCGGCCCGCCGGCTATTCCGGGTCGGCGCCGTCAGCCTCGGCGGCGTGGGGCGGGGCGCCAATCCGGAGCTGCCAGCCCGGTCCGCGCCCGGTCAGCCGGACCACCGCCAGCGGCGCCACATCCAGCCGCCAGAAGGTGGCGGCCGGCAGTCGCAGCGCCCGGACCAGCGCGGCCCGGACCACCGCCGGATGGGTGACGGCGACGATCCGCCCACCGCGGTCGCGCTGCCCGGTCAGCCATCGGTCGACCCGGTCGAGCAGCGCCTCGACGGACTCGCCGCCGTGCGGGGCGACGTCCGGCATACCGAGCCAGTCCCGCAGCGCGTCGGGCTCCCGGGCGCCGACCTCGGCCAGCGGCACCCCGGTCCACCGGCCGTAGTCGCAGTCGGCCAGCGCGGGCACGGCGGTGGGCTGCAGGCCGAGCGCGTACGCGGTCTGCCGGCCCGCCTCGGCGGGAGTACTGAAGCAGGCGTCGATCCGGCCGAACGGCCCGCGCCGACCCGGCCCGGTGCGGGCCAGCGCGCGGGCCGCCGCCAGGCCGGCGGGATCCAGGCTGTCGTCGCCACCGCCGAACACCGCCCGCCGCAGCGCGGCGGTGTGGGCGTGCGCGACCAGGTGCAGGCTGGTCGGGCTCACCGTCCGGCCGGGGCCTCGGCACCGTCCGGCGTCTCGGCGGACCGCTCGGATCCACTGTCGACGGACGGCTGCCGGTCCCGGCCCCGCCTGCCGAGCAGCACGGCGAAGAACAGGCCGATCCCGGTCCAGAGCACCACCTGGGTGCCCAGGGAGGCGAGCCGGAACTCCCACAGCAGGGTCGCCGGGAAGTCGTCCGGCACCTCCGCGAACGACGGCAGCACGGTGTAGGCGACCATCGTGACCAGCAGAAACGCGCCGAACCCCGCTGCGGCCCGCAGTGCCTCCGAGCCATGCGGGGATATCGAGCGGTGTGCCAGGGCCCCGGCCCAGACGGCCACCAGGCCGAGCAGCACCAGCAGCAGGTAGCTGCCGGTCCGCTGGTCGATGGTGGCCGGATTGCCGACCGCCGGCGGGTTCGCCGGATACTTGCCGAACGGTACGACGACCGCGCCGAGCAGCGCCGCGCCGGCCAGCAGCAGCGCCGCCCGGCCGTCGTCGGAGGTGCGGAGTCGACGGCGTAGCAGGACGTACCCGGTGGCGAGCAGGCCGCCCATCGCGGCGCCGAACAGCCCGGTGGCCAGGAACAGCCCGGCGCGCTGACCGTCGCGACCGACCAGTTCCTCGGCGTGGTGGTCGGCCCCGACCTCGGGTGCGGAGTGGGTCGCCTGTTCCTCGATCGCGATCGCGGCGTCGATCCGCGGCTCGCCGACCAGGTAGGCGAAGGTCCCGGCGATCAGACCGGCGACCAGGCCTGCGAGCAGGCCACGCAGCAGTACGGACAGGAACGTCGGCACGGCGGGACGTCGATCAGTGGCAGGGTACGCCGAGCAGGTGCCGGCCGTCGTGCATCAGCTCGTGCAGGTACGTGCCGCTGCGCGAGACGGCCCCCTGGTCGAACGCGACCAGGTAGGTCAGCAGGGCGAGCAGGGCCACGACGGCGAGGGCCGTCCACAGTAGCCGGGCGGAGACGACCGGGTGACTGAGCGGACGGGCCGGGACAGGGCTGGACATGCGCGTGAGACCTCCTCGGGGATGACGCGTCCCCATCGACAGGCTGCGACGACCGAGCGTCCTGGCTCGCGGGACCCGACCGGGGTCGGGACCGCTCACAGTGGCGCGACCGCGCCGGACTTTCACCGGCTTCCCTCGTACCGCCGCAGATGGCCAGTCGACCGTAGCCGGGCGGTACCTGCCGGTCAACCGGGACACCGGTCGGGCGGCGGGGGCCGGGACCGGCCCGGTACGCCGCACCGCCGGGTCCACCGGCCGGGGAACCCGCTCCGGCGACCGGCGGGTGGCGGGTCGGTGCCGGCCACTCGGGTGTCGGAGGTCACCACCCGACGGCCGCCGGGTTGTCCCGGCCGGAGCCGGCCGTTACGGTCGCGCCGTGACGACCCGGGTGCTGCTGCTCGGCGGCACCGCCGAGGCGCGGGAACTGGCCGCCGCACTGGTCGGGCGTCCCGACACCGTGGTGGTCTCCTCGCTGGCCGGCCGGGTCGCCGATCCCCGGCTGCCGGTCGGCGAGGTGCGGATCGGCGGGTTCGGCGGACCGGCCGGACTCACCCGTTGGCTGGCCGAGCACCGGGTCGACGTGCTCGTCGACGCCACACACCCGTACGCGGCACGGATCAGGTCGTCGGCGGTCCGGGCGGCCGAGGCGACCGGAGTATCGTACCTGCGGTTGGAGCGTCCCGGCTGGACGGCGGGTCCCGGGGACCGGTGGCACCGGGTGCCCGATCTCGCCGCCGCCGCCGAGCTGGTGCCCCGGCTGGGCCGCCGGGCCTTCGTCACCACCGGCCGGCAGGGACTGGGCGCGTTCCTGCACCTGACCGGCACCTGGCTGCTGGTCCGGGTGGTCGACGAGCCGACGATCCCGTTGCCGGAGAACGTGACGGTGCTGCGCGACCGTGGGCCGTACCAGGTGGCGACCGAGCGGGAACTGCTGACGGCGCACCGGATCGACGTGCTGGTCAGCAAGGACAGCGGTGGGACGTACACGATGGCGAAGCTGGTCGCCGCCCGCGAGCTGGGGCTGCCGGTGGTGCTGGTGGAGCGACCGGCGCCGATCGCCCTGCCGGCGACGGCCACCGAGGTGGCTGCGGCGCTGGCCTGGCTGGAGACCGCGCTGCCGTGAGGCTGGGCCGCCGCCGTACCCGTGGCGCCGCGGGTACGGCGGTGGCCGGGACCGTCAGCCGGGATAGGTCCGGGGCGTCCAGACCACGGTCGAACCGTCCGCCCGCCGGTTCGTCCGAGTGGTGGACGAGCCGACGATCAGCAGGCAGCGCATGTCCACATCGGACGGATCGAGTTCGGTCAGCGGGACCACGGTGATCCGCTCCCCCGGGCGGCCCACGTCCCGGGCGATCACCACCGGAGTGTCCGCGCTCCGGTGCCGGAGCAGCACCTTCTGGGCCGCCTCGACCTGCCACCGGCGGCTGGCCGAGGCCGGGTTGTAGAGCGCCAGCACCAGGTCGGCGGCGGCCGCGCCGGCCAACCGCTGCTCGATCACGGCCCAGGGCTTCAACCGGTCCGAGAGCGAGAGCACCGCGAAGTCGTGGCCGAGCGGGGCACCGATCCGGCTCGCCGCGGCCTGCGCCGCGGTCAGCCCGGGCAGCACCCGTACCGGCACGGCGCCGAACCGCTCGTCGGTGGTGGCGACCTCCAGCACCGCCGTGGCCATCGCGAAGACCCCCGGGTCGCCGGAGGAGACCACCGCCACCCGGGCGCCGGCCAGGGCGAGCTCCAGGGCGTGCCGGGCCCGCTCGATCTCGACCTGGTTGCCGGAGGTGTGCCGGTGCTGTCCGGGACGGTGCGGCACCCGGTCGACGTACGGGCCGTAGCCGACCAGGTGTTCCGCCTCGCGCAGCGCCTGACTGGTCTCGGGGGTGAGCCAGCCGCTGCCGGCGGGGCCGAGGCCGACCACGGTCACCCTGCCGGCCACCGCCCCGCCCTCGGCCACCGCCCCGCCCTCGGTCACCGGCGTCGGGGCGGTCGACGCCGCCACGCCGGGTGTCGCGCCGACGCCGGCCGCGACCGCGTCGCCGGTGGGACTGGTCAGCACGGCGAGGGAGAAGTACGGCACCCCGTCCGGGTCGACCTCGGCCAGCGGCAGTTCCCGGCCGGTGGCGGTGGTGGCCCGCTCGACGTACCAGGCGTCGGCCAGCCGTCCGGCATCGGCGAACGCCGACCGTACCCGCGGAAACGTCCGCCCCAGTTTGAGTACGGCGGCGGCGTCGGTGTCGGCCAGCCGGCGGGTCAACTCGTCGGCTGGCAGCGTGCCGGGCAGTACGGTGAGCACCTCGTCCCGCTCGACCAGCGGCCTGCCCAGTACGGCGGTGGCGGCGCTGATCGAGGTGACTCCGGGTACCACCTCGGCGGGAAACCGGTGCGCCAGCCGCTCGTGCAGGTACATGTAGGAGCCGTAGAACATCGGGTCGCCCGCGCAGATCACCACCACGTCCCGACCGGCCGACAGGTGCGCTGCCAGCCGCTCGGCGCTGGCGTCGTAGAACTCGGTGATCGCCGCCTCGTAGCCGCCCGGATGGTCGGTGGTCTCGGTGGTGACCGGATAGACCAGCGGCTCGGTCAGTTGGCCGTCCCGGAAGTAGGGCTCGGCGATGGACCGGGCGATGCTCCGGCCGTGCCGGGCCGAGTAGTAGGCGATCACGTCGGCGGCGCCGATCAGCCGGGCCGCCTTCACCGTCACCAGTTCGGGATCGCCCGGACCGACGCCGACGCCACGCAGCGTGCCCGGCCGCCGGCCGCCGGCCGCAGCCGACCCACCGCCGCCGATCGCCACCGACCCACCACCGCCGGCCGCAGCCGACCCACCGCCGCCGGCCGCGCCGGCCGTCCGCTCACCGCCGCCAGCGCCGACCCGCGCCGGCCCCACCGACGCGCCGCCGGGCTCGGTCGCGCTCATTCGACCTCGCTCGCGATCGCGTTGACGGCGGCGGCGGTGATGGCGCTGCCGCCGCGCCGACCGTGCACCACCAGGTACGGAATGCCGGCGTCGTGCCCGGCCAGCGCCTGCTTCGACTCGGCCGCCCCGATGAACCCCACCGGTACGCCGACGATCGCCGCCGGTCGGGCGGCCCCCTCGTCGATCATCTCCAGCAGCCGGAACAGCGCGGTGGGGGCGTTGCCGATCGCCACCACGGCGCCGTCGAGCCGGTCCCGCCACAATTCGAGGGCGGCGGCGCTGCGGGTGGTGCCGAGCCGGCGCGCGAGCTCGGGCACCTCGGGGTCGCGCAGCGTGCAGAGCACCTCGTTGTCGCGGGGCAGCCGGGCCCGGGTGATGCCGGCGGCCACCATCACCGCGTCGCAGAGGACCGGCGCGCCGGCCCGCAGCGCGGTCCGACCGGCGCGGACCAGGTCGGGTGCGACCTCGACGTCGTCGGTCAGGTCGACGCTGCCGCTGGCGTGGATCATCCGGACCACCACCGGCGCGATCTCCGGCGGCAGCCCGGAGAGATCGGCCTCGGCCCGGATGGTCGCGAACGACCGCCGGTAGATCTCCGCACCGTCGCGGATGTACTCGTAGCTCACTTCTGCCTTTCTGCCCGTGCGACCAGGGCGGCCGCCGGGGTGCCCGGTCGGCTGGTGCCGCCGGCCTCGATCCGGTATCCGGTGCCGGTGGCGACCACCAGTACGGCCGGTCCGGCCGGTCGGCCGCAGCGGCGCTCGCAGCCGACCACGTGCACCGGAAGCGCCGCCCGGCCCATCGGGCCGGCGTCGGCCAGCGCCTCGGTGACGTCCCCCCGCACGTCGGCGAGGGCGCTGGCGCAGCCGGGTCGACCGGTGCAGGCGGTCACGCCGAGCCAGGGCGAGGCCGGGTCGACCAGCAGCCCGGCCGTGGCCAGCCGGCCGACGATATCGGGTCCGCCGGTGTCGAGCACCAGGCTGCGCCACGGGGTGACGATGATCTCGTCCGTGCCGGCGAGGTCGGCCAGCAGGTGGGCCTGGTCGGCGGTCAACCGGCCGAGCCGGACCCCGGCCACCAACACACCGTCCGGGTGGACGCCCACCAGCGGTGCCGGGGTGCCACCGCACCTCCCGGTCGGGACCGCGACCGCAGCGGAGAACGGCGCCGGAGCGGCACCGGACATCCCGGTCGGGGCCGCGACCTCGGCGGTGGGGCGGCCGAGCGCGGCGGTGGGGCGGCCGAGCGCGGCGGTCACCCGGGCTGGCCCGTCCGGCAGGTCCGCCAGCCGCCACAGGTCCGGGCGCTCACCCCGGACCCGCAGGAAGGCGCGGGCGGCCGCGATCAGCAGCTCGACGACGTCGTCCGGGCCGGCCCGCAGCCCGGTGTCGGTGCCGGCCAGCCAGAGGGTCTGCGAGCCACCGGTCCAGCACAGGTCGGCACCGAGGGCGGCGACGTCGTGCCGGCCGTCGTCGAGGGCGAACAGGAACCGGCCGCTGAGCGACGCCAGGTCGGCGGCGCCGCGCAGCGCCGCGTCGAGGTCCCGCACCAGCGGGCGTACGTCGAGCCGCCCGGCCCGGTCCCGCCCGCTCAGCGGGGAGGCCAGCAGGTTGCGTACCCGCTCGTGGGTGGCGGTGGGCAGCAGGCCGGCGTCGGCGATGCGGTCGGCGACCCGGCGTACCGCGACGTCGTCGGCGAGGCGGCGGAGTTGGAGGTTGCCCCGGGAGGTCAGCTCCAGCGCGCCGTCGGACTCGATCCGGGCGAGATCGGCGAGGACGCGCAGTTGGGTGGGGCGCAGTTGACCGCCGGGCAGCCGCACCCGCACCAGCAGCCCGTCGGCGGCCTGGTGTGCCCGCAGCGCACCGGGACAGCGGTCCTCCGGCGGCCGGGGGGACGGGGTGGCGAGGACGGACACGGGCTCATCGTAGAGTCGTGGTCCTCGGCGCCCGCCGGCGGCGAGAAATGCATCACGCGGTGGACCCGGAGGAACCCGGTGCGAGTCCGGGGCGGTCCCGCCACTGTCACCGACCTGCGTACGGGTCGGGAGCCAGACACTCCGGACCACCGTCACACGGACCACGACCACGGGCGCGGACCCGGGGAGGAGCCACCCATGCCTGCGGCGGACGCTGCCACCATCCTGCTCTTGTCCACTTCGGACACGGACCTGCTCTCCGCCCGGGCCAGCGGCGCGGCGTACCGGCTGGCGAACCCGGCCCGGATCGACCTGGCCGAGCTGACCGACCTGGTCGACGGCGTCGACCTGGTGGTGGTGCGGATCCTCGGCGGCGCCCGGATGTGGGCCGACGGGCTGGCCACGTTGTGCGCCGGCACCCGGCCGGTGGTGGCGCTCGGCGGCGAACAGACCCCGGACGCCGACCTGATGGCCCGGTCCACGGTGCCGGCCGGCACCGCCGCGCAGGCGCACGCCTACCTGGCCCAGGGCGGGCCGGAGAACCTGCGCGAGCTGCACGCCTTCCTCTCCGACACGGTGCTGCTGACCGGGCACGGCTTCGCCCCGCCGGTCGCGCAGCCGAACTGGGGCGTCCGGCCCCGCCCGCCCCGCCCGGCGACCGGGCCGGTGGTCGGCATCCTCTACTACCGGGCGCACCAGCTCAGCGGGAACACCGGCTTCGTCGACGCGCTGGCCGAGGCGGTCGAGGAGGCGGGCGGCCAGCCGCTGCCGGTCTTCTGCGCCAGCCTGCGTACCCCGGAACCGGAGCTGCTGGCGACGCTCGGTGCGGCCGACGCGCTGCTGGTCACGGTGCTGGCGGCCGGCGGCACCCGCCCGGCGGACGCCGCCGCCGGCGGCACCGAGGAGTCCTGGGACGTCGGCGCGCTGGCCGCGCTCGACGTGCCGATCCTCCAGGCGCTCTGCCTCACCTCGACCCGGGCGTCCTGGTCGGACAGTGCCGACGGCCTCTCCCCGCTGGACGCGGCGACCCAGGTCGCGGTGCCGGAGTTCGACGGTCGGTTGATCACCGTGCCGTTCTCGTTCAAGGAGACCGACACCGACGGGCTGCCCCGCTACGTGGCGGACCCGGAGCGGGCCGCCCGGGTCGCCGGCACCGCCGTCCGGCTGGCCCGGCTCCGGCACACCCCGGCCGAGCAGCGCCGGATCGCCCTGGTGCTGTCGGCCTATCCGACCAAGCACGCCCGGGTCGGCAACGCGGTCGGGCTGGACACCCCGGCCAGCGCGGTACGCCTGCTCCGGACGATGCGGGACCTCGGCTACGACGTCGGCCCGGTCGACGGCCCGGACGCGCTGCCGGGGGTGGGCCCGGTGACCGCCGGCTCCCCCGACGCCGGGCTGCCGGACGGCGACCGGCTGATTCACGCGCTGATCGCGGCCGGTGGCCAGGACCAGGAGTTCCTCACCGAGGAACAGCTCGCCGCCAACCCGGTACGGATCCCGCTGTCCCGCTACCGGCCCTCTTTCGACGCACTGCCGACGGAGCTGCGCGAATCGATGGTCGCACACTGGGGGCCGCCACCCGGGCAGCTCTACGTCGACACCTCCCGGGACCCGGACGGCGAGATCGTGCTCGCCTGCCTGCGGGCCGGCAACGTGGTGCTGATGATCCAGCCGCCGCGTGGCTTCGGCGAGAATCCGGTCGCCATCTACCACGACCCCGACCTGCCGCCGACACACCACTACCTGGCCGCGTACCGGTGGCTGGACGAGGAGTTCGGCACGCACGCCGTGGTGCACCTGGGCAAGCACGGCTCGCTGGAGTGGCTGCCCGGCAAGACCGTCGGGCTCTCCGCCTCCTGCGGCCCGGACGCGGTACTCGGCTCGCTGCCGCTGGTCTATCCGTTCCTGGTCAACGATCCCGGCGAGGGAGCGCAGGCGAAGCGGCGGGCGCACGCGGTGATCGTCGACCACCTGGTGCCGCCGATGGCCCGGGCGGAGAGCTACGGCGACATCGCCCGGCTGGAGCAGCTCCTCGACGAGTACGCCAACATCGCCGCGATGGACCCGGCCAAGCTGCCGGCGATCCGGGGACAGATCTGGACGCTGATCCAGGCCGCCCGGCTCGACCACGACCTGGGGCTGGAGCAACGCCCGCACGACGCCGAGTTCGACGAGTTCCTGCTGCACGTGGACGGCTGGCTCTGCGAGGTGAAGGACGCGCAGATCCGGGACGGCCTGCACGTGCTCGGCGAGCCACCGACCGGCGCGGCCCGGATCAATCTGGTGCTGGCGATCCTGCGCGCCCGGCAGGTCTGGGGCGGCCGGGCCGGCGCCGTGGACGGGCTCCGGGCCGCACTCGGGCTGGCCGAGGGCGGCGACCAGCAGGGCACCGCAGAGGTCGACCGGGTCGAGGCGGTGGCCCGGGCCCTGGTCGAGGCGATGGAGGCCCGGGACTGGGCGGTCGAGGCGGTACCCGTCGTGCTGCACGACGTGCTCGGCGCCGACGATCCGCGCGCCGCGGCGGTACGCCCGGTGCTGGAGTTCGCCGTCACCGAGGTGGTACCCCGGCTGGCCCGGACCACCGACGAGCTGACCCACCTGCTGCACGCCCTCGACGGCGGGTACGTGCCGGCCGGGCCGAGCGGGTCGCCGCTGCGCGGACTGGTCAACGTGCTGCCGACCGGCCGGAACTTCTACACCGTGGACCCGAAGGCGATCCCGAGCCGGTTGGCGTACGCCACCGGGCAGGCGATGGCGACCTCGCTGGTCGAGCGGTACCGGCGGGACACCGGCGAGTGGCCGCGCTCGGTCGGGCTCTCCGCCTGGGGCACCTCGGCGATGCGGACCGCCGGGGACGACGTGGCCGAGGTGCTGGCGCTGATCGGCGTGACACCGACCTGGGACGAGGCGTCCCGCCGGGTCAACGGCTTCGAGATCGTCCCGCTGGCCGAGCTGGGCCGGCCGCGCATCGACGTGACGGTGCGGATCAGCGGCTTCTTCCGGGACGCGTTCCCGCACGTGGTGCTGCTGCTCGACGACGCGATCCGGGCGGTGGCCGGGCTTGACGAGCCGGACGAGCAGAACTTCCTGCGGGCCCACGTCCGGGCCGACGCCGCCCGGCACGGAGACGAGCGCAGGGCGACGAGCCGGATCTTCGGCTCCAAGCCGGGCGCGTACGGGGCCGGGCTGCTGCCGCTGATCGACAGCGGGAACTGGCGGGACGACGCCGACCTGGCCGAGGTCTACACCGTCTGGGGCGGCTTCGCCTACGGGCGCGGGCTGGACGGGCGGCCGGCCCGGGAGGAGATGGAGGACGCGTACCGGCGGATCGCGGTGGCGGCGAAGAACACCGACACCCGGGAACACGACATCGCCGACTCCGACGACTACTTCCAGTACCACGGCGGGATGATCGCCACGGTGCGGGCGCTGACCGGGCAGGCGCCCCGGGCGTACATCGGGGACAGCACCACCCCGGACGCGGTGCGGACCCGGTCGCTGACCGAGGAGACCGCCCGGGTGTTCCGGGCCCGGGTGGTGAATCCGCGCTGGCTGGCGGCGATGCGCCGGCACGGCTACAAGGGCGCGTTCGAGCTGGCCGCCACCGTCGACTACCTCTTCGGCTACGACGCCACGGCCGGGGTCGTCGCCGACTGGATGTACGAGGACCTGGCGCGGACGTACGCCCTCGACGCCGAGAACCAGGAGTTCCTGCGCCGGTCCAATCCGTGGGCGCTGCGGAACATCATCGAACGGCTCTCCGAGGCGGCCGACCGGGGACTGTGGGCGAAACCCGACCCGGCGACGATGGCGGCGCTGCGGGAAACCTACCTCCGGGTCGAGGGCGACCTGGAGGGCTCCGGGTGAGTCCTTGACCGTTCGTCACCTTGCGCTGGGCTGGCGGGACGGAATCGGATGCCCAGGTAGCGGGTCGCGGTCAGGCGGCAACCACCACGCCGGGTGGCTCCGCCGCGATCGCAGCGGCGGACCTCGTCCCGAACGGATATTTCGATCTTGGGCGAAGGCGCCGCGGCTGATCGGTGGAGACGGTGAGGACTCCGAGCAACCCGCTCACCTCCAGGACGCGGCGGACGAAGGGCTGCGGATCGGTGACTCGCAGCTCGCATCCGGCCTCGCCAGCGGCGTTGCGCACGCCGACGAGCGCGCCGATGCCGGCGCAGTCCAGGAACGTAACCCCGGCGAGGTCCACGATGAGGACTGCGGGAGTCTGATCCCGCAACAGGGTGAGCAGCTTGTCGCGGAGCACCGGCGCGGTTGCCAGGTCGATCTCTCCGGCCACACCGAGCCGGGCTGTCGCTGGCTGTGGATAACGTGTGTCGATGGGTAGCTGTGCGAGCGCGGTCACGGGCGAAAGGTTGGGAGCCATCGTGCTCCTCCAGCTCAACTCAGACAGGAATCGCTTGAAGGGCGGGCGAGGACTGGACCGTAGGCCGGGACGCAACGACCCTGTCGAATACCGGGACCGTTGCAGGCTCGACAAGCTGCGCACGTCCGTGCGGCGCGGCTACCCCGAAGGCTACACGCAATCCTGGCTCAGCGTGCCGCGTGTTCGGCGCGGGCCGGTGCGCCCACCTCGTGCAGGTGTCGCAGGGCTTGCCGGTAGGAGGTGATGAGGCTGGTCTGTTCGTAGGCGACACCGATCTCGGCACAGTACGCCTGCACGATCGGCTGGGCCTTGCGCAGGTTGGGGGTCGGCATGCCGGGGAAGAGGTGGTGCTCGATCTGGTAGTTCAGGCCGCCCAGCGCCGTGTCGGTCAGCCAGCCGCCGCGGACGTTGCGGGAGGTCAGTACCTGCTTACGCAGGTAGTCCTCGTCGCCGGTCGGGTGCGGCATGCCCTTGTGGTTCGGTGCGAATGTCATGCCGAGGTAGACGCCGAACAGCGCTTGGTGTACCAGCAGGAAGGCAAGGGCCTGCAGCGGCGAGAGAACGATCAGCAGTGCCGAGAGGTAGCCGACGGCGTGCAGGATCAGCAGCGTGGTTTCCAGGCCGGGGCGCTTCACGGTGCCGTTGCGCAACGCCTTGATGCTGGACACCTTCAGGTCGGCGGCGAGCAGGGTGAGAAGCGGGAAGAACAGCGCAGCCTGATGCCGGGTGATGAAACCCTTCAGCCCGCGCCGGCCGAGGGCCGACTTCGTGGCCCAGATGAGCACCTCGGGCGCGACGTCCGGGTCGAGGTCGTCATGGTTGGGATTGTTGTGGTGACGGGTGTGCTTCTCCATCCACCAGCCGTAGCTCATCCCGACCCCGAGGTTTCCGGCCAGCCGTCCGGCGAATTCCCCGGGACGTTTGGTACGGAACACCTGGCGGTGCGCCAGATCATGCGCCACGAGCGCGACCTGGGTGAACGTGACGGCGAGGAACGCGGCCGTCACCAACTGCCACCAGGATGAGCCGATGATGAAGAACGCGGTCCAACCGCCGATGAACATGAGCGTGACGACAGTCAGTCGGACGACGTAGTAGGCGGGTCGGCGCTGCATCAGTCCTTCGCCGCTGATCCGCCGGGACAGGACGGCGAAGTCGCTGCCGGTCGTTGTCCGCGACGGCGTCATGGTGATCGTCATGTTTCTATCAAACCCGCTCGATGCCGCGTCGTCAGGAGCGCTACGTCCTCCATCGCGGAGGTGCTAGCACCACGATTGAGCCATGAGTCCGCGGGCACAATATGACCTGTGAACGCGGCCGCGACTGGCGAAGGGTTGGGCCGGTGGGCCCGGAGCGGTACGCGCTCCGTGCTGTCCGGCATGGCCGGGATCGGTCTGGCGTTCACCAACCTACCGCTGCTCGCCGTGTCCGTTGTCGTGTTGGCCCTGACGCCGGTGCCGTTCCTCGGTCTGGCGCTGGTGCCCTGGACGATGACGCTGGTCCGGATGCGTGCTGATCTCGAACGCAGACGTGCCTCACGGACCGGTGTCCTTGTGACACGCCCGTACCACCCGCCCCCGGATGGGGCCGTGGCCGGTGGCTGGCAGCGCTTCCGGTGGATCGTGACCGACCCGGCCACCTGGCGCGATCTTGCCTGGCTCGTGCCCGGCGCGATCGTCGGGTTCACGCTCGGGACGATCTGTGTGGTCGTGCCGTTGTACGGGCTCGCGGGTCTGACCCTGACACCGTTGTGGGTCTGGCTCGGCACCGGCTGGTACGGCTACGGCGCCATCTGGTCCATCGACACGTTCGGTGAGGGACTGCTCTGTCTGCCGCAGGGCGCCGTCATCCTCGCCGGCGGCCTGTGGGCCGCGCCGTGGCTGGGTCGCGTCGACGCATACTTCGCCCGGCTCTTCCTCGCGCCGACCAGGGCTGCCGAACTCCGGCTGCGCGTCACCCAGCTGACGGTGACGCGTGCTGACACCGTGGATGCCCAGGCGGCGGAGCTGCGCCGCATCGAACGCGACCTGCACGACGGCGTCCAGGCCCGCCTCGTCTCGCTGGGCATGATGATCGGTCTGGCCGACGAACTGATCGACCGGAACCCGGTGGCGGCCCACGAACTGCTCGCCGAAGCGCGTGAGTCCAGCGGAACAGCGCTCGTCGAGCTGCGGCACCTGGTCCGCGGCATTCACCCGCCGGTACTCGCCGAACGCGGCCTCGACGGCGCGGTCCGGGCGTTGGCGCTCAGCCTGCCGATCCCGATCACGGTCGACGCCGCCCTTTCTGGCCGGCCCGACACACCCGTGGAGTCCGCGGCGTACTTCGCCGTCGCCGAGACGCTGACCAACATGATCCGGCACAGCCGCGCGCGCACCGGATCGGTGTCGTTACGGCATACCGACGGAGTACTGACGATGGTCGTCACGGACGACGGCACAGGAGGTGCAGACGCCGCCTCCGGCACCGGTCTGCGCGGCATCGAACGCCGCCTCGCCGCGTTCGATGGCACGATCACGCTGTCGAGCCCGCCCGGGGGACCCACCGTCATCACCATGGAGCTGCCGTGCGCATTGTCATCGCCGAGGACCATGCCCTCCTCCGTGACGGACTGACCCGCCTCCTGCAGGCCTTCGACTTCGACGTCGTCGCAGCGGTCGACAGCGGCCCAGCGCTGCTGCCCGCCCTGATCACACACAAGCCACAAGTGGCGGTCATCGACGTCCGCCTTCCCCCGACATTCACCGACGAAGGTCTGCAAGCCGCGATCGCGGCCCGCGCCCAGATCCCCGGCCTGTCCGTCCTCATGCTCTCCCAGCACGTCGAGCCCCTCTACGCCCGCGAACTGCTCAGCACCCCGCACGGCGGTGTCGGCTACCTGCTCAAGGATCGCGTGTCGGACGTCGGCGAGTTCGTCGCCGCCGTCCGCCGGGTCGCCGACGGCGGCACCGCCATGGACCCCGAAGTGATCTCGCAACTGCTCGCCCGCCGGGAGCCACTCGCGGTACTCACCGCCCGAGAACGCGAGGTGCTCGGCGTGATGGCCGAAGGCCGCTCCAACGCCGCGATCGCGGCCAAGCTCCGCATCACCGAGAAAGCCGTGAGCAAGCACATCAACAACATCCTCACCAAACTAGATATGCCGCCCTCCGACGACGACAACCGCCGAGTCCTCGCCGTCCTCGCATACCTCAATGCCTGAACTCAGGGGAAGGGACACCAGGCACCCAGCACGACTCCGGCCCGGCGGGCGTCGCGGCAGGCTCCGGTAGGGATCTTCTCAGGAAGGATCGTCACCGACTCGGGGGCCGTTCGCGCGGACGATCTCATCGATCGCGTCCTCGATGGATTTGCAGAAGAGTGCCTGGAGGCGTTTGCCTACGTCGTTCTCCTGCCTGGTGGCTCGGAGGCGGCTCAGGACGGCGCGCATGGGTTCCACCGCCCGCGGGTCGCCGAGCTTTCCAAGCGCTCTGGCTACGGTGTTGAGGGTGAAGTCGGCGGGGTTGGCCAGGCGGTTGAGCAGGACGTCGGTCGCTCGCGGATCACCGATGTTCCCGAGCGCGATGACGGCGGTATCGCCGGCACCGCCCGTCTGCTGGGCAAGGGACATCAGCGGTTCCACGGCGCGTGGGTCGCCGATGTGGCCGAGCGCCCTGGCCGCCTGCTCGGTCAGCGCGGGATCGTCGAGCAGGCCGATCAACGGCTGCACGGCAGCGTCATGGCGCAGGTCGGCCAGAAACCAGAGGGCGCGCAGCCGGGTGTCCTGGTTGCGGTGGCCCAGCGCCTTCAGCAGGCCGGCGGTGTCGCCGCGCTCGTGCAGCACCGCCAGGTCGGCCCGGGCACCCAACCGCGCCTGCCTCCTGGCCCGGCGGTCGTAGGTACGGGCCAGGGCAAGGGCCCGGCTGCGCAGCCGGAGGGCGGTGGCGACCTCCTCGGGCGCGGACCGGTAGTCCAGGTACGGCTGGTAGTACTCACCGGAGATCGTGTGGGCGGTCCGGAACACCTCGCCGTACTTGGCCTCGATCGCGCGTGCTCTCGTGGCCGTCTTCTCGGCCGCCTGCTCCATCCACTGCGCCACCTCGCGCAAATGATGAGCGGTCTGGGTTGGCGTCATGTCACCCTGGTCCGCCAGGAGTGCTCGCGCGGACCGCTGGGCCGGGTGTTCAGGACGCTGGCCGAACCCGGAGACCGCCCAGACGAGGTTCCGGATCGGGCGCCGCCTCATGGACGACCACCAACCACCCGACTTCGCCACATCTACGACCATACTCCGCATCGGCGATGGGTCGCGTACCACGGTCAGGGCGGCCGTCACGTCGAGCCGTCCGCCGAATAGGTCAATAGGCGAGGGAGATTCCCGCTGGAATTCATCGCCAGCCATCTGTCGCACCACACGTTGGCATTCGGAAAGGGCACGAACGATAGGCGTTATCAGCCGGGGCGGTGCGCTGATCAACAATCCTGCTGAGCAGATCAGCCGGGGGTGGGTCGGGGCGTGCTCTGGGCCTACCGGGCCGCCGGCCACACCGGGGCCGGCGCTCCGGCGTACCGGGCCGCCGCCGTGCCGAACCGGGCGGCCAGCGCCGGATGCCCGGCCCAGTGCACGTGCAGGTAGGAGGCGTGCAGGTTGCGGTCGACCACGCCCTCCTCGACCGTCGCGTCGAGCCCGTGCGGGCGGGACGGCCGGGGCCGGAACCGCCACGCCGGCACCCGGCCGGCACCGTACTCGACCTGGGTGCGGTGGAACTCGTGCCCGGTCACCGCCGTTCCCGGGTCGGTCAGCAGGCTGGTGCCGGTCGCGACCGCCTCCCGGTAGCCGAGGGTGAGCCGGCCGGTCATCCGGGCCGAGGCGGCCAGCACTCCGGTCATCGGGTGGTCGTCGAGGTCCCGGCACAGGTAGAGCAGCCCGGCGCACTCGGCCACCACCGGCATCCCGGCCCGGGCCGCCCGGGCGACCGCGCCACGCAGTCGGGCGTTGGCGGAGAGTTCGGCCGCGTAGACCTCGGGGAAGCCGCCGCCGAGGTAGAGCCCCGCGCAGTCCGGCGGCAACTCCTCGTCGCGCAGCGGATCGACGGGTACGACCCGGACGCCGGCAGCCGCGAGGAGTTCGTCGGTCTCGGCGTACCGGAAGGTGAACGCCGCACCACCGGCGACCGCGACCGTCACCGGGGCCAGCCGGGGCAGTTCCTCGTCCGGTCGCCACCACCCGGTGGGCAGTTCCGGTGCCTGGCGGGCGACGGCGAGCACCGCGTCCAGGTCCACCGCCCGGCCGAGCTGCCCGGCGAGCGCGTCGACGGTACGCCGGGCCTCGGCCGCACGCTCGGCGGCCGGCACGAGCCCGAGGTGCCGGCTCGGGGTGTCCAGGGACGCGTCCCGGCGCAGCGCCCCGAACACCGGTACCCCGGTCCGAGCGACCGCCTGCCGCACCTCCGCCTCGTGGGTCGGTGAGCCGACCTTGTTCAGGATCACCCCGGCGATGGTCAGCTCCGGGTCGTAGCCGGCGAAGCCGTGCACCAGCGCGCCGATGCTGCGGGAGGCGCCGGAAACGTCGACCACCAGCAGCACCGGACTGCGGGTCAACCGGGCGACATGCGCGGTGGAGGCGAACCCCTCCCGGCCGATGGCGCCGTCGTGCAGCCCCATCACGCCTTCGATCACCACGACGTCGGCCGGCACCGGCACCGTCGCGCCGTGGCGTAGTAGCGGGACGATCCGCTCCTCGCCCTGCAGGTGCGGGTCGAGGTTGCGGCCCGGCCGGCCGGTCGCGACCGCGTGGTACCCGGGGTCGATGTAGTCGGGGCCGACCTTGTGGCCGCTGACCGCCAGGCCCCGGTCGCGCAGTGCCGCCATCAGCCCGGTCGCCACCGTGGTCTTGCCCTGCCCGGAGGCGGGCGCCGCGATCACCACCCGGGGCAGCCGGGTTACCACTCGATCCCCCGCTGTCCCTTCTGGCCGGCGTCCATCGGGTGCTTCACCTTGGTCATCTCGACCACCAGGTCGGCGGCCTCGACCAGCCGGGCGTCGGCGTCCCGGCCAGTGATGACCACGTGCTGGTGGCCGGGCCGGTTCCGCAGGGTGTCGACCACCTCATCGACGTCCACCCAGCCCCACTTCATCGGGTACGTGAACTCGTCGAGCACGTAGAGCCGGTGCCGCTGCTCGGCGATCCGGCGCCGGATCTCGCGCCAGCCTTCCAGGGCGTCGGCGGCGTGGTCGGCCTCGGTGCCGGACCGGCGGCTCCAGCTCCAGCCGGCGCCCATCTTGTGCCACTGCACCGGGCCCCCCTCGCCGGTCTGCTCGTGCAGCCTGCCGAGCGCGAGCAGCGCGGATTCCTCGCCGACCCGCCAGCGGGCCGACTTGACGAACTGGAAGACCGCGATCGACCAGCCCTGGTGCCAGCCCCGCATGGCCAGCCCGAACGCCGCCGTCGACTTGCCCTTCATCGCGCCGGTGTGCACCATCAGCAGCGGCCGGTTGCGGCGCTGCCGGGTGGTCAGCCCGTCGGCGGGTACCGTCTCCGGCTGTCCCTGCGGCATCAGGCGGCCCTCCCCCGGCCCGCTCCGGCGCTCCCCCGGCCCGCTCCGGCGCTTTCCCGGGCCGATCCGGTGCGCGGTCCGGAGCCACTCCGGCCGATCCCGCCGCTGCCGGCGGTGGCCTCCGCGCCGGCGCCGCTTCGGGTACGCACGCCGGTGCGGAGCCGCACCGCGCCGGTCAGGGTGCCGGCGGCGACCTGCTCCAGCGGCAGGTGTTCGGCACCGAGTGCCCCGGCCAGTTCGGCGGCGAGGCCGAGCCGGATCCGTCCCGCCTCGCAGTCGACCACCACCGAGCGGACGCCGTTGCCGGCGAGCAGCCGGGCGGCGTACCGGGAGCGGAGCACCGCGTCCGGGCCGGCGGTGGCCCGGCCGTCGGTCAGTACCACCAGCAGCGGGCGGCGGCGTGGGTCCCGGATCCGTTCCACCCGGAGCACGGCACCGGCCCGGAGCAGTCCCTCGGCCAGCGGGGTACGGCCCCCGGTCGGCAGCTCGGCGAGCCGGGTGGCGGCGATGTCCACACTGGACGTCGGTGGCAGCGCGAGTTCGGCGCCGCCGCCCCGGAAGGTGACCAGACCGACCTTGTCGCGCCGCTGGTAGGCGTCGAGCAGCAGCGACAGTACGGCGGTCTTCACCTCCCGCATCCGCTGCCGCGCCGCCATCGAGCCGGAGGCGTCGACGCAGAACAGGATCAGGTTGCCCTCCCGGCCCTGCCGGACCGGCACCCGGACGTCCTGCGGCCGCAACTCCAGCCCGGTGCCGCGCCGGCCGCGCGCCCGCTGGTGCGGTGCGGCCGCCCAGAGCGTGGCGACCAGGTGCGGCCGGTTGCCCGCGGTGACCCCGGACGGCCTGGTCCGGATCGTCTGCCCGATGGTGGTGACCGCCGGTGACCTGCGCCCGGCGACCCCCGCCCCGACCCCCGGTACGACCAGCAGCCGGGCCCGGTACGGCCGCTCGGCGGCGAGCATCCGGCTCCCGCCGGCCGCGCTGGTACCCGCCCCGTCCGGTTCCGCCGAGCCGAGCGGCGCGGCCGGCACCCCGACCCGGTCCGGCTGCTCCGGTCCGGCGCCGTCTCCGGCCCCGTTCGCCGCGCCGTCCGGCGGGGCGTCGGGTTCGGCGGCGGGACCGGTGGCCGGCGGGGTCCCGGGTTCCGGGCCGGTGTCGTCGGGCTGCGGTGCACCGCCCGGGCCACCCGGGTCGGGCTCGTCCGGGCCGGGCCCCTGCGGCGGCGGGCCACCGTCCGGGGGCGGCTCGGCGGGCTGGTCGAGGCCGGCCTCGGCGAGCGCCTGGTCGAGCCGCTCCTGCTCGATGCCGGGCGGGTCGAACGGGTCGCGCCGACGCCGGTGCGGCAGCGCCAGCCGGGCGGCGACGCGGACGTCCACTCCGCTGACCGTGGTACGCCCGCACCAGGCGGCGTGCGCCATCGCGGTACGCGCGGTCACCAGGTCGGCGCGCATGCCGTCGACCTCGAACGAGGCGCAGACGATGGCGATCCGGTGCAGGGTGTCGTCGTCGAGCCGTACCTCGGGGAGCAGTCGACGGGCCTGCGCGATCCGGGCGGCGCGCTCGGCGTCCGCCGCCGCGTACCGTCCGGCGAACCCGTCCGGGTCGGCCTCGTAGCCGAGCCGCCGCCGGGTCACCTCGGCGCGTACCGCCGGGTCACGGCTGGCCGCCACCTCGACGGTCAGGCCGAACCGGTCCAGCAGTTGCGGGCGGAGTTCGCCCTCCTCCGGGTTCATCGTGCCGACCAGGACGAACCGGGCGGCGTGCGCGATCGAGACGCCCTCCCGTTCCACGGTGGCCCGGCCCATCGCCGCCGCGTCCAGCAGCACGTCGACCAGGTGGTCGTGCAGCAGGTTGACCTCGTCGACGTAGAGCAGCCCACGGTGCGCCGAGGCGAGCAGCCCCGGCTCGTACGCGGTGACGCCGTCGCGCAGTGCCCGTTCCAGGTGCAGGGCGCCGAGTACCCGGTCCTCGGTCGCGCCGACCGGCAGCTCGACGAGCCGGGCCGGCCGGGTCGCCGACGGCGCCGCCGGATCGTGCGGCCCGTCCGGGCAGTCCGGGTCGGGTGTGGCCGGGTCGCAGGAGAACCGGCAGCCGGTGACGACGGTCACCGGTGGCAGCAGTGCGGTCAGCGCCCGGACCACGGTGGACTTCGCGGTCCCCTTCTCGCCCCGGATCAGCACTCCGCCGATGGCCGGCGAGACGGCGCTGAGGGTGAGCGCGAGTGCCATGTCGTCCATTCCGACGACGGCGGAGAACGGGTACGACCGCACGGGGCCAACCTCCTGCCTCGCGGGTGTCCACGCCCGCGACCGGTCCGGTACCGGGCCGCCCGGAGGGCCGGCCCAGGACGGGGGCGAGTGTCTGGCTCCCGGCCGTCGGCCGGTCACAGTGGCGGGACCGCCCCGGAGTCGCCGGCCCTGCTGGACCGACCCACCGGCGTTCCTCGCCGCACCGTCGCCGCCGATGATGGCACAACCCGGCCGACCGGGCATCGGCGGCGGTGCGGTGCAGGCAGCTCCGCGACGACGTTGCCCGCCCGAATGCGCATCGGCGGCAGCGGGGCACAGGGCACGCCGACCGGCTCGACCCCGGATCGCGGCAATCGGGTACCGACCTGGTCGACCTGCGATGACGCGGCTCACCCGGGGGGGCATCGGCGGCAGCAGAGCGCACGGCACGTCCTGACGATGACGCGGCTCACCCGGCGGGGCGCCGGCGCCGGCGGGTCGGCTAACGTTCCGGCTCGTGACCGCGACGAGTGCCAGACCTGGGCTGACCGTGGTCGGCATCGGCGCGGACGGTTGGGCCGGGCTCGGCGAGGCCGGCCGGCGGGCGTTACGGACGGCCGAGGTCGTGCTCGGCGGCGGCCGGCAGCTCGACCTGCTCCCTGCGGAACTGCCGGCGCAGCGGGTGAGCTGGCCGAGCCCGCTGCTGCCGGCGCTGCCCGGCGTGCTCGACGCGTACGCCGACTGCCGGCTCGCCGTGCTGGCCAGCGGCGATCCGATGTGGTTCGGGATCGGGGCGCGGATCGTCGAACTGGTCGGCCCCGACCGGGTGGAGGTACTCCCGCACCCGTCCTCGATCAGCCTGGCCTGCGCCCGGCTCGGCTGGCCGGTCGAGCGGGTCAGCGTGGTCAGCGCGGTCGGCCGCGACCTGGCCCGGGTACGCCGGGTGCTCGCCCCCGGCCGGCGGATCCTGCTGCTCAGCGCGGACGCGTCGACACCGTCGGCCCTGGCCGGCCTGCTCACCGACGCCGGCTACGGAGCAAGCCCGCTGACCGTACTGGAGCAGCTCGGCACCGGGCAGGAGCGCCGCCGCGACGGGACCGCCCAGGACTGGCCGCATCTGCCGGTCGACCCGTTGAACGTCGTCGCGGTGCACGCCACGGCCGGACCGGACGCCGTACTCCGGTCGACGCTGCCGGGCCTGCCGGACGAGGCGTACGCCCACGACGGGGCGTTGACCAAACGGGAGGCGAGGGCGCTGGCGCTGGCCCGGCTCGCCCCGGCACCCGACGAGTTGCTCTGGGACGTCGGCGCGGGTTCGGGCAGCATCGGCATCGAATGGCTGCGGACCGAGCCGACCTGCCGAGCGGTGGCGGTCGAGGCGAGGGCGGACCGGGCCGAGCGGATCGCCGGCAACGCGTCGGCGCTCGGGGTGCCGGAGCTGGAGGTGGTGGTCGGCCGGGCACCGGCGGTACTGGCCGGGCTGCCGACCCCGGACGCCGTCTTCGTCGGCGGCGGGCTGGCCGCCGAGGGTGTCCTGGACGCGTGCTGGGCGGCGCTCGCCCCTGGCGGCCGGCTGGTCGCGCACGCGGTGACGATCGAGGGGGAACGCGAGTTGACCATCCGTGCCGAGCGACTCGGCGGCGACCTGACCCGGCTCGGCGTGGAGCGGGCCGCGCCGCTCGGCGGCTTCACGGCGTGGAAGCCGGCCCGGGCCCTGGTGCAGTGGGCTGTGGTCAAGCCGTGCCGGTGACCTTCATCGGCGCCGGACCGGGCGCCGCCGACCTGATCACGGTACGCGGGCAGCGGGTGCTGGCCCGCGCCCAGCTCTGCCTCTACGCCGGCAGCCTGGTCCCGGCGGAGCTGCTCGAATCGTGTGCAGCGGATACGGAACTGGTGGACACCGCCGACCTCACCCTGGACGAGATCGTGGCCCGGATGGTCGACGCACACCGGGCCGGCCGGGAGGTGGCCCGGCTCTGCTCCGGCGACCCGTCGATCTACAGTGCGGTGGCCGAGCAGTTGCGCCGGCTCGACGAGGCGGGCGTGCCGTACGAGATCGTGCCCGGCGTACCGGCCTTCGCGGCCGCCGCCGCGACGCTGGGCCGGGAGCTGACCGTGCCGACGGTCGGGCAGACGGTCATCCTCACCCGGGCCCGCGCCCGGTCGACGGCGATGCCGGACAGCGAGGACCTCGTGGTACTCGGCGCCAGCCGGGCGACCCTGGTACTGCACCTGGCCGTCGGCCGGACCCGGGAGCTGGTCGAGCAGCTCGTCCCGCACTACGGCGCCGACTGCCCGGTCGCGGTCGTCGCCCGGGCCAGTCGCCCCGACGAGCTGGTGCTGCGCGGCACCCTGGCCGACATCGCCGACCAGGTCGAACAGGCCCGGGTACGCCGGACCGCCGTGATCGTCGTCGGCCGGGTACTGGCGGCCGAGGGTTTCCCGGACAGCTACCTCTACTCGGCCGGCCGGGACCGGTCGGCGAAACTCTAGGGACGGCGGTCATGCGGAAAATCCTGGTCATCGGCATCGGGGCGGGTGACCCGGACCAGTTGACCCTGGAGGCGGTCCGGGCGATCGCCGAGGTCGACGTCTTCTTCGTGCTGGACAAGGGTGCCGCCAAGCAGGACCTGCTCGGGCTGCGCCAGGAAATCCTGCGCCGGCACCCGACGAAGCCCGGCCACCGGGTGGTGGAGCTGCGGGATCCGGACCGGGACCGGACCGCGCCGGCCTACGTGGACGCGGTGGACGCGTGGCGCCGCCGCCGGGCCGAACTGCTGCGAGCGCTGGTCCGCGACGAGGTACCGGCCGACGGCTGCGCCGCTTTCCTGGTCTGGGGGGATCCGGCGCTCTACGACAGCACGTTCGGCGTCATCGAGGAGATGCTGGCCGACGGGACGGTCGAGTTCGACTACACGGTGATCCCCGGGGTGAGCAGCGTCGCCACGCTGGCCGCCCGGCACCGGATCGGGCTGAACCGGGTCGGCCGGCCGTTCCAGGTCACCACCGGCCGGCTGCTGGCCCAGGGCTGGCCGTCCGGAGTGGACGACCTGGTGGTGATGCTCGACGCGCACTGCACGTTCACCCGGGTCACCGAGCCGGACGTGGAGATCTACTGGGGTGCCTACCTCGGTACCCCGGACGAGATCCTGGTCGCCGGCCCGCTCGCCGAGGCCGGGCCACGGATCGTCGAGGTACGCCGGGCCGCGCGGGAGCGCAAGGGCTGGATCATGGACACGTACCTGCTGCGCCGCCGGACGCACTGACCACGGCCTGCGCCTGGGGTCGACGGTCCCCGACGTGGTCGCGAAGCCGCCGCCCGCCGACGAAGCAGGATGACCGGGCAGGACGGCGGGTGATTGAAAGGGTGTACCTCCAGTCGACGAAGAGGCCGGACAAACACCATCGCTGGGGAGACTCGGTTGGTGCATAAGGCTCGGCACGGCGGATGCCGCTCCGGGGTCAGTACGCCCAGAACTCGTTCGGCAGCGCCTCGACGTCGGCGGCGGCCGACTCGAAGTAGTCCGCGACGAACAGCAACCGGGTCGCGGCCGGATCCCCGCCGTCGGCCATCCGGCGGATGGCGGCAGCCTGCCGCCGGGCGCGGTGCACGACCACGGCGCCGAACTCCCGCCGGTCCGCGTCGTAGCCGTAGGCGTCGAGCAGGAGGTGGAGGCGGCGGGACCGGTCCTCGGAGGGATCGAAGCCCAACGGCGCAACCGCGTTCGGCGGGCAGAACGGCACCCACCAGAGCGCCGACAGCGCCAGGTCGAACTCCCGCGTCGACGGACCGGCCGCACCCCAGTCGCAGAAACCGACCAGCCGGCCGCCGTCCACCACCGCGTTGTACGGCGCCGCATCCTGATGCCCCACCACCAGCCCCGGCCGCACCGCGTCGCCGATGAACCACCTCTCGTCCGCCGGTGGACCGAAACCCACCGTCACGTCGTGAAGCCGTCGCAGCCATTGGCCGACCTGGACCAGGGTCGACTCCGCGAACACCCAGTCGGGCCACGGCGTCCGGTCGCCGACGGTGTCGCCGCGCAGGTAGCTGAGCATCTCGCGACCCTGGTCGTCGAAGCCGAGCGCCCGTGGAGCGCCGTCGAAACCGGCATCCTCCAGGTACCGCAACAACGCATGCACTGTCGACGTCCAGGTCGAGGCCGGCTTGTGTACGACGTCATCGATCAGTACGGCACCCGTGGTGTGACCGCCGGGCAGCGCCACCTCGGTCATCCTCCATGTGTACTGGACTCCGACCGGTCCCGATACCGGGTTTCCAGCACTCCGAGCCGGGCAGCCCGGTCTGGGCGAGTTCGGCCGGTGATCACCCCCGCTTGCGCGCGGGGAGCAGCCCTTGTTGCCGGCCACCCAGTGGTGCGTCTCGGGGTCAACCCCGCGTGCGCGGGGAGCAGGGTTCGGACCTGGGTTCGCTCTTGGTGGCGTCGGGATCACCCCCGCGTGCGCGGGGAGCAGTGCCGATCGGCTCGGCCGCATACCGGACGGAGCGGATCACCCCCGCGTGCGCGGGGAGCAGCGGTCCGGCAGGAACAGGCAAGAGCCGAGCGTGGGATCACCCCCGCGTGCGCGGGGAGCAGAAACCCGTTACGCCACCGTAGACGCTCGACACGGGATCACCCCCGCGTGCGCGGGGAGCAGTCGGGGCCGGCTCAATCCTGTACGCGAACCATGGGATCACCCCCGCGTGCGCGGGGAGCAGGGGGCACCGCGCCGGACGCACTGGACGTTCACGGGATCACCCCGCGTGCGCGGGGAGCAGACCGGAACCAGCGTCCGGAAACGCTCATTGCGCGGATCACCCCCGCGTGCGCGGGGAGCAGGTTTGCGCGGTGCGATGCCAGCGGCGGACATCCGGATCACCCCCGCGTGCGCGGGGAGCAGGCGGCGGCGATGTGGGCCAGCGTGTGGAGGTAGGGATCACCCCCGCGTGCGCGGGGAGCAGGTCTCAGGATCGACCATCGATCGGAAATCTAACGGATCACCCCCGCGTGCGCGGGGAGCAGAATACGCGCCGTAGCTCAGGGCACGGTTTACCCGGATCACCCCCGCGTGCGCGGGGAGCAGCGCATCGGTCGGGTCCGCGAATACTGCCAACACGGATCACCCCCGCGTGCGCGGGGAGCAGGGCGGCGGCGTCCTCGCCGGGGAGCCGGCCGGGGGATCACCCCCGCGTGCGCGGGGAGCAGGGGCCGAGCGCGTCGGCGGTCGGCTGGACGTACGGATCACCCCCGCGTGCGCGGGGAGCAGAACCCGCCGGCCGCGAGTGCCGCCGCGAGCGTCGGATCACCCCCGCGTGCGCGGGGAGCAGTTGTACGAACCTTCGTACAACTACTGTACGGAGGGATCACCCCCGCGTGCGCGGGGAGCAGGTTGCTCCGCAGCACCGACACGTCTTGCCACCGGGATCACCCCCGCGTGCGCGGGGAGCAGGTGTCCTGCATCCTGTCCGGCGGACCGTGATCGGGATCACCCCCGCGTGCGCGGGGAGCAGTACCGGCCGCGACGAGCCACGGGGAGACGCCGGGGATCACCCCCGCGTGCACGGGGAGCAGGTAAGAGTATGCATTCTAAGCTATAGGATGGTAGGATCACCCCCGCGTGCGCGGGGAGCAGAGCCTCTACCGTGATGTTGAGTCCGCCGGACTGGGATCACCCCCGCGTGCGCGGGGAGCAGACTTCCTGACCTGCGGCTCTATAGATCAAGTACGCCGATTTTGTTCACTAGGGCCGGCAAGATCATTATTCCGGGGCTGGCAGGCAAGACGCGGTAAAGGTTTAGGCTCGGCTACTGGCGCCGGGCCACGTCGTCCACGAACGACCGCCATGCCACCGGGTCGAACGTAAGGCTGCCGCCGTTGCGGTCCTTGCTGTCGCGAACCAGGACGACACCGGGCAGGTTGTCGGCGACTTCCACGCAGGAACCGCCGTTGTTGCCGCTACGCGTGCTCTTGCGCCACCGAGCCTTGGTCACGTCCATGATCTTGCCACTTCCCCAAGAAGGTTCAGGGACTGCTCCTCCGAGAGTGCCTTCCCCCGGATGCGTTCCCAGCGTTGTCCAAGGGTAGCAATGTCGGCCGCGCCATCCACGATCTGTGCGCGGACCTGACTGTCGACATGGGCGGCACGGACGCCGTCGGGAAGGTCGGCGAGGATGAACGGCCCGCCGAGTCCTGGATACATCCCGACGCTGGTCGGCACGATATGGACCTGAACGGTCGGCAGGTCGGCACAGGCGATGATCCGCTCGACCTGCTCGCGCATCAGTGCCTTGTTGCCGTTGACGTGCCGGTGAAGGACCGACTCGTCCATGACCGCGACGAAGAGCGGCGGCCGGTCGCGATGGAGGATGGCTTGCCGACTGACACGGGAGGAGACGAGCCTGTCGGTCTCCTCAGCCGTCAGCGACTCGCCCGCAAGAGTTGCTCGCGCATACGCCTCCGTCTGGAGGAGGCCCGGCACCCATGCCAGTTCGTACCACCGCAGGGCGGTTGCCTCACGCT
Source organism: Plantactinospora sp. DSM 117369 (assembly GCF_053764795.1). Classification (NCBI taxonomy): domain Bacteria; kingdom Bacillati; phylum Actinomycetota; class Actinomycetes; order Micromonosporales; family Micromonosporaceae; genus Plantactinospora; species Plantactinospora sp. DSM 117369. Next base: position 3,828,364 of record NZ_CM132446.1, on the reverse strand, counting down.
CCCATTCGATCCATCCGCGCAGCCAAACGGGCTCCCGCCTCTTCAAAACGTCCGGCCAAAGGTCCACTACGTCTCGGCCGACCAGCTCAGCAACCTTGGACCGATGTCGTGTCTGCGGTATCCGTCCATGCGTTACCCACCGTGCCGCCGTCTTCGGGTCAACTCCGATCTGACCTGCCAATGACTCGGCGGTTTGGCTGCTCTCGACCATGGCTCGCTGAAGCTCTCGATTCATGCCGCCTCCAAAGCGGACGTGACGTACGTCTGAAGTACGAACTGAAGCGCGGTGTGATTATCTCGTCACAGGGCGCACGATCTCAACAAGCACCCCGACCGGGCCTGTATCTCCATTTCGGGAGAGGTGCCCACAGGGCGGCGCCCGTGTATCGGAGCCCGGCGCCGCCCCGTCCACATTCACGCCGCCGACGGGAGGCATCATGAAGCTCAGCCGTAAGGCCACATCCCGCCATGGCCGCGCGTGGTGGCGGCTCTGGCGGTACTGTCGCTGCGGCTTCCGCTGGCGCTGTCCGGACTCGGTCGGACGCCTACCCATGCCCTACGAGCCGTCACCCGTGCCACGGCTGGCTCGCCGGGGGCCCGGGTCGCCGCCCGCGCGACGCCACCGGTCGAACTGACCGAAAGGGAGCGAGCCGAAATCCGGGCACTGGCGCCGGACGCCCCTCCCCTGCCGGCCCGGGCACTGATAACCAACCAGCGACCCAACTGGGACGCATCGACCCGCCCACATCTGGCGAACGGGCGCGCAGGGGGACTCCCCCCCGGCGCAGGAGCGCCGCGCTCGGCATGGTGAACGGGTATGACCGGTGATCGGCCCACAGGAGCGTTGGTATCGGCACATACGGCGGAAGCACGCCCGGAGCGGCCACCATCTCCCGACGCGGTCGTACGCCTGCCACGCCTGCGCCGACCCTTGGCCGTGTCGGCAGGCCCGCCTGGCACTCCTGACCTCTTTCCGGGGTAACCGGGTGGGGCTGATGGTCTACCTCGGCGCGCACCTGGCCCGCGCACTGGAGGAACTCCCAGACACCCATCCCGCGCTGATCACCGGACAGATCCTGTACTGGCTCCCTCGCCACCGCTGACCTGCCTCATCACCCCACGCCCGCCCCGGATCGCCTCCCCGGTCCGGGGTGGGCGGCGTTCCTAGCGCTCGTACGACTATCCGGCATTGGCTACGCGACGCACGCCGGTTTCCTCATCAGGTTCCGCTCGGGCGAGCGCACCTGCCGACCCGTGCGGTCGGTGGGCCAGGACAGCGATCCCGACGCACGGCCAGCGTTGGCGGTGGCCCGATCACCCGCGCGGAGAGGAGGGTTGCGCTTCTCGGCTTCCGGAGCTGAGAGTGCCAGGCGATCACTCTCACGTGCACGGGGAGCAGCGGTCCACAGAGGAGTGGGACCAGGTCGGGATCAGTCCCGCGCCCGCGGACGGAAACATAGGTACATACCAGTTTAAGATCCCTCCGAGGATCACCCCCACATGCGCGGCAAGCAGCCGGTCGCGTTCTCGTTATACGCGGTCGCCTGCGGATCATCCCCGCGTCGCAGGGAGCAGACCTTGTCGAGCACAGCGGACTCCAGGTCAGCCCCGCGTGCGCGGGCGGCAGGCCGGGTCAGTCGTGTCGATATCGAGAAAACGGGGATCATCCCCGCCTGCGTGGGGAGCGGTGCCACATATACCGACCGTCACCATCCTAAATCGGATCACCCCCGTGTACGCGGGGAGCAGAGCCGTGCGACGTACTCCGGGTCCAGTGATGGGGGATCATCCCCCCGCGCGCGGGAAGCAGCGACATGGACGTCGATCATGCTGTCCTCCCTGGGGATCATCCCCGCGTGCGCGGGGAGCAGTTGCCGCCCTTCCCGGTGACGGTCGCCTCGCGCGGATCATCCCCGCGTGCGCGGACAGCAGCAGGGGACGCCGCTGGGTCAGGTGGGGTTGGTGGGATCATCCCCGCGTGCGCGGGGAGCAGGTTCCTGGTCCTGCTGGTGACGCAGGGCATGGCGGGATCATCCCCGCGTGCACGGGGAGCAGGCCTGCGCCTCGGGCGACCGCCAGTGCGGCGCGGGATCATCCCCGCGTGCGCGGGGAGCAGTGAAGTTCCTCGCGGTAGCCAGTGCGTACGCCTGGATCATCCCCGCGTGCGCGGGGAGCAGCTGTTGACGAAGATCCGACGCGGCTTCCGCCACGGATCATCCCCGCGTGCGCGGGGAGCAGACTCCGGTGATCTCGACCGCGACAGCGTGGTTGGGATCATCCCCGCGTCCGCGGGGAGCAGGCCCCGCCTACCGGATGATCCGAGGCGGGGCGCGGATCATCCCCGCCTGCGCGGGGAGCAGCCTGATGTTGTGGCGAACCTTCTGACGATGCCGGGATCATCCCCGCGTGCGCGGGGAGCAGTCGGCGTCGCCGGACAGGAACATCCGCATGGCGGGATCATCCCCGCGTGCGCGGGAAGCAGTTGCCGACGTTGCGCCGGGCGACCTTCGCAACCGGATCATACCCGCGTGCGCGGGGAGCAGGTGCGCCGGATCCTGGTCGTCGGTCGGAACCCGGGATCATCCCCGCGTGCGCGGGGAGCAGGGCGTCAGGTTGTTCATCGCGGTCCCCAGCTGGGGATCATCCCCGCGTGCGCGGGGAGCAGGGCGTCAGGTTGTTCATCGCGGTCCCCAGCTGGGGATCATCCCCGCGTGCGCGGGGAGCAGGGCGTCAGGTTGTTCATCGCGGTCCCCAGCTGGGGATCATCCCCGCGTGCGCGGGGAGCAGTCGGTCCACGTTGCCGAGTCGACGAGTTCGCCGGGATCATCCCCGCGTGCGCGGGGAGCAGACGACCTCGGCAGGGTGTACATGTTGCAGACCCGGATCATCCCCGCGTGCGCGGGGAGCAGGGCGACATGGAGTTCGAGAACGCTGAAGCCCTGGGATCATCCCCGCGTGCGCGGGGAGCAGTCCGATCCCATCGGGGCGGGTGATGGTCGGAGGGGATCATCCCCGCGTGCGCGGGGAGCAGGCCCCCGCCGACCGGCCGGCCCACAGATCGACCGGATCATCCCCGCGTGCGCGGGGAGCAGGTTCTGGCGTCGCAGCAGTCCACGCTCGACGCGGGATCATCCCCGCGTGCGCGGGGAGCAGGCCACATGCTGGGTGTACACGACGCAGACCATCGGATCATCCCCGCGTGCGCGGGGAGCAGCACATGCGGTCAGCCGGGCCGGAAAGCCGACACGGATCATCCCCGCGTGCGCGGGGAGCAGCCGGGTCGAGTCCAGGGAGGCGTGCCCGAGCAGGGATCATCCCCGCGTGCGCGGGGAGCAGGTCTCGCCGCCGGCTGACGCGGCCGGCACCACCGGATCATCCCCGCGTGCGCGGGGAGCAGGATGTCGACCTTGCCGGGGCCACCCTGGTCAACGGATCATCCCCGCGTGCGCGGGGAGCAGCCGTTCACTCCACCGGGCTCCCGGGATGCTCAGGGATCATCCCCGCGTGCGCGGGGAGCAGTCGCCGGCCGGCCTGAGCCGTACGCCGGCGGGGGGATCATCCCCGCGTGCGCGGGGAGCAGGGCACAGTGCAGAACTGGCACGGTGCGAGCAACGGATCATCCCCGCGTGCGCGGGGAGCAGGGCCCAACGTGGTCGGAGCGGAACGCGGGGCACGGATCATCCCCGCGTGCGCGGGGAGCAGGTCGATGGTCGCGTTGTAGGGGACGCCGTCGCCGGATCATCCCCGCGTGCGCGGGGAGCAGATGGAGCTGGCGACTCCGCTGCTACGGGAAGCGGGATCATCCCCGCGTGCGCGGGGAGCAGCACCGGGAATAGTGGTCTTAAGGCTAGGAAGTCGGATCATCCCCGCGTGCGCGGGGAGCAGGCTGTAGTGGCCGTCCATGCTGGCGAGCCAGAGGGATCATCCCCGCGTGCGCGGGGAGCAGGTCATCCCTTCCCCCTTGTTCTATTTCTTGTGTTTGCGGATCATCCCCGCGTGCGCGGGGAGCAGCGGAGCATCCGGATGAGCGGATGGGCACGCAACGGATCATCCCCGCGTGCGCGGGGAGCAGCTGGACGTCGACGGTCCCCGGGCATGGCAGTCCGGATCATCCCCGCGTGCGCGGGGAGCAGCCGTACCCCGGTGCGGGTGGCTTTACCGGCCCGGGATCATCCCCGCGTGCGCGGGGAGCAGGCTAAGCGCCTTCCGCGCCGTGTCGAGTTCCGCGGATCATCCCCGCGTGCGCGGGGAGCACGCGTCTCCCGCCCCTGAGAGCCCATCAGCCATGGGATCATCCCCGCGTGCGCGGGGAGCACCCCGGGTGCCGGGCGTGCCGTCGGTGACTGGCGGGATCATCCCCGCGTGCGCGGGGAGCACGCTTCTTGACCTGGGCTCCTAGAGATCAACTTCCGGATTTTTCTTCACTTTCTCTCGGGCTGGCCACCGTGGTATCTCTACCCGCCGGGCCGCGCCGTCCGAAGCGACGGCGCTTCGATGCCTTGCTCCATCCCCGGGGCAGAGCGGGGTTGAAGGTGCTTCGCTGGGTGGGGCGGCGGATCAGGGTAATCCCGTCGAAATCGACCGGCTGCCAGTGGTGGTCGTGTACGTCGAAGCACAACCGCTGCTCCCCCGGCTGTTGGTAGACGAGCAGCGCCCGTCCCGGTCCGGCCATCTCGACGACCTTGACCCACAACCGATGCCGGATCCGGCTGTTGACGTGTCCCACGTATACCCCGGCGGAGATCTCCAGCAGCCACTGCGTGAGGTGGCCGCGTAGCCCTTCGGGGCAGGCGGTGAGGATGATGACGGTCATCAGAAGTCGACCTCCTCGCCGTAGTTCCGCCCGCCGGCAAGCTCGTAGCCGCCCTCGTCCCATAGGCGTACGGTGCCGCCGTGCGCCTCCTCGTCGAGCCACTCCTCGTCGATAGGACCGGCAGGAGCGGCGCCCAGCAGCAGAGTCCGGATATCGCGTACGCAGCGGTCGAGGAGGGCGCCGCCGTGGACCCGGTCACGTACCGCACGGCGCGTGTCCGGGCCGATGTCGGTGGATCCGCTGGCGGCAATGTCGAAGGCGACCGGGATGGTGATGTCGGCCTTGTAGAGGTCGGCGATGTCGTAGACGAAGGACCGGTCGTGGCCGGTGTGGACGAAACCGAGGCCGGGTGAGGCGCCGACGGCGACGATAACGGCGTGCACGATGCCGTACAGGCAGGCGTGTGCGGCAGAGAGCGCCTGGTTGACGGCGTCGCCGCCGTCGAAGTCGTCCGGGTTGTACTCGCGATTGTTCCAAGTCACGCCGGTGCGCTTGGCAGCTCGCGGTAGCAGCGACGTACCCGGGCTCCTTCCTTGCCACGGAGTTGCTGCATGGTGAGGGTGCTGGTGTCCTCGCCGGGGAAGCGCATCCGATACATTTCGCGCGCCACGTGGAGCCGCCGGTCGCGGTGTGCGACGGCGGTGGCCTGGGCGACGAGTAGCCGGCTGGATCGGGCGAGCGGGCGTCCGTGTGCGTAGTAGCGGACGCCCTGCTCGCCGACCCAGACCGCGGTGGCGCCGTTGTCGGCGAGGAGCATCATCGCCTGTTGGGTGATGCTGGTGCCGGGTCCGAGCATCAGGACGCCGAGGGTTGCGGCCGGAATGTGGACGACGCCTTTGTCATCGGTGGCGGTGATCGCGTTGCTGTCGCGGTGGATGACGCAGCGTTCGAGGTAGACGAAGCTGAGCCGATCCTGGGCGCGGTTCAGGTCCGAAAGTTCCGCCGGTGGGACCCCCGGGATCTTCACGGAGCGGCGGCGGCAGGAACGGGGGCGAGGGTGAGCAGGCCGCAGCCGTACGCCTTGGCGTGCCCTATCCCGCCGGTCAACGCCCGCCGGAAGGCGTCCGCATCGGTGATCTGGAGAATGCCGTCGTACGTTGCCGTGGTGAGGGTGACGGTACCCAAGCCGCGCTTGAAGGTTTGGGTGTAGCGTCGGTGCAGCCGCAGGTTGGGAAGTCCGTCGTGCTGGCTGGCCAGGGCGAAACCGTACCGCTCGGCCCGGTCGGCCAGCCAGTCGACCTGCTCGGGCTCGCGCAGCCGGCCGAAGCGCTGCGTCTCCTTGGCGTCGGCGGTCTTCCGCCCGCTGTGCGTCGGGTTGGCGGTGAGCCGGAACGCCCATTGCTGTCCGGGGTGCAGCGAGCCGAGCAACCCGTCGTAGTCCCGGGTCACCCAGGGCTCGGTCTCGGCGGTGGGCCAGCCGGCCTGTTCGATCAGGTGGGTGAGATCCGGCCGCCCCGGGCTGACGATGAAGAGGTGGACGGTCGCGGTGGCCGGGGTGTCGAGCCGCCACAGCGTACGGGTGCCGGCGCGCTCGTAGTCCTCGGCGACGGGGAAGGCCGCGCGGACTGCCGCGTGCATGACGTGCGGTGAGGAGAGCAGCTTCCGCGCGTTCCGCCGGGCCGGGTTGATCTGGAATCGGGTCAGGAACATGCTCAGCCTCCCAGCAGGCTCAACGGGTCGTGCTCGGCGACACCGGCCCGCTCGGCGAGGTCGTTGGCGACATCGACGTGCCGACGCAGCACCGATCGCCAGGTGTGCTGCCGATGCGCGGGGTCGAAGCTGACCGGCTCGTCGGGCACGGTCTCGGTCACCGGCTCGCCCGGACGGGCGTCCCGGATGACCTCCAACCGGACCATGCGGGACGCTCGCCTGCGGTACCACTCAGCGGCGAGCCACGGCCATTCCGCCAGCGCGTCGTCAAGCGTTTCATCGTGTACGCCGAGACTGATCGGCCCGACCGGAGGGCATGACCGCCGCCCGAGGTAGAGCGGGAATCGGGGCCGGTCCAGCGCCTCTGCCAGGCCGTGCAGCAGTTCCTCTTCGCCGCTGACGGCGCCGAGGAAGGCTGCGTCGGAGAGATAGAAGCGGTAGGTCAGCGGTGCGCTGTGGCGACCGTCGAGAGTTCGGGCGGTCTGGAAGTCGCGCAGGATCTGCCCGGGCTGGTCCAGCCGTACCCCGAATTCCAGGCCGAGCAGGTCGGTGAGCGGCTCGGTGCGTCGGACGCCCTTGGCTGCAGCGAGCATGCCGATCACCCCGCTCTTGGTGGGCGCGATCTCGGTACCCCGGCGGGCGAAGCGGCTCGACGAGCCCCACGACTGGAGCGGGCCGGCCAGCCGCAACAGCAACACACTCATGCCGGCTGCCCGAGCGCGACGGTGACCTGCTCCCCTACCCCGGTGACCAGCTCGCCGAAGCTGACCGCCTTGCCGAGGTCGGCCAGTACCGCGGTCTTCTCGCCGACCTGGGTGACCCAACTGCCGACCGGTCGCTCCCCGTAGGCGTTCTCGACGGCCACGGTGTGCTTCGCCAGTGCGGCCGCCGCCAGCTCGACCCGCCCGGCGGCGTGCGTCTCCTGGATCGCCGTCTCGAAGGCCCCGACCAGGTTGATCGGCTGGGTGTCGCGCAGCCGCACCAGCACGGCATCGGGCAGCGTACGGTGCGCGAAGGTGTTCTGCTTCCCCGTCGGCATGCTGCGGGCGAACGCGGTCAGGAAGGCTTCGACGGCGGCCCGGGTCGCGCCCGCGTCGCCGAGGGTACGGTGCAGCGCGTCGACGTCGACCGTCGCGTACCGGTACAGCGTGGACGAGTTGAACTCGATGGTCCCGATCATGCCGGCACCGGTTTCCGCGGCATCCTCCTTCCGGTCGTCGACAGCGGTGAAGTAGTCGAACTCGTTGTCGACGGCGTGCACGCTGATGGCGTGCGAGACCTGGCAGGCGGCGTCGACGTTGATGTCGGTCATGTCGGCCACCATCCGGCCGAACATCGCGACGTCGACCGAGTGCTCCGTGTTGGCCAGCTCCTTGAACCGGGCCTTGTCGAGGCTGGCGCCGCTGCGAGACGCCTCCAGCGCGGCGGCGGCGAGGTTGTCCAACTGCCGGTGGCTCAGAAATAGCAGGTAACCGGACTCGACGTCCTTCAGCTCGCCCTTCTTCTTGTCGGCCTTGGCGAGGCCGCCCGCCACGAAGACCTCGGCGGCCAGCGCCGACGCCTCCTCCCCGGTGATGCTCGGGTCGAGGGCCTTGATCCGGGCCGCGAGCGACTCGCCGACCCGCTTGGTCCGCTCGCCGAGCTGGGAGCGGTCGAGCAGATCGGCGAAGGCCAGCCGGATCGCCCGCTTCCATGCCTGGCTGGAAACCCGCGCCCGGCGTACCCCGCCGTAGACGGCGGTCTTCGGCGAGCCGGTGTCGTCCCGGTTGAGATTGCTCGGCGGCACTGTCTGAAGTGCGTAGACGTCGATGATGGTGCGGCTCATGATGGCTCCTCCTCGGGAAGTTCGGTGGCGGGGACGTCGACATCGGCGGGAGAGAGGACGTCAGTGCTGGGCCGGCTGCGGAAGAACTCCCGGCCCCAGATCGCCTGGACCTTGGAACGACCGTCCGCCCGGCGCAGGATCGCCAGGTCGTCGGCGAGCAGGCCGTAGTCGAGTGGGATCTGGTGCCCGCGCAGCATCGTGACCATGCTGCGCAGGTGGTAGATGCTCTCCTGGTAGGAGCTGGCGGTGCCGAGCGCGGCGAAGCGGCGTCGCACCCCGTCCGGCCCGGTGGACTTGTGGACGAGTTCGGACAGGGCCTGCCCCAGCCCGCGTCCCTCGACGTGCATCCGCTCCCGCTGTGACTGCTGGTGTAGTGCGTACAGAGTCACCGCGTCGTGCACGGCGTACTCGGCGTCCGTCGCCTCGGCGTCGTCGGCGGCCCGGCGGCCCAGCAGCCGCTCCGGCACCTGTAGATACGGTTCCAGCGTGTAGTCGAAGCCCGGGATCCGTCCGATGCCCCGCCGCAGCCGGGCCAGCGCGCTGACGGCCTCAGGCTGTGGCACGGTGCGCAACACCCGCGCTTGCAGGCCGGCGATCGTCCCGGCGACGTACTCGCCAAGGTCTTTGCGCCGCCGGCTCCTCGACCGCCGGGCCGGGCTGGCCGGCTGGTCGGCTTCCACCACGGTCATGCTGATTCCTCCTGCCTCTGTCGCGCAGACTCGGCCGCCATCGGCAGCACCCTGGCCAGGCCGACGTAGAACCACGCCTCGGCCTGCGAACTGGAGTAGTGCACTTCCCTGCCGGCGTGGTCGGTGCCGGCACGGCCGATCCACGCCTTCGGGCCAGCGGCGGCGACCAGGGTGTCCCCGATCCGGCGAATGGCCCGCCAGACCAGCCGCTGCCACGCCGCTCGTTCGGCCACCGGGTCACTCTCCGGGCCGAGCCGGGCCAGCCAGTCGCGGAAGGCGCCATCGAGCAGCGCGTACCCGCGTTCGGCCGCCCGGTCGGCGTCGCCACTGTCGGTGTCGCGGCTACCGGCGGCGCGGGCCAGGTTGTCGGCGAGCCGGCGCAGCACCTTCACCGCAGCCTCGGCGTCACCGGCGGCGTCGACGGCCGTCGCGCGCAGCGCCGAGTCTTCGACCAGCAGCAGGACGTTCATCGTCAGCGCGTCGCTGAACACCTCGTCCACGACCGCCTGCTGGGTGCCGTAGGTGACGCTCGTGGCCCGGGTACGGGCCTGGAAGTCCGCTCCGACCACACCGGTGACGGTCAGCCGGGCCAGCCACTGCACGACCATCGGGGACAGCCGTTGCGGCGCTTCGCTGCCGGACGACGGCGGCGCCGGCAGCAGGCTCTGAAGTCCTCGCCACAGGGCCCGGCCGTGGTCGTGCGGTCGGGGCAGGTAGATGGGGGTCTGCTTCTGTTTGGTTTCGCGCGGTCCGCTGCGTCCCCAGACGCTCATCGGCTCCAGCAGGTGCCGGTCTTGCCAGTCGAGCCGGTCACCATTGGCGATCATGGCGCCGGTGATGCCGCCGGCATCGCCGAAGAGCCGTATCCGCCGGGACTGCCAGGTGTAGAGGCTGAGCAGCCCGTACGGGCCACGCGTCGAACCGGCTTCCTCGACGGCCGTCTGCGGCTCGCGTTCCCACACCGGCAGGTCCCGCTCGTCGGCCACCTGCCAGCCGGGCGCGATCGGCACCAGGTTGAGCAGCAGGGTCTCCAGCAGCGTCGCGCCCTCCAGGTGGACGCCGCCCAACAAACCGACCGAGCCGGGGCCCATCGGGTAGCCCTTGCCGTTCTTGACCTGTGGATCGCCGACCGCCCCCGTCTTGATGCCGGACGGGTCGTACGCCTGGCAGTGCACGAGCCAGCGGGCCGCCTCGGCGGGTGTGATCGACTCCATGCCCGACCCGGCACGGGTCGTCAGGAAGGGCATGCCGTTCGGCACGTCGGCGATGAGCCGCTCCAGCCCGTACGTGTTGCTCTTCGCCGCGTGCAGGTCGGCGACCTGGTAGAACGGGTGCTTCGGGTGCAGCAGGTCGAACCGGTCGCGGAACTCGCCGAGGTAGTCGGCGAGGTCGGCGGTCGGCAGCTTCCGGTCCCGCCACAGCGTCCGCCAGGCGGCCTCGCCGGGTGGGCCACCGGTGGTGCGGTGCAGGATCGCCAGCGCCAGCCGCAGGATGGCGAAGGACTGGGTGGGCAGTTCACAGGCGATCATCCGTAGGTCGCCGGCCTGCGCGAAGAGCCCGAGCAGCGACACGTCCCGGCGCTGACCGGCGGTGTCCAGCACCGGAATCCACGCCTCGTCGACCAGCGAGAACTCGGCGGGGTGCGGTGAGCCGGTCACCGGCAGCACCTCCTTCTGGGATCGGGGTGGACTCAGGTGGCGGCGCGGCTGACGCGCAGTCCCTCGTCCGGGTCGTAGTGCAGGTCGAAGCCGGCCACCGTGGCGCGCCCGTCCTCATCGATGTCGAGCACGAGTTCGCCGGCCAGCCAGGGGCTGTCCTGCCATGCGGTGAGGTCGGTACGCCGCTCCAGCTCGGTGATGACGTCGTCGATCTCGTCGGCAGCGGTCATCGCACGTGGCAGCGGTAGGGTGCAGCGCGCGATCAGCCGGGGCAACGGCCAGCCCGGGAGGCTACCGGTCGGCACCGGGGTTCCGCCCCGGTCGATCCACGGCGGGAGGATCAAGCCGTCCGGTGTGCGTACCAGGAGTAGGACCTCCAGGGAGTCGGCGTCGGTGTCGCGGACGTGGCCCTGCGCCACGCGGTCGTCCGCGTTACCGACGCCACCGGAGAGCCAGCCGATCAGCGGTACCCCGGGCTCGGCGACGCCGGCCAGCCGGAAGCCGTCGGCCTTCAGCTCCTTGGTGGTGATCTCGTCGCGCTGCTTCGCCTCCGCCTCGACCATCGCGGACTGCCAGGACGGCGGGCCGAGCGCCGTGTCGGCGTAGGCGGTCTGGGTGAGCGGGGCGATGTCGGCCGGCAGCCGCAGCGGGGTGCCGTCCAGGTGTGGCAGCAGCACGGCGGCGCTGCGCAGCAGTGTGGCCGGTTGGTAGACCCGGCGGGAGCCGCTGACCGGCTGTGGTGGTTCGGTCGTCCAGTCGGCGCCGGTGATCCAACAGGTGGGTGTCGCGAGCCGGGCGGGGCGGTCGGGGCGCGGATGGCGGTGCAGCCGGCCAATGCGTTGCAGCACGAGGTCGACCGGGGCAAGGTCGGTGACCAGCAGGTCGAAGTCGATGTCCAGCGACTGTTCGGCGACCTGGCTGGCCACCACCACGTGCCGGTGCGGGCGGACACCGGTGCCGGGTGGCCCGAACGTGTCGCGCAGCCAGCCGTCCTTCGCGGCACGGTCGACGGCCATGAACCGGGAGTGCGCCACCGAGACCGGGGTGTCGGGGCCGAGGGCGGCACGCAGCGCAGCAGCGGTCTCCTGCACCCGGGCCACGGTGTTGCGGATCACGAGCGCGCAGCCGCCGTCGGTCAACTGGTCGCGTAGCAGCTCCACCAGTGCGGGCAACTCGTCGGGCAGGCGGCGCAGAGTCACCTCGCCGCCTCGTCCGGAGTCGGCAGAGCTGACGGCGGTAGCGCCGCGCTCAGCGGTGGAGACCGTGACCAGCGGGTATCGCAGGTCGGTCCGGAGCGGGGCGTACGGGTCGATCTTCGGCTTGCCCCGGTCGCGCCAGGTGAGCTTGGGCAGGGGTCCGAGCCGGCCCGCGTCGTACGCCGCCATCAGCTCGGCCCGGCGCTGCGCCGGCAGGGTCGCCGAGAGTACGACGACCGGCACGCCGTATGCGCCGAGCCACTCCAGCGCCCGGTCCAGGAACCGTCCCATGTAGACGTCGTATGCGTGTGCCTCGTCGATCATCACGACCTTGCCGGCGAGGCCGAGGTGGCGCAGTACCAGGTGCTTGCTGCGCAGCGCGGCGAAGAGCAGCTGGTCGATCGTGCCGACGACGAAGCTGGAGAGCAGGGTCCGTTTCGACCCGGCGAGCCAGGCGTGCACACCGATGTCGGTACCGCCCGCGTCCTCGGCGATGCCGCTGGGCAGCAGTGTCCTGCGTAGCTGGTCGTACTCGGGGTTGAGCGCTGCCTTGCCGTGGGCCAGCCGCACGTCGCGGGCGCCCCGGCCGACCTGCGCGTCGGGCAGCCGGCGCAGCCAGGAGAGCATCCGCCCGTACATCGCGTCGCTGGTCGCCCGGGTGGGCAGCGCCAGGTAGCAGCCGGAGAGCCCGCTACGGCGAGCGATGATCTCCACCGCTGCCAGGGCCGCCTCGGTCTTCCCCTCCCCCATCGCCGCCTCGACGATCATCATGCCGGGCAGCGGCATGGTCGCGGCCAGCTCGGCGACCGTACGCTGCACCGGACGCGGCACCGCACCGGCGGGCAGCGTGAAGCGCGCCCCGAACAGGTCCTCCAGGCTCGGCGGCGCCACGGCGGGCTGCCAGGGTACGGGTAGGTCCAGCAGCTCCCAGCCGGCGTGCAGCCGATCGGCGTCCGTGCTGTCCAGGATGTACGGGAAGAACTCCTCGTTGCTGGCGATCCAGTCGGCGACGATGACGAGCCCGGTGAGGACGGCCTGCACGGGCTGGGAGAGCGCGACGTCGCTCCACCCGGGGAGCCGCTCGGCCGCGCCGGACCGCTCCGCCATCCAGGTCAGCAGCTCCTGCTGCACCTGCCGCCAGGCCGCGTCGCCGAGTAGATGCGGACGCACCTGGGCGTCCCGAAGGCCCTCGTCGGTCGGCGGGACACCGTGGTGACCGCCGACGATGACGGCGACCGGATGCGGGTCGAGCCACTCCTGCCCCTGCAACCAGTTCGCCAGCACCAGGTGCCCGGCGGTGGCGTGCGGGGCGTACCTGCGGTCGGCGCGGATCAGGTCCGGCTGGTACGTGAGCCCGTGGTCCCGCATCCGCCGTGCCAGGTCGTACGCCTGGTGTGCGAAGGCCGGCGTGGCCTTGCCGATGTCGTGCACCCCGGCGATCCAGACGGTCAGGATGCGACCGTCCGCGTCACCGCCGGGCAGCTCGTCGGCGATGCGGTGCCGGACTGCCCGGCTCAGCCAGTGGTCCCAGAGCGATCCGGCGACGTCGGCGGTGTCGGCCAGGTGCCGCCACAGCGGCAGCCAACCGACCGGCGAGATGCCCCTGCGGTCGGTCTTGCCCCAGACGGAGCGCGCGGCATCGCCGAGCTTGGGCCCGCCGGCGCCACCGGTCCCACCGGTTCGGGCGTTCATTGGCTCACCGGCAGCAGCGGGCTCGGCGTGCCGCTGTGCGACAGGTAGAGCACGTCGCGGGCTCGGGTCAGGGCGACGAAGAGCAGGCAGCGCTCGCGCTGCATGTCCTGCCGGTGCGCGTGCGGGTCCTCGGCCGCCGGAGTCAGCGCGTGCGGTGCCGGCAGCACACCCGCGTCCAGCCCGACGACCGCGAGGCACTGGAACTCCAGCCCCTTCATGCGGTGCATGGTCGCCACCCGAACCCCGTCAGTGCCCCGCTTGTCGTCGGCGACGTCGATGTGGGCATCGCTCAAGATCTTGCTGACTGTCTTGACGAGCTGTCCGGTGCGGACCGCCACGCCGACGGCGTGCGGCTCGACCCCCTGCTCCAGCCAGGTCCCCACCCGCTCGACCAGGGCGTCGCACTCGCCGTCGCGGTCGCCGTGGGCGGCGAGTTCGGGTACGCCACCACGCGTGATCGAGCGGTAGCCGCGCAACGTGTCGCCCTCGCCGTCCAGGCCGATGGCGGGATCGCCACCCAGTACCTTGACCGACAGATCCAGGATCTCGTGGGTGGTGCGGTAGTTGACGGTGAGGCGTCGGGTGCGGCCACGAACCTCGATGCCGAGCTGGGCCAGTGACACCTGACTGTCGTAGATGCGCTGGTAGGGGTCGGCGAGCAGGAACAGGTCGTTCGGCCCCGGCGCGACGAGCGCCCGCAGCAGGCGCCACTGCGCCGGGTGCAGGTCCTGCCCTTCGTCGACGACGACGTGCTGGTACGGCGCCGGCGAGCGGCGCAGGATCGCGGCCGCGTCGTCGGCGAGCTGGGTGTGGGTACGCAGGCGCCGTTTTGCCAGCTCCCGTACCACACCGTCGAGTGCGGTCCACACCTGCTCGCGTTGGGCCGCACGCAGACCCGCGCCCCGGCCCTTGCGGGGTGCCTCGCGGTACGCATCCAGGGTGGCCAGCTGCTGAGCCAGTACCACCTGCTCCCACTCGTGCTTGAGAAAGGCGGCGCTGTAGGTGGTGACCTGGCCGGCCCGGTTGACGAAGGTGGGGCCGTTTTTCGCGGCGGCCTCCCACAACTGGTCGACAACCTCGCTCTCAGCGACGCCGACCCTTCCGCTGCTCCGGGCGACGATCTCGTAGGCCAGCCTGTCGATGCTGATCACATCGATACGGGCCCGCACTGCCGGGTCCGTGGCGAGCCGGCACAGCTGCTTGGTCAGGGCGTCGGCGAGTGCACGGGTGAAGGTGGTCAGCAGGACCTTCTGCCCGTCCGGCAGGCGCTTCGCGAGGAACACCGCCCGGTGCAGTCCGGTAACCGTCTTTCCGGTACCAGCGCTGCCGGTCACCAGCGCCGGGCCGCTGTAGGTGTCGCGGTAGGCGATGTCGCGTTGCGTCGGGTGCAGGAAGGTGCGCCACAGGTCGAACGGGTAGGCGAGGATGGCAGCGAGTTCGACCGGACCGGAGACGAAGGTGATCCGCTCGGGCGTACGGCGTGCCGCGGTCAGCAGGTCGTCGGTGTCCACCTTCCCCGACACGATCCGGTCGGCCATCTCCGCCCAGACCTCGGCCACGGGCAATCCGCTGGCCAGTCCACGGAGGATGTCGAGCTGCGTCTCGGGCAGGCGCCCGGCGAGACTCTCCAACTGCTGGTCGGTGGCGATGACGCGCAACAGTGGCACCAGGTCCTCGTCCACGCCGAGCCGTACGAAGTCGGCGGTCGAGATCCGGTCGAATAGCCCGCCGCCGCGCGGGTCCGGCGGCGCGGTACGCGCGAACTCCTCGATGCCCGCCTGGTCACGCATCTCCAGTACGCCGAGCGTCTGGTTGACGGTGAACCGGCGGCTCACCGCGAAGGCGATGGCGTCGTCGTGCGGCAGGACGTCGAGGAGGGCGTACTTCTCCTGGCCGAGGGAGAGCACGACCCCGCGATAGAACTGGTCGACACGGATCGTCCGGATGTTCGGGTCGCATGCGCCGGTCAGCTTCTCCAGGTGCAGCCCCGCGTGGGTGTGCTCGGCGAACTTCCCGATGGCGGCGTCGACGGCGCGCTGCACCCGGCGTTGCAGCCTGGCATAGGCGGGCAGGAATGCCCGGCCGATGGCCAACTCAGCCATACCATCCCCCATCAGCGGCGCTTGGACGTAAATCAGGGCGTCTTCGCGGAACTGTCATGAGCCGGACACGCTCGGCCGCACGGATCGCGCAGCATGAACCGGGCCGCCCCCGCGAAGGGCGTTCGCGCCCGGCGCCTATTCAAACATCTTGTGAACATCGCTTGCAAGTATCTCTTCGTTGCGCATGTTCACCGAACAAGCCACGCCGAACCCGGCCTGAGGTGTCCGGCGGTGCCCGGTCGGCCGTTATGCTGGGCCGGTGGTCCCCGGCACGAGCCTCAAAGACCGATACAAGCTGGGCCGGTTCCCGTTGGCGCACAAGGGAATGGGTGAGGTCTGGCCCGCACAGGACACATTGCTCGACCGACCCGTCGTGGTGAAGTTCGTCAACGCCGCCATGTTGGACCTGGATCTGGTACGCCGGTTCCGCCGCGAGGCACTGCTGACCGCACGGCTCGACCATCCCGGTGTACCCGCGATCCACGACCTCGGCGAGCACGGCGGCCAGCCGTACGTCGTACTTCAGAGGATCGACGGCATCACCCTCACCGACCTGGTCGCGGAGCACGCACCCCTGCCGATCGGATGGGTCGCGGCCATCGGAGCGCAGATCTGTGGCGTCCTGCTCGCCGCTAGGCAGCTCGGCCTGGTGCACCGGGACATCAAGCCGAGCAACGTCATGCTGGACAAGAGCGGCGCGGTGAAGGTGCTCGACTTCGGCCTGGCTGTCCTGCACGACGACGACCGCTACTCGCGGATCACCCAGACCGGGCAGAGCCTCGGCACCGTGGGCTACATGGCCCCCGAACAGGTCCTCGGCAAGCCCGCCGACCACCGCACCGACCTGTACGGTCTGGGCGCCACGCTCTTCGATCTGCTCACCGGCCGCCCGCCGTTCGACGACGTGACCACCACGACGACGCTGCGACACCAGCTGGACGATCCCCCACCACGCCCCGCCGAACTGCGCCCGGATGTGCCTGCGGCGCTCGACGACCTGGTGCACACGCTGTTGGCGACCAGCCCCGAGGACCGACCATCCGATGCCGCCGACGTCTACCCGGCGCTGGTCCCGTTCTGCCACGATCTGCCGCCGCTTCCCGGAGTAGTCACCGACGCTGCGGCGGCGGTGCAGATGTATGCCGCGATCGTGGGGCGAGTACCGCCACAGACTCGCCCCACGATCGCGACCACCGAACAGACCGAACTGGACGTGGAGCCGGGCGCCCTGTATGCGGAGCAGCTCTACGCCGCCGGCGAGTTCCGAGCCGCCGCACGCCGCTGGAGGCAGCTCGCCGCCCATCTCGCCGAACGTGACGGGGACGACGAGCCTCGGGTGTTCGACTTCCTACTGCGTGCCGCTCGCGCCCACGTCGCGCTCGGCGAGTACGACCGGGCGTCGCGGCAGTTCCAGAAACTGTTACAGGACCGGATCCGGATCGACGGGCCGGAGCATGCCGCAGTGCTGGAGCTGCGCCAGGAGATCGAACAGCTCAGGTCGGGACGGCCGGCGTCACCCCCGCCGCCTCGATCCACGCCCGACGGGAGTCGCTGAACCTCCGGGGCAGCAGCGCCGCCTTCTGCATTGAAAAGCCGCCTCCCCTGGAGAGGAAGATCCGGGCACAGGTCTGCCCACGCGTCTCGGTCGTCATGGCACGACCGGCGAGCCGCGAGTACATGGTGCTGTGCTTCAACCACGCCGCCTCCTCTCCGTGCCGGTCGAAGCCGCGCCCGCTCGCCGCGTGCCCGAAGACGTCGTGGACCGCGCGGAACATGTCGTTCTCGCCGTCGCTGAGGTACGGATGCGGGTTGCCGCTGGCCGCACTGGCCCAGACCTTCAGCCGGCGCTGCCGTACGTCGCTCACCATCGACTCGACATCCGGATACGGGTCCTCGTCAACGATCCGCACGGTGACGCCCAGGCCGCCGAACTCCACCCGTCCCACCAGGAAGTGGTACTGCCGCACCGTCTCTCGACAGAACGCGGCGTACGCGGCGAAGGCCCGCTCGTCCCGGACGGGCGCCGCCGCATAGGCCGCCGCGATGGCGGCACCGACGGCGGGGTCAAGGCGCACTCGCGCGTACGCCTGGGGTGACGTGATGGCCGCACGGCCGGAGCCGTAGCGCCACGCACCACGAGATGCGTACGTGATCGGCGGGAAGCACGGAGACTCGATGGTTGGCGACGTTGGTACGAGCAAGGGTGTTCATGGTCCTCCTTCGATCGTGGGGGATGGATTGTCGTGAGGTCAGCGGGCTGGTGTGCTCTCCCGCACGTCGGACGGCGACAACTCCTTGTCGGGCGTGCTGCCCTGCGCCCGGTCGGGCTTGGCGCGCTGCTCCTGCCGCAGCAACTCGCCGAGCATCCGCATCTCGGACACTCGGCGGTCCTGATAGAGCTTCGCGATCTTTCCGATGGTGGTACTGCGTCCTCGACGTGACATCGGCCCTCCAGGAATGCTTGTGAATCGGCGTCACAAAGCACGTTAGGCGATGTGAACTATGTGCACAAGAGTTTCCCTCATGCTAGTGTTCACGCGTGACGAGAGAGCCGAGCATGGCCCCCAGCGAGGCCACCCTGACCGCCAGCGGCATCGCGCGACTGGCCAACGTCGGCAGGGCAGCGGTGAGCAACTGGCGTCGCCGGTATGCAGACTTCCCGACACCGGTGGGCGGCACCCCGACAAGTCCGTCGTTCGACGCACGGGAGATAGTGGACTGGCTACGGCGACACGGCCGGCTGCACCAGGCCGGCACCGAGCAGTGGGCCTGGCGACACATCGAGAGCTATCAGCCGGCGTCGCAGATCAACGACGTGCTCGGCATCGCCGGGGCATACCTGCTGGTCCGCGCCGGCCAGGCCGAGACCGCCGGCGACACTCTGCCGACTCCGAAACAGCTCGTCACCCGCTTGCGCACACTCGACGCCAACCTGGGCAAGCTGGTCGGAGACGTGTTGCCGAAGCAGTGGAACGCGCAGCTCAGCACGGTGTTACGTACGGTCGACCAGCTCGGCGCCGAACAGGGCGACGAGGCGGCCTTCGAGTACCTGCACAGCCAGTACGTTACCTCGGCACACTCGCTGTCCGGTCTCGCCGGGACACCGACCAGCGTCGCCGACGTGATGGTCACTCTCGCCGGCATCGGAGCCCGCACCTTCGACTTCACCAGCGGCACCGGCTCGATCCTGCGGATGGCCGCCGACCGCGCCCTGCACAACGGCAGGGTCACCCGCTGCTATGCCCAGGAGCTGAACCCGCAGTACGCCTTGATCACCCTGCTACGGCTATGGTTCGTGCACCTGCGTGCCCGACAGGCCGGGCACGACGCGGAGCCACCTGTCGTGCACGTCGGTGACAGCCTGCTCGGCGACGCCCTGCCCGAGCTGCGGGCCGACGTCGTCGTGGCGAACTTTCCGTTCGGCATCCACGACTGGGGTCACGACCGCCTCGCCTATGATCCACGCTGGACCTACGGGCTACCTCCGCGTACCGAACCCGAACTCGCCTGGGTGCAACACGCCCTGTCCCACCTCGCCCCCGCCGGCACCGCCGTGGTACTCATGCCGCCGTCTGCCGCATCGCGTCCCGCGGGCCGCCGGGTCCGCGCCGAACTGATCCGCCACGGGGCCCTCCGCGCGGTCATCGCCCTCCCCGCCGGCCTGATGCCGCCGACCGGAATCGGACTGCACGTCTGGGTGCTCAGCCAGCCCGATCCCCAGCAGCCACACTCCGGAGAACTGCTCGTAGTCGACGCCACGACGGCATCCGCGAGCCGGCCCCTCGCCGAGATCGTCGGCACCGCGTGGGCTGCCTACCGAACCGATCGCTACGCGGAACTACCCGGTGTGCACCGCACCGTACCCGCCATCGAGATGCTCGACGACCAGGTCGACGTGACACCGCAACGACACCTGCCACGGGCCGGTGAACTCGCCGCCAGCCCGGCCCAGACGATCGCCAGGATCGGCGAATTCGAGCAACTTCTCGACCACCTGCGGCGCAGCCTGCCCGCCGTACGCGAGGTGGAGACAGCACCACTACGCGAAGCCCCCCAAGCCGACATCGCCGACCTGATCCGATCCGGCAGCATCACCGTCCAGCGCGGCGCCTCCCGTAGCCGGTCGACCAGCGCCACCGTGTTGACCGCCGCCGACATCCTCTCCGGCGGCCCGGCCACCGGCTCGGTCACCCGCATCACCAACGACGAGCCGGAATCGCGAGTGTGCGCCGGTGACATCCTCGTCCCCGCCGTCGGCCACAAGATCAACGCCCGAGTGGCCACCGCGGAACAGGTCGGCGCCGAACTCGGGCCCGGCACTCAACTGGTACGCGTCGACACGGCCCGCTTCGATCCATGGTTCGTCGCCGGTGTCATCTCCCGGACCGACAACCTACGGATCGCCGGTCGAGCCTCCAGCACCGGCAACGGCGCCCTGCGCATCGACATCAGGCGACTCACCATCCCGGTGATGCCGTTGGATCAACAGCGGGCGTACGGGCAAGCTTTCCGCCAGCTCGTCGAGTTTCGGACCATGCTCGAACGGGCTGCGGCAAGCGGAGCCGTGCTGGCCCGCGAGATCGCCGACGGTCTCACCGGTGGCGACCTCGGCCTTTCGGCACCGGCAACCCCTGCTTGAGCCCACCCCGGCGGATGCAGCGCCCCACCACGTCTCCACCTCAGTCCATACCGGTGATCCGGCGCAGCTCCTCCACGCTCGGTGTCGCCGACGGCCGCAGGAGTGAAACACTGTCCGGCACCGCCGGATCTCCGACGACCTCGAGCCACGTCGCCGCCAACTGGATCCGCCCACAGTCCGGCAACCCGCACGGCCGGCAGCCGTCCACCGTCCGTGGCCAGTGCGCCAACATCACCTGCCGCGCCATCACCGTGACGAGCCGCCGTCGCTCCGGGTCCGGCGACACCAGCCGATCCGTGATCACCAGCCACAAGGCCCACTCGACCGTGGGACACCACCTGTCCCGACAGCCACCACAGTGCTCCCCCTGGGCATGCGCGACGATCGACGCCCACGCCCAGTCGACCGCCAGCCCCGGCGCACCCTCCGGCCCGTTCACGACAGCCGGTCCAGCGCCGCGCGGACATCTCCGGCCGTCACCGCCGCCGGCAGCGTCCCGCCCAGCAGCACCCGCACCGCGTGCTCCCGCCGGTGCGCCTCGACCGCCCACGACCAGAGCGGGCAGCCGTCCGGCCCACACCAGCCGCACTCCCGCAACGCGTGCGTGCCGAGGACGAGCCGAGCGAACGCGCACTCCACCGGCACCGGCCACTCAACGGCCAGCCAACGCCGCACCATGCGGATCACCACCCCGTCACCTCGGTCCGCACGGCGAAAGCCGCAGCGAGGTCGGCTCGGGCCTCACGTCGGCGCCACACGGCCAGCATCCGCATACAGCCACCCCGGGGCGCGCACTCCTCGCACCGCTCGCCGGCGAGATGCTGGGCCGCGATCTGCTCGTCGATCTGCTGCTGGGTCTGTTCCTGGATCTGCTCCCGGATCTGTTCCTGGATCTGTTCCTGGTCCACGGCGGGCTCCCTACGCGCCACGACGTCCCGGAGCACAGGTCACGGAGCGCCGCTCAGATGGGCGGATGGCGGACGCCGGTCGGGCCACCCACGGGGGATGGCTGGCCCGACCGGCCGGGACACCGGATGGCCGTACAACACGGTCAGCGTCCCTGCCCTGAGGGTGCACCCACGACTACGTAGGGTGAAGGTTGGTGGCGTACCAGAAGGACAAAGCGGCGCGGCGAGTAGTACGAGACGTACCGGTATCAGCAACCGACCAGATCGGCCAGCTCTGCCAACTCCTTCGTCATCGCCCGACGCCGAGCCGCCGCCAGGTCGGTCACGATGTCGCGGGCGTACCGCTGGTGCCGCAGCCACGCCGGCGCACGGTCCCGCAGGTCCACCAGCACGTCGGTCGCGTCACCGTACTGACCGGTCTGCACGTACGCCGACGCCACGTCGAGCCGGTGCCTCTGGTACGACGACGGCGTCACCGACGCCGATGGCTCCACCTCGGCGGCCAGTCTTAATGCCCGGCCGGCGTCCCCGGCGAGTACTGCGGTCTCCACACGCATCATCGCCACTGTTGTCACCGACAACTCGGTGCCTGCAAGGTCGACCAGCTCGTGTCGCCGGCCGCCGAGCCGCACCGCAGCCGCTTCGGCGAGGTCGAGCATCTCCGCGCTGTCGTCGTCC
Organism: Plantactinospora sp. DSM 117369; assembly: GCF_053764795.1. NCBI lineage: Bacteria > Bacillati > Actinomycetota > Actinomycetes > Micromonosporales > Micromonosporaceae > Plantactinospora > Plantactinospora sp. DSM 117369. The sequence continues at coordinate 3,806,514 of NZ_CM132446.1, read as the reverse complement.
CGGTTGTCGCGGGCCGCCGCAGAAGCCGCCCGAACCAGCAGGTCGCCCCACACGGCCAACTCCGCCGGCTGGGCCCGGGACAGCCGAGGCTCGACCGCGTCGGCGGTCCGGACTGCGAGCCGTTCAGCCTCCACCACCCGAGCCTGCCGAACCAGCAACCAGCACAGCGATCGGATCGCGGTCGCGCCAATCACTGGCTCGCCGGACTGGGTAGCGGAGTCGACAGCGGCGATGAGCGCGACATGCGCAAGGTCGCTCTGGCGAAGCTGGATCATCAGCCGGCCGGCAAGCTGGTGGGCGTGGGCATGCAGCCCATACGCCTCGGCCTGCGCGTCGCCGTCGGTCGCGGTGACCAGCGCCCGCGCCTCGGCCAGTAGGGCGGGCATCGCGGTCAGTGCCGCGGCGTAGTCGTTGGCGTGGTAGAGCCGGCCGGTCTCCCGAATCGATGCCAGCAGTCCGGCAGCGGACGGCGGCCGACGCTCGGCCTGGTCATCGACCGGCTGCCCATCCAGCCCTCGTACCGGAGTAAGCGCCCGCCGGATCTCGACCAAACCCAGCGGACGGGCACCCGGCTCGCGGAGCGCGGCAGCCCGCGCGGCACTGCCAAGCAGAGCCGACGTGGGTACGCCCAGCGCCCGGGCCAGCCGAGCCAGGGTCGCCATCCGGGCAGACGCCCGCTTGCCCTGTTCCAGGGCGCGGATGGTCTCGACGGAGACGCTGGACGCCTCAGCCAGTTGCTCCTGGGTCAACTCGGCCCGGCGGCGGATCCGGGCGAGGTGCTCGCCGATAGTGGTCTGCATCGCGTCTCCCAGCTAGCGGTCTGGGCGGCGGGGCGCCATCCACTACTCCGGCGCCCACCACGTTGGACGGTACACCGGTGGGATTGCTGTCGCGCCCACGCGTGGGGCGGGCGTCGCGTCCGGGAACCTCTCGAGAGCCGAAAGGCTGATTCGCATCCACGCGTGCACGGAGTGGAGCCTTCCGAGCAGCACGACCGGCCGGGACCACGGGCCCGGGCTGTATCCAAATGCCTATCGCCGGTACGGGTGCGGCATCCGCGCGCCCAATCCAACAGCGGATGGTGGATTCGGGATCACTCCCGCGTGCGCGGGGAGCAGGCCGAGGGGAAGGAGTAGCCGGTGGCCTGTTCAGGATCACCCCCGCGTACGCGGGGAGCAGGTGCGCGGTCTTCGCGCCAAGAGCCTGGAACTGGGATCACCCCCGCGTGCGCGGGGAGCAGTCGCAGTGCCGGTCACGCACGCGCTGCGTCTCGGGATCACCCCCACGTGCGCGGGGAGCAGACACAGTTCTACACCCCCGAGGAGTGGACCACCGGATCACCCCCGCGTGCGCGGGGAGCAGTCCGCGATAATCGCCACCGGTTCCACTATCAGCAACCGACCAGATCGGCCAGCTCTGCCAACTCCTTCGTCATCGCCCGACGCCGAGCCACCGCCAGGTCGGTCACGATGTCGCGGGCGTACCGCTGATGCCGCAGCCACGCCGGCGCACGGTCCCGCAGGTCCACCAGCACGTCGGTCGCGTCACCGTACCGGCCGGTCTGCACGTACGCCGACGCCACGTCGAGCCGGTGCCGCTGGTACGACGACGGCGCGACAATCGGGGACGGCTGCATTCCGGTCGACAGGGACAGGGCCCGATCCGGCTGGCCGGCGACCGCCGCCACCTCGACCCGCATCATCGCCACCGACGCCACCGACAGGTCCGTGCAGGCGACGTTGAGCAAATCGTGGTGCCGGCCGCGAAGCCGAACTGCCGCCGATTCCGCCAGATCAAGTTGCTCACGGGCATCGTCGTCCCGGTTGTCCCGGACAGCCGCCGCAGCGGCGCTGACCAGCAGATCGCCCCAGACCGCCAACTCCTCCGGCCGCGCTCGGGACATGCGGGGCTCGACCGCGTCGGCCGTCCGGACCGCCAGCCGCTCGGCCTCGACGACACGCCCTTGCCGCAGCAGTAAACGGCACAGGGAACGGACCACCGTCGCCCCGATCACCCGGTCGCCGGACTGCGCGGCAGAGTCAACGGCCGCAGCGAGCGCAACATGCGCGAGGTCGCTCTGACGGAGCTGCATCATCAGCCGACCCGCCAGCCCGTGGGCGTAAGCATGCAGCCCGTACGCCTCGGCCTGCGCCTCGCCGTCCGTGCTGGCGACGAGCGCGCCAGCCTCGCCGAGCAGACCGGGCAGCACAGTGAGCATCGCGGCGTAGTCGTTGGCGTGGTAGAGCCGGCCGGTCTCCCGGATGGATGCCAGCAGTCCGGCAGCGGACGGCGGCCGGCGCTCGGCCTGGTCATCGACCGGCTGCCCATCCAGCCCTCGTACCGGAGTAAGCGCCCGCCGGATCTCGACCAAACCCAGCGGACGGGCACCCGGCTCACGGAGCGCGGCAGCCCGCGCGGCACTGCCAAGCAGAGCCGACGTGGGTACGCCCAGCGCCCGAGCCAGCCGAGCCAGGGTCGCCATCCGGGCAGACGCCCGCTTGCCCTGTTCCAGGGCGCGGATGGTCTCGACGGAGACGCTGGACGCCTCAGCCAGTTGCTCCTGGGTCAGCTCGGCCCGGCGGCGGATCCGGGCGAGGTGCTCGCCGATAGTGGTCTGCATCGCGTCTCCCAGCTAGCGGTCTGGGCGGCGGGGCGCCATCCACTACTCCGGCGCCCACCCACCTTGGACGGTACACCGCTGGTACTGCCAAGAATCACTGTCGCGCCCACGCCGGCACGGGGCGGACATCGTGGCTGGCAACCTGGCCGCCTCCGGCAGGGCCGCAGCCAGCCACTCGGCATCCTCCGCCATCGTCCCATCCTTGATGCCCGTCCTTGTGCCGAGCGCGCACCTCGACCACGTCGCGGTGACGGCGTCCAGCTCAGCACAGGCGCGCCGTCCGCTGCTGGCGGCGGCCACAGTGGATCGCCCCCGGACGGGGAGCGGGGAGTGGATGACTACCGGAGCGGCGCCCCAACGTGGATCATCCCCGCATGCGGGAAGCAGGCGATGGCTGCGTTTGCCCACATCATCACCTCAGGATCACCCCGCGTGTGTGGGGAGCAGACAGGTGTACCAACGGCGCTCGTCGCCATCTTGGTTCACCCCCGCGTACGCGGGGAGCAGATCCATCAGTCCACGCCGCTGTCCATCGTGTCCGGATCACCCCCGGGTACGCGGGGAGCAGGCCCTGTTCTCCGACCGGCCCGTCCGCCCCCGCGGATCACTCCCGCGTGCGCGGGGAGCAGTGCTGATCCGCCGTGAGGACGCCGCCCTGATCGGGATCATCCCCGCGTGCGCGGGAGCAGGCGGCCCGGGGCAGGTCCCACACCTTGATCTGCGGATCATCCCCGCGTACGCGGGGAGCAGCCGGGAATCGCGCCGCAATGATCGCGGCCAAGGAATCATCCCCGCGTGCGCGGGGAGCAGGATGGGTCGTCGCTAGCTGCCGGGTCACGCTGGGGATCATCCCCGCATGCGCGGGGAGCAGTCATCACGCTTCCCGTCTGTCTCAACCGATCGAGGATCATCCCCGCATGCGCGGGGAGCAGTAGTCGTTCATTCGCCACAGCCTGGTCCGTCCGGGATCATCCCCGCGTGCGCGGGGAGCAGCCGGATCCGGGTGGTCAAGGAGCACACCGCCAGGGATCACCCCCGCGTGCGCGGGGAGCAGTATACGCGCTGAGCGAGGTTCACCGGCCGCCGGGGATCACCCCGCGTGCGCGGGGAGCAGGATCCTCGCCGACCGCCAAGAGCGGATCGCCGCGGATCACCCCCGCGTGCGCGGGGAGCAGATCACCTCCGGGTTCGGGCTGTTGTCGGCCCACGGATCACCCCCGCGTGCGCGGGGAGCAGGGGATCTCTGTGGCCACCTACGCGAGGTCCTGCGGATCACCCCCGCGTGCGCGGGGAGACGTGGTCGAGCCGCGCGTCGATATCGTCGCGGGGATCACCCCCGCGTGCGCGGGGAGCAGCCGGTGTACGCCGCCACGATCTCGGTTGCCCGTGGATCACCCCCGCGTGCGCGGGGAGCAGGGACCTGTTCAGTCAGTCCGGGCACGAGACCGAGGATCACCCCCGCGTGCGCGGGGAGCAGGGGGAGATGGCGGTGTGCCCCAGCTCGTCGTAGGGATCACCCCCGCGTGCGCGGGGAGCAGCGGCCGTACCCGGGAGACCGCGTCGAGTTCCTGGGATCACCCCCGCGTGCGCGGGGAGCAGCAGCACCTCGCCATGGCGGTAGCCGGCGCGCGGGGATCACCCCCGCGTGCGCGGGGAGCAGACTCCGATGGCCATGGCCGGCTACGGCCACGGAGGATCACCCCCGCGTGCGCGGGGAGCAGAGGTTCCGGCCGGCGGCAAGCTCGGCTACTACGGGATCACCCCCGCGTGCGCGGGGAGCAGTCGAGGAAGTAGCGGTCGATCCGGTCCACCTGCGGATCACCCCCGCGTGCGCGGGGAGCAGTCGTTCGCCGTGTTGTGGATCGCGATCCCGTACGGATCACCCCCGCGTGCGCGGGGAGCAGGAGGCTGCCACCGTGCAGGGCCACGGCCTTCAGGGATCACCCCCGCGTGCGCGGGGAGCAGAGCTCGAACAGCGGGCGCGGGTTGGGGGTGGGGGGATCACCCCCGCGTGCGCGGGGAGCAGTTAACGCCTGCACCCGGAAGCCCGACCGCAACGGGATCACCCCCGCGTGCGCGGGGAGCAGTAGTCACGCCAATCAAATAAGTACGCGTACCCAGGATCACCCCCGAGTGCGCGGGGAGCAGCGGGGCTCCGGATCCACGATCCTGCCCGACGGGGGATCACCCCCGCGTGCGCGGGGAGCAGATGTGCGGACAGCAATCGCATACGCGATCCCTCCGGATCACCCCCGCGTGCGCGGGGAGCAGGCGAAAGTCGGCGTCGCGTGCGACGTCCTGAGCGGATCACCCCCGCGTGCGCGGGGAGCAGGGCGAGGTCACCCGCGACGACCTGGAGCGCTGGGGATCACCCCCGCGTGCGCGGGGAGCAGGTGAGCGGGCCGGACTCGACGCCGAGTGCCGCGGGATCACCCCCGCGTGCGCGGGGAGCAGGTTGGTGGGCCGGTCCAACTCCCGGTACAGGGATTGCAGGATCACCCCCGCGTGCGCGGGGAGCAGCCGATGACGAGCGCCGGCTCACGGCCGAAGATCGGATCACCCCCGCGTGCGCGGGGAGCAGCTCGCCGACTGGGTGCTCCAGCTGGCCCGGCGAGGATCACCCCCGCGTGCGCGGGGAGCAGACGTGCCGGATCTTGTACGTGAACTTGTCCGAGGGATCACCCCCGCGTGCGCGGGGAGCAGGACGGGTTCGTGACCGCCGACATCCTGGACCTGGGATCACCCCCGCGTGCGCGGGGAGCAGGCCCGGCGTGCGACCGCCGACGCCGTCACGGAGTTGCAGTCGGATCACCCCCGCGTGCGCGGGGAGCAGGTCCCGATTCGGGCTGACGTCTGGCCGGATCTCGGATCACCCCCGCGTGCGCGGGGAGCAGGCGGAGCGGGCCAACCAGCCCCGGCCGACCGGGGGATCACCCCCGCGTGCGCGGGGAGCAGTCGACAGCCGGTTTGCTGGCTCGGCCGTCGAACGGATCACCCCCGCGTGCGCGGGGAGCAGGTGCCGGCCGAGTCCGATAGGTACGCGCGGCTGGGATCACCCCCGCGTGCGCGGGGAGCAGTCAACCTGTGCCGTGTTCCCGTGCAGAACCGCGGGATCACCCCCGCGTGCGCGGGGAGCAGTTTCCTTCCGAGCCTGGTTAATTGTCGGGCCGGGGATCACCCCCGCGTGCGCGGGGAGCAGCCCTTGTTGCCCTTGATCCGCTTGTAGAGCGCGGGATCACCCCCGCGTGCGCGGGGAGCAGGGGCCCTGGTGTAGGTCGCCCTTGTTGGCTGCGGGATCACCCCCGCGTGCGCGGGGAGCAGGCCAACATCGTCTGGAGGGACTCCGGCGGGGGTGGATCACCCCCGCGTGCGCGGGGAGCAGGCGGCGGCCCGTGCCGCTATTTCTCAGGTCTAGGGATCACCCCCGCGTGCGCGGGGAGCAGGCTTCTTGACCTGCGGGCCTAAAGATCAAGTACGCCGATTTCCTTCACTTTCATCCGCAAGATCATGCCTCCGCAGTGGTGTGCCGAGAGGTGGTGCGCGGCTGGTTCGAGGGCTGGGAGCAGTGTACATGGCGAGCACCGTGCGAGCCTGCTGGTCGAGTGTGTCTCGCCATTGCCGCACCTGCGATCACCGGCCTGTTCGATCCGGTCCTGTCGCGCCGTAGCCCGTCCCGCTCACAAGCCGAGTACGCTGCGCCGTACCTCGGCACTGTCCCGCAACTCGTCGGCCGGGCCGCTCAGCACCACCCGCCCCTCGCCAAGCAGGTACGCCCGGCTGGCCACGTCGAGGGCCCGCTGCACGTCCTGCTCCACCACGAGCACACTCACCCCGCCCGCGTTGATCCGGACGATGGCGTCGTACACCTCGTCAACCCGGACCGGCGCGAGCCCCAGCGACGGCTCGTCGAGCAGCAGCAGGCGCGGCCGGGCCATCAGCGCCCGGCCGATCGCGAGCATCTGCTGCTCTCCCCCGCTCAGGCTGCCGGCGAGCTGGCCTGCGCGTTCGGCGAGCCGGGGAAAGATCTCGTAGACCTCGGCCAGGGTGACCCGGTACTCCCGGCGGGCACCTCGCCGGTACGCGCCGAGCATGAGGTTGTCCAGCACGGACATCCGGGGAAAGATCCGCCGTCCCTCCGGGACGACCGCCACCCCGTGCGTGCAGACCCGGTGGCCGCGCAGCCGGGTGATGTCGGTACCGCCGACGCTGATCTCCCCCCGGTGCGCCGGATGGATCCCGGCGACCGCGTTGACCAGAGTGGACTTTCCGGCGCCGTTCGGGCCGACGACACAGACCGTCTCCCCCGCGCGCACCTCGACGGCGACGTCCCAGAGCGCCTGCGCGTCGCCGTACCGCACGTCGAGGTTCCGCACCCGCAACAACGGCTCAGACATGGGCTTGCCTTCCCAGGTAGGCGCGGACCACGGCCGGATCGTTCAGCACGGTCTGCGGATCGCCGTCGGCCAGGCAGCTACCGCGATCGAGTACCACGAGCCGGGTCGCGAGCTGGTTGAGTACCCGTAGCAGGTGCTCGACGATCACGATCGTGATGCCGCTGTCGTGGATGCGCCGGACCACCCGCACCGCGTTGTCCACCTCGGCCGGGTTGAGTCCGGCCAGCGCCTCGTCCAGCAACAGCACCCGGGGGTTGGCGGCGACGGCCCGGGCCATCTCCAGCAGTTGCCGCTGGTGCAGGTTGAGGCTGCTCGGGTACGCGTCGGCCAGGTGCCCGAGCGCGACCGTGCCGAGGTGCCGCTCGGCGATCGGCCGGGCCCGGCGCAGCGACATCGGCGTACGCCCGAACATGATGGCCATCGCCACGTTGTCCCGGACGGTCATCGAGTCGAACGGGCGGGGGATCTGGTAAGTCCGGGCCATCCCGACGTGGGCGATCCGGTGCGGCGCCAGTCGGGTGATGTCCTGCCCGCCGATCCGGATCGTGCCCCGGGTCGGCCGGATCGTGCCGGAGAGCAGGTTGACCAGCGTGGTCTTGCCGGAGCCGTTGGGGCCGACGAGACCGACCAGTTCGCCCTCCCGGATGTCCAGGGTCACCTCCTCCAGCGCGTGCACCCCGCCAAAGTACCTGGCCACCCCGCGGCATTCGACCAGCACCGCACCGGGCCCGCCCCCTCGCGGGCCGGTGACCCGGATCGGGGCCGTACGGGTCTGAAGGACAGTGGGAAGGCGGGTCGCGGCGGCGTGGCCCGGCGCGGCCTCCGGCGCGCCGGCATCCGGCGAGACGTCGTCGATCCGAGCCCCGTCCGGCGCGGCGTCGTCGATCCGAGCCCCATCCGGCGCGACGTCGTCGATCCGAGCCCCATCCGACGCGGCGTCGTCGCTCGACGCAGTCTCGGCCGCAGTCGCAGCGGACGGAACGGCGCCCGCCGCAGCCGCACCGGTCACGGCAGTGTCGGCCGCAGCGGCATCGGTCGCAGCGGACGGGGTTGCCGTCCGGGTCCGGTGGCCGGGTGGGCGCAGTCCCAGTCGGGCGGAGACCCGGGGCGAGCCGAGCACGATGGCGACCAGGCTGGCGGCGAGCATCCCGACGACCAGCCAGTCCAGCAGTTCGCCCCAGACCCGGAGCACCGCGAGGGCGCCGCTCACCCCGACCAGGGTGCCGAGCGCGACCAGCGGGCGGGCCCGCAGCCGCGCGTACAGGCCGTCGGGGGCGAGCGCGACCAGCAGGGCGAGGATGCCACCGAGAATGATCATGTTGTACGCGTCCAGGCCGTACGAGGAGAGCCGGTCCTGGAGGGTGACGATCAGCACCGCGCCGATCACCGGACCGAGCCAGTGACTCCGGCCGCCCAGCACCCCCATCACGATCACGAAGAGCGGGATGGTCAGCCCGAAGACGCTCTCGACGGTGACGAAGCCGATCTGTAGCGCGTAGACGCTGCCCGCCACCCCGCCGAGTACGCCGCTGAGCAGCATCGCCAGCATCTTGTAGCGGAACGTCGCCACCCCGGTCACCTCGGCGACGTCCTCGGCGTCCCGGATCGCCGCGAGCGCGGAACCGGACCGGGTGTGCTGGACGACGTACGCGACCGCCACCGCGATGGTCGCGATCAGCAGCGCCAGCAGGAACTGGAACTGCTGGAACGAGCCGACCAGCCCCGGTAGCTCGGGGACCGGGACACTCGCCCCCTGTCCCCCGTCGATCGACCGGTTGATCCGGGCGAACGCGGCCAGGATGAACGGCACGGCGAGGGTTAGCAGCGCGAAGATCTCGCCCCGCAGCGAGCCCAGCCGGAACGCCACCGCACCGACCCCGAGGGCGAGCAGTCCGGAGAGCACCGCCGCGAGCGGCAGGGTGAGGAAGAAGTCGACGCCGTGCCGCCCGCTGAGCACGGCGGCGGTGTAGGCGCCGACCCCGACGTACGCGGCCTGGCCGAAACTGAAGTAGCCGCTGTATCCACTGAGTAGGTTCCAACTGGTCGCCTGGGCGATCCAGAAGCAGATCGAGCCGAGCAGCACCAGATAGAACGACGCGATCCCGAGTTGGTCGGCGGAGGCGCCGACGGCGGCCAGCACCAGGAACGCCACCAGCAGCCCGACCCCACCACGGCGGATCACCGGACACCTCCGGCCACGAAGAGTCCCTGCGGGCGCAGCAGCAGGGCCAGGATGATCGCCGAGAAGAGTACGAACGGCGCGGTGGCCGGGGACCAGACCGCGGAGACGACGCCGGAGAGCACTCCGACGAGGATGCCGGAGGCGAAGGTACCGACCACCTCGCCGATCCCGCCGAGGATCACCACCGCGAAGACGGTGCCGAACCACTCGTACGCGGTCTCCGGGGTGAGCGCGTTGGAGAGTGCGAAGACCATGCCGGCCAGCGCGGCCGTGGCGCCGACCACCCCGCCGAGCAGGACGCTGAGCCGGCGGTGGTCGACCCCGAAGGCACCGGCGACCGCCCGGTCCTGGGCGATCGCCCGCATCGCCCGGCCGGCGAAGGTACGCCGCAGCACCAGGTGCGCGCCGACCACCACCAGCAGGGCGAGGCCGAACGCCAGCAGGGTGGTGACCGGGAAGACCAGCCGGCCGAGGGAGACCGAGCCGGTGGCGTACGGGTTGACCTCGGCCGGCATCCGCTGGAAGTCGGCGCTCCAGACGTTGCTGACCACCTGGATGGTGATGCTCAGCAGCCCGAAGCTGACCAGCAGCGAGTTGAACTCGCTCAGCCGGAGCCGGTCGAAGAGCCACTGGATCGCGGCGCCGGCCACGAACATCAGCGGCACCGTCACCACCAGCGTCAGGATCGGGTCGAGCCGCCACGAGGTGGCGATCTGGAAGGTGAGGTACGCACCGATCAGGATCAGGCCGAAGTGGGCCAGGTTGATGACGCGCAGCACCCCCCAGGTGACGGAGAGGCCGGTAGCCATCAGGGCATAGAGGCCACCGATCAGCGCTCCGGTGAGGGCGGCCTGGAGGACGTTCATACGGGACATCGCCTCGGGTCTGGTCGGGTCGGCGGGGCCACCGGGCGGCGGGGCCGAGCGGCGCGACGGGCGGTCAGGGATCGATGGTCTGGGATGGACGGTCCGGGATGGACGGTCAGGGGTGGACGGTCAGGGGTGGCGCGTCCGGGCCCGGACGGGGGCGCCGGGGCCCGGACGCGCGGTCAGCGGCGGGCGGGGGCGAGCGGTGCGGCGGCCCGGTCGGCCGGCCACACCATGACCCAGTCACCCTGCTGGATCTGCTTGATGGCCTGGGTGGTCGGCCAGAAGTTCTGCGCCTTCGGGTCGAAGGCCAGGTGCCCGCTGAACGTGGTGTCGGCACCCTTGCCGTGCAGCGAGTCGCACATCTTCTTGTGGTCGGTCCCGCCGGTGTCCCTGACCGCGGCGGCCAGGATCTCCCACGCGTTCCACGAGGCGGCGGCCTGGGTCTCGAAGACCGTGTACGGCAGCCCGGCCGCCTTGGCCCGCGAGGTGAAGTCGTTCACGATCTCGGTGGCCGCCGGGCCGAGCCGGTCCAGGGTCGGCTTGTTCGGCTCGAACATCGACACCGACAACACCCCCTCGGAAACCTCGCCGAGGTCGAGCAGCGGTCCGGGCGCCGGGAAGAGGCTGAACATCCGCTTCGGCCGGTAGTTGAGCTGCGCCATCGCCTGGAGGATGTTCACCGCGTCCACGCCGAGCCCGTTGTTGATCACCAGGTCGGGATCGGCGTCCCGGACCTGGGCGGCGATCGGCGCCCAGTCGGTGGTCGTCGGCGGGTAGTGCACGTCGACCACCACGTCCAGACCACGCTCCCGGGCGATGCTCAGCGCGCCGGACTTGTCCGCGCCGTAACCGTCGGAGACGAAGGCGGCCGATCCGCTCTGGCTGGTCAGCACGGCGACGGTCTTCGGCGGCCCAGGTTGACCGGCCAGCGCGTCGAAGAGCTGGGTCGGGATGAACCGGTTCGGGGTGGGGCCGATCGACCAGGCCGGGAACTGGCACTCGTAGCTGAGCTGGGGCGCCAGCACGGCGGTGTGCTGCGGCATCACGTACCCGTGCCGCTGGGCGACCGCCATCGCGGAGAGGATGTTCGGGGTGGCGTACGGGCCGATGATCAGGTCGACCCGGTCCTGGCTGATCAGCCGCTCGTAGAGCTGGCTGACCTTGGACTGGTCGGACTGGTCGTCGACCACCTTCCACTCGACCTTACGACCGAGCAGTCCACCGGCGGCGTTCAGCCGCGCGACGTACGCCTCACCGGCGATCTTGTGGATCTGCCCGGTCGCGGCGAAGGCGCCGGTCAGGGAGAGGGTGGAGCCGACCACGATCGGGTCGTCGGTGGAGCCGGAACCGGAGCCGTTGCCGCATCCGGTGGCCGCCACGCCGAGCGCCAGGACGGTGGCGACGGCGGCGAGGGAGCGCCTGCGCATTGTCGGGTACCTTTCGTCGCTGTCGGATTGGTCTTCGGGGCGCACGCTGCGGGTCAGTGCGGGTCGTCGGCGTCGTGCACCACCGCGCCCCCGACGACGGTGAGGTCCGCGCGCAGCCGCCGCAGTCGCTCGACCGGGACGGTGAAGTAGTCGTCGTCGAGCACCACGACGTCACCGAGCCGGCCCACCTCCAGCGAGCCGAGCAGGTGTTCGTCCGGCCCGCCGAGGAACCACTGGTTGGCCCGGGTGTAGAGGGTGAGCAGTTCCTGCCGGCTGATCTGCTGCCCGGCGTTGATCATCTGCCCGCGGGCGTTCTTCCCGGTCACCGCGTAGTAGGCGTGGATCCACGGATTCATCGGCGCGATCTGCATGCCGTCCGAACTCATCCCGGCCGGGATGCCGCTGTCCAGGATCGTCCGGAACGGCGGGCCGGCCGCCGGGCCGGTGCCGGCCAGGTACTGCCAGCCGGTCAGGTTGACCCCGCCGCCGACCGCCCGCAGCCGCTGGAGGTAGTCCGGGGTGATCCGGGGGACGTGCGCGACGACCCAGCGCAGGTCGGAGATCGGGGTCTCGGCGTGCACCGTCTCGAACGCCTGGATCTGGGTCTGGAAGTCGGTACCGGTCAGCGAGTGCACCTCGATCCGCCAGCCGGCCCGGGCGCTGCGCCGGGCGGCCTCCAGGAAGACCGGGCCGCCGGAGTAGCTGGCCGTGATGAACTCGCCGATGGCGCCGGTCCGGGCCATGTCGTCGCCGAAGAACGGGTACGTGTGGCGCAGCCGCGCCGTCAACTCCGGTACGGCGGGGTCGGTGTCCTGGTGCAGGTAGTTGATGCGCAGCCGGACGATGCCCCGGCCCTGGGCGTAGACGTGGGGGAACGGCAGGTGCATCGAGTGGTTGTCCTCGTGCGCCGCACCGTCGGCCGGGGTGCCGGTGGCCTGGAACGCGCCCTGGTCGAGGTGGGTGGTGACGCCGAGGCTGGCCGCGTACGCCATCGCGTCGAGCACCCCGCGCTCGCGCTGCGCGGCGGTGAGGGTACGCCGCAGCGCCAGGGTCGCCTTACCGGTCTCGGTACCGCCGGCGATCGCGCCGTCCGCCCCGACCGTCACCGGGATCTCGGCCGCCTCGAAGAACCGCCGGCCGAGGCTGTTGGTCACCGAGGGTCCGGCGAAGCCGACCGACAGGTACGCCGGGTGGTGCGGCAGCGCCTCGTCCAGCTCGGCCAGGGTCGGCAGCCGTACCTCGGTGAACTGGTGGGGATGGAAGCCGCCGATGGTGGTGATGAACTCGCCGCGCGGCACCCGGCGGGCCCGGTCCCGGTAGCTGGACCGCACATCAGCGATGGAGTAGGCGTTCTCCAGCGGCGTGTGGTGCCCCGGCCGGTTGCCCATCAGCACGATGTGGTTGTGACAGTCGATCAGGCCGGGCACCGCCGTGCGGCCGCGCAGGTCGATGGTGCGGGGCCGGCCCTCGAAGCCGTGCCGGGCGGCCCGGGCGTCGTTGCCGGCATAGACGATCCGGCCGTCCCGGATGGCCAGTACGCTGACCACCCGGTCGCGCCGGTCCATGGTGTGGATGCGGCCGTTGTGCAGCACCAGGTCGGCCCGGATCGTCTGGTCCCGGTCGGGTCCGGTGGCACCGGCCGGCGCCGCCGCGATGCCGGCGCCGACCGCCGTGGCGGTGCCGGCGGCGGCACCGCCCCGCAGCACCGAACGCCGGGACACTCCTCGTCGTTCCTCGTCGCTCATCAGCGGGGGTCACCTCTCGGATGCGGCGCCGGTGGCCCACGGTCGGGGCGGCCAGCGGCACGGCGGCGGTATCGGTGTCGGCGGACGGGCCGGTGGGGGGACCAGCGGGTCCGGTGGAGGATGCGGAGGTCGGTAGGGCCGCGAGTCCCGCCCTGTGCCGGTGGTGCGGGCCGGCGTTCGCGGGCGGCGGGTCAGTCGCCGGCGGCGAGGGCACGTCGCCGCCGCAGCAACGGCGGTACGCTGCCGAGCAGCCCGACGGCCAGGGCGAGAGTGCCCCAGCCGTAGCCGGCGAACCCGTCCAGCCCGACCAGGTGGTCGAGGGACCAGGCGCCCGGCCCGGTGTACGCCAGCACGACGGCCAGCGCGCCGTAGACGAAGGCGACCTCGTAGCCGCCGAGGTGCGCCCAGAGCCCGTTCGGCAGGTTGACCGAGGCGGCCACCACCATCGTGCCGAGCACGATCGCCGCGCCGAGCGGGGTGGCCAGGCCCAGCGCGATCAGCGCCGCGCCGGCCAGCTCGGCCAGGCCGGCGAGCAGGGCCATCTGCCGGCCGGGCCGGAAGCCCCAGGTGTGGAAGGTGGCGCCGGTGCCGGTGGGGCCCTGGCCACGGAACCAGCCGAAGAGCTTCTGGCTGGCGTGCCCGAAGAGCAGCGCCGCGAGGAGCAGGCGGAGCAGGAGCAGTCCGAGGTTCACGCCGCACCTGCCGAACCCGGCCCGAACGGCCGGACGGTCCGGGCGACGAAGGGCGGCCGGACGGTGCGGGCGATGGGAGCCGACCGGGCGGTCCGGGCAATGGGAGCCGACCGGGCGGCGCGGGCGGCGGGCCGCCGGATCGGGGCGGGACCGGTGGGTGCGGGATCTGTAGCTGCGGCCGACGGCGCCATAACTCTCTCCTCCGAGGACTGAGCCCTTAGCATCCAGTTTTGCGGACGACCGTCCGCTACACGGACGCGGCGCACATCACAATCTCCGCCCGTGCCTGGGAGATGTCAAGACTCAAGCAGGAAACATTTGCGCCTGAGCCCGGACTGGTGTTCGCTTGACGGTCAGATGGTGCGGGCAGCCAGCCACCGACGGTCGTCCGATTGGACGAGCTCGGCCGCCACACCACCAGGGGTCGCACCAGGCTGGCCAAGCCGAGGTCCGGAATCGACCGGTGGCCCGGACCCCGACGGCACCCGGGACGGCCCCGGTCCGCCCTGGACACGGCCGGGGGCACCGTCCGGCGACCCGGTTCGGCACATGGTGAACTGGTGGGCGCTCGCCCGCCGACCAGTACGGCGACCCGGGCGGCGGGACCGAGACGGCGACGACGGATAGAGGCGGACGATGGCACAGCGTGGCGAAGGACCGGACTTCATCGAGGCCCTGGCCCGGGGGCTGAAGGTGATCACCGTCTTCCATGCCGACCATCCCCGACTGACCCTCAGCGAGGTCGCCACCGCGGCCGGACTGGCCCGGCCCACCGCCCGACGCTTCCTGCTCACCCTGGAGGAACTCGGCTACGTCCGCGCCGACGCCGGCAGCTACGAACTCACGCCACGGGTGCTGGAGCTCGGCATGGCGTACGTCGGAGCGCTCTCGCTGTGGGACATCGCCCGCCCGCACATGCAGGACCTGGTCGCCGCCACCGGGGAGTCCAGCTCGATGGCCCAGCTCGACGGCTCGGACATCGTCTACATGGCCCGGGTCGCGGTACCGAAGATCATCGCGCTCCGGGTGCAGATCGGCACCCGGTTTCCGGCGAGCGTGACCTCGCAGGGCAAGGTGCTGCTCGCCGCGCTCGACCCGGACGCGCTCGGCACGGCACTGGCCCAGCCCAGCCGTTCCGGGGTCCAGCCGAAGGTCCGGCACAGCCGGACCGCGCTGGATGCCATGCTGCGGGAGGTCCGGGCCCGGGGCTGGGCGCTCGCCGACGACGAACTCGCCCCGGGCATCCGCTCGGTGGCCGTGCCGATCCGGGACGGCCAGGGCGCGGTGCGGGCCGCGATGAACGTCACCGTCAACTCGGCCGAGACCAGCGTCAAGGTCCTGGTCGAGCAGCACCTGCCTCAACTGATCAGGGCGGCCAGCGCGATCAGCGCGGACTGGGCCCGCTGGCAGTCCCGGCCGCAGGTCGAGGTGGCCGGGACGGCCGACGCCGCCACCGCCGTCCGGCACTGACCCGACCGGCGGCGGTGGCGGCACCGCGGCTCAGGTGGCGATGTCCGGGTACGGCAGCGCGAAGTGCGCCAGCCGGGCCGCGTACTGCTTCTGGAAGCCGAGCGGTTCGGCGTGGTCCCGCTCGAACATCGCGATGAACAGGGTCAGGGTCAGGAACGGGTGCGCGCCCAGCTCGAAGAGTTTGACGTAGTCGTGGCTGGCCAGCGCCTCCCGCTCGGCGTCGTCGAAGCGCAACCAGGTGCTCGCCTCGCCGGTGTGGCAGTTCAGCACCGCGTTGGCCCGTTCCGCCTCCCACCAGGCGACCATGCCCCGCGGGTCGTCGCGGTACCGCTCGACCAGCTCGGGATCCCGGTCCACGGTGTAGAGGAACTTGTTCAGCAGATACTTGCTCACGCCGCCACCCCCGCCCCGCCCGGTACGCCGTTCGGATACCAGGTGAAGTACGCCTCCATGGTGTGGAACAGGTCGAGGGTGTCGACGTGGTCCGCCTTGGCGCCCGCCCCGGCCACCCCCATCATCAGCATGAAGTCCATGAAGCCGTGGGTGGCGTTGCCCGGCGAGTGCAGGCTCTCCAGGGTCACCTCGGCGAGGCAGCGCTCCAGGTCGCCGGTGGCGATCCACTCCACCGCCTTCCGGTCGAATTCCGGATCGGGGCCGTGCGGGCCGAACTGGCGGGGGCCGCCGAGTTCCAGCGACAGGTGGCCGGTGCCGATGATCGCCACCCGCAGGTGGCTCGGCCACGACTCGACCAGTTCCCGGATGGTCTGGCCGAGCTGCACGAACCGCTTCGGCTGCGGCAGTGGCGGCGCGAAGATGTTGGTGTAGATCGGCACGATCGGCAGGTCCGCCTCGGGGCGCAGCGTGATGATCGGGCAGGTGATGCTGTGGTCGATCCGCAGTTCGTTGCTGAACGCCAGGTCGAAGCCGGCGTCCAGGCCCTCGCGCAGCAGGTGTGCCGACAGCTCCTCCTGACCCCGCAGCAGCATCCGGGGCAGGCCGAACTCGCGTTCCTCGTTGTACCAGTTCGCGTCGTAGAACGGGGCCTTGCCGACCAGGAACTGCGGCATGTTGTCCAGCCAGAGCTGGTGGAAGTGGTCGGAGCCGACCATCACCAGCACGTCGGGGTTGGCCCGGGTGAGCGTCTCCCGGAAGGCCAGGATCTTGCGTACCCACTCGTCCGCGAACGGCGGCCGGTCCTCGCCCTGTGCGGTGCTGGCCCGGTAGTAGAACGGATGGTGGGTGGAGGCGATCACCGCGGCGATGGTGGCCATCGCGGCTCCTCTCAGGCGGGGTCGGGGGGTGTGTAGCGGGCGTTGCGGTCGACGGTGCGGTAGATCTCCATCCCGATGCCGGTGCGGCGCTCCTCGGCCAGGTGGCCCAGGAGCCCGGCGGCCCGGGCCAGCAGTGCGAAGCCGCGCAGCAGCTCCGGCGGCAGCCCGAGGTCGGCCAGGGCGGCGCCGCAGACCCCGGCACCGTTCAACGGCAGGGTACGGCCGAGCACCCGCGGATGGACCCGGCCGATCGCCTCGAACAGCCGCAGGTGCGGGCCACGCAGCCCCTCCCGCTCGGCGAGTGCGATCAGCACCGGGGTACGCGGGTCGCGCACCTTGTGCACCGGGTGCCCGAGTCCGGGCACCAGCCGGCGCTCGGCGCGGGCCCGGGTGACGGCGGCCAGGGCGAGGTCGTCCCAGCCGGCGTCGTCGGTCGGCGCCTCGGTCAGCTCGGCCAGGGTGTCGGCGAGGAACCGGCCGCTGTCCTCGGTGACGCCGAGGAACCGGGAGCCGCCGCCGAGCAGGCCGGCGGCGAGCGCCCCCTGCAACGCCTCGGGTGCGCTCTGGTACGTGACCCGGGCGGCGATCGCGGTCGGGGTGAAGCCGTGGTCGGCGAGCGCGACGAGGACCGCCTCGAAGACGCGTACCTGGGCCGGGCTGGGGCGGCGCCCGGCCACCAGCCAGAAGGCGAGTTCGCCGAAGCCCACCTTGCCGATCAGCTCGCCGGCCAGGTCGTGGCCGAGCAGCCGGATGGTGTCGGCGTCGGAGGTGCCGAGCGAGGTGGGGAAGCTCAGTTCTTGGTCAGCCACGCGCGGATCTCCTCGCCGTGCTCGTCGAGCCCTGGTGGGGGCAGGTCGTACCGGGGACGGGTCGCGGAGAAGGTGATCGGGTTGCGGACCATCGGCACCGCGTCGGCGCCCTCCCCCACCGTCACCACCGGGTCGAGCCCGAGCTGTTCGGCGAACGCGACCCCCCGGTCGATGGTGTTGATCGGCGCGCACGCCACCCCGGCGGCGATCAGGTCGGCGAACCACTCGTCCCGGGTCCGGGTACGCAGCCGTTCGACCAGCAGCGGGCGCAGTTCCTCGCGGTTGGCGGTGCGGTCCTGGTTGCGCCCGAACCGGGGGTCGTCGACCAGTTCCGGGAGGCCGAGTACCTCGCAGAGCTTGTGGAACTGCCCGTCGTTGCCGGCGATGACGATCAGTTCGCCGTCGGCGGTGGGCAGCGGCTCGTACGGGAAGAGGCTGGGGTGCGCGTTGCCCATCCGGTACGGCACCACCCCGCCGGCGACGTAGCCGCTGCTGTGGTTGACCAGCCCGGACAGCGCCGAGGAGAGCAGGTTGACCTCGACGTGCTGGCCCCGGCCGCTGGCCGCCCGGTGGTGCAGCGCGGCCAGGATGCCGATGTTGGCGTGCATCCCGGCCATCACGTCGAAGACCGAGATGCCGGCCCGGTACGGCGAGCCCTCCGGGTCGCCGGTGAGGCTCATCAGCCCGGAGATCGCCTGCACCATCAGGTCGTAGCCGGGCAGCGAGGCGCCGGCGCCGGTGCCGAAGCCGCTGATCGAGGCGTAGACGACGCCGGGATTCTCCGCCGCCACCGACTCGTAGTCGAGACCGAACCGCCGCATGCCACCGGGCTTGAAGTTCTCGATCATCACGTCGGCGCGGGCAGCAAGGGCGTGTGCCACGGCGAGGTCCCCCGGTGACCGCAGGTCGAGCGCGATCGACCGCTTGTTCCGGTTGATCCCGAGGTAGTAGGTGGCCACCCCGTCCCGGACCGGTGGCATCCAGGTCCGGGTGTCGTCCCCGGCCGGCCCCTCCACCTTGATCACGTCGGCGCCGAGGTCCGCCAACAGCATCGTGGCGTACGGCCCGGCGAGGATTCGGGAGAAGTCCGCCACCACCAGTCCGGCCAGCGGTCCCGGCGTGTCACCGGTACCCGGCTGATCCGCCATGCTCCTGCCTCCGTCCGTCTCGCGGACGTTTGTCCGTCGCCGACAGTCTGTTCGCGCCCGCCATCGCTGTCAACCGCCCGCCGGGCGACCGAACAGGGCAACCCGCCCGGTATTCCGACCCTACGCCGAGCAGATCGTCAGCGCCGCTCAGCCCGGCCCTGCGGAGCCGGACTGCTGCTCGTTGACAGGCACGAAACACCGGGACAATAATTGCGCCACTTGTTTGCGCCCGCTATACGGACGATCGTCCGCGTAGATCACTCCGCCGATAGGAGTTGGCGATGGCCACGACCGAGTCCGACCGCCCGGTGCTGCTGCGCGACGGGCTGGTGCTGACCATGGACGACGCGCACACCGTGCTGGCCGGCGGCGACGTGCTGGTGGTCGGCGACCGCATCGCCGAGGTGGGTGTCGGGCTGACCGCCCCCGAGGGCGCACTGGAGATCGACGCCAGCGGCGGCATCGTGATGCCCGGGATGATCGACACCCACCGGCACATGTGGCAGACCGCGATGCGCGGCTACGGCGCCGACTGGACGCTGACCCAGTACTTCGTCTGGTACTACCTGGAATCCGGCAAGCTCTTCCGGCCCGAGGACATCTACGCCGGCAACCTGCTCGCCGCCATCGAGGCGATCGACGCCGGGGTCACCACCACCGTCGACTGGTCGCACGGGTTGCAGACCCCGCAGCACGCGGACGCCGCGGTCGACGCCCTGGAGGCGGTGCCCGGCCGCTTCGTCCTGGCGTACGGGAACATCCAGCAGGGGCCGTGGGAGTGGGCGGCCAGCCCGGAGTTCCGTGACTTCGTCGAGCGCCGGATCGCCGGCAAGGGCGACATGCTCGGCTTTCAGATGGCCTTCGACGTCACCGGCGACCCCGCCTTCCCGGAGCGGGCCGCCTTCGAGGTCGCCCGCGATCTCGGCGTACCGGTCACCACCCACGCCGGGGTCTGGGGTGCCACCAACGACGACGGCATCCGGCTGATGCACGAGAACGGCTTCATGACCCCGGCCACCGTCTACGTGCACGCGGCCACGCTGACCCGGGACTCGTACAACCGGATCGCCGCCACCGGCGGCTCGGTCTCGGTCTCCACCGAGAGCGAGCAGAGCGCCGGCCAGGGCTACCCGCCCACCTGGCAACTGCGCCACCACGACATCCCGGTCTCGCTCTCCATGGACACCAGCGTCTGGTGGAGCGGTGACCTGTTCACCGCCATGCGCGCCACGCTGGGCGCGGACCGCTCCCGGGAACACCTGGAGGCGCACGGTCGGCAGGACACCGTCACGCACTGCCACCTGCGCGCCGAGCAGGTGGTCGAGTGGGCCACCCGGGGCGGCAGCCGCGCCCTCGGCCTGGACGACCGGGTGGGCAGCCTGGCACCGGGCAAGAAGGCGGACATCGTACTGATCAAGAACGACGACTCGCCGGTGATGTTCCCGATCCTCAACCCGTACGGCCACGTGGCCTTCCAGGCGCAGCGCGGCGACGTGCACACCGTCCTGGTCGACGGCCGGCTCGTCAAGCACCAGCACCGGCTGGTCGGCGTCGACCTCGGCCGGGCGCGGCGCGAGGTGGAGCGGACCGTCGAGTACCTGGTCGAGTCGATGGGTCAGGACGCCTGGGCGAAGGGCATGAACCCGGACGTCCCGGAGACGAAGGTGCGGGACAACCCCTACACGTACACCGATTGGGACGCCGGCTCGGCCCAGTGGAAGCACTGAGCACGGCGGCTCCGCCCCGGTCCGGCCCCTGCCCGGCCGGACCGGACGCCGGGGAAGGCTAGAGCATCTCCAGCGGCTGCGGGCCGCCCGGCGGTGGGAAGACCGTGTCGAGTACGGCCAGGTCCTCCTCGCCGAGGCGCAGTTCCAGGGCCCCGGCGTTCTCCCGGGTGTGCCCCGGATCCGACGACCGGGGAATGGCGGCCACCGCGTCCTGCCGCAACACCCAGGCCAGCGCCACCTGCGCCGGCGTGCCCTGGTGCCGGGCCGCGACCTCGGAGAGCTGGGCATCACCCAACAACCGACCCTGCTCGATCGGCGAGTACGCCATCACCGGGATCCCGCGCTCGCGCAGCCACGGCAGCAGGTCGTACTCCGGGCCGCGCCGGGTCAGGTTGTAGAGGATCTGGTTGGCCGCGCAGGAGTCCCCGCCGGCGTCCATCAGGTCGACCATATCCGACAGGTCGAAGTTGCTCACCCCCCACTGCCCGATGTCACCCGCCTCCACCAGCTCGGCGAACGCCTCGACCGTCTCGGCCAGCGGATGGCTGCCGCGCCAGTGCAGCAGGTAGAGGTCGATGTGGTCGGTACCGAGCCGGCGCAGGCTGCGGCGGCACGCCTGTACCGTGCCCTGCCGGGTGGCGTTCGCCGGCAGCACCTTGTCGACCAGGAAGATCTCGTGGCGGCGCCCGGCGATGGCCGCACCGACCAGTTCCTCCGAGGAGCCGCTGCCGTACATCTCGGCGGTGTCGATCATCGTCATCCCGAGATCCAGCCCGGTACGCAGCGCCGCGATCTCGTCCCGCCGCTTCCCCGGGCTCTCCCCCAGATACCACGTCCCCTGACCGAGCACCGGCATCGTCCGGCCCGACGGCAACGTGATCGCGGGCATCGCGACGGTCATCTCGGCCTCCCGGCAGCGTGGGGAACGCGTGCTGACGATAGCGGGATCGCCACGCGGCGCCGCCGGGCTACCCGTTGCGCGACCGGCCAAACGCGGTGACCACCCCGTCATGGCGAACGAGCGAGCGCGCCGGACGGTCACCGAGCCCGCTGGAGGGTCGTGATGAGTACGCCCTCGCCGACCGTGATCGAGTCAGTCAGCTTCCACGTCGACCTGTCCGAGGTCTCTCCGAACAGTCGCCGCCCGGTGCCGAGGAGGACCGGGAACATCATCAGGTGGAGTTCGTCGACGAGGTCGTGTTCGAGCAGCCCCTGGACGAGTTGGATGCTGCCGGCGACCGAGATGTCGCCGGTCACCTCGTCCCTGAGCCGGGTCACCTCGTCGACCAGCCCGCCCGAGAGGACCCGGGTGTTGTTCCAGGTGGGGTCGGTGAGGGTGCGCGAGACGAGGTACTTGGGCATGCCGTTGTACTTGTCGGCGAGTTCGCCCTCGTACTGGGGCCAGGCCGAGGCGAACCCCTGGTAGGTACGCCGGCCGAGCAGCAACGCCTCGGCACCGAGCGCCTCGGCGACCTTGAACCGCTCGCCCTCCTCGCCGCGGTCGAACTCGAAGCTCCAGTTCGGGTACTTGAAGTCCTCCCCGCCGGGCGCCTCCACGACGCCGTCGAGCGAGATGAACTCGGTGACCACGATCCTTCCCATGTCTGGTCCTTTCTGCGGTCGGTCAGCGGGCGTGGGCGAAGTCGCGCAGCGCGGCGGCGAGTACATCGGCGGGCGCGCTGTGCTGCTCGCCCTCGACGGCCCGCAGGGTCGCGGTCGGCAGCAGTTCGGCGAGCGCGTGGGCGGCGGCGACGATGAACGGGAACGTCCCGGTGCCGTGCAGCACGAGCGTGGGCACGCTGACCGCGGCCCAGCGGTCGCGGGGCAGCGGCGCCCCCGACATGGTGGTTCCGATGATCCGGCCGTCGTAGGCGATCGTCGGCGCCACCGCCTCCATGACCGGCCAGAAGTCGCTCTGCCGGATCCCCTCGACGGCCCCGGCGGGCATCCCTGCCGCGGCGGTCAGGAACAGCTCGGCGGCGTCGCCGGGCCGGCCGTCGGCGACGGCGTCATCGAGGCGCCGCACGTAGTCCGTCGGCAGCGGCGGACGGCTGTCGTCGACCACGAACGGCGGCTCGAAAAGCACGAGCCGGCTGATCGGCAGTCCGGCCGCCGCCGCGTCGAGCGCGAGGACCGCGCCGGACGACCAGCCGAACACGGTCGCCGGTGCCCCGGCGACCGTGATGAGCGCGGCGAGGTCCTCGATCTCGCGCGACACCGCGTACGGCGCGGTGTCCGTGCTCTCGCCCCGGCCGCGACGGTCGTAGGCATAGGTCCGGAACTCGTCGCCGAGCAGCCGGCCGATCTCCTCGTCGAGCGGGTTGATCGCGGGGTAGGCGGTCGCGCCGTCGATGATGATCAGCGGCTCGCCCCGGCCCCACGCGCTGAACGCGATCACGGTGCCGTCGGCGGACACCACGGCCGCGCGGGCGTTCTCGGTCATCGGATTCCTTCCGTGGATTCTCCGGCCTGCAGGCCGGAGAGGACCCGGGCAGCAGGGCAGGGATAGCCGATCCGCCGCCAGGGCGGATGGGCGTCTACCCGCGCGTCACCGCAGGGCTTACCGGCTGGTGCGTTAACGTGTGAGCCGTGTCCAGGGCGGTGAAGCGGGCGTTCAAGTACCGCTTCTACCCGACCGAGGCGCAGGCAGTGGAGCTGTCGCGCACGTTCGGATGCGTCCGGAAGGTCTACAACCTGGCCCTGCAGGCCCGCACCGAGGCGTGGGTCCTGCGGCGGGAACGGATCACCTACAACGCGACCAGTGCGATGCTCACGGCGTGGAAGAAGACCGAGGAACTGGCGTTCCTCAACGAGGTGTCGTCGGTGCCATTGCAGCAGGCCCTTCGGCATCTTCAAGGCGCGTTCGTCGTGTGGTCGCGGCCGTTGCCCAAGGGTGCGTCGCCGTCCACGGTGACGGTGTCGCAGGACGCGGCGGGACGCTGGTTCGTGTCCCTGCCCTGTGACGATGCGATCGAATCGCCCCCGGCCGCCAACACGGCCGTCGGGGTGGACGCCGGACTCGACAGCCTGCTCACGTTGAGTACCGGTGAGAAGGTCACCAACCCGCGTCACGAACGCAGGGACCGGTCCGCCCTGGCCCGCGCCCAGCGCCAACTCGCCCGCAAGGAGAAGGGGTCGCTGAATCGGGCCAAGGCCCGGTTGAAGGTGGCCCGGATTTATGCTCGGATCACCGACCGGCGTCGGGACCACCTGCACAAACTGACCACTCGACTCGTTCGTGAGAACCAAACGATCGTGATCGAGGACCTGACCGTGCGTAACATGGTCAAAAACCGCCCTCTGGCCCGCGCCATCAGCGACGCCGGCTGGCGGCAGTTCCGCACCATGCTCGAATACAAAGCCGACTGGTACGGCCGGGACCTGGTCGTGGTGGACCGTTGGTTCCCGTCGTCCAAGCTCTGCTCGACGTGTGGTGTTCTCGCTGAGCGGATGCTGCTGGACGTGCGGACGTGGACCTGCCGATGTGGCACTATCCACGACCGTGACGTCAACGCGGCCCCCAACATTCTGGCGGAGGGGCTCTCCGTTACGGCCTGTGGAGCCGGTGTAAGACCTCAACGGGCGGACGCCCGGACGAGGCGGTCGGTGTTGAAGCAGGAAAACCCAAGGGCGACCAAGGGAATCCCCGCCCTTTAGGGCGGTGGAGGAGGTCAACTGGAGTGCCTTCCTGGTAGCCGGTAGCGGTGCGGGGATGTCCCCCGCGGCGGCGCGGTGCCGCGTCGCATCCAGGCTAGGAACCGGCGGGGTCGCCGATCTTGTACAGAAGCGACAGGGGCTGCGCGACCGCGTCCGGCCGGCGCAGTTCGGTCGCGGTACGGCCGATGAAACGCTGGAGCGAGCGGGCGAGGTGCGGCTGGTCGTAGTAGCCGAGCCGGTTGACGACCTCGAGCGGTACGACGCCCTCGCCGAGCAGGATCGCGGCCTGCCGGGCGCGCTCGATCTGCCGGATGCCGCCCTGGGTGAGCCCGGTGGCCGCGGCGACGCGGCGCTGCACCGACCTCGTGCCGAGCTCCGGCATCCCGCCGGCCACGACCTCGTCGACGAGCGGATCCCGCACGACCACGCCCTCCCGCACCAGCCGGGCGACGAACTGCTCCGCACTCTCGAAGTCGGGGATGGGCCACTCCTCGCCGCGCAGCCGGAACGTGGTCGCGGTCGCGTGCGGGCTCTCCAGGGCGGAGTCGACCAGCCGCGCCGCGGGCAGGTGCGGCATCGAACTGCCGTGCGCGAACGTGATCCCGAAGGACGCCGACCCGTCCGGCACCTCGACGCTCGAAACCGTGGTCTCCGGACCGCGTACCGCGGCGTGGACGCGGCCGTGCTGCTCCCAGAACACCAGCTCCCAGTTCGAGGTGGCGATCGAGGTCATCCGCGCGACCCCGGACGCCTGGCTGCGCCACACGCGATGGACGTACGGCGAGTCCGACGGCCGGTCCTCGTTCTTCAGCGGCATCCCGTCCCCCCGATGACCTGCGCCGCCAGTCTCGCACGCCTCGAAGTCACCCGGCCAGCGCCGGGCCGGCACCGCAGGTCCGGCCGGCGGCCCGCACGTCGAAGGGGGAACTATCGGGGTGGCTTGACCGCCCGGGTCGCGAAGTAGCCGGGCAGCCAGCCGGCGGTGGCGTCGGAGTGGTGCGGCGCTTCCGCGAACCCGACGACGGCGAAGCCGGCGGCGAGCTGACCTCCGATCTGCTCGGCCAGCGTGTGGCTGTACTCCAGCGGTGCGTCGGCACCCCACAACCGCGCGCGTTCCTCCGCCGGGACGTGTGTGAGGTCGCTGTACGGGAGCCGGTGGCGCACCACCAGTTCGCCGCGCTCGTCCAACGCCTCGTGGTCGAAGAGGAAGACGTCAGGGTTGACGAAACCGCAGAGCAGCGCACCGCCCGGGCGCAACACCCGAAAACACTCCCGCCACACCGGAGCGAGGTCGGGCACGAACAGGTTCGAGACGGGATTGAAGACGAGATCGAAGGCGGAGTCGGCGAAGACCGACAGGTCGCGCATGTCGCCGAGGACCGTCCGCAACTCCAGGCCGTCCCGGTGGGCCACCATCTCGTCCTGTTCGAGCTGGCGGCGCGAGTTGTCGAAGACGGTGACCCGGGCACCGGCGGCGGCGAGCGTCGGACCCTGCTGACCGCCACCGGACGCCAGGCACAGCACGTCCACGCCGGTGAGGTCAGCCGGAAACCAGGCCCGGTCGACGGGCTGATAGCCGATGAGTACGACCGACCAGTCGCCGGCCCGCGCCCTGGCGATCGTCGCGGCGGAGACCGGACGCGACCATTCGTTGCCCTTGTCGACCTGCCGGTCCCACGCGGCCCGGTTGTGCATCACCGGATCGAGGTTCATCGCCCCACGCTAGTGCGGTGTCCACCAAGGTTTCACCGGGTTTCCGGTGGGCGTTCCGGATCTCTGCCTGTCGGGCCGAGCGACCAGGGTTCGTCGTGGGCCGCTCGCGCCGCCACGACCGCCGCCGGCCCGATGAACCGCCGGCTGCTCCGCCGTGCGGTCGACGGGACGGTCAGGCCGGCGGGGGTAGCCCGGCGGTGAGGTCGAGGGCGGTCGCGATGAGGGCGTGGGCGCGGGTCGTGATCGCGGTGAGCAGGCCGTGGGCGTGTTCGTCACTGTGTCGCGCGGCGGCCTGCAGGGCATGCAGGGCGTTGTCGAGTTGGTCGAGCCTGGCGTCGAGGTCGTCGGCTACGGGCTGACGCAGCGCCGCCGCGATCTCCTGCAACGGCACACCGTGAGCCTCCAGAGCACGGATCGTGGTGATCCGCTCGATCACCTCAGGGTCGTAGAGCCGGTAGTTCCCGCCGGAACGGGCAGCCGGGGCGATGAGGTCGAGACTGGTGTAGAAGTCGACGGTGCGCGGCGAGACGCCGGCTTGAGCGGCGACCTCCCCGATCCGCAACAAGGTCGCGTCGACGGTCCACCTCCCTGCCTCGTCCGGATCCTGCGGAAACTGTACAGCGGCAGGTGTTACGGCCCGACGACATCCGCGCGGCCGACCCGACGGCCGGTCCCAGGCCCCGCCGACCAGGCGACGCGTCCACGGCTGTCCCTGCCTCCGGTCGGGGGGCCACCGCCGGTCAGATGGTCGACGGGCGACTACGGGGACCAGCCTCAGTCGCCCGAGGCGGTCGAGGTCTCGGTCTCGGGTGACTTGACGTAGGTGGGGTGCAGGTGCACGGGCTGCGCCGCGCTCCGCTGCTGACGGGCCCGTACCCGCAGGTTGAGGAACTCGACGAAGATGGAGAACGCGATCGGGCCGTACACGTATCCCTTGGGGATGTGCTGGTCGAAGCCCTCGGCGATCAGGCTGGCGCCGATGAGCAGCAGGAACGACAGGGCCAGCATCTTGACCGTCGGATGCGTGTTGACGAATCGGCTGACGGTGCCGGCCGAGACCAACATGATCACCATTGCGACCACGACGGCCGCCACCATGATGAACAACTGGTCCACCATGCCGACTGCGGTGATCACGGAGTCGAGGGAGAAGACGATGTCGAGGATGAGGATCTGGACGATCACCGCCGCGAACGACGACGTGCCCCGGGCTGAGCGACCGTGTTCGGCGCCCTCTAGATGCTCGTGTATCTCGTAGGTGGCCTTGCCGAGCAGGAACAACCCGCCCAGCAACAGGATCAGGTCACGGCCGGAGATTTCCTGCCCGAAGACCGTGAACAGCGGCGCGGTCAGCCCGATCACCCAGGACAGTGACGCCAGCAGCAGCAGCCGGGTCACCAGGGCCAGCGACAGGCCGATGGTGCGGGCGCGCGCCTGCTGGTGCTCGGGCAGCCGACCGGCCAGGATCGAGATGAACACCACGTTGTCGATGCCCAGCACGACCTCCAGCAGCAGCAGCGTCGCGAACGCGACCCACAGCTCGGGACTACCCAAGAACTCCATACCACCCTCGACATCTCGGCACGCCAGCACCGGATCGCCGGCCAGATCGCAAACCATACAGTGTCACGTTCTGGTGAAGGTGAGACGGTCACGGATCCGGCGCGCATTCGCCTCGCTCCCACCGGGCGCTTTGTCGGCTCAGCTCCGGCATAGCCACTCACAGGCGGTTTTTCGTATATCTCCTTATCGTTCGGAAAGCACGCTCTATGCTGACTCGGTGCTTCGCTGGTTCGTTATCCGGGTTGGAGGGATTCGCAGCATGCTCGACGTGATCATCAAGGCCAGGCCGCTCGTGCCGGCGGCGGTCACCGACGCCGTCGTGGTCGCGGCGCACGCCGACGGTGCGCTGCCGGTCGTCCGACACGGAGTACTGGCCGGGTGACCGTCCACATCGGGCTCCGCCGTCCCGGGTCCCGGCCTGCCCTCGCCATCGCGACGGCCGGCACACCCCCTCCAGCGGAGAGCCCGGACCGGAAGCGCACGGTATTCCGGGTCGCGGCAGCGGGGGCCGGATGGTACCTTTTCGGGCTTCTCGGCGTGTTGCTCGACTCGGACGTACCGGCGGTCGGCCACACCCGCGCGATCTTCGTACTCTCCAGTGCCGCCCTGCTCTTCGGGCTGTGGGTCTACTGGCGCCACGGTGGAACCACCGTCAGCGCGGTCGGCATCTACAACTTCGCGTTCGCTCTCTTCGTCGGGTTCGCCGGGCTGTACCTGCTCTCCGGCAGCACCGACGAGGAGTCCCTGCTGCGTGCGCTGGTGCTGTGCTACTTCGGCCATGTGACCACCTGGCTGCTGTTCTGGACAAAGGAGCCGCCGCCGGAGCCGTCCGGGCCACGTCCTGTCGATCCGGCGTTCCTGCACCGGCTCACCTGGATCGGAATCCTTGTCGCCTGTGGTGCCGCAGTCGCCTCGCTCGAGTTTCTCGGGTCGCTGCGCCACCTGAGCCAGGCCGCCGTTTTCGTCGGCGCGCTGCTGGTCGCGATCGGCCTTCTGGGCGACGAGCGCCGGCCGCCGCTGCTCGGCTGTCTGCTGGCGGCGGGAGGGTTCGCGCTCTCGGTGGTCACCTCCAACAGCTACGGTCGGCTGATGCTCGGTTCGCTGGGCTTCGCCCTGCTGATCGTGATAGCACGGCGAACGCGGACCCGACTGGTGAAGGCCCTGGTCATCCCCGGCTCGGTACCGATCCTGTTGATGATGGCCAACATGCGCATGGACGCGGTGCGGGCGAATCATCCAGGTGCACAGATCACCGGCACCGGGCTCGAGTCCGTGGCGAGTCCGTTGGGCAGCTTCGGCGACCTGCTGAGTCACAATGATGCCGGTTTCCTTGCCCACGCCTGGGGCCACACCTTCTGGGCAGCGGCGGTCTCGCTCGTCCCGCGCGCCGTCTGGCCGACCAAGCCGTCGGGCTTCGGTGCGGAGTTGGTGCCGATCCTGCACCCCGAGCTAGCGAACAGCGGCCACTCCGACGCGGCGCTGTTCCAGGGCGAGTGGCTCTACAACTTCGGCCTCGTCGGCTTGGTGCTCATGGTGCCCGTCGTGGGGTTCGTCGTGCGGGCGGCCGACCATTTCCTGGCCCGGGCCTCAGCCCGCCCGCTCATGGGCCGGCACGCGCTTCTGGCGTACGCCACCGCGGTCATCATCGCCGCGGGCCTGCCCGACCTGGTCTGGGGCACCTTCACCTTCACCGTACGTGCCGGCATGCGGCTCGCGGTGCTCATCGTTGTGTGGTTCCTGATTACCGACAGGAGAATTGAATGGTCCGGCCCGACACTGCCGTTCGGCAGATCCGGCAGGTACTCACCTACGCCTGGACGCATCCGGCCAACCGTGGCCGGCAGCTCAGCAGCATCACTCGAGCGGCCCGCTTCCAGCTCCGCGGGCGGATCGGCCTGCGGACACTGACAACCGTGGGTCGCAGCGGCCGGATGTGGGCCGAGCTGCACTGCGCGGCGGCGTCGAAGGTGGTGTACGCCAACCCTCCGGACTGGAACGAAATGCAGGCGTGGCGACGCATCCTCCGGCCCGGCGACCTGTTCGTCGACGTCGGCAGCAACGTCGGCGCCTACGCCCTGTGGGCCGGCGACTGCGGCGCCGAGGTCATCGCGATCGAACCCTCTCCGGAGGCGGTACGGCGGCTCCACGCCAACGTCAGGCTCAACGAATTCGCCATCACGGTGCGGGAGTGTGGGCTGGCGGACCACCCGGGCCAATGCACGCTGAGTACCGGGGAAGACACCACCAACCACCTCCGACTCGAACCGGGGGCGGTGGGCGACACGATCGAGGTCGACACCCTGGACAACATTCTCGGCAGCCGGTTCGCGGTCGGGGTGAAGATCGACGTCGAGGGCGCCGAGCGGCTGGTTCTCGACGGCGCCCGTCGGGCACTGGAGCAACGGCGCATCGGCGTGCTGCAGATCGAATGGAACGCCAGGAGCAGGTCCGTGCTGGGTGAGGACCGCGGCCCCGTCGCCGCCATCCTCGCCGGGTACGGCTATCAGTTCGCCCGTCCGGACCACCTCGGCGTGCTCCGGGACACGGAGGTGTCGGGCGTCAGTTCGCGGGACATGTTCGCCGTCCTGCCCGAGTACCGGTGACCGGAGGACAGATGCGCAGCTTTGGCCACTGGACCCCCCGCTATTTCCTCGACCGCACGCGCGAGCTGCGCTACAGCCGCAGCCATCCCGATGCGCCATGGCTCACCCCGCAGGCCACGCAGATCCTCTCCACCATGCTGCGCCCGAGCGACCAGGGCGTGGAGTTCGGTTCTGGCCGCAGTACCCTGTGGCTGTCGCAACGGGTGCGGCACCTGACCAGCGTGGAGCACGACGACGTGTGGCACGGCACGGTCTCCGCGAGGTTGAAGGCGCAGGGCGTCCACAACGTCGACCATCTGTTCGCGGCACCGGACGTGCCGTTCGACCGGGGTGCCGAGAGCGAGTACGTCCGAACGCTGCTGCGCTTCGACGACAGCAGCCTCGACTTCGCGCTCGTCGACGGAATCTACCGCGACGCCTGCGCCCAGCTCTCTCTCGGCAAGCTCCGCCCGGGTGGTCTACTCATCGTCGACAACGTCGAGAGGTTCCTCCCGTCGCTCTCCCGCTCTCCGGGGGCGAGAAGGCCGGCACAGGGGCCGGCGAGTCAGGTGTGGGCGGAGGTGGCCCGCGCCGTCGGGCAGTGGAGGCACATCTGGACCTGTTCCGGCGTCTGGGACACGGCGATCTTCATCAAGCCCTGACCGTCTCGACGTTGCATCGGGCGAGTTCGCGTAGCCGTTCCGCCATGTCCCGGGCGGTGTCCGCACATTGCAGGCGCGGGCCCGGCGCGGTCCCTGACGGTACTCGGCGAGCATGGCGGCGGCGAGCGCCGGTGGATCGGCCCGCACGATGTCATATGCCCGCAGCAGGTCGGTGACTGCCTCGACCGGTTCGAGCCTGCCCACGAAGGTGAAGACGAGACGATCCGCGACCCCAACTCGGCGCGCAGCGCCGCCGCGCCGGACTCGCCCCCCGGCAGGCGCTGTAGCGCGTATGGAATGGTGTGGTGGCGTTGCAGGCCGAGCAGATTCCAGTACGCGGTGTTCGCCGACCCGTTGGTCCACAGCTCCGGTTGTCCCAGGAGCGCCCGCAGATACCAGCGTTTGACGAGCCGGAGAAACGCCCGCCGCGACCACTCGGTACGGACATCGGCCGCTCCCCGCAACACCAGCGGGACGCCACGGAGCCGGGCGACGTTCGCCGCCACCACCCGGGCCCCGCCCCGGTACCCGTACACGCAGACGGTTCGCAGCCTCGACGACAGCAGTGCGCGCGCGAACGCGGCCCGTCCGCCGGGACGGTCGAGCGCGACGTAGCGGTGCGTCGCGGCAATCTCGCCCCAGCCGTGCGAGGTGTCGGTACCGCAGAGGTAGCAGACTGACAGCTCTCCACCGAGTTCGTCGTGCAGCCGGTTGAGCACGGGAGTGTGTACGGGCTCGGACACCCGACAACGAAGACAATCATGGCACCGACTCTTTCGGTTCGTCCGCAGCCAGGGCGCGGCTCAGCGCGCGGAGAAGCAGCAGGAACGCCACGCCCGTCGAGATGCTGGAGGCCAGGGCAGCGCCCGGCGGACCCAGGACCGGCATCAGCGTGCCGAGCAGTACGACCATCACCCCGGCGGCGACCGCCTGGGCCCGCCCGGCGGCGAGCGGCCGGCCGTGTCCACGAAGGAGGTCCGCGCACACCTGCTGGCAAGCCATGAAGACGCCGCCCGGGGCCAGCAGGACCACCAGCACGACGGCGTTGTCGAAACCCGGACCGAACACCGTCGGGACCAGCCAGGGCGCGAGCGCGGCCAGCGGGAGCATCAGCGCGACGGCGATGGCACCGCTCACGGCCACGGCCCGCCACTGCAGCCGCGTCGTCGCCGACCGCGGACCTCGCTGCGCGGCGATTCGGGGGAACGCGACATAGCCCAGCCCCGCCGCGACCGGGACGGCGAGTGCGGTCAGCGAGGCAGCCACCGCGTAGTTGCCGAGCGCGGACGGGTCGTCGGTGACCGAAAGGGCCAACTGGTCGAGCCGGGCGATCACCACCAGCGGTATCGTGGCCGCGAGCTGCCCGACACCGTAACGCGCCATCGGACGGACCAGGACGAGACTCGGCCGACCCCCGGTGAGCCGGCCGCGTGCGCACAACCCGTAGGCCAGCACCGTCTGGGCCACCGTCGTGGCGGAGAATGCCGCCAACACGGTGATCAGGGTGAGCTGGCCGGTGGCGTGTAGCGCGACGACCACTACCAGGTACCCGACCGGCTGGGAGATCCGCGTCAGATTCCACCGACCGATGCTCGACCCCTGGAGCGCGAACGTGTAACTGAGACCCACGAACGCGGCCAGGCAGGTGGCGAACATCAGCCGGTAGGCCCACACCACGGTCCCGCTGTCCGAACCGAGCAGCGGGGCGGCGATCATCCCGACGGCGAGTGTCACCGCCCCGGAAACGACCACAATGCTCCGGGACACGGCCACGTACTCGGGAGCCCGACCGGGATCGCGGGCGACAAAGAACGTCGTCGCCGCTGACTGGCCGAGCCCGCCGACCACCAGCAGGAGCACGAACCAGGCCATGATGGCCGCGTACTCGCCCCTGACGCTCGGCCCCAGCGACCGCGCGATGACGATGCCCGCTATACCGGCAGTCCCGGTCGAGACGACGTTGAACGTCGACGTGGCGACAACGGCAAGTCGCACTCCGTTGGACGTCTTCGCCCGTCGCGCGCCCCGGGTGAGTGTGGTCATGGTTCGCTCCACATCGGCAGAGAGCAGCCAGCCCGCGCGCTGCTCTCCGCGGTGGCGGGTCCGAGGCCCTCACCGAGGACGGGAGGAACGAAGGCGTCGTACCGGGCGACGGTCTGGCGGACGGCAGCCGGGATCGGCAGTGAACCAGACTGGAACGCGAAGATCACACGACTCCTGCCCTGGGCGCGGCGCGAAACAGAACGGACGGCAGACCTCATGCCGACCGATGTATAGAAACTATAATG
This sequence comes from Plantactinospora sp. DSM 117369, assembly GCF_053764795.1. Classification (NCBI taxonomy): domain Bacteria; kingdom Bacillati; phylum Actinomycetota; class Actinomycetes; order Micromonosporales; family Micromonosporaceae; genus Plantactinospora; species Plantactinospora sp. DSM 117369. The sequence goes on along the minus strand of NZ_CM132446.1, from coordinate 3,773,695 downwards.
AGGTGATTAGCCTGCTATGCCATATTTGGACCAACAACTCGGTCAATCTTGATGCGGCCGGTGCGCAACCCCTGGTATGCGCCGGGCGTCCGTCGCACGGTCCGTTGTGGCCGCAGGTGAATCGGGCTCGCCGCCGACGTCGACACCGCCTGACGCGTGCGAACGAGGGGACGTCGACGGCGGAGGCTTCGGGCCGCCGTTCCTTCAGACGAGCTGGCAGGCCGGGCTTCGCTGCGCCTGTTGAGAGGCGGGTCGGAAGCTGATGTCGGTGACGCTCCAACCGGCGGCGCGCCATCGAGCCGCGACGATCACCCCCTGAGTGTCGATGATCCGGCGGACGGCGGTCCTGTCGCCGATGGCATACGGGTCGAGGCTGCGGAACTCGGGCCAACCGGTGGTGACGAGGACGAGGTCGGCGTCTTGGGCGGCATCGGCAGCGGTGGGCGCGTAGCTGAGTGCCGGGGCGGTGTGGCGGGCTTGGGCCATGCCTTGGGGGTCGTAGACGGCGACGTGGGCGCCGGCCTGGTGGAGTCGTACGGCGACGTCCAGGCCGGGTGAATCGCGTACGTCATCGACGCCGGCTTTGAACGCGGCACCCCAGACGGCGACGCGGCGGCCGGCAAGTTTTCCGTCGAGGACCGCGCGGGCGAGTTCGACGGCCCGGTGGCGCCGGTGCCGGTTGACGGTGTCGACGGCGCGCAGCAGCGCGGCGGCTTCGGTGCTGCCGGTGTTGTCGGCCTGGTGGGTGAAGGCGTGCAGGTCTTTGGGGAGGCAGCCACCGCCGAAGCCGAGGCCGGGCTGAAGGTAGTGATGCCCGATGCGGGTGTCGTAGCCGATGGCTTCGACGAGGTCGGTGACGTTGGCGCCGATGGCGGCGCTCATCTCGGCGACAGCGTTGATGAAGCTGATCCGGGTGGCGAGGTAGGCGTTGGCGGTGGCCTTGACCATTTCCGCGGTGGCGAGGTCGGTGACGACAAGGGGGCATCCGTGGCTCTTGATGATCGGCGCGTAGAGCGCCCGGAGGGACTTTTCGGCTTCCGCGGAGCTGACGCCGATGACGATCCGGTCGGGCGTAAGGGTGTCGGCGACGGCGGTGCCTTCGCGGAGGAACTCGGGGTTCCAGGCCACCTCGACCGCGTCGCCGGCCGGAGCGAGCCGGCGGGCCAGGGCCTCCACGGCGCGGGCGGTGCCGGGTGACACGGTGGACTTGCCGACGATCAGGCATGGACGGCGCAGATGCGGAGCGAGCGCGCTGACGGCTGCGGTGAGTTGGGACAGGTCGTAGGAGCCGTCGGGACCGGACGGGGTACCGACAGCCAGGAAGTGCACCTCGCCGTGCGCCGCGGCGTCGGTGAGGTCGGTGGTGAACCGAAGTCTTCCGGTGCCGATGTTGCGGGACAGCAGGTCGTCGAGTTCGGGTTCGTGAAACCAGCCTCGCCCGGCATTGAGGGCAGCGACTTTCGCCAGGTCGATGTCGACACCGACGACGTCGTGGCCGATGTCTGCCATGCCGGCAGCGTGGGGGGCTCCGAGATGCCCGGAGCCGATAACGGTGATCTTCAAAGCCTGGTCCTTTACGACGTGTGCTGCCGCCTCGGCGGCAGCCCTTCGACAGATGGTTCAGAGAGAACAGAGCCAGTGCCCGGGTTCTGGATCCGAGCAGCGGCGCACCGGCCGCGCTGCGGTGGACCTGGACCAGGGGCGGCCGTGGCCGCAGCGCCTGCCCCTGCCTCGCGTGCCTGGCGGATGCGCTCTGACAGCTTAGGTGGCATTATGGCCGATATGCGGCTTTTTCCGGAAACCACCGATCGGGAAAGGCGAGTTTTACCCTGACTTGCCGCTTCCGCTGGTCGGAGGACGGCGTGGAGGGGCATACCGTAGGTCCCGCAACCCGGCGTCACGGGCGCCTGGTAGCGACCGTTGTCGCGGTGGCACCTGGCTGCGCTGGTCTTCTCCCAGCGGCGGGTCGAATCGTCCGCACACCTGCCCAGGGGCGGCCTTGCCGATCGCTGGAATCCCGCCCACTCCCCGTCCCACGTCACGAGGGATCTCCTCCCCCGACCCGGTGCGGCCGGTGGGTCACACACCCGCACCCGACGGAATCAATCCGTGTGTCCGTACCCGGTCCAGCAGGTTGTCGTTGCCGACAGCCCGCCGCCACGCCCGGTAGGCGTCTCCAGCTCGCTCGCGTGCGTCAAGGCGCTCGCTCGGTGTCATGGCCGCGAAGCGATCGAGTTCCTTTGCCAGGTCGGCGGGAGCGAGTTCGTCGAGGACCAGGCCTCCTCCGTCGTTGAGAACATCAGTCCAGGGCGTTTCATCCGAGCAGATCACCGGACAGGAGGCGGACAGGCTTTCGGCGATGACGAATCCGAAGTTCTCTCCCAGCGTGGGAAAGACGAAGGCATCGTAGCGGGAGAAAATTTGCCGGACCGCCGAAGGCGCGACCTCGCCCTGGTAGCGCGCCATCACATTCCGGGGAAGCCGGGAGATGAGTTGCTCGCAGCGTGACCAGTACGCGACATCCTCCAGCGGGCCGTAAATGTCGAGCTCGACCGGCGACGACACCCGACTCAAAGCGTCGAGCACCATGTCCAGGTTCTTCTTCGGCGAGATCCGCCCGAGGAAGACCAGTCGCACCGGCCCGTCGCTCGGGGCCTGCGGCGGCAGAGGCTCGTCGGGCAGCGGCACCTGGTAGTGGTTGACCAGGATCTTGGCCCACGGGAACACCGCCCTGATCTCCGCTGCCTCCCGGTTCGTCACCGCATGCCACGTCACGTCGGCATGCCGCAGCAGAGGCGCCCACACGGTCAGGAACAGACGCTTCTTCCTGCCCTTGAGCATCAACGCTCCCGGCGACAACTCCCCGTGCGGAGAGAGAAGGACCCGGCGGGCGTTGACGAGCCGGAGCCGTACGGCGACGATCGGTAGCACGGTGAAGAGTGGTTCCCACAGACTGTTGACGTGCAGTAGGTCGAATCTGGTCTTCCGTAGCTCGCGCCACAACCCGAGCCACTGCAGAGGACGACGGACGTCCAGATAGAAGATGCGGGAGCGTCGCCGGCCCCACCATCTTCCGGACAGGTCTCGATAGACCTCCGTGGAACCGACGTCGCAGTCCCGTGTGACAACCGTCAGATCGACATCATCAGAAACCGTGTCGACGGTCTGGACGATCGCCCGCACTATACCGCCACCACGAAAGCCGGGTTCGAAGACCCTGCATGTCATCAGTACCCTCATACGGTCGTGAACCACCGCACGACGCTCCCTTCGATCAGGCGGCGACGTGCCGCCTCTGCCGTTAGTTCGATCGACCCGGCAATGTGGCCTCCGATGCGGCGTGTCCGCATGCGGCAAGGCGGCGGGAACGGAGGCCGGACCGACTGACCCGTCCGTGCCTGGCCGGCACGACCACCTTCGCCGTCCCGGTCGGGGAGCGGGTGGTCGACAAGGCGGACCGACCGACGAGCGGGAATGAGGGACGAACGCGAATACGGCACGACTCCTCCAGTCCCGCCCATGCGGGTTCCACACGTAGTTGACAGCGAATCTCTCATCGCTCAGCGTATCGCACTATAAGTGCTGTTATTGGGTCGTATGTCCAAATCAGGAGTACTGATCCGCCTGGTCCGCCCCCGTCGTCGGTAGCCCGGGACCGCTCCGGCCACCCACCCCGATCGGATCGGCGCGGGTGGCGGCGATCCGGCGCAGCGGGCCCGGTGCCCCGCTCACCGCGATCGCCGCGACAACCTGTGCAACGTGGCGTTGACCTCGACGGGGCAGCGCTACGCGCGGGGAGACAACACCTTCGACCAGATCGGCGACGGCACCACCGGCACGCGCCGCACAGTTCCACCGCCGCACCCGGCGACAGTCAGATGTGGACGGGGAGGAGAGTGTGGGCCAGCTTCACGCCGCGGCGTCACCTCAAGCGGCCGCCGCACGGGCGGCCCGTCATCGGCGCTCCGTTCCTCGACTGGCCGCCGTGGCGCGCGCGTCGCCGCGAGAGTGCCCGGAGTGATCGGCCCGGGCACTGGTCAAGTATAAAAACGGCATAAGGGATGTTAGTTACACAATCTATATAATATTGCCGGCATGTCGAGACTCCTGAAACTGGGGACGGCAGCCTTTGTCGCCACCGTGGTCCTCGCCGGCTCGTACGTCCTGGTGCGCGTGATCACCGACTTGGAAGGCGGCCGGCGCTCCGCGGTGCGCGGCCCCGCCTCGGCCACCGGGTCCGGCGTGCCCACCTCACCCGCTTCGGCCTCACCGGACGTCGCCGCCAGCCCGAGCGTCCCGTCAGCACGAGTTCCGGCCTGGCCGCTCGGTCCAGAGCATGACGGGCCCTACGGAGCCCGGGTGACCACCGGCTCCTCGCAGGTGGCGCTCACCTTCGACGACGGCCCGGACCCCCGCTACACCCCTCCGATCCTGGCTCTGCTACGCCGATCAGGCGTCAAAGCCACCTTCTGTCTGGTGGGTGTCAACGTCCGAGCCCATCCCGACCTGGTACGGGCCATCGCCGCCGACGGACACACTCTGTGTAACCACTCCTGGGCACACGACATGAGACTGGGAAGCCGCTCCCGATCCGCCATTCTGGCCGACCTGACCCGGACCAACCAGGCGATCCGGTCAGCGGTAGCGGGAGTGCCGATCCCCTACTTCCGGCAACCGGGCGGAGCCTGGACACGATCCGTCGTCAGGGCGGCCCAACAACTGAACATGACCTCATTGCACTGGGCGGTCGATCCCCGTGACTGGGCCCGTCCCGGCGCCAGAAACATCATCCGCACCGTCACGTCCGATGTATACCCGGGCGCCATCGTCCTGCTGCACGACGCCGGCGGAGACCGGCGGGCAACCGTGGCCGCACTCCGATCGATACTGCCGGCGCTCGACCGTCGCTTCCCGCTCGCCGCAATGCCCACCGGCACACCCAAGCCGTGACCGCGATTGGCTTAGCGGTCCTCGCCGTCCAACTAGCGAGCGACGAAATCGAGCACCGCGTTCAGTTGGAGATCGCTGCCGCCGAGGGTGACGCGCGCCTTGACCTCGGTCTCGCCGAACTGCATGGCGACACGGATGCTTCGTTGCGTCAGGTCCAGGTGCATCACCTTGGCCAGGTCCACTGTCAGTCGGCCAACGCGGTAGCAGCCCACCTCATCGACGTACCGCGGTTCGGGATCCCGGGTCGCATAGAAGTCGACGTCGACCTCCGTCTGGTCGCCTTCGACCGGGATGCATCCCTGGACGGCCTCGTGTCCGCTCCGGACAGTCTCACCGGCACGGACGAACACGGCAAACCTATCGACGCAGGTGACCTCTCCCCGCGAGTTGACACGCCGCTTGGCCGGCAGATCGACGCCTTCCTCAAACGACGTGACCACATCGATGCCGTAGGTGTACTTGGATCGGCGCGCACGGGTCTGCGGGTCGTAGGCGAAGTGAACCGCTCCCGCCAGTACCGCCATGGCCGATCTGGGTACGACACGGACCTCGGCCCGCCCGCGGAGGTGGCCTCGTACGCGCTGCTGAAGGTAGGGCGACGCGGCGAACCCTCCGACGAGCAGGACCACCTCCGGCGACTGTGCCGGGCCGGCGGCCGAACGCATTTCGTCGAGTTGTCGGTCGATCATGTCCAGAATACGAGGAACGACCTCCTCGAAGACGTCGCGAACCTCGTCCGGGGAGACGACGATGTACTCGTCTTCTCCGCCCTGCAGATCTGGTAGCGCGTACCTCGCCGACTCACTCAGGCAGCGGTCGAGTGCCTTTCCGATCGGCAGGTACAGCGATTGCGCGAGATCGACCGTCGCGTGCACCTTGACCCGTTCCCAGGCGTCGAGCAGGTCCTCCAGCGCCGCGGGACACTGATTGGCGAGTCGCTGCATCTCCTCCACACCACCCAGGCGCTTGGTGAGTACCGTCTCCTCGAACACCTTGTTCAGGTACGCCGACCCGCTCTTGTCCCCGTAGGCGCGACCGATCTCGACCATCAGCCCGTTCTCGTCGTTGCGGTACGCGGTGATGTCGATCGTCCCGCCTCCACAGTCGACCACCATGAATCTGGTACCGGGCTGGTTGAGGTCCCTACCGTCCTCGGCACCGTTGACGCTGACTCCCGATACTCGCGCGTGATAGGCGGCGGCCTCGGGCTCAAGGGCGAGGATGAGTCGTCCGTCCTCGGTCGGCATTCCCGCCTCGTAGGCCGCCTCACGCATGAGCTGCTTCTGGTAGTCGTCCCAGATCGCCGGGACCGTCAGACACCAGCGGATCTCGTCCGCGCGGTAACCACTCCCGGAGATCTCGGTCAACGCCCGCTGGTAGATCCTCTTCAGGAATGCCACGACGAGCCGCTCCGGGCTGTCCTCGCAATCATTGAGGGAGACTCCCCGAAACGGCGGCCGCTCGTCTCCGAAACGCGCCAGGGACAATTTGAAATGCTTCTTGTACCGGTGACCCGCGTGGTACAGCTCGAGACCATGGGTGCGCCACATCCGATGCGCCTCCCACCCCCAGGACAAGACGTCGCCATGACGATCGATGATCAGTGCCGTGAGAGTCTTCGGGTACGGTGATGGCTGCCCCGGCCACTCGTCGCAGGTGAAAATCTGCCGCTGGCAGGGATCGTCGTGCAAGGGGCTCAGGAATGTCCAGGCAAAGCCGCAGCCATGGGTGCCGAAGTCAATTACAGCCACAACCCTGATCTCGGCCATAGCGCCACCCTCCATGCCCGGCATTTGCGGACCGAATGAAGGGGAAATCGGTCACGCCACAGACCTCACTGCCGCTGGCCGCAGTCTCTACCCCACTCAACGCATCGGGGTCACGACCGGTTACTGACGGCCTCGGGCGGGCCTGGGGCATCTGTCGGGACCCGCGCCGCACTGTGGCGGTAGCCGGCCCGACGGTCGGCCGTCTGCGCCACCCCTGACCGGGATGTCCCGCGTGCAACAGGAGTCCGACCCCGGATCGTCGATGTCACGACACCTGTAGATAGACCGACTTCACTGTGATCAGTAGCTTTTCACCTGCTGCCCACTATCGGTCTACCTTGGAGGTTCGGCATGTCCAGGCGGTTGACCGCCCTACTCGCACTGGGCGCCCTCGTCGTGGCAGGTCAGGTGGCCGGCACCGGCGCCGCACGTGCCGACGATCCCCTGGTCGGCACCGTCGACATCCCGTTGGACGCGCCCGAGGCCCCCAATCTCGCCGGCCAGGGGCAACTGGCGGTGACCCTGTTCGGCACCGCCGCAGTGGACGTCAGCCGGATCGACCCCGGCACCGTCCGGCTCGGCCCGGACGCCCCGGTCGACGCCCGCAGCGGCGCCGCGGTCGCCCGGTGGGTCGGCGGCGGGTTCCTCAGCACCGTCACCGACGTGAACTCCGACGGTCGGTCCGACCTGCGGCTCTACTTCGACAAGGAGGCGCTGCGCGCCACCGGGCAGCTCAGCGCCGCCACCACCACGCTGACCGTCTCCGGCCAACTGCCCGACGGCCGGCTGGTACGCGGCTCGGACGCCGTGTCGCCCGGCGTGGTACTCGAGGTCAAGTTCGCGGAGGCGTCGGCGGTACGCGGCACGGACCGCGCCCTGCGCAGCGAGCGTGGCCGGGACCTCGGCCCGGTCCGGACCGTACTGGACCGGCACCGCGCCGTGGAACTCAGCCCGCTGCTGCCGGAGCCGACGCTGGCCGGACTCGCCGGGCTGGCCGCGACGGCGCAGGCCCGGTCCGGCCGGGCCATCCCCGACATGGCCTCGTGGTATCACCTGACCCTGCCCGCCCGGGCGGACGTGTCGGCGGCGCTGCGCGACCTGCGGGCCCTGCCCGACGTGGCGTACGCCTATCCGGCGCCCGAAGCGGCACCGCCGCCCGCCACCCCCGACTTCACCTCGATGCAGGGCTACCAGCGGCCGGCGCCGCAGGGGGTCGACGCCGACTACGCGCACCAGGACCCACGCGCCCGGGGAGCGGGGATCCGGATCGTCGATCTGGAGTACGACTGGAACCCGTTCCACGAGGACCTCCAGCTCGACTGGTCCAGCGACCTCGGCGGCACCCAGTTCCCCCGCAACACCAGCTTCGCCGACGAGCACGGTACGGCGGTCTTCGGCGAACTGGTGGCCCAGCCGAACGGCTACGGGGTGACCGGCGGCGTGCCGGACGCCGACATGTTCGGAATTTCGCCGATGCAGCGGCTCAGCAGCGGCCAGGCCAGCTACCGCCCGGCGGCCGCGCTGTCGCACCTCGCCCAGTTCCTCCGGCCCGGCGACGCGGTGCTGATCGAGCAGCAGACGGTCGGCCCGAACGGCGGTACCCGGTACGTCCCGGCCGAGTGGGTGCAGTCGGTGTTCGACGCGACGGTCCTGCTCACCGGGCTCGGGGCGGTCGTGGTGGCCACCGGCGGCAACGGGGGCGAGAACCTCGACGCTCCCGAGTTCCGGGGACGGTTCGACCGGTCGGTCCGGGACTCCGGCGCGATCATGGTCGGCGCCGGCTCCAGTACGAACCGGTCCCGGCTGAACTTCTCGGTCTACGGCTCCCGCCTCGACCTACAGGGCTGGGGGCAGAACATCACCACCACCGGCAGCAACGGCAACCTCCAGGGCGGCACGACCCCGGCCAACCGCAACATCCGCTACACCCGGTCGTTCGGCGGCACCTCCGGCGCCGGCCCGATCGTCACCGGCGCGGTGGTCGCGATCCAGTCCTACCTCAAGGCGACCGGTCGACCGGTGATGACCGCCACTGCGGTGAGCAACCTGTTGAAGAGCACCGGCACCCCGCAGGGCGGCGACATCGGCCAGCGGATCGGGCCGCTGCCGAACCTCCGGGCCGCCCTTCAGGCCGTCCCGCCGTCGATGGTGGTCTCGGCCTCCCCCGTCGGCTGACGGCGGACGGCCGAGCGGCGGGCTGCCGAGTCCGGGTGACCCGACAGCCCGCCGTCGATCCCTGACGGTGACGTCGATGAGCCACCCGGACATCGAGACGCTCCCCGGCGCGACCGGCCGGGCAGGTCAGGTCAGGAGTTTCCCGTTGACCCGGCGCGGAATGCCCAGCGGGTTGGCCGCGCGCAACGCCGCCGGCAGCAACTCGTCGGGCATGCCCTGGTAGGCGACGGGGCGCAGGAAGCGGCGCAGCGCGGTGACCCCGACCGAGGTGTGCAGCGAGCCGGTGGTCGCCGGCCACGGTCCGCCGTGCTGCATCGCCCAGGTCACCGCCACCCCGGTCGGCCAGCCGTTCCAGATCACCCGGCCGGCCCGCCGGGCGGCCAGGTCGACCACCCGGGCCGCCACCGGGTCACCGGCCCCCTCGCCGTGCACGGTGGCGGTCAACGCGCCGGGGACCACGGCCAGCGCCGCCAGCAGTTCCGTCTCGTCGGCGTACTCGACCAGCAGGGCGGCCGGGCCGAAGCACTCCTCCAGCAGCCGGTCGGCGTGCCGGACGAGGTCACCGGCCGAGACCGCCAGCAGTTGCGCACCGGCCCGGTAGCCCGGCTGGTCGACCGGGGCGGGCGCGACCACCGTGCGTACCCCGGGCACCGCGGCCAGGGCGGCGGCCCCCTCCTGGTACGCGTCGCGGATCCGGGCGCCCAGCAGCGGTCCGAACGAGGCCGCGCCGACCGCCTTGCCGAGTACCCCGTCCAGCCCGTGCCCGGCGGGCAGGAAGAGCAGGCCGGGCTTGGTGCAGAACTGGCCCGCGCCGAGGGTGACCGAGCCGACGAACGCCTCGGCGATGGCGTTGCCCCGGGCGGCCAGCGCCGCCGGGGTGACCACGGTCGGGTTCAGCGAGCCGAGTTCGCCATAGAACGGGATCGGGTCGGGTCGGCCGGCGGCGAGGTCGGCGAGCGCCCGCCCACCGGTGGCGGAGCCGGTGAAGGCGCCGGCCGTGATCGCCGGATGGGTGATCAGGGCCCGGCCGGCCTCCATGCCCCGAACCACGGCGAACGTGCCGACCGGGGCGCCGCCCTCGGCGAGCGCGTTGGCGACCAGCGCGCCGCACAGGTCGGAAAGTCCGGGGTGACCGGGATGCGCCTTCACCACCACCGGGCAGCCGGCGGCCAGCGCGCTGGCCGTGTCGCCGCCGGGCACCGAGAAGGCGAGCGGGAAGTTCGACGCCGCGTAGACCGCGACCGGACCGACCGGGAGCAGCATCCGGCGCAGGTCCGGTCGGGGCGCCGGCAGCGCGTCGGGGTCGGGCAGGTCGATCACCGCCTCCAGAAACGACCCTTCTGCCACGGCGTCGGCGAACATCTCCAACTGCACCCGGGTCCGGGTCAGCTCGGTGTGCAGCCGGGCCGTACCGAGGCCGGTCTCGGCGTCGCCGAGCGCGACGATCTCGTCCCGGCCCCCCTCCAGCGCGGCACCGATCCGGCGGAGCAGGTCCGCGCGGGTGGTCAGCGGCAGTGCCGCGTACGCCGGGGCGGCGGCGGCCGCCAGCCGGCAGACCGCGTCCAGTCCGTCGGTACCGGTGTGTGGCACCGGATGACCGGTCGGTGCGCCGGTGTAGGGGTTCATCGGCTGGTCCAGGTCCATGCCAGTCTCCGTCGGTCCAGTCGGGTTCACGGGGCGAATACCAGTTTCCGCAACATACTGTCCAGGGTGGGCGCGTCCACTCCGCCGGGCCAGCCGCGCAGCAGCGTGCCGCCCTTGGCGACGACGACCACCGCCGGTGGTTCCCGGACCGCGTACGCCCGACCGATGCGCTGGTCTCCGTCCACCAGTACCGGATATTCCACCCGGTGCCGGCGCAGGTATTCCTGTAGGGCGTCCGGCTCGTCCGCGCCGGCCACCCCGACGAAGACCACCCTGTCACGGTGGGCACGGGCCAGCTCGCTGAGGGCGTCCTGCCGAGACGCACAGGTGTTGCACCAGGAGCTGAAGAAGGTCAGCACCACCGGACGGTCGGCCCACAGGTCCGGCACCGCCAGCGGGCTGCCGTCGGTCAGCGTACCGGTGACCTTCGGTGCGGCCGGCAGGTCGGTCGGCGCCGATCGCAGCGCCAGGTCACCCGGCACCGGGCCGGGCAGTGCGGCGGCGCCGCCGGCCACCGGCGGGGCCGGTTCGGGGTCCGCGCCGCCGTCTCCGGTGCAGCCGGCCGCGAGCACCGCGACCGTCGCGGCGATCCCGAGCAGGGCGGCGAGGCGGGGCCGGCGCATCGCACCGAACCACCGCGTCCGTCCGTGCCCCGGCAGGGTGGGCAGGACCGGCCCGGTCACGACGGCACCACCGCGACCAGCGCGGGCCCCTCGCTGTCGTCCCTGGTCAGCTCGATCGGCCGGCGGTCGTCCACGACCAGCCGGTACGCGTCCCGGTCGGCTACCGAGACCGGGACGGCGAACTCGCAGAACGTCGGGATGCGCGCCACTTCGAGATCCTCGGCGAAGGTCCGGACCGACTTGCCGGGCGGCAGTTCGCCCTCGGCCAGCGTCTCGCCGTCGCCGTCCACCACCCGGTACGCCGCCCGGTTGTGGAAGTGGGTGTACGGCCCGGTACCGGCGCACTCGACGCCCTCCGGCCGGAGGTTGATGTCCCGGACCAGTACCCGGACGGTCATCGCGGCGCGCGGCTCCTCGTCGGCGCCGCAGCCGGCCAGCGGGGCGAGCAGCAGCAGCGGCAGTGCCGCCAGCAGGTGGCGGTAGCGGACCCGCCGCATCTTCCCTCCGGGGTGGTCGGAGCGAGGTGCCCGGGAGGCGGCGCCGTGCGCGCCACCCCCCGGGCGTCCCGCCGGGCGGGTCAGGACTTCTGGACGCGGCACTGCTTGGTCATGGTCTTCGTCGGGTCACTCTCCGAGGTGGCGGTGAGCCTGACGACGCCGGTCTGGGTGGCCGACGGGGTCGCCCCGACCGAGACCCGGACCGTACTGGACTTGCCGAACCCGGCGGTGGCCAGTGCGTTCGGCAACTCCACCCGCCAGCCCTTGCCGCCTACCGAGGCGGAGAGCCGGTAGACGTCCGACGTGAGGTAGGCCGTCGCGTTCTCCGGGTGCGCCTGGCCGCCGGCCGCGTACGCGCCGGTGTTGGTCAGGGTGAACGAGCAGGTCACGCCCCGGTTGGTCGGCCGGGTCGCGGTGGTCACCTCGCCGCCTGACAGGGCCACGCCGTGACTGCTCGGTCCGGCGCCGTCGAGCGAGCGCACCGCTACCGTGTACGACAGCACGCCGTCGGCGTCGCGCTTCAGGTCGAGTACGTAGAAGTGCAGCCGGTTGGCCTCGTCCACGTACTCGTACTCGCTGCCCGACCGGGTGCCGGCGTGGAACAGCGCGTCGGAGAGCTGCCGGTAGTCCCCCATGGTGATCTTCTGCGGGGTACCGTCCGGCCGGTAGAAGTCGATCATGTCGATGTCCTGCGGGTTGGCGTCGATCACCCAGACGAAGGGGGCGTTGTCGGCGTTCTTCGTCTTGGACAGCAGCACGCCGCTGTCCGGGGTGAACGAGTCCGCACCCATCCGGTCCACGACCTCGACGGTGTAGTTGTTGAAGTTGCCGTCGTCGCAGAGCGGATCCGTGTTGGGGTCGCAGTCCGGCGACCGGTCCCGGTTCATCGCGATGTTGATCCCGGTGAGCCCCTTCGGACCGGCGTCCACCGCCCGGGCGGTCACCGTCGCCACCACCATGCCGGAGGTGGCCAGCGCCTCCCGGCTCAGCCGCAGCAGGTGTTCCTCACCGAGCAGACCGATCTTTATCTTGTCCCGGACGGTGTGCAGCGAACCCATCGAGCCGCCGTTGACCGGTGGGATCTGCCACCGGGTGTGCGGACCGCCGGGCCCGTTGAACGAACCGCGCGACATCATGCTCCAGATGCCGGTGTACGCCCGCCGCAACGGCGTGCCGTACGGGTTGTTGTAGTTGTCGCCGATGCTGAGCAGGTGGCTCAGCTCGTGCGCGTACACGCCCATGCCGGAGCTCTCGGCCTGGGTGGAGGAGCCGCCACCGGCGTTGGGCCAGATGGTCGACGCCGCCTTCCAGGAGGTCCACTCGACGTACCGGGTACGCGCGTAGTTCGGCAGGTTGGCGTCCGGCGGGCCCCAGGCGTCCGGCACGTCCTCCTTGGTCTGGAACATCATCTGGCCGAACTCCTGCCAGGTGGACGACTCGTCCTGGCCGGCGGAGAGGATGAAGACCAGCTCGAACGAGTCGGCCACCTCGTCACCGACCGCCGCCCGCCAGGCGCCCAGCCCGTCGGTCCGGATGTTCTTGGCACACTGCTCGCCGCTCGGGCAGGCGCCCGGGTTCATCGTCCCGTTGTCGATGCCGTACTGGTAGGACTTCGCCGGCAGCTCGTACGGGCCGAAGCCGGTCAGGTCCACCCCGTACCGGCCGCCCGAGTCCTGCATCCAGTACTCGTGCAGGGTGTGGCCCTTGTTCAGCTCGTTGGGCTTGTTGAGGAAATCGGTGTAGAAGGCCGCCACCTGGTCGCGCGGGATGTTCGCCGCCGTCGACTGGGGGTTGCCGAAGACCGTCGACCGGGCCCGCTGGGTGACCACGAACGGCTGGTCCGGGTAGTCGAGGGTGACCAGAGCGATCTTGAAGTTGCGGACCGAGCCGGCCACCGTCGGGTCGGCCCAGTTGGTGTTCGGCGGCGTGACGTAGTCGTCCCAGGTCATCCCGTCCGGGTTCTCCCAGGCCTGCGGGTCGAGTACGTCGAACGGGCCGGTGCCGCCGGCCGGGTTGCCCGGAGCGCCGGAGGCCGGCGTCGTGGCGACGCCGACGACGAGTGCCGCCGCGAGCGTCGCGGCCAGCGCGGACCGCCACGCCATGCCTCTGCTGGACAGTAGGTGCATCCAGTCACCTCTCGTTCTCCCTCGGGGCGCCGGCGGCGCTCCACTGCGGCGTGCGGGACGCTCCATGGTCGTCCGGCCAGTCGGCGGCCCCGTCCCGACACCTCCGGCCCGTCATCATGATCACGCCGACGCGAATCTATGCGGCCCGACCCGCGGCGTCACCCTACAGATGTCGCCGGGTGCCCCGACCGGTTCCGACACCTGCCGAAGCCGCCCGGACCGGCCCGGCCGAACCGGACGAGCCATCGACCGCCCGGATCGGACGGTCCGGCCCGGGCAGTCAGATCCGGAAGCCCTCGGGGAACGGATCCTCGGGGTCGAGCAGGTACTGCGCGGTCCCGGTGATCCAGGCCCGGCCGGTCACCGTCGGCACCACCGCCGGCAGCTCGCCGACCATGGTGGTCCCGACCAGCCGGCCGGTGAACCGGGTCCCGATCACCGACTCGTTGACGAACGGCGTATCCAGGTCGAGCAGGCCCCGGGCGTGCCGCTGGGCCATCCGGGCCGACGTGCCGGTGCCGCACGGCGACCGGTCCACCCAGCCGGGGTGGATCACCACCGCGTTGCGGGCGTCCGCGCCGTCGGTGCCGTCCTGCACCACCTGGACGTGCCGGCAGTCGTCGATCGCCGGGATCGTCGGGTGCCGGGGCGGCGCCTGCTCGTTGATCGCGTCCATCACGCGCAGCCCGCGCCGGATCAGCTCCGGCACCGCCGCCGGCTCGACCGGCAGGCCCAGGTCCGCCGCGTCCACAATGGCGTAGAAGTTGCCGCCGAACGCCATGTCGTAGCGGATGGTGCCGATCTCCCCACCCACCTCCACCTTGCGGTCGGCGGCGAGCAGGAACGACGGCACGTTGCGCAGCGTCACCCCGGTCGCCCGGCCGTCCCGGACCGCGACGTCCACGCTGACCAGCCCGGCCGGGGTGTCCAGCCGGATGGTGGTGACCGGCTCGACCACCGGCACCATCCCGGTCTCGACCAGCACCGTGGCCACCCCGATGGTGCCGTGCCCGCACATCGGCAGGCAGCCGGAGACCTCGATGAACAGCACCCCGACGTCGGCGTCCGGTCGGGTCGGCGGCTGGAGGATCGCCCCGGACATCGCCGAGTGGCCGCGCGGCTCGAACATCAGCAGCCGGCGCAGCCCGTCCCGGTCCCGCTCGAAGAGCCGCTTGCGCTCCAGCATGGTGTCGCCGGGCAGCACCCCGACGCCACCGGTGATCACCCGGGTCGGCATCCCCTCGGTGTGCGAGTCGACGGCGGAAAGCACCAACCGGCTACGCATCGGCGTCGGCCTTCAACGCCCGCTCCATGTCCTTGGTCACCTGGATCCGGGCCGGCTCCGCGAGAGCGCCCCGGGGCGGCCGGCACGGGCCGCCGTACCGGCCGGCAAGCTCCATGCCGAGCTTGATGGCCTGGACGAACTCCGGCTTGGAGTCCCAGCCGAAGATCGGGTGCAGCTCGGTGTAGAGCGGCAGTGCCGCCGCCAGGTCGCCGGCCCGGCACAGCTCGTAGAGGCGTACGGAGAGCCGGGGCAGCGCGTTCGGGAAGCCGGCGATCCAGCCGGTGGCCCCGCAGACCACCAGCTCCAGCAGTACGTCGTCGGCACCGGCCAGCACGTCGAGGTGCGGGGCGAGGTCGCGGATGCGGTGCAGCCGGCGTACGTCCCCGCTGAACTCCTTCACCGCCACCACCCCGTCGGTCTCGGCGACCGCCGCCAGGAGTTCCGGGGTGAGGTCCACCTTGGTGTCGAACGGGTTGTTGTACGCCACCACCGGCAGCCCGACCGCGGCCACCTCCCGGTAGTGCGCGAGCACGTCGACGTCCCGGGCCGCGTAGGTGTTCGGCGGCAGCGCCAGTACGGCGTGCGCGCCGGCCGCCTGTGCCTGCTCGGCCCAGTGCCGGGACTGCCGGCTGCCGTACCCGCCGACGCCGGGGACCACCGAGAACCCGTCCGGGGCCGCTTCGACGGTCGCCCGTACCACGTCGGCCCGTTCGGCGTCGGAGAGGTTCTGGTACTCCCCCAGCGAACCGCACGGGGTCACGCCGTGGCAGCCCTCGTCGGCCAGCCACCGGACATGCTCCTGGAGCCGGTCGACGTCGACGGAGAGGTCGTCCCGAAACGGCGTGGGGATGGCGACGACAACACCCTGCCAGGGTTCGCGAGCTGTCACTGAACCCTTCTCAACCTCCCCTTGCGGTCCGTCGTGGCCGCGGGTGGAAGTCGGGGCGCTTGCGCCGCGCGGTTCAGGTTGGAAAGGGTTCACTGAACTGGTCCTTCCTCGGCAACGGCACCCAGCGGTACCGGCATGACGATCTGACGCTTGGCGAAGTCTTCCAGCGGCTGTTCCCGGCCGGAGGCGGCGGCGAGCAGGCAGGCGGCGGCCCGGCCGCACACCCGACCCTGACACAGCCCCATCCCGACCCGGGTGACGAGTTTCAGCGCACGGATGTCGTCGAGGCCGTACCTGGCCACGTCGGCGCGGAGCCGCCCGGCGGTGACCTCCTCGCACCGGCAGACCACGGTCTCGTCGCGCAGCCAGTCCGTCCAGCCGTCCGGCACCCGGTGCACCCGGTGCATGGCGGCGGCGAAGCGGCGCTGCCGGGCGGTGCGGCGTACGACCGGCGCGGTAGTCCGGGCCAGCCCGGCGTCGTCGAGCAGGCCCAGCCGGTGTGCGGCGGCGAGCCCGGCCAGCCGGCCCTCCGCGACGGCCAGGTCCGCACCCCCGACCCCGGTCGCCTCGCCGGCCACCAGCACCCCCGGTACGCTGCTGCGGCCCCACTCGTCCACGGTGACCACCAGGCTGCCGTCGGCCGGGTCGGTCCGGGTGGCGCAGCCGAGCGCGACGGCGAGGTCGACCGACGGCGTGAAGCCGTATCCGACGCAGACCGCGTCGACCGGCACGCTCCGGGTCACCTCGCCGGGCCGCCAGCCGCCGTCCACCCGCCGCACGGTGGCGCGCAGCCCGGCGCCGTCCTCGACCACCTCGGTCACCGCCTGGCCGCGCCAGAGCGGTATCCGGTGCCGGCGCAGCGCGGTGAAGTGCCGGGCCGCCTCGGCGAGCTTGCCCGGTGCCCCGGCGACCGCCAGCGGGTGCCGGCACCAGCGGCGCAGCGGCGCCGCCTCGACCACCCCGGCGACCTCGGCACCGGCCGAGGCCAGCCCGGTGGCGGCGACGAGCAGGAACGGGCCGGTACCGGCGACCAGCACCCGCCGGCCCACCAGCACGCCCTGCCCCTTGGCGAGCGCTTGTGCCGCCCCGGCGGTCACCACGCCGGGCAGGTCCCAGCCGGGGAACGGCACCACCCGGTCGTACCCGCCGGGGGCCAGCAGCACGACGGGGGCCGTCAGCGTGGTCGGACCGGCCGGGCCGGACAGCCGCAGCGTCGCCCCACCGGCGGCACCGTCGGCGGGTTCGGCCGACCAGACCTGCTGTCCGGAGTGGACGGTGATCCGCGGATGGGTACCCGCCTGCCGCAGCAGGTCGGCGAAGCGGGCGGGGTGCGGCGCCGGCCGGACGCCGGCCACGGTGGGTTGGCGCAGGTACTGCCCACCGGGCCGCTGGCCCAGGTCGAGCACGGTGACCTCGGCACCGGCGTCCGCCGCCGCGAGCGCGGCGGCGAGTCCGGCCGGCCCGGCGCCGACCACGGCCAGCCGACCGCTTCCGCCGCCGCTCATCGGGCGCCCTCCCCGGCGCCGGGCCCGAGCACGTCCCCCGGCTCCGGGCCGGGCCCGCCACCGGTCCCCACGACGTCGCCGGGCGCGGCCGGGCGCAGGCAGGCCCGCACACCCGGCTCGCCGTTGCAGACGACCAGGCAGTCGAAGCAGATCCCGATGCCGCAGAAGACGCCGCGCGGCCGGCCGGCGAACCGGGTCCGCCGGGTCGTCCGGCGGCCGGCGGCCAGCAGCGCCGCCGCCAGCGTCTGGCCGGCGCGCACCGGTACGGGTTCGCCGTCGACGACGATGGTGAACCCGGCCGGTACGCCGGCTCGGCCGTCAACCGGCTCAGGTGGTCGCACCTGCGGTCTCCACTTCGGACGAGAACCGGGCCGGGTCGAACGGGTCCAGCGCCAGGTCGGGCCGCTCACCGGTCACCACCTGGGCGACCAGGTGCGCGGTGGCCGGCGCCAGCCCGATGCCGGCACCCTCGTGCCCGTGCGCGTGCACCAGGCCGGGGATGCGCGGGTCGGCGCCGATCACCGGCAGGTGGTCCGGGGAGAACGGCCGGAAACCGTGGTAGACCCGCATCGCCCGGACCGCCGCCAGCGGCGGGAACAGCCGTACGGCGCCCTGTGCCAGCCGGCGGACCGCCTCGGCGTTGTAGCGGCGGTCGAAGCCGACCAGTTCCCGGCTGGCGCCGATCAGGATGGTGCCGGCCGGGGTGCCCTCGACGACCGTCGAGGTCTGCAACCCGGCGTCGCCGCTGGCCACGTTCGCCAGGTAGTCGGCCGAGTAGACCTTGTGCCGCACCAGCGGCGGGACCGGCTCGGTGACCAGGATGAAGCCCCGGCGCGGCGTGACCGGGGCGTCCGCGCCGGCCAGCCCGGCGAGCCGGCCGGCCCAGGCCCCGGCCGCGTTCACCACGTGTCCGGCGGCCACCGGACCGGTGCCGGTCCGCACCCCGACCACCCGACCGGCGGCGTCCCGGAGCATCTCGGTGACCTCGGCACGCAGCCGTACCTCGGCGCCGTGGTCCCGGGCGGCGGCCAGCAGCGCGGCGGCGGCCTTCGCCGGCATGACCTGCATGTCCTGCGGGTAGCACAGGCCACCGGCCAGTTCCGGGGTGATCGCCGGCTCGCGCTCGCGCACCCCGGCCGGATCCAGCAACTCGACCAGCACGCCCGCCGCCGCCTGCGCCCGGGCCGTCTCCCGCAGCCCGGCCAGCCCGGCCGCGCCGTCGGCCCCCGGGCCGACCCCGGTGACCACCAGGCCGCCCTTGGCCTCCAGCTCGATGTCGCCGTACCGGTCGCCGAGTTCGGCCGCCCAGCGCCGCCAGAGACCGTTGCTGAACAGCGCCAACTCCAGCTCGGGGCCGGGCAGCTTGTCCGAGACCAGCAGGTTGCCCTCGCCCGAACCGGTGGCCCCGGCGACCAGGCCGGCCCGCTCCAGTACGGCGACCGTCAGCCCCCGCCGGGCACAGGCGTACGCGCAGGCCGCGCCGACGATACCGGCGCCGACCACCACCACGTCGAAGCTGCCCGCCATGCCCTTCCCTCCGTAGCCGGCCGGACCGCCTCCGCGCACCGGTCGGGGCGCGGGAGGCGGTCCAGCGGTCCGTTCCGCTACCGGTTCACCCGGCAGGTGGCCGTCGCCGTCCGGCTCGGATCGCTCTCCGAGCGGGCGGTCAGGGTGACCCGGCCGACCTGGGTCGCGCCGGCGGCCGCGGTGGCCACCGCCTTGACGTTCACGGTCCGGCCGAACCCGGCCGTGGTCAAGGCGTTGGGCAGGGTGACCGTCCAACCCGCCCCGTTGACCGTGGCGGAGAGCCGGTAGACGTCGGCGCGCAGGTACGCCGAGGCGTCCTCCGGGTGCGCCTGCCCGCCGGCGACGTACCGGCCGGTGTTGGTGACGGCGAAGGTGCAGGTCGCGCCGCCTCCGGTCGGGCTGCCGGTGGGGCTGCCCGCGGAGGCGACCCCGACACCGCGCACCGAGTTGCCGGCCCCGTCCAGGTGCCGGACCCCCAGGGTGTACGACAGCACCCCGTCCGCACCGACCGACCGGTCGAGGACGTAGAAGTGCAGCCGGTTGGCGGTGTCGACGTACTCGTACTCGCTGCCGGAGCGGGTGCCGGCGTGGAAGAGCGCGTCGTTGAGCTGCCGGTAGTCGGCGACCGTCCGCTTCACCGGGGTGCCGTCCGGCTTGTAGTAGTCGACCATGTCGATGTCCTGCGGGTTGGCGTCGACCACCCAGGTGAAGCAGGTGTAGCCGCAGGTGTTCGTCTCGGCGTCCTTGTTCTTGGCCAGCAGTACCCCGTTGTCCGGGGTGAACGAGTCCGCCCCGATCCGCTGCACCGTCTCCAGGCTGTACCAGTTGTAGACCGGGCTGCCCGGGCAGAGCGGGTCGGCGTTGATGTCACAGGCCGGGGTCAGGTCCCGGTCCATCCCGATCCGGACGCCCTGGATGTCCCGGGCCGCCGGCACCGCCGTGCGCGCCTTCACGGTGACCACCGCGACGCCGGTGGTGCGCAGCGCCTCCCGGGAGAGCCGCAGCACCTGCGCCTCGTCGATGTGCCCGAGCTTGAGCTTGCTCCGCAGCGTCTGCCCGGCCGGCATCGCCGCGCCCTGGGCCGCCGGCACCACCCATCGGTTGTGCGGGCCGCCGGGCCCGTTGAACGAGCCGCGGTCCATCACGTCCCAGGTCCCCGACCCGACCCGCCGGTACGGCGACACGTACGGATTGTTGTTGTTGTCGGCGATCCCGAAGGTGTGCACGATCTCGTGCGTGATGGTGCCGGAGCTCTCGCCCTGCCGCATGCTGGACGAGCCCCAGAGCTGGGAGCCGGCCTTCCAGGAGGTCCAGTCGACGTAGCGGGACCGTACCCAGTTCGGCAGGTTCGGGTCCGGCGGGCCCCAGGCGTCCGGCACGTCCTCCCTGGTCTGGAACATCATCTCGCCGAACTCCTGCCAGACCGACGTCTCGTCGTAGCCGGCGTAGACCCGCAGCACCAGGTCGAACCGGTCGCGCACGTCGGCGCCCTCGGCGGCCCGCCAGAGCGCGTCCACGTCCGCGTCCAGGTTGCCGTTGCAGGTGGACCCGGCCGGGCAGCCGGCACCGTTCTGCCCGATGTCGTTGAGCCCGTACTCGAACTGCTTGCGGGGCAGCCGGTAGGGGCCGAACGGGGTGAACTCCACCCCGATCCGCCCGTTGGTCTGCTCCATCCAGTACTCGTGCACCGTGTGGCCGTGGTTGAGCGTGCTCGGGGTGCCCCAGAAGTCGGCGTAGAACCGGGCCACGTCGGCCCGGGCGACCGGGGCGACCTGCGGGTTGCGGAACGGGTCCGACCCCCGGTTCTGGGTGATCACAAACGACTGGTCGGGATAGTCGGCGGCGACCAGGGCGATCCGGAGCTTGCGCTGGCTCGGCTGCCGGCTCGGATCGGCCCAGTTGGCGCCGGGCACCGGCCGGTAGTCGTCCCAGGTCATCGTCTCCTGGTCCTGCCAGGTCTGCGGGTCGACCGGATCCAGTGGCGCGGCTCTGGTGCCCGGCCCGGCCTGGGCCGGTCCGATCCCGGGTCCGGGCAGCAGGGCGGTCGCGGCGACGACCGCGACGACCGCGGTGAACGCCCTGCGGAGTTGGTCTGTGCGGGTAGCGCGGCGCAACGCATCTCCTTCGGGTCGGGGTACTCGGCTCGGTGCTCCGGCTGGTGGTCGGTCGGGTCGGGGCGTGGGATGTCGCGCGACGGTACCGGGATGTCGCAAGCCCGGATGTCGCAAGCACGGTAAGGACATCGACGTTTCCGGGTCTTCGGACAGATGCAGGAAGCCCGCTGGGCGGATCAGGACTTCTGTCGGGACTTGTGCCGTACGCCCCGAAGCACTTGCGTACCGGGCCGGTGCCGTCGGAGGGTAAGGACCGGCGGTCCACGTCGGTGCACCGGCGGGGCGGGCCGCCCGCCGGCCACGAGGAGGATCAGCGAAGGCATGCACACGGAGCTGCAACGCATCGTCGACGCGGTGGCGGCCCGGGTGGGCCGGCCGGCGCTGATCGAGGACCGCCGGCAGCGGGTGGTCGTCTACAGCGAGCACACCGGACTGATGGACGACGTACGCCGGACCTCCATCCTGCGCCGGCACACCACGCCCGAGGTCATCTCCTGGTTCCACGACGTCGGCATCATGAAGGCCCGTACCCCGGTCCGCACCCCGGCCTGCCCGGAGCTGGACCTGCTGCCCCGACTATGCGTGCCGATCACCCACCACGACCTGCTGCTCGGCTTCGTCTGGTTCATCGACGCCGACGGCGGCATGACCGATGCCGACATCGAGACCGTGACCCGGGCGATGTCCGACCTCTCCCTCGCGCTCTACCGGGAGAACCTGCTCGGCGAGCTGGCCTCGCAGCGGGAGGCGGAGGCGGCCCGGGCGCTGCTGGTGGACAGTCCGGAGATCCGCACCGAGGCGGTCCGTTCGCTGCTCGCCGAGGGTGTGGTCGCCGCCGACGGGCCGGCCAACGCGGTGGTGGCGCAGCTCGTACCGGCCCGGGGGCAGGTACTCGACGAGGTGGCCCGGATCGCCCTGGAACAGGTGCTGGTGGCGACCCGCCGCTGGGTCGGGGTACGCGAGGCACTGCACCTGATCCGGCACGACCAGGGCGTACTGCTGATCTGTGGCGGTCAGGGCGCCGGCCGGCCGACCGCCGAGGCGACCGCCAAGCACCTGAGCGAGGCGCTGCACAAGGCGACCCGGAGCCTCCCCACGGTGGCCCGGGTGGTGGTCGGGATCGGCGAGCCCCGCCCCCGGCTCACGGACGTGGTGCACGCCTACGACGAGGCGCTCCAGTCGGCCCGGGTGGGCGGGCAGCTCTCCGCGCTCGGCCCGATCATCGCCTGGTCGAACCTGGGCATCTACCGGATGCTGTCCCGGATGAACGGCCAGCACCTCGACGTCGCGGGCGTGCACCCGGGGCTGGAACGGCTGCTGCGCGACGACTCCCACCAGGTGCTGCTGGAGACGCTGGAGGCGTACCTCGACCTGGCCGGGAACGCGCACGCCACGGCCGAGCAGCTACGGCTGCACCGGACCACGCTCTACTACCGGCTGCACCGGGTGGAGCAGCTCGCCGAGACCGACCTGAAGGACGGCAACGAACGGCTCTGCCTGCACCTGGCCTTGAAACTCGGCCGGCTCACCGGCCACTACCGACCGGCGAACTGAACCCCCGTCCCGCTTCCGGCTCTTGACCCGACGCGGTCTGTGAGCGCTAACATGCTCGGCATCGCCGGATCTTCCGGCGTTCCGCTACGGCAGCTCGATCCGACGCGCCGCCGCTCGACGCACGGCGGCGCCCGTCCCCTGACCAGGCGTACCCGATCGGTCGGATCGCGGCGGAGTCCGCCCGGCCCCACCGTCCGCAAGGGATTAGAAGTGCCCGACCACCCGCCCCGGGCGCGACCGTGACGATCGGCAGCACAGAGGAGGCCACCGTGAGCAACCACCTCTCCCGACGGGACGCCCTGCGCCTCGGCGCGCTGGCGGCCACCGCACCCGCCGCTACGGCGGTCGTCCCGGCCGGGGCCGCGGCGGCGTCGCCGGCCGGCGGCGGTACCGGCCGCCCCGGCCCGGTCCCCCGGCCCGGCTGGGTCGCGGACAACTGGCTGGTCAAGCCGTTCGCGCTCAACCAGGTGGCACTGCGCGACGGGATCTTCCAGCAGAAGCGGGACCGGATGCTCAACTACGCGCGGAACTACCCGGGCACCGGCGGTGTCCTGGACGGCCCCGACCGGATGCTCCACCTGTTCCGGGCCAACGCCGGGCTGCCCGCCCCCGGCACCTGGCCCGGCGGCTGGGACACCCCGAACCACCTGCTCCGGGGCCACTTCACCGGGCACTACCTGACGATGCTGGCGCAGTGCTACGCCGACACCGGCGAGGAGATCTTCCGGCAGAAGCTCGACTACCTGGTGACCGAGCTGGGCACGTGCCAGCGCGAACTGGACCGGCGCAACCCCGGCCGGGTCACCGGCCGGTCCGGGCGGGCCGTCCGGCTCGGCGACCCGCACCCCAACCAGTACGTGCTGATGCCGGCCGGCATCCTCGACGGCGTCACGGACCTCACGGTCGCTACCTGGGTGAACCTGGCGAGCGCCCAGACCGGCGCCCGGATCTTCAGTTTCGGCTCCGGAGGGCAGTCCTACCTGTCGCTGACCGCCCGGATCGCGGCCGGCGCCGGTCCGAGGTTCGCGATCACGACCGGCGGCAGCGGCGGTGAGCAGCGGGTCGACGCCGGGGTGCCCGTCCCGGTCGGCGAGTGGACGCACCTGGCGGTCACCCTCTCCACCGGCGATGCCACCGCCCGGATCTACCTCGACGGCATCGAGGCCGGGGCCGGCACCGTGACGCTCGGCCCGGCCAGTCTCGGCCGGACCACAGCCAACTGGATCGGCCGCTCCCCCGCCAACAACGACCCGCTGCTGGGCGCCACTGTGGACGACCTACAGATCTACGACCGGGCGCTGAGCGCCGAGGAGGTCCGCGCGCTCGCCGCCCCGGACGGGTCGCCGGCCACCTCGGCCGTGCCCACCCCACTGGCCTGGTACCGGTTCGAGGAGGACGGCGAGACCGCGGTCGACCACTCCGGCAACGGGCACGCCGCCACCATCGTCGGCACCGCCCACCCCGGTTTCCTGGCCGCGTTTCCGGAGGGCCAGTTCAGCCGCCTCGAACCGCCGACCTTCCAGCCGAACAGCGGGCCGAACGCCGTCTGGGCGGTCTGGTACACCTGTCACAAGATCATGCGCGGCCTGCTCAACGCGTACCACCTGGCCGGCAACGAGGAGGCGCTGGAGATCGTCTTCCGGATGGGCGACTGGGCGCTCAGCCGGCTCAGCCGGCTCAGCCGGGCCGACCTGGACCGGATGTGGGACATCTACAGTGCCGGTGAGACCGGCTCGATGAACGAGGTGATGGCCGAACTCTCCGCCCTCGCCCCTGACCGCGACCGGCGCAGGCGGTACCTCGACACGGCGAAGGCATTCACCTTCAGTACCCTCTTCGCCGCGTCACTGGCCGAACGGGACGAACTCAGCGGCCGGCACGCCAACCAGTACATGGCGCCGAACATCGGCTATCTGCGGATCTTCGAACGGACCGGCGAGCGGGACTACCACCGGGCGGCCCGGAACTTCTGGGCGATGGTGGTGCCGCACCGCATCTTCAGCAACGGCGGCGCCGGGCAGAGTGAGCACTTCCGGGCCCGCGGCATCATCACCTCCGGGTTCAGCTCCGCCAACGACCCCCGGCACGCCGAGACCTGCTGCGCGTACAACATGCTCCGGCTGACCCGCAACCTCTTCTTCCACGACCCCGACCCGGCGTACCTGGACTACTACGAGAAGGCGCTGCACAACCAGATCCTCAGCTCCCGGCGGGACGTGGACAGCGTCACCAGCACCGAGGTGACGTACCACCAGAACATGTGGCCCGGCCGATCTCGCCGGATCGGCAACGTCGTGGAATACAGCCGGTACGGCGGCAACGGGAGTTGCTGCAACGGCACCGGCCTGGAGAGCCACACCAAATACCAGGAGTCGATCTACTTCCGTTCGGCCGACGACTCGACCCTCTACGTCAACCTCTTCATCGCCTCGGTGCTGACCTGGCCGGAGCGGGGCTTCGTGATCAGCCAGGAGACGGCCTATCCGGCCGAGGGCGCCAGCACGCTCCGGTTCGATCGTGGACACGGCCGGCTGCGGGTCAAGCTGCGGGTGCCGTCCTGGGCCGGCCCCGACTACACGGTACGGGTCAACGGGGTCCGGCAGCGGGTCAAGGCAGCGCCCGGCAGCTACCTGATCCTGGACCGGCGGTGGCGGGAGGGTGACCGGATCGACATCTCGATGCCGCTGCGCTTCCGGGTGGAGAAGGCTCTCGACGACAGGTCGGTGCAGTCGATCATGTACGGCCCGACCCTGATGGTCGTCCGGGACGCCACCCCCAGCTACCGCGAGTTCACCTTCTTCCCCGCCGTCAAGCTGGACGGCGACCTCGGCAGGGCCATCCAGCCCACCGGGACGCCGATGCACTTCACCACCCACGGCTACCTGCTGGCCCCGTACTACATCTCCGACCCGGTGCCCGGGGAGTTCAACGCCTACCACCCGTACGTCCGGCGGGTCGAGCCGGAGGTGGTGTTCGGGTCGGTCCGGACCGGCGTACCCAACGACGCGCTGCGCGACGCCGACGGCGAGACCTTCCTCGACCGGGTCTGGGCGTCGGCACCGTTCCCCCGGCACGGCGACTTCCTCCGTACCGTCCGGGACGTCTCGGACGAATGGCTGGCGGCCGGCCGGCACACCGCCGACCAACGCCGGGCCATCCTGGTCGCGGCGGCCCGGGCCCGGCCGGCCCTGGCTCCCTGACCCGGCGCTGGTGGCGCGGGCCGGTCACCGCCGATCGCCGCCCTGGCAGATCGCACCCCGACGCCATCACCCGGCGGCGTCGGCCGAGCCCGCCGCCCGGCCGGACGCTTCGGTCTCCGGCGCCGCCGCCCGGCCGGTCGCTTCGGTCTCCGGCGCCGCCAGCCGGCTGGCGTACGAGTCGACCAGCGCCTGACCGGCCGGGTCGTCGGCGCCCAGCGACTCCACCGCCGCCTCGGTCATCCGGTGCAGCAGTTCCGTCCGGGCCGTCCGGACGGTGGCCAGGATCTCCACGGCTACCTGGGCGGCCGGCTGCTGCCGGGTCCGCTCGTCCAACCAGAGGTCGATGAGCATCCCGGAGGTGTCCAGCGTCACCTCCACCAGTCCGTCGGCGGCACGCGTCGTCACCCGCATCCCGGCCAGCCGGCGGGACAGCGCGGCGACCCGCTCCGCACGGTCGGCGAAGGCGGCCTGCCAGGCGTCCACCCGGCGCTGCGCCGCGTCGAGTTCCGCCTCGTTGTTCCACATGCCGAAACTCCTCCCGGCCCACCGGTCACCACCGACCAGTCTGCCCCGGCACCCGTCCGGCGGTCCGCCTGTCCCGGTGCACCCGGCGCTCCGGCCGGACGGAGCGCGGGCGCTGACCGGCGGTACGTCGCCGCCACCGGCGGACGGCCAGCCCGCCCGTCTGGGGCCGTCGATCAGCGAGGTCCTACCACCGATTTCGCCGCCTGGTACCGGCGCCGGGGCCGGCGGGGCCACTCTCCGGCCCCGCCGGCCACCGCCGGCCCGCGCGCCGCCGAACCGGCATGACCGTCGGTGAGCGGGTGGGTCGGTCAGGCCGGGTGCAACACGGATCGGAGGCAGCCGTCCTGCTTCTTCTCGAACCTCTGGTAGCCGCGCACGCCCTCGGTGAGCGGGAGCGGCGGAACCCACCTGGACGGACCTTCCGGGCGCTTTCCGGCCGCAACCGGCGAGGCTTCACTCCGACGCCGAACCAGAGGTTTCGGAGCGACGGGGCGGGGAAGGGACAGGGCTACGTTCACGGAGGTCGCCCCCGCGTCGAGGCCGGCGGTGAGGTCGGCGAACGACCGTTCCCGCCGGGCATGCGGGTGCCGGAGGCGGAGGGAGCCGACGATGACGATCCCACCGCCGCCCCGGGTGTCCCGGCCGGTGATGTACCACCGGTGGAACTGGATCACCTTCATCCACTGGCGGTACTCCCCGGAGGTCATCCAGCCGAAACTTCCGGCCGGGATCAGCGTGCAGACCCGGGACGGGGCGGCGTGGGTCGGACTGACCCCGTTCCTCATGCAGGGTGTCCGGGCGCCCGGAGTACCGGCGGTGCCCTGGCTCTCCGAGTTCCCCGAGACCAACGTCCGCACCTACGTCCGGGACCGGCGCGGACGCGAGGGAATCTGGTTCTTCTCGCTCGACGCCGCAAGGCTGCCGGCCGTGCTGGCCGCCAGGGCCGGTTACGCGCTGCCCTACTACTGGTCCGACATGCGGGTACAGGTCGACGACGCCCTCGTCAGCTACCGGTGCCGGCGCCGCTGGCCAGGCCCGGCCGGACTGCGCGCCGACGCGGAGGTCCGGCTGGGCCCGCCGCTGGACCGTCCCGACGACGAGGTGGCCCAGTTCCTGACCGCCCGCTACCGGTTGTTCACGGTCGTCGCCGGCCGACTCGTCACCGCCGAGGTCGAACATCCGCCGTGGCCGCTGCACCGGGCCGAGCTGCGGCGGCTGGACCAGAACCTGCTCACCGGAGCCGGACTGCCGGCGCAGACCGATGCTCCCCTGGTGCACGCATCCCCCGGCGTCCCGGTGCGGGTGAGCTGGTGGCACCGCTGAACCTACGTCGGCCCCTGGCTGAGCCGGTCGCTGGCGAGCGGCGGACGACCCGGTCACGGGCGAGGCCGGGTACGTTGGCACAACCAGCGGTCACGACGGCCGCCGGTGGCCGCTGGCCCCGGCCCAGGCTGACGTCCCGGTGCACACCGATCCCTGCTCGACCTCCCACTGCGGACCGTCGTGGCCACGGGCGATCGGGAACGGTTCCCCGCGCTTTCCAGGTCGTACCAGGTTCACTGCCGCACCGCCAGGGTCCAGCCGGCCAGGTAGGCGGCGATCTGCTCGTCGGTCCAGCCGTGGCTGGCCCGCAGGCCACGGGCGATGGTGGCGAGGTACGCCGGTGCCGGCGGGTTCGGCCGCACATCCCCGGCCCGCCAGGGTGCGGTGAGGGTGAGCACCGGATGCCCGTCGAGGATCCCGGCGCAGACCACTGTCTCGTACCGGCCCGGGCCGGTACTCGCCCGGCCGGCGGCGACCGCGGCGGCGATCAGGTCCAGCGGACCGCTCGGCGACCGGTGCATCTCCTGCGCGGCGACGTCCGCGAACTGCTCGGCGGAGAGGAGGTACGCCCGCGCCGCGACCACACCGGGCAGCCCCGGGTCGTAGAACGCCATCCCACCGGACCAGGTCCGTGATTCGAGCGCGAAGTAGAGACCGCCGGAGAGCAGGACCGGACGGTCGTCCCGGGGCGGGCTGCTGTCCCGGCAACCGGGATGGTCTCGGTGCCCGCCCACCGGCCGGCCGCCACCCAGATAGCAGCCGAACCGGTCGGCATCCAGATTCGACCCGTACGCGGCGTACCAGACCGGGTCGAGGCCGGTTACCGGGTCGGCGGGACGGCGGCTGATCGGGATCGGGTCGGGCACGGCCATGAGCCATCATCCGGCCCGGGGCGGCCGGCTGGCCACACGCGCAGCGCCCCCACGAATCGGTGCTCCCCCCGTCATGCCTCAGTCGAGAACCGCTCCGCCAGGCCCCGGTGCCGCTGCGCGACCTGGCTCGCCTGGTCGCCGGTGATGGTGCTGCCGGCCATCCGGCCCAGCCGCTCGATCTGGTCGGCGAAGCGCAGGTGCTCCCGGTGGGCATGTTCGCGGCAGGGGAGGCAGGTGACACTCTCCGGACGAGGAGAGGTCATCGCGTACGGCACCTCGAGCCCGCAACCGGTGCTGACGACAGCGGGTGCGTCGGTGATCAGACCGAACGCCGACGCCAGCACGTCGCGGGCTCCGGCGCTCGCCTGCACCACCCGCCGATCGACGTGGATGTGCGGATCGACCTCGCTCATCTACCCCCGCGCCTCCTGATTGCGAGCCGTGCGGTGACCAGGCTAGTCCGGTTGTCGCCGGGCGACGTGGACCAGGTCGGCGTGGGTGACGCCGGTGTGGTCCACCTCCCGGACCCGGGTCGGGACGCCCGGCGTTCGCCGCCGTGGTTCGGATGAAGCCGTGCTGAAGCAGCGGAGTGGTTCGGTGTGTGGCAGCCGCTCCGGCACGGATCGTCGACGAGAGGAAACCGCATGCGCATCGAGTCCACCGTCGCCGCACTCGCCCTCGGCGCCGCGTCGCTGGTCGCGGCCGTCGTCCCGGGTACGCCCGCGCTGGCGACCCCCGCCGCGACCTGCCCCGACAACGGTTGGAGCATCCGGGACGGCGGCACCGGCTATCTCTTCGCCGCCTCCGGGGTCAACATCCGCACCGGCCCCAGTACCGACTGCACCTCGGTCGGGCTCGGCTACCCCAACCACCTGGTGCGGCTGGACTGCCAGAAGGCCGGCTGGTCGCACATCTTCGACCACACCACCGGCAAGCTCGGCTGGGTCCGCAACGACATGCTCAGCAACCTGCCGCTCCGCAACTGCTGAACCCGCCGAGCCCCCGGACAGCGGGCTGCCCAGGCGACCCGCCGATCGCGAGCGCGCCTGGGCAGCGGAGCCGCTGCCGGTCGGGCCGGACGGATCAGGCGGCCGGCACGTACTTCTCCAGGTCGTCGAGGATCTTGCCGGCCGCGGTGACACCGATCCCGGTCATCCAGGTCTCGTCGGCGACCACGTACGCCTTGCCGGCCTTGACCGCGGTGAGGTTCTTCCAGAGGCTGCCGCCGGTCACCCTGGCCTGCTCGGCGGCGGCCTTCTCGCCGAACGCGGTGACGAAGATGATGTCACCGTCGACCTCGGAGATCCGCTCCGGGCTCACCTTGTCGAACCGCTTGTCCTCCTTGTTCGCCAGCAGTTGGCGCTCCGGCCGGCCCAGTCCGACGTCGCCGAGCACCAGGCCGGAGAAGGACTCCGGACCGTACACCCGGATCTCGGTGGGCCGGAAGCGGACGATCGAGATCTTCCGGGCGGCGGCGTCGCCGAGTTTGACGCCAAGGTCCTTGGCCCGCTTCTCGTACGCGGCCAGCAGGTCCTTGGCCTCCTGCTCCTTGCCGAGCGCCTGCCCGTCGAGGAGGAAGTTCTCCTTCCAGGTGATGCCGACCCGCTCGGTGAAGACGGTCGGGGCGATGGCGGACAGCTCGTCGTAGAACTTCTCCTGGCGGAACTTGCTGCCCAGGATCAGGTCCGGCTGCAACGCGGTGATCGCCTCCAGGTCCGGCTCGGTGAGCAGGCCGACCTGCTTGATCCCGGCGACCTTCTCCGCGCCGAAGTACGACGGCCAGCCGGCCACCTCGCCGGCCTGCGCGGCGCCGATCGGCACCACACCGAGCGAGAGGGCGGTGTCGATCTTGTCGGAGTCGAGTACGACCACCCGCTTCGGCTGCGCCGGCACCTCGGTGCTGCCCATCGCGTGGGTGATGGTCCGGGTGCCTCCCCCGGCCTCCTCCCCGACCACCGGATCACTGCTGGTGCAGCCGGCCAGGCCGGTGCCGAGGGCGGCGACGGCGAGCAGGGTCATGACTGTGCGGCGCATGAGGAACCTTTCTGCAGGGACAGCGTGCCGAGGGCCGGGACGACCAGTGGCGCCCCGGTCACCGGGCAGGGCACGACGACGCAATCGAGCCCGAACACGTCGCGGACCAGGTCCGCGGTGAGAATCTGTCGGGGCGGTCCGGCCGCGACCACCGCGCCGTCCCGCATAGCGATCAGGTGGTCGGCGTACCGGGCGGCCTGGTTGAGGTCGTGCAGGACGGCGACGACGGTACGGCCGCGTTCGGTACGCAGCCGGTGCAGCAGGTCGAGCACCTCCACCTGGTGGGCCAGGTCGAGGAAGGTGGTCGGCTCGTCGAGCAGCAGCGCCTCGGTGTCCTGGGCCAGCGTCATGGCGATCCAGACCCGCTGCCGCTGCCCACCGGAGAGGGTGTCGACGGGCCGCTCGGCCAGCGCCGCGACGTCGGCCAGCAGCATCGCCTCGCGGACCGCCTCCTCGTCCTCCGGCGACCACTGCCGCCACCACCGCTGGTACGGCTGCCGCCCCCGACCGACCAGGTCGGCCACGGTCACCCCCTCGGGCACCAGCGGACTCTGCGGCAGTACGCCCAGCCGGCGGGCGACCGCGCGGGTCGGCAGGTCCCGGATCGCCTCCCCGTCGAGCAGCACGGTGCCCCGGCGCGGGGTGAGCAGCCGGGCCATGGTCCGCAGCAGGGTCGACTTGCCGCAGGCGTTCGGCCCGACGATGACCGTGAACGCGTCGGACGGCAGTTCCAGGTCGAGACCGTCGATGACCGTCCGGTCCTCGTACCCGACCGCGAGATCGCGCGTGGAGAGCATCTAGGAGACCTTCCGTCGGCCGCGGAGCAGCAGATAGATCAGGTACGGCCCGCCGAGGGCGGCGGTCAGTACCCCGGCCGGAAGCTGGGTGGGTGCGAACAGCCGGCGGCCGGCGAGGTCGGCGAGGACCACCAGCAGGGCCCCGACCAGGGCGGCGCAGAACAGCGGTGGCCGTTCGGCCCGGACCAGCCGCCGGGCCATCTGCGGGGCGGCGAGGGCGACGAAGTCCACCGCACCGACCTGCGCGGTGACCATCGCGGCGGCCAGTACCCCGGTGGTGGCCAGGCCGACCCGGCGGGCGACCGGACGCAGCCCGACCCCCCGTGCGGTGTCGTCGTCCAGCGCGCTGCCGTTCAGCGCCCAGCCGGCCCAGAGCAGCACCGGCAGCAGCACCAGCAGGGTCACCCCGAGGTACGCCGTCTCCCGCCAGCCCTTGCCGGCCAGCGTGCCGACCAGCCAGAGCTGCGCCCGGATCCCGTCGATCGGGTCCGCCGACAGCATTACCACCTCGGTCAGCGCCCGCAGCGCCACCGCGACGGCGACCCCGGCAAGCACGAACCGCTGTGCGGCCAGGCCGTGCCGCAGGCCGAGCAGCAGCACCGCGACCGCCGCGAGCAGGCCACCGGCGAGCGCGGCCGGGGCGATCAGCACGGCGCTCGCCCCGCTGGTCAGCGCCACCGTGGCGGCGAGTCCCGCCCCCTGGCTGACGCCGACCACGTCGGGACTGGCCAGCGGGTTGCGGGCGACGCTCTGGATCAGGGTGCCGGCGATGCCGAAGACCGCCCCGACCGCCACCGCCAGCACCACCCGGGGCAGCCGCAGTTCGAGTACGACGAGGTCGTACCGGGTGCCGGCGCCGAGCAGCGACGCGAGCACGTCCTGCGGGGCGACGTACGGGGTACCCAGCGACAGGGCCAGCACCACGGCGGCGGCGAGCAGCACGACCAGTACCCCGCCGACCAGCAGCGGCCGGTGCCGCACCACCAGCCGGGTGGGGCCGAGCCGGACCACGCTGCGGCCCGCCGGCACCGCCGCCATCACCTCGCTCCGGCCGGTCACGCGGTCACCACCCGGGCGCGACGGATCAGCAGGACCAGCAGCGGCGCCCCGAGCAGCGCGGTGACGATGCCGGCCGGCACCTCGCCGGGCGGCGCCACCAGCCGGCCGATGATGTCGGCGGCGAGCAGCAGCGCCGGGCCGAGCAGCGCCGCCACCGCGAGGGTCCAGCGGTGGTCGGCGCCGACCAGGGCGCGGGCCAGGTGCGGCACGGCGAGCCCGATGAACGCGATCGGCCCGGCCGCCGCGACCGCCGCCCCGATGAGCAGCACCGCGCCCGCTCCCCCGGCGAGCCGGACCAGCCCGATCCGGTGGCCCAGGCCGCGCGCTACGTCGTCGCCGAGGGCGAGCGCGTCCAGGCCGCGGGCGGCGAAGCCGGCCAGCAGGAGGCCGGCCAGCACGAAGGGCGCGACCTGGGCGGCGACCGCGGCGTCCCGGCCGGTCAGGCCGCCGACCACCCAGAACCGGTACTCCTCGAAGGTGCGGGTGTCGATGGTGAGCAGGGCGATGACCGTCGCGCCGAGGCTCGCGTCCAGGGCGACGCCGACCAGTGCCAGGGTCACCGGGCTGGCGCCCTCGCGGGCCCGGTTGGCGATGCCGAAGACGAGCAGGCCGGCGAGGAGGGCGCCGACGACGCCGAACCAGACGTACCCGGCCAGCGTGCCGATCCCGAAGACCGCGATCGCGAGGACCACGCCCAGGGAGGCACCGGCGCTGACCCCGAGGATCCGGGGCTCGGCCAGCGGGTTGCGGGTCAGCGCCTGGAGCAGTACCCCGGCCAGCGCCAGCGCCGGCCCGACAACGAGCCCGAGCAGGGTACGCGGCACCCGCAGTTCCCGGACGATGGTGCTCGCCTCGGCACCGTCCGGCGCGACCAGCGCGTGCCAGACCTGGGTGGGCGCGAGCGGCTTGCTGCCGAGGGCGAGACTGGCCAGCACCGTCAGCACCAGCAGTACCGCCACCGCCGCGGTCACCGCGACGCGCCGGCCGCCCCGGCGGCTCGGCCGGATGCCGGGCCCGGTCACCCCGGCCGCTACCGTCGTCACGATCTTTCCCGTACTCCTCGGATTAGGTTCGGCTAACCTTACGATCCGTCATTCGCCGCACCTAACCGGGATGACGGATCTCACCGCCGCGACCTGCGCCGGAGCCGGGAAGCGGGCAATCCGCCCAGCACTCCGGTCCCGCCGCTACCGTCGCTTCACCCCGAGTGACGAAGGAGCGGCGGCGGTACGCGACGTTCGGCTTCCACGAGGAGGCGAACCTCGACGACGGCGTCAGGTGGCCGGCCGCCTTCGCGCTGACCGGGTTGACCGCCGCCGAGGAGGCGCGGATCGGCGTACTCGTGCAGAAGGCGGTGAGCTGAGCAACCGGCGGCCCGTGGAGCCGCACCCGCCTCAGTCGTCCTGGCCGAGGATCGACGGCGGTGCGTCGGCCTCGCCGCTCCAGTCCAGCGTTCCGTCGGCGGACCACGCGGTGCCGTCGCCGGCCAGCCGCGGATCCGTGATCGGGTAGCCGTCGGCGGGCCGCCCGGCGAGGCCGCCGGCACCGGCCGCACCCATCATCGGCACCGCTCCCGCCCCCGCCGACGCGCTGGTGGCCGCGGCCGGGCTCGCGCCGCCGGAGCCGGGACGCCCCTCGACACCGGCCGCCCGACTGATCAGGTGGTTGCCGAGCCCTGCCAGCGCCGGCCCGGCCCCGCTCAGCGAACTGGTCGGCTGGGCCGGGGACGGCGCCGACGGCGGCGCGGCGGCCAGCGCGCCCATCCCTGTCGCGTCACCGAACGCACCGGCACCGGCGAGCCCGGTGGTGGCCGGCGGCTCCGGCGCGAGCGGCGGCGGTTCGGGGATCGTGATCGCCGCCGGCAGGTCGAGGTCGCCGACGAGTCCGCCGACCACCGGCAGGTCGCTCGGTTCGACCGGGATCGTCGCCGGCCAGCTCCGGTGATCGGTGACCGCGTACTCGGCGGCCAGCCGGGCCACCTGGGCCGAGACCCGTTCCCGGGCTTTGGCGCGCTCCTCCTCGGAGAGCGTGTGGCCGAGCACCGGGGCGAACCCGTCGTAGCGCGCCTGGGCCAGCTCTGGCCGATCCGCCTCCGCCTGGCGCTGCGCCTCGGCGAGCGAGCCGGACATCACGGTGAGCCCGCTGCGCATCGCCGCCGCCTCCTCGGCCAACTTCCCGGCGAAACTGATGATCAGGCCCAACCGGTACTGGAACTCCCGGCTGCCCGGCCCCGTCCAGGTGGGCAGCATCCGGGTGAGGTCCTCGTGCAGCCCGGTCGCGATCGACCCGACCGTCCCCTCGACGGTGTGCCAGGTGTCGGCGATGCTGTCCACCTGCGCCGGCAGGCCGGCCATCAGCAGCCGGTAGAGCTCCTCGTGGGTCTGCTGCCGGTAGCGCTCGTGGTACTCGTCAACCATCGCGTCGGCCACCATGCAGAGCCTCACTCACCGCGCCGAGGGCGCCTGCGATCTGTCGGGCGTTCGTGCCGCTGAGCTCGTCGACGGTCCGGTAGCTCTCGATGATCCGGGCGGTGGCCGCCTGCGCCACCGTCAACGCGGTGACCAGGCGGCGCAGCCGGTCGACGTACTCGTCGTGCAGGTCCTGGTGCCGGTCGGCGGTCTTCTGCGCGTCGTGGAACCCGCCCAGCGCCGGCCGGTCACTACCCGGCGCGGTGGTGAGCGCGGTCAGCGCGGCGAACGCCGCCTCGATACGAGGCTGGAGGCTGCGCTGGAAGTCTTGCAGCGACAGGAGATTGACGGCGAACTCATCGGCGGCCATCGCAACCTTCCAAGCGCCGAGACGGGGTGACGGCAAGTGTAGCCAACGATGCGTAGGGTGCCGGGCAGCTCTGACGGATAGTATCCCGGTTCGTGGAGGTCACCGAGGCCCAGTCTCGCCTTCCGCGCGCCCGCGAGGGCGTCGCCGGAACCGTCCTGTTCCGCCGACCGCCCCGCCAGCCGTCACCGCCGCTGCCCCGGGGGGAACTCGCCCTGGAGTCGCCGCCGGAGCTGTCGGAGCCGCTGCCCCGCAGCCTCCTCCAGGTGATGATGCTGGTCCCCATGGTGGCCGGGGTCGCCGCGATGGCCATCCTCTACTCCGGACGCGGCGGCGGGGTGCTCACCTACGTCGTCGGCGGCCTGTTCGGACTCTCCATGCTGGGCATGGCGGCCACCTCGATGGGCGGCGGACACGGCAACAGCCGGGCCGAGGTGGACGCGCAGCGCCGCGACTACCTGCGCTACCTGACCCAGGCCCGGCGCAAGGCGCGCAACGCGGCCGCGCAGCAGCGGACCGCGCTGCTGTGGCGGCATCCGGCCCCGAGCGCGCTCTGGTCGGTCTGCGCCTCCCGGCGGATGTGGGAGCGGCGCAGCACCGACGACGACTTCGCCGAGATACGGGTGGCGACCGGGACCCAGAAGCTGTCGGTGACGATCAAGCCGCCCGACACCAGGCCGGTCGAGGACCTGGAACCGCTGACCGCGATCGCACTGCGCCGCTTCGTCCGGGCCCAGTCCGTCGTCCCGGACCTGCCACTGGCGATCCAGCTCCGCTCGTTCAGCCGGCTGGTGCTGCGCGGCGACCGCGATCCGGTGCTCGGCCTGGCCCGGGCGCTGCTCTGCCAGCTCGCCACCTTCCACTCGCCGGACGACGTCCGGATCGCGGTGGTGATCGCGCCGGAGCGGCGGCCGGACTGGGACTGGGTCAAGTGGCTGCCGCACGCCCAGGACGACCGGGTCACCGACGGCGCCGGTGCGACCAGGCTGGTCTTCGAGTCGGCGGCCGCGCTGGAGGAGGCGTTCCGCGACGAGTTCACCGTCCGGCCGCGACACTCGCCGGACGCCCGGCCGCTGACCACGGCCGCGCACCTGCTGGTCGTACTCGACGGCGGCGAGGTGCCGGCAACCTCCCAGCTGCACGGTGCCGGCGTACTCGGCAGCACCGTGCTGGACCTGTCCGGAATGGTGCCCCGGGACGCCGGCCGCTGGCTGCTCTGCCTCGACGTCACCCCCGACACGCTCTCGGCCGACCGGGGCGACCGGAGCATGACACTGGGCGTACCGGACCGGCTCAGCGTCGAGCAGGCCACCGGGCTGGCCCGGCAGCTCGCCCCGCACCGGCTCTCCCAGCACGTCGAGACCGAGGAGGCGACGGCCCGGGTCACCGAGCTGCCCGAACTGCTCGGCTTCGGCGACGCCGGCGCGGTCGACCCGGCGCGGAGCTGGCGGCCCCGCCCGGACCGGGACCGGCTGCGGATCCCGCTCGGGATCGGCGCGGACGGCTCGGTGGTGGAGCTGGACTTCAAGGAGGCCGCACAGGACGGCATGGGCCCGCATGGACTGATCATCGGTGCCACCGGCTCGGGCAAGAGCGAGCTGCTGCGCACCATCGTGGTCTCGCTCGCCGTCACGCACTCCTCCGAGGAGCTCAACCTCGTCCTGGTGGACTTCAAGGGCGGCGCCACCTTCGCCTCGCTGGACGTGCTGCCGCACACCAGTGCGGTGAT
Source organism: Plantactinospora sp. DSM 117369 (assembly GCF_053764795.1). NCBI lineage: Bacteria > Bacillati > Actinomycetota > Actinomycetes > Micromonosporales > Micromonosporaceae > Plantactinospora > Plantactinospora sp. DSM 117369. The sequence continues at coordinate 3,736,723 of NZ_CM132446.1, read as the reverse complement.
CACCAACCTGGCCGACGAGCTGTCCATGGTGGACCGGATGGAGGACGCCGTCGCGGGCGAGCTGGTCCGCCGGCAGGAGCTGCTGCGGGCCGCCGGCAACTACGTCTCCCGGTACGAGTACGAGAAGGCGCGCCGGGCCGGCGAACCGCTCGCCCCGCTGCCCAGCCTGCTGATCATCTGCGACGAGTTCAGCGAGCTGCTGGCGGCCAAGCCGGACTTCATCGACCTCTTCGTCACGATCGGCCGGCTCGGCCGCTCGCTCGGCGTGCATCTGCTGCTCGCCAGCCAGCGGCTGGAGGAGGGGCGGCTGCGCGGGCTGGACACCCACCTGTCGTACCGGATCGGGCTGCGCACCTTCTCGGCGATGGAGAGCCGGGTGGTGCTCGGCGTGCCGGACGCGTACGAGCTGCCGAACGCGCCCGGGCACGGCTACCTGAAGGCCGGCACGTTGACCATGCTGCGCTTCCGGGCCGCGTACGTCTCCGGGCCGTACCGGACGGCGACCGCGACCGGCCCGGTGCCCCAGGCCCTGGTACGCCGCCGGATCATGCCGTACGGCACTGTACACGTGCCCGTCCCGCCCGAGTTGCCGGCGGTGCCCGACGAACCGGCCGAGCCGACCGCGAGCCCGGCCGACGCCGGCCGGCAGACCACCATGCTCGACGTGATCGTGGACCGGCTGCGCCAGGGCCCACCGGCGCACCAGGTGTGGCTGCCCCCGCTGGACGTGGCGCCGAGCCTGGACGCGCTGCTCGGCGAACCGGTCGTGGACGAGCGCCGTGGCCTGGTCACCGCCACCTGGCCCGGCGTCGGGCGGCTGGTCGTGCCGGTCGGCATCGAGGACCGCCCGTACGAGCAGCGCCGCGACCCGTTCCTGGTGGACCTCGCCGGAGCCGGCGGCAACGTGGTGATCGTCGGCGGGCCACGGACCGGCAAGAGCACCCTGCTGCGCTCGATGCTCTGCGCGCTGGCGCTCACGCACAGCCCGCGCGAGGTGCAGTTCCTCTGCCTCGACTTCGGCGGCGGCACGCTGCGCTCCCTGGAGGGGCTGCCGCACCTGTCCGGGGTGGCGGTACGCCGCAACCACGAGGCGATCCGCCGCACCGTGGCCGAGGTGAGCGTCCTGCTGGACGAGCGGGAGGCGCGCTTCGCCGAGCTCGGCGTCGAGTCGATCGACGCGTACCGGGCGCTGCGGGCCAGCGGTGAGATCACCGACGACCCGTTCGGGGACGTCTTCCTGGTCGTCGACGGCTGGGGCACCGTACGGGAGGAGTTCGAGCAGCAGGAGGAGATCATCACCCGGCTCGCCGCCCGCTGTCTCGGGTTCGGCATCCACGTGGTGCTCACCGCCACCCGCTGGTCGGAGATCCGCTACAACGTCCGGGAACTCTTCGGCACCCGGCTCGAACTGCGGCTGGGTGACCCGAGCGACTCCGAGATCGACCGGCGGGCCGCCGCGAACGTACCCGAGAACACCCCCGGTCGGGGTGTCACCCGCGACAAGCTCCAGTTCCTGGCCGCGGTGCCCCGGATCGACGGGCGCGCCGGCGCCGACGAGCTGCAGACCGGCGCCGCCGAACTGGTGGCGCGGGTCCGGGCCGGCTGGCGGCACGAGCCGGCGCCGAAGGTACGGCTGCTGCCCCGGATGCTGCCTGCGGCCCAACTGCGCGACGTCGCGGGGCCGGGCATCCCGATCGGCCTGAACGAGACCTACCTGGCCCCGGTGCACCTGGCCTTCGACACCGAGCCACACCTGATCGTCCTGGGCGACGCGCAGTGTGGCAAGACGAACCTGCTCCGGCTGATCGCCCAGACCATCGTGGCGCGACACCCGCCGGGCGAGGCGAAACTGGTCATCGTCGACTACCGGCGTACCCTGCTCGGCGCGGTCGAGGGCGAGCACCTGCTCGACTACACGCCGTCCGCACAGACCGCGACGGCGATGGTCGGCGGGATCGCGCAGGCGATGACGGCCCGGTTGCCCGGCCCGGACGTGACGACCGATCAGCTCCGCAACCGTTCCTGGTGGCAGGGGCCGGAGATCTACCTCCTGGTCGACGACTACGACATGGTCGCGACCAGCAGCGGAAACCCGCTGGACGGGCTGGTGGATCTGCTGTCGCCGGCCCGGGACATCGGGCTGCACCTGGTCCTGGCCCGCCGGTGCGGCGGTGTCGGGCGGGCGCTGTACGAGCCGGTGCTGCAACAGCTCACCGACCTGAACACGCCGGGGCTGCTGATGTCCGGCAACCCCGACGAGGGCGCCGTGCTCGGGCACGTCCGACCCAGCCCGCAGCCGCCGGGGCGGGGGACCCTGATCCGGCGCAGCGACGGGGTGAACCTGGTGCAGACGGCGTGGCTCGATCCACAGTGAACCTTTTCCAACCTGGACCGCGCGGCGCTCACGCACCGTGTCCGACCTTGCGGTCCGCCGGACCGCAAGGGGAGGTTGAAAAAGGTTCAGTGAACAGGGGGCGGTCCGGGCGGCGTGGCCGGGCGGAGGCCCGAAGTGCCACCGGTCCGGCAGCCGGCGCGCGAGCGGTGTGGTGGGAGGCGACCATCGGCTACCCTGGCCGGATAGAGACGCCGATGAGTCTGGCGTCCCGCCTCTGCCTAGTCTCCGGAGGGTAGCGTGGCACAGACATTCACCCACGAAGAGGGTAACGCCCAGCGCGCTGCGCAGCTCGTCGATCATGCCCGTGGCGTCATCAACTTCCAGATCAAGAACATCGAACTCGCGGTGCACCAGCTCAGGTCACGGGGCTGGGAGGGTGAGGCGGCGACCAAGTTCTACGCCGTCGCCACCGAGATGGTCGACGGAGCCCGCCGCCTGCAGGCCAAGATGGACGAGATGCGGGTCGGCCTGGAGGACGTGGACCGGACCTACACCGACGTGAACGAGACGATGTCCTCCTCGGTGAACACGATCAACGTCTACAACATCACCCGCTAGCCCTGACCGACCGGTCCACGCGGAGGAACCCATGAGCAACCAGATCCGGATGGTCCACGGCGAGGCAGAGGCCGCGGCCGCGAAGCTCAAGAAGCACGGCATCAACATCGAGGTCACCACCAAGAACTTTGTCGCCGACATCGCGAAGATTCCGTGGGACAGCGACGCCCGGGCCGAGTTCGAGGTCTGGAAGGGCCAGATGGAACAGCTGTGGAACGAGTTCCACCAGGTGGTGCTGAAGGCCGGTACGGTCGTCGCGGACGCGAGCGAGTCCCTCAAGGAGGCCGACCGCCGGGCGGCGGCGGTGATGGGCCAGAGCGGCCGCTGAGAGCCAGCCGCGCAACCGACTCGGGGATCGGCCGACTGTTCGACGAAGTAGCCGGGAGCACGTCACCTCCCGGCTACTTCCCTGTGGACGGCGATCCCGGCCGCTGACACGTCGCCGCGTCGGGGCCCGGCCGGTCGGCCACCGTCAGCCGATCACCCCGTCCGGCGCGTCGCCGGAGGTCCACGCCTCGCCCTCCTCGACCAGCCAGTTCGCGGCCTCGTGCTCGCCGGAGTCGCCCGCCGCACCGCCATGGCCGGCGAAGCCACCGACGCCCAGCATGGACGTGCCGGCCACCGCCCGGCCGGCTCCGGCCGCCGAACCCGCGCCGCCGGGAGTGCCGATCCCGGCCATGCCGACACCGGCCACGCCGCCCTGCAGGGTGGCCGGGGCATTGCCGGCCGGCGCTCCGCTCAGGCCCAGCCCGGCGCCGCCGACTCCGAGGGCGCCCGCACCGCCGAGCGGACCTCCGGCACCGCCCGCGCCGGCCAGGGCGGTCCCGCCCGGCAGGTCGTCGAGCCCGGCACCGAGATCCGGCCCGCTGCCCACGGGCAATGGTGTCGGAGTCGGGCCGATCGGGGCGCCGTCGACCGGCGTCGGGATGCCCGGTGTCGGCAGCGGTGGCGGCGGTGGCACCTCCGGGAGGTCGGGCAGCGAGGTGGTGGCCGCGTCGGACTGTTTGGTGAACAGGCTGCTGAGATAGTCGGTGGCGAGTTTCACCAGTGCCGCGGTGAGCTGGGCGTCCAGCGTCGACGCCTGGGTGGTGGTGGCGGCGATCTGCGCCGTGTACTGCGCCGCCCGCATCTCGTACATCGCCCACCTGGCGGCGCCGCCGTGTGACCAGGTCGCCTTGCAGTACGCCCGCTGCGCGGCGCTCGGCGTCACCTGCCCGGTCGGCAGCACCTGGTAGCCACCGCCGGTGGCGCTGGCGACGATCGCGTCGAGCTGGGTCTTGGTGGCCTGCAACTGGGCGCTGCCGGTGCTGGTGGTCGACATCGCCTGCGCGACGGTGCCGGTCACCTGTTGCAGTGCGTTCAGCGCGATGCTCCGCCGATCCTGCTGGGCGGTGCCGGTCGCGCCGACCAGGTTCGGCAGGGTTGCGGCGGCGCCGAAGTTGGTGCCGGTGTTCGTCATGTTGTTGACGAAGGCCTGCACGACCGGGCCGAGCAGAGCCTGCACCACCGCCGGGTCGGACAGTTTCAGGCCCATGAAGCTGACCGTGCCCATCACGCCACCCCCGTGCCCGGCGGCATCCGGTCGTCGAAGTGCAGCGTCGCGGCGCGCTGCCGCTGTTGCAGGTCGACCTCCTCGAAGTGCTGCGCCGCCTGCCGGACCTGCACCGCCTGGGTGTCGAGCTCGTCCGCGACCGTCTTGATCGCCGCCGAGACGGCGACGGTGAAGAACTGCGCCATCGTGGCGAAGCTGGGCAGACCCGCGTTGCCCGCCACCGTGCCCTCGACCGCGCCGGTGATCGGCGTGAACGAATTGCGGTAGTCCTCGGCCAGGCTCGCGATCTGGTTGGCCGCCGCCCGCATCTCCGGCAGTTGCGCCTGGAACTCCGGTGCGCCAGCGGACGTGGAACCGTTCGGAATGCTCAACGCCATCCTCCCAGTTTGTCGCTTCTGCCTGGCATGGAGGAACATCGAGTCGGTCTTCGTAAAATATAGTGCCTGCCGGGTCGAGTCCCAATGCCGCGGAGGTGCCGATGCCGACGGACGAGTTGTCCGACCCGACCACCACCCCGGCCGACCTGGCCGTGCTGGAGGCGTCGATCGCCCGGACGGAGGCGCGCTGGCAGCGGCTGCTGGCCGACACCTACCAGGGCACCGACCCGGCCCGGCTCGTCACCTCGGTGGTCGACGGCCAGGGTGTCGTACTCAGGGTGACGTTCGCGAAGACGATCGCCCGGCACGACCCGTCGGTGGTCGAGGAGGCGGTCCTGGCCTCGGTCGCCGCCGCCCAGCAGCGTCTCGGCGACGCGCTCGCGGAGGTCGCCGCAGAGGTGGTGCCGCCGGTCCCGGGAGCGGTCGGGGAGCGTACCGGCGCGGACGGCTGGCGTGCCACGGAGCCCGCCGACGGGCCGGAACCGATCGGCGGAGTACTGGGAAGGGATGACCGGTGACCGGACGCGACGACCCGGACGACGTCGAGCCGCTGGTGTACTCCCCGCACGACGAGGCGGGCTACGAGGAGCTGGCCCGGCGGGCACTCGCCGCACTGGACAACATGGACGGTGAACTGGGCCGCCTGGCCGCCGCGCAGGTCGAGGGGCACAGCCGGGACGGCCGGGTCAGCGTCCGGGTGACCGGCGCCGGCACGATCACCGAGGTCCGGCTGCGCGGCGGGGCGTTGCAGCAGTACCACCACGTCAAGCTCGGCGAGGTGGTCACCCGGGTACTCCAGGCCACCCAGCAGCGGGCCCGCGCGGCGTACGAGCAGGCGGCCGGGGAACTCACCCCGCCCGAGGTGGCCGAGTGCGATCGGCTGCTCCGGCGTACCCCGGGACCCCGGCGACCAGGGGCGTAGCCGGCCCCTCCGACCTGGTCCCGGACGGGTCAGCTCGGGCCGGGGGTGGGCTCCCGCGCCTGGCCGCCGGAGCCGGCGGGGCCGACCGGGGCGACCGTCGGCAGCGGCGAGAGCCGCAACGCGGCCGCCGGATCGAGCGCCACCCCGGTCGGCACCAGCGCCAGGATGCTCGCCGGCACCTGCACCGGCCGGACGCCCGCATAGCCGAGCGAACTCTGCGCCTTCTCCAGCTCCGGCCGGGACAGCGGAAACTTCAGCCCCTGATCGGTGACGAGATAGACGTTGCCGGCCGCGTTCGCGCCGATCGGGTTGGCGGCGCGGACCAGGGCGGCGTGCCCGCCCGGCAGCGCGACCCGGTCCGCCGGCCGTACCCCGTCCGCCCCGGCCCGGGCCGCGACCGGCGCCCCGTCGATCGGCGGGACCTCGCCCGGCACGACGCCGAAGGTCTCGATGGTGACCGGGTGCTCCGCCGCGCCGCCGTCGTCGCGGTAGCTCGCGCAGACCATCGGAGCGGGGGTCTGCGCGCCCCGCACCTCGGGCACCGCGTCGGGAAACCCGGGCGGCTCGGCCACCCTGTCCACGATCAGCCGGCCGGCCTGCTGGGCGGAGATCTCGTTGACCGCACGCCCGGCCGCCTCAAGCAGCCGGGCGGTGACCGCGCCGACCGGGGCGAGCCCGTCGGGAAGCATCACGTACGACTTGCCCGCCGCCCGGAACAACTGCCCGATCCGGGTCTGCTGGCCGGCGATCGTCGGCTCGGCGGGTGAGCCGGCGCCGGGCAGGGCCAGCGGCACCAGGTCCGGCCCCGGTGGGACGGAGTTGAGGAACGCCTCGCCGACCGCGACCGGCGGAATCCCGGCCCAGCCGAGGGCGGCGAGCACGGCGTTGCCCCGGATCCGCAGCCGGTGCTCGCTCCACAGCAGATAGCGGTCGCCACCGTCCACACTGACCAGCAGGCCCTGCCGGCCGACCGCTGTACCGCCGGACGGGGCCCAGCCGACCAGCAGGTGCGTGGCCCGGGCGACCGAGGTCAGCGAGCGGGGTGCGCTGCACACGCTGATCGGCAGGCCGAGCAGCGCCGACCGGGACGGCAGCGAGTCGGGCGCGCCGGGGATCCCGATCGGCAGTCCGCGCGGCACGGCCCGCAGCGAACTCTCCGACATGGTCCGCACCACCGGCTCCGGCTGGCCGAGGATGAGCAGCGCCGACGTCCAGTTGAGTACCGGGTGCAGCCGGCCCTGCGTGTAGATGAACTTCGCACCGGTGTCCCGCTCCACGATGATCGCGTTCTCCACCGGCTGGCGCCCGCCCGGCCGCAGCAGCCCGTAGACGCCGAACCCCGCGAGGAGCAGCACCGCGGCCAGCAGGCCGCCGAGCATCGCGAGGGCGAACCTCCGCATCGGCAGTTCGTTGGTCTCGGGCTCGCCGGCCAGCAGTGCGGAGACGATCCGCCGGATGAGGAACCGGTATGCCTGCACCTGTTCCCGACGGCTGCGCATCCCCACCCCGCCTTCGGCCGATGCGACATCATACAGTCGGCACGTAGGGTGTGGGCCATGCCGGAGTTGATGGCTGTCGGCCGACCCACCGGGCGGTTCGGCACGGCGCAACTCGTCGCCGTCGAGCTGGCGCTGTTCGCGACCGGTGCCGCCGTCTACGCACTCTCCCCCGTGCCGGGTGCGCTGGCCGGAGCCGCCGCCGGCGTGCTGCTGGTCGCCACGTTCGGCCGCTCGGGCGGCCGCTGGTGGTACGAGGTCCTCGGTGCCCGGCTGCGGCTGGCCCGGCGGCATCGGGACAGCCGGCGCGAGCTGCGCCGCTCCGGCGGGTACGACCCGTTGCTGGCGGTGGTCTCGCCCGGTCCGAGTACGACCACCGTCACCGACCGCTCCGGCACGATCGGGGTCGGACAGGACGCGCTGGGCTGGTTCGCGGCGATCTCGGTGCGGCATCCCGACGGGCTCTCCGGCGGCTCCGGCACGGCGCTGCGGCTGGACTGGCTCGCCGACCTGGCGGCCGATCCGGCACTGCCGGCCAGCACGGTGCAGATCGTGCTGCGGCACTCGTCGCTGCCGACCGCCGCCGTCGACCCGGGCTCCGCGGCCACCCAGTCGTACCGGGAGCTGTGCCGGATGCTGGCGGTGCCAGTGCACCACGACGTCTGGATCGCCGCCCGGCTCTCGGCCCGGGACGCGGCGACGGTGGCGGCGGACCGGGGCGGCGGGCTGGCCGGCGTACACCGGGCGCTCAGCGCGGCGATCACCCGGGTCGGCACCGGGTTGGCCAACCTCGACGTCGAGCACACCGTGCTGGACGGGGACGGCCTGCGCCAGGCGCTGGCGTACTCGTGCGGTGTCGACGGGGTGGCGGCGCCCGGCCCCGGGCCGGAGCGGTGGTCACGCTGGCAGGGCCAGTGGCGGGTGCAGGTCTGTTTCGCGGTGCGGTCCTGGCCGGCGAGGCCCACCGTGGACCCGCTCCGGGCGCTCACGCAGGTCCCGTCCGCGCTCGACGTGAGCGTCGCGGTGGTGTTCGGCCGGCGGGACGGCTCCGGCGCCCCGGGGGGCAGGGCCACCGCGCGGACCCTGGTCCGGGTCGCCACCACCCCGGACGCGGTCGACGCCTGCGTACGTCAACTACTGGCCAGCGCGGCCGGTGCCGGAGTGCGACTGGTCCGGCTCAACGGCGAGCACGCCACCGGGGTGTACGCGACCGCGCCGACCGGCGCCACCCTGGGACTGGTCGCCCGGTGAACGCGACCCGCGGACCGGCCCGGCCCGGCGATGCGCAGACGGGAGCGAGCGATGCCGACCGGTGACCCGAAGACCGCCGCGCCGGAACGCCGGCTCGCCGGCGACCTGCTCGGCCGGCTCACCCTCGATGTCGACGCCATCGGGGTGGTGCTGGGCCGGGACGGCGCCAACCAGCCGGTACTGCTGCGCCTGTTCCGCCCCGAACCGCTCACCGTGGCGTTCGTCGGCGACTGGTGGACCGCCCAGGTACTGGTGTTCCGCTGTCTCGGCCACGGCGCGCGGGTCGCGGTCGACGCCGTGGACGCGGTCGTCCCGGCGGCGGCCGGCACCATCGCCACGCTGGCGCACTGGCTCGCTCTGGATCGGGCCGCCGGGGGTGCCGGTGACCGGGTGTGGCGCTTGGCCTATCCCGGCGGCGACGAGCCGGCCGACCCGACCCGACCCCTGTTGCGGCTGCGCGACGTCGGCGTGCACGGGCCGGAACGGCGGCCACCGACCCGGGCCTGGGAGACGCAGCTGACCGTGCTGCCCCGGCTGACCCCGGCCGGCGTACCCGTGCTGGCCGGCGCCGACGTGGTGCTGGTGCAGCGGCTGACGCAGCCGGAGGCGGCGCTGGTCGGCTCGGCGCTCGCCCTGCCCCGGCCGGTCTGGTCGGCGGTCACCACGATGGGCAACGAGATGGTCGCCGCCTTCGGCGGCGGCTCCGCCCGGTACGTCTGGCTCACCCCGACCCGGGTCGAGCACCAACTCTTCGGCTGATCCTCGTCGGCGCGCGGCGGGGTGGCGGGGTTCCCCGAGTCGGCATGGAGACGGCAGGGTCAGCCGCGGATGGCGCGGATCCAGCCGAGCAGGCCGCTGACCCAGACCGCCAGCGGGAAGATGGCGAGGATCAGGACCACCTCGAGGATGTCCAGGGTGCGCCCCCAGACCGGTGAACTCGGCCGGCGCCCGCCGGCCAGCGCGAAGCCGACGCTGATCGCGGCGACCACCAGCAGCGACCCGAGCAGCAGCGTCAGCCGCCACGCCAGGCCGAGATCGTCGTAGGCGGCGACCACGGCGGCGGCCAGGGCCACGGCGCCGGCGCCCAGCAGCGGCAGCCGCTGCGCCCGACCGAGGAACCAGCGAGCCCGGGCCATCATCGTCAACCCGAGCACGACGCAGAGAGCCAGCCCGGGAATCCCGTCGGCGGCCAGCGCGACGGCGGCCGCCGCACCGATCACGGCCAGCGCGCCGAGCATGCCGGCCAGGAAGGCGTCGGCCCGGTCGGAGCGGGCGAACGTCTGGAGGCCGTCGACCGCGTGGGTGTCCTGCCGAAGCTGCTCCGGGTCGGTCGGCACCGACGGGTCGGGCAGCCGACCGAGCCGGTAGGCGAGCATCGGCAGCAGCGGAAGCGTGCCGAACACCAGTGTCACGGTGATCGCGGCCGCGGCCGGGGTACCCACCCCGAAGAGCACCCGGACAGCGGCGGCGACGAGCAGCGCCACCGCGCAGGCGGCACCGCACAGGAAGACCGGCCCGGCGTCGCCGACGCCGATCGCGGCGGCCGCCGCCACCAGCAGCACCGCCGTCGCGGCGACGAGCACGTGCGGCGGGGCGAGCTGGCCGACGGTCCGGTCGCCGGCGAGCACCAGCAGCCCGCCGACGGCCGCGTAGCAGAGCGCCACCAGCGCGAAGACGACGGCGCTCCGCGTGTCGCCCACGGCCCGGGCCAGCACCACCGCGCCGAGCAGCAGTGCGGCGGCGAGGCCGAGCCCGACCAGGCCGCCGGGCAGCTGCGGCGGGCCGGCGAGCAGCACCGCCACCGCGCCACCGAGCAGGGTCACCGCCCCGAGCGTGAGGCCGAGCACCCGGGTGGCGGCCGGGCTCCACCTGCCGGTGCGTTCCCGGGCGGCGGTGGCGACCGCGTCCACCACGTCGTCGAAGACCGGCAGCGGCGCCTCCTCACCCCGGGGTCGCAGGTAGAGCAGTTCGCCGTCGCGTACCTCGAGCTGGGCGGGGCTGCGCGAGCTGTCCAGCGCCGCACCGCCCATCCGGGACAGCGTCCAGCCGTTGCGCGCCGCCGGATCGTCGGCCAGGGCGTCGCCCGCGTAGCTGAGCACCGTGGGCAGCAGGTCCGCCAGGGGTACGTCGGCGGGTAGAGCGAGATCGACACGACTGCGTGGAGCTACCACCGTGACCCGGCTGAACCCACTGGCCACGCCTCAACCTCCGTGTCAACGATGCCGGGACATTATCACCGCGACGGTGCCTCGGGGAGGTGCACAGGGGAGGCCGGTCGGATCTTCCGGCGGCCCGTCGATCGGGTGTGGACGGTCGTCGCGCGGGCGGTAGTCACCTGCGTGCCGTACGCCAGCCGCGCCGGCGGCCCCGCCGGACGACCGGTACCGAGGCGAGCAGGAGTAGTGCCAGGGCGACGCCGACCACGGCGATCACCCCCGAGGCGGCACTCACGGCGCGCAGCGGGGACGGGCGGGCGGCCGGGGGTGGCACGCTGACGGCGGCCCCGGGTTCCGGTACGCCGGACGGACGGAGGGCGCCGACCGCCCGTACCGGGTTGATCACCCCGTGGCCGACCTGGGAGTTCCACAGCCCGTCGGGGTGGTCGGCGGTCTGGGTGATCCGGTCGGCCACCTGGTCGGGCGAGAGCGTCGGGTCGTACGACCGGACCAGCGCGGCCAGCCCCGAGACGTACCCGGTGGCAAAGCTGGTGCCCCCCTCGGCGGTGAACAGGTAGCCGCCGCCGGCCGCCGCCGGCCCGGCGATCCGCTCGCCCGGTGCCGCCACGTCCACGAAGTCGCCGCTGGTCGACGTCTGCACGTGCGCGTCGGCGGCGTTGACCCCGGCGACCGCGATCACCCCCGGATAGGCCGCCGGAAAGGTCGGCTGCCCGGCCTCCACACCCGACTCACCGGTGTTGCCGGCGGCGGCGACCACCACGACCCGCCGCGCGACGGCGTGCGCGACGGCCGACTGCAACTGCCGGGTCGGCGGGGTGGTCAGCGACAGGTTGACCACGTCGGCGTCGGCCTCGTCGACCGCCCAGCGGATCGCCTCGGCGATCCGCCCGGAGAGGTCCGCCTCCTCCGATCTGCGCTGGTCGCGGAGCACGCGTACCGGCACGATCTCGGCTCCGGGCGCGACGCCGTAGAACCGGAAGCCGGCGCTGACCGACTCCCGGCCGGCGATGATCCCGGCGATCAGGGTGCCGTGCCCGTTCTCGTCGCACCGGCCGTCGCCACCGTCGGATGAGGACAGCAGGTCCCGGCCGGGGAGCACCTTGCCGGCCAGGGTGGGGTGGTCGGCGGAGACGCCGGAGTCGACGACCGCGACCCTGACTCCCACCCCGGTGCTCAACGGCCAGGCCAGGTCGGGGCGGAGCCGGGTCAGCGGCCACGGGGCGGCGGAGAGCGGATCGGTGACGGTCGGGCCGCAGCGCGCGGCCGCGTACCGGATCGACGGGATGGCCGCTGCCGGGCTGCCGGCCGCGGCGACCAGGCCGGCCACCAGCGCGGCGACTACCGGCGCCGTACGCCGCACTGGGAACCGCCGTGGTCGGCGCGGCGTCCCGACGCCCGCCGGAGGCCGGATCCGTCGCGCGTCCAGGTCAGCTCGCACCCTTCGCATTATGCCGCCGCGCCGGGCCGGATCGGCTCGGCCGTCCGGCGAGAGTGGACAGACATCCTATATAACAGATAGGATTAGTCTGGCTAGCGTCCTCCGGAGGTCTCCGATGCCGAGACTGTCGCGCTTCAGTCGGCTGGCCAGCCCGGTCGACACCGTCACCTACGGCGAATACCGGATCGCCCAGCGGCCCGACGATCCCCGCCCGCGCTACCGCTTCACCGGACGCATCGCCGAGGAGAGTCCGGCCGGGTTCACGCCCCGGGTCGGCCGCTACCACCTCTACGCCGGCTGGTTCTGCCCCTGGTCGCACCGGGTCACCATCACCCGGGCGCTCGCCGGGCTCGCCGACGTGGTCAGCGTCTCCTACGTGGACAACGCCCGGGACGGGCGCGGCTGGGCGTTCCGCGAGCAATACGGGCCGGACCCGGTGAACGGCTTCACGCTGCTGCGCCAGGCGTACGAGGCGACCGAGGAGGGCTTCGACGGTCACGTCTCGGTGCCGATGCTGTGGGACCGGGCCACCGCCGCGGTGGTCAGCAACGACTACCGGACGATCGGCATCGACCTCGCCACCCGGTTCCGCCGGCACGCCACCCCGGTCGTCGACACGTACCCGCAGGAGCACCGCGACGAGATCGAGGAGCTCGACGCCTGGCTTGGCCCGGCGGTCAACCACGGTGCGCCCGCGGCCGCCCGGCCGGGTGCGGAGGGTGCCGCCGCCCGGGTCGCGCTGCTCGACGCCTTCGCCGCCCTCGACGCCCGGCTGGCGACCCGGCGCTACCTGATCGGCCCGACCCTGACCGAGGCGGACATCCGACTCTGGGTGACCCTGGTCCGCTTCGACGTCGGCGCCAACGCCGCCCGGACGATCTGCCCAGGGCTGGCGGCGTACCCGCACCTGTGGGCGTACGCCCGGGACCTCTACACCCTGCCCGCATTCCGGCGAACCACCGACTTCAGCTCGTTCACCGTGGCCGGCGCGGTGGTGCCGGACTGGCACGCCCCGGCCGGCCGACCCGGCCACGCCGCCCCGGCCACGCCGCCCCGGCCACGCCGCGCCGGCCGGGCCGCCCCGGCCCCGGATGCGCGGTCGCCGCTCGGGGCCGGCTTCCGGCATCCCGGTCTGCCCGCGGGCCGGGCTGGCCGGTGACGACCATCCGCCCCGAGGTCCGGGGCGGCCCGGATCGTCGGTACGGGCGGATCAGCCGGCCGACCGGCGGCGGGCCGAGGGATCGGTCAGCGCGGGCGGCTGGTACCCGGCGTCGGCCGGGTTCAACGTGGTGCCGGGCGGCACGATCTCGTCGATCCGGTCGAGCACGTCCCGGGACAGCGTCACCTTCGCGGCACCGAGCTGCGACTCCAGGTGCTCCAGCGTCCGGGGGCCGATGATCGCGGAGCTGACCGCCGGATGCTCCAGCACGAAGGCGATGGCGAGGTGGATCAGGGAGAGTCCCGCCTCGGCGGCGAGAGTGCCGAGCGCCTCGACCGCGTCGAGCTTGCGCGCGTTCGCCGGCAGCCGGGGGTCGAACCGGGCCGGAAACCTCTCGGCCCGCCGCGAGATCGGCTCGGTCAGTCCCCGGTGGTACCGGCCGGCGAGCCAGCCGCCGGCCAGCGGACTCCACGGGATCACCGCCAGGCCGTACCGCTGGGCCACCGGCAGCACCTCACGCTCGATCCCGCGGGCCAGGATCGAGTACGGCGGCTGCTCGCTGACCACCCGCTCCCGTCCCCGGCGCTGCGCGATCCACTGCCCCTCGACGATCGCCGACGGCTCGAAGGTGGACGTGCCGAGGTAACGCACCTTGCCCTGGTGCACGAGGTCGCTGAGCGCGCCGAGGGTCTCGTCGAAGTCGGTCTCCGGCTCCGGCCGGTGCACCTGGTAGAGGTCTATCCAGTCGGTACGCAGCCGGCGCAGGCTCTGCTCCACCTCCCGGACGATCCACCGCCGGGAGTTGCCCCGGTGGTGCGGGCTGGCGCCGATCTGGCCGTGGAACTTGGTGGCCAGGAAGACCTCGTCGCGGCGGCCGTCGGCGAGCGCCTTGCCGACGATCTCCTCCGACTCGCCCTGCGAGTAGACGTCGGCGGTGTCGATCACGTTGATGCCCTCGGCCAGGGCGCGGTGGATGATCCGGATGCTGTCGTCGTGGTCCGGGTTGCCCCGGCTGCCGAAGTTCATCGCGCCCAGGGTCAGCGGGCTGACCAGGACTCCGGTGCGGCCGAAGGGCCGGTAGTCGACCATGTCACTCCTAGTACTGCAACGGCACTTGTAGTGTCGTTGCCGCTGCCCGCGCGTTGATTTTGTGTGTCGTACGTTGATGTCGTGTCGTGGCAGGGCGAGCTTGATGGGTTGCTGGATCAGGTAGGCGGGCGTTTTGCTAGGTCCGAGCCGCGTCAACGGGTCCGCCGGTACGTTGACGGGCTCATCGCCGGCCTGGAGCGTAAGAACGGCTGGACGTTGGCCGAGCATGCTGGTGAGACCGGCCCGGATGGTATGCAGCGTCTGCTGCGCCGGGCGGACTGGGACGTCGATGGTGTGCGTGACGACATCCGCGACTACGTGGTCGGCCGGTTGGGGCATACCGGGGCGGTGCTGGTCGCCGATGACACCGGGTTCATCAAGAAGGGCATCCGGTCGGCCGGGGTGCAGCGGCAGTACACCGGCACGAGCGGGAAGAAGGACAACTGCCAGATCGGCACGTTCCTGGCCTATGTCGCCCCGACCGGACACGCGTTGATCGACCGGCACCTGTACCTGCCGGAGTCGTGGACCACCGACCGGGACCGGTGCCGTGACGCCGGGGTACCCGACGACGTCGAGTTGCGGACCAAGCCGCGTATCGCCATCGACATGGTGCAACGGGCGATCGATGCGGAGGTGCCGTTTACCTGGTTCACCGCCGACGAGGCGTTTGGGCAGGCCAAGTACCTGCGGGTGTGGCTGGAGGAGCGGGACGTGTTCCACGTCGTGGCGACCCGTTGCAACGACGACGTGTCCGCGCGTGGGATCGGCCGTGGCCGGGTCGACGCCATCGTCGCCCAGTTGCCGACCAAGGCTTGGCGGCGTCTGTCCTGTGGGGATGGTGCGCATGGGCCGCGGGACTACGACTGGGTGAGAGTGCCGATCCGGCCGTGGTGGGCGCCAGGGCGCGGACACTGGCTCCTGGCCCGACGCAGCGTCAGCGACCCGATCGAGATCGCGTACTACATCTGCTACGCGCCGAGGCGAACCAGTCTGGCCACCCTGGTCTGGGTCGCGGGTCGGCGGTGGCCGGTCGAGGAGTGTTTCAAGCAGGCCAAGCAGGAAGCGGGCCTGGACCACTACCAAGTGCGTACCTGGCGGGGCTGGTACGCCCACATCACGTTGTCGATGCTGGCCCTAGCCTGGCTGGCGGTCATCCGCGCCGAGGAAGTAAAGGGGGCAAATCGCTCAATGATGAGCAGCTCATCCCCATCACCGTTCCCGAAGCCCGCAGGCTGATCATCAAACTGCTTCAGGCCCGTTACCCGACCAACGACCACACCATCACCTGGTCACGACTACGCCGCCGCCGACAATGGCAAGCCCAACAAAGCCACTACCGGCGACGACAACCCAAATAAGTGCCGTTGCAGTACTAGGAGGCGGACGTCGCGAGGGCGTCGGCGCGGAACTGGTTGGCCGGGCGGGGCAGGCCGTAGTTGTCCCGCAGAGTACGACCGGCGTACTCGGTGCGGAACAGCCCGCGTCGTCGCAGGATCGGCACCACCTCCTCGACGAAGGCGGCCAGCCCGGAGGGGAGCACCGGCGGCATCACGTTGAAGCCGTCGGCGGCCCCGTTGTCCCACCAGTCCTCGATCGCCTCGGCGACCTGCTCCGGCGTACCGGCAAAGGTGCGGTGCCCGCGACCGCCGCCGAGCCGGCCGATGAGCTGGCGTACGGTCAGCCGCTCCCGCCGGGCCAGCGCGACGATCAGGGTACGCCGGCTCTTCGCCCCCTCGATCTGCTCCTCGTCGGGCAGGTCGGCCGGCAGCTCCCGGTCCAGGTGCAGGTCGTCCGGGGAGATGCCGAGCATGATGCCGAGCTGCCGCTTGGCGTACTCCGGGACGATCAGCCGGTCCAGCTCGTCGGCGAGGGCGTGCGCCTCCGCCTCGGTGCCGCCGAGCACCGGCACGATGCCGGGCAGGATCCTGATCCCGTCCGGGTCCCGGCCCAGCGCCCGGGTCCGGGCCTTCAGGTCGGTGTAGAACGCCTGGGCCTCGGTCAGGGTCTGCTGGGCGGTGAAGACCGCCTCCGCATACCGGGCGGCCAGCTCCTTACCGTCGGTGGAGGACCCGGCCTGCACCAGCAGCGGGTAGCCCTGCGGCGGACGCGGCACGTTGAGCGCCCCGGCCACCTTGAAGAACCGCCCGGCGTGCCGGGGCGGGAAGATCCGGTCCTGGTCGCCCCAGACCCCGGCCGCCTTGTCGCCGAGCGCCGCGTCGTCGGCCCAGCTGTCCCAGAGCTTGCGCGACACCTCGATGAACTCGGCGGCCCGCTCGTACCGCTCGCGGTGGGCGGGTAGTTCGTCGAGGTTGAAGTTGCGGGCCGCGTCCGCGCCGGCGGTGGTGACGATGTTCCAGCCGGCCCGGCCGCCGCTGACGTGGTCCACCGAGGCGAACCGCCGGGCCAGGTTGAACGGCTCGTTGTAGGTCGTGGACGCGGTGGCGATCAGTCCGATGTGCTCGGTCACCCCGGCCAGCGCGGTGAGCAGCACGGTCGGCTCCAGCGCCCCGGACGGCCGGCGGCCGACGTCGTTCCAGAGCACCGGGCTGTCGGCCAGGAAGAGCGAGTCGAGCGTGCCGCGCTCGGCGATCCGGGCCAGTTCCTGGAAGTGCCGGACGTCGGTGTGCGCGAACGGATCACTCTCCGGCAGCCGCCAGGCCGCCTCGTGGTGCCCGACCCCCATCAGGAACGCGTTCAGGTGCAGGGTGCCCGGTCGCCGGCTCATCGTGGGGCCTCCTCGGTCTGCCTGACGCCGAGCGCGGCGAGCAGCCGCTCACGGTGTTCCAGGAAGCCCGGATGCCGGTGCTGGCGCGGCGCCGGCAGTTCGATCGGGGTGTCCACGGTGATCCGGCCCTCCTCCAACACCAGCACCCGGTCGGCGAGCGCGACCGCCTCGTCCACGTCGTGGGTGACCAGCAGTACCGCCGGCCGGTGCCGCTCGCACAGCTCGCGGAGCAGGCCGTGCATCCGGATCCGGGTCAGCGCGTCCAGCGCGCCGAACGGCTCGTCGGCGAGCAGCAGTCTCGGCTCGCCCACCAGTGCCCGGGCCAGCGCGACCCGCTGCTGCTCGCCGCCGGAGAGCTGGTGGGGCCAGGCCCGCTCCCGACCGGCCAGCCCGACCTCGGCGAGCCGCTCCTGGCCGCGCCGGTACGCCGCCGCACCGGTCGACCCGAGTACGACGTTGGCCAGTACCCGCTGCCAGGGCAGCAGCCGGGCGTCCTGGAAGATCACCGAGGAGTTCCCCGGTACGTCGACCAGCCCCTCCCCGGCCACGTCCGGGTCGAGCCCGGCCAGCGCCCGCAGCAGGGTGCTCTTGCCCGAGCCGCTGCGGCCGAGCAGAGCGACGAACTCGTTCTCGCCGATCTCCAGGTCGAGCCCGTCGAGCACGGTACGCCCGCCGAAGCGCCGGGTCAGGCCCCGCACCCGGACCACCGGCCCGGTGCCGGCCTCGGCGGCGGTGTCGACGGTCAGTCCGCCAGGGTGCGTCGCCATGACAGTGCCCTCCTCTGCACGAGCCGGACGGCGCCGTCGGAGAGCAGTCCGAGGATGCCGTAGAGCACCAGGCCGACGATGATGACGTCGGTCTGGCCGTACTGCCGGGCCAGCTCCATCAGGTAGCCGATCCCGCTGGTCGAGTTGATCTGCTCGACCACCACCAGGGCGAGCCAGGCGGAGACCACCGCGAACCGCAGGCCGAGCAGGAAGCCGGGCAGCGCGCCCGGCAGCACCACCCGGCGGACGAACTGGGCGGGACTCAGCCGCAGCGACTCGGCCAGTTCCACGTAGCGCTGATCGATGCTGCGCAGCCCGTTGTGGGTGTGGATGTAGACCGGCACGAAGACGCCGAGCACGATGGTGACGACCTTCATCCGCTCGTCGATGCCGAGCCAGAGGATGAGCAGCGGCAGCAGCGCCAGCGCGGGGATCGCCCGCTTGATCTGCACCGGCCCGTCGATGACCGCCTCGCCCCACCGGCTCAGCCCGGCGGCCAGGGCCAGCACGGTGCCGATCAGCACCCCGAAGGCCAGGCCGAGCCCGGCCCGCTGCGTGGAGATCAGCAGGCTCTCCTGGAGTCGCCCGCTGACGATCAGGTCGCCGGTGGTGGTCACCACCGTCCACGGCGCCGACAGGGTCCGCTCGTCGAGCAGGCCGGTCAGCGAGCCGAGCGTCCAGGCCGCGAGCAGCAGCAGCGGCCCGACCGCCGCGCCGAACGGGATCGGCCGGCCCGGGCCGAGCCGGCGTCGACGGCGGGCGCCCCGATGCCGTACGGCGGGGGTCACCGGCTCCCGAGCCGGCACCGGGGTCGGCCGGGCGGTCAGCGGATCAACCTGGGTCGTCACTTCACTCCCTCCCGGAACGCGGCCGCGCCGAGCGGCTCGTACCGCCGGTCGTAGAGGTCGGCCGCGTCCAGCGGCTTGTTGCCGGTCTCCTTGGCGAGCAGGTCGATGGTCTGCTGGTGCCGGGCGATCACCTCGGACCAGTCGGCCGGGATGTCCGGCACTCCGGCGTTGTCGACCAACCACCGGCCGTCCGCACGGGACAGCCCCTGGTCCTTGACGTAGTACCGCTCGATCCACTCGTCCGGGTTCTGCTCGATCCACACCCAGGCCCGCGCCCAGCGCTGCACGTACTCGCGGATCGCCGCCGCCTTCGCGGGATCCTGGAGGACCCGGTCGGGCGCGTAGAGGTGGCCGGGGTCGTCGCGCAGACCGTGCGAGATGGTGGTGCCGCCGTCCCTGCCGTACTTGGCCAGGTAGCGCTTGATGTTGATGCCGCCGATCGGCGCCACGTCGACCTGGCGGCTGGCCAGCGCGGTCGGGTACACGTCACCGGTGCTGGCCAGTTCCACCAGCTTGACGTCGTCCTTGGCCAGTCCGGCCCGGTGCAGCACCCGCAGCACCAGCGCACCCTGCGCCTGCCCGGGGCTGTAGGCGATCCGCTTGCCGCGCAGGTCGGCGAGGCCGCCGACGCCGGCACCGGGGGCGACGCCGAGCTGGTAGATCGGGTGGTTGACCGGGTCCTGCCGGAATTTGGCGGCGACGATCCGGGTGGGCAGACCGGTCCAGGCGGCGTGGATCGGTGGGATGTCGGCGACCGAGCCGAGGTCGAGCGCGCCGGCGCGGAACGCCTCCAGGGTCTCCGGACCGCCGCTGATGTTCGCCCAGGAGACCTCGAAGCGGAACCGCTCCGCCTCGCCGGAGAATTCGATCGCCTTCTGGATCTCCTTGTCGCCGACCCGCAGCACCGTGCCGCCTGGTACCTCGGCCGGCAGTGGCGCGTCGAAGGCCAGCCGGACCGTGGGTGCGTCGTCGCCGGCACAGCCGGCGAGTCCGGCCGCTGCCACCCCGAGGGCGGCGCCGAGGAGGGTACGCCGACGGAGCACCGGCGGCCCGGAGCGGGCAGAAGCGGGATGGGGCGGAGGTGACATGGCGGACTCCTGCGCGACGGGCCCCTCGGGGGGCGGCGGACTGGATCGGAGGGAAGTGACGGAGTGAACCTTTTTCCACCTGAACCGCGCGGCGCGCACGCACCGCGTCCGACGCTGCGGTCCGACGGACCGCAAGGGGAGGTTGAAAAAGGTTCAGTGTTCAGGCGGCGAGCGAGGCGTACCGACCCATGTGGTAGAGCAGCGGCGCCTCGCCGTCCTCGGTGTGTTCACCGGCGAGCGGCTCGGCCAGCACGATCGCGTGGTCACCGGCGACGACGCGTTCGACGACCCGGCACACCAGCCAGGCCACCGGCCCGTCCAGCAGTGGCACCCCGTACGGGCCGGGTCGCCACCCGGGGTGCTGGGCGAACCGGTCGATGCCGCTGGTCGCGAACGTACGGGCCACCTCGTGCTGCCCCTGCGCAAGCAGGTGTACGGCGACGTGCCCGGTGCGGGCCACGGTCGGCCAACTCGACGACGTCCGGGCCAGGCAGAAGGAGACCAGCGGCGGGTGCAGCGAGACCGAGGTGAACGAGGTCGCGGTGAAGCCGACCGGCGGTTCCCCGGCAGCGGTCACCACGGTCACCGAAGCGGCCTGCCGGCGCAGCAGCGCCCGGAACCGCGGCGCGTCGATCGGGGTGTCGAGCGAGGTGACATCGGTGACGGTCATGACGTCTCTCCTAACCGGCCGGAAGCTGCCGCCGTTCGACGGCAGGTGGGCAGCGACCATCGCCGGCGCGGCCCGTCACGGAGGAGGGAGCGCCGGTCTCGGTGGAATGGATCAGGAAGGCGAGGTCGCCCGCACGACGGTGTGCGGCGGGATGACGTGTGGCGGGTTCAGCGGGCGGCGAGCGCCCGCCCCCGCGGGGCGAAGGTCGCGGCGTGGCCGAGCGCGAACCGACGCGGCCGGCGGAGGGCCGGGACGGTCGAGGTCAGCGGGGACAGCCTGCGCTGGCGTGACGCGCCAGATCGATGTGCAGGCGGCTGATGAGGAGGAGTACGTATCGCCGCTGCATGTGATCCATCCTGCGGGGCCGCTCGGACCCGGTCAACGCCGTTCCAGACTATGAGAAGTAGCCGGTACGGAGCCGCCTACGAGGCACACGGCGGGCACAACACATCGGCTGTCGTCGTTCATCTTCCCACGTAACAGCAGCTAAATGGCAAGTTCACATCCGCGATGCCGGCAGTGACGGAGCCTCGACAACAACCCACTAAGTCGATGGGGTTTCAGATATATGAGGTCGGTGGACGACGGCGGTCCGGCCGACCGGAGAGGCCGACGACAGTTGGTGACCTCCGACTTCTCCACCGTCGGAGTGGCCGCCCACTACGACAGCGACCTCCTCGCCGAACTCCCCGGCGCGGTGCCGGTGCACCGTACCGGCGCGCACCCTTGGCAGGATGCGAACGACCGTGCTATCAATGCCGGGTGAGCAAGGGTGCGGCCACCCGGCAGGCGGTGCTGGCGGAGGCGACCGAGGTCGCCAGCCGGCTCGGTCTCGGCGGCCTCACGATCGGCTCACTCGCCGCCCGGCTGGACATGTCCAAGAGCGGCCTGTTCGCGCACTTCCGCTCCAAGGAGACGCTGCACCTCCAGGTGCTCGGCTACGCCAAGGACGCCTTCACCGCCGAGGTGGTACGCCCGGCACTGCGCGCCCCCCGGGGCGAGGCCCGGATGCGAGCCCTCTTCGAGAACTGGGTGGAGAGCGTCAACGTCGCCGCCGCCTGCCTCTTCGTCTCGGCCTCCACCGAGTTCGACGACCAGCCCGGCCCGGTCCGGGACCAACTGGTCGCCGACCACAAGGACCTCTCCGACGTCATCGCGCAGATCTTCCGCACCGGGATCGCCGAGGGCCAGTTCGACGAGGCCGCCGATCCCGAGCGGTTCGCCCACGACCTGCACAGCGTCATGCTCGGCGCCTTCCACGCGCGCCGCCTGTTGAACGATCCGCGCACCGAGACCTGGACCCGGCAGGCCTTCGAGGCCCTGCTGGACGCGGCACGACCGAAGTCCGACTGAGCGCACCACAACCCGAGGAGCCGTCATGACCAGTCCACACGTCCGGCGCAAAAAAAGCACGATCGTTCGTTCCATTCGGCGCGCCGCCACGACCGGCGGGTTGCGAGTCGTCTTCCGTACCCTCGAACACCTGGCGCCGGCGGCCGGCGGCCGGCTCGCGTTGCGACTCTGGTGCACCCTGCCCCGCCGGCGCACCGCCGCACCCACCGTGCCGGCCGGGCCGGGCGGCGCCACGACCTTCACCGGCCCGTACGACGGCGCCCCGTTCACCGTCGAGGTCAACGGCGGTACGGTCACCGGCCGGGCCTGGGGCAGCGGCCCCTTCGTCTACCTGGCGCACGGCTGGGGCGGCTCCGCCAGCCAACTGCACGGTTTCGTCCCCACGCTGGTGGCGGCCGGCTACCGGGTGGTCGCCTGGGACGCGCTCAGTCACGGCCGGTCCGGACCGGGCGTGCTCGGCCCGCACCGCGCCACGCTCAGCGAGTTCGCCGACGCGCTGACGGCGGTCGTCCGGGCCCACGGCCCGGCGCACGCCGTGATCGCCCACTCGCTCGGCGCCAGCGCGACCGGGCTCGCCGTCCTCGACGGGCTGCCGGTGCGCCGGCTGGTGATGATCGCCCCGATGGCCGACCCCCTCCCCTACATCCAGGCGTTCCGGCGGACCCTCGGCATCGGCCCGGTGGTCGGTGACCGGCTCATCGCGGCGATGGAGTCGCTGGTCGGCCGGCCGATCACCGACTACGACCTGGGAACACGAGCCGACCGGGCCGGCGAGCTGCCGCCGCTGCTGGTCGTGCAGGACCGCAGCGACCGGGAGGTGTACCCGGCCGACGGCGCCACCATGGCCACCGCCTGGCCGGGCCGGCTGCACCGCACCGACGGGCTCGGGCACGGACGCATCCTGGCCGACCCCGAGGTCGTACGCCGGGCGGTCGACTTCGTCCGCGAGACCGGGACCGGGCCGCACCCCCGGCCCCGCCGTGGCACCGCCATCACCACGGCCCCCGGTGGGGCCCGGAACGACGCAACAGTCACCGGCTCTGCCGGCGGGCGAGGGCTGCGCGGCACCGGCGAGGTGCGTCCGGCATCGCAGGAAGACCCGCTTCCGGTACCACCGGAGAGGGCGGCTCCGGTACCGCAGGAGGCGACATGACCGGCGACGGTACCGCGATGGGCTGACCCCGCCGGGTACCCGGCTCGAAACGTGAAACCCCGTGCCACACTTGCCGGATGCGGCGCCTGGTGACCCTCGTGGCGGCGGCGGTGCTGGTCCTTCCGGTCGGTGGCGCGGCCGGCCGGCCCGCCGCTGCCGGGCAACCACCCGGGCAGGTGGCGGCCGGCATCCGCGCCGCCGCCGGCACCCCGGTCTGCACCGTCGACGACAAGCGGCTACCCGAGGTCTCCGGGCTGGCCGCCACCGAGGACGGCTACGTGGTGGTCAACGACAGCTCCGATGTGGACAACCGGCGGCGGATTTTCTTCCTCGACCGGGACTGCGCGGTCACCCGCTCCGTCCGCTATCCGTCCCCACCCCGGGACACCGAGGACCTGGCCCGGGCCCCGGACGGCACCATCTGGATCGGCGACATCGGCGACAACGACCGGGTACGCGAGACCGTCGCGCTCTGGAAACTGGCCCCGGGTGCCCAGTCGCCGGTGCTGCATCGGGTCAGCTATCCGGACGGCGCACACGACGCCGAGGCGCTGCTGCTCTCCGGCGACGGCACCCCGATCATCGTCACCAAGGACTCCGGTACGCCCGGTCTCTACACCCCGGCCCGGGCGCTACGGGCCGGGCAGACCACCCCGCTGCGCAAGGCCGGCCAGTTCACCCTGCCGAGGAGCAGCACCAGCAATCCGTTCTCGATCTTCGGGCGGCAACTCGTCACCGGCGGCGCGGTCGCCCCAGACGGCCGCCGGGTGGTCCTGCGCACCTACGCCGACGCCCTGGAGTTCGACGTCACCGACGGCGACGTGGTCCGCGCCGTCACCGAGGGGACGCCCCGGGTCGTACCGCTGCCCGACGAGCCACAGGGTGAGACGGTCACGTACGCCCCGGACGGGACGGCACTGCTGACGCTCTCGGAGAAGGCGGACGGCGAGTCCGCCGCCGACCCGGTGCTGCTGCGCTATCCGAGCGCGGATCGGGAGCCGAAGCCCTCCCCCTCGCCCAGCACCCACGCCACTCCCGACAACAGGCCATTCGATCGGGACCGGGCAGCGGAATCGAGCCAGGACGTCACCGGCGCCTTCGTCGGTGCGGTGGCGGTGACGCTGCTGGTCCTGGTGGCGGTCGGCGGATTCGCCATCTGGCGGGCCCGCCGCCGGCCGTCCCGCCAAGGTCGATAGTGCTGCCGCGAACAGGTTCGCGGGATCGGCGTGACAGGCTGGACAGTATGGACGGACCGGCTGAGTACCCCGAACTCTGGTCGTTCCTGGAATCACTGCACCGCGGCGAACTCCTGTCCGGCACCGTCGCGGCGATCGAGCGGTTCGGCGTGTTCGTGGCGCTGGACGACGGCCCCGACCACCCCGTCTTCCCCGGCGTCGGGTTCATCTCGTTCGCCGAGTTGTCCTGGCGGCCCTTCCGGTCAGCCTCCGAAGTCGTGCAGGTCGGACAGCGCGTCTCGGGTGAGTTCCTCCAGTTCGACACATGGAATCTGGAGGCCAGACTGTCCTTGCGGGCGACGCAACCGGACCCCTTCCAGATATTCGCCGACGGCACTGTGCTGGGCCGGAAACTGCATGGACGGGTCACCAAGCTGGTCCCGATCGGCGCCTTCGTCGAGGTCGCCGACGGAATCGAGGGACTGGTTCCCATCCCGGAACTCGCGTGGACGCCCGTGGAAGCCCCGTCGGATGTCGTCCAGGTCGGCGACGAGGTCACGGTCGTCGTCATCGAAGTCGACCGAGCGCGACGCAGGCTCGCCCTCTCCCGACGACAGGCTCAGCCGACGACCCGCTGACCACGGCAGGTCAGCTTCCGTCCGCGCCGTCGAAGAGTCGGCGGTACTCGCCGTAGCCCTCGCGTTCGAGGTCGGCCAGCGGGACGAAGCGCAGCGCGGCGGAGTTCATGCAGTACCGCATCCCGCCCCGCTCCCGTGGGCCGTCGTCGAAGAGGTGGCCGAGGTGGCTGTCCCCGTGCGCCGACCGCACCTCGGTACGGACCATCCCGAGACTCGTGTCGTCGATCGCCACCACGTTCGCCGGTTCGATCGGCGCGGTGAAGCTCGGCCACCCGGTACCGCTGTCGTACTTGTCGATCGAGGCGAACAGCGGCTCGCCGGAGACGACGTCGACGTAGATGCCGGGCTCCTTGGTGTCCCAGTAGGCGTTCCGGAACGGCGGTTCCGTCCCGCTCTCCTGGGTGACGTGGTACTGCTGCTGGGACAGCCGGGAAACGGCCTCCGGGTCCTTGCGGTACTCCTTCGACGCCACGGGTCCTCCTTGCCCGGATCCTGCCCGCCACGGGTGCGCCGGGCACTGTGCCACCGCCGGAGGGCGCTGGTCGCGCGGGCGGCAGAGCCGCAGTTCCCTACCCGGCCGCCGGCACCGGAAACCCCCGCGCCCCCGCCGTGCGGGTCCGGCCGCCGGGGCAGCCGTTCGCGTGCGGTTGAGGCGCTGGTCACCGAAGCCGGGTGGTCAGGCAACATCCGGTCGGTAGACCTCGGTCCGATCGGAGTTTCCACCCAGATTCGGAGGACCGATGACCGCACTTGATCGGCGTACCCTGCTCCGCGCCGGCCTGACCACCGGAGCCGGACTCGCCAGCGGCGCGCTGCTCGGCGGCGCCGCCGCGACCGCCGCCCCCGACCTGGCGGCGCGGTCCGGCGCGCCCGGCTGGCGGCCCGGCGGACGCCCGGTGCTGACCCACGGGGTGCAGAGCGGCGACGCGACCGCGCACTCCGCCGTGGTGTGGACCCGGGCGGACCGGGCCGGACGGCTGCACCTTGAGGTCGGCCGCCGTCCCGACCTGCGCGGGGCCCGCCGGGTCCGCGGCGCGTTCGGGCCGAACACCCTGGACGGCACGTTCGGGCCCCGGGCGGTCTTCGTGCACGCCCCGCCCCGGGCGAACACCTCACCGGCCGAGGGATTCCAGCACTTCGGCGAGGCGGCGATCGACGGCCCGACCGGGGCGCTGACCGTACACCTGCGGGACCAGGACGGCCGTGCACTATGGACGACGACGCTGCCGGCGCCGCGCTGACCGGAGGAGTAGCGGGACCGGCCGGAGGGCCGGGTCGGTCGATTGTCGGCCCGGCCCTCCGGCCTCTCGTGCTGCGGGTGCCGGACCAGCTCATCGCCGAGATCACCACGTTCGACGCGCACCTGTTCGCGGCGTTCGGGCTGCCGGCCAGCTTCTGACCCGACCCTCCCTCACCACCGGCGGGACGCGGAGCCGTCGGCGCCGACCCCGGTCCCGACCACCTGGCCCGGGTGGTCGAGCGCGGCGAGCTTGGTACGCACCTTCCCCGCCTCGACGTGGTCGACCTCGCCAAGCACCTCCAACGCCTCCCGCCAGACGTCCCCGGCGGCGCGCAGGTCTCCGAAGGCGTGATGGGTGTCGCCGACGTGCGACAGCGTGATGCCCTCCAGGTGGCGGTCGCCGAGCGCCCGGTAGAGCCGCAGCGCGTGGTCGTAGCAGCGCAGCGACCGCGACCGGTGGCCGAGATGGTGGTGCGCCCGCCCCAGACTCTCCCAGGTGTTGGCCTGGCCGTTGCGGTCGTCGAGTTCCTGGAGCTGGACGAGGGCCTGCTCGCAGTAGGCCAGCGCCGAGACGTGGTCCTCCAGCAGGGTGTGGTACCAGCCGACCGCGTTGCGCGCCCGCGCCTCCCCGTGCCGGTTACCGGCGGCCTGGAACAGCCCGAGCGCCCGCCGGGCGTGGTCGAGCGCCTCGGGGAGCTGGCCCCGCCGCTCCCACATCAGCGACAGGTTCAGGTGCGTGTGGCCCTGCCCTACCCGGTCACCGGAGCGGCCGTACAGCTCCAGGGCGTTGCGGAGCTGGGCGTCCGCGTCGTCGAGACGGGCCAGCCGGGTGTAGGCGCGGGCGAGGAACCGGTGCGCGACCGCCTGGGCTGCCGGTTCGGCCAGCCGGCGGGCGGCGGCCACCGCGGCGCGCTGGGTACCGACCAGGTCGTACCAGTGGCTGCTTCGGTCCAGGTAGGTGCCCAGCGCCCAGCCGAGCTGCCACGTCTGCATGTCGCGTCCGGTGCTGGCGGCGTGTTCGAGGAGGGCCAGCAGCACGACGCGTTCGGCGGCGAACCAGTCCAGCGCCCGCTGGTGGTCGGCGGGACGCTCCGGGGTGACTCCGGGGCGCGACCGGCCGAGCGGAAGAGGGCTCGGCTCGGTCCGCAGCAGCCCGTCGGCGGCGTCCGCGCTGTACACGTAGTGGTCGAGCAGCCGGTCGACGGCGGCCCACCGCCGCCGCTCCGAGTCGAACCGCTCGGCAACTTCTGCCGCGTACGCCCGCAGCAGGTCGTGCGGGGCGTACCGGCCGGCCGACCGCTGCCCGACCAGGTTCGCGCGGGTCAGCTCGGCCAGCGTCTCCCGGGTCTCGGCCGGCGGCCGGCCGGCGAGACTGGCCGCGGCGGCGGCCGAGAGGTCCGGCCCGGGATGCAGCCCGAGCAGCCGGAACAGTCGCGCCGCGGCGGGACTGAGCGACCGGTACGACCAGGAGAAGACCGCCCGCAGGTCGGTGGTCGGGTCGCCGGTGCTCAACGCATCGAGCCGGTCGGCGCCCCGGCGTAGCTGGCCGGCCAGGTCGGTCAGGGAGAGGTCCCGGCTGGTGGCGAGCCGGGCGGCCACGATCGCCAGCGCCAGCGGCAGCCCGGCACACCGGGCCAGGATGTCGGCCACCGCCTGCGGCTCGTCGCCGGCCCGGTGCCCGCCGATCCGCCGCAGCAGCAGTTCCCGGGCCTCCCGGGCCGGCAGCGGGTCCACCGGCACCGGCCCGGCACCCTCGATCGCCACCAGGTCCGCCAGCCGGGTCCGGCTGGTGATCACGACCAGGCAGCCGGGGCCGCCGGGCAGCAGCGGGCGAAGCTGGGCGGCGTCCCGGGCATTGTCCAGCAGTACCAGCATCCGCCGGTGGAACATCTGGCTTCGGTAGAGCGCGGCCTGCGCGTCGAGGTCGGTCGGGATCCGCTCGGCGGGCACTCCGAGCGCGTCGAGGAACTGCCTTACCGCCTCGGCCGGGTCCACCGCCGGGCCGGCCGGGTCGAAGCCGCGCAGGTTGACGTAGAGCTGGCCGTCGGGAAACCGGTGCGCCACCTGGTGCGCCCAGTGCACCGCCAGGCTGGTCTTGCCGACGCCGGCCGTGCCGGAGACCACGGCGATCACGGTCGCCGCCGGTCCGGGCGGCCGGGTCGCCCGGTCCAGCAGCCCGTCGAGCCGGGACAGCTCGGCCGTCCGGCCGGTGAACTCCGCCAGGTCCGCCGGAAGCTGCGCCGGCTTGGGCGCGCCCCGGGCCGCCCCGACGGTCACGGTCTCCGGTCCGGTCGGGCGGGCGGTCGGCTCCTCGTCGTGCAGCAACGCGGTGTGTGCGGCCGCCAGCGCCGGCCCGGGGGCCACGCCGAGGTCGTCGGCGAGCCGCCGGCGCACCTCGTGGTACACGGCGAACGCCTGCCCCCGCCGCCCGGCCGCGTGGTACGCCCGGATCAGCCGGGCGTGCGCCGCCTCGTCCAGCGGCGCGGCCACCGCCGCCTCCGCCAGGATCGGCAACCCCTCGGCGGCCCGACCGGCGGCGATCATCACCTCGCCGTACCGGCCGAGTGCCGCCTGCCGCTCGCCGGCGAGCGCGACCACCTTCGGGTGGCTCGCCAGGGTGGGGATGTCGGCCAGCGGTGGACCGTGCCACAGCGCCAGTGCCTCGCCGAGCAGTTCCGCCGCCGCGTCGAGCTGCCCGCGCCGCTGCGCGGTCGCGGCCGCGTCGATCCGATGCCGGAACCGCCCGACGTCCAGCCCGGCGTCGGGCAGGTGCAGCGCGTAGCCGTCGCCGACCAGCCGCAACACGGTGCCCTGGTCCCGGGGGCGCCGCTCCGGCTCCAGCAGCCGGCGCAGGTGCTTGACGTGGGTCTGGATGACGTTCGCTGCGCTGGTCGGCGGCTCCCGGTCGTACCAGAGCCCGCTCATGAGTTCGCCGCGCAGCAGCGGCTTGCCGCCGGCCAGCGCCAGCAGGCCCAGCACCACCCGGCGGGCGGCGGGCCCCAGGTCGAGCGGTTCGCCGTCGCGCCAGGCCCGCACCGGACCGAGCAGCTGAATCCGCACGAGCGCCCCCCGCCGTCCGTCCACCGCCGCCGCGCGCAGGACGATCCGGGTGCGGCGGCCAACTGCCGTAGAACTTAGATCAGCGTCGGTTGATGTGCCTATCGGACCAACGGCGGTTTCCGGACGTACGCCCGACCACCGGCCCGGCGCCGCGCCGACCCGGTCGACCGTCCTTGACAACCGTCAGTGCTGTACCTCTATAGTGCTAGGAGACTAGATAAATAGAGGTAGCAGTGATCGACTTCCACCTGGACACCCGCTCGGGCCTCGCTCCGTATCTCCAGCTGGTCCAGCAGGTCCAGCAGGCGCTGCGGCTCGGCCTGCTCTCCGCCGGTGACCAGCTCCCGACGGTCAAGGAGGTCGTGGCGCGGTTGGCGATCAACCCGAACACGGTCCTGAAGGCCTACCGGGAGCTGGAGCACCAGGGTCTGGTCTCACCCCGCCCGGGGGTGGGGACGTTCGTGACCCGGACGCTGACCGACGACTCCCTCGCCGCGCACGAATCGCTCCGCGCGGAGCTGGTCGCGTGGCTGTCCAGGGCGCAGCGCGCGGGCCTGGACGCGGACAGCATCGAAGCCCTCTTCATGACCACATTCCGGAAGGCAACAGAGGTGACCCCATGACCCCGGTCCTGCGGACCGACGCACTCGGCAAGCGCTACGGCCGGCGCCAGGCACTCACGGACGTGACCCTGAGCATCCCCGCCGGGCGGGTGGTCGGCCTGGTCGGCCCCAACGGCGCCGGCAAGTCCACACTGCTCAACCTCGCCTCGGGCATGATCGCGCCGACGGCCGGCACCATCCAGGTGCTCGGCTCCCGGCCCGCCGCGAACGCGGCGCAACTGGCCAAGGTCGGTTTCGTCGCCCAGGACACCCCCGTCTACCCGGGCCTGACCGTCGGTGACCACCTGCGGCTGGGCGCCCGGCTGAACCCGGGCTGGGACGACCGGCTGGCACAGCAGCGGGTCAGCCAGGTCGGCCTCGACCCGACGCAGAAGGCCGGGCGGCTCTCCGGCGGCCAGCGCGCCCAACTCGCCCTGACGCTCGCCGCCGCCAAACGGCCGCAATTGATGATCTTCGACGAGCCGGTGGCCGCCCTCGACCCGCTCGCCCGGCGGGCGTTCCTGCAGAGCCTGATGGAGTTCGTCGCCGAACTGGAGGTCAGCGTCCTGCTCTCCTCACACCTGCTCGGTGACCTGGAACGGGTCTGCGACCACCTGGTCGTGCTGGCTGCCTCCCGGGTCCAGCTCGTCGGCGACGTGGAGGAGTTGCTCGCCACCCACTACCGGCTGGTCGCGGCGCGCGGCGACCTCGATCCGCCACCCCCGGGGGTCGAGGTCGTCCAGGCGACCCACACCGCCCGGCAGACCACGCTGATCGTCCGCGACGCCACCGGTACACTGCCCGACCGCCTGCCCGCCGCGGAGCACCTCGACCTGGAGGAGATGGTCCTCGCCTACCTGGGCCGGGCCACCGAACCCGCCGGCACCCCCAACACCGTGCAGCCCCTGGAGGTCTCCCGATGATCTGGCTGACCTGGCGTCAGTTCCGCGGCCAGGCTGTGGTCGCTGTCGCGGTACTGGCCGCGCTCGCGACCTACCTGGTCGTGCTCGGGTTGCGCATCCGCAACGCCTACGAGGCGAACGTCGACTGCGCCGGGTGCAACGCCGAGACGGCCAAGGACCTCTTCGAGAACGCCTACTTCACGCCCCTGCTGCTGACCGGCTTTCTGGTCGTGCTGATCCCCGGCATCCTCGGGGCATTCTGGGGTGCGCCGCTGCTCGCCCGGGAGTTCGAGACCGGCACCCACCGGCTGGTGTGGAACCAGAGCGTCACCCGCACCCGCTGGCTGGCCGTCAAACTCGGTCTCGTCACCCTGGCCGGAGTGGTCGTCACCGGCGTGCTGAGCCTGTTGCTGACCTGGGCGGCCAGCCCGTACGACAAGCTGTTCGAGGGCCGGTTCGACCCCCTGTACTTCCCCACCCGCAACATCGCCCCGCTCGGCTACGCCGCGTTCGCGGTCGTCGCCGGGATCACCGTCGGGTTGCTGATCCGCCGGACCCTCCCCGCGATGGCCATCCTGCTCGCCGGGTTCGTCCTGCTGCAGATCCTGATGCCCACCCTGGTCCGCCCGCACCTGCAACCGGCCGTCACCGAGACGGTCGCCTGGACCGCCGCCGGCGCCAGGGGCCTGAGCCTCAACCCGTCGGGCGCTGTCCGGACCGAGGGGTACGCCGTACCGGGCGCCTGGGTGCTGACCGGCAACCCGCAGCTGTTCGACGCCTCCGGCAAGCCGGCGAGCCAGGAGCAGTTCGAGAACTGCCCGCACACCTCGCCGGAGGTGCACATGGCGTGCGTCGAGTCGAAGAACTTCCACATGGTCCTGTCGTACCAACCCGCCGACCGGTACTGGACCTTCCAGTGGCTGGAGCTGGGAATGTACCTGGCGCTCGCCGCGCTGTTGGCCGGATTCGCCTTCTGGCGGATCCCGCGCGGTCTCAACTGACGCGCCTCGGGGTCGGCGGCCGGTCCCGCCCGGACCGGCCGCCGGGCAGGGCACCCGAAGTCCATCTCCGCCGGTTCATCCCGAGCCGGCCCGGGATGCCGGGACGGACGAGGTGCTGCGGCGGCGATTACCGATACCGCTCCTGGGTAGCCGATCGCCGTGGGTGGGCCAACCGACGACATCGTGGCACGGACGGACACCGTCCGTGCCGAGGGCTTCAGCGATGCCGTCCTCGCGATCGTCATCACCCTGCTGGTGCTGGATCTGCGGGTGCCGGAGGTCGAGCCGGGCCAACTGCTGTCCGGGCTGCTGGACCAGTGGCCCAGCTATGCGGCGTACGTGGCGTCGTACCTGTACATCGCCGTCGTCTGGTTGAACCACAAGGCCACGTTCAGCCGGATCCGGCAGGCTGACCGGGGACTGCACTGGATGAACCTGCTCGTCCTGTTCAGCACCGCACTGCTGCCGTTTCCGACCGCCGTGCTCTCCCGGGCGCTACAGGAACACGACGTCGCCGACCAGCGCGTCGCCACCGCCCTCTACGCGCTGGTCGGCGCGCTGCTCTGCGCGAGCTGGCTGGCGTTCTTCCACTACCTGGCCAGGCACCGGGACCTACTGGTCGACGGGGTCGACGAGCGGTTCTTCCCCAGCGAACGACTTCGGGCGCTGATCGGGGTGCTGCTGTACGCCGTGGGCGGTCTCCTCGGTGTTCTGGTCACACCGCTGGCCGGGCTAGTGATCTTCATCATCCTGCCTCCGTTCTACGGCGTCACCAGTGCCGGCCTGTACAGCTCGCGTCTCGTCCCCGCCGGCCGCAGCCGAGGCGGAACCGGAAGCTGACCGTCGATCCGACGGGCGAGCCGCCGAGGACGCGGTGGCCCGCCGGCACCTGTCGGCGGGCCACGGCCGGGCGGCTCGGGTCTACTGGCTGGGTCCGTTCCAGTCGACCAACTGGACGATGACGCCGTTGGGGTCGCGCACCTGGAAGGCCCGCTCGCCCCACTCCTCGACGGTGAGCGGCATGGTGATGGTCACACCCTCGGCCTGGAGGCGGGCGAGTTCGCCCTCCAGGTCGTCGACGACGAAGGCCAGGATCAGGCCACGCGCGTGGTCGTCGCGCTGGTCGGCCGGCAGCGACGGCAGGCCCTGGCGCAGGAAGATGACGTTCATCCCGGCGTCGTCCCTGGTCAGCGACGCGAAGCCGTCGGCGGCCATCGCCTCGCGGAACCCGAAGTGCGTGACGAGGAAACTGCTGGAGGCGGCGACGTCCGCCACGTTCAGCGAGACGGCGGAGGAGGTGATTTTCACGAGCGGCTCCCGGGCAGTCGAACTAACTCCTTACATTGTACACCGTACGGAGTACGGATATTCCCGCGAGGCCGGGCGCGGGCGACGACGGACCGCCCGCCCGCACCGGCCCTTGGCAGGCAGCGCGGGCGGTGGTGGTGCCGGTTGCGACGGGAGGGGATGAAGCGGGACGGTCAGGAGATGTAGGTACCGGGACACACCCTGGCCCCCACCGGGCGGTTCGCACACCTGTCGGGTAATTTCTGTTGCTGGCCGTCGCCCGCCGAGGAGCTGGCGTCAGGCGGCCCCGCCCGGACAGGAGATATCGCAGGCATGGGTAAGCGGACGGTTCACGTCTCCGACTTGAGTGGCAAGGTGGTCCAGTCCGCCGACGAGGTGGTCCGGATCGTGGTGCTGGACCACCCCGACCTGGTCGCCGGGCCGGTGCAGTTGGAAGCCGAGCCGACCGAGGTCGAGAGCATCGACGACGCGGCGCTCGACGTCGCGGTGGTGGAGATCCACGACGGTCAGCCGGGTGACGCTCCCCGCCGGGTCGTGCTCACCGCCAGCGAGTTCGACGCGCTCGCCACCGACGTGCCAATGGCCCAACTGCTGCGGACCGCCGAACGGGTACGCCCGGCCAAGGCGAGCCGGGAACGGGTCGACTACGCCACCCTGGAGCACGCCGGCAAGCCGCACCGGGGCCGGGTCACCGAGGAGGAGGCGCGGTTGGTGCGGGACCACCTCGACGAGGTCAACAAGCGACTCGCCGACGAGGGGATCCGGCAGATCGACCCCGCCGACCCCGAGCACGCCGCCCGGTACGGCTTCCCGACCGCCTGACCGACCGCCGGGCGGTCCGGCCGCCCCGACCCGGCCACGGGTGACCGGGTCCGGGTCGGAGTCCGGGCACCGCCGACCCGGCCACGCCGACCAGCTCGGGGTGGCTCGCTATCCGGCCGCGCCCGCCCCGGCGGTCGCCGCGCTCGACTCCGGGCGCAGCGGGAAGTGGCACGCCACCTGGTGAACGCCGCCGGTCAACGGCGGTTCCGTCCGGCAGATCTCGGCCGCGATCGGGCAGCGGGTGCGGAACCGGCATCCGGTGGGCGGGTTGACCGCGCTCGGCAGCTCACCCTGGATCCTCATGCTCCCCCGGTCCGCGGCGGCATCGGGGCTGGCGGACGGGACCGCGTCGATCAGCGCCTGGGTGTACGGGTGCCGGGCGGACCGGACCACGCTGTGCGCCGGACCGACCTCGACCAGCTTGCCCAGGTACATCACCCCGATCCGGTCCGACATGTAGTCGACGACGGAGAGGTCGTGGCTGATGAAGACGTACGCCAGGCCGAGTTCGCGTTGCAGGTCCCGCATCAGGTTGAGCACCTGCGCCTGGATCGACACGTCCAGCGCGCTGACCGGCTCGTCCCCGACGATCAGCCGGGGTTGCAGGGCCAGCGACCGGGCCAGCCCGATCCGCTGCAACTGGCCACCGGAGAACTCGTGCGGATAGCGTTCCAGCACCCGTCGGGAGAGCCCCACCTGGTCGAGCAGGGTGGCGATCCGGGCCCGCCGGGCCGCCCCGTCGCCCACCTGCTGGATCTCCAACGGCTCGGCGAGGATGGCGTCGACCCGCATCCGCGGGTTCATCGCCGCGTAGCTGTCCTGGAACATCAACTGGACCTGCCGGTGCATCCGGCGGCGTTCCCGCCGGTCCAGGCTCGCGATGTCGGTACCGTCCAGCACGACCTGCCCGGCGGTCGGCCGCTCCAGCCCGACCACCAGGCGGCCCACGGTCGACTTGCCGCACCCGGACTCGCCGACCAGCCCGAACGTCTCGCCCGGCTGGACGTCCAGTGACACCCCGGCGACCGCGCTCACCCGCCCGGCGGCGCGGCGGAACAGCCCGCCACCGTTCGCCGGGTAGTCCTTGACCAGCTCGCGGATCGACAGGATCGGTGCCGGTGCTGCCGACCGGGACTCCGTTGTCCCGGCCGGCCCGGCCGGACGCGGCGCCGGTGCCGGTGCACCCGTCCGGGGCTCGGCCGCCACGGCCGACGTACCCGCCTCGCCAGGGCCGGCGTTCGGCGGCGTCGCGGGGCTGACGGCGGTCGGCGTCCCGGCGGTGGTGGCAGCGGGCGCCCCGGGCGCCGGGGCTGACGACACGGTCACCGGGTGCAGGCAGGCGTACTGGTGCGGCCCGGCGGTCAGGGCGACCTCGCTGCTCCGGCAGTCGTCGGTCGCGTACCGGCAGCGGGGCGCGAACCGGCAGCCGGTCAGCGGCCGGGACAGGTCCGGCGGCAGCCCGGGGATGCTGTAAAGCCGGGCGTCCGGCTCCCGGGTCGCCGACTCCGGCAGCGCCTCCATCAGCGCCTCGGTGTAGCGGTGCCGGGGCGACCGGAACAGTTCGCCGGTGCTGGCGGTCTCGACCACCCGGCCGGCGTACATCACCGCGACCCGGTCGGCCCGGCCGGCGATCACGCCCAGGTCGTGGGTGACCAGCACGACCGCCATCCCGAACTCTTCCCGCAGGTCGTCGATGAGTTCGAGGATCTGCCGCTGGGTGGTCACGTCGAGCGCGGTCGTCGGCTCGTCCGCGATCAGCAGCCGGGGCGAGCAGACCAGCGCCATCGCGATGGCGACCCGCTGCCGCATCCCGCCGGAGAGTTCGTGCGGATAGTTGTCGACCACCTTGTCCGGGCGGGGCATCCCGACCCGGCGGAGGATGTCGATCGCCTGCTCCCGGGCCTGCGCCTTGCCGACCCCCTGGTGCACCCGCAGCGGTTCGGCGACCTGGGTGCCGATCCGCATCGTCGGGTTCAGCGAGGTCAACGGGTCCTGGAAGACCATGCCCATCCGGACGCCACGGATCCGGCGTACCTCCTCCGGTGGCAGCGACCGCAGGTCGCGGCCCTCGAAGAGGATCTCTCCGCCGACCACCTCGCCACCCGACGGCAGCAGGCCCATCACCGACAGCGCGGTCATCGTCTTGCCGCTGCCCGACTCGCCCACGATGCCGAGGGTCTCCCCCGGCCGGACCTCCAGGCTGACGTCGTCCAGGGCGTGCACCGTGCCGCGTCGCAGCGCGATGTCGGTACGCAGGTGCCGCAGTTCCAGCAGCGATCCGGACCGGCCGGACACCTGCCCGGTCCCGGCGGTCGAGTTGATCGGTGCGCTCATTTCCCCTACTCCCCCTACCGGCGCCGGAGGCGGACCTCGAAGGCGTCCCTCAGCCCGTCGCCCATGAAGTTGAAGGCGAGCACGATGAGGATGATGGCGATTCCGGGCGGATACAGCAGCCACCAGTGGCCGCTGTAGGTGTCCGCGAGCCCGTCGGAGAGCATCCCGCCCCAGTTCGCGGCCGGCGGCGGGACACCGAGGCCGAGGAAGGACAGGTAGGCGACGTAGAGGATCGCGTCGGCAACCTGGAAGGTCGCGTTCACGATCACCGTGCCGATGGCGTTCGGCACGATGTGCCGGCGTACCGCACGGCCGCCGGTGCCGCCCATCGCCCGCATCGCCTGGACGTACTCCCGGGAGCGCAGGCTCAGCGCCTCGCCCCGGACCAGCCGGGCCGGGCCGAGCCAGGCGAAGGCGCCGATGATGAGGATCAGCATCGGCACGCTCGGCGTGACGATCGCGGCCAGCAGCATGAAGAGGAAGAGCGACGGGATCGACATCATCGCGTCGACCACCCGCATCATCGCGGCGTCCACCCAGCCGCCGGCGAAACCGGCGACCGCGCCCCAGACCGTGCCGAGGAAGGTGGCGAGGATCCCCGCCGCCAGCCCGACCACGATCGAGGTCTGGCCGCCGAGCATCAACCGGCCGAGCTGGTCGTAGCCGACCCCGTCGGTGCCGAGCGGGTGCCCGGCGCCGGGCGCCAGGTGCACCTGCGTGAGGTCGGTGTGCACCTGGTCGGTGTGGTAGAAGAACGGCCCGAGGAAGCAGACCCCGGCGAGCAGCACGAACAGGCCGAGGCCGACCAGGGCGAGCCGGTTCTCGCAGAAGACCGCGACTCCCTGCCGCCACAGGCCGCGTACCGGGGCGTCGTCGGGGGCGGCCGGTTGCGGTGCGCGTACCGGGCCGGTGGCGGACAGCTCGGTCAGGGTGGTCACGAGGTGCTCCCCCGGAGTCGTACCCGCGGGTCCACCGCGGCGTAGAGCAGGTCGGCGATCAGCGCGCCGAGCACCGTCGCCACCGAGATGATCAGGGTGACCCCGAGCAGGATCGGGAAGTCACGCTTGAGCGCCGCCTGCCAGAACAGGTGCCCCATGCCGGGGAAGTTGAACAGCGACTCCACCACCAGGGCCCCGCTGAACAGCGCCGGCAGGTACATGCCGAGCAGGGTGATGACCGGGAAGAGTCCGTTGCGCAGGGTGTGCCGCAGCACCACCCGCCGCTCGGAGAGACCCTTGCTGCGGGCCGTCCGGACGTAGTTCTCGTTGAGGTTGTCGACCATCGAGGAGCGGACGTAGCGCGAGTAGACCGCGATGGTGACGATCGCCAGGGTGACGGTGGGCAGTACCAGCCCGGCCGGGTCGGCCAGCACCTCGCCGACGGTGAAGCCCTGCGGCGCCTCCGGCGGCAGGATCGGCCAGAGCTGCGAGAATCCGATGATCAGCATCAGCCCCATGAAGAAGATCGGGGTGGCGTACGCCAGCAGCGACAGCGAGGTGATGGTGTAGTCCGGCCAGCGGTTGCGGCGTACCGCCTGGATCACCCCGAGCGGGATGGCCAGCACGATCGCCAGCAGGGTGGAGAGCAGCGACAGCACCATGGTCTTGGGCAGCCGCTGGCTGACCGCCTCGGTGACCGACTGGTTGAGCTGGAACGAGTAGCCGAGATCGCCGTGCAGCAGGCGCTGTACGTACATGCCGTACTGCTGGATCCAGGGCCGGTCGTAGCCCATCTCGTGGTTGAAGGCCGCCAACTGCTCCAGCGTCGCCTCCTTGCCCAGCGTCGCCCGGGCGGCGCCGCCGGGGAGCAGGTGCAGCAGAACGAACGCGATCACAGTGACGAGTACGACGACGATGAGAGCCTGGCCCAGGCGCGTGACGAGGTACCGGACCACGGGCGGATCCTCCCCGATCGGGGGCTCCGGCGGCGCTCGCGAGGGCGCCGCCGGAGCCGGGACGGTCAGTTTCTGCCGACTACTTCCAGGACCAGTCCTGGAAGTACATGTTGTTCATCGGGTCCTGCGGTTCGACGCCCTGCAACCCGGACTTGTACGCCGAGATCTGGAACACCGGGTTCGGCATCCAGAGCACCGGCAGGTCCTTGGCCAGGAACTCGTTGTACGCCTTCAGTGCGGTGTCGTCGCCGGAGAACTGGGTGGCCTCGATGAGCTGGTCGGCCTGGGTGTTGCTGTAGCTGCCCAGGTTGACCGGCGCATCGGTGGCGAAGAGCCGCTCGCCGCTGGCGAAGGCCGGGTAGTACCAGCTGCCCTGGGAGCCGAAGAAGGACATGTCCCACGAGCAGGTCGCCTCGGTCGGCTTGCAGGCCGGGGTGACCGCGACCGAGTCCGGCACCTCCTTGATGGTCAGCTCGATGCCGAGCTTGGCCATCTGCGACTTGATTTCGGCGAACATCTTGGTGGTGGCGGCGAACCCGCTCTGGCTGGTGACGGTGAAGGCCAGCGGGGTGCCGGCGGCGATGCCCGCGCCGCACTGGTTCGCCCCGGCGCCCGCGCTCTGGCAGGTGGTCTGCCCGTCCGGCGTCACCTTCCAACCGTGGGTCTCCAGTAGTTCCTTCGCTTTGTTCGGGTCGAAGGAGTAGACGCAGCCGTTCTCGGCGGAGCCGGCGGTGCCCGGCTTGGGCGGTACCGGACCGCAGGTGGGCTCGGCCATGCCGGACCAGATGACCTTGTTGATGGTCGGCTGGTCGATCAGCATCTGCATCGCCTGGCGCAGGTAGTCCTGCTTGAACAGCACGCCCGTCTTCGGGTTGTTGAAGTTGAGCTGGAGGTAGGTGATGGACCAGCCGTACCAGGGTGCGATCGTGTAGTCCTTGGACTCCAGGTACGACTTCTGGGACAGGTTGGCCGCCGGCACGTATCCGTAGTCGATCTCACCGGCCCGGAGCACGTTGAACTCGGCGTCGTCGCTGGTGAACGGCCGCAGCACGATCTTCGACAGCTTCGGCTTGTCGGTACCGGAGTAGCTCGGCTGCGCGGCGAGCACGACCTCGCCGTTCGGGACGTACTTCTCCAGCTTCCACGGGCCGCTGTTGACCTTCCAGAGGTCGTTGCTCGCGTACGTCTTGGGGTCCTTCGACGCCGCCATCAGGAAGTCGAAGACCTTCTTCGCCCCTGCCGGGGTCTTGTCCAGGTCGCTCACGCTCGCGGTGGCGGAATCCTTGTCCCAGACGTGCTGCGGCATCGGGGTGATCCGGTTGAGCTGGTTCCCGACGAACCAGGCGGTGTTGTAGACCTGGGTGGTGGTGACCGAGAAGGTCTTCTCGTCCTTGATCGTCCAGGCGGCGATGTTGTCCGGGAAGCCGCCCTTGCGGTACGACGCCCACTTGTCCTTGTTCGCCGTGACGACGTTCCACCAGAAGTCGATGTCCCGGGTGGTGATCGGCTTCCCGTCGGACCAGGTGTTGTCCTTCAGCGTGATCGTCAGGGTCTTGCCGCCGTCGCTCACCTCCGGCGGGTTGGCCAGCGACCGCTCGGTGTCGATGTTGTACTTCGCCGTGCCGTCAAGCTTGTACTGGTAGAGCGGGCGGTACTGGGCGTTGCCGAAGATGGCGTTCTCGCCCTGGGTGAAGCCGGGGGCCGAGATGGGCAGGATCCAGTTCGGGGTCCGGAACGCGACGGTGGCGGTGTCCTTGCCCTGACTTCCGCCCTTCCCCGACGAACTGCTGTCGCCGCTACAGGCGGCGAGGCCCAACCCGAGGGCGAGCGCACTGGCCACGGCCACGGTGCCGCGGAGTGCGCCCCGGTGGAATCTGCTCCTCATGAGTCTCCTCGATCGATGTGCGCGTGCCCCGCGTCGCCGGGCGCGAGGGGCGTCGCGTCCAGCCGGTGCTTCCCGAGCGATCAATGCGGAGAATGTATAGGCGATTAAGTTTCTCGTCAACGAAATTAACCTACTTTCTTCGAGGACTTCTGTCAGGCTAGGATCAAAGCCGCCGAAGCCCGTCCGCTACCCTTCGCGGTGATCCCCCGTCCCCTACCTCCGGTAGCCGCAAGGGAACCCGGACGATCCGGCTGGAAGAAGGAGAGGTATGTCGGACCCGTCGATCTCCGCCACCCTGCGCGACCAGACGCTCAGCCTGCTGGCCAGCGGCGAGGCCACCTCCCGGGCCGACCTCGTCGAGGCGCTCCGGGTGGCGCCCTCGACCGTCACCGGGGTGGTGCGCCGGCTGCTCGACGAGGGCGCCATCCTGGAGGAGGGCGTCGGCCGCTCCACCGGCGGGCGACGGCCCCGGATCCTGCGGCTGCGAGGGCCCGAGGGGGTCCTCGCCGTCGCCGAGCTCGGCGCCCGGCACGCCCGGGTCGGCCTCTGCACCCCGGACGGCCGGCTACTCGCGGCCGAGGAGATCGGCATCGACATCGCCGCCGGCCCCGGCGAGGTCTTCGAGGTGGTCGGGGACGCCTTCACCCGGATCCGCGCCGCGACCGCCCCCGGACAGGCCCTGCTCGGGATCGGGGCCGCCATGCCCGGCCCGGTCGAGTTCCCCCGGGGCCGGCTGGTCGGGCCCGCCCGGATGCCGGGCTGGAGCGGCGTCGACGCCCAGGCCGAACTCGGGGCGCGGTTCGACGTGCCGGTGGTGGTCGACAACGACGCCAAGGCGGCGGCGATCGGCGAGTACGTCACCCGGGGCCGGGACACCGGCGACATGGTCTACGTGAAAGCGGGTACCGGCATCGGCGGCTGCCTGGTCAGCGGCGGCCAGATCTACCGGGGCGGCCGTGGACTCAGCGGCGACGTCACCCACGTACGGGTGGCCGACAGCGGCGAGCGGCAGTGCTCCTGCGGCAGCCGAGGCTGTCTGGAGACCGTCGCCAGCGGTGCCGCCCTCGCCGCCCAACTCGCCGAGCAGGGCCAGCCGATCACCACCACCCGGGACGTCATCGCCGCGGTCGTCAACGCCGAACCGGCCGCGGTGACGCTGGTCCGGCGGGCCGGCGGGCTGCTCGGGGTGGCCCTCTCCGGCCTGGTCAACTTCCTCAACCCCGACGCCGTGGTCATCGGCGGAGCCCTGTCCAGTCTGGACGTCTACGTCGCGGCGGCCCGGGGGATGCTCTACGAGCGGTGCCTGCCGTCGATGACCCAGTCCCTGTCCATCGAGGCCAGCGTCGCCGGCCCGGATGCCGGCCTGGTCGGCCTCGGGCATCTGGTCCGCGCCGTGGCCGACGCCCGACCCGCCTGAGGAGCTCCACCCGTGCACCGTCCCCTGCGGATCGCCATCGGCGGCATCCACATCGAGTCCAGCACCTTCTCGCCGCACCTGAGCACTGCCGACGACTTCGAGGTCACTCGGGGCGACGCGCTGCTGGCCCGCTACGCCTGGCTCTCCCCGGCCCGGCCGTGGGCCGCCGACGTCGAGTGGCTGCCGCTGGTGCACGCCCGGGCGCTGCCCGGCGGTGCGGTCGACGCGGCCAGCTACGACGCCTGGGCCGCCGAGATCGTCGACGGGCTCACCCGGCTCGGCCCGGTCGACGGGGTACTGCTGGACATCCACGGCGCGATGAGCGTGGTCGGCCGGACCGACGCCGAAGGCGACCTGGTCACCGCCATCCGGTCGGTGATCGGGCCGCAGCCGTACGTCTCGGCCGCGATGGATCTGCACGGCAACGTCTCGCCGGTGCTCTTCACCGGCTGCGACCTGCTCACCTGCTACCGCACCGCGCCGCACGTCGACGTCTGGGAAACCCGCGAGCGGGCGGCCCGCAACCTGGTCGAGGCGCTGCGCCGGGGGCAGCGCCCGCACAAGGCCCTGGTGCACGTGCCGATCCTGCTCCCCGGCGAGATGACCAGTACCCGGGTCGAGCCGGCCCGCGGGCTCTACGCCCGGATCCCCGAGATCGAGGCCCGGGACGGGATCGTCGACGCCGCGATCTGGATCGGGTTCGCCTGGGCCGACCAGCCCCGGTGCCGGGGCGCGGTGGTGGTCACCGGCACCGACGCCGAGGCGACGAGCCGGGCGGCCCGGGAACTCGGCGAGCACTTCTGGGCGGCCCGCGACGAGTTCGCCTTCGTCGCACCGACCGGCAGCCTGGACGAGTGCCTCGACACGGCACTGGTCGCGATCGGGGACCCGACCCGGCGCCCCTTCTTCGTCAGCGACTCCGGCGACAACCCGGGGGCCGGCGGCGCCGACGACGTCACCTACGCGCTGGCCCGGATGCTGGCCCGCCCGCAGATCCGGGACGGCGCGGTCCGCGCGGTGTACGCCTCGCTGGTCGACCCGGACGCCGTGGCCCAGATCGCCGACCAGCCGCTCGGCACCCCGGTCAGCGTCCCGGTCGGCGGCCGGATCGACACCCGCGACCCCGGTCCGGTACGCCTCGACGGCGTACTGGAGGCGGTCGCCGAGGACCCGGACGGCGGGCGGTGCGTCAGCGTACGGGTGGGTGGCCTCAGCGTCT
The DNA here is from genome assembly GCF_053764795.1 of Plantactinospora sp. DSM 117369. Taxonomy (NCBI): domain Bacteria; kingdom Bacillati; phylum Actinomycetota; class Actinomycetes; order Micromonosporales; family Micromonosporaceae; genus Plantactinospora; species Plantactinospora sp. DSM 117369. The sequence goes on along the minus strand of NZ_CM132446.1, from coordinate 3,694,205 downwards.
TCGTCACCTCGCGGCGGATGCAGTACCGCCAACTGGCCTCGTACGCCCGGTTGGGCGTGACGGTGGACGACGTCGACCTGGTGGTGGTGAAGATCGGCTACCTCGAACCCGAACTCTTCGAGGCGGCCGGCGACTGGCTGCTGGCGCTGACCCCGGGCGGGGTCGACCAGGACATCGAGCGGCTGCCGTACCAGCGCCTGCTCCGGCCGGTGTTTCCGCTGGACCGCGACTTCGCCGCGGACCTCACAGTGGCGACCCGGTGATTCCGCCAGTCGTCAGCGCCCGGTCCGACGCCTCGCCTCCCGGGGACCCGTCCGCCGGTCGCTGCGTCCTCGCGGTCGACGTCGGCGGGACGACCATGAAGGGCGGCGTCTTCGACTCCGACGGCCAGCTGCGGCACTCGGTCGTGGTGCCGTCCCGGGCCGACGGCGACCCGGTCGGCGCGCTCCGGGACCTCTGCCGGCGGTTGCGCGACGCGGCCCTCGCCGGCGGCGCCACACCGGCCGGGATCGGAGTGGTCACCCCGGGCATCGTCGACGAGGCCGCCGGCCTGGTGCGGTACGCCTCGAACATCCGGTTCCGCGACGTACCGCTGCGCGCGCTCGTGCACGACGACCTGGGGCTGCCGGTGGCGATCGGGCACGACGCCCGGGCGGCCGGCGTCGCCGAGGCGGTGGCCGGGGCCGGCCGGGGGTTGGCCAACTTCGTGCTGCTGCCGCTCGGCACCGGCATCGCCGCCACGGTGGTGCTGCACGGCGAGCCGGTACCCGGCACTGCCTGGTCGGCCGGGGAGGTCGGGCACATGCCGGTGCACCCCGGCGGGGAGCCGTGCCCCTGTGGCCAGCGCGGCTGCCTGGAGGTGTACGCCTCGGCCGGCGGCCTGGCCCGGCGCTACGCCCAGCTCGGCGGCACCCCGGGGCTGGACAGCCGGGCCATCGCCGCGGCCGCCACGACCGATCCGCTGGCCGGCTCGGTGTGGGACACCGCGACCCACGCGCTGGGCATCGCGCTGGCCACCCTGACCCTGACCCTGGACCCGGCCCGGATCGTGCTCGGCGGTGGTCTGGCCGAGGCCGGTGCCCAACTCTTCGACCCGGTACGCGAGGCGCTGCGCGCGGCGTTGGCCTGGCGGACCGCGCCCGAGGTGGTGCCGTCCGCCTTCGGTGTCCAGGCCGCCCAGGTCGGCGCCGCCATCCTGGCCCGCCGCGCGGCCGGGCTGCCCGTACCGGACGGTTGGGCGGCGCCGGTCTCCGCACCCGTCGGCTCCTGAACCGCAGCCGGTCGTCCGGGGACACCAACGGGGGACAAGATCGACGGAACAGGCGCCGTGGCTCATAATCGGTGCGGTGCCGTACCCCGGCACCACGTCCGGCCCCGGGTCGGCCGCCTCGGCCACTCGAACCGACCCGACCGGTGAACCGACTCCTCGGAGGTACCGTGAGCGACACCAGTCCGGCCGCAAAGGTGGACACCAACGTGGCGCACCCCGCCCGCCGGTACAACTACTGGCTGGGCGGCAAGGACAACTTCGCCGCCGACCGGATCTCCGGCGACCAGGTCGCCGCCGTCTTCCCGACGGTCAAGCGGGCCGCGCAGGAGAACCGCAGGTTCCTGCGACGCACGGTCGGGTTCCTGGCCGGCGAGGTCGGCATCCGGCAGTTCCTCGACATCGGCACCGGGCTGCCGACCGCCGACAACACCCACGAGGTCGCCCAGCGGATCGCACCCGAGTCCCGGGTCGTCTACGTGGACAACGACCCGCTGGTGATGTCGCACGCCCGCGCCCTGCTGACCTCCTCGCCGGAGGGCCGCAGCGCCTACATCGAGCGGGACCTGCGGGAGCCGGAGTCGATCCTGGACGCCCCGGAACTGCACGCCGCCCTCGACCTGCGCCAGCCGGTCGGTTTGACGCTGGTCGCGATCCTGCACTTCGTCCGCGACTTCGAGGACCCGTACGGCGTGGTCGCCCGGCTCGTCGCCGCGCTGCCCTCCGGCAGTTACCTGGTGATGTCGCACGGCACCTACGACGGGCTGCCGGCGGAGACCGTCGCCAAACTGGAGGAGGCGAACGCGGCCACCGGCGGTCTGAGCCGGCCGCGTAGCCGGGACGAGTTCACCCGCTTCTTCAGCGGGCTCGACCTGGTCGACCCGGGGGTCGTGCCGATCGGGAACTGGCGACCGGAACCCGGCAGCGCCCCACCCGAGCCGGTCGACATCTGCATGTACGGCGCCGTCGCCCGGATCCCCTGAGCGCCCGGGCGCCGCGCCGCCGGCCGCCCCGCGATGGCTCCGGCAGCCGCCGGCACCGGTGCGGCGACCCCGCCACCGACGGCTCCGGCCACCCGGTCACCCCACCGCCACGCCGCCCGCCCCGACCACGCCGGTCCGGGCGCTGCCCCGGCCGGGCAACCCAGCCGTCACCGGCTCGACCCTGCGGTAACGGCCCGACGGGATGGATAATGGATCATGGCCGAACGAAGCCTCGTCCTGCTGGACACCGACATCGGCAACGACATCGACGATGCCGTCTGCCTCGCGTACCTGCTGGCGCAGCCGCGCTGCGACCTGCTCGGCATCACCACGGTCAGCGCCGAGCCGGAGTCCCGGGCGGCGCTGGCCAGCGTGCTGTGCCGGGTGGCCGGGCGCACCGTGCCGATCCTCCCCGGAGCGGCCGAGCCGCTGGCCAGCCCGCCGGTGCAGGGCCCGCCGCCGCAGGCCGCCGCGCTGGCCCGGTGGGAGCACGAGACCTCGTTTCCGACCGGAGCGGCGGTGGAGTTCCTCCGGCAGACGATCCGCGCCCATCCGGGTGAGGTGACCCTGCTGGCGATCGGCCCGCTGACGAACGTGGCCCTGCTCTTCGCGGTCGATCCGCAGGTCCCCGCGCTGCTGCGCTCGCTGGTGCTGATGGGCGGCGCCTTCACCTCCGTACCCGGCCCGGAGTGGAACATCCACTGCGACCCGTACGCCGCCGCCCGGGTCTACGCCACGCCGGTGGCGGTGCACCGCTCGGTCGGCCTCGACGTCACCACCCGGGTACGGATGGACGCCGGGGCGTTCCTGGAGCGCTGCGCCAACCCCCTGCTGCGGCCGGTGGCCGACATGGCCGCGTCCTGGTTCGCGGAGCGGCCGGAGGTCACCTTCCACGACCCACTGGCCGCAGCCACGCTCTTCGCACCATCGCTGTGCACCTTCGCACCGGGTCAGGTGACCGTCGCCCGCGACGGCGGCCCGGCGGCCGGGATCACCACCTTCCGCGGCACGGACGGCGGGGCTGCCGGGCCCGGCCCGCACGAGGTCGCCGTCGACGTACGCCCGCAGGCGGTCCTCGACCACTACTTCGAGGTCGTCGACGCCGCCGGTTGAGTTCTGGAGATAGCGGGTCGAGGAGCGGAACGAGTCGACGATCCCGCCGTGCCAGCCGGCGAACCCGGTGCCGGCTTCGACGGCGGCGACCAGCCCGGCGGTCTGCTCCTCGGTGGCGGTGCCCATGGTCCAGCACCGCACGACGAGGTCCACCCGCCGCATCCGTTCGGTGTCGGCGTAGACGTCCAGGTCGTCGCTGCACTCGACGGCGAAGCCCTGCTCGCGCAGGAACGGCACGAACCGGTCGGTGGCCTCGACCGGTCGGTGCCCCGCCCAGCCGCCGCGGACGACCAGGGCGCGGCGGTCGACGGTCACGCCGGTACCGTCCACAGTGGTTGGCGGCGGGGCGCGGCTGCCAGCTTGTCGGCGATGGCCCGGTACGCCGGCTTGGCCGCGAGTTCGTCGTCGTAGGCGAGCGGCCGGCGCGGCGCGCCGTCCTCGCGCGGATAGTCCTCCTCCAGCCAGGTGTACCGGTCGGTGAGCCCGAACGCCATCACCGCCTTCACCGCCTGGTGCGAGAGTGCCGCGTCGAGGTAGCGCCGGTAGACGTCGGCGACGGCCGCGTCCCGGACGGCGACGTCGGCGGGCAGGCCGTCGTCGAGTACGTCCAGTTCGGTGATCAGGATCTCCAGCCCCCGGTCGGCGACCTCGGAGAACCAGTTCAGGTAGGCGTTGGCCGCGAACCGGTCGGCGAACCGGTCGGCGAGCAGGTGCGCCTGCACCCCGAGCGCGTGCACCGGCACGCCGTCGGCGAGCAGCCTGTCGATGACCTGGAGCGTGGCCCGGCGCCGGGGACCGGGCTCGTCGCCGTACTCGTTGACGGTCTCGAAGCCGAACTCGTTGAGCACCAGTACCGCCGACGGGTCGGCGTCGTGCGCCACCTGGAACGCCTCGGCGACGTACGACGGCCCGATCGTCTCCCACCACGGCACGTCGGTGCGGAATCCGCGCTGCCCCTCCGGGCTGGTCACCTCGTTGGCCACGCTCCAGGCGTCGACCCGGCCACGGTAGCGCCGGACCACCGCCTCGGCGGTGCCGAGGAGCAGTTCGCGGGCCTGCTGCTCGGCCATGCCCCACAGGTCGTCGGAGGTCCATCCCTCGCCGAAACCCTCGTCCCAGACCAGGTGTGCGCCGAAGACCCGCATCCGCTGGCTCTCGGCGTACCCGATGATCTGGTCGGCGTAGCTGAAGTCGAGTTCGGCGGTCGGGGTGGGCTTGAGCCGGTACCAGAGCAGGTCGTCCTCGGTGAAGAGCAGGGTCGCCTCCCGGCCGACCAGGTCCAGATAGTCGGTATCGGGCATGTGCCAGGTCGCCAGCGAGGTGCCGAAGGCGAGGCCGTTCGGCTTGGCGAGCTTCCACAGTGGCGGGCGGGCTGCGCGGTTGTGGCCGGCGGTGGCCGGGCCGGCCACCCCGAGGGCACCACTGGCCAGGCCGGCGGCTCCGGCCGCACCGAGGATCAGGGATCGCCGGGACAGGCGCGTGTCGTTCATGGGGATTGCCTCCTCGCAGGGACGGTGCTACGGGAGTCGCAAAACGATTTGTTCGCCGTGTGGCAGGGAGCCTACGACCGGCCCGCACCGGCGGCAAGAGACCGGCCCCGGAGCTGTTGCCCGGCTCGATTCGGACCGGTTACGCTGCCCGCGACCCGTAGCCAAACGTTTTGCATGACGGAAGGGGTCCCGCGTGAGTCGGCTTTCCCTGGGGGTGATCGGGCTGGGCGAGGTGGCCCAGGTCGTCCACCTCCCGGTCCTGCGCTCGCTCCCCGAGCTCTACGACGTCACCGCCGTCTGCGACATCTCCCCCGGCCTGCTCGACCGGGTCGGCGGTGGATACGGCGTACCGCACCGGCACGCCGACGTCACCGAGATGCTCGACCGCAACGAGCTGGACTGCGTACTCGTGCTCAACAGCGACGAGTACCACGCCGAGGCGGTGGTCGCGGCGCTCGACCGGGGCGTGCACGTGCTGGTGGAGAAGCCGATGTGCCTCAGCCCGCGCGAGGCCGAACAGATCATCGCGGCCCGGGACCGGTCCGGCGCCACGGTGATGGTGGGCTACATGCGGCGGTTCGCCCCCGCGTTCGTCGAGGCGACCCGCCGGATCGGCGAGCTGGGCCCGATCAACTACGCCCGGGTGCACGACATCATCGGGCGCAACCAACTGATCATCGACCAGACGGTGCTGGTGGACCGGCCCACCGACGTGCCCCGGTCGGCCGTCGAGGCGCGCTGGGCCAGGGGGCGGGCCCTGGTCGCGGACGCGCTGGGCGAGGTGCCCGACGTGCTCGCCGGGGCATACCGGCTGCTCTGCGGGCTGGGCAGCCACGACCTGTCGGCGATGCGGGAACTTCTCGGCCGGCCGCGCGGGGTGGCCGCCGCCCGGCAGTGGCGGGACGGCCGGTTCCTGGCCGCGCTGCTGGAGTACGACGACTTCCTGGTCACCTACGAGACCGGCGTCGACGAGCAGCTCCGGTTCGACGCGCACATCGAGGTGTACGGCGAGCACGCCTGTATGCGGGTGCAGTACGACACCCCGTACGTGCGGCATTTCCCCACCACCCTGGTGCTGGAGGAGACCCGGGGCGACGGACTGCACCGGTCGGTGTCGCGCCCGCACCTGAAGGACCCCTACACGCACGAGCTGGAGTACTTCCACGAGGTCGTCACCAAGGGCGGTGACCCGAAGACCGGACCGGAGGACTTCGTCGAGGATCTGGAGCTGTTCGCCGAGCTGATCCGGGTGATGGCGACCCAGCCCGGTACCCGGACGTAAGCGAAGCCGAAGATAGGTCGAGTCCCGCCGGGGATAGTCGCCGCGCCGGCGCCGGCGGCTCGCCTAGCGTCGGATCCGACGAGATCACCGTCGACGGCGGCGGCCCCGGACCGCTCGCCACCGCCGGCGGCGGCCACGGCTATCAGGAGGTGTGCGGTGCTGACCCCGCAGGACGTCGACTTCTACCGGACGAACGGCTACTACCTCAACCGCGACCAGCTCTTCTCCGCCGAGAAGCTGGACGCGCTGGAACGGATCTTCACCGAGCACCTCGCCGACAAGGGCGACAAGCTCTCCGACGAGCTGGACACCCCACACTTCCGCGACCCCCGACTGCTGGACTTCCTGCTCGCCGACGAGGTGCTCGACCTGGTCGAGCCGCTGGTCGGGCCGGACATCGCGCTCTGGACCAGCCACTTCATCTCCAAGGACCCGCTGGTCGGCCGGGCCACGCCCTGGCACGAGGACAGCGCCTACTGGAACGGCCGGCTCAGCGAGTACGACCGGATCGTCACCGTCTGGCTCGCGCTCGGCCCGAGCAACCGGGAGAACGGCTGCATGCGGGTCATCCCGGGCAGTCACGACGGTGGCGGCTTCTCCGAGTACGTGCCGACCGACAAGACGGTGCAGACCTTCCACGCCGAGATCCCCGGGGTGGACGAGAGCCGGGCGGTCTACTTCGAGCTGGAGCGCGGGCAGTGCTCGCTGCACGACGGCCGGATCATCCACGGCGCCCGGCCGAACACCAGCGACGTCCGCCGGACCGGCTACACCATGCGATACTTCCCGGCCTCGGTGAAGGTGCTGCCGGTGCCGGAGAACGAGGGCTGGCAGATCTGGCTGGCCCGGGGCCGGGACAGCGCCGGCAACAGCTACCAGCCGGACCCGCGGTGAAGCTCGGGCTGCTCACCGCCTGCCTGCCCGGCGAACCGCTCGACGCGATCGCCGGGTGGGCGGCCGGGCACGGCTACCAGGGGCTGGAGGTGGCCGCCTGGCCCCGGGAGCCCGACCGGCCGTGGCAGGCGAGCCACCTCGACGTCGACCGCTTCGACGCCGCCGAGGCGGAGCGGGTCCGCGCCCTGCTGGCCGGGCACGGGCTCAGCGTCTCGGCGGTGGCCTACTACGAGAACAACCTGCACGGCGACCCGGTCACCCGGGACCGGATCCACCGGCACCTGCGCCGCTGCGTGGACGCCGCCGCGCTGCTCGGCTGCGAGCACGTCGGCACCTTCGTCGGCCGGGACGTCACCCGCACGGTGACCGAGAACCTGCGGCTCGGCGAGGAGATCCTGCCGCCCCTGGTGGCGTACGCGGCGGACCGGGGCGTACGGCTGGTCGTGGAGAACTGCCCGATGGAGGGCTGGCACCCGGACGGCTACCCGGCGAACCTGGCGTACTCGCCGGAGCTGTGGGACTGGCTGGGCGGGCTCGGCCTCTTCCTCAACTTCGACCCGTCCCACCTGGTCTGGCTGGGCATCGACCCGGTCGCGGCGCTGACCGGGCACCTCGACCTGGTCCGGCACGTACAGGCGAAGGACGTGCAGGTCGACGCCGCCGCCCGGAACCGGTTCGGGGTCTTCGGCCAGCTCGTCGGGAAACCGTCGCCGTGGACCAGCGGCTGGTGGCGCTACCGGGTCCCCGGCCTCGGCGAGGTGGACTGGCGCCGGCTGGTCGACGTCCTCTACGAGGGTGGATACCCAGGCTTCGTCTCGGTGGAGCACGAGGACCCGGTCTGGTCCGGCTCGCCGGAGCGGGTCCGGCAGGGCCTGGTGATCGCCGAACGCACCCTCGGCCCGCTGCTCGTCGCCTGACCCGCCGACCGTATCCATCCACCCACCCCACCGCCCCCACCGCGCAAGGAGCCCGAGGCATGCAACGTGGCGTGTACTTCGACGCCTGGTTCCCCCGACAGCACTGCTACCACCCGAGCCTGCCGCCCCGGCGGCTCCGCATGATCGACGACCTGGTCGACTACCGGGCCACCACCCTGGTCTGGGCCTCCCTCGGCGGCGGCTCGATCTCGCTGCCCTACCTGGAACAGGAGGCGTTCGGCCCGGTCGACGCCCGGGCCCGGTTCTACGGCTTCGTCAACGACAGCGAGTTCATCGCCGCCGCCCAGGCCCGGGGCATCAAGGTCTTCGGGATCGTCTTCGAGGCGCAGGGCTGGGAGTTCCCGGTCGAACTCTCCGCCGAGGAGGACGAGGTCCTCGCCCTCAACGAGCTGCGCGGGGTCGGGCACCGGGACTGGCTCGGGCTGCGGGAGTTCGGCCAGAACCGCTACCCGTTGCTCTGGAAGCCGGTCGAGCACTACTTCCCGGGCGGCCTGGTCAACAGCGACGGCGAGCCGGTCACCGACCTGATCGAGGAGTGCTGCGCCCGGGACATCCGGCAGACCGCCCTGCACGCCCGCTGGGTCGAGTGCCCGGACCGCGAGCACCAGTGCTTCTACATGGACCGGAACAACCCGGTCTGGCGGGAGTACCTCAAGGCGGTCATCCGGATCCAGATCGACGCGGGCGTGGACGGCGTACAGCTCGACGAGACGGAGCTGCCGCTCGGCTCGCTCCAGTACGGCGGCTGCTTCTGCAAGGACTGCATGAAGGGCTTCCGGGCGTACCTCTCCGGGCTGCCGCCGGAGGAACGCGACCCGCTGCTCGACGGGGTCGACCTGGCGACCTTCCACTACGGCGACTGGCTGCTGGAGCGCGGCTACGACTTCACCGACCGGCACGACGCGACACCGCTGTTCGGGGCGTACTACCGGTACCAGTGCGACGCGATCCGCCGGCACTTCGCCGAACTGGCCGCGCACGCCCGGCAGTACGCGGCGGGCAAGGGGCGGGAGGTGCTGGTCTCCGGCAACTTCTTCAACATGGACCCGCAGTACCTCGGACTCGCCGACGACGTCGACGTGATCGTCACCGAGATGCGCAACACCACCCACCGGCAGCCGGAGTGGTACCGCTACGTCGCCGGCTTCGCCGGGGACAAGGACGTCATCGTGGTGGAGAACCCGTACGGCGGGGTGGTGCCCGAGCTGGTCGAGCTGCTCAAGAACGGCCGGGGGCACGACCTGCTGCGGCTGTCCTGCTACGAGGCGGCGGCGTTCGGGGTGAACATGGCGGTACCGTACGGCTCCTGGCTGGGTGCCACCATCGAGGACTCCTTCTACGCCCCGCACGAGGTGGCGGCCGAGATCCAGGGGTTCCTCGCCGACCACGAGCGGCTCTTCGCCCGGCGCAGCCGCAACGAGGTGGCGGTGGTCTACAGCGTGGAGAGCAACCGGGACCTGGTCGCCCGGGCGGACATCGGCGACAACCTGCGCAACGCCCGGGACGAGAGCGTACGGGTGCCGTACCGGGAGGTGACCTCGGCGCTGGCCGGCGCCGCCGTACCCTTCGACGTGCTGCTCTTCCCCGACGACCGCACGGCGCCGGACCGGATCACCGCCGACGACCTGCGGCGCTACCCCACGGTGCTGCTACCGGCCTGCACCCACCTGACCCCGGCCCAGGTGGCGGCGCTGCGCGGCTATCTGGACGGCGGCGGCCGGCTGGTCCGGATCGGCGGGCTCGGCGAGAACCTCGGCGACGCCGACCGGTCGGCGCTGCTCGGCCACCCGGGGCTGACCGGGTCCGGGCCGGCGGACCTGGCGACGCTGCTGCCGCACGGCCGGCAGGTCGAACTTCGCGCGCCCGGCGGCACGGCCACGGTCGCGGCGAACATCGCCGGGCTGGCGGACGGGTCGGCCGCCGTGCACCTGGTGAACTACGACTACCGGGCCGACGACGACCGGGTACGCCCGGTCATCGACCTCGACCTGCGGGTACGGCTGCCGGAACGGCTGCCGGCGGCCACCGCGTACGGCTGCGACGGCACGGTCACCGCGCTGGACGTACGGGTCGACGGCGGCGGCTTCCATGCGGTGCGGCTCGACGCGCTCGGCCCGTACGCCGTCGTGGTCTTCACGGCCGGCCGGGCAGCAGGTTGAGGAGAGGGGTGCGGGGATGCGGATAGCGGTGCTGACCGGTCCGGAGCGGTTCGAGATCGCCGAGGTGCCGCCGCCGGAGATCGGCCCGGACGAGGTGCTGGTGCGGGTCGCGGCCAGCGGGGTCTGCGCGTCGGAACTCGCCGCCTGGGGCGGCGACCCGCCGGTCGAGTACCCCCGGCACCTCGGCCACGAGGTGAGCGGCACCGTCGCCGCGGTCGGCGCCGAGGTCGACTCGTTCGCCGTCGGTGACCCGGTCGGGGTCTGGGTCACCTCGCACGGCTTCGCCGAGTACGTGGCCGCCAAGGCCGCGCACTGCCGACCGGCCGGCGACGTACCGCTCGACGAGGTGCTGGCCGAGCCGCTGGCCTGCGCGGTCAACGCGGTGGAGGAGGCCGACGTGCGGCTCGGCGACGACGTCGTGCTGATCGGTGCCGGCTTCATGGGCAACCTGGTGCAGGCGCTGGTCCGGCTGCGCGGGGTCCGGCAGCTCGTGGTGGCCGACACCCGGCCGGACGCGCTGGACCGGGCCCGGGCGCTCGGCGCGACCCGGGTGGTGGACGTCCGGCACGAGTCCCTGGCCGAGGTGGTCGGCGAACTGACCGGCGGGCGGGGCGCCGACCTGACGTTCGAGTGCACCGGCGGGCAGGCGGCGCTGGACGCGGTCGGCGAGGTGACCCGGATGAGCGGCCGGATCGTGCTGGTCGGCTTCCACCAGGGCCGGCCGCGCCAGATCAACCTGGCGCACTGGAACTGGATGGCCTTCGGCATCGTCAACGCGCACTACCGGGACGTCGGCACCATCATGCGCGGCATGACCGTCGGCATGCGGCTGCTGGTCTCCGGGGCAGTGTCGCTGCGCACCCTGGTCACGCACCGGTTTCCGCTGGCGGAGGTGGACGCCGCCTTCCGGGCCGCCCGGGACAAGCCGCCGGGCTTCGCGAAGGCGACGGTGACCTTCGACTGACCGTCAGGCGGAGCGCCGGACCACCAGCGGGCAGGGCAGCACGATGGTGCGGCCCTCCCCGGTGTACTCGCCGGTCATCCGGCTGAGCAGCAGTTCCCCGGCGCTCTGCCCGGTCTGGTACGCCGGGTTGCGCACGGTGGTGAGCGGCGGGTTGACGATGGTGGCCGCGTCCACGTCGTCGAACCCGACGACGGCGACGTCGTCCGGCACCGCCAGGTCCCGCTCGTGTGCGGCATCGATGGCGCCGATCGCGGTCAGGTCGTTGGCGCAGAACACCGCGTCCGGACGGCGCTCGGGCGGCAGCGCCAGCAGCCGGTGCATCGCGGCCCGGCCACCCGGCCGGGTCCAGTCGCCCCGCACCATCAGCTCCGGCTCGACCGCGAGCCCGTGCTCGCGCAGGGCCCGCCGGTATCCCTCGTCGCGCGCCGAGCCGGTCGCCTCCGGCCCCTCGATCATGCCGATCCGGCGGGCGCCCCGCCGGATCAGGTGGCTGACGGCGGCGTGCGAACCGACCCCGTCGTCCGGGGTGACCAGGTCGACGTGCGGGTCGTCGTCGAGGGCGCCGCCGACGCAGACGGCGGGGATGCCGAGGCCGGCCGGACCGGTCCGCAGCTCGGCGGTGACGTCGCCGGCCGCCATCACCACCCCGTCCACCCCCCGGTCGAGCACGTCGGCCAGGAAGGCGTCCTCCCGTTCCGGTACGCCGTCGGTGTTGCAGACGTAGCTGCCGTAGCCGGCCCCGTCGACCGCGTCGGCGAGCCCCCGGGTGAGCACCGCGTAGAACGGGTTGGTGATGTCCGGTACGACCACCGCGACCATCCGGGACCGCCGGGTACGCAGGCTGCGCGCCACGTTGTTGGGGCGGTAGCCGAGCTGCCGGATGACCGCGCGGACGGTCTCCTGGGTGGCCTCGGCGACCCAGCGCTTTCCGGAGAGCACGTGGGAGACGGTGGTCGGGCTCACCCCGGCCAGCTTCGCCACCTGCACCAGGGTCACCCGGGTCTCGTCGGGCCCGGGTGCCGGCGGGCGTGTCTCGGACATCGACCTCGCCCTCTCGCGTCGTTGACCGCTGCGGTGTCGGTCCGTACGGTAGCAAAACGTTTTCCTGCGCGGCCGGACGGAGGAACCCGATGACCCGACTCCTCGACCGGTACATGATCGACGGGCTGGTCGCCGACGGGCTGGTGGCGGGCGGTTCCGGGGTGCGGGTGATGCGCCCCGAGTTGCGGGACGTACCGGCGCACTGGCACGACTACTACGAGCTCGGCTACGTCCTGGACGGCACCGCCCGGCACGTTGTCAACGGGCTGCCCCGGCCACTCCGGCCGGGCGGCGTCTTCCTGCTCACCCCGACCGACTTCCACGAGCTACACGTCACCTCGGAGACGCCGCTGACCTGCTACAACGTCGTCGTCGAGCCGGATGTCGCGGAGCGGTGGCTGGATCGTGCCGTGCCGGCCCCGCCCGGCGTCGCCGGCTCGCCCTGGCTCACCGACGACCCGTCCTTCGGCCCCGACTTCGACCGGCTCTGGCGGGAGTCGTCCGGCCGGCGCCCCGGCGCGGCGGCGCTGGCCGATGCCGTGCTCGGCTGCATCCTGATCGAACTCGCCCGGCGCTGCGCGGACCCGGTCCCGGCGGGGACGGAGGCGCCGGCCGGGCCACGCGGCGGCGCGGATCCGGCCGGCGGCGACATCCGGCGGGCGGTGCAGTACATCGAGCGGCGGTTTCGCGAGCCGCTGACCCTGGCCGAGGTGGCGGCGTACGTGCACCTGTCGCCGAACTACTTCAGCGAGCGGTTCGGCCAGGTGGTCGGCACGTCGTTCCAGAGCTATCTCCAGGCCCGGCGGCTGCGCTTCGCCCGGTCGCTGCTCGCCTCGACGAGCCTCGGGGTGACCGAGATCTGCCACGCGGCGGGCTTCAACAGCCCCTCGCACTTCGGGCGCGCGTACCGGCGGCGGTTCGGCGCGGCGCCGTCCGCCGGTCGTACCCCGGATCCGTCCCCTGAGGAGCCGGCGGCGTCCGGGCCGGGCTGACCGCGGCCAGGTGAACCGCTGATTACCAGGCTGTTGCGTTTGTTACCCAAGATCTCTTGACATCGCCGGCCGGGCGGATGACCCTAGCCGCAGCATGCCAAACGTTTTGCACCTAGGTACAGCCGTGACCCCACGACATTGGCGGCAACGACATAGGGAGCTGATCCGATGAAGCATCGCTCGCCCCGCAGATTCCTCGCGGTGGTCGCGGCGGCCACCACCGCCGCCTCGGCCCTGGTCGGCTGTTCCACCGGCGGCTCGTCCTCCACCGAGCACGGTGCCGGTGAGGGACCCGTCCCCGAGCCGACCGCGCCGGTCACCATCTCGTTCGCCTCCTGGGTCGGCGAGCAGCCGGAGATGAAGAAACTGGTCCAGCAGTTCCAGACCGAGCATCCCAACATCAAGATCGAACTACAGAACGTACCCGCCGAGGAGGCGAACGAGAAGCTGACCGCGCAGGTCGCCGGGGGCAACCCGCCGGACGTGGCCTTCATCGACGCCAGCACCACGGCCAACTTCGCCTCGCGCAAGGCCCTGGTCAACCTCGACAACTACCTGCGCCGCAGCGAGATCGTGAAGGCCGACGCCTACGTGCCGGCGTTCAAGACCTTCACGACCTACGAGGGCAGCATGTACGGGCTGCCCTTCGACGGCGAGTCGACCGCGCTCTTCTACCGGACCGACCTGTTCGCCGCCGCCAACCTGACCGGCCCGCCCACCACCTGGGAGCAGTACGAGGCGGCGGCGAAGGCGCTCACCGACCCGGCGAAGCGGACCTACGGCCACGCGATGTTCGCCAGCTCCCCGGAGGCGGCGTACTACTGGTACCCCTGGCTGTGGCAGAACGGCGGCAAGCTGCTCTCCGACGACGGCAAGGAGGTGCTGTTCAACAAGGCCGAGGGCAAGCGGGCCGCCGAGTACTACGTCAACCTGGCGAAGTACGCGCCCAAGGACTACCTCAACTCCAACTCGTACGACGGCCGCCAGGCGTTCGCCAACGGCCAGGTCGGGATGTACGTCGCGGGCTCGTGGTTCGCCGGCACCCTCGCCGACGAGTTCCCGGCGATCGACGGCAAGTGGGCCACGGCGCCGCTGCCGCAGGGCTCGGCCGGCTGCGGCACCACGATCGCCGGTGACGCGCTGGTCATCTTCAGCCAGAGCGAGCAGACCGACGCCGCCTGGAAGTTCATCGAATTCCTCTCCAAGCCGGAGAACGTCGCCCAGTGGACCTACAAGTCCGAGGACGGCACCACCCTCCCGCCGATCACCAGCCTGCTGGACTCCCCCGACCTGGTGAAGACCAAGCCGGTGCTGGAGGGCTTCGCCGCCGCCATGAAGTGCGGGGTCAGCAACGTGTTCGCCAACCCCGACTGGCCGAAGATCGAGGAAGCCCTCAACGAGCAGCTCGCCAAGGCGATCTACGGCGAGCAGACGGCCGCCCAGGCACTGGACGCGGCCGCGGCGGAGGCCGAAAAGATCATCCGATGAGCGTACGCGGCAAGCTCCGGCGGGCCTGGCGGGAGCGGTCGGCGTACGCCTTCCTGGCCCCCGGACTGATCCTCTTCTCGGTCTTCACCGTCTTCGCGCTCGGCTTCGCGTTCTACCTGACGTTCCGGGAGTGGAACATCCTGGAGCCGGAGAAGCCCTTCGTCGGGCTACAGAACTACCGCGACATGGTGCAGGACGAGGACTTCCGCCGGTCGATCATCAACACCGCCTACTTCACCGGTGCCTCGGTGCCACTCGGCATGGCCGTCGGGCTGGGCGTCGCCCTGCTGCTCAACCAGCCGATCCGGGGTCGCGGCCTGCTGCGTACCCTCTACTTCCTGCCCAACATCACCCCGTTCGTGGTGGCGGCCATCGTCTGGAAGTGGCTCTACAACGGTGACTTCGGCCCGATCAACTTCTACCTGCTGAAGACCCACCTGATCAGCGAGCCGCTGGTCTGGCTGTCGGACAAGGACCTGGCGATGCCGGCCGTGGTGCTGATGAGCGTCTGGGCCAGCGTCGGCTTCTCGATGGTGGTCTACCTGGCGGCGTTGCAGGCCATCCCGACCCAGCTCTACGAGTCGGCCCGGATCGACGGCGCCGGCCCGTGGGCCCGGTTCCGCTACGTGACGCTGCCGATGCTGGCCCCCTCGACCCTCTTCCTGATGGTGATGGGGATCATCGGCTCGTTCCAGGTGTTCACCCAGATCTACATCATGACCGGCGGCGGCCCGGTCAACCGGACCACCACGATGGTCTATTACATCTACGAGGCCGCCTTCAAGTTCTATGAGATGGGGTACGCCAGCACGCTCGCGTACGGGCTGTTCGTACTCCTGCTGGTCTTCACGGCGATCCAGCTCCGGCTGTACCGGAAGGCGGACCTGTGAGCGACCCGAACCAAGGAGCCGCCGTGACCGCCACCGTGCCGGACCCCCCGGTAGCACCGACCCGCACCTCCGGACCGGCCCGCCGGCCGGTGCTGGGGCGCCGGCTCTGGCTGGCCGTCTGCTATCTCATCCTGGTGCCCGGCGCGATCCTCTTCGTCGCGCCGTTCGCCTGGCTGGTCAGCGCCTCGTTCCAGCACGTCGGCGACATCTTCTCCTGGCCACCGCAGTGGATCCCGAAGGATCCGACCCTCGACGGCTACCGGGGCTTCTTCGGGATCGGCAAGGCCGGCGAGCTGGCCCAGGGCAGCGAGGGCGCCTGGCGCTGGTTCCTGAACAGCGCCTTCGTCGCCACCTCGGTGACGCTGCTGCAACTGTTCTTCAACTCGCTGGCCGCGTACACCTTCGCGAAGCGGAAGTTTCCCGGCCGGGACGCGATTTTCCTGCTCTTCCTGGCCACCATGATGGTGCCGCCACAGGTGACCCTGATCCCGAACTACCTGGTGCTCAAGCACGTGCCGTTCTTCGGCGGCAACGACGCGCTCGGCGCGGGCGGGCACGGCTGGCTCGACTCGTACTGGGGGCTGATCCTGCCCGGCGCGGTCAGCGCGTTCGGCATCTTCCTGCTCCGCCAGTACATGCTCGCCATCCCCGACGAGTTGCTGGACGCGGCCCGGATCGACGGTGCCGGCGAGTTCCGGGTCTTCTGGCGGGTGGTGCTGCCGCTCTGCGGTCCCGCCCTCGCCGCCACAGCGATCTTTACCTTCACCTATGCCTGGGAGGACTTCCTCTGGCCCCTGATCGTCATCTCCAGCTCGGACAAGTACACCGCTCCGCTGGGTTTGGCCCTGTTCGTGGTGAAGAATCGGACATCCTGGAACCTGCTGATGGCCGGCTCGGTCGTCGCCACCCTTCCCATGATCGTCACCTTCCTGGTGTTCCAACGCCGGTTCATCCAGGGCATATCGATGAGCGGACTAAAGGGATGACCGAAAACGACAACCGCCCGACCGGCGCGGCCCGGGCGCTGGTCGAGGAACTCCTGAACGACGGCGGCGGGGTGCTCCGGCTCGCACCCGCCTTCGTCGCCCGTGACCTGGTGCCGCCCGGCCGCCGGCTCGGCCTGGCCGAGGACGCCTACGACCTCGGTGACCGGGGCTTCGTCTGCGAGCGCTGGCTCGGCTCGACCACCCGGGCCGACAACCGGATCGGCCCGCCCGACGAGGGGCTCGGCCACGTCGTCGACCGGGACGGGCGGGCCCGGCTGACGCTGCGCGACGCGGTACGCGCCGACCCGGCCGCCATCATGGGCGCGGCGTACGCGGCGAGCCACCCGCAGGGGCTCGGCCGGCTCGCCAAGCTGCTCGACTACGGCGCGCGGATCCCGTACCACATCCATCCGCCGCAGCGCTTCGCCGAGCTGGTCGGGCGGCGGTCGAAGGACGAGGCCTACTACTTCCCCGCCGGGGTGGAGCCCGGCCCGCACCCGGAGACGTTCTTCGGGGTGCATCCGTGGATCGTCCGGGAACGGGCGTACGAGGTGCTGCTGCCGTACCTGGTCGACTGGGACAGCGACCTGATCCTCCGGCACGCCCGGGCCGACCTCCAGGTCCCCGACGACGGATTCGGCGTGCCGTCCGGCGTGCTGCACGCACCCGGCACCGCGCTGACCGTGGAGCTTCAGGAGGACTCCGACGTCTTCGCCATGTTCCAGGCGCTCAACGCCGGCCGGATCATCTCCAAGGAGCTGCTCTTCAAGGACGTCCGGCCAGAGGACCGGCAGGCGCACGGCGAGCGGTTCCCGCTCGGGTTCGTGGAGTGGGAGCTCAACGGTGATCCGTACTTCTACGAGAACAACCACCTGCCGCCGCGCCCGGTCGACCCGGACGGTGCGACGGACGGCGGCCGGGAGTGGTGGATCTTCTACAACACGCCGAAGTTCAGCGGAAAGAAGCTCGTGGTGCCGCCCGGCCGGACCCACCACTGCACGGAGCGCGGGGTGTACTCGATCCTCGTCTGGTCCGGCACCGGACGGTACTGCGGCCACGACGTACGAGGCGGCGACGCCGACCGCGACGAACTGCTCGTCTCGCACGACGTGGCGACCGCGCCGCATCCGGTGCAGAACACCGGCGAGCAGGACCTCGTGGTGTTCAAGTTCTTCGGCCCGGACGTCAACGACGCTCCGGTGATCCCCCGGACCACGGCGACCTGACACCGAGGAGCCGCGAGCGGCACCGGCTTCCGATCGGGGGGCTCATCCGGGCGGCGGCACCGGTGCCGGTGTGGCAGTCCCCCATCGCTGCGGCGGCGACCGTCACACCGCTGGCCGTCGCCTTCGTTCCGCATGCCCGGAACCCCGGCTACCGGTCGTGCTGAAGATCCGTATCCGCTGGTAGCCCCGTCGGTAAGGGTGCATCGAACCGACTCCGGGAACAGTCGAGGCTTGTCAGCCTCATGTGAAATTGCATACTGTAGTCAGCATAACGCATACGGGAAGGCACGCCGCTGCTGCGTCGCCTCGGCGCCGCGCGGACGTCGTACGAGAAGGGAGCAGCCCGTGCGAGTTGCAGTGCTCGGAGCCGGCGCCATCGGCGCGTACGTCGGTGCGTCCCTGTGCCGGGCCGGGGTGGATGTCCAGTTGATCGCCCGCGGCGCACACCTGGCCGCGCTGCGGGCACACGGAGTGCGGGTACTCAGTCCCCGGGGCGACTTCGCCGCGCACCCGCACGCCACCGACGACCCCCGGGAGGTCGGGCCGGTGGACTACGTGTTCCTCGGCCTCAAGGCGCATTCCTACGCCTCGGCGGGGCCACTGCTCGAACCGCTGCTCGGCCCGGAGACCGCCCTCATCGCCGGGCAGAACGGCATCCCGTGGTGGTATTTCCACAAGCTCCCGGGGCCGTACGAGGGCCAGCGGATCGAGGCGGTCGACCCGGGCGGGGCGACCTCGGCGGTGATGGCCCCGGAGCGGGCGATCGGCTGCGTGGTCTACCCGGCCACGGTGATCGAGTCACCCGGGGTGATCCGGCACCTGGAGGGGACCCGGTTCTCCATCGGGGAGCCGGACGGCACTATCTCGCAGCGCTGCCAGCGGTTCAGCGACGCGATGGTGGCCGGCGGACTGAAGTGTCCGGTCGAGCCACGGCTGCGGGACGACATCTGGATCAAGTTGATGGGTAACGTGTCGCTGAACCCGATCAGCGCCCTCACCAGGGCCACCATGGCGGAGATCTGCGAGAGCCCGGGCACCCGCCGGGTGGTCGAGCAGATGATGGCGGAGACGCTCGACATCGCCAGCCGGGTCGGCAGCACGCCGGAGATCTCGATCAGCAAGCGGGTCGAGGGGGCCCGGCGGGTCGGCCACCACAAGACCTCGATGTTGCAGGATCTTGAGGCGGGCAAGGAGATGGAGCTCGACGCCGTCGTCGCCGCCGTCGTGGAGATCGCCGACATCACCGGTGCGCCGGCACCCACGCTGCGCACCATCTACGCCGCGACCGAACTGCTGGCCAAGACCATGGCCCGGCCGGCGCCCACCCCCAGCATGACCGCGGCCTGACCGGTCGCCACCACCACCGGCGTACCGGCGAGGCGTCGGCGCAGGTATTGCACTCGGTCTGCCGACAGAATACTGTATGCAGACTTCCTAGCTGGTCCTTCCGGGCACCGGGATCCGGTGCCGGTCAGCCATCGACGGGACGCACCGGACCTATCGACCCCCGTCCCGGCCGGCGATCTCGCCAATCAACAGGACACCCGACGCCCTGGAGGCTCCCGTGACCCTGATCCGCAAGCCAGGTACCGACTGGGGTGAGGTCTTCGCCCGCTGCCGTGAGACCGCGCCGGAGGCCTTCGCCGAGGACCGCGTCCGCAACTACTGGGGCGGCCGGTGGCGCCCGGACGGCGACCCCGTCCCGGCCACCTCGCCGGTCGACGGCAGCTCGATCGCCGGCCCGCCCCGGCTGACCGCGGCCACCGCCACCGAGGCGGTCCGGGCCGCCGCCGACACCCACCGGAGCTGGTCGACCGTGCCGCTGGCCGAGCGCAAGGCCCGGGTCACCGCGACACTCGACGCCCTCGCGGCACACCGCGACCTACTGGCGCTGCTGCTGGTATGGGAGATCGGCAAGCCGTGGCGGTTGGCCACCACCGACGTCGACCGCTGCATCGAGGGCGTCCGCTGGTACGTCGAGGAGATCGACTCCATGCTCGCCGGCCGCTCCCCGCTGCCCGGCCCGATCAGCAACATCTCAAGCTGGAACTACCCGATGAGCGTCATCATGCACTCGGTGCTGGTGCAGGTGCTCGCCGGCAACGCGGTGCTGGCCAAGGCGCCGACCGACGGCGGGGTGAGCTGCCTGACCCTGGCCGTCGCCCTCGCCGCCCGGCACGACCTGCCGATCACCCTGGTCAGCGGCGGCGGTGCCGAACTCTCCCCGGTGCTGGTGGACTCCCCCGAGATCGCCTGCGTCTTCTTCGTCGGCGGCCGCTCCGCCGGCAGCCAGGTCGCCGCCGGCCTGCTCAACTCCAGCAAGCGGCACGTGCTGGAGCAGGAGGGGCTGAACTGCTGGGGCGTCTGGGAGTTCAGCGACTGGGACACCCTCGCGGCCAACGTCCGCAAGTCCTTCGAGTACGCCAAGCAGCGCTGCACCGCCTACCCCCGGTACGTCGTACAGCGGTCGCTGTTCGACCAGTTCCTGGCCGCGTACCTGCCGGCGGTCCGGGACGTCCGGTTCGGGCATCCGCTCGCCGTCGAGCCGGGACAGGACGGCTTTCCCGACCTCGACTTCGGTCCGCTGATCAAGGACACCAAGGCCAAGGAGCTGACCGACGCGATCGACGCGGCGATCGCCAAGGGCGGCGTACCGCTCTACCGCGGCTCGCTCGACGACGGACGGTTCCTGCCCGACCAGGACCGGTCGGCGTACCTGGCACCGGTGGCGATCCTGGCCCCGCCGCCCTCCTCCCCGCTGTTCCACGCCGAGCCGTTCGGACCGGTCGACACCATCGTGCTGGTCGACACCGAGGCCGAGCTGCTGGCCGGGATGAACGCCAGCAACGGCGCGCTGGTCGCCTCGTTGGCCTGCGACGACGAGGCGACCGCGCAGCGGCTCGGCGGCGAGTTGCGGGCCTTCAAGGTCGGCATCAACCGGCCCCGGTCCCGGGGCGACCGGCAGGAGGTCTTCGGCGGCCGAGGCGCCTCCTGGCGGGGCGACTTCGTCGGCGGCGCGCTGCTGGTGCACGCGGTGACCGAGGGCCCGCCCGGCGAACGCCGGTACGGCAACTTCCCGACCCACGCCCACTACCCGGAGGTCTGAACCCATGGCCAAGATTCCCTGCATGGAGGCGGTCGTCTCGGTGCTCGCCTCGGAGGGCGTGGACATCGCGTTCGGCTGCCCCGGCGCCGCGATCCTGCCGCTCTACGCGGCGCTGCGGCGCAGCGACATCCGGCACCTGATCGTCCGGCACGAGGAGGGTGCCACCCACATGGCCGACGGCTGGGCCCGGACCAACGGCCGGGTCGGCGTCGCGATCGGCACCTCCGGCCCGGCCGGTACCAACATGATCACCGGCCTCTACACCGCGCAGGCGGACTCCATCCCGATGGTCTGCATCACCGGCCAGGCGCCGACCGCCAAACTGCACCAGGAGGCGTTCCAGGCGGTCGACATCGTCGAGATCGCCAAGCCGGTGACGAAGTGGGCGGTGCAGGTCAAGGAGGCCGCCCAGGCGCCCTGGATCTTCCGGGAGGCGTTCCGGATCGCCCGCTCCGGGCGGCCCGGGCCGGTCCTGATCGACCTGCCGATCGACGTGCAGCGGCAGGAGATCGAGTGGGACGCCTCGATCGACGCCCCGCTGCCGGTACCCCGGGTCGAGCCGCACCTGCCCCGGGTCGAGCGGGCTCTGGACATGCTGCTCGCCGCCGAGCGGCCGCTGATCCTGGCCGGCGGCGGGGTGATCATCGGCGAGGCCACCGACCTGCTCCGCGAGGTCGCCGAGGCGCTGAACATCCCGGTCCAGGTCACCCTGATGGGCAAGGGCGCCATCCCGGAGGACCACGACCTCTTCGCCGGGATGACCGGCATCCAGACAACCCAGCGTTTCGGCAACGCGTCCTTCCTGGAGTCCGACCTGGTGCTCGCGCTCGGCGCCCGGTTCGGCGACCGGCACACCGGCGACCTGGAGACCTACCGGGGCGACCGGAAGTTCATCCACGTCGACATCGAGCCGACCCAGCTCGGCAAGGTGTTCGGCCCCGACCTCGGGATCGTCTCGGACACCGGGGCGTTCCTCGCCGCGCTGCTCGACGCCGTACGGCGCCGGGGCGTGCACCGGGACCGCGGCGAATGGGTCTCGCTGGTCCGCAAGCTGCGCGAGACGCTGCGCCGCCGGGACGACTTCGACGCCGTACCGGTGAAGGCGCCCCGGGTCTTCAAGGAGATCAACGAGTTCTTCGGCCCGGACACCTACTTCGTCACCGCGATCGGGCTCTACCAGATCTGGTCCGGACAGTTCCAGAAGGTCTTCAAGCCCCGGCACTACCAGGTCTGCGGTCAGGCCGGTCCGCTGGGTTGGGAAATCCCGGCGGCGATCGGGGTGAAATCCGCTAAACCCGACGCCGAGGTGGTCGGGGTGGTCGGCGACTACTCGTTCCAGTTCCTGGTCGAGGAACTCGCGGTCGCCGCGCAGTACAACATCCCGTTCGTACTGATCATGTTGAACAACGAGTATCTCGGGCTGATCCGGCAGGCGGAGATCGGCTACGAGATGAACTACGAGGTGGACATCCACTACGACGAGTACGGCACCGACAATGTGAAGGTGATGGAGGCGTACGGCTGCGCCGGCCGCCGGGTGCTGCGCCCCGACGAGATCGCCGACGCGCTCGCCTGGGCCAGCAAGGAGGCCCGGCGGACCAGCCGTCCGGTCCTGGTCGAGGTGATGATCGAACGGGAGGCGAACACCGCGCACGGGCTCTCCATCGCGCAGGTCAACGAATTCGAGCCGGTACCGGAGATCGAGTACCGGGACCCGGTCTCGGGCTGAACCGGCCCCAGGTGGGTCGCGACGGACAGTGCGAAAGGAGAACTCTTTCCACCTGTACGCGCGGCGCCTGCGCCCCGGCTTCCACCTGCGGCCACGGCGAACCGCGTGGAGAGGTTGACAACGGGTTCGGTGCACCGGAACAGCGGCGGGGTGGGCAGCCCGATCGCCCACCCCGCCGACACGACCGCGATCGGCGCCACACACGCGCCGATCGATGCTTTTCCGGTCACCGGCACGGCGACCGACGATTGCATCTAGACGACTGTATGCTATAGCCAACAACGGAACGCCCGATCGGTTTCTTTCGCAGCCGGAGGTAGTCCATGACCGAATGGGGAGGCTCGGCCTCGCCTGCCGGCGCCAATGGTGGTCGACGACGACTCACCGCGGCCCGCCGCGAGCCACGGGCCGCACGACAGCCCCTGGAGCGGCCCGCGCCGCTACGCCAGGCGGTCTACGACGTCATCGCCGAGATGATCATCAACCGCGAGCTGCGTCCCGGCGAGCATCTGGTCGAGAACGAGCTCGCGGCCCAGCTCGGCGTCAGCCGGCAGCCGGTACGGGAGGCGCTGCAACGGTTGCAGAGCGAGGGCTGGGTCGATCTGCGCCCGGCACTCGGCGCGTTCGTGCACGTGCCGACCGAGGAGGAGGCGGACCAACTCCTCGCCACCCGTACCCTGCTGGAGTCCGAGTCGGCCCGGCTGGCCGCCCGGCAGGCCACCCCGGAGCAGGTGGAACGGCTGCGCGAGCTGCAGAACGCCGGCGAGAAGGCGCTGCGCGACGACGACCAGGTGGAACTGGTCGACGCGAACGCGGCCCTGCACGCGTACGTCGTCGAGATGTCCGGCAACAAGGTCCTCGCCGAGCTGATCGCGATGGTCGACCGGCGGGTGCGGTGGTATTACGCCCCGATCGCCCGGTCCCGGGGTCGGGAGGCGTGGGACGAGCACGCGGAGCTGATCGAGGTGATCGCCAGCCGCAACGGCCGGCGGGCCGGTGAGCTGATGCGCCGGCACACCGAGCGGACCCGGGAGAGCTACCACCAGCGCCGCAAGGAGGCCGCCGAGCGGGAAGCCCTGGGCTGACCCGCTCCCCCGCGCACATCCGCGCCGCATGTCCCGTCAAGCAGGGCGGGACGTGCGGCGTTTCCACGGGTACGGGCGCGCACCGCTTCCGACCGGCGCACCGCGGCTGCGGTACGGTGGCGCTGCGGCTGGGCCTTGGCGGTGCCGCTCAGCCGACCCAGTACGGCCTCTGGGAGCTGCCTGGCCGGGGGGATGGGCCCCGGAACGGGTGGCTGCGCGATCAGGGTCTCGGCTACGCCTTGGGCGGTAAGGTCTGCGATCATGACCTTCTCCCGTGCGCGGACCAAGGCGATCACCTATACCTGCGTCTGGGGCGGATCGCTGGTTCTGGGGCTGATATTCACGATTCCTTACGCGCGAGCCCAGTCGTCGGGTATCCCGACGACAGCGAAGGTGGAGGAGTGCCGCCTCGTCGACGGCGCGGCTCCTGGAAACTCCGACCTGGTCTGCACCGGCTCCTGGGCAGTTGATGGTCGACAGCGTTCCGGGGAGGTCACCGGCCTGGGAGTGGTTAACCATGAGGGCAGCACCGTCCGCGCACGCGTGGTCGGTGACACGGCATATGTCGAAACCACGTGGGTCGGCCCGCTGGCTGCGCTCGCCCTGATTGGAGGGGGCCTGGGAATCGTCCTTCACCTGGGTCTCTGGTTCACCTTCCGGAAGCATGAGAGGGAATCGTGAACCAGGAGAAGCGAGGGCTCGGTGTAGTCGATGGGCGTGGATGCCGTGGTGGGTGGGGCATGGGGGGCGCACCGAGTGTCCGCTGTCTGTTGTCGGAGGTCGGGCATCTTATCCCGTCTGTGGCGAGACGCCGAATCCAGCAGATACGGCTGGAGTACTACGCCACGCCATGGGGTCCTATCCACGGATCCGGGTCGGAGAGGGTTGCACCCCGGGGCGCACCACGAGGGAAAGTCCCCCTCGAATACGGCCCCCGCGGGTGTCCAAGCTCGATCGACATCCCCTCACAGGCGGATGGATTTCTTGTTCATGAACTCCTCGATGCCGGCCGGGCCGAGTTCCCTGCCCATCCCGGAGCGCTTGATCCCGCCGAACGGCAGGTCGGCCTGCGACCCACCAGCGCTGTTCAGATACACCATGCCGGACTCGATCTGCCCGGCAACCCGGCGCAACCGGTGGGGATCCGTGCCCCATACGCTGGCGCCGAGCCCGAACGGCGAGTCGTTCGCGATCGCGACCGCTTCCTCCTCGGTCTCCGCGCGAAAGACCAGCACGACAGGGCCGAAGATCTCCTCGTAGTAGGCGTCCATCTCGGGGGTCACGTCCGTGAGCACGGTGGCCTCGAGATAGGCGCCGGGCCGGTCGATACGACGTCCACCGGTGCGTAGCGTCGCGCCCTGCCGGACCGCCTTCTCGATCTGACCGGCCACCTCGTCGGCCGCCGCGACCGACGCCAGCGGCGGCAACTTCGTCGCGGGATCGCCGGGGTCGCCTGGCACGAAAGTCTCGGCCACGTGCTTGGTCAGGCGGTCGACGAACTCCTCGTAGATGTCGGCGAGCACGATCATCCGCTTCGGCGAGTTGCACGACTGGCCGCAGTTGCGCATCCGGGCAGTCGCGGTGGCCTTCACCGTCTTGTCCATGTCGTCGGTGTCCAGCAGGATCAGCGGATCGGAACCGCCCAGTTCCAGGACGACCCTCTTCAGATTCTTCCCGGCCTCGGCGGCGACCGAGATGCCCGCCCGCTCGCTGCCGGTCAGGGAAACTCCCTGGATGCGGGGGTCCGCGAGCATCTGGGGAATCTGCGCGCTGGACGCGAAGATGTTCACATACACGTCGTCAGGCACCCCGGCGTCGTGCAGGATCCGCTCGATCGCGGCTGCCGACCGGGGGCAGATCGAGGCATGCTTCAGCAGGATCGTGTTGCCGAGGACCAGGTTCGGCGCCGCGAACCTGGCGATCTGGTAGCAGGGGAAGTTCCACGGCATGATGCCGAGCAGCGGCCCAATAGGGTTCTTGGTGATGACGGCCTTTCCGCCCCTGATCTCCAGCGGCTCGTCGGCCAGCAACGACGGACCGTTGTCCGCGTAGTACCTGAAGATGTCGACGACAACGCCGACCTCACCGCGGCCCTCGTTGATCCGCTTGCCCATCTCCAACGTCATCGTCGCCGCCAGCTCGTCGGCGCGCTCGGCGAACAGGTCCGCCGCGCGTGACACGATCTCGGCCCGCTCGGCGACCGGCCGACGCCGCCACGACACGTACCCGCGGTGGACGCGATCGA
Organism: Plantactinospora sp. DSM 117369; assembly: GCF_053764795.1. Lineage (NCBI taxonomy): Bacteria > Bacillati > Actinomycetota > Actinomycetes > Micromonosporales > Micromonosporaceae > Plantactinospora > Plantactinospora sp. DSM 117369. Next base: position 3,668,327 of record NZ_CM132446.1, on the reverse strand, counting down.
TCGCCGCACGGACCTCTCCGTCGGTCGCGTTCTCGATCTCCTCGACCAGTTCACCTGTCGCTGGGTCGGTAACTGTGTACATAGAGATCCAAGCCTCCGTTCTCTAACCAACGCTGCGCCGGGCACTCCGTCATTGGTCTGCGCTATCCGGATCGATCAGGCCGAGTCCGGCGGCGGCGACCCGTCAGCCGCCCGGCGGATCCGCACGGGCAGTCGGCACTCCGGGCGGATCCGCCGGGCGGCCCGAGCACGATGCGGGGGACGTGTCGCGTACCACGGCGAGCACGCGGTCGCGCATCGACGGGCCGCCCACCCGCACCGCGGGTTTGTCGAAAGCGGCGGCTGGTGTTGCTCAGGATGCGTGGGCCGGCCGAGGCATCCGAGCGGGATGTTCGACGCCCTCCTCGCCGACCCGGGCGGTACCGCGCGGTGCCGCCATCGCTGCGCGCCTTGGGATCCGGGGGAAGCCGGTCGTCCTCACCGCTGCACGGTGATGCCCTTGGGGTTGAGGTGGGCGATGTTGCCGCTCTCGGTTCCGTCGGTGGGGTCGATGACGCAGTCGATGAGCGCCGGCTGGCGTTGTGCCAGGGCCTCGCGCAGCGCGGCGGTGACCTCCCCCGGCGTCGTCGCCCGATAGCCCTTGCCCCCGAATGCGGCGATCATGAGATCGTGCCGGGCCCTGAGGGCGGTCGGTGCCGGGTCCCCGGACGGTGACGCATCGTCACCGCGGTAGACGCCGCTGTTGTTCAGCACGACCGTGACGACGGGCAGACCGTAGCGGCAGATCGTCTCCAGCTCCATGCCGCTGAACCCGAACGCACTGTCGCCCTCGATGGCGACGACCGGGTCTCCGCTCTCGACCGCTGCGGCGATCGCGTACCCCATGCCGATGCCCATCACGCCCCAGGTGCCGCTGTCCAAGCGGTGTCGCGGCACCCGCATACCGATCGTGTTGCGCGCCAGGTCCAGCGCGTTCGCGCCCTCGTTGACGACATAGGTCTGCGGGTTTTCCCGCAGGACGTCGCGGATGGCCTGCAACGCGCCCAGGAACTTCATCGGGTGTGCGGTTTCGGCGGCCTTGAGGCGCTTGGCCATCTTGCCGACGTTCTCCGCGGAGCGGGCCGAGAGCTCGTCCCGCCACTGGGTCGGGACCGCGATCTGGCCGGGTGTGGTCCGGTCGATCAGGGCCTGCATCACCGAGCCGACGTCACCGACGAGCGGCGCCGCGATGGGTTGGTTGCTGTCCAACTCGGTGCTGGCGATGTCCACCTGGATGAACTTTGCGTCGGAGTTCCACTGCGGTGCGTCGCCGTGTCCGAGCAGCCAGTTCAGGCGCGCACCGACGAGCATCACGACGTCGGCCCGGCGCAGGGCCAGTGACCGGGTGCTGGCCACCGACTGCGGGTGGTCGTCGGGCAGCAGGCCCTTCGCCATCGACATGGGCAGGTAGGGCACACCGGTGAGCTCGACGAACTGTCGGATCTGATCGTCCGCCTGCGCGTACGCGGCGCCCTTGCCGAGCACGACGAGCGGCCGCTGGGCGCTGGCGAGCAGTTCGATCGCGCGGTCCAGGGCCGCGGGTTCGGGTACCTGACGCGGTGCCGGGTCGACGACCCGCCACAGTGACGCCGCGCCCAGATCCGCGTCGATGACCTCGCCGAGGACCGCAGCCGGGATGTCGAGGTAGACCCCTCCCGGCCGTCCGGACACGGCAGTGCGGATCGCGCGGGCCACGCCGCGGCCGATATCTTCCGCCCGGTGTACGCGGTATGCCGCTTTGGCAAACTGTCGAGCCGCCGCCAACTGGTCCATCTCCTCGTAGTCGCCCCGCTGCAGATCGACGAGGTGCCGCTCGCTGGACCCGGAGATCTGCACCATCGGGAAGCAGTTCACGGTGGCGTTGGCCAGGGCTACCAGCCCGTTGAGGAATCCCGGAGCGGAGACCGTGAGGCAGATTCCCGGCTTCTTCGTCAGGAACCCGGCCGCCGCCGCCGCGTGCCCGGCGGCGCTCTCGTGCCGGAAGCCGATGAAGCGGATGCCGGACGCCTGCGCCAGGCGGGCCAGGTCGGTAATCGGGATGCCGACGACGCCGTAGATGGCGTCGACCTCGTTCAGCTTGAGCGCATCGACGACCAGATGGATCCCGTCGGTGAGTTTCTGCGCACCTACGAGGTCGCCAGCGTCTGACTCCCGGAGGGAAGCGATGGTCATGATCAGAGTCCTCCATCATCGTCGTGCGACTTCTGCGTACAATATGTAGTTTTGCTATCGATCGTCGAGGTTGACGTGACCGGCGACGGCGACGACGGGCACTGCGCGCAAGCGCGCACGGGAAGCGACGTCCTCCCCCTCGCTGTCCCTAGAAGTGCATACCGTATGGGGTAGGCAATAATCGTGGACCATGTAACAGCGAGGTGTCTAGGGGTAGCAGGGACGTTTTCCGGGCAGCCTGGCCCGTACCGGCACCGAACTGGTGGTCGCGGGCCGGTCGGCGACGCGGTGGCTTTGGTCACTAGGCCGGTTTTTTGTATACCGAAGGCGGTATCCTGGGACCGTCGAACAAGGACCTGTCGCCGGACAGGACGAGCGCGAGGGTTTCTGGTGACGCGGCACCGGGTAGGTCCACACAGGAGCCGGCGTACCGTTACACCATGGTCCGGGCCGCGAGGCCGCGGCCCCGCACGGCCGCCGCGGGAGACCCCCGCCGGTCATCGATCCCGGCGACAGACATAGATCCGGCCGCCACGCGACGAGGCGTGACGGCGGAAGATCCGGCGACCCGGGGTGTGCCCGGCCCCACCAGGCACACCCGGGTGTCCTGCCGGACCACCGTCCCGGACGGTCTCAAGCCGTCCGGTCCGGTGCGCACGGTCCCGGGAAGCGTCGTTTCCCGGGAAGACCGACAAGCAGGAGTGATGTTGTCATGACCACCTGGCGAACGTTCTCACGTTCCCTGACCCGACTCTCCGACCGGCTGGCCCTGCCGACCGGGTTCCCGGCTGACGGTCGCTCCCTCGGGCTCGGCCTGGCGGCCGCGCTGGAGAACCAGCGTCGGGCCGCCCGGCCGAGCGACGAGGAGATCGAGCGCTTCCTCCGTGGCTCCGCCGCGGACGAAGACCTGATCAAGGTCTGACGACCGGTCAGACCGCATCCCGGTCCGCCGTCACGGTGTCGTGGGCACCGGGGGCCTCGGCCCCCGCCCCCTCCGTGGCGGCGGACGGCCGTTGCGCCTCGTCCCGCCGGGACTTCGCCAGGCTCGCCACGGTGGTGACCAGCAGCGTACCGATGATGACCCCGAGCGAGACGGCGATCGGCACCGACGGCGCCCAGGAGACCCCGTCGTGGTGCGCCGCCTCCAGCACGAGCTTGACGCCGATGAAGGCCAGGATGAACGCCAGGCCCTTGCTGAGGTACACCAGCCGGTCGAGCAGGCCGCCGAGCAGGAAGTAGAGCTGCCGCAGGCCCATCAGCGCGAACGTGTTCGCGGTGAAGACCAGGTACGGCTCCTGCGTCAGTCCGAAGATCGCCGGGATCGAGTCGAGCGCGAACAGCAGGTCGGTGGTGCCGATGGCGATCATGACGATCAACATCGGGGTCACCAACGTCCGGCCGTCCACCCGGACGAACACCGACGCGCCCCGGTACGACTCCGTGGTCGGCAGGATCCGCTTCGCGGTACGGAGGGCGAAGTTCTCGGAGAACTCGTCCTCCTGCTGCGGACCGACCAACTTGATCGCGGTGTAGATCAGGAACGCGCCGAACAGGTAGAAGAGCCAGTCGAACCGGGCGACCGCCTGGGCGCCCGCCGCGATGAAGACGCCCCGCATCAGCAGCGCCAGCACGATGCCGATCAGCAGTACCTTCTGCCGGTAGCGGACCGGCACCGCGAACCGGCTCATGATGATGATGAAGACGAACAGGTTGTCGACGCTGAGCGAGTACTCGGTGAGCCAGCCGGCGAAGAACTGGCCGCCGTAGCTGACCCCGGCCGTGGCCATCACGACGAACCCGAAGGCGACCGCGGCCAGTACGTAGAAGCTCACCCAGGCCACGCACTCCCGGAAGGCCGGCTCGCGCGGATTGCGAGCGACCAGGTAGAAGTCGAAGGCGATCATCGCCAGGAAGCCGACGATCGTCACGGCCCATACCCAGACCGGCAGGTTCATCACGAGCCGCCCGAGAATCCCCTGGCTTCGGCCACGGGGAAGAATGGGCGGTCGGGTGTGTTGTTGATTATCCGCATGGCGTCGGCTCCTCTGTGGGCAAGTTGTCGGATGCGGCTGGGATGCTGCTGGGTGTGGACGAAACGGTGCGGTACACCTACCGGTTGCGTCCCGGCGCGACCGCGCGGGCCGCGCTGTTGGCCGAGTGGGGGCGGTGTCGCTGGCTGTGGAACGAGGCCGTCCACCAACAGCGGACCGGCCATAGGCCAACCTTCTGCAAGCTGTCGAAGCTGCTGACCGAGACACGGGCCCGCTCGTCGTGGCTGCGCGACGGTTCCCAGGTCGCCGAGCAGCAGACGCTGCGTACCTACGCCCTGGCCCTTCAGCACTCCTTCAGCGTGAAGGGACGCGGCCGGCCGAGACCGAAGGGGCGTAAGGACTCCCGGCCCAGCCTCGAATACACGGTGCGTGGGTTCTCGATCCGTGACCGTCGGCTGCGGCTGCCCGGCGGCGTCACCATTCCGGTGGTCTGGTCCCGGGAGCTGCCGTCCGATCCGACCAGCGTCCGGATCTACCAGGACCCGCTTGGGCACTGGTACGCCTCCTTCGTCGTCCGCCGCGGGATCACACCCGCGCCTGGCGTCGAGGGGGCGATCGGTGTCGACTGGGGTGTCACGACGACCGCGACGACCACCGACCCCGCCTACGACCTGCCACACCACGGCCACCGCAAACGCTGCGCCGCCGAACTCGCCAAACTCCACCGCCGAATGGCCCGCCGTCGGCGCCCCAGGGGTGCCCCGCCGTCGAACGGCTACCTGCGCGCCAAACGCCAGGCGGCGAAGCTGGCGAAGAAGGCGGCCCGGCAGAACACCCACGACGCCAAGCACCGCCTCGGGCTGGATATCAGAGTCTTCCGGTGCCACGACTGCGGATACACCGCCTGCCGCGACCGGAACGCCGCGAGGACGATCCTCGCCACGGCAGAACGCGACCGTGCTGGCGCCGACGACGTAAGACATGCGATCACCTCCTTCCTTGGCGGTGCTCTCGTGCGGTCCGAGCCAGAAATCCCCCGGCTTCCAACCGTGGGGAAGCGTTAAAGCTCTCCCTTTGCTCGGAACAGGGTCGGTCGGCCGGTACCCCGGCCGGCGGCCCGGGCCCGCCTACGACTCTCCCGGGCCTTCCACTGCGCCTCGGCGTGCTGGAGGTAGAAGGCGTACAGCCGGTCGGCCGCCGGGTTGCGGTGCCGGACCCGGCGCAGCCAGCCCGGCGCGATCCGCTCGTGCAGCCAACTGAACCCGATCGCGAAGCCGAGACTGACGATCGCCTGGTAGGCGAGGAAGCCGAGCAGGTCGGGCGGCAGCGCCGGCCGGCCGACGACCATCAGGCCGACCAGCATCTCGTGGGCGACCCGGGCGACCGGGAACCCGATGAACCAGTAGAGCGCCGCCGGGGCGAAGACGCCCGGCGAGGCGACGCCGGCGCCCAGCAGCAGGCTGAAGCCGCCGCCGAGCAGTACCAGCGGCAGACCGAGCCCCACGCCGTGGGCCAGGGCCCAGTCGAACGGTTGGCCGGCGAGCAGGGCGAGCCCGACGGCCGCCACCCCGGCGGTCGCCCCGATGCCGGCTCCCGGCAGGGCGAGCTCACCGAGGTGGCGTACTTTATGGCCGGTCACGGCGTTCCCTCACTCCGCTTGATCATGACAACTCCTCCCGTCACCTCAGTCGATGACCACGCCGAACCGGACCAGGCTGTAGATCAACATGCCGAGGTAGAACACCGCGCCGAACCCGATCACCGCGTTCTGCACGATGCCCGGCCGGATCGGCTTGGGAAGCATCCGGTTGTTGACCAGCAGCAGCACGACGCAGTATGCGCCCATCGCGAAGGTGGAGAGGAAGGCCAGTACGTCGAGGATCGCGCCGGGGCCGTCCGCCGGACCGAAGTTCAGGATCAGGATGCCGAAGGCGATGACACCCCAGAGGAACCCGGCGTACAGCTTCGACATGCTGAACCGCTTGGCTCCGGGTACGAAGTGGTAGGTCATGTCCGCCTGGCCCCGGGAGAACGAGTCGAAGAGGCCGAGCGTGGCGTTGAGACCGATCAGCGCGATGAAGCCGAGGAAGACCCCGTGCAGCACCGGCGCGCCGGCCGAGGCGAACGCGTCGGCCATCGCGGTCAGCGCCGCCTCCCGCTCACCGTCGCGGATCACGTCCCCGACGCCCGGGTTCTCCCGGACGGCGGTCTGGGCCAGCACCGTGAACGAGATGGTGACCAGCATCGTGACGCCCCAGAAGAGCAGCAGGGCGTCGAAGGTGACCCAGCGCCGCCAGCCCTTCCACTTCTTCATCTCCTCCGGGCTGTCGGTGTCGAACATGAAGCCGCGGGACGGCATCTCCTCCTGCTCACCCGCATGCCGCAGGCCACGGATCTTCGGGATGTGCGCGCCCATGCCGGCACCGGAGTCCCGCAGGTGCAGCGTGTACCACATCTGCTGCATCCCGGACGGGCCGGCGAAGGCGATCGCACCGACGATCACCGGGAACCAGGCCGCCGACATCGCCTCGCTGGGCAGGTAGCCGAAGTGGAACATCCCGGCGAGGGTCGAGGTGACGTCGCTCCACTGCCCGACGATCGAGGCGACCACCGAGGTGCCGACCACCAGTACGCCGATCAGGATGCCGAGCAGGCTCTCCAGCAGCGGGTAGATCACCTTGGCCAGGCTGAACACCACCCCGACCAGGATCAGCCCGACACAGGCGCTGACCGTCCAGGGTATCCCGGTCACCTCCTCGAAGGCGGCGGCGCCGGTGGAGAGGTGTCCGGGCCAGATGTAGACCAGGATCGCCACGCTGAAGAAGAACCACATCAGTGGTTTGAAGACCCGGGCGGCCCCGAAGAAGATGCTCTCCCCGGTCGCCATCGCGTACCGGGCCATCTCCAGCATCACGAACGCCTGGAGCGTGACACCGATCAGGAAGAGCCACCGGATCTCCGGTCCGAAGATCAGGACCAGCCGGGGCCACATGTACGACTCGCCCATGCCCACGCCGAGAGCGACGAGGAACACGGTCGGGCCGAGCAGGTGGATCGAGGGCGGAGCCTTGGGCAGTTCCCGGATCGGCATCGGTTCGAGCCGTCCGGCCCGCCACACGCGTTGCTCGGTGGGCGGGGCCGGCGGGGTACCGCCGCGCTGCTCGGGCAACGCGGCGGTGCCGGCCGCCGGGGTGGTGCTCGTCGGCTGAGTTGGGTAAGGGCTGTTCGAAGCGTCCACGCTGGACCTCCTGGGGACTGTGACGTCGTACGGAGCCGGAGGACGGGCCGGTTCCGACGCTGGTGTCCGTTGACCCTTGGCCGCGGAGCGGGTCGCCGTGTCGCTTAGTGGCCCCTCCAACTGCCTGGTCGGGTGGAACTGTCGTGCATTGCTCAGCGGCCGTCCGGTCAGCCGCCCAGCAGACCGGCGGAACGTGCCCACCGGTACTTGGCGCCGAGCACCGCGACCGGCTTCTCCGTGGTGTACGGATAGGCGACGATCCCGTGCCGGTACAGGTGCTCGCTGGCCTCCTCGACCTCGACGTCCCCGGCGAGTGAGGCGACCACCGGCTTGTGGATGCCCTTGGCCCGGAACTCCTCGACCACGTCGACGACCAGCTCGGCGAAGACCATCGGCGGGGTGACGATGGTGTGCCAGTAGCCGAGGATCAGCGAGTGGATGCGGGGGTCGGACAGGCCGAGCGCGATGGTGTTGCGGTAGGTGGACGGCGGCTCGCCGCCGGTGATGTCCACCGGGTTGCCGGCCGCGCCGAACGGCGGGATGAACGCGCGGAACGCCTCGTCCAGGTCCGGCGGGATCTCCATCAGGGTGAGCTTGTTGTCCACGCAGGCGTCCGAGAGCAGTACCCCGGAGCCGCCGGCGCCGGTGATGATGACGACGTTCTCGCCCTGCGGGGTGGGCAGCAGCGGGATGCCGCGGGCGTACTCCAGCAGGTCGTTGAGGCCGGGGGCCCGGATCACGCCGTTGGAGCGCAGGATGTCGTCGTAGACCTTGTCGTTGCCGGCCAACGCCCCGGTGTGCGAGCTGGCCGCCTTGGCGCCCTGGTCGGTGCGGCCCGCCTTGAGCACCACCACCGGCTTGGTCTTGGAGACCCGGCGGGCGGTGTCGGCGAACGAGCGGCCGTCCTTGAGGTCCTCCAGGTGCATGGCGATGAGCTGGGTGTTCGGGTCACTCTCGAAGAACGTCAGCAGGTCGTCCTCGTCGATGTCGGCCTTGTTGCCCACCCCGACGATCGCGGAGACGCCCATCCGGGCAGCCCGGCTGAAGCCGAGGATCGCCATCCCGATGCCGCCGCTCTGCGAGGAGAGCGCCACCCCGCCCTTGACGTCGTACGGGGTGCAGAACGTCGCCGAGAGGTTCTCCGGGGTGTAGTAGTAGCCGTAGATGTTCGGCCCGAGGATGCGGACCCCGTATTCGCGGGCCACCTTGACCACCTCGGCCTGCAACTCGTGGTTGCCGGTCTCACCGAAGCCGGACGGGATCAGGATCGCCCCGGCCACCCCCTTGGCACCGACCTCGGCCAGCGCCTGCGGCACGAACTTGGCCGGGATGGCGAAGACCGCCACGTCGACCGGACCGGGCACGTCGGAGATGCTCTTGAACGCCTTGCGGTCCAGGATCTCGCTGGCCTTCGGGTTGATCGGGTAGATCTCGCCCTGGTAGCCGCCGTTGACCAGGTTCTTCATCACCGAGTTGCCGATCTTGCCGGCCTCGGCGGAGGCGCCGATCACCGCGACCGAGGCCGGCCGCATGATCCGGTTCATGCTGGCCAGGATCTCCTCGTCGGTGAATCGCTCCGGCTGGGTCGCGGCGGCCGGGTCGACCAGGATCCGCACGTCCACCGCGATCGCGCCGGCGGCGGTGGCCAGCACCGGGTTGAGGTCCACCTCGGCCAGCTCCGGGAAGTCGGTGACCAGGTTCGACAGCCGGACGATCAGGTCGGCCAGCACCTCCCGGTTGGCCGGCTCGGCACCGCGTACGCCGCGCAGGATCTCGGCCGCGGCGATCCCGTCGATCATCGACAGCGCGGTCGCGGTGTCGGTCGGGGCGAGCCGGAACTGGACGTCCTTGAGCACCTCGACCAGTACGCCGCCGAGCCCGAACGCCACCACCTTGCCGAAGGTCGGGTCGGTGACCGTACCGACGATGACCTCGTGGCCGGAGTCGAGCTGCTGCTGCACCTGCACCCCGACGATCTTGGCATCCGCCTTGTACGCCCGCGCGTTGCCGAGGATCGTGTCGTATCCAGCGGCCACCTCCTCGGCGGTGCGCAGCCCGACCAGCACGCCGCCGGCCTCGGTCTTGTGCAGGATGTCCGGCGAGACGATCTTGAGTACCACCGGCAGGCCGATCCGCTCGGCCAGCGCCACCGCCTCGTCGGCGCTGCCGGCCAGACCCTCACCCGGGGTGGCGATCCCGTACGCCTCGACCACCAACCGCCCCTCCGGAGCGGTCAGCGAACTCCGGCCCTCCGCAGCGGCCTGGTCCAGCACCCGCCGCACTGCCTCGCGGTCGTAGCTGCTGTCGTTGGATGGCATTACGTCGTCTCCTTCAGGAACGCCGGTGCCGGCGGGGCCGGCGGCCGGGGAACGTGCGGGTTCTGGTCGGACGGGACCGGTGGTGGCGGTGCGGTGCCGGACGCCGCCGGCGCGGCGCCCGGCCGCTCAGACGGCGCCGGCGGCACGCAGCTCGCCGACCTGCTCCTCGGTGTAGCCCAGCTCGCCGAGTACCTGGAGGGTGTGCTCACCGAGCAGCGGCGAGCGCTCCACCTCGACGTGCGAGTCGGAGAGCTTGATCGGGTTGCCGACGGTCTTGTACGCCCCCCGGGCGGGGTGCGCGACCTCGACCACCGAGCCGAGTTCGGCGAGGGTCTCGTCCTCGATCAGCTCCCTGGTCGACATGATCGGCCCGCACGGGATGTTGTACGCGTTGAGCTTCTCCATAACCTCCTGCTTGGTGTGCCGCTCGGTCCACTCCTCGATCAGCGCGAACGCCTTGTCGAGTTTGTTGAGGCGCACCTGCGGCGTGCTCCAGGCGGGGTCGTCGGCCAGTTCGGGCTTGCCGATCAGCTCGCAGATCGGCTTCCAGCCCACCGGCTGGATGATCACGTAGATGTAGTCGTTGGGCCCACCGGGCGCACACCGCACCGCCCAGCCGGGCTGTCCGCCGCCGGAGGCGTTGCCGGAGCGCGGCACCTCGTCGCCGAAGGTCTCGTTCGGGTACTCCCCCAGTGGGCCGTGCGCGAGCCGCTGCTGGTCGCGCAGCTTGACCCGGCAGAGGTTGAGCACCGCGTCCTGCATGGCGACCTGCACCCGCTGGCCCCGCCCGGTGCGGGTGCGCTGGTAGAGCGCGGCGAGGATGCCGGCGACCAGGTGGATGCCGGTGCCGGAGTCGCCGATCTGCGCTCCGGTGGCGGTCGGCGGCCCGTCCTCGAATCCGGTGGTGCTCATCGCCCCGCCCATCGCCTGGGCGATCACCTCGTACGCCTTGAAGTTGGCGTAGCGGCCCGGCCCGAAGCCCTTGATCGAGGCGTAGACCAGGCCAGGGTTGATCTCCTGTAGCCGCTCCCAGGGGAAGCCGAACCGCTCCACCACGCCGGGGCCGAAGTTCTCCACCAGGATGTCCACTCCGGACACCAGCCGGGTGAAGACCTCCTTGCCCTGCTCGTGCTTCATGTTCAGGGTGATGCTGCGCTTGTTGCCGTTCAGCATGGTGAAGTAGAGGCTGTCCACGTCCGGGATGTCGCGTAGCTGGGTCCGGGTGATGTCACCCTGGCCCGGTGCCTCCAACTTGATCACGTCCGCGCCCAGCCACGCCAGGATCTGCGTGGACGAGGGGCCGGACTGTACGTGCGTCATGTCGAGGACCCGTACGCCCTCCAGTGCCTTACCCATGCCAACCTCCTGTGCGCGCCCCGCCGTGCACTGCCTGCCGTGGAGCTGAACCTCGGTTGCCCTGCCGTTCGCGGTTGCCGTGGACCGGTTGCCCGGTCCGCCCCCACCTCGGGATTGCATACCGTATGGGGTAGGCAATATCGTGGCGCATGTAACAGCGGAGTGTCTAGGGGGTAGCGGGACGTTTTCCGCCGAAGCCAGCGAGGCCAGGCGGTACGGTCCCCGCTCGTCGACCCGGGCCAGAGCCCGGTTCCGCTGCCCAGCACCCCATCGCCGGTCCGATCTCCACGTCCGGTCCGATCGCCACTCCCCTGTCTCTCCGCCCGCCCGTCCGGGAACGGCCCACGCATCGGGCGGAGGCAACCCACCGAAGGTCGAGAAGAAGGGAGGCCCGGTGGACCTGTTGGAGCACCAGGCACAGGAACTCTTCGCCAAGCACGGCGTACCGGTCAGCCGCAACCGCGTCGCCAGTACGCCCGACGAGGCCCACGCGGCCGCCGCCGAGATCGGCGGACGCGTGGTGGTCAAGGCCCAGGTCAAGACCGGCGGCCGGGGCAAGGCCGGCGGGGTCAAACTGGCCGACGGACCGGACGCCGCCCGGGACGTCGCCACCAAGATCCTCGGCATGGACATCAAGGGCCACACCGTGCACCGGGTGCTGGTCACCGAGGCCAGCGACATCGCCGACGAGTACTACGTGTCGTTCCTGCTCGACCGCTCCAACCGGTCGTTCCTGGCCCTCGTCTCCGCGCAGGGCGGCGTCGAGATCGAGCAGGTGGCGGCCGAGAACCCGGAGGCGCTGGCCCGGACCTGGGTGGACCCGGCCGGCGGCTTCGACCTGGACAGCGCGCGCCGGCTGGCCGCCGCCGCCGGCCTGCCCGACGAGGTACGCGAGGACGTGGCCCGGGTGCTCGTCCGGCTCTGGAACGTGTTCCGGTCCGAGGACGCCACCCTGGTCGAGATCAACCCGCTGGCCCGGCTGGCCGACGGCAGCGTACGGGCCCTGGACGGCAAGGTGACGCTGGACGACAACGCCCGGTTCCGCCAGCCGGGGCACCCGCAGTACGTCGACGTCAGCGCCACCGACCCGCTGGAGGTCAGGGCGGCCGAGAAGGACCTCAACTACGTCAAGCTGGACGGCTCGGTCGGAGTGATCGGAAACGGCGCCGGTCTGGTGATGAGCACCCTCGACGTGGTCGCCTACGCCGGCGAGCAGTACGGCGGGGTCAAGCCGGCCAACTTCCTCGACATCGGCGGCGGCGCCTCCGCCGAGGTGATGGCGAACGGACTGGAGATCATCCTCGGCGACCCCGACGTACGCAGCGTCTTCGTCAACGTCTTCGGCGGGATCACCGCCTGCGACGCGGTCGCCGACGGCATCGTCGCGGCGGTCGGGCTGCTCACCGCCCGGGGCGAGACGATCACCAAACCGCTGGTTGTCCGGCTCGACGGCAACAACGCCGCGCAGGGGCGGCGGATCCTCACCGAGGCGGCGCTTCCGGGCGTACGGCTGGTGGACACGATGGACGGTGCGGCGCGGCTCGCCGCCGAACTCGCCGGCAAGGGGGCGTGACAGCCATGGCAATCTTCCTCACCGAGAAGAGCAGGGTGCTGGTCCAGGGCATCACCGGCACCGAGGGCACCAGACACACCCGCCGGATGGTCGCCGCCGGCACCAACATCGTCGCCGGGGTGACCCCGGGCAAGGGCGGCCGGGACGTCGACGGCATCCCGGTCTTCGACACCTGCGCCGAGGCGGTCAAGGCGACCGGTGCGGACGTGACGGTGGTCTTCGTACCGCCCCGGTTCGCCAAGGCGGCCGTGGTGGAGGCGGTCGACGCCGGGCTCGGCCTGGCCGTGGTGCTCACCGAGGGCATCCCGGTGCACGACACCGCCGAGTTCTGGGCGTATGCCCGGGCCACCGGCAACCGGACCCGGATCATCGGGCCGAACTGCCCCGGACTGATCAGTCCCGGTCAGTCCAACGCCGGCATCATCCCGGCCGACATCACCAAGCGGGGCCGGATCGGCCTGGTCAGCAAGTCCGGCACCCTGACCTACCAGATGATGTACGAGCTGCGCGACTTCGGCTTCTCCACCTGCGTCGGCATCGGCGGCGACCCGATCGTCGGCACCACGCACATCGACTGCCTCCAGGCGTTCGAGGACGATCCCGAGACCGAGGCGATCGTGATGATCGGCGAGATTGGCGGGGACGCGGAGGAGCGTGCGGCGGCGTACATCGCCGCGCACGTCAGCAAGCCGGTGGTGGGCTACGTCGCCGGTTTCACCGCCCCGGAGGGCAAGACGATGGGGCACGCCGGGGCGATCGTCTCCGGCTCGTCCGGCACGGCGCTGGCCAAGCAGGAGGCGCTGGAGGCGGTCGGGGTCAGGGTCGGCCGGACGCCGTCCGAGACCGCCGCACTGATGCGCGAGACGTTGCTGGCGCGCTGATCCGCGAGGCGTTACCGCTGCGCCGAGCCGCGAGGCGTTATTGATGCGCCGACCGTCGGCGGAGAGGCCGGGTGCCGGGTCGGACGGACGCGACCGGCACCCGGCGACCGCCGTACCCGAAGGTCGGCGCCGGTCCGGGCGGAGTCCGACACCTCCGCCCGGACCTCTCGCACGTCCCGGCCCTGGTTTCCGCTGCCGGCGGCGGCTCGGGTGTTCGCCCGCGCTCGGTTGCCGAGTCGGAGGCACCGGCCCCGGCTGGCGGCCGCGGGCACGACGAAGCCGCCGCGGCCGGACGGTCGCGGCGGGCTGATCGGGGTCAGGCCGACAGGGTGGTCGGAGCCCGCCGGGTCAGCCGGTGCGCTCCGGCGTAGACGTTCATCGAGCTGCCGCGGAGGAAACCGACCAGGGTGAGCCCGGCATCGGAGGCCAGGTCGGCGGCGAGCGAGGAGGGCGCGGAGACCGCGGCCAGCGCCGGGATGCCGGCCATCACCGCCTTCTGCACCAGCTCGAACGAGGCCCGCCCGCTGACCATCAGCACGGTGCCGCGCAGCGGCACCCGGCCGTTGCGCAGCGCCCAGCCGACGACCTTGTCCACCGCGTTGTGCCGGCCGACGTCCTCACGCAGGCAGTGCAGCCGCCCGTCGGCGGAGAAGAGCGCCGCCGCGTGCAGCCCGCCGGTGCGGTCGAAGACCCGCTGCGCGGCCCGCAGGGTGTCCGGCAGCGTGCTGACCACCTCGGGGTCGAGCCGCATCGGATCGTCGGCCACCGACCAGGCCGCGATGGTACGCACCGCGTCCAGGCTGGCCTTGCCGCAGAGTCCGCAGGACGAGGTGGTGTAGAAGTTGCGCTCCAGCGACGGGTCCGGTGGCGCCACCCCGGCCGCCAGTACCACGTCGACCACGTTGTAGGTGTTGACCCCGTCGGCGGTGGCGCCCGCGCAGTAGCGGATCCCGGCGATCTCACCGGCGGCGCGTACCACGCCCTCGCTGACCAGGAAGCCGGCCGCCAGGTCGAAGTCGTCGCCCGGGGTCCGCATCGTCACCACCAGGGACCGCCCGTTCACCCTGATCTCCAGCGGCTCCTCGGCCGCCAGCGTGTCCACCGGCTCGCTGACCACACCGTCGACGATCCGGACCAGCCGACGTCGACTCGTCACCCGTCCCATTCCGCCCCACCCCGATCCTCGCTCGGTCTCACCCGCCCGGTCGGCCCCGTTCCACGGTAGGGCCGACCGGGCCTCGCCCGCACTAGAGCCGGTCCGCGCGAAGCGGCGACGGCAGCCGGACCACCGCCAGTCCGGGCTGGCGCATCCAGCGGGTCAGCGCCGCGCCGAACAGGCCCAGCGAACCGGCCACCAGGAACGGGACCACCGAGTCCGGAGTGGTCACCACCAGCCCGGCGAGCACGATCCCGAGCAGCCCGCCGACGGCCTTGCCGGTGTAGACGATGCCGTAGTTCGGCACCGTGGCGGCGTCACCGAACCAGTCCCGCACCAGGCTGACCAGCAGCGAGTAGCCGGCTCCGGTGCCCGCACCGGCCAGCGCGGCGAAACCCACCACCGCGGCCGGATGGTTGTCGTTGGCCGCCGCCGCGAGCAGGCCGAACTGGGCGATCCCGCCGACCAGCAGGGAGAGGCCGAGAGTGCCGCGCCGGCCGATCCGGTCGGAGAGCGAACTGGTCACCGCCCGCCCGATGCCGTTCGACACGGCCAGCGCGCCGATCCCGGCCACCAGGGTCAGCGCCGGCAACCCCTGGGTGTACGCGGCACCGGCCAGGTACGCGATGTCGAACAGCGCCATCGTCGCGGTGAGTACCACCACCACGAACATCAACGGCAGCATGCCGCTGCGTACCGCCGCGCGGGGCGGGTAGGGCCGGGCCGCCGGGCGGTTGTGCGGGATGCTGCGGTTGAGCCGCCGGTCGACCGCCCAGCGCTGCGGGTCGATGTGTGCCGGCCACCAGTTGCGCGGCGGCTTGCGCATCAGCACGCCGCAGCCGGCCACCACGGCGAAGACCGCAGCCGCGGTACCGGTCAGCACGGCCGACCGGTTGCCGGCGTCCAGGCCGTAGCCGGCGAGGACGACGAACGGGATCGACCCGTAGCCGAACGCGGCGCTCACCACCGCCACCCGGCCGGCGATCCGCTCCGGGAACCACTCGGTGACACAGGCGATGCAGGTCATGTAGACGAGTCCGGCGCCGACGCCGCCGAGCACCGAGTAGCCGAGCAGCACGGTGCCGAGGTCGGCGCGGTGCGCCAGGGTGAGCAGGGCGGCGAGGCAGCAGGCGGCGCCGACGAGCATCGGTACGGCCAGCCGCCCGCCCAGCCGTTGGTACCACCACCCGGCCAGGGGCGAGCTGGCCGCCTGGCAGACCACCCAGAGGCCGAGGACGCCGAACGCCTGCCACAGGCTCCAGCCGTTCGCGTCGAGCAGGGTGGGCAGGGCGGCGCCGTAGCCGTACTGGAACAGGCTGATCGCCAGCATCGCGGCCCAGGGCAGCAGCAGCATCCACGCCCGGGACCGGCCCAGCAGGGCTCGGTCGGTCTCGCCGACCCGGTAGCGGCGGCCGTAGAGGTCGCTGATCTCGCGCACCGCCGTGTCGTTGCTGGAGTCCGTCATCTGGTGCCTCCAACTGGCCACTGTATACTGTATGTTGAGTGCACTATTCTCTACCACCGACGGGCGACTGTCCAGGTCGATCCACGGGCGAACGGATCGGCTGGCCGGGTTATCCGAGGTCATGACGTCGACGGCGCAGCGAGGAGATGGGCATGAGCGTGCTGGACGAGTGGACCCGACAGGCCATCGAGGAACTCGGTCTCGACCCGGACGTGCTGGACCAGCGGCTGGTGCTGGACGTCGCCCGGGACGTGGCGCACGGCGTGACCCGGCCGGCCGCACCGCTCGGCACCTTCCTGCTCGGCGTGATGGTGGGCCGGGGCGCGACCCTGCCCGAGGCGGCGGACCGACTGACCCGGCTCGCCGAGGGGTGGCAACGGCGGGACGCCGGACGATGAGCGCCGTCGCCTGGCCCGAGGCCCGGCGGTACGCCCGGGACGCCGCCCGCGCGCTCGGCCCGGTCCCTCGGCCGCTGCCCGACGCCGTCGGCTCCGCCCTGGCGGTCCCGCTGGTCGCCCTCTCCCCGCTGCCGGCGTACCACTCCGCCGCGATGGACGGGTACGCGGTGGCCGGTCCCGGCCCGTGGCAGCTCACCGGGCGGGTACTGGCCGGGGATCCCGGTGTCCCGGCACCGCTGACCGACGGAGACGCCGTCGAGATCGGCACCGGGGCCGTGGTGCCGGCCGGCGCCGACGCGGTGCTGCCCTACGAGCGGGCCACCCGCACCGGCCGGACGGTGCACGGCGAGATCGAGCCCGGCCGGCACGTACGCCGCCGGGGCGAGGACTGTCCCGTCGGCCAGGAGGTGCTGCCCGCCGGTACCGTCGTCAACCCGGTCGTACTCGGGCTGGCCGCGAGCCTCGGGCACGACACGCTGACCGTGCACCGGCGACCCCGGGTCGGCATGGTGGTCACCGGAGCCGAGCTGCGTACCGCCGGCATCCCGACGGCGGGACAGGTCCGGGACGCCATCGGGCCGATGCTGCCGGGGCTGGTCCGGGCCGCCGGAGCCGAGCTGGCCTGGTCCACCCGGATCGCCGACGACGCGTCCGCGCTGGTCGCCGCGTTGCTGCGCTCCGACGCCGACGTGCTGGTGGTCTGCGGAGCCACCTCGGCCGGCGCCGCCGACCACCTGCGTCGGGCCCTGGACACGCTCGCCGCCGAGGTGCCGGTACGCGGCGTCGCCTGCCGGCCGGGACATCCGCAACTGCTGGCCAGCCTGCCGGACGGCCGGTTCGTGGTCGGCCTGCCCGGCAACCCCTACGCGGCCCTGGTCGCCGCGCTGACCCTGCTCTCCCCGTTGCTCGGCCGGCTGGCCGGGCGTACCGAACCGGCGGCCCTGACCGCGACGCTGGCCGGGCCGGTGGCACCGCACGACCGGGACACCCGGTTGGTGCCGGTGGCCCGGGTCGGCTCGGCGGCGCTGCCGGTCGGGCACGACCGCCCCGGTTCGCTCTGGGGCGCCGCCGGGGCGGACGCGCTCGCGGTCGTGCCGCCGGGCTGGGCCGGC
This sequence comes from Plantactinospora sp. DSM 117369, assembly GCF_053764795.1. Lineage (NCBI taxonomy): Bacteria > Bacillati > Actinomycetota > Actinomycetes > Micromonosporales > Micromonosporaceae > Plantactinospora > Plantactinospora sp. DSM 117369. Next base: position 3,650,628 of record NZ_CM132446.1, on the reverse strand, counting down.
GCCGAGGTCGAACTGCTCCCGCTGCCCGCCGCCGAGACCGCGCTCCCGCTGCCGGCAGTGGCCCCCTGGCGCCCGGGCGTTGCCACCGCGCCGACCGGACCGGCTCAGCGATCCGGCGAGATCGCCAGCGTGTCGGCGGCACCGTAGTAGCCATCAATCCTTGACGACTCGGCAGAAAGATCGTTAGCGTCTCGGCTGACAGCGGACATCCTATGTCCGGTTCTCCCGAGAGGGGCGCATATGTCAGCAAGGACGAACCGCAGGAGCCGGCTCAGCCAACCCGCGATCGCCACCGGTTGCGCCGTACTGGTGGCAACGTTGACCGGCGCGAGCGCGCCGTCGGTCGCCGCAGACCGAACCCCGGCCGGCAACACCGCCCGCTGTGAGGTCTCCATACCCTTCACGTCCGGCACCGAGGGATACAACGGCTTCCGGATCCCGGCGATCGTGACCACACGCTCCGGCGCCCTGCTCGCCTTCGCCGAGGGGCGACTCAGCTCGCTCGGCGACGCCGGCAACATCGATCTCGTACTGAAACGGTCGACCGACGGCGGCTGCACCTGGGGACCACTACAGGTGGTGCACGACAGCGGCACCAACACCGCGGGCAACCCGGCACCCGTGCTCACCGCGACCGGACGGGTGGTTCTGCTGACGACGTACAACGGCGGCGAGGCGTCGGAGGCCGAGATCATGCGCGGCGAGGTCCCGGCCGAGCAGAGCCGGCGGGTCTTCGTCCAGTACAGCGACGACGAGGGCGCCCGATGGTCGGCACCGCGCGAGATCACCGCGCAGACCAAGGCCGCGAACTGGCGCTGGTACGCCACGGGACCGGGCCACGCCGTCCGGTTGACCCGTGGACCGCACCGGGACCGGCTGGTCGTGCCCGCCAACCACTCCATCGCGCCGCCGGCCGGCTCACCCGACCTCGGCACCGAGGCCAAGTACTACGGCGGACACGCGCTCTACAGCGACGACGGTGGTGAGAGCTGGCGGATCGGATTCGTCGACGACAACCCGGACGGCTATCTCAACGTCAACGAGAGCACTGCCGCCGAACTCCCCGACGGCCGGCTCTACCTCAACACCCGCGAACACAACGGCACCGCGCCGGGCAACCGGGCCGACGCCTACAGCCGTGACGGCGGCCAGAGCCTGGAACTGCCGTACCGTCCACAGGCGACCCTCGTCGGACCGGTGGTGCAGGCGAGCGTACTCCAGTTGTCCGGGGCGAACGCGCCGCTGCTGTTCTCCGGCCCCGCCGAACCGGCGGCCCGGGCCGCGCTGACGCTGCGGGTGAGCACCGACCACGGCGTTACCTGGCGGCCGGCGCTCGCCCTGTCCGGTCTCCCGGCAGGCTATTCGGACCTGGTCCAACTCGATGCCAGGACCGTTGGCGTGCTCTACGAGACGGGCAACTTCGGCCCGTACGAGACGATCACCTTCCGGCGGATAGCGACCCGCCAGCTCTGAGGGCGCGGCACCAGCCGGCGCGACCGCCCGGGCTCTGCACAGTCGGACGAGCCGCGGGTCGCCCGCGGGCGCTCGGCTCGGCGAAGCTTCCGGAAGACGGCGACACCCGGGCGGTCCGCCTCAGCGACGGCGGGGCGGGCCGGCCGGGTCCAGCCAGTCGGCGGCCAGCCTCGCCGCGACCTTCCCGACCAGCTCGGCGGCCCGGTCGAGGCAGGCCGCCGGGTCCGGTTCGAGGTCGGTGAGCGGATACGCCGCCCGGATCCCGGCGTCCCGCAATTCGTCCGGTCCGACGCTGACCCGACCGGCGACCGCCACCGTCGGTACACCGGCCCGACCGGCCGCCCTGGCCACCCCGACCGGCGCCTTGCCGTGCAGGCTCTGGAGGTCCAGCGATCCCTCGCCGGTGACCACCAGGTCGGCCCCGGCCACCGCCTCCGGAAAGCCCAGCAGCTCAAGCAGCAGCTCGATGCCGGGCCGGAACCGCGCCCCGAGGAAGCCGAGCGCGGCGAAGCCCACCCCGCCGGCCGCGCCAGCACCCGGCCAGGCGCTGACCGGCTGCCCCGGGCAGCCATCCGCACCGATCAGCTCCACGTCCCGTACGGCCGCCTCGGCCAGCTCGGCCCAGCGGGTCAGGCCGGCCTCCAGCACCGCCACGTCGTCGGCGGTCGCGCCCTTCTGCGGGCCGTAGACGGCGGCGGCGCCGTTCGGGCCGAGCAGCGGGTTGTCCACGTCGCCGGCCACCACGAAGCGGGTACGCCGGACCGCCGGATGCAGCCCGGTCAGGTCCACCCGGTGCAGCCGGCGCAGCGCCGCACCACCGGGCCGCAACTCGGCGCCCCGCTCGTCGAGCAGGCGTACGCCGAGCGCACCGACCAGCCCTGCCCCGCCGTCGGTACTGGCGCTGCCGCCCAGCCCGATCACCACCTCCGGGCAGCCGTACTCCAGCGCCGCCCGGATCACCTCACCGGCACCGCGACTGCTCGCGTGCAGCGGATCGGGTACCCCGGCCGGCAGCCGGCGCAGCCCGCAGGCGTCGGCCAGCTCGACCACCGCCACGCCGTCGGCGTACCCGAAGGCGGTGTGTACCGGGAGCCCGGTCGGACCGGCGACGGAGACCGGGATCCGGCGGAAGCCGGCCGAGACCGCCGCGTCGAGAGTGCCGTCGCCGCCGTCGGCGACCGGGAAGCCGCGTACCTCGATGCCGGGGGCGGCCCGGTGCAGCCCGGCGGTCAGGTGCCGGACGACCTCGGCGGCGGTCAGCGAGCCCTTGAACTTGTCCGGTGCCAGCAGTACGTGCCCCATCGGCGCGACGGCCCGGCCGGGTCAGCCGGCCGACCGGCCGGAGAGCTGCTCGACCAGTTTGAGCAGGGCGCTGTGGTCGAGGCCGCCGTCGCCCTGTGCCTTGAGCGCGGCGATGAGCTGGGCGACCGCCGCGCCGAGCGGGATCACCACCCCGGCCTCCCGGGCCGCCGAGGTGACGATGCCCATGTCCTTGTGGTGCAGGTCGATCCGGAAGCCGGGCTGGAACTGCCGGGCCAGCATCCCGGCCGCCTTGCGATCGAGGATCCGGTTGCCGGCCAGGCCGCCGGCCAGCACCTTGACCGCCGCCTCGGTGTCCACCCCGTACGCCTCGAGGAAGACGATCGCCTCGGCGACCAGCTCGATGGTGCCGGCGACGATGAGCTGGTTGGCCGCCTTCACGGTCTGACCGGCACCGGCCGGGCCGACGTGCACGACGGTGCCGCCCAGCACCTCCAGGATCGGCCGGGCCGCCGCGAAGTCCTCCGACTCGCCACCGACCATGATGGAGAGGGTGCCCTCGATCGCGCCCGCCTCGCCGCCACTGACCGGGGCGTCCAGCACCCGCACGGAGCGGGTCCGGGCGGCCTCGGCGACCTGCCGGGAGGTGCCCGGCGAGATACTGCTCATGTCGACGTAGAGCTGGCCGGGGCGGGCGTTGGCCAGGATGCCGGAGTCGCCGAGGGCGACCGCCTCGACATCGGCCGAGTCGCGAACCATCGTGATCACCACGTCGACCTGCCGCACCAGTTCGCCGACGCCGGCGGCGACCTTGCCACCGGCCTGCTCCAGGGCGGCGTTGCGGGTCGGGCTGACGTCGTAGCCGACGACGTCGTGACCGGCCTTGATCAGGTTGACGGCCATCGGGCCGCCCATGATGCCGAGGCCGATGAAACCGATGCTGGTCATCTCAGCGATCCCCTTCGTTGGTCTGGTCGGCGCCGCCACCCCGGCGGTGCCGGGGCAGCCACTCGAAGCTCTCCGCGCTCGGCCCGCTGGGCAGGTATTCCAGGCCGATCCAGCCGCGGTAGCCGGCCCGTTCGAGCTGGTCGAGATGACCGTCGAGGTCGATCTCGCCGGTGCCCGGCTCGTGCCGCCCGGGCGCGTCGGCGATCTGCACGTGCCCGATCCGGTCGGCATGCTCGGCGAGCACCTTCGGCACGTCGTCGCCGTTGACGGTGAGGTGGTAGAGGTCGGCCAGGAAGGCCAGGTTGCGGATGTCGCGCTCGACCAGCAACTGGTCGAGCACCGCGACCGCGTCGGCGGCGGTACGCAGCGGATAGGGCTGCGGGCCGCTGACCGCCTCGACCAGTACGGTGCCGCCGATCCGGGCCACCGCGGCGGCGGCGAAGGCCAGGTTGGCCACCGCCGCCTCCTCCTGGATACCGGGGTGCACCTCGGGGATCCGGTTGCCGTAGAGGGCGTTGAACGACCGGCAGCCGGTGGCGGCGCCGATCATCGCGACCAGCTCGACGTTCTCCCGGAACTCGGCGGACCGGGCCGGCCAGGAGACGACTCCCCGGTCACCACCGGGCATGTCCCCGGCGAAGAAGTTCAGCCCCACCAGTTGGACGTCGGCGTCGTGCAGGGCGGCGAGGAACGCCTCCACCTGGGAGGCCGGGGGCACCGCCTCGGCGAACGGCCACCAGAACTCGACGGCGTCGAATCCGGCCGCCTTCGCCGCCGCCGGCCGCTCCAGCAGCGGCAGCTCGGTGAAGAGGATCGAGCAGTTCACGTCGTAGCGGAGCTGGTGTCCGGGCACGGGCCCTCCCTGGCGGCTCGGCGACACTGCTATTACCTACAGAATTCTGTATGCAGTATGGAGGCGAGTCAAGGCGTACTCCCCTGCCGCAGGGTGTTCGTCAACCACCCCCGTAGCCCTCCGCTGTCGTTGCGGCCTGTGGCGGCTCAGTCCGCCCGGCTGGTCCGCCTCGCGAGGTCGAGGAACGCCTGCCAGCCCGACGTCCCGAAGACCAGCGTGCCTCCGTCGCGGTCCTTGCTGTCCCGCACCAACACTCGGCCGGAAAGGTTGTCGGCCACCTCGACGCAGGATCCGGTATCGCTGTGTGACGACTTGTGCCAGTCCAGGGCGGTGTTCACGTCCACTTCTCGGCCATCCTCATGATCAACTCTAGGCTCTGGTTGCTGGGTAGAGCGTAGTCCCGGATGGCCTCCCAGACGCCCTCAAGATCCGTCACGGCGTCCGGGCTCTCCACGACGCGACCCTCCAGGTGTCCTTCCAGGAAGCCGACCGACCGGCCGTCCACGGTCGCGATCGCCAGCGCGCCGTCCATCCCCACGTAGGCGCCGGCCTCGAACGGGACGACCTGCACCCGCACGTGGGGACGATCACACGCCGCCACCAGGGCTTTCAACTGGTCGCGCATGACGTCCGCGTCCCCGACCCGACGGTGCAGAACCCCTTCGTCCAGTACCGCTACCAATTGGCAGGGGTCCGGCCGACGATGCAAAATCTCCTGTCGACCGAGCCGGGTCGCCAGCATGTCGTCCACGGTGTCCGGCTGGAAGCGGTAGCCCGTCAGGACCGCCTGCGCGTACGCCTCGGTTTGGAGGATGCCCGGCACCAGCAGTGGGTGATAGACCCTGAGCAGGCTCGCTTGGCCCTCCTGCTCGATGAAGGGTCGATACCACACCGGGACGAGTTCCCGCTTCACGAACATCCGGTAGAACTTCACGAAGGCGGTCCCGAAGGCGCGATCGACCGCTGCCAGATAGTCCGGGAGAGCTGGCCGCTCGCCTCGCTCCACGGCACCGACGTGCTTCGCGGAGAAGTGGATCCGGTCTCCCCACGCCTCTTGGGTCAGGCCGAGAAGTTCCCGGGTCCGGCGAAGGTCATCTACCAGATACTCGCTCGCAGACATAGGCGTTCACATCCCCCAGTTCTCTTCCATCCCTCATGGCCATTTCCATCGGCTACCCGTGACCAACCAGCATCTTCCGTCAACCAGGGACGACGGTCCAGCGCAGATTAGACAGAGAACGCCATAAGCCGCCCATCGATATGAGAGAAAACGGTTCGGGTTGAAGAGATTCGATAAAAGTGGACTCCAAACAGGTCGTGGCCCCGCGCGACGCGCGGGGCCACGAGGTGAACGCTCGGTGGGCGGGGCCGTCAGCCGGTGAGCAGCCGGGCGGCGGCCAGGGCGAGCGGGTCGAGCGCCTCGGGCTCGGCCTCGGCCCGGAGCCGCAACTCGGCCCGCATCCGCGGATCCCAGAACGCCCGGATGTGTTCGGCAATCGCCGCCGCCGCCTGCTCCGCCGGCTGGTGGTGGAACTGCACGGCGATCTCGTTGGCGAGCCTGACCTGTGGCGACATCCCGGTGTGCGTCGTCATCTCAGTCCGCCATCGCCGGCAGCCGGGTCTCCGACTCGGACACCTCGACCGGTGCCGGCGGGTTCTTCAGGCCCACCTGCACGGCCGTGACCTTGTATTCCGGGCAGTTGGTCGCCCAGTCGGAGTTCTCCGTGGTGACCACGTTCGCCCCGGTCACCGGGTGGTGGAAGGTCGTGTAGACCACCCCGACCGGCATCCGGTCGGAGAAGACCGCCCGCAGCGAGGTGGCGCCAACCCGGCTGGCCAGGGTGACCTCGTCACCGTCGTTGATGCCCCGGACCTCGGCGTCGTGCGGATGGATTTCGAGTACGTCCTCCGGGTGCCACGCCACGTTCCCGGTCCGCCGGGTCTGCGCCCCCACGTTGTACTGGCTGAGGATCCGCCCGGTGGTCAGGATCAGCGGGAACTTGCGGGTGCTCCGTTCCCGGGTCGGCACGAACGGCGTCTGCACGAACCGGCCCTTGCCCCGGACGAAGCCGTCCATGTGCATGATCGGCGTGCCCTCGGGGGCGTTGTCGTTGCAGGGCCACTGCACGCTGCCCAGCTTGTCGAGCTTGTCGAAGGAGACCCCGGCGAAGGTCGGGGTGAGCGCCGCGATCTCGTCCATGATCTGGCTCGGGTGGTCGTACCGCATCGGGTACCCCATCGCCTGGGCGATCTCGGCGACGATTTCCCACTCGTGCTTGCCGGTCTTCGGCGCCATCACCGGGCGTACCCGGTTGATCCGGCGCTCGGCGTTGGTGAACGTGCCGTCCTTCTCCAGGAAGGAGGTGCCGGGCAGGAAGACGTGCGCGAACTTCGCCGTCTCGTTGAGGAACAGGTCCTGCACCACGAGCAGTTCCAGCGCCTCCAGCGCGGCGGTGACGTGCTTGGTGTTCGGGTCGGACTGCGCGATGTCCTCGCCCTGCACGAAGAGCGCCCGGAAGCTGCCCTCGATCGCCGCGTCGAACATGTTCGGGATCCGCAGCCCGGGCTCGGGCAGCAGGGTACTCCCCCACATGTTCTCGAAGACGCCGCGGACCACGTCGTCGGAGATGTGCCGGTAGCCGGGCAGCTCGTGCGGGAAGGACCCCATGTCGCAGGAGCCCTGCACATTGTTCTGCCCGCGCAGCGGGTTGACCCCGACGCCCTCCCGGCCGATGTTGCCGGTCGCCATCGCCAGGTTGGCCATTCCCATCACCATGGTCGAGCCCTGGCTGTGCTCGGTGACGCCGAGGCCGTAGTAGATCGCCCCGTTCCCGCCGGTGGCGTAGAGCCGGGCCGCGGCGCGCAGCTCCTCGGCCGGTACCCCGGTCAGTTCCTCGACCGCCTCCGGGCTGTTCTCCGGCCGGGCGATGAACTCGGCCCAGCCGTCGAAGTCCTCGCAGCGCTCGTCGACGAAGGTGCGGTCGACCAGTCCCTCGGTCAGCACCACGTGCGCCATCGCGTTCACCACCGCCACGTTGGTGCCGGGGGCGAGCTGGAGGTGGTGGGCCGCCTCGATGTGCGGGGAGCGGACCAGATCGATCCGACGCGGGTCGATCACGATCAGTTTGGCGCCCTCGCGCAGCCGCCGCTTCATCCGGGAGGCGAAGACCGGGTGCCCGTCGGTCGGGTTCGCCCCGATCACCATGATCACATCGGACTTGGCCACCGATCGGAAGTCCTGGGTACCGGCGGAGGTGCCGAAGGTCTGCTTCAGTCCGTACCCGGTCGGCGAGTGGCAGACCCGGGCGCAGGTGTCCACGTTGTTGTTGCCGAACGCGGCCCGGATCATCTTCTGCACCACGTAGACCTCCTCGTTGGTGGTACGCGAGGAGGTGATGCCGCCGATCGCCCCGACACCGTGCCGGGCCTGGATGTCCTTGAGCTTGGCCGCGGTGTAGGAGATCGCGGTCTCCCAGTCGACCGGCCGCCACTCGTCGGTGATGCTCTCCCGGAGCATCGGGGTGAGCACCCGGTCCGGGTGGGTGGCGTAGCCGAACGCGAACCGGCCCTTGACGCAGGAGTGCCCCTCGTTCGCCCCGCCGTCCTTGTAGGGCACCATCCGGACCAGCTCGGCACCGCGCAACTCGGCCTTGAACGAGCAGCCCACGCCGCAGTACGCGCAGGTGGTGACCACGCTGCGGGTCGGCATGCCGAGCTGCACCACCGACTTCTCCTGGAGCGTCGCCGTGGGGCAGGCCTGCACGCAGGCGCCGCAGGAGACGCACTCGGAACTCATGAAGTCGGTGCCGCCGGCCGACACCTTGGAGCCGAAGCCCCGCCCCTCGATGGTCAGCGCGAACGTCCCCTGCACCTCACCGCAGGCCCGGACGCAGCGGGAGCAGGCGATGCACTTGGACGCCTCGAAGTCGAAGTACGGGTTGCTGGAGTCGGTCTTCTCGTCCAGGTGGTTGGCGCCGTCGTAGCCGTACCGGACCTGGCGCAGCCCCACCACACCCGACATGTCCTGCAACTCGCAGTCGCCATTGGCCGAGCAGGTGAGGCAGTCCAGCGGGTGGTCGGAGATGTACAGCTCCATCACGCCCTGGCGGAGCTTCTCCAGCTTCGGCGACTGGGTGGTCACCTTCATGCCCTGGGCGACCGGGGTGGTGCAGGACGCCGGGGTGCCGCGCCGGCCGTCGATCTCCACCAGGCAGAGCCGGCAGGAGCCGAACGCCTCCAGGCTGTCGGTGGCGCAGAGCTTGGGGATGTCGATCCCGCTCAGCGCCGCCGCCCGCATCACCGAGGTGCCCTCGGGAACGGCGACGGGGTGGCCGTCCACCTCGACGGTGACGGTCGCCGGGCCGGGCTTGGCCGGAGTACCGAGATCGGGTTCCTTCAAAAGGCTCACGGTTTGGCCTCCTCGTATCGGCCGGCGGACTTCTCACCCCTCGCGGTGAAGTCGTCCGGGAAGTGCAGCAGTGCGCTGCGTACCGGCATCGGTGTCAGGCCGCCCATCGCGCAGAGCGACCCCTCGGTCATCAGCTCGCAGAGATCACCCAGCAGGGCCAGGTTGCCGTCCGGGTCCTGGCCGGCGGTGATCTTGTCGATCACCTCGACGCCCCGGACCGCGCCCACCCGGCAGGGGGTGCACTTGCCGCAGGACTCCTCGGCGCAGAACTCCATCGCGAACCTCGCCATCGCCGCCATGTCGACGGTGTCGTCGAAGACCACGATGCCACCGTGGCCGAGCATCGCGCCGGCCGCGGCGAAGGCCTCGTACTCCATCGGCAGGTCCAGGCCGGTCGCCGGCAGGTACGCCCCGAGCGGGCCGCCGACCTGGACGGCGCGGACCGGCCGGCCGGTGCGGGTGCCCCCGCCGTAGGTGTGGATCAGCTCGCCCAGTGTCATGCCGAACGCGGTCTCGAAGATGCCGCCCCGGGCCACGTTGCCGGCCAACTGGAAGACCTGGGTGCCCCGGGACCGCTCCACCCCGAGCGCCTGGTAGGCCGCCGCTCCCTCGGCCAGGATGGTCGGCACCGAGGCCAGGGTCAGCACGTTGTTCACCACGGTCGGCTTGCCGAACAGGCCGGTGATCGCCGGGATCGGCGGCTTGGCCCGGACCATGCCGCGCTTGCCCTCCAGGCTCTCCAGCATCGCGGTCTCCTCGCCGCAGATGTACGCACCCGCGCCCACCCGGACGTGCAGGTCGAAGCGGAGCCCGGAGCCGAGGATGTCGCCGCCGAGCCAGCCCTGCTCCCGGGCCACCGCGATGGCCTGGCGCATCGTCCGCACCGCGTCCGGATATTCCGAGCGGATGTAGACGTAGCCCTCGGTGGCACCGACCGCGTGCGCGGCGATGGTCATCCCCTCGATCAGGGTGAACGGGTCGCCCTCCATCAGCATCCGGTCGGCGAAGGTGCCACTGTCGCCCTCGTCGGCGTTGCAGCAGACGAACTTCAGCTCGCTGGGAGTGTCCAGCACGGTCTTCCACTTGATCCCGGCCGGGAAGCCGGCACCGCCCCGGCCGCGCAGCCCGGACTCGGTGACCTGGGCGACCACCTCGGCCGGGGTCAGTTCCAGGGCACGGCGCAGCCCGGCCAGGCCGCCGTGCGCGACGAAGTCGGACGGGGAGAGCGGGTCGGTGACCCCGACCCGGGCGAAGCAGAGCCGGGTCTGGTCGCGCAACCAGGGCAGTTCGGCGACGACGCCCTGGCACAGCTCGTGGTCGGCGCCGTCGAGCAGCCCGGCCGCGACCAGGTCGGCGACCGCCTCCGGCTCGACCGGGCCGTACCCGATCCGGCCGCGCCCGGTGACCACCTCGACCAGCGGTTCCAGCCAGAGCATGCCGTGCGAGCCGTTCCGGACCACCCGGACCGGCCGGCCCGCCTGGGCCGCGACCCGCTCGATCTCGGCGGCGACCAGGTCGGCGCCGACCGAGAGCGCGGCCGAGTCGCGGGGTACGTAGACCGTAACCGGGGCCGTCATGCATCCACCGCCTTCGTCACCAGGGCGTCCAGCCGGGCGGGGGTGAGCCGCCCGTGCACCCGTTCGTCGATCTGACCGGCCGGGCCGAGCGCGCAGTTGCCCAGGCAGAACACCTGCTCCAGGGTGACCGAACCGTCCGATGTGGTCTGCCCGACCTTGACGCCCAGGGTCCGCTCCGCGTACGCCACGAGCTGTTCGGCACCGACCGACTGGCAGGCCTCGGCCCGGCAGAGCTTGACCACCGTCCGCCCGGCCGGCTCGGCCCGGAAGTCGGTGTAGAAGGTGACCACGCCGTGCACGTCGGCGCGGGAGATGTTCAGCTCGCTGGCCAGCACCGGCACGACGTCGGAGTCGACGTAGCCGAACTCGGCCTGGATCCGGTGCAGGATCGGCAACAGCGCACCGCGGTCACCACGATGCGCGGCGACCAGCGCGCGCACCCGATCCGTCACCGAGGGGTCCGGACTGGCCACGGCGATCCCACCTCCACTCGTGCCGACTGGACCTCCACCATACGTCGCCTTGGATACCGTATGCAATATCGCCGGGACGGGCTCCGGCAAGCTGGGCACTAATTGATCAATTTCTAGTATCGCCTGCGGAAAGGTGTTCCGACAGGGGGTGTTCCACTCGGGACCGCGGTGCCGGCGTACCAGCCCGGGCCAGGATTCCGGCGGCGGCGACGCAGCAGACTCCGCCGACCGTGGCCAGCACCGGCGGGTAGCCCCCGGCGACCTGGAGCAGCCCCGCCGCGCCGAGCGGCGCCACCGCCCTGACCAGGGTGACCGGGGCGGCGAGCAGGCCGGCGACGCTGCCGTACGCGGCGGCGCCGTACCGGTCCGCGAGCAGCGCCGGGGCGGCGAGGCTGGCCACGCCGAACCCGAGCCCGAACGCGGTGACCGCGAGCGCGGCGCCGACCCGGGTGGTGGCGGCCAGCGGCAGGCAGAACGCGGCGGCGGCCTGGATGCCGAAGACCGTCGCCACCAGAGTGGTCAGCCGGACTCCACGTTGGGCGGCGGCCAGCAGCAGCCGCCCGGTCACCGACATCACGCCGAGCAGTCCGGCCACGGTGGCGGCGAAGGTGGCGGGATGGCCACGTTCGACGAGGAAGCCCACCAGGTGCACCGTCATGGTGCTCATCGCCCCGCTGTGCGCGACGAACGCGACCGCGATACACCAGAACCGGCCGTCCCGCAGCGCCGCCCGGACCACCGCCGCCCGCACCGCCGGATCATCGCGCGGGGCGGGGTCCCGCTCGGAGGCGGCCAGCGCCGAGGCGCGGGACTCCGCACAGGTCGCCGCCGACCGGGGCGGCCGCCGCAGCACGAGCGCGTGCAGCGGTACCGCGACCAGCCCGTAGCCGCCGGCGAGCACGAGCAACGCGGTCCGCCAGTCGTACCGGGCGACCAACTGGCCGGTCAGCGGCAGGAAGACGGTGCTGGCGAAGCCGGCCACCAGAATCATCCCGAGCAGTGCCCGGGACCGGCGGGCCGGGTCGAACCAGGAGATGATGACGGCGGTGGCCGCCTCGTACAGCACCATGGCCATGGTCAGGCCGAGGCCGATCAGCACCAGGTAGAGCTGGGCGACGGTGCGTACCTGGGACCAGGCGACGAGCAGGCCGGTGGCGAGCAGCGAGCCGACGGTCATCAGCCCCCGCCCGCCGTACCGGTCCAGCCACCGGCCCACCGGCACCGCCAGCACCGCCCAGCCGAGCAGGGCGCTGGTGAAGGCGCCGGTCAGCACCGTGGCCGAGGTCTCCAACGACGCGGCCATCGGGTGCAGCAGGACGGCGAAGGGGTAGTAGAGGGTGCCGTACCCGACGGTCTGGGTGACGGCCAGCGCCGCGACGATCCGCCAGCCGGGGAACCCGCTCCGGCGACCGGCACGGAGCCTGCTCCGGCGACCGGGGCGTGACAGGTCGGTGCCGGCCACCTCGCGGAATCAGCCGATCACGGGACTGCGCCGCTCCAGCAGCACCACGTCACGCCACTTGCCGTGATGCCGCCCGACCCGCTCCCGTACGCCGACGACCCGGAAGCCGGCCCGCTCGTGCAGGGTGAGGCTGGCCGCGTTCTCCGGGAACACCCCGGACTGGATCGTCCAGATCCCGGCGGCCTCGGTCGAGGCGATCAGCCCGTCCAGCAGGGCCCGCGCCACGCCCCGGCCCTGGGCGGCGGGGTGTACGTAGACGGAGTGTGCGACCACCCCGGCGTAGACGGCCCGGGCGGAGACCGCGGTGACCGCCACCCAGCCGAGCACCGTACCGGCGTCGTCCACCGCGACCAGCCGGTGCGCGGCGAGCCGACCGGCGTCGAACGCCGGCCAGCTCGGCGCGGTGGTCTCGAAGCTGGCCTGCCCGGTGTCCAGCCCGGCCTGGTAGATCGCCAGTACCGCGGCGGCATCACCCGGCTCCATCGCCCGGATCCGCATCAGCATCCTCCGATCGCCGTCGGGGCGGGCCTGCCCATCACCACGTCGGCCGCGGAGGGAAAGCAGCCGACGCAGATCTCGTTGATCCGATAGTGCCGGGCGGTGCCGACCTGTTCGACCAGGACGAACCGCACGTCGGCGAGGATCTTCAGGTGCTGCGACACCGTGGACTGCGCCAGCCCCACCGCCGCGACGAGTTCGCCGACGCTCATCGGCCGGCCCTCCCGGGCCAGGTACGCCACGATCTGCACCCGGCTCGGGTCGGCCAGCGCCCGGAACCAGGACGCGTACTCGACCGCGACCGACCGGTCCAGCAACTCGGCCACCAGCTCCACCTTCATCGTTGGCGGACGATTGATGCTGCCACTCTATCGGAGCCCGAGCCGGGCGTCAGTCGGTGAAGTGTGGATTTCCGGCGGTCAGCCGGAGGGTGAAGGCACCCTGGCTCCTGGTGAGCACCACGTGGTTGCACGACTGATAGGTGATCCACAGGCCGAGCCCACCCGTGCCGCCGTCGGCCGCCGGCAGCAGCCCGGCGAACGGGTCCTCCGGGCCGCCACCGCCGTCGCTGACCGCAACGACGATGCGGTCCATGCCGGCCCAGAGCCGGAACCGGACCGGCGGGCGGCCGTGCCGCAGCGCGTTGGTCACCGTCTCGCTGACCGCGACGACCAGGTCCTCGACCTCCTCGGTGCGGAGCACTCCAGAGTCGGCCTCGTAAACCGCCTGCCGGGCCCGGATCGGGGACGGATCGACGAGTTCGACGAGCGGTGGCGTCCGCTGGAGCGGATCGGGCAGCGGCGGCCGCTCCTCCGTCAGGTACGCCTTCGGCTCGGTGTACGTCTCACTGGGCCGGCGGCCGTCCGCCGTGACCACCCGCGGGTGGGTACGCAGCACGTCCGCGAGCACCGGCGCCGGAGTGATCCGGGTGTCGTACGCGCACATGCTCCAGAGCGGGAAGCTGTCGTACGCATAGTTGATCGCCGATTCGTAGCGGGCCCACCAGTCCCAGGTCGCGCCGAGCGCGGCCGGCGGCACCTCCCCGATGATCCGGATCTGCCGGGCGCCCTCGGCGACGTATCCGGCCAGCATCCGCTGGTAGCTCCGGATCGCGGCGGCGGGGCGGGCGTAGAGATCGCCGCCGGGCAGGAAGGTGACGCCCGAGCCGGCGGGCAGCGCGGCCCGGACCAGCGCCCCCGTCCGCTCGCCGAGGGAGACCACCGTCGGCTCTCCGGCCGAGACGCCGCCGAGCAGGAACGGCAGCACGACGGCGAGCAGCTCGTCGTCGGAGCGGTACGGCACGGCCTCGTGGTAGTAACCCTCGTGGCCGGCGGCGGCGCCTGTCCTCATCGAGCCGCCTCGACCCGCACTCCGGACAGCCCGAGCAGTTCGACGAGGCGGGCGGCGGCGCTCCACGAGGTCCCCGGTACGACGGTCAGGACCTCCGGGACGTTGGTCACCGGGTGCAGGCAGGCCAGCTCGGCGACCGTCCGGTCGATCATGCTGGCGCCCACATCCGAGAGTCTAGGCCGCGCCAGCTCGCCGGTCACCCGCCGGGTAACCGGCCCGTCGCCCTCTGATCCGGCGGTGACCCGGGCCGGTCCGGGGGTTTGCCGGGGCGGCACCCGGGTAGGCGCCTGTCTCCTATCACCGTCGCCGGTCGGAAGGGGCGTGCGATGAGCGGTCCGGGGCAAACCGTCGGAAGTCAACCGTGGCTGCACCAGCACGACGGGCGGATCCAGGAGTTCGGCACCGTACGGCAGTTTCCGCTCGGGCTCTCCTCGGACGCCCGGATGTACTCCTGCCAGCGGCTCAACCGGGTCCTGGCCGACACCCAGATTCTGTACGCCCTCTACAAGAAGCATCACTGGTTGATGCGCGGGCCCACCTTCTACCAGCTCCACCTGCTGCTCGACAAGCACGCCGGCGAGCAACTGGCGCTGGTCGACATGCTCGCCGAACGGGTGCAGACGCTCGGCGGGGTGGCGGTCGGCGACCCCCGGCACGTCGCCGAGATCACCCGGATCCCCCGGCCGCCGGACGGGGCCGAGCAGGTGCCGGTGATGCTGTCCCGGCTGCTGGAGGCGCACGAGATCATCCTGATCGAGGTACGCGACGCCGCCCGGCGGGTGGCCGAACTCGGCGACGACGGCAGCAACGACGTGCTGGTGTCGAACGTGCTGCGGACCGGCGAGCTTCAGGCGTGGTTCCTCGCCGAGCACCTGGTCGAGGTGCCGCTGGCCCGGACCTGACCGGAGGACTAGCTCGGATAGACCTCCAGCTCGGAGAGCTGACCGGCGGGCCAGCCGGTGTTGCCGGTGAACTCCAGCCGGACGTACCGGGTCGGGGTCGCCGGGAAGGTGACCGTGACGGTGTTGCCGCTGGCCGGGTTGAACTGCCGCCCGGCCGAGGCCGACAGGGTGGTGAAGGAGCTGCCGTCGGTGCTGCCGCGCACCGCCAGGGTCTGGGTACGGGTGCCCCAGGCGGGCGAGGGTGGCAGCTTCAGCACCAGCCGCCCGACCGCCGTGCTGGCCCCGAGGTCGACCTGCACCCACTGCGGGAAGACGTGGTTGGGACTCTCCCAGTAGCTGTCCGGGTTGCCGTCCACGACGTTGCCCGAGCCGTAGTTCTGGGTGTGCCCGCTCTCGGCGGTCGGCCGGCCGCGCGCCAGGTTGGTGGCCGGGGCCGGGTCGGTGGTCACGGTCACCGGATTCGACGGCGCGGAGACGTTGCCGGCGCCGTCCCGGGCGACCACCGTGAAGGTGTAGCTGGTCGCGGGGTGGAGCCCGGTCACCTGGTACGACGTGCCGGTCGGCGAGCCGAGCACGCTCGAACCCTGCCGGACCTGGTAGCCGGTCACCCCGCCGTCGTCGGTCGACGCCGTCCAGGCCAGCGAGACGCTGCTGGCCGTCTTCGCGGTGACGGTCAGGTTGCCCGGTGCGGTGGGCGGGGTGCCCGTGCCGCCGGCCACCGGCGGGGTCGGCCGGACCGGGGTCAGCGCGAGCTGACCCTTGAGCATCCGGCCACCGTCGGCGGTGATCCGCAGGTAGTAGTCGGACGAGCAGAACGTGCCGTCCTCGTCCAGTGCCCGGATGCCGGCTCCGGCCGGAGTGGTCGCCTGGGTCTCGCTGGTCTTGGCGATCTGGTTGCCCTCGTTGAACTCGTCGAACATCGAGACGTAGAGGCCCTGGGCACCGAGCCGGATCATGTTGTAGAGGTGCCGCCAGTAGAAGTCGCCGTGCCGGCGGTGCCCGGAGGAGAGGTCGCCCGGCATCACGCACGGCTGGTAGTCGATCCCCCGGGCGTTGCAGTCGGCCTGGTCGGGCTGGTTGACGTTGGTGTAGAACCAGTCCAGCCCGTCGAGGGTGCCGGTGCGGCCGACCATCCACGGCGAGATCATGTTGAACGCGTGGTAGACGTCGAGGAACCCGGGCCGGGAGTCGTTGATCCCCTCCCGCCAGTACGTCGGCACCCCGCCGATCACGTAGCAGCCCTGTGCCTTGAACCAGTTGACCACGTCCAGGCAGGGCGCCGGCGGAAACGGGCGACCGGGGTCGTTGAAGCCGAAGCCCCAGATGCAGACGACCGGCTTGCCGTTCTGCCGGGCGTACGCCGCTGAGGCGGTGTGCGCCGACATCTTCGTCGACCAGTCGATCTTGATCTCCGGCTGGAAGTTCGTCCAGCTCGTGACGTCGTACATGATGTAGTACTTCCGACCGAACCGCTCGGCCGCGTCCCGGACCTTGGCGGCCATCGCGTCCCGGGTCGGTCCCTCGTCGCCCATCGGGTTGAACCGTTGCAGCGCGGCGGTGTCGCAGTTGTGGTCCCGCATCCACCGGAAGTGCGTGTCGACGGTCTGCTGGTCGTAGGAGGAGAAGAGCTCGGCCGGCGCCCCGTTGCCGAGGTTCGGGTACGCCGTCGGGTAGCCCCGGCTCAGCTCGCGCATGTCCGGCCAGGAGACGATGGTGGTGTTGCTCGGCGAGGGCGGCTGGAACCGGTCGCGGCTCCAGTGCCACCAGCCGCCGATCGGCGCGCCGTCGCCGGGGCAGGCGAACCAGCCCTGGTAGCCGACCGAGATCTTGCCGACCACGTCGCCGGGCGGACTCGCCGCGCCGGCCGGGCCGGTCATCGCCGCGAGCAGTTCGGTGGTGGAGACGGCGGCCAGGGCTGAACCGGCCGCTGCGGACATCAGGAATCGTCGGCGTGCTACCGCCATGGCTGCCGCTCCTCGGGGGGAAGGGATGCGGATCGATGCCTTAGCCTGCCAGGACCCGACACATTCTCGCAATAGTCCGACGCCGGACTGAAAGATTCGGGGCAGAGGGCGGAAAGAAGAGAATCGGTTTGGGCTCAGTCCCGGCCCGACCGCCGGTCCCGGCGCGGCTGGATCCGGGCCCGCGCCCGGGCCACCTTGACCGCCCGGGTCAGGGTCTCGATGTCGTACGCCCCGTAGTGCCGGCGGTCGTTGATGAAGAAGGTCGGGGTGCCGGAGACTCCGCTGACGTCGGCCGAGTCCACGTCCTTGGCGACCCGGGCCGCGTGCTCGTTCGTCATCAGGTCCGCCTGGAACTGCTCCTGGTCGAGCCCGAGCTGGCCGGCGTACCCGACCAGGTCGTCGAGGCGCAGCCGGTCCTGGTGGTCGAGCAGCAGGTCGTGCATCTCCCAGAAGGCGCCCTGGGCGGCCGCCGCCTCCGCCGCCTCCGCCGCGAGCTGTGCCTGCGGATGGACGTCGGTCAACGGCAGGTGCCGCCAGACGTAACGCAGGTCGGCGTCGGTCAGCAGCTCGCGTACCGCGGGTTCGGCCTGGCCGCAGTACGGGCACTGGAAGTCGCCGTACTCGACCACCGTGACGGAGGCGTCCGCCGGACCGCGAACATGGTCCCGGCGGGGGTCGACCGGCGGGGCAAGGTCGAGGAGCTGGTCCGCGTCGCCGAGCAGCGCACGGGTCCGTCGCGGCTTCGGCAGCGCCGCGGTGATCCGGAAGACGACCCAGGTGAGCAGGGAGGCGACCACCGACGCGGCCAGCACCCCGATCTTCGCCTCGGCGAGTTGGTCGCCGCGGAAGGCGAGCGTGGCGATCAGCAGCGACAGGGTGAAGCCGATGCCGGAGATGGTGCCGCTGGCGAGAACGCCGGCCCAGCCGACCGACGGCCGGATCCGGCCCCCGGAGATCTGCTGCACCAGCCAGGAGACCCCGGCGACCGCGACCGGCTTGCCGACGACGTACCCGAGGAAGACGCCGAGGGTCACCGGGGCGGTGACGGCCCGGGAGAGGAACTCGGCGTCGAGCGCGATACCGGCGTTGGCCAGGCCGAAGAGCGGGACGATGAGATAGCTCGACCACGGGTGGTACATCCGCTGGAGCCGGTCGTTGGGCGACAGGGAGCGGGTCAGGCCGATCGTGGCGCTGCGGGCCAGTTCGGCGGTGGGCTGCTCCCGGAACAGCTTGAACAGGCCGCTGGCGTACTCCAGGGCACCCCGGGCCGGCGAGTACGCGGTCGCGGTGAGGCCGATGGCGAGCCCGGCCACCACCGGCTCCACCCCGCTGGCCAGCAACGCGGCCCAGAGCGCGACGCAGAACGGGAGGTAGACCAAGCCGCGCCGCACCCCGAGCGCCCGCAGCCCGAGCAGTACCGCGAAGAGCCCGATCGCCACAACCAGCGGCAGCACGTCGACGTGCTCGGTGTAGACCACCGCGATCACGACCAGCGCCACCAGGTCGTCGACCACGAACACGGTCAGCAGGAAGATCCGCACCTGGTCGGGTACGCCACGGCCGAGCAGCGAGATCAGGCCGAGCGCGAGCGCGGTGTCGGTGGACATCGCCACGCCCCAGCCGTGCGCCCCGGGACCGCCCCGGTTGACCAGCAGGTAGATCCCGACCGGGACCGCCATCCCGACCACGCCCGCCGCGAGCGGGAGCACGAACCGCCGCCGGTCCCGCAGGTCGCCGAGGTCGAACTCCCGGCGCGCCTCCAGACCCACCACCAGGAAGAACAGGGTCATCAGGCCGCTGTTCACCCAGGTACGCAGGTCGTACGCCACGCCGACGCCGTCGAGCCGGATCGACAGCTCGGTGCCCCACACCGCCTCGTACGACGACGTGTGGATGTTCGCCCAGACCAGCGCCGCGGCGATGGCCGCCACCAGTATCCCGGCGCTGCCCGACTCGGTACGCGCGAACCGCCGCAGCGGCGCGGCGATGTCCTGGGCCCAGGCCGTCCGGCCGGAAAACCGGGACGAAGGCGGATCGGTCACCGGTATCCCCCGTCCGGTCAGCCATCTCCGCCCGGAGGCACGAACCCGACACACGGGCCTTCCGGGCGGGAACCCGGCCGCGCCTCGTCCGCGCCCGCTCCGGGTCTCGACCCCCGAGATTTACCACGTTCCGGCCGGTCGGCTGGGCCGCTCCGCCGAACCGTGTCGGGGAATCCGCACCCCGGAGCGGGCGTTGTGCCGGACGGAAACCGCGGAGAATCCGCCGGCAGCAGACGGAGGGGAGCAGTCATGAAGGTCCGCAGCTCGCTCCGGGCGTTGAAGCAGAAGCCGGGCTCGGTGGTGGTACGCCGGCGCGGCCGGGTGGTCGTGGTGAACCGCGCCAACCCGCAGTGGAAGAGCCGCCAGGGCTGACACCGGCCCGCCAGGTGCCGGGCGGAATTCGCCGAGGTCATCCGGTGGCCCGTCCCGCACCTGCCAGTCGGGCGTGCGGTCCGGTACCCGGCGGGACGAACGCGGCCGGCCAGCGACGCGGGTAGATATATTGTGTCGGTTCCACCACACTGAGCCTCTTCCACCTACCCCTTGCGCTGCGGTGGACGGCAGGGTCGGACGCGGTGCGTGAGCGTCGCCCGGTTCAGGTGGAGAAGGTTCACTGCGCAGGCCGATGTCCGCGAGGCATGGAGGACGGGTGACCGACTGGTCGGGCGAACGATCGCCGGGGCTGTCGCACCGGGACGTGGCCCGGGTGGAGACCGTCGCCGAACTGGCCGCGCTGCTGCGTCAACTCCGGCGCCGGGAGGCCCGGCTGGAGGGGGCGAGCCCGCTCACCTACCGCGATCTGGCGGCCAAGACCGGCTGGTCGCGGGGCATCCTCGGCGAGTACTTCGCCGGCCGGGTGCTGCCGCCCACCGACCGGTTCGACATCCTGATCCGGCTGCTCGGCGCCACCCCTGCCGAGCAGGGCGCCCTGGCCACCGCCCGGGACCGGGTCGAGGAACGACGCCGGTCCACCGGATCGGCCGGTCCGGTCGCCCCGGCCGTCCCGTCCCCGCGCCAGCTTCCGCCGGCCGTGCCCGGTTTCGCGGGCCGGGCCAGCCAGCTCGCCGAACTCGACCGGCTGCTGGAGGCCGATCCGGCCGCGCCGGTAGCGCTGATCACCGCCGTCTCCGGCACGGCCGGGGTCGGCAAGACCGCGCTGGCCCTGCACTGGGCGCACCGGGTCGCCGACCGGTTCGCCGACGGGCAGCTCTACCTCAACCTGCGCGGCTTCGACCCGGCCGGAGCGCCGGTCGCCCCGGCCGAGGCGGTCCGTACGATGCTCGACGCCCTCGGAGTGCCGCCGCAGCGGATCCCCGCGACCCTGGACGCGCAGGCGGCCCTCTACCGGGGGCTGCTCGCCGAACGGCACGTGCTGGTGGTGCTCGACAACGCGCGGGACGCCGACCAGGTACGCCCGCTGCTGCCCGGTGGCCCCGCCTGCCGGGTCCTGGTGACCAGCCGCAACCCGCTCGCCGGCCTGCTCAGCACCGGAGGCGCCCGACCGATCACCCTGGACCTGCTCACCCGCACCGAGGCCCGGCAGCTACTGGCCGCCCGGATCGGTGCCGCCCGGGTGGCGGCCGAACCAGAGGCCGTCGACGACATCGTCATCGCCTGCACCCGGCTACCGCTGGGGCTGGCGATCGTGGCGGCCCGGGCGGCGCTGCACCCCGAGTTTCCGCTCGGCGCGCTGGCCGGGGAACTCCGTGACGCTCGGGGCGGACTGGCCGCCTTCGCCGGCACCGATCCGGCCTCCGACGTACGCGCGGTCTTCTCCTGGTCGTACCGGGCGCTCAGTTCCGCCGCCGCCCGGCTGTTCCGGCTGCTCTCCCTGCACCCCGGACCCAGTGTCGGCGCACCGGCGGCAGCCAGCCTCGCCGGCCTGCCGCCGCACCAGGTCCGGCCGCTGCTCGCCGAGCTGACCGACGCCAACCTGGTCGCCGAGCAAGGCCCCGGCCGGTACGCCTGCCACGACCTGCTGGTCGCGTACGCGGCCGAGCTGACCGCCGGGATCGACCCGGAGCAGGAGCGGCGGGCCGCGAGCCGCCGGGTACTCGACCACTACCTGCACACGGCGCACGCCGCGGATCGCCGGTTGGACCCGCACCGCGACCCGATCCCGCTGCTGACCGCCTCGCCCGGCGTCACACCGGGGCAGATCGCCGACCACGGCGCCGCTCTTGCCTGGTTCGACGCCGAACTGCCGGCGCTGCTGGCGAGCGCGGAGGAGGCCGCCACCGCCCGGCTCGACCGGCACCTGTGCCGGCTGACCCGGACCATGGCGCACGCCCTGGAGCGCCGGGGACACTGGCACCGGTGGGCCGCGGTGCAGGAACTCGCCGTGGCGGCGGCCCAGCGGCTGAACGACCCGGCCGAGGAGGCACACGCCCGGCGGAGTCTCGGCCGGTCCCAGGTCCACCTCGGACGGATCGACCGGGCCACCGACCATTTCGAGACCGCACACCGGCTCTACCGGCTGGCCGCCGACCGGCTCGGACAGGGCCGGATCCAGTTCGACCTGAGCTGGATCGCGGTCCGGCAGGACCGCTACCCCGACGCGCTGCGGCACAGCAGGGAGGCGCTCGCGCTGTTCACCGCCGCGGGAAGCCGCTCCGGACAGGGTCGGGCGCTCAACAACATCGGCTGGTGCCTGAGCTGGCTCGGGCAGCACGAGGAGGCCGTCGACTACTGCCGACGGGCCCTCGACACGCTGCTGGAACTCGACGACCGGTTCGGCGCCGCCGACGGCTGGGACAGCCTCGGGCACGCCCAGCACGAGCTCGGCCGGTACCGGGAGGCGGCCGAGTCGTACCAGCAGTCGTACGCCCTCTGGCGGGAGTTGGGCCACCGCTATCAGGAGGCGGACCTGCTGGCCCGGCTCGGCGACACCCAGTCGGCGATCGGTGACCTCGACGCCGCCTCGGACACCTGGCACCGGGCGCTCGACATCCTGGACGACCTCGACCACCCGGACGCGGAGCAGGTGAAGGCCCGCCTGCACCGGGTCGGCCGGGCACCGGACCGCTGACCCCGGCATCCGGAATCGCCCCTCGATCGGACCCCGCCCGGCCGAGCACGCTCCCCGCACAGCCCGCAACTCTGGCGCGCCCCGCGCGTCGGTCGGGTCGGCCGGGTGGAGCCGTCCGCCCGGATCTCCGCGCGGCGTCCCTGATGCGGATGCCGGGTCGACGCGTGACCACGCCGACCCGGGCCCGCCCGGACACCCCCTCGCCGTCCGGGCGGCACCCGGGGCGGCCACCGCCGCCGGCCGGCCGCGCGGCTGGCGATGGCGAATCCGCGCCGGAGGGTCCGGCCGGCGGTGCCCTCCGGTGCCGCCGACGGGTGCGCGCGACCGACCCTGCCGCCCGGCGGGACAGAACTCCCGGGATCTTGGACCGGGTTGGACACGGTTGGACATGGCAGGCGGTCAGCGGCCGGGATGGGCGGACGCCCGGGCGCCCGGGTCGCGGGATGGGACGCCACGCTCGCCGTCACCGCGGCCGAGCAGACCCCGTCGATCCAGTAGCTCGCGGGCGGGCGGCGTGCCGACCGTTCGGGGTCGGCAGGTCCGGGTCGACAATACGATCCATTCGTCGAGCGACATGCCGGAATCGGGGGTCACTCCTCGACGGCGGAGATCGGATCCGGCATCGCCGATAGCTTCCGCTACCACCAGGGCACGCGGAATGCGCCGGCGGCGCAGGGGTCGGCGCATTAACGCCTGGAATGCGTACGCCAGGACCGGCGGCGGACTTCCGCCGGGTGTTTGCGCGGGAGCGCGCCTTGCAGGTGGCTATTGCACGGGCAAGCCATCGGCGCCGATGTCCACCCCTGCGCCGGACCACTTTCCGGCGATCACGATTTCCGGCTGGTACGCCGGGCTTGCCGGCACCGCCGGTACGGTCAGTACCGGCCGGACGTATGGCCAGAATCGCCTTGGTCGACAGGGCGGAGCGCTCCTGACCTGGTCCTCCATGATCGACAGTCCGAACCGGACCGACCCACCCGGCCGACGGCGATCGGCGGCGGTGACACCCCGGTCGGCCGACCGGAACAGACTTTCGGCCAACCCGTCGTACGGACGAACAAGTCACCCGACCGAATCGTTCCGCGACATCGACCGGACAGCCGGAACGATGGTTTTGTGTGAAAAAAAGCAGACGGTACGCTGGCCCGCACTTGAGGCCGTGGATAAGCTGCCTCCCGATTGCGCGCCACCCGATTAGCGCCACCCATTGCAAGCCCGCCCGAGTGCGCCAGGGATGCCGATGGACTTCTTTTCCCGCAGACGCGTCGAGAAACGCCATGATCAATCCACTACCGGCCTGCGCCGATCCGGCGACCTCCGGAGCACACCGTTGCGCAGGGCGAGGAAGCCTCGGCACTCCGGTCTGTTCGCGGCCGTCAGCCGGCTCGACACCGAGATCGACCCGGCGGCCCGCGCCGAGCTGGCCCGCTGGGTCCGGGAGCAGTACGAGACCGAGTACGGGGACATCCCGCTGGGCTTCATGGCGCGCTGCTACCTCGGCCCGCCCTACGTCGACCACCGGCTCGACCTGCTGCACGACATCGTGGAGCACTTCGCCCCCGCCGACGGAGTACCCGAGCCGTTCGCCCAGGCCAGGATGCTCGCCCGCAACGACGCGTACGCCTTCGTCGAGGTGTACGCCAGCGGCGAGATCCGGCCCGTCTTCGCCGACGGAACCGTCGTCTCCGACAGCGGCGGATCCGCTCCCGTCTAGCCGATTTGGACCGCCCATGTCTGAGATAGATCACCACCTTCGTCGCCAGGTCAACGAGGTGCAGCACGCGGTCGCCGCGCTGGACCACACGTTGGGCCTGGTCAACCAGCAGGTCTACGACATCGGCAACAAGCAGCAGGAGTCGCACGACAAGCTGCTGGAGCTGCGCGACGAGTTCCGCCGCCATGTCGCCCGGACCGAACGGATCGCCAACCTCCAGCGCGCCGAAACCCGGGTCGGGGCGTTGCAGGGCGAGCTGGAGCACCAGTTCGGCCACCACAAGGTGGTCCGGCGCACCGCGGTCGGGATGCTCCAGGCCTTCGACGTGGGGCTGGTCTCCGAGGAGACCGTCCGGGAGGTCGGCGAACAGCTCATGGTGCAGACCCCCAGATACTGGCTCGCCCCGGTGCTGGTCGCCCTCGCCGCGTGGGCCGGCGACGACCAGGACCTCTGCGGGCGCGCGATCGAGGAGGCGTTCCGCCGGTCACCGGACCGGACCTCCCTGTTCATGGCCCTGGTGTTGCGCCGCCAGGGCCGGCGGGCCAGCTCGGTGCGCTGGCTGCGGCACTACCTGGCCGCGCAGGACCCGGCGGCGCTGGGCCGGGACTTCGCGGTCATCCTGGAGGCGATCTCGCACGGCGCCTTCGGTCCGGCCGGCCTCGAACTCGTCCGGGACTTCCTCGACCGGTGCCGACGGCAACTGCTCTCCGACGAGTCGATGCAGCGCGCCCAGGTCGACCGGTGGCGGCACGAACTGGAGAGCCTGGTCGGCACGGTACCGGCCGCGGCCCGGTTCCCCCGGCTCGCCGAGGTGTCGCCGCAGTGGCCACAGATGGACACCGCGCTCGTCCGGGCCGAGAGCCACCGATCGGTGGTGGACAAGTACACCGCGATGCTGGCCGAGGAGATCGTGCCGAACGACCGGCTGGAGGACGCGGTCGACGACATCCTGGACCGGCTGGTCGCCGAGTACGACACCGAGGAGCTGCCACTGCGCCGGGAGCTGGCCCGGAGCCAGGCGGTCATCGCGCACGACGGCGACCTCGAAGCGGCCACCCGGACCGTCGACGCCGGGTCGGCCGCGCTGGAGAGCACCCTCGACTACCTGACGATCCAGACCACCGCCGCGCTCGACCCGGCCGCGATCGGAGTGTCCCGCTCGACCCAGCGGATAGCGGTCTCCGCCTGCCACGAGTGGCTCGGCACCGCGCACGCCGAGTTCACCCGCGACTACCGCCTGGTCGTACCGGCCGACGTGGAGGCGGCCTTCGAGGGGACGCACAACCCCGGCGCGCAGGCGTTCCAGCTACCGAGGTGGACCGGCTCGTTCACCCGGCCGTTGGAGGACCTGGAACGGTCCCTGGTGGACCACTGGGACCGGCACGGCAAGCCGTACATCGACGGGTTCGCGTTCAACTGGGGTAAGGCGCTGGTGTTGCCGATCGCGGTGCTAAGCGCCGTACTGCTGGTCTTCGGGGTATGCGGCAGCATCGGGTTCGGCCTGCTGGCGGCCGTGCTCGGCGGCGGCATCTGGGCGCTGGTGCTCTACAGCCAGTCCCAGGCCGCGCAGCGCCGGCAATCCGAAGCGGCGGAGTTGATCGCACGGGCCCGGCAGGACTCGCTCGCCCAACTGCGCGGCGCGCACGCCGAACTCACCGACTGGACCAGCCAGTTCAAGGCGGCCGACGGCACGGAGCCACAGGTCCGGACGCTCATCGCCGAACTCGCCAGCGCCGGGCAGACCGTCTCGCCGTACGAGCGGCGCACCGTCGCGGCCGCCGAGCAGGGTCACCGCGCAGACAGGAGCATGGCATGAACACCTCCCCTGACGCTCCGGCCGGGCCGACACCGGCGCCCGCCGCCGTACCGTGGGCCCGCCAGCCGGCCGTACCCGGGCAGCGCGCCACCGCCCGGACCCGGCGGATCGCCGACGGGCTGCCCGGCTGGGAGCCGCTGCCGCCCGGCGAGATCCTCGTCCAGCGTCCTCGCGGGCAGTGACGCGGTGTGGGGCGGCGGTGGACAGTACGCGGCCTGGGCCTCGTTCCTCGAACGCTGGGCCGCGGGTGAGCGGGTCGACCCGGACACGCTGCCGGCGCTGGAGCCGGCGGACTTCCCCGGCGACGGTTGGGAGCGACTGACCAACCGGATCAGCGACGCACTGTCCCGCCGGCTCCGGTCCTGGTCACAGGCGCTCGCCCGGTCGATGAGCCAGTCCCGGGACGAGTTCGAGGCGGCCCGGGCGCTCGGGCACGCCCGGTGGAGCCTCCAGCCGATCCGGGCGCTGGCCGGACACCCCGGCCTGCCCACCGAGCTCGCCGGGAAACTGGTCGAGGCGGTGGACCGGGGGGTGCGGGCGGCACAGCAGTCGCTCGTCGACGACCTCGACCTGGCCCGCCGCTCCGGCCTCGACGAGCGGATCGTCCAGGCCCGGCTGCGGACCGTCCGGGACAACCCGTTGACCGTGCTGGTCGGGCAGCCGGCCGAGGCCGAGCCACCCGGGCCGGCCGGATGGTACCCCGACCCGACCCGGACCACCCGACGCCGGATCATCGCCGACTGACTCCCGCACCCCGCCCCCGTGGCCCTGACCCGTTCCGGAAGGAGCGAGCGTGTCCAACTACGCCGAGTCCCGTCGGGACCTCGACAGTTACATCGCCGCCCGGGTACCCCTGATCGGCGTACGCACCATCGAACAGGTCAGGGCGATCCGCCTGGTCAAGGACGTGGCGGCGAACCCGAAGCGCAGCCAACTGCCGTTCTGGATCTACACCCGGGCCACCGGCATCCGCGACCTGCGCAACAACTCCTCCGCCCAGGAGGACCGCTCGCTGGTCGGGGCGATGGACTTCGCCGCCGCCCAGTTCACCAGCCGGGCCAACGCCACCGTGGTGCTCGTCGACCCGGACGACCTCGGCGACGACAACGCCGCCGCCCGGCACGTCGCCGAGCTGGCCCGGCTCGCCGACGCCAACTCCGGCAGCATCATCGTGGTCACCGACACGCCACTGTGGAGCGGCTTGCAGCGGCTGGGCATGAGCGTGACGCTCGACCTGCCGGACGCCACCGAGATGTACGAGGTGATCGTCGACTTCCTCGGCGACCACCACGGGGTGGTGCCGATCGCCTGGACCGAATCCGACGCCCGGCGCGCCGCCGAGTTCCTGGTCGGGGTACCGGAGGGGACCGCGGTCAACGTACTGGCGACGATCGTGACGAAGGGCTCGGTGGACCGGGAGGACGTCGAACGGCTCGCCGAGTTCAAGGACAAGCACTTCGGTGACCTGGCCGGGCTGGAACGCGTACACCTCAAGGAGGCCGACCACCAGGTGGGCGGGCTGACCAGCCTGCGGAGCTGGCTGCGGCGCCGGCACCAGATCATGGTGGCCGACCTGCGCGGCACC
Source organism: Plantactinospora sp. DSM 117369 (assembly GCF_053764795.1). Classification (NCBI taxonomy): domain Bacteria; kingdom Bacillati; phylum Actinomycetota; class Actinomycetes; order Micromonosporales; family Micromonosporaceae; genus Plantactinospora; species Plantactinospora sp. DSM 117369. The sequence continues at coordinate 3,623,275 of NZ_CM132446.1, read as the reverse complement.
GAACTCCGGCCGCCGCGCGGAGTGCTGCTGGTCGGGGTACCGGGCTGCGGCAAGTCGCTGTCGGCCAAGGCCGTCGCCGCGCAGTGGCGGCTGCCGCTGTACCGGATGGACCTCGCCGCCATCCTCGGCCAGTACGTCGGGCAGTCCGAGGGCCGGCTCCGGGAGGCGCTCGACACGGCCGACCGGGTGGCACCCTGCGTGCTCTGGATCGACGAGATCGAGAAGGGGCTGGCCGGGCAGAACGACAGCACCGGCGTGGGCCGGCGGATGGTCGGCCAGTTCCTGTTCTGGCTCCAGGAGTCCCGGTCCCGGGTCTTCGTCGTGGCCACCTCGAACGACATCCGGTCGCTGCCACCGGAGTTGCTCCGCAAGGGCCGCTTCGACGAGCTGTTCTTCGTGGACCTGCCGGACGCCGAGGACCGTGGCGACATCGTCCGCCTCTACTACCGCCGGTACGTCCGGCAGGAGCCACCGCCCGAACTCGTCGACAAGCTCGTCGCGCTCTCGGACGGCTTCGCCGGCTCCGACATCGAGGCCGCGCTGCACGAGGTGGGCGCCGAGGTACTGCTGAACGGCGGCACCGACGCGCTGCGCCCGGAGTTCGTGCTGGACACCTTCGCCAACACGTACCCGCTGAGCCGGACGAACCCGGAGCAGATCGAGGAGATCCGGGCCTGGGGCCGGGAGCGGGCGATACCGGCAGGACGGTCGATCGGGGCGTCGAGCACCGACGGCGGGTACCCGAAGCGTCGCGTGCTGGTGGTGGACGAGCCGTGACCGGCGACGACGACGGCCCGGCGCCGGCCACGCCAGCCGTCTGGGACCTGCGGAACCTGGTCGGCGACCTGGCCGACCGGGGCCCTGCGGTGCCGCCCACCGTCCAGGCCGATGCGACGGTCGGGGGCGGCGCGGCGACGAGCGACGGTACGACGGTCGGGGACGGCAGCGCGGCGACGAGCGACGGTACGACGGTCGGGGACGGCGCGGCGACCGGTGTCGCGCCCCGGGCGGTGAACGAACCGGTGGTCGGGGCCGACTCCGGACTCGTCGGCGGCCTGCTGGCCGGAGTCGGCTCCGGACAGGGGATCGGCCGCGGTGGCCCCCTGCCCCGGATCGCTCGGCTGGCCGGCGTGATGGTGCTGGTGGCACTGGCGGTCTCCGCCGCCGTGGTGCTGGCGGCCGGTGAAGGGAGCGACGGCGGCGCGGACCCGGCAGCCGAGGTAGCCGGGCCGGACGCGGCCGAGCCGACCGGCTGGCGGGCCATCGAAGCCGGCCCGGCCGCATCGGGCTGGACGGAGACGCCGGCCGAACCGGGCTCGACGGATACGCCGGCACCGGGCCGGACGGAGACACCGGCATTGGGCTGGACCACCGAACCGGCCGGTTCGGAGTCGACCGCCGGGGCCGAGGCGGCGGCCCTGGCGGCGCTGCACGAGCTGCGGCTCGGCGACCAGCCGCTGATCCGGCTCGACGGCCGGTACGCCGCCCAACTGGCCTCGAAGAGCGTCGGCATCGTGGACCCGCGGCAGGTGGCGGCGAACGGCTCGCACACCTTCCACGCGGTCGACATCCTGGCCGAGCACCGCCGGATCCGGGCCGAGACCGCCCGGGAGGCGCCGGTGGTGCTGCTGCTCAGCACCGACGTCGGCAAGCGGCAGTTGTACCGGGGCCAGCCGCTCTGGATCACCGTGGCGCTGGTCGCCGCCGACCGGCCGGCCGACGTGGTGGCCTGGTGCGCCGAGCGCTTTCCCGAGTTGACCGGTGCGGCGCTGACGAACCGGTGCCTCCCCCGCCGCCTGGAGCCGTGACATGCCCGACGATTCCCCGCCGCCCTGGGCCCGGCGCCGCCGGCCGGCGGCGCCGGGTCCCGACCGCGACCTCCCCGCGCCGGAGGCCACCGCCACCACCGTCGCCGGATCTGCCGGGCAGCCGTCCGAAGCCCCGCCGGTCGCCGAGGGCCGCCGACCCGCCGCCGCCGGGGACGACGCGCCGCTCTTTCCCGACCGGCCGCCCGACGGCGACGCCTATCTGTTCCCGCCCACGCCGGCCCGGAGCCGGGTTCCCGAGCCCGACTCCGAGCCCGCCGGCTCGGCGGGGACCGGCCCGGCCCGGGAGCGGCGCCGGCTGACCGAGGCCGGCCCGCCCCCGCCGGGACCGGCCCTCAGCCGGACCGCTGCGCAACCGCCGGCCGGCCCGCAACCGCCACCCGGTCCGCAACCGCCACCCGGTCCGCAGCCGCCGGCCGGCAGCCCGGGTGCGGTAGCCGGGCCGGACCGGTCGGGGCGGCGCTCCGGCGACGTCGTCGGCGTCGTCGAGGGTGCGGTCTCGGTCGACACCGACTACCACGAGTTCTGGGGCCCGCCCGCGCTGGTCGCCGTGACGTTCCTGGTCGGCGTTTTGGCCACCGGGTACGCCGTGGCCGGCGCGGCCGACACCGCGACACTGCTCGGCCGGACCCTGCTCGGGCTCGCGGCGCTGATCGTGCTCCCCCGGCTCGCCCTCGGACGGTTTACCGGGAGGCCACCCGCCGGCACCCCGCTCCGGCCGGGCCGGCGGCACGGATCGACCGGGAAGCCGTCGAAGCCACCGGCCGGAGTACGCCGGAGCCTCCGCCTCCCGGCCAGCGGCCACCCGCTGACCGTACGCCGGTTCCGGATCCGGACCCTCGGCAACGAGACCCTGGCCGGGGTACTGCCCGGAGAGCTGTCCGGCGCCGAACTCCGCCCCGGTGACGTGGTCCGGTTCAGGGGCCGGGCCAGCCGCGACGGTCACCTGGTGCTGCACCGGGTCGATGTGCTGGCCGGGCCCGCCGGTCCGGTGGTCAGCCGGGTCACCACCCGCCGACCGGTCGGCTACCTGCTCGCCCGGTTCGGAAACCACACGGGACTCGCCCTGGCCGCCCTGACCGTGCTCTGGGTGGCGGCGGTCGTACTCGGGCTGGTGCCGTGAGCCCGACCGTCCCGGAATGAGCGGTGTCGAGCGCCGTGCGGTGGGTAGTCCCCCGCGCCCGCTGGGCCACCCGGAGGGGGCGTTCCGGCTCTGCGGATTCCTCGCCGCCCTCAGCCTGCACCAGGCCGGGGACCCGGTCGGCACGGCGCACTGGTTCGAACGCAACCGCGCCGGCTGCGGCTCCCCCGGCCCTGCACGGCGAGGAGTACGACGTGCCGCAGCGGCTGCTCCGGGGCAACCTGCCGCAGGCGCTCGTACCCGCGCTGCTGACGGAGACGGCGGTGACGCTGAGCGGACCGGCCGGTGGCCCCGACCACTCCTGACCCCGCTCACCGCCACCGGTCGCGCCCACCGGACGACGGTAGTAATTTCACCAATACCCCACGCCGGGTCGCATCGGTACGTTCGAATCGCCCCAGGACGTGAGGAGTGGCCGTGACGGTTACTGTGCCCCAGCTCGGCGACCGCGCCGGCCCGGCACCGGCGACCCCGCGGTACACCATCGACGCCCTCGCCCGCCTGGTCGGGATGTCACCGCGCAACATCCGGGCGCATCAGGCCCGCGGTCTGCTCGCGCCACCCGCCCGGTACGGCCGGACCGCCTACTACAGCGCCGGCCACGTACGCCGGCTGGAGAGCATCAAGTCGTTGCAACGGCAGGGCTTCAACCTGGTCGCCATCGAGGCGATGCTCGGGGTACGCCACCCGGCGCCCCCGCCCGCCGAACCGCTGGCGACCGCACTGAACCGGCTGGCCGCCGAGCACCCCGCCCTGCTGCACAGCCTCGCCCGGCACGGCGTGCTGGTGCGCGCCGAGGACGGCTCGGTCAGCACGGCCCGCCCCCGGGCCGTGCAACCCGCGCTCGACCTGCACCAGGCCGGCGTACCGGTGCTGGCCGCGCTGCGGCTGCTCGGCGAGGTGCTGGACCGGCTCCGTCCGGTCACCGACGAACTGGTGCCGGCCGCCGGCACCCGGTTGGCACAGCTACGCCGGGCCGGTGTCCCGGCCACCTCGGGTCAGCAGCCCGAGCACGAGACGGCGGTGCTGACCCAGGGCCTGGCCCGGCTGCTCAGCGAGGCGTTCCGGGTCGTCGCGGAGAACGCCTGCACGGGGTCTGCCGGCGGGATCGGCCCTGACCGCTGACTCCTGTGGAACCCCGCCGCGACCGTCAACTCCCGCCGCGCCGGCGGGCGTAGCGGGCCGGGGTGGTGCCCAGGTGCCGGACGAAGTGCCGGTGCAGGTGGGCCTGGTCGTGGAAGCCGACCGCCACGGCGACGCTGGCCGGTCGCTCCCCGGCCAGCAGCAACCGGCGGGCCCGGTCGACCCGCCGACCGGTCAGGTAGGCGTGCGGCGGCAGGCCGTAACTGCGGGTGAAGCACCGGATCAGGTGGCTGGGATGTGCGTCCAGGATCACCGCCGCCTCCCGCAGGGACATCCCGACCGCGATCCTGGAGTCCAGCAGCTCCCGCAGCCGGCCGGCCAGCCGGTCCGACCGGCCGCTCGGCGGGACGGGCGCGAGCGTGTCGAGATGCTCGTGCAGCCGATCCCGGATCAGGGCGAGCCGGGATTCGGCCTCGAACGCGTCGCCGGGGTGGCCGAGCGAGGTGTGCAACTGGTGGATCCGGTGCCGCAACAGTTCGTCGTCCAGGACCGGGCCGTCCACCGCGCTGCCGACCAGGTGCTCCGGCAGTACGGTCGTGTCGAGGTAGAGCACCCGCTTGCGGAAGCCGGCCGGGGTGACCGTCCGGCCGTCGTGGGTGACGCCGGGCGGGAGCAGCAGCACCGTGCTTCCGGCGGTCATCCCGTGCCGGTGCCGGTCGAGGGCGAAGTCGACCGATCCCCCGTCGAGGATCATCAGGTCCCAGGTGTCGTGGGTGTGCGCCGGATAGGCGTGCTCGGTGAAGTGCGCGTGGAAGACCTCGGCGATCCCTGGCACCTTCGGCCGCCAGGCGCTGATCGTCGTACCGGACCGCTCACCTGCCATGTCAGGAACGTACAAGACCGGTGCCGCGCAGCGGCGGGACGCTCACGCGATGGGCGTTGTCCGCTCCTCAGCCCGCCTGAGTGAACCTCTTTCAACCTGAACCGCGCGACGCTCGCGCCCCGCGTCCGACCTCGCGGTCCACCGGACCGCAAGGGGAGGTTGAAGACCGCTGAGCGTGCGGGCTATCGGAAATCGCCGTGTATTCCGGATGTATTGACCCCTGTCATAGTTCTGGCGTCACAACGCGTGAAATGGCCGATAGGAGGAATTCCATGCGCATCATGCGTAACGCCGCCGTAGGAATCAGTCTGGGTGCCGTCTTGGCGCTCGGCACCCCATTCGCTCCGGCGCAGGCGGCCGGGCAGGCCGCCGCCGCATTCTGCGCGCCGGAGCACTGGCAGGACGAGTACACCTACGGCGGCCGATGCGTTGGCAGCGAGACTTTCTACTACGCAGCGGTACCGTGCGAGAACGGCGCCGTCGCACGCGGACCCGCCGTCCGGGGGTCGACGTGGTCCTATGCGTACTGCAGCAAACTCAACTCGCGGATCCGCCCCGGCGCCCGGGGTGACATCTACCCCCTCTAGTCGCAACACGACGGTGGGGCGAGCAGCCGGTCGAGCGGCCGGGGGGACGGACGTCCTCTCGCGTCCGGCCCCGCTCCACCAGCCAGTGGTGAAGCAGACCGGGCGAGACCCGTCAGGTCCTCCGCCCGGTGGCCGTGCCAGTCAGCGGTTGACCTACGTTTTCCTTGCTCAACCGCGCGCTCAGATTGGAGGCGATCGTGGTCGCGTCCTTGCCGTCCCGTCGACTGATGCCCCTTCTCTGACCGGAAAGGCAGCAAGACGGCGGGTTGGATATTGGCGGGCGCCGATGTACTGTGGGAACGCTCCCAGATTGCGTCCTCCACTCCACTTGCTCGAGGAGCTGAAACATGTCGCGACGGCGTTGTCGCCCGGCCACCATGCTGGCCGGGCTGCTCGTTCTGGCCCTGTCTGCGTTCCTGTTGCCACCGGCGTCGGTGGCCGGCACCGCCGCGGCCGGCACATCCCACACCCGCGCGGTGCCACTCGCTGAGCTGACCGTGGTATCCGAACAGGTGGCTTCCGGTCTGCAGCGTCCGATCGCGATCACCGGGCTGCCGGACGGCCGGATGCTGATCGCGGAGAAGAACGGCACCGTCCGCGCCTACCACCCCGACACCGGCTTGGCGGCTGAGCCGGTGCTCGACCTGACCGCCCGGATCGACACGTCGGACAACGAGCGCGGCCTCCTCGGCATCACGCCTGCGCCGAACTTCGCGCGGACCGGGATCCTCTACGTGGCCTACACGAGCCTGCCGGCCGGCGCGCTGACCCTGGCGCGAGTGCCCATCGGCGCTCCTGAGCGGGTGCAGGTGCTGCTCACCCAGGAGCACGCCGAGTACGGCAACCACAACGGCGGACAGGTGGCGTTCGGCCGCGAGGGCTACCTCTACTGGTCCCTCGGCGACGGCGGCCACGCGAACGACCCGTTCAAGGCCGGTCAGGACCTCGGCACCCTGCTCGGCAAGATCGTGCGGATCGACGTCAACCGCAGCTGCGGGGCGAAGCCCTACTGCGTGCCCGCCGACAACCCGTTCGTCCGCACGCGCGGCGCGCGGCCGGAGATCTGGCTCTACGGGCTGCGCAACCCGTGGCGGTTCTCCGTCGACCCGGTCGACGGCTCGCTGTGGATCGGTGACGTCGGCCAGGGCCTGGTCGAGGAGATCAACCACATCCGCCCGTGGCAGGGTGGGGCGAACCTCGGCTGGTCCTGCCGGGAGGGCACCCCGGTGTTCGACCCGGAGCAATGCCGGCCGGGCGTGCGGTACACCGACCCGGTCTTCGAGTACGAGCACTTCATGACGGAGAGCTGCTCGGTGACCGGCGGCGTGGTGTACCGAGGGTCGGCAACTCCGGAGGCGTGGGGGACCTACGTCGCGAGCGACTACTGCTCCACCCTAGCGTTTGCCGTGCGTCCCAAACCCACGGGCGGCTACGAGTCCGCCACGATCGGCAACTTCCCCATCCAGCCGACCGCGATCGACGCCGACGTGCACGGCGAGCTGTACGTGCTCAGTGACCTCCCGGGATGGCTGAGCCGGGTACGGTTCGAGCGGGTCCAGCCCGCCTCTGGCGGCGGGGCGGCCAACCGCTGAACCCCGGGCAATCCCCTCCGCATCCGCAAGACCCCTGGGGGACGGCCGCGTCCGGGCGGCCGTCCCCGGCTCACTCCGATACAGACCCCGGGTGCGTTTCTTCTGGAATGACCTGCGTGATGTGTGTCGATGTCTGCCTGTCGCGGTGAAAACCATGGATCACCATCGATCACCCCATTCGTGGCGCTATCGACACCGCCTCTCCGCTGACTACCGCCAGCAATCATTTCTGGCCAGACCTGCGGCGATGCGTTCCAACGGCTCGGACAGCGCCGACCCCGTCATCCCCGAGCCAGCAGGCTGACCAGGGCGGTACGGGAGGTCACCCCGAGCTTCCGGTAGATCCGCATCAGGTGCGCGTCGACCGTACGCGGACTGATCTGGAGCTGTCGGGCGATCACCCGGGACGTGGCGCCGGTGACGGTCAGCTCGGCGACCTCCCGTTCCCGGGCGGTCAGCAGCGCCAACGGATGCGCCTCGTCCGGCGCCGCCCCCGGCTGGTCCGCCAGCACGGCACGCCGGGACAGCCGGGCGGCCAGCCGACGCTGCGCCCGGTCCGCCTGCCCGGCCAGCCAGCGCGCGCCGCTGGCCGCGAAGAGCTGCTTGGCCCGGCCGAGCTGCTCGCGGGCCGATTGCGGATCACCGGTCGCCACCCGCGCCTCGGCGAGCACCAGCCGGGCCTGCCCCTCGGCCACCGGCATGCCGGCCGCGCCGAGCTGACCGATCGCCGGCGCCACCTCCGCCACGGCGTCACCCGGGGCACCGTGCGCCAGGGCCAGCGTCGCGCCGGCCAGCCCGACCAGCCCGAGCCGCCCGGGCAGGTCACCGGCGACAGCGGCGGCCCGGGTCAGCCAGCGCCGGGCCTGCGGCGGTATCCCACCCGGCCCGCCCCCCGCCGATCCGGCCCGACCGGCTCCGGCGGCGGAGAGCGCCCGTACGACCAGGACACCCGCCTCGGCCGGCCCGAGGCAGCGGTACGTCTCCGCGTCGGCGAGCAACTCCTGGCAGCCGGCGTCGTCGCCGACCGCCGCACTCGCCTCGGCCAGGTGCGTCCGCACCACCGCCCGGTACAGCGTGGACCGGGGGGCGGCGCGGCCGCGCAGCCTCTCCAGGGCCGGGCGTACGGCGTCCGGCCCGGCCAGCCAGAGCAGCGGCCGGAGTCGTACCGCCGCCGCCAGCGTCGCCGCCTCGACACCCCCCTGCCACCGGGCGATCTCCTCCGCCTCCTCGGCGTCCCGCAGCGCGTCGTCGACCCGGCCCACCGTGCCGTAGAGCACAGACCGGGCCGCGTAGAGCAGCGGGTGGACGTGAATCCGCCCGTACCGCAGCCCCACCTCGATGCCCCGCTCCGCGTGCGCCAGCCCGTCGTCGACCCGGTCCAGCATCGCCTCGATCCAGGCGAGCAGGGCGATCGCGCCGAGCTCGTCCCGGAGCGCGACGTCGCCGAGGGCGTCGATCATCCGGGCGGCGTACGAGACTCGCAGCCGCGCGGTGGCCAGCGGCTCCCGGGCGACCGCGCAGGCGGCCAGTACGGTGCTCGCGGCGGCCTCGATCCCCCGGTGCCCGCCCTGCCGCGCCCGGTTCACGGTCTTGCCGGCGTGCCTGGCGCCGGCCCGCCAGCGGCCGGCCAGCATCTCCGTCACCGCGAGTTCCAGCCGCAGCATCGCCTGCGGCGTGCCGGTGGCACCGAGCCGTTCCAGTTCGGTGCTGAGCAGCGCGCTGGCCACGTCGAGCCGACCGGCCAGCCGCTCCAGCACGGCGAGCTGCTCGACCGCGGCGTGCCGGTACGGGCCGGCGACCGCGACGAGATCGTGCAGCACGGTCCGCGCCTCGTCGAACTGGCCGGTCACCCCGAGCGCCTTGCCGAACAACAGTCGCAGCTCGGCCCGGCGATCGGCCCGACCGGGGCCGTCCGGCAGCGCCGACAGCGCGACGCGCAGCCAGCCGGCGCTGGTGCTCGGTGCCGTACCCATCGTGGTCATCGCGGCCGTGGCCAGCACCTCGGCGCCGGCCTCCTCACCCGGCTGGATCGCCTTGGCCAGGTGGTGGGCCCGGAGCGTCAGCGGGGCGCCACAGCGTTCGAGGTGGGTCGCGGCCCGGCGGTGGGCGGCCAGCCGCCAGGCCGGACCGGCCAGCCAGTACGCCACCGCACGCACCAGCGAGTGCCGGAAGTCCAGCTCCGCGCCGACCGGACGGAGCAGGTTCCGGGCGACCAGCGCGTCGAGCGCGGTGCTGGTGCGGTGCGGGTCGATCCCGGCCGCGGCGGCGACCGTGCCGATGTCGAGGCCGGGTCCGACCACGGCGGTGGCCTGGAGCACCAGCCGTTCGGTCGGGCCCAGCCCACGGATCTCCGTCGCCATCGCACCGTGCAGCGCGCTGGTCACCGGCTCGTCGGGAAAGTCGCCGCGACGCAGCGCGCCGAGGACCTGCGTCGAGGTGCCGGCCAGCAGTTCCAGGTAGAGCGGGTTGCCGCCACTGACCTGGTGCAGCAGCCGGCGCCGGGACGCCGGCTCGGCCGGCAGCAGTTGGTCGACGTCGGCACCGGTCAGCGGGGCCAGCCTGAGCCGGTCGGGCAGCGGCGCCAGGTGGGCGAGTTCCTCGGCCAGTCTCGGCGGGCACTGCTCGGACCGGAACGCCAGCGCCACCGTGATCCGGGCGTCCGGTGGATGCCGCAGCAGATAGCCGAGGAACTCGACGGAGGCGTCGTCGGCCCACTGCACGTCGTCGAAGACCAGCAGGGCCCCGGCGGGACGGGCGGCGGCGGCGACCAGACCACGCAGCCGGCGGTGCCGCTGGTGCCGCTCGACCGCGGCGGTGGCCGGCCCGGTGCCGTCGGGGTCGCGCATCGCGAGGCTGTCGAGCGACGCGTGCAGGTCGGCCCGATGATCGGGTACGCCGGCCAGCGCGTCCAGCAGCACACCGTACGGGAGGGAGCGCTCGAACTCGGTCGCCCGACCGAGCAGCACGGTACGACCCCGGCCGCCGGCCACCCGCGCCAGCTCGGCGACGAGTCGACTCTTGCCGATGCCCGGTTCGCCGTCCAGCACCAGGAACCGGGGTCGTGACCTGTCCTCGTCGAGTAGCGCGACCATCCGGGCCAGCTCGGCACCGCGACCGACCAGGGCGGCGACGGTCTGTGCCGCCGCCGCACGCGGTACGGCCGTCGGCTCCGACGGCGATGTGACCGGCACCTGCGTACCTCCAGGACATGGGTTGATCCTGGTCCGAGGTAACCGCGTTGACCGTCGTCCATGCCAGAGGCGATCGGACCGAACTATCAGCAGTCATCAGTCCATTGACACCACAGCGCCGAGAACCTATGGCCGACCACTCCGGAACGTCCCCGGATGCCGGGGACGTTTCCGCAGTTCACACCGGGCGGACGGGCTGCCGGTCGGGCCCGGCCGCCGTGGTCACGGGAACGGCGGGCGGAGGCAGCGGGGGCGGGGGTAATCGGGGACGGTGCCGCTCCCGGGCCCGGCGTCGGGGGTGGACTTCCCGCAGTACGGGACGGCCCGGTCCCGCAGGTAGGACCCTCGGCGCTCGGCGAGACGCCGTACCCGGGCAGGGGTTTCCGGACCCTCTCCCCCGCCAGTCCGGTCCGGGCCGGCGGACGTCGCCGGGCCGGGCCGTCAGTGCCGCAGTTTCGCGACCGCCTGCCGGACGATCCGCATCCCCACCATCCCGGGCATCGCCTTGATCGCCATGCCGCGCAGGTTCTTGACGGCCATGCCCTTGTCGGCCATCCCGCGCATGCCCCTGGCCACCGCCATCCCGCCCAGGCCCTTGCCGGCCATGCCACGCAGCTGCTTGCCGGCCATCCCGCGCATGCTCCTGGTCCGGTACGTGATCCCGTTCATCCGGTTCAGCATGCCCTGCACCACCTGGCCGGGCTTCTGCTGCTCACCGGCGAGCGCGGTGACCACGATCAGTCCGCCGGTCAGGGCCGGAATCACCCACTGCAACACCCGCAACTGCCGCTGCCGCGCCGCGACACCCGGCGGTGTGCCGTTCTCCGGGGCCGTCGTCGCCACCACCGGCGCCTCGGTGGTCTTCTCCAACTGCATCCCGAGCATCCGGCTGTAGCCGGTCGCCGCCAGCGCCGCCACCGTCAGCCCGGTCTTGACGGCGCTCATCCGGCCCACCCCGGACTGGACGAGCATCCGTGGACTCTCGGTGATCAGCTCACCGGCGGCACCGGCGACATGGGTGCCGATCGCCGCCGCGTTCACCGGGGTCCACCTGGCCCAGCCGGCCGAGGCGACCCCCAGTCGCTGTCTCGAGTCGCTCACCTTCGCCGCCGCGCCGTTGACCCCGATCGCCCCCATCAAGGCGCCGCCGAACCAGGCAGCCAGGCCGAGATCGTGCATCGAGCGCAGTACCGTATGCCGCTCCGACATCTGCCAACCTCCGTCGTAGGAGATCCGCCGGGTACCCGCGCGGCAGGCTTCCAATCCCGCCGCGGGGACTATTCCAGGACGGTGTCGTCGTCGGGTACGCCCAGGTCCTGGATCTGGTAGTCGATGCTGCGCAGCGGCAGGTTCCGGACGAAGAAGACCCGCGACGGCAGCCCCGTCGACCGCCGGGTCCCCTGGGTGATCCCGGTACCGGTGAAGCAGAGCCAACTGATCCCCAGCACCTCCCGGATGAAGTAGTCCGTACCCCACGGGGTGTACCTGCGCTCCCGGATGGTGCAGCTCGAATACCACGCCTGCTGGTCGTCGGAGTAGTAGTTCCGGGGCGGGCGGCCGAGCAGCGTGCGCTCCTCGTCGGTCGCCTCGAAACACCCCGCCCGGCTCGGGTCGGAGAGGATCCGGAACGCCGCCTTCCAGGTCGCCGGCAGCAGGTCCATCTTGCGGCGGTTCAGCTCGCCCAGGTCGAAGGTGAGGGCCAGCCAGGGACCGTTGGAGTTGTCGACCTGCTCGAAGGCGTCCCCGATCCAGAGATTGGCGAGGATCTGCCGCAGGGTGCGGTGCCGCTGCTCCTCGTAGTCGCCGACGAAGACGTACTTGCGGGTGCTCAGGCCGAGCTGGCCGGTGGGGTCGAAGCCGTCCCGGGGTACCAGCCGGACGGCGCGCTCGACCACCGTCCGCTCCTCGTACCGGCGCAGCAGTTCGTCCGGGGACAGCGCCAGGCAGTGCCGGAGGGTGTCCCGGAGCCGCTCGGCGACCTGCCGCAACCCACCCGCGTCGGTGACCGGTACGGCCTGCTTGAGCCGCAGACCGTAGGGAAGGTGGGCGGCTCCGGCAGACTCGTCCAGCAGGATCGGCACGACCCGGTGCAGGCCGTCCTCCCGGCGGGACAGCTCGACGGCCTGGGCTATCTCCTCGCGCTGGTAGTAGGCGCGGTCCGTGCCACCGGAGATCAGCACCAGGGTGACCGCCGCGCTTCGCTGCGCCGCCGGCAGCCGGCTGTCCCAGTCGTCGCCGGGCAGCAGGCTCCGCTGGTCGAGGAAGACCCGGAAGGGCGGACTGAGCAGGTCGTACAGTTCCTCCGCGGCGGCGCGGTCCGCGGTCGCGTACGCGATGAAGAAGTCCCAACGGTCCTCTCGGGTCATTCCCCTGCTCCCTCTCCTCGGCCCCATCGCCGATCGGGATCGCACCGACGCCCCATCCAAGCAGCCCGCCCGGCGTCCGTCGATGCGAACCACTGGCCCGATGAGCCTTTTCGACCGGGACCCCGCGGCGCTCACACACCGCGTCCGACTCCTGCGTTCCGGCAGACCGCGCCGGGAGCCGGATCCCGGCCGACCCGACCGCCCGTGTTCCGCAAGTGCCGTACCGTTCCGAGGAACAGGTGCGGAATTGCCGACGGCACGATCCGTTTGGCGTACCCGTCGCTGCCGCCGACCGGTGCGGCGCTCCGTTCGGGCATTAGCGCGGGGTAGATCAGTCAGGAGAGCGGAATCGATCTGGACCGGCTCCGGCACCGCCATTTACGGTTCGGATCGTCACCGTCGGGTCGAAAAGGTTCGCTGGTTTACCCGTGCCGAACAAACCCTTCGGCGGAAGCCGGTGACTCATCCGGACCAGAGGTCGTCGAAGGAGCGCCGCTCCGGTCGGGGGGCGGTGACGGAAGGCGTGCGTACGAGATGACTCCGCTCGGTATCGACCTGGGCACCACCCGATCCGCGGTGGCCATGGTGGACAGCAGTGGACGGCCGATGATCCTGCCGAACCCGCTGGGCGAGGAGACCACCCCGTCGGTGGTGTGCTTCGAGTCGCGTCGCTCGGTGTTGGTCGGTGCCGCCGCGCAGGTCGCCGGCCAGTCGACGCCGGACCGGATGGTCGCACTGGTCAAACGGGATCTGGACGGCAACCGGTCACACTGCTTCGACGACGTCGAGTACCCGCCGGAGGCGGTCTGCGCGCTGATCCTCCGTACCCTGGTCCGGGGCGCGGTGCCGGGGTCGTGGTCGGGGCGGAGCGTGCCGGCGGTGGTGACGGTGCCGGCCTGTTTCGGTCCTCGGCAGCGCGAGGTGACGCGGCGGTCCTGCCTGCTGGCCGGGGTACGCCCGCTCGCGCTGGTCAGCGAGGCCGTCGCCGCCGCACTGCACTACGGCAACGCCACGGGCGTGGGCAGCGGCACCGCCCTGGTGTACGACCTCGGCGGCGGCGTCTTCGACGGCACGGTACTGCGGCTGGGGCGGCGCATCCAGGTGCTGGCCACCGACGGCGACCCCGGACTGGGCGGCGTGGACTGGGACCGCCGGCTGATGGCGTTGCTGCTGGAGCAGTTCGTCGCCCGGGCGGCGCCGGACGACGACCCGGCCGCCGACGAGGTCTTCATGGCCGGGCTGGCGCTGACCGCCGAACGGGTCAAGCGGGCACTGTCCGGCTTCCCGGTCCACCGGGTCCCGATCCGGTACGCCGGGCACAGCGTCACCGTCACGGTGAGCCGGGACGACTTCGAGGCCGCCACCCGGGATCTGGTGGACCGTGCGCTGGTCCTGCTGCGCGGGCTGCTCGGCGCGGTCGCCCGGGCCGGCGTGTCGGACGTCGACCGCTGTCTCCTGGTCGGCGGGGCGAGCCGGATGCCGATGATCGCCGCCGCGCTCTCCGCCGAGTTCGGCTGGCGTCCCCGGCTGTTCGAGCCCGACCTCGGCGTGGCCAAGGGCGCGGCGTTGCACGCACACCGGATGACCCGACTCGATGCCGAGCAGGTGACCGAGGCGGACGCCGCCGAGCCCGGCGCTGGCGGAGGAGGCGACGCCAGGCGCGGCAGTGGGACTCAGCCGGTCCGGGTGGCGGAACCGGTTCGCGCGGCCGGGCCGAGTGCGGGCGGTGGAGGCCCGGCCCGGAATCGGGTCAGGAGGCCATGATGGGCGGGACGAGCACCGACGAACCCGGCCCGGACGCTCCCGCGCCGGATCCCGACCCCGCATCGGAGCTGGCCGAGCTGACCCGGGAACTCGCCGACCTGCGCGCGGAGCTGACCGCCTTCGACACCGATCCGGAGTACCGGGCCTACGTGCTGGCCCAACACCGCGCCGGACTCCGCTACGAGGTGGCCCGGGTCTGCTGGCAGCGCTACCTCTCCCTGGCCAATCAGCCGCCCCGCGAACCGGCCGGTCCGGGCGGCGGGACGAGCGGGCCGGAATGCGGGGCGGAGGAGGTCGCTGCCGCACTGCGGACGGCGATGGCGGCGCTCCAGGAGGCCAGGGAGGCGCTGCCGAAGGAGTCCGAACTCGCCCTCGACGTGGCCTGGTGGCTGGGTGGTGCCTGGACCGACCGTTACGTCACCGACGCCGATCCGACCGCGCTGAACCAGGTGATCGAGTTGTCCGCCGAGGTGGCCGGCGCGGAGGAATGCGCCCCGGAACTCGTCGGGCCGGCCCGGCACCGGCTCGGCAAGGCCCTGATCGAACGGTACGGGCTGGCTGCCGCCCCGACCGATCTGGACCGGGCGGTCAGCGAGCTGGAGGTGGCCGCCGGACGCGATCCCCGGGACGACCCGGACGCGGCGGTGGACTGGTGGTACGACGCCCGGCTGGCGGCCGGGACGGCCCGGTTCGAGCGCTGGCGGCGGACCCAGCGGCGGGAGGACCTGGACGCCGCCGTCGACCACCTCGACGGGCTGGCGGCCGAGGACTCGCCGGACGACCCCTACCTCTCGGCGGAACTGCTCGACGGCCTGGCCCGGCTGCACCACGACCGGGCGGCACTGCTGCTCGCCGCCGGCGACCGTACGGCGGCAGCCGCCGACGTCGCCGCCGGGCGGCGCTGGGTGTACGTGGCACTGGACCGGTGCGCCGCCGACGACCCGGCCCGCCCCGGCCTGCTGGCCGCCCGGGCGATGCTCGGCTGGACGCGCTACCGGTACAGCGGGCAGGTCGACGACCTGACCACGGCAGAGACCGAACTGGGCGAGGCGATCGCCGAGCTGGACGCAGCCGCGGCCGAGCGCGAGAACCTCACGACGATCCGGGGCATGCTGGTCGCCGAGCGGCTGACCCGTGGCCTGCCGGCGCGGCCCGACGACGGGACGGTACTCGGCGAGGCGTACGCCGGGATGCGGGCGGAGGTCGACCGCACCGCGGCGGCGGAGTCCGGGCCGGACGGAAAGCCGGCCGAGCCGCTCGTCCTGCCACCCCTGCCGGGGCAAAACGCGGCACCACCGTCCCGGGAGGAGTCCCTGCGCCTGCTGGACCGGGCGCTCGACGCCTGGCGCGCCCTTCCGGTCACCGCACCGGAGCGGGCGCGGTTCGCCAACATGCTGCTCACCGTCCTCCCCACCGGCCAGGACGGCCTCACACAGCACCCCGGCACCGCCGAACTGATCGCCGCCGCGCGGACGGCGTATCCGGACGATCCGCAGTTCCGGCAGCGGATGCTGGTCCTGGACGGCATGCACGGGATGCTCGCCGCCCGGCCGGGCGACCCCGGCCCGCTGGAGGACGCGCTCACCGCGCTCACCGAGGCCCGGCGGACGGCCACCGGCGGCACCGTCAACGACCTCGACATGGTGCTCAGCGGGCTGCGGCAGCTCGGCGCCCAGCTCGGCGACGACCTGGGCGGACTGACCCGGGCGATGGCGGAGCACGCGGAGATCGCCGACCGCGCCGACCTGACCGACCGGCAGCGGGCGCTGCTGCGGTTGCAGGACGCCGCCATCCGGCTGATGCACGGTTTCCAGTTCCGCGACTGGTCCGAGATGGACGCGGCGGCGGCCGAACTCCGCGCCGGGCTGGCCGGTGTGCCGGCGGAGGACGCCCGGCGCAGGGCACTGGAACCGTTGCTGACGCTGACCGACCGGTGGCGCCGCATCGCCACCTCGGAGAGCCCCGATCCACGCCTGCTGGAGGAGGTCGCCGAGCAGATCTCGACGGTGACCGGGACCGACGTCGGTCCGTCCGACCCGACCCTGGACGTCTACGCCATGTTGGCCCGGGCCGGCAGCGCGGCGGCCGGTTACGACGCGGCGGCGCTCGACCGGCAGATCACCCGGTTGCGGGAACGGATCGACCCGATGCCGGCCGGCGACCAGAGCGCGCTGACCCTGCGGGTCCTGCTGGCCGGTCTGTACATGACCAGGCTGGAGGCGTGGCGCAGCTTCGACGACGCCGAACGGGCCATCGAGCTGCTGGAGCGGGTCCGGCCGTACGTGGCGGACCCGGCCCACC
Organism: Plantactinospora sp. DSM 117369; assembly: GCF_053764795.1. Taxonomy (NCBI): domain Bacteria; kingdom Bacillati; phylum Actinomycetota; class Actinomycetes; order Micromonosporales; family Micromonosporaceae; genus Plantactinospora; species Plantactinospora sp. DSM 117369. The sequence goes on along the minus strand of NZ_CM132446.1, from coordinate 3,606,541 downwards.
CGCTCTGGTCGGCGAGCATGTCGTGGCTGAGCCGGGCGTACCGGGCCCGGGACGACCGGGGCCGGGACGACCGGGCGGCCAGCCGGGAGGCCGGGTTGCAGGCGCTGCGCGGGTACGCCTGGCGGACGCTGGTGCAGACCGGTACCGCCGAGGCGGCGCTGGCCGGCCGGGACGCCCTCGACGACGCGACCGAGGTGTTCGGCTGGTGCGTGACGGACCGGGAGCCGGGGCAGGCGGTGCGGGCCCTGGACGCCTGCCGGGGCCTGGTGTTGCAGGCCGCCTCACGCAGCCGGGACGTGCCGGAGCTGCTGGCCGCGGCCGGTCGGTCGGACCTCGCCGCCGAGTGGCGCTCCGGGGCGGCCGGTGGGGTGCCGATCCCGGCCCGGCTGCGCCAGCGGGTGATGCGGGCGCTGCTCGACCACGAGCAGTCGATCGGGGCCGGTGGCCGGATCGAGTTGCTCGACCCCCCGGAGCCGGCGGAGATCGCCGGGGCGCTCCGCTCGGCCGGTGCGGACGCGCTGGTGTACCTGGTGCCGGCGACGAGCGAGCGAGCCCCGGTCGTGGTGGTGGTGCCGGCGCGCGGCGATCCGGAGCTGACGGTGCTGACGATGCTCGGGGCACGGTTCAGCGCCCTGGACGACTACCTCGGCACCCGGCTCGCCGGCCGGCGGACCACGGCCGGTACCCGGGACGCGGGGCCGGCCGACCCGGTCGACGTGACGACGGCCGAGTCGGAGGCCGCCGATGCGCTGCGCCGGCTCTCCGACTGGGCCTGGTACGCGGCGATGGAGGCGGTCCTGCGAAACTGCGCCGACCGGCAGTTCTCCCGGCCGTACCGGCTGGTGCTGGTGCCGATGGGGGCGTTCGGGCTGGTGCCGTGGCATGCCGCCCGGTCACCCGGCGGCCGGTACGTCCTGCAGGACGCGGTGGTCTCGTACGCGGCGTCGGCGCGGATGTTCTGCGGCACCGTGCAACGCGAACCGGTGCCGATCGACACGGCGAGCCTGGTGGTCGGCAACCCGACCGACGACCTCGCGCACGCCGGGGCGGAGGCGACCGCGATCCGGAACAGGTTCTATCCCGCCGCGCCCTACCTGGGCCGGCCCGGCGAGGGCGCGGCGACCGGGCCGGGTACCCCGGACGAGGTGCTGGACTGGCTCGGCTCGGCCCTGACCGCCGACCGGGGCGTACTGCACCTGGCCTGTCACGGCGCCGTGGTGCCGGACGGGCCGGAGCGGTCGTACCTGGTGCTGGCCGGGCCGGGTGGGCGTACGCCGCTGACCGCCGAGCGGATCACCGACGCGGCGCAGCGGTCGGCGGGCGGCTTCCGGCTCGGCACGGTGGTGCTGGCGGCCTGCTCCAGTGCGGTACCCGGACGCGTCTACGACGAGGCGTACTCGCTCGCCACGGTCTTCCTGATGGCCGGTGCCCGCTCGGTGGTCGGCTCGCTCTGGCCGGTCCCCGACGACGCCACCTCGCTGTTGATGTACATGCTGCACCACTATCTGGCGGTGGACCGGCAGGGGCCGGCCCAGGCGCTGCGGCTGGCCCAGCTCTGGATGCTCGACCCGGATCGCCGGGTGCCGCCGGGGATGCCGAGGGCGCTGCGCGAGCGGATGCCGGCGATCGATCCGGAGGACCTGGTCGGCTGGGCCGGCTTCAACCACTTCGGACAGTGAACCCTCCCGGCCTCGCCTCGCGGCGGCGTGCCGGCAGGTGGGAGTCGGGCGCCCGCATCCGGCTCCCGGTGGGGGAAACTCAGCGGTGACCGTCCACCGGCGCCGGCAGCGGGCCGGGCCGGGTCCGGCCGTCCGGCCGGACCCGGGGACGCGGCGGGTCCTCGGCCGCCGGCACCTCGGTCAGCACCGGCAGGGTGGTCGCCGTCCAGTCGTACGCGGCGGGCGTGTCCGGTACGGCGTCCCGGTGCACCAGTTGCCGGCCCAGCCGGTCGAGGACGCCGAGCAGGGCCGTCGGGGTGCGGGAGTCGGCCGGCCACGGCTCGTGCAGCGGTGGCATCTGGAACGGCCGGGCGGCGAACGCCTCCTCGGCGACCAGCAGCTTCAGCCAGTCCCGGGTGCGCCCGCCGGGTGTCGTCGGCCGTCCGGCCGGCAGGGTGAACCGGATCGGCCGGCCGTCGAGTGCGGCGGCGGTGCCACCGGGGGCGACGAAGCCTCCGGGAAAGAGGTCGGGATGGATCCGGTACCCCTCGGTCAGGTCGAGCAATGCGCAGTAGAGTCGCCGGTCGGTGCCGTTGTGGATCCGGACGAAGGCGGTCGGCGGCCACCAGCGGCCGTCGGCATACCGGTAGCGGAGCCGGACCGCGCCGTCCCCGCCGGCCGGCAGTCCCGGCCGGTGCAGCGGCACCACCCCGTCCCCGGGACGGGTGGGGACGAGTTCCAGGATCACCCCGCCGGCCAGCCCGGACAGCGGGTTGGCCAGCGCGCGGACCTGGCGCCAGCGGGCGATGTGCTCCAGCGCCCGGACCGCCCGCTCGACCAGCTCGGTACCGGCACCGACCAGGTCACCGGCGAGCGGTACGCCGTCGTCGTCGCAGATCCGGATCCGGTCCGGCACGGGCAGCACCACCCGCAGTTCCGGCGGCGGCCCGGCGGCCGGATCGACGACCCGCAGGTGCGGGGAGGGCCCGCCGCCCGGGCCGGCCCGGTCCAGTGCGGCGACCAGCCGGGCCGCCGCGGCCCGGTCGGTGTCGTCGATCGTCACCGTGGTCGGCGGCAGCGGGACCGAACTCACCACCACCGGGTACTGCCGCTCCCGGTCCGGCTGCCAGCCCACCGGACGGACGACGCTCCGCTCGGTCAGCACCCGGGTCACCCGGGCCTCCCGGACCGGCAGTACGCCGCGCTGCGCGACCCGGAGTGCGCCGTCCGGATCGGTGCCGGGCAGCCCGTGACAGGTCCCGGCGTCCAGCTCCCAGTCGCCCCGGACGAACCGCATCGTCATGCTGGCGCCGACGGTCCGCACCCGGCCACCCAGGAACGGCTGGTCGGCCTGGGTGCCGGCCACCGGGAAAAGCTGCGGCACCTGGTGCCCGACCAGGTTCTCCACCTCGCACCGGGCCGCGGTCAGCAGTTCCCGGTACGTCGCCCCCGACCCGAGCCGCCCGGCGACGGTGAGCAGCGCCGCGCTGAACAGGCCGCGCGCCCGGTCGCTGTAGTGCAGGGTCTCGACGGCCTGCTCGTCGTGCCGGCAGGCGGCCAGCGCGACGTGCTCGGCCCGGCCGGCGTAGACGCCGCTGACCGTCCCGTCGGCCTCCCGGGTCACCAGCTCCGGCAGCAGCGACTCCAGCGGCGGCGGCTCCTCGACCCGGGGCGCCGCCCGGGTGGCCGCCCCGAACCGGTTCGCCCCGCCGGAGTGGCAGGAGTCCAGCACCAGCACCACGTGCGCGCCGCTCGCCGCCACCTCGTCGGTGAGTACCGCGATCTCCTTGTCGTAGAGGTCGGGTACGCCGTCGTGCCGGCTGTCCACGCAGAGCAGCGTCTGCAACTCGCCGCTCGGTTCGAGATGCCAGACCGACGGCCAGACCGGGGCGTACGACCCGTGGCCGCTGAACCAGAACATCGCGGTGTCGCCCCGGCCGGCCCGGCGCAGGTGCGAGCGGAAGCCGTCGATCACGGCCGCCCGGGTGGCCTCCTCGTCGCAGAGTTGCCGGATCACCGGTTCGGTGCCCGGGTCGACCCGGTGCCGCAGGAACTCCGCCGCCGCGGTCACGTCGTTGCGGCATCCGCCGAGCGGCGTCGCCACCCTCCGGTACCGGTCGATCCCGACCAGCAGCGCGTACAGCGCGGGCATGGCTCCCCTCTCAGCCGGACAGGTCACAGACCCGCAGCCAGCCGCGGGCGACGAAGTTCTTCTCCGGCAACTCGACGGTGATGTCCCGGAAGTCGTCGGCCGGCATCGGGCCGGGCAGCACGACGTCCTGATAGAGGAAGTCGGGGAGCACGACGACAAAACCGGGGCCGGGATGCTCGCGGAGCGCGGCGCGTACCGGTGCCGAGTCGAGCAGCCGGTGCACGGCGATCGCCGCGCTGCCCACCCAGCCGTTGGCGCCCGGCTCGACCAGCCCCCGGTGCAGCGCCACCCGCAGCCGGATGGCGTCGTCACCGAGTTGCCGGTTCGCCTCGGCCAGTGCCGACGGCAGCCCGGCCAGGAACCCCGGCACCACCACGGACTCGTCGATCCCGGCCGGCAGTACGGCGAACTGGCCGTCGCCCTGCGGCTGGAGGTCCACCGTGGACTCGTCGACCCCGGTCCGGCGCCGGGCGCTGGCCAGCAGCCGGACCAGGTGCCGCTGGATCCGGGCCGCGGCGGCGTTGCCGCGCCGGCTGTACCCCTCGACGTCGGCGGCGACGCAGAGCCGTACCGCCGCACCGGTCGGTCCGGTGGCGACGATCGGCAGCGGCTCGGTGAACGGCACCGCCTCGCGCAGGTCGCCGGGGCGCGGGTGCCGCCGCCCGCGCAGCGAACGCACCACCTCGACCTGCACCGCGAGCGTGCCGGTCAGCTCCGCCGTGCCGGCCGGCGCCGCGACCAGGGCATGCAGCACGAGGTGGTGCGGCACCGGGCGGTCGCCCTCCGGGTCGTGGTAGACCCAGCCGAAGCGGTGGCTCTGGGTGCCGGTGGGCCAGGGCCGGGCCTCACCCGAGCGGGGCAGCAGCCGGCCCAGCCAGCCGGGGCGGTCCCGGCCGGCCACCAGTGCCCGGGCGGCCGCGCCGGAGGCCGGGAACATCCCGTCCGGCCCGTACCCGAGGCCGAGGGTGTCGGCGTCCTGGTCGAGCCGGAGAGCGATGACCCGGGGGTCGGCCAGCCGTACCTGGAGCCGGGCGCTGCTGTACCGGTGGCCGGGCGGCAGCGCGGCGAGGTCGAACGCGAACAGCACTCCGAAGCAGCGCTCCCCGGTCGCGGCGATCCGCTGCCGCAGCGCCATCGGCAGGTCCCCGGCCGGCACCGGATAGCTGAGCGGGCGCCCACAACGGACTGTAGCGGTCGGCTCGGCCGCCGGGTCCGGGCTGCCCCGGCCGTCGGTCGGATGGAGCGTGACCGAGGCGAGCAGGTCTGCCGGACGGATCGGGGCCCGGTCCAGATCCGTCGCGTCCTCCGAGGTGTGGGCCATGACGTCACTTTCTGGCTCGGGTGGACAGATCCGGTTCGTGCGGCCATCCGGAGATCTCGTGCCGGGGTGGAGAGCGGAGTTCGTGCGGCGCCCAGATCCGGGAATGGGACCGGTCTCGGCACGGACGAGCGTGGCACCGCCGGCACCGGCGATTCAACAATCGAATGGGTACTGCGACGAGCGGCCCGGACCAGTCACTCCAGAGATCGGCGCCATTCCGGGGAATTCAGCCATTGGATGGAACGCACCGGCCGGAATCTGTTGGCCCATCGGTACATTGTGATCGCGGTGTCCGGTGCGGTATACCGAATTCGGCCGGCGCGACGCCGTCCCTTTCCGGCCGTACCCGATCCGGTTCCGATCGCCGGTGACGAATTCCCCGAGGAAACCGATGATCAATACCCCTGGCACCGACGAACGGATCGGCCGGCTCCGGGCCGCGCTGTCGGGCGTCTCCGGCACTGCCCGGATCGGACCGCTGCTCGAGTTGGGTCGGGCGTACGCCGATCGTTACGGGCGGGCGACGCAGCACAACCTGCCGAGCGCCGCCACCGACCTCGACGACTCGGTGGCGGCGCTGCGGGAGGCGTACGGGCTGCTCGCCGAGCGGGACCCGTGGCGGCCGCAGGTCGCCACCGTACTGGCCCGGCTGCTGGGAATGAGGTTCGTCGGCGGCGGAAGGTCCGACGCCGACCGGGACGAGGCGATCGACCTGTTCGTCGAGTCGATGGCCCATCCGGACCTGCCCGCCGCCGACCTGGAGGTGGGCCGGTACTTCTGCGGCACCCTGCTGCAACTGCGGGCGATGCCGCAGGCCGGGATGGTGGGCGGCGCCCGGACGGTCGACATCGGTGACGTCTTCGCCATGGTCACCGCGATGCAGCGCGGCGACAAGGAGTCCCGGCGCCGCGACCTCGACCTCGCGGCCAGCCTGTTCCGGCAACTTGTCGACGCGCCGCCGGTGCAGCCGCAGATCCACCAGATGGGAGCGCTGATGCTCTCCCAGGTCGACCTGATCCGCAGCCTCTCCGGGCTGGGCGGCCCGGCCGCGAGCTTCGACCTCGACGGCATGATGCGGACGCTCCGGCAGGCCATGGACGTCGGCGGCCCCGGCGCCCCGGGCCACGACCAGCTCGCCGCCATGCGGGCCGGGATGTTCACCCAGCGCTTCGGCGACCCGGCCGAGCCGGGCTCGCTGGGCAACGCCATGCAGCAGTTGATCGAGCAGCACTCCGGGGTCCGGATGATGCTGCCGGCCCTGGTGCAGGAGCTCGCCCGGCTCACCGGCGAGGGCGGCGACCCCGGCAGCGCCGAACACCTGTCCCGGATGTCCCGGCTGCGGGAGCTGGGCGAGGACGGCAGCCTGCCGGACGCCACCGCCGTACTGCTGGTCGACGCCACCCTGGCGGCGCTGGCCTACCGGCCGGCCGGACCGGCGGACCGGGTCGTCGCGCTGGCCGAGTCGGTGCTGGGCGACGCCGGAGCGGAGCCCTCGGGCCGGAGCGGTGAGCACCTGCTGGCCGCGCTGGCCCTGGCCCTGCGGGGCCACTGGACCGGACGGCCGGACGACCTCCGCCGCGCCGCCGGCCACCTGCGGGAGTCGGTCACCCCGCTCACCCCCGGCTCCCCGATGGCCCCGGCCGCGCTCGGGCTGCTCGGCGTGCTGGTCGACCACCGGTACGCCCTCGGTGGCCCGGCCCACGCCCGGCTCGACCCCGGACAACTCGTCGAGCTGACCGGCCAGGTGCTGGCGGCGCAGCAGCACGCCACCGGGGCGGACCACCACCGACTGTCGGTGGTACGCGCACTGCGCTGCCTCGGGCGGCTCGCCGAGGCGGTCCGGGACGGCGACCGGGCGGGGCTCGGCACAGCGGTCGACGCCCTGCACGACGCGCTCGGCGCGGTACCGGAGGCGTACCCCTGGCGGAGCCGGCTGGCCGCCGGGCTCGCCCTCGGCCACCTGGTGCGGGCCGGTGCCGACGGCCCGGCCCGCGCCGCCGACCTGCTGGCCGCGGCCGTACGCGCGGTGCCCGGTTACCACACCGACCGCCCCGGGCTGGTGGCGTTGGCCGGGCTCGCGGCGCTGCCACCGGCCCGGGCCGGCGACCCGGCCGCCGCCGATCGGGCGGTGGAGCTGCTGACCGGCAGCCTCGATGTCGCCGGGGAACGCCTGCCGATCGGCCGTACCGTGCTGCTCGCCGCGCTCGGCTCCGCCCACCTGACCCGGGCCGTCTCCGGCGCCACCACGTCCGATCTGGAACTCGCCGTCCGCCACCTCGGGCAGGCGCGGGAGGAGCTGGCCGACCGTCCGGGAAACCTGACCCAGTCGGTGCTGCGCGATCTGGCGGTCGCGTACCGGCGGTGGGCGGAGACGGGGCGCGGCGGCCACGAGCGGGCCACCCGGACCGGGCTGGCCGCGCTGCGGGCCGCCGCCGAGGCACTGCCGACGGAGCCCGGCGCGCAACGGCGGCCGGCCGTGGCCCGGGCCGCGTCGGCGTTCGGGCTGACCGTTGCCGACTGGTGCGCCGCCGACGGGTGGCGGGACGGGGCCGCCGAGGCGGTGGAACTGGTCCGCGCCCTGACCACGCTCGCGGCGACCACGGCCGGCGACGTACCGGACCGGCTGGTCGAGGCCGGGCAGCCGGACCTCGCGGCCGAGTGGCGCCGGGCCGAGCCCACCCCGCTGGTGCCGGCCGCCCTGTGCGACCTGTTCGACCTGGCCCCGCCGCCGGCACTGCACCAGCGGGTACGCGCCGCGCTCGGCCTCGCGGCAGCTGCGGTACCGACGGTGCCGGAGACCGCCGCCGCGCTCCGGGACGTCGGCGCGGACCTGCTGGCCTACCTGCTCCCCGGCCGGGTGGTCTGGGTCAGCGCCGCCGGCCAGGTCGGCACGCTCTCCCCGCCCGGCCTGGTGGTCCCGCCGGGCGGTCCGGTCGCTCGCTTCCTCGCCGGCACCGATCCCGGGCCGGCGCTGCCCGAGGTCTGCGACTGGGCCTGGCCCGCCGCCATCGGGCCCCTGCTGGAGAGCCTGCCGGAGAGCGTCGGATCGGAGCGTCCGGCTCGCCTGGTGCTGGTGCCGCACGGTCCGCTCGGCCGGGTGCCGTGGCATGCCGCCCGCGAGTCCACCGGGCCGGCGACACACCGGTACGCCGGCGCCACGCTGGTACTCGGCTACGCCAGCTCGGCCAGCGAACTCGTCGCGGCCAGCGGTCGAATCCCGCCGCCGGTGACCCGAGACCCGGTGTTCCTGGTCAACCCGCTCGGCCACGACGGCGCCGCCGCGTACGCCACGCTGGCGGTACGCCGGCTGCTCTACCCGAGGTCGTCCGGGCTCGGCCACACCGGCGACCCGGCCGACCGGCCGGCCACCCCGGAGGGCCTGCGCGAGACCCTCTCCCGGGCCTCCGCCGGCCCGTCGTTGGTGCATCTGGCCTGCCGAGCCGTGCTGGCCGCGCCACCCACCGGCCCGTGGTTCGAGCTGGCCGGCGCCGAACCCGGGCAGCCACCGGAGGCCCTGCCGGCGGGGCGCCTGCTCCGGCACCCGGCCGGCGGACCGACCGGTGGGCTGGTCACCGCATCCCTGGACGGCACCGATCTGCTCGGCGATGGCTACGACATCGCGCTGACCCCGGCCACCGCACTGATCGCGAGCGGTGCGGCCGGGGTCGCCGGATCGGGTTGGACCGGTGGGCCGGCCGGGCATCCGGCGCTGCTGGCGATGGTGCACCACTTCCTCGCCGACTGCGGCATGGCACCGGCGGAGGCGGTGCACGCCAGCTACCGCTGGCTGCTCGACCCGGACCGGGTCCCGCCGCCGCACCTGGCCCCGGTGTTGCCCGGCCCGGTCGGCGAGGTCGGTCCCGCCGCCTGGGCCGGCTTCCGCTATCAGGGCCGGTAGCGACCGGCCCCGGTAGACCCTGCCGTCCGACACCCGACGGGCAGACCCCTTACTGGTACGTGATCTGCCCGTCCGTGCCCTGCCACGCTCGGCCCAGCCGAGAGGAGAGTCGGATGCATCTGTCGTCAACCCCGGTGCCGTACGGGCTGGCCGACACGGTGAGCGGGCGCTGGCGCCGGCGGCTGGCCGGTACGGACAGCACCGAACGCGCCCACTGGCGAACCCGGACCGTCTACTACCGCGCCGTCGCCGAACTGCTGGCCGTACCCCGGACCAGCGCGCTGACCTGGCGGGAGATCGTCGCCGCCGTTCGGCCGAAGGGCAGCCGGAGCACGTTCTACGAGGTGACCGGCCGCAAGGCCCGGCACACCCTGGTCGAGGAGGTGCTGCGGGTGGAGACGTCCCCGGCCCATCAGCTCGCCCTCTGCTACCTGCGGGACACCGCCGTGGACCAGCTCGTCGACGAGACCAAGGTGTGGTCGTACTGGCCGTACCGGGAGGGGTGGCTCGACCAGCTCCAGCCCGGTACCGGACGGGCCGCCGCCGAGTCGCTGGTCGCCGTACTGGTCGAGTGGGCCCGGCACAACCCGGGGCTGGCCGGCGCGCTCGGGTACGCGCCACCGCTCTGCGCAGTCGAGGACCTGGTGTCGATCCAGCGGGGCCGGATCAGCCCGAACCGGGCCTTCGCCGTGTTGAGCAGCGCACTGCGCGCCGCCGCCGGACCGCTCGCCGAGGTCGGCGGCGGAGTACTGGCCGTGGTACGCGACGGTCTCGGCACCGTCTCGGGGCGTGCCGCGAGCCCGGACCGGCTGCTGGTCGGGCTGGCCGAGCAGATCTACGGGTTGCGCGAGGAACTGCGTACCCTGCGTCCGGAGCAGTCGGCGCCGGTGCGCGAGCTGGCCACGGCGCTGGTCCGGGACGCGGTGGAACTGCTGGTGGAGGAGGCGGACGACCGGTCCGCCCGGGACCCTCGGCGGCTGCGGTGACCGGCGGCACCGGCCGCGTGCCGGACGGGGACCCGGTGGCCGGGGCGGCCGACGCCGAGCCGGTGGCCAGGGCGGCCGGGCCGACCGACGCCGAGCTGGTGGCCCGGTTCGAGGCGCGGCTGCACACCGTGTTGCTACACGGCGCCGACCCGACCAGGCTCGCCGTGCTGCACCGGGCCGCGACGGAGCAGCTCGGCGAGTCGGCCGAGCTGACGCTGCGGGCCGAGTGCGCCCTGGAACGGGCGTCGAGTCCCGGCCGACCGGTCCTGGACTCCCTCGCCGCCTGGCTGGACCTGCGGGAACGCGCCGGGGCGGCGCTACCGGAACACCACCGGACGCTGCTCGCGATCCGCCGAGAGTACGTGCACGCGCTGCGCCGGCGGGGCGAACCCGGCGACCTCGACCTGGTGGTGCAGCTCCGGCGGGACGAGGTCGAGCTGCGCCGCCGGCGGCCGGTCGGCGCGCACCAGTTCGGCGTCGCGGTCGCCGACCACGCCGCAGCACTGCTCGATCGGGCCCGGTACGGCGCCTTCGACCCGCACCTGAAGCGGCACGAACCGGCGGCGGACCTGGCCGAGGCGCACCGGCTGATCCGGGCCGAAATCGAGCGGCGCGGCTCCGGTTACGGCGCCGGGCACGAGGTGACCTGGCAGGCCCGGCTGGTCCTCGCCGAGGTGCTGTGCGCCCGGCTGCGGCTGGCGGCCGGTGATTCCGACCCCGCCCGCGCCCGGCCGGCGCTGGACGAGGCGGACGCGATCCGCCGGTACGACTGGTGGCGGCACGGCCGGCACGGCCGCGCGGCACTGCGGGCCCAACTCGTCCGGGCCGAGGTGCTCACCGCGCTCGGCCGGACCCGACCGGCAGAACGGGAGGCGCGGCTCGCCGCCGTGCTGGCCCGCCGGTACCCGGACCTCGACCTCGGCCGTCCGCTGCTGGTGCTGGCCCGGGCGCAGGCGTACCGGGATCCGGCGGGCGCGCTGCGGACGGCCCGGGCGGCGCTGCGGGAACGGCGGCTGCGCTACCTGCCGGCGACGCACCGGGTGGTGGAGGCGGAACGGCAGGTGCAGTCGTTGTCCCGGTCGGCGGGCGGCGCGCACCCGGGGTGACGTGGTGCACCCGTCGGGTACTATCCGGCGGGTAATCCTCGTCGCGTCGATCGATCCGTTGGGGCGCACATGTCCGGTGTCGCGCAGCCACGAGCCCAGACCCTGGCACCCGGCAGTTTCCTGCACCGGCTCTCCCCCGCCGACCGCGACGAACTGCTGGCCCTCGGGGTGCCCCGGGAGTTTCCGGCCGGCCGGCGGCTGATCCGCGAGGGTGCCGACGACACGCACGTCGAACTGCTCCGCCGGGGCTTCGTCAAGGTGACCACGGCGGTGCAGGGCTTCGAGACCCTGCTCGCGATCCGGATGCCCGGCGACATCCTCGGCGAGACCGCGGCACTGACCGGCCGGCCGCGTACCGCCACGGTCACCACCTGCGGGCGGGTGGTGTCGAACGTCGTCTCCCGGGCCGCGTTCGAGCGCTTCCTCGGGCGGCATCCCGGTGCGGCCCTGCACATGGGAGCGATCATGGGCGAGCGGTTGCGGTGGGCCAACCAGCGCCGGGCGGACTTCACCGCGTACCCGGCCGACGTGCGGGTGGCCCGGATGCTCGCCGAGATCGCCACCACCTGCGGGCAGCCGGTCGACCGGGGCATCCTGGTCGGCGTCGCGCTCAGCCAGCCCGAGCTGGCCTCGATGGTCGGGGTCGCGGACGTGACCCTGCAGAAGGCCCTCCGTGCGCTGCGCCGCCGCGACCTGGTCCGGACCGGCTACCGGCGGCTGCTCGTGCTCGACCTCGACCTGCTCCGGCTGGTCGGCGAGGGCAGCGCGGTAGCCTCCTGACCGGGCGGCGCAGTGTCGCCCCGCTGTGCCACACTCCGAGGCTGCGCCTGCACAGCAGGTGGCGATCATGCCGGCCGCACCACGCCGGACACCCCCACAGAAAAAGGAATCTGCCCATGCAGCTCGATGTGCTCCAGTCCCAACGCCAGTTCCACGTCCGGCAGCGGGTCCGGTTCATGGTCAACCAGTACGAGGTACACGCGGTCAACCCGGACGGTTCCGAGGGCGAGCTGCTGGCCTTCGCGCAGCAGAAGCGGCTCGCCTTCAAGGAGCAGGTGACGCTCTACGCGGACGACACCAAGCAGCAGCCGGTACTCGGCTTCAAGGCCCGTCAGGTGATGGACCTCGGCGCGACGTACGACGTGACCGACGCCGCCGGTACCCCCATCGGGCTGTTCCGCAAGGACTTCAAGGCGTCGCTGCTCCGCTCCACCTGGCACGTCGAGCAGCCGGGCCTCGGGCAGGCCACCGGCCAGGAGCGCAGCCTGCCGGTCGCACTGCTGCGCCGGTTCATCGACTCGCTGTCCTGGCTGCCGTACCACTTCGACTTCACCATCGGCGGCCAGCCCGCGTTCTCGGTGGTGAAGAAGTGGGGCCTGCGCGACCGGTACGTGATCGAGGTCCACCTGCCGCAGCTCGACCGCCGGCTGGTCATCGCGATGGCCGTCGGCCTGGACGCCCTGCAGAGCCGCTGACCCGGCGAGGCGACCGGAGTGGACTGCGGGTGGGGCCGGCGCGGACGCACCGGCCCCACCCGGTCCGGACCACGGCCCGATCTGGCGGATGCGGGCTACGGCCTGCTCCGGTACGCCCTGAGCGGCGTCTGCCGCACCGACGCCGAAGGGTGGGAACCGGATGGCGTGAAACTTCGACCCCGACCGATCGACAGCCGAGTCGGCCCTGGTCAGCGGCCTACCGGTGGCAGTGCGGAGTCTGGTGGGGCGTCGGAGCGGCGCGGCGGAACAGTGCCCCGGCTGGCGCGGCACCCCGTCCAGGGGGCAGCATGACGGGCGTGTCTCAGCCTCCACAACTTGCCGCCGTACAGGGCCGGGCCCGGGCGCTCCGCGACGGCGGTGACGATCCGGGCGCCCGACGTCTGCTCGCACAGGCACTCGACGCGGCTCGGCCCGCGTACGGCAAGGACCATCCGGAGGTGCTCGCCACCGTCGGGATACTGGCACGGTGGCACCGGGAGGCCGACGATCCGGCGGCGGCCCGGCGGCTGCTCGAAGAGGCGCTGGTCGACGGGCAGCGTCGGTGGGGCGAGGCCGATCCGTTGATGCTGTCGCTCAGCTTCGAACTGGGCGCCGTCGCCGAGGAGTTGGGCAACCGGCACGAGGCGCGCCGGAACTTCGGCCGGGTCGCCTCGCTCGGGCCGGGTGTGCTCGGCGACGACCACTGGCAGGTCCGGGCGGCCCGGGACTACCTCGGCGAGGCACCGGGCGGCAGCGCCCCGGAACCGGTCGCGCCGGCACCCGCCGCGCCGGCACCCGCCGCGCCGCTCTCGGCACCGCCCGCGCCACTGTCCGCCCCGCCCGCACCGCTGTCGGCGCCACCCGAACCCCCGCCACCGGTCTCGGCGCCAACCGCCACGCCGCCACTGTCCGCACCGCCGACCCGACCGGCCGGCGGTGGCCTGTTCCAGTCGGCCGCCACCTCCCCGGCGTACCTGCCGGGCACCGAACCGGCGTCGGGGCGGCCGACCGAACCACAGCCCTCGTCGTACGCCCCGAGCCCCGCCGAGCAGGCACCGTCGACGTACCCGCCGTACTCGGCGCAGTCGGTCGCGCAGCTCGAGTCGTACCCGGTGATCACCCCGACCCCCAGTCCCACCCCGCCGGCTCCGGCCCCCGAGCCGAATCGTGGCCGTGGCTCCACGGTGGCCGCCGCGGTCGCCGCCGCCGCGGCGGTGGTCGCCGCGATCGTGGTGGTGGTCGCGGTGGTGGTGGACAAGAGCGGCTCGCCGGAGCAGGGACCGACCGACGAGCGCGGCGAGCCGGTCGTCGCCGGTGAACCGCCGACCGACGTGAAGCTGATCGACGAGGGCACCGCTATCACCGTCAGTTGGACCGACCCGAGCGGCGGGACCGTGCCGTTCGTCGTCGCGGGTGCCCGTGCCGGCCAGCAGACCAAGCCGATGACTACGCTCAGTGCCGGCGAGACCACATACAAGGTGAACGCGCTGAACCCCAAGCTCGATTACTGCTTCTCGGTGCTCGCCGTCTATTCGACCAACGAATTCGCTCCGTCGGATCTCGCCTGCACGAAGCGGGACGGCGCCGGGGCGACGCCACGCTGATCACAATTCGACAACCGTTTCCACCGCACTGACCTGCGGAGACGACGGCGGAGGACCGGGCTTATCCACAATTCGCGCCGCGTCCGTCCACAACGGCACGTTCCGGGTACCCGCGAGCAAAGCCCGGGCCCTATGATGGCACGCGGTTTCGGGAAAGATTCGCTGACGACGGCGGTCAGACACGACCGCCCACGGGTGGGGAGGCGGCCGGCTGTGGTCACCACAGACAACGGCTTGACAGGCAGTGACGGCACCGGCGGGGTCGACCCCGCCGGAGTGGCGCCGGGCGCGCCCCCGGCCCGCCGCCGCTCCCGGCTCCGGGGCGGACTGGTCACCATCGCCACCGTGGCGGCGCTGGCCGCCGCGATGGGGCTGACCGTGCTCGGCCTTGGCGCCGCTGACAACGCCGTGGCCAGCTACGATGCCAGTTCCTGGCTGTGGAGCATGACCAAGAGCGAGGTGGCCCGGGTCAACGGGGTCACCGGCCGGGTCGACACCCGCGTGCAGGTCCCGCAGGGTCGCAACCACCAGATGCAGGTCGCGCAGACCGACCGGCTGCTGATCCTGCGCGACCTGAACACCGGCCAGGTCAGCTCGCTGGACCTGGCCACGCTGCAGATCATCGCGACCACCAAGACCACTGCCGGGCTCGGGGTCAACGTGGCCCTGCACGAGGACGCGGCGTTCGTCGTCGACGCGGTGCAGGGCATCGTGCGCCAGCTCGACCCCCGGTCGCTGACCCCGGTCGGCGAGCAGATCCACTATCCGCCGGGCATCACCGGCGGCCAGTTCGACGGCACCGGGCGGCTCTGGGTCGCCGTACCCAGCGAGGGGACCGTCTCCGCCATCACCGCCGCCAAGCTCCCGGAGTCCGACAGCGGTGGCGCGGGCGGCAGCGTCAGCCCGGAGCAGGTCTTCAACGACGCGGTCGCCGACCCGAGCCACGACCTGGCTCTCTCCACTCTCGACGACGGCGTGGCGGTGCTGGACCGGACCACCAACACGCTGACCACGCTGCGCGGCAAGGAGAAGCGGCCGGTCAAGCTGCCGCTCACCGGCCCGGGCGAGATGTCGCCCCGGACCACCGGCCTCCGGGTGCCGGTGACCGTGTCGGACGACCGCAACATCGTGGTGGCCGACAACGGCGCCGTCGGGCAGCAGTTCAAGGTGCCCGGCGCCGGCACCCAGCTCAGCCCCGCCGTCGCCTGGGCGGACCGGTTCTACTGCGCCGACAAGGACACCGGCACCGTCTACTCGTTCGACCCCACCGGAAAGCTGCTGGAGAAGATCGAGATTCCGGGCGCCAACGGCCCGCTGGAGCTGGAGGTTCGGGAGAACCACCTCTTCATCAACGCCCCGAACTCCGCCGTCGCCCGGGTCATCGACGACAAGCACCAGGTCAAGGAGGTCAACAAGTACGCCAACGACGTCCTCGGTGGTGACCCGCCGCCGAACCCGCCGCCGCCTCCGCCGCCGCCGAAGCCGGTGATCAGCAAGCCGAGCGCGCCGAAGTCGGTGACCGCCGCCGCCGGCAACGCCCAGGCCCGGGTGAACTGGCGACCCGCCGCGGCCAACGGTGCGGCCATCACCCGTTATGTCGTGCAGGGCGCCGGCCGGACCTTCGAGGTGGGCGCCAACCAGCGCTCGCTGGAGGTGACCGGCCTGACCAACGGCGAGACCTACCAGTTCTCGGTGCACGCGGTGAACGCCAAGGGCGCCGGTCCGGCGAAGAAGAGCAACCCGGTGGTGCCCACCTCCGAGGTGCCGGATCCGCCGGCCAGCGTCACCGCCGAGGAGCGGCCGGACGGCACCGTGCTGGTCAAGTGGCCGGCCGCCAACGGCCAGGGCTACAAAATCAACAAGTACGCCGTGACCGCGATCTCGGCCGGCGCCAACGCCCCGGTCGGCGAGTCGACCAAGACCGAGCTGGTGATCCCGGCCGGCGAACTCGACTACGGCAACCAGTACGCCTTCACCGTCGTCTCGATCAACGAGAAGGGCGCCGGCTCGGCCGCGTCGCCGGCCAGCAACAGCGTGGTCCCGTTCACCACCCCGGCGAAGCCGGTCAACCTCCTGGCGAAGACGGTCGCCGGCTCGCGCGGCACCGTCTCGATGACCTGGAGCCCGCCTGCCGACAACGGCCGGCCGATCACGAAATACCGGGTCGAGGCGGGCGGCAAGACCAGCGAGGTGACCGACACCCAGGCCACCGTGGGAGGGCTGGGCGACGGTCAGTCGGTCACCGTCCGGGTGCAGGCGATCAACGAGGCCGGTCCCGGCGCCGTCGCCACCGACACTGCAAGCACGGTCGCGAAACCCCGGGTCACTATCACCGGCACCAGCGCGGACGCCACCTCGGTCACGGTCAACTTCACCGTGAACGACGGCGGCGGCACGGCGAAGTGTTCGGTGACCCCGGACGGACGGGCCAAGGTCAACGGTAACTGCTCCAGCATCCGGGTCACCGGGCTGACCCCGGGCACCAACTACAGCTTCACCGTGACGGCGAACAACGCGGCCGGCGACGGCACCGACGAGGTCAGCAAGGCCACCCCTTCCGTCTTCGGCATCGCCACCTGCAAGAACGGCACCTCCGGTGCGGAGGCGACCTACTGCAACGGGAACGGGGAGGGCCGCGATGGAATCGAGATCTTCTCGGTACCCCGACAGGACAACAACAAGCAGGTCGGCCGAGCAAAGCCGAGTAGCCGGTTGCAGGCGTACTGCAAGGTTCAGGGGACGGAGATCTACGCCTACATCTACAACAACCACAAGCGCAGCACCTGGTGGGTTCAGGTGAACTTCTCGGGCCGCAACTACATCCCGTTCGCCTGGCTCAATCTGGAGGGTGGGGACAACATCAACATCCTGCCGAACTGCTGACCGCACGCACCACCAGTCAGGAGCACCACGACCGTGAACAACCACGAGCCGCTTACCCCGCACCATGTGCAGGGCTTCGCCAACCTGGCCGCCCGGGTCGCCGAGAACATCAACTCGGTGGTGCTGGGTAAGCCGCACGTGGTCCGGCTGGCGCTCACCGCGCTCTTCGCCCAGGGGCACGTCCTGCTGGAGGACGTGCCCGGGGTGGGCAAGACCACCCTGGCCCGGGCGATCGCGGCGACCGTGCACGGCCAGTGGCGGCGCATCCAGTTCACCCCGGACCTGCTCCCCGCCGACGTCTCCGGGGTGACCATCTTCAACCAGGCCAGCCGGGGTTTCGAGTTCCACCCCGGCCCGGTATTCGCCAACATCGTCATCGCGGACGAGATCAACCGGGCCTCCCCGAAGACCCAGTCGGCGCTGCTGGAGGTGATGGAGGAGCGCAACGTCACGGTGGACGGGGTTCGGCATCCGGTACCCCGGCCGTTCCTGGTGGTCGCCACCCAGAACCCGGTCGAGATGGACGGCACCTACCGGCTGCCCGAGGCGCAGCTCGACCGGTTCCTGGTGAAGCTCTCCGTCGGCTATCCCGACGAGGCGGTCGAGATCGAGGTGCTCCGGGGCGCACCGATGCGCTCGCCGGAGGCGCTGGAGCCGGTCACCGACACCGCCACCGTCGGCGAGATGGTCCGGATGGCCCAGCGGGTGCACATCGCCGACCCGCTCTACGCGTACGCGGTCAGGCTGGCCGCGGCGACCCGCAACCACCCGCAGGTCCGGGTCGGGGTCAGCCCCCGGGGCGTGATCGCGCTGACCCGGGCGGCCTGCGCGTACGCCCTGATCGACGGGCGCGGCTGGATCCTCCCCGAAGACCTCAAGACGCTCGCCGAGCCGGTCTTCGCACACCGGATCCTGCTCTCCCCCGACGCCCAGGTCCGGGGGGTCACCGCGACCGACGTGCTCTACGAGGCGGTCGCGTCGGTGCCGGTGCCACTGCCCTCGGGGCAGTTGGCCTCGGCGGGCACCTGACGTGCGGCACCTGACCCGCCCGTCCCGGACGACCCCGGCGTCATGACGATCACCTCGCGCGGCATCGGTCTGCTCGTCGGTGCCGCCGTCCTCCTCGTCGCCGGTTTCCGGTTCGGCTACCCCGAACTCGCCCTGCTCGGCACCACCGCCGCCATCGCGGTGGCCTGCGCTGTCGGCAACGCCGCCTGGCGGCCCCGGCTCGACGTCACCCGGGTCGCCGATCCCGACCGGGTGGGCCGGGGCGAGCCGGCCGCCATGACCCTGACGGTGCGCAACAGCGCCCGGCTCCGCTCGGCCAATCTGATCGCCGAGGACCGCTGCGGCACCCACCCAGTGCCGGTGCCGCTGCTCCGGCTGCGTCCCGGCCGGGACACCACGGTCAGCTATCCGGTCCCCACCATCCGGCGCGGCGTGATCGACGTCGGCCCGCTGCGGGTCACCGGACGGGATGCGCTCGGGCTGATCACCGTGGCCCGCTCGCACGGCCAGACCGCGCAGGTCTGGGTGCATCCCCGGATCCATCCGCTGGCCGCGGTGCCGGCCGGGGTCGCCCGGAGCATGGACGGACGGATCGACAAGGTACCGCAGGGATCGATCACCTTCGACTCACTCCGGGAGTACGTCGTCGGCGACGAACTGCGCCGGGTGCACTGGCGGAGCAGCGCCAAGGTCGGCGAGCTGATGGTCAAGGAGCAGTTGGACACCAGCCTGCCCCGGATCGTCGTACTGCTGGACAACCGGGCCGGTGCCCATCCGGGACGGGTCGACGGGATCGCCGAGACGTTCGAGTCGGCCTGCGAGGCGGCCGCCTCGGTGGTGGTCGCCGCCCGCCGGGAGGACCTGCCGGTGACGTTGCTGCTGGTCGCCGACTCCGACGGGTCCGGGGAGTTCCTGGACCGGCTCGCCGCCGCCGACCTGGTGCCCGGGGCGCAGGGCACCGAGGGCGACCCGCTGCGCACCACGACGCTGCGACTGCGGCAGGAACGGCTCGGTGACACCCTGGTCTTCCTCACCGGGCCGGGCGCCGCCGCCGACCTCGGCTACGTCGGCGCGCTCCGCCCCGGGTACCCGTCGGTGGTGGCCGGGGTGTTCGGAGCCGGCGGGCAGATCCCGGCAGGCAGCGCCGGGCTGGTCGTGATCGACGCGGCCGACGGTGCGGAGTTCGCGGCCGAGTGGGACGGAGTCCGCCGGTGGTGAGATTCCTCCGTACGCTGCCGGTGCCGCTGGCCCTGGTGGCGATGATCGGCATGGCCGGCGCCGTACTCGGCGGGGTGTACGCCGACCCGCTGCTCGGCCAGCTCGTCCTCGGTGCGGCGGTCGGCTCGGTCGGGGTGAGTCTGGCCGCCCGGCGACTGCCGTCCTGGCTGGTCGCCCCGCTCTCGGTGCTGGCCCTGCTCGGCTACACCGCCGCCGCGCTCTGGTTCACCGCGCGCCGGGCCGACCTGCCCGGGTCGCTCGGCGACATCACGGCGGACGCCGCCCGCAACGGCATTCCCCGGCTGCTCACCGCGCTGATCCCGGTCGAGCCGATGCCGGACACCGTGATCGTGCCGCTGGTCGCGGCCTGGCTGGCCGGGCTGGCCGGTGCCGAGGTCGGCGTCCGGGCCGACCGGGTGCTGCTCGGCCTGACCGCCCCCGCGGCCCTGTACGCGGGCGCGCTCTACGTGGTCGGCCCGAACGCCGATTCGACGCCCTGGCTGACGGTCGCGTTCGCCGCCGCCGGTGCGCTGGCGCTGGCCGCCGGTGGACGGCCGGCCCGCCCGGAGCGCGGCGGCGGCCCCGACCCGGCCGGCGACCTGGCTCCCGGAGTCCGGGCCGCGCTGCGGGCCCGCACCCTCGCCAGCACCGCGTTGGGCCTGGTCGTGGTGCTCGGGATCGCCGCCCTGGTGGCGCCCGTGGTGGCCCGGCAGGTCGGCACCACCCCGGTCGACCCGCGCCGCTACGTCCAACCGCCCCAGGTGGACAGCCTCGACGAGAATCCGCTGATCCGGATCTCCGGCTGGGCGCTGAACCCGGACCAGAAGCTGCTCGACGTGGCGACCGTCGGGGCGGATGGGCCGCAACCGCCCGGCACCGCCGCGCCGAGCCCGACCGGTGACGGCGAGGAGCCGGTCGTCGAGGAGGACGGCCCGCCGCCCGGCCAGCGGATCCGGCTCGCCGTGCTCGGCGACTACGACGGGGTGACCTGGCGGGTCGGCGCGACGTACCGGAACGCGGGCCGGGTGCTGCCCCAGCCGGAGCCGCTGCCGGACGCCCGGGTGAAGCAGGTGGTGCAGCAGATCACCATCGACAGCCTGACCGGTCGGCTGCTGCCGGCGGTACCCACCCCGCGCGAGGTGACCGGCGCCCGGGTGGCGTACGACCAGGACAGCGGGACGCTGATCCGGCCGGAGGGACTGACGACCGGACTGACCTACTCGGTCACCTCCCGACAGGAGAGTCCCGACTACAGCCTGCTGCCCTCGGCGAACGTGCCGGCCGGCGACGAGGTGGCCCGGTTCCTCAGGGTCGAGCCCGGCGCGCCGGAGCAGATGCAGCAGCTCGCCGCGCAGCTCGCCGAGGAGAACGGCGCGCCGTACGCCCGGGCCGACGCGATCGAGACGTTCCTCGCCGAGCACTATCGGGTGGTCGCCGACGCCCCCAGCGGGCACGCATATCCCAACCTCAACTTCTTCCTCTTCGGCCCGGTCAACGGTGGCGGGCAGCGGGGCACGTCGGAGCAGTTCGCCGCCGCGTTCGCCGTACTCGGCCGGATGACCGGGCTGCCCACCAGGGTGGTGGTCGGCTTCCAGTCGCCGACCGGCACCGGACCGGTACGCGGCGCGGACGCCCTCGCCTGGCCGGAGGTGCTCTTCGACGGCCTCGGCTGGGTGGCGTTCGACCCGCTGCCGAAGCCGAACACCCGCCCCAAGCCGGTCGAGCAGGACTTCAAGCCCGAGCCGGAGGATCCCACCCCGCCGCCGGACGAGGCGACGCAGAGCCCGGCGGCCACGCCGAGCGGTACCCCGGATCCGCAGGCGGCCCCGGGCCGGGGTGGCGGCCTCGGCACTCCCGTCCTGGTCGGCGGCGGTACCGGCGGTCTGCTGCTCCTGCTCGCCGGGCTGGCCACCCTGGTCGTCGGCCTGCGCCGGTCCCAGCGTCGCCGCCGGCTCGCCGAGGGGCCGCCCGCGCAGCGGATCGCCGGAGCCTGGCGGGAGGTGACCGACGCGTTGCGCCTGGCCGGCAGACCCGTGCCGGATCACCTGGCCGCCACCGAGGTCGCCGAGCACGCCCGGTCCACGCTGCACGGTGTGGCGGAGCAGGAGCCGGACGGCGGCGGTGGACCGGAACAGCCGGGCCAGCGCGGCGCACTCCGCCCGGCGACACCGCCGGTCGACGACCTGGCCGCGCTGGTCAACCTGGCCGCGTTCGCGCCCGGCAACGCCACCGACGACCAGGCCCGGCGGGCCGGCGAGCTGGCGGTGGCGTACGCGGCGGAACTCCGCGCCGACCGGCCGTGGTGGCGTCGGGTGCTCTGGTCGCTGCACCCCGGCCCACTCCGCTGGCGGCGCTGACCAGCCCTCCGGGTCGGGCCAGCCCCGAGCGGCAGGTCGGCGACCGACGCCTGTCCCGCCAGCACCCGGCATCCGACAACCGTCCCGCCGACAGCCGGTACCCGACGACTACTCCACCGACAGCCGGTACCCGACAACCGTCCCGCCGACGGCCGGCGCCCGACGACTACTCCACCGACAGCCGGAGCCCGGACGGCCGCCCGATCCGCCAGAGACCGGTGCAGCACCGCTGCCGCCAAGGCGCGCGACGCCGGCCGGCCGTCCGGGTCGGGGTCAGCCCGGGGGCAGGGTCGCCGGGCCGAGCTGCGCGATCAGCGTGGTCAGCGCGGCGGCGCCACCGGTCGCCACCTCCGGGGTGGGCAGCAGGGCCAGCACCGGAACATCGACTCCGGCCGCCACGTACCGCTCGACGCGGGCCCGGCACGTCTCAAGGCTGCCGTGCACGACCAGGGCGTCGACCAGCTCGTCCGGGATCAGCTCGGCAGCACCCCGGCGGTCACCGGCCGCCCAGGCCCGCCACATCGGCGCGATCACTGGTTCCCTTCCGAGCCAGCGGTGGAACTCCGCGTACGCCGGGACGGTCAGGTAGGTGGCGATCAGGCGGCGGGCGAACGTCCGGGCGTACCCGGCGTCCTCGGTCGGACAGACGAAGATCCGGGCGGCCACCTCGAAGCCGGGCCGGCGCTCCCCCAGCTCGGCGAGCACTTTCGGCACGTCGTCGTCGGTCAGCCAGTTGAGGATCGTCCCGTCCGCTTCGGCACCGGCCAGCCGCAGCATCCGGGGTCGCAGCGCGGCCAACAGGATCGGCGGCGGTACGGCCGGCGGCCGCTCCAACCGGAACCGCCGCACGGTGAAGGTGTCGTAGACCTCGTCGACCGTCTCGCCCCGCAGCGCCGCCCGCAGGAAACGCAGCACGTCCCGGCTGCGCCGGAACGGTTCGGTGAACCGCGTCGCGTTCCAGTCCTGCACCAGCACCGGTGACGAGGCGCCGATCCCGAGCGAGAACCGGCCGGGGGCGGCCTCGGCCAGCGCCGCCGCGCTCATCGCCAGCAGCCCGGGACCTCGGGTGAAGACCGGCGCGACCGCGGTGCCCAACCGCAGCGCCGGCTGCCAGGCGGCGGCGAGGGCCAGCGGGGTGAACGCGTCGCTGCCGGCCACCTCGGAGGACCACAGGTCCGTGAAACCCGCCTCGGCGAGCGCGGCGTAGATAGCGTCGTGTCCGTCGAGCGGTACGCCGCCCAGCGGCACGGTCATTCCCCAGCGTGTGGTCACCGGTCGATGGTGCCCGCTCGCTCAGGTCCGAGCAACCGAGCGCGCCCTTCTTGTAGCCTCTGCCGGTGACCTTCTCGATCGTGGCGCGATCCGACGACGGCCGGCTGCACGGGGTCGCGGTCGCGAGCAAGTTCCTCGGTGTCGGTGCCCTGGTGCCGGCCGCTGAGGCCGAGGTGGGAGCCCTGGCCACCCAGGCACACGCCAACCTGGCCTACCGGCCGCAGGGGCTGGCGTTCCTGCGTACCGGTCTGGCCGCGGCCGACGTGCTGGCCGGGCTGGTCGCCGCCGACCCCGCCCGTACGCACCGGCAGCTCGGCATCGTCGACGCGGACGGTACGGCCGCCACCTACACCGGCGCCGACTGCCACGACTGGGCCGGTGGGCAGGCCGGCACCGGCTGGGCGGCCCAGGGCAACATCCTGGTCGGGCCGCAGGTCGTCGACGAGATGCGGGACGCCTGGCTGGGCGGTGCCGGCCAGCGCTTCCCGGACCGGCTGCTCGGGGCACTGCGGGCCGGCGACCTGGCCGGCGGCGACCGGCGTGGCCGGCAGAGCGCCGCCCTGCTGGTCGTCGGTCGCGGCGGCGGGTACGGCGGCGGCAGCGACGTCGTGGTGGACCTGCGGGTGGACGACCACCCCGACCCGGTGACCGAGCTGGCCCGGCTGCTGGACGTGCACCGGATGCTCTTCGAGCGCCCCGACCCGGAGACGCTGCTCGACCTGACCGGTGCCCTCGCCGACGAGGTGTCGCGGCTGCTCGCCGGGGTCGGTCATCCGGGCGACGGTGCGGCGGTGGAGGCGCGGCTCGCCGCCTGGGCCGGCGTGGAGAACCTGGAGGAGCGGCTGGTGCCGGCCAGGATCGACCCCGTCGTGCTGGCCCACCTGCGCGCCCAGTCCTGAGCGGGCGTCCGAACCACGTCGCCCACCCACGGGCCCAGTCCCGAATGGGCCTACGGGCCCAGTCCCGAATGGGCGTCCGAGCCACGTCGTGAGGCCGACGGCCGAGGGCTGCCGTCGGTTTCACGGCCGGGCGAGGCGTCGGTGGCGCCGGATCTGCCGTTCGGCGGCCCGCCGGCGGTCGGCGACGAGGGCGGCCGGCCGGAGGGCTTGACGCTTTCGTCCGGGGTGGGCGTGGGCGGGGCCGGCGGTTTCGATGCCCGTTCCGCCCGCTCCGGAGTACGCACCGGTGCCTGCGCCTGGGGTTTCGCCGCGTCGCCGACGTCCGTGCTGCCGAGTCGGGCCGGCGCCGGCAGCGGCACGACGGGCGTGCCGGCGAGGGCCGCCACGAGGAACTCCCGCCACAGCTCCAGCGGCAGGTCCTCACCGTTGATCGGTCGCTCACGTACGTCCCGAACCGGTCCGGGGGTACTCCGTCCCAACCAGACCACGGCGGCGAGCTGCGGGGTGTAGCCGGCCATCCAGGCGTCCTGCACGTCCACGGTGTCGCCGTACTGCTGGGTGCCGGTCTTGCCGGCAGCAGGCCGGCCGGGTACGCCGCCATGGTGATCGAGCACACCGCGCAGCACGGCGCCGACGTCGGCGGCGACCGCCGGAGCGAGCACCCGGACCCCCGCCGGCTTCGCGGTGTAGCGGCGTTGGCCGCGGATGTCGTCGACGGACGCGACGAAGTGCCGCTCGCGCCGTTCACCCTGGCTGGCCAGCGATGCGAACACGGTCGCGACGTCGGCCGGGGCGACCGGGTAGCGGCCGAGCGCGATGTCCGACCGGGTACGCCCCGGCGCCGGCTCGTTGGCGGCGTCCACCAGGGTGGGCCGGTCACCGTACCGGGCCGGCACGCCCATCGCCTGGGCCAGCCGGCGTACCCGGTCCGGCCCGACCCGCCCGGCGAGGGCGTAGTACGGCGTGTTCAGCGACAGTTCCATTGCCCGGTCGAGTGGACAGTCGGCGCATTGCAGGTCGCGACGGTTGACCAGCGGGACCCCGTACCGGTCGGCGAACTGGCGGGGGCTGCTCCCGTCCCACCGCGACCGGTAGGAGATGCCCTGGTTGAGCGCCTCGGCCAGCACCAGTGGCTTGAACGTCGAGGCGGGTGGCCGGGGCGCCAACGCGTCGTCGAAGTAGCCGCTGCCCCGGTCGCCGCCGTAGTAGGCGGCAATCCCGCCGGTCCGGGGGTCGATCGCCACCAACGCCGCCCGGAGTCCGAACGGCTGCTCGGCCAGGGCCCGGGTGACCTTGCGGACAGCCGCGGTCTGCGCGGTGGCGTCCAGGGTGGTGACCACCCGCAACCCGCCGGTGTGCAGCACCTGGCGTCCGATCCCCCGCTCGGCGAGTTCGCTCTCCACCGCGTCGACGACCAGCCCCAGCGGGCCGCTCAGGGCATCCCGGGTCGGCGACCGATCGGCCACCGCCGGATACGGCACGGCGGCGGCGCCCGGCTCCGCCCAGCCCAGCGACTCCATCGCCCGCATGATCCAGAGCCATCGGTCCCGCGCCGCTGCCCCGTCCACCGCCGGGTCGAACCGCCACGGGTCCTTGATCAGCGCCGCCAGCACAGCGCCCTGCTGCGGGCTGAGCCGGTCGACGGTGACCCCGAAGTAGGCCCCGGCCGCGGCCTGGATGCCGTACGCGCCGCGTCCGAAGTAGATGGTGTTCAGGTACCGCTCCAGGATGGCGTCCTTGGCGTACCGGCGTTCCAGCTTGGCGGCGAGCACCGCCTCCTTCGCCTTCCGGTCGGCGGTCACCTCCTGGCTGAGATACGCGTTGCGGGCGTACTGCTGGGTGATGGTGGAGGCGCCCTGGGTCCCGCCGTCGGTGAGGCCGGCCCAGATCGCCCGGGCGACGCCCCGGGCGGAGACGCCGGAGTGCTGGTAGAAGTCCCGGTCCTCGGCGGCCAGCACGGCCCGGCGGACCGGTGTCGGCACCTGGGCCAGCGGCACGTCGGTGCGGTCGGCGACGCCCACCCGGGCCAGGATGGTTCGCCCGTCCCGGTAGTAGAGGATCGACGCCTGCACCGGCCTGGGGTCGTCCGGCAGCGGAATCGACCGGACGTACCAGCCCAGTCCGCCGGAGCCGAGCAGCAGCAGGACGAGGAGAAGGCTCCCCCAGCGCAGCCATCGCCGGCGGTGCCGGACGACGATCCGGGTCAGCAGTCCACGCAGGCTGCGGCCCAGCGCGGCCACCCCCCTCACCGGGCGTTCCCGGACCATCCGAGCGCGTCGGCGCTCACCCCGGCCGGCGTCCCGACCGGACCGGTGGCCGGCGCAAGCACCTGGCGCGCCACCTCGGTGCAGGTCCGGCCGCCGTGGTCGAGACCGCCCCGCGCGGTCGAATAGCCGGTCTGCACCACCAGCACCCAGCGGGCCGAGACGGCCAGACAGTTGACCGCCCACCGCCCCTCGTTCACGTGCAGCGTCCAGCCGTTCTTGATGGCCAGCCCGGCCCGCTCCGCGCGCGGCAGTGCCGAGACGATTCCGAAGTAGCCCTCACCCCGCACCCGCCGCATCTGGTCGAGTACCCATCTGGTCCACCTCTGACCAGCGGCGCGGCCGTCGGCCACGCAGCCGCCCATCCGGGCGGCGTCCCGGGCCGTCATCCGGGTGAGCGACCACCAGCCGGGCCGTACCGTCGTCTCGGTGAGTCCGCAGATCGTGATCAGGCGTTCGATGACGGCGTCCTCGCCGTTCCGCTGGTAGATCACCTCGGCGGCGTGGTCGTCACTGTCCCGGATCATCGCGGAGAGCGCCGCGATCTCGTCGGGGTGCGGCCGGATGTCGCGCTCGGCGAGCCGACGCAGGTCGTCGGCGGCTATCCACACCTTGATCATCGATTCGGCGGTGTAGGTCTGCGTCGCCTCGGCCGAGGTTCGCAGCGTCCTGGTGGGCAGGTCGAGCAGCGCCCAGGCGACCCGGTCGGGCTCGACCGGCGGTGCGCCGGTCACGGCCCGCCACCGATGCACCCCGACCACTGACGCCGCGCCCAGCACCGTCACGAGCACGCCGACCAGTCCCAGGCGTAACGCCCGCCGTCGCCCCCGCCGCCGGGCCGGCGCCGGGGAATCGGGTACGTCGGCCGTCTGGCCGTCGCTCGTCGCCGCGTCCAATCAGCACTCCCCGGCGACCGGAGCCGGGGCAACCGGCGGGTCCGCAACGCGGGACGACTCCGAACAAATCATGATCATCCTCCCAAGCGGCGCTCCGACGCCTATAAGGACGACAGTCAGATCTAATACGTTGCTCGGAGGAGTCGAGCAGTGTGCCGCCGCTGGCCGGATTTTCCGGGCCTTGGCAGTTTCCGCAGGCGGACGGCGTCCACCCGGCGCGCGGTGGGATTCGAAAGACGCGGGTGCGGCGGCTTTCTCTCCCGTCCGGTCCGCGCTGCCCCCGGATGTACGCCGCGCCGAGTTGCCCGCCCTCGGTTGGTGACGGGCTGAGGCGGCGCGTGGCGGCCCGAGCCGCGTCGGTCTCCGGAGTGAACTTCGCCGGCCCGAAGTACGCGGCGGCGTCGACCTCGGCGCGCGGCGGCGCCGGTTCGGCCAGCATCCCGACCACCCGGCCGGCCCCGGTGCTCACGTGCGCGGCCAGCTCCCGTACGTCCCACGGTGGACATAGCGTCGGTCGGGCGAACTCCGGCTCGGTGAGCCCGGCCAGCACCTCGGCGAGCCGGACGGCTTCGCCCCGGAACACCTCGACCACCCGCACGTCGTCAGGTTACAAGCGCGCATCGACGCAAGGTACGAGCGCCCATCGCTCCTGCTCATTCCCGCCCGGTTCGCCGAGGGACGGTAAGTGCTGCGCCCGCGCGTCGTGCCTGCGTACGGCGAGGATGTGGATTGACGACATCCACCGTGCCCGCAATCGGCGGCAGGCCGGGTGCAGTCACCCGCACCCGGCCTGCCGGCGGGAGGCCGGGGTCGAGCGTCGCCCGCAGCAGGCGGTCCGGTCACGTTGCCCCTGCGCCGCTCCTCGGCCAACCCGCATACTCTGCCAGCTACAGGGCGGTCGTGGTCTTTGCCAGGATGCTGGCGAGTGCGGCGTAGTCGACGTCCTGCCCTTCTTTGATGTCGACGGCTTTGCGTTCACCGTTGCCCAATGCCCGAAGGAGTCCCTTGACCTCTGGGATGTCCGTCGCGTTGAACACCATGAACGAGACCTTGGCCTTGGCCACCGCGATGACAGCCGCGTAGTGCCCGTTCTTGAGGTAGTGCGGCTTGCCGTACTGGAGCCGCTCCTCGACACCTGGAACGGTCTGGCCGACCATCGTACGTAGTTTCTCGCACACATCGGTCTGCCACGGCTGTGCCTTGTTGATGTACTGCGTAACACTGTCACTCACGGTCTTCTCCTTCATCACCGTTCGTCAAGAGCGGTGTCTCGTCGTACATCCGGATCCTGCCGGCATGCCGCCTCGGTCACCCTTCACCGACAGGAGCCTCAGGACTCCTGCCCCCACCCGACGAGGTCGTCCTGGCTGGGGGTGTAGGTCAACACGACCACGCCCGAGTCGAACGCCTGCGTGCCGACCAGCCGAAGGACCATCGGCCCGCCCGACTCTTCGAAGAGGCGCACCCCACCGCCCATCACGACGGGGTAGGTGACCAGGCGCAGTTCGTCGAGGAGCTCGTTGCGCAGCAGCCACCTGACCAGTGCGACACTGCCGTAGATCAGGATGTCGCCATCCAGCTCGGCCTTCAGCTTCGCGATCGTCTCAGCGACGTTCTCGCTGATGACGGTGGTGTTGTTCCACTCGCCCCGCTTCAGCGTCGTCGAGACGACGTACTTGGGCATGTTATTCATCTTGTCGGCGAAACCGGCCTCGTCGGTCATGTTCGGCCAAGAGGCAGCGAACCCCTCGTAGGTGGCCCGGCCGAGCAGCAACGCGTCGGCGGCCCGGAGCTGCTCCAGCCCGGTTCGCATGGAGTCCTCGCTGACGAACTGGAAGGTAAACCGCTGCGGGTCATCGACGACCCCGTCGGCGGTCGTGAAGATGGACAAAACAATGCGTCCCATATGTGCCTCCCGGGTGCTTCGGTGACCTGAGATAGAGCCTCCAGCACGGGGACGGCACGGGCATCAGTGGCGACCACGTATTCCACCACCCATTGGAGCACCAATACCTGATCCCGGAGTCAGGCATGATGGTGCGATGACCGTCGCGTATCCCGCCGGAGCGTCGAAGCGAGAGATCGAGGTACTCGTCATGCTCGGCGCGCGCCTGTCCAACGCCGACATCGCCGGCAGGCTGCACATCTCTGTACGGACTGTGGAGAGTCACGTCTCCGCGCTGCTACGCAAGTACGGCGTCGCCGATCGGAGGGCGCTCGCCGAAATCGCTGTACAGGCGCAGGCAGGGGCGCCGGTGCCAGGGCGGCTGGCCGGCCTGCAACCAGCGCTCACCACCTTCATCGGCAGGAGCGCCGAACACGAGCACCTGATGGAGATGCTGCGCAGCGCGCGGCTGGTGACCGTGGTGGGGCCGGGCGGGGTGGGAAAGACGCGGCTGGCGGGCCAGATCGCCGAGGCGGCGGGGCCTTCCTTCCCCTCCGGCGGCGCGTTCGTCGATCTCGTCCCGGCCCGCGGTGGGTACGTCGCGCAGGCGGTTGCCGCCGCGCTCGGCGTCAGCGAGCGCCCCCAGCAGTCGCTGGAGGACGCCGTGCTGGAACGGCTCGGAGAGGGCCGATCGCTGCTGGTGCTGGACAACTGCGAGCATGTGATCGACGTGGTGGCGCCGTTCGCGGAGCGGGTGCTGGCCGGCTGCCCTGGGACCCGCATCCTCGCCACCAGCCGGGAACGACTCGGCGTACCGGGCGAGCGTGCCGTACCGCTCGGCCCGCTGCCGCTGGAGTCCGACGCCGAGCGACTCTTCATCGACCGCGCCACCGCTGCGGACCCCGGGTTCGCG
The DNA here is from genome assembly GCF_053764795.1 of Plantactinospora sp. DSM 117369. Taxonomy (NCBI): domain Bacteria; kingdom Bacillati; phylum Actinomycetota; class Actinomycetes; order Micromonosporales; family Micromonosporaceae; genus Plantactinospora; species Plantactinospora sp. DSM 117369. Next base: position 3,576,746 of record NZ_CM132446.1, on the reverse strand, counting down.
GCGGACCCTGTGGTGGTCGCCAAGCTGTGCACGCGGCTGGACGGCATGCCGTTGGCGATCGAGCTGGCTGCGGCACGCAGCGCCACCCTGGGCGAGAACGGGTTGCTGGCCGCACTCGACGACCACCTACGGCTGGTGGCCGGCGGCAGGGGTGTGGACGAGCGGCACCGCTCGCTGCGCGCGGTCATCGGCTGGAGCTACGACCTGCTCGATGACGAGGAACGGGCACTGTTCCGGCGGCTCGCCGCCTTCGCTGGGGCATTCGACCTCGACGCCGTCGCCGCGGTGAGCCCCGCCGGGAGCACCCGCGGTGCGGTCGCCGACGTGCTTGGCAGGCTCGCGGACAAGAGCCTGGTCACCGTGCATCGCCGGGGTGGCGCGGCCCGGTGGCGACTGCTGCAGACGGTACGCGCGTTCGCCGCCGAACAACTGGACGCGTCGGGCGAGCGGCCGGAGACCCAGGACCGGCACCTGCGCTGGGCGGCGGACGTCGCCACCGAACTGGAGACGAGGCTGGACGGCGACGAGTGGTACGAAGAGTTCGACGCGGTCGCCGACGACCTGAGAGCCGCCCTCGCCGCCGCCCCCGAAGGCCCGGCTGAGCTGCCACACCGGCTGGCTCGGGCACTGGCCCACCTCGCCTACACGCGGCGGTTCCTGATGGAATCGCTCGGCCACTACCGGGCCGCCGCCGAGCTGGCCCCCGCTCCGGGCGAGGCCGCGGCGGACCTGTCCGCCGCCTCCGCCGTTTCCCATGCCATCGGCGACGACGGTCAGCGGCCCTTCGACCTGCTGCTCGCCGCCGCGGAGCGGGCCCGCACGGCCGGGGATCACGGGGCCACGGCCATCGCGCTGGCGCAGGCGGTCACCACCGCCCGGCGGCATCCGGCAGGGTTCGCCACGGAGGTCCCGTACGAGCGCCTGCGTGACCTCCTCGACGAGGCCGCGTCCGCGGCTGACGGGTCGAGCGACGCCGTGGTGGCGGCCCGGCTCGCCGAGGCGGCGGCGTGGGCCGCGACCTCCGACAGGTACGAGGCGGACCCGGCACTCGCCGAGGCCGCTGCGGCAGCCGCCCGAGCCACCGGCGATCCGGTGCTGACCAGCGCGGCTCTGGACGCGGTGGCCACTGCCGGCATCGTGGCGGGGCGCGGCGCGGATGTGCGCCGGGTGATGGACGAACGGTTGGCCCTGCTGCCCGCGATGCCCCGGCACGACCCGAACGCCGCCCCGGAGATCGTCGACACGTACCGCATGGCCCACCTGGCCGCCCTCGGCGTCGGTGACCTACCGGCCGCCCTGTCGATCGGGCAGCGGACCATGGACGACGACCTCGCCGGCAGCTCGTACTACTCGGCCGCCCTCCTGATCACCCCGCTGGTGCTCAGCGGGCGCTTCGACGAGGCGCTGCGAATGGCGGGCACCGCGTGGGACGGTTGGCAGCGGGCCGGCCGTCCGCGCACCGGCACGATGTCGCCGCCGATGGCCGCCGTCGCCCTCGTCCACGGGCTGCGCGGCGACGACGAGGGGTACGCACTGTGGCGTTCCCGCGCGATCGAGGTCATCGGGGAGCTACCCGCGCACTCCACGTTCGTGACGATGGTCGACGCGCGGCTCGCCGTACACGCCGGGCGGGTCGAGGACGCCGCCGCGCTCGTCCGGTTGGCCTTCAACGGCATCCGAAGCTGGTCTCCGCCCTACTCCCGGGCGGTGGGTGCCGAGCTGGCGGTCGTCGCCGGGCTTCCCGACGCGCCGGACCTGCTATCGGCCGCCGAGCGGCACGAAAGCGCGTGGGCCGCCGCCTGCACCGCCCGCGCCCGAGGCCGCCATTACGGCGACAGCGCCGCCCTCACCGCCGCCGTGGCGGGGTGGGAACGGATCGGCGCCCGGTTCGAACGCGCATCCACGCTCCTGCTGTTGCCGGACCGTGCCGCCGAAGGCCGGCGGGAGCTCGCCACCCTCGGTGTCGAGGTTCCGGCTCAGGGAGTTTGAGGAGAACTCCTACCTCTGTTGAGTGTGGGAATCGGCGCCAGCGGCCGCCCGTAGTCTGGCCACCTCTGGCAGGAGCTCTTAGCCGGCCGGACCGGTGACGCCTCGGCCGGTATATCGGGGCACCACCCGGTGCAGGGTGACCAGTACCAGGGCTGTCACCAGGGCGGCGGTGCCGGCGATCCCCGCCGCGCTGCCGCCGTACGCGATCAGGAGCTGGCGTCGGCCGAACTCGGAGATCGGCGTCGACCGCATGCCGTCGGTCCAGCCGAGGGCGACCGCGGCGACCAGCAGCAGGGCCAGGCCGACCACGCCCAACACGGCGGCGGCCCGCCGGTTGCCGTCCGCGGCGGCGACCTGCGCGGTCTCGCGTTGGGTCAGCAGCAGCACCAGGCTGGCCGCCGACGCCCAGGCGCCGACCACCAGCAGCGCCGCCACGGCGTCGCTGGGCCGGTGCCAGCCGGCCGACAGGGTGGCGACACCGGCCGCGGCGGCATACCCGGCGCCGACCAGCGCACCCCAGCCCCTGACCCGGGGCGGCAGCACCATGACCAGGGCGATCGCCACCGAGGCGGCGACCGCGGTGTGTCCACTGGGCAGGCTGTTGCCGGCCGCCTCGCGGGCCTCGTCAACATCGAAGTCGGGTCGCTCGATGAAGGACTTCAGCGCCTGGGTGGTGAGGTTGGCGCCCACGATCAGCAGCACGGTCACCACCGCCAGCGTGATCCGGACCCGGATCAGCGCGATGAAGCCGATGACCGCGGTGGCGGCCAGCAGCGACAGCAGGGAGACCGCGTTCAGTACGCCGCCGACGATGCCCTCGATCCGGTGTTGCCCGATCGAGTTGCCGGTCAGTGCGATCGTGTCCAGCACCTGGCCCTGTTCGGTGCCGACGGCGAACCGCCAGACCACGACGAACGCGAGGATCTGGAGTGCGGTCAACAGGACCAGCCAGGAGGCTGTCAGGATGCCGCTTCGGCCACGCACGCCGGACACCGTATCGGACGCTCCCGGCATAGCCGACACCGCACTCGATCCGCGAGTGGCGCAAGGGGGTGGAAGGGGGCGGACAGCAAGAAGCGGGAGGGGCCGCCACGGGGGAAGCGGCCCCTCCCACTCAGGTCAGGATACTCCGTCTTGCCGTAAGGGGCACCCCGGACTGACTGGAAACTCAGTGTCTTAGTCACGTCCCGGCACGAAACTCTTCGCCATGGCAACGGCCGGAGGAAGTGGTCCCGGCCCCGGAGAACGAGGCCGGGCGGGCGGCACCGGTTGGTGCCGCCCGCCCGGCGGGCGGTGGTGGTCGCCCCGTGCTGTCCGGAGTGGAACGGGAGTGGCGGGCCGGCCGGATCGCTGCGTTGGCCAATCCGGCCGGGCCCGCCACGGTTGGCCTGACCGTGGGAATCAGGCCCGTCTGGTGACCGGGATCAGCCGATCAGCCGGTCGTAGTCGTGCAGCGCCATCGCCACGTCGATCTGCGCCCAGAAGCGGTGGTACGTGAAGGTCGGCACCGGGCCGCCGTTCAGGTACGACTCCACCTTGTCCCAGTCCGGGTCGTCCTCGAGGAACGAGCGGATGCTCAGGAACGTGGAGTTGGAGTTGATCGGGTCACCGTTCGGCATGGTGCCGGTGAAGCCGGACGGGATGTAGAGACCCTGGCCGGTACTGGAGTTGTAGGTGTCGTCGAAGCGGTTGTAGTCCGCCTTCGTCTCCGGCACCGCGACGCCCTTGTCGTCCTTGTGCTGCAGGACGGCGTCGAGCAGGGCCTTCGCGGTCTCCTTGGCCTCGGTGTGGTTGGCCTTCGCACCGTAGTAGATCAGCGTACGTGCGTAGGCACCCGCGACGCCGACGTCCTGGGTGTGGTCGACCACCGAGACCCGCAGGTTGCTGTTGTTCACCGAGGTGGTGCCGGCGGTCCAGTTGCCACCCGGCTGGCCGCTCCAGCTCAGCGTCGACGGGATCTGGTAGTCCGCACCGTTCACCGTGGTGTTGTCCAGCGCCCAGTTGACCCACTTGTCGAGCAGCGCCTTGGCCCGGGCGTCACCACTCTCGTGGTAGTACTCCGCGACCCGCTCCATGCTCCACGCCTGGAAGCCGAACCACTGGTTCGACGGCGGGTCGTGGTAGACCGGCTTGACGTCGTACACCATGCCGTAGAAGGTCGGCACGCCGGCCGGGCGGGCGCTGTAGTCGCCGTTCCAGCTGTTGGTCGCGCCACCGGCGATCGCGCCGTCGGCCGACTGGAGCCAGGTGTAGAAGTCGATCTGCCGGGTGAGGCTGGTGGCCCAGTCGGTCCGCGCGGTCGGCGACCGCGGGGTCAGCTCGGACACCGTGGAGAGGGCGTACGCGGCGAACGGGTTCTGGTAGCCGCCGTGGTTGTGGCTGGAGCCGATCCGCCACGACCAACTGCTGCTGCCACCCTGCGAGCCGCCCCAGGCGTAGTACCAGGAGAGCAGGTATGCGGAGCTGTTCTTGCCGGTGCCGGCCGCGCAGGACGGCGAGGCGCACCCGGGCTGCTTGAAGTACTTGTCGTACATCGCGTAGCGCAGGTAGTCACCCATCTTGGCGGCGTTGGCGATGGTGGCCGAGATCTGACCCTCGGCACCCTGCTCCTTGGCCCACTTCAGCGCCCAGTACGCGGCCTGGACGGCGCGGGCGTCGGCGTCGGGAGCGTTGGTGTAGCGCCACTGCTGGGCGTAGGACGAGTCACCGATGAAGATCGGCAGGTAGCCGTTCGGGCCGCCGTGCCGGAACGTCTCGCAGGAGGGGTGCGGAACGGTCTCGAAGACCGACTCCTGCGGGCCGCGCTGGTAGGTGTTGATGTACGCCGGCTTGGTGGTGCCGTCGCCGCACTTGCCGTAGCCGTAGACGTTGTCCACGTCGAGCAGCCAGTGCATGCCGTACACCCGGCCGCTGTTGTAGGTGGACTGGAGCTCGGCGGCGAGCGGGTCCTGACCCACCCGGACGCTGGAGTCGAGCTTGCCGCCCTGCTGCGGGTAGAGGTCCGGCCGGTTCGCCTCCGGGGCGTAGTCCGCCGGGTCGCTGGCGTTGTAGTTCGACTGGGTCTCGGACGGGATGATGTACCGGTCCATGACCTCCCAGGCCTCGTTGAACGGTCCCCACTCACCGGTGGTCCGGCCGTACATGGCCTCCAGGAAGAGCCAGTAGCTGAACGCCTCGGAGGTGGTCTCGTGACCGTGGTCCGGGGCCTCGACCAGCAGCGTCTCCACGGAGTGGTACGGCACGCCCTCGGGACTGAAGTAGCCGCTCGCCGGCGCCTTGATCTTGTTGTAGAGCTCCAGGAACTCCTCGCCGTACTCGCCGGCCGGTCCGCCGCCCTCGTCGTCGGTGACGGTCACCTGGGTGGTGCCGGGGGTACGCCCGCTGGCGCTGGCGGTGACGGTCGCCGTGTCGTTGGTGTCGTCGGCGTCCTGCGCGGCGTTGACCGGGACGTTGACGCCGGTGTTCCAGTTCTGCGGGGTGATCGTCGCGGTGCTGGCGCCGAGCGTAACGTCCGCGTCGCCGGTCTTGGCCAGGTTGACGGTGACGTTGCTGGTCGGCGCGGCGCTGAGCTTGACGTTCAGCGCGGCGTTGCCGCCCTCGGGCACCGAGAGCGTCGCCGGGACCACCACGCTCGGCTGGGTCGTGCCGCCGACGGTGAAGGCCACCTCGTCGATGCCGCTCAGCCCGGCGCTGTCGTACGCCCTGGCCTGTGCGGTGTACGACCCGGCCGGCAGCGCGCTGTTGGTGTAGCTGTACGGCGCGCTGGTGTCGGTGCCGACCAGCAGGCCGTTGCGGTAGAACTCGACCCGCTCGACCGGCCCCTCGGCGTCGCTCGCGCTGGCCGAGACGGTGACGTCGGCCGGTGCGGTGAAGGTCGCGCCGTTGGCCGGGCTGGTGATGTCAACGGTCGGCGCGGTGTTCTGGGCGCCGTTGCACGGGTTGCCGTTGATGGTGAACGCGGTCGGGTTGGCGTTGGTCCCCGAGTAGGAGCCGTTGAACCCGATGCTGGTCGAGGCGCCGGTGCCCAGGTTGCCGTTCCAGGCCACGTTCGTCGCGGTCACGTTGGCGCCGGACTGGGTCCAGTTCGCCGACCAGCCCTGGGTGATCCGCTGGTTGCCCGGGAAGGTGAACCCGAGGCTCCAGCTGGTCATCGGATCGCCGACGTTCCGGATGGTGACGGACGCGCTGAATCCGGAGCCCCAGCTGTTGGCGGTGTAGGTGACGTCGCAGCCGGGGGCCGCGTAGGCGGTGCCGGGGACGACGGCAACACCTCCGACCACCAATATGCCGGCGGCGGCCATCGCCAGTCGGCGTCTTCCTAACCTCAACTTCATGTCGTGACTTCTCCTCGCGGACCGGGCCGCGGTGCTGCCGCGGCTGGGGCGCCTCCTGCGCGTGGTGCGGGGGCGATGCGCGTGGGTGGGTAGGCGCCGGAATGGTGGTGGGCAACCCGTCCCGGACCGGGGTCGGCGGACGCCGGAGGAGACGCCGGACGTGGCGGCTCCGAGCTGTGCGGGGGCGCCGTTACCGAGAGACTCGGATGCCCTGGCGGCCCATGATCGCGTCGGCTTGTGGCTCCCTGCCGCGATAGTTCGACAGTGTGGCATGGGAGCGCTCCCGCAGCAAGTGGAGTCCGGCGCGACTCCACTACAGACGCTCGGATAAGCCCGCTGACCTGGGCATAGAGTCGATCGAGGCAGCACAACGGAGTTTCGTCGACGTTGGCCTGATGTTTCGATCTTATTTTGGGTCTTTCACAAACCCGTGACGCGGGCTACAGTCCAACCAACGTCGATGGGAGCGCTTCCATTGATGAAGATGTAAGTAGCTTGGATCGCACCACCACGGAGGCTGCGAGGACCCGGTCCCCGGATCGATCGCTCCCCGTTGGGCGAGCTACGGCAATGGTACGTAGCCGCCGACCGCTCAGCCACAGGGCTGAGGGCGGGCCAGCCCGGACTCCGCCGTCAGCCAGCTCACCACCGTCGGAAGGAGGTGGAACCAGAGCCACTCGCGTGGCCCGGCTCCCGCGCGGCACGCACGACCTGGACGCCAATTCCGTTCGTGCGTGTTTGTAACTCACGCTGGGGACGGGGGTTGCCCTCCCCGTCCCCACACTAACCCCCCGCCAACGACGGGAAAATCGGTCATCGGTACAGCGTCTCGACGCCGAACCGGTCGATCGGCTGCGTCATCGGCACCTCGAACGGCGACCGGCCTCGTCGCGACGCGACGAACGGTCGCCGTGGTCATGGTGCACGTGGGGACGGGCAATGGACGAGGCCCAGACCCGCCATTGCCATCCGAACATCCCATACGCAATCGCCCGGTAGATCGCTACGCTCTTGTATGGGAGCGCTCCCGGGCGTGGTGCGGAGGGCCCCACTCACGAGGAGACAGCATGTCCGTACTGACTCGGCGGCATCTGCTGCGCCGCGCCGCGTTGTCCGCCAGTGCCGTGCCGGCCGGCCGCCTGTCGACCAGCACCGCGGCGGCAGCCGCCGCCGGCGCGACGCTGGCCGGTTGCGACGCCGACCCCGAGGCCGACGACGAGCGACGTACGGCGCCGGACGCGCAGCTCGGACTCCGCTTTCCGGACGGCTTCGGGTGGGGCGCGGCCACCTCGGCGTACCAGATCGAGGGGGCGGCCAAGGACGACGGGCGGGGCGAGTCCGTCTGGGACACCTTCAGCCACACCCCGGGACGGGTCCGGGGTGGGGACACCGGCGACGTCGCCGCCGACCACTACCACCGGTACGTCGAGGACCTGGACCTGATGAAGGAACTCGGGCTGCGGACGTACCGGTTCTCCATCTCCTGGCCACGCATCCAGGCCGACGGCACCGGCGCCCCCAACCAGCGCGGCCTCGACTTCTACCGGCGGCTGGTCGACGGCCTGCACGACCGGGGCATCGCCCCGATGGCCACGCTCTTCCACTGGGACCTGCCGCAGTCGCTGCAGGACATCGGCGGCTGGGAGTCCCGGGACGTCGCGTACCGCTTCGCCGACTACGCCGAGGCGATCTTCGAGGCGCTCGGCCCCAGCGTGCCGGTCTGGCTGACCATCAACGAGCCCAAGACGGTGGTGCAGAACGGCTACCTCCAGGGTCACCACGCCCCCGGGCTGCGCGAGCCGGACGCGGCCTACCTGGTCGCGCACCACCTGCAACTCGCGCACGGCCTAGCGGTACGCGCGCTGCGCGCCACCGGCAGCGACAGCCGGATCGGCCCCGCGCTGAACCTGCACCCCTGCTACCCGGCCGACGACGCCCCCGGGGTCGCCGAGGCGACCCGGCTCTACGACGGTTACGAGAACCGGCTCTACCTGGACTCCATCTTCAAGGGCGCCTATCCGGCCGACGTGCTGGCCGACCTGGGCCCGGCCAGCCGGATGGTCCGGGGAATCCGGGACGGCGACCTGGCGATCATCTCGTCTCCGGTGGACCTGCTCGCCGTGCAGTACTACACGCCGATCTACGTCACCGCTGACGGCGGCATGGTCCGCAAGTGGTCGACCTCGGAGGCGAGCTGGCAGCAGATCTTCCCCGACGGGATGTACGACATCCTGACCCGGGTGACCCGGGACTACGGCGACGTGCCGCTCACCGTCACCGAGAACGGGCTGCCCACCCCGGATCTGCTCGCCGGGGACGGCACGGTGGACGACATCGGCCGGATCGCCTTCCTCCGCGACCACCTGGCGGCCGCGCACCGGGCCATCGCCGACGGCGTGCCGCTGGAGAGCTACCACGTCTGGTCGCTGATGGACAACTTCGAGTGGAACGAGGGCTATGAACAGCGATGGGGATTGATCTATATTGACTTCCCCACCCAACGCCGGATCCCCAAGCGCAGCGCGCACTGGTACCGGCGGGTGATCGCCGACAACACCGTGTGACCCCCGAGCCGGCCGACCGGCCAGCACCGGACTCTCGTCAACCCCTCGCGGTCCGGCGGCGCCGCGGGTGCGGGACGCGGCGCGGTCCAGGTCGACGAGGTTCACCCGGGTGAGCACCGCCGCCCGACCGTACCGCCGAGGGGGTCGCATGGAGAACGAGAGCTCGACCAGGAGGCACGTCACCGAGGCCGAACTCCGGTCGCTGGTCCGGCGCGGCTTCGGCGACCGGACCGGGATCACCGACTGGCGGGAACTGACCGGCGGCACCTACAACGCGGCCTACGCCGTCACCCTCGGCGAGACCACCGAACTGGTACTCAAGGTCGCCCCGCCACCCGAGCTGAAGCTGCTCAGCCACGAGGTCGACCTGATGCGCACCGAGGTCGACTTCTACCGCCGGGCCGCCCGGGTGGTGACCGCCGTACCCGAGGTCGTCTACGCCGACTTCAACCGGGACCTGATCGGCACCGACTTCGTCTTCCTCAGCCGGGTGGCCGGAACGGACCTGCACCGCAGCCGGGACGACCTGACCCCGGCGCAGCTCGCCACCGTACGCGGTGAGATCGCCGCGCACGCGGCCCGGCTGCACACCGTCACCGGTCCGGCGTACGGCTATCCGCTCCGCGGCAGCCGTAGCTGGCAGCCGTCCTGGCGGGCCGCCTTCGGCGCGATGGTCGACGACATCCTCGCCGACGCCCTCCGGCTGGGCAGCACGCTACCCGCCCCGCCGGACCGGATCGGCGACCTGCTGCGCCGGCACGCCGACGTCCTCGACGAGGTACGCCGCCCCGCCCTGGTGCACTTCGACCTCTGGGACGGCAACGTCTTCGTCGCCGCCGATCCTGCCGGCACCGTCCGGGTGACCGGCCTGATCGACGGCGAACGGGCCTTCTTCGGCGACCCGCTGGCCGAACTGGTCTCGATGACGCTCTTCCGCGAACTGGACGACGAACCGGAGATCCTCGCCGGCTACGCCTCCGCCGGACACGGTCGGCTCGAACTGACCACGACGTCCCGCCGCCGGCTCACCCTCTACACGATCTATCTCTATCTCATCATGTGCATCGAAGGCGCCACCCGGGGCTGGGACGGCCCGGAACGCGCCGAGTACGAACGATGGCTCGCCGGGCAGCTCGACGCGCAGCTCGGCCGGCTGGGCCAGGTCCGGCGGGCCTGAGACGACACCACACCGTCGCCCCGGCGACCGGACGCGGCCGGTCAGCGGGGCAGCGCCTGCTGGAGTTCGGCCCGCAGCGCCGGTGTCAGCATCTCACCGGCCGCCTTGGCCAGCTTCGCCATCTCGTACCCCACCACGCCGATATCGGCGTCGTTGGCGGCGAGGGTGGCCAGGATCGAACCGTCCCGGATCTGCATGACCAGGAAGTAGCCCCGACCCATCTCGACCACCGTCTGCTTGACGATGTCGCCGTCGAACATCTCCGCGGCCCCGGTGGTGATGCTGGACAACCCGGAGGTGACCGCGGCGAGCTTGTCGGCGTGGTCCCGGGGCAGGTGCTCGGAGACCGCCACCAGCAGTCCGTCGGCGGAGACCACGATGGCGTGCGCCACCCCGGGTACCCGTTCCGTGAACCCGCTCACCAGCCAGTTCAGATCCCGTGCCTCTTGACTGAGCGTGCTCAATACTTCTCCTCTTCGGTGCGCGCGCCGGCCGGCGCCATGGGTATCACCATCGTGTCCTCCGCCTCGGCCCGCCGGAGACCACCGTAGTACCGGGACAACATGCCGCCCACCTGCTCCGGATCCGGCGCCTCGCGCTGGACCGGCGGCCTGGATCGGGCCGGCTCGTTCTTCGCCCGCAGTTGGGCCATCGGCACCCGGATCGGCAGCCCGTTGGCGTTGGTCCCGCCGGTCACCGGTACCGCCGGCGGGGCGTTCCCGGTGGCCAGCGCTCCGGTCGGCGCCGCGCCGGCGGCGTTGGTCGGCGGCGGCGTGCTCCCCCTGCCCTGCCGGGACCACCAGGTGCTGGACGGCGCGGAACCGGCACCGGCGGCCATCCCGAGCACGTCCTCGGCCCGGGTCGGTGTCTCCCGGCGGCCCGTCCGGCGGAGCTGGCCGCCGTCGGCGCCGCCCTCGCCCGTGGCCGGCGGACGCGTGCCGTTCGAGCCGGCCGCCGCACCCGCGACGAGTTCGAGCATCCGCCGTCCCGGGCCGCCGGCCGGATCCGCCGGCGGAGCCGGGGCGAGCAGGCTGGCCGGCAGCACGACCGCCGCCACCAGGCCGCCCTGGCCGGTGGTCCGCAACCAGACCCGGACGCCCTGCCGGGCGGCCAGGTGGCTGACCACGAACAGACCCATCCGCTCCGATGCCGCGACGTCCGCGGCCGGCGGTACCGCGAGCACCTGGTTGGCCCGCTCCAGCGCGGTCGGGCTCATGCCGAGACCCTGGTCGACGATCTCCACCCGGACGCTGCCGTCCGGTTGCCCGGCGGCGTCGACCTGCACGACGGTGTCCGGGCGGGAGAACGACGAGGCGTTCTCCAGCAGCTCGGCGAGCAGGTGCACCAGGTCGGCGACGGCGTGCCCGACGACGTACAGCTCGTCGGCGACGTCGTGCCGGATCCGCTGGTACTGCTCGATCTCGGCGACCGCGGCCAGCATCACCGTGCCGAGCAGTACCGGACGGTTCCACCGCCGGGTCGCCTCGGTGCCGGCCAGCACCAGCAGGCTGTCGTCGTTACGGCGCATGCGGGCGGCGAGATGGTCCAGCTTGAACAGGTTGTCGAGCTGGTCCGGGTCGCTCTCGTCCTGCTCCAGCTCGTCCAGCAGCTCCAACTGCCGCTCGACCAGCACCTGGCTGCGTCGGGCCAGGTTGACGAACATGGCGTTGACGTGTCGGCGCATCACCGCCTGCTCCAGCGCCACCGTCACCGCGCTGCGGTGCACCGCCACGAAGGCCTCGGCCACCTCGCCGATCTCGTCCATCGACCGGACGTCGGCCGGCGGCACCTCGAACTCGGCGGCGACCGGATCGACCGTACGCAGCCGTTCCAGGGTCTCCGGCAGCTCGACCTGGGCGACCCGCAACGCCTGGCCGCGCAGCATCCGCAGCGACCGGGCAACGGAGCGGCCGATCGCGATCGAGGTGAACAGGGCGGCCAGCAGTACACCCAGCACGCCGACCGCGGTGAGCAGCGTCCGGCGCAACTGCTCGGCGCTGCGGGAGTCCGCCAGCGCCACCGCGTCGTCGACCGCACCCGCCTCGACCTGCCGGAGCAGCTCCTGGCGCTGCTGGCTGATCGTCCACCAGCGGCCCGGTTCGAGCACCGCGGCGGTGCGCCCACCGGCGGAGAAGGTGGTCTCCTCCATCCGGACCGCGGCCACGAAGTTCGGATCGGTCGAGACCTGGTCGTACCGCTCGATCTGCCGGTCGGTGGCCGAGAGCCGGAAGCCGGCGAGGCCGGTGAGCTGCTGTGCCCGCAGGTCGGTCAGCGTGACCAGGTCGGTCTGGTCGTACCGGCCGGCCCGGGCGGCGGCGTAGAGCTGCCCGCGGATCCGCGAGTTGATCTCCTTGACCTGGGCGAACTCGACGTACCGCAGCACCGCGTCGGTCAGGTCGGCACGGTCCGCGCCGGGCGAGGGCTCGGCCAGCAGCACCAGCAGCACCTCGATGGTCCGGTCGTACTCGGCCAGCACCGGGTCGGGGTTGGAGCCGGCCGCCGGCACCGAGGCCCGCACCTCCGGCAGCCGGTCGAGTGCGTCGTCGACCCGGTCGAAGGAGATCCGCCAGGACGCCTCACCCCGGGCCAGCGGCGACGCCGCCGCTCGGAACCGGTCGAGCGCGCGGTCGGCGACCGGGTAGACCGACTCCAGCGCCGGCAGCGGGCGGCCGGGCTCGACCGGCGGCGCCGAGCCGGTGTTCAGCGCGGCCAGCTCGCCGGCGGTCTGGTCCCGCTCGCGCTGCAACTCGTGCACCAGCGTCGTGATCTCGCGGCCGACCGCCACCTGGTCGGCGAACTCGTCGAGCAGCTCCGCCTGGCTCACCAACGCGCTGGTCTGCGCTCCGGCGAGCACCAGGAACGCGACCGACGGGACCACGAGGACGGCGCCCAGCTTGGTACGCATCCGCCAGTCCCGCAACCGAAAGGGGGACCTGCGGCGATGTGGCACCACCCGGACGTCGAGACGGCGCCGGCGGTGACGCGAGACGGCGCCGTGTGACGGGTCCGGGGCAACAGCCACCATGCCTCCTACCGTCCTCGATGCGGGGCGCGCCAAGGAGCGGAGCTATTTCAATTCAGGCCCGGACCTGCTGTCAATGATCAGGGGGGCGGTACAGCTCACGAAGGATACTGCGGGTGATCAGATCTTGTCGCTGTCGCCGACTCGTGCTCATCCGTCCGGACGATGCGCTCAAGGCCGGACGCGCCGTCGAGCCGACCGATCGCCACCAGAGCGGCGCCGACCGCACCGATCTCCGGATTCCGGACGTGGTGTACCTCCCGGGGGGCCAGCGCGACCGAGAAGGAACGCCGCCACCACCCGGACGCGGCGACGGCCCCGCCACCGAGGACGACCTGGACCGAGTTATCCAGGGTGGACTCGATCGCCGTGACCCCTACCGCCACCTGGCGACAGAGTGCGTCCATCAGTCCGGCCAGGATGTCCACCGCGGTGGTGTTGAAGCCGAGCCCGGACAGCGCGCCGGAGCCGGCCGGGGCGAGCCCGGGTGGACGGTCGCCGCCCAGCTGGGGATCGGCCGGTACGCCGTCGCCGGGCGGCACCCGGGCCAGGGCCCTGTCGAGGTCCGCCCCCTCCGGCAGCTTCATCTCCCGCCGGACCCAGGCGTAGAGGTTGCCGCCGCCGGAGAAGGCGGTACCGGTCACCACGTGCTCGTGGTCCACCCGGTAGCGCCACAGCTCCTCGGGCAACGGCGGCAGCTCGCCACCCGCCGGGGCGGGCTGGACCAGCCGGACCGCCGCCGAGGTGCCGACGGTGACCGCCGCGCGCCGGCTGTCGTAGCAGCCGGAGCCCACGTTGGAGGCGGCACCGTCGCCGCTCGGCGGGGCCCAGCGGGCGGCCCGGAGCGCCGGCCAGCGCCGGGCGTACCCGGGCCGGAGCCGGCCGTGCCAGGCCAGCGGAGCCAGCGTCGGCAGCTCTCCCGGGCGTACCCGGGCCAGCTCGCACGCCTCGGTGTCCCAGTCCAGGGTGCGCAGGTCGAGCAGGCCGGTGCCGGAGGCCTGGGAGACCGACATGACCGCCTCGTCCAGCAGCGTGCCGAAGACGTACTCGATCAGGCCGACAAAGCGGATCTTGTCGTCGCCGCACCGCTCCCGCAGCCAGGGCAGCCGGACCGACCAGTAGAACCGGTGCCACCAGGTGCCGGTACGTCGGTGGTAGTCGTCCGGATCCACCGGCCCGGCCGCCCCGGCCGGTGGGGTGGGGCGGGTGTCCAACCAGGTCAGCACCGGGCCGAGTGGATCGCCGGCGGCGTTCAGCGGCACCACCGAGTGCCACTGCGCCGAGGCGACGACCAGTTCCACTCCGTCGAGGTGGTCCGCCCCGGCCAGCTCGTCGAGGCACTCGACCAGGGCGGCGAGGTAGGCCGGCCCGTCCAGGGTGGCCCGACCGTCGTCCCCGATCGTGACCTCGGCCGGTCGCCGGGCCAGCGCACCGGGCAGCGGCCGGGCGGCCGCGTCCAGCACCAGGCCGCGCACCGACGACGTACCCAGGTCGAGAGCGAGAATCCTCATCGACGAAAACCGTACCCGTTCGTCGCTGCCGACCAGGGCAAGGTCGCGCGGTACCGGCCGGACGGGCCCCGTGCCGGCCCGGGTCGCCCACCTGGTGGACAGGTGTGCCGAAGGGGGTGCCGGCCCGGCCGGCGCTGCCCTAGACTCGGGCCGTGCTCGCGCGACTCAACTCCTGGTGGCCCGCCATCCCGGCGGCCGACCTCCGCGCGTAGCAATCTTCCACGCGGCCGCCCCACGCGGCGGCCGCCAGGGTTCCCCCACGCCTCTCCGGCCACCGCTCGGGACGGCCCCCGGCTGTGAGGGACGACCGATGACCCTGCTCAACCACCTGCTCCGCACCATCGCGAGCGGCGCCGACCCCGGCCCGTTCGCCCTGCTGCGCCGGGACGGCGCCACCGGCCTCGAGGTCTTCACCGGTGTGCCGCACACCGTCGCCACGCTCGCCGACATCCCCCTGCCGGCCGGGCCGGCCGGCCCGCGCACCCTCGCCGTGGTGCCGTACCGGCAGGTCGCCGAGCGCGGCTTCGCCTGTGTCGACGACGGCGCCCCGCTGGAGTGCCTGGTGCTCGACGAGCCCGAGCGGGTCCCGCTGGCCGACGCGCTGGCGGCCCTGCCCGAGGTACCGGTACCGGTCCGCGACGCCGGCTTCGACATCGCCGACCCGGAGTACGCGGAGATCGTCGCTCGGGTGCTGCGCGACGAGATCGGCCGGGGCGAGGGGGCGAACTTCGTGATCCACCGCTCCTACCTCGGCACCCTGGCCGGTCCCCCGCTGCCGGCGGCGCTGGCCGCGCTGCGCCGGCTGCTCACCGGGGAGCGGGGCGCGTACTGGACGTTCCTGGTGCACACCGGCGGCCGGATCCTGGTCGGCGCCTCGCCGGAACGGCACGTCAGCGTCGAGGACGGCCTGGTCATGATGAACCCGATCAGCGGCACGCTGCGCCACCCGGGCCGGCCGGCGGACCGGGAGGAGCTGCTGCGGTTCCTCGCCGACCCCAAGGAGATCGACGAGCTGTACATGGTGCTCGACGAGGAACTGAAGATGATGGCGACCGTGGCCGAGCAGGGTGGCCAGGTGATCGGGCCGTACCTCAAGGAGATGGCGCACCTGACGCACACCGAGTACCTGCTGGCCGGGCGCGGCTCGCGCGACGTCCGGGAGGTGCTCCGGGAGACGATGTTCGCGCCGACCGTCACCGGCAGTCCGATGGAGAACGCCTGCCGGGTGATCGCCCGGCACGAGCGGCGCGGCCGCGGCTACTATGCGGGCGTACTGGCGCTGCTCGGCTTCGACGAGGCCGGGCGGCAGACCCTGGACGCGCCGATCCTGATCCGTACCGCCGAGATCTCGCCGGCCGGCGAGCTGCGGGTGCCGGTCGGCGCGACCCTGGTGCGGCACTCCACCGCCGCCGCCGAGGTGGCCGAGACGCACGCCAAGGCGGCCGGGGTGCTGACCGCGCTGGGGTTGCGGCCGGAGCCGGCGGCCCCCGGCGACCGGGCCAGCGACCCCGCCGCGTCCGGCGACCGGGCCGGCGACGCCACCGGCACCGGCACCGGCGTGGTCGGTGTCGCGTCCGCGCCGGCCGCCGAACCGGCCCCGGCCGCGGAGGTCCGGCTCGCCGACGACCCGGCGGTACGGGCCGCGCTGGCCGCCCGCAACACCGGGCTCGCCCCGTTCTGGCTGGAGCAGCGGACGCCGGGCGCCACGGTACGACCGGAGTTCGACGGCCGGCGGGTGGTGGTGGTCGACGGGGAGGACACCTTCACCGGCATGCTCGCGCACCAACTGCGGGCGCTCGGCCTGACCGTGGCGGTACGCCCCTGGGCCGGGGTCGCCGAGCCGGGCGGATTCGATCCGGCCAGCGCCGACCTGACGGTGCTGGGCCCCGGACCGGGCGACCCGGGGCACCCGACCGACCCGAAGATGGTCGCCCTGCGCCGCCTGGTCGGCCGGCTGCTCGACAGCGGGTCACCGACCCTCGGCGTCTGCCTCGGCCACCAGATGCTGGCCGCCCGACTCGGCCTGACCCTGCACCGGCGCACCGCGCCCTACCAGGGGCTGTGCCGGGACGTCACGCTCTTCGACACCGTCGCGCGGGTCGGCTTCTACTCCAGCTACACCGCGCTGGCCGACACCGACGGGCTGGACACGGCGTACGGGCCGGTGCGGTTGGCCCGGGACCCGGTCGACGGTGCGGTGCACGCGCTGCGCGGGCCGACGTACGCCGGGGTGCAGTTCCATCCCGAGTCGGTGCTGAGCCGGGACGGGATGGCAGTGCTGACCGAGGTGGTGGGCCGGTTGCTCCCGACCCCGGCCGGGTCGGCCCCGGCCTCCGGGGCTTCCCGGGCACCGGCGCCGGGGGCGGCGATGCCGCCGGGAGCGGGGCGGGGCGAGAGCGGGGCGCATACATCCCGGTATCCCGGGTAGGCATTGCCAAGCCGGTGGTCCGGGCGGGTTGAGAGCCCTCGCCCGGGCCGCCGGTCCACTTGATCCCGATCACCGGGTCGCCGGGAGCCAGCCGGACCGGGCCGCGACCGGGCCCGCCGGGGGTCACACCGCCGCCGAGTCAGGTCCCGGACGGCGCCCGGGTCGACCTTCGCGGCGAGCGGACCGGCCGGCGCCGGGGACCGGCCGGGATCGGCGAGCACCGGTCCGGTCGTGCTGCCCGGCCCAGGTGTCGAGGCCGGTCAGCACGCTGCGAAGCCCGGCACCGCGCTCGGTGAGGGCGTAGCTGATCCGGGTGGGCGGGCCGGAGTCCACCTGGCGGCGCAGCAGTCCCTCGTCGGCGAGTTCGCGCAGCCGTTCGGTGAGCACCCGCCGGGAGACGCCGGGCAGGGCCTCGACGAGATCGCGGAACCGTGCCTCGCCGTGGCCGAGCACGTGCAGCAGGTCGAGGACCCAGCGCCGGCCGAGCAGTTCCAGTGCCGCCGAGGTGGCTGCGGGAAGCCGTCGGTCCGGAGTAGTGGTTACTTTTTCAAACCTGGTTTCCTCGTTGGCCGTCACCTGCTCGGGCCGGCCGGCCGGAGCGGGCTCGTCTGCCAAGAAGACGGCGATGCCGTCGAGCACCCGACCCAGGCCGAACTCGAAGTCCTGCCGTACGGACGCCGGAGCGGCGCCGACCTGCCTGGTCAGCCGGGACAGCAGCGGAAACCGCCCGGTGTCGAGCAGCCGGGTCAGGGTGGCCATCTCGGCCGCCCACCACTGCTCGATGCTCACCCCGGTCCGCCGCTCGTCCTCGGCCTCGGTCTGGACGTACCGGGCCGCACCCTGCACGTAGTCACTGACCGTGAGGTAGACCTGGACCATCGTCGCCGGGTCGAGCCCGAAGCCGTCCACGGCGGCCAGCACCCATTCCACGCTGGCCAGCACGTTCGGCCCGAGCGGCGGTCGCCCGGTGCCCGCGACGATCGGCAGTACCCACGGATGCCGCTGGTACATCGCCCACTCCCGGCGGGCGGAGAGCTCGATCCTGGCCCGCCAGCCGGCCGGGCCCGGCTCCGGATAGTCGATCTCGCCGAAGACGTCCTCCACCATCAGGTCGACCAGCTCGGCCTTGCCCGGCACGTACCGGTAGAGCGACATCACCCCGGCGTCCAGGGCGGCGGCGACCCGCCGCATCGAGAGGGTGGCCAGGCCGTACGCGTCGGCGAGCCCGACCGCCACCCGTACGATGCGGTCCAGGTTCAGCCCCGCGCCGGTCCCGGCGTCGTCACCGTCGCCTTCCATCCACTCCCCGACCCCGTCGCTACACAGTACGCACGCTCGCGTACACTGTACCCACCGTACCCTGCGAGCGTAACGAGGTGACGATGACCGAGACGATGACGGTACGCCCGGCCGAGCCGGCCGATGCCCGGGCGATCGCCGCCACGGTGGGCCGGGCCGGCCAGGACGAGGCGGTGTTGAGCTGGGTGGTGCCGGAGGAGAGCGCCCGCCAGGCGTGTGCACAGGCATGGGTCGAGTTCGCCTCCGACTGGGTCGGCGGGGCGCTGGAGGCCGGCGAGATCCTGTTGGCGGACGGCGAGCCGACCGGGATCGGTGGCCTGTCGGTGTGGGAGTTCCGGGCCGGCGACCGAACCGGATCAGCGGCCGCCGCGGACCCGGCCCGGGACGAGCGGCAGGCCGCCTTCCTCGCCCGGGCCTACGGCCGGTACGCGCCCCGGATGGCCCTGGTCGGCGAACTGATCGCCGCCCGCCACCCCGATCGGGAACCACACTGGTATCTCCAGCAGATGGTGGTGCTGCCCGAGCTGCGCGGCCGGGGGCTCGGCGGCGCCATGCTCCGGCACCAACTCGCCCGGGCCGACGCGGACGGGATCGGCTGCTATCTGGAGGCGAGTTCACCGCGCAACCGCGCACTCTACGAGCGGTACGGCTTCCGGGCCCAGGGCGAACCGATCCAGTTGCCGGACGGCGGCCCGACGCTCCAGCCGATGTGGCGGGATCCCCGGCCCGCCCCCACCGCGGCCGGGAACTGAGCCCCGTCCCGACCACGGCCGGGAAGTGAACGCCGGGGGCCGCTCAGCCGCCCTCGTAGCCTTCCCGGCCGGTGGACCGGGTGCTGGCCAGCCAGATCCCGAAGCCCATCGCCAGCACCGCGGGCACCTCGACCAGGAGCCGGAGTCCACCGAACGACAGCGTCTCGTGGAACGCCGTCACCCCGATGACGACGCTGGCCACCGGGTCCACCAGGGTGATCGAAGTGAGTGGCGCGGCCAAGGGACCGTTCTGGAAGGCGTTCTGGTTCAGCGCCACCGAGGCGAACCCGACCACGGCCAGCGCGTACAGGTGCCAGTCGGTCAGCGTCGAGAGCGGGTCGTCGGTGACCCGGTCGGCGACGGACTTCAGCAGCGACGCGGTGCCGGCGTAGAGCAGCCCGCTGGCGATCCCGAGCAGCGTTCCCCGGGCGGCGCCGGTGGCCCGGTGGGCGAGAAGCAGGCAGATCCCGACCAGGGCGCCGCCGATCAGCGCGACTCCGAGCCAGCCCATCAGGGACGGCTGGGACACCCCCGCCCGGGGCCGGGCGGCGCCGAGGAAGGCGGCGAGCCCGAAGACACAGGCGGCGACCGCGGTGACGTCGCGGGGATGCGGCCGGCGGTGGTCGAGGGCCGCCTCCAGCGGGATCGCCAGGAACATCCCGCTGATCAGCAGCGGCTGGATCAGGGTCAGCGGCCCGAACCGCAGGGCGATCGCCTGCAGCACCGTACCGGCCAGGTCGGGGACCTTTGCCAGCAGCCAGCTCTTCCGGCGCAGCAGCCGGATGAGCAACCGCGGGTCGGCTGTCCCGTGCTGCGGTTCCCGGCGCGCGGCACGCTGTTGCAGGGCGGCCCCGAAGGCGAAGCAGACGGCGGAGCTGAGCGCCAGCGCGACCGCCGCGATCACGCGGCGGTCCCGGCCCCGCAGGGCGGCTCGTGCTCCGTACCCACACAACTACGCTACGTGTTGAAATCACCGCTCACGGACGGTTCCGGGCGCCGGCCGTCCCACCCGCTCAGCCGCACGGTCCGGGTCGACAACATGGTGCCCGGACCGGCCGGGAGGCGTCCCGTCCGGTCCGGGCACCGTCAGCGCGAGCGACCAGCCCGGCCGCCAGGACACCGTCGGCGCCGGGCGACCAGGCGCGGCCCGATCGCCACGCTCCCGCAGGATCAGGAGGCGAGCGCTCCGGCGGCCCGGCCCTCGTGCAGGGTGAGGTTGCGTCCGTTCGACGGGTCGAACAGGTGGATCTTCTCCAGGTTGAACCAGAGCCGGTGGTCCTGCCCCTCGGTGACCGGGGACTCCGCCGACAGCCGGGTCACCAGGTTCGCCCCGCCGCCGCTGAACCCGTCCGCGCCCACGTCCGCGGCGAGTTCCTCCAGCTCCGCCGCGCTGGCCCGCTCACCGGAGACGGTGAGATAGACGTACTTGTCCGAGCCCATCGACTCGACGATCTCGACCGGCGCCTCGAACTCCATCCCCCGCTCCCGGGTCTGCTCGTCGACCAGCCCGGCGTCCTCGAAATGCTCCGGACGGATGCCGAGGATCAGCTCCCGGGGGGCGTCCTCGGCCGCCAGCTCGCGCCGGAGCCGGTCGCCGAGGGGTACGTCGCCGACCGCCGTCCGCAGCCTGTCGTCCTCGACCGCGGCGTGCAGGAAGTTCATCGCCGGCGAGCCGATGAACCCGGCGACGAAGAGGTTCGCCGGGTGGTCGTACAACTCCTGGGGCGGGCCGACCTGCTGCACCGCACCGCCCCGCATGATCACCACCCGGTCGCCGAGGGTCATCGCCTCGGTCTGGTCGTGCGTCACGTACACCGTCGTGGTGCCGAGCTGCTTCTGCAACCGGGACACCACGGTACGCATCTGCACCCGCAACTTGGCGTCGAGGTTGGAGAGCGGCTCGTCCATCAGGAACGCCTTCGGGCTGCGGACGATCGCCCGCCCCATCGCCACCCGCTGGCGCTGCCCACCGGAGAGGTTCGCCGGCTTGCGGTCCAGCAGCGGGGTCAGCTCCAGCACCTTGGCCGCCTCGGCCACCTTCTGCTCGATGGTCGCCCTGTCCAGCTTGGCGAGCCGGAGCGGGAACGCCATGTTCTCCCGGACGGTCATGTTCGGATAGAGGGCGTACGACTGGAAGACCATCGCGATGTCCCGGTCCCGGGGTGCCTTGTCGTTGACCCGCTGCCCGTCGATGCGCAGTTCGCCCGAGCTGATGTCCTCCAGTCCGGCGATCATGTTGAGGGTGGTCGACTTCCCGCAGCCCGACGGGCCGACCAGGATGACGAACTCGCCGTCGGCGATCTCCAGGTCGACGTCCCGGACCGCGACCGTCCCGTCCGGGAAGCTCTTGCTCACCTTGTCCAGCACGATGTCAGCCACTGCGACCTCACCCCTTCACGGCGCCGGACGTCAGGCCCGACACGATGCGACGCTGGAAGAACAGCACGAACAGAATGATCGGAATCGTGATCACCACGGCGGCGGCGCAGATCGCCCCGGTCGGGTCCTCGAACTGCGACTCCCCGGTGAAGAACGACAGCGCCACCGGCACCGTGCGGGACCGCTCGGTCGAGGTCAGCGAGATCGCGAAGAGGAAGTCGTTCCAGCAGAAGATGAAGACCAGGATCGCGGTGGTGAAGACCCCGGGCGCGGCCAGCGGCGCGATCACCCGGCGGAACGCCTGCCCGGAGGTGGCGCCGTCCATCTTGGCGGCCTTCTCCAGGTCCCACGGGATCTGCTTGAAGAACGCCGACAGCGTGTAGATGGCCAGCGGCAGGGAGAAGGTGATGTACGGCAGGATCAACCCCGGCCAGGTGTCGAAGAGCCCGAGGGACCGCTCGATCTCGAACAGCGGCGAGACGAGCGAGACCTGCGGGAACATCGCGATCAGCAGGGAGACCCCGACCAGCGCCTTCTTGCCCGGAAAGTCCAGCCGGGCCACCGCGTACGCGGCCATGGTGCCGAGCACCACCGCGATGGTGGTGGCGATCAGGGCGATCCCGATCGAGTTGCCCAGAGCCCGGACGAACTGGTTGGTGGAGAAGATCGTGCGGTAGTTGTCCAGGGTCCACTCCCGAGGGATGAAGTTCCCGTCGGTGAGCGTGCCGGTGGTCTTGAACGACAGCGACGCGATCCACAGCACCGGGACCAGCGCGAAGACCACCACCACGAGGTCCAGCAGTCCCCACCGCCACTTCGCCGTGGCCGTGGTGTCGGTGGCGGCCATTAGCGTCTCCCCTCGTCCGTGCTGCCCGGGGCAGCGGTGCCGAACAGCTTCACGAAGACGAACGCGATGATCGCCACGGCGAGGAAGATCAGCACCGACATGGTCGACCCGATCCCGAGGTTGAGCCCGCGCATCAGGTTGTTGTAGGCGAGCATCGACACCGACGAGGTCTCGTTCGACCCGGCCGTCAGCACGAAGATGTTGTCGAAGACCCGGAACGCGTCCAGGGTGCGGAACAGCAGCGCCACCAGGATCGCCGGCTTCATCACCGGCAACATGACCTTGGTGAACCGCTGCCAGGCGGTGGCGCCGTCCATCGAAGCGGCCTTGAGCAGGTCCTCCGGCACCAGCGCCAGGCCCGCCATCAGCAGCAGCGCCATGAACGGGGTGGTCTTCCAGATCTCCGCCAGCATGATGATCGCCAGCGCGCTGGCCCGTTCGGTCAGCGGCGCCCCCTCACCGAAGAGCGTGGCCAGATAACCGGTGCCGGGCGTCCAGGCGTACCGCCAGGAGAAGGCCGCCACCACCGTGACGATGCCGTACGGGATCAGCGCCGACGTGCGGACCAGGCCGCGCCCGACGATGGTCCGGTGCATCACGATGGCCAGTCCCATGCCCAGCACCAGCTCGACGGCGACCGTCACGACGGTGATCAGCATGGTCACCCCGAACGCGGTCCACCAGTAGTCGTTGGTCAGCACCGTGACGTAGTTGGCCAGCCCGACGAACTCCCGCTCGTCCGGGAACTTGAGGTCGAAGCGCTGCAACGACAGCCAGACGGAGTAGAGGATCGGATAGGCGGTCACCGCCAGCATCACCAACGCGGCCGGGGCGCAGAGCAGCCAGCCCAACCGGCGCTCGGCCCGCTTCCCCTCGCTCAGCACCGCCCGACCACCCCGGCCGCGCCGGGGCGCCGGGACCGCCGGGGTCGTACCGGCCCGCTCCACGGCGGTCGCGGTCTCGATTTCCGTACTCACGGCAGCACCCCCTTCGAGTCGAGCGCGTCCTGCGTCGCCTCCCGCATCCGGTCCGCGGTCCGCTCCGGGTCGATCGACGACGGCGGGGAGAGCGTCGCCGACAGTACGGTCGAAATGTTCTGGTACGCCGGACTGCGCGGCCGGGTCGCCGGGTCCTTCAGCTCCTCGAGAATGGTGTCCCGCATCGGGTACGCCTCGGCCATCTCCGGCTCGGCGTAGACGCTCTCGATGGTCGGCGGTACCCCGTCGTTGATCGCGGAGAACTTCTGGTGCTCGGCGTCGCGCAGGCAGGACGCGGCGTCGAAGGACTCGTCGGGATGCCGGGAGTACCGGCTGACCCCCAGGTTGAACCCGCCGATCGTCACCTTGCTCGGTGTGCCCGGGTCCACTCCCGGGTAGCGGGCCCACTTCACCTTCTTCGCCAGTTCCGGGTCCGCCTCCTGCATCGCCGGATAGACGAAGGGCCAGTTGAGCTGGAAGGCGCCCGCCCCGGACTGGAAGTCGAGCCGCGCCTGGTCCTCGATGGTGTTCGAGAAGGAGGAGGTGGTGATCCCGGCGGTGGCGAAGTTGCGCAGCACCTCCAGCGCCCGGACGGCGCCGTCGTCGAAGACCGCCTTGCTGCCGTCGTCGTTGATGATCTGGCCGCCAGCGCTGGCCACCAGCGTGTTGTAGAGGACGACGAGTCCCTCGTACTGGGCGCCCATGGTGATCACCCGGTACGGCTGGCCCCGCCCCCGCAGATCCTGGGCCGCCCGGATCATCTCGTCCCAGGTACGCGGCGGCTGCGGCACCAGGTCGGAGCGGTACCAGAGCAGTTGCACGTTGGTGTTCTTCGGCGCGGCGTAGAGCTTGCCCTCGTACCGGGCCGTCTCCAGCGGGCCGGCCAGGGTGCCGCGCTCGGCCTCGGCCCGGTGCTCGCCGGTCCACTCCAGCAGCCAGCCCGCGCTGGCGAACTCCTGGGTCCAGGTGACGTCCAGGCCCAGGATGTCCATGCCCGAGTCCTCGGCGGCCAGCCGGCGGACCAACTGCACCCGCTGGTCGTCGGCGGCCCGGGGCAGCACCCGGTACGCGATCCGGTACCGCCCGCCCGCCTTCGCGTTGCAGTCGTCGACCACCTTCTGGATGTTCTGCTCGGTGGTGTAGTAGAGGTTGATCGTCGGAATGCCGCCGTCCTCCCCGGAGCCGCAGGCAGCGAGCGGCACCAGCAGCGTCAGCCCCGTCAGCGCCGCCGCCAGCCGGAACCGGCGCCGCCGGATCCGGCCGCCCCGCTCGGGCTCAGTCATCTCGGCACCCCGCTGTCCTCCCGGCCGTTGTGCCGACGTCGGCCTCCGCCGATCGTGGCCGCCGGTGGCAGCCCGCCGGCCGCCTGTCGCGCGCCTGGTGACCGCTCATCACGCCGTCCTCCCTTATGACGGCCGGGGCGGGAACCGTCCCGGCACACGGCGAAAGCACCCCGCCTCCGGCCGCAGGCGAACCGCCGGACCGGGCGTAGGTGTCGAATACCCCCACTGCCCCGCCGCCCAGCGACCGAAACATCGACAAGCCTCAGCGCCGCAGCGCGCCGACCGTCACCCGAGCGACCGATCCCGGGTCCACTGTGATATTCCCGGCGGCCGGCGCCTCGGCTACCGTGGGTGCTACCTCCGGCGCCAGCAGGTCGCCGTCGATGCCGACAGGCCCGGTGGACCGGCCTCGTCGCCCGAGCGGCGGCCGGGCCGGGCCGTCCGGAGCGGCAGTTCCGATAGGCGAAACGCGCCCCGTCCCCGCGATCCTTGGGCAGGATCGTCTGCAAGAGGAGGTGCCGCCGTGCAGAACACCCGGGCGCTCACCCTGTCCTTCGAGGTCAGCGGGCCGCCGCCGGTCAAGACCGAGGCGCTGTCGATCTTCGCGGCCGGGCACCGGCAGGCCGCCCGGGTCCGTACGCTGCTCCAGGCCGCCTGCGCCGCGGCGCAGCGCAGTGGCTGGACCGCGTTGACCGAGCCGGTCGCCCTGGAGATCGTGCTGCGCTGCCCCCCGGGTCGACGCACCTCCGACGCGGCGACCCTGATCGGCGGGATCGGCGCCGTGCTCCAGGACAAGAAGCGGGCCGCCGACATCGGCCTCGCCCACCTCGGCGTGCTCGCCGATGTCGCGCTGTACGTGGACGACCGGCAGATCCAGCGGGTCTCGTACCGGGAGGAGCCGGCCGAGGAGATGTCGTACCTGGTCCGGGTGAGCAGCCTGCCGCCCGTGGTGTGAGCCGGTCGCCGGGCGCCACCGGCAGCGGGCAGGACGCCGGAAGCGGTACCCGGACCGGTTTGACCGCCACCCCCGGCTGGGTACGCCGTCGGCCACCGGCAGGTGACGGGGACCGGCGGGCAACGGCACCGGCGACGAAGGGAGCGGTGATGTCGGAGCCACACGTCACGCTCGACCCCACCGGGCTCGACCCGGCGCGGCGGCACCTGCGCGGACCGCTGGAGGAGCAGCTCAACTCCGCGCTGCGCGCGGCAATCGACCGGGTCCGGGCCGACTATGCCGGTGAACCGGTCGAGGAGGTCTGCCGTCGGCTGCTCGACGAGACCCGGGCGGGACTGCATCCGGACCTCGCCGACGGGTTCACCCCGGACATGGACGAGTTCTGCCGGGTGGCCGTGGCGATCGTCCGGCGGGACGCCTCCGGATCACCCTGACCCCCCGCCCCGACCTGGTCAAGATCGACGGCTGTCGGCGTAGGGGCGTTGGCCGTGGGGCTCCCGCCTCCGTACACTCAGTGCGCCGTCACGGCCGACCGTGCCCGTCCCGCGTCCCCTGCACCGGATCCGGTCGATCTCTACGGGAGGCCCAGTGCCCGCACTGCCGTCCAGTGTGCCCGCCGCGGTGCTCGACACCACCTCCGCCGCCCTGCTGACCACCGCCGAGAACGGCGAGGTGACCTGGTACAACCGGGCGGCCCAGCGACTCGGCCAGCTCATCGGCGCGGACATCGGCTCGCTGCCGTTCGGCGCCGCGACCCCGGACGGACCGCCGGTCGAGCTGCGCTGCCCGACGGTCGACGGCGCGGTCCGGCACCTGCGGGTGACGTGTCGGCGGCTGCCGCCGCTGCCGCGCGCCGAACCGGAGCCGGACGGCCAGTTGGTGTACGAACTGGCCGACGTCACCGAGCAGCGCGCCGACCGGCGCCGCGCCGACGACTACGCCTGGCGGCTGGCCCACATCGAGCAGTTGGCCCGGGTCGGCACCTGGGAGTGGCACCTCCCCACCGACCAGGTGGTGTGGTCACCCACTCTGAAGGCGATGATCGGGCTGGCCCCGGAGACCGCGCTCGACTACCCGACCTACCGGAAGATGATCCACCCGGACGACCTCGAAATGATCGAGGCAACTCTGCACCGGGCGATCCGGGAGGCCAACTCGTTCACCTACACCCACCGGATGTACCTGGCGAACAGCCGGCAGATGCGCGTCCTGGAGTGCTACGGCGAAGTCTTCACCGACGAGTCCGGCCGGCCGTTGCGGATGCTCGGCACCGCACACGACATCACCGAGATCCGGCAGGTCCAGGACGAGCTGGCATACCTGGCCGAGCACGATCCGCTGACCGGGCTGCCGAACCGGCGGGCCCTGACCGCCCGGATGAGCGAGCTGACCGCTACCGGCGGCCCGGCGGCGGCCGCACTGCTCCTGATCGACATCGACAACTTCAAGGACATCAACGACCTGCGCGGGCACGCCATCGGCGACGAGGTGCTCCGGCTGCTGGCCCGGCTGCTCCCCAACCACCTGCCCGCCGAGGCGGTGCTCGGCCGGCTGGGCGGGGACGAGTTCGCCGTCCTGCTGCCGGACTGCGACGCCGACCGGGCACTCGCGATCGGGGCCGGGCTCTGCGACCTGGTCGCCCGCACCCCGCTCGCGGTGCGCGGCGAGCCGCTGCGGGTGACGCTGAGCATCGGCGCCGCCCCGCTGGACACCGCCGACGACGACACCCTGCTGCTCGCCCACGCCGACCTGGCGCTCTACCAGGCCAAGGGCGAGGGCCGCAACCGGGCCCGGCTCTTCGCGCCGGAGCAGCAACGGCTGGCCGCCCAGCGGGTCGACCTGGTCTCCCGGGTACGCCGGGCGCTGGACACCGGCCAGTTGCAGCTCGACGCCCAGCCGATCATCGACCTCGGCGACGACCAGGTACGCAGCTACGAGCTGCTGATGCGGGTACGCGACAACCATCGCCGGCAGATCGGCCCCGGCGACTTCCTGCCGGCGCTGGAGCGCGGCGACATGATCTACGAGCTGGACCGCTGGGTGGTGGAGACCGCCACCGGAGCACTCGCCGCGGCCCGGGCGGCCGGGGTGGAACTGCGGCTGGACGTCAACATCTCCAGCCGCTCGCTGGAGGATCCGAGCTTCGGTGACTGGGTGGTCGGCACGCTGGCCGCCGCGGGCGTACCGGCGACCCAGCTCGGCCTGGAGATCACCGAAACCACCGCCATCGCCAACCTGGCCGCCGCCCGCCGACTGGCCTCCACGCTCACCTCGGCCGGCTGCCGGTTCAGCCTGGACGACTTCGGCGCCGGATACGGCTCCTTCGTCTACCTCAAGCACCTGCCGTTCACCGCGGTCAAGATCGCGGGTGAGTTCGTCCGGCAGGCCGACCACGGCGGCTCCGACCCGATCCTGATCGACGCGGTGGTGCGGGCCGCGCACGGGCTCGGGATGCGCACGGTCGCCGAGCACATCGACCGGCCCGAGCTGGTGCCGGTGCTGCGCGAACTCGGCGTCGACCGGGGTCAGGGATACCACCTGGGCCGCCCCGAGCCGCTGCACGAACTGATGGCCCGGACCATCGCCCGGGGCGGGGTCTCCGCGACCCTCCGCTGAACCCCACGGTCACGGAATGCTGGGACCCGGAGCCAACCCGCGGTCCACCGCGACGTAAGGGGAAGTGGAAAGGTTCGATGATCATGGCGTCTGGTCGAGGACCAGCGCCGCCACCTCGTCGGCGCAGCCCCAGCCCAGGGTGACCCCGGCACCGCCGTGCCCGTAGTTGTGGATCAGCCGGGCCGATCCGGCCAGCCCGGACACGTCCTCGGCCAGCCGGGCCCCGCCGAGCCGGCCGGGACGCAGCCCGGCGAGCTGCCCGAGCACCGGCGCTCCGGCCAGTTCCGGGACCAGCGCGACGCACCGGGCCAGGATCGCCGCACCGGCCTCCTCGTCCGGCCCGGTCTCCGTCCGGTACGGCTCGAAGGTGCCGCCCAGCACCACGTCCCGGCTGCGCGGGTGTACGTAGGTGATGCCGGCCGGGTTCCCCTCGTCGCGTACCGAGGTGGTCAGGCCGGGGTTGCCGACCAAGACGATCCGGCCCCGGATCGGGTGCACGGCCGGGTCGTCGGCGAGCTTGCCGGCGGCCAGCCCGGTCGCGTTGACCACCAGCGGCGGCCGCCGCGCCGACGGCCACACCTCGGCCGCGATCGCGGGCACGTCGGCGAGCCGGTCCACCCGGTGCCGGCGCACCGGCACCTCCAGCCGGGCGAGCCGGTCGACCAGCCAGGCCAGGTACGGGCCCATCTCGACGGTCGGCACGGTGAACCGCCACTGTCCGGCGTACCCCTCCGGGGGTGCGACGGCCCGGAAGTCGGGCACCGCCGGGGCCCACCACGGGTCCCCGGTCACCGCCTCGCGCAGCAGCATCCGGGTCGGCCGCATCACCACGCCCGGCACCTCCTGCCGGGCGTGCCCGGCGAGCACCTCGAAGGTGCGCCGGGCCCAGCCCAGCACCCGGGGGTCGGCACTGGTCCGGGTCGGGTACCAGACCGCGGCGGCGACCCGGGAGACCGTGTCGGCCGGCTCGTCGGCGGTCAGCACCGCCACCCGGGCACCGGCCTCGGCCAGTCGTACCGCGGTGGTCAGCCCGACCACCCCCGCGCCCAGCACCACGACGTTCGGCATCACCTGAGCCTGCCGGTCGGCATCCCGGTATGTCCACCGCGAGCGGGTAGCCGCCGTCGGTCGGGCTCAGCTCCGGCTCCGGCCCGGGAAATTCCTTCGGGCCCGGACCCGGCATACCTCCCGCAGGGTAGTCGCATTCTCACTCCAGGTCCATACAGGAAGACCCCTAAACTGCGCTGGAACCCCGTAAGTAATTAAACTTGCTTGACGGGGGATCAATAGGGGTTTCTGCGCATGAAAGGTACGACTATGCTCAGGACCGTGAAGGAAGAGATGGACCGCGAGCTCAGCGCTTCCACCCGGACCCAGCGCTACGTGGTGGTGTCCGAGGTCGTCGTCGAGGTGGAGAACGACTACCGACTCCGAGCGGCGGCACTGGCCAAACTGGACGCCGTGGCGTCGAGCACCCCCGAAGGGCTGGAGCGGATGCGCAGCCGCATCGAGGGTGACACCGCGGTCGCGCTCGACTTCCTCACCGATCCCGTCGCGGCCATCGCCGCCGCGGACGGCATCCGCGCACACGGCCACGGCATCCGGGTACGCCGATATCTCCCCCGCGACGACGGCGACGGCGTCCAGGAGCGGTGAGCGTTTCCCCGACCGGTCCGCCCCGGCGCACCGGGCCGGACCGGGTCGCCCGGGCACCGGCCCGGCCGCGCTACCGGGGCAGGATCCGCTCGACCAGCAGCGGCACCAGCCGGTCCGCCTGGTCGTCGAGATAGAAGTGACCACCGGGCAGCGAGTGCACGTCGAGCCCGGCATTGGTGTGCACCACCCAGCGACGCGCGTCGGCGGTGGTGAAGGTGTGGTCCCGGTCGCCGACGATCGCGGTGACCGGGCAGTTCAGCGGCTCGCCGGCCGCGTACCGGTAGGTCTCGATCAGCCGCAGGTCGGCCCGGACCATCGGCAGCGTCAACTGCCGGATCTCGTCGAGTTCCAGCAACTCCGCGCCGCCGCCGCCGAGTTCCCGGAGGTACGCGACCACCCCGTCGTCGTCGCGCAGGTGCACTCCGAGCGAGCGTCGGGCCGACGGCGCCGGACCGGCCGACACGAAGAGCCGGCGTACCGTCAGCGAGTCGCTGCCGCGCAACCGGCGGGCCACCTCGAAGGCGACCACGGCACCCATGCTGTGCCCGAAGAACACCACCGGCCCGGCCAGTTCACGCGCGACCGCCGCGACGATCTCGTCCGCCAGTACGGTCATGTCGTCGATGATCGGCTCGCCGTACCGGTTCTGCCGGCCGGGGTACTGGACCGCGACCACCTCGATCGATTCCGGGACGAGATCCGCCCAGCGCCGGTACCCGGCCGCCCCGCCGCCCGCGTGCGGGAAGCAGACCAGCCGGACCGTGGCCCGGGGCGCGGCTCCGAAGCGGAGGAACCAGTCGTTCGTGACCCTGCCGTACGTGCTCACCGGTGCAGCCCTTTCCCTCGGTGAAGTGTCCCCGGTCGGGAGCCGGGTGGTCACCCGTTCTCCTTGGCACCCGGGTCCGAACGGCTGCCGAACGTCCGGTCCAGCGCCGCGTACCGCTCGTCGGCCGTCTCCTCGTCGGCGGCCTGTTCCAGGGCGAGCGCCCGGACCAGGTCGTGGAAGAAGTAGCGGGCCTGACTCGAACCGTCGACCTGGACGACGTCCAGGAGCCGGGCGTCGACCAGTTGCTCCAGCAACTCCCGCGCGGTGGCGAGGGTGACGTCGAGCAGCACCGCGGCGGTCCAGATGGCGAACCGGGGCGCGTCCAGCAGGGCCAGCAGCCGGAAGGCGCGCCGGGCGGGCTCGCCCAGGCCCTGCAGGCTCAACGCCACGCTGGCCCGGACCTCCAGGTCGCCGATCCTGAGTTCGTCCAGCCGGCGCCGCTGGCTGGAGAGCCGGTCGGCGAGCCGGGCCAGCCGCCAGTGCGGCTTCGCGGTGAGCCGGGCACCGGCGATGCGCACGCCGAGCGGCAGGTGGCCACAGAGCTCGACGATGCGTACCGCCGACTCCGGCTCGGCGGTCACCCGGGCGGCACCAACGATCTTGGAGAGCAGCTCCAGCGCCTGCTGGTGTTCGAGGACGTCCAGGTCGATCAGGGGTACGCCCTCCAGCGCCGCCAGCCGGGCCCGGCTGGTCACCATCGCGGCGCAGGTCGGACTCTCCGGCAGCAGCGGGCGTACCTGCTGCTCGCTGGCGGCGTTGTCGAGCAGTACCAGCACCCGGCGCCCGGCCAGTCGGCTCTGGTAGAGCTGCGCCCGGTCGGCCATCGACGGCGGGATCTCCGACGCCTCCGTCCCGAGCGCCCGCAGGATGGTGCCGAGCAGGTCGACAGGATCCGCCGGCTGCGGCCCGGCACCGCGCAGGTCGAGGTAGATCTGCCCGTCCGGGTACGACGACCGCAGCAGGTGGCCGACGTGGATCGCCAGGGCGGTCTTGCCCAGCCCGGCCATCCCGCCGATCACGCAGGCGAGCCGCCGCCCACCGTTGTCCGGCCGGGTACGCAGCAGCGCGACCACCTGGGCGGCCTCCCGGTCCCGGCCGGTGAAGTCCGCCACGTCCGGGGGGAGCCGGGCCGGCAGCGGCTCGGCCGGGGTACGCCGGACGGTCACCCGGGCCTCCGGCGCCGGCAGGCTGAGCGATGCCTCGGCGGCCAGGATCGACTTGTGCAGGTCCTGTAGCTCGCGCCCCGGGTCGATGCCGAGTTCCTCGGCGAGCAGGTGCCGGTAGTCCTGGTAGCTGGCCAGCGCGTCCGCCTGCCGGCCGCAGCGGTAGAGCGTCAGCATCAGCTGGCCGCGCAACTGCTCACGCAGCGGGTCCGCGGCGACCAGCCCGGTCAGCTCGACGACCAGCCGGCCGTGCTGGCCGAGCGCCAGTTCGGCGTCGATCCGGTCGCCGAGTGCGGCCAGCCGCGCCTCCTCCAGGCGGGGCCGCTCCGCGTCGCTCAGGTATTCGGTCACCCCGGCGAGGGCCGGACCGCGCCACAGCGCGAGCGCGCCCCGCAGCGCCTCGGCGGCGTCGGCCGGTCGGCCCTCCGCGAGGGCGTCCCGGCCGCGCGCCGCGAGCTGCTCGAAGCGCACCAGGTCGAACCGGTCGGGCGCGACCCGCAGTACGTATCCGGGGCGCTGCCGGACGATCTCGGCGTCCGGGGCGAGCTTGGCGCGCAGCCGGGAGACGTACGTCTGGATCTGCGCGGCGGCGGTGACCGGCGGGTCGTCGCCCCAGAGCACGACGGCGAGTCGCGAGTCGGAGACCACCCGCCCTCGGGCGAGCAGGAGTGCGGCGAGCACGGTGCGTACCTTGGACGCGCTGAGCTCGACCACACCGGTCGAGTCGACCACCTCGACCGAGCCGAGGATCCGAAATTCCATCTCTCTCCACCGGGGGTGGCCGGCCGTGCCCGGCTCGGTGGCGTCGACCGGCGCCGGAGTCGGCGGGGTTCCGAACATCAGGACCTCCCGCCGCGCGTCATCGGAAGTCCTTGCCGTGGCTCACCGCGAGCGGCGGTCCGACGGCGCGGTAGCGGCGCCGCGTCTCGATGTCCAGGTCCTCGTAGACCGGGTCGAGCGCGTCGGCCATGAACAGCTCCCGCATCAGCGCCCGCTCCACCTTGCCGCCGGGCGACTTGCGCACCTTGCCGGGACGCAGGAAGGCGACGTTGGCCACCCGTACCCCGAAGCACCGGCTGAGCCAGTCCTTGACGCTGCGGGCCAGCGACGACAGCGTGGCCGGGTCGGCCGGCTCCGCCTGGACCTCGTGCAGGACGACGATCTCCTGCCGGGGCGACGGCACCGCGAAGACCGTGCCGGTCAGGTCGGCGAAGCGGGTGTCGGAGGTGCGTACCGCCTTCTCCATGTCGTGCGGATAGAGGCTCCGCCCGCCGATGACCAGCATCTCCCGCATCCGGCCCAGCACGTACAGCTCGGCGTCGGACCAGACGCCGAGATCGCCGGTACGCAGATAGCCGCCCTCGCCGTCCGCGGTGGTCGCCTCGAAGACCCGGTCGCTCTCCAACTCGCGCCGCCAGTAGCCGCGGGCCACGCTCCGGCCCCGGATCCAGATCTCGCCGAGCCGCCCGTCCGGCAACACGGCGGTGGTGTCCGGGTCGACAATCCTGACGTCAAGGCCATTTACCGTGCCGCTGCTGACAAGTGATCTCGCCGCGGCCGCGTCGGCCGCCGCCGGCAGCAGGATGTTCTGTTCCAACCGGCTCGGATCGAACCGTTCCACCGCGAGCGGCTGACCAGGCCGAGTGCCGGAGACGAACAATGTCGACTCGGTGCTGTGATATCCGACCCGCACCGCCTCGCGCCGGAAGCCGGCCGGGGTGAATCGGTCGACGAATTCGATCAGCGGCTCGGGCTCGATCGGGTCGGCGCCGCCCACGCAGGCATGCTCCCACCGGGCCAGGTCCAGGCCCCTGACCTGCTCGTCGGTCACCTCCCGCGCGCACAGCCGGTACGCGAAACCGGGCGCGGAGCTGAGTTGCACATCGTATTTGTCAATAGCTTTCAACCACCGGGCCGGATCTGTAAAAAAATCATCGGCCGCCATGAGTACGGTGGTGGCGCCGCGATAGAGCGGCTCAAGCAGCATCTCGATCAGACCGGCGCCGTCGTGCAATGGCAGCCAGCCGAGGGAACGGTCCCGCGACGTCAGCGAGAAAGCGTCCCGAAATATCTCGAAGTTGTGCGCAAGGTTCTCATGGCTGATCATTACACCTTTCGGGTCGCTCGTCGATCCCGTGGTATAGCGCAGCAGCGCGAGCGCACTCGGACTGATGTGCGTCGGACCGTCCCACGCGCCCGGTGCCGCCGGCCCGGCAAGATCGGTGGCGGTGCACAACAACCGGTCCAGCCCGTCCTGGCTCATCCAGTCGGAGACCGTGACCAGGCTCGCGCTGTCAGTCAGCACGATGCGCGGATCGGAGTCCAGCGCGATCCCGGTGGCCCGCATGAGGTGGTGCTTGTCCCCATCCGGCAGCGGCGCCGGCACCGGGACGACACCGGCATACATGCAGCCCAGGATGCTTTTGACGAACTCGAGGCCGGTCGGATAGAGCAGTAGCGCCCGATCACCGGGACGACAGCGGTCCCGCAGTCGACCGGCCAGCTCCCGGGCGGCCCGGTCCAGCTCGCCGTAGCGCAAGCATTCCGAACGTTCTTCACGTTCATCCCAGCGAAGGAGGACAACGGCCTCCCGGTCCGGTTCCTGGTCAGCGTGTCGGGCGACCCGCTCCACCAAACCCACGATTCCCACCCGCATTTCCCCCCAAAATGTTGGCTACGGGAAGCGTGGCCAACCACGGCGGGCCACCGAATGAGCGACAGCTCCCAGCGGCCACGACCGCGGACGCCAGATCTCCCCAAACGCTCACGGACGGTTCCGCCTACAATATCGGTGCACCGATATTCAATCAAGTCAGGTTGGAGACAGCGATAAGAACTTCGAGCGAAACATCTGCAAAACGTCCGTCGCTTATCGGGACCGGGCCTTCACTACCGAAAAGTAACCTCGTCTGCATTGCCGCAATGTCCCGCCCACCAGGGCAATCGGCCCGGCCTGCCGGGACACTTCCCGTTTCTTTGCCGACGCAAACAACATAGTCGGGCGTCTTCTGGATACGGCCGCGTATCCAGAAGACAAGACAGTTTCACATACTCGCCCGTAACCGGGCGATCCGCAGTCGGAACAGGCCGGGGCAGAGTCGGAAATAGGAGACGACACGCGAGAAGCCCGCCCGGGCGGCCGTGGGGCTGCCAGGGCGGGCGTCCGCTCGCGGGGTCAGGCGTTCGAGGGCTCCGCCATCGCCACCGCGATCTGCCGAGGGCCGGTGAACGGCTCGCGACCGTGCGCCGCGAGCATGTTGTCGACCACCAGCACGTCGTCGTACTGCCAGTCGAACCGTACGGTCGCGGCCCGGTAGCAGTCGCGGAGGTGGGCGATGACGTCGTCCGGGATCCGGGCCCCGTCGCCGTAGTAGGTGTTCGTCGGCAGGTCCTCCTCGTCGAAGATCTCCAGGACCCCTTCCCGGACGTCCTTCGGCAGCGTCGTCACGTGGAAGAACGTCGCGTGGTTGAACCACACCGTCTCGCCGCTGACCGGGTGGGTGTGCACCGGCTTGCGGATCGCCCGGGTCCGCAGCCCGCCGCCGTCCCGCCACTCGGTCTCGATCCCGTTGGCGGCGCAGTACTCGGTGACGGCCGCCCGGTCGTCGGTGTTGAAGATCTGCTGCCAGGAGGTGCCGAACGAGCCGTGGAAGTTGCGCACCACCATCCAGCCCCGCTGGACGAACTCCTCGCGGATGGTCGGGTCGATCGCCCGGTACACCTTGCGGATGTCGGCCAGCGGGGTGGCGCCCCGGGTGGCCGGCGCCTGCCGGCAGTAGAAGTAGAGGGTGAGCGGCCACACCGCCTGGTAGGAGTTCTCGTTGTGCAGGAAGATCTCCTCTTCCGGCGGGTAGTCGGTCGAGGTGTAGACCTGGCCCTTGATCGTGCTCCGCGGCGAGGAGCGCTCCGAGTAGGTCAGCGGCGGGCCGGAGAGCGCGCGGACCACCGCGTCGAAGCCGTCGACGCCGCCGACGGAGAAGCCGCGCAGCAGCAGCGCGCCCCGCTCGTTGAGGATCTTCCGCAGGCCGGCGCGCTCGGCCCGGATCAGCTCCCCGATCTCGGCGCCGGCCGACTCGCGGGTGACCAGGTGCGGCATTGTTCCGATGTCAGTAGTGGAGACAGTCATGGTCCGGCCCTTCGGTCTGGACAACTCGGCGCGACGACCCGGCGGTTCGGTGAACCTTTCCGCCCGAACCGCGCGGCGATCGCGCTCGGCGCCTCAACTGCGGCCACACCGCAGGGAGAGGCGGAAAGAGGTTCAGTCGGACATGGCCACCAGGACCCGGCGCCGTCCGGTGAACGGGCGCCGGCCGTGGCCGACCAGTACGTTGTCGATCAGCAGCACGTCGCCCTGCCGCCAGTCGACGTCGACAGCGCTCTCCAGACCACGGTCGCGGACCTGGATGACGTACTCGTCCGGGATCGGGGTGCCGTCGGCGAAGGTCACCGACTGCGGCAGCTCGTCCGGCGGCAGCACCTCGGCCAGCGACTTCGCGGTCTCGTCACCGAGCGCCGCCGGGTGCCACTGGTCGGACTGGTTGAACCACACCTCGACCCCGGTGACCGGGTGCCGGGTGGTGGACGGACGGTCCTGGATCACCCGCAGCCCACCGTCGGGCATCCACTCCCAGCTCGCCTCGGTGCTGCTGAGGAACGCCTCGACCTCGTCCCGGTCGGAGGTCTCGAAGGTGTCCTGCCAGCTCTTGCCGAGGCCGAAGCCGTCATGCAGGTTCTGGGTGTAGCGCACCCCGCCGGCGTACGCGGCGCGCACCTCCGGGTCGAGAGCCTCCAGCCACCGGACGCCGTCGACCACCGGAGTGGCGCCACCGGTCTCCGCCGCCGTGTGGCAGAAGAACATCAGCCGGGACGGCCACTGGTGGGCGTACGACAGCTCGTTGTGCATCGAGATGGTGAACTCGGGCGGGTACTCGGTGGAGGTGTAGACGTTCTTCCCCACCTTGGTACGCGGCGAGTTGCCGTGCACGTACGCCAGCCGGTTGGGCAGCAGCCGGTCCATGACCGGGTCGAGCGTCTCCTCCGTCACCTGGAAGCCGCGGAAGACCAGCGCCTTCTCCGCGGTCAGCAGCTTCTCCAGGTCCGGAGTGGTCGAGAGGTAGTCGACCAGCCCCTGCGGGCTCGCCTCGGCCCCGGCAGCCGCCGGGTCGATCTCCATCGGTCTCCAGGTCTGGTGACCTTCCATCGGACTCTCCCTTCGAGGGGACTCCCGCGAAGGTGGAGACCGGTAGCGGGAATCGGAAGGTAATGCGTCGGTGACACAGCCGTCATCCAGTCCAAGGATGAAGGCAAGATCTATACTTTCTCGATACTGCGGCCATCGGGCCGCTCAACCCCGGCCCCGGCCCCGGCACCGCCGGCAGCGCCGTTCCCGGCCCGGCCGCCAGCCATCCGGGTGATGTCGTTACGGCCAGGAGCGGCGTGCCGGCCGAGCCGGCGGACGAGCCGGGCGTTGTCCGGCGTCTTGGCGATGCCGCGCACCGCCGGACTGAGCAGGGCGAACAGCACCAGTGAGGCCATTACCGCGCTGAGGCCCAGCACGGTTGGTCGGACCCCGGCACCGCCCAGCAGCACCCCACCGGCCAGCGCGCCGAGGAAGTTCGACCCCGAGGCGAGCAGCGTGGCGACGGCACCGATCCGGCCCATCATCGGGTCTGGCGTGATCCGTACCATGTAGACCCCGCCGACCACGTTGAACAGTCCGCCGACGTAGCTGTTGACGGCGAAGATCACCGCCAGGTTGACCGGATCGGTGGTGAAGGCCATCAGGGGCACCGTCAGCGCCCAGGCCGCCAGCCCGCCGACCACCAGGGTCCGCAGGGTGGCCCGGCGCATCCACCACATGCCGCTCAGCGCGCCGAGCATCCCGCCCACCCCGCTGGCCCCGATCACCGCACCGACCAGCGCGGCCGAACCGCCGCCATTGCGGATGACGACCATCAGGGTCAGGGTGAGCGCCTGGAAGACGGCGTTGCTGATCGCGACATAGCTCAGCACCGTACGCAGGAACCGCTGCTGCCACAGCCAGGCCACCCCCTCGGCGATGTCGGCACGCAGCGTGCTGTGGCGGGCCGGTCGGGGTTGCTGGAACGGTCGACGGATCAGCAGCAGCGCGAGCAGCGAGCCGAGGTGGGCGACCGTGGTGAACAGGAACGGCGCCCACCTGGCCAGGGTGAAGAGCACGCCGCCCACCGGCTGGCCGATCAGCACCGCGGCCCGGCCACGGGTCTCGTTCTGGGTCAGCGCGGTCGGCAACTGCTCGGCCGGGACCAGGTGCCGGACGGCGGCCCGCTCCCCGAGCTGGTAGAAGACGCTCAGGCTGGTCTGCACGAACGCCACGACCATGAGCTGCGGCACCCAGACGTGGCCGAGCAGCACCGCCACCGCCACGCTGCCGGTGGCGACGAGACAGCCCAGGTCGCAGAGGATCATCATCCGACGCCGGTCCCAGCGGTCGACGAACGCGCCCGCCGGCAACTGGACGAGCAGGTGCGGCAGCAGCGCGGCGGCACCGACCAGGCCCGCGTCGCCGGCCGAGCCGGTGTACCAGAGCACCAGCATCGGGTACGCGATCGAGGTGATCCGGGCCCCGATCAGAGTGCCGGCCGCCCCGACCCAGAGCAGCAGGAAGTCCCGATTGCGGCGCAGCGGAACACTCGGCGAGGGCGGCCCGCCCGGGTCGGACGGGTCGGCCGGCACCGCCGCACCGGACGGCGCCGAAGGCGCACCACGCGGCACCGCCCCGCCGGATGGCGGGGCGGGCTCCTCCTCCACGATGCTCACGAGCGGGTCCCCGGCGGCCCGCCGAGCGGGCCGCGACGGCACCACTCCAGTACCGCCATCGCGCTGTGCAGCTTGTTCTCCGCCTGCTCGAAGGCGATGCTCGCCGGTCCGTCCAGCACCTCGGCGGTGACCTCCTCGCCCCGGTGCGCCGGCAGGTCGTGCATGAAGACCGCGTCCGGACTCCCGACCCACAACCCGGCGCCGACCTGGAACGGTGCGAAGATCTCCCGCCAGTTCGGGTCGGGCTTGCTGGTGCCGGTCGTCTGCCACCGGGTGGTGTAGATGACGTCGAAGCCGCCGGGCAGCTCGGCCATATCGTGCCGTTCACAGATCGTCGCGGTACCCCGGGCCGCCTGCGCGGTGGCGGTCGCCCTGATCTCCTCGGTCAGCCCGTACCCGGGTGGCGTGCGCAGCTCCAGGTGGGTGCCGGCGTACCGGGTCAGGGCCAGGGCGAGCGCGGCGGCGCTGTTGTTGCCCTCGCCGACGTAGAGCACGCGCAGCCCGTCGATCCGGCCGAAGTGGTCCAGCATGGTGGTCAGGTCGGTCAGCGCCTGGGTCGGGTGCTCGTCGGCGGTCATCGCGTTGATCACCGACATCCGGTCCTGCCCGGCCATCTGGCGCAGCTCCGCCGGGTCGCCCGAGGTCCGGGCCACCAGCACGTCGAGCATCCGGGACATCACCTGGCCGGTGTCGGCGTGCGTCTCGCCGGTGTTGAGCTGGAGGTCGTCCGGCCCGTACGCGATGATCTGCGCGCCGAGCCGCAGCGCGCCGCTGGAGAACGCGGTCCGGGTCCGGGTCGAGGTCCGCTTGAAGTAGACGCCGACCACGTCGCCGTCGAGCGGCCGCTCCCGCCGGGCCTGCCCGGACCGGAACCGTACCCCCCGGGCGACGATGGACCGCAGGTCCTCGTCGGTCAGGTCGTTGATCGAGATCAGGTGCCGCACCGCCCGGGCCTCCTCCTCCGCCGTGCCGGCGGCCTGCGACGCGTCCCGGGCCTCGTTGGCCGCGAACCCGGTGCTGGCGGCCGGCTCCCCGATCCGTTTGGTCTCGCCGTCTGCGGCGGCGACGTAACCCGCCGGCTCCGCGCCGCCGCCGAGCCGCTCGGCCCAGCCGGCCAGCTCGGTGGCGACGAACGACTGCACCACCTTGCCGGACTCGGAGTTGGTCAGCACCACGAAGCCGTCACCGGCCCGGAGCCGGCCCAGGGTCATCGCCCGGTAGCCGACCGTCTCGCCCGGATGCCCGAACTCCAGGTCCGGCCCGGTGTCGTCGACGACCGTGCCGAGACCGTAGAAGCTGCCCGGCGAGGCGACCGCCACCAGTTCGGCGGCGAGCGCCGGGGTGAGCAGTTCACCGCCGCCCAGGTGCGCGCGGTGGATTTCGACCAGCACCCGGGCCAGGTCCGCGGCGGTCGTCCAGAGCCCCCCGGCGGCCAGCGCCGGGCGGTTGCGCCAGCCACCGGGTACGGGTACTCCGTGCTCGTCGTGACCGAGCGCGACCCGTCGGGCCGGGTCGGCCGGGAACGCCGGATCGAAGCTGCTGTCGGTCATGCCCAGCGGTGCGAAGACGAGCCGGCGGATCAGCTCCGGGAACGGCTCCCCGGTCAGGTCGACCAGCACCTGTTGCAGTACCGCGTAGTGGCTGTTGGTCTTCCGGAACGACTCCCCCGGCGTCAGCTCGGGCCGGATCGGCTCCGAGGTCGCGGGCGGGCGGCCGTACAGCACGTCGAGCAGGTCCGGTGCCGGCTCGGTCGGGGCGTACCCGGTGTTCGGGCTGGTGGAGAGGCCGGAGAGGTTGGCCAGCAGGTGCCGTACGGTCACCGGCCCGGGCCCGTCCGGCACCCGCCACGAGGTCAGGTACCGGTTCACGTCGGCGTCCAGCTCCAGCCGCCCCTGGCCGACCAGCCGGAGTACGCCGAGCGCGGTGACGTGCTTGCTGATCGAGGCGACCTGGAACGGGGTCTCCGGGGTGACCGGCTCGGATCCGCCGGCGACCAGTACGCCGTAGCCGCGTACCTCGGCGACCTGGCCGGCCCGGACCAGCGCGATGGCGGCGCCGGGCACGTGGTGCTCGGCCATGGTGGACAGCGGCGACGGCCCGGCGGCGAGCCGACCGGCCGGAGCCGCCTCGGCCCGGGTGGCCAGCACCGGTGGGCCGGTCACCGCCTCCGCCTCCGCCTCCGCCTCCGCCGAGGCGATGGTGACCGGGACTGGCACGGTGACCGGGGCTGGCACGGCGGATCCGGGAACGGCGACCGACTCCAGTCCCGCGACGGCGGCGGGCACCGGTTCCGCGACGGCGACGCCGGCGGACTCGGGTTCCGCGACGGCGACGATCGGTTCGGGGGCCGGGGTCGCGGCGCTGTCCTTGACCGGTCCGATGACGGGAAGGAGCTGGGTCGGTTCGACGAGGACACTCGCCGGGGGCGGTGCGCCGAGGGCCACGGCCAGTTCGGCGACTGTGCCGTGCTGGTAGAGCATCCGCAACGACACCTCCAGCCCGGCCTTGCGGGCGGCGGTGACGAGCTGGACGATCCGCATCGAGTCGGCGCCCAGGTCGAAGAACTTGTCGTGCACGCCCACCCGGTCGATGCCGAGCACCTCCACGCAGACCCTGGCGATCCGCCGCTCGGTCTCGGTGCGCGGCGCCACGAACTCGCGTTCGCCGCCGAACGAGGTCCGCTCCGGCGCCGGCAGCGCCCGCCGGTCCACCTTGCCGGCCGAGTTCAGCGGCAGCGCGTCCAGGGTGACGAACGCGGCCGGCACCATGTAGCCGGGCAGCGCCGCGGCCAGGAAGTCGCGCAGCTCGGCCGGATCGATCGGCCGGCCGTCCGCCGGTACGACGTAGCCGGCGAGCCACTTCTCGCCGCCCGGGTCCTCCCGGGCCACCACCACACCGTTGCGGACGTTCGGATGGGCGAGCAGCCGCTCCTCGATCTCGGGCAGCTCGATCCGGTGCCCCCGGATCTTCACCTGGTGGTCCGCCCGGCCCAGGAACTCCAGGTTGCCGTCCGGCCCGTACCGGACCAGGTCACCGGTGCGGTACATCCTGGTCCCGACGGTCTTGCCGAACGGCTCCGGCAGGAACTTCTCGGCGGTCAGCTCCGGGCGGTTGACGTACCCCCGGGCGACGCCGTCACCGGCGATGTACAGCTCGCCGACGACGCCGAGCGCGACCGGCTGGAAATCTCGGTCCAGCACATAGGTCCGGGTGTTCGCGATCGGCCGGCCGATCGGCACCACCTCGACGTCTCCGGGCACGTCCCAGCTGGTCGACCAGATGGCGGTCTCGGTCGGCCCGTACACGTTGACCAGTCGCTTCACCCGGGCGCGCAGGTCACCGGCGAGCGCCGGCGGCAGCGCCTCGCCGCCGACCAGCGCGACCACCGGCCGGTCCGCGAAGCCCGCGTCCAGCAGCAGCTTCCAGCCCGACGGCGTCGCCTGGACGTGCGTGACCGGGAAGCGGTCGAGCAGGCTGAGCAGTTCGGTACTGTCCCCCACCTCGTCGTCGTCGGCCAGCACCACCCGGCCGCCGGTGACCAGCGGGAGATACAGCTCCAGCCCGGAGATGTCGAAGGAGAGCGAGGTCGCGGCGAGCCAGACGTCGTCGGTCCCGGCGTCCAGCAGCCGCCGCAT
Organism: Plantactinospora sp. DSM 117369; assembly: GCF_053764795.1. Taxonomy (NCBI): domain Bacteria; kingdom Bacillati; phylum Actinomycetota; class Actinomycetes; order Micromonosporales; family Micromonosporaceae; genus Plantactinospora; species Plantactinospora sp. DSM 117369. The sequence continues at coordinate 3,534,535 of NZ_CM132446.1, read as the reverse complement.
CGAGAAGAGCAGGTTCAGCAGCGCCCGGTGCGAGATCTGCACGCCCTTCGGCCGGCCCGTCGAACCGGAGGTGAAGATGATGTACGCCAGTTGGTGCTGGTCGTCGCGGCCGGGCACCGGCTCCGGCGACCGGGACTCGATCACGTCTTCCTCCCGGTCGGCGAGGACATGCCGGCCGGAGTAGACCCCGTCCAGCCGGCCGACCAGCTTCGACTCGCTCACCACCAGCTCCGCCCCGGCGGTTTCCAGCATGTAGCCGAGCCGTTCCGCCGGCAGTTCCGGGTCCAGCGGCACGTAGGCCGCGCCGGCCTTCCAGACCGCCAGCAGCCAGGCCACCAGCGACGGCTCCCGGGACAGCAGCACCCCGACCACCGACTCCGGCCCGACTCCGGCCGCCCGCAGATGCTGGGCGTACCGGTTCGCCACCGCGTCGAGTTCGGCGTACCGGACCCGCTCGCCTCCCTGGACCACCGCCACCGACTTCGGGGTGGCCGCGGCCTGTGCCTCGAATACCTGGTGCACCGATCGACTCATCTGCTCACCACTCCACGGCCGTGTCGTTCCAGTCGGTCAACACCGTGTCCAGCTCCGTCGCCGGCACGTAGGTCGCCCGGGCGTCGCCGTCGGCACCGGCGGCCATCGACTCCAGCACCGCCCGGTACATCGCCACCACCCGCTCGGCGTTCTCCGGGGTCAGCGCGGAGCGCCGGACCCGCAGCATCAGGTGCCCGGGGCCGGTCGACACCGCGAGCGCGAACTCGTTGGCGGCGTCGCCCGCACCGGCCCGCACGTCGACGCGATCCGTGTCGACCTGGTGGAAGTCCTGATAGCTGAACATCACCTCGATGAGCTGCCGGCCGCCGACCTGGCGCTGGATCGCCGGCATCGGGTAGCGCCGGTGCGGCCAGAGTTCGACCTCGCGGTCGAAGACCTGCCGGACCAGGTCGCCCCAGGAGCCGGCCGTCCGGTCGTGTGCGAACGGCAGCGTGTTGAGGTACATCCCGTACACCTTGTCGGCGCCGTCGACCTCGGGCCGAGCGCTGCACACCAGCCCGGTGAAGAACGCCGGCTCGTCGGTGAGCTGGCTCATCACCTTCAGGTGCGCCGCGTGCAGCACCGCCTTCAACGACGTACGGGTCGCCGTCGCCAGCGCCCGCAGGCCCGGCTCCAGGTCCGGGAACCCGACCGGGATCCGGAAGCTGCCGGCGTCGTCGGCGGCGCTGCCCCAACCGGCCGGCATGGTGAACCGGGCGTGCCGGGTGACGATCCCCTGCCAGTAGTCGCGGTCCACGGCCGACCCGAGCGAGTCGAGTTCGGCGGCGATGAAGTCCGCGTACCGGACCTCGGGCGCGGTGACCGGCTCGGGGGTCTTGCCGGCGGCAAGCTGCCGGTAGAGGTCGAGCACCTCCATCAGCAGCGACTGCTGGCTCCAGCCCTCGGTGATCGCGTGGCACTGGGTGAAGCCGAGCCGCCAGGCGTCGTCGCCCTCCACGAAGCCGGCCATCCGGAGCAGCGGCGGGCTGGCCAGGTCGAACAGGCTCGCCCGCTCCCGGGCGATCAGGCCGTGCAGGGCCTGCTCCCGGCCCCGGTCGTCCAGGTGCCGAACGTCGCACACCTCGACCGGCATCTCGGCGGTGCCGTGCACGAGCTGCATCGGTACCGAGTACGTGGTCAGGTCGAACGAGGTCCGCAGCAGTTCGTGCCGCTGCACCACGATCCGGGCTGCCTCGCGCAGCGCCTCTGGCTGGAAGGGCTGCTCGTCACGGATCCGGAAGAAGCTGGTGTTGTGGTAGCGGTTGCCACCCACCCCGCCGAGCATCTCCACCACCATGCCGAGCTGCACCTGCGACAGCGGGTACGCGTCGACCACCCCGGCCGGCAGCTCGGCCCGGTCCTGCTCGGAGACCAGGGCGAACGGCGCCACCGGACCGGCCTCGGCCGGCTGGTCCTCGACCGACTGGCCGGCCAGCTTCTCGGCGAGTTCGGCGACGGTGCGGTACTGGAACACGTCCCGGACCGCCACCTCGAACCCGGCCGCCCGCAACTTCCCGACCAACGCCACCGCCCGAATCGAATGCCCACCCAGATCGAAGAAACTCTCCGTCACCCCAACCCGATCCAGGCCCAGCACCTCCCGCCACACCCCAGCAATCCGCTCCTCCACCCCGGTACGCGGCCCCACAAACACCGGACCCGCATCCACCGCAGCAGTGTCCGGGTCGGGAAGCGCCCGCCGATCCACCTTCCCGTTCGCGTTCAACGGCAGAGCATCCAGCGCAACGAACACCGCCGGCACCATGTACTCCGGCAACCGGGTCGAGACATGCGCGGTCAACGCCGCCACGTCCAACTCACCCGAAACCGGCACGCAGTACGCCACCAGCCGCCTGTCCGACGCCGCACCCACCGCGACCACCACCGCGTCGCGAACCGCCTCATGCTCCAACAACACCGACCGGATCTCACCCAACTCGATCCGATAACCATGCACCTTCACCTGGTCATCAACCCGACCGACAAACTCCACATCACCAGTCGGCAACACCCGCACCAGGTCGCCCGTACGGTAGAGCCGGGCACCCGGAACAGCACCGAACGGATCCGGCACGAACCGCTCCGCCGTCAACTCCGGCCGATTCACATAACCCCGAGCCACCCCCACACCACCGACATACAACTCACCCAACACACCCACCGGAACCGGCGACAGATCCACATCCAGCACATACATCGCCATCCCCGGCAGCGGACGGCCGATCGGCACGACCTCGGAGTCGGGCGTGTGGGTGACGGGGTAGACGCAGGTGCCGACGGAGGCTTCGGTCGGGCCGTACTCGTTGACCAGGCGGCCGTCGCCGAGGATCCGGCGCCAGTTCTCGGCGACCGGGCCGGGCAGGGCCTCGCCGGCCACCACCACGACCTCGGCCAGCGCGGCGAGCTGGGTGTCCTCGGCCTGCTGGCCGATGATCTCCAGGTGGCCGGGGGTCAACTTCAGGAAGCTGAACGGCCCGGCGGCCACCAACTCCCGACCCAGATCGGCCATGTCCAGATCCGGAGCCGCCAACCACACCCGCTGACCCGACACCAACGGCGCCCACACATTCGGCACCACCAGATCGAACGCCACCGACGAGAACAACGCCGACCCACCCGCACCACGACCAGCCAACTCCCGCGCCGCCCAGGACACATGGTTGACCAACCCACGATGCGACACCGCCACACCCTTGGGCCGACCCGTCGACCCCGACGTGAAAATCACGTACGCCAGCCGGTCGAGGTCGGCGGGTTCGGCGATCGGGGTCGCCGGACGGTTGCCGATCTCCAGGCGTTCGGTGTCGACGAGGACGCAGTCCAGTGCCGGGTCGAACCGGTCCGCGTGCCGGGACCGGGTGACCACCACCCGGGCACCGGCGTCGGCGAGCATCGTGTTCACCCGGTCGGCCGGGAACGACGGGTCCAGCGGCACGTACGCGCCACCGGTCTTCCAGACCGCCAGGAAGGTGGCGATCAGGTCCGGACCCCGGTCCAGCAGCACCCCGACGAGGGACTCCGGCCCCACGCCCCGGGACCGCAGGTGCCGGGCCAGCCGGTTCGCCCGGGCGTCCAGCTCCGCGTAGTCGAGTTCCAGCTCGCCGAGTGCCACCGCGATCCGGTCCGGGTGCGCGGCGGCCACGTCGGCGACCAGCTCCGGCACGGTACGGGTCGGCGCCGTGCTGGGGTTGACGGCGTACTCGCCGAGCAGCCGCTCCCGCTCGTCCGCCGGCAGGTGGTTGCCCCGGGCGTCGCCGTCGACACCGGTCGCCGCCATCGCCGCCAGCACCGCCCGGTACATCGCGCCCAGTCGGGTCGCGTCCGGCCGGCTCAGCATGTGGGTGTCGGCGGTCAGCACCAGGCTGCCGGTCATCGCGGCGACGGCCAGGCCGAACTCGGTGGCCCCCTCGCCGAGGCCGGACTCCACGTCGACCAGTTCGGTGTCGACCGCGTCGAAGTCCTGGTAGCTGAACCGCACGTCGAGCAGGCGCTGGCCGTCGGCCAGCTCACGCTGGATCGCCGGCATCGGGTAGCGCCGGTGCGGCCAGAGTTCGACCTCGCGGTCGAAGACCTGCCGGACCAGCTCACCCCAGGTCGCCGCTCCTCGCCGGTGAGCGAAGGGCAGCGTGTTGAGGTACATCCCGTACACCCGGTCGGCGCCGTCGACCTCGGGCCGGGCGCTGCACACCAGCCCGGTGAAGAAGACCGGCTCGTCGGTGAGCTGGCTCATCACCTTCAGGTGCGCCGCGTGCAGCACCGCCTTCAACGACGTACGGGTCGCCGTGGCCAGCGCCCGCAGCTCCGGCTCCAGGTCGCGTACCGGCACGGTGACCGAGTACGGCTCCCGGGGCGTCGCCGGGTCGGCGGCCCAGCCGGTCGGCAGCGACAGCCGGGTGTACCCGTCGACGATGCCGCGCCAGTAGTCGCGGTCCTCCGTCGAGGACAGCGAGTCGAGTTCGGCGGCGATGAAGTCCGCGTACCGGACCGCCGGGCGGGTCGCCGGCGCCGGTGTACGGCCGGCCCGGAGCTGCTGGTACAGCTCCAGCAGCTCGGTCAGCATCGCCCGGTGGCTCCACCCCTCGGTGATCGGGTGCGAGACCGTGACGGACATCCACCACGCCTCGTCGCTCTCCTCGTGCACGGCGAACCGCAACAGCGGGGCCACCCCGAGGTCGAAGAGCTCGGCCCGTTCCGCCGCGGTGAACTCCCGGATCGCCTGCTTCCGCCCGGCGGCGTCGAGCTGCCGGATGTCGCGTACCGCGATCGGGATCTCGGCGCTGCCGTGCACGAGCTGCATCGGCACCGCGTACGTGGTCAGGTCGAACGAGGTCCGCAGCAGCTCGTGCCGCTGCACCACGATCCGGGCCGCCTCGCGCAGCGCCTCCAGCCCGAACGGCTGCTCGGTGCGCAGCCGGAACGAGGTGACGTTGTGGTACGCGTGCAGGTCGCTGTCGGCCAGCATCTCGACGACCATGCCGAGCTGCACCTGCGACAGCGGGTACGCGTCGACCACCCCGGCCGGGACCTTGGCCCGGTCCTCGTCGGAGATCAGCGCGAACGGCGCCACGGTCGGCCCGTCGACGGTCGTACCGGTCGCCTCCGGCACCGGGCCGGCCAGCTTCTCGGCGAGTTCGGCGACGGTGCGGTACTGGAACACGTCCCGGACCGCCACCTCGAACCCGGCCGCCCGCAACTTCCCGACCAACGCCACCGCCCGAATCGAATGCCCACCCAGATCGAAGAAACTCTCCGTCACCCCAACCCGATCCAGGCCCAGCACCTCCCGCCACACCCCAGCAATCCGCTCCTCCACCCCGGTACGCGGCCCCACAAACACCGGACCCGCATCCACCGCAGCAGTGTCCGGGTCGGGAAGCGCCCGCCGATCCACCTTCCCGTTCGCGTTCAACGGCAGAGCATCCAGCGCAACGAACACCGCCGGCACCATGTACTCCGGCAACCGGGTCGAGACATGCGCGGTCAACGCCGCCACGTCCAACTCACCCGAAACCGGCACGCAGTACGCCACCAGCCGCCTGTCCGACGCCGCACCCACCGCGACCACCACCGCGTCGCGAACCGCCTCATGCTCCAACAACACCGACCGGATCTCACCCAACTCGATCCGATAACCATGCACCTTCACCTGGTCATCAACCCGACCGACAAACTCCACATCACCAGTCGGCAACACCCGCACCAGGTCGCCCGTACGGTAGAGCCGGGCACCCGGAACAGCACCGAACGGATCCGGCACGAACCGCTCCGCCGTCAACTCTGGCCGATTCACATAACCCCGAGCCACCCCCACACCACCGACATACAACTCACCCAACACACCCACCGGAACCGGCGACAGATCCACGTCCAGCACGTACATCGCCATTCCCGGCAGCGGACGGCCGATCGGCAGTACGTCGGCGGTCTGCCGGCCCTGCACCGGGTAGATGCAGGTGCCGACGGAGGCTTCGGTCGGCCCGTACTCGTTGACCAGTTCCGCATCGGGGGCGCACTCGCGCCAGCGCTCCAGGGTGTGCCGGCTGAACGCCTCGCCGGCCACCACCGTGATCCCGGCGAGCCCGCTGGCCTCGCCCGGGGCGAGCTGGTGCGCCAGCACCTCCAGGTGGCCCGGGGTCAGCTTCAGGAAGCTGAACGGGCCCGCCGCCAGCAGTTCGGGGCCGAGATCCGCCATGTCCAGATCCGGAGCCGCCAACCACACCCGCTGACCCGACACCAACGGCGCCCACAGGTTCGGCACCACCAGATCGAACGCCACCGACGAGAACAACGCCGACCCACCCGCACCACGACCAGCCAACTCCCGCGCCGCCCAGGACACATGGTTGACCAACCCACGATGCGACACCGCCACACCCTTGGGCCGACCCGTCGACCCCGACGTGAAAATCACGTACGCCAGCCGATCGAGATCGGTCGGGACCGTCAGCGGCGTCGCGGGCTGGTCCGCGATGGTCGGCGCGTCCCGGTCGACCAGGACCCGCACCGGGACGTCCGGGAACCGGTCGGCGTAGCCGGAGCCGGTCACCACCACCCGGGCACCGGCGTCGGCCAGCATGTCGGCGAGCCGGTCGGCCGGGTGGGCCGGGTCGAGCGGCACGTACGCGCCGCCGGCCTTCCAGACCGCCAGCATCGCCACGAGCAGCTCCGGGCCCCGGTCCAGCAGCACCCCGACGACCGACTCCGGCACCACGCCGCAGGCGCGCAGGTGCCGGGAGAGCCGGTTCGCCCGGGCGTCCAGTTCGGCGTAGCTGAGCTGCTGGCCGGCGCACTCGACCGCCACCGCGTGCGGGGTGGCCGACATCTGCGCGACGAACCGCTCCGGCACGGCCGGTCCGGCCGGCTCGGCGGTGGTGCGGTTCCACTCGACCACCAGCCGCTGCCGCTCCTCGTCGGCGAGGAAGGTGCCCCGGGCGTCGCCGTTCGGGTCCGCCGCCATCGCCTCCAGCACGGCCCGGTACATGGCGCCCATCCGGTCGCCGTTGGCCCGACTCAGCACCCGGGGGTTGACCGCCATCGTCACGTAGCCGAGCCGGACCGCCACGGCGAGCGGGAACTCGGTCGGGCTGTCGTCGATGCTGGCCATGTAGTCGACCAGATCCCGGTCGACCTGGTCGAAGTCGTGGTAGCTGAACCGGACGTCCATCAGCCGCTGGCCGTCGCCGAACTCGCGCTGGATCTCCGGCATCGGGAACCGGCGGCGCGGCCAGATCTCCATCTCCCGGGCGTACGTCCGCTGTACCAGCTCCAGCCAGGTCCGGGCTCCCCGGTCGTAGCCGAACGGCAGGCTGTTCAGGTACATCCCGTAGACCCGGTCGGCGCCGACCTCCTCGGGCCGGCCGTGCAGCACCAGGCCGGTCAGGAACGACTCCTCGGCGGTGAGCTGGCTCATCACCTTCAGGTGCGCGGCGAGCAGCACCGTCTTCAGCGACGCCTTCGCCCGGCTGGCCAACTTACGCAGGTCGGACTCCAGGTCGTGGAACGGCACCCCGAGCATCAGCGACTCGCGCGGCGCGTCCTCGTCGCCCCAGCCGGTCGGCAGGGCGAACCGGGCGTACCGGCCGACGATGTCCCGCCAGTAGTCCCGGTCGTCCGCCGAGGCCAGCGAGCGCAGTTCGGCGCCGATGAAGTCGGCGAACCGCACCGGCGGTGCCTCGACCGGGGCCGGGGTGCCGCCGTCCCGGATCTCCCGGTAGAGGTCCAGCACCTCCATCAGCAGCGAGTGGTGGCTCCAGCCCTCGATGATCGCGTGGCACTCGGTGACCGACAGCCACCAGGTCTTGTCGTCGCAGACGTGCGCGTAGAGCCGCATCAGGGTCGGCTGGGCCAGGTCGAAGACGTCGGCCCGCTCCACCGCGGTGAACTCCCGCAGCGACCGGTCCAGCTCGGCGGCGTCCAGGTGCCGCAGGTCCCGCTCCCCGACCGGCATCTCGGCGGTCGGGTACACCACCTGCATCGGCACCGAGTACGTGGTCAGGTCGATCGCGGTACGCAGCACCTCGTGCCGCTCGACCACGATCCGGGCCGCCTCGCGGAGCGCGTGCAGCGCGAACGGCCGCTCGTCGCGGATCCGGAACGAGGTGACGTTGTGGTACGCGTGCAGCTCCCCGTCGGAGAGCATCTCCACCACCATGCCGGCCTGCACCCGGGACAGCGGGTACGCATCGACCGCGCCGGCCGGCACCTTCGCCCGGTCCTCGGCGGAGAGCAGCTCGAACGGCGCCACCGGGCGCTCGGTAGCGGCCGGCGCCGACCGGCCGTCGAGGATCCCGCACAGCTCGGCGACGGTACGGTGCGCGAAGACGTCCCGGACGGAGACGTCCAGCCCGATCGCCCGCAGCTCGCCGACCAGGGCGACCGCCCGGATCGAGTGCCCGCCGAGGTCGAAGAAGCTGTCGTGCACCCCGACCCGCTCGACCCCGAGCACGTCCCGCCAGATCGCCGCGACCCGCTCCTCCACCGGGGTACGCGGGGCCACGTAGACCTGCTCCCCGGAGAGTGCGGCGCGGTCCGGTGCGGGCAGTGCGCGGCGGTCGAGCTTGCCGTTGGCGGTCAGCGGAATCCGGTCCAGCGGCACGAACGCGGCCGGCACCATGTATTCCGGCAGGCCCCGGGCGAGGAACTCGCGCAGCTCGGCCGGGCTCGGCACCTGGTCGCCCTCGGGCACCAGGTAGCCGACCAGCCGCTTGTCGCCGGGGATGTCCTCCCGGACCACCACCACCGCGTCCCGGACGCCGGGGTGCGCGGCGAGCACGGTCTCGATCTCGCCCAGCTCGACCCGGTAGCCCCGGATCTGCACCTGGTCGTCGATCCGGCCCAGGAAGTCCAGCCCACCGTCGGGCCGGCGCCTCGCCAGGTCACCGCTGCGGTACATCCTGGCCCCCGGCTCGGCCGCGAACGGGTCCGGCACGAACCGCTGCGCGGTCAGCTCCGGCCGCTTGAGGTAGCCCCGCGCCACGCCGGGACCACCGACGTGGATCTCGCCGGGCACCCCGACCGGGACCAGGTTGCCGTACTGGTCGAGGAGGTAGATCCGCAGGTCGCCGAGGGGGTACCCGACCGGGTTGCCGGGGTCGGTGATGTCCTGCGGTCGTACCTGGTGGAAGGTGGAGTGCACCGTCGTCTCGGTGATCCCGTACATGTTGAGCAGGGCCGGGCGGTCCAGGCCGAACCGGTCGGTCCAGGGCGCCAGCTCGGCCATCTCCAGCTTCTCGCCGGCGAAGACCACGGCCCGCAGCTCCAGGGCGGCGAGCCGGGGATCGTCGTCCCGGGCGAACCCGACCAGGCTGCGGAACGCCGACGGGGTCTGGTTGAGCACCGTGACCCGCTCGGCGACCAGCAGCTCCAGGAACTCGTCCGGCAGCCGGGTCACCTCGCGCGGCACCACCACCAGGCGACCGCCGTAGAGCAGCGCGCCCCAGAGTTCCCAGACGGAGACGTCGAAGGCGTACGAGTGGAACAGCGGCCAGACGTCGTCGGCGGAGAACCGGTAGTGGGTCTCGCCGACGGTCAGCAGCCGGAGCACGTTGGCGTGGGTCAGGCAGACGCCCTTGGGCCGCCCCGTCGACCCCGACGTGTAGATCACGTAGATCAGGTTCTCCGGGCCGGAGCGCGAAACCGGGTTCTCGGCCGGCAGCCCCGACAGGTCCTCCTCGTCCAGGTTGACCACGGCACCGGCGGAGAAGCCGGCGACCGTCCCGGCCAGCGACGACTGCGTCACGATCACCGACGCGCCCGCGTCACCGACCATGAAGCCGAGCCGGTCCACCGGCTGCGCCGGGTCCAGCGGCAGGTACGCCGCACCGGACTTCAGCACCCCGAGCAGGGTCGGGACCAGGTCGATGCCCCGCTCCAGGCAGACCCCGACCAGGGACTCGGGCCCGGCGCCGAGCGCGCGGAGCCGGTGCGCCAGCCGGTTCGCCCGGGCGTTCACCTCGGCGTACGTCAACGAGACACCCTCGAAGGTCACCGCCACGGCCTCCGGGGCGGCCGCCACCCGCTCCTCGAAGACCTGGTGCACGGTCCGGGTCGGCGGCACCGCGTCGATCCGGAACGGGTCGGCGACCCCGGTGACCTCGGCCCGCTCGGCGTCGTCCAGCAGGTCGACCGCGGAAAGCGCCCGACCCGGATCGGCGACGGCGGCCTGCAGCAGCCGGACCAGGTGCCCACCCATCCGCCGCATGGTGGACCCGTCGAAGAGCGCGGTCGCGTACTCCAGGTGGGCCCGCAGCCCGCCGTCGGCGCCCTCCTGGATCTGGAGCGTCACGTCGAATCGGGAGACCTGGGAGAGCGCGTCCAGCGGGGAGACCGCCAGCCCCGGCATCGCGTACCCGCCGGCGCCCGCCTCGTGCATGGTGAAGGCGACCTGGAACAGCGGGGTACGGGACATGTCCCGCTCCGGCTGGAGCTCGTCGACGAGCTGCCCGAACGGCACCTCCTGGTGGTCGAAGGCGGCCAGCACGGTCTGCCGGTTGGCGGCCAGCAGCTCGCCGAAGGTGATGTCGGAGTCCCACCGGGCCCGCATCACCAGGCTGTTGATGCCGTAGCCGATCAGCCGGGACAGCTCGGGCCGGTTGCGCCCGGACACCACCGTGCCGACCGGGATGTCGGTGCCGCCGGTGTACCGGGACAGCAGCGCCTGGTAGCCGGTGAGCAGCACCATGAACAGGGTCGCGTCGTGCCGCTGGGCGAGGTCGCGGAGCTGGCCGCCGAGCCCGGCCGGCAGCTCCACCTCGACCACCGCACCGGCCCAGTCCCGGGTCGCCGGGCGGGGCCGGTCCGCCGGCAGGTCCAGCGGCGGCACCCCGGCAAGCTGCCGCCGCCAGTAGTCCAGGTGCCGCTGGTGCTCCGCCTGCGAGCGGTTCCGCTCCCAGGCGGCGTAGTCGGCGTACTGCACCGGCAGCGGGGCGAGGGTGCTGGGGCGGCCGGCGAGTGCGGCCGCGTACAGCTCGCTGAGTTCCTCGGCGAAGACCCCGACCGACCAGGCGTCGCAGGCGATGTGGTGGAAGACCACGACCAGCAGGTGGTCGTCGTCGGCCAGCCGGACCAGCCGGGCCCGTACCGGCCACTGGGTGGCCAGGTCGAACGGGATCGACGGCTCCTCGGCGGCCCGCTCGAAGCCCCGGCGCTCCCGCTCCGCCTCGGGCAGGTCGGTCAGGTCCGACACCGCCAGCCGCACCGGACCGGCCGGGTCGATCACCTGGATCGGCTCGCCCGCGACCAGCGCGTACCGGGTACGCAGGATCTCGTGCCGGCCGACCAGCTCGGTCAGCGCCCGGCGCAGCGCGGCGGAGTCCAGCGGGCCGCGCAGCCGCAGCGCGAGCGGCACCAGGTACTCCCAGCTACCCGGGTCCAGCCGGCTCAGGAACCACATCTGCTGCTGCCCGAAGGAGAGCGGCAGCGGGCCGTTCCGGTCCACCCGGGTCAGCGCCGCGCGCCGCGCGCCGCGCAGCCGCCCGGCGAGCCGGGCCCGCAGCAGTTCCTCCCGGGCCGTCTCGACACTGCGCTCGATCGTGCCTTCGCCCGTGCTCATCCCTTTTGCTCCTTCAGCAACGCCAGGCCGGCCAGCAGGTCGGATTCGGAAAGCTCGTCGATCTCGGCGCGGATCCGCTCCTCGACCGCCTCGGCGATCCGCGCGATCGTGGGCCGCTCGAAGACGGTCCGCACCGGAAGGTCGATCTCGAACTCCTCCTGGATCCGGGAGGCCAGCCGGACCGCGAGGATCGAGTGGCCGCCGACGGTGAAGAAGTTCGTCTGGGTACCGGCGTCGACGTCGAGCAGCTCGGCCCAGATCTCGGCGATCCGCTCCTCGACCGGGCCCTGCGGCGCGACGTGGCCCGCCGCGTCCAGCTCGGCGACGGTCCGGGCCGGGGTCGGCAGCGCGCGGCGGTCGAGCTTGCCGTTGGCGGTGAGCGGAATCTTCGCCAGCGGCACGAACACGCCCGGCACCATGTAGTCGGGCAGCCGGCTGCCGCAGTGGCCGGCCAGCTCGGGGACGACCGGCGGGTTGTCGGCATCGGGTACGTAGTAGGCGACGATCCGGGGCTGGCCCGGCTCCGGCTCGTCGGTCAGCACCACCGCGTCCCGGACGCCCGGGCTCGCGGCGAGCACAGTCTTGATCTCGCCCAGCTCGACCCGGTAGCCCCGGATCTGCACCTGGTCGTCGATCCGGCCCAGGAAGTCCAGCCCACCGTCGGGCCGGCGCCTCGCCAGGTCACCGCTGCGGTACATCCTGGCCCCCGGCTCGGCCGCGAACGGGTCCGGCACGAACCGCTGCGCGGTCAGCTCCGGCCGGTTCAGGTAGCCCCGGGCCACCGATGGGCCGCCGACGTGGATCTCGCCGGGCACCCCGACCGGGACCAGGTTGCCGTAGCCGTCCAGCAGGTAGATCCGGGAGTCGCTCAGCGGATAGCCGATCGGGTTGCCGGATCCGGTGATGTCCTGCGGGCGCACCAGGTGATAGGTGGAGTGCACCGTCGTCTCGGTGATGCCGTACATGTTGACCAGCGCCGTCCGGTCACCGAACCGGGCCACCCAGGGCGCCAGCTCGGCCATCTCCAGCTTCTCGCCGGCGAAGACCACCGTGCGCAGCGACAGCCGGTCCAGCCAGGGGTTGCCGTCCCGGGCGAATCCGACCATGGCGCGGAACGCCGACGGGGTCTGGCTGAGCACCGTCACCCGCTCGGCGACCAGCAGCTCCAGGAACTCGTCCGGCAGCCGGGTCACCTCGCGCGGCACCACCACCAGCCGGCCGCCGTAGCCCAGTGCGCCCCAGAGTTCCCAGACGGAGACGTCGAAGGCGTACGAGTGGAACAGCGTCCACACGTCGTCGGCGGAGAAGCCGAACCGCGGATGGGTGGTGCTGAACAGCCGGAGCACGTTGGCGTGGGTCAGGCAGACCCCCTTCGGCCGGCCCGTCGACCCCGAGGTGTAGATCACGTAGATCAGGTCGTCGGGGCGGGAGACCGGCGCCGGGTTCTCCACCGGCTGCCCCGACAGGTCCTCCTGGTCGAGCACCAGCAGGTCGCCGTCGAAGAACCCGGAGACCGTCTCCACCAGCGACGCCTGCGTCACGACCACCGGGGCGCCCGCGTCACCGACCATGAAGCCGAGCCGGTCCACCGGCTGCGCCGGATCCAACGGCAGGTACGCCGCACCGGACTTCAGCACCCCGATCAGGGTCGGCACCAGGTCGATCCCCCGCTCCAGGCAGACCCCGACCAGCGAGCCGGACCCGATCCCGGAGGCGCGTAGCCGGTGCGCCAGCCGGTTCGCCCGGGCGTTCACCTCGGCGTACGTCAACGAGACGTCCTGGAAGGTCACCGCCACCGCGTCCGGGGCGAGCAGCACCCGCTCCTCGAAGACCTGGTGCAGGCAGCGGTCCGGGGTACCGGTACGGAACGGGTCGCTCCGGCCGGTGCCGATCAGCTCGTCGACCGGGTCGAGGAAGTCCACCGCGCCGAGCCGCAGCTCCGGATCGGCGGTGACCGCCTGGAGCAGCCGGACCAGGTGCCCGCCCATCCGGTCCACGGTGGAGCGGTCGAAGAGCGCGGTCGCGTACTCCAGGGCGCCGAGCATCGTGCCGTCCTCCTGTACCCGGACGAAGAGCGTCAGGTCGGTCTTGGCGATCTGCCACGCCTCGGTGAACGCGGCCAGGTCGTCGGCCCGCACCGCCCCGCCGGTCAGCCCCTCGTCGTGCAGGTCGAACGCGACCTGGAACAGCGGGGTACGGGACATGTCCCGGTCCGGCTGGAGGTCGTCGACGAGCTGCTCGAACGGCAGCGTCTGGTGCGCGAACGCGGCCCGGCAGACCTCCCGGGTCGCCTCCAGCGCCTCGCCGAACCGCATTCCCGCGGTCAGGTTCGGCCGCAGCACCAGCGAGTTGAGGAAGAACCCGACCATGTCCTCCAGCTCGGGCCGGTTGCGGCCGGCCACCGGGGTGCCGACGGCGACGTCCCAGCGGCCGGCGTACCGGGCGAGCAGCGTGCTGAACGCGGTCAGCATCGTCATGTACGGGGAGGCGCCGTACCGCCGGCCCAGGTCGCGGATGGCGGCGGCCAGCTCGGTCGGGATGGTGAACGGGGCGAGCGCGCCCCTGGGGTCGCGGCGGGCCGGGCGGGGCCGGTCGGTCGGCAGGTCCAGCGGCCCGAGCCCGTCGAGGGTCTTCCGCCAGTACGCCAGCTCGGCCGCCAGCACCTCCTCGGTCAGCCAGCCCTGCTGCCAGCTCGCGAAGTCCGGGTACTGGACCGGCTGCTCCGGCAGTTCCGGGGCACGTCCGGCAGCCGTCGCCGCGCAGAGTTCCCGCAGCTCCCGCTCCAGCACCACCGACGACCAGCCGTCGCAGGCGATGTGGTGCAGGGTGAGCAGCAGCACCGACTCGCCCGCCGGGGCACGGCCGGCGGTGGCCGGAATCCGCACCGAGGTCGGCGGGGTGGGCGTCGGCGTGCCCGGGAAGCGGACCAGCAGGGCCCGCCAGACCGGGCCGGTGGCCAGGTTGAAGCCGCGCTCGAACTCGCCCCGGAACACCGTCTCCAGGTCGGCGGAGTCGGCCTCGACCACCCGCAGCTCGACCGGCCCCGGTGCGTCGATCACCTGGCGCGGCTCGCCGTCGTCCTCGACGTAGCGGGTACGGAGGATCTCGTGCCGCCCGGCCAGCGCGTCCAACGCCCGCCGGACGGTGCTCTGCTCGACCTCGGGGCCGAGCCGGACGAAGAGCGGGGCGACCCACTCGGTGTTGCCCGGCTCCAGCCGGTCCAGGAACCAGAGCCGGCGCTGCCCGAAGGAGAGCGGCAGCGGCCCGGTCCGGGACACCGGGACCATCGGCGGTCCGTCGTCGGACGGCACCGCGATCAGCTTCGCCTGCTGCTCCACGGTGGGCGCGGCGAAGAGGCCGCGCAGCGCGACCTTGCTGCCGGAGGCCGCCCGGAGCTGGTTGGCGAGCCGGGTGAGCAGCAGGGACGAGCCGCCGAGCGAGAAGAAGTCGTCGTGCACGCCGACCCGGTCCACCTTGAGCAGTTCCGCCCAGGAGCGGGCGACCAGCCGCTCGGCGGCGGTACGCGGCGCCACGTACGGCGGGCGGCCGTCCTCGGCGGCGGCGTCCGGCGCCGGCAGCGCGGCCCGGTCCACCTTGCCGCTGCTGTTCAGCGGGAACTCCGGCAGGGCCACGAAGGCGGCCGGGATCATCGGGTCGGGCAGCCGGTCCCGCAGGAAGGTACGCAGCCGGTCGGCGGCCGGCACCCGCTCCCCGGTGACGTACCCGACGAGCCGCTTGCCGCCCTCGGCGGTCTCCACCGCCAGCACCACGGCGGCGCTGACGTCCGGGTGGGCGACCAGCGCCGACTCCACCTCGCCGGGCTCGATCCGGACCCCGTTCACCTTGACCTGGTGGTCGAGCCGCCCGATGTACTCCAGGGTGGCGTCGGCCCGCCACCGCACCAGGTCACCGGTGCGGTAGAGCCGGGACCCGGGCGGCCCGTACGGGTCGGGGACGAACTTGTCGGCGGTCAGGTCCGGCCGGCCGAGGTAGCCCCGGGCCACCCCGACCCCGCCGGCGTGCAGTTCACCGGCGACCCCGACCGGCACCGGGTCACCGTTCGGGTCCAGCACCAGCACCCGCAGGTTGGCCAGCGGCCGGCCGATCGGCACCGGGCCGGTCGGCAGCGCCGGGTCGTACGGGTGCGCCGTCACGTCGATGGCGCACTCCGTCGGCCCGTACGTGTTCCAGAGGGTGACCTTGAGCCCGTCGGTGAGCCGCCGGCACAGCTCGGCGTGCAGCGGCTCGCCGGCCGAGAAGAGCAGCCGCAGCGAGGTGCAGTCCCGCCAGCCCGGATCGTCGGCGACCAGCCGGAGCACCGACGGCACGCCCTGGAAGACGGTGACGCCGTACCGGCTGATCGCCCGGACCAGCGCCGCCGGGTCGCGCTCGGCGCCGACCGGGGCGAGCGCCACGGTGCCGCCGCTGACCAGCGGGGCGAAGAACTCCCAGCAGGCCGCGTCGAAGGTGAGCGCGGTCTTCTGCAACACCCGGTCGGCCGGGCCGAGGCCGTGCTGCCGCACCGCCCAGTCGACCCGGTTGGCGATCGCCGCCTGGCTGATCATCACGCCCTTGGGCCGGCCGGTGGAACCCGAGGTGTAGATCGCGTAGGCGAGGTCGTCCCCGGTCGCCGGGTTGACCGGCGCCTCGTCGGGCAGCCCGGCCAGCTCGGCCGAGATGTCGTCGAGGCGGACCACCCGGGCGCCGGTGCCGGCCACCAGCTCGGCGTGGGCCGAGCCGGTCAGCACGATCCCGGCGCCGGTGTCGGTCAGCACCCAGGTCGCCCAGTCCCGCGGGTGGTCCGGAGTCAGCGGTACGTAGCCGGCACCCGCCTTCCAGACGCCGAGCAGCGCGACGACCAGGTCCACGTCGCGGGGCAGGCAGACCCCGACCAGCGTGTCGGGCCCGGCACCGAGACCGCGCAGGTACCGGGCCAGCCGGTTGGCCCGGCGGTCCAGTTCGGCGTACGTCACCTCGACGTCGCCGGCCAGCACGGCGACCGCGTCGGGCGTGGCCGCCACCTGGCGGGCGACCAGCGCCGGCAGGATGTTGGCGGACCCGGCGACGGTCGCCGGCCCGCGGGAGTCGCCGACCAGGTCAGTCCGGCTTCGATCGGGGTTCATGGGTGGCTCTCCTCACCTCGTTGCGGGGGCGGTCAGCTCTGCGCCGCCGCCATCCGCTGGCGCAGGCTCAGCGGGCGCATGTCGGTCCAGACCTCGCCGATCCGGGCGAGGCAGTCGGCACGCGGGCCCTCGGTGCCCTCGGCGTGCCAGCCCGCCGGCAGATCCCGGTCGGCGGGCCAGATGGAGTACTGCTCCTCGTCGTTGCGGACCACCCGGTACACCCGGTCGTCGGTCTGCTCGTCAGCCATCGGAACTCCTTGTGGTTGGTCGAGGCTCCGGCCGGGGCCGGATCACCTGGGATTCGCGGTGCCGCTCGGGACGGGCGGGATCACCTGGGATTCGCGGTGCCACGCGGTGCCACCCGTGGCGGGCAGGAAGTCGTCGACGCGGATGCCGAGGCCCCGCTCGACGGCGGCGGCCCGGACGAACTCCGCGAGGGCGATGTCCAGGGCGCCGAGGCCGAACGGCGAGAAGACCACCGTCCGGTCGGGATCGCGGCGGAAGCCGCCGGTGCCGCGCAGGATCTGGCCGATCGGCGCGTCGATGAAGTCCCGGTGCCCCACCTGCTGCTCGGTGAGATGCAGCGAGGTCCGCTCCCGGCACACGTGGTCGGGGTCGTCGACCACATTCTGGCTGGCCAGGATCGTCTCCGGGGTCAGGTCGCGCAGCGAGACGTGCAGCACGAGGGTGCCGGGCCGGGCCGGGCCGAGGTCGAGGTGCGGCTCGGGCGCCGTGGTGGCGATCGAGACCAGGTCGTGCGCCGCGAGGGCCCGGCCGGCGTCGGCGGCCAGCGTGACGTGCAGGGTCGGCGAGAGGTCGGCGCAGTTGCGGGCGAACGCGGCCGCCCGGGTGCAGTCGTTGTCGAAGAGGGTCACCTCGGTCAGCGTCGGCAGCGCGGCGAGCAGGAAGCGCAGTACCTCCAGGTTGATCACGCCGCAGCCGATCAGGGCCACCCCGCTCGGACCCGGCTCGCGGACCAGCAGCCGGGCGGCGAGCGCGGCACTGGCCGCGGTCCGCTTGGCCGAGATCACCGAGCCTTCGAGCAGCGCCGTCGGCTGCCCGGTCTCCAGGTCGTTGATCACGATGCTGGCGCTGGCCCGGGCCAGCCCGGTGGTGATGTTCCCCGGCCAGGAGGCGATCCACTTCATCCCGGCGGCCGGCGAGTTCCCGCCGACGTACGCGGGCAGCCCGATGATCCGGTTGCGGGGCTGGTCGGGAAAGCGGAGGAAGATCGAGTGCGGCACCGCGGTGGCGCCCTCGTCGTGCAACTTGTACGCCTCGCCGACCAGCTCGATCAACGCGAGTTCGCGCTCGGCCAGGACCTGTTGCACGTCGTCATGTCGAAGGATCAGCATCAGGCCTGATCACCACCGGCAGCTTCCTTCCAGAGGTGCGAAACCTCACCGAAGCGGCTCCGTACCCAGTCATCGGAATAGATCGTGTCGAGGTAGCGGTCGCCACCGTCGGGGAAGATGAGCACGCATTTCGCGTCCTCAGGAATGCCCCGGCTGCGCCGCTCCAGGGCCGCGACGGTGGCCCCGGAGGATCCGCCGGCCAGGATCGCCTCCCGAGCGGTGAGCCGGCGGCAGGCGGCGACGCACTCGAGGTCGGTCACGTGGATGACCTCGTCGGCGGCGTCCGGGTCGAAGAGTCCCGGCCGCAGCGACGCGCCGTGCCCGGGAAGCAGCCGCTCGATCGGCTGCTGCCCGTCGAAGATCATGCTGCCGACCGCGTCGACCGCGACGATCTTCGTGTTCAACCCGTGCTCGCGGACGTAGTCCGCACAGCCGCGCAGGGTGCCGCAGGAACTGACCGCGCAGAACAGGTAGTCGACGGAACCGTCGAGCGCCTCGACGATCTCGCCCATGGTCTGCCGGTGCGCGATCGGGTTGAGCGGGTTCGCGTACTGGTTGGGCCAGAACGCGTGCGGGGTGTTCGAGACCAGTTCGCGGACCCGGCGTACCCGCACCGGCAGGTACTCGCCGCTGTCCGGGTCGGGCCGGTTCACCACCTCGACCGACGCCTGGTACGCCCGCAGTATCGCGATGTTCTGTTCGGTCGTCTTGGCGTCCACCACGCAGACGAACCGGAGCCCGAAATACCGGCAGATCTGGGCGAGCCCGACCGCGAGATTTCCCGAGCTGGACTCGACCACCACCGACCGGCCCGGCTGGAGCTCGCCGCTGCGGATTTTCTCCAGCAGCATGCTCAGCGCGGTCCGATCCTTGACGCTGCCGCCGGGATTGAACCGCTCCAGCTTCGCGAACACCTTAATTCGTGAATCGGGTATCAGGCGTTCGAGTTCCACCAGAGGCGTGTTCCCGACGGCCGCGAGGATGCCCTTGAGCGCATGCGGTGAACCTTTTTCAACCTCCCCTTGAGGTTGGTCGTGGCCGCCGGTGAAGGCCGGCGTGCAGGCGCCGTGCTCTCCAGGTCGTAAAAGGTCCATTGGCACGGCTTTCCCTTCGCGGGTCAGTTACGTTCCCGGGAAACGTCACCGCCAGGTGCCGTTCCCACGGTTGGCGCCGGCCTGCTTTCTCGGCTCCTTGTCATCCTGCGACCTGCGGCTATACCAGCCCCATATCGAAACTATCTTCGAAAACGAGCCGGGCTCCGCCGCCCCGAAAGTCGGGGACGGCGGAGCCCGGTGGGTCCGATGTGGGCGGTTATTCGCGTACGCCGGCCAGCTCCACCGCGCCGGACCGGAACGCGAGGCGGACCGGCACCACGGCACCGAGTACGGCCAGTCCGGCGCTGATCACCGTGATCAAGGCGACCGTGCCCCACGGCACGCTGACCGGGGTGGCCCCGACGAGCTGCCCCAGGGCGAGCCGCAGCCCGGCCAGGTTCACCGCCGACGCCCCCACCGCGAGCAGTACGCCGACCCCGGCCACCAGCAGCGACTCGGCGGCGAAGACCCGGAGCACCTGTGGTGGGGTGGCCCCGGCCAGCCGCAGGATCGCCAGGTCCCGGAGCCGGTCCGAGGTCGCCATCACCAGCGTGTTGACGATGGCGATGAAGCAGAAGACGATCGCGATGCCGAGTACCAGCACCATACCCAGCGTGCTTGCCTGGCTGTTCTCGCTGCTCTCCTCGCCGAGCCAGTCCTCGGCCGGGATCGCCCGGGCACCCAGCCCGGCCGTGGCGCTGCCCAGGGCGGCCTGGACGGTCGCCGGGTCGGTCCCCTCGCGCAGCGAGACGTAGATCCGGCGGGCCAGGCCGGTGAACGCGTACTTGGCGGTGCCGGCGTACTTCGTGCTCAGGTAGGCGACGTCGTTGCTGCCCGAGGTGGTGTTGAGCACCGCCACCACGCGCAGCGGCACCGTGCTGCCGTCGGCCATGAAGACCTCGACGGTCTCGCCGACCCCGACCCCCCAGTCGTCGTTGACGATGATGGTGTCGTCGCGTAGGTCGGCCGGGTTGCCCTCGTCGACCGGCAGGGTCAGGGTGCCCGACAGCGCCGCCGGGTCGACGGCCAGCGCCTCGTAGTCGGCCAGCCGGGCGTCGTCCCGGGTGTACACCATGGTCGGCAGCGCGGCGACCACGTCGATCCCGGGGATCGCCCGGACCCGCTCGGTGACCGCCTCGTTGACCCCGGGGGTGCCGTCCGGGGTGACCACGAAGTCGGCGGTCACCTGGTTGCGCCGGCCGCTGTCCTTGGCCCGGTCGATGGTGGCGGCCGCGCCGAGCAGCGAGATGGAGAGCCCGACGGTGAGCAGCACCGGCGCGGCGGTGGCCGCGGTACGCCGGACCGCGGTCAGCGCGCTCTCCCGGACCAGCATCCCGGCGGCGCCGCCGAGCCGGCCGAGCGGCCAGGTGATCAACCGGGCGATCGGCTTGACCACCACCGGGGCGAGCAGCGCGAAGGCGAGGATCGGCAACATCAGCACCCCGATGTACCGGGTCGGCACCATCACCATGCCCGGGTTCACCACCGCCACCCAGCCGATGGTGACCAGACCGAAGGCCAGCGCCATCAGCCCGTAGAGCCACCGGCCGGAGGTCATGGTGCGGGAGTCCACGGCGGCGTCCCGGAGCGCCTCGATCGGGCGTACGTCGCCGGCCCGGCGGGACGCCGCCCAGACCCCGGCCAGCGCCACCCCCAGCCCCACACAGAAGGCGATCAGCAGCGGTACCCAGACCGCCGGCCCGGCGGAGAACTCGACGGTGAACCACGGCGGGGCGAGTCCCAGGTCGACCATGCCGTCGGCCAGCAACGGTGCGGCGCCCAGCCCGAGCGCGCAGCCGGCGACCGCCGAGGTGAGCCCGACCACGAACGCCTCGGCCAGCACCATCCGGCGTACCTGCCGGGGCGTGGCACCGACCGTGCGGAGCAGGGCGATCTCCCGGCGCCGCTGGGCGACCGCGAAGGCGAAGGTCGAGGCGACCAGGAAGATCGAGACGAAGCCGGCCACCACGGCGGTGATCGGCAACAGCGTCTGGGTGTTGTCGATCGCCTCCCGGTCGGCGTTGTAGCTCGGGTCCAGCACGTTGCGCCGGTCTCCGGTGAGCACCTCGGCGTCCCCGCCGACGGCCTGCCGCACCGCCTCCGGTGCCCCGTAGGAGACCAGCGCCTCGACCCGGGGCGAGAGCCGGGCCGCCTCGGCCTCGGTGAAGAAGACCGCGGACTCGAAGTCGGCCGGCGCCGTCACCCCGGCGACCGTGTAGTCGCGCGGCCCGCCGGTGCTGAAGACGGTGACCCGCTCGCCCGGTCCGGCACCGCCGCTCGGCACCACGACCTCGTTGTCGGCCTGCGGCGGCCGGCCGGCGGCCAGCGCGTACGGGGCGAACTCGGCGCTGGACCAGCCGTGCCCGACCTGGTCGTCGGGGCCGCCGGAGAGCTGGGCGTAGAAGCTGCGCACCGGGACGGTGCGCCCCAGCGCCCCGACCTCGGCGGCCAGCGCGTCGGAGATGCCCCGGGCCTGGATCAGCGATCGGCTGCCCGGGTCGTGCCGAGCCGGATCCCACTCCGGGTCGAGCGCGGCGACCACCACCGGGGCGGCGGCGAACCGCTGCGGCGCCCGCTCGGGCAGCCCCAGGGTGGCGCCGATCTCCAGCCCCATCGCGGCGATCATGCCGGCGCCCAGGGTCAGCGCGACGAACGTACCGACGAAGGCGGCCCAGCGCACCCGCAGCGTCTGCAACGCGATGCTCAGCACGCGCCGACCTCCATGCGCGTCATCCGGGCGGCGATCGCCTCCGCCGTCGGATTGACCAGCTCACCGGCGAGCGCACCGTCGGCGAGGAAGACCACCCGGTCCGCGTTGGCGGCGGTCACCGGGTCGTGCGTCACCATCACGATGGTCTGCCCGTGCCGGTCGACCAGGCCGCGCAGCAGCGCCAGCACCTCCCGGCTGGTGCTGGTGTCCAGCGCACCGGTCGGCTCGTCCGCGAAGAGCACCGCCGGCTTCGTCACCAGGGCACGGGCGATCGCGACCCGCTGCTGCTGGCCGCCGGAGAGCTGCGCCGGCCGGTGCCCGCCCCGGTTGCCGAGCCCCACCTCGGCGAGTACCTCCGCCACCTCGGACCGGCTCGGCTTGCGGCCGGCCAGCCGCAGCGGCAGCGCCACGTTCTGCTCGGCGGTCAGCGACGGCAGCAGGTTGAATGCCTGGAAGACGAAACCGATCTTGTCGCGCCGGAGCAGGGTCAGCGCGGTCTCGCTCAGCCCGGTCAGGTCGGTGCCGCCGATCACCACCCGGCCGCCGGTCGGCCGGTCCAGCCCCGCCGCGCACTGCAACAGGGTCGACTTGCCCGAGCCGGACGGCCCCATGATCGCGGTGAAGCTTCCGGCCCGGAGATCGAGCGACACGTCTCTCAGGGCGGCCACCGCGTTCTGACCCGAACCGTACGTCTTGCTCAGCGACTCCAGCCGCACAGCCTGCTCCATAGCGAGCATCCAATCACTGATCGTTAGATCGACACATGAGATACCACCCTGAGAACCCCCGGACCGGCGACCCTGAGGTGTCCCGGGTTTCGGGCGGTTCACTCGGTTACCGCCCGGGCGAGACTCCGCCGGTACCCAACGCGAGCAGTTGTTCCAGTTGTGCGCTGTCGACAAGGGAGACCCGGTCGATCCGGCGCGTCGGGTCGGCGGTGGCCGCCTCCAGCAGCCGGCGGTAGTGCCCGGTAAGCCGCTCTATGGTCGCACCGTCGAACAAATCCGTGTTGTACCGGAAGGCACCGGTGAATGAATCCTCCGCCTGGCGCAGCTCCACGTTGAGGTCGAACTGCCCCTCAAGCTGCGGTACGTCGAACGCGGCCAACCGCAGCCCGGCGTAGGAGATCTCCGGGCCCACCACGGCGCCCTCCGGCACCAGCGGCAGCGGGGGGTCGAGCCGGTCCGCCGCCACCATCGTGAAGGCGATCCGGAACAGCGGCGACCGGCTGGTGCCCCGGGCCCCACCGAGCATCCGGTCCAGCAGCGGGAACGGGTACCCGACGTGGCCCAGCCCGGAGAGGAGTTCCCGGTGTGCCGCCGCCACCGCATCGGCGAAGGTGGCCCCGGAGGCGAACGACGAACGCAACACCAGGGTGTTGACCAGATAGCCGACCACGTCCCGCAGCCCCCGGCCGTGCCGGGTCGCCACCGGGCAGCCGACCGCGAAGTCGTCCTGGCCGCCGTACCGGAACAGGGTGGCCTGGAAGACCCCGAGCAGGAACGCGAACGGGGTCACCCCGGCCGCCGAGGCCGCCGCCCGGACCCGGGCCGCCAGTTCGTCGGGGAGCCTCAGGTGGTGGGTCGCCCCGTCGAAGG
Organism: Plantactinospora sp. DSM 117369; assembly: GCF_053764795.1. Classification (NCBI taxonomy): domain Bacteria; kingdom Bacillati; phylum Actinomycetota; class Actinomycetes; order Micromonosporales; family Micromonosporaceae; genus Plantactinospora; species Plantactinospora sp. DSM 117369. The sequence continues at coordinate 3,511,071 of NZ_CM132446.1, read as the reverse complement.
TCTGCCGCTCCGGCCGGGGCCGGTCGACCGGGATCGCCCCGGCCGACACCCCGGTGCAGCGGTTCCGCCAGTACCGTTCCAGCCGGTCCCGCCGGGGCGAGTCGAGTAATACCCGCTCCGCCTCGACGTAGTCCAGGAAGCTGGCGGTCAACGGCGCCCAGTCCGGGGCGCCGCCGGCCGCGATCCCCCGGTAGCCGGCCAGCAGGTCGCGCAGCAGCAGCCACTGCGAGGTGGCGTCGCTGATGATGTGGTGGGTGACCAGCACCAGGGCGGCGTCGTCGGGCGCGCGGCGCAGCAGCACCACCCGGAAGACGTCTCCGGCGCCGAGCCGGAACGGCACCTCGCCGACCGACCGGGCCAGCCCCAGCAGCGCCTCGTCGGTGCGGCCGGGAACGTCCCGGATCTCCAGCCACCGGGAGCCGCCCGCCGCCGCGGCACCGGGCGGCGGGACGAACTGCCGGGGTACCCCGTCGACCTCGGCGAAGGCCGCGCCGAGCATGGGATGCCGGGCCACCAGCGCGTGGACCGCCCGGCCCAGCGCCGCGACGTCCAGCGCGGTCCGGACCCGGACGGCGAGCGTGATGTTGTACGCCGGGCTCTCCGGCGCGAGCTGGTAGAGGAACCAGAGCGCCTCCTGCCCGACCGAGAGTGGATGGCCGGGGCCGGACAGCGTTCCGTCCGGCCCGGCCGGCGGCTGGCCCGACCCGGCCGGCGACCCGCCCGGGCGGATGCCCTGCACGGTCATCCCCGCGTGCCCAGCAGGCCGTGCAGGTGGTTGGCGAGGGCGTTCACGCTCGGGTGGTCCCAGGCCATCGTGGGCTCCACCTCGAGGTCGAACCGCTCCTCCACGTCCCCGCTCAGGGTCATCGCGTACACCGAGTCGAGGCCGATCTCGACCAGCGGCGCGTCGGCGTCGATCTCCTCGGCCGGCCGTTGCAGGTAGAAGGCGATCCGGCCGACCAGCCAGGTGCGGATGGCCTCGACGGACGTGTCTTGGATGGTTCCGGACATGGTGCACTCCTTAGGCGTACGGACGGAGATGGTCAGCCGGCCAGACGCCGGTTGACGAGATCGAAGCTGCGGTTGTCCTGGTGACGCTCCAGCAGCTCGATGAAGAGGTGTCGCTCCAGCCCGTCCGGTGCCGCGCCCGGGTCGATGCCCAGCCGTCCGGCCAGCCGGGACAGCGCGGCGAGCAGCCACGGGGTGTCCCGCAGGAACGGGGCGTCCTGGTGGTGCCGCCACACCCCGAGGCAGGCGGCGGCGGCCAGCACGGTGGCGTACCGGTCGGTCAGGTCGAAGCTGCGCCGGCCGGCGATCACCGTACGGTCCCGGGGCGGCAGGTCGGCGCAGACCTCGGCGAGCCGGTCGAGTTCGGCGGTGAAGACCCCGCAGAGCCGGGCGACCGCCGGCTCGGCACCCGGTCCGGCGCCGTACTCCCGCAGCGTGGCGGTCAGGCTGTCCACGCCCCGGGCGGAGAGCCCGATACCGGCGAAGTCCAGCGGGGGCAGCGGGTCGGCGAGCCGGAACAGTGCCGGTGGCGCAGCCGGCGACGAGCGCCAGCCCTGCTGGGCCAGCCGGGGTAGCTGCGGGATGATCGTCGCCTGGCAGACCGCCGCGCTGGCGTGGGTGAGCGTCGCGGCGAGCAGGTCCCGCAGGTTCTTCTGGAAGATCCCGTACGGGCCGTCCCGCAAGTACGACCGGGCGCCCAGCACCACCGAGAGCCGGTGCGCCGCATCCTGCAACATCTTCGGCACCAGGTATTTCACGGCGGCGCTGTACACACTGGTCTGGTCCGGCAGCACGTGCAGGGCCCGGGCGACCACGGTGGCCAGGCAGTCGCTGATCAGCAGGTCCAGGAAGCCGTCGACCAGGGTGGTCCGGGCGTGCGGCAGCTCGGCCACCGGCAGCCCGTACAGCCGGCGGTCGAGGGCGAACCGCAGCACCGTACGCAGTTGGGTGTCGACGATCCCGACGGCCATCCCGGGCAGCACGCCCCGGGTCACCTGGAACGCCCGCAGCACCGTCTCCATCGCGCCGCCGAGCTCCCCGACGACCGCGTCGGCCGGTACCGGGCAGTCGAGGAACTCCAGCCCGCCGAGCAGCACTCCGCGGACACCGGCGGTGCGGTAGCGGCGCAGGTGCCGGCGGTGCGCCGCCGGCAGCGCGGCCATGTCCAGCAGCAGGTGCGAGTGGCTGCGACTGCCCGGCCGGTCGTCGGTGCGGGCGAAGAGCGTCACCGCGTCCGCCCGGCTCAGGTTGCCGACCATCTCCTTGCGACCGGTCACCACGAAGTGGTCGCCAGCGCGGTCTGCCCGCAGCTCGGCCCGGCCGAAGTCGGTGCCGTGCGCCAGCTCGTTGTAGCCGGCCGACGCCTTGCCGTGCCGCAGCAGCAGGTCGGCCATCCAGCGCCGCTGCTCGGCGGTGCCGCTGGTCCAGACCGGGGTGGCGGCGATGAAGGTGGTGACCCCGTAGCCGACGCCGAGGGTGGTGTCCCGGCGGAACACCGCGCGCAGCACCTGGGCCAGCCGGTCGGCCCGGTCGAACCGGCCGCCCAGGGCCCGGGGCACGAACTCGGCGTTCAGCCCGTACCCGTCGAGCGCCCGCTCGCCGTCGGCGAGCAGTTCGCCGCGCTCGTCGGCGGCGAGCAGCGCCGGATAGCCGACCGGGTTCGCCGGGTCGTGCGGGTTTCCGAGGTACGTCTCCAGGTCCGGCTCGGCGGCGGGGGCCGGGGCCGTGCCGGGCACGGCGGCGGTGTCGACGGTCATCGGGCCACCTCGGAAAGCTGTGCGGCCGCCCCGGCGGGACGCGCCGGAGACTCGGACGGCGGCCCGGCCGCCTCGGCGAGCCGGGGCGGCGCCTCGGGCGTCTGCGGGCCCGCCTCGGCGAGCCGGGCCGGGAGCAGGGAGAAGAGCCGGCCCTCGTGGTGCTGGGCGCGCAGGTCCGGCAGCAGCCGGTCGTAGTCCTCGCCGTCGTCGGGTTCGGGTCCGGTCGCGGTGGCCGGGCGGAGCTGCCCGATCAGCCGGTGCAGGCAGGCGCGCAGCCAGCGGGCGTCCGCCCAGAGCGGGGCGGTCGGGCCGTCGACCAGCCAGTGCCGGTTGCGCAGCCACAGGTGCAGGCAGGCGGCGGCGGCGAAGGCGAGCGCGTACTCGCCGGCCATGGTGAACGCCTCGGCCGGCACCTGCCGGGGTTGCGGCCGGTACGCGGCCATCCGCTCGTGCAGCCCGTCGACCAGCCCGGCCAGCGTCTCGGCCTGGGCGGCCAGGGCCGGCGGGGCGATGCCGGCGTCGACCAGCTCCAGCACCTCGGCGACGGCGGCCGGTAGCTGCTGCACCACGCTGCACCCGGTCCGGGACAGCAGCGCGAGCCGGCTCCGGTCGAAGTCGGGCAGCGGGCGGATCAGCTCGACCGTGTCGGCCAGCCCCGGGTCGACCACGCCGCGCCGGTAGCCCCGGACCAGGCCGGGGAACTGGTTCACCAGGGTGTTCAGGTTGACCAGGGTGTTGCCGTCGAAGATGCCGACGATCCGGTGGTCGCGTTCGATCTTCTGGAACAGCCCGTCGGCGTGGTCGGAGGTGAGCAGGGCACGGGCCCCGAGCACCTGGCCGAGTCGCGGGATGGTCCGGTCCATCATCGTCGGCACCAGGTATTTGGCGACCGCCGAGGTGACGCTCAGCTCGCCGGGGGTGGCGTGGATGCCGCGCGCGGTCAGCACGCTGGTGGCCTCGCCGATCAGCAGGTCGACGTACGCCTCGGTGAGGGTACGGTTCGCGTGCGGCAGGTCGACCAGCGGCCGGTCGTAGAGCCGGTGCCCGGTGGCGAAGTCGAGGACCAGCCGCAGCGCCTGGTCGGCCAGGCCGAGCGACATCGCCGCGCACATGGTGCGGGTGAGCTGGACACTCTTCAGCACGATCTCCGGGCCGGCGCCGGCCGCACCGACCAGCGCCTCGGCCGGCACCTCGGCGCCGGCGAAGGCGATCCCGCTGATGTCCGCGCCGCGTACCCCGTGGGTGCGCTCCTTGGGCAGGCAGCGGAACGTACCGGGGGCGAGCCGCCGCTTGTCGACCAGCAACAGGCTGAACCCCCGGGTGCCGCCGGCCGGCTCGGTCCGGGCCAGTACGCAGACCAGGTCCGCCCGGCTGGCGTTGTTGATCAGCCACTTCTCGCCGTCGACCCGGTAGCCGGCGCCGGTCGGCACCGCCGAGACCTCACCGGCGAGCAGGTCGCTGCCGTGCTCCCGCTCGGTCAGCGCCAGCGAGATGACGCTGCCGGCGAGCACCTCGGCACCGACCCGGCGGGCCTGTTCCGGGGTGGCGCCCACCCAGGCGGAGACCGCGCCGAGGTAGGTCTTGCCGTGTCCGATCGCGACGGTCAGGTCCCGGCGGGCCAGGATGCGTACCGCGTGCAGCAGCTCCTCGTAGCTGCGCAGCTCGCCGCCGAACTCGGCCGGCACGTACCAGCGGGGCAGCCCGAGCCGGTCCAGCTCGGCGCAGATCTCCGCCGGGAACTCCTCCCCGGCGTCCAGCGCGACGCAGCGGGCGAACGAGGCCACCCGGGCCGGGTCGTGCGGGTCGCCGAGGCCGTGGTCGAGGTGTTCGGCGAGGGCGAAGGCGGGATAGCGCATCCCGGTCACCCCCGCCCGGCCGGCACCGGCAGCGCGGTGCGCGCCGCCCGGTAGCGGTCCCGGATCTCCGGATCGAGATCCTCGTACGTGGTGTCCAGCACGCCGGAGACGAAGAGTTCCCGCATCATGGTGCGCTGGATCTTTCCGCTGGTGGTACGCCGGACCTGGCCGACCCGGACGAAGACGACGTTCGCCACCCGGAGGCCGAGGATCCGGCTCAGCGTCGACTTGACCGCACCGGCCAGCCCGGCGATCTCGGCGGCGTCCCGGCTCCGGGTGCGCAGCTCCTGGACCACCACGATCTCCTCCCGGGGCGCCGGCACCGAGAAGACGGCGCAGGGCAGCCCGGCGAACGCCTCGGCCACCTCCCGGACCTCGCGCTCCACGTCGTGCGGGTAGAGGTTGCGGCCGTGCACGATCATCATTTCCTTGATCCGGCCGGTGACGTACAGCTCGCCGTCGTCGAGGGTGCCGAGGTCACCGGTACGCAGGAAGCCGCCGTCGCCGTCCGCGGTCACCGCGCCGAAGGCCCGCCGGGTCGCCTCCGGGTCCGCCCAGTAGCCCCGGGTCACGCTGCCGCCCCGGATCCACACCTCGCCGACCCGGCCGTCCGGCAGCACCGTGGAGGTGGTCGGGTCGATGATCCGTACGTCCAGCGCGTTGACCCGGCCGCTGCCGACCAGGGCCAGCCCGGCCGGCGTACCGGCGGGCAGCGGGGCGAAGACGTCCCGGGCCAGCTCGGCAGGGTCGACGTACGCGGTGACCGGGGCGCCGGCCGGGCGGGCCCCGGTGACGCAGAGCGTCGCCTCGGCCAGCCCGTACGTCGGCAGGAACGACTCGTAGCGGAACCCGGCCGGGGCGAACCGGGCGGCGAACCGCTCCAGGGTGGCCGGGTCGATCGGCTCGGCGCCGTTGCAGGCGTACCGCCAGCGGGACAGGTCCAGCCCGGCGATCTGCTCATCGGTGAGCAGCCGGGCGCAGAGGTCGTACGCGAAGTTCGGCGCGCAGGCCACCTCGGCGCCGTACCGGTCGATCGCCTCCAGCCACAGGTGCGGCCGCTTGAGGAAGTCGTTGGGCCGGATCAGCACGGCGGTGCTGCCGAGCAGCAGCGGCGCGATCAGCATCGCGATCAGGCCCATGTCGTGATAGAGCGGCAGCCAGCTACAGAACCGGGTCTGGTCGGTCCAGCCGAGGGTGCGGTGCACCGAGCCGATGTTGTGCAGCACGTTGCCGTGGGTGACCATCACGCCCTTCGGGTCGCTGGTCGACCCCGAGGTGTACTGGAGGAACGCGATGTCGTCCGGGCGGGCCGGATACGGCAGCCACCCGTCCGCCACCGGCCCGGCACCGGCGGTCGGCTCCGCCCCGGCCGAGTCGGCCGCGCCGGTGAGCACGCCCGGGGCGTCCAGGTCGGTCGCCGCGAAGGCCAGGTGGTCCAGTCCCTCCTGGAGCATCCAGTCGTCGACCGCCCGCAGGTTACCCGGATCGGTCAGCACCACCGCCACGTCCGCGTTCCGGGCGATCGCGCTGGTCCGGTCGGCGTGGTGCCGGTAGTTCGCCGGCAGCGGCACCGGCACCGGGATCACGCCCGCGTACAGGCAGCCCAGGAAGCCAGCCACGAACTCCAACCCGGTCGGATAGAGCAGCAGCGCCCGGTCACCCGGCCGGCAGCGCCGGCCCAGCCAGGCCGCCGTCGACCGGGCCACCCGGTCGAGTTCGGCGTACGTCAGGGACGACTCGACGAACCGCTCCCCCGCACCACGGCAGAACACCACCGCCTGCCGTTCCGGCGATCCGGCCACGTTGTGCCGGACCGCCTCGACGATGCTTCCCCACTCGGACACGTTTGCTTCCCCGGCTTCTCCGGTACGGCATCCACCGCGCCATCGGCGTTTCCGTGGCAGACCGTACGATCGACGTCCATATTCGGGCTATATCGGCGGGCTCAGCCGCAGCCGCCGGCATGCCCCTCGTCGGTCCGGCCCGGCGCACCCACCAGCGCCGGCTCCGGTGCCGACCCGTCTCCCGGCACCTGCGTCGGCTCGGCGGGACGGCGCTTCGCGGCCACCGAGGCGGCGAACGCGGCCAGCCGGTCCACCCCCCAGAACCGGTCGAGGCCGTGCACGAAGAACGGCACCCCGAAGACGCCGTCGCGGTAGATGTCGAGCAGCGCCCCGACGCCCTGCTGGCGTACCTCGGGATCGTCCGCCGCCCCGGAGACCTCGGCCGGGTCGAGCCCGAGGTCGGCGGCGATCTCGGCGACCGTGGACCGGTCGCAGATGTCCCGCCCCTGGACCCACCTGGCCCGGTACGCCCGCTCCAGGTACGCCGGCCCGGCGCCATGCCGCGCCGCCACCAGGTAGCCCAGGTGCGGGATCTCCCAGACCGGCTCCCGGTCGACCGGCCAGCGCAACGTCAGCCCGCGCTCGGCGGTGAGCCGCCGGACGTCGGCGAGCACGTAGAGGTGCTTGGCCCGGGACATCGCGGTGTAGACGAACTCGCCGCCGGCCTCGGCCAGCAGCCGCGAACTGCGCTCGTCCGGCTCCCAGAACGGTACCCAGTCCAGCTCGGGCACCAGCTCCGGATACCGCTGGTGCAGGTCCCGGTAGGCGAGCCAGGAGTACGGGCTGCGCAGGCTGAAGTAGAACCGTGGGGTGCGGCGCACCGCCATGGGAAACTCCTCGGGTGCTTCGGGGCGGCGCGCTACAGCGCGATGCCGCCGTCGACTTGGAAGACCTGGCCGGTGACGTAGGAGGCCCGGTCCGAGACGAGGAAGCCGACCAGGTCGGCGGTCTCCTCCGCCCGGCCGAACCGGCCCAGCGGGATCCGGCCCAGCATCTCCTTGGTGACCGCCGGGGAGAGCCCTGCGGTCATGTCGGTCTCGATGAAGCCGGGGGCGACGACGTTGGCCCGGATGCCGTACCGGCCCATCTCCTTGGCCAGCGCCTTGGTGAAGCCGATGATCCCGGCCTTGGACGCCGAGTAGTTGGTCTGCCCGGCGTTGCCGGCCACCCCGGCCACCGAGGAGAGCGTCACCACCGAGCCGCGCCGCCGCTTCATCATCGCGAAGACCGCGGACCGGCACACCGTGTAGGTGCCGTCCAGGTTGGTCCGCAGCACGCTGTGCCACTCGTCGTCGCCCATCAGCACCAGCGGCCGGTCCCGGGTCACCCCGGCGACGGTCACCACCGCGTCGATCGGGCCCAGCTCGTCCTCGGTGGCGGTGACGAAGTCGCGTACCTGCGCCAGGTCCACCACGTCGACCTGCCGGGCCAGCACCCGGGCCCCCGCCTCGCGGGCGGCCTTGGCCGCCAGTTCCGCCGCCTCCGCGTTGGACTGGAAGCAGAAGGCCACGTCGAAGCCGTCGGCGGCCAGCCGGCTCACCACCGCCCGGCCGATGCCCCTGGATCCGCCGCTGACCAGCGCGACCCGTCGCTCCTTCTCGGTCATGTCACTCCTCACACCGTGACCGGGGTCGGGCTCGCCGGGCGCAACGCGTCCAGCGGGCGCAGGGTCTGGACGAACTGGCCGAGCCGCATCACCGTCTCGCCGCCGACCACGGTCTCGCCCTCGAGGATCCTCGTCTCGCCGACGACCTTGACCAGCCGGACCCGGTGTTCGAGGACGTCACCGGGGTAGACCGGGTTGCCGAAGGTGACGTTGCTGATCGACCCGGCCAGCACCACCATCCCGGCCAGCACGTCCGGGTTGGGGGTATCCCAGCTCGCCAGCAGCACCGCCGCCTGGGCCCACGACTCGACGATCAGCGTCGCCGGGTACGCGTAGTCGCGGTCCGCGGACGTCTCGTCGAGCCGTTCGTAGCAGGCCTCGCTACAGCTCACCGCCTTGAGCGCGGCGAGCCGCTCACCCGGCACCAGCTCGACCACCCGGTCGAGCAGCAGGATCGGATACCGCTGGGGTATCACTTTCCTGATCCCGGCAACCCCGATCATCGGATCTCCTCCGGTCGGTAGCGCAGGCGCAGTTCGGCGGCCGGACCGCGACCTGTATTGATCTTGGCTGTGCAGCGCAGTTCCGGCCCGGACCAGGACAGCGCCGCCTCGATCCGCAGTTCGTCGCCCGGGGCGACCGGGCTGAGGAAGCGGCACCGGTCCATCGCGGCAAGTTCGGGGCGGTAACGCTCGCCCAGCGCCGCCCGGACGGTCTGGCCGACCAGTTCGACCAGGTACACGCCGGGCAGCACCGGAAAGCCCGGGAAGTGCCCGGCGAAGACCGGGTCACCGGGATCCACCTTCGCGGTCGCCACCGCCGAGGTCTCGTCGGCCTCGACCAGCTCGACCTGGTCGGCCAGGGGTGCGCAGCGCGGCGTCACGACCCGCCCCGCAGCTTGGTGTCGAGGAGCTGGTAGGTGCTGTCCAGCGTGCTGACCGCGATCAGCTCGCTCTCCTCCATCTTGATGCCGTACCGCTTCTCCAGCCGGACGGTGATCTCCAGGGCCATCAGGGAGTCCACCTCCAGGTCGTTGACGAAGTGCGCGTCGTCGGTGACGTCGGAGAGGTCGACGTCGATGGTGTCGGCGATGAGCTGCCGGAGGTCTTCCTTGTCGAGCCCCGTGGTGAGCTGGTCAGACATGACTTTCCGTCCTTTCGGTGTGGATCTCGTGGTCCTCCCCGCGGGCGTCGTCGCCCGGGGTTGGCTCGGCGAGCACGGACTCGACGACGCCGAGCTGGTAGTCGCCGGAGCGGAAGCCGGGATGGCGCAGCAGCCGGCGGTGGAAGTCGACGTTGGTGGTCACCCCCGCCGACCGGTACTCGGCCAGCGCCCGGTCCAGCCGGCGCAGCGCCTCCTCCCGGGTGGCGCCGTGCGTGACGACCTTGGCCAGCAGCGAGTCGTAGAACGGTGGTACGACGTAGCCGTCGTAGAGGTGGCTGTCCACCCGTACGCCGGGCCCGGCCGGCATCCGCAGCCCGTGCAGCCGGCCGGTCGAACCGGCCCAGTCCCGATCGACGTCCTCGGCGTTGATCCGCGCCTCGATCGAGTGCCCCTCGAACCGGACGTCCGACTGGGTCAGGTCCAGCTTCTCCCCGGCGGCGATCCGGATCATCCAGCCGACGATGTCGATCCCGGTACGTACCTCGGTGATCGGGTGCTCGACCTGGAGCCGGGTGTTCATCTCCATGAAGTACGCCGCACCGTCCGGCGCGACCAGGAACTCGAAGGTGCCGGCGCTGACGTAGCCGATGTCCCGGGCGCCGGCCACCGCCGCCGCGCAGAGCCGCTCGCGCAGCCGCGGGTCGAGCGCCGGAGACGGGGACTCCTCGACCAGCTTCTGGTGCCGGCGCTGGACCGAGCAGTCCCGCTCGCCCAGGTGCAGCACGGTGCCGTACCCGTCGGCCAGCACCTGCACCTCGATGTGCCGGGCAGCCGGCAGGTAGCGCTCCAGGTAGACCCGGTCGTCGGCGAAGAGGCTCCGCGCGGCCGCCCGGGTCGTCTCGTACGCCAGCGGCAGGTCCTCGGCCTGGTGCACCACCGCGATGCCCCGGCCACCGCCACCGGCCACCGCCTTGATGATCAGTGGGAAGCCGATCTCGCCGGCCACCGTCACCGCGTCGCCGAGGGAGTCGACGGTGCCGTCCGAGCCCGGCAGTACCGGTACTCCGGCGGCCCGCATCGCCGCCCGGGCCGCCACCTTGTCGCCCATCAACGCGATGTGCTCGGCGGCCGGGCCGACGAAGGTGAGCCCGACTCCCCGACAGGAGGCGGCGAAGACCGGGTCCTCGGAGACGAAGCCGCAGCCCGGATGCACCGCGTCGGCGCCGGACTTGGCGGCGGCGTAGAGGATGGCCGGGATGTTGGTGTAGCTGCGGGCGACCGGGCCCGGTCCGATGTGTACGGCCTGGTCAGCGAGCTGCACCGCCAGGCTGTCCCGGTCGGCGGAGGAATAGACCTGCACGCTTTCCAGTCCGAGATCGCGGCAGGCGCGGATGATCCGGACGGCGATCTCGCCCCGGTTGCAGATGAGTACCCGGTTGACCATGTCCGCCCGCCTCAGCCCGGCTCGATGCTGAGCAGCGGCTGCTCGTACTCGACGACCTCGCCGTCGGTGACGTGCACGGCCCGGACGATCCCGCCCCGGTCGGTGAGGACCGGGTTCATCATCTTCATCGCCTCCACGATCGCGACCTGGTCGCCGGCCTCGACCCGCTGGCCGACCTCGGCAAAGGGCGGCTGGTCCGGGCCGGGGCGGCGGTAGAAGACCCCCATCAGCGGCGCGGTCACCGGCACGGTGCCGGCCGGCGGGGCGACCGCCGCGTCGACGGCGGTCGCGGCCGCACCCGGTACCGTCGCCACGGCCGGGCCGGGCACGCCGGTCAGCGCCGCACCGGGCGCCGACGCCGCCTCGCCGGTGGCGGTGACGACCGCCTCCCGGCCTCCCTCGGCCCCCTCGACCTCGATCCGGACGTCGGCCACGGTCACCCGGACCCGCCGGATCGCCGGGTCGCGGACCAGCTCCGCCACCTCGGCGGCGGCCCGTACCGCGCTGCGCAGCGCGGTGTCGGCCAGCGCGGCATCGGCCGGCGCGGTGTCGGCCAGCGCAGTGTCGGCCAGCGCGGCATCGGCCATCGCGGCATCGGCCGGCAGCGCCGGTTCGGCGGAGGGCACTCCGCTGCCGTTCGCGGTCGCCGGCCCGGTGCCGTTCGCGGTCGCCGGCCCGGTGCCGTTCGCGGCCCGGACGGCGGCCGGTTCGCGGACCTGCTCAGACATGCGCGCCTTCCTTCCAGGTTTCCGTCACCGGACTGCCGGTGGCGGCGCCGACCGGGGCCAGCACGCCGTATCCGCGCAGCCGGCGGTAGCGGGCGGCCAGCAGTTCCTCGACCGGGACCCCGGCGAGCTGGCGCAGCAGCCGGCCCACCGCCTCGGCGACGAGTCCGGCGGCCCGTTCCGGGTCACCGGGCGGCTCCGGCAGGATCTCGTCGACCACACCGAGCCGGCCGAGGTCCTCGGCGCGCAGCCGCAGCGCGCGGGCGGCCACCGGGGCCTGCCCGGCGTCGCCGAACAGGATCGCGGCGCAGCCCTCCGGGCTGATCACCGAGAAGACGCCGTTCTCCTGGATCAGCAGCCGGTCCGCGACCGCCAGCGCCAGCGCGCCGCCGCTGCCGCCCTCGCCGGTGATCACCGCGACCACCGGGGTACGCAGTCCGGCCGCCAGGGCCAGGGTCTCGGCGATCGCGCCGCTCTGGTTGCCCTCCTCGGCCGCCAGTCCCGGGTACGCCCCCGGGGTGTCCACCAGGGTCACCACCGGTACGCCCCAGCGCTGCGCCAGCTCGAACAGCCGCATCACCTTGCGGTAGCCCGCCGGGTGTGGCATGCCGAAGTTGTTCGCCACGTTCTCCTTGGTGTCCCGGCCCTTGGCGTGCCCGACCACCACCACCGGGGTACCGCCCAGCCGGGCCAGCCCGCCGACGATCGCCGAGTCGTCCCGTTCCCAGCGGTCGCCGTGCAGCTCGACGAAGTCGCCGAAGATCCGGTCGATGTGCTGCCGCACCGTCGGCCGGTCGGCGGCCCGGGCCCGGCCCACCGCCGTCCAGGCGTCCACCGACCGCTCGGGCCGGTCGTCGTGCCCGGGGGCACGGGACGGCCGGCGTCCGGCGACCGCGACCGGGCTCCCGGCGGAGCTGCCGGCCGCCGCGCCGAAGCCGACCAGCCGGGCCAGCACGCCGCGCAGCTCCTGACGGCGTACCACCAGGTCGACGTGGCCGTGCTCGTGTAGGAAGCGGGCGGTCTGGAAGCCCGCCGGCAGCGGCTGCCGGATCGTCTGCTCGATCACCCGGGGCCCGGCGAAACCGGCCCGGGTCCCCTCCTCGGCGATGATCACGTCACCGAGGCTGGCGAAGGAGGCGGCCACCCCGCCGTACACCGGGTCGGTGAGCACGCTGACGTACGGCACCCCGGCGTCCCGGAGCAGCCGGATCGCGGCGGCGGTCTTGGCCATCTGCAACAGGGAGAGGACGCCCTCCTGCATCCGGGCGCCCCCGGAGGCGCTCACCGCGACCAGCGGCACCCCGTGGTCCAGCGCGGTCTCGGCGGCCCGGGCGACCTTCTCGCCGACCACCGAGCCCATGCTGCCGCCGAGAAAGGCGAAGTCGAGCACGACCAGCGCGACCCGGTGGCCGCCGATGGTCGCCAGGCCGAGTACCGCGCCGTCGGCCCGGCCGGTCCTGGCCCGGGCCCGGGCCAGCCGCTGCGGGTACGGCATCCGGTCGGTGAACTCCAGCGGGTCGGCGGCGGCGAGGTCGGCGTCGTGCTCCACGAAGCTGTCCGGGTCGACCAGCAGCGCGATCCGGTCCTCGGCGCGCAGCGGCAGGTGGTGGCCGCACTCCGGGCAGGTGTGCATTGCCCGGGCCAGCCGGTCCCGGTGCAGCAGCGCCGCGCAGCGCGGGCACGGCCGCCACACGCCGTCCGGCAGCCCGTTGATCAGGTCCAGTGTGGAGGCACCCACGGCTCAGCCCACCGCGCCGAGCAGGGTGGCGCCGACCTGGCCGTCCCGGTCCACCCCGGTCACCAGCGCGATGCCGTCGGGGCGGTCGGAAAGCTCGGCGAGCGCACCGGCGAGCTGGAACGCCGACGACGCCGCCGAGGTGTCGCCGAGCAGGGCCCGGCAGTGCACCCGGGTCGGCCGGGTCGCACCCAGCACGTCGGCCAGGGCGGCCTCCTCCTGCACGCCGAACTCGTCGCCGCTGTCCGAGGCCGCCAGCACGGTCACGTCGGCGGGGCTCAGGCCGGCTCCGGCGAGCGCCTCCGCGACCGCACGGGCCAGCACCGTGCGGACCGCCGACGGGTCGGCGAAGGCGAGGAACCGGGAGCCCCGGACCGCCGCCAGTGGCTGGCGCTGCTGCCGGACCGCACTGGAGTACGACTCGAGCAGGAAGATCGCGCACCCCTCGCCGAGCGGCGTCGCGCCGTCGGCCGGGGCGGCGCCGTCCCGGGACCGGGCGTGCCACTCCAGCCAGCCGCGCTGCACCGAGTACTCCTCGACCGCGCCGCACAGCACCGGCTCGCTGTGCCCACACCGGTGCAGCCGTACGGCGTAGTTCAGCGCCAGCAGGCCGGTCAGCGAGCCGCCCGCGATGGTGGTGTTCGGGCCCTTCAGCCCGTACCAGATCGCGCTCTGCCCGGCGGCGCGGTTCATCACCGTGTTCGGGAAGCGCGCCGGGTCGACGTGGAACGGCTTCGCCCCGGTCAGCGATTCCCGGGTGAAGTCCATGATGCTCTGCACGCTGCCGGAGTTGGTACCCAGCACCAGGCCGAGCCGCTCGGGCTCGCCGAGCCGCTCCCGGCCGTACCGGTCGAGCAGCATCCCGACGGTGGCCACGGCGATCCCGGTGGCCCGGTCCATCGACCGGGTGCCCTTCTTGCCGAGCACCTCGGCGACGTCAAAGCCGGGGATCAGCCCGGCCCGGTCGTACGGTCCGGGCCAGACGTCCCGGTCCAGCGCGGTCACCGCACCGGTCCCGGCCCGCAGGCCGGCGGTGAACCGGTCGGCACCGAGCCCGAACGCCGACGCGGCCGACCAGCCGGAGAGCACCAGCTCGTCCGCGGCGATGGTGGTGACGGTCATCTGTCCTTCTCCCCTCAGACCGCGGCCGGCGCCGCGACCGGCGTCCCGTTCGGCTCGGCCGTTCCGTTCGGCTCGACCGCCTCGGCGTGCCGGGGACTCCAGGCCGGAATCCCGGCGATGTTCTCGGCCCCGTCGACCCCGATCGTGTTGCCGGTGATCCAGGACGAGTCGGTGCGGGACAGCAGCAGGATCGCCTCGGCCACGTCCTCCGGCCGGGTGAGCCGGCCGTGCGGGTTGGTGGCGGCGGCCTGGGCGACGAACTGGGTGTGCTCCGGGATCCGCTCCAGCGCCGGGGTGACGGTGACTCCGGCGCAGAGCGCGTTCACGGCGACGCCGTACCGGGCGAGTTCGCAGGCGAGCTGCCGGACGTGCGACTCCAGCGCGCACTTGGCGGCCGACACCGCCCCGTAGCTCGGCATCACCGAGGTGGCGCCGGAACTGGTCATCGCGTACACCTTGGCCCCCCGGTGCAGCAGTTTCGCCGCCATCAGCTCCTGCACCCAGTAGACGAGGCTGTGCGCCATCACGTCGACGGTCATCTCCAGCTGCCGCTGGCCCAGCGTCTTGTCCCAGCCGGCGCGCGGCAGGTACGGCAGCAGCGAGCCGAACGCCAGCGAGTGCAGTACGACGTGCAGCCCGCGCGGGCCGGTCAGCTCGGCGATGGTGGGCAGGAGTTGCGCCCGGGCGGACCGGCTGGACGCGTTGACGTTGAAGAAGTGCGCCTGTACGCCGTACCCGCGCAGCTCCGCTTCGAGCGCCTTGGCCGCCTGGGCCCGGTCGCCCATGTCCAGGTGCACCCCGATGACGTTGCCGCCCTCCCGGGCCAGTGCCAGCGCGGTCGCCCGCCCCATGCCGCTGGACGCGCCCAGCAGCAGACTCCACGTGCCTTCCAGGGGAATCAGCATCCCGCGCTCCTTCTCGTCGATCCAGCCGTCCGCCAGATCCGGACCATCGCCACGTTCCCGGTGCCGGCCGCCGTGACCAGCAGGCTGTCCCCGTCGGCGGCACGCAGCCGGTCGGCCAGCCGGAGCATCGGGGTGAGGCTGCCCGCAGTGGGCGGGCCGGTGTCCCGCACCGGGCCGACGGCGGCCGGCACCGCCCCGGCCACCAGCTCGCTGACCGCCGAGTCGTCCAGCAGCGCGTAGACCGGTACCTGGTCGGCACCGAGGCTCAGCGCCGCCTCCCGGACCACGGCCACGGCCCGCTCCCGGGCCGCCCCGGCGCCGAGCCCGTGCGGCGGCAGCAGCAGGGTGCGGACCGCGCACCGGCCGTAGCCGGTGGCGCCGCGCGCCTCCGCCTGCTCCGGCGGCTCCAGCACCAGCACCACCGCGCCCTCCTCCGGTGCCGCCGCCTCGGGCGCCGGCACCACCTGCTCCATCGCGCCGGCGAGCAGCAGGGTGGCGCGGCCGGCCGCGAAGGCCCGCGCCCCGACCTGCACCGACTCCAGGCCGGCGACCAGCGGCGAGATCAGCGTCAGGCTGATCCCCGTGAACCCGTGCTCCATCGACAGCCGGCTGGTCAGCACGTTGACCGCGCCGTACGGCGCGGTGACCGGGCTCAGCTCGCTGGCGTGCTCGGCGATCACGGTGCGGTCCTGCTCGTCGTGCAACGCCGCCACCCCGTTGTTGGTGCCGACCACCACGCCCCGGTCCTGCTCGGCGGCACCGTCGAGGCAGTCGCCGGCGTCGTCGAGGGCGTGCCGCCCGGCCACCAGCAGGTACTGGCAGGCCGCCGGCAGGTACTTGTAACCGCGCCGGCCGAGCTGGGTGCGGACGTCGAACCAGGCCCCGTCGGCCGCCGGCCGCTCCACCGGCGGCGCGCAGACGCCGATCCCGGTGACCACGACCTGACCGGCGGGCGGCATCCGGCCCGCCACCCGCCCGACCGACGGCACCGGACCCGGCGCACGGTCGAGCGCGGCGCTCCGGCCCGGCCCGGCGCCGGCCGGCGGAGTCCCGCCCGGCGCGCTGTCGAGCTGCCCCGGCGGTGCGCCCGTCCCGGGTGGCCGGCCGACGACCCCGATCCCGTCCCGGCTCATCCGCCGGCCCCCGCGAGCACCAGCGACACGTTGTTGCCGCCGAAGGCGTACCCGTTGACCATGATCCGGTCGGATCCGAGCGGGGTGACCATGCCCTGCGGCAGCCAGACCCGGCACTCCGGGTCCTGCTCGGCGATCGGCACGTTCGGCGGCACGGTCCGGTGCCGCAGGATCAGCGCCGCCGCCACCGCGGCGACCGCGGCCGCCGCCCCGCCGGTGTGCCCGATCAGCGCCTTGAGGCTGTAGAGCGGCACATCGGCGCCGAGCACCTCGTTGAGCGCCCGGCTCTCCACCACGTCGTTGAGCTGGGTGCCGGTGCCGTGCGGCAGGACGCAGCCGATCCGGTCCCAGTCGGCACCGGTCTCCGCCAGCGCGGCCCGCATCGCCCGGATGATCTGGGTGCCCTCCGGCTCCGGCGCGGTCAGGTGGTAGGCGTCGCAGGTCCAGCCGGAGCCCTCCACCACGGCGTGCACGGTCGCGCCCCGGGCCCGGGCGTGCTCCTCCGACTCGACCACCAGGGCGCCGGCGGCCTCGCCGAACGACGTACCCCCGCGGTGCAGGTCGAACGGGCGGCACCGGACCGGGTCCACCGCGCCCATCCGGTTGAAGCAGGCCAGCATCACCCGGCTGTACGCGTCCGCACCGACCGCCAGCACCACGTCCGCCTCGCCGGAGCGGACCAGGTCGGCCGCGGCACCGAGGGCGAAGCCGCCGGCCGCGCAGGCGTTGCTGATCGTGGTGGCGACGCTCAGCGGCCCGAGCCGGTCGGCGACCTCCGAGGCGACGCCGAGCGCCGTGGTGAACCGGGCGGCCGGCTTGCCGCCGTCCGCCCGCCACTGCTCGTGCAGGCTCGCGTCACCCATGCAGGTGCCCAGGGCCAGCCCGATCCGGGGCCCCGCCGTCGCCGGTCCGCCCAGCGGCAGGCCGGCGTCGGCGATGGCCTCGTCGACCGCGCGGAGCGCCAGCCGGGAGGTCCGGGCGAGCGCCTCCGACTGCGCCGGGAGGTCGGCGTCGGGGACGCCCTGCACCACCGGCACGTCCATGTTCGCGTACGGGTCCGGCACGGGACCCGGGTCGGTAACCGGTGCCGCCATCATCGCGTCCCAGAGGGCGCGCGTACCACTGCCGTGGCACGTGACGACACCGAGGCCGGTGATGGCGACGCCGGTCATCGACGCGTACTCGGAGCAGCCGGCGTGCCTTCCAGCGCGCTGGCGAGACGGTCGTCGAAGTCCACCAGGCTCCAGTCGCGGCGGTTCTCGATCACCGCGTACCCGTGGGTGATCTTGCCGGTCGCGGTCGGCACCAGGATGCCGTCGCGGAGCACGTAGCAGTCCATCCGCGAGGTGTAGGTGAGCCGCTTGAAGACGTTCTCGACGGTGAAGACGGTGTAGAGGTCCTCCTCCATCCGCGCCTCGTCCAGCAGCGTGATCCGGGAGTGCGGCACCACCGGGATCCAGTCCTGCTCGTCCAGCAGCCGCTTGATCGAGACGTTCCGGTCGGCCAGGAAGAGGTCGACGACCTCCTCCATCTGCCGCAGGTAGCCGGACATCTGCATCCGCTCGGTGAAGTGGCAGTAGAAGTACGGGATCCGCCACTTCCAGGCGTACGCGTTGCGGCCGGCGGTGAGCGCGGCCAGCAGGTCGCCCTCGGGCGCCGGACCGGCGGCGGCCGGCTGGCTCACCTTGACCGGCGCCTGCCCCAGCCGCGCCACCGTGTACGGGGCCAGCTCGGCCGGCGCCGGCTCCGCCGGGTGCCCGTGCGGGTCGAGCCGCAACTCCACCCGGACCTTGGCGCTGACCGCCTTGATCGGCGGGGTGCCGTTGACCGAGATCTCCACCGCGAAGGCGAGCGCCTCCCCGGGCAGCGGCCGGACCTCGGCCGTCGCCACGTCGTCGATGTGGAAGGCGTGGGTGATCCGGCTGTCGATGTCGACGACGTCGACGCAGAGGCCGTGCCGCTCGTAGAGCCCGCCGGGGGCGAAGCCGCGCTGCCGCAGGTGGTCGAGGACGGCCTCCTCCACCAGGTAGTTGACGTGCTTGAAGCCGATCCAGGTGCAGATGTTGGACCCCTCGTACCGGGGCCGCAGCTCCACACGGGTCACGCCGTCCGCGGCTGGTTCGGAGACGGGGCGGGGTGCCAGGGTCGTCGAGTTCACGTGCGCTCCAGATGTGTGTCGAGGATCGGTTCCGCAGATTGCGTCGGGGCCGACAGCGGGTGGGCGAAGTCCGCCACCAGGGCGGCGAACCGGTCGGGGTGCTCGGCCATCGCGAAGTGGCCGCAGCCGGTGAGCAGCGCGTACCGGCCGGCGGGTGCGGCGTCGGCCAGCGCCCGCCCGTCACCGGGCCGGGCGGCGAAGTCGCCGTCGCCGGCGATCACCAGCAGCGGCAGCGCCAGGTCGGCGACGGGCAGGAAGGGGGTACGCAGGTACGCGTCGAAGAAGCGCATCCAGCCGTACGGGCCGATCCGCTCCCGGACCCGCTCGCCCATCGCGGCACGTACCTCGGCGGGCAGCCCGGCCGGGGCACTGACCCGGATCCCCTCTTCCAGAATCCGGTGGAAGTGGTTGAGATAGAAGTCGATCGCCGCCCAGTCGAAGTCGTCGGCGGCCGGCCGGTAGAACGGCGAGACCAGCACCACCGCCCGGGGCAGCGGCACCGCGGCCGTGGCCGCCGGAGCCATCGCCATCGCCGGCCGGACGCTCTCCGGCTCCGTCGCCGCGCCGACCCGGCCGAGCAGTTCCAGCAGGGTGTTCGCGGCGAACGAGTGCGCGACCACCAGGTCGGCGCCGCCGGGGACCCCGGCCAGCGCCCGTGCCGCCCAGCCGGTGGCGTCAGCCCGATGGCTCCAGCCGGTGTCGCCGACGCTCGCCCAGGGCAGCTCGGCGTCCCACAGCTCCAGCCACTCCGGCGCCCGCGACTCGAAGCGGTCCCAGACGCCCCGGCTGCTGCCCAGGCCATGCAGCAGCAGGGTGCGTACCGGCCGCACACCGGCACCGGGCCGGCGGCACCGGACCGGCACGCCCGTCCCGGGCGACCCGGCACGGTCCATCCTCGGCGGCGCGGAGATGCTCATCACCGGCCTCCACCGGCGGTCAGCAGCAGCGCCGCCGCCGCATCCGAGCCCTCGCCGTCGGCGGTGGCCAGTACGGCACCCCGGTCGTGCCCGTTCAGCCACGCGGTGCCGGCGACGCACTGGAGCACGCCGAGCGCCCCGGAGCAGTGCCCGTGGTACGCGGTCAGGTCGTGGCTGGTCCGCTCGGTCACCCCGGCCGGTCCACCCGCCCCGGCGCCGAACCACATGTCCACCGGTCGCGGGTCGGTACGCCGGATCGCCGCCACCGCCGCCGGCTGGTCCGCCTTGCGGGCGTACGGGCCGAGTTCGGCGAGCGCCTCGACGCCCCGGTCACGCACCGACTCCGCCGACTCCAGCACCAGCGCGGCGGCACCGTCGAAGAGCCGCAGGTCGTCCTCGCCGTTGCTGCGACCACCACTGACCAGGTGCCGCACCGGCGCGTTCGCCGGCTCGACCCCGACCACCAGCACCCGGTCCACCCGGCCGGCCAGCACCAGCAGCCGGCCCCAGTTGACCGCGTCCAGCCCGGAGGTCGGGCCGTTGCACATGGTCAGGTTGGCGCCGCGCAGCCGGAACCAGATCGCCAGCCAGGACGCGATCACGTTGCTGGCGGTGGCTGGCAGGGCCATCGGGCTCAGCCCGACGTAGGTCTCCGCGGCGATGGTCGACACCGTGTCGCAGACCGTGTCGACGTTGCCGTAGTTGGAGCTGACCACCACGCCGACGGTCTCGCCGGGGACGGTCAGGCCCGGGTCGCCGAGCAGCCCGGCGTCGGCCAGCGCGTCCCGGCCGGCGCAGAGCGCGAGCCGGGTGGCCCGGTCCTTGTAGCGCAGCCCCTTGCCGACCAGGCGGCGGGTCGGGTCGTCCCCGTCGGCACCGGCCGGGGTACGCCGGAGCAGGTCGTCGGGGCCGGCGATCCCGGAGACCGCCACGCCCACCCCGCTGACCACCACGTCGACCGGAGCCATCAGGACACCTTCTCCACGATCGCGACGGCGTTCAGCCCGCCGAAGCCGAACGAGTCCACCTGGGCGACCCGCAGGGTGGCCAGCTCGGCGTGCTCGCGTACCAGTCGGAAGCCGTCGACCTCGTCGATCGGGTTGTCCAGGCCGAGGATCGGCGGCACCACCCCGGAGCGCAGCGCCTCGACCGCCACCACCAGGCTGTGCAGCCCGGAGGCGCCGGCGGTGTGCCCGGTCATCGACTTGATCGCGGTCATGTACGGCGAGGGCGCCACCCCGGAGAAGACCTCCCGGACGGCCTGCGCCTCGGCCTCGTCGTTCAGCGCCGTCCCGGTGCCGTGCAGCATCAGCAGGTCGACCTCGGCCGGTTCCACCCCGGCCCGGCGGTGCGCCTCCCGGGTGACCAGCGCGATGTTCTTGGCGTCCGGCGCCGACGGGTGGTAGGCGTCGCAGTTCATCGCCACGCCCCGGACCCGCGCGTGCCGGTGCCCGGCGCCGGGGCCGTCCGCCTCCCGGCGCAGCACCACAGCCACCGCACCCTCGCCCTGGAGCATGCCCCGGCGGTCCCGGTCGAACGGCCGCACCTGTGCGGGCGCCTCCGGGTAACAGCGGTCCAGCAGCCCGTAGGTGCTCTCGGTGATGGTGTCGACCCCGGCCACCACCACGGTGTCGGCGGCGCCGATCGCCAGCAGGTCCATGCCGAGCCCGAGGGCGTAGAGCGAGGCCGAGCAGGCGTTCGCCACCGTGTGCGTGTTGGTGGCGCCGAAGCGCTTCCGCAGCGCGCTGCCGAAGTGCAGGTCGCGCACGTCGAACGGGACGCCGTCCCGCCAGCTCAGCTCGACCGACCGCAGTTCGCGCAGCGTGGTGCCGATCAGCACCGGCGTGTCGCCGAGGTCGTCGTCGAGGCCGGCGTCGGCCAGCGCGGCGGCGACCGCCTGCTCCAGCCACCGGCTGGCCCGCAGGGTCTCGTCGCAGCCCGGCCCCGGCCGGTCGTCGATCTCGTACGCGTGCTGTGCCCGGTACCGGCTGCGGTCGAAGCCGCGCAGTTCGGCCAGCCCGCTGTAGCCGGCGCAGAGCGAGTCGAAGAACTCGACGGTGTTGCCGCCGATGCTGGCCACCGCACCCATCCCCACCACCAGCGCGGTCATGGCGTCACCTCGTCGTACCTGCCGAGGATCAGCACCGCGTTGTTGCCGCCGAAGGCGAGCGCGTTGTTCTGCACCACCCGCAGGTCGGCGTCCTGGGCCACGTTCGGTACACAGTCGAGCCCGCACTCGGGGTCGGTCTCGACGTGGTTGATGGTCGGCGGGATGAATTTGTGGGTGATGGCCAGGGCGCAGGCCGCCGAGGCGAGGGCGCTCGCCGCCCCCATGGTGTGCCCGATCATCCCCTTGATCGAGACCGTACGCGGCGGGCGCTGCCCGAAGACCTGCCGGATGGCGCCGGCCTCGGTCACGTCGTTCGCCTTGGTCCCGGTGCCGTGCGCGGAGATGAAGTCGATGTCGCCCGGCTTCACCCCGGCGTTGCGGTGGGCCAACTCGATGCAGCGGGCGATGCTGTTCCGGTCCGGCGCGACCGGGTGGTACGCGTCGCAGTTGAGCCCGTAGCCGAGCACCTCCGCGTAGATCCGGGCGCCCCGGGCCCGCGCCGAGTCGAGGCTCTCCATCAGCAGGATGCCGGCGCCCTCACCGGTGAGGATGCCCTTGCGGTTGCGGTCGAACGGCTGGCATGCCTCCGGGGCGATGGTGCCGAGCCGGTAGAAGCCGGTGAACGTCTTCCGGCACAGCGCGTCGGCGCCGCCGCAGAGGGCCACCTCCACGTCGCCGCTGCGGATCGCGTCGAAGCCGTACCCGACCGCGTAGTTGCCGGCCGCGCAGGCGGTCGGGATCGTCACCGCCTCGACGTCGGTCAGCCCGAGCTCGGCGACGATGCTCGACGAGAGGCGGCCGGCGGGGACCCGACGCGCCACGACCGGGTCGAAGTGCTCGGCACCCCGGTCGACCTGCACCCCGACCAGTTGGTCAAGGTCGTGGGATTCACCGTCCGTGGTCCCCACCGACACCAGCGCGCGGCGGGACCGCAGCGCCTCGACGGACATGCCCGCGTCCGCGACCGCCATGCCGGCGGCGGCGGCCGAGAGCTGGCTCGCCCGGCCGAGCTGCGCCGGGTCGACGTGGTGCAGCCAGCGGGCCGGGTCGAAGTCGGTGATCTCGCACCCGTTGGCGTGTGCGAACCCGGTCGTGTCGAACGCGGTGATCGGCTTGACGCCGCTCCGACCGGCCCGCAGCCCGGCAAGAAACTCCTCGACCCCGATCCCGATGCTGGTCACCACGCCGAGCCCGGTGACGACCACCCGGCGGGGCGATCGAGCATCGCCTGGCAGAACGCTCATCATCGCGCCTCACTCACCTGTAGTCTTCCGACCCGACTCCGCCGTCCGCGCGACGCGCTCAGGCGTTCGACGCCTCGCCGACGACGGCGTAAACGCCCTGGAGATTCACCATTCGACTCAGTTCCGCCTGGTCGATGGTGACGTGCAGATTCCGCTCCAGCGCCGCGAGAATTTCGATCGCCAGCAGCGAGTCCGCACCGTGGTCCTCTTTGAAGAGACTGGTCTCGGTGACCTCGTCGGCGTCGATTTCCAGAATCTCGCAGACGATCTCCTTGACCTGCTCGCGGTCGATGTCGGTGCTGGTGGTCGGGGTCGTGCTGGTCATGTCGCCTCCAGAAACGGATCGGTTGAGTGAATATCTCGATGGCTACCTCTGGCCGGCGGCGCCGTGCGCCTCTTAGCCCGATACCGTTTGCCGCCTCCGCCGTCTGGCGGCACCATCGGATCGCGGTACTGTCCCGAGTCTGTGAGCCGCGACTATATTTCTCCTATATGGCGACGGGCGGTCCGCCATATCCGGTCCGACCGCCGGATTTCCGACTAGCGCGGTCGCCGGCCCACCCGGATGGCAGGGTGGGGGCATGGCGGTCGACATCGTCTACGAGACGCACGCGATGACCACCGACAACGAGGCCGGGCTGGCCACCGGCTGGCAGCCCGGCCAGCTCTCCGAGTACGGCCGGCAAGAGGCCCACGAGTTGGGTGAGCGGCGCCGCGACGACGGGCTGCGCGTCGTCTTCTGCTCCGACCTGGCCCGCGCGGTGGAGACCGTGGAGATCGCGTTTCCGTTGCGGAAGCTGCCGGTGCACCAGGACTCCCGGCTCCGCGAGTGCGACTACGGCGAGCTGACCGGCCGCCCGGTGGCCGAGCTTGCCCCGCTGCGCCTCCGGCACCTGGACGAGCCCTTTCCGGGCGGGCAGAGCTACCGGCAGGTGGTGGAGCAGACCCGGAACTTCCTCCGGGACCTGGCCGCCGCCTGGGACGGGTCCCGGGTGTTGATCGTGGCGCACTCGGCGAACCGGTGGGCCCTCGACCACCTGCTGCACGGGGCCCCGCTCGCCGACCTGGTCGCCGCGCCGTTCGAGTGGCGCCCGGGCTGGACGTACCGGCTGCCGTCGCGCTGGGGCGCCGACCGCCGCCCGCCGGCCCGGTCGCAACCCGGGCAGCCCACCCCGGAACACTGAACCTTTTCCACCTGGACCGCGCGGCACTCACGCACCGCGTCCGACCTTGGGTCCGCCGGACCGCAAGGGGAGGTTGAGAAAGGTCCACCGGTAGCCGGTGCCGGGAGGGACGGTGTCGTCGCCGTCCCGCCTCGCCCGGCTGGTCGGGCCCCCGGACCGGAGCATCGGTAACTCGCGGGCGGTCGCCGCCCGGGCCTGCCTATTCTTGGCGACGACATGCAGACGCCACCGCCCGCCCCTGCCGTACCCGCCGCCGACCTTCCCGCGCTCCGGGCCCGGCTGCCGGAGTTGATGTTCCGCGACCAGCGCCGGATCCAGCGCCGGATGGAAGGGCTGGCCAAGATCCGTGATCTCGGGCGGCGGCAGGCGGCCACCGCCGAGATCGCCGCCGAGATCGGTACCGCGGAGCAGCGGCTCGCCCGCCGCCGGGCCGCCGTACCGGTGATCACCTATCCCGCCGGACTGCCGGTCAGCGACCGCAAGGACGACCTGCTCGCCGCGATCCGGGACCACCAGGTGGTGATCGTGGCCGGCGAGACCGGCTCCGGCAAGACCACCCAGCTACCCAAGATCTGCCTGGAACTGGGTCGGGGCATCCGGGGGCTG
The DNA here is from genome assembly GCF_053764795.1 of Plantactinospora sp. DSM 117369. NCBI lineage: Bacteria > Bacillati > Actinomycetota > Actinomycetes > Micromonosporales > Micromonosporaceae > Plantactinospora > Plantactinospora sp. DSM 117369. Next base: position 3,486,613 of record NZ_CM132446.1, on the reverse strand, counting down.
ATCGGGCACACCCAGCCGCGCCGGCTGGCCGCGCGTACCGTGGCGGACCGGATCGCCGACGAGCTCGGCACCGAACTGGGCGGGGTGGTCGGCTACAAGGTCCGCTTCACCGACCAGGTCGGCGACGGCACCCTGGTCAAGCTGATGACCGACGGCATCCTGCTCGCCGAGCTCCAGCAGGACCGGATGCTCCGGCAGTACGACACGCTGATCATCGACGAGGCGCACGAGCGCAGCCTCAACATCGACTTCATCCTCGGCTACCTTCGGCAACTACTGCCGTGTCGGCCCGACCTGAAGGTGATCATCACCTCGGCGACCATCGACCCGGAGCGGTTCGCCCGGCACTTCGCCGCAGGCGGCGAGCCGGCGCCGGTACTGGAGGTCTCCGGCCGGACCTATCCGGTCGAGACCCGCTACCGGCCGCTGGTCGAGCTGGGCGACAGCGAGGACCCGGACGACGACGGGGACACCGTACGGGACCAGATCCAGGCGATCGGCGACGCGGTGCAGGAGTTGGCCGCCGAGGGTCCCGGGGACGTCCTGGTCTTCCTCAGCGGCGAACGGGAGATCCGGGACACCGCCGACGCGCTGGGCAAACTCGTGCAGAATCGCCCCGCCCTGCGGGACACCGAGATCCTGCCGCTCTTCGCCCGGCTCTCCACCGCCGAGCAGCACCGGGTCTTCCAGCCGCACCGGGGCCGCCGGGTCGTACTGGCCACCAACGTCGCCGAGACCTCACTCACGGTCCCCGGCATCAAGTACGTGGTGGATCCCGGCACCGCCCGGATCTCCCGGTACAGCCACCGGCTCAAGGTGCAGCGGTTGCCGATCGAGCCGGTCTCCCAGGCGTCGGCCAACCAGCGCAAGGGGCGCTGCGGGCGTACCTCGGACGGGATCTGCATCCGGCTCTACGACGAGCCGGACTTCCTGTCCCGGCCCGAGTTCACCGACCCGGAGATCCTGCGTACCAATCTCGCCTCGGTCATCCTCCAGATGACCGCGATCGGGCTGGGCGACATCGCCGCGTTCCCGTTCATCGACCCGCCGGACAAGCGCAACATCGCCGACGGGGTCAACCTGCTGCGCGAGCTGGGCGCGCTGGAGGAGACCGGCGAGGAGACCGGGCACCGGCTCACCCCGCTGGGCCGGCGGCTGGCACAGCTCCCGGTCGACCCCCGGCTGGCCCGGATGGTGCTGGAGGGCGAGCGCAACGGCTGCGCCACCGAGGTGTCGGTGATCGCGGCCGCGCTCTCCATCCAGGATCCCCGGGAGCGGCCCGCCGACAAGCAGGCCCAGGCCGACCAGGCGCACGCCCGGTTCACCGACAAGGAGTCGGACTTCGCCGCCCTGCTCAACCTCTGGCGATATCTCCAGGAGCGGCAGCGCGAGCTGTCGTCCAGCGGGTTCCGCCGGATGTGCAAGGCCGAATACCTCAACTACCTGCGGGTCCGGGAGTGGCAGGACATCCACTCCCAACTCCGCCAGGTGTTGCGGACCACCGGCGGCGGGCCGCCCGACGGCCGCCCGGGGCGGGGCGGGCGCGGCGCGGGCCCGACCACCGACGGGGCCGCAACCGGCGGTCGCGCCGGCACCGACCGGGCCACGACCGGACCGGGTACGCCGACCGCGACCGGCGGGGCCGGTGACACCGCGCCGGACGGGTTCGACAGCGACCGGATCCACCAGTCGCTGCTCGCCGGGCTGCTCTCGCACGTCGGGCTGAAGGAGGCGCAGAAGAACGAGTACCTGGGTGCCCGGGGGGCCAAGTTCGCCCTCTTCCCCGGCTCGGCGCTGTTCCGCAAGCCGCCGCGCTGGGTGATGGCCGCCGAGCTGGTCGAGACGTCCCGGCTCTGGGGCCGGGTCGCCGCCCGGATCGAGCCGGAGTGGGTCGAGGCGCTCGCCCAGCACCTGGTGAAGCGCAGCTACAGCGAGCCGCACTGGGAGAAGAAGCAGGCCGCGGTGATGGCCTTCGAGAAGGTCACCCTCTACGGCATCCCGCTGGTCAGCGGCCGGAAGGTCAACTTCGGCCGGATCGACCCGGCGCTGAGCCGGGAACTGTTCATCCGGCACGCGCTGGTCGAGGGCGACTGGCAGACCCACCACAAGTTCTTCCACGACAACCGGGCCCTGCTCGACGAGGTCGAGGAGCTGGAGCACCGGGCCCGGCGCCGGGACATCCTGGTCGACGACGAGACCCTGTACGCCTTCTACGACCAGCGGATCCCCGCCGAGGTGGTCTCCGGCCGGCACTTCGACGCCTGGTGGAAGAAGACCCGCCGGGACCGGCCCGACCTGCTCACCTTCGACCGGCAGATGCTGGTCAACGAGGGTCGGGGCGGGGTGGACGCGGCGGACTACCCGGACGAGTGGCACTCGGACGGGGTGGCGCTGCCGTTGACGTACCGGTTCGAGCCGGGGACGGCGACCGACGGGGTGACGGTGGACATCCCGCTGCCGATGCTCAACCAGGTCGACGCGGAGAGCTTCGACTGGCAGGTGCCGGGACTCCGCGAGGAGCTGGTGGTGGCGCTGATCCGGTCGCTACCGAAGGCCGTACGCCGCAACTTCGTCCCGGTGCCGGACTACGCCCGGGCGGTGCTGGCCTCGATCACACCCGGCCGGGAGCCGCTGCTCGACGCGCTGACCCGGGAGCTGCGCCGGATGACCGGGGTGACCGTGCCGCGCGACGCCTGGGACACCGAGCGGCTGCCGGCACACCTGCGCCCCACCTTCCGGGTGGTCGGCGAGGAGCGGCAGACCGTCGCCGAGGGCAAGGACCTGCCGGCGCTGCAACGGCAGCTCACCACCCAGGTACGCCGGATGGTGGCCGCCGCCGCGCCGGACGTCGAACGCTCCGGCCTGCGGGAGTGGAGCATCGGCACGCTGCCGCGCTCGATCGAGCAGGACCGGGCCGGCTACCTGGTCACCGCCTATCCGGCGCTGACCGACGAGGGCGACAGCGTCGGCGTACGGGTCTTCGAGACCGAGGCCGAGCAGCGCCGGCAGATGTGGGCCGGCACCCGACGGCTGCTCCGGCTGACCCTCGGCTCGCCGCAGAAGTTCGTCTCCGGACGGCTCTCCAACGAGGCGAAGCTGGCCCTGAGCCGCAACCCGCACCGCAACGTGCAGGACCTGCTCGACGACGCCGCCGACGCGGCGGTGGACAAGCTGATCGCCGATGCCGGCGGGCCGGCCTGGGACGCCGAGGGTTTCGCCGCGCTACGCGACCGGGTCCGCTCGGAGCTGGTCGACACCACGTTCGAGGTCGTCGACCGGGTACGCCGGGTGCTGGCCACCGCCTACGCCGTGGAACAGCGGCTGGCCCGGACCAACAACCTGACCATGGTGGCGGCGCTGGCCGACATCCGCGCCCAGCTCTCCGGGCTGGTGCACCGGGGCTTCGTCACCGAGACCGGCTACGCCCGGCTGGCCGACCTGCCGCGCTATCTGACCGCGATCGAGCGACGCCTTGACCGGCTGCCGCAGAACCCGCAGCGGGACCGCGACCAGCAGGCCCGGATCGCCCAGGTGCAGCAGGAATACCAGGAGATGCTCGACGCGTTGCCACCGGCCCGCCGGGGCGACGACGCGGTACGGCAGATCCGCTGGATGATCGAGGAACTCCGGGTGAACGTCTTCGCCCAGGCGCTCGGTACGCCGTACCCGATCTCGGAACAGCGGATCTACCGGGCGATGGACGTGGCCGAGGCGGGCTGAGCCGGGAACGGTAAGGAACATGTCAAGATTGACGGGCCCGAATCGGTCCACGTAGGCTGACCAGGTCGGCGGCGGCAGTTTTCCCGTTTACTCAAGTCCGGGAGCGCCCGTATGAGACGCCACCGCACGACCGTCCTCGCCCTGCTCGCGATCGTGACCCTGCTGCTGGGCATGGCACCCGTCCCCGCCTCGGCAGCGGCCCGGTTCCGGGTCCTGGTCTTCTCCAAGACCACGAACTACTACCACGACTCGATCCCGGCCGGCATCGCCGCGATCGAGCGGCTCGGCGCCGAGCACGACTTCGAGGTCGAGGCGACCACCGACGCCGGGGCGTTCACCGACGCCAACCTCGGCCGGTTCGACGTACTCGTCTTCAACAACACCAACTCCACCCCGGAGTCCGGCGACCTGCTCGACGCCGCGCAGCGGAGCGCGTTGCAGAACTTCGTCCGGGCCGGCGGTGGCTGGGTCGGCCTGCACGCCGCCTCGGCCAGTGAACGCGACTGGGCCTGGTACGAGGGTCTGGTCGGCACGATCTTCGACTTCCATCCCGACTTCTCCTCGACCGGCGGCACGTACCCGGGCCGGGTCAAGGTGCTGGACGGGGCGCATCCGTCCACGAAGGACCTGCCGGAGCTGTGGGAGCGCGGCGAGGAGTGGTACAACTGGCGCACCAACCCGACCGGCCGGGTGCACACGCTCGCCCAGATCAAGGTCCGGGACGGCATCCCCGGGCTGGACGAGGGGCACGACCACGCGTACTCGTGGTGCCAGCACTACGACGGCGGCCGGTCCTGGTTCACCGCTGGCGGGCACGCCAGCTCCGCCTTTGCCGAACCGGCCTTCCTGGCCCACCTGCGCGGCGGCATCGAGTGGGCGGCCGGGGCGGTGCCCGGCGACTGCGGGGCCACCCGGACCGGCAACTTCCAGCGGGTACCGCTGGTCAGCGCGGACCTGGCCGACCCGTTCGAGCTGGCCGTGGCGCCGGACCGGCGGGTCTTCTACATCCAGCGGACCGGCGCGGTGAAGGTGATCGACCAGGAGACCCTGGCCGTCCGCACGCTTATCGACTTCGCCTACACCCCGACCCAGACCAGCCAGTCCGACGGGCTGCTCGGGATGACCCTGGACAACGACTTCGGCACCAACAACTGGATCTATCTGCTCTGGTCGGACAAGACCGCCAACCAGCTCAACCTGTCCCGGTTCACGGTCGCGGACGACGCGATCGCGATGAGCAGCGAGAAGCGGCTGCTGACCATCCCCACCTACCGGGGCGAGGGGCGGGCCAACTCGCACATGGGCGGGTCGCTGACCATGGACCGGCACGGCAACCTCTACGCCGGGATCGGCGACAACACCGACCCCTTCGAGTCCAGCGGCTACACCCCGATCGACGAGCGGGCCGGCCGGCGGGCCTGGGACGCGCAGGCGACCGCCGGGAACACCAACGACCTGCGGGGCAAGATCCTGCGCATCACCCCCCGCCCCGACGGCACGTACGCGGTGCCGGCCGGCAACCTCTTCGCCCCGGGTACCGCCCGGACGCGGCCGGAGATCTTCGCCATGGGGATGCGCAACCCGTTCCGGATCACCGTCGACCCGCTGACCGACGCGCTGCTGGTCGCCGACTACGGGCCGGACGCCCGGGCCGCCGACCCGAACCGGGGTCCGGAGGGAACGGTCGAGTTCAACCGGATCACCAGCGCCGGCAACTACGGCTGGCCGTACTGCACCGGTGACAACGTGCCGTTCAACGACTACAACTTCGCGACCTCGACCCCGGGGCCCAAGTTCGACTGCGGTGCGCTGGTCAACAACTCCCCCAACAACACCGGGCTGACCAACCTGCCGGCGGCCCGCTCGGCCCTGGTCTGGTACGCCTACTCCGCCTCGGCCCGCTTCCCCGAGCTGGGTACCGGCGGTGGCGGCCCGATGAGCGGCCCGGTCTACGACTTCGACCCGGCCAACCCGAGGCCGACGAAGTTCCCGGAGTACTACGAGGGCAAGTGGATCGTCTACGAGCTGACCCGGCAGTGGTGGAAGACCCTGTCGACGCACGACACCGCGCAGACCTTCACCGACCCGAGGTTCGGGCCGACCCGGGTCGGCGACCTCCAGTCGATCAACGGGATCTTCGCGGACATGAGCTGGATCCAGCCCTTCGAGGCGGAGTTCGGCCCGGACGGCTCGCTCTACGTGATCGACTTCGGTGTCGGCAGCGGCAGCGGCCGGGGCGGCAGCAACGAGGGGGCCGGGATCTACCGGATCGACTACGTGGCGAACGGCCGCCCGCCGGTGGCGAAGCTGACCGTGGACCGGGACAACGGCCCGGGGCCGCTGACGGTCCGGTTCTCCAGCGCCGGCTCGGCCTCCGGTGACGGCTCGCCGATCACGTACGCCTGGGATCTCGACGGCGACGGTGACACCGACTCGACGGCGGCGAACCCGACGCACACGTACGCCGACCGGGGCCGGTTCACCGCCCGACTGACGGTGAGCAGCGCGGGTGGGCACAGTTCGGTGGCGACCGTGCAGATCACGGTCGGCAACACCCGGCCGACGGTCGCACTGAACGTGCCGAACGGCGGCTTCTTCGACTTCGGCGACCAGATCCCGTACGCGGTCACCGTCACCGACCCGGAGGAGAGCACCGTCGACTGCGCCCGGGTGGTCACCCAGACCCAACTCGGGCACGACAGCCACAGCCACCCGATGGACAACTACCTCGGCTGCTCCGGCTCGCTCGGCACCGAGCCGGCCGGCGGCGACGGGCACGGCCCGGGCCAGAACCTCTACACGGTGCTGACCGCCCAGTACACCGACGGCGGCGGCCCCGGCGGGGTGCCGGCGCTGGTCGGCTCGGTCCGGCACGAATTGCAGACCAAGAGCAAGGAGGCGGAGCACTTCGACGCCTCGAACGGGATCCAGGTGCTGGACCGGGCGACCGCCCGGGCCGGGCGGCGGGTCGGCGACGTCGACCACGGCGAGTGGATCAGCTTCGGCCCGGTGAACCTGACCGGGATCGGCTCGGTCACCGCCGGGGTCAGCTCGGGCAGCGGCGGCGGCAGCATCGAGTTCCGGGCCGGCTCGCCGACCGGGCAACTGCTCGGCACGATGCCGGTCGGCAGCACCGGCGGCTGGGACAACGTGGTCTCCCCGACGGTCAACCTGGCCAACCCGGGCGGGACCTTCACCCTCTATCTGGTCTTCACCAACCCGGCGCAGACCGGTGGCACCCCCGACCTGCTCTCGCTGGACTGGTTGCGGTTCAACGGGGCGGGTGTGAAGCGGGAGACCGGCGGCAGCGTCTCGGTCACCGCCACCCCACGGACCGGGACCGCGCCGCTGTCGGTGGCGCTCACCGGTACGGCCACCGCGGCGGCCGGGCGGACGATCACCGACCGCGCCTGGGACTTCGGCGACAACACTCCGGTCGTGCACGGCGCGTCGGCGACCCACGCGTACGCCCGGCCGGGCACCTACACCGCCCGGCTGACCGTCACCGACAGCGCCGGGGCGACCATGTCGAGTCACCTTACGATTACGGTCAGTTGACGGATCACCGGGTGGGCCGTGCGGTGGCGGCCCACCCGGACCCGGATGTCCTCCCTCGGCACTAACAGGTGGCGAGCACCACAGCCATCCCGGCCCTGACCAGTTGGAACGTCGGGGCCCCGGTTGAGTAGGCTGATCACCGGCCATCCAGAGCGACCGAGAGACCTGGCTCGTCGACGTCGCAGCAACCCCCCACGTGGGTGCGGGTGCTACCGCCAGGACCGATGGAGGTTTCGCAGTGCGCAGCATCCAAGCCGGGCGGGCGAGCCGGCTGCATGTCACCTGGCACCGGTGGCGTCGACACGTCGACCTCTGCCGGACCAGCACCATGCTCTGTCGGGCCTCGGCGCTCTGTCGGGCCTCAGCCTGACCTGTCGGGCCTCAGCCTGACCCGTCGGGCCTCAGCCCGACCCGTCGGGCCTCAGCCTGACCGCGACCGCCGGTCGGCGGCATCCGACCATCTCGTCAGCACCCCCTGAGCGACGTCGTCCTGCACTGCTCGTGACCTGACCGGTCGGGGCAGTTGTCGGCCCATCGTCGCCGGATATTTCCTGGAGTTTCAGTACAATGCGGATCAATACTCTCGCCACCCGTCTCCTCTCCGGAGTCGCCGCCGTCGCGCTGTTCGGCGCGGTCGCCGCGTGCGGCGGCTCCTCCTCCGGCGACGCCGCCGACAACCCGTACGACCTGCTGCAACCCGGCACCCTGCGGGTCGGCACGCTCACCGACGCCCCGCCGAACGTCTACCTGAAGGACGGGAAGTTCACCGGCTTCGACAACGACCTGATGACCGCCGTCGCCGGCAGGCTGGGCCTCAAGGTGGAGTTCGTCGGCACCGAGTTCTCCGCGCTGCTCGCCCAGGTCAACAACCACAAGTTCGACGCCGGCTCGTCGTCGATCACCATCACCGAGGCGCGGAAGAAGACAGTCGACTTCACCAACGGGTACGACTTCGGCTACTTCGGACTCGACGTACCGGCCGGCTCGCCGATCAGGAGCTTCGGCGAGCTGAAGGGCAAGCGGGTGGTCGTGGTGCAGGGCACCGTACAGGACGACTACGCCACCAAGGAGGGCCTGGACCCGGTCCGGGTACCCGATTACAACGGCGCGATCAACCAGCTCAAGGCGAAGACCGCCGACGCCTGGATCGCGCCCGCCGAGATCGGCGAGAAGTCCGCACAGGAGAGTGGCGGCAAGATCGTACTGGCCGAGAAGCAGCTCAGCTCGGCGCCGACCGCGTTCGCGGTGGCCAAGGGCGCCGACCCGCTGCGCGAGGCGCTGGACAAAGCCCTCGACCAGGTGATCGAGGACGGCACCTGGACCCGCCTCCAGGAGCGGTACTACCCGGGGCGGCCGGTGCCGGCCAGCTTCAAGCCGGGCAGCGGCACGGTGACGTACCCGCCGGTCAAGGCCGGGCCGACGAGCCCGGCCGCCACCCCGGCGAGCTGACCCGGCCAGCACCGCAGACAGCCGTCGGCCGGTCGCACCGCGTGGTCGGCCGACGGCTCCGGACCCCGAGACAGGTGAGGCCATGGAGACCCTGGCGACATTGTGGGAGACCTTCTTCGACCTGGAGTCGATGCGCGAGGCACTGCCCGAGATGCTCACGGTCGGGCTGCCCAACACGCTGCTGCTGGCGCTGCTCTCGGCCATCCTGGGGACGCTGCTCGGCATGCTGCTGGCGATGGCCGGGCTGGCCCGGACCCGCTGGCTGCGCTGGCCGGCCCGGATCTACACCGACGTGTTCCGGGGGCTGCCGGCCGCCGTCACCATCCTGCTGATCGGGGTCGGGCTGGCGCCCCTCGGGCTCGCCTGGTGGGGTCCCAACCCGTATCCGCTGGGCATCCTGGCGCTGTCGCTGATCGCGGCGGCGTACATCGGGGAGATCTTCCGGTCCGGCATCCAGAGCGTGGAGGCCAGCCAACTGGAGGCGACCCGGGCCCTGGGCCTGTCGCACGGCGCCGCCATGCGCCTGGTGATCATCCCGCAGGGCGTACGCCGGGTCCTGCCGGCCTGGGTCAACCAGCTCATCGCACTGATCAAGGACTCCAGCCTGGTCTACTTCCTCGGCCTGGTGGCCAGCCAGCGGGAACTGTTCCGGATCGGCCAGGACTACGCGGCGAACACCGGCAACGAGTCCGCGTTGCTGCTCGCCGGGCTGTTCTACCTGGTCATCACCGTGCCGCTGACCCACCTGGTGAACTGGGTCGACCGGCGGCTGCGCGAGGGCCGGGCCGGTGGCCCGGAATCCGACTCCGACGATCCGGTGGCGCTGGCCGGCGAGACCGCGCTACCAACCGGTGGAAGGGAAACCCGGCATGCCTGAGTCTCTCCGTCCGACCGCATCCATCCGGTCGGCGTCGGCCGTCGGGGCCACACCGCCCGTCGGTTCGCCGACTCCGGCCGGCTCGACCGGGGACGGGACCGGTCCCGGGTACGAGTCGGTGAGCGTCGCGACCCGGGACGTACACCTCTCGTTCGGCCGGCACCAGGTGCTGCGCGGCATCGACCTGGAGATCGGCCGGGGCGAGACCGCCTGCGTCATCGGCCCGTCCGGGTCCGGGAAGTCCACCCTGCTGCGGGTCGTCAACCGGCTGCTGGAGCCGGACCGGGGCGACGTACTGCTGGACGGCGTGAGCGTGCTCGACCAGGACCCGGACGCGCTGCGCCAGCGGATCGGCATGGTCTTCCAGCAGTTCAACCTCTTCCCGCACATGACGGTGCTGCGCAACGTCACGCTCGCACTCCGGCAGCTCAAGAAGCTCTCCCGGGACGAGGCCACCGAGCTGGCGCTGCGCCAGCTCGACCTGGTCGGACTGCGGCACAAGGCCGACGTCCGACCCGGCCGGCTCTCCGGCGGCCAGCAGCAGCGGGTGGCCATCGCCCGGGCACTGGCGATGTCGCCCCGGGTGATGCTCTTCGACGAGGCGACCTCGGCGCTCGACCCCGAACTCGTCAAGGGCGTGCTCTCGCTGATGGCGGAGCTGGCCGGCCAGGGCATGACGATGCTGGTCGTCACCCACGAGATGGGCTTCGCCCGGCAGGTCGCCGACCAGGTCGTCTTCCTCGACCGGGGCCGGGTGGTCGAGGCGGGCCCGCCTGCGCAGCTCTTCGAGGATCCGCGGAGCGCTCGGCTCGGGCAGTTCCTCTCCCAGGTGCTGTGACCCGGTCAGCCGCCCGAACGGCCCCGGTCAGCCGCGCGGCCTGACCGGCAGTGCCGACAGGCCACGGAGCAGCAGGCTGGACCGCCAGCCGATCTCCTCCGGCAGCGCCGCGAGGCGCATGTCGGGAAACCGGCGGGCCAGGGCGCCGAAGGCGATCTGCCCCTCCAGCCGGGCCAGCGGTGCACCGAGGCAGTAGTGGATGCCGTGCCCGAAGGCGAGGTTGGGGATGGGTGGCCGGTCGAGGTCCAGCCGGTCCGGCTCGGGGAACCGGTCCGGGTCCCGGTTCGCGGACAGCAGGGCCACCAGCACCGACGCGCCCTCGGGGATGGTCCGGCCGCCCAGCTCGACCGGCTCGATCGCGGTCCGGAACGAAGCGTTCTGCACCGGGCCCTCGTAGCGCAACACCTCCTCGATCGTCCCGGGCAGCAGCTCCGGCTCGGCCACCACCCGGGCCCACCGCTCCGGCTCGGCCAACAGCAACAGCATGCCGTTGCCGATCAGGTTGACCGTGGTCTCGTGCCCGGCGATCAGGAACAGGTAGACCATCGAGACGAGTTCGTCGTCGGTGAGCCGGTCGCCCTGCTCGTGCACGGCGATCAGCGCGGAGAGCAGGTCGTCGGCCGGGCACTCGCGCTTGGCCGCCAGCAGCGTACGGATGTAACCGACGATCGCGGTCAGCGCGGGTGGCAGCCCGGCCGGGTTCATCGGGCCGGTGACGATCGCGTCCGTCCAGCTCCGGAAGTCGGCCTGGTCCTCGGCCGGTACCCCGAGCAGTTCGCAGATCACCTGGATCGGCAGCGGGAAGGCGAAGCGATCGATCAGGTCCACCTGCTCGGCGTCGGCGATGCCGTCCAGCAACTGCTCGGCCAGCTCCTCGATCCGGGGGCGCAGCGCGGCCACCCGACGTGCGGTGAACGCCCCGGAGACCAGCCGACGCAGCCGGGTGTGGTCGGGCGGGTTCTGCGCCAGCATGTGCCGGCCCACCGCCCGGGCCACGTCGTCCGGGAGCATGCCCCGATAGCTGAACCCGCCGGCCGAGGTGGTCTTGGCCAGCCGGGGGTCGCTCAGCGCCCGCTGGGCGTCCTCGTAGCGGGTGACGACCCAGGCGGTGGCGCCAGTCGGCAGTTCGACCTCCACGACGGGGCTGTCCCGGCGGAGTTCGGCGAGCACCCGGTGCAGATCGGCGGTGGATCCGAACGGATTGGCAACGGCGGTCGACATCGTCTCCCCCATCCGACGAGTGGACGCCCGGCAGCCGGAGCGGATCCGGGCTACCTCCTATGCTGCCACCGTCGGCGCCGTGCACAGGGCCCCGCCGCCGGCCAATCTCCGGCCCGAGCGGGCTACGATCTTGTGCATGGCGCTGCTGCACCGGGCCCAACTACATCCCGGCAAACTCGAACTCCTGGCGGACTGGCTGCCCGGCCGGCGCTGGTACCAGGGGTCTGCCCCCGCCCACGTCGTCCGCGTCGCGAGCTTCCGGTTCGACGACCCGGACGGAGCGGTCGGGATCGAGACCATGCTCGTCAGGTCCGGTGACGGGCCGGTGCACCAGGTTCCGCTCAGCTACCGCGCCGGACCCCTGCCCGGCGGCGACGACTGGCTGATCGGCACCGCCGAGCACTCGGTGCTCGGCCGCCGCTGGGTGTACGACGCCTGCGGCGACCCGGTCTATGCCAGCGCACTGGCCGGCGCGATCGTCACCGGCGGCGGTCAGGCGGAGGAGTTCTTCGAGGTCGACGGGGTACGCGAGGGCCGCGAGCCGAGCATGACCGTGACCGGCAGCGGCACCCCTGGCAGCACCGTGCCGTCGGTGCACGTCATCCGTCGGGTGGTCGAGGACGACGGGCACACGACCATCGTCACGGACGCCGTGGAACTCGCCGTCGCCCGCCGCCCCGGAGCCGGGGATGACGTGCTGACCGGCGTCACGCCGATCGGCGCCACACTGACCGCCACCTGGCCCGGCCAGCCGACCCCACTGCCGCTGGCCTACGCCGTCCCGCGCTGAGCCCGGGCCGCCGAGCCGGTCGTGGCGGGACCTTCGGTGGCCCCAGTCCGGCCCTGCCCTCCGGGCTGTGCAACTCTGCACGGGCGGCGAAGCCGAGCGCCGACGTCGACCGTTCGGCTGCGGGCCGAGCGTCGCCACGCGCCCCCGGACGGCTGAACCTTTTTCAACCTCCCCTTGCGGTCCGGTGGACCGCGAGGTCGAACGCGGGGCGCGAGCGCCCCGCGGTTCAGGTTGAAAAAGGTTCACTGTGGTGGGAGCGGGAAGTAGTCGCGGAGCTTCGCGATCCGGCCGTCGCGGATCCGGAAGATCTGCACCAGGGACATGGTCGTCCGCTGCCCGGTCGGCCCGACGAGGGCGGTGTCGATCTCGACGACGAAGACGTCGGGATCGGCGGTGTCGTGCAGTACGTACCCGGACTCCGCCATGTCGACCGTACCCTGGTAGGCCGGCTCCCGGTGGTACGCGCCCATGCCGGCCCGGATCGCCTCCCGGCCGGCCAGCCGGCGCGGCAGCGGATGACCCTCCGGCACCAGCGGTGCCTCGTATTCACCGTCGTCGGTGAAGAGGGCGGCGGTCGCCTCGGGGTCCCGGCTGATCGCACCGGCGTAGACGTACCGTTCGAAGAGTTCCCGGTGGGTGAGGGTCACTCTCCCCAGCCTACCGACCGTCGTCCGGCCCGGGCGCCCACGACCATCTCCCCGCACCGCCCCGCCAGGAGGAGAGTGGGCTGTGCGGACCGCTCGACGTCAAGCGGCCCAACTGCCCAGCTATTTATACGCATCCCTGCCTTTCGCCGACCTTTCAGTGCTCTTACACCAAGATCGCCGGAAACATCCTCGGCGAGACGTCCTCTCCGCGATCAGCGCGGTCGGCTGTCGGCTACGTCGTGTCACCGGCGTGCGCGACACTTCCGCTGGTACGCCGGACTGCGCTGGTTGTCGTTTGATCGTTACGGTCGAGGCGATGGCCATGCGGCCGGAGTCGGAAGGGGTGGACGGTGGAGGGCCGGGATGAGCTGATCGGTGGGTTGGTGGAGGAGATGCCGCGCTACATCTCCGCCGCGGTGCGATTTCAGGTTGCGGTCGCTCATCAGCTCGACCTGTCGGTTTCCGATGTGCACGGGCTGGCCGCACTGCTGGAGACCGGACCGGCCGGGGTCAGGCGGCTGGCCGATCTGATGGGAATGACCACGAGTGCGGTGACCCGCCTCGTGGACCGGCTCGAACGTGCCGGATACGTGCGGCGGGAGCCGGATCCGGCGGACCGTCGGCGGGTCGTGATCCATGTGGTCCCGGAGCAGGTCGCGCGGGTCGCCGGGTACTACGAGCGGCTGAACGTTCGCTGGCAGCGGCAGATCAGCCAGTACTCCGACGCCGAGTTGCGGTTCCTGCTCGAGTTCCTGCGGCAGGGCCGCCGGGATGCCGGTGCCGAGACTGTCAACCTGCGTACCGGGGGCCGGCAGCACGCCACCCGGGGGCGCCGGGCCCGGCGACCGCCCGCTGACGAGTCTCCCGGAGGGCGCTAGGGGAGCACCCTGATCTACCCCGGATAGCTGCTGCAAGAACTTGCTGCTTGCAGCAGCGAATCGCTTGACTGAGCGGCAGACGGCAGAAGCCGTCGCTACTTGTCAATGGAGGTGGACAGTCATGCACGTACGACGCTTCCGGTTCGGTCAGTTCGTCGTCGCATCGGTCATCGCCGTGGCCGCGTTGGCCGCCTGTGGCTCGGACAACGGTGGAGAGCGGAACAGGTCGGTGCCACCGTCTGCGAGTGTCGGCGCGGGAGCGGCGTCCGGAGCCGACGAGACCGAGGTTCGGGGATTGCTCGACAAGATCAACGAGGCGTGGGCGCGGGGTGACGCCGCAGCGTACGCCTCGTACCACACCGCCGACGCCGATCTGATCGACTTTCGCGGCACCCATGCTGCCGGCCGGCAGGCGATCGTCGACCTGCTTCAGCCCGCGTTCGACGGTGTGTTGAAGAACAGCAAGGTCGAAGCGCGGATCGTCGACCTGCGCTTCCTCTCCGCCGATGTCGCGATCTTCCACACCAGGGGCAAGATCGCTCCGATGGGCGAGGATTCCATCCAGACCTTCGTGGCCACCAACGGCCCCGACGGCTGGCTGATCGCGGCCTTCCAGAACACCCGCGTCCAGGCCGGCGAGTAAGGGTGTGCCTTGAATCGAAGCTGGTCCGCCAGGTCGAACGGCCCCGGCGCCGACTTCGGCACACGCCTCAGCGGCGACCGAGGAGTTCGGCGACCCGGAGAAAGCCGTCCGTGCCGTGGCCCAGCCCGATCACCCGGCGGGTCAGGCCCTCGACCGCCCGCATCACGCTGGCGTCGATCCCGTGCGCCTCCGAGGTGTGCACGATGTGCGCCATGGTCGAGGCCGCCGACGTGATCGGGTTGTCCTCGCCGGAGTAGCTGCCGTCCGCCACCTGCGCCGCCGTACCCTCGAAGATCGGCGGCAGGATCGCGCCGATGCCCATGGCGAAGGGCGCCAGATCCCGGGCGTTGATCCCCTCCGCCCGGGCCACCGCCACCGCGTGGGCCCAGCCCGCCATCGAGGTCCAGAAGATGTCCAGCAGGGCGATGTCGTACGCCGCCGCCCGGCCGATCTCCTCGCCGACGTGGGTGTGGGTGCCGCCCAGCCGCTCCAGTGCCGGCCGGTGCCGCTGGTAGAGATCGCTCGGACCACTGTGGATGAAAACCCCGTGCGGAGTGCCGATGGTGGTGGTCGGCGTCATGATCGCACCGTCCAGGTAGCCGATGCCGTGCTCGGCTGCCCAGGCCGCGACGTCCCGGGCCCGGTCCGGAGTGTCCGCGCTGAGGTTCGCCACCGTGCGACCCTTGAGCGTGTCGGCGACGGCGTCGGTCCGGAGGATGGCGTCCACCGCGTCGTTGTTCACCACGCAGACCACGGTCAGATCGCTCGCGGCGACCGCTTCCGCCGCCGAGCCGGCGCCGATCGCGCCCCGCTCGACCAGGGCGGTTTCCCGGCCGGGAGTCCGGTTCCAGACCGTGGTCGGCAGACCGGCGGCAAGGAACGCGCCGGCCAGGGCCCGGCCCATCGGTCCGAGACCGAGTACCGTGACAGCGGGCTGTTCGGGGTGCGAGGACATGCTTGTACTCCTGAGTTAGTGCGAACTGGGGTAAAGAGGACGTAGATGACGCGCAGCCGTGCCCGGGATCTGAACGTCTGCGGGGTGACCGCCGCGATCGTCGTGATCGACGGCAAGTGGAAGACTTCGCTGCTCTGGCTGCTCGAATCCGGCCCGCACCGCCCCGCCGAACTGCGCCGGCGGCTGCCGGGCCTCACCGAGAAGGTGCTGACCCAGGCGCTACGCGAGATGGAGAGCGACGGGCTGGTGCACCGGGAGGTGCACGATGTGCTGCCGCTGAAGACTGTCTATTCGCTGACCCCGTTCGGCCGCGACCTCGCCGAGGCGTTGGCGCCGCTCTCCGACTGGGGGCACCGCCGCCTGGACAGGCTGCACGCCGCCCAGTCGTCGGCGTCCTGATACACCGCCGACCTCCCGTCGATCCGGACCGGGCGGCCGTCCGACCGCCCACGACCAGACTCGTCCAGCGTGCCCGGACCGACAAGTACGCACAAAAAAGTGGCTACTCGCGGTGGCGCGGGCGGCGGCCCCTCCCGCGATTTCGGAGGAGCCGCCGACCCCGCGTTCCGGACGGTCAGACGGAAGACGCCCCGTTCCTCAGTGACGCCGTGAAGGCCGTCCAGGCAGCCGGGCGGAACGTCAGCACCGGACCGGACCGGTCCTTGCTGTCCCGTACCGCGACAACAGCCCCGAGGTTGTCGGCAACCTCGACGCAGTTGCCGTTGGCTCCCGAGCGGCTGCTCGTACGCCACCTGGCATCGGTCAGATCGAAGTCGTACATCTTCCTCACCTCCTTCCCGTCAATCCTGCTCGGCGGCACGGGTGATCAAGCGGACCGAGGCCGCCGGATTGAGCGCTGCCGCCCGTAGGTGCTCGAAGAGATCGGTGTAACTGGCAATGTCGGTGTCGCGTTCGAGGAACAGTGCGTTGACCCGGTTCTCGATGTAGACCAGGTCGGAATCGGCCGGATCAGGAAAACTCATGACGGCAAATGCGCCATACATGCCCGGGTGCGCGCCGACCTCGTAGGGCAGTACCTGAACGGTGATGTTGGGCAGCTTGGTGAGCTTGGCAAGGTGCTGCAACTGGTCGTGCATCACTGCCGCCCCGCCGACCTTGCGGTGCAACACGCTCTCATCGAGAATCGCCCACACCTTGAGCGGTTCGGCCTTGCTGATCGACTCCTGGCGCCTGAGCCGCGCCTCGACTCGCCGTTCAACCTCCGCCTCCGTGCCGCCCGGCAACAGTCCGGCAGTGACGGCTCGGGCGTACGCCTCGGTCTGGAGCAGGCCGGGGACGAACAGCGACTCGTAGTTGCGGACCGACTGGGCCTCGGACTCGAACGAGATGTAGGTGCTGTATTCGTCGGGCAACTGGTCCTCGTACGCCTGCAACCAGCCCAACTGTCCGGCGTCCTTGGCAAGATCGACCAGCTCGGCCCGGCGCTCTGGATCGGTGACGCCGTAAAGGTCGAGCAACCCGAGCAAGGTTCGGCGCTGGGGACGGGCCCGCGCGGTTTCGAGGCGCCAGAGGGTGGCCGGGTTCATGTGGGTCCGCTCGGCGACATCCTCACGGGTGAGCCCGGCGCCGTGTCGCAGTGCGCGGATTTCCGCCGCCAGTCGGCGCAGTCTGACGGTCGGCGGTTGCTTTCGTGCCGCCACGTTCATGCTCCTTCGCTCCTCTCCAGTCTCATGTGGCTTGCGTTTGCAAGGCAATGGAAAAGCCGCGCGATGTGAACAGTGCGGAGGCTTCGCAAGCCTTGCGTTCGTGCATGACGCTCCAGCAACATGACCCACGGTACGGCGTTGGTCACGCATCGACTGGCCCGTACCGGCCACGGCGCGCCGCGCACCTTCCCCCGCTGGGGCGCGCCGTGGCCGCTCCGCCCCTCGGGCGGATGTCCCGCTCCCGGGATGCCGGACAGACCTTCGGGCGGCCACTAGCCGCCTGGCATCCCTCCATCCAGGAGGCCGCCATGCTGCTGCGCCTGTTCTGCACGGTCGTCGGCTGCACACTGCTCGGCTTCAGTGCCGGGCTCTTCGCCTTCAAGGTCAAGTCCCGCTGGTGTCCACGCTGCGGTACGACCACGTCCGAACTGGCCGGTCAGCATCGCGCCCGGCCCTGATCTTGGTGACCGGATCGGCAGGAAGGAGTCGCTCATGAGCCTGGAGGAACTGACCCACCAGGAACCCTTCTACGCGGCTATGCGGATGATGACCGAGACGGCGTGGCGGCGGAACATGACGGTCGAGGCCCTGTTGGCCCTGACCGAACTACTCGACCCGATCGACGACGCGAAGGCCGCGCAACCGATCCCCGAGACGCGGACGCGGGGAACGCGCGGAGCACCAGATACGCCGGACTGAACCGCCGGGCTTCTATACCTGTCGACCGAACCGTAGTGTTGGTCAGGTGAGTGGCGACGTGGTCCCGTCGAAACGGGCGGTACGCATATCCGACGCCGAGCGGGAGGCCGTGATTGCCCGGCTGAGCGCGGCGGTCGCGGAGGGCCGGCTGACCCTGCCCGAGTTCGAGGAACGCGTCGACGGGGTGCTGCGGGCCCGGACCGACGGCGACGTGGAGCCCTTCGTCGCCGACCTGCCGGCCACCGCCCCGGCCGTCGCACCCGACGAGGTCGTCGAGCTGACCAGCTTCGCCGGGGAGATCAAGCGCTCTGGCCGGTGGGCCGTACCCCGGCGGTTGGTGGTGCGCAGCAAGGCCGGCAGCGTGAAGCTCGACCTGCGGCACGCCGTGATCAGTCACCGGGTGGTCGACATCAACCTCGCCACCCAGGCCGGCTCGACGACCATCGTGCTGCCAGCCGGCGCGACCGCCAACATCGACGGGGTCAACACGAGCGCCGGCACGGCGACGGCCAAGGTGCCGTCCACGCCCGAACCGGGCTCGACCGCCCCGCACATCGTCGTCACTGGCAGCACCGCCGCCGGCACGCTGGTGGTCCGCTACGAGCGCCGCTTCTGGCGCTGGCGCTGGTAGCGCGGTCGACGACGGCCCTCGACGCGTCCGCGACAGGCAACCCGGCAGATGTGGCTCAGGTAACACAGAGACGGAGTCGACGGCGGCTCAACCGGGCGGCTCTGCGAGTCTGCGTCGATGCAGGACTGGGAGCGGCGGGTCGCCGAGGCGTGGGCGTCGATCGACGACTACGAGGACCGCGAGGGCGACTTCCGTGCTCTGATCGACAGTCTGGCGACGGAACTGCCCGACGACGACCCGGTCGGCGCGTTCGAGCGGGCCTGCGCGTGGGATTCGACCGGGCACTCCGACCGGGCCGTACCGCTCTACCGGTGGGCGCTCGACCACGGGCTCTCCGGTTACCGGCGGCGCCGGGCCGTGATCCAGATGTCCAGCTCGCTGCGGAACATCGGGCAGGCTGAGCTCGCGGTCACGTTGCTGAAGGCCGAGCGCGACATCGACCCGGCGACGCTGGACGAGCCGACCCGGGGTCTCGGCGACGCGATCAGCGCGGTGCTGGCGCTCTGCCTGGCCGACACCGGTCGCGAGCGCGAGGCGGTGTCGGTCGCCGTCGGCGCGCTCGCCCCGCACCTGCCTCGCTACCAGCGCTCGATGGCGAACTACGCGCGGCTGTTGATCAGCCCCGAGGCCAAGCCGGAATAGCCGGCGTCAGTACGGCGTGACGCCCGCCGGCAGCGTCGAGTTCGCGGCGGCCGTACCGATGGATTCCAGCAGGATCCGCCGGAACGCCCGGGCCGCGTGCGTGGGTTCCGGCTCCCGGCGTCGGGCCAGCGCGATGGTCCGGTGCACCCCCGGCGGGGCCAGCGGGGTGACCCAGAGCCTCGGCCGCCGCGCCACCACGATGCCCGGCACCAGGGCTACGCCGAGTCCCGCCTCCACGAAGCTGAGCACCGCGTCCATCTCGCCGCCGTCCACCGCGAGCGACGGCTCGAAGCCCGCCTCCCGGCAGGCCCGCAGGGTGACGTCCCGCAGGTCGTAGCCCTGCCGGAACATCACCAGCGGCTGGTGGCGCAGGTCGGTGAGGTGCATGGTGCCGGCCGAGTCGGTCATCGGCAGCGGGTTGAGCGAGGCGACCACCAGGTTGTCCCGGAGGATCGGCTCGGCGATCAGCGCCGGGTCGGCACCGGTCGCGGGGAGGATGATCAGCGCCAGGTCCAGCTCGCCCCGGAGCAGGTCGCGGACGAGGTCCTGCGAACCGCTCTCCTCCACCCGCAGGTCGACGCCGGGGTGGGCGTCCCGGAACCGGCGCAGCACCGCCGGGGCGAGCGAGGTGGCCAGGCTGGGGGTGGCGCCGAGGCGCACCCGGCCGCGCCGGACCCCGACGAGTTCCTGTACCTCGCGGCGGGCGGTGTCGACGTCGGCGAGGATGCGCTCGGCGAGCGGCAGCAGCACCTCGCCAGCGGCCGTCAGCCCGATGTTGCCGCGTACCCGTTCGAAGAGCGGGGCGCCGAGATCGGTCTCCAGGGCGTGAATCTGCTTACTCAACGACGGCTGGGTGATCCCGACATTGTCGGCGGCATGAGTGAAATGCCGGGTTTCTGCCACCGCCACGAAGTATCTCAACTGGTGGAGCTGCACATGCATAGCCTACAGCTATCGTCTCTGAGGCTTCGATGCATTGGACGACTAATCGGAGGTCTCCTAGCGTTTGTGAGGTGACAGCTACCTCGACGCGGTCGCCGATCCGGTCCAGCATCGGCCTCAAGGCCGTGATGGCGGTGACGGGCATCCTGCTGGTGCTCTTCCTGATCGCGCACATGCTCGGCAACCTGAAGATCTTCTTCGGTCCCGAGTCGTTCGACCACTACGCGCACTGGCTGCGTACCATCGGCGCCCCCGTGCTGCCGGACACCTGGTACCTGTGGATCCAACGCGCGGTGCTCGGCATCGCCCTGGTCGCGCACATCTGGTCGGCGACCGTGCTGGCCCGGCGGGCCCGGGCGGCCCGACCCGTCCGGTACGCGCACCGCCCCAAGGTGCAGGGCAGCTACGCGGCCCGGACCATGCGCTGGGGCGGGGTGATCATCGCGCTCTTCGTCGTCTACCACCTGCTCGACCTGACCACCGGCGACCTGAACCCGGTCGGCGACCCGCGCCGGCCGTACGCGAACGTGGCCGCCGACTTCGCCCCGGAACGCTGGTACGTCACCCTGCTCTACACCGTCGCGATCGTGACGCTCGGCTTCCACCTGCGGCACGGGATGTTCAGCGCGTTCCGCAGCCTCGGTCAGCAGACTCCCCGGGGCGAGGCCCGGGCCCGGGCGATCTCGCTCGGCTTCGCCGTCGCGCTCTGCGCCGGATACCTGGTCGTCCCCTTCGCGGTGATCGCGGGATTGGTGCGTTGACGATGAACCCCACTAACGGGCTGGACCTCTTCACCATCGGCGAGCCGATCGCCGACACCAAGGCACCGGACGGGCCGATCGAGACCCGCTGGCAGCGCCGCCGGTTCGCCGCCAAGCTGGTCAACCCGGCCAACCGGCGCAAGCTCACGGTGATCGTGGTCGGCACCGGGCTGGCCGGCGGGTCGGCCGCGGCGACGCTGGGCGAGCAGGGCTACCGGGTCAAGTCATACTGCTACCAGGACAGCCCGCGCCGGGCGCACTCGATCGCCGCCCAGGGCGGCATCAACGCCGCCAAGAACTACCGCAACGACGGCGACTCGATCCAGCGCCTCTTCTACGACACCGTCAAGGGCGGCGACTTCCGCTCCCGCGAGTCGAACGTACGCCGGCTCGCCGAGGTCTCGGTGGAGATCATCGACCAGGCGGTGGCCCAGGGCGTACCGTTCGCCCGGGAGTACGGCGGCCTGCTCGACACCCGCTCGTTCGGCGGCGCCCAGGTGCAGCGCACCTTCTATGCCCGGGGCCAGACGGGCCAGCAGTTGCTGCTCGGGGCGTACCAGGCGCTGGAGCGGCAGATCGGGCAGGGCCGGGTCGAGATGCACAGCCGGCACGAGATGCTGGAACTGATCGTCGTCGACGGCCGGGCCCGGGGCATCGTGGCCCGGGACCTGGTCACCGGCGAGATAACGTGCGACTTCGCCGACGCCGTGGTGCTCGCCTCCGGCGGCTACGGCAACGTCTTCTACCTCTCCACCAACGCCAAGGGCTGCAACGTCACCGCCACCTGGCGGGCGCACCGCAAGGGCGCGCTCTTCGCCAACCCCTGCTACACGCAGATCCATCCGACCTGCATCCCGGTCTCCGGCGACCACCAGTCGAAGCTGACCCTGATGAGCGAGTCGCTGCGCAACGACGGCCGGGTCTGGGTGCCGAAGGCGGCCGGCGACGACCGTCCGCCCCGGCAGATCCCGGAGGAGGAGCGGGACTACTTCCTGGAGCGGATGTATCCGTCCTTCGGCAACCTGGTCCCCCGGGACATCGCGTCCCGGGCGGCCAAGAACGTCTGCGACTCCGGTCGGGGCGTCGGGCAGACCGGGCTCGGCGTCTATCTCGACTTCGCCGACGCGATCGACCGACTCGGCCGGTCCACCATCGCCGACCGGTACGGCAACCTCTTCGAGATGTACCAGCGGATCACCGGCGAGGATCCGTACGAGGTGCCGATGCGGATCTATCCGGCGGTGCACTACACGATGGGCGGGCTCTGGGTCGACTACGACCTCCAGGCGACCATCCCCGGCCTGTTCGTGATCGGCGAGGCGAACTTCTCCGACCACGGCGCCAACCGGCTCGGCGCCTCGGCGCTGATGCAGGGCCTGGCCGACGGCTATTTCGTGCTGCCCAGCACCATCGCCGACTACCTGGCGGCCGGACCCTTCGAGCCGCTGACCGACGAGCACCCCGAGGTGGTGTCGGCCCGGGACGACGTCACCGACCGGCTGTCCCGGCTGCTCGCCTGCCAGGGCGACCGCACCGTCGACTCGTTCCACCGCGAACTGGGCCAGATCATGTGGGACCACTGTGGAATGGAACGGACCGACGCCGGGCTGCGCAAGGCACTCGCCGAGATCCGCAGCCTGCGGGAGCAGTTCTGGCAGCGGGTGAAGGTGCCCGGCGACGGCGAGGGGCTCAACCAGGCGCTGGAGAAGGCCGGCCGGGTCGCCGACTTCTTCGAGCTGGCCGAGCTGATGTGCATCGACGCGCTGCACCGCACCGAGTCGGCCGGCGGTCACTTCCGGGCCGAGAGCCAGACCCCGGAGGGCGAGGCGCAGCGCGACGACGAGCACTTCAGCTACGTGGCGGCCTGGGAGTTCACCGGGGCCGACCACCCGCCGGTGCTGCACAAGGAAGACCTGCACTTCGAGTACGTCCACCCCACCCAGCGGAGTTACAAGTGAACCTGACCCTGCGGATCTGGCGCCAGAGCGGACCGGACGATCCCGGCCGGATGGTGAGCTACCAGGTCCCGGACGTCTCCCCCGACATGTCGTTCCTGGAGATGCTGGACGTACTCAACGAACGGCTGACCCTCGACGGCGAGGAACCGGTCGCCTTCGACCACGACTGCCGGGAAGGCATCTGCGGCGCCTGTGGCATGGTGATCAACGGCGTGGCGCACGGCCCGGAGCGGGCCACCACCGCCTGCCAGCTCCACATGCGACACTTCACCGACGGCCAGACCATCGACATCGAGCCGTGGCGGGCCAAGGCGTTCCCGGTGATCAAGGACCTGGTGGTGGACCGGAGCGCGTTCGACCGGATCATCGCGGCCGGCGGATACATCACCGCGCCGACCGGCGCCGCCCCGGAGGCGCACGCCCAACTGGTCCGCAAGTCCGACGCGGACGCCGCTTTCGAGTCGGCCGCCTGCATCGGCTGTGGCGCCTGCGTCGCGGCCTGCCCGAACGGCTCGGCGATGCTCTTCACCGCCGCCAAGGTGAGCCACCTGAGCCTGCTGCCGCAGGGCCAGCCGGAGCGCACCACCCGGGTCGTCGGGATGGTGGACGCGCACGACGAGGCCGGCTTCGGCGGCTGCACCAACATCGGCGAGTGCACGGCCGTCTGTCCGAAGGGGATTCCGCTGACCAGCATCGGCCGGCTCAACCGGGACTACCTGAAGGCGACCCGGGAGCGGGACGGCGCACCCGGCACCTGACCCGCCGGCACCCCTGGCCGGCACTCCCACCTACACCGCCGATACATCGCGTCGTACGGGATCAGTAGGGCACAGCGGTATGGGCCTCGGTCGCCTATTGTTACCGGTCGGCAAGCCGCAAATCCGGCAGCCGCTCTCGCGGCCCCGTCCGCACCGGGCAGCCGCCGGTCGGCGACAACGACCCTCCGATGGGAGACCACGTGGTGAGCAGGGTGAATCGCAGGACCGCACTGGGCATCGGCACCGCCGCCACCGCCGGCGTCGTGCTCGGCACGGCGACTCCGGCGATGGCCGCTCCGAACAGCGGACAGGGACTCGAGAGCCCCGGCCAGGCCCGGGCCGCCCAGGTCGCCGCGGTCTACCGACGGGAGAAGACCAAGGCCGGCGGCAACTGGTACGCGTACCTGAGCGTGGCCAGCGGGACCGGGCCGGCGCCGCTGCCGGCGGTACGGGAGAACCCGGACACGGTCGTGGAGGCGTACAGCGTCAACAAGATCGCGGTGGCCACGGCGGTGCTGGACAAGGTCGACCGGGGGCTGCTCGCCCTGGACCAGCGGGTCGACGTCACCTCGTCGATCGTGGTGCCCGGCGGCGACGGCATATTCAGCCTGGACGGCGCCTACCCCAGCTCGGTGACCCTGGGGCACGTGCTCGCCGCACTGCTGACCGTCTCGGACGACACCGCCGTCCGGCTCTGCGGCCTGGTCTGCCCGGCCGCCGAACTCAACCAGATCCTGGTCGCCAAGGGCTTCCCGAAGACCCAGGTCGAACCGGTCGCCAACCCGAACCGGTTCTTCCTCGGCACCAGCACCGCCCGGGAGACCCACGACCTGCTCCAGGCGCTGGTCCGGGGCACGCTGCTCTCGGCCACGTCGACCACCTTCCTGCTCAACCAGCTCCGCGCGCCGATCGCGTTCACCGACGGCATCCGCCGGAACATGTCGTCGGCCGACCGGGCCCGGATCGCCACCAAGGCGGGCTGGTTCGGCAACGCCCGGCACGAGGCCGGGCTGATCTTCGACCCGGCCGGCACGCCGGTACTGACGTACGTGCTCTTCGCCGACGGCCAGGCCGACCCGGACAACTTCGGCTCGACCCACCCGGCGGTGCAGGCCCGGGCGGCGATGGGACCGGCATTCCTCGCCGCGGTCGACGGTCTGCGGAACCTGTCCGTGCCGGCCCGCCGGCCGAGGATGTACCAGCCGGCCAACGGCGGCTGACCTCCCCCGCCCGCCGGCCGGCGCCGCGCTGCCGTCCGCAGCGGTGCCGGCCGGCGTACCCTCGCTCGTGAGGACGAGGGGGCGTCGGCACATGCGGGGAAGAGCAGGACGAGGCGACGTCGCGGCCCGGCGCCGCCGGCGCCTCCGGTGGTCGCTCGCGGTGGCCGCGCTCGGCGCGGCCGGCTGGGCGGTCCGGGACGTGCCGGCCGCGCTCGGCCGGCTCCCGGACGGCGCCCGGGCCGACCGGGTACGCCGCTCCCCGCAGTTCCGGGGCGGCGCGTTCCGCAACCCGGTCACTACCCGGATCGCGCTGCCCGGCACCGGCAAGGGCATCCTCCGGGAGTTGCTCTTCGGCAACCAGCCCCGGCGCCCGTCCGGCAGCGTGCCGGTGCTGCTGCCGGAGACCGTCGAGCCGGCCGCCGCCCCGCCCGGTGAGCTCAGCGTGCTGTGGTACGGCCACGCGTCGGCGCTGATCGAGATCGAGGGACGGCGGATACTGCTCGATCCGGTCTGGAGCGACCGCTGTTCGCCGTCGGCCCGGATCGGCCCGCGCCGGCTGCACCCGGTGCCGGTGCCGCTGGACCGGCTCCCCCGGCTGGACGCCGTGCTCATCTCGCACGACCACTACGACCACCTGGACATGCCGACCGTACGCGCCCTGCGCGACGCCCAGTCCGCACCGTTCCTGGTGCCGCTCGGGGTCGGCGCCCATCTGGAACGCTGGGGCGTACCGCCGGAGCGGATCGTGGAGCTGGACTGGGGCGAGCACGCCTCGGTCGCCGGGCTCGACGTGACCGCCACCCCGGCCCGGCACTTCTCCGGGCGCGGGCTCGCCCGGGACCGTACCCTCTGGGGCTCCTGGGTGGTCGCCGGCCCGACCCGCCGGGTCTTCTGCTCCGGCGACTCCGGCTACTTCGACGGCTACGCCGAGATCGGCGCCGAGTACGGTCCGTTCGACGTCACGCTCATCCAGATCGGCGCGTACGCCACCGCCTGGCCGAACATCCACATGTTTCCGGAGGAGGCGGTCACCGCCCACCTGGACCTGCGCGGCGGGCTCTTCGTGCCGGTGCACTGGGGCACCTTCAACCTCGCCCCGCACGGCTGGACCGAGCCGGTGGACCGGCTGTGGCGCGAGGCCGAGGCCCGGGGCGTACGCCTGGCGGTGCCGCGCCCCGGTGAGCGGGTGGTCGTCGACCACCCGCCCCCGGTGGACGGTTGGTGGCAGTCGCTCGGCTGATCCGTCCACGGATCCCGGGCGCCGCCGGTGGAGGCGGCGGTCAGCGGCTCAGGGTGAGCTCCGGGTCCTCGGCCGGCGGCGGATCGGCCACGCCCCGGCCGACGGCCTCGTACACGGCCGGCCGCCTGGCCCGGAGCAGGAGCCCCCAGCCGAGCCCGACCAGCGCGGCGACCAGGGTGACCCCGGGCAGCAGCCGGGCCAGGTAGCTCGGGTTGCCCGGGGCGAGCAACGCGTCGAAGTTCACCAGCAGCACCAGCAGGACGGCGGAGAGCAGCACGGTGGCCGACGCCGGGGCGACCACCCGCTGCCAGGCGCTCACCCCGACCTCCGGGCGGCGGCGGAAGAAGCCCACCACCGAGGCGGAGGTGAGGGTCATCAGCAGCACCACCCCGACCGCCGAGACACCGCTGAGCCAGGTGAAGAGGTCGACCACCGGATCCCGGTCGGCCAGCACGAAGGCCAGCACCACGCCGAGGGCCAGTACGGTCTGGGCCAGCGAGCCGGCCACCGGCGCCCCGGTGCGGACCCCGGTCTGACTGAGGAAGGCCGGGAGGACCCGCTCCCGGCCCAGCGCGAAGAGGTAACGGGCGACTCCGTTGTGGAACGAGAGCAGGGCGGCCAGCACCGAGGTGATGAAGAGCAGGTTCGCCACGTCCGCCACCGTGCTGCCGGCATGGTCGGCCAGGGTGCCGAAGACCACTCCCGGGCCGGCTTCGACCGAGGCGGCCTGCGCGTTCTCCGGGCCGGTGACCACGGTCAGCGCCCAGGCGGAGAGTGCGTAGAAGGCACCGGTGAAGGCCACCGCGACGTAGGTGGCCCGGGCCACCGTACGGCGCGGATCCCGGACCTCCTCGCTGTAGATCGCCCCGGACTCGAACCCGGTGAAGCTGGCGATCCCCAGCGCCAGCACCGCACCGAGCCCCGCCGCGAAGAGGTTGCCGGGATCCAGCCCGGCCAGGCTGATGCTGCCGCCGGCCGGGTTGCCGAACGAGACCACGTCGAAGACGCCGACCGCGAGGCATTCGAGCAGGAGCAGCACCGCGAGGACCGTCGCGTTCAGGTCGACCTGGAGTACCCCGAGCACCCCGACCAGCGCCAGCCCGACCAGTGCCCAGACCCACCACTGCTGCTCGACGCCGAACTTCGTCGCCATGAAGTCACCGAGGATGGCGCCGAAGAGCCCGTACAGTCCGATCTGGATGGCGTTGTAGGAGGCCAGGGCGACGAACGAGCCGGAAACGCCGCCCGCCCGGCCCAGCCCGTTCGCGATGTACGAGTAGAAGGCACCGGCGTTGCTGACGAATCGGCTCATCGCGGCGTAGCCGACCGCGAACACGCCCAGGATGGCGGCGAGCAGCACATAGGACAGTGCCGCGCCGACGTTGCCGCTGACGGCGTACATCGTGGTGATGCCACCGCCGAGCACGGTCAGCGGTGCCGACGCCGCGACGGTGAAGAAGACGAGGTGCACGGTGCCCAGGCGTCCCCGGCGCAGGCCGGTCTCCAGGGCGGGGCTGGATGACATATGTGGGTCTCTCTCGGTGTGGGGGTGAGGAGAAAGGGACTCTCGAACGACATCGGAGAGGGTATGGGCGATCACGCCCCGCGACAAGAGATTGATGGACCACAGTGTTCGGACACGCAGGGCCAGGGCGGGTTGAACGGACAGTGCCCATGCCGTACCGTCCTGCATCGACATTGAGGAGTGACCGATCCGGCATGTCGGCCGGCCGGCCAAGGATGACGGATGACGAATTACCCTGGCCCACCCACCGAGCGGCTGGCCGACGAACTGTTCCTCATCGCACACGACGACTACACCGGCAAGCCCCTCGCCGCGGCGATCCTGGTCGATGCCGCCCTCGCCGGCGCGCTCCTCGCCGAACTGCTCTTCGACGGGCGGATCACCCTGGTCCGGTCCGCCGTCTACGTCGCTGACGACCGGGGCTGGCAGGAGCCGGTGACCGACCGGGTGCTGGCCGAGATCGTACGTCGGGGCGACGGCCATCCCGCGCGCTCCTGGCTGGAGTTCCTCGCCCCCCGGGTCCGGGACCACGTCGGCGACCGCCTGGTCAGCGCGGGCGCGGTCCGCCGGATGACCGCCCGCGGGCTGAACCTCCGCACGACGGTCCGGTTTCCCGGGCTCGACCCGAACCGGGTCGCCCGGCCCCGAGTCCGGCTCAACGCCGTCCTGGAGCGCTCCGACCAGCCGCTGGACCCCCGCACCGCGACGCTGGCCGGACTGGTCCGGGCCAGCGGGCTGGTCCGGGCGCTGATCCCGGCCAACCGGTCGATGGTGACCGAGCGGATCGCCGCCGCGCGACGACTGCTCCCGACGGAACTGGGCGACCTGCTCAACGCGGTCGACGCGGCCGTCGCCGCCACGGCACTCACCGTACGCCGCTGAACCGCCCCGATCTCAGCCGCCGTGGCAGGTGGCGGGTCCGCCGTCGCCGGGTGTGCCGCAGTGTGTCGCCGTGCTCGCCGGCACGTCCAGGGTGGGGTTGCGGTCGAAGAAACCGTCCGGCCGCAGCGTGAAGCCGCACCGGTCCACCGGCATCACCGGCCACTCCTCCGGGCGGGGGAAGTGGGTGGTGCCGAAGGTGTGCCACAGCACGATGTCCTCGCCGTCGATCGGCCGGTCGGCCGCGACGTACTCCGGCAGCCCGGCGTGGCCCGGGTGCTGGTTGACCAGGTCACCGGCTGGGTAGCGCTGCGCCGGGTCGTACCGGGTGACCCAGAGCGAGCGGGTGGCGAAGGCGGCCCGGCGAGCCACCGAGGAGTCGGGGGCGGCCAGCAGCACCGTCTGGCCCTCGGGGCGGAGTTGGTAGCCGACCGGCCGGCCGAGCCGGCCCAGCCGCTCCGGGTTGGAGATCCGCCAGGTCCGGCCGACCGAGGCGTCGGCGTCCCGGGCGCCGTCCGACTCCGACGACAGCCGGGTCGCCACCCGGGTGAAGGCGTTGCCGTACGGGTTCTCCGGGCCGACCGGCAGGGCTCGGACGTCCACCTCGTCGACGGCGTTGCGGGTCCCGTCGACCGTGACATCGAGCCGGGCGCTGAACAGGTGCTGGTGGTACGGCGCACCGAGCCCCGGCGCCACCTCGGTCGCGTACCCGCTGCCCTGCCGGTACGCCGAGGTGAAGAGCACCCCGGTGGCCTTCACCTCCAGTTGGATGGTGCCGTCGAGGTAGAGGTACCAGTAGAAGCCGTAGTCGTAGTTGCCGACGGTGGCGAAGTAGGAGATGACGAGGCGGCGCTGCCGGCGGGTCTCCGCCGACTCCGTGAACAGGTCGGTGTGCTTCCACAGCACCCCGTGGTCCTCCTCGTGCAGGCAGATCGCGTTGCGCACCTCGCGCGGCTCGCCGGCCCCGTCGGCGAGGATCGCGTCGAAGTAGTAGATCTCGCCGAGGCAGTCGCAGCCCAGCACCAGCGAGTTCGCCTGCTGGCCGAGGAGGTATTCCCCGGCGTCGAAGTAGTTCTGCCAGAACCGCACCGGGCTCGGGTCGGCGTACGGGACGACCATCTCGGCGACCGAGGCGCGGTAGAGCACCGGGCGCTCCCGGCCGCCGTCGGTGATGCCGAGCTGGTGCAGCACCAGACCCTCCCGGGGGTCGAAGCCGACCCGGAAACTCCAGTTCTCCCAGCGCACCACGTCACCGTCGACCGAGAAGCTGGGCCCCTCCGGCTGGGTGATCTCGATCGGCTTCAGGCTGGTCCGGGCCGGGCCGGTATAGGCGGTGTCGTCGAAGTTGCCCTCCTCGGCCGGTACCGGCAGCAGTTCGTGGTCGATCAGCTCGACGACCCGGCGCTCGATCAGGTCGACGTACGCCACCACGCCGTCGATCGGGTGCGCCCAGCAGTGGTCCTCGGGCCGGTGGGCCAGGAAGGAGAGCACCCGCAGCAGCCGCCGGCCCCGCTCGCCCGGCAGGTCGAAGTCGCCGGCCGAGAGCGGGCAGGGCCGGACCAGGTCGAGTTCGGTGATGCCCCGGCGTTCCATCGCCGCCCGCCAGCCCGGGTCGGCCTTGACGATCTCGTCGACCGCGACGAACTCCTCCAGCATGATCGGCGGCTGTCCGTCCCGGGCCGCGTCGTGCTCGCGTACCGAATCGACGGTGCCGCTGGTCACCGAGGCCAGCACGGTCCGGGCGACGCCGGTGGCGACGTCGAGGAGTACCGCCCGGACCCGGCGGTCCACCGGATCACCCGGCCGGTACGCCAGCACCACGTCCTTGGCCGGCTCCTCCAGGGCCAGCAGGGCGAACCGGGTGGTCGGGCCGAGCAGCCCGTGCCGGTCCAGCAGGGCCCGGGTGGCCCGGATCTCGTCGGCGGTGAGCCGGGCCAGTGGATGTCCGTCGGTGACGCCCGCCCCGGAGCCGGCGGGCCGGTCGTCGCTCAGAAGAGTCATAACGTCCCTCGTCGATTCGCGGACCATTCCGAGCCGACCTAACCCGAATCACTCTCGGTTGTCCATAGCCGACGGCGCGTGAAGTTGCGGCGCCCGCGCATCGCCGCCGCCTGCAAGGGCGACCGCCGCCGGGTGGGGCACAATGCTTCCCGGCACCCAGTTACCCTACGCCGGTCCCGGCGACGGGTGAGGGCGGAACCGAGTGGAGAAGGCGGAACAGGACGTGACAACCTCTGCGCAGCCGCGCTCTGTGCACCAGCGGATCGCCGAGGAGCTCGGCGTACACGAGCGGCAGGTACGGGCCGCGGTGGACCTGCTCGACGGCGGGTCGACCGTGCCGTTCATCGCCCGTTACCGCAAGGAGGCCACCGAGTCGCTCGACGACACCCAGTTGCGCACCCTGGAGGAGCGGCTGCGCTACCTGCGGGAGCTGGAGGAGCGCCGGGCGGCGGTGCTGGAGTCGATCCGTGGCCAGGGCAAGCTGGACGAGGCGCTGGAAGCGCAGATCATGGCGGCCGACTCGAAGGCCCGGCTGGAGGACATCTACCTGCCCTACAAGCCGAAGCGGCGGACGAAGGCGCAGATCGCCCGGGAGGCCGGGCTGGAGCCGCTGGCCGACACGCTGCTGGCCGATCCGTCGCAGGACCCGCGCACGGTGGCGACCGGCTTCGTCAACCCGGACGCCGGGGTGGCCGACCCGACCGGCGCGCTGGACGGTGCCCGGGCCATCCTGGTGGAGCGGTTCGCCGAGGACGCCGACCTGATCGGCTCGCTGCGCGAGAAGATGTGGTCGCGGGGCCGGCTGGTCTCCCGGGTACGCGACGGCCAGCAGGAGGCCGGCGCCAAGTTCGCCGACTACTTCGACTTCGCCGAGCCGTACACCAAGCTGCCCTCGCACCGGATCCTGGCGATGTTCCGGGGCGAGAAGGAGGGCATGCTCGACCTGACCATGGACCCGGAGGAGGCGCCCGCGCCGGACGACGCCCCGGTCGGGCCGACCCGCTACGAACAGGAGATCGCCGCCCGGTTCGGCGTCGCGGACCGGGGACGGCCGGCGGACCGCTGGCTGGTCGACACGGTGCGCTGGGCGTGGCGTACCCGGATCCTCATCCACCTCGGCGCCGACCTGCGGATGCGGCTCTGGCAGGCGGCCGAGGACGAGGCGGTCCGGGTCTTCGCCACCAACCTGCGCGACCTGCTGCTCGCCGCGCCGGCCGGTACCCGCCCGACGATGGGGCTGGACCCGGGGCTGCGTACCGGGGTGAAGGTGGCGGTGGTCGACGCGACCGGCAAGGTGGTGGCGACCGACACGATCTATCCGCACGAGCCGCGCCGGCAGTGGGACGCCTCGATCGAGACGCTGGCCAAGCTGGCCCGGGCGCACAAGGTCGAGCTGGTCGCGATCGGCAACGGCACCGCCTCCCGGGAGACCGACAAGCTGGCCGGCGACCTGATCAAGCGGTACGCCGACCTGAACCTGACCAAGGTGGTGGTCTCCGAGGCCGGCGCCTCGGTCTACTCCGCCTCCGAGTACGCCTCCCAGGAGCTGCCCGGCCTCGACGTCTCGCTGCGCGGCGCGGTCTCGATCGCCCGCCGCCTCCAGGACCCGCTGGCCGAGCTGGTCAAGATCGACCCACGCTCGATCGGCGTCGGGCAGTACCAGCACGACCTCTCCGAGGTGAAGCTCTCCCGCTCGCTGGACGCGGTGGTGGAGGACTGCGTGAACGGCGTCGGGGTCGACGTCAACACCGCCTCCGCACCGCTGCTGACCCGGGTCTCCGGGATCGGCGCCGGGCTGGCCGAGAACATCGTGCTGCACCGGGACGCCAACGGCCCGTTCCGGACCCGGCAGGCGCTCAAGCAGGTGCCCCGGCTCGGCCCGAAGGCGTTCGAGCAGTGTGCCGGCTTCCTGCGCATCCCCGGCGGGGACGACCCGCTGGACGCCTCCAGCGTGCACCCCGAGGCGTACCCGGTGGTCCGGCGGATCCTGGCCAGCACCGGCGGCGACCTCTCCGCGCTGATCGGCAAGACCGCCGTGCTGCACAAGCTCAGGCCCGCCGAGTACGTGGACGACACCTTCGGGCTGCCGACCGTGACCGACATCCTGAAGGAGTTGGAGAAGCCGGGCCGGGACCCCCGACCGGCGTTCCGGACCGCGACCTTCGCCGACGGGGTGGAGAAGATCGGCGACCTGTTGCCAGGGATGCTGCTGGAGGGCGTGGTCACCAACGTGGCCGCGTTCGGCGCGTTCGTGGACGTCGGGGTGCACCAGGACGGCCTGGTACACGTCTCGGCGATGTCCCGGACCTTCGTCAAGGACCCGCGGGACGTGGTCAAGTCCGGTGACGTGGTCCGGGTGAAGGTGCTGGACGTGGACGTACCCCGGAAGCGGATCTCGCTCACCCTGCGGCTGGAGGACGAGGCCGAGCCCCGCCCCGCGCGGGACCGGGGTGGCGACCGCACCGGCCAGCCGCGCCAGGGGCGCGGTGGTGGCGGCGGCGGGCGGTCCGGCGGCGGGAACCGGTCCGGCGGCGGCCAGGGCGGCGGGTTCGGCGGCGGCGCGCTGGCCGACGCGCTGCGCCGGGCCGGGCTGGACAAGGGGCTGGACGGCAACCGCCCCGGGCGGTAGTTCCGCGACGGACGCCGCGACCGGCCGCCGGCCGGTCGCGGCGCGCCCGGTCAGCCTCGTGGCGGGCGGGGCCGGTCAGCCTCGTGGCGGACGGGCCGGTGGTCAGCCACCGCCGGTACGGTCCGGGACGGAACGGGGTGGGCTGGTCGGGTCGGGTTCGCCCCGGGGAGCCGGCGCGGAACGGGCCCAGCGGAGCCAGGCCGGCCGGGCGGCGGCGACCCGTTCCCACCACAGCCGCTGCACCAGCAGGGTCAGCACGCCGGCCACGACAATCGCGCAGAGGTTGATCAGCAACTGGACGAGCGATCCGAGCGCCTCGTCGAAGACGCCGTAGCCGAGCGCGACCGCGACGTTCGCCGCGGCCGGGACCGTGGTGACCGAGATCAGCACTCCGACCAGCGAGCCGGACCGGTTCGAGGTGACCGAGAGCATCCCGGCCACCCCGGCCAGGAAGCCGACCACCCAGGAGAGCGCGTCGGGCCGCCAGATGAAGTCGGTCATGGGTCGGTCGGCGAGCAGCATCGACCGGTCGATCAGGCCGGCGGCGGTCAGCGTCCAGGTGCTGAGCACGGTCACCGCCATCGCGGTGAGGAAGCCGACGCCGAGCGCCAGCAGCGAGCGCCGGATGACCGACCCGCGCCAGCGCAACAGCGCCACGCAGAGCGCCGCGAGCGGCCCGAACTCCGGGCCGACCACCATCGCGCCGACGATCAGGATCGGCTGGTCGAGCAGCACCCCGATGCCGGCGATGATCGTGGCCAGGGTGATCAGCAGCAGGTACGTCACCGAGAGCCGGGTCTCCTCGCCGGTCTTCTGGGCGATCTCGTCCCAGACCACCGCGTCGGTACCCAGTCCCGGTGCCGCCCGGGCGGCCCGGTCGGCGGCGGCCGAGAGGGTGACGTCCACCCCGTCGCCGACCACCCCGCCGGCCCGGTCCACGCCGAGGGTCCGCAACGCCTCCAGTACCTCGTCGGCACCCTCCCGGACGACGTCGCAGAGCACCACGTCCCCGGGCGGGGTGCGGGCGGCGCCGGGCAGCACGATGAGGTGCGCCACGGCGGGGTCGGCGGAGAGCATCTCCTGCACGGCCGCGGACCGGTCGGTCGGCACGATGATCCTCAGGTGCAGCACGCCAGTCACCCTCCCCACTCCGGCCACGGGCCCCTCGTGGGCCGGTCGGCGACGACTCTAGTGCGCCGTGCCGGTCGATCCGGACGCTCGACGGCATATACCCGGCGGCCGTGATGCCACAGAGTCATCATGATGCCCCGGTGGTATCACGACGAAATTGACAGTGCCGGTCGGGAAGCCCGGCAGGGCCAGGTCGGGAAGCGCGGAAGGGCCGGCTCTATCCGGCACCGCCGGCCGGCCCGAGGTGCGCCTCGCCGGGACCAGCGCGCAGCCCGGCCGCCGCATCGGCCCGACGCAGGGCCAGGGTCTCCCGGATCCGGCGCCGGACGGCCGACCGCCGGGCCTGGTCAGCCGTCCCGGACCGGCCGGCCGCGCCGGGTACGACTGAGCTCTCTTTCGACATGCCGGCACGGTAGGAGCCCAGATATGCGGAAGCTGTCAAGAACGTGTGCGCACCGGGTGCGGGCCGCCGTCTGACCGTTTCCGGATCGCGACTTCATCACATCTTCACCGCTGCGGCGCTCTAATCGATGCCGCCCAGGAGCAGGCAGAATGGGGAGCGATGAGCGCGAGGATACTGGTCGCCGAGGACGACCCGAAGCAGGCCAACCTGGTCCGGGTCTACCTCGAACGGGAGGGCCACAGCGTGCTGGTCGTCGGCGACGGCCGGGCCGCCCTGGAGCAGGTCCGGTCCCGCCGCCCCGACCTCGTGGTGCTGGACGTGATGATGCCGGTGGTGGACGGGCTCGACGTGTGCCGGATCCTGCGGGCCGAGTCCAACCTGCCGATCCTGCTGCTGACCGCCCGGACCACCGAGGACGACGTACTGCTCGGGCTGGACATCGGCGCCGACGACTACCTGACCAAGCCGTACAGCCCACGGGAGCTGGCCGCCCGGGTCCGCGCCCTGCTGCGCCGCTCCGGGGTGCTCAGCGCGGGCAACCAGGCGGTGCTCCGGGTCGGTGACCTGGAGGTCGACCCCGGCCGGTTCGAGGTGCGGATCGGCGGGCGGCTGGTCACGCTCACCGCCAAGGAGTTCGGCA
This sequence comes from Plantactinospora sp. DSM 117369, assembly GCF_053764795.1. Classification (NCBI taxonomy): domain Bacteria; kingdom Bacillati; phylum Actinomycetota; class Actinomycetes; order Micromonosporales; family Micromonosporaceae; genus Plantactinospora; species Plantactinospora sp. DSM 117369. The sequence goes on along the minus strand of NZ_CM132446.1, from coordinate 3,451,311 downwards.
TCCTCGAGGTGCTGGCCGGCGAGCCGGGCCGGGCGTTCACCCGGGCTCAGATCATCGACCGGGCCTTCGGGTTCGACCACTACGTGCTGGAACGGACCGTCGACGCGCACGTGATGAACCTGCGCCGCAAGATCGAGGTCGACCCGGCCGAGCCGCGCTACGTGCAGACCGTCTTCGGCCGGGGCTACCGGCTGGCGGAGCAGCCCGGCGGGGAGCGGAGCCCGGAGGACGCCGCCGCCGGGGCGGACCCGTCGGCGTGAGCTTCCGATTGCGGGTACTCGGTCTGGTGATGCTCGTCGCGGTCAGCGCGACCGCCGCGACCCTCTGGCTGGTACTCCGGCAGGCGTCCCGGCAGATCGACGAGTCCGGCGCCGCCGCCGCCTCGGTGGACCAGGTCACCACCGCGCTCACCGACTACGGCCGCCGGCACGGCACCTGGGAGGGCGTCCGGGATCTGGTCGTACGCCTTGGCGTGCAGACCGGGCAGCGCATCCACCTGGTCGCCGAGTCCGGCTGGGTACTCGTGGACACCGACCGCGAGAACGATCCGGACCGGGCGGTACGCCCACTCGGCACCGTGGTCGGATACGTCAATCCCCGCCCCACGCTCAACCTCTCCGGGGCGATCGCCGATCCGGCGGCGGTCGCCGCCAAGGAGCTGTACCGGTACCGCACCGGTGTCCGGTTCGCCGCCTGCCTGACCCGCAACGGCGTCGAACCGACCCAGACGCCGGGCCGGTTCGGGGTGCCCGAATACGACCTGAACTCGGTCCTATCGACCAACCCGAGGCTGAATCGGAGCTGCCTCGACCAGGCGACCCAGTCCGAGCAGGCGAGCACGGCCGCCATGGGGGACCTGTCGGCCGCGTGCGCCGTCGACGACCCGAGCGAGCCGACGGACTACTGCCTGGCCGAGGCGTTCAACGACCGGATCGCGGAGGTGGCGCCCGAGCCGGCCCGGGTCATCCTCGGCGTCGGCGACGAGGGCAACCGTGCCCTGGTGGTCGGCCCACTGCTGGCCGCCGCGGCCGGGGTGGCCGCGGTGGCGATCATCGCGACCGCCCTGCTCAGCCACCGGGTGCTGCGCCCGATCGCGATCCTGACCGCGGCCTCCCAGCGACTCGGCCGGGGCGACCTGGCCAGCCGGGTGCCGGTGCAGGGGAACGACGAGATCGCCGTACTGGCCCGGTCGTTCAACCGGATGGCGGACTCGTTGCAACGCGGCGAGGAACGCCAGCGCCGGCTGGTCGCCGACGTGGCGCACGAGTTGCGTACCCCGCTGGCCAACCTGCGCGGCTATCTGGAGGCGCTCTCCGACGGGGTGATCGACCCCGATCCGGAGTTGTTCGCCTCGCTGCACGAGGAGGCGGTGCTACAGCAGCGGATCGTCGACGACCTCCAGGATCTCGCCCTGGCCGAGGCGGGCAGCCTGGCGTACCACCGGACAACGGTCGACCTGGCCGAGCTGCTGGAGACGTGTCGTACCGCCCACCGGGCCGGTGCCGACGCGGCCGGGGTGACCCTGGAGGTCGGCGCCGAACCGGTCGCCGTGCACGCCGACCCGGACCGGCTGCGCCAGGTGGTCGGCAACCTGATCACCAACGCGCTGCGGGCCACCGCCCAGGGCGGTCGGGTGACGCTCACGCTCCGCCGGGAGGGCGACTCCGCGGTGGTCCAGGTCGCCGACACCGGTTCGGGGATCGCCCCCGAGGCGCTGCCGTACGTCTTCGACCGGTTCTGGCGGGCCGACTCGGCGCGCGGCCGGCAGACCGGGGGCAGCGGGCTGGGCCTCTCCATCGTCCGGCAGATCGTCACCGACCACGGCGGCGTCATCCGGGTCGCCAGCCAACCGCAGGTCGGCACCACGTTCACCATCACCCTGCCGGTCCGGCCGGCCTGACGGCGCACCTCTCGGCCCGGGCGACGGGCAGCCGCCGCTACCGGCGGATGCCGGCCCAGTCGTGGTGCCGGCGGACGGTGGAGAGGATGAAGTCGACGACCCGGCGCGAGGTGTCGGTGACCTGGTAGTCCGCCGGGCAGGGCACCCCGGCCGCCGCGACCTGGTCGACGGTGACCTCGACCGCCTCCAGCACGCCGGCCGGGTCCAGACCGGTCATCACGATGCCGCCCGCGTCCAGCGCCTCCGGCCGTTCGATCGACTCCCGCAGGGTCACCGCCGGGAAGCCGAGGATCGCCGCCTCCTCGCTGATCGTCCCGCTGTCCGACAGCGTGCAGCGGGCCTGCGACTGGAGGCGTACGTAGTCGAAGAGCCCGAACGGCTCGTGGAACGCGATACCGTCCAGTGTGGACGCGTCGGCGGCCAGTGCCTCCAGCCGTTTGCGGGTACGCGGGTGCGTGGAGACCAGCACCGGCAGCCGCCAGGTGTCCCGGACGGCCCGCAGGCAGTCGAGCAGCCGGCCCAGCCGCGCCGGGTCGTCGACGTTCTCCTCGCGGTGCGCGCTGACCACGAAATAGCCGCCCGGCTCCAGTTCGAGCTGGCGCAGGATCGTCGAGGCGGCCACGTCCGGCCGGTAGTGTTCCAGCACCTCGCGCATCGGCGAGCCGGTGTGCAGGATGCGGCGCGGGTGCAGCCCCTCGGCCAGCAGGTTGCGCCGGGCGTGTTCGGTGTAGACCAGGTTGAAGTCGGCGACGTGGTCGACCAGCCGCCGGTTGGTCTCCTCCGGCACGTTCAGGTCGAAGCACCGGTTGCCGGCCTCCATGTGGTAGACCGGCACCCGCATCCGCCGGGCCATCAGCGCGGCGATGCAGCTGTTGGTGTCGCCGAGCACCAGCAGCGCGTCCGGGCGCAGCTCGGTGATGGCCTGCTCGATGCCGGTCAGCACCCCGCCGAGCACCCGGCCCAGCGAGGTGGTGTCGACCCGGAGGAACCGGTCCGGCTCGCGCAGCCGCAGCTCGGTGAAGAAGACCTCGGAGAGGTTCCGGTCCCAGTTCTGCCCGGTGTGCACCAGCAGGTGCTCGACCGTACGGTCCAGCCGGTCCAGCACCCGGGAGAGCCGGATGATCTCCGGTCGGGTCCCCACCACCGTCATCACCCGGGTCATCGCGGCGTCACCCCTGTCTCTCGATCGGGCCGCCACCGCCGGAGGAACCGGCGGGTGGTCGCCCGCCCGAGGCCGCCCGCCGGCGGTACGGCGCTCTTGGTCAGCAGGTCCTCCACCTGGTCGGCGCCGACCCTCAACGACATCCGCTCCCGGTAGACCTCGCGGGCCCGCCGGCCGAGCGCGGTCCGGACCGCCGCCGGCAGCGCCGCCGCCTCGGCGAACCGGACGGCCAGCGCGGTCGGGTCCTCGGGCCGGCAGACCAGGCCCACCCCGGTCGACTCCACCAGCCGGGCCGCGTCACCGGCCGCCGAGACGACCACCGGGGCGCCGCAGGCGAGTGCCGCCTGGAGTTTGGAGGGCACGGTGCCGCGCAGCCCGGGCAGGTCCCGCAGGCAGACGAGCTGGTAGTCGGCCGCCGCGTAGAGGTCGGCCATCTCCGCCGGCCGGCGCCGGCCGAGGAAGCGTACGTTGTCGGCGCCCAGCTCGGTGGCGAGCCGGCGGGCGCGCTCCTCCTCCGTACCCGAGCCGACCAGGACCAGGTCGACCCGGTCCCGGGCCGCGTACGCCGCCCGGATCGCGGTCTCGACCCGCTGGAACGGCCCCATGTTGCCGGCGAACATGACGGTGCAGCGGCCCCGGTGGCCGAGCGCGGCCCGCGCCGACGCGGTCGCCGGCACCGGGCGGAACAGCCGCTCGTCGGTCCAGTTCAGCACCACCCGGACCTTGCCCGGGTCGGCGCCCCGCGCCACCACCAGCTCGGCCATGGACGGCGAGATGACCGCGATCGCGGTGGCGGACCGGTAGAGCCGGCGCATCGTCGCCGACAGGAGGCCCTCGATCATCCGGCCGGCGCCGCCACCGGGACCCATCGCGGACGCGGTGACCGACTCCGGCCACATGTCCTGGACGTGCAGCACGATCGGGATCCGCCGGACCAGCCGGACCAGCGCCGCCGCGGTGAACGCGGTCGCGGGCGGATGGTAGACGTACAGCGCGTCGGCGCCGGTCAGATAGCCCGGGGCGGCCAGCGCGCTGGTCGTGGCGAAGCTGACGAAGTTGGCGGTCCGGCCGAGCGTGGACGAGTCATGGCTCGGATAGACCGGCACCCGGCGTACGGTGACGGCGTCGCTGCCTTCGTCGGTGCCGCCGCCCGGCCCGGGCCACCGCTGCCGGTAGCCGGGATAGATCCGCCCCTCCGGATAGTTCGGATAGCCGGTGAGCACCCGCACCCGGTGCCCACGGGCGCCGAGTTCCCGGGCGAGTTCGCCGGGGACGAAGACCGGCTCGGGCGGATACCACTGGGTGACGAAGCCGATCCTCACCCGACCACCACCGGCGCCGTCACGGCAGGTTCCGCCACCGGCTCCGGATAGGTGTCGGGCCGCGCGGGGTCGAAGAGTTCGTTCGCCCAGAAGAGGGTGAGCAGCTCGCCGTCGCCGGTGTTGGTGATGTTGTGCGCCCACATCGTCGGCATGTCGACCACCACCGGCTCGTCACCGCCGACCCGGAACCGCAGCACCTCGCGGTACCCGACCCGGCGCAGCGCGATCTCGGCGGTGCCGCGCAGCACCGCGAACCGCTCCACCTTGGCCAGGTGGAAGTGTTCGCCCCGGGTGACCCCCGGCCCGCTGGTCGAGGCGAACGTCTGCCCGGCCCCGCCGTGCGCCTTGACCACCTCGACCAGCGCGCCGCGCCGGTCGGCGTGCCGGACCAGCGGCCGGGGATGGTCGGCCGGGAAGCGGTGCGACCGGTAGGTGTTGAACAGGCGTACGTCGTGCCGGTCGGCCAGTGGCGGTATCTCCCCGGTGCGGTAGGTCCGGGCGAGCCCGGCCAGCCGGTCGGCCAGGGCACGCACCCCGATCCGCAACGCCGGCATGCCCGCGTCCCAGGGCACGGTCGGGGCGGCGGTCCCGGCCGGCTGCGCGGCGGGGTCGGTGGGCGGCAGGCCGAGCAACCGGGCGGCGGCGTCCAGCGCGTGCACCAGGGTCAGTTCGCGGTCGTCGCGCACCTGGGGCGGGTCGCCGTCGGCCAACTGGCGGCAGAAGGTGGCGACCACCGAGTTGTAGTGCGGACGGCCGTGTTCGCCGTACAGGTTCGGCAGCGGGACGTCGTCGAAGGCACACCGGCCGTGCACCGCGCCGGCCAGGGTGGCGGCGGCGGCCCGCTTGGAGTCACCGTACGGGGTGCCGTTGCCGGCCTGCACGGAGTTGGCGAAGACCACCGTCTCCGGCGGGATCGGGCACTGCCGGAGTCCCCGGGCCAGCGCGGCGGCGAGTTCGACGTTGCCAGCCGCCACGTCGGCCGGGTCACCGCGGTTGACGCCGGCCAGGTGCAGCACCCGGTCGGCCCCGCCGACCGCGGCCGCGACGCTGACCGGATCGGCCAGGTCGACCCGGGTCAGCACGACCGGGTCGGGCCAGCCGAGGGCGCGGACCAGCACCCGTACGTGCCAGCCGAGGAATCCGCCGGCACCGGTCAGTACCAGCCTCACGGCGCCATCGCCAGGTCTCGGGCGGCCAGCTCGGCCCGGATCTCCGGCAGGCTCCGCAGCAGTTCCACGATCTCGGGTACGCCGAGCCGGGGCGCGTTGGCCGAGTTGAAGTCCTCGCCGCCGGGGCAGGTCGGGTCGCCCTCGGAGACGTAGAGCGCGTAGTTGAGGTCGCGGGCGTCGAGTGGTACCCGGAAGAACTCGCCGAAGTCCTCGGCCTGGGCGATCTCCTCCCCGCTGGCCAGCGTCTCGTGCAGCTTCTCGCCGTGCCGGACCCCGATCAGGTCGAGTTTGGCCGGTACGTCGAAGAGCTGGCAGAGCGCGGTGGCCAGGTCGCCGATGGTGCAGGCACTGGCCCTGCGGACGAAGATGTCCCCGGTCCGGGCGTGCATGAAGGCGTGCTCGACAAGCTGCACCGACTCGGCCAGCGACATCAGGAACCGGGTCATCGCCGGGTTGGTCACCGTCGGCGCCCGGCCGGCCTTGATCTGCTCGACGAAGAGCGGGATGACCGAGCCGCGGGAGTACATCACGTTGCCGTAGCGCACGCAGGAGACCGTGGTCCGGCTGCCCGGGTGGTGCCGGGCGTGCGACTGGACGACCTTCTCCATCAGGGCCTTGCTCATCCCCATCGCGTTGACCGGATAGACCGCCTTGTCGGTGCTGAGCACCACCACCGAGGACACGCCGTTACGCTCGGCCGCCTCGACGACGTTGGCGCTGCCCAGCACGTTGGTGCGGACCGCCTCCAGTGGGAAGAACTCGCAGGACGGCACCTGTTTGAGGGCGGCGGCGTGGAAGACGAAGTCGACGCCCCGGCTCGCCCGCAGCATGCTGTCGTAGTCCCGGACGTCCCCGACGTGGTAGCGGACCCGGTCGTCGCCGAGCCGGTGCCGCATCAGGTCCTGTTTGGCCTCGTCCCGGCTGAGTACCCGTACCTCACCGACGTCCTGGTCGAGCAGCCGGCGCACCATCGTCTGGCCGAAGGAACCGGTGCCGCCGGTGATCAGGACCCGGCGGCCAGCAGGCAGAGATGTCACTGGTGCTCCGTTCGCGCATGCGGGTCGGCCGGTCCGGCGTCTCGTCGAGGTCTGCGGCTCGACCGTGCCCTTCCCCCGGTCCGGACCGTTGGTGTCTGGTGTGCCACCTCCGTCAACGACGGGAGTGGCGACAAGTCACGCGTACCGGACAATAGTTATCTGGTGCAGTTATTATTGAATTTTTATTCATATATGGCTTGATACTTACTTCTGTCCTATCAGTCTGATAGAACACTTGCGGTCAGCTTGCTGTTCCGGCTCTGGAGGCCCCCACCTGTGGATCTTTCTGAACGCCCGCCGTCGCCGGAGCCGGGCAGCCCGCCGGACACGTCCCGCTCACCCGACCCCGTGCTGCTCTCCCCGCCGGACGTCGGGCCACTGGAGGAGTCGTACCTGATCCGGGCGCTCCGGTCCGGCTGGGTCGCGCCGCTCGGGCCCGAGGTCGACGCCTTCGAGCGCGAGGTCGCCGACCGGGCCGGCACCGCGCACGCGGTGGCGTTGAGTTCGGGTACGGCCGCACTGCACCTCGGCCTGCTCGGCCTGGGTGCCGGACCCGGCCGGACGGTGGTGGTGCCCACCCTGACCTTCGTGGCCACGACGAACGCGGTCGTCTACACCGGCGCGGAGCCGGTCTTCGTCGACTGCGACCCGGCGACCGGGAACGTCGACGTGCCGCTGCTGGCAGCGCTCCTCGACGAGCTGCGCGCCGCCGGGCGCGACGTCGCGGCGGTGATCCCGGTCGACATGTTCGGCGCCTGCGTCGACTACACCCGGCTGACCCCGGTCTGCGCGGCCGCCGGGGTGCCGGTGCTGGAGGACGCGGCCGAGGCGCTCGGCGCCAGCCACGCCGGACGGCCGGCCGGTGCCTTCGGCCGGGCTGGCGTCTTCTCGTTCAACGGCAACAAGATCATTACCACCTCCGGCGGCGGCATGCTGGTCACCGACGACGGCGCCCTCGCCGACCGGTGCCGCTACCTGGCCACCCAGGCCCGGCAACCGGTGCCGCACTACGAGCACACCGAGATCGGCTACAACTACCGGCTCAGCAACCTGCTGGCCGCCGTCGGCCGAGCCCAGCTACGCAGGCTGGACCGGATGCTGGCTCGCCGCCGCGAGCTGCGGGAACGCTACGCCAAACTCTTCGCGACCGCGCCCGGGGTACGGCTGCTCGCCGAGGGCGACACCGGCGCCAACTGCTGGCTGACCATCGTCGTCGTCGACCCGGCCACGGCCGGCTGGCGGGCCGGCGAACTGGCCGCACACCTGCACGCGGCGCGGATCGAGACCCGTCCGGTGTGGAAGCCGATGCACCTGCAACCGGCGTTCGCCGGGACGGCGGGGGCGATCACCGGCGCCGCGGAGCGGCTCTTCACCGACGGCCTGACCCTGCCCAGCGGCTCCGGCCTGACCGAAGCGCAGGTCAACCGGGTGCTGGACGCCATCGCGAGCTTCCTGGAGGCCCGAGCGTGACTACCCGCCACCGGCGGTACGACCGACGCAAGCGCGTCCTCGACATGCTGGTCGCGGCCGTGCTGCTCGTGTTGCTCTCCCCCGTCCTGCTCGGCTGCGCCGCCGCGGTGGCGCTGGCACTGGGCCGCCCGGTGCTGTTCCGGCAGAACCGGCCCGGCCGGGACGGCCGGCTCTTCGAGCTGCGCAAGTTCCGCACCATGCGACCGGTCTCCCCCGGCCGGACCAGCGACGCGGACCGGCTGACCCGGCTCGGCCGCTGGCTGCGGGCGACCAGCCTGGACGAGCTGCCGACGCTGTGGAACGTGCTGCGCGGCGACATGAGCCTGGTCGGGCCGCGCCCGCTGCTGGTGGGCTACCTCGACCTGTACACCCCGGAACAGGCCCGCCGGCACGAGGTGCGGCCCGGCATCACCGGCCTGGCCCAGGTACGCGGCCGCAACGCGCTGAGCTGGGAGGAGAAGTTCCGCTACGACGTCGAGTACGTCGACGGCCGGTGCCTCGCGCTCGACCTGCGGATCCTGCTGGAGACCGTGCTCCAGGTGCTGCGCCGGCAGGGGATCAGCGCGCCGGGCAGCCCGACCATGCCGGAGTTCACCGGCAGCCGACCCGTCGGTGCCGAGCCGGGGCCGGGCCGGGGCGCGGACTCGTGACCACCGATCTGGTAGTCGTCGGCCTCGGCGGGCACGGCCGGGAGGTGCTCGGCATCGTCCGGGCGATCATCGCCACCGGCCGGGCCCCCGGTTGGCGGGTGATCGGCTTCGTGGACGACCACCCCGCCGAGCCGAGCCTCAAGCTGGTCCACCGGCTCGACGTGCCGTACCTCGGCCCGGTCGAGGAGCTGCGGCAGGCGTCACCGGGCACCGCCGTGGTGCTCGGCATCGGCGATCCCCGGATCCGGCGCACCGTCGCGGACCGGATCGACGGGTACGGCCTGCCGGCCCCCGCACTGGTGCACCCGGACGCGACCGTCGGCCCGGACACCGTGGCCGGGGACGGGCTGGTGGTCTTCGCCGGAGCCCGGGTCACCACCAACGTACGGCTGGGCCGGCACGTGCACCTCAACCAGAACTGCACCGTCGGCCACGACAGCGTGCTGGCCGACCACGTGTCGGTGAACCCGCTGGCCGCGATCTCCGGCAACTGCGTACTCGAGGCCGGGGTGCTGGTCGGGACGACCGCGGCCGTACTCCAGGGGTTGCGGGTGGGCCGGGACGCCACCGTGGGCGCGGGCGCCTGCGTGGTCCGGGACGTGCCGGCCGGCACGGTGGTCAAGGGGGTGCCGGCGCGGTGACCGCGACGAAGGGCAGCGGTATCCCGCACCCGCGGGTCAGTGCCGACGGCCCGGTTCCACCGGTCGACCCCGGCGACGTCGTGCTGGACGCGGCCGGCGGGGACCGGGGCGGCGCCGCCCGGTGGCGGGGCGAACTGGACGCGTACCTGTCCGGGGTGCCGGGGCGGCCCCGGGTGATCGGCCGGGGTCAGCAGCTCAGCCCCGGCTGGCTGCTGAGCCGGGAGCGGCTGGTCCGCCGTGCCCGGCTGGTGGTCGCGCCGAACAACGTCTCGTTCGGCTACGCCGGCGACGAGCGCCGGGTGCTGCTGCGCAACGCCCTGCACTTCCTCTACCCCGACGAGGAGCACCTACTCGGCCGGCTGCCCCGCTCCTTCCGGGCCCAGATCCCGGTCATCCGCCTCCTGCTGCACCGGGCCGACCTCGTCGTCGTACCGTGCGGCGCGATGGCCGAACGGGTCGTCCGGCACGTCCGGGCGGTACGCGACCGGATCGTGGTGCGACCGCATCCGGTGACCCCGGTCGACGGGTGGGCCCCGGACGACCGGACCTTCCTGCTCGTCCCGGTGGTCGCCGCCGGCTACAAGAACCTGGTCCCGCAACTGCGGATGCTGCTCGACACGTTGGGTCGCGACGGGCTCGGGCCGGCCGGGCGGGGCGGCGGTCCGGAGGCCGGCGGCATCGAGGTCCTGGTCACCGCCCGCCCCGGTGACCTGCCGCCGGACGTGACGGCCCATCCGGCGCTCCGGGCGATCGGCGTGGTCCCGCACGACCGGCTCCTCGAGTACTGGCGTCGGGCCACCGCCATCTTCTATCCGTCCTCGCTGGAGTCGTTCGGCTATCCCCTGGCCGAGGCCCGGGCCAGCGGAATCCCGATCATCGCGCCGGACACCGCGCAGGCCCGGGAGGTCGCCGGCCGGGCACTGCTGTCGTACCAGCCGGACGATCCGGAGAGCTTGGCGGCGGCGCTGAGCCGGATCCGGGAGCCGGTGTCCGCCGACCCCGCTCCGTTCGACCGGGCCGACTACTTCGGCTGGCTGCTCGGTTCCGACGTCTGCGCCGGGAGCGGCCGATGAGGGACGGCGCCGGACTGGACCTCTCGCACCCCGGACAGCGCCGCGCGTCCACCCCGGCTTCCGCCCGCGGCCACGACGGACCGCGAAGGGAGGTCGGCAAGGGTGCGCTGGTCGTGCTGGGCACCTCCGGACATGCCCGCGAGATACTCGCCATCGCCGAGGCGGCCGGCGGCTACGAGCTGCTCGGCTGTCTCGGCCCGCGCCGCGCGGCGGAGCTGGCCCGGCTGCCGGTCGACTGGCTCGGCCCGGACGACTGGCTGCGGGACGCCGACGACACCGTCCGGTACGTGCTCGGCGTCGGCTCGGGCGCCGTGCGGACCCGGCTCGACGGGCAACTCGGCCCGTACCGGCCGACCCCGGCCCGGCTGGTGCACCCGGCGGCGGTGGTCGGCCCGGCCGTGGGACTCGGCCCGGGCACCGTGCTCTGGCCCGGGGCCGTGCTCACCGCCGACGTCGTGACCGGCCGGCACGTGCACGTGGGCACGAACGTCAGCGTCGGGCACGACGCCGTCCTCGACGACTTCGCCACGCTGCTGCCGGGCTGCACCGTCGCCGGCTCCACCCGGATCGGGCCGGGCGCGACGGTCGGCGCCGGCGCGACGGTGATCGACGGGATCTCGGTGGGCGCCGGGGCGATGGTCGGCGCCGGTGCGGCGGTGGTCCGGGACGTGCCGGCCGGCGCCGTGGTGGTCGGGGTGCCGGCCCGGCCGATCGAGCGGCGAGACCACTGAGTTTCGACAGACCACCGAGGGATCCGCAGGCCGGTCGCGCTCCGGCCCGGTCGCGGACCGCAACTCCGAGAGGGCAGACGATGCCGAAAGTCGCGCTGATCACCGGGATCACCGGTCAGGACGGGAGCTATCTCGCCGAACTCCTGCTCGGCAAGGGCTATGTCGTACACGGGCTGAAACGCCGGTCGTCGAGCTTCAACACCGAGCGGATCGAACGGATCGACCTGCACCCCCGGGATCCGGACGCGCACCTGTTCCTGCACTACGGCGACCTCTCCGACGCGGCGGCGCTGACCGGGCTGCTTCGGGACATCCGGCCGGACGAGGTCTACAACCTCGGTGCGCAGAGCCACGTCCGGGTCTCCTTCGAGATCCCCAACTACACCGCCGACATCACCGGGCTGGGCGCGATCCGGATGCTGGACGCGATCCGGACCGCCAAGCTGGACTGCCGGTACTACCAGGCGTCCTCGTCGGAGATGTTCGGTGCCACCCCGCCGCCGCAGCGGGAGACCACCCCGTTCCACCCGCGCAGCCCGTACGCCTGCGCCAAGGTCTTCGGCTACTGGGCGGCGGTGAACTACCGGGAGGCCTGGGGCATGTACGCCGCCAACGGCATCCTGTTCAACCACGAGAGTCCCCGGCGCGGCGAGAACTTCGTGACCCGCAAGATCACTCGGGCGATCGCCCGGATCGAGGCGGGCATGCAGGACAAGCTCTACCTCGGCAACCTCGACGCGGTACGGGACTGGGGATACGCCCCCGAGTACGTCGAGGCGATGTGGCTCGCGCTCCAGCAGGACCAACCCGACGACTACGTGGTGGCCACCGGCACCGGACACACCGTACGGGAGTTCCTCACCGCCGCCTTCTGCTACGCCGGCCTCGACTGGGAGAAGTACGTGGCGATCGACCCGGCGTACTACCGGCCGTCCGAGGTGGACGCGCTGATCGGTGATGCCACGAAGGCCCGCCGGAAGCTCGGCTGGGCGCCGAAGACACTCTTCGCCGACCTGGTCCGGATCATGGTCGACGCCGACCGGCAACTGCTGGCGGACGAGCGCACGGGCCGGCTGGTCCGAGTGGACCGGTAACCGGGCCCGCCGGAAGGGACGACCAGGTGGACATCAAGATCGACGGCAGTGCGATCCTGCCCGGACACTCGGCCGGAGTGGAGGCCTTCACCTACGGCCTGCTCCGTGGACTCGCCGCCGACGAGGCGCACCGGATCGAGGTGACCATCGTCCGGGGTACCCGGCAGAGCTGGCGACGCGAGGTGCCCGACGACGCGCGGGTGCGCTGGACCGAGGTCCGGCAGCCGCTCCGGCCCGACGCCCCGCTCGGCGGGGGGCTGCGCCGGATGCTGCCCCGGCAACTCCGGTCCGCACCGCTGGCGCACCGGCTGGTCACCCGGCTGCGCAACCGGGCCAACCCGGTGGCCGCCGACGACGACCGGGTCACCCTCTATCCGTTCGGTGGCGTGCCGGCCCGGGCCCGCCGCTCGGTGGTGGTGGTGCACGACATGCGCCGGTTCCACCTGCGCTACGACTCCGCGCCGATCACCGACATCTTCGCCCGGAACATCGCCGAGGCGGACGCCCTGGTCGCCTCCTGGCCACACCCGTACCAGCAGCTCCTGCGCACCTTTCCGGAGGTCGCGGCGAAGACGGCGCTGATCCCGCTGCCGGTCTTCCACGCCCGCCCGGCCGGGGCGGCCTCGGAACCCGATCCCGGTCTGCTGCTCTATCCCTCCTCGACCGCGCCGCACAAGAACCACCTCAACCTGCTGGAGGCGCTCACCCGGCTGCCGGAACTTCGGCTCGTCTGCCCCGGGCCGCTGGTGGAGCCGCAGGCCGGGCAGCTCACCGCCCGCGCGTCGGCGGCCGAGTTGCGTACCCGGGTCGTCTTCCCCGGCTTCGTGCCGGTGCGGGCGCTGGAGCGGCTCTACGCCCGGGCCACCGCCGTGGTCGTACCGTCGCTGTGGGAGGCGGCCAGCGGCGCCATCTTCGAGGCGTTCAGTTGGGGCCTGCCGGTGGCCTGTGCCGACGTGGAGCCGCTGCGTGCCCAGGTCGAGTTCGCCGGTGCCGAGGTGTGCTACTTCGATCCGCACGACCCGGACTCCATCGCCGCGGCCGTCCGCCGGCTGCTCGCCGACCGCGCCCGGTACGCGGCGGCCTCGCGGCGCGCGGCCGACCGGCTGGCGACGCGTACCTGGACCGAGACCGCCCGGGACTACGCCGCGGTACTCGACTGGGTGGCCGGCGGCCGCTCCGGTCCGGTCCCCCAGTCGTCGTTCCTGAACCCAGACGCCGTTGGAGGCAGCCCGTCATGAACCCCGCACTGCGCTATCCGGTCGCCCGGCCGTCCCTGACCGAACTGGAGGAGGCGTACGTGCTGGACGCCCTGCGCAGCGGTTGGGTCTCCTCGCAGGGGCCGTACCTGCGCCGCTTCGAGGCGGAGTTCGCGGCCCGCTGCGGCACCCCGACGGCGGTGGCGACCGGCAACGGCACGGTCGCCCTGCACCTGGTGCTCGCCGCCGCCGGGATCGGCCCGGGCGATGAGGTGATCGTTCCGGCCCTGACCTACGTGGCCACCGCCAACGCGGTCACCTACTGCGGCGCCCGGCCGGTCTTCGTGGACGTCGACCCGGCGACCTGGTGCCTCGACGTCGACCGGGTCGACGCCGCGATCACCGCACGGACCAAGGCGGTGCTCGCGGTCGACCTGTACGGGCATCCGGCCGACTACCCCCGGCTCCGGGAGGTCTGCGCCGCGCACGGCATCCTGCTGGTCGGCGACGCCGCCGAGTCCTTCGGCGCCCGGCTCAGCGGTACCGGCGCCGGTGCGCTGGCCGACGTCACCACCTTCTCGTTCTTCGGCAACAAGATCCTGACCAGTGGCGAGGGCGGCTGCGTCACCACCTTCGACCCGGCACTGGCCGAGCGGATGCGACTGCTGCGCAACCAGGGGATGGATCCGCAACGGCGCTACTACTTCCCGATGGTCGGCTTCAACTACCGGCTCACCAACCTGGCCGCCGCCCTGCTCTGTGCCCAACTGGAGCGCGGTACGGCGATGGTGCAGCGCCGGCAGCAGATCGTGGCGACGTACGAGAAGGCGTTCGCGGATCTCGACGCGCTGACGCCGCAGCCGGTGGCGGTCGGTGTCGAGCGTGCCCCGTGGATGGCGTCCTTCCTGGTCGGCCCGGCCGGCGACGGTCAACTCCGGGACCGGCTGGCGGCGGAACTGGACCGGCTCGGTGTCGAGACCCGACCGTTCTTCGTGCCGATCCCGGACCTGCCGCCGTACCGGTCGGACCGGGACGGCGGTTTCCCGGTCACCGCCGACCTGAGCCGGCGGGGCATCAACCTGCCGACCTATGCCGACCTCACCGACCCGGAGGTGCTGGACATCGCCGACCGGGTGCGTACCGCGCTGGCCCGGCTGTCGACCGCCGGACCGGCCTGACCACCGCCGGTCGCGGATCAGACCGGCTCCAGTACGGGTTCCGCCCGGTGCCGGACCAGCAGCAACGACCGGTAGCTCCACCACCAGCCGACGGCGGCGCAACAGGCCATCCCGGCCATCGCCCAGGCCGCGCCGGCCGCGCCGAACAGGTGCCCGGCCCCGACGATCGCGCCGACCCGGATCGGGGCGAGGGCCGCCCCGAGGACCAGGGTCCGGCCGCCGGCCCGCTCGATCCGGTGTCCGGCGGAGGCGACCATGGCGGCCACCATGAAGACGCTCTCGACGGCGAGCGCGGGCAGCAACGGACGGGCGAACTCCCAGTTCGCACCGAGCAGCGCCCGGCCGACGAGATCAGGTAGGGCGGGTAGGGCCAGCGCGAGCGGCCCGACCAGCACGACGATGCCGGCGGTGACCCGGGCCGCCGAGCGGAGCCGGATGCGTGGCCCGGCCTCCCTGGTCCGGGCGAGGTACGGAATCAGCAGCGCGGAGCTGGCGCCGATCAGCAGGGTGACCGGTCCGAGCGCGGTCTTCGCCCCGCCGATCGCGCCGACCACGGCCGTTCCGGCCACCGCGGCCAGGGTGGCGGTGGCGAGTTGCGCGGTCCCCGAGCCGACCAGGAAGTGCAGGCCGAACGCGAACGCGTTCCGGGTCTCGGCGCGCCCGACCGGCCAGCCGGGCAGCAGCGCGCAGCGCCGCCGGACCGCTCCGAGGTAGCCGACCGACGCCCCCGAGCCGGCCCACACCACGAAGGCGGTCGAGGCGCTGATCCGGCCGGTCAGGGCCAGCCCGGCGCCGGCCCCGCTGGCCAACGTCCAGAGCAGTTCGTAGCGGAGGATCCGGCGGGGGTCGGCCACGCCGAGGCCGTACGCCTTGACGTAGTCGTAGAGCACCAGGCCGGGCAGCGCCAGGCCGACGACGACCAGGTAGCGGTTCCCGGCCAGTACTCCGGCTGTACCGGCCAGCACCCCGGCCGCGCCGCCGAGCAGGCAGATCCGCCGGGTGGACCGGCGGAACGGCTCCGGGTCGCGCCGGTCCGGCTCGGCCAGCACCGACTCGGTGACCATCGCCCGGGCCAGGCCGGAGACCAGGACGTACAGCGAGAACGCCAACGAGTACCGACCCAGTTCGCTGAGGGATCCGCCACGGGCCACGGTGACGGAGAGCAGCAGGTTGCCGAAGCTGGACGTGGCGGTGACGACCACGGCGGTCGGGGCACGCCCACCGGAGAGGATCCGGCGGCCCGACACCCGCAGCGTCGCCCGCCAGCCGGGTCGGACGCTCACCTGTGCGCTCGACCGGCCCGGGGCACCGGCAGCCGGCCGGCCGGACCTGACGGCACCAGTCGACCCGGTGGGCTACGCCGGGTCAGCAGCAGCACCAGCAAGACCGGCGCGGCCGCCATGGTGTTCTGGGTCGCCGCGATCGTCGACTCCGGGTGGCCGTTCAACCAGACCAGCGGTCCGGCCACCACGAAACAGAACAGGCTCAACCGCAGCGGTCCGGGCGCCCCGCGCACTCGGAGCAGCAACCCGGCGACCAGCGCCCAGCCGCCGTAGAAGACGACCACTCCGGCCCGGCCGTCGACGAAGTAGACGGTCCCCAGGGTGAGGAAGTTGAACGAGGACCTGTCACTACCGCCGAGGAACCGGTTGATCGCCGACCCGGTGGCCAGCGGTGCCCGGCCCGGGTCGAGGATCCGGGGCACGAAGCCGTACCGGAGATAGGCGGTAGGGCCGGGTTGCCCGACGTCCACCGGTACGTCGTACCCGCTGGCCCGGCCGATCTGCTGGTCGAACCGGAGCCGGTCCGCGGCGCTCACGTCGCTGGCGACCTTGACGCCGTTCTCCTGCCGGATCGCGTTGCGTAGCGCGAACACCGTCGGCCAGGCCAGGAAGAGCAGCACGGCGACCACCAGCACGTACCGGGCCCGGATCACCCCGCAGATCGCGCCGGCCGCCGCTACGAAGGTGAGGTAGCCGACGAGCGAGGCGGCGATGGCGGTCAGGAACACGAGCGCGACCTGCACGCCCACCAGCGCGCCGGTCCACCGGTAGAGGCTGCCCAGCCGGGCGTGGCCACCGTGGAAGCTCGCGATCAGGAGCGCGAAGGCGAGGTACTTCCAGCCGGAGACCAGGGCCACCACGTTCACCAGCGGCGACGCCACCTGGGCCCCGGCGACCTGGGTGAAGATGCTTCCCCGGCCGGCGTATCCGCCGAGGAGCTCCGCGGCGATGCTCACCACGGCCACCGCGCGGGCGACGAGGAAGAGGTTCGGGTATCCGGAGTTGGCCTCGGCGAAGGTCTGCCGGGCCGGGATGTCGGCGGTCCGACCTCGCCCCGGCCTGCCCAGCGGCAGCAGCACCGTCTCGACCAGCAGCGAGGCGGCCAGGGCCAGGGCCAGCAGCCGGAGCACGAACCCGAGGTCCGGGTTGCGGTGCAGGATGGCCATCGGCAGGACCAGGACCAGGTACGGCACCAGCAGCAGCGTGCTGACCGGATAGCGCTGGAGCAGCCGGACCAGCGGGGTACGGGCCTGCGGCAGCCGGGGCGACCCGGTACGGACCCCCTCGGACCGCGCGGGTGCCGAGGACTCGGATCGGCGCTGCCGGCCGGGCCGGCGCAGCGGGGCGTACCGGTCGCCCCTGCGCGGAGAGGTGACGAGCTCCATCGATCCCCTCCCGGTCCCGGCATGGCCACTGGGGTCGACGCCCCGGTGGCCACCAGGGTCAACGAGGCCGTCGCACAACCGTCACGCGCGCTCGCGCCTCCAGTACGTCTCCGCCGCGGTACCCGGCTCGTCGCCCTGGTGCGGACTCGGTGCCGGCGGGCTCGGCGCTCGACCTGGCCGGGGCGGCACGGCAGAAGCCGTCGAAGGCACGAAAAACGTGAAAGTGGCCCCTAAGGCCCCAGCAAGGGGCTAAGTGTGGTTTACCCGCCGGGAATTCCCCCGCTGAGCTGCCCGAATACCGCTCGCATCAGGACACCAGGAGACTCCATGCCGCCCAGCGCCGCCGCCACGACCGAGAGCCCGCCGACCCTCCGCCGCAGGCAGCCCGCTCTGGGCAGGGCCGCACTCCTGGTCACCGACACCGCGGCTTGGACGATCGGCTTCGGCTCGGGCGCCTGGACCAGATACGAGTTCGCCCTGACCACGAGTCAGTTCGTCCGGGCGCTCGCCGTCGGCATGCTCGCCGCCGCGTTGCACGCCACCATCGCTTCCGTCGGCCGCCGCTATCTGGGCCGGCATCCGCTGGGCAGCCTGCCGGACCTGCGCGCCCTCTCGGTCACGGTGGCCTGCACCGCGATCCTGGTGTTCCTGGCCGACATCGCGCAGCCGGACCGGCCGGTCCCGGCGAGTACCCCGCTGGTCGGCTCGGCGGTGGCCCTGCTGCTGATGGTCTGCGCCCGGGCCGCGTACCGGCACCGCCGGGACCGCTGGCTGCGCCCGGACACCCGGTCGGCGACCCCGGTGCTGCTGTTCGGCCTCGGCTCGGCCGGTCAGGGCCTGCTGCACGCCCTGGTCACCGACCCACAGGGCAGATATCTGCCGGTCGGACTGCTCGACGACGACCTCGACAAGCGGAACCTGCGGATCGACGGCGTCCGGATGCTGGGCGGCCGCCGGGAGATCCGGGAGGCGGTCGCGCAGACCGGTGCCACCACGGTGATCTTCTCGGTGGCGAACGCGGACGCCGAGCTGATCCGCGAGGTCCGCGCCGCGACCCTACAGGCCGGCGCCGACTTCAAGGTGCTGCCGCCGGTCTCCGAACTGGTCGACCACCGGATCAGCGTCGCCGACGTACGTGACGTGGAGATCGACGACCTGCTCGGGCGTCGCCAGGTGGCCGCCGCCCTGGTCACCGCCGACTCGGCACTGACCGGGCAACGGGTACTGGTCACCGGCGCCGGCGGCTCGATCGGTGCCGAACTGTGCCGGCAGATCCTCCGGGCCGACCCGGCCGAGCTGATGATGCTCGACCGGGACGAGTCGGCGCTGCACAGCCTGCAACTCTCCGTCACCGGCCGGGCGCTGCTGGACGGGCCGGAGCTGATCCTGGCCGATCTGCGGGACAGCGAGGGAATCTCGCGGATTATTCGCGAGCGGCGTCCGGACATCATTTTCCACGCCGCCGCGCTCAAACACCTCACGCTGTTGCAGCGGCACCCCGGCGAGGCGATCAAGACGAATATCTGGGGTACGCTGTCGGTCCTGAATGCCGCTCGGGACGTGGCCAGGTTCGTGAACATTTCGACCGACAAGGCGGCGAACCCGATCAGCGTACTCGGCTATTCCAAGCGGATCACCGAACGGCTGACCGCGTACGCCGCCGCGAACAGCCCGGGCACATTCCTCAGCGTACGGTTCGGCAATGTGTTGAGCAGCCGGGGATCCGTGGTGACCGCGTTCCGGGCACAGATCGACGCCGGACTGCCGATCACCGTCACGCACCCCGACGTCACCCGCTACCTGATGAGCGTGCACGAGGCCGTGCAACTGGTCCTGCAGGCGGCGGCGATCGGGCGGGACGGCGAGGCGCTGGTGCTCGACATGGGCGCCCCGGTACGCATCGATGACCTGGCCAGACAACTCGCCGCGCAGGTACCTGGCCCGCCGCGGATCGTCTACACCGGTCTGCGGCCCGGCGAGAAGCTGCACGAGGAACTGCTCGGTGACGGCGAACTCGACGTACGGCCGCTGCACCCGCTGGTCTCGCACGTGTCGGTTCCGCCGATGAACCCGACCGAGGTGACCGGGCTGGACCCGTTCGACGAACCGGAGAAGGTGATCGAACGCCTTGCCTGGCTCTGCGGCCAGCCGGACCAGCCCACCCCGCCCCTGGCGCTGGTGCCGAATACCCGAAACGCTCGCCCCTCCTCGTCCCGGTCGACGTGACACCGGTCGGGAATTGGACACGCCGCTGGCGGGTCGCCGCCGGGCCGTAGCAGGATTTCGGGGAATTGCCGCCGGGCTTCCGGCGGCCACCTTCACCCGCCTGTCGACACTTTTCCACACCACCGACAGCGAGTGATCGTCGCCGAACGGAATTCGCGTCGCAGAAATGTCCGCGCGATGTTCGGCGACGATTTCCACAGTCACCGATCTCCTGGAGACACCACCGTGACCGAGAAGTTCGGCCTGATCGGCTTCGGCTACTGGGGCACCAATCTCGCCCGGAACCTCGACAAGCTGGCCGGAGACCGGTGGCGCTACCTGGTGGACGCCAGCCCCGAACGGCGGCAGGCGGCCACCGAGCGCTACCCGCGGGTGCGGGCCACCGGCGACCTGGACGCGGTGCTCGGCGACGACGAGGTCCGGGCGGTCCTGATCGCCACTCCCGCGCCGAGCCACGCGCCGCTGGCCCGCCGGGCGCTGGCGGCCGGCAAGCACGTCTTCGTCGAGAAGCCGCTGGCGATGTCGGTCGCCGACGCGGTCGCGCTGGCCGAGACGGCCGACCGGTACGGCCTGGTGCTGATGGTCGGGCACACCTTCGAGTACGTCCCGGCGGTCGAGCGGATGCGCGACTACATCCGGTCCGGCGAGATCGGCGACGTCCTCTACCTGCACTCCCAGCGGCTCAACCTGGGCCGGATCCAGAACGACCTGCACACCTTCTGGTCGATCGGGCCGCACGACGTCTCGATCGCCAACTACCTGCTCGACGCCGAGCCGCGCTGGGTCGCCGCCCAGGGCGGTCGCTACCTGCACGACGGCGTCGAGGACGTCACTTTCGTCACCGTCGGCTATCCGGGAGACGTGGTGGCGCACATGCACGTGAGCTGGCTGGACCCGGCGAAGACCCGGCGTACCACCGTGGTCGGTACCCGGCGGATGCTGGTCTACGACGACCTGAACACCGACGCCCGGCTCACCGTGCACGACAAGGGGGCGGACCCGCTGGAGCCGGACGGGGACGGCGTGCGGCGCTACCGGCTGCGCGACGACGCGGTGCACGTACCCGTGCTCTCCCCGGCGGAACCGCTCAGCCTGGAGTTGCGGCACTTCCTCGACTGCGTCCGCACCGGGGCACGCCCCCGGACGGACGGCTGGAACGGCGCCCGGGTGGTGGCGGTGCTGGAGGCCGCCGACGCCTCGCTGCGGGCCGGCGGCGCGACGGTGCCGGTGCCGCCCGTCGCCGGCCCGATGGACGCCGCCGGGACGTACCGCCGGCGTCCACACCCCGACGGCCCGCACCCCGACCTGACCACCGCCGCGCACTGACCACCTCTGCACCCTGAATCGCCCGGCGCCGCCAGCGCCCCGGCCCGACCGGCGGCCACGGCGGGCCGCAGGGGGTTCACCGAGCAACAGGAGCCTGAGATGCCCCGAATTCCCCTGGTCGACCTCGCCGCCGCCTACCACCGGCAGCGGGACGCGATCGACGCGGCGATCCGCGCGGTCGTCGAGGACACCCGGTTCATCCTCGGCCGGGAGGTCGGCGAGTTCGAGTCGGAGTTCGCCGCCTTCTGCGGCACCACGCATGCGGTCGGGGTCGCCTCCGGCACCGCCGCGATCCACCTGAGCCTGGCCGCGCTCGGCATCGGGCCCGGCGACGAGGTGGCGGTGCCGGCGCACACCTTCGTCGCCACCGCCGAACCGGTGAGCTGGCTGGGTGCCCGGCCGCGCTTCGTCGAGGTGGACACCGAGACCGGCGGGATGGACCCGGACGCGCTGAAGTCGGTCGTCGACCGGGTCCGGGCGGTGCTCCCGGTGCACCTCTACGGCCTGCCGGTCGACCTGACCGCGATCGGCGCGCTCGCCTCGGCCGCCGGGGTGCCGCTGATCGAGGACGCCGCCCAGGCGCACGGCGCCGAGTACGTCCGGGACGACGGATCGGTGGTCCGGGCCGGGGCGTACGGCCGGATCGGCTGCTTCTCGTTCTATCCCGGCAAGAACCTCGGCGCGTTCGGCGACGCGGGCGCGGTCACCACCTCCGACCCGGCCCTCGCCGAGCGCGTCCGGAGGCTCTCCGACCACGGCCGCACCAGCAAGTACGAGCACCTCACCGTCGGCTACGCGGCCCGGCTGGACACCGTGCAGGCGGCCGTACTCTCGGTCAAGCTGGGCACGCTGGCCCAGGGCAACCAGCGGCGGCGGGACCTGGCGGCGGCGTACCGGTCCCGGCTGGACGGGGTCGGCGACCTGGTGCTGCCGGCCGAGCCGCCGAACCGGCGGGGCGTCTACCACCTCTTCGTGCTCCGGACCCGGCACCGGGACGGGTTGCTGGCCCACCTGCGCGACGCCGGCATCGGCGCCGGGGTGCACTATCCGATCCCGCTGCACCTGCAACCGGCGTACGCCTCGCTCGGGCACAAGCCCGGCGACCTGCCGGTCACCGAGGCGTGGGCCCGGGAGTGCCTCTCCCTGCCGATCTATCCGGAGCTCACCGAGGAGCAACTGGAGACGGTCGTCGCCGAGGTGCGTGGCTACTTCGAGCGGGTGTGAGGGGCGGGCCCTCCGTCGTCCGGAGGGCCCGCCCCGTCGTCCGCTCAGCTTCCCGGCGGGCTCAGCTTCCGGACGGGCTCAACGCAGGCCGTTGCGGATCGCCACCGTCACCAGCCGCTCGGGGTAGTCGGTGATGATGCCGTCCACCCCGAGGTCGATCACCCGCTGCATCACCGCCGGATCGTCCACCGTGTACGGCACGACCTTCAGCCCGTACCGGCGTTGCAGGTCGGCGACCGTCGGGCCGTGGAAGTACGCCGGATCCTGCCGCAGGTACCAGTCGGCCGACGGCACGGTGCCCTGGGCCGGGTCGTGCACCTGCCAGTTCGCCGAGACGGTGCCGGCGCCGGAGGCCCGGACCAGCTTGCCGAGGTCCCGGTACCGCCACCAGTCCAGCCCGGCCGTCCACGGGCTGCGTACCGACGGGTCGCCGTAGACCGCCCGCAGCGAGCACTCGTCGGCGAGGCTGGCGCACTCGGCCGGGCCGTACTGCCAGACCAGCGCGACGGTCTCGATCCGCCGGTTCAGCTTCCGGGCGTGGGTGATGGTCCGCCAGTCGAACGACTGGATCGTCACCCGGTCGGTGAAACCGGCCCGCTCGACCGCCCGGACCAGCTTCGCGGTGAAGCTGCGGTACGGCTCGGTGTCGTCCACCAGCGGGCTGAGCTTGGTCTCGATGTTCAGCCGTACATCCCGGCGACCGCTGCGCCGCACCAGGTCGAAGACCTCGTCCAGGGTGGGGATCCGGGCACCCGGCGCGGCGACCTGCTCCGGCAGCTCCGGCAGCGTCTTCGTGCCGCAGTCGAGGGCCCGGATCTGCTTCAGCGTCAGGTCGTGCACCCGCTTGCCGACGTACGGGAACGCGCGGTCACCCGGCCAGGCCGGGGCGGTGTCCTCGCAGTGGCTGCCGTTGACGGTCCGGTCGTGCAGCACCACCAGGTGACCGTCCCGGGTCACGCCGGTGTCCAGCTCCAGCGTGGAGATCGCCGGATTGCCGAGCGCTTTGGCGAAGGCCGGCAGGGTGTTCTCCGGCCGCGTCGCCCGGCCGCCCCGGTGCGCCTGGATGTCGAACGGCGCGGCGTACCCCTTCGGCAGCGGGATCCGGCGCTGCGCCAGCAGGGTACGCAGCCGGTCCGGGTAGTCGGTGATGATGCCGTCCACCCCGTCGTCGAGCAGCTTCGCCATCGTCGGCACGTCGTCGATCGTCCACGGCACCACCTTGATGCCGTGACGGTGCGCGTGCGCGACCATCTCCTTGGTCACGTACGGCCGGTAGCCCGGGTCGGTGACCGTGCCGTTCTGCGGGAAGCCGTGCACCGGGGAGAACGCGGTGGCGCCGAAGGTCCTGATCGCCGTGATCGGGTCGCCGCCGAAGTCGTCGATGTCGAGGCCGCCGAGCCAGGGCGAGGCACCCGGCTGCCCGGTCTGCAGGAAGTCGTAGTTGGTCAGCGCGACCAACGGCAGCCGGGGCTCGACCTGACGCACCCGCATCAGCGCACCCCAGTCGAAGCTCTGGATGGTCACCTGCTGTACCAGCCCGGCGGCCCGGATCTCGGCCACGGTGAGCTGCACGAACTGCTCACGGGGCGCGGTCTCGGTCGGCGCGCCGGCCTCCACCTTGGTTTCCACGTTGAGCGTGACGTCGTCCGCCCGGTAGCGCTTCACCAGCGCGAAGACCTCGCGCAGCAACGGCATCCGGGCCCCGGGTACGGCGAGCTGCCCCGGCTTGTCGGCCAGCGTCCTGGTGCCGCAGTCGAGGGTACGCACCTGGGCCAGGGTCAGCGTGTTGACGTACTTCCCGACGTACGGGAACTCGGGGTCGCCCGGGGTGGCCGGGGCGGTGTCGACGCACTTCGTACCGCTGACCCGGCGGTCGTGGGTGACCACCACCTGACGGTCCTCGGTCACCTGCACGTCCAGTTCGAGGGTGCGGACCCCGAGCTGGAGCGCGTTGCCGAACGAGGCGAGGGTGTTCTCCACCCGCAGGCCGAGCCCGCCCCGGTGAGCCTGTAGGTCGAAACTCCGCCGGGACTCCGGCCGGTGGCGCTCGCCCGCCTGGACGCCGGTGGGCGTCCCGGCCAGTACGGCCGCCGTCACCAGCAGCGCGCCGATCAGTTGGCGCCGTCGGGACATCGGTATCACCTATTCCAATGTGGTGCGTCGGAGCCCGGGTCGACCGGGCCTCCGGTGCGCTGTCGAGGGTCGAGCCGGGTCTGACCCGGTGATCGGGGCACAGCATCACGACAGTCGGCGGCCGAGAGGCGTGCAGTGGGCGACATCGGCGTGAACCGGGGTCGACGGCCCGACGGCGGATCGGACGAACCGGTGGGGATGTCCGACCGGTCGGGCAGCGCACACCGGAGCGCACTGTCCATTGCGCGATCGAGGGCGTCCGATTTGACAACAACAGTCGGTTGTGCTTCGGCTACAATGAGCCGCGACCACGTCACCCAACCATCCACGGGGAGGGGTTGCGATGAGCCCGGTTGGTCCATCGGTGGGCGCGGCAGCCGGCGCGATCGGCGCGGCAGCCGCCGCGGTCATCGGCCAGATCAATGTCGAGATCGACGGTCTGGCGAGCGCGGCGGCGGCGATGCGCGAGGAACTCAAGGAGGGCTACCGCACCCAGGTGCCCCCGGTGCACGACGCCATGCAGCAGGGCGCGACGATCGGCGACCGGCTCGAGGGCGACGACTGGCTGCACCTCCAGGAGCGCTACGACGAGTGCATCCACAAGAGCCTGGAGGCACTGGTCAACCTGGACAAGGGGACTCAGGCGGTGGCACAGGCGGCCGAGCAGATCGCGGCCAACTACCGGGGCTCCGACGCGTTCGCGCACGCTACCGTCAGCGACGTGCACCAGGTCCTGCCACCGACCGAACAGACCAGGCCGGCTTCCAGCGCGAACCCGGCCGCACCGGCCACCGGGACCGGAGGCGACGGCAATGGCTGAGGAGTACATCCCGCACCTGTGGCGGCTGGTCGAGGCGGCGCAGCAGAAGCTACAGCCGAGCCGGGACCAGGTGGCGGCCTGGGAGCGGGCGTCCAGCATGCTGAGCGGGCACGCCGCCAGATTGCAGAACTGCCGCAACCAGCTCGCCGCTCTGTGGCCGCCGGAGCAGAACGCGGCCTCGGCGGCGTACATGGTCGAGCTGGACCGGCTGATCGAGGCGAGCCGACAGACGTCGACCGCGGCGCAGAACAACGCCACGCACATCGGGCACGTGGCGGACGCCATCGAGCAGGCGCGGACCAAGCTGGAACCGATCTACAAGGAATACCTGGAAAACCAGCGGAAGCTCGCCGACTATCAGCGGCAGGTCGAACTGGCCGGCGACGTCGGGGCGGCGGCCGGCGGAGTCGCCGGATCGCGCTTCGGCCTGACCAGCCTGGGCCAGAAGGCCGGGGACTTCCTCGGCGAGGGCGGGATGACGCTCTTCACGGATCCGCCGGTGAGCGATGCCCAGCAGGCGGCGCTGGTCGCCCGGGCCCGCGCGGTGCAGGCGGAGGTGGACGGCGCGGCGCGGGACGGTGGCGGCCGGATCCAGCCGCCGCCGGAGTACGTCCCACCGTTGACCAACAAGGAGGGCGATCCCCGGCAATTCGACGACGACTCGGACGGGACGGTCCGGCCGCCCGTGGTCAACCCGCCGCCGCGCCGCCGGGGCGAGGTGGAGGACTCCCGGCCCGGCTACATCGACGGGACGCCGCCGCCGGACATCCACACCGAACTGACCCCGGAACAGGTCACTCCGCCCACCTACCCGGTGGAGGAGGGTCCGAGCCTGACCGCTGTCGCCCCGCCGACCACCGGGCCGCCCCCGCCCGTCACAGCGGTTCCGCCCGCCCCGCCGACCACCGGGCCGCCGGCTCCGGTACCACTGGTCGTCCCGCCCACCATCGGCGTGCCACCCGGTCCCGGCGGACCACCGGGCACCGGCCCGGGACTCGGCAACGGGCCACGCGTCCCCGGCGTGCCGGGCAAGGTCGGCCCGCTCGGTACGGTGCCGACCGGTGTGCCGCCGGGCGGTGTGATCGGTGCCCGGCCCAGCGGAAACGTCGGCGTGCCACCGGGCGGCGTCGGCGCACCCCGCTCGGGCGGCGTACCCAAGGGGATCAATCCGGTCGGTGGCGTCATCGGGCCGCAGGGCGGCCGACCCGGCCCGGCCGGCGCCAGGTCGGGCCCCCGCCGACCCGGCACCGGCGGCGTGCCCGGCGCGGCCAGCGGGACCCGGGGCCGTCGCGACCAGGAGGAACCCGAGCAGAAGCACTGGGACCCCGACAATCCGTGGGAGGTCGAGCAGGGCGTCGCGCCCGAAATCGAGCCGAACCGGGACGTCGGCCGACACGAGCCCGGTGGCGGAATCCTCGGGAAGGACCGGTGAGGAGAGCCACCAGGTTCCACGCACGGCTGCCGCGCTGGTGCGCGGCAGCCGTCTGCGGTCTGCTCGTGGCACTGGTCGGCGCCCCACCGGCAATGGCGGACGCGGCCCGGGACCGGCAGTGGCACCTGCGGGCGCTCGGCGTCGCGCAGGCGCACCGGGTCACCCAGGGCGCCGGGGTCGTGGTGGCGGTGATCGACACCGGGGTACGGGCGGACCACAAGGACCTGACCGGCAACGTCCTGCCCGGCGTCGACGTGACCGGCGCGGGGACCGACGGCCGGCAGGACACCGACGGACACGGCACCGCGATGGCGGGACTGATCGCCGGGCACGGGCACGGGCCGGACAACGCCGACGGCGTGCTCGGGATCGCCCCTAAGGCCAAGATCCTGCCGGTACGGAGTTCCCGGACCAAGGTCGGTGCCGGCGACGACCTGCCGCCGGCGATCCGGGAGGCGGTTCGCCGCAAGGCGGGCGTGCTGTCGCTATCGCTCTCCGGCGGCGCCAGCGAGAGCCTGGAGCAGGCCGTCCAGGAGGCTTTGGCCGCCGACGTCGTTCTGGTGGCTGCCGCCGGGAACCGGCCGGACGACGCGTTCGTCGGCTATCCGGCGGCCTACCCGGGAGTGCTCGCCGTCGGCGCCACCGGACGGGACGGGAAACTCGCCCCGGTCAGCGTCACCGGCGACGCGATCGGGCTTGTCGCGCCCGGCGTGGACATCGCCTCCACCAGCCGGACCGGGGCGTACCAGTCCGCCACCGGGACGAGCGATTCCACGGCGATCGTGGCCGGGGCCGCCGCCCTGGTCCGGGCGAGATATCCGGATCTCTCCGCCGCCGAGGTGGTGCACCGGCTCACCGCGACCGCCACCGACCGGGGCGCCCGCGGCCGGGATCCCGAGTACGGCCACGGGGTGCTAAACCTCGTCGAGGCGCTGACCGCCGACGTCGAGCCGGCCGGGGCCCAGCCCAGCCCCGGCACCCGACCGACTCCCACGGGGGACGCGAGGTCACCGGCCGTGGCCGCACCGCCGCCCGGCGACGGGTCGGCCGAGGTCCGGCTCAGCCCCGCCGCGTACGTGGTCGGTGGGCTCTGCCTGCTGGTGGCGTTGGCCGGTGCCGGCGTACTCGGCTGGTTGCTGGTGCGTGGCCGACGCCGGCGACAAGGCGGCGGGGGGCCTTCCGTTCCTGGGCACCCGGTGCCGCCCCGTCCCGCTCCGACGGCGAGGTACCCGGGACCACCGGGTGCACGGCCGTATCCGTCCGGATATCCGGCGCCACCGCAGCACCCCCCGGGCGGCCATCCGCCCGGTTACGGCCCACCCGGACCGCCGTACCCGCCGAGGCACCCTGGCACACCGCCGCCGGGCGGATAGCTGCGGGTACGCGCCTACCTCAACCACCGGTACACGATCCAGGCCGCTGGCAGGTCGGGTTCAGGCCGGACACGTCGGTCGTGGGCGGGACGCGGGGTGGGCGTACCGTCCTTGAGATGCGGCAGGACGGGTCCGGTGACTGGGCGGAGCAACGACGGCAGGCGGTCGCCGCCCGGGCACTGGCCGACCAGCACCGTCGGGACGCGGAGCACGAGCAGGCCCGGCAGCTCGTCGCGGCGTTCATCGCGCAGGCCCGGGAGCGGGGGCTGCGGCAGACCAGACTGACCGCACTCGCCTACAACGGCCGTACCCGTTACCGCACCAAGCTCACCGGCTGGTACCTGGACCTCGCCCGGATCCACGCGGTGGACGACGCCGGCAACTTCTACCTGCTGACCGTGCCGACCAGCCTGCGTGCCCGGTTCACCGGTGCGACTGTCCGGCCGCAATCCGCGAAGCTGGTCGTCGGTGAGGGCGGGCCGGACGGCCAGTCGATGCCGCTGGCCGCGCTGTTGCGCAAGCGGCTCGACGCCGGTGACCGGTGGCCCGAGACCGCCTGACCCGACGTCCGGGTTGCCACCGCGAGGCTCCCGGCCCGGTCAGGCGCCCTTCAGCACCTCGGTGATCAGTGCCTGCGCCTCTTCCTGGAGCCGGCCGAGGTGCTCCGGTCCCCGGAAGGACTCCGCGTAGATCTTGTAGACGTCCTCCGTACCGGACGGGCGGGCGGCGAACCAGCCGGACTCGGTGCTGACCTTCAGCCCGCCGATCGCCGCACCGTTGCCCGGCGCCTCGGTCAGGATGGCGGTGATCGGCTCCCCGGCCAGTTCGGTGGCGGTGACCTGGTCCGGGGAGAGCCGCCCGAGCACCGCCTTCTGGGCCCGGTCGGCCGGCGCGTCGATCCGGGCGTACGCCGGCTCGCCGAACCGGGACACCAGGTCGGCGTAGTGTTCGCTCGGCGTCCGCCCGGTCACCCCGATGATCTCGGCGGCCAGCAGGCAGAGCAGGATGCCGTCCTTGTCGGTGGTCCAGGTCCGGCCGTCGCGGGCCAGGAACGACGCCCCGGCGCTCTCCTCGCCGCCGAAGCCGACCGAGCCGTCCAGCAGCCCCGGCACGAACCACTTGAAGCCGACCGGGACCTCCAGCAGCTTCCGGCCCAGGTCGGCGGCGACCCGGTCGATCATGGACGAGGAGACCAGGGTCTTGCCGACCGCCGCGTCCGCCGACCAGTCGGGCCGGTTGCCGAACAGGTAGGAGATCGCCACCGCGAGGTAGTGGTTCGGGTTCATCAGGCCGCCGTCCGGGGTGACGATACCGTGCCGGTCGGCGTCGGCGTCGTTGCCGGTGGCGACCTGGTAGTCGGCGCGCCGGGCGATCAGCGAGGCCATCGCGTACGGGGACGAACAGTCCATCCGGATCTTGCCGTCCCAGTCCAGGGTCATGAACCGCCAGGTCGGGTCGACCAGCGGATTCACCACGGTCAGGTCCAGGCCGTGCCGGTCCGCGATCTCGCCCCAGTACGCCACGCTCGCCCCGCCCAGCGGGTCCGCGCCGATCCGCACCCCGGCGGCCCGTACCGCCGGCAGGTCGAGCGCCGAGGGCAGGTCGTCGACGTACTCGGCGAGGAAGTCGTACCGGCCGGTGGTGTCGGCGGCGCGCGCCCGGGCGTACGGGATGCGCCTGACCTCGCGGAGTCCGTCGGCCAGCAGCGCGTTCGCCCGGTCCTGGATCCACCTCGTCGCGTCGGTGTCGGCCGGGCCGCCGTGCGTCGGGTTGTACTTGAACCCACCGTCCGAGGGCGGGTTGTGCGACGGGGTGATCACAATCCCGTCGGCGAGCCCGCTGGTACGCCCGGAGTTGTGCCGGAGCACCGCGTGCGACAGCGCCGGGGTCGGGGTGCAGCCGTCCCGGCTGTCGACCAGCACCGTCACCTCGTTGGCGGCCAGCACCTCCAGCGCGCTCACCATGGCCGGCTCGGAGAGCGCATGCGTGTCCCGGGCCAGGTACAGCGGCCCGTCGACGCCCTGGTCCCGCCGGTATTCGCAGGTCGCCTGCGTGATCGCCAGGATGTGCTGCTCGTTGAACGCCGCCCGCAGGCTCGACCCACGGTGCCCGGAGGTGCCGAACGAGACCTGCTGCGCCGGGTCGGCCGGGTCCGGCTGCTCGGCGTAGTACGCGGTGACGAGCCGGGGCACGTCCACCAGGTCCTCGGGCTCGGCGGGCTGGCCGGCGCGGGCGTGTACCGACATGTGACCTCCTTCTGGCACGGGTGTGGGAACGCGGAACCGGGGGTGCCGGCTCCGCCGGTGGCGGCCGACGGGTCAGGGCTCGACGCGCTGCCCCTTGCCGATGACCACGATCCCACGGTCGGAGACCGTGTACCGCTCACGGTCGCGGTCCAGGTCGACGCCGATCTCCGCGCCCTCCGGCACCACCACGTTCTTGTCGAGGATGGCGTTGCGGACCACGGCGTGCCGGCCGATCTCCACCCCTTCCATCACTACCGAGCCTTCCACGCGGGCCCAGGAGTGCACCCGGACATTCGGCGAGACGACCGAGTTCTCCACCAGCGCACCGGAGATCACCACCCCCGGGGAGATCATCGACTCCACCGCCCGGCCGATCCGCTCCTCCAGCCCGTGCACGAACTTGGCCGGCGGCCACGGCGGGTGGTCGGTGTAGATCGGCCACTCGTAGTTGTAGAGGTTGAAGACCGGGTGTACGGCGATCAGGTCCATGTGCGCCTCGTAGAACGAGTCCAGCGTCCCCACGTCCCGCCAGTACGCCCGGTCCCGGTCGGTGCTGCCCGGCACCTCGTTGTCGCGGAAGTCGTAGACGTTGGCCTCGCCCCGCTCGACCAGCATCGGGATGATGCTGCCGCCCATGTCGTGCTTGCTGGCCCGGTCGGCCGCGTCGGTCTCCACCGCCTCGCAGAGCACCCTGGTGGTGAAGACGTAGTTGCCCATCGACGCGTAGATCTCGTCGGGCGCGTCCGGCAGGCCCTTCGCGTCGGTCGGCTTCTCGCGGAACGCCTGGATCCGCCGGCCGTCCGACCCCACCTCGATCACCCCGAACTGGTCGGCGGAGGCGAGCGGCTGGCGGATGCCGGCGACCGTCACCCCGGCGC
Organism: Plantactinospora sp. DSM 117369; assembly: GCF_053764795.1. Lineage (NCBI taxonomy): Bacteria > Bacillati > Actinomycetota > Actinomycetes > Micromonosporales > Micromonosporaceae > Plantactinospora > Plantactinospora sp. DSM 117369. The sequence continues at coordinate 3,420,362 of NZ_CM132446.1, read as the reverse complement.
CGGAGTCGATGTGCTGCTCCAGCATCTGCCGGGGGTCCATCCGGTAGATGTGGTCGGCGCCGAACACGATGACGTAGTCCGGCTGCTCGTCGTTGATCAGGTTGAAGCTCTGGTAGATCGCGTCGGCCGAGCCGGCGAACCACCACGGTCCGCGGCGCTGCTGCGCCGGTACCGGCGTCACGTAGTTGCCGAGCAGGTTCGACATCCGCCAGGTCTTGGTGACGTGCCGGTCCAGCGAGTGCGACTTGTACTGGGTCAGCACCACTATCTTCAGGAACCCGCCATTGGCCAGGTTGGACAGCACAAAATCGATCATGCGGTACATGCCGCCGAACGGAACGGCCGGCTTGGCACGGTCGGCGGTCAGGGGCATCAGTCGCTTGCCCTCACCCCCGGCCAGGACGATCGCGAGGACCTTGGCTGACATGTCCCGACGGTAACGGAGCCGGCAGCCCACCGCACGGGGCTCGTCGGCTTCGTCCCAGCAAGATCTTCAACGGCCCGATTCGTCCGGATCCACGGCACCAGCCGGGGTTGGCCGAGGACGCCCGCGACGGGGTTCAGCGGGCCGGCGCGGACCTGCCCGGGCTCGGCTACCCGTCGAGGGCTTCGGCGGCCGCGGCGGCGACGCTGTCGGCGAGTACGCCGAGGAGCCGGGAGTCGAGCCGCCACTGCTGCCAGTAGAGCGGAACCTCGACCACCGCCGCCGGGTCGATCGGCACCAGGCTGCCGGCCGGATAGCGCTCGCTCTGCTGGGGCGGCACCATCCCCCAGCCGAGCCCGAGCCGGATCGCCTCCGGAAAATCCCCCGAGGACGGGACGTAGTTGCGCGGCGGGTTCCAGTCCCGGCGGGACCGCTGCCGCAGGTAGCGCTCCTGGAGGTCGTCCCGGCGGTCGAAGACCACCATCGGGGCGCGGGCCAGTGCCTCGACGGTCGGGCCGTCCGGCAACCAGGTCCGGAGGTACTCGGGACTGGCCATCGGGCGGTAGCGCATCCGGCCGAGCGGGCGTACCGCGCAGCCCTGTACCGGCCGGGACTCGGAGGTGATCGCCGCCATCGCCGTACCCTGGCGGAGCAGTTCGACCGAGTGGTCCTGGTCCTCCCGGTAGACGTCGACACAGATCCGCTCGCGGGCGGCCGCCGCCAGCGCCGGGAGTACCCAGGTGTTCAACGAGTCGCCGTTGACCACGATCGGGATCCGGCTGAACTCCGCGGGCTCGGCCGAGTCCTGCCCGAGTTCCTGGAGCGCGTCGGTGGCGAGCAGCGCGACCTGGCGGGCCAGCCGGAGCACGACCTGCCCCGAGGGGGTCGGGCGGGCCGGCTTGCCGCGTTCGACCAGCACCCGGCCGACGGTGCTCTCCAGCGCCTTCATCCGCTGGCTGACCGCCGAGGGGGTGACGTGCAGCCGCCGGGCCGCCGCCTCGAACGAGCCGTCGTCGACGACGGAGACGAAGGTCCGGAGCTGCTCGAACTGGAGGTCCACGTTAAGCAAGTCTAATGAATCATAAGAATGATTAGCTGGAGTGGTCCGGACGGGTTACCTAGGGTCGGGCCCGTGATCCTCTCCTCCACTGCCGCCGCCACCTCCGGTGTACTGCCCGTCCTCGTCGCCGGGTTCGGCGTCGGCCTCTCCCTGATCGTGGCGATCGGGGCGCAGAACGCGTACGTGCTCCGGCAGGGCGTACGCGCCGAACACGTCCTGCCGATCGTGGCGATCTGCGCCGTCTCGGACGCGGCACTGATCCTGGCCGGCATCAGCGGGATCGGGGCGGTGGTCGAACGCGCCCCGGTCGCGCTCACCGTGGTCCGCTGGGCCGGCGCCGCCTTCCTGGTCGGCTACGGCCTGCTCGCCGCCCGCCGGGTCTTCGCCACCCAGAGCCTCCGGGCCGGCACCGGCGGCGGCACCTCGACGCTGCGCACCGCGGTACTCACCGTGCTGGCGATGACCTGGCTCAATCCGCACGTCTACCTGGACACCGTCCTGCTGGTCGGCTCGATCGCCAACACGCACGGCCAGGCCGGCCGGTGGTCGTTCGGGGCCGGGGCCGCGCTCGCCAGCTTCGTCTGGTTCGCCGCGCTCGGCTACGGGGCCCGGCTGCTCGGCCGGGTCTTCGCCCGCCCGGTCGCCTGGCGGGTCCTGGACGCTCTGATCGCGATCACGATGATCACCATCGGCGTGAGCCTGGTGGCGGGCTGAGCGGCCCCGCCCGAGGTCGGCGGCGCATCGGGCGCCCAGGGTCGACGGCACGGCGACAGGTGACGACATCAGGGACGTCGGCGAGACGACAGCAAGGATGACCGTTCGGTTGAGGAAGGTCATATAAACAGCCCCTATAGTCGTACCGATCGATATGCGGCTTCCTCGTGGCCCACCAAGGATCGTGATCCGACAAGCCCACCACGCGGTTCCGTCCGTCGATCACCGCACCCGGCATTTCCCGTTCCGCCCGGAGCGGAAGTCCCGTCCGACCGCCATCACCCGGCACCGGAGGATGCCGAGACAACGGTGGACGGACCACCGGCACGGTGCTCGTCATCCCAGCTAGGGCCGACATTGTGAGCGTGGGCCGAATGACACTCCGAACGCAGGCCACGGGAGCGACCGTCACCGGTCTCCGTAGGTCGGAATATCTTGAGGCCAGATTGCGCGCCTTCCGGGCCCGCGAACTCGCCGACCGGCAGCATCCGACACCTACCCGGGTGGCCGCGGACGCGGCGTCACGCGTACTGCCACTGCTCGGCGGTTACACCGGGATCTTGTTGTTCGCCTTTCCCTACAACCTGCCCGCAATAGCCGTCTTCGCGATAGCCACCGTCTCCGTACTCGGCTCCTGGTTCCACGATTCGGTCCACCGGAGCGTCCAGGCACCCGCCACCGTCGCCTTCCTGCTGGCCCGACTCGGTGCGAGTCCCGTCGGATTCAGTCCGAGCTGGTGGGCCTACAAGCATGTCCGACTCCATCACCGATACCCCGGAAACCCGGAGTTCGATCCCGACATCCAGTTCGGTCGGCTGGGCCGGGTCTCGTCCGCGCAGCAGTGGCAGCCACTGCACCTGACCCAACACGTCCACATGTGGTTACTGCTCCCGTTCTCGACGCTGAACATGCTCAAGCCGGCCGAGCCCGGTCTCGTACGCCGCTACAACAACCTTCCCGGAATCAGGATCACGACGCCCGGCTGGTTCTTCCTGGTCGACAAGTACGCCGGGCCGGTGGTCGTCTGGGTCCCGGTCCTTCTCGCGCAGTCCCTGCGGGGGGCGGTCTTGACCTTCCTCGTCTTCCACCTGCTCACCGGCACGCTGGTCTCCTTCGTCACCCAGGTCCAGCACAACACCGCGCTCTCCGACGCCAGCGACGACTACTCGGCCCGCTGGCCCCTGTGCGAGCAGGTACTGCGCACCACCGACGTGGGCCGGTCGCAGGACTTCTGGTGGTGGCTCTGCGGTGGGGTGAACTTCCACGTCGCCCACCACCTGGCACCGAGTCTCACCTTCTTCGAACTGCCGGCCGTGACCGCGCGGTTGCGGGCGGACCTTCGGGAGATCGGCATCGACCTACCGGTGCACAGGAACATGATCGAGGCCCTCCGGTCGCACGCGTCGCTCGTCCGCAGCCTCGCCCGGCGCCCTTCCGACAGCCTCCCGCACAGGCTCGGCAGCAGCCTCGACAGATAGCCGAAAGGATTCAGGGTGCAGCCAGTACCGAAACAAACGCAGCGCACCGAACCGGCGCCCATCCCGGACCTGAGGCCATTCGTCGTGGAACCTCTGATCCTGGCCAGGCTGGACGGCGCCGCGGCGGGCAACCTGACCGTCGCCCTCTGCACCGCCGCACTGACCGCGCTGGCGGCCATCTGGTCGGCAGCCGCATCCGGCCTGTTCCTGCGGTCGAAGGACGCGGACGCCCTGTGGAACGACATCTGGCTCTTCGCGCTCCGCAACGAGTCGAACGGTGTCGACACGTCCGTTCCCTACCTGCGCGACTATCCGTCCATCATCCTGACCTTCACCATCGCCGCCTCGGTGCCGCTGGTCTACGCCCTGTACTGGGGAGCCGCCAGCCTGCATTCCGAGATGGAGGCGTCCGGCTGCGTCAAGTACGACGAGGCCGGCCGGCGGAAGCTCACCGAGGCCGTGGAAGCGGTCAATCTCCGGCTTCGGCGTTGGGGAAAGTTCTCGCCTCTCGCATTCGCGGTCGCCCTCGCCTTCACGACTCTCACCAACCTGGCGCTCCAGTCCGGGCTGTTCGGATTTCTCGCTCCCGGGCTTTACGACGAGTGGTGGGCGAGTCTCCAACCGCTACGCCCCGGAGGTGTAGCCTGGATTCTCTTTGGGGCGATCGGCATCTATATGGTCTACGCGGAGGCGGTGGTGGGTCTCACGTATGTCTCGTTCCTGAAGCGTCTCCACAACGACTACCAGTTCAGGGCCAACATGCTAAACCCCGACGGGTTCTTCGGCTGGCTCCGACTACGGCAGTTAATCACGAACATGCAGGCCGGAGCGTTGTGCACGCTACTCAGCGCCTGGGCGCTGTCCTTCTTTCTGGAGCCGGCGACCGGCACCATCGCGACCGTCGTCCTGCTCTCGGTGTTCATCGGCGTCGTCGGCTATGTGTTCTTCGCCGTCAACATAAACTTCCGCCGTCAGGTCCGGCGAGACAAGGAGGCCCAGACGCGGGAGGTGGCGGAGGAGATAAAGAAGAACGCCGGACGGACGGATACGGAGGGCCTGCTGCTGCTCCTGGTCGCCTATCAACGACTCGAATACATTGCCAAGATTCCCTCAACCCCGATACGACAGCGATGGCTGGTCGCCGGCGCCCTCTCCATCCTCGGCCCCATCTCTGCGATTTCCATTCAGGTGGTCAAATACTTCTCACCATGACCATCGGCCGACCCATTTAGGAGCCCCAGAATGATCTCCGTTGTGATCCAGGGCGGCGCAATGCGCTCGATATACTGTCTCGGCGCGATCCGGGCGGTCGTCGAGGGTGGCTACGCGGACCGGGTGCAGACCATCCACACGGCCAGCGCCGGCTGCGTCTCGGGAGCCGTGCTCGCCGCGCATCTCGCCAGGCCGGAGAGCCGGGCGGTCGCCGAAGCGGCGGATGCGTTCCTGGACAGGCTCGGCGGCGATCGCTTCATCAACCTCTGGCGCCTCCGGAAGATCGTCGACGTCGACCTCCTCGTCGACACCATAGCTGCGGTGACCTCGCTCTCCGTCAAGGCGCTCGCCAGCCGAGACCTCACCTTCGAGGTGGGCCTGACGGACGCGCACGACGGCTCGGCCCGATACGTCGACCTGGCCCGGAGCGAGTCGGACCACGACCTCTACCGCGCGCTGCGCGGGACGATGGCCATCCCGCTGCTGTACCCGAGGAAGGTGATGATCGACGATCGCCGCTACATCGACGGCGGCATAAGCGATCCGCTACCGGTGCTGCGGGCGGCGCGCCGGAATCCGACGGCCATCATCGCGATCTCCAGCGTGGCGAAGCCGAATCTCGGCAGGGAGCTGGAGAGCCGTCGCGAGTCGTACGTGGTCAGGCTCCTGCCCAACCTCTCGTCGTCGATCAAACACCTGCTGCTGGCCAGGAATCCGCTCGGCGCCGCGATCGAGGACCTGACCGAGTACGGGTCGGTGGCGGGAGTGCGGGTCATCCGGATCGCGCCGGTAGACCAGGCGCGGCTGGGGCATCGGCTGGAGACCGACAGGCAGAAGCTGCTCGTGCTCGAAGAGATGGGTTACCAGGACGGCATGCGTGCGCTGAGCGCTCTGGCGCCCCTCGGAGAGTTGAAGCGGCAGTAGAGCTCTCGACCTGGACAGCGCAGCGGACTTGTCCGGCGGAGCGCGGCGGGCTGCACTAGGGTGCCGGCTGTGACCGAATCCGTACCCGACGACCGGCGGCTCCGGGTCGACCTGCTGACTCGGGAGTACCCCCCGGAGGTGTACGGCGGGGCCGGGGTGCACGTCGAATACCTCGCCCGCGAACTGCGTACCCGTGCCGACACCCGGGTGCACTGCTTCGGCGCACCCCGCCAGTCCCCGTACGCCGATCCCGGCGTCACCGCGTACCCCGAGCCGGCGGAACTGGCGCACGCCAACGCCGCGCTGCGCACCATGGGGGTGGACCTGGCGATGGCGGCCGGCACCGCCGGCACCGACGTGGTGCACAGCCACACCTGGTACGCCAATCTCGCCGGCCACGTCGCCAAGCTGCTGCACGGGGTACCGCATGTGGTGACCGTGCACAGTCTGGAGCCGCTGCGGCCGTGGAAGGCAGAGCAGCTCGGCGGCGGCTACGCGCTCTCCTCGTGGTGCGAGCGGACCGCGCTGGAGGCCGCCGACGCGGTGATCGCGGTCTCCGCCGGGATGATGCGTGACCTGCTGGCCGCCTATCCGGCGGTCGCACCGGAGCGGGTCCGGGTGGTGCACAACGGCATCGACACCCACCAGTACGCCCCCGACTCCGGCACCGACGTGCTGGACCGGCTCGGTGTCGACCCCGACCGGCCGAGCGTGACGTACGTCGGCCGGATCACCCGGCAGAAGGGCCTGCCGTACCTGCTCCGGGCGGCCCACCGGCTGCCGCCGACCGCCCAGCTCGTGCTGCTGGCCGGTGCCCCGGACACGGCGGAGATCGCCGCCGAGGTGGAGGCGCTGGTCGCCGAACTGCGGGCCAGCCGGGAGGGGGTGGTCTGGGTGGCCGAGATGCTGCCCAAGCCCGAGGTGATCCAGATCCTCAGCCACAGCACCGTCTTCGTCTGCCCGTCCGTCTACGAACCGATGGGCATCGTCAACCTGGAGGCGATGGCCTGCGAGACCGCCGTGGTGGCGACCGCCACCGGCGGCATCCCCGAGGTGGTCGCGGACGGCGCGACCGGCCTGCTGGTGCCGATCGCCCAGGCCGGCGACGGCACCGGCACGCCGCTCGACCCGGAGCGCTTCGTCGCCGACCTGGCCGCCGCGATCACCGAACTGCTCGACGACCCGAGACGCGCCGTCGAGCTGGGCCGGGCCGGCCGGCGCCGGGCGGTCGAACACTTCTCCTGGGACGCCATCGCCGACCGCACCGTGGCGGTCTACCGGGAAGCCCTCGGCTGATGCGGGAGCGTTCCGCACGCCCCGCCTGGCACGCCGGACGCTCCCGGATCATGACGCCTGGCTGTCGGGGCGGCGGGCCGGCCAGCCGGAATGCGTCCGGCGCGCGGCCGTCGATCAATCACAGTAGGTTGGGCAGGGTGAGTGGACGGATTCCGATCGAAGACGTGACGCCGTCCGTGGCGGGTGGTCGGTACCCGGCCAAGGCGGTGGTCGGCGAACTGGTCCCGGTGACCGCGCTGTCGTACCGGGAGGGGCACGCGGCGATGGGCTGCCAGGTCGCCTGGCGCGGCCCGGACGGCGCGCAGCGGCCGGTGGTCCGGATGCGCCCCGGCCCGCACTTCGACGACCGGTGGCACGCCACCATCCGGCCGGACGCGGTGGGCGAGTGGAGCTTCACCGTGCAGGCGTTCGACGATCCCTATCTGACCTGGCGGGACGCCGTCGGAAAGAAGATCGACGCCGGGCAGGGGCTAGCCGAGCTGGCCAACGACCTGGCCGAGGGCGCCGACCTGCTGGACCGGGCCGCCGACGGCGTACCGGTGCAGGAGCGGGACCGGGTCCGGGCCGCCGCCACCGCGTTGCGGGACGGCGAGCGGCCGCTGCCCGAGCGGGTCTCCCCCGCGCTGGACCTGGCCGACCTGCTCTGGGCGTACCCGGTCCGGACGCTGCTGACCAGCGCCCCGGCCCAGCCGATCTGGGTGGACCGGCAGCGGGCGCTCTTCTCCGCCTGGTACGAGTTCTTTCCGCGCTCCGAGGGGGCGGTGCTGGCCGCCGACGGGCAGCCGGCCCGGTCCGGGACCTTCCGCACCGCCGCCGAGCGGCTGCCCGGGGTCGCCGCGATGGGCTTCGACGTGCTCTACGTGCCGCCGATCCACCCGATCGGCCGGATCAACCGGAAGGGCCGCAACGCCGCCCTGGTCGCCGGGCCGGACGACATCGGCTCGCCGTGGGCGATCGGCGCGGCCGAGGGCGGGCACGACGCGATCCACCCCGACCTGGGCACGCTCGACGACTTCCGGTCCTTCGTCGCCGCCGCCGGGCGGGTCGGCCTGGAGGTGGCGATGGACCTGGCGCTCCAGGCCGCGCCGGATCATCCGTGGGTCACCGCGCACCCGGAGTGGTTCACCACCCGGGCGGACGGGTCGATCGCGTACGCCGAGAACCCGCCGAAGAAATACGAAGACATCTACCCGGTCAACTTCGACAACGACCCGGAGGGGATCCGGGCCGAGGTACTGCGGTTGGTGCTGCACTGGGTGGACCAGGGCATCCGGATCTTCCGGGTGGACAACCCGCACACCAAGCCCTTCGACTTCTGGCACTGGCTGATCTGGGAGGTCAAGCGGCACGACCCGGACGTGCTCTTCCTGGCCGAGTCGTTCACCCGACCGGCGGTGATGCACGGGCTCGGCAAGATCGGCTTCACCCAGTCGTACACCTACTTCGCCTGGCGGACCAGCACCGCCGAGCTGCGCGAGTACTGCCAGGAGCTGGTGGCGGCGGCGGACTACATGCGGCCGAACTTCTGGCCGAACACCCCGGACATCCTGCCCGAGCACCTCCAGCACTGCGGGCCGCCGATGTTCAAGATCCGCGCGGTGCTGGCCAGCCTGCTCTCGCCCTCCTGGGGGATCTACGCCGGCTACGAACTCTTCGAGCACCTGGCCCGGCCCGGCGCCGAGGAATACCTCGACAACGAGAAGTTCGAGCTGCGCCCCCGGGATTGGGCGGCGGCCGAGGCCGAGGGCCGGTCGCTGGCCCCGTTCCTGGCCCGGCTGGGCGCGATCCGGCGGGACAACCCCGCGCTGCACTGGCTGCGCAACCTGGTCTTCCACCAGATCGACAACCCGGCCCTGCTCTGCTGGTCGAAGCGGGACGAGCAGACCGGCAACACGGTGCTGGTGGTCTGCTCGGTCGACCCCGGGCAGGTGCAGTGGGGCAACACCGTGCTGGACATGCCGGCGCTCGGCTTCGACTGGCACGAGCGGTTCACCGTGCACGACGAGCTGACCGGCGCCCGGTACGACTGGGGGCAGCACAACGCCGTCCGCCTCGACCCGTTCCTCTCCCCCGCGCACGTCTTCACCGTGCACCGGCACGACGGCCGGGCGGGCGACGGGACAGGGGCCGGGGCCAACGGCACCGACAAACCCGCCGGACCGGAAGGCCAGGGATGGACGAGCTGATCGCCGGTACGGCACACGACCCGTACGCCCTGCTCGGTGCCCACCCGGACGGCGACCGGACGGTGATCCGTACGCTGCGCCGGGGTGCCGGCACAGTGGAGTTGCTGGTCGGCGGGGAACGCCGGCCGATGCACCGGGTGCACGGCGAGGGGATCTTCGAGGCGACGGTCCCCGGCACGGTGCTCGACTACCGGGTGGTGGTGGACGGCGAGCCGCGCGACGACCCGTACCGTTTCCCGCCGACCGTCGGGGAACTCGACCTGCACCTGATCGCCGAGGGCCGGCACGAGCGGCTCTGGACGGCGCTCGGCGCCCGGCCGGCCGACGGCGGCGGGGTGTCGTTCGCGGTCTGGGCGCCGAACGCCCTGGGTGTGCGGGTGGTCGGCGACTTCACCGGCTGGGGCGCGCACCAGGGCTGGCCGATGCGGTCGCTGGGCAGCAGCGGGGTCTGGGAGATCTTCGTCCCGGAGGCGGCGGCCGGGCAGCGGTACAAGTACCGGATCCTGTCCCGGGACGGGCAGTGGCGGGACAAGGCGGATCCGCTGGCCCGGCGGACCGAGGCGCCGCCGGCCACCGCCTCGGTGGTGGACGGGTCCGGCTACCAGTGGTCCGACGCCGACTGGCTGGACCGGCGGGCCCGGCGGCAGCCACACCAGGAGCCGATCAGCGTCTACGAGGTACACCTCGGCTCGTGGCGGCCGGGGCTCTCCTATCGGGAGCTGGCCGACCAGCTCACCGCGTACGTGCTCGACCTGGGCTTCACGCACGTCGAGTTCCTGCCGGTGATGGAGCACCCGTTCGGCGGCTCCTGGGGCTACCAGGTGACCGGCTACTACGCCCCGACCGCGCGCTTCGGCGACCCGGACGACTTCCGCTACCTGGTGGACCGGCTGCATGCCGCCGGCATCGGGGTGCTGCTGGACTGGGTGCCGGCGCACTTCCCCCGGGACGACTGGGCGCTGGCCCGGTTCGACGGCACCCCGCTCTACGAGCACCCCGACCCGCGCCGCGGCGAGCACCCGGACTGGGGCACGTACGTCTTCGACTACGGCCGCCCCGAGGTCCGCAACTTCCTCGTCGCGAACGCGCTCTACTGGTGCGAAGAGTTCCATGTGGACGGTCTGCGGGTGGACGCGGTCGCGTCGATGCTCTATCTGGACTACTCCCGCGGCGACGGCGAGTGGCTGCCGAACGAGCACGGCGGCCGGGAGAACCTTGAGGCGATCGCCCTGCTCCAGGAGGTCAACGCGACCGTCTACCGGAAGCATCCGGGTGTGCTGATGGTGGCCGAGGAGTCGACGGCCTGGCCGGGGGTGACCCGGTCGACCGATGCCGGCGGGCTGGGCTTCGGCTTCAAGTGGAACATGGGCTGGATGCACGACACCCTGACCTATCTCGGCAAGGACCCGATCTACCGGCAGCACCACCACAACGAACTGACCTTCTCCCTGGTGTACGCCTGGAGCGAGAACTACGTGCTGCCGATCAGCCACGACGAGGTCGTGCACGGCAAGGGGTCGCTGCTCGGGAAGATGCCCGGCGACCAGTGGCGCAAGCTGGCCGGGGTACGCGCGCTGCTGGCGTACATGTGGGCGCACCCGGGCAAGCAACTGCTCTTCATGGGCTGCGAACTCGGCGACGACCGGGAGTGGAGCGAGACCCGGGGGCTGGACTGGCACCTGGTCGACGATCCGGGCCGGGCCGGCGTGCAGCGGCTGCTCCGGGACCTGAACCGCGGCTACCGGGACAATCCCGCGCTCTGGTCCCAGGACACCGTACCGGCCGGCTTCCGGTGGATCGTCTCGGACGACTCCGCCAACAACACCCTGGCCTTCACCCGGATCGCCGCCGACGGCTCGCCACTGGTCTGCGTGGCGAACTTCGCCGCGCTGCCGCACGAGGGCTACCGGATCGGGCTGCCGCTGGCCGGGCGCTGGTCCGAGATCCTGAACACCGACGCGGACTGGTACGGCGGCTCCGGGGTGGGCAACCTCGGCGCGGTCACCGCCGACGACCAGCCGTGGCACGGGCTGCCCGCCTCGGCGGCGCTGCGGGTGCCGCCGCTCGGCGTACTCTGGCTCCGCCCGGGCTGAGCGGCGGCGGGACGCACGGCGACTCCGGCGGAGCCGCCTCTCCGGCCCGGGTGCGGTCGCTACCCGGCAGGCCGGGCACCGAGGCGGCGCCCGGTGAGGAGCACTGCCAGCAGGGTCAACGCGGCGAGGGCGGCGGCGGCCAGGAAGACCCCGCGCGGCGAGGTGGCGGCCTCGACCGGCCCGAAGAGCAGCGGCGAGCCGAACTGGCTGGCGAAGGTGGCCGTACCGAGCAGTGCGGTCGCCTGCCCGCGCCGGCCGGCCGGGGCGTGTTCGGCGACCAGCACCGTCAGGGCCGGCACGGCCAGACCCATGCCGAAGCCGAAGACGGCGGACGCGGCCAGCAGCGGGACCGGCGACGCGCCGACGGCGAGGAGCACCAGCGCCACCGTCCAGGCGGCGAAGGCCAGGAGCAGCAGTCCCGACCAGCCGAGGCGGGCCCGGACCCGGGCGAACCGGAGCCCGGTCAGGCTCATCACCAGCGAGAGCAGCGCGCCGAAGAGCGCGACCCGGAAGCTGTCCCGGACACCGACCTCGGCGAGGCGCGGTGGCAGGAACACCAGTACGCCGTAGAGCAGCGCGGTGGCGATCGCCTGAAGCGCGTAGATCCCGAGCAGTCCGGGACGCCCCCGCAGCAGCGGCTCGGGGCGGGCCCGCGTGCCGTGGCCGGTGGCGGACAGGGTCGCCTCCTCCGCAGCGGCCGTCCGCGACCGGGCGGCATCGGCGTACCTCGACCGTCGTCCGCCATCCGAAGTGGACAGCACTCGGAGGGTGGCCACGCCGAGCGGGACGCCGACCAGGTATACCGCGAACGGCGCGTGCCAGGAGATCTCGCCCAAGGCGCCGCCGAGCAGTGGCCAGAGCACCCCGCCGAGGCTGATCGCGGTGCTGCGCCAGCCCATCATCCGGTCCCGGGCCGCCCCCTCGGCGAGGTCGAGCAGGCCCAGGGTGGTGCCGGTGAAGACGGCGGCGGCGCCGATCCCGAACACCAGGCGGCTGGCGACCAGCGACACGTAGTCGTCCAGCAGCAGGCCGGCACCGCCGGCCACGCCGTAGACGACGAGTCCGGCGGCGAGCGGTCCGGGTACGCCCCACCGGTCGACGGCCCGGCCGACCAGGGGACCGACGAGGGCCAGCGACAGCCCGTGCGCGGTCAACACCAGTCCGGCGGCACCGGCGCTGACTCCGAGGTCGGAGCGGAGAACTTCGACCACCGGCGCCAGCACCGCCCCGGCCAGCACGGTGAGGGTGGAGCCGAGCAGGAGTACCCAGAGCGGACCCCTGGGCGGGCTCGGCGGTGTATCCCCGACGGGCGGCCGGGTGGCGCGGCCCGGCCGGGTGGCGGGACCGCGCCCGGCGCGGCGGCGGGGGTTCCCGGCGTGTTCCGGAGTGGCGGTCATGTGCACAGGATCGGATCTCGAGTTTGGTTGAGGTCAACCCCGGCCCGCCCGGCCCGTACTGCTGAATCCGGCAACCTCCGGCGCAGGCCCTGGAAATATTAGATCGACGTGTGACAATGTTCTTCGCCACCCGCACGTCCCGTCCACTCAGGAGGAAACGTCATGCCGCGACCGATCCGCCGGTCGGCGGTCTTACTCGCCGCCGCCCTGCTCACCCTCACCGCACTGGCCGGCCCCGCCCGGGCCGGCAGCGACACCGACCTCGCACCGCAACCGTTCGCCGCCGACAGCGGCGACAGCTGCCGGTACGGCCTCGCCGAAGGAACCCTGGAGTTCCTTCCGATCTCCGCACCTCCCGGGCTCGGCTCGGTGACCGTCACCGGCACCATCGCCGACCGCCCCTACGAGCGCGATCCCGGCCCGATCTGCCCGGACGACGGGCTCTTCAGCTTCGTCACCTTCTACGCCTACGGCAACGGCCGCCCCATCACCCAGGGCACGTCGAGGGTGGACAACGACATCACCAAGTACAGCTTCCGGCTCGCCCCGCAGGAGCCGTTCGGCGGCGTCGACACCGTCGTCGTCCAGGTCTGCCGGGCAGCGACGGCGAACGCCCCGACACCGCTGCCGACACCGACCGGCTACTGCGGAACGCCCCAGGTCTACTCGTTGCACTGGGGCTGACCAGCCGGTCGAACGCCCTGGGAGGAGCACAATGCCGCGTTCCATCCACCCGGTCGCCGCCGTACTCGCCGCCGTACTCTCCGCCGCCGTAGTCTCCGCCGCCGGCATCGGCACCGCCGGTCCCGCGTCGGCCGGTACCGGCGCCGAACCGCGCACCCGGGCCGAACAGCCGTTCCGGGCCGACTCCGGCGACGACTGCCCGTACGGGGTCACCGAGGGCACCCTCGACTGGTATCCACCGACCGCGCCGCCCGGGCTCGCCTCGGTGGTGGTCCGAGGCAGCGTGGGCGACCAGCCGCTGCCGATCGACCCGGTCCGGATCTGCGAGGACGACGGCTGGCGCACCGTCGCCGTCTACTCCGCCTATCGCCAGCGGACCCTGGTGGACGAGGCGCGAATCTGGGCCGACAACGATGTCGTCCCGGTCACCGTCGGCCTCGCCCCGAACACACCGCCGGTCGTCGACTCGGTCGTCGTCCGGGTCTGTCGCGTCCCGGCGGATCCCCGGCTCCGTCCGATGTACTGCGGCGCGCCACAGGTCCACCGCCCCGACGCGGCGGTGACCACCGGCCGGTGACAACCCGCCCCGGGGGCCGGCCCGTCCAGTCGAGCGGCGACGCCCCCGCCGGTGGCGTCCCACAGGTCGGGCCGCCCGCCGGGCGGGGCAACTCCTGACCGATCGCGCGAATCGGTTTCCCGGAAACTCCGGTAGGTTCCCGCCATGACCGTGCTGCAAGATCTTGTTGCCGCGCTCGCCACCGGCCGGGTCGAGGTCGTGGACCTCACCGCCCCGCTCTCGGCGCAGACGCCGATCCTCACCCTCCCCGAGCCGTTCGGCCAGACCGTCCCGTTCGCGCTGAGCGAGATCAGCCGCTACGACGAGCGCGGCCCGGCCTGGTACTGGAACAACTTCACCACCGGCGAGCACACCGGTACGCACTTCGACGCGCCGGTGCACTGGGTCAGCGGCCAGCACGGCGACGACGTCTCCCAGGTGCCGCCGAGCCGGCTGATCGCTCCGGCGGTGGTGCTCGACCACACCGCCGAAGCCGCCGCCGACCCGGACTTCCTGCTGGAGGTCGAACACGTCCGGGCCTGGGAGGCGGAGCACGGCCCGCTGCCGGCCGGCGGCTGGCTGCTCTACCGGACCGGCTGGGACGCGTACGGCGACGACGCGCAGCGGTACGCCAACGCCGGCCGTACCCCCGGGATCTCCGCCGCCTGCGCCAGGTGGCTCGCCGAGGAGGCCCCGGTGCAGGGCGTCGGGGTCGAGACGGTCGGCACCGACGCCGGGGCCGCGCACTCCTTCGACCCGCCGTTCCCCTGCCACTCCTTCCTGCTCGGGGCCGACAAGTACGGCCTCACCCAGCTCCGCAACCTGGCACAGCTTCCGCCGACCGGCGCGGTGGTGGTCGCCGGACCGTTGCCGATCGTGCGGGGGTCCGGCAGCCCGTGCCGGGTACTCGCCCTGGTCGAGCGGTAGCGGGCGGAGCGGATGCGGGCGACGGGATGGCGGTGACGGGCATGCGGGTCGCCGAGGTGGTCGGTCGGGTGCTCGCCGCGCACGGGGTACGGCACGTCTTCGGGGTAGTCGGCAGCGGCAACTTCCACGTCACCAACGCGCTGGTGGCCGGCGGGGCCCGGTTCGTGGCCGCCGCGCACGAGGGCGGCGCGGCGAGCATGGCGGACGGCTACGCGCGTACCTCGGGCACGGTCGGGGTGCTCTCGGTGCACCAGGGGCCGGGGGTCACCAACGCGTTGACCGGGATCGTCGAGGCGGCCAAGAGCCGGACGCCGCTCCTGGTGCTGGCGCCGGAGGCGACCGAGCCACGGTCGAACTTCTACATCGACCTGCCGCACACCGCCACCGCGCTCGGCATCCACTACCAACGGGTACGCCCCGAGCACGTGGTGGTGGACGTCGACGCCGCCTACCGGCGGGCAGCCCGGGGCGAGACCGTGCTGCTGGGGCTGCCGCTGGATGTGCAGGCCCGGGAGATCGCACCCTGGACCGGCCCTCTCGATCCCTGGCCCGCCCACACCGACTGGGTTCCCGACGTCGAGCCGCTGGTCAGCGCGTTGACCACCGCCCGGCGCCCGGTCTTCGTCGCCGGCCGGGGCGCCCGGGGTGCCCGGGAGCCGCTGATCCGGCTGGCCGACGAGTGCGGCGCACTGCTGGCGGTCTCCGCCGCCGCCAAGGGACTCTTCGTCGGCGATCCGTGGTATCTCGACGTCTCCGGCGGCTTCGCCACCCCGCTCGCCGCCGAGCTGATCGCCGAGGCCGACCTGGTGGTCGCCTGGGGTAGCACGCTGAACATGTGGACCACCCGGCACGGTCGACTGATCTCCCCGTCGGCCGTGGTGGTCCAGGTCGACGAACTGCCGATCGGCACCGCCCCGCACTCCCGGATCGACCGGTACGTCAGTGGCGACGTGGCCCGGGTCGTCCGGTACGCGCTGCGCTGGCTGGACCGGGAACCGGGCGTCGGCCGGCCGCCCGGCACGCAGCGCACGCCCGAGCTGCGAGCGCGGATCGCGGCCGAGGGGCGGTGGCGGGACGTGTCCTATCTGGACGATAGCGGCGAGGGACGGATCGACCCGCGTACCCTGACCATCGCCCTGGACGACCTGCTGCCGACCGAGCGGACCGTGGTGGTCGACTCCGGCAACTTCATGGGCTATCCGTCGATGTTCCTCTCCGTACCGGACGTCGCCGGGTTCTGCTTCACCCAGGCGTTCCAGTCCGTCGGGCTGGGTCTGGCCAGTGCGCTCGGCGCCGCCGTGGCCCGGCCGGACCGGCTCACCGTGGCGGCGCTCGGCGACGGCGGGTTCCTGATGTCGGCGGCCGAGCTCGTCACCGCCAGCCGGCTCGGCCCGCCCCTGCTGGTGGTGGTCTACGACGACGCGGCGTACGGCGCCGAGGTGCACCACTTCGGCCCGGACGGCCACCCGCTGGACCTGGTCCGGTTTCCCGACACCGACCTCGCCTCGATCGCCCGGGGCTACGGCTGCGCCGCGCTGACCGTCCGCGAGGTCGACGACCTCGCCCCGGTGCGGGAGTGGCTGGCCGGCCCGCGTGACCGGCCGCTGGTGGTCGACGCCAAGATCACCAGCAAGCGCGGCGCCTGGTGGCTGGAGGAGGCTTTCCGGGGGCACTGAGCCAGCCGGTGTCACCGATCGGCGTCACCCCCGGCCGGCTCGGGCAGCGTGACGGTGCCGTCGAGGTAGCGGCGGTAGCTGCCGCGCAGGCGTACCCGGTCGCCGTCGACCACGCAGTGCACCGTGCCGCCCCGGGCGGAGAGCTGCCGGGCGGTCAGCGTCGTCCGGCCGAGCCGCTCCGCCCAGTAGGGTGCGATCTGGCTGTGCGCGGAGCCGGTCACCGGGTCCTCGAAGGCGCCCGCCCCGGCCCCGAACCACCGGCTGACGAAGTCGACGCCGTCGGTGTCGGCGGGGGCGGTGACGATCGCTCCGCGTACCGGCAGCCGGGCCAGGGTGGTGAAGTCCGCCTCGACGGCCCGGACCTCGGCGGCGTTGCGCACCACGTAGACCAGGTCGCTGTCCTGGAACCGGTGCTGCGGCTCGATGCCGAGCGCGGCCACGGCGGCGGCGGAGACCTCGTCGCCGTCCGCGACCGCCCGCAGCCGTCCGGCCGGGAAGTCCAGCTCCAGTTCGCCGTCCCGGGCGGCCCGGCGCACCGGGAGCCAGCCGCTGCGGGTCCAGAACAGCAGACGCCGCGCGTCCGGATGCACGTCGTCGAAGAGTTGCCCAGCGGTGGCCAGGGTCGCGTGCCCGCAGAGGTCCACCTCGACCGCCGGGGTGAACCAGCGCAGGTGGTAGGCGGGGTCGCCACCGGGCGGCCGGTCGGCGTCGGCCGGCAGTTCCGCCGTGTAGAAGGCGGTCTCGGAGAGGTTGTTCTCCTCGGCGAGGGCCTGCAGGACGGCGTCGGGCAGCCAGCCGGGCAGGGGCATCACGGCCGCCGGGTTGCCCTGGAACACCCGGTCGGCGAAGGCGTCGATCTGGATCAGGCGGAGCCGCATCGCCCCTGTCTACCAGTACCGGGCCACCTCGTCGGGACCGGTGGCCGGCTCGGGCCGGGGCCGGGCCGGTAGGGTCGTCCGGACCGATCCCCGGATTGGGTAGACTTCGGTTATATAAGTGAGCGCTGAAAGGATGGCGGCGTGCACGCGTTCGACGTTCTCGGCGATCCCGTCCGGCGGCGGATCCTGGAGCTGCTCGCCGACGGGGAGCGGTCGGCGGGCGAGGTCAGCGCGGTGGTGCAGGAGGAGTTCGGGATCTCCCAGCCGGGCGTCTCACAACACCTGCGGGTGCTCCGGGAGAACGGGTTCACCACCGTACGCGCCGCCGGCACGCGGCGGCTCTACGCGGTGGACCCCGCCCCGCTCCAGGAGATCGACCGGTGGCTGGAGCGCTATCGGGGGTTCTGGACCCAACGGCTGGACGCCCTCGGCACCGAGATCGCCCGGGGCAGACGCGAACGGCGCCGGGCGGCGGAACCGACCCGGGAGAGCTGAGAACCGATCCGGCTCCGCCACGCGCCCGGACGAGGTTCGCGCACCGCCCGGACCCAGGTCGCCGCGCGCCTCAGACCAGATTCGCCTCCCGGAGCAGGCGCCACAGTCCGGCGCCGTCGGGCGCGCAGAACCAGCGCTCGCCCAGCAGGCCAGCCGCCGGGGTACTGCCGTCGGTGCTGCCCGTCGGCGCCGGGAAACCACCGGCCAGCACCGCCTGGGTCGGGGAGAGCCGGCGGATCAGCACCGCGGCCACGTTGTCCGGGTGCTCGGCGGCGAACTCGGCGTAGATCTCCTGGTCGTGCTGGCCGTCGTCGCCGATCAGCAACCACCGGATCTCCGGGAACTCGCGGACCAGCCGGGCCAGGGTGGCCCGCTTGTGCTCCCGCCCACTCCGGAACCAACGGTCCGCCGTCGGGCCCCAGTTCGTCAGCAGCAGCGGGCCGGCGGGATAGAGGTGCCGGGACAGGAACCGGGTCAGCGTCGGCGCGACGTTCCAGGCGCCGGTGGAGAGGTAGAGCACCGGGGCGCCGGGGTGCGCGTTGACCAGGCGCTCGTAGAGCACCGCCATCCCGGGTACCGCCATCCGGGCGTGCTCGTCCAGCACGAAGGTGTTCCAGGCGGCCAGCAGCGGCCGGGGCAGCGCCGTCACCATCACCGTGTCGTCGATGTCGGAGAGGACCCCGATCCGCAGCGCCGGGTCGACGATCCGGACCGGCGCGTCGACCGGCTCGGCGCCGGGACTGGCCAGGCGTACGCTCTGCCAGCCGGGCGCCAGGTCGGCCTCGACGACGAGGTCGATGAAGCCGCTCCGGTCGGCCCGGGCCTCGTGCCGGCGGCCACCCGCCTCGATCACCACCGGCGCGTGCTGCACCGGCAGGGTGGCGAAGCTACGCCAGCCGCGTACCTTCTCCGGCCGGCGGCGGGGGCGGCGGCGCAGCCGGGTCAGCAGGACCCGACCCAGCACCCGGATCCACCCGGGCGCGCCATAGCCGGCGTACGGGATGATCGTGACATCCCACCCGCCCTGCCCCAGGCGACGCTCGATGAACTGGTGCACCGCGTCCTCGATCCGGGCCGCTCGGTGCAGCCGGGGCGCGGGCGCCGGACCGGCGGGTATCAGCGACACCTAGCCACCCTGCCACAGAGCACCCGGTCCGGCTACGAGACAGATCAACTAACCCGCCGGCACGCTCCCCGCGCCGGGCTCCCGGGCCGGACGGAACCGGTGCGACCTGCGCCGATCCGGACCTCCGGTGCGGGACGCCGTGCGAGACTTCGAGGCGGGACGGCGACGGGGGCGCGGGGGTGTCGGTGGCGGTGCCGCGCGGGGGGCGGCGGGTGCGAACACTCGACCGGCCGGGCGCGGTGGCGCTCGGCCTCGGCCTGCTCGCCCTGGCCTACCGGCTGGCGCTGATCCTGCTGACCGTACCGGGCTCCAACAGCGACGAGGCCACGTTCGGGCTCGCCGCGCTGCACATCGCGGACGGCCGCGAACTGCCGGTCTTCCTCTACGGCCAGCACTACATGGGTACCGTGCAGAGCTATCTCGCCGCGCCGCTCTTCCTGCTCTTCGGCGCCGGCTGGATCCCGCTGCGGATACCCCTGCTGTTCCTGTACGCCGCCTTCCTCTACCTGGCGTACCGGCTCACCCGGCGGCTCTACTCCCCCTGGCTGGCCACCTTCACTGTCGGGGTACTCGCGCTCGGCGGCGAACGAGTGATCCGGGACCAGATCACCGCCGTCGGCGGCCGGCCGGAGGTCAAGCCCGCTGTGCTGGGCCTGCTGCTGATCGCGCTCGCCCTCGGCCAGCGGCGGACCCGGCACCGGTGCTGGGCCTTCGGCCTCTTCGGCCTGGTCACCGGGCTCTGCGTCTGGGACGACTGGCTGGTGCTGCCCTACCTGGTGGTCGCCTTCGCCGTGCTGCTGGTCGGCTGCTGGCGGGACCTGCTCGGTCCGGCCGGCGCCGTACTGGTCGCCGGGTTCCTGCTCGGGGTCGCGCCGCTGGTCGTGGACAACCTGACCGCGCCGGCCGGGCAGGACTCGATCTCCGTGCTGCGGCAGGTCAGCGAGGGCGAGGCGGAGTCGACGCCGGGTACCGCCCGACTGCACGGCGCGCTGCTGGTCGGGATCCCGCTCGCCACCGGGCTCTGCCGGCCGGAGCGCTGCGATGCCGTGGAGATGTCCTGGGGCGGGCTCTACCTGGCGCTGCTGCTCGCCGCCGGGGTGCTGGCGGTGGTCGGACTCGTCCGGGCCGGCCGACCGACTCCGGGCAGCGGTGCCGAGTCCCGCGGAACGTCCGGCAGCGCCGCGGCCGTCGGTACGCCGGGGGACGCCCGGGCCGGTGACGCGGTCCGGGCCGCCCGGGTCGGGTACGCCACCCAACTCGCCCTGCTGATCGGCGCCGCGCTCACCGTGGCGGCGTACGCCCGCAGTTCGCTCGCCGGCAGCGCGCCGCTGGCCAGCGCCCGGTACCTGTCGATCCTGCAGATCTCGCTGCCCGCCGTACTCTGGCCGCTCTGGCTGGTCGCCCGCTGGTCGGGGCGGCTCGCCACCGGACCGGTGACCCGGCTCGCCGGGGTGCTCGGCACCGCCGTACTCGCCCTGCTGATGGTGCTGCTGCTCGGCACCACCGGACACCTGGTCGGCGAGATCGGCACGATCCGGACCGAGGAACGGCAGCAGCGGCAGCTCGCCCGCACCCTGGAGCGGGCCGGGGTCAGCGCGGTGTACGCCGAGTACTGGACCTGCAACCGACTGGTGTTCGTCACCCGGGAACGGATCGCCTGCGCGGTACTCGGTGCGAACCTGCGGCCGGGGCAGGACCGCTATCCGGCGTACCCGAGGCGGGTCGGCACCGCCGACCGGCCGGCCTTCGTCTTCGAGGCCGGCGCGCCCGCGGACGCCGCGTTCCAGGCCCACCTGCGCCGCTCTGGCGTGCCGGCCCGGGTGACCCGGGTCGGACGGCACACGATCTATCTGCCGGAGTCGACGCTCCGTCCCCCGCCCTGACCGGCCGGGCCGCTCGGCGTATCCTGCGAAGCCGTGACTCAAGCGATGAACGAGCCTCCCGCCCTCCCCGACACGGTCTTCGTGCACCCCTCGGCCGAGGTCGACGAGGGCGCGCGGATCGGCGACGGCACCAAGGTCTGGCACCTCGCCCACGTCCGCTCCACCGCCCAGGTGGGCGCGAACTGCGTGATCGGCCGGAACGTCTACGTGGACGCGAACGTCGTGGTCGGCGACCTGGTGAAGATCCAGAACAACGTCTCCGTCTACCAGGGCGTGACCATCGAGGACGAGGTCTTCGTCGGCCCCTGCGCGGTCTTCACCAACGACCTCCGGCCGCGGGCCCAGAACCCGGACTGGCAGATCACCCCGACCATGGTCCGCAGGGGCGCCTCGATCGGCGCGAACGCCACCATCGTCTGCGGGGTCGAGATCGGGGAGTACGCGATGATCGCGGCCGGCTCGGTGGTGACCAAGGACGTCAAGCCGCATCAGTTGGTGGCCGGCAACCCGGCCCGCCCGCTCGGCTGGGTCGACGTCTTGGGTCAGGTGGTCTCCCGGGACAAGGAGAACCCGCCCGCCGACCTCGGCTGACCGGCACGCTCCTGCCCGGCCGCCATCGTGCTCCGCCGCCGACTCTCCGAGTGGCGGCGGAGCACGGACCATCGCGATCTAGGAGTCGTCCCGGAAGGCGGTCAGCGACGTGGTGACCGCCAACTCGGGGTACCTGCGGGCGAGTCGCCAGCCGATGGTGGTGCCGTACGAGCCGGAGATGACCACCCCACGGGTGTGCGCCAGATCGAGCCGCGGCAGCACGACACGGCGGGTGATACGCCACAGGATGAACGGCCGGAGCATCAGGTAGCCGGGGAAGAAGATTTTGTTGTGCACTCCCCTCGCGCCGCGCTGGTGCCACCGTCGCAGCCTGCCGATCGCGACTTCCGGCCCGAGCCGATGCACCCTGCGGGCGACCCGTTGGGCGCCGTAGAGCAGCTTCCCGGGAATCCGGAAGACCAGCAGCTGCTCGGTCCAGAGCAGCAGCCGGCGGTTCTCCGCCGCTGTCAGGGCATGGATCCGGACCCGCTCGTCCAGTCGAGCCCGCGACCACGCCTCCGGCTCGTTGACGACGAGGTCCACCGTGTAGCCCCGGGCCGACATCTCGTTGACGAAGTCCCGGGTGACATCGATCTTGCGCGGGTTGACCGCCACCACCAGGAGGCGGGAGTCCGGCCCCACCGCGTCCCGCATCATCGGCACCGATCCGGACAGCCCGGCCGGCGCGGGAAGGGGTGCCGGCCCGACCGGCGCCCCGGCGGCCGTCGCCCCCGGCCGCAACCCGGGCGCCTCGTCCACCGCAGCGCCGGTTCCCGGGCGGTAGCTGGCCAGCAACTCGGCCGCCACCGCCTCCCGGCCGTGCCGGGCCTGCAACCTGGCCCGGGCCGCCGGCAGGTCGAGGACGTCGAACTGGTCGCGCAACCGGCGCCAGCCGGCCGCGATCACGTCCGGGTCGTCACCGACGTCGACGAACTGCCCGGCGACGCCGTCCAGCCCGGCCAGCGTCTCCGTCGCCTCCGGGCTGCGGCCGACCAGCACCGGCAGTCCACTCGCCACCGCCTCCACTGCGGCAGGACCGAGCAGCCCGATGTCACCGGGCTGCACCAGGAGGTCGTGCTGGTGCAGCACCCCGACCAACTCGTCCGCGGCGACCGGGGGACGCAGCACCACCCGGCCCGTCAACCGCAACTCCTCGACCCTGCCGCGGACCGCCTCGTTGCCGGATCCGGCCAGGGTCAGCGTCGCGCGCGGCTCCTCGATCGCGATCCGCGCGAACGCCTCCACCACCCCGGGCACGGCCTCGTCGTCGGCCGGTTGACCGAGGTGGAGCCACCGCAACGGCTCCTCGACCGGACGGGGACGGACCACGATCCCGTCGAGGTCGACAAGATCCGGCACGATCCGCAGCTTGTCCACGTAGTGCGGAAACCGCGCCTTGAGCAGGTTGTACACGTACGGGCCGGCGCAGAGCAGTTCGTCGACGCGTTGCAGCATCTCCTCGTACTGGCGCCGGGCCGCCGGCCGGGTCAGCGCGGCCGACAGCAGCGGGGCGGATTCGGTCACCACGATCCGGGCGTCCGGCCGGGCGAGCCGGGCGGCCACCAGCCCGCCGTAGATGCCGGTGTGGGCGTGCACCACAGGCGCCTCGATCCGCCCGGTCGGCAGGATCGCGGCCAACGCGTCCACGTGGGCGCGGGCCCAGACCGCGTGGTCCGGCACCGACCGGACGTGCACCGGCACCCGGGTCAGTTCACCCTCCGGAATGTCCTGCACGACGGCACCGCCGCCCCGGTCAGCGAATCGCTCGGCCGCCGCCGCGATCAGGTTCGCCGACGGCGACCGGTGCGCGTACGTCCAGTCCTCGGTGTGCAGGACCGACACCCGCTCGAACCGCTCGCCGACCGCCCGGAGCATGGCCCGGACGACCGTCCCGGAGGACGGGGCGTTCGGCGAGGGATGCCAGGGAGTGACCACCGCCAGGTCGGCCGGTGCGGGCCGGCGGGCAGGATCGTCCGCCGGCTCGTACCTGATCGTCAGATCCGGCCGGGCCCCGGCTGCGGCCCAGGCCACCGGCAGTGCCTCCGGGTCACCAGCGATCAGCAGGTCGGCGGCGCGGAGTGGTCCGCCGAGCACGGCCCGCCGGGCGTTTCGGTGCAGGGCACGTGCCGCACCGGCTACCCGGTGC
Organism: Plantactinospora sp. DSM 117369; assembly: GCF_053764795.1. Taxonomy (NCBI): domain Bacteria; kingdom Bacillati; phylum Actinomycetota; class Actinomycetes; order Micromonosporales; family Micromonosporaceae; genus Plantactinospora; species Plantactinospora sp. DSM 117369. Next base: position 3,396,616 of record NZ_CM132446.1, on the reverse strand, counting down.
AGCGTCACGCCCGGGGACGGGGCGGTCCCGTTCCACTGTGGTATGTCCGCCACGACCAACGTGACCTGGGCACCCGCCGCCGCCAGTGCGGCGGTGTGGTGCCGCGCCGCGCCGACCCGCGACGGCCCGAGCGCGATGTAGAGGATGTTGCGGTGGCTGCCGGTCAACGAGACCCCTCCACCAGGGCGCGCAGCCTCGCTTCCCACGGGCGCAGCGTGGCGTCCCTGGTGTACTGCTGGGCATGGTCCAGGGCCCGCTGGTGGAGCTGGCTGTCCATGTCCCGGGCGGCCTTGGCGGCACCGATGAACGACTCGGCGACGGCGTCGGCGTCCATCCGGTCCCCTGTGAACCACAGTGGATAGTCGCGGAGCACCTCGCTCGCCGCGATCAGCGGCTCGTGCACGGAGACCACCGGCTTACCGGATGCCATGTATTCGAAGACCTTTCCCGACGTCACGAACCGGGCGCCCGGTACGCAGAAGACCAGCGCGTCGACCTGGTCGTAGATCGTGCTGACGTCCGCTTTGCCGAAGGCACCGTGGTAACGCACCCCGTAGTTCTGCTCCTCCTCGATCCGCTGGCGCAGCGGCGCCACGGTGTTCGCGAAGAATCCGAGGTGGCCGTGGATGTTCAGCTCGGCGCCCGCCAGCAGCGGATGACTCTGTGCCCGGCGCCAGCCGGCGAAGAGCAGGTCCAACGGCAGATAGGGGGTGACGGTCCCGACGTAGGCGAAGCGCAGCGGCCGATCCGCCGGAACGGGACGGAACTCCGGCCGACCCAGCAGTTCCGGCTCCCAACCGTTGGGCACCACCGTCATCCGCTCCGCGGCGTACGGATAGCGCTCGGCGTGCCACTGCCGCATCCCGTCGTTGACGAAGACCGCCTCGGCGGCGTGGCGCAGTACCCGTGCCTCCCACCGGCCCCCCGGAGTGTTCCGGCCCATCCGGATCTCCTCGGTGAACTGGTTGAAGGTCCACGCGTCCCGGTAGTCGACGACGTACGGGATCCGCAGCGTGCGCCCGAGCAACCAGGCCACCGCGAACGAGACGAACGGGTTGCCGGTCGCCACGACGAGATCGAACTTGCGCCGCCGGTGCATGCCGAACGCCTTGGACAGCAGCCCGGGAACCCACCCGTTGTAATGCTCGGGAAAGACCGACCGGAAGATCTGCTGGTAGATCCGGTCCGAGAGGACCGGGAGATTGCCGCGTACCCATCCGAACTGCCGGACGTCCGTCTCCCAGATGTACGCGTTCATCGGCGCCCGGACCACCTGCACCCGGGGGTCGACCGTCGCCTCCAGCGACTCGTCGCTGCCGTTCTCGAGGTAGTGGCTGAAGAACTTCCTCGGGGCGGTCAGCACGGTCACGTCCCAGCCGGCCTCCGCGAGGTGGTTGGCCGTGGCACGGGCTCGGAAGACGCCACTGGCCCGGCTGGGCGGGAAGTAGAACGACAAATAGAGGACCCGGGGAGGGGATCCCCTACGTACAGGCCTGGAAATCGTCACTGCTCCTCTCGATACCCGAGGCGCCGCCGTCGGCGTCCCCTGCCGGCTGGCCAGGCTGACGGGACGGCGGCGTCATAAGCGGGATGGATTCCGGGGCCCAACGGTTCTACCACAGGAACGTGAATATCCGACCGCGCACCGAACGACGACGGTCAGCCGCCGATCACCAGCCGGCGGGCCGTGGACCAGCGTGCCGGATCCGTCACCCGACGGCCATCCACCAGCACCTTCACCCCGGGCAGGTCGGCGGCACCCAGGGTCCGGTACTCGGCGTGGTCGGCCTGCACCACCGCGGCGGTCACCGGCTCACCGGCGTACGCCGGCAGGCCGAGCGCGGTCAGTTCGTCGTTGGTGTACATCGGGTCCGAGACGTACGGCCGGGCACCCCGGCGGCGCAGCGCCTCGACGGTCGGGAAGACGCCGGAGAACGCGGTCTCCTTGACCCCGCCCCGGTAGGCGGCGCCGAGCACCAGCACCTCGACCCCGGTCAGGTCACCGACCGCCGCCGCGAGCAGGTCCACCGCGTACTCCGGCATCGCCGCGTTGGCCTCCCGGGCCGACCGTACGACGGTGGCCGCCGGGTCGTTCCACAGGTACATCCGGGGGTAGATCGGGATGCAGTGCCCGCCGACCGCGATGCCCGGCGAGTGGATGTGGCTGTACGGCTGGGTGTTGCATGCCTCGATGACCTTCATGACATCGACTCCGACGGTGTCGGCGAACCGGGCGAACTGGTTCGCCAGGCCGATGTTGACGTCCCGGTAGGTCGTCTCGGCGAGCTTCGCCAACTCCGACGCCTCGGCCGAGCCCAGGTCCCACACCCCGTTCGGCCGGGCCAGGTCGGGACGGTCGTCGAAGTCCAGCACCGCCTCGTAGAACTCGACACCCCGCCGGGCCGACGCCTCGTCCACCCCGCCGACCAGCTTCGGGTAGCGGCGCAGGTCGGCGAAGACCCGGCCGGTCAGCACCCGCTCCGGGCTGAACACCAGGGTGAAGTCCTTGCCGACCGTCAGGCCGGAGCCCTCCTCCAGCATCGGGGCCCAGCGGTTGCGGGTGGTGCCGACCGGCAGCGTGGTCTCGTAGCTGACCAGGGTGCCCGGCTTGAGCCCGGCCGCGATGGCCCGGGTCGCGTCGTCCATCCAGCCGAAGTCCGGCACGCCCTCGGCGTCCACGAAGAGCGGCACCACCACGACCACGGCCTCGGACTCGGCGACCGCCGCCGCGGTGTCGGTGGTGGCGGAGAGCCGGCCCGCCGCCACCGCCTCCTTGAGCTTGACGTCGAGGTCGGCCTCGCCCGGGAACGGCACGGCACCGTCGTTGACCAGCTTCACGACCCGCTCGGAGACGTCGGCACCCACCACCGAGTGCCCCTTGTCGGCAAACTGCACGGCGAGCGGCAGTCCGATCTTTCCGAGAGCGACGACGCAGATTTTCATGCCTTCTACTTTCCTCCCTGGGGCAACCTGCGCCGCAGTCGGGCCAGGACCCGACGGGGGGTGACAGGTGCGATGGCGATCACGAGTTGGCCTCGGTGACTCGTTGTCGGGGTGATCACGAAGAACCGCATCCCCCGGCGGAACATCAAGCGTGACACGGTGGGCCGGGTCGGCGCCCGTACCGGCGCGGAGCCGACCCCGCCGAAGGCGGTCAACTGGGACCGGACACCGAGCAGCGAACCGCCCACTCCGGCGCCGGCGAGCAGCAGGCTCGCCCGGAACTGCGCCCGGACGGTACTGCCGGTGCTGTCCCGGCTGGTCTCCAGCGTGATGCCGGTGACGTCGCCCGCGGTCAGCCCGATCGGCCCGGAGGTCAGCGACGCCAGGTCCCGGCGGGGGGTCCGGGCGGTGACGGTCAGCGCCCGCTCACCGTCCTCGCAGGTCTCCCAGGTGATGGCGACCGCCTCCAGCCGGGCGAGCCAGTCGGCGGCGGTGTCCGAGACGTCGAACCAGGCGTCCGGCAGATCCAGCCGGGGGTCCCGGAAACCCGGATATCCGGCGTACCAGCGGTCGCCGTCGACGATCGTCGGCGGAACCCCCTGCTCGGCGTCCTGCCGGATCACCGCGAGAACGTCGTCGACGGTACCGCGCTGGGCAGTGGAGATCCGCAGCCGCGCTTCGATCTCGAGTTTGGCCCGGATCCGGTCGGTGAGGTACTGGTCGGCCAGGTTCCGGATCCCGGCCACCACCTGCTCCTGAGCCGCCCGGTCGACGCCGAGGAAGTCGTCCTCCACCAGCCGGGCGACCTCCCAGCTGAAGTGCCGCACCAGTACGGCGTCCCGCTGCTCGCCCGGCTCGATCAACTTCGCGACGAAGTTCATGATCGCCTCGGCGCAGCGGAGCCGCTCCAGGTGCTTCGACCGGTAGGTGATGTTGCGGGCGTTGAGCCGGCGCACCGCGTGGTAGAAGTCGTAGTCGGCCAGTACCGAGATCCGCTTCGCCCGGAAGCACGCCTCCAGGGTGAACGGCTGGTCGCTGCCGACCGGCATGTCCTCCGGATAGCGCAGTTGGTGACGCTCGATCAGCTCGCGGCGGAAGAGCTTGGTGTTCGCCAGCGACCAGGGCAGCGCCGAGTCGAAGAGGTCGATCTCCATCTCGTTGCGGGCGAAGACCGCCTGGTGGATGTTGCGGCTGTTCACCCCGACGGCCTTGCCGAGCACCACGTCGGAGCCGTACTCGTCGGCCGCCGCCACCAGCCGCTCCAGGGCCTCGTGCCCCAGGTAGTCGTCGGCACCGACGAAGAAGACGTACCGGCCGGTGGCCAGGTCCAGGGCGCGGTTGCTGGGCTGTGCCGGACCACCCGAGTTCTCCTGGTGGACCACCTTGACGGTCTCCGGATAGAGCCGGGCGAAGCGGTCCAGCTCCCGGCCGCTGCCGTCGGTGGACCCGTCGTCCACCGCGATGACCTCGATCCGGTCCCGGCCGATGCTCTGCCGCACCAGCGAGTTCAGACACTTGGTCAGATAGGGCATGGTGTTGTAGACCGCCACCACCACGCTGACGTCGGGGGTGTTCACCTGACAGATCCCGCGGACCGCTCGCTCACCGCCCGCGCCGGGGTGTATTCCGGCTCGGGAGCGGGCTCCGGCTCCGGCAGCAGCCTCCGGTAGACCTCGTCCAGCACCTTGGCCTGCGCTTCCCAGGTCCACTCGGCCAGCAGGCCCGGCCGGTCGTACGCCGCGCGGTAGCGCTCCTGGTCGGCGAGCACCGCCCGGACCGCCCGCAGGAAGTCGGTCAGGTCCTCGGCCCGGAACACCTCGCCCTGGCCGGTCGAGCGGACCGTCTCGGCCATCGTCTTCACGTCGCTGACCACCAGCGGCAGCCGGGCGTGCGAGTACTCGAAGAACTTGGTGATCAGCGCGATCTCGTGGTTCGGCCAGTGGTGGATCGGGATCACCCCGACGTCCGCCGCCGACAGGAACGGCACCACCTGCCAGTGCGGCACGTAGGGCAGCACGTGCAGCCGGTCCGCCACCCCCAGCGCCGTGGCCCGGGACACCAGCTCCCGGATGTACGCGCCGTCCGGCTTGTTGACCACCAGGGCGGCGTGCACCCCGGGCAGCTGCGGCAGCGCCTCGACCATGATCTGTAGTCCCCGCCGGGGCGCCGCCGCCCCGCTGTAGACCAGCAGCGGGGTCTCCGGCGCGACGCCGCAGATCGCCCGCAGGTCCGGCACGGGGCCGTCCGCCGCCGACGGTGGCTCGACGTCGGGGGCGTTGAGCACCACGGCCGGCAAGCTGGCCAGGCCGTGCTCCTTGCGGAGCAGCTCGGCGAGGCTGGTCGAGACCGTGATCGCGGCGTCGGCGTAGGGAACGTACTCCCGCTCGTGCGCCCGGTGCGCCGGCAACCACCGCGCGTTGTCCTGCCACGGCTGCACCCCGGGGAGGAACTCGTGCGCGTCCCAGACCAGCTTGACCGACCGGCCGGCGGCGGCGGCCCGGGTCTTGGCCCGGGCGCCGACCCCGATCATCCGGAAGTCGTGCGCGTGGATCAGATCCGGCTTCAACTCGTCGACGACCGGGCCGAAGGCCAGCTCGTAGTCCCACAACCCCGGCTCCAGCCGCCGCCAGGCCCGGCCGCCCTGGACGGTCTGCCAGAACCAGGTGTAGAGCCGGTCCCACGGGCCGTGCAGCCGGCGACCCTTGCGTGCCCGGGTCAGTTGCCAGTAGCGGAACGAGACCCAGCGGCGCAGCCACTCCGCCGCCATCCGCTCGGTGCGCAGCCGGCGCGCCTGCCGCGGGTCCGGCCGGCCGGACCGGGCCGCCACGGTCAACGCCGCCTCGCGGACCCGGATGTCCGTCTGCCAGGCCTTCACCCAGGCCGCCCGGTTCGCCGCGATCCCGCTCGGCGGGTACGCCAACGGCCAGCGCAACCAGGCCCGCCGGAACTCGTGCCGGCGGCGGGCCAGCGGATCGGGCATCGGCACCAGGCGTACCTCGGCGCGACCGAGCCGCCACGTCTGCGGAGCCCCGACCGGCGCGCGACCGAGCAGCGTCACGTCCCAGCCCGCCTCGGCGGCCGAGCGGGCGACCTTCTGCACCCGGGAGTCACCGTGCACGCCGTTGTCGACCAGCATGACGACCCGCCCGCGTGAGCCCCGACCTCCGGCAGCCCGGTCCACGTCCATGATCTGTGTCTCCGCCTTCCCGCAGTGCGTCCCGCACGGCAAGCCCCAGCGAGTGTACGGCAACCCTCGCAGAGCTCTTGACACGCTTGTACTGTTCGTGCATAGCCGACCGTGAAGGCCCGTTCACCGCGTTTGCGTCCCGGAAACGGGCCTTCCGGCGGCCGGATCGGCTGTCGACCGATTACCCGGAAACGCCGCCGCTGGACGCGGCCGGGCGGGCACCCGGACGATCCGCCAGCAACCGGGTGTAGACGTCGTCCAGCACCTCGGCCTGCGCCTCCCAGGTCCAGCGTTCCAGCAGGCCGGGCTCGTCGTACGCGGCCCGGTAGCCCTTCGGGTCCGCCAGCACCGCGCGTACCGCCCGGACGTAGTCGGCGACGTCCTCGGCCCGGAACACCTCGCCCTGGCCGGTCCGGCGTACCGTCTCGGCCATCGTCTTGACGTCGCTGACCACGATCGGCAGCCGGGCGTGCGAGTACTCGAAGAACTTGGTGATCAGCGCGATCTCGTGGTTCGGCCAGTGGTGGATCGGGATCACTCCGACGTCCGCCGCCGACAGGAACGCCGACACCTGCGAGAACGGGACGTACGGCAGCACGTGCACCCGCTCGGCGACGCCGAGTTCGGCGGCCCGGGCCAGCAGCCCCTGGATGTACGAGTCGGTGGAGCTGGGCACCACGAAGACGACGTGTGCCCCGTCGAGCTGCGGCAGCCCCTCCACCATCGTGCCGAGCCCGCGCTGTACGGCGGCCCCACCGCTGTACACCAGCAGCGGCACGTCCGGCCCGACACCGCAGAGCGCCCGCAGATCCGGCGCCGGCCCGTCGGCCTCCGCCTCGCCCGGGCCGGGCTGGGCGTGCGGCGCGTTGAGCACCACGTACGGCCGCTGGGTCAGCTTGTGCTCCTTGACGAGCAGATCGCCGAGGCTCTCCGAGACCGTGATCACCGCGTCCGCGTACCGCCCGTACTCCCGTTCCGCAGCTCGCAGGCCGGGCAGCCACTGTGCGGTGTTGCCGCCCGGGTTGATCCCGGGCAGGAACTCGTGCACGTCCCAGACCAGCTTCACCGGGCGGCCGGCGGCCCTGCCCCGGATCGCGGCGCGGGCACCGACTCCGATCATCCGGAAGTCGTGCGCGTGGATCAGGTCCGGCTTCAACTTGTCGATGGTCGGCCCGAACGCCAGCTCGAAGTCCCAGAGCCGGGGCTCCAGCCGGCGCCAGGCGCGGTCACCCATCCACTTCTGCCAGACGAACGCCTGGGCCCGGTCCCACGGGCCGGTCAGCCGGCGACGCGCCTCCTGGGCCCGGTTCAACTGGCGGTACCGTAGCCCGACCCAGCCGCCGACCAGCTTCGCCGCCAGCTGTTGGGCGCGCAGCGCCGCCTTGCGTACCGGCAGGGCGGCCGGCGGCTTCCCGGAGCGTGCGGCCAGCACCAGCAGGGCCTGCCGGACCCGCAGGTCCGCCTTCCACGCCTTCACCGACTGCTGCCGGAACGCCGCGACCCCGGTGGGCGGGTAACCCAGCGGACCGCGCAACCAGCGACGGCGGAAGTCGTGCGGCCGCTTCGTCAGCGGCGACGACATCGGCAGCAGCCGGACCTCGGCGCCCCCCTCCCGCCAGGTGTGCGGCTGCCGGTCCTTCGAGCGTCCGAGCAGGATCACCTCCCAGCCGGCGTCGGCAGCCGAACGCGCCACCTTCTGCACCCGGGAGTCACCCTTGACGGCGTTGTGGACCAGCATCACCACCCGGCCACGGGCCTCGCCGGACCCGACGCCGTTCGAGACGTGCATGACGCTCCTACCCTCTTCCGCCCCGGCCGACCCGGCCGGGATCACAGTGAGTTCTGTCGAGTATCCGGCGAGCCGTGCCCGGCCGGCGATTCCGCGAAGGCGGCGTAGTCGAGCCCGAACGAGAAGCGCGGCATCTCGCCACCGGCACGCTGGTAGTCGGCCAGCAGACCGGCCGCGTACGGCATCGACGTCGGGTCCGCCACGACGATCAGGTCGAACCGCTCGGCGTCCAGCACCCGGCTCCGGATCAGGTTGCGGGAGCCGTCGCCCCAGCCCCGCCGGAACAGCGGCTGCACCAGCCGGCGGTGCACCGGATCGGCGACCCGGGTCTCGTAGACCCCGGAAGCGCGCTGGGCCCGACCGCGCAGCGGCCCTCGGCCCACCACCCGGAACAGCTTGCGCGGGCCCCGGTACAACAGGACCTGCTCGACCTTGCCGAGTGGTTGGCTCGACTCCAGCCGCGACAGGTCGACCACCCGGACGCCCTTGGCGAACTTCACCCGCCGCCAGAGCTTCGCCTGGTCTATCAGCACCACCACCCGGCCACCGTCGGCGACGATCTGGGCGGCCTCCGCCGCGACTCCCCGGCCACGGTTCGCGCCGAGCGCGAGAATCAACACCTGCACGGTCACTCCGTCGGATCGGTGGCGGCGGACGACGACACGGCGGCCGGCGCGGAGGTGTCGGCGTCCGGAAACCAGACCCGCAGATGCGCCCGCGCGACGGCGTCGTACCCGTAGCGGCTCGTCAGCACCGCCCGGGCGCGTACCGGATCCACCTGGTCCGGGAACCTGTCGCGGAGCCGCCGGTAGCCGTCGGCGATGGTGTCGGGGTCGTCGGTGACGTCGATCAGCACCCCGGCGGCGTCCTCGATCCCCGCCAGGGTCTCCTCCGGCCCGCCGCACCGGGTCACCAGTACCGGCATGCCGGCCGCGATCCCCTCCACGATGGTCATGCCGAAGGTCTCCAGCCGGCTGGGATGGATCAGGAGATCGTGCTCGCGCATCAGCTCCAGCGCCCGCTCCGGCTCCACCGGCCCGGCGAAGGTGACCGCCTCCGCGACGCCGAGCGCCGCCGCCCGGCTGGTCAGGGCGGCCCGCAACCGCCCCTCGCCGACGAAGGTCAGGGTCAGCGCCGGGTCCTCGGCGTGACACTTGGCGAACGCCTCGAGCAGCAGGTTCACGCCCTTGCGTTCGCTCAGCGTCCCGACGTACAGCCAGCGACGCAGCTCGGTGACCGGCTGCTCACGCGGTGCACCGAAGGCCACCGGGTTCGGCATGAAGGTGATCTTGTCGGCGTGGTGCGGGAACGCCTCGACGAGTACCGACCGCACCGCGTTGCCGACCGCGAAGAAGCCGGTGGCGCGGTGGATCACCTCGTCGTACATCGCCCGGGAGTCCGGCTCCGCCAACACCTGGGGCAGGAAGGTCGCGTGCTCGGTGACGAAGACCCGGGCGTCGGGGCGGGCGTTCTCCAGGGCCGTCCAGCCACCGCGCAGACCCACGTGCGCGTGCACCACCGGCGCGTCGATCGGCCGGCCGCCGAGCACGATCCGGAGCGACTCCGCGTGCCGGCGGGCGAACTCCGCGAAAGTCATCCCGACCCGGGTCGGGACCGGCAGGTAGCGCAGCCGGGCCCCGGCCACCGTGCCGGTCTCCCGGACGGCGTGCTGCAACAGCGTCCGGTGCGCCCGCATCACCGCGGCGTCCTGGGCCTCCGAGATCCGGGCCCCCCACGGGTCGACGTGGTAGACGGTAGCCCGGTCCCACGACGACGCCGTCGCCTCGACCATCGCCTGTACGAAGGCGCCGGCGAACGGCACGTGCCTGGTCGGATACCACGGCGTGACCACGGCCACGTCCCGGACAGCGGGCACCCCCACCAGGTTCTCCTTCTCTTTCCCGGGCCGGCGCGCGGGCGCCGGCGGTCGTGTCTGATTCGGACGGACGCGGGGTCAGACCTGGGCGGTGGAGAGCACGGACGGGGCGCTCGACTCGGCCCCGGCCGCCGGCTCCCGGCCGGGCAACTGCGGCAGCAGCCGGGTGTAGAGCTGGTCGATGATCTCCGCCTGGGCCTCCCAGCTCCACTGCTGCAGCAGGCCGGGTCGGTCGTAGGCGGCACGGTAGCGCTCCGGCTCGGCCAGCACCAGCTTCACCGCCCGGATGAAGTCGGTCAGGTCCTCGGCCCGGAACACCTCGCCCTGTCCGGTCGACCGGACCATCGCGGCCATCGTGCGGACATCGCTGACCACCAGCGGCAGCCGGGCGTGCGAGTACTCGAAGAACTTGTTGCTGAGTGCGATCTCGTGGTTCGGCAGGTGGTGCAGCGGGCTCACCGCGGCGTCCGCGCCGGAGAGCACCTTCGAGACCTGCCAGTGCGGCACGTACGGCAACAGGTGGACCCGGTCCGCCACGCCCAGTTCCACGGCGCGGGCCCGCAGCTTGTTGGCCGCCCGGTTCGCGCCGAGAGGCTGTACCGACAGCATCGCCACGTGCACGTCCGGCAGGCTCGGCAGCGCGTCGACGATCAGGTCCACCCCGCGCACCGGGGTGATGCCGCCGGAGTAGGCCAGCAGCGGGGTGTCCGGCCCGAGGCCGCAGAGTTCGCGCAGGTTCGGTACGGCGACGCCGCGCTCTTCGTCGGCCGGGGCCAGCACCGGTGCGTTGAGTACCACGACCGGCTTCTCCGCCAGCTTGTAGTCCTTGCGCAGCAGCTCGGCGAGGTCGTCCGAGACGGTCATCACCGCGTCCGCGCACGGGGCGTACTCCCGCTCGTAGGCGGACTGCGCCTCGATCCAGCCGGGCGTACGGGGGCGCAGCCCGGGGACGTACTCGTGGGCGTCCCAGACGAATCGCACCGCCCGGCCCTTGGCGCGCGCCCGGGCCACGGCGCGGGCCCCGACGCCGACCATCTTGAAGTCGTGCGCGTGGATGAGGTCGGGCTTCAGCCCGTCGATCACCTTTCCGAAGGCCAACTCCCACTGCCAGAGCGAGGGGTCGAGCCGCCGCCAGCACCGCGCGCCCATGGTGGTGGAGAAGAACCAGATGGCGAAGCGGTTGGCCGCGGAACGGGGGTTGTTGCGCGCCTCCCGCAGCAGCCGGCTCTCCCGGGCCCGGAACCGGACCCAGCGGCTCGCCACCGCGAGGCCGAGCCGGGACAGCAGCAGCCGGGGCTCGGCGAGGAACCCGCCCGGCGGCTTCCGGCCGGCGGCCCGCGCGGCGCGGCGCTCGGCGATCCGGGCCACGATGTCCACCCGCCACGCCTTCATCGCGTCCAGCCGGTAGATCACCTGCTTGCCCGGCGGGTACGCCAGCGGCCGGCGCAGCGAGCGCCCGCGCCGGAACCACGGTTCGAGCGGTTCCGGGGAGACCGGGACGAGGCGTACCTCGGCGTCACCGATTCGCCAGGAATCCGGCCCGGAGTCGCCCTTCTTGCCGATCAGGGTCACGTCCCAGCCGGCCTCGGCCGCCGAGCGGGCGGCCTTCTGCACCCGGGAGTCTCCGTCGACCCCGTTGTCGACCAGCATGACGATCCGACCCCGAGTGCGCCGTGTTCCGGCGGGCCCGTTCAAGTCCATGATGCCTGTCTCTGCCTCTCCCGCAGCGCGACTTCCCGAGAACCCCGGCGAGTGTACGGCAACCCGGCGGGTAATCGTCCCGGGCCTTCTCCGGCATTCGTCGCCATATCGGCCCCCCGCCCCACCTGCTGCGCAACCACCCGGGGCGGCCCCGGCGGGTACGAAGGGGACGGAGAAGTCCGGCCGGCGAACCGGGCGAGGTGGGACAGCAAGGCACGGCCGGGAAGTCGCCGGAGGCGGCGTTCCATGACATATTGTATTGCCGCCGGGTGCGGGGTCAGGCGCGCCGGTGACGATCCGGGCCGGCCGTTCTGGCCGGACATCCCCGTCGAGGTCCAGACTTTCCGGGAGACGAGTGGTGAAGGTAGTCAGTGTCGTCGGAGCCCGTCCACAACTGGTCAAGCTGGCACCGATAGCGGCCGCCTTCGCCCGTACCGAGCACGAACACGTCATCGTGCACACCGGTCAGCACTACGACGTCAACCTCTCCGACGTCTTCTTCTCCGGGCTCGGCATTCCCGACCCGGCGGTACACCTCGGCGTCGGTTCCGGTGGCCACGGCGCGCAGACCGGGCGGATCCTGGAGGCCATGGACCCGGTCCTGGCCGCCGAGAACCCGGACTGGGTACTGGTCTACGGGGACACCAACTCGACCCTGGCCGGTGCCCTGTCGGCCGTGAAGCAGCACATCAGGGTGGCCCACCTGGAGGCCGGCCTGCGCTCGTTCAACCGGCGGATGCCGGAGGAGCACAACCGGGTCCTCACCGACCACGCCGCCGACCTGCTGCTGGCCCCGACCGAGGAGGCGCTGCGCCACCTGGCGACCGAGGGGCTCGCCGACCGGGCGGTGCTCACCGGTGACGTGATGGTCGACGTCTGCCTGTCGATCAGGGACGCGATTCTCGCCGGCGAGCGGCCCGCGGTGGAACTGCCCGAGGGCGTCGACCCGGCGGAGCCGTACCTGCTCGCCACGCTGCACCGGGCGGAGAACACCGACGATCCGGCCCGGCTGGCGACGCTGGTCGCGGCCCTGGCCGACCTGCCGATCCCGGTCGTGCTGCTCGCCCATCCCCGGCTGCTGGCCAGGGCCGAGGCGCAGGGCCTGAAGCTGGCCCAGGGTGCGCTCCGGGTCGGCCCGCCGGTCGGCTACGCCGCCATGGTCGCCACGGTCCTCGGTTCGGTCGGTGTGGTGACCGACTCGGGCGGCCTGCAGAAGGAGGCGTACCTGTTGGGCCGCCCCTGCACGACGCTGCGGTCCGAGACCGAATGGCTGGAGACGCTCGACGGCGACTGGAACCGGCTCGTCCCCGATCCGGCGCTGCTCGGCCCGGGCGAGTGGGTGGCGACGGCCACCCGACCGGCACCCGGGACGCCGCTCGGCACGCCCTTCGGCGACGGACGTGCCGCCGAACGCGTCGTCGAGATCCTCGAACGTCGACTGGGCTGACCGCCCCGGTCCGGCGATTCCGGCGATCGCGCGTCCGGCCGCCGCCGGTCCCGCCGGGCCGGCGGCGCTGGCCTCGACTACCCGCGCGACCCGGTGGTGCGGCGCCGGTCCGGTCGCCGGCACCACCGGGCAGGGCAGGCCGGTACGGTGCTGAGCCTCGGCTCAGGACACGGCGGCGACGTCCGCGGCGGAACCTCGTGAGGTCAGGTGGATCGTGCTGCCGTCCGACGCGGACCGGAGCACCGCGGCGGAGACCTCCACCGTACGCAGGCCCTGGCGGAGGGTCACGATGTCGCTCTCCTTGCCCTCCACCGCGTCGCGGAACCGCTCGTGCTCGACGAGCAGCGGCTCCCGCTTCGGGATCGCGTAGCGCACCATGTCACCCTCGGCGACGCCCCGGAACGCGCGCAGCGCCTCCCACTCGGTGTCGATGGCGCCGTTGGCATAGAAGGTGAGGTCGGCGGTGAGGGTGTCGGCGACGAAACATCCCCGGTCCCCGGTGATCACGGTGGACCGCTCCTTGAGCGGGCTCAACCAGTTGACCAGGTGGTTGACCATCGTGCCGTCGGCGAGCTGACCGACCGCCGCCACCATGTCCTCGTGCAGCCGCCCGCTGCGCGACACCGTGCGGGCCGACACCGAGGTGTATTCCTGCCCGGTGACCCAGCTCGTCAGGTCGATGTCGTGGGTGGCGAGGTCCATCACCACGCCGACGTCGGCGATCCGGTGCGGGAACGGGCCCTGCCGGCGGGTCACCACCTGGTAGACCTCGCCCAGCTCGCCCGCCTCCAACCGGACACGCAGGCTCTGCAACGCCGGGTTGTAGCGCTCGATGTGCCCGACCCCCGCGACGAGCCCGGCCGCCTCGAAGGCGTCCACGAGTCGGGTCGCGGCCTCGACGGACTGGGCGAGCGGCTTCTCGATCAGCGCGCAGACGCCGTTCGCCGCCAGTTCCAGGCCGACCGGCTCGTGCAGCGCGGTCGGGCAGGCCACCACCGCGTAGTCGAGCTTGAGGGCGAGCAGCTCGGAGACGGTGGGCACCACCGGTACCGGCAACGCACCCGTCGGATCGCCGGCCGGGTCGACGACGCCGACCAGGTCCACACCGTCCAGACCGGACAGTACCCGGGCGTGGTTGCGGCCCATCGCGCCCAGCCCGATCAGGCCCGCGCGCAGCTTCCGCGCCTGGCCGCTCATCGGGTGCCCGCCACGGTGTTCGCGGCGTCGGCGATCCGCTCGAGCTGTGCCTGGGTCAGCGACGGGTGGATCGGCAGCGACACCACCTCGCGGGCGGCCCGCTCGGTCTCCGGCAGGTCCCACGGACCCGGCTTCCCGTCCTCGCCCAGGTACGGCTTGAGCCGGTGGATCGGGGTCGGGTAGTAGACGGCGTTGCCGACGCCCCGCTCGGTCAGGTGCTGCTGGGCGGCGTCGCGGTCACCGGTGACCCGGACCGTGTACTGGTGGTAGACGTGCCGGGCCGCGTCGGCGACCGGCGGCGTGATCATGCCGGTGATCCGGGAGTCGAGGAACTTCGCGTTCGACCGGCGCTGCTCGGTCCACTCCGGGAGCTGCTTGAGCTGTACCCGGCCGATCGCGGCGGCCACGTCGGTCAGCCGCATGTTGGCGCCGACGATCTCGTTGGCGTACCGCTGCTCCATGCCCTGGTTGCGCAGTAGCCGCAGGGTGCGGGCCAACTCCGGGTCGGCGGTGGTGATCATGCCGCCCTCCAGGGCGTGCATGTTCTTGGTCGGGTAGAAGCTGAAGCAGCCGGCGGCGCCGAAGCTGCCCACCGGGATCCCGTTCAGCGCGGCGCCGTGGGCCTGGGCGGCGTCCTCCACGATCGCCAGGCCGTGCTGCTCGGCGATCGGGACCAGCCGGTCCATCGCGGCCGGGTGGCCGTACAGGTGGACCGGCATCATCGCCACGGTGCGCGGGGTGATCGCCGCGGCGACGGCGTCCGGGTTCACGCAGAAGCTGTCCGGCTCGATGTCCACGAACACCGGCTCGGCGCCGACCAGCCGGACCGCGTTCGCGCTCGCGGCGAAGGAGAACGACGGCACGATGACCTCGTCACCGGGCCCGATGCCCAGGGCGAGCAGGGCCAGGTGCAGCGCGGACGTGCCGGAGTTGACCGCGACACAGTGCCGGCCCGCCACCAGCTCGGAGAACTCCTCCTCGAACGCGGCCACCTCCGGCCCCTGCACCACCCGGCCGCTGCGGAGCACCCGCACGGCGGCTTCGATCTCGGCTTCTCCGATCACTGGCTTGGCGGGTGGGATCAGGTCTGGGTGCTGCCCAGTCATGGGCATCCTCCTGTCGATGAGGGATTCGCGTTCGGCATGCGATGCTAGCTCTTTGCGCGGTACGTCGATCGGGTGGTGCGGAGTCGTCCAGGGCTGGCGGTGGCGCCGGTCACCTGTCGGGGTCGGGGGGTGGCCGGCGCCGTCACCAGAGCAGACCGGCAGGGTGGGGGCGGAGTCTCAGGTGCTCCCTCCCGCGACGACGGCGTCGCCCGCGCCGAGGGCGCTGGCGATCGCGGCGACCATTCGTCGCAGGTAGTCCTCCTGGATGGGGGTGCGGGCCACGGCGAGCCGCCAGTAGAGCGGGCCGATGATCAGGTCGATCGCGACGTCCGGATCGGCGCCCGCCGGTAGCTCACCCCGGTCGACCGCCCGGCCGATCAACAGTATGCCGACGTCCCGCTGGTTGGCGTGCAGGGCCTCCTGGAGCGTCTGCGCGATCTGTGGGTTGCGGGACGCCTCGGCGAGGAGATCCGGGATGATCTGCGAGGCCAGCGGATGTCGCAGCGCCCTGGCCACGATCCGCAGCAGCACGTCGAGATCTCCCTTTAGGCTCCCGGTGTCCGGTAGCGGTAGGCTCTGCCCCGCGACCCGGGAGACGATCTCCAGCACCATTTCCAGCTTCGAGTTCCAGCGGCGGTAGATCGCCGTCTTGCCGACGCCGGCCCGACGCGCGACTCCCTCTATCGAGAGACGCCCGTAGCCGACCGCGGCGAGTTCCTGCATCACCGCCTGGCGGATGGCGACGGTGATCTCCCCTCGGAGTACCGCCGCTCCCGCCGGAGCACGCCGGTTGTCAGTCGCCACGCCGGCCAATATAGCGCGGCGACGGTACGGTTGCGTCCCGACGTACGATGGACTACCTTCTTGCCCGAAGCGACGACCGCACGGCGTTCGATCGTTCCGGCCACGGTCACCCCTGTCGCGCGTTTTTCAAGCCCGAATAGATCGGAGCGCCTTGCTATGGCCACTACGGCGGTAGCCGATCCTGATTCAGGACTGACCGGAGCCCAGCTCGCCGCCCGGTACGGACTGACCCTCGCCGGCGAAAGACCCGGCCTCGTCAGCTACATCCGGCAGTTGTGGTCCTATCGGCACTTCATCGCCGCCTACGCCAACGCCAAGGTGGCGGCGTCGTTCAGCACCGCCCGGCTGGGTCGGCTCTGGCAGGTCCTCACCCCGCTGACCAACGCCGCCGTCTACTACCTGATCTTCGGGGTGGTGCTGGGCACCAGCAGGGACGTGCAGAACTTCATCGCCTACCTCTGCACCGGACTGTTCGTGTTCATCTTCACACAGTCCGTGGTGAGCTCCGGGGTCTCGGCGATCACCGGCAACCTCGGCCTGATCAGGGCACTGCACTTCCCCCGGGCCTGCCTGCCGATCGCGATCACACTGACCCAGTTCCAGCAGCTCCTCGCGTCCATCGTCGTGCTGGCCGCCATCGTGTTGGTCGACGGCGAACCGCTGACCTTCGAATGGCTGCTGGTCGTGCCGGCGGTGGTCCTACAGTCGATCTTCAACGCCGGCTTGGCGATGGCGATGGCCCGGCTCGGCTCGAAGATCACCGACGTGAAGCAGATCGTCCCGTTCGTGATGCGCACCTGGATGTACGGCTCGGGCGTGCTCTACAGCGTTGCCTACTTCGAGAAGCACCTGCCGGAGGCGGTGGCCTGGCTGGTCCAGCTCAACCCGCTGCTGGTCTACATCGAGCTGATGCGGCACTCACTGATGGAGACGGCACCGGTCACCGCGCCGGCGACCCAGAGCTGGCTCCTCGCCGTCGGCTGGGCGGTCGTCGCCGGTGTCCTCGGATTCGTCTACTTCTGGCGGGGCGAAAGGGAGTATGGCCGTGGCTGAGTCAACGAACGTGCGGATCGACGCTTCGGCGTCCACCGCCGCCGACGGTTCCCGGATTCCCACCGTCGTCGTCGACGACGTACACGTGACCTACCGGGTGTACGGCGCCGGCGCGGGCGGCAGCGGCAATCCGGTCGCCGCACTGAAGCGGATGGTGACCGGCGGCAAGCCCGCCGCGATCCGCGAAGTGCACGCGGTCAAGGGCGTCAGCTTCACCGCGTACCGGGGAGAGGCCATCGGGCTGCTCGGCAGCAACGGCTCCGGCAAGTCGACCATGCTGCGGGCGATCGCCGGGCTGCTGCCCACCAGCCGGGGTGCGATCTACACCCAGGGCCAGCCCTCGCTGCTCGGGGTGAACGCGGCCCTGCTCAACGACCTCTCCGGGGAACGCAACGTCATGCTCGGCTGCTTGGCGATGGGTATGACCCCGGCCCAGGTGCGCGAACTCACCCCGGGAATCATCACGTTCTCCGGCATCAACGAGCGCGGTGACTTCGCCTCGCTGCCCATGCGGACGTACTCGTCCGGAATGGCCGCCCGGCTCCGGTTCTCCATCGCCGCCGCGAAGAAGCACGACGTACTGCTGATCGACGAGGCGCTCGCCACCGGTGACGCGCGGTTCCGGCGGCGCAGCGAGCGGCGGGTCCGGGAACTGCGCGCCGGGGCCGGCACGGTGTTCCTGGTGAGCCACAGCATCGGCTCGATCCGGGACACCTGTGAACGGTCGATCTGGCTGGAGTCAGGGCTGATCCGGGCGGACGGGCCGACCGCCGATGTGATCGCCGAGTACGAGAGCTTCATGAACCAGAAGTGACGCCCGGACCGTTCCGGGCGGCGATCGTCCGGCTGGCGCGAGTTACCCGGGCCGACCGCCCGCGCGCTAGGGTCCTAGAGGTCGTCGGCTCCGGTCGACCTCCCACCGGCCGGCCCGGAGGTCGACCGGTGGGACGGGTGGGGTGGCGGACGGTGACCGGTCCCGGCGGGCTGCGGTCAGCGCGCACCAGCCGGACGGCGACCGCTCCGGAGGTATCGGCATTCGACAGTTCCAGTCAGTGAGGATCGGCAATGGCACCTGACCCGGCGACGAAGCCGGACGCCGGCCCGGCCGTAGGCCCTCGCCCCGACGTCCGGGCGCCCTGGCGCCCGACCCGGACCGTGGCGGTGGTGCTGGCCGGGGGCACCGGGACCCGGGTCGGACTCGGCATTCCCAAGCAGCTCCTCAAGATCGCCGGCAAGCCGATCCTCGAACACACCATCACGGTCTTCGAGTCCGCGCCCGAGATCGACGAGATCATCGTGCTGATGGCACCCGGTTTCCTGGGCGAGGCGCGGCAGATTGTGGACAAGGCCCGCTTCCGCAAGGTCAGTCAGGTGATCGAGGGCGGTGACACCCGCAACGCCACCACCCGGCTGGCGCTGGCCGCGATCGGGCCGGACGACTGCAACGTCCTCTTCCACGACGCGGTCCGGCCGCTGCTGAGCCCCCGGATCGTCCGGGAGTGCGTCAACGCGCTCTGGACGCACTCCGCCGTCGACGTGGCGATCCCGTCCGCCGACACGATCATCCAGGTGGACGACGACGACTGCATCACCGACATCCCGGTACGGTCCCGGCTGCGCCGGGGGCAGACGCCGCAGGCGTTCCGGTCCAGCACCATCCGGGCCGCGTACGCGCTGGCCGCGCAGGACCCGGAGTTCAGCGCCACCGACGACTGCGGGGTGGTACTGCGCTACCTGCCCGAGGTGCCGATCAAGGTCATCGAGGGCTCGGACGAGAACATCAAGGTGACCCACCCGGTCGACGTACACCTGGCGGACAAGCTCTTCCAGCTCGCCGCCGCCCAGGCGCCCCGGCTGCGCGACGAGCGGGCGTACGTCGAGGAGTTGAGCGGCCGCACGGTGGTGGTCTTCGGCGGCAGCGAGGGCATCGGCGCGCGGCTGGCCGAGGTCGCCCGGAGCTACGGCGCGGACGTCTTCCCGGTCAGCCGGTCGAGCACCGGCACCCACGTGGAGCGGGGCGAGGACGTCGCCGCCGCGTTGCGTGGTGCGTTCGAGGCGACGGGCCGGATCGACCACGTGGTGGTGACCGCCGGGGTGCTCCGGATGGGTGCGCTCGCCGAGATGGACGAGGCGACCATCGCGCAGATGCTCCAGGTCAACCTGGTCGCCCCGGTGGACATCGCCCGGCAGGCGCTGCCCTACCTGCGGCAGACCCGGGGCCAACTGCTGCTCTACACCTCCAGCTCCTACACCCGGGGCCGGGCCCGGTACGCCCTCTACTCCGCCACCAAGGCCGCCGTGGTCAACCTCACCCAGGCGCTCGCGGACGAGTGGTCCGAGTTCGGCGTACGGGTGAACTGCGTCAACCCGGAACGGACCGCGACCCCGATGCGGACCCGGGCGTTCGGGGAGGAGCCGGAGCACACCCTGCTGGCGGCCGACACGGTGGCCCGGGTCTCACTGGACGTGCTGCTCTCCGGGCTGACCGGCCAGGTGGTCGACGTCCGCCGCTCCCCCGGCGACCCGGCCGCCGAGCCCACCACCGGCCAGCCCACCGAGCCGAACGGGCAGCCGGGCGAGCGGAACGGCACCGCTCCGGACGGGCAGCCGGGCGAGCCGAGCGGCACCGCTCCGGACGGTTCGGGCCAGGACCCCGGGCTCGGCCGGATCGGCCGGCAACGCTCCACCGAACTGGTGCCGCCGCCCCGGGTCGGCACCGCCTAGCCAGGCCCCGCACGTCGGGGCACCATCCGGCGATCCGCCTCACGGAAGGAAGCGCATGCGTGGCGATCTGGTCAGGAAACTGACCGTCCGGTGTCTGAGTGCCGGCCTGGCCGTGCTGTCCTTCCTGGTCCTCGCCCTCACCTCGGCCGAGCTGCCGGGCCTCGCCCTGGCGGTGGCCGGTGCGGTCGCGGTCTGGCTGGAGCGCCGGATCAACCCGCGCGCCGACCTGGTCGCCGAGCCGGTTCTGCTGATCGCCGGGGTCCTGGTCGGATACGCCCACCAGGTGCCGGAGGCCCGGCTGAACTGGGTGGCGCTGGCGCTCACCGGAGCGGCTCTGCTCGGGCTGACCCTGGCCGAGCGGCCGCTGCGGGACGCCGCCGAGCTGGAGGTCCGCTCGGCCAACCTCGGCGTACGGTCGTCGCCACTGCTGGTCGCCGACCGGCTCGGCCCGGCGGTGCTGGTCCTACTGGTCGCACTCGCCGGCAGCGCGGCGCTGACCCTGCCGGTCTGGCCCGTCCTGGTACTCACCGTGCTGGTCGGCGCGGCCGCAGCGATCGGTGCGGTCGGGCCGATCGCGCTGCGCCGGCTGCGGCCCTCCGGCGGGCAGAGTGCGGTCACCCAAGCGCTCCGCCGGCACCGGCCGGAGTTCCTGCTCTACTTCTCCGCGCCGCCCGGCTCGGAATACCAGGTCATGATGTGGCTGCCGTACCTGGAGCGGATCGGCCGGCCGTTCATGGTGCTGCTGCGGGAGCCGAACTTCCTGCCGACGATCTCGGCCGCGACCACGGCGCCGGTGGTGGTCTGCCCGACGCCGCGCTCGATCGACGAGGCGATCGTGCCGAGCCTGCGGGTGGCGTTCTACGTCAACCACGGCGCCAAGAACAGCCACTGCATCCGGTTCGCGCACCTCACGCACATCCAGTTGCACCACGGCGACAGTGACAAGGCGCCGAGCGCCAACCCGGTCTCCGCGATCTTCGACCGGATCTTCGTGGCCGGACAGGCGGCGATCGACCGGTACGCCCGCAACGGTGTGACGATTCCCCGGGAGAAGTTCGCCATCGTCGGCCGGCCACAGGTGGAGTCGATCGCGGTCAGTCGGGAGCCGATCCGGGACCGGGCCGACAAGGTGGTGCTCTACACGCCGACCTGGACCGGGCACAACGCCGACGTCGACCACTGCTCGCTGCCGGTCGGCGAGACCCTGGTCCGCCGGCTGCTGGACCGGGGCGTGACGGTGATCCTGCGGGCCCACCCCTACACCTCGCAGAATCCCGCGTCGGCCCGGCAGCTCGCCCGGATCGAGCAGCTCCTCGCCGAGCACCGGGCCAGCACGGGACGGCGGCACGTCTTCGGCGCCGAGGCGGCGAAGAAGATGAGCCTGGTCGACTGCGTCAACGCCTCCGACGCGCTGGTCTCGGACGTCTCTGCGGTGATCTCCGACTACCTCTACTCCGGCAAGCCGTACGCGGTCACCGACCGGGTCGGCGAGGGTGACCGGTTCGTCGCGGGGTTCCCGCTGGCCGGCTCGGGCTACGTGCTGGACTCGCAGATGTCCAATCTGGACGACGTACTGGACCGGCTGCTGGACAGCGATCCGCTGGCCGAGACCCGGTGGCGGACCCGTACCCGCTATCTCGGCGACTTCCCGGAGCAGCGGTACGCCGACGGGTTCCTCGACGAGGCCCGCCGGCAGTTGGACGGCGCCGCCACGCGGTCCGTGCCGTCGCCGCGCCCCGCGCCGGTCTCCTGAGCACGGTCGGCGGCTGTGCCATGATGCGCCGGTGACGATGATCAGGACCAGCCACGACCGGAACGAGTTGGCCGGCCTGCTGCGCCGCGACCCCCACCTGCACGCGTACGAGCTCGGCGACCTCGACGACTTCTACTGGCCGTACACCACCTGGTACCGGCGCGACGATGCGGTGGCGCTGCTCTACCAGGGTGGACCCACTCCGGTGCTGCTGGCGCTGCACCGCTCTCCGGCGGTGCTCACCGAACTGCTCACCGGCCTCCTCCCGCTGCTGCCCCGGCACTTCGAGGCGCACCTCTCCCCCGGTGGCGCGGCGGTGCTGGCCCGGGAGTACTCGGTCAGGTCGCGCGGGGCGCACCTGAAGATGGCGCTCACCGACCCGGACCGGCTGGCCCGGGTGGCGCCCGGCGGCGAGGTGCTCACCGAGGCCGACGTACCGGAACTGACCGCGTTCTACCGGGCGGCGTATCCGGGCAACTGGTTCGACCCCCGGATGGTCGAGACCGGCCACTACGTGGGGATGCGCCGGGGCGGCGAACTGGTCGCCGTCGCCGGGGTGCACGTCTGGTCGCCGCGATACCGGGTCGGCGCGCTGGGCAACGTGGCGACGGCTCCGGCGTACCGGGGGCAGGGGCTGGCCAGCACGGTGGTGGCGACGCTCTGCCGGCGGCTGCTGGAGACCGTCGACACGGTGGCGCTGAACGTCGTCGCGGAGAACACCGCCGCGTACAAGCTGTACGACCGGCTCGGCTTCACCCCGGTCGCCGAGTACACCGAGTACGTCGTCGGCGAGCCGGCACCCGCACCCGGCGCGGACGACCGTCCTCTTTGAACCCGGTCACCACCACGTCCTCCGGGGAGGCGCCGCACCGGCCCGAACCGGTCCGACCCTTGTCAACGGTCGGCACCCCGGGCACCATGTCAACGTTCTCGAAAGCCGCCAGTCCGCCAGGCGTGGCGGACCTGCTCTCCGCCCGGTCCGTACGCCTGCCGTCCACCCCTTGCTTTCGCCAGCCGATCTGTCGCCGAGGAGGCGCCGGTGCTTGAGGAGTTCATGGGCATTCCCGCCCACCCCTTCCTGGTCCATGCCGCGGTGGTGTTCGTGCCACTGCTCGCGTTGGCCGCGGTCGGGTACGCGTTCGTTCCGTTCGTCCGACCGCACCTGCGCTGGGTGCTGGGACTGCTCGCGGTCGCCACCCCGCTGGCCGCGCTGATGGCCAAGCTCTCCGGTGACCGGTTCCTCGCCCGGCTGGAGTCGCGTAACCGGGTCAGCCCGGAGTACGTGCCGCGGCTGGCGGAGCACCAGGACCTCGGCACCAACACCCTGTACGCGACGATCGCGCTCGGGGTGCTGACCCTGGCGCTGGTCTTCCTGGTCAAGCCCCGGGCCACCGCCGCACCGGTGACCGCCGGGACCGAGGGGAGCGGCGGGGACGGCCCGGCCGCCGCTGCCGCCAAGGGGTCGCCGGTGCTGACCCTGGTGCTCGGGGTGCTGTCCCTGGCGGCGGCCGGGATCACCCTGTACTACGTGTTCCGCACCGGCGACACGGGCGCCCAGGCGGTGTGGCAGGGCCAGTGATTCCCGCCTGAGCACGGGCACGCACGGCCGACGACACGACGACGCCGGCCCGCTCCACACCCCCGGTCGGCACGGGTCGTCCGGGTGGGTGGGTCGGGCCGGCGTCTCGTCGGGCCGGCGTCTCGTCGGTACTACCGGCGGGCGGGGCGGGTCAGGACGAGTAGCCCCGGGTGGCTGCCCAGTTCGCCAGGTCGATGGTGGTCATCCAGTAGTTGCTGTCCTCGCCCGGGATGGCCGGGTCGGCGATCTTCACCGTACGGCCGTCGTCGCGGTAGCCGACCACGGTCAGGTAGTGCCCGCCGGGGTAGCTGTGCCAGCCGCCGTCGAGGTCGGTTGCCGAGCCGGCGATGTTGACGACCACGGCGTACCCGCTGGTGACGGCGTGCACGACGTCCGCCTGGAGCCGGTCCATCTGCGCCGGGGTGGCCGCACCGCCGGGAATGGCGGTGGTGCGGTAGAAGTCGGTCCCGGTGATCTTGTTGAGCACCCGGGTGGTGTCCTCGGCCGAGTTGGTGCCGCTCATCGTGGTGCCGAGGTCGGCGGCGACGGCGTCCTGGCTCGGCTGCTTGTCCCGGACGGTCAGCGCGATCCGGGTGGCGGCCGGGCCGCAGTACCAGCCGTTGATCTGGGCCTGGAACTGGTAGTCCAGCAGCTTCGACTCCGGCGGCGCCGGTGGCTTCCTCGGGGTGCTGGCCGGGGCCGCCTTCGCCGCCTTGGTGGCCGGCGCGGTGGTCGCCGGCTGCGCCGGGGTCGCCGGGGCGGTGGTCTCCGGGGCGGTGGTCTCCGGGGCGGTGGTGACGGCCGCTCCGGCCTGCCCCGCCGCCGGGATGCCGAGTTCGGCGACGGCGACGGTCGAGGTCTCCGGGGCCTCGGCCGAGCCGGTCGAGGTCAGGACGACCCCGGTGGACGCGGCAGCGGCGAGCACCGCGGCCGAGGCGAGCGCGAGCCGGTTGCGCCGGCCCGACATGGCGGTCCGGAACCGCCCGTTAATTGCGTGCTTCAACGTTATCCTCCAGGGGAAATGCGCGTCACCGCTACCGGGGGGCAAGGAATGACGCGGCGTTTCAGTCGCTGCCGGAATGTGACGCGAAATCGCACGGAATCGCACGGGACGAAATCGTCCGAGAGAGGCCCGCCGACGAATTCGGCGGAACGGGCCGACGGTACGGACGGACCGACGGTTGCGCCGGCCGGTGGGAGCGCCGCTATCGGCGTACCGGCGGAATCAGCGCCACCACGATCCGTCGCGACCGGCCGGCGGCCTCACCGGGACCGCGACCAGTTGGCCGGCGGACCCGGCAGCGCCCGCGCGTCGACGACTTCCGCGTCACAGACCGCTATCGGGCCAGGTTCAGGTGCCGGCCTGGGGTCGGTCGGTCCGGGTTGGGGCGGTCCGGGACGGTCGCGGCGACCGGGAGCGGAGCCGCGACGCAGCGAGGGAACTGGGGGGACGGGCCGGGGCCCGGGTGGTGCGGCACGAACAGCTACTCCTTCCGACACCGCCTACCGGGTTAGCTGACGGATTCGGGCGGGAAGGCCGCCCTACCACGGGCCAGCGGCTCGCGGATTCACCCCAGATAACTGTGGGTCCCCGGATCGTTACAGAACGACTCGGCGGGTCTGCTCCGGTGTCACCCAGATGGCGACCAAGGGGCCGGACCAGACCCGCCGAGATTACTGGCCGCCTTCCACCGTTGCCAACCCCACTGAACAGCGAAAACAGCGATTGCGAGCGCGATCGGGACGACCGGCGACCGGGCCCGGGGCGGTGGACGGTCGCACAGATAAACCGGCATGATCATGTACGCGTACGGTATGACGGAAATGACCGGCTTGACGCGGTGGTCCGAGCATGGGACGAGGACTCCAGGAGGCTCCTTCCGATGACAACGGTGCACGAAGCGACCTACGACCTGCTCCGTTCCCTCGGCCTCACCACCCTCTTCGGCAACCCCGGCTCCACCGAGGAGCCATTCCTGAAGAACTTTCCGGCCGACTTCGCCTACGTTCTGGCCCTCCAGGAGGCCTCCGCGGTCGCGATGGCGGACGGCTACGCCCAGGTCACCGGCCGGCCGGTGCACGTCAACCTGCACACCGCACCCGGCACCGGAAACGGAATGGGCAGCCTCGTCACCGCCTGGCACAACAAGACACCCATGATCGTTACCGCCGGCCAGCAGACCCGGACGATGAATTTGTCCGAGCCGATGCTGACGAACGTGCGCCCGACCCAACTGCCAGAGCCGTACGTCAAATGGAGTCACGAGCCGCTGCGCGCGCAGGACATTCCCGAGGCGTTCATGCGGGCGCTCGCCACCGCCGTACAGCCGCCGGCCGGGCCGGTGTACCTCTCCCTGCCGCTGGACGACTGGGACGAGCCAGCCAACGGCACCGCGCAGGTACGCCGGGTGAGCACCCGGGTCGCGCCCGATCCGGCGGAACTGGATCGGTTCGCCGAGATCCTGGCGGCGAGCCGGAACCCCATGCTGGTGATCGGATCCGCGGTCGACCGCAGCGGCGGCTGGGCCGAGGCGGTCGCCCTGGCCGAGCGGAGCCGGGCACCGGTCTGGCAGCCGCCGTTCGCGGACCGGGTCGGCTTCCCCCAGGATCATCCCCAGTTCCAGGGACTGCTGCCGCCGGCGATCGGGCCGCTGGCCGAGAAACTGGTCGGGCACGACACCGTACTGGTGGTCGGTGCCCCGGTGTTCCGTTACTACCCGTACGTCCCCGGCCGGCGGGGTTATCTGCCGGATGGCACCCGGCTGCTGCACGTCACCGACGACCCGGCCGAGGCGGCCCGGGCACCGGTCGGCGACAGCCTGGTCGGCGACGTCACGCTGGCCTGCGCCGGGCTGGCCGAGCGGCTGCCGCCGAGCGACCGGCCGATGCCACCGCCCCGGGCCGGCGCGCCGGACGGGGCCGCCGGCACCCCGCTGAGCCCGGAGGCGCTCTTCGGCGCGCTCGCCGCCGAGTGGCCGGCGGACGGGATCGTGGTCCCCGAATCCCCCTCCAACCTCAGCGTGCTGCACCGGCAACTGACGATCACCCGACCGGGCTCCTACTTCAAGATGGCCAGCGGGGGCCTGGGCTTCGGGCTGCCGGCGGCGGTCGGCATCGCACTCGCCCAGCGCGACACCCGGCAGCACCGGCCGGTGGTGGCGGTGATCGGGGACGGCTCGTTCCAGTACTCGCCGCAGGCGCTCTGGACCGCCGCGCAGCACCGGCTGCCGGTCGTCTTCGTGGTACCGGTCAACCAGGAGTACGGCGTGCTGAAGGCCTTCGCCGAACTGGAGGACGCGCCGGGGGTACCCGGACTGGAACTCCCCGGTCTGGACATCCCCGGCATCGCCCGTGGCTACGGCTGCACCGCCCACCAGGTGGAGTCGGTGGACGAGTTCCGGGCGGCGTTCCGGTCCGCGCTCGGCACGGAGAGCCCGACCGTGCTGGCCGTACCGATCACCCGGGACGTCGCCCCGCTGCTCTGATCCGCCGCCCGGTCGCCGGGTGGTGGTGCCGCTGCTCTTATCGGCCGGCGGTCACGCAGGTGGTGTCCCGGCGACGGGTCAGCCGGCCATCACCCGCTGGTGCAGCGCGGTGACCACCGAGCGGGCCGAGACGAACGCGCCGTGCTGCCAGGCCACCTCGTGGCTCAGCCAGTCCCCGGCGAAGTAGACCCGGCCGGCGGGCCGGAGCAGCAGGTCGTAGCCGGCGGTGCCGTGTGGCGGCGAGGTCCAGGCGCCCTCCAGGTAGCGGGTCCGGTCCCAGGCGTGCGAGTACGCCGTCACCAGCTCGGAGCGGTACTTCTCGCCGTGGATCTTCACGCCCTGCATGACCGCCCGCTCCTGCCGCTGCATCGGGGTCAGCGCGCTGTACGCCCGCGCGTTCGCCCCGGTGTTGTAGTAGCCGACGATCAGGCCCCGCCGGCCGTGGAAGCCGTGCGACGGGTACCAGATGTGCGACAGGTCGAGGTCGGTCTCCGTGATGCCGCCGTAGATCCGCTGGTCAAGCTCCCACCAGCGGCTCCGGTACTCCAGACCGATCTTGCCGGAGGCGGTGGTCGGGAAGCTGCCGAGCGCCGCCGTCACGTCGGCGCCGAGGTTGTGCGGCACCCGGGCCATCAGGTGCGGCGGCAGCGTCGCCACGCAGAAGTCGGCCCGGACCAGGCGCTCCCGGCCACCCCGCCGGTAGGTCACCTCGACCTTGCCGCCCCGGTCGGTCACCCCGGTCACCTCGGCGCCGAGCTGGATCCGGTGCGTGCCGACCGCCTTCGCCAGCGCCCGGGGAATCTGGTCCATCCCGCCGACCGGCTGGAACATCAGCATCGCCTGGTCGTAACCCAGCTCAAAGGAGAAGTACCGGCCGACGTTGCTGGCGAAGACGTCGGACAACGGCGGCGGGGCATCCAGCGGTACGCCCGCGTCGTTGCCCGCGCCGGGATAGCTGGCGTACCCCCGCCGGCTGGTGCCGGTGTACGCCCACCCGCTGGTGCGCCCACCGATCGCGCCGTAGCTCTGTAGGAACGAGAGCAGCCGCTGCTTGTCGTCGCCGGTCAGCCGGTCGTCCAGCGCTCCCTGGTCGGTCGCCTTGGCCAGCAGCTCGGAGACGTACCCGTAGACGTCCGCCTTGGCGGTGCGGTAGCGGACCGGCACGGTCATCCCGGCCGAGGAGTTGTAGATCCAGGCGTCCGCGTTCGCGTTGGTGAACACCTCCACCGGTACGCCCAGCTCGCGGCAGTAGTCCATGGTGACCATCCACTGCGCGATCCGGCCGGGGCCGGCGTTGAAGTAGACCCCGTCGGAGAACCTGGCCCGCTGGGTGTGCCCGTCCAGGTCGGTCTCCACGGTGCCGCCCCGGACGGTCAGGTTCCGGCCACCGGCCCGGGAGCGCGCCTCCAGCACCGTGCAGTCGTACCCCGCCTTGCCCAGCTCGTACGCGACGGCGAGGCCGGCGACGCCGCCGCCGAGCACCACCACCCGGGCACCGGACCGGCCGGTCAGGCTGAAGTCGGCGCGGGTCGGTGCCCGGAACGGCGGTACCGCCGAGGCGGCGGTCGGGGCGAGCCCGAGCGCGCCCATCGTGGCGAGCATCGCGCCCGCCCCGCCGCTGACGCCGACCGCGCGGAGGAAGCCCCGCCGGCTGACCGTGGACTGGTCCTGCTGGTTCATGCCGTCTCCTCGCCGCGCTCGTCGGCACGGCCACGGAGCCCGAGCTGCCTGAATCGCCCACCGCTCTCGCTCATGCCGTCCCCCTAGGAAGATCCGTGGGACGCCGAGTCTGTAAGGGGTGTGTTTCCGCAACGGAATAGAGGAGATTGCCGATTTGTTTCCGGACCGGCGCCGGCAGGACCGGCCCGGGCAGGCCGGAGGGGTCGAGCAACCGGTTCGGACATGTCCGTCCGGTTACCTCACCGTCCCGCCCGCACCGACCATCGTGGACCCCAGTGGGGACGGGTCGAGGACGTCCGGTCCAGCCAGCACCGCGCCGCCTCCCGGACCCCGCATTGGGACGCGGCGCGGTCGGTCGCTAACGGGTCTGGTCGGCGAGCCGGACCAGCATCTTGCCGACGTTGCCGCCCCCGAGCATCTCCAGGAAGGCGCCCGGAGCCGCCTCGATCCCGTCCCGGACCGTGGTCGCGGTCCGCAGCGTGCCGTCGGCCAGCCAGCCCGCCGCCAGCGGAAGGTACTCGGCGAACCGGTCCAGGTGGTCGGTCACCAGCATGCCCCGCAGGCTGAGCCGCTTGGTCAGCGCCAGCACCAGGTTGGTCGGGCCGGGCACCGGCGCGGTCGCGTTGTAGACGCTGATCGCGCCGACCAGCGCGACCCGGCCACCGACGTGCAGCGCGGCCAGGGCGGCCGCCAGGTGGTCGGTACCGACGTTGTCCAGGTAGACGTCGATCCCGTCGGGCGCCGCCGCCGCCAACTGCGCACCGATCGAACCGGCCCGGTAGTCGATCGCCGCGTCGTAGCCGAACTCTTCGACCAGCCGCCTCGCCTTCTCCGGGCCGCCGGCCGAGCCGATCACCCGGGCAGCGCCGAGCTTGCGGGCGAACTGTCCGGCGACCGAGCCCACCGCACCTGCGGCGGCGGAGACGAAGACCACGTCCCCCGGACGGACCGGAGCGGTGTCGGTGAGCGCGACGTACGCGGTCAGCCCGGGCAGGCCGAGCACCCCGAGGTACGCCTCGGCGGGCGCGACCGAGGTGTCGACCACGGTCGCGGCGGCGGCGTCGAGTACGGCGTACTCGCGCCAGCCGAGCACGTGCGACACGGTCGCCCCGACCGGTACCGCCGGGGCCTCGGAGGCGACGACCTCGCCGATCGCGCCGCCGTCCAGGACGGCACCGACCCGGAACGGCGGCATGTACGACTTCCGGTTGTCCATCCGCCCCCGCATGTACGGGTCGACCGACATCCAGGTGTTCCGCACCAGGATCTGGCCCGGTCCGGGCGCGGGCACGGTGGTGCTGGCGAGTGCGAAGTTCTCCGGGCCGGGTGCGCCGTGCGGCCGGGCGGCCAGCCGGATCTCCCGACTGATCAGGTCCGGGCCGGCGGATCCGGCCTCGCCACGGGTCTCCGGCTCTGCGCTGCTGACATCGCTCGACATGTGGGCTGTTCCCTTCGGTACGGCTCGTAGGTGCGCAATTGTTGCTCGGTCCGCCGGTAGCTCCGAACCCGGTTCCACCTACCCGTTCGGGGTCGCACGCCCCGATCGGCGCAGCACCGGCGCCTGCTCCATCTCCTGTGCCGCACGGACGAAGCGCATCGGTGCACACGCTCTCGGCCGGACGCTCACCGGCATAGCTGACACGTCACCCTGGCCGGATCGGTTGTCGTCCCCTCCATCGGCGACAGCTTCGCGACCGTCTCGTTGCACGCCGTCCGCTTCGCGCCGGCCTTCTCGATCCGGTGCACCACCGTCCGCTCGTCCATACCGGTGATGCGGCGCAGCTCGGCGTCGGTCGGCGTCGACCGCAGGATCTTCACCGAGTCCGGCACCGCCTCATCCCCGACAACCTCCAACCAGGTGCCGGCGAGCTGAATTCGTCCGCAGTCCGGCAGCCCGCACGGCCGGCAGCCGTCGACCGTACGCGGCCAGTGCGCGATCATCACCTGCCGGGCCACCACCGTGACGAGCTGCCGCCGGTCCACGGGCACGATCCGGTCGGTGATGACGACCCACAGCGCCCACTCGGCGGTCGGACACCAGGTGCCCCGGCAGCCGCCGCAATGCCGCCCCTCCGCGTGCGTGGTGATCGTGGCCCACGCCCAGTCGACGGCCAACCCGGGCGCACTCTCCGGCACCATGCTCACCGGACCCGCTCCAGGGCCGCGCGTACGTCGCCAGCCGTTACCGCCGCCGGCAGCGTCCCGCCCAGCAGCACCCGGACCGCATGCTCCCGCCGGTGGATCTCGATCACCCACGACCAGAGCGGGCAGCCGTCCGGCCCGCACCGGCCACACTCCCGCAGCGCGTGCGTGCCCAGCACGAGACGGGCGAAGGCACACTCGATCGGTACCGGCCACTCCACGGTCAGCCAGCGTCGGACCAGCCGGGTAACCATCCCCTCACCCCGGTCCGGGCGGTGAGGGCGGCGGCGAGGTCGGCACGCGCCTGGCGGCGGCGGATGACCCGAAGCATCCGCATACAACCGCCCCGGGGTGCGCACTCCGCACACCGATGCCCGGCGAGATGCTCGGCCACGACCTGCTCGTCGGTCTGTTCGGTCTGCTGCTGGGTTTGCTGGTTCACCGTGCGGACCCTCCTGCGTGCCACGGCGCCCTGAGCACAGTCACGGTGCGCCACTCCGAACCTCATCCGATGGGCTGGCCCGGAACTCCGGGGGACGGAGCCCCGGGCCAGCCGGGGCACACGGATGCAAACCGGTACTCGACAGCACCGTCCGCGCGCCCATGCACGGAGACGGTAGGAGAGATCACAGCGAGCAACGGGGACAGAGTGTCCCAGTGGTACACCTACCCGCCGATGCCGATGGCTAGGGCAAGTTCACGGGCATCCTCGCCGATGGTGCCCCGGCGCCCGGATAGCTCGATCACGGCGACCCGAGCATCCGGTCGGTGCCGTACGGTGTCGACGCTCTCCCGCAACGCCCGGCCGAGCAGGTGCACGGTGGCGACCTCCTCGCGGCGGAGCAGGTGGGCCCGGGCAGCATCGACCAAGTGCGTCGCCCGGCGGGTCCGGGACGGCAGGGCCGAATAGTGCACCTGGTCGGCGCGGCGGACCGCCTCCCCCGGACGCACCAAATCGACCTCCACCGTGACGCCGTATGCGTCGACAGCGGTCGCCCCGAACATCAGCCAGGGGTGCACGTATCCGGCGCCAAGCCGGCCGGCGGTCTCATCGGCCAGGTCCCATGCCCGCCATGCCTGGCCGGCCCGGCCGATCTTAGCGTGCCCCAGCGCGAGCCCGAGCTGAAGCTGGCCCCACCGGGCTGCCACCTCGGTGCCGGTGGCCGGGTCGAGCAGCACGGCGGCATCGGTCAGCACCTGCTCGGCGGCGTCGACCTGGGCCGACGAACGGTAGACGTGCGCGTAGTACCAGGCGGCGACGGCAATGGCGGCCGGGTCGTCGGCATCCTGGGCGGCCTGCATCGCCCGGTCGGCGGCAAGCCACACCAGTTCCGGGTACGGCTGGTTCGCGACGTAAAGCTGCGCCAGGTGGTAGACGCGAGCCAACTCGACCAGCGCGGCCCGCCGGGCGGTCCCATCGAGTCGTCGTACCGACACCCGTGCCTCGTCGAGCAGATCGGGCAGCACGGCGGCGACCGCCGACCGCTCGGTGGTCGACCGGTGCCAGAGCGTCCACGCCTGGTCAACCCGGCCGCGCAGCAGGTCTGCTGAGGTCGGGTCTCCGGCGGGCAAATTGCTGCGCTGCATCGCGGCAGCGACCCGCTCCACGGCGGGGTGACCGGCCCGGGTCACGGAGGCGACGGGCATGGCCTGCTCGCCGGTCAGCTCGGCCAGGTCGCTGATGTCGAGCACCTCGGCGAGGCGCATCAACATCGGGAGCCTGGGGGTGAGTAGCCGGCCGTTCTCCAGGGCTTTCACCCAGTCGGCCGACCGGCCGACGAGTCCGCCGAGGACAGATCGGGTCTTTCCGGCGCGCTCGCGGTGGGCGCGGAGTCGGGCACCGAACGTCTCGGTCATCGCAGGCTCCCAGGTAGCGGTCTGGGTGGCGGGGCGCCGGCCGCTATTCCACCGCCCACCACCTTGGACGGTACACCCGATCGAGTACGCGGCTCTGCTGTGCGCCACGACGCGCGAGCTCTCGCACGATCCGGCCAGGGCCTCGCCCTGCCTCGGACACCTCGCGCTCCGCGCCATGGCCCGGCGGACGATCTTCGCGTACTCCATCTCCCGCTCGGGGCGGTCGACGCCCGGACGGCCCGACGGGACCGGGTCGGTGTTGGTCCGGCTACCCCCGCCCGGTCCGCCGGACCTGCCACGGCGCCGCCCGGCCGGCGGGTACGGTGACGCCATGTCCGCGATCACCGCCCTCACCTCGGCCGGTATCCCGCACCGGGTGATCCGGCACGGGCCGGTCCGCAGCGTCGCCGAGGCCGCCGAGGCGATCGGCGTCGAGGTCCCGGACGTGGTGAAGACCATCGTGGTACGCCGGGGCGCGCAGGACTTCGTCTTCGTCCTGGTACCCGGCGACCGGGTGATCTCCTGGCCGAAGCTGCGTACCCTGCTCGGGGTCAACCGGCTCGCCCTGCCGGACGCCGACGAGGCCAAGACGGCGACCGGCTACGAGCGCGGCACCATCACCCCGTTCGGCTCCCGCACGGCCTGGCCGGTGGTGGCGGACGAACGGATCCGGGGCCGCACCATCACGCTCGGTACCGGCGAGCGGGGCACCGCCGTGGCGCTGGAGGCCGATGCGGCCGTCGCCGCCCTGGACGGCCGGGTCGCGGACGTCACCGAGCCGGAACCGCCCCGCTGACCCCGTCTCCCTGCCGGTTGTCGCCCGCGTTACCAGTTGAGCTGGAGCTGCTGCGAGGCCGCGCACCGGAAGGCTGTGCCTCGTACCCCTGCCCCGCACAGGAGCGACGCTTACGGGACCGGGTGCCAAGATGGAGGCGTGTCGAAACGGAGGCTGACGCTCTGGACCCTGCCGCTCGTCGCGGCGGCATCCTTGATCGTGTGGGTCCTCCTCGATGACCCGGGGACGCGGCTCGCCGGCATGATCCTGCTGGCCGCCATGCTGGGATTCGCCGGGGTGTTCGTGATCCCCGTCCTCGTCATCGCCAACCTTGAGGGCCGGATCGCTTCTTTCCGCGACGCACCCGGATGGGCGCTGCTCCTGGCCGGGATAGGTCTGACCGTCGGCGTGCTGGCGTGCATGGGATGGTTCGAGCGCGGCGGGCCCGAATACGTCTGGAGGTACGGCGAGCCGGGGCAGGTCGAGATGAACCCCAGGCTCTTCTGCACGCAGAGTCGTGAGTGCGACGGCTCCTGGGCCTCCGACGGCACCGAAACGCCCGTCACGATCCGTTTATCGAGGGAGGAACTCCAGCGGCTCCGAGAGGACGCTGTCCGGTATTCCGCCGAACCCAGCGAGCCGATCGCAGTGGACGCGCGGATCCTGGGCGACCGGGCCACCAGCGTCGGATTCGGCGCGCAGCCCGACAGCTCCGTGGCGCTCGGCAGGATCCCCGGATGGCTCGGCTGGGCTGGCGGCGGGATCGGGCTGGCGGGCTTCGTGCTCGCCGCGGTGTACCCGCGCCGGCGCCACTACTGAAGCCGAGTTCGATCCCATCGCTACGAAGCCGAGTGTCCCGTCTCAGCCGAGTTGGCGCGGCGCAAGGGCGCTGACCTGGAGGACGACAACATCGGTGAGACGGCTTCGGGTGAAGTCTCATCGAAGGTGGCGTGGTGACGCCGGATGCGGCACGTCGTCTCATTGAATGTGGCGGGCGCCGGCCGGATCGCAGGCGAGGTTAGGGCTGGCGGTATGCGAAGAGGATCGCGCCTGGGACGCTCTGGTCGAGGTCGAGGATCATTTGGGCCTTGACCGTGAATCCGGCGTCGCGTAGCCACGCGGCCACTTGGTCAGGCTGGCGGCGGTGGACGTAGACCTTCATCGGGTGGCCGCCGTAGCCCTGCGTCTTCAACCGCGACTCGTCGCCAACGTGAAAGCCGAGCATTAGCGGTCCGCCGGGACGCAACACCCGATGGAAGTGGCCGAACACCGTGGGAACCGCGTTGTCGGGGATGTGGATCAACGACCAGAACGCGAGGAGTGCGGCGATCGAAGCGTCGGCGAGTTGCAGGTCCGTCATCGAGCCCACTTCGAACCGCAGGTCGGGGTGCTCACGCCGGGCCAGGTCGATCATCGCGGGTGACAGGTCGATGCCGAACGTGTCGACGCCCAGCTTGTGCAGGTGGGCAGTGACGTGTCCTGGTCCGCAACCAACGTCCGCCACTGGCCCACCATCGATGGCGTGGACCAGGTCGGCGAACAGCGCCAGAGCCGCGAGTAGGTAGGGCTGCTTAGCCAGAGCTTCACGTGTGTAGTCGGAGTAGCTGTCGGCGACTGTGTCGTAGGAGGTCCGGGTGTCTGCCAACCAGCCCGCTGCCCTGCTCGGCGACCCGGATGGATTGGCGTCTCCGGGCGGTACCTCGGTTTCCATCATCGGTGGGCTCCTCCTGGTGGCGCTGGTGTGGATGTGTAGGTCTCGGGTGCTGGGCTGTGCCTGTGGCTGACGGGTGCGTGTCGCACGATGGCGAACAGTTGCGGATCGGTGTTGGCCAGGTCGTGGTAGGCGGGTGGGAGGCGGCGCTGGAACTCGGCGCGGAACCGGTCGCGGTCGGCCGCTGAGGCCGACATCGCGAACGGTCGCCAGTGCGGGCAGACGAGCAGTTCGGTGAGGGTGACGAACTCCGGGTAGACCGCCGTGTGGTGGACCGGGTCACGGGGGTCGGCTGGCCAGTTCTGGTGCCCGAACCGGTGTGGCAGGTGGATGTCACGGGCGAGGGCGCAGGGGACTCCCCAGCCGCGGTGCGTCAAAGTCTCCCAAATCTGACCGGCGGTGCGGTAGGCGGTGTGCACGATTGCGTGCCCGTACCGTCGGATGAGGCGTCGGTGCCGTACCCACTACGACATGTCCACCGCCGCCGACCTCACCACCTGCCTCGACGAACTCACCCACCGGTTGACGTCGGCCCCTTCTGGGACTTGACCAGACCGATAGGGACACCCCGTGCCCGCGGATAGGTTGCCCTCGTGGCTGACCGGCGTCGAGAGGCTCAGCTCAGCCGATGCGGCCGACGCCGCCGAACAGGTAGACCTCCGGCTCGTCGGACTCCGGGTCGGGGCGCCAGCGCGAGCACGTAACGACGCCGGGCTCCAGCAGATCCAAGCCGTCGAAGAAGCGTTCGAGCTCCATCTTCGTCCTGGCGCGGATTGGCGTGCCGCCGCGCTCGGTGGTTTCCCGCATCACGCGCAGCATCGGCTCGCCGTGGATCTCCGCGGTGGAGTGGGTGAGCACCAGGTAGCTACCGGCGGGCATCGCCTGCACCAGCTGCGCGACGGAGCCGTACGCCACGTCGTCGTCCATGAGGTGGTTGACGACGCCGAGGAGCATGAGCCCGATCGGCTGCGAGAAGTCGAGCGTCTGCCGCGCGGACGCGAGTATCGTGTCCGGCTGCCGCAGATCGGCTTCGACGTAGTCGCAGCTGCCGCCCGGCGCGCTGGTCAGGAGCGCACGCGCATGCACCATGACGAGCGGGTCGTTGTCGACGTAGACCACCCGGCAGCGCGGGTCGAGGGACTGCGCGACCTCGTGGGTGTTGTCCGCCGAGGGAAGCCCGGTGCCGACGTCGAGGAACTGACGGACGCCGGCATCCTCGACGAGAAACCTGACCACGCGCTTGAGGAACGCGCGCTCGGACTTGGCCCCGATGGGGATGTCCGGGATGTGTGCGATCACCTCATCGCCGGCGGCCCGGTCGACCGCGAAGTTGTCCTTGCCGCCGAGCCAGTAGTTCCAGATCCGCGCCGAGTGCGGAACCGTGGTGTCCAGTTTGGAGCCTGAGGGGAACTCACGGTCCTCGGTCATGAGGGCATTCTTCCGCACCGAAGGCGCGGTGACGCAACTGGGGCGGTGGTCCGACGGCTAGGTCGACCAGCACCCGATCCCGATCATGGACCGGCGCCCAGCCCCTACGGGCCAGCCCGGCCGACATCGCCGCGGTCAGCCCGGCCCGATCGGCGAGCATCCGCAGCAGCGCCGCCGCACCGACGTGCGACACCACACCCGTACCGCCCGCGGTTGTCCTGTCTCACCGGGCTTGAGGCATGACCGGCACGGCGAGCTGCAGTGCCTCAGATACGCGAGACACGCAGCGGAACCGATGCCTCATTGATCTCGGGTGTGCGCGGAGAAGACGCTCACTGCGCTCATCGCGAGGGACGTGCAGTGACGTTAAGACGTGATCATGAAAGCACCTGCGCGAGCCTCCGCCGCGGCAACGAAGAAGCCGACCAGGTCCTCGTAGTATTCCTTCAGGTAGTCGAGCTCGTCCGGGTCGTCAACGAGGTCCGGGTCGTCAAGGAAGGTGGCCAGCCGGTCGAACGGCACGTCGCGGAGTTGTTCGGCGGTGTCAGCGACGTCGTCAACGCTCCAGACCATGACGAAGTCCGTGTCGTTGCCGTAGGGAAAGATCATTTCGCCGCCCAGTTCTAGGTCGACCTTGATGTCCGCTGCGACGAGGAGTTCCTGGATGTCTGGCAACGCCTTGTCGAGGTCCGCCATCTCCTCCGGGGGACGGCCTGACGTCCCTTCGAAGCTCGTCGGATCGGCGATTGCGCGCGTCAACTCCTCTTCGGTGGCCCGAACGAATATGTGGACTACGCCCATCGCTGTCCTCTCGGCTCGGCATAACTACTGGTGTCGATCATAGGACCTCCCTTCGGACGCGCTGATCTCGGCTTGAGCGGACGTGCCGGGTGGGCGATGCCCGCAGTTGTCGTTCTTTGAACTCGTCGTACGCCAGCGCGATCCGGTGCCGCCGGGCCACCGCGTCGAGCACCTGCCGGGCCGCCTCGGTCACCTCGACCCCGATGCCGTCACCGGGAATCACCGCGATGCGCCGCACCTCCGTACCGGACCCCGGGGCCGCCATCACGCCCCCAGCCCGACGAGCGCGACCATCAGCGGAAGGAGCAGCATGATCAGGATCGCGCCCCGGATGTCGAAGGAGAAGCCGGAGCGGATCATCCGGGTGATCGGTACGACGCCCGAGCCGTGGACCGTCAAATTCTCTCGAGTACGGCGAACGGGTCGGTCGCCCCGCCGTTGTCCAGCGCCACGATCCGCCGCCGCAGCGTGAACGTCGCCCCCGGCTCCAGCGTCACCTGCCGCTGGCTCATCACCCAGTTGTACGCGGCGTACGCCGTGAACCCGGTGTCCTCGTAGCACAGTCCGTAGGTCTGCCGGTCCGAGCCGGTCATCCCGATCCAGGGCGCGGCCGGCGGATAGTCGGCCGGAGTGCCGCTGGTGATGATGCCGTGCCCCGGTACCCCGCTGCGCTGCCCGGCACCGTCATGGTCGAGGGCGTCCCCGGTCCAGAACGTGCGCGGCACCGCCCCGCCGTTGTGGAAGACGCTCTCCGCCGCCACCCACGGCTCACCCGGCCGGATGCTGTATGTGGTCACCACCGCGATGTCCGGCACGGCGGTGCTGACCCCGGTGACCCGGACCGCCGCCACCGGCCCGTCCAGCACCTCGACGGCGGTGGACCGGACGGTGCGCTGCTGCCAGGCGTTGCCGCCGCGCGGCTGGGCCGCCGAGGCGTACGGCAGGTTGATCCAGTCGAGCTGGTCGAGGTGGCCGACGGCGGCGAAGTCCAACGGCTTGCCGACCGTCACCCCGGACAGTTGCGGGTCGTCCGTACCGGCCGAGACGGCCAGCGCCACCAGGTCGTTGCCGAGCACCGGGTCGGTCACACCGGCCGAGGACTGCGGCCCGGGAACCGTCCGGCCCGTCCCGGCCCGGGCCGCCGCCCGGGTCAGCCGCAGGTCGAGCCGGGTCGGCGTACCGGCCCGGACGGCGACCTGCCGGGTCAGCGGCTCGTAGCCGACCCCGTTGACGGTGACCGTGTAGTCGCCGGGCGGCGCGAAGGCCAGCACCTCGCCGGAGGGATCGGTCGTGCTGGCCACCAGCCGGCCGCCGTCGGTGCGGAAGACCGCCACCTGCACGTTCGGCAGCGGGTCGCCGGTGTCCTGGTCGGCGACCCGGCCGACGATGCCGTCCCCGGCGTCGATCCGGCGCGCCCCCGGCACCCCGTCGCGCACCTCGAACGCCGCGATCGTGTACGCCGGCGAGGCCGGGTCACGGGCGTCCAGCACGATCCGCAGGTCGGCCCGCCAGCGCCGCTCGGTGACGTCGCAGATCACGTACCCCCGGTAGCTGCCGTTGTAGAACCGCACGTGCGGATTGGCGGCCAGCCCGGCCCGGACGTCCGCGTCCCAGCCGGCACCGGAGGAGATCGAGGTGCCGACGAACTCGGTGGCGACGGTCCGGGAGCGCGGATCGGCGAAGTCGGTCTTGAGGTCGTTGACCCAGTGGGTGTGCCAGTCTCCACTCAGCACGACGGGGTTCGAGATCCGGTGCCGGGACACGAAATCGAGGATCCGGGACCGGGCCGGCGGATAGCCGTCCCACTGGTCCAGGTTGACGATCCGCCCCGGCCCGAGGTCGTAGTCGAAGGCGGCCATGATGGTCTGCTGGGCGATGACGTTCCAGCGGGCCTTCGACCGGCGCAGCCCGTCCAGCAGCCAGCGCTCCTGCTCCGGGCCGGTCATCGTCCGGGTCGGGTCGAAGACCTCGCCGGTCGGCTCCTTGCGGCCGTCGCCGAGGGCCTGGTCGCTGCGGTACTGCCGGGTGTCCAGCACGCTGAACCGGGCCAGCCGGCCGAAATCGAACCGGCGGTAGAGCAGCATGTCCGGCCCGTCCGGCCGCTGCTCGGGGCGGAGCGGCAGGTGCTCGTGGTACGCCTGGTAGCCGTTCGCCCGGCGCTCCAGGAACGGCCGCCCGTCCCCGGCCGCCCCGGCGACCGGCCCGGCGTAGTTGTTCTGCACCTCGTGGTCGTCCCAGGTGAGGATGAACGGGAACCGGGCGTGCGCGGCGCGCAGGTCGGGCGAGGTCTTGTAGAGGGCGTGCAGCCGGCGGAACTCGGTCAGGCTGCCGTCGGTGGTCTCGTAGATGTAGTCACCGAGGTGCACCACGAAGTCCAGCTCCTGCTCGGCCATGTCCCGGTAGGCCGGGTACGGGCCGCCGGCCCAGGACTGGCAGGAGGCGAAGGCGAACCGCAGGTGGTCGGCCTTCGCCCCGGGCGCCGGCAACGTCCGGGTACGCCCGATCCGGCTGGTGGCCTCGCCGACCCGGAAGCGATACCAGTACCAGCGGTCCGGGCTCAGGTGCGGCACCACCACGTGCACCGAGTGGGCCGACTCGGGCAGTGCGGTCACCTCACCGGTCCGGACCAGATGCCGGAACCCGGGGTCCCGGGCCACCTCCCAGCGCACCCGCACCGGCTCGGCCGGCATCCCGCCGTCGACCGCGTCCAGCGGGTCCGGGGCGAGCCGGGTCCAGAGCACCACGCTGTCGTGCTGCGGTTCGCCGGAGGCGACCCCGAGGGTGAACGGGGCGGCATCCAGCTCCGCCGCGTACGCCTCGGGCAGCTCGGCGACGAGTTGGCTCACCGCCACCACCGTGGCGGCGCCACCGGCGACCGTCAGGAACCGCCGCCTGCTGATCGGAAAGCCGTCCATCGCTGCCGCACCTGCCCTCACCACCGACGATGTCGTCGGCCAGTGTGGACAGGGCGGTCGCCCGGCTCTTGAAGATCATGTGAAGCCCGGCGGTACGCCGGATGGCGGATCGGCCGTCGGCACACGTGCCCGCGTCGGCACACGTGCCCGTCCCGGGCCTCGCTGTGGCGAGACCCGGGACGGGAGTGTCACGGCTCAGCCGCGTTCGATCAGGTGGCCCACCTTGTCCGGGCCGAACATCGCCGCCCCGGAACCGTCCCGGCGCTGGTCCGGCTCGGGCAGCGCCATCGGCTCGCCACGCTTGCTGATGCCCACCGGTCGCGGCCCGATCCAGGCGACGACCAGCTTGGACTCGCCCTTGAGGAAGCGCTGGGCGCGTACCCCTCCGGTGGCCCGGCCCTTCGCCGGA
The DNA here is from genome assembly GCF_053764795.1 of Plantactinospora sp. DSM 117369. Taxonomy (NCBI): domain Bacteria; kingdom Bacillati; phylum Actinomycetota; class Actinomycetes; order Micromonosporales; family Micromonosporaceae; genus Plantactinospora; species Plantactinospora sp. DSM 117369. The sequence goes on along the minus strand of NZ_CM132446.1, from coordinate 3,356,254 downwards.
TAGAGCGCGAACGGGGTCACCTTCACGCCGCTGCCGGTCGAGGTGACCACCATCGGCTCGCCCTGCTCCGCCTCGTCGGTGCGGACCGCGCCGAAGAAGACCACCTCGGCACCGGAGCCGAGGTTGATCCCGGCCATGCCCCCGCCCTTGACACCCTGCGGCCGGACCAGCGTGGCCGGGAAGCGCAGCAGCGAGGCGTCCGAGGTGACGAAGGCGAGCGTCTCCGCGCCGTCGGTCAGCCAGGTCGCCCCGACCACCTCGTCACCGTCACGCAGCCCGATCACCTCGAACTCGTCCGAGCGGACCGGCCAGTCGGGAGCGCAGACCTTGACCACGCCCTGCCGGGTGCCGAGGGCCAGGCCGGGCGAACCGGCACCGCGCTCGCCGAGGGGCGCCAACCCGACGACCGTCTCCCCCGGCTCCAGCGGCACCAGTTCGGCGGTGGACATCCCGCCGGAGAGCGAGACCGTACCGGCCTGCTCCGGCAGCACCGGCAGCGGCAGCACGTCGGTCTTGAACGCCCGCCCCGCGCTGGTCACCAGCAGCACCTGACCCCGGGCGGTGGTGTGCACGACGGCGCGTACCGCGTCGTGCTTGGTCCGGCCGTTGCGGCGCCGCCCCTCGGCGGCCTCCTCCGACTCGGCGGCGGTCCGGGCGACCAGCCCGGTGGCGGAGAGGATCACCTGGCACGGGTCGTCGGCGACCTCCAGCGGCCCGGCCGGCGCCGAGGCCGCCAGCACCTCCTTGAGGTCCCCGTCGATCAGCGTGGTACGCCGCGTCGTGGCGAACTCGTCCACCACCGCGGCCAGCTCGTCGGAGACGACTCTGCGGAGCACCCGGTCGTCCTCCAGGATCTCGGTCAGCGCGGCGATCTCGTCGCGCAGCCGCTCCCGCTCCACCTCCAGCTCGATCCGGTCGAACTTGGTGAGCCGACGCAGCGGGGTGTCCAGGATGTAGGTGGCCTGGATCTCGGAGAGCCCGAACTGGCTCATCAGGCCGTCCTTGGCCGCCTGGGCATTCTCGCTGGCCCGGATCAGCCGGACCACCTCGTCGATGTCGAGCAGCGCCATCAGCAGGCCGTCGACCAGGTGCAGCCGGTCGGCCCGCTTCTGCCGGCGGAACGTCGTACGCCGGGTCACCACCTCGTAGCGGTGGGCCAGGAAGACCTCCAGCAGGCGCTTGAGCCCGAGGGTCTGCGGCTGGCCGTCCACCAGGACGAGATTGTTGACCCCGAAGGACTGCTCCAGCGGGGTGAGCCGGTAGAGGTCGGCGAGCAGCGCCTGGGGGTTGACCCCGACCTTGCACTCGATCACCAGCCGGGTGCCGTTCTCCCGGTCGGTCAGGTCCTTGACGTCTGCGATGCCCTGGAGCCGGGCTGCCTGCCGCTGCCCCTTGCGCGGGCCGGAGGTGATCAGCTTGCCGCGTACCTCGTCGGTGATCGCTTCGATGATCTTCTCGGCGCCGACCCCGTACGGCAGCTCGACCACGGTGATCGCCTGCCGGCCCCGGCTCCCCTCCAGCGGACCGGTCTCCACCCGGGCCCGCATCCGCACCACGCCCCGGCCCGTCTCGTACGCCTTGCGCACCTCGTCCAGCCCCAGCAGCAGGCCACCGGTGGGCAGGTCGGGACCGGGTACGAACTCCATCAGCTTGTCCAGGTCGGCGTCCGGGTGGTCGATCAGCCAGCGGGCCGCCGCGACCACCTCGCCGAGGTTGTGCGGGATCATGTTGGTGGCCATCCCGACCGCGATGCCCGAGGTGCCGTTGACCAGCAGGTTCGGGAACGCGGCCGGCAGCACCGAGGGCTCGGTCAGCGAGCCGTCGTAGTTGGGCTTGAAGTCGACCGTGCCCTCGCCCAGCTCACCGACCAGCAGCATCGCCTCGCGGGACATTCGGGCTTCGGTGTAACGCGCCGCAGCCGGTCCATCGTCCGGGGATCCAAAATTTCCATGCCCGTCGATGAGCGGCGCGTTCAGCGAGAAGTCCTGGGCCAACCTGACCATCGCGTCGTAGATCGCCCCGTCACCGTGGGGATGAAACTTACCCATCACGTCGCCGATGACCCGGGCCGACTTCACGTGCGCCCGGTCGGGCCGGTGCCCCTGCTCGCTCATCGAGTAGAGGATGCGCCGGTGCACCGGCTTGAGGCCGTCCCGCGCGTCCGGGAGCGCACGGGAGTGGATCACCGAGAAGGCGTACTCCAGGTAGGAGTCCTCGACCTCGGTGGCCAGTGGGTTGTCGAGGACCCGGGCCCCCGCCTGGTCGAAGGCGGACAGGTCGACCTTGGGTCCCTTACCCGTACGGCGTGCCATGACTTGAGCGCTCTCTTCCCTCGCCCGGCCGGTGCCCCGGCCGCTGTCGGTTCCGCGTGCCTGTCCGCCCGGCGGATCAGGCGTCGATCGCCTCCTGGTCGACCCGGTTCGCCGAGTCGATCAGCCAGTTCTTCCGGGGCTCGACCTTCTCGCCCATCAGCAGTTCGAGGACCTGCTCGGCCGCCTCGGCGTCGTCCATGGTGATCCGCCGGACCATCCGGCTGGCCGGGTTCATGGTGGTGTCCCAGAGCTCGTCGGCGTCCATCTCGCCGAGGCCCTTGAACCGGGGAATCGGGGTGACCACCTGCTTCTTGGCCTTCTCCAGCCGGCCGACGGTGGCGACCATCTCCGCCTGGGTGTAGGTGTAGTGGGTCTCCGGGTTCTTCCCCTTGGTGCTGATCTTGTGCAGCGGTGGCACGGCGGCGTAGAGCCGGCCCGCCTCGATCACCGGCCGCATGTACTTGGCGAAGAGCGTGATCAGCAGGGTACGGATGTGCGAGCCGTCCACGTCCGCGTCGGCCATGATCAGGATGCGGCCGTACCGGAGCGAGGCCAGGTCGAAGGTGCGCCCGGAACCCGCCCCGAGCACCTGGATGATCGCCGAGCACTCGGCGTTGTCCAGCACCTGCTGGAGGCTCGCCTTCTGGACATTGAGGATCTTGCCCCGGATCGGCAGCAACGCCTGGTATTCACTAGAGCGGGCCAGCCGGGCGGTGCCGAGCGCGCTGTCCCCCTCGACGATGAACAACTCGCTGCGCTCGACCCCGGTGGAGCGGCAGTCGACCAGCTTCGGCGGCATCGCCGCGCCCTCCAGCGCGGTCTTGCGCCGGGCGGCGTCCTTCTGCTGCTTCTGGGTCAGCCGGACCCGGGCCGCGTCGACGATCTTCTGAAGCACCGTACGCGCCTCGGCCTTGGTCTTGCGGTCCTCCAGCCAGGCCTTGATGTGCTGCTCGACGACGGTCTGCACCACCTTGGTCACCGGGGCGGTGGAGAGCTCGTCCTTGGTCTGCGAGGTGAACTGCGGCTCCGGGATCCGGACGTGCACGACGGCGGTGAGGCCCTCGAGGATGTCGTCCAGGACCGGGGCGTCCTCCTTCGGCTTGAGCAGGCCGCGGGCGTTACGGATCGCGTCGACCAGGGCCCGGGTGGCGCCCCGCTCGAAGCCCCGGCGGTGGGTGCCGCCGTGCACGTTGCGGATGGTGTTGGTGAAGCACTCGACGGTCCGCTCGTAGCCGGTGCCCCAGCGGAACGCCACCTCGACCTCGGCCCGGCGTTCGACGTTGCTGCGCATCACGCCGTTGGCGTCGGCGGCGTTCTCCCGGTAGGTGCCCTCGCCGGTGACCAGCAGAGTGCCGGAGACCGGCTTGTCGGCGGCCGGCGCGAGGTAGTCGACCATGTCGGCCAGGCCGTTCGGGAAGTGGAACGTCTCGGCGCTGATCGCCCCGCCGGTGGCGTCCCGCAGCACGTAGGTCACGCCGGGCACCAGGAACGCGGTGTGCCGGAGCTTGGTGCGGACCGCCTCGACGTCGAGGGTGGCCCCGGTCTCGAAGTAGCGCGCGTCGTGCCAGTAGCGGATCGACGTGCCGGTCGACTCGCCCCGCTTCATCTTGCCCAGCAGGCGCAGCCCCGGGTGCGCGGCGAAGGGCGCCCCGGCGCCGGCACCGTCGAATATTCCCGGTACGCCGTGCTGGAACGACATCTGGTGGATCTTGCCGTCCCGGCGCACCGTGACGTCGAACCGCCGGGAGAGGGCGTTGACCGCCGAGGCGCCCACCCCGTGCAGGCCGCCGGAGGTCTTGTAGCCGGAGTTGCCGAACTTTCCGCCCGCGTGCAGCCGGGTCAGCACCAGCTCGACGCCGGAGAGCCCGGACTTGGCGTGCACGTCGGTCGGGATCCCCCGGCCGTCGTCGTCGACCTGCACCGAGCCGTCGGCGTGCAGGGTGACCTCGACCCGGGTCGCGTGACCGGCGACACCCTCGTCGGTGGAGTTGTCCACGATCTCGTTGAACAGGTGACCCACGCCACGGCCGTCGGTCGACCCGATGTACATCCCGGGCCGCTTCCGGACCGCGTCCAGACCCTCAAGGTGGGTGAGGTCGTCGGCCCCGTACAGGATTTCAGGCTGTGCAGTCAACGAGGTGAACTCCCAGAGTCGCCGGTCGTGTGCCGCTGGTCGGCGGGCTGGGCGCCGGGGCGGGCCCCACGCCGGTAGCGAGCGTACCCACTGGGCCGGCCGGGGGCCGGCATAGTCCGGCCCGGCCGGGCCGCGTGGCGAGGAACATCACCCGATTGTCGCCGCCGGGTACGACAGGAGTTGTTCGAGGGCCCCCGCCCCCCGCCTGGCACGGCTGGTGCCGGCGGTGCCGGCGTGATCTGGGATGCGGCCGGGATCTCCGGTACGGCACGATGTCCGCCATGTCCAGGCGATCAACTGCTCCCCGGTTACCCGACGGGACCCAGGTGGTGCTCCGGCAGACCGCCGCCGACCTGGCGGGAATACGGGTGCAGCGCGGCGCCACCGGCCGGGTGCTCGGCTACGACCCGGCCGACGACGGCTACCTGGTCCAGCTCAGCGACGGTCGGCGGCTGCGCAGCCCGCGCGGGCAGCTCGCGCTGCGCAAGGCGTACCAGCGGAACCTGGCGGTCGAGGCGGGGACGGCGGCGGTCGACGGCCCCGGCCTGGTCGCCCGGCACACCATCTACGCCGCGGTGGTCGGCTCCCGCGCCTTCGGACTGGCCACCGACGAGTCGGACACCGACGTCCGCGGTGTCTACGCCGCTCCCGCGACCGGCTTCTGGTCGCTGGCCAAGCCGCCCAGCCACCTGGACGGCCCCGAGCCGGAACGGTTCTCCTGGGAGGTGGAGCGCTTCTGCGAACTGGCTCTGAAGGCGAACCCGAACCTGCTGGAGGTGTTGCACTCCCGCACCGTGCTCACCGTCACCCCGGTCGGCGAGGAACTCCTGGAGCTGCGCCCGGCGTTCCTGTCCCAGCTCACCTACCAGACCTATTCCGGCTACGTGCTGAGCCAGTTCAAGAAGCTGGAGGCGGACCTGCGGCAGCGCGGCGAGCCGCGGTGGAAGCACGTCATGCACCTGCTCCGGCTGCTGATCGCCGCCGGTGACCTGCTCCGGAACGGCCGGCTGGAACTGGACGTGGGGCCGCACCGCGAACGGCTGCTGGCGGTACGCCGGGGCGAGGTCGGCTGGGCCGAGGTGGAACGGTGGCGGCTGGCCCTGCACGCCGACCTGGACGACGCCGTGACGCACACCCCGCTGCCGGCGGTGCCCGACACGGCCCGGGTCGACGCCTGGCTCTACTCGGTACGCGCCCGCAGCGCCCGGGAGGCACTCCGATGACCCACTCGGAAGCCACCCGGACCACCGGCGACACCGGCCGGACTCCGCCGGCGCCCGACCTGACCCGGCTGGAGCCGGCCGCCCTGCGTGACGTGCTGGCCGACCAGCCCTACCCGCTGCTCTTCGCCACCGTCTCCGGGGCGCACCTGTACGGCTTCCCGTCCCGGGACTCCGACGTCGACCTGCGCGGCGCGCACCTGCTGCCGGCCGCCGAGGTGGTCGGGCTGCGGCACGGGCCGGCCACGGTGGACCGGAGCTGGACCCGGGACGGGGTCGAGATCGACCTGGTCACCCACGACGCGGCGAAGTTCGGCCAGCTGCTGCTGCGGCGCAACGGCTACGTACTGGAGCAGCTCCTCTCCCCGCTCGTCGTGCTGACCGGGGAGGCGCACGCCGAACTGGTCGCGCTGGCGCCGGACTGCCTCACCCGGCACCACGCGCACCACTACCGGGGTTTCGCGCACACCCAGCGCCGGCTGTTCGACCGCACCGGGGAGCTGAAGCCGCTGCTCTACACGTTCCGGACCCTGCTCACCGGCATCCACCTGATCCGGACCGGCCGGCTGGTGGCCCACCTGCCTACCCTGGCGGCGGAGCTGCCGGAGGCGCCGGACTACCTCGGCACGCTGGTCGCGGCCAAGGCGGCCGGCGAGCACGACCTGCTCGCCGGGGTCTCCGACGCGCCCGGAGCCGACCTGCTGGACGCCGACCTCACGGCCCTACACGCCGCGCTGGACGAGGCGGGGCAGGCATCCCGGCTGCCCGAACGACCGACCGCGGAGCCGGCCCTGCACGACCTGCTGGTCCGGATCCGGCTGGCCACCGTGCCCTCGGCTTAGTCCTCCGAGCCGGCCGGGACCAGGTCGCGGATCCGGTACGTCTCGACCAGGCGGTCGTGCAGCGCGTCCAGCCGGGCGTCGACCCGCTGCCGCGCCGGGTCGGCGTCGTACCAGGCGACGATCTCCCGGGCGCCCTGCGCGAAGGGCACGGTCGCCACGAAGTCCGGTACCAGCCGGCGCAGCTTGGTGTTGTCGAAGACCATCGAGTGCGTCTTGTCGCCGAGCAGCGCGGCACCCCACTCGGGATCGGCCGCCGCGATCGCGTCCGACGGCACGTGCACGATCCGGGCCGGTACGCCGGCCGCCGCCGCCAGCGCCTCGGCGATCTGGTTCCAGGTGAGCGCCTCGTCGGAGGTGATGTGGAAGACGTCGCCGATCGCGGCGGGATGCCCGAGCAGCGGTACGAATCCCCGGGCGAAGTCCGTGTGGTGGGTGAGCGTCCACAGTGACGTGCCGTCGCCGTGTACGACGATCTCCCTGCCCCGGCGCATCCGGTCGACCACGGTCCAGCCGCCGTCGAACGGCACCAGGGTCCGGTCGTAGGTGTGCGACGGGCGCACGATCGTGGCCGGGAAGCCATCCTCGCGGTACGCCCGGACGAGCAGGTCCTCACAGGCGATCTTGTCCCGCGAGTATCGCCAGTAGGGGTTCCGCAGCGGTGTCGACTCCACGATCGGCAGCCGGGCCGGCGGGGTCTGGTAGGCCGACGCCGAGCTGATGAAGACGTACTGGCCGGTCCGGTCCCGGAACAGCTCCACACTGGTCCGTACGTGTGCCGGGGTGAAGGCGATCCAGTCGACCACCGCGTCGAACTCCCGAGCGCCCAGGGCGGCCCGGACCGAGTCCGGATCGCGGATGTCGGCCCGGAGCACGGTGACCCCGGCCGGCAGCGGTCGTCGGGTGGTGGTGCCCCGGTTGAGCACCGTGAGCTCGATGCCGCGCTCGACGGCGAGCCGGGAACAGGCGGAGCTGATGATCCCACTGCCGCCGACGAAGAGAACCCTGCGGGCGCTGATGCCGCCACCTCCTGTGCTCGCCGCCGACCTTCCCGGAACGATGCCGCACCGGCCACCCGGAACGCGTGTCGGTCTCGCCATCGGCGGGAGGGTGTCAGTATGGCCGCTCACCGGTCCGGGCCACAACGCGCGGAGTCGCGGCGGTGTGGAGTCCGGTCAGGCGCAGTCGAACCGGTAGTCGAACGGGCGCTCCGGGCAGGACGGGCAGACGAAGAGATAGATGCCGCCGACGTCGCCGAGCATGATCCCGGCCGGGTTCTGCACCGCCCGCCACGGGTGGTCGTCGTCGCCGTCGAACGACCAGCCGGCTATCGCGGGCCGATCCTCGACCGGAATCCACCGCTTCTCGTCGCCACGGCTGAACTCCCAGCTCGCGATGGTGAGCAGGTGGGTCATTCCCGTACCGCAGCCGCACACCGGCCAGTCCGGGCTCTGGGTCCAGCCGGGATAGCCACCGACCTTGGTCCCGGACGCCTCCGACAGGTCGTACTCGTACTGCCAGCCGGTCTGCTCCGCCACCCGGCGTACGGCGTCGTCGATCTGCCGCCACACCTCTCGCGGCAGGTCGTGGCTGGGGTATTCGACGACCCGCTCGGGATCGACCGTGCAGGGATCCGGAATCATCGCCGGGTCGGCGTCCTCGTGCGGCGTGGGCATCGTCTCGCGGCGGGCACCGACGTCCGCGCGCCGCCGCCACCGCAGATGCGGCCGGGGCGAATACCACGGTTGGTGGTCGAAGGGGCACCAGAGGAGCTGCAACAGATCGGTCCCGGCGGGAAACGGCAGGTCTGGAACGTCGGCGGCGAAGAGCTGGAGCACCGGTACCAGCGGGCCTTGCGCGGGATCGTCCGGGCCGGCGTCGAGGTGGTCCTCGGGATGCTCGCCACCGCACCCGGGCCACGGTTCGTCGGCGGGCCACAGTAGCGGCCCGCCGACCGAACTCTGCTCGACGCCGGGTGACCCCTTGCGGGGGTGCAGCCGGGTCGCCACCCGCGCGAACGGCACGACCTGCGGAAACACCTCAGCCATCTTGATCGGGCTGGCGATGGTGGTGTGTCGGGCGGCGGTCACGACCGAGGATCGTAGCCGCCGGGACCGACCGTGCGGGGGCTCTGGCCGGGCCGCACGATCACGGCCGGCCCCTGAGGCGTAACGGGGCGCACGCTAACATGTCGAGGATCGGCGATCGGTGCCGTGCCGAGGCTCCGGTCCGCACCCGTCCGCACCGGCTGCCCGTCCCGCCGGCGGCCGTGGCACCGCCCGCCGGAGGTACCTTCTGATGCCCGATGGCACCGACGACCTCGATCCCGGCAGCGCCGAGACGTCGGCCGACCTCGTCGGAATGCTCCGGCAGTTGCGCAACCGGTCGGGGTTGAGTTTTCGGCGGATCGAGCGGGTGGCCCGAGCCGCCGGTGACAACCTGCCGGCGAGCACCCTCGCCACCATGCTGGGCCGCAACACCCTGCCCCGGGAGGAGTTGGTCCGGGCGCTGACCCGGGCCTGTGGGGAATCCCCGGAGTCGGTGGACCGGTGGCTGGCGGCGCGCCGACGTCTCGCGGACGCCGCCGCGACGCCGCCGACGGCCGAACCGGCGCCAGCCGAACCGGCCAAACCGGAGCCGGCCGACCCGCCCGTTCCGGCCGACCGGCGCCCCCGCCCCGCCCTGCTGCTGCTGGCCGCCGCGACCGGTGCGGTGGTCGCGATCGCCGCCGTCCTGACCGGCTGGTGGCTGTCGCGACCGGCCGACCGGGACGGCACCGCCCGGCCGGATCCGACCGTGACCAGCCAATCCGCTCCGACCGGCGGCGACCCGGGAACCCAGGTCGCCGGCGGGCAGGGCGCGACCCGGATCCGGGTGGCGCACTCCGGGCTCTGCCTCTCCGAACGCCCGGAACGCGATGACGGACAGGTCTTCCAGGCGGACTGCGCCGGGGCGTTTCCGGTGCGGAGCCTGAGCCCGCCCACCACCGCCGCGGGTGGCGATACCAGGTATCTGATCCTGACCGACCATCCCGAGTTCAAGCTCGGCTGCATGGGCATCCGGGAGGGCAGCCGGAAGGTGGGCGCCCGGGTCGAGGACGACCACTGCGGTCAGGAGGGGGCCGGCGAGGAGTTCCACCTGGACCCGGTCGGGTCGCCCAGCCAGGGCTTCCGGCTCCGTCTCGTGCACAGCGGGCTCTGCGTCACCGTCGACGACGTCGACACCGAGTGGGCCGAAGTGGTCCAGTTGCCCTGCGATCCGGGGCACCCCGGTCAGGTGTTCCTGGTCGAACCGGCACCGCCGGAGAGCCGGCCCGCACCGCTGCCCTGACCCCGAAGCGTCGATCCGCCCGTTCGACCCGTTCGGAACGCATCCGAACAGCCTCGAACGGAGCCAGACCTGGCGTCTCCGGCCGCACCGTCCTTTGCTAACTGAAGCGGACGGGGCGCGGTCGGGGCGGTAGCCCGTGGGCAGGCTCTCCGGCCGTACACCGCGCGGCAGCAGTGGGTGCCGGTCGGCGCGGTGGCGCGATCCGACGGCCACCCCGGGAGGTACCGATGACTTCGATCCTGCTCACCGGCGCGTCCGGGGTGGTCGGTGCCGCGCTGCTGCACCGGCTGGCCGGGCACCGGGTGACCGCCCTGACCTACCGGGCGGAGGTACCCGGCCGGGCGGTACGCGGCGACGTCACCCGGCCCTGGCTCGGCCTGCACCGCAGCCGGTACGCGGAGCTGGCCTCCAGCGTCGACGTGGTACTGCACTGCGCCGGTGTCACCGACTTCACCGCGGACGACGACACGATGCGCACGCAGAACGTCCGGGGCACCGAACAGATCGTCCGGTTCGCCGCCGATGCCGGGGCGAGGCTGGTGTTCTCCTCGACCGCGTTCGTGGCCCGGCACGAGCTGGCCCGGCCGGCCCGGACCGAGGAACCGGGCGGCACGGTGGACCCCCGGCGGTACCTGGCCAGCAAGCTCGCCGCCGAGGAGGTCGTACGCCGCAGCGGCCTGCCGGCCGCGATCGCCCGGATCTCGGTGGTGATCGGCGACTCGGCCGGTGGCGAGACCAGCCGGTTCCAGGGCCTGCACAGCACCACCTCGGCGATCATGCGGAGCCTGCTGCCGGTGCTGCCGTTCAGCCCGGGCGCCACCGTCGATGTGCTGCCCCGGGACCTGGTGGCGGAGGCGCTGGTCGCCCTCGCCCTCCCCCCGACGCCGTCCACCGGGCCGGCCGCCGAGTACTGGATCACGGCGGGGGCCGCGGCGCCGACCGTGCAGCGGCTGGTGGACCTGGTCGTCGCCCGGTGCGGCGAACTCGGCCTGCCGGTGTCGCTGCCCCGGTTCGCGCCGCCGGCCATGGTGGAACGGGTCATCCGGCCGGTCTTCATCGACCCGCTGCCGGCGAAGCAGCGCCGCCGGTTCGCCAACCTGATGGCCCTGGCCAGCCTCTTCGACGGCGCCGGCCCTTTTCCGACCGGGCTGGGCACGATCCCGGGCGGGCCGCCCGCGCCGAGCGCCGCCCTGATCGAACGGGCCTTCGTCGCCTCGGTGGACTACCAGGCGCGGACCGAGGGGCTGATAACCGCTGCACAGATTCCGGAGCAAGGAGGTCTCGAGGATGGGAAACCGATGGTGCTGAAGGCGGACCCGGCATGACCGGGCCATACGTGGCGGCTGCTCCCCCGACCGAACACGACGGGATCACCGGCGCCCAGGCGCCGCTGTCGTACGCGCAGCAACTGCTGGCCGCGTTCGCGGTGCACGAGGGCGGCAGCGTGTTCGGCCCGAACTTCGTCAACTGGTGCGCACACTGGCTCACCGGACCGGTCGACGTCGACGTGCTGCGCCAGGCGCTCGACGACGTCGTACGGCGCCAGGGCGCGCTGCGTACCGTCGTGGTGCGCGAGGAGGGCTTTCCGTTCCAGCGGGTACGCCCACCCGCCCCGGTGCCGCTCACCGTGCTCGACCGGCACGAAACCGCGCCGGACGACCGGGACGCGGAGGTGGCCCGGATCACCGCCCGGGCCCTCGCCGACGGGCAGCCCAGCGACCGGGTACCGCTGCTCGCGGCGTACCTGGCCCGGTTCGGGGACGCCTCGGCACTGGTGCTGGTGATCCACCGTACGGCGGCCGACGGCTGGACGATGCAGCTCGCTATCCGGGACGTGATGGCCGCCTACGAGCGCCGACTGCGCGGCGAGCCGCCGGACCCCACCCCGCTGCCGCAGTACGTCGAGTGCGCCCTCGCCGACGGCTCGGCCGAGCGGGAGAAGCAGATCCGGGCGGCCCTGCCGTACTGGGAACGGACCCTCGGCGACCTGCCGGTGGTGGGCATCCCGGCCGACCACCCCCGCCCGCTCGACGGCACCGGCGGGGTACGCGCCCTGCACACCTTCGAGCTGTCCGACCGGACGGTGCAGGAGGTACGCCGGGCCGCCCGGGCCGCCCGGACCTCCTTCTTCACGATGCTGCTCACCGCGTACGCGCTCAGCCTCACCTGGCGGACCGGCGGCAGCGAGATCGCGATCCCGGTGCTCGGGGCCGGCCGGAGCCGGCAGCAGTGGGACACCGTCGGCTTCTTCGTCAACGGCCACGTACTGCGGCTCGGCGTGCCCGCCGAGCAGACCCTCGCGACCGTGCTCGCCCGGGCGCACCGGGCGGGGATCGCCGCGCAGACCAACGACGTACCCCTGATCCGGGTGCTGGAGGCGCTGCCGAACATCGCCGCCTCGGCCTTCGACAGCACCACCGTGGTACCGACGCCGATCCAGCTCTGCCAGCCGATCCCGGACTTCGCCGACGACCGTGCGACCGTGCGCTACCAGCGGATGAAGCTTCCGCCGGAGGTCGTCGCGGAGCAGCCGGTGATGCCGGTGGACTTCCTCTGGGTGATGGAGCCGTACACCTCGTTCGTGGTCCGGGTGATGTACAACCCCCGGATGTTCGACGAGGCCAGCGTCGCCCGGCTGGCCGAGGACTTCCAGCGGGCGCTCTGGCTGCTGGTCACCACGCCGCGGATCAGCGTCCGGACCGCCCGCGCCGCGATGGAGGTGGCACGGTGACCGCGACGGTTTCCCGGGACGAGCTGGAGATGGCCTCGGAGTACGTGCCACCGCGCACCGAGTTGGAGCGGCGGCTGATCCGGATGTGGAGCGCCAAGCTGGGTGTGGCGCCGATCGGGGTGCACGACGACTTCTTCGAACTCGGCGGCGACTCGCTGCTCGCGGCCGACCTGCAACTCGACATCGACACCGAACTCGGCGTGGAGGCGACCACCGGCACCCTGTTCCTGCTGCCCACCGTCGCCGCCCTCGCCGAGGCACTCGGCCCGCTGCGCGGGAGCGGCGGGCATGGTTGACGAACTGTCCACGATCGACCTGGCGGACCCGGGCCTGCACGCGGACGGCGACCCGCACGCGGCCTGGCGGATCCTCCGGGAACGCAGCCCGGTGCACTGGCAGCCGGTGTCCCGGCCCGGGCTCCCGGCCGACCTCGGCTTCTGGGCGGTGACCCGGTATCCGGACGTGGCCCGGGTACTCGCCGAACACGAGTCGTTCAGCTCCGAGCAGGGCACCCTGCTCAACCTGCTCGGCCGAGGCGACCCGGCCAGCGGCCAGCAACTGGCGGCCACCGACCCACCCCGGCACGACCGGATGCGGGCCCCGCTGTACCGCGCGATGAACGCCCGACCGGTGGAGGCGCACGCCGGGCGGATCCGGGCCGGCGTGACCGAACTGCTCGCCCCCGGTGCCGGCGGCGAGCCGTTCGACCTGGCCGCCGCGCTGACCGGCCTGCCGCTGGTGGCGATCGGCCCGCTGCTCGGCCTGCCGGCCGGGGACTGGCCGGAGCTGTCCCGGCTGGCGATGATGTGCACCGCCGAGGACGATCCCGACTACCAACTGCCGGCCGGCAGTGCGAGCACGCTCGACCAGGCGCACCGGGCACTCTTCGGCTACTTCTCCGAGGTGGTCCGGCAGCGGACCCGCTCGCCCGGCGACGACCTGGTCAGCCTGCTGCTCGGGATACGGACCGACGGCGAGCGGGCCCGGCCGGGCGCGGTGGTCTCCAACTGCTACAGCCTGCTACTCGGGGCCAGCGTCACGCTGCCGCACGTACCGGCCGCCGCGCTGGTCGAGCTGGCCGGCACCGACCGGTACGCCGACTGGGCCGACCGCCCCGACCTGCTCGACCCGGGGGTGGAGGAGGCGCTGCGCTGGGCGTCCCCGGCGAGCCACTTCATGCGGGTCACCCGCCGGCCGGTGTCGCTGCACGGCCGTACCATCCCGGCCGGCGCCGCGGTGGTGGCCTGGCTCGGTGCCGCAAACCGCGATCCGGCGGTCTTCGCCGATCCGGACGCCTTCGACATCCGCCGCCGGCCCAACCGGCACCTCGCGTTCGGCAGCGGCCGGCACTACTGCATCGGGTCGCACCTGGCCCGGCTCACTCTCCGGCTGCTCTTCGCCGAACTGTTCCGGATGTTCCGGTCGGTGGCGGTCGTCGGCGAGCCGGTCCGGGTCCGGTCGACATTCCTGGCGGGGATCAAGCGGCTGCCCGTGGTCGGGCAGCCACGGAGGGAGCGGTGATGACGGCGGTCGAGGAAGCGCCACTGACGTACGCGCTGGAGCTGCTGACCGAGATCGACGGATGGCTGCCCGGTCGGGTGCTGAATCCGCGGTTCCTGGTGCACGCCGCCTTCGAGGTGGACGGCCCGGTCGAGGTGCCGGTGCTGCGGGCCGCGCTGGACGACGTGGTGGCCCGGCACGGCGCGCTGCGTACCGTGCTGGTCCGGGACGCCGACGGGCGGCGGTACCAGCGGGTGCTGCCGCCGATGCCGGCCCGGCTCGCCGTCCGCGACCTCGACCCGGTGACGCCGGCCGCCGAGTTCGTCACCGAGGTCTGCGACCGGGACCACCCCGACGACTCCGCGCCGCTGCTCTGGGCACACCTCGGCCGGCGTGGCCCGCAGCGGGCGCTGCTGGTGCTGGTCGCCCAGCACGTGGCGGCGGACGCCTGGTCGATGACCGTGCTGGCAAGGGACCTCGCGGTGGCGTACACCGCCCGGCTGGCCGGGCGGGCGCCGTGGCGCGAGCCGGTCATGCAGTACACCGCGATCGCCGAGGACGACCGGTCGGCGAAGTGGCAGGCCCGGATCAGGCAGGTGCAGCCGTACTGGCGGGAGCGGCTGGCCGGGGCGACCGAATTGGGCGTACCGGCCGAGACGCCGGGGCGGCCGGGCAGCTCCGGGACGATTGCCACCGTGCACTTCACGGTGGAGGACGAGTTGCGGCGGGCGGTCACCGAGGCGGCGCGACGCGCCCGGACCACTCCGTTCAGCCTGCTGCTCACCGCCTTCACCGCCGCGATGTACCCGCCGGACGGGTCGGATCCGGGCGACGCACTGGTACCGGTGATCACCGCCGGGCGGATCCCGAGCGAGTGGGAGACGGTCGGCTTCCTGCTGAACACGCTGCTGATCCGGGTGGACCGCTCCGGCGGGCCGGACCTGGCCGAGCTGCGCCGACGGGTGGACGGGACCTGCCGGCAGGCGTACGCGAACGACATCCCGCTGCTGACCGTGCTGCGTGCCGTACCCGAGCTGTTCGAGATGCTGCCCCGCCGGGACCGGATCCTGCCGCTCTTCCAGCTCATCCCGCGTACGCCGGTGAAGCCGCCGCCCGACCCGACGGCGCTGGCGCTCACCCCGGTCGCCACCGACCGGCGGGCACCGGCGGTCATCCCCGGGCCACTGCTCTGGACGATGTACTCGGACGACTCGTTGACCGGGCTGGTCGCCTACGACACCGAGCTGTTCGGCGAGAGCTGGGTGCGGCAGCGGGTGGACACCTTCCGGCAGGCCCTGCGGACCCTGGCGGCGCCCCGGTGACGGCTCGGCGGCCGGACCTGACCGGGCCGGAGCTGGCGTACCCGGAGCACATCCTCGACCTGCTCGAACCGCGGCTGGCCGGTGCCGGGCCGGCGGTCGTCGACCGGGACGGCGGGCTCGACTATCCGGAGCTGCGTGAGTGGTCCGGCGCGGTCGCGGCGGCGCTGCGGGACCGGGGCGTACGCCGGGACGAGCCGGTGCTGGTGCACACCCGGCTGTCCCGGTGGGCGGTGGTCGGCATGCTCGGGGTGCTCCGGGCCGGCGCCCGGTACGTCGCGGTCGACGCCGCCTTTCCGCTGCGGCGGCAGCATCAGCTCGCCGGGTCCTCCGGTGCCCGGGTCGCGTTGGCGCAGCCCGGCCTGCCGCCGCTGCCGGGCCGGCACGACACGCTCGGGCTGGACGCGCTTCCCACCCCGTCCGCCGGCCCTGCGTCGACGCGCGGAACGCTCGCCTACACGTGCTTCACCAGTGGCTCGACCGGGCGCCCGAAGGGGGTGACGATCTCCACGGCCGCGCTGGCCTACTCCACCGCGGCCCGGCTCGGCTACTACCCGGAGCCGGTGACGGCGTTCCTGCTCTGCTCCTCGATCTCGTTCGACAGCTCGGTCGCCGGGATCTACTGGACGCTGGCCTGCGGCGGCACCCTGGTTGTCCCCAGCGACCGCCCCACCGACCTGGTCGCGGTCGGCCAGGCCGCGAGCCGGTACGCCGCCTCGCACCTGCTGATGGTCCCGTCGCTGTACGGCGTCGCGCTGCGCGGCGGGCTGGCCCGGCATCTCGGCTCGCTGCGTACCGTCATCGTGGCCGGAGAGTCCTGTCCGCCCGAGCTGGTCGCCCGGCACCTGGCGGCGCTGCCGCAGGCCCGCCTCTACAACGAGTACGGCCCGACCGAGTGCACGGTGTGGAGCACCGTGCACGAATGCCGGCCGGCGGACGCGGAGGGCCGGTCCGTACCGATCGGCGGCCCGATTCCGGGCACCCGGGTCTACGTCTGCGGGGAGGACGGCGGGCCGGTCCCGGCCGGCGAGATCGGTGAGCTGTGTATCGGCGGTCCCGGGCTGGCGGTCTCCCGCGACCCGGACGACGGCCCGACGGACCATACCGGCGTCGGCGACCCGGACGGCGAGCGTGCCGGCGCCAGCGCTCCGGACGGCGACAGCGCCAGCGCCCCGGACGGCGACCGTGCCGAAGGTGGCGACCGTGCCGGCCGTGCCGGAGGTGGCGACCGGTCGCCGTTCGGTGTACTGGGCGGTGAACGGGTGTACCGGACCGGTGACCTGGTGTCGGTCCGGGCCGACGGCGTGCTCGACTTCCACGGCCGGGCCGACTTCCAGCTCAAGCTCGGCGGGGTACGGGTGGAACGCGCCGAGATCGCGCACGCGCTGGGTACGGCAGACGGGGTGCGGGCGGCCGGGGTCGGGGTGGTCTCCGATCCGGAACCCGGCGGCCGGGGCGGGCGGCACCGGCTGGTCGGGTTCGTCGTGCCGGCGGCCGACCCGCTCGACCGGCGGCGGCTGCGGGAACACCTGCTCGCGCTCCTGCCGGCGGCGGCGTTGCCGGCCCGGATCGAGCTGGTGGCGGCACTGCCCCGGCTACCCAACGGCAAGATCGACAACACCGAACTCGACCGGCGGGGGCGGGCACTGCTGGCCGGATGAGCGCACAGCCTCGGGACGGCCCGCGGCCCGGTGCACCGCCACCCGTTCGGCCAGCAGGCTCACTTCGCTGGCATGAGCGGCATCTCGGGAGGGTCCGCGTCCCGGTGCACCGCCGCGCGGTCGGCATGCAGGCTCGCGTCACGCCCCGGGCCACCCGGATGCCGATCGCGGCCCTCAGTGACAGCGGGGACGCCACCGGGAACCGCGGCCACCACCCTCGCGGAGCCCGGACCGGGTTGCCGCACTGGAGGTGCGGACCCGGGTCAGTGCTGCTTCGCCAGGCTGACGAACGCCCGCCACGCGTCCGGCCCGAAGGTCAGCGTTCCGCCGTCCCGGTCCTTGGTGTCCCTGACCAGCACCCGGCCGGGGAGGTTGTCGGCCACCTCGACGCAGTTGCCGCCGTTCGTGTTGCTGCGGGTCGACTTCCGCCACTTGGGGGTCATAGCTCTTTCGCCATCCTCATTAGCAAGTCCCGAGACATGTCCCGGGGTAGTGCTACCGAGCGTATCGCGTCCCAGGCCCGCACCAACGCGGCAACCCGATCCGGGTCGGTGATCACTCCGCCCGCCGCCTGGTCTTCGAGGTATGCCACGTCGCTCCCACCTGGCAGGGACGCTAGGACCAGCGGCCCGGTTTGTCCAACATATAGACCGGCCGATCGCGGTACGACGTGCACGAAGATCAGCGGTTCCATGGACAGCTCGACCAGGCGCTCTAGCTGGTCCTTCATCAGGTCGGCGGGGCCGCGCATCAGCGCCGTCTCGTCCACGATGAACGTGCAGACCGGGGGGCGTTCACGGCTGAACACGGCCGCCTGGCGTTCCAGCCGGAGCGCTAGCTGCTCCTCCGCCTCGTCGCCGTTGAGGAGCCCGGCCCGCAGGACCGCCCGCGCGTACGCTTCCGTCTGGAGCAAGCCGGGCACGAAGTTCGGTTCGTGACCCCGCAGCGAGGTGGCTTCACGCTCGATCTCCGGCCACGGCTGGAACCACTCGGGCGCCCCGCCCTTCCGCGCCCTGGCGGCCAACTTCTGCACAAGTTCGCCGGACTCCAGCACTTCGTCCAGTTGCGCTGCCGTGTCCGGCATCGGCACCAGCCGACCCGTTTCAAACTTGGCAATCAATGAGGTACTGACGCACAAGCGTCCCGCCACCTGCTCTTGCGTCATGCCCCGAGATCCCCGCAAGAACTTCAGGATCAATGGAAGATCGCTGTTACTCACTATTCCCGACCTTTCCTGTCAGCCGTCCGCGCCTGAGTGTCCGGTGCTCCACGCCCCCCATCTTTCGCTGAGCTGGGCCGACAGTCCAGGGTGGAGGGCAGACGGAAAAGCCATTACAGCGCCCCGCTTCACCATGCCGGAGGCGTGGCCCGCAAGATCCGCCCCGATGGTGGGTCGTCTTTCCGTCAAACGGGGGGCGGTCGCTCGTACGGCACGCGGGCGCCGCCCCCATTCCTGTTGTTTACCGGAACGGGAGAGCAAAAGAATGAGACAGGTACGAGGGAGCAGACTTCGCCATCGTCGGGCCTGGTGGCGCTTGTGGCGGTATTGAACCTTTTTCAACCTGGACCGCGCGGCGCTCACGCACCGCGTCCGACCTTGCGGTCCGCCGGACCGCAAGGGGAGGTTGAAAAAGGTTCATTGCTGGTGTGGACACCGATGGATCTGCCCCGACTCGGATCCCGGCGTGTGCTCCTACTACCCCCGGCGGGGTAGCAGGAGCACACGATCGGCGGGTGCCGACACCGCACCCGCCGAGAGTGCGTCCCTGACGGACGCCGAGTTCCGCCGGGCGGTCCGGGTCGCCACGACCGATGTCAGGATCGCCCGGGAAGCACGGGCCGGGCACGAAGAAGCGCCGCCACCGCCGCTCCCGGCACCCCCGCGGCCGGAGGAGTCGCCGCGCCCGTGGGTCGACTTCCCCGACTTCCGCAATGCGGGCCGGTATGACGGGTGGAACGGGCCGACCCGGGCGCACCTGGCCAACGGCCGGGTGGGCGGCCTGACTCCAGCCCAGCAGCACCGAGCCCAGCAGCACCGAGCCCGGCACGCCGAGCGGATGTAGACCCGTGATCGGGCCATGGGGGCGATGGGAGCGGCATGTCGCCCGACGGCGGGCGCGGGTGCACGAGCGCCAGGCGGCCGGGCAGCACCTCCCCACAGACAGGTACGCCTGTCGAGACTGCGAACACGACTGGCCCTGTCCGGATGCCCGCCTGGCCCTGCTGATCGGGTTCGACGGTGACCGGGTGGGGCTGATGACGCACCTCGCCCGCGCCCTGGAAGCGCTGCCCGACCGGCATCCCGCACTGATTGTCGGCCAGATCATCTACTGGGTTCCGCGCCGACGATGACCAGCTTGCCTCATCACCCAACACCCACCCCGGGCCGCCAGTTCTTCCCCCGTAGCGGTGGCGGCCCGGGGTGGGCCGGTGTCCTGACCGGAACGCCCCGGCCGGGCGCGCTGGTCGAATGGTCCGCCGGGCCGGTCGATTCCACCCCTCACCGGTTGGAGTCCACCGTGATCAGTCCGACCGCGCCCGACAACCGGCCCAGAGCAGCCGCCCGAAGAGCGGCACCGGCTCTCGCCACCGGACGGTCCGGACCCGGATGGCGGTACCACCCGGGCCCGGACCGTCCGTCGTCGGTGTCAGCAGGTGGCGGTCAGGCCCGCCCAGTCGGCGCGGTCGTTGTAGCCGCCGTCGCCCGCGTCGCCGACCACCAGGTCGAGGACCCGTACCCCGGTCAGGTCGACGTCGACCTGGCGCGGGTCGTCCCGGGTCAGCACGCCGCTGTCGTACCGGACCTGGCCGTCGCCGATCACCTGGAAGGTCGCCGTCGCTCCCTCGGATCCGACGTTGCGGACCGCGTCGTCCAGCCCGACCAGCGCGGAGAGCCGGGTGCACCGGCCACCGAGGTAGTAGCGGACCGTGGAGGGCGAGGCGACGCCGATCCCGGTCGGGTAGACCTGGCCGACCACGCTGATCGGGGAGCCGCCACCGACGCTGGCGTCGACCGTCGGGCTCATCCAACCGCTGGTGGCGCTGATCCAGTCGTGGTGCGAGAGCACGACCTCACCGTCCGGCGGCGCCGGGGCGACCGTCAGGGTGCCGACCGTCGCCTGCCGCAACCGGCCGTGCCCGGGCACCTGGTAGGAGGTGGTCGCGGTCAGGCTGGCGGCACCGGGGGCAGCACCGGCCGGCAGGGTCACCGTGAAGCCGAAGGTGCTGCTCTGCCCGGCGGCTAGCAGCGGTACCGTCGACGGGCCCTGCGGCCGGACCGTCCAGCCGGCGGGTGCCGCCAGGGTCACCTGCGGCATCAGCACCGGCAACAGGCCGTCGTTGCGGACGGCGACCTCGACCCGGGCCTGGTCCCCGCCGGCGGCGACCGGCGCCGAACCGTCCGGCGTGGCGACGCCGCCGACCTGGGTCACCTGCGGCAGGCCGGCGGTGACGTGCGGTACGCCCGGCAGCCCCCGGTGCGTCCCGACCCGGAACAGCGCCGCGCCGTGCGCCGGCACCGCCGCGCTGATCGTGCCGGCGCTCTCGGTGACCTGGTTCGTCCAGGCGTTCTCGACCGTGAACCGGTCGCCGGTCAGGCCGACCGCCTTCGCCGTGGTGGTCAGGGTCTTCGGGCTGTCGCCCCGGTTCAGCAGCACCACCGCCCGGTCACCGTCGGCGAGCCGCTTGACCCAGGTCTCCGTGCTGCCGGCCGGGCCGACCCGGACCGCCTGCACCCCGGCCGGGTCCTGGTTGATCGCCAGCACCTCCGGGTCGGTGAGGATCTCCACCGAGGTCTGGCTGATCTTGCGTACGTCGCTGGCGATCACCAGCGGCGCGGCGGCCACGGTCCAGAGGGTCATCTGGGTCCGGAACTCCTCGTCGGTCATCCCGAGTTCCGGCCCGAGGTAGTCCGGGTCGTTGAAGTGCCCCGGTCCGGCGACCTCCGGATGCCGCGCGTTCGCGTCGAAGTTGCGCAGCACGTCCTTGTACTTGACCTCGCCGACGAAGCCCACGTCGGTGTACGTCCGCCAGGACTGCGCGATCGCCGGCGCGTAGCTCCAGGAGTACGTCGACTGCTGCTCCTCCGGGTAGTTGCCCCAGTCCGGGGAGGTCACCGGGTTGCAGAGGTTGAAGATGATCGGCCGCTTGCTGGCGTTGTTGCGCAGCGCGGCGGCGAACTCCGTGTAGACGGTCTTCGGGTCCAGGTCGGCGGCGATCCCGCAGAGGTAGTCCACCTTGACCGCGTCGAACTCCCAGGCGGCGAACTGGTCCGCGTCGCGCTGGTAGTAGCCGTGGCTGCCGAGCCCGCACTTACCTGGGATGTACGGCCCGGCGTCGGTGTAGATGCCGGCCCGCAGCCCCAAGCCATGGATGTAGTCGACCAGCGGCTTCAGCCCGTTGGGGAACCGGGTCCGGTCGGCCTGGAGGTCGCCGGCCGCGGTACGCGGCTCCGGGTCCTGCCAGCCGCCGTCGAGCCAGACGATGTCGTAGCCAGCCGCGGCGAAACCCCGGTCGACCAGGGCGTCGGCAACCTGCTTCACGGACTCCTCGGAGAACTCCCCGCCGAGCCCGTAGTAGGTGTTCCAGCCCTGGTAGGGGGTGGGGCTGAGCACCTGCCCGGCGGCCGGTGCCGCGCCGAGCGGTTCGGCGGCGAGGGGCTGGGCCTGGGCGGGGACGGGTGCGACCAGCAGGCCGCCGGCGAGGGCGAGTACGCCGACGAGCGCATGTCGTCTCACATCGTTTCCTTCACTGTCGGGGAACGGGGGTGGTGGATCAGGCGCGCCGGAGGACGACGAGTTCCGCGTCGTGGTCGGGCGTCCACCGGACCGGCAGACCGACGGTGGTCAGGTGACTGCCGGAGTAGCGCCGTTCGTCGTGTCGGTAGGCGGCGGCCGGGTCGAGACCGGCCAGCGGGAGCCGGACCGGGCGGGACGGCAGCAGGCCGGCGCCGTCGAGCCGGCCGGTGTGCCAGGCGAGGACCACGACCGTCTCCTCGTCGGGCGCGGTGTACTGCACGGCGCAGCGCGGCTGGTCCGGGCCGCCGATCAGGTGCACGGTGCCGTGCGTGACGACGTCCCGGATCTCCTTGTACCGGGCGATCCAGCCGGCCGCCTCGCGGCGCTGCTCCGGCGTCCAGTGCCGGATGTCGGCACCGATGCCGAGCACGCCGGCCATCGCCAGCACGAACCGGAAGGCCAGCGACCGGGGGCGCTGGTCGAACAGCCCGGGCGAGTCGGTCACCCAGGAACTGAGCAGGTGCGGGGCGTTGGCATGCAGGAAGCCGTACTGGATGGCGAGCCGGTCCAGCGGGCCGGTGTTGTCACTCGGCCAGAAGACGTCGGCCCGGGCCGCCATGCCGAGGTCGGTCCGCGCCCCGCCGCCGGCACAGGCTTCGAGCAGTACGTGCGGGTGGTCGCGGCGCAGCCGCTCGTAGATCCGGTGCAGGTTGGCCACGTGCGCGCCGTCGAGGTCGACCCGCCCGGCCGCACCGGTCGCCGCGGCGAAGCTTCGGCCCGGCTCGGTACGCGGCCGGTTGAAGTCCCACTTCAGATAGCCGATGTCGTACCGCCGGAGCAGCCCGTCCACGGTGGAGTGCACGAACTCGGCCACCTCCGGGCGGCCCAGATCCAGCAGGTACTGGTTGCGGATCGGGGTCAGTGGCCGGCCCTGCACCTGGTAGACCCAGTCCGGGTGTTCGGCGTAGAGCGTCGAGCGCGGGTTGACGCACTCCGGCTCCACCCAGAGCCCGAAGTTCATCCCGAGGCCGCGGATCTCGGTGACGAAGGCGTCGAAGCCGGCCGGGAACTTCGCCGGGTCCGGGGTCCAGTCCCCCAGGCCGGCGGTGTCGTCGTCGCGGCCGACGAACCAGCCGTCGTCGACCACGAAGGTCTCGACGCCGAGGTCCGCGGCGATCCGGGCCAGCGCGAGCTGGTTCTCCGCGTCGACCGCGAAGTAGGTCGCCTCCCACGAGTTGTAGAGCACCGGCCGGGGCGTGAGCCGGTCGGCGGCGAGCCGGCGCTGGTAGTCGTGCCAGACCCGGGCCAGTCCGCCGAGCCCGTCCGGGCTGTAGGCACCGGTGACCGCCGGCAGGGCCAGCCGCGACCCGGCGGGCAGGTCGAGCGGGCCGTCGACGAGGCGCCGGCCGGCGCGTACCCGGGTCAGCCCGCCGGTGTCCCGGGTCGCGGCGATCTCCCACGAGCCGGTCCAGTCCACCGCCACCGCCCAGGCGGAGCCGTCCGGGTCGGCCTGGTCCCGGACGACGAGCCACGGGACGTACGCGTGCCCCGGTACGCCCTGCGCGCTGCCGATGGTGAACTCGCCGTGCCCGAGGTCGACGTGGTCGAGCTGGAACTCCTGCGCCCACTGCCCCCACTGGTAGCTCAGCCGTGCCCCGTGCGGCGTGGGTACGCAGAATCCGGCCGAGTCGGCCCGGTGCAGCCGCAGCGGCTCCGGGCCGGTGTTGGTCAGTTCGACCCACCGGCGCAGCACGTCGGTGCCGTCCGGAATCTCGTAGTGCAGGGCGGCGCGCAGCCCGGTGACCGGGTCGGCGAAGGTCACCACCAGCCGGCTCGGGGCACTCTCCGCCCCGACGTAGTCGAAGCCGACCCGACGGTCTCCGCCGGCGGTCTCCACCACCAGGTCGGCCCCGGTGAACGGCCGGGCGGCGTCGGTGGCGTACTCGATCGGCGCGGCGTCCCCGGCGGTGAGGAACGGCACCGGGCCGCCGTATTCCACCGGCGACGGCCCCTCGCTCACCCCGTGCGGCCCCCACGCCACCAGTTCGAGCCAGCGCCCGTGCCCGGGCACCGCCACCGTGTACTCGGTACGCGCGCCGCGCAGCGTCCACCGCCTCGGCTCAGAAGCGTTCACTTGACGGCTCCGATCGCGAGGCCGGACACGAAGTGTCGCTGGAAACGGAGGAAGACCAGCACGGTCGGCACCGCCGCGATCACCGTGCCGGCGGCGATGACGTTCCACGAGGAGACGAACTGACCCTGTAGGCCCAGCAGGGCCGGGGTGACCGGCATCCGGTCGTCGGTGCGCAGCACCGTGATGGCCCAGAGCAGGTCGTTGAAGATCCAGGTGAAGGAGAGTGCCCCGAGGGCGGCCAGCGCCGGCCGGGTCAGCGGCAGGATCACCCGGGCGAAGATCTGCCCGACCCCGGCACCGTCGATCAGGGCCGCCTCCTGGATCTCGTTCGGCAGGTCGCGCATGAAGCCGTGCAGTACGAACGTGTAGAAGCCGAGCCCGAAGCCGACCTGGACCGCGATCAGTGCCCAGAGGGTGTCGTAGAGACCGATCAGCTCGCTGAACTTGTTCACCGGAATGAGCAGGATCTGCGGTGGCAGCAGGTTGCCGGCGAGCATCAGCAGCAGGATGGTGCGCCGGCCAGGGATCCGGAACCGGGCCAGCGCGAAGGCCGCGACCGCGGCCAGCGCCAGGCTGAGCAGTACCGACGGTACGGTCACCAGCAGGCTGTTGACCAGCGCCCGCATCTGGCCGCCGTCGGTCCACGCCTGGCGGTAGGTATCCAGGGTGAACGAGCGCGGCAGGCTGCCCACCCCGTTCGCGGCGATGTCGTCGAAGGAGCGGACCGACATGCTGACGACCCAGAGGATCGGGCCGAGCCAGAGCAGCGCCACCAGGCTCATCCCGAGGTGGAAGCCGCCGGTCCGGAGCTTGCGAATCATCAGTCGTCCTCCCGGAAGGCGCGGACGAGGTAGCCGAGGATGACCGCCAGCGCCAGCACGAAGATCACGACGGCGATCGCCGAGCCGTAGCCGAGCCGCAGGCTCTGGAACGCGGTCGAGTACATGTAGGTGCTGAGCAGTTCCGACGAGTGGTACGGCCCGCCTCGGGTCAGCGCCCAGACGATGTCGAACGAGCGGAGCGAGTCGATCACGATGACCGAGAGCACCACCGCGTTGACCCCGCGTAGCTGCGGGATGGTGACATTCCGGAGCCGCTGCCAGCGGTTGGCGCCGTCCATCCGGGCCGCCTCGTGCAGCGCCGGGTCGATGGCCTTGAGACCGGCCAGGTAGAGCACCATGACGTACCCGATCTGTCGCCAGAGTGCGGGCAGGATGACCGCGTAGAGCGCGGTCTGCGGGTCGGCCAGCCAGGGGCGGATCAGGTGTTCCAGGCCGACCGCCTGGAGCACCTGGTCGGCGAGCCCGTCGGGCTGGTAGAAGACCCGCCAGACCAGCCCGGTCACCACCAGCGAGAAGACCACCGGGGTGAAGAGCGCGGCCCGGTAGAAGCCGACGCCGCGCCGCTCCTTCTGCAACAGCAGCGCCATGCCGAACCCGCCGAGGACCGAGAGTCCGCCGAAGAGCACCAGCCAGATCACGGTGTTGAGCAGGGCGCCCCGGAAGACCGAGTCGCCGGCCAGCTCGGCGTAGTTGTCGAGGCCGATGAACTGTGGCGGTTCGAGCCCGTCCCAGCGGGTGAGCGAGAAGTAGAAGCCCTGTAGGGCCGGCCAGAAGACCCAGATGCTCTCCACCGCGAAGGGTACGAGCACGAAGGCCACCAGCAGCGGCGACAGGCGCCGGGCCGGTCGCCGCCGGGACGGCTTCCGGTCCGGTGCCCGCCGCTGCCGGGGGCTCTCGGTCGGGGCGAGTGCGGTCATCAGCCCTTGAAGACCTTTTCCGCGCCCGCCTGCCACTCGCGCAGGATCGCGTCGATCTGGTCGGGCTTGTCGATGAACTTGGTCAGCGCGGTGTCGGCGGTCGGCTGGAGCGCGTCGCTGGAGTCGCGGTTGAAGAACTGGGTCAGCTCCTGCGCGCTCTCCAGCATCGCCTTGCCCTTGGCGACCAGCGGGGAGTCGGCCGGCTTGGCCTTCGGGTTGGCCGGCAGCACGAGCCCGGAGCTGTGCCTGATGTACTCCTCCTGGGCCTCGACCGAGGCCAGGTAGCTCAGCAGTGCCCTGGTGCCGGTCGGGTTACCGGTCTTGGCGCTGGCGAAGAAGCCGTCGGTCGGGCCCTCCTCGGCGACCGGCACCGCCGGGTCGATGATCGGGAACCGGAAGAAGTCAAGGTCGCCGAGGGCGTCCTTCGGGGCGGCGTCGGCGAAGAAGGCGCCGATCAGGAACATCCCGGTCTTGCCCGCCAGCAGCGCGGCGGTGGCCTCCTGGAACGGGTACGCCTTGCCCTTCGGGTCGAAGTACGGCAGCACCTCGCGCCACCGGGTGAAGACCGCCTTCACCTTCGGGTCGTCGAAGCGCTGCTTGCCGGCGAGGAGTTCGCGGTGGAACGGCGCCCCGTTGATCCGGATGTTCAGGTAGTCGAACCAGGCCGACGCCACCCACGGGGTGTCGCCGAGGCCGATGCCGATCGGCGGGACGCCCTTGCCCTTGAGGGTCTCGCAGAGCGCGACGAACTCGGTCCAGGTCTTCGGCTCCTGCACGCCCCACTTCGCGAAATTGGACTTGCGGTAGAAGAAGCCCCACCAGTAGTTGGTCATCGGCACGAAGACCTTCTTGCCGGAGGCGTCGGTGGAGATGGTGCGCAGCGCCTCGGGGTAGTCGGTCAGCCCCTGCCAGACGTCCGAGACGTCCAGCAGCAGGCCCTTGCTGGCGTAGTCGTTGGCAACCGAGCCCGCGTACCAGGTGTAGAGGTCCGGCGGGTTCGCCGAGGTCAGGTACGTCGGAAGCTGGGTGCGGTAGGTCTCGGCGGCGATGGTGTTCAGCGTCGCGCTGCCCTTGCCCTGCTTGTTGAAGGTCTCGATGATCTTCTCCATCGCGACCTTCGCCTGCGGGGAGGAGAGGTTGGACTGCACGGTGACCGGGCCGTTGCTCCCGCCGCCACCCGAGGAGGTGCTGGCGGAACTGGCGCAACCGAGCAGGCTGCCGGCGCCGAGCGCGCCGAGGCCGGCGAGCCCGAGGTGGCCGAGGAACCGGCGACGACCGGGGTCGAAGTCGCTCACGGGGAGTATCCCTTCCTCATCGACCCGGGGGCCGGGTCGCGGGTGTATCGCTCAGGTAAACGGTGTGATCCAGAAGGTTGCATCCAGGGGTCACGCCTGTCAAGATTTCTTCCTAATTAATGTTTTGATCTACGGACGGCGACGGGTGGTGAGCCAGCGAATGCGTCGACTGGACGGCAAGGTTGCCCTGGTCACGGGAGCTTACGGTGGCATCGGTGCGGCCACCGCGCGACGGCTCGCCGCCGAGGGCGCGGCGGTCGGCCTGGTCGACCTCCGGGCACCGGAGCAGGTCGCCGAGGAGATCGCCGCAGCCGGTGGCCGGGCCTGTCCGATCGTCGCCGACGTCTCCGACGAGACCGACTGGGCCGGCGCGACGACCACCCTCCGTGACCGGTTCGGCCCGGTGGACATCCTGGTCAGCAACGCCTACTTCAGCGAGGTCGCCCCGGCGCACGAGACCAGCCGGCAGTCCTGGGACCGGCAGCTCGCGGTGAGCCTCACCGGCACCTTCCTCGGCCTCAAGGCGTGCCTGGCCGACCTGCGCGCCGGCCGGGGCGCCGCCGTCCTCGTCTCCTCCGTGCACGCGATGGTCGGGCTGCCCGGCCACCCGGCGTACGCCGCCGCCAAGGGCGGGCTGGTCGCGCTCGGCCGCCAGCTCGCCGTCGAGTACGGCCCCGAGGTGCGGGTCAACACCGTCCTGCCCGGCCCGATCCTCACCGCCGCCTGGGACAGGGTGTCCGAAGTAGACCGGCAGCGCAGCGTCGCGGAGACTGTGGCCGGCCGGTTCGGCACCCCCGACGAAGTGGCGGCGGCCATCGCCTTCCTCGCCTCGCCGGATGCCGGCTACGTCACCGGCACCACCCTGGTGGTGGACGGCGGTTGGACCGCGGTGAAAGCCTCGGCCTGACACAGACCACCATCGGACGAACGAGAAGGCGCGGAGAGCATTGGCACAGTACGCACGTCGCGGTGTCCACGGTCAGACCGTCGAGGTCATCGCCCGGCGCATCCTCGCCGGTGAGATCGCCGAGGGCGCCACCCTGAACCTGGCCGCACTCCAGCAGGAGCTCGACGTCAGCCTCACCGCGCTGCGCGAGGCGCTCAAGGTTCTCACCGCCAAGGGCATCGTGGACGCCCGGCAGAAGCGGGGCACCTTCGTACGCCCCCGGTCGGACTGGCACCTGCTCGACGGTGACGTGATCCGGTGGCAGTTCGCCGAGGGCGCCGGGCAGCACCTGCTCGACCAACTGCACGAGGTGCGTACCATCGTCGAGCCGGCCGCCGCGCGGCTCGCCGCCGATCGCGCCACCGGCGCCGACCTGGCTGCCCTCGACGAGGCGCTGGCCGAGATGTCCGCCGCCACCGATCCGGTCACCGCCGTCCGCGCCGACCTGGGCTTCCACCGTGCGCTGCTGGCCGCCACCCACAACGAGCTGGTGCAGCGCATGGAGGTGGTGATGGAGACCGGACTGGCCGAACGGGACCGCCTGGTGCACGGTGTGGCACCCGAGGACGACCCGGTGCCCAGCCACCGCGCGGTGGTGGACGCGATCCGGCGCACCGACGCGACCGGCGCCGAGCAGGCCATGCGCGACCTGCTGGACAAGGCCATCCGGGACGTCCAGAAGGTACGCCGGCACCGGGGCGACCGCGAGTGAGCAGCACTGCCCGACGGTGCGCGAGCACGGGCTGAGCCATTACAGAGAGGCGTCTAGTGAAGATCGTCCGAATCGAGACCTTCCTCGTCCCACCCCGGTGGCTCTTCTGCCGGGTGGAGACCGACGAGGGGCTGGTCGGCTGGGGTGAGCCGGTGGTGGAGGGCCGGGCCGAAGTGGTCCGCGCCGCCGTCGAGGTGCTCTCCGAGTATCTGCTCGGGGAGGATCCGCTGCGGATCGAGCAGCACTGGCAGATACTCACCAAGGGCGGCTTCTACCGGGGCGGCCCCGTACTCTCCAGCGCGGTCGCCGGCCTCGACCAGGCACTCTGGGACATCGCCGGCCAGGCGTACGGCGCACCCGTGCACGCGCTGCTCGGCGGTCCGGTCCGGGAGCGGGTCCGGGTCTACTCCTGGATCGGCGGTGACGAGCCGGCCGAACTCGCCGACGCCGCCGCCGCGCAGGTCGAGGCCGGCATGACGGCGATCAAGATGAACGCCTTCGGCCTGCTCGCCGCCATCCCCAGCGCCACCGAGGTGGCGGCCGTGGTGCGCCGGGTCGCCGCCGCCCGGGAGGTGCTCGGCGACGACCGGGACATCGCGCTGGACTTCCACGGCCGGGCGAGCCCGGCGGCGGCCCGCCGCGTCCTGCCGGAACTCGCCCCGCTGCGACCGCTCTTCGTGGAGGAACCGGTACTCCCCGAGCACAACCACCAACTCGGCGATCTCGTCAACGCCTCGCCGGTGCCGATCGCGACCGGCGAGCGGCTCTTCGCCCGGCACGAATTCCTGGGGCCGCTGCGCGCGGGCGTGGCGGTGGTGCAGCCCGACCTCTCGCACGCCGGCGGCATCTCCGAGGTACGCCGGATCGCCGCGCTGGCCGAGACGTACGGCGCGGTGCTGGCCCCGCACTGCCCGCTCGGACCGATCTCGCTCGCCGCCAGCCTCCAGGTCGCCTTCGCCACGCCGAACTTCCTGATCCAGGAGCAGAGCATCGGCATCCACTACCACTCCGGCTCGGAACTGCTCGACTACGTGCTGGACCGGGAGCCGTTCCGGTTCGTCGACGGGCACCTGCGCCGGCCGGAGGCGCCCGGGCTCGGCATCACCGTCGACGAGCAGGCCGTTCGCGCCGCCGCCCGGCGGGGGCACGCCTGGCGCAACCCGGTCTGGCGGCACGACGACGGCTCCTTCGCGGAATGGTGAGCCGGGACGAGGCGCGGCGAGCCCGCGCAGTGGGACGAGCAGCCGGCGGGACGGAATGCTGAGCCGGCTGGCCGGGCCCGCACCGGTCGCCGTGCCGCTGCGGGTCACCCTCGACCACCGGCACGGTGGACGGTGGACCAGCCTGGCCGGTGGCGGACGCGAGTGGCTCTGGCGGGGCGGCGCGACCGGCCGGGACCGGGTCGCCCCGGGCGACGCGTTCGTCGACGCGGGCGGCCTGGAGGAGTGCGTGCCGACCGTACGCGGCATCCCGGACCACGGCGACGCCTGGTCCCGCCCCTGGCGGACCACCGGTCCGGGCAGCGCGGTCGTCGACTGTGCCGAGTTCACTCTCGCCCGCCGGGTCACCGGGCAGGCGGGCGCGGTGCTGGCCCGCTACCGACTGGCCGCCGAGCCGGGCTACCGGTTCGTCTGGGCCGCGCACGCCCTGCTCGACCTGTCACCGTCGGCCCGGCTGGTCGCCCCGCCGGGCACCCCCACCCGGCTCTATCCGGAGGCCGCCGACCTGCTGCCGCCCGGGACGTGGCGGACCGGCGACCGGTGGCACACCGGCGCCTGGCCCGACCCGGCCGGATTGCCGCTGGACCGGTTCGGTCCGGACGACGGCACCGCGCTCGGTGCCGTCCTGGTCGGAGCCGACGACGTACGGGTGGTGGACGGCGCCGATCTGCTCCGGCTGCGCCTGCACTGTCCGGACCAGCCCCGCGCCACCGCGCTCTGGCGCAACCTGCGGGGCTGGCCGGCTGCGGCACCGTACCGGAGCATCGGGGTCGAGCCGATGCTCGGCCAGGTCTTCGACCTGGCCGAGGCGGACCTCGACACCACGCCCGGCGGGAACGCCGCGGTGGTACCGGCCAGCGGTGAGGTCGAGTGGGAGTTGGTCCTCACGGCTCACCGCTCGCCCCGCGCCGACCGCTGACGACCCCGAATGTACCTTTTCAACCTTGAAAAGGTTCGATGTTCTGGCCGGGTCCGGCGCTCCGGCGGACCCGGCCAGAACAGGTTGTTCAGCTACAGGCGGTGCCATTGAGGGTGAAGCCGCTCGGTGGGGCGCTGTTGCCGTTGTGGCTGGCTTGGAAGCCGATGGTGGTTGAGCCTCCCGGTGGGATGGATGCGTTGTAGCTGACGTTCGTTGCGGTCACCTGACCACTGGCTGGTGAGTAAGTGGCGTTCCAGCCGGAGGTGATGGTCTGCCCGGATCCGAGGGTGAATCTCAGCGACCAGCCGTTGATGGCGCTCGTGCCGGTGTTGGTGATGGTGATGTTGCCGGCCAGGCCGGTGTTCCAGGCACTGATCGAATTGGTCACCTGGCAGCCTCCAGCGCCCGTGGGCGGGGTGGTCGGCGGGTTAGTGGGCGGGGTGGTCGGCGGGTTGGTGGCGGCGGGACCCTCGCTGACGGTGATCGTGGAGATGCTCCGCGCAGGGATGTTGACAGTCACCTGTCCGCCGCTCACGTTGGCCGGCTGTGACTGCGCGCTCAGGTTCTGCGAAGTGACGGAGTACTCGGCCTTCGAGATGTTCTGCGGGACCTGGACGACGGCATTGTCGACCGCGCTGTTCGAGCGGTTGAGAATCACCAGCGTGACCTTGCCCTCGCCCTGGTAGGCCGTGACCTCCAGCGAAGAGGCTCTTGAGCTCTTCGAGAGGGCGACCCGCTTGTCGCCGGGCCGGACGTGCTTTGAGTACTGTGAAAATGCGTAGCCGCGCTTGAGGACCGCGCCCTTCGTGGTCCCGTACTGCGAATCGCCGTCACCGATAAAGGAGTAGAAGCGGCGGCCGTACCACCAGATGTACGCGCTCCAACCGGACTCCATCGACCGGTGCACGGTCCGCATGATGTCGTCCAGCGTCTCGTTCCAGACAGCCGCGTTGCTGGGATTCCCCCAGATGTTCGAACCGCTCCCGTCGGCCGCGTGCAGGTTCCACTCGGTCATCCACTGGTTCTTGCCGTACTGCGCCGCCAGCGGATAGGGGGACAGGTTTCCACTGTTCTCGGCGTCGTACAGGTGGCCGCCGACATAGCCGATGTTGTTGCGCGCGGTGGCATCCTGCAGCGTGGGGTCGGAATACGCGCGGTTGAATCTCAAGGATTCGGCAACCATGAGCTTGGTGTCCCTGACCTTGGCGCCCTGGTCCCGGACGAAGTTCCGCAACTCGGTGCCGGTCCAGTCCATCGAATCGTAGTCAGGGTGCCAATCCGGCTCGTTCTGCACCGAGGTCACGTCGATCGTGACGCCCTGACTCTTCATGTACTGCACGTAACTGTTGAGGTGCTCGGCATAGTCGTCGTAGTAGTCGGTCCTGAGCTTGCCACCGCCGACCCTGCTGTTGTTCGTCTTGAAGTGGGCGGGGGCGGTCCAGGGCGAAGCAAGAATCTTGACATCGGAGCCGTACGACTTTGCCGTCTGCAGGCTGCTCGCGTACAAGCCCCACTCGCTCGACACCGGCGACACCACGGTCCGAACGATCGACATGCCGAGCTGCCCCTGGCCCATGCCGACGAGCGTCTGGGTCTCGCTGGTCGTCCACGGGCTACCGGAACCACCGAAGATCGGGGTCGCCGCCCCGAACCCATCGATCGTCTGGTACGACGAGGCGGTATTGACGGTGATATCAGGCGTTGCGGCCAACAGAGGCGGGGCGGTCAGGACTCCCGCCACGGTGACCAACGCGGTCGCCGCGGCCACCACCAGAATCGGGGATTTTTTCACGGTTTACTCCACTAGCTCGTGCGGCAACAGCCGGGGCGGTGTCGATGGGCATGGCGCGCTCCTGATCGCCGACAGCTCTCGCTGTCATGGTTGATCCATTCGATACCAATCGCCGTTGAGCCGCTGCGGTGTATATATGGGTTGCGGCAGGTCGAAGTGATATCCGCCAGAGACAATCTGCCGAGTCGCTGGCGTCAGCCGGCGGTGCAGGACCTGATTTGTGGTCGGGCTGAACTGTTGCCGTTCGTCATGGTGGTGAAGCCGAACGTGTTGCCGCTGCCGTTGGCGCGTACGGTCATCACGTTTCCGCTGCTGTCCCAGCTGAAGCCGGCCGCCCGGCTCGAAATCCTCATCGCACCCGGGGCGTTGCCCGTCTTCAACAGGTACTTCTGGATGTGCTGCTGCAACGGGGTCCGCCATTCGGCCCGGTTGGCACAGTGGCTGCCGTCCTGGACGTCGGACCAGTAGGTGATGTTGTCGCCCGCGCCGAGGGCCTGGTAGACCTCCGCTCCGCCCAGCGCCGCGACGCTGGCCGACCGGGGGCCCAGGTTGGCGATGTGCGGGTTGTCCATGATGAACAGCCCGCGCGGGGCGATCATCGCGACGATCTCGTGGGTGTCCACCGGCAGGTTGTTCGGGTTGCTCGTGAACGAGCCGAAGGCGTCGCCGAGCCACGGCTGCTCGCCGTACGCGCTGCTCAGACTCTGCGCACCCTCGCCGGGGATGCCACGGAAGATGGGGACACCGGCGCTGCCGGACTCGATCGGCATCGTCAACGCGATGCGCTGGTCCAGCGCGCCGACCGCGAACGCGCCCTTGCCGAACCGAGAGCAACCCGTGACGCCGATGTCGGTGCGCAGGATGTTGCCGCCGGAGGACTCGATGACGTCGATGATCCGGCTGACCCCCCACGACCAGGCGGCCAGCAGCCCGGTGCTGCTCGTGTTGCCGTAAACGCTGTAGAAAGCGCCCTGCTTGTTGTTCCGGGGCGTACCCTCCCGACCCACCGCGTACGGGTCGTAGTTGATGACCGCCGCGCCGGCGGAGCGGATGGCGGCGGTGTCCGCGCCGAAGCCGCCCAGGACCACGACGGCCGGGAAAGGGCCGGTGCCGCTGGGCAGTTGGACACTGGCCGAGAAGCTGGAACTCCTGCCGTTGTGCGACACGTTCACCGTGATGTTGCTGTTCGACACGGTACCCGTGACACTTGCCGGCTTCGCCGGCTTGTCGCCGTAGACGTAACGCTCGACCAACTCCTTGAGCTGCGCGCGCTGGCACCGCCAGTCGGCCTTGCCGGAGATACGCGTGCCGTCCAGCCTGCGGAACGGGTCGGGCAGCCGGGAGTTCGCGGTCAGCGAACCGGGCAACGAGACCGAACAGTCGGTGCCCTCGTCCTCGACGGGCGAGGCCGCCGCGCGAGCGGGCGTGGTGGTGTGCGCCACGACGGTTGCCGCGGCACCGACGGCGAGCGCCGCTACCGCCAGCGCGACGACCGTCGAACGGAACCTGGAGCGACCTGAGCGGACGACCATCTGGCCTCTCCTCTCATCAGGGGTGGTGGGAAGGTGGGCGACCGCATCCGACGGAGCAGAGTGCCCGTTGGCGAGACACATTGGCGTTGGTCAATGTGATCGCCAACATAACCTCACCTTCATGTGCCCGCAACCCTCGCTCCCGGGCCGGCACGGCGGCAAAACTCGGCGGAATCCGCCGCCGCCAAACCGAAAGCGGGCATACCGTCCGAGCGGCGGCGCGGAAGGCGCAAGCGGCGGGCCTGAGCGTGACCAGGCGGCATCGGATGGAAAGCTGAGCGCCTGCCCGGAGGAGGCAGATCGTGAAGTTGTCCAAGAGGCGGCGGCGGTTCGACGTGCCACTGTGGCCGTACCACTGAACCCTTTTCAACCTCCCCTTGCGGTGCGGTGGACCGCAAGGTCAGACGCGGTGCGTGACGCCGCGCGGTTCAGGTTGGCAAGGGTTCACTCCTGGGCCCGCCGCGGGAGCACCCGACCCGAAGCACTCCGGTGGGACGAACCGGTCGTACTTTGGGCTGATCTGGAAGTCGCACCACCGTTCGTACGATGGTCCGGTGCACCCTCGTCTGCGCGCCGTGCTGGTCGAGCCGCGTGCCCCACATGCCCCGGCCCGCGTG
The DNA here is from genome assembly GCF_053764795.1 of Plantactinospora sp. DSM 117369. Classification (NCBI taxonomy): domain Bacteria; kingdom Bacillati; phylum Actinomycetota; class Actinomycetes; order Micromonosporales; family Micromonosporaceae; genus Plantactinospora; species Plantactinospora sp. DSM 117369. The sequence continues at coordinate 3,321,546 of NZ_CM132446.1, read as the reverse complement.
TGGCGCGACTGGGCATTGATCGCCGTCTTCGGGCCGGCGATCGTGCTGGAGGGGATCCTCCGGCCCGACCTGCCGTGGCGGGTGGGCTGCGTCGTCATCGCGCTCGCGCTGCTGTCCACGCTGCTGTGGCGGCGCACCCAGCCGCTCGCGATGGTGGCGATCGCGTTTGGCTTCACGGCGGTCGCCCCGTTCGTGCTGCCCGGCGACGCCTGCCGCATGTACACGTCGAGCTTCCTCGTCCTGCTGTCCTACGCGCTGATCCGCTGGGGTTCCGGCCGGGACGCCGTGATCGGTTCGGCGTTCGTGGCGGCCAAGGTTGCCGCCGCCGGCATGACCGGCTCGATCGGCGGCGGTGAGGTGGTCGCCGGCTTCGCGGTGATGTTCGCCGCCGCCACGCTCGGCGCCGCGGTCCGCTTCCGCGCCGCCGCCCGGCTACGCGAGCTCGACCGGGTCAAGCTCCTGGAGCGCGAGCGCCTCGCCCGCGACCTGCACGACACCGTGGCCCACCACGTCTCGGCGATGGCGATCCGTGCCCAGGCCGGCATCGCCGCCTCGGCCAGCCAGCCGGGCGCCGCCGTCGAGGCACTCCGCGTGATCGAGGCCGAGGCGTCCCGCGCGCTCGCCGAGATGCGCGCGATGGTCCGGGTCCTGCGCCGCGACCAGCCCGCCGAGCTGGCGCCCAGTCCGCGGGTCGCCGACATCGAGCGGCTCGCCGGCCGCTTCCGCGCCGGGCCGGACGTCGACGTGGAGATCCGCGGCGACCTTGACAACCTCCCGCCCACGGTCGGCTCCGCGCTCTTCCGCCTGGCCCAGGAGTCGATCACCAACGCCCGCCGCCACGCCCGGCACGCCACCCGCATCGAGGTCAGTGTCGCGGCCGACGACACCTCCGTGCGCCTGCGGGTCAGCGACGACGGCGAGACCGGCGCCGCTCACCCGCCCGGCTCGCCCGGGTTCGGCCTGATGGGCATGATGGAACGCGCCGACCTGCTCGGCGGCACCTGCGAGGCCGGCCCCAACCCCGACCGCGGGTGGACCGTGACGGCCGTGCTCCCGCGCGCGGGGGTTGGCGCGTGACGGTGCGCGTGCTCGTCGCGGACGACCAGGAGATCGTCCGCACCGGCCTCACCATGATCCTGAACGCGCAGCCCGGCATCGAGGTCGTCGGCGAGGCCGGCGACGGCCACCGTGCGGTCGAGCTCGCCCGGCGGCTCCGCCCCGACGTCTGCCTCTTCGACATCCGCATGCCCGGCATGGACGGCATCGAGGCCACCCGGGCGCTCGCCGGGCCATCGGTCGCGGCGCCACTCGCGGTGGTCGTCATCACGACCTTCGATCTCGACGACTACGTGTACGCGGCACTGCGCGCGGGCGCCCGCGGCTTCCTGCTCAAGGAGGCCGGCCCCGATCTGCTCACCCAGGCCGTGCACGCGGCCGCCAACGGGGACGCGCTCATCGCACCGAGCGTCACCACGCGGCTGTTGAAGGCGTTCGCCGACGCGGGTCCCGCCGCGCCGCCGAAGCAGCCGATCGAGGCGCTCACCGACCGGGAGGAGCAGGTGCTGGTCGCGGTCGCGCGGGGGCGCACCAACAAGGAGATCGCCGGCGATCTCTACATCACGCTGAGCACCGTCAAGTCACACATCACCAGCCTGATGACCAAGCTCGGCGTGCGTAACCGGGTCGAGATCGCGATGTGGGCGTACGAGACCAACCGCAACCGGGCGCGGGGCGACCGCTGAAAGTACGACGACGGCGTACGACCAAGGACCGGCCCGATCGCGGCCCATGTGCCGATGAGCCGGGGCGGCTGCGGCGGTCACCATCGATGGCATGACGAGGCGTGAGTGGCGGCTGCCGTCCGCGTTGATCCTGCTGGCCCTGATACCGATAATCGCCGGCGCGGCACGGGTGACCGAGCTGAGCACCGGCCCGGAGGTCACCCCGGCGAACATCCGCTTCGTCGCCGACCCGCTGCCGGTGGTACTGCACATCGTCGGCGCGGTGGTCTACACGATCCTCGGCGCCTTCCAGTTCGTACCCAGCCTGCGCCGCCACCACTGGCACCGCGTCGCCGGCCGGCTACTCGTTCCCTGTGGAATGACGGTCGCCCTCACCGGCCTGTGGATGACGTTCGCGTACGACCTGCCGGCCCACGACAACGACGTGCTCGCCGGCATGCGGCTCGTCTTCGGCTCGGCCATGGCCGCCTCGATCCTGCTCGGCCTCGCCGCCGCGCTGCGCCGCGACTTCACCCGGCACCGGGCGTGGATGGCGCGCGGCTACGCGATCGGCCTCGGCGCCGGTACGCAGGCGTTCACGCACGCACCGTACGTCGCGGCGACCGGCGAACAGCCCGACGGGAACATCCGGGCCGGGCTGGTGCTCGCCGGTTGGCTGATCAACCTTGCCGTGGCCGAGTGGTACCTGCGCCGCCCGGCCCGCACAGCGCGAGCGCGAGCAGCTCGCCGGTCGCGTGTCGCTGCCGGATGAAGCCCTCCGGGGCGTCGCCGAGCCCGCCGTCCACCGACAGGGCACGCTGCCCCGGCCGCCCCACAACCGACTACGCCACAGCCCTGGGGCTGGCGCGGTGGCGAGCACACCGACTACTGGTCCTGTTCCGGTTGATGCTTCCACTCACATCTCAACTAGCCTGCGGCGACAACGAGGTGACGCCGGCGTATCTGTCCCGGGATCCGCGCCGCATGCGGAGGCACGCCTCACCTTGCGGTCTGGCACACTGCAGCGATGCTGACGTTTGATCGACTCTTCGCCGAGCATGTCGCGACCGGGCTCGCCCGCCAAATGGCGCTGAGCGAGCTGATCGGCGAGCGTGACTGGCAACTCGACGTAACCAGTGGCACCGTGACCTTCGGGAACGACCTGCGGTACCACATCCAGCTACTCGGCACTGAGAGCCACGACGACGGCAGCTGGCTGTGGGCATGGGCCAACGAGGCGAGCGACCTCCCGCCGGCGCTGCTGCATTTGTGCGGCTGGCTGCGCGAGTACGGCCACCGCCAGGGAGTTGCCGAGCTCACCGAGCCCACGTTCGCGCTTCAGCGTGCAGACGGTCACCGCCTCGCCATGCTGGCCTCCGGCCTGACCGGCCGGTGTTACTTCCGCGGCCCGTACCCCGGCGGCGCGGTCTTCTTTCACCTCGACGACGCCCCGCCGCAGATCACCGCGCCTGTCCGGCCGGAGCGCGTGCTGACCGTTCTGGGCCAGGTCCTTCAGGGCTTCCCGGTGGACCACCGCATTGCCGTGGAGTCGTTCCTGCACCAGCAGTCGTGGCGCCTGGACCAGGCGCCCACGTCGGTGACCGCGCACCACTCCGACGGATCCACCCTGCGCGTCGACTTCGACGCCGTGGGTCGGGTCAGCAACATGTCCGGCACGGTCAGGGCTGTTGCGTAGTCGATTGAGGGTCCATCGCTCACACGACCTCATCGGCGCCGTGACCCGGAGCAACCCGACAACGCAATAGCCCTGCCGGCCCGTCCCAGATCCGGATAGAGCTGCTTGTTCAGGCCGGCGGCGAACGTGATGTCGAACAGCGCACGCGGTACCCATGGCCGCCTTCCTCCTCGGCCATGTTGGGCTTTCGCTCGCAACCTCGACGCGCAGCGCCGCCTTCCTGGCCACGCGACCCAACGGGCGGTCAGCCTCGGCCGGGGTGGCTGCCCCTCAAACACACCCTCAGCGCGTTGCGGAGCGCATCCGCCTCGACCTCGCGGAGTGTTCCGGAACCTTACGAGCAGTTGTCGGTCATCGTGAGCCCTCCATCGCCGACATGACTGTGGAGGCGATGGTGTACGAGTCGTCCCGGTGCAGTGTCCACTCGCGGTCCCCGGTGACGATCTGGATCCGTCCGTCCGCGAGCACCCGGACGGTGAGGCCGAGGGTTTCGGCGTCGCGCTCCGCGAAGACGGTGACGAGTGCGGTTGCGTCGGTCATGGTTGTCTGGCCTCTCGGCTAGCCGGCGTGGTGGTCCACCCTCCGTTATCTCACCCTGGACCACCGCGTCAGGTGCATCTCGGAGTTCCGGCTGGTGTCGACCGAAGGTTGGATCGAAAACACCCCTGGCCAGCATCGCCTCAAGGCCGCGGCGGCAGTGCGTGAATCAGCGGTCCAGCGCCGCCCGGTGCGCGTGGTCCGGCGGGCGCCCTCGCCGGACCAGCGCTTTCGGGCAGCAGAACGCGGTTCGCGTACTGCCAACTGTGCCAGACCGTACGTGGCAGGATAAGAACCGTGTTCCCTGTTCAGGGCCCATCTGTGACCGTCGCGGCAGTCAGATACCGCACCGCACCCGCAAGATCCTGAGAGCCTTCCGGGCCCTGGTCACGCCACGTCGTGCGCTGCTCAGCAGCTACGGCGGCAAGCTCGTACCGGCGTCACCCTTACCGGCCGTGCGCGAGCTGGCGAGCGAACCATCAGGCTCAATGAGCCTCTTCAACCCTCCCCTTACGGTCCGACGGACCGCAAGATCGGTCGCGGTGCGTACGCACCGCGCGGTCCAGGTTGAACGGCAAGGAATGTGAAACAGGCCCTGGAGAGCCTTCAGGGGCAGAACGAAGATCAGCGCCGCGAGACGCGGCGCTGATCTTATCCAAGTGCCGGCCTACTCCTTGTCGGGATCCATGCTGACGAACTTTTGCCCTGCGTCCCCGAACCCCTTTTCGATGCCGAAGGATACGGCGTCCTTGAGAAACAGTGCGGCGTCGGTGCCGCCGAGACTCGCTTCCGTCCGCTCGCCGTTGGCGATCGTGGCGTTGGCCCTGGTGAGCATGTCGACCCGGCCGGCCGCGCCGGACGGCATGGCGCGGGCCGCCGACTGCGCGACACGGGCCGAGTTCATCCCGGCCTGCGCCACCCGGCCAAGGCCGAACGTCGCCAAACCGGCCGCCTCCCAGCCAGCGGTTTTCCACTTCCCCTGCCTGGCGGCGTCGCCCATGTCATAGGCGGTCATCGCAGCCGCGCCTATGGCGCAGATAGCAGAGCAGAAGGGAAGAAACGCTCCGATGGCCAGACCCATTTTGAGAATCTTCCAACCGTTCTCGCCCGGCTTCATCTGGTTCCCCGCCCACTTCCCCGCGGCGGCAAGGCCCCTGCCGGTCGACTTGGCCAGCCGGCCGGCCCCGCGGGCGATGCTCCCGGCTCGTTTCTTTATCCGGTTGATGTGCGGGGTTACCTTCTTCCACGCCTTCTTGACCTCGTCCTTGACCCAGGTTTTTATCCGCTGGACCTGCGTGACCCATTCCGTGATGGTTTTTCGGATCGTGCGCCAGAGTTGCCTGACCTGCTCCACCATCTTCGTGACTTGTTTCCAGCCCCACTTGACGAGGCTACCGATGAGCGGGATCTTGGTGACCCATCTCACGGGCTCCCAGGTCGTCACGGCCACCCAGAACCTTTGCCAGTAGGGCTTCTTCTCCGTCACGGTCCGGACTTTCATCTTCTTGACGTGGCGGGTGCTGATGACCCACCGATCACCGTCTGGGTCGGCGTAGGTGACCGGGTTGTTGTTGGCGTAGGTGTAACCGTTGACCTGTTGCGGCTCGCCGTGGTCGATCACCGGGTCGACCGAGATGAACCGGCCGAGCGCCGGATCGTATTCGCGGGCGCCGAGATGGACCAGGCCGGTGCCGGGATCGGCGGTGCCGCCGACGAATGCCTTCTCGCCGGGCAACGCCACAGCCGCGCCGCGGAGTTCGCCGTACGGGGTGTGCCTGCGGCGCTTCACGTTCTGGCTACTCGCGTCGATGCTGATCTCCGGCGTCCCGTGATGGTCGAGCGCGAGCCAGTTCAGCGCGTTGTCGGCCGAGGTGCGAACCGCGATGGTACGGCCGGCGAAACTGTAGTACCGCGTGCCGGTCACCGTGCCGTTGGGCGCCAGGCGCAGCTCGGTCTCGCCGAGGTAGAGCGTGGTGCCGTTGGCATCGCGCCGGATCAGCCGGTTACCCCCGGCGTCGTAGAGGAAGCTCGTGGTGACGCCGGCCTTGGTGATGCTGCTGACGTGGCCTTCCGCATCCCAGCTGAGACTCTGCTCGCCGGTTCCCTTGCGCCGGCTTGCCATGTTCCCGGCGGCGTCGTAGCCGAACTCCTCGACCTGCGCCGCGCCGTCGGGTCCGGTCGTGGTCACTCGGTTTACCCCGTGCGGCCTGGCCTGGCCTGCGGCCGGATAGTTGTACGCCGTCGTGGTCCGAGCGCCACCCAGGACGGTACGGGTCTCCGAGAGCCGGTTGCCGGCCTTGTCGAACGTCCACGAGTGCCAGTACGGCGCCGGGCCACCGAGCGCGCCCGCCGCTGGCGCCGCTTGGCAGTCACCCGAGGTCGGTGTCCACGCCTCGGAAAGCCGTCGAAGGTAGTCGTACCGGAAGCACTGGGTCTCCTCGGCGTCCTCGGCCTGATCGGCGATCGACGTGATGTTGCCGGCCGGGTCGTAGGCGTAGACGAGGTCGGCCACGCGTTGCGGCGCTGTGTCGCGGGAGACCACGGCCCGGGTCAGCCGGTGGGTGCCGTACTCGTACTCGTAGCCGAGCCGAGTGGCCGATCCCCCGGCCGAGAGCGTCATCTGGCGTAGCTCACCGAACTGGGTGTAATCGGTGGCGGTGACGTAGCTGCTCGCCCCGCTGAGCGTGACCGCTTGCCCGAGGACGTCGTACCCGCTCCTGAGCTGCTCGGCGGGCAGCCCACCGCCGGCCGGCAACCCGATCGTGTCCAACGAGCCGTCCACTTTGTACGTCTGGCTGAACTCGTACTTACCGGCCAGCGCCCGTTCGCTCGCCGGGATGGTGATCCGCGTCCCGGTCGGCCGGCCGGCGACGTCGAACCCCGTGACCTCGGAGATGTAGGCGCTGGTGCCGACGTACCGAGTCGCGGCGATCTGACTGCCGCGGGCCGGTGTGCCGTCGGGGAGCGCGTCGTAGGTCCGGCTGGTCAGCTTCGTGCCGCTCGGCGATCCCTCGAAGGACGCCGTTTGCCGGCCGAGGATGTCGTAGGCGTGCGCGAGGGTGATGTCGCGCGCGTCCCGTGTCGCGACGACGTCCCCGGCATCGTTGTAGGTGTAGTCGGTGGCGCCGCGGTCCGGCTCCTCAGTGCGGATCCGGAGGCCGCGCAGATCGTAGCTGTACCGCCAGACGTTTCCGGCCGGGTCGGTAACCGTGGCGAGTTGGCCGCGGTTGGTGTACGTGTACTTCGTCGCGTCGTACGTGCCGCTCGGCGAAGCGCCGTGGTACTGGCGCAGCTCGATCAGGTTGCCTTCCACGTCCGTGATGCGTGTCGTCGGTGCCTCCCCGTCGGGCGGATCGACATCGTGCCGGTTGACGCCGTAGGTGTGCGTGGTGCGCCACTTCTCCAATCCGTCGACCATGAACATGATGTTCGTCGGGCGCTCGTTCTCGTCGAAGACGGTGCGTAGCTGCGCCGGCATGGTGTTCTCGTCCGCGATGACCACGTCGGAACCCGGTGGCGCGTCGTTGTAGTACGGCCCGTTCTCCTTCGTCACGAGGCCACGCGAGTCGTAGAACTTGTCGCTGAGGATGCGGCCGCCGCCGGGTGCGGGCTCCTGTGTCTGCCGTGGCCGCATCAGCCCGTCATAGAGCTCGTACTCGGTTTCGTAGTCGCCGTTGGGTTGCAGCGTCCGCGAGGCCACCGCGTTGGCGCCGGTGGTCCGCACCAGGTAGCTGTACTCCGCGCTGGGCGTCTGGGTGGTCGCCCGGCCCGGCAGCCACACCTTGACCAGCCTGCCCAGCGGGTCGTAGCGCAGCTCGGTCCGCCGGTCGTTCGCGTCAAGGACGGCGGTTTCCTCGCCCCAGGCCGGGTCGTACATGGTGCGGGCGCGGTGGCCGAGCGCGTTGGTGACATCGATCTGGGTAACCGGGCCACCGGTGGCCGGGGTGTAGGCCGTCGTCGTCCGGGCGCCCCTGACGTCGTACGCCTCGATCTCGCGACCGTGCACGTCGTAGCTCGCCCGCTTCGTCGTCACGTAGGTCGGTGCCCCGTTCCGCCACCCTGTCAGCTCTTCGGTCCGGGTGATCTCGCCGCGCACCGGCGGCGCACCGAGCGTTGTGCTGCCGTCGTAGTAGTGCCGGACGTCGGAGATGAGGTCGTCCGGGTACGCGGGGGCACGGTCACAGTTCACCGCGACGGTCTCGATGCGGTACGGCAGGTTGATGATCCATACCGACTCGTTCCTCGTGTACGAGTAGCGGGTGCAGGTGTCGTCGTCCGGGTTCGAGACATCGTTGAGGTCGTTGGAGCGCAGCACCGTGCCTTCGGCGTCGTAGACGTTCTCCGCGCCCGTGTTCTGCCAGCCGCCCGAGCCGTTGGCCTCGCTCTGCCGGACCTTGCCCTCCTCGACCCGGAATGCCTGGGTCGTGCCCCAGCTCCGGGTTCGGGTGGCCGTAGCCCCGGACAGCCACGGGTCGGTGATCTCCTTCTCGTGCACCGCGCCGCCGGTGGTGTACTTGATGTTCTCCCGCGCGACGTTGGCGAACTGGTCGGAGTCGCGCAGCCGGGTGCCGGCCGAGTCGGTGATCCAGACCTCCTTCTTCCCGCCGGACGCGGTCCGGTCGCCGTCCATGCCGCGGAAGTACAGCGACTCGGTGAGGGACCGCGGGCCGCCCACCGGGCCCTTGTGGACCCGGACCCGGTCGTACCCGCGCCACTGCGACCAGCTCTTCTTGTTGTCCGGCACCATGCCGTCGGCCTCGTCGAACCGCCAGGCCGGTGTGCTCGGGTACTCGATCCTCGTCACCACCGGCGGCAGGCCGGTGGTGCGATCGACCTCGGTCACCTCCGTGACCACGTACTTGTTGAACCAGTCAAGGCGATCGGTGCTCTGCCCGTCCGGCGTCCATCGGGTCGGGTGACAGCGCTTGGTGTTCGAGTCGGGCGCTGGCAGGTTGCCGGGTACGGCGCACTCCTTCGGCGAGTAGGCGATCGTGATCTCGCCGCCCGAGTCGAGTTGGATCCTGTTGACGCGTAGCCAGTTCATCGGCGGGATGCCGTCGACGCCGTCCACCCGGTTGGGCAACTGGATCGGGTCGAAGGTGATCGGGGGCAGGCTCGCCTCGCCGCCGACGAGGCCCTTGTGCTGGATCGAGGCCAGCCACATTCCGGCCCGGGTGCCGTCGCCGGGGCTCGGGTACGAGTGGGTCAGCGTCCACGAGTCGACGTTGCGGTAGGAAGTGCCGCCCCAGACCTGGGTCGTCACGGCGGCCAGGCGCTTTTGGGTCCAGAACGTCGGGTTGTATTTGTTGGTGCAGCTTGTGGTGCTCGTGCACGCCTGGTCCCACGGTACGTCCGGCCAGTTCGCCGGCGACGAAGCGGTGCAGGTGGTGCCGGGGATGCACCGGTCCGCCTCGGTGAACAGCACGCGGCCGACCGCCTGCTTCGAGTAGACCTCGCCGTCGCGTTGCCCGTAGTCGATTCGCTTCAGCCAGCCGCCCCGGGTGTAGGTCGACACCTTGGTGGCGGTTATGTTGCGGGCATAGTTGTTCTTCTCGGTCCCGTAGAACAGGCTCATGGTGTTGCCGTTGCGGTCCACGACGTAGTCGAGGTTCCACCGCCACGCCTGTTGGCAGTACGAGGTGTCGAATGTGGACTTGTAGCATGGCTCGCCGGAATGGTTGCCGAAGACCGGTACCGTCCAGACGGAGTTGGTGACCTCGTTGTTCAGCGCCCAGCCGGTCGGCTTGTGCTTGCCGAAGTAGTACTGGGTGCCGTCCGGGGTGGTGATCCGCCAGTATTCCCCGTTGTCGTCGCCGTTGTCGCCGTCGGTCAACAGCTCCACTTTGGTCCCGTCGTCGACGCGCGACTTCCACTGTCCGGTGGCGTCGTCACGAATCAGCTCACCGCCGCGCCCGTTGAGCGCCATGACCGCGTTGTCGAAACTTCGGGCACGCCCGCCGTCGGTCGCCCAGCACAGGTCGCCGGTCTTGCGTCCGCTGTTGTTGCCGCCGGTGGTGTCCTCGCCACACGACTTGTACCGCCGCTCGATGTAGCCTCCCGGGTCGAACGCGAACCCTTCCCCGACCCACGACGGCTGGTTGTTCGTCGACGAGGTCCGGCCGTCGACGCCGCCGCTGGAGTAGCCGAGATCCATGGTCGGCTGCGGCCCGCTGAGGCCCGGAACGGTCTCCATGGGGTAACGCCAGTTGAAGTCGCCGGAGGAGGTGCCGACTGACCAGGTGGAGGAGGGCGACAGCCCGGTGGCCTTGAAGTCGCCGGCCCCGGAGGACGCGGCGGCCATGACCGCGAACAAGCCGGACCCGCTCTTGGCCTGCACTTCGATATCGCCGCTCAGCCGGCCCGAGCCGTCATTGCGGGTGGCGATCGGCGTACCGGCGCACTCTTGGAGGTCTGGTGTGGACAGCGCGCACTCCGGTAGGGCCATCAACCGCAGCCGGGTTGCCCAGTCTCCACCGTAGGCGTCGCGAAAGGTGGAGTAGTCGACCTCGAGGTTGACCTGGCCGGCAATTGCCACGCCGTCGGCGCGGTTCACCCGTAGCAGCAAACCGTCCGCGCGCCGTGGCAGCATCTCGACCCGTACCCGGCCGGGTGTTGCCGAACGGGCGGCGGTGGTCTTGCCCGCGCCAACCGACACCGGCAGCTTTCCCGCCCGAACACGCGCGTTGCCGGCGGCGTCCGCGCTGACCGCGGCGCCGGCTGTGGCCAGGCTGACCTCCGCCTTACCCGGCGTGGGCCAGGAGACCGCAGGGGTACCCCGCAGCGCCAACTCCTCGTCAAGGCCCGGCTTGGCTTCCGGTACCGACACCGGCCGGACGGCCGCCGAGCGCTCCCTGGCGAGCGAGAGGTCATCCGCCGGTGCGGCTGCCGCCCGTTCCGGGATACCGCACACTACCGTCGCCGCCATCACCGCCGCCAAGGTCAGCCCTACCGGGCGACGCACCACGTGGTCCACGATTCCTCCCCTGGTCAGCGGCACATCGATCGGTCCGCCTCGATGCCTAGCTAGCCGTCATCATGTCGTTTCGGCAGCACAGAAAACGCACAGGGAGCTGCCGGCCGAGGTATCCGTCGTCACGGCTCCAAGCGGAGCGCGAACCGTTGGTCGTCCGGCGGTACGGCCGCGCACGGGGCCTGCACAACTTGCGCGCCGTTGGCGAGGCTCGCACCGCTGACCTTGAGGCACTTGTCGCTGTGCACGACCCGCAACTGCACCACCGGCTCGTACCCGCCGCCCGCCACCAGGTCGAGCCGGAACTGCTGGTTGGGTTTTGCCGCACCGACGTCATGGCACACGTACTGGAGCGTCTTCGCGTTGTCCAGCAGGCTGTACAGGCCGATATCGAGGCACTTGTCGGCCGCGGTCCGGATGTGGAAATACGGCGAGCCGCCGACCCGTTCGAACCGGAACGTCTCCCAGGTCGCCGTGGCCACGCAGTCCCACTGGTCCAGGACCACGTCGTTCGCGGTGCTCCCGCCCGGTACGTCGAAGCACTTGTTGCTGTGCACTGGATGGATCCGGTATCGCCGGTTCGGGTCGACGTGCACGGTCGGCCTGGCCTCGCTGACGTATCCCTCCCAGTCGGCGCGCTTGTCGGCGAACCCGCTGCCGGTCGAGACAAAAGTGTAGAGACGGCGCTTGCCGGCACCGGTGTCGTACAGCGAGGCGATGTCGGTGCGGCCGTCGGCGTCGAAGTCGCCGGCGGCCAGGGTGCCGCGGCTGGCGTCGAACCCGCCCGCGCCGCTGCTCCACCGGGTGGTCGGCGTCCAGACGGCACCGTCGCCCTTGAAGGTCACCAGCCGTGCGGTGGCGTTGCCGTCGTCGTAGAGCGCGACCACCTCGGCACGGCGGGCGGCGTCACCGTCGACGTCCCCCGCGACGAACCGGGCCCGCCGGGCGTCGAACCCACCGGCCCCGCTGTCCCAGCGCGTCACCGGACCGCCGAACACCCCGGCGGCGGCGTGGTGGATCCGCATGTGTGTCTGGGCCGTCCCCATGTCGTGCATGTCCACGACGTCGTCGTCGCCGTCCGCGTCGACGTCGGCGGCGACCAGGTTGGCACCGGCGACCCCGGCACCGGTGGCGCCGCTGTCCCAGCTCAACGCGGGGGCGGCGAAACCGGTCCCGGTGGAGAGAAACGCCCAGAGCTTGAGCTGGCCGTTGGCCAGGCCCTGGAGCGCGGCGATGTCGTCGTCGCCGTCCGCGTCGAAGTCCCCGGCGGCCACCTTCAGGTGGCTGAGCCGGAACATGTCGCCGGTCCACACCGGCTCGCTCACCGCGGAAAACCGGTTCCCGTCGGCGGGCAGCAGAAACAGCCGCACGATCCGGTCGGCGTCCTCGCGGAAGATGGCCACGTCGGTGCGCCCGTTCCCGTCGAAGTCGCCGACCACGCTCCGCACCAGGTCGGCCGGGAACCCGCCGGAAACACCGGTGTCCCAGGCGACGTACCCGGGATGGAAGCCGGCCGGGGCGGAAACCAGGTTCCACACCGCAGTCTGTCCGTGGCCGTGGTCCACCAGCGTGGTCACGTCGGCGCGCCGGTCCCCGTTGACGTCCGCGGAGATCGCCGGATCGCTTACCGTACGGCCCCGGGCCACAAGTTGGTATCCGGAGTTGAGCCCACTGCTGTTTCCGGCCCGGTCGACCGCCCGCGCGTAGAGAGTCCGGCGGACGTCACCGGTGTCGGTGGCGAGCTGCGGCCAGAGCGTCACCGGTACGGTGGCCCGGCCGTCCGGCCCGGCGGCCACCCACATGGTCGTGACGTCCTGGCTGAACCCGTACCGGTAGCCGGCGACGTCCGTCTCCCCGCCGCTCGGGGCGAAGGTGATCGTGCCGACCTCGCCGACCGACCTCACCGGGGTCGGGCCGGGATAGTCCGTCGAGGTCAGCGCCGGCGGCGATGGCCGACTCGTGTCCACTGTGAACCAGCAGCGCGCACTGTACGGGCCGGTCAGCCCGGAGTCGGTGGTACGGGCTCGGTAGCTGAAGACGGCACCGGGCTGATCGGTCGGGAGCGCTCCGAACGGGACCGGCGGCCAGCGCACCACGCTGCCCGAGCCGACCGTGCCCGAGGAGAGGCTGGTCAGGACCGTCTCGCCGGAGAGGATCTCCAGCTCGTTGGTGACGTTGTCGCTGTTCGGGTCGTAGCCGACCGCGGTGAAGGTCGGGGTCGTGGTACTAAGCGCGGTCGGCGCCGCGGCGGTGCCACACGGCGTCGGCGGCACGGTGGAGACACTCGTCGGACTCTCCGGCGGAGTGTTGTACTCGATGTTGAGGCGCGCGGTGGACTGGTTGAACCGCTTCCAGTAATCTCCCTTGCCCTCGACATCCTTGTTGATCTTCAGCCCGAAGCCGATCGCCTCCTGCGGGCCGTTCACCCCCCGCACCGCCTCCTGCACGACCGGGGTGACCGTGTCGGGGTTCAGGCCGAACTCCATCAGCATCGGCGGCTGGGCGCAGGCCGATTTGTTGGCCTTGCCCTTGCGGGTGTCCAGCGCCGCCCCGCCGAGCCAGTGCCCCGCGCTGTTGTTCCAGGTCACCGGCGTGGCCGGGTCGATCAGCTTGGTGTGCCACAGCTCGACCGCGGTTTCGGCGCAGACCCCGGTGTGCGTCATGGAGATCGAGAACCAAGCGCGGTTAACCGTCGCCCTGGCCACCCTGGCGACGTTCACCTGGAAGAGCGTCCGCCACGGGCCATCGGTGGTGTTCCACACCGTACCGACCCGGACGTCCTCGCGGTAATGGGGGTCGGTCCAGTACGACTCGCCCGCATCGTCGGCGTTGACCAGGGTCCACCGGTACTGGGCCGCGCTGTACGACGGGTCGATGTAGACCGGGTACCGGGTATCCGGGTCGGTAAGCATCTCCTGGTCCGGGATCACCACCAGTTCACCGGGGTTGACCTCCAGGTCCATCACCCGCTGCCGCCCCGGCGCCGGCCCACCCTCGTCACCCTGGCCGCTCTGCGCATCCGCCGACGCGCTCCGGGGAGCGCCGGCCGCCGCAGGCGGCTTCGGAGTGCTGTCCCACATCAGCGGCGGGCCGGCGGCGAACACGGCACGGCCGGTGGCGTCCACGGCCACGCTGCTGCCGTCCGCCCCCGCCCGCAGGGTCAGCTTCCGGGTGCTGGTGCCGAAGCGGACCCGGCGCAGCGCCGGATTCGCCGCCGCGGCCGCGTTCTTGACGACGAGGAACTGGGAGAAGCCCACCGCGCTGACCCGGACCTGCAAGTCCACCCCCGGCAGCACGCCGGGGTAGGTCGCCGTGTCGCCGTCGAGGACCGGCGCCGGCAACGGCGCCGGCCAGGTCAACGCCAGCTCGGCACCGTCCTGCTCGGCGGTCACCAGCGGGCCGGAGCCGCCACCGGACAGTCGCAGCCCGATGGGGGTCGCTCCCGGCGACACCCCGCCGACCGCGTCGCGGACCAGCCGGGTGTCGATCGGGACCCATTTGCCGTCGCGCTGGGCCCGTACCGGCATGACGTATTGCTCGAGGGTGCGGGTCCCGGACGGGTTCGCGAACACCCTCGCTGTCTCAGTCCGTTCGCCCACGATCTCGACGGGAACACCAGTCCGCCGCGCGGCCTCGGCCGCCCGGACCGCCTCGGTCCCGCCCACCCGGCCGGGTACCACCTGCGCGGCCGACGCCGGGGACAGAGCAGCGTGTGCCGACCCGAGCCAGGCTGCCGAGCCGGCCGGCGCGGCCGACCCCAGAACGAGCACCGCCAAGAGAGCCGCCGACCAACCGGCGGCACCGAATCGAGGCGTCATCGCGGCCTCCGCTCCTCATCCGCGTTCCACCGTTCGCGCCCCCGCCGAGCGCGAGTCGCATGTGCGTGCAGCACCAGGATGAGTACGGAACCGCACATTTTCCGCACAGCCCGCGCGGTGATGGCCGCTACGCCGACACTCCACGACCTGCCACCCCGCGCACGCGGCCGAGCCACGAGCGGAAGCGGGGGCGCCGACGGCCGGGCGCGGTCCGCCGCCCGGACCTCAAAACCCCACCCAAAGATTGCGCCGGGGCTCGGAGCCTCTTCACGGCCGCCCGGGCGACTGGCCAGCCCTCGTCCAGTTCAGCTACGTCGTGTCGTCACACAATCTCAACCAAGGTGCCTGGTCAGTACACCTAGCGGATGCTGCCGCCGAGGTTGTCCCAGCCTTGCCAGCCGTCCGGTGCGTAGGTCTTCAGGTAAAGACCGCCGTTGGTGCCGCGATGAACACGTGCAGCGTGCTGCCGTCCACGAGGACAGTGGGGTCGAGGCCGGCACCGTCCGGCGCATCTTCGACCTCTACCCGCGGGACCGGCGCGGCACGAACGCCATCGCCGGCATCCTCACCGAGCAGGGCCTGCGAACCCACACCGATAAGCCATGGTCACATCACACCGTCACCCTGCTCCTGACGAACCGGATCTACCTCGGCGAAAAGAACTTCCGAGACATCACCGTCCCCGACGCCCACGACGCGATCATCACCGCGCTGCTGGATTTCTACACCCACCGTGGCGACCTCATCGAACAAGCCATCACCGAGTTTCAGGCCCAGCACGCCGCCGACAACTCACGCCAACGCAACGAACTGACCGCCATCACCCGAGCACAGAAAGACACAGCGCCACCATCGACCGGTACCTCGTCGCCTTCGAGAAAGGCACCCTCGACGACGAGGACACCCACGTCCGCGACCGACTGACCACGCTCAAAGACCAGTCCAAACAGCGCGGCCACCGAAAGGCACAACTGAAATTCGAGCTCGACGAGCCACCTCAGACCCTCACACCGGCCGACCAGACCAAGATCCGCGAGCAGATCAGAGAGATCATCGCGGACGGCGTCCCCACCGCCCGCAAGGCCATGCGCGAAGCCCGCATCAAGGAAATCATGATCATCGCCGACGACGCCGTCCGCCCGATCTTCAAGCTGCCCCTCGCTGGCAACACAGAAGGGCTGGTCCTCGACGGACCAGCCCTTCTGGACAGCAGAAACGCGGTTCGCGCGCTGCCAACTGCGGTGGGCGATACTGGGATCGAACCAGTGACCTCTTCGGTGTGAACGAAGCGCTCTCCCGCTGAGCTAATCGCCCTCAGCGCGGACGACTGTACCTGATCGACCGGAGTCCGCGCGACTTCGGGGTCAGTGCGTCGCGATGTAGTGCATGAACCTGGCGATCAGGTCGATGCCGAGACTGGCCCGTACCGACAGCCAGACCACCACCGCCACGAACACCAGCCCGACCGAACCGAGGACGATCCGGACCAGGAGGGACTGTTCACGTACCCAACGCGCCCAGCTCTGTACGTGCCGGCGGGTGAAGTTGAGCAGCCGTTTGGCCCAGTGGAACTCCACCGCCCAGATACCCAGCCCGCCGATGACGATCAGCCAACCGGGCCCCGGGAGCGGAATCAACGCGAGACCGAGTGTGACGACGATCGCACCGGCGACCGCCACGAACACCTTCAACGCGATCCGACCGGTCGGATTGGCTCGGATGATCTCCAGCGTCCGGCGTACCCGTTGCCGCCGGTTCTGCGTCACGAACGGCTCGAGCGGCACTTCCGCGCCGGCACCCGTGGGTGACTCCGTCGCAGGTCCGGACCGGTCCCCCCGTGGGACGCGCTCGTCGTCGGGCACGTCGTACCTCCGCTCTTCGACCGCCCCCGCGACGCCGGAGCGGACCCCGGCGCCAGCCCCGTTCACGCTCGCCGCGCTCGGCAGAGCCGCTTTCTCCATTGAGGATGGATTCGTAGCCATTTCAACCCCCAGTGTGGCCCGGCCCGTCACTCAACAGGACGACTGGACGTTACCGGAGTGAGTCGACGGCTGAACCATCCGGCGTCGGGTGGGATCGAGTACCTGGGCAGAACTGGACATCCTACATAAAGATTCGATTTCGATCGGCGGCTAGGAAGCCTCTTCCCACTACTGGGTGATATCAGCGTATGGCGGAGCGTAACCATGAGTAGCACCTGAGGATGGGAAAGGCGGGACACATACGTCCCGCAGCGGTGCCGGGGGGAGAACGTCCATGAGTGTCATCCGACCGACCACGGTCGAGGTCGAGACGTCGTTAAGGCTCGTTGCACCTGACGCCACGGCTCTGCCCGTGCGTGCCAGCCTGCGCTACGACCCAGCCGACCCGTATGCGGTCCATGTCCTGTTCCATGCGGAATCCGCCGGTGGCGAAGCGGTCAGCTGGTCCTTCGCCCGGGAGCTGCTCGTCACCGGCCTCGACGAGCCGGCCGGGATCGGCGACGTCCGGGTCTGGCCCTGGGCCACACCCCGGGGCGACTTCGTCGCGCTCGCGCTCTCATCACCGGACGGTAACGCACTGTTCGAGGTGCCACGTAGCGTCCTGGTCAGGTTCCTGCGCCGGACGTACGTGGTGGTCCCCCGGGGCCGGGAAGGAGACCACCTCGACGTCGATACGGCGGTCAACCGGCTGCTGGCCGGTCGCTGAGCGTTTCCCGCGACTGCGAGCGCGGGGCACGTCACGCCGCTGGAACGCCACGCCGCGCGGACCCTGCCGAGGTCCGCGCGGCGTCTGCGCCGTTCGCGATGCCCGAGATCGGGTCTGGGATGCCCGACGTCGGGTCTGGTCAGCCGTGCGTGGTGATTCCGCCGTCGACCGGTATGACCGCTCCGGTGAGGTATGCGCCGGCCCGCGAGGCGAGGTAGATCGCCGCCCCGGCCATGTCGTCGGGCCGGCCGATCCGGCCGAGCGGCACCTGGTGCTCGATCGTCGCCCGGGTCGCCGGGTCGTCCAGCGCGAACGCCATCATCTTGCTCTCGAACGGGCCGGGGGCGATCGCGTTCACGGTGATGTGCTCCGGGGCGAGCTGATGGGCCAGGCTCCGGGTCAGCATGTGCACCGCCGCCTTGGTGGCCGAGTAGGCGTACACCTCCATCCACGGCACCCGGATCCCGTCGATCGAGCCGATGTTGATCACCCGGGCCGGGTCGTCGGCGCTGGCCGAGGCGCGCAAGGCGGGCAGCAGGGCGGTGGTCAACTGGAAGACCGCCTTGACGTTCACCGCCCAGAGCTTGTCGAAGGCGCTCTCCGGGTACGCCTCCAGCGGTGCCCCCCAGGTCGCACCGGCGTTGTTGACCAGTACGTCCAGGGCCGGCACCCGTTGCAGGATCTGCTCGGCGAGCCGAGCCGCCCCGGCCGCGCTGGAAATGTCCGCCGGGATCGCCTCGCAGCGACCGAATCCGGAAAGCTGCTCGGCGACCTCGGCACAGACGTCCGCCTTGCGGGACGAGATGATCACCTGGGCGCCCGCCTCGACAAATCCCCGGGCGATCATCAGACCGATCCCCCGGGTGCCACCGGTGACCAGCACCGCCTTGCCCTCGACCGAGAACAGACCTGGCATGCACACCTCTGAAGGTTGTAGGTCGATCGGCGCCGGGATACGGACCGACCGGCTTGGCTTACTGTGCGGTAAGTTAGTCCTGACCGTACCGGCCGGACAACTCCGGCCGGTACGACTCCACTACGGCTCGGTCTCGGCGATCACGGCTCGGTCCCGGCGATCCGTAACCCGTCCAGGTAGACGGTGATCCGGGTGCTGGCCGCGTAGCCCGGTGCCGCCGGACGCCAACTGTGGTCGTCGGTCTCGACGAACCGGGACCCGTCCGCCTTGGTCAGCCGCACCTCGATCGGGCCACTCTGCCCGGCCGCCGGCAACGTCCCCGCACCGCGGGTGAACCCGACCTCCAGGTAGCCGTCCGCGCCGCGCCGGGGTCTCGGCAGCGCCACCAGCCACTGGGTGAGGTTGGCGCACCCGGTGGTGGCCCGCACGCAGGCCGCCTGCACCGCGCCGCGACCGCCGTCCCGGGTGAACCAGTACCGCACGGTCACCCGGGACAGGTCGACCGGTACCGAGCCGGGGTTGTCCAGCTCGATCGCCGGGTGGATCCGGGCGTTCGTGAACGACCGGTCCAGGTTGCGGTGCCGCACCGTCAGCGGCGGCGGGGTGCTCGGTGCGCCGATCACGAAGAGAGTCACCGAGTCGGCCGGGAAGGTGTGCGACAGGATGCCGTTCGGCGCGCCGGCCACCGGCGGCGGCACCAGGATCCGCTGGTCCGCCTCCCGAACGATCGCGCCGAGGTTGCCGGCGCCGTACCGGTAGACCTGGGTGCTCGGGGCGGTCCGGCCGCGCAGCGACAGCGAGCTGCTCCGCTCCACCCCGCTCTTGTTCACCACCATCACGGTCAGCGCGCCGTCCGAGCCGCGCTCGGCCGCGTACACCGAGAGCTGCTCGGAGTCCGCGGAGGTCGCCCGGACCCCGAGGTCACCGAACCGGCCGCCGGCGCCGTCGTAGTTGCGGTACATCCGGAAGGCGTACGCGCCCGGCTGGGTCGCGGCCGGCGGCGCCCAGAGGGTGGCCAGGTCCAACCCCTCCCGACCGAAGATCCCGAGTACGTCGGCCTGGGCCAGCGCCCCGTTGACGTGGTCCAGCGCCCCCCAGTTGTACTCGGTGACCGCCGTCCTCGTCCCCGGATAGTTCGCCGCCACCAGCTCCTTCATCCGGGGCACCAGCCGGACCGGGGTGTTGATCCAGCTCTCGTCGGTGTAGGTCGGGTCCCAGAGCGCCCGGGTGGAACGCAGCCGCAGCGCGTTGGTGGCCGGGTCGTTGCCGTTGCCGAACGCCACCCCGGCGGCCTGCGGATAGAAGTGCATGTCGAAGTAGTCCAGCACCCGCTGCCCGTGCCGCTCCTCGTAGTCGCGCATCTGCTGGAGGTACCAGGTGGCGAAGGGCAGCCCGTCCCGGGCCGGCCGGTCCGGCGGGTCCGCCCAGCACCCGGTGCGCCCGCACACCTCCTGGTCGAGTCCGGAGTAGTCCCAGGAGGTCCAGCCCCAGCCCACCGGGCCGAGCGTCGCCGCCGACGGGTCCACCTCCTTGACCGCCGCACCGATCGCGTACGCCTGGTCGCGCAGCTCCGCCGAGTTCGCCCCGGTCGGGTGCACGTCCCGGTGGGTGGAGTGCCAGATGTCCGGCTCGTTGTCGAGGTTGTAGAACTTCACCCCGCCCTCGGCGGCCGTGCCGTACTTGGCGGTGAGGTGCCGCAGCCAGTCCCGGACGTACTCCGGGCCGACCTGCACACTGGTGTCGTGCGGGTCGTTCCCGGTCACCAGGGAGCCGTCCGGCCGCACGCCGTTGCCGCAGTCCGGACGCCACTCGTCGGTACGCTCCTGCGGCCCGTACTTGGCGACCGAGAAGCCGCACGAGCCGTCCCGGGCCTTCGGCGCCCACCCGATCAGCGGCACCGTCAGCACACTGTCGGTGCCGGTACGCCGGTCCTGCTCGACGAAGCGGTCCGTGGACGAACCGTCCGGCAGCGCCTCGGGGTCGGCGTTCTCCTCGGCGATGTTCTCGAAGAACCAGTCCGAGGCGCGGTTGGTGGTGTCGTAGCGGTAGTGGTACCGGGTGGTGGCGTTGCCGCCCCAGCGGCGTACCGGCAGGGCCAGCTCCGCGGCCAGCGCCTCGTCGGCGAAGTTCATCCCGTAGATGTGCGGGCTGATCGGGTGCCGATCGGCGGCGACGTCGACCTCGAGGGCCGGGCCGGGCTCGGCGAGCGCCGGGGGCGGGGCGACGACGACGGCCGCACCGGCGGCGACGAGCGTCGCGCTGACGGCGATGGGCAGGAGGGATCTACGACGCATGCGGGATCTCCGGAACTGCTCGGCTGTCCGGCCCGACGGGACGGACGTGGCGGGGTTCGGTATGTCTCGCGTGCACCCGTCGCTGACCCGCGCGGTGGTCGTAGCCCGGACCGGGGACAGGCTACCGATCGGCCGACTCCACGGTCAACGTCGTACGTCGATGTCTGGCTGTCCGCCCCCGGCCTCATCCGTCGGCTTGGCCACCGCCGCCACCTGCCCGGTTGGCGGCGCGGTCGGGTTCCGGACCCGGGCTGCCCGAGGGGTGCGCGGCGGGCCGGCGGCGGCTAACGTCGCAGGTGATGGTCCGATTCGGTCAGCTCCCCGGTGATCCGGGCGCGGTGCCGGCCCAGCCCGGCTGGGCCGGTATCCGCACCCTCACCCTGCGCGACTACTTCGTCGATCCGTCCCGGCAAGGACCGCTGCTGGTCGATCGGCACCTGCTCATCCTGGTCACCGTCGGACACGGCACGCAGGAAATCGACTTCCGGACGTACCCGTGCCGGCCGGGATCGCTGCTCTGGGTGCGGCCCGGGCAGGTCGTCCAGCACGGCGGGCAGGGCGGACTCGACGCGGTGCTGGTCTGCTGGACCCCGCAGACCATGCGCGACCTGGACGTCTCGCCGATCGGCCCGCCGTTCGCCGCCGGCTTCTGGCAGCTCGCTGGTGAGGACGAGGACGCGGTGATCAACGAGGTCAGTCAACTGGTGGTGGACTGCCAGCGGCACCGGGGCGGCGCCCTCGCCACCGACCTGCTGCGGCACCAGCTCGCCGTACTGCTGCTGCGGCTGGCCCTGCTGCCGCGCGACCCGGCCGACCCCGCTGCGGCGCCGGCCCCTCCACACACCCGCAACGGCGGCGCCCCGGACGGTACGGACCCGACCGGCACCTTCTGGCGGCTGCGGCACGAGGTCGAGCGCTCGTACGGGCAGACCCGGCGGGTCGAGGACTACGCCGGCCGGCTGGACTGCTCGGTGCGTACCCTGACCCGGGCCTGTCTGGCCGCCACCGGCCGCAGCGCCAAGCAGGTGATCGACGAGCGGGTGGCGCTGGAGGCCCGGCGGCTGCTCGCCGCGACCGACCTGTCGGTGGCCGAGGTCGGCCGCCGGCTCGGCTTTCCGGAGCCGACCAACTTCGGCCGGTTCTTCCAGCGGGAGGTCGGACGCAGTCCCGGCGCCTTCCGGGCCGGCCTGCCCGGCCGGAGCCCCGCCGTCCAGGGCTGACCCGCCACCCGCCATCGCCACCCGCACCGGCCTCGCCACCCGCCATCGGCCCGCCGCCGGCCGGCCACCGCGACGGTGGATGATGGAGGCGTGCAGATCTCGGCGCGCGGTGACTACGCGGTACGGGCCGGACTCGGTCTCGCGGCGGCGTACCCGGCGCTGGTGTCCGCCCAGGCGCTCGCCGCCGAGCAGGACCTGCCCCGGAAGTTCCTGGAGGCGGTCCTCGCCGACCTGCGCCGGGCCGGGGTCGTCAAGGCCCAGCGGGGTGCGGAGGGCGGCTACACCCTGGCCCGGTCGCCCCGGGAGGTGACCGTCGGCATGATCCTGCGTGCCGTGGACGGTCCCCTCGCCGGCATCCGCGGGCTGCGCCCCGAGCAGACCCGGTACGACGGCGCGGCCGAGAACCTGCCCCGGCTCTGGGTGGCCGTCCGGGCGGCGGTACGGGACGTGGTCGACGAGGTGAGTCTCGCCGAGCTGATCAGCGGCCGGATGCCGGCGCACGTACGCAAGCTGACCACCCGGCCGGACGCCTGGCAGCCGCGCTGAGGGCCGGGCGGCACCGGCCGTCCCGGGCCGTCCCTTGCGGAACGTCGGCGGCCGCCACCGGTGCCGGCGCACGTTTGCCGGACACCCGTGAAGGGAACTTCCTGGCAACCCCCGGAAGAGAGCAGTTGTCCCGAAGGGAGCATGGCCGTGGGTCTGATGTTCCGTAAGCGCAAGAAGATCGGTCCGTTGATCCTCAATTTCACCGAGAACGGTTTCTCGTCCTGGAGTATCAGGATCGGTCGCTGGTCGTGGAACTCCCGGGCCCGCGCGCACCGGGTCGACCTGCCCGGCCCGCTGTCCTGGAAGCAGGACAAGTCACGGTCCTGAGGAAGCGGTGACGGACAGGGATGCCGGCGAGGCCGTCGGCGTCCCTGTTGCGTTGTCAGCCTGGCGGTGTGGCGGTGATGGTCACGTCGCCGCCGAGCCGGCCCGCCTCGGGCTCCCGGCTCACCAGCCCGGCGGCCAGTAACGCGGTGAGCACCCGGTTGGTGTCCGCCGCACGGTAGACGGTCCGCTCGGCGGTGAACTGGCGCAGCTCGGTGACGGACGCGGCGCCGACCGACGCAAGCCGGGCCAGGAGTTCCCGCCGCAGCGGCCCCGGATGCGGGCTCAGCGAGATGTCCAGCAGGTGCCCCTCCGGGTCGCCGGGATCCCGGTAGCGCACCCCGGCGTACTCGTCGACCGCCCAGAGCGCGTTCTTGAAGGCGTCCAGCCGCTTGCCGGCGGCGGTGGCGAAGACCAGCACCTCGGCCCGGGCGTCGGCGACCAGCTCCACCTCGGTCACCAGCGGCAGCCCGGCCCCGGCCAGCCGGCGCCGGTGGTCCGCGCCGGACCAGACCGGCGGATCGAGTACCAGCAGCAGCTCGGCGGGACGGCCACCGGCGACCGCTGTGAGGACCTCCGCGCCGGGCTCCGGACCGCCGGTGCCGTCCAGGTAGGCGAAGACCGGAGCGCCGTTCGCGGCGGCCGCCCGCAGCGCCACCGGCAACCGGTCGACACCGCCCGGCATCAGGTGCGCGGCCAGCCCGGCGGGCAGCTCCGACTGGGCCGCCGCGTGCCGAGCCGCGAGGTCCTGGTCACCGGCCCGGCCGAGCGTCAGCGCCGTCATCCGCCGCCCGCGCAGCAGGTCGGCGAACTCGCCGAAGACCCGCAGCGCGGCGTCCGCGGCACCACCGTCCGCTCCGGGGTACGCCTGCGCGAAGGTGGCCCGCCGGGCCCGGTGCAGCGCGGCCGGCACCCAGGAGTCGAGCTGGCGTACCAGCAGTTCCCGCTTGACGGCGCCGATCGGGTCGGTGGACATGCTGCGGTTGTACCCTGCCCGGCCCGCCCGTGTCACCTCGGCCGTCGTTCCACCCTGGCCGCCGTCGACCGATGCCGATCAGGATGGGACGGATACGCCGACGCCGCCCCGGGTCTGCCCGCCGTACCGCTGCTTCTCCCGGTCGAGGTCGAGCCGCGAGATCCGGCGGCGCGCGGCGAGGGTCTGCTCGTCGAGCCGGTCGGCCGGGACCAGCCAGACCACCTCGAACTCCAGCCCGTCCGGGTCCTTGCCGTAGAGGCTCTTGGTACTGCCGTGGTCGGAGCTGCCGGCCAACGCGCCCGCCTCGGAGAGCCGGCCGGCGATCGCCGACAGCTCGTCGAGGGTGTCCACCTCCCAGGCGAGGTGGTAGAGCCCGACCGTGGTCCGGCCGGCACCGGACGGGCCGGCCGCGGCACCCACCTCGAACAGGCCGAGGTCGTGGTCGTTGGTGGAACCGGGCGCCTGGAGGAAGGCGGCGCCGTCGAAGCCCTCCGGGGTCATCGGCACCTGCCGGAAGCCGAGGACGTCCCGGTAGAAGGCGACGCTGCGGGCGAGGTCGCGAACGAAGAGTACGGCGTGGTTGAGCCGGTGGATCGCCATGGCTCCACGGTAGTCGCTGGCGGCGGATGCCCGACATGACGACGAAACTGCCTCCACCTGCCCTCTTGTACTGAACGTCGCCGGGCGAGCACGATGGGGCGTGGCTTCCGGCTTCGGTGAACTCACCCAGCAGGCGAACGCGCTCGTGGCAGCCGGTGACCTGGCCGGGGCCCGGAACCTGCTCGGCCCGCCGCTGGACGCCGCCGACCCGAGCCCCGGACACGCCTCCGCCGAGTTGGCCGAGGCGGCCAGCCTCCAGGCCCGGGTGCTGGTGGCGCTCGGCGACCCGCACGCCGCCCGGGGCTGGGCCGCGTTCGCCTACTCCGCGACCACCCGGCTCTACGGCGCCGCCGACCAACGGACCGTGGCGACCGCGGCCACTCTCGCCGCCGTACTGCACCGGGTCGGCAGCCATGCCCGGGCCGCCCGGCTGTACCGGGACGTGATCATCGAACTCACCGCGAACGACGGCCCGGAGTCGTTGCGGGTACTCGCCGCACACGCCGACCTGGCCACCGTCGAGTACGCCCAGGGCGAGTGCACGCTGGCCCGGAACCGGCTGGAGGACGCCTGGGAACTGCACCGGGAGGTCTACGGCGACGGGCACCCGGGCGGGATCCGGATGCTCGCCCGGCTGGGCGCCATGCAGCGCGACTGTGGACTCTTCACCCGGGCGCACGAGCACCTGGCCCTGGCCCGGGAGCTGTGCCGGGAGCACCTGCCGGCCGACCATCCGCTGGCGGCCCAGGTCGCGGCGCTCGCCCGGGCGGCGGCCGATCCCGACCACGTCTGCGCCGATTCCGGGCCGGAGCCCGAGGACGACCCGCACGCGCCGACCGGCCGGACGGGCGTGCCGGAGTACACCGAGCCGTGGCGCCCCGAGCCCCGGCACGCCGAGCCGGCACCGTACGCCGAGCACTCGGAGCACGCCGGGTACGGACAGCACGCGCACCGTCCGCAGCACGGCGAATATCCGCAGCACGGCGCCGCGCAGCACGCGGCACCGGCGTACCCGGCGGTACCGCCGCCACCCGCCGCCGCACCGGCGCAGCCGGCCGGACCGGCGTCGCCGCCGTTCGGAGCGGCGTCGCCGTACCCGGCCGCGCCCGGTCAGCGGCCCGGGCACCACGACCAGCCGTACCAGGACGGGTCTGCCGGGTTTCCGGACGGCGGGGAGCACCCGCCGGACGCCGAGCTGCCACCCCGCGACGAGTTGCCACCGCTGCGCTTTCCGCCCCCGCCGCCACCCCCGTCCGCCGGAGCCGGCAGCGACACCCCGCAGGTGCCGCCGCCCCGGCTGCCGCCCGCACCGCTCGTCGAACCACCGCCCCGGTGGGGCACCCCGCCGCCGGCCGGGCCGCCGGTCCCGCCGCCCCGGAACGCGGCGAACCGGTCCGGATCCGGATTCGCCACCGGTGCCGGGTCGGCCGGCGACGCGGACGGTGATCCGGAGCACGGCTGGTGGCCGCCGGACGTGGCCCGCCGCACGCCGGACGGCGACGACGACCCGGAGGCGGGGCGGCACCCCGCACCAGCCGCCGCCCAGCCGTGGCGGCCGGAGAGCCGCTCCGGCTCCACGCCGGTCGCCGAGCGGCCGCACCGGGAACTCCCGGCCGGTCACGCCGTCGACCTCGGCGACACCGGGGGCGTACCCGAGGTCCGGCACCTGCCGGAGCGGCGGTCGTCCCGGTTGCCGGTGCGGATCCACCGGCCGCCACCGGCTGGCCGGCGGCTGCCGACGGCGGTCGTCGCCGGCCTGGTGGTGCTGGTCCTGCTCGGCACCGCCGCCGTGGTGCTGGGGTTCGGGCTGACCGGGGACGACGAGCCGGAGTCACCGGCGCCCGGGCCGGCGACCAGCGCTCCGGCCGCGCCGCCGCGCACACCGCCGCCCGCCTCCCCCGGCACCCCGCCCGGCGCGGTGACCCTGGCCGACAACCGGAGCAGCGTGACGCTGGGCTGGAGCTATCCGAACGGTGCCAAGGGTCCGGTGGTGCTGGCCGGCGGGCGGGCCGGTCAGGAACTCCGGCCGTTCCAGGAACTGCCGGCCGGCTCCACCGGCTACGTGGTCTACGGCCTCGAGACGCAGGGCAACTACTGCTTCTCGGTCGCGGTCGTCTATTCCGAGAGCGTCGTCGGCGAGGCCGATCCGGTCTGCACCGACCGTCCCGGCAGGTCGCCGTCGGCGCGCTGAGCCGCGGTCACCGGCTGCGGCGGTACCCGCTCGTCGTGGCCGTCCCGGACCGGGCGCTCGGCCGGCAGGCGTACCTCGACCCGCAGTCCGGGCCCGGTGTCGCCGAGGGTCACCGTGCCGCCCTGGCGGCGTACCAGTTCCCGGACGATGGCCAGGCCGAGGCCGGCGCCGCCCGCGTCCCGGGCCCGGGCGTCGTCCAGCCGGGTGAACCGGTCGAAGACCCGGTCCCGGTCCCCGGCCGGGATGCCCGGCCCGTCGTCGGTCACGGTCACCAGGTGGTACGCCGGACCGGTCCAGCCGCCGGGTCCGGCCTCCAGCACCACCTCGCTGGCGGTGTGCCGGAGCGCGTTGTCCAGCAGGTTGCCCAGGATCCGGGTCAGCGCGTCCGGCTCGGCGAGTACCCAGAGCGGAAATCTCGGTGCCACCACCCGCAGCGGCGGCGCCGGATACCGCTCCGCGACCTCGGTCAGCAACTCCCCCAGCTCGACCGGCTCGGCGGCCCGGGGTGGCCGGGCGGCCGGCTCGTCGAAGCGGGCGAGCAGCAGCAGGTCGTCGACGAGCCGACTGAGCCGCTGGGTGTCGGCGAGCAGGTCGTCGGCGACCGCCGGCCACTCCGTCGCCGGGCCGAGCCGCTGCGCGACCTCGAGCTGGGTCCGCATGTTGGCCAGCGGGCTGCGCAGCTCGTGCGCGGCGTCGGCCACGAAGGCACGCTGCCGGGCCCGGGCCGACTCCAGCCGGCCCAGCATCCCGTTCAGGGTCACCGCCAGCCGGTGGATCTCGTCGTGCGAGGCGGGCAGCGGCAACCTGCCCGGCCGGGCCCCGCCGGTGATCTCCTCGGCGCCGGCCCGCAGCGTCTCGACCGGGCGCAGGGTGGCGCCGATCACCCGCCAGGCGACCGCGGCCAGCGCGACCAGGAGCAGCGGAAAGCTGATCAGCAGGATGGTACGGACCACGGTCACGCTGTGCCGCACGTCCGCGGTGGACTTGGCCACCAGTACCGTCTGCGGGTCGGCTGCCGGCCCGGCGGGTACCGCCACCACCCGGATCGGGCCGTCCAGGCCGAGCCGGCGGCCGGGCAGGTAGAACCGGTCCCGCTCCCCGGCCTGGAACCGCCGCAGCTCGTCGGGGTAGAGCATCGGGACCAGCCGGTCGGCGTCGATCGACGCGGCCCGGATCCGGCCCTGCCTGTCGAGCACCTGTACGCGTACCTGGCCGCCGGCGACCGGAAGCGGGTCCGGCAGCGCGTTCTGGCCGGCGAGCCGGGCCACCGCCTCGGCGGTCTTCAGCGCCTCGGTGTCGACGGTGCGCTGGAGCGCGTAGCCGAGCGCGCCGAGCAGGACCAGCCCGCCGACGGCAAGACCGGCGGCGAGACCCGCCGCGCTGATGATGGTGAGTCGGGCCCGCAGGCTCAGCGTCAGCCACGGCCGCCGCCAGCCACGCCGCCCGAACCGCCCCCGGAGCCGGATCATGGCGGCCCGCCGGTCCCGGCCCTCCGGTGACCTCGCTCCGCCCGGTTCATGTCACCAGCCGGTAGCCGGCCCCCCGGATCGTCTCCAACCGGTCCCGGCCGATCTTGCGGCGCAGGTAGCCGACGTAGACCTCGACGGCGTTCGGCGCGGTACGCAGACTCGCGTCCCATACGTGGTCCAGCAGTTCCGTCTTGGAGACCACCTCGCCGGCTCGGCGGAGCAGGTATTCCAGCAGGGCGTACTCCCGGGCGGTCAGTTCCACCTCGACCCCGTCCCGGGTGACCCGGCGACGGGCCGGGTCCAGACTCAGGTCACCGGCGACCAGCACCACCGGGCGGCGCGGCGCGCCCCGGCGGAGCAGGGCACGCAGCCGGGCCAGCAGCACCACGTAGGAGAAGGGCTTGGTCAGGTAGTCGTCGGCCCCGCAGTCCAGCCCGTCGGCCTGGTCGTACTCGCCGTCCTTGGCGGAGAGCATGAGCACGGGCAGCCAGTGCCTCTCCGCCCGCAACTGGCGCACCACCCGGTAGCCGGAGAGCCCGGGCAGCATCACGTCCAGGATCATGG
This sequence comes from Plantactinospora sp. DSM 117369, assembly GCF_053764795.1. Lineage (NCBI taxonomy): Bacteria > Bacillati > Actinomycetota > Actinomycetes > Micromonosporales > Micromonosporaceae > Plantactinospora > Plantactinospora sp. DSM 117369. The sequence continues at coordinate 3,293,016 of NZ_CM132446.1, read as the reverse complement.
CGTCGTATCCGCCGTGCCGGGCCAGGTCGAGCCCTTCCGGCCCGCTAGCGGCCACGTCGACGACGAAGCCCTCGGCCTGGAGGCCGCGCTGCAACGCCGTGGCCAGTCGGGCCTCGTCCTCCACCACCAGCAACCGCACCGGACAAGCGTGCCATCCCCGACCGCGGGCAACCACACCCGGCCGGGTACGACGACACCGGTTCTCAGTGGTTTCACAGCGCCGAGGGCGCAGGATGGACACCAGGAGGTACGAACATGTCGGTTTTACAATCCCGGCCCGCGCTGCGGTGGCTGGTCCCGACCGGGGCGGCCCTGGCGATTCTCGGCGGAGGTGCGGCGGTCGGCACCTTCGCCTCGGCCGCCGAGCCGAACCTGCCCGAGCGCAGTGCCGCCCAGCTCCTCGTCGACCTGCAGACCGCCCGCCTGGACGGTCTCTCCGGCACGGTGATCAAGCGCGCCGACCTCGGACTGCCGAGCCTGCCCGGCATCGGCGGGCGAGGCAGCGCCGCGCTGACCTCGCTGGTCTCCGGTACGCACACCCTGCGGGTCTGGCACGCCGGCCCGGACCAGGCCCGGGTCGCGCTGCTCGGCACGCTCGGCGAGACCGATGTGATCCGTAACGGCAAGGACGTCTGGATCTGGGACAGCCAGGCCAACAAGGCCGAGCACACCACCCTGGACGGCTCCGGCCCGACCGCCCGGCCCGACCACCTGCCGACCACCCCGCAGGAGGCCGCCGAGCAGGCGTTGGCGGCCGTGGATCCGAGTACCCGGGTCAGCGTCGGACGGTCAGCCTCGATCGCCGGGCGGGACGCGTACGAACTGGTACTCGAACCCCGTGACGCCACCTCGCTGGTGGGCCAGATCACGATCGCGATCGACGCCGCCGAGCACGTGCCGCTGCGCTTCCAGGTCGTGCCGCAGGGCACCAGCAAGCCGGCCTTCGAGGTGGCATTCACCCAGGTCGACTTCGAGCGCCCGGACCCGGCCCAGTTCGTCTTCAACCCGCCGCCCGGCGCGGTGGTGACCGAGGCGACCCGTCCGGAGGGCCGGCCGGAGGGCCGACCGGCCGGGCTGGAGCGGCCGACGGTGGTCGGCAGCGGGTGGACCAGCGTACTGGTCGCGAAGGTTCCGCAGCTCGCCGGGACCGCGGAGTCGGAGACCGGCGGCACGGAGGCCGACCTGCTCCGGGGCCTGCTGGGCGGGCTGCCCGAGGTGAGCGGTGAGTGGGGCAGCGGCCGGCTCGTCACCGGCAAGCTCTTCACCGCCCTGCTCACCGACGACGGCCGGGTGTTCGTCGGTGCGGTGAAGCCGGAACGGCTCTACGAAGTCGCGCAGAGCACCAGGTGAGCGGCTACCGGACGGCACCCTCGTCCGGCGCGGTGACGGCGGGAGGGCGCCCGTCCGGCGCCGTGCGGCGAGGGCACCCCTCCGGCACCGTGGTGATCCGGAGCGGAGGGGCCGGCCGGTGCCGGAGTTAGCGGTCCAGAGCGCGGGACTGACCAAGCGGTTCGGCCGCCAGGTCGCGGTGGACGCCGTCGACCTGGCGGTTCCGCGCGGCGCCGTCTACGGCTTCCTCGGCCCGAACGGCTCCGGCAAGACCACCACCATCCGGATGCTGCTCGGTCTGGTCCGGCCGACCTCGGGCGGGCACACGCTGCTCGGCCGGCCGATGCCCGACGGGGTGGCAGAGGTACTGCCCCGGATCGGCGCGCTGGTGGAGGGACCGGCCTTCCACCCGTACCTGTCGGGCACCGAGAACCTGCGCCGGCTGGACGCGGCGGACCGGACCGCCGATCCGGACACCTCCACCGCGCGGATCGGCGCCGCACTGGACCGGGTGGGGCTGACGGCGGCGGCCGGCAAGCGCTACCGCGCGTACTCGCTGGGCATGCGGCAGCGGTTGGCGCTGGCCGCGACGCTGCTGGTCCCGCGGGACCTGTTGATCCTGGACGAACCGACCAACGGACTCGACCCGCAGGGCACCCGGGAGGTCCGGGCGCTGGTCGGCACGCTGGCCGCCGAGGGCGCGACCGTGCTGCTCTCCACCCACCTGCTCGCCGAGGTGGAGCAGGTCTGCACCGACGTCGGTGTGATGCACCGGGGGCGGCTGGTCGCCCAGGCACCGCTGGCCGAACTGCGGGCAGCGGCCACGCCCCGGGCCCGGGTGACGACCGACCGCCCGGTCGCGGCCGCCCAGGTGCTGCGGGAACTGGGCCTCACCGAGATCACCGAGGCGTCCCGGGAGGTCAGCGCCGTGCTCGGGCCGGTGCCGCCAGAGAAGGTGGTGGCCGCCCTGGTGCACGCCGCCGTACCGGTACGCGGCTTCGCGGTGGACGCCCCGGACCTGGAGGAACTCTTCGTCTCGCTGACCGGGGAGGGCTTCGATGTCAGCGGTTGACGCACCATCCGGGGCGGGCGGCGGACCGGTGCCCGCCCCGGGTGCCGTCCCGCGCCCGGCGCAGGGCGCGACGGTGCCGGACCCGGCCGGGACGAGGCGACGCGGCCGGCGTTCCGGCCGCGCGGGCCGGGCCAGGTTCTTCCGCTCCGAGCTGCGGCTGGTCTTCGGTCGTCGGCGCAACCAGGCCGGGATGGCGGCGCTGGCCGCCGTACCATTGATCATCGCGATCGCGATGCGGGTCACCGACGGTCCCACCGAGGCCGGACACGATCCGGGCTTCTTCTCGGCGATCAGCGGGAACGGGTTCTTCGTGGCGCTGGCCGCCCTCGGCGCGGAACTCGGGCTGTTCCTGCCGATCGCGGTGGCGGCGATCTCCGGGGACAGCGTGGCCGGCGAGGCCAACCTCGGCACCCTGCGCTATCTGCTGACCGTACCGGTCGGGCGTACCCGGCTGCTCGCCGTCAAGTACGGCGCCGTCGTCGTCTTCGCGGCCACGGTGACCCTGCTGGTCGCGGCGGTCGGCCTGGCCGCCGGGCTGGCGCTGTTCGGCGGCGGGCCGGTGACGCTGCTCTCCGGCAGCCAGGTGAGCCTGGCCGAGGGGCTGCTGCGGCTGCTCGGCGTCTGTGCCTATCTGACGGTCGGGCTCTGCGCACTGGGCGCGGTCGGGCTCTTCGTCTCCACCCTCACCGAGCAGCCGATGGGTGCCACGATCGCCACCACGATGCTCGCGGTGACCAGCTTCGTCCTGGACAGCATCCCGCAGCTCGACTGGCTGCACCCGTACCTGCTGACCCACCACTGGCCGGCCTTCGTCGAGCTGCTCCGGGATCCGGTCGCGGTCGAGGCGCTCCGCCCCGGCCTGCTCTCGGCGGCCGGGTACGCGGTGGTGTTCCTCACCGCAGCCTGGGCGCGGTTCGGCGGACGCGACGTGAGCGGCTGACGCCGGACCAGCGCCGTGAGCGGCTGACGCCGGACCAGCGCCGTGTGCGTTGACGCGGACCAGCGCAAGCACGTGAGCGCCCGGCGCCCGGCCAGCCTCCTCGGGCCGCCCGATCGGCTCCCGTCGGCCTGAACGACGCCGCCGAAGACCGGTGTAACCGCGGGATCGTGCGGCTGATGGATGCCGGCGAAGAAACGCGCTATCGTTTCTCAGTTCAGAAATAAAAAAGAACGGCATAATGCCGTCCTGCGCAAAGCCTAACAATGGGGAGACGGTTTGTCAAAGCAATCCGGTGTTTCGGCCGACCAGCGTCTCGACGAGCCGGTCGACGAGTCGATCGGACCTGCCGCACCCTCCCGCGCCGACGGGTCGGTGCCGGGCAGCCTGCCCCGGCCCACCGAGCCGGCCGAGGACGACCTTCCCGGCGAGCAGCGGTACGTCTCCATGCTCTACGGGCGCCTCGACCAACTGCGTACCCAGGCCACCCGGCGACTGCGCACCGCGCTGCGCAACGCGGGCGGTACCCAGCAGGAGCGCTCACAGCGTGACGGCACGGTGCGGATGTACGCCGAGCAGATCGACCGGCTCGGCGCGGTCGAGCAGGGCCTCTGTTTCGGTCGGCTGGACCTCGACGACGGTACCCGCCGCTACATCGGCCGGATCGGCATATTCGACGGCGACGGCGATTACGAACCGGTGCTACTGGACTGGCGCGCTCCGGCGGCCCGACCGTTCTATCTCGCCACCGCGGCCGCCCCGGACGGGGTACGCCGGCGCCGGCACATCCGGACCCGGGACCGCGACGTGGTCGGCCTCGACGACGAGGTGCTGGACCTGAACAGCGCCGGGCAGGCCGGCGACCGGGGCGGGTTGACCGGCGAGGCGGCGCTGCTGGCGGCGGTCAACGCCAGCCGTACCGGCCGGATGACCGACATCGTCCGGACCATCCAGGCCGAGCAGGACCGGGTGATCCGGGCCGACCTCGACGGGGTGCTCGTGGTGCAGGGCGGCCCCGGCACCGGGAAGACGGCGGTGGCGCTGCACCGGGCGGCGTACCTGCTCTACACGCACCGGCAGATCCTCTCCACCCGGGGCGTGCTGCTGGTCGGCCCGAACCCGACCTTCCTGCGCTACATCTCGCAGGTGCTGCCGACGCTCGCCGAGACCGGGGTGCTGCTGCGTACCGTCGGCGAACTCTTCCCCGGGATCACCGCGACCCGCGCCGAGCCGGCGGAGGTGGCCGAACTCAAGGGCCGGCTCGACATGGTCGAGGTGCTGGCCGCCGCGATCCGGGACCGGCAACGGGTACCGGACGAGCCGATCGAGATCAACATCGAGCGGGACAGCCTGGTGCTGGATCCGGCCACCGTCGCCGCCGCCCGGGAGCGGGTCCGCCGCACCGACCGGCCGCACAACCTGGCCCGGCCGCTCTTCGACATCGAGATCATCCACGCCCTCGCCGACCAGCTCGCCGAGCGGATCGGCGCCGACCCGCTGGGCGGGGAGAACCTGCTCGACGAGGCCGACCTCGCCGAGTTCCGGCGCGAGCTGAAGGCCGAGCCCGAGGTGCAGGCGGTGCTGGACTGGCTCTGGCCGGTGCTCACCCCGCAGCAGGTGGTGGCCGGGCTGTTCGCCTCGGAGCAGCGGCTCTCGGTCGCCGCGGGGAACCTCGACGAGGCCGAGCGGGCGGCGCTGCGGCGCGAGCCGTGGGGTGGCTGGAGCCCGGCCGACGTACCGCTGCTGGACGAGGCGGCGGAGCTGCTGGGTGAGGACGACCGGGCGGCCCGGGCCCGCGCCGCCCGACAGCGGCAGGCCGAGATCGAGTACGCCGAGGGCGTGCTGGAGATCGCCGCGGGTTCCAAGTCGATCGACTTCGAGGACGAGCCCGAAGCCGAGGACGGGATGCTGGACGTCACCGACCTGCTCGTCGCCGACCGGCTGGCCGAGCGGCAGACCGACGGGGACCAGTTGAGCACCGCCGAGCGGGCGGCGGCGGACCGGAGCTGGGCCTTCGGGCACGTGATCGTGGACGAGGCGCAGGAGCTCTCCCCGATGGCCTGGCGGGTGCTGATGCGCCGCTGCCCGAGCCGCTCGATGACCCTGGTCGGCGATGTCGCCCAGACCGGGGCGCTGGCCGGCGCGTCGTCCTGGTGGCCGGTGCTGGCGCCGTACGTCGGCGACCGGTGGCGGCTGGAGGAGTTGACGGTCAGCTACCGCACGCCGTCCGAGATCCTGGCGGTCGCCGCCAAGGTGCTCGCCGAGATCGACCCGACGCTGACCCCTCCCCGGGCGGTACGCGACACCGGCGAGCAGCCCTGGGACTCCCGGGTGCGTGCCGCCGAGCTGGCCGGGCGGCTGGTCGAGGCGATCCGGGCCGAGGCGGCCGGTGTGGGTACGGGCCGGGTCGGGGTGATCGTGCCGGCCGGGCTGGTCGACGAGTTGGGTCGGGCGGCCACCGAGGCGGAGCCCGGGGTGGCGCTCGGCGACGATCCGGAGCTGACCAGCCAGGTGGTACTGCTGACCGTCGCCCAGGCCAAGGGGCTGGAGTTCGACTCGGTCCTGGTGGTCGACCCGGACCGGATCGTCGCCGAGTCTCCCCGTGGGCGCAGCGACCTCTACGTCGCGCTCACCCGGGCGACCCAGCGGCTGGGCATCCTCCGGGTCGATTGAGCCGGGCGCGGCGGCCGGGTCAGTGAACCTTTTTCAACCTGGACCGCACGGCGCGCACGCAGCGCGCCCGACCTCGCGGTCCACCGCACCGCAACGGGAGGTTGAAAAGGTTCACTTGTCGGTGAAGTTGCCGATCTGCCGCGCCTGTCCGGAGGCGTCGCTGGTCGACCCGGCCGCCGACGGGTTGGTCCCGCCGGTCGTCGCGTCCCCGGTGGTGGTGGGTGCCACCTTTCCGCCCGGTCGGCGGGGTTGACGGCGTACGTTCGCCGGTCCGGCCCGCCGGTCGGTACCGGTGGTGGTGCTCACCCCCCGGTTCCGGGTCGGGCCGCCGTTGCGCAGTACGTCCGGATCCCGCGCCCGGTCCGCCGGGTCCTCGATGTCGCGTTCGTGCGCCTCGCGCCCCTCGTCGACCGGGAGGGTGACCTCCTCCATCGCGCCGGGCCCGTACCTGCCGCGCCCCATCCGGTCTTCGGTCCGCCGTGCCGACTCCCGCCGTTCGTCCTCGCCGCGCACGTCCACCACCTCGCCGAGTTGTCGTTGTCCGGGGTGTCCCCGGTGCCCGGGTCGGCAAACGCCACCGGCCGCCCCGGAGCGGCTCTGGGCCGGTAGGTGGCTGGTCAGCGGCTGTTTGTGGCAGGGCCGGTCGGGTAGCCAACGGGTGCCACCGGCGCGGCCGCGCCGTGAACCGGGGGCGGTCGGAAGAGATCTCATCGAATCCGAGGAGGAAAAGATGAGCACGCAGACCCCGTCCAGGCAGCCGATGGGCCAGCAGGTGACGGACATGCAGTCGGCACCGACCCGGGAGATGGGTGCCCAGAACATCTCCAACCAGCAGATACAGCAGACCCTGTCGGAGATGCAGCGCCGGATGGACGAGCCGGTACGGCGGCCTGGCAACGAGACCAAGCCCGCCTGGTTGAGTACCGAGTTCTACATCTATCTGGCGGCGGTCGGCTTCACCTTGCTGGCGGCGGACCTGGTCGGCACGGACGCTACCGGAACCGACCCGTTCCGGGCGCAGCAGGCCTGGTTCTTCATCACCCTGATGACCATCGCCTACCTGGGTAGCCGTGGTCTGGCGAAGCTGGGTAACGCCTGGCGACACGGTAAACGGTAACGATGCTCCGGCACCGGCGCAGCGGTAGGGCGCAGCCCTGCGAACGCGCGGCGTAGCCGGAGTGTCCCGAGCGGTGGCAGACCTTGCCACGGGGGGTCGCGGTCCCCGCCGACACGGCGGGGACCGCGGCCTTCCCTGCTACTCGCCGAAGTCGCCGAAGTCGCCCTCGAAGGCGTCCTCCAGCATCTCGCCGGCCACCATGCCGCCGGCCAGGCCGAGCGCGGCACCGGCGACCATGCCGCCCATGCCATGCCCGCCGTGGTGCCCCTGCTTGCCGGGATGTCCGTGGTGTCCCATCCCGCCGTGCCGGCCGTAGCTCTGCACCGTCTGCGCCAGCCAGCCCTCGACCCGCTGCCGCCAGTCGACCTGGTCGACCCCGGCATGCTCGGCGGTGTAGCGGCCGACGGTGTCGCGCCCCCCGCTGAACATCCCGCCGCGCTTGTCGCACTCGATGATGACGTCCACGCCGTGCTGGCTGGTGACGAAGGTCAGCTCGACCTCACGAATCGCGTGCGCGTACTGCGGGGCGGCGAAGAACTCGATCTCCTGGTAGAACGGCAGCGTCTGCTGTACGCCGTAGATGTGCCCGCGCTCCAGGTCCGCGCTCTTGAATTGGAAGCCGAGCTGGGCGAACGCCTCCAGGATCTTCTCGTGCACCGGCAGCGGGTGCACCGCGAGGGCGTCCAGGTCGCCCTTGTCCACCGCCCGGGCGACCGCCAGCTCGGTACGCAGCCCCATGGTCATACCGCGCAGCCGTTGACCGTAGACGTCGGTGATCGGGGTCTCCCAGGGCACCGGAAGCTGGAACGGGATCGCGACTTCCTGCTTGGCTTCCAGGCGCATCGCACCGCTGACCGGGAGCCGGTAGAACTCCATGGTGCCGGCGTACTCGCTGTCCCCGGCCTCCATCTCGACCCGGGTGACCAGTGCGACGGTGACCTGCTCGATGTCAGCCGCGGAATCCCCGCCGCGCAGGTTCACCTGCCCCTCGAGCACCAGGCCGGGCCGGGTGTTCGGGTTCGTCAGCACGGTGTCCACGCTCGGACCGCCGACGCCGAGGGCGCTCAACATCTTCTTGAAGACCATAGAGATACTCCTGTTTACGGCGGATAGGTGCCGCGGGTGTGTCAGCGCGCATTTTCCACGATGGATCAACACGCCACTCCGGTGACAGTATTCACCGTAGCTGTGAGGTGGCTGGGAGCGTTCGCCCGTCATCAGTTCGGGTGACCTGCCCGGACACGAATTCGACTCGCCGACGCCTGCCGTTCACGCCGATGTGCCGCCGCACCACGCGGGCGGCCGGGCGGCGGCGCGGGGACGTAAGCTCTGGGATCATGCGCGTGGGCATCGTGATCCTTCCCGACCAGCGGTGGTCCGTGGCCGAGCGCCGGTGGCGCCAGGCCGAGGAGTGGGGCTTCGACCACGCCTGGACGTACGACCACCTCGGCTGGCGTGATCTGGTCGACGGGCCGTGGTTCGACGCGATGGGCACGCTGACCTCGGCCGCGATGGTGACCTCCCGGATCCGGTTGGGCACCCTGGTCGCCTCGCCCAACTTCCGGCACCCGGTGCACTTCACCCGCCAGATCACCGCGCTGGACGACGTCTCGGACGGCCGGCTGCTGCTCGGGCTCGGCGCCGGCGGGATCGGGTTCGACTCCGCCGTACTCGGTGCGGAGACGCTCTCGCCACGGCTCCGGGTCGACCGGTTCACCGAGTTCACCGAACTGCTCGACCTGCTGCTCCGGGAGGACGGGGTGAGCTGGCGGGGCGACTACTACGCGGCGGTCGAGGCGCGGAGCAATCCCGGCTGCGTCCAGCAGCCCCGGGTGCCGTTCGTCGTCGCCGCGAACGGGCCACGCTCGCTGCGGCTCGCCGCCCGGTACGGCCAGGGCTGGGTGACCACCGGCGTCCGGGACGGCGACGACCTGGCGGCGTGGTGGCGATCCGTCGCCGCCCTCGCCGGCCGGATGGACGACATCCTCGCCGCCGCCGGCCGTGATCCCGGCAGTCTGGACCGCTATCTCTCGCTGGACTCCGCGCCGGTCTTCTCGCTGTCCAGTGTCGGACACTTCACCGAGGCCGTCGGCCGGGCCGCCGAGCTGGGCTTCACCGACGTCGTCACGCACTGGCCCCGCGAGTCGAGCTGGTACGCCGGGGACGAGGCGATCCTCGCCGAGGTGGCCACCGAGGTGTTGCCCCGGCTGCCCGGCCGGAGCTGACCGTCCCGGACCGGGCACACCGGATGCGCTGAGTAGTTGCCGACTCGCCGGCGCGTGATTGCGGCGTATCCTGCATCCGCCGGTGACCGCGCCAGCCCGGCCGGTCACCCGGCATCGGTGCCACCATCCGACGGGAGAGGCCGATGTCGATCACCCCGAAATCCGCACAGCCCGAGAAGGCGCTGAGCGCCGCACGGTACTCGATCCAGATCGACGGCGTCGAGATCGCGGCCTTCTCGGAACTCTCCGGGATCAGCAGCGAGGTGCCCCCGGTCGAGCCGGAGCCGACCGGCCGGGAGGCTGGGACGAGGAGACTTCCCGGCAAGGCGAAGCCGGCGACCCTGGTCCTGAAACGCGGCAAGAACAGCTCGCTGGAATTGTGGAACTGGCAGGCGCTGGCGATCTCCGGCGACCCCGGGGCCGCCCGGAACGGCTCCCTGGTCATGTACGCCACCGACGGCACGCCGGTGGCCCGCTACCACCTGGAGCACGCCTGGCCGTCGAAGCTGGAGATCGGCGCGGTGAAGGCGGGCGCCAGCGAGGTGCTGATGGAGACCGTGACGATCGTCTGCGAACGGCTCCAGCGCGTGTCGGTGTGACCCGGGCACGCCCGCACCGGCGGTGGCCGGGCCCGCGGTGCGGACCCGGCCACCGCCGGAGCCGAGCGGCTAGCTGGCGGTGCAGCTCAGCGCCGGTGCACTGTTGGTGCCGTTCCAGGTCCCGATGAACCCGAACGAGGTACTGGCCCCGGCGGCGAGGCTGCCGTTGTGCGAGACGTTCCGCGCGGTCACCGTCGCCCCGCTGCTGGTGACGGTCGCGTTCCACGACTGGTTGACCTGCTGCCCGTTGGCGAAGGTCCAGGTGACGGTCCAGCCGCTGATCGCCGCGGTGCCGGCGGTGACCCGGACGTCGCCCTGGAAGCCGCCCTGCCACTGCCCGGTGATGGCGTACGTGGCGGTGCAGCCCCGGGTACCGGCCGGCGGGGTGGTCGTCGGCGGGCGGGTGGTCGGGGTGCTCGTCGGCGGCCGGGTCGTCGGCGGGGTCGTCGGGTTGCCGCCGCTGTAGACGGTCGCTTCCCGGGCGGTCTGCCGGATCCCGTTCGCCCCGTTGAAGATCCGCTGCCCCCACGAGGTCAACTGGCTCGGGTTGAAGTTGGTCACCATGTCGAGGTATTCGACGCCGCCCCCGTTGCCGCTCCACGACCAGCCGATGTAGCCGATCCCGTTCTGCTGGGCGTACGACATGATGGTGTCCTCGTCCGGGTTGCCGTCCGAATGGTTGTGCCCGAACTCCCCCACCACGATCGGCAGGTTGGCGCTGCGGAACCGGCCGAGGTAGTCGGTGATCTCGGCGGCGGTGTCGAAGACGCCGTACATGTGGATCGAGAAGACGGTGTTGCGGTCCGGGTCGGAGTTGAAGACGCTCTGGGCGTTGTCCCGCATGATGAAGCGCCAGTCCTGACCCCACATCGGCGCGTCGACCATGATGGTGTGGTCGAAGCCGGCGTTGCGCAGCCGGGTGATCGCGTTGCGGGTGGCGGTCGGCCAGGTGGCGCTGACGCTCTCGTTGTTGCCGAACGGCTCGTTGCCGATGTTGAGGATGACGTAGTTCTCCTGGCCGGCCAGCGCGCTCTGGACGCTGATCCAGTAGCTGACCGCCTGGTCGAGGGTGATCGCCGCGCCCTCCTCGCCGTACCCGGTGGTGTCGTGCACCTCCAGTACGCAGATCAGCCGGTTGGCCTTGCACAGCGAGATGACGTTGGCGACGTCGCCGGCGCCGTTCTGGGTCCACCGGGCACCGCTACTCAGCACCACCCGTACGGTGTTCGCACCCAGGGATTTGATGTTGGCGAATGAACCGGTTTGGCTGGCGTACCAGGTGTGCGCGTGGCTGACGCCGCGCATGATGAACTCGTTGCCGCGGGCGTCGATGAGCCGGCCGCCGCTGACCGTGAAGCCGGCCGCCGCCTGTGCCGGCGGGGCCACCACGAACAGCGAGACGGCCGCGGCGGCGACGAGCGCGAGCAGCGCCGATCCGACGGCGAAGATTCGTCTTTTCATGACCTACCTCAGGGAGGGCCCCGGGACGGGGACAGAAGTGAGGGGATCGGTAACTGCAGCCCGACAGTTACCGCCCGACTCCCTGCGGCGGCACGGATCAGGGTAGGCCGATGAACCGGTTAACGCAACCGGTTAAGTAACCCTCCGCCCGGTGCCGGACGGAGGGGTCGGCACAGCCGGTCACCAGGCGGTGGGCTTGCCCGGGGTGTAGAGCCAGGTCTGGAAGAAGGCGTCGAGCTGCCGCCCGCTCACCTTCTCGGCGAGCCGGACGAGATCGGCGGTGGTCGCCGTGTCGTCGCGGTTCGCCGCGTACCAGGTGCGGAGCAGGGTGAAGAAGGCCCGGTCGCCGATCTTCGTACGCAGCGCGTGCAGCGTCATCGCGCCCTTGGTGTAGACCGAGCCGGCGAAGAGGTTCGTGGCGCCCGGATCACCGGGCGGCGGGTTCCAGAAACTCGCCGTCTCCGGCCGGGCGTAGTTGGTGTCGAACCGGGCCTGCGCGGTACGCCCGCCGGTGTGCTCCTCCCAGAGCCACTCGGCGTAGCTGGCGAACCCCTCGTTCAGCCAGATCTCCTGCCAGCGGGCCGGGCTGACGCTGTTGCCGTACCACTGGTGGGCCAGTTCGTGCGCCACCGTACCCTCGCCGGGCGGTCCGGAGTAGATCGGCCGGGTCTGCGTCTCCAGTGCGTACCCGGCATCCTCATCGTCGTCGACGATCGCCCCATAGGACGTGAACGGGTACCGGCCGAACAGGCCGGAAAAGTACTCGATCATCTCCCTGGTCCGGGCCAGCCCGTCGGCGGCGTCCGGGCCGAGGTCCCGGTCGACCGCGTCGATGATCGGCAGTCCACCCGGGCCGGTGCTGCGGCGCAGGTCGTAGTCGCCGACCGAGGCGGTGGAGAGGTAGCTGGCCATCGGGTCGCGGGCCCGCCAGACGAAGGTCGTCCAGCCGTTCCTGGTCCGCTGCCCGACAAGTTCGCCGTTGGCGACCGCGGTCTTGCCGGCCGGTACCGTGATCCGGAAGTCGTAGCTGGCCTTGTCGGTCGGGTGGTCGTTGACCGGATACCAGGTGGGGGCGCCGTCGGGCTCGTTCGCCACGAAGGAGCCGTCCGGGGTGGAGACCCAGCCGTAGAGCGCGCCCTCGATGTCGGTCGGCCGGCCGGTGGTGCCGTCGTACCGGACCCGCACGGTGAACCGCTCGCCCCGGGACAGGCCGTACTTCGGCGAGATCCGCAGCTCCTGGCCGTCCCGGTCGTACCGGGCCGACCGGCCGTCGACGGTCACCGAACGCACCTCGAAGCCACGCAGGTCCAGGTTGAACCGGGAGAGCCGCTCGATGGCCCGGGCGCTGATCGTGGCGATCCCGGCGAAAGCCCGGCTGGTCGGCTCGTAGCGGATCTCGAGTCCGTAGTGGAGGACGTCGTACCCGCCGTTGCCGGCGCTCGGGAAGTAGCCGTCGCCGGCACCCGGAGCGCCCGGCGTCCCGGCGCCGCCGTGACCGCGCCCGGTGGCCGACGCGGGGGTGGCACCGAGCGAGAGCGTGACGGTCGCCGCCACCAGCACGGCACCGACCCGTCGAGAGATCACCATGGTCGGACACGTTAATACGGGCGTTGACCCCGCGGAAGGACCGAACGGACGGGCGGCGCCCGGGCGGTGCGGTGACCGACCGCCACGGGCGCCGTCATCCCCACCACAAGGATGATGCACCGGCAATTCTTAACCGGTTAAGGAAACTTACCTCCGCGCGTGACAGATAGTCAAGGACGTCACTGCCCCTTCGTCCTGGACGACGGGGGTTTACCGGCGCCAGGCGGGGTAGACAACCAGAATCGGACGACGGAGGAGGCCGGCATGGTCGGGGTGGGCTACACGCTGATGTGTGAACAGACCGGACCGAAGGAACTCGTCGACCAGGCGGTCCGGGCGGAACAGGCCGGCTTCGACTACCTGGTCATCTCCGACCACTACTATCCCTGGCTCGCCTCGCAGGGCCACTCCCCCTACGCCTGGGCGGTGCTCGGCGCGGTCGCGCATGCCACCTCCCGGGTCAGGCTGATGACCTACATCACCTGCCCGATCCGGCGCTACCACCCGGCGGTGGTCGCGCAGAAGGCGGCGACGATCGGGGTGATGTCGGACGGCCGGTTCACCCTCTCGCTCGGCGCCGGGGAGAACCTCAACGAGCACGTGGCGGGCGCCTGGCCGTACGTGCACCAGCGGCACGAGATGCTGGAGGAGGCGTTGCAGATCATCCGGCCGCTGCTCGACGGCGACAACCTCTCCTATTCCGGCAACCACTTCGAGGTGCCCGAGGCGTACCTCTGGGACCGGCCCGCCAATCCCATCCCGATCGCCCTCGCGGCCTCCGGGCCGCACTCGGTCGAACTGGCAGCCGAGTACGCCGACGCGCTGGTCTGCGACAATCCGGACGCGGCCGTGGTCAGGATGTACGACGAACGCGGCGGCGCCGGCAAACCCCGTTACGGGCAGGCGGCGGTCTGCTACGGGCCGGACGCCGACGACTGCCGGAAGACGGTGCACGACCAGTGGCGGTGGGCCGCCCTGAACTGGACGGTCAAGGCCGAGCTGCCCGGGCCGGAGTCCTTCGTCAGCGCCAGCGAGGCCATCCGCCCCGAGGACATCGCGGAACTCGTACCCTGCGGACCGGAGCTGGACTCGCACGTCGAGGCGTTCCGGAAGTACGTCGACGCCGGTTTCACCGACGTGGCGTTCGTACAGGTCGGCGTCGACAGCCAGCCGATGTTCCTGGACTGGGCCGAGCGCGAGCTGCTGCCCCGGCTCCGGGAGCTCTGATCGGATGCGATTCGGCCGCGTCGAGGTCCGCCCGCTCGGCGGTGGACTGGGCTGCCTGCTGATGATCCTGATCTCCGTACTCGGCTCGATCGCGCTGACCGTACTGGTCAATCTGATCCTCAACTGAACCTCGCCACCTCCCTCTCGCGGTCCGTCGTCCCGGAGGTGAGCGGCGGGCGGACCCGCCGCGCTGGCCAGGTTGCGGGGTTCACCCGTCGGCCGGCGGCCCGGGCATGGCCCGGCGTGTCGGGCGATCCTCCCGAGCCGCCGGGTCAGCTGTCCCTGGTTCGGCCCCGGGCATTGCACAAGGCTCGGCCCCAGGCAGCCGTACGGCTGTCGCGCGGCGACGCGGCGGAGACAAAGTATGCGGTTCAGAATCCTGGGTCCCCTGTCGGTCGAGGTTGCCGGTGCTCCACTCCGGATCCGGAGCGCCCGGGTCTCGACCCTGCTCGCGACACTGCTGCTGGAGGCCAACCGGACGGTGCCGACCGAGCGGCTGGTCGAGGCGGTGTGGGGCTGGCACGCGCCGCCGACGGCCCGCGCCCAACTGCGCATCGTGGTGTCCCAACTGCGCCGGCTGCTCGCCCGGGCCGGTGTGGAGCGACCGGTGGTGTTCACCGAGACCGCCGGCTACCGCCTCGCCGCGACGAGCCACGAGGTCGACGTGCTGCTGTTCGAGCAGCATGTCGCCGAGGCGGAGCGGGCGGCCTCGACCGGCCGGCCCGCCGAGGCCGTCGGGTGGTTCAGGTCCGCGCTGGACCTGTGGCGTGGGCCCGCGCTGGCCGGCGTGCCCGGCCACCTGGTCGGGACGGCGGGCACCCTGCTCGCCGAGCGGCGGGCCGCGGTCCGGGCCCGCTGCATCGAACTCGAACTCGCCCTCGGCCGGCATGCCGACCTGGTCACCGAGCTGGTCGGGCTGGCCGCCACCGATCCGTTCAACGAGCGCTTCCGGGAGAATCTGGTGCTCGCGCTCTACCGCTCCGGCCGGGTGACCGAGGCGCTGGCGGCCTACCAGGAATTCCGGCAGCGGCTCGCCGACGAGGTCGGCATCGAGCCCTGCCCGCGGCTGGCGGCGCTGCACCGCCGGATCCTCAACCGCGATCCCGCGCTCGACCTCCCGGCCACGGCCCCCGACGCGTCCACCCGGGCGGTGTCGCAGGCCGGCCCGAGCAGCGAGCCGGCGCCGGCAACGGTGCCGGTCGGTGCGCAGGCGGCCCCGGGAGATCCGTCAGCTACCGTCGTCGACCCGGTCGGCGCCGAGCCGAACCGGCCGGGCCGGCGACCGGGCGGGCCACCGGCCCGGCGTCGGCTGGCCGGACGACCGAGCCGCCGGCCGGGCGGGATGCCTGGTCGACGGCCTGGCGGGCAACCGGGTGGCCCGGCCCGTCGTCGGCCCAGCGGCCGGGACGGTACGACCGGCCAGCCCGCCGGCTGCACCGGCGACACATCCGGCCCGCCCGGTACCCTCCCACCCCGGCCCGTACCACCCGTGGCCGCCGCAATCGTCGCCGCCACCCGCCCCGGCACCGCGCCGCCGATCCCCGGGTCATCCGTCACCGGGGCGTACCCGCGCGGTGCGGCGGCGGTCGGCCAGCCGGACGGGGAGCTGCCGGCCACACCATGGCAACTGCCGCCCGCGGTGGCCGACTTCGTCGGGCGGGAGGCGGAGCTGACGCGGATCCGACGCGCCCTCGGTGACGGCACCGGCCGGACCGGACCGGCCGTGGTGGTCCTCTCCGGCCTGCCCGGCGTCGGCAAGACGGCACTGGCGGTCCGGGCCGGCTGGGACGTCGGCCCCGCTCACCCGGACGGCTGCCTGTACGCCGAACTCGTCGACGACCAGGGCGTACCGGTGGACCCGTACGAGGTGCTCGGCGCGTTCCTGCGCGCGCTGGGCGTACCCGAGGGCTCGGTTCCGGTCGGGCGTACCGAGCGGCGTGACCGCTACCGGTCGGTGGTGGCGCGACGGCGGATCCTGGTCCTGCTCGACGGTGCCGTCGACGAGGCCCAGGTACGCCCGCTGCTGCCCACCGGGCCGGCCTCGGCGACGCTGGTCACCGCCCGGCGCCCGCTGGCCGGGCTGGACGGCGCCCACCCGGTCGCCCTCGACGCGCTGCCGGTCGAGCCGGCGGTCCGGCTGCTCACCGGCATGCTGCCGGAACGGCTGGCCGGCGAGCTACCGGCCGCGCACCGGCTGGTCCACCTCTGTGACCGGCTGCCGTCGGCGATCCGGGTCACCGGAAGCCGACTCGCGGTCCGGGCCGACCGGTCGCTGGCCCAGGCCGTCGAACGGCTCGCCGACGGTACGCGCCGGCTCGACCGGCTCGCTGACGGCGACCGGGACATACGGCAAGGGCTGGCCGGGGCGTACCAGCGGCTGGCGGCGTACCCGGCGACCCTGCTCCGGCGCCTCGGCACACTTCCGGTGGCGGAGTTCCCCGGCTGGCTCGCCGTCCCGCTGCTGGACACCGATCGGAGCACGGCCGAGCAGGCTCTCGCCGACCTGACCGACGCCGGGCTGGTGCATCCCGTACCGGACCGCCGCACCGGGCTGCCCCGCTACCGGATACCCGAACTGGTCCGGCTGTACGCCGGGGAGCGGGTCGGCCTCGACGATCCACCGCCGACCCGGGCGACGGCGCACCGCCGGGCGTACTGGTGCCTGCTGGACCTGGCGCTGCGCGCCGACCGGCAGGTGCCCGACCAGGTCTTCCCGGCCGGCGCGCTCGGCCTGCCGGAGGGCTTCGGCCCGGACGACGAACTTCTGCGTGCCGTCGACGCCGACCCGCTCGGCTGGCTCGGCGCCGAACGGCACCTGGTGGTCGGCGGGGCCGAGCACGCCACCGCACTCGGCGACACCGAGCTGGCCTGGCGGCTCGCCGTGGCACCGACCAACTTCCTGCACCAGCGCGGACTCACCGAGCTGTGGCAGCGCGCCGTCGAGCACGGGCGCGCCGCGCTGCGCGGTCGCGGTGCTGCCGACCGTGCGCAGGCCCTGCTGTCGCTCGGCACCGCCCTGCTGCTGCTCTCCCGGGCCGAATCCGCCGCGGCCTGGACGGCGGCCCGGACCGCCCGGCGGCTCTTCGACGAGCTGGGTGATCCGGACCGGGCGGCCGCCTGTGCGACCGTCCAGTGGCTGGCCGGGCAGCGCCCCGGTCCGGCGGCGCACCCGGCCGGCGAGCGCGAGCGCGTCGGGGCCCGGTACGGCACCGACGAGCCGGCTCCGCTCCGGAGGACGGGAACGCTGCGCGGGGTGATCCGACGGATCGGGGTCGCACCCCGGGCGATCCCGATCCTCTGCCCCGCCGACCAGCCCGAGCCGCCGCCACGCCGGCCAGCCGGTGGCCTTCCGGCACCGCGCCGGGCGTCAGCCCAGCGACCGCCAGAAGTCGTAGTGGTGTTCCCGGGCCAGGTGGTCCGTCCGCCGGATCCCGCCCTGTCCCGGGGCGAGTGACCGGACACACCTCGACCGGTCGTATGACCGCCAAGGCTCCGGCGGTCACCGCTGAGGCCATCGGGAACACCGGCAGGCGGGGCCGCCGGCGCAGGGCGCGACGGGTCGACCTGCTCGGGTCCGCGAGGCTCCGATCCCGGCCATTGCGGCCGGGGTGACGACGGGCCGGTCCGTCCGGTGGTACCCCGACTGCACGGACGGGTCAGGGTGGAACAGCCGCGAACCGCCGAGGCGGAGCCGGAGCAGGAAGGCGAGTCGGCCGGCCGGATCGGGATCGGTGCAACCCGGCCGCTCCGGCCGACCGGCCTCCCCGGCCGGGCCGGCGCCGGTCGCCCACCACCTCGCGGCGAGGGTCTCGGCCCAGCCGGCGTACCGGGCGTCGCCGGTGGCCCGGGCCAGGTCGAGCAGGAACTCCCCGTCACCGGCCGGCCCCGACGAGCCGACCCCGGGCACGAGCACACCGCCCCCGGCCGGGTACGCGCCGATCCCGCCGCCACGATGCCGGGTCCATCGGCTCGTGACGACCACCCGGGCAGCGGCCACCGCCGCGTCCCGGTGACGGGCATCGCCAGTGTGGAGGTACGTGCGGCACAGGAAGGAGCCGATCCCGGCCGGGTCGTCGGGGCAGCCCGGCCACTCGGGCCAGGTGCCGACGGACGGGCTCGACCAGCGCACCGTCCCGCCGACAGACTCGGCGGCATCCAGCAGGGTCTCCGCGCAGCGGATCGCGGCGGCGGTCAGGTCCCGCCGACCGAGCAACTCTCCGGTGGCGAGCAGGAACGCTCCGATTCCGGCGGTGCCGTGCTCAAGGCCGTACGACCGCAGTCCGGCGCGTACCGAGTCGAAGGACGGGTCGACCGTCCACACCATCGCGCCGCCCGGCTCGACGGCGTCGAGCAGGTGCCCGGCAACCGCCGTGATCCGGTCCCGCAGCGCGGGCAGATAGGTGTGCCGCCAGAGGTGTAGCAGGCCGGTGCCGAGCCCGGCGAGACCGTACCCGAGCCCCGGCTCCGGCCAGCGCACCGGTAACCGGAGCGCCAGCTCCACGGCCCGGTCCACCAGGTACGGCCGGCCGAGCAGCCGCCCGGCGTCACAGAGCGCCCAGACGGCCGCGGCGGATCCGGCGGAGAGTCCGGGCAGCCGGTGCGGTTCGCCGTCGAGCGAGTGCAGCAGCCGGTCCAGCAGGAGGTCCAGCACCGGTGCCGCGCCGGCCGGTCGAGCGGATTCGCCGGCCGCCTGCCCGTCGGCAACCAGCCGGGTCAGCGCCGCGACCGACCGGGCGAGGCCGGCACATCCCTGGTTCGGGGCGAGCTGTCGGTCGGACCCGGGACCCGCCCGGCTCGGCCCCGGCCTCCAGCCGGGCCAGCCGACACCAGCCAGCCGGGCATGCGGGGTCGACCGGGCGCCCGGCCGGACCCCGAAGTCGAGACTGGACAGTGGATCCGGTGCCGGGTGTAGTCGGAGGACGCTCTCCTCGACCAGGCCCCACCAGGCCGGCTCCGGCAGCGTGGCCACCGCCTCCGGCAGCAACTCCCCGGGCGGGGTCACGGCCTCCGCACCGAGACCAGTGCCGCCCCCAGCACCGGTGCCGATCCCAGGATCGGTGCCGGTCCCGAGGTCGGGGCCGGTCCTCGGGCCGAGTCGGGGGCCGGTCCCGGTGTCGGGTCCGGCTCCTGGGCCGGAGCCGAGGCCGGAACTGGGACCGGCGCTGTGGTGGAACCTGGGGCTGGAGCCGGTGCCCGAGCTGGCGGGCCCGTCCGGTCGGCGGGCGGCGGTCCCCGCTGCGGTGCTCCGCCGTCCACCGCACTCGTCGGACGCCTCGGCGCAGAGCCCGACCACCTCGTCCAGCCCGATCCGCTCGGCGGGCTCCGTGCGCAGCAGGCCGGTGGTGATCCGGCGCAACGGTACCGGAACCGGTGGCCCGCCGAAGGACGGCTCCAGCAGCGCCGCCACCCACTCCTCCACCGACCGCACCGGCGGCCCGGCGGACCCGGCGGGCGAGCGGGCGCCTGTCACGTCGGCGCCCGCCACGTCGTACCCGGCGGTCCCGGTCGCGGCGAGCCCGACGCCTGCCACGTCGATGCCGGCCGGGGAGACCCGCCCGGCCAGCCACAGCGCCAGCACGCCGAGGCTGAACAGGTCGGCCGCCGGGTCCGGTGCCGCGTCCCGCCACTGCTCCGGCGCGACGAACCCGGCCGCGCCGGAGTACCGCAGGTCGAGGTACGACCAGTCGTCCGCTCCCCCGGTGCGTAACGCGGCCAATTCCAGGTCGACCAGCCGGAGTTCCCCGTCCGGCAACAGCAGCACGTTCTCCGGCGCCAGGTCCCGGAGCACCACCCCGACCGGGTGCACCGCCCCGACCAGCCGGGCCAGCCGACCGAGCAGGTGCGGCCAGGCGCGCCGGTCCGGACCGACCACTGGAAGGTCCGGCACGTCGGCGCTCAGTGGCCGCCCCGGCAGCAGTTCCTCGACGAGGAACCGGTGATTACCCTGCACGAACTCGCGCAGTGGCCGGGGCGTCACGCCGAGCGGGAGCAGGTGTCGCAACACCCGCGCCTCGTGCCCGAGCAGGTCCCGGACGTCCCGGTCGTACGCGTCGGTGCCGACGTACGGCCGGGCCTCCTTTATCAGGACCGTGGCACCGGTACGCAGGTCCCGGGCCCGGTAGACGCCGCCCTTGTTCGCCTGCCGGATCGCCCCGGTGACCGCGTACCTGCCGCCGATCAGCACCTCGGCCGGTCCGGTCGGGTCGACGGGCCCCCACGTCCCCGTCGACCCGACCGCCCCCGTTGACCCGGCCGCCCCCGCCGGCCCGACCGGGTCCCCCGACCCGGCAGGTCCCCCCGGCCGCGCGGCTCCCCCGGACCGCGCGGATCCCCCCGGCCGCACAGGTCCCCTCCACCGCGCGGATTCCCCCGACCGCCCAGGTCCCCCCGACCCGGCCGGGCCCTCCGCCTCGGTCGAGCCCCCCGACCGAGCCGGCACCCCGGGCCCGGCCGGGCCCCCCGGTCCGCCCCCCACGGACCCGGCCGTCCCCGCCGAGCCGATGACCGGATCGGCGGTAGACGTCCCCAAGACCTGCATCGACGCGACCGACCAGCCCGGCCCGGTCGGGCCGGTCGGCCACACCGGCGACCCGGGCAGCGCCGGGGCCGGTCGTTCCGGCGACGAGTCGAACGGCAGCTCGACCCAGGCCGGTGGCCGGAAGACCGGCTCGCACCGGTCCTCGACCAGGTTGCCGTCCGGGTCGACCAGACAGCGGCGGTACCGGCCGTCGTTGTCCAGCACGCCGACCCCGCCGAAGGCGCCGTACCGGTAGTGCACCACCCCGCCCGACCGGTACGGCTGGTCGGAGAGGACCGCCGGCCCCACGTAGCCGACCGTCGCCTCGTCCAGACGTTTCGCCAGTTCCCGGAAGAGCTCGTCGGTCGCCGGGTGGACGGTGAGGAACTTTCCGGCTCCGGCCCGTGACGCCCGGGGACCGTTGAGTTCGGCAAGCCCCGCCGCGGTGCCGACGAAGCCGAACGCGGTACCGGTCTCGACCAGCACCGGCATGCAGGCGGCGAGCACCTCCGGCGCGTTCGACGGCGTCGCCGAGACGTGCAGCTTCCAGCCCTGCAACCGGTTGGCCGGCAGCGCCGGAGCGACCAGGGTCCGCCCGGCCCGATGCTGCACGGTCCAGCCAGCGAGGCTGATCCGGTCCAGCAGTTCGACGACGAGGTCGGCCGGCTCACGCCGCCCGGACCACCCCGCGGGGCGGGCCGGAACCCGGGTCCGCCCGCGCACCGGCATGGCGAGGCCGGAACTCCGGCTCGCGGTTGCCGACGACTCGGGCGTCATAGGTCTCCCCAGCTAGCGATTGGCGAAGCGCCGGCCGTGGTGAGTGGCGGCTGGCACCGCCGACGAGAGTGCCGGTCCGGCGTATCGTCCGGGCATCGACCCGATATCGGGTACGCCCGGCCGGGCCGGGAGCCTCGCTCCGGGTCGGGTAGCCGTCGAAGATCCGGTCGGGTACCGGACCGTACGGAGACACGCCGGATTTTCCCGAGTGGACTGGGACACCGGTCCCGGGCCCGCGGGACGTCGGACGGGACATGATGCTCAGCCGACGGACCTTACGCGCCCCGTTGGACACCGGGCCTAGGCTGCCGGAGGAAACCGTCGCCCACCAGCGCCTACACCGTCGAGGTTGGATTACGAGGGGAGTGTCATGACCGCTAAGCCGATTCGCCCGGTTCGCCCTACGGAGATCGAACCGATCGTCATCGCCAGCGACAACAGCTTCGCGCACGCCTACGGCAGCGTCGCGGAGATGCTGAGCGAGAAGGACATCGGCGCCAAGGCCCAGGGCGGCCTGGAGTTCTTCGACAAGGCGGGCCGTCGACTCGCGCCGGTGCTCAGCCACTCCTGGGAGTTGGAGGGCCTGGTGCCGACGCTGGAGGATCCCGACCCGGAGCTGATCCAGGGCCGGTTGCAGGCCGTCGTCCAGCACGTCGGGGACTACATCCGCCGGCACCCGGAGCTGGTCGCGGATTCCGGGCTGACCGTGGACGAGGCGATCGACGCCCTGCCGCAGCTCGGCGGCGGCACGCTGGCTGAAGATGCCGCGCACTTCCCGGGCGGCGACTCCCCGTCGGGGGGCATGCGGCTGATGGATCGTGGCGGATGGTTCCACAACTCGCTGCACGCCGCCGGCTGGACACACTGAGAACTTGATCGGACAGGGGTAGCAGGGGTGACGTCCACCGAGGACACCAGGCGATGGCCCACAGGCAGGGTCTTCGCACTGGTCGGGGCAGCCATCGTCGTCGCGCTCGTGGTGGCCGGGCAGTACGCCAGCGCCCGTGGCATCTGGGTCGAACAGACCGGTGAGATCGCGGTGATCGCAGTCGCGTTCACCGCGATGGGCGTGCTGGTCCTGATCGGGATACCCGGGCATCTCGTGGGCCGGCTCATGCTCGCCGCCGGGGGGGCGGCGAGCGTGGCCGTGCTCGCGGAGAGTTGGGGAACCTGGCTGCCGCTGGCCTGGCTGAGCCAGTGGGCGTGGTGGATCCCGTACGGGCTGATCTTCCTCACCCTGCTGGTCTTTCCGGACGGGCGGCTGCCCTCGCAGCGGTGGCGCCCGGTCGCCGTGGTGATCATAACCGGGACGGTCGTCGCCGCCCTCGCCTACGCGACCGCCGCCCTGGACGATCCCTACAGCCTGGTCAGCGACCCGGAGCCGGCGCCGACGCAGCGGGCCCGGACGCTCGTACTGGTCGCCCTGCTCGCCATCGGGGTGACAATCCTCGGGCTGATCGCGGTACTAGTCTCGCTGGTGCTGCGCTGGCGGCGGGCCGACGGTGAGATCCGGGCCCAGCTCGCCTGCCTGCTGGCGTCGGCGATCCTGCTGCTGCTCGGGCTCGTACTGGAGGCCATCAACCTGCCCGGAGCCTGGGTGATCATGGTGGTGGCGCTACCGATCGGGCTGGCCGTCGCGGTGCTGCGATACCGGTTGTACGGCCTCGACCAGGTCATCAACCGGACCATCGTCTGGCTGGTGATGAGCCTGCTGGTGATCGCCGCGTTCGTCGGGCTGATCACCCTGCTCCGTGACCTGCTGATGGCGGGCAGCACCTCGAACGCCTCCCTGGTCGCGACCGGCTTGATCGCGGTCGCCTTCGAACCGGCCCGGGGCCGGGTGCAGCGGGGGGTCAACCGGCTGCTCTACGGCGACCGGGACGATCCCTACCAGGTGATGGCGCGGCTCGGCGACCTGCTCGGCCGTACCGTCGAACCGGGCGCGGTGTTGCCCCTGCTGACCGACACCATCGCGCGGTCGCTGCGGGTGCCGCACGTCGCGGTCGAGGTCGAGGGGCGGGAGGGGCCTCGCGTCCTCGCCGCGCACGGCACCGCGAACACTCCGGTCGAGTCGTTCGAGATGGTGACCCGGGGGGAACGGGTCGGCCGGCTGCTCGTCGCGAACCGGAGTGCGGCGAGCCGGTTCACCCCGGTCGAACGGCGGCTGCTGGGCGACCTGGCGGTGCACGCGGCGGTGGCGGCCGAGGCCGTCCGGCTCATCCACGACCTCCAGGAGTCCCGGGAACGGCTGATCACCGCTCGTGAGGAGGAGCGCCGTCGACTCCGCCGCGACCTGCACGACGGGCTCGGCCCGACCCTGGCCGGGATGGCCATGCAGGTCCGGGCGGCGCACAAGCTCGTGGCCGGGCAGCCCCGCACCGGTCGGATCCTCGACGCGCTCACGGCAGATCTGCAGACCTGCACCGCCGAGGTACGTCAACTCGTCGACCAGCTCCGGCCGCCGGCGCTGGACCGGGGGCTCGCCGCCGCGTTGCGCAACGAGTGCGCCCGGTTCGACAGCCCGGCTCTCTCGGTCCGGTTGCAGGTCGAGGGAAACCTCCAGGGGCTGCCGGCGGCGATCGAGGTGGCCGCGTACCGGATCGTCGCGGAGGCGCTGAACAACGTGACCCGGCACTCCCAGGCCAGCACCTGCTGGGTGAACGTGCACCGGGACCGGGCGCTGACGGTGGAGATCGTGGACGACGGGGTGG
This sequence comes from Plantactinospora sp. DSM 117369, assembly GCF_053764795.1. Classification (NCBI taxonomy): domain Bacteria; kingdom Bacillati; phylum Actinomycetota; class Actinomycetes; order Micromonosporales; family Micromonosporaceae; genus Plantactinospora; species Plantactinospora sp. DSM 117369. The sequence goes on along the minus strand of NZ_CM132446.1, from coordinate 3,268,784 downwards.
GCCTCGGGCCACGCCGACCCGGCGGGGTCGGCCTCGACTCGATGCGGGAACGGGCCACCGAACTCGGCGGCGACTTCGACATCACCCCGGCGAGTCCACACGGTACGTCCATCCGGGTGCGTCTGCCGTTCCAGCCTGCCGTACCCGACCAGGCGACCGGTACGGCCACGCAGGACGGCCCAGCCACTCTCGGCCGAGCGGCCACCGGCGCACCGGCCGGAGATGCCTCCTCCGTCGCCGGCCGTACGGGCGGCGACACCGGAACCGATCCGGGCTCCGGCGACCCGGACGGCCGCTGGGGGGCCGCCCACCGATCCGTTGACGTCGGCCCGGAGTCGGAGGTGCCACAGCCACGGAGCGGTGCGGCACAGCCCGCCGCCACAGCCCCGCCGGCCGCCGGTAGCCAGAGTCCGGACAGCGACGCGGGCCGGATCGGCTAGCCCGCTACGCTGAACCCGCGATGCGCAGCCCGGCGCCGCGGTGCCTTTCTGCCGGCCGGTGGCAGCGCACAGGACGCGATGTGCGGGCAGAGGCGGCGACGAGCATGGTGCACGGTGGACGGATCCTCATCGTCGACGACCACCCGGTGGTGCGCCGAGGGCTGCGCACCATGCTCGAGGGCGAGTCGTGGGTGAGCGAGGTATTCGAGGCGGCGACCACCGCCGAGGCGATCAGCACTGCGGTCACCGAGCGGGTGGAGGTGATCGCGATGGACGTGACGCTGCCGGACGGTGACGGCGTCGACGCCACCGCGCGGATCATCCAGTCCCGCCCGGAGACCAAGGTGCTGATGCTGACCATGGCCAACGACGAGGAGATCGTGGCCCGGGCGCTGCGGGCCGGTGCCCGGGGGTACGTGCTCAAGGACACCGATCCGGACGCCGTCATCGACGCACTGCGTACGGTCGCCCAGGGCGGTGTCGTGCTCGGCCCGGGAATCGGGCCGTCCGTGCTCACCACGCTCAACCGGGGGCCGGTCGAGCTGCCCGCCCCGTTCAACCAGCTCACCGCCAGGGAGCGGGACATCCTCGGCCGGCTCGCCTTCGGCGACACCAACGCCAAGATCGCGCGGCACTTCGGGCTCAGCGAGAAGACCGTACGCAACCAGCTCTCCGCGATCTTCGCGAAGCTGGGTGTCGCGGACCGGGTGCAGGCGGCCCTGCTCGCCCGCGACGTCGGGCTCGGTGCCTGACTCTGCGTCGTCGTCCCGGTGCATCGGGTCCGGTGCCGGAGCCGTCCCGGTGCCTTGGTGTCGTCCCGGTGCTCAGCGGAGCCGCAGGTCGACGTCGACGACCAGCGGATAGTGGTCCGACGCGGACTCCGCCGCCCCACCGGTGACCACCCGGGGCGGCTGGGCCCACCGGGCCAGCGGCGGCGTGCCGAGCAGATAGTCGAGTCGCATCTCGGTGAACTCCACCCCACCACCGGCGCTGGTCGGTACGGTGTGCGGCGGCTCCGCCCGGTCCGCCGACGGGTCGGCCCCCTCCGGCTGGAACAGGTCCACGAAACCCGACCGGTACAGCGCGGCGACCGCCCGGGTGTCCACGGTCACCCCATCCGGCATCAGGTGCCGCCCCCGGTACTCCGGCGGCAGCCTGCCGATCCGCTCCTCGTGCCGGCCGCCCGGATCGAGCGTGTTCAGGTCACCCATCAGCAGCACCAGCCGGTCCGGTAACGGCCTCCGGTCCGACCCGCCCCGGCCGGCCGCGCCGACCAGCCAGCCGGCCTCACGCAGCCGGCGCCGCCCGGAGTACGGATGCAGGTGCGTGCTGAGCACGGTCAGCGGGCCCCGGTCGGTGTCCAGCACGACCCGCTGCGCCCCGTGGTGGAACGGCCGGCGGACCGGCGCCACCAGCACCGCCTCGACCGGTCGCCGGACGAGTACCGCCACCGGTTGCCCGAACCATCCCCCGACCAGGTACGCCCGCATTCCGAGCCGCCGGGCCATCGTGTCGAGCCGGTCGCGGTCCCGGCGCAGGCCCCGGAGCTCCTGCAGCGCCAGCACGTCCGGCCGCTGCTCGGTGACGACCTGGAGCACCCGGTCCAGCCGGCTCGGGTCGGCACCGTCGCGCCCGCCGTTCTTGATGTTGTACGTCATCGCCCGCACCCGGCATCCACCCCCGTCCCCGCCCGTCAGACGTCTGCGACCTCAGGCCAGCCAGCCTGCCGGACGTCCGCAACCTCAGTCCGGCCGGGCCGCCCGGGCCAGTTCGTCGTCGAGACTCGACAGTTCGGCCGGGGCGCTTCGCGCGGTCTCCGTCGGCCGTGCCGAGTACGGCGGCTCCGCGTCGGCACCGCCGCCGACCCGCCGGCCGCCCCCGGAGAGTTCCTCGTTGGGGCGTACCACCAGCCAGAGCAGGCCGATCCAGAGCGTGGTGAGCAGCATGGCCCCGACGAAGTCGCTCGGATGGTGCATCCCCCGGTACATCCGGGAGCCGGCCACCAGCAACGGCATCACGACCGCGGCCAGCACGGTCAGCCAGCGCCACCACCGGTCGGTGCGCGGCATCACCAGCAGGGCGATCGCCACCCACAGGCACATCGTCGCCGCGATGTGCCCGGACGGGAAGGACGCGGTCGGCAGGTGCCCGTCCAGGTGCTCGACCTGCGGGCGGGGCCGGCTCACCGCGCGGGCCGACGCGAGAAAGAGGGTCAGCTCGCCGAACATGGTCAGCGCGAGGAAGAGCACCGGCCGCCAGCGCCGCCAGAAGGCCAGCGCCAGCGGGCAGAAGACCAGCGAGACCAGCAGGATGGCGTGGGTGTCGCCGGCCTTGCTCGCCAGATAGCTGAGGTCGTTGAGCGTGTCGGTCCGGTGCGCGGCGAACCACTGCGGCACCTCGCGGTCGAGCTTCTCGACGAAGGTGCCCTCGACGTAGTAGCTGACCAGCATGCCGAAGGCGTACAGCAGGCCGAAGACCAGTACCCAGCCGGTGAGCACCTCGGCGACGGCCGCCCGGGGATGCGGCAGCAGGTGCTCCTCGGCCGGTGCCGGCGTGATCTCCCGGCCCGCCTCCGGCTCCAGCCCCTCGGCCAGCGGCCGGACCGGGCGGCCCCGCTCGCGGCGCCACAACCGGAAGGCATACGCGGTGACGCCCAGCCAGGCGAGGCCGAGCAGCCAGCCGGCGAGGACGTCGGAGACGTAGTGCACGCCGAGCGCGACCCGGGTCACCCCGACCGCCGCCACCACCGCGATCACGACCCCGGTCGCCAGCCGGCGCCACCCGGGCCGCATCGCCGGCAAGAAGACCAGCAGCAGGGCGCCGTAGGCGACCATCGACCCGAGGGCATGCCCGCTCGGGAAGCTGTTGCCCGGCGCCGAGGCCACCGGGATGTCGACCACCGGGCGGAGCCGGCCCACCAGCTCCTTCAGCGACGGGTCGAGCATCAGCGCGCCGAGACCGGTGACGATCAGATAGACGGCGAGCCGGCCCTGCCGGCGGATCAGCAGGCCCACCACCGCGATGGTGACCAGCCAGAGCATGATCGGCCGGCCGCCCAGCGAGGTGACCGCCCGGAGCACGGTGACCAGGCCCTCGTTGGCCGAGACCACCCCGTTGAACCAGGCCGCCGTCTCGTGGTCGGCCCGGTGCAGCGGGTCCCAGTGGAACCGGACCAGCAGCAACAGCACGCCGAACCCGACGCCGGTGCCGGCGACCAGGGCGAAGCCGAGCAGGCTACGTTCGGCGAAATGCCCGAGCGGTCGCCGCAACACCTCGCTGACCGTGGCCACGCCAGAGCTCCCTTCTCGTCTCTGGCCTGCCCGGTACCCGCGCTGCGGGCGGCGTACACCCGTCAGCCGTCGCGCGGCTCCGCGCCGGGGCCGACCGAGCCGGCCGCCCGCTCCTCGGTGGCCCGTGGCCCGGGTACGCCCCGGCCGAGCGTCTCCGCCGGATCGATCTCCATCATGTCGGCGTGCCCCGGGTCGGTCCGGTCGGGATCCCAGCGGTCCGGCTCGGCCGGCTCCTGCTCGCCGATCCGCAGCGCCTCCAACTGGGCGGCGAAGGCCAGCCCGCCGAAGAGCGCGATCCCGGTCAGGTTGGCCCAGAGCAGCAGCGCCATCATCCCGGTCAGCGCGCCGTAGGTGGCGCCGAACGCGTCGCTGTACGACACGTAGCCGGCGAGCAGGACACTGACCAGCCACCACAGCGCGATGCTGAATCCGGCGCCGAAGAGCAGCCAGGACAGTCCCGGCTGCCGGCGGCGCGGCGCGTACCGGAAGAGCACCGCGACGGCGAAGACGGTCAGCCCGAGACTCAGCGGCCAGCGCAGCATGTCCCAGGCGAGGCCGACCGACGGGCCCCACCAGTCGTAGTGCCGCCCCATCGAGCGGCCCAGCTCGCCGCCGCCGACCAGGATGAAGAAGCCGGCCAGCGCGGGTGCTCCGGCGGTGAGGGCCAGGACGGCGGCCCGGAGGTACTTCCACAGCGCCGGCCGGTCCCGCTCCACCCCGTAGATCCGGTTCGCCCCGCGCTCCACCTGCGCCATCGTGGTGGTCAACGCGACCAGCCCGGTGAGCAGGCCGAGGGCCAGGGCAAGTTCGCCGGCGTCCTCGGCCTGCTCCGAGTCGACCAGCAGCTCCTTGACCACCCCGTCGCTGGCGCCCGGCGTCAGCGCGATCACCGTGTCGGCGACCACCAGACCACCCTCGTCCGCTCCGAGCTCGCTGATCAGACCGGCCAGCGCGATCAGGAACGGCACCACGGCGAGGCAGAGTTGCAGGGCGAGGGCCCGGGAGTGGCTGAACGCGTCGCCGTACCGGAACCGGATGAAGGCGTCCCGGATCAGGTGCCAGCCACCGTACCGGCGCAGGGTGTGCCAGGCGTCGTCGGCGGAGAGTTCCTCGTCTGCCATGCACCGGGTCTCGGGGACCAGCCGGGTACTGCTCACCGCACCTCCTCCACCCGCCGCTCCCCGCGCTCGGCGACCGCGTCGGCGTCCACCGCCAGGTCCGGCTCGGTCTCCGGCCTCGGTACGCAGAGCCAGAGCGCCTGGGGGCGGACCGACACCTTCAGCGCGCGGCCGGCGGGGATGACGTCCCCGTCCAGCTCGCGCGGTTGGGCCCGGTTGCTGGTGATGGTGACCCGCCGGCCGCGCAGCACCTCCATCCGGGGCACCCGGCGGCGCCGCCGCAGCACCGCCCAGCCGAGCGAGACCCAGTGGTTGAGCGTCCGGGGCGTGAGCACGGCCACGTCCAGGTAGCCGTCGTCCGGCTCGGCGTCGGCGAGCAGCCGTACCCCGCCCTGCAACCGCCCGACGTTGGCCACCAGGACGGTACGGGCCCGGCGCCGTCGGGGAGGCTGGTTGTCGATCCGGATCGACACCCGCATCGGCCGGTCCCGCAGGTGCCGCAGCGCCCCGACCACGTACGCCGGCCAGCCGACCCGGGCCTTGGTGGTCTCGGAGGTGGCCGCGAGCATCTGGGCGTCGAAGCCCATCCCGGCCATCACGGTGAAGTACCGGTCGCCGCAGGTGCCGACGTCGATCCGCCGCCGGCCCTGTTCGAGCGCCACCTCCAGCCCGGCGGCCAGGTCATTGGAGAGCCCGAGGTTGGCGGCGAGCAGGTTGCCGGTGCCCGACGGCAGGATGGCCATCGCCACGTCGGTGCCGACCAGGGCCCCGACGCAGGACATCACGGTGCCGTCGCCGCCGCAGACGAAGACCACCTCGGCGCCGTTCTCGATAGCCTGCCGGGCCTGGCCCCGGCCCGGGTCGTCCACTGTGGTGGTGTACCAGGCCGGTTCCGGCCAGCCGGCGGCGGCCAGCGTCTCGGTGACGGTCCGGCGCAGCCCGTCGAGGTCGGTCTGCTTCACCGGGTTGACCACCACCGCCGACCGGAGACCGCCGGCAGCGCCGGCCCGGGAATCCGCCGGCACGCCGGCCGTGCTCTCCTCGTGCGCCTTCACGGCCGCCAGTGTGCAGCAGCTTGCCGCCGGCAGCGAGCCGGGCGGACGTGACCAATCGCGCATGCCGGGCGGGTTTCGTCGGGTCAGCGCCGCCGGCCGCTACAGTGCCCACATGGTCGATCCACCACTCGCCCCCGAGGAACAGGTCGGCACCGCCGGTGAGCGGGCGGTCTGGGAGGCGTTCCTCGACTGCCAGCGGCGGGAGCTCGCGGAGAAGATCACCGGGGTGTCGGACGAGGATGCCCGGCGTCGGCTCGTACCCTCGCTGACCACGCTCGGCGGGCTGCTCAAGCACCTGTCGGCGGTGGAACGGAGCTGGTTCCAGCGCCGGCTGGCCCAACGGGAGCCGGTCGAGATCGCCGGTTGGGTGGACGGCGGCGACCCGAGCTGGACGCTCGGCCCCGACGACACCGTCGAGAGCCTGCTCGCCGAGTACGCCGAGGCGTGCGCGGAGTCGCGTCGGGTCGCCGCCCGGTTCGCCCTCGACGACACCGCGCCGCACGCCCGGCTGGGCCGGGTCTCGTTGCGCTGGATCTACGCCCACATGATCGAGGAGACCGCCCGGCACGCCGGGCACGCCGACATCCTCCGCGAACAGCTCGACGCCGGCCGCCCGCCGGCCTGAGCCCGCGACCGCCCCGGCCGGCTCGGCCGGACTCGATGGGTCCGGCGCCGACCTCGACCGGCTCCCGGCGGCTCCGACCGCATCCGGCCGGTGCTGGTCAGGCGGCCTCGCGGAGGGAGTCGAGGGTACGGCGGCGCAGCTCGGCCAGGTCCACCCCGGCCTCGGTCAGCACCAGCGCCGCCAGCCCGTGTCCCTCGCGGAGCAGCCCGAGCAGGATGTGCTCGGCGCCGATCTCCCGGTGCCGGAGCTGGACCGCCTCGCGCAGGGCCAACTCCAGCACCTTCTTCGACCGGGCGGAGAACCGGCTGCCGAAGTCCCAGCCGCCGAAGAGGCCCCGCCGCGACGACCGGGCCGGCGGCGACTCCAGAGCGCCCTCGCCGAACGACTCCTCGATCGTGGAGCGCACCGCCGCCAGGTCGATGCCGATCGAGCGGAGCGCCTCCGCGTCGCGGTCGCCGAACTCCTCGGTGCCGCGGCCGATCTTCCGCTCGATCGCCTCGGTCACCCGCGCGGCGTCCACGCCGGACTGGTTGAGCAGCCCGGCGACGGAGCTCTTCTCCCCGTCGAGCAGCGCGAGCAACAGGTGCTCGGTGCCGACGTTGCGGTGCCCCAGCCGCTCGCGCGCCGCCACGGCCCCCCGGACCACGTCCCGGGCCTGCACCGTGAACCGCTCGAACATCATGCCCCTCCCTGGGTACGCGCCGACGCCCGGCCGGCGTGCTTCTTGTGTACTCCCTGCCTGCTGACTTCGAGTGCGTCGGCGATCTCCTGCCAGGACCAGCCCTGGCGCCGGGCGTTGTCGACCTGGACGACCTCCAGGCGTTCCAACAACCGGCGCAGGGCAACCACCGCACGCAGCCCGACCCGTGGGTCGGTGCTGCCGGCCGCCGCCGCCAGATCCGTTGCCTGACTCATACTGTCAACTTAGGTTGACGGGGCCACGTGTGTCAACCCCAGTTGACACAGTCGGCCCGGAGTCCTGCCGGCACACCGGATGATCGAGCCGATCAGGAGACGGCGGCGCGGAACGCCGTGGCCCGCAGCCGCAGTGCGGCCAGGTCGCCACCCTGGGGCGCCGTGCCGAGCAGGGACTCGGAGGCGCCGACCGCGACGGCTCCCGCCGAGAGGTATTCCGGAGCCGACTCGACGTCCACCCCGCCGAACGGCACGAACGGGACGTCCGGAAACGGCTCCCGGAGCGCGCGAAGGTAGGCCGGGCCACCGAGCGACGCGGGAAAGAGCTTCACCGCCGCCGCCCCGGCCAGGCTGGCCGCGACGACCTCGGTCGGGGTCAGCGCGCCGACCAGGACGGGCAGCCCGAGCCGGACCGCCTCGGCGACCGCCGGCACCAGTCCCGGGGTCACCACGAACGACGCTCCGGCCTGCTCCGCCTGCACCACGTCGGCCTCGGTGAGCACCGTACCGGCACCCAGCGGCGCCTCCGGGCCCAACGCCGCCCGGGCCCGGACCAGCACCCCGGCCTCGTCCCGGGAGGTCAGCGACACCTCGACGAGTGCGATCCCGGCCTCCGCCAGCGCCAGTACGCTGGCCAGCGCCGCATCGGGGTCGTCGCCCCGCACGACGGCGAGCAGCCGGTGCCGGCGCAGCACGTCGGGCAGGTTCACCGCTCCATCCTCGCAGTCGAGCCCGCCCCCGCGCGGCACAACGGGACCGGGCCGAGTCCGCACAGAACCAACGGCGGCGGGGATTTGCGACGATTCGCATATACCGCCCGGACTGGTTGGCAAATCCTGCTAACCTCCCCGCCATGCACCGTAGCCCTGTGACGGGTCCGGACCGGATGCCCGCCGAGGGCGACGTGAGCCGCAGCTACCCGCTCGCCGGCCACCGGCTCAGCGTCGCCGGAGGCACCCGGGTGGGTCAGCGCTACTCGGCGAACTTCGACGTACTGCACGTCGATCCGGTGCTGCCGTTCCTGGCGGTCGCCGACGGGATGGGCGATGGCCGCGGCAGCACCATCGCCGGCGGTACCACCATGGAAACCATGGTCGCCGGAGTTCGCGCGGCAGCTCCCGACATCGGCCCCGGCCAGCTCCGCGCCGCGATGGCCCAGGCGCAGTCCCGGGTCCGGGCGGCCGGCGCCGAACTGGACGAGCTGACCGGCTGCACCTTCACCGGCCTGGTCGTCATGCCGCCGACCACCGGACCGGGTGCCGCCGGCTCGACTCACCCGCCCGCTGGCGGGGTCACCGAAGCACCGTTCCCGGCCGAACCGGGCGTCGCCGGCCAGGGAGTCGGGCCGCGGCGTACCGCGCCGATCGCCCGATCGGCCCTGGGCGGTACGGCACCGAACCCGGCCGGAGTGACCGAGCTTTCCGGCTGGATCGTGCAGATCGGCGACTCCCGCGCGTACCGGCTCCGGGACGGGCTACTCGAACTGCTCACCGTCGACCACACGGCCGCCTGGCTCGGCGCCGTCTACGGCTGGTATCCGGCGGACTCCCCGGCGGCGGCCGCCGCCCGCTACCAGCTCACCCGCTACGTGGGCCACCCGGCCATGCCCGAGCCGGACCTGCTCAACGTCGCGTTGCGACCCGGCGACGTCTACTGCCTCTGCACGGACGGCGTCGCCGAACAGCTCGACTACCAGCGGCTGGCCAGCCGGCTCGGCGCGACCAGCAGCCCCGCCGACACCGTCCGCGGCGTACTCGCCGACACGCTTGTCGCGGGCGGTCGGGACAACGCGACCATCGCCGTACTGCGGGTCGAGCCCTGACCGAACCATCCACTGTGCGGCCGTACTGGCCGAATCCGCCGCCGCCCGCCACACCGCCCGGATACTCTCGGCTGGTGCAGAGGACACGCCACGTAGCTGGTGGCGGGCCGGTGGCCGAGTGATCGCGGGGCGACGGTGAACGCTCCGCAGGAGGCGCTGGTCGTGGTCGGGGTCGACGACTCCCGGCTGAGCATGACGGCGGTCCGGCTGGCGGCCCGCGAGGCGGTCCTGCACTCCCGCCCGCTGCGTGTCGTGCACGCGTTCAACTGGGTCGCGGACCCGTCGGAGCCGATGCCGGAGGAGCCCCGCCGTCCCGCCGAGGAGCTGCTGCGCCGGGCGACCGCCACCGCGGCCGAGGCCCAGCCGGGAGTGGAGGTCTCCTGCGCGCTGATCGAGGGGCCGGTGATCACCACCCTGCTCCGCGAGTCGGGTTCCGCCGCGCTGCTGGTGATCGGCGACGGCGGGCTCGGCGCGGATCCCGACGTGCCGGCCGACTCCGACGCCACCGCCGTGCAGCTCGCGGCCCGGGCCGGATGCAGCGTGCTGGTGGCCCGGGAACAGGTCCCGTCGGCCGGACCGGTGCTGGTCGGGGTGGACGGCTCGGCCAGCTCGCTGAGCGCCCTCGACTTCGCCTTCGACACCGCCGCGCGGCACTTGACCGACCTGGTCGTGGTGCAGGTCTGCGACCCGGACGGTACGGACGGCGCCCCGCCGCCCGAGGTCGTCGAGCAACTCGCCGAGGCGGTCGCGCCGTGGCAGCGGAAGTACCCCTCGGTCCGGGTGGAACAGCAGGTCCGGACCGGCGACCCGGAGTCGGCGCTGGCCCAGGAGACGCTCCGGGCCGAACTCGTGGTGGTCAGTGCGCGCGGCGACGAGCCCTGGCGCGGCATGCTCGGCTCGGTCAGCCAGGCGATGCTCTACCACTCGGCCTCGCCGGTGGTCGTGGTACGCAGCGCGCACGGCGTGTACATCCAGGAGTGAGCGTGCCGAGATGGGCGTTCCGGTCGCGGGTCGGCCCGGCTCGGGGCAGGCTCGGGTGATGGAGACCGCGCTGGACCCGCAGCCTCGGCTGACCGACGAGGAACTGGGCCGGATCGACGCGTACTGGCGGGCCGCCAACTATCTCAGCGCCGGGCAGATCTATCTGCTGGCGAACCCGCTGCTGCGCGAGCCGCTGCGGCCGGAGCACGTCAAGCCGCGCCTGCTGGGCCACTGGGGTACGGACCCGGGGCTGAACCTGGTCTACGCACACCTGAACCGGGTGATCGTGGCCCGCGACCTGTTCGCGATGCTGGTGACCGGACCCGGGCACGGCGCTCCGGCCATCATCGCGAACACCTGGCTGGAGGGGACCTTCACCGAGCTGTACCCGTCGGTGGGCCGGGACGAGGCCGGGATGGCCCGGCTGTTCCGGCAGTTCTCCTTCCCGGGTGGGCTGCCGAGCCACGTCGCGGCGGAGGTGCCGGGGTCGATCCACGAGGGCGGCGAGCTGGGCTACTCGCTCGCGCACGCCTACGGAGCCGCGTTCGACAATCCCGACCTGCTGGTCGCCTGCGTGGTCGGGGACGGCGAGGCGGAGACCGGCCCGCTCGCCGGGAGCTGGCTCTCCACCATGTTCCTCGATCCGGCCCGGGACGGCGCGGTGCTGCCGATCCTGCACCTGAACGGATACAAGATCGCCAACCCGACGGTGTTGGCCCGGATGCCCCAGGAGGACCTGCTCGGCATGCTGCGCGGCTACGGCTACCGGCCGTACGTGGTGGACGGGGGCGAGCCGGCCCGTGTGCACCGGGAGCTGGCGGCCTGCCTGGACCGGGCGCTGGACGAGATCACCGAGATCCAGCGCCGTGCCCGCCGGGGTGGGCCGGTGCAGCGGCCGCGCTGGCCGATGCTGGTGCTGCGGACCCCGAAGGGCTGGACCGGGCCGGGCGAGGTGGACGGCGAGCAGGTCGCCGGGACGTGGCGGTCCCACCAGGTCCCGCTGGAGGGGGTACGCGACAACCCGGGTCACCTGGCCCAGTTGGAGCGCTGGCTGCGGTCGTACCGGCCGGAGGAGCTCTTCGACGCGACCGGCGCGCCGCTGCCGGCGCTGGCCGACCTGGCTCCGCGCGGCGACCGGCGGATGAGCGCGAACCCGCACACCAACGGCGGCGTCGTACTCCGCGACCTGGTGCTGCCCGACTTCCGGGCCCACGCCGTCGAGGTGGACCGGCCCGGCCGTCCGGTCAGCGGGGCGACCGGAGTCCTCGGCGGCTGGCTCCGGGACGTCATCGCGGCCAACCCGGACCGGTTCCGGCTCTTCGGCGCGGACGAGGTGGAGTCGAACGGCCTGGCCCCGGTCTTCGAGGTCACCGACCGGGCCTTCATGGGCCCGACCGAGCCCGGCGACGAGCATCTCTCCCCGGGCGGCCGGGTGCTGGAGGTGCTCTCCGAACACCTCTGCCAGGGCTGGCTGGAGGGCTATCTGCTGACCGGCCGGCACGGCGTCTTCACCAGCTACGAGGCGTTCGTCCACATCGTCGACTCGATGCTCAACCAGCACGCCAAGTGGCTCAAGGTCACTCGCGGCATCCCCTGGCGCCGCCCGGTCGCCTCGCTCAACTACCTGCTCTCCAGCCACGTCTGGCGGCAGGACCACAACGGCTTCTCCCACCAGGACCCGGGTTTCATCGACCACGTCACCAACAAGAGGGCCGAGATCGTCCGGGTCTACCTGCCGCCGGACGGCAACACGCTGCTCTGCACGATGGACCACTGCCTGCGCAGCCGGCACTACATCAACGTGGTGATCTCCGGCAAGCAGGCCGCCCCGAACTGGCTGCCGATGGAGCAGGCGGAGCTGCACTGCCGGCGCGGACTGGGGATCTGGGACTGGGCCAGCACCGACGCCGGGGCTGAGCCGGACGTGGTGCTCGGGTGTGCCGGCGACGTACCGACGCTGGAGACGCTGGCCGCCGCCGACCTGCTCCGCCGACACCTGCCCGAGTTGAAGGTCCGGGTGGTCAACGTCGTCGACCTGATGCGGCTGCAACCCCCGAGCCTGCACCCGCACGGGCTGGCCGACCCGCAGTTCGACACCCTCTTCACCCGGAACCGGCCGGTGATCTTCGCCTACCACGGCTATCCCTGGCTGATCCACCGGCTCAGCTACCGCCGGACCAACCACGCCAACCTGCACGTCCGGGGCTATCAGGAGGAGGGCACCACCACGACGCCGTTCGACATGGTGATGCTGAACGACCTCGACCGGTTCCACCTGGTCATGGACGTGATCGACCGGGTCCCCGGGCTGGGCACCCGGGCCGCCCACCTGCGGCAGGCGATGGTCGACGCCCGGCAGGAGTGCCGCGACCACACCCGCCGGTACGGCGAGGACCACCCGATGGTCGCCCAGTGGCAGTGGCCGGGCTGACCGGGAGCGGGTGGACCTGGTTAGCTGGTGGCACCAGTGTGCTGACCGAGAAGCTGGTGCTGACGTACGAGGCGGTGGAGGTGGAGTAGTCCCGTGGCGCGGTCGGCGGACGAGATCCTGGACATCGTCGACGAGCGGGACCGAGTGGTCGGGCAGGCCCCGCGCGGCGAGGCGTACGCCCGGCGGCTGCGGCACCGGGCCGTCTTCGTGCTGGCCCGCGACCCGTCGGGGCGGATCTTCGTGCACCGGCGTACCGCGCAGAAGCTCGTCTTCCCGTCCCGCTACGACATGTTCGTCGGCGGGGTCGTCGGCGCCGGCGAGACGTACGACGAGGCGGCCCGGCGCGAGGCCGAGGAGGAGTTGGGTGTCACCGGCCTGCCCGCGCCGACCCCGCTGTTCAAGTTCCTCTACGAGACTCCCGAGCACACCTGGTGGTCCGCCGTCTACGAGGTGTGCTGTGCGACGCCGGTCGACCCGCAGGTCGAGGAGGTGGCCTGGCACGCGTTCCTCACCGACGAGGAGTTGGCGGGGCGGCTGACCGAGTGGGCGTGGGTGCCGGACGGGCTGGCCGCGTACCACCGGCTGCTGGAGCGGCGCCGGGCGGCCAGCCGTTGCCGCGGCGGCCCGGCCCCGCCGCCGTCGGCGGACTCGTAACGCGTCACGGCCACCCGTTACCGGATGAGTCCCGTTCGATCCCGGCGTACAGGATCTGCCTGATCAGCTCGACGTAATCGCTCTCCGATCCGTCCTCGGCGGTGTACAGCCGGTCGAGCATGTGCCGGACGTCGCGTAACGGATCGTCCTGCTCGTCGTCGAAGCCGTACGCGGCGACCTCCCCGCCGGCCCGGATCACGCCGTCAGATCCCAGAAGCGTCATAACCCATCGCCTTCACTCCGCGCAGCGGTGAACTCCCGCCCCCCGCCAGCGCCCCGAAGATCGTGGCGATGGTGCCCCGGGCGGTGAGCATCGTCCAGCCGATGTACCCGACGTACTTGACGATTTTGAATGTGTAGAAGCCCGCCATCGCATCGCCGAACACCCCCTTCTTCTTGGTGAGGAAGATGATCGCGGTATCGATGGCCAGTTTGAGAGTGTCGACCAGCACCGAGGCGGTGTGCATGGCGAACTGCGCGAATTGCTCGTACGCCTTGTGGACCTCCGTGAACCGGGACAACATGTTCTTGAACAGGTCGGCGAGCGCCTGGAACGACTTGTACGCCACCTCGCTGGCGCCGCCCTCCCAGGCACGGTCCAGCGAGGCGAGACCCCGGTCGATGTTCTTGCCGATCCGCTCCAGCGCCTCACCGATGGCCCGCCACGCCCCGGCGGTCCGGCTGTAGGCCTTCCAGTCGCCAGCGACGAATTCGGCGATCTTCTGAAGTGGATTGGTGCCGGTCAGCTCCTCGATGAAGTTCATGACCATCCCGGTCATGCTGACTTCGGCGATCTTGTCGAGGACCTTGGTGGGGTCACTGAACTCCGTGTAGCTCGGCGTGCCGGTGAGCACGTCGAGCGGGTTCATGTAGTCGGCGAAGCCGGAATGGCTCGCCTCCCAGCCCTCTCGCTGCGAGTGGCCGTTGACGACGTACTGGGACGACTCGAAGCGCTCCTTGGCCGCCTTGTCGCTGCCGTCGTAGAGCTTGGCGGCCTTGTCCAACTCGGCGGCGGAGGCGCGCAGGGCCTGGCCGAGCTGGGTGACCAGGTTCACCGCGTCGTCGTAAATCCGGTCGTGGAAGTTCAGCGCCTTGGCCAGCAGCCCCTCGGAGGAGACCGCCTGCATCTCCTGACCGCACCACTGGCGCAGGTAGGCAAGGATCTTGTCGTTGTGCTCGGCGTTGCGGTTGAGCAGGCCGACGTACCCGCGCAGGTCGGCGGTCTTCACCTTGAAGGTCATCGGCTCCCCTCCTCCCGCTCCCTCGCGATGGCCTCCCGGCCCTCGGCGTACAGCCGCTCGCGTTCGTCGTCGGGCAAGTCGTGCCACCACCTCGCGTGTTCCTCGGCCCGCTGGGCGAACACCTCGCCGTACACGCTGGAGCCGACCGCCTCGTAGAGCGTGATGTTGCCGGCGAGTACGTCCCGGGCCATGTCGCGGGCCAGCGGGTCGCGGTCGTCCTTGGCCTGTTCCTCCAGGGCTTCGCGCAGCAGCCGCTGCTCGACCGGGTCGCGCAGACTCCTCAGCAGCGGCCTATCCATGGCGCATCCCCCGGCGGTAACCGGCCCGGTTGTTCATCGTCACGGCTAGACGGTGACAGAGGACGCTCGCCGAACCCTGGCGTCTGGCCAGCCGTACCCGGCCGCTGGCGGCGCTGGTCGGCGAGGTGGTGCGGGGTGGTCCACCGGCCGACTACGGGTTGGGTACGGGGCGGCAGGTGCCGGCGGAGTCGATGTACGGTTGCCCAGGATTTCCTACGGGAGCGACCAGCCACGAGGACGCGGTCGGGCGGTGACGACCAGTGAGTAAGGCGGGACTCTCCAGTTCCCTTCGTGAGTTCCGGGAACGCGCCGGTCTGACCCAACAGGACCTGGCTGACCGGGCTGGGCTGAGCGTCGGTGGGGTGCGCGACCTGGAGCAGGGACGCGTGGCCGCGCCGCGTCCCGCCACCCTGCGCCGACTCGCCAGCGCCCTCGGCCTCTCCGCCGGGGAGACATCGAGCCTCATCCGCCTCGGTCGACACGCCCACCCGCCAGCGTACGGCCTGCGGGTGCAGGTATTGGGCCCGCTCGCCGTCCTCGTCAACGGGGTCGGCGTGGATCCGGGCTCGGCCAAGCAGCGCACCCTGCTGGCCGCGCTGGCGCTGCGCCCGAACGCGCCGGTCCACCTGGACACGCTCGTCGAGGTGATGTGGGGCCGGCAATCGCCGGACAGCGCAGCCGCTCTGGTGCAGAACCACGTATCCCGGCTGCGCCAGCGACTGCGGGCGCCGCAGCCGACCACCCAGCCGGACCGCCTGCTGGTCGCCACCGGGGGCGGCTACCAGCTCACCGTCAACGACGAGCAGCTTGACCTGCTCGAGTTCCGCCGCCTCGTCCGGCGGGCACGCGGCGCCCATCGGGACGGGGACCTGGCGTCCGCGTACGAGTGGTACCGGCAGGCGACCGGCCTGTGGCGTGGTGCCCCGCTGGCCGACCTTGCCAGCCTGCGGATCCTGCCCGAGGCGGCGGCGCTGGACCGGGAACGGCAGTCGGTCGTCGTGGAGTACGCCCACCTCGCCACCGGGCTCGGCCAGCACAATCAGGTGCTGCCCCTGCTGCGGCAGGCCACCGACGCCGATCCGCTGGACGAGGCCGCCCACGCGCAGTTGATCCTCGCCCTGGCCGGCACCGGTCAGCAGGCCGAGGCGTTGCGGGTGTTCGAGGCGCTGCGCCGACGGCTCGCGGACGAACTGGGCGCGGACCCCGGGCCCGTGTTGGCCGCAGCACACCGGCGGGTGCTGCGCCAGGAGGTGACCAGGCCGGCGGGGACCGGCACGGCGGTGAGCGCACATCGCCAGCTACCGCCGGACATCGCCGGCTTCACGGGCCGCGAGGCCGAGCTGAGCACCCTGTCGGCGGCCCTGCCGGCGGCCGGAGAGACCGGCAGTACCGTGGTGATCTCCACGATCGAGGGAATGGCCGGGGTCGGCAAGACGCGGCTCGCGGTCCACCTCGCCCACCAACTGGTCAAGTCCGGACGGTACGTCGACATCCAGCTCTATGTGGACCTGCACGGTCACGCCGACGAGCCGCCCGCCGATCCGGCCACCGTACTCGCCTCGTTTCTCTACCTGCTGGGGGTGCCCGGCGCCCAGATCCCCGACGGTCTGGATGCCCGGGCGGCGCTGTACCGGGACCGGCTGCACGGCCGGCACGCCCTGGTCCTGTTGGACAACGCCGCCAGCGACGACCAGGTACTACCGCTGCTGCCGGCCAGTACGACGAGCCTCGTCCTGGTGACCAGCCGTCGGGTGCTCGCCCTCGACGGCGCCCACACCCTGAACCTGGACGTGTTCACCGCACGGGACGCGCACGCGTTGCTCGGCCGGGTCGCCGGAGAGCACCGGGTCGCCGCCGATCCGGCCGGCGCTCGCCGGGTCGCCGACCTGTGCGGGCGGCTGCCGCTCGCGGTCGTGCTGGCCGCCCACCGGCTGCGGTCCCGGCCAGCCTGGACATTCAGCGACCTCGCCGCCCGGCTCGACGCGGAGGGCAACCGCCTCGGCGAGCTGGCGGTCGGAAACCGGCAGATCCGCGCCGTGTTCGACCTCTCCTTCCGGGCCCTCGATCCGGCCGGGCAGCGGCTGTTCCGGCTGCTCGGGCTGCACCCCGGCGACGACTTCACCGTCGATTCGGCCGCAGCGCTGGTGGGTGTGCCGCCGTCGATGGCCCGGCAGACCCTGGAGCGGCTGGGCGACGAGCACCTCGTCACTCCGATCACCGCCGACCGCTACCGACTGCACGACCTGCTCCGGGAGTACGCCGGCGCGCGGGCCAGCCTGGATGACGGTGCCGACGGTGCGGACCGTATCGATGCCGCCGTCGGTCGAATCCTCACCTGGTATCTGTACGCCGCCGAAGCGGCCGTCCGCCGGCTGTTCCCCTACAACATGGAGGTCGTGCTGGACGAGCGGGCCCGACCACCCCACCTGCCCGTGTTCGACACCGACGAACAGGCGTTCGGGTGGATCACGGCCGAGCAGAGCACCCTGGTCGCGGCCGTGAACAGCGCCTTCAGCCACGGCAGGTACGACATTGCCTGGCGCCTGCCCGCGGTGCTCCGGTTGTACTTCGACCGCCGCAGCAACTGGCACGACTGGCTCGGCACCAGCCGGATCGCGCTCGACGCGGCACGCCGGACGGATGACCGGGCCGGTGAGGCGCTGATCCTCAGCGGTCTCGGTCTCGGCTACGGACAGCTCGGCCAGACCGAGAAGTCCGTCGACTGCCTCACCCGGTCACTGGAGATCCGCCGCGCCGTCGGCGACCGGCGCGGGGAGGGCCGGACACTCAACAACCTGGGGATCGCGTACGGCCGGCAGGGCAGGTTCCACGAGGCCATCGACCACCTGACCGCGGCTCTGGAGATCCGCCGGGATACCGCCTCCCAGTACGACCAGAGCATGACGTTGGGAAACCTCGGCCGGGCGTACTCCGGGGCCGGGCAGCACCGGGAGGCGATCCGCTGCCTGTCGCAGGCGCTCGAGGTCCGGCGGCGGCTGGCCGACCCGGCAGGCGTTGCCTCGGCGCTGTTCAATCTCGGCGAGGCACTGCTGCACGCCGGGCAGCACCGGCAGGCCCTCATCCGCCTGTACGAGGCGCGCGACCTCTTCCACCAGAAACACTGTCGCGGATTCGAGGCCGAAACCCTGGAGGTACTCGGGGACGGCCTGCTCCGCTCCGGCGAGCCGGTCCAGGCCCGGGACTGCTGGCAGCAGGCGCTGGACATATTCGACACGCTGGGCCATCCACGGGCCGAGGGGCTGCGTGCCCGGCTGGCACAGCACCCGGCCCACCGGTAGTCGGCCGGCAGGATCTAGCCGAGTTGGGGCTCGGCGTGCGGCCGACCCTTCAACTCGTGGAAGCCGGGCACGCCGGCCACCAGCAGTGTCCCGTCCCAGAGCCGGCCGGCCTGCTCGCCGGTGGGGATCCGGGAGATCACCGGGCCGAAGAAGGCGACCCGGCGGCCGCCGGTGCCGGTCACCGCGATGATCGGGGTGCCGACGTGCTCGCCGACCAGCGCGATCGCCTCGGCGTGCGAGGCCCGCACGATCTCGTCGTACTCCGTGGAGGTGCCGGCCTCGACCAGCTCGCGCGGCAGGCCGGCGGCGTCCAGCGCGGTGTGCAGGTCGCCGAGCCAGTCGCCGTCGCCCCGGGCGGTGGTCCACATCGCCGTGTAGAGCCGGGCCAACGCCTCCGGGCCGTACTCCTGGCGCGCCGCCGCGCAGATCCGCACCGGTACCCAGAGGTAGCCGTCGGGGTCACCTTCCGGGTCGTCGTCCCGCCCCTCGTTGAGCACCGACAGACTCATCAGGTGCCAGCGCGGCTCGACCGGCCGGACCTTCGCCACCTCCAGCAGCCAGCGCGAGGTCGTCCAGGTGTACGGGCAGGAGGGATCGAACCAGAAGTCCGCGACCGTCGTCTCCGGCATCCTCGACTCCTTCCACTCCTGCATCGAGCCTAGGCGTAGACGGTCCCGGGCGATGCGGAGCCGAGGTGCCGCCCCAGCGGGCCGCGCCGCCGGGGAAGGACCAGGTGTTTCGCAAGCTGTCGAGCTGCCCCGCTTGTGCACCCACGGGCCACTCCGTTCCGGTGTACCGGCTGGCCGGGACCTCGCCTGGCTCCTCCGGGCCGTCCCTCGCCGGCTGCCCCGGTTGTGCACCCAGGTCGACAGTGTCCGAGCCGGACAGTTCGTCCGACCGCTGCCGACCGCCCGTGGCATGGACAGCAAGGACCGCGAGGCCGGCGCCCTCCAGTTCAGCCCGTACGCCTGGCGGGCCTTCGTCCGCCACCTCGCAGACCACTGATCACACCTGCGGTTGACCCGGTCCGGAGACAGGCCGCCCGGTCGGGGCGGTACGCCTGAGGACGGCCGGGTACCGGCTGCGGGCCCGGCACCGGCGGCGCGACGAAGGCACCCGGCAGCGCCGGCGCCTGGACGACGTTGCGGCCCACCTGGAACCCGACCGCCGCGAGCATTGTCGTCAGACTGCCGATCGCGGTCACTATGGCCAGAGTCTCCAGACCCTCGGCCCGCCTCAGCGCCCGCCCGGCCGGACCGCCGGCTAACCGCCACCCCCGCCGCCACAACCTCCCCCGCCACCGCAGCCGCTCCCACCGGCGTCGCCGCCGCCCCCGAAATCGCTCCCGCCACCGCCACTGCCGGCGTCACCGCCGCCGTAGCTGTGGCCGTAACCGCTGCCCGGGGCGCCGGTCGGCCCGGTGTCCAGGGCGCGGTGCTCGACGTACGCCTCGGCGCCCATCTCCTGGTCCAGTTCACCGAGGACGGCGGTGCCGAACAGCGCCACCGCCATCGCCGCCGCTGCCGGGCCATAGGTGGACAGGGCCGGTCGGTGGTGCGGGCCCAGGTGGGCGTACGACCGGCGGAGCTGTTCGAGCAGCACCCTGACGGAGGCGCTCTCCCGGGGCAGCTTGGCGACCAGCGCGAAGTAGCCGCAGCCCACGGCGAGCGTGGCGAGGCCCAGCCAACCGGGCGACCGCCCGCCGACCAGGTCGCCGCTGATCCCGGCGACGCCGATGACGAGCAGCAGCAGCATCAGCCTGGCGCTGCGCCGGACCCTGCGGGACACGGCCGGGCCGAGCAGCAGCCCGGACTCCTCCAACTCGTCGCGGAGCCGCCCGACCGCCGCCACCACCCGAGGATCGGCCCGGAGCGCCTGCTGTGCCACCCCGTCACCGGCCGCCGCGTGGACCGCCTCGTCCAGTGCGGTGGCGCCGGGTGGCAGCGGGCCGTGCACCCGCAGCGTACGGGCGGGTGTCAGGCGTACCGCCTCGGCACCGCGCAGGCCGGCGAGCGCCGCGTAGACCGCCAGCCGCTCCCCCGCGTGCAGGTAGCCGACCTGCTGCGGGGTCGGGTCACCGAGCCCCAGCCGGGGCGGCTGTCCGAGCGCCCGGCTGCGGTACCGCCACGCGCCGACGAAGACCGCCGCCGCGACCCCGAGATAGGCGTACACGAAGATCGGAACCGACTCGAACCACATCACATACCTCCTGGCCCGGAGACGGGGCGGCTCCAGTGTGCGGTAGCCGGTAAAGGGGGCCGACCCGACCCCGGTCATACACTGCTCGCCATGGTTGCCGTCGACGAGGGCGAATTCGTGCTGTTGAACGACCTACCCGTCGAGGACCAGACCCTGGACCTGCTGGGCACCTCGATGGTCGCCGGCGAACTCGCGAACCTGATCTACGGTTCGCGCGCGAGTACCCCCTTCGTGCTGGCCGTCGACGGCCGCTGGGGTACCGGCAAGAGCACCCTGATGAGACAGCTCTCCGACATCCTCGCCGGGCGTCCCGCCGTGCAGACCGTGTGGTTCAACGCCTGGACGGCCAGCGGCGTCAGCGCGCTGACCGGGCTGCTCAAGGTGGTGCTGGGCAAGCTCGACCGCAACGTGGTTCGGCGGGCGTTCCGGCGGCTGCGCGACAACGAACTACTCGGCAGCTCGGTTCGGATCGGCGCGACCGTCGCCGCGTCGTTCTTCCGGCTCGACCGGGCGCTCGACCAGCTCTGGGCGCAGATGTCGGTGGACGCCAGGGCGCGGGAGCAGGCCCGCGAACTGCTGAGGAACTCACTGGACGCCTGGGTCGACGAGACGACCGGCGAGCCCCGGCACACCATCGTGGTCTTCGTCGACGACCTGGACCGCTGCGGCGAGGCGACCGCGATCGAGATCTGCGAGGCGATCAAGCTCTACCTCGACCTTCCCGGCATCGCCTTCGTGCTCGGCTGTGACCTGTCCGTGCTGTCCCGCATCCCGCTGTCGGGAATCGAGACCGGCGCACAGGTACGCGAGTACCTGGAGAAGATCGTCCAGGTGAGCTACCAGATACCGGTCGCCTCCGAGGCGACCGTGGCGAGCATGATCCGGGGGTACGCGGCCAGGTCGCGGACGGGGCACCTGCTGACCGAGCCACTGATCGCCCTGATCGGCCGGCAGTGTGCGGGCAATCCCCGCCGGGTGAAGCGGCTGCTCAACAGTTTCGTCGCCGAATACCAGCTCGACCCGCACTGGCGACAGTTCGGCGCCGACGGCCTGCTGAAGTCCGTACTCCTGCAACACCTCTATCCCGACCTCTACCGGGACATCCTGCACACCGCCGGTGACACCGCAGGCGACTTCCTCGCCTACCGGCACGCCCGGCTCTGGCTGTTGGGCCGGGGACAGTTGTCGTCGGACGACGAGAGCATCCGGGCGGGACAGGATCTCATGACGTCGTACGGCGTCGTGCCGCCGGGCGGCGGCGCCGACCTGGAGCTGTGGGAACGGGCGCTCGGGCAACTCGACGGGCGGGTGTCCGAGGCGTGGCGACTGCTGGTCGACAACGAGGACTGCCACAGGCTGATCCGCGACCTCGGGCCGGAGGACGAACGCCTGCGGTTACAGAACCGGCTCCGTCGGCGTCCGCTGAGCACCGCCCCCACACCGCTCGACCCGTCCGCCGGCACGGAGCCCCGATTCGACGGCCTACGCCTGCTCTGGGTCGACGACAAGCCGGCCGGCAACGAGATGACGATCGAGAGTTTGACGGCCCGGGGCGCCCAGGTGCGTACCTGCGTGGACACCCGGCAGGCCCTCGACCTGCTCCTGATGTTCCGCCCGAACGCCCTCGTCTCCGACGTCGGCCGGGACGGGGACGACCAGGCCGGGTTCGACGGCCTCCGTGCGCTGCGCGAGGCGGGCTATTCCGGTCCGGCGCTCTTCTTCAGCTCGTACGTCAGCGACGAGCGCCGCAGGCAGGCGGATGCGGTCGGCGCCGAGATAACCTCCTCGGCCGCCCGGGTCAGCGAGTGGGCACAGGCCCAGGCCGCAGCCGTGCCGTCGACCGGTCGACAGCGCTCACCGGACGCGCCGGAAGCCCTCGCTCGCCGCAAATAATGATCGGTCCGGATAAATCGCTACGCTCCACCCGCATCGACCCGGATTGATGGTCGACAGGTGTTGACGCGGCCGTAGCACGTCTGCAACATTACGACGACAGCACGCAAGTTTCGGGTGTGTGGTTGCTAGATAGCCTCCTACTCTCCGGAATTTCTGGACAGGCGTTCTCTGTGCTCCTTCCCCGGCTGCCTCGGGGATCGACCCTCGGCGGGGTCGCGGCGGCGGTGGACAGGCGGACGGACGGCGCCACCGCTCGCCTTCGGCGGCGGGCGGCAGCCGGGCCAGCCGCCGACCAGGCCCGGCCGCTCGCAGCACCTCCAGTCGGTTCCGACGAGCGCCAAGGGAACACGATGAGACAACTACCACCGAGACCCCGCCTGATCGCGGCGACGCTCGCTACCGGACTACTCGTGACCGCCGGATCGCTCTTCCCGGCCCCGGCCTCCGCCCGCCCCGACGACGGACCCCAGCGGGCCGACGTCGCGGTCGCGGCCAGCATCAGCGCCAGCAGCTCACATCCGGAGTACCCGGCGGGCAACGCGGGCGACGGCAACCAGGGAACCTACTGGGAGAGCGCCAACAACGCCTTCCCACAGTGGATCCAGGCGGACCTGGGCGCGGCCACCGACGTGAACCGGCTCGTGCTCAAACTGCCCTCCGGCTGGGGCACCCGGACCCAGACCCTCTCCGTGCAGAACAGCAACAACGGTACGACATTCAGCACCCTCGTCGCCGCCACCGGCTACACCTTCAACCCGGCCAGTGGCAACACCGTCACCGTCAACCTGCCGACCACCAACACCCGCTACCTGCGGCTGCACATCACCGCCAACAACGGCTGGCCGGCCGGTCAGCTCTCCGAGCTGGAGGTGCACGGCCCGACCGGCGGCCCGGACGGGCAGGCCCCGACCGCGCCGACCAACCTGGCCTACACCGAGCCAGCCAGCGGGCAGATCCGGTTGACCTGGAGCGCCGCCAGCGACAACGTCGGCGTGGTCGGGTACGACGTATACGCCAACGGCGCGCTGCGGGCCAACCTCGGCAACGTGCTGACGTACACCGACAACCAGCCGACCAGCGCGACGGTCTCGTACTACGTACGGGCCCGGGACGCCGCCGGGAACGTGTCGGGCAACAGCAACACGGTGACCCGCACCGGCACCGGCAACCCGCCGGCCGGGACGAACCTGGCGATCGGCAAGCCGATCAGCGCCTCGTCGACCGTGCACACCTTCGTCGCCGCCAACGCCAACGACGACAACGTGGCGACGTACTGGGAGGGGGCCGGCGGTGCGTACCCGAGTGTGCTCACCGTGGCGCTCGGCGCAAACGCCACGGTCAGCTCGGTGGTGGTCCGGCTGAACCCGGATCCGGCCTGGGGCCCGCGCAGCCAGACCATCCAGGTGCTCGGCCGCGAGCAGAGCGGCTCGTCGTTCGGCAGCCTGTCGGCGGCGACGGTCTACAACTTCAGCCCGGGCAGCGGCAACAGCGTGACCATCCCGGTCAGCGGCAACGTCGCCGACGTCCGGCTGTCGATCACCTCGAACAGCGGGGCGCCGGCCGGCCAGGTCGCCGAGTTCCAGGTCTTCGGGGTGCCGGCGCCGAACCCGGACCTGACGGTCACCGCCGCCACCTGGAGCCCGGCCGCGCCGGTCGAGACCACCGCGATCACCGTCTCGGCCACGGTCCGCAACGCCGGCACCGCCGCCTCCGGTGCCACGAACGTCAACTTCTACCTGGGTACGACCCTGGTCGGCACCGCCGCCGTCGGCGGGCTCGCCGCCGGGGCCAGCAGCACCGTCACCGCGAACGCGGGACCGCGCAACGCCGGCACCTACCAGTTGACCGCCAAGGTCGACGAGTCCCACTCGGTCGTCGAGCAGAGCGAGACCAACAACAGCTTCACCAACCCGTCCTCGCTGACCGTCGCCCCGGTGGCCAGCTCGGATCTGGTGGCGATTCCGAGCTGGTCGCCGAGCACCCCGGCGAGCGGCCAGACGGTCACCTTCGCGGTGGCGATCCGCAACCAGGGCACCAGCGCCTCGGCCGGCGGGGCGCACGGCATCACGGTGACCGTGCTGAACGCCAGCGGCACGGCGGTACGCACCCTGACCGGCTCGTACACCGGCACCATCGCGGCCGGGGCCAGCACCGCGCCGGTGAACCTCGGCACCTGGACCGCGACCAACGGCCGGTACACGGTCCGGACCGTGCTCGCCGCCGACGCCAACGAACTGCCGGTGAAGCAGGGCAACAACACCAGCGACACCCCGTTCTTCGTCGGGCGCGGCGCCAACATGCCGTACGAGATGTACGAGGCCGAGGACGGCACGCTCGGCGGCGGCGCGGCGATCGTCGGGCCGAACCGGACCGTCGGCGACCTCGCCGGCGAGGCGTCCGGCCGGCGCGCGGTGACCCTGAACAGCACCGGCGCCTACGTCGAGTGGACCACCCGGGCCCCGACCAACACCCTGGTGACCCGCTTCTCCATGCCGGACGCCCCGGGTGGCGGCGGCGCCAACTCGACGCTGAACATCTACGTCGACGGCACCTTCCACAAGGCCATCGACCTGACCAGCCGGTACGCCTGGCTCTACGGGGCCGAGGCGAGTCCGAACAACTCGCCGGGCTCGGGTGGCCCCCGGCACATCTACGACGAGGCGAACGTGCTGCTCAACTCGTCGATCCCGGCCGGCAGCCGGATCAGGTTGCAGAAGGACCCGGCCAACAACACCACGTACGCGATCGACTTCATCAACACCGAGCAGGTCTCGCCGAGGGCGAACCCGGACCCGGCCCGCTACACCACGCCGGCCGGCACCAGCCACTCCGACGTGCAGAACGCGCTGGACCGGGTCCGGATGGACACCACCGGCAACCTGGTCGGCGTCTACCTGCCCGCCGGCACCTACAGCACCTCGAACAAGTTCCAGGTGTACGGCAAGGCGGTAAAGGTGGTCGGCGCCGGCATGTGGTACACCCGGTTCCAGACCCCACCCGGCCAGGAGAACACCGACGCCGGTTTCCGGGTCGAGGGTACGGCGAACGGCTCGTCCTTCGAGCACCTCGCCTTCTTCGGCAACTACACGTCCCGGATCGACGGCCCCGGCAAGGTCTGGGGCGAGTTGCAGAACGTCTCGAACCTGACCTTCGACAACGTCTGGGTCGAGCACACCGTCTGCATGTTCTGGGGCGTGCACGTCAGCAACGTCACCATCAAGAACTCGCGGATCCGCAACACCTTCGCCGACGCGGTCAACATGACCAACGGCAGCACGAACAACCTGGTCAGCAACGTCGAGGGGCGCGGCAACGGCGACGACGCGTTCGCGCTCTTCTCCGCGACCGACGCCGGTGGCGGGGCGAACACCGGCAACGTCTTCGAGAACCTGACGGCGACGTTGACCTGGCGGGCGGCCGGGGTCGCAGTGTACGGCGGGCAGGACAACACCTTCCGCAACATGTACATCGCCGACCAGCTCGTCTACTCCGGGATCACCATCAGCTCGCTCGACTTCGGCTATCCGTTCGTCGGGTTCGGGCCGGGGATCACCCGGGTGGAGAACGCCTCGATAGTCCGGTCCGGCGGCCACTTCTGGGGCGCGCAGACGTTCCCCGGAATATGGGTGTTCTCCGCGTCGAAGGAGATGCGCGGAATCCGGGTCAGTGACGTCGACATCGTGGACCCGACCTATCACGGCATCATGTTCCAGACGAACTACGTGGGCGGTCAGCCACAGTTCCCGGTCACCGACACCGTATTCACCAACATTTCGATCAGCGGCGCGCAACGCAGCGGCGACGCGTACGACGCCAAGTCCGGGTTCGGCATCTGGGCGAACGAGATGCCCGAGGCCGGTCAGGGCCCGGCGCGCGGTACGGCGGTCTTCAACAACCTCCGGCTGAGCAACAACTACCAGAACATCCGGAACACCACGTCCACCTTCACCATCACCGTCAACCCGTAGTCGCGGGAAAGTGCGGGGTGTTACCGGAAGTGCCCGCTTCCGGTAACACCCCGCACGCCGTTGCGGCGCCGCGCCCGGCATCGCACCGGAGCACCATCTGATCGTCCTTTCTCGATGTGTTGCCGCGCCCGGGGACGGCGGTAGAGTTTCCGGCACTGGCCACGGACGGGACAGCGCTGTCTACGCAAGACGGAGCGAGGAGTGTGTCAGTGGTGGACCGTGTCGATCCGCAATCGAACCTCCCGCACCATCGCCTGCCCCGGGAACACCTCGACGCGCTCTGCACCGGCGACGGCGGTCCCGACCTGGTCCGGGCGCTCTGGCACACCCAGCGCAGCCGGCGACTCCTGCTGCTGCACGCGGTGGTGGAGGCGGCCCGGGCCGAGCCACGGCTGCTCGGCCCGCTGCCGCCGGCCGACGCCGCCCGGGAGGTGCTGATCCGGGCCGAGCGGGCGGCACCGGCCGAGTTCGCCGAGTTGCTGCTGCATCCCCAGGTCGGCAACTGGGCCGCGTACGCGCTGCGGCGCCATCGCGGCGGTGCGCAGGCGCGGGCGCCGATCTGGATCGACTTCGGCGCTCTGCACGCGGTGGCGCTGGTGGCCGCCGCCCGGGCCGGCTTGTCCTGGCGTACCCGGCTGCCGGCGCGCTCCGGCCGGGTCATGCTGCCATCGCTCGGGATGGCGGTACTCGCCGACTCGACCGGGTGGCAGCAGGTGGTGGCGGAGTGCGCTGACGGCGTACTCCGGATCGGTACCCCCGGCGACGGGCCGACGGTCCGGCTCTGTTCGCCGGAGGAGGAGGTCCCGGGCTGGTGGAGCCTGCGGCGGCTGACCGTCGGCCCCGATCCCCGGCTGAGCGTCCTGCTCGACGACCTCGACCCGTACCGCGAACTCGCCGACCCGGTCGAGCCGGACCGGCTCGACGCGGCGGCCGTGGCGCGCTGGACGGAGTTGCTGGCCGGGGCCTGGCGGCTGCTCCACGACCAGCGGCCGGACGGCGCCGAGGCGATCGCGGCGGCCGTGGTCTCCCTGGTGCCGTTGCCCGGCACCGACGATTCGGAGACGCGCAGCGCGTCGACCGGCGAGGCGTTCGGCAGCGTGATGGTCTCGACCCCGCCGGACGAGGTGACCCTGGCGGTCGCGCTGGTGCACGAGTTCCAACACATCAAGCTCGGCGGCCTGATGCACCTGGTGCCGCTGACCACCGGCCCCGACGAGCAGGTCAGGTACGCGCCCTGGCGCGACGACCCGCGCCCGATGAGCGGCCTGTTGCAGGGGATCTACGCCTTCGTCGGCATCGCCGGGTTCTGGCGTGACTACCGGCTGCGCCGTACCGGGCCGCACCGGCGCAGCGCGGACCTGGAGTACGCGTACGCGCGGGCGCAGGTCCGGGAGGCGCTCCGGGAGGTCCGGCAGCCGGGCTCCGGCCTGACCGGCTGGGGCGAGCGGCTCGTCGCCGGGCTGACCGAGCGGGTCGAGCCCTGGCTGGCGGATCCGCTGCCCACCGGGGTGGTACGCGCCGCCGAACTGATCGCCGCCGGTCACCGTGCCGGATGGCGGATCCGGCACCTGCACCCGCCGCCGGCGGACGTCCGCCGGCTCACTCGGGCGTGGGCCCGCGACCAGCGGGTGGAGCTGGACTCGTACCGGCCCGGTCTGCTGGCGCACCCGCAGCGGCGCTGGTCACCCGGGATGCTGCTGCTCGTCCGCCGGCACGTCGCCGGACACCCGCTCCAGCTCGGGCCCCGGATCCGCGCGCTCGACCTCACCGAGGCGGACGTCGCACTGGTCCGGGACGATCTCGACGCCGCCCGGGCCGGCTACCGCGCGCGCCTCGCGGCGAACGCCCACGACCTGAACGCCTGGGTCGGGCTCGGCCTCAGCACGCTCTGCTCCGACCCCGTCTCCGGTTCCGCGCTGCTGCACCGCCCGGAACTCGTCCGCGCGGTGTACCTGCGCGCCGTCGAGGAGGGCTACCACCCCGACCCGGTTCGGCTCACCGCCTGGCTGGACGAGGCGACCGCGGCGCTAACCGCCTGACCAGTGCCGCTCGACGATCCCGTTGATCCGCCGATAGTCCGGGTCGTCCGCACCGAAGGTCAGCCGGAGCGCGTCGAGGAGTGCCTCCCGGCCGCCGGGATAGTGCTCGCAGGTCCGCACCAGCCCGACGACGTGCAACCTGCCGACCACGCTGTCCGGGACCGCCGTCCGGATGTGCTCGGGCAACATGTTGATGACCGCTCGCCGCTGGTAGTCGTCGCGCATGGCGGGGACGCCCAGCAGCGCGTCGACGATCACCTGGAGGCCGTTCGGCTGAAGGCCGTTCGCCGCCGGCCCGGCCGGTCCGGCCGGTCGCCCGTTCTCCGACCCGAACGGCGCGGTCTCGGCCAGCAGCGCGCGGACGTACGCCGCCGCGGCCAGTGCCGCGTACGGATGCCAGACGTCGTTCTTCGTCCGGTTGTCGCAGTAGTCCGCGACGCCACGGACCATGAACCACTGCCGCTCGTGCAGGTCGGCGGCGACCGCCACCCCGGAGCCCTCCATCTCGACGGCCCGGATCTGGTGGCGGCCCGCCAACGCGTCCCGGCGGGCCGCGTCGCGCAGCAACCGGTCCGCGCTGCCCACCGCGGCACGGTGTACCCGGGGAGAGCCGGCCGGCCACTCCGCTCGGGTGCCCGGCCGGCTCGCGACAGGCTCCTGCCGCGCCAGCGGATCCGTCTCCTCGGCCGGCCGGCGGAACCACGCCGCCCTGGCCTGTGCGGTGTCGAGCAGCGCACCCCAGGGCAGTTCGCCGGTGAGCTCCTTCATCTCCAGTTCCCGATCCGCCCGGAGCAGCGCCTTCGACGGCTGTTGCACCGACCGGCGGAGCGTGTCGGTGCCGTCCACCGTCCAGACGTGGTCGTAGTCGACGACGCCCTTGGTCGCCACCACGATGTCGCCGAGCCGCACGTGCCGGTCGGGCTGGTGCGGCGCGGGTACGCCGCCGGCTATCCCGCACATCACGAACGTCCCCAGCCCGGGAAAGCTGCGCGCCATGTCCGCGCAGATCGCGGCCGCGTTACGGGTACCGTCCTCGGTCTGCACGGCGGTGACGACCCGGTGCGGGCGCTCCGGATCCCGGCTCGGCAGTGTCCCGCCGCGGTAGTGATTGGGGTCGCCGGGAACTCGAAGCTCCTCCAGCTCGTCGACCATCATCCGCATCGCCACGCATTCCACCGGTAATGCGGTGACGATGCCGACTTTGACGCCGGAGGATGCACCAAAGGATCTCGACATTGATGCCTCCAGACATTCAGCATCCCACCGGCCGCCTGGAAAAAACAGAGATGAATCAGGACCGGGTTGCCCGAGGCGTGTGGGAAACTGGTGAAACCGCAGGGCCAACGGACCGGACACTCCCCCGCCACCGATGTCGGCCGGGTCAGCGCATGCTCGCGGTGATGAGACGGCGTCCCCCAGAGGAAGGAACCGGCGAGTGGAAAACTCCTTCTCCCGAGACGTCGAGACGGAACTGGTCGACCTCAGCAACGATTCCCTCGCCACGCTGGCCGGATACGACCAGGACCTGCTGACGCGGCCACTCCAGCGGGTCATGGACCAGGTGGAGCGGCCCCGCAGCAACATCGGCAGCGGCCCTCCCGGGCGGGTGGACTGACCGGCCCGCCGCCAGGGGCGGGAGTCGGCCACCGAGCCCCGGGGCACCGGAATCAGCGGGGCCGCGACGCCGTCGTCACAGGGGCATCGGGTCCACGTCGCAGTCCGCCCGTACGCTCTGGATCGCGTTCAGCGTCGCCGGATGGCGCTCCCCGAGTACCCGCCGGAGCCGAGTCATCGTGTCCGCGAGGATCTTGTCCGCCTCGTTCACCCGCCCCAGCGCCCGCAGGTCCAACGCCAGGTTGACGCTACACGCGAGGGTCGACGGATGCTCCACCCCGAGGACCCGTTCCGAGCGGGCCAGGGTGTCGGTGTCGTGTTCGTACGCCGTTTGCAGGCTGCCCAGCGCGTAGAGATCACTGGCCAGGTTCGTGGCACAGGTCAGCGTCACCGGATGGTCGTTACCGAGGGTGGCCCGCAGCGCCGCCAACGCCTCGCTGTCGTGCCGGTACGCGGCCTCGGCGTCACCCTGTAGTCGCAGCACGATCGCATGGTTCGTCCGGGCCGAGAGGGTGTACGAGTGACGCGCGCCGAACATCCGGTCGTAGCGTTGGAGGGTGGCCTCGCCGAGTTCCAGTGCCGCCGAGAGGTCGCCGGCGTGCCGGAGATCGATCCCGAATCCCACCGCCGTCGCGATGGTCTCCGGATAGTCGTCGTCGTAGCGGCGGCGGTACTTGTCGAGGGTCTTCTCCGCCAGGTCACGAGCGCCGGGATGGTCACCGGCCTTCCGCCGGGCGACCGCCAGGGTCCGGCTGGCCTTCAGGGTGGCGGGAGCCTCGGGACCGAACGCCGCCAGGTGTCGGAGGTACAGGTCCTCCTGTTGCCGGCGCGCCTGGAGATAGCTACCGGACTCGCGGATGTCGAGCAGCAGGCCGTTGAGGCTGTTCAGCGTCGCCTCGTCGTCCGGCCCGAGGATGGTCGCCCGGCGGTCCGCGGTGTCCCGGTCGAGCTCCGCGGCGCGCTTGAACTCGCCGTTGAGTCGCAGGCTCACCCCGAGGCTGTTCGCGCAGATCAACGTCGCGGGGTCGTCCTCACCGAACTCGCGGCGGGCGACCGCGAGCGCGCGCTCGTCGAGGTCGCGGGCGGCGACGAAGTCTCCACTGGTACGCAGGTCGATCGAGACCATGTACATGGCGTCGATGGTGCCCTCGTCCTCGTCCCCGAGCGTCTGGCGGTAGAGCTCGAGGGTGTGCCGGTTCAACTCCCGGGCCTCGCGGTATTTGCCGTTGATCCAGCGCGTCCAGCCGAGCCACTTGGCCAGCCGGAGCGTCTGCGGATCCGCCTCACCGCGGTTGCGCACCCACAGCCCGTGCGCCTCCTCGGCCAGTTCCTCGCTGCCGGTGTGGTCGCCCCAGTGATAGAGGAACTGCACGATCCCGAAGACGAGATCCTGGACCCGGGGATCGGTGGACTCCACCGCCCGGGAAACGGTCACGTGCGGCCGGAGCGCCTGGTAGCTGTCCCACTGGTCCCGCCGGCTCGGGTTGTTGGGGTTGCCGTTCGCCAGGAGTGTGTGCGCTCCCCGGCGCATCAGCGTGCGCTCCTCGTCGTCCATCCCGCCGACCAGCACCGCCTGGATGAGCCGGTGGATCTGCAGAGTGTTGCGCCGATGGTCGATCCGGGCGAGCGCGTACCGCTGGATGTCGCGGATCGCCCGGCTGAGCCGGAACTTGTCGCTGAGGGTCGCGTCGAGCGCCGGTGTGATCGGCGCTGTCGGCGAGCCGGCGAACAGATCCCGGGAGATCGGCTCCGGAGCGAAGAAGGAACATATCTGCAACAGTTGGAAGGCGCCTTCGTTGACGTCCCGTAGCTTCTCCAACGAGAGCTTCCAGGCCGCCGCCACCGACCGTTTGTAGTCCGGCGAGGGTGAGGCGTCCAGCAACTCGATGCGCTTGTCCTCCAACAACGCGAGATATTCGTCCACCGGCATGCCGGTGGCCGCGCGCCAGGCCGCGGCCTGCTCGATGGCGAGCGGCAGGTCCCCCAGAGCCTCCGCGAGCCGGTCGGTGTCGGCGTCCGACAACTCGGGGTTGCGTTTCCGCAGAAACGTCCGGCTCTCCTCGCGGGTGAAGACGTCGACCTCGATCGCCTGACTGACCCGCGCCCAGTCGAGGTCACGGGAGGTGACGAGGATCTTTCCGGCGCCGCCGGTGGGGAAGTACCGCTGCACCTCGTCCGGCGCCTCGGCGTTGTCGAAGACGAGCAACCAGCTGTCGTACGGCACCTGGCCGGTGCTCAGGGCCTCCCGTACGGCGGGAACGGCGCTGTTCGCCTCGGGACTCACGTCCAGATCCAGGCGCTGGGCGAGTTTGGTGAGCGACGCGAGGATCTGACCGTCCTGTTCGGATGGCACCCACCAGATCAGGTCGTAGTCGCTGCTGTGCTGGTGCACGTACTCGATGGCGACCTGCGACTTGCCGACGCCGCCCATACCGTGCAACGCCTGCGGCAGCACCGCGGTCTCCCGGGAGGCCCGGAGTTCGTTGTGCAGATGTTCGAGGAGTTCCTTGCGGCCGGTGAAGTTCGGATTTCGCTGCGGCACGTCGCCCCAGACCTGCGGGAGCTTGGCGGTGGACCGCTGGGTGGGGGCGACGGGAGGCATCGGATCTCCTCGCAGTAGGCCCGCCTCGCTCTCGGTTGGCACGGGCACGTCGACGACGTCGGTCGGTCCAATCTCTGCCAGCCCATCCGATTCGTCCGGACTGATCGCGGGGATTGTAGCAATTTGTCCGAGATTGGCGGGCCTCTCGCCGTCGTTGCCGCCAACCTCCTCCGGCGGGTCGGCCGGGTGGTGCGGGGGCAACGACCCCTCCGGGTCGACGGCCAACGCCTCCACCGCACCCGCACCGTCGACCACGTCCTCCGGCGGTCGACGGAGCGCCCGAAACTCCTCGAGCACCTCCAGGCGCTCGGCCTGCCCCTCCGCCCAGTTCGACAACTCGACCGCGATCGGGCCGTCGAGCTGGGCGGCGACATCGTTGACCAGGACCAGCGCCGCCGGCAGGCGGTGCTGACCGTGCGGTTGCGTGGCGAGGTGGTCGAACGCCGCTGTCAGATTCTTGACCGTACCCGGCAGTGGGGGAACCGACGCGTTCGTCGCCGGTCGCCACCAGCCCGCCTCGGCCCGCCCTTCCTCTGCCCTGCGCAGCAGTTCGTGCACCCTCTTGACCTCGCTGTCCGGCAACAGGTTGAGCAACGCGGCCGATTCGATCAGCTGGGTGGCGCGTTTCGTGCCGGGCGCGTCGGGGGCCATCGTCGCCAGCGCGGCGACCAACGCCCGAAGCCCCCCAGGATTACCCAGACACGCCAACACGATCTCCACGACGTGCAGCCTGGCCTCCGAACGCTCCTGCACGTCGGGAAAGTTGATGACGTCACGCCTGACCAGATTTATGAGTAGGCGCCGGTCCGGAAGCGCATTCATAAATTGCACGTCGATCAGCGCAGAAATGAGCGCGTCCCGCAGCTCGGCGGCGGGATCTTTCTTGATCGAGCCCTGCGCCACGCTCTTCCCCCATCACCTGCTCGATACGCCGGGACCGGTTAGCCCATGATGCACCGCCCGAAGAGCCGAGGGCAATTGCCGAGTGTCGCGTGCACAACCCCGCGCGCATGGAGCCTATGGGCCGACGCTCGGAAGGTCCAGACATCGACGTCGCGATCTCATATGCCGGAGCGATCACGCGCATTGCCCGCGCCGGGCTGTTCACATACGACCAGGCCAACCGCGAGCCGGCAGTCGCGCGCCTGACCTTCGCCCGGGCCGCTCGCCCGGCGGCCCGGACGAGCGAGCCGGAGGCCGCCGCTCGCTCGATCCGGAGCCGCCGGGCGGCGGGGTCACTTGCCGACCGGTCCGAGGCAGAGGATGAAGCCCTTACGGAACCGCCGCCCATCCTCGAAGAACGACGCCTCGGTCTCCGGGTGGGCCGCACACGCGGCGTCGTTGTGGTCGGCCTCGGTCTTGCCCTCCAACCGGGCGAGCACCGTCCACTGCGCACCGCTGTCGGCACAGTCGACCGTACGCAGCTCGGAGACCGTCTGGCCGGCCATGCAGTCGCCCGCCTCGGCCTGATTCGGCTCGTCGAGCCCGAGATAGATCGCGAACGGCGCCACCAGGACCGCGATGCCGAAGAGGACGACCCGGAACTTGCCGATCGGCCGGAGGCCACGGAACCAGGTGGCTATCGACCGTTTCGACCGCTGTTCCGGCCCCGTGAAGTTGGACATGTTCGGTTGTTCCTTTACTCATGATCGATTGGACCGGCAGAGAATAGCCAGCCCGACGGGCCAGCGGAAGGCGTCGGGCAACGAATTCCGGGGAGAAGTGCGACAGCGATTTCGGCGGCGTTTCCGTTACACGGCTAGCGGGGCGGCTCGTGCCGGTTGGCGAGGGCGATGTCCCGCCAGGTGGCGAACCGACCGGCGGGGTCGCTGCCGCTGGAGTAGTACCACGGCCACTCGGTCACGTTCTCGCCGATCGCGTCGAAGACGGCGGCCGCCGCCGGATAGTCCTCGGCGAAGGAGA
The DNA here is from genome assembly GCF_053764795.1 of Plantactinospora sp. DSM 117369. Lineage (NCBI taxonomy): Bacteria > Bacillati > Actinomycetota > Actinomycetes > Micromonosporales > Micromonosporaceae > Plantactinospora > Plantactinospora sp. DSM 117369. The sequence goes on along the minus strand of NZ_CM132446.1, from coordinate 3,234,373 downwards.
AGGCGAGCGCGAATGAGTTGAACGGACTGGGCCAGCCCGGCCGGCGCCGGTACTCCGGGTGCCAGATCGACTGCTCGGCCGCCGCTCGCAGTTCGGCACGTACCTGCGGGCTCATGATGTACGGGTCCTTCTCCTCGCTGGGCAGGTCCAGCCAGTGCTCGATGTGCGCCACCACGACCAGCTCCGGCAGCAGGCTTCCGGCCGGCGCCTTGGCCGCCGCCGTACGCGCGAAGTCGAACATCTCCTCCGTGCTGCCGAACCACTTCCGGCAGAGGAACTGGAGCATCTGCTGGTGTGCCACGAGGTGCGTGGGATGCCGGCGGACCACCTGCGCGAAGCGGTGCATCGCCTCCTCCCGGCCGACCTGACGGCCTCGCGCGGCGGTCACCAGGAAGGTCCACGCGGTGGTGTCGTCGGGGTCGCGGTCCACCACCTCGTCGAGGCAGTTCTCGGCCATCCGCAACCGGTCGAAGAAGCCCTTGAACTGACTCTGGCTGGTGTGGTCGGCGGTGGCGGCGCCGCGTGCCTCCCAGGCCCAGTAGACGGCGTGGCAGCCGCGTACCAGCGTCGGGAGGGTGGAGTGCGGCTCGGCGGCGACCCACTCTCCGATCCAGTCCTGCAGCCCGTCGACGTCCGCGCAGACGCCCAGATAGAACGCCCGGTCGTCGGGATGCTCCACCGAGGTGAGGAAGTCGCGGGCGGCCATCCAGTTCCGCTGTTCCAGCGCGGCACGCAGCCACGCCGCCCCCGGGTCGCCCTTGGCCTTGTCGATCGGCGGCGCGGTACTGGCCGGACGCTCCGGCGACTCCGCGACCTGCTTCTTACGGAACGGCCACATCACCGTCTCCCCTTCCCGTCGTCGACGCGCCTCCCGCGCCTTCCCGACGCCCACCAGGTCCGCCCGGTAGCCCAGACGGCGCGGACGCCCCTGGCGGTCCGTTGTCGAAGCGCAGAGGCTACCGAGCGTCGGGGCCGGCGGTAGCCGGGGGCCGCACCGGAATTCGCGGGACACGCCACACAGCGCGACCGGCGACAAACGCTCCGTTGCCGTCGGGCCGGAATTCGGCGCCGCGGTCGCGGAATGAACCTTTCAACCTCCCCTTGCGGTGCGGTGGACCGCAAGGTCAGACGCGGTGCGCGAGCGCCGCGCGGTTCAGGTTGAAAAAGGTTCAATGGTCGGCGGCAGCGCCGGAGGATGGAATCGCGTTACCGGGACGCACCGTGCCGGCCGGCGGAGATATCTCACTCGTTGCGGCGCGGCCACGACTTGCCTACGGAGTCAACCCGCACCTAGCGTAGGACGGCGATCACGTGGACGGGGGACGACCGGTGCGGATCGGGATCCGACGACAACGCACGGTACGACGAGACGCTGCGGAAAGCGCTCCGGTATCCCGTCATCACGTCCGGACGGCACCCCGGGCGGACGGGGCCGGGGCGACCCGTACCGGAGCTGAGCCGTGCCGGCCGAGCTGACCGCCCTGGTCCAGTCGGCGCAGCAGGGCGACGAGTACGCGTTCCGGACGCTCTACCGGGAACTCCAGCCCGGACTGCTGCGGTACCTGACCGTGCTGGTCGGGCCGGACGCCGAGGATGTGGCATCGGAGACCTGGTTGCAGATCGCCCGCGACCTGACGACGTTCGCCGGCGGGCCCGGCTTCCGGGCCTGGGCCACCCGGGTCGCCCGCAACCGGGCGCTGGACCACCTGCGCCACCAGCGCCGCCGGCCGACCCTGCCGGTACCGGTCGAGGCGCTCGCCGAGCTGCCCGGTGCCGAGGACACCGCCGCGAGTGCCGATGAAGGGCTGGGTACCGACACCGCCGTCGCACTCATCGCCACCCTGCCGCGTACCGAGGCCGAAGCGGTGCTGCTGCGTACCGTGATCGGGTTGGACGCCGAGAGCACGGCGCGGGTGCTCGGCAAACGACCGGGAGCGGTCCGCACCGCCGCCCACCGGGGACTGCGCCGGCTGGCCCGCGTCCTGGCACAGAACGGGCAGGACGGTGCCGTGCGGCCGGTCGACGCCGGACGCGGGGACGGGCAGGTCGCCGACGTACGGTCCGGCGAGGATGTCGAAGCTGGACAGGGATGGCGCTGAGAGAGATGAGAATGGCTTTCCGTCGACGCGGTCGGCCCGATCCGGAGGCGGCGGAGCGGCTACTCGACGCCGTCGCGGCCGGCGCCGCCGGGTCCCGGCAGGCGCACGGCGCTGTCCCGGACCCGCTCGCCCAGCTACTCGCCGTCGCGGCGGCACCGGCCCGCCCCGGAGAACTGCACGGCGAGGACGCCGCGGTGGCGGCGTTCCGGGCGGCCCGCGACGGCCGGACCGTGGCCTCGGCGGCGACACCCCGGACGACCGGGACCCGTGAGGCCCTGGCCGGTACCGCCGCCGATCCACCTGCCGATCGTCGCCGGCGCACAGCCGGCGCCCTGGGCTGGATCGCCGTGGCCGCCGCCACGCTCACCGCGGGCGTGGCGCTGGCGGCGGAGATCCCCGCACTGCGTCCCGCCGGGCCACCCGGCGGCACGCCGCCGAGCGCCGATGCCGGCACGCCGGCAGTGCGGACGTCAGCGCCGCCGACGACCGGACCGGCGCCGAGGGCCACCCCGACCGGCGCCGAGCCATCGCTGGCGGAGTCCGGCCGGCCCGGGCAGACTCCCCCGCCGCAGGCGCTCGTGGCGCAGTGTCGGGCCTTCCTGACCGGGGGTGGTCCGGACGGCTCCTCAGCCGGCCGGCCGCCCTCCGCCGCCCTGATCCGGGCGGCCGGTGGTCGGGACGAGGTCGACGACTACTGCCGACGCCTGCTGGCCACCGACCCGGAGCCGGACGCCAACGAGCCGCACCGGCCTCCGGGCAGGGATGCACCGACCGATCCACCCGGCAGGGCGCCCGGCCAGGAACACGGCGGCAACGGTTCCCGCTGAGCCCCCACCGGCCGGACCGTCCCGGGACAACCGCCCGCCCGGCTATCGCCGGCCGGCGACAGGGCCGTCGTCCGGAGGCCGGCCGACCCAGCCGGGCAGCGCCTCCCGGGCGGCCAACCAGTCCGCCGGCACGCCGACCGCGTCGGGTCGGTCACCGATCCCGGTGTACGCGGCCAGCACGCCGCCGACGATCGCCCCGGTGGTGTCGATGTCCCCACCGGCGGCCACACACGCGGTGATCGCGGCCGGATAGTCGCCGAGGTGGGTCGCGGCGGCCCAGAGCGCGAACGGGACGGTGTCCTGGGCGGTCACCCGCGAGCCGTTGCCCAGTTCGTACGCCGCCTCCTCGACCGTCACCGCAGTGCCGGTGAGCAGTCGGCGGGCCCGCTCGACGCCCCGGCGCAGCTGCCCGTCGATCAGGTACGGCTCCAGCCGGTCGAGGAACTCGGGCGCGGACGGGCGTACTCCGGTGAGCCGGGCCGCTCCGGCGTGCGCGGCGGCGACCGCGACCAGCACGGCCCCGGCGATCCCCTCGGGGTGGGCATGGGTCACCTCGGCGGACCGGGTCGCCTGCTCGGCGGCCCGACGCGGCCGGTCGGCGTGGTAGGCGCCGAGCGGAGCCACCCGCATCGCGGCGCCGTTGCCGCAGGAGCCCTCTCCGCCGAACGCGTCCCGGGCCGCTTCCCGCCACGGCACCCCGTCCCGGACCCGGTGCAGGATCACCACCGCACCCGCCCCGTAGCCGCGGTACGGCTCGCAGCGCTCCGCGAACGCGGCGGCGAGCCGGTCCTGGCCGATCTCGCCGTGCGCCGCGAGTTCGGCCACCACCGAGCAGGCCATCTCGGTGTCGTCGGTCCACTCCCAGGGGCCGGCCGGCGGTCGACCCGCGGCCAGGTCGGCCGGCGACCGGCCAACCATGAAGAACTGCGCGCCGAGCGCGTCACCGACGGACAACCCGTGCAGGCTGTCGTAGCAGAGGTCGAGCCGGGCCGGCTCGTGCAGGACGAAGGACATCGCTCCGATCATGCCCCAGTCCGGTCCGGATCCGCCCGCCCGGTGGCCCACGCCGAGGTGGCGGGCCACCGGGCGCGGTGCAGCGGGTTCAGTCCTCGGTCAGCGGCCGGATCGACTCGGCGGCCACGCCCGGAAGCGTCGGGTCACCGCTGCGGGCGTACGTGTCGACGAACTTGATCGCGTGCCGTCACGTTCGGGGCCGGTGTCACGGAGCCGCTCGTACGCCTCGTCGATGGTGATGTCCGCCATGGTCACCAGGTTGCAAGTTCAACCTCGCTTCACGTCAACCCACTGGCAGCGCAGGTCGGCCGGGGGTGCCGGGTCAGCGTTGGCAGCCCTTCAGCGAGGTGCTGGTCCGGGCGGTACGGGTCGAGCCGTCCTTGAACTTCGCCGTCGCCGTGATGGCGATGGTGCCGCCCGCCGAGTTGCGCGGTTCGGCCCGGAACGGCCCGAGGCTGGTCAGCCAGGTCCCCCGGTCGCTGCCGATGGTCCGGGCGGATCCGCTGCCGTCGAACGGGACCACGGTGTTCACCCGGTAGCGGAACGACACCGACGAGACGTTGCCGGCCGCGCCCACCCGGACCTGCACCAGCCCGAAACTCGGGTTGCCACAGCCCTCCTGGTGCAGGCCGGTGAAGTTCTGCGCCTGGCCGAACCCGCCGGTGACCCTGACCGTCACCGTCGTCTGCTCGCCCATGGTGCGGGCCCGGCGGGGCGGCGCGCTGCTGGCCGGCGGCCGGGTGGTCCGGGCCGCCGTGGGCCTCGGCGTGGGGGTGGGACTCGGATTCGCGGCGGTCGGGGTGGGCGCCGCCGACGAGGAATCGGCAGCCGGGACACCGTCCGACCACTGGGGACGTTGGGCCCCCTGGCCCGCGCAGGCCGTGGAGAGCGACAGGGCCGCCGCGCACGTCACGGCGAGCAGGACACCTGATCGGGTACGCCGAAAGTTGAGGACAGTCACCATGATCCCGTCGGTCGTGTTGGCCCCATTTCGCGGCATCAGCCGGCCTTGACCGTAGTCCTGTCCCTCGATGTCGCCAAATCCACACCGGAAAGTGGGACAAGTCAGCACTTCAGTGCACTGGCGCCGCGCCGGCCACCCGGGACTACGGCCGCCACAGCACCAGCTCGATCTCCCGGACCCGCTCGGCGAAGCGCCCGGCCGGTGCCGCCGTACGCAGCAGCCGGCGCAGATCCCGTTCGAACTCCGGCCGCCGGTCGGCGAAGAGGTGCGGCGCGGCGTACGACAGCGAGAAGACCGCGGCCACCACCTCGTCCTCGGTGCGCTCCCGCACGACGCCGCCACCGACGGTCAACCGGCGCGGGCCCCGGTAGCCGGCGGCGTGCATCACCTCCTCCTCCCCACCGGCCGTGCCGCCGGGCAGCACTCCCTGACCGGCCCGGCGCACCGGGCCGAGATAGCGGGCGACCAGCGCGTCGATCTCGTCGTGCGGCGGGCGGGGAAGCGGAAGTGGGTCGGTGCCGTCCACCCCCCGGTGGGTGGTGGCGCCCACGTGCACCCAGACCCCGTCGGCGCCGAGCATCGGGCGTATCGCGCGAGCGACGCGGGGGCGGTCGAGCCAGTGGAACGACTGCGCGAACGTGACGACCCGGAACGTGCCGAGCCCCGCGGGCAATTCCTCGGCCCGCAACCGCTGCCACCGCACGTTGCCGACGCCGGCCTCGCGGGCCGCCCGCTCGGCTCGCCGCACCATGTCCCGGTCGGCGTCGATCCCCAGCACCGACGAGAAGAGCGGTGCCAGCAGCAGGGTCAACGAGCCGGGTCCGCAGCCCACGTCGAGCAGCCGGCCACGGCCGTCGAGCCGGAGTTCGGTGGCCAGGGCGTCGGCGACCGCCGCCGGGTACGGCATCCGACCGACGGCGTAGTAGTCCGCACTGCCGGCGTAGAGCGTCTCGTCCCACTGGAATGCGGGCGGCTGTCCCGGCACCGCACCACTCTACGCCTGAACAGGACCTCCCGGCCGGAACGGCGACCCGGGCGGCGTCCCCGATGTCGTAGCATCACTCCCGTGACGGTCGGGTCGGCGCCACGGCGCCATGCGCAGACGGGTTACCCGATGGCCGCGTGATCCGGCCGCGGGCGCGCGGCCCGCCACTCTCTCCCCCAGATCTCGTGAGGTCCGGGTGAGGAGAGGAGGTGATCACATTGACTCGGACGAACACCCCTGCCGGCTGGGACGAGTTCCTGGGTCGGCACGTCGTTGGCGACGCCGTCGCGGTGACCGTCACCAGGACGCTGCCGTTCGGCGCCCTGGTCGAGACCGTCGAGGGCGTTCCCGGCCTGCTCTGGAAGGCCGGCCCGGTGGACGTCGGTACCCGGCTTGAGGCCCGCCTCGACGCCATCGACCCGATCCAGCGGCGGGTCGGCCTGGTCGGCGCCTAGGTTCCGCCGACGGCACGAGTTCCGCCCGCTGGTCGGACCGTACCGACCGGCTCCGGCACGACCGCGCGGCTGTGCGTCCGGCGACCCGGCGCACAGCCGCCCGGCTGGCCGTCCCGTCCCGGAGCGAGCGGGACCGGGGCGTCCCGGGACTGCACCGTCGACGGAGAGCCGCCACCTCGTGACCGTCGACGGGGCGTCCCGGACGGCACCGTCGACGGGGAGCCGCCACCTCGTGACCGTCCGCCGGTCCGGTCGCGGACGCCCGAGAGACAAGCTCCGGACAGGGCCGCGGCGGCGTACCCGGCGGACGTGCCGGCTACTCGGCCGCAGGGTCGCGGCGGCCCGGCCGGACGGCCGGCAGCGCGGGGGCGCGCAGCGCCCGGGAGATGCCTCGGGCGGCGGCCCGGACGACCGGGATCAGTCCGGCGCGCTGCGGGCGCGGCGCCCGGACCACGACCGAGACCGCGGCCACCACCTCCCCGGTCGGGCCGTACACCGGGGCACCGATCGACAGCGCGTCCATGGTCACCTGGCGGTCGCTGATCGCGATCCCGGTCCGCCGGACCTCGGCGAGCACCCGGCGCAGCTCCCGGGCGGAGGTGATGGTCCGCTCGGTGAACCGCTGCAACGGCGCGTCGAGCACCGCCTCCTGCACGTCGGTCGGGGCATGGGCCAGCAGCACCAGGCCGACGCCGGTCGGCGGCATCGCGAACCGCCCGCCGACCCGGGTCAGCACCGGCACCGCGCTGTGCCCGGCGATCCGCTCGACGTACACCACCTCAAGGCCCTCCCGGACGGCGAGCTGGACGTTCTCCTGGGTCACCTGGAACAGGTCCTCCAGGAACGGCAGCGCCGCCTCACGGAGCCCGAGGCCGCGCGGTGCGAGCGAGGCGATCTCCCACAGCCGCAGCCCGATGCGGTAGCGGCCGTCCGCGCCCCGTTCCAGCGCACCCCAGCCGGCGAGGTCGTTGACCAGCCGATGCGTGGTGGTGAGCGGCAGCCCGGCCCGGCCGGCCAGCTCGGTGAGGGTCAGTTCACGGTGGTCCGGCGTGAACGCCTCGAGCAGCCGCAGCGCTCGTACCGTCACCGAACCCGTCCCCGAACCCGTCCCCGACGGCGTCCCGTCCGACACCGCCACCCCCAAGCCGTACACACCCGCTACCGCCAGCGTATTCGCCGGACGCGTGGCCGGGATCCGGCGTGCCGCCGGGACGATCCCCGGCCGGCACACCGGGCCCGCGCCGCCGCCGTGGCCCGCCGTTGCCGGCCGGGGCCCGGGTGGTCAGAGGTCGAGCACGAGTTTCGGGGTACGGGACCGGGACACACAGATCATCATGACGTCGTTGGCCGCCTGCTCCTCGTCGGTCAGCAGCGAGTCCCGGTGCTCCGGGATCCCGGCGAGCACCGGTGTCTCGCAGGTGCCGCAGGTCCCCTCCTGGCAGGAGGAGAGCACCGGGATACCGGCCTCCCCGACGACCTGCAGGATGGACCGGTCCGGTGGCACCGCCAGGGTCCGGCCGGATCGGGCGAGTTCCACCTCGAACGACTCCCGCCGGACCGGTTCGTCGAAGGTCTTCGGCGCGAAGCGCTCGACCCGGAGCGTCCCGGCCGGCCAGTGCCGGCAGTTCGCCTCGACCGCACCGAGCAGGGGTTCCGGGCCGCAGCAGTAGACCAGCCGTTCCGGATCGGGCTCGGCGAGCAGTGCCGGCAGGTCGAGCAGCCCGATCTCGTCCTGCGGCCGGATCGAGACCCGGTCGCCGTACCGGTCCCGCAGCTCGGTGCGGAACGCCATCGAGGCCCGGGAGCGGCCGCCGTACACGAGCCGCCAGCCGGCACCGGACGCCTCCGCGGCCGCCAGCATCGGAACGATCGGGGTGATCCCGATCCCGCCGGCGATGAAGAGGTACCGCTGCGCGGGCAGCAGCGCGAAGTGGTTGCGCGGGCCCCGGACGCGTACGGTCGCGCCTACCGGCAACCCGTCGTGCACGTACGCCGAACCACCCCGACCGCCGCTCTCCCGCAGCACCGCGACCCGCAGCTCGGTGCGGTCCGCCGGATCTCCGCAGAGCGAGTACTGCCGGACGAGGTCCGGCCGGAGCAGCAGGTCGACGTGGGCGCCGGGTTCCCAGGACGGCAGCGGCGCTCCGGCGGGATGCCGCAGCCGGAGTACGACGACACCGTCGGCCACCACGGTCTTGGCGGTCAGCAGCAGGTCGAGTTCGGTCTCACCGCCAGCGGTCGCGACCGGGCCGTCGGCGGTGATGATCGGGGTGTCGGAACCGAGATCGGTGTCGCTGGGCATCGGTTCGGCCATTCGGTCGGGGTCGGGCAGCGGGGGCCCGGCTCAGGCGGGGACGGGTTGGCGGTCCCGGACCGATCCGGTCGGTTCGTCGATCCCGTTCGGTTCGTCGACTCCGGTCGGTTCGTCGACTCCGGTCGGTTCGTCGACCGGCTCGGGGTCCACCGGACGGTCCCCGCCGTGGCTGTCGGGGTGCGCCAGCAGCCAGGCCCACAGCGCGATCGGGTCCTCGGCGTCGTACGAGGTGCCGCAGAAACAGAAGCCGCGCAGCCGGTCGGTGCCGAGCACCCACTCGACCCGGTACACCCGGGGGCCGGTGAGCATCCGGCTGGGAGCGGCGGTACCGCCGCTCCGCCCGGTCACGACGGCACCGCGCCCTCCGGCCGGCTCCGCTCGGCCATCCGCTTGAGGATGCGGCGGGCCGCCAGGCCACCGGTGTCGATGTTGATGCTGAGTTCCTGGTAGCCGTCCGCCTCCGCGACGAGTACCTGTTCGAGGAGGTTGAGCGCGGTCACGTCCTGCATCACCACGGTGTGGTTGCTGGAGTACAGGAACCGGGAGACCTCCTCGTCCTCCAGGGCGAAGTCCCGGGCGACGGCCCAGAAGTCGTACGTGGTGTTCTCGGTGGACGGGGTGATCGCGTACACCACCTCGACGTGGAACGCCTGGTCGTCAGGGCCCTCGGCCGGCGGGTAGCCGCCCTGCGGCGCGATCCGGCTGTGCAGCAGGTAGAGGCACGGCGGGTGGTACTCGATGTCCTGCCAGCGGGTGATCCGGCCCTCGATGCCGGTCGACTTCGAGTAGAACGGCGGGCAGGCGGCGTCGTCCATGTGCCGGCTCACGTAGACGGTCCCGGAGTCCTCGTCGACCTCGGTCTGGATCGGCGTCTCGGCGACCTCCGGCGTGCCGATGTATCCGCCGTGCAGGTAGGTCTCGTGGGAGAGGTCCATCAGGTTGTCGACCAGCAGCATGTACCGGGCGTCCAGCGGCTCCATCCCGCACACCGCGGTGTAGTCCGGGTCGGCCAGCCAGGGCGCCCGGGGGATCAGCCCGGGGTCCGCCTCGGCCCTGTCGCCGATCCACACCCAGACGAACGAGTCCTGCTCCACCACCGGGTAGGCCGGCACCCTGGCGGTACGCGGGATCCGCTGCTGGCCGGGGACGAAGACGCAGGAACCGCCGCGGTCGTAGGTGAAGCCGTGGTATCCGCAGACGATCGTGTCGCCGTCGAGCCGGCTCTCGGAGAGCGGGAAGCGCCGGTGCACGCACCGGTCGGCGAGTCCGACCGCCTCGCCGCCCTCGGTCCGGTAGAAGACGATCGGCTCGCCGAGGATGGTGCGGCCGAGCAGTTCCCGCCCGACCTCCCGGCTGTATGCGGCGACATACCACTGGTCGCGTACGAAAGCCGTCATGGCGACTCCCTGGAGAAGCGGGGGATCTTCTCCTCCGAGCATGTCGAGCACGCGGTCGGCCGGGAAGTACGTCTTCCGGATAGCGGAAGGGCGGCTACTGAGACGCCGCATCCGGGCCGGGTCGCCCTGCTCCGTCCAGAGTGGGCGGGGCGGTGGACGTGCTCAGCCGGCCTCTCCGTCGGTGTCGACCGGGGCCGGCGGCCGGCGGGCGAACGGCGGCGCGTGCTCGGGGCGTACGCCGACGCCGATCAGGTAGGCCGGGCCGATGGACACGACCGGGAACCGCCGGAGCAGGGCCAGCACCGGCCGGGGTGGTCCGGCCCGGCGCCCGGCCAGGATCGGGGTGACCAGATTCCGGTGCAGGAACCGCTGCAACCGCTGCACCAGGATGGTCGGTAGCAGCCGCCGGGACCGGACGGCGGCCAGGTCGGCCTCGGTCACCGTGCCGCGCCGGAGCGGCTCGGCGAGCAGCGTGGCGGCGGCGACCGCGTCCTGCACGGCGAGGTTGATCCCGACCCCGCCGACCGGCGACATCGCGTGCGCCGCGTCCCCCAGGCAGAGCAGCCCGGGCACATGCCAGCGGTCGAGCCGGTTCAGCCGTACGTCGAGATGCTTGACCTCGTCCATCGAGGTGATCGCGTCGACCCGGTCGGCGAAGCCGGGAGCCAGTTCCGCGATGTCGCGGCGGAACTGTTCGACCCCCTGGGCCCGGATCCGCGCGTCGCTGCCCTTCCGGGCGATGTAGGCGATCTGGAGGTAACCCTCCCGGGGGATGACCACGGCGAACCGGCCGGGGCCGACCCGGGGGGTGAGCCCGGCCGGGTCGTCGTGTGGGTCGCGGGGCAACCGGAACCACCAGGCGTCGATCTCCACCGGAAACTCCCGGACCGGCAGGTTGGCCTGTGCCCGGGCGAGCGACCACCGGCCGTCGCAGGCGACGGTCAACTCGGCGCGCAGCTCAGCTGTCCTGCCGTCCGGCCCCCGGTAGCGCACGCCCAGGACCCGGCCGTCCTGCTGGATCAGCTCGGTCACCTCGGTGTTCATCCGCAGCGTGAAGGAGGGCTCGGCCGCGCCCGCCTCGGCGAGCAGGTTGAGCAGGTCCCACTGCGGCACCATCGCGACGTACCGGTACCGGGTCTTCAGCCGGCGGAAGTCGGCGATGACGACCTGCCGCCCCGGCGCCACCGGGAAGGCGACCTCGTCCAGCCGGCTCTGCGGCAGGGCGGCGAACCGCTCGCCGAGGCCCAGTTCGTCGAGGAGTTGCAGGGTGGACGGGTGCACCGTGTCGCCCCGGAAGTCGCGCAGGAAGTCGCCGTGTTTCTCCAGCACCGTCACGTCGACGCCGGCCCGGGCCAACAGCAGCCCGAGCACCATTCCAGCCGGTCCACCGCCGACGACGACGCAGGTCGTACGCTCGTCCACCGCGATCACCTTATTCAACGGACGATGAATTATTCACCCACGGTACTCCCGACGCAGCGAAGATCGCAACTGTCCGGAGGCCGGTACGGCAGCATCGCGCCGCGCGGGTCACCCTTCCGGCGCGGGTACGAGGCAGGGAGGGTCGCCCCGGTACACCGGTGTGCCGGGCCCCGACGTGCACGACCGAGCGAAGCGCCGTCGCGGTCACCGCGCTCTCCCCGGCCGCGAAGCCGTACTCCGCGGGCACGCTCGCGCTCTCCCACGCGTACCGGCCGAGCGGGTCCGCATACCGGCCGGACCGCCTCGGCGGGCGCGGACCTGTCGGACGCTCGGCCCAGCACGGCCACGACGGCGGCGGAAAATCCCGTGGCCGCGCCGGGCGGCGTTGACGGGGCCGGATGCGTCACGCTACGTTCGATATCAGAACAGGCGTACGCCAAACGAACGACTGCGCCCGTCTGCCGTCACCGCTCGGCAGGGCGACGACGCGCGATCAGGAGACTGGGGACGGATGGCTGAGATCGTCTCGTTGGCCGAAGGTGTGGCCGAGTTGGTCAACGACGGTGACACGGTGGCGCTGGAGGGATTCACCCACCTGATTCCGTTCGCCGCCGGCCACGAGATCGTCCGGCAGCGGCGGCGCGACCTGGAACTGGTCCGGATGACCCCGGACGTCATCTACGACCAGCTCATCGGGATGGGCTGTGCCCGTCGACTGGTCTTCTCCTGGGGCGGCAACCCGGGCGTCGGCTCGCTGCACCGGTTTCGGGACGCGGTGGAGCACGGCTGGCCGGCACCGCTGGAGATCGAGGAGCACAGCCACGCCGGAATGGCGAACCGGTACGTGGCCGGGGCTTCCGGGCTGCCGTTCGCGGTGCTGCGTGGCTACACCGGCACCGACCTGCCCCGGCATACCGCCACCATCAAGCCCATCACCTGCCCGTTCACCGGCGAGGTGCTCACCGCCGTACCGGCGTTGAACCCCGACGTCACGATCGTGCACGCCCAGCGCGCCGACCGGGCCGGCAACGTGCAGATGTGGGGCATCACCGGCGTGCAGAAGGAGGCGGTGCTGGCCGCCAGGCGGTCCCTGGTCACCGTCGAGGAGATCGTCGACTCCCTGGAGCCGATGCCCACCCAGGTGGTCCTGCCGACCTGGGCGGTCAGCGCGGTCGCGCTCGCCCCCGGTGGCTCGCACCCGTCCTACGCACAGGGCTACTCGGTCCGGGACAACAACTTCTACCAGGCGTGGGACGCGATCAGCCGCGACCGGGACACCTTCACCACCTGGATGCGGCAGCACGTCCTCGACGCCCGGAGGAACCCATGAACGAGCGCGGCGAGGCCGGCCGAACGAACGACCGCGGACATGGTGGCGGGACGGACGAACGCGGGCCGGCCGGCGGGCCGAAGGAGCCCGACGAAGCAGGCGGGATGAGCGAGCACGGACCTGGTGGCGGGATGGGCGAGCGGATCGAGCGGCCCGGGAGGTGGCGGCGATGAGCGCGGAGTGGACCGCCGACGAGATGATGACCGTCGCCGCCGCCCGGCAACTGCGGGACGGCACCGCGTGCTTCGTCGGAATCGGCCTGCCGAGTACCGCCGCCAACCTCGCCCGGGTGACCCACGCCCCCCGGCTCGTGCTCATCTACGAGTCCGGGTGTCTCGGCGCCAAACCCGACCGGCTGCCACTCTCGATCGGCGACGGCATCCTGGCCGACACCGCCGACGCGGTGGTCAGCGTGCCGGAGGTCTTCAACTACTGGCTCCAGCCGGGCAACATCGACGTCGGTTTCCTCGGCGGTGCCCAGCTCGACCGGTACGGCAACATCAACACCACCGCCATCGGCGGCGACTACAGCAATCCGTTGGTACGGCTGCCCGGGGCCGGTGGGGCACCCGAGATCGCCGCCTCCTGCCGCGAGGTCATCGTCATCATGCGGCAGAGTCCGCGTACCTTCGTCGAGCGGGTCGACTTCGTCACCTCGTTCGGTTACGGCGCCGGCTCCGGTGACCGGGAACGACTCGGGCTGCGCGGGGCCGGACCGCAGGTGGTGATCACGGACCTCGGCATCCTCCGGCCCGACCCGTCCAGCCGGGAACTGGTGCTGACCCAACTGCATCCGGGCGCCACGGTCGAGCAGGCCCGTGCGGCGACCGGCTGGCGGTTGCGGGTCGCCGACGACCTGCGTACCGGCGAGCCGCCGACCGATTCGGAGCTCTCCGTGCTGCGCGCACTCAAGGCCGCCACCGACGCCGACCGCTCCGCGTCCGGCACCTGAACTGTCCGGCAATCCCGGAACAGCGGTTGCCGGCCCCGCAGTGGACCCAGACCCCCTCCGCCCGGCCCGCCGTCCCGGCCCAGCCTGATAGAAACGATCAATGACCCGCAGCATCGCGACCAACACCCGCGTCGACCGCGCCGAACTGCTCGACTTCCTCCGACCCCGGCACCGCGCCATCCTGATGACGACCCGCCCGGACGGGCGACCCCAGTCCTCGCCGGTGACCTGCGGGGTGGACACCGAGGGCCGGATCGTCGTCTCGACCTATCCGGAGCGGGCGAAGGCGACCAACGCCCGCCGGGATCCCCGAGTCTCCGTCTGCGTCCTCTCCGACGACTGGAACGGGCCGTGGGTCCAGGTCGACGGCACCGCCGAGGTGCTCGACCTGCCGGAGGCGCTGGAGCCGCTGGTCGAGTACTTCCGGTGCATCTCCGGCGAGCACCCGGACTGGGACGAGTACCGCGAGGCCATGCGCCGGCAGGACAAGTCGCTGATCCGGGTCACCATCGACGGTTGGGGGCCGGTCGCCACCGGCGGCTTCCCGGCCCGCCTCGCCGACTGATCCGGCGGGCCCCGAATGGGTCGGGGAGCATCGGGGTGCGGTGGGCCGGGGACGGCCCGGACGGGTGCCCACCCCAATGGGGTTCCCCGATCCGGCGCGGTGGATCAGCCGAGGTAGAGGCAGAACGGGTGGCCGGCCGGGTCGAGGTGCACCAGGACATCCTGCTGCGGCTGGAAGTCCGCGCGGGTGGCGCCACACGCCACGGCGTGCGCGGCGGCGCTCTCCAGATCGTCGACCCGGATCTCCAGGTGCATCATCATCTGCTGGTCGCCGGGACCGGCCGGCCAGCGTGGCCGGGCGTACGGCGACTCGGTCTGGAAGGCCAGCCCGACTCCCCCGGCCGGGTCGCGCATCAGCACCCAGTCCGACGCCTCCTCGGTGATCTCCCAACCGAGGAGGCGCTGGTAGAAACGGGCGAGCGCTGCCGGGTCCGGTGCACTCAGATTGACGGTGGTCAACGTCAGACCGGTGCCGTCGAACATGATGCGGAACCTCCGAATGCTGGTCAGAGCCTTGGCCGGACATCGATCCGGGCCACGGCCAGCACCGTGGCACGGGCCCGGAAATCCTACCGGCAGGCCCCGACACTTCGGGTGGGTTCACCGGGCCGGGCCGGCCCACCGCGCAGCGGGGTCGGCTCGGAGCTACGACCCGAAGGCGGTGAGGAACCGGTCCCGGAAGTCGCTCATCCGCCAGACCGGAGTGTCCGGGCCGGGTTTCAGGCCCTCCTGCCAGTTCCAGCCGGAGATCCGGTCCAGCACGGCCGGATCCTTGGCGACGATGGTGATCGGTACGTCGTGACTGGCGTTCTCCCCGGTCACCAGCGGGGCCGGCTGGTGGTCGCCGAGGTAGACGAAGACCAGGTCGTCGTCGCCGTACCGCTCCAGGTAGGAGACGACGGTGTTCAGCGAGTACTCGATGGCGCGGCGGTACTGGGTGCGCACCTTGTCGGTGTCCCGCCACACGTCGTCCGACGACTCGCCCACCTCGGCCATCGGCCCGAAGATCGATCCGTCGCCGAGCTGGTCCCAGCCGATGAGTTCCGGGATCGGTGTCCAGGGCGCGTGGCTGGACACCAGCGGAATCGTCGCCATCACCGGCGGGTGGTCCGGCTTGGCGTGTTCGCGCTGCTCGAAGACTGACAGCGTGTACTGGTCCGGCATCTGGGCCCAACTGAACTGCGGGCCACGGTATCCGAGCTCCTTCGAGGCGTGCACCTCGTCGTAGCCGAAGAACGTCCCCTCCGGCCATTTCTGGGTGATGCCCGGCATCACGCCGACGGTCCGCCAGTCGGCCCGCTGGAAGGCCCGGTTCAGGGTCATCCGGTCGCTGGCGACGAGGTGGGTGTAGCGCTGCTGGTTGTTGATCCAGAGACCGGAGAGCAGCGTGCCGTGGGCCAGCCAGCTTCCGCCGCCGTAGGTCGGCGAGGTGAGCCAGCCGCTGCGCGCCGCGTACCCGGCGGTGCGCAGTCGGGTGTAGCCGGTGTCGAGGGTGGCGCCGATCTCCGGGGCGAACGCCGGGTCCTCGACCGCCGAGCGACCGTAGCTCTCGACGAAGGCGAGGACCACGTCCTTGCCCCGCAACGCGGTGAGCAACTGGTCGCCGGGGGTGTCACCGAAGGCGTCGACCCGGGCCTCGGCCGCGAACACCTCCTGGTCGCGCAGGGCCGCCCGCACCTGGAGCGCCCGGTCGTAGGTCAGGGTGCTGACCGGCACGTCTGGAATGATCTGCACACCGAGCACGGCGCCGACGACACAGGTGGCCCCGAGGGCCGACACGATGTGCGTCGACGCCCGGCGGTGCCGGACCACCAGGCGGGTCAGCCGGAGCACCGAGAGCGTCATCAGGACGAGCAGGCCGACCGCGAGCAGGCCGGCGGCGACCACGGCGACGACGGCGCCGGTCCGGCCGTACGACTCCTCGACGTAGTCCGTGCCGGCCTCGAACGAGATCCAGTCGAAGACCGGGTTGAACGGCCGGGCCAGCACCGCGAAGAAGCCCATGTCGATGACCTTCACGATGGCCAGCACTCCGAGTGCGATCCCGACCGGTACCGCCACCACCCGGCGTCCCCAGCCCGGCAGGAGCAGCACCAGCGCGACCACCAGCAGGGCTTCGAGCGGCAGCCGCAGGAACGCACCCGGGGTGAGGAGGGTGAGCTGGTTCGGCGCGAGCAGGGCGAAGACGACCAGCAGCAGGGCCAGGACGCTGGTCAGGCCGGCCGCCACGGTCCGCAGCCTGCCACGCTTTGGAGCGGGAGCGGGAGCGGGAGCGGGAGCGGGAGCGGGAGCGGGAGCGGCGTCGTCGGTCGCGGCGTCGGTCGGGCCACCGGCGACCTCCGACGTGTGGTTGGCGTCGGGCGTACCGTGGTCGTCCGGTTCCGGTGACGGGTGGCCGTCGGTGGCCGGGACCTCCACCGGCTCCGGCGGTGCATCGGTCGGGGTTCGACGACGGCGCGTGAAAGCCGACAATCCAGAGGCCCTTTCCTGTGAAGCCTGGTGACGCCCGCTCGCCACTGGGAGTGACCGACTCGCACGGTCGCGCGAGGTCGGCGGCGCCGGCACGGCCTGGCCGGCCGGCACCGGTCGAGGCGGTGACCGGCCTGGTCTGCGTGCCGCCGTCGTGAGCCGGGCGCCACGTTAACATCCCGAGTTGACCGGGCCCCGGCCACCGGTTGCCGGGTCGGTGAACCGCCCCACCCGCCGGTACCGCGCCGTCACCCGGCGACGAGTTCCTCGCTGTACGCGGCGATCGGGCTGCCGTCCGCGCGGTAGGCGGTCAACCAGCCGTGCGAGAGGTTGGCCGAGCGGAACGAGAACAGCCGCTGCCCCGGATATACCTCCAGCAGCGGGATCGTCCGGGCGGCGCCCCCGGGCGCGGACTGGTATTCCAGCCGGGCCACGGTGGCGTCGACGACCCCGCTGACGCGTACCTTGGTCTTCTCGGCGGTGACTCCGAAGGTGATCGGCGCACCCGCGCCGAACGCGGCGCACCCGGCCGCGCTGCGGCAGACGAAGAAGTAGCGCGGGTTGTGCACGTCGGACATCGAGTACGCCTTGAACGTCGGGTCCGCCCCCGCCGGCAGCGGCTGTACGGCGAAGAAGGCGACCCCGGCGAGGGCGGCGGTGCCCACCCGCAGCCAACCCCGGGCCGTGGAGGTACGCCGAGCGGCGGCGACCGCCGCGACCGCCGCCCCGCCGAAGCCGGCCAGGCACAGCGTGATGGTGGCGATGGAACGCGAGTTCTCGAAGAGGAACTGGAGTCCCGGGGTCATCGAGACCGAGCTGAGCAGCGCGCCCAGCGACAGCACCATCACGCCCAGCACCGCGACACCGGCCACCCGGCGGGCCACCCCGTACGCCCCGACCAGGAACATCGCGGCCAGCACCGGCCAGATCTGGTGATGGGTCCAGGAGACCGGCGAGGCCGCCACGGTCGCGCAACCGACCAGCACGGCCGCCTGCGCGGACCGGCCGGACAGTTCGAGCTGGCGTGCCCGCAGCAGCGCCGTACCGCAGACGACCAGCACCAGGCCGGCCCAGAGCAGCGGGAAGGTCTCGCCCTCGGCGCCCACCCGCAGCAGCATGCCGTGCAGGGACTGGTTGCCGAGCGAGGCGAGGTTGCCGACCCGCGAGGTGTTGAGGAAGGTACCGGTCCAGAAGGTCCAACTCTCCGCCGGCAGCACGACCGCGCCGACCAGGCCGCAGGCCAGGAAGGCGCCGGCCGCCCGACCGGCGTCGCGCCAGCGGCGGGCGACCAGGAAGAAGACCACGAACAGCAGCGGGGTCAGCTTGACGGCCGCGGCGATCCCGACCAGGACGCCCCGATACCGGGCCGGGGTCAGCCCCGTCCCGTCGACCAGGGCGAGCAGCACGATGAAGACGCTGACCTGGCCGAAGCGCAGGTTGCTCTGGGCCGGCGCGGAGAGCATCAGCGCGCAGGCGATGGCCGCGACCACCAGCGGTCGCCGGTGCCGTTGCGAGGTGACGGCGCCACCCACCGCGACGGCGATGGCGGCGATCGCCGCGCAGGTCAGCACCAGCCAGGAGAGTTGGAGGACGCTCTCGGGCAGCAGGCCGATCGGCGAGAGGACCAGGGCGGCGAAGGGCGGGTACGTGAACGGCCCACCGTTCTCGGCGACGAATTCGTAGAGCGGCTGGCCGGCGTGCAGGTGCCGGATGGCGCCGTAGTAGATGTGCAGATCCGAGAGGCGTTCCCAGTCGGGCCGGCGGAGCACGAGTGCCGACGAGACCACCGCGACGACGCCGAAGACCCCCCAGAGCGCGATCGTCCCCCTGCGACTGCCCACGCGGGCGAGTCTAGTGCGGTGTCCACTGACGTTCACCGGGTCTCCCGGTGGTTTTGTGGATCCTCGCCTGTTCGGCGAGCGACTCCCCACTGTGTGGTTGGTGGGGCGGGCCACCGCTGGCCAACCGACCCGCACGCCGCCCGAGGTGCTGTGGTGGGCGGCGGGGGTCACGTCGGGACCGGCCGACACCGGGCAGGTGCCGGCCGGCTCGACGGTGCGTGACCACCCCGGACAACAGCGTCGGCACAGGGGCCGAGGGTTGTGGGGTGGTGGGTCCGCCGCCCGGGGTACGGGTGGCGATGATGGCCGCCGCGACCAGGTCACGATGGCCCGAGAATCCGCAGTACCGGCAGGTGAGGACCCGTCCGGATGGTTTCGGTATCCGCCGGACGCAGGCCGGGCAGGTCGACGACGTCCCCCGCTCATCCACGAGGTCGACTCTGATCCCGGCCAGGGCCGCCTTGTCCTGGAGGATGCGGATGAGGTGGCCGATGCGCCACTGCCGCAACCGCAGGTTGTGCCGCCGACCCGCCTGAATGTCGAGAACCCCGCGCGGGTCACCAACCCGCAGGGTGCCTACCCGCTGTGCGATCGCCCAGCCGATCACGGTCTTGGCGGCCTCGTGCTGGGCCTGCCGGACCCGCCGCCGATGCCGACCCTCCACCAGCCGCGCCCGACGCCGGTACCGCCGCCACCGCCGCGACCCGCGCTCTCCCTTCGCGGGCGCCCGCCCGGCGACCGCCCGACGACGCTTCTTCGTATCCGCGAGATGCTGACGGTGCTCGGCCCGGATCGCCCGCCCGGACACCAACAGCGCCTGCCCGGCCGGGCCGGCGACCGCGTACGGATGGATCACCCCCAGATCCACCCCCGCCATCCGCCCCGGATCCGGACCACACCCCGGCTGGTATTCCGCCACCGGGATCTCGGCGGTCACATCGAGGAACAGCCGACCACCCTCGCACAGCAAAGTGACCGACCGCACCCGGCCGGCCGGGTAGGGCAGATGCCGGGCCAGCCGCAGCCACAACGGACCTGCGCCACGAGCGGTCGGGACCCGCAACCGCCGGCCATCGAGGGTGAACGTGCCGTGGTACCAGCGCACCGGCACCAACCCACGCCGACGACGCGGAAACCGGACCGTGGCGTCGCCGTCCTTACGGCGTTTCGCCGCCGCGAACCAGGCGTCGGAAAACCGGCGTAACACCGAGCGGGCCCCCGTGGAATCCAACTCCCCGAACGTCCCCGACCCCGCAGCCGCCAACTCCCGACACAACTCCTGATAACCCGCCAACGGGGCATCCCGACGGGCCCGACGCCACGCATTGACCTCCAACACACACGCCCACACATCCCCTGCCGACCGGAGCAGGCCGAAACACCGCCGCCGCTGACCCACCGTCAACCGCAACCCCACCCGCGCCGTCCGATACACCACCACAGCAGCGGCCGGATCCCGACGACGAGGCACCAGCAGAGCCAACCCCACGGGTACGACAGAAACCCGACGAACGTTACTGGACACCGCACTAGCCAGCCCGGCCCGAGCGGAAGATCGACCGATGCCGTACGGAGACCTTGCGGTGACCGAGACGGTATGGCAGTTTCTTTCTCAAACCAAGCGATAGATGTAGGTATTTAACTGCGCACGGAGGTGCGGGCATGGCCGGTGCGGCGGACCTGAACACGGCCCGGCTCTGCTTCGGCTTCGCCTCCCAGGGCACGCCGAACCGGCTGGCCAGCATCTACGACGAGGACCTGCTGGTCTGACGCGGACCGGCGGCGAGGAGGTACCGATGTCCTGGCGAGCGAGGACGGCCGGAGTGCTGGTCGGTGGGCTGCTGCTCGGCCTGTCGGTGGCGCCGGCCGGCGGACCCGCCGCGGCCGCACCGGCCGCGCACAGCGAGCGGCTGCTCTTCGACGGCGGCGGCGAGTCCCTCAACGGCATCACCTACCACTCCTTCCGGATCCCGTCGCTGGTGCGGACGAAGGCGAACACCCTGATCGCGTTCGCCGAGGGCCGGGCGTCGAACAACCGGGACTGGGGCAACATCAACCTGGTCTACAAGCGTTCGACGGACAACGGCGCCACCTGGTCGGCGCTGGACGAGGTGGTCGGGGCTGGACAGGGCACCTGGGGCAACCCGACCGCCGTCGTCGACTCCAGCAACGGCAGGATCTGGCTCTTCATGTCCTGGAACCCGGCGGGCTACAGCCAGAACGGCGACGACGGCACCACCCGGATCAGCGCCTGGGAACACCGCAAGGTGTACGTCAGCAGCAGCGCCGACGACGGCCGGAACTGGACCGATCCGGTGGACCTGACCGCCACGCTCAAGCCGAGGACGCTCGCCGGCGGCGGAACCTGGGCGTGGGACGCGATGGGTCCGGGCGTCGGCGTGCAGACCTCCACCGGCCGGCTGGTGATTCCCGCGTTGCACCGCAACATCTACAGCGACGACCACGGGGCCACCTGGAAGGTGCAGCGCATCACCACCAGCACCGGCGCCGCCCAGGAGGGCACCAGCGAGGGCACGGTGCTGGAGCTGACCGACGGCCGGCTGATGCGCAACGACCGGGCCGTCGGCGCGGTCTGGGAGGGCGCGAAGCGCCGCTGGGTGGCGCGCGGGACGATCGAGGGCGGCTTCGGCACCTTCGCGCCGGACCAGACGTTGCTGGATCCGCGCGCCCAGGGCTCCATCCTGCGGTACAACCTCGACTCGCCGACCCGGATCGTCTTCCTCAACTCGGCGAGCACCGAGACCCGCACCAGGATGACCGTGCGGATCAGCTACGACGAGGCCCGGACCTGGCCGGTCTACCGCCGGCTCGCCGACGCGCCGCTGCCGTCCTGGCCGGGGCTGGGCGGCGGCAGCGTCGCCGAGGGTGGCTATTCGAGCATGGCCAAGACCGCCGACTACTTCGTCGGGGCACTGGTCGAGGTGAACGAGAACACCGCCGCCAGCGACACCTCGCGGCGGTCGATCGTGTTCCGCAAGTTCAACCTGCCGTGGATGCTCAACGGCACACCGGAGTGACGGCGGGAGGGTCGCGGGGAGGACGGGGTACCTAGACTGGCCGGCGGAGAGGATGATCCGATGACTCTGGACGCCGCCGACCAGTACCGCCGGGCGGTCACCTTCCGCCGGCTGCACGAGGGGCCGACCTTCGTACTCCCCAATCCGTGGGACGCCGGCAGTGCCCGGGTACTCGCCCAGCTCGGCTTTCCCGCGCTCGCCACCACCAGCGGCGGGCTGGCCTTCGCGCTCGGCCGGCGCGACGGCGCCAACCTGGTCAGCCGGGCGGAGACGTTGCGGAACGTCCGGATGATCGCCGAGGCCACCCCGCTGCCGGTGGCGGCCGACCTGGAGAGCGGATTCGGCGACAGCCCGGCCGAGGTGGCCGAGACTATCCGGCTCGCCGCCGAGGCGGGTGCCGTCGGCGGGTCGATCGAGGACGCCACCGGCGATCCCGCCGATCCGATCCGCCCGCTGGACGAGGCGGTACGCCGGGTCGAGGCGGCGGTGGCAGCGGCCCGGGCTCTCCCGTTTCCGTTCACCCTGGCCGCTCGGGCGGAGAACTTCCTCTACGGCCGGGCCGACCTGCCCGACACCATCCGCCGGCTCCGGGCCTACGCCGCCGCCGGGGCCGACGTGCTCTACGCACCGGGGCTGCCGGACCTGGACGCCGTCCGCTCGGTCTGCGCGGCGGTGGACAAACCGGTCAACGCGCTGGCCGGCGGCGCCCCCGGGGTGACGGTCGCGATGCTCGCCGACTGCGGCGTACGCCGGGTCAGCGTCGGCTCGACCCTGGCCCGGGCGGCGCTGACCGCCTTCGTGGACGCGGCCCGGGAGATCCGGGAGACCGGCACCTTCGGCTTCGGCACGGAGGTACTCAGCTACCCCCGGGTCAACGCGCTCTGGCCGTAACGGGGTCGCGGATCCCACGCCACGGGCGTCCGAGCTGCCTTTTTGTCGGTGCCGCTCGGCATACTGGCCGGCGGACATCGACGGCGCACGTCCGATCGGAGGGATGACCATGACCGCCTTGTTGGCGATCGGCACCGGCAAGGGCCTCTTCCTCGCCACCAGCAGCGACGACCGCAAGAGTTGGCAGGTCAGCGGGCCGCACTTCGCGATGACCGGGGTCTACTCGGTCGCCGTGGACAAGCGGCGGGCCACCCCCCGGCTGCTCGCCGGGGTGACCAGTTCACACTTCGGCCCCAGCGTCGCGACCAGCGACGACCTCGGCGCCTCCTGGCAGGAGCCGGCGGAGCCGCCCGTCTCGTTCCCGGACGGCACCGGAGCCAGCCTGGAGCGGGTCTGGCAGCTCACCCCTGGCCCGGCCGACCAGCCCGACGTGGTCTACGCCGGCACCCAGCCCTCGGCGCTGTTCCGGTCGGTCGACGGCGGCACCTCCTACGAGATGGTCCGCCCGCTCTGGGACCACCCGCACCGCGAGCAGTGGGACGCCGGGTTCGGCGGCCAGGCGATCCACACGGTGCTGCCGCACCCGGCCGATCCGGCGCAGATCCTGGTCGCGATGTCGACCGGCGGCGTCTACCGCACCGGCGACGCGGGTGCGAGCTGGCGCCCGCAGAACACCGGCATCCGGGCCTACTTCATGCCGGACGAGTGGCCCGAGTTCGGGCAGTGTGTGCACAAGGTCGCCCGGGACGCGGTCGACCCCGAAAAGCTCTACGCACAGAACCACCACGGCGTCTACCGGTCCACCGACGGCGGGGTGAGCTGGCAGTCGATCGCCGACGGCCTGCCCAGCGACTTCGGCTTCCCGATGGTGGCCCATCCGCACCGTGGCGACACCATCTACACCTTTCCGCTGGTCGCGGATGGGGAACGCTTCCCCGTCGACCGGCGCTGCCGGGTCTTCCGCTCCACCGA
The DNA here is from genome assembly GCF_053764795.1 of Plantactinospora sp. DSM 117369. Lineage (NCBI taxonomy): Bacteria > Bacillati > Actinomycetota > Actinomycetes > Micromonosporales > Micromonosporaceae > Plantactinospora > Plantactinospora sp. DSM 117369. The sequence goes on along the minus strand of NZ_CM132446.1, from coordinate 3,210,839 downwards.
CGCGGGTGACACCTGGCAGCCGCTGACCGACGGGCTGCCGACCGACCCCTACTACCCCGCCGTGCTGCGCGACGCCATGTGCGTCGACGACGCCGACCCGGCCGGGGTCTACTTCGGCACCCGCTCGGGCGAGGTCTACGCCAGCCGCGACGAGGGCGACTCGTGGTCGCTGGTCGCCGCCCACCTGCCCGACGTGCTCTGCGTCCGGGCCGCGGAGGTCTGAGCGATGGTCACCGTCGTCGTGCCCGCCGCACTGCGCGGGGAGACGGCCGGCGCGGGCCGGCTCGACGTCGCCGCGGCGGGCACCCTCCGCGCCGTGCTCGACGAGGTGGGCGCCGAGTGGCCGCGGCTGATCCGGCGGATCCGGGACGAGCAGGGCCAACTGCGCCGATACGTCAACGTGTACGTCGACGGCGAGGACTGCCGGCAGACCGGCGGCCTCGACACGGCGGTCCCGGACGGCGCGGAGATCCAGGTCATCCCCTCCGTCGCCGGGGGCTGACCGGCCCCGCCCCCGGGTGGTTCCGGTCGGCAGCCGACCGGGACCACCGGGCCGGCGTTGTCCGCGACTCGGGGTGCGAAGGGGCGCGGCGCCGCCTACGGTGGGGGTTGGTCAACGTTTCCGTGCTGTTGGCCGGCGGTTGGTCGTCCTCGGCCAGGGGCGGGCGTGGGATGGGACAGCGGCCCGGCGTGGGCCGTCGACCGGTTACGTGATCCACTCTTTCGTGGGGTCCCCGCACGTGTCGCTCGACGTCTTCGTTGTGGAGGCTGCCCATGTCCGACTGGCGTTCGCGCGCCCTCCGTCCCGCGAAGCGGGCACTGCGCCGCTCGCAGGACCGATATCCGCAGTCGCCCCCGGAGCTGTCGATGGATCCGCGGGCGGCCGAGGAGGGCACCGAGGCGCCTCCCGCGGAGGAGAGTGTGGTCACCTCCGCGATCTACCGGGACGGTCACCGGGTCGACGGCCCGCCGAACCTCGCCGAGACCTGCCAGCGGCTGCGGGAGCATCCCGGGACGATGGCGTGGATCGGCCTGTACCGGCCGACCGAGGGGCAGTTGCTCACCGTCGCCGAGGAGTTCGGGCTGCACGAGCTGGCCGTCGAGGACGCCATCGTCGCGCACCAGCGGCCGAAGCTCGAACGGTACGGCGACACCCTCTTCGTGGTGCTCCGGGCCGCCCGCTACCTCGACGAGCGCGAGGAGGTGGACTTCGGCGAGGTGCACATCTTCGTCGGGGCCAACTTCGTGCTGACCGTACGGCACGGACAGGCACCCGACCTGACCGCCGTACGCCGCCGGATGGAGAACGACCCCGACCTGCTGCGGCGCGGCCCGGAGGCGGTGCTGTACGCGATCCTGGACAGCGTGGTCGACGGGTACGCCCCGGTGGTCGGCGGGCTGCAGAACGACATCGACGAGATCGAGACCGAGGTCTTCGGCGGTGATCCCCGGGTGAGCCGGCGGATCTACGAGCTGTCCCGTGAGGTGATCGAGTTCCAGCGGGCCACCCGCCCGCTGCTGGACATCCTCCAGGGGCTCACCGCCGGCTTCGAGAAGTACGGCACCGACGAGGAGCTGCGGCGTTACCTGGGCGACGTGGCCGACCACGCCACCACCGCCTCCGAGCGGGTCAACGAGTTCCGGCAGATCCTGGCGGACATCCTCACCCTGAACGCCACGCTGGTGTCACAGTCGCAGAACGAGGAGGTCAAGAACCTGACCGTGGCCAGCTACACGCAGAACGAGGAGATCAAGCGGATCTCCGCCTGGGCCGCGATCCTCTTCGCGCCGACGGTGATCGGCACGGTCTACGGGATGAACTTCGACCACATTCCCGAGCTGCACTGGACGCTCGGCTACCCGTTCGCGCTCTTCCTGATGCTGGTGGTCTGCACCACCCTCTTCGTGATCTTCAAGCGCCGCGACTGGCTCTGACCGGCCCGGGCCGCCGCGGCGTCGCCTCGCTCACAGCCAGTTGTTGCGCCGGAAGCCTCGGTGCATCAAGACCGCCAGGACCAGCATCACCACCAGCACCACCCAGAAGCCGTTCGCCGCTTTCAGCCCCGGGATGAACTCGAAGTTCATCCCGTAGATGCCGGCGATGAAGGTCTGCACCGCGAAGATCGCCGCCCATGCCGCGATCTTGCGCATGTCGTTGTTCTGGTCCACCGAGACCTGGGCCAGCCGGGCCTGGAGGACCGAGTTCAGCAGGTCGTCGTAGGCGGTCACCCGCTCCACCGTGCGGGACAGTACGCCGTGCACGTCCCGGAAGTAGCGGACCACGGGCCGGGGCAGTTCCCGGTCGTCGAGCAGCGCGGCGAACGGCCGCTGCAACGGTGCGACCGCCCGCTTGAACTCCATCAGCTCCCGTTTGAGCTGGTAGATGTGCGCGATCCGGTCCCGGGCCGTACGCGGGGCGAAGACCTGCTCCTCCACCGCGTCGACGTCGGCCTCCACGGCGGTGGCCACCCGGACGTACGAGCCGACGAGCTGGTCGCAGACCGCGTAGGCGACCGCCCACGGGCCGAGCGCCAGCAGGGTGGGCCGGGCCTCCAGGTCGGCCCGGACCGGCCGGAGCGCACCGGGTGCGCCGTGCCGGACGGTGATCACGAATCGGGGACCGACGAACACCGTCACCGCCCCGGTCTCCACCACCTCGGAGGTCTCGGTCAGCTCGGTGTGCTCGACGTACCGGGTCGTGCGCAGCACGATCACCGTCACCTGGTCGTAGCGCTCCACCGCCGGCCGGTGCTCCCGGTTGAGCGCGTGCCCGGCGACCAGCTCGTCGAGGCCGAACGCCTGGGCGATCGGCGCGAAGTCCGCCTCGTCCGGGTCGTGCAGCCCCAGCCAGACGAACCCGCGCCCCCGGCGCGCCGCCGCCAACGCCGCCCGGTAGTCGGGCCGGCCCGGCAACCGGCGACCGTCGAGGTACGCCGCGCAGTCCACGATCCGGTCGGTCTCCTGGCCGCGCTGCGCCGGGACGTACCCGGCGGAGAGGCCGTCGGGGTTGAGCATCCGGGCGATTGCCCGGCGGACCGGCGCCACCCACCTGGCCCGGGTGCCGGCCGCAGCCGCGTCCCGTTCGTACCCCGCCATCGGCGTGTGCCCCTTCCCGCGTGCGGTCGCTGGCGTGCATCGAACCATCCGCCGGCCACCCGGCCGGTCCCGGGTGCCGCCCGCCGGTGAGGTTCCGCACCACCCGGCCGGTCCGGCGCGCCGCCGAGCTATTCTCGATCATCAGGCGGCGCCATCATGCGACCGCCCCGGACGAGAGCGCTGCCGTACCCGGCCCCGCAAAGACGGCGCGCAGAAACCCATGACCGCTGTCGATGTCATCGAAATCGTCGGTTCGCTGCTGATCCTGTCGGCCTTCGCCGCCGCCCAGACCCGCCGACTCTCCCCGCATTCCGCCCGCTATCTGCTGCTGAACGTCGCCGGCTCGACCGTGCTGGCGGTGATCGCCCTGCTGCACCGGTCGTGGGGCTTCCTGCTCCTGGAGGCGAGCTGGGCAATCATCTCCGCCGTCTCGCTGGCCCGGCTGCCCGCCCGGGACCGGCCCGGCGGGCAGCCTGCGGACCGGCCCGGCCTGCACCCCTGATCGTGCCGGCCCGGTTTGCGCCCCGGAGGGCCGGGAAGAGCCACCCCGGGGTGCCGGTTCGTCGGGAGGAGGCGCGATGGCCAACGCCGTACCGGATCCGTCGGCCGGGACGATCGGGCTCGACACCGCCGCGCACGTCGGGATGTCCGTCTCCGACCTGGACCGCTCGGTCGCCTTCTACCGGGCGCCGGCCGGGCTCGACTTCCTCGGCCCGGCGTACACGTTCCGCACCGAGGAGGTGTCGCCGCCCGACGTGGCCGGCACCGAGGTCGCGTACTTCACCGACCCGGGCGGCACCAACCTGGAAATCATCGCCCCGCGGGGCGGGTTCGCCCGGCCGGGCTGACCAGCGGCCCGGCCGGGCGGGCGGTATGGCGGGGGCTCAGTCGTCGCCCCAGACCTCCTGGGCGGTCTCCACGATCAGCCGCAGCTTCGCCACCTGCTCCTCCTGGGTCAGCGCGTTCCCCTCCACCGTCGAGGAGAAGCCGCACTGCGGCGAGAGGCAGAGCTGCTCCAGCGGGACGTAGCGGGCCGCCTCGTCGATCCGGCGCTTGAGGGCATCCTTGCTCTCCAGCTCACCCCGCTTGGTGGTGACCAGGCCGAGCACCACCTTCTTGCCCGGCGGGACGAACCGCAGCGGCGCGAAGTCGCCGGAGCGCTCGTCGTCGTACTCCAGGAAGAAGCCGTCGACGTCGAGCTGGCTGAAGAGCGCCTCGGCGACGAAGTCGTAGCCGCCCTCGGCGGCCCAGGAGGACCGGAAGTTGCCCCGGCACATGTGGGTGGTCACCGACAGGCCCGCCGGCCGCCCGGCCAGCGAGGCGTTGATCTGCCGGATGTAGCGCTCGTGCTGGTGCTCCGGGTCGCCACCCTGGGCGGCCACCATCTCCCGCTGCCGGGGGTCGTTCAGGTACGCCAGGCTGGTGTCGTCGAACTGGAGGTAGCTGCAGCCGAGGTCGGCAAGCCGGCGCACCTGCTCGGCGTAGGCGGCGCTCAGGTCGGCCCAGAACTGGTCCAGGTCCGGATAGACGGCGGTGTCGATGGCGGCCCGGCCGCCCCGGTAGTGCACCATGCTCGGCGACGGGATGGTCAGCTTCGGGGTGCCCGTCGTGACCTGCTGCTTCAGGAAGGTGAACGCGTCGCCGAAGATGGTGTCGGTCAACCTCACCCGGTCGTGCACCCGCAGCGCCGCCGACTGGAACTCCAGCTTTCCGGATTCGTTGAAGAACTGCACGGTCAGCTTCTCGTCGGCCGGGTCGATCCCGCCGAGCTGGTAGATGAAGTCCATGTGCCAGGAGGTACGCCGGAACTCGCCGTCGGTGGCGGTACGCAGCCCGATGCTCTCCTGGAGGCGTACCACCTCGCGGATCGCGTCGTCCTCGACGGCGCGCAACTGGGCGGCGGAGATCTTCCCGGCGGCCCGGTCGGCCCGGGCGGTCAGCAGCCGCGCGGGTCGCAGCAGGCTGCCGACGTGGTCGGCGCGGAACGGCGGGCGGGAGGATGCGTCCATGGTGGTCCCCTCTGTTCCTGGTACGCGGGCTCTCGGTCGGCACACGCCGGCGCCACGTACCGCGACGGCACGATCCGGCCAACCATAGTCCGCCGCGCCGGCATTGATGATCTAGAGACCGTACCTCCGCGCGGGCCCGCTCGCCGGCTGGCGGAAAGCGGTTCAGGAGACGGGATCGGGCCCGCTCTGCGCCCAGATGGCACTCATCTCCGTGATGGCCTGCTCCATGATGTGCACCATCGCGGTCTTGGCCCGCTCGCCGTCGTGCCGCTGGATCGCCTGGGCGACGTCGGCGTGCAGTTGCAGCGCCTCCTCGTGTGGATAGTGCGGCATCAGGTCGTAGTGGTGGCGGCCGGCCAGCACCTCGGCGACCAGCTCGTGCAGCTTGACGAACATCTCGTTGCCGGAGTCGACCAGCACCTGCCGGTGGAACTCGATGTCGAGCCGGAGGAACTCGGCCTCGTCCCCGGCCTTGCCCGCCGCCCACATCTTCGCGGCGAGCCCGACCAGCTCGCTGGCCTCCTGCGGGGTCGCCCGCAGCGCGGCGAGCGAGGCGGCCTGCGGCTCGACCGCGGTACGCAGCTCGGTGATGGAGCGGAGCTGGGCGATCCGGCCGGCCGAGGCGAGCCGCCAGCGGATCACCTGGGGGTCGAAGACGTTCCAGTCGCGCGCGGCCCGGATCAGGGTGCCGACCCGGCGGCGGGACTCCACCAGCCCCATCGAGGCCAGCACCCGCAGCACTTCCCGGACCACCGACCGGGAGACGGCGTACTGCTCGACCAGATCGTCGATGTAGAGCACGGAGCCGGGGGCGAGCTGGCCGGCGCAGACGGCCGTACCTAGTTGATCGAGCAGCCGGGCGTGCAGCCCGGGCTCGGCGGGGTCGAGCCGGACAGACGCGACCTCTGGTGACGGCGTGGCCATAAATAAAGCCTATCAGTGAGCACCCTGGTATTGCTTAAGTCAGGTTTATCGGCCTAGCATCCGGCATTAGGCGGACGTAGGAGTCCGCGGGCGGCGCCCCAACGGCGGGTCGCCGCGAGGGAAGGGGAGATGGACGTGTTACGTCGCTCGGTAATCGGAACATCTCTGGCCGTGGTGGCTGCCCTCGGCCTGTCCGCCTGCGGAGGCGGCGGCGATGACAGTGGCGGGTCGAACACGCTGCGCGTGACGCTGGTGAACCACGTCTGGACGGAAAACATAAAGAAGGCGCTACCGGAGTTCGAGCAGCAGTCCGGACTGAAGGTCGAGGTCACCCAGCTCGGCGAGGACCAGCTCTCCGATCAGTACAACGTGAAGCTGAACGCCGGCTCCAGCGACATCGACGTGATGATGTACCGGCCCCTCCAGGAGGGGAAGCTCTTCGCCAAGAACGGCTACCTGACCGACCTGACCGACAAGGCCAAGGGGGACTCGGCGTTCGACTTCGCCGACTTCCAGGCCCCGCCGGTGCAGGCCACCAGCTACGAGGAGAAGCTGGTCGGTATCCCGATCATCACCGAGCAGGAGGTCCTCTACTACCGCAAGGACCTGCTGCAGAAGTCCGGCTTCACCGCACCGCCGAAGACGCTGGACGAGCTGAAGACGATGGCGGCCAAGGTCGAGGCCGACAACCCGGGTACCGCCGGCTTCGTGGCCCGGACCGGCAAGGCCGCCGCGGTCACCCAGTTCTCCAGCTTCCTGTTCAGCTTCGGCGGCGACTTCGTCGACGCCAGCGGCAAGGCCAGCGTCAACACCGAGCAGGCCAAGCAGGCGTACGCGTACTACGGCGGGCTGCTCAAGGACCATGGGCCGGCGAACATCAGCACCGACATGAGCTGGTCCGAGGCGATGGCCATCTTCACCCAGGGCAAGGCGGCCTTCTACACCGAGGCGAACTCGCTCTACAAGAACGCCACCGACCCGGCCAAGTCCAAGGTCTCCGACACCGTCGGGTTCGCGCCGTTCCCGGCCGGTCCGGCCGGCTCCAAGCCGTACAACATCCCGTCCTGGGCGCTCGGCATCAACGAGGGCTCGGAGAACCAGAGCAACGCCTGGAAGTTCATCCAGTGGGCGGCCGGCAAGGACCAGACGCTGGCGCAGCAGAAGGGTGGCGTGCCGGGGGCCCGTGCCTCGGTCTGGGCCAACCCGGAGGGCATCGCGACCTACCCGAAGGACCTGGCGGACGCCATCAAGATCAGCACCGAGAACGGCGTTGGTCACGACCGGCCGCTGGTCGTGAAGGTGGCCGAGGCTCGGGAACTGGTCGGCCAGCCGATCGTGGACGCGATCACCGGCAAGGACGTGGCCGGCTCGGCCGCCACCGCGAACGAGGCGTTCCAGAAGCTCCTCGACGACGAGAAGTAGGCCATCGCGCGGGGTGGCGGAGCGATCCGTCACCCCGCCCCTGGATCCGCCGACCCGGAAAGACCACCCCATGGCATCTCTGGCATCCCCCCAGCCGTCCGGCGAACTGACCGGCTGGACCCGCTGGGCGAACAACCACCGCAAGTGGCTCTTCGCGGCACCGGCCATGACGTTCGTCGGTGCGCTGATCATCTTCCCGTTGGCCTGGACGATCTACCTCAGCCTCACCGACGCCGAGGGGTCGGTACGGGCCGAGTCCGAGTTCATCGGGTTCGCGAACTACCTCGAGGTGCTCTCGGACACCGACCGGTTCTGGCCCGCCGTGCTGCGTACGGTCGGCTTCACCGGGGTCGCGCTGACCTTCGAGATCGTCCTCGGCATGGCGGTCGCGCTGCTGCTGTGGCGGCCGTTCCGCGGTGAGCGGTGGGTCCGGGTGGCGATCCTGCTGCCGCTGGTCGCCACCCCGGTCGCGGTCGGCATGATGTGGCGGCTCATCTTCGACCCGAACATCGGGATGGCCAACCAGATCCTCGGCTGGGTCGGGATCGGCCCGCAGCCCTGGCTGGCCGGCCAGCACAGCGCGCTGCCGACCACCATCTTCATCGACATCTGGCAGTGGACCCCGATGGTGGTGCTGATCCTGCTGGCCGGGCTGACCTCGCTGTCCAACGAGCCGGACGAGGCGGCCCGGGTGGACGGGGCGAGCGCCTGGCAGCGGTTCCGGCACGTCACCCTGCCGCTGCTGATGCCGACGGTGATCGTGGCGATCCTGCTGCGCGGCATCGACGCGCTGAAGACCTTCGACATCCTGTACGCCACCAAGGGGCGTGGCGGCGGCTCGTTCCACGAGGTCGAGACGCTGAACGTGTACGCGTACGGGCTGAGCTTCGACTACAACGAGTACGGCATCTCGTCGACCGTGCTCATCATCTTCTTCCTGATCATCATCGGTTCGATGTGGGCGCTGACGTCCCGTCGCAAGAAGGGCGCACTCTGATGGCCCGCCGCAAGCGTCGTACCCCGTACCAGGTCTTCCGGGCGGTGGCCCTGGCCGTGGTGGTGGTCTCGCTGATCGCCCCGCTGCTCTGGATGGTCGCCGCCTCGTTCAAGACCAACGTCGACATCTACGACTCCAGCAAGGCGTTCGCGTTCACGCCGGTGCTGGACAACTACACCAAGGTCCTGGATCAGGCGAACTACCTCCAGTTCATCGGCAACAGCCTCTGGGTGGCGTTCGCGGCCACCGTGCTGTCGCTGATCCTGGGCGTGCCGGCCGCCTATGCCATGAGCCGGTTCAACATGAAGAAGTCGGCCCTGGTGGTGCTGATGGCCCGGGTCATCCCCGGCGTCTCGCTGCTGGTGCCGTGGTATTACGTCTTCTCCAACCTGCGGCTGGTCGGCGGCTTCACCGTGCTGATCCTCAGCCACATGTTCGTCTCGCTGCCGCTGGTGGTCTACATCCTGATGGGCTTCTTCGACGGCCTGCCGCTGGAGCTGGAGGAGTCGGCGCAGGTGGACGGGCTCACCCCGATCGGGGCGTTCCGGCGGATCACGCTGCCGCTCTCCGCGCCGGGCATCGCGACCGCCGGCATCCTGTCCTTCATCTTCTCCTGGAACAACTTCATGTTCGCCCTGGTGCTCTCCGGCGCCGACACCAAGACCCTGCCGGTGGCGATCTTCGACTTCGTCGGCTACGCGAGCATCGACTGGGGCGGCCTGATGGCCGCGTCCACGGTGGTCACCCTGCCGATCATGCTGATCGCGCTCTTCGTGCAGAAGTACGTCGTCTCCGGCCTCACCGCCGGGGCCACCAAGGGCTGAGGCGGGGAGTATGACAGCGAAGCAGAGGCGGGCGGCGTGACGAAGATCGAGCGGGTGGAGACCTTCCTCGTCCCGCCCCGGTGGCTCTTCGTCCGCATCGAGACCGCCGACGGCACCGTCGGGTGGGGCGAGGCGACCTGCGAGGGCCGGTCCGAGACGGTACGCACCGCCGTGCACCAGCTCAGCGAGCTGCTGATCGGCCAGGACGCGCTGCGGATCGAGGACCACTGGCAGGTGATGACCAAGGGGTCGTTCTACCGGGGCGGCCCGATCCTGGCCAGCGCGGTCTCCGGGCTCGACCAGGCGCTCTGGGACATCGCCGGCAAGCACTTCGACGCTCCGGTGCACCAGTTGCTCGGCGGCCCGGTCCGGGACCGGATCCGGGTGTACGGCTGGGTCGGTGGTGACGAGCCGGGCGAGGTCGCCGAGCACATCGCCGCGCAGGTGGCGGCGGGGCTGACCGCGGTCAAGATGAACGCGTCCGGCCGGATGGGCCCGGTCGCCTCGGTGGCCGAACTCGACGGGGTGGTCCGCCGGGTGGCCGCCGCCCGGGAGGTGCTCGGCGAGCACCGGGACGTCGCGGTCGACTTCCACGGCCGGTTCACCCTGGCCAACGCCCGCCGGGTCGCCCCGCTGCTGGAGCCGTTCCGGCCGTTCTTCCTGGAGGAGCCGGTCGTACCGGAGAACTCGCACCTGCTCGGCGAGTTCGTCCGGTCGACCAGCACCCCGGTCTCCACCGGAGAGCGGCTCTACAGCCGGCAGGAGTTCCTGCCGGCGCTCCAGGCCGGCATCGCGGTCGCCCAGCCGGACCTGTCGCATGCCGGCGGGATCACCGAGGTCCGTAAGATCGCCGCATTGGCCGAGGTGTACGACGTGCAGCTCGCCCCGCACTGCCCGCTCGGGCCGATCGCGCTGGCCGCCTGCCTCCAGGTCGGCTTCGCGACCCCGAACTACCTGATCCAGGAGCAGAGCATCGGGATCCACTACAACGCCGACGCCGAGGTGCTGGACTACCTGGTGGACCGGACGCCGTTCGGGTTCGCCGACGGGCACATCGCCCGGCTCACCGGTCCCGGTCTCGGCATCCAGCTCGACGAGAATGCGGTACGCCGGGCGGACCAGCGCGGGCACAGCTGGCGCGGGCCCGTCTGGCGGCACCCCGACGGCTCCTTCGCGGAGTGGTGAGCCGCCCCGTCGGCCCGCCGCTCCCGTCCACCACCCCAGCGCAGAAAGGCATGTCGTGAAGATCGTCGCCGCGGACGTGATCGTCTCCAGTCCGGACCGCAACTTCGTCACGCTGAAGATCACCACTGACGAGGGGATCACCGGGCTGGGCGACGGCACCCTGAACGGGCGGGAGCTCTCCGTCGCCTCCTACCTGGCCGACCACGTCGTACCGCTGCTGATCGGGCGGGACCCGCACCGGATCGAGGACACCTGGCAGTTCCTCTACCGCTCGGCGTACTGGCGGCGCGGGCCGGTCACCATGGCCGCGATCGCCGCCGTCGACGTGGCGCTCTGGGACATCTTGGCGAAGGCCGCCGGGATGCCGCTCTACCAGCTCCTCGGCGGGGCGTCCCGGACCGGGATCATGGCGTACGGGCACGCCTCCGGCCGGGACATCCCGGAGCTGTTCGACTCGATCCGGCACCACCTGGAACTCGGCTTCAGGTCGATCCGGGTGCAGACCGCGGTCCCCGGCATCAACGCGGTCTACGGGGTCGCCGCCCAGCCCAGCGTCGACGGCAAGCGCTACGACTACGAGCCGGCGCAGCGCATCCCGCTGCCGGCCGAGGAGGACTGGGACACCCGGGCCTACCTGCGGCACCTGCCGACGGTCTTCGAGGCGGTCCGCAACGAGTTCGGCCCGGAGCTGCCGCTGCTGCACGACGGTCACCACCGGATGACCCCGATCCAGGCCGCCAAGCTGGGCAAGGCGCTGGAGCCGTACGACCTGTTCTGGCTGGAGGACTGCACCCCGGCGGAGAACCAGGAGGCACTGCGGCTGGTCCGGCAGCACACCACCACCCCGCTGGCGATCGGCGAGGTCTTCAACACGGTCTGGGACTACCAGACGCTGATCCGCGAGCAGTTGATCGACTACGTCCGGTCGGCCGTCACGCACACCGGCGGGATCACCGCGATGCGCAAGCTGCTCGACTTCGCCGCGCAATACCAGATCAAGTCCGGGATTCACGGGCCGACCGACATCTCCCCGGTCGGGATGGCCGCCGCGCTCCACCTGGACCTGGCGATCCACAACTTCGGCATCCAGGAGTACATGCGGCACGGTCCGTTGACCGACGAGGTGTTCCGGCAGTCGTTCACCTTCACCGACGGATACCTGCACCCCGGTGAGCAACCCGGCCTGGGGGTGGAACTCGACGAGGAGGCGGCGGCCCGCTTCCCGTACCAGCCGGCGTACCTGCCGTTCAACCGGCTCAAGGACGGCACCGTCCATGACTGGTGACGGCGGCTCCGGCCCGTCGCACGGCGGCGGGCCGGTCCGGTCCACCCGGCACGTGGTGGTGATGGGCGTCTCCGGGTCGGGCAAGACCACCGTGGCCGAGGGGATCAGCGCGCTGACCGGGCTGACCTTCGCCGAGGCGGACGAGTTCCATCCCGAGTCCAATGTGGAGCTGATGCGGGCCGGGGTGCCGCTCGACGACGGGCACCGCTGGCCCTGGCTGCGCGAGCTCGCCGGCTGGATGGCCGAACGCGCCGCCGAGGGTGTCTCCACGGTGCTGGCCTGTTCGGCGCTGCGGCGCTCCTACCGGGACGTACTCCGGCAGGGGCCGCCGAGCGTCGACTTCGTCTTCCTGGACGGGTCGGCGGAGGTGATCCGGGAACGGATCTCCCGGCGGGCCGGGCACTACATGCCGGCCAGCCTGCTCGACTCGCAGATCGCCACGCTGGAACGGCCGGGACCGGACGAGCGGGTCCTCACCCTCGACGTCGCCGCGACGCCGGAGGAACTGGTCGAGGCCGCGGTCGAGGGCCTCGACCTGCCCCGCCGGGCCGGTCGCCCGAGCGGCTGACCAACCACGCCACGCCCGACCGAGGCCGGGCGTGGTCAGTAACCCCAGGTGGGGTGCTGGTAGGGGTCGGGGTCGGTGACCCAGCCGGCGACCAGCACCAGGCCGCTGCCCCGGTGCACGGCGAGGAAGCCGAACGGCCGGTCGAAGGTTGCCCGTACCCGGCGCTTCCGGCTGGTCGGCTGCGGTGGCACCGAGCCGGCCCTCATCCCGACGGCGGTGACGGCGGCCGCCTTGAAGCCCTGCGGACCGAACGTCGCCACCGCGCTCTGCTGGGCCGCCGAGACCGCCAGCGGCTCCGGGCTGATGCCCGGGAAGTGGCCCCGGCCGGAGTCCGTGGCGCTACGCAGCCCGAACAACTCGGCGTGCTCCAGCAGGTCGTGGTCGCCCGCGACGGTGAACCGGACGGTGGAGACCCACAGCTCGGGCTGGTCGTCGAGGGCGGTCACCACCTCCTCGGTGACCCCCGGGCCGGCGGTGACGGCGAGCGACGGGCCGGGCCGGAGCGCGGTGACCGCGGCCGGCAGCACCTGTGCCGCCGTCCGGTCCGGCCCGCCGAGCACGAGCACCACGTCGACGTCCTCGCTGCCGCGTACGGTCAGCAACGTCACCGGCCCGGCCTCGGTGTCGGCGACCCGCAGCACGGCCAGGTCCCGGGTGCTCCGGTGCAGGCCGGTGAGGTCGCGGTCCTGCCACGGGCCGGCCTGCGGCCGGATCCAGCCCTCCGCGAACGGTTCCGCCCAGGTGGTCAGCACCAGCAGGGCGCTGGCGAGCAGGAGTCGGGTCTCCTGGCTGACCCGCACCGGCATCGCCGGGATCAGTCCGTCGGTGTGCCGGGCCGCCCAGCCGTCCAGGACCGGCTGGTCGGTGCCGGGGTCGCCGGTGAGCTGCCCGCGCATCGACTCCGGCACGGCGGCGAGCCACCGGTCGGTCAACGGCAGGTCGTGGCGGGACCAGACGGCCATCGCCAGCGAGGTGGTCGGCGAGCCGGTGAGGGCGTACCGGGCCGGGGTGCCGGCGACGGCGTGCAGCTCCGCCCGGGCCGGGCCGTCGGCGTACGGCGCGAGCAGGGCCAGCAGCGGATAGACGCCCGCGCCGGAGAAGACCGTCTGCCGGCCGTCCAGCCGGGCTGCCCAGCGCGCGGTGAGCGCGTTCGCCGCCTCGGTACTCATCCCGGCACCCCGCCGCGCCCACTCGTCGCTGTCTCTTCGGTGCGATGCCTCATCCGACCCATCCTCCGGTCTTCGTGCCTGTGCCGTGCGGCCGGGTTACGTCCAACCCGCCCGTCGATCGTTCGCGTTGGTAGGAGAAGGTAGCGGTCGGGACGGCGGGGAGTGGGACGGCAGCTCGATGGCGAGCGACGAGACGCGCAGACTGCTGCGCCATCCCGAGGCACCGAAGCGGGCCACCCTGCTGGAACTGCTGCTCGACGTGATCTACGTCGCGGCACTCGCCCTGCTCTCGATGCGGCTGACCGAGCAGGTGACCTGGACCGCCGCGGCAGAGGTACTGGTGCTGCTGATGGCGGTCTGGTGGATCTGGTCCATCACCGCCCTGCTCACCGACTTCTACAACCCGGAGGAGCCCAAGATCCAGGTGATCGTCGCCTGGGCGATGCTCGGCAGCGTCGTGATGACCGCGAGCATCCCGCTGGCGTTCTCGGCGCTCGGCTGGCTCTTCGCCGGGATGTACGTCGCGATCCACCTGGTCCGCGGCTTCGTGCTGATAGCCGTCCTCCGCAGGCATCAGGCCCAGATCCGGGCGGCCCGGTTCCTCTTCTGGTTCGTGCTCTCCGGGGCGCTCTGGCTGGCCGGCGCCTTCCTGCCGGCCTCGACCCGCCTCGCGCTCTGGGCCGTCGCCCTGCTGATCGACGCCGTCGGCGGCGCGCTGCGCTATCCGACACCGTGGCTCGGCCGGGTCCCGCTGGACCAGTACGACAAGGCGAGCGAGCACCTCGGCGAGCGTTACCAGCAGTTCGTCATCCTGGCGCTCGGCGACATCATCCTGGTGCCGCTGCTGCTCAGCGGCCGGAGCGGGCCCAACGCCGGACGGATGGGCATCCTGCTGCTGGCGTTCGTCACCATGCTGCTGCTCTGGCAGATCTACGTCTACCGGGCGGGAGTGCTCCTCCAGGTGGCGATCGACAAGGGGCCGCGCCGGGCCACCCGGTGGGCGCCGTACACCCACCTGTGCATGGTGGCCGGCATCGTCGCCACCGCCACCGGATTCGAGCTGCTGACCGGCCAGTCCCGCACCCGGGCCGGGCTCGGCGTGGTCGCCGTGATCGTCGGCGGACCCACCCTGTTCCTGATCGGCCGCACCGTCTTCGAGTACGAGCTGTTCGGCACGTTCTCCTGGTCCCGGCTGGTCTGGTTGGTGGTGCTGGTCGGCACGGCACCGGCGTTCCTGCCGCTGGCCCCGGTCGCGGTGGCCGGCTTCACCGGCGCTGTCCTGGTCGGCGTGGCCCTCTCCGACGCCGCCCGGTCGAGGAGCTGGCGCTGGCCGGGTCGCAGGTCCACCCGGTCCTGATCCTGCGAGGTGCGCCGGGTCGCTACGCTGCCGCAGCAGCCGGATCGATCTGGGAGGCGCCATGTTCGGGGTCGTACGGCCGTGCCGGCACCGGATGTGTGGAAAGCTGCACACCGCCTGGCTCGGCCACCTCTGCGGGCTCTGCCTGACCCTGCGGGACGAACACGGGCACCGGGCCCGGCTGGCCACCAACTACGACGGCCTGCTGATCTCCGTACTCCTGGAGGCGCAGCGCGCGGCACCTGCCCCGTACCGTCCGGCGGCGCCGTGCGCACTGCGCGGCTTCCAGCGTGCCTCGGTGCTCTCCTCGGCCGATCCCGGCGCCCGGCTGGCCGCCGCCGTATCGCTGGTCCTCGCCGCCGGGAAGACCCGCGACCACGTCGCCGACCGGGACGGCGCGTTGCGGGTCCCCGCTCTCGCCGGGGTCGCCGGCCGACTGGCCGACGGGTGGGCCGAGGCCGGTGCCCGGACCGGCAGCGGGGTGGGCTTCGACACCGGCGTGCTCTTCGCCGCGCTGGCCCGGCAGGCCGAACTGGAGTCGAGGGTCGTCCCGGGTGTGCCGGTGCTGGTCGCCACCGAGCCGACCGAGACCGCCGTGGCGGCCGCCTTCGCGCACACCGCGACGCTGGCCGGCCGGCCGGGCAACGCCGCCGGGCTGGCCGAGGTGGGCCGGTACTTCGGCCGGATCGCACACCTGCTCGACGCGGTCGAGGACCACGCCGACGACGCCGTGCGGGGCGCGTTCAACCCGCTGCGGGCCAGCGGCACCGACCTGGCGCAGGCGCGCCGGTTGTGCGAGGACGCGCACCACGGCCTGCGGCTGGCCCTGGCCGACCTGGAGCTGCGGGACCGGAGGCTGGTCCGGGCACTGCTCGACCGCGAGGTCGCCGACGCCATCGAGCGGACCTTCGCGTTGGCGGGCGCGCCGGCGGGCCGTCCCGGCGCCGACCACGGGTTGCCGCTCGTCCCGCACGGCCGGTCGGCACAGCCGGCGGGACATCCGGTCGGGCGCCCGGCGCCGAGGCCGGACGGCTGCGGCGCACCGCTGGTGAGAGGGGGCGCCTGCGTGCTCACCACCTGCACCTGCGGGCTGTGGCAGCCGCGCTGGAGCAAGCACCGCCGCAGCAACTGCGGCGACCGGTGCTGGTGCACGAGGCACTGCGACTGCGGCAGTTGCAGCAATTGCGGCAGTTGCTGCGACTGCTGCGACTGCTGTTGAGCCGGGGAGCTGAGGTCGGGGCCGCACCGGGGTCCCGGCGCCGGTGCGGACCCGACCGGTCGGACGGGCCGGAGCGGCTCAGCCCACGCTGATCGCCCCGGTGCCGGAGCGGACGCAGGCCACGGCCCGGTTCGGGGTGGCCGCCGCACCGGCGAGGCACTGCCCGAGCACCGCGTGCCCGGCCGCGTTCGGGTGCCAGGACTCCTGGCAGGTCTGGAAGTACGTGACGCAGGCGTTGGCGATCCGCTGGATGGCGATCTTGTCGTAGCCGGAGAGGCTGGTCACCGGGACCCCGGTCGGGCCGTCCTGCAACCGGATCGGGGTGGCGAGCGCACCGGTCGGGCTGGACCCGGTCTCGCAGAGCCGGGCGCCGTCGAAGGCCCGCTGCACGTTCAGATAGACCAGGTCGTCGCCGGGGAACTCGGCCCGCATGGTGCCGTGCACCGACTGGACCAGGGTGCCGAGACCGGTGGAGAAGAGATGCCCGGCGGCCAGGCTGGCCCGGTGCACGGGACAGCCGGCCGCGTACCGCTCGGCGCCCAGGGCCCGGAACTTGTCCCGGCTGTCGTCCCGGCTGTCCTCCTCGTGGAACCGCGACTCGAAGTCGAACGGCAACGGGTTGGTGTAGTCCTGGAAGACGATCCGGTGCTGCCCGTCGGCGTCGACCTGGTCCAGCGTGGCCAGCAGGTGCCGGACCGCGTTGGTGGTCTCGGCGGTCGCCGCCGCGAACTCGGCCGGGGTGCCGAGGTCGTCGCCGGCACACGGCGCCTGCTCGACCGGCCCGCCGAGGTACGCCCAGAACTCCCACCAGCCGGTCCAGGCGTCCGCGATGAACCGGTTGGCGCAGTCCGAGGCGACGTCGCCGAAGGTGAACGAGCTGTTGTTGGAGCCGAGGCCGAGCAGCACCAGGTCGATGTCGTGGGTCTGCGCCACCGCCCGGAGCTGGTCGAGCTGCGCCGCCACCGTACGCCCCTTGGTGCGGCCGGCGGAGGCGTTGGCGATGTCGTACGGCTGGCCGCCCGAGCAGGCGAGGTTGAACCGGGCCGAGATGCCGGGCAGGTTCGCCTGGTGCAGCGAGGCGTTCGCGGACCGGTGGCAGAAGAAGGCGTTGCTGTTCGGCGCGGACCAGCCGGGGAAGCTCTGCGGGGTACCGTTCACGTCCACCACCGGCTGGTAGCCGCCGGCCCCCTCGCCGCTGACGAAACTGTCCCCGAGCGCGACCGCGGCCGTGGGCAGCGCCGCCGTGGCCGTACCCGGTGCGGTGGCGATGCCCGACAGCGTGCCGGTCGCGGCGAGCGTGAACGCCAGCGCCGCGGCGAACGCGGGTCGACGGAACCCGAACATCTCCGACCCCCAAAGGTCTGATCGACATATCGAAGCTTCTTCGCGTCCGGGCATCAGATCACGCACCCGGACAGGGGTCAACGAATGGCACGGATCCCGGCCGGCGACCGCCGGACGGCTGCCCGGCAGGCGTGCAGGACGTCCGGCCGCAGCAGGTGCCCGAAGCCGGCCCGGTCCAGGCGGAGCACCAACCCGGCCCGATCGGTGCCGAGCGCGGCGGCGGTGGCGTCCAGCTCCCAGTCGTACGCGGCGAGCCGGCCGAGCAGGTGCCCCCGACGGGCCTGCGCGGCGGAGAGCCGGAAGGACTTCAGGTACGCCAGCCGGCCGTCGGCGTCGGTGATGGTCTCGCCGACGTGGTTCTCCCGGTCCGGGTGGAACGGCGGCAGGAACCGGGAGAGCGTGAACCGGCCCATCCGGTACACCGACTCGACCGTGCGGTGCTGCGCACCGAAGAGCCCGTCGGCCATCAGGTGGCGCACCTCCTCCCAGGCGGCCCGGCCGCGCGCCAGCTCGGCCCGGAGGTCGGCCACGCTGTGCACCCGGGACTCGTCCAGCCGGGCCGGGAACTCGGGTACCGCCGGATAGAGCTGCGCGTACTGGTGGACCAGTTCGCCGTAGAGGTCGCCCAGCAGCGTGGGGTGCAGGGCACGGTAGTCCTCGGGATGCGGCACCACCAGGGCGGCGGCGAGCGCGTCCGCGACGTAGAGCAGCATGCCGCACTGGTCGGGGTGGATCTCGAAGATCCGCAGCGCGTCGCCGAGGCCGGGGATCTCGGTGCCGGCGTACGCGGCCTCGACCCGGGGCGACAGGCCACGGGTGACGGCCCGGCGGGTCCACTCCTGCCAGGCGATCGGCGGCCCGCCGAACTGGAGGGCGAGATAGCCCTCCAGGGCCAGGTGCAGCGGCAGGAAGCGCAGCCGGCGCCTCTCCTCGCGCCGGGCCATCCGGCGGTGGAAGTGCAGCCCGATGCCCCGGGGCGGGCCGCCCGCCGCCGGGTCGACCAACTGGGTGCCGTACGCGGCGGCCGGGCTGCCGTCGTCGGTCCAGGTCGCCACGAAGGCGTGCGGGATGTAGGCGACGTACCCGGTGCGCGGGCCCACGGCCACCACCGACAGCTCGTCCGGGTCGTGCAGCCGGGGGTGCAGCCGCAGCTCGGTGAGGGGTTCGGCGCGCAGCAGCGGTTGCAGCCGGACGGCGCCCCAGACCTGGTCCGGGCCGGCGTGCAGGCCGGTCAACTCCAGCTCGTGCCGCTCCGGCCGGACTACGCGGGCACCACCACCGCTCCCCTGTGCCACGCTCACCCCGCCGCCTCCTTCCCGTCCACTGTGGTCACACTGACTGCCCGGCGAGGAACTGGTCGACCCGGTCGTCGAGGTGCCGGCGCAGGTCGGCGAAGCTCGCCGTACCGGTGGCGAAGCGGGCGAGTTCGACCAGTGCGGCGGCGTCCTCGGCGTCGCGTACCCCGACGGTCGCCACCCCGGGCGCGAGCCGGCGCACGTCGAAGACGTCACTGTCGTACACCGGATTCAGGTGCACGACGGAGGTCCGCCGCTCCGGGTCGAGCCGGGTACGCCAGATCCGCAGCACCTCCGCCGCCTGGCCGGGCGGCGCGTTGTCCCAGCCGTCCGAGACCACCACCAGTCGGTCCGGTCGGTGCGCCAGCCCGTCCAGCAGCCGCTCCCCCAGCCCGGTCGGTCCGGTCGCCCGGACCAGCAGCGGGTCGTCCCGATGGTGCAGCCAGAGTCCGGTGTAGTCGGCGGCGAGCACGTCGAGCAGATAGTGGGTGGCCAGCGCCACCGCCAGCGGCCGGCGTCGCTTGACACCGGAGCCGGACGACGAGTAGCTGTCGTCCAGCACCGCCACCACCCGACCCCAGCTTCCGGCCTGCCGGCCGGCGGCACGACGGGCGGCGGCGTGCAACGCCTCGGTCAGTTCGGCGCGCCGTGCGACCCGCTCGACCCGGGGCAGCGACAGCACGTAACTCGCGAGCCGGGTCAGCGGGGCCCGGGACAGCTCCATCCGGACCGCCTCGACGCCGAGCCGGCGGGCCGAGGACTGGAGCCGGAGCCGCTCGGCACCGGTCAGCTTCGGGGCGATGCCGGTCAGGAACCGGGCCCGCCCGACGCCGTGCAGCGTGGCCAGCCCCTCGGCGGCGGTGTACGGCAGCCCGTAGAGCGCCCGCTGCTCGTAGTGTGCCCGGCGCCAGGTCTCCAGGATCGGCGTCTCGTACCGCTTCGGACGGCGCCAGTCGAAGAGCACCGTGCCCAACTCCCCGGGCAGCGCCAGATGCGCGTGCCGGGCGGCGACGGCGAGTCCACGCCGGTACTTGACCGCGTCGAGCGCCGGATCGGGCCGGGCCGCCAGCCAGTCCCGGACGATCGCCCGGGTACGCCGGTTGTTCACGCCCAGCCGGCGCAGCTCCCCGAACACCCGGTAGGCCCGCTGCGGCGGCAGCAGCCGCAACCGGGCCGCGATCAGCCGCCCCTCCACCGCCCGGCGGGCCGGGTCGGCGAGCCGTGCCGTACGGAGCAGGTTCGTCACCACCAGCGCGGCGTTGAAGTCGTTGACGTCCAGCGCCAGGGTCGCGGCGTACAGGTCGCGGTAGTTGCCGAGCACGTAGTCGTGCAGGAACGACAGCGACATCCGCTGCTCGGCGGCCTCCGAACGGAACTCGCGCTGCCCGGTCGAGGTGACCGCCGCGTTGACGAACATGACCACGTCCTCGCACGCGACCCGGTCCGACAGCGACAGCACGGCGACCTCCATCCGGCAGGTAAGGGGAAGCCGGCCGGGGAATGAGGGCACGAACTGCGAATCATCGCTGCAGAGGCGGGTTCCGGAAGTCGCACCTGAGTCCCGCGGCCGGCCGGGTCACCGTACCCGGTGCCGCGGTGCGCGGGCGAGACGATTAGCCCCGCGCGGCCGGCCCGGCGTACCGGTCAACGGGGGTGTTTCGCACCCGCTCGGGCGGGAATGCGACCGTCGGCAGCGCCGTTACACCGCCCGGAGAGCCGGCCGCACGGGTACGACCGGCAACCGGTGAAGGAGGACGACATGGCGACGGCCGTGGAATTCGGTCTGGACAGCTTCGGCGACGTGACCGCCGACGCCGAGGGCAACCCGGTGCCGTACGCCCAGGTGATCCGCAACGTGGTCGAGGAGGCCGTCCTGGCCGACCGGCTCGGCGTCGACGCCTTCGGGCTCGGCGAGCACCACCGGGACGACTACGCGGTTTCGGCCCCCGAGATCGTGCTGGCCGCGATCGCCGCCCGGACCGAGCGGATCCGGCTCGGCACCGCGGTCACGGTGCTCAGCTCCGACGATCCGGTACGCGTCTACGAGCGGTTCGCCACCCTCGACGCGCTCGCCCGGGGCCGGGCGGAGATCACCCTCGGTCGTGGCTCGTTCACCGAGTCGTTCCCGCTCTTCGGATACGACCTGACCGACTACGACCGGCTCTTCGAGGAGAAGACCGAGCTGATGTCGCAGCTCCTCACCGAGGACGCGGTGAGCTGGCAGGGCACCGTACGCGCGTCGCTTACGAAGCAGCACGTCTATCCGAAGACGGAGTCGGGCCGGATCCGTACCTGGATCGGTGTCGGCGGCAGCCCGGAGTCGGTGGTCCGGGCCGCCCGGTACGGCTTCCCGCTGGTGCTGGCCGTGATCGGCGGCGACCCGGCCCGGTTCGCTCCGTACGTGCAGCTCTACCACCGCGCGCTCGCCGAGTTCGGCCGGGAGCCGCTGCCGGTCGCGGTGCACGCGCCCGGCTTCGTCGGCGAGACCGACCAGGAGGCGGCGGACCTGCTCTGGCCGCACGTCCGGGTGCTGTTCAACCGGATCGGCGCCGAACGCGGCTGGCCGCCGATGACCCGGAGCCGCTTCGACGCCGACATCGCCGGCGGCGCCTGGCACGTCGGCTCGGCCGAGACCGTGGCCCGCAAGATCGCCCGAACGGTGCAGGTCCTCGGGGTGCAGCGCTTCGACCTGAAGTACTCGGCCGGCACGTTGCCGCACGAGCGCCTGATGGGGACGATCGAGCGGTACGGCACCCAGGTTGTCCCCCGGGTCCGGGAACTCCTCGCCGCGGACGGCCGCCCGGCGTCCTGACCCGGGCACCCCAGTGATGCCTCGATGCCTCCGCCGCCGGGGCGACCGCAGGACGGGATCCGGCTGTCCACCGGCCGGTGGCGACCGGCGCTCCAGTTGCCCCGGCCGGACGGCTGATGTGCGGGCTTGACGGCATCTTGCAACATCAACTTGACGACCGCCGCCGGGCGGTGGCGCAGCCGCGCGAACGGAAGGTGATGACCCGTGGGCCGGGGTCCGCTGCCGACTCACCCCGTCCGGTATCCGCCCCGACCCCGACCGGCGCGGACCCGACACCGTCCGGGCGGTGCCGCGACGACAGTGGACGAGCGGCCCGGCCCGGGCCGGCGATGAGCCTCGCCGACCTGGCCGTCGAGGCCGGCCTTCCGGTGGTCAGCCTCGCCCTCTGGAGCGCCGCCTACGGGATCGCCCGGCTGGCCACTCGGCCCCGGGGCACCACACCCGCCGCGCCGACGGCGGAGCCGCCCGGTCCGGAGTCACCGGCCGTGGTCAGCCTGCTGGCGAACCGGTGGCGGATCACCCCGGACGCCGCCCGCGCCACCCTGCTCGACCTCGCCGCGCGGGGACATCTCGCACTCCGGCAGAGCGGTCCGGATCCGGCCGGGACGACGGTGCATCCCACCGGCCGTCCCGCCGACGACCTCAACCGCTACGAACGGCTGGTGCTGTCCCGGGTGGTCGAACGGGCGGTCGACGGCGTGGTCCCGCTGACCGCGCTCGGCCTGCACGACGAGCAGCGGACGAAGTCGTGGACGAAGTCGTTCCGGCGGCTGGTCGTCGCGGACGCCCGGCGCCTCGGCCTCTCCCGCCGGCGGTTTCCGGCCACCCTGGTCACCGCGCTGGTGGCCGCCGGCTGCGGCGCCGCGCTGGGGGTGGCGGCGGGCGCCTGGCACTACCTGGTCCGCACCGGAGGGCTGGAGAACGAGGACGGGGACGGCGTCTTCGGCGCCATCGCGCTGCTCGTGGTCACCGCGACCGTGCTGGGCGGCATCGTCCGGCGGGACCACGGCGAGCGGGACACGCCCGCCGGCCGTAGCGCCGCCGCGCGCTGGGCCGGGTTGCGCGCGTGGCTGGGTGGGCAGGCCGGGTTCGCCGACCTGCCGCCGTCGGCCGTCGCCACCTGGGGCCGCCGGCTCGGGTACGGCACCGCGTTCGGGCTCACCCGGGTCGTCGCCGGGGTGGTCCAACTCGGACTGGCCAACCGTGACCTGCTCCGGTCCTCGTACGGCGGGACCTGGCGGCAGATCCGGGTCAGCTATCCGAGCGGCCGCCTCCGGTACGGGCAGTCGCTGGGCTGGATCACCTTCCGGGCGATTCTCGCCGCCCTGGTCGGCGGTACGTTCACCGGCGTACTCGGCTCGCTCTGGCTGGGCAGCGCCGAGCCGGGGGCGGCCGAGGGCCCCCTGGACGCGGTCGGCGAACTCTGGGTGCGGCTCTCCAGCGACCCGATCACGCTCGGTTTCCTGCTGACCGGGCTCGTCGCGCTCGGCTACGCCGGCTATCTCGCCCTGCGGGTGCTGATCGACCTGGTGGCGCCCGGCAGCGTCACCGGCGAGGTGCTCTGGCAGCAGGTCTGGCAGCGGAAGGTCGTGGAGGGCAGCGCCCGGGAGTACGTACCGGTGAACCACTACCTGGTGATCGACGACGGCCGGTCCGACCGGACCCGGGCCTGGGTGCTGCCGGAGGAGATCTCCGGCCAGTGCCGGCTGGGCGAGGTGGTGACCGCGCGGGTCCGGCCGTGGACCCGCCGGGTACGGGGAGTCACCGTCCACCGGCCGGCCCGGTCCGCACCGGGTGGCACCGCCGCCGCCGACCGGTTCGGGCCCGATCCCGGAGTCGATGACGGCGACCGGATCGGGTCCGACGGACTGCTCAGTGCCGAGGAGATCGGCTGGGCGCTGGGCCGGCCGGTCAGGTCCGCATCGACGGCGGGATATCCGGACGACCGGCCGTGGTCCGCCGAGTTCACCGATCTGCACGGCCGGCCGGCGCTGACCGTCACCGTCGCCCGGGGCAGGTCCGGTCGGGTGTTGCTGACCCTGGTCCGGGCGGTCGGCCGGCCGCTGGCCGGAACCGGCGACGAGGCGTACCTCGGTGCCGATCGGCTGGTCGGTCGCCGGGGCGACGTGGTGGTGCTGCTCCAGCCCGGCCGGGACGTCGCGCCGGACCGGTTGACCGGGCTGCTGGATACCGCACTGTCCCGGGCGTCGGCCCGGCAGACCGACTCGGCCTGACCCGCCCGGCCTGACCCGCCCGGCCTGACCCGCCCGGCCTGACCCGCCCGGCCTGACCGGGAGCGCCCGGGCCGGACTCGGGACGCCGGGCCGGTCAGCTCCGGCCGACCACCCCGGTCGCTGCCAGGTAGTCGCCGATCGAGGCCGGCGGGACGAGAGCGACCCGGCACCAGTCGACGAGCAGCAGGTCGGCCTCGCGCATCGACCGCTCCAGCGCGGCGACCAGCTCCGGCTGTGGTTCCGCCGCCGGTCCCGGCTCGGCGTGCACGGCCAGTACGGCGAGCGAGTCGCCGTCGGCGAGCCCGTACAGCAGCACCCGCCCGACGGAGACCGCGAACGAGCTGGGCACGATCCCCGGCTGCCCACGGAAGCCGATACCGCCCCGGCTCCGGGCGCCGGGCGGCAGCAGGCTCAGCAGCCGGCTCCGGGACACCGTCCCGGACAGCGGCCGGACCGGCTGGCTGCGGATGTGGATGCCCTGGAAGCCGTAGATCCGACCCTGCTCGTCGCGGCGGGCGTGCTGCTCGAAGCTCTGGCGTACCGCCCGCAACTCGGTCTGGACCTCGTCACCGAGATCGGCGCTGACCAACTCCACCTGCCGCCAGTCGTCCTCGTGCAGTTCGAGGCGGTCGGCACCGGCCGGTGCCCCGGCGACCGCCGGCAGGGCGGCGCAGAGCGTAGGCAGCGAATAGAGGATGCCGCCGGGCGGGACCGACTCGATCCGGCGCAGCGTCAGGGTGAGGGTCCCGGTCGCGCCGAACTGTGCCGACGTCGGCGGCTCGGCCCGTTCGACCGACCAGGTGGCGCCGGCCAGTTCCAGCGTGGTCGCCGCCTGGAAGCTCTCCGGCAGTTGTCCGAGCGGCAGTTCGCTGTGACCGATCTGGGCTCCGGTGTCGGCATCGAGGAAGGCGACCCGCACCAGCTTTTTCAACATGGCGGGGACCCTATCCGTACGCCGATCATGCTCCGGCCGGTGCCCCTCGGCCCCGCCCCGCCGGCGCCGATCGTCCGGTCCGTCCGAAGCGATGGTTCACGCCGTCGTCGCGCAAAGCCGACCGGAACCGCTCGCGGACCGCGGCGGAGACCTGCTCGTTGCCCCGTACCCAGCCACGTCTACCGTGCGTTGATGCGGATCAGCGAGGAGGCGGAACCGTCAACCGACGAAGACACCCGCTCGGATAGCCGTGGAAACTCCTCGCTGGCCCAGGCGCGTGACGTGCTGGGGCTGCGTGCGTTCCGCCGGCTGTGGGTCGTGACGGGACTGTGCAGTACCGCGGACTGGCTGGCTCTGGCCGGGCTCGCCGCGCTGGCCAGCACCCTGGCCACCAGCGCAGCGGGGCTGAACTTCGCGTTCAGCGGCGTCCTGTTCGCCAATCTGCTGCCCGGCCTGCTGTTCGCGCCGATCGCCGGGCTGATCGCGGACCGGTTCGATCGACGTACCGTGATGGCCGCCGCCGACCTCGTCCGCTGCGCACTACTGCTGTCGATCGCGGTCGTGAACACCTACTGGTGGATCCTCGCGGGCGGCTTTCTCGTCCAGATCGCCACGACCATGTGGATTCCGGCCAAGGACGCCGCACTGCCCCGACTGCTCCGTCGACCGGACCAGGTCGCGTCAGCGGCCCAACTGGGCCTGGTCATGACATACGGCATCACCATCGTGGTCGCCGGCGCCCTGTACACCCTGATCACCGGTGCCGGAACCGTCTTCGGCCTGCCCACCGAGGTCATCGCCATGAACGGCCTGACCCGGCTCGCGATCGTCCTCGCCGCACTGCTCTACCTGGCCAGCGCGGCATCGATCACCGCCCTCGTGCCTGAGCTCTCCGGGCGGTTCGCCCAGGCGACGCCGCCGACCCCCGACGCCTCCACCCCCGTGGCCGCCACCGCACCCGGCCCGGGAGTGGCCGGGATGCTGCGCGACAGTGTCAGCTACCTGCGGCGTACCCCCCTCGTCCGTGGTTTGTTGGTTGGCATGGCGGGCGCGCTCGCCGCCGGTGGCGCTGTCGTCGGCTCGGCTCAGCCGTACGCCCTGAGCCTGCTCGGCGGCCAGGCCGCCTTCGGGCTGTTGCTACTTGCCGCCTTTCTCGGGCTGGTCATCGGCATCGTCGCCACGCCCAGACTGGCGGGCCGGATGACGCACGAGCGACTGTTCGGCATCGCCGTCGTCGCCGCCGGAAGCATGCTCGTCCTGTTGGCGCTCTCCCCGCACCTGGCCGTCTCGCTACCGACCGTGGTGGTAGTGGGTGCCTGCGCCGGCACCGCGTTCCTGGCTGGTGTCACGATCATCGGCTCCCGCGTCGATGACGCGATACGCGGTCGGGTCAACGCGCTCTACCAGTCGCTGCTGAAGGTCGTCCTGGGGTGCTCCGTGGCCCTGTCACCGCTGCTGGTGACCCTGATCGGGCAACGCCAGGTCCTCCTGTGGGGCAACGATCTCCTCATCGACGCCACCCGGCCGGTGATCCTCGGCGGCGGCCTACTGGCCGTGGTGGCCGGCACGATCGCCTACCGCCAGATGCGCGACGACGCCCGTCGACCCGTCGCGTGTCGTCCGGGTGTGAGCGACGCGGCGCGCCGGTAACGGCCGCGCGACGCGGGCAGGCGGAACAGCGGCAACTGCTCCTGATCACCATGCCCACGGCCGAGGGTGCGCCAGCCGCGGCCGGTGGCTGGAGGTACTCCGACTGGTCGGACCCCGGTACCCGGGCCCGGACGGTCCTGAATAGCGGACACCATTGCTCTCTCGTTGAACAAACGTGTCAGACTCGGTGGCTGCCACCAGCCTGCGGCATAGCATGGCGGCGGACGAGGACGGCGAAGGAGACCGGCAGATGGTTTCGATCGAGGGGACCGACGGAGCCCCGGGCGGAGCGGACGACCGCGTGCACGCCCTGGTCGCCGAGTGCGGCCGGCGGGCCCGGGCCGGGTCGGCCGGGTTGACCGAGGCACCGGACTCGGTGATCGACTCTGCACTGACGGCGATGGCCGACCGCCTGGTCGCGGCCGAGAGCGAGATCCTCGCCGCCAACCAGCGGGACGTCGAGACGGCCAGGTCCGCCGGGATGAGCCCGGCGCTACAGGACCGGCTCCGGCTCGACGCGGCCCGGCTGAAGGGAATGGCCGACCAGTTGCGGCTGCTCGCCGAGGCGCCGTTCCCGGCCCGGGAAACGCCGTTGCGGTCGCTGCCGGGCGGGTTGCGGCTCTCCGAGCGCCGCCGGCCGGTCGGGGTGATCGGGGCGAACTTCGAGGCCCGGCCGAACGTGACCGTCGACGTGGCCTCCCAACTCGTGAAGTCCCGCAACGCGGGCGTGCTGCGTACCGGGTCCGCCGCACTCACCTCGGCGAACGCGCTCCACCAGCACGTCATCGCCGCCGGGCTGCGCGACGTCGGCCTCGATCCGGACGCGATCCAACTGCTGCCGGACGCGAGCCGGGCGAGCGCGGTGGCCCTGGTCCGGCAGACCGACCTGATTCCGCTGGTGATCCTCCGGGGCAGTGGTGACGCCACCCGCTCGCTCGGCGCCGAGGCGGCCCGGCACGGCGTCCGTACGCTGGCGCACGCCGACGGCGGCGGGGTGCTCTACGTCGATGCGGCCGCCGACCTCGACCGGGCGACCGAGCTGCTGGTCACCGGCCTGGACCGGCTCGGCGTCTGCAACCGGGTCAACCTGCTGCTGGTGCACCGGGACGTCGCCGGAGCGGCACTGCCCCGCTTCGAGGCGGCCCTGACAGAGCTGGGCGTCCGCGCCTCGCTGCCGCCGTACGACCACCCGGTCGGCTACGAGTGGGCCCTGGACAGCGGCCGGGAGGCGACCGTGACCATCGCCGAGGTGACCGACCTGGCCGAGGCGGTGACGATCGCCAACACCGAGACCTCGGGGCTCGCCGCGACGATCGTGACCGAGGACCGGGCCGCGGCCGAGCGGTTCATCGCCTCCGCCGTCGGCACCGGGGTCTTCTGGAACGCCTCGACCCGGCTGCTGGACGGCTTCAAGCTGCACGGCGTACCGGAGACCGGGATCAACGTGGACCACGTGCCGGGCCCGCGCGGCCCGGTCACCTTCCAGGATCTCTACCTGCGGCAGTACGTGGTCGTACCGGAGGACGCACCCGGCGTCCCCGGCTGACCCGCCGGCCCGACGCGGGCCGTGTCGACAGCGCGGCGCGAGCCGTTTCCTCAGAGCAGTCCGTGCCGGACCGCCCAGACCACGGCGGAGATCGGCGCCGGCACGCCGAGGCGGTCGCAGATCGCCCGGGTACGCCGCCGGACGGTCCGCTCCGACATCTCCAGCCGGCGGGCGACCGCGTCGACCGGAAGCCCCTGAGCGAGCAGTCGCAGCAGGGCCAGTTCCTCGTCGTCCAGTGGATGGCGTTGCACGATCGGTACGGTCACGGCGCCACTCCCTCCTCACCGCGCGGTGTTGCCCGTTCCTGCTCCGATCCGCGCTCCGGCCGGACGCCGCTCCGACCGGGGCGTCGCGCCTCCCGGCACCCGCGCCTCGGTCCCGGGGCCGGACGCGGGTCCTGGCGCCGCATCCCGGTCCCGCGGCGCATGCGGGGCTCCGGCACCGCACGGGTTCCGGTGGTGCCGAAGCCCGGGACCGCCACCGGACCGGTCGGCGGGTGGACCCGCCGGTGGCCGGTGGCGGTGCCGGGACGGCGGTGCGGCTAGAAGTTGAACTGGTCGATGTTGGAGGCGTCGAAGACGGTCGGCGGGCCAAGCACCACGACGCCGTCGGCACCGACGGTGTACTCACCCAGCTTGCCGGCGGTGAACTTGTCACCCTCCTTGCCGGTGATCATGCCGGAGGCGAGGGCGGCACCGGCGTACGCGGCCAGGTAGCCGAGGTCGGCCGGGTTCCAGAGCGCGAAGTTCTTCACCGTGCCGTTCTTGACGAACTCGCGCATCTGGTTCGGGGTACCCAGCCCGGTCAGCGCCACCTTGCCCTTGTACTGCGAGCCGGAGAGGTAGCGGGCGGCCGCCGCGACACCGACGGTGGTCGGCGAGATGATGCCCTTCAGGTCGGGATGGGCGGAGAGCAGGCCCTGGGTCTCCTGGAACGACTTCTCGTCCTTGTCGTCGCCGTAGACCGTCGTCACCAACTGGACCCCGCTGTATTCCGGCTTCTTCAGCTCGGTCTTCATCAGCTCGATCCAGGCGTTCTGGTTGGTCGCGTTCGCGGTCGCCGAGAGGATCGCGATCTTGCCCTGCCCGCCGATCGCGTCGGAGATCAGCTTCACCTGGTTCTCCGCGATGCCCTGCGCGGTCACCTGGTTGACGAAGAGGTCCCGGCAGTCCTTGTTGGTGTCGGAGTCGAAGGTGACCACCTTCGCGCCACCCTGCCGGGCCTGGTTGACCGCCCCGCAGATCGCGTTCGGGTCGTTCGCCGACACCACGATCACGTCGCTGCCCTGCTGGGTCAGCGTGTTGAGGTAGCTGACCTGCGAGGACGCGCTCGCCTCGGAGGGACCGACCTCCTTGTACTCGCCCTTGAACTCCTCCACCGCCGCCTTTCCACCGTTGTCCGACACGGTGAAGTACGGGTTGTTCACCTGCTTGGGCAGGAAGGCGACGCTCAGCCCCTCCTTGATGGAGCCGCCGCCACCGGCGGAGGAACCGCCGGACGGGGTGCCCTCGTCGTCGCTCGCGCAGCCCGCGCTGAGCATCAATGCCGCCAGGGTGGCCACGGCGGCGCCCATCCGTACGCCTCTGGATCGCATGACGGTCATCAGCAGCCGCCCGAGAAACCCCTGGCTTCAGCCATGGGGAGGAATGGGCGGTCAGGTGTGGTGTTGCTGGTTGTCGGCATGGTGTCGGCTCCTCTGTGTGGGCGGAACTGTCGGATGTGGCTGGGATGCTTGCGGGTGTGGGCGAGACGGTGGGTTACCCCTACCGGTTGCGTCCCGACGCGACCGCGCGGGCCGCGCTGCTGGCTCCCGGACGGTGCTCTCGTGCGGTCCGAGCCAGAAATCCCCCGGCTTCCAACCGTGGGTGCGTTAAGACCGGTCCTTCCTTGGATACAACTGCCCATCTCTCGGGCCGGCGGGAATCGGAGTGGTTACCGGGGCGGGGAGTGCGGTGTGGCAGGTCGTCGCCGTCGCACCCGCGCCCGGAGCATGCCGGCCGCGTTCGGCCCGACGACGGAGATGATGAGCAGGGTGCCGGTGACCACGGTCAGGGTGTCGGCCGGCACGTCGGCGAGTTGTAGTGCGTTGCGCAGGGTCATCAGCAGCAGTACGCCGGCCAGGACGCCGACCAGGGTGCCCCGGCCGCCGAAGATGGAGACGCCGCCGAGCAGCACCGCCGCCACCACCGACAGCTCCAGCCCGGCCCCGTTGTCGGCGCGGGCGCTGGCGTACCGCATCGTCCAGAAGACCCCCGCGAGGGCGGCGACCGCGCCGGTGACGACGTAGAGCCAGAACTTGGTCCGGGCCACCGCGATGCCGGCGAAGGTGGCGGCCTGGTCGTTGTTGCCCATCGCGTAGAGGCCGCGACCGATCGGGGTGGCGTGCAGCAGCACTCCGAACCCGATCGCGAGGACGGCGAGTGGCACCACCACCCACGGCACCGTGGTGCCGGGCAGCGCCTCGATCGAGTTGCCGGTCCAGCCGATCGGGAAGTCCGCGACCGCCCGGTCGCCGAGCACCACGTAGGCCAGTCCGCGGTACAGCGCGAGGGTGCCGATCGTCACCGCCAGGGAGGGCAGGCCGAACCCGGCGATGAAGAGCCCGTTGACCGCGCCCAGCACGGCACCGAGCAGCACCACCAGCGGTACGGCCAGCACCAGCGGCAGGCCGGTCACCCAGAGCTGGCCGAGTACCGCGCTGGCCAGGCCGAGCATGCTCGCCACCGACAGGTCGATCTCCCCGGTGATCACGATCAGCGTCATCGGCAGCGCGATCAGCGCGATCGGGACGATGTCCAGCAGCAGGAAACCCCAGAACCGGGCGGTGGCGAAGCCCTCGACCAGGCCCGACGCGCCGACCACCACCAGGGCCAGGACGACGATCACCAGCACGTCCCAGGTGCCGAAGGTGGAAACCCAGCGGGCCGGCCGGCCCGTCCTGTCAGGCGCCACGGGCCTTCCTTCCTCGAAGCCGGTGGGCCACCCGCGCGGCCAGCGCCCGGTCCAATCCGATCGCGGCCAGGATCAGCGCCCCGACCACCGCCTGCTGCCAGAACGGGTTCACCTTCAGCACCGGCAGGGCGCTGCCGATGGTGCTCAGCAGTACGGCGCCGAGTGCCGCCCCGTACACCGAGCCGCTGCCGCCGAAGATCGCAACGCCGCCGACCACCACCGCCGCGACCACGTTCAGCTCGATTCCGCTGCCGGCCGCCGCGTCGAGGGTGCCGAACCGGGCGGCGTAGAGCACCCCGGCCAGGCCGGCGAGTCCACCGCTGACGACCAGTGCCCCGAAGACCCGCCGGCCGACCGGGATCCCGGACAGCCGGGCCGCCGCCGGGTCGGAGCCGATCGCGTACAGCTCCCGGCCGCTGCGGTACGACTTCAGATAGAAGCCGGCGACCAGCAGCACCGCCACCGCGAAGAGGGCGAGCAGGGGGATCCCGAGCAGGTCGGCGGTGCCCATGCTCTTGAAGCCGCTGGGCATGTCGGCGGCGTTGATCTGCTGTCCCGCCGCCCACGAGTAGTCGACGCCCCGGAAGACGTAGAGGGTGCCGAGGGTGACCACCAGGGCCGGTACCCGGGCCACCGCGATCAGGGCCCCGTTCACCACGCCGCAGAGCACGCCGAGGCCGACCCCGACCAGCAGGGCGAGCACGATCGGTGCGTCCGGCATCGCCAGGAACAGCTTTCCGGTCGCGAACGCGGCCAGGCCGAGTACCGAGCCGACCGAGAGGTCGACGTTGCGGGTGATGATGACGATCGCCTGGCCGACCGCGAGCACCACCAGGATGGTCGCGCCGAGCATCAGGTCCCGCCGGCCCTGTCCGGAGAGGAACCTCGGGTTCACCACCGTGGTCACCGCGATCAGCAGGACCAGCGCGAGTCCGATGCCGACCTCGCGGGCCACGAAGAGCCGGTGGCCGAGCCGGATGCCGGCGGCCCCGCTGCGGGCCCGGGCTTCGGCGGCGTCCGGCGCCGGCTCCGGGCGGGTCGTGGTCGTCACGCCCTACCTCCCCGGTCGGCCGCCGCTCGCTGCCCGGCCGCGGTTTCCCGCCCGGCCGCCGTCCGTCGCTGCCCGGTCACGGCTTTCCTCCCTGTCCGGTGGCGGCCAGCATCACCGACTCCTCGGTCGCCGCGTCCCGGGCTATCTCGCTGACCAGCCGGCCCTCGTGCATCACCAGCACCCGGTCAGCCATGCCCAGCACCTCGGGCAGCTCGCTGGAGACCATCAGCACCCCGACCCCCTCGCTCGCGAGCTGCGACATCAACCGGTGCACCTCCGCCTTGGTGCCGACGTCGATCCCCCGGGTCGGCTCGTCGACGATCAGCACCTTCGGTGTGGTGGAGAGCCACTTCGCCAGCACCACCTTCTGCTGGTTGCCCCCGGAGAGCGTCGAGACCGGATCGTCGAGCCGGCCCGCCTTCACCTGCAACCGCTGGGTCCAGGTCTGCGCGGCCGTCCGCTCCGCGCCCCGGCCGAGCAGGCCGAACCGGGCCAGCGGCCAGCGCCGGGTCAGCGTGGCGTTGCGTTCGATCGACAGCTCCATCACCAGCCCCTGCTGCCGGCGGTCCTCCGGTACCAGCGCCATTCCGGCGGCCATCGCCGCCGCCGGCCGGCTCCGGGGCAGCCGTACGCCGTCGACCAGCACCTCACCCGTGTCGTACGGGTCGACGCCGAAGACCGCCCGGACCACCTCGCTGCGGCCCGCGCCGACCAGGCCGGCGAGCGCCACGATCTCGCCCCGGCGCACCTCGAAGCCGACGTCGGCGAAGACCCCGCGCCGGGTCAGGCCGCGTACCTGGAGGATGACCTCGCCGGCCTCGGTCTGCTGCTTCGGATAGAGCTGGGAGACCTCCCGGCCGACCATCCGGCGCACCACCTGGGCCACGTCGAGGTCCTCGGCCGGATCGGTGGAGACCCACCGCCCGTCCCGCATCACCGTGATCCGCTGGCTGAGCGCGAAGACCTCGTCGAAGCGGTGCGAGATGAACAGGACCGCCGCGCCGGCCTCCCGCAACGACCGGACGACCGCGAAGAGCCGTTCCACCTCGATCCCCGACAGCGCCGCCGTCGGCTCGTCCATCACCAGCACCCGGGCCTCGAAGGAGAGTGCCTTGGCGATCTCCACGAGCTGCTGGTCGGCAATGGAGAGTCCGCGCGCCGGCCGGTCCGGATCCAGCGGTACGCCGAGCCGCGCGAACAGCTCCTCGGCACGCCGACGCATCGTCGCGGTGTCGATCCGGCGCAGGCCGCGCAGCGGTTGCCGGCCCATGAAGATGTTCTCCGCGACCGACAGGTCCGGAAAGAGCGTCGGCTCCTGGTAGATCACCGCGATCCCGGCCGCCCGGGCGTCGGCCGGACCGGTCAGGGCCAGCGGCGCACCGTCCATAGTCAACTCTCCGGCGTCCGGGGCGTGCACCCCGGCCAGGATTTTCACCAGGGTCGACTTGCCCGCGCCGTTCTCCCCGACCAGCGCGTGCACCTCACCGGCCCGCAGCTCGAGGCGTACGTCGGCGAGCGCGTGCACCGCGCCGAACGACTTCCGTACGCCGGACAGGGCCAATCGCGCCGTACCCGGAT
Source organism: Plantactinospora sp. DSM 117369 (assembly GCF_053764795.1). Taxonomy (NCBI): domain Bacteria; kingdom Bacillati; phylum Actinomycetota; class Actinomycetes; order Micromonosporales; family Micromonosporaceae; genus Plantactinospora; species Plantactinospora sp. DSM 117369. The sequence continues at coordinate 3,177,388 of NZ_CM132446.1, read as the reverse complement.
CTGCACGCTCGGGCATCCGGCCCTCCAGCCATGAAACGTTTCAGCCCAATGTGATGAAGACGCTAGAGGCCGGCTTCCCGGCAGGTCAAGCATTTCGGGGCGGTTACCGAATCGTTACTCAGGGGTAAGCCCTTTCCTCGCCCCCGACCCCGGCGTTGAGCAGGGTCGGTGCCATGATTGTCGACAACAGCCCGGCTGTCGTCGCCGTCAACCCGTGCCGCGCTGGCCAGATCCGGTCAGGTACCCCCCGCCGCCCGAGCCGCCAGGCATTCTTGACACGATTCAGTTCAGGGCCGGCGCGGAGGAGGGACAGCGTGCGAGAGACCTCCGTGGTGAGCATCCGCGACGTCGCCAGTCACGCGGGAGTCTCGATGGGCACGGTCTCCAACGTGCTCAACCAACCCGACCTGGTGTCGAGCGCGACCCGGGCCCGGGTCCTCGCGGCGATCGACGAACTCGGCTTCGTGCCCAACCACGCCGCCCGGCAACTGCGCCGGGGCCGGAGCCGGACCCTCGGTCTCGTCGTGCTGGACGTGGCCAACCCGTTCTTCACCGACCTCGCCAAGGGCGTCGAGGACACCATCGGCACCGCCGGGATGGCGCTGATCTTCTGCAACAGCGACGGCGACCAGGCCCGGGAGGACGCCTACCTCGACCTGCTCAAGGAGCAGCGGGTGCAGGGCGTACTCATCACCCCGGTCGACGACGCCAGCGCCCGGCTGCTCCGGCTGCGCGACCGGGGCATCCACGTCGTACTGCTGGACCGGCGGTCCCGCGATCCCGACCTCTGCTCCGTCTCCGTGGACGACCGGCTCGGCGGCGAACTGGCGGTACGCCACCTGTTGGAGGCGGGGCACCGGCGGATCGCCTTCGTCGGCGGCCCGGTCGGGCTGGGACAGGTACGTGACCGGCACGCCGGCGCCGTCCAGGCGATGACCGACGCCGGGCTCGACCACGACAGCCTGCTCTGGCTCGACACCTCGGCCTCGACCGTGTCCGCCGGCCGGGATGCCGCGGCCCGGCTGCTCGGTGCACCCCGGGAGAACCGGGCCACCGCCGTGTTCTGCGCCAACGACCTGCTGGCGCTCGGCGTCCTCCAGGGGCTGACCCAGCAGCGGGTCCGGGTACCCGAGGACATCGCCCTGGTCGGCTACGACGACATCGACTTCGCCGCCGCGGCCGCCGTGCCGCTCACCTCGGTACGCCAGCCCCGGCAGCGGCTCGGCCAGACCGCCGCCGCACTACTGCTCGGCGAGGTCAACGAGCCGGCCGAACACCGTCACCGGCAGGTGGTCTTCGAGCCCGAACTGGTCGTCCGGGAATCCAGCCGCCGCCCGGCCGGCCGGACCGCCGGGTGAACCCACCGCAGCCCGGCCGGCCGGACCTCCCAGCCGTCACCGCCACAGGCCGGCCGCGTCAGCGACCGGCCGGGGAAGCCGGCGGCGGAGCCGGTAGCGGCATCGTCCAGACGTCGGCGATGGACGGGTCGTAACCCTCGCCGGTGTCCTGGAACCGCACCCGGACCACGCCGTCGGCGGTCGACTCCGGCCGGTCCACCACGAACTGGTAGCCCACCGTGCCGACCCCGCCGGCCGTACGCCGGTACGCCCGCGCGTGCACCACCACCCCGTCGACCAGTACGTCGTAGTCCTTCAACTGCGGGTTGTCGTACGTCTCCACGGCTCGGAGCAGGAATGGCCGTCCCGGCTCGACGGCGAGATCGAACTCGAACCAGCCGCCCGGGTGGGTGACGTTGGTGTAGCGGCGGGTCAGCCCGGCCTCCACGTTGGTGCCGGAGTGTTCCGAGGCGGCCAGCCGGTGCGCCTGCTCGGACGCTGCCGCGCCGAGATCGACGTGGTCGAGCACCGTGCCCGGCGGGTTGTCGAACCGGACCGGCAGGTCGACCGTCCGGCGTTCCGCCTCGGTCGGCCCGGTGGCGACGGTGATCCCGGCCGCGCCCTCGGTCACCGCCAGCGGCGCGGTGACGGTGCCCTCCAGCGTGACCTCGGCACCCGGAGCCAGGGTGAACGGCCGGCTGCCGGGCTCGACCCGCCAGCCGTCCGGGGCGGTGCCGGTCACCTCGCCCGTCACCGGCACGGTGGAGCGGTTGCGGAGCACGGTGTGCAGGGTGGCGGTGCCGCCGGGTGCCACCGAGGCCGGCTCGGCGGTGGTCGAGACGACGATGACGGCCGGCGCCACCGGCAGCGAGCCCGCCAGCGGCAGCGTCGCGGTGCCGGATCGGTAGCGGTAGCCCGCCGACCCGGTCATCGAGACCGTGCCGACCGCCTGGCCGGCCGGGACCCGCAGCTCGTACTCGTGCCGTACCGTCCGGCCCGGCGGGACGCTGCCCGGCCGGGCGCCGACCGGGCGTACCGTCACGCCGTCGCCGCCGTCCAAGGTGGACTCCACCGCGCCGAGGGTGGCGTCCCCGTGGTTCTCCAGCATCACCACCGCCCGGATGACACCACCGGGCAGCACCTCCCCGGCCGGGAGGTCGAGCCGGGCCACCGCGCCGACCAGGGCCGACGAGGCGGCGGAGAACCGCTGGTCGAATCGGGTCAGCGGGGCGGCGAACCGGTCCGCGACCGCCCTCGACAGCCGCCCGGCCCGCACCTGGGTCTCCAGCCAGCGCTCCAGGTCGGACCCGGTCGCCAGAGCCCGGTGTACGGCACCGGCGGTGGCCCGCGCGTCACCCTCGCCGTACCGGTACGCCAGCCCGGCCGCCGCCGCCTCGACGGTCAACCGGGCGAGCCGGAGCCGCACCTGGATCGCGAGCGGCCAGCGCAGCTCACCGGCGACCTGGTCGGCGACGGTTGCCGCTGCGGCGACCGCGTCGGCCGCCTCGCCCAGGTCGCCGAGCACCCGGTCGACCGCGAAGGCGTACCTGCCGGAGCCGATCTCGAAGACCGCGTCCCCGCCGTCGCGCCGGACGAACCGTACGCCCTCGGCCCGCTCCGCCGGCCGGCCGCCCTCGGTGACCGCGTGCCGGCTGGCTGCCGGAATGCGTACCGTCGCGGTGGTGTTGCCCGGCACGGTGACCGCCAGCCGGAGTTGCCCGTCGTCGAGATGCCAGTCGGTGCCGACGGTCCCGTAGATCGACCGGTACGACGCCTTCGCCGACCGGATGTCGCCGCCGGGTCGCGGTGCGATGGTCACATGCGCGTAGCCCGGGTGCGCCGGGTCCGGCTGGATGCCGGCGACGGTGCGGTACATCCAGTCCCCCACCGCGCCGTAGGCGTAGTGGTTGAAGGAGTTCATCGAGACGTCGCCGAAGCTGCCGTCCGGCATGATCGAGTTCCACCGTTCCCAGATCGTGGTGGCACCCTTGCCGATCTCGTAGCCCCAGGACGGGTAGGTGTCGTTCAGCAGCAGCCGGTACGCCACGTCGAGGTGCCCGGTGTCGGCCAGCGCCGGCAGCAGGTCCGGGGTGCCGAGGAAGCCGGTGGCCAGGTGCCAGTCGTGCCGTTCCAGGTTGGCGACCAGCCGGTCGGCGGCCTTGCCGCGCAACGCGTCGGGCAGCAGGTCCATGCCGATCGCCAGCACGTACCCGGTCTGGCTGTCGCCCTGCACGGTGCCGTCGGCGCCGACGTACGCCGAGGTGAACGCCGCAGCGATCCGCTCCGACAGCGCGGCGTACCGTTGCGCGTCGGCGCTCCGGCCGATCGCGCCGGCCATCTCGCCGAGCAGCCGGATGCTGTACGCGTAGTACGCGGTGCCGATCACCCCGGCCGGGGTCGGGTCGTCCAGGTTCAGCCAGTCCAGGTACGGGCCGGCGTTGGTCCGCCGGTCTCCCGAACTGGTGCTCTCCAGCCAGGCCGCGTAGCGGACCATCGAGTCGTAGTGCTCCTCGATCACCCGGGTGTCGCCGTAGCGCTGCCAGAGCGTGTGCGGGACGGTGATGCCGGCGTCGGCCCAGCCGGTGGCGCCGTCGCCGCAGCAGGCCCTCGGCGCCACGTCCGGGTACGCCCCGTTCGCCGACTGGGCATCCCGCAGGTCCGCCAGCCACTTGGTGAGGAAGGTCAGGCTGTCCATGTTGAACGTCGCGGTCTCGGCGAAGACGTTGATGTCGCCGGTCCAGCCGAGCCGCTCGTCCCGGGCCGGGGTGTCGGTCGGGATGGAGAGGAAGTTGCCGCGCTGCCCCCAGGTGATGTTGCTGTGCAACTGGTTCACCATCGGGTTCGACGTGGAGAACGTGCTGGTCAGCTCGCCGTCGGTGTGCATCACCAGGCCGGTCACGGTGCCCAGGTCGGGAGTGCCGGGGAAGCCGGTCAGCTCGACGTAGCGGAAGCCGTGGAAGGTGAAGGTCGGCTCGTACACCTCCGGGCCGCCGCCGCGCAGCCGGTAGAGGTCGGTGGCCCGGGCGGTCCGCAGGTTCGCCGTGTATGCCGTACCGTCCGGGTTGAGCACCTCGGCGTGCCGGATCCGTACCGTCGTACCGGCCGGGCCGGCCACCTTCAGCCGGACCTTGCCCACCATGTTCTGCCCGAGGTCGAAGATCCAGGTGCCCGGGGTGGGCTGGGTCAGCGCCGACGCCTTCAGTTCCTGGGTCACCCGGACCGGCGGGTCGACCTGGGCGACCAGCCGGCCGGTCGCCCCGCCGTCGCCGCCCACCGTCGCCGCCGACCAGCCGGAGTCGTCGAAGCCGGGCCGGTCCCAGCCGGCCGGCAACCGCCGGGCATCGTAGGTCTCGCCGTGGATCAGGTCGGTCAGCAGGAACGGCCCCGGGGTAGCCCGCCACGAACCGTCGGTGCGGACCGTCTCGGTGCGGCCGTCCGCGTAGTCGATCACCAGCGCCGCGCTGAGCAGCGGCCGGGGGCCGTAGTTGTCGGTGCCGAACCAGGCGATGCTGCCGGAGTACCAGCCGTCGCCGAGCATCGCCCCGAACGCGTTGTCGCCGGGCCGGAGCTGGCCGGTCACGTCGTAGCTCTGGTACTGCACCCGCTTGGCGTAGTCGGTCCAGCCGGGGGCCAGCTCGTGGTCGCCGACCCGTTCGCCGTTGAGGGAGAGTTCGTAGACGCCGAGCGCGCTGGCGTAGACCCGGGCCCGGGTCACCTCGCCGGCCACCCGGAAGCCGCGCCGCAGCAGCGGGTTCGCGTCCAGCGCGGCGAGCATCGTCTCGGTGTCGCCGCTGATCCGCAGGCCGTCGGCGGTCGGCGTACCGGCGCCGAACGGATTCTCGCCGTCGGTCAGCGGTGCGGCGTAGCGGGTTTGGTCGCCGCTGGTCACCGAGAAGTCGGCGAAGACCGCCGACTCCTGGGTGGAGGTGCGCAGCCCGACCGAGCCGGACCGGTGTGCGGTGTGCCGGGTGACGTCGACCTGCACCCCGTCGACCCAGGTGGTGAAGGTGTCACCCGCCGCGCCGATCCGCAGCGTGTGCGGCGCGGTCAGCTTCTCCGGGGGTACGACGGCAGCCAGCGACACCTCCTTGAGCACCGTCCACGCCCCGTCCACCCGGACGTGCGGGCGCAGCTTCGCGCTGCCGCCGGTGGTGGAGAACTGCCACATGTACGCGTTGCCTGCCCCGCTGGCCCGGAAGAAGATCCCGGCCGCGTCCCGTTCCACCCGCACGGTCGTCTGCACCGTGTAGTCCACCCAGGACTCGGTCGGCGGTGCCAGCCCGATCCAGTCGCCCTGCCAGCCGTCCGGCCCGCCGACCCCGGTCTCCCAGTACGCCGGCTCGCTCCAGCCGGAGGCGTGGCCGGTCTCGTCCCAGATCCGCACCTGCCAGGCGTACCGGGTGCGCGGCTGCGGCGCCGGCCCGGCGTACGGGACGAGGGTGCTGTTCCGGGACGTGACCCGGCCGCTGTCCCAGACGTCGGGCCGGTCGAGCCGGCTCGCACTGCTGGCCACCCGCACCTGGTACGCCTGCTGGACCACACCACGCCGGCTGGAGTCGATCGTCCAGCCCAGCCGGGGGCGCTCGACGTCGATTCCGATCGGATCCGTCGCCCGCTCGGTCGTCAGACCGGCCACCGTCACCTCCGGGCCCGAAGTCCCCGCGGTGGCCGGCGCCGGCCCGGCGACCGCCGCCACCGGCAGCGCCAGCAGCAGCGCGAGCACCGCCGACAAGCCCGACCGGGGCAACCTGGTGAGCAACATCGCCGACTCCCCACTCCCGCATGGCTGATGAGACGTCTCAATGGACGGACACTGAGACGATCCTGACCAGCCGCCCCGGCCGGACTCAATGGCTGGCGGTGGCCACATCCGGCCAGCCTTCCCGCCCAGACCGGCGATGCCGGGCCGCTAGGGGCGCAGTGCCACCCGCAGCTCGGTCAGCCGCCAGGTCCCGGGATCGGGCACCCGGCGGGCTCCGCCCTCGACCAGCGCGAGTCCCGGGAATCGGCGCAGCAGTGCGCCGAGCGCGACCTCGATCTGCACCCGGGCCAGCGCCGCGCCGAGGCAGAAGTGCGGCCCGTGCCCGTACCCCAGGTGTGCGGGCCGGCCGGCGGGGCGACGCAGGTCGAGCCGGTCCGGCTCGGCGAACGCCCGGGGGTCCCGGTTGGCGCCGGCGAGCATCGCGGTGACCGGCTCGCCCTTGCCGATCGGCACACCGGCGATCTCGACGTCCTCCCGGGGGTAGCGGGGCAGGCTCAGCAGTTGCGGGCCGCACCAGCGGGTCAGCTCCTCGACCGCGCCGGGCAGCAGGCCCGGGTCGGCGCGGAGCGCCGCGAGCTGGTCGGGATGCCGGAGCAGCGCCTCGACGGCGTTGGTGATCACGTTGGTCGGGGTCTGTCCGGCGAGCACGAGATGCCAGACCAGGGTGACCAGCTCGGTCTCGCTGAGCCGGTCGGAGTCCTCGGCGTGGATGCCGATCAACTCGGCGAGCAGGTCGACACCGGGCCCGCCGGTACGCCCGGCGACGGCGTTCGCCGCGTCGCGCATGATCGCCGGAACGGCGGCGACGAACGCCGGGCCGTGCCCGGCAGCGACCGCGGCGCCGTACTCGCGCCACCGGCCCCGGTCGGCCGCCGGGATGCCGACCAGTTCGCAGATCACGTCCATCGGCAACGGCCCGGCGAACCCGGGCAGCAGGTCGACCACGCCGTCGTCGGCCCGGCCGGCCAGCTCGTCGAGCAGGTTGTCCACGATGGGGACGATCCTCGGCCTGAACTCGGCAGCCCGGCGCGCGGTGAAGGCGGGTGAGACCAGCCGGCGCAGCCGGGCGTGCTCCTCCCCCTCCATCTCCTGCATGGTCCGCAGGTATCTGCGGCAGTGCTCGGGGACGTCGAGGCGCTGGTAGCTGGAGGAGTTCAGCTCGAACCGGGGATCGGTGAGCATCGCCTTCACCTCCGCGTACCGGGTGACCGCCCACATGGTGCCGAACCCGGGCGTCACCAGCCGGGCGAGCGGACCTTCCTCCCTGGCCCGCGCGTACGCCCCGAATGGGTCGGCCAGGGTGGCCGGGTCGGCGAGCCTGAGTTCCGGAATCTCTGCCATGCCGCACTCCTCAATTCAGATGTTGATGTCAGATGTTCTTATCATCTGGATGGCGACGGTATCCTACCCACGCCCGGTGGGCAACGGCCGACGACGAGGCGGAACGGATGAGGGGACGATGGTCCGGCGCAACAGGATCGAGATGCAGGAGCACAACCGCGCCAGGGTGCTGGCCGCCGCGCGCGACGAGTTCACCGAGCGCGGTTTCCGGGACGCCAAGATCGATCAGATCGCCGAGCGGGCCGACCTGACCCGGGGTGCCGTCTACTCCAACTTCCCCAGCAAGCGCGCCCTCTACTTCGCCGTACTGGCCGAGGCCGCCGAGGCGGCGGGCGCACCGGAGTACCGGCCGACCGCCCGGACGGCCGGCGCGGCGCTGGGCGACTTCGCGCGGGCCTGGCTGGCCCGGCTACCGCTGGCCACCGAGGACCGGCACAGCGCCTCCCGGCTCGGCCGCGACCTCGTCCCCGAGATCCTGGCCGACGAACGGACCAGCCTTCCGTTCGCCCAACTGACCGGGCTGAGCGCGATCGTGCTCGGCCTGGCCCTGGAGCAACTCGGGCCGGGCCGGGCGTCGGCCCGGATGGTCCGGGCCGCCGAAACCGCGCTGACCACCCTGCACGGCGCGGGCCAGCTCGCCGCCGCCGCACCGGGCTTCGGTGAGCCGTTCACGGTCGTCCGCGCCTGTGAACAACTCGCCGACATGGACCTGGCCGACGAGTGGGCGCCGCCGCACCTGCCGCACGTCTCCCCCGCCCGTCCGGCGGACCAACCATGGACCCCGCCGGCCGGGACCGACGCCCTACGGGACGAGCCGGCCCGGCTGACCGGGGACGGCGTGGTCGCGATCCTCGGCCTGCACCGCCTGACCGCCGTCGAGGAGGCACGCCGTGCCGCGCCGGCCGAAACCGACGTGACGGCCGTGCTGGTCACCGGCAACCCCGGCGAGCTCGGCCCGCTGGCCCGGCTCACCGTGACCGAGCTGCGGGGCTGTCTCCGCGCGGCGGTGCCGGCGGCGGCCTGGCCTCGGCTCCAGGTCGTACACGACGAATCGGGCGCGCTGGCCAACGCCGCCGGAGTCGCCGCGTGCAGCGACGCTACCGAGAGCGCGGTACGCGTCGAAGCCGGCCGGATCGTCGCCCGGGCCGACGGCTACGGCGCCTGCCATGCGGTGGCCGCCGGCTGACGGCGGGGAATCCCGGCACTGCCCGCGTCGGACAAGCCGCCAGGCTGGTGGTCGGCGCTACTGGCTGACGCCGGACGGGCTCAGCTCCGGCTCGTTCGGCTCCGGCCCGGTCGTCGGCCCGGCCATGAACCGCCGGCTCAGTCGGCGGTAGGGCCGGCTGCGCAGCGCCAGCCCCGTGGCGATCAGGCCGACGATCCCGGTCAGCACGAACACCAGGGCGAGCCCGCGGTCGGCGCCCGTACCGAACCAGCCGCCGATCGTCCGGGCACCCGCCCCGTCCGTCATGAACGGGATGAAGACGAACTGCGCGATCGGCGAGATCAGGAACGCGGTCAGCGGCGAGGCGGCCTGCTCGACACTCTGCGCGAAGCCGAAGACCCGGCCCTGCCGCTCGTACGGCACCACCTTCTGCAGCACCGTCTGCTCGGCGGCCTCCGCGTACGGCACGACCAGCATGTAGACGTACAGCCCGACGGTCAGCAGGACGATCGACGCGCGGAGCGGGAACAGCAGGGTGACCGTCCAGAGCAGCAGGTTGACCAGCAGCAGCAGCCGGACGGGGTTCTTACCCAGACCGGTACGGGCGATGAGCAGCCCGCCGACGATGAAGCCCGTGCTCAACAGTCCCCAGAGCAGTCCCCAGGTCTGCACCGACACCAGCGACAGCCCGTACGCGTCCATCAGCGCCATGAAGACGCCGCCCAGGAAGTTGTTGAACGCCGAGAAGAGGATCAGCGCGGTCAGCCCCGGCACCTCGCCGACCACCCGGATGGTGCCGCGCAGGTCCACCTTGCGCTTCGCCGCGACCGCCGGCTCGGCGGTGAGCGCCGGACCGGTGGTGAGCGGCGGCTCACCGGTCAGCGGCGGCTCACCCGTCGGCGCCGGCCCGACGGTGCCGGCCGGTGCCGCCGGGCGGTCCGGCACCGGCACCAGGGCCAGGTGCAGCAGGGCCGCCGCCAGCACCACCAACGCCAGGGCCAGCACCCAGAGCATCCCGCCGATCGCCACCAGGATGCCGCTGATCACCGACGTCACCAGGAAGGTGACCCCCGAGACGGTGCCGACCAACCCGTTGGCCCGGTCCCGGGTCTCCTCCTCGATGAGCACGGTCACCAGGGTCGGCAACGCGATGGTCCGGATGTTGCCGGCGATGACCCCGAACATCAGCAGCACGACCATCACCCACAGCGCAACGCTGGTCGGGTCGGCGAACGACTCCTCCGGCGTCACCTGGTAGACGGCGAAAGCCAGCGCGTACAGCACCAGCGACACCAGCGCGGACGCCTGCATCACCGTCTTCTTCGAGTGGTGGTCGACGAGGCTGCCGAACCAGATGCCGGTCAACGCCGTCAGCACCAGGAAGATTCCGGAGATCACCCCGGTGGCGAAGACCGACCGCGTCTGCAGGTAGACGTAGAAGGTGATCGCGAACCACACGGTGAAGTTGATGACCGACACCAACAGGGTGTTGGCGAGTAGCTGGTAGAAGGTCTTCCGATCCCCCCGGATCACGCTCATGCCCATGACCCTATGACCTGAACCAAGGTTGATGTCGAGCAGTTTCGCCAGCGTGCGGGCGCGGGGTCCGACGGCCGCGCCACCCACCCGGTGGCCCGGCCCAGGAGATGCTGGGCCGGGCCACGGCGGGAGACGCGATCAGCGGCCGGACGGTTGGAAGACGGAGCGGCCGGAGCCGACCTCGAAGACGGCCCGACCCTCCTCGATGCCGACGAAGGTCGCCCGGCTCGGCCCGGCCGCCCGGTACGACCTGCCGGGCACCACCGGCAGCGCCACCCGGGCCGTCACGTTGACCGGTACCTCCAGCTCGACCCGCAGCCCGGCACCGGTGCGGCGCCAGTCCACGGCCACCGGACCGCGCTGGGTGTGCACGGTGCCGGCGGCGTACGCCAGGCCGGTCGCCGGAGGCGCGATCTCGACCCGCCCGGCGCCCGGGCTCGCGGTACGCACCCCGAGCAGGGTCTCCTGGACGTCGACGACGGCCTGCGCACCCCAGCCGTGCGACTGGCTGAAGTTGGTGCCCGGGTCGAGGGTCCAGGCCTCCCAGGTGAAGGTGCCGCCCTGGGCGAGGATGTTCGCCCAGCCCAGGTCGTCCGGGTTGGTCAGCAGGTCGAGTACGGCATCCGCCCGGCCCGCCTCGCCGAGCGCGGCCAGCAGCCAGTGCGCCGTCATCGGCCCCTGCTTCATGCCCATCGACGCCAGGTGGGCGGCCAGCCCCGGACGGTCCGCCTCCGGCGCCACCCCGTGCGCGATCGCGTACGAGGTGCTGTGCTGGCCGGCGTGCGCGCTCTGCTCGCCGGTGGCGGCGAGGCCGTCGACGTAGACGCCGTCGGGGCGGCGCAGCTTGGCGTTCATCGTGTCGACCAGCGCGTCGGCCCGGGCCTGGTAACCGGCTGCCTCCTCGGCCGGCCGGCCCAGTGCCTCAGCCATCCACCCGGCGGTACGCAGCACGTCCACGCCCTGCGCGTTGATGGTGGTCCGGGCGGCGGCGCTCATGTCGTAGCCGAACCGGCCCGGCTCGGGCCAGTCGACGATGCCGTACTGGTAGGCGCCGCTGCCGCCGGAGAGCCGGGTGACCAGGCCGGCGGTCGGACCGTCGGCCGGGATGTGCCGGAGCACGTAGTCGGCGGTGTTCCGGATCGACGGGTACGCCTCGGCGAGCAGGCCCGCGTCCCCGGTCTCGGAGTAGTAGCGCCAGACCCAGTCCACGAACATCAGCGAGTAGTCGGGGATGTCCCGCTTGCCGTCGCCGTTCGGATAGACCGCGTTGTAGCGGCCCAGGTCGTTGCCGGTGTTCCAGAAGCGCGTGGCGGAGTAGAGGAACTCGCGGATCGCCTGCTGAGTGGCGTCGCGCTCGCCGAAGGCGCCCATGGTGGCGTACGAGATGTCGGCCGCGTCGCCGAGGAACTGGCCCTTCTCCCGGGTCGGGGTGTCGACGAACGCCTCCTGCACCGAATAGATCGCCGACCGCTTCAGCATCTCCCACACCTCGTTCAGGGTGCGGTCGGAGCTGCGGAAGCGGGCCTCCCGGCCGGCCGGGGTGTCGGTGTGCACCAGCACCGCCGAGACGTCGTCCCGGTCGATCCGCTCGCCCGCGTCCGGAATCTCCAGATAGCGGAAGCCGAGGTGGGTGAAGGCCCGGAACTCCTGCTTCCCGTCCTTCTGGGTGTAGGGGAAGCTCATGTCGGTGCCCTGGGAGAGCAGGGTGGAGGTCTCCACCCGGCCGGTGGTCGGGTTCAGGTTGTAGCCGGCCCGGATCGGTACGGTCCGGCCGGCGACCCCGGCGTCGAACCGTACCGCCGGACGGGCCGGGACGACCACGCCGAAGTCCGCGACCACCGTGCCGTCGGCGGCGGTGGTCAGCGCCACCGGCTTGACGGTCCGCTCGGCGAGTCGGGTCTCCTGGCCGATCAGCCGCGGGTACTCCGCCGTCGGGTGCGCCCCGACCACCACGGCCGGCGCCCAGGGCCCGGCGGAGTCGTCGTAACCGGGCGCGGTCCAGCCGGGGATCTCGGCGCGGGCGTCCTGCCGCTCGATCCGGTCACCCTCGCCGTTGCGCCGGGCGGAGCCGGCCGGGAAGAAGCTGTCCCGGGCCACCCGCCACGACCCGTCGGTGACGATCACCTGCCGGGTGCCGTCGGCGTGCTCGACGACCAGTTTCAGCAGCAGCCCGGGAGCCCCGGCGGGGCGGCCCTGGCCGCTGCCGTACCAGTGGTAGCGGACCCCGACCGCGAGCGGCTTGCCCGCCCGGACCAGGTCGGTGACGTCGGCGGCCTGGTAGTAGTCCTCACCCGGATAGCCGAACGAGGTGCCCCGGTCGGCCCGGCGGCCGTTCAGGTAGAGCTCGTAGGTGTGGTCGGCGGCGGTGTAGGCGCGGGCCCGGACCACCCGGCTGCGCCCGATCGGGACCTCGGTGCGGGCCAGCGTGTAGTCGTCGGCGTCCCCGGTGACCCGGCGGATCCAGTTCGCCCCCTCCCACTGGGCGTCCGAGATGCCGGTCTCGAAGCTGCCGCTGCCGGCCGGCGAGCTGCGCCCGGTCCGGTCCCAGGTCCGCACCGTCCACCGGTACGCCGCGCCGGGCGCCAGCGCCGGTCCGGCGTACGGGACGTAGGACTGCTGTGCGGAGCGGACCTTGCCGGAGTCCCAGAGCAGGTCACCGTCGGCCGCCGAGACCGTCAACCGGTACGCGCTCTGGGTCTCACCCGGGTCGTTGTCCCGGGGCAGCCAACCGAACCGGGGCGTGCCCTCGACGTTCAACGGCCGTACCCGGTCGTCGACGGTCAGGCCGGTGGGGGTGGCCGGCGCGTGTCCCCGGGTCGCCAGCGCCGGTGGGGCTCCGGCGAGCACACTCCCCGGCACGAGTACGGCGGTGACGACCAGGGCGGTCCTCAGCCGGGCGGATCGTCGGCGTCGTGACATGTGGCGCTCCTCTTTGCGGTGGACGGTTTCTGCCGGGACGGCTGGCTGGCGCCGTAGCCGAAGGACGGGGCGGACGCGCCGCGCTGTCCAGGCGGGAAATGGTCAGTGCCGGCCCGGCCAGCCGAGCACGGTCGTGCCCGGCTCGACCCCGGTCAGCACGAGCCGGCCGGCGACCACCGCACGCTCCGGCGCCCGCCCCTCGGAGCGCACCCGCACCCTCCGGGCCTCGGAGACGCCGAACTGGGCCAGGTCGAGTTCGATCCGCCCGGTGACGTTCGGCGGCAGCGTGACGGACAGGTACGGCGTGCCGGTCGGGTGCCGCGTGCCGGCCAGGTACGGCCCGGATCCCCGGTCGAGCCGCACCTGGACCGGGCCACGTACCGTCGGGACGGTCGCGCGCAGCCAGCGCAGCGGGCCGGGTTGCGGGGCGACCAGCACCTCCCGGGCACCGGGGGCGAGTGGGCGGATCCCGGCGACGAACCGGGGCACGATGTTGGCCGGCGCGGAGCCCCAGGCGTGCGAGAACGTGGTGTTCGGCTTGATCGACGGGTCCCACGCCTCCATCACGACGGTGGCGCCGAGGTCGTCCATCATGTGCAGCCAGGAGGACTGTCCACGGCTGGTCAGCAGCGCATGCGCGGCGTCGGCCAGGCCGGCCCGGTAGAGCGCCTCCAGCAGGAACTGCGCACCGTAGACGCTGACCCGCATCCCGCCGGCCGCCAGCCCCTCCCCCAGGGCCCGGACGTGCGGCTCCGCCGCCACCCCGAGGGCCAGCGGAAACGCCGTGGCGTGCTGTGCCCGGTGGTCGGTGCCGAGCCCGTCCCGGTAGGCACCGGCGACCGGGTCGAGCAGTTGGGCGTTCAGCGCGGCGCGCAGCCGGGCGGCCAGCTCGGCGTACCGCCGCTGGTCGGCGGGGCGGTCGAGCACCCCGGCGATCCGGGACAGCGCCTCGAAGGCGGCGTACTGCCACGCGTTGATCACGGTGTTGACCCGGGTGAAGACATACCCGTCCCGGTTGCTCGCCGGCCAGTCGACCAGGTCGGCGTTGGACTGGCTGGAGCCGCCCGGATTCTTCTCCACCAGGCCGCTGGCGTTGAGCGCCTCGTCGAGCTGCCGGTCGACGAAGAGGTCGTAGTCGGCGGCCAGGTTCGACGGGTCACCGGTGGCCAGATAGTCCTGCCAGGCGGTGAGTACGGTCTGCAACCGGTACTCGGCCGGCCAGGTCGGCCGCCGGACCAGATAGGAGGTGGAGTACCGGGCCAGCGCGTACGACCGCTGGGTGGCGTACTCGGAGAGCTGGTTGATGATGGCGTCGCCCTCGTACGGGCCGCGTTCCCGGGTCGGGGTGTCCTGGTAGAGGTCCTGCCGGGTCGCCTCGATCGAGTACCGGCACATCGCCCAGACCCGGTCCAGATCGGGATCGGAACTGGAGAACGCCGCGTCCCCGTCCCGCCAGGGCAGCTTCAGCACCGCCGCCTCGACCGCCCGGGACAGCTCCAGCGCCGGGTCGGCGACCAGTTCGATCCAGCGGAATCCCCGGTACCCCCAGTGTTCGAGCCGCTGCCAGCCGTCCCGAAGGGTCCAGACCTCGCGATAGGTCTGCCCGGCCCGCAGGTGGTACCGGGCGCCGGTCTCGGTGCGCTCCTCGCCGAGCCGGACCTCGACGGTCTGCCCGTCGACCCCGCGCACCGAAAGCCGGAGTCCGCCGACCACCTCCCGGCCGAGGTCGAAGAGCCAACGGCCCGGTTCGAGCCGGTGCACCGCGACCGGCCGCAGGTAGCGGTATTCCATGTTGCCGACCCAGGCCGGTGCCAGCGGCCGGGTCAGCGTGGCGGCGACCGCCGGCTGCCAGCCGGAGTCGTCGAACCCGGCGCGTGTCCAGCCGACCGGCTCGCGACGGGCGTCCAGATACTCCTGCGGCGCCTGGTAGAAGCCGCCGCCGGTGTGCCCGGCCGGTGGCCGCCACGCCCCGGCCCGGCGGGCCCGCCAGCCGGCGCCGGTGCCGAAGACCTGCCGGGTGCCGTCGGTGTAGACCACGACGAGCTGGGCGAGGAAGCTGCGCTCCTGAGTGGAGTAGCAGAGCGCGGCGAGCGCGTTGCGGCCCGGCCGGAGCAGGTCGGTCACGTCGTGGGTGGCGTAGCGGGCCTCGCCGGCCATCGCCCGGACCGGGCCCACCCCGACGATCTCGTCGTTGAGCCGGAGCTGGTAGACGTACTGCCGGGTGGGCTCGGGCGACTGCCCGGTCGCGTAGACGTAGCCGGCGGCGATCCGCCTGCCCGGCAACACCACCTCGGTACGCAGCAGCGCCCAGTCGTTGCTCTCGCCCAGCGTCGCCAGTACCGACTGGCCCCGGTCGATCACCAGGTCACCGCCGACGACCGTGCCCGTCGGGCCGAACACCCCCGCTCCGGTCGAGAAGTCCTCGTCGACCAGGACCGCACCGGTCGGATCGGTGAACCTGGCGGAGTGGAACCGCTGGGATTCGGTACTCCCGTTGCGGAACCCGATGCTCCCGGCGGCGTACGTTCCGTCCACAGTGGTGTCGATCAGCACGTCGTCGAGGTAGGTCCGGATCGTCGGGCCGGCGAGTTCGACCCGCAGCCGCACCGGGGTGCCCACCGGTACCGGCGCGGTGAGCGGCCGGTCCGCCAGCACGGTGTAGCTGCCGTTGCGCTGCACGTGCGTACGCAGCACCCCCGGGGTGCCGGCCCGGAGCTGCCAGAGATAGTTGTTGGCGGTGCTCTGGGCCCGGAACCAGAGGCTGGCGGCGACCGAGGTGATGGTGACCGACACCTCGAAGCTGCCGTCGCCGAGCCGGACGGTGTCGTCCGGCGCCCAGACCGGCTCGGCCACCCAGGTGTCCCCGGCGGCGGTGACCACCCGCTGCGGCGCGGACCAGTGCGAGACCCGCCTCGGACCCGCCCAGGTACGCACCCGCCAGTGGTAGACCGAGCCGGGCCGCAGCGGGGGCCCGGCGTACGGCACGGCGGTGGAGTCGGCCGAGACGACCTGGCCGCTGTCCCAGACCACCCCGCCCCGGCGGGACAGTTCGGTCGTGGTGTGCGCGACCTGCACCTGGTAGGCGTACTGCCGGGGCGCCCGGCCGAGTGCCGGCACGATCCAGCTCAGCCGGGGGTGCGCGGCGGCGATCCCCAGTGGATCGTCCAGCAGGGAGGTGAGCAGTCCGGTCGGGGCCAGGGTTCCGGTCGGCTTGCCGGCCGCCGGGGCGGCGGTGCCGACGAGGCCGGCTCCGGAGGCGATGGCAGTGGCGCCGAGGGCGAGGGCGCCCCCGCTGCCGAGCAGCCCTCGGCGGGACAGTTCGGGACCCGGATCGGCGGTGTGCTCGGCGCTGGGCTGGCTCACCCGTGCCTCCTGCCTGAATCGTTTCAGGCAGGTTAACGCCGCTGGCCGCTCCACCGGAAGACGCGGCGGTTGGCCGGATCCGGCCACGTGTGGCGGGTTACACCCCCGACCAGGCGGGTTCCGCCCGGCCACCGCAGTACGGTGAAGCCGTGCCGACGAAAGACGTTCTCACCAGCGCAGACCTGACCGAGCTACGACAGTCCGCGCTCGGCGCGGCCGACCCGCTGGGCATCGCCGCCGAGCTGGCCGAGGCGGTCGAGCAGGGACGGCTCGCCGATCCGGCCGACGCCGGCCGGGCACTGACGCTGGCCGCCGAGATCGCCGAGACCAGGGCGAAACTCGACGCCGCGCAGCGGTACGCGGACCGCGCCGTCGGGGCGTACCGGGACAGCACCGAGCCGGACGCCGGCTTCGCCCGAGCCCTGCACGCCCGGATCCTGTTCCGGGCCGGTCGCGCCGACGAGGCGCTCGCCGAGCTCACCGCGCTGCGCCCGCTCCTCGACTCCCAGCCCGATGCCGCCGCGTACCTCAGTGCCGCACTGGACGTCGGTGGCCGGACCGACCTGGCCGAGCAGTGGCTGACCGAGGCGGTCGAGACCGCCCTACGCAACCGGACCACCCCGGCGGAGGGCCCCGCGGAGGACACTACGGACGCCACGGTGACCGCCGAACCGACCGTGCAGGAAGCCTCCGGGCTGCTCTTCTTCCTGTTGCAACAGCGACACCGGGTACGCCGCGAACTCGACCTGCCGCACGACCAGAACGACAACCTGGCCGACCGGCTGGAGAACGAACTGTTCCGCAGCGCGACCACCGCGGCGGCCGAGCCGGGGCCGGAGGCACGGCTGTTCCTGCCGCAGGACGAGTTCGATGCGCTGCTGTCGCGCTGGCCAGAGCTGGCCGAGGCGGTCGGCCGGAACTGGGCCGAGCACCGGGCCGGGGTCCAGCGGGAACTGGTCCGGCTGACCGACCTGGGTCGGGTCGGGCTCGGCCCACTGCGCGGCTCGACCGAGGGGCTGGCCGGTTACGCCGCGCGCACCGGCGCGGCTCCGACCGACGAGTCGGCCCGGTCCGGCTACGCGGCGGAGTTGGCCGAGCGGGGCGGGCAGCTTCCCTGGCCGCCGGAGCGGAACGAGGCGTGCTGGTGCGGTTCGGGCAGCAAGTACAAGAAGTGCTGCCTGCCGCGTACCCGCGCCTAGCTCTCCGGCCGGGCCGGTGGATCGACCTGGTCGATCAGTGAACTTTTTTCAACCTGGACCGCGCGGCGCTCACGCACTGCGTCCGACCTTGCGGTCCGGCGGACCGCAAGGGGAGGTTGAAAAAGGTTCAGTGCAGGCGTAGTCCGGCGAGGAGAAGCTCCACCATGCGACGGGCGTCGTACCGGGGGTCCTTGTCCGCGCCGATACAGAGGTTGCCGACGCCCCGCATCAGTTCGAGGGCCTCGATGTCGGGCCGGATCTCACCCGCCCTGACCGCGGCGTCGAGCAGCTCGGCGCAGACCGGCACGAGTCGGTCGAGGAAATAGTCGTGCAGGGTCGCGAAGGTGGCGTCGTCGGACTGCAGCGCCTCGGCGAGGCCGTGCTTGGTGACCAGGAAGTCGACGAAGAGATCGATCCACCGGGCCAGGGCGCCGTGCGCTGAGTCGCCACTCGCCAGCAGCGCCGGGCCCGCCTCGACGCATGCCTCGACCTGGTGCCGGTAGACGGCGACGACGAGATCGGCCCGGGTCGGGAAATGGCGGTAGATCGTCGCCACCCCGACGCCGGCCTTGGCCGCGATGTCCCGCACGGGCGCGTCGACGCCGGAGGCGACGAAGGCCGCGGCGGCCGCTTCGAGCAGGGTCTCCTCGTTGCGCCGGGCGTCGGCCCGCTTCCGGCGGGCCGACGATGCTGGTCCGCTGCCGATCTCAGTCACTGCGCCGTTGCCTCCGTCACTCGTCTTGCTAACCGGAACTCGGTTCCGTATCGTTGAAACGGAACATGGATCCGGTACTCATGGTGCCAGAGCGGGCGCCCCGTGACCAGGCCACGCACCGCCCCGCACACCACTTTCCCGACCGTCACGTCGCAAGGAGAAGCTCATGCGCCACCCCGACGAAGTCGTCAGCAGGCCCGTTCCCGTCGTCTCGGTACGCCCGGTGCTGCTACCGGCCCCGGGCCGGGACGAGGACCTCCAGGTGCGGGTGTCGGCTCCGGTGACCGGCGACGGATTGCCCATCATCGTCTTCTCGCACGGCTTCGGCGGGTCACTGGACAGCTACGCCCCGCTGGTCGACTTCTGGACCGCGCACGGTTTCGCGGTCATTCAGCCCACCCACCTCGACTCGCGGACCCTGAACGTCACGCCCGACGACCCGCGTTACCCGGAGATCTGGCGCTTCCGGGTCGAGGACCTGACCCGCATCGTCGACCAACTGGACCGGATCGAAGCCGGCGTTCCCGGCCTCGCCGGGCGTCTCGACCACAGCCGCATCGCCGCCGCCGGCCACTCCTGGGGCGCCCAGACGGCCAGCATGTTGTTGGGCGCGCGGGTCCTCGACGCCCGAGGCGTGCCCGGCGTTGACCTGTCCGATCCGAGGATCAGGGCCGGCGTGCTGCTTGCCCTGCCGGGCACCGGCGGCGCCGACCTGACGCCGTTCGCCGCCGCGCACCTCTCCTTCATGAACCCGGACTTCACCGGGATGACGACACCGGCCCTGGTGGTCGCGGGCGACAAGGACCAGTCCGCCCTCACCGTCCGGGGGCCGGAGTGGTTCACGGATCCGTACTTCCTGAGCCCGGGGGCCAAGAGCCTGCTCACCCTGTTCGGCGCCGAGCACTCGCTGGGCGGGATCTCCGGGTACGCCTCCACCGAGACGACGGACGAGAGCCCCGAACGGGTCGCCCTGATCCAGCGACTCACCTGGGCTTTCCTCCGCAGCGCGCTCTACCCCACGGACACCGGCTGGGCCGTGGCGAGCGCCGAACTGACGGAGGGCACCGACCCGCTGGGCCGCGTCGAGGCCAAGTAACGCTCCGGACGAGGCTGCCCGTCCCCTCCGGGGCGGGCGGCCGCCGTCCGCCGCGGCGTACCGCCGGGCCACCGAGATCGGTTGCGACCCGCACTCCGCTCGATCCAGCCGCCCACGGGGCTTGACACCGGCCGCCGCAGGCGGCATATTCAACCTACGAGTTGATTAACCGAGCGGTTGAGAAGGGCGGAGACAGTGGACCGGCTGAGCGAGGTGTTCAGCGCCCTCGCCGACCCGACCCGACGGGCCATCCTGGCCCGACTGGCCGAGGGCGAGGCGACGGTCAACCAGATCGCCGAACCGTTCCCGATCAGCCTCCAGGCCGTCTCCAAGCACCTGAAGGTGCTGGAGCGGGCCGGGCTGATCACGCGGGGCCGGGAGGCGCAGTGGCGGCCGTGCCGGCTCGACGCGGAGCCGCTGCACGAGGTGGCCGACTGGGTAGCCGGCTACCAGCGGTTCTGGGAGCAGCGCTACGACCAGCTCGGCGAGTACCTGCGACAGCTACAGAGCAACAGAACACGACCGACGGAGGAGTGAGATGAGCGAGAACCTGACGGTGACCCTGCCGTCCGACCTGGAGATCAAGATGGTGCGCGTGTTCGAGGCGCCGCGCGCGCTCGTCTTCGAGGCGCACGCGAAGTGCGAGCACGTCAAGCACTGGTGGGGGCGGGGCAACCCGCTCGACTGCGAGATGGACTTCCGGCCGGGCGGCAGCTACCGCTTCGTCGAGCACGCCCCGGACGGGCAGTACGCGTTCCGCGGCGAATACCGGGAGATCCAGGCGCCGGAGCGGATCGTGCAGACCTTCGAGTTCGAGGGCATGCCCGGGAAGGTCTGCGTGGAGACGCTGGAGTTGACCGAGCAGGACGGCAGGACGACGGTCACCAGCGTCACCCGGTTCGACACGAAGGAGGAGCGCGACGGCATGGCCGCCTCCGGGATGGCCGACGGTGCCCGCGAGTCGTACGACGCCCTGGCCGCGTACCTGACGAAGCTCTCCTGACGCGGACGGAACGGGGAAACCCGATGCGGGAACTGACAGTGGACCTGTTCAGCACCGTCGACGGCTGGCTGCGAGGGCGCGACTCCCCCGCCTACTTCGGCTACGACGGTCCCGACCTGCAAGCGTGGATCGACGAGCAGTCGGCCCGCCCGCAGGTGATGCTGATGGGCGCCAACACCTACCGGGCGTTGGCGGAATACAGCGGTGGCGACGACCCGTCGGCCAAGCGGATGGCGGAGTTGCCCAAGGTGGTCTTCTCCACGTCGTTGCGGCCGCCGCTGAGCTGGCGCAACACCTCGGTGGTGACCGAGGGCGTCGAGGTGGCCGTACCCGCCATGAAGGCCGCTCCCGGCGACCCGCTGCGGGTGATCGGCAGCATCTCGCTGGTCCGCAGCCTGTTCCGGCTCGGCCTGGTGGACCGGCTGCGCCTGTTGGTGTTCCCGCAGGTACTCGGCGAGACCGGCGAGCAACGGATGCTGGTCGGCCTGCCCGACCTCAATCTGCGGCTCGCCGCCACCGAGGTGCTCGACCGACGGCTCGTCCTGCTCGACTACACGCTGGACAAGACTCCGACATCGGTCGGGTAGCACGAAGATCACTCGACGGAGCCGCACCACCGTCCGGTTGCGGTAGGTCAGCGCAGGGTCACCTGGAAGCTGCGACCGTACGCCTGCCGGGTGCGGGCCTCGATCCGGGTGCCGCCGGGAATCCGGCGGACCCGGATCCCGTCGTCGGCCGAGACCACCCGGAGTCGGCGACCGCGCAGCGTCACCGAGACCGTGTCGCGGTCCGTGGTCGGGTCGGCGACCGCGACCGTGACGGTCCGGTCGCGGGCCTGCCGGAGCAGCACCGAGGCCGGGCCGTCGACCACCAGCCGGTCGGCGGCGTGCCGACCGGGCGCGAAGGCGTTAGCGGCGACCAGCCCCAGCCCGGCGTGCCGGACGGCCTGGAACCGGGTGCTGTTGGCCAGCACCACGACCGGCCCGCCCGGGTACGCCCGCAGCCGCTGCTCCGAGGCGTTCGGCAGCAGGACGTACGCCAGCGAGCCGAGCGGCGCACCGGCGGCCTGCTCCACCGAGACGGCGAAGACCCGCTTCCGCACCATCGTGTCCGGGTTGGCCGTCCGGACCACCCGGCGGCTCCGGGTCACCACCTCGGCGGTGACCGTCGGCGGTGGACCGGACAGGAAGGCGTAGCCGACCGAGGTCTGCTGGGCGGCGTTGGCGTAGCGCAGCCAGGCCAGCGGGGCGGTGCCGGTGCCGCTGAAGCTCCGGCCGTCGCGGAGCCGGCCGGTCACCGTCACCGGATCGGACTCCTCGGCGATCCGGCTGTCGACCGTCGTGCTGACCGCCCGGCCGGCCAGGTCGCCGACCCCGGCGGCGAGCACCACGATCTCGTCGTCGAAGAGGAACCACGACTTGGTGGCCACGGCGTTGCGGTACGCGACGAAGTCGTCCGGCAGCCGGCCGGCCCGCTTCGCGGCGTACGCGGCGTCGTCGGACTGGACCAGCCCGGCTGCTCCATAGCTGCCGAGGGTGGCGCCGCCGGAGAACCGGTTGGTGCCGCGCGGGAAGTAGACGTAGGTGTTCTGCGACTCCGACGACGAGGTGAAGCCGAGCGCCGGGTTGTCGTACCAGGCGGTGCCGTACAGCTCCGGGACGGTGTGCCGGTGCTCCACCGGCGCGGTGACCCCGGCCAGCCGGTACGGCGAGACCGCGGTGAAGTAGTCCACCCCGTACGCCTGGGTCTGGTCCGCTCCGGCGAGGTAGAGGTAGTACGCCCCGTCCCCCTGGAACCAGGGCGTCAGGTTCTCGCCGCTCATGTACTCGTACTTGCTGATCCGGTCGGAGCTGCGGGCGAGCGCGAAGGCGTAGCCGGGGCGGCGGTGCACCGTCCGGTCCATCGCGTTGAACGCGACACTGCGCCGCGCCGGGTTCAGGTCGGCCGCCGGGATCGTCGCGTCGGCCAGGATGTCGGCGTACCGGGCGATGCTGACCGGGGAGACGAACGTGCTCGGGTTGAGCACGGCCCGGGAGGTCTGCCGGACGAACTTGACGTAGCCGGCCAACGCCTGCGCGTCGGCGCCGGTGGCGTGGCCGGAGAGGTCGACGACCGCCTCCAGCACGCCCGCCACGTCGGCATAGCCGGTGGTGGTCCGGGAGACCGCCCGGCCCTTGACGATCTCCATCATCCAGCCCTCGAAGATCAGCGGGGCGAACCCGTCGACCACCCAGCCCCGGACCACGTCGACCAGGTCGGCGCCCGGGACGTAGCCGGTGCCTTGGAGGATCTTGATGGTCTGCACCACCCGGGTCAGCAGGTTCCTGCCGTACGAGCCGGTGTAGGCGACCGAGGCGTGCTGGATGAACGACCCGTCGGCGTAGTGGCCGTCGGTGACGCCGTGCTCCAGCGCGTACGGGTCGATGGTGGCGAAGACGGTGAGCTGGTCGGCGAGGGCCTTGCTGATCCGGGCGTCGTCGCCGAGGACGGCGCCCTGGAGGACCCGGTTCGTCGCGATGTCGGCGAGGTTGGCGCCGGTGTGGAACCGCGAGTCGAGGTCGACGTCGCCGTCCTTCCCGTTGCGCAGGTACGCGTCCATCGACCCCACAAAGCTCCCGACCAGCTCCGGCCGGTACGTCGCCACGTCGGCAGCGAGCAGCACCAGGGTCCGGCTGACGTGGTTCGAGATGCCGATCTCCCAGTTGTGCCAGTTGCCGTAGTAGCCGGTCGCCTGGTCGCCGTAGTAGCGCTCGTGCAGCCAGCCGAGCCCGTCGATGACCCGGCGCCGCAGCGTGGTGTCGCCGTCGAGGCTGCCGCCGGGGACCCGGGTGGCCAGGGCGATCTCGTAGAGGTACTGGAACGACGTGGTCAGGTTGGGGTCGCTGGTGCCCAGCGGTACGCCCCGGAACAACTCGCCCGGTCCGGCGCCGGCCAAGGCGTCGAGCCGGGCCCGGGCCGTCGAGTCGATGGTCGCGAGCTTGCCGGCCACCTCGGGCCGGGCGTTCGACTCGGCGGTACCGGCAAAGATCGCGACCGTGTTGTCGAGCAGTACGGCGTGCTCGGCGGGGGCGGCGGCCCGCTGCGGCGGGGTCGCGGCTCTCGCCCGCAGTGGCCCGGCCAGCGCCAACAGGCCGGCGGCGGGGATCGTCGACAGGACGGCGCGGCGGGAGACGGGCACGGCGGACGCTCCAAGATCGACGGTAAACGCTTGCCGAATTCAACCAACCACAGTGAAACTTTTCAACCTCCCCCTTGCGGTCCGGATCTAACCGGGAGGAAGTCGGGGCGCGGGCGCCGCGCCGTCCAGGTGGAAGTTTCGCTCTCCACGGCCGATGTCTCGGCCGGGTCGGACCGTGGTCGGACCGGACGCTCAGTTGGCGGTGAAGAGCAGCGAGACGTTCTGGCCGCCGAAGCCGAACGAGTTGCAGATCGCGGCGTCGAGTCGCTGCTCGCGTGGCCCGTCGCTGGCCACCTCCAACCGCACCTCGGGAGCCTTGCGGTCCAGGTTGAGCGTGGGCGGGATGACACCGTTGGCGACCGACAGCAGGGTGACGATGCCCTCCACCGCGCCGGCCGCACCGACCAGGTGACCGAGGCTCGACTTCGGCGCGGTGAGGATGACGTCGTCGCCGAGCGCCTGCTGGATCGCGCTCGCCTCCCCGAGGTCGCCGACCACTGTAGAGGTGGCATGGCAGTTGACGTGCCCGACGTCGCCCGGTCGCAGCCCGGCGTCGGCCACGGCGGTGCGGATCGCCCGGATCTGCCCGGCACCGGTCGGGTCCGGGCCGGTGATGTGGTGCGCGTCGGCGGTGATGCCGTAGCCGGCGAGCCGGCCGAGCACCCGGGCACCCCGGCCCGCCGCGAAGTCCGCCCGCTCCAGGATCATCACTCCGGCCCCCTCGCCGAGCACGAAGCCGTCGCGGTCCACGTCGAACGGTCGGGAGGCCCGCTCCGGCTCGTCGTTGCGCTTGGAGAGGGTGCGCGCCTGGGCGAAGCCGGCGATGGTCAGCGGGGCGATCGCCGCCTCCGCGCCACCGGCGATCACCACGTCGGCCTCGCCGGAGCGGATCAGCCGGACGGCCAGCGCGAGGGCCTCGGCGCCGGAGGCGCAGGCGGAGACGGTGGTGTAGACGCCGGCCCGGGCGTCGAACTCCAGGCTTACCCAGGCCGCCGGACCATTCGGCATCAGCATCGGCACGGTGAGCGGGGAGATCCGGGCGGGCCCCTTCTGTTCCAGCAGGTCGTCCTGGGCCAGCAGCGTGGTGACGCCGCCGATCCCGGTGCCGATCACCACCGCCAGGCGGAGCGGGTCGACCTCGGGACTGCCGGCGTCGGCCCAGGCCTGCCCGGCGGCGACCAGCGCGGCCTGCTGGCAGCGGTCCATCCGGCGGGCCTGCACCCGGGTCAGCGCCGAGTCCGGCGAGACGGCCATCGGAGCGGCGATCCTGGTCGGCAGGTCGTCGGTGTGCGCGAACGACGCCATCAGGTCGTCGATCCGGCGTACGCCGGAGCGCCCGGCGAGCATGCCCTGCCAGAGGGAGTCGACGTCCCCACCGAGCGGGGTGGTCGCGCCGAGTCCGGTGACGACCACGTCGCGGCCGCTCATGCTCGCTCCTCCCGTCTTCGCGGTGTGCCGGCTTGTCCGCCGCTAGTTGTATCCCATACAACTATGACATGTCCACCGAGCCACCCCGGGCCCGCGGTCGGCGTACCCGGGCGCAGATCCTCGAACACGCCGCGGCGCTCTTCGCCGAACGCGGCTTCGACGCGGTCAGCGTGGCCGAGATCGCCACCGCCGCCTCGGCCCACCCGAACCAGATCACCTACTACTTCGGCTCGAAGGACGGACTGTTCGTGCACGCCGCGTTCATGCTGCTGCTCCGGGACGCCGAACGGCTGGAGCCGGTCGGCCGACGCCGGCGCACCCCCGCCGCGTTCCGCACGGCGTTGGCCCGCAGCGCCCTGACCCTGCCCGCGGTGCCGATCGCGGTGCAGGCGATGTCGATCGCCCGGCGCCGGCCGGAGTTGCGACCGGTGGCCGAGCAGAGCCTCGCCGTGCTGTTCCGCAAGGCGCAGAGCTATCTCGGCGCGATCCTCGACCAGCACGGCTGGGTGATCGACCGTCCCGCCGACGTCGAGGCACGCACCTTCTGGAGCACCGTCCTCGGCGCCCGGCTGATCTCGGAGTCCGGCTTCGACGGCCGCGCCGACGACATCGACCTGGCCGGGGTGCTCACCGTCCGGAGACCGGCCGACCCGACACCGTGACGGGCAGGGTGCTCAGCGTCCGGGTGCCGGGCGACCCGACACCGCGACGGGCGGGGTCGACAGCGGCGGGCGGGTCGGGCCGCGCAGCACCCGCAGCGCCACCCCCGGACGCGCCAGCGCGGTCGGCGGCCGGACCAGATGCTGCACGTCGGTCAGCACCCGCAGCACGTACGGGTCACGGTCGGCCACCACGGCGGCCCGGTCCAGATACCAGTGGGAGAGCCGGCCACGCCGTCCCGGCCGGACCGCTCCGGCAGCGAACCGCAGGTCGGTACCGGTGGCGATGGTCCACGCGGTGGCGCTGCACTCGGCCACCGCGGCCTGGGCGGCCCGCCCGAACCGTCCCCGGTGAGTCCGGAGGTGCCCGCGGAGCACCACCGCGGTCTGCGCGGCCACGCTCATCCCCTGGCCGTAGACCGGGTTGAAGGCGCAGGCGGCGTCCCCGACCACCAGGAACCCCTCCGGCCAGCGCGGCATCGTCTCGTAGTGCCGGCGGTGGTTGGCGGTCCGCCGGAAACCGTGGATCGGCCCGTCCGGCTCGGCGTCCCGGATCGCCTCGTAGATCAGCGGACTGCGCAGGTTACGGGTGAACTCCAGGAAGCCCGCCTCGTCGGTGGGCGGGGTCTCGTCGCCGAACCCGCCGAGGGTGACCATCCAACGGCCGTTCTCGATCGGATAGAGCACCCCGGCCCGGGTGACCTGCGGTGGTTTCGGCATCACCATGATGTTCTTCCAGCCGTCGGCGACGCCCGGGGCCAGCCGGTAGCGCCGGCTCGCGTAGCCCAGCCCGGCGTCGACCCTGGTCTCCTCCGGCCGCCCGTAGCCCAGCGCGGCCAGCCACTCCGGGCTGCGGGAGCCGCGACCGCTGGCGTCGACGACCAGGTCGGCCTCGCACCGGTGGATCTCGGGTCCACCGTTGCGGACCCGCAGGTGCACCCCGGCTACCGAGGCGCCGTCCTCGCCGGGCAGCAGTCCGACCACTTCCCGGGCGGTCTCGAACCGGATCCGCCGGTCGCCGGCGAGGCGCTGCCGGATGGTCCAGTCCAGCAGTTCCCGGCTGGCCCCGACCAGGGTGTGGGTGGCCGGGAAGCGTTCCCGCCATCCGTTCGGGCTCAGCGACAGCAGGTCGGTCGGCGCGGCGACCGGGACCGCGCCGCGGTCATACAGTTCGGCCATCAGACCGGGAAAGAGCCGGTCGAGGGCCCGCTGCCCCGAGGTGACCAGGACGTGCAGGTGCCGTGCCTGCGGGATGCCCGTACGCAGCCGCGGTCCGTCCGGAAAGCGGTCCCGGTCGAGTACGGTCACCCGTTCGACGACATCGGCGAGGGTGCGCGCGATACAGAGGCCGGCGAAGCTCCCGCCGATGACCACGGCATGGCGGGGATTGGACAGTGGCGAAGGCATATCTCAATCCTTACCGACACCGCCACTCACCAGGCCAAATCTGTTCGGTAACCCACCGGACAGTCAGCATCACGACTCTCCGGCGTGTCGGCGTACGCCTGCGGCGGGGCGACCCGAGCCCCGCCGCGGTCGCCACCGCGCTATTCCAGGTGGAGGGTGGCGGACGCCTGCTCGGCGGTGGAGGTCACCGGCTCGACGTAGAGCAGTCCGGCCCGGTGCCGCAGGTACCGGCCGGCGACGTTCTGCGCCTCCAGCGAGATACCGGCGCTGCTGGCCAGTCCGGTGCGGCGCAGGAAGCTGGCGTCGGCGCGGAACTGCGCCGAGCCGTCGTCGCGCTCCACGAACACCTCGTAGTTGCGGTGCCGGAGGTAGTAGCCGGGGAAGTTGGTCGACTCCAGCGACACCGTGCCGGAACCGGCCAGCCCGGTCACGATCCGGAACTGCGAGTCGGCCAGCGGCGTCACGTTCGCCTCGACCCGGCCCCGGTAGTCGTAGTGCCGCAGGTAGGAGTTGGCGAGGTCATGCGGGCGTAGCCGGACCGGGGTCGCGCCGTCCGGCACCGGGATGCCGAGGTTCGGGGTGCCGTCCGCGTTCCAGTACAGCTTCTGGATCCGGGTACGCCGGTTGGGGTCGTTCAACGGGTCGCCGTTGATGTCCCGGTAGTTGCGGTCGTGGTAAACGAGGATGTCGCTCTGGCCGTCCTCGGAGACGGTGAACGAGTTGTGCCCGGGGCCGTACTGGCCGGTCGCGGCGTTGCTGGTGAAGACCGGGGTCGGGCTCTTGGTCCACGATGCGGCGGAGAGCAGGTTCGCGGTCGCCGAAGCGGTCAGCATCCCGAGGCAGTAGTTCGCGTCGGTGGCGCTGGCCGAGTAGGTCAGGAAGATCCGGCCGTTGCGCTGGATCACCGCCGGCCCCTCGGCCACCCGGTACCCCCGGGTCTCCCAGTCGTACGTCGGCACGGTCAGCCGGGTCACCGTGCCGGTGATCGTCCACGGGTTGGCACCCATCCTGGCCAGGTAGAGGTTGGAGTTGGTCGAGATACCCGGTTCGGACTGGGCCCAGACGAGATAGCGGACGCCGCCCGCGACGAAGGTCGACGCGTCCAGGCTGAACGTGTCCCACGGGGTGCTGATCCGGCCGCGTTCGGTCCAGGACCCGGTCAGCGGGTTGGCACCGGCGTTCTCCAGCACGTACATCCGGATCCGCCAGACGTCGTCGGTGCGGCCGGCGGCGAAGTAGACGTACCAGCGGCTGTCGATGAAATGGATCTCGGGCGCCCAGATGTGCGCGCCCATCTCCCCGCTGGTGTGCCGGCGCCAGATGGTCGTCTCGGTGGCGCTGGCCAGCCCCTGCAACGTGGACGCCCGGCGCAGCACGATCCGGTCGTACTGCGGCACCGTCGCGGTCATGTAGTAGTAGCCGTCGGTGTGCTTGAAGATGTGCGGGTCGGCGCGCTGGTTGGCCAGCGGGTTGGTGTAGTTCACCGCCGGTGCGGCTGCGGCCGGCACTCCCGGCAGCAGACCGGCCAGCAGCGCGAGCACCGTGGTCAGCGCGGCGAACACCGGCGCGGCCAGCCCCCGGCCGGGATGGCAGGCGGTCGCGGCGCTCCCCGCCGCCGGGCCGGTGCCGAACGGCCGGAGCGGGTGACGGAACATCCTGCGCGGCATCGGCTTCATGACCAGCGACCTTTCGTCGATCCGGGGAGCGTCCGGTCCGTTACCTTGGTGTTACGGGGACAGTGTGATCGCTAACATCGACGCCAGTCAAGGCTTCTTCAAGCCCCGCGAGGAAAGCGCATTCCCTCTTGACATCGACCGATGTGAGCGCGAACATCATCGATACGTCCGGGCCAGGCCACACCGCTTAACCTTTCGAACCCCTTGCGGTCCGACGGACCACATGGTCCGACGCGGCGCCTGAGCGCCGCGCGGTTCAGGTTGAAAAAGGTTCACTGCACGCCGCACCGCCGGCCGCGCGCCGACACCTGGGCACTGCGGCAAGCGCCCGCCGGCACACCGTCCCGAGCCGGCGTCCGAGCGCCACCCACCGGACACAGCAAGATCCACGCCACCTTGACCGCCCTTGTCAGCCCGCGGGACCGTCGTCCCACGGCACTGCGGGCTCGGCACCGTCCACCGGACGGACCGACGGAAGGAAGACCATGGAAGCTCTCGCTTCCCCACCCCCGAGGGCGCCGGGCCGGCCCCGGCTGCTCCGTACCGCCACCGTGCTCGCGGTCGCCGCCGCGCTCGTCGGCGCCGCGATCGCCGTACCGGTCAGGTCGGCCTCGGCCGCGACCGTCGACCCGAACGCCTGGTACGTCCTGGTGTCCCGGCACAGCGGCAAGGTACTCGACGTCTACGACCGGTCCACCGCCGACGGTGGCCGGATCGTGCAGTGGGCCCGCAACGACGGTGCCTGGCAGCAGTGGCAGTTCGTCGACTCGGGCGCCGGCTACCACCGGCTCCGCTCCCGGCACAGCGGCAAGGTCCTCGACATCCGGGACTCCTCCACCGCCGATGGCGCGGAGGTGATCCAGTGGACCGACCAGAGCAGCACCGACCAGCAGTTCCGGCTCGCCGACTCGGACGGCGGGTACGTCCGGCTGATCAACCGGAACAGCAACAAGGCCCTCGACGTGTGGGAGTGGTCCACCGCCGACGGCGGCCGGATCAGCCAGTACGCCGACCAGGGCGGCGCCAACCAGCAGTGGCAACTGGTCCGGGTCGGCTCCGACGGGCCCGGAACTCCGCCCCCCACCGGTGGCCCCGGCACGCCGCCGGCCGCCTACCCGGCGCCGATGCGGGTGACCGGGGACATCGGGGTGCACGACCCGACCGTGCTGCGCCGGCCCGGCGGCGACTACCTGGTGGCGCACACCGGCAACGACATCGCGCTGAAGAGCTCGACCGACCGGGTCGCGTTCCGCAGCGCCGGATCGGTCTTCCCGAACGGCGCGCCGTGGACCACCAGCTACACCGGGGGCAGCCGAAACCTCTGGGCGCCGGACATCTCGTACCGGAACAACCAGTACTACCTGTACTACTCGGCCTCCACCTTCGGCTCGAACCGGTCGGCGATCTTCCTGGCCACCAGCCCGACCGGCAACTCCGGTAGCTGGACCGACCGGGGCCTGGTGATCGAGTCGCGTACCTCGGACGACTTCAACGCGATCGACCCGAACCTGATCGTGGACGACCAGGGCCGCTGGTGGCTGGCCTTCGGCTCGTTCTGGTCCGGTCTCAAGCTGGTCGCCCTGGACCCGGCCACCGGCAAGCGCTCGGACAGCACGATCCGGAGCATCGCCGGCCGGAACGGCGGCGCGATCGAGGCGCCGACGCTGGTCAAGCGGGGCAGCTACTACTACCTGTACGTCTCCTTCGACCGCTGCTGCCAGGGCGCGTCCAGCACCTACCGGGTGATGGTCGGGCGCTCCACCACCGTGACCGGACCGTTCGTCGACCGGAACGGCACCGCGCTCACCTCCGGCGGCGGTACCCAGGTGCTCGCCTCGCACGGCGACATCCACGGACCGGGCCACCAGACGGTGCTCTCCGACACCGACGGCGACCTGCTCGTCTACCACTACTACGCGAACAACGGCGCCTCGCTGCTCGGCATCAACCGGATCGGCTACGACTCCGCCGGCTGGCCGTACGTCTACTGACCGCCCCCATCGACCGTAGGGAGCATTCCATGACACCCCTGCATCCGCGCCGGGTCCGCTGGCGGGCCGGACTCGCCGCCGGCGTCGCCGGCCTGGTCGCCGGCACCGGCGTCCTCGTCGCCGCTCCGGCGGCCTCGGCCGCCACCGCCGACCCGAACGTGTACTACGTGCTGGTCAACCGGCACAGCGGCAAGGCCCTCGACGTCTACAACCTGGCCACCGACGACGGCGCCCCGATCAACCAGTACACCCGCAACGACGGCAACTGGCAGCAGTGGCGGTTCCTCGACGCCGGAGGCGGCTACTACAAGGTGCAGTCCCGGCACAGCGGCAAGGTGCTGGAGCTGCCGAACTCCGACGACGGCGTGCAGTTGGTGCAGAACGCCGACAGCGGCAACAGCCGGCAGCACTTTCGGCTCGCCGACTCGGCCGGCGGCCACGTACGCCTGGTCAACCGGGCCAGCGGCAAGGCGCTGGACGTCTGGGAGTGGTCCACCGCAGACGGTGCGATGGTCTCCCAGTACCAGGACCTGGACGGCGCCAACCAGCAGTGGCAGATGGTCAACGTCGGTTCCGTCGGCGGCGGGAACCCGACGCCGGGCACCTTCACCAACCCGATCAAGCGGAACGGGCCGGACCCGTGGCTCCAGCACCACAACGGCTACTACTACCTCGCCACCACCACCTGGAACTCGACGATCACCATGCGCCGGTCCGCGACCCTCGCCGGCCTGGCCAGCGCGCCTGACCAGGTGGTCTTCAACCTCGCCAACCGGCCGAACGGCTGCTGCAACATGTGGGCGCCGGAGTTCCACCTGATCAACGGGCCGAACGGCAACCGGTGGTACCTCTACTACGTGGCGGGGCAGAACGTCAGCGACTTCAACCCGACGCAGCGGCTGCACGTGCTGGAGAGTGCCGGCACCGACCCGATGGGGCCGTACACCTTCAAGGCCGACCTGGGCAGCGACTGGCAGCTCGACGCGAGCGTGCTGCGGGTCAACAACAGCCTCTACCTGCTCGGCACCTACAACGCCGGCGGCAGCTACGGGCAGAGCCTGTTCATCACCCCGCTGAGCAACCCGTGGACGATCAGCGGCTCCCGGGTCCGGCTGACCTCGCCGACGCTGAGCTGGGAACGGCAGACCCATCCGGTGACGGAGGGGCCGGAGCCGCTCTACCGGAACGGCCGGACGATGATCGTCTATTCGGCGAGTGCCTGCTGGGGACCGGACTACAAACTCGGCCTGCTCACCCTGACCGGCGGCAATCCGCTGAGCGCGTCATCCTGGACCAAGAGCCCCAACCCGGTATTCCAGCGCAGCGACGCCAACGGCGTCTTCGCGCCCGGCCACAACGGCTTCTTCACGTCACCGGACGGGACCGAGGACTGGATCGTGTACCACGCGAACGATTCGGCGAGCGGCGGCTGTGACATGAACCGCTCGACCCGGGCCCAGAAGTTCACCTGGAACAGCGACGGCACCCCCAACTTCGGCACCCCGGTACGGCTCGGCGTGCAGCTCACCGCACCGTCGGGCGAGTAAGCCGGGCAGGTCCGCCCGGGGAGTGCGATCCTCGCCAGTTCCCCGGGCGGTCCGCCGCCGTACACCCTGGCCGGGGCTCGACCGGAGGGTCAGAGCGCCACCTCGACCGCTGCCGCCCCCGGCTCGGCGAGCCGGAACGTCGCGGTACGGCCGCCGGCCGACACCTCGTACTCGCCGAGGAAGCCGGTGAACCCGACC
The DNA here is from genome assembly GCF_053764795.1 of Plantactinospora sp. DSM 117369. Lineage (NCBI taxonomy): Bacteria > Bacillati > Actinomycetota > Actinomycetes > Micromonosporales > Micromonosporaceae > Plantactinospora > Plantactinospora sp. DSM 117369. The sequence continues at coordinate 3,144,865 of NZ_CM132446.1, read as the reverse complement.
CGACCCTGTTCGTCCGTGCCGAGTCGGGTCGGCGCGAGCCACCACTCGTCACGGACCAGCGCACGCAGTGCCTCGTACGAGGGCTTCGGCGTGCCGTCGGCCCGGACGAAGCCGCCCGGCGCGCCGAGCCAGCCGCCGTCCACCATCCCCCAGTAGGTGCTCGCCCGCACCGACGGGTGCGACAGCAGGGTCTTGTAGTGCCGGACGATCTCGTCGGCCTGCCGCTCCTCCCCCTCCGGCGTGCTGGGCCAGTCCGGAATCTGGTAGTCGTTCAGGTCGACGATGTCGGCCGGCATCAGGTGCCCGGAGAGCAGGGTCGTCTCGGTGAAGTGGATCGGCAGGCCGTACCGGGCGAACCGGTCGACGATGCCGAGGGTCTTCTCCTCGCCCCAGTAGCCCTGGTGCATGTGGCTCTGCAACCCGAGTGCGTCGATCCGGATCCCCGCCTCCAGTACCCCCTCGATCAGGCACTCGTACGCGGCGGACATGTCGAAGTCGTTGAGCAGCAGGGTGGCGCCCGGATTCGCCTCGCGGGCCGCGTCGAAGACCATCCGGACCAGCGGGATGCGCCCCAGGTCCCGGCAGATCCGGGTGAGGCCGTTGTCGTACTTGTCGAAGATCGGCATGATCACGACCTCGTTGATCACGTCCCAGGTGTCGATCAGGCCGGCGAAGTCGGTCACCTCCCGGCGGATCCGGTCCAGTTGCACCTGGGTGATCTCCGGATTGGTCAGCTCGGTCAGCCACTCGGCGCTCACCGTGTGCCAGGCCAGCGGATGACCCTTGACCAGGCAGCCCCGCTCGGCGAACCAGCGCGCCGTCGCCAGGAGGCGCCGGGTGTCCGGCCGGCCGCGCTCGGGCTCGAACCGTCCCCAGTAGAACGGCAGGGTGGCGAAGTTGAACAGGTCGAGCCAGAGGTCGGCGATCCGTTCGACCCGGGTGATGTCGGCCTCGCCCAGCGAGCCCGACCCGCCGTCCGGGCCGGCCTCCGGGGCCGCCGTCAGCTCCCCGTTGGCCAGCGGGATGAACTCGAATCCGGTACAGCCGAACAGGAACGCGTGGTCGCGCTGTGCGACGACCACCTCCTGCCCGGCCAGCGGGGCACCTCCGCTGGTCACGGTCAGGGTGGCGGTGGCGGTCCGGTACTGCCGGATCAGCGCGTCGGAGTCGGGCGACATCGAGCATCCTCCATCGGTGGGGGTGGACGGCGCGGATGGCCAACCGTACGCCGGAGCACCGCTCGACGATCAACTCTGGCCTGCTTGGCAACTGCACGGGTTGCTTGTCGACCTTCCGGCCGGGGCGGCTGGCCGGGCGCGACCGGGGCGGGCACGATGGCGGTATGCGCCTGGTCTCGTTGCTGCCCTCCGCGACGGAGATCGTCTACGCCCTCGGGCTCGGGGACGACCTCGTCGGCGTGACCTTCGAGTGCGACGAGCCGCCGTCGGCCCGGATCGAAAAGACGGTCGTGGTCGGCGGTCGGGACACCCGGGGAATGACACCGGCGGCGATCGACGACTACGTGAAGGCACAGATGTCAGCGGGCGCCGACCTCTACACCCTGCACGCCGACGCACTCGCCGGGCTGGAGCCGGAGCTGATCCTGACCCAGGACCTCTGCCGGGTCTGCGCACTCCCCTCCGGGCACGTCGAGGACGCCCTCGACCATCTCGGCTGCCGGGCCGACGTGCTGTCGCTGGACCCGTACACCCTGGACGAGGTCTTCGGGACGATCCTGGCGGTGGGCACGCGGACCGGCGTACCCGATCGGGCCGAGGCCCTGGTCGGCGCGTTGCGGGACCGGCTCGCGGCGGTGGCCTCGGCGGTCCGGGACCGCCCGCGGCCCCGGGTCGCGGTGGTGGAGTGGGTCGAGCCGCCGTTCACCGCCGGGCACTGGGTGCCCGACCTGGTCCGCGCGGCCGGCGGCGAGCCGGTGGCCGCCCGGCCCGGGGCACGGTCGGTGGAGACGACCTGGCGGGAGTTCGTCGACGCCGAGCCGGAGATCGTGCTCGTGACGCCGTGCGGCTTCCACCTGGACGGCGCGGCCCGACAGGCCGAGGTCGTGGCACGCCGGCTGCCCGGGGTCGCGGTGTGGGCGGTGGACGCGGACGGTCTGGTCGTCCGCCCCGGCCCGCGCCTGGTGGACGGGATCGAGGCGATCGCCGCGATCCTGCACCCGGGCGCCGTGCCCGAGCCGCCCGACGGAGCCGTCGCCCGGATCGCCTGACCGACCGGTGACCGGGTCGCCGGCCCGCGCGGCGGCGCCGTACCGCCCCGAGGTCCTGAGAGGATTTGGAGGCTGCTGGCGCTTCCGCCCGCTTCGTACTGCTGCCACCGATTTGATTGACAGCCTCTAGATCGGCATGTATCAAGGTGACACTCTTCGAAGTCCAAGATCTCCAACCTGAGCCACCAGGGAGGGACCAGTGACCGAATCGAATTTGCGGCGCGCTATGGACCGGCGTGCCGTCCTGCGCCTGGGCGCGGGGCTCGGCGCGGGAGCCTTCCTCGCCGGTTGCAGCGTGCAGACCGGCAACGGCGGCGACGACGGCGGATCGGGATACCCGGAACGCTCGGTCGAGCTGATCGTGCCGTTCGCCCCGGGTGGCAGCACCGACCTGATCGCCCGGACCCTCGGCAAGGCGATCGAGAAGCCGCTCGGCCAGTCGATGGTGATCATCAACCGGGACGGCGCGGCCGCCGCCGTCGGCACCAAGGAAGTGGCCTCGGCCCAGGGCGACGGCTACAAGATCGGCTTCCCGCCGAGTTCGCTGTTCACCCTCACCCCACAACTGGGTAGGAACGCCGCCACGGTCTCGCTCGACGAGCTGCGGGTGGTGATCGGGCTGACCGTCGAGAACATCGTGCTGGTCGCGCACAAGGACTCCCCGTTCAAGACCATCGACGACGTGATCGCGCTCAAGGGCAGCGGGCGGCGGATCACCTACGGGCACTCCGGGGTGGGCACCGGGGCGTACTTCGCGCAGACCGCGTTCTACAAGCTCGCCGGGATCAACGCCACCGACGTGCCGTTCGGCGGCGGCGGTCCGGCCGTCACCGCCGTGCTGGGCAAGCAGGTCGACATCGGCGCCTCCCAACCGGCCGAGTCGATGCGGCTGGTGCAGTCCGGCGAGCTGCGCTGGCTCGGGGTGTTCAGCCAGCAGCGCAGCCCCTCGCTGCCCGACCTGCCGACCGCCGTCGAGAAGGGCTTCGATCTCACCGTCGACCAGGCCCGATTCATCGCCGGGCCGAAGTCGATGCCGGACGACGCGGTGACCGCGCTCCAGGAGGCGTTCCGGGAGGCGGTCAAGGCACCGGAATACGACGACTTCCTGAAGAAGAACTACATCGACCGGTTCGAGGTCGACGGCACCGAGGTGGCGAGCAAGATCAAGGGTGACTTCGACCGGTACAAGGCGCTGATCGACCGGTTCGGGCTGGGGCCGAAGTGAGTCGGTCCGACCTCGACGGTGCGTCCCCGCCGGCCGGGGAGGGCGAGCCGGGGCTGCTGCCCTCCGACGACATTCCGCCGGCCGGCCAGCTCGGGCAACTCGTCGCAGGTATGCTGCCGATCGCGCTCGGCCTGGCCGGTCTCGGATACTCCGTCTCGCTCTCCCTCGGTACGCCCGCCGAGGCCGGGCCGGGGCTCTGGCCGGCACTGGCCAGCCTGCTCCTGCTCGGCGCCGGGTTGTGGTCGCTGGTCTTCGAGCGGAAGGCGGCGGCGGTCGAACAGTTCGGCCGGGGCGGGATCGGGATCGCCCTCGGGGTCGTCAGCCTGGTCGTCTTCGTGCTGCTGATCAACCGGATCGGCTTCGAGATACCCACCCTGCTGGTGATGGCGTTCTGGCTCAGGGTGCTCGGGCGGGAGTCCTGGCGGGTCACCGCGGTGGTCAGCATCGTCACCACGGCCGCGCTCTACCTGCTGTTCATCACGCTGCTGGACGTGAAGCTCCCGAGATTGGCCTTCTGAGTGGACTTCCTCGACCCCGTCCTGGCCGGCTTCGGGGTGGTGTTCACCCCGGTGAACCTGCTGTACGTGCTGGCCGGTGTCGTGATCGGCATGGTCATCGGGGTACTGCCCGGCCTCGGACCTGTCGCGACGATCGCACTGCTGCTGCCGATCACCTACGAGATCCCGGCCGAGTCGGCGATCATCATGCTCGCCGGCATCTACTACGGCGCCATGTACGGCGGCACCATCACCTCGGTGCTGCTGCGGCTGCCCGGCGAGGCGGCCACGGTGATCACCACCATCGACGGCTACCAGATGGCCCGGCAGGGGCGGGCCGGCTCGGCTCTGGGCATCGCCGCGATCGGGTCGTTCATCGGCGGCACGGTGAGCATCGTCGGGCTGACCCTGGTCGCCCCGGTGCTGGCCAAATTCTCGCTCGGTTTCGGCCCGCCGGAGAACGCCGTACTGGCCGCGATGGGGATCCTGCTGGTCGCCAGCCTCGGTACGGTCTCCACCGCGAAGAGCCTGGTCGCGGCGGGGCTCGGGCTGCTGCTGGCCGCCGCCGGGCCGGACCCGCTGTTCGCCTCGCCCCGGTTCACCTTCGGCAACATCAACCTGGCCGACGGGGTCGACTTCGTGGCCCTCGCGATGGGGCTGTTCGGGCTCGGCGAGATCCTCTACCTGCTCGAACACCGGGCCCGGAACCGGCTGCCGAAGCCCCGGGTCAGCAACGCCTGGCCGTCCCGGGAGGACTGGCGGCAGTCCCGGGGCGCGGTGGGGCGCGGCTCGGTGGTCGGGTTCTTCATCGGACTGCTGCCCGGCGGCGGCGGGGTGCTGTCGTCGATGGCCGCGTACGCCCTGGAGAAGCGGCGCAGCAGGACGCCGGAGCGGTTCGGTCGGGGCGCCATCGAGGGCGTGGCGGCACCGGAGACCGCGAACAACGCCGCCGCGACCTCCTCGTTCATCCCGCTGCTGACCCTGGGCATCCCGACCAACCCGGTGATGGCGCTGATCTTCGGCGCGCTGCTGCTCCAGGGCATCCCGCCCGGTCCCCGGCTGATCGACGAGAACCCCGAGGTCTTCTGGGGCGTCGTCGACTCGATGTACATCGGCAACATCTTCCTGCTGATCCTGAGTGTCCCGCTGGTCGGCGTCTTCGTCCGGCTGGTCTCGGTCCGGGACAGCATCCTCGCGCCGGTCGTGGTGACCGTGACGATGCTCGGCGTCTACACCGTCAACAACAGCACCTTCGACATGCTGCTGGTGATCGTCTTCGGCGTCCTCGGGTACCTGATGAAGAAGACCGGCTTCGAGCCCGGCCCGCTGGTGCTGGCGTTCGTGCTGGGCAGCCTGCTGGAGACGGCGTTCCGGCAGTCGATGCGGATCTTCGACGGCGATCCGAGCGGGTTCCTGACCCGGCCGATCTCCGGCACCCTCTTCGTGGTCACCGTGCTGGCCCTGCTCGTGCCGGTCGGCGTACGGGTGCTCCGGCGGCGCCGGGAGGCGGCCGCCCCGGCGACCACGCCGCCCACCGGCGCGGCGCCCTCGCCCGCGACCGCACCGGCCGGGGAGACGCCGGTACCGGCCCAGCGGGAGGGCGCGGCGCCGGACCACGACGCCGACGACGACCTGCGCCCACCCGCCGCTCCCGGGCCGCCCGACCGGCCGTGACGGGCGACGGCTCGGCGGACGGAGTGCGGGAGCGGCGGGCGGGCGACCCGGACGGTACGGGAAGGCGCTTTCCTAGGTCTGGATGGTAAGGACCTGATTCAGGAGCGTCAATATCCGCCATCCGCCCCGGCTCCCCCACCCCGCACCGGCGGAGGTGGGAGAGCCGGCGCTCGTTCAGCAGGGGCCGAGGTCACGCCACTGCGCGGTCAGTCCCGGCTCGGAGCCCTGCGTCCACCAGTTCGCCTGCCAGAGCCGGCCGTTGTGCCGGACCCGGGCACCCTCCAGGTAGACGGTCCCCCAGTCCCAGGCGGGAGCACCGGCGCAGTTGACCGGCGGCTGGGTGGGCGGCGGGGTGGTGGGCGGCGGGGTGGTGGGCGGCGTGGTCGGCGGCCGGGTGGTCGGCGGCGTGGTCGGGCAGGCACCGCCGCTGCCCACCGTGTCGACGTGGCCGGTGCCGGCCGACCGGTACGCGGCCACCCGGTTCTTCGCCTCGGCGGTGCTGATCACCTCCTGGTCGGCGTAGTAGAGGTAGTCGACCTGCTGGATGTAGCTGGCCAGCCCGGTGCCGGTCCGTCCGGTGAGGTCGATGAACCAGAGGTTGAAGTTGATCGACATCGGGGTCTCCGGGTAGTACCGGTCGCCGTGGTCGGCCACCTGCTGGCCGTCCACGTAGTACTTCACCCGGCCGCCGGAAACCGTGAAGACCAGGTCGTGCCAGCCGGCGAAGCTGGTCCGCTGGGCGGTGTGGGTGTTGTCGGCCTGCCACGGCTCGTTCTGGTACGTCTCCCAGGTGGTCTGGTAGAAGATCGGCCCCTGCTCGCCCCAGCCGCCGTTCGGCAGGTACTCGAAGTCGATCTCGCCGTAGTTCGGGTCGAGCGGCCGGTCCAGCGGGGTGATGGTGAAGAAGGTCTCCACCAGGTGGTCACCGTCCGGCCCGGACTGCGGCGCGTCGGTGAACCGCACCCGGCTGGCGTAGGTGCCCTCGAAGAACTTGCGCTGGTGGAAGAACTCCGCGTGGCTGGTGCCGCCGGCCGTACCGTCGGTGCGGGCGGTCAACTGGAGCACCTTCTGCCCGCCGTCGGTGGGGAAGCTGACGTTCGACGCGGGCCAGGACGCCCCGGGCACACCCGGGCCGCCGGCGTTGGTCCGCACCGTCCAGCCCCGGGCGGCGATCGCGGGGTCGGAGGGCGACGAGTAGCCGAAGTCGTCGAAGAGGACGCCGCAGGCGGCTGCGGCGGCGGGGGCGGCGGCCGGTACGGCACCGGCGGTGGTCGCGGTGATGCCGGCGAGAGTGCCGGCGGCCAGCAGGGCCGCCGTACCGGCGGCGAGGCTTCGCGCGCTGGGTCTGGCTGACACGGGGGTTTCTCCTCCCGGTGGGGGTGACAAGGGGGTGACCGGGTACCGGCCGCCGGTCAGGTCCGCGTTCGACTCTGACCCGCCCTCGGGTGAGTGACTCTCACCCAACCGAGGTGAGCCGGCGGCCGGCACGCGGGTGGTGACCAGGTGCGAGGTGCGGTGGTACGGGGCCTAGCGGACCGCACCGGCGGTCAGGCCGGTCCGGATCTGGCGTTGGAAGAGCACGTACGCGGCCAGCACCGGCAACATCGCGATGGTGAGGCCGGCGAAGAGACCGCTCCAGTCACTGCGGTAGCCCTGGCTGACCGACAGGGCCGCCAACCCCTGGGCCAGCACGTACCGCTCGGGGTCGGGGTTGAGCACCAGCGGCAGCAGGTACTGGTTCCACAGGCCGAGGAAATTGAAGATCGCGATGCTGACCAGGCCCGGCCGGGCCAGCGGCAGCATCACCCGGAAGAGCACACCCCAGTGCGAGCAACCGTCCAGGAACGCCGCCTCGGCCAGCGCCGAGGGCAGCGACCGGAAGAACCCGTGCAGGAAGAAGACGGTGAACGGCAGGGCGTACGCGGTGTAGACCAGGATCAGCCCGGGATAGGTGCCGAGCAGCCCGAGTTGGCGTACCACGAAGAAGAGCGGCACCAGGGCGAGGAAGACCGGGAAGAGCAGCCCGACGACGAAGAGGTAGTAGAGCAGCCGGTTGCCCGGGAACGAGTACCGGGCCAGGGCGTACGCGACCAGCGCGCCGAGCAGCATGGTCAGCACCAGCGCGCTGCCCACCACGATCACGCTGTTCAGGAAGTAGCTGCCGATCGACGCCTCGCCCCAGGCCCGGGCCCAGTTGTCGAACCGGGGCGTCGCCGGCACCGTCCACGGACTGGTCAGGATCTCCCGGTCGGTCTTCAGCGAGCTGAGTACCGCCCAGAGCAGCGGCACGGTGACCAGCGCGGCCCAGCCGACCAGGAACAGGTGCGCGGCCAGGTCGCCGAACCGCCCGGTACGGCGGGCCGGGGTGCGGACCGGCGCGGCGGACGGCTGCCGCTGGGCGGGACGGTCGACGAGGGTCGTCACGACAGTTCCACCCGCTCCCGGCGGCCGGCCCGGAGCACGACGACGGCGAGCGCGAGGGTGAGGAAGAACAGCGCCACCCCCATCGCGGCGGCGTAGCCGAACCGGCCGTAGGTGAAGGCGTTGCGGTAGAGGCCGAGCCCGATGACCTCGGTGGCCCCGTCCGGGCCCCCCGGCCCGACCGTCATCACCTGGACGACCGCGAAGCCGTCCAGCGCGAGTACGCCGAGGTAGACGAAGGCGACCTGCACGTTCTCCCGGACCAGCGGCAGCACCACCCGGCGGAGTACGGCGAGCCGGCCGGCGCCGTCCAGTACCGCCGCCTCCAGCACGTCGCGCGGGATCGACTCCATGGCGGCGGAGAAGAGCACCATGTAGAAGCCGACCGACGACCAGACCAGCACCCCGGCCACCGCCCAGAGCGCCAGGTGCGGGTCACCCAGCCAGGTCCGGGCCAGGAAGTCCAGGCCGACGGCCCGGAGCGCCCCGTTGAGTACGCCCTCGTTCGGGTGGTAGACGAACTGCCAGAGCACCGCGATGATCGGCAGCGAGAGCAGTTGCGGGAAGAAGTAGGCGACCTTGTAGAACTCGCCGCCCCGTACTCCGCCGACCATCGTGCTGCCCCGCCGGCCGCCGAAGTTGACCAGTGCGGCGAGCAGCAGCCCGAGCCCGATGGTGGCCGCCGGCACGACGAGCAGCAGCAGCCCGTTGTTGCGCAGCGCCGCTAGGAAGAGCGGATCGTCGACGAGCCGCCGGAAGTTCTCCAGTCCGACGATCTCCACCTGCCCGGAGACCCCGGTCCAGTCGGTCAGCGCGAGATAGAACGCCTGCGCGTACGGGGAGAGCACGAAGACCGCGTAGAGCAGCAGTCCGGGCAGGATCGCCCCGGCGAGGAAGCGGTACTTGCCGTGCCGCAGGGCCGCCATCGCCGGGCTACCGGGTGTACTTGGTGACGGCGGAGTCGGCGGCGACCGCGTCGGCGGCCTTCTGGATCCGGTCGGCCCACTGCCCCGGGTTGATCCGGCGGGTGGCGAGTTCGCCGGTGGCGTCGTCGACCGCCTTGGCCAGCGGGGCGTACCAGGTGCGGAACCGGTAGGTGACGGTGTTCGGGCCGGCGGCCTGCACGGCGGAGCGGACCGAGCCGAGCCCGGTGCTGACGGCCAGCCCGTCGGTGGCTCCGGCGACGCTGGGCAGCGTGCTGTTCAGCTCGGCGAACCGCCGGGCACTGCCGGAGGAGAAGAGCACCCGGAGGAACTCCAGCCCGCCGCGCGGGTTCTTGGCCCGGGCCGGTACCAGGAACGACTCGCTGCTGGCGGCCTGGATCGTCCCGTACGGCAGCTTGTCGGCCCCGCCCAGCGACGGCACCGCACCCATCACCATGTCGAAGCCGGCCGGAGTGACGCCCTTCTGCTCGGCCTCCAGCCAGGAGCCGCACGGGATGATCGCGGCCTTCCCCTGCGACCAGGCGGCCTGGGCCTCGGTGTGCGACAGCGCCTCCGAGCCGGCGAGCAGGTAGCCCCGGCCGGCGAGTTCGGCGATCGCGGTCGCCGCGTCCAGCAGCGGCTGCTGCTTCCAGGCGCCCGGCTGGAGGTTGTCGACCGCCTTCACCAGCTCCGGACCGCCGGCCTTGGCCGCCATCGCCAGCAGCGGGTCGTTCAGGTATTCGGGATATTTGCCCTGATAGGTCCAGGGTGCGATGCCCGCCTTCTTGATCTGGGCGCAGAGCGCCAGCATCGCGTCCCAGCTCGTCGGGTACGCCCAGCCGTGCCGGTCGAAGAGCGGCTTGGAATACCAGAGTCCCCAGACGGTGTAGGTGAAGTTGAGTGTGTAGACCTTGCCGTCCAGCGTGCCGTCGGCCACCACCCCCGGCAGCAGAGTGTCCCGGACCTTGCGGCCGGGGTCGTCCAGCGACGGGGCGTCGAGCAGCTCGGTGAGGTCGGCCAGCTTGCCGGCGGCGACCAGGGTGGCCAGGTCGAGCCGGCCGGCACCGGTGTTGTCCACCACGTCCGGCGGGGTGTCGGCGACGAACCGGGGTTGCAGCGCCTCGCCGACCTTCTGGAGCGCCTTGTGGTCCACGGTGGCGCCGGGGAACCGTCCCTTGTAGATGTTCTCGGCGTTGGTGGCGTACTCGTCGCCGTAGCCGCCGTCGAAGATGACCACCTCCAGCGGGGTCGAGGCGGGTACCCCGAGCGGGTTGTCGGCGCTCGTCTCGCCCTTGGCCGCGGCGGGCTGCCCGTCGTCGCCGCCGCTGGTGACGCAGCCGGCGAGGGCCGGGGCGGCCAGCCCGATCGCGGCGGCCCGCAGCACGGTACGTCGACCCGGGCCGGTGGTCGGTGCCGGCCCGGAGCGGGCCGGACGGAGAGAGTTCATGGCGCCTCGCCTTCTTCTCGTCAGGCGGTGCGCCGGATGCGACCGGCGTACCGCGCCTCTAGCTCGCTGTTGCGGTCCCGACCGCCCGGGACGTTCGCGGACAGGTAGACCGGTGGCCGGGTACCGGCGTCGAGCAGCCGGGCGACGACCTCGGCGACGACCTGCTGGGCGAGCAACGCACCGGTGATCGAGGAGATGGCCCCGACGGCACCGCCATCGGGCAGGGGCAGCGCGGCGTCGCCGTACGGCGCCCCGTTGTCGAGTACGACGTCGGCGAGGTCGGCGAGGCGCCGCCCCGACGGGTGCCCGGAGGTGACCCGGGCGGTGTGGTCGAGCGAGGTGATCCCGATCAGGGAGTGGCCGTGCTCCTTGACCAGCAGGGCGAACTCGACGATCACCCCGTTGACGCCGGAGTTGGAGGTGAGCACGAAGACGTCGTCCGGCTTGATCGGCGCCAGTTCGTAGAGCCGGTGCGCCACGGTCGGATCGCGTTCCAGCAGCGGATCTTCGAGTACGGTCCGGTCGGCGCCGCCGTAGAGCACGAGATCGCGCAGGGCGATCCGGTTGCTGGGTACCAGTCCGCCGGCCCGGCCGGCGATCTCCATCGAGAGCGCCTCGGAGTGCCCGCAGCCGAACGCCTGCACCACGCCGCCCCGGTCCAGCGCGGCGGTGATCAGGTCGGCCGCCCGGCGTACGGCGTCGGCCTGGGTCCGGGCGACCCGGTCGATCGCGGCGGTGACGGCGGTGAGGTAGGCGGATGCGCCGATGTCCATGGTCAAAGCCCCTCCGTGGTCTTGAGCTGCCGGCGTGCGGCTCGCGGCGAGTCGTCCGGCACCCGGTGCGCGTCGACGGCCCGGGCGGTCACCTCGAACGCCTCGGTGGTGCGCTGGTAGGTCCGCTGGGCCACCGCGACGTAGATCAGGTCGAGCACCAGCAGTTGGGAGTGCAGCGCGGAGAGCGCGGCCAGCCGGAACGTCGTCTCCTGCACGGCGGTGGTCAGCACCACGTCGGCGACCTCGGCCAGCGGCGAGCGCCGGAACGAGGTGACCGCGACCGTCAGTGCGCCGTGGTCGGCCGCCTCGGCCAGCACCTCGATCACCTCCCGGGTACGCCCGCTGTGCGACAGCCCGATCGCCACGTCGCCGGGGCCGAGCAGCGCGGCGTTGGTCAGCGCGGTATGCGGGTCGGCCCGGTGCCAGACCGGGATCCGGATCCGTTCCAGCCGGAACGCCATCTCCCGGGCCGCGTTGCCGGAGCTGCCGAGCCCGAACAGGTCGACCCGGTGGGCCTGCGCGACGGCCTCGGCGACCCGGCCGACGGCGGCCAGGTCGACCTGACCGGCGGTGTCCTGGATCGCCCGGGCGTCGGCGCTGGCCACCACCCCGAGCAGGTGGTCGAGCGGGTCGTCGGGCCCGATCTCCCGGTCGATGTCGGTGTCCCAGCGCGCCTGGGCAGCCCGGCCGATCTCGGTGGCCACCGCCACCCGGAGCTGGGCGTAGCCCCGGTAGCCGAAGACCCGGCAGAACCGGGTCACGGTCGCGGTGGAGGTGCCGGCCCGCTCGGCCAGATCGATGATCGTGGCCCGGGCGGTCTCCTCCGGCGCGATCAGGATCTGCTCGGCGACCCGCTGTAGGGCGACCGGCAGCGTGGCCAGCTCGGTACGCAACCGGCCCAGCAGCCCGCTCTCCTCCATCAACATTCCTTTCACGACAACCAGGTGATGAAAAAAGTTATGACCATTTGGGGTCGCAAGTCAATAGGTTTGACATTGACGATCGGTACCCCGCACCATCGGCAGCATGGTCGATGCGTTCGTACTCGGCGCCGACTGCGGCGGCACGGCCACCCGGGTCGTACTGGCCACGGTGGACGGCCGGATCGTGGGGCGCGGCCGCGCCCGGCCCGGTAACCCGGTCGCCACTGATCCGGCCGAGGCCGCCGCCGCGCTCGGCGAGGCCGGCCGGGCCGCGCTGCACGGATACGACCCGAGCCGAGTGGTCGGCGCCGTGGTCGGGCTGGCCGGGGTGGCCCGGCTGGCCGAGCCGGAGGTCTCCGCCCGGTACGCCGCGCAGTGGTCACGGCTCGGGCTGAGCTGCCCGATGCATCCGGTCGGCGACGCGGTGGTGGCGTTCGCGGCCGGCACCCCGGCCGAGTGCGGCACGGTCCTGATCGCCGGCACCGGTGCGGTCGCCGCCGAGGTCCGCGACGACACGGTCGGCCGCACCGCCGACGGCCTCGGCTGGCTGCTCGGCGACGAGGGCTCCGGATTCTGGCTCGGTCTGGCGGCGGCGAGGGCGACGGCCCGGGCGCTCTACCGGGGACCACCGTCCGGTGCGCTGGCCCGCGCCGTGGCCACCGAGATCGGCACCACCGAGCCGGACGGTTTCGTGACCCGGGTCTACCAGGTCGGCCGCGACCGGCTGGCCGGGCTGGCCCCGCTGGTCGGCACGGCGGCCCGGGACGGTGACCCGGACGCGACGGCCATCCTGGAGACCGCCGCCGAACGGCTCGCCGGCACACTCCTGTCGCTGCATCCGGCGCCAGGTCCGGTGGTGCTGGCCGGCGGCGTCCTGGCCGGGGTACCGGAGATCCGCACCGCCGTGCAGGACCGGCTCGTCGACCGGCTGGGCCGGCCCGGTGTGCCGGCCGGGGACGCCGCCGCCGGCGCCGCCTGGGTCGCCCTCCACCGCTTCCTCGGGTACGCCGACCCGGCGCTGCACGCAAGGCTGCTGGCCGCCTCGGCCAGCGGCGTCGGCGTGGACCCGGCCGGCGGCGGCCCGGCCTGACCGGCGGCAGCCGGAGGTCTGCGCGGCGGCGGGCCGGTCCACGGACGACGGCTGCCGGGAAGTCACGGATGCGACTTCCCGGCAGCCGTCCGGAAGGGACTACCTCGGGGTGAACTCCACCCAGTTCAGGTTCACCAGGCCGGTGGTCGGGCCACCGGTGACCGGCTGGAAGACCAGGTAGAGCCGGTGCCCGCCGGCCGGCTGGTCGACCGCCAGGGTCTGGCTGGACCAGTCGTTGTTGCCGGTCGTGGCGTTCAGCGTGGCGGTGCCGACCAGCGGGCCGGTCGGCGAGTCGAGCCGCAGCTCGACGGTGGCCCGCGGCGTACCGGCGGTGGCCGCCGAGCCGCCGGAGACCCGGAAGGTGACCGCGCTGGCGTCACCCAGGTTGATCGGGTCGAACGCGATCGAGTCGCCCGCGTCGATCCCGTTGACGTGCTGGCCACCACCGGCATCGCTGGTGTTGGCGATCGTCACGTTCTGCTTGACCTGGGCGAACTCGGCCTGCTGCCGGGGCGTCTGGATCACGACCTGGTTGACCGTGGTCAGCGCCGGCTGCCCGCCACCACCGAGGTCGGTGTAGGAAGCGCTGATCCCGCCGTACAGGTAGCCGCCGGCGTGGTCGGCGCCGTCGGCAGGAGACTGCAACGTACCGGTGCAGCCGGTGGTCGAGCCGTGCTCGTGGCCGTGGGTGTCGTGCCCGAGTACGAAGCTGACCGTCACCCGGGAGCAGTCGATGGTGCCGTCCTCCGGGTCGGTGACGGTCACCGTGTACGGGACCGGGTCGCCCCAGTTGAAGAAGGATCCCGGGATCGGGCTGGTCACTGTCACCGTCGGGGCGGTGTTGCCGACCGTGATGGTCCGGGTCAGCACCCCTGTCTTGCCGCTGGAGTCGGTCACCGTCAACCGCGCGGTGTACGTCCCGTTCGCGGTATAGGTGTGCGAGGTGCTCGGGTCGGCCGAGTCGACCGTACCGTCGCTGGTGAAGTCCCAGGCGTACGAGATCGACTCACCCGGGTCCGGGTCGTGCGAGCCGACGGCCGAGAAGTTCACCGTCAACGGGGCCTGCCCGGACGTCGGGCTGGCGTTCAGCACCGCGACCGGCGACCGCTTGCCCTTGACGTAGCGGATCACCGAGAGCTGGGCGTCCGGGTTGGCGGTGAAGAAGCCGTCGCCGTACTCCAGCAGGTAGAGGCTGCCGTCCGGGCCGAACTCCATCTCCATCGGGTTGTCGAAGACGAAGCCGGGCAGCAGTTGCTCGACGCCGACCAGCCCGCCGTTGCCGTTGGTCCGCATCATGAAGATCTTGTCCCGGGTGAACTCGCCGAACGCCACCGCGTTGTCGTAGTACTCCGGGAACTTCGTCTCCGAGGTCGACTCCGGGTCGTAGTGGTAGATCGGTCCGCCGTGCGGGCCGACCCCGCCGGTCCCGATCACCGGCCACTTGAAGTCGCAGCTCAGTGGCGGCGTCTCCAGGTACGTCCCCGGGCACGGGGTACGCGCCTCGTAGGTGTACCAGAACTGCGGGTCCTGCACTGGCGGCAGCACCGTGCGGCCGGTGTTCCGGGGCGAGTCGTTCACCGGGGCACCGCAGTTGAACGGTTCCCCGGAGGTCCGGGTGGCGAAGTCGTAGTCGACGTAGGGCAGGGCCGGCGAGTAGCAGTACGGCCAGCCGTAGTTGCCGGCCTTGTTGGTGGAGAACCACCGGCCGGTCCCCTCCGGCCCCCGGGCCGGGTTCGAGGTCCGGCTGTCCGGCGAGTAGTCGCCGACGTAGACCCGCCCGGAGGCGTCCACGTCGAACCGGAACGGGTTGCGCAGCCCCATCAGGAAGATCTCCGGACGGGTCTTGTTGTCGTGGTCCTGCGCCTCCGGGAAGAGGTTCCCGGCCGGGATGGTGTACGTGCCGTTCGCCCGTACCTTGATCCGCAGCAGCTTGCCGCGCAGGTCGTTGGTGTTGCCGGAGGAGCGCTGGGCGTCGTAACCCGGGCCCTGGGTCGGCGACTCGTTGATCGGGGCGAAGCCGTCCGAGCCACCGGCGTTGGTGTCGTCACCGGTGATCAGATAGAGGTTGCCCTGGCCGTCGAACTTCACCTTGCCGGCGACGTGGCAGCAGATGCCCCGGTCCACGTCCACCCGCAGGATCTGCTGCTCGGTGCTCATGTCCAGGTGCGGGGTCGGGCCGTCGACGAACTTGACCCGGGAGAGCTGGTTGTAGCCCTTGAACTTGTCCCAGACCGTCGGGTCGGCGCTGGTGGCCGGCGCGTCACCCTCGTTGACCCCCGGGGTCGCCGGGTTGTCGACGGGCGTGTTCAGCGGCGGCGAGTAGTAGAGGTAGACCCACTTGTTGGTGGCGAAGTCGGGGTCGATCGAGATGGTCTGCAGCCCGTCCTCGTCGTGGCTGTAGACCGGGATGGTGTTGATCACCGGGCTGGCGCCGCTGGCCGGGTCGTAGAGCCGGACCTGACCGCCCCGGGTGTTGTGCAGCACCCGGCCGTCCGGGAGCACGGCGAGCGACATCGGCTCGCCCGGCTCGTCGTTGAGGGTGACCTTCTCGTAGTTGCCGGTCACGGTCGCCCCGCAGTCGCCCTCGACCACACCGGCCGCCCACTGGATGCCGCCGAGCAGGTGCCGGGTGAACGGCTTCGAGCGATAGGTCTCGATGGAGTGACCGAGCCCGGTGTACCACGAGCGTCCGCCCTGGTAGTCCTTGCACCAGGCGATCGGGTGGTCGAAGCCCATCGCGCCACCGGCGAAGCTGCGCTCGTCGGCGGTGGCCAGCACGTGCGAGACGCCCCGGACGTTGGCGGAGAAGTTGTACCACTCCTCGGTCAGGGTCAGGGTGCGCGGCACGGTCTCGGTGGACGGGTGCGCCCGGTCGGCGACGTCGATGTTGCCCGGCTCGACCGGAGAGGCGCCGGTGGCCTTCGCGCCGAGCAGGCTCTGGTAGAAGGCCCAGTCCGGCTCGGTCTCGGCCGCCGCGTGCACCCCGGCGTAGCCGCCACCGGCCCGGACGTACTTCTCGAACGCCGCCTCCTGGGTGGCGTTCAGGATGTCGCCGGTGGTGTTGAGGAAGACCACCGCGCGGTACTTTCCGAGGTTCTGCTCGGTGAACGCCGCCGCGTCCTGGGTGACGGTGACCCGGAACCCGTGCTCCCTGCCGAGGTCCCGGATCGCCCGCACACCGTCCGGAATGGACGCCCGCCGCGCCCCGGCCGTCTTGGTGAAGACCAGTACGCCGTAGTCGCGCGGCGCCCGGGCGTCCGAGCGGAGCGCGGCCGGGCCGTTCTCCTCGGCCACCAGTTGCTCGGCGGGTACGCCGCCGGAACCCGCTCCCGGGTCCGGTACGGCCGCCGCCGGGGCCTGGACCGTCAGCGGGGCGATCGTCGCGGTCGCCGCCAGCACGGTCAGCCAGCGGCGCATGGTTCTCTTCATCTCTCCTCCGTCTGCACGCCGTAGGGGTTACGGGAAGCGGGCGGGACACGGCGATCCGTGGCCCGCCCGGGAGGTCACCGGCGGTAGATGGTCAGCTCCGACATGTTGGTGTAGCTGACCGCGGCGAAGTCGAGCGACTGGCCGGGGTTGGCCGCCCCGCCGGGCGCGGTGTCCTGCTCCCAGTTGGCGTGCCGGAAGTCCGGGTCGCCGATGGTCTGGAAGAACTGCTGGAAGTTGATGTCGCCCTCGCCGAGCGGGGTCATCTCGTAGCCGTTGGCCAGCGCGCTGTTCCGGTTGCCGTCCTTGGCGTGGAAGAGCGGGAACCGCTTGCTCTGCGAGACCACGTTGAGGATCGGGTCGAACAGGTCGGTCTTCTCCCGACCCCACCGGTCGACGTACTTCTGGTGCTTGAACCGGGCGACGTAGGCCCAGTAGATGTCCAGTTCGAAGAAGACGTACCTCGGGTCGGTCTTCCGGAAGAAGTACTCCAGCCGGCGGGTGCCGGAGGAGCGGGTCGGCCGGCCGTTCGCGTCCAGCGGCCCCGCGTCGAGCAGGAAGGAGTACGCGGCGTCGTGGTTGTGCGTGTAGAGCCGGAGTCCGCGACTGCGGGCCTGCCGGCCGAGTTCGTTCCAGACGTCCGCCGCCGCGTCCCAGTCCGAGGTGTACGCCGAGTTCGTCGGGTCGCTGCCGGTGCCGATGTTCTTCATGCCGAGCGTCTCGGCGATGTCCATCTGCTGCTCGAAGGTGGCCGGATTGATCGAGGTGTGCGTACCGTTGGCGACCAGCCCGTTGTCGTCGAGAATCTTGCGGATCTCCGCCGGGGTGATCTGCCGGCCCAGGATCTGGGTGTTCTGGGTGTAGCCGGCGAACTCCACCTCCTGGTAGCCGAGTTCGGCGATCCGGGCGAGCACCCGCTCGAAGCCGTACGGCACACCGCTGTCGTCGGGGGCGGCGGAGATCCGGTCCCGGACGCTGTAGAGGATGATGCCCCGGTTGCGGCCCGGGATCAGCGGCTCGGCCCGCAGTTGCCCGTGCGCGACGGCGGGGGTCTCGGTCCGGACCACGTTGGCGCCGACCGCGCTGAGCGCGGCGGCCGCGCCGGCCGAGGCGGCCAGGATGCTGCGCCGGGTGAGCCGGCGGCGTTCCGCCGGATCCATCGGTTCGCGCTGCGTCTTCCCCATGTCCTGCACCTTCCCGGGCGGCGACGCCTCCGCCGCCCATGCTTGGATCGATTCAAGAGGTCTTCGGTGGACAGCTCGGATGCTCGGGTGAGTGCCCGCGCGAAGAAAGTCGACGGGTACGGGCGCGCTCACGTGCCACTCGTGGCGCGCGGGGACGTGCGTCGCGGCCGTGGCGGACCCGACGCCTTCGTGACTCCCGCTCCGGCTTCCACCCGGGCGGGATATGACGATCAGCGATCTTCTCTGTTACGAATAGACACACGCTAGAGGCTGCGCAGCGAGAAGAAAAGAGCAGGACGCGCCAACTTTGGTCGCTGTTTACAAAAGTTCGTCGCACCCAGCGGAAAGTTCCCGTCGATTGTGGTCGAACGGGACCCGGCCCCTCTCCGGGGTCCGGTCTTGCGCCCATCAGAGGGCGTCCGGTACGTGGGAGTCAGCCGCCGGGCCGAGCCGGGCATCCCAGTTACGGAGACTGTCGAGCTGGGTGCACAGGCGGGGCGCGACAATCCCGACATCGCGCCGCCTGTCCCGAAGGGAGCACAAGCGGGGCAGCTCGACAGTCTCCGTCCGGGACACCGCCTCGACGCCGCGTCTCGGATCGACAGACCGCTCAGAAGTAGGTCCGCAGCACGTCCACGATGGTGTGGTCGTCGTCGACCACCGGTAGCGCCCGCCACTTGTCGAAGGCGGTGCACGGGTGGGAGATGCCGAAGCAGACCAGATCACCCGGGCCCAGCTCGACGCCGGGCGGGACCGCGAGATAGCCGTGGTGGTCGTTGAGCCGGCTGACGGTCACCCCGGTGCCGGGACGCAGCTCGCCGGAACGGCGCCGGATCCGCAGCGGCACCGGCAGCCCTTCGTCGTACGGGGCGTCCCGCTTGCCCATGCCGACGATCGCCAGCCCCGGCTCCGGAGTGGAGGTGACCTGCGCCCAGAGCTCCAGGGCCGGGTCGAGAGCGCCCTCGCCGGGGATCCGTCGGAACGGCGTGTGCTCGGCGTAGAAGCCGTGGTCGTGGGTGACGTAGGCACCGCTGCGCAGCACCACCCGCAGGTCGTGCCCGGTCAGCCAGGCACCGCCGAGTTCCTCGGCCACCAGGTCGAACCACGCGCTGCCACCGGCGCTGACCAGCACCTCCGGGCCGACCAGCCCACGGCGGGCCAGCTCGGTCGCCGCCGACCGGAGCCGCCGCAGGTACGCCGACACGGCCGCGCCGTCCGGCAGCCCGCCCTCGTAGCCGGCGACGCCGTCGAGGCGTACCCGGTGGGTCGCGGCGACCGCCTCGGCGACCTCGACCACCTGCTCCACGCTGCGGCAGCCGGCCCGCCCGCCGGGGAAGCCGAGCTCGACCAGGACCCGTACCGGGGTACCGGCCGGCTGGTCGGCGAGCGCCGTCTCGATCGCCGCTACTCCGGCGACCGAGTCCACGAAGAAGTACGCCTCGAAACCCCGGTCGACCTCCCGGGCCAGCCAGCGCAGCGGCACCGGATCGAGCAGCTCGTTGGCGAGCAGCACCCGGGGTACGCCGAGGGCGCGGCAGGCGAGCACCTGGTTGGCGGTGGCCATGGTGATCGCCCAGGCACCGGCGGACAACTGGGCGGCGAGCAGCGACGGCGCCATGCTGGTCTTGCCGTGCGGGGCGAACGAGAAGCCGTGCCGGGCGCAGAACCCGGCCATCGTGGCGACGTTGTGCGCGACGGCGGAGCGCCGGACGGCCAGTACCGGCCAGGTGACGGCGCCGCCGAACAGCGAGTGCCGGGCGGCGGCGAACGCCGCGTCCGGGACCGGCGTCTCGGGCTGCCAGAACCCCTTGGCGCGCCAGTCGAGCGCGGGCTCGTCGAGTTCGTGGCGCACCGACTCTCCCCGGGCAGGTTCGGATATGGCTCGCTGTTGGCCGCCCAGCCTGCCGCATGCGGACCTTCCTCGTCAACGACTTGACGAGGGTGGCCGGCGGGACCCAGGCTAACCACGCCACCGTTAACGGACCACTTTCGAACCTGGAGAGCCGGATGGTGATCGGTCTCGTCATCCACGCCAGCCACCGCACCGTCTTCGAGGACGCGGCCCGCACGCTGGCCGGGGTGACGCTGGAGTGGATCGTCTACGAGCACGAGAACGCGGTCCGGGGACTCGTCGACGGACTGCTCGCCCGGCAACGCGTCGACGGCCTGCTGCTCGGCCCGGTCCCGTACGCGAAATGCCGTGACCTGCTCCCGGCGGACCTGCCGGTGGCGATCCTGCGCTCGGCCGGACTGGACCTGTCGCTGGCGCTGTTCAAGGCGCTGTCCCGGGGCTGGCGACCCACGCCGGTGAGCATCGACACCTATGACACCCAGACCGTGGACGAGGTGGCCCGGGCCCTGGAACTGGACCGCTCGCAGATCAGTTGCCTGCCCTACGACCCGGAACAGAGCGTGGCCGAGATCGTCGCGTTCCATCGGGCGACGCTGGCCCGGACCGGCGCCGACTACGTGATCAGCCTGCGTACGGCGGTCGCGGCCCAGCTACAGGGCGGCGCCCGGGTCCTCGGCGGTCTGCCCGGGCCGGCCACCCTGCGGGCCCAACTGCACGAGCTGGCCCTCCAGGTGCAGTCCAAACAGGCCAGTGCGCTGCGGTTCGCCGCCGGCATCTTCCTGGTCGGCCGGGCCGGCCCGCAGCTCGACCTGGACCGGGCCCGGGTGGGGCTGATGAACCTGCTGCTCAACACGCCGGAGTTCGGCGACGCCTGGATCGAGAACCGGGGCCGGCGCGGCGTGGTGGTCTTCGCCCACCAGGCCCTCTTCGAGCAGGCGACCAACAGTTGGGTGTCGCTGCCCACGCTCGGCCAGGCGCAGGAGACCCTCGGCATCCGGGTCGCCGCCGGGTTCGGGGTCGGTGCCTCGGCCCGAAGCTGCCTGCACCTGGCCGAGCGGGCGGTCGCCCGGGCCGAGCAGGAGGAGTCGCCGAGCGCGTACCTGGTCGAGGACGGTGGCGTCATCATCGGGCCGATGAGCCCGGCCGGGGCCGCGCTCGCCTTCACCTACCGGGAGCACGGCGCCGAACTCGAACGGCTGGCCGCCGAGGTGGGACTGAGCGCCGCGACGCTGTCCCGGCTCTCCGCCATCGAACGGGCCCTGGAGGGCCGGGCCATCTCCCCCAGCGACCTGGCCCAACAGCTCGGCATCACCGATCCCAGTGGCCGCCGGCTGATCCGCAAGCTGAGCGAATCGGGCCTGGTCGAGGTGGAGGGGAGCACGCAGGTGCACCGCAAGGGGCGCCCGGCCCGGCTCTACCGGCTCCGCATCGGCGGCGCCGGCGGGGCCGGGCCGGTGCCCGCCCCGGTCGAGGCAGCGCCGTGACCGGATCCGCTGCCGAGTCCGGTCGGGAGGGCTGGGACCTGCTGCTCACCGGCGGGGACCTGCTCGATCCGGGTACCGGCCGGGCGGGGCGGCACGACGTCGCCGTCCGGGACGGCCGGATCGCGGCGGTCGCACCCGTGCTGCCCCGGGAACGGGCCGCCGAGCTGGTCGAGCTGGCCGGCAGGCTGATCACGCCCGGCCTGGTCGACCTGCACACACACGTGCACGCCGGGGCGACGTACTGGGGGATCGACCCCGACCCGGTGGCCTGGCGCTCCGGCGTGACCACCTGGGTGGACGCCGGTTCGGCCGGGGCGTACGGGTTCGCCGCGTTCGCCGCCGCCTCGGCCCGGTACACCGTCCGGGTACCCGCGCTGCTGAACATCTCCGCGGTGGGGCTGGTCGCCCCGGTCGGCGAGTCCCGGGAGCTGGCCAACTGCGACGTCGAGCTGGCGGTGGCGACCGTACGGGCGCACCGGGACAGCATCGTCGGGATCAAGGTACGGATGGACCGGCACAACGTCGGTACGCACGGCCTGGCCCCGTTGCGCCGGGCGGTCGAGGCGGCGCAGGCGTGCGGACTGCCGGTGATGGTGCACATCGGCGCGGCGCCGCCGACGGTGGCGCAGCTGCTGCCGCTGCTGCGTCCCGGCGACCTGATCACGCACTGCGCCAGCGGCATCGCGGCCGGCCCGGACGGCTTCGACCCGGCGGCGAAGGAGGCGTACCAGGCGGGGGTGCGCTTCGACCTCGGGCACGGCTCCGGCGGCTTCGCCTTTGACGTCCTGGAGGCGCAGTTGGCGGCCGGCATGCCGCCGCACGCCGTCTCCACCGACCTGCACAGCCGGTCGCTGCACGGCCCGGTCTTCGACCTGCCGACCACGATGGCCAAGATGCTGGCGGTCGGGATGAGCCTGCCCCAGGTGGTGGCGGCGGCGACCGTCGGACCGGCCCGCGCGCTCGGCCTGCCGGACGGGATCGGCACGCTCGCGGTCGGCGCACCGGCCGACATCGCGGTCTTCACGATCGAGCCCGGCCGGTACGAGTTGGTCGACGTGCACGGGCAGCGCCGGTACGCCCCGCTGCGGCTGGTCAACGAGCTGACCTACCGGGCGGGCCGGCTGCTGCCTCCCCGACAGACCGGGCCGGTGCCGCCGTGGGTCACGCTCACCGACGCGCAGCGCGCCGCGCTGGCCGACCGGGACCGGGCGGTACGCCGACTTCTCACCCCACCCCTGGTGGGCCCGGACGGGCTCGCCGAGCAGTTCCCCCGACACGGAGGTTGATCCCATGCCCAGGCAGATCGTCGTGGCCGACCAGGCGGTGCTGAACGGGTTCGACATCGAGATCGACGCGGTGCTCTACCTGGGCGACTGAGCCGGTCCGGGCAGGTGCCGTCCGGCCGGGCCGGACGGCGGCTACGGCCTGTCCTGATAGGGCACCTGAGCAGGGAAATTGTTACTTGACGGGCGACTGGCGGAACCCCAGCCTGGATGACATCCATATCGACCTAATTACGAACCTAGCTCGTTATTCGAGGAGGCAGCCCGTGCGAAAACTCCTGGCACTTCCCGCGCTGCTCGCGCTGGCGCTCGGCGCCGGTGCCTGCGCGCCCTCCACCGACGCACCCGCCGAGAGCACCGACAGCCGGACCGGCACCCTGCGGGTCTGGCTCTTCGACGAGGCCAACCGGGCCGCCAAGGAGGCGGTGATCAACGAGGCGATCGCCGAGTTCACCGCCAAGAACGCCGACGTGTTGGTCGACGTCAGCTACCTGGCCACCGACACCCGGGCGGAGAAGTACAAGGGCGCGCTGAACGACCCGGCGAGCGCGCCGGACGTCACCGAGGTCGGCAACACCGACCTGGCCAACTTCGTCGCCTCGAACGGGATGGCCGACGTCACCGAGGACAACAAGAAGTGGGCCGAGGCCGCCGACCTGCCGGCCGACCTGGTCCAGACGGTCACCGTGGCCGGCAAGGCGTACGGGGTGCCGTGGTGGATCGGGGTCCGGGCGCTCTACTACCGCACCGACGTCTTCACCGAACTCGGACTCACTCCCCCGACCTCGTACGCCGAACTGGTCGCCGCCGCCAAGAAGATCCGGGCCGAGCGCAAGGACATGCTCGGCATCGCGGTCGGCGGGCTCTACACCTTCGGCGCGCTGCCGTTCGTCTGGGACGCCGGAGGCGACATCGCGACCAACTCGGCTGGAGGGTACACCGCGGCCATCGACTCGCCCGGGTCGAAGGCGGGGATCAAGGCGTACACCGACCTGTTCAGCCCGGAGATCTGCCCGGCCCAGCAGTGCGTCGACCTGACCGGCGGCGGGACCGTCGAGGCGTTCGCGGCCGGCCGGGCCGGGATGGGCATCCTGGGCAACTTCAACCGCTCAGCGGTGGAGGCGGGCGCGGTGAAGGGGAAGTACGCGGTGGTGCCGCTGCCCGGCGCCAAGCCCGGCTCGATCGCGCCCGCCTTCGCCGGCGGCAGCAGCCTCGGGGTGTTCCGCTCCACCACGCACCGCAGCCTGGCCGTGGAGTTCATGCAGTTGCTGGCGAGCAAGAAATACACCCTGAAGCTCTACGCCGCGATGGGTTTCGTGCCGGCGATGAAGTCCGGCCGGGCCGAGGTGATCGCCAAGGAGCCGTTCCTGAAGCCGTTCGTGGAGACGATGGAGGCGGGGACCAGGTTCGTCCCGGTCGACAAGGCGTGGACCACCATCGACGCCGAGAAGATCCTGCCGAACATGCTGCAAAAGGTGATCACCGGTAAGGCGACCGTCGACGCCGCGGCCGCCGAGGCGAACACCCAGATCACCGCGGCGTTTGGGAAGTAGCCAGCGTGCCGTCGTCCGCAACGATCCGCCGGCAGCAGCGGCTGATGCCCGGGTTGCTGCTGCTGCCGGCGCTCGCCGTGCTGGTGCCGATGTTCGGGTACCCGCTCTATCAGCTCGGCCTGCTCTCCCTGTTCGACTACGGGCAGCCGCAGGTCTCCGGCGGCGAGCCGGCCCGGTTCGTGGGGGCGGGCAACTTCTCCACCCTCTTCGCCGATCCGGCGTTCTGGACGGTGCTCGGCCAGACGGTGGTCTTCGCCGCCGGGTGCGTGCTGGTGACCCTCGCCGTCGGTGCCACGCTGGCGGTGCTGATGACCCGGATCGGCAAGCTGGCCCGGACCCTGCTGTCGTACGCCGCGCTGACCGCCTGGGCGGCACCGGCGATGACCGGCTCGGTGGTCTGGATGTTCCTCTTCGACAGCAACCTCGGCCTGGTCAACGAGGTGCTGGGGCTGGACGGCCACAACTGGCTCTACGACCGGACCGTGGCCTTCGCCCTGGTCGGTGCGGTGGTGGTCTGGCACTCCTTCCCGTTCGTGATGATCACCCTGTACGCGGGCATCCAGGCCGTCCCGCCGTCGGTGCTGGAGGCGGCGGCGCTGGACGGTGCGGGCCCGGCCACCGCGTTCCGCCGGATCACGGTGCCGATGCTGCGACCGCTGATCGCGATCGTGGTGATCCAGTCGATCATCTGGGACTTCAAGGTGTTCACCCAGATCTACGTGATGACCCGGGGCGGCGGCATCGCCGGCCAGAACATGGTGCTCAACGTGTACGCGTACCAGAAGGCGTTCGCCTCGTCGCAGTACGGCCTGGGCTCGGCGATCGGCATCGTGATGACGCTGATCCTGCTGGTGGTCACCCTCTGCTATCTGCGGGCGCTGCGCCGCACCGGGGAGGTGCTCTGATGCGTCGCCGTGTCGCGGACACCGTCGCGATCCTGGTCGCGCTGGTCACGGTCTTCCCGATCTACTGGATGGTGCTGTCGGCGCTGAAGCCGACCGGCGAGATCCTCTCCGCCGACCCGCGCCCGTGGACGCTGCACCCGACCCTGGACCACTTCCGCTCCGCGCTCGGGGTGAGCGGCTTCGGCCGGTACTTCCTGAACAGCCTGGTCGTCGCGCTGGCCGTGGTCGCGCTGAGTGCGCTGGTCGCGTTCCTGGCCGCGGTGGCGCTGACCCGCTACCGGTTCCGGACCCGCAGCACCATCCTGGTGCTCTTCCTGATCGCCCAGATGGTGCCGGTCGAGGCGCTGAGCATCCCGCTCTTCTTCCAGATCCGCGACCTGGGCCGGACCGTGCCGGGCGTCGGGCTGAACACCCTCGGTTCGCTGGTGCTGGTGCAGTTGGCGTTCAGCCTGCCGTTCGCGATCTGGATGCTGCGCGGCTTCGTCGCGGCGGTGCCGCCGGAGGTGGAGGAGGCGGCCACCGTGGACGGCGCCTCCCGGTTCACCATCCTGTGCCGGATCCTCTTTCCGCTGATCGCACCCGGCCTCGCCGCGACCAGCGTCTTCTCCTTCATCACCGCCTGGAACGACTTCCTCTTCGCCAAGACCTTCATCATCAGCGCCACCGAGAACCAGACCCTGCCGGCCGCGCTGCTGGTCTTCTTCAAGCCGGACGAGAACGACTGGGGCGGCATCATGGCCGCCTCCACCCTGATGACCGTGCCGGTACTGGTCTTCTTCGTCTTCGTCCGGCGCCGGCTGGTCGCCGGGCTCGGTGGGACGGTGAAGGACTGATGCCGCTGCCCCGTCCGGCCACCACCCGCGAGGGGTCGGGAGCGTTCGCGCTCGGTCCGGCCACGACCCTCGGCGCGGAGTCCGGCTGTGCCGGGGTGGCCCGGCTGCTCCGGGAAACCCTGGCCCGCTCCACCGGCCTGCCCCTGCCGGACCCCTCCCCCGGCGACGGCGTTCGCTTCGGGGGTGGCGCCGTCGCCGGGGGAGGCAGCATCGCGCTCGCCGTCGACCCGGCACTGGCCGCCGAGGGCTACCACCTGCGGGTACGCCCCGACGGCGTCACCATCACCGGCGGCGCCCCGGCGGGCGTCTTCTACGGCACCCAGACCCTGCTCCAGTTGCTGCCGCCAGCCGTGCACCGCCGGGCCCGGGTCTCGGCCGGCCCGTGGAGGGTGCCGGCGGTGGAGATCTCCGACGCACCCCGGTTCGGCTGGCGCGGCTGCATGCTCGACGTGGCCCGGCACTTCATGCCGGTCGCCGGGGTGCTGCGCCTCGTCGACCTGCTCGCCGCACACAAGCTGAACGTGCTGCACCTGCACCTCACCGACGACCAGGGCTGGCGGGTGCAGATCCGGCGCTACCCCCGGCTGACCGAGGTGGGCGCCTGGCGGCCCGAGTCGATGGTCGGCTCCCGGCAGCACGAGCGCTTCGACGGCCGGCCGCACGGCGGCTACTACACGCAGGACGACCTCCGGGAGATCGTCGGGTACGCGGCGGAGCGCTTCGTCACCGTCGTACCCGAGATCGACCTGCCCGGGCACACCCAGGCGGCGATCGCCGCGTACCCGGAACTCGGCAACGAGCCCGGCGAGCCGGTGGCGGTCTCGACCCGGTGGGGGATCTCCCGGCGGGTGCTGAACGTCTCCGACCAGACCCTCGACGTCGTCCGGCACGTGCTGGACGAGGTGATGGAGCTGTTTCCGAGCCGGCACATCGGGATCGGCGGCGACGAGTGTGACAAGTCCGAGTGGCGGGCCAGCCCGGCCGCCCAGCGGCGCCGGCGCGAGCTGGGGCTGCGCGACGAGGACGAGTTGCAGAGCTGGTTCGTCCGGCAGCTCCAGCGGCACCTGGCAGCGAACGGGCGGGTGCTGTTCGGCTGGGACGAGGTGCTGGAGGGCGGGCTGCCCGGCGAGGCGACGGTCGCGGCCTGGCGCGGGCCGGCGCTGGCGGTCGCGGCGGCCCGCGCCGGCCACGACGTGGTCTCCTGCTGGGACACCTCCGCCTATCTCGACTACCGGCAGTCGGACCGGCCGGACGAGCCGATCCCGGTCGGCACGGTGCTCACCGTCGCGGACGTGCGGGCCTTCGAGCCGGTACCCGCCGAACTGCCGGCCGACCTGCGGCACCGGATCGTCGGGGCGCAGTGCAACCTCTGGACCGAGCACGCCGACAACCCGCGTACCGTCGACTATCTGGCCTTTCCCCGGCTCTCCGCGTTCGCCGAGGCGGTCTGGTCGGCACCGGGCACGATGGACGGCTTCGACGACCGGCTGCGGGAGCACCTGGGCCGGCTGGACGCGCTCGGCGTGGAATACCGGCCACCGGGCGGGCCGCTGCCCTGGCAGCGCCGGCCGGACGCGGCGGGCTGGCCGCGCCAGCGGGCCGACCGGGACGCCGAGCTGGCCCGGATCACCGGCAACGTACTGCGGCAGCGCGCGGGTGGACCCGGTTCCGACCATGCGACGACTCCGCCCGGTCCCGGCCGTCCGGCGGCGCCGTCGAGTTCATGATCCGGTCGAAACCGCGTCCGTCCTATCTGGAACAATGCTGGCCGGATCCGGCGCCGTGCCGGACCGATCATCCATTGGGAGCATTCGTGCCGGTTACCGCCAACCTTGCCAAGCTGGTCGACAAGGAGTACCAGGACAAGAGCATGGCCGAACTCGTCGACGCCCCGGTCGCCGCGCTCGCCGGAGTCAGCGAGCGGGCCGCGACGCACCTCAAGGAGGCGCTGGGCATCAAGACCATCGGTGACCTCGGCCGCAGCCAGTACTTCCGTACCGCCAGCGCGCTGGTCGCGCTCGCCGACGACAAGTAGTCGGCTGACACGCCGAGCCGCCGAGGCGTAGTCGAGTGTCGGGGCGCCGGCCTAGCTGCCGACGCCCCGACCGGCGGCACGACGCCGCACCTCCCTACCCCTGGTCGGCGTACGACCGGAGCGTGACGTACTTGTCCGGCAGGCCGTACTCGCCGACCAGCAACCGGAAGTTCCCGAAGTACGAGCCGTCGATCCGCCACACCTGCTCGTGGTCGGCGAGCTGCCGGACCAGCCGTCGCTGCCGCTCGTCGAGGGCGTCGAACGGGACGTCGCCGGTCAGCGTCCCACCCGGGAAGGCGAGTTTCAGGGCCTCACCGACGACGTGCAGCGCCTCGACGCCGGAGACGGCCGGAATCCGGCGCAGCAGCGCGTCGAACGTCTCGACCGTCCGGCCGGCACCGAGCTGGGCGAGCGCCTGCCCGGCGTACCCGGCCAGGTCGCCGTCGAGGAACGGCACCCGGTCGTCGCTCGGGCTCTCGCCGCCGGCCCAGCCCAGCAGCTCGGTGGCGACCGCGGGGTCCGCCCGTGGCCCGTGCGCCCGGGCCAGCCCGATCGCGGCGCCCCACCGGACCAGCGGACGCCGGTCGTCGAGCAGGGCGGGGTCCGGCGCCCCGCCGAGCAGCCCGGTCGCCACCAGGGCGGTCGCGGCGAGCACCGTGTGGTCCGGGCCGTCCACGGCCGTCGCCCCGACCTCCAGCGCCTCGGTGACGGCACCGGCCAGCACCGGCAGGCTGCCCTCGGCCTCCTCGGGAAACCACGACAGCGCGTACCCGGCCATCACCCGCAACTCCAGGTCGTGCTCGCCGGCGAGCAGGGTACGCAGCAGCGGCACCCCGGCCCGGACCGCGTCGTACGCGGCGACCACCACGTGGGTGTACAGCCTGTCCTGGTCGTCCTCGGAGAGTGACTCGAGGTACTCGGCGTCGCCCTCGTCCTCGTCGAAGTCGTCGTCGCCCGGATGCGGTGCGGCGGCGAGCAGTTCCGCCCCGCCGGCCGCCTGCTGCCGGTGCTCGGCGATCGGCAGTCCGTCGGGCAGCCACTGCTCGTCGTAGCCGACGGCGATGGCGGCCAGCAGGCCGACCAACTCCTCCCGTTCGGCGGTGGCCGGATCGGCCAGCAGCTCCAGCAGGAACGGCACGGCGTACGCCGTCGCCTCGTACCGGGTGCCCTGGTGGAAGATGTTGCCGTAGAGCTGCCAGCGGGCCTTCTCCCGGATCGCGGCGTCCGGCGAGCGCAGCGCGCGGAGCTGCTCGGGCACGTCCTCGGCGGTGCCGTAGGCGTGCCCGAGCCGTTCCCAGTCAATGTCGTCGAGTCGTTCCAGCACCCGGCCATGATGTCAGCCGGATCGGCCGGCGGGTGCCCCCTACCGGACGGGCACCGTCGAGGTCACCAGGTGCCGGGCGTACGCCTCGGTGGTGAAGAAGGCCGGTAGCTCCTCGCCGAGCGCGGTCTGCACGAAGATCTCCGCCGCCCGGGTCAGCCGGTCCCGTTCCTCCACCGACCGTTCCGCGTTCAGCCTCGTCACCTCCTCGACCAGGATGGACCGGACCAGTCCCTCGGTGACCCGGCCGCCCTCGGCCAGCGGCGTCGCGTGGTGCAGCCACTGCCACACCTGACAGCGGGCGATCTCGGCGGTGGCCGCGTCCTCCATCAGGTCGAAGATGGCCGCCGCGCCGGTGCCGGCCAGCCAGGCGTCGAAGTAGCGCAGCGCCACCGCCACGTTGCCGCGCAGCCCCGCGCCGGTGACCCGGCCCGGGGTACGGTCCACCGACAGCAGGTCGTCCGCGCCGACCGTGACCTCGGGGCGGCGCCGGTCGAGCTGGTGCGGACGGTCGCCGAGGACGGCGTCGAAGGCATCCCGGCAGACCGGCACCAGCCCCGGGTGGGCCACCCAGGAGCCGTCGAACCCGTCGGCGGCCTCACGCTCCTTGTCCGCCCGGACCTTGCCGAGGGCGATCCGGTTGGCCTCCGGATCCCGGCTCGGGATGAAGGCGGCCATCCCGCCGATCGCGTGCGCCCCGCGCCGGTGACAGGTCCGGACCAGCAATTCCGTGTACGCCCGCATGAACGGCACCGTCATCGTCACGTCGCCCCGGTCCGGCAGCACGAAGTCGTCCCGCCAGCCGAAGTTCTTGACGATGCTGAAGATGTAGTCCCACCGTCCGGCGTTCAGCCCGGCGCAGTGCTCGCGGAGTTCGTACAGGATCTCGTCCATCTCGAACGCGGCGGTGATGGTCTCGATCAGCACGGTGGCCCGGACGGTCCCCTGCGGGATGCCGAGATAGCTCTGGGCGAACCGGAAGACCTCGGCCCACAGCCGCGCCTCGCGGTGGCTCTCCAGCTTCGGCAGGTAGAAGTACGGGCCGCTGCCGGCGTCGAGCTGCCGCTGCGCGCAGTGGAAGAGGTAGAGCCCGAAGTCGACCAGGGTGGCCGAGATCGCCCGCCCGTCGACCACGACGTGCTTCTCCACCAGGTGCCAGCCGCGCGGCCGGACCACGATGGTGGCGAGGTCGTCGCCGAGGGCGTACCGCTTGCCGCCCGGCGCGGTGAAGTCGATCCGCCGGTCGATCGCGTCGACCAGGTTGAGCTGCCCGCCGATCACGTTGTCCCAGGTCGGCGCGAGCGCGTCCTCGAAGTCGGCCAGCCACACCTTTGCACCGGAGTTCAGCGCGTTGACCGTCATCTTCCGGTCGGTCGGGCCGGTGATCTCGACTCGCCGATCGTGCAGGCCCGGTGCCGGCGGCGCCACCCGCCAGCTCGGGTCGGCCCGGATCGCCTCGGTCTCGGGCAGGAAGCCGGGGAGCTGGCCGTCGGCATAGCGGGCCCGGCGGGCCCGCCGGGTGTCCAGCAGGGCCACCCGGCGGGCCGCGAACTCGCTGTCGAGCGCGACCAGGAAGTCCAGCGCCTTGGGGCTGAGGATCTCGTCGTACCGCTCGCGCAGCGGTCCGGTCACTGCGATTCTCATGACGGCACTCCGCTCCGCTCCGTGCCCTCATGAGGCACATCGACACTGAGCTGGCTGATTCGCTCGCTACGCTCGCTCATGACGGCACTCCGCTCCGCTCCGTGCCCTCATGAGGCACATCGACACTGAGCTGGCTGATTCGCTCGCTACGCTCGCTCATGCGAACTGCTCCTCCTCGGTCGAGCCGCGCAGTGCGGTGGTCTCGGCGGCCGGGTTCAGCACCGTGCTGACCAGGTCGAAGTAGCCGGTGCCGACCTCACGCTGGTGCTTGACCGCCGTGTAGCCGTACGCCTCGGCGGCGAACTCCCGTTCCTGCAACGACACGTACGCCGGCATGCCGTCGGCGGCGTAGCCGCGGGCCAGGTCGAACATCGAGTAGTTCAGCGCGTGGAAGCCGGCCAGGGTGATGAACTGGAAGCGGTAGCCCATGTGCCCGAGCTCCCGCTGGAACTTGGCGATGGTGGCGTCGTCAAGGTGCTTGCGCCAGTTGAACGACGGCGAGCAGTTGTACGCCAGCATCTGGTCCGGGTACACCGCCTTGATCTCCTCGGCGAACCGGCGGGCCAGTTCCAGGTCCGGGGTACTGGTCTCCATCCAGAGCAGGTCGGCGTAGGGGGCGTAGGCGAGTCCCCGGGCCACGCAGGCGTCCAGCCCGTTGCGGACCCGGTAGAAGCCCTCGGCGGTCCGCTCACCGGTGGCGAACGGCCGGTCCCGCTCGTCGACGTCGGTGGTGAGCAGCGTCGCCGCCTGCGCGTCGGTACGGGCGATGATCACCGAGGGGACACCGGCCACGTCGGCGGCGAGCCGGGCGGCGTTGAGGGTCCGGACGTGCTGCCCGGTCGGCACCAGCACCTTGCCGCCGAGGTGCCCGCACTTCTTCTCCGAGGCGAGCTGGTCCTCCCAGTGCACCCCGGCCGCGCCAGCGACGATCATCGCGGTCATCAGCTCGTACGCGTTCAGCGGCCCGCCGAACCCGGCCTCGGCGTCGGCGACGATCGGGGCGAGCCAGTCGATCCCGGCGTCGTCGGCCCCGGTGCGGCGGCCCTCCGCCGTCTCGATCTGGCCGGCGCGCAGCAGCGCGTTGTTGACCCGGCGCACCACCGCCGGCACGGAGTTGGCCGGATAGAGGCTCTGGTCCGGATAGGTGTGTCCGGCGAGGTTGGCGTCGGCGGCGACCTGCCAGCCGGAGAGGTAGATCGACTTGAGCCCGGCCCGGACCATCTGCACCGCCTGGTTGCCGGTGAGCGCGCCGAGCGCCGGGACGAAGTCCTCCTGGTGCAGCAGGCCCCACAGCCGCCGGGCACCCCGGTCGGCGAGGGTGTGCTGCTCCTGCACCACGCCACGTAGCCGGACGACCTCCTCCGGCTGATAGACCCGCTCGACGCCCCGCCAACGCGGGTCGGTGGCCCATTCGGTACGCAACCGCTCTGCCGGCGTGCTCATGGAAGTCTCCTCGGGTTCAGTCGATAGTCGACAACTCACCGTCCATCAGGACTTGGCGAAACTGTGGCACGGTCGTCGGCGACGGGTCGAGACACGGAAACAGCCAACTATTGAAAAGTCTCGACCGCATTTTGCAAAGTTGCGAATGTGCTGCTTTTCAGGTGTGTTAATGTGACTGGATCCGGGCGGAGGGAGGCGCCGTGGCCAAGACGTTCGCGGGTGCGCGGCTGCGCCGGCTGCGCGAGGAGCACGGCATCAACCAGATCGAGCTGGCCCGGCAGCTCGCCATCTCGCCCAGCTATCTCAACCAGATCGAGCACGACTCCCGCCCGCTGACCGTCCCGGTGCTGATCCGGATCACCGAGGTCTTCGGCGTCGACACCGCCTACTTCGCACCGCACGACACGCCCCGGCTGGTCGCCGAGCTGCGCGAGGCGCTGCCGACCCGGGCCAGCCTGCCCGACCTCACGGAACTCGCGGGCAAGCTGCCCGAGGTGGCCGAGGCGGTGATCGACCTCTACCGGCGGTACCGGCAGGTCGACGACCAGCTCGCCGAGGTGGTCGGCGACCGGGGGCTGGTGCCCGGCCGCAGCCCGCACGACCAGGTCAGCGACTTCTTCTACCGCCGGCAGAACTACGTCCCGGAACTGGACGAGGCGGCCGAGGCGCTGGCCGCGCAGATCGGGATCCGCCGGGGCGAGACCCGGGCCGCGCTGAGTGACCGGCTCGCCGGCCGGCACGGCATCCGGATAGTCCGGCAGGATCCCGACTCGCTCGCCGGTGACCTGCACCGCTACCGGCCGGAGACCCGCACCCTGCACCTGTCGACCTCGCTGCGCTCGGGCCAGCGGGCGATCCGGATGGGCGCCCAGATCGCGCTGCTCGAATTCGCCGACGTCATCGACGAAATCATCGAGGAGGAAAACGTCGCCGACCTGCAAACCCAGATCCTCATGCGGGTCGGATTGGCGAACTATTTCGCCGCCGCGCTGATTCTGCCGTACCGGGAATTCCTCGTCGCGGCCGAGACGATGCGATACGACATCGAACTGCTGACCGACCACTTCGCGATGGGCTGGGAGAGCGTCTGCCACCGGCTGAGCACCCTGCAACGACCGAGGGCGCGCGGGGTGCCGTTCTCGTTCGTCCGGGTTGACCGGGCCGGCAACATGTCCAAGCGCCAGTCGGCGACCGGCTTCCCGTTCTCCCGCTCGGGCGGCACCTGTCCGCTGTGGAACGTCTACGAGGCGTTCGGCGCTCCCGGCCAGGTGATGACCCAGGTGGCGGCGATGCCGGACGGCCAGCGCTACCTGTGGATCGCCCGCACCGTGACCCGGCACCACGGCGGGTACGGCCAGCCCGGCAAGACGTTCGCCATCGGCCTGGGTTGCGAGACCCGGCACGCCGGCCGGCTCGTCTACTCCGCCGGGATGGACCTGCACGCGACCGAGGCGGCCACCCCGATCGGGCCGGGCTGCAAGACCTGCGAGCGGATGACCTGCCCGCAGCGGGCCGCCCAGCCGATCGGCCGGCAACTCGACCTCGACGAGAACCGGAGCACGTTCATCCCGTACCCGCTCCGCGAGCGGGACAGGTAGTCCACAGGGGACACTCAGCGAATGTCGAGAAAGTGCTTACAGTGACGGGCAGATAGCCTCAGCGTGACGGTTGGGCCTGGCTTCCGTCGCATGCTCGACACTAGGTGGACGACCCCGGCGGCGCTGCGGACTCTTGGCCCTACGTCGACTGAGACCGGCATGGTGCACCGGGCCGGGTCGGCTGGTCCGCGCCGATCGCGGACGTTCACGGGGTTCAGGCAGTACGGACGCACGTTGCGTCGCCGTGCGTACGCGCCTGTCGTGCACATCCCTCCCCCGTCAGTCGAACCGGGTCCGGGTGCTGGTCACCACGAGGGAGGAACGACGAATGAAACGGCACATGCGGGAGGATTACCTCGTCGAGGGCGAGGGCCTGCTCTGCTTCGACGACAAGCACGAACCGACCACCCGCCGCCCGTCGACAACCGCCGAGCTGCGCAAGTTCCGGTTCTCCCGGCTCGGTCCGGAGGGTCGGGCACTCTCCGAGCCGACCCGCACCGCCGTCGCCGAGGCGATGGTGGCCGGTGCGAACGCCGACTCGGCGGTCCCGGCCGTTCCCGCCGGGTACACGTACCTCGGCCAGTTCGTGGACCACGACCTGACCATGGACAACACCGCCGCCGCGCTGGGCGAGGACGTCTCCGTCGACGAGTTGCTCCAGGGCCGCTCCCCGGCGCTCGACCTCGACTCGCTCTACGGCCGGGGACCCGAGGACAAGCACGACCGGGTCTTCTACGCGGCTGACGGCGTACACCTGAAGACCGGCACCAGCGCGGCGGTGGCCGGCGACGACCCCGTGGTCAACCAGGACCGGGACGGCTTCGACCTGCCCCGGTCCGGGCTGGGGTCGAGCAAGCGGGAGCGGCGGGCGGCACTGATCCCGGACGCCCGCAACGACGAGAACCTGGTGGTGGCCCAGACCCACCTGGCGTTCATCCGGTTCCACAACCGGGTGGTCGACCAGTTGGCCGAGGGCGGGCTCTCCGGACCGGCGCTGTTCCGGGCGGCCCGCTCGGTGGTGGTGAAGCACTACCAGTGGCTGCTGGTGACCGACTTCCTGCCTCGGATCGTCGCGCCGGAGGTGGTCGACGAGGTGTTCAGCCGGGGCCGCCGGTTCTTCGAGGTCTCCCCCGGCTACGGCTCCGGACGGCGGGACAGGGCCGTGCAGCCGGGCGACCGGCCGACGATGCCGATCGAGTTCTCCGTCGCGGCCTACCGGCTGGGGCACAGCATGATCCGTGCCGTGTACGACTGGAACCGCGTCTTCAACACCTCGGACCACCCGGACGTGCTGGCGCCCGGCACCCTGGAGCTGCTGTTCCAGTTCTCCGGCACCAGCGGCATCCTCTCGCCGGACGGCACCATCGGCGATCCCGAGTCGGGGTCGTTCGAGCGGCTACCCACCAACTGGATCGCCGACTTCCGCCGCCTGTACGACTTCACCGAGGCCGGCCGGGAGGACCTGGTCGCGGTCGTCAAGCGGGACGAAGCCGATCCGGGGCAGCGTCAGCTCAACCTGACCCAGCGGATCGACACCCGGATGGTGGACCCGCTGCGCAACCTGCCGCTCGGATCGTTCGGCGGCCAGGAGGCGCCGCCGGCGATCGAGCTGAACCTGGCCTTCCGCAACCTCACCCGGGCCGTGATGGTGCGGCTGGCCAGCGGTCAGCAGATGGCCCAGCTCTTCGACCTGGTGCCGCTCAAGGCCGACGAGATCTTGGGCGGCCTGGACGGGGCCGTGCTGGACGGGCTGACCGACGAGCAGAAGACCGAGCTGACCACCAACACGCCGCTGTGGTTCTACATCCTGCGCGAGGCGGAGTTCAACGGCGGCCGGCTCGACGGTGTCGGCGCGCGGATCGTCGCCGAGGTGTTCCACCGGGCCATCGAGGGAAGCCGGATCTCGATCCTGCGCGACCCGACCTGGCGGCCCACCCTCGGACCGGACGACGAGACGTTCCGGATGGTCGACCTGCTGCTGTACGCCTTCGAGGGCAAGGCCGAACTGCTCAACCCGGTCGGCTGAACCGAGCCGTACCGGTTTCGCCTAGCCCGCCCGGGCCCGGCGAGCATGTCGAGCGGCCGGTCGGTGGGGGCGGACAAGCCTCCGCCGGCTGGCCCGCCCCCACCGACCGGCCCGGCCCGCCGGCCGGTCTGGCCCGCCGGCCGGCCCGGCCCGCCGGCCGGCCCGGCCCGCCGGCCGGCCCGGCCCGCCGGCCGGCCCGGCCCGCCGGCCGGTCTGGCCCGCCGGCCGGTCTGGGCCGGCGGAGAGCCACCCGGTGTGCCCGGTGAAGACGCCGAGCGCCACCGGCCGCGTCCGCCGGCTGGACTATTTACGACATTTCTGGATAGCGCAGCGTTTAGGTTTGATCACGGAGGGATGGTCACCGACGCGGGAGGTGCGGCTGGTGTTCGCCGCTGTGGGACGGTTCGTGGTCCGGCACCCGATCTGGGTGATCGTGGCCTGGGTGATCGCGGCGGCGGCGGTGATCGGCTTCGCCCCGACCCTGACCGCCACCACCGACGAGGCGTCGTTCCTCCCCTCGCACTACGAGTCAATCCGGGCCATCGAGGTCCAGCGGAAGGCATTTCCGCAGGCCACGACGCCGGCCGCGATCATCGTCTTCGAGCGCCAGGACGACGCGCCGCTGACCGACGCCGACGCGGCGAAGGTGGCGGCGATCGGGCAGGCACTCGGCGGGCAGCGGATCCGCAACGTCGTCGCGGTGGTGCCGACACCGCCGTCACCTAACCGGTTGATCCAGATCGTCGCGGTACAGCTCAATCCGCAGCGCAGCGCGGGTGACCGGTCGCAGGCCGACGCAGTGCAGGCGCTCCGGGACGCGCTGCCGGCCCAGCTCGCCGACTCCGGCCTGAAGGCGGGCATCACCGGTACCGCCGCTCAGGCCCTCGACGCCCAGAAGTCGGGCGACCGGGCCAACGCGATCATCGGGGTGGCCACGATCGGGCTGATCCTGGTGCTGTTGTTGATCATCTTCCGCAGCCCGATCATCGCACTGCTGCCGGTGGTGGTGATCGGGGCGGTGTCGCAGGTCGCCACCGGGCTGATCGCCTGGGCCAACGACGCGTTCGACCTCAAGACCGACAGCTCGGTGAGCGCGATGCTGATCGTCGTACTGTTCGGGGTCGGCACCGACTACATCCTGTTCCTGATGTTCCGCTACCGGGAACGCCTCCGGATGGGCGAGGACTCCAAGACCGCGATGATCAACGCGGTGGCCCGCGCCGGGGAGGCGATCGCCTCGGCCGCCGGTGCGGTGATCATCGCGTTCCTGGCGCTGATCCTGTCGACCCTCGGCCTGTTCCGGTCGCTCGGCCCCGCCCTGGCCATCGCGGTCGCCACCACGCTGGTCGCCGGGCTGACCCTGATCCCGGCGGTGGTCTCGCTGCTCGGCACCAAGGTCTTCTGGCCGTCGAAGGCGTGGCGGCACGAGCCGACCGGTGCCCGGTTCACCGCCATCGGCCGCTCGCTGGGTCGCCGCCCGGCGCTGTACGCGGCGGTCTCCGGTGGCGCGCTGGTGGTACTCGCCGTCTTCGCGCTCGGCTTCCACCCGAACTTCGACCTCAGCAGCGGGTCCACCGCCACCGAGTCGGAGTCGAACGTCTGGAGCGGGGAGCTGCGCAAGGGGCTGCCGGCCGGCGCGACCGAGCCGTCGAACGTCTTCCTCCGCTCCGACACCGGTGCCCCGCTGCCGGCAGACCAGCTCGGCGGGTACCGCGAGCGGCTGGCCGGGGTGCCCGGGGTCGGGCAGGTCGCGGAGCCGGCCCTGTCGCCGGACCGGACCGTGGCGAACTACGTGGTCACCCTGGCGGACACCCCGCAGTCCGCCGCCGCCCTGCGCACCGTGGACGGGCCACTGCGGAAGACCGCGCATGCGGCGGCACCGGACGGCACGACCGCGCTGGTCGGCGGCATCACCGCGGTCTTCGTCGACATCCAGGCCGCGGTCGACCGGGACTACGCGGTGGTCTTCCCGGTCGCCGCCGTACTCATCATGGTCATCCTGGGTCTGCTGCTGCGCAGCATCGTGGCGCCCTGGTATCTGATGCTCTCGGTCGGCCTCGGCTTCGCCGCCACCCTCGGCGCGACCGTACTGATCTTCCAGATCGGGCTCGGCGAGCCCGGGCTGATCTTCATCCTGCCGGTGATCATGTATCTCTTCGTGGTCGCGCTCGGCACCGACTACAACATCCTGATGATCGCCCGACTCCGTGAGGAGGCCCGGGAGGGGCGCAGCCCGCGCGACGCCGCCAGCATGGCGATCCGGCACGCCGGACCGACGGTCGCCGCCGCCGGACTGATCCTCGCCGGCACCTTCGCCTCGCTGATGCTGGCCGGCAACAGCACCCTGACCCAGATGGGTTTCGCCATCTCCTGCGGCATCGCCATCGTCGCGTTCGTGATGTCGCTCTTCCTGACGCCGGCCATCACCGCACTGCTCGGCCACGCCGCCTGGTGGCCGGGGCACGAGGACACCGCGCCCGGTCCTGGCGGGCGACACCGACGGGACGAGCCCACCGCGTGACGCCCGCCGGGTAAGCCCGACGGCGGACCGGCCAGGACTGCCAGCACAGGTGACCGTCGGGGACGTCGTGGCCGGGACGCGTCAAGGATCACCGGTCCCGCGGCCAGCCCTGCACCAGCCGGTAGCCGTCGAGCCGGGCCCGGCTGCACAGCAGTCGCGGCCGGCGCCGTTCCCGATGGCGACCATCGCCGCGACGCAGCGCCGACCGCCCGGCGCCGGGAGCCTTGACTTCCGTCCGGAATGGCCGGGTATCAACATCGACGCTGCGGTACGGCGCATCCTATTTCCGGCCCATAAGGCGCCTATCATTTATTGACACACAATGTGGACAGCTCGCACCAAAGCACTGAGACCAGGAGCATTGTGCCTGGTCGTTGGCCTGGCAGCCCGTCTGCCGAGGTTGTATATCGAATATACGAATCTTGTACGCATAGGCGACAACGCCTCATCTACATTGCATCGATCACCGAAGTGTGACCGCGCTGGTCCGCCGTAGAGGAGCGCCGCCGCAATGAGCCTCAAGATCGCGATCATCGATGATCGATCTGTTACGTTCCGCGGGCTGATCGAGGTGCTCAAGGACGCGGTGAGCCTGGAGTTGGCCGGCGTCTTCGCCGCCTTCGCGGATCCGCGGCTGCTCGCGTACCCGCGGGACGCCCTCATCGCGGTCGGAGATCCGTTTGCCCAGCCGGTCCGCCAGCCTCTCCTGCTGCCGGGGAACCTTCCGATAGTGGTCATGTCGAACTCGACGGACCCCGACGATGTGCGGGCGGCGCTGCGCGCCGGTGCCCGGGGCTACCTGTCCAAGGGAGCCAGCGTGACCAGCCTCGTCCGGGCCATAGGCGCCGTTGCCGCCGGCGACTTCTACCTCGGAAGCAACCTCGGCCCCGTCCTCGCGGCCGATCGCTCGCCGTCGGAGCAGCCCGGCGACGCCCCGGACCGGACCGTCGGCGCCGTGTCGGCCACGGCGCTCACGCCGCGGGAGCGGGAGGTGCTCACGCTTGTCGCGCAGGGCCTCACCCACAAGCAGATCGGCCAGCAGCTCGGCCTCTCCAAGCCCACCGTGGACACCTACCTGCATCGGGTACGGCGAAAGGTGCGGGCGCACAACAAGGCCGGGCTGACCCGAGTCGCCATGGAGCTGCGCCTCATTCCGGGAATCTGATCCCGTCGCGGTCGATGGCTGCCCGCATTACGGCGACCGTCGCTTACGAGACGACCGCTGGAATGTGACGTATCCGGGGCCCACGGATGGGGGCTACCTTTTGCCGTGACCAGGCCTCGAAACATTTCGGTCATGCGTAACAGTCTCAGTAACGGGACCGTCGCTGGCTGCCGGCTCGACGGGCGAACGGGAGGATGCGATGCGACCGGCCGTGCGGACAGCGGACCCGGATCCGGACGGCGGTACGGCCGAACGACTCTCCCAGGCCGAGGTGACATTCC
This sequence comes from Plantactinospora sp. DSM 117369, assembly GCF_053764795.1. NCBI lineage: Bacteria > Bacillati > Actinomycetota > Actinomycetes > Micromonosporales > Micromonosporaceae > Plantactinospora > Plantactinospora sp. DSM 117369. The sequence goes on along the minus strand of NZ_CM132446.1, from coordinate 3,105,111 downwards.
GGGTGCTTGGTCCGCTGGCACTCGCCAAGGGCACGGAGGCGGTTGTGTTGCCGCCGTCCCGGGTGACCAACCTGCTCGCAGCGCTGCTGCTGCGCCCCAACGAGGTGGTCTCGGTGGGCGCCCTGCAGGAGGCGATCTGGGGCGACGACCAGCCGGCGGCCGCGAAGGGGGCGCTGCAGACCTGTGCCATGCGGCTGCGCCAGCTCTTCGTCCGGCATGGGATCACCGCCACGGCCATCGAGACGGTGCCTGGCGGGTACCGGGTCCGCGCGTCCGCCGAAACGGTCGATCTGGTCCGGTTCCGCGAACTGGCCAAGGCTGCCGAATCGCGGCCGCACGACGATCAGCAGCTCGTGCTCCTCGAGGCGGCCCTGGCGTTGTGGAACGGTCCGGTGCTGGCCAACGTGCCGTCGGAAACGTTGCACCGCGACGTCGTACCGAGGCTGAACGAGGAGCGGTTGCGGGTCCTGGAGCGGCTCTGCGACCTGAAGATTCAGCTGGGTTTCACCGCGACCGCCCTGGTCCAACTCTGGGAGGCCACCCGCGCCTACCCGGGGAACGAGCGCTTCGCCGAGCAGCTCATCGAGGCGCTGTACCGGACTGGCCGGCAGACCGAGGCGGTGGCCGAGTACCGAAGGATCAAGGACTACCTCTCCGGCGAACTGGGCGTCGATCCCAGGCCCCGCCTGCGGCGGCTCGAGTCGAACATCCTGACCGGACAGATGCTGGACGGGCGGGCTCAGATCGCCACCTCCGCCCAGTCCGCCGAGCCGCACGACGCGGCGGCGAGCCGGCCGTCCGTCCGGGCGCCGCGGGAGTTCGTCGGGCGCGCCGCCGCTGCCCGGGTCGTGGCCGAACGGCTCGTCACCGCGACGGGCATCGTCGTGCTGACCGGCCCACCCGGCGTCGGTAAGAGCGCGCTGGCCCGGTACGTGGCGGCGCAGCGGAGAGAGGACTTTCCGGCCGGCCAACTCATGGTCAGGATGCGGGCCCCGGGTGGCGAGCCGCTGACCACCGACGAGCTAGCCGCCCGGGTGGCGGGCTGGACGCGCACCGGCGCCCGGCGACGCGGCCTGCTGGTCCTGGACGATGTGGCCGACGTGCAGCAAGCGCTCACGGTCGCGCCGATGTGGACTCCCGGGGACGCCGTCCTCCTCACCAGCCAGTTCAGTCTCGCCGGCGTTGTCGCGCGGTTCGGTGGTTGGATAGAGCGGCTGGAGGGGCTCAGCCCCGCCGAGTCGGTCACGCTGCTGTCCACGCTGATCGGCGAGGAGCGGGTGGAGGCCGAGCCGGCCGCCGCGGCGGAGCTCGCCGAACTGTGTGGCCACCTGCCGCTGGCGTTGCGGATCGCCGCCGGCCGTCTGCTCACCCGGACCAGGACGAGCCTGGCCGAGTCGGTCGCCTGGCTCCGCGAAGATCCGATCAACCGGCTGGCGCTTCCCGGCGACCCGGACATGTCGTTGCTGGGCCGGTTCGACACCGCGGTGAACCGGCTGCCCCCGGCACTTGTGGACGCGTTCCTGCGCCTCGGTACGCACGAGCAGGACACGCTCGCGCTGCCCGCCGTGGCGGACCGGCTACGGGTCACGCCCGACGTCGCCGAGGCGATAGTCGACCAGCTCACCGACGCCAGCCTGTTCGACGAGCGTCCGGGGCACTACCGGATGCGCGAGCTCCTTCGGCTCTACTCCCATGCCGCCACCGACGGTCGGCGGCCGGGCGCCGGCGCCGTTGTCACCCTCACCGCTTCAGGAACGGAGTTCCGATGACCGCTATATATGAGTCCGTTGCTGCCACCCGGCCTCGGATCCGCCGCGATGTGCTGTTCACCGCCGCATATGACGGCGTTCTCTTTCACAACCCGGCAGGCGGCTTCCGGATCACCTCACCCAGCGCCTATCGACTGGCCAGCCTGCTGGTCCCGCACCTCAACGGACGCCGGACGGTAGCCGAGCTCTGTGCCAAGCTGCCCGAGCCGCAACGCGCCATGGTCGGCGAACTTGTCAGCGCCCTCTTGACCCGCAAGCTCGCCCGCGACATCCCGCCCGACGAGGTGGACCCGGCGACGGTCGTCGGCGCGGCGGTGGCGAAGCGGTTTGCCAGCCAGATCGGCTACATCGACCACTACGTCGACGGCGCGCCGCACCGGTTCGCCGCCTTCCGCGAGAGCACCGCAGCGGTCATCGGGAGCGGGCCGATCGCGCACGCCTGCGCCACCAGCCTGGTACGCAACGGGATGGCCCGGGTAGCGATCGTCGGCAGGGGCGACGGGACCGCCGCCGCGGAAGCCGCGGAACTGCACTCCACCGGCGTACCGTCCGCGGTGCTCGACTGGCCGGCCGGCGGGGACGAGCTGAGCTGGGCCGACCTGGCCGAAGCCGACGTCGTACTGGTGGCCGGTGGCGACGGCGCCGCCCGGCTGGCGCACCGCCTGCTCGCCGCCGGCGTTCCCGAGGGCAAGACGATGATTCCCGCGTGGACGTTCGGCAGCCGGGCGATCATCGGCCCGGCCTGCGGTGCCGGTCACCGGGGTTGCTGGTACTGCGCGATGCTGCGGTTGACGGCCAACGCCGGCGGTGCGGACGCCGCCGACGTCTGGCGCCAGGTGGCGGTCGCCGCCGCCGCGCCGTCGACCCTCCCCCGGCCGGCCGGCCCGCTGGCTGCCATGATCGGCAACCTGCTGGGCTTCGAGGTGTTCCGGCTCACCACCGGCGCCTTGACCGCCGAGACCGACGGCAAGCTGATCGTGCAGGATCTGGACTCGCTCGACGTGGTCAGCGAACCGCTGTTGCCGCACCCACTGTGTGTCTACTGCCGGCCGGAACCGCCGCGGATCCCGCTGGCCGCCGTCGTCGTCGACGCGCCGTCGCCCGCCCAGGTCGCCGACGAGGACGAGGCGGCCGACGCCGCAGCCGCCGAACTGGCCGCGCGGGACCTCCTGCTCCAGCCGCACGCCGGCGTGTTCCAGCGCTACGACGACGAGGACTGGGAGCAGACGCCGGTCAAGATCGGTACGGTACGGTTCACCGATCCGTCGGGGAAACCCCGGCGGATCAGTGCCTTCGACGTACACCATGTGGTCGGGGCCCGGACGCGCGCGCTGGCGCTGGCCGCCGTCGCGTACGCCGATCAGCTCGGCGCGAGCCCGCACGACACGGGACCGGTTACCGGCGACTGCCTGACGAGCGACGCGCGGGTCGAACTGCCGCGGGCGGTGGTCGAGCCGTTCGGCATCGCCAACGCGGACCGGGTTGTCGAGCCGAGCCGCGCCGGAGCCGGGGCTGGCTTCGACCCCGCCGCGGCGATTCGGGAAGGGCTCGCCTCCGCCTTGGCGTTCGCCGCGCTGCGGGACGCGATAGCCGGTACGCCGGTGGCGCAGGTGCCGCTGGACGCGCTCGGGGACGACCCGGAGTTGCGGTTCCTCGCCAAGTCAGCGGCGAATCTGGACGTCACTGTCGACCTGCTCGACCTCACCGCGAGTGCGCCGGGTGGGGTACCCACGCTGCTCGGCCGGTGCGTCGAGCCGCACAGCGGCGGAAAGCTCTGGTCGATCGCCGCCGACCCGTCGTGGCGGAACGCCGCTGTGCGTACGCTGTGCGACCTGCTCGGGCGGGTCCAGCTTCGACAGCAGTCGGCTGACCCGGAGGCCACCGACGGGTGTGACCCCATGCTCGTCGACTTCGACGCCGACACCCTCGCGGTGGCCGGTACCGCTCCGGTCGGGCTCGACGCGGGTGGCGGCTGGCAGGGTGTGCTGGACGATCTGGCGAAGGCCGGTACAGATGTCGTGGTGGTGCCGATCGGTGGCGCCGACCTGCCGGCCGGTGGCCTGTCCGCGGTCCGCGTCGTGCTCCAGGAGAGGTCCTGTTGATGAGCTCGGCCGCCGTGGATCCGGGACACCGGATCACCGCAGCGCTCAGCGCGCTGCTGAACGCCGCCGACCCGTCGTCGCCGGTCGTCGTGTATCCACTCGGCGTACGCGATGAACTCGGCGTACGCGATGAACTCGGTGCACGCGACGAACCCGGTGCACGCGACGAACTCACCGCCACGGTGCCAGCGGGTGGCGTCGCGACAGCGCATGCGCGGGTGCTGGTCTACGGCCGGCATGCCCTGCTCGCCCCGGAACCGGGCGGGGTTGGCTGTCCCCGTTGTCTCGCCCGCCGATGGCAGGCGATCCGGCCGGCGGAGCTGCGCGACGCCCTGGAGCTGGGTGGCGAGACAGCAGCCGCGGGGGACTGGCCCTACGCGACCCCGTTCGCCGCGGACGCCCTGCGCGCCCTGCTCGCGGCGGCGGCCGGCGCCACCGCCACCGTCCACGTACTCGACCTGGAGACGCTGCGGGTGAGCCGGGTGCCGCTGGTACCGGACGGCGACTGCCCGGAGTGCGCCCGCGCGGTGCCGGACGCACCCACGGCGCCGGAGCTGACGGCGAGCCCGAAACGCGCGCCGGACGCCTTCCGCATCCGCGATGCCGCCGACTATCCGCTTTCGACCATCGCGTTGGTCAACCCGGTCTGCGGTGTGCTCGGCCCCGGCCTGCGGCCTGACGCCACGTCACGGTCGGCGGCGGCGGTGCACGGAGCCTTCCAGGCGCGCGGCGGCGAGTACCTGCGGGAGATGCTCCACGGTGGCCACGCCGACAGCTACGCGCGCAGCGCACGACTGAGCCTGCTGGAGGGACTCGAGCGGGCCGCTGGTATGCGGCCGTCCAGCAAGCGCACCACGGTGGTCGCGGCCCTGGACGACCTCGGCGAAGACGCGCTCGACCCGCGCGAGTGCGGGGTGTACGCGGACGAGTTCTACCAGTCGAACCGCCGCATCAGGCGGTTCGCGCCCGATCGGCCGATCCCCTGGGTCTGGGGATGGTCGATGCGTGACGCGCGGCCGATCCTGGTGCCCGAGGTGTCGGTCTACTACCACCACGCGAGGGTGGAGGACCGCTTCGTCCAGGAGTGCTCCAACGGCTGCGCCTCGGGCGCCAGCCTGGTGGAGGCGGTGTACCACGGCCTGATGGAGGTGATCGAGCGAGACGCCTTCATGATTGCCTGGTACGGCAAGCGCTCCCTGGCCGAGATCGACCCTCAGACCAGCCGCCGCCCTCAGACCCGGCTCATGGTGGACCGGCTGGCGATGTACGGCTACCGGGCCCGGTTCTTCGACGCGAGGTGCACGTTCGACATCCCCGCGGTCACCGCCGTGGCGGAACGGATCGACGGCGGCTTCGGCACGCTCGCCTTCGGCGGCGGGGCGAGCCTGGACCCGGAGACCGCGGTCGCCGCGGCGCTGTGCGAGATCGCGGCCGACGCGATCCTGCTCAGGGTGCGCGCCGCCAGCGTGGAGCCCGAGCTGCGCGAGATGGTCGACGCCTATGACAAGGTGATGAACCTGCACGACCATCCGCAGCTGTACGGGCTGCCGGAGATGCGCGGGCACGCGTCGTTCCTGCTCGACTCTGGCGCCGCGCCACGCTCGATGACCGAGACGTACGCCGGTGCCCGGCCGGCTCCCCCGCTCGCCGGCGACCTGCGTGACGACCTCGAACGATCTGTGTCGACGGTGACCGCGCAGGGCTTCGACGTGATCGTGGTCGACCAGACCCGGCCGGAACAGCGGGACCTCGGCCTGCACACGGCCAGCGTGACGGTACCGGGGCTGTTGCCGATCGACTTCGGCTGGCAGCGGCAGCGGGCCCTGCACATGCCCCGCCTCCGTACCGCCCAGCGCCATGCCGGGCTGGCCGACCACGACCTGCGCGATGACGAGATCCACCGGGTCCCGCACCCGTACCCCTGAGGTGAGGCGATGACGACAACCGACACTGCCGGCAGCTACGCGCACGAGTACGCGACGGCAGTCCTTATGCGCAACCGGGTTCCGATGCCACCGGTCGACTTCAACCCCGACTGGTCGGACAAGCCCCGGCCGACGAAGTACTACCCCGGTGCCCTGTCGTTCCCGTTGCCCGACATGCCACCGCCGCACTCCGCCACGGTCGGTGCGGGCATCGCCGGGGAGCCGGGGGACGAGGCGTTCAGCCTGCCGATGCTGGGCGCCATGCTCCGCGACTCCTACGGGCTGATCGGCCGCCGGCTCGGCCTCCAGGCCAACACCGACACACCCGGGTATCCGTGGTACGCACGGGCGACCTGGCACCGCGGCACCGCCTCCGGCGGTGGCCTCTACCCATGCAGCGTCTACTGGATCGCCGGGCCCGGGGCCGGAGTCTGCCCAGGGGTGTACCACTACTCCTGCCGGCACCACGCGATGCAGCGGTTGCTGGCCGGTGACGTGACGGCGAGGGTACGCGCGGCCGCCGACCTCCCGGACGACTCCACCCAGTTCCTGGTGGTCGGCGTCAAGTACTGGGCGAACTCCTTCAAGTACAACAACTTCTCGTATCACGCGGTGTCGATGGATGTGGGTACGCTGCTGCAGACCTGGCGGCTGTGGGCCGGTGGCCAGCGGCGGCGGATCGAGCCGAGGTTCTGGTTCGACCAGGCGGCGCTGCGCCACCTGCTCGGAGTGCCCCCGGACGACGAGGGCCTGTTCACCGTCGTACCGCTGAGGTGGACGGCGGCCGGGGCGACCCACGCGCCGCCCCGGGCGGCCGCGGCGACGGCGACGGCGACGGCGACGGCGACGGCGACCGACGGTGCCTCGGTGCTGCGGCGCGACTCCGAGCGGTCCCGCGTCGTACTGACCTTCGACGCGTTGCGGCGCGTCCACCGGGAGACGGCGGAGTCGGCCACGCCCCGGCCGGAATCGAGTGCCCTGGCCGCCGCCGCGGCCAGGCCCGTGCCCGATGGCGGCGACCGGGTGGCGCTTCCACCGGCGCGCAGGATGGACATGCCGATCCGCACCGCGCTGAGCCGTCGGCGCAGCAGCTTCGGCCGGTTCGACGGCAGCGCCGCGATGGACGGGGCCGACCTGGCCGCGCTGCTCACCGCCGCATCTTCCGCGCGCCTGCCGACCGAGATCACCAGTGACGACGGGGACCTGGCGAAGTTCTATCTCTTCGTCAACCACGTCGACGGGGTGGCACCCGGCAGCTACGAGTACGACCCGGCGCGCCACGAACTGCGCGCCATCCGGCCCGGCCCACCCGGCATGTTCCTACAGCGCAACTACTTCCTGCCCAACTACAACCTGGAGCAGGCCGCCGTGGTGATAGTGCCGACCATCCGGGTACACGCGGTGCTGGACGCGGTCGGCCCTCGTGGCTACAACGTCGTGAACGCGACGATCGGCGCGGTGGCGCAGAACGTCTACACCGCCGCGGCGGCGCTCGACGTCGGCTGCGGTGTCGCGCTCGGGTTCGACGGCGTCTCCTACGTCGAGGAGCTTGGGCTCGACGCGACCGGCGAGACGCCACTGCTGATCATGCTCGCCGGCCACGAGCGAGACCTGCCCGGCGACTACCGGCACGAGCTGCGGTGAGCCGGGCCATGATGACGTTCCGCACAGCCGAGGAAGTCGCGCCGCCACGACGCCGTCTGGGTACCCACTTCGCGGTACGGGTCGGCGGCCTGCCGTACGACACGGTGGCGGCGCTGCGATGCCCGGAGGCGGCCAGGTACGCCGGCGAGCTCCTCGACCTCGAAGCCGAGCTGCGCGCCGACGCGGACCGCGTCAGCGACGTGCTGCACCACCTGGTCGGAGCCAACGAAGACAGCGAGTCCCGACGGCGGCTGCTCGCGCTGCGCCGGCAGATCTTCAAGGTGGTGCTCCCCGCCGACCAGGAGGGCGCGCTCGCCGCGGTGGCCGCGGTCGACCCGACCGCGGTCGACCCGGTACGGGACTGGCTGGCCCTCGCGCAGCGGATGGCGTGGCTGCGGCAGGAGTTGGGCACCCGGCTCGACAAGGAGATCGACGACTCCCGCGCCGAGCTGTGGCGCCTCTCCGGCGACCCGCGGCTGCGCGCCGGTATCCAGATCGCGTCACCGGCACTGGACGAGCAGCTTGTCGCCTTCGCGGGGCGTGACGGCTCGCCGCCGCCGGCGAAGAAGATGCGGCGGGTGGAACGGTCGGTCCTGTCGTACCTCTACCGCACCGCGTGCAAGACCAGCCCCTTCAGCTCGTTCACGGGGATCGGAGTGGGCGAGTTCGACGCGGGCGCGGCCGAACCGGATCTTGCGGTGCCGACGCGGTGGCACCGCTACGTCAGGCTCAACGTGGTCGTGGTGACCCGCATCGTGGATGCGATCAGCGCCGACCTCGGCCGCCGGGGCGACCTGCCGGTGGTGTTGAGCCCCGGCCTGCGCCAGGACGCCGAGCGGGTGCGGTACGTGCGGCGTTGGGTCACGCCCGGCGACGACAGCGCTTCGGTCAGCTTCGACTCGATCCAGGACGGGCTGTTCTACCTGCGTCGCAGCGGCCTGCTCGACCAGCTCACCGGTCTGCTCCAGGACGGTGCGCGGCGTTGCGCGGACCTCGCCGCCTGGCTGCGGCAGCAGACACAGGCGAGCCCGGAGCAGTGCGAGGAGTATCTGTCCATCCTGCTCCGGCTGGGCATCCTCCAGGTCGACGGGTTCGCCGTCGAGGTGCACACGCCCGATCCGCTGCGCAACCTCCGGGACTTCCTCACCACCCTCGACCGGCCCTGGGCCGACGACCTGGCGCTACGCCTGGCCGAGCCGATCGAGCTCGTCGAGGCGTTCCGCGTCGGTGAACTCGCCGACCGGCGGTCCGCCCTGCGCCGGTTGCGGGGGGCCCTGCGGGACATCCAGGTCTGGCTGGGAGCCGAGGCGGCGTCCCTGCCGCAGGCCCTGCTCTACGAGGACTGCCGCGTCGATGAGGACCTGTCCACGCCGGCCGACGAGTGGCGACGGCTGGTCGGCGGCGACCTCGCCGCGGTGGAAGGGGTGCTGCCGGCCTTCGACATGACGCTGCCGCACCGGGTCACGTTCCACGGCTTCTTCCTGGCCAGGTACGGCAGGGGCGGTCGCTGCGACGACCTGCTGCGCCTCGTCGAGGACTTCCACGAGGATCTGTACGAGCAGTACGCCTCCTACACCGCCGACCTGCGACCGTTCGCCGAGGACGGTACCTACCGGCCCGAGGAGAACTGGCTCGGCCGGCCGGAGTTGCCGGCGCTCGACCGGGCCAGGCAGGACTTCGCCGACTACCTGCGCTCGGCTGCCGCGGCGGCTCCGGACGCGCCCGAGCTGAAGCTCGATCCCACGGTGCTGAACAAGCTCACTCGAGGCGTGCGCGACCTGCTCGGCGGGTTCCGGCCGCAGGCTCACCTCGTCCAGGTCGCCCGGCGGCGGGAGGGCCCCCTGCTGGTGCTCAACCAGTCCCTCGGCGGGCTGTCGTTCCCCTTCAGCCGCTTCACGCACTGCTTCGAGGACACCGCGCTCTCCGCGCACCTGCGGGCGCAGGCGGCCGCCGTCGCGCCGCCGGGAGCCGTCTTCGCCGAGCTGACCGGCGGCGCGGCGACCACCAACCTGAACCTGCACGCGCAGCTCACCGACTACGTCATCGTCTGCCCCGGGGAGACGAGCCTGGTGCCGGAGGCCAACCAACTGCCCCTGGCCGACCTGTACGTGCAGCACGACGTCGACACCGACCAGGTGGTGCTGCGTTCCCACCGGCTGGGCAAGGAGGTAATCCCGGTATACCTGGGCTACCTGGTGCCGATGGCGCTGCCACAGCTACACCGCACGCTCCTGCTGCTGTCGCCGACGTCGATGGCCCCGCTCGACCTGTGGCGGGGTGTGCCGAAGCCGCCGGCCGTGGAGGGCGTCACCACGCGTCCACGGGTCCGCGTCGGTGACGTGGTGATCAGCCGGCGAAGCTGGTCGATGACGGCGGCCGCGCTTCCGCGTCGCGGTGATGGCGACACCGACACCGCCTGGTTCCTCGGCTGGCAGCGGTGGCGACGGGCGAACGGGTTGCCCGCCCAGATGTTCGCGACCGTCCACGGTGGGAGCGGTGGTCGGGCGAAAGCGAAACCGAAGCCCCAGTACGTCGACTGTGACAGCTACCTGTCGCTGCTGGCCTTGGAGGCGTCGCTGGACGGCGCCGAGGACCGCGTGGTGCTGCGCGAGATGCTGCCCGCCGGCGACGAGCTGGTGGCGAGCTCCGACCGCGGTGGCCACGTCGCCGAGTTCGCCATCGAGACCTTCCCGATCTCCCCGACGGACGGAGCCGGAGATGCCTGAGACGGAGATGCCTGTGACGGAGCCGGCGGCGGCCGGAGAGGCCCTCGCCGCCGAGCCTGGGCGGTGGCTGGCCATCCACATCTTCTACGGCGGCAGCGCCCGGCCGATGCTGACCGAATGCATCCGGCCGCTGGTCGACGAGTTGCGCGCGCGGAACCTGCTGGCCTGCTACTTCTTCATCAACTACTGGCTCGAAGGCCCGCACGTCCGGCTGCGGCTCAAGCTCCGCACCGCCGCCGACGAGCCCGCCGTACGCGCCGCGGCCGATGCGGCCATCCAACGGTTCCTGACCGAACGACCGGCGCTGTACGAGCTGGACGCCGGTTACCGGGCGGAGCTCTACAACCTCCTGTTCGACCTGGAGTTTCCCCAGGGCAAGCCGGCCGAGCTGGTCGGCCCGGACGGCAACGTGCGGATGCAGCCGAACAACTCCTTCAGCTACCGCCCCTACGAGCCGGAGTACGGCAAGTACGGCGGCCCGGCCGGTGTCGCCCTCGCCGAATGGCATTTCGAGTACTCCAGCGACGTGCTGATCGACGCGGTCCGGACGATGAACCTCCACCTGCGGCCGGTGACGCTGGGCACCGCGGCGCAGCTGATGCTGGTGACGGCCGGCACGTTCCTGCCCGACCGCGCCGAGCTGGCCGAGTTCCTGGGCATCTACCACGACTTCTGGCACCGGGCCTTCGCCGGCACCGACTTCGTCAACGGCATCGACTACGCGACCATGTACGAGCGGCTGGCGCCGGACCTGGACCGGCGGTTCCAGCCCATCCTCGGTGCGCTGGACCGCGGCGAGCAGCACCGGTTGCCGGCGTTCCTGCGCGGCTGGGCCGAGCACGCCGCGCAACTGCGGGAGCGGGCGGGGCGGCTGGCCGAGTCGGGGCAGCTGACGTTTGCCTTCCCGGAGGGCACTCCCGCCGTCACTGTCACCGACCCGCGCGTGGCCCTGCCGCGGTTGCTCTCGCCGTACCTGCACATGACGAACAACCGGCTGTACGTCACACTCAGGGACGAAGCCTACCTGGCGTACCTGCTGGGCAGGGCGGTGCGTGACTCGTTGGCGGCGAGATGACCGACAGCGCGCTGAGCGACAGGGCGACGCTCCTCACCAACCGGCCGCGGGTGCGGTCGGACCTGCTGTTCTCCCGGGAGCTGGGCCGCGGGCCGGACCGGATCTATCTGGTGAAGGTCCGTGGCGGCAAGGCGTTCGAGGTCGCGGCCAAGGAGCGGTTCCTGCTGAGCCGGTTGGACGGGCAGCGGTCGCTGGCCGAGATCGGCGAGGAGTACGCGGCCCGGTTCGGCCGCCGGCTGGGCCCGGCGCAGTGGTCGCAGCTGCTGTGGCTGCTGCACCAGCGTGACCTGCTGCGGCCGCCCGGGGCGCCGGAGGGGCGCGCGGTCGCGCCACCGCGCACGCTGGGCCGGCTCGCCGCCGCGTTCGCGTGGGTCTTCTCGGCCCCGTCCGGCGTCGTCCTCGGTGTCGGGTTGCTGGCCATGTACGGCTCGCTCGCGGCGGCGGCTCCCGGACTGTGGCGGGCCGCCGCGCCGGCGTTCGGCGACTGGCGCCACGTGGCCGGGATCGCCGCGGTCTGCTACCTCAGCGCGATGCTGCACGAGCTGGCGCACGGCGTCGCGGCGATCCATTTCGGCTGCCGGGTCGTCCGGCTCAACCTGCTGGCCTTCAGCTGCCGGGTGGAGGAGTACCAGTACCTGCCCGCACGCGCGCAGCAGGTCGTCATCGCGGCCGCGGGCGGCGTGGCGAACAGCCTCCTCGTCGTCCCCTTCGCGCTCGCCTGGCAGGTGACAGCGGACGGCTCGGCCGGGCACCGGTTCGCGGCGGCGGTGGTCGTCGCCGGCGCGGTGCAGAGCCTCGTCAACTTCGTCCCAGTACCGCCGCTGGACGGGTACAAGATGCTCAGTCACCAGGTCGGCATGGTCGCGCTCGCCGAGGAGAGCCGCTGGTACCTCTGGTCGCGGCCCCGGTACTGGCTGACCCGACGCGGTCCGCGCTACCCGAGGCGGGCCCGGTTGGTGCTCGGCCTGTACGGCATGGCGTGGCACGCCACGATCGCCGGCGCCGGCACGGCCATCGCGTACGGCGCCGGTGACCTGTTGCGGCCGTACCTCGGTCACGCCGGGTACGCCGTGTCGGCGGCGGCCGTCGTACTGACCATCACCCTATGGCTCGCCAGCCGGCAGCGGCGTCCCGTGCGGGCCGCACCAACCCAGCAAACCGCGCACCACCAACGAACCCAGTGAGAGGCAAGGCGATGGAAACAAACGCAGAACCGGCCGTGGCGGTCACGCGGCTGAGCAAGTCCTACGGTGAGGTGCGCGCCGTCGACGACGTGACCCTGAACGTGCCGCGCGGCGAGTTCATCGGGTTGCTCGGGCCGAACGGCGCGGGAAAGACCACCCTGATCGAAATCATCGAAGGACTGCGGGTGCCGGATGCCGGCACCGTCACGGTGCTCGGCCACCGCCCGGCGCCGCGCAACCTGGCACTGCTGCCGTTGATCGGGGTGCAGACGCAGCAGTCGGCGTTCTTCCCGCGACTGACCGCGCGCGAGCACCTGGAGACGGTCGCGGCGCTCTACGGCCTGGACCGGCAGGCCGCGCAGCGGGCGCTGGACCAGGTCGGGCTGACCGATTCGGCCGATGTGCGGGTGTCCAACGTCTCCGGCGGCCAGCGGCAACGGCTCGCCATCGCCTCTGCCCTGGTGCACCAGCCCCAGGTGATCTTTCTGGACGAGCCGACCGGCGCGCTGGACCCGCAGGCCCGTCGGGACCTGTGGGTCATGCTGCGCCAGCTCAAAGGGGCTGGAAAGACCATCGTGTACACCACCCACCACCTCGACGAGGCGGAAGCGCTCTGCGACCGCGTCGCCATCCTGCACCGCGGTCGGATAGTGGCGCTGGACGCGCCGCGTCAACTCATCAGCCGTGCCGCCGTGGGCAGCCAGCTGTTGCTGCCGGTCGGCCGGCTCGCGCCGGAGCAAGCCCTCAACGTCGACGGTGTCGACTCGGTGACGGTGGAGAGCGACACGCTCATCCTGCACACCCAGCAGCTCCCCCAGGTGCTTGCCGCACTCGGCGCCACCACCGACCTGGCCGGGATGCAGACCAAGTCGGCCACGTTGGAAGACGTCTACCTGGAACTGATCGGAGCACAGTCATGACCGCCTTCGTGGCGCTGACCCGGGCCACCGTCAAGGCGAGCGCCCGGGACACGGCGACGATCTTCTTCACGTTCGCCTTCCCGCTGATCTTCCTCGTCATCTTCGGCCTGATCTTCCAGGGCCAGGAGGTGGAGGAGACCGGCAACGAATACATCGACTTCATCGCCCCGGGCGTGCTGTCCTGGGGGTTGGGCAACGCGGCGGTGTTCGGGATCGCCTTCATGCTCGTGCAGTGGCGCCGGGACGACCTGCTGCGGCTGATCCGGCTCACACCCTCCCGGGCCTCCAGCGTGATGCTCGCCCGCCTCGTCGTCGCCGTCTTCGTCGGGATCGCCCAGTGCGTGCTGTTCATCGCGGTCGCGATGCTTCCACCGTTCAACATGACGGTGGCCGGGCCCTGGCCGCTCGCGCTGCCCATCATGCTGCTGACCATCGCCACCTTCCTGGCGCTCGGGCTGATCATCGGTTCGGCGGCGAACACCCCGGAGGCGGTGGGAGCCGTCACCAACTGCGTCGTCATACCCATGGCGTTCCTGTCCGGCGCGTTCATCCCGGTCGAGCTCATGCCGGGTTGGCTGCAGAGCGTCTCGTACGCGATGCCGTTGCGCTACGTCGACGATGCCCTGGTCTACTCTCTCGCGGGCGCCGGTGAGGCGAAGGCGTACTGGGTCGCCTGCCTGGCGCTGCTCGGGTTCGGCGCCGTCTTCACCGCGGTCGGCCTGCGCCTGTTCAAGTGGGGCAACGAGGAATGACGCGTGCACTCCAGACCGCGCCGGAGGCCCCGCTCGCCGCCGGCGCGGTCCAGCTCCAGCGCGACCTCGACGCCCGATGGTCGGCGCGCCGGGTGCCCGGCGGCGAGCCGCCCGCGGTGGTCACGCTCGGTGCCGTTGACGTCACGATCGCCCCCGACCCGGTACGCCGCGCCGCCAACGTCCACCTGACCGGCGGCGCGGTGCTGCTCGGGCCGTGGGGCGGTGCTCCCGGTCACTCGAAGCCTTGTGGACACTGCCTTGGCGTGCGCTGGCAGCGCCTGCGTGGCCGCACCGAACGCGAAGCGCTGGAGGTCGGCCTCGGGCTCAACACCACCGGCGTCTGGCCGGAGCTGCCCGAGTACATTGTGGACGCGGTGTGGAGCCTGTTCTGCGCGCTCGTCGACTCGCCGCCCGCAGCCGGCGCCTATCTCGACCCGGACAGTGCCACGCTGTCCCGGATCACCTCGGTAGAGCTGGGCGGTCTGCGCTCCTACACGGTGCCGCTGCTGCGCGAGCCGCTCTGCCCGAGCTGTGCCGATGCCGTACCGGACGGCGCGACGCCGTTCGAGACGCCGCGATCGCGCCCGAAACCCCAGCCGGACCGGTACCGTGTGCGCGGCGTGCACGACTACCCCCTGCCGGTCGGCGCGCTGGCAAACCCGGTGTGCGGCGCCATCGGGGCGGGCGCGCTGATGAACCCCGTACTGCCGACGACCGCCGCGGTGACCGGCGGCGTCTTCAACCGTGGCTACGCGGGCCTGATGGACATCGCCTGGAGCGGGCACGCCAACAGCTTCGCCGACAGCCTGCGCCTGGCCTACCTCGAAGGGGTGGAACGCTACGCCGGCACCCACCGGCGCCGCCCGGGCCCACCGCTGGTCGCCGCGTACACCGAGGTCGCCGACCGGGCACTCGATCCGACCTCCTGCGGCTTGTACACCGACGAGACCTACGACGCCGACCACATGGTGCGGCGGTTCGAACCCTCCAGACCGATCCCCTGGGTATGGGGACACCGGATGCGCGGCGGCGAACCGATCCTGGTGCCGCGGCGGTTCTGCTTCTACATGTCAGGGGCGGACGGGGACAACTTCGTCCTCTCCTCGTCCAGCGGCTGTGCCACCGGCGGCTGCCTCGAGGAGGCGATCCTGTACGGGCTGCTGGAGCTCGTCGAACGGGACGCCTTCGTGCTCGGTTGGTACGGCCGGGAGCGGTTGCGTCGCATCGACCTGGACTCGTGCGACAGCGCCGCGGTGCGCACGATGGTCGACCGCGCCCGGCTCGCGGGCTACGACGTGCTCGCCTTCGACAATCGCATCGACCTGACCGTGCCCGTGGTCACCACGGTGGCGGCGCGCCGCGACGGTGGACCGGGGCTGTTGTCGTTCGCTGCGGCGGCGCACCTGGCGCCGGAGCGCGCCGTCGCCGCCGCGCTCTCCGAAACGCTGACTTACATCCCGCTCAAGCGCCGAACGACCCTGCGACGGCGGCACCAGCTCGACGCCATGGCCGAGGACTACTCGCTGGTCCAGACCGTGCACGACCACGCCGACCTGTTCGGCCTGCCGGCGATGCGCGAACACGCCGAGGACTATCTCGCCGATCGCCCACTCGAGTCGATGGCTGCGGTGTACGGCACGCCCCGGCCGCCCGATCCCGACCTGGGCCAGGACCTGCAGGGGGTACTGGACGAGCTGCACGGCAAGGGCTACGACGTGATCGTCGTCGACCAGACCACCCCGGAGCAGCTCGGGATGGGGCTCCGTACCGTCTGCACGATCGTGCCCGGCCTG
The DNA here is from genome assembly GCF_053764795.1 of Plantactinospora sp. DSM 117369. NCBI lineage: Bacteria > Bacillati > Actinomycetota > Actinomycetes > Micromonosporales > Micromonosporaceae > Plantactinospora > Plantactinospora sp. DSM 117369. Next base: position 3,089,221 of record NZ_CM132446.1, on the reverse strand, counting down.
CTGCCGATAGATTTCGGCTGGCGTCGCCAACGGGCCCTCACGATGCCCCGGCTGGAGCGGAGACTGCGCGAGCGGGGCGGTGCGGTCGACGGGCCGCGGCTGGTCCCCCATCCGTTCCCGTAACGTCGCGTTCGTTACGGCGGTGGCCGCCAAGCTCTGATGCGCCTGCCGGCCACCGCCGTCAACCGTTCTCCACGGTCAGGCGCTTGTCGCCGCGCACGAGGTGGAGCTCGTGCAGCTGCAGCTCGACGTGGTGGCGCACGACGTCGACGCAAGAACGGCCTCGGTGACGTCGGTGTAGTCGGCGATCGAGAAGGTCTCCGTCTCCAGGGCGAGGATCTCCTCGGCCAGGAGGTCGAGGTCGGTCTGATCGTTCATGGGCACTCCTCGGTATGGCGGTGGTGGCCGCCGCGTTCGACCGCGCCGGCCACCACCGGGTCCACTGCTGATCGGCTGGTCAGCCGCAGCAGGAGCTGGACGAGTTGGAGCTCGTGCACGACGTGGTGCTGCTGCAGCACGAGGTGGTGGCGGAGCAGGAGGTCGAGGCGAGGACCGCCTCGGTGACGTCGGCGTAGTCGGAGATCGCGAAGGTCTCCGTCTCCAGGGCGAGGATCTCCTCCGCGAGGAGGTCGAGTTCGTTCTGCGCGTTCATGGGGACTCCCTTGTGCTGTGTCGGGGCCGGACTCTCCGGACGAGGGCCTGGCTTTGCCACCACAGTCCACCGGGTGACGCTCACCGATCGGCCACAGCGCGCTGGCAGGGCGCCGACCGACGATGACAGTGACCTGTGAGCGCGGTGACGAAGACTTGGCACATGGCCATCCGGGCGCTGGCGCCGACCGGTGCGGTTCACGGCGACATCCTGCGTGCGGCGATGGGTTTGTACCGGCACCTGCACGCTAACCCCGAACTGTCCGGAGCGGAGGCACAGACCGCCGTGGCCTTCGCGGCCAGGCTGCGCGCATTCGGCTTCGACGTCACCACGGGGGTGGGTGGGCACGGGGTGGTGGGCAGGCTCACCAACGGCGCCGGCCCGACGGTGTTGTTGCGCGCCGAACTGGACGCGTTACCCGTTGCCGAGGAAACCGGGCTGCCCTATGCCAGCGGCGTTGTCGCCCGGAGCGCCGACGGTGCCGAGGTCCCGGTGATGCACGCCTGCGGGCACGACCTGCACCTGGCCTCGCTCGCCGGCGCCGCCGCCGTGCTCTCCGCCGACCGGGAGCGCTGGCGGGGGACGCTGTTGGCGGTCGGCCAACCCGCCGAAGAGACTCTGCTCGGCGCGGCGGCCATGATGGACGACGGGCTCTACCACCGCTGGGGCCGCCCCGACGTCGCGCTGGCACAGCACTCCGCGCCACTTCCTGCCGGGATGGTGGCACACGGCGAGCTGATGACGGCAGGTTCGGTGACCCTGGAAATCACCATCGACGGCCAGGGCGGACACCCGGCGATGCCCCACCTCTGCGTCGACCCCGTGGTCACCGCCGCCTCCATCGTGACGCAGTTGCAGACGATCCGTTCCCAGCGGATCGCCCCGTCCGAACCGGCGGTGCTCACCGTCGGGCAGTTCTCGGCCGGCAGCCGCGCCAACGTGATAGCGGACAGCGCGACGATCGGCGTCACGATGCGCGCGTACTCGGCCGCGACGCTGAGCCAGATGCGGGAGGCGGTCGAACGGATAGTCCGGGCTGCTTGCACCGCCGCCGGCACGCCCGGCGATCCCCGCATCGCCGTGGTCGCGCAGGCCCCGGTCAACCGGCCCGATCCCTGGGTCACCGCCCGGGTACGCGCGGCGCACGCGGACGCGTTCGGCGCCGTCCGGGTCGGCGGATGGCCGCCGTCGCTGGCCGCCGAGGACTTCCCCGTGTTCGGCGTGGACGGCGTGGCCACCGGGTACTGGATGCTGGGCACGATCAGTCCAGCTCAGTGGCGTGCCGCCGCCGGCGACGCGGCTGCCAAGCTGGTACAGATCCCGGGCAACCATTCGCCGCGGTTCGCCCCGCACGCCGCACTCGCGCTGCCGACCGGGATCCAGGCGCTGGTGAGCGCCGCACGCTGCTGGCTCGGTGCGGACCCGGACGATCAACGACTCCAGGCTGCCAACGGCACTGAGGGATCAGCGACAGCCCATCCAGTTACGTGAACTGTTACCGAAAGATCAACAACCCGAAAGCAACTCGCGGCCAGGCCGCATCCGGGTACCGCGCCGCCCTGGAAACGCACACTTCGCCCTGAGCTAGGGCACCATTCGGGAGTTGAGCCGTCGGGTCGGCAGCCCCAGTCCGGCCAGCAGGGTGTCGGCGTGCCGGCCCACGCCGTCCACGGCCGCGTCGACCAGCCCGCCCAGGGTCCGGGCCGCGGCCGCGTCCAGGGTGCCGCGTTCGAGGTGCCAGGCGCGGTGTTCGTGCAGGTCGCGCAGCCCGTACAGCAGCTCGGCCGCGGCCAGCGCGTCCCGGGCCGGGCCCGGCTCCTCGGCCCCGACGGCGTGCCGGAACGCCTCCGCGACCAGCCGCCGCTGGTGGGTGGTGGCCAGCGCGACCGCGTCCACCAGGTGCGGGTTCCAGGACTCGAACGGGGAGCCAGCATCGTGCCGTACCGCCTCGGCCAGTTCCAGGTGCAGGGTCGCCTCCTGGTGGCGCACCAGGTGCAGGCGTTCCCGGGCGTCGGTCAGGTCACCGACAACCCGGTCGACCGGCCGGTCCGGTGCCGGACCCTCGATCATCGAACGAGCGGCGTCCAGCAGGATCAGCAGGTTGTCGCCGCCGGCCGAGTTGTACGACTCGGCCATGCCCTCGTACGCGATGATCCGGTTGGCCGAGAGCACCCCCTGCGCACCGCTGCGCCGCCGGCACTCACCGGCCACCCCGGCGCAGATCTCTGCGGCGGCCGCCTTGGCCAGCGCGTTCCCCCGGTGCGCGGCGACCCACGGCGACCAGGTGATGGCGCCCTCGTCGGTGGGCGCCTCCTCGACCGACCAGGGCCGGGCCAGGAAGTCCTCGACGGCGTGCCGGACCAGCGCGGTCACCGCGTACGCCTCGGAGAGTGCGCCGTAGAGCGCGTGGCGCTGGGTCTGGTAGTCCAGCACCGGCCGGTTCGGCGAGAGCCGGCCCAGCGTGGTGCGCTTGTTCGCGTAACGCAACGCCACGGCCACTGCCGCCCGGGCCGCCGCGGCGAGCCCGACCGCCCCGGCCAGCGACGCCCACGCCGAGAGGCAGAGCGAGCGCAGCATCCGCCGATCGGCGCTGCCCAGCGGGTCGAGATATTCGCCCGCCTCGCTGATCGAGGCACTGTCCCGCAGCCAGTGGTCGTACGGCACCCGCACCCCCTCGAAGGAGGCGATCGAGTAGTCCAGTGGCACCGGACTGGTCCCGGGCAGCGGCTCCACCACCACCCCGGGCGTGAGCCCGGACCGTTCCCGCAGCGGCACCACGAACGCGAAGGTGCCCCGGGACTGCCCGGCCACGATCAGGTCCGCGTACACCGTGCCGATCTTCGCCACCCCGGGCAGCGCGATGCTGGCCATCAGCTTGCGGGCGCCGGGGTGCGGGGTGTGCAGCCGGAAGGTCCTGGTCTCCGGCTCGTAGTGGGCCTGGGTCTGTAGCGCGATGTGGTTGTTGCCCTGGCCGAGTTCGGTGATCAGAATGGCGCCCACCGCGTCCAGCCGGTCCAGCCGGTCGGTCGCCGTGACCAGCGAGGCGTCCGGCCGGCCCAGGTCGCGGATGCTGGTCAGCACCACCGCGTAGTGGATCGCCGCCGCGGCGAACAGGGACGGGTCTACCACCGCCGTCCACTCCAGCACTGCGGCCATCTTGCGGGAGTCCTTGAGCAGCGTGGAGGCGCCGCCCACCAGCTCGTTCACCACCTCGAGCTGGGCGTAGGTCCGGCGGGCGTACTCGTCCAGGTGCCGGGGCGGGTCGGCGGCGAACAACGGCCGGTCCAGCGCGGAGTCCAGGGTACGCAGCAACTGCTCCTCGGTTCCGACGGCGATCCTCACGCGTGCGCCTCCTTCGGCTCGGGTAGTGCGGTGGCGGCGGCCCGGAGGGCCTGGGCATGTTCGATCTCGAAGACGTGCCGGGGGTCGAAGGCGTTGACCTCGAAGACGCACTCGGCGCAGACCCGGCCGCCCTGCGACACCTGGGCATGCCCGACCAGCGGCACCCGCTCGGCGGTGCCCGGCGCGGTCTGCTCCAGCCAGGCCCGCAGGGTCGCGGCGAACGGGAAGACGAAGCGCGGGAAGTCGAACCGGCAGGCGTGCATCACCGGGTACCGCCGCACCCCGTCCGGGGTGGCCGGCACCAGTTCGTCCACCAGCCAGGTGAGCAGTTGGATGCCCGCCTCGATGAGCAGTACGCCCGGCACGTGCTGGCGCTCCGCGGTGTGGTCGGTGAGCAGTTCGGTCTCGTTCGGCACCACCAGGGCGGCGGTGGCCACCCCGTCGACCACGGTGGGCTCGCCGACCAGGACGTTGTCCTGCCGGCGCTTGATCACCCGGTGCCGGGGAATGGTGTCGGGCGGGGCCGGTCCGAACTCGACGGCCGGGCCGGCACCGTCCGTCTCGGCGGCGACGCGCAGCCCGCGCCAGGTGGTGGCATCGACGCCCAGCCCGGCGTGTACCCGCAGCCGGCGGGCCGGGCCCGCGACCGCCGCCCGGGCGATCTCCTCGTGCAACTCCCCGACGGTGAGCACGTCCGGCAGCCCGGTCGCCCGGACGAAACTCTCGCCGACCACCCAGACGTCCGCCGGTTCGTCGCTCATCGGGCCGGATCCGATGCCGTCGCTCATCGCGAACCCCCGCAGCGGAGCATGACCGATCCCCAGGTGACACCGGCGCCGAATCCGGTCAGCAGGGCCAGGCTGCCGTCGGCCAGCCGGCCCCGCTCGGCCGCGTCCGCCAGCGCGTAGGCGATCGACGCCGCGCCCAGGTTGCCGACCCGGTCGCCGATGATGTGCAACTGGTCCGGGCGTACCCCGGCCGCCTCGGCTACCCGGCGCAGCAGCGCCGGGTTCGGCTGGTGCGAGATCAACACGTCCACGTCGGCGAGCTTCACACCGCCGGAACGGACCCCGCTGGCCAGCAGCCGCGGGAACACGTCGGCGATGAACGCCGCCACCGCCCGCCCGTCCATCCGCAGGTAGTGCGCGCCGTCGGCGAGCGTCTGCCCGGTCGCCGGCCGGCGACTGCCACCGGCCGGCACCAGTACGTGGTCCGCCTGACTACCGTCGGCGCCCCAGCTGAATTCGGAGAAGCCGTACCCGGGGCGGACCGGGCCGAGTACGGCCGCCGCCGCGCCGTCGCCGAAGAGTACGGCGGTGGCCCGGTCCGCCGGATCCACGAACCGCGAGTAGCTCTCCGCGCCGATGACCAGCGCGTACCCCTCGCCGCCACCGGTGGCCACCAGCCAGTCGTGCGCGACCCGCAGCGCGTAGAAGAAGCCGGTGCAGGCCGCACCGAGGTCGAAGGCGGCGGCCCTGCTGGCGCCGAGCCGGACCTGCACCCGGCAGGCGGTGGACGGGCCGAAGTCGTCCGGCATGGAGGTGGCGACCACCAGCAGGCCGATCTCGTCCGGCCTCAGCTCGGCGTCGGACAGCGCCCGGCCGCCCGCCGCGACCGCCAGGTCCGAGGTGGCCTCGCCGGCAGCGGCGGCGTGCCGGCGCCGCACGCCGGTACGCTCCACGATCCATCCTGTGGACACCGCGCAGGCGGCGGCCACCTCCTCGTTCGTCCGGACCCGGTCCGGCAGGTGGCTGCCGGTTCCGAGCACGCCTATGCCGCCGTAGATTCCCATGACCCTCCCCGTCCCCCGGAGCCGGGCGCGCGTCCCCGACACGCCGGACGGTCACCGGCGGTGGGATGGCGGCCGACAAGCTGACCCAGTTAACCGACGATATAAGTCGATCTTCCACAGAGGACCGGTAGATACACGGGATCGGCGCCGAGATACACGGGATTGGCACGCCGCAGACCAGCGCCTCGTCCAGTCTCGGGCGGCGAGGCAGTGTCGTGGAACGCGACGATCTCGGTGATCTGCCTGCCGACCTCCGTTCCCCGCTCTGGTCTACCAGGTGCCGGCGCGGCGGTCCCGCCAGGCTCGCCCGTCCGGGTCGTAGACCAGCCGGTACGCCGGGACCGCCCAGAGCCGCTGGTGCCACGGCAGCCGGCTCGTCTCGTGCGGGACCAGCCGCCCCGGCGGCCGGGGACCCCGCCGGCCGCCCGCGTGCCAGTCCCGCAGCGCGTTGGCGGCGGCGTCGATGGCGTCGACCGCCGAATCCGGGTCGAGGAGATCGGCGTCGTCGCCGGAGGTGCGGTCCAGGTGCTCGCGGAGCAGGGCCAGCCGCAACTCACGGGCGAAGCGGCGGGCCCCGTCGCCGAGGTCGGCCGGGTCGCGGGGCGCCCGCTCGTCGTGGGTGTCGTCGAGAATGGCGCAGGAGAGTTCGCTGTCGTGGGTCCAGGAGCGCCGGTTGAAGTTGTCGCTGCCGACGCTGCACCAGACGTCGTCCACCACACAGACCTTGGCGTGCACGTAGACGGGGATGCCGGCGTGGTTCTCCACGTCGTACACGTGCACCCGGTCCGCGGCGGCCTCCCGGCACAGTGCGATGGCCTGCTCCCGACCGACCTGGTTGGGTGGCAGTGCGAGCCGACCGTCCACGTCCGGATGCCGGGGCACGACGGCGACCAGGTGCAGGTCGGGGTTGTCCCGGAGCGCGTCGGCGAAGAGTTTCGCCACCTCCCGGGACCAGAGATACTGGTCCTCCAGGTAGACCAGCCGACGGGCCCGCTTGATCGCCTTGGTGTAGCCACGGGCGACGCTCTGCTCGCCGGACCTGGCGAAGCGGTAGGCCGGCCGCATCGCCGGATAGGTGCGGAGCAGCTGGATCCGGTGCGGTCCACAGGGCGGCGGGTCGGGCGGCTGCGGCGGCAGCCGGTCGGCGTGCAGGTCCGCGCCGTCAAGCTTGTCGCGTACCGTGCTGATCGGCCCGTGCTGGTCCAGCGGCGCCGGGTCGGTCCAGCGCTCCCGGAAGGTGAGGTCGAGCGCACCGACGACCGGGCCGCGCAGCGCGAGCTGCACGTCGTGCCAGGGCGGGCGGTCGCCGTACGCCCTGGCCATCCGCACCGCCTGCGGGTCGCCGCGATGGTCGGCGTCGTCGCGCCGGCTGTGACACAGGTCGATGCCGCCGGCGAACGCGACGTCCCGCTCCGGCTCGGCCGGATGCCGGAGTACGACCAACTTCTGGTGGTGCGAGCCGCCACGCCGGACCCGCTGGTCGAGCAGTACCTCGCCACCGGCCGCCTCGACCGCCTCGCCGAGGTGCCGGTTCTCCTCCTCGCTGTAGGTGAACCGGTCGAGGTGGGAGCGCCAGATCAGGCCCTTGACGACGACGCCGCGCCGGGCGGCGGCGGAGAGCAGCCCGCCGATGGTGGGGCCGTCGTCGCGCAGCCGCTCGTCCGGGTCGCCCCGCCAGTCGGTGAAGAAGACGTGGTCGCCTTCTTCGAGGGCTTCGACCTCGGTGGCGAGCCGGTCGAAGTAGGTGGCGCCGTGGATCAGTGGTTCGGCCAGGTTGCCCTCCGTCCACACCGGGAGGGCGGAGTCGGGGTTGTCCCGCTCCGCCTCGCTGAGAAACCAGTCCTGAACAGGCACGCGGCACCTTCCGCTAGGCGATCACCTCACGGTAGGACGGGCGCCGCCCACCCGCATCCCGTACGCGGCACTCGGCCAGTACGACGGACTCGCCCTACCGTCCTGGCGGCTTGAACGGGTAGTCCAGATGGCGGCTTTGAAGGATGGGGTGCCTGGCGCTACTGTCCCACGTCGTGACCAAGTATCGAATCGGTCTTTTCCTCACCTGCGCCTTGGCCTTCACCGTTTCAGCATGCGCGGGGGCAGAGCCGGCGCAGGAGCACTCAGCAACTTCGGCAACTTCTGCTCCGGGGCCGTCCCCTACTGTTCTGATGATTCCACGGGTCATCGTATCCGCCGGCCATGATTCGGACCCCGGCACTAACTGGTCGGAGCGTCTGGAAGTAGAGCCTCACGGAGCATGGGAGTGTCACAACTGCGCGGGTGATGACAAGACAACCTCTGGCAAACTCAACGAAATCCAGATTCGCGACCTGCACTCGCTGTTGAATGACCCCACGTTCGCTGAAGAGGACATGTGGAAGAGGCCTAAGCCAAAGTGCGAAGGCGAGTGGTTCTCCACCCTGGCCTCCCGAGCCACAATCGTTGCTTGGCAAGACTGCCCGGGTGACGGACCGCCGCGAACGACCGCAGCCATCCTTCGCGTGCTGACCGATGGCACCCCGTTGGTGGTCAAAGCACCCGCTGCATGACCGAACAGGCGGCCAAGTGCTGCTAGTCGTCTAGGTGCAGGTCGAAATAGGCCTGGACCGGGCCATAAAACGGATACGGCACGTACTCCACGAGCAGGCTCCGGTTACACCAGGCAAGCTCGACAAGCTCCTCCTCGTCCGCGACGTATGCCGTCCCCTTCAGCACCCGGCACACGACGTACACCATTTTGCGTCCCGTCGCGGGATGGATGCGCTCGCCGAGGCGCTGCACCGAGTGGACCGTTAGGCCGGTCTCTTCGCCGGTTTCCCGGACTGCGGCCTCCTCGGCGGACTCCTCTGGTTCCACCTCCCCCGCCGGAAACTGCCACGAGAGCTGACCTTCGTTCACACGCCGCCTCACCAGCAACACCCGGCCGTCGTCCACGATGACGGCAGCAGCGATCAACGCTCGGTCATATCGCTGGTTCACGATGACTCCCTCAACGCCTCCGATGCAGGAGCCTCCGGCCAGCACACCGGGCACACACACCTCTTGACAGCAACCTCTGGGCCGTCGCCGACGACCGCTCCGGGACAGTCGTGCGGGGTGTCGCTCGACAGCGGCGGCCGGACGGCCAGCCAACAGGGCATACAGATCGTCGTGCCGGTCATCGGACACGCGCCAGGGCCGCCCGGAGGTAGTCAAGGGTCGCATCCTCGGGCAGCGTGCCCGAGCGCAGGAGCCGGACGGCTGCTTCTCGCCGCAGCACGTCGGCCGCCCAGAGCGGGACCGGGCAGCCCTCCGGCGTGCAGTTGAGGCACCTTCCGCCGCGGTCGTGCACGTCGCTCGCCAGTCGGGCGACGGAGTACTCGATCGCAGGGCTCCAGTCCCCAGCGATCCCGCCGCTCATCGGTCGGGTCCATCCACGCGGCGCCAGCGGCCCGCTTCGAGCCGGTAGTCCCGAACGCCGTGCAGCTCGTTGACCACCCACCAGAGTGCATCGAGCAGCAGATCGACCAGCCTCACCACGACGTACTTCATCTGGCGGCCATGGCGTCGAGGATGGCGCCGACCCGGACCATCAGGGTGATGCACGGACCGTGGTCGGGGTACCTGCCGCACCAGGGCGAGTGTCCCCACACCCGCAGCCAGCCGACATCCCCCCGATACGTGATCGGTCCATGGGTCGTGGAGACGACCACGTGGGGTCGGCGGTCGAGAGCCGGGGAGATCAGTTCCAGCCAGTCCGTGGGTTCGAGGCGAAGTACGAGGCCCGCCGGGATCCGCTGGACCAGGACCGCTTCGAGCACGCGTTTCTTGGCGCGGGCCGCTTCGGCGTCTTCCTCGGCCTGCGCTCGTTCACAGATCCGGTCGGCCCGGTACTCGTCGAGAGCGGACTTCCACCTTCCCAGCGTGCCCATCGGTCCCTCCCAGTCGAACCGGGGAGGCATGGCGGCCGGGTCCCTCTACTGAACCCGTTCCGGCCGCCACGCCCCGCTTGGACGGGCGGCACCCAACGGGGGAAGGGTGTCGCCCGGCGGACGCGGCAGGCTTGCGGAGCCGCGTCCAGTGAGGGCGGTCACGGTGGGATGAACAGCTACGCGGTACCTGAGGGCACCCGCCCGTCCGACATCCGCGCCGCGACCGTGCAGTCACCGTAGATACCGCGCAACTGGGTGAGGGGTACGTCACGTACCCGGATACACGGCGTACCCCTTACGGAGTAACTCCGGCTCGTTGAGCCAGCTCAACCGCCTCGGACCGGATCGACGCCGGGGCCTCGGTAGCCAGTCGGGCCAACATGTCCCGGGCCGCAGGGTTGTATCTGACCGTCTCCGGCGAAGTCGCGTCAGCCTTGTGAAGAAGATGAAGGGTCGCTTCCCGCGCGCCCTCGATGTCCGCGCTCCGGGCCAGTTCGACGTAGTGTCGCCCGCGTCGCTCCGTCGAAGGTATCGACGCCGGGTCGAGCGAGTGCGCCCGCCGCTGGGCTTCCTCCGGGTCGCCGAGGTCGACGGCGCACATCACCGCGTAGACGTCGACCAGTGGCCGGGAGACCCGGGTGCGCAAACCGACGAAGTTCTCCGGCAGTACTCGATGCACCACGTTCCGGGCCGTCTCCCAATCCGACCAGGCGCCCTGATCTCCGGTCCGTGCCCGGGTCAACGCCGAGCACAGGTGCAGGTCGGCCAGTATTTCGGCATACTCGACCGGCCCGTCCGCAACGCGCGGCTCGATGAGCGCCTTCGCTTCGCCGAGCCGGGCAAGCGCCTCGTCGCCGCGGCCGACGGACCGGAGCAGGTGGGCGGCGTACCAGATGGCCTGCGCGACGGCGATCGGATCGTCGGCGTCGAGGGCGGCCGCCATGCCCCGGTCGACAGTCAGCCAGCACAGTTCGCGGTCGCCGTGCCAAGCCAAGAACGCTTGGGCGAGGTGGTACGACTGGGCCAGCATGGCGAGCGACTGACGCCGCTCTGCTCCGGCGTGCAGCCGCACGGCGCGCTGGGTGGCGTCGAGCAGGCCGGGCAGGATCGCGCCCGCCTCAGACCGCTGATGCCGGGAGGTGTGCCATGTCTGCCACGCCGAATCAACCGCGCCCCGCAGATACTCCGGCGAGGCGGGTACGCCGTCGATGTTGACGTGCCACGCGGTCAACGCTCGGCGGACATCCTCGACTCCGGGGTGGGTGGGTCGACCGTCAAGGGACAGGGTGACGGCCGGACCGAACAGGTCGCCGAGGTCCCGGACGCCCAAGTGGGGTGCGATCTGCTGCGCGGCGCGCAGGGTCAGGGACCGCTTGCCGTTCTCGATGAACTTGACGGTCGTCGGGGAGAGCCCGGCGAGCCCGGCGAGACGTTCCCGGGACAGTCCCGCCGCGCGGCGTAGACGCTCGACCCGCATGCCTGGTGTGGGTTCGGTCTGATCGGTCATGGCGCCACCTCACCGCATTGGGTACATCGTGTACCCGACGGTACGCGGACTCAGCCAGCAGCGCCAGGAACGTATCCGGTCCGCCGCCACTACTCCCCGGCTGGAACATCATGTACGACAAGGCGTAGATGATGTTCCAGCCGGGTCTGACGCGTCACTGCCCCGCCGCAGCCGTCAGCTCGTCAACGGCAGGGTGAGCCGGCTCGGCGAGAGCTGCACGGTGACCCCGGCGGCCGACATGTCCGTGGTCAGGTATTCACCGTGGTTGGCGACCAGCACCAACCCGATCCGGCTGCCGACCGGGAAGATGTAGTCCTTCGGCTCCAGCCGGATCGTCACCGTGTAGGCGGTGCCCGGGGTCAGCGGCGTACCGGTCGTCAGCGAGCTGTGGTTCTTGGTGTCGATGGCGCCCCGGCTCACCACCCGGGTCGGCGCCCCGTCGGTGTAGTGCACCAGCAGGGCGGTCAACGGCGTACTGGTCGAGGTGGCGCTGAACCGGACCTCCGCCGTGCCGGCCCCGGCCAGCCGACGGGCGGTGGTCAGCGCCGGGGCGAGGTAGACCAACCGGTTCGGCTTGGCGGTCTCCGGCTGGCTGGTCATCGCGAACTCGAACTGGCCCCGGCTGTCGGTGAACGACTGGTTGACCGCCGGACCGGGCGAGGTCAGCAGGGTGCCGGCGGCGCCGGTGCCCGGCCCGCCGAGGTAGAAGTCGGTCGAGGTGACCGTCCCCGGCCAGCTCGGGTAGGTGTTCGTCGCGCCGCCGGGCCGCTTGATGGTGGCCTGCGGCTCGTCCATGATCCCGTTGGCGATGTCGTAGAGCCAGTAGTCCATCCAGCGGCCGACGGTGTCCCGCCCGACCAGGTCGCTGCCGAACGGGTCGGTGTGCGCCCCGTCGTGCAGCCACAGCTTGCGCGGCACGCCCTGGGCGGCGATGGCGTCCCAGTACCGGCCGAACTGGGTGGTCTTGGTGTTGCCGTCCTGCTGGCCGTGGACCAGGAAGACCGAGGCGTCCACCGAGGCCGCCCCGTCCCGGTAGTCACGCTGCTGCCAGAAGGCGTTCAGGTCGGCGGTCGCGTCGTCGGCCGCGTCGCCGAGGGCGGTGTAGCGGGCGGCGCACTCGGCGTCGTGCGCGGGCGAGGAGACGTACCGGGCCAGGGATTCGGGGTAGCGGCTGCCGAAGCCGCCGTACGCGATTCCCTGGGCGCGGGCGTAGTCGTACCAGGCGGAGATGCTGGCGATCGGGACGATCGTCTCCAGCCCGTCGATGCCGGTCTCGGCGACCGCGATCGGCAGGGTGCCGGCGTACGAGACACCGATCATGCCGACCGAACCGGTGCTCCAGTCGGCGACCGCGGGCGTACCGTCGGAGTAGGTGGCGGTGGCGCGCCCGTTTAGCCAGTCGATCGCCGCGCTCGCGCTGCGGACGTCCTCCGGGCCGCCGATGGTGGCGCAGCCGTCCGATCCGGCGGTGCCCTGCATGTCGACCTCGACGACGGCGTAGCCGCGCGGCACGAAGTAGTCGTCGTACCAGGCGGTGAAGTGTGCCGGGACGATCAGGTTGCCGCGCGGCGCGGTGCTGTCCCCGAAGTACGGGCTGGCGTGCATCACCGTCGCCACCTGGAGCCCGGTCTCGGTCTCCTCGGGACGGATCACCTGCACCGCGATCCGGTCGGTCGAGCCGTCGCCGTCACTGTCCATTCCAGAGTTGACGTAGACGGTCTCCTGGATCGCCGCGTCCCTGGCGAAGACCGGCTGGGTGGCGCCGTTCTCGATCACCAGGCCGGGCGGCGCGGCAGTGGCCGGCGCCGTGCCGACCAGCACGCCTCCCGCCGTCATCGCCCCGGCCAACAGGGCGGCGGCGAACGATCTGGACATGGCTGTGCCAACGCGATAGCGCATGGTCCCTCCCCCGTACCGGACACGTGGCGCCACCATATCGACCTAGCGCGATCTGACGGAAGTCGATGTGATGTTCGTGATGCGGACGGCATCCGCGCCGGGACGCGGCGGCGGTGACGACCCGACGGTCCGGGGCGGTCGCGCGTTCAGTCGAGTGGCACGCTGGTCAGCACCGACGTGGTGGGCTGGGCCGAGCCGGCGGCCGGTTCGACGGTTACCGCGACCCCGTTCATCCGCGACAGTCCGGCCAGCACGGCGCTGTCGTCGCCGGCCCCGGCCGTCAGCACCCCGGCCGGCCGAGGGGTCGTCCCCTCGATCAGCCACAACTGGTACGCCCGGTCGGCCGGGACCGGGGGTGCACCGGCCAGCAGCACGACTCCGGCGTCCCGGCCCGGGGAACTGAGGACGGTCAGCCGTCCCCCGCCGGTCAGCCCGTTGCGCCGGACCACCAGGTCCGGCTGGTCGAGGATCTCCTGCATCCGGTCCAGCTCGGCCCGGGCGGCGACGGTGGCCGCCCGCTCGTCGCGTACCCGCTGCTGCTGCACGAGGTAGCTGGTCACCCCGGCGGCCACCGCCAGTACGGCGGCGGCGACGGCAGCGGCGGTGACCGTACGCCACCGGGACAGCACACTCCGGCCGTCCCGGCCCGGCCTGGGCCCCGGTCGCTCCTGACGGGTCCGGGACACCTGGGCCAGCACCTCGGCCCTCAGCCGTGGCGGCGGCACCGACCATGCACCGTCGGCCAGCCGCGCGGCGGTCTCCAGCAGCTCGCCGACCTCGGTCGCGCAGGACGGACAGTCGGCCAGGTGCCGGTCGAAGGCGGCCCGTTCGAGGTCATCGACGGCGTCCAGCACGTACGCCCCGACCAGCGTGTGGATGTCGCTCACCTCGTCACCTCCACCCCGAGTACGCCGAGACAGTCCCGCAACCGGATCAGCCCGTCCCGCATCCGGGTCTTCACCGTCGGCAGCGCCGCGCCGAGCAGCTCCGCGACCTCCCGGTAGGTGTGCCCGGCGTAGTAGGCGAGGGTGATCGCCTCGCGTTGCAGCTCGGTCAGGTCACCGAGGCAGCGGCGTACCTGCTGTTGCTCCAGCCGGCGGGCGGCCTGGTCCGGCACCTCGTCGTGCGGGGTCTCGGCCGGGCTCGTGGCGACCCTGACCTGACGCTCGGCACTGGCCTGCTCGGCCCGGACCCGGTCCACCGCCCGGCGGTGCGCGATGGTGCAGATCCAGCTCGTCGCCGAGCCGCGCGCCGGGTCGAACCGGGTCGCCGTGCGCCACACCTCGACCAGTACCTCCTGGGCGACCTCCTCGGCCTGCGCGGGATCCCGCAGCACCCGGCGGACCAGCCCGTACACCCGGGGGGCCACCAGGTCGTAGAGCCGGCCGAACGCCGCCTCGTCGCCGAGGGCCACCGCCCGCAGCAGCCCGTCCGCCTCAGCCCGCCCCGCGTCCGGCTCCGGCCGGGGTGAGGGTACCGGGGTGAGGTGGTCGGGCCGGCGCCGCGCGCCGCTGGGATCCGTCATGGCACCAGCCTTCCTTCGGTGGTCCGCCCGGACCACGAGTGGTATTGGACACGACGATCCGCCGGATCGGTATCCACGGATCTGCCGGTATCCGGGCCCGGTCACTAGACGGCGACGGTGCCCAGGGCACGGCCGGCGAGGACCAGCCCGACGACGAGCACCAGCCCGGCCGTGCCGAGCGGTGCGGCGGAGGCGAGCGCCGTCAGCCGGACCCAGCGCAGGGCCACCCGGTCGCGCCGCCGCCGCTGGTCCCACCGCTCCCGCAGCCGGACCACCAGCAGGCCCGCGGCGGTCAGCGTGGCGGCCATGCCGAGGCCGTAGCCGATCACGAGCAACACCCCGAATCCGGTACGCCCGAGGCCGATCGCGCCGAGCAGGATCACCAGGGCGGACGGGCTGGGCACCAGTCCACCGGAGACGCCGAGCCCCAGGATGCCAAGCCGGCTGGTTCCGTGGTGATGGTGGTGGTGCTGCCCCGCCCCGTGGCCGTGCGGGTGGTCATTCTCGTGGGTGTGGCCGTGCGTGTCGTCGTGCCCGTGCCCGTGGCCATGGGCATGGGCATGGGCATGGGCATGGGGCTGATCGTGTCCGTAGGCGTTGGCGTGGGTTCGGTGGTGGTCGACTGCCGAGCGGGCGCGACGACGGCGGACGAGATCGAGCAGCATGCCCGCGCCGACCACCGCGATCAGGCCGCCGCTGACCACGCCGAGCCAGCCGAGCACGGTCTCGCCGACCAGCCCGGCGACCGTGGTCAGCAGCAGGCCGAGCACCAGCACCCCGCCGGTGTGCGTCAGCGTCACGGTCGCGCCGACCGCCACGGCGTCCCTCGGCCGGCCGGCCCGACCGGCGAGGTAGGCGGCCATCACCGTCTTGCCGTGGCCGGGCAGTGCGGCGTGTGCCGCGCCGAGCACCAGGGCGAGCAGCACGGCGAGCGTCCCGACCAGCGGCGTCACCTGCCGGCTGCCGACCAGGTCACGCAACCGCCGCTCGGCAGCCGCCGTCCAGCCGGCGACGGCCGAGGACGACTCGCCGGAGGTGGGCGCCGCGATGCCGTCCACCGTCGCGGCCCCCGGACCCGCAGCACCGCCGTAGGCACCCGGCTCCACTCGCAGCCGCGCCGCGCGTACGTCCAGCGGGGAGCTGAGCAGGTCTTCCGGGTACGCCCGCAGCCCCTCGCTCACACTCGCCACCGGCAGCGGCGAGTCGACGATCCGCACCCCGGAGCCGACGGCGGTCAGCTCGCGCCAGCCCACCCGGTCGACCCGGTACCGGTTGACGATCTCGACCGTCGTCGCGGAGCCGAGTACGGCGTCGGCGGTCAGCCGGCACCGTAGCCGGCTGGTGGGCAGCCCGGCGGCACCGGAGGCGTACTCGAAGGCGGTGTCGCCGACCGCCCAGCCCAGCCGGCGGCCGGCGACGGTGACCTCGAAGTCCCGGGCCAGCCCGGCGCAGCTCGCGACGGCGTGCGCGGCGCGTTCCGGACCGCTCGCGCTGCCGTCACCGTTCGAGTCGACCGTGCCGGACTCCTGCAACGTCGGCAGTTCGGCGAGGTCGACCTCGGCGGCCACCACGACCCGGTCGGGGCGGAGTTCCACCGCCGCCGACTGGTTGACCGAGAAGTTGCCCAGCGGGTGGGCGCCGGCCGGGCGCGGCGGGGCGGCCAGCGCACCGGCCAGCCCCAGCGAGAGTCCGACGACGACCAGTAGCGCGATCCGTCTCATGCTGACCCCAGTCCGGCGAGGGCGCGGGCGGCGGCCGGCGCGTCCAGTGTGGAGAAGTACGGGTTGACGTCGAGCGCCCGCCCCAGGTCGCGCCGGGCGGCCGCCCGGTCCCCCAGGGCGAGTTCGATCATTCCGAGGTGGTAGGCGTACCGGGCGTTCCGGGCGCCCAGCGACTCGGCGCGCCGGGCGTAGCCGAGTGCCTCGGCGTGCCGCCCGTTCGCGTGCAGCGCCCAGCCGAGTAGGTCGGCGACCTCGGCGAACTGCCGCCGCTGCCACTCCCGGCGGGCCAGGGTCAGCGCCTCGGCCGGACGGGACCGGGCCAGCGCGAGAGCCGCCCCGGTCAGGGCGTCGGTGCCGCCGTTGGCGGTGAAGAGCTGGTGCGCGGCGTGCGCCAGCTCTCGCTGCGCGTCGGCCTCGGCGCTCCGGCCGGCGGCGTCGAGCAGGTCGGCGTATTCGAGGAGGTAGCCGGGGGTCGGTGACCGGGCGATGAGGTCGGCGTAGCCGGCGACGGCCTGGTCGAACCGGCCCCGGGCGGCGGCCACCTTCGCCCGGCCCTGGAGCAGCGGCAGGTAGCCGGGATCGGCGGCGGTGCCGGCGGCGTACTCCCGCTCCGCGCCGGCCAGGTCGCCGGCGTTCCAGGCCAGCTCGCCGAGGTGGTAGCGGCAGAAGGCCACATCGGCCGGATCGAGAGCGGTGTCGAGGGCCTGCCGCAGCAGGGCGGTCGCCTCGGAGATCCGGCCGCGCTGCTCCCGGTCGTAGGCGGCCCGGGTCAGCGCGGTCAGCCCGGGGCGCAGGTCGAGCAGGCGTTGCACCGCCTCGGTCGCGGCGTCGGCCCGGCCCAACTGGGTCTCGGCGTCGGCGAGTACCGCGTACGCTTCCGCGCTGTACGGATTGACCCGCAACGCCTGCCGGGCGTGCCGGGCGGCACCGGCGAAGTCGTGCCGGGCGTTCGCCAGGGCGCCGAGCCCGGCCAGCGCCGGGTCGTTGCCGTCCGGGCGTACCGCGAGGGACCGGCGCAGTGCCCCCTCGGCCTTGCCGAACCAGCTCGGGTCCGCCGTGATCCGGGACTTCTCCAGGTACGCCAGGCCGAGCGCCGCCCAGCTCCGGTGGTCGCCGGGGACCCGGCGGAGCTGCTCCTGCGCCCGGTCGATCGTCACGGCAAGCCGGTCGACCCGGGGTACGACCTCGCCGGTGACCGCCGCCGGTGCCGGTGCACGGAGCCCGAGCACCCCGCCGACGCCGAGCAGCAGCACGGTGGCCAGTCCCAGCACCACCAGGGAACGGACCCGGATCCGCAGTAGCCGCCTCATCTCTCCGCTTCCTCTCCTCCGCGATTCCTTCGGTCTCCGGGCCCGGGGCATGGCCGGCACGCGACCCGCCATGCCTCCGGGGCCGGGGTGCTACAGCGGTTGGGTGGGTTCGGAGTCGACCGGCGCGGGACGGCGACGCCAGCGCAGCCAGCCGACCAGCAGCAGCGTGCCGAGCGCGGCGGCCACCCCGGCCAGCCCCCAGGCGACGGTGGTCGCGACCATCGTCGCGGGGGTGTCGCCGCCGTCCCGGCTGGCCAGTCCGGCGAGGCTGCCCGGGGTCACCGACGGGTCGGCGGGTTGCGGCGACCCGTCGGCCTGGTCGCCGCCGTCCGGAGCCGCCCCGGCGCCGGCTCCGGTGCCGCCGCCCTTGTTGACCGCGCCGACGTTCGGCAGGGCCAGGTACGGGAAGGAGCCGCCGAACCGGTTGTCGTTCGCGTCCACCCGGTCTCCGGCGGCGAGCGCGTCGACCAGCTTGCCGGTTTGCGCCGCCCCCTCGACGGCCTGGATCGCGATGTCCACGGCGTCGTCGGTGAGCCGCCGCCCGTTCGGGAAGCCCTGTAGGTCGCCGCCGAGTACGCCCAGCCGGTTCGGCGTCGCGGCGACCGGCGTCGACAGGTTGAGCCGGAGCATCTCGGCGGGCTGGAACCGGCCCGGCGACACGTCCTGGTTGTTGAGCTGCGAGTTGAGGTCGACCTTGATCGGGCCGTCCGGTGTCCTCGTGGTGATCCCGGTCAGGAAGATCTCCACGAGATCCTGCCGGGGCGTCGCCGGAGCCGGTACGCCGTAGCTGGTCTCGATCAACCGGGGCAGCTCGGGGTTGGTCACCCGGGCCACCACCTCGGGGATGGTGGCGTCCTTCTCCGGCGGCAGCGAATTGAACGCGTCCTTCAGCTTCGCCGGCACCACCACCTCGTTGACCAGCGGGTTGCCCAGCCGGGAGACCTGCACCCGGTCGCCGCCGCGCGGCACCTCGCCGACCTTGCCGGAGATCCGCACCCGGGGCCGGTCGGTGGTCGCCCAGACGCCGATCACCGGGTTGCGCTTCGGGTCGCCGCGCAGCGCCACGTCCGAGAACGGCACCTGGAGGGCGATGCTGTTGACGTTGTAGCCGGCCAGGGTGTCCTGGCCGGTCTCACTGAGGTCCCCGCCGTAGAGCAGGTCGAAGACCCGCAGGTCCAGGAAGAACGGGTCGTCGGCCTGGCCGGCGAAGACCTTCCAGCCGCCGGGCAGCGTGGTGGTGGCGTCCCGGCGCAGCTTGGCGTAATCCGGCATGGCGGCGTTGCCGACCCGGGACGGTGCGACCGGCCCGCCGGTGACCCGGGTCTTGAACGGCTCGCCGTCGAACGACGACTCCAGCTTGTAGGTCTGCCGGAACAGCAGGTTCTCGTCGTCCAGCGCGGTGACCGGGCCGTTGTTGTAGAGGAACGTCGAGCCGCCCCGCCGGTCGACGTTCTGGAACGTCCACCGGAACGTCGCGTCCGGCTTGGCGTCACCGTCGTTGTCGACCTTGATGTTGTACGCCGCGTCGGTCGCGAACGGGTAGAAGTTCGGTCCCCCGTTCGGCTCCTCGAACGGTGTCCAGTTGGCGATGAACGTGAGGTAGCCCGGGCGCTCGGGACTGACGAAGGCGTACAGGTCGGTGTTGTCGATCGCCGGGTCCGTGGCGACCAGCGGCGCCTCGCGGTGGCTGGACGCCCCGGCGGTGGTCGGCCCGAGGCCGGCCACCGCACCGGCGAGGGCGACGCAGGTCGCGGCGGCCAGTGCCGTGGTCATCCGCCGCGCGGGCCGGCGCCGTGACGCCGGGCCAGGTGTCGTGGTCATCTTTCCTCCACTCTCGGTGCAGACGCTGGTGTCGTCTGCCGAGGATTCGGAGGAGGGCGCCTCCCTGATGGCCCACTGTGAGTTTCCCGTCAGCCACCCATCCGCGCCGGGACCGGCTCCGAATAGGGCGCCCGGCCACCGCGCCGCACCGGGCCCGGCTACCTGCTCTGGTTCCGCGACACCTGGTCAGCCCAGCCGGACAACGGCAGGCCAGCGATGCCGCCGCGCCGGGAGAGTCTCCGGAAGAAACTGAGGAAGCCGGCGACTCCGAAGGCCCACGAGGCCGAATTCTCCGCCGGATCGTCGACCACGAAGATCGGATGTCCATCCGTACCGGCGCCGCGCAGCAGCATCTGCGCCCCCGCCGCGCTGGCCGCGTCCCAGTAGCGCGGGTCGGCGTCCTGGATGGCAAGGTCGATCAGCATGTTGCCGACGCCGGCGCTGCCACAACACTGGACCGGCACGCTCACCCTGGGCAGGAAGGCCGTACAGACGTCCGCGAGGTGGCGGGCGAGGTCGGCCAGTTCCGCGTCGTCCAGGACGCGTCCCGCGTACCACAGGGTCTCGGTGATGCCGCTGAGACCCTGGCACCAGGACACCGCGATCGAGGCCGCGATCGGACCGCGCATCCGCTCGGCCAACGATCGCGCCCGGCGGGCGAGCGCCCGGGCACGTTCGGCTCCCCCGGCGATCAGGCTGTCGTCGCCGAGGGCGGTGCCGACGCCGAGCAGGAGCTCCGTCGTACCGGCGAGGCCGTGCGCCCGGCCGGCCGACTGCTCGACGGCGGCCGGTGCCGGCAGCAGATCGGCTTCGGTCCTCGTGACCGGAACCGGTCGCCGCAGCACGAACTCGGCGCACCGCCGGGCCACGGCGAGATGCGCCGGATCGCCTGTCGCCCGGTGCAGCAACACATGGCCGAGCCCGACCCCGGCGGCGCCGGACATCAGGTCCTCGTCCTCCGGCGCCCAGTCGGCGGCGGGCAGGTGCGGACCCGGATACCCCGGCCCGAGGTCGAAGCCGCGCCGCTGGGCGGACAACAGGAACAGGTCGACGCCGGTACGGCCCGTCATCAGCCCGGGCGGCAGGTCGATCGCGGTCATCGCCTGGATGGTGAACGGCACCAGGTCGCGGAGACAGTCGGCGACCCCGGAGTGGTCCAGGTGCTCCAGCAACTCCAGTCCCACCCCGGCGGCGCCGTTGTAGACACTCGCGTCGATCGCGGCGGACCGGCTCGGCGGGGTGGCCATGAGCCGCCGGGTCTGGTCGAGCAGGTCCGCGAGCAGGTTGCCGGTGATCTCGGCGGCGAGTTCCGGGGTGACATCGGGCGGGGCGGGAAGGACTCGGGGTGTGCTGCCCGGCCGGGTGGTCTCTCCGGCGGCCAGCCGGCGTGCCGCGTCGCGCGCCAGGTCGCCGTCGCCGCTGATCAGATCGACGATCGCGCCGACGACGCCCGCCGGCCGTTCACCGTGGCGCGCCCGGATCGCCCGCAGGGCGCGTTGCCGGGGAATCTCCCGGTCATCCCCCACGTCCACCGGGGGCAGGGCGTGCGCGGCGAACAGCAGGGTCATGCCGAGCGCGTGCAGGTCGTCGGTGTCCAGGGGCGGCTCGTCGCGGAACTGTCGCGCCGGGGCGTACCCGGGCGTGCCACCAGGCACGTACACGCCGTCGTGGTGGGCGAGGCCGAAGTCGATCAGGGTCACCCGGTCGCTGTCCACGACGATGTTGCGCGGGGTGAGATCGCGGATCAGAACGTCGCGGCTGTGCAGCGACAGCACGATGCCGGCGAGCTGTTCGGCGAGGCGTTCGAGATCGCGCCGGGCGTCCGACCGCCCGACGGCGTCCCGCGGCAGGTACGGACCATCGAGTATGACGCTGTCCACCAGGTTGCGCGGGCCGGCGTCACTGGTGACCAGAAATTCGTCGACCCCGTGCCGGAAGTGGTCGACGAATCGCGGTACGCCCGGCACACCGTCGAGTACCTGGAGGATGCGCCGCTCGTTGCGGAGCCGCAGCCGCGTGTCGCCGACCGCGTCGTGTTCGTCGACGTGCGCCCGGGCCTGCTTGACCACCACCGTGGCGCCGCCCCGCTCGTCGACTGCCCGATAGACGTTGCCGCGCCCGGACTCGTAGACGCCGGCGACCGCCCGGTAGCGACCGCCGAGCAGTGTCGGCGTACGGGCCGCGCCGGCGTCGTGGTCGCCCCGCTCGCCGGTGAACGGGTCGATCGTCCAGGTCGGCTGCCGGTACCGCAGCGTCGCCAGCCCCCCGAATTCCTCCCCGTTGGGTCCGTGGATCACCGCGACCAGGCGACCCTTCGGATCGGCTGACCACGAACTGACGAACGGGCCGTACCGGTAGTAGACCGGCGCGGCCGAATCGATGGCCCGGTCACTGAGGACCCGCGGTCCCTGCTCCCCGCACAGCAGGTCCACCAGCCGGATTCCCAGCTCGCGTACCCGGTCCTGGTCCGGATAGAGGGTGAAGGCCTTACCGACCGACGCCGGTGAGCTGAAACCGTCGTTGAGCCGGCTGAGCACCCGTCGTGAGCGGGCCAGTTTGAAGGTGCAGCCCTCGGCGAGCAGCACAGGGACGAGTCGCTCTACCAGAGCCGGGAAGGTGGCCGGACGCGCCGAGATGTGTAGCTTCCAGCCATGCTCGGGCAGCACCTTGCCGTCCGGTCTGAGCATCAGCCAGGTGTGGTCGGACCGGAGCTGGTAGCCGTTCCCGGCGTGGTCCCGGACGGCGCGTTCGACGTAGCTCTCAATCTCGTTGTCGGCCACGTCGAACGCCCGGTCCTGGCTTGGAATCACTAGTGGTTAGGACGACCGAGTGTGGATGATGGCCCAGCTGGCGTTGATGCAGCAGCCCTCGCAGCGGGTCCGGTCCTGCTCGGTGTGGTAGCCGTTGGCGAACTCCAGGTCCGGCTCCGGCACGTCGGCGCCCGCGTCACGCGGCTCCAGGGACAGCAGTGCGTTCACAGTCAATCCTTTCCGACCAACCTTGGTCTGCGGGAAGTCTGGAGTTCGCACGTTACCCAGCGGATGTCAATATTTCGAGGAGACATACACAGACTGATCGCCGGTGCGGGGTGTGGACCCTCGTCCACACCCCGCACCGGCCAGCCTCAGCTCGTCGCTACGCCCGGCAGGAGGCGAGTGCGCCGACGACCCCGACGCCCGGCTTGCGCAGCGGCAGTCGGGTCGACGCTCCCGGGCACCGGGGCACAGTGAGGTCGTAGACGCCCCGGCCGAAGGTGGCGGCGGTCAGTTGCCGGGTCGGCTCGTGGTAGCGCAGGTACATCACGGCCGCCTGCGGCAGGTTGGTGCCGAGCGCCGCCCACTCCCCGCCGTTCCACGCCGAGAGGTAGACCCCGACGTCGGTGCCGACCACGAGCAGGCCGTCGGAGGTCGGGATGACCGAGTTCACCGGCGCGTCCGGCAGGCCCCGGCCGATGTCCGTCCAGGTACGACCGCCGTCCTGGGTCACCATCACGTGCGGGCGGTCGCTGCCGGACCGGAAGCCGGAGAAGGTGGCGTACGCGATGTTCTTGTCCTTCGGGTGCACCGCGACCCGGGTGACCCAGGTGCCGGGGAGTTCCGCCGGGTCGACCTGGTGCCAGTTCTGCCCGGTGTCGTCGGTCCACCAGAGCCGGCCGTCGTCGGTGCCGACGTAGAGCTTGCTGCCGTCGGTCGGCGCCGCCGCGAGCGTGGTGACGGTGCCCCACGGGTAGCCGTTCGGGTCGTTCGGGCCGCCGCCGGTCAGGTCCGGGCTGATCGCCGTCCAGGTCCGGCCGTTGTCGGTGGACCGGTTGACGATGTTGCCGGCGTAGTACATGACGTCCGGGTCGCTCGGGTCGAACTGGAGCGGCGTCTGCCAGTTACGCCGGTCCGAGACGGTCTGGTTGGTGCCGATGGTCTGCCGTGGGGTGCCACCGCTGTTCTCCGAGCGGTAGCAGGAGCCGTACTGGCTGCACCCGAAGACGATGTTCGACGCCTCGGGGTGGATGACCACCTGGAGCCCGTCGCCGCAGCCGATCGCGTCCCACGGGCCGCCCACCCCGTTGTAGCCCCGGTTGCAGCCGTTGTCCTGCGCCCCGGCCACCTTCAGCGCCGGATCGGTCTCGGCGACGTCGACCGTGTAGAACTGGGTGTACGGCTCGTACGTCGCCTTGGTCCAGCCGCCGACCCCGTTCACGTCGGAGCGGTACATCCCGCCGTCGTTGCCGAGGTAGGCCCGGTTTGGCACCTTCGGGTCCCAGCGCATCACGTGCTGGTCGGCGTGCACCCCGCTGACCGAGGCGAAGGTCTGCGCGCCGTCGGTCGAGCGTCCCAGGTTCACCCCGGCCAGGAAGACGTGCTCGGCGTCCAACGGATCCACCCAGAGCTTGCCGAACCACCAACTGAAGGTGGACTGCGACGCCTGGTTGGCGGTGACCGGGGTCTGGGTCCAGGTGTCGCCGCCGTCGTCGGAGCGGTAGAACGCCCGGAACGGGCCGAGCGCGGTGCCGACGTACGCGTAGAGCCGCTTCGGGTCGCTCGGCGCCAGTGCCAGGCCCCAGCGGCCCTGGTCGGCGTCGGTCGGCAGCCCGTTCGTCATCCGCTGCCAGCTCTGGCCGCCGTTGTCGGAGCGCCACAGGCTGGAGCCCGGCCCGCCGTACGTCCGCTGGTGCGGCTCGCGCAGGTGGTCCCAGAGTGCGGCGTAGACCCGGTTCGGGTTGGTCGGGTCGATCAGCACCTCGGTCGCCCCGGTGGTGCCGTTCGGCGGGGTGAGCACCCGGCGCCAACTGCTGCCGCCGTTCTCGGAGAGGTAGACGCCCCGCTCGCCGCCCGGCTTGAACAGGTTGCCGGCGGCGGCGGCGAAGATCCGGCGCTCGTTGCGCGGGTCGATGGCGAACCGGGCGATGGCGTGGCTGTCCGTCAGCCCCACCCGCTGCCACGTCCTGCCCCGGTTGTACGACCGGTAGACCCCGTCCCCGCCGAAGGTGATCGAGCCACCGCCCGGCTGTGCCTCACCGGTGCCGGCGAAGAGCACTCCGCTGCGGGTCATCGCGACCGCGCCCATGCTCTGCACCCAGTTTCCCGGCCAGACGGACTCGTAGGTCATCCCCGCGTCGCTGGACTTCCAGATCCCGCCGGAGGCGGCGGCGATGAAGACCTGGTCGTCGACCAACGGGTCGATCGCGATGTCGACGACCCGGCCGCCGATGTTGGTCGGGCCGAAGAAGTGCCACTTCTGCCGGGCCAGGTCGTGGTACGCGCCCCGGCTGCGCGCGGCGATCCCGTCCGCCTCGCCCCGGGCCCTGACGTACTTGGCGGCGGATAGTTCCCGGCTGCCGTCGCTGAGCCGCTGCGAGGTCATCCACTCGGCGGGCATCTCCATCGGCCCGGTCGGCATGCTGGTGGCCAGGGAGCGCTGCTCGGCGGGCTGCGGGGTCAGGGAGGTCGACGACGAGGAGGCGAGGGCGCCGGCGGCGAGCAGTACCAGGGTCGCGGTGACCGCCGTGCCGCGGCGAGGTGGGCGGGGTGTGGCCTTCATGCGGGCTCTCTCCTGTCCACACGGGAGTGCGATGGCGAATCCGGTCGCTGTGCGGCCAGGCTAGATTGATCACGGATCAAGGTCAATGAACCGCTGTCCCATTTCGACCTCCGGGCCAACCCCCAGGCCGGGTGCTATCCGCCGCCGCTGCGGAACCCCGGCAGGCCCGCGTCGTCGGAGTCGGGACCGACCACGGCGGTCAGCGCGGTGCCGTCGGCGCAGAGCGCGGTGGCCCGCAGGTACATCCGCCGGTGCTGGGCCCGGAGCAGCACCTCGGACTCGAAGACCTCGTCCTCGACGCTGAGCAGCTCGATGTCGGTCCGCTCCTGGTAGTGCGCCCGTACGTCCAGCGGGGTCAGCCGGATCGTCGCCTCCACCGTGGTCAGCGCCCCCTGCGCGGCCGTACTCGTCACCCGGGCGCCCTCCGGCAGCACCAGACCGGCGACCTCAGCGGTGACCTCGCTGCCCTCGTCCATCGGCACCCGGTCGCAGCTCGGCAGGTTCGCCAGCATGGCCTCGTTCCGGTCCGGCGCCGCCGATCCGCCCGCACCGCCGTCACCACCGCAGCCGGCGAGCCCCAGCACGGCGACGGCGAGCACGAGCACCCGGGATCTCATCGGTGCAGGATGCCACGGTCAGCGCAGCACCCGCCAGCGTCGTACCGCGAGCAGCTGCACAGTGATGACGGCCGCGCTGATCACCATCAGGACGATCGTCAGCAGCGCCCCGTAGGCGAATCCGGAGAACTCGAAGGCGTGGTCGAAGATGTAGACCGGCAGGTACTGGGTCGCGTTCGCCGGGCGCCCGTCGGTGAGCACGTACGCCGGCACGAAGTTGACCTGAAGGGTGAGGATCGTGTCCCGGACCGCCAGCAGCACCAGCACCGGGGCGAGCAGCGGCAGGGTGAGCCGGCGCAGTTGGCCGAACGGGCCGCAGCCCTCCAGCGCCGCCGCCTCGTAGAGCCGCCCGTCGAGCAGGCGGCGGGCGGCGAGGACGACGAGAAAGCCCTCCCCGATCGGGAAGAGCAGCATCAGCACCACCCCGACCCGGGCGGTGGTCGGCTCGGCCAGCCAGGTGTAGCCGGGGTGCCCGACCAGCCCGAGGAGTTGGTTGAGCGGGCCGTAGAGCGGGTTGAGCACCCAGAGGAAGAGCACCGCCAGCGCCACGTCGGGAATCACCGTCGGCAGGTAGACGGCGACCCGGAACCACCGGCCGCCGGGCCTGGGCGCGGCGAGCAGCAGGCCGAGCCCGACCGCCGCGAGCAGCCGCAGCGGCACCGAGACCGCCACGTGGAACAGCGACGCCTCGAGGCTGTCCAGGAAGAAGTCGTCGGCGAAGAGCCGACGCAGGTTGGCCAGCCCGGTGAACCGGGGGTCGCGGGTCAACCCGGTGTGGTCGGTGAAGGCGTACCCGACGTTGAGCAGCGCCGGCAGCGCGATCAGCAGCAGCACGGCGACGCCGTACGGGGCGAGGAACATCCACGGGGTGAGCGGACGCCGGAAACGCCTGCTCATCGACGTCGGCCGGTCCCGGCGACGCTTGCTCGGCGCTGGCCGGTCTCGGTGTCGAAGCGGTGCAGCCGGCGCGGGTCAGGGCGCAGCCGCAGTCCGGCACCGGCCCGCAGCCCGTGCCGGGGTCCGGTGCGGACCGCCAGCCGGGTGCCGTCCGGGCAGCGGGTGAGCAGGATCGCCTCGCTGCCCAGCGCCTCCACCGCCTCCACCGTCGCCTCGACCGGCCCGTCGGGGTCGATGGCGATGTCCTCCGGGCGTACCCCGACGGTCAGCCCGGGTGCGCCGCCGAGCACGCCGCCGCCGGGCACCAGGTTCATCGGCGGGCTGCCGAGGAACCCGGCCACCACCAGGTCGGCCGGTTCGTCGTAGACCTGCTGCGGCGGGCCGACCTGGCGGACCCGGCCGGCGTCCAGCACCGCCAGCCGGTCGCCGAGGGTCATCGCCTCGGCCTGGTCGTGCGTGACGTGCACCATCGTGGTGCCGAGATCGCGGTGCACGGCGAGCAGGTCGGCCCGGGTGGCGAACCGGAGCTGGGCGTCCAGGCTGGCCAACGGCTCGTCCAGCAGATAGACGGTGGGCTCCCGGACCAGGGCGCGGGCCAGCGCCACCCGCTGGCGCTGCCCGCCGGACATCTGGTCGGGATAGCGGTCCAGCAGGTCGGCGATGCCGAGCCGCTCGGCGGCGGCCCGGGCCCGCCGGTCCGCCTCGGCCCTCGGCACCCGGCGGACCCGCAACCCGAAGAGCAGATTCCCGCGTACGGTCAGGTGCGGATAGAGGGCGTAATCCTGGAAGACCATCGCGACGGCCCGCCGGTGCGGGGGTACCGGTGCGATGTCGGTGCCGTCGACGAGGATCCGGCCGGAGTCGGGCCGGTCCAGTCCGGCGACCAGTCGCAGGATCGTCGACTTGCCCGAGCCGGAGGGCCCGACCAGGGTCAGCAGCTCGCCGGCCCGCACGTCGAGGTCGACCTCGTGCAGCGCGGTGACCGACCCGTACGCCTTGCCCAGCGCCTCCAGCCGGATCGCGCCCCGGTCGGCACTCACCGGGTCGGGTCCCGGAACAGCGGCCGTACCTTCTCCTCCAGTTGGCGCAGCCCCTCCTCGCGGCCGACCCGGCCGTAGAACACCTCCTCCAGCAGGGCGTCCGTCTCGCGTTCGACCCGCGACCAGGTGGCGGTGCGCGGGGTGGCCCGCAGGTGCGGCTCGGCGTCGAGATAGACCTGCGAGGAGTGCGGCGGCAGGCTCGGCTTCAGGAACTCGTCGGAGCGCGCGACGTCGAGCCGGGACGGCACCGTACGCCCCGACGCCGCGAGGATCCGCTGCCCCTCGGCACCCATCGCGAACTCGATGAACCGCCAGGCGTCGCGGTGGTCGGGCCGCCCGGCGCTCATGCAGTACGCGTCGCTGTGCAGGATCGACGCCGGTTTCCCGCCCGGCGCGACCGGCAGCGGCGCCACGTCCCACTCGAAGTCTTCGACGGTGCGCAGGGTGGGGACCGCGACCCGGCTGTTCAGGTACATGCCGAGCGTGCCGCGCAGGAACCGCGCCTCGCTCGACTCGCTCTGCTCCTCGGCGTCCGGCGGTACGACGTGGTGCACCAGTTGCAGGTCGAGGAACCAGTCGACGGCTTCGCGGGTGGCCGGCGAGCCGGTCAGCGTGAGCGTGCTGGGCCGGTCGGGGTCGTCGACGAGGTCACCGCCGTTGGACCAGACGAACGGCGCCAGCCGGGGCACGCTCGGCTCGACGCCCACCCCGTACCGGCCGTCCCGGGTGAGCGCCTTCGCGGTGCCGAGGAAGTCGTCCCAGGTCCAGCCGGCCTTCGGTGGGGTCACGCCGGAGGCGCGGAACAGGTCGGCGTTGTAGTAGACGACCAGTGACGAGAGGTTCTGCGGCAGGCAGGTCAGCGTCTTTCCGTCGAACCGGAAGGCATCCAGGGCGGCCTTGCTGAAGTCGCCCTCGGCCAGTGCCTGGCTGGAGTCGAGATAGGACTGCGCGGGCTCGATGGCGCCCTGCGCGGCGAACTGGCCGTACCGGCGGTAGTTCAGCAGGAAGACGTCGGGTGGGGTGCCGCCGGCGAACGCCGTGGTCAGCCGGGCCATCAGCTCGTCCTGGGTGGCCACCGGGGAGAGCGTGACGTCCACGTCCGGGGTGGACTTCTCGAACGCCTCGATCATCGTCCGGTAGCCGGCGATCTCCTCGGCGTCGCCGAAGAGCACGACGGTGATCCCGGCGCTCTCCCCGGGATCATCCGCGCCGCAGCCGGCGAGCAGGCCGGCGACGAGCAGGCCGGCGGCCCAGCGCCGCCAGGATCGGGTCATCTGCGTCCTCCAGATCTCAGTGCCGCCAACGGGTCGTCGTCCAGCAGGATCCGCTGGGCCAGCAGGAACACCAGCACACACGGCAGGGTCGCCACGACAGCGCCGGCCATCAGCAGCGGCCAGTCGGTCGGGTTCAGCAGGCGCAGGAACTGCAACCCGAGCGCGTACGTGTAGCGGTCACCGCTGTGCAGGTAGAGCAACGGGTCGATGAAGTTGGCCCAGTGGTAGGTGAAGGCGAGTACCGCCACCGCCAGGGTGGTCGGGCGTACCTGGGGCAGCGCCACCCGGCGCCAGACCGACAGCCACCGGGCGCCCTCCAGCCGGGCCGCCTCAAGCTGGCTCTCCGGTACGCCACCGAAGCTCCACGCGTAGAGCAGCACCAGGAACGGGCTCACCGCGAGCAGGGCGGGCGCCAGCAGCGGCAGGTAGGTGTCGACCACCCCGACCAGCCGGAACAGCTCGAACCGGGTGGCCCAGACGGCGGTGACCGGGACGAGCAGCACCACCAGCAGGCCGAGCACCACCCGGCGCCGGGCTGCCGGGCCGAGCAGCCGGATCCCGAAACCGGTCAGCGAGGCGGCCAGCACCGTCAGCGGTACGGCGAGCGCGACGACCAGCGCCGAGTTTGCCAGATAGCGGAACAGCGGGATCAGCTCGGGCAGCCGGGCGTACGCGGCCAGCGTCGGCTCCGGCGGCAGGACCTCGAGGGTACGCGGCGGCGGGAGGCCGGTGGGGCGGAGCGAGCCGACCACCATGAACCACAGTGGAGCGGCGAAGAGCGCCGCCACCAGGGTCGGCACCACGAACCGCCCGATCGTCCGGGCCGTCCGACCGCTCGCCGGGCGGCGTCGCGGACCCGACGCCGCTCCGGGGAAGGTGCCCGGCACGCCGCGAACCGCCATACCGACCCGCGACCCGCCTCTCCGCACGCTTGGATGACCGATCCCGCCGCTCGGCGCCCATCCTACGCTGATGATCGTTACGGTCGTACAGCCTCGATCTCACTGGTGGCACGCGACCGCCGCTCCGGCACCGCCGTGGAGCGCGCGGGTGACGGTGGCGGCACGAGCGCGGGTGACGGTGGCGGCACGAGCGCGGGTGACGGCGGCACGGGCGGGCGCCCTTGCACGCAGAGCGCGTACACCACCTCGGTCTGCTCCCGGACCCTGGTGCCCGCCGTCGGGGACTGTTCGACCACCCGGCCCGGCCGGCAGCCCCCGCCCCACCGCTCCGACCCGGGTACGGCGCGCAGCCGGGCGGTGTGCAGGTCCCGTACGGCGTCCGCCTCCGGCAGCCCCACGATGCCCGGCACCGGTACCTCGGGCGGCCGGGTGGCCAGCCAGAGGCCGGTCCCGCCGAGCACGAGCAGCAGCGCGCAGAGGCCGAGCAGCAGGGTCGGTGGGCGCGGCCGGCCGTTCCGGTCCCGGCCGGACGGCGGCAGCGCGTCGGGCCGCCAGGCCGCCGCGGAGGGTGCCTCCTGGCCCGGTGACCCGGAACGGGGCTGCCCCGGTGGCGCCGAGCGGGCCTGCCCGCCGTCCCCGGCGCGACCGGCCGGTCGTCCGACAACCTCCGAGCGCAGCGGATACGGCTCCGACACCGCCGTCCGGTACGCCGCCTCGTCGGCGTGGAACCGGCGGAAGGCGTCCAGCGCCACTTCGCGGGCGTACCGCAGATCGGCTTCGTCGACCCGGGTCACCCGGCCGCCCCGGCACACGAAGCCGTACGCGAGGACCAGCGGCCGGCCGGCCCGGTCGAGCAACGGCGTGGGCCGGCCGGAACCGGTGGCGCCGGTGTCGGCGGTGCTGGGCCGCAGGGTGCGGTAGACGACGCAGAGTGCCCCGCCCGGGCCGACGACCGCGACCACCGGTGGCGCGTCCGCCGGCACCTCGCCGGTCACCGCGGCGAGTAGCCCGTCCGAGTCGTTCCGGTCGGCCAGCGCGGACGGGGTGAGCAGCATCCGGTAGCCGGCGTCCCGACCGCGACCGACCAGGAACGGCCAGCCGGACCGGGCCGGCGCGGCGCTCACCGGACACCCCAGGTGGTGAGGTCGGAGGCGGGGAGCTGCCGGCGGAGTACGACCATGTTCTCCCGGAACTCCTCCAGCACGGCCCGCCTGGCGAGCCGGATCTGCTCGGCGGAACGGTGCGCGTCGTCGATCGCCTGCGCCACCTCCCGGGCCTTCGCCTCGAACGGCTCCCCGACCCAGTCGAGGAAGGTGCTGACGATCTGCTCGCTGAACGCGTTCCGCCCGACGGCCAGGCCGACGGCGAGGCGTACGGCCTGTCCGGCGGGGCGGGCCAGGAACCGGCCGACCGCCGACACGGTCTCGGCGGCGGAGAGCCGGGAGAGTGCCCGGGACTCCTCGACGATCTTCCGCTCGACGACCTCGTCGAGCTGCGCGCTGACCTGCCCGAAGAGGTCGGGCAGCACGGCGCAGAGCGGCAGTTCGACGTTGACCGGCCGGAGCCGGCCGTGCCGCAGTTTGACCATGTGCCCGTCGGCGGCCATCGTGGCGAACTGCCGTCCGATCGCGCTGACCGGGATCAACCGGACCATCTTGCGCGCCCGGCGTCGCTGCTCGACCAGGTTGCGGATCGGCGGATACGACAGCAGTTCCTTGCAGGCCAGTTCGAGCCGGTCGTTCTCCTCGTCCTGTTCGGCGCCGACGGTGTCGAACAGATCCCACTTGGTGAGGACGAAGTGCACCGGACACTCGGCCCGACGCATCAGCACGATCATCGGGACGATGGTGTTCTCCAGGTAGAGCTGGCCCTCCCGGCCACCGCGCAGCGCGTCTACCATGCGCCGGCCGTCGATGATGCCGAAGATCGCGTGGGCGGCGCCCAGCCGCTGCTCCAGATCCTGCTGGCTGGCCTGCCGCCCGTGCGCCGGTACGCTCGCCGCCCGCCCGCCACCGACCAGTTCCCCGGCGTAGTCGAGGTAGTTGAACCGGAGTACGGCGTGATCCCGACCGCCGGCCGTGCCGACGCAGTCGAAGGTGAACGAGCGAGTCTGTCCAATCATCGTCCCGGGCGGCCAGGCGTCCTCCGGGTCGCGCAGGGTCGCGTAGAGGTCGGTCAGGTCGGCCGCCTGTTCGAGCCCGGTGACGAGCCGGAAGCCACCCTCGCGCAGCTCGGTGCTGAGCCGGTGGAACATGCTGGCGAGCAGGACGGTCTTGCCGGTCTCCTGGGCACCGAGGGCGACGATGTTGAAGGTCGGCAGTTCCGCGCTCACGTCGATGGTGGACGGACCGCCGGCCGGAGTGGTCTCCGCACCGCGGCGGCGCCGCACGACGACCATGACGATGCCGGCCGCCGCGACGAGAAGCAGCAGCGATACCCAGGTTGACAGCATGGGTCACCGATTCCGGACGAGGTACAGCCGGGCCGGGGCGGCCGCGGCTCACCAGTACAGAGGCGGCTACTCCCGGCTCGGATACATCCGTCGGCGGATTTGTTGGCAAGCGGTGGACCACCGGCGGCGCACGGCTGACCCTCGGCGCGATCGGGATCGGTCCCGTCCGCGTGGCGCGGTCAGCGCCGGCGGCGGCCCCGGTTCTCCTGTTCGTTCAGCTCCTCGACCACCTGGCAGGCGTTCTGCATCGGGTCGAGCCGGTCCGCGTGTATCGCCACGCGTTGCAGGAGTTCCTTGAAGGCCGACTCGTCCCGGCCGAGTACCCGGAGGATCTCGGCCTCGGCGTGGGCCAGGGCGGCCTGCCGGTCCTGCCAGAGCGCCTTCCCGGCCTCGGTGGCGACCACCCGGCGGCTGCGCCGGTCCGCCGGGTCGGGTTGCCGGGAGACCAGTCCGGCGGCCTCCAGGTCGTCGATCAGGTAGGTGAGGACGGTCCGGTCGATGCCGAGCTGGGCGGCCATCGCGCCCTGGTTGGTGGCCAGGTTCTGGCTCGCCGAGGCGACGACCTGGTAGCCCCGGGGGCCGCCCGGCACGTCTTTGACGATCTCCTCCGCCGCGCGGAGGTAGCGCCGCATGATCACCCCGAGCGCCCAGCCGAAGTCGTCCTTGAGCAACTCCGCCGCGATCCGACCGCCGTCCTCGGAACGGGCGGCGGATGGCGCGGGAGCTGCGGTGTCGGACACATGACCAGCATACCCGTCTGGAAGATCATCGCCCGCTAGATGTTCTGTGAGACAGAAGTATCTGACTAAAGATAATATAAATCACAGTTCTGCTGTGCAGCAGTCGGTCTGTGGCTAACTTAGTCGCGGTTACAGAACTTCTTTCGGAGGTAAGAGTGAGCCTGTTCCGACTCGACGCCAGCATCCGCGGCGAGCAGTCCGTCAGCCGGGCCGTCGCCGACACCGCCGAGGCGGCGTGGACCCGTACCCACCCGTCCGGGCTGGTCATCCGGCGCGACCTGGCCGCCTCGCCGGTGCCGGCCGACGCCTGGCCCGCGGCGGTCAGCGCCGGATTCGTCCCGGCCGACCAGCGCACCGAGGCCCAGGCGCAGGCCGCCGCGCTTGCCGCCGGCTACGTCGACGAGCTCGTCGCGGCCGACGCGTACCTGCTCGCCGTGCCGCTCTACAACTACGGCGTGTCCCAGCACGTCAAGTCCTGGATCGACCTGCTGCTCACCGATCCCCGGTTGGCCCCGGGCCAGGAGTCGCCGCTGCGCGGCCGGCCGGCGGCGCTGATCGTCACCCGGGGCGGCGGCTACGGTCCGGGTACCCCCCGGGAGGGCTGGGACCACGCCACCCCGTACTACCGCCGGTTCTTCGAGGACGTGCTGGAGCTGGACCTGCACGTCAGCGAGGTCGAGCTGACCCTGGCCGAGATCACCCCGGCGATGGAGCCGCTGCGGGACCTGGCCCGGCAGAACCTCGAAGCCGGGCACACCTCGGCCGGCAAGCACGGCGAACTGCTGGCCCAGCACGCCCTCGGCAAGGCGGCCTGACCGACCGCTCCGACCGGTACGCGTCCGGGGCGGCCGCCCGGCACGCCCCGTACGCGCCCGCCGGCCCGCTGCGTAGGCTTGCTGGTCGTGCTGATCCTGCTGCCTCCGTCGGAGGGGAAGACCGCGCCCCGCTCCGGCCGGCCGGTGAATCCGGACGCGCTGACCCAGCCCGCGCTCAACCCCGGGCGGGAACGCGTCCTCGACGCGCTCGTCGCACTCTGCGCCGGGCCGGACCGGGACCGCGCCCGGGAGGTGCTCGGGCTCAGCCCGGGGCAGGACGAGGAGCTGGACCGCAACGCCCGGCTGCGCACCGCGCCGGCCCAGCCGGCGGCCAAGGTCTACACCGGGGTGCTCTACGACGCACTCGGCCTCGGCACCCTGCCCGGTCCGGCCCGGGCCCGGGCCCGGCGTTCCGTACTCGTCTTCTCCGGGCTCTGGGGGGCGATCCGGATGGACGACCGGATCCCGGCGTACCGCTGCGCGATCGGGGTGAACCTGCCCGGGGTGGGCGGGCTGGCGGCGTACTGGCGCGGGCTGCTCGACCCGGTGCTCACCGAGACGGCCGGCGGCGGGCCCGTGCTCGACCTGCGCTCCAGCGGGTACGCCGCGATGTGGCGGCCCAGCGGCCGGCTGGCCGAGCGCACCGTGACGGTCCGGGTGCTGCACGAGCAGGTGGTCGCCGGGGAGGTCCGGCGGTCCGTGGTGAGCCACTTCAACAAGGCCAGCAAGGGTCGGCTGGTCCGCGACCTGCTGCTGGCCGGCGCGGCCCCCCGGTCCGCCGGCCGGCTGGTCGAGGCGCTGCGCGACCTGAAGTACACCGTCGAGGAGCAGCCGGTGGTCGCCGGCCGCCCCCGACAGCTCGACCTGGTGGTCACCGAACTGTGACGCCGGCCGGGGTCGCCGGGCCGGCGTGCCGCCCGCCCGGTCGAGCCGGCGGCCGCGCGCCGCATCCGGTGCCGGAACGCTTGTCGGTGCCCCGGGGACCGTAGGACGTCATCAGCACCGGCAGGTCGAGCAGCGCACCGATCGTCGTCGGCCAGTCGTCCGGCCGGAACAGCACCGCCGGCCGGGCCCGGTGCAGCACCGCGGTCAGCTCCGCCTGGTGGGCGAGATCCCGCGCCGGCCCGGGGACCAGCCGGAACAGCGGCGCCCCGGCCACCTCGTAACCGGTGCAGACCCGCAGCGCCGGTTCCCGGCCCGGCGCGTCGGCGTGGGTGACGGCCAGCGCGTCGACCCCGCCGCAGACCTGCACGGCGTACCGGTGCGCGACCGCGTCGAAGTGGCCGACCCGGAACGGGCCCTGCCAGCGCCCCGTCCCGTTGTGCGGCTCCGGCAGGCGTAGCGCCGGATCCTCGGTGACGAACGGGCCCGCCCCGTGCCGGGTGGTGTAGGTGCGTACCACGCCGAGCCGCAGCGCCGACTCGTCCGCCTCGGCCAGCAGGGTCGCCGCGTTGTCGAAGGTGGTGGTCGACCACGTGGTGTACGGGTGCCAGCCCCGCCACTCGTCCAGCAGCACCCCCTGGGCACCCTCGAAGACGCACGGTCCGGCACGGAGCAGCCGCCGCCGGACGGCGATCCCGTCCACCACCGCGACCGCCTCGCCGAACGCCCGGAACGCCGCCAGCACGTCGTCGACCGGCGGCGCGTCGAGCGGACCGAGTTCGTCGGTGAGCCGGTCGCGTAGCCCGGTGAGCCGGCGGCGCAGGCGTACCGGATCACGCACGTCGGCGACCCGCGGGGCGTCGGGGTGGCGCTGCGCGTACGCCATGGTCTCGCCGACCCCGACCCCGCACGAACCGTGCCGGTCGGCACCGCGTCGCAGCTCCCGGAGCTGGTTCGCGGCGCGGTGCCACGGGGTGGCGAGCAGCGCGTCGCCGTCGACGGTCAGCAGCCCGAACGGGTCCGGCACCCCCGACCGGGCCAGCGCCGCCGCCTCGGCCGCCAGGGCCAGCGGGTCGACCACGACGAACCGCGACAGGTGGGTGGGCACCCCGCGCAGCGTGCCCGAGCCGAACTGGGCGAAGGTGTGGTGCCGCCCGTCCGGCGTCACCACGTTGTGTGCGGCCTGCGCGCCCCCGTTGAACCGGATCACGGCGGTGACCGGCGCCCCGGCGCAGAGCCAGTCCACCGTGGTGCCCTTGCCCGCGTCCCCGTAGCCGAGGTCGACAGCGACGGTGTGGTTCACAGCCGGAGGTTTCCGCCGGTGCCGTCGTCGAGCCCGGTCAGCGCCACCGAACTGCCGACCGGGTCGCGCCGGATCGTCGCCAGCGCCCGGCCGACGCTGGCGCCGACCGTCGAGCCGACGTCGTCGAGATCCCGCAGCCCGGCGTCGAGGTCGATGGACTGCTCGCCGAGCCCGACGGTGAGCGCGATGGTCTCGCAGACCGCGTCGAGGTCGTCGAGTTCCAGGACGTTCTGGCCGAGCAGCTTCCGCCAGGCGTTCAGGGTGCGCGGGTCACCGGCGTAGTTGGATCCGCTCGGCAGGATGTAGTAGACCTCGAAGCTGCGCCGCAGTTCGCGGACGATCTCGGTGACCGCGATCGGCTCGGTGAGCTGGTCCCCGATCACCCGGCGGACCTCCGCCGGCTTGACCCGGTCGTACGGCAGCTCGTCGCCGATCAGGAAGAGATAGCCGGGCCGGCCGCGCTTGCGTACGCTGTCCAGCTCGGTGTGCCGGGCCATGAAGTACATCGCCAGCTCGTACGACTCGGTCTGCTGGCCGCCACCGCCGCCTTCGAGGACGATGTTGGCGAGCTGGTCGTCCATCCGGTTGTCCGACTCGAACTGGCCGATCTGCAACGGCACCCGGTCACAGGTGGCGTCGCCGACCGCCCCGAACAGGATCTGCGGGTCCCGGGCGTAGCCCTTGCACAGCAGCAGTCCCAGCAGTTGCGGCAGCTTCGCCTGGAGCACCCGGGGCACGTCGCGCATCGAGCCGGTGACGTCGAAGAGTACGGCGATCGGGGTGGAGTGCGGGTGCTCGGCGCTGTCCCGGCTCTCCCGGGCGGTCACCTTGTAGGGGCTGAGGTCGGGATGCGCGGTACGGGCTCCGCCGTCGCTGTAGGCGAACGGGCTCGCCCCGGTGGCCGCGCGGTAGCTCGCGGCGGCCGAGTACACGTCGGTTGACCAGCGTCCACTGCCCATGGTGTTTCCCTTCGGTCGGGCCTGAGGGATCAGGCCGGCATGGCGAACGGTCGGAATCGGCGGGGGCCGTAGAGGTCGTGCAGCAGGTCGTCGAGTTCGGCGAGCAGCCGCCAGGCGTCGTCGGGGCGCATCGTCGGCCGCTCCAGGCGGCAGCCGTCGGCGAACCGGCGCAGCGCGGTCGGCAGGCGCGGGCCGATCAGCCGGGCCATCAACTCGGCGGCGGCGTAGAGGTCGGTGGCCGGGGTGGCGGGGCGGCGGCCGGGCACCTCCGGCGGATAGCTGTCGCGGTGCCGGGCGACGAGCGCGGGTATCCGCTGGCCAGGCGGGACCGAGTAGCACCAGTCGACCAGCGCGAGGCCGTGTTCGGCGGGGTGGATCAGCACGTGCTCGGGGAGCACCGCGCCGTGCACCAGGCCGGCCCGGTGTGCCCAGCCGAGCCCGACCAGCAGCCGGCGCCACATCCAGGCGGCGTCGCGCGGGTCGACTCCGTCCGGGTACCGGCGGGCCACCTCGGCGAGGCTGACGAACCCGTCGAGCCGTTCCAGCACCGGTCCGGTGCGCCGGACCCCGGTCGCCGGGTCGTCGTGCGTGACGGTGTCCAGCAGGCGTGGCGCGTAGGCCCGGAACCGGTGTTCGCCGCAGCGGGCGAGCCGGTCGAGGGCGTCGATCTCGGCCCGGGCCAGATCGCCGTCGGCCGGGTCGCGGGGCAGTTTCAGCAGGCCGCGCAGGGATCCGTCGGTGACCTCGCGCAGGGTGCCGACATCGCCGCTGGCGAACTCGGCGCCGACGGACCAGCGGTGCCGCCGGGTCCGGATGACCGCGCTGGTCGCGGCCCAGAGCGTGGCGAGCCGGGCCAGGGCCGCCGTCGCGGTAGCGGTGCGACCGGCCGGTGCGACGTCGGGGTGCAGGATCTTGACCAACCGGCGGTACGTCGTCGCGCCGTCGACGAATATCTCGGCCGGGGTACGCGTCCGTTCCACCAGGGCGACCGCCTCGTCGAAGGTCATCGTGCTCTCCCCTTCCGGTCGGCTTTCGGCGCTGCTCCGCCGGCCCGGTCGGGTCCGCCGGTAGCGCCCGTCACGGCACGACGGTCCCGCCCCGGCGGGCCCGCTCCTCGCTCCCGAACCGTCGGGCCGGTTCACCGGACCTGCTCCTCGCGGGTCGGCCGGAGCAGGGCCGGATGCAGCAGGGTGGCGTCGCCCGCCCGGTAGAGCCGGGCCCTCGGCCCGCCCCGCTCGCCGCCCCGGCTGGTCGTCCCGCCGGTGCTCTCCACAAAACCGGGCACCGAGAGCACCTTGCGGTGGAAGTTGCCGGGATGGAGTTGCTCGCCCCAGACGGCGGCGTAGACGGCGCGCAGCTCCCCGATGGTGAACTCCGGCCCGAGGAACGCCGTGCCCAGCGGGGTGTACTCCAGCTTGGCGCGGGCCCGTTCCAGGCCGTCGGCGAGCACGATGTCGTGGTCGAAGGCGAGGTCCCGGACCTCGTCGACGGGTAGCCACGCGGCGCTGGCGGCGTCGCCGCCAGCCCGGGGATCCGGCAGGCTCGGCGCGAATCCGAGGTACGCCACGGACATCACCCGCATCCGTGGGTCCCGCCCCGGGTCACCATAGGTGCGCAACTGTTCGAGGTGGACCCGGGCCAGCGCCGCCTGGCCCGGGCGCAGCCCGGTCTCCTCGGCCAGCTCGCGGCGGGCCGCCTCGGCCAGCGTCTCGTCCCGGACGAAACCGCCCGGCAGGGCCAACCGTCCCCGGAATGGATGTTCGGCCCGCTCCACCAGCAGTACGTGCAGCGCACCGTCCCGGATGGTCAGCACCACGATGTCGACGGTGACCGCGACCGGCGGGAACGCCGTCGGGTCGTACCCGGCCAGGAAGGTGGACTCCGGGCGCATCGGCGCGACCTCCGTTGTTCTCAACTTGAGTCTTACTCACTTGGAGGTGAACCTACCGCGCAGCGGTCGCCCGTTCAACCCCTCGGACCCACTGTGTCCGGACACGACTCGCGTACCGCCACCGCACGGTGACCGGCCATGAGAAGCCGCCGGGAAGCCCCTTTCCTGCCGGCCCTTCGCACGGGCACCCGGTCGCTCGGCGGGCTAGGATCGGCTCGCCGCTCGCAGCCCTCGATCCCGTTTCCGGGAGTGCCCGTGACCGACCAGGACTCCGTGCCCTCCGGTATCGACACCACGCAGATGAGTCACGCCCGCGCGTACGACTACGTACTCGGCGGCAAGGACAACTTCGCGGTGGACCGGGAGGCGGCCAAGCAGGTCATCGCGCTCGCCCCGGACCTGCCCGCCCTCGGAAAGGCCCAGCGGCGGTTCCTGCTCCGGGTCACCCAGATGTGCGCCGACGCCGGCATCACGCAGTTCCTCGACATCGGCGCCGGCATCCCCACCGCACCGAACGTGCACGAGACCGCCCGGGCCATCACCCCGGACGCCCGGGTGGTCTACGTGGACAGCGACCCGAT
Organism: Plantactinospora sp. DSM 117369; assembly: GCF_053764795.1. Lineage (NCBI taxonomy): Bacteria > Bacillati > Actinomycetota > Actinomycetes > Micromonosporales > Micromonosporaceae > Plantactinospora > Plantactinospora sp. DSM 117369. The sequence goes on along the minus strand of NZ_CM132446.1, from coordinate 3,049,856 downwards.
CGTCTTCATCCACAACCGGGCCCTGCTGGCCACCGACGAGAACGTGGTCTCGATCCAGGCCGACGTCCGCCGGCCGGACGAACTCCTCAAAGATCCGCAGGTGCAGCGGCTGATCAACTTCGACGAGCCGATACTGCTGCTCTTCATCGGCCTGTTCCACCTGGTCACCGACGCCGAGGATCCGGCGGCGCTGATCGCGCGGTTCCGCGAGCGGATGGCCCCGGGCAGCTACATCTGCATCTCCCAGTTCTGCGTCGACGGCAGCGACCCGGCGGCCAGGGCGAAGCTGGAGGAGATCTCGGTGAACTCCCCCGCGCCGATGACGTTCCGGCACCGGGACGACATCGAACGGTTCTTCGACGGCTTCGAACTGCTCTCGCCCGGCGTCGTCGACGTGCAGGAGTGGTGGCCGGACGAAAAGGCTCCGCCGACCATGCTCAAGGTCGCCGCCGGAGTCGCCCGGAAGCGGTAGCCCCGGCAACGGCTCCGCGCCGGCCGCCGTCCGGCGGCGCGCCGCCCGCACCGGTCAGCCGCGCAGCCGCGCGAGGTCGGCCAGTACCTCCAGCATCGCGGTCACCGCCGGGGCACGGAATTCCGGTCTGGCCGTCACCGCGTAGAGCCGGCGGGTCGGCAGCACCGGAGTGGTCGGGCGCAACACCACGTCACGGCGTACCGCCACGGCGGCCAGGGTCGGCATCAGCATCACGCCGACACCGGCCGCGACCAGCGCCTGCTTGCCGCTCCAGTCGTCGCACCAGAACCCGATCCGGGGTGCGGCGCCGAGCGCCTGGGCCAGCGGGGCCACCGGCCCGAGACAGTCGGGATGTGCCCCGTCGATCCAGGTCTCGCCACACAGCTCCGCCAGCCGGACCCGGCGGCGCCGGGCCAGCCGGTGCTGGGCCGGCAGGACCACCTGGAGTTCCTCGTCGAGCAGGGGCACCAACTCGACACCCTCGACGTTCATCATGGGCAGGTCGGCACCGACCGGGGCGTCCCGGGCCGCCTGCGGCTCGTCGTACAGGTGCCAGTCGGTCACCAGGGCCAGGTCGATCCGCCCGTCGCGTACCGACGGCAGCAGCGCCGGCTGGTCCGGTTGCCGGAGACTGAGGGTCACGCCCGGATGGAGCTGACCGAACCGGCGGACCGCCTCGGGCACGAAGTGCGTGTTGACGCTCGGAAAGGCGGCCAGCCGGAGCTCGCCCGACTCCAGCTCGGCGAAGGAGGCCAGCCGGGCCTCCAGGTCCCGTAGCCGGGTGAGGCTGTCCCGGGCGAGTTCGATCGCGACCGCACCGGCCGGGGTCGGCCGGACACCACGGACGTCCCGGCTGAACAGCCGTACCCCGAGCCGCCGCTCCAGGCCCGCGACCTGGCGGGATACGGCGGGCTGGGTCAGCGAGAGCGCCGTGGCCGCCGCCGAGAACGACCCGCGCTCGCCCACCGCGACGAGCACCTGCAACGACCAGGGATCGAGCATGCGTCGAGCTTATGGCAGACCCAACCAACCCGCAGTTGTCCGCATGGCCCACCCCGGTCGACGCTTGACCGGTGAGTCCAATCAGCACAGCCCGGGCGTACGACCCGGACGCCGGCACCGGCGACGTCACCGCCGCCCGGATCGCCGACCAGTTGGCCTTCCTCTCCGGCTGGCTGCCCCCACCGCCGGCCCGGATCCTCGACGCCGGCTGCGGGCGGGGCGACCTCGCCCGCGCCCTCGGCCGGGCCGGCTACGCCGTGCTGGGCATCGACGTCGATCCGGTGGCCGTCAGCGCGGCCGCCACGCAGGGTGTCGCGGCGCTCGTGGCAGACCTGGCCGACTACCGGGACGAGCACCCCTTCGACGTGGTGCTCTGTTCGCTCTCCCTGCACCACATGGCGGACCTCGCCGGCGCCGTCCGGCGGGCGTGGTCGCTGCTGCGGCCGGGCGGGACCCTGGTGGTCGACGAGTTCGCCTGGGAACGGGCGGACGCCGCCACCGCCGGCTGGTACCACGACCTCGCGGCAGTGCTCGGCGCCGCCGGACGGCTCGGACCGGATCCCGACGCCGCGCCGGTCGAGGCGCCACACGCGCACTGGGTCGAGCGGCACCGGGACGCGTACCGCCTGCACCCGGGAGTGGCGGTCAGCACCGAGATCGCCACACTCTTCGACATCCAGCAGACCGTGCGGGTGCCGTACCTGCACCGCTATCTCGCCGACCGGCTCGACGACGACGCCGACGGGCTGGCGCTGTTCACGACACTCCGACAGATCGAGCGGTTGCGGGTGGCCGACGGCGGCCTCGCCCCGGTCGGCCTGCGGCTGCTCGCCCGGGCCCGTCCGGAAGGGAACTGAGATGCGTATCGTCAACACCGACCAGGCCGAGGCGTGGAACGGGCCCGAGGGCGTCAACTGGGCCGCACGGAGCGAGCGGGACGACCCGGTGAACGGCGCGCTCACCGAGGCGCTGCTCACCGCCGCCGCGATCGGGCCGGACGACCGGGTACTCGACATCGGCTGCGGTACCGGCGAGACGAGCCGACTGGGCGCCCGGCTGGCCGCCCGGGGCCGGGTACTCGGCGTCGACCTCTCCGCGCCGATGCTCGACCACGCCCGGGCCGCCGCGGCCTCGGCCGGGCTGCGCAACATCGAGTTCGCGCAGGGCGACGTGCAGGTGCATCCGTTTCCGGCCGGTGGATTCGACGTGGCGATCAGCCAGTTCGGCATCATGTTCTTCGCCGACCCGGTGGCGGCGTTCGGCAACGTCCGCGACGCGCTCCGGCCGGGCGGACGGCTCGCCTTCGTCTGCCCCCGCGACATGGCCGACAACGCGTGGTACGTGGCACCGATGTCCGCGCTGCACGGCCGGCGGAACTCCGGGCGGCTGCCCGACTCGGCGATGTTCTCGCTGGCCGATCCCGCCCGGCTGACGGAGGTGCTGGACCGGGCCGGCTTCACCGACGTACGGCCCCGGCCGGTCGACGCCCCGATGGCGTTCGGGGCCGACGCGGGCGAGGCGGCGGAGGGATTCCTCGGCTCGGGACCGGTACTGGCGGTCCTGCAGTCCGCGAACGGGCCGAGCGTCGAGACGGCCCGGGAGATCCTGGTCGAGGTGCTGCGCCGGTACGAGGGACCGGACGGAGTACGCATCCCCGGCGCGCATTGGCTGGTCACCGCCCGCCGACCGTAGCCGGGATCCCGGCACACACCCACCGCTCGCCCGCTGTGGCGTGCCCGGGCCGAGGCGAGACGGCGCGGGCCAGGCCCGCTGCCGGGCCTTCCACTCCGGCTCCCGATGCCACATGCTGGATCCATGGGTGAGGTGCGGCCGATGCCGAGCGTTGGTGATCTGTTCATCGACACCCGTGGCGGCGACCGGACGATGCGGGTCAGCTACCACGGTGACCGGGGCACCGTGGTGGTGTCGCTGTGGATCGGCACGGTGTGCCGGGGATCATTCCGGATGGCGACCGACGACGTAAGCAGGTTGATCGGGACGCTCAACGAGATCAGCCTGTCCGCCGCCCCGACCGTGCCGATCGCGACGGCCTCGCCCGGCTCGCCGCCGGACGCCACCGGCACGGCGACCGCCGGCCCGGCGGCCAGCGCGACTGCCGGCGCCGCCAATCCGCCGGTCGACCAGACCGGCGACATCTCCGACCTCGCCCGGATCGTCGCCGCGCCGACCCTCCGGGTCGCCTGAGGTCATGGGCAACCAGGTCGTCTGCGACATCTCGATCGTCGTCGACGGTTAGGGTGGCCGCCGCTACCGGCTGTTCGACTGCGCCATTGGAGCGGTGGCCGGCGGCATCGCCCTGGCGCGTCGGCGCCACCGGCTCTGGGCCGCGGTCGCCGGCCTCACCGTCGCGACCGTCGCCATCCTGGTCGCCCGGTCCGCCGGTCTGCCCACCGAGCCCGGCCCCGCCATGGCCCTCGCGCTGTCCGTGCTGGTGGCTTCCGCCGCGTCGGGCTCGGTTAGGGACGGAGGGCCCGGACGAGCGGACCCGCCCGGCGCCGGCCGGCGAGCCGGTCGAGCAGCGGTGCCATCGGTACGAGCACGTCGACACCGTCGACCCGGAGCCGGTGGCGCACCGCGTCGACGGCCATGTCGCGGAGCGAATCGACCGGGTCGTCGAGCCGCAGCAGCAGGTACGGCAGCACGAACGGCTCCTCGCTGGCGACCAGCCGGCGCAGCCCCGCCTCGCGCAGCCGCCCCGACCGGTCCAGTGTCAGCAGCGCCGCGACCCCGCTCGGGTACCGGCCGGAGTCCTCCTCGACCAACCGGTCGGTGCCGGCGCCGAGCAACGGTTCGAGTGAGTGGTGTCGACGCCGGTAGCTCTCCGCCAGGGACAGCACCGAGTACGGCGCGGCGGCCCGGAGCACTCCGTTGAGCAGGACCGCCGCTCCGGCCGGGTCCTCGGGCCACCGGCGCAGCAGCTCCGTCACCCGGCTGTCCAACCGGTCGGCGTTCCACCGCTGCGCCCAGTCACCGCGCCCCTGCCGCATCCGGCCACCGTAGCCGGCCCCGTCACGGCCGCCCGGCCGGCGGATTCCGGGTTTGCCCGGGAGACGTCCGGGTAGCCCGTCGGGATGCCCGAGGAGAGGTCGGCGGTTTGAGGATCGCGAAGTACCTGCACTCGTGCCTGCTCGTCGAGCAGGACGGGGTACGGCTGCTGATCGATCCCGGCCGGTTCAGCTTCGCGGAGGGCCGGGTGGACCCGGCCGACTTCGGCCGGCTCGACGCCGTCGCCCTCACCCACCACCATCCGGACCACGCCGACCCGGCGGCGCTGGTCGAGATCGTCCGGCGGACCGGGGCGCGCCTGCTCGGCAACCAGGAGACCGCCGAGGCGCTGCGCGCGGACGGGCTCGACGTGACGGTACTCGCCGAGGGCGCGCACGACGTCCGCGCGCTGCGGCTCGACGCCGTTCCCGCCGACCACGAGCCGGTACTCGACGACCGCACCCCGCGCAACACCGCCTACCTGGTCGGCGGGCGGCTGCTGCACTGTGGTGACTCGCTGCATCCGGGGCTGCTGGCGTACCGGGGTGTCGCGGTGGCGGCGGTACCCGTGATGGCGCCGTTCCTGACCGAGCGGGCGGTGGCCGGCTTCGTCGCCCAACTCCAGCCCGGGGCGGTCCTGCCGGTGCACGACGGCCACGCCCGGGACTTCTTCCTCCGGCAGCGCTACGACACCTTCCGCCGGTACGTCGAGCGGCTCGGCATCACGTTCCACGCCCTGGCCGAGCCGGGAGCCGCCGTCACGGTCTGACCGGTGCGGCGGGGCACCGCTCAGGCCTGCGGCGTCCGCTCACGGCCCCAGTGACCGCCGAGTCAAGGGACGGTCCGCCCCTGTCGAGAGGCGAGCGGCCGGAACTACTCAGTCCGTTCATCCAACCATTGATGAATGCATATCAGATCGATAGAAACTGAGCTACCTGAATTCAGTCAACGGGCTGTCACTTAACGCGCACGAACCACATTCACCTCACTCCATACTCCGTCTGCGTGCATCGGGGTCGTGACCCCGTTCCACGCCCCGACGGAGGAGGAATCAATGAAGCGTGCAAGGTCAGCCTGGACCGGCACCACGGTTGTCTCGGTAACGGCGCTGGCACTCGTACTCGCGGCCGGGGTACCGGCGGGAGCCGTCGATGGCAACCTGCCGGGCGGCACCAGCATCTCGGTCACCATCGACACCCCGACCGACGGGGCGGTGCTGCCCCCGGGTCCGGTGACCGTGACCGGCACGGCGGCGGTCGGCACCGGGCAACCGGTGGCCAACACCGCGGTCGTCTACGTGCTGGACGTCTCCGGCAGCACCGACGCGGGCGCCAACAGTTGCGGGCGGATCATCGACTGTGAGATAGCCGCCGCCCGGAACCTCAACAACAGGATCGTGACCGATCCCGCCATCGCCGGCACCGTCGGCAGCGTCGGTGCGGTGGTCTTCGGGTCGACGGCGGTGGCCGCCGATGTCGTGCCGGGCGGTACCCCCGACGACCTCACCACCGGCCCGGACAGCGACCTCGGCGGTACCGGGCCGGACGCGGGCGACCGGGACATCGAGGAGGTAATGGCCTCGGCCTTCTCCAACGCCGCCGGCAACGGCGGGGTCGACGACTTCACCCACCGCGAGGTCGAGGGCGCGACCGACTTCGCCGACGCGGTGACCCGGGCCCGGGCGGTGGCCGAGGCGGCGGACGAGGACCGCAAGATCGTGGTCTTCCTCTCCGACGGCGTAGCCACCGACGGCGCGGACGGCGGCGTAGCGGCCGCGCTGGTCGGTACCCCGGAGGAGGTCGACATCTACACCTTCGCGGTCGGCTCCGGCTCCTCCTGCACGGACGACGGTGAGGGGCGCGGCAGCCTCCAACAGATCACCGCCGCGACCGTGCCGGGCGGGCAGTGCGTCGAGGTACCCACCCAGGATCTACCGGACTTCCTGCCCGGCATCATCACCTCCGAACTCAGCTCGCTGGCGCTGAGCACCACCGGGCCCGGTGGCCCCTACACCCCGATCGGCAACGCCGACATCCAGCCCGACCTGCCGCAGGCCCCCGGGCCGAAGAACGTCACCTACAGCACCAGCACCCCGGCGCTGCCCGCCGGTACGCACGAGATCTGCGTACGGGCCTTCGGCAGTGACGGCGGCGGCCCCGGCTTCGTCACCGACTGCACCACGGTCGTGATCAACGCCCCGCCGGTGGTCGAGGCGGGCGGCCCGTACTCCGGGCAGGAGGGCACCCCGGTCGGCATCGCCGGCGACGTGACCGATCCGGACGGCCCACCGGCCACCCTGGACTGGGACGTCAGCGGTGGCGGCGAGCCGGGGGCGACCTGCGCGTTCGGTAACCAGGCCGCGCTGACCACGACGGTGACCTGCACCGACAACGGGGTCTACACGCTCACCCTGACCGCCGACGACGGGGTCAACCCGCCGGTGGAGGCCACCGCCACGCTGACCCTGACCAACGTCGCACCGGCGGTCAGCATCTCCGCCCCGGCCGACGGGGCGCTCTTCACCCGGGGCACCCCGGTCAGCTTCACCGCGCCGTTCACCGACATCGGCACCAACGACACGCACACCTGCTCGGTCGACTTCGACGACGGCAGCCCGCTCGCCGCCGGCACGGTCAACGAGGCCGGCGGAGCCGGCACCTGCACGATCAGCCACGCGTTCACCGCGCTCGGCCCGCACAACGTGCTGGTCCGGGTGACCGACGACGACGGCGGTTCGGCCACCGCCGTGGTACGGGTGGTCATCTACCTGCCCGGCGGCGCCTTCGCGCTACAGGCGACCGGACTGCTGTTGACCGTCCCCCGGACGCCCGACGTCACCTGCCCGCCCGATGACGCGCAGACCTCGGTGGCGGTCAACGCGCCGCCGCTGTTGACGACCGGGGTACTCAACGCCAGTTGCACGCTCGACCCCGACACCGGTACGACCACGGCCCGGGCGACCGTCGCCGGCGCCAACCTGCTCGGCGGTCTGGTCAACCTCTCCACCATCGAGAGCACCAGCGTGGCCGGACCGGACGGCATCACCCGGACCTCCCGGGTGGTCGGCACGATCAACGGTGCCGCCGTCGGCACCAGTAGCCCGGTGACGATCGGCATCCCCGGGGTCGCCGTCGTCTACCTCAACGAGTCCACCACCAACCCCAACGGGCAGCTCGTGCAGACCGCCGTCCGGGTCCAGGTGCTCGGACTGCTCGGCCTGCCGAGTGAGGAGATCGTCCTCAGCCGGAGCTACCTGGGCTGACGACCGGCACGGCGTCGGGGTACCGGAGCAGGCCCGCTCCGGTACCCCGACCCCGTCGGCCCGGCCGCGAATGGTCATTCCATTGCGGAATTCCGCAACGGATCCGAGAATTGATCTCTATCTCGTCGGAAAACCGCTATCGTCTGTCTCCACGACCCTGTATGTGTACGTCAAGCTGCGTATTTCCGATTGCCGGCTGATGTGTCAGCCTATCGGAGACGCGGGGGCGGAGAGGGCGATGACCAACGGGGTGGAATTCGGGCTGCTTGGGCCCATCGACGTACGGGTGGCGGGCCGGCCGGTACCGGTTCGGTCGCCGAAGTGCCGGGCGCTGCTGGCGACGCTGCTACTGGAACCGGGCCGGCTCGTCTCGGTCGGACGGCTGACCGAGGCGATCTGGAGCACCCGGCAGCCGGACAACCCCCGGCGGGCCGCACAGTTGTACGTCACCCGGCTGCGCGCCCTGCTCGACGAGGCGGGCTCGCCGCCGCTGATCGCCACCGGCTCCGACGGCTACCTGATCGAGGTCGGCACCGATCTGGTGGACCTCGGGCGGTTCCGGCGCTGGGTGCTGGCGGCCGACCGGGCCGCCGGGCGGTCCGATCTGGACGGCGAGTCGACCGCGCTGCATGCCGCACTGCGGCAGTGGCGTGGTGACCCGCTCTCCGACGTACCGTCCGACCTGCTGCACCGGGAGAGCGTTCCCGGCCTGCGTGAACAGCGACTCCGTACGCTGGAGCGGCGGATCGACGTGGACCTGCGGCTCGGCCGGCACGCCGAGCTCGTCGAGGAGTTGCGCGGGCTGACCGCCCAGGATCCGCTGCGCGAGCGGCTCTGGCTGCAACTGGTCACCGCCCTGCACCGCAGCGGGCGCCGGGCGGAGGCACTGGACGCCTATCACGAGGGTTGCCGGCACCTGGCCGAGGAACTCGGACTCGACCCGGGCGAGGAGTTCCAGCGGCTGCACGCCCAGGTGCTTGGCGGCACCCCGACGGCATCCACCGAGGCGGTGGGGCTGCCGCCGGTACCCCGGCAACTGCCGCCGGAGGTCTCCGGCTTCGCCGGCCGGGACACCGAGGTGGCCCGGTTGAACACCCTGCTCGACAGCCGCGACCTCCGCCCCGGTGGCGCACCCGGCGTCCTGGTCCTGAACGGTACGGCCGGGGTCGGCAAGACCGCGCTGGCGCTGCACTGGTCCCGGCGGGTCGCGGAGCACTTCCCCGACGGCCAACTCTGGGTGAACCTGCGCGGCTACGACGACCGCGCCAGGGTGACCCCGGAGCACGCGTTGACGCTGTTCCTCCGTGCGCTCGGGCTGCCCGCCGCAGAGATCCCCGCCGACCTCGACGGGCAGACCGGGCTGTACCGGTCCCTGATGGACGGCCGCCGGATGCTGGTCGTACTCGACAACGCGGGCGACGCCGAGCAGGTCCGGCCGCTGCTGCCCGGCGGGACCGGGTGCTTCGTGCTGGTCACCAGCCGAAGCGAGCTCTCCGCGCTGGTGGTGACCGAGGGAGCCCGGACGGTCCGGCTGGACCCGTTCACCGCGTACCAGGCCCGGCAGATGCTCGGCTCGCGGCTCGGGCGGCGGCGGATCGACACCGAACCCGGGGCGGTGGACCGGATCGTCGACGCGTGCGGCCGGCTGCCACTGGCCCTGGCCATCGTCGCCGCCCGGGCCGTCGCCCGCCCCGCCTTTGCGCTGGCCGAACTGGACCGGCAACTTGCCGACAGCGAGGGCGGGCTGGACAGGTTCGCCAGCCCGGACACGGCCGTCGACGTACGGGCGGTCTTCTCCTGGTCGTACCGGACCCTCAGCGCGCCGGCCGCCCGGCTCTTCCGGCGGCTCGGCCTACATCCGACCCCGGAGCTGTCCGCCCCGGCCGCGGCGACCCTGGTCCGGGCCGACGCGGCGCGGATCCGGGCGCTGATCGACGAACTCGCCGCCGCGCACCTGGTCAGCGAGCACACCCCGGGCCGGTTCGTGGTGCATGACCTGCTGCACACCTACGCCGCCGAACTCACCGCCGAGCAGGACACCCCACGGGTGCGGACCGCCAGCCAACGCCGGCTGGTCGACTGGTTGACCCGCAGCGCCCTGCACGCCCGGCCGCTGCTCCAGCCGAGCGAGTCCGAGGTGAGGGTACCGGGACCGCCCCGGGACGTCACACCGATGACCTTCTCCGGTGAGCGGCAGGCCCGGCAGTGGTACGAGACCGAGCGGCACAACCTGATCACCGCGGTGGAACTGGCACTGGCCCAAGGCTTCGACGACCTCTGCTGGCGCCTCGCCTACGCCGGCTGGGTCCACCTGCACCTGACCCGTGCCTGGGGTGACCTGATCCGCACCCATCGGGCCGGACTCTGCGCGGCCGAGCGCACGGGTGACCCGATCGGCCAGGCGCACATGCTCAGTGGGATCGGCACCGCCTACCGGTCGACCCGGCAGACCGCGCTGGCGGTGCAGACGCACCGGCAGGCCCTGGAGATCTTCCGGGAGATGGACGACCCGGCGGGCATCGCGACGGTGCTGAGCAACCTCGGCGCCGCGTACCGGGACGCCGGTGAGCACCACCGCTCGCTGCGGTGCAGCCGGCAGGCGTACGCGCTGGAACGGGCGCACGGCGAGACCGGGAACATGTCGATCTCGCTTTACCAGATCGCGCTGACCCTGACCGTCGCCGGCCGGCCCGCCGAGGCGGTACCGGTGATCACGGAATCCCTGGAGATCTTCCGGTCGCTCGGCCACCGTCGGGGCGAGGCCCGCGCGTTGCAGGCCGCGGCGACCGCACACAGCCAACTGGGCCGGCACGGCGCGGCGATCGACCACTACCAGCGGGCGGCCGAGATCTACCGGGACCTCGACGACCGCTGGTACCAGGCGGCCACCCTGCATCGGCTCGGCGACGCGCTGCGGACGGCCGGGCGCCGCGGGGACGGCCGGGCGGTCTGGCAGCAGGCCCTCGCCGTCTACGAGGAACTCGGCGCGCCGGACGCCGGGGTACTGCGCGCCAAGCTCCGGGACTGACCGCACCGCCGAGCCCGGAGGCCGGAGGTCGCGCACTGGCCGGAAGGACTCCGGGGTCGGCGACGAGTAGCTCCGGCGCCGCCAGGCCGGCCGCCCCAGGGAGCACTACGGTCAGTTTCCGGCGGATTACCGGCGGGCCGGGCCGCAAGGGTGGGCCGGCCCGGAACCCCCGACTGGCCCACCCGTCAACTGTCCTGATCGGATGGTCAGGCCGCTCCGGCCGGCCGGCCGTCGCCGGTCGGCTCGTCGGTGCCGGACGGCTCCGCTGCGGTGGTGGTGGCCGCCGGGCTGGCGGGCTCGCTGGTCTCCGCCACCGGCTCCGCGGGCTTCACCGGCTCCGCGGGCTTCACCGGCTCGGCGTCCGCCGGTGCGCCCTCCGCCGCCGGCTCGTCGCCCGGCTCGGTGGCCGACGCCTCGGTCGACTCCTCGTCCTGGTCCCCTTCTTCGTCTTCTTCCTCGTCCTCTTCTTCGTCGTCCCCGTCATCGGCGCTGGCGGCGGCGGTGGGATCCGTCCAGGAGAACTCGATCTCGACGGAGATCTCCGCACCGTCGCGCTCGATCTCCAGCTCACACTCGACCTGGTCGGTGACGGTGACCGCACCGGCCGCGCCGTAGAAGATCTTTCCCTCCGAATCGAGCTGGTGGGCCAACTGGCGCAGCCAGCCCGCCAGGTCCGCCCGCGACACCGAACGCTCGTCCTCGTAGATTTCCATGGCCGCCATGCTCGCACTCCACACAGGACCAGCCGCGCCTGGGTCCGATGGGCGGACGGCTACGGCGCCGGTTCGAGACGGAGGAACGACACCCCGGGCATCGGCAGCGGAAAGTCCACGTCGCAGCCGCCGTCGACCACCCGCACCACCTGCTCCGGCCGGTACTCGTCCAGGGTGTCCCGGGCGCGCAGCAGCTCCCACTGTTCGCCGGTCGGCCAGTCGCCGCCGTCGAGGTCCTGCCAGACCCGGCGGATGTTGGAGTGCTCCTGGTCGACCCGCCAGTGGCGTACCCGGTAGCTGCCGGCGTCCAGCCCACGCAGCTCGACCCGGACGTCGCGGTCCAACCGCCGGTCCCCACCGGCCTTGGACTGGTCGAGCGTGCCGGTCCAGGCCAGGACCGTCACCGTGCCGTCGTCGTCCCGGGCCGCCCACGCCTCGACCAGACTCTCCGCCCCGTCCCCGGTCAGCGTGGCCGGCAACTCGTGCTCGCCGAGCCGGTCGGCCAGGGCCAGCGCCCAGAACCGGGGCTTGCGCAGGTTGCCGACGGTCAGCAGGCCGAAGCCGCCGTGGAAGAGCCGGGGCGGGCGGCCCAGCTCCTCGAAGTGGTCGGAGGCGACCCAGTGGGCCAGCGCGTCCACCCGGTTGGCCGCCGAACGCATGCCGCGCAGCAGGAAGGTGGCGGCGAAGACCTCGTCGCCGACCGGGTTGAAGTGGGTCGGCGTCACCCCCCACTCGGTCCACAGGATGCCCAGGTCCGGCCGGCCGTGCCGGGCGCAGAGCGGGCGGAGGTCCAGCGGCGGGGCGCCGTAGGTGTGTGTGGAGACGAAGTCGATCGGCGCACCGGAGGCGTCGACGTGGTCGAGCAGCTCCCCCACCCAGCCGGCGGCGGCCGAGGCCGGGCCGCCGACCGTGAGCCCCGGGTCGACGTCCCGGACCGCCCGGACGGTCACCTCGTAGAGCCGCAGGAACTCGGCCCGGGTACCGGACCAGAAGACCTCCAGGTTCGCCTCGTTCCACACCTCGAACGGCCAGTGCCGCACCTCCGCCCGGCCGTACCGGTCGATCAGGTGGCTGACCAGGGCACGGATCAGCTCGGCCCAGCGCTGCCAGTCCCGGGGCGGGGAGACGACCGCCCCGTACGCGAAGACGGTCTTCGACGGGTCGCTGGCGAGATCCCGGGGCATGAACGACAGCTCGACCACGGGACGCAGGCCGAGACTCAGCAGCCTGTCGTAGACCGCGTCCACCCCGCTGAAGTCGTGCACCGGCTCGCCGTCGACCTCCCGGTACACGCCGAGATCGTCGCCGAGGATGGCATGCGCCCGTACGCTGCCGACGCCCAGTTCGGTACGCATGATCCGCAGCGCCTCGGCGAGGTCCGCCCCGATCGGCCGCCCGCCGGTCGTCTCCGCACTGAGCAGGTGGCTCAGGTGCTCGGAGCCGACCATGGGGCGCCATGGGCGGTGCACCGGCCGGGTCGGGCCGGACGCCTCGACCATCACCCGCACCAGCGGTTCCGCTCGGGCGACGGCCGGACGCTCCCCACCCGCGCCCGGAGCGGTCTCGGGCAGCGCCGCCACCCGGACCGGCTCCGACAGCACCCCGGGCTGGTCGACGTCGCGCAGTGCCGCCACGGCGTACTCGTAGGAGCGGCCGGGCTCGCCGGTGGTGTCCGCGTACGGCGGATGCGGCACCGCCAGCACGTCGCCGCCGTGATGGTCCAGCGGCACGGGCGGCGCGTCCCCGGTCGACCGGTACACCTGGTAGCCGATCGCCTCCGGCACCGGCGTCCAGTCGAGGGTGACCTGTCCCCGGCCCGACCTCGCCACCAGGGCGGTCGGGGCGTCGAGGGTGAGCGGTCCGTCGTCGGCGGCACCGGTCCGGCGCCGCCCCATCCGCCCCTCCCAGTCCGCCCGGGCCCGCTCCGCGTTCTCGGTGCTGGTCGTCTGTTCGCTCATCCGCGCGTGATCCTCCGTCTGGCTGTTCTGCTCGATCTGGGATTACTGCCGGGCCGGCACGGAGAACTCCTCCAGCCGCATCACCGGCCGCAGCAGCCGTTCCGCCCCGCCCCGGGTGAACTGCCGGCGGAGCAGGTCGTCGCCGAGCAGGTTGCCCAGCGCGCCCAGCACCATGCCCTGGTCGAGCGCGAGATACCGCTTGGCGACGGTGCCGCTGCGCACCGCCACCGAGTCGTAGTAGCCGCCGGGGCCGTAGATGTCGAAGTCCCGGCGCAGCTTCGCCAGTTCGGTCTGCGCCTCGGCCGGCGCGTACTGGAGGGCCAGGAAGACCGCGTGCGGGGTGACCACCCCGTCGCCGTACGCCGCCGGTTCCGGCTGGGCGGGACGGTCGGGGCAGCCCTCGAACCCGTAGTCGACGCTGGTCCGCTCCTGGTCACTGGGGTAGCCGGGGGTGTCCAGCCCCATCGCGTCCACGCCGTACTCGCGGTATCCGCCGGCCGGGTCGGAGGCGGGCGAGAAGCCCCAGTGGCCGTACTTCGCGTCGTGCAGGCCGTGCGCGATCTGGCCGCGTACGTACACCGGGTGGTTGCGGGCCCAACTGTCCGGCCCCCACCGGGTCTCCGGCACGAAGATGTCTGGCATGAACGCCTCGAACATGTCCCCGCCCCAGGACGGTACGAACTGGAGACCCCGGTAGCGGTAGGCGCCCTCGAAGACCCGCACCCCGGCATACTCCCGCCAGCCGCCGACCGGCTTCATCTCCTGCCAGGACCAGTCGCAGGTGTCGGGGAAGGTCCGCCACGGGCCGAAGTAGTGCGCCGGGGGCACCTGACCACGGGCGATCGCGACGTAGCTGATCATGCGGGTCTCGCTGTTGAAAGCACCGTAGGTGTGGCAGGTGTAGTGCACGTCCGGCCCCCGGCCCCGGTAGTTGCCCGGCAGCGAGCAGCCGGGCGGCGGCTCGACCCAGAAGCCGCCCCGCATCAGCCCGACCGGCACGTCGGCGCCGAGCGCCTGCCGGTCGTAGTAGAAGCCGAAGTCCATCGCGTTCAGCACCGGGTCGGCCTTGCGGCGCAGTTGCGGCAGCGCGTTGTGCACGATCATCAGCGCGGTCGCCAGCCAGGCGTTGTCCACACTGGAGGCGAACGGGTGGACCGGCGTGCCGTCGACCGGCCAGGTACGCAGCAGTTCCAGGGTCGCCGGGTCGTACCAGTTGAAGAACATGCCGGAGTCGGCGTGCCGGTCGAGCCGGGCCAGCGAGTCCAGGGCGGCGCCGACCCGCCCGACCAGCTCCCGCTCGCCGATCAGCCTCAGCTCGCGCGCCACCAGCGCCGACCAGAGGTACGCGCCGATGTTGGTCGGCGAGGTGTACTTCGCCCGGCTGCCGGTGGCGAGGTCGCCGTCGATGTTGTCAGCCGGCAGTCCGGTACCCGGGTCGGTCATCGCCACCATGGAGCGCCAGGTGTCGGCCGCCCAGCGGAGCGCGGCCGCCCGGTCGACGGCCCCGGCCGGAGACCCGGCCGGCACGGCCGACTCCGTCGGTGCGGCGGGCGCGGCCGTGGCGGCGCCCGTCGGCAGGGTCAGGGCGAGGGTGAGGGTCGCCGCCAGGGCGACCCGGAGGGGACGGATCATGGGGGTTACCTCCGGAGGTACGTCACTTCAGTCCGGTGGTCGCGATGCCGCGCACGAAGTGCCGCTGCAACACGAGGAAGACGATCACCACGGGGAGCACCACCACGACCGAGCCGGCGAGCAGCAGCCCGAACTTGGTCTGGTTCTGCCCGACGCTGTAGAGCGCCAGCGCGACCGGCAGGGTGTACTTGTCCTCGGTGGTGGCCACCACCAGTGGCCAGATGAAGCTGTTCCAGTTGGCGAGGAAGGTGAGGATGCCGAGCGCGGCCAGCGCCGGCCGGCAGAGCGGCAGCACGATCCGGACGAAGATCCGCAGCTCGCTGGCGCCGTCGACCCGGGCGGACTCGACCAGTTCGTCGGGGATGGAGAACATGAACTGGCGCATCAGGAACGCGCCCAGCGCCCCGGCCAGGAACGGCAGCACCAGCGCGGCGTAGGTGTTGGTCAGCCCCAGGTTGGCGACCAGCACGAAGAGCGGCACGAAGGTCACCATGCTGGGCACCATCACCGAGCTGAGTACCAGCCCGAACAGCGCCCGGCGGCCCGGAAAGCGCAGCTTGGTCAGCGCGTAGCCGACGGCCGAGCAGAACACCAGGTTGCCGAGGGTGACCAGGGTGGCCACCAGGGCCGAGTTGAAGAAGTACGTCGGGAAGTCGAGCCGGCCGAACAGCTCCCGGTAGTTCGCCAGGGTGAACTGCTCCGGCCACCAGGTCGGCGGGACGAGCCGGATCTCGGCCTCCGGCTTGAACGACGACAGCAGCATCCAGCCGAACGGGCCGACCATGGCAAGCAGCCCCGCCACCAGCACCACGTGCAGCACGACCGAGGCCACCCGGTCGCGTCGGCGGCGTACCGGCCGGGCGGGACCGGCGGGCGGAGCCGGCGGTACGGCGACCGCCGGGCGCGGACTCGTCACCGGGGCGGTCACCGCGACACCTCCTCGGACGAGCGGAGCAGCCGGAACCAGAGGATCGACAGCAGCACGATCGCCAGGAACAGCACATAGCTCATCGCCGAGGCGTACCCGTAGTTGCCGAAGCCGAACTGGTTGTAGATGTGGTACGAGACCGAGAGCGTCGAGTTGAGCGGACCGCCCCGGGTCATCACCAGCGGCTCCTCGAAGAACTGGAGGTAGCCGATGGTCCCGATCACCCCGACGAAGAGCAGCGTGGGGCGCAGCGACGGCAGCGTCACGTACCGGAACTGCTGCCATCCGGTGGCCCCGTCGATCCGGGCGGCCTCGTAGAGGTGCTGCGGGATCGCCTGCAACCCGGCGAGGAAGATCACCATCTGGTAGCCGAGGTTGCGCCAGGCCGCCATCACGATCAGCGACGGCAGGGCCAGGTCGGTCCGGCCCAGCCAGTTCGGCCCGTCCAGCCCGACCAGCCGGAGCAGGCTGTCGACCAGCCCGGAGTCCGGCTGGAGCAGAAAACGCCAGACCACGGCGACCGCCACGATGCTGGTCACCACCGGCAGGTAGTAGCCGACCCGGAAGACCGTGCGGAACCGGGTCAGTCCCGAGTTGAGCCCGAGCGCCGCCGCCAGTCCGGCCACCATGGTCAGCGGTACGCCGAGGAGCACGAAGATCGCGGTGTTCACCGCGGCCCGGACGAAGAGTTCGTCACCGAAGAGCCGAGCGTAGTTGCGCAGTCCGACGATGTTGACGGCGAACGGGTTCCGGACGTCGGCGCTGCGCAGGTCGGTGAAGCTCATCAGCAGCGAGGCGAGCACCGGGCCGGCCAGGAAGACCACGAGCAGCGCGGTAAACGGCAGGGCGAAGCCCCAGCCGACCGCCGCCCGGCGCAGCCGCGGACTGCTGCGCCCGCGCCGGGTGCCCGCGTCGGGGGCGACGGCGGTCATCTCAGACCCCGGTGCCGATCGAGGTCGCCCGCTGCTGCATCGCCTTGGCCGCGTCCTCCGGCTTCGCGCCGGCCTTGGCCATCTTCTCCACCTCGCCGTCGATCGCGGCCGCGATCTGCTCCCAGGTGGCGATCGCCGGTGGCGACTTGGCGTCCTCCAACTGCTTGCCGAAGGCGGAGAGCAGCGGGTCGCCGCGCAGCGCCGGATCGTCCCAGCCCTTCTTGACCGCCGGCAGGTCGCTGACCGTCTGGTACCACGTGGTCTGCACGTCCGGCCGGCTCAGGTAGGCGACGAATTTCCACGCACCGTCGCGGTTCTTCGCGTCGGAGAAGACCGCCAGGTCACCGCCGCCGACGAAGGAGGTGGCCGACTGTCGGCCCGGCATCTGCCAGAGCTGGAACTTGCCCGCGCCGCCCTGCTCTTCGAGTACGCCGATGTGCCAGGGGCCGGAGGGGAACGCCCCGATCTCGCCGGCGAGGAAGGCCGGTTCGAGCGCGCCCTGCGCGAGGTCCTTCGGGGCGAGCCCCTCATCGAAGAACGACTTGTAGAACCCGTACGCCTCGACGGCCTGTGGGCTGTCGAGGGTGAAACCGTCGCCGGTGGCCACGTCGCCGCCGTTGGACCAGACGAACGGCATGATGCTCTGCCAGGAACCGATGGCCGAACCCGGCGGTTGCAGGTTGACGCCCCACTTCGCGCCGCCCCTAGCCTTCAGTGCGGTGATCGCGGACTTGAACTCCTCCCAGGTCTTCGGCGGGGTGGTGATCCCGGCCCGGGCGGCGACGGCGGAGTTCACGTAGAAGAGCCGGGTCTCGACGTACCAGGGCACGCCGTAGGAGGTGCCGTCGACGACCGTGGTGTTCCAGGCTCCCTCGAAGAAGTCCTCCTTCTTGATCAGCTCACCCGGTGTCGGGTCCAGCCCGCCGGTCTTGGCGAACTCCCCCATCCAGGTGGTGCCGATCAGGCTGAGGTCTGGGGTCTGCTTCCCGGCGATGGCGGTGGCGAGCTTGTCGTGCGCGCCGTCCCACGGAATCGGCGTCACCGTCACCTTCGCGTCCGGGTTCTCCCGCATGAAGTCCGCGGCGAGGACGGAGAGCTTCTCCCCCTCGGTGCCCATCGCCCAGACCGTGATGTCGCCGCTCGCTTTGCCCTCCGCGACGGGCGCGGCCGCCTCCTCGCCGGTACCGGCGTCCCGGCCGCAGCCAGTCACCGCGAGCATCGCCGCGAGCACCACGGCGGTACCGGCCCGTCTCCATGTCCTCATCTCAGACCTCCGTCTCGGCGCCATGTGGACCGCAGCTCGACCGGACGACGAGCCGGGTCGGGAGAACCTCTCGACGTACCGCTGTCTGGCTGCCGGCCATCCGGTCCTGCAGCCACCGGGCCGCGGTCGCGCCCAATTTCCGCATCGGCTGGTGCACGGTGGTGAGCCCGGCGTAGCGCGCGGCCATCACGTCGTCCCACCCGGTGATCGCGACGTCGCCGGGGACGGTCAGCCCCAGCTCCGCGGCCGCCGCCATGGCCCCGAGCGCCACCTCGTCGTTCGCGCAGACCAGCGCGGCCGGACGGGACCGGCCCGCGAGTACCTGCCGGGCGGCCCGGTGCCCGGCCTCCACGTCGAAGGCGCAGCGCACCGGTGCCCCTGGCGGGGTGTGCCCGGCGTCGGCGAGTGCCGCCCGGAACGCCGCGTACCGGTCGGTCACGTCCGGCGAGGAGTCCGGGTCGCCCAGGTAGGCGAAGCGCCGGTAGCCGTGTCCGAGCAGGTGCTCGACCAGCCGCCGGGCGCTGCTGTCGTTGTCGGCGGTGATGGTGTCCAGGGCGCCGACGGCTGGCCTTGCCAGCAGCACGGTCGGGACGCCGGTCTCCGCCACCTGCGCGACGATCCCGTCGGCGACCGTCCGGCCCATCACGACCATCCCGTCCACCCGGCGGGCCAGTTCGAGCACCTTGCGCGCAGGGTCGGGCCGACCGTGCGTGGCCAGGATGAGCACGCTGTTGCCCAGCTCGGCGGCGACCTCCTCGTAGCCGAGCACCACCTCGGAGTAGTACGGGCCGGACAGGTCGGGGAAGACGATGCCGTTCGCCGCGTGCCGCCCCTCGGCCAGGGACTGCCCGAGCCGGCTGGGCCGGAACTGCAACTCCTCCACCGCCGCCAGCACCCGGCGGCGGGTCTCCGGTGCGACGTAGTCGGTGCCGCGCAGCGCTCGGGACACGGTGGCGATCGAGACGCCGACCCGCTGGGCGACCTCGTAGATGGTCGCCTGTCGTCGGTCCTGCACCGCCATTGCCAACTCCAAGCAACTATGGTCAAACCAGTCCGGAAGCGCTTACAGAATCCGGAGCGGCGGACCACTTCCGGAAGCGCTTACAGTGGCCCCAGCCTGACCCCGTACGGCAGCACTGTCAAGCCGAGCGGGGCCAGCACCTTTACCCGGAGTCCTGTTACGACGGTCGGGCCGAAGCGGTGCCAGGCCGGGAAATTCGCCGCCGTCGGCCCGGCTCGACACGCTCGGGACGGCCGCCGCGCCCCGGGCCCGGACTGTCCCCGGTTCGGGTGCGGCGGGCGCTCCCGGTCGGCGCGGTCGGCCCCGCGACACGGGGCGGTGCGGGCTGGTCGACCATGTTCGTGATAGGCAGTGGCCGGGACCGCGACCGGATCGTTCACCGCCCGAGGGCCGGTGGCGCGGACGCCAGGCAGGAGAAACGAGAGAGCATGACGGGTCAACGGATCGGCTTGGTGGTGCACGAGGGCCGGGCGGCGGCGGTGACGGCGGCCGGGGCGGTCCGGCGCTGGGCGGCCGACCACTCGATCGGGGTCAGCGACATCGACGTCTGGGAGCCGTCCTGGGGGCAGCGGCGACGCCGCAACGCGGGCGACGAGGCCGAGGCCGCCGGCCATCCGGCGCTGGTGGTGACGATCGGCGGGGACGGGACCTTCCTGCGGGGCGCCCGGATCGCCGCCAAGGACGGCGTACCCGTGCTCGGCATCAACGTCGGCCGGGTGGGCTTCCTGACCGAGATCGAGCCCGCCGAGATCGACACGGCGCTGGACGCGTTCTTCGCCGGCCGGGTACAGCTCGACGAACGGCTGATGCTGACGCTCTGTGCCTCCCGGCCGCTGGAGATTCCTGGCGGGATGGAGGCGCTGCTGCGCTACGGGCGCGGGCCGCTGCTGCCGCCGCCCCCGCCACTGCCCCGCAGCGCCGAACCTGTCGACCAGCCAGGCGTGGCGCTGGACGTCACCGCGCTGAACGACATCGTCTTCGAGAAGCTGGCCCGCGACCGGCAGGCCAGCCTCGGGGTGTACCTGGACGAGACGCTCTTCGCCTCCTACTCGGCCGACGCCCTCGTGGTGGCCAGCCCGACCGGCTCCACCGCCTACAACTTCGCGGCCGGCGGCCCGATCCTCTCCCCCCGGCTCCGCGCGCTGGCCTTCACTCCGGTCGCCCCGCACATGGTCTTCAACCGCAGCCTGGTGATGGCCGCCGACGAGGCGGTGACGGTACGCGTCCTCGACCGGTCCGGCCAGGTGGCGGTCAGCGTGGACGGGCAGCTCCGTGGCGTACTCGATCCCGGGGACTGGGTGACGGTGCTGCCGGCGCGCGAACCGGCCCACCTGGTCCGGCTGCGCCCGTCCCGGTTCTACTCCCGGTTGCGTGAACGGTTCTCCCTCGCCGACGCGCCCGCGGCGGTGGCCGACAGCCGGCGGCCCGACCAGGCCGACGGCTGAACGCCCGCTCCGCCGACCAGGGCCGGTGTCGAAGTCGGCCGCAGCCATTCGTGGATGGCGGCGAGGCGGATGGTGGCTTCGTGGCGGAGGGCGAGTTCCTGAAGCGGATGGCCACGACAGCAGGATCACGGCACGCAGAGCGGTGGCCCGGCGTGGGCAGCGGTACTGCGCGGCCTCACCCGGAGGAGCCGGTGTCCGAAAGTGGGGCACCGGCTCCTCGGCCCTCCGCCGGCGATGGATGTCGTAGCCGGAAGCGTGCGTGGCGACTACGGTTGCCGGTCGGTCAGTCGCACGGCCTGATGCCGGTGATTGTCAGCCACGTAACGCCGCTCCCCTGCAAAGCGTACGCAGCGGGAAGTCGCTGGCTGCCGCCGTTGCTGTGGTATTGCATGGGTTCGGTGCCAACGGTCTGGTCGTTCTCCCAGGAGCCCGCCGAAACCCATGGAATCGGATAGAACCTGCAGTTGTACATATTGATGGAGTCGCCCGTCCAGTGTTCGTACTGGTAGGCGCAGAAGTACAGGTAGGGACACGGTTCGGCAGCTTGACGGAGGCCAGCCTCAGACGAGAGGTTCCGAGGGCGACTCTCGCCCGGAAGCGCGATGTTCACCGTCGCGGTCCCGTTGACGTCGATCTGGTTGAGGGATATCCGCTTCCCTCCCATGATGGCCAGGTAGTAGTCGCTCCGCTTCTCCAGGTACTCGGCTTGACTCGGGGTCAGACCCGCCGCCCGGGCCTGCTGTTCAAAAACCGCCTGGGTCCCGGTCTTGTACTGCACGTACTGCTGGCCGGCGGGCGCGGCCGCATGGGCGGCGCCGCCGACAAGTGGCGCGGTGACGAGTACCGAAGCGATGACGACAAATCTCGACAGGAGTTTCGCATGTTTATACCTCCGTGGTGGGTGCCGGTTTGCCTCAGTTGTCGGACGACGGCCTTCGCCCTCGGATAGCGCGGCGCTTCTCACAACAATGGTAAATACGCCCACTTTCACTTCCCTTTCACATCTCTCCCGGAGAAGATTGGTACTGTCCACGCTGTTGTCGACGCGGATGTCGGCCGGTTACCGGCGCCTACCTCGTGCTCAGGCGGATCAGCCCGCACCACCGGTACCGGTCCGGCTCGTCGTCACGCGTCAGCAGCTCGGCAGCACGAGAGCCCGTCGCGGATCGCGATACAGCCCGTGCAGGAGTGCTCTCTCTCGCCCGTACGACCTCGGGCACCGCGCGGTTCCGTCGTTGGTCGCCGGCATCCGCCGGATCGCGCGCTGGTTACGGCGAAGACTTCTGGCCAGGGGCTCAGGACCGACTGCCGCCTGGCCGCCGTGGGAGCCCGCCATGGGGCTCCGACCCGGGCAGGCCACCGGATCCGTCGGTCAACTGGCGTCTGCTCCACAACGACGGTCGGCCTGGCGGCTTCGGCGTCGGCAGCAACGCCTCCAGCGTTGCCCACTGGGCATCGGCCAGGTCGAACCGCCTCGTCACCGCCAGGGTGTCCACGAGGTCTCCGGCTTTCCAGGTTCTGCTTGGTCGCTGAACCATCTACCGGAGACCTCGCTACATCACGACCTCCGACCCGCAACCATCCTCACGCCAGCTCAAACCCTGGCACCGACGTCGCCGCGCGCCGCTAGTAGCGGCTGGGGTCGCCGCCGTTCGGGGTGTAGACGGGCGGCGAGTGCCCGTGTTGCGGCTGGTGCGGGGGCTGCTGCGGTTCGAACATGTTCACGGCCGGCTCCGGCTGCTCGGCCGGCTCGAACATGTTCGCCGGCGGCTCCGGCTGCTCGGCCGGTCCGAACATGTTCGCCGCCGGCTCCGGCTGCTCGACCGGTCCGAACATGTGCACTGCCGGCTCCGGCTGCTCGACCGACTCGCGCCGCTCCGGCTGCTCGGGCTGCTCGACCGGTTCCGCGGGCAGCTCGGCCGGCCCCCGGTTGGCCTCCTGGCGCACCGCCACCATCTGGTATTCGCCGGTCTCTCCGGTGATCGCGGCGGCCGCCATCACCGCGGCGGCGGCCCGGTCGGCCAGCCGCTTCGCCTCACGCTGCGTCCGGGCCCGCACCTCGGCCGCCTGCCGCTCGGCCTGCTCCGCCGCCCGGCGCGCCTCGTCCAGCCGGTTGAGTTCGGCAGTCAGGTCCTGGCGGACCTCGCCGAGCCGCTGCTGTAGCTGGGCGAACTCCTGCTCCGCGGTGGCACCCTCCTGGCGGGACTGTGCCAGCCGCTGCTGCGCGGTCTCCTGCGCGGCCAGCAACTGGCTGAGCGACTGCTGCCGCGTCTCGACCTCCTCCTGGAGCGCCGCGAGCTGCTGCTGGTGCGCGGTGGCCTGCTCGTCCGCCCGGCGCCGCAGTTCGGAGGCGTACTGCTGGGCCTCCGACCGCAGGTTCGCGTTCTCCTCCTCGACCTGCTTCTGCGCCCGGGTCAGCTCCGCTTCGGTGCTGTTGCGCAGCTCGGTCAGCTCCCGCTCCACGTTGGCCTGCCACTGGCCCAGCTCCTGCTGGGTACGCGCCCGGGCGGCCTCGATCTCCTGCTGGATCTGGTTGCGCGCCGCTTCCAGCATCGACTCGGCCTGGGCCTGGGCCCGCTCGGCCTGTTGGGCGCTCCGCTCGCTGACCCGCTGCGCCTCCTGCTCGGCGCGCTCCCGGCCGGCCTCACCCTCGGCCACCAGCTTCTCGGCTTGCTCGCGGGCGTCGGCGAGGACCCGCTCCGCCTCGTTCTGGTGCTCGGTGGCCCGCTGGGCGGCGGCGTCGACGATCACTCCGGCCTGCTTCTCGGCCAGCGCCATGATCTGGTCGACCATCGGACCCAGGTCGCGGAACGACGCCCGGTCCACCTGCGGCGGCCGGTCTCGCAGCTCGGTCAACTCGGCCTGTACCTGCTGGAGATGGACGGTCAGCCCCTGGATGTGACTGAACGCCTGTTCACGTTCGGAGATCAGTTTCGAGAGCTCGTGGGCGGTCTGCGCCACATACTGCTCCACCTGCCGCTTGTCGTAACCGCGCAGCGTGGTCTCGAAGCTGGGCCGCGAAGTCTTGTCCTCGTGCAGGTCGAACAGCTCCTGGCCTTGGGACATGCGCCATCCTCCATATGGTCGCGAGCCCGGTGCCGGCGTCCGGGGCACACGCCGCAGGGGTAGGGCTCAACCGGCGGATCATACACCTGACGGCGGCCCGGCGGGGTGGCCCGGCCGAGCCGTACCGGCGCTCCGGCCGGGCACCGCCGGACCAGGACGGGGACGGCCGGCGGCCACCGAGGAGCTGTCCCGGTGCCCCGCCGGGGAGTCTCCGACAGCCGGCGGGGCGTACGGTCACAGTCCGGCGGCGTACCCGGCGCGGGCACCACCGACGATCGGCAGCACGACACGACTGTTCTTCAGCGCCAGGTCGATGGTGGCCCGGTTCGGGTCGGCCTGGCTGGAGTACTGCGGGTAGCTGCCGACGATGATCACGCCGATCCGGTGACCCGGCGGGAAGACGTAGTCCTCGGGCAGCAGCGGAAAGTCGAAGTCGTAGAGCTTGCCGGGGACCAACGGGGTCGCCGTGCGGATCGACTTCCGGTTCTGTGCGTCCAGGATGCCCTTGGTGACCAGTTCGAGGTCGGCGGTGGCCACCCGCTTCTGGGTCTGCTTGTAGCACCCGTCGTCGGTCGGGCTGGTCTCACCCCAGCAGTCCTGGGTCTCCAGGGTGATGATGCCCTCCCCGGAGGCCCGGTGCGCCACCCGTTCGGCGGTGCCGTAGTCGACCAGGATCGCCCCGAAGTTGGTGTCGGTCTTGTCGGCGGAGGCCCGCAGCTTCACCACCGGCGTACCGGAGATGTGCAGCGGGGCACGCAGCGGCTCCGACAGGTACGCCAGCCGGCCCGGCTGGACGGTCTCCGGGTTGGTGATCATCGCGTCCTGGCGCTGCGCCGGGTCGTCGGCGAAGGTCTGGGCGCTCGGCTTCCACGCCGGCATCAGCTTGAGGCCGCCCGCACCGCCGGTGCCGGGCTGGAGGAAGACCTCGGTCCCACGGGTCCCCGGGATCGGCCAGTCGGCGTGCGTCTCCCAGACGTCGGCGGAGCGCTCCAGGTCGACCCGGGGCTCGTCCATGATCCCGTTCCGCACCCGGTGCAGCCAGAAGTCGAACCAGCGGTGCAGGGTGTCCACCCAGACCGCCCGGCGCGAGTCGAACGGGTCGACGTGCCCCTCCTGGGAGAGCCACAACTTGCGCGGCACCCGGTGCTCGGCGAGTTCGTACCAGAACTTGCTGAAGTGGTCCGGCCGGACGTTGTCGTCGTTGAGCCCGTGGTAGAGCAGCACACTGGCCTTGATCTTGCCGACGTTCCGGACGTAGCTGCGCTCGGTCCAGAACGCCGAGTAGTCGCCGGTCTCGTCGCCGTCGGCGGCGCCCAGCGCGTCCCGGACCGGCTTGCAGTAGTCCCGGCGGTCCGGGTTGGTCACCGTGTTGGCCAGCGACGACACATAGCTGTTGCCTCGGGTGATCACCCCGTTGCTGCGGGTGTAGTCGTAGTACTCGGCCGGGCCGCTGATCGGCACGATGGTGGTCAGGCCCTTCACCCCGGTCACCGCCGTCGCCATCGCCAGCGAGCCGTCGTACGACTTGCCGACCATGCCGGTACGGCCGTTGTGCCAGTCGGCCCTGACGACCTTCCCGGCCGCGTTCCGCGCGGTGGCCCGGCCGTTCAGCCAGTCGATCGCCTGCTTGGCGCTCAGGTTGTCCGGGGTGCCGTTGGTGGTCGGGCAGCCGGTGGAGTTGTTGGTGCCGACCATGTCCAGCAGGATCACCGCATAGCCGCGCGGGACGAAGTAGTTGTCGTAGAAGAGCGGCCACCGGTCGAGCAGGCCGTCACCGTCCAGGTCGGCCTTGCACTCGGACTCGTTGCCCCGGCAGACGGTCGAGTAGTAAGGGCTGGCGTCCATGATGACCGGCACCTTGAGCCCGTCGGCCGTGGCCCTGGGCCGCATCACGTCGAACGCGATGATGTCGCGCTCGCCGTCGTTGTCGCTGTCGAACGTCGAGTCGACGAAGAGCCGTTCCCGGATCGCGTCGGCGTACCCGAACACCGGCTGGGTCACGCCGTCGCGTACCACGATCGACGGTTCCCGGTGGGCGAACGCCGGCGGCGCGGAGCCCAGCACGGCCACCGCCGCCATCGGAAGCACCGCGAGTCCGACCCGCCAGATCCTACTGATCCGACCCATGAACACTCCTTTTTCGCCGGTCAAGGGCGTGCGTAGGTTACGGGCGAGAGCGCCGATCGAACAACGCACATCTGTCGGAACCTGATCCGTCCAGGTTCGACGGCACACGGAAGCACCAGCGGTTGCGCCGTCGCCGTGCTACCGTCCGCCGGCAGCGGGTCGACGGGACGGCGGTAGCGAGTGCGGCACAGCGGGGCGGAGCCGGCGGTTGGTTTCCGGGTCGTGCCGGGCGCCGCCGACAGCGACGTGGTCCTGCACGTCCCGCACGCCGGTCGGCTGGTCCCGCCGGACGTACGCGCCGGGCTGCTGCTCGACGACGCCGCCCTGGCGGCCGAGCTGGCCCGGATGACCGACGCGCACACCGACCTGATCGCGGCCCGGGCCGCCACCTCCGCCCGGCGTACTCCGTGGACGTTCGTGAACCTGCTCTCCCGGCTGGTCGTCGACCCGGAGCGCTTCCCGGACGAGCGGGAGTCGATGCGGGCGGTCGGAATGGCCGCCGTCTACACCAGGACCAGCGACGGCTCCCCGCTGCGCGCCGAGGACCCGGTCGCCGAGGCGCAACTGCTCGACCGCTGGTACCGGCCCTACGCCCGGGCCATCACCGACCTGGTGGACGCCCGGTTGGCCGTACGCGGCCGGGTGACCGTGCTGGACGTGCACTCCTATCCGAGCCGGCGGCTGCCGTACGAGATCGGCGGCGCCGAACGCCCGGCGGTCTGCCTCGGTACCGATCCGGCGCACACCCCGGACTGGTTGCTGGCGGCCGGCCGGGCAGCCTTCGCCGGCTGCGGCGGCACCGGAGTGGACACCCCGTTCGCGGGCTGCTACGTGCCGCTGCGGCACTACGGCCGGGACCGGCGGGTGACCGCGCTGATGGTGGAGATCCGGCGGGACGGCTACCTGGTGGAACCCGGCGGAGCGCCGACCGGCGGCCTGGCCACCGTGGCCGGGGCACTGGCCGCGCTGGTCGACGCGGTGGACGCGGTCGACGCGGTGGACGCCAACCCCGGTCGCCGCACCGGCTGACCCGGCCCGGCCGGCCCCGAGGCCGGCGTCCCCGAACAGGACGTTGGCCGAGCCGGCATGTCCCGGGCGGCTCCCGGCCAGCCGGTTCGCGCTGCGCGGGCCGGGTTTGACGTCCGGTGACCCGGGCGCTACATGGTGACCATCGGCGGCGCGGAGACCCAGTCGCTGATCCCGGCCCTGGTGCGGCTGCACCGGCAGGGCCGGCTACCGGTGGACCGGCTCGTCACCGGGTACGACTTCGGGCAGATCCAGCGCGCCGCCGACGACGTCCACGCCGGCCGTACGATCAAGCCGGTGCTCCGGTTCACCGACTGACCGACCGAGTCCGGCCGACGGTGCTCGGCCGGCCAGCCGTGCCCGGCAGGCAGCCCGCGGAAGGGATCGCCGTCCGACCCGCACCTCCATCCAGTACGGCCGGTGCGGGTCGGATCGTGCTGGCCTCACCGGGTCGTGACCGCTCCGTCCGCCACGATCGGTTCCCGCTCCGCCGCCGGCGGTGCCGGCGGGGTCGCTTTCGGCCGGATCACGAGCGCCGCGACGACGGCGGCGGCGATGCCACCGACCACTCCGACGATCGCGGTGCTGGACATCGCCTCGACGAAGGCGTCCCGGGCCAGTCGAGCCAGCGTGTCGTCGCCGGTGGCGGTGGCGATCCGCAGGGCGTCGCCGATGGATTCCCGGGCCGGCCCGGTGACTTCCGCCGGCACCGCGGCCCGGTAGGCGGCGGTCAGTACGCTGCCCAGCACCGCGACGCTGAGCGCCGCGCCGATCTGCTGCACGGTGTCGTTGACCGCCGAGCCGACGCCGGCCCGTTCCGGGGGCAGTGCGGCGAGCAGGGTGCCGACCGCCGCCGGTCCGGTGACGCCGCTGCCCGCCCCGATCAGCACCAGCGCGACGGCCAGCGTCGGATAGCCGTCGGTCGGTCCGATCGAGGCGAGTACGCCGAAGCCGACGGCCATCAGCGACAGCCCTGCGGCGACCGCGACCCGGGCACCGAACCGCTTGTCGACCAGTACCCCGAGGCCGTTGCAGGCCATCACGGTGACCAGCATCGGCACGAACGCCAGGCCGGCCCGCATCGGTCCGTACCCGAGGACGAACTGGAGGTACTGGGTCAGGGCGAGCAGTACGCCGCCGGCGGAGAGCGAGAGCAGCACGATGGAGAGGCTGGCCCCGCCGAAGTTGCGGTCCCGGAACAGCGCCATCGGCAGCATCGGCTCGGCCACCCGCCGCTCCCACAGCGCGAACGCGGTGAGCAGCACGGCCGCGCCGACCAGCCCGGCAACGGTCGGCGGGGACGACCAGCCGTCCTTGGCCGACGAGATGACCCCCCAGACCAGCGCCGTCATGCCGACCGTGGAGAGCAGCGCACCGAGCACGTCCGGCCGGCTGGCCGGACCGCGTGACTCGGGGATGATCACGAGCGCGGCGACGATGCCGAGGATGGCGATCGGGACGTTGAGCAGGAACACCGATCCCCACCAGAAGTGCTGCAACAGCAGGCCGCCGACGGTCGGGCCGCCCAGGGCGCCGAGCACCAGCACGGAACTCCAGATCGCGATGGCCTTCTTCCGCTCGGACTCGTCGAAAACGGTGGTGAGGATCGAGAGCGTGCTGGGCATCAGGAAGGCGGCGCCCACCCCCATCAGGGCCCGGGCCGCGACGAGTTGACCGGGGGTCTGGCAGAGCGTGGCCAGCACGGACGCGCCGCCGAACACGACCAGGCCGATCACCAGGCCACGTCGCCGGCCGTGCCGGTCGGAGAGGCTGCCGGCGGTCAGCAGCAGCCCGGCGAAGACCAGGATGTACGAGTCGAGGATCCACTGGATGTCCGAGGCGCTGGCCCCGAGGTCGCGGATCAGCGACGGGACGGCGATGTTGAGCACCATGTTGTCGATGACGGCCACCAGCAGGCTCAGACAGAGCACGCCGAGGATCCACCAGCGACGCGGGTGGGGTGTGGGCATGGGACCTCCGCTCGTACAGCGTGCGAGAATTCTCGAACACCGTACCAGCAATCTCGAACACCGTACGACGGTCGGTAGACTGGCCGGGTCGAAAGGACCGTGGATGCCGCCGAAATCGGACCCGTTCACCAACTCGGTGTGGCTGCGCCCGCCCCGGACCCGGGGCGAACAGCCCTCGCTGAGCCGTGAACAGATCGTCCGGGCGGCGATCGAACTGCTGGACGCCGAGGGCCTGGCCGGGCTGAGCATGCGCCGGCTCGGCACCCGGCTGGGTTCGGGCGCCACCTCGGTGTACTGGTACGTGACGAACAAGGACGAACTGCTCGAACTCGCGGTCGACGAGGTGATGGGCGAGGTCTACGTCCCGGAGGTCGGCGACACGAGCTGGCGGATCGGCGCCTCGGTGCTGACCGCCGGCACCCGGGAGATGCTGCTCCGCCACCCGTGGGTGATCGGCCTGCTCGGCGTACGCCCGAACTACGGCCCCAACGCGATGCGCATCGGCGACCGCACCGTGGCACTGCTCTCCGCGGCCGGCTTCTCCGGGCTGGAGCTCTCCCACGCGAGTGCGCTGCTGACCTCCTACGCGATCGGCTCGGCGACGACCATCTCGGCGATGGTCACCAGCATGCGGCAGTCCGGAATGTCGATGACCGAGATCGCGGCGAAGCTGGAACCCCAGCTGGGGCGGATAGCCAGCGAGCATCCGCACTACGACAAGTGGCGGCAGGAGGTCGGGGGGGCGGCGTACGTCCCGGAGCGGATCTGGGACGAGAGTTTCACCTTCGGGCTGGATCGGCTGCTCGACGGGCTGGAGATGTGGCTGGACCGGCCGGACCGGTGACGACTCCCGGCTGACCGCCAGGGCGTGACCGCTCCCGGCTGACGGCCGAGGACTGCCGGCCCCGCCGTCGCGGTGGCGCGCCGCTCCCGGCGACATGCTTCGGAGCCGGCAACTCGGGAATAACCCCCCGATGCTGGGCCTTCTCCCCGCCACGCCCTGGCCGCCCGGGCCGAGCGTCGGCGTCTTCGCCGTCGCCGGCCTGCTCACGATCCTCGGCAGCATCCGGCTCGTCGCCCTGGGCGACGCCCTGGCGGACCGGACCGGCTGGGGCGAGGCCGTCTTCGGGGTGGTCTTCTTCGGCGTCGCGACCGGGCTCTCCGGGATCGTGATGACCGCGGTCACCGCGGCGGGCGGCCATCCGCAGCTCGGCTACAGCAACGCGGTCGGCGGGATCGCCGCCCAGACCACCGCCGTCGCGGTCGCGGACGCCTTCTACCGCCGGGTCAACCTCGAACACGCCGCCGCCTCCTCGTCGAACCTGCTCTTCGGCTGCCTGCTGATCGCCCTGCTCGCCCTTGCCCTGCTGGGCAGTTACAGCCCGAACGTCACCGTCGGCGGGATCCACCCGGTCTCCGTCGCGATCGTCGCCTGCTACCTCGGCGGGCTCCGGCTGATCCGGACCGCCGGCACCAGACCGATGTGGCAGGCCGTCGGCACCAAGGAGACGCAACCCGACGTACCACAGGACCACGGTGCCCTCGACAAGCACGGCATGGGCACGCTGTGGGGGCGGTTCGTGCTGGTCGGCGTACTAGTCGCGGCGAGCGGCTGGGCGGTGTCGCTGGCCGCCGAGAGCGTCGTCGAGACCACCGGCCTCACTGCCGGGTTCACCGGCGGGGTACTGCTCGGCATCGTGAACGGGCTGCCGGAGACGGTCACCGCGATCGCCGCCGTACGCCGGGGGGCGGTCACCCTCGCCGTGGCCGCCGTGCTCGGCGGGAACATCCTCGACGTGATCACCCTGGTGGTCGGCGACGTCGCGTACCGGCAGGGCTCCATCTATCACGCCGCCGGCAGCGACGACCTGTTCATCACGACCAGCGGGCTGTTCATGACCGCGATCCTGCTCGCCGGGCTGCTCGTCCGGCAGACCTGCGGCTGGGGGCGACTCGGCTTCGAGGGCGTACTGCTACTGGTCACGTACCTCGGGATGACCATCCTCCTGGCCGTCTGAGCTGTATCCCAACGGTGGCCGAAGCAGCGGACGGTCGCCCGGAGGGTGCGTGGGACAGATCGACGATCTACGGTGGAGTGGTCGCGTTCACTACGGAAATCCTGGGGAAGCCAAGTGACGAAGGAAGCGCCGCCAGCACATCGCGGATGGCCGGACGGGCTCGACAGCGGCGTGCCGCACTCGGCCCGGATCTGGAACTACTGGATGGGCGGCAAGGACCACTTCGCCGCCGACCGAGAGGCCGGAGACGCCTACCGACGGCAGTTTCCCGGCATCGTTCCACTGGCCAAGCAGTCCCGGCGCTTTCTGATCCGGGCCGTGCACCACCTGGCGGCCGAGGCGGGGATCCGCAACTTCCTCGACATCGGTACCGGCCTGCCGACCCTGGACAACACCCACCAGGTGGCCCAGCGGGCCGCCCCGGAGTCCCGGATCGTCTACGTCGACAACGACCCGCTCGTGCTCGCCCACGCCCGCGCCCTGCTCAGCAACACCACCCCGGAGGGGGTGACCGGCTACGTCGACGCGGACTTCCACGATCCCGACCAGATCATCTCCGACGCCCGGAACATCCTGAACTTCACCCAGCCGATCGCGGTCATGTTCATGGGCGTGCTCGGGCACGTCGCCGACCACGAGGAGGCACGGTCCATTGTGGCCCGGGTGATGGCCTCCGTGCCCAGCGGCAGCTACCTGGTGCTCTGGGACAGCACCAACACCTCTGAGGGATTCGACGAGGCACAGCAGGGCTACGACGACACCGGCGCCGTCCCGTACGTCCTGCGCAGCCCGGAGCAGATCGAACGCTGCTTCGACGGCCTGACCCTGCTGGAGCCGGGCATCGTCTCCATCTCGCGGTGGCGCCCGGAGAGCCCCGACGCGGAACCGGTCGACGGGTACGGCGGCATCGGCCACAAACCCTGACGCCCGGGCCCCACCAGCCCCGTTCGGTGCCCGGTCCGGGCCCGGTCAGGAAGCGGGCCGTGGCCCGAAGGCGGTCAGGAAGCGGTCCCGGAAGGAGTCCATCCGCCAGACCGGCGCCCGCCGGCCCGGCTTCAGGCCGTCCTGCCAGTCCCACCGGGAGATCCGGTCCAGCACCGCCGGGTCGTGCGCCACGATGGTGATCGGCACGTCCCGGCTGGCACCGGCGCCGGTCACCACCGGGGCGGGCTGGTGGTCCCCGAGGAAGACGACCACGGTGTCGTCGTCGCCGTACTTCTCGATGTAGGAGATCAGGCTGTTCAGCGAGTACTCGACGGACTGCCGGTAGTCGGCACGCACCTTCGCCGAGTTGCCCCAGCGCGAGCGCTTCGGCTCACCCTCCTTCGCCATCGGCGCGAAGACGGATCCGTCACCGAGGTCGTCCCAGTCGACGAACCGGGGAGTGGGGGTCCAGGGCGCGTGGCTCGACACGAGGGTTATCCCCGCCATCAGCGGGGCCGCGTCCGGCGTACCGTGTTCGTACCGTTCAAAGGCGGCCAGGGCGTACTGGTCGGGCATGGTGGCCCAGCTGAACTTCGGGCCGTGGTAGCCGAGCTGGCTCGAATCGTAGATCTTCTCGTAGTCGTACAGCTCTCCCTCTGGCCAGGCCCGGGTGACGCCCGGCATGATGCCGACGGTCCGCCAGTTCGCCCGCCGGAAGGCGCCGGTGAGGGTCAGCCGGTCGGTCGTGACGAGGTTGCGGTACCGCTGCTGGTTGTCGATCCAGAGACCGGACAGGAACGTGGAGTGGGCCAGCCAACTGCCGCTGCTCGTCGTCGGTGAGGTGAGGAAGGCGCTGCGCGCGGCAAAGCCGGCGGCGGCCAGCCGCTGCGTACCGGCGTCGAGTACCGCACCGACCTGCGGTGCGAACTCCGGGTCCTCGACCGCGTCCCGCCCGTAGCTCTCGACGAAGACGAGCATGACGTCCTTGCCGCGCAGGCCGGTGAGCAACTGGTCACCGGGGACGTCGCGGAAGGCGTCCACGGCGACCTGCCGGCTGAACTCCTGCTGGCTGCGCAGGCCGTCGCGGATCTGCTGCGCCCGTCCGTACGCCAGGCCGGCCGTGTTCCGGGCCGCCACCGGTACGCCGGGAACGATCTGTACGCCGAGCACCGCACAGGCGAGCCAGGCCGCGCCGAGCACCACGACGGTACGCGTCGCGGCGACGCTGTGCCGGGTCACCAGGTCGGTCAGGCGGAGCACCGCCAGGGTGGTCAGCACGACCACCGCGACGGCGAGCAGCGCCGCCACGACCGCCGCACCGATCGCGGCGCCCCGGCCGAAGGAGTCGGTGAGGAACGAGATCGCGTCGTCCAGCAGGATCCAGTCGAGGAGCGGGTCGAACTGCCGGGCGAGTACGGCGTGGAAGCCCATGTCCACGATCTTGAGCAGGCCCAACAGGCCGAGACCGACGCCACCGAGTACGGCCGCCGCCCGTCGGGCCCCCGTCCGCAACGCGAGGACGAGGACGACGCCGAGGAGTGCCTCCACCGGAATCCGTGCGAGCGTGCCGAGGGTGAACTGGTCCGGCTTGTTGCCCGCGGTCAGGGCAAGCAGCACGAGCAGGGCCGCCAGTACCGTCGTCAGCCGCGTCACGATCCGCCGAGCGGGTGAGCGGTGCCGCTGTCCCGCCGCCTCGCCGCCTATACCGTCGCCGCCCGTACCGTCGCCGCCCGTACCGTCACCGCCCGTACCGTCGCCGCCCGTACCGTCACCGCCCGTACCGTCGCCGCCCGTGTCGTCACCGCCCGTACCGTCGCCGGCACCTCCGGAACCGGCACTCTCCCCGTCCCCGGCCGCGTCGTCCTCGGCGCGTCCGTCCGGCAACGGGTCGTCCGTGGTGGGCGTCCGTTCCTGGTCCGGCACCTGGCGGAAGCGTGTGAAGAGTGACAACCCGAGGATCCTCTCCTGGCGGTCGTACTGGCGAGGCGGGCCAGGCTCGCAACGGCCTCGCCGCCCGTGAGCTAGAACGGGATTTCCGGGCCTACGGTTCAACGAGCCTTCGCCGACCTCCCCGCGTTGCGTAATCACGCAACGAATCAACTTGGTGATCTTGCTGGCCCGAGACATCGGTGCCGTCCTGTGTTTGTATCGCGACGTACCGATTCCCAGGGGGAGGGAGTTGTTCATGACGGGCAGGGGCACGGGGGCGCTGGCCGTTGGGCGGGCGGTGCCGCTACTGGTCCGTTGGGGAGTCTCCGCCGATGCCGATCTGGTCTACCGCTGCCTGGTCACCTTCGGTTCTCGGAGCACCGGCAGCATCGCCGCCAGTCTCGGTCTCGCGGTGCGCCGGGTCCGCGCCGCACTGGACGAGTTGGCGGAGGCCAACCTGGTCGAGCCGGTCGCCGCGCCGGCCGGCCACGGCGCCGAGGCGGTGACCTGGCGGGCGGCTGAGGTGGACGCGGCGGTGACCACATTGCGACGGCGCGCCCTCCGGCGGGCCGCCCCGGCGAACGAGGTCGCGGCCGGCCTGTTACGGCCGGGCATGGTCCGCCCGTTTCCGGCCCGGCGGCTGCCGGACCGCGACGCGACCCGCCGGCGTATCGCCGAACTGGTGGCGGTGGAGCGGGTCGAGCACCTGGCGATGAACCCGGAGGAGGTCTTCAGCGCCGACGCGCTGGCGATCGCCGCCCCGATGGACATCGCGCTGCTCCGGCGCCGGATCCGGCTGCGCTCGCTGGGTCGGGCGCCGGCCGACGGCGACCGGTCGTCGCGGCACGCCAGCGAGTTCGCCCGGTTGGGTGGGGAGTACCGCGAGGCGCCTCGGCTGCCACACAAGCTGATGATCTTCGACCGCCGTGTCGCGCTGGTCGCCGTCGACCCGAAGGGGTTGCACCGGGGCGCGTGGGAGGTCGTCGAACCCGCGGCGGTCGAGTCGTTCGTCTCGCTGTTCGTCCGCTACTGGACGGACGCGACGGATCCACGTCGGAACGGAGTACCCGAGGTCGTGCTCACACCACGAGAGAAGGCGGTCGTCGCGCTGCTCGCCGAGGGGCATACCGACACCAGCGCCGCGAAGGAACTCGGCATGTCCACCCGCTCGGTCACCTACGCGCTGCGGTCGCTGATGGACCGGCTCGGCGTGGAGAACCGCTTCCAACTCGGTCTCGCCCTCGGCGCGATGCAGGCGGCGAGCCCACCGAGGAACACACCGCCTGTCGAGGGAGACCACCAATGAACCTGTTGCAACCTCCCTTTGCGGTCCGTCGTCGCCCCAGGTGGAAGTCGGGGCGGACCCGCGCTGTCCAGGCTGAGAAAGGTTCGATGAGAAGACGCCTGGTCGCGGCGCTGGCCGCCGCTGTGCTGGCCTCGCTCACCGCCGGCCCGGCGATGGCCGCCGAGCCGGTCTGGGAGCGGATCGACTGCACCTCCGGCACCATCGAGGTGGCGACGGTGGACGAGGCCAAGGAGGGTGACTTCCTCACCCTCGCGGGGCAGCTCGACTGCGTCGCGGAGAAGGCGGGCGCCGCCTTCGGGTACGCCATCTACGAGCCCGGCTTCTCGCTCGGCATCGTGTACGGGTCGCACCTGCGGCCGTACGCGCCGGCCGGGGTCAGCCCGTTCTCGGACCGGAAGAAGGTGCCGACCGGGCAGGTGGACTTCGCGATCTGCGTGGTCACCGACTACCTGGTCCGGGTCGAATGCGTCCGGGTGGTGTGGGACCTGCTGGACCACGAACTCGACGTGCGGTCGCTGGACACCAGCGACCCGCTGGTCGACCGGATGGTCCGACTCGTCTCGCCGGACTGGGGACCCCGTCCGGTCTGCGGGACCTGCTGGTAGCGGTCTGGCGCCCCGGGCGCGGGCGGGACGTGTCGGCGCGTCCCGCCGCCGTCCGGGGCGCTGCGGCAGCCGGGTGCCGGCGGCCGTGACAGAACCATGACATGAACCGCACGGTTTCCGGACCCCGGCCCGCCATCCTTGGCTGGTGCATCCGGTATCGCCGTACCCGTCCACGACACCGCTCCCATCCCCGGGGCGGCCCGACCGCCGGCCGGTGCCCGCCGAGCGGGAGCCGGCCCGCCGGCTGCGCCGCGCCGCGCTCGGGTACCTGCTCGCGTTCGTGCTGACCGCCGTCGGATTCGTCGGCACCGGCGCGGGCCAGTCCCTCGACGGCAGGCTGCTGCCCCGAGCCGAGCGGGGCGGCGGGTACGCGCAGCCGACCGGGCTGGTCGAGCCGGCCGGCAGCGTACTGGCCTGGTTCGGCGATCCGGCC
Organism: Plantactinospora sp. DSM 117369; assembly: GCF_053764795.1. Lineage (NCBI taxonomy): Bacteria > Bacillati > Actinomycetota > Actinomycetes > Micromonosporales > Micromonosporaceae > Plantactinospora > Plantactinospora sp. DSM 117369. The sequence goes on along the minus strand of NZ_CM132446.1, from coordinate 3,013,789 downwards.
GTGCTGGGTCTGCTGCTGGTTGCCGTACTGCTGCTCGGTGTGCTGCGGCGACGGCCCTGGGCGGGGATGGCCGGCGTCGGCCTGGTCGGTGCCGCGGTGGTCGCCGCGAGCGTCGCCAAGCAGGTGATCCTGCGGCCGGATCTCGGAGTGGCCACCTCGACGACGCACAACAGTTTTCCCAGCGGCCACGTCGCGGCGGCGATGGCGCTGCTGCTCGCCGTCCTGCTCGTGCTCCCCGCACCGGTCCGCCCGTGGTGCGCCGTCCCGGGTGCGGTGGGGGTCTGCACGGTCGCCGCAGCCACGATGATCGCTGGGTGGCACCGGTTCAGCGACGTCCTCGGCGGTGTACTGCTGGCGGCGGCGCTGTTCTGTCTGGCCGCCGCCGCGCTGGTCCGGCCCGGCGTGGGTACCCGGGCCGCCCCGGCCGCTGCCGGGTTCGGGCCGCTCGGGCTGCTCGGCGGGGTGCCACTGCTGGGTCTGCTGGCCTTCGCGCCGTCGCTCGCCCCGTACGCCGCGTCCGGCGGCGTCGGCGGGCTCTTCGTCGCGATCGCGGCCGGAAGCGGGTTGGTCGTCCTGGTCGTCGCCACCGTCCTGATCCTGGTGCGTTCGGTGGATTTCGTCGGCCCCGCCCGAGCCGCCGGCCGGTCCGGATCGGCGGGGCTCGGAACGGCTGGTTGCCCGGCCGCGACACGATCCCGGACCGCCGGCGGGACGGGACCGGTACGGCGCCGGGACGTTGGCCGGGTTCGGAAACCGGACGGCGCGGCAGCGGAGGTGTGATTCCCTGCCACGCATCATGATCGATGGGGCAACTTCGGCGGGAATGCGATAGTTGGTGACATGTCTCGGGTGCTGTTGATCGAGGACCACCAGACGGTGCGCGACGGCCTCCAGCTCGCCCTGACCCGTCAGGGTCACACCGTGGACGCCGTGGCAACCGGCGAGCAGGGGCTGGCCCGGCTGGGTACGGACACCGCCGACGTGGTCGTCCTCGACCTCATGCTGCCCGGGATGGACGGCTTCGAGGTGTGCCGCCGCATCCGGTCGGCCGGGGACCTGCCGATCATCATGCTCACCGCCCGGAACGACGACATCGACGTGGTGGCCGGACTGGAGGCCGGCGCCGACGACTACGTGGTCAAGCCGGTGCAGGCCCGGGTCCTGGAGGCCCGGATCCGCGCGGTGCTGCGGCGGACCGGTGGCGAGTCCCGGCGGTCCGGTCCGGAGCCGGCGGTGCAGCGGTACGGCGCGCTGACCATCGACCGGTCGGCGCTGGTGGTCAGCAAGGCCGGAGTGCCGATCGGCCTCGCCCCGACCGAACTGCGCCTGCTGCTCGAACTCTCCGGCACGCCGGGCCGGGTGCTGAGCCGGCAGCAACTGCTGGAGGCGGTCTGGGAGCACGGCTATCTCGGCGACTCGCGGCTGGTCGACGCCTGCGTGCAGCGGTTGCGGGCGAAGATCGAGGACGATTCGGCCGCCCCGGTCTACGTGCAGACCGTCCGCGGCTTCGGCTACCGGTTCGGCCCGCTGTGAGCCGCGCCCGGCGGGGGCGCCGTCAACCGTGCCGCCAGCAGGCTCCCCGGCGCGGCCGGGATCCATGGCACAACCGGGGTTCGGGGGGCAACCGGGGTTCATGGCGCGGCCGGGATTCCCGGCGCGGTCGGGGTTCGTGATGCGACCGGCATCGGTGGTCCGGCTTCGGTGGTCGGCGGGCCTGCGGGTCCGACTCCTGCTCGCCTTCGCCTCCCTCGGCCTGACCACCACGGCGGTGGTGGCCGGGGCCAGCTACGTCCAGGCCCGGGACGTCATCCTGCAAACCGCCCAGGACGCGGCCGTCGTCACGTTGACGGAGCAGATCCCCCAGCTCACCCCGATCCGAAGCCTGCCACCGAGCCAGGCCGAGCTCGACGTGATCGCCGCGGAGCTCTCCGACCGCGACGACACCGCGATCGCCACGTACCAGGGGCACAGCTCCAGGCCCGACCAGGTCTCCGCCGTACTCTCGCCGGAGCTGCGCACGGCGGTACGTGCCGGCCGGGTCGTCTGGCAGCGGCAGGCCGCACAGGGCTTCCCGTACCTGGTGATCGGGACCCAACTGATGGTCAGCCAGCCGGACGGTGCGCCGCGACCGTCCGGTTTGGAGATCTACCGCCTGCACAGCCTCCAGGCCGAGCAGCGCAGCATCGACCGGCTCGCGATGTCGACCTGGCTGACGGGTGGGCTGTCGCTGGCCCTCGCCGTGCTGCTGGCGCTGCTCGCCGCCCGAGGTGTGCTGCGGCCGGTCCGGGACCTCGGCCAGGCGGCCCGCCGGCTCGGTGCGGGAGATCTGAGCACCCGGCTGACCGTACGCGGCTCCGACGAGCTCGCTCGCGTCGCGCGTACTTTCAACCACACCGCCGAGCGGCTGGAACGGCAGGTCGGCGAGTTGCGCCGGATGGAGGCGGACGCCCGGCGCTTCGTGGCCGACGTCTCGCACGAACTGCGTACGCCGCTGGCCGCGATGACGGCGGTCACCGACGTACTGGACGAGGAGGCGCCCCGGCTGCCCGGCGACGCCGGACGGGCCGCCCGGCTGGTCAGCCAGGAGACGCAGAGCCTGACCCGGCTGGTCGACGACCTGATCGAGGTGAGCAGGTTCGACAGCGGAACTGCGGCACTCGCCCTTGACGAGATCGACGTGGCGGCGGCGGTACGGGCGACGCTGCGCGCCCGTGGCTGGACCGAGCGGGTGGTGACCGACCTGCCGCCGGGCGTACTGGCCCGGCTCGACCCTCGCCGGCTGGACGTGATCCTGGCGAACCTGGTCGGCAACGCGCTCCGGCACGGCGCCCCGCCGGTATCGGTACGGCTCCGCGCCGAGCCGGACTGGATCGTCCTGTCGGTCGGCGACCGTGGCCCGGGCCTGGACCCGCTGGTGCTGCCGCGCGTCTTCGACCGCTTCTACAAGGCGGACAGCGCCCGGACCCGCTCCGAGGGCAGCGGTCTCGGTCTCGCCATCGCCTGGGAGAACGCCCGGCTGCACCGGGCCGGCGCGGACCGGGGCAGTCTGGTGGCCGGAAACGATCCGGCCGGCGGCGCGGTGTTCACGCTCCGGCTGCCGCGCCGCTGCGTCGACCCGGCGCCGCCCGCCGAGGGCCGGCCCGGGCCCGAAGGGGGACGTCGGTGACCGGGATCTGGCGGACGCGAGGCGGGGGTCGAGGGTGGTGCCGGGTAGCGGTCGCCGCCCTCGCGCTGCTGACGGCGCTCGCCGCCGGCTGCGGGGTACGGCCGAGCGCGGTCATCACCGGGGGCGCCGCCCCGCCGGGACCGGCCCAGGGGGTCGGCCTCTTCTTCGTGGCGGAGCACCGCGTCACGCTGGTGCTGCGTCCGTCCACACCGCCGGGTTCGGTCGACGGCGCGCTGGCCCTGCTGCTGGCCGGCCCGGACCCGACGGAGCGGGAGCAGGGCTACACCACCGAGATCCCGTCGGGTGCCGCGCCGGCCACGGTGACGGCGTCCGACCCGTCCGGTACGACGGTGCGGCTCGGCACCGACGTGACGGCGCTGTCGGCGACCGCGGTCGACCAGATCGTCTGCACCGTCCGGTACGCCCTGCCGGACGGCGAGCCGACGGACCGCACCCTCGTCACCCTGACCGGTCCGGACGGGAGCCGGAGGCCGCGCGGCTGCGACCCGCCGGATTGCCCGACCGCGCCCGGCGGGGCGGACCAGGACTCCCCCGGTTCCGTCTGGTGCCCGCCGCCCGGCCTCGGCCGTGCCGTACCCCGGGCCACCACGTCCGGCCACTGATTCCCGGCCCGGCGCATCACCGCACGGTCGCGGCGCTCCGGGCGCCGTCGATCAGGATGTCGAGCAGGCTCGGAAAGGTGATCCCGGCCCGGGCCCAGATCCGCGGGTACTACGACGCGACCAGATCGGGCCAGTCCATCCGGTTGGCGCCGTTGCGGGACAGCCCCGTGTCGGCCTTGAGCTGGACCGTGGCCGGCCGGCCCGACCGGAGCCGTGGTCCGACCCGCCGCCGCCGCGGCGTTCCGCCACCGGGGCCAGGGGCACCGCCGACGGCCGACGTGGCGTGGCACCGGCAGGTCGAACAGCCAGCCGGCCCCCAGGGCCAGCAGTCCTCGGTGCAGCACCAGGGTCAGGGCGAGCAGGGCCGCGGTGAGCAGGAGGGGATAGCCCAGCGCCACCGCGAGCTGTCCGGACCGTCCCAGCCCGGAGAGCGGGCCGAGCAGCGCCCGGTCGGCGAGTGCCAGCAGTGGCAGGTGCAGGACGTACACCGGCAGGGTCCGCCGGCCGAGGGCGGCGAGCGGGTCGCCGACGCGGCGCCACCGGGCCAGCCTCGCGGCGGCGGTGAGGCCGAAGGCCACCGCCGCGGCCGAGACCAGCAGCCACACCCCCGGCCAGCTCTGCGCGCCGGCCCAGGCCATGCCGGCCAGCCCGGCCAGGTAGCCGGCGGCGGTGAGCAGCAGGCGGCGCCGGGTCGCGGTCGCGATCCAACCTGACAGGTACGTCCGCAGGTGCAGGCCGCCGAGGAAGAACACCAGGTTCTGGTAGACACCGCCCCGGTTGCCCGGGGTGGCGAGCAGTCCCGCCGTGCTGGCGGCGGAGAGGCCGGCCGCGGCGGCGAGCAACACCGGCGCGGGGATCCGGCGGGCCAGCTTGGCGATCGCGAAATAGAGCGCGAGGGCGTAGAGATACCAGAGGTTGGACGGGGTGATGGTGAGTTCGGCCAGCAGGCCGGGGACCGAGCTGGCCCGATCGGTCGGGAAGTCCGGCGCGGCGGCGAGCAGCGCGGTGTGGATCAGCAGCCACCCGGCGTACAGGTAGAGGAACCTGGCTGTCCGGGCCCGGGTGACCTGGCGCCACGGCCGGTCCACGGCGTTCGCCGCGAAGAGCCCGGAGATGGCGAAGAACAGCGGCATCCGCAACGGCAGCAACTGCTCGCCCAGCGTCCCCCACACCCCGGGCAGCGGTACGCCGAGATGCCACTCGATCCGCAGGTAGTGCTTGACGATGACGTGCCAGAGCACCACGAGGACGATGCAGGCGCCCTTGGCGACGTCGGCCCAGCGCTCCCGGGACGCCGACGGGACGGCGCCCGGCCGGGCTGGCGGAAGGGGCTCGGAACTCACCCGAGCGAAGGTGCCACCGCCATGTCCGGAGGCGGTCCGCGCATTGTCACGACCAGGTAATAGGTGCCGTCACGTTCTCCGGGCGGTCAGGGCTTGCGGCCGACGCCGACCAGATTGTCCAGCGGACGCGGCGGGCCGGCGGGGCTGGGGTCGGGCCGCCAGCGGGTGACGTCCACCAGGCCCGGCTCGACCAACTCCAGCCCGTCGAAGTAGCTGGCGATCTCCTCCGGGGTACGCATCGCGTACGGCGGGTTGGCCGACTGGTTCCAGATCTTCATCACGTCGTTGAGTTCCGGATTGGTGTCGGCGCCGTCCACGGCCACCAGATAGCTGCCGCTGGGCAGGGCGTCCATGAGCCGGCGTACGACCGCCCGTGCCTCCTCGACGGTGGGCAGGTGGGCCAGGATCCCGGAGAGGATGAGCGCGACCGGCTGGGTGAGGTCGAGGGTACGACCCGCCTCGCGCAGGATCGTCTCGGTGTCGCGGATGTCGGCGTCGATGTAGTCCGTGGCGCCCTCCGGCCCGCTGGTCAGCAGGGTCCGGGCGTGCACGAGTACGAGCGGGTCGTAGTCGACGTAGACGATGCGGGACCGCGGGGCCACCGCCTGGGCCACTTCGTGCGTGTTGTTGGCGGTGGGCAGCCCGGTGCCGACGTCCAGGAACTGCCGGACCCCGGCCTCGCCGGCGAGGTGGCGCACCACCCGGTTCAGTACGGCGCGGTCGGCACGGGCGATCTCGACGATGATCGGAAACGCCTCGGCGATCTCGTCGCCGAGAGCCCGGTCGACGGCGTAGTTGTCCTTGCCGCCGAGCCAGTAGTTCCACACCCGAGCCGTCTGTGGAACGTTGGCGTCAAGCTTCGGCCTGGACGCCTGTTCCTCGCCGGACTGGGAAATCTCCTCGGTCACGAACACGACCCTCCGGTCGGCCGATCGATCTGGCGGGGGCCCGGGAGAGCTCCGGTCACCGGGGTGCCTCGTCGAGGTCGCGGATGATCCGGTCGAGGATCTGGAAGGTGTCCTTGAGCGGCGCGGCCTCGACGAACAGCCGGTTCACCGCCTCGAAGTAGCAGTCGACATCCTCGCGCTTGTCGAGGTAGAGCGCGCTGGTCAACTGTTCGATGTAGACCAGGTCGGCCAGGTCCTGCTGGGGGAAACGCAGGATGGTGAAGGCGCCGCCGGCCGCGGCGTGCCCACCGGCGGCGAGCGGGATCACCTGGAGCTTCACGTTCGGCAACTTCGTGACGATGCCGATCAGCGCCTCGATCTGGTCCCGCATCACCTGCCGGCCACCGACCGGGCGGCGCAGCGCGGCCTCGTCCACCACCGCCCACAGCATCGGCGGATCGGGACGGCTGAGCAGCTGCTGCCGCTCCATCCGCAGCCGTACCCGGCGGGCGACCTCCTCCTCCCGGGCGGAGCCGTGGCCGAGCCGCACCACCGCCCGGGCGTACTCCTCGGTCTGGAGCAGCCCCGGGACGAACTGGACCTCGTAGGTCCGGATCAGTGTCGCCGTCGCCTCCAGTCCCAGGTACCGCTGGAACCAGTTCGGCGTGACGTCGGCGTACGGATGCCACCAGCTCGACGTGTTGGCCTCGCGGACCCGCGCCAGCAGCATCGCCCGCTCCTGCTCGTCGTGCACACCGTAGAGCGACAGCAGATCCAGTACGTCGCGCTCCTTGAAGCCGACCCGGCCCAGCTCCATCCGGCTGATCTTCGACTCCGAGGCACGGATCGGCTCGCCCGCTTCCGCCCTGGTCAGTCCCCGTTCCTCGCGCAGTCGTCGTAGTTGGGCCCCGACCAGGATCCGTACGGCCATCGGGCCGTCGCCGGGTCCGTCCGGCTGTGCCGATCCGCTCACCTCACACCTCCGGGTTGCTTCCCGACGCCAAGCATGCCATTGGGTCTTGGCCAGAGCCACCGGCCGGCCACCGTCGGCGATGACCGGACGGACGGGCCGGTCCCTGGTCACCCGGACCCGTTGTGCGATCTTCGCAGGTCACGTTCCTGCGGCCGGCGCCGCCCGCGGCCGAGGGCCGGCGCGGCACCGCTCGAAAGTTTTTCGGAGGCCGTCGTCACCCGTTCGGGTACCGCCACCGCACGGGGTCACACGGTCAGCACGATCTTGCCGCGGGCGTGCACGGTCTCGACGAGCGCGATCGCCTCGGCGGTCTCGCGCAGCGGGTACGTCCGCTCGATCATCGGCGTGATCTCCCCCGCCGCCACGAGTCGGGCGAGCTGGTCCAGGTCGTCCACCCTGGTCGTCGCGGTCAGCACGCGCAACCGCTGGCGTACGAACGGTGCGGTCGCCAGGACGCCGGCGAGCAGGGGCAGCGGACCCAGCAGCGGGCCCCCGGTGCCGGTCGAGCAGACGTACACCCCGGTCGGGGTGAGCAGCCGGCGGATGGCGGAGAGGCGCTGGCCGCCCGCGAGGTCGACGACGACGTCGAACCGGTCCGGTCCCCGGGTGACGTCCTGCCGGGTGTAGTCGATCACGCGGTCGGCACCGAGCGACCGGACCAGCTCGACGTTGCGGGTGCTACAGACGGCGGTCACCGTCGCCCCCCGCCGCTTCGCCAGTTGCACCGTGAAGGTGCCCACCCCGCCGGAGGCGCCGTTGACCAGCACGGTCTGGCCGGCTCGCAGGTCGGCCCGGCGCATCGCCTGTAACGCGGTGGTGGCCGCGATGGGCAGTGTGGCGGCCTGCTCGTCAGTCACCCCGGCCGGCCGCCGGGCCAGCCGATCCGCGGCGACCGCCGCGTACTCGGCGAACCCGCGCTGGTTCACCTCCCCGAAGACGGCGTCACCGACCGCGAGGCGGGTCACCGCCGGTCCGACCGCCTGGACGGTCCCGGAAATGGCCCGGCCCAGCACCGTCCGGTTCGGACGCCGCAGCCCGGTCGCGAGGCGGGCGGCGCGGGGAAGACCGTGCAACCAGACCCGGTCACCGTGGTTGACCGAGGCGGCGCGGACCCGGACCAGCACCTCCCGCTCGCCGACTTTCGGCATGTCGACGTCGCCGTAGCGCAGCACGCTGGGCGGCCCGTACTCGTCATGGATGATCGCCTTCATGATGTCTCCCCGGTCGTCTGAGGGGTCTGCGGGCAGGCTGCGGGTACGCGCGCCGACGGTGCTGACGACGGCGTACCGGGTCGGGCGGAGCGCTGGCGCTGGTGGCGGTGCGGTGGAGGCTGTCCGGTGCGGGCGGTCAGCGGCGGCGGGCCTGACCGGCGGCCTCGCCGATGGTGTGCAGGATGGTGAGGACGGCCAGGACGACGAGGCCGGTGTTGATCCACCGGGGCACGCCGGTCGACCAGCCGGCCGCGGCGGCAAAGGCGGGGCTGAGCACCCGGTCGGTACCGGCCAGCCAGATCACCATGGCCGGGGTGGCGAGGTTGACCAGGGACCCGGTGATGCCCAGGGCAAGGTTCCACCGCAGGTAGTACTTCGCGTACCCGAAGCCGAGGCTGAGGACCGCGACCGCGAGGAAGGCGTACACGACTCCGGTCTCCCAGAGCCACGGCGAGAGGATTCCGACGGGACGACCGGCGGCGTCCCGCTGGGTGCTCAGCACCGGTGAGAGCAGGATGAGGCTGCTGAAGAGGACCAGCGCCGCGGTCTCGCTGATCAGCTCGGCGTACCGGATGCGGCGGCTGGGTGGCTCCGGCAGTGCGGCGGGGGTCCACCGGCCAGCCCGCCACCCGGCCGCGTGCCGCCGGTGGACGACGCGCTCCACGACCGCGAAGGCCAGCGTCGTCCAGAAGGCGATGTGGACCGTGACGGTGACCGCCGTCCCGGCGGCGGTGCCGAGCACGCCGGCGACGGTGTCGCCCTGGACCGTCCGGAGCAGCGCCACGCCCACCACGGCGGCCGGCAGCACGGTGGCGAGCAGGACCCGCAGCAGCCGGGTGTAGTCCCCGAACAGCCCGGGCCCGATCAGGTACGGCGGGTGGTCCGCGTACCCGGCGGCCAGCCGGGCCGGGTCGCCGAGTTCGGCGAGGACCGCGATCTCCGCCTCGGCCGGGTCGGCCCCGGACTCGAGCCGCTCGTCGATCGCGTCGGCGATCGAGGTACGCAGTTCCCGTTCGATGTCGGCGCGTTGCCGCCCGGGCAGCCGCCCGAGGGCCGCCGCCACATAGCGGTCGGTGAGGGTGCCGGGAGCGGTCGTGGTCATAGCTCATCTCTCAGGGTGCGGAAGGCGGCGTCCAGCGTTTCCCAGTCCTGGCTGAGCAGTTCGGCGATGTCGAGGCCCTCGCCGCTGGTGCGGTAGAACTTGCGCGGCCTGGACTCCTCGGTGTTCCAGTCGCTGGTCAGCAGTCCCTGCTTCTCCAGGCGGCGCAGCAGCGGATAGAGCGTGTTGGCGTCGACGGCGAACCCGCGCCGGCCGAGCAGTTCCAGCAGGGCGTAGCCGTAGTTGGGCTTCTTGAGGATCAGCAGGCAGGCGAGCACGACGGTGCCCCGTCGTAGCTCCTGCAGGTGCGTCGAGAGAAGCTCGTCGTCCGGCATGACCACTACGATACTGTGTGGCACACACTAATGTAAGAGCACCAAGCGTCGTGTGAACGACAGCGCGCTTTTACGCCGGAGCGACGGGCAGGCGAGAATGTTCGACGTGGCGGTGACGGGTGCGCAGTTCCTGCGGATGGTGGACAGGCTCGCCGAGGTCGAACGGGCCCAAGCCCGCGACTACACCTCGTTCAGCGTCCGGGGCAGGCGCTTCGGCTACCACTGGCCCCGGACCAAGACGGTAGGGCTGAAGCAGACGCTCTCCGAGCAGGCGGCGCTGGTCGCCGAGCGGCCGGACGTCTTCGAGGTGCAGTTCACCTCCGGCGGCTTCGGCTGGGTCGTGGTGCACCTGCCCCGGATCGACGCCGACGAGCTCGCCGAACTGGTCCACGAGGCCTGGTGCCTCTCCGCACCCGAAGAACTCGTCGAGCAACACCCGCTCGCCGACCTGAACTGACCCATCCGGCGGGTCACGCCGCACCGGCCTCGGCGGACTGTTCGTGCTGTTCATCGTGAGTTCCGGCGGGTGTCACGTCGAAAAGTTGGGATGGGCGAGATCAACGGCAACACCGACCGCTTTTGTGGAGGCACCCCACCCATGTCGCAGTCCCCGCTGACGCTGCCCCGTCGGTCCTTCCTCGCCCTCGGCGGTGTCGCCGCCGGTGCGGCGGTACTCGCCGCCGAGCCGGCCTCGGCGACCTCCGCCGACCCGAACGACCGGATCACCCTGCCGGGGTACGTCTTCACGCTCGGCGTCGCGTCCGGCGACCCGACGCCGGACGGCGTCGTGCTCTGGACCCGGTTGGCGCCGGACCCGCTCGCCCTCGACGGGCTCGGCGGGATGCCCGGCCACAGCGTGCAGGTGCGCTGGGAGGTGGCCGAGGACGAGAGGTTCCGCCGGGTGGCACGGCGCGGAGTCGAACGGGCCGACCCGGGGTGGGCGCACTCGGTGCACGCCGAGGTGCACGGCCTGCGGCCGGACCGGGTGTACTGGTACCGGTTCCGGATCGCCGACCAGGTCAGCCCGGTGGGACGGACCCGTACCGCGCCTGCGCCCAGGACGGCGCTGCGCGCGATGAGCTTCGCGTTCGCGAGCTGCCAGGCGTACACCGACGGCTACTTCACCGCGTTCGCGCACCTGGCCCGGGAGGAGTTGGACCTGGTCGTCCACCTCGGCGACTACATCTACGAGGGCGGCGGCGCCGGCTCGATCGGGCGCGCCCACCTGCCGGCCACCGAGACGTTCTCGCTGACCGATTACCGGATCCGGTACGCCCAGTACAAGCTCGACCCGGCGTTGCAGGCGGCGCACGCCTCCGCGCCCTGGGTGGTGGCTCCCGACGACCACGACGTGGAGAACAACTGGGCCGGCGACCACTCGCAGCCGGACACCGAGCCGGACCAGGACCCGGCCGTGTTCCGGCTCCGCCGGGCCGCCGCCTACCAGGCGTACTACGAAAACCTGCCGCTGCGCAGGTCGTCGATGCCCAGGGGCCCGGAGATGCAGGTCTACCGGCGTCTGCGGTTCGGCGACCTGTTGCAGCTCGACGTGCTCGACACCCGGCGGTTCCGCGACCAGCAGCTCACCGACCCGTCGCTGCGGTGGGACCCGAACCGGCAGATGCTCGGCGCCAAGCAGGAGGCGTGGCTGCTGGCCGGGCTGGCCGCCTCCACCGCCCGCTGGAACGTGCTCGGCAACCAGATCTTCGCGATGGAGGCCGACCACACGGCGGGCGAGGGCGAGAGGTTCGGCATGGACACCTGGGACGGGTACGCCGCCGCACGGCAGCGGCTCTTCGACGGTGTGGTGCAGCGGCGGGTCGAGAACTTCCTGATCGTCACCGGCGACGCGCACCGCAGCGTGGCCGCCGACCTGTTGCTGGACTTCGCCGACCCGAACTCACCCACGATCGGCACCGAGTTCCTCGGCACCTCGATCAGCTCCGGCGGCAACGGGACGGACATGGACGCGCTCGGCGTGACCTGGCTGGCCGAGAACCCGCACATGAAGTTCCACAACTCGCAGCGCGGCTACCAGGTGTGCCACCTGGGCCGGCACGAGATGCGCACCGACTACCGGGTGGTGCCGTTCGTCGATGCCCCGGACGCCCCGGTCTCGACCCGGGCCAGCGTCTACGTGCAGAGCGGGCGGCCGGGCGTGGCGCACGTATCGGCGTGACGGCGCTACCGCCCGCCTGACTCGTCCGCAACGCAGCGCGGCGCACACCTTGTCCCGGGTTGAGGAAGCTATACCCGGTCCGGTGTACCGTCCGAGGTGGCGGCTCGGGGTTACGGCCCGGGTCGCCACCACCCCAGCCGTAACCTGGGACGGTCACGATGCACGACGTCGACCCGTACTTCGGGCCACTGCTCCGCCGGCTACGCCGCGAGCGCGGATTGTCGCTGCGCGGTCTCGCACAGCTCGCCCATCGGTCGAAGAGTCACATCCACGAGCTGGAGACCGGGCGGAAGCCGCCGAGCCTCCACGTCGCCCAGCATCTTGACCGTGTACTGGACGCCGACGGCGCGCTGACCGGCTGCCTGACCCCGGCGCGATCAACCCGGGACGAGACCGAGGCAGCATCCCTCGCCCACCTGATCGACACGACCGACGTCGGCACCGACGTGCTCGCTACTGTCGAGCTGGCCGTCGACGACCTGGCGAGCGCGTACGCGACCACCCCACCCGGCCTTCTGCTCGACCCGATCCGCCAGCAGCTCGCCCAGGTCGGCCGGCTCCTCGATGCCCGGACGACGCTCGACCAGCGGCGGCGCCTGCTGGTCGCCGGAGGGTGGCTCAGTCTGCTACGAGCCACGGTGCACATCGACCTACGCCACCGGGGCGCCGCCGCCGCGCACCTGTCGATCGCCGAGCAGATGGCGCAGCAGACCGGACACCGCGAGATCCAGGCGTGGTGCCTGGAGACGGTGGCGTGGGACGTGCTCACCGCAGGCGACTACCGGCGGGCGCTCAACCTGTCCCGCCAGGCACAGGAGGTGGCGCCGCGTGGCAGCTCGGCGTACATCCAGGCGACCGCGCAGGAAGGCCGGGCGTGGGCCCGGATGGGTGACCAGCGGGAGACGCGGCGGACGCTCGGCCGGCTGTCCCGGCTGGTGGCGCCGCTGCCGGTGCCGGACAGACCCGAGCACCACTACCAGTACGACCCCGCAAAGGCGCTCTCGTACACCGCGACAACGCTTGCCTGGGCCGGCGACCCGGCTGCCGAGGACTACGCCCGGGCGGCGGTCGCGGAACTGGACGGAACCGCCCGGCCACGACGTACTGCGTCGGCTCGACTGGATCTCGGCCTGGCGCTGGTCGCCGCTGGGAAGCCGGACGAGGCCAGCGTGACGGCCCAGGCGGCGATCATCTCCGGCCGGGTGGTGGCGTCGAACTGGTGGCGGGCGTCCGAGGTGGTCGCGAGCGTGGAGGCGACCGGGATCAGCGAGGCCCGGGATCTCCGCGACGCCTACGAGGCGTACCGGCCACTGCCGGCGTAGCGGACAGCGCGGCGTCGCAGCGGACGCCGGCGTGCGGGCCGACCCCAGTGCGCGCCAGCGTAGCAGCGGTGACCACCAGCGCGTACGGTCGGAGTCGATGACCTCGTGCGGGAGGTGGCCCACCATGGAGCCTGTCATCGAGCCCGGTACGACCCCGGGCCAGCGGATCAAGCTCTACCGTAAGCGTGCCGGCATCACCCAGGAGGTGGCCGCCCAGCTCAAGGGCTGCACCGTCAGCGCCTGGCGAAAGTGGGAGTCCGGCGAACGCTCCGTCAACAGCATCGGCGACTGGATCGACATCGCCCGGATCCTCAAGGTCCGCGACCTGTACCGGCTGACCGGCCTGCCCGTAGGGCAGCTACCGGACGAGCCGGGCGAGCACGAGAGCGTTGCGCCGATCCGGGCCGCGCTGCTCGCATACGCGCCGTCTCTCGACGGAGCGGAGCCGGATCTCGACGCGCTGAGGCGGTCGATCGCCTGGGGCTGGGACACCTGGTACGGCTCGGGGGAACGGTACACCCGGACCGGGCCCCTGCTCGCCGAACTGATCCACACCACCCGGGCAACCGTGGCCGCGGTCGACGGCGAGCAGCGGCGCGACGCGCTACGGCTGGCGGCCGAGGTGTACCTACTCGTACGGGCGTACGGCAAGCGGCTCGGCGCCTTCGACATCTCGATCCTCGGTGCCGACCGGGCGGTGGCCGCCGCGCACAACGCGGACGATCCGCTGTACCGGGCCAGCGCGGCCTGGCACATGGCGAACGTGCTGAGTGCGACCGGCCACACCGAGGAGTCTGCCGCGCTGTGCCGGGACGCGATCGCCGACCTGAAGGACGTTTCCGGGGTGACCGAGGCTGATCGGCATGTGCTGCTCGGTGCCCTGCATCTGATGCTGGCGGTCCAGGACGCGCGGCTGCGTCGCGACGGCGCGGCGGCGGATGCGCTGGACGTTGCCGAGCGGACGGCGGGGGTGACCGGCGAGACGACCACCCATCATCTGTTCTTCGGGCCGACGAACGTCGGGGTGCACCGGTCGGCGGTGGCGTTGGAGGTGTCCCGCGCCACGGAGGCACTTCGGATCGCGGAGCGCGTCGACATCGAGCAGACGCCCAGTTTGGAACGACGCCACGCGCACTACTTGCATCTTGCTCGGGCGTACGCGATTCGGCGGGAAGATCTGGCGGCCGGTCACATGCTGCTACGCGCCGACCAGGAGATCCCCGAAGAGTCCAAGCTGAACGTGATGATGCGGGCTGTGTTGCGGGAGTTGCTGGTACGTGAGACCCCGACGACCCGGCCGGTCGTGCGTCCCCTCGCCGAGCGCCTGGGCATCGGCTGATCAGCCCCGACAACTGCCACGCGGTGGGGTACTCCCCCGCGGCGTGACGGTGCTGCGTGCCCGAACCCGTACGGTCCGTTACGGGACGCATCGACACGACCTGTAGCCGTCCGGGCGGACAGGGTTGCGTCCTGGCCGGTCCGGGGCCCGTCCCCCGGACGCCCCGGGCCGGTGCCGATCAGGTGGAGAGTGGCGCTCCGTGACGTAGCGCTCCGGGGCGCCACGACCGGGAAGGACGGGCATGGACAGCATCGTGGCCCAGCAGCAGACCGACGAGCAGATCATGGCCGAGCATCTCGCCGGGCACCGGTGTGCGGAGTGCGCCCCCCAGGGTGGTTGCATGCGGATGCTCCGGGTCATCCGCCGCCGCCAGGCGTACGCCGACATCCTCGCCGCGTGGACGGGCATCCGGACCGGCCCTGGGCGGCTGGTGTGGTGATCCGGATGGTGCGGCGCTGGCTGACGGTGGAGTGGCCGGTGCCGGTCGAGTGTGCCTTCGCCCGCCTCGTGCTCGGCACGCACGCGCTGCGGGAGTGCGGCCGGTGCGGACCGGACGGCTGCCCGCTCTGGTCGTGGGCGACCGAGGTCCACCGCCGGGAACACGCCGTGCGGGTGCTGCTCGGCGGCACCCTGCCGGCGGCGGTGACGGCCGGCGACGTCCGCGCGGCACTGGAGCGGGTCCGGTGAGCATGGTGCCGGAGAGCGCGCCGGGCCTGGCGATCACCTGGGCGCACCGGATCATCACCGAGCACGCCGAGGGTCGCGGCTGCGGCCAGTGCCGGGCCCGCTGGTGCCCGACCGCCGAGTGGGCACTCTGGGTCGTCGTCACCGAACACTCCCCGCCGCCCGGTGAGGGCGGGAAGAAGCTCGTGACCACTGTCGCCCGGCAGGTGCTCACGGCGCACTGGCCGTACGGCGTCGACGGCTGCCGACCATGCGGGCTGCCGGACTGCACCCGGATGCAGGTCGCCGCTTCCTGGCTGGAGACGGTCCGGGACGACTACCTGCCCCCGTCCATTCAGGCCCTCCGGCCGACGGCGGTCCCGACCGATGACGACCTGCGCCGCATCACCGGCATGGACTGACGCGAAGAAGAAGAACGCTCTGGGTAAGGGTGTGATCAACCCGCAGCTACCGCTGACCGGACGGCAGGTCCGGTCGTTCCACCCGTACCGGGTTGCCGCGTACGAGCTCGTCGTGGATGCGCCAGCGGGCGGCGGTGACGGCCCGGCCCGCCGCCTGGTCGCCGTCCGCGAGGCGCTGCCGGATCAGTTCCAGGGCGAGGCGGCGGTTCTGGCTGAACTGCCGCTCGGTGTCGACCACCACGACGATCCCGGATGGACGGTGGGTGGCCCGCACGGCGGTACTGGCCTTGTTCCGGTGCTGCCCGCCCGGGCCACCGGTACGGCAGCCGACGATGTCGACGTCGGACTCCGCGAACGACGTCCGGGGAGCGTCGACCTGGCAGGGGCGGGCGACGACGTACCAGTTCTTCCGGCCGGTGCTCGCCCGGTAGGGGCTCGGTGCCTGCCAGCAGAGGGTGCCGGTCCACGAGCCGGCGAACTCCTCGGCACCGGATCCGGAGATCTCCACCAGCACCGATCGGTAGGTGCCGGGCCGGTCGCCCGGGACCGTCTCGACCCGCGACGTGCGCAGACCCCGCCGCAGGGCCTCCGCCTCCAACCGGTGCAGCAGCCGGGCGACCGCCCAGGCGCACTCCTGCGGGCCGCGCCCGGCCGAGATCAGCAGATGGTGCCGGCTCCGCGCCGCGGTCACGACCGCCCCCGGCCGCGGCGGTGGTCGTGGCGGTCCCGTCGCCCAGCCGACCGGACGTCGCCGCCCCGGTCGACCGTCTTGTACGTCACCAGCGGAACCGTCGTGGCGGCCGGGGTGGCGAGGCCGTGCTCGACCAGGTCCGCGATCACCTGCTCGATCCGCTTGTACGCCGTTGGCGCCTCCTCGAACAGCAGTTGCCGGTCGCCGCAGACCACCAGCGACCCCACCGGGGTACGGCGGAGTTCCTCGACGGTGTGCTTGGCCCGGCCCCGGCGCAGCGCGTCGGCCCGGGACATCTTGCGGCCGGCGCCGTGCGCGACGGAGAAGTTGGCCTGCGGCCCGGAGTGGGCGGCCACCAGATAGGAGCAGGTGCCCCGGGTACCGGCGATCAGCACGTCCCGGCCGTCGCCCGGCGCGGCTCCCTTGCGGTGCAGGTACGCCCCGTCCCGGACCTCGACGAGGTTGTGGCACTGGTCGATGATCGGCTCGGTGGGCTTGGCGCCCAGGGCGTGCAGCACCCGGGCGGCGAGAAGTCGACGGTTGACCGATCCCCAGCGTACGGCGGCGTCGTGCAGTTCGAGGTAGCCGGCCGGGTCGGCGGCGGGGCCCGCACCGTGCCGCTCGGTGTGCGCCCGCAGGATCCGCTCGCCCAGCCCTCGGGATCCACTGTGCACGATCAGGACGAGATCGTCGGCGGCGAGCCCGAGCCGGGCCGTGTGGCCGGGGTCGAGGACGGTCTGGATCCGCGCCAACTCCACGAAGTGGTTGCCTCGGCCCACGGTTCCCAGGCCATCGAGGTGACCGGCCGGAATCTCGCCGTCCACGACGGCCCAGGCCGGGTCGTCGGCGTCCCGCTCCGGGTCCAGGGCGATGTCGAGATCGGGGAAGCGGCGGGCGATCTGCTCGGGTACGACCCGCTTCAGTCCGACGGGGAAGACGGCGATGCCGCAGCCGATGTCGGAGCCGACCAGGAACGGGTACAGCACGGTCGACGTCATGGCGGCACCGATCGGGGCACCCTTGCCGGGGTGCAGGTCCGGCATGCCGGCCACGGAGCGCATGCCGTCGAGCGCGGCCACCTGGTGGCACTGGTCGACGGCGTCGGACTCGATCCAACTGCGGGCGGAGGCGAAGACGGTGACGGTGGCGGACCCGGCGGTCGACGCGGACTCCGGCCGGGACTTCTGCTGCGACAAGGACGCTCTCTTTTCGAGAAAGGCAGGAAAGGACAGGCGCTACGGCTCGCCCGGCCGCGCGACGGCGCGGCGTAGGGGCTTCGGCTCAACTGGGGTGCTGCCCGTCAGAACGTCATGATCCCAGCCTCCTGGAACCCGGCCGGGTGCGGCAACCGGTTTTCCCGCCCCGCCGACTCGACCACGTCCATCGCGGCCGAGGCGTGACAGCTGTGCGAAAGGGATCTGACAGCGCCCACACCTAGCCTCCATCGCGAAGCCGTGACGTACCGCGCATCGTCTCGGAGGAGGTCGCCATGCCGGCAGAACTGGATGCGGGATCAGCGCTCCGTGCCCGCTACGTCCGGCACCCGCCCCTGGACGGGATGGGACGGGTCCGTGCGTACCTGACCCGGCCCGTCCCGGTCGGGGCGTACCTGCGGACCTGTCGGGCGCTGGAGGCGCACACCCACGGCGTCGGCGGCAGCAGGTGGTCACTGCGTGGACTCGTCGACGACGGACCGGTCTCGGCCCGGAACGTGGCCGACGTGCTCGCCCTCGACACGGCGATCGAGGTCAGCCAGGCCCCCGCCGTCGTCGACGGGCGACCCCGAACCTGCCTCTGGGTCGCCCGGAACCTCCCCGACCGCCTGCCCGCCCGCCACGTCCGGGACGACGTCTTCCGTCAGATCCAGGAGGTGCGCGCCTACCAGCGCGGACTCGACGGCGTCTTCCACGAACAGGCCACCGCGATGCTGGACCGGGCCCGGCAGCACGGCCTGAGCCTGGTCTGCCACGACCCGTTCGGCGACTGGGGATCCGGCGGCATCGACGTCGAGAAGTTCGTCCGGCTGGTGACGCACTTCTTCTATCTCGACCCGGAGACCGCGCGCGGGATGGCGCGGGGCCGGGGGTACTCGCCCGGCGGGAACTACCTCTTCGGAATGAACGGGCCCGACGGGCGGCTGATGTGCGTGTTCGTGATGGCCGCCTGGCCGTGGGGGTTCGAGCCCACCTACACGATCATCGACCGGAGGCAGCTCGGGCCGATCCTCGACCTGAGCGTGGCCTCCGTGCTGATGCTCCTGGCCAACGCGCTGGTCGTCGACCGGCACGGGCGGGACGTACTGGTCATCGGCGAGGCCAACTCGCTCAACGCCCGTCCCTGCGTCCAGGCCGGCTTCGAGCCCATGCCACCCGTCTTCGACGACGGCGAGCATCCGGTGCACACCAACGTCGTCTGGGCCGACAACCCGCTCGGCGACTTCACCGTGCCGTACGGCTCGGTCACCCGCATCCCGGACTACCGCGAGGTGCCGTACACCAACTACGGGGTCGGGGTGCTCGCGCCGGGCAAGGTCGAGCCCCACCGCGACCGGGCGCGGGAGTTCCTGGCCGCCGGGCGCACCTGACGGCCCGGCTCAGCCCGCGGTCGCCGGCTCTCCCTTCCAGTCCTCGGCCCGGGTGTGCGGGATCGGTGCCGGCCGCTCCACCACCGTCGTCAGCGCGATCCGCCGGCCTTCGGCGGCCGACCGGAGCAGCGCGGTCATCGTCTCGAGCACGTGCAGCGCGAAGTCGCCGCCGGCCCGCGGCGGGCGCTGACCGTCGGCCCTGACCAGGTCGATCAGGCCCAGCCCCCGGGAGCCGTCGGCATAGCCCGCCCGTGGTTCGAGCGTGCGCCACCCGGTGCCGCCGAGCGGGAAGAGCCGGACCTCGCCGTCGAAGCGGTTCGGGTCGGGTACCGCGAGGCTGCCCGTCTCACCGTGCACCTCGATCGGTGCGGCCGTGGTCGCCACGCCGTCGAAGCTCGTCGTGATGGTGGAGAGGGCGCCGCCGACGTGTTCGAGTACGCCGGTCACGTGACTGTCCACCGCGACCGGGATCCGCTGGCCGGTGCGTAGCCCGGAGCCGATGACGCGCTCGGCGCGCAGCCGGCTGGCGGCACCGACCACCGCGCGTACCGGCCCGAGCAGGTGCACCAGGGCCGAGATGTAGTACGGACCCATGTCGAGCAGTGGACCGCCACCCGGGGCGTAGTAGAAGTCGGGGTGGGGATGCCAGCGCTCGTGCCCGGGCGTGACCATCACGGCCGAGGCGGAAAACGGGCGCCCGATCAGGCCGCCGTCGATCGCCGCGCGGGCGGTCTGGGTACCCGTGCCCAGGACGGTGTCCGGGGCGCAGCCCAGCCGGACGCCGGCCGATCCGGCCCGCTCGACGATCGCGCGGCCCTCCGGGAACGTGACGGCGAGCGGTTTCTCGACGTAGACGTTCTTGCCCGCGTCGATCGCGGCGAGTGAGATCTCGGCGTGCGCGGCGGGGATCGTCAGGTTGAGCACCGTCCGCACGTCGGGATGGTCGAGCAGCCGGGCGACGCTCACCGCCTCGGCACCGGGCAGCGTGGCGGCGACCGCCGCCGACCGGGCGGCGTCGAGGTCGGCCACCGCGGCGATGCGCAGCTCGGAGTGGTTGGCCAGCGTGCCCAGGTACGCCCCGGAGATGACTCCGAGACCTACGACGCCGACGCCGTGCGAGCCGCCCACAGCATCCCCCTCTCGATGACCGTGCGCACGCTCGGGTGCTCCAGCACGTCGAGGCTGTGTCCCGGAGTCGTCACGACGATCCGCCCGGCGCCCCACTGACGGGTCCAGATCGCCGGCGAGGTGACCGGCCGGTGCCACGGGTGCCACTGCCGGGTCGGGTGTGTCGTGGTGGCCAGCACGTCGATCAGGTCGTCGTGCAGCACCCAGTACTGTTCGGTGACCAGGTCGAAGTCCTCGATCCCAGCGGTGATCGGATGCTCCCGGCCCAGCTCGGTGATGTTCAGCCTGTGCGGCAGGAAGTTGTCCTCCTCCCCTCCGCGCCGCTCGCACGGCTCCTTGCCCGGATGGGTCGCGAACTGGCCGCCCACCAGATGCAGGTAGTCGGAGGAGGCCCGGAACGAGTCCGCGATGCCACCGTGCCAGCCGGTGAAGCCCGTGCCGGCGACGACGGCGGCGCTGAGCCCGCTCAACTGCTCCGGGGTGATCTGTGACATCGTCACGCACTGCACGACGAGGTCGGTGTCGGCCAGTTCGGCGGCGTCGGCGTAGATCTCGGTCGACCCCTCGACCCGTACGGCGTAGCCGTTGCGTTCGAGGAACGGGATGAACAGATCCGTCGCCCTGACCGGCTGGTGCCCCTCCCAGCCGCCACGAACCACCAGTGCCCTGCGCTGTGCCACGCCCACTCCCTCTCCCGCCCGTCGCCCCGGCCGGCTCGCACCGCCCCGAGGCGACGTGCCGCCGACGCCCGTCCTTGTCGATCACTAGCACCGTAGCCCGCCCGGCCTATGGGGTCACGGTGACCGGAGCCCTTGTCGACGTGCCACCGGCGCTGTCGGGATGCACCGTGACGGTGCACGAGGTATACCGGGGCGGGACCGCGACAGCCGTGCCGGCCCGCCGGAGGTGCCGGGTCAGGCCCGGAGGGAGCGTCCGGACGCGGTCAGCGCCTCGCCGAGTATCCGGACCGCCTTCGGGCCGATCCCGTGCATCGCCAGCAGCTCGCCCTCGGTCAACCGGGCGACCTGGCCGAGGGTGGTGATGCCGGCGCTGAGCAGCGCCTGCGTGGCCGGCCGTCCGATGCCTTTCGGCAGGTCACCGACCTCGCCCGCGTCCGCGGTCTCGGCGGCGGCGGCCCGCGCCGCGAGCCGCTTCGGTGCCCGCGCCAGCCAGGCACGGCGTACCCAGTGGTTGAGCTGCTGGCCGTTGATGTCACCGAGCGGGACACGTACGCCGACCGGCACCGCGCCACGGGCCAGCCGCTGCGCGTTCGGGTGGGCCGCGAGGACCGCGTCCACCTCCGTGTTGGGCAGATGGAGCCACACATCGCCGTCCCCGCCCGCCGAGGCGAACCATTTGTCGCGCACGGTGAACTCGACTCTGCCGGCCCGGCCGCCCCGCTCGACGGCTTCGGGCAGGGAGAGTGCGGTCTTGCGAAGCTGTGCGAGGGTCGTCACCGGTCCACCTTGGTATGCCGACCGCAGGTCGGACGTCCTTGGGCCGGAAAAGTATACGAGCGCGGCGGCGACGGCGCCTTTCATCCTAAAAGCTATGACCGCGTTCTCTGAAAGTTTTGTGAAAGGTCACTGAAAGGTGCTCACCGTAGGGTTGCGGTAACAGCTACAGAGCCCTCTGATCACCAAACCTTTTTCAACCTGAACCACGCGGCGCCTACCCACGCGTCCGACCTTGCGGTCTGCCGGACTGCAAGGGGAGGTTGAAAGAAGATTCACTGTAAACGATAGGTCGCGCTGGAATTCCGTGCCCTCGCTGGCTCTACATCGACACAAACGGAGGTGCGCCGCGTGCGAGTCGTCTGCCGGTTGGTCGTGAGCATCGCCCTGATGCTGACCATGTTCAGCCCGGCACCGGGAGGTGCCGCGCCTTCATGGGCCTCAGGGCTGCGGCTTGTGGTCGGAGCAGCCTCGGTTACCTTGGACCGGGTTCAGGTGGCTCCAGGGGTGGTCATACCACCCAAGCTCGATCTGAGCACATTCATCAGAGCTGACGGATCATCGTTCGAGGTCCGGGCCGTGCGCAGTTCGTACGACAAACCGGTTACGGCAACTCAGGTCATCGACCAACGTGGCCGAACTGTCCAAAGGCCACTTCCGACTGGTCTGGTGAAGGACCTCACGGGTCTGACGGACTTCTTCCACGTCACCCTGACCAATGCGGCCGGTGCGATTGCCCTGGATCAGAACCTGACCTTCTGTCCCAACTCAGCAGCTGTTGCGGCTCGACCTGACGCCGTCCAGGACTCATCTTTCCCGGCCGCGTGCACCACGCACCCTTTTGCTCTTGGCGCGCTTTGGGGAATTGACGCCGGGTGGGCCGCACCGGTCAACTCCTCGGAGAGCCTCCGACCTGACATTCCGAGTGGCGAATACACGGCGACCATCTCTGTCAACGAGCCTTATCGCGGTTTCCTCGACATGCCCGCTGAGGTGAAGATCGTACGCGTCACGGTGCGAACAACCAGCCAGGGACCGATCATGCCCGCAGGTCTTGCCCCGCACCCGGCTGGCGTCCCTTCGGCGGACCCACCACAACAAGCACCATCAGCGGTCAAGGCCAACCATCAACGACCGGATCTACGGCCGCTGCCACCCAGAGGGCTCACCATCGACAGCAAGAATGGCCGAGACCATGTCATATTCAGCGCGACAGTCTGGAACGCCGGACCAGCGCCGTTGATCGTGCGTGGCTATCGTCGGCCGGGCGAGGACGTGATGGACGCATATCAGTACGCCGTTGACCGGGCTGGCCGGACTGCCGGGTTCGAGCCGGTCGGCACGATGGAATGGGACCCGCGGCAGGGGCACGAGCACTGGCACTTCACGGACTTCGCTCGCTACAGCCTACTCGGCGCCGATCGGCAGGAGATCGTCCGCAGCCAGAAGGAAGCCTTCTGTCTCGCGAATACCGATGCCGTGGACACCCTGGTGGAAAATGCCAGCCTCGACCCAGGGAATCGGGACCTGCACTCGTCCTGCGGGAAGGTCTCGTCGCTCGCTGTCAGCCAAGCGCTGGCCGTTGGATGGGGAGACACGTACGCGCAGACGCTTCCCGGTCAGTCCTTCGACGTTACAGACCTTCCCAACGGCGAGTATTTTGTCGAAATCGTCGCCAATCCGAACGGGAACCTCGTCGAGACAACAGGATCCAACAACACGGTTCTACGCAAGATCGTCCTCGGTGGCACCACCGGAGCCCGCACTATCGCGGTTCCGCCGTACGGATCAGTCATTGAGAGCTGACCCGGCGCGCACTGCGTGATCCGGCGCGGTCGCGACCCGAAACCTGAAGTCACGGGAGGTGAAACCACGAAATATCGCTGAGCGCACACAACACGCAAGCCAGCAAGCCCGAACAACCAGTCCCGAAAGGAACAGCCAATGCGGAAGATCCTGACCCTGCTGCCGATCATTGTAGCCGCCATCGCTATCCCGCTTGCCACTGCGGCACCAGCCTCCGCGGCCACGTCGCCGCAGACCGCCAAACACATGTCGGCGCAAACTGCGAGTACGGCCAGCGGATTCTGGTTTGACACTCAGACGTATTTCGGAAATTGGACCGTTTGCAATGACTGGGGAGCCAAGTTTGCCATGCATTACCCTCACCTCTACGACAATTGGCAGTGCAGCCTGAACGCGGATGGCACCTGGCAACTCTGGCTCCACCACGTCTGATACGCATTGCACCAAACGGAGGGGAAGGATGTTGGAGGGGTAGCCCTTGGAACGACCCCGCTCGCACGACACCGACAACGGTGGTTCAAGCGCACCATCCGATCTGAAGGAGCGAACGATGCGAAGGATCCTGACGCTACTCGCCGTAACAGTGACGCTCATGGCACCGATTGCCGTCGGAGCACAGGCGTCTGCGGCCAGCATCACCACAGCCGCGACGCAGGCGCCGGCCGATACGTGGGTGCACTGGGGTGACTACGGATACATCGAGGACTGCATAGATCAGGGTTACTATCTGTATTACTACTACCCCGACAAGTGGCGTGGATTCGAATGCACCACGAACAGGCACAAGCCGTTGACGCCGTATGAACTCTGGATGCTGCAACGCTGAGCCCGCGTCATCGCCTGCCGGCCCCGCCAGGGGCCGGCAGGTCTGTGCGACCAGGTAGGCGACGGGCGATGGTGTCGAACGGCGACAGTTGCGCTCCGAGGTGCGGAATCTCGCGGCGGACGACGTGGCGGGTCCGGGGCGGGTAGCGGTGTGATCGACCAGGCCGGTGAGTTCGTGCGCGAGCGCTCCTTGGACTCAGCCGCGGAGTCGGAATTCCGCAGGTACGCCCGGAATGACGGGACGTGATTGCCATTTAAATCGAAGGCAATTAATGTACGCACATGGCAATCCTGACGCGTCGCGCGGCATGTGCGGTGGTCCTGGCGGCGGCACTGACTCTCGGCGTCGCGGGGGTGGTGCTGCTCCCGGCTCCCGCCGAGGCGGCCACCTCGGCGTTCCAGAAGGAGCGCGAGTGGTCGACCGGCTACCTCGGGAAGATGACCGTCCGCAACGACACCGCGGCGACGATGACCGGATGGCGGGTGGAGTTCGAGTTGCCGGCCGGAACCAGCGTCGGCCACCACTGGAACGCGGAACTCAGCCGGGTCGGGACGCGTCACGTCTTCACCAGCCTCGCCTGGAACGGCACCCTCGCCGCCGGCGCCTCGACCAGCTTCGGCTGGCTCGCGGCCGGCACCGGCACTCCCCAGTCCTGCCTGGTCAACGGCGTGGCGTGCGACGGCGGCGACGGCGGCGGGCCGGACGTCAGCCCGCCGGCCATCCCGGCGAACCCGCGCAGCGCCCTCGGCAGCCAGACCCTCACCCTGCTCTGGGACGCCTCGTCCGACGACCGGGGCGTGACCGGGTACGAGGTCTTCTCCAACGGCAGCCGGATCGCCACTACCACCGGCACCAGCCACACCATGCCGATCCCACCGCCGATGATCTTCACCTTCGGGATCCGGGCACTCGACGCCGCCGGCAACTCCTCCCCGTTCGCCATCATCAAGCTGGGCTCGCTGCCGGACAGCGATCCCCCGGCCACCCCGGGCAACCTGCGGCTCACCGGCCCGCAGGACGGCCACTACCGCCTCACCTGGGACGCCTCCCGGGACAACGTCTTCGTCGCCGGATACGAGGTGCGGCAGACCGGCACCGTCTCCGGAGTCACCCTGGTCGGCGGCGCCTTCGGCTACGGCATCTCCCGTGGGTACGGCACCTATCTGTTCGAGGTCCGGGCCTTCGACAGCTCGGGCAACTTCTCCGCTCCCGCGCGCGTCGGGATCGCGGTGGACCCGCCACCGCCGACCCCGACGCCCTGACCGGAGACTCCGCCTCAGACCCCGGGAACCGCCGGCATCGCGCCGCCGGGCCGACAGGCGCGCATGGGATTCCACTCCATCCATCAAATTGGTTTGATGTATCGTGTGCGGATGGTCATGTCGAGTCGATCCGCCCCGGCGTTCGTCCGGCTGGCCGGCCACCCGCTGCGCTGGCAACTGCTGACCGAGCTGGCCGGCAGCGACCTGCGGGTGCGTGAGCTGGTCGCCCTGGTCGGCCAGCCGCAGAACCTGGTCTCCTACCACCTGCGGCTGCTCCGCGAGGGCGGCCTGGTCGCCACCACCCGCAGCACCTTCGACGGCCGCGACAGCTACTACCACCTGGACCTGGACCGCTGCGCCGAAGCGCTGGCGGCGACCGGCGCGGCCCTGCATCCGGGGCTGCGCCTGGCCCCGGCACCGGCGGCGGCCCGCGCGGTCGCGGCGGTCACGGTGCTCTTCGTCTGCACCGGCAACAGCGCCCGCTCGCCTCTGGCCGAAGCCCTGCTCCGGCACCACACCGCCGGCCAGGTCGCCGCGACCAGCGCAGGCACCCGCCCCGCGCCCCGCCCGCATCCACACACCGCGCGGGTCCTGCGCCAGGAGCACGGCATCGACCTGCCACCCCGGCGCCCCCGGCACCTGCACACGCTCACCGGCCGGCGCTTCGACTACCTGATCACCCTCTGCGACAAGGCTCGCGAGGTCGGCCCCGAACTCGTCGACCACGATCGCCGGATCCACTGGAGCATTCCCGATCCCGCGCCGTCCGGCGACCCCGACCGGCAGCACTATCCGGCCTTCGCGCGTACGGCGGCCGATATCGACACCCGGATCCGACACCTCATACCCGTGCTCGCCACCATCGACCCTACGGAGGTCCAGCCGTGACCGCAGCCGACCGGTACGCCAGCGTCCGCTATCTCGTCGACGACGTCCAGGCGGCGCTCGACTTCTACACCACCCACCTCGGCTTCCAAGCGAACAGCGACGCGGCTCCGGCCTTCGCCGACGTGGTCCGCGGTCCGCTGCGACTGCTGCTGTCCGGTCCCGCCAGCTCCGGCGCCCGCGCCACCCCCGCCGACGCCGCCGACCCGGGCCGCAACCGCATCCACCTCGTCGTCGACGACCTGGCCGCCGAGATCGACCGACTCCGCGACGCCGGGGTCTCGTTCCGCAGCGAACTGGTCTCCGGGCCCGGCGGACGGCAGATCCTGCTCGCCGATCCCGCCGGCAACCTGGTCGAACTCTTCCAGCCCGCCCGGTAACCAGCTCGCGCCACGGCGCGCCCTGGTCGCGGCCACGCACCGCCCACCGGGCGGAGGGTGGTGCTGGCACCACTGTCAAGAGACCCTCGCGCACCATCGATGACGCCCGCTGCGATCCATAGCGTCGACCCCGAGACATCGTCGAAGGGAGCGGGACGTGTTCGAGAGGTGGGGGGCGGCCGTGGTCCGGCGCCCGGTGCGGGTCATCGCGGCCTGGCTGGTGCTGGTGATGGGGCTGGGTGGCCTGGGCTATCTGGTGCTCGGGCCGGACGGGGTGGCAGCGGTCGCCGGACAGAACGAGGCGGACTTCCTGCCGGAGCGGTACGAGTCGGTCCAGGCGGCCAGGTTCGCCGAGCGGGCGTTCCCGTCCGACGGGCCGGAGGGGGCGAGCGCCGTACTGGTGCTGTCCCGCGCCGACGGTGCGGCGCTGGGCGCGGACGACCAGGCCAGCGGGCGGGACGTGGTCGCCGGTCTCGGCGGTGCCGGCGTACGCGAGGTCAGCGAACCCACGCTGTCGCCCAACGGCAAGGTCATGCTCGCCCAGGTGACGTTCGCGGACGACGTGGGGCAGCCGGAGGTGTCCAGCGCGGTCAGCCGGCTCCGTGCGGAGACGTCGGAGCGGCTCTCCGGTACGCCGCTGCGCTCCGGCTACACCGGCGAGGCGGCCGTGGCCAAGGACAGTGAACTGCTGGACCTGCTGGTCAGCGTCGGCATGATCGTGATGATCCTGGTGCTACTGGTGGTGATCTTCCGGAGCCCGTGGGTGGCCCTGCTCAACCTGCTGATCATCGCACTGGTCGGTCAGGGCGCGGTGGCGGTGATCGCGATCGTGGCCAAGGCGACCGGGACGACCCTGGACGGCTCGGTGACCGGGCTGCTGCCGGTGGTGCTCTTCGGGGTGGGCACCGACTACGTGGTGTTCCTGCTGTACCGCTACCGCGAGCGGTTGCGCCTCGGCGAGGACCGGCGTACCGCGATGGTGGCCGCGCTCGGGCGGGTCGGTTCGGCGATCGGGGTCTCCGCGCTGGCGGTGGCGGTGTCGTTCGGCGCGCTGCTGCTCTCCGGGTTCGGGTCGTTCCGGATCCTCGGGCCGGCGCTGGCGTTCGCCGTACTCGTGATGGTGCTGGCCGGACTGACCCTGATCCCGGCGGTCTTCTCGCTGCTCGGCCACCGGGCGTTCTGGCCGTCGAAGGCATGGCGGAACGAGCCGAGGGCGGGCCTGGCCGCCCGGACCGGTGACCTCGTGGCCCGGCGCCCGGCGGCGGTGGCGCTGGCCGCGATCGCCATCCTGGCGGCGCTCGGTGCGGCCGCGCTGGCGCACCGCCCCAGCTACGACATCGCCACGATGCCGGCCGGTACCGAGTCGGCCCGCACCATGCAGCGGCTGGAGTCCGGCTTCCCGGCCGGCACCCTCAGCCCCACCTCGGTCTACCTGTCCGGTCCCGGCCTGACCGAGCAGACCGTCGGCGCGTACGCCGAGCAGCTCGCCGCGCTGCCGATCGTCGGTGAGGTCGGCGGGGTGCGGACCACCGGCGAGGCGGCCCAGATCGACCTGCTGCTCGCCGCCGCCCCGTTCAGCAAGAAGGCGCTCGACGCTATGGTGCACGAGCTGCGCCCGGCCGCACACGCCGCCGCGCCGGCCGGCAGCACCGTCCACGTCGGAGGCGAGACCTCGGTCTTCGCCGACGTCCGTGCGGTGGTCGAGGTGGACCTGCGGGTGATCCTGCCCGCCGCCGGCCTGCTGATCGGGCTGGTGCTGCTGCTCATGCTGCGCGGGGCACTCGCCCCGGCGTACCTGCTCGGCGCGGTGGTCGGTGGCTTCCTCGCCACGCTCGGCGCGGCGGTGCTGGTCTTCCAGGGTGCCGTGGGGCGGCCGGGGCTGACCTTCACGCTTCCGCTGATCGTGTACATGTTCGTCGCGTCGATCGGTACCGACTACAACATCCTGATCATCGCCCGGATCAGGGAGGAGTTGCGCGACGGCGCCTCCCGGCGGGAGGCGGTACGGGTGGCGCTGCGCCAGGCCGGCCCGCCGGTCGCCGCGGCCGGGGTGATCCTGGCGGCGTCGTTCGGCGCGCTGACCGTCTCGGCGACCCTCGCCGAGGTCGGTTTCGCGGTGGCGGTGGGAGTGCTGCTCTCCACCTTCGTGCTCTCCTGGCTGCTGGTACCGGCGCTGACCGCGCTGCTCGGCCGGGCGGCCTTCTGGCCGGCGCGGGTGGGAAGAACGGCGGCGCCCCCGGCCGCAGACCCGACCGGGGCGCCGGTGTCGGCGACAATGGTGCCGTGATGATGTGGTGGAGGCGAGCGGTGCGGGACGCGGGCCACCTGCTGGTCAGCACCATGCTCGGATTGGCGGCGCTGGGGCTGCTGCCGCTCACCGTCGTGGCGTTGGTGCTCTGCCTGCTGCCGCCGGTGGGTGCGCCCGTGCTGCGGTTGGTGACCAGACTCACCCGCCGGCTGGCGGACCGGCAGCGGCGCCGGGTCGGGACACCGATCCCGTCGCCGTACCCCGCCGCTCCGGGCGGGATCCGCGACATCGTGACCGATCCGGCCTTCGGACGCGACCTCGGATGGCTGGTCGGCCACGCGGTGACCGGCACGATGGCGATGTTCGTCGTGGGGCAATGGCCCGCCGGCCTACAGGGCCTCGTCATCCCGGTGCTGTATCAGCTCCTGCCCGCCGACGTGGAGCTCCAATACCAGGGCCTGCCGATCACCAGCACCACCCGGTCGTTGCTCACCGTGCCGATGGGCGTACTGATCCTGTTCGGGGCCTACTTCCTGCCCTGGGCGTACCGGGCCGGCGAGGCGGGGGTGGCCCGGTGGCTGCTCTCGCCCACCGCCGCCGCGCGGCTCAGCGCCCGGGTCGAGCGGCTCGTCGAGACGCGCACGGCCGTGGTGGACGCCTCCGCCACCGAGCTGCGCCGGATCGAACGCGACCTGCACGACGGCGCGCAGGCCCGGCTGGTGGCGCTGACCATGAACCTCGGGATGGCGGAGGACATGTTCGACACCGACCCGGTGGCGGCCAAGGCGATGCTCGCCGACGCCCGGGCCGGCGCGCAGACCGCGATGAGCGAGCTGCGCGACCTGGTACGCGGCATCCACCCGCCGATGCTCGCCGACCGTGGCCTGGCCGGGGCGGCCGAGGCGCTCGCCGCGGCCAGCCCGGTGCCGGTCGACCTCGACCTGCGGCTCGGGCGGCGGCTCGGCGCGCCGGTCGAGTCGGCGGCCTATTTCGTGCTCGCCGAGGCGCTCACCAACGCCATCAGGCACGCCGGTGCCGGGCGCATCGAGATGTCCATCGTGGACGAGGAGACGCGGCTCCGGCTGCGGGTCCGCGACGACGGCCGGGGTGGCGCCGATCCCGCGTTCGGTACCGGGCTGCGCGGCATCGAGCGGCGGCTGGGCGCGTTCGACGGCAGTGTCACGGTCACCAGCCCGCCCGGCGGCCCCACTCTGGTGGAGGCGGTGCTCCCGTGCGGGTCGTGATCGCCGAGGACCTGGTGCTGCTGCGGGACGGCATGGTGCGGATGCTCACCGCGTACGGCTTCGACGTGGTGGCCGCCGTCGCCGACGGTGCCGGGCTCGCGGAGACCCTCGTGTCGCTGCGTCCCGACGTGGCGGTGGTGGACGTACGCCTGCCGCCGACCTTCACCGACGAGGGCCTGCGTGCCGCGATCGCCGCCCGCCGCGAGGTCCCCGGCCTGCCGGTGCTGATCCTCTCCCAGTACGTCGAGCAGGTCTACGCCCGCGAACTGCTCGGCGACCGGACCGGCGGGGCCGGCTACCTGCTCAAGGACCGGGTCGGCGAGGTGCGGGAGTTCACCGACGCGATCCGTCGGGTGGCGGCCGGCGGGACGGTGCTGGACCCGGACGTGGTGGCCCAGTTGCTCGGCAGCGGCCGGGCGGCGCAGTTGGCGACGCTGACGCCGCGCGAGCGGGAGGTGCTGGCGGTGATGGCCGAGGGGCGGTCCAACGGCGCGATCGCCGCCCGGCTCGTGATCACCGAGAAGGCGGTCAGCAAGCACATCAACAGCATCCTGACCAAGCTCGACCTGCCGCCGTCGGACGACGACCACCGGCGGGTACTGGCGGTGCTGGCGTACCTGGGCGGCTGACCGGCCGGGTGCGGGTGCGGGTACGCCGGTCACCGTTGTGCGGCTCGGCATTCCACGTATAGCCAGACGCCGATTGACAAAGTTTGGTTTCCAAACTTAGTGTCGGCTCTCCGGGGGCACCGCGGCGCCCTCGCCTGCGGCGCGCCCCGGCACCGTCCCGCCGCCGAATCCAGGCAAGGAGTCCCATTGTGAGTCTGCAGAGCACGGTGCCAAGAGCCCGCTGGCGGGTCGGCCTGGTCGCGGCGAGCGCCGCGGTACTGCTGGTCTCGGGGGTGACGGTGGCGGTCAGCGCCCAGGCGGCCGCCGGCTGCCGGGTGGCGTACTCGACCTCGGCGCAGTGGTCAGGTGGCTTCACCGCCAACGTCGGCATCACCAACCTCGGCGACCCGGTCAACGGCTGGAGTCTGGTCTGGACGTTCCCGTCCGGGCAGCGGGTCACCCAAGCGTGGAACGCGAACGTCGCCTCCTCGGGCAGCCAGGTGACCGCGACCAACGTCAGCCACAACGGCACGATCGCGACCAACGCCACCGTGTCGTTCGGCTTCAACGGCTCCTGGACCGGCACGAACACCACGCCCACGTCGTTCGCGCTCAACGGCGTCGCCTGCACCGGCGACGTCGGGGGGCCGACGGGCCAGCCGACCACCCGGCCGCCGACCAGCCCGCCGCCGACCACGCCGCCCCCGGCCGGCAACGCGATGGCCGCGGTGGCCGCGATGCAGCCGGGC
This sequence comes from Plantactinospora sp. DSM 117369, assembly GCF_053764795.1. Lineage (NCBI taxonomy): Bacteria > Bacillati > Actinomycetota > Actinomycetes > Micromonosporales > Micromonosporaceae > Plantactinospora > Plantactinospora sp. DSM 117369. The sequence goes on along the minus strand of NZ_CM132446.1, from coordinate 2,982,362 downwards.
TGGAACCTCGGCAACTCGTTCGACGCGGTCGGCGCCGACGAGACCGCCTGGGGCAACCCCCGGGTGACCGAGGCGCTGCTGGACAACGTCCGGGCGCAGGGCTTCAACAGCATCCGGATCCCGGTCACCTGGAGCAACCACCACGGCCCGGCGCCGAGCTACACCATCGACGCGGCCTGGCTCAACCGGGTACGCGAGGTGGTCAACTGGGCACTCGCCGACGGCTTCTACGTGATGATCAACATTCACCACGACTCGTGGCAGTGGATCAACACGATGCCGACTGACCGCACAAACGTGCTGAACCGCTACAACGCGCTCTGGACGCAGATCGCCGCCGCCTTCCGGGACGCCTCACCCCGGCTGACCTTCGAGAGCGTCAACGAGCCGCAGTTCACCGGCAGCTCCGGCGACGCCCAGAACGCGACGCTGCTGCACGAGCTCAACACGTCGTTCCACCGGATCGTCCGGCAGTCCGGCGGCGGCAACGCCACCCGGCTGCTGGTGCTGCCGACCCTGCACACCTCGGCCGACCAGCCCCGGGTGGACGAACTGGTGAGCACCTTCAACACGTTGAACGACCCCAACCTGATCGCGACCGTGCACTTCTACGGGTACTGGCCGTTCAGCGTGAACGTCGCCGGCGGGACCCGCTTCGACGCCACCGTGCAGCAGGACCTGACCGGCGTCTTCGACCGCGTCTACAACGCGTTCGTGTCCCGCAACATCCCGGTGATCATCGGCGAGTACGGGTTGCTCGGCTTCGACCGGCACACCGGCACGGTCCAGCAGGGCGAGAAACTGAAGTTCTTCGAATACCTCGGCTACTACGCGCGCAACCGGAGGATCACCACCCAGCTCTGGGACAACGGGCAGCACTTCGGCCGTACCTCGTTCCAGTGGAGCGACCCGGAACTGTTCGCGCAGATCAGGTCGAGCTGGACCACCCGCTCCGGCACCGCGTCGAGCGACCAGGTGTACGTGCCGCGTACCGGCTCGGTCACCGCCAAGAGCCTGACGCTCAACCTGAACGGCACCACCTTCGCCGGCCTGCGCCAGGGCAACACCGAGTTGGCCAACGGCGCCGACTACACCGTCTCCGGCAACACGCTCACGCTCACCGCCGCCGCCGTGACCCGGCTGGTCGGCAACCGGGCGTACGGCGTCAACGCCACCATCCAGGCGCGGTTCTCCCAGGGCGTGCCGTGGCGGATCAGCATCATCACGTACGACCCGCCGGTGCTGGCGGGCGCGACCGGGCCGACCGGCTCGTTCGCCGTACCCACCCAGTTCCGGGGCGACCAACTCGCCACGATGGAGGCGAAGTACGCCGACGGCAGCAACGCCGGCCCGCACAACTGGACCTCGTTCAAGGAGTTCGACGTCGCCTTCGCCCCGAACTACAGCGCCAACTCCATCACGCTCAAGCCCGAGTTCTTCGCCGAGGTGAACGACGGGCAGCGGGTCACCCTCACCTTCCACTTCTGGAGCGGCACGACCGTCACCTACTACGTCACCGAGTCGGGTGGCAACGTCACCGGCACCACCTCGTGACCGGCGCCGGGGTGTCGGGGCAGCGGCCCCGACACCCCGGTCCCGCCTCGCGCCCGGCCCCGGCCGGCACGACAACCCTCCCGCGTGATCAACGGATGAGGGACGTGTGACGGCGGCGGCCAGCATCCGGAGGCAGTCCGCCGGGGAGTGCCAGACGGTTCGCGACCCGGGCATCGAAGGCGTCGCACCGGGTACGGCCCGCCGTGGTCGACGCCGGTCACGGAGCAGGGACATGGAGATCCACCGCAGCTACCGCGGTGACCGCACACTGGCATTCGTCGGGATCGGGTACGGCCTGGTGGCCTTCACCGTCGGCACCGTCCTGGCGCTGATCGACGTCCGCTCCGCGGCGCTCTCCCTGGGGATCTGGGTCTCCGGCGGCTTCTTCTTCCTCGTCGGGCCGCGGCTTCCAGCACCGGCGTTCCGGGGATGTCGAGCGCCGGCCCACGCCACAGCGCCAGAGCCTCCCGCAGCACTGCCACCGCCTTCTCGTGATCTCCCTCGGCCACGACCGCCTCGGCCCAGGACACGAGCTGGTCGTGGCGTTGCACGTCCAGCCGCCCGTCCTCGACCTGGATCACGTACCCGGAACCCCGGGTGGCGATCATGCTCGTACCCGACTCTGTCAGCCCCAACCGCCGACGTAGCGCCGACACCCGGTTCTGCACCTCGACCGGCCAGGATGCGCGTCCGGTCCCGCCGCTCGGGACCCAGATCGCGGTCCAGGACAGGGTCTTCGCAAGGTAGCGATATGGCCGGATAGGTGGTTATCGGGGTGGACCGGATGACAGTGATAAGGTCAAATCCCCAGTGCACACCTGCCCTAGGATCAGGCCGCCCGGACGCGTCTGGTATCGGAGGAAAGCCGTGGGCTACAAGGAACGACGGGTCAAGATGATCGCCACCCGGGCGGCGCCGCATCTGGAGTCCGGCGAGCAGATCCAGACGGGATTCGTCACGGTGACCGGTTCGGGGATCTTCACGGTACCGGCGGAGACGTTCGTGGTCACCGACCGCGCGATCCTCATCGTGGGCCGTGGCGAGGTACAGCGCCTTCCGCGCGACTTCTGGTTCGGCAAGCCGACCGGGATGTACTACAAAATCGAGCTCGACCGCACGTACAAGGTGCACCGGCAGTGGTACCAGGAAGTCATTGCGGCCGACGAGGCGCTGCGCGAAATGCAGGCCCACGACGACCCGGCGGCCGGCGAGCACTGAACCAGGAAGCCCGGCATGGCTCGGCGGCGGTCGTCTGGCTTGGTCGGAAACGCAGCGACCCCCGGCAGGGGAGGCCAGGGGTCTCACGGACGGTCACCGCTGCAACGGTTCCCGCCGCCCGACACCGCTGGACCGGGGTGCCGGGGGCTGGGTGATGAGACAAGTCGGTTACGAGCTCGGGCGGCGGGGCGTCCGGCCCCCGACGATTCGACGGCAGCGCCCGGGCGTGACCTGGCGGCGTCCGCTACCTCATGACCTCCACGCCAAGGGCCTCGTCGAAGAGGTCGGCGACGCTGAAGGCCGAGACCGTGTCACCGTCCACCTGGGCGTTGCCGACATGGGTGCCGTACGCCACGGTGCCGACGAACCAGGGGCCGCCGCTGTCGCCGACCTGCGCGATGTTGTCCTGCACCGCCACCTGCCGGTGCGAGGTGCCCCGCCGGTCGGTGATCGACACGTCCAGGTCGGCGATCAGGGAGCAACGGCGCAGGCCGGTGCTCTGGCCGAAGACGCACGCCTGGTCACCGATCATCATGTCCGCGAGGGCCCGGACGCCCGTCACGTCCCGGATCTCGGTGGAGCCGCCGACGAAGTCGTCCGTCACGGGTACCCCGGAGGTCGTCGACCATTCGACGTCCCCGAAGTCTCCAAGATGTTCGTCGAAGAGGTTGAGGGGATGGCGGGCACCGTTGTGGACCGCCTGGCTGTTGTTGCAGTGCGCGGCGGTCGTCACGCCGACGAATCCCCCCGGGCTCACCGAGAATCCGGTGGTGCAGAGCAGTCCGGCACCGGGCCGGGTGGTGGCGAGACCGCCGAAGAGGCTCGTGTGCCGGAGGTTGGCGGGACCCTCGACGACGTCGAGGTCCAGCCCGGTCCGCAACGCCGCCGGCAGCGTCGCGGCGACCCTGGTGGCCCGGAGGTCGCCTCCCGGCTTGGCCGTGACGGTGGCCTTCACCTGCCCGGACCGGATGTCGGCGGCGGTGGTGACGGAGGTGTGTCCCATCGCCTTGAGGTGCCCGTGCACCGCCCTGGACCGGTCGGCGAGTTCCCGGGCCGAGTACGGCTGGCCGTCGACGATCCTGATCGGGAGCCCGGAGGCGGCCACCATGGCCCGGACGGACTCCGGGGCCTTCCCCTTGACCAGGAACGTGGGCGCCTCCCCCGGTACGTCGGGCAGGACCCCGCCGACGTACGTGTCGGGCAGTCGGGTCGCCATCGCCCGGTGCAGCGGGCGTACCCGCTCCGCCAGCTCGTGTCGGGCGCGGGCCTGGGCCACCGTCCACCCCCGCTCCCGCGCCAGCGTCGCCAGGTCCGCCGCCAGGGCCTGGGCCTCGTCCTGCCGGATCGTCCCGACCGGATCCGGTCGGGCTCCGCCCGGCGCGGCGAAGACCGGCGCCGGTTGCCCGGACGTCGACACCAGACCGAGCACCACCGCGGCCGCCACTGCCATCCCGGCTCTCGATTTCATCGGCACATCCTCCCTGGACCGGCGCGATACATGCAGGTACCTCGATTCGACAAGGTAGCCGCGCACGGCCGGGCCGAGAGGTCTGCCCGGACACCGTTGGACAACATTGGACACGGGCACCCGGCCAGCCTCGCCGGCACGCTGCCGTGGGTTCCCAGCGCCGCTGGGCGGGAGGTCCCGGACGACGAGTGGGTACCCGGGAAGGGCTGCCGGTCAGCCGGCCGCCGACGTCGGGTTGCCGAACCCCTTGCCCGGAGCGCCGACGAGCGCGGAGTCCCGGCCCTCTGCCCGGCCCTCGTCCCGGGCGCGGGCGAGGAGTTCCGCGAGCCGCTGCCGGCGTCGCCGCAGGACGATCCGAAGGGCGAGGGCGACGGCTCCGAGGGCGGCGGCGAGGACCAGGTGCGGCCAGGGCAGGGTCCAGACCGTCACGGTTGCCGAGGCGGGCCGGAGCTGCGCGCCGGTCGGGGGGCCGCCGAGGACGGCCGGGGTGACCTCGACGCTGGTACGCAGGGGTCCCAGCGCCCAGACTCCGCCGACCCGTACCTCGACCTGGCGGCCGCCGCCCGGCAGCATCTCCTCGGCGTCGGCCCGGGTACCGTGGTCGAGCAGGCCGAACAGCTCGGCGGTGGTCACCCGGCCGGTACCGGTCACCGCGACGTTGCCGTCGTTCGTCGTGGTGTACCTGACCCGGACGGTGCCGGCCGAGAAGGGATTCCACGAGTGCCGGTAGCTGGCGGTGAGGTCGTCGATCGCCAGGCTCGCCGCGACCGTGCCGCTGACCCGCATCATGACCCGGAACCCGACCCGGCTCTCCACCGCTACCGTCCCCCCGGTGCTGGTAACCGTCGCCGCGATCCCGGCCGGGTGGTCGCCGGGCGTGGCGTCCCGCGGCACGGTGACGGTGAACGGCACCACCTTCGTCGCCTTGGCCCCGACGGTGACCTGCCCCTGCACCCCGATCCAGGTGCCGCCGTCCACCGACGGGCGGTGGGAGGGGAGCATGTTGAAGCGTCCCTTGTCGGTGAGGTAGCCGTCGGCCGCCTTCAGCGCGAAGACCACGGAGGCATCGCTGAAGTTCCGCACCGCCAGGTGCTCGGTCACCACCTGGCCGGGGTCGAGGGTGTGCTCGATCCACCGGCGGCCGTCCGGACCGTGTGGGTCGGCCGGCTGCACCGCCCAGGTGAGCGCCGGCCCGGTCGGCTCCGCCCCGGCATCGGCGGGCGCGAACAGCACGGTGCCGAGCAGTACGGCCAGCACGGCGAGCAGCCGCGACAACGAACGGATCATGGCGGAGTCCTTCGCGGCGGGGTGTGGTGGGAGCCGGGTGGTTACGGCTCCCACCCGTGCGGCTATTCGAACAGGGACAGGGTCAACGTCGAGGCGTACTCGCCGGCGGCGACGTCCACCGGGGTGCGCAGGTACAGGTCGGCGTCGACGGAGTACGAGTCGCCGGTGACCGCCCCGGAGTCGAACGTCGACACCAGCAGCTCCTGGTCGACCAGGCCGACGTTGTTGCCGGGCTGGGTCGGCTCGTCGAGTACGGTCACCACCTCCTCGCCCTCGCTGACCTGACCCGTCTCGCCGCCGTCGAGCAGCCGCGGCTTCCAGCCGAAGTGGCCGGCACTGATCGGTGCCTGGCCGGCGCTGCCGACGAAATCGGTGGCGCTGCCGAGTACGGCCCAGGCGGCGCCGTCGGGCACCTCCTCCGGGGTACGGGTGTCGGAGACCGTCACCGTCGGCAGGGTACCGACGAACTGGCGGACCAGCAGGGTCGAGCCGTCCTCGGCGAGCGCGACCGAGTCGGCGGCGATCGACAGGGCGAGTACGCCCGGTTCCTCGATCTCCTCGATCTCGACGGTCACCTCGACGTCGGCACTGTCGCCGGGCTCGGCCATGGCCGGCGACGACAGCGCCATGGTCCCGGCCAGCACGACACTGGCCGCGCCGGCCGCGACCAGCCGGCTGCGATTCGATGTGCTCATCAGAGTCTCCGTTGTTCTTGGTGGTTGGTGGGGATGGCGGAGATCAGTCGGTGCAGGTGATGGCCGGGTGTTCGGCGGGGTGGACGGTGGTCACCTCCTCGCCGTCCACCGTCCCGGTGGCGCGCACGGTCACCGGGCCGGCCCCGACCGAGGCCGCCCGGGTGGCGAACGACTGGTAGGCGTTGGCCCCGGGCGCGACGTCCGGGACGGACCGCTCGCCGTACGCGGTCTCCAGCACGACGGTCACCGGCGTGTCGTGGTCGTTGCGGGCCTGCACGGCGACGTACGCCCGGCCGGCCAGGCAGCGCGGCGCGACGGTGACGGTGACCGGCACCTCGGGCCGTACGCCCGGATCGTCGGCAAAGACCCGCCATTCCGTGATCGCGACCGCGGAGTAGGTGCTGCCGTTGCCGTTGGCCCGGACGGTGGCCCGGAGCCGGGGCGTGCTGACCGGGTCGAAGGTGACCGTGTTGAACGCGGTGGTGCTGGTGCCGTAGCCGGACGCGCCGGTGACGTCGCGCCAGGCCGAGCCGGCCTCGTCCCAGTACTGCAACACCCAGCCGTCGGGCTCGGCGACGCCGTCACCGCTGCCCTGGTTGGCGTCCCGCCAGAACTTCAGCTCGGTACCGGTGATCCGCACCGGCCGGGCCCAGTCGTACTGCACCCACTGGGTCGCCGGGCGGGTACCGGACCAGGTGCCCCAGAGCTGTGCCTGGGCCGGGTTCGCCGGGTCGGCGTTGTCGTTGAGCGCGGTGACGCTGTTCCAGCCCGCCGTGTAGGAGGCGGTCGGGGTGCCGACCGGCCCGATGTTGCCGGTGAGCGGCCCGGACAGGTCGGCCGGGATGCTGACGCTCCGGGCGGTCTCCAGGTTTCCGGCCGCGTCGAGCGCCCGGAACGAGACGGTGTGCCGGTTCGCGTCCGGAGCCGCGATCGGGCCGGTGTAGGGGGCCCAGGCCCCGGTGTCGACGGCGTACTCGACCTGGGCGACCCCGGAGGTGGCGTCGCTGGCGGTCACCGTGACCCTCCGGGTGGCCCCGTCCAGGGTGGCCGTGCTGACCGGTGCCGTCGCGTCGATCCGTACGGCGAGGTCCGCCGGGGCGGAGACGTTGCCGGCCCGGTCGGTCGCGGTGGCCGTGACGGTGTGCTGGCCGTCGCCGGAGACCGTGACGTCGACCTGGCGTACCTCGGTGGCGACGGCCAGCTCACCGTCGTCGACCCGGGACTCGATGGTCAGCCGGCCGCCACGGTCGTCGACCCCGGCGGCCCGCACCCGCACCGCGGACCGGTACCAGCCGGCGGTGCCGGCGCTGCCGCTCGGGGTGAGGGTCAGGGTCGGCGCGGTCTCGTCGCCCTCGGTGTCGTCCGGCGAGATGACGGTGACCTGCCCGGAGACCCGGCCGGCCGCGTAGCCGAGCACGCTGCCCTGGACGGTGAACGTGCCGGGCCGGGCGACCTGCTCCGGGGTGACCGGGTCCCAGAAGACCGGCACCCGCAGCGTCTCGGCGCCGAACGGCACCGGCAGGGTGCCGGGCAGTTCGGCCTCGCCGACCTCGACCGTCATCGGCGGCGCGGTGACGGACTCCGGTTGCACGGCGAGCACCTTCCACTCCTCCACCGCCACCGCCGAATAGCTGCTGCCGTTGGTCGACGCGTCGAAGGTGGCCCGGAGCTGTGTGGTGGTCACCGGGTCGAAGCTGGTGTCCTGGAAGCCCTGCGTACCGGTCGGGTAGCCGCTCGGGTTCGGTACCTCGGCCCACTGCCCGGCCGCGAGGTCCCAGTACTGGATGCGCCAGCGGGCCGGCGCGGCGACACCCACCCCGCTGCCCTGCGGCTGGTCGTTCCAGAACTCGATCTGCGAACCGGCGATCCGCATCGGCTGGTCCCAGGCGTACTGCACCCACTGCTGGGGCGGGTTGTTGCCGGTCCAGGTCCCCCACATGTCCGGCGGCAGCGGGTTCGACCGGACGATCTCGTCGTTGAGCGCCTTCACCCAGTACTGGGTGGGGACGGGTTCGTTGGAGACGGTGACCCTCGCCTCCTGCGCGATGTTCGGCCGGGGTGTCAGGTCACGTCCCCGGACCGGTGTCGGCGTGACCGGCTTCATCCGGGGCGGGGTCTGGGTGTCGTCCCACTCCAGCCGGTCGATCGCCACTGACCGGCGGAAGTGGCCGCCGCCCACCGCGTCGGCGGTGTGGTACGCCAGATACCACTGGCCGTCGAACTCCAGGATGCCCGGGTGGCTCGTGGTCGAGGAGACCGGCCGGAGGATCGTGCCCCGATAGGTCCACGGCCCCGTCGGCGACGACGCCGTCGCGTAACCGATGCAGGCATGGTAGTTCGCCGGGGTGCACGGCGAGGTCGGTCCGGCGTTGTTCCCGGCGTACGCGAAGTAGTAGGTGCCGCCGCGCTGGAAGATCCAGGGCGCCTCGAAGAAGCCGGTCAGGCCGGTGACGGCACTCGGGGTGCCGACCGGGGTCTTCATGTCCTGCTGGAGTTCCAGCATCCGGAGCTGGCCGAACGAGCCCCAGTAGACGTACACCCGCTGGTCGGGGGCCTGGCCGTCGATCAGGATCGTCGGGTCGATGTTGTGGATGGTGTTGGCCGTGGGGACCCGCTGGGAGATGATCGGTCCGCCGGCGTGGTCGGTCCACGGGCCGGTCGGGCTCGCCGAGACGGCCACCCCGATGGCGAACTTGTCGGCTGCCGGGCTGTCCCGCTCGTGGATCGGGACGTACCAGTAGTAGCGGCCATCGACGCCCCGGACCACCTGGCCGGCGTACGCCCGGCCCGGTGTCGCCCAGTCGAAGACCTGCTCCGGCCGCATCAGCGACGGGTAGTGGGTCCACTGCCCCGCCCCGACGTCGGTGGTCCGGAACGCGCCCCACTCGTTCATGATGAAGTCGTTGGTGGACGGCCCGGCCTCGTCGTGACCGGTGTAGATGTACAGCTCGTCCCGGCCGGTGGAGTTGCCGGGTGCACCGGCCGGCACCACCAGCGGGGCCGGGTCGGCCGAGTAGTAGCTGCCGTCGCCGAGGATCGGGTTGCCGATGAAGGTGCCGGTGTCGGTGTTCGGCTCGGCGGCGTGGGCCGGCGCGCCGACCCCGACCAGGCTGCCGGCGAGGAGCCCGGCGACCACCACCGCGGCGGCCGTGCTGCGGAACCGGCGCACCGGTCGGGGGTGTGCTGGAGCGCCGCCGCGCCCCACGGTGGTGTTCACGGTGTCGATCTCCTCTTTCTGCGGCGGGGGCTGCTTTCGGGGGCAGGCGGGGTGGCGGCGCCACAGCGGCGCCGCCACCCCGGCGGGGGGCTAGCCGCAGTTGAGTGCGCCGTAGGGCGCGGTGAGCTGCGCCGTCACCGGCTGGCCGTCGACGGTTCCGGTGGCCTTCACCGTCGCGGTCCCGGCCTGCACCGCCGCCACCCGGGTATTGAACGCCTGGTAGGCGGCCTTGCCCGGGGCCACCTCGGCGACCGTGCGCGACCCGTACGGCGTGACCAGCTCGATCGTCAGCGGCACCGCCTCGGCGTTGACCGCGTTGACCGAGACGTAGACGCTGCGGCCGATGCACTGGGTACGGGTCTGCACCCGGACGTCCCACGCCGGCTCCTCCGGCGGGTCGCCCACGGTCAGGGTCAGGGTGGTCCGGGTGGTGCCGGCCTCGCTGACGTAGTCGGGCAGGACCAGATTTCCGACCACGGTGTACCGGCCGGGGGTGTCGACGATGCTCTCGTCGAAGTCCCAGTCGACGCCGATGGCCTGGTTGTCCCGGGACCCGTCGTTGTAGGAGACCTCCACCCGCTCCGGCAGGTAGGGCAGTTCGCCCAGCTCGACGCTCTGCTGGAACGTCTCGGCACCCTGGATCGAGATGCCGTCCGGGGCGGTCTCCGGCCGCACGTAGATGCGGGCCTCGGCGATCAGACCGTACGCGTCGTTCGTGCCGTAGACCAGGAACGGCTCGACGTTGGTCTCGGCGACCATCTCCGGAGTGATCTCCTGCCAACCGAACCCGACCTTGCCCCGGGCGCCGCTGGCGTAGATCCCGTCGAGTTCGGTCGGCAGGGTCGGCACCTGACCCACCGTGGTCCGGATCAGCACCGGCGACCGCACCGACTCGACCGTCTCGCCGTTGGCACGCCAGCGCAGCACCCCGGTGCCGGCCCCGCTGCCCTGCACGCCCCAGATGCGGATCCGCAACTGGCTGGTGGTGATCGGCGCGAAGTCGAGGTGGTTGTAGGTGTTGGTGGCCAGCGCGTCGGCGTACGTGGACCCGTTGGTGAGGGTGACCGGGGTCCAGGTGGTGCCGTCGGTGGAGGACTCGACCGCGTACGTGGTGGCGGTGGGCCGGCGGGTGCCGCCGTTGTCGTCGTACCAGTAGATGTCGGTCGACGACAGCCGCACCGGCGAGGTCCACCGGTACTGGATCCACGCCTCCCGCTCCGGGCTGGTGCCGTTCTGCGGCAGGTTCCAGGTGCCCCAGCCGTTCCCGGCCCCCGGGTTCGAGTTCGCCGGTGTGGTGGCCTCGTTCACCCGCTGGTGGTTCTCCCACGAGGTGGTGCCACTGGTGGTGATCGTCGCCGAGGCGCCGAACTCCGCGGTGACCTCCCGCTCGGCGAGGGTCACTGCCACGGTCGCCTCCGACCGCATCTCGCCGTCGTCGGCGAAGAACCGGAACACGTAGTCACCCGCGACCGTGCCGGTGACCCGGGTCGCCAGCGCCGACGCGTCGGCGAAGATCACCCCCGCGCCCGGCGGCGCCGAGACGGTCTCCCAGCCGAAGCGCAGCTCCTCGTCGTACGGGATGCCGTCGTCGGAGGCCGTGCCGACCAGCCGGGTGGAGAGGTTCCCGTCCGCCGAGCCGTCCCGGCTGGCGGTGACCGCCGGCGCCTGGTTGGCCACGTCCGGCACGTCCCGCCCGGAGTCGAAGACCTGGATCTCGGAGATCGCGGTGAAGAAGGTCGGGTTGTTGGTGAAGGCGATGCGCAGCTTGTCCGAGGTCACGGTCTCGAAGAGCGCCTCGTTGAACTTCGCCGAGGGTACGGTCGGGTTCTTGAACTGGCCCGGCACCTCCCGCCAGCCGCCGTTGCCGTCCGGCACCTGGATCCACCAGCGCGCCGGCTCGCGGTAGCCGCCGGCCTGCCGGTCGCTGACGAAGAACACCTTCACGTTGTCGAAGGACTTCGCCGACCCCAGGTCGAGTTCGACGAAGCCGTTCTTCTCGGTGCTGCCGTAGTTGCCCCAGTACGGCTCGTTCGCGGTGACGCCGTCGGTCACGGCGGCCAGCGACACCGGCCGCTCGGTCTCCTTTATCGCCCCCGGCGTGTGGTTCATCGAGGTACTGCTCCAGCCGGGCGTGTGGAACTGCCGCCACGGGGTCGGCCGGACGCCCTGCTGGGTGTACGAGGAGCGCAGCTCGGCGCCGGGCGCCAGGTTCGGGGCGTCCTCGGTGAGGTCGATGCCGGCCGTCTTGAGGTACCCGACGACCCGGTCGTCCTGCACCGGAGTCTCCACCGCGCTCGGGAAGTCGGTCCCGGTGGCGGCGGTGAAGGTGACGGTCAGGCCCGCCTCGGCCTGCACCTGGTTGGTGCCCGGGTCATAGGTCAGCTTGCCGATCCGGTCGGTGCTGACCTTCTTCTCGCCGTTCAGGAAGAGGCTGTAACCGGCGCCCAGGCCGTACTTCGTGCCGTCGGGGTCCCAGACGATGGTGACGTCCTGCCCGTGGTAACGCAGATTGTTGACCATGAAGTGGTCGTAGCCGAACCGGATCGGCCACAGCTCGATCTTGTCGTCGGAGCGCGGCTGGAGCCCCGCCATGTCCTCGACGAAGATGTAGCTCATGTTCCCGAGCATCACGTGGTTCGGGTTGTTCCGGTTGTAGGTCTTCGTCGCCGGGTTCCAGTTGGAGTAGTACTCGGCCTGGTTCGGCGCCCGGACGTCCGCGTTCGGGTAGATGCTCCAGGCCATCCAGTCCAGCAACCGCTTGGCGTACTCCGGGGTGATGTACTTCTGCTCCGGGTCGTAGTGCCGCAGCGCCGAGCGGACCCCGCGATATTGCACCGTGAAGTTGATGTTCGAGAAGTTGTTGGAGCCGCCGATCCCGTAGGCCGTCCGGTCGTACTGGTTGGCGGTGTAGAACGGGAAGATCGGGAAGTTGTCGCCGTAGGTGAGGAAGCGGTACCCGTCGACGTACTTCTGCCACTGGTCGAACGGGATGAGGTTCTCGGCGTAGACGTCGTAGAGGTTCGACTCCTTCGCCGGGATCAGCGTGCGGGCCGACTCGGGTAGCGGGTTGGGCTTGCCGTTGGAGCTGGCCGCGCTGGTGGCGCCGTGTGACGTGCCGGCCAGGAACATCCGCATGTCCGGGCTCCACAACCGGTTCAGGATCGCCTCCCGGATCGCGTTCGCGCTGGTGGCCATCTCGTCGACCTTGGCCTGGTCGCTGCCGGCGATCTGGTGGAGCTGCCGGGCCGCGTCGAAGGCGCCCCAGACGTACGCCGACTCGGGGCGCTCGATCGTGCGTGCCCCGGGTGCCCCGGCGTTGGCCTTGGGGAAGCCGAAGGAGATCGCGTCGGCGTCGTTGCCCGGCATGTAGTTGGTGTCGTAGGCGATCAGCTTGTCGTCGTTGCCGTCGTAGTGTTCGAGCTGCCCGACGCCGTCGCCCGCGAAGTAGTCGGCGAACTTCCGGGCGATCTCCCGGCCGCCGCCGTGCACGTTGTACGCCTCCAGCCCGGCGGTGCCGAGGTACTGCGAGTAGTGGTTGTTCCAGCTCGTGTGACCGGGGCTGTCCAGGAACGCCGAGGAGCCGGAGAGTTCGCCGATGTTGAGGATCTGGCCGTACGGCAGGTAGGGGGTACGCAGCCACTTGGTGTCCTGGAGGTGCATCGGCTGGGTCAGCGCCACCGAGTTCTGGTAGAGGTTCACCCCCTCGATCGTCGTCGGGTACTGGTAGACGTGGCCGGGGGCGTTGGCGTCCAGGCTGTTGTAGCGCTCGCCCCACCACCGGTAGACGATCGCCTTCTCCAGGGCCGGATCGGGGACGTCGACGTACGGGACGTCCTGCGCCCAGCGCCGGTTGAAGTCGGTGATGCCGGTCCGGACCGCCTCGCCTGCGGGCATCTCGGCGTACTGCTGGTAGCTCTCGACGGTTTCCGGCAGGGTCGCCGAGGAGACCGCGCCGACGACGGAGAGCGAGACCCGGCCGCCGGCCGGCACGGTGACCTCCCGGTCCAGGTTGCTGCCGCTGCGGGTGAAGCCGGCGCCGGTGAGGCCGATTCGGACGGTGTTCCAGGCGGTGTCGACGAGGCCGTTGTTGGCGCCGCTGGTGATGGTGCGGGTGCCGGTGAGTTCGGCGTTCCCCTCGCCGGCCTCGGTCGCCAGCGGCGACGCGGCCCGGACGGTGAAGGTCGCCGCCTCCGCACCCGGGTTACGCAGGTCGATCGCGGTGACCGCGACGTTGTCGTAGGTGATGAACTTCGTCAGGTCGGCGGTGACTCCGGTGCTGCCGATCGTGTAGCTGCCCTTGGCGTGGCTCGGTGCGTTGAACCGGTCGGCGCCGATCTCGGTGACCGTCTGCCCGGGCACCGTGACGGTGTAGAGGTTGCCCAGGTTGTTGGGGCCGCCGACGAAGGTGTTGCCGGCGAAGCCCATCACGGTGAAGTTGTTGTTGCTGGCACCGCGCAGGTAGAGCGAGCGGCCCCGGGTCATCAGCACCGCCGAGCCGAGCGTGCCGCGCACCCCCAGCACCCGGTCGAGGTAGTAGTCCGTGCCGCCGGCCGCGAGATCCTTGTCGAAGATCGACTGGTACATGCTCGACGCGGTGAACGGCACGCCCGGCTTGAGCTGCTCAGCCACCTCGGCGACGCCTGTGTAGACCGGGTCCCCGATCTCCATGACGTGGTGCTGCCCGTCGGTGTAGACGCCCACGTCGCCCTCGTTGCCCGGCAGGACCGGGGGCGCGGCGTGCGCGGGTGAGGGCAGCCCGACCACCCCGCCCGCCACGAGCGCGGCGAGAGCCGCCCAGGTGGGCGCCCTCCTGGTGCGTCTATTGCTCATCCGATCCTCCTGGTGGTGGGGGTGGGAAAGTCAGCTCGTCGGGATCCAGACCCGCATGGTGGAGGGCCCGCGGTTGGCCCAGGCGTGGTACGCGACCAGCGGAACCTCGACGGGCTCCCGCTCCGCCGCGCCCGCCGGCCCGACCCCGTCCCCGTGGTAGGGCCAGTCCCGGTCCGGCGGGTCGAGGCGCCGGCAGTGCACCACGACCCGGCCGCCGGCCAGCGTGGGTGGCCGGCTGAGGTCGACCCGGAGTTCGTCGACGCTCCCGCCCCCCGGCAGGTCCACCGACTCGACCGCGTACACCAGCGGGCCGCGCTGCACGGCGACGCAGCCGCGTACCGCGTCGATGCGCGGATCCGGGTACGTGAACCGGGGCGCCATGGGCAGCTTCAGCACCACCTCGTCGCCGGCCCGCCACACCCGGCGCTCCGTGGCGTAGCCGGGGCGCACCGGCCGGGTGTCCGCGCCCACGGTCAGCGTGCCGCCCTGCTCCGCCCAGCCCGGCACCCGCAGCGACAGCGTCCAGGGGCGGTCGTCGTCACCGTCGATCCGCACCCGGATCTCTCCGTCGGCGGGGTAGCCGGTGCTGACGGTGATCCGCCGCTCCGGTCCGTCCGCCGGGCGCTGCACGATCGTCCCGGGCAGGTACTGGTGGATCTGCAGGCCCTCGTCGTCGGTGCTGGCGACGTACCCGGCGAGGCTGGCCAGGGTACGTGCCACGTTGGTCGGGCAGCACGACACCTCGTACCAGGGCGCCCGCTGCGCGGCGGCGGCCCGGATGCTCGGCCGGTCGTCGTCCGGGACGGTGCCGGGCTCCCGGCGGTGCAGGGTGTTGGTGTAGAAGAAGCTCCGGCCGTCGGCCGCCGGTGACGTCGACACCACGTTGAAGAGCGTCCGCTCGATCAGGTCGGCGTACCCGGAGTCGCCGCAGGCCAGCAGCAGCCGCCAGGCCAGCATCACCGACCCGACCCCGGCACAGGTCTCCGAGTAGGCGCGGTCGGGCGGCAACACCCAGTCCTCGCCGAACGCCTCGTCCTGGTGCCGGGAGCCCTGCCCACCGGTGACGTACGTGCGCCGCGCCACCGCGGTCCGCCACTGGTCGCGTACCGCCTTGAGCAGGCCGGGGTCGTCCGTCTCGGTGGCGACGTCGACGGCACCGGCGGCGAGGTAGTTCGCCCGTACCGCGTGCCCGCGCAGCACCGTCGCCTGGCGTACCGGGGTCTCGTCCTGGAAGTACTCCCGGCGCCACTCCACGTCGCCCAGCCGGCCGTGGCCGCGCCGTTCTACGAAGACCGCCGCCTGGTCCAGGTAGCGGTCGTCGCCGGTGACCCGGGCGAACTCCACCAGCGCGGGCTCGATCTCCGGGTGCCCGCAGAGGCCGTCGATGCCGTCCGGCCCGAAGGTCTCGCAGACGTTGTCGGCGGCCCGCCGGGCGACCGCCATCAGCCCGTCGTCCGCGTCCGGCCGGGTACGGGCCCGCGCCACGGCCGCCTGGAGGAGATGGCCGACGCAGTAGAGTTCGTGGCCCCATTGCAGGTCGGACCAGCGCGGTGGCTGGCCGGCATGGCCGAACCTGGTGTTGAGGTAGCCGTCGGCGTCCTGCGCCCGGGCCACCCGGTGCACGACGGCCCGGAACCTCGCCTCCACTCCGGGGTCGCCGGTCCGGCCGACCTCCCAGGCCATCGCCTCCAGGAACTTGTAGACCTCCGAGTCGGAGAACTCGCGCCCCCGGCGCTGCCCGGCCAGGTCGCCGCCGGTGGCCACCAGGTCGAAGTTGCGGATCCAGCCCTCCCGTTCGAGCCAGTGCGCGATGTGTTCGAGACTGGCCGCCGCGTTGACGGATTGACGTTCGGCCCAGAAGCCGCCGGTGATGCGGACCTCGTCCAGTCCGAGCGGCCGGAGCCGCCCGCGGCTCGGCAGGACAGGGGCCGCCGTGGAGGCGCTGGATGCCATGGTCATCCCTTCAGTGCGCCGGACATGAAGCCGCGCACGTAGTGTCGTTGGAGCAGCAGGAACAGCACGACGCACGGCAGCGCGAGGACGACGACGCCGGCTTCCGTCGCGCCGTAGTCGACGACACCCTGCACCTGGCCGCGGAGGTTGGAGACGGCGAGCGGCAGCGTCATCCGCTCGGAGTCGTTGATCAGGATCAGCGGCGCCATGAAGTCGTTCCAGGCGGCGAGGAAGGCGAAGAGTCCCACCGTGATCAGGCCCGGCTTGACCGCGGGGACGAGCACCCGGCACAGCGCACTGAACGAGGAGCAGCCGTCGACCTTCGCCGCCTCGTCGAGTTCGCGCGGCACCGCCTCGAAGGAGATCCGCATCAGGAAGGTGGAGAACGGCAACTGGAACATGGTGAGCACCAGCGCGACACCGACCAGCGAGTTCTGTAGCCCGACCTCGTTGAGCAGGACGTAGAGCGGGATGAGCAGGGTCGCGTACGGGACCATCAGGATGGCCAGGGTAAGCAGGAACAGGACGTTCCGGCCGGGGAAGCGGAACCGCGCGAAGGCGTACCCGCCGAGCAGCGAGATCAGCAGCGTGAGGACGACCGTCAGCAGGGAGACGAACGCCGAGTTGGCGAGGTAGCGCCAGATCCCGGCCTGGTAGTCGGCGAGGGTCGTGTAGTTGCCGAAGCCCCATCCGGTCACCTGGTTGGTGCCCGCCTGCGGGGAGACCGAGGCGACAGCGGTCCACACCAGCGGGAAAAGGAAGATCACCGCCACGGCTCCGGTGAAGACCCAGTAGGGCGTCCGGTACGCGACACCGGCGATGGTGAGGCCGCGCGGCCTCGGCCTGGTCGGCACCTTCTCCGCTGGCCGGGGCGGTCCGGCGACGGCGGCCCGGGTGGGGCTGGAGTCCACGGTCATGGGGTCAGTTCTCCTCGGACCGGAAGGCGCGCAGTTGCAGCGCGTTGATGAGGACCAGGGCCGCCAGCACGATGACCGAGAGCGCCGCCGCGACGCCGAGGTCGTTCTGTCCCTGAAACGCGATCATGTAGATGAGCTGGACCACCGTGATGGTGCTGTTGTCCGGGCCGCCCTTGGTGAGGATGTAGAACTGCTCGAAGGCGAGCAGGGAGCCGGTCACGCAGAGCACGGTGGTCAGCGCCAGCGTCGGGCGGAGCAGCGGCAGGGTGACGCTCCGGAAGGTCTGCCAGCGGGTGGCCCCGTCCGAACGTGCCGCCTCGAAGACATCCGCCGGGATGCTCTGTAGCCCGACCAGCATGAGCACCATGTAGAAGCCGGCATAGCGCCAGACGATGAGAAACACCGTCGAGAAGAGCGCCGCGTTCGGCGAGCCGAGGAAGGTGATGCCGAGGCGCTCCACCACCGGCGCCAGCGGGCTCGCGTACGGCGAGTAGAGCACGTAGAACAGCAGCGACGCCGAGGCGAGCCCGAGCGCGCTGGGCACCAGGAAGGACGCCCGGAGCAGGTTGTTCCACCGGCTGGACTCCTGCACCAGCAGGGCCATCCCCAGGCCGAGGGCCAGCAGCAGCACGGTCGCGATCACCGTGTACTTGACGGTGAAGACCACCGAGTCGGTGAAGAAGCGGTGGTTGACCGCCTTGGTGAAGTTGTCCGGCGCGTTGAGACCCTGGTCGCCGCTGAGCAGCGGCCATCGCGACACCGACATCTTGACCACGAGCAGCAGCGGCAGCACGAACAGCGCCGCGACGAATGCCGCGGTCGGCGTGGCGTAGATCCAACCGAGTAGGGCCTGCCGCCGGCTGGGGCGGACCCGGCTCCGCGGCGCCGCGCCGGGTGGGCGTGCCGGTGCGCTGACGTTCATGACAACTCCTCGTTCGATCGGCGACGGGCCGGACCGGCGACGCGTTGCGGTGCCGCGCGGCGGGCGTATGCCGGGTCCGCACAGCGGCGGCTGGGCCGGCATACGCCTGCGGCGACCCTGTCTATTGCTGGAGTACCGCGGTGATTTCCTTGTTGTCCTTCTGGAGGTCGCCGCTGCCGTTGAGCACCTGGTTGCGTACCAGGGTCAGCCAGGGGCTGCCCGGTGCGTTGAACGCCTGCTGGAAGTTGAGCGCGACCGGGGTGTCGCCCTTGCCGGCGACCTGGTTGATGGTGACCAGGCGGGGGTCCTGGGCGGCGTACTTGTTGTTGGCCAGGTCGGAGCGGGACACCACGTCCTTGTTCTTGGCCAGCACCTCCACCTGGGCTTCCTCGGACATCATCCAGCTCAGGAAGTTCCAGGCCTGCGCGGCCTTCTTGGAGTCCTTCGAGACGCCGATGCCGTCGCCGCCGACGAAGGTCGAGGCGCCGCCGCCCGGACCGGGGATGCCGGCGACACCGACGTCGAACGGCGTCGACGACAGCAGCGTCGCCGGGTAGAACATCAGCCCGACCTTGCCTTCGGTGAAGGCCGCCGTCCAGGTCGGTCCGGTCTCGCCGGCCGAGGCCGGCAGGACGGCGCCGGACTTCCACAGGTCGGCCCAGACGCTGTACACCTTCTGCGCGGTCTCGTCGGCCAGCCTGGCCTCGGTGCCGTCCTCGCTGAGTACCTCGCCGCCGCCGGCCCAGATGGCCGGGAACCAGGTGAAGAGCAGGCAACCGCCGCAGTTCAGGCCGGCCGCCGTGCCGTAGACGCCGGGCTTCTTCGCGGCCTGGACGGCCTTCGCGGCCGCGGCGTACTCCTCCAGGCTCGCCGGTGCCTTCTCCGGGTCCAGCCCGGCGTCCTTGAACAGTTGCTTGTTCCAGAACAGCATCGACAGGTCGAGTACGAAGGGCAGCACGTGCGCCTTGCCGTCCCGGGTACCGGCCGAGAGGTGGCCCTTGTTGATGGAGTCCTTGAAGCCGAGACCGTCGATGTTGGTGCTGAGATCCTGGAACAGACCCTGGTTGACCCAGTTCGGCACGTACACGATGTCGGCGGCGAAGAGGTCCGGCAGGCCGCCGGAGCCGGCCGCCGCGCCCACCTTCGCGACGTAGTCGTCGTTGGGGACGACGGTCAGCTCCACCTTGTTCTGGTGACCGGCGTTGTACGCCTCGACCAGAAGTTTCGCCTGTTTCTCCAGCGGGGCCCGGGTCCAGAGCGTCAACTCGCTGCCGTCGTCGACTCCGGTGGGGCCCGCCTCGGCAACGCCGCCCTGGTCGCCCGGGCCGTCGTCACCGCACGCCGCCGTGCTGAGGACCAGCGTCGCCGCCAGGACTCCGGCGAGCGACCGCAGGACGGTCCGCCCGCCCGATCTTCTTTTCATGATTCTCCTCGGGTTCGTGTGAGATGTGCGCCGTTCTCCCTGTTGTTGCGGTAGCGGGTGACTACAGCCGCTGCGCCAGTCGGTGGTAGCCGCTGTTCCAGCGCAGGTGGTTGGCGAACGACCGGTAGTCGGTCGCGGCGTCGATCATGAGCAGTTCGACACCGGACATGTCGGCGAAGTCGGCGAGGGCCTCCGCGCCGACCGCCGTACTGAGCACGGTGTGGTGCGGGCCGCCGGCGAGCAGCCAGCACTCGGCGGAGGTAGCGAGGCCGGGACGCGGAACCCAGATCGCGCGGGCGACCGGCAGCCGGGGCAGCGGCTCGTCCGGCTCGACCAGGTCGATCTCGTTGGCGGTCAGCCGCAGCCGCCCGCCCACGTCGGCGAGGCCGACGACGAGCCCCGGACCGGGTGCGGCGGTGAAGACCAGCCGGACCGGGTCCTCCCGGTCGCCGATCGACAACGGATGGACTTCGAGGCTCGGCCGGGTCGCGGCAATGCTGGGACAGACCTCGAGCATGTGCGCGCCGAGGATCTTCGGCTCGCCGGGACCCCAGTGGTAGGTGTAGTCCTCCATGAACGAGGTCCCACCCGGCCGGTCACCGGCGACCACCTTCAGGATGCGCAGCAATGCGGCCGTCTTCCAGTCGCCTTCGCCGCCGAACCCGTAGCCGTCGGCCATCAGGTTCTGCACGGCGAGTCCGGGCAGCTGCCGCAGGCCGCCCAGGTCCTCGAAGTTGGTGGTGAACGCGTCGAAGCCACCGGCCTCGAGAAACTGCCGAAGGCCCAGCTCGATCCGGGCGCCGTAGCGCAGGGACTCGTGGCGCTCGCCGCCGCGCCGCAGCTCCGGTACGACGTCGTAGCGCTCCTCGTAGTCGGCGACGAGCCGGGTGACGTCCGGGTCCGCGACCTCGTCGACCGCGGCGACGAGGGCGTTGACCCCGTAGGCGTTGACGGAGACACCCAACGTCGCCTGGGCACCCACCTTGTCACCGTCGGTCACGGCGACGTCCCGCATGTTGTCGCCGAAGCGGGCCATCCGCAGCGACCGCGCCGCGCGAGCGCCGGTCGCCGCACGGGC
This sequence comes from Plantactinospora sp. DSM 117369, assembly GCF_053764795.1. Taxonomy (NCBI): domain Bacteria; kingdom Bacillati; phylum Actinomycetota; class Actinomycetes; order Micromonosporales; family Micromonosporaceae; genus Plantactinospora; species Plantactinospora sp. DSM 117369. Next base: position 2,961,800 of record NZ_CM132446.1, on the reverse strand, counting down.
CCAGTCGCTGACCCTGTCGTGCACCGACGGATCACCGGCGAAACCGGCGACCGTCTTGCGGGCCATCCCCAACCGCGACTGGACGTACCCGAACTCGCGGTCCCCGTGTGCCGCCTGGTTGAGGTTCATGAAGTCCATGTCGAGCTCGGCCCACGGCAGCGACCGGTTGGCCTGGGTGTGCAGGTGCAGCAGCGGCTTGCCGAGTGCGGAGAGACCGGCGATCCACATCTTCGCCGGCGAGAACGTGTGCATCCACGCGACCACACCGACCACCCGATCGTCGGCGGTGGCGTCCAGACACGTCCGGCGGATCGCGTCGGCGGTGGTCAGCACCGGCTTCCAGACGAGGCGAGGGTGTGCCCGCAGCCCGCCGGCGAGCCGCTGGCACACCTCGCGGGACTGTGCCGCGACCTGTTCGAGCACCTCTTCGCCGTACAGCGACTGGCTTCCCGTCAGGAACCAGATCTCCGCCGGTTCGTTCGCCATGCCCACCTGCGTCACTCCGTTCCACCCGGCCGGCCGGATCCGCTCCGGTAGCGCGGATCGGGCCGGTCAAGGTCGCTGGCGGCCAGAAGCAGCCGCGGGCCAACCGGACGCGGTGCTCCGCGCCGGGGCGCACCGAGGCGCCGAGTCGTCGTCATGGTCACCGGCCCCCTCTCGCACCGAAAACCTTTTCGGAGGATTCTGGTGGCCAGGTTACGGTCGTGTCAACAGTGGATTTCGGGCCAGGCTACGGATCATCAACCAGGATCAACAGCGCCGTACCCGGCCGCCGACACCCGCCGAAATGCTTTCGGGATGCCCGAAGGAGAACACCCCGAGCACACCGGCCCCCCGGGCGGCGCGCCCGTGTCCCGGCCGTGCTCGCCGGGACTCAGCCGGGGACATCAGCCGGCCGGGCGGCGTGCTCCCCGGGGCCGCCGGCCGGGCGGCGTTCTCTCCGGGGCCGCCGGCCGGGCGGCGCCACCCGGCGGGGTCCGGCGAAGATGCGGCCCGGGACTCAGCCGACGGGGGCGGTGGAGTCGGGCCGCTCGATGACAATGCGCATCGCGGGGACTTCCGGCTCGGTACCCATCTGACGCTCCCTCCTCGGCGACGGCACCCCCACGGGTCCGCGGCGACAAACTGGGTCCCGGACACCGCTCCTTACTCGGACCCCGACCTGAAAGCCTTTTCGGCCGGGTTTCAGTGCCGCTGCCGTTTGGCAGGAACCACCCTCGGCCCTCCCCCGCACGACGAGTAGCCGGAACGGTCACACCGTCGGGCGGCCGGAAAGGGAGCGGTGACGCCGCCACGAATCGCGACCAAAAAGATCAACATCCTGGCCGGCTGGGCGGAGGGCCTCGACACGCCCCCGCCGCGCCGCTCCCGCGCGCCCCGGCGAAGACCCCGTCGGCGCCCGGGCACCGCTCTCGGCGGTAAGGACCGGAACGTCGGCGCGTGCCACCGGCTCAGCCGCCGACCGCCGCCGAGCCTACGCCCGCCGCGCGGGCCCGTTCGACTGTCCTCACTGCTCAGAGGTGTGCGGTAGGGGTACCCCTCGGTCAAAGGGAGGGGCCAGCTTCAGTGCGCCCGGACGGTCGCGCGGCACAGACTTTGTCGACCGACTTCTGCCCGGGTGGCAGTCGCGCTCTTCTGGGAGGAACCATGTCGAACTCGGAGAAGCTCCGCGTCAGTCGACGCGCGGTGCTCGGTGGCGCCGCCGCTCTGCTGGGCGGCGGGCTGGCGCCACCACTGGCTGCGCGGGCCGACGGTCCGGCACCCGGCCTCGACGGTTCGACACGTCGGCCGGTGGACCGGAAGTCGGTGGACGCCGTGGCGTCTCGGCTGGACCGCGACCTCGTCGAGTTGCGCCGTGACATCCACCGGCACCCCGAAACGGCGGGTACGGAGCGGCGGACCGCCGCCGTGGTCGCGCGGCGGCTTCGCGCGGCCGGCCTCGACGTCAGGACCGGCGTCGGCGGGCACGGCGTCGTGGCCGTCCTCACCGGTGCCCGTCCCGGCCGGACGGTCGCCTACCGGGCGGACATGGACGCGGTACCGCCGGGAGACCAGTTCGGCGGCGGTACGCTGCCGGCCCACCTGTGCGGACACGACGTGCACACCACCGTGGGTGTGGGCGTCGCGGAGGTTCTGGCACTGCTGCGCAACCGACTCACCGGCTCGGTGGTGTTCGTCTTCCAACCCGCCGAGGAGGCGCTCGCCGGTGCCGCCGCCATGCTCGACGACGGCGTGTTCGCCCAGGCCCGGCCGGCGGAGATCCATGCCCTGCATTGCGGCCCTTTCCCGGTCGGCCAGTTCGTCGTCACTCCCGGGTGCGGGCTCCCCGGCCAGGACCGCGGCGTCGTGACGCTGACGGGCCCGGACGCGACGGCCCGGGCACAGCGGCTCGCTGCCGAGATCAACGCCCTCGGTACGGTCACTCCGCCCGCCACGCCCGCGGACCTCGAACGGCTCGTAGCGGACATCCTCACCCCGGACGGGCCGTTGGCCAAATTCGTCTTCATGGGGGCAGCGGCGCCCGACGCCGAGGGCCCGGCCGAGGTCGGGATCCGCTACCGCTGCTGGCCCGAGCACCGGTACCCCGAGATCCGTGAGCAGGTCCGCCGGCTCGCGAGGCCGTACGGCGGGGCGGTGAGCTTCCCGAACGACCCGTTCCCGGCCATGCTCTGCCCCGAGCAGGAGGGCCTGGCACTGCGGCGCTACCTGCGCCAGAACGTCGGCCACGCCCGGGTGCGGACCCTGCACGCCCCGGTTCCGTTCAACGGTGAGGACTTCGCGTTGTTTCTCGACCGGCTTCCCGGCACCTACACCTTCCTCGGTGTCCGGGCGCCCGGAGCCGGCGTCGAGACCAGCGCTCCGCACTTCGGCACCTTCGACCCGGACGAGCGGGCCATCGGGTACGGCGTCCGCGCGATGGCCGGCTGGCTGGCCGGGCGCACCCGCGCCTAGTACCAACGGCGGCGCCAGGGGTAGCCGTCTCGTCGGTACTGGCAGAGGCGGGCCTGGTACCGGTGTCGTCGGCGCCATCGGGAGCACGCCCAGAGCTGTTGCGGTGGACGGTGGCGTCGCACGGTCAGTGCGGTGAGTAGTCTCCGGGGATCGCGGAGAACGGGCAGCAGGAGGGGCGATCCCGCCGCCGGTAGGATCGTCCTGGTGGATCTGGACGACACCGCCGCCCGCCTCGGGGTACCCGTCGAGGACGTCGACCGCGTGCACCGGCTCGCCGGTGACCGGCCGTCGGCTCCGCTGCCCGCCAAGGCCGACGCGCCCGCGATCCTCGACCGGCTCGCGGTGCGGCCGGACGACGCCGCCGAGATCATCGCGGGCTGGCCCGATCCCGGCTCTCCACTGTGGACTCCAGAGCTGCGCTGGCTGCTCGACCGCTCGATCGCCCTGGTCCGCGCCGATCTCGGGGGCCACGGCTGGCTGTCGCCCGGTCCGGAGCTGCCGCGCGAACGGGGGCCTGCCTGGCGGCATCTCTACGTGTACGCGTACCTGGCCCTGGTCGACGTCGTCACGGGGTACCACCGCGACCACGGCATCGCCGATGCCGTGTCGTGGGTGACCCTCGCGGACCTGGGCCGCAACCTCGCGATCGACCGGCGGATGCACCGCGAGGGCTGGCCGGTCATGCAGAGCTGGCTGACGCTGCACGCGCGCGGCGGCCTCTACGAGCTGGGCCGGCTGCAACACCAGCGCGGCGGCACCGCCATCGACCTGCACATCCCCGAGTCGGGGCCGTTGACCCCGGCGGCGGTCGCGGCATCGCTCGACGAGGCTCGCGTGTTCTTCCCGCGCCACTTTCCCGACGAGCGCTACACGGCGTTCTCCTGCGGCTCGTGGCTGCTCGACCCGCAGCTACTGGAGTACCTGCCCGGGGACTCCAACATCGTCCGGTTCCAGCGGAGGTTCGAGCTGGAGCCCTACGAGGAGCCGGAAGGGCTGGACGCCGACGTCGAGGTGCTGCGGTTCGTGTTCCGCACCCTGACCACGCCGCTCGACCAGCTACCCCGCCGCACCGTGCTCCAGCGCGCGATCGTCGACCACCTGAAGGCCGGCCGCCACTGGCAGGTCCGCCGCGGCCGCTTCCCTATCTAGTGCGGTGTCCACTGACGTTCACCGGGTCTCCCGGTGGTTTTGTGGATCCTCGCCCGTTCGGCGAGCGACTCCCCACCGTGTGGTTGGTGGGGCGGGCCACCGCTGGCCAACCGACCCGCACGCCGCCCGAGGTGCTGTGGTGGGCGGCGGGGGTCACGTCGGGACCGGCCGACACCGGGCAGGTGCCGGCCGGCTCGACGGTGCGTGACCACCCCGGACAACAGCGTCGGCACCGGGGCCGAGGGTTGTGGGGTGGTGGGTCCGCCGCCCGGGGTACGGGTGGCGATGATGGCCGCCGCGACCAGGTCCACGATGGCCCGAGAATCCGCAGTACCGGCAGGTGAGGACCCGTCCGGATGGTTTCGGTATCCGCCGGACGCAGGCCGGGCAGGTCGACGACGTCCCCCGCTCATCCACGAGGTCGACACTGATCCCGGCCAGGGCCGCCTTGTCCTGGAGGATGCGGATGAGATGGCCGATGCAGTTGGGCGGTCGCGGGCACGTTCTCGAAGACTCACATTTCCTTCTCCTCATGAGGTTCATGGGCCGGACGACGCGGGACGATGGCCAAGCTCGGTCCCAACGCGGTGGTCGACTATGCGCCGGTGAAGATGACGTCGCTGCACGAGAAGTAGGTCTGGTTTGTCCAGTGGGCCTGCCAGATCGTGAAGACGATGTGCCGGCCGGTGCGGTTACCGGCATCGACGTCGGCGACATAGTTGGAGAGCCCTGTCTGCCCCAACTGAAGGCCGGTGGTGGTGACAAGCTCGACGGAGTCCCAGGTGAGTCGCTGGGTGAGCGGGTCGAAACCCTGCTTGGTGATGTAGACGTACAGGTGGGCGGCCCCGTGGTTGGCGCTGTCGGTGACCGTCAGCCTGAACCGGCGTAGCTTGTTGGCCGCGATCCATGGTCCGGGAGTGTCGAGTGCGCGGTACCGGCCGTTGAAGCTGAGTCCGCCGCTGCACAGTTGTCCATCGGGCACGGCAGCCCGGTAGTTGCCGTTGATGCCCTCGCGGTAGTTCCCGCCCGGGTTGTAGAAGGCTGTGCCGTCGGCCTGAAAGGCCTGGTAGCACATCGGGTCCTCGGTCCTCATGGCCGGATTCCAGTAGTTGCTGGACCACCGGTTGTTGCAGCTGATCACCCGGTATGCCGGATCGGTGGATCCGCCGTGTGCCCATGCGCCGTCGGCAAAAGCGGTGGACAGGAGGACGCCAGCGGCGACGAAAACGGTTGTCGCTCGGCGCAGGGTCGAGCGCATCACGGACAGTGTTGACATGGTGTCCCCTTTGTCATGGATCGCGGCACCTGGAGGGTCGGCTTCGCGTCGTCGCCGGGGTAGGTCGATCCCGGGGTCACGTCGCTTGCCGATGCGGTCGTGGTCTGCCCGTCCACCCGACCGCGTCCGACTCGAAACAGTTACCAGTATCGATAGAAACGGTTCGCTTCGCAACCCCCGCACGTCAGCCGGCGTCCAACCACGGACCCGGCACCGTCCTGGCGACGTGCTACGGCAGTGTCAGAGGTAGCCGTGCCGCCACTGACCAGCCGCAAACTCCGCCGACCGACCCACCGCAGCGTCGCCGCCCTGGAAGCCGACGTCACCGCCTGGATCGAGGCATGGAACGCCGACCCCAAGCCGGCCGTTCGTATGGACCAAGACGGCCGGCGACATCCTCGAACGATCACCGCATACTGCCAACGGATCAACGACTCAGGACACTAGGCACCCATCGGCTGGCGAAGCGACCGGAGGCCCGCCCGAAGCTCCGCCACGAACAGATCCGGCCGCTCCCAGGCCGCGAAGTGCCCGCCCGTGTCGAGCCTGTTGTAGTGGATGAGCTTCGGGTACGCCCGCTCCGTCCAACTCTTCGGAGCCTGGTAGAGCTCGTCGGGGAAGACGCTCACGGCGGCCGGGATGGCGACGCCCTTGACGGCGAAGAACGAGTACGGGTTCTCGGCGTAGAGACGGGCCGCGGAGATCGCCGTGTTCGTCAACCAGTAGAGCGTGATGTTGTCCAGGACATCGTCCCTGGTCAGGCCCGTGGGCTCTCCGGCGAAGGCCCGGGAGATCAGCTCCAGGCTGCGCGCGTCGTGATCGAGCAGGAAGGCCGCCAGACCGACCGGGGAGTCCGCGAGCCCGGTCAGGGTCTGCGGGCGGGACGCCATCATGACGGCGTAGCCGACGTGCTTCCAGACGAAATCGAGTTGCTCACACGCACGCCTCTCGTCGTCCGACAGATCGGGCGGCAGCGAACCGAGCGCGTTGTTCGCCGCCGTGATATCGCCCTGGAACAGCTTGTCGATCTCGGGTGGGACCACACCTGGCATGTTGGTGTGGATGCCGAGCAGCCCCGGCGGCGCCTGTACGGCCATCAGGTCCACGATGATCGCACCCCAGTCGCCGCCCTGTGCCACGAACCTCGAGTACCCGAGGCGGTTCATCAGCTCCGCCCAGGCCCGGGCGATACGGTCGGGGCCCCAGCCGGGCGTCGTCGGCCGGCCCGAGAACCCGTAGCCGGGCAGCGACGGGATCACCACGTGGAAGGCGTCCGACGCGCTGCCGCCGTGTGCCGTCGGATCGGTCAACGGCTCGATGATCTTCAGCTGCTCGACCACCGAACCCGGCCACCCGTGCGTCACGATCAGGGGCAGGGCGTCCTCGTGCCGGGAGCGGACGTGGAGGAAATGGATGTCCAGTCCGTCGATCTCGGTGATGAACTGCGGCAGGGAGTTCAGCCTCGCCTCACAGCTACGCCAGTCGTACTCCGATGCCCAGTAACGGGCGAGTTCCTGGACCGTGCCGAGCTGCGTACCCTGCGACTGGTCCGGCACGGTCTCCTTCTCCGGCCAGCGCGTGGCCACGATGCGCGCGCGCAGCGCGTCGAGTTCCGCGTCGGGGATCTCGACCGTGAACGGCCGGACGGCCGCCCCATCCGAGGTGCCGGGCATGTGGGGCTCCTTGCAGATTCCGCACGAGGGACGTCCTGGGTGAAAGCTGACCGGACTGTGGTAATCCGAGCGATTTGCTCTCCATGTCCGAGCATAAGCGCACGGGAAGCTCCGTCCGGCCGAACTCTCGGATCGCCCGCCCGTCAGGCGCCACCCGGGCGGAGCGCGGATGTCCGGGAGTTCGGCGACTCAGGACGTCGGCCGGTGGCCGGGGATCTCCCGGATCGCGGCGAGGAACCGGGACTGGTCGTCGCGGGTCGCCGGGTTGACGGTCCGGATCCACGAGCCGTCGTCGAAGACGATGGTGGACGGAAATCCCAGCAGGCGGGCCCGGCCACCCTCGGAGTCGATCCGGGCCACCCGAGCACGCGGCATGGTCCAGAGCAGCCGGGGCTGGCGCCGGTCAGGCCGACCCTCGTCGGGCCGGCGGCCCATCCGCAGCAGGTGCAGGTGCGTGTCGGTCACCGCGAGCGGGGTGCCGGTGTAGCGGTCGAGGAAGAGCAGCAGGCTGCCGGCGAGGGTGCCGAGATCGCCGCTGAAGACGTACCGACGCCGGTAGGCGATCTCGGCGAGCTGGTCGGCCAGTGGGCGGTACCGGCTCAACCGGAACAGTGCCCGGAAAGCCTCCTGTTCGTCGGTCAACGCCAGCGGCTCCCGGTGCGGCGGCGGTTCCCGGTGCGGCGGCTGGTGCCGCGGTGCAGGCTCCGGCGTCGTCCGCTCGGGCAGACCGTCGGCGACCGCGGCGGCCCCGGCCGGATGCAGCAGCATGCCCGAGGCGAGCCGGACCGGCGTCATCACCGCGTCCAACCAGGCGGCCGGGTTGACGATGTGCAGCAGTCCGAACAGCGCGCGCGGATCGACCGCCTCGGCCAGCTCGCCGGCCATCCGGTCGGCGAGCTGGCTGCCGGCCCGGTGTGTCTCTGGAGCACCCAGCGGAGCGAGCCCGACGTAGCGGAGCTGCTCGCCGGGCAGCAGCGGCGCGACGATGAGGCGCTCGGGTTCGTCGCTGGTGCGGAACTCGTCACGCAGCTCGCGGGCCTTGTCACGGGCGGACCGTACGCCGCCCAGCATCGCCTCGGTGAGCCGACCGAACGGTCCTGCCGTCACACCCTCGCCTCCTCAACCGGCCCGCCGTAGCGCCGGCTGCCCATCGTCCGGTCCCGCCAACTCTGTGGTCGGCCGGGCCGGTCCACCGCCCGGATCACCTGGGTCGGCACCCTGCTCGGCCGCCGGTCTGCACAGGCTAACGGTGGCGCCACGACGGCTCCAAGAGCATGCCGGCGCCCACCTCGGGGGCCGCGCCGACACCGACGGCGGTCGCGACAACCCCGGAGTGCGCGTCCAGTTCGGACAGCTACGAACGCCGGTACTGGGTCGGCGCGGGTGCGTCGGAGGCCCGGCCGAGCACCCGGGCAAGCCACTCGGTACGGGTTCGGCGCGCGGCGGCCGACACCCCCGCCGTCGGGAACAGGGCGTCGAATCCGTGGAAGCCACCCGCCCAGACGTGCAGTTCCGCCTGGCCGCCGGCCGCCCAGATCCGGCTGGCGAACTCGACGTCCTCGTCGCGGAAGACCTCGGCCGTGCCGGCATCGACGTAGCTGGTCGGCAGGCCCGAGAGGTCGTCGGCCACCGCCGGTGAGACGTAACCGGGCACGTCCCCGTCGGTGAGGTCGCCGAGTACCGACCGCCAGCCGAACTGGTTCATCTCCCGGGTCCAGGGTCCGGGCACGCCGGCGTACTGGCGGCTGGAGGTGCTGTCGTTGCGGTGGTCGAGCATGGGGCAGATCAGCACCTGGGCGGCGATCGCCGGGGTACCTCGGTCGCGTGCCATCAGGGTGACCCCGGCGGCGAGGCCACCTCCGGCACTGATGCCCGCGACGACGATACGGGCAGGGTCGATGCCCAGCTCGTCGGCGTGCTCGGCGACCCAGAGCACGCCGTGGTAGCAGTCGTCGACCAGGGTCGTGCCGGTGGCCTCCGGCGCCAACCGGTGGTCCACCGAGACCACCACGGCACCGAACCGGTCGAGCCAGTCCAGCGGGATGTCGAGCTGCGAGAACCGGTCGCCCATGACCATGCCCCCGCCGTGGATCCAGTAGACGCAGGGCGCCGGCACGGCACGGTCGGCGCCGGCGGGAGTCAAGATGGACAGCGGGATCTGCGCCCCGTCCGGGCTCGGGATGGTGACCTCGCGCCGATCGACCGCATGCCCTTCCAGGAGGCTCTCGACCGGCGGCGTCGGGAACTGGCGCAGTTGCGCGAGCACCTCGGAACTGAGCTCGGACCTCAGCGGCAGGTCGGCGAGCAACGCGCGCAGTTCGGGATCGGTGTCGGGTCGGGTACGTGTCACGGTGGGTCCCTTCAGTGAAACTCGGTCAGCTGACCGGGGAGACGGTCGAGCAAGGAATGGCACGTGGGCCCCGTGGCTGCTCGGCGGCGTGGGACAGCGGCGGCGCGGCGAGCAGAAGCTCCACCACCTCGTCGCCGTTCCCGGGCCGGGCGGTCATGGTGGCCCGGAAACCGGGCTCGACGCGGATGGGCGGCCACACCTCTCATTCGCGGAGCCATCGCAGGCTCCTGGGATAGCGACCAACCCATAAAACCATCGTGAGTAGGAGAAATGTCAGAACGATGCTCCTGGACCCTTGCCTGATCCTACTAGCACAGCGAGGATCAAGCCGTGATTGAATCAGCTCGTGAGCCTTGACGAGCTAGCCGCATTGATCGCCCGGCACGCCCGACCCGATCAACGCACCCCGATCGAGGGTGTCCTGGTCTCGAAGGTCGAGCGGCCCTATCCGCCGTCGCCGTCGATGTCCGGCACGGTGCTGGCACTCATCGTCCAGGGCGCGAAACGGATCGCGCTGGGTGAGCGGGTCTACGAGTACCGCGCCGGGCAGTACCTCATCGCCTCGGTCGACCTGCCGATCACCGGTCACTTCACCGAGGCCAGCCTCGAACGGCCCGCACTGGGCTTCGGCCTGACCCTGCACCCGGCCACCGTCGCGGAACTGCTGTTGCAGGCGGCCCCGGGGGACCTGCCGCCCGCTGGCAGCGGCCCGCCGTCCGGCATGGCCGTCAGCTCCGCACCCGACGAACTCCTCGACGCGGTGATCCGGCTGCTACGCCTGCTCGACCGGCCACGCGACCTGACGGTGCTCGCCCCGCTGATCAAGCGGGAGATCCTGTGGCGGGTCATCACCGGCGAGCAGGGCGCGGCCGTCCGCCAACTCGGCCTCGCCGACAGCAGCCTCAGCCACATCGCCCGGGCGGTCCGGTGGATCCGCGACCACTACACGCAGTCGTTCCGGGTCGACGACGTGGCGCAGCTCGCGGGGATGAGCCCGTCCGCCTTCTACCGCAACTTCCAGGCCGTCACCGCGATGAGCCCGATCCAGTTCCAGAAACAGATCCGGCTCCAGCAGGCCCGGCTCCTGCTCGCCACCCATCCCAACGACGTCACCGGGGTGGGCCACCGGGTCGGCTACGACAGCCCGTCCCAGTTCAGCCGCGAGTACCGCCGCCAGTTCGGCACGGCCCCCAGCCAGGACGCGGCCCGGCTGCGCGGCACCACGCCGGACACCGCACCTGCCGCCCTGGTCTGACTGCCCGCCCCGACCGCCGGGCGCCCCGAGGCGGTTCGTCGCCACCTGCCGAAAATGGTTTGGCCCTCCGCCCGACGGCTCCCTAGGTTCCGGCCATGCAGGGGCAGCCGTACGACCGCACCAAAGATCTCAACCACACGAATCCCACCCGCCGCCGCGGATCGACGGTGGCTCATCCGGCCCAGCCGTGGACATCGAGCACTCACGCGTTCCTGCGGCATCTGGCGGCCGAGGGGTTCGAGGCCGCACCGCGGGTCGTGGGATCGGGGTTCGACGATGCCGGAAACGAGATCTTGAGCTGGATAGACGGCACGATCTTCGCCGAGGCGGTGTGGCCGGATCCGGAACTCTCGCTCCACGATGTCGGGGCGATCCTCCGTCGACTGCACGAGCTGGGACGCACGTTCGCACCACCGCCGGAGGCGCGGTGGATGCCGTGGTCGTTGCGGAGCAGTGCCGCCGACGCGGTGATCAGCCACGGCAACGTCGCGCCCTGGCACGTCGTGTTCCGGCACGGCCGCCCGGTCGGCCTGATCGGCTGGGAATACTCCGGCCCGGTCGACCCCGTCGACGAGATCGCCGTCACCGCCTGGTACTGCGTCCAGATGTTCGACGACGACATCGCCGAACGGATCGGACTCCCACCGGCCGCGACCCGCGCCGAGTGGTTTCGATGCTTCCTCGACGGCTACGGCCTGGCCCGCGCGGCGCGGGCAGACCTCGTCGAGCGGATCCTCCGATTCGCGATCATCGACAACGGCTGGTACGCGCGCACCCAGGGCTTCACCCGGGAGTCACGCAACGGCGAAGGACTCTGGACATTGGCCTGGCAGTCGCGCGCCGCACTCTGGACACTCGAACACCGCGACCTGCTGACCCGGGCAGCCCTGCGATGATCAGCAATTCCCACCGGCGGCCCTCAGCCACGACGACATCGGTCGCGATCGAAATCATTGCCGCCGAGGCGGTTCCGGGGCGGGCTGGTTTGCCCTATGGTGATGATCATGATGTCCTGCTGTCCACCCGGCGGAACGGGCCGGACAGCCCTGGCCCGACCATGACCATCGTCGACGCCACAGCCGGGACTGCCGACGCCACAGCCGGGACCGACGCGTTCGCCGGCACGCCGATCCCGCTCGCCGAAACCGGTGATCCTCGGAGCCGAGAAGGGTGGACCAACTCATGAACCAGGGGCTGAGCAGGCGCCGCGTCCTCGGCGAAGCGGTCGGACTAGCCGCGGGAGCCGCAGCCGTCGCGACGGGACTACCCGCCGGTGGCGCGTCCGCCGCTCCCGCGCAGGCCGGTTCTGAGCTCGCCCGCTGGCGCAGGCAGGCGACGCAGGTGACGATCACCCGCGATGACTGGGGCGTTCCACACGTACGGGGCAGCACCGACGCCGATGCGGTGTTCGGGATGATGTATGCCCAGGCCGAGGACGACTTCAACCGGATCGAACGCAACAATCTGGTCAGCCTCGGCCGTCTCGCCGAGGCCGAGGGCGAGAGTGCGATCTGGCAGGACCTACGGCAGCGGCTGTTCGTCGATCCCGAGGTGCTGAAGCGGGACTACGCGAAGACCCCGTCCTGGCTGCGCAAACTGATGCGAGCCTGGGCGGACGGGCTCAACTACTACCTTGCGACGCACCCGGAGGTACGTCCGCGCGTGCTCCAGCGGTTCGAGCCGTGGATGACGCTGAGCTTCTCCGAGGGCAGCATCGGCGGCGACATCGAGCGGGTACCACTCACCCAACTCGAAGCCTTCTACACCGGGCGCACGGTGCCGATGACCGACGAGGAACGCGGGCTGCTGTTCCGCGAGCCGAGCGGCTCGAACGGCATGGCGATCGCGCCGGGCCACACCCGGGACGGTTACGCGCTGCTGCTGATCAACCCACACACCAGCTTCTTCTTCCGCTCCGAACAGCATGTGACGAGCGGCGAAGGGCTGAACGCCTACGGCGCGGCCACCTGGGGCCAGTTCTTCATCTACCAGGGCTTCAACGCGAACACGGGTTGGATGCACACCTCCAGTGGTGTCGACAACGTCGACGAGTTCGCCGAGACGATCGTGACCAGGACGGACGGCAGCCGCGCCTACCGCTACGGCAACACGCTGCGGCGGGTGACGACCAAGACGATCACGCTGTCCTACCGAACCGCGGACGGTGGGCATGCGGAGCGCAGCTTCACCACCTTCGCCACGCACCACGGGCCGATCGTGCGTGAGGTCGATGGCAAGTGGATCGCGTTCGCGCTGATGAACCGGCCCGTCGAGGCGCTGCAGCAGAGCTTCCTGCGTACCAAGACGCGGGATTACCGCGACTTTATCCGGGTGGCGGGCCTCAAGGCCAACAGCTCGAACAACACGCTGTTCGCGGACTCGAAGGGCGAGATCGCCTTCCTGATGCCGCAGTTCATGCCGATCCGCAACGACCGCTTCGACTATCGCAGGCCCGTCGATGGCAGCGATCCGGCGACGGACTGGCGCGGGTTGCACAGTCTCCGGAGCCTGCCACAGGCGGTGAATCCGAAGAACGGCTGGACGTTCAACACGAACAACTGGCCCTGGACCGCGGCCGGCCCGGACAGCCCCGATGCCGCCGATTATCCGCGCTACTTCGACCAGGCCGGCGAGAACCCGCGCGGGCCGCAGGCGATCCGGGTACTGACCGCGCGGAGCAGCTTCACTCCGCAGACCCTGATCCAGGCCGCCTTCGATCGCTATCTCACCGCCTTCGCCCGACTGGTGCCGGGGCTCGTGGCGGCCTGGGACAAGCTGCCCGACGGCGACCAGCGCAAGGCGAGGCTCGTCGGCCCGATCGAGCTGCTGCGCGGCTGGGACTATCACTGGGGCGCCGGATCGACCGCGACGTCCCTGGCCGTGTTCTGGGGCGAGGCGCTCTGGGCACCCCTGGCGCAGGCGGCGCGGGACGCGGGCATGTCGATGTGGGACTACCTGGCCGAGCGTGCCACCGACGCGCAACGGATCGAGGCGCTCGATGCGGCGGCGGCGCGGCTGACCCAGGACTTCGGCGACTGGCAGGTGCCCTGGGGCGAGATCAACCGCTTCCAGCGCAACGACGGTGCGATCGCCCAGACCTTCGACGACGCCAAGCCGAGCATCCCGGTCCCCTTCACCTCCGCGCAGTGGGGTTCCCTCGCCTCGTTCGGCGCACGGCGCTGGCCGGGGACGAAGCGCTACTACGGCACCAGCGGCAACAGCTTCGTGGCGGTTGTGGAGTTCGGGCCGAGGCTGCGCGCCTGGGCGGTGACGGCGGGCGGCGCCAGCGGAAACCCCGACTCACCGCACTTCAACGACCAGGCCGAACGCTACGCGAGCGGCGACCTCCGGCCCGTCTATTTCTATCCCGAGGACCTCAAGGGGCATGTCGAGCGGAGCTACCGGCCGGGCACCTGACCATTCAGGCCCGAGGTGCTCCCATTCAGGCCCGAGGTGCTCGGTCATGTCAGGGCCTGCTGCACGCCGACCGGCTCGGACCGGGCCACTGGATGCCCCGTGGAGGCCACATGGCACCCGGAGCGCCAACTCCGAGCCGTCCTGCCAACCGGGATACCGCGTGGCACCCGTGGGACCGGCCGAAGAATGGCGCTGACCCAGGCCGGCACGACCGCCACCGCGCCTGCGCCGCCGCGCCGCTGGCCCGCCCCGAGGTCGGTCCGGCGCTCGCGAAGCTGAGACCGCTGGCGCGCACCGAAGCGTAACCACCGGCGGTAGCGAAGGGGCTTCCGTGCCGGGTGTCCCGGCGCACTTCCCCGCAATCCGGACGCGATCTTGCCTTATTGATAGACACTTCCCTATCCTCACTGCGGAAAGCGCTTTCCATTCCGCTTCGACGCTGGCGCCCTGTCCACCGCGCCAGCGACCTCACGGCCGGCGCCGACCGCCGCGAAGGTCCGGGCCGTGGCGGAACCGCGCCCAGATCCGCGTACCGAGGAGCACCGCCCATCCCGGGCGACGGCCGATGGGCGGCGCGGCGGGTCGGCAGTCGGGACCGGGCCGGCGAAATGACCCCGGAATGTACCGGCAACGCAACACCCCAGCAGTTGGAGACGAAGGTGAGGCGGAGATGAGACGACGAACAGTCGCATTGCGACTCCAGGCGGCGCTGGCTACCGGGGCCGTCACGGTCGCGGTCGGCATCGCACTGCCGATGCACCAGGCATCGGCGGCATCCGGCAGCGCCACCGGCTACGCGACCCAGAACGGCGGGACCACCGGCGGCGCGGGCGGGCAGACGGTGCGGGCCAGCACGGGGACCGCGATCCATGCGGCCCTGTGCGGCCGGGCCAGTAGCAGTACCCCGATCATCATCGAGGTCTCGGGGACCATCAACCACGGCAACACCAGCAAGGTGTCGGGCGACAGCTGCAACACCGCCGCCGACAAGATCGAGCTCAAGGAGATCAGCAACGTCACGATCATCGGGGTCGGTGGCGGGGCCGTCTTTGACCAGCTCGGCATCCACATCCGCGACTCCAGCAACATCATCATCCAGAACGTGACCATCCGGAACGTCAAGAAGTCGGGCTCGCCCACGTCCAACGGCGGTGACGCCATCGGCATGGAGAGCACCGTCCGCAACGTCTGGGTCGATCACGTCACCCTGGAGGCGTCGGGTGGGGAGTCGGAGGGCTTCGACGGCCTCTTCGACATGAAGGACAACACCCAGTACGTCACGCTCTCCTACAGCATCCTGCGCAACTCAGGCCGTGGCGGCCTCGTCGGGTCCAGCGAGAGCGACCGCTCGAACGGCTTCATCACGTACCACCACAACCTGTACGAGAACATCGACTCCCGTACCCCGCTGCTCCGGGGCGGCATAGCGCACATCTACAACAACCACTACGTGAGCCTGCACGAGTCCGGCATCAACTCCCGGGCCGGGGCTCGGGCCAAGGTGGAGAACAACTACTTCAGGAACTCCAAGGACGTCCTGGGCACCTTCTACACCTCCGAGGCCGGCTACTGGCAGGTCAGCGGCAACATCTTCGACAACGTGACCTGGTCCAGCCCGGGCAGCGAGAACAACCCCGCCGGCCCCAACCCGCAGTCCAACACCACCGTCAGCATCCCGTACTCCTTCAGCCTGGACGGTGCCAGTTGCGTGCCGGACCTCGTCCGCCAGACGGCGGGCGCCAACACGGGGCTGCGGGTGTCGGACGGCAGCTGCTCGCCGCAGGGACCGACGCCGACACCGACGAGGCCCACGCCGACGCCCACCTCGCCCACACCCACCCCGACCGCCCCCACGCCGACGCCGACCCAGCCCAGCGGGACCAACCTCAGCATCGGGGCCGGCTCCGACGGATCCAGCAAGGCCGCCGGTACGGGCTATGGCAACGTGCGGGACGGCAACATGACCACCTACTGGTCACCGGCCGGCTCGACCGGCTCCATCTCGATCAAGTGGGGTTCCGCCACCACTGTCTCCAGGATCAACATCCGTGAGGCGTCAGGTTCTGCGGGCAACATCGGGTCCTGGCGGGTGGTCAACCACGACACCGGCGCCGTCCTGACCTCCGGCAGCGGAGCCGGCGTCATCACCTTCCCCGCGACCTCGCTACGCAAAATCACCTTTGAGATCACCAGTTCGACCGGCACGCCGAGCGTCGCCGAGTTCGAGACCTACGCCGGGTAGCAGCGCCTCCCGCCGTACTCCGGGTCCGACACCACCCGGATGAGCGCCGGGCATCAGAACCCACCCGGCATGGTCCTCGGGGCGGGGCCGTCAGCCACGGCGGGCCCCGCCCCGGCCGATCCGGATCCAGAACGGCGGCCGGGTGGCGGCCGCCGGACCGGGCCGCCGCGCCGCGGCCGGACCCGTCCGCCGACCACGGGTTCGCGCTCCGTGAGCGATTCCGGCCGAGGAGCGGGTTCAACCGAAACGCGTTTACGCACTTCAATGGAAATCCAAGCGACCGCAACAGCAGTCGACGAATCAGTTAACGTCACTGTACGGGTTGGCGGGCCATTGCTTGTGACAATTGTCTCACTCGACAGGACGCCGCCCATCCCGTCGCCATGCGGCTCGGGCATTCACCTCCCGAACGCCTCGGGCGCGGATGCGAGAACCATCACGCGGTCTACTCGGCCACACCCGAGGCCCGACTGCCACATTAGGTCGACCGCCTTCACGGGGCGCCGGGGCACGGGATTCCACCCCGCACCGCGGGGACGCCACCGGGACCACGCCGGCCAGCCCTCACCGGCAGCATGGCAGCACCTTGCGCCGGGCGGTCCTTCGTCGCGCAGGACCAGCACACCCACCTCTGGACGCCACCGGGCCGGAGGGCCGGCACACCGGCCGGGCCGGGTCCACATGGCACGGTCACCGTCGTCGACGACACCCCGACCCCTCCCCGATCCCGGCGACTCCCCGGGGATCTTGTTCGCTCTGGGTGATCGACTCGACCGGGGCAATCATTACGACCGGCAAGCGGACGCGGTATGTCCGCACTTCACAGAAAGGAGCTCAGTTACACAGAGAATAATCGAGATACGTCAATATCACGCTCCGCGATAATCGGCCACGCCGGTGCCGGTGTTCCGTTGGGGAAGCCGCCGCTCACGCGCCCGGAAAGCCCTTCCTCACATTGACACCCAGGGGCGTATTGCGTCACTCTATGCCGCATGAACTCGGACCATCGGCCGGACCGGGCGGTGACCGTCCCGTGGTCCGAGGGCTCCCGCAGACGAGATTTGCGGTTTGGCGAGTTCCTCTGTGGACTGTGGGCCGACGCGTGCGATGCGCTCGCGGTGCCCGCCGAGGAGGCCGCGCGCACCACCCAGGAGTTGCGCGAGATGCTTCCCGCGTGGGCCGGCGAACGGATCGGGGACGCGCCGCGCCAACCGTCGTTCGTCGCCGCCGACGGGTTCCCAGCCGAGATGTCACTGAACTGGTCGGGCGGGCGGCCCGAGCTCCGGATACTGGTCGACTGCCTGTCCGACGCGGACAGCCTGCGGTCCACCCTGACCACGACCTCGCGTCGCTTCCGCCAGCTGAGCGAGATCTTCGCGGCGGCCCCCCTGTGGTATTCGATGGCGTGGCGTCCGCCCGGCCGAGTGGCCCGCAAGGCGTACTTCGGGTTGTACACCTGGCCGGCCGAGCGGCGCTTCGCCGCGCTGGACCAGGCAATGCAGCTGCTGGGCATAGCGGAGGCGTGGGACGACGCCCGCCGGCGGGTGGACGCGGACGGCCGCAGCGACCGGCGTGAGGTCGAGTTCCTCGGGCTCGACCTGACCGACACGGCGGAGTCCCGGGTGAAGATCTACTACCGGAACCACGACGTCGACACCCACGAGCTGAACCGCATGGCGTCGGTGGCGGTGGACCACAACACCGAAGAGGCGCTGTCCGCGTACCGGACGCTGGCCGGGGCGCGTGCCGACGCCGGGCGGGAGGCGCTGACCTGCCTCGCGTTCCGGTCCGGGCTGCGCCGGGCCGCCGAGTCCACGACGTACCTGCGGATGTCGAGCCTGGCCTCGGGGGACCAGGAGGCGGTGGATCGCGCCGCGGATCTGCTGCGCCGTCAGGGCGTGGACCCACGGCCGTTGTACGCCGTCGCCGCCGCGCTGGCCCCGACGAGCCTGCCGGAGAGCCGGGGCCTCCTGGAGCTGGTCAGCTACCGGGCGGCGCGACGCCCGAGCGACCTGACCACCTACTTCCGCTTCCCCGTCTATCCCCAGCCCGCGCCCCTGCCGGTCGCAGCTGTCGAACTCGTGGAGAGGAGCACCACCTTGAGCCACCCCGACGTGCAGCGCGTCGCCGACTACAACGCCGCGCGGCAAGAGGAGTACGAAGCGTCCCGGCTCATCCGGCTGTTGGCGGACGAGACGACGCCGGACACCACCAAGAAGGCCGTACTGACCTACCTTCAGCCCTGGTCGAACGCGTTCCAGCGCATGATCAGCGCTCGCGTCACGTACGAGTCCGACCTCTCCCTCCGGACGATCGCCCTCGAACACCAGAAGGAGGAGATCGGCCACGACGAGATCCTGGCCCGAACCCGGGCGGAGGACCAGCGGGTGGTCTGGGATCCGATCATCGAGGCGGGTGCGTCCTGGTTCGTCGACCAGTTCGCCACCCTTCCGGGCGTGCAGCGCGCGATCCTCGCACACCTGGCCCTGGAGGCCGGCAGCCTCGCCCTGAGCAAGGCCGGTGTCCATGCCTTCCCGAACGACCCGTACTTCTCGCTGCACGACGAGGCCGACGTCGAGCACCTCGAGATGGGCTACCAGATCCTCCGGCAGCGCACCGACTGGACCGTGGACGAGATCGTGACCGTACTCGATCGCGCCTGGCAAGTGATCACCGTGGTCTCCGACCGCATCGCCGAGTGCGCCCTCCGCGACACCGCCACGTGAGCGCTCTCCTCGGATCCGACCCGGCGGCCGCGGCCCGGGCGGTCGCGCTGGACGCCGCCCACGCCTACCGGACCGTCTTCGCCGACCGCTTCGTCGCCGCCTACGCGCTGGGCAGCCTCGCGCATGGCGGCTACGCCCCGGCGGTCAGCGACATCGACCTGGCGGTCATCCTCACCGACACCCGCGGCGGGGACGCCGACACCGTTGCGGAGACGAGCCGGGGCCTGCGCGAACGTACCGAACTGCACCGCAAGCTCTCGGTGTTCTGGGGCTCCCTGGTCGCGCTGCGCCAGGGTCGCGACGACGGGCGGTTCCCCGCCATCGACCGCCTCGACCTGGCCGATCACGGTCTGCTCCTGCTCGGCTCCGACGTGGCCCGGCAGGTCGCCGTCCCCACCGCTGGCGAGTTGCTCGTCGACAGCGCGGGGTTCGCCGTCGACGTGCTGGCCACCGACGAGGTGATCGCGGAGATCCACCGACCCCGCCGGCTCCTCGACGACCCGGTGTGGTTCACCAAGGCCGTACTCTTCCCGGTCCGCTTCTTCTACAGCAGCGCCATGACCATGGGGCGTGCCGCCACCAACGACGAGGCCATCGCCTGGTATCTGGCCCAGCCTGGCGCCGTCGCGACGCCCCTGGTCCGGCTGGCCGCAAGGGTCAGGGCAGGAGCGCCGCTGGACCCGGCGGAGGCGGCGCCCCTGCTGGCCACCGGCCTCCGCCACCTCTACCAGCGTTACGCCGAAGACCAGGCACGGCGCCTGCGCCAGGCGGACGCGCCGGGCCTGGTGGCCGCCTTCACCCGGTGGCGGCGCCGACTGGGCGACTGACTACCGGTGGCGGCGCCGGCTCGGCGGCTGAGTCCGAGCCGGCTTCCTCAGCTGACGACCGGCATCCGGGCAAGCGCGTGCCGGACCAGTCCGATCAGCGCCTGCTTGCTGGACTCCCGGTCGCGAGCGTCGCACCAGAGGAGCGGAACCGTGTCGTCGAGCTTCAGCGCGGACCGGATCTCCGCCTCGGTGTAGAGACACTCGCCGAAGAACCGGTTCACCGCGGCGACGAACGGGATTCCCCGCCGCTCGAAATAGTCGACCGCGGGAAAACTGGTGTCCAGCCGCCGGGTGTCGATCAGCACGACCGCGCCGACCGCCCCCTGCGCCAGTTCGTCCCAGATGAACCAGAACCGGTCCTGCCCGGGTGTACCGAACAGATAGAGCACCACGTCGTTGGTGATGGTGATCCGGCCGAAGTCGAGCGCGACGGTCGTACGCGTCTTGCCCTCCACCCCTGTGACGTCGTCCACGCCGACGCTGGCCTGGGTCAGCACCTCCTCGGTGGTCAGCGGCGGAATCTCGCTGACCGAGCCGACCAGGGTGGTCTTGCCCGTACCGAAGCCGCCCGCCACGACGACCTTGACCGACTTGCGATCCACGTTCCAGCCCTTTGCCTAGAGTCTCTCGAGACCAGCGAGAACCGTTTCCAGAAGCCGCCGATCCGCGATCTTCTGCTGTGCCGGAGCGCCGACGCGCAGGTAGCCCTGCTCGAGCAGCACGTCCACCATGACCTTTGTGATGGTGAGTGGTCGGTGCAGATAGGCGCCGATCTCGGCAATCGATACCCAGCGGGCGCAGCGGTCGATGATCTCCCGGTACTCCAGCTCCAGTCGACTCGGGTCGACCGGCAGGGCAATGACCTGGGTGGCCAGGTCGAGGTTCGTGTTGCGCGGACTCGTCCGCCCGTTGACGAGGATGTAGAGCGGGACTAACCGCCCGGCCTGCGCCTCGTCGTCGCCGTCCCACACGTCATACGCCATAACCCCTGCCCTGCTGACCGTTGACGGCCGTTGCGGTCCGGCGTACCTCGGCGCCGAGGTGCTCGCCGATCCGGGTCACCAGCCGGCTCATCTCGTACGCGACGGTTCCCATGTCGACGCTCTGCTCACAGAGTACGGCCAGCCGGGCGTTCTGGCCGGCGGCCGCGACGAACAGGGTCCGGCCGTCGTACTCGATGATGACCTGCTGCACCTGCCCGCTGTCGAACCGTCGGCCCATCCCGGCGGCGACGCTGTGCAACGAGGATGCGCCGGCTGCCAGGAGCTCCGCCGCATCCTGGGTCAGCGAGGTGGATTTCTGGACGATCAGCCCGTCGGTTGACAGGACAACGGCGTAGACAACGTCGGGAACTTCTACTAGCTCGTCCAGCATCCAGGTGAGGTCGTTCCCGGAGGTCGAGTTGGTCACGCTTTGCCGCCTTGGTTGTTGTCGCTGGTTGACGCTTCGTCGTTGCCGTCCGCCTTACCGGCGGCCCACGCCCGCTGGTACCTCGTGAAGCGGTCCCGGGCCTCCTCCGGCGACCGCGCCGTCCCGGCCGCCGGCGACGCGCTGCCGGTGGCCTTGGTGTCGTCGCGCAGTTCGGGCGCGATGTGCTGTTGCGGCTGCCGGCTCGGCAGGGGCGGACGGGAGACCGGCCGCGGCGCGCCCGCGTCGGCCGGGCGGGGAGCGGAGGTCTTCGGTGTGCTGGCGCTGCCGTTGGCCTGACGCTCACTCATCATGTCGCCCGCCCGATCGGTTCGTCGGTTGTCGGCCGTTCGAGGGTCGCGGCGTGCCTGGGTCGATCCGTTCGTGACCGTGCCGACCGCGCCACCCGGGCCGCCGGCCGCGGGGCGTGGAGCTCGCTGGCCTGCCCCGGCCCGGGCCGGAACCGCCCCGGCCATCGCCGGCAGTTGGAGGTCGGGATCCGTCCGGTCCGCACCGGGGCCGGGGAGTTCGGGGGTGATCAGCCGATCGGGCAGCAGCACGATGGCGAGCAGCCCACCATAGGCAGAGGTACGAAGGCTCACCTGGATGCCGTCGCGCTTGGCAAGCTCGGCGACGACGTGCAGACCGACCTGCGCACCGTCCTTCAGCGCCGCCACGTCCGGGATGGGCGCCTTCGCCAGCAGTTCGTTCGCGCTCTCCAGCGCGTCGGCGTTCATCCCCACGCCGCCGTCCTCGATCTCGATCGCGACGCCGTGCTTGACCTCGTTACAGGTCACCCAGACCGTCGTCTTCGGCGGGGAGAAGGCGAGCGCGTTGTCCAGCAACTCGGCCAGCAGGTGGATGGTGCCGGCGACGGCACGGCCGGTCAGCGCCAGGTCGGGCGCGCCACGCAGGGTGATCCGCTGGTAATGCTGCGCCTCCGCGAACGCGGCCAGCAGCACCCGGCGGATCGGGACGGGGTTCTGGAACCGGCGGCCGATCTGTCCACCGGCGAGGATGACCAGGTTCTCCAGGAAGCGCCGGGTCTGGGTGAGCTGGTGGTTGATGTCGAAGAGTTCGGTCAGCAGCTTCTCGTCGCCGACCCGGTCCTGCAACTCCTCGATCACCTTCAGGCCGCGCTGCAACGGACGTTGCGGACGGCGGGCCACGCCCATCAGCATCGCGATACCGGCGGCCCGGGTCTTCGCCTCGTCGATCGCGGCGGCCGCGGCCGCCTTCAGGGACCTGTTGATGACCGCAGCGACCTGGCCGATCTCGTCGCTGCCGTAGTCGTGGCTGGGCAACTCGACCGCGAGGTCGACCTTCTCGCGGCGCCGCAGCCGCGCCATCATCAGCGGGAGGCGCTCGTCCACGATCGCGGCGGCGTCCTGGCCCAGCTTGGCCAACCGGATGGAGAGGGCCTGGTCCACCAGGATGTGTGACTGGCGGAGCGCCCACAGGATCGCGGCGATCGCGATCGACAACGCGAGCAGACTGCCGAGCGACGCGGTCAACAACTGGTTGTTACCGGTATGGAGGGCCTCGGCCGAGACCCCGTCGGCCTGCAACACCGCCAGGCTGATCAGGTCGTCGGAGACCTGCCGGGTGAGCGTCTCCCAGCGGGTCCGGTTGACCGGGAGCCCCCGGGGCACGCCGTCGTCCCAGGCGCCGGCCGCGATCAGTGCGTTCTCCGCAGCGACGAGTTCCTTCCATGGACCACTGGCCGTGATGGCCTCGTACCGCTCTCGCGCGGATGGTTCGAGGTGCGGCGCGATGTTGGTGAGCGCGGCACGGTAGGCGCCGACCAGGGCCACGAACTCCAGGTGACTCTGCTCAGTGAGCGTACGGGAGCTGAACGCGCCGTCGATCGTGGAGCCGGCCCGGGACATCTGGTCGCTGACCCGGAACGCCTCCGTCGCCGTGACGCCGCCGAGGCTCGCCGCGACGTCGGGCACCACCCGGGCCTGGGTGTCGAAGAGCGTGGTCGCGGCAGCCAGCAGTCCATTGTAGAAGTCGTAGACCCGGGAGCCGCCGGCCGTCCTGGAGTCGATCGTCGCCCGTACGTTCGGCAGCTGGTCGAGCTGGTCCGTCAACGCCTGCCAACGGGTGGTGATGGACTGTGGGGCGCTGGCCAGCGCTTCCTTGGCGGCACTGCGCAGCTCGATCAGTCGCTGGTCGGTCTGCTTCCGCTGGTCGGCCAGCGGCTGCAGGTCCCTCGACGGCTGGGCCAGATAGGTGACGCTCAGCCGGCGCTCCTGCTGGAGTGAGGCCAACGCGGGAACCGCCGGGATCGATACGTTACGGACGCTGTTGGCGACCTCGCGGTTGTAAAAACCTTGGAAAACAAGGTATCCGGAGGCTACGAGCCAGATGACGACGGCGACGACACTGGGGATGAGCACCAGTCTGATGACGCGCCGCCTGATCGACTGCTGCCGACCACGCCGGCGACTCGCCGTCGACTGACTCTGCACTTCCGGATCAGGTTGCCGGCTCGTGCTGTCGGCTTGCTTGTCCGCCAACTTCGATCCAATCGTGGGCAGCCCGGAGGAACCAGCGGCTTGGGACGGCCGGCCGGTGCCGATGTGTGGGCAACCCTACCAATCTGTCCGGTCTCGCACTAGCCCGTCCGGCCAGACCCCGAATCAGCCGTTCGCCCGTGCCCGCCGGGCCGATGCCACCCCTCGGCGGGCCCGGCGAGGTCGGTCGCGACATCCACAGTGGATGCGGTCGGCCGACGCACCTGCCCCCGTTCGTGGGCCGGGCGGCGTAGCGTTTCTGGACGGCACCGCAGCGCCTCGGCCGTCATATTCCCGACCTGAGTTGCCGCAGCCTGTGACGGGATCCGGACGGCCGGGCCGGCTGAAATCCGGAGCCGCCGTCGCCGGATAAGGAGGTTACACGCCGCCCCTCGGTGGCGGCCCCGGTCCCCCACCGCTCCGCTCCCACCTGGTCCGGCCAGGGAACGGACCGACCCAGCTGGGTTTTCGCCGTCGCCGTGACGCTGGCCGGATCACGCCCTTGGCGGCGACATCGAGGCACCGTGGTCACGGTCCCACGTGCCGGCGACGACGGCACCCTGTGACGATGCGTGGTCATTCATCTGTGCCCGGTGATTGACAGATCGATCATGGCGGCTCGAAGATTTATCCAGCCTGGGCAGTGGGCGACGACCGCCGCCGGTCGGGCGGTATTTGCATCCTGCGTGTCATCCAACGGTTCGCCGTGTCTCGGCGGCCGATCCCGAGAGGGAGAACTGCGCAGAAAGGAATGCAACGTCATGTCAGATCTTCCTGGCCCCGGGTGGCGGCGCCGCGTCTTCCTCGCGGCATCGGTCGCCCTCGCCGGCCTGCTACTGGTCACCCCGGCCTCGGCGGTCGCGCCCGACCCGGGTTCGTCGGGTTCGGCTTCCGGCGGGGACATCGAGCTCGGACGGCTCGCAGGCGAGGAGACGAGCGTCGTAGAGGTTCTGCTCGCCGACAGTAACGAGTTGGACAAACTGGTCGCTACCGGCGTCGATCTCGACCACCACGTGAGCCGCACCCCGAGCGGCATCGTGGTGCACGCCGTCGTCACCCCGAACGAGGTCGCCACGTTGCGGGCGCGCGGCTACCGGCTGGGCGACGTGCTCTTCACCCCGGACGACTCGGCGCAGCGGATCGCGGAGCGCGAGGCGACCATCGCGGCCCACGTCGCGGAGAACGAGGCGCTCACCGAGAACCAGGCGCGCCGGGGCACCCAGGCGACCTCCGACGTCAAGATCATCCGAGCCGACTACTACACCTCCGGCACCGATCAGGTCCTCTCCGTCGAGGCGAAGTGGGCGCAGGGGCAGACCGCCACCGACGCCCTCACCGTCACCCGGGACAGCGGTCCCGGCACGCCGATGGGCTCCGGGGGCACCCAGACAATCTCGCGCTTCGTGGACGCCGGGGTGTATCTCTACCACCGTGGCGCGTCGACGGTGACGGCCCGCCCGAACTACGTCCAGATCACGAGCCCCGGTGGCGGCGTGGCGGTGGCCAAGGTGAACCACTGGCTGCCCATCCCGAGGGAGAACCCGGAGGGGCCCGGCTACCAGAAGGACTTCGTCGCCAGCTACCTGACCCCGACCGAACTCTACGACCGGATCCACCAGCTCGCCGCGCAGTACCCGAAGCTGGCCGAGATCGTCGAGTTGCCGTACAAGACGAACGGCTATCGGCGTAAGGCGCAGGCCGTACTCGGCAGCGCGAACGCGAGCCGGGTGGCGGTCGACTCCCGGGCCTGGGGGCACGAGGGCGGCAACGACGTCTCCGTCGAGCTCGCCGATCCCGGTGCCGCCGGCCAGCCGCTCTCGGTCGGCGTGACCGGCAACGCGATCCGGGTCAGCCTGGCCACCGACGCCACCGGCGCGGTGACCAGCACCGCCGCCGAGGTCGTCGCGGCGCTGAACGCCACCGCCGGATCGCTCGTCGCCGCGTACACCTACCGGGGTGACGCCGGTGCCGGCGTTGTCGCGCCGGCCGCGCCGACGCCGCTGACCGACGGCCTGAGCGCCCCGGCCAGCGTCTCGCGTGATCCGCACCCGGTGTACGCGATCCGGATCGGCAAGCACCGCAACAGCTCCAAGCTGGGTGTCCTCGCCTACGCCCAGGAGCACGCGCGCGAATGGGTGCCGCCGCTGGTCACGATCGAGACCGCCGAGCGGCTGCTGCGCAACTACGGCCACGACCGCCGGACCAGGGACCTCCTGGACAACCTCGACATCTGGATCGCTCCGTCGATCAACCCCGACGGCGGCCACTACTCGTTCTACGACTTCAACTCGCAGCGCAAGAACATGACGAACCACTGCCCGCAGACCGGGTCGGCGGACGCTCTCGGCCGCAACTCGTGGGGCGTGGACAACAACCGCAACTACACCGAGTACAGCCTCTTCGACGGCTACTCGGGTGCGTCGCCGAGCTGCACCAGCGGCACCTACGCCGGGCCGAGCGAGCTGTCGGAGCCGGAGAACAGGAACCTCGACTGGCTCGCCTCCCGGCCGAACATCAAGTTCTCGATGAACCTGCACTCCTCCGGCAACTACTTCATGTGGTCGCCGGGCGCGTACGCGACGCCGGGCCGGATCTCGGCACCCCGGCCGACCCTCGGCGAGGAGTCGTTCTTCTGGGGCGCCTCGTCGCGGATCCTGACCTCGATCAAGCGGCACCGGAACATGGCGGTCACCCCGGCGCGTACCGGTCCGATCTCCGACGTGCTCTACTCGGCGGCGGGGAACTCCGGCGACATGCTCTGGTACAAGTACGGCATCTACGCCTGGAACTTCGAGGTCGGCACCTCGTTCCAGCCGGAGTGGGCCGAGGCGCACGACGAGACGATGGAGTTCGCCAACGGCCTCGTCGAGCTGATGCGGGTGGCGCGGGACTTCGACACCGACCGCAGGCGGCCGGAGAGCGACCTGTCGGTGACCCGCAGCGCCACGCCCGGGATGGTGGACGTCACGTTCGAGGTGAGCGAACCGGCGGCGGTCTTCTACACGCTGGACGGCCGCAAGCCGACGTACGCGTCCACGCTCTACGGCTCGGCCGGCATCCGCGAGGGCGGGGAGACCCTGACCGTCCCGTACGGAACCAGGATCAACTGGTTCTCGGTGGACGCCGCCGGCAACGTCGAGAACAACTACCGTCCCGACGGCCGGGGCAAGAACTACCGCAAGGGCGTCGCCATCCCACCCAGGCGGTGATGACCGCGCCGTTGATCCGACGGTCCAGCGGCCGCGGCACCTCCGGGTGCCGCGGCCGCGCCGGGAGCCGGGTGCTCGGGGTACCCGGACATCCGGGCGACCGCCATCCCGCGCGGCACCCCCGCCGCCTCAGGGGTTGATGGCGGCGGTGAGCCGCGCCGCGAGGGCGGCGACCGCGGCCCGGAGTTCGGGGCCGCCCTCGACGCGGAAGGCGAACGGCACCGTCGGCAACCACTCCTGGGCGTACATCGAGGGGTTACCCGTGCTGCCCACGAGCACGCACCCGTCGCCCGACGGTTCGAGCCGGCCCATGGGGGGCCGGATCCACGGGGCCACCTCGGCCACCGGAGCGTCGAAGACGACCCGGGTGGGGAACTCCCACCCGCTTCCCAGGTTCTCCTCCAGCGCCGCCACCGGGTCGAGGCCGGCGGGCGGCTCGAACGTGTGCCCGGTCTCCCGGACCGCCCGGACCCGGTCGAGCCGGTAGGTGCGGACCGCGTCCGCGTGGTGCGCGTGGCACAGCAGGTACCAGCGGCCGTAGCGGACCACCACCGCCCACGGATCCACCTCGGCGTCCCACTCGTTGCCGGATTCGGTCCGGTAGGTGACCAGCACCCGGCGTCGGGCCGCGACGGCACTGACGAGTGCGCTGGTGGTGGTGGGGTCCGGCCGGGACGCATACCGGTCGGGAGCGGCCGAGGCATGCCTGCGCAGCGCGGCCGCCTGCCGGCCGACGTTCTCCGGGAGCACCTGGATGACCTTGCCCAGGGCCGAGCCGACGAGGTCGTGCGCGTCGGTGTCGGCGGCGGTCGGCTGACCGTCGAGCACCGCCATGACCAGACCGAGTGCCTCTGCCTCGGTGAAGACGACCGGAGGCAGCCTGGTTCCCCGCCGGAGCCGGTAACCGCCGTAGGGACCCCGGACCGACTCGACGGGGATGCCAGCCTCGCGGAGGATCCCGACGTACCGCCGCGCGGCCCGCTCGGTGACGCCCAGCCGCCCGGCGAGTTCCCCGGCCGTCGTGCCGGGGCGGGCCTGGAGGATCTCGAGCGTGCGCAGGGCCCGTGCGGTGGGGCTCAGTTCGGTCACCCCAGCAGATTAGGTGTCCAAAGCTGAACCGGTAGTAGACCGTCCGGAATTGGGCCTAGCGTCATGCCCACGACAGGTTCCACGGGCAGGACCTCACCGGAGGGCGGGAGAGCTTCCCCGGCGATGAGGTCTGCGCATCGTCCCGGGCGGAATGGGAGTACCGGCGCGATGCCGAACGGGACCTGACTTCGTCGAAGAAAGGACACTGATCGTGGACATACTGCTCGTCGCCGGCCTCTGGCTCGACGGATCCGCCTGGGGCGAGGTCGTGCCCGCGCTCGAGGCACTCGGCCACCGCCCCGTGCCGCTCACCCTGCCCGGCCAGGGCGACGGATCCACCGCCGCCACCCTCGACGACCAGCGGGCGGCGGTGCTCGCCGCCGTCGACTCGGCGTCCGGGAAACCCATGGTGGTGGGACACTCCGCCGCCTGCACCCTGGCCTGGCTGGCCGCCGACGCGCGACCGGAGAAGGTGGGCAAGGTCGTCCTCATCGGCGGCTTCCCCACCCCCGACGGGAACTCCTACGCCGAGTTCTTCGAGCTGAAGGATGGCGCGATGCCATTTCCCGGCTGGGGGCCGTTCGAGGGGCCGGACGCCGCCGACCTCGACGAGGAGGCCCGGCGAGCCTTCGCGTCCGCCGCGATCCCCGTCCCCGAGGGGGTGGCCAGGGGCGTGGTACGGCTGGCGGACGAGCGACGGTTCGACGTGCCGGTCGTACTCGTGTGCCCCGAGTTCACGCCGGACCAGGCGCGGGAGTGGATCGCCGCCGGGGATGTGCCCGAGCTCGCCAGGGTCACGCACCTGGAGATGGTCGACATCGCATCGGGCCACTGGCCGATGGTCAGCGAACCGACCGAGCTCGCCCGGTTGCTCGCCTCGGCTGCCGTCGAATCCTGACGGCATGCCGCAACGCGTGCCGGTCGCCGCCGTCGCGGCACCCCTGGGCGGGACGACCGCGCACATCCCTAGGTCGCGGCCAGCGGGCGGCGCCACCGGGTACGCCCGGCGTCTCGCCTGCGCACCGCCACAGTGGCTCCGGGCCCCCGTGCCGATGATCCGTCCTGGTCGACGGAGCGTCCTGCGGGGGCCTCGCCGCTGCAAACGATCGACGCATGCGCAGGTGCGGAGAGACCATCGTGGACCGGCAGTGAGACACGGTCCCCTTCGACAGGTACCTGGCGCCGGGCCGCCCCGCCACCGGGGCTCGGCGGTGAGCCCCGGCACACAAGTACGGATGAATCCGGGCGTAGCCCTCCACACTGGTCGCTGCCGCCAGTCGGGCCGACTTTCTTCGCCGCCACAGTCTTTTGTCACCACGGACAAAAGTGCGGATGATCCTGCCGAAAGATCTGGACACGCCGACGGCAAGACAGTTAGTGTCGAACAATATCAACATGTTTCTACGAGGTAACCGGCGGCGCGGTTAGCTCGTCGTCTGAGAGTCACGGCTTGGCCGGGGGAGCCCGCTCTCCAGGCCGCCGTGCCCGCAGACTCCGGCGCGGCCCGCCCGCGCCATACCCGCAACGATGTCGGCGCTCCGCCGGCTCGGCAACGCGGTCGGCGTCACCCCCGTCGCCGACCCGACCTCGCCCATAGTCCACCGTGCCCATAGTCCCCCCGCCCTGATCGAGACACGTCTGTCCACACACCAGCCGCGACAGGCCGGCAGCCGCAGCACCGGACCCAGCGTCGCGGATCACGCCGGTGTGCGGTCCACCGCCATGTCACCCGTCGATCAACACGAAACCCCCACGGGTCGTCGACGTTCCCCCAAGACTCGCGAAAGGTGTGTTCGGCATGCCAGCTTTCCCTGTGCGCTCTGGCCCGCCAAGGCGCTCCCGGCTGCTTCCCCGGCTCGGCGCCGGCCTGCCCAACCGACCGATGAGGATGCTCGCGGCGATCGCCGCCCTGGTCGTCGGTTCCGCGCTGGTCTCCGTCCCGGCCGGCGCCCGCCCGGCGGACTCCGAGCCGGGCACGGCCCTCGACCGCACCTCGGCCGGGCAACTGCAGGCCCAGGTGCTCACGTGGACGGCCGGTGACAGCACCCAGGCGTACGTCTCCGCACCCACCACCGCGGTCGCCGGGCCGGCCACCCTCGTCTTCGAGAACAGCACCGCGACCGGCAACACCACCGGGATGCAGCACACCCTCACGTTCGACACCGGAAACCCCGAGTACAACCGCGACGTGGACGTGAACATCCTGGCCGACCCGTTCGACGCCAACCAGGGCCGGTGGACCGTCGACGTGGTACTCACGGCCGGCACCTACCGCTACTTCTGTGCGATACCGGGGCACGGCACGATGAACGGGCTGCTCGTCGTCACCGGCGGCGGCGAGGACACCACTCCGCCGACGGTGACCGCCGCGGTCACCGGGGAGCAGGACGAGGACGGCGCCTACGTCGGCGCCGCCACGGTGACCCTCTCGGCCACCGACACCGGATCGGGCGTGGGCCGGATCGAGTACGCGCTGGACGGCGGGGCATACGGCACCTACTCCGCCCCGGTCACGGTGAACGCCCCCGGACAGCACACCATCACCTACCGGGCCACCGACGTCGCCGGCAACACCTCCCCGGTACAGTCCACCGCCTTCCAGGTCGCCCCACCAACCGACCCCGACACCACCGCACCCACCGTCACCGCCGCCGTCACCGGCGAACAGAACGACGACGGCGCCTACATCGGCATGGCCACCGTCACCCTCACCGCCACCGACACCGAATCCGGCGTCGAACGCACCGAGTACTCCCTCGACGGCGCCGCCTACGCCACCTACACCGCGCCGGTCACGGTGAACGCCCCCGGACAGCACACCATCACCTACCGGGCCACCGACGTCGCCGGCAACACCTCCCCGGTACAGTCCACCGCCTTCCAGGTCGCCCCACCAACCGACCCCGACACCACCGCACCCACCGTCACCGCCGCCGTCACCGGCGAACAGAACGACGACGGCGCCTACATCGGCATGGCCACCGTCACCCTCACCGCCACCGACACCGAATCCGGCGTCGAACGCACCGAGTACTCCCTCGACGGCGCCGCCTACGCCACCTACACCGCGCCGGTGATGGTGCACCAGCCGGGTCAGCACACCGTCAGCTACCGGGCGACCGACGAGGCCGGCAACACCTCCGTCCCGCAGTCCGTCACGTTCGAGGTCGCCGACACGTCCACTCCGGACACCATGCCGCCGACCGTGACCGGCGGGGTCACCGGCGACCGCGACGACAACGGCGGCTACCTCGGGGCGGCCACGGTGACCCTCTCGGCCACCGACACCGAGTCCGGTGTGGACCGGATCGAATACGCGGTCGACGGGCAGGCGTACGCGGCCTACACCGCTCCGGTGACCGTCAACACGCCCGGCGAGCACACCGTCAGCTACCGGGCCACCGACAAGGCGGGCAACACCTCGGCGGCGCAGTCGGTCACGTTCCAGGTGGTCGAGCGGCCGGGTGACACCACCGCGCCGACCGCCACCGCCACCGTCGCCGGCAACCGGGACGGCACCGGGGCGTACGTCGGTGCCGCCACCGTGACGGTCTCCGCCACCGACGCCGGCTCGGGCGTCGACCTCGTCGAGTTCTCCCTCGACGGGCAGCCGTTTGCGGAGTACACCGCTCCGGTGACGGTCAACCAGCCCGGCCAGCACACCGTCTCGTACCGGGCCACCGACGTCGCCGGCAACACCTCCACGCCCGGCTCGGTCTCGTTCAGCGTGGTCGCCCCGCCCAACCCCGACAACACCGCCCCCAGCGTGAACGCCGCGATCACCGGCCAGCAGGACGGCAGTTGGGCGTACGTGGGCAGCGCCACCATCGTGCTCACCGCCACCGACACCGGGTCCGGCGTCTACCGCGTCGAGTACGCCCTCGACGGCCGGGGCTACGTCGTCTACTCCGGCCCGCTGACGGTGAACACCCCCGGTGCGCACACGGTCAGCTACCGGGCCACCGACCGGGCCGGCAACGTCTCGGGGACCGCGTCGGCCACCTTCACGGTGGTGCCGAGCGGACCGCCGGCACCGAGCTGCCGGGTGACCGACACCCGGCCGACGGTCTGGATCGGCACGCTGAACAGCGGCGTGCCCAACCGGGTGGTCGAGGACCGCTGCTCGATCAACGACCTCATTGAGGACGAGCGGGCCTGGCCCAGCCACGCCGAGTTCGTGGAACACGTCCGGGCGGTCGCCGAACACCTGCACCACCGGGGCAAGATCCTGCTGAAGGAGCAGAACGCCCTGGTACGCACGGCCCGCGAGTCCGGCGTCGGCCGGTCCGAGGCGAAGCAGGGCTACGTGCCGCTGCTCGACCGCACCGCCGCCTCGTTCAAGCTGTGGGAGCAGGTCGGCGCCGGCGGCTTCCGGCGCAATGCCGACGGCTCGATCACCAGTAAGGCCGTCGACGGCCTCGGCATGCTCTGGTTCCCGGTCCGCAGCTACGGCGACTTCTCGCTGAAGCTGCAGTGGCGGGACGACGCCCCGGGTGACGGGCGCGCCAACAGCGGCGTCTTCGTCCGCTTCCCGCAGGTGCACCAGCACCCGCAGGAGTCCCGCCCCGAGTGGGTGGCGATCAAGTACGGCCACGAACTCCAGATCTTCGACCGGACCGACGGCGACCCGTACAAGAGCGGGTCGGTGTACGGCTTCGACCGGGTCGACCTCGACGGCGCGGCGGTCACCCCCAAGGGCACCTGGAACGACTACGAGATCCGCGTCGTCGGCCAGCACTACTCGGTGTTCCGCAACGGCACGCTGATCAACGAGTACGTGAACGTCCCCGACGCCGTCTTCACCCCGCCCCGCGCGGACGACCCGGGCGGCGCCGGACGCCAGAACGCGACCGGCTACGTCGGCCTGCAGAACCACGGCGCCGGCGACATCGTGACCTTCCGCAACGTCCGGATCGCCCCGCTGACCCCGTGACGCCGCATGCCGTCTGATCCCCCGCCTAGCCGAGCGATTGGATAGAACGTTGGACCAGGAAACGAAGGACATCGGCGAGGTCGTACTCTCGCCACCCGACAGGGGGCCGGCGTCGCCGACCCGGCTGCTCGGCACGAGCGCCGGCCGGGCCGTGATGGTGGCGGCCATCATGCTGGCGACGCTGGTCGGCGCGGGCGGGCTGGCCGTGGCCGGCGGCAGCACCGCCCGGCCGGCCGAGCGGTCGGTCGAGGCCGCGGCGGCGTCGGCGGAACGGCCGGCGGGCTGCGTCACGCCGGACCGGCGGCTGAACCTGTACGCGGTCGAGCTCCCCAGGGACCCGGTGACCAACCAGGTCCGGCTCGGCTACGGCCTCACCCCGCAGACGGCCTCCTACCCGGGGCCGACGATGGAGATGATCGAAGGGGAATGCCTGGCGATCACCCTGCACAACCAGGTGCCGGCCGCCACCCTGGAGCAGTTGCGCACCGATCCGGCGCATCCGGTCGGCGTCTCGCTGCACGTGCACGGGGTCAAGTACACCCAGCAGTCCGACGGCACGGTGCACAGCAACTCGTTCGTGCCGCCGGGCGGCTCGCGGACGTACATCTGGTTCGCCAAACCGCGCACCGCGACCTCGCAGGGCACCGCCGGCTACTGGTGGTACCACGACCACGTGGTCGGCGGGCCGCATGGCACCCAGGGCCTGCGCTCCGGGCTGTTCGGCGGTCTCGTGGTACGCCGGCAGGGAGACCCGAGGCCCGACCGGACCTACGTGACGGCCTTCGGTGACCGGCAGACCATCAACCTGCGGCGCAGCGCGGAGGCCGACACCTGTGACCCGGTGAACCCGCAACCGGGCCCGACCTGCCTGGTCGCCAAGCTCGGCGAGCGGGTCGAGTTCATCGTGATCGGCATCGGAGACGACATGCACACGTTCCACGTGCACGGTCACTCCTGGGCGGACACCCGGACCGGCCTGGTCGAGGGCAGCAACAGAGCGCTCATCGACTCGATCCCGGTGATCGACAACAAGACCCTCGGCCCGGGTGACAGCTTCGGGGTGCAGATCGTCGCGGGCGATTCCGTGGGACCGGGGCACTGGATGCTGCACTGCCACATGCAGTTCCACTCCGACCTGGGCATGTCGACCACGTTGCACGTGCTCGACGAGAACGGGCAGATGCCGCCGCACGCCGGCGGCCATCCGCCGGCCGCGCCGGCACCGGGCGCGGCGGCACCTGCCGGCGCGCACTCGAACCACCGATGACCCGCGACACCCCGCACCGCCAACCGAGCACCCCTGCCAGCGCCTGAAGCACTCTTCGTACCCCCTGTGGAGGAGGAGAAATGGCTCACCGACGCCATTTCCGGCTATCCCGATCGGTCGGGCGACACCGTCCCGACCCCGTTGACCTTCCGTCCCCCGCGCTCCACCCGGTCCCCCGGCCCCGGAGTCGCGGTGCCGGCCCGTTCCGCCGCGCGGTCGCCGTGGCCTCGGGCGCCCTGCTCACCCTCGGTCTGCTGAGCGCGCCGGTCGCCGCGGCCCCGGACGCCAGCGTCGGCGGGATCGCGCCGGCCTGGGGCGGCCAGGCGGTGAACGTGCTGGTCTTCCACGGCCCGGCGGCGTCCCAGGAGGACCCGGTCGCCAGGGCCGTCAGCACGATCCGGAAGCTGGGCAACGAGAACGGCTTCACCGTGCACGTCTCCGCCGACCCGGCAGTCTTCACCCCCGACAACCTGGACCGCTACCGCAGTGTGGTGTTCCTGTCGGCCAACGGGGTGACGCTGAACGACGCCCAGGAGGCGGCGTTCCAGGCATACGTCAAGGGCGGTGGCGGGTTCGTCGGCATCCACGACGCCGCCCGCGCGCAGCCCGGCTCCGAGTGGTTCACCGGTCTGATCGGCACCCGCCCGGCGGCGAGCCTGCCGAACGCGGAGAAGATCGAGAGCGTCACGGCCAGCGGCAACAACCCGCCGAACGAGATCGTCGAGAACCTGATCGACGGGTCGACCGGGACCAAGTGGCTCACCCGTACCCCGACCGGGTGGGTCGTCGCCAAGCTCGCCGAGCCGAAGGTGATCGCGCACTACGCACTGACCTCGGCGAACGACTTCACCGGCCGGGACCCGAGGGACTGGACCCTACAGGGGTCGACCGACGGCGAGACCTGGACGGACCTGGACCGCCGCACCGGGGAGACCTTCTCGGGGCGGTTCCAGACCAAGCAGTACACGTTCACCAACACCGAGGCGTACGAGTACTACCGGTTGAACATCACCGCGAACAGCGGTGAGCCGCTGATCCAACTCGCCGAGCTGTGGCTGATCGGCCCGAACGCGGGACCGGCGCCGGAGAGCCAGGTGCAGGAGGCCGTGGTCGACGTGGTCGACCGGCAGCACCCGGCGAACAAGGGCCTGCCGTTGAACTGGACCCGGTCCGACCAGTGGATGAACTGGGACCCGAGCCCGGTCGGCCGGGTGCACACCATCGCCCAGGTCAAGGAGAACACCTACAACCCCGGGCTGGCCGGCAACGGCGCCTTCCACCCGATCTCCTGGTGCCGGGACTACGACGGCGGCCGGTCGTTCTACACCGGCATGGGGCGTACCGAAGCCAGCTACACCACCGACACGCGGTTCCGCAGCCACCTGCTCGGCGCGCTCCAGTGGACGGCCGGCCTGGTCCGGGGCGACTGCCAGGCGACCATCGCGGCGAACTACAAGATCGAGCGGCTGACCACCACCAACCAGTCCGGGCAGCTCGACCAGATCGGTGAGCCGCACGGCCTGACCATCGCCCCCGACGGCAAGGTCTTCTACATCGGCAAGGCCGCCTGCCCGAGCGGGCCGGTCGCCGACTGGGCCGACCCGAACGTGGGCCTGGGCTGCGGCACCATCCACCAGTGGGACCCGAAGACCAAGCAGGTCAAGCTGCTGACCACGCTGAAGGTGATGGGCAACCGGGGCAGCGGCAGCGAGCTGGTGAAGAACGAGGAGGGCCTGGTCGGCATCACCCTCGACCCGAAGTTCGCGGAAAACGGCTGGTTCTACGTCTACTGGATGCCGCACGAGTCGATCGACCGGGAACGGCGGGTCGGCCAGCGTACGGTCTCCCGGTTCACCTACGACCACGCGCAGCAGTCGATCGACCAGGGCACCCGCAAGGACCTGCTGCACTGGGACACCCAGATCCACAGTTGCTGCCACGCGGGCGGCGGCATGACCTTCGACGAGTCCGGCAACCTCTACATCGGTAGCGGTGACAGCAACTCCTCCGGCGGGTCGAGCGGCTACTCCGGCAACAACTGGACCCAGGAGTACGCGGGCATCTCGTTCCAGGACGCCCGGCGTACCTCCGGCAACACCAACGACCTGAACGGCAAGATCCTCCGCATCCACCCGGAGCCGGACGGGACCTACACGATCCCGGACGGCAACCTCTTCACCGGCCAGGAGCAGGGCGGCGGCAAGACCCGGCCGGAGATCTACGTGATGGGCGTACGCAACATCGCCCGGATCGCCTGGGACCCGGTGAACGACTGGCTCACCGCCGCGTGGGTCGGCCCGGACGCCGGCGCCCCGGACCCGAACCTCGGTCCGGCGAAGTACGAGACGGCGACGGTCATCACCTCGGCGGGCAACCACGGCTGGCCGTACTGCATGGGCAACCGGCAGCCGTACCGGGACCGCAGCAACACCGACGCCACCGTGCTGACCGGCTGGTACGACTGTGACAACCCGCGCAACGAGTCGCCGCGCAATACCGGTCTGGTCAACCTCCCGCCGGTGCGGGACAACATGATCTGGTACTCCCCGCAGGGTGGCGGCCCGGTCTTCCCGAAGCGGACCGACGGTAGCGGGCTGCCGACGTACAAGGCCGAGGACGCCACCTACACCCAGCCGTACCTGAGCGGTGGCGGCCAGGCCATCATGGACGGTCCGACCTACCAGCGCGAGAACGTCGACGTCAACAGCGGCGTCGCCTGGCCGGCGTACTGGGACAACAAGTGGTTCATCGGTGACCAGTCCAACGGCAACAACCGGATCGCCGTCACCGTCGACCCAAGCACCGTCGCCGAGGCCGGGGCGCCGGCCTTCGCCGAGGACCTGCGCGCCATCATCCAGAACGGCACCGGCACCAACCAGCTCGACTCCTGGATGGATGCGAAGTTCGGGCCGGACGGCGCGCTCTACATGCTCGACTACGGCAGGGGCTTCTTCAGCCTGCACCCGAACCAGAAGCTGATCCGCATCACCTACCAGGGTGGCCAGGCCACTCCGAACCCGAGCCTGGCCACGGCGCAGTCGGTCACGCCGAGCCAGCCCCGGACCATCGGCTTCTCCGCCGCGAGGGTCGGCGGGGTGGCCTGGGAGTGGGACTTCGGCGACGGCAGCAAGCTGTCGCACCAGGCCCACCCGACGCACACCTACAAGCGGTACGGCACCTTCCAGGCGACGGTGAAGGTCACCTACGCCGACGGGGAGGTGGTCACCGGCAAGATCGACGTGAACGCCGGCTGCGGTGCCGCCGACGCCCGGCCGACGGTCTGGATGCTGGACACCGACACCGGGGTGGCCAACCGGCAGACCGGCGGCGGCTGCACGATCAACGACCTGATCGACGACGAGACCACCTGGCCGAACCGGGCCTCGTTCGTCACCCACCTCGACGCCGTGCTCGCCGAAC
This sequence comes from Plantactinospora sp. DSM 117369, assembly GCF_053764795.1. Lineage (NCBI taxonomy): Bacteria > Bacillati > Actinomycetota > Actinomycetes > Micromonosporales > Micromonosporaceae > Plantactinospora > Plantactinospora sp. DSM 117369. The sequence goes on along the minus strand of NZ_CM132446.1, from coordinate 2,924,089 downwards.
TGACCGCCGCGCACGTCATCGACAACCGCGAGATGAGGGCGCTGCGCCAGGCCGGGCGGCAGTCCCCGATCGGTGCCACCGACGGCTACCAGCCGATCTTCGACGGATCGGCGAAGTCGCTCGCCGGCTGGCGCCAGGCACCCGGCGGGTCGTTCGCACTGCGCCCCGACGGTTCGATCCGCAGCTCCGGCGGCCTCGGCATGCTGTGGTACGCGGACAAGCAGCTCGCCGACTACTCGATCAGGGTGCAGTTCCGCGACATCTCCCCGGAGAACGTCCGGGCCAACAGCGGCATCTTCGTACGGTTCCCGGACCCGAGGACTCCGCTGGAGCAGCGCCCGCCAGGCAGTTGCGGCACGGTGGGTTCGGCCCGTACCTCCCCGGCCTGGGTCGCGATCTACTGCGGCCACGAGATCCAGATCTACGACGGCGAGACCGGCGAGCCGCAGAAGACCGGCTCGGTCTACAACTTCGCGCCGAACACCCTGGACAAGGCCGGGGCGACCCCGAAGAACCAGTGGAACGACTACGAGGTCCGCGTGATCGGCCAGCACTACACGATCGTCCGGAACGGTGTGGTGATCAGTGAGTTCGACAACACACCCGGCAAGCAGTCGTCCCGCCAGGGCGACCCGCCGACCGACCTGCGGCAGTTCCTCAGCGGCTTCGTCGGGTTGCAGAACCACGGCACCAACGACGTGATCGAGTTCCGCAACATCAGGGTGCGCCAGCTCTGAGCGACCGGGTGCCGGATACGGGCGTAGCCCCGTATCCGGCACCTTTGTTTTCGCGAGCGTCCAGGGGTGGTGCCGCTGCGAGGTTCACCCGGAGTTCGGTCCGCGTTGACGGCAGAAATGATCTCTGTTTGACGGCTTCCGTCGTACTGATCTGCGGTTTCTTCCGCGATCCGAGGAGCACGATCATGCAGCAGACCCCGAACCGGCGCAGATTCCTGCAGGGGGCCGGGCTGGTGGGGGCTGGCCTGGTGGGCGCAGGTACGGCCGGGGCGCTCATCCCGGGCACCGCGCTGGCCGGCCAGCACACCGGCGACCGCCCCAACCTCGGGTCACCCCGGTTCACCCTGGCCGTCATCCCCGACACCCAGTATCTGTTCGACGCCGACCGGGGCGACCCGGCGCCGCTCACCGCGACGCTGCGGTGGATCCAGGATCACCAGGCGGAGCAGAACATCGTCTTCACCACCCACCTCGGCGACATCGTGGAGAACGCGGCCGCTGCCGAGTTGGCCCGGGCCGGCGAGGTCTTCGAGATCTTCGACCGGCGTCGGACGCCGTACAGCGTGCTCGCCGGCAACCACGACGTCGACCCGTCAACCACCGACCAGCGTGGACCGGGTCCGTACCTCGACGTCTTCGGGCCACGGCGATTCCGTACCTCGCCGACGTACCGGGGCGGCACGCCGGACGGCTACAACACGTACCACGTCTTCACCGCCGCCGGCCGCGAGTGGCTGGTGTTCGCCCTCGACTGGCGGCCCTCCGACGGCACCCTCGGCTGGGCGAAGGCGGTGCTCGCGGCACACCCGCGTACCCCCGTCATCCTGACCACCCACGACCTCGCGCACGCCGACGACACCGGCGTCGCGGAACTCTCCGGGCACGGCCAGCGGCTCTGGGACGGGCTGATCAAGGACAGCGACCAGATCTTCCTCACCCTCAACGGGCACTTCTGGCCGCCCGGACGCACCGTGCTGCGCAACAACGCCGGGCGGGACGTGCACGTGCACATCACCAACTACCAGGACCGCTACTACGGCGGCGGCGCGATGATCCGGCTCTACCACTTCGACCTGGCGCGCAACACGATCGACGTGGAGACGATCTCGCCGTGGATCCTCGGCCAGCAGCCGGAGCGACGCAACGCACTGGAGCAACGGGAGGTCGAGTTGACCGACCCGGCCAACCGGTTCAGCCTCGCCGTCGACTTCGCCGACCGGTTCGCCGGGTTCGCCCCGGTGCCGCCCCGCCCGCCCCGCAACCCGGCCACCGTACTGGTCGACGGCACCGTCGCCTACTGGCGGTTCGACCAGGGCCGGGCTGATGGCACGCCCGTGCCGGACGGCTTCCGGATCGCGGATCTCTCCGGCCGGGGCAACCACCTGACCCGGGTCAGCCTCGCCGGCAGCGGCCCGGACGCGTTGCGCTGGTCCACCGAACACCACGGCGACCAGCCGGCGCACGCGAGCCTCTTCTTCGACGGCGGCAAGCTGCCCGCCCGCGGCGCCTACCTGCGTACCGTCGACGAGGCGCCGCTGAACGCGACGACCTTCAACAACGGCTACACGATCGAGGCGTTCGTGAAGCTGCCGGCAGACGTCCGGGCCACCAACCACGCCTGGATGAGCATCCTGAGCCGGTTCGGCGCCGGCCGGGACGCCGGCAAGACCGGCGGTGACCCGGCGGAGCCGATCGCCACGCTCAGCATGTCGGATGGCATGGCGTTGCAGTGGGCGGTCTTCCCGGTCAACCAGGACGGCATCTCGACCAACTGGGGCCACGAGATGCGCGCCGACGAATGGTTCCACGTCGCGGTGGTGAACGACGGCCGGCGTACCACCCTCTTCGTCGACGGCGCCGAACTGCTCCGCAACCCGTCCACCCCGGCCCGAGGACTGGCCAGCTCACGCGAGCCCTGGTTCGTCGGCGCCTACCACTACGACCGGATCGTGGAACAGGGCTTCTACGGCTGGATCGGAGACCTGCGCATCGTCGACCGTCCGCTGCCGGTCAGCAGGTTCCTCCGGGCCTGACCGGCGCCCCGGCCGGCGTCTCGGCACTGACGACGGCCTCCGGACGGAGTCGCGCGGCGCCGACGCCTTCGCCACCCGGCTCGGTGCACGCGCCCCCGTGCACCGAGCCGGCATCCGTTGCCAACTGATACTCGCGTACATATACTCGTCTGCAAGTAATCGCATGCGAGCATCGGCGAGGTGGGTAGCGTGGCGAAGCGGCGCAAGGTCAGCAACCTGTTGGCCCTCGCCGTGCTGTCGGCGCTCGCCCAGCGACCCATGCACCCCTACGAGATCGCCACGGCCTTGCGAACCTGGGGCAAAGACCAGGACATGCAGATCAAGTGGGGATCTCTGTACACGGTCATTCGCAACATGGATAAACACGGCATGATCGCGGCCGTGGAGAGTGTCCGCGCAGGCCGTCGACCCGAACGCACCGTCTATCGCATCACCGACTCCGGCCGCGCGGAGCTGGTCGACTGGGCCCGCGAGCTGGTCTCGACCCCCATGCCCGAGCAACCGCGCTTCCGTGCCGGCCTGTCCGTGCTCGCCGTCCTTCACCCGGACGAGGCCGCGCGGCTGCTGCGGCGGCGGTTGGACCTGCTGGACGACAACCTCACGGCCGCCCGCGACGCCCTCGCGCAGCACACGCGGCACATCCCGCGACTGTTCCTGGTCGAGTCGGAGTACGACCTGGCCATCCAGGAGGCGGAAGCGGCCTGGATCCGCGCTCTGCTCGCCGAACTGACCTCGGGCACCTACCCGGGGCTGGACGTGTGGCGGGCCTACCACGAAACCGGCGAGATGCCGGCAGAGCTGACCGAACTCGCGGAAAGGACCAGCTCGACGGAGTGACGGACGGCCCTGGCGCGGTGCGCCAACACCGCGCCAGGGCCCTTACCTCGAACCACACCTGGGAAGGCGCTCGGCGCGAGGCGACAACCACGAGGATAGCCGGTTCCCTCCCAGGTCGGTTCGCCATGCACGAGAACCGATGACCAGGGAGAAGACCATGACTGAGGTACGGACAGCGATCGTCGTCGGCGGCGGCATCGCCGGCCCGGTGGCGGCACTGGCGCTGCGCAGGGCGGGCATCGCGGCCACCGTCTACGAGGCGTACCCGAGCACCGCCGACGGCATCGGGGGCACGCTCGCGCTCGCGCCGAACGGCGTCGCGGCCCTGCGGACCGTCGGCGCGGACGAGGCGGTGACCGCAATCGCCACGCCGATCACCCGGATGGCCATGGCCGTCGGCGGCAAGCATTTGGAAATGCCCGGCCTGGCCGACGTGCCGCCGTTGCAACTGGTGCACCGCAGCGACCTATACCGGGTACTGCACGACCGCGCCGTCGCCGGCGGCGTGACCATCGAGTACGGCAAGCGCCTGCTGGACACGCAGGAGAGCGCGACGGGCATCACGGCAAGGTTCGCCGACGGCAGCACCGCCAGCGCCGACATCCTCGTCGGGGCCGACGGCATCCGATCGACCGTACGCCGCCTGATCGACCCCGAGGCACCCGGCCCGCACTTCACCGGACTCCTCGGCTTCGAAGCGGTCGCGCGGCACGAGGTGGAGGCCGGCCCCGGCACGATGACCTTCACCTTCGGCAAGGGCGGCTACTACCTCTACTGGCCGGAGCCGGGCGGCGGCACCCGGTGGGGCGTCAACCTGCCGCAGGAGCGGCCGATCAGCCTCACCGAAGCCCGGGCGGTGCCGTCGGCCGACTGGATGCGGATACTGCGCGCCGCCTACGCCGATGACGATCCCGGCCGTGACCTGATGTCGACCAGCAGCGCCGACGAACTACAGGTGGTCGGATCGTTGCAGATCATGCCACGCGTCCGACACTGGCACCGGGGCCGCATGGTGCTGGTTGGCGACTCGGCTCACGCGCCCTCCAACAGTTCCGGCCAGGGCGCGTCGCTGGCAATCGAAAGCGCGGTGCAACTGGCTCGCTGCCTGCGTGACATCACCGACGTCCCGGCGGCGTACGCCGCCTTCGAGCGCCTGCGGCGCGGCCGCGTGGAGAGGGTCGCCGCCCGAGCAGCGCGGATCAACCAGGCCAAGGCCCCGGGCGCGGTGGCCAGGGTGTTGATGCCACTGCTGATGCCACTGCTGATGAAGACCGCCATGAACCCGGAGAAGACGATCGGCCCGGAGCAGCGGTACGTGATCGACTGGGACGCACCGGTGACCGCGGACCCGGCCCTGAGCTGAGCCTGTCAGCATCGCCGCCGGGAGCCGGCCGGTGGTCCACCCGACCGCACCAGCGACGGGTGGACCACGGTCGGCTGGCGCCACCGCCTGCGGCAAGCCGTGCACAGTGGATCCCGCACGCTCAGATACCCGGAGTGGCGGTCATGCCGTGCGGGTCGAGAGATGCCTCGAGCCGGATGCCCCCGATGGTCGTCACCCGCTCGCTGTCGGCGTTCTCCGTCGCCCACTTCTCCGCCTGCCTGCGCAGTTGGTCGCCCTGCGGCGAGAGCACCGCGTCGGCCAGGCTGGCGGCGAGCGTCGTGCACGGCTTGGACTTCAGGCCGGCGCGGCAGCGACCGCTGACCAATTTGATCTTGTCGTCCGCGTCGTACTCGATGGTCACGTACATTTCCCGCTCGTCGTCATCCGGCGGGCGGCATTCCATCGTCTTCCTGGACCGTTCCGAGGTCTCCGGAGTGGTGGCGTCGGTGCAGACCCACGAGTTGGACTTCTTCATCCAGTCTTCGGCGACCACGGCGAGGGTCACCCCGGTCATGTACTGCCGCTCGGCGGTCGGGAACTCGGCGGCGAACGGCGGCGCGGAGTCGTTGCCCGGAGGTTCCGTGGTCACCATCCCGGCGATACCGCCGGCGAGCCCGCCGAGTACCGCCGTCGCCACCAGCGTGCCGACCAGCGCCAGCAGGAAGCCGGCCTTGGACGGACGCCGAGGGACCACGCCCCGGGGCGGCGGGAAGGCCATACCCGGCAAGCCCGGACCTGGCAGGCCGGACGGGCCGGCCCCGCCGGGCGGACGGCCGGCGCCGGCCGGGGTGGCGACGGCCGGGTTGGCTGCGGCCGGGGTGGCGCCGGCCGGAGAGTGCCCGAACGGCGGCTGCGACCACGCCGGTCCGGGCTGCCCCGGCGCCGGGGCGGGTGGTGCGGCATCCACCGGGCGCCAGCCGGTGCCGTCCCACCAGAACCTGCCGTCCGGGGAGTAACGCTGTCCGGAAGGTTGGGCGGTCATCAGAAGTTACCCCTGATATTGAGTTCGACGGCATACGTCTCGGGATTGGTCAACCGGTACTCGTAGTCGCCGATGACGGCTCTGGTGTCCTTGTTGCCGTTGACCTGCTCAGCCACCCACTCCTCGATCTGGCCGGACGTCTCCTCGTCGCCCGCGTAGGGCAGGGTGGCAAACCAGTTCAGGTACGCCAGGCCGGTCTCGGCGACCGGGGTGGCCCGATAGATGTCCACGGTCATCGCGTGGATGAGCTCGTCGGAGACCTGGAGCGACGCCCGGAAGCGCACGAAGCCGATCCGCAGCTCGCAGTACTGGTGGTTGCTCTCCTTCGTGCAGGTGTGCCCCTGGCCCTGGAGCGCCTGGACCACCGTCGCCGCCTCGAGCCGGGGAATGCAGCTGTAGCTCCCGCAGGACTGGGAGGCCCGGCTGCCCTCGTAGCTGCGTGCGCCGAGGAACGCGCCGACGCCGGCGAGCAGCAGCATGACCACACCGAACACGGGGAGCAGGAGCCAGCGGGGCCGGTCACCCCCGCCGGGCCTGGCCCCCGCACCGCCACCCGGTGACGCCGCCGACATCTCAGCCCCCATTCCGGACGAAGCTCTTCCACCTGCTGAGGAACGAGCCGCTGGACATGTCGAGCACCTCTTCGGAGATGCCCTCGAAGATCGGCAGCTCCAGGATGGAGCGGTCGCCCGAGTCGATGCGCTGGACGAGGCGGGCGTACAACTCCGCCGCCGCGTCCCGCCCCTTCAGCCGTTCGGCGACGCTGAAGACCGTCGAGCCGAGGGCGTAGTTGAAGCCGGCGTCCTTGTAGAAGGTCTTGCTGGGCGGTGTGGTGCCACGGAACTTGCCGGCCCGTACCCCGCTGGCGACCTCGTTGCGGATCGCGGCCGCGTGGGCCGGCTGGTCGATGGTCTCGCTGTACCGGGCGAAACCCTCGACCACCCACCTGGCCGGCCGCAGGAGGTCGCTGTAGCCGGACAGTGCGACCCGGGCGGTCACCGAGTGGGTCAATTCGTGCCGGATGGTGCTCCACGGCTGACTCTTCCCGGCCTCGATCGACGCGAGGTTGACCAGGATCCGCGAGGCGGCGTACTGGTCGGTGTAGGTCTGACCGTCCTTCCGCACCCCGAGCTGCGGAATCTGGTAGCCCAGCGCCTGCTGGGCGAAGTCGTCGGCGCCCGTGATACCGAACCACTTCTCGACGTTCTTCCTGTCCCGGGTGAAAAAGAGGACATTGCCGGGAAAGGCTTCCCGGTCGCCCCAGAGCTGCTTGACCTTGGCCAGCTCCCGGTTCGTGACGGCGGCGTACCGGTCCAGGTTGGTGACGCTCTCGTCCCCGACCAGCCAGACCGTGTCGCCCACCTTCAGCACCGTGAGCTTGTCGGTGTTCCACGGCGCGTCAGCGCGCGGCCCGGGGATCTGAAGCTCCTCCCGGTTCTCCATGGTGACCCGCACTATGTTGCCGACCAGGTAGGTGTCGCCCTTTTTCGTCAGCCAATAGAGGAACGACTCGGCCGGTGCGATGTCGCCGGGACCGGCGTCGGCGGTGAGCTTGGCGATCCGGGTCACCGGCCGGAACCAGAAGCCACCCTTGTCGGGCTGCTCGCTCATGCCGTTCAGGACGTACCGGATCTCGGCGAATTCGAACTGGCGCAGGTTGGCGAAGACCAGCCGCTCCCGCTCGATCAGGTCCTTGTTGGCCGGATCGAGGTCGGCGAGGTACGCCTTCTCGTTCTTCTCCGTCAGCGCCTTTGCCCGGCGCTCCAGGATGGGTCTTATCCGGCTCAACTTCGAGGCCGAGCCATCGTAGTCCGCACTCTGGATGACCGGCTTCTCCGGTCCACCGCATCCGGCCAGCAGCAGCCCACCGGCCAACAGAACCGACCGCCTCGACCACTGGAGCCCACCGGTCACGTCGTTCGGCATCACATCCGGCACGTTGCCGTACCCCCAAGTCCCCCGGAACGTATTCGTCGGCCGGCTCACCCGGCCCCTGGCGCTGGTGAATTCCGTGATCACCGCCGGGTTTTTGGCCCGGCGTGCCTACCACGGGACGTCGCGGCCTGGCGCTGCCTACCGTGACGAGGTCGCGGCTCACCACGGGTGGTGAGCCGGCGCGGGTAGAACCATCCGAAAGGGTGCGCCCAGATCGCGCACAGATCCCGCACAGGCGCCGTGGCGCGCTTGACGATTCGTCCCTTATATTGGCGGTGTTCCGTGCCGCGCGAGGCTGGCCAACCCGTACGGACTTGTCGTTTCGACGTCCGGTCTATCGACGTCGGGCGGGTCGACGTGGGTGAGGAGCAGAGTGGAGCTTCGGGTGCTGGGGCCGCTGGAGGTGCGGCACGCGGGGGCGAGCGTGCCGCTGGGCGGGCCTCGGCAGCGCGCCGTACTAGCGGCTCTGTTACTGCGCGCCAACGACCTGGTGACCTCCCAGTACCTGACCGAGGTGGTGTGGGAGACCCCGCCCGCCAGCCCGGAGTCCAACCTCCGGACGTACGTCGCCGGGCTGCGACAGCGGTTGCAGCAGGCCGGCGCGGACGCTTCCCGGCTCGTCACCGACGCCGGCGGCTACCTGTTCCGGGTTCTACCCGGTGAGTTGGACCTCGACACGTTCTCCGAGCTGATCGGCCGGGCACGGCAGGCCCAGGAGGAGACCGCCTTCGTGCGAGCAGCGGAGTGCTACCGGGAGGCGCTGCGCCTGTGGCGCGGCACTCCCCTGGACGGGCTGCCGCTCGGCCCACGTCTCTGGGCCGAACTGGCCCAGTTGGAGGAGCGGCACCTCAGCGCCGTCGAGCAGCACGCCACGACGCGGCTGGCGCTGGGCGAGCACGACGGCGTGATCGGCGAGCTCCGTCGCCTGGTCCTCCAGCATCCGCTGCGGGAGAACCTCTGGTCCCGGCTGATGCTCGCGCTGTGCGCCGCGGGACGCCCGGCGGAGGCGCTCAAGGCTTTCCAGGATGCCCGCCGGGTGCTCCGCGACGAGCTCGGCACCGAGCCCGGCGGCGAGCTACAGGATCTCCACCAGCGGATCCTCCGCCAGGAGGCGGTGGCTTCGCCACCCGAGCCGCGCGCCGCCCCGCCCGCCGGAGCGGCCACCGTGCCGAGGCAACTGCCGTCGGACGTACGGGGATTCGCCGCCCGGGCGACCGAACTGGCCCGGCTGGACGCGATCCTGTCCAGCACCGGCGAACCTGCCACCGGGGTACCGGTCTGTGTGGTGTCGGGCACCGCCGGAGTCGGCAAGACCGCCCTGGCGGTGCACTGGGCGCACCGCGTGGCCGACCGGTTTCCCGACGGGCAGTTGTACGTGAACCTGCGCGGCTTCGACCCGACCGGTGCGACGATGAGCCCGGCCGAGGCGGTACGCGGTTTCCTCGAGGCCCTGGCCGTGCCCCCCGAACGGATACCCGCCGGTCTGGAGGCACAGTTCGGCCTCTACCGCAGCCTGTCGGCGGGCCGGCGGATGCTGGTCCTGCTGGACAACGCGCGGGACATCGAGCAGGTCCGGCCGCTGCTGCCCGGCACGCCCGGCAGCCTGGTCCTGGTGACCAGCCGGAACCACCTGACCGGTCTGGTCGCGGCCGAGGGTGCCCACCCGGTGACCCTGGACCTGTTGACCGTCGACGGCGCGCGGGAGATGTTGGCCAGCCGCCTCGGTGCCGCCCGGATCGACGGCGAGCCGGAGGCCGTGGACGAGATCATCGAGTCGTGCGCGCGGCTGCCGCTCGCCCTCGCCGTCGCAGGTGCCCGCGCCGACACCCACCCCGCGTTCCCGTTGGGCGCGCTGGCCCGCGAGCTGCGGGACGTCCGGGCCGGGCTGGACGTGTTCGCCATCGGCGACGCCGCCACCGACGTGCGGGCGGTGCTCTCCTGGTCCTACCGCACCCTGAGCCCGGCCGCGGCCAGGCTCTTCCGGCTGTTGGGCCTGCATCCCGGCCCGGACACCGCCGCACCGGCGGCGGCGAGCCTGGCCGGGCTGCCACCGCATCGGGTACGCCTGCTACTGGCCGAACTGGCCCGCGCCCACCTGGTCGTCGAGCATGCGCCCGGCCGGTACGCCTTCCACGACCTGCTTCGCGTGTACGCCGCGGAACTGGCGGCCGAGCTGGACCCGGAGCCGGACCGGTGGACCGCCGTACGCCGGGTCCTCGACCACTATCTGCACACCGCGCGGGACGCCTGTCGGCTGCTGGATCCGCACCGGGACATGCTCGCCGTCGAGCCAGCCGAGTCCGGGGTGGAGTGTGAGCCGCTCGCCGATCGCGCCGGGGCCCTGCACTGGCTCGCCGCGGAGCACTCCGTACTGCTCGCCACGATCGCCAGGGCGGCCGGCGACGGGTTCGACGCGCACGCCTGGCGCCTGGCGTGGATCCTCGTGGACCACTTCGACTACGGCGGTCGCTACCACGACCTGGCGGTCACCCAGCTCACCGCGCTGAAGGCCGCCCGGCGACTCGGCGACCGGCGGGCCCAGGCCTATGCGCAGCGCGGGCTCGGCGGGGCGTACGCCCAACTGGGCCCGCTCGGCAAGGCCGAGACCCACTACCACCTGGCGCTCGGCCTCTTCGGCGAACTGGACGACCCGGTCGGGCAGGCGTTCGTCCACCTCGGACTCGGCAGGGTGCTCGCCCGGCAGGCACGGTACGCCGAGGCGCGTGACCACGCCGAGCAGGCGTTCGAGCTGCACCGGGCCGCGCTCAACCGGACAGGGCAGGGACGGGCGCTCAACGGAGTCGGCTGGTACGAGGCCCAGCTCGGGAACTACCGTAAGGCGCTGGTGCACTGCCAGGAGGCGCTGCTCCTCCAGCGGGCCCTCGCCGACCGGCGCGGTGAGGCCAACACCCTGCACAGCCTCGGCTACGCCCACCAGCACCTCGGCAGCCACCGCCAGGCAGTCGCCTGCTACCGGGAGGCCCGGGACCTCTTCGCCGGGCTCGGCGACCGGTACAACGTGGCGGACACCCTGGGCTATCTCGGTGACGCCCATGACGCCGCCGGCGATGCCGGGGCGGCCGGGGACGCCTGGCGGCAGGCGCTCGACATCTTCGTCGAGATCGGGCATCCGGACGCCGAGCGGATCCGCGGCCGGCTGGGTCGTCTGCGCGCCCGGAACGCCGGCTTCGGTGCGGGGTCGGTGTTCAGCCCCGCTCGCGCTCGACGAGTTCACGTACGGCCGGTGCCACTTCCGCGGCGAACCGTTCGGTGATGCCGTGGTCGTCGCCGCCGATGAGGAAGGCGGTGACGCCGTGCGTGAGGGCGAGATCGGCGAGCTGTTCCACCCACTGGGCGGGTGGGCCGGCCAGCAGGCCACGGCCGGTCGGGGAGAACTCGACCTTCATGAAGTTCATCAGTCGCCGTACCTCGGCCGGGGAGCGACCGGCCCCGACCGCGGCCTCGTCGATCCGGGCGTTGTGCTCGGGCAACGATTCGACCCCCCGGGGCAGGTACTCGACCGTGGGCAGCCAGCCGTCGCCGAGCGCGCCGGTCAGGGCCAGCATCTTGGGCTTGTAGGCGCCGACCCAGATCCCGATGTCGTGCACCGGCCGTGGTCCTCGCTTCGCGCCGGCCACGGTGTAGTAGCGACCGTCGTGCCGCAGCGCGCCGCGGGCGTCGGTGTCCCACAGGTCCCGGATGATCGCGATGGCCTCGCCGAGCGCGACGACACCCTGCCCCGCGGTGAGGCGACGGCCGCCCATCGCGGCTACTCCGTCCCAGAAGGCACCGGCGCCGATGCCGAGTTCGAAGCGGCCGCCGCTGAGCACGTCGAGCGAGGCCGCGGCCCGGGCGAGTACGGCCGGCGGGCGCAGCGGGAGGCTGAGCACGTTGCCGCTCAGCCGTACCCGTTCGGTGCGCGCGGCGACGTAGGACAGCAGTGTCCAGGTGTCCAGGTACGCCGGCTGGTAGGGGTGGTCCTGGAACGTGACCAGGTCCAGCCCGGCCCGGTCCGCGGTGATCGCCAGGTCGACGACGTGCTGGGCGTTTCCCGCGGCGGGGGTCACGAAGGTGCCGAACAGCAGGTCGTGTCCGTAGTCGGTCATAGCGTAGCCTCCTCGTCCGCCCGCTCGGCGGCGGGCATCCCGGCCCGGGCGTCGAGGCGCGGGTCGATGTTGAAGTTGTCCCGGAACAGGTTGTCCGGGTCGTAGCGCCGTTTGAGGCCCCGCAGCCGGGCCAGCACCCGCGGCGGGAAGGCGTCGTGCAGCCGCTCCGGACGCAGGTCGGTGTCGAAGCTGAGGTAGAGGCCGTCGAAGTGGTGGGCGAGCCGCTCCCAGGCCGCGTCGAGCGCCGCCTGGTCCGCGCCCATCGCCGTGACCTGGAAAGCCGGGGTGCGGTGCGCGAACGCCGTCTCGTCAGCCGGGGTGTCGGCGATGGCTCCGCCCATGGTGCGCAGCTCGAAGAAGTAGACCAGGCCGCTGCGCAGCAGCCGAGCGGCGTCGCGGGCGAACTCGTCGGTGAGTACCGGCAGGAACGCCGACCGGGAGACCGGCTCGCCCATTCCGTGCTGGCCCTCGGGACCGACGTCGGCGGCCTGGGCCATCACGTCCTTGTACCTGGTGAGCACGACCTGCTGTTGCGCGAGCAGGCCGAGTTCGGTGAACGGGGTGAGCCGGTCGACGATGACCTCGGGGTCCTGCGCGTCGACTATCGAGAACAGTTGAACCGTCGACTGGCCCTGGCGGGGCCGCCCGGTGACGAGGAACGCCGTCGTGTCCCGGGGCGCCGTACTCGCCAGCTCGCCGAAGCGACGCAGGGTCTGCGCCATGTCGGTGCTGACCAGGACGAGCTGGGCCCACCCGATCTCGCGCAACTCGTTGACCTCGAACTCGAAGGCCGTGGCCACGCCGAAGTTCGCGCCCGCCCCGCGTACCGCCCAGAACAGGTCGGGGTTCTCGTCCTTGCTCGCCCGCACCGGTGTGCCGTCGGCGAGCACCAGGTCGACTGCGCGCAGGTGGTCGATGGTGAGGCCCTGCTCGCGGGAGAGGAGTCCGATCCCGCCCGCAGTGGCCAGCCCACCGACCCCGACACCGCCGTAGTCGCCGGAGCCGAGCGCCCAGCCGTACGGGTCCAGTGCGGCCGCGACCTGCTTCCAGGTGGCTCCCGGGCCGATCCGTACCAGGCGCCGGTCCCGGTCGAGTACCTCGATGCGGTTCAGCCCTCCGACGTCGATGACCAGACCGCCGTCGTTGGTCGAGCGACCGCTGATGCCGTGCCCGCCACTGCGTACGCCGAGCGGAAGGTGCCGGTGGCGGCGCGCGAAGGCGAGAGCGTCGGACACCTCCGCCGGCGTGCGAGGCCGCAGCACCAGCCCGGGTGAGCCGCCCCGCAGGTAGGTCGATGCGGTCGCGCGGTACCCCGGGTCACCGGGCTCGACCGCCACGTCCGCGAGTGACTCCGGTATCCCGTCGTAGTCGATGCCTGCCCGGCGACGCGCCCGGGCAGCCGCCGGCCGCCGTGGCCGGACGCCGCGGCCCTGCTCGCCGAGCAGGGCGGTCAGGCGATCCACGTCCGCCTCGGTGCGTACGGGTACCACCACCGGTAGCCCGGCCTCGGCCAGGGCGCGGAGCTGGTCGGGCCCGGCACCCTCGGGCGCGGTCACCCAGGCCGACTCCGACGTGATCAGCCTGGTGCCGGCCAGCAGGTCGAGACTCTGCCGGGCCTTGTCGACCACGGCGGGGTACGGCGCCTGCGGGTCGGTCGGGTCCGTGGCAGGCGCCGGGGAGGCGACGCCGAACTGGATGTGCTTGGTCCGGCCGGCGAGCCAGACCGCAGTGGTCCAGGGATCCAGTCCGTGCCGTTCCTCCGGAACGCCGTCGCCACGCACGACGACAAGGTCCAGACCGCCCGCCTCCGCCCGGCGGGCCAACGCGGCGAGTGCTTCGGGATCGGGCCGCGCCCCGGAAAGGTCCAGCGCGATCCCCAACTCGATGGCCATCCGATCTCCCACCAAAAATCTTGATCTTAGATCGTATTGTGAACAGACGTTTGGTCTAACGGTACATGCTGGTGGAGATATTCCGGGGTGACCAGGGTGACACCGCCGAGGCGGCAGGTTGCCGGCGCCCTCGGGCCGGTGGTCCGAGGGTGCCGCCGGCCACCGAGGAAATCGGACGCCTCTTACAGCGAGCGGAGGTACCCGGCGACACTGCCCGTCTCCGCCGCGTCGGCGACCAGCCCGATGTGTCCGTCCGGACGGACGAGGATCAGGGCGTCCGGACCGTACGCGCGTGCCACGTGCCCGCCGTCGTCGAGCAGGCTGCCCGGCCCGACCAGGTGGGGCTTGACGATGTCGGTCTCGACCTCGCCGAACATGGCGGCGCAGCGTTCCCCGAGGCCGAGCAGGGTGAAGTGCGGCCCACGGAAGAGATCGAAGAGCCGAACCGGCGCGCCGGTCACCGGGTCGCGCAGTGGCGCGTCCGGTGCCCGGTCACCCGCTCGCGGTCCTCCGGATCGGCTCGCCGGATGGCGGGAGAGTCGGCTCCACCGGTAGTTGAGCATGAGTTGTGAGAGTTCGGGGATGGCAACGGCATCGACGCCGCCGCCCGTTTCCTTGGTCGCGTCGAGGACGGCGTCGAGTCGTTCCGAGGTGATGTCGAGCAGCCAACTCGCAATCGGCAGCCGCTCCTCCTCGTACGTGTCGAGCAGGCTGGAGCTGGCCTTGCCGGCCAGCACGAGCCCCAGCTTCCAGCCGAGGTTGTAGGCGTCCTGGATCCCGCTGTTCATGCCGAGGCCACCCGCGATCGGGTGTACGTGCGCGGCGTCCCCGGCCAGGAACACCCGGCCCACCCGGAGTTGGTCGACCATGCGGACGTTGACCCGGTAGCTCGAGCGCCACTCCAGCCCGCGGAGTCGTACGCCCGGAATGCCGGCGACCCGGTCGAAGGTCCGCTGGAATCGCTCCAGCGTCGGTTCCAGCGGCGTACCGTCCCGGTCCAGCTCGTGCGACGCCTGCACCTGGAAGGCGTTGGTGCCGGGGAGCGGGCAGAGCATGATCCCGCCATCGCCGGTGAACCACTGGTGCCAGGCGTCCCGGCCGAGCCCGTCGACCTCGACGTCGCCGACGGCCATGAGTTGGACGTCCGGCGTCTGGCCGCGCAGGCTCAGGCCGAGTGCCTTGCGGACGGTGCTCCGACCGCCGTCGCAGCCGACCAGATATCGCGCCTGGATCTGAGCCTGGCCGACCGTGGCGGTCACGCCGTCGGCGTGTTGGCGGAAGCCGCGCAGTTCGGCGCCGAGCTCGACGGCGACGTCGAAGTCGGCCAGCCGCTCGCGCAGGATCTGCTCCACCCGCCACTGCGGGATCATCAGGCCGGTCGGGTACGGGATGTCCGGCGTAGGCACCCGTCCGGCCTCGGGGTCGATTTCGGCGACGACCTCCGCTCCCCGGTATTTGCGATGCGGCAGGTGGGTGATCCCGGAGGCCAGCACCCGGTCGATCACCGCGAGGTCGTCGAAGACCTCCAGGCTGCGGGGGCTCAACCCCTTGCCGCGGGAGCCGCCCGGAAACTCCGGGGCCCGATCGACGATCCGCACCGCGACGCCGCGCCGGGCAAGATCACACGCGAGCGTCAAGCCGGTCGGGCCGGCACCCACCACCAGGACATCTGTCTGCGTCATGCCTTGAATAAAAACGTTACCGGGTTAAAAAAGCAACCCGGTAACCAATGTTACCCTGCTCAGGTGACCGAGCCGACCGGGCTGCGGGCCCGCAAGAAGGCACGCACCCACGACGCCATCGCCGACGCGGCGATCTCGCTGTTCCTGGCGCACGGCTTCGACCAGGTCTCGGTCACCGACATCGCCGCGGCGGCGGAGGTCTCCAAGCCGACCCTCTTTCGGTACTTCGGCACCAAGGAGGACCTGGTCCTGCACCGATTCGCGGACCACAGCGGTGAGGCCGCGCGCGTCGTGCGTGCCCGCCAGCCCGGCGTCTCGCCATTGACCGCACTGCACCGGCACCTCCGGGCCGGTCTGGACCGGTACGACCCCGTCACCGGTCTCAACGACCATCCCGAGGTGGTGGCGTTCCATCGGCTGGTGTTCAGCACACCGAGCCTGGCGGGACGGGTCGCCCGGTACATGCTCGACGACGAGGAAGCGCTGGCGGGCGCGCTCGGCTCGGGCATCGAGGCACGACTGCGGGCCGCACAGGTGCTCGCGGTCCAACGGGTACTCGCCCGGGCCAACTGGCAGAAGATCGCCGACGGGCGAAGCGCCCGCGACGTCCACCCCGAGGCTGTCGCCGACGCCGACCAGGCATTCGCGCAACTGCGCTCCGGAACCGGCGACGCTACCGACGACGGCTCGTAGGGGTCGGCCAGGAGTCGCCACGATCCTGGAGAAAGCTCGGTGCGGTGCTCAACCTTGCCCGTCGGCCTGTCGTCCTTGCTAGCGACGGAAGGAGAGCCGGTGCGCTGGAGGAAGAGCTTCGAGGGCTTGGACACCCTCGTTGCCGAACGGGGCGATTCCCTGCTCGCCACGGCGGTGCTGCTGACCGGCAGCCGTGCCGCCGCTGAGGACCTCGTGCAGGCGGGGCTGGAGCGGCTGATGCGGCGCTGGAACCGGGTGCAGGGCGACAAGGAGGCCTACCTGCGCCGCACGATGTACCACCTCGCGGTCGACCAGTGGCGCAGCCGCAAGCGGCGGCCGGAGGTACTGGCCAGCGTCGAGCCGCCGGGCCGGTCCGACGGCACGGACGCGCTGCACCTCCGCCAGGCGCTCATCCAGGCGCTGGCCACGCTGCCACCCCGGCAGCGGGCGGTGCTGGTGCTGCGCTACTGGGAGCAGTACAGCGAGGCGGAAGCCGCGGAGACGCTCGGATGCTCGATCGGCACCGTCAAGTCCACCGCCTCCCGGGGGCTCTCCCGCCTCCGCGAGGTCACGGCTGCCTGGGCGGTTGACGACGCCCCGACATGGAACGGAGCGGGAAGATGACCACTGACATCGAAGAGCAACTGATCGCCGGCATGCGGCAGGAGGTGGCGGGAGTCGCGCTGACCTCCGACGTCGTCGGTGCGGCGAGGCGGCGCCACCAGCGCCGGAGGGCTGTGCTGGGTGCGACGTACGCGATGGGTGTGCTGGGCCTGGCCGGAGTGACCGCAGCCGTGCTGACGGTCGGCGGGGTCGGGCAGCCAGGGCCGGCGGGAGAGCGCGCACCGGTCGCCAGCGCCGCGACGCCGCGACTGGCCCTGGTCGCGGCGGTCGCCGCGAGCGAGAACATCAGCTACCGGATGCGGCTGACCCAGTCGGGGCCAGGAGGACTGACCTACGAGGGTGCGTTCGACCCGAAGACCGCCACCGGGTACGTCCGGGCGCCGCAGGACGACTCGGTCATGACCGAACTGCTGATCAACGGCACCCGGTACATCGGCGGAGAGCCGCCGCTAGGCCCGCTCCCGCCCGACAAGTCGGGCCCGGGCGAGACGTACGGGCGCTACGGCCAGTACCCGGGCAAGCACGACCGACTGTCCCTGTACGGCGCCTCGGACACCGTGCTGGGTGCCGCCTCCCCCGACCCGGCGGCGCTGTTCAAGGTGCTGAAGGACACGAACGCCACCGTCACGGAGAACCCGGACGGCACGCTGCACTTCGAGTACGCCACGCAGCTCAAGGACGGCTCGACCGCAACGACCGGCGACGTCGTCCGGGACGCCGACGGCCGGATCGCGAGGGTGGCGCTCACCTCCACCTGGCAGACGACGGCGAAAGGCCGGCTCGACACCGGCACGTCCACCTCGACGCTCGAACTCTTCGACTACGGCGTGGAGGTGAAGGTGCAGCGCCCGGCCGACGTGGTCCCCGCCAGGTAGGAACCGCTCCGGGCGACCGCCGCGGCGGTGGTCGCCAGGGCACCGTTGGGCTGCCCGCGACCGGCCGGGTCGCGGGCAGTTCACTGAACCTTTCTCCACCCCCCTCCGATACCGGGAAACCTCGCACTGCCGGCGCCGAATGCGTACCGGTCGCCGTTCCGATCCTCCGACGGGTCGCACGACTGGGAGACCGAACTCGCCTACGGCTTCGCCCTGGTCGACCAGCAGTCCGCCAGGAGTCTCGCCGCTTGTCTGGTCGAGCCCATCCTCTCCTCGGGTGGGATCATCGACCTGCCGCCCGGATACCTGCGCCGCCTCAAGGAGATGTGCGACGAGCGCGGGATGCTGCTCATCCTCGACGAGGCGCAGACCGGTCTCGGCCGCACCGGCACCATGTACGCGTTCGAGCGCGACGGAGTCGCCCCGGACATCCTGACGTTGTCGAAGACCCTCGGGGCCGGGCTGCCCGTGGCGGCCGTACTCACGTCCGCCGAGATCGAGCAGGTCTGCCACGACCGTGGATTCCTCTTCTACACCACACACGTCTCCGATCCGTTGGCGGCGGCGGTCGCGCTGACGGTCCTCGACGTCATCGACCGGGAAAACCTCGTCGAGCGTGCGGCGAGGCTGGGCGACCAGCTCACCGCCCGGCTACTGGCGCTCCGCGACGGCTACGAGGTCGTCGGCGACGTCCGCGGCCGCGGCCTGCTCCAGGGTGTCGAGCTCGTGCGGGACAAGAAGGGCAGGGCGCCGGCCGATGCGTTGGGCACAGCGGTCACCTCGGCCTGTCTCGAACGGGGTCTGCACATGAACATCGTCCAGCTCCCCGGGATGGGCGGGATCTTCCGCATCGCCCCGCCGCTCACGATCAGCGACGACGAGCTCCACACCGGAGTGGACATCCTCGAGGCATCGCTCAAGGCCGTACTCGGCGACACCACCGGATGAGTGGGTTCACCCGGAGGTCGAGAAGGTCACACGTCGCCTCGCCCGGCAGCGTCCAGGAATCCCGCCGGGCGGGTTGGCGGATCGACCCCGGTCGGAGGTAACCGGCGGGGTCGTCCGCCGTCCCGGATTCACCCTGCGGATTCCTCGGCCGCCCGCATGCCGTACCCGTCGTGGCGCGGATCGCCCGCCGCCGGCCGTGCCCGTGGACCGGGCTCCCCGGCCGACGCGCCGGTCACAGCGTACGGACCACGTTCGGGATGAGCCGCTGGAACGCCTCGGCCTCCCGGATCGCGGCGTTGCCGGTGACCCGCCGCGCGTGGTTGCCCCGCTGTTCGGCCCGCTGGGTGTAGTAGTCGCGCAGGTAACCCTGGGCGCCCATCGCGGCCATCGCCTCCTGCTTGGCCGGCATCACCTCGGTGATGTCGACGAAGACCGTCGGGGTGAACCCGCACAGCTCGGGCTGGTGCGGCTCGAAGACGAGGAACTCCGACGGTGGTGCGGTCTTGAAGCCACTGGCCACCCCCGCCCCGGCGGTGAGCTGCCGGGCGGTCGCCACCGCGGCGTGCGCCACCGGGTGGTCCGGGTTGAACGGATCCCGGTCGGGGTGGGTGAGCACCACGTGCGGGGCGTACTCCCGCATCAGCCCGGCCAACCGGTCGATGTCCTCGTCCCGGATCCGTAGCGGGTAGTCCCCCAGGTCGAACGCCTCGAAGCGCGCCCCGACGGCCCCGGCGGCCCGCTGCGCCTCCTCGTGCCGGATCCGCTTGACGTTCTCGATCGTCTGGTCCGGGTCCTTCCACAGCTCACCGGACTCGCCGCGCTCGCCGTACGACAGGGCCAGCACCAGCGCCTCGCCCCCGGCGGCGGTATGCGCGGCGACCGCCCCGGCAGCGCGCCAGACGAAGTCCGCGCTGTGCGCGCCGACCACCAACAGCCGGCGCCCGGTCATGCCGGCACCTCCGCGCTCGCCGCCGCCACGTGCCGCGAGTTGACCACGGCCATGGTGTGCACCTCCTGCTCGGTGAAGCCGGCCTCCAGCAGCCGGTCGGCGAAGAGCGCGAGGCCGTCCTCGACCGGCGGGTTGAACGGCTGTCCGAGGTCGCTGGAGAGCACCGAGTGCGCGACGCCGACGGCCCGGATGTTGCCGAACAGGTCGTCCCAGGAGACCTTCCCGGTGTACGCGGTGGTGAAGCAGCGTTCCAGCAGGGCGCCGGCTTCGGCGAGTTCCCGCTGTTGGGCGACGGGCAGTCGTTGCGAGGTGAACTCGGGGTGGGTGACGACGATCCGGCGTACTCCCTCCTCGCCGGCGGCGTGGACCACGGCCAGGATCTCCGGGCCGGACAGGTGCCCGGTGGCGAGCACGAGGTCGTGCCGGGCGATGACCCGGAGTACCTGGCGGACCGGTTCCCGTACCTGTCCGTCGGGGTCGACCACCTCGACGACGTCCGGGACGATGCCCTGGGCGTGCAGGTCGGCCTGGAGTGCTCCCCACATCGCCGGTTTGGCGCCGGGCAGGTCGGTGGCGGTGCTGCGGCGCTGGTTGCCGGAGTCGACGGTGGGCATCCAGACGATCCGGGCGCCCTGCCGGCCGGCGATCTCGACCGCGGCCGGGTTCATCCCGCCCACCGAGCCGTTCAGGGTGAGCGCGCCGAGCACGTCGACGTCGGGGCGTACCTTGCGCACCACGGCCGCGCGCTCGGCGGTCGGCACGTAGTGGGACTTCAGTACGAAGCCGGCGAGCCCGACCTCGGCGAACCGGCCGGCCAGGTCGAGGTCGTCGATCCGCCGCTCCATGACGTCGGGTGCGATGTGCACGTGGGTGTCGTACGCCCCCTGCACCAGGGCACGGGAGCGTGCGGACGGGACGGGATGATCTGACATGTCGCTCCTTGCAGGAGAGGGATACGCATGGCCGGTTCAGGCCGTACGGGTGCCGTCGGACGGGCCGGCCCCACGCCGGGCCGCCGAGGCGGTGTTAGCCAAAGTGGACTCGACGTGCCCGAGATGCCGCCGCATCGCGGCCTCGGCGGCGTCCGGGTCACGGTTGGCGATCGCCTCCACGACCGCGGTGTGCTCGCCAAGCGACTGGGCCGGCCGGCTGGGCACCAGGATGGTGCGGTACTGGAACCGGACGAGCTGGGCCCGGAGCCCGGCGATCATCCGGGCCGCGGTCTCGTGCCGGGCCGCCGCGATGATCGCGGCGTGCAGGTCGGCGTTCCCCTCCGAGTAGCCGAGCAGGTCGTCCTGCTCCAGCTTCTGGGTCATTCTGTCGAGCACCCGGCGAATGGCGGTGATCTCCCGGGTGGTGGCGTGCAGTGCCGCCTGCCGCGCGGTGAGCGCCTCCAGTACGGCCCGCGCCTGGAGGATCTCGACCGCCTCCTCCTCGGTGACCAGCCGGACGTGTGCGCCCCGGTTCGGGGTGCTCACCACAAGTCCGTCCTGGACGAGTCGGACCAGCACGGTCCGGACCACTGCCCGGCTGACCTGTAGCCGGGCCGCCAACTCGACCTCGATCAGTCGCTCGTTGGGCATCAGTTCACCGCGGTGGATCGCCTCGCGGAGCTCCTGGTACGCCTCGTCCGCCGAGCGGGCCGGCGGGCGGCGCGGGGTGCCAGCCGCGCGCCGTGCGGGGGTTGCCGGGGTTCGTGGGGCGTCACTCACGACGTGGTCACCGTCGATGCCGGACGGGCCACTCCGGCGGCCGTACGTCCTGACCGGACGGCTGCCGCGCGGCCCGCCGACCGGGCGTACCCGGAGACGGCAGGCCGGGGAGTGTCCAGAGCGGAGTACCCGCCGCCGCTCGCCGTCCCCCGGTACAGCCCGCCAGCCCGCAACATTGTCTCCTAGATTATCAACAATCGTGTTGACAGGATTGCTGCCAGAACTTCCCTTGTCAACAACGCTCTGAGCTGCGGAAAGGCGTTCACGACAGCGGGTATCCCTCGGTCAGAGCCCCCAAAAATGGCTCAATTTCGTCGGTGACAAGCCGGACATGAGTCATCTACGATTCTCGACCGGGCGAGGGTCGGCGCGGTTGGTGTCGCTCAGATCAAGGGCCACATCCTCGGCGCGGGTGCGTTGGGACCGCCCATCCACAAGCGAAAGCTGGAGGCATACATGTTCAGACGCTCTCGCGTCCTGGCGGCAACGCTGCTCGCCACGGCGCTGGCTGTGAGCGGTTGCAGCGGCGACGACGGCGGCGACGGCGCGTCCGCCGAGGGGACCGACAAGGTCGCCTACATCACGGCGTTCGGGGCCGTGGGCCGCGACTCCTTCGCCTGGGTGGCGAAGGAGAAGGGCTACTTCGCCGAGGTCGGTATCGAGGTCGACATCAAGAAGGGCGCGGGTAACGCGCAGAACCTCACGGCGCTCAAGTCGGGGCAGGTCCAGTTCGCCTCGCTCGACTTCACCGGCGCGGTGATCCAGGCCGGCAAGGGCGAGTTCACCGACTGGCGGGCGGTCGCCGCCGTACATCAGCAGACGCTGATCTCGGTGATGACCACCAAGGACACCGACATCACCGGCCCGAACGACCTGGCCGGCAAGACCATGGCCACCGGCAAGGGCTCGGTCACCGAACTGCT
This sequence comes from Plantactinospora sp. DSM 117369, assembly GCF_053764795.1. Lineage (NCBI taxonomy): Bacteria > Bacillati > Actinomycetota > Actinomycetes > Micromonosporales > Micromonosporaceae > Plantactinospora > Plantactinospora sp. DSM 117369. Next base: position 2,901,777 of record NZ_CM132446.1, on the reverse strand, counting down.
CTTCCCGGCGTACGCCAAGCTGGCCGGCCTCGACCCGGCGAGCGTCAAGATCGAGGGTGTGCAGGCCACGGCGCTCAACGGCCTGATGGCGAGCCGTCAGGTGGACGCGCTCGGCACCTTCCTGCTCAGCCGGGACGCGCTGGCGGCGGCCTCCAAGAAGGAGGTCGTCGTCCTGCCGTACAGCGACTACCTGCGGGACCTGTTCGGCAACGCCATCATCACCACCCCCGGCCTGATCGAGAAGGACTCGGACCTGGTTCGCCGGTTCACCGGTGCCCTGCTGAAGGGCCTGCAGTACACCGTCGACCACCCGGAGGAGGCGGCGACGATCCTGAACAAGGCGGAGCCGACGTACCCGGTGGCCTCCGGGGTCGGCGAGATCAAGGCGATGACCCCGTACGTCGTGCCGGCCGGCGGCGCCCCGATCGGTTCGATGGACGAGGGCCGGGTGGCGCGGACCATCGCCATCCTGCAGGGCTCCGGCCTGATGCCCTCCGGACTCAGCCCGGCCAGCGTGGTCGACCTCAACATCGTGCCGAAGACCTGACGACGCCTGCCTCGACCACGACCAGCACGATCTCGACCGCTGTCGAGAGGTCCTCGCCAGCGGTCGGGCGCACCTGACGGACAGGGGGCGGTGGTCGGAGCGGCTGCCGTCCCTTCTTCGTCCCGCAGCCGGGCGCTGCCCGGCACCTCGAACACCACGTTCATCGCCGCCCGAAAGGACCCTACGGGATTCACCATGACTGACAAGAGGACCGACGCCGGGCTGCGACGTCTGTGGGTCAACGCCGGGCTCCCCGCGCTGGGTACGCTGCTGGCGCTCGCGCTCTGGTGGTTGGTCACCATCGTCTTCAGCATCGAACCGTTCTGGCTACCCGCACCCCCGGACGTGGTGGACGCGTTCCAGCGGCTCTCCGGTCACCTGGTCGAACAGGCCGGAGTGACGCTGATGGAGACGGTCGTCGGCTTCGCCATCGGCTCGATCGGCGGGGCGGCCGTCGCGGTCCTCTTCGCCGCCTCGCGCACGATCGAGCGGATGACCATGCCGCTGATCGCCGCGGTCAACGCGGTGCCGAAGGCCGCGCTCGCCCCCCTGCTCATCGTCTGGATCGGGTTGAACACCCAGGCCAAGGTCGTCATGGTCGTGCTGCTCTGCTTCTTCCCGGTCCTGGTCTCCACCATGGCCGGGCTGACCTCCGTCCCCAACGACCTGCGCGAACTCGCCCACTCGCTCTCCTCCTCGTGGTGGCAGACCTTCCTGAAGGTCCGGCTGACCTGGGCACTGCCGCAGGTCTTCGTCGGTCTGAAGGTGGCCTCCTCGCTGGCCATCATCGGGGCGGTCATCGGTGAACTCACCAACCCCGACCGCGGGCTCGGCTCGGTCGTCGTCAGTTCCAGCCAGTCCGCGGACACGCCGCTCGCCTTCGCCGCGCTGACCCTGCTCGCCATCATGGGCGCCGGGCTGTTCTACCTGGTCGCGGCGCTGGAACGGATCCTCGTGCCGTGGGCCCGGGCGATCTCGTCGTGACCGGAACACAGCTCGCAAGGAGGGCACAATGATCAAGATTGCCGGACTGTCCCGGACCTTCCAGGGGAAATCCGGGACGGTGGAGGCGCTGCGCGACATCAACCTCGAGGTCGGCAACGGCGAGTTCCTGGCGGTGATCGGCCGGTCCGGCTGCGGCAAGTCCACGCTGCTGCGGATCATCGCTGGGCTGATCCGGCCGAGCCAGGGCGAGGTACTGGTCGCGGGCGAGCCGGTTGGCCGGCCCCGCCGGGACGTCGCGATGGTGTTCCAGCGCCCGGCGCTGCTGCCGTGGCGCAGCGTACGGAACAACGTGCTGCTGCCGGTGGAGATCTTCCGCTGGCGGCGGGCCGAGCACCGCGAGCACGCCGAGCGGCTGCTGGAGATGACCGGCCTGAGTGGCTTCGCCGACCGCCTTCCACATGAACTCTCCGGCGGCATGCAGCAACGGGTCTCGCTCTGTCGGGCCCTCATCCAGCGGCCCAAGGTGCTGCTGATGGACGAGCCGTTCTCCGCACTGGACGCGCTGACCCGCGAGGAGCTGGCCGTCGAGTTGCAGCGCATCCACATGGAGCTGGGCACCACCGTGGTCTTCGTGACCCACTCCATCCAGGAGGCGGTGCTGCTCGCCGACCGGGTGGCGGTACTGAGTGCCCGGCCCGGCCGGCTGCGCGAGCTCGTCGACATCGACATCCCGCGTCCGCGCTCGTTCGGGCACAACGCCCACCTGGAGGATGTCGCCGCCGCCTCCGCCGAGCTGCACCAACTGCTGCTCAGCGACCACCTGCCGGCGACCTCGACCGCCGGCTGACCTCCACCCGGCCGCCCCGGCCCACCAGCCACCGCCAGGTGCGGTGAGCACGCCAGGGGGCGACACGAACGACCTTTCCCACCGGCCGGCCAGGCGAAGTTTTCGCCCGGCCGGCCGGCTTGTTGGAGTTCCTCCCCGATCCGCCGCTCATGGCCGAGAATTACTGGATCGTGCCGTCCGACGAATTCCTCTGCTCCGAGGAATCGGCGAACGCGCTCCGCCGCGCATGAACGGGTCGCCGACACCGTCGCGGTGATGTCGACGGCGGGTGTCACATCTCGGGTGCCGGCGGTGCTTTGAAGATGTGGAGGAAGATGTGGAGCTCGTCGGGCGCCGTGCGACCGTACTGGCCACGGCGGTCGCTGCGGTGCCGTCCGCCGGCGGTGGCAGGGCGGCCGGACGAGCCGGACGGGGGGATGCCGTGGCCGTGTCGACTCCTCCGGGACGAAAAGCGGTCCGTTCCGATCTTGAGCAGGTCTTCCGCTCCGCCTACCCGCGGGTAGTCGCCGTCGCCGCGCGGGTGCTCGGCTCCGGGGACCAGGCCGAGGACGTGGCGCAGGAGGTGTTCCTGACGTTCGGGCGCTCCCGCGTACCCGCGGGGGAGGCGGTGGGGTGGTTGTGCGTCGCCGCGGCGCACACCGCACTGAACCATCTCCGAACCGGTCGGCGTCGCGCCTCCCGGGAGAAGGCCGCCGGTGTCGGTGACGTCGTCAGCCCTGACGTCGCCGACGTGGTCGTGACCCTCGACGAGCGCCGTCGTGTGCGCGGGGCGCTGGCACGGCTGCCCCGCAAGCAGGCCGTGGCCCTGGTGCTTCGGCACAGCGGCCTGAGCTACGCCGAGGTGGCGGCCGCTCTTGAACTCTCCCCCGGCAGCGTGGGCACCATCGTGCGCCGCGCCGAGTCCGCCCTACGCAAGGAGTTGAACCGTCATGCGCCATCCGACTGACGGCATGTTGCGCCGGCTTGTGGACGAGCCCGTCGGCGTCGCTGACGCCGACCGCGAGCACGTCGCGGACTGCCCGAAGTGCCTGTCCGGGCTGGCAGCCGCCCGCCAGGACGCCGCGTTCGCCGGTGCGGCGTTCGAGGTCGAGGTCAGCACCGACGTCGAGGACGGCTGGCACCGCCTGTCCCGGGCGATCGCCGCGGACCGGCCCCGGCAGGTGGCGGTGGCGGCCCGCCCGCCGCGATGGCGTACGGCGTTGCGCAGCCCGCTGTTCGCCGGTGTCGCGGCGGTCGCGCTGCTGACCGGGGCCACCACTGCCGCCGCCGCGAACTGGCTACCGATCTTCCGTACCGAGCGGATCGCGCCGATCACGGTCACCCAGGCCGATCTGCTGCGGCTGCCGGACCTCTCCGCGTACGGCGAGGCCAAGGTCACCAAGGTCGCCGACATCCACCCGGTCGCCGATGCCACCGCGGCGGAAAAGGCCACCGGCCTCTCCGCGCCTCGGGTGCGCAAGCTGCCCCGTGGTGTGACCGGCGAACCGACGTTCCACGTCGGCAACCAGGTGAGCGCCACGTTCACGTTCTCGGCGGAGAAGGCGGCGCAGACCGCGGCGGCCGCCGGCAGACCGCTGCCTCCACCGCCACCGGGCCTTGAGGGCAGCCCGTTCAGGATGACCGCGGGCCCGGGCCTCGCCGCGATCTGGTCGCAGTCCCAGGGGAGGCCCGCCATGATCGTCGGCCGGGTGGTCGCACCGGCCGTCTACTCCGCAGGCATCCCGTTCGAGACCGCCCGCGACTACCTGCTCTCGCTGCCCGGTCTGCCGGAGGACGTGGCGTCGCAGTTGCGCGGTTTCACCGACGACGGGACGACGCTGCCGCTGATCGTGAAGATCGGTAAGGAGACGAGCTTCTCCGCCGAGGTCGACGGCGTACCGGCCACCGTCCTCACCACCAGGGGCGGCACCCTCGCGGCCGTCTTCTGGGTCAAGGACGGCGTGCTCAACGCGGTGGCCGGCTCACTCGGCACCGACGAGGTGCTGTCGGTGGCTCGCGGGTTGCGGTGGGGCCGATGACGACCGACCCCACCACCCGGCAGGGCGACCTCCCCTCCCCCGACACCGTGGCGCAACTCCTTGCCGACCTACCCCCGTCACCGGCGGTGTGGTGCTCGGGTCTGCGCAAGCGATACCGGCGCCGGACCGCGGTCGACGAGGTCTCCCTCACCGTCGGGCGCGGCGAGGTGGTCGGCCTGCTCGGACCCAACGGAGCCGGCAAGACCTCCGTCATCAAGATGCTGCTCGGACTCGTCCGGCCCGACGCCGGCGAGGTGCTGCTGCTCGGGCGACCGGCCCGGGACCCGCACTCCCGCACCCACGTCGGCTACCTACCGGAGCTTTTCCGGTATCAGCCCTGGCTGTCCGCCGCCGAGGTGCTGGCCCTGCACACCCGGCTCGCCGGCGCCACGGTGCCGGCTGCGGAGCGGCAGGAATGCCTGGCCATGGTGGGCCTCGCCGACCGTGCCGCCGACCGGGTGGGCGGCTTCTCCAAGGGCATGCAGCAGCGCCTCGGGCTGGCCGTGGCGCTGGTGGCCCGCCCCGAACTCGTCATCCTCGACGAGCCGACGAGCGCCCTCGATCCCGTCGGCAGGGCCGACGTGCGGGACCTACTGCTCTCCCTCAAGGCTCGCGGGGTCGCCGTCCTGCTCAACTCGCATCTCATCGGCGAGGTGGAGCGGGTCTGCGACCGGGTCGTCATCCTCGACAAGGGCCGGGTCGCCGCATCCGGCACCCTCCCGGAGCTGCTCGGCCAGCGTGAGCTGCGACTTCGCCTCGACGGGGTGAGCGCGCAGGCGGAGGCCCGGCTGGCCGCCGCCGGCCCGCTCACCCGTACCGGGGACGCGTTCACCGTCACCCTCCCCGCAGAGCAGGACGGCGCCGCCGTGCCCGACCTCGTGGCGGATCTGGTCAGCCTCGGGGTACGCATACACGCCGTCGAGCTGGGGCGGATCAGTCTCGAACAGCGGCTGCTCGACATCCTGCGCACCAGCCCTACCGAGGAGCACGCATGACCGCCCGTACCGTGTTCACCATCGCCACGCTCACCGTCAAGGAGGCCACGCGCCGACGGGTACTGCTCGCGCTCGTCGCGTTGACCGTCGTACTGCTCGCGGTCAGCGCCTTCGGGTTCTCCCGGATCGACGCCACGTTCGGCGGGTTGACCACCGGAGAGGCCCGGTTGGCGGCCGCCGTGGTCCTGAACCTGGTGATGTTCGGCCTGAGCCTGACCGCCGCGCTCGGCACGGCGTTCCTCGCCGGTCCCACCCTGGCCGGTGAGACCGAAACCGGGATCGCGCTGGCCGTCCTGGCCCGCCCGGTCCGCCGCTCGGCGGTGCTGCTGGGCAAATGGCTGGGGCTCGTGACCTTCGGCAGCGGCTTCCTGGCCGTGGCCGGACTCGCCCAACTCCTCATCGTCCGAACCACCACGGGCTACTGGCCACCCCGGCCGGTGACCGGTCTGGCACTGCTCGCCGCGCAGGCCGCGGTCCTGCTCACCCTCGGCCTGCTGCTCTCCACCGCTGTCTCCCCGATGGCGTCGGGCATCGTGGCGGTCGGCCTCTTCGGCGCCACCTGGATCGGCGGCGTGGTCGGCGCGTTCGGCGAGGCGCTCGGCAACGAGAGCGTGGCTCGGATCGGCACCGTCTCCCGGATGCTGCTCCCGACCGACGGCCTGTGGCGCGGAGCCATGAACGCCTTCCAGGACCCGACCCTGCTGATCCAGTTCCAGGAGGCGTTCAAGGGGCACCCCTTCCTGAGCGAGGCGGCGCTCACTCCCACCTACCTCGCCTGGACCGGCCTCTGGATCGCCCTCGCCCTCGGACTCGCGGCGGTGTCCTTCCAGCGCCGGGACCTTTGACCGGCCGGACACCCGAGCGTCACCGCGTCCTCGTAGCCGCGCCCGGGCGCCCGCCCCGGCCAGGGCGGGCCCGGCGGGCAGGCGTGACGGCGGGCCGCGCGTCGGAGGAGAACGCCAGGCGGTAGTGGCGCGGGCTCACGCCGACGATCTGCCGGAACCGCTCCCGGAACGCCGTCGCCGAGGTGAACCCGACCAGTTCGCCGACGTGTTCCACCGGCTGGTCGCTGGTCTCCAGCAGGAGTTGCGCGGCGGATGCGTTGCCGGTTGAGCCACTGCATGGGGGTGGTGCCGGTCTGGTCGCGGAAGTGCCGGCTCAGCGAACGGGTGCTCATCGACGCTTCGCCAGCGATGGCGGCCAGGGTCAGTGGGGCGTGGAGATTGCCGGTCAGCCAGGTCAGCAGTGGTTGCAGGGAGATGCCGGCCGGGGTTGGTGGCTCGTGCGCGATGAACTGCGCCTGGCCACCGGCCCGCTCCAGCGGCATGACCGAGGTTCGCGCGGTCTGCGCGGCGATCGCGGCACCGTGGTCACGCCGTACGAGGTGCAGGCACAGATCCAGTCCTGCGGCGGCACCCGCCGAGGTCAGTACCGACCCGTCGTCGACGAACAGCACCTCCGGGTCGACCTCGACGGCGGGGTGGCGACGAGCGAGCTGCGCGGCCGCCGCCCAGTGCGTGGTGGCCCGGCGGCCGTCGAGCAGTCCGGCGGCGGCCAGGAGGAAGGCACCGGTACAGATGGAGACCAGCCGGCCGGTCGCGGCGGTGAGCGCCGCGACGAGTCCGGGCGGGATCGGGGCGTCGATGTCGGCGACACCGGGAACGACGACCGTGTCGGCTTCGGCCAGCGTGGGCAACCCGTACGGGGTACGGATGGCGATCGGCCCGGCCCTGACCTCGTCGGTGTCCGCGCAGACCCGAAGCTGGTACGCCGGGCGGCCGTCGGCCAGCCGGGCGCGGCCGAAGACCTCGATCGGCACGGACAGGTCGAACGGGACCACGCCGTCGAAGGCGAGGATCACGACGCGATGCATCGGCGGGGGTCTCAGGTCACCAGGCCGCTGCGGTAGGCGTAGACCACCGCCTGTACGCGGTCGCGCAGGTCGAGCTTGCTGAGGATGCGCGACACGTACGTCTTGACGGTCTCCTGACTGATCACCAGGGTCGCGGCGATCTCGCTGTTGGACAGGCCGTTGGCGATGAGGCGCAGCACCTCGAGTTCGCGCGGGGTCAGCCCGGCGCCGTCCGGCATGCCCTCGGCGGGACGGATCCGCGCCGCGTACCTGCCGACGAGTTGCCGGGTCACCTCGGGTGCCAGCAGTGCGGCACCGGTCGCGACGGTGCGGATGCCGTGCAGCAGTTGCGCCGGTGGGGCGTCCTTGAGCAGGAATCCGCTCGCCCCCGCGCGCAGCGCCTCGTACACGTACTCGTCCAGGTTGAACGTCGTCACCACGAGTACCTTGACGGGTTGCGCCACCCCGACCCCGGCCAGCAGGCGGGTCGCCTGGATGCCGTCGAGTACCGGCATCCGTACGTCCATCACCACCACGTCCGGGTGCAGCCGGCCGGCGAGGTCGACCGCGGCGCGCCCGTCCCCGCACTCGCCCACCACCTCCAGGTCGGGCTGCGCGTCGATGATCGTCGCGAATCCGGTGCGGATCAGCGCCTGGTCGTCACAGACCAGTACCCGGACCGGCGCGGTCACGACGGGCTCCCCGCGGGGATGCGGGCCCGCACGACGAAGCCGCCGCCCGGCTGCCGGTCCGCGCTGAACTCGCCGCCCAGCACGTCGACGCGTTCGCGGAGCCCGGCCAGGCCCCGCCCGCTTCCGCCGGGCGAGGCGGTCCGCGAGTCGGAACCGTCGGTGCTGACCTCCACGGTGATCTCCCTTGCGCCGTGCTGCACCTGGACCACGGTACGGCTGCCGTGGGCGTACTTGAGGGCGTTCGTCAGGGCCTCCTGCACCACCCGGTAGGCCGCCAGCTCGGCACTGCCGGTCGACTCCGCCGGCTTGCCCTGCTCGGTGAACTCCACCGGCTGCCCGGCCTGGCGCGTCTGCTCCACCAGCGCGTGCAGCTCGCCGACGGACGGCATCCTGGCCTCGGTCCCGTGGTCGGGGTTGAGCAGGTCGAGCAGGTGCCGCAGGTCGCTGATGGCCCGCCGGCCGGTGTCGGTGATGGCGCTGAGGGTCTCGTCGAGCCGGGCGGGTGCGGCGGTCAGATACCGTGCCGCCTCCGCCTGCACGACCATCGCCGTCACATGGTGGGTCACCACGTCGTGGAGTTCCCGGGCGATCCGGGTGCGTTCGGCGGTGCGGCTGGCCTCGGCGACGCGGTGCCGGCGTTCGGCCTCGGCGGCCCGGGTGGACCGCAGCCACGATCCGATTCTCCAGGCGAGGACCAGCGCCAGGTAGAACACCACGAATCCCTCCACCGGCTCGGTGGCCCCGAGCCGGTGCAGCGCGACCGCCAGCGGCAGGTACGCCGCGGAGAGCAGCACCGCGGCGACACGCCGGTGACGTTCCAGGTAGGCGCCCGCGCTCAGCAGGGCGATCGGCAGCGCGGTACCCGCGAACGCGTGGTAACCGAGGAGCTGGTCGCCGACGAAGCCGAGCGACACCAGGACCAGACACGCGGCCGGCCACCGCCGGCGTACCGCCAACGGTAGGGCCTGCACGGCGATCACCGCGACGGCCAGCGCGTCGAAGGGGCGAGTTGGCAGGTCGCCGACCTGGGTCCCCTGGCCGTGCAACGCCGGCAGCAGCGACGCGACGGCGAGCAGCAGCGCGAACGGGAGATCCCGGACCGTGACGTCATACCGCCGCCACCGGTCCGGGACCCGCCGAAGGTCGATCACTGCGCGAGCGTAGCGGTCGGGTCGGTCTGAGCGGTGCGTCGGCGGCGGGGCACCAGGTGGCCACGCCGGCGGGCCAGCCACATGAACACGATGGTCAGCACCACGCCGGCCAGCACCGCGTACAGGCTCGCCTCCGGCCCGAACTCGCCGCCGCTGAGCAGGGTCGGCCCCGACAGTACGCCGTCCAGCAGACCCTCCGGCCCGCTCCTGCCGGAGGTGGTGGTGCCGAAGACGCCGGCCTGGGCGAAGTTCCAGCCGAAGTGCAGGCCGATCGGCAGCCACAGGGTACGGGTGGCGGCGTACGCGGCGGCGAGCATGCCGCCGGCCTCGACCGCGATGGCGATCGCGCCCCACAGGCTGGCGTGCGTGTTGAACAGGTGCGCCAGGCCGAACAGCAGGCCGGTCAGCACCAGCGATCCCCACGTGCCGATTCGCTCCTCGACGATCCGGAACAGGATGCCGCGAAAGATCAGCTCCTCCGTCACGGCAGCCGCGGCCATGAAACCGAGCAGCGCCAGTGCGCCCGCCGCCGAGCCCATGCCGTCGATCCGATAGCCGCCGAGCAGCGCGATGTTCGCGATGACGGCCGCGAACATCCCGACACCGATCAGCAGCCCCCGGCCCACGGCAGCACCAGCGCCTTTCCCGGCCACCTCCACCGGCGCCCGACGCTCGGTGCGCCGCACCACCCACGCGTACGTGAGCAACGCGAGCACCGCGGTCGCGAGGCCGAGGCCCAGGGTGAGAAACGGGTTTCCCCGCACCGCACCGACGGCCAGGCTGCCGGCGAGGGCGACCACCGCGACGGCCCCGAGCTGCTTCAACAGTCGCATGACGACTCCTTCGCGAGAAGTCACGGCCGAAGCGCCGTGGCTGCCTCGAACGCTATGGACTCGCCGGCCCGAAATCGTCACCGCACGGTGGACACTCGTGGGTAGCTCGCCCGGGGGACAAGCGTGCCGCGGAGAGAGAGTGCCCAGCGCTGCGGCAGGCGTCAGTACTGCATGACGCAGTAGACGACAGTCGGATGCGTGAACCGGTACCAGCGGTTCCACCTGTGGTCCCGCGTGCACCTGTCGCCGTTGGATGCGCCCGGGACTATGTCGATGATGTGAACCGTGCCTTTCGCCTTGCACTTCGGCGCGTGGACGATCCAGCCGTCACTCTTCGGGAACCTGTAGCAGAAGAAGCGCACCAGGTGGCGCTCCAGACAGAGCCGATATCCGTCTTCGGTGATGTACGGGGCATCGGGGTCGGCGCAGGTGCTCTGGTCGTAGTCGACCGACACCACCCGGTAGGTGCCGCTGCTGCCGTTGCAGTTGCCGACCCCGAGGAAGTTCCCGGCCAGGTCGACGCCGATGCACTGCCCGATGCTGGCCGGCGGCGGTGGCGGTGCCGGCCTGGTCGGCGGTGCCGGCGCGGTCGTGCGGACCGGCTCGGGCGGCGGGTAGGTGCTGCCGACGGTGGTCCGCGAACTGTCCTTCCGGTTGTTGATCACCACGCCGACCGCCGCGGCCCCGCAGACTCCGACCAGGCACAGGGCCAGAAGCCCACCGACCAGTCCGAGGATGAGCGGCCCGTTGGACTTCGGTGGGGCCGGTGGAGGCACGGTCATGCCGGTCTGCGGTGCAGGCACGCCCGGATAGCCAGGCGGGCCAGGCGGTGGAGGCCACGTCACGCGACGAGTGTCACATACGCCTCCGCCAGCCGGCCATCCGTCCATCCAGGACGGCGGCCGGGTTTCACCGCGGTCCGTCGCGTGCCTGCCGGTGACGGCGCCGGTGTCGCACTCGCCCTGGCACCGGTAACGGCGGGCGCCGTCCGCCTGGCTCTGCGGCGGACGCGGTAGCGGATGTGCCTCGCGTCACCCGCGGGCACCCTGCCGGGTCAGGGAGGTCAGGTACCGTTCGCGGTGCCGGGGATCCGCCGTCGTCCGCGCCCGGGTCGGTGGTTCGCCGCGGACCGGCCGGTAGCCGTCGAACGTGGACTCGATGACGCCCTCGCCCCCGGTCAGCGCAGGTAGCTGTCGGTGCAGGTGCGGTAGTCGCGCGGCCGGTACGACCGCCTCGATCGTGGTCAGGTCGCCCCGCACCGACTGCTGCCGCACTGCCGCGCCGAGGCGGCCCAGGGCCGTCAGCACGGCGCTGATCGCCCACACCGGAATTTCGAGACTCACCCGGAGCACCGGCTCGCAGACCACGGTTCCGGCCTGGTCGAGCGCCCGCATCAGCACGATCGGCGTGAGGTTGCGGAAGTCCGCCGGGGTACTGAGCGGGCCACGCCTCGACGGCGGGCCGTCGGCCAGGCTGTAGTTACAGTCGATCATGGTGACGACGCAGTCGGTGACCTGCCAGCCGAACCTGCCCTCGCGCAGGGCCCGGCGCACGTACTGGCTCATGTGGTCGGCAAAGGTGTCGGCGTTCCGGTAGACGTACATCGGCACTGCCTGCGGCTCGACCCGCATCCGGAACTCGGTCCCCGAGTTGACCGGACCGGGCTCGATCCGCAGGCCGATGGTGGCCTGGAACGGGTTCGACTCGGTGTTGAGGAACTCGGCGGCCTCACCGAGCCGGACCGGACGCTCGACACACACGATGGTCGTCTCCCGGAACGTGACGTCGATGCCGAACTCGGTCGCCAGGGTCGCCTGGACGACCTCCTTCTGCACCTCACCGTAGAGCGAGACGGAGACCTCCCGGCCGGTGTCGTCCACCCGAACGGCAATCAGCGGATCCTGCTCGGCCAGCCACGCCAGCGCGCCGCGCAACGCACCGTCGTCGGCCGGGCGCACGGGGGCGACAACGGTCTCCATCGTCGGCGGGGCGAAATGATGCTCGCCGCCGGTCGGGGGTGGCCGGCCGATGGTGTCGCCGATCCGTACCCCGCTCAGGCCCCACAGCCGGCCGATCTCACCGGCAGCGAGCTCCGGGCGACGAACCCACCCGCCGTTCTCCGAGACGCTGATGGCCGTCGCCTTGGCCTCGGCCTCGGCGCCGCCGACACCCGTGACGGGCACCCGCTGCCGGATGCGCAGCGTGCCGGCGAACATCCGGAGGTAGGCGATCTTCTCCCCCGCCGACCCACGGTCGATCTTGAAGATGCGGCCGGAGACAGCGGCTTCCGCGTCCCCCGCCTCCGCGGGCAGCAGTTCGGCCAGGCCGGTCATCAGCGCGGCGACGCCCTCCCCGGTGATCGCCGATCCGAGGAAGACGGGATGGACCAACGACCGCCGCGTCTGCGCCGCCAGTTCCCCGCGCAGCCGCCGGTCCGTGACGGCGCGCTCATTCTCGACGTACGCGGCCAGCAGTGCGTCGTCCCGGTCGACGAGCGCCTCGGTCAGCACCGCCCGGAACGCGGGGTCACCGGACCCGTACGGGGTGAACCGCGCCGCCGGAGTACCGATCTCGTCGACCGTACCCATCGGGATGATCGCGGCCGTGAGCCGGTTCGTGACTGCCTCGAGCACCCGCCCGGCATCGGCACCGCCCCGGTCGATCTTGTTGACGAACAGCAGCGTCGGTACGCGCAACCGCCGTAGCGCACGCATCAGGACGCGGGTCTGTGGCTGGACGCCCTCGACGGCCGAGATCACCAGAACGGCGCCGTCGAGCAGGCTGAGTACTCGCTCGACCTCGGCGATGAAGTCCGGGTGGCCGGGTGTGTCGATCAGGTTGACCGTCACGCCGGCGATCTCGAACGACACGACGGCGGACTTGATGGTGATGCCACGCTGGCGCTCCAGCGCCAGCGTGTCGGTGCGGGTCGTGCCGGCATCGACCTCGCCGACGGTGTCGATGACCCCGGCCGCGTACAGCAGCCGTTCGGTCAGAGTCGTCTTACCGGCGTCGACATGCGCCAGGATCCCCAGGTTCAGCGTTCTCCGCGCCAACCGCCACACCCCTCGAAGAGATCGAAGTTCCCTGTCCGATGGAGGTGTACGTGGCTCGCATGTCGTCTCCCTGGTCATTTCATTCGTCGGTTGGACCTCGCCCGAGTCAACCACGGCTCGGAACCCCGCACGACCGAGTTAACCCATCCGGCCGGAGGAACGGTCGGCGGGGTCAGCCGGACTGTCGGGTCAGGTCGACCGCGGACGCCTGCTCCAGCACCGAGACGGGCAGTTGCGGCCCGGCCGGTAGGGCCAGTGGCTCCTTCGCCCGGCTGACCAGCTCGACCACGGTCTTGGAGAGCCGATTCGCCGAGTGCGCCATCGACTCGTTGGCGGTGACGATCGCGGTGACCACCTCGGCACGCTTCTGCTGGCCGTACCTGACGGCCTCCTCGATGCCCCGGGCCTGCGCGTCGATCGACTCCGCGACCTCCAGGAGCGTCTCCGGGCGGATCGTCGGGGTCTGGATCGTCCGGACGATCTGCGGCACGGCGGCCTTCGACGCCCGCGCGTACGCGGAGAGCACGTCGTTGGCGCCGTCGGCGACCGCCTGCTGCATGTCGGCGGCCTGGTTGGCCTGCAACAGCAGCGCCCACTGCGCGATGGTGAGCTTCATCGTCGGGATGGTCAGATTCATCAGCAGCGCGAGGCGCTGGCCGAGCCCGTAGTTCAGGGTACGGATGTTGCGCACCTGCGGGGAGGTCGACCAGGCGACGAAGAGCCGCTGCTGGAACTCGTTGATGCGTACCTCCAGGGCCTGGATGAACTCGGTGACCAGCGAGAGACGCTCCTGCTGGTCACGCTCGTCGACCGCGCCCGGTGTCACGGTGATCGACCGGGCGTCGGCGAGCGCCACCTCCCGGACGAGTTCCATCACCGCGATCGCGCCGATGAGCTGGCCGATCGCCGCCTCGTTGGCCTTGTAGAGCTCGTCGCAGAGCACCACGTTGCGCTTGAGCTGCAACTGCTTCGAGCTGAGCTGCCCGGCTACCCGGTCCAACTGCTGCTCGACCGTCCTGGCCTCCTCGAACAGCATCTCCAGCAGGTCGCGCCCCTTCCGGAACAGCCCCTTGACGGCGTCGGAGAACCTGTTGAACGTCTCCCGGATCTTCGGGTCGCTCGGGTCGTACTTGCGCCGGAAGTTGCGCATCCGGTCGTTCAGCTCGTGCATGATGCCGGTGAGTTCGGGGATGTTGACCCGGCCGACCTCGTGGAAGATCCGGCTGACCTGGGCGTTGACCTGGTCGATCGCGCTGTTGCCGAACGAGGCGAGTTGGTCGGTGTTGGCCAGCATCGCCGGGTAGAGCTGCCCGGCCGCCGCCTCGGCCTGGGCCCGCTGCGCCGGGCTGAGCAGGTCCACGCAGACCAGCTCCCGGGGCTGGCCGGCGGACAGGGTGCTGGTGATGGCAGTGTCGGCGGCCCCGGCCGGCGGATCGGCCGTGCCGCCCACGATGCTGCCGAAGTCGATCTGCAATCCGTCGGTCATGACAGGTCCGTTCTCCCTCACTGGCAGGTCTTGGCGTCCTTCATGCAGCTCAGCAGCGCGAGTGTCACGTCGGCGGCCGGCGCCGGGGTGGTGCGGATCTGCTCGGCGAGGTTGATGTCCGGGAAGTCCGCGACGTCGTTGACCCCGACCTGGACCGCCGAGCGGAAGCCGTACGTCTGCCAGGCGATGCTCTGGATCTCCGGATCCTTCATCGCCTCGATGAACCCGGCGGCCGTGGCGTTGAGCGCCAGCACCGGGTGGTCGCTGTAGATGGTCGGGTCGGGGTAGAGCACCCGTACGTTCCGCAGCAGGTTGGCGCTGTTCGCACCGCTGCGCACGACCTGCTGGATGAGCTGGTTCTCGTAACCGGCGTAGAGCGGGGACTTGAACTCCCCGCCCTGGGTCAGCCACTCCCGGAACCCGGAATCGGAGGTGCGCGCCTGGAGGCCCTGCGCGTCGTAGAGCGCGCGCATGGTCGGCAGGGCCCGGCGTGCCTGCGCGAGGTTCGGCGCCTGGAACACGTCGTCGGTGGCGAGGATGCTCAACTGGAGCTGGGCGAGCACGAAGCCGCTGTTGGACTTGGCCGGATCGGTGCTGGACACCGTGATCGGACCGCGTAGTTCGGCCGCCCCGTTGCCGTCCCAGGTCTGCTTCCTCAGCACGTAGTCCAGCAGCAGGGACTTCATGTTGACGATGTGGAAGCGGTTGTCCCGCTGCTGGACGACGCCCATCTTGACCAGCGCGTCGGTGCCGCGCGGTCCGGCGTAGACCACCTCGGGCGACTGCAACAGGTTCTCCGCGCGGTACTCCGGGAACGCCCCCTGGTGCTGCGCCTCGAAGACACTCTGCGCGCTCGCGCTCGACGGCCAGAGGCAGTCGACCTTGCGCGCCCTGAGGTCGTCGGTGCGCAACTGCACCTGGTCGTACGAGCCGAGAGGCTGGAAGCTCACCTCCAGCCGGTACCTGTCCCGCAGCACCCGGGTGACCTCGGGGTCGGCCATCAGCTCGGACTTCTCCGAGCCACCGACGCAGGTCAGCCTGGTCAGCACGGCCGGCGTGGACGTCCCGCCGGTCCTCGACCACAGCAGGGCGGCGACGACGCAGACGACGATCACCGTGACCAGTCCGACCAGGAACCGAACGCTGGGCGATCTCACGATTACTCCTTCATCCCCACTCAGGAAGTTTCGGCGGCGCGACGGTGTCGAGGTTGGCCCGGTACTGCGCGATGTCTCCCTGGTTGACCAGCCGCACGCTGTCCAGGGCGAACGCGGCGAAGCGTTCGAACGCCAGCTCGCCACTGCGCTTGAGCGCCTCCGGGTCGGTGTAGAGCACCGGCTTGCGCTGGATGTCGAGGTACTGCCGCACCGCGCCGTCGAGGCTGCCGAGATGGCCGATGATCTGGCTGGCGGTGGAGTAGAGGCTGTTCGGCGCCTTGGCCTGAACCCGGTCGAACAGCTCCGGCACGTACCGGCAGGCCGACTCCAGGGCGGCGCGGGCGGTCGGCGCCTGGACCTCGGGGTTGAGCCGTTCGATGCCGCGCAGGATCGAGAGCGCCTCCTCGACCTTGGCGTGCGCCTCGTCGACGTAGTCGTCGCGCCGCGCCTGCGCGGGGCTACGGTCGTCGATCATCAGGTACACCCCGACCGCCGCGGCCATCGCCAGCAGCGGCGCCCACAGGAAGCTGCTGGTGAGCACGAACATCCCGGCGAAGACCGCGACGGCCGTGGTGAGCGCGACCGGCGCCGCCAGTTTCCCTCTCACCGGGACCACCCCCGCCGATGTACGCCGGCCCGGCGGCCGCCACCCCAACCGGCCGTCACTTGTAGCCAGCCGCCTGGCGCAGTGCCGCCACCAGGTCGTCCTGCTGGACGAACGCGCCGCCGGTGGCCGACGCGACCTCCGTGAGCTGCCCCGGGTCCGCGTCCCGGCCGAACGCGATCGCGATCACCGGTACGCCCGACGCCTTCAACCCGGACATGGCCGACTCCCGGTAGCGGGTGTCGGACTGGCCGTCGGTCATCAGCACCACCAGCCGCCTACGGTCGTTGGGCTGCGGTCTGCCCAGTTCCTCCACGGCGCGCCGCAGGCAGGTGTACATGTTGGTGCCGCCGGCGGGCTCGTAGCTGTTGATCTTTTCGGTGAGCCCGTGCAGCCCCGCACCGTCGTTGCCCTGCACCGTCCAGGGGCTCCCGGCGGTGACCCCGCTGTTGAAGATCCCGACCGTGGTCACGTCCTGCGGGTGGGTCAGCAGGAAGTTCAGCGCTGCCTGGTCCTGGTCGAAGACCTGGTGTGCGGCGGCCCGCACGCCGTCCCAACCGTCGTTCGAGGACATCGACCCGCTGCCGTCGAGGCAGTAGAAGGTGTTGACGGGGCGCCGGTAGCGGGTCTGGTAGCGGTCCAGCGCGGCCTCGATGACCGGCGTCGCGGGATACTGGATGCCCTGCTCGTTGATGGTCGCCTGGATGCCCCACTCCGGGTTGAAGACCGACAGGTCGGGGTCGTCCAGCGTCAACCCGACGCCGCTGGCCGGACGCCGCCCCAATTTCAGTAGCTGGGCCTGTGCCCCGGCGTCCTTGAGCAGGTGGTCCTGCAACTCGGTGAAGACCTTCCGCTTGCCGGCGTCGGCGTTGTCCTGACCCGGGAGGAAGCCGAGCGGCGCGTCACTGATCGCCAGCGACCCGCGCGGGTACGCCACCACGAGCGGCTCCTTGCCAGCCCTGACCAGTTCCTGGTTTTTCTCGATCACCAGGTCCTCGTAGGTGAACATCGTCCGGCAGGCGTCGGGGCGCGCGACGCACTCGGTCATCAGCGTGCCGGTCGACGGCGGCGTCTGGTCCATCGCGTCGATGAACCGGGTCACGCCCTGCTCCACGGCCGGGGAGTCCAACTGCTGCTGCGTCAACGGCCTGCCCGGGCCGTTGCCGGCGAAGTAGTTCAGGAAGCCGAACAGCACGGTCGCGCCGGAGTTGGACTGCGTCGGGTTGGTGACCCAGACGGTCGTCTGGCCCGACTCCACGGCCCGCAGAATGTCGGCGATGGCGACGTCCGGGCGGCCGGCGAAGCCCAGCCGCCGCATCTCGCTGCGCCAGCCGGCGAACACCACCGGGGTGAGGAACATCGGCTTCACGTCCCGCAGCACGTTGGCCTTGTCACCGAGCTGGGAGAAGACGCTGGAGGCGAACCAGTAGGCGTCGTAGTCCCGGCTGCCGGCGGCGAGCAGCCGGGCCTGGTCGACCGAACCCTTCAACGTCACGTCGCAGGTGTAGCCCTTGCTGGCACACCAGGGCTTGACGATCGTGTTGACGACGCTCTCCTGCTCGGACCCGGCGACGATTCTCAACGACGTGGAGCCGGCGCCATCACCACCGCCCTCGCCTTCGGTGGGCTTCCCGCTGGTGCATCCGGCGGCCAGCACCATCGTCGCGACGACGACCGCCATGAGCCCTCTCACCCGCACGTGCGCTCCCGTTCCAACGCTGCCGGCCGACCCTCTGTCTGGACCGTGCTCGTTGGTAGCACCGATGGGCTAACGGGACGTCGAAGGAATCATGAACAGTGGGTTCCGCCGGCCGTGGGTCGCACCGGTCCCGCCGGGCCGGATATCGACGGCTCGGCGGTCTCACCTGGTGCGCTTGTCAGCGAGCGACCGGTCGACCGCCGGGGCCGGCGCCGCCGTGGCTGGTCACCTGGTCGCTGCCGCCAGGCCGGTCAGCCAACCGTGCCACGGCGGTCCCAGACGAACACGTCCTGCGTCTCGTTGCTGTCGGCAGCGACGAGATTGGATGCGTACGACGAGAACACCACGTGCTGGCCATCGCCACTGACCTGGCCCGGCAGGACGCTGCCGTTGCCCTGGACGCCACCGGTGGAGACACTGACCCGGATCGTGCGGCCGGTCCGGCGATCGTGCAGGAACATGTCCAGATCCTCGTTGGTGTCCCCCGCGACCAGGTTCGTCGCCGCCGAACTGAACGCGACGTACCGGCCGTCGGCGCTGATCGACGGGCCGCGGCCGGCCGCGTCTGCCTGGGTGCCGCCGGACGACACGCTGACCGGGCGGGTGGTGCCGGCCCGGCGGTCGCGGACGAACACGTCCGGGAAGTCGTTGGTGTCGCCGGGCATCAGGTTGAGGGCGAAGGAGGTGAACGCCACGTACCGGCCGTCCGCGCTGATCGCCGGGCTCCGGCTGCCGAGCTCCGCTGCCGGCCCGACCGCCTCGCCCTCGTCGTCGGTGACGCTCACCCGGCTCGTCACCCCGTTCCGCCGGTCGTGGACGAACACGTCCGGCGCCTCGTTGGTGTCGCCGGGAACCAGGTTCGAGGCGTCCGACGCGAAGGCCACGAACCGGCCATCCGCCGAGATCGCCGACTCCTGGCTCAGATGGTTGCCCTCGCCACCGAGGCTCGACACGCTCACCCTGCTCGTGACCCCCCTTCGGAGGTCACGGACGAAGACGTCCGCGCCACCGTTCGTGTCACCGGGGACCAGGGTGGAGGCCCACGAGTCGAAGGCCACGAACCGGCCGTCGGCACTGATCCGGGTACCGCTGGCCCCGCTGTCGGCCTGGGCACCCTCGGTGGAGACGCTGGCGATCCGGGTGGTGCCGGTCCACCGGTCGTGGACGAACGCGTCCGGTTCGTCGTTCGTATCGGCGACGACCAGGTTGGATGCCCGGGAGGTGAACGCCACGAAGCGACCATCGGCACTGAGCACGGGCTCGACGCTCCAGGCATTGCCCTGGTTGCCGTCGCTGGCGACGCTCACCCGGGTGGTGGTGCCCGCCACGCGGTCGCGAACGAACACGTCGGCGTCCTCGTTGCTGTCCCCCGAAACCAGATTCGAGGCGTACGACGAGAACGCCACGTACCGCCCGTCCCGGCTTGTCGCGCCGTCGGATGCGAGACTGTTCCCCTGCTCGCCGGTGCCGGAGACACTGACCCGGACCGTCGTACCGCGACCCGCCGTGGCGAGATCGAGGGTCCAGCCGGTACCCACGGGTGGAACGGCCAACGTCGCCGCCATGGCTAGAGACACCGCCGTACTGATCATCGGGGCTTCACCTCCGGTCGATGCGTCCACGTTCCCGTGGGTCGATCGCCCAGGCAAGGCGGACTGACTGACCGCTCGGACATTCAGTTGACGCCAAATGAAGCACCGACCTGGGACGCGTTGCGGCTCATAGTCGCCCACGGCAACGCGAACGAGGATTGATCCCGCCCGGACCTCGCTGGTCGCCACCCTGAGTCGCGGGCCCATCAGCAACCGCCCTCGATTAGGTCATAGCCTAATCGTGGCCGAGCACGTCACCTCGGCGAAGACTGAGGACATCCACCCAGACCATGGATAGGACATCCAAGATGCGCACGCTGATCTACACCGCCTTCGTCTCGCTGGACGGCGTCGTCGACTCCCCCGGCGGCGGCATCCGATCCGAGGCCCACCGCAGCGGCGGCTGGACATACAAGGACATCGAGTTCGTGCCCGAGGCGTACGAGCTCAAGGGCCGGGAGACCGAGGAGGCCACCGCGCTGATGTTCGGCCGGACCAGCTACCAGGCGTTCGCGCCGTTGTGGCCGGACATGGCGGACTTCGCCGCCCTCAAGGAACTGCCGAAGTACGTCGTCTCGACCACCCTCGGCCAGGACGCCCTGGTCGACAACTGGGGTGACATCACGATTTTGCGCTCCCTGGCGGACGTGGCGAAGGTCAAGGAGACCGAGGGCGGACCGATCGTCATCCACGGCAGCGCCACCCTGGCCCGCAACCTCTCCGACGCCGGCCTGATCGACCGCTACCACCTGCTGGTCTTCCCGGTGCTGCTCGGCGCCGGCAAGCGGATGTTCAGCGACACCGACAAGGAGAAGCAGATGCTGAAGGTGCTCGAGTCCGAGACGTACGCCAACGGCATCACCAAGCTGGTCTACGACGTCGTCCGCTGAGATGCCGCTCCTGCTCCGCAGGCCGACGACGCCTGCGGGGCAGGGCAAACAGTACCCATCTCCAGGCGCCCGGTGGTCGCGATCCTGGCGAAGGCGTGCGCGCTGGGCTTGGGGATCCGCGCGAAGTCGTTGCCGCGGTCGACGGCGATGAGGCCGAACTTCGGCCGGTACCCTTCGCTCCACTCGAAGTTGTCGAAGGCGGACCAGTGCAGGTATCCGCGTACGTCGACGCCTTCGGTGCGGGCCCGGGCCAGTGCGGCGAGGTGGCTGTGCAGGTAGTCGACGCGCTCGGCGTCGTCTTCGGTGGCGATGCCGTTCTCGGTGACGTAGAGCGGAAGGCCGGTTCGGGCGGCGCGGTGCAGCACCTGGCGCAGCCCGTCCGGGTAGGTGGCCCAGCCCATCTGGGTGCGGGTGAAGCCGTCGGGCGGGTCGGCGAAGAAGGTGGGGGCGGCGGGGTCGACCCACTGCTTGCGGTAGTACTGCACGCCAAGCCAGTCGCCGCGGTCGTCACCGGTGAGGCCGTCGAGGTACAGGTCGACGATCTCGTGCCGCATGAGGCGGCAGAAGGCGTGGCAGGCATCGTCGTCGCGGACGGGCGCGAGCAGCGGAAGGTTCACGGCGAGGCCGACCCGGGACCGCGGTGCCGCGTCCCGGACCGCGCGGACACCGGCGTGGTGCGCGGCCAGCAGGGTACGTCCGGTGCGTTTCCACAGGGTGGGGTTGGTGATCCCGGGCGGGTGGTATCCCTCCAGGTAGCCGTGCAGCGCCACCATCTGCGGCTCGTTGACGGTGCACACGTACGGCATCAGGTCGCCGAGTTCGGCGGCGACGTACCGGCAGTAGCGGGCGAACACCTCGACGGCGTCCGGCGCGAGCCAACCACCGGCGGCGGCGAACCAGCGTGGCAGCGTGAAGTGGTGCAGGGTCACGAACGCGGCCATGCCGGTACCGGCCAGCGCGGTCAGCACCCGCCGGTAGTGGCCGACGGCGGCGCGGCTGAACTCGCCGGGTGCCGGTTCGATGCGTGCCCACTCGACGGAGAGCCGGTGGGTGTTGTGGCCGAGGGAGGCCAGCAGGGCGAAGTCGTCGGCGTACCGGTGGTAGTGGTCGATGGCGTCGCCGGAGGACTCCCGGGCAGCGGTGCCCGGGTCGTGCTCGAAGTCCCACCAGTCGCTGTTGACGTTGCCGCCCTCGACCTGGTGGGCGGAGGTGGCGGTGCCCCAGAGGAAGTCGGCGGGGAAGTCGACGCCCACGATGCTCCGATCCGGGAAGGGCGTGGCCTGGCCCGCCCTCCGGCGGGCCAGGCCACGCGGTGTCATGCGTTGCGGGTGGTGAAGGTGTAGCTGCCGGAGGCGACCCGGTAGACGGCGTGGCCGCCGTCGACGCGGACGAAGTCGGCCCGGTCCGGCGTGCCGACCACCCGGGCGCCCTGGGTCGGTACCCAGACCTCGGCGGTGGTGTTGGTGGGGACGGTGACGGTGAGCCGGAACGAGTGTCCGTCCTTGTGCCACCGCGAGCGGGCCTCGCCGGCCGGGGTGTGGTAGCTGCCCTCGGCGTAGCTCAGGTCACCGACGGCCTTCGGCTGGAAGACCAGCTTCCGGTACCCGGTCGACCCGGCGGCCTCGCGGATCCCGGCGATCCCGCTGTGGAACCACTCCTCGATCTGGGCGAGGATCATGTGGTTCTTCGAGTCGCCGCGGTTCCACCGCTCCCCCACTGTCGTCATGCCACCCGGGTTGGCGGTGGTGGACTCCATGAAGAAGCCGTAACTGGGCTGCTCGTCCTCCTGTAGCAGGTCCCACAGCACGTCGTCGCGCCCCGCTGCCGCCAGCGCCCGCACGGTGGGGGCCATCCCGATCGTGCCGCCGCTGAAGTGCGGCCCGTCGCCGGTCGGGTGGAACGCGTAAACCAGTTCGACCAGCGCGTCCAGTACGGCGCCGCGCTCACTCTCCGGGACCAGCCCGGCGTCGAGGGCGAGGGCCTGCGCGGCCTGGGTGGCGCCGGTGGTGCCGGCGTTCCCGGCCGTGGTGTAGCGGCGCAGCGCGGTGTTGTAGAAGTGGGCGTTGAACGCCGCCTTGATGTCGGCGGCCAGCGCCGAGTACCGCTCGGCGTCGGCGGTGTGCCCGGTCAGCCGCGCCATCATGGCGAGCTTGCTGATCATCACGTAGTACCCCCAGGTGCCGGTGATCCGGCCGGAGGTCTGGTCCGCCGAGACCCAGTCGGCGAGGGCGGCGTCGACGATGTGCGCGTCGGCGCCGGTGCCGACCTTCTGCCGCTGGATGTAGTCGGCGAAGGTCACCATCTGGTCGTAGTAGCGGGCCATGGTCTGGGTGTCGCCGTACAGCTCGTAGAGCATCGCCGGGACCAGGATGATGGCGTTGCCCCAGTTGATCTCGTCACCGAAGCGCCCGCTGTAGCCCCAGTCGTACACCGGTGTCTTGAGGGCCACGTTGCCGAACATCGGGGTGTCCGCCCGGGACTGTCCCTCGACCAGGTGGTGCATGGTGGTGCGCAGGTACGCGGCGAGCTGGTGGTTGCGGTGGATCGCGCCCATCGGCATCGTGTAGTCCGCCGGATAGGAGAGCTTCTCCCGCCCCGGGCAGTCGGTGAAGACCGACATGACGTTGCCGGCGAACGAGTAGCGGGCCATCTTGCTGATCCGGTTGATCCGGGCGTTCGAGGTGACCACCTCACCGGCGACCGGAGTGGCCGCCTGCAACCGCAGACCCCGGATGGTGTCCTTCGTCGGCACGTACCCCTCGGGCAGGCCGGTGACCTGGACCCACTGCATGCCGAAGTAGGTGAAGTCCGGATGCCAGGTCTCCCCACCCGGCAGCCCCGCGGCGGTGTACGTGTTGAACAGGTCGACACCCCGGCTCCCGCCGCCGCCGCGCAGCGACGCCTGGTCGACCGTGCCGTCCGGGGCGAGTGACTCGGCCGGTGACATCCGCACGGTGGTGCCGGCCGGCACCCCATTGAGCCGCAGTTGGGGCCAGCCGACGATGTTCTGCCCGAAGTCGAAGACCCAGGTGCCGGGAACGGGGCTGGTCACCGACACCGGGGCGAACGTCTCGACGACCTTCACCGGCTCGGCAGCCCGGGCGACCAGCCTGGTGGCCAGGTTCGGCGGCGGGGCGATACCCGCGTCGACCCAGCCGGTGGCGGTACCGTCGCGGCGTTTCGCGGTCGCCGACAGGTCGGATCCGGGCCGGTCCCAGCCGGGCTGCTCGCGGCGGGCGTCGTAGTCGGCGCCGGAGTACCAGGCGTCGGTGACCAGCGGCCCGAGGGCGGCCCGCCAGCGACGGTCGGAGACGATGACGTCGCTGCTCCCGTTGGTGTACGAGATCTCCAGCCGGGCGATCAGGCGCGGGGTGACCGCCGCGCCAGCACTCGCGTCGCTGGCCGCGATGTTGTTGCCCGATCCGGTCACCAGCGCGCCGGCGGTGTGCGGCTTGGTCAGCCCCGGGGCGAAGGTGATGCCGGTACCGTCGGCGCCAGCGGTACCGATCGCGGTGATGACCCGGGACTCCAGGCGGTCACCGCCCTCGCCGGTGTCGACGTTGATGGTGCCGCCCACGTGGTAGTTGGCGACGCTGTCCAGCTTCACCGTGGTCGCGCCGGCCTCGGCGTCGGCGACCAGCGCGCCGCTGCCCTTGAGCTGGCTCTGCCACCACGAGTACGGCGCGGTGCGACCGACCGCCGGATTGGTGACGCTGCGGCGCACGTACGCCGGGCCGTTGCCGAGCTGGACACCCAGGGTGTTGCCGCCCCGGCGCAGCGCCTCGGTGACGTCGTAGGCCCGGTACTCGCTGGAGAGCTGGTAGTTGGAGTTGCCGGGCGCGAGTACCTCGTCGGTGAGGGTGCGGCCGTTGAGAGTGGGCTTGTGCAGACCGACACCGGAGAGGTAGAGGCGGGCACCGGCGACCGTGCGGCGGTGGTCGACGGTGAACTGGCGGGCGAGGATCGGCATCGGCTGGGACTCGGTGCGGCCGGGGTACTCGATCCAGCGCGCCGCTCCCCAGTCAGACTGGTTGAGCAGACCCGTCTCCCATGAGCGCGGTCGGCTCCACTCCGAGGCTCGCCGGTCGGCGTCCCAGACCCGGACCTGCCACACCACCTGCTGGCGGGAGGACAGCGGCCGGCCGGCGTACGGGATGCCGGTCTGCCGATCCGAGCTGACCTTGCCCGAGTCCCACAGCAGGCGGTCGCGCCTGAGGTCACGCTCGCTGCCCGCGGCCCGGATCTGGTAGGCGGTCTGCCGGTCGCCGGGGCACGCCGCCCGGGAGTGCCGTCGGTGGCACGGGTGGCTCGCGGCGCGCCGCAGCTCGGCGATCTGCCAGCCGAGGGTCGGCGTGGTGTTGTCGATGCCGAGCGGTTCGTCGTGGCGGCCGTCGACCTGGAGGTTGACGACCTGGACCTGGGCTCGGCCGCCGGCGTACCCGGCGGCGGGGGCGGAGTTGAGCGCCTGCGACGCGAGCAGGGTCACGCAGACCCCTACTCCGGCCAGCACGCACCGACGATTCCTGGCTGTTGACACTGGTGCCCTCCCTTGTCGGTCAGCTGCCGGCCCGGTAGTCGGCGTCCATCGCCGCGAGGACCTTGTCCGGGGTGGACTGGTTGCTGAAGATCTCCTGGAGGCCGGCGAGCATGGTCTGCTGCACCTTGGCGTTGGGCCACAGTTGGTCCATGAACGGCACGGTCCGGTTCCCCTGGATGAAGGTGTTCAGTTCGGCGATGCCCGGGTCCACCGTGGAACCGCTGTCGAGCAGCGAGGGCAGGCTGCCCTGCTTGCCGTTGAACACCTTCATGCCCTCGGGCGACATGACGAAGTTGACGAACTTCAGCGCGAGTTCCCTGTTCTTCGCCTTGGCGTTCACGCCGTAGCCGGCGCCGGCCGCGGCGGGCATGAAGAACGACGCGGGATCGTCGGTGGCGGGCAGCGGCTTGAGCACGTACGTGCTGGACGGGTTCTTGCCCTTCAGCAGGGCGACGACCCAGTTGCCCTGGATGATGCCGAGGGTCTTGCCGGTGGCCGCGAGTTCCTGGCTGGCCTCGTAGCTGGTGCCGAGCGGATTCTTCTGGAAGCAACCGCTCTGGTCCATCTCCTGGTATTTCGCCATCGCGGTGGTCCACGGCGAGTTGGCGAAGCTGGCCTGGCCGGCCTGCATCCTGGTGTCGAAGTCCCGGTCGGCGGAGTAGACGGTGGTGGCGACCAGCGCGTACAGGACGAGCTGGGTGACCCAGTTGTCCTGAATGCCGAGGGCGAACGCGGGGGTCCCCTTGGCGGTGGCCGCCCGGCAGAAGGCCAGCAGCTCGGTCCAGGTGCCCGGCGGTTGCAGGCCGGCCTTCCGCATGGCCTGCTCGTTGTAGAGGGCGCCGATGCCGTTGAGGCCGAAGAGCGCGTTGTAGGTCTTGCCCTCGTACTGCGCCACGCTGCGGACCGCGTCCGGCAGCTTGGCCGCCCACGGCTGGTCGGAGAGGTCCAGCAGGTAGCCGGGCTTGGCCAGCACGTACGTGGCGCCGGGGTTGCCGTTGCCCGGCCACACCGTCATCACGTCCGGGGCGGTACCGGAGGCGAGCTGGGTACGGATCTGCTGCTGGTACTGGTCCGCGCCGCTGGTGGTGAAGTTGACCTTCACGCCGGGGTTCGCGGCCTCGAATGCCTTGACGACGTCCTCGATCGAGCCCTGGTCGACCGAGGCGAGGGTCAGGGTCTTGCCGTCGCCGCCGGAGCCGGAGCCGGAGCCGGTGCCGCTGCTGCACGCCGCGAGCAGGCTCGCCGCGGTGACGGCCGCTGCCACGGCCGGGAGGGTACGTATCTTCATGGTGTCTCCCATGCGGGGAAGGAGCGGTTAGGTGGCCGCGCCGGGTGCTGCGGCGCTGACGGTGTAGCGGCCGGACGCCAGCCGCAGGGCGACCCCAACGGCTGCCGGCTCGACCCCGAGAACCCCCGGCCGGCCGGCCACGGGCGCGCCGTCTGCACGGACGCTGTCCGGGTCGGAGGTCGGGATCTCCAGCAGTGCGGTGCTGCCGGGCGGCACCGTGGCGGTCACGGTGATCCGGCCTTCCTCGACGGACCAGCCGCAGGCGACCCGTCCCCGTACGGTCTCCTGCTCGGCCCGGGCCCAGCGGAGCCGACCGCCGGGCAGCGGACGGAGCAGTAGCTCGCGGTACGCCACCGACGACGCGGTCTGGTCGATGCCGGCGACCCGGCCGAAGAGCCAGTCGCCGACGCTGCCGAGGCTGTAGTGGTTGAACGAGTTCATCGCCGGCGACTGGAACCCGGCGTGGTCGGTCCAGCCGTCCCAGCGCTCCCAGATCGTGGTCGCGCCGTGCCGGATCGAATAGCCCCACGACGGGTACTCGTCCTGGTGCAGCAGGGCGTAGGCGAGGTCGGCCCGGCCGTGGTCGGCCAGTACCGGGCAGAGCAGTGCAACCCCGACGAATCCGGTGCTGAGGCGGTAGTCCCGCTTCTCGATGTCGGCGGCGAGCTGCCCGACCGCCGCCGGCACCAGCCGTTCCGGCAGCAGCCCGAACGCCAGCGCGAGCAGGTACCCGGTCTGGGTGCCGCCCTCGACCGTGCCGTCGTCACGGACGTACGCGTCGACGAACGCCGACCGGATGGCGCGGTGCAGGGTCGACATCTCGGCCGCCTCGTCGTGCCGGCCTAGCACCTCCGCCGCCCGCGCGACGAGCTGGGCACTGTGCGCGAAGTACGCGGTCGCCAGCACGTCCCGGGGGGTGCTCGCGTCGACCTGGAGCCAGTCGCCGTAGGAGTTGCCGGTGCGGTGCCGCCACCGCAGGTCCGGGTTGTGCCTGTGCACGTAGCGGACCCAGGCCAGCATCGCGTCGAAGCTGCGTTCGAGCGTGCGGCGGTCGCCGTACGTGCGCCACAGGTGCCAGGGGATGATCACGCCCGCGTCGCCCCAGGCGGGCGCGGCCTCGCGGTTGACGGAGACGACCGGGGCGACGTCCCGGAACGCGCCGTCGGTGTCCTGCCCGTCGACCACGTCACGCAGCCAGCGGGCGAAGAACGCGGAGACGTCGGCGTTGCGGCTCGCGGTGGGCGCGAAGATCTGCGCGTCAGCCAGCCAGCCCAGCCGCTCGTCCCGCTGCGGGCAGTCGGTCGGTACCGCGAGGAAGTTGCCCCGCTGCCCCCAGGTGATGTTCGACTGCAACTGGTTGACCACCGGGTCGGAGCACTCGAACCGGCCGGTGAACGGGGTGTCGTTGTGCAGTACCCGCGCGGTCACGTCCGGGCCGAGCAGCTCGCCGGGGTGGTTGTCGACCTCCAGGTAGCGGAAGCCGTGGAAGGTGAACCGCGGCTCGAACACCTCCACCGGGTCGCCGGCCGTGACGTACACGTCGGTGGCCCGGGCGCGGCGCAGGTTGTGCACGTAGAGTTCGCCGCCGTCGAGTACCTCGGCGTGGCGCAGCACGATCCGCCGCCCCGCCCCGGGGTCCCGGAGGGTGAGCCGGACCCGGCCGACGAGGTTCTGGCCGAAGTCGACGACGAAGCGACCCGGTCCCGTCCGGCGCACCGCCACGGCGGGCAGCTCGCGGGTGACCCGGATCGGCTCGTCCGGCTCGGCCACCAGCGGCCCGGGCGCGGTGTCGAGCACCCCCGCCGGCACGAACCCCTCGGGCTCGCCGACGGTGTCCCAGCCGGGCACGTGCTGGCGGGCGTCGACCTGCTCGCCCATCAGCAGGTCGGCGACCCGGATCGCACCGGGGCGCTCGGTCCAGCCCTCGCCGGTGGCGATCACCTGCCGGGAGCCGTCGGCGAAGTCGACGACCAACTGGGCCAGGAAGGCCGGCTGGTCGCCGTAGTGCCGGGCCGGGCGGCGGGCGTCGAAGCCGACGAACCCGCACCACCAGCCGTCCGCGACGATCGCAGCCAGGACGTTGCCGCCCTCGCTCACCTGGTCGGTGACGTCGTAGGTCTGGTACTGCTGCCGGCGGTGGTACTCCGTCCAGCCCGGCGCCAGCTCCAGGTCGCCGACGCGCGCGCCGTTGAGCCGGGGCTGGTAGACCCCGCGGGCGGTCGCGTACAGGCGGGCGCGCAGCGGCGGCCGGGCCAGGTGGAACTCGTGGCGCAGGTACAGCGGCGGCGCCACCAGGGACGACTCGGTCTGCACGTCGTCGCCGGGCGGGTCGGCGTACGGCAGCGCGAGCGGGTCCCGACCCACCCACACCGCGACCCAGTCGTCCCGGTGCAGCAGCCCCGTCTCGAACCAGGTCCGGGCCTCCCCGGCCGGGGCGCCGGTCTCGTCCCAGACCTCGACCCGCCAGTGGTAGCGGGTGGCGGACCGCAGGAGGGGTCCGTCCCACGGCACCCCGATGGTGTCGGCGGATTCGCGGCGCCCGCTGTCCCACAGCAGGCGGTCGGGGTCGTCCAGGTCCGTCGGGCGTTCGGCGGCGGTGATCCGGTACGCGGTCTGCGCCGCTGCACGCCGGTCGGATGTGAGCTTCCAGGACAGGCGGGGCCGGGATTCGCCCAGGCCGAGCGGCTCGTGCCGCTGTTCCGTCGTCAGGCCGTACGGTGTCATCCCTTCAGCCCCCCGGCGAAGCCGTTGATGATGCTGCGCTGCAACGCGAAGTAGACGGCCAGGATCGGCACGACGCTGATCACCAGCGCGGCGAAGATGAGGTTCCAGTCCGAGACGAACTGGCCGACGAAGCCGGCCAACGCCACCGGTACGGTCTGCTGGTCGCTGCCGGAGAGGTACAGCAGCGGGGTGAAGAAGTCGTTCCACACCGCGATCGCGTTGAGCACCAGGGCGGTGACCGTGATCGGCCGGAGCATCGGGAAGACGACGTACCGGAAGACCTCCAGCGGCCGGCACCCGTCGATCAGCGCGGCGTCCTCGAAGTCGCGGGGCAGCGCCCGCATGAAGCCGACGTAGAGGAAGGTGGTGAACGGCACCTGGAGTCCCGCGTAGAACAGGACCAGCGCCCAGACGCTGCCGAGCAGTCCGAGGTCCCGCATCGTCTGGTAGAGCGGCAGCGCGGCGAGCTGGAACGGCAGGATCAGCCCCAGCATGATCACCAGGAACATGCCCCGTGACCACCTGGCGGTCGCCCGGGCCAGTGGGTACGCGGCCAGCGAGGAGACCGCGAGGACGATCAGCACGCTGGCGGTGGTCACCAGTACGCTGTTGGCCAGCGCGCCGCCGAGCCCACCCTCCCGCCACGCCTGGCTGAGGTTGTCCAGGGTGGGACTGGTGGTCGGCCGGATCGGCGACGAGGTGTCGGAGGTCGGCCGAATCGCCAGATTGACCAGCACGTACACCGGGAAGGCGACGACCAGCGCGGCGGCGATCATCACCATCTCCAGGACGAAGGTGCGCCAGCGGTAGCGGTTCACGACGCCGCCCTCTCGTTGCGGGACAGCACGAAGTACTGGCTGGTCGAGGCGACCGCGACGATGAGCGTCAGGACGACCGCGAGGGCGATGCTGTAACCGAACTCGCCGAGGGTGAACGCGTCCTTGTAGATCAGCGTCGAGATCGTGTCGGTGGCGTGCCCGGGGCCGCCCCCGGTCAGCGCGTACACCTGGTCGAACAGCTTGATCCCGCCAATGATCGACAGCATCAGGTTGATCGTGAACGCCGGTGCGAGCAGCGGCCGGACCACCCACCAGAACCGGCGCACCGGCCCGGTGCCGTCGATCGCGGCGGCCTCGTAGATCTCCTTCGGCACCGACTGGAGCCCGGCCAGGAAGATCACCATCGAGTACCCGGCGAACTGCCACACGATCACGCCGACGATCGACCAGAGCGCCAACTGCGGATCGCCGAGCCAGTCCTGCCGCCACGACTCCAGGCCGACCGCGCCGAGCAGGTTGTTCACCGCGCCGTCCGGTCCGAGCAGGTTGCGCCACAGGTAGGCGGTCACGATCGGGGTGATCACCGCGGGGGCGAACAGGAACACCCGCAGCACGTTCCGCGATTTGATCATCGTGTTGACGCCGAGCGCGAGCAGCAGCCCGAACCCGTTCTGGATGATCGTGATCGCCACCGCGAGCACCAGGGTGTGCCAGACCGCCTGCCGGGCGTTCGGGTCGTCGATCATGTCGGTGAAGTTGCCGAACCTGACCCAGGAGAAGTCGGGGCTCAGGCCGTCCCAGTCGGTGAAGGCGTAGTACACCCCCCGCGCGCTCGGGATCAGCACCACGAAGGCGAACAGCACCATCGCCGGCGCCGCGAACCACCACGGGGGCGTGCTGCCCGAGCCCGGGCGGCGTTCCCGTCTATGTCTGTCCGGGGTAGTCGTCATCCGTTCGGTCCACTTCCTTGGAACGTTTCATCCGGGTCGCCGCAACGACGGCGCACCAAAGCACGGCAACACGGAGAGTGAGTGGGCAACGTTTTCCAAGATGTTGCGCCTGACCCTAGGAGTTCACGAGTTGGCCGTCAAGAGGCCGGCGTGCGGACCGCGGGATGAACCGATTAAACTCCCAGGCAACGTTTCCCACCCTGGCTGCCGGGAGGACCCGATGGAGACCCCCGTAGCACCGCCGTCCCGGCGGATCACCATCGTCGACGTCGCCCAACACGCCCAGGTCTCCACGACCGCGGTCTCCAAGGTGCTACGCAACGCGTACGGCGTGAGCCCGAAGATGCGCGACCGGGTACGGCAGGCGATCGCCGAACTCGGCTACCGGCCCAACGCCGCCGCGCGGGGCATGCGCGGCCAGACCTACACCATCGGCGTGATGCTGCCCAACATCCGCAACCCGTTCTTCGCCGAGATCCTCGACGGGCTCACCGACCACCTCGCCGACACCGACTACCAGGTCCTGCTCGGATCGGGCTGCAACGGCCGGGACGCCGAGGCCAAGGTCACGCACGCCATGATCGACCGCAGCATGGACGGCCTGATCCTCATCGCACCGATCTCGACGCGCGCCCACCTCGACCACGTCGCCGCGACAGTGCCGACCGTGGTCGTGGGCCGGCACGGCAGGTCGCGGGCGTACGACAGCGTCGCCGACGACGACTTCGCCGGCGCCGCGCTGATCGTCGACCATCTCGTCGACCTCGGCCACACCCGGATCGCACACATCGAGCACCGCGAGACCGACCCGGACTGCCTCGCCGAGATGCCCAACGCCATCCGCGCCGCCGGATACCAGCAGGCGATGCGGGCCCGGGGCCTCGCGGACGAGATCGACATCGCCTCCACCAGCTACACCCAGGAAGGCGGCTACCTCGGCACCCAACAACTGCTCGCCCGGCCGGTCCGGCCGACCGCCATCTTCGCCGGCGCCGACATCGTCGCCATGGGCGCCCTCGACGCCATCGCCGAGGCCGGCCTGCGAGTGCCCCAGGACATCTCCGTCGCCGGCTACGACAACACCACCTTCGCCGCCTTCCGCCCCATCTCGCTGACCAGCGTCGACCAGGCCGGTCACCAGATCGGCGCCAACGCCGCCCGCCTCCTGCTCGACCGCATCGCCGACCGGCAGCGGCCCGCCGCACAGGTCAGGCTCTCCCCCACCCTCGTCGCCCGGCACACCACCGCCCCGCCACCCGCGCCCTAGCGGCTGCCGGTTGGATCCGAGCCGTTCCACCAGCGCGGACACCGTGACCTGGTCAAGTCCAGGCCGGAAGGGTCGGCGGCCCGGCCTGATCACCACGCCTGGCGGAAGCCGGACTCATCCAGCGGCATGTCCGGGTCCATCCGGGTCGGTTCCGCACCCACCCGAGACGATCATGGATAACGTTACCCACATCGCGCCCAGCACGTCACCACGGCGGGCTCCTACTCCCTGCGCTACGGGCCCCCCACGAACGGCACGTCGTCGGGCAGCGGCCCGCACCAGGGCGGGACCGCTTGACTTCCACCATGTTATCGCTAACATCGACCGAGGTGACTAGCCCGGCCCGGGGTGAAGTGACCCTTGGAGGAGGATCGATGAGCCGATTCCACGCGTGTTGCGTCGCCCCCCGATACGCCGTCCTCGTCCTGCTGGCACTCCTGTGCACGGTCGGCCTCGTGGCGGGCCGGTCCGGGCCGGCCCAGGCGTGGGACAACGGCACGGCGAACACTCCGCCACTGGGCTGGAACAGCTACGACGCGTTCAACTGGCGCGTCACCGAGGCCGACGTCAGGGCCAACGCCGACTACATGCGGGACAACCTCCGCCAGCACGGCTGGCAGTACGTCGTCATCGACTGGGCCTGGTACTACCCGGGCGCACACACCGGCAGCCCGAACCAGGACGGCAACCTCAACCCACGGCTGCGGATGGACGGCAACGGCCGGCTCCTCCCGGATACCACGCGGTTCCCGTCCGCGGTCGGGGGCAACGGGTTCAAACCGCTGGCCGATTACGTCCACGCCCAAGGGCTGAAGTTCGGCGTACACCTGATGCGCGGCATCCCCCGCCAGGCCGTCGCCGACAACGTGCCGATCCTGGGCACCGACTGCCGGGCCAACCAGATCAACAACAACACCACCGCGGCCTGGCTGAACCTGATGTGGGGCCTGAACATGTCCCACTCCTGCGCGCAGGCGTACCTGGACTCGGTGTTCGCGCTGCTGGCCAGCTGGGGCGTCGACTACGTGAAGGTGGACGACATCGCGGCACCGACGTACCGGCAGGAGGAGGTGGCCGGCTACCGGCTGGCGATCGAGCGCAGCGGCCGTCCGATGGTGCTGAGCCTCTCCCCCGGCGCGACCCCGCTGTCGACCAGCTCGCACGTCCGGGCCAACGCCCACATGTGGCGGATCGTGAACGACCTGTGGGACGACTGGCCGGGCCTGGACCGGCTCTTCGACCAACTGCGCGACTGGGCGCCGCACCGGGCCACCGGGGCATGGCCGGACCCGGACATGATCCCGATCGGCCGGCTCGCCAAGTTCGGGCCGGTCGGCTCGCCCCGTTACTCGAACCTGACCCCCGATGAGCAGCGCACCCTGATGACCCTGTGGGCGATCAACCGCGCACCGCTGATGTGGGGCGGCAACCTGGTCGAGAACCGCCCCTCCGACCTGGCCCTGATGACGAACACCCGGGTACTCGAGGTCGACCAGAACAGCACCAACAACCGCCAGCTCGTCGGCGGCGCCCGCCAGGCGTGGGCCGCCGACGTACCCGGCAGCGACGACCGGTACGTGGCACTGTTCAACCGCGACGCCAGCACCGGCAACGTCACGCTCGACCTGTCGACGTTGGGCATCGGCTCGGCCACCGTGACCGACCTCTGGTCCGGGGCCGGTCTCGGCACCGTCAGCGGCACGCTGACCAGGTCGATCCCGGGGCACGGTGCCGGCCTCTACCGGCTCTCCCCGACCAGCACCGTCCCCACCCCGGCCACCTACACGCTGACCGCCCGGCACAGCGGCAAGCTCGCCGACGTCTACAACGCCGCCACCGCCGACGGCGCCGACGTCGTACAGTGGGCGGCCAACGGCCAGACCAACCAGCGCTGGCGCTTCGCCGACACCGGCGACGGCTACGTCACCGTCGCCAGCGTCAACAGCGGCAAGTGCCTCGACGTGTACGGCGGCGCCGGCACCACCGCCGACGGCGCCCGGGTCGTCCAGTGGACCTGCCACGGCGGCACCAACCAACAGTGGCGCATCCAGGACGCCGGCTCGGGCTACCTCCGGTTGGTGGCCCGGCACAGCGGCAAGTGCCTCGACGTGCAGGACGCGGCCACCGGCGACGGTGCCCAGGTGGTGCAATGGACCTGCGGCTCCGCCACCAACCAGCAGTGGCGGCGCACGCAGGTCTGAGCACGCCCGACGACCCCTCCGCCAGGACATCCTGATCGTCCTGCTCGGGTCGTCGAGTGACGGGCGGATCGCCGGCGCCGCCCGGCGGGCGGGCTTGATCTGCTTCGACGACGGACGTCTCCGGCAGATCTGGCCCGGCCAGTCGATCGGCGATGGTCAGCTACCTGTGGTCAGCACCATCCGGTAGCGGGCTTCGCCGGAAAGCATGCGGTGGTAGGCGGCCTCGACCTCGTCGAGCGGGCGGGTCTCGATCAGCGGCCGGACACCCGTGAGTGCCGCGAAGTGCAGGGTTTCCTCGACATCGCGGGCCGTGCCGGAGGGGTGGCCGCGGACAACCCGGCTCGTGGAGATGATCTGGAATGGGCTGACCTGGATCGGTTCGGGGTCGGCTCCGACGACCAGGAGTTCGCCGCCGGGCCGCAAGCCGTCGATGGTGGCACCCATGGCTGCCGAGTTGCCGGCGGTGGCGAGTACGGCCGCGGCGCCACCGAGGTTCTGCAACTGCTCGGCGACATCGGCGGTGGTGCTGTCGATGTAGTGGTGGGCGCCCAGCCCGGTTGCCGCGTCGGTCTTGTCGGTGCCTCGGGCGATGGCGACGGTCTCGAACCCGAGTTTGGCGGCGAACTGCACGCCCAGATGCCCGAGGCCGCCCAGACCGAGTACCGCGACAAGATCCCCGGGGCGGGCGTGACTGCGCCGCAACGCGTTGAAGGTCGCGACGCCCGCGCAGGCCATCGGGGCCGCCTCGGCCGCGGTCAACGCCTCGGGAATGCGGGCCAGCGCGGTGGCCGGCACGACGACAGCCTCGGAATAGCCGCCGGGGTAGGCCCAGCCCGGCACCTGGAGCCGTTGGCAGTGGATGAGACCACCGCCGCGACAGGCGGAGCAGGCACCGCAGTTGCCGCCGAACCAGCCGATCGCGACGCGCTGGCCGGGCGTCCAGCCCTCGACGCCCGTGCCCACCGCGTCGATACGGCCGGCGATCTCGTGACCGGGGACGAGCGGGAACGGCACCGGGAAGGCCGCGTTGACGAAGGCCGCGTCGGTACGGCAAACGCCGCACGCCTCGACCGTGACGCGGACCTGGCCGTGGCCCGGCTCGGGAAGTTCACGCTCGACCAACCGGAACGGGCCGGCGGGCTCGGCTACCTGGACAGAACGGATCGGGGACATGCACACCTCGCTGTCGCTGCTGCGGAACGCGGCCACCCGTGCGGCCGCCCATCCATCAGATCTCGCCCAAACATCACTTGAGCAGGCCAAACAGGCCCTGTTCCGGCTAGGAACGCCAGGACCACCTGCACGATCCGCACCGCCGTCGCGGACCGGATACTGGAGTGGTGGGACACAACGCCGACCTCAAGGAGTTCCTCCGGTCCCGGCGGGCACGACTGCGGCCGGAGGAGTTCGGCCTGACCGGCGCACCCCGCGGTCGCCGGGTGCCCGGCCTGCGGCGCGAGGAACTGGCCCAACTCGCCGGCATCAGCGTCGACTACTACGTCCGGCTCGAACAGGGCCGCAATCTCAATCCCTCCGAGCCGGTACTGGACGCCATCGCTCGGGTCCTGCGGCTGGACGACACCGAACGGGCCCACCTGGCGCAGCTGGCCAGGCCCCGCGAGGCCCGGCGCCGGGCGCCGCGTCGACCCCAGCAGGTCGCCGCCGCGACGTACCAACTGCTGGAGACGCTCGACCAGGCAACGGCACCGGCGTTCGTCGTCGGCAGCCGGATGGACGTACTCGCGATCAACCGGACGGCCCGCGCGCTGATCTGCGACTTCAACGCGCTGCCGGCCCGACGGCGCAACTACGCCCGATTCATCTTCCTCGACGAGGACGCCCGCGAACTGCACCCGGACTGGACGAGCGTCGCCATCGACACCGTTGCCACCCTGCGCGTCTACGCCGGGCGCCACCCCGACGATCCCGAGCTGTCCGCGCTGGTGGGAGAGCTGTCGGTGCAGAGCGAAGACTTCCGGCGCTGGTGGGCCGACCACC
This sequence comes from Plantactinospora sp. DSM 117369, assembly GCF_053764795.1. Taxonomy (NCBI): domain Bacteria; kingdom Bacillati; phylum Actinomycetota; class Actinomycetes; order Micromonosporales; family Micromonosporaceae; genus Plantactinospora; species Plantactinospora sp. DSM 117369. Next base: position 2,865,669 of record NZ_CM132446.1, on the reverse strand, counting down.
AGGTACTGGTACGCACCAGCGGCACCAAGCGGTTCCGCCACCCGCTCGTCGGCGACCTGACGATCACCTACCAGGCGCTCACCATGCCGGACGACCCCGAACAGACGCTGTTTGTCTACACCGCCGCCGCCGGCACCGCCGACCATACCGCCCTGCGGCTGCTCGCACACTGGGCCACCGGTGCGAGCGCCGTCCCGTTCGACCGGCGTCCGGGCTAACCGTAGAAGGCACTCGGGTCGGCGGCCAGGGAGGCCTTCACATGTGCACTCCACTCGTCGGCGACCACCTCGATCCGGTCCTGTTCGAGCCCGTCCAGCGCGGCCCGTACGACCACCGCCGGGTCGACCTTCGGCCCCTCGTGGTCACGGGACATGTCGGTGTCCGCCGCACCCAGGTGCAGGGCGGTCACCAGCGTCTTGCGGGGTGCGAGCTCCAGGCGTACGCCGTTGGTCAGGTTCCACTCGGCCGCCTTCGCCGCCCCGTACGCGGTGTGCCCGTCGTAGTTGAACCACGACATCGCGGACAGCACATTGAGGATCGCGCCGCCGCCGAGCCGTGGCGCGAACGCCCGGATCATGCCGAGCGTGCCCCAGAAGTGGGTGTCGATCTCGCGCCGAATATCGGCGAGGTCGCCGGTGACGAGATTGGTGACGGTGTCCAGGCCAGCGTTGTTGACCAGCAGCGTGACGTCCGGCGCGGCATCTGCGGCGGCGGCGATCGAGGCGGGATCGGTGATGTCCAGGCGCAGCACGTGTGCATCCGGGAGGTCGACGAGCTCGGGGCGGCGGGCGGTGGCGTACACCTTGGCGCCGCGCTCCAGGAGTTGGCGTGCGAAGTGCCGGCCGAGGCCGCGGTTGGCCCCGGTGACCAGGGCAACTGCTCCAGAGATCTGCATGCGACGTACGCTAGAAGCTGACGTTGACGTCAGAGGCAAGTGTTGTGGCGGGGGTCACCATGCGGATCGGCGAGTTGGCTGTCAGGGCGGGCGTGAGCGTGCGTGCCCTGCGCTACTACGAGGAGCAGGGGCTGCTCGCCGCCGACCGCAGCCCCCGGGGCCAGCGCCGCTACCCGGACGAGGCGGCAGACCGGGTACGGCTGATCCAGCAGTTGTACGCCGCCGGCCTGTCCAGCCGCACCATCGCCGAGCTGCTGCCGTGCGTGAACGCCAACGTCAGTACGCCGGAGTCGCGGGCCCGGTTGGCCGCCGAGCGGGACCGGATCGACGGCCAGATCGCCGAACTGACCGCGGCCCGCGACCGGCTTGACGCGGTCATCGCGTATTCCACCAGCGCGCAGAGCGGTTGCCGCGTCGAGGCCGATCCCGCGACAGCGTGAGCGATCCGATCGGCGACGACACCTGACGTGCCCCCGCCGGTCCAGGTCGCCGACGAGCGCTGGCCATGTTGTCCGGATCGCTGTGGCGCGAGGTGCTCCCCGGTCGGGAGTGACTCCCTGCCCGACGGACTCCGTGCGACGACGGTCGCGCTCGTCCCCACCTGCCGCCGGCGGTCTCGACGACGATCAGCGTTGCCGGGCAGGCCGGACGACAATCTCGTTGACGTCGACGTCGGCCGGTTGGGCGAGGGCGTACGACACGGCGTCGGCGATGGCCTCCGGCTTGATCGCATGCGCACGGTAGCTGCGCATCGCCTCGGCGGCGCCGGGTTCGGTGATCGACTCCGCGAGTTCGGAGGTGACCACACCCGGGGAGATGGTGGTGACCCGGACGGCGGGGTCGGACTCCTGGCGCAGTCCCTCGGTGATCGCCCAGGCGGCGTACTTGGTGCCGGAGTAGACGGCACTGGTGGGAACGACCTGGTGGGCACCGATGCTCGCGAGCGTGACGAAGTGCCCGGATCCCTGCGCGGTGAAGATGGGCAGGGCCGCGGCGATCCCGTGCAGCAGACCGCGCACGTTCACGTCGATCATCCGATCCCACTCGTCCAGCAGCAGCGAGTCCAATCGCGACAACGGCATGACTCCGGCGTTGTTGACCAGTGCGTCGACCCGTCCGAAGCGATCGCTGGCGGCCCGGGCGAAGCCGGCGAAGTCGGTGCGGTCGGTCACGTCGAGCCGTACCGGATGCAGGCCGCCGCCGGAGCGGACGGCTGCCTTCGCGGTGCGTTCGGCCAGCTCTCGCAGGCGATCGGTCCGCCGCGCACCCGCGACCACCTGGTGGCCCTCACCCGCGAGCCGGGTGGCGATGGCCGCACCGATTCCGCTGCTGGCCCCGGTCACGAGGACGACCTTGCGGCCGCCGGCAACTGTCTGGTTCGTCGACATGACTCGACACTGGCGGATCCGGGCGCCTTCCGGCAGGCCGGGTTCCTCCTGGGAGCATCACACCCAGGAAGAACCGCGTACCGCGGCCTAGCATGGCGGTATGACACGGTCTGATCTCGGCGCCTACCTCACCGCCCGGCGGGCCCAGGTCACACCGGCCGAGGCCAACCTCCACAGCACGGGCCATCGCCGGGTTCCCGGCCTCAGACGCGAAGAGGTGGCACTGCTGGCCGGGGTCAGCATCGACTACTACATCCGGCTCGAACAGGGTCGTGAACGGACGCCGTCAGCGCACGTGGTGGACGCGCTGGCCGTCGCACTGCGGCTCGACGAGGACGGCCGCCAGCACCTGTTCCGGCTGGCCGGGCTCAGCCCGTCGACCAGGACCGCCGCCGGGACCGGCCGGGTCGACCCGAGCCTGCGGGAGCTGATGGACGCCTGGCCGCACAACCCGGCCATCATCTACAACCGCGCCTACGACGTACTCGCCTCCAACACGATCGCCGACGCTCTCTTCCACGACTGGACACACTCGCGCAACCTCATGCACGTCGTCTTCACCGACCCGGCCGCGCATACCTTCTACCAGGACTGGCAGGAGGTCGCGGTCAACTCGGTGGCCGGATTCCGGCTCGGCCACGGTCAGGCCCCCGCCGACCCCCGAATCCGACAGGTACTCACCGAACTTCTGGCTCACAGCCCCGAGTTCACCGACCTGTGGGCCCGGCACGACGCCCGCGGCAAGGCACTCGCGCGCAAGCGCTTCCGACACCCCGACGTGGGCCCGTTGACGCTGACCATGCAGACCTTCGACGTCCGCTCCAGCCCCGGCCAGGAACTCGTCGTCTATCACGCCGAACCGGCCTCGGCGAGCCGCGCGGCCCTCGCCCTCCTCGGCTCGCTGGCTGCCACCGGACGCCAACCCGGCTGAGCGGCAGATGGCGCGCATTCCCTCCGGAACCCGGACTGTGTGGGGCAGCGGTGTCATCGGACGGCGCAGCACGGATCGACGCGGCAATGAATCCACTCCTATGTTTAGTGAGGTACGCGATGCGTGCGGTCGTCAACAACGGTGGAATACGCACCGTCGACGTGCCGGAGCCTGAAGGTGACGGCGTCCGCCTGTCGGTCGTCTCGGCGGGAATCTGCGGAACAGACGTGGGTTTCGCCGCAGCGGGAGTCTCTGGTTTCGTCTACGGGCACGAGTTCGCGGGGATCGACGACGAGGGACGGGGCTGGTTCGTCGAGCCCACCATCTACGGCGGCGAATGTGCGCAGTGCCGGGTCGGCAGTACGCAGCGTTGTACCGAGGAGGTTCACGGCAACCTCGGAGTGTTCAGCGACGGCGGAATGGCCGAGCGCGTGCGGGTGCCGGAGTACACCCTGCTGTCCCTGCCGGACGGCCTCGACGTCCGTGACGCATGTCTGATCGAGCCGGCCGCGGTCGCCTGGCACGCTGTCCGGCGCGCCCAGGCGCGTCCCGGTGAGCGTCTGCTCGTGCTCGGCGGCGGGTCCATCGGGCTACTGGCCGCCGCAGCGGCACAGGCTGCCGGTCATGACGTCGATGTCGACGCGAGATATCCGCACCAGCGGCGCGCGGCAGAGAGGCTGGGGTGCGGAGAACCCGGCGGCGAGTACGACGTGGTGGTCGACGCCGCGGGGAGCCGGTCCAGCCTCGGAAGTGCCGCCGCAGCCGCCCGTCCCGGAGGACGCGTCGTGTCCACCGGTGTCTACCCGGAGAACGAGCCGGTTCCCGGAATAGTCAGCCTTACCAAGGAGCTGACCTTCGTGCACTCCATCGCTTACGGCCGACACGACGGGGTACGGGAGGTCGAGGAGGCCGCGCGGATGCTCGCGGAGAGACCCGAAGTTCCCGCCACGCTCATCACCCACCGCTTCCCGCTGGACGCGGCCGCGGAGGCATTCCGGGTCGCCGCCGATCGCGCGTCGGGCGCCATCAAGGTCGTGATCGAGCCGGCCGTCCACACTCAGGATCTCGCACTCGGCAACACATGACGCCCTTTGGTGGACTGTAGACCGTCAAGCCCCCACGAATGGTGATTGCCGCAGTACGGTCAGACGTCCTTTCGACCCCACTGCACCCCACCTGAAGGAGTGGCCTTGTCCCCCGCGTCCACCCCGATTCTGCTCCTGCACGGCTCCTGGCATGGTGCCTGGTGCTGGAACGAGGTCATCGCCCACCTCGGGCCGTACCACCGCCCGACCCTGGCGGTCGACATGGTCGGGCACGGGTTACGCGCCCGTCGGCCCGAGTGCCTGACCGTACGTCCGTTCGCCCCGGAGGACCTGGCCACCGAGGTCTCGCCGGTGGCGGATGTGGATCTCGACCAGGCGGCCGGTCTGCTGGTTTCCCAGATCGAACGGCTCGGCCGCGGCGACCCGGTCACGGTGGTGGCGCACAGCATGGGTGGCCCCGTCCTGACCCGGGCGGCGCAACAGGTTCCCGAATTGGTCGCTCACGCCGTCTACCTCGCTGCGATCATGCCTGCCTCCGGCAAGGCCGCCGACCAGTACTTCGCGCTGCCGGAGAACGCCGACGCGCTGGTCCTGCCCGCCCTCCGGGGCGATCCCCGGGTAATAGGGGCGCTGCGGCTCGACCTCGCCTCGAACGACCCCGCCTATCGTCAGCAGCTTCGCGACGCGTTCTACGGCGACGTCGACCCGGTCGTCGCCGACGCCGCCCTGGGCCTGCTCACCCCGGACGCCCCGCTCGGGATGCTGCTCGGCACCACCCGGCTGACCCGCGACGGCTGGGGCTCCCTTCCGCGTACCTACGTCACCTGCGCGCGCGACATGGCGATCCGCCCGGCCCTCCAGCGGGTACTCGTCGAGGAAGCCGACGCCGCCTTCCCGGACAATCCCACCTCCGTCGTGACGCTGGATGCCTCCCACTCGCCATTCCTGTCCATGCCCGGCGAGGTAGCGAAGATCGTCGGAGGACTCGGCTGAGCGCACCTCCCTCGGGGAGGCCCCGAGGCGGCTCGCCCCTGGTGCCAACGCCAGTGAGCCGCCACCTCAGCAGCCTCGCTCAACGGCTGCCCCACCCGCGCCGGTCGTCAATCCGGCGCGGCTACGCGTTCAGACGGGTAAGGAGTGGGGGCGAACTTTGGAGGTTGTCTCCAACGGCGCTTGTAGGGTTCCGGCAGCCGTCGGGCACCGGTCGCATCGGCCAGCATCGTCATGACGGTGGGGGAAGCGGCCGTGATCCTCACCGCGGGGTTCTGGGCCGGCATGATCAACGTCGTGGTTGGCTCAGGCACGCTCGTCACCTTTCCGACGCTGCTGCTTCTCGGCCACTCGCCACTGGTCGCGAACGTGTCCAACAACATCGGCTTGGTCGGCGGCGGCATCACCGGGACGTTCGGCTACCGGCACCAGCTCACCGGACATGGCCATATCCTGCGCCGCCTGCTGCCCGCCGCGGTGTTGGGCGGGATCACCGGCGCGGTTCTGCTGCTCATCCTGCCGGACGAGGCATTTCGCATGATCGTGCCGGCCCTCGTGGCGCTCGGCATAAGCATGGTGGTGTGGGGTCCGGCACTGCAACGCCGCGCCGCCGGTGGCCGGGATCCCGGCACCCACTACGGGCGCCTGGCGACACTGACCCGGCTCCGGCTGACCGCCGTACTGGTCGGCGTCTACCTGCTCGGCGTCTACGGCGGCTACTTCGGTGCCGCGCAGGGCATCCTCCTCGTCGGCCTGATGAGCGTGCTGACCGCAGAGCACATCCAGTCCATCACCGGCCTCAAGAACCTGCTCACCACGGCCGTCAACGTCATCGCGGCCGTCACCTTTCTGCTCGTCTCCCCCGAATCAGTCGACTGGGTCGTCGTGGCGCTGATCGCGGCAGGTGCCACCCTCGGTGGCGTCGTCGGCGCCCGGGTCGGACGCCGGCTATCGCCGCTCCTGATCCGCACCCTGATCGTCGTGATCGGCCTCGCGGCAATCATCCGCCTGCTCGTCTTCAGCGAGTAGTACGACCCGTTCGGGTTGACGAAAGCTGAGAATCTCCCGCTCGTCCGGTAGGCCGTCGGACTGGCTCTGACGTACTGCCGCTGCTAACACGGGCTCGACAGTGGCAGCGCCAGCCGGAAGCAGGCGCCTTCGCCGAGGGCGGTCTCCAGCTCGACATCGCCGCCGTGGGCACGGGCGAGGGAGCGGGCGATGGCGAGCCCGAGCCCTGCGTTGGCCCCGCCCGAGCGGCTTCGGGAGCGGTCGGTCCGGTAGAAGCGGTCGAAGACCCGATCCGCCTGCTCAGCCGTCATCCCCGGACCCTCGTCCGCCACTTCGAGCACGGCGCGGCCATCCGCCGTGCCGACGCCGATCCGGACCAGGGTGCCCGGCGGGGTGTGGGCGACGGCGTTGCCCACGAGGTTGGCGACGACCTGCCGCAGCCGGGCCTCGTCGGCGTGCACCGGGGCTGGGCCGGGCGGGCGGCTGCCGCCCGGACCGGTGAGTCGGACCGGGCGGGACGGGTCGAGGGCGCGCAGATCGTGCCGGGCGTCGTTGGCGAGGGTACGCAGGTCCATCGGGGCCGGGTCGAGCTGTCCGTCGGCCGCGTCGTCGAGCTGGGCGAGTAGCAGCAGGTCCTCGGTGAGGGCGGTGAGCCGGGTGGCTTCCCGGTCGATGCGGTGCATCGCCTCGTCGATGTCGGCCCGCTCCGCCAGCGCGCCCATCCGGTAGAGATCGGTCGAACCCTTGATGACGAAGAGCGGGGTGCGCAGTTCGTGACTGACGTCCGAGACGAAGACACGCATCCGGGACTCGGAGGCGGCCCGGTCGGCGAAGGCCCGTTCGAGCTGGCCGAGCATGGTGTTGAGGGAGACCGCGAGGTGCCCGATCTCCGTGCTTGCCGGGGCGAGGCTGGGTACCCGTCGGGTGAGGTCGCCGCCGGCGATCGCGGCGGCCGTCTGCTCGATCCGGCGCAGCGGTCGCAGGCCACGGCCGAGGGCGAACCAGCCGACCGCCGTGAGCAGGACGAGCAGCACGGCGCCGCTGATCAGGCTGCTTGCCCGGAGTCGCGCGATGGTGGCGTCGGCCTCGGTGAGCGGTGCGGCCGCGATCACCGTCCCGCCCCAGCCGACGGCCGGTCGGGCGACGGCCCGCCAGCGCCCCGAGCCGTCGGCGGCGGGCAGGTCGACGGCTGTCCCGTCGGTGCGGATCGTACCCAGCGCGCCGGTCGTCGGCAGGGTTGCGCTGCCCAGCCGGGCGGAGCGCATGCTCCCGGCCACCGCGCCGTCCGCGTCCAGGTACACCAGATACGGGCTGCCGATCAGGTCGAGGACGGGGTCGAGGAGTTCGGGGTGGCCGGCGGTGTCCTCGGCCTCGGGCGGCCCGGTTTCCGACACCCGGGAGATGATCGCGGTGAACGAGCGCAGCTGATTGTCGATCCGGTCGAGCTGATAGCGCTCCAGATGGTCGGAGACGACCGCGCCGATGAGGCTCAGCCCGGCCAGCAGCAGGCTCGTGGTGAGCAGCAGCAGCCTGGCCCGCAGTGAGAACCGGCTCAGCGGGTGCCTCACTGCCGGGGCTCCCGGATCACGTAGCCCACGCCGTGCACGGTGTGGATGAGCTTGGGCTCTTCGGCGTCGACCTTCCGCCGTAGGTAGGAGATGTAGGTGTCGACGATGCTGGCGTCGCCGCCGAAGTCGTAGTGCCACACCCGGTCGAGGATCTGAGCCTTGGACACCACCCGCCCGGCGTTCTCCATCAAGTAGCGCAGCAGCCGGAACTCGGTGGCGGAGACACGGACGGGTCGCCCCGCCCGTGTCACCTGGTGCCCCTCGGCGTCGAGTGCGAGCGGGCCCACCGTCAGCACGTCGCCGTGATGGCCCCCGGTACGGCGGAGGATTGCCCGGATCCGGGCGATCAGCTCCTCCAGGTCGAAGGGCTTCGTCACGTAGTCGTCGGCGCCGAGGGAGAGCCCGGTGATCTTGTCGGCCTGACGGTCCCGAGCGGTGAGGAAGAGCACGGGCACCGGCCCGCTGCGGCCCGGCAGGCGCTGTTCACGCAGCCGCCGGACCACCTCGAAGCCGTCCATGTCCGGCAGCATGACGTCGAGCAGCACCAGATCGGGCGGCTCCGCAGTGGCCGCGGCGACCGCCTCGGTGGCGGTTGCCGCCGAGGTCACCCGGAATCCGGCGAAGCGCAGCGTAGCGGAGAGCAACTCACGGACGGTGGCCTCGTCGTCCACCACCAGCAACCGCTCGGTACCTCCCCGCGAGGTCATCGCCTGACCTGATCGTTCCATGCCGGCCAGGATACGGAGGCTCGACTCCGGAACACCTCGCCGCGCAGTCGACCGGCGAAGCCCGCCACGGTGCCCGTCATACGTCACGACGCCGGAAGACCACGAACGCGGCGGCCAGTACGGCGGCGACCCCGAGGCACATTCCGGCCAGGTTCAGCCAGGGGTGCGGGTAGTCGGGGTCCGGGACCGTCGCCAGGACCGCTGCCGCGCCCAGAGTCGGCCAGAAGTCGAAGAGACCCTGGAGCCACGAGGGGAAGAGGCCCGCGAGTGCGGGTACCAGGAAGACGATCCCCACCAGGGTGGCCAAGGCTCCCGCCGTGGCTCGCATGATCGTGCCGAGACCGACCGCCAGCAGCGCCATTGCCGAGAGATAGAGTCCACCACCCGCCACGGCGGAGAACACACCGGGATCGCCGAGTCCCGCGTTCGGCACGTCCTGCGCGGCGAGGAGGATCTGTCCGAGGAAGAAGGCGCTGAACATCAGCGCCTGGCCCGCCACCATGGCGACGGCGGTGGCCAGCGCCACCTTGGCCGCCAGCAGTCGGTGCCGGCGGGGCGTGGCGGTCAGCGACGTCTGCATCAGTCCGGTCGCGTACTCGGAGGTGACGACCAGGATGCCCAGCACGCCGATGATCAACTGAGCGACGATGTACGACATCAGACTGAGGTTCGTCGGATCCCAAGCCTCCCGTTCGGCGGCCGTCGCGCTCTCGTAGTCCGCCCCGGCGGAGCTCAGGGCGAGAAACGTGATGCCGAGTCCGACCGCGAAGAGGCAGGCCAGGGTGTACCAGGTGGAGCGCAGACTGCGGAGCTTGATCCACTCTGCCCGGAGGCTGTGTGCGAAGGTCGGGTGGGGCCCGGTGGCGGACGACGTCATGCCGCAGCCCCCTGGTACTCGGTGCTGGCCCTGGTCAGTTCCATGAAGGCGTCCTCCAGCGAGGCCCGCTGCGGGGTGAGTTCGCTGAGCACGACCCCGTGGTAGGCGGCAAGCTTGCCGATCTCCCCGCTCGTCATGCCGGAGACGACGAGCGAGGCCTCCAGACCGTCCCGCACGGTGGCCCCGGCGGCGACCAGCCGCCGCGCGAAGGAGCCCGGATCGGGCACCCGGACGAGCACGGTGCCCTCGCCGTTGGCGTGCATGAACTCACTCATGCCGGTATCGGCGATGAGCCGGCCCCGGCCGATCACGACCAGGTGGTCGGCAGTCTGCGCCATCTCGCTCATCAGGTGGCTGGAGACCAGCACCGCCCGTCCCTCGCCGGCCAAGGAGCGCATGAAGTCCCGGATCCACCGGATACCCTCGGGGTCGAGCCCGTTCACCGGCTCGTCGAAGATCAGCACCCGCGGGTCGCCGAGCAGCGTCGCCGCGATGCCGAGTCGCTGTCGCATGCCGAGCGAGAACCCTCCCACCCGCTTCCCGGCCACACCCTCTAGCCCGGTCCGGGCGAGCACCTCGTCGACCCGGCGCCGGGGCAGGCCGTTGCTCACCGCGAGCGCCAGCAGGTGGTCGTACGCCTTCCGGCTGCCGTACACGGCGCTGGCGTCGAGTAGCGCGCCCACCTCGGTCAGCGGTACCGGGAGGTCGCTGTAGCGGCGACCGGCGATGGTGACGGAACCCCGGGTGGGAGCGGCCAGACCCAGGATCATCTTCATCGTCGTGGACTTGCCGGCGCCGTTCGGGCCAAGGAAGCCGGTCACCTGCCCCGGTTCGACGGTGAACGACAGGTCGTCCACCACCGTGTCGGACCCGTACCGCTTGGTCAGCCCCCGTACCTCGATCACTGTCATGGCGAGAGCCTGGCCGGCCGGGCTGACCGGCTTCTGAAAGCTTCTGGGAGAATTCGGAGAATCCGGCGGCGCAATCAGCGCGCCATCACCCGGCTGACCGCCGCCACGACAGCTCATTCACAGGAAACCCTGAGAGCGCCCGGCATGTGGCGGCGGCTAGACCAGGCCGGAGAGGTACTCCCGGCGACGCTGCGGTTCAAACTTCTCGATGGCGTACCGGAGCATGACCCGCGGCATGACCCGGTACCGTGCGGCGAGGAACTCCTCCGCCGCCGCTCTGTCGCGATTCCCCACCTCGCGCAGCATCCAGCCCACCGCCTTGTGCACGAGGTCGTGCGGGTCACGCAGCAGCCGTTCACTGAGCCGGAAGGTCCAACGGAAGTCTCCGGCCTTGACGAAGGCGAAAGTTGCCATGATGGCGATCCGCCGATCCCACACCAGGCTCGACCCGGCCAACCGATCCAGTACGCTCCGGTCCTTGTCGACCAGCCAGGGGCCGACGATGTACGGCGCGGACGAGTCGACCAGGTCCCAGTTGTTGATGCGGCCGGTGTTAGCCAGGATGATGCTGAAGATCCGGCCCCGTTCCTCCTCGTCCCCCTTGGTGAACTTTCGCACCAGGATGAAGAGCGAGGTCAGCCGCTCCTCGTGCACGCCGCTCGTCAGCAGCTCCGCCGTTTCGGCCAGCGAGATGTCGCGCCAGTACCGGCCGGCCACCCTGCGCTGGTCCGGTACGGAGACGCCGATGGCCCGGTCGCCCTCGCCGTACCCGCCGGGAACCATCTGCAGAAACCGGCGCACTCCCTCCGCCCGACGCGGGTCGGCGAGGCTGGCGAGGTCGTGACGGACGTCGGCGGTCGTGGCCATGACTGTGCAACCTACCGCCATCGCCGGCACCGCCATGTGGTCGCGTGTTCGCCACGCCACGGTCAACCGCTGTGCCGGCGGGACCAGACGGTGACGGCGAGGGTTACCCGCTCCGGTTCCTGGTCAGCCCCGCCGCGTACGTCGGTGATCTGGAGTAGGGCGACGTGTTTCTGGTCGGTGATGACGCAGAGCTTGACACCGGGGCGCAGCTCGTCAGCCCGGAGCGGGGTGCCGCCGTACTCGGCGGAAAGGGTGGCGCAGTCGCGGAAGTGCTCGCCGGTGCGGTTGGCGGGCAGCCGCGCCATGACCGCGTGGTGCACGCTGACCAGGGTCGGTCCGGCGTCGGTGAACTCGAGGTCGGTCGCGGTCGCGCCCGGCGCTTCTTCTGCGGCCCAGTCGGCGCGTCCGGTGTCGAGGTCGATGACGTCGTCGCGGACGATGGTGACGATGCCTTGGCGGCGGATGCTGTCCGCGCCGCTTCCGCCGGGACCGGGGCTCACGGTCGGGTGGCCCGTCGGCGAGGTGGAAACCTGTGCCGGCTGGTCAGAGTGGGCCGCTGGTGGAGCCGAGGGATCGACGCTCGATTGGCCCGCCTGGTAGAAGAGGGTCACACCGCCCCAGACGGCGGTGAGCAGCGCGGCCGAGGCGCCCATGAAGGCCACGACGATTTGCCAGGGGGGTGTTCTGGGTGGCTGATCGGACGGTGCGGAGGTCACGGCCCCACCCTCTTCTCGGCGCGCCGGCAACGGCCTCAATCGAACCTTTCCACCTCCCCTTACGATCCGCCCTGGCCAAAGGTGGAGGTCGGGCGAACGCGTCGCGCCGTTCAGGTGGAAAAGGTTCACTCAAGAATGCCCGACCGGAGAGCAGATTCGCCAGCCGTCGGAGGGTGGGCCGCCGGCCGTCACCAGATAGCGGCGCGCACCAGCCTGCCGATGTGCAAGGATCGCCTCGCCGCCAGCGCCCTTCCCGTACCGGCCGAGGGGACGGAAAGGGCCCGGGCGCCACGGGCCGCTCATCGGCGGCCTGGTCAACTCAGCCCGGCGGCCGGCGCCGCCTCCGCCGCCATCGTCACGGCGCCGAGCAGCGCCGCGTCATCCGGAAAGTCGGAGAGCACCACCTCCGGCCGGTACGGCAGTACCTCGGCCAGCCGCTCCGTGAGCAACTCCCGGACCAGGGGATCACGGGCCACCCCGCCGGCCGAGGGTACTGACTCATCCCGCCGTGGATCTTTAGCGTCACCCGGCGAAGGCCTTCCGGCGGGCTCGGCCGAGCCGCACCCGCCGCGTACTCGCCGGTGACCGGCGCCGCCCCGGCGCCCACCGGGCACCCACCACATCGAACGCCGCGCTGGAGATCGTGCCGACCACGGTGATCCCCCGGGCCGGTGCCGGACACACGGTCGACGCGGTGGCCGGCGCGGGCGAGTACCCCGGACCCGAGTTGAACCTCTCCCGGATCTGGGAGGGTCAGCCGACCACCCCGGAGGACGCCTCGATCACCGGCAGGGTGGCCTTCACCGACGACGCCCTCAAGGTGATCGTCCAGGTCACCGACGACGTACTCGGCCGCAAGGTCGTGCCGCAGGACTGCAAGCGGCAACGCCGCACCGACAGCGTCGAGATCACCTTCGATCCGAAGGGCGACTCGGCGAACACCTCGACGGTCTTCAAGGCGGGCATCTTCCCGACCACCGACGACCCGGCCAACGGCAACCCGCCGTGCTTCCAGCGGGACGCCGACAACCGGCAGGGGCCGGGTGCGGTCACCGCCCACGGGATGACCGTGGCGAGCAAGGTCAGCGAACCGTACACCGGGTACACCATCGAGGCGAGCATTCCGTTCGCGGTGCTGCCGGACGCGGTGGACCCGGCGCACATGGGGTTCAACGTCCTGGTCTACGACTCGGACACCCAGGACCTCAGCTCGCAGTCCCGGCTGGGCTGGTCGACCTTCCAGGGCGTACGGGCCGACCCGTACCGGTACGGGCTGACCACCCTGCCCGGCTACACCCCGCCGCAGCGGGAGCCGAGCGAGCCGGTCTTCCCGGACACCGCGGCCCGCAGCCTGCAGAGCCCGCAGACCATCGCCCAGTCGGCGTCGGACGGAGTGGCCCCGGCGGCGGTCCACCGGCTGCCGGCCAACACCTTCACGGTGGGCGTGCCGAAGCGGGTGGACGGCGGCATCCTGGTCGACGTCCGGGCGACCCGGAAGGGGACGGCGTACCTCTACTCCTGGACCGGTGACACCGCGCTGGGCAGCCAGACGGTCGAACTGCGGTCCGGGCAGCGCAAGCGGGTGTTCGTACCGGTCACCGAAGGCCGGGTCAGCTCGGTGCTGGCCGCGTTCGAGACCGCCGACGGGGCCGCGCTGGCCCGGCGGGCTCCGGTCGGCCGCTGAGGCGGCGGCCCGGAGCGGCCGATCCACGACAAACCCCGGTGGGGGCCCTTCCCGGGCGGGAAGGGCCCCACACCAGATGAACCTTCCACCCGTACGCGGCGATCGCATATCGCGTCCCGATATCGGATCCCGTAATGTCGGCGGTGATTCTGGGTGGAGGACTGAACATGGTGGAGTCAGCGGCCGGCACGACGCCAGCGGCGCTACGGCGGCGGCTGGGGACGTTCGATGCGGTGGTGATCGGGCTCGGCGCGATGATCGGCGCGGGCATCTTCTCCGCTCTCGCTCCGGCGGCACACGCGGCCGGTTCCGGTCTGCTGCCCGGCCTCGGGCTCGCCGCGGTGGTGGCGTACTGCAACGCCACGTCTTCGGCCCGGCTGGCCGCCCGGTACCCGGCCTCCGGCGGGACCTACGTCTACGGTCGGGAACGGCTCGGTGACTTCTGGGGCTACCTGGCGGGCTGGGGATTCGTGGTCGGCAAGATCGCTTCCTGCGCCGCGATCGCACTCACCGTCGGCCTCTACGCCTGGCCCGGCCAGGCCCACGCGGTGGCGGTGGCCGCCGTGGTGGCACTGACCGTGGTGAACTACCTCGGGATCGAGAAGTCCGCGCTGCTGACGCGGGTGATCGTCGCCGCCGTCCTCGCGGTGCTGGCCCTGGTGGTGGTCGCCACTCTCGGCTGGGGCGCGACCGACGCGACCCGGCTGGACGTCGGCGCGGACGCGACGGCCGGCGGGGTCCTACAAGCGGCGGGCCTGCTGTTCTTCGCCTTCGCGGGGTACGCGCGCATCGCCACCCTCGGGGAGGAGGTCCGGGATCCGGCCCGGACCATTCCCCGCGCCATCCCGCTCGCGCTCGGCATCGCCCTCGGTGTCTACGCGGCGGTGGCCGTCGCGGTGCTGCTGGTGCTCGGCCCGCAGCGACTGGCGGACGCCGCCGCACCGCTGTCCGACGCCGTGCACGCCGCCGGAATGCCACAGCTGGAGCCGGTCGTACGCGCCGGTGCCGCCGTCGCCGCGCTCGGCTCGCTGCTCGCGCTGATCCTCGGCGTCTCGCGCACCACCCTGGCCATGGCCCGCGACCGGCACCTGCCGCATGCCCTGGCGACCGTGCATCCACGATTCAAGGTGCCGCACCGGGCCGAGTTGGCCGTCGGAGCCGTCGTCGCCGTCCTGGCGGCAACCGGCGACCTCCGCTCGGCGATCGGCTTCTCCTCCTTCGGCGTCCTCGTCTACTACGCCATCGCGAACGCCTCGGCCTGGACCCTCTCCACGGCGGAGAACCGGCCACCCCGGATCATCCCCGTACTCGGGTTCGCCGGCTGCCTGGCGCTCGCCGTCACCCTGCCGATCTCCTCGGTCATCTCCGGCGCCGCGGTACTGGCTGCCGGCGTCGCCGCCTATGCCATCCGCCGCGCCATCGCCGCACGCCGACGGCGGTAGACATGCGATCCTCCGGATCAGCCGGAGGCGTCGTCGCCGAGCACCTCGTCCGCCAACTCCCGCAGCGCCCTGCGGTCCTCGGCCAACGCCTGCTTACCGGCCTCGGTGGCCCGGTAGACCCGGCGGGTGCGCCCCTCGACCACCCGCTGCTCGGAGACCAGCAACCCGTCCGCCTCCAGCCGGTGCAGGGTCGGGTACAGGGTGCCGGGGCTGATGTCGTAGCCGTGGCGGGCCAGTTCCTCGGTCATCCACGCGCCATGGATCTCCTGCTCCGCGGCGTGATGCAGGATGTGCAGCCGCACCGCACCGCGCTGGAACTCCCGCACCCGGTCCACCTCCACACGCCCGCCGAACAGTGACGGAACCGATATCGGCATCCGATCCTACGCATGGTCGAGGAGATCGAACGGGATGCCGCCGTCGTCGCTCACCGGCACCGTGCCCTGCACCAGGCGCGGCCCCAACCGGGAGGAATCCAGCCCGGTCCGGGTCAGCCACCAGTGGACGTCCCTGCCCAGGATCCGCGGTGCCCGCCACCGCAACCACCCCCGCGTCGCGCGGCTCACCCGCGTCGCAAGCCTCACCCACGTCGCAAGGCTCACCCGCGCCACCTGGGCGAGGTCCACCCCGATCTGCACCGCTGAGTTCCCACCCCCGACCGGCACCACTCAGGCCCCACGCGACGGCGACGGCTCCCGACGAACCGTCCCCTCGCCCATGCCGTTTCCGGTGGGCGGCGCCAGGTCTGCCTCCGCTGCTTCCGGGCGACCCGGGCGGCCGGGCGGCCAGGGCGCCCGGGCGGCCCGGGCGGACAGCTTGCGCGGCCACGCTGACCGTCCTGTGCGGACTCTGGCTATGCTTGCCGCGATCCGACAGCGTCGTTTCCCGCTTGATCGAAGGATGCGCACGTGACAGAGAGTTCGGCCCCCGCCGACGACCAGCAGGAGATCGTCAAGCTGGACACGGCCGTGCCGCAGACGGCTCGGATCTGGAACTACCTGTTGGGTGGCAAGGACAACTTCGCGGCCGACCGTGCGGTGGGCGACCAGATCATCCAGACCCTCCCGCAACTCGCCGAGAACGCGCGACTCTCCCGGGCCTATCTGACCCGGGCGGCGCGCTACCTCGCCGGCGAGGCCGGCGTCCGTCAGTTCCTCGACATCGGCACCGGCCTGCCCACCGCCAACAACACGCACCAGGTCGCCCAGTCGGTAGCACCGGATGCCCGCGTCGTCTACGTCGACAACGACGCCCTCGTGCTGGCGCACGCGCGGGCGCTGCTGACCAGCAGCCCCGAGGGTGCCACCGACTACATCGACGCCGACCTGCGGGACACCGACACCATCGTGCGCGAGGCGGCCAAGACGCTCGACCTGACCAAGCCGGTGGCGCTGTTCCTGATGGGCATCCTCGGTCACATCGAGAGCGACGACGAAGCAAAGTCGATCATCAAGCGAATCATGGCCGCCCTGCCGTCCGGTAGCTACCTTGCGATGTACGACGGCAGCGACACCAGCGAGGCGGTCATCGAAGCCGTGCGGATCTGGAACGCCTCGGCAAACCCGAAGTACCACCTGCGCAGCCCCGACCGGATCGCCGGGCTGTTCGACGGCTTGGATCTGGTCGAACCCGGCGTGGTGTCGGTCAACGAGTGGAAGCCCGACCCGTCCACCCCGCCCGACGTCATCGACCAGTACTGCGCTGTCGGCCGCAAGCCGTAGTCGGCTGCAAGGTTGTCCAACCAAGCGTGGCTCGCTAGGTGTCGCCTGCCGGTTGCCGCGTGGTGGCGTGCTGGTCGCTGGCGTGCTCGCGGGTGGTGAGCCGGGCGGCGGAAGGATCCTGCCCAGGCAGGACCTCGCCGGCGACCGTACGCCGCGTCCGGCGGACGGGCCCGGGAGGGACCTGAGCACTCCAGACACCACCCCGGGCCCGGCCGCCTCCGGCCCCGTTCGGAACAGATCCGCACAGATCCGAACGACCGATCAGGGGCTACCGACGTGCCTCGGATGACAACGTGAACGTGGCGGTGACACGACGACGTAGTCCGGGAGGTGAATGCAATGGCGAAGCTCGCTCTGATGGGTCTTGCCCGCCTGGTGCGGCTCGACCGTGGCCGGATGGGCGGACGCTACCCGTGGGTCCCCTGACCCGAGGATGACGGTGGCCGGCCGGTCCGGCGGCCACCGTCGCGGGTACCCGCGCGGCGCACGCCGCACCGCCGCGGCCGGACCGCCGCGGGTCCAGACGACTCATACCAGTCCAGGTGCGAGGGATCACGAACATGTCCACAGTCGAGTACCCAGCGGGGCCGCGCGGGCGGCGCCTGGTCGGCAACCGGTACGACTACGAGCAGGACCGGATCGCGTTCCTCCAGCGGTGCCAGTACGACTACGGCGACGTGTTCGCGTTCAGCCCTCGGACGAGTGTGGTGGCCGACCCCGTCCTCGTCCACGAGATCCTGGTACGCACGAACACCGACTTCGGTATCGAGGTCGCCCTGTTCGACGATGCCCCGCCCGAGGCGACCGCGCGGCAGACCCCGACGGCGATGGCCGGACGTAGGAAGAGCTGGCCAGGGGTCAACCGGGCGGCGGTGGACGCTCACAGCCACCGCCTGGTGGACATCTTCCACGCCCGCCTGGGTCCCATGCTCGGCCGTGAGGTCGACGTGGCGGCGGTGATGAAGTCCTTCGTCATCCACGCGACTACGGACTACTGCCTCGGTGGCAGCGCCGAGAGGGCCGCCGCCGACGAGACCGCCGACGTCGAGGAGGTTGCCGAGGCGGTCGCCGAGGCGGCGGAGCGCTCGACCGCCCTGATGTCGAGCTCGCTGTCCCTGCCGAGCTGGCTGCCGGTACCTGCGGTCCGCTCGGCGAAGGCAGCCAATCGGAGGCTCGCCGACCTGCTCTACAAACGCATCCGGCAGCGGCGTGCCGAACGCTGGGACACGGTCGGCGATCTGCTCGACACCATGCTCGGCGGCGACGCCGAGCCGCTCGACGACGAGGCCGTCTACCGGACGCTGTCGGTGATGCTGCGGGCCTCGCACGGCGTACCGGGCACGACACTCGCCTGGGCGGTGCTGGTCCTCGCGCGGGAACCCGGGATCGCCGCCCGGATCCGGGTTGAGGCGGAGGTGCTGGCACAGCGGGCGCACCGGGCGGTCACCGTCGATGACCTGCCCTACACCGAGGCGGTGGTGAAGGAACTGCTGCGGGCGTACATCCCGACCTGGCTCATGGGCCGCGAGGTGCGTACCCATACGACGCTCGGCCGGTGGAGCTTCCGGCCCGGCCAACAGGTCATGATGCCTGTCTATCTGATGCACCGCGACCCGAGGTGGTGGGACAGGCCGGAAGAGTTCCTGCCCGACCGCTGGCTCGGAACGCGGCAGCCGCACGCCCGGTTCGCGTATCTGCCGTTCGGGGCCGGACCGCGGATCTGCCTGGGCAACCAACTCGGTTTGCTGCAACTGGTGCTCGCCGTCGCCGCGCTGGTACGCGACTACGACGTCACGGTGGTCGACCCGGACACGGTTGTCATGCGGCCGGAGGCGCTGTTGGTCCCGGCCGGGCTGCGCGCCCGGTTCGTCCGCAGGTAGCGCCGTCGTCGGCTCCGGTGTCGTCGCCGGCCGCGGGCGACCGGCCGGCAACCGGATCGATGACCGCGTGTGCCGCGACGCCGCGCTGATCGCCATGCCGGCGGCATCTCGTCTCGTCCGGACGATGTCGTCGGGCTACGCCTTCGCACGGGAGTGGGTCGGTGACCGACATCCACGCCGTCGGCCTAGTCGAGCTTCATTCGCGCCCCCACTGTCGCCGGCCCGGTCAACGCCGCCGCGAACGCCGCGCCGAGATCGCCGGTACGCATCGACGGGACGAGCCGCCGCAGCGCGTCGACGGTCATCGGCGTCGGGTTGTTCGCCCGCGGGTACTCCGCCGCGCAGCGCTGGGCGATCCGGTCGTCGGCGTCCTCGCCGATGCTGGAGCTGCTGGACGCGGGCTTGACGGCGGAGGACAGGGATGCCGGCGCCCAGCAGGGCAACGGCCCCGATGACGAACGCCCAGACCATCGACTCCGGAAAATGTCGGGCTGACCCCAGGCGCCGTCGGCATAGCGCGACAGCGTGGCGATGATGACCACCTGGGCTATCCGGTCGTTGCGCCCGGCACAGGAAGCGACGGGCCGCGGCCGCTCGACGCCGGCCCTGGTCGTCGTCTCGACGAGGCCGGCAACTCCGCGACCCGCCACTGCCCGTTCCGGCCGCTCATGGCCCTCCTTGAGTGGCCGACGGTCCAGGGTGACAAAGTTCGTGGATTCGTTGGGTCACAGCGAACCCGCGAAACGCGACGATCAGCGTACTTCAGCAAACGGAGCTGGATATCAGCGGTTTGTCCGAGAGGACGCAGTAGATGCGACGAGTCCTGACCCTGCTGGCCTCGCTGGCGGTTACCGCCGGCCTGACGGTGGTCGTGGCAGCTCCCGCCCAGGCAGCCCCCGGCCGTGGCGACACCAAGGACAATCCGATAATTTTCGTTCACGGTTTCGCAGCCTCCGGCGGCCACGACTGCAGCAGTACCTGGTTGAATGCGCGCACGCACCTCCGGAACGAGGGCTGGACCGGGCCGCTGTCGACATTCGGCTACTACGGTGGCAGCACGAACTGCACCTTCCAGCACGACGGCAACCGCGACACGTCGATCCACACCGTCGCACACAGGCTCGCTGACGTCATCTACAACGAGTACTCCAGCAACGGCCTCAAGGTCGACGTGGTGGCGCACTCCATGGGTGGCCTGGTGATCCGCTCGGCGCTGCTGAACGTGCAGCGCAACACTCCGGGCTGGCCGCCCTACCTCTACGTCGAGGACGTGATCACTCTCGCCACCCCACACGAGGGGGCCCAGGATGCCAATTTCTGCGCCTTTTGGCTGCAGTGCCGGCAGATGATACCGGGCAGCGTCTTCTTTGATGAACTCGAGGTTCTTGGTACCGGGAGCGGCGGACGCCCGAGATTGCCCGTGTCGGCCATGGGCACAGACTGGACGGTGATGTCGTCGTTCGAGGACGACATCACCCTGGAAAGTTCGGGCGTCAACGTGGATGCGAGCCACCGGCTGCAGTACAACGCCGCGCAGTGCACGGGCGACGAGCCAGGCGTCGAACACGGGGACTTCCCGAGAAGGGTTGCGGGGTCCTTCTGCGTCCGGATCTACACCCGCGTCGAGGGTTGGACTGGCTGGATTCTGCAAACATCCCCGGTCGATCGGGCGTACCGGGGCGCCTACTACAACTCCAGCATGTAACGCAGGACGCCCTTGGCCCGCACGGCTGCCGGCCTCGGTGCCTACGGCCCGGCCGGCAGCCTGCTCCGCAGGTACCGCGCCAGTGGCGGCCGTTGCACATGTGCGGAACCGGGTGCAGGGTCGCACCCGGTTCCCTGGATCAGCTCTGCTTGGTCTCCCAAAAGATCTTCGAGATCTCCCCGATCTTCGTGAGGAGTTGCTCCGCTACGGCCGGGTCCGCGGAGCCCTTCGCACCGCCGGCGCCGGCCAGCTTGGTGGCCTCGTTGAAGAGCGTGTGCAGCTCCGGGTACTTCTCGAAGTGCGGCGCCTTGAAGTAGTCGGTCCAGAGCACCCAGAGGTGGTGCTTGACCAGCTCGGACCGCTGTTCCTTGATGATCAGCGAGCGGGTCCGGAACTCCGGATCGTCGCTGGCCTGATACTTCTCGCAGATGGCCTTGATCGACTCAGCCTCGATGCGGGCCTGGGCCGGGTCGTAGACGCCGCAGGGGAGGTCGCAGTGAGCGCTCGCGACGAGGCGGGGACGGAGAAGGCGGGGCAGTGGCATCAGATTCCTTCCGGCAAGGGTGCTGAGGTGACGAACGTCCTGTTGTGATCGATCGGCCGCCCGTCGACCCGTGAAGACCTTGAGCACGGCAGCGCCGACGGGCGTCGGGTCGCCGACCGCTACGGGTTGCGTCGGCCCGACCCGAAGCGCAGCGAGGACGCCGGGCCTTGACCTACGCCGAGACCCTAAAACCTCAACCGCGCTTCATGTCAAACGTCGGCTGACTACAGGTACGCCGTCGATGGCTGCCTCGTCCCTGAGGCACGGTTCCGGTTCGCGGTGGCGGGGCCCTCTGGTCCCCGGCCCGGCTACTCGACGCCGTAGTCGCCTGGTAGTCGAAGGCGTCCTGCGGCTCGGCGCGGTCCGCTGCCTGCCCTGGTCGCCGATACGTCCGGTGCCAGTGGCCGGCGGCAGACGGGCCACGCCGAGCTCGGCGGGTTCGGCGTGGCCCTCAGCCGTCGATTGCCTGGTAGACCGTGCTCCAGAAGTCGTGGATGAGGTGCGCCGAGTTCGGGACCGACAGCCCGACCTGGGTGAGCAGGATTCCGGTGAGCTGGTTGTCCGGGTCGGCGTAGGTCGAGGTGCCACTTCCGCCGTCCCAGCCGAACTGGCCGATGGACGCGTAGTCGCCACGGTAGGTGCGCACCGCCATCCCGAAGCCCCAGCCGCCGTGCTGCCCTTGACCGAACGACACATGGACGTTGTTGCGGGCCATGGCGTCTCGGGCGGCCTGTTGCTCGGGCGTGAGGCGGTTGGTGGTCATCAACTCGACGGCGGACCGGGACAGGATCCGTTCGCCCCCGTGCGTCCCGCCATTGAGCAGCATCCGGAAGTAGGCGTGGTAGTCGTCGGCGGTGGAGACCAGCCCGCCGCCGCCACCCTGGAACGCCGGAGGCTGACTCCAGCGTCCCCCTTCGGCTTCGTCCCACACGGTGAACTCGCCGGTCTGCGGGTCGGGGGCGTAGAGGGTCGGCAGCCGGTCGAGCTTGTCGGCGGGCACGTGGAAACCGGTGTCCTTCATGCCCAGGGGGTCGAAGATGCGCTCGCGCAGGAACGTCTCGAACGACTGGCCCGTGACCCTGGCGACGAGCACGCCAAGGAGATCGTGGCTGATGTGGTACTGCCAGCGCTCTCCGGGCTGGTGCATCAGCGGAAGCGTGCCAAGGCGCCGCATCCACTCGTCCGGCTCGGGCATCGGTTCCGGCAGATCGGGCGTGAGCCCCTGCTCGAAGATGGCGCCCATGATGGGAGTGCCCAGCGAGGTCAGGTCCATGCCGAGCCCGAACGTGGAGGTCAGCAGGTCCCGTACGGTGATCGGCCGCCGCGCCGGCACGGTGTCGTCCAGCGGGCCGTCGATCCGCGTCAGCACCCGCCGGTCGGCCAGTTCCGGCAGCCACTGCTCCACCGGCTCGTCCAACCGCAGCCTGCACTCGTCGAGCAGCACCATCGCCGCCGCCATCGCGACCGGCTTCGACGTCGAGGCCATCCGGAAGATCGTGTCCCGGCCCATCGGCGCGCCACCGTCATGGCGCATCGTCCCGATCGCTTCGACGTGCGTCTCACCGCCCCGGCTGACCAGGGCGACAAGCCCGGGAATCCTCCCGGAATCGACGTGCCGTGCCAGCACGTCGCGCATTCTGCGCAGCCCTGTTTCCGCGAAGCCGCTGCGCTGGTCCGTGAGGGTGATGGACATGGTGTGCTCCTTTGGTTGACGGACAGCCGGGTGGAATGCGGTCCTTGTTCGCACCCGGGTAACTGGATTGCCCAGGTCAGATCGCCCGAGGGAATCTCCCGCTCGGTCGACCCGACCTTGCTGGGAGAGCGGATTGTCAGCAGCCGAGCCGATCGGCAATCACACCCAGCACCTGCCGCAGATCGCGTGACATGCGGGCACGCAGGCCGATCTCAGCGATCCCGGCCGCGAACCCCGGGTGGTCGGGGTGGACCCGGTGGACACGATGGGTCACCCGGGTACCTGCGGGGCAGGCGGTGGCGGCGTGCACCCCGGCGTACCAGCTCTGCACCGCCACCCTGGACCGGGCCTGGTCCACCTGGATCTCCACCGGCTCCACCAGCCCGGCGAGTTCGGCGCGGTAGACGCCGGCGCCGGAGCCGGCCACGACGGTCATCGCCCCCTGTCGAGCCGCCGAAGCCCTGGCCAGCACCAGCAGGTTGTCATCGCCAACCCGCCCCTCCGCGACGGTGAGCAGGACCGCAGCGACCGCGGCGACGGGCGCGGCGAGCGTCCCCTGCACTTCCCAGCGGGTGGGCAGCGCGTCCAGTTCGGCGAGTAGGGAAGGCGTCGTGTGCATGGCGAAGAGCGTCGACGCGGCGGCCTGCCCGGGACAACCCGTGCCGCACCGTGCGGGACGCGGGACATCCCACTGATAGCCGGCTGACCTGCGCTTTCGCTCCAGCGGACGGCTGTTGCCCGGGTGTCCCGGGACGGGACGGGACACCCCCGGGCCACCCCTGGGACAGGCTCAGGACAGCCGGGCCAGGCCCGCACGCGCCGCGGGCAGCACGTAGTCGATGTCGTGCGCGGTGGCGATCTCCAGCACCGCCTGGAAGTGCCGCGCCGCGGCGTCCCGATCGCCCGTGGCCAGGCATGCCTCGGCATACGGGACGAGGCTGCGCACCACCCGGTGCGGCTCGCCGGCCCGCTCGAGAATCCGCACGGCCTCGGCGTGCCTGGCCACTGCCTCCTCGGCGCGACCGAGGTGGCGCAGGGCGATGGCGGTGTCCGTGAGGCTGGCCGCCTCGAAGATCGGATGGCGCGTCGCCCGGTTGAGCGCGACGGACTGCTCCGCGAAATCGAGGGCGGTCCGGGCGTCACCCAGGCCGAGTGCCGCCCGGCCGAGCACTTCCAGGCACATGCGCTCCGTTTGCCGGTCCAGCCCGCGCGCGATCTCGATCACCTCCGAGACGGCCTCACGGGCCTCGCCGTACTTGCCCAGCTGCACCAGAGCCTGGCCGAGACCGGTGCACACCCGCACGCGGACGGCCGCCTCGCCGGGTGGCACCAGTACGGTCGCCTGGCGCAGGAGTCCGACCGCGCCTTCGGCGTCGGCGGCGTACATCCGGATTTCCGCCAGCTGCAGCAGGGTGATGGCCTCGCTGACGACGTCGCCCTCCGCGGCCATCAGAACGCGGGCCGCCTCAAGCTCCGGCACCGCCTCCTCGAGCCGGCCGACGCGCATCAGCGCGGCGCCCAGCAGGTACCGGTGCGAGGCGAGCACGCGGCGCTCGCCGAGCCTTTCGGCGGCGGGCATGCTGACCTCAAGCCCGCGGCGCAGCTGCGCCATGCCGCCGCGTCGCGCGTGGGCGATCAGGGCAAGCTGTCCGAGCCCGACCGCCGGCGCGTCGATGCGGAGTTCCACGGCGAGCGAGAACGTCGCGGTGAGGTTGGCCCACTCGGTGTCCATCCAGTTCACGGCCGTGTCGTAGCCGGAGAGATCGGGAAGCGCCGGAGGCGGCTGGGACACGGTGACCGGTAGCGGGATGACGATCTCGACCAGCTCTTTCACGGCCAGCATGCCGCTCAGGTAGTAGTCGCCCAGCCGGGCGATCGCCGGTACGGGGTCGACCGCGGCGTCGTCGGCGCGGGCGGCCTGCCGCAGTAGGTCGTGCATCCGGAAGCGACCCGCCGCCGGCTCCTGGACCAGATGGACGTCGACCAGGTCCTCCAGCAGGGAACGGGCGTTGGCCAGTGGGATCCCGGCCAGGGCGGCCGCGCCGTACGCGTCGATGTCCTCGCCCGGCACCAGCCCCAGCAGCCCGAACATCCGCCGCTGGGCCGGATCGAGCTGCCGCAGCGACATCTCGAACACGTCCGACACTGCCAGCTCGCCCTCGCGCAGCCGCTCCACCAGGGTGTCGAGCGTCCACGCGGGCCGATGCCGCAGCCGCGCGGCGGCCACCCGGATGGCCAGCGGCAGGTTTCCGCATCGGCGCAGCACCTCGCCGACGTCACCGGGCCGAGTCCCACCCGCGGATTCGACGAACAGCTCCGCCGCCTCCTGGGTCGGCAGGACGTCCAGCGAGATCGGCTGGACACCGTCCAGCTCCACCATCCGCCGGCGGCTGGTGATCACGACGAAGCTCTGACCGGCGCCGGGCAGCAGCTCGCGCACGTGATCGGCATCGGCGGCGTTGTCCAGCAGCACGATCGCGCGCCGCGTCGCCAGCTCCGACCGCCACAGTGCGGCCCGCTCGGCGACCGCGTCGGGAATCCTGCCGGGTGGCAACCCGAGCGCGGCCAGCAGCACACGCAGCGCCTCCGAGGGCTCGACCCGCTCCCGGCCCGGAGTGAACCCGTGCAGGTCCAGGTAGAGCTGGCCACCGGGGAAGTCGGCGGTCAGCAGATGCGCGGCGTGTACGGCCAACGCGGACTTGCCCACCCCGCCCATGCCGTCGATCGCCACCACCGACGTGGTCCGCGCGGCGCCGAGGAGGGCGTCCAACTCCGCCCGGCGCCCGGTGAAGGCGGTGATGTCGTGTGGCAGGTCATTGCGCACCGGCGGAGTGGCGGCCATGCTCGTCTGAGGCCCATCCTTGGCCCGCTCCCACACCTCACGCAGCGGCCTGGGGTCACGACCGGCTGCCTTGCAGAGCGCCACCACCGTCGGCCAGGGTGGAACGGCCTGGCCGGCGAAGTACCGCGACAGTGAGGAGCTGCTGACGTGGACGTCGCGGGCGAGCTCGCGCAGGCTCCGTCCGGTCAGGTCACGCAGCTGCCGTAGCCACCCCGCCAACTCCTCGCGCACTCTTGCCAGCCTTTCTCAGCTTCACCCGCTGATCCTAGGAGCGGGCTGGGCTGAGGCTGGTACCGGGCCATCCCCGCGCAGATCGCGGACACGGACTTTCCCCGGCCCCGTCAGCCGCGAGGCGACCGCCGGCCGCGTGGACACCGACCTCGACTACCCGGCCTGGGACGAGCGTCACCCGCCGCCCCAACCGATCGTCACTCCTCGTTGCCGCCCGGGGCGACGGCCTCGGACCGCATCAAGCTGCCGACGAGGGTGGTGAACTCCTCATCCGGCGCTTCTCCCCGGCGTTCGATCTCTCCGTACCGTCCGAGGACTTCCATGATGGCCTCGGCGGCCACCAGCCGGTCCCGATCGGCGGCGATACGCACGAGGCCGTACCGGCACAGCGCCAGGCCGAGCCCCGAGTCGTACTCCGTACCGCCGCGTGGCAGCAGCTCCCGGTAGAGTTCAACGCTGCGGGCGGTGTGCGTCAGCGCCAGGTCATACCGAGCACCGAGGCGAGCAACCCGTGCTGGCTCTCCGCACCGGCCAGCACGGGCAGGGCGTCCGGCTCCCGGTCGGCACAGCGCCGCAGAACCGCCACGGCCCGTTCCGAATAGCTGAACGCGTCCTCGCGCCGGCCGGCGGTGAGGAACCGCTCGGTGACATCGACGAGCAGGGTCGCCAGCTGCGGCTCGTACGTCGTCGGGTCCAGGTCCGCGGCCGCCTGGTAGCCGTCGACCGCCTCGGCGCCGTACGCGCCGGAACGCCGCGCGCCGCCCGGCGCCCCGCCTGTTCGACGCTCTCCCCCAGGCGGGGGAACAGCGCCGCGATGTTCTGCTGGTAGTCGACGATGTCCTGGGCGGTGCTCCGGCAGAGCGCGGCGAAGCTGTCAGCCGCCGCACCGGCGCCGCGCGCCGCGACGTCCCGGGTGGCCCCGGATGCGAGCAGTTGGGCCAACTTCGCCGACTGTCGCCCACCAAAGGCCGCAACGACACCGGCGCAGAACCGGTCCAGTTCGGTCAACGTCTGCCACGCCGACGCGGCGTGGCCGTCCTCGATCAGCAGCAGGGCCAGGTGGTAGCAGGATAGGGCGTACGAGGGTAGGAAGACGGACGGCTTCCGCTCCGCCATCCGGCGTCGGGTCTCCGTCGCGGACCGGGCGGCAGCCAGCGCCTCGGCCAGCCGACCTGCCGAGCGGCGGCTGGCGGCGAGGTTACTGCGCGCGGCGGCGAGGTTCCACGAGCGGCTGAGTGGGTCTACCTGGGCCCACGGCTCGACGAGGTCGGCCAGGGCGGCGAAGTCCCCCGCCGCGGCAACGTCTCGGCCCGCGTACCAGCTTCGTTCGCCGCGCCTGGCCACCAAGGCGGCGCGCCGGGCAGGGTCATCCGTCTCCGGCAGCCGGTGGGTGACGATCCGGTCCGTGATGGCGGCGGCCGCCGACTCGTATCCAAGCTGCCTCCGGTCTGGCAGAACGTGGTCGACCGCCTCCAACACATCGATGGTCACCTCACCGAGCTCGGCGACCGCGCGAACCGTACTGGGGCCGGCGCGCACGGCGAGATCCGGCCGGCGCTCGAGTACGGCGTTGAGGCACGCGCCGGGCAGGTGTCTCCACCGCTCGGCGGCCGCGACCAGGAAGGTGACCGCGCGGGTGGCGGCGCGAACCTCGTCGGCATCCGCGCCCAGGTCTGCCAGCCGGCTCACCATCCGGGTCGCCCAGGACTGGGCGGGGTAGTCCGCGCCGTGACCGGGGATCGTGAGGGCGAGGAAGTCCTCGGTCAGCCGGTCGGGGTACAGCGGCTCCAGCACCGTGCCGGCAGCCGGTGGGTAGCACGCGGCGTGGTCCGCGAGCGCAGAGGCGGTGTCGACCGACAGGTCTGGGCAGAGTGCGTCGACCAACCGGCGCCCGAACACCGGTCACAGTAACCGACCCAAGACCAAGCGTAGCGACACTGTCGACTGTCCGCGTAGACGGGCGCGGCAGTACCTGTGTGGGCTGGTTTCGGGGCCAGGCGCTGGCGCGTGACGGTAATCGACGCCCGCCGCGGCGAGGATCTGCCCCCGGCACCCGCCGCCGGCAGAAGCGCATACGATGGGCGCGGCTTCGACGTAGGTCTGGAGGTGCCGGTGCCCGACCCTAGTTCCCAGTCACCGTCGGTCGAGGGTGTCGCCACCCGGATCGACACCACAGTGCCGCACCCGGCCCGCCGCTACGACTACCTGCTCGGCGGCAAGGACAACTTCGCCGCCGACCGCGAGTCGGCCGAGGCGATGCTGAAGGTCTACCCGAGCGCCCGAACGGCCGTGCAGGAGAACCGCCGGTTCCTCCGTCGGGCGGTGGGCTACCTGGCCCGGGAGGCCGGGATGCGGCAGTTCCTCGACATCGGTACCGGCATCCCCTCGGTGGACAACACTCACGAGGTGGCGCAGTCGATCGCCCCCGAGTCGCGGATCGTCTACGTGGACAACGACCCGATCGTGCTGGCACACGCGCGGGCGCTGCTGACCAGCACCGCGCAGGGGCGTACCGCCTATCTGGACGCCGACCTGCGGCGGCCCCGGGAGATCCTCAACCACCCGGACCTGCGCGCCACGCTCGACCTGGAACGGCCGGTGGCGGTGCTGCTGGTGGCGATCATGCACTTCATCGTCGACGAGGACGACCCGTACGGCCTGGTCGAAGAGCTGCTCGCGCCGCTGCCCTCCGGTAGCGCGCTGGTGATGACGCACTTCACCAACGACTTCCTGCCGCCGGAGCTCGCCGCCAAGATCGAGGCAGCCTGGCGAGAAAACCCGGCGAACGGGCAGGGCCGGGCCCGCAACGCCGAGGAGATCGGCCGGTTCTACACCGACCTGGAGCTGGTGTCGCCAGGGATCGTGCCGCTCGCCGAGTGGCGGGCCGAGTCGGAGCCGCAACCCCGGCCCGCCGCACGCGACGTCACCGCCTACGGCGTGGTCGGCCGCAAGCCCTGACGCCACCGGTCGACCCTGACGCCACCGGTCGACCCGGCCGGGCCGGCCCACCGCGCCCCGCCAGGCAGCACCGGCGCAGCAGCTCGGCCAGCTCCCGCCGGTGCCGCTGGTCGAGCGGACCCGTGCGGCCCGTGTACCGCACAGCCGGCCACGCCGATCGAGCCGCCCCAGCAACACCCTGATCGGGTCGCCGGTGCCCCCGCCGACGATCGCTGCGTCGTCAGTCGGACCCACCGGTGAGGTGTTCGTATTGGAAGGCCGCAGTATTCGGCGCGCACCGCCCCGGCTGGAGCCGTCACGCTGCACGACCGGCCTGCCGTGCCCGTCGACCTAGCCTGGCCGGGATGCGGTCGTACCACCAGTGGACAAGAAGCCGAGGAGCGTGCGTCCTGCCGTCGTGGGCGGGTCAGCACCGGAGAGTGGGTCTCGGGCGGGGCGGTCATCAGGGTTTACCGGAGGCGGTGCGGGTATCGGCGGTGGTCGCTGCCCAGCTCGCCAGCAGGCGAAGGGCTTCGTGCGCCGGGGTGCCGGGTGGGGCGCTGTAGGCGACCATGGTGAGGCCGGGGTCAGCGGGTAGCGGCATGGCTTCGAAGGTGAGGTCGAGCCGGCCGACGGCAGGGTGGTGGAACTGTTTGGCGCCGGTGTGGTGCAGGCGGACGTTGTGCGCGGCCCAGCGGGTGCGGAACTCGTCGCTGCGGGTGGCGAGTTCGCCGACCAGGTCGGTGAAGGCTTTGTCGAAGGGGTCGCGGCCGGCTTCGGTGCGCAGCACTGCGACCGTGGTGTTCGCGGCGTCCTCCCAGTCGGCGTAGAGCTCTTCGGCTCGGGGGTCGAGGAAGCAGAACCTGGCCAGGTTGACCGGCCGGTCCGGGGTGTCGAAGGCCGGTGCGAACAGGGCCTGGCCGAGCTGGTTGGCGGCGAGGATGTCCAGGCAGGCGTTGCGGACGAAGGTGGCGGCCTGGGTCATGGCGTCGAGCAGGTTCTGCACGCCGGGCCGGATCTGCTGTTTGGCCGGGCGTCGCCGGGTCCGGAGGGTGGTGTTGGCCGCGCGGGCGAGGTCGCGCAGGTGGGAGCGTTCGGCGTCGTCGAGCTGCAGGGCGCGGGCGATGGCGTCCAGGACACTGTCGGAGACGCCGGACAGGTTGCCGCGTTCCAGCCGGGTGTAGTAGTCGGGGCTCACTCCAGCCAGCAACGCGACCTCGGCGCGGCGTAGCCCGGCGACGCGGCGGGTGCCCCCGAAGGAGGGCAGGCCGGCCTGCTCTGGGGTGATCCTGGCACGCCGGGAGGCCAGGAACTCGCGAACCTCGTCCCGGGTGTCCATGACAACCACGCTACGACCCCTCGCCTCGTCGAGAGGGGTTCTGTCATTACCTGTCTCGACAAGCCCTCCCGCCGGGTGCCGTCAGCGGGTTTCCTGGAATGCGTCAAGCGTGACCCGCGGTCGTAACCGCTGGTCACCCACCTGGCCTGCTACGCCGGATGGCCGAAGGCGATAAGCGCGATGACCCTCGCCGAGCAGGTCTTCACGGCACCTGAACCCGTCCACCACCCGGACGCCCCGGATCCCGGTGCGTTCACACCACTATCGGAAGGAATCAGCTCTCATGCGAGGAGCAGTGCTCTACGCCCCCGGCGACGTGCGCGTCGAGGACCGTCCGGACCCGACCATCGAGCAGCCCACCGACGCCGTCATCCGGCTGGCGGCAACCTGCGTGTGCGGCACTGACCTGTGGCCGTACCGGGGCATTCAGCAGATAACCGAGCCACGGCCGATGGGCCACGAGTACGTCGGCATCGTCGAGGAGGTCGGCAGCGCGGTCCGCACCGTACGGCCCGGACAGTTCGTGGTCGGCTCGTTCTTCGCCTCGGACAACACCTGCGAGATCTGCCGGGCCGGCTACCACACTCACTGCATCCACCGGCAGCTTGCCAGCCCCACCGGCGCGCAGGCCGAGTACGCGCGGATCACGCTGGCCGACGGCACCCTGGTCGCCACTCCAGATATGCCTACCAAGGACCTGATCCCCAGCCTGCTCGCCGCCTCCGATGTGCTGGGCACCGGCTGGTTCGGCGCCGTCGCCGCCCAGGTCGGCCCCGGAAAGACCGTCGCCGTCGTCGGCGACGGCGCCGTCGGCCTGCTCGGCGTGCTCGCCGCCAAGCAGTTGGGCGCGCAGCGGATCATCGCGATGAGCCGGCACGTGCCCCGGCAGAAGCTAGCGCTGGAGTTCGGTGCGACCGACATCGTCACCGAACGCGGCGACGAGGGCGTGGCCCGGATCAAGGAGCTCACCAATGGGCTCGGCGCGCACTCGGTCATCGAGGCCGTCGGCACCCAGGAATCCATGATGCAGGCGATCCGATCCACCCGTGCCAGCGGGCACCTCGGCTACGTCGGCGTCGCCCACGGTGTCGAACTGCCCGGCGACGCGCTGTTCTTCTCCGGCGTGCACCTGCACGGCGGACCCGCCCCGGTGCGTCGCTTCCTGCCCGAGCTGATCGAGCTGATCTACAACGGGACCATCGACCCCGGAAAGGTCTTTGACCTCACCCTGCCGCTGGAACAGGCCGCCGACGGCTACCGGGCGATGGACGAACGCCGCGCGATCAAGACGCTGCTACGCCCCTGACCGACCCGACCGACCGAGCAGACGGTCGGATGGTGGTCCGCCCCACCAGGCACGGTTGACGGTGGCGGAGGCACTGTGCCGGTGCGCGCCGCCCCGAAACCAATGCCGGAAGCACTCCTGTAGCCTGCCGGCCACAGTCCGAGGAGAGCGCGGGCGCTGAATACCCGATCCTCCGCTTGCGCGGAGGTACCGAATCGAACGGAATAGCAGGAAGCGCCCGCATGGCCTCGGCTGTCGCCGCTCACAGAGGGATCAGCTCAGTGAGCCGGTCCAGTGTATATGCCTCCGATCCGTCCGGCAGGTCCTCGGGCGCCTCGATGCCGACGAACGTGACGGGTTCGTCCGGCAACCGGCCGTTCCACGTCATCACCTCGGTCCGGTCACGCCAGCGGTCGACGAGGTAGGACACGGTGAGGTACCGCCGCTCCATCAGTGCTCGTACCCGGTCGGCCGTGGTGAACGTGTTCTCCTCCACCCGGTTGAACGACGGCGCACCCCGCAGGTACAGGTGCAGCCACACGGCCTGCCAGCCACGCTCGCCCCTGGCGAACACCATCGGCAGCGCGACCCGGCCCTGGCCACGCAGGTGCGAACGCGCCCGCACGGTCCGTGCGTCGAACGGGAGGCCGCGCTGGTCCGTGCTGCGGGTCTGGTACCCGAACATCGACTCGGCGACCTCATCGAACGACTCGCCCGCATAGATGTAGACCTGCGGAACCACATAGTGCCCGTCGACTGTCAGGGGCACGTCGATGAACTCGGTCGCACCGTTCGTCGCGTCGGTGATGTCGCCGGAGTGCACCGCGCCGGCGTGGCGGTAGTTCGTCCAGGACACCTGGCCCGCGGTGTGGAACTCGTCATCCAGCAGCAGCACCGACAGGTCGTAGTCGGTGCGACGACTGGTCTGGCGCCAGTACGTGAAGAAGCGCAGCAGCTCACCGGATACCGATGCCCGCGAGCCTCTCGGCAGCACCGCGAAGCCGCCTTCGGCCGCCTTGCCGGACAGCGGCAGTGCGACGTCGAGCACCTCCGGGTCCACCACCAGCGGCCGGTCCGATTCCGGCAGCCGGGCGCTGATCTCCGCGTCGAGCAGCGACGACAACTCGGCCACCAACCCGGCCGGCAGCGGTGGTCGCTCGTCCGGCCCGACCCACGCGCGCCGCGAGCGGCTCGCGTACATCCGGGCGGACGCGGGCGTCAGCCGGTTGCCGACATGCTCCCGCAACGAACAGAGCACCCGGCCCGACGCCGAGCCGAGCGCAGCCGTGACCGCTTCGACCACAACGGCTCGCTCCGACGCCGACGCCAACCGCAGCAGCCGGTCCGCGGATCGCAGGAGCAGTCCCGGCGCAGCCGACAGCACCGACGCGGCCGGGCCGATGGCTCCGGCGCGGATCGCCGCCTCCGCGCGGCCGGCGAGGTTGGGTACTCGCCGCTCGCCACGCGCGACCGCGAACACCTCCCGGGCATGCGGCCACTCGTCGTACTCGTGCGGGTGCAGCCGCTCCCCGAGCCGCTTCCACCGCTCCGCGTAGCGCGCGACGTCACCGAGCTTCTCCGGGCTGGCACCGACGACCTCGTTCAGTGCGGCCAGCAGGATCCGCCGCTCCCGGCGCCGGAAGGCACGAAACCGCGTGGGTGTCACGAGCGAGGCGTCCCCGCCGGAGACCTGGCAGGCAAGGCGCAGCACATCGGTCGTGGCGTCCACGGCAACCAGCGGCCGCCCGAGGACGAGCCGGATCCCGTTGAGTACGGCACGGTTCTCCCGCACCGGGATCTCGGTTGGCTGCGCGCCGTCCACGCAGGCGGCTGCGAGCTCGCTGAGGATCGCGAGGTCCGCCTCGCCGTGTGGCGTCGCGCTACCGGCCAGGGCCAGATAGAGCCGCGCTGCCTCCACGTCGGCGGTGTCGCCGAGACGCAGCAAGGTCACCCGGTCACCGGACGCGCTGATCAGCGCGTCGTGCGCGGCCAATAGCTCGGCGTAGGTGTGCTGGTAGGCGCCGTAGGCCGGCAGGTCGAGCAGGTTCACCCCACCCGAGACGACCGCGTCCCGCAACTGTGCGTCTGTCACCGTGCCGCCACCGGTGAGCACGGCCGCCCGCAGCCGCTCCATCCAGAACTCGATGGTGTCCGGCACGTCGTCCGGGAAGCCGATGAAATAGGAGTTGTGCTGGACATGGTCGCCGACCAGCTCGCGCACCGCGGACACGACCGTGGCGGCGAGATCCAGCGCCGGCCCAGGGGCCAGAGCACCGACGTGTTCCAGCAGAGCGCGCGACGCCGAGAACCCGACGTCGAGCAGCGCCGCATCCAGTTGCCGGGCCACCGCCGTGCCATCGCCAACCGCGCCGGTGCTCGCCGGCACGCGCAGTGTCTTCTGGATAATCAGCTTCTCAAGCACGCGGTCCTCCATTCC
The DNA here is from genome assembly GCF_053764795.1 of Plantactinospora sp. DSM 117369. Taxonomy (NCBI): domain Bacteria; kingdom Bacillati; phylum Actinomycetota; class Actinomycetes; order Micromonosporales; family Micromonosporaceae; genus Plantactinospora; species Plantactinospora sp. DSM 117369. The sequence goes on along the minus strand of NZ_CM132446.1, from coordinate 2,832,004 downwards.
GCTGGTTGCGACCCCCGACAAAACAGCAGACCGGACGCCAACCCGGACGTCGACTCCGGCAGTTGCCGGCTTGCAGCCGCGGCACAGTGGGTCGCCGGGGACTCGAACCCCGAACCCTTCGGACCAACCAGGAGAAGGAAGCCCGCCCATAACCGCACAGGCGGAAAGCGGACGCGCTACTCAGCCGAATGCTCTGCCAGTTGAGCTAGCGACCCAGGTGTCGATCATCGCACGGGCCGAGTCGGCAGTACCATCGGTTTTCACCTTCCATCGGTTCCCCGGCGACCCGTCCCCGGCTGCGGGGCCGGTCCGGTTGTCCGGGCACTACCGCTCCGGCATCGACTCGCCTAGATTTCCTCCTGGCGGAGCCGACCGTCCTTCTCGGACGGTCGTCCGCAGGGGGTCGAAACGGACCGGGAGGACGAGTGGCCGAGTACGACACGTTCGCGGACCAGTACGACCAGGCGTTCACGCTCTTCCCGTTTCGTACCCACATCGAGGCGTACTCTCTGCTCAAGCGGGTCGGTGAGGTACGGGACCAGGCGTGGCTGGACGTTGCCTGCGGCAGCGGCCCCTACGCCCGGGCCCTGCGCCGGCGAGGCGCCACCCGGGTGGTCGGTGTCGACATCTCCGGGGAGATGCTCCGCGTCGCCCGGGCCGCCGAGGAGGCCGACCCGCTGGGCATCGAGTACGTCCAGCACGACGTCGGCGACATGCCGGTACTCGGCAGCTTCGACGGTGCCATCGGCTCCTACCTCCTGCACTACGGCACGACGGAGGAGCACCTGCGGGCCATGTGCCGCAACATCGCGGCCAGCCTGCGTCCGGGCGGCCGCCTCGTCACGTACCAGCTCAACCCGGCCTTCTCCCGCCGGCCGGACTACTACCTGCCGTACGGCTCGGAGATCTTCCTCGACCCGGACGCGCCGCTGGCAGACGGGGACACCGTCCCGTTCCGCATCTCCGTCCCCGGTTTCCGCAGCCCCGAGGTGACCGCCTACTACTGGACCCGGGCAACCCTCGACGACGCGCTGCGGGCGGCCGGCTTCGCGGTGATCCGCTGGATCATGCCGGAGCTCTCGCCGGAGGCGGCCCAGGGACCCGATCCGGAGCAGTGGCACGACTACCTCGCCGAACCGCTCTGCGTCGTCATCGAGTGCGTCAAGGGTCCGGTGGCGCCGGCCTGACCACTCAGTCCGACGACGCGACGGGCAATCGACCGCAACAGATGCGCTCCGAAGAGCGCATCTGTCACAGAGGCGGTCAGACCGGCAGGGTGCGCAACCGTGGCAGGGCCGCGATGGCCACGCCCCGGCTGGTCAGGGCATCGGTGTTGGCGATCGCCCGCTCGTAGGGAACGCGCGGCTCGGGCCGGCCGGGCAGGTAGCCGATCAGCCGCATGTCGGTGCCGACCTTGCCGGGGTAGGCCTCGCAGGTGATATAGACGGGGTAGATGTGGCGCGGGTTGTCGTCGAACTCCCAGCGGTGCGAACACGACGGGACCAGCTTGACGACCAGCGTCTCGTAGCTGCGGATCTGGTCGCGCACCAGCAGATCGATGCCGTTGACCAGATTCGCCCGGGCCCGGGCGCCGATCGCGATCGCGTAGATCTCGGCGATCGCGAGACCGATGGCGTCGGCGGCCGGCCGGCTCTGCACCGCCTCCAGGTACGCAGTGGCCAACGCGGCGCAACTGGTGGCGTTCTGCGCCCACAGCTGCCGCACGGTGGGACTCATGTTGTCGATGTCGCTGAACTCGATGGTGTGGGTACGGGCGCACGCCTTGACCTCGGCGCTGGCGAGCCCGTCGATGTGGTTGAGGATCTCCTGCTCGGACGCCTCGACCGCGGCGATGATCTGCCGGACCGCCGCATCCAGGTCGCCGGAACCGCCCCCGCTGTTCAGCGCCGCCCCGGCCACCGCGATGATCGCGCCGACCCAGTCGAAGGCCATGATGCTCACGTCGCCGCCGGTCGTCCGCGGGGTCTCCGCGGCCGCCGGCCGGGCCGCCCCGGCGACGCCGACGGCGACCGCAACGGCGCCCGCCACGACTGCCCGCACCAGCTTCGCACGCATGGCGACACCTCCTCTCCGATGCCCGGCGGACGGAGGTCGCCCGCCGCGCAAAGGTTGCCAGGCATGGACGTAGCTGTCTTCGTCATCGGTGACAAGTCCCGCCCGTCCCGGCACCGCCGCGACTGTCACATCTGACAATCACGGCGGCGCGGGGCTCCACGCTGTGGGCCGGTCCAGGCCCGAGCCGAGGCGACCAGCGGCGCGTACTGCTTCTCATACCTCCAGGCGACCTATCGGTCTACGACGTTCCACTGCTGCTTCCCGAGTAGCCGCGGCTGGGAACGCGTCAGGCTGATGACAGGCGAAGACCGGCTTCGAGATCCTCCACCTACTCGCCGCCGCGATGGGCATCGATCTCGGCTGCCCGCCCCCCGTCGACGCGATGGCCGAATCCGGCAGTCTGACCCCGAGCTTCGCCGGGATCTCCCACGCCCGGCTCGACCGGACGGTCCCCTGCGCTGCCTCTGCCGGGCGCCGACCAACCGGGGAAGGCGCGGCTCTACCTTTGCCGGCTCGCCACTCCGGCGGGCCGGTCCAGCGGCGCGGCCCTACCTGCCCGGACGAACAATCCGACCGAGGTGCCCGGCCGGCCGTACGCGGAACCGGTCCACCGGCCGGTGGGATTCAACCCCAGCGGGCCAGCAGGGCGGCGCAGTAGGCGTTCACGTCCTGCGGGGCGACCGGGGTACGCAGGCGCTCCACCTCGGCCACCACGTCGGCCACCGGGTCGGCCCACTGCCGGAGGAAGATCCAGCCCCCGACGTGCGACTGATGCCGGACGTCGCCGGTCGGGCCAATGCCGCTGACATCCCGGCGGAGCTCCGGGCGGCCCCAGCGCCGCCGGTAGACGTTCCGGACGAAAGTGCCGGCCAACAGCCGCATGTCGTCGTCGGTGAACACTCGGGGCAGCGCCGGGGTCGCGTGGTAGAGGCGGGCGAAGTCGATGTCGATGAGCGCGTGGGTGACGTCCTCCGGCCGGGGCACCGCCCGGTACCCGGGCCGGTAGCGCGACACGTCGGTCTCCGGATCCCCAGTCGGCTGCCAGCCCCGGTGGACGTGCCCGAACGACGGCCAGTACGGCCAACTGAAGGCGCCACCCTCGGACCGCAGTTGCCGGCGCAGCGTCCGGGCCAGGGCGGCGGCCCGGTCGACGTACCCCCGGTCCCCGGTCACGGCCGCGAACTGGATCAGCGCGCGGCCGACCGCGAGGAACTCGTTGGTGGGCAGCTCGGCCCCGGCGAACGACATGGGCTCGTCCGGCAGCCAGGTGTAGTAGCCCTCACCCTCGGCGGAGAGCCGCCACTGCTCGTCGTGCACGGCGAGCGCCTCGTGCACGGCGGCCAGGTAATCGTCGGCCCGGGCGGCGATCCCGGCCGGCACGAGGTCCGGCCGTTCGCGGGCCAGCCGGGCGAGCCCGGCCATCGGGAAGGTGATCATCCCGGTCTGCGCCGCCAGCCCCACCCGGGCCGGCTGGACGCGATAGCTGCCGGGGCGGGGTCGGCGGGCCGGGTCGGCGGCACCGGCCGGTTCCGGTCCGGGCAGCAGCCGCACCGTCGTGCCATCCTGCCAGGTGTACTGCTGGTAGGCGATCCGGTCGGCGCGTCGCGCACCGGCGGGGTCCAGGTCGAGCCCGGTCAGTACGGTCTCCGGGCGGCCCGGCTCAGCCCGGCGTACGGTGAGGGTGAAGGTGCCCTCGACGTCCGGCGTGACGATGACGGTGGCCCGGAACGCGTGCGGCGGGCAGATCCGCACCTCCAGCGCGGGAACGCCCCGCAGATCCGGCACGGTGGCGGTGGCCACGGTGTACCTGCCCGACGATCCCCAGACCGGCAGGACACGCCCACGGAAGTCCGGGACACCCCGGACCGAGTCCCGGACGCCCAGCACGAGGTCGACGGTCCGGGCGAGCCGGTGGACGTACTCGGGGTCGCCGGTGGCCTCGGCCATCACCAGGTAGCTGTGCATCCGCCAGGAGCTGCCCCAGCCCACGGCGCCGGCCTCGTTGTGCGCCGGGCTCGGCCGTCCGGCCAGTTCGGCGTCGATTTCCTCGAACCGCGCCCGGCGCTGATTCGCGGTCGATGGGGTGCCGCGGCGCCGGGCTGTCCAAAGCATCGACGGATGTTATCAGCAACCGGCGCATCCGCGACCGCTGCGCGGGGTTCCTCGCCTTACCGAAGACGTTGCGCCGCCGCTGGCCCGACCAGCGACTGTACCTGCTCGTCTCCCCTCGGACACCGGTTCACGTGGGAGACCACCCGGTCTCGACGAGCCGTCCGCCGCAGTCGCGTCAGCGCCCAACGCTGTACGGAGGAAGTCCACTTCGGCCTCCAGGAGGCGCGCGGCGACCTTTGCGCTGATCATGTGAGTGCCGGAGGGTAGTGGCAGCACGTTGTGCGGCCGACCGGCGGCCAGTATCTTCGCGGAGAACCGCTGCATGTGTGCCGGGTGGACGTCGTCGTGCAGCAGGCCGTGGATCAGCAGCAGCGGCCGCCGCAGTTCAGGAGCGTACCGAAGCAGCGAGTCGAGCACACCGCCCACGGACGGAAGGATCCGGGTAGCGCCGGTAGCCGGGGCGAGCACCACCAGTTCGCCGCCGAGCGTCACCGCGACGATCGACTGGCCAGCATCGCAGGCGTACTCAATGCCCCCGCCGCCCGACTCGCGGGCACGCTCGCGGCGGCGGCGCTCAGCCGCAGGCAGGTCCCCGTCGTCGAGGGCCAGCTCGCGTGGGTCCAACAGCAGCCGCAAGCTCCCCGCAACCACGTCGTACGCCCAGAGACATGCGACCGGGTCGTCGCCAGTACGCGTGCGGGTAGACAGCACCGGACTTGCCGGGCTGTGGTGGACTCGTGGGCGGTAGCGGTGGCGTTTGAGCGGTGTGCGGATGCTGCCGCCCGGTACCCACAGGTCAAGCCGGTTGAACGGCTAGTTCTGCTGAGATCGTAGACCCTCAAGCAGGACAGTCGCATTGTGGCGCACATGGTCAATGGGATCTTGCTTTGCAAGATGCTCCACGAGTCTTACCAGAGCCGGCCAGGGCTTGTAGCCCGTGGCCACGATCACGGCTTGGCGGATGCCAGGGTCGCGATCAGCGGCGAGGGTGCCGAACATTTCCACCATGGCTGGCACCGGTTCGTCGGGGGCGGTGTATGCCGCTGCGTAGGCGGCCGTGAGCCGGGAGTCTCGGGACTTGTTGCCTGGTTTGAGCTGCCGCAGGGTTCCGAGGGCTTCGGTGAAGTCCCACAGCTCGCACCTTCGCCGGAGCAGTTCGGCGACTTCGTGAGACCGTGCGCCGCGGAGGGTCACGAACGCGATCCCGGTCAAGGGGTCCTCGACGTAGCGGACGTCGACACCTTGGGGGGTCGACCATCCGTTGATGAAGACGTCGGCGTTCCGGATCCCCATCGTGTGCATCATCCACCGGTTCGACATCGCTGTGCTCACCACACTGCTCTCGGCCTTCTCCCGCTTGAGCGTCAGGCGAATGTCGTAGTCGGCCACAGGTCCACCCTTCGTCGGGAGTGTCAAGTTGCAGGCTCAACAAGCTTGGGTTCGGTGGAACTTCTACGGTTCGTCGTTGCTGATCGTCATGAAATGGTAGTTGCCGGTCCGACTGGTCTCCTTGCTGTGGGTGGGGTTGTCGTAGGGCCTTGCCGGAGGTGGTGCTTTGATCATGCTCGGTGGGACCGCGTTCCTGACTCATGGATCATGAGTGAACCTTTTCCACTGAACCGCGCGGCGCTCACGCACCGCGTCCGACCTTGCGGTTCGTCCGACCGCAAGGGCAGGTTGAAAAGGTTCACTGATGGGTTCGTGGTGTACTCCGGTCAGCCCTCCATCGGGACGGTCGTTGGGTTCGGACGGTGTATGTGATCAACAGGATCACGAGCGCCACCGTCACGATCGCGAAGATCACCAGATTCACGGGATGCTCGAGGGGCCGGTACCGCCCGCCCGTCGACGCAGTGTCGACGAAGTAGATCAGGAAAGCGGAGGCGAGCGTGGTCCAACTGCCGATCAGGCCGATGCCGAGGGTGGCGGGTCGGACAACGAGCGCGATGGCGGTGATGATGCCGGCGCCCAGCGCGATCGCTGGACCTGGAAAGAAGTAGCTGGGGAAGAAAACCGCCTGCGGCCACCCGTCATAGGCAACGAACGCGAACGCCACCGCTGTGGCCATGCTGGCGGTGACGAGTGACGCGGTGAGCGGGGTCCAGGCGGGTCGGCGTGGGGGCGTGGTGCGGGCGTTTCTGACGATGAGGCCGGCGGCGGCAGCCCCGACGCCCGAGAATGCGACCTTGCCAATGATTGTTGACAACGGCATCTCCCGGTACAGCCACCGGTACGCCGACCCGCCCCATAGCCCTTCGCCAAGCCTTCCGTCGTCTAACCAGAATTGACTGTTGAGCATGGTGAGCGCGTCGATCGCGGCGTACCCGACGATGAGCCCGACACCGGCCCACTGCCATCGGCGGGACAGCATCAGGACACCCGCCGCCATGCACAGCAGTAAACCAATCACCGGAGTGCTCAGCGGGGGGATGCGTCCGTCCAGCTGCTCGAACCATCCGCCGTGGTAGAACCAGCCGGCCAGCAACGTCAGCCACCCGACCGCATAGATCGCGCGGCTGCGCTCCGGACGGCCGGCCGCAGGGGGCGCCGGGGTGGGCGTGGCCGGCGTCGGTTCGGCGGGCTCCACGCGGTGGGCGGACGCTCCGCGTTCGGCAGCGGGCTCCGCAGACTCGGTAGTGGCCGGCCACGCTTCGTCGGTTCCGGCCGGCGCCTCGCCATCGGCCGGGTCGGTCGGGGTGGTGGTGTGGGCGCCGGTGGCGACGACCAGTTCGGGCTGGTCGAGCACGGTGGGCGCGATACGCAACGTGCGGTGCAGCAGGTTGGCGGCAAGCGGGATACGACTGGCGCCGCCGACGAGGAAGATCCCGGCGATCGACTCGCGGCCAACTCCGGCGGCGCGCAACGTCGCGGTCGTGACCTCGACTGTGCGGTTGAGCAGCGGGCCGGCCAGTGTCTCGAACTCGTCGCGGGTCAGGTGCACGGCCGTGTCGGTAAGCGGTACGTGCAGCTCGGCGCGGGTATGCCGGGAGAGTTGCTCCTTGGCGGAACGTACGTCCTGCCACAGCAGCAGGCGGGCCCGTCGGTCGGCGGGTGAATCGGGCCAGTCCAACCGGGCCCAGGTATCCGTGTCGCCGGCAGTCAGCGACCGGACGTGGCCGACGATGGCCGCGTCCAGGTCCAACCCGCCCACGTCGGGCAGGCCCTGGGCGGCCAGCACCTCAAACCCGGCGTCGGTCCGCCGCACCGCCGCCACGTCAAAGGTGCCCGCGCCCAGGTCGTAGACGACGACGCAGCGGCCGACGGGCACCCGCTTGCCAAGCTCGGTCACGAAGTACGAGGCAGCCGCGACCGGCTCCGCCACCAACCGCACCTGGTCCAGCCCCGCCTGCCGTGCCGCGTCGGTGAGCACCACCCGGCGCGGGCCGCCCCAACCGGCCGGATGCGTGAGAACCGCTTCGGCAACCGGACGGCCAACCACTCGGCTGGCCTCGTCCACCACCCGCCGCAGCACCGCGGCGATAACGTCGACGACCGACAGCTCCCGATCACCGAGCCACACTGTTCGATCATCGATCCGGCGTTTCGGGTTGGGCTCCAGACGTTCGGGCGCCACACCGGCCGAGCGTTCGGCGTCGCGGCCCACCAGCAGGTCCGCATCGGGCGGCAGGTACACCGCCGAGGGCAGCAACGGTGACCCGTCGAACAACAGCGGTGTGCAACGCCCGGCCAGTCGGACAACTGCCACCGTGTTGGACGTACCGAAGTCAATGGCCAGATGAGGGGCATCCACGCCACGCAGTTTAGGAACACCGTCCAGATTGAACTGGTTCGGCACCGACCTCGCGCCCGACGGCCCGTCATCCTGACGAGAGCCGGCTGGACGCGGCGCGGCTGCCGTTGGCTGGCTTCGATCCGAAGGTCGATGGTCTTTGGGCGCAGCCGTGCCGGCTGATCGCGACGGTGCACGGGACCGCATGCCGGCACGTGCCGGACTTCCTGTTCGCCTCGCCTGCGGGTGAGCCGACGGTGGGGAACGTCAAGCCGGGACACCGGCTGACCAGTCCCCGCCATGATCTCGACCCGAGACAGGCGTGTTCGCATTTCATTTCGTGCTCTGGCGAGATCAGTTGGCGGGCTCACCGAACCAGCGGGAGAGGTGGTCGTCCAGGTCGTGGCATTGGCAGCTTGCGCGCCTGGCGTGATCGCGCGCCTAGATCTCCGATCTCGCCTGCTCGATCTGCCGCACGATGGCATGGGCACCGTGCGCCTGAGCGATGGCGTGCGCCTCGTCGAGTGTGGCGAGCGCGTCCGCGCGGCGGTCCTGGGCGGCCGCGATGTAGGCCAGCCCGACCATGTTGGCGGCCACGCCTGGCAGGGCCCCGACCTCTCGGCGCAGCCGGGACGACTCCTCCAGCCGATCGCGCGCTTCATCCAGCCGACCGGCCATGTGTGCCGCGATGCCCAGGTGCCGCAACGCCTCGGACTGGGTTGGCTTGTCGCCGACCTGCGCCGCCAATTGGCAGGACCGCTCCAGTTTCGGAACCGCGGTCTCGTTGTCGCGCCGGATGACCTGGTGCAGGCAGCCGATCCAAAACAACGCCTCCGCCTCGCCGCGCACGTCGCCCAGCGCCTGGTACGACTCGATCGCGCGCTGAAACAACGGGAGTTCGGCCGAGTCCTCGACGGGAGACGCGCCAGCACTGGCGCGCTCGTTGAGAAACCGCGCATGCAGGATTCGCCCACGGGCCAGCGCGGCATCGGCCTCCACCGCGTCCAGGGCCCGTTCGGCGTCGGTCAGCACGCTGGCGTCGCCGCTGAACACCGCCTGTTCATAGAGCGTCTTGGCCCGTTCGATCCGATCTTCGGCGCTCATCGCCGCCCCCGTCCTGGCATCGCCGCTGCGTGCCAGATCGGCAGTCTAGTACTGGGGCCGGGATCGTTATGAACCTCTTTCAACCTCCCCTTGAGCTACCCCCGCTTTCATGGAGCTTCTTGATCATGGTCTGATGGCCGTGGGGAGGAAGTCATCCGTGGCAGCACCGAAGAAATACCCCGACGAGCTACGCCAGCGCGCTGTGCGCTTGTACCGCGAGTCGGACCCGAAGCCGGTGATCCGGCGCCTTGCCGAGCAGCTCGGCGTGCATCACGAGGCGTTGCGGAACTGGATCCGTCAGGCCGAGGCCGACGCCGACGAGCGTCACGACCGGCCTACCAGCGAGATGGCCGAGGAGAACCGTCGGCTGCGTAAGGAAGTCGCCGAGCTGCGGCGGGCGAATGAGATCCTGAAAACGGCGAGCGCGTATTTCGCGGCGGAGCTCGACCCGACCCGGCGACGGTCATGAGGTTCATCGACGAACACCGTGATCAGTTCGCGGTCGCGCTCCTGCTACGGGTCCTGAACATCGGCGCCTCGACCTACTACGCGTGGGTCCAGCAGGCCGAGCAGCCCTGCGACCGCGACCTGGTCGACCTGGGGCTGATCTCCAACATCCACGAGATCTGGGACGCGTCCGGGCACACCTACGGGGCGGACCGGGTGCACCGGCAACTCCGCCGCGACGGCATCCGTGTGGGTCGCAAGCGGGTCGAACGGTTGATGGCCGACCAGGGCTGGCAGGGTGCGTTCCTGCGCCGAGGCTGGCGCGGCGGCTCCACGAAGCAGGACCCACGGCACACGCCGGCACCGGATCTGGTCAACCGGCAGTTCACCGCTGCCGGACCGAACCGGCTCTGGGTTGCCGACGCCACCCGGATCCCCTGCGGCGAGGGCGTGTTCTGGCTGGCCGCCGTGAGGGATGTGTTCTCCCGCCGGATCGTCGGCTGGAAGACCTCCGACCGCTGTGACACCGACCTGATCCTCGCCGCCCTCGAGTACGGCATCTGGTCCCGCGATGTCCGAGACGGCCAGTTGATCCATCACAGCGACCGCGGGTCGAACTATACGTCCTTTCGCTTCGCCGAACGCTTACAGGACAACGGGATCCTGCCTTCGATGGGCTCTGTCGGCGACTCGTACGACAACGCCCTGATGGAGAACTTCTGGTCGACGCTGAAGATCGAACTCGTCTACCGCACGAGCTGGCGGACCCGAGACGAGGCTGAAAACGCGATCTTCGCCTACATCGACGGCTGGTACAACACCCGACGCATCCAACGCGAGCTGGGCTACCTCAGCCCCGACGAGTACGAGACCGCATGGCACACCCGCCAGAAGCATCCGGCCCAGCCAGCTATCACCACCCCTGCACCAGCCGGCAGCAGGTAACCACCGCTCCGTCAAAGCGGGGGGAGCTCACCTTGCGGTCCGACGGACCGCAAGGCCGGACGCGGTGCGTAAGCGCCGCGCGGTCCAGGGTGAAGAGGGTTCAATGTAGACGACCGATGATGCGTGGGCTCGTCGACGTGGTTGCCGGGACGCGGACGGCCGCCACGTGATCATGCGTTGCTGGTGAGGACAAACGAAGATCGTTGCCGGCCGCCGGGGACAGCGTCGACGCCGGGGGCTGGTTGGCCGAGTGCGACTCGGCGTTCGCCCGGATCGCGGGCCGGTCCGGGCGGGCAGAGCCGCGCCGGCAGGCGCGCGCCTGCTGAGGCTGCTGTCCGACGTGGACACCCGCTCGGGTTGGCAGTGGCCGCGCAGGCGGAGACGCTTCGCCGCACCGGAGGCAGCGCGGTGTCCGCCTGCACGGCCGCCACCCGCTCCTACTACCCCGAGCCGCTGCAAGGATCCAAAAACGGACTCAGGCACAACAGGTCACCACCAGCAACTGTTTCGGGACGGATACGGCTCCGATCCGTCATGCCAGGGGCAAGATGCGGGTTACTGGTTGATTCTCAGGTGTTCATCGAGGGCCGCAACGAGCCTGTCGGTCAGGCTGGGCGCGGTGTTGGTGGTCCACTGCTGTACGAGCGTGAGGAAGGTGCTGAGCTGCTGTTGGGCTGAGATGAGCAGGCTCGGCAGTTCATTGCGGGAGATCTTGATGGGCGGGGAACTGTCCTGGTCGCTCTGCCGGAGCCAGATGACCTGATCATGGTGTTCGAGCTGGGGCGTCGGGTCGTGCCCGAGCCAGAGGTCTTGTCCACGGACCACGTCCCACCAGTCGCGCCAGTTCTCCAGGCCGAAACAGCAACCGGGTACGACCTGGACGTTGGTGGCGGTGTCGCGGAAACACAGCCCGCCCGGAGCGATCAGGGCCTCGGCCTCGGCCAGGTGCTCGTTCAAGAGATCCGCCGTCAGGTCGCGGATGGAGTCGACCGAGATTCGGTTGTAGCTGAAGATGACTGCTATCGCCGTTCCGACTTCGGCCGACGACATCTGGCCAGAGAGCACCAGAAGGCGGTCGCTGGAGGGCTCGGCGATCGGCCAAGCGATGAACTCCAGCACGTCGTAGGTTTCCAGGACGACATCGACGACCACCATGTCCGCAAGTATCCAGCTATCCAAGGTTCGTGGGCGACCCGCTGGCCGGGGACTGGATCCGCGAGGTCGTGGAGGAGTGCCGGTCATCATCATCGACACACCCGTACGGCGCCGCCGACGACTCCGGTGGTGATCAACAAGTACCACCGGACACGGTCGGCCGGATCGCCGGCATGGCCGACGCCGGTCAGGTAGCCGACTCGCCCGTCCTGATGTCCTCGCCGCTGCGCCAGAACTGTGTGCATGTCCAGAGGCCGAACGCCATCGCCGGTACGCCGATCGACATCAGCACGATCGTGGTGACGGTGGCCTCCTGGATGTCGTCGGCATCGCCGAAGTCGTCGGCCGGGAGGTACGCCAGGATCCACCAGATGAGCGCGCCCGCCACGATCATCAGCATCGCGGCCCCGCAGATCCACAGGTCGAGCCGCCAGCGGTAGGAGAACGAGCGCCAAAACGGCTGCGCCTTGGGCCCGACACGACCGTTCGGGTTCTTGGCCGCCTGCCGCCGGTACCAGCGGGCGTAGGAGGTCTTCTTGACCAGCGAGCCGAGAACGGCGCCGTTCACCGGCGCGATGATCGCGCCCCACAGGAACCAGACGAAGAAGATCTCGAAGTCCCAGTCCAGGGTCCAGGGAAGGCCGAGCAGCGCGACGGTCAGCGCCGAGAGCCCGATGAACCACGCCAGGTGCAACGGCGTGGACAGGAGACGGATCTCCGACTGGAAACTCCCCGCGGGAGCCCTCTTGCCCCGCTGTTGTTTCGACGCCCCGATCGATCCCCGCCGGGTGTACTCCAGCATCCACATCGCGCACATCAGGAGCATCCCGACCCAGGCGAACACGAACGGATTGTTGATCACGCCGAGCAACCCGTCCGAAACGTCGACCTGTTCCCGCTCGGTGTGCCAGGACACCAACGTGAGTCCCCCGGGGAGCAGCGTCGCCACGAAGAAGAGCACGCACAGCACGAAGACGATCCACCAGACGGCGTTGGGCCGCCCCGTACCGCCCCCGAGTTTGCCGCCCTTGCCGAGGACCTTGTACCCGATCATGTTCGTGGGGTGGAGCCTGCCCATGGCGGTCCTTTCTCGTGACTGGATCGCCGTGGCTGCTGGAACCTCGACGGTCACGGTGGTAGGAGTCAGGCGGTGCGTGCGGCTGCGCAGGCACGCCTTCGAAAGCTGTCAAAGACGTCGATCGCGTTGTCGCCGTAGTCTTCCCACGGCCTACCAAACGCGTCGGTGCCCAACTGGGCGAACAGCGGCACGGCCGGGCCGCCGTGGCCAGCATCTGGTCGGGTGTTCTCGGTCGGCGAGGCGATGCCGCCGATGCGGACCAGCGTCGGCCAGTCCACGCGCCGCTTGGTGCGCGCTTCCGGCGCCAGCCCGTCCAGCAGCGCCGCGTCGAGCAGCGGCACCGCCGGAGCTCATCTCGGCGACCAGCGGGACGCCGATGAACAGGTGCCGCCGCATGGAGATCAGCCCGAGCAGTCGGGTTTCCTCCATGGCGGCGGCGTTCGCGTCCGCGATCAGGTGGATGTCGTCTGTGGCGCGGTGTCCGCGACCTCGGCGAGCCTGCGGACCAGCGCCCACAGCTCCGGCTGCTCGTGCTCGCGCATCATGATCACCGCACCGGTTGGCCCGTTATGACCGGGACCGCGTGTCGGATGCGGCGGGGTGCGGGTGCACGCGACACCGCGCCGGCCGCTGTCCGGCCGGTCGAGCAGCGCCGCGCCGGTGCCGTCCCAAGCCCGACGACTGCCCTGTGCCGCTTCAGTTGGTCCAGACGACCGGGCCGTCGCGGTACTCGTCGCCTTCGTCGAACTTCGCCCCCGTGACGGGCGTGCCGGTCGTGGCGCTGAGCGAGCAGGTCTCGTACGAGGCACCCTTGGTGGTGAACTCCTTGGGCGCGCTCTCCCGGTCGCACTTGCCTGGGATCGAACCGATCAGCACGACGCCAGTGCCGGCGCCACCGTCCAGCACACCGTCCAGCTTCAGCGACGCGTACGACAGGTCGGTGCCGCCGACGTTCTCCACCTTCATCTTGATGAAGTAGGGCGTCATACCCTTTGCCTTCTCGCCGAAGGCGGCCATGTCGGCCTTGGCGCCCTTCTCGATCGCCGTGACGGTCACGGCGATGGTGCCCTTCTTCTTGCTCGTGTACTCGAACGGCAGGACAGCCCTGCCGCCGATCTTGAGTTTTGTGCCCGGCGCGGTGACGTCACCCTCGACTGGAACGGCACTGTCGTCACCACCGCCGGCGGTCGGGCTCGCGCTGCTCGGCCCGGACGGGACTGGGGCCGACGGCGGCGGGTCCTGTGCCGCTGACCCCTCCCCGTCGCTGCCACAGGCCGAGAGCCCGAGCCCGATGGTGGCCAGAACAGCCGCGATCACGGTACGTCCCTTGTGCACTTTTACCTCACTGGTAACCAGAGCTGTCCGATACGACAGCCGCAAACGTTCGATTGGCTCGAGAAATGACCGGCAACACAGCCAGACACCTCAGTGGCGAATTGGCCCCAGGCGCGTCGCCGAGCAAGCCGACGTGGAGGTCCAACCCGACGACGCGGCAGCAACAAACCGTGCTGCAAGCCGCTCTGGTCCCAGAGTGACGTATGCCGGTATATAACTGGCATACGCCGAGAATATAAGGTTAATACGGACGTTCAACCGCACGGATCAGCGGATCTTGGCGCCCACGATGGCCGCCTCGCGGGCCAGACGATCGGCGGCGGCGTCGCCTGCGGCGGCGTGCAGCCGGGCGAGTTTGTCCAGCACACCGGCGAGCAGGTACGGGTAGTTGATGCTGCGGGCCACCTCGACGGCGTGTTCTCCCTGGCTGATCGCGGCTGGAAGGTCATTGCCGTGCAGGCTGGTTTCGAGCAGGTCGACGAGAACACGGGTCTCGAACATGGGGTCATGGAGCGCTCGCGCGACCTCCACGCCTTCGAGGAGTCGCTGGCGGGCATCGGCATACTCCCCTCGGGCCAGGTGGAGGCAGCCCCAGGCATGGGCCACATAAAACCCGCCGGAGGGCCCGATGTCGCCGGCACAGGCGGACAGCTCGGTGAAGGCTTCCTCCGCCTCGGCATGGTGGCCGAGTGCGAGCTGCGCCTGGCCGAGCCAGTACGTGTCCCGCGCGATCAAGTTCCGGATACCGTGTTCCCTCGCCCCGGCGAGGATCTTCGCGAGGACCTCCACCGCGACGTCAGGCCTCCCCGCCTGCAGGTGGGCGAGGCCGACCTGCGAGTACGCGTGCAGTGCCGCCGCTGCCTGCCCGCTGGCGTTGAGCCGTTCGTACGCCTCGCCGCCTGCCGCGATCGCCTCCGTCAGACGTCCATTGGGCACGAGGAAGAACGGGGCGTTGCTCAGTGCCTCCAGGTAGCCCCGCTGGTCGCCGATCCGCTCGAACAGGCGCATGGCCTCGGTATTGCTCTCCTCTGCCGGTCCGTACCGGCGCCGGGTGTAACGCAGGCCGGCCATCGAGATCAGTAGCCTGGCCTGGCCTCGCAGGTTTCCCGCAGCCTTGGCCAGGGCCATCGCCGTTTCGTAGCACTCCTGCCAGTCGTCGAAGTACCGCTCCGTCTCGAACAGCGCGTGCGCGCCCACGGCAAGCTCCCAGCAGAGCTCGTCCCTGCCGAGCGCCGCAGCCTGCCGCACGCCGGCTACCAGTGCGACCCGCTCCGAGTCCAGCGACGACATCGGCGGAGCGGAACGCGGCAAGCTAGCCGCCACCCGCTCTGGCCGCCAGCGCGGAGCGTCCCGCTGGAACATGTTCTGGCCCATGTGGTCGCGATCGGCGATGTCCGTGAGGGCGAGGAGGGCGCTGAGGGCGCGAACGACGGCCGCGTGCCGGGCCGCCGTCGGCTCCTCTTCCTCCGCGCGTTCCCTGGCGTACGCGCGGATCAGGTCGTGGAAGCCGTACCGCGCCTGGCCATTCGGTGTGCCGGTGACGTCGAGCAGGTGGACGTCGACCAGTTCGTCGAGGAGGTCCTGGGCGGCGCGCAGTTCGGTGTCGAGTACGGCCGCCGCCGCCCAGAGTGGGAAGTCGGGTGCCTCCAGGAGCCCGAGGAGCCGGAACAGCCGTCGCGCCTCGGGCCGGAGCCCTTCGTAGCTCAGCCCGAAGCTGGCCCGTACTTCAAGATCGCGGTAGCGGAGTGCGTCCAGCCGGTGCTGTTCGTCGGCCAACCGCGACACGAGGTCCGGGGGGCGCCAATGCGGTCGCGACGCCAGTAGCGAGCCGACGATCCGCAGGGCGAGCGGCAGCCGTGCGCAGAGCCGTACCAGGGCGGACAGCTCCGGTTGACCCGCCGAGGCCAGTCGGTCGTCCGTGCTGCGCAGCAGGGCCAGGCTGTCGGTCTCGGACATCTCGCCGAGCGTGATCCGGCGCGCGCCACCGAGGCCGCCCAACCGTACCCGGCCGGTGACGATCACCCCACACGTCCCGCTCGCCGGTATCAAGGGCGCCAACTGCGCCTCGTCGAGCGCGTCGTCGAGCACCACCAGGATCCGGCGTTCCGCGAGCAGACTCCGGTAGCGCTCCGCACGCTCCTCCAGAGCATCCGGCACCGCGGTAGCGGGAACACCCAGCGCACGCAGGAAGCGGCCGAGCACGATGGCCGGGTCGACCGGCTCGGCACGCGTGCCGGCGAGCGCCGCGAATAGCTGCCCGTCGACGTAAACGGCCCTGAGGCGATGCGCGGCCTGCACCGCGAGCGCGGTCTTGCCGGTCCCACCCGGGCCCGAAATCGTCACCACCGCGGCCGGCTCATCGCAGGCGCGATCTTCGCGGAGCACCGCACCGATCTCCGCCAGCTCAACCCGCTGCCCGGTGAAGTCGCCAAGCGCCGGCGGCAGCATCCGGGGCCTGGCAGCTTCGGCGCCGTTGGCTTCCTGATACACCCGCAGGCCGGTCGCGGCCGCCGGATCGAGTGCGGGGTCCTCGCCGAGGATGGCCTGGTGCAGGTTCCGCAACTGCTGCCCAGGGTCCAGCCCGGTCTCCTCGACCAGGACGCCACGGGCCTGGTGATAGGCGCCCAGCGCGTCCGCCCGCCTGCCACAGCGATACAGCGCGAGCATGAGCTGGGCCCACATCCGCTCGCGGAACGGGTGTTCCTTCGTCAGCGCGGTCAGCTCGCCGAGAAGTTCGCCGTGCCGGGCGAGCCGAAGGTCGACCTCGATCCGCTCCTCAAGTACGCAGAGCCGCAGTTCGTCCAGGCGGGCAGCCTCCGCGACCAGCGCGGAGACGTCGGCGATCCCGGCGAACGCGGGGCCCCGCCAGAAACGCAGCGCCTCATCGAAGAGGCGGCGCGACTGCTCAAGCTCCCCGGCCACCAGCGCTGTACGGGCCATGACCGCCAGATCCTCGAAACGCGCCGCGTCCAGCTCGTGCCGCCCGGCACGCAACAGATAGCCAGAGCCCTCCCAGGTGATCCGCCCCGGATCCCCTAGGCACTGCCGGAGCCGGTGGACGTACGTCTGCACGTTCTTGGCGGCGCTCTTCGGCTGCTCCTCGCCCCAGATCGCTTCTGCGAGGGCGTCGCCGGCGACCGGCCGGCCCGACCGGCACAGCAACACCGCCAGGAGCACCTGCGCTTTCGGCGTGCCCAGATCCAGCGGTACACCCGCCCGCCACACCGCCAGCGGGCCCAGTACCCCGAAGTCCACAGCCGCCCCTTCCACCCTCGGCGGTAACTGTAACGGCCGGCAGATCGTCACCGGCCCGACCGAGGCTATGCCGGTCGCGATGGCCACCTCGATCTGCCTCACCACCTGTTCGGCGGTACCGTCGGGCAATTCATCGCCGCAGGCCGATGCGTAGGCACGCGGACGGATCCCGATAGCTGACGTCCCACGGCGGCCGCCGGGCCTGCGCCCGCCTCGCCAGCCGGACGTCAGCCCTGGCCACGGCGTACGAACGAATCCATCGATGACCGCGACGTCGCGGCGAAGAGCGGGTGAAGGGACGAGCCGCCATGATCCGCAGGACAGGTCCTAGAGTGGCGGTCTATGGCCACCATCTACGAGGTCGCTGCGCTCGCCGGGGTGTCTCCGGCGACGGTCTCCCGCGTATTCAACGGGCTCCCGGTCTCGGAGGAGAAGACACGGCGGGTACGCGCCGCGGCGACGAAGCTCAGCTTCACGCCGAACAAGACGGCCCGGCGGCTGCGTAAACAAAGTTCGGAGATTGTGGCGCTGCTCATCCCCGACATCGAGAATCCGTTCTTCACGGCGTTGGCGCGCGGGGTCGAGGATCGGGCCCAGGAGGCCGGCTTCTCGGTCGTGCTCTGCAACACGGACGACGATCCGGCGAAGGAACTGCGCTATCTGCAGATCGTGGCCTCCGAGCACATGGCCGGAGTCATCCTGGCGCCGGCCTCGGACGAGGTCGATCTCGGTGCGATCGCGTCGCTGGGGCGGCCGGTGGTCGCGGTGGACCGCACGACGCCGTACCCGGTGGACGGGGTCAAGATCGACAACCGGGCCGCCGGTATCGCGGCCACCACCGCCCTCTTCGACATCGGTTATCAACGGGTCGCCTGTATCGCCGGACCGGCCGGGATCGAGGCGACCGAGGAGCGCTCGCTCGGCTGGCGGGAGGTGGTCGCCGCGCGCTCGCCGCAGGTCCCGGACGGCTATCTACAGCACGCGAACTTCCGGGTTGACGGCGGCCGGGCCGCGATGCGGGCCCTGCTCGGCGTGCAGCCCCGGCCGGACGCCGTGGTGACCACGAACAACCTGATGGCCGTGGGAGCGCTCCAGGTGCTGGGTGACGCCGGCATCTCGACGCACGAGTTCGGCGTGGCCGTCGTCGGTGACCTGCCCTTCGCACCGTTCATCCCGGCCGCGGTGGCCCAGGTCCGCCTCCCGGCCCGGCACCTCGGCCGGACGGCCGCAAGCATGCTGCTGGAGCGCATCGGCGGTAGCACGCAGCCGCCTCGCACGGTCGTGCTGCGCGGCGAGTTGGAGGTCGTGGCGCCCCCCGCCACCCCCTCGCTCGACACCTCTATGCAATCGGTACCACGCCAGAACTGACTGATCAGCCCCATGTTCTGGGCACCAGTCTGACCTCTTGACGAAACCGATTTCATGCGCTTCACTCTTCTCCACCACTGCCGACGGAGAGGTACGCCGCTCCATGAACATTCCGTTCCGCAAGATCGCGCTGCTCGGCGCGACGATGACACTGATCGGGACGGCCCTGGTGGGCTGTTCCAGCGACTCGGACTCGTCGTCGGGCGACAACCAGTCGCTCGAGATCGCTTACTGGAACTACGGCCCGGTCGCCGAGGCCAACAACAAGGCGGCGGCGGACGGGTTCGTCGCCAAGCACCCGGGCGTGAAGATCACTCTCACCCCGGTGGCCGGGGAGAACTGGGGCTCCTACTACGCGAACCTCGCCACGCTGATCGCCTCGGGCAACCGCCCGGACCTGATGACCATCTCGGGCGAGGGCGCCCAGTTCGTACACGCCAACAAGCTCGTCCTACCGATCAACTCGTACCTGGACTCCGATCCCGAGGCGAAGGCGCTGGTCGACGACATCGCACCCGGCCTCATCAAGGGCTTCACCGTCGACGGCGACATCGTCACGCTGAGCTATGGCTGGAACGACATGGTGGTCTACTACAACACCGACGTCTTCAAGCAGGCCGGCCTCGAACCTCCCGCGGCCGACTGGACCTGGGACGACTTCAAGGCCACCGCCAAGGCGCTCAGCAAGGACACCAACGGCGACGGCAAGACCGACCAGTACGGCTTCACCTGGGCCAGCAATGAGATCTTCCCGGGCATCATGCCGTGGGTGGCGAACTCCGGCGGCAACCTGACCAGCGACGACGTCTGCCGGGCCACGGTCGACACGCCCCAGGTGAACAAGGCCGTCTCCTTCCTGCAGGGCCTGATCACCGAGGGCATCGCGCCCGCCCCGATGCCGATGAGCGACGTCTTCACCCGGTTCCAGAACGGGCAGGTCGCGATGTTCGGCGCCGGCCGCTGGCCGATCGCCAGCTTCGTCCCGGCCGGCTTCAAGGCCTTCGACATCCAGCTCTACCCGAAGGGCGACACCTACAAGACGGTCTTCGGCGGCGCCGGCTACCCGATCCTCAAGTCGTCGAAGAACCCGGACCTCGCCTGGGAGTTCCAGAAGTTCACCGTCAGCGACGAAAGCGAGAAGGCGTACGTCGGCACGCCCGACAAGCCCGGCGACTCGATCCCGTCCCGCCGCTCGGTCGCACAGACCATCGCCAAGACCGGCGTCCCTCCGGCGAACTCTGACCTCTACTACGACAGCATCGACAAATACGAATCCCTGGTGCCGTACCCCGCGCCCGCCAAGTACAGCGAGTTCGAGTCGACCGTCCTACGGAACCTGCAACTCGTCTTCGCCGGTGAGGTTCCCGTCGCGGAAGGGCTGAAGAACCTCCAGGGCGAGCTCGAAAGCATCGTCACGTGCTGACGTACCCGACGATTTCACGCGCATCATGACCACCAGCATCGAGCCCCGGACCGGGGTGGGCGGCCCTTCGGTCGCCGGCCCCGGGCCCCGGCCCCCGCGCCGGCGCCGCCGTGACGACACCCGGGCGGCCCTGGGCTTCCTCGCCCCGTCGCTGGTCACCTTCCTGCTGTTCGTGCTGGCGCCGACGATCGGCGTGCTGGTGCTGAGCTTCTACGACTGGAACCTGCTCAGCGACGGCACCTTCGTCGGCTTCGACAACTTCGTCCGGCTCGCCCACGACACGCGACTGCTGGCGATCTACGGCTCGACGACGTTCATGGCGGTCGCGATCCTCGTGCTCAACGTCGTGCTCGGACTGTTGCTCGCCGTCCTGCTCGACGCCCGGATGCCGCGGTGGCTGCGCGGGTTCTTCCGGCTCTCGTTCCTGTTCCCGTTCGTCGTCTCGGCCTCGGCGGTCGCGCTCATCTGGCGGTTCCTGCTCAACAAGGACCTCGGGCTGGTCAACTACCTGCTCGGCTTCCTCCAGGTCGACCGGATCGACTGGCTCGGCTCGTCCGGGTGGGCGCCGATAGCGATCGTCATCGTCAACTCCTGGAAGACCATCGGATTCTCGATCCTGGTCTACATCGCCGGCCTGCAGTCGATCCCGAACGAACTGCACGAGGCGGCGGTGGTGGACGGCGCGAACGTCTGGACCCGGTTCTGGCGGATCACCTTCCCGCTGCTCTCGCCGATCGTCTTCTTCCTCGTCGTGATCAACATGATCAATTCCTTCCAGATCTTCGCCGAGCCCCGGGTGCTGACCCAGGGCGGTCCGGGGGACTCCAGCCGGACAGTCGTCCAGTACCTCTACGACCGCGCGTTCGGCGACTTCGACCTGGGCTACGCGTCGGCGATCGGCATCACGTTCGCGTTCGTTCTTGTCCTGCTCACCGCCATCCAGTTCCGGCTCTCCCGCAGATGGACGTTCTACGAATGAGCACACCGACCACCACCGGCCGGGCCCTGGTACGGTCCACGGCCATACCCGCCCGGGTCATCTCCCGCGTCCTCACGTTCCTCGTCCTGGCGATCGCGGCACTGGCCATCACCGCGCCGTTCCTCTGGATCTTCCGCGGCGCGTTCTCCGGCTCCGACGCCGAGCTGTACCGGCTGCCGCCGAGCCTCAGCACCGAGAACCTCACCCTCGGCAACTTCGGCAAGGTCACCGAGCAGGTGCCGTACCACCAGTTCTTCCTCAACTCGGTCATCGTGGCGACGACGATCACGGTGGCACAACTGATCACCTGCTCGACCGCCGGGTACGCCTTCGCCCGGCTGAGCTTCCGCGGCAAGAACGCCATGTTCGCGGTCGTCATCGGGTCGCTGATGATCCCGATCCAGGTAACCATCGTCCCGCTCTTCCTGGTGATGTCGGAACTCCAGCTGACCAACACCCTGTGGGCGCTCATCTTCCCGGGCATCTTCAGCGCGTTCGGCATCTTCCTGCTCCGGCAGCAGTTCCGCACCCTGCCTCCGCAACTGGAGGAGGCGGCCCGGATCGACGGCGCCGGACATCTCCGTACCTTCTTCCAGATCATCCTGCCGCTGAGCGGGCCGTCGCTGGCGACGCTGGGCATCCTCTGCTTCACGTACTGGTGGAACGATCTGCTGCTGCCGCTCGTGATGATCAGCGACACCGAACGGCAGACCCTCCCGGTCGGCCTGGTGCTGCTCGCCGGCCGGTTCTCGACGGGGTCGCTGGGCACCATCGCGGCGGGCATCGCGATGGCGGTCGTCCCGGTGCTGATCGTCTTCGTCGCGGCGCAGCGCTACATCGTGCAGTCGATCGCGTCGAGCGGATTGAAGCTCTGATGGCCGCCACGTACACCGCCGCCGCGACCCTGCCCTGGCTGGCCAAGCAGGGCCTGCTCGCGCTCTGGCGGGAACTGCCCGTCGCGCTGGTCGCCGGGACGCTCACCCTGGCGGCCGCGATCCCGCTCGCGGTCGCGGCCGGCACCGCGGCGCCGGGCTGGCTGCTCGCCGGCACCACCGTGCCGGCGGCCCTCGGGTTGACCGGACTCGCGCACTTCGCGGCGGGGGTGGCCGACGGCGACGCGACCCGGATGCGGGCGCTTCGGCTCGATCCGGTCCTCGCCCTGGTGCTGGCCGGTGGCGGCACACTCGCCGGGCTCGGGCTCTCCGTCGGCGGGGTCGCCGGGCTCGCCGGCGCCGCCGGGGCGGCCGTCCTGCTCGTCGTCGCCCCACTCGCCCTCGCCTACGGCGGCGTACGTGGCCGTACCGGCCTTGCCGCGCTGCGTGGCGGGGCGATCCTCGCCGCGGTCCGGCCGAGTTGGGCGCTGACCCTGGTCGCCCTCGGCGTGCTCGGCGGCTTCGCCGCCGTGGCGTCGCTGGGCATCCTGGCCATCGCCGTCCTGCCGCTGCTCGCCACCGTGGCGAGCTCGGTCGTCGCCGGGCTCGTCGAGGAGATCAACCGTTCGGCCGGACAGCCGTGACCGCACTGATCCGCTCCCTGGCCCCGGCCCACAAATCAATCACGGGAAGGGCAAGAACGGCAGCCCCACGGCCACCGGCCGACCCCTCGCCCCGGTCGATCCGCAGCCAGCGACCGGTCCCGCCCTCCCCCGCAACCACACCCGACGAACCGCCGAAGGACGCCCCGCACGTGACCTCACGACTCGACCCGATCACCGGACCCGACCAGGCCTGGTGGCGTACCTCCCGGCGACGCGTCTTCTACGACGCCCACACCCCCGACTGGACCGACCCACACCAGCGCGGCAACGTCCCCGACACCGCCTTCCCGGTGCTGAGCCAGGCACGCCCCGAGCACGACCTCGCCGTGCTCGCCGATGCCGGCGCCGACTCGGTCGTTCTCTTCGCCAAATGCCAGTACGGCAACGCCTACTACCCGACCGAGGTCGGTCGGCCGCACGCCGCACTCGCCGGCCGCGACCTGTTCGGGGAGCAGCTTGCCGCGGCGCACGCCAACGGCCTGCGGGTCATCGCCTACTTCTCGAACATGTGGGACGTCGCGGCGGCCGGTGAGCACCCCGACTGGGCATTGCGGCCGCTCGCCTCCCGGGGCAGCACCGGCCGCTGGCCAGCGCTCTGCCTGCTCAGCGGATACCGGCAGCGGGCCCTCGACCAGGTCCGCGAGATCGCCCGCCGCTACCCGGTCGACGGTCTGTGGAGCGACATCCTCACCGCCGGTCCCTGCGTCTGCCCCCGATGCCAGGCGGCCTTCCAGGCGGGGTACGGCCGGGACCTGCCGGCCGACCGCGACGACGAAGCCTGGCCCGACCTGATCCGGTTCTGGCAGCGGATCCTGCGCGACTACCTCGCCGAGCAGCGTGCGGTGCTGCGCGCGGAACGGCCGCACGCCGCACTCGTCCCCAACTTCTACGCCACCACCTTCGTCGACGCGGTGCTCGGGCTGAGCACGGCCCACCTCGACGCCGCCGACCTCGGGTCGAGCGAGGGCTACACCGACTGGCACGGCCTCGGCTTTCCGAGCTTCGCCGCCGAGTACATCCGGGCCGGTGTCCTCGACCGGCCGGCGGAGGTCCTGGTCAGCCGGTTCGTGCACACCTGGGACTTCACCCTGCGCTCTCCGGCGCAGCTGCGCTTCGAGGCGTTCACGGTGGCCGCCCACGGCACCGCCGTGACCGTCGACGACCAGCCGTACGCGACAGGGGCGATCGAACCCGAGGTCTACCGCCGGCTCGCCGAGGTCTTCGACCGGATCGCGCAGCGGTCGCCGTGGCTCGACGACGCCGAGCCGGTCCGGTACGCCGCGGTCTGGGCCGGCCAGCGGTCCCGGGAGTTGGAGAGCCGGCTCGGCGGCCCGGAAAGCCCGAGCATCGGGGAACAGTCGGCCCAGTTCCCGCCCGGCGAGCGGCGCGACGCGCCGAGCGACCTCGCCGCGGCGGTCACCGGCAGCTACCGCGCGCTCGTCGAGTCGCACCTGCCGGTCGGCTTCGTCGACGAACGCCCGGGCAGCCTCGCCCGACTGGCCGGCTACCGGGTACTGGTGCTGCCCGACGTCCTGGCCCTGGACGAGCCGGAGATCGACGCGATCGACGGCTTCGTCCGGGCCGGCGGCGGGCTGGTCGTCACCGGACCGGTCGCGGTACGCGACCCACGTGGCCGACCCCGCCCCGGCTCCGCCCTCGCCGACCTGCTCGGCGTCGACTTCGGCGCACCGAGCCCGGCGACCTACCCGTACCTGCGGTTCACCGACGACGAACTGCGCGCCGAACTCGGCGACCGGCCGCTGCCGCACTACGGCCGGATCGCCGAACTGACCCGGCTCGCCCCCGACGTACGGGTGCTGGCCCGGCGCACCGATCCGGTCCTGGAGACGGACAAGGTCACCTACTGGCACAACAACCAGCCGGCGCCGGGACCGACGAGCGACCGGCCGGTGATCGTCGAACGGGGCGTCGGCGCCGGCCGGATCGTCGTCTCGGCCGCCCGCCTCGGCAACAACCACGCGCGGCTGGGCCACGGCGACTACCGCGACCTGCTCGGCGCGCTGGTCCGCCGGGCGGCCGGCGACGCACCGCCGGTCGAGGTGCTCGGCACCCACCGGGCGACCGAGTTGGTGCTCGCCCGCCGCGGCATGCACCTGGTCGCCCACCTGGTCACCGGCAATCCGGTGACCAGGCTGGACGTGTACGGGGCACAGCAGCCCGCGGCGATCGAGGACATCGCGTCGGTCGCCGCCCTGCGGCTCGCCCTGCCGGCGGACACCACCGCCGCGGCCCGGGTCGTCGACGGGCACACCGTCCCGCTGGAACTGCACCGGGACGGGCAGGGGCGGGTACAGGTCGAACTGCGCGACCTGGACGACTGGGAGACCGTCGTCGTCACCGGCGAGGGTCGCTAGGTACCGGTCACCATGGCAACGATCTATCAGGTCGCCGCCCGGGCCGGCGTCTCGCCCGCCACGGTCAGCCGGGTGATGAACGGCGGCCGGGTGTCGGCGGAGTCGGAACGGCTCGTCCGGGCGGCCGCCGAGGAACTCTCCTTCACGCCCAACCGGACCGCCCGGACCCTGCGTACCCGGCATTCCGACGTCATCGCGCTGATCATCCCGGACATCGAGAACCCGTTCTTCACCGCGCTGGCCCGGGGCGTCGAGGACCGGGCCCGAGCCGCGGGCTACTCGGTCGTGCTCTGCAACACCGACGACGACTCCGCCCGCGAGTCGACGTACGTCGACATCGTGCTCGCCGAGCAGATGGCCGGCGTCATCCTCGCGCCGGCCGACGGAGACGGCGACGTCGGGCGGCTGATCGCCGGCGGGCGGCCGGTCGTCGCCGTCGACCGCAGCCCGCACGGGGTGCACATCGACGCGGTCACCGTCGACAACCGCGCCGGCGGGCGGTTCGCCGCGGAGTCGCTCTTCGCGGCCGGCTTCGCACGGGTCGCCTGCATCACCGGGCCGAGCCGGGTCGAGACTGCCCAACTGCGGCTGCAGGGCTGGCAGGAGGCCGCCCGGGCGCGCGGCGCCGACCATCAGGAACTGCTGCGGTACGCCAACTACCGGGTCGACGGCGGGCGGGCCGCGATGACGGACCTGCTCGCCCTGCCACAGCCGCCCGACGCGGCGGTGGTGGCCAACAACCTGATGGCGGTCGGGGCGCTCGACGCGCTGCGCGAGGCGGGACTGGACCCGCCCGGGTTCGGCCTCGCGGTCTTCGGCGACCTGCCGTACGCCTCGCTGCGGCGGACCGGCGTCAGTGTGGTCCCGCTGCCCGCCCGGGAACTCGGCGACACGGCGGCCGGCCTGCTGCTCGACCGGATCGCCGGGGACGCCGGTCCGGCCCGGACCGTGGTCCTGCGTACCGACGGTCCGGCCGGCGGCGGCCAGGTTACGGAGGGGAAGCGGTGACGCGAAGGGCATTCCTCGGGGTCGACATCGGTACGTCCAGCAGTAAGGGCGTACTGGTCGACGAGACCGGCCGGGTGCTGGCCTCGGCGGTTCGCGAGCACGAGGTCAGCCGGCCGCGGCCCGGGCACGTCGAGATGGACGGCGAACTCTGGTGGACCGAGTTCTGCGAGTTGGCGCAGGAGTTGACCGGCGTCACCGGCGCCGAGGTCGCCGCCGTCGGGGTCAGCGGCATGGGGCCGTGTGTGCTGGTCACCGATGAGACCGGCCGGCCGCTGCGGCCGGCGATCCTGTACGGCGTCGACACCCGGGCGGTGCCGCAGATCGAGAGGCTCACCGAGGAACTCGGCGGGCCGCAGACGATCCTCGACCGCTGCGGATCGGTGCTGACCACGCAGGCCGTCGGGCCGAAGCTGCGCTGGCTCGCCGAGCACGAACCGGAGACCTGGGCGCGGGCCCGCCGCCTGTTCATGCCGGCGTCCTGGCTCGGCTACCGACTCACCGGCGCGTACACGCTCGACCACCACTCGGCCAGCCAGTGCACGCCGCTGTTCGACATCCACGGCCTCGCCTGGCACCGGCCCTGGGCGGAACTCGTCGCGCCGTCGCTCGAACTGCCCCGGCTGGCCTGGGCCGACGAGGTGGCCGGAGTGACCCGCGAACCGGTCGCCGGTATCCCGGCCGGCGTGCCGGTCGTCACCGGCTCGATCGACGCCTGGACCGAGGCGGTCAGCGTCGACGCGCAGCACCCCGGCGACCTGATGCTGATGTACGGCAGCACGATGTTCCTCGTCGCCACCGTCGACCGGCCGCTCACGACACCGTCGATGTGGGGCACGGTCGGCGCGTTCCGCGGCACCCGCAGCCTCGCCGGCGGCATGGCGACCTCCGGCGCGGTCACCGGCTGGCTCCGGGAACTCGTCGGAGCGCCCGACTACCCCACGCTGCTCGCCGAGGCGGCGGCGTCCGGACCGGGCGCCCGGGGGCTACTCATGCTGCCGTACTTCGCCGGGGAACGGACGCCGATCATGGACCCGGACGCCCGCGGCATCGTCGCCGGCCTCACCCTCAGCCACACCAGGGGAGACCTGTACCGCGCCGCGCTGGAGGCGACGGCGCTCGGGGTCCGGCACAACGTCGAGACGCTGCGCGCCGCCGGGGCCGACGTCACGAACGTGGTCGCGGTCGGCGGCGGCACCCAGGGCGGGCTGTGGACTCGCATCGTCAGCGACGTCACCGGACTGGCGCAGGTGATCCCCACGACGACGATCGGAGCGAGCTACGGCGCCGGCTACCTGGCGGCCCGGACCGTGGTCGCCGCCGACATCGCCGAGTGGAACCCGCCCGTCGAGAGGATCGAACCGGACCCCGCACCCCGGGCGAACTACGACGAGCTGTACGCGCTGTACCGCGAGCTCTACACCGCGACCCGCCCGGTCGCCCACACACTCGCCGCCCGGCAACGGCACCTGCCGTGAGCCGCGCCGCGCCACCCGGGCGACGGGCGGATCCCCGTCACCGGCGACCCCGTACCGAACATCGATCTCCCGGAGGGCCACGATGAGCCGCTACGTACTGCCCACTCCCCCGAGCCGCCCGGCGGCCGAGCCGAAGACCGCGTACCTCATCGCGAGCGGCGACCTGCGTCCCGCGGCGAACCTCGCGGGGTGGCCGACCCAGGAGCGGATGGAGGCCGATCTCATCGCGGCCTTCGCCGAGCTCGGCTGGACGGTGCGGCGGGCCAACCCGGTGGACCCGGCGACCGGCCACGGGTTCATTTCCAGCCAGCGGATGGGTCTGGAGGTGTTCAAGACGATCCCGACCGACGCGCCGCTGATCGTCGCCGAGGCCGTCTGGCAGTACAGCCACCACGTGCTCGCCGGGCTGCGGACGCACCGGGGGCCGGTCCTGACCGTGGCGAACTTCGCCGGTGACTGGCCGGGCCTGGTCGGGCTGCTCGGCCTCAATGCCGGGATGACGAAGATGGGCAGGGCCTACTCGACAATCTGGAGCGTCGACTTCACCGACGACTGGTTCAAGGCCGGCATCAGGAGCTGGACCGAGACCGGCGGTATCGCGCACGACACCAGCCACGTAGGCGACCTGCCGGCCCTGCCGGACAGCCCGGAGCGGGACCTCGGCACCGCCCTGGCCCGGCAGCTCCTCGTCGACAAGGCGATCATCGGCGTGTTCGACGAGGGCTGCATGGGGATGTACAACGCGATCATCGACGACGAACTGCTCAACCCGATCGGCATCTACAAGGAGCGTCTCTCGCAGAGCGCACTCTGGGCCGAGATGCAGACCGTCTCCGACGCCGAGGCCGACGCCGTCGGCCGCTGGCTCGCCGCGAAGGGCATGACCTTCCGGCTGGGCACCGACGAGGCGACCGAGTTGACCGAGGCGCAGCTGCGCTGGCAGTACAAGATGTACGTGGCCGCGCTGCGGATCAGCGACGACTTCGGTCTCGACGCGGTCGGGATCCAGTACCAGCAGGGGCTCAAGGACCTCTCGCCGGCCTCGGACCTCGCCGAAGGGCTGCTGAACAACGCCGACCGGCCGCCGGTCACCTCCCGCGACGGTGCCCGGATCCTCTGGGAGGGTACGCCCCTGCCGCACTTCAACGAGGCGGACGAGGGCGCCGCCGTCGACCTGCTGGCAACCAACCGGATCTGGACGGCGATGGGCCTGGACCCGGCGACGACCCTGCACGACGTGCGCTGGGGCGAGGAGTACGCGGGACAGTTCGTCTGGGTCTTCGAGATCTCCGGTTCGGTGCCGCCGTCGCACTTCGCCGACGGGTACGCCGGCGCGGTCGGCTGGCGGCAGGACCCGGTCTACTTCCCGCTCGGCGGGTCGACGATCAAGGGTGTCTGCAGGCCGGGCGAGATCGTCTGGAGCCGCGTGTTCGTACAGGGCGGCGCGCTCCACGTCGACCTGGGGCGGGCCTCGGCGATCGCCCTGCCTGAGGAGGAGACCGAGCGGCGGTGGCAGGCGACCACACCGGCCTGGCCGATCATGCACGCGGTCCTGCACGGGGTGAGCCGGGACCAGTTCATGGCCCGGCACAAGGCGAACCACCTCAACGTGGCATACGCGCCGGACGCCGACGCGGCCGACCGGGCGCTCGTGGCGAAGGCCGCGTTCTTCGCGGAACTCGGCGTCCAGGTGCACCTCTGCGGCGAGACCGGCGTCGCCTGAACCGTCCGTCGACGGCCGAGCCCGGCGTGCTTCGACCGCGCCGGCCCGGCACGTCGGCGGCCGCCGGGCCGGCGCACCCACGAACCGGAACTCCAGCTCAACCTCGCACGCGAGTTCGGCGCCCTACCGGCCGAAGCTGGTCCGCTGTCACCGCCTTCGGCCTGCCGGCTGGCGTATTCGGCGCGAGATCGATAGATTTCGACCTGGCATCTACTGATGGAGGTCAATGTGTTGGTCGGACGTCTGCGTTCCTCCCTCTTCGTGGCGGGTCTGTCGGTGGCGGCCCTGCTCGGCACGGCCGGTGCCGGGTCGGCCGGCCCGCCGTCCACACTCGACGCCACCTGCCCGTCGAATGCCCTCTGCCTCTACTCCGGCACCGGGTACACCGGTGACATGCTGCCCCTGGTCTCGCTCAACCCCGGCGGCACGTGTGTGAGCCTGGTGGCCGAGGGCTGGGGTGATCGGGCACGCTCCGTCGTCAACACGCACAGCCGCAGCGCGGCCCTTTTCCAGAACGACGACTGCCTCGGCGACCCGTACCAGGTTGCCGGCAATTCCAGCATTCCCAACCTCGGCTCCTTCAGCCCCGAGAGTGCCTGGGTGAACTAGCCTCGGTCACCAGCGGGAGCGATGGTCAGGGTTGCCGGTGATCCTGCAAGGTCGGCACTAGCTGCTGGCGCTGTTGTATCGGACGAGCCCGTGCCGCCACACCAGTGCGGTGAGCGAGCAGGACACGATCACGACGATCGGGGCGAGCAGGAGCGCCGCGGTCGGGTCCAGCAGTTGCTCGGTGGGATACGAGCCGCTGAGCGCGGCCGGGGCGAACGAAACGAGGATGACCTGCACCGTACGCGGGAAGAACTGGCGCGGGTATTGCCCGGAGCCACGCCAGGCGGCGGCCAGTTCGTTGACCGGCTCGATCGAGCGGACCCAGAAGGCGAGCAGGGTCAGGTCGGCCCAGAACGTGCAGTAGGCAACGGCTCCCGCGAAGGCCCAGACGATCATGGCGAGGACGGCGGTCGGTCGGAGATCGAGATCGAAGGTGCAGCCGGCGACGACGAGGATCATGGTTCCGGTCAGGCATCGGCCGAGTTCGGTGGGTTGGATCCAGCGCAGCACCGCGTAGAAGAACGTCGGGACGGGCCGGATGATGGCGAGGTCGAGCTCGCCCTTCCGGCTGGCCGAGTCGAACCGGCGCAGGCCGGGCGTGACGAAGCAGTCCATCAGGCCGGTGGTGATGGCGAAGACGCCGACGGTGAGCACGGACGCCCGGGAGATCGCCGGGTCCGATCCGGTGTAGCTGGTCAGGATCAGCACCGGGAGAAGGCCGATGGCCAGCTCTGCCACGCTCGCCAGCAGGTGCAGCCAGGCCTGCGAGCGGAACTGCAGATCGCGCAGGACCGCCTGGCGGATCAGCTTGATCCACACTACGACGGTGACCCGTACGGTTCGCCAGGTCATGCGCCGGCTCCGCTGTAGTGGCGCAGGCCCCGGACCCAGACGAAGCGGGCGGTGGCCAGCGCGAGGAGTACCCAGGCCGCCTGCACCGCCAGACCACCCCGGAGCTCGGCGGCCTGCGGTGCTAGCAGCGTCTGGATCGGGAAGGCGACGGCATACCCGAAGGGCTGTGCGCGCAGAAACGGGCCCCAAGCCGCGGGCATGACCGACAGGGGGATGAGCGCACCCGACAGGAACAACGTGGTCAACCGCCGGAAGCGGTCCACGGCCGTGACGTCGTCCCACCAGAACGCCAGCGAGCCGACGACGACGTCGAAGCTGAACATCATCGTGGCGCCCATGGTGAGGGCCCACAGGAACAGCAACCAGCGCCCCGGATGGGTGGGCAGTTCGAGGTCACGGTGGAACGGGACCGCGAGCACGACGACCAGCGGTAGCAGGGTGGCGAGCTTGGCGACCTTCTCGGAGACGTTGTTGGCCGCTGCGGCGAGGTGGGTGGAGCACGGCCGGACGAGCCAGGCGTTCAGGTGTCCCTGCCGGATGCTCTCGGCGAGGAACGTGGCCGTCCAGCTCGACGTCAGCGTGGTGACCACGCTGACCAGGACAAGGTACGTGGTCAGATAGTCCCGGGTGACGGGCGGCTCGGCGCCGTGCGCGATGGCCCCCCGCCAGACCAGCAGCGAGATCAGTGGGACCACGATGACGCTCGCCTGCATGGCCAGCAGCCACCACCGGTACTGCGCGATCATCTGGATCTCCTGGCGCAGCAGGCTGAGGAACACCCACCCGTTACGCCGTAGGGTGTACGCGCGCACGGTCGCCCCCGCTCTCGCTGAACATCTTCGACATGACCTCATCGAGGCCGGGTTCGACGATCCGGAGGTCGACGAGCTCGCCCCACCGCGCCGCGGTCTGGACCAGCTCGCCGATCGGCTCATCACCGAGGCGCAGCCGTACGCTGTGCGGATCGGCCTCGACGGACGCCAGGGCCACCTCCGGCGGAAGCTGTGGCCGCTCCCGGTAGTTGAGCACCACCTCCGTGGGGATGCCGGCGCGAGCCCGCAGATCGGTGAGGTTGCCGTCGAACGTCGCCCGGCCGCCGGTGACGATGACGACGCGCTCGGTCAGCGCCTCGACGTCGCTCATGTCGTGACTGGTCAGCACGATCGTGGTGCCGAAGGTCCGGTTGATGTCCCGGAAGAGGCGACGCACGACCAGCTTGGCCTCGACGTCCAGGCCGATGGTCGGTTCGTCGGCGAACAACAGCGCCGGCCGGTGCAGCAGGGCCAGGGCGAGTTCGCAGCGCATCCGCTGGCCGAGGGAGAGGTTGCGCACCGGCGTGTCCAGGATCTCGGTGATGCCGAGCAGTTCGCCGAGTTGCTCCACCGTCGCGGCGAAGTCGCCTGGCGAGATCTCGTACATGCTTCGGTGGATCTTGAGCGACTCCCGGGTGGACACGTCCCACCAGAGCATCGCCTTCTGGCCGAAGATCACGGAGATCTGCGACAGGAACCGGTACGAGCGATCCGCCGGCCGGTGCCCGCACACGGTGAGCTTGCCGCCGGTCGGCACCAGGAGGCCACTCATCATCTTGACGATGGTGGTCTTGCCCGCCCCGTTGGGCCCGAGCAGGCCGATGATCTCGCCGCGCGCGACGGTCAGATCCAGCCCGGCGACGGCCTGCACGCTGGTGAGCTCGCGGCGGACGAGACTGCGAAGGGCGCCTCTAAGCCCCTGCGGCTGCCGATAGAAGTCGTATCTCTTGCTGAGGTCGCTCGCCGATATGACCGACTCGGACCCCGAACCGGGCGAACCCACTCCTGACTCCTCACCGACCACGCAGGGCAAGGGGTCGGTAGACAGTCAAGCCGTGGGCGCTCCAGCCCTGTAGGAGCTTCCCAAGGCTAACCGCGCCCCCGGACACCGGCAACCGCAATGGCGGATCACGGCGTTCGAGGCCCTCGGGGCCGTCAACGGCCGCGCGCCCCATCCATCAGGCGAGAGTCGCCGCCTCGTGCCTGGGTGGTCGTGCCGCGACCGCCCCGACCACCCGGTGCGTCCAATTCTCCCAGTCGTCGAAGCCCAGGAACCGACCCAGCCGCCCGAGTTGCGCCGGCGGATCGTCGACGAGATCCTCGTACGTCATCCTCAGCAGTTCCTGCGGCCGGGCATCGGCGATGGCCTGCTCGGCCTCGCTGGCGAGGAACGCACACAAGCCCCGGTAACGCTCGACGTCTCGGCCGCGTTCACTCAGCGTCTGCGCCGTCAGGCGGTCCGGCAGGTACCGCTCCAGTTCCTGCGGCACGGGCTCGCCGGCGGCGACCTGGAACGGGTCGAGCCCGTACCGGCCGAGTGACTCCAACCTGAGCTGAAGGTACTGGAAGGACGGGTGGCGGCTCATCGACTGGGCAGTGTCCGCCCAGTCGCGGGTCAGGTAGACGATCTTCGCGGTGGGAAAGGTCTTCAGCAGGTACGGCGCCAGGTGGCTGGAGCCACCGGATCGCTCGACCCAGCGCCGCCGGTCAGTGAGCACGGTGAGCATGTCCAAGAACATCTGGTGGTGCCGGGCCACCGGCTGGTCCGGAAACCCGGGCACCAGTTCGGCGAGTGTGTCGTACAGGTGGTCAGGGTCGGACGAGATCTTCGGCAACGTGGTCGCGAGGATTCGGGGCAGCTCGATGAGGTTACCGGCCCACCGGCCGTCCTCCGGGTAGCACACCTCGACCGGCGCCAGCCCGATCCGGAAGAGGGTGGCGAGTTCCGGCCTGGGACTGCTCAACCTCGACCAGTACGCGGCGCCGCTGAGCTTGTCCCTGACGTCGGTCCAGGGCTCCACCGCCATGAAGAACTCCTGGACCGACAGGGTGGCGGGCTGCTCGGCGATCAGGTCGGACAGCAGCGTCGACCCGCACCGACCGGTGCTGATGATGATCGCCTGGCCAGGAACCGGTGACTCCATCGGAGGTCCTCCTGAACTGTGCGGATCAGCGGATGCTCTCAGGTGCAGACCGCTGATCCTGACCGTCACGCTCGGCGGGCCCTGCGGTGTCCGGGCGGCTCGGTTGGACACCACATTCCTGGCGTAGCCAGGACAGGACGATGTCGCGGACGGTGCTCGGTTGATCGACGAGGATGGTGTGTTTCTGGCCGGACACGGTGACAATCCGTGCTTTCGGTAACAGCCGCCGTACCTCGGGGGCCAGTTCGACCACGGTCGAATCGCCGCCGTACACCCACAGCACCGGACACCCGATCGCGGCGATCCGCTCCTCGGCGGGCAGCCGACTGGCCGGCAGGTCACGCACGAGGCTCGTGGCGGCGAGCACCTCGCGAGCCATCCTTGCCCGGCGGCTGGCCCGCTCCCCGCGTTCGGCTCTGATCTCGGCCAGCGCGTGTTCGCGCGGCAGGTACGTGGCGGCGTTGTCGAGCTGCCGCACCACCCGTGCGAACCACGCGGCGGTGGGCGGGGAGGACTCGACGGCGGCGATGGCGGCGACCCGCTCCGGGTGGCGTGCCGCGTAGCCGAACGCGATCGTACCGCCGAAGGAGTTGCCGAGCAGGTGGACCGGGCCGGTGACGTCGAGCGCTGCCAGCAACGCCGCCAGGTCGTCGACGAAGTCGTCCAGCGTGTATCCCTCCGGCGGGCGTTCGCTGTGTCCATGCCCACGCAGGTCGTACATGATTACCCGGAGGCCGGTGGCGGCGAGCGGGTGGGCCAGGGTGAGGTACCAGCTGGCCAGGGTGTCCGAGGCCATGCCGTGGATCAGCACGGCGGTCGGGG
Organism: Plantactinospora sp. DSM 117369; assembly: GCF_053764795.1. Taxonomy (NCBI): domain Bacteria; kingdom Bacillati; phylum Actinomycetota; class Actinomycetes; order Micromonosporales; family Micromonosporaceae; genus Plantactinospora; species Plantactinospora sp. DSM 117369. The sequence continues at coordinate 2,797,640 of NZ_CM132446.1, read as the reverse complement.
CCCCGCCGTGCGCTCCGCAGACCGTGCCGGCCACCGCGTCGGGTGGGATGAGCTGCTCCACGTGGACGGACAAGCCGTTGGCCCGGACCATGCTCATGCCGGCGTACTCGCCTTGCCGGGGCTGGCGTCGGCCCTGCCGAGTGCGGCGGCGATGTGTTCGACGAGTTGGCCGACCCGCAGCTGCCGTACCGACTCCAGGTCGAGGCCGGCGATGAGCTGGGCGAAGTTGACTCTGTCGCCGTACCGGACCTGCAGGCGACCGGCGAGGGAGATGACGTCGATGCTTTCCATCTCCAGGTCGTCCTGGAACCGGGTCGCCATGGTGATCTCACCGTCGACTCCGGCGTCGCCAAGAATCGCGTGCAGCATCTCGGCAATGTCGGCGAGAATGCTCGCCTGGTCCACATGCATGTGATGTCCTTTCTCGTGATTGCGTACCGCTACGGGCAGCCGGTTCAGTGGCCGGCCTCCGGTCCCCACGTCCAGCCGACGACGTACCGTGCGGTCGGGTCTTCGGGGTTGGACACCTCTCGATGTGCGACCTGGTAGACACGGTCGCCGACCACGACGGTCAGCGCGGCTGGGGTGGCGGCGACCACCGCGAACCGTTGCGGGTCGCCGGCCAGGCCGGTGCCCTCTGCCTTGGCGGCGGCCTCCTTGGCGACCCAGAAGCGGGCGAACCACAGGTGCCGGTCTTCGGGGGTGGCCAGCGAGTCGAGCAGCCACCGCTCCGGTGCGGACAGCGCGGCCGTGACAGTGCTCTCCGGATGGTCCACGATCTCGGCGACGTCGATGCCGACGCCGGGGGCGTCGGGCGCGGCGTGTGGCGCGCGGGGCTTGGCGATCGCCACTCCGATCTGCGTGGCGTGCGCGAGTGAGACGTCACAGTCGCGGAAGCCGCGGCCGGGTCGCGGGCGTACCCGGGGTCTCCCGTTCGGCTCGTTCGTGACGGTCAGTTCGATCGGATAGACGTCCGTGTGGCCGTCGTCCCACAACTGGAACCGGACGGCGTCCTTGACCGCGATCCGGCCGAGCAGCCACTGCTGGCGTGCCTTCGGCGGCTGCCGCTCGTAGTCGGCATAGCCGCTGGCGCCGAGGATGCCGCGAGCGGCCAGGCCCCGGGTGACCAGGTCTGTCCAGTAGTCGAAGGCCATGGTCCAGCCCTCCGGCTGCCGCAGCGACATCGGATGGCGCTCCGGGAAGCGCTCCGCCAGTCGGGCGGTGCGATGGCTGTCGAACCGCCGGTCCACACAGCCGTCGACCTGTGCCCACACCCGGCCGTCGATGGAGAGCTGGGTGTCGGCGACGAGGCGCGCGTCGTCGATCGCGCGCACCCGGGCGACACAGTCGAACGCCGTACCGGGAGCCGGCGGCGGCCCGAAGAACCGTACGTGTCCGAGCTCCACCGGCAGCGCCACGGTCCGCGACGGTTGCGTCGTGATGAGCCAGTTGCCGATCAACTGCAGCGCGTTGTCGAGTAGCGCGCCGGGCGGCACCGGGGCGGTCACCACGCCGCGGACGTGCATGTCACCGAGGGCGTGCACCTTGGTCACGCCGTGGAACAGGGGGCCGTGGAACATCAGGCGTTCGGCGTACATCTGCTCGGCGCTGATCCGTGGCGGCCGTTCGGTGGCCGGGTCGTGCCGCCAGACCGCCGGACGGTCGGCCGGGTAGTCCGGCGCCACCTCGAGCGTCGAGCGGGCGTAGCCGCCGAAGGTCACCGCGAGTCGGCCGGGTCCGACCGGCCTGACGGTGATCTCGACGTCCTGCGGCGGCGCGGCGATCAACCAGCGGTTGAACCGCGCGTCGCGCACGCCGACCACCCGGAAACCCGGAATGGCCTGCTCGGCCGCGTCCATCATGTGCTGTACGACGGTGGTGGCCGGCACCACGGGCCACCGGTCTGCCGGGTCGGGCCAGTCGTCGGGTTGGGCGAAGAAGCAGTGGTCGCGCAGGTACGGCATCGTGTCGAGGGCGACCCGCAGAACCGTACGGTGCACCTGCGGCGGCGGCATTCGCGGGTGCCTGGTCCGACCGTCGGTGACCCCGACCTCCGTTGCGTCACACAGCAGCGAGGCGAGTTCCGCGGCAGCGCTGGAGTGCTCGGCGAGGGTGTCCAGCGTGGCCAGTGCCGGCGATCTCGGCAGGGCCACGGGACCCTGCGTCGCCCCGGCAGCCGTCCCTTTCCCGGCGACCGGGCCGGATCCACCGGCCATAGCGTTCGGGCCGTTCGTGGCGCTTGGCCTGCCGGTGCCGTCCGGCGTGCCCGTCGACTCGGCGGGCACGGAGACGCCGAGCAGTTTGTCGGCTCCCTCGCCGAGGCGGACCAGCGGGCCACCGAGGTCGAGCCGCATCATCGGGACACGACGAGGCGGTTTGTCGGCAGCCGGCGCCCCGGCTCGGGTCTGATCCGCGATCGCCGGGTCGAGGACGGAGAGGTCCGGTGCGGCGCCCTCGACCCACAGTGCGGTGGCGACCCGGCGCAGTTGGTCCAGCCCGCTGCGGTGGGCGACGTTGACCGGCATGGCGAGGTGGTCGCGGCCGCGCAGGTTGTCGGCGATGACCGAGGCGAGCTGCCCGGCACCGACCTGCAAGAACACCCGGAAGCCGGCGTCATACATGGCCTGGATGGTCTGCCGGAACCAGACCGGTTCGAGCATGTGTCGGACGAAGATCTCCAGCACCCGGGCCGGCTCGGTGGGGAACGGTGCTCTGAGGGTGGTGGACCAGACGGGTACCCGGGTGGGATGGACCTGCCAGCGGCGTAGCGCGACGCCGATCGACTCCAGCCCGGAGGCGGACATCGGGGTGTGGAAGGCGGAGCGAAACGGCAGCTTCTGACACAGGATGCCGTCGCCGCGCAGTGCCTCCACAAGGGAATCGAGTTCGCTCTCGGGTCCGTTGACGATGCACTGGGCGGGCGCGTTGTCGTGGGAGAGCACCACTCCCGGGAACCGGGCGAGCCGTGGGGTGACCTGTGGCGCGGCCGCGCCGATGACGGCGAACGCGCGGCCGGGCACCTCGGCCGACGCCGAGTCGAACGCCGCGAGGAATTCGTCCATGGACGCCGAGCTGACCTGCCCGGTGGTGGCCGCGGCGGTCCACTCGCCGATGCTGTACCCGGCGACCGCGTCCGGGGTGATTCCGGTGCGGTGCAGGGCGGTGGTGAGCAGCTTGCCGACCTCGATCACGCCAGCGCCGTGCCGACCGAGGTCGTGGGCGGACCACTGCCGATCGGGCAGGTCGAAGTGCGCGGCGATGTCCGAGGTACGCGGGTTGAGTTCCGCCTCCAGCCCCGGGTACACGAAGGCGAGCTGGCCGGGGGATTCCCCGGCGAGCAGCGGGGCCGGGCTGAACCAGATGTCGCGGGCGCCGCGCCAGGGCTGCCCCTTGGCGACGGCGCGCCGGGCGTTGCCGAGGCGTCTGGTGTCGGGGTTGACGATGCCGAGCCGGCAGTGTTCGTCCGCTGTCCGAGGGTGGGTGCCGGCGGGACCGGCCAGTCGGGCCCGGTTGGCGCCGCGGGCGCGTACGGTGTGGTCGTCGGTGTCGAGCAGGCGGGCCAGCGCGGTCGGGTCGGGGGCGGCCAGCCACAGCACCTCGTCGGGCTCCTCGACGGTGACCGGCGTCGTGGCTCGGACAGCCGCCTGCGCTGCGGGCACAGTACTGGTCACTGGCCTGGTCGTGCCCGTAGGGCCCCGACGGGCCGCCCGCGCCTCCTCCAGGATGACGTGGGCGTTGATGCCGCCGAAGCCGAACGCGTTGACGCCGGCGCGGCGTGGCTGGTCGCTCTCCCACGGCTGGGCGGTCGTGATCGGCGTGAACCGGGCGCGCGCCAGCTCCGGCCGCGGAGTATCGCAGTGCAGCGTCGGCAGCAGCACGCCGCGGTGCACGGCCAGGGCCGCCTTGATCAGGCCGGCGATGCCGGCCGCCGGCATGGTGTGACCGATCATCGACTTCACCGAGCCGATCACCGGTCGTGGCCCGCCCTGGTGCGGGCCGAACCCCTCGGCGATGGTGGCCAGTTCGGCGGCGTCGCCGGTCGGCGTCGCGGTGCCGTGTGCCTCCAGCAGACCCAGCGCGTCCGGGGCGGTCGGGTCCAGCCCGGCCGCCGTCCAGGCCCGCCGGATGGCCAACACCTGACCGGCGCTGGCCGGGTTGACCATGCTCGCGGCGCGCCCGTCGCTGGACACCCCGATACCGCGGATCACCGCGTAGATCCGGTCGCCGTCGCGCAGCGCGTCGGCCATCCGCTTGAGTACGACGATTCCGGTGCCCTCGCCGATGAGCAACCCGTCCGCCCTGCTGTCGAACGGCCGGATCTCGCCGCGTCGGGAGATCGCGCCGAGCTGGCTGAACACGGACCAGAAGCTGATGTCGTGCACGTGGTGTACGCCACCGGCGAGGACCGCGTCGAGCCGGCCGCTGTTCAGCTCGGTGATCGCCTGATCCACCGCGATCAGCGACGAGGCGCAGGCGGCGTCCAGGGTGTACGCGGGACCGCGCAGGTTGAGCCGGTTGGCTACCCGGGAGGCGGCCAGGTTCGGCACCAGCCCGATGGTCCCCTCCGGCCGGTGCTTGCCGAGCCGCTCGTCGAACCTCGCCCGCACCGCGTCCAGCCGGCTCTCCGGCAGGTCCGGGATCAGCTCCCGGAGCACCTGGATCACCTGGCTGGACATCCGCACCCGCTGGGCGTACCGGGCCTGGGCGGGGCTGAGGATGCCACCCCGGCCGATGATCACGCCGATCCGGTCGCCGTCGGGCAGCCGGTCGGCGCCGCCCGCGTCGTCGATGGCCGCCGCGGCCACCTGCAGCGCGATGAGCTGGTCCGGCTCGATGTCGGCGATGGACGCCGGCATGATGCCGAACCTGAGCGGGTCGAAGGTGGCCAGGTCGTCGACGAAGCCGCCCCGGCGGCAGTACAGCCGGTCCGGCCGGTGCGCCTGCGCCGGGTCGTAGAACTCCGGATCCCACCGGTGCGGCGGCACCTCGGTGATTGCGTCGACACCCTCGACCAGGTTGCGCCAGTAGGTGTCCAGGTCACCGGCGCCCGGCATCAGCGCCGCCATCCCCACGATCCCGATCTGGGCGCCGTCCATGCCGCTTACCAGCCTGACGCGGTGTAGATGACGGAGGTGACCGCCGGGTCACCCCAGGCCAACTCGCCCAGTAGGCTCAGCGCGCCTTCCTCGGGGTCGATCAGACCGATGCCGCGGCGGGCGAACTCCCGGCCCAGTTCCGCAGTGACCATGCCGCCGTGACCCTCGGACGGCGCCCACGGCCCCCAGTGGACGGTCAGGCAGCGGTTGCCGGTACCGGCCGCCCAACGGGTGCCGATCGCCTCCAAGGCGTCGTTGGCTGCGGCGTAGTCGCCCTGACCGCGGCTGCCGTACGCCGCCGCGATGCTGCCGAACAGCACCACGAACCTCGGTTGGCTACCCAGGCTGTCCAGCGCAGACAGCACCGCCTGCGCACCCCCCACCTTGGCGTCGAAGACGCGGGCGAACGACCGTGGATCCTTGTCGGCGATCAGCTTGTCCTCGATCACCCCGACGCCGTACACCAGTCCGTCGATGCGGCCGTACTGGCCGTGGATCGCGGTGAGCAGCCGTCTGGTCGCCTGCGGGTCGCGTACGTCGAGGTTGTGGTAGCGCGCCTTGGCGCCCAGCTCCCCCAGTTCCCGCAGGGTGCCCTCGACCTCCCGGCCGGCCAGGATCGCCGCAGCCGTGCGGCCGATCGTCGCCGCGGAACCGATGCGCTGGCGCGCGAGCGCCGCCCGCAACGCCGCGGGGTCCGTGGCCGCCGCCAACACCGGATCCTGCGGGCCCTCCGGCAGCGGAGTGCGGCCAACCAACTCGATGCGGCACCGGGCGGCCGCGGCGAGGGCACGAGCGACCCAGGAGGTGATGCCCCGCGCGCCGCCGACCAGCACCACCACCGAGTCACGGTCCAGACCGATCGCCCGGGCCTCGGCCACACCATCGCCGGCCGGGCCGGCACCACCGGCCGCCAGCGCGCCGAGGCTCACCGGAGCCAGCTCGCACCCGCACCGCTGGCCCGCGATACGGTGCACCACCGCCGCATCACCCCCGACGAGCAACTCGTCGACGATCTGCTGGGCGACCCGCTCCGCGCGTTCCGCACCATCGACGATGACGAGCCGCGAGATGGTCGACGGATACTCCCGGGCGATGGTGCGGAACAGGCCACCCAGCCCGTCCGCGCCCGTCCCGGCGCTCGGGTCGGCGACGGCCAGCACCCAGCGCGGCCCGCCCGCCAGAACCTGCTTGATCAACCCGAAAGCGCCGGGCAGCAGCGGCGCCTGCCCACCAACCAGCCCGTCGAGCAGGACCAGCCCGTCCACGCCGTCGACGGTGCCGGGCTCGGCGGCCGTGCCGGTGCGTACGGTCGCCCCGTTCTGGCGCAGCAACTCAACCACCCGTACGGCCGTCGGACCGGAACCGGTGACCAGCAGCGTGGCACCCGCGAGCGCCGTCGCCGGTTGGATCAGCGCGTCCGCGACCGGAACCAACCTGGGGAGCATCCGCGTCGGCGCGACACCCAGCCGGACATCGGCGTCCACGGGTACCGCTGGGCCACCCGGAGCCGTCGCGGTACCCGGCGGTGCGGGGCCGGCGGGGATCGCTGTGGACGACGCCGTGTGCGTCTGCGTCGACGTCCCGGACGACGCCGGGGCCTGTGCCGGCCGGGCGGGTGCGGTCAGTGCCGGGACCGTTGCGGCCATGGCGTCGTTCACCCGGGAGGTGAGCAGCTCGACCATCCTGCGCACGGTCCGGGCCTTGACCAGTTCCTCCAGCTCGGATTCGTCGCCCTCCACCGGCAACGCGAGCCGGGCGGCCACCTCGCCGGCCACCTCCGCCCGCTTGATCGAATCGATACTGAGATCGGCCTCCAGATCCAGATCGAGATCGATCAGGTCGACCGGGTAACCGGTCCGCTCGCTGAGCACCGCCAGCACCGCGCCCTGGAAGTCCAGTGCCGCCGGTGTGGCGGGCGTGGGCGACGCCACCGGCGGGCCGACCGGGGGAACGGGCAGGCCCGCCAGCGGTGCCCCGGCGGCGCCATTCGCCGTCTGGGTCGGGACGGCGGAGGTGGCATCGGCGACCGAAGCGACGGCGAGGGCGCCGTTCGCCACCGTCGAGCTCACCGCGTCGTTCACCCGGGTGGTCAGCCAATCGACCATCGCGCGCACGGTCCGGGCCTTGACCAACTCCTCCAGCTCGGATTCGTCGCCCTCCACCGGCAACGCGAGCCGGGCGGCCACCTCGCCGGCCACCTCCGCCCGCTTGATCGAATCGATACTGAGATCGGCCTCCAGATCCAGATCGAGATCGATCAGGTCGACCGGGTAACCGGTCCGCTCGCTGAGCACCGCCAGCACCGCGCCCTGGAAGCCGAGACTCGGCGGCTCGGCCACGAGCGGGGCGGCGGCGACGCCACTCCCGGGGCCGGTGCCCACCCGTCCGTTACCGGACGGCCCGTACCCCGGCATCATGCCCGGCATCGGCCCGGACGGGACCGGTACGGGTGGGCCGGTCGGGGCCGGCGCCGGTGGGACCGGTGCCCGTGCACCGGCTGTCGCCGGCGCTGGCGAGATCGGTACGGCTTGGTTCGGCGTGGCTGGCGCCGACGGGACTGGCGCCGGTGAACCGGCTGCGACGTCTGCCGCGCCAACCGGCGAGCTCACTGGGTGGGGTGTCCGCGATGGCCGCCCGGCGATGTCTCCACCGCTGGTGTTGCCGAGGTAGGCGAGTATGACGTCGCGCTGGGAGGCGATCATCTCGCGATTCGTCCGGAGAAACTCGGCGAGTAGTTCGTCACGGCCCTCCCGCCCGGCACAGGTGTCACGGCCGTCGGCGGCGGGCCCGATTGTCGGGGTCATCGACAACTCCTTGATGCGTCGTGGAGGCGTCATGCCGCCGGTGGGGCTGGCGCCATCGCGGTCACGGACGAGCTGCCCGTCGACAGTCCAGAAGGGACGGCCGTCGGACGCGGTCACGGTGGCCTCGACGGCGTCGCGGCCGTGGAACAGCCAGCCGGTCTGCACGGGTACGCCGGCGCAGGCCAGCTGTGCCACGGCGACGAGGAAGTCTCGGAGCCCTTCGCCGGTACGCCGGTCGCAGGCGACGGCGAGGTACGGCCGGTCGGCGAGGACGGCCCGGACCAGACCGGTGAGTACCTGCTCCGGGCCGGCCTCGACGAAGGTGCGGACGCCGGCGGCGTACATGGCTTCGATCTGTTCGACGAAGCGGACCGGGGCGCCGAGCTGGGCGGCGAGTTCCTGCCGTACCTGGTCGGCGTCGTCGGGGTAGGCGGTGGCGGTGCGGTTGGACCACACCGGGACGCGCGGTGCGGTGACCTGTTGGGCGGCGAGCACCTGCGCGAAGCGCTCCGCCGCGGCGGCGACGAGCGGGCTGTGGAAGGCGCAGGCGACGTTGAGTTGGCGTGCCGTCAGACCGGCGGCCTTCAGTGCGGTGATCGCGGCCTGCACCGCCGGGGTGGGGCCGGAGATCACCTGCTGGGTGGGGGCGTTGCGGTTGGCCAGGACGACCCGGTCGGCGAGGCCGGCATCGGCCAGGACCGCGCCGAGACGTTCCGGGGTGGCGGTGACCGCGGCCATGGTGCCGGGATCGTCACCGGTGGCGGCGAGGATCGCGTCGGCGCGTTGCCGACTCAGCTCCAGCAGGGTCGGCGGGTCGCAGGCGCCGGCAACGCACAACGCGACGAGTTCGCCGTAGCTGTGCCCTGCGGTGAGGTCGGGGTGAATGTTGAGCCGGCGGAGCAGGTGGTCGACGGCGAGGCCACCGATGCCGAGGCCGGGCTGGGCCACCCGGGTGTCGCGGATCTGCTGCTGCTGTGCACGTTCGGTGTCCGGATCGAACGCGGCCGGCGGAAACAGCAGGTCCGCCGTTTCCGCACCCGGTTCGAGGTACCGGCGCACCTCGGGAAAGGTGACGAAGAGTTCGGCCAGGGCGCCGGGGTATTGGCTGCCCTGCCCGGGGAACAGGAACGCCACCTTCCCGCCGGCTGTACCGTCCGTGGGCTGCTGGCGTGGCTGGATGAGTCCCTGCCCGGGGTTGTGCTCGCCAGCGAGGGCGCGGTGCAGCAGCTCATCGAGTTCGGCTGTGTCGCGGGCGACGATCGCGACCCGGACGGGTCCGGAGCGCAGGTCGGCCGCTGTGGCGGCGGTGACGGCCAGGTCGCGCAGTCGCCACGGCCGGCCGTACCGGTCGGTGGTCCGCAGCACGGCGGCCAACTTCTGCACGGCCCGGTGCGCCGCAGCCAGGTCGGGGCCGCGGAAGCAGAACAACTCTGCCGGCCATTCCTGCCGGCCGTGGCGCGGTTCGGGGGTGTGTGGGTGTGCGGCGAGCACCAGGTGGTAGTTGGTGCCGCCGAAGCCGAACGCACTGACCCCGGCGAACCGCTCACCGGCCGCGGAGCTCCACGGGCGGGCCTCGGTGAAGAAGGCGAACGGGCTGCGCTGCGGATCCCACGCCGGGTTGGGGCGGGTCAGGTGGATGGTCGGCGGTCTGACCCCGGTGTACAGCGCGAGCGCCGTCTTGAGCACACCCGCGAGCCCGGCCGCGCACTTGGTGTGGCCGATCTGCGACTTGACCGAGCCGAGCGCACAACTGCCCGGCTGCGCGCCGGAGGAGACGAACAGTCGGGTCAGGGTCTCCAGCTCGGTACGATCCCCCACGACGGTACCGGTGCCGTGCGCCTCGACCATCCCGACCTGTCGCGGGGAGATACCGCTGCGGGCGTACGCCCGGTCGAGCGCCCGGCGCTGCCCCTCGGCACGCGGCGCGGTCAGGCCCAGGGCGCGCCCGTCGCTGGAGGCGCCAACCCCCTTGATGATCGCGTAGACGCGGTCACCGTCGCGCTCGGCGTCGGCGAGCCGCTTCAGCACCACGCACGCGACGCCCTCGCCGAGGGCGATGCCGTCGCCGGTGCTGTCGAACGAGCGGCATCGGCCGGTTGGGGACAACGCGTGCGCCGAGGTGAACATCAGATAGTCGTTGATGCCGTTGTGCAGGTCGGCGCCGCCGCAGATCATCAGGTCACTGGTGCCCGCGGCGAGTTCCTTGCATCCTGCGTCCACAGCCGCCAGCGACGAGGCGCACGCCGCGTCCACGGTGAAGTTGGGGCCACCGAGGTCCAGGCGGTTCGCGATCCGCCCGGCGATCACGTTGGCCAGCACGCCGGGGAACGAGTCCTCGGTGACCGTGGGCAACTGGTCCTGCAACGCCGCTGGGACCTCACCCAGATAGGCCGGCAGCATCGTACGCAGCGTCTGTGCATGCGCCATGTCGCTACCCGCCTCGGCGCCGAACACCACCCCGGTACGGGAGTGGTCGGTGCCCGGGGCGTCGTAGCGGTACCCGGCGTCGACGAGGGCCCGGTGCGCGGTCTCCAGGGCCAGCAGCTGGGTCGGGTCGGTGCTGGCCAACGCCGCTGGCGGGATGCCGTACCCGATCGCGTCGAACGGCACCGGCGCGAGGAACCCGCCCCACTTCGACACGCTGATCCGGCCCGCCTGGCCCGGCGCCACCTCGGATGCGTAATAGGTGTCCACCGCCCACCGCTGGGCGGGCACCTCGGTAACGGCATCGCGGCCGCTGAGGATGGTCTGCCAGAAGCTGGCCAGGTCCGGGGAGTCCGGAAAGACGCAGGACATGCCGACGATGGCGATGTCCAGCGGCGTCGTCGGCGTCCGCTCGGCCGGCTCGGCGCCCGGCCCGAGGGTCGCCGCCAGCGCCGCGATCCGCTCGGCCTGGAAGCGCTGCGCCCCGACGGTCACGTCGGTATGCAGGGCGGCCACCGTCGTCCGCGCGTGCCGCAGCACCGCCACCTGGCCCGCCATGAACAGCCCTTCGGCGTGCTGACCCGCCTCGTCCACCGCGACCAGCGCATCTCCGTCGCGCCGTCGACCCTTGCTGGCGATCCGCAGCCGGCCGACGTTGAGCATCTCCAGCCGCTCCCACACCTGCCGACCGGCCGCCCCCGCCGCAACCAGCTCCTGCCGCACCCGGTGGAAGTCGTCGACGTACGGGCTGGGCAGGCAGCGCGTCACGTGTCCCGGTGCCGTCTCCAGTACCGCCGTGCCGGTCGCCGCGATCACCTCACGCTGGAACAACGGCTGGATCGCCCCGTACTCGACCGCCTCCCTGGTGAACAGGTACGCGGTACCCATCAACACCCCCACCTGCACGCCGCGACGCGCCAACGGTCCCGCCAACGCCGCCACCATCGCCGCCGAGCGCGCATCGTGGATGCCACCAGCAAAGAAGACCTGTACCTGCGCTGCGGTCCCGGCCGGCGCGCCATCGAGGAACTCTTCCAACGCGAGCGCCTGCGCCTCCCACAACGGGAAGCTCGTCTGTGGCCCCACATGCCCACCACACTCGGCGCCCTCGAACACGAACCGCCGCGCCCCGGCGCGCAGGAACTGCCGCAGCAACCCCGGCGACGGCGTATGGAGGAACGCGCTGATGCCCTCGGCCTCCAGGACCTTGGCCTGCGCCGGCCGGCCACCCGCGATGATCACCACGCGCGGCCGGGCCTCCCGCACCGCCGCAAGCTGCGCCGCCCGTAACTCCTCCGGAACGAAACCGAGGACGCCCACCCCCCACGGACGCTCACCCAACGCCTGCGCGGCCTCCCGCAACATCCGCTGGGACTGTTCGCCGCTGGCCAGGGCGAGCGCGATGAACGGCAAGGCGCCGTCACCGGCCACCGCCGCCGCGAACCCCGCGACGTCGCTGACCCGCGTCATCGGCCCCTGCGCCACCGGTATCCGCACGCCCAAAGCCCGGGCCAGCGGTGCACCCGGTGCCAGTACCCCACCGGGCACGGCGTCCCCGACCGCATTCCCGATCGCCTGGCGGATACCGCGGACCGCCGCCGCCGTACTCCCCCAACGTTCCCGGAAGACCGCCGCCAACCAGCCGTCCTGACCTACCGGCAGCAACTCGCCCGTGCCGTCCTGCCGACCCGCACGGCGCATCCCGCGCACGCCTTCGTGCAGCACCGTCGCCGAGCCGTCCATCCGCCCGATCACGGCCCGTACGTCCTCCGGCAGGTCCGACTCCGGCATCAGCGCCAACTGGCTGTCCAGCACCACGCCGGCCGCCCCGCCCAGCACACAGGCGGCGGCCGTACGCGGTCCGATGCCACCAGCCACCCAGACCGGCAGGCTCAGCGCCTCGTCGGCCAGCAACTGCTGCAACAAGACGAACGAACTGAGCTCACCGACCCGCCCGCCCGCCTCCGAACCGCGCGCGATCAACCCGTACGCACCGGCCGCAGCCGCCGCACGCGCCTCCCGAGCACTGGTCACCTCCACCAGCACCCGGTACCGGCCCGCGGCCTCACCCAGCGACCACGCCCCATCCGTCGGCAACACCACCAGGCTCACGCGGCCCTTGCCGGCACGCTCCAGATCAGTCACCGTGGCGGCACAACCTGCCGGAACCCGTACCCCGATGGGCCCGATCGACCACGACGCGGCCTGTTCCAGCGCCCCCAACGCCCGGCGATCACCTCGGGCAAGATCGAACACACCCAACCCGCCGCCGGCACCGGCGGCCGCCACGATCCGCGGACCGGGCTCTACTCCGCCACACGGGTTGATGGCGATGATCGGCTCACTCCCGCCGGGCGCAGTACTCATCGAACTCCCGTCATCGGGTCAGGTGCGCGGGCACCCATCACCTCGTCCGGCCGTACGGGGAGGTGTCGTGGGTGCCGGCCTGGCCTCTGCTCCCATTTGGGGGGATTCTACGTGCGGTCCAGCGAAGAGTGAGATTAGCGATCTGTCGCCTTTTATCTGCTTACAAGCGAACTAACGATCTCCTGGGACAACTATCCTATTCTGTCCGGCTACCCACACCCGTCCGGCCGCGCGCCGCGCTGCGCCGCCCCACGCCACCAGGGCCGTCCGGACAACGCCGCAGCCGCACGCCGGTTCCACGGGTTTCGCACCTCGCGCCCGATTCATGAGCTATTGTCATGATGTAGCTAGTTGCCACCTATGTCGGCTGGAGCTGTCGATGTCACACGGCATTCGTCTTCGTACCGTTTCGAGCTGACTCAGGCGGCTTGCCGGCCTACCGGCAGACACCGCCGCCGCGCTCCCATCCGGGGTACGGCGTCAGCGATCTTCACCATGGGCGTCACCCCCCGCGACAGCGGGTGCCTCGCCCTGCCCATCAGGCGGTTCCTGCTCCCCGGTCCTCCGCCTGCCCCGATGTTCGTGGCGACCAGCCACGCGACGAACCGCTATCAGGAAAGGACCACGAATGGACAGGACTCGGACCGTTGCCCGGTCACTGCTCCCCACCGCTACCGTTCTGGCGGCCACGCTGACCCTCGCCGGTCTGCCTGCCGCGCACGGCACGGTCAGCGCCGGACCGGCAGTACAGAAACACCTGCTCGACGACGTGCCGCCCAAGGCGGCCGAACGGTCGGCAGCGCCGACCAGCAGACAGTCGGCAGCGGCAACCGGCAAACCCGAACTGCTGGCGAAGGCCGTACCGGACGAGTGCTTCGGCGGGATCGGCCCCCCGTACCCACCCGAGTGGCCATGCGAGTCCGGAAAGCCGAAGGTGAACCAGTCGTACGTGTGGGGCCTGACCAAGTCCGGCGACCACCTGTGGTTCGGGACGGCAGCCAACGTCCACTGCCTCACCCTCGGGGTAAGCCTCGCCGAGACCGAACCGATCGAGAACGACGACTACGTGTGCGAGTACGGCGAGAGCCCGCAGCGGGCAAAGAGCCCGGCCATACCGCCGGCAGCGGGTGACTGGCGTCCGCCGAAGGTCTATCTCTACGACACGTCATCGCGCAAACTGACCGACAAGACCGGAGCGATCACCAAGAAGTCCGAGATTGACCGGCAACGGTTGGAGTCGACGGTGGGAATCCGTGCCGCCGGCTCACACCAGGGCGTCGTGTTGCTCGGCGGACCGGGCATCCTCGGCATCAACCTGTTCGCCTTCGACGACAAGTCGGGCCGCTACCTCGGCTCGACCACCGTCGCCGCGTACGGCACCATCCGGAATATCGTGGTGGCCGACGGCGCTCTCTACGCCGGCGTCGGCGTGGGACCCGACGGTCTGGCCGGGGGTGCGGTGCTGCGCTGGACCGGTAACAAGTCCAGCCCGTTCAAGTTCATCGTGGTGGGCAAGCTGCCGGCACAGGTCGCGGACCTCGTCGTACACAAGGGACGGATGTTCGTCACGACCTGGCCCAGCGTCGGTCGTGGCGTCCAGTCCCGCACCATCGGCGGCGTATGGATGAGCGGGTGGTTGACGGACGGAAAGCGGGGCCTCACCACGGCCGACGCCATTTCCTGGCGGCAGGTGTGGAGCGTGTCCCAGTACGAGCCGGACCCGGCCGTGGCCGCGACGTACGGTCTCGGCGGCCTCGCCTCCTACGGCGGCCACCTCTACTGGGGAACGATGCACGTGCCGCTGAAGGCCACGCAGGCGCACACGATCCGGAACAAGCCGGCAAGTGACGAGCAGGACAGCCTCGCGACCCAGAACACGCAGCGCTCGACGAGCATCTTCCGGGCCAGCAACTTCGACAAGGGCAAAGCGTCGGCCCAACTGCTGTACGGCGCGGCGGAACTGCCCGCGTTCGACCCGAATGCGAACGACGGGGCAGGCGAATGGCAGCTCCGCCCGACCGGTTACAAGCCCAAGTTCGGCGCGTCGGGATTCGGTAACGCCTACAACAACTACACCTGGAAGATGGTGGTGACCGGCGGTTCGTTGTACGTCGGCACCATGGACTGGAGCTATCTCAGCAAGGATCTGCCGCCGACGGTTGCCGGCCCGGTCCAGGCTGGGCTCGGCGACGCCGATCCCGCGTCGTCCGGGGCCGACCTGTGGGTTTTCGACAACCCGAAGAAGCCGGCCAAGCCGGTGAGCATCACCGGACTCGGCAACTACCTCAACTACGGGATCCGCACCATCGTGGCCGACCGATCAGCTATCTACCTCGGTATGGCAAACCCGATGAACCTGCGTACCGATAAGGGGGATGATGTTCCGGAGGGCGGCTGGGAGCTGATCCGGCTACCCGTGGCCAACTCCAAGTCCTCCGCTGCCAGGCCGTGACCTGCCCGCGGAGAGCTGACCATCCCCTGCCGGAGAGAGTGACGATCCGCAGGGAGTGATCATTCCGTGCGGTCGTTGGCCGGTCGGCGCAGCATGCCGACCGGCCAACGACCACCAGCGACGAGTACCGGATTACCGCGAGGGGCCGAGGCGTCATGTACCAGCGAAACAGGAAAGCGGCCATCGTCCGGCGCACCACGTCGGCAGTGCTGGCGATCATAGGCGTCCTCGCCGTGCTGATCGGCTGCGACGCGGCGCGGCCGCCGCGGGAGAGGGTCGGATCGACCGCGCCCGCCGGGCCCGCCCCGATCGGGACCGCAGCGCCCACGCCCGAGCCGGGCACGCCGACCATTCCCGTGGGATCGTCCGCCCACAACGTCACCGTGGACGGCAGGGAACGCACGTTCCGGCTGTACCGGCCGGCCACGCTGTCGCTGTCGGCGCCGGTACCGCTGGTGGTGATGCTGCACGGTGCCCTCGGCAGCGGCCGCCAGGCGGAGACGGCGTACGGGTGGAACACCGCGGCGGATCGGTACGGCTTCGTGGTCGCATACCCGAACGGCCTCCACCGGTCCTGGGCGGTGAGCAGCGACTGCTGCGGCTTTCCGGCCCGTGACGGCGTCGACGACGTGGCATTCATCAGCGCCACGGTGGCCGCCATCTCCGCCGAGTTGCCGGTCGATCCAGCGCGGGTCTACGCCGCCGGGATGTCCAACGGCGGGATGCTCGCCTATCAGTTGGCCTGCAAAACCACCATCTTCGCCGCCATTGGGGTGGTAGCCGGAAAGCTACTCGGGCAATGCCCGTCACCGGCTCCGATCTCGGTGATCCATGTCCATGGCACAGCCGACGACGTGATCCCGTACGACGGTCGGCCGGGGAAGCTGGACAACGACGGCGTCGGACCGTTGCCGGTCGAGATCGACGGCGGCCCCGTGCCCAACCAGATCGACAGGTGGCGTGAGATCGCACGGTGTGCCGCTCCAGAGGTGCGTACCGTTGGACCGACCACCACGTCGGTCGCGCACTGTCCGGGCGGGCGCGACGTCGAACTGGTCACCATCGCCGGCGCCGGGCATCAATGGCCGGGCGGGGCGCCGCAGTCGGCGGCGGAGCGCCTGCTCGGGTTGGATCCGCCGGCAACGGCGCTGGCCGCTACGGAATCCATCTGGCGCTTCTTCAGCGCCCACGCGCGGGAAGGCTGATCCCGGCCCCGCTGACGCCGTGCCCCTGACGATCGCCACGGCGCTACTGGCCGGCGCCGCGACCGCCACCCGCCACCTGCGCTACCTCCCGCCACCTGCGCTACCTCCCGCCACCTGCGCTACCTCCCGCCACCTGCGCTACCTCCCGGTTACCCAGACGCCAGGGGACCGCGTTCGTCGACCGTGTGGAGGCCGACGAGCGCGCGATCGGCGATGGAACTGTCCCGGGCACCGCCGGATCAGACCAAGAACGGGTTTCACGACGGATGCTTCGTGCTGACGGCCATCAAGCACCGGGCGGCCGCCGGTGCGCCGTCGGTGCGTACGGCGGCGGCGATGGATCGGGCACGGGCACCGATGGAGGGTTGGAGGGTGTGCTTGAGAGCGCTGGTCAGCGAGTCGGCGGTCGGTGCGCCGGCCGGGTGCGCGGTACCGAGATTGAGGTGGTGGATGCGCTGTGCCCAGTAGTGCTGGTCGTACATCTGGGGGATGACGACTTGGGGTGCGCCGGCTCGCGCGGCTGCGGTTGTGGTCCCAGCACCGCCGTGGTGGACGACGGCTGCGACCCGTTTGAACAACGCCTGATGGTTGACCTCGCCGATGACCAGGCAGTCGGGCTCGTCGTCCACCGTCGACAGCTCGGCCCAACCACGGGACACGATCGCCCGGCGACCGAGCGCGCGGGCTGTTTGGACGATCACCTGGCTGAGGTCCTCCGGCGCGGCCATGCTGCCGAAGCCGAAATAGATGGGTGCTTCGCCGGCCTCAAGGAACGCCTCCAGCTCGGGGGACAGTGGACGGTCATCCGGCATTATCCAGGCCCCTGTCTGAAACACGACCGGATCCCCGGGATCGGGCCATGGCGCCAATACGGGGTCGGCGGCCAGCCACGGCCGATCGGTGAAGATGTGGCTACGCACGTCACTGACCGGGGCCAGCCCCAATGATGCCCGATGGGAATTGAGCAAGGTGCCGAACGTGTCATTGAAGCGTTGTGCATTCCCAGCCCAGAGCTCATGTTTGTCGGCGGTTGCAGGCGTCGGCGGCTGTCCCGGTAGAGGCAGGGAGGGTGGCGCGTGGGATGGCGATGGCAAGACTGTCGGGCAGTAGGCGACGAAGACGTAAGGGATTCCCATAGCCTCGGCCAGTGAACGAGCGGCGATCTGTAGGGCTGTTGCAGCCACGATGATGTCGCAGCCTTGGGCTGCCGCCGCGATCGTCTCGAATTGGGTGGCGACCGTGGCTTCCGCGAGCTGACGTCGGCGCTCGGGCGAGAGTTGGATCGGGGTGCTCGGTGAGCTGAAGGGCGAGGTCTTGCGCAGCTCAAGACCGATGGGCGTGACGGGGATGCCGAGGCTGTCGATCCAGTCGTGAAAGTCGGGCGGCGCGCACAGCCGGACCTCCTGACCAATGGCTCTCAACTGTAACGCCAGCGCCACCAGCGGCTGAACATCGCCCCGCGATCCGATTGTCGACAGCAACACGCGCATCAGAACCCCCTCCGGCAGAGCCTTGGCTATTGCTTGGTTGGCGCATCGTGAACATGAATTTGTCTCCGTAAGCCGCGAGCTGATCGGGCCCACGGCCACAAATTCTGCACCTGCACCATGCTCTTACCGCAAGTCCCCTGCGGGCATATGTTGAACTGAGAGCACGGATCATCATCGCCGGACACGACTCCATCCAGAACCTCCGCCGCGGTCACTGAACCTTTTTCAACCTCCCCTTGCGGTGCGGTGGACCGCAAGGTCAGACGCGGTGCGCGAGCGCCGCGCGGTTCAGGTTGAAAAAGGTTCACTACGTACCCGCCCGGCCAGGTAGGGCAGGCCGAAGCCCCGGTGCACTCCTCCAGGTGATTTGGATCGATGGGCGGGTCGCCCTCCGGCCATCCCGATTACCGTTATGAGAGGCACGCCCGGCCCGAGAGCAACCGATCGCCGGCCGGCCACGGGGGCGGGGGCGGCATGCGATGTGGTTGGTCTTGTGCGATCCCGAGGACCACGCCGCGCTCTGGGTGTACCAGGGACTGCGGCGGCTCGGCCTCGCCCCCCTGGAAGTACTCTCCCCACAGGATCTGTGGTCGGCGACTCGCTCGGTGCACCGGCTCGACCGGGCTGGAGCGACGTTCACCATCGTGTTGGCGGACGGCCGCACTCTGGTCAGTGGCGACATCGCCGGCGTGCTCAACCGGTGGTCCTCACTACCGGCCGAGCGGTTTGCCTTCACCACGGACGCTGACGCGCGTTATGCCAGTGAGGAGTTCGAGGCACTGGCACTCAGTTGGTTGGCGTGCCTCGGGCCGGCTGCCATAAACCGGCCGAATGCGCGTGGTCTCGCCGGCGCCTGGCGTACCCCTGCCGAGTGGGCGATGCTCGCGACGCTGGCCGGGCTGCCAGTGGGTACCGTGACGCTGTCCACCCGCCGCTTGGCTGCCGCACCTGAATCGCCTGGACCCACCAGGTCTGCTGTCCCTCCTGGCGTACCGGGCAGTTCGCCGCCTCGGTGCTGTCAAGGCATACCTCGGCGGACTTCGAGGAAACGGGCCCGCCGGTTGGTCGTTCGTCGCGTCACCGGTCCTGTCGGGCATGCGGACCGGGTTGAGCCGGCTGATGATCGGTGAACCTTTTTCAATCTGGACCGCGCGGCGCTCACGCACCGCGTCCGACCTTGCGGTCCGTCGGCGCGAGCCATCCGCACCGGTGTCCGGGTCGCCACGGTCGCCGCACCGCCGACCTCGACCGACCGCGCGGACTGGTCGGCCTCACACTCGGCCGCCATGGTTCCCGCCGCCGCCTTCGGGGCGTTCCTGCCCGCCGTCTGCTGGAGGACATGGGTCAGCTCGTGTGCGAGCAGGGCCCTTCCCGCTGGTTCGTGGGGACGGTAGGCGCCAGGACCGAAGACGATATCCCGCCCGATCGTGTACGCGGCGGCGCCCACCGCATCCGCGGACGCCGCCGCTGACGGACTCGTGTGCACCCGCACGTCGGCGAGGCCGGCGCCGAAGCGGGACTCCATCTCCGCCCGAACGGTGGGCTCCAACGGACGGCCCGGGGCGCCCACCGCACCAGCGTCGGCCGCCGAGGGTCCGGCGGCACCGGGAACCCGCCGTACGGCCCCGGCCCGGACCGGATCCGACAACCAGGCAAGGAAGTCTGCCGCCGTGCCGGAATCCGGTAGGAGCCCATCCGCGGAGAGCGGCAGGTCGTGACCATGCGTCCCGGGGCGTGACGGGTCCGGTCGTCGATCACGCCGTGGCTGCCCGCCAGCCGACTCGGTGACCGTCAGTCGCGATCTCACCAGGCGATTCATCGTCCCGCCCTCCTGGCCCCAACCCGAGCCACTGGCGGAAGGGTAACGCTACGATCAGTGACAGCTCCCCCGAACGGCGTGATGGCGTTCGGACGATCCAACCCGGCGGCGACCTGCTCGTACAGGTGCAGTCGCTATCACCGCCAGCAAGTCACCCTTAACGCTCGGTAACAGATGCCGCCCCCGCAGGGTGTCTGTGGCAACCCGTGAGCAGTTCCTCGAAGGCGGCGGCGCCGGCCGGGTCCCCCGCCCTACCCCGCCAGCCGGCGAGGTTGTTGCGGGTTGGTACGGCTCACGGCTGACGGTGTCCTGGTGGCCAAGGTCGGTTGGCGGGGCTCCTGGGAGCGCTTCGGCGAGGCGGTCGACGCACTGCGCGGCCTGACGTGTGGTCGGGAAGGCGGTCTTCGACGTCGAGCCCGATGGGTGAGCACACGCCGGGGTCTGCGGGTACCGGGTACTCGACGACCACCGCGTGATGTCGGGGTCAGGAGACCGGCGGCTGGGGTGCCTGCTGCGTGTGGTGGTCCAGTAGGCGGGTGAGTAGTTGCACGAACTGGTCGCGTTCGGCGGGGAGCAGCGGGGCGAGCAGCTCTTCGTGGAGGTCGTCCAGGACCTTGTCGAGGCGGCGCAGATGTCGGCGGCCCTGGGCGGTGATCGTGATGACGTTGCGGCGGCGGTCGTCGGGATCCGGCGCCCGCTCGACGAGGCCGCGTTCCGCGAGTTCGTTGAGGACGCCGACCATGTCGCTGCGGTAGATGCCAGTACGTCGACTCAGCGTCGCCTGGCTCCCCGGGCCGAACTCCTGCACCGAGGCGAGCACCGCGTAGTGCCACCTGCGGGCATCGGCCTTGGCCAGCCCCTCGGTCATCAGCCGGTCCGACCGCGCGGACAGGTGTGACAGCAGGCGACTGGCCCGTCGGCGCAGTCTGTCCGGCGTCTTGATCCCACCATCGTCGGGCATGTCCACGGCTACGGCTCTGCTGGTCATGACGCCGATCATACCCGGTTGCGTTAGTCAGACTAACGATGTACCTTCGTTCTCGCCACAAACGTTAGGCAACCAAACGTTAGGCTAGTGAACGGATATGGAGACCATCGTGACGACCGCACCCCATGCCTTCGGCACCGCGCTCATCGGCCAGACCGAAAAAGCGCTCAACGCAATCCTGGACCGACAGCTCGCCGGGACCGGCATCACCGAACCCCAATGGGTGACCCTCACCCTGACCATGGCCAGCGGCGGGGCCATCGACCGGACCGAACTCATCCGCCGGGTCAACAGCGCCACACAATTCAGCCAGGCATCGGTGACCGAACGCATCACCGAGCTGACCGCCGCAGGGTTCCTACGCGACAGCGGCGACGACCGCGTCCAGATCACCGACGAAGGCCAGGCACGCTGGACGCAGATCCGCACCGCGATCGGCCCCATCACCCAGAGACTGTGGGGCGACCTGCCAGCCGAGGACCTGGCCGTCGCGGGCCGCGTCCTGGGCATCGTCCTGGACCGGGCCAACACCGTACTGGTCAGCCCCTGAACCCTTCTTCCTCAACAACACGCCACCCGACACAAGACACCATCACCACCCGCCAAAACGAAAGAGGATGCCATGTCCACAGACACGCTGATCGCCGACCGCATCGAGATCACCGATCTGTTCACCCGCTTCGCACTCCTGCTCGACGAGAAACGGTGGGAGGACGCCGACACCGTCTTCACCGACGATGTGGCCGTACACTCCCCACGCGGAGGCGAACTCCGCGGCATCGACAAGGTCGTCAGCTTCATGCGACAGGGCGAGGTCGACGGGCAACACGCCCAGCACACGACCACCGACCTGCTGGTGGACATCCACGGCAACCAGGCGACCGTCTCGGCGAACTCGCTGGTGTACTACTACCGCGACGGCCAACCACCCCACTTCACGGGCGGGCTACGACTGGCCGCCACCGTGGTACGCACACCGGCGGGCTGGCGAATCCACGAACAGCGGATCACGCCCGCTTGGACCCGCGAAAACTGACCTCCCAAAGGTCAAGACCCAGGTGCACAAGGGGCCGGACGCTGACCCCGCCCGGCCCCATCACGAAGACCCCCTCAGACTACCGATCGTCTCCCCCGCCACCACCGCCGACCACGCCATGCCGGCAGCCGGGTGCAGGGCTCGGTGTGGCAAATCGGCAAAGCGGGTGGGGCAACTGCGCCAGCGCTACGAGCGTCGATTACCCGCCGCGTCGGAGGGCCGAGGATGGAAGTCGGCGAGGTCGGCTACCACCTGGGTGGCTTCTGGTACGCCGAGTGCCTGGTACAGGTGCAAGGACTGCCGCAGGAGGGCGGCGGCGGAGACGATGTCACCGAGGTCGGCGGCGGCGCGCCCGGTACCTTCGAGGGCGCGGGCCTCTTCAAGGCGGTGGCCGTGACGGTGGGCGATGGCCTGGGCTTCCCGATGTAGGGTCTGCGCCTGGTCGGGGTGTCCGGTGAGCCGGCGTAGGGTGCCGAGGTGGTTGAGGGCTTCCGCCTCGTCGTCGGGGGCGCTCATCGCGCGCAGCGTGGTGAGCGCCTGCTGGAACAGGTCTTCAGCGGCGGCATAGTTGCCGGTCAGGTGCCGCACCACCGTCCTCGCCTTTGACGGTCAGCACCCGTCCGCCGGCACGGAGTTCGGCAAGCAAATCGGCCATGGTCCACGTGGGCCGGACGGCGAACCGGCTCGCGATGATCGCGATCGCCAGTGGCAGGAACCCGCACACCGCGACCAGCTCCGCGACCGCGTCTGGCTCGCCCTCCGCACGGGGGACCAGCCGGAGGAACATCGCCGCAGCGTCGTCGGGGGGCAGGAGCTGCAGGTTGACATGAATGGCCTCGCGCAGGTCGGCCAGCCGAACCCGGGAGGTGATCAGCACGAGCGCCTCGTTGGAGCCGGGCAGCAGCGGCCGTACCTGCGCCGTTGACCGCACGTTGTCCAGCACGAGCAGGACGCGTTTGCCGCGCATCCGGTCCCGCCACAGCGCCGAGCGGGCCTGCACCCCGTCGGGCAGTTGTCGGGGATCGAGGCCGTCGGCACGCAGCAGGTCGGCGAGGGCATCGGCCGGCTCGGTGGGCTCGTGACCAGGGGTGTGGCCGTACAGGTCAACGAAGAGCCGCCGGTCCGGAAACCCGCCGGCCAGCCGGTGCGCGGCACGCACCGCCAGCGCGGTCTTGCCGATGCCAGGCATGCCGTCGATGGCGTGGATCGCGACCACCCCACTCGGCACGGCGGCCTCGGTGACCATGGCGGTGATCTGCTCCAGTTCAGGATCCCGGCCGACGAACACGGCCTGTTCTGCCGGCAGCGTGTCCCGCGCCGGTGCTGCACCGCCGTGCAGGTTGAGTTCGGTCAGAGCGTGGAACACCTCGACTTCCAGCCGCTCCACCGTGGAGAACGTGCGCAGGATCAATCCGGCGTCACCCAGCCGAGCCCGGAAGCCGTCGATGCGCGACCGGTCCGCGTCCACCACGCCGGCCGGCAGATCAGGACGCTCGTCGAGCAGGAACACCAACCGCGGAAGCCCAACCTCCGTGGCCGTCTGGAACTCCAGCTCCGTGTACGAAACGGACGTGTCCGGGACGATCGACCCGTACCGGAACCCCACCACCGCCACGTACACGTCACACGCCCGGACCTGCTCCTGGCAATATCCGGCGGGCTGACCGTCGCGCGCCGCGAAGTAGGCCATGTCCACCGGCACCAGCCGCGCCCGGTTCACCGCGTCGATCGCCGCCCGCACGAACGACACCGTCCGATCCGGGTACCCCGCCATGTCCGAGGTGTGGCTGATGAACACCCGCGCGCCACCCGTCATGAAACTCTCTCCAGGCCACTCGACAACCTCACCCCGTTGGGGACACCCTGCTCACCGTCGCTGTCCAAGGAAATCATCCGAGGCGCCAAGGTCACCGCCCCGAATGTGGCGATCTCATCGACCGTGATCTGCGAGTACTCGGTTGACCGTCCGGGGCGACCGTCCTCCTCGCGTGGCAAGCCGTGCTCGTGACGGTCGTGAAGGGGTCCGGAGACCGTCTCCCTCGACGGTGACGCAGGGGATGAACGCGGACGAATCCTGACGGCGGTATGCGCGCTTGTTCGCGGGTGGCCGCCAGCTCAGTTCAGGATCCGGCTGGCCGCGATGGCGGCGTACCCGCTCGCGCTCGGTTTGGGGGTACGAGAGAACGTCTCTCTGTCCACCGTGTGCAGCCCGAAGTGGAAGATGTTGTAGCCGGCGGTCCACTCGAAGTTGTCCAGCAGGGTCCAGTGGCAGTAGCCGAGCACCGGTACGCCGTCGTCAATCGCGTCGAGCAGGCCGGCCAGCGACGGTTCGATGAAGGCCGCCCGTAAAGCGTCGTCGTCGATGCCGATGCCGTGTTCGGTCACGAAGACCGGCACGCCGCTGATCTCGTGTGCGTACCGCACGGCGCCCCCAAGCGATTCCGCGTCGATCGCCGAGCCCAGCTGGTTGAGGGTGGCCCCCTGTGGCGGCGGCAATAGCCCGGCGGCGTCGTAGACCGCGCTCTCGTAGTTCTGGATGCCGATGAAGTCGTCCTCGCGTGCCAGCCGCAGCCAGTGGTCGTACACCTCGGCGCGCTTGCGGTCGCGCAGCGTCGCGTCGTCGCCGGCCACGCGGTCGTCCACGATGGCGATGGACAGGCCCACGGGCAGGTCGGGCCGCTTGGCCTTGAGCGCTGCCCGGGCGGCGAGGTGGCCCGCCGTCATGCCATCCCGCATGGCGTCAAGTTCTTCCGGCAGCATGATGTTGCTGACGCGGTAGCGGGGCACGCCCGCGGCGGCGCTGGCGGCCTCCAGCGTGGCCCGCTCCAACTCGCGGACGGATGCCGGCAGGTCCGCCCAGGACTGTAGCTGCGGCAGGTTCGGTTCGTTGAGCGTGACAACCGCGGTGATCCGGTCACCGAAGTGGTCCAGCACTTTGTCGCAGTACCGGGCGAACAGCTCGGGCGCGGCGGCATCCAGCCAGCCGCCGCGCTTGGCGAACCAATGTGGGCACGTCATGTGGTTGACAGTCACGACCGGAGCCAGGCCCCGCTGCGAGCAGCTGTCGACAATCGCCGCATAGTGATCCAACGCCTCGCTGGAAAAGGTGCCCTCCCACGGCTCGACCCTGGCCCACTCCACGGAGAACCGGAAGGCGCCCAGCCGCATGGCCTGAACCAGATCGAGGTCTTCGCGCCACAGTTCCCAGCTGTTGCAGGCACGGCCGGAGCGTTCAGCGAAGACCGTCGGCTGGACGTTCTCCAGGAACCAGGTGTCGCTGCTGGTGTTGTCCCCCTCGGTCTGGTGACCGGACGTGGCGACACCGAAGAGGAAGCTGTCAGGGAAGCGCCTCATGCGGCTCATCATCCCTTGACCGCTCCATGATCGGACGCACTGATTTCGGCAGCGGGCGACAGGCTCGGCACCCGTCCCCCGCCCTCAGGTGGTCACGGAACGGATGTACCGAGCGTGACAGTCTTCGACACGGTGCAGCACACAGTCGGCAGCAGATCCGGGATGGGTTCGCCTGAGCAGGTACCGCGCGTCGAGTGCGGGATGAGCTCTTGGCGGCCGTCGTGCCCAGCGCATGATGTTGGTCGTGGACGAACTCAGGGATTTCATCTGCCAGATGGAGATAGCCGTGCTGGAGGAGTCGTCGCTGTACGAGATCCCACTGGGCTCGGTCGACATGGTGACGCCCCCGGTAAAGCATGGCCCCTGGCCTGCGGCTACCTGCGCGGCCGTCTTGCAGGTCTGGCATACGGCCGGCTGGATCGGTCTACACCTTCCGGAGCATCCCCGCGAGTGGAACATCGTCGCCGCTGACTGGTGCACCCGGCTCGTCGATGGCGGAAGCTTGATCGGACCGGACGCGGAGGAGCTCCTCAACCACCCGGAACGCTGGATCTTGGGCCATGCCGGCGGGCACGCCGCGCCCTACAGAACCGCAGCTGGCGAGACGACACCGTGGGAACAGTGGTACGGCCCTGCCCTCGAAACAGCGCAACACTTGCCGCTCAAACCGCACGACTCGAGGAGCTGACGGCGGTACCACGTCCATGCTCATCGACACGACTGGGTCTCCGGCCTCCTGGCGCGTCGCCGGGCAGGGTAGCCGGCCGACGGCTGTGTGACGCTCGGTCAGCGGCAGATCAGTGCGCCGCAATTGTCTGCGGATGTTCGGTGGGCGGGCATCCCGGCCGGCGGCCTGGCGATGTGGTTCTTTACACGATCGGCGGGTCATGGCTGGATGGACTGGTGACCGATGGGTTCGACGAAGCCGTCAGCGGCATGATGCGCGCGATTGAGGCCAACTGGGACGCCCGGACGCCGGTCCATCTGGCCAGTGAGTTCTACGGTGTCGGCAGGCGGGACGCCGAGTTCTGGTTCGCCGAGTTCGAGTGGGCCGACCTG
Source organism: Plantactinospora sp. DSM 117369 (assembly GCF_053764795.1). Classification (NCBI taxonomy): domain Bacteria; kingdom Bacillati; phylum Actinomycetota; class Actinomycetes; order Micromonosporales; family Micromonosporaceae; genus Plantactinospora; species Plantactinospora sp. DSM 117369. The sequence goes on along the minus strand of NZ_CM132446.1, from coordinate 2,771,546 downwards.
GGCAGCCTGTCGGGTCGCGACGTGCTGCACCTACAGTGCCATCTCGGGACCGAGACGGCGGCGTTCGCCCGGCGCGGGGCCCGGGCGGTCGGCCTCGACCTCTCCGGCGCGGCCGTGGCAGCGGCCCGGCGGATCGCCGCCGACGCTGGGCTTGACATCGAGTACGTACAGGCCAACGTCTTCGACGCCGTGCGGGCCGTTTCCGGTCGCCGGTTCGATGTCGTCTACACCGGCAAGGGTGCCCTGGTCTACGTGCCCGACCTGGACCGCTGGGCACGCGTGGTCGCCGAACTGTTGCGACCCGGCGGAATCGTGTACGTGGTGGAGTTCCACCCGCTGCTGGCGGCACTCGGCCTGGTTCCGGCGGCGGACGAGGGCACCGATCTGGTGCTCCGCCATGACTATCTGGCCGGGGGTGGCCCCCGCCGACTCGACTCCGCCCACAGTTACACCGACGGGCCGCCGCTGGACGGCTCCACGGTGAGTTACGAGTGGTCACATGGTCTCGGTGAACTGGTCACCGCGCTGGTCGACGCCGGCCTGCGGGTGACCGCGCTACGGGAAACCGACGAGGTGCCGTGGCCGCGCTGGCGCCGGATGATCACCACGGAGCGAGGTTGGTGGCGGCTGCCAGCCGACGAGCCGCGAATCCCGCTGATGTATGGGCTGCGGGCCACCGCTCCCGCTGGCTGACCTGTACCACCGCCAACCTGCGCAGTCATTCTCTGACCAGCACAAGGGTTGATTGACAGGGGTACGGCGGCATGGATGCGACGTAGGAACCGCCGACTATGATCCGGTGACCGCACCAGAGGAGTCAGATGGAGACCTGGCGTTTCCTGGCAGGTGCCGCCATGAGCCTGGCCGTGAGTCTCGTCGGCGTCGCCTTGGCCACCAACTTTCGCGGCGTGACGGAGTGGCACGTGCGGCGGTCGATGGTGAAGGCGAGCGTGCTGCGGCGAGTTCCACCGTGGTGCTGGTTATCAGATGTGCCGGGTGAGAAGCGTCTAGCGCGTTTCATCCTGCTGGAACGGCTGATTGGCGTGGCCTTCGCTGTGGCCGGCGTCATGATCTTTGTTGGTGTTGGCTACGGCATCTTGACCGGTCAGCCGATGCGGACGGTGAAGTAGGCAGCGCGATCTCACCGCCGCCAGGTCGCTCAACACCGCAGCTATCGCTACGGGCCGCCCGCGGGGCCGCCCGGGAACTCGCCTGGGCCCAACTGGCGGAGACCCGCCGGTCGCTGCCGGCCACGACGATCCTGGGCCGGGTACTGCCGGGAGTCGTCCTGGAAATCGACGCGGCGGCCCGGTCATTCAGCGGCCAACGTTTCTCGGGCGTCGCTCCGGATCGCGGTGACCGCCGGTGCGGTCATGGCGATGGTCATCGCGATCAGGGTCGCGCCGCACAGGGCGAGCGCCTGCCGCGGGTCGAGGGCCGGGGCGAAGGGCAGACCGGCGACCGCGATGCACCCGGCGATGGCGATGGCCGCTCCCACGGCACTGACCAGGGCCAACATGATCGCGGTCAGGGCGTAGAGCACGGCCTCGCACGCGGCCATGACCAGCATGGTCCACAGGGTCGCGCCGGTGGCGCGGAGCACGGCGAACTCCCGGCGTCGGGCGGGCGCGTTCAGCAGCAGGACGGCGACGCTGCTGACGGCGGTGAGCAGGGCCGGCGGGGTGAGGACGAGATACGTGTCGAAGGTGTTGACCTCGGCAGTCGACCCGGCGGCGGCAAGGGCGACCCGGAAGGTGTCGACGATGCTGAACATGATCCCGTAGAGACTCGCCCCGATCATGAGCGGAACGACCGCCGCGGTGCTGTGGGTGATCCGGTGGGCGGCCGAGTGGCGGGCGAGGAACCAGGCCGGGGAGAGCCGGGCGGGGACGACGGCGCTCCAGAGGCGGATCATCACCGACAGGCCCGCCGGAGCCGCTAGCGCGATCGTCACGGTGAGGGCGACGCCAAGGTTGATCGCCATGCTCGCGCCAGCGCTGAGCAGCTCTGGTGAGCCGCGCAGCGCGAAGGCGATGGCCACACAGGCGGCGATCATGACAGCGACGCCGAGCAGCGCGAGTCCGGTGAGAATCCAGCGCAGGACGGTCATCCCGCGTGGCGGTGACACCGGAGCGCGGGCCGCTTGTACGGCCGGCACCCGGGCGGCCCGCCGGACCGGCCCCAGCGCGCCGACAACGCACACACCAACCGTGAGGACCAGGGTGATCGCCACGACCGCCAAGTCCGGCGTCGCGTCCATGACGTCCGGCTCTCCGGTCGACGCGTGGACGAGGAGGTCGACGACCGGATCGGCGGCCAACGCGGCGACGACGCAGCCGACGGTGGTGCCGGCTATGCCGAGCGCCAGCATGTGCGTGAGGATGACCAGTCCGACCTGCAGCGGCTGCGCACCGCTCAGGCGCCACCGGGCGATCCGGACCCGCAACGCGTCGATCGTCGCCGAGCTGACCGTGCTGAGCACGACCACTGCCGCAAGGCCGGTGCAGACGTAGAGGACATAGGCGGCACCCCGAACCTCGGCGACCGTCATCCCGGCCCGCGCTGCGGCCGCGGCAACCTGCGGGGTATCGCTTGCCGACCAGTGCGCCGCCGCGACCCCGATCAGCGCGGCGGCCATCGCGGCGACCATCAGGGGGCCGATCCACAGGTGCCGGTCGGCGCGTAACTCCGCGAGGGCGAGGCGGATCATGCCGCACCTCCCGCCGCAGGCGCGCCGTCCGGGGACCGGACCGCAAGCGGCGTCTGGGCCGCGATGACCTGGCGGATGCTGTCCGCGGTCGGGCGGGTGAGCCTCGCGGTGAGCAGCCCGTCCCGCATCACCAGGACATCGTCGGCGAGGCTCGCCGCATCCAGGTCGTGGGTCACCATGACCACGGTCCGGGCGCCGTCGGCCAGCGCGCGCAGCCGGCCGAGTACCACCGCCGCGGTGTGTGTGTCGAGCGCGCCGGTCGGTTCGTCGGCGAACACCACTGCCGGGTTCGTGGCGAGGACGCGGGCGAGCGCCACCCGCTGCTGCTCCCCGCTGGACAGGCGGGAGGCACAGACCCGGTGTCGGCCGTCGAGTCCCATCTCGGCGAGGAGGGTGTCGGCGGCGGCGAGGTCGACCGGCCGGCCGGCGAGCCGCCGGGGCAGGACCACGTTCTCGCGCGCCGACAAGGACGGGATCAGATTGTACGTCTGGAAGACGAAGCCGATCCGGTCCCGGTAGAGCCGGGCTACCGCGCGAGGGCGCAGCCTGGACAGGTCGTGTCCGAGCAGTGTGACCCGGCCGGTCGTCGGCCGCTCCAATCCGGCGAGGCAGAACAGCAGGGTGGACTTGCCGCAGCCGCTGGGCCCGACGACCGCCGTCATCGCCCCGGTGGGAATCGAGTGCGTGATGCCCCGCAGAACGTCGACCGGGCGACCGCCGTCCCCGCTCGGGAAGGTCTTGCTCAGCGCCTCGACGAGGATCGCGGTGGGCGTTGGTGGGGTCGTTCGAGTCATCCGGTTATCGCACAGCCGAGGGCTGTCTTTGGTCACTACGGCCAGGTGCCGTGCCGGGTGGGGAAAACCCCACCCGGTTTCCGGCATTCCCGCCCACCGCCCCGCCTCGTACCGTGACGTGGTGCCCGAGCCCCGCGCCTGGTCCGCCGCCTGCGACGCACCCTGGCGGTTCCTCCTGTCCCGCTGGCCCTGGACCTGCCTGCTGTACACGACGGTCAGCGCCACGGTCGGCTGGATCAGCCTTGCCTGCCTGCCGGTCCTCGTGCTCTTTCCGGCCTGGGCGGTAGCCCTCGCCGCCGTCGAACGCCGCTTGGTCGCCCTCGTGGGCCTGCCCCGGCTCGCTGGCGGGCCGCCCCCGGCGCCGGACCGCCGCGCCTTCGCCCGGTTCGTCGACCGGTTGCGGTCGCCGCTGCTGCGGCGCGAGATCGGGTACGCGCTGGCCCAGCCGGTACCGGGGCTGCTCTCCTTCGTCGTGCTGATCATCGCCGGCACGGCGGCGGTGACCGGCATCGCCACCCCGGTGCTCGTGACGACCGGCCGTCCGGTCCAGATCACCGACTCGCTCGTGATCTCGGGTGGCCCCGCCGCCGGCGCCGTCTCGCTGGCCTGCGCTGTTGTCGTCCTCGGTCTCGCGTACGTCTGGGTGCTGCTCTGCTGCGGGCAGGCGGCGCTCGCGTCGGCGCTGCTCTCACCCCAGCTCGAAGAGCTGCAGACCCAGGTCACCATGCTGGCCCAGGCGCGGATCGCCGAGCTGAACCGGTTCGAGCGGGAACGGCAGCGGGTCGAGCGGGACCTCCACGACGGCGTGCAGCGGCATCTCGCGGTCGCCAGCCTCCACCTCGGCATGCTCGAACTCGACCTGCGGAAGGCGTTGCCGGCGGGCACCGCCCGGGCGGACGCCCTCGCCACACTCGACGCGGCCCGCGCCGAGACCGAACAGGCGCTTGACGCGTTGCGCGCCACCGTCCACGGCATGCGTCCGCATACCCTGATCGAGGACGGCCTCGGGGCAGCACTGCGCGAGCTGGCGGCCCGGCTGCCCATGCCGGCAACGGTGGAGGTCGACGACCTACGCCGGCTGCCCGCCGAGGTGGAGGCGTCGCTGTACTACGTGGCGAACGAGGCCGTCACCAACGCGGTCCGGCACGCCGCCGCGAATCGGCTGATCGTGCGCACGGCCACGACCGGCAACCGGCTGACGATGACGATCACCGACGACGGCACCGGCGGCGCGAACCCCATCGGCGGCACCGGAATCCTGGGCATGCGGGAGCGCGCCTCCCTGCTCGGCGGCGAGTTGACCGTCAACAGCCCACTCGGCGGACCGACCACGATCGGCATCGAAGTGCCGTACATGCCGGCGAGCGGGTGATCCCGGCCAGCCACAATGACGCCATGCAAGTGGTGATCGCTGAGGACGCGGCCCTGATGCGCGAGGGCCTGACCGCCCTGGTCGAACGCTTCGGCCACCGGGTCACCGCGGCCGTCGATGACGCCGACGAACTGCTGCGGGTGATGGCCGGGGCCGGGCCCGGCAACCTGCCCGACGTGGTGGTCACCGACGTCAGGATGCCGCCAGGTGACGCCGACGACGGGTTCCGCGCGGCGCTGACCATCCGTGCCCGTCACCCGCAGGTCGGAATCCTGGTGCTGTCGCAGTACCTCGGCCATGCCTACGCCGCCCGACTCCTCGCCGCCCCGACCCGCAGCGAACCGCCCGGCGGCGTCGGCTACCTGCTCAAGGACCGGGTCAGCCGGGTGACCGATTTCATGCACTCCCTCGAACTGATCGCCGGCGGCGGCGTCGTCATCGATCCGAAGGTGGTCCAGCGCTCCATGGCCGCCGGCCGCCCTCACGCCATCGACATACTGAGCGAGCGGGAGCAGGAGGTTCTCGGGCGGATGGCGACCGGAGACACCAACCACCAGATCGCCACCGCCCTCCACGTCACGCAGGGGGCGGTGGTCAAACACGTGGGCAACATCTTCACCAAACTCGGGCTGCAACCGCAGGACGGCAACCGCCGCGTACTGGCCGTGCTCACATACCTGCAATCAGGCCGTTCGTACACGCCACCCTCCTGACAAACCTCACCCTGCCGACGCACCGATTGATGGTGATGATGTGCTGTACTGCCACGCGTGAGGCAGCGGGCGGGTCTGATCATCGGTGTGGTGCTGCTGCTCGTCGGGATAGGCGGCCTCGCCGGCTGGCGGTGGTGGCGCAACGTGCCGCCGTACGGTCCGGAGGTGCTGGCCGCCACCGCGACCCTGAGCCTGGTCGACCAGGCCACCGCGGACGCCGCGTTCAGCCCGCACAGCGTGGAGCAGGCCGGCGACGGTGACCAGATCCTCCTCGGCCGGGTGGCCTGGAAACGTCCGCCCGATCCCCAGGTGGACGGCTCGTTCCGGATCGTGGTGCTGGACGAGCGCACGCGTCGGGTGCCCGGCTTCATCAACGTGACGTCGGCGCGGCCGGACGATGTCGGCGCCGGCTGGGACGGGGCCCTTGACCGCGCCGAGGAGCGCTATCCATGGCTGCGGGGCATCGGCGCACGGAAGGTCAAGGGCGGATTCCTGACCACCGCCAGCGCGATCACGGTGTCCTCGGTCGACGCGTCACCGGTGACGTTCGTCCTCGTGCTGCGCCCGGAGCGGCCGGGAACGCCACCCGAGCGGGCGGTCGCGGCCGCTCCCACCGCGGTCGGCGACCTACTGGTCGCGCTGATCAGCGTCGGACCGGACGGCCAGGTCTACTGGGCCCAGCGCCTGCTGAACTGACGGCGATGTCATATGACATGGGACAGAGGCGGTCGTGTTGCGGTCCTCGGCGACGCTGGCATGATGCGGCGCCGGGTATGAGAGTGCGGCCGTTGTTGCACCAGGCTGTCGAACCAGTGAACCTTTTTCAACCTCCCCTTGCGGTCCGGTGGACCGCAAGGTCGGACGCGGTGCGCGAGCGCCGCGCGGTCCAGGTTGACAAAGGTTCAGTAGTGCTGAATCAGGTTGCGGTGAAGATTACTGCCCGTCCGACAGTGGCGGCCCGGTTGTAGAAGGCTCGAACATCAACGAAGTTGTCCCAGGTGTTCTCGAAGTCCGCGTCGTCGTGTCCACCGAGGTAGTCGGGGTCGTCGATGACATCGAACCGATGACGCAGCCACGTTCGCTCCACAGAACGCAGGGCGTCAGCGACATCCCGCACCTCGGCGGCGCTGACGTAGACGACGTAGTACTCGTCGTGGAGATGTCGGCCACCGAGCACCGCGTGAGACAACGGGTACGCGCCGCCGTCCGGGTCGAGGGTGCCGTCGGTCAGGCAGCGGTGGATGGCGTCCCAGGCCTTGTCGGTGTCGACCTTCAACCGGTCGTCGTTGCACGACTCCTCGATCACTTCGAGGATGTCACCCACGCTGTCGTCGTGGTCGTCCGTCGCGAGCAGCGAGCGTTCCTGCTCCGACGTGATGGCGAAGTGCACCCCCAACATGCCCCGATCCTACGGCGCGCGGCAGAAGCCCGGCGACGAGAGACGGCCGCTCTCGCCAGACCGGGCTAGGGGTACTGAGGATGCAGTCGCCAGAGCGCCCCTTCAGTGAACCTTTTCAACCTGGACCGCGCGGCGCTCACGCACCGCATCCGCCCCTTGCGGTCCGCCGGACCGCAAGCGGCGTGATCCACGACTTCAGAATGCCCGGCGCTACGCGGCGAGCCTGGCTCGGACCCGTTCCGCGTCGGGGTGGTCGAGGTCGGTGAGGATTGCCAGCGCCCGTCGCCATGTGGTCCGCGCCGCGCCCGGCCGGCCGGCGAGTTGGTAGCTGTCGCCGAGGTGGGTGAGTGTGCTCGCTTCGGGGTAGCGCGCGCCAAGGGCGTTTAGCCGCACGACGGCTTGACGAAAGCAGGTGACAGCGCGCGGGTAGTCACCGAGATGGTGGTACGCGTAGCCGAGGCTGTCCAATGTGGCTGCCTCGCCGCGACGGTCGTCCAGTCCGCGCAGCAGGGCGAGGGCCTCCTGGCAGGCGGTCACGGCTTGGGCGTGGTCGCCGAGGTGGACCTGGAACCAACCGACTGCGTTGAGGGCGGAGGCTTGCCCGTACCGGTGGTCCGCCCTGCGGTACAGCGCGAGGGCCTGCCAGGTGTGGTCGAGGGCGAGGGCGTACCGGCCCTGCCGTTCACCGAGGTAGGCGAGGAGGTGGTGGTTATGGGCCTGTCCGGCGAGGTCACCGCTGCCGGCGTCGAGGTCGAGGGCGCGTTCGAGGTGTGCGCGGGCGTGGGCGTGGCGGCCGGTCTCGATGTACGGGCGGGCCAGGATCCGGTGGACGATGGCCGACGCGCGCGGGTCGGCGAGCCGTCCGGCGGCGAGCGTCGCCGCGTCGCCGACGGCGAGCTGGTCGGGCCAGCGTCGGCTGTGTTCGAGGTACCCGGTCAGGATCCACGCGAGCTGCCAGGCGTGCCGGTCGTAGCCGCCGCCCGCGGCATGCTGCACCGCCGCGAGTAGCACCGGAAGTTCGGCGGCGAGCCAGGCGCGGGCGGCGGCCGGTGCGCCCAGATGTTCCGGCGCGGCGCCGGGCCGGGGCGGTTCGAGGGTGATGGCGTCTCGATTCGGGTGTAGTAGCCGGTCGGCGGCGCCAGCGGTGTGCAGGTAGTGGTCGAGGATGCGGTCGGTCGCGGCCTCGCGGTCTGGCAGGGTTTCCAGGGCGTCGCTGAGGTAGGTGGCGTAGGCCCGCAGCAGATCGTGGCAGGCGTACCGGCCGGGTGCGGGTTCGGTGAGCAGGTTGGCGCGGGTCAGTCCGGCCAGTAGCGGCGGTACGTCGGGCAGCGGCAGCGCGGTGAGGCTGGCGATGGCGGGCGCGGTGGCGTCTGGACCGGGATGCCGGCCCAGGAGCCGGAACACGCGCGCCGCGGCCGGGGTGAGCGCCCGGTACGACCAGGCGAACACCGCGTGGACATCGGTGCCTGGATCGCCGGTGTTGAGCAGCCCGAGCGCCTGCCTGCCGTCGCGGAGCTGTTCGGCCAGCTCGCGCAGCGGCACCCGGCGGGTCGCGGCGTGGGCGGCGACGATGGCCAGCGGCAGCGGCAGCCGGGCGCACCGCGTGATGATCTCGTCAACCGCGTGGGGTTCGGCGGCGATCCGCGCGCTGCCGAGGCGGCGTGCCAGCAACTGCCTTGCCTCGTCGCGGGTGAGCAGATCGACGGTGACAGGTTGGGCGCCCTCGGCGGCGACCAGACCGGTGAGCGGATCGCGGCTGGTGACCAGGGCCAGGCAGCCCGCGGCGCCGGGCAGCAGCGGCCGGACCTGCGCGCCGTCGCGGGCGTTGTCCAGCAGGATCAGCAGCCGCCGACCGGCAAGTTCGCTTCGGTACAGGGCGGCCAGTGCGTCCGGCTCCGGCGGGATCCGGCGCAGCGGCACGCCGAGGGCGTCGAGGAAGCGGCGGATCGCCTCGCCCGGCTCCATCGCGGGCTCGGTCGGACCGAAGCCGCGCAGGTTGACGTAGAGCTGCCCGTCGGGGAAGCGGTCGGCGACCTGGTGCGCCCAGTACACGGCGAGGGCCGTCTTGCCCACCCCGGCGGTACCCTCGATCGCCGAGATCACCGCGGTGTTCGCGGTGGCAGCGTCGTCCAGCAGTGCGTTCAGCGCGGCGAGCGGACCGGCCCGCCCGGCGAAGTGCCGCGTGGCGGCCGGCAACTGCCGGGGCACCGGCGCCGGTCGCCCCGGCGGTGCCTGCCCCGACGGCGCTGGTGGCCGCTGCCGCGCGGCCTGCTGCAACGCGTAATCCACCAGGGCGTACCGCGGGCGCCAGAACTCCTCGATCCCGGTGGCCACCGACAGCCGGTCCAGCCGGCCATGATCCTGGGCGTACTGGCGGCAGCCCTCGACGACGCCCCGGACGACCTCCCAGTCGGGCAGCCGTCCGATCCGGCCGTTGAAGATCGACCCCACCTGGCTCTTGCCCAGCCGTACCCGCACCGCCAGGCTGCGCAGGCTCGGGCCGCCCGCCTGCGATCGGAGCAGCCGCAGGTCGTCACAGAGTTGCCGCAGCAGCAGGCGGCCGTCGTCAGCGGTCACCGGCGATCCCCGGTGTTGTCCGGCGCTGTCCAGCGCATCGGACGGCTGTACCGTCGCTACCTGCCACGTCGGCCCCGGTCGTCCGCACCTGTCCGTACCAAACCCCGTCCACGCTATCGACGGACAAGGATGCCCTCAAGCACCCGACCGGAGTGCCCCGAGAAAGGACGGTCGCACGTTGATAGCTACTGGAAAATTGCGGCGAATTCCGGCCGCCCTCGGCTTGTTGGCTGCGACCATGGTGGCGGCGGTTACCGTCGTGCCGTCGCCGGCCGCGGCCGACAGTACCCGGAACATCAGCGGGAGCACGACCTGCACGTCGGGAATCCCCCCGGTCGGGCCGTACGTGAGCGTGGGCGGCGGAGGGTGGCCCGGTGCGCCCGGCCCCGGATGGCTTCCGGTGGACTCCATTTACCAGGTCCCCGGCACCCAGACCAGGGTATGGACCAAGGCGATCCCCGCGAGCGCGACGAGCATCGCGCTGGACGTGAGGTGCTATGTGAGCTGGAGCGAGTACTACGGGTACATCACCTTCCCGGAGGGCACATGGCAAGGCGCAAGCTACAGCCTGACCCCGGGTACCTCGACGATCAACTCGACGTGGTCCTGCGCCCGGCAGCCGGTCGCCCCCGGCCCCTGGGTCCGCACGTGCGAGCTGACGACAATCTCATCCGGCTGACCTGAGTCGCAGAACCGAGATCGCGACATCCGAAGACCGCACCATCCGCCTCGCGGCCGGGCCGGTCGTCGGCCCGGCCGCGACCGCCCGCAGCGGCACGACCGGTACCGACTCCGCCGCGCCGGGCCCGTCGGCCGGCCTGGCTGCACCGCCTGACGGGACACGCCGCACCGCTCGACGACCTCGGTCACCGGCACACCCGCCTGGACTTCCAATCCGGCCCGATACCGCTGTCCGCGCTCGCCTATCGTCTCGCCGGGTAGGTAGGTCCGCTGCTGCTGCCCGGGCACGAGGATCTGGTCACCGAAGGACGTGCAGGACGATCTCGATCAGCGTGGCGACGTCGGCTTCGACCATCGGTTCGCCGGTCATCCCCATCCGGTGCAGCAGCGTCCCGACGATGACGTCGATGATAAGCAGGACCCGGTCCTCCGGCTCGCCTAGCACGTCCTGGAGCGCCAGCCAACCGGGCGCCTGCAAGCGTGTGGAGAGGATGCCGCGCAGGGCCGGATCGCTGATGGCGTCAACGAACACGCCGGCGAACGCCGCGCCCACGCCGGGCTCGCCGATCTTCGCCGCGAGGAAGCGGACCAGCGAGGACACGATCTGCTCCCGGGTGGCGCCCGTCAGCGGCACCGGGCCGGACGCGTCAAGGAGACGGACCAGTGCGGACACGGCCTCGTCCCGGCTGGCCTCGGTCAGCGGCACCGCGCGGAACACATCAAGGACGCCGAACGCGTCAAGGAGACAGTCCGTGATCAGGGCGCCCTTCGACGGCCATCGACGGTAGATCGTCGTTTTCGCGATGCCCGCCGCCGCCGCAATGCGATCCATCGTCGCGTTCACGTAGCCGAGTTCGTGAACCGTGCGCAAGGTGGCCGCGAATACGGTCGCATTGAGGTCTGCGCGAGGACGCCCGGGCGTGGACGGGGTGGAAACCGGCACCGCGTCAGGCTACTCTGGCAATTACGCTACTGCTCGTAGCGTAATCTGGTGACAGGAGGACACCTTGAGAGTCAGAGCTCCATTGGGTACCCGCATCCTCCGGGACACCCAGGACTGGGAGGCCATGACCGACGACCAGCTGATCGCCGTGCGCGAGAAGGTCAACCGCATGGCATCGTCTCTTCCCGCCCGGATCATCGCCGGCCTGCCGGACCGCCGCGCCCGCATCACCAAAGCCACGATCGACCTTCCGGGCCGCGGCCTGACCTTGCGGGTACACCGCCCGGCGCACGCCGACCGGACGCTGCCGCTGATCGTCTCGTTCCACGGCGGAGGCTTCATCGCGGGCACCGCCGCGCAGAACGACTGGCTCAACAGCCACCTCGCGGCCCGCTGCCCGTCGGTGGTCGTCTCGGTGGAGTACCGTCTCGCCCCGCAGCACCCGCTGCCCCAGCCCGTCGAGGACGGCTACGACACGCTCGTCCGGCTTGTCGAAGACGCCGCCGGCTGGAGTATCGACCCCACCGCCGTCGCGGTCATGGGTGAGAGCGCCGGCGGCATGATCGCCGCACTCGTTGCGTTGCGGGCCCGCAAGGACGGCCCGCCGCTGCGCGCCCAGGTGCTTAACTACCCGAGCACGGACTGGACCGACACCCTAGAGAACTACCCCTCGGTCACGGCGAACGCCGACAACCCCACGCTCTCGCTGCCCCGGTTGCGCGCCGCCCGCAAACTGAGCGTGCCGCCGACCCTCGACCCACGCAGCGTGTCTCCCGTGAAGTTCGACAATCTCGCCGGCCTACCACCGACACTGGTCGTCACCGCCGCACTGGATCCCATAGCCGACCACGGAAGCCGCTACGTCGAACGGCTCTGCGAGGACGGCACCGACGCCCGCCTGACCTGCTACCCGAAGGCCACACACGGCTTCCTCAGCATCCCCGGCCTTGTACCGGCCGCCCGGCCCGCGCGGCGCGAGATTCTCGCCTTCCTCCGCAGCCAGCTGCACGACCTATGAACCACCGTTGCAGTGCGTTTGCGCCATGACCGCAGACACCTCCGCATGCGGCGATCTCGCTCACTCGGGCGTTGGCAGGCGCGAAAGGGCTGGCGCGCATAAGGTCGGCCCAACAGGCGACCTTCGCGAGACGAGGACGGACAGGACGTGAACCAAGGCACCCGCGACGAGATGCTCGGCCGCCTGGCTGAGGCAGTCCGGTCCGTCACAGGCGCACACCCGACGCGGGTTGCCGTCGACGGACCGCCCGCCGCAGGCAAGACCACGCTCGCCGACGAGCTGGCCGTCGTCTTGCGCGAACAGGGCCGCGACGTCATCCGCGCGACGATCGACGATTTCCTCTTCCCCCGGGCACAGCGCTATCCGCGCGGCGAGTACTCGGCCGAAGGGTGCTACTACGACACGCACGACTACGAGACGCTGAACCGGGTTCTGCTCGATCCGCTCGGCCCGGGCGGAGATCGACGCTTCCAACACGCGGTCTACGACCGCACCGCGGATACTGCGCTGTCCCCGCCGGTCATGACTGCCCCAGCCGACGCCGTGCTGGTCTTCGACGGCGTCTTCCTCATGCGCCCGGAACTGATTGATCGGTGGGACCTGCGCATCTTCGTGTCGACAGCACTTGAGAAGACCGTGGATCGTGCCGTGATCCGAGAGCGCCGGGTGTTATCTCGGGCCGAAGTCGAACGGCGCTGGCGCAAGCGTTACATCCCCTCCCAACAGTTCTACTTCGCTACGGTCCACCCGACCCATCACGCCAACTTCATCGTGCACAACGACGAGCCCCAGCAGCCGGTCTGGGAGACTCAAACACACTGACCGCACTCAATTCAGCATGAGCGGATTTCCGGGCAACTCCTGATGAGATCAGGTGTTGCGACGACCGTTAGAACCTAATCGGAACCACGTGGTCAGTTCTCAGGCGGAGTCGACAGGCGGCTTCCACCGAGGGGCTCTCAACGCATCGACGAGCTGCTACGAGTCGGCCCGGGCGTAGGTTCCGAGGGCTCCTCCGCCGCGGTGGCCCGCCGCCAGGACTCAGCCGTCTCTCGGTCGTAGTAGCGGATGAAGCCGCACCCCCAAGCGATGGCGGCATCGAGAGGGGACCCTCCCCAACGAGGCTCGCCACTGACAAGCAACCGCGATCCAACCGCATACGAATGGAACACCTCTCCAGTCACGTCACGCGTCCCGGCCATGGGCAAACCCATGTCTACCGTGACGGTTGGTGCCGTACCGCCGGCAAACCACTCGCCAACAGCGAAGGTGACCCCCACAAGGTTCAGGTGACCCTTGCCGGAACGGTTGGAGCGGGCCGGGCCGATGTTGACCACGACACCGTCAAACGCGAACGCTCGACCGGCGACGGCCTCCGGGGTGTAGCTCTCCACGCAGCTTGCCGCACCACCATCCGGCAACGACCCAGACATGCCACTCGTCGGGTTATCCAGGTCCGCCTTAGGAATGGTTGGCGATGGGAGTGTCACGAACGGACCTTTAGTAGGGTCGTTCATAGAGGGCGCGCCGTCGCCGGTGAGATTCTGGGCAACAACGCCGCCGCTGAGCACCACGGCTAATGCTGCGCTAGCACCGAAGACAGCGGCACGACGCTTCCTGCGCTGTACGGACTTGCCCACTCGGACCAGATCATCTAGCGGCGCGGGACCGACGGGTACCCGTTCTGCGAGCCGTTCGAGCATCCGATCAACGTCCTCGTCATTCATGCGTGGCTCCCCCGCGTAGGTCGGAAAGGTTGGCGTCGGCGGACAGTTGCGTCAGCGCGCGGGACAATCTGCTCTTCACGGTGCCGGGGGCGATGTTGAGCGCTTCGGCGATCCGCCGATCGTTGAGATGTGCGTAGTACCGGAGAACGACAGCCTCGCGGTTGGCCTGGCTCAGGCCCGCAAGCGCACGGCCCACCGCGTCTGCTGCGTCCACCCTGGTGGTGGCGTCTGCTTCGACCTGTTCGGGTACGACCGCAGCGGGCTTCTCCCCCCACCACCGTCTTCGACGACTGTCGTGATAGGCGTTCACGAGAATTCGGTACACATAGGCGTCCCGATCGTCGGCTTTCGCGACCTTGGCCCACGACACGTAGCAGCGCATGAGGGCCGTCTGGGCCAGGTCTTCGGCATCCTGGACGCTGCATCCCAGGAGAACGGCGGAACGAACGAGAGCAGGCCACCGCGCGCTCGCGTACGCAGAGAATTCCTCGTCTCGGTCCACACGTCCCCCAGTCGAATCCGGCCACCGCTACTAGGAAGACGGGTCACCGGAGCCCTTTGGGTCCACAGCAGGTTCCGTGGTTGTACCGGCAACTCCCGAACCTCCCCGAGAGAGCACGCAGGCCCCCGCAGCGCATGCCGCGGATCCGGACATGCCGCCGGTCGTCCGCGCTGCAGCGCACCCCATGGGCACGCGCGAGATAGCCGGCCACCGCCGCCCGCAACGCGGGCAGTCCCGCCGGGTCGGGATAGTCGAACGTGCCGTGCGACGCCGTCGCCAGCACGCGGCGAACACTGCCGGCCCAGACCGTACACGGGAACGAACCGAGATCGGGAATCCCCGGCCGCGACTCGATCACCGACCCGGTCGCCGTCGCGGGCCGCGGCTTCTCGCGCGAGTCGGGCGGTTCGTGAGGTACGTCCGCGACCCGGGTGCCCGAGCCGGGCGCCGACACCAGCACCCTTCCGCCACCAGGTGCGCGACGCCTGCACCATCATGCCCCCAGGACAGGCCCAGGTCGGTGGCTCCGGCTCCCGGGCAGGCGCGACCCGGCCGGCAACCGGCCGGTCCGAATGCTCTCCCGTAACGCGTTCTCCAGCGTTCGGCCCGGAAACCCGCACCCGGATCGAACTCCAGATACAGGTCGAGTGACTCCACCACCCGCCAAACGATCTCAACCGGCTGGCCTCGGTGCGGGTGCGGCGACGACTCGTCGACCGCCTCGCCGAAGTCGACGTCGGGATCGTCGGCGGTGCCGCTGATGTTGTCAGCGCCGACGCCGAACATGAGCTGGTGGGCGGCGTGGGCGATCGCGGCGTCCTCGCCGTCGGCGACACGGATGGGCAGGCGTTTCTGCCGGCCGGGAAATACCTAGGTGTGGCGGCACCGGCCGGGAGATTCGGTGCTCATTGCGACGGCCGTGGCGGCGTAGCTTGGGCAGGCTGAGGTCGGCGGCGAGGGTGGATCCGCTGTACGGATGGTGTCTCCGGCGGCGTTGCGGAAGTCGGGTAGCGCGACGGCGTACCCGGCGAGCTGGCTGGGGTTGGTGGTGTCGGCGCGGGGTGCACGAGCAGCCCGCTGGCGCGAAGTCGGTCGAGGAAGTCCCGTTCGTCCGTGGTGGTGCCGGCGGCGGCGCGGACCAGGTGCCGAAGGCGGTGGCGGGGTACTTTGGTCGCGCTGCTGGCGACCGGTTTTGTCCAGCTCGGCGGGCTTGGGGTAGCGCTCGGGAGCGTCCGACCGCCGACGCGGTGCAGCACGTCGTGCTCTCGCGCCGGAAGGTCCCAGCACGGCTAGCTGACCGTCGTGGCTGTGGCCGCTGGCTCGGTGCTGCTGCCCGGAAGTAGCTTCGTCACCGTCCACGCCGACGCCAGTACCAGGGCCAATCCCCCAACCCGGGGACCGCCGTCAGCCGCGACAGTGCCATGTCAGCGAGCAAGCACACGGCCCACGAGAGCAGCAGTGCGGTCGACCAGCCGACGATCGAGCGGCCCGCGCAAACGCCAGTACAAAAACGGGCGAGAGAGATCAGCCCAGCAGTGCGGCCGGGGCTGCACGCGCTCCGAATCGCGTTCCGCGTTCCAGGCACGTGATCAACAGGATTGGACCCACCACGAGGGGAAGCGCGGCTAACGTACCCGCCCCCCGGGGACCCCAGCGCCGCCCCGCCAGCGATCAGCCCACCACGAGGGTCGGCGCAAGGAGCAGTTTCAGAAGGAGGATCGCTGCGAGGGGCCGGGCGCGTTGAAGGCGCCGTGTGCGGCATTGTCCTGGCATCGCTGCTCTTCGGCTGCGGTCCAGCCGAAGGTCGCCTCAAGGGCGGCGAACTCCTGTCCGAGGGTGGTGTCGGCGGTGGTGCGAGTATCGGTGCTGACCGTGACACGCAGTCCGGCGCGCAGCAGCCGGTCGGCTGGATGATCGGCGAGCGTCGGCACGGCACGGGTCAGGACGTTGCAGCGCGGACACGTCTCAAGCGTGATCTGGTCGCGGTGCAGACGGTCGAGCAGTGCTCGCTCAGCGGTGCTCCGCACGCCGTGGCCGATGCGGCGGGCGCCGAGGATGTCGAGGGCCTCCCAGACGCTGTCGGGCCCGGCGGCCTCGCCGGCATGCACGGTGACGGGAAGTCCGGCGGCGTGGGCGAGGTCGAACGCTTCGCTGTGTACGGCACCGGGGTACCGCTCGTCACCGGCGAGGTCGAGACCGGCGACGATGTCGCGGCGGCGCACGGCGGCGTCTGCGACGCTCATGCTCACCGCGGGGTGCTGGTGCCGCAGGCAGCACAGCAGCATGCCGGTGTGAACGCCGGTCGCGGCGGCACCCTGGGCGAGTCCATCGCCGACGGCGACGATGGCGTCGTCGATGCTCAAACCGGCGCGGGTGTGCAACTGAGGGGCGAATCGGACCTCGCCGTACACGACGTCGTCACGGTGCCAGTCCTCGACGAGTTCGGCCGCGACGCGCTGGAGCGCCTGCGGTGTCTGCAGGAGGTCGATCGCGATATCGACGTAGGGCAGGAAGGCGTGCAAGCTTCCGACGTCGGCCGGTGCCACGGCGAGCCGCCGTGGATGAGCGGGCAGCGCGCGGTCCTGCTCGACGGCGAGCGCGGTGAGGGTCTCCAGGCGTACGGACCCGTCGAGATGACAGTGCAGCTCGTAGCGTCGGGTTCGATTGGTGGCGCTCATGCGCATGCGTCCAGCAGCATCTGCTCGAACCCGTCGCTGTCGACACGTCGTACCAGGGTGAGATTGGCCGGGGCGGCGGTGCGGCGGCGATCGACCAGGATCTGCCCGCGGGTCTCGTCGCCGGTAGCGACGCGCACGTGTGCGGTCTCGGCCCGCCGGACGAGCGAGGGGTTCAGCGCGACGGCCATGGCGAGCGGATCTGGTAGGTCGTATCCGGGCAGGCCGGTCACTTCGGTGGCCCAGTGGTCGACCGATCGGTTCACCCGGTGGGCGAACCGGGCCAGGGGCGTGTCCAGATCGCACAGTCGACGCTGGCGGTCCGGGGTCATGACCGCGTCGTGCCGGGAAGCGTCCCAGCCGATCCAGGTGACCGTTTCGCAGGCTGCGGCGTCACAGACGATCGCGGCGGCCTCGGGGTCGGCCCACACGTTGAACTCGGCCGTGGCGGAGATGTTGCCGCAGGCGTCGGCGGCACCGGCCATGCAGTAGACGTGCTGGAATCGGTCGAGCAACTGCCGGTCACGGATCAGGGCGGCGGCGATGTTGGTCAGCGGCCCGAGAGCGACCAGCGTGAGTTCGGCACCGCGGTCGCGGGCCAGCCTCAGCAGCACGTCGACGGCGTGCTCGCGGGCCGGTGTGCCGGTCGGCTCGGGTAACGGCGCGCCGCCCATTCCGTCGGCGCCGTGCACGTGAACCGCGGTTTCCAGCGGACGTAGCAGCGGCCGTTCAGAGCCGGGATGCACCGGCACGTTCCCGGCGCTGGCGAACTCCAGCGTCACCAGGGCGTTACGGCTGGCCCGGGGCAGCGGCACATTGCCTGCGACGGTGGTGACGGCCTCGATCCTCACGCCGGGCGTGCGGACGGCCAACAGCAACGCGACCGCGTCATCGGATGCGGTATCCGTGTCGATCACGAGCCGTAGGGGTGCGCGCATTGTGCAGCCTCCCCCACCACGCCGGGCCGTCATGTCAACGCCGATCGCCGGTCGGGCAACACGTCGTCACATCACCGTTCTAAACGATTAGATCGTGGTGATGTGGCACAGTCAAGAACAGCCTGTGAAGACGAAGGACGGCATGGTGCGAGCACCGACGATGCATGACGTGGCCAGCCACGCGGGGACCTCGACGGCCGTGGTCAGCTACGTGCTCAACGATGGGCCACGCCCGGTGGCCGCCGCCACCCGCGCGCGGGTGCTGGCCGCCGTCGCCGAGCTGGGCTACCGGCGAAACAACCTCGCGCGAGCGCTGCGAGCTCGCCGTACCAGCACCATCGGCCTCGTCGTACCCGACCTCGCCAAGCCGTTCTTCGCCGAGCTCACCCGCGCCGTCGAGGCGGCCGCCTTCGCCCGTGGACTCCACCTCCTCGTCGGGAGCGCCCACTTCACCAGCGAGCGCGAACACGACCAGCTCCGCGCGCTCCTGGACGCCCGCGTCGATGCAGTACTGCTTGTGGCATCCGACGACCCGCGACACGCGGTGGAGCAACTGCGCCAGGCCGAGATCCCCTATGTCCTGATGCACCGCCTCCACCCCGACGCCCCGGGTGTCGCCGGCGATGACACGGACGCCGGCAGCCAGGCCGCCGACCACCTTCTCGCCCACGGTCACCGCCACATAGCTGTCCTCGGCACCGACGCTGGCGACGACCCGGTCAGCCGCCGCGCCCGCGGCGCCCTCGCCACCCTGGCCCAGCACCACCATCCGGTACCCGGGCACCTGGTCGTCGACTGCCGCTTCCCGCTGCTGCGCGACGAGGCGTACCGGCACACACACGCGCTACTCACCGCACATCCGCAGGTGAGCGCCGTATGTGCCACGACCGACGAGCACGCCCTCGGTGCCATGCGCGCCGCAGGGGAAGCCGGCCGCCGCATCGGTGACGATCTCGCCCTGATCAGCATCGACGGCACCGAACTAGGTGCCTTCCTGGCCCCGGCTCTGACCACCGTCGCCGTACCCTTCGCCGACCTCGCGGCCAGCGCCGTCGACGCCGTACTGGGCCGGCCGGGCACCACTCACGGCCCCCAGCTACACCGCCTCAACCTCACCGTACGCCGCAGCTGCGGCTGCCGCCCCTGACCGTGCGACTCAGCCCCTGACGGCACGGGCCGCACAGGGCCGCGCTCACGCTCATGGCGATCTGACCGGAAAATGAGCCGCTGAACTGTGATGTCTGTTGGTCGGGTCGTCAGGCCCGCGGCACTCATGTCGAAACATAGGCCGCCAGCGCCGACTCGAATGGCCAACTGTAGTTACCGGCACTGCGCAACTGCCGCAGCCGGTCGCCCGGTTCGTCCCTGGTCATCAGCACCGAAGCAACCCGAAGCGCGACGTCGGATGGGTCGGGAACCAACCCAAGCCCAAGCGAGTAACAGCCGTACACCCGTCCTCGGTCGGAACCAGCGTTGATCTCGAACGACTTGGTCATTGCCCAGCCGAACTCCTCATCCCACAGCACATCGGCGGTCCACCGGTAGTACTCGTGCCACGGCCACCGGTAGCAGTCGCGAACGTACAGACCGGACGCGCGCTTGGCATAACCGGTGGTGTGCGGCCCGACCCCACCGAGGGGAGATTCGGTCGCCAAGTCCACCAACTTGTCAATCTCGACGTCCAGTATCCCTAGGTCACCAACGACCGCGCGGACATAGCCGACATGGTCGGCGCGGCGCTGTTCGGACACGACCGCAGCATACCGATGCGCCGTCCCGGACACCGGCCGGACGAGCCTCAACTCCAGCCCGAACTGCCAGGCGAGACACTGTTTGGCGTCAGTCCTATGCACGGACTACAACGTCCCAAGATTGATCGACGTCGGCGGCCCGACCATCATTCTCACGCCTGCGTGGCATCCCGAAGGGACCGGGTGACTTTGTTCAACCCGGGGGGTCGGCCCGGCCAAGTTCACGCGGATGAGGGTCTTGTTCAACTTGGTCGAGGATCTTGTAAAACCGGTCAGCGATCGCGTCGGCGCTCCACGGCGCTCCAGTGAACCTTTTTCAACCTCCCCTTGCGGTCCGGCGGACCGCAAGGTCGGACGCGGTGCGTGAGCGCCGCGCGGTCCAGGTGGAAAAGGTTCAGTGATGCAGACGGCCGGTGCCTCGTGGTGGTTTCAGCGAGGTTGATCCGCTTCTCACCGAGTTCGGCTGGTTCACCGGCGAGAACATCGAGGCGTCGGGCGACTACCACCTGTAGCGCCACCGTGGATGGTGGGCCGGGACGACCCAGCCCACCATCCACGGTGGTCGCGCCGGCATCGACGGCGCTGTTGACATCCCCGAAACACTGACCATATTTTATGGAAACATCGGGTCTCTCGATGGTCCAAACGCCGGCTACCGCACGCCCGGACCCCGAAGGCCCGTGAAAGGCCCGATGAATCCGGCACGAAGGGAACGACCATGTTCGCATCATCCCGCCGCGACTTCCTCCGCCTCACCGGCGCGACCGGAGCCGGTCTCGCCCTGGCCGGAGCCAGCCCTGCGGCGCACGCCGCTCCGGCCCGGCCGGCCGAGCCGGCCCTGGTGCCCGAGGCCGACGCGACCACGCTCTGGTGGCGCACGCCGGCGCGGGAGGACCAGATCATCCGGGAGGGCCTGCCGATCGGCAACGGCCGCCTCGGCGCGCTGGTCTCCGGGGATCCGACAGACGACGCCCTCTATCTCACCGACGGCTCGTTCTGGACCGGTGGACGCAACGACACGTTGACCAATGACGGGCAGCTTCCGTACGACGCGAACGGGTTCGGCAGCTTCGGGGTGCTCGCGCAGGTGCGGGTCGCGCTGACCGGGCAGGAGGCGTATGCGGACTATCGCCGCCAGCTGGACCTCAGCAACGGAGTGGTGTCGGCGAGCTACCAGGTCGGCGGGGCGCGCTACCGGCGGGAGGTCTACGCCAGCCACCCGGACGACGTGGTCGTGCTGCGACTCACCCAGACCGGCGGGGGCCGCCACGCCGGCACGGTGTCGCTCGTGGGCACGCACGGCGAGACCACGACCGCGAGTGGCGACCAGGCCGGCTTCGCGGGCACGCTCGTCAACGGGCTGGCGTACGGGGCGGCCGTCACCGTGGTCGGTACCGGGGGACGGGTCCGCGCCGAGGGCGGCAAGGTCGCCTTCGACGGCTGCCGGGAAGTGCTGGTGGTCGTCTGCGCAGGCACGAACTACTCCCCCGATGCGGCGAAGAACTTCCGCGACCCGGCGATCGATCCGCTCGCGCTCGCTCGTACAAAAGTCGCCGCCGCCGCCCGGGTTTCCGGCGCACGGCTGCTCGCCACGCACGTGGCCGACTACCGCCGGCTGTACGACCGGATGACGATCGACCTCGGCACCTCGTCGGCGGTGCAGCGCGCGCTCGACTCCTGGTCGCGGATTGCCGTCCGGCACACCGACCCGACCACCGTGGACCCGGAACTCGAGGCGGCGTACGTGCAGTACGGCCGCTACCTCACGATCACCGGCTCGCGCGACGGGCTGCCGATGAACCTCCAAGGGCTGTGGATCCACAACAACACCCCGGACTGGTTCGCCGACTACCACACCGACATCAACGTGCAGATGAACTACTGGCTGGCCGACCCGGCAGGGCTCGGCGAGTGCGCGGACGCACTGGCCGACTACTGCGTGTCCCAGCTGCCGGTGTGGACCGACGTGACCGGGCGGCTGTTCAACCACCCGAGCAACCGGTTCCGCAACAGCAGCGGGAAGGTAGCCGGCTGGGCGGTAGCGTTCTCCACCAACATCTACGGAGGCAGCGGCTGGGCCTGGCACCCGTCCGGCAACGCGTGGCTGTGCAACTCGCTGTGGCGGCACTACGAGTACAGCCAGGACCGGGCGTACCTGGAGAAGATCTATCCAGTGCTCAAGGGCGCCGCCGAGTTCTGGCAGGCGCGGCTGATCACGACCACGGTCGACGGGCACGAGGTGCTGATCGATGACACGGCCTGGTCGCCGGAGCACGGACCGGACGCCAAGGGTACGACGTACGCCCAGGAACTGGCCTGGGACCTGTTCCAACAGACGCAGGTCGCGAGCGCCGTGCTCGGCCGGGACGCGGAGTTCGCGGCCGCGCTCAAGGACCTGCAGTCGCGGCTCTACCTGCCGCGGGTCAGCCCCAAGACCGGCTGGCTCGAGGAGTGGATGAGCCCCGACAATCTCGGTGAGACCACGCACCGGCACCTGTCGCCGCTGATCGGCTTCTACCCCGGCGACCGGATCGCCGCCGACACGAGTCCGGCGGAGCTGCTCGACGGCGTACGCAATCTGCTGCTGGCTCGGGGGATGGACAGTTACGGGTGGGCGTGCGCGTGGCGGTCGCTGTGCTGGTCGCGGCTCAAGGACGCGGAGCGGGCGTACCAGCTCTACCTCACGGTGCTGCGGCCGTCGATGAACAACGGCAACGGCACCGCGGCGAACCTCTTCGACATGTACAGCCAGGGCAGCTACACGATCTTCCAGATCGACGCCAACCTCGGCGGTGCCGCCGCAGCCCTGGAAATGCTGCTCTACTCCCGGCCCGGCGTGATCGAATTGCTGCCCGCGCTGCCCCGCGCCTGGGCCGCCCGCGGCTCGGTCACCGGCGTCGGAGCACGCGGCGGCTTCGAGGTCGACCTCACCTGGCGCGACGGGAAGGCGACCCGGGCAGTGATCCACAGCATCGGCGGCACCACGACCGAGGTCCGCGCGGGTACCTGGCGGCACCGCGTCACGCTACGGCCAGGCGAATCGGTGACGCTCACGCCGGGACGCTGACCACCCGAAGGACCGGGAGAAGGCACTGCCACCGATCGTCACGGAACCGACGGGGCGCCGGCGCTCCGCTGGTCCGTTGTGGGCGGCAGCCAGCAAAGGCAGAACGGGTGACCGGCGGGATCGGCATAGACCTGGGCGCCCCGACTCGCGGCGCGGTCGTCGGCCGCCTTCAACAGGCGCGCCCCCAGCGCGACCGCCTGCTCGTGCGCGGCGTCGAAGTCATCGACGTAGAGGTCGAGATGGACTTGCTGTGGAGTGCCGTCAGGCCAATCGGGCGGAACATGGTTCGGCGCGAGTTGGATGCCCAGCTGCCAGTCGCCGTCGACCCAGATGTTGCGCCAGCGGTCGCCCCCGTCCACGGTGCCGCCCAACATCCCGGCCCAGAACTTGCTTTCCGCATCAAGATCCGCGGCGTCGAAAACGATCATCCGATGCCTGATCTTCATGAAAGTCGCACCCTCCCGCCAGCCGTGCGGCCACCGACCCGTCCGAGTAGCCCGCTCGAACGGATCGACCAGCAGCTCAGCAGCAGCATAATCCGATAGGCGGCGCCCTCCTGGCCGGCGAAGGGCACCACGAAACGCGTATCCCGAACGCGGCTCGACGTGTCTACATCAACCGATGTCGCAGTCGACGGCCCCGGCCACCGCTGGCGACACTGGAACGAGGACCACCTTGCCGCCCTTGTCGCGGACTCGTAGGGCCCGGTGACCATGTTCCTCGCCGAGGGCGCCAATGTTGGCGCCACAGGCTTCGAAGGCCCGCAGCCCGAGCCGCCGCGCATGGCGATCAGGGCGAAATCGTTCGGGTTGGCGGATAGGCGTGCGGTGGTGATCAGGGCTTCGAACTGGAGGTGGCCCAGGCCGAGGGTGGATGATTCGGGTGGTACCACGGTCTGCGGAGGTAGTCGGCTGGTGAGTGCGGCGGGATGTCCTCGATGACGCAGACGCGGTAGAAGCCGATGACCACCCACAGTCGGCGGGAGTCGGCCGAGGGCTGGCGACGACGTACGTCCGGCAGCCAGCGCAGGTACCGCTCGATATCCACCCGGCCAACGGACAGCGGGTGCAGGTCCTGGTGGCCGCACCAGGTCGGGAACACCCGCAGGTCGGACTCGGTGTGCAGCCGCGGGTCACCCCGGTGCCGACCGAGGTGGCCGGCTGCAGCGGCGCGGAGAGCGAGACGATCGGAAGAGACGACACTGGCACCGAAACCGGGAAAGGCAGTCATACCTCACGGTGCGTCACCAGGCACCCTCAGCGCCAAGGCCCGGTGTGCGGCAGATCGGGATGCCAAGATCACTCGCTCGGACATCATCGACATGCCGCCGAACGCGCGGGTGACCGAGGACAGAAGCGGATACCGCGGTGCGCGATCAAAGATCCGTTCGCTGTTCGAGCACGACTGGACTGCCGGCCTCGCCGGAGCAGAGACCACGTGCGCCGGCCGTGCCGGAAGAGCCCGCAGACTGATTCCGTCGCGGTGAACAGTCCAGTGGCATCCAGGCCGTAGGCGTGCAGCCGCACCGCACTACCGCCGAGCAGACGCGGTACCCGTCAACGGATGTGTTCCCTGGTCCACCTGAATGCTGCGGCCGTGTGGGTTGCACCTTCACGGAGGTAGAAGCGATGTGCCTCGGTTCGCGCAACGCCGGACTCCAAGAAGACGTAGTCGGCACCCTGCTCGTGCGCCCACGCCCTGGCGGTCGTCAGCAGGCTAGCGCCGACGCCTCGGGAGCGCCATTCGAAGTGCACAGCAAGATCTTCGATCGAAGCCCGACGCCCGAAGCGCACCGACAGGATGTCCAGGTAGACGCTGGCCACGCCGACCAACTGATCCTGGTGCGAGCGGGCTTCGAACAGTGCAACGTTCTCGTCGGCGAGAACCTGTACGGTGCGCTCGACGGCGCGGTCCCGGTCCCAATCCGGGGGACGGCTGCCGGGTGGGTCGAAGAGCCACTCCAGCCCCCGCACGAATTCGGCCTCGGCACCTTGCCGTAACCGTCGAATCTGGATGTTCATCAAGCCCCCATCAGCTGCCTCGGCGATGGCTGCGCGCTCTCGGAGTCGGAGGAAACCGCTGTCGGACCATATCGCGACACCACCGAGATCCTGATCATCGATGCCTTGGCTATGAGCGCGGGGAGCGGTCCCACCTGGCCGGAAGTTCGGACCCCGCCCCTCACCAACGGGTTTGTGTGGGCGTGACTTCGGGGCCCAGCTGCGACTGGACTTGAACTCGTGCAGGTGTCGAGCATGGGAGGTGCATTCACCGCCGTCATCGATGCTCGTGCGTCCACTGTAACGAGAGCTCGTACGGCGTCACGCGTCGCCTGATTCGTAATGCGGTTGCTCGTCGGCGGCGTGCGGATCGCGTGGGCTGAAGTCGACGTGTGGTGGATATTGCTCCAATGTCGGCTCGGCGGCCGGCCGGGGTGTGGGATCGGATCCTGCTTCGCGGACGTCCGCCAGCAGCTTGGCGATCACCGCTTCGGTCACCCAGGCGTCGCCGGTACGGTCGGTGGCACCCAGCCAATCACCGATGTCCCACATCGCCCGGCAGGCAGCCAGTACGGGGAAGCCGGCCACCTCGCTCTGGCTCAGCGGACGGACCTGCTGGTAGCCGGCGAGGACCGCTGCCCAGCGTTCGCGATCCTCCTCCGGCGAGCCGGGCCCGCGATAGAGAGTGACCAGGTCGTACGCGCGTAACCCGAACCCGCAGTGGTCAAAGTCGAACGTGACGAACCGTCCGTCGCCGTCGATGTGGGTGTTGCCCCGGTGCAGGTCTGCATGGATGATTCCGTATGCGCCGCCGATCGCTCGGAGCCGCTGGATCTCGCCGGTCAGTCGCTCGCCGAGCTTGCCGAGCTCGGCGAGGTCCGCCGCGGCCCGGGCCGAGCCGGCATAGGGTCCCAGGCTGGCCAGCGGCCGTTCGACGAGGATGCGCTCGTCGAGGTGGTAGCGGTCGTGGCTGGTGAGGAAGGCGTCCATCTCCAGGTGCATCCGGGCGATGCCGGAGCCGAACTCGCGCCATTGCTCGGCGGTCAGCGTGCCTTCGTACAAGGGCGTGCCAGGCGCGTGGGTGAACAGGGCGAAGCATCGTTCGCCTTCGGGCGCCATCAGCCGGCCGAGCCGGTCGCCGAGGGTCCGCTGGTACGGGCGGATGACGCCCAGCCCGGCCACGGCCAGGTGCTCAAGCAGGTCGAGCTCGAAGCGGAGGTCGGATTCCGAACGGATCCAGTACTTTTCTCGGTTGTAGACCCGCAGCACGCGGCGACCGCCCTCGACGTCCGTGACGAGGTAGGTGTCGTTGAAGCCGCGGTTCAGCAAGCTCACCTTGACGGGCGCTGCGATGGCGTACTCCCGCTCCACGAGCTGGGCGAGGTCCTCGGCGTGGAGGAGCGAGTGGGTCACGCGCATGTCGAGTGAGCCTATTAGGGGACCAGGTGGCCCGCCAGGGAAACCGGCGGTGGTAGCCAGGCGGTGTGGCGCAGCGTGTGTGGGTGCATCCTCGGCATCCCGATTCCGGCGGTGGCGGCGAGGTGCTTGAGCCGGCGGGTCGCCGCGTGCCGGTCCATCCGGGCTCCGCGGGTTGCGCAGGATCGGACCGTCGAAGCGGCCGTCGACCCCACGGTCCCGCCCTGGCCACTGCTGGTGGCAGTGGAACGAGGACGACCCGAAAGGGCGCTGCCGGCTCGCCGGGGCGGCAGCGCCCTACGGATACGAGGTGATGGATTCCTGTCTCGGATGCCCCTCACTCCGTCGGAATCTGCCCTGATCCTGCGGGTGCGGTGGGGGCGCCGTGGTCGACTGCCAGGTTCCGCTCGTTACGGGGTTTCGAGCAGTTGGTCGCCCGAGTGTCGCCGGAAGAGTCCTGTCATCCGCGCGACGCCGGATAGTCGGTCATCGGATGTTGTCCGGGCGCTTTCATTCGATGCGTAGGGCGTCGGGTCGGGTCACGGCTCGGACGAATGGCAGCGTGGCGGCGGTGGCGAGTAGGCAGGCGACCAGCGTGGTGGTGCCGATGGCGGCGTATCCGTCCCACGGTAACGGCGGCGGGGCGACCCCGGTCGATGCGCTGAGTCCGACGAGCAGCCAGGAACTGGCGGCGGTGACGAGCACGGCGAAGCCGATGGTGAGCGCCAGGGGAAGCGCCGCGTACAGCAGGGCGCTGTGCCGCAGCACCCGGGCGGGAGTTCCCATCGCGGTCAGTGCCGAGTGTGCCCGGTGCCGCTCGCGGATGCCGTCGGCGGTGGTGACGGCGAGCGAGAGGCCGCCAGCCAGTACGACGGCGATGGTCATGAGGAGCGCCGCGCGGGTGTAGCCGTCTGAGGACGACCGGGCCAGCACGACGGCTTCCTCGGCGGTCAGCGGTGGGAAGGGGGTCTGCTGTGCGCCGAGGCGCGCCCGGACCGCCTCTAACGTCTCGGCCCGGCCGTCGGTGGCGACCAGTAGGTTCGGGAACCATTCGTCGGGCAGGTCGGCGGGGAGCATCGTGGGTGGGACGAGCAGGTCACCTGCGAGCAGCAGCCCGTCGGTGCGGTTGGTGAACTCGTCGGGCAGGGTGACTTCGGGAAGCTCCGCCGGTACGTCGAGGATCGGGCCGGCCGGTGGACGGTCTGGCTCGATCACCGGTTGAAGCCGACCCGCCGCCGTGATGGTCGACGAGGGGAAGTAGCTTCCGGTGAGGTAGTGCAGGGTGTTCGGACGGCAGTCGGACAGTGGCGCTCGCAGGATCCGTCCCAGGTCGTCGCAGTCGGCGATCACAGCTCGGACGTTCTGCTCACCGATCCGGGCGGTTCCGTCGCTGCAACAGTCTGTCGGTCGTACGCCGGGCGGCAGTAGGTCCAGGTGGCGGACCGCGGCGACCTGGGCGACACCGTCCACCGCGCGCAGTGTCTCAACGACCGGCTCCACCCGGGCGTCGGCGGCGAGGGTCACCACGACGGTGTGCGGGCGCAGGGCACCGGCCAGGCCGTCGTCGCCGTCGACGTCGATCTGGTCGAGGACGGGCAGCAGCGCCACCACCCAGCCGAGCAGGACGACCACCAGAGCGGTCCCGGTAACCGCCCGGGCGGCGCCGGCCGGATCGGCGATCAGTCGACGCCCGGCGAGTTGGCTGGCCAGGCCGGGTCCCCAACGTGCCACTGCCAGGCCAGTCACTCGGGCCAGCGCGGCGGCGCCAACCGCCAGGCCGACCAGACACATCACCGCCCCGCCCAGCAGAAGCGCACGACCGTGCCAGGCACCCGCGAGCACGGCCCGGCGGTCGGCGTAGGCGCCAACCAGCATGGCGAGACCGAGGCCGAGCGGGAGCAGCCGGAAAGCGCCGGCGCGGGCCGGCTTGGCCTGCCGCCGTACGCCGAGCGGGGACGCCACCGCGCGGCGGAGCGCGAGACTACCGGTGAGGGCGGCCAGCGCCGGCACTCCGACCAGTACGGCCATCGCCACCGCTGGTGGCGGTGCCACGTCCTGCGGATAGAGGCCGTCCGGAATCGGCAGTAACGCCGCCACCGGGGCGCGGAGCAGGAAGAACAGTCCGGTACCCGCCAGCACGCCGAGCGCTCCAACGACCGCAGCCTCCACCGCGCCGAGCATCCGCAGTTGGCCTGCGGTGGCGCCGACCAGACGCATGGCGGAGGCCCGCCGTTCCCGGCTGGCCTGGGAGAGCCGGACCGAGGTGCCGATCAGGACCAGCAGCGGCACCACCAGGCCCACACCCGCCAGGGCGACCACCACCAGCAGGGTGCCCGTGGCGTTCGCCTCCTGCCCCATCCCGGTCCCGTCGACGTGCACACCCTGGGATGCGAACAGCGACCCTTTTGCGGGGCGTTCGAACGCCGTTGACAGGCCGGATTCGATGCCCGGTGGGCCGACGAGGCCACCGGGCGGTGGGCCCGCGACGGCGTACATCTCCTCCGGGCCGACCAGACCCGCCGGGGTCACCGTGCCCACCATCCGTTCGGGCAGGCGTGGCGCGAGTTCCGCGCCGTGTGTGCCGGCCAACACCGCCGCCAGCGCGGGCGACACGAACATCTCCCCGGCCTGCGGGGTTCTCGGCACGCCCAGCGGTGGGGCGACCGCCGGGCCGACGACCTCGACCCGGAGCACCCGGATCTCACGCCCGCGCCAGAATCCGACCGACAGTGCCGCCCGTACTCCCTCGGTGCGGGTCCCGGCGTCGGCGGTGGGCACGACCGCCCGGGCCGCATTCTTGCCGATCCGCTCCACCACGGCGGGCAGCACACCCCCGACCGCGAGCAGCAGGACCACTCCCGCCGCCACCCCACCGACCATCATGAGCAGTCGGATCCGTCCCTCGCGCCCGCCGGTAAAGGTGAGCCGGAGTCCAAGCGCCAGTCCCCACCCGGTCACGCCGACACCTCCGTTGGCGCCGTCGCGCCGTCCCGCAACACGACTTCCCGATCCGCGTACGCCGCGACCCGGGGGTCATGCGTCACCAGCACCACCGCCGTGCCCTGCTCCCGGGCCGTGCCCACCAACTCGTCCATGACGAGTTCACCGTTGAAGCTGTCGAGCGCACCGGTCGGCTCGTCCGCGAACACCACCCGTGGCCCGGTAACCAGCGCCCGGGCCACCGCCACCCGCTGCCCTTGGCCGCCGGACATCGCGCCGGGCTGTTTGCCGGCCACGTCAGCAACGCCGAGCCGGTGCAGCCACTCCCGGGCCCGTGCCTCGGCCACCCGCCGCCGTACCCCGGCCAGCCGTAGCGGGAAGGCGATGTTCTCCAACGCCGTCAGGTCCGGCACCAGCGACCCGAACTGGAAAACGAAACCGAAGTCGGTGCGCCGCAGGCGGCTGCGCCGGTCGTCGGACTGGTCGTCGAGGCGTACACCGTCGTACCACACCGTGCCGCTGTCCGGCCGGAGGATGCCGGCCAGGCAGTGCAGCAGAGTGGACTTGCCCGAACCCGAGGGGCCGACCAGCGCGACCAGTTCACCAGGGCCGATCTCCACGGAGACTCCGGCCAGTGCCTGGGTAGCCCCGAAGGCGAGTCGGAGGTCGACGGTCCGCAGCAGGGAGCCGCTCATCGCACCTCCCGAGCCAGGTGGTCCAGCCGGGCCGCGGTGTGGTCGATCCACCGCAGGTCGGCTTCGAGGTGGAAGAGAGTGAAGTCGCAGGCGACGGCTACGGCGGTGCTGCCACCCCGTTTGCGTGCCGTCACCTCCCGCATCGTCTGGCGGTGTGCCGCGCGCTGCGCGTCGAGCACCTGCAGGGCGGGCCGCCCGGACCGCAGCGCGATCATCACCTTGACGTAGACCACCGACTGCAGGTAGGCCGAGATCCCCTCCGGCTCGGCCAGCCACCGCTCCAGGTGCGTCACCCCGTCCGGGGTCAGCGCGTACGTCGTCCGGTCCGGACCACCCACCCGCTCGACGGCCACCGCCTCGATCTCGCCGTCCCGGGACAGACGGGCGAGGGTGGCGTACACCTGGGGTGGTTTCACCGGCCGATTCCAGCCGAACTGCGCGTCGTATTCGCGCCGGAGGTCGTAGCCGTGTCGGGGTACGGGCTCCAACAGCCCGAGCAAGGTTTCCGGAAGCGCCATGCATGGCACTAGACACTGCGTTACTAGTTTTTGTCAAGGACCGGACCGGGGCGCCGCGCCGGACAACGGCGGGAGAGTTCCGAACTATCCAGTCGCCGACCCCCTCCGATCGACGGCTTGAGCCACTTGAGCAGAGCGACGTTCAGGTCGTATCCGGGCCGCAACTGACGCCACCCCGACTACTGAGGTTCCCCCCGGGATGTGGACACCGGGTTATGCCGCGATCTGTTGCAGGGTAGCCGGTGTGAGGGTTTGTTCGTAGTCGGCGGGGCTGAGGTAGCCGAGTGCGGAGTGGCGGCGCCGGTGGTTGTAGAAGGCGATCCACCGGAACACGTCGCGGCGGGCGTCGGGTTCGGTGGTCCAGCGGTGGTGGTCGACATCCAACTCTCGTTTGAGGGTGGCGAAGAACGCCTCGGC
This sequence comes from Plantactinospora sp. DSM 117369, assembly GCF_053764795.1. Lineage (NCBI taxonomy): Bacteria > Bacillati > Actinomycetota > Actinomycetes > Micromonosporales > Micromonosporaceae > Plantactinospora > Plantactinospora sp. DSM 117369. The sequence continues at coordinate 2,740,693 of NZ_CM132446.1, read as the reverse complement.
CAGGGCGTTGTCGTACGAGGATCCGATCCGCCCCATCGAGCGGCGGATGCCGTGCCGTTGGCAGGCGTCGGCGAAGTCGCGGCTGACGTATTGGGCGCCCCTGTCCGAGTGGAAAATCACGCCGTCGACTCGGCCGCTCCGGGCGGCGACTGCGGCGTCCAGGGCGTCGATGATCAGGCTGGTGCGCATGTGGGTGTTGATCGACCAGCCGATCAGGCGGCGGGTGGCGATGTCGATGACGGTGGCCAGGTAGAGCCAGCCGCCGCCGACGCGGAGGTAGGTGATGTCGCCGCACCACCGCTGGTCCGGTGTCGTGGCGGTGAAGTCCCGGCCGATCAGGTCCGGCGCCGGCGGGGCGGCCGGATCCGGGATCGTGGTGCGTTTGCGGCGGCGTAGGTGCCGGCCCACGATCTCCCGCTGCCGCATGATCCGCTCGACTCGCTTGCGGTTGACCCGCACACCCCGGTCGCGCAGCTCGACGGTCACCCTCGGGGACCAATAGGCGCCACCGGAGTCGGCGTGGATGACCCTGATCTGCTCGGCGAGGGCGTCCTCGGCGGCGGCGCGGGCCTGCCGTGCGGGTTCGCTGGCGGCCCAGCGGTAGAACCCGGAGCGGGACACGGCCAGGATCCGGCACAGCCGCTTGACGCTCCAGGTGGCGCGGTGGGTGGAGATGAACCGGAAGCGGCTGGTCACCGATCCATCTCCTTCGCGAAATACGCGGCTGCCTTGCGCAGGATCTCCTTCTCCTGCCGCAGCTCAGCCACCTCACGCCGCAGCCGGGCGATCTCCGCGTCCTTGTCCGCCACCGACAGAGCGTCCCCACCCGATGCCGGACCCGTGCCGGTTTGCCGCTCCTGCTTACGGACCCAGTTCCGCAGCGTCTCGTGACTCATCCCCAACTCGCGGGCGACCTGGTTGATCGGCCGACCCGACGAACGGACCAGGTCAACCGCGTCACGCTGGAACTCTTCCGTGTACTTCGATGGACGCCCCAACGGGGACACCCCTTCCTCTGGACCAACGTCCAGTTTCAGGGTGTCCACATCTCAGGGGGAAGCCCACAGGTTCGCGCCTGGCGGTCCGACTGGGGTTTCAACAGGCCAGACCGCCTTGGTGGAGTTGGTGCACGCCCTGCCTGATTCTGAGGTATGAGACAGCCGCGGTGCTCGGGGTCGATGATGTCGCGATCAGGCGCGGGATCGAGCACACCGACCGAACCCGCGTGGGCTGGCCTGGGCGTACCCGTCGATGGTCGCGGCCGGGCTGATCGCGTCGCCGCCGGCTCGTGGGCTGCGGTAATGCTCACCGCGACGCGTGGGCCGGGCGCCGCGCTCGGCGTGGCCGCGGCTGTCGCGGCCGGGTCCGCCGCCTGAACCGTGGCCCGCCGCGCCCCGTTGACCCGGTGTCATTCACGGTGGCTAGGGACATTGCCTACAATCGCTCCCTGACGGCCGCCCCATCGAAGAGGATCCTTGATGACCGATCCCAAAATCGACGTAACCCGGCCGAGTAGTGCGCGGGTGTGGAACTACCTCCTGGAGGGCAAGGACAACTTCGCCGTCGACCGGGACTTGGGCGAGGCGCTCCGCTCGGCGCACCCGGGGATCGTGGCGGTCGCCCAGGCGCAGCGGAGGTTCCTCATCCAGGCGGTCACGCTGCTCGCCGGTGAGGTGGGCATCCGGCAGTTCCTCGACATCGGTACCGGTCTCCCGACGGCCGACAACACTCACGAGGTCGCGCAGCGAGTGGCACCCGAGTCACGGATCGTATATGTCGACAACGATCCGCTCGTGCTGGTGCACGCCCGCGCGCTGCTGACCAGTTCACCCGAGGGAGAGACCGCATATGTGGACTCCAACGTGGAGGATCCGGAGCGGATCCTGAGCGAGGCCGCCCAGACGCTCGACTTCAGCAGGCCCGTGGCCCTGACCATGATTGGCATCCTGGGCAACGTCGCCGACTACGCCGAGGCCCGCTCGATCGTCCAGCGGCTGCTCGCCGCCATGCCATCGGGCAGCTACCTGGCGGTGAGCGACGGAACGAGCACCAGCGTGCAGAGCGTGGAAAGCCAGCGAATCGCCAACCAGAGCGGCCACCCGTACAACCTGCGTACTCCGGAGGAGATCGGCGGCTACTTCGAGGGCCTGGAACTGCTTGACCCCGGCGTGGTGTCGACCTCGCTGTGGCGGCCAGAGCCGGGAACAGAACCGGCCGCCCTCGACGTGTACTGCGCGGTGGGCCGCAAGCCTTGATCTTTCGGTATTTGGGTTACGGTTAGCGGCGTAGGCCGGTGTGTGGTCCAGGAAGTTGAAACACAGCTGGCATCCGCCGCCGATGCGGTGCAGGCCGGTGTTTACGGCGGTGTCTGCGTTGTCGAGGAGGCGGCGCGCGAGCGGGTAAATCGCCTGTTCAGCCTCGCGTCTCGCCTGGATCGAGCAGGCATCCTCCTCATCGTCATCCATTTGGTTCGTCCTGTTTAGACGATTGACTACAACGTCGGGCGCCCGGATCTGCCGCAGACCGCGCGTCGGGCAGCGTCGGTCCTGGTTGTCGTTCCTCAACCTGCATGTCGTGTTGACCGCGCTGTGCTGGCAGGCGTCGACGCTCGATCCCCGGTGCAACCCAGCGTGACCGACCTGACCCCGGACCTCGGCCCTTCGGACAAGCCACTACCCAGATCCGCCACCAACCACCCTGAAACCCCGGCGTGGAGAGTGCCTTGCAAGGGATGCCACAAGCGGACGCGGACCGAGCTACGCCGGCGGTGTTTGTTGGGGAGGGCTGGGGCCACCGGCGGCCGAGCGCGACGGCGTTCGTGCGGCGTCGATAGGGTGCAGTCGTGGTGATCGACATGCTCGAGGTCCTGCAGGAGCGCATCGCGACGTTCCGGCGCTTGGAGGCCGAGCACCGCTTCGGCGTCGTCATCGACGCCCAGGTGCCACTGCCCCGCATCCCGGAGCTACCAGCCGGGCTGTACGACGTGTTCGACCTGGTCGGCCGGGTCGAGACCGGCGTCTTCCGGTTCGAGCCGCCCCCGGTGGTCCGCACCGTCGAGACGTGGTCGGCCAGGCCGCCCACCGACGCCAGCATCTGGGTGGAGCACGCGTTGCCGATCGGCCGAGAGGTCGTCTGGATGGACGAGGACAACCCCGTGACGGGTGGCCAGGTCGACATCGATGTCGTCGATGGCAGCGTCTTCCATCTCGACGGCGACGACTTCGCGGACTACTGCCACCGAGGTGGGGAAGGGCGCCTTGACTGCACAAAGCTCGCACCCGACCTGCCGACCTTTTTCGCCCGATACGTATTCGGGCCCGAGTACCCCGACTTGGTCGGCCTCATCTGCAGGTTTCCGGCGTACCGGACCCGCAGGCGCCGCTACGCCGATCCCTGGATGCGGCTGCTCGTCGCCGCCGGGTTGGTCGCGCCGCCTGCCAGCGGCAAGATCTGACCGCCCCGCCGCCGCTGCGTCTGCTGGCGACCCGGCCGCGTTGAGCCGCGATGCCACCATCGCACCGCGATGCCCCGCCGCGGCTCGGCACGCACGACGGCACGCATGGCAGATCCGGGCTGGGTCCGTTCCCAGATTGCCACCGCTGCGACGGATCCGACGTACCGGCACAGCGTCCTTCGACGTGGTCGCCGACGGTCGCCCGCGTGATGCCCGCAGATCCGCTCAGCCCCATGGCGGGAGGCTCGATCGGCGGCAGATCCGGCCCTTACCCCGCCTGACCGGCGCGGGCCTCGTAGCCTCCGCATCTCAGGCCAGGCCGTAGAGCCGGTTGAGGTCGAGTAGGTGATGGCCTACGACCGAGCCGCCGATCACGTCCAGCACGAGCACCAGAAACACGTTGGGCGTCTCGCATCGCACGAGGACGTGCTCGTAGACGCTCTCAGGCATCCTCCAGGCGTAGGGCACTGCTCCCGCCGAGAAGTCGTGGCCGCCGAAGTCCTCCGGTGGGATGGCCTCGAAGTATGGCCAGAAGTCGAACGGCGGCTCCTCGTCCGGGTCGACTCTGATCGGATGTAGCGCCATTGTGGCTTTGTAGTCGTCTTCTGTAAGCTTCGGCATTCGATCAGGATGGCAAGCCCAGGACCGCTGATGCGAGCAGGGTAAGCATCGCACCTACCGGCTGCGGCGTGCCCGAACCAGGCCGCCAGGCTCACGTCCTCGGCCGTCACCCACCTACCGCTCCGCGCTGAATGCCCGCCACGCCAACCAGTGCAGAAGCTGGTCTCTGCACGTCGGGCTCGCGACCTTCAGCCCGCGAAGTTCGGTCTCCGCGATGTCCAGTTTTGCGAATGCGAAGTCCGGCCGTTCGCCGATCGGCCTGTCAAGGATCGGGTGTCGAAATGAGATGACCAGACACATCCATCCCGGTGTCGGAGTGGGCTCCGGCAGGTACGGCACGACTACGTGCACCACGGCACGGTCAAGGTCGGTCCTGGCGCCCTTACGACTGTAGTTGGAGACCTCGGCCGCCCGTACGAGCCTTTCCATCTCTTTTGGTGACGCGATCAGAACCCGGCCGGGCACCGGCCAGCCGAACCAGGTATTCACGTACTGGCCGACACGCCGACGATGCCACCGCCGAACACCCGCGAACACCCGCGCCCTCCTGTCGGAGCAGACCACCCGTCATCGAGGCCACAAGCTACCTGGACGACTGGGTGATCCGTAGCGACGAGATGCACCTGTTGAGTCTCGCGTAGGTGCTCCGGACACAACCAGAAGGCATCCCCGACACCCGTTATCCGCATGATCGAACGCACTCAACTCGGCGTGACCGGACGCCGCGTCGAACGTACGTCGCCACGCTCTGTGACCCGTGCGCGGCCCGCCACCGCGCGTGCTCTGCGGCAGATGCGGAGGCCGTGCAAGCCTCTCCGGGCTCCGTGTGAGGATCTTCTGGTGGTCATGGAGCCGGTCCCCAGCTACGAGGACCTGATCTGGCTGTTCGAGGCGGAGCCGGTCTATCGGTACGCGGACGACGAGCGCGACGCCGGATACGAGTTCGACTGGCGAGAGCTGTGGCCCTACACGGCAGTGACGTTCCGAACCACCCGAGCCGGATACGACATAGAGATGTACATCGAGCCGGGATACGAGGTCGTTCGGCTACGGTTGCGGACCGCCCCCGACGGAGCCGAGCTGCTCGACCTGGATCTGCGTGGCGTTCAGCGTGTCGGAGTCGAACGGATCCACGGTCGCGAGCTGCTACGGGTCGATTTCCCGGATGACGCGCCGGCTTCCGCTCTGTGGCTACGGATGAAGCCCGACGTCGCGCTGCACTGGTCGTACGGCACGGCAAGTTGACGTGGCTGCTCGGAGAGCGGCATGAGCGGATGCCCAGCATCTGACGTCGGCGACCGCAGGCAACGCGGATCCGCGGCCGCATTCGGCGCCGCCGGTGTTCTACTCGCTGAACTCGGTCACGGAAAACGCCTTGTCCAGCCTACCGGCGGCCAGGTCGTCGTGGCGGATCACAAAACTCCCGTAGTAGCACTCGTCGGCCAAGGAAAAGCGGGCGAGCGACACCCACTCGCTCGTCAGCCGGTGCTTCTCCTTCTCCACATGGGAATACCACTTCGCCACCGGGATGACGATCTCGCCGGCCTTCTCGCGCCCCGCGAGGGTCTGTTCCGCAATACCCGTGATCACCTCATCGTCGGCATACCCACCGATATAGGCGCTGGCGAGCCCCTCGTCAGACGGCCAGAGGTCGTAGGCCAGGGCACAGAGTTCGTCCAGGTGTGGCAGGTCACGCTCCAGGTCACGGTCCAACTGCCGCTGGAAGGGCGACGGGTCGTCCTCGTCCTCGTCCGTGCCGAACCAATTGGGCAACTGCGCGAGGAGCGTGGCGCCGACGTCGTACTGCTTGCCGATGAACTCGTCGTTGGTGGGTTCTTCCGCCACCTCGGTATCGGTGCTGGCCGGTACATACACGACTCGCGCGTATCTCCGCTCCCCGGTGGCTCTGGCCAGGTAGTCCTCCTCGTGGTCCAGGAAGAAGAGCAGCGAGCCGTCTACCGGCAGGCCGAAGCCGTCGACTCTCGGCAGCGCCGCACAGTCGACGGAGAAGATGAACGGCAACGGACTGACCCCGGCGAACGGCCAGTCCATGCCCACCGGCAGCCGGGGCAACCCACCGAACTGCCCGACCGGAACACCGTCGGAACCCCCGCTCAACCGGATCGACAAACGGAGGTACTTGGTGAACCCGCTGATCTCGTCGTCCGGGATGCCCAACTCGAGCGCTGCACGACGAAACTGCCCCTGATGATCCATGGCCCAGCATGATGCCACGAAGACAACGACGAGAGGGCGAGCCGGCAACCGGGTGACCCACGGCCCGCAGACGCCATCGTCGGCACCGCCGCGGTGATCGGGTGCGTCCGCATCGGCACAGGCGTGCGTCCGACACGTCGAACTATGGCGTACCGATAGTGAGGGGCGCCGGTGTCCAGCGCGCTCGCTCGGCGGCAGAGGAGGATGCACCCGGAATTTTAGCTGCGGTTCGCGCATAGGTACGCGGTGACCGCGTGTAAACGGCGGACAGCAGCACGGTTCCGGGAGGCAGGGTCGCGTGAGCGATGGCTTCCACCTGAGCCGCGCTGGCGACCTGCGAGCGGGACTGCACCGGGAGCGGATCCAGTTCGTTGTTGACGAAGACCAGCCCGGCCACGCCGCAAGCGATCAGCGACAGCACCAAGGTTTTTCCTGGAGTTTGCGTGGCACGAATTCCTTCGACCGGGCGACTGTCATATCCCTGTACGGGCGGTGATGTGTCCGGAGATTTTGCCTTCGCCCACTACAGTGAAACTTGCACCGATAGCGTCGACGGTGTGGTCCGACTGTCAAGGACTTGGGCGAGGTGCCGGTGGGCGAAGCGTGTGAGTCGGTAGATTGGAATCCGCTTGGCTCGGCCGGGGCACACTCCCAGCTGGCCGGCGTGGTCGCTGGTCTCGTCTTCGCTGGCATAGTCATGCTGATCGATAGGGAGACGCCGAGACGTCCGTCGGCCAAGGCGTTGACCATGTTCATCGCCGGCCTGGTCACGTTCGCTCTGGATAGCTTTTTCTTTGGCGTCATCGCCGGTGAACGGACCTGCCCCCGGGCCTGGACGCAGACGACGGTGGCGGCTGGGATGCTTGGGGTTGGCTCGCTCACCCTGTTCACCGGCTTAGCGTGGCTGATCGCCGGGCGCAGCGAGTTCGAGTCTCCGCTCCGGTTGATCCGGGTGACCGCGTACGGTCTGTCCCTGGTGATAGTCGGACAGTTGGCGGTGACCGCGCACGACTATCTGAGGGATGTCCGGCCCGAGGGGATGTATCCCTGGCTCGACTGGCTGGTCCGGGCATGGTCGGCGCTGGTCGCGCTGGTCGTTGTCGGGCACGCGTTTGCTCCCCGACTTCGTTACGGGGCGCATCGGGCGGTGACCCACGCGGCCTACCTCGGGATTGCCTACGTCCTCAGCTGTGCCGTCATCTTCGGTCTGTTGACCACTGTCGACCGGAGCTACTGGGCGGACGGGGTCTCGCCAGGCGTATTCATCGCCGCCGCTCTCCTGTCGGTCATGCTGCCTGGCATAGTGGTCGTTGTCCAGCTGATGGCCTTCCCGTCGGGGACGGTGGCGGTTCGACCGCCGGTCGCTCCGGCGCCGCCCGCTTCCGATGGGCCGTCGCCTCCGCGTGGCAAGCCGCCGGCCGTGGAAGACTCGGTTGGCTCCGAGTCGTCGTCTGCCGACCCCCGGGGCAACACCAGGTGATCCGCTCCCCTGGGGGCAGCAGCGGATTGTCAGCAAGGAGGGCACCGCTACTTCGAGCAGAACGAACCCCCTTTCCAGCCACTCCTCGCGCGGTGCCCGACGAGACCGCAGGCCAGGAGAGAGCCACGCCAATGCCACCGGTAGGCAGCCGCAACGTGGGAGCGTCTCGCCGGGCACCGATCCGGCCGAAAGTCTCCAAGTAGCTGCGGACCGGGCGCAACGTGCCGGGAATGGACGGTATGTCAGCGGCTCGGCGTGCCGCAGAGCATGCGGGATGGCGGCTGGCGAGCTGTGTCAGCGAGCGTTCGCCGAACCGAATGTTCGGCGGCTACCGTACGGGCCCGGCCGCAGGTGCCGGCGGGAACAGTTGACGCAGCGTCGGGCCGACGGCCTTTGCCAGCGTACCGTCGTCGCCGGAGTGCATGACCAGGTTGACGACCCCCATCGCGACCTCTCGGGTGCGTGTTTCGGCGGCTGCGGTCGCGACGTCGGGCAGGGCGAGATCGGCAAGTAGCCGTCGTACCAGTACGCCCTCGCCCCAGAGTGCCTCGGCCGGGCTGGAGAGCCGGCCCAGCCAGGACAGCAGGATCGCGGCCCTGCCAGCGGGTGAGGGCATGGTGGCGGTGAGCCGTCGACGGGCCTCGTCGACTTGCGCATCGGACAGCTCGCCGGATTGCTGACCGGTGACGGCGACCAACACCGGATGCAGCACGTCAGGAACCCCACGCTCGGTCAGGTACCGCTTGCCTGTTCGCCCCGCGGGCCGGAACTGCGGGCGGCCCTCCTGCAGGTTCAGGAGTTCGGCCAACGGTGCCAGGAAAGGAGTCAGCTGATTCGGTACCCCGTGCTCGGCCAGGAACAGGTGGAGCGCCGCAGGATCCGCCACGACAAGGTCGTTACGGAACCGCGACCGCTCCCAACTGACCGAGCCGTGGCCGTGCAGGCCAGCGTTGGCAAGCACCTGGCCCGCAATATCACTGAGCACGATCGTCGGCCCACCCAGACAACGACAGACGTCACCGGTAGAACGACCGGTCGTGGTCAACACACGCGCCGCGTCGACCGACACAGCGTCCGCTAACTCAGCCAGAACCGCACGCCCGGGAAGAGGGCCGCCGTCCTCACCGCCTTCGACGATTTGCACGGCGTGGGCTCGAAACCAGACATCCTCGAGCCATTCGATCATCCGTGCCCTCCTGCGCCGACCCGACGATCGTCGTAGGCATGCTGAGGCCGACCACCGAGACCGCGCAGAGCGCAACGCACTCACATGCCACCGTTCGTGCGTGCCACCCGGCCGAAGTCGTCACGCTTCGTAACCATTCTTCCTGGCCGCTCGACGTTCGGGTCCTAGCCGATGACAGTTCGTTGAAGTGTTGGTGTCCCGTGCCAGGCACGCTCGGCTGGCGGCCCTCACAGAATGCGCGGGCCACCCTCTATGCCGAAGAGCCAATGCCGGTCGGTCACGGGCACTGGCGGCAGTTGGTCCTGGATCAAGCATTCGAGCGCCTCGGCGAGGTCGGCGATCACCTCGCCGTTGATCTGCTCATGTCCACGCAGGAAGAGGGGCTCACCCTCGATCACGTAGCGATGAGCAGCCTGCGCCGACGTGACGACTCCATACCCACGCAGCCGACGTCCCGCCTCCGCGATGATCGAACGGACGTAGTCCCGTTGCTCGTTGTCCCAGTTGCTGGCGTCGAGTGGGAAGGCGAAGCTGGCGCCGACCTGCACGTGAGTTCGCAGGTCGTCCAATACAGCATCGGTCCGTGGTGACCGCTGCTCGGGTGGCGTCTCCCCGGCCACCTGAACGGCTTCCAGGAGCAGTACTCCGAGGCTGACGTCGTAGGCCCAGAACCAGCGCCCACCAAACCCGACCGGTACTGTCTTGCTCACTCCACACCCATCCGTCAATAGCCGATCTCCCGCGAGACGGCACGGGGCGAACATCGGCGGGCTTCTACCGTGATCCGAGTATGACTGGCATCCGGATCTGCCGCAGTGCGCGCGTTGTCCGCCTACCCGGCCATCACCGCATGTTGCCGGCTCTGGGTACCAGTGACAACGACGACGCCTCGGTGTCATCGGCGGTATCCGCTTCTGCCGCCCTCCGCGCACCCAGGCGGATGGTGAGCCGTCACGCTCGGTGTTCGACGTCCCGTGACGCGCATCCTGAACTGGTCGAGAACCGTGCACCTGATCGAGGTGGCCGGGGTTGTCCGAACGTTCCGATGACAGCGCATTCGATCATGTCCGGGAACGGACACGGTCAGCGCCGGCCCTTCGTTGGCGGTGCGTACGAAGGGGCCCGGCTAGGACAGGAGCGGCCTCGGGTTGAACATGGTGGCCCGCCGTCCGCCACGGGCGGTGTGAGGCGCGCCGCGGCGGGCGAGCCGGCCGCCGAGACGGAACCACTGGACCGTCCCGTCCGGGCCGCGGACGAAGTTGGCGCGTGGGCCCTCCTCAGTGCCGCCGTTTAGGGGCAGGTCGACCACGTAGTCCTTGCGGTAGAACGCGAACCCGTCCACCGCCTGGCCGCCGAACATCAGCACCAACCGGCCGTTGTCGGCGACGAATTCGAACTCCTGCGTGTAAACGGTGCCGTCGATGTCGATCTGCTGACCGGAGTAGCTGCCCAGATACGGCGCGAGCTCGGCGTCGGTGAGCGTGAGCGGGGGCGCGGGGATGTTGCTGACCCCGGCAAAGCGGCGCAGCGCCCAGTCGTCGATGAACAGGTCGTCGAGCAACGCGGTCCCGGCGTCGGAGTTGGTGAGCACCGTGATGGCGAAGTCGCGGGCGGGCACCATCAGGAAGCCGCTGTGCTGCCCGGCCCAGTCGCCCCCGTGCTGCACCACCGTGGGTCCCTCGGCGGTCGGCCGCAGCATCCAGGTGACGCCGGCGCCGTCCAGCTCGACGAACAGGGTGCCGCCTGGGCCGGGACGGGACCGCATCGCGCGGATCGAGCGGCCGCTCAACACGCGACCGCCGTTGCCCAGGTGGAATCGGGCCCACCGGATCTGGTCGCGTGCGCTGGAGATGAGCGCGCCGGCCGGGTGGAGCGAGCGCGGAATCCGCCAGGACTCCGGCGAGACCACGATGCCGCCGGTGGCCGGGTCGTAGACGTGCGGCTGTGCGACCCGGGCGCCGGGGATCTCGTCCAGGAAGAATCCCGATCGGCTCAGGCGGAGCGGATCTAGCAGGCTTCGCCGCACCTCTTCCTCGTACGAGCGGCGCGTCACTACCTCGATCAACCGCCCGGCCAGGGACAGCGCGGCGTTGTTGTAGGCGAACACCCGGCCGGGCGGGGTGAGCTGCGGGAGGCGGTCCATCGCGGCGACGTAGCGGGCGAGCGCCCCGGCGTCGTCGCCGGTGTCCAGGAAGAAGTCGCCGAGCCAGCCAGCCGTGTGGTTGAGCGCCTGCCGGACGGTCACCCGCGACGAGGCCGCAGCGTCGGTGGTCCGGAAGCCGGGAAGGTAGCTCCGGACCGTACGATCAAGATCGATCCTGCCCTGCTCCACGAGACGCATGATGGCCGCGCCGGTGAAGGTCTTGGTGGTCGAGCCGACACGGAAGACCGTATCCCCGTCGACGTCCTCGGGAGCGTCGGTGCGGGTGACGCCGAAGCCGCGGACATATTCGTTGCCGCGATACCAGAGGCCGAGGCCGACGCCGGCGACGCCGTACCTCTCCATTCCGGCCTGGATCTTCTCCTCGAGCTCCCGGACGGCGGACGGGACCCGAGTGAGTCGTGGCGGCGCGGGGACGGCGGTGACGAATCCACCGGCCGCGGTAGCGCGTAGGAGGTTGCGACGGGACACCTGCTGTGGTGGCATGAGAACCCCCGCGGTTGAGGCCGAGCCTCCAATCTAGATCGGTGGCGCTACAAGCGGCTCGGTCGGTAGCGCAGCGGCCGCTGATGTCGTAGCTGGCGCCGGTCGAGATATCTGGCGATTTTCGGATTCCGTCCACGATCAACTGCAAAGTTCTGCCGCCGACCGTGCGCCGCAGCGGCCGGGGTGCATCACGCACCGTAGGGTGCCACGGTCGGCAGCCACCGACAGTGACAGACCTGCCAGCGCTGCCGTGCCCTGGCCGTGGCAGAAGCGGATGCCGGATCATGAACCGTGGTCGGGTGGCGGCTCACGGCGCTGTGTGCTCCAAGGGATGGCGGATGTGGTGTTAGATCGTTCGGTGCTCGGTTGGCGCTCGACGCGGGATGTGCGGGGCGCCTCTGGTATCAGCGTTGGCATCCTGCTCGGCCGGCTCGCACAGCAGCCCGATGCCGCGGTGTGGGACGAGCTCGAAGACCGGCTTGTTGTAGAGGGAGAGTGTTGCTGCTCGGCGGGGTTCGCCGCGTTGCCCGAACTCGGCCGGCTCGCGGAGTTCGGCACCGACGAGCATCGGGACCGGGCGCTGGACCTCGCGGCGGCGATCGTACGAACTCTGCACCGGTACGACGAGCATGACGACCTGGTGCGGGCTAACCCTGAGGCTCTCGCGGTGCTGCATCGTCTCGCTCAAGCCCGCCTGCGGGGGTGTGCCGGTCCCGAGTTGGTCAGGCAGTTGCAGGACACGCTCGCCTTCGCCGGGTACCTGCTCTGGGCCTCGGTCAGCCTGGACTTCACCGACGAGCACTACCACCTGGACTGCCCACACTGCACTACCCGTCTGCTGACCGTGATCGGCGACTACGGCCGCTACTCGGCGATCCGCGACCACAACGACGGCGACATCCGCCGGGTTCCGCTCTCTCCCGCTAAGCCCGAGGACTTGACGGGGATCGGTAGCTGGGTACACGGCATCGCCACCATGGGCGGCGATACGACTCTCGCGGACGGCCTCACATGCCTGTTCGGCCGGGCCACTTGCAGCATGTGTGGCAGCAGGTTCAACCTCGCCGACTGGCTCGAGGCCGAGTACAGTCCCGGCCAGCCCATCGACCCGATCGTGCCCCGAACCGACCGCTCAGCCTGACACGGCGACGTCTCGGAGGATCGGCTGCCGGCCTGGATGTCCTGCTGTCCGTGGCGCTGTACGTGACGCCGGCCGCGCACGATCCACGGAAGATCCGCGGAAGATCCGGATGCCGGCTCGGCGTGGTGCGCGGGCGGGACCTCATCCGGGATGGGTCGTCGGGAAAGGGTTCATGATCCGTCGAGGGTCTGCCGGCGCATCGGGGAACGCAGGATCGGCACCCACACCAGCGCGAGTGCGGCGCAGGCGACCCAGGTGGCGGCACGAGGACCGGAGAGATCGCCGACGAATGCCGCGGCCGCCGCGCCGAGGGTGAGCGCGCCGCTGAACATTACCCGCAGGGTGCCGTTGACGCGTCCCAGTAGCCGCGGCGGCGTGACGTGCTGGCGGAACGACATCAGAACCACGCTGTCGAAGCCGACCTTGAAGATCACGATCGCCCAGGCGAGCGCGGCGGCCGGCCCGGGAACGGCCTGACCGACGAGCGGTAGCACGAACGAGACCGGGGCGATTACCAGCCCGATCACGAGTACCGAGCGGCCGGCACCGAGCATCCTTGACAATCGCTCGCCGTAGAGCGCTCCGAGCAGGCCTCCGGTGCCGCCGGCACCGAGGAAGAGACCTAGCTGGCTCTCCGTCCAGTGCAGTTCCTGGACCAGGATGAGCGGCAGCATCGCGACGGTACCCGCGGTCGCGAAGTTCACGAGCGCTCCGGCGACGGCGATCGCGCGCAGGGTGCGGTTGTGCCGGACGAACGACAGGCCCTCCCGTACCTCGGCCGCGAGTGAGCGTCGTACGACCTCGACCTGGCGTGGCTCCGGCCGCTGGATGCGTCGGATCCACAGCGCCGACCAGAGGTAGCCGAGTGCCGTCGCGATCAGCACCGCCGAGGCTGTGGACAGGCCGACCAGCCAGCCGGCCAGCGCCGGAGCGCCGACCAACGCCATCTGCTCCACGATGCCGAGCCGCCCGTTCGCGGCGATCAGGCGTCGGCCGTCGCCGCCGCCGACAAGATCCGGCAGATGGCTCTGCATCGCGACGTCGAAGAAGACGGTCGCGACGCCGTTGAGGAACACCACCACCCAGAGTTGGGTCATGGTCAGGACGGAGAAGGCGGCGGCGACCGGTACCGAACCGATCAGCGCGAACCGGGCCAGATCCATGGCGATCATGACCGGGCGACGGGCGACGCGGTCGAGCCACGCACCCGCCGGCAACCCCAGCAGCAGAAAGGGGGCGGTGCCGGCAGCGGCCAGTGCACCCGCCGCGCCCGGACCAGCGCCGAGCGACGTGATCGCGACGAGCGGGATGGCCACCTTGGCGATGTTGAAGCCCCATTTCGCCGCCACGGCGGCGACGAGGTAGCGGGTGAAGTCGCGGGGCAGGGCCCGGGCGTCGGAGTGCCCTCGGGGGGCGTGCTGGATCGACATGCCCGAACCCTCGGTGGTGGCCGCCGCCGCGCACCAACGATTCGGACTACGATGAATCCTCATGGAAGCCATCTGATGCTGCAAATGTCGTTGTCCCTGGCCGACCTCGCGAGTGTCAGGTTCGCGATCTCCCCCGCCTGGGAGGTCGTTGCGAGCCTGCGCGTACTGCGCGATCCCGGCGCGCACGCCGTGCACCTGCCCTGGGTGAGCCGGCACCGCGCCGCGGTGCTGGCCGCACCCGACCTGCGGCTGCTGCGGGACCTGGTGATCGCGCCGGAACGGAGGCTGCCGGGTTTCCTCGCGCCAGCGCCGCACTCGCCCGTCGCCGAGCCCGAGGCGGAGTTCGCGGCCGTGCGCAAGACGCCGGTGGCGGTCGTACGCGAGGAACTCACGGCGGTGTACGGCGACCGGCTGCCCGCCTCGCTGTCAGACCTGCGTCGCGCGCCGCGTCGTACTCTTCGCGTGGTCGTGGAGCAGATGCGGACCTACTGGGACCTCGCGCTGGCGCCGTACTGGGGGCGGATTCGCGGCATCCTGGAGGGCGACGTGATGTTTCGGGCACGGCGACTGGCCGACGCGGGCCCGCACCGGATGTTCTCCGAACTCGATCCCATGATCTCGTGGTCGGATGACGTCCTATCGGTGAACCGGCCCAACCTGGACCTGCGCTACGAACTCGGAGGGCGCGGCCTGGTGCTCGTGCCGTCGCTGTTCGCCTGGCCGAACGTTTTCGTCAAGGCGTCCGAGCCTTGGGCTCCGGTGCTGCGGTATCCCACTCGGGGTGTGGGCTCGATGTGGCTCAACGACCCACCCGCGCCTAATCTCGCCCCGGTGCTCGGCCAGGCTCGGGCGACCCTGCTGGCTGAGCTGACGACCCCGTCGACGACGACGTCGCTGGCCCGCCGTACCGGGCTGGCCCCGAGCGGAGTCTCGGCCCACCTCTCACGGCTCGTGGCAGCGGGCCTGGTCACCCGGCAGCGGGCCGGTCGGCTGGTCTTCTACGTGCGCACCGCGCGGGGCGACGCACTCATCGGCGGCTGATCCGGAGGTAGGGGCCCGGGTGTAGGGCAGAATGCGTCGATGGGTGATCACCGGCATTGCCGCGTTTCTGTCCTCGACGGCGAGCTCGAGCTTGCCGGTCCGCCGGCTGCGCTGCGCGCTCTTGGCCGGTTGCTACGCCAGCATGCCGCGCACCTTGAGGTAGCGATCACCGACGGCGTCGTCATCCAGGAGGAAACCGAAGGCCCTCTGACCGTCGGTCTGCGTGATGGTGCAACTCTGCACTTCTCCGGCGGCCGCGGGTATCTCGACATCATCTGGGAAGCGCTCGATGGTGTGGCGGATCAAGCCGAGACCGCGGACGCGCACGGGGTCAACCGGCATCAGCACATCGAGTACCTCCCCGGCGACGAGTACCGGTCGCCAGCATGTGTTCCGTTGATCATCGTGGCCGACTGGCCGGAGCCGGCGTAGCAGCAACGCCCTCGACGCGGCAGGTCAGTGCACTCGATCTTGGCGCCTCGTGCACAGCAGCCCTACGTCATGTCGACGGTGTACGCCTCCTCGCGCACGTCGGGATCGGGATGGTGGCGTAGGTCGAGCAGGAGGTCCCGCCAGGCTGCGGACCATCCGAACGTGGCGCCGGGCCGGGTGAGCTCGATGGCGAAAAGTCCACCGGCGAGGTCGCCTCGGCCGGCCAGCCGGAGGATGGCCGGCCGGAGGACGGCGGCGTCCATGGAGTTCGGCAGTTCCCGCAGGCGGGCAGCTACCCGTGCGGCTGTGCGGACGGCCAGCGCGGGCCGACCGGCGCACAGGTCGGCGATCTGGTCGAGGTTGTCGAGGCGTCCGAGACCGACCAGCATCGCTGTCGCCGTCCCGGTGAAGGCGGGTTGTGTGGCGAGCTGCCGGGCCGCTGTGACCATCGCCGACCGGTTGGTATCCAGGGGTGTGCTGCGCGCCCAGGTCACCGCCGCTTGCGCCAGGGTTTCGATGCGCCGGCGGGCCGGCCGGTCGGCCCCGGGCCCGGCCGGCTGGGAGTCCGCGGCGTCGCGTTGCGTAAGGCGGTCGAAGGCGACGTCGAGACCGGCACCATGCAACGCGCGCAGCAGTTGGGCGATCTCGATCGTGGCGCGGTGCTCGCCGAGGTCGGTGAGTCTTTCCACGACCAGCTCGGTGATGTCGCCGGCCCAGTGGGACCAGTACGGCAGCTGTTGGAACGCGGCCCTTCGGACTTCGCGGTCAATGGCGCGGCATGCCTCGGTGATGAGTGCCGCGTAGCGTGCCCGGTGCCGGTCGGCGACATCGCTCGCGGAGGCCGCAAGCACGGCGCGGCATTCCTCCCTGCTGCCACGCAGCGCCGTGTCGAGGATCGTCCAGCTCGCCTCGGTGTCGAGCCGCTGACGAGCGGCGGAGACGATCGCCGCGCGGACGTCACGGTGCGTCTGCGGGTTCGTATACGTGTCGAGCAGCATTCCCATCACCTGCGGCGGGCCGTACCGGGCCAGCAGGCGGGCGGCCTCCTTCCGGCTGGTCACCTTGGTGCCGGGGTCGAGCAGCACCGGACGCAGCGCGGCGGGCAGCCGCGACGGCGCCACGAACCGCACCGCGCGCCCGGCCGCGTAGAGCGCCACCCGGGCCCGGTCGTCCCCGGCATGTTGGAGCAGCAGGGGCAGCGCCTCGGCGGGCCGGTCGGTCCACACCAGCGCGCCGAGCGCTGCCTCGGCGAGCACCACCGTGGGCGAGTCGATGTAACGCAGCACCGGCTCCCGCCCCAGTGCGGGGATCGGGGCGGCGGCCCTGATAGCCGCGGCCCGTTGCCGTACGCCGGCCGCCGTGTCGGCCACGACGCGCTCCTGCAACCCTATGTACGCAGCGTGCTGGCGGGGCAGCCACCGCTCGGGGTGGACCGGCCAGCCCGGCACCCAGCGGAGGTGATCGGAGACGAACCGACCCCGCGGCGGATGGTCGAGCACCCGGTCCGGCAGGTCGGTGCGGGTTGTACAGATCGTCCGCCACACGGCCGGGATCGTCACCGTGGTCGGGTCGGCGGTAAGCAGCTGCTCAACGCGGTCGCTGCGCCCTCGCGGGTTGTCCAGCCACAGCTCGACGGCTCGGGCGGCCACCGACTCCGGGCTGTGCCGGCCGGTCGCCCGGTGCAGCAGCTCCTGCAGCTCGGGCACCCGCCAGGCGCGCTTGCCGAGCGCTCCGGTGAGCGCGAACAGCGGCCCGTAGCGGCCACGCTCCATAGCGGCCGTGACCCAGCCGGACAACCGATCGGCGACCATGGTCTCCTGCCCACAGCGCAGCACCACGTCGAACCGGCGCAGCACCGGTACCTGCGCGGTGGAGCCCACCAGGTCGATGGTCAGCAGCGCCCACTCGCGCAGCTCGGGCACCTCGACGTGATGTTGCAGAGTGTCCGCGGCGAGGGCGCTCAGCGCGGACGTCGTCACGGCCGACCCGTCCCGCGCCTCGACAGCGTCGGTGGTCAGCCGGGTCAGCCCGGCCGCCGCGGCGGGGGTGAGCAGGCGGGCGACCGAAGAGAGCGCGCTCAGCGCGGCAGAGCGGACCGGGTCCTGCTCGTTGTGGAGCCGGCCGAGCCGGTCCACCAGCTCGGCGACGACCTGCGGGTCGCGTGAGCGCCGGGCGGCGTGCACCAGCATTCCGTACGCCTGCGCCCGCTCGCCAGCGTCGCCGGAGCGCAACGCGTCCGCCAGCGCGGCCGACGCATCCGGCCAGGCCAGGAACGAGCTCCAGTAGCGCACCATGTCTTCCCGCTCGCGGATCTCCGGCAGCCCCAGCAAGCGGGTCGCCTCCCGGATCCGGACCGCCGCGGGCAGCGCCTCCATGACCTCCGTCGCCGGTACCCGCGTGGCGGTGTTCACCTCGGCCAGCGCGCCGTCGTACAGTTCGCCGCGACGCGCCGGCGGAAGCTCGTCGAGCAGCGCCGCGAACGTTGTGGCGTTGTCCCGGACCAGGCAGGCCAGTGGGACGAGCCGGTCGGTGGGTAGCACGGCCAAACGGCGCAGCACCGCGGGCGGCAGTCCGGCACGCCCGACCCAGGCGGCCCGGTCCGGCGCGGTGAGCAGGGCCACGACGCGGCCAGGGTCATGCGCGGCGAGCAGACCGTACGCAGTCAGGCCGCCGGGCAAGCGAGTCGGCGGCGCGTGCCGCTCCAAGAGGCCGAG
Organism: Plantactinospora sp. DSM 117369; assembly: GCF_053764795.1. Taxonomy (NCBI): domain Bacteria; kingdom Bacillati; phylum Actinomycetota; class Actinomycetes; order Micromonosporales; family Micromonosporaceae; genus Plantactinospora; species Plantactinospora sp. DSM 117369. The sequence goes on along the minus strand of NZ_CM132446.1, from coordinate 2,722,330 downwards.
GACCGTGGCCGGGTCGCCGTCGAGCAGCGCATGGCCCACCTCGTTCCAGATCCGGTCGCGGACTTCGGGCGTGGCCGCGGCCAGTCGTGCCTCCACCCGCTCCAGAACCAGGCCGGGGTGCCGGCGCATGAGCGCCCCAATGTCGGCCGCGTGCTCCAGCTCAGGCAGCAGCGACCGCACCACCGGCGCGCTGCACGCGGGCAGCACAGCCGCCGCCTCGTCATCGCCGTACTCCGCGCGGACCCCGGCGACCAGGGCGTCCGCGGTCGCCGACGCCTTCAGCCGGCGCAGCAGGCGATAGATACGCCGCCGCTCAACCGCCGACAGGTCCACTTCCGCCCCACGGAGCAGGCCAGCACGCGCGGCCGCGCCGAGCGCCACGGCCTTGATCGACGGCTGCGGATCCTGTAACGCGGCCTCGACACCATGAGCGTCGCGCACCACCATCGAAGCGACCAGGGCCAGATGACGCTCATACGCGCCCAGACCCCGCAGGTCGGCACACACCTCGGCGCGATCGGCGGACTCGCGCGCCCACCCGGCCACGTGGCGTAGCCGCTGCCGATAGGGCAACGAATCCAACGACGTCAGCAGTTCCCGGGTGGATGCGAGCACGGCGCACATTCTGCCTGCCCAGCCTCGACCACGAGAGCCAATATCACCCGACGATGGGCTAGCCGGCCGATCTTCAAGGCAACGGACACCGCCCGGCATCCGGGTCATCGGCTACTTGTTTCATTGACCGGTGACCGTGGCCCGGCCAGGCTTCGGTCTAGGCGTCCGGGCTTGTCGCCTTCTCTTCGGCTGCCCACGCTGGTCGTGTGGCTCTCAATTGGCCTGCGGGGCCCCGGCGTCGCCGCAGGGCGGGGAGTGGCTCGAGAGGGGTTGCACGCCTCGAAGTAGCGTTGCCCCCCGGCTCGACAACCAGTGTCGAGCGGGCCGGACCCTTCCGCGGCGGGCCGGCCACCGACCCGGACGTCGAGCAGTTCCCTCCACGGTGTCTACCACCCTCGGCACCGATTCCGCGGCTCTCGCTCACCGGCCGGCCGGGGCAGTGTGCGCCCTCGACGATGAGGTTGCCGAACCAGGCCGGCCCCGTTCCGTCGATCGCAGGGAGCAGCGGTCCGGACGGCGCGCAGCTCAACCGGGTGTACCGCTCGCACAACGCGGCTCGGGCGGGAACACCTGCTCAGGTGCGCGGGCCGCTACGCCTAGGCGAATGTACGGATGAGGGCTCGACGGTCCGGACGCGCGGGCCCGCACCGGTTCAGTAACAGTGACCCAGGTCACTCAGGATAAACTTTCACCCGCCGTTCGGGTCAAGATCACCTGGATACCTCTCGCGCTCAATCCAGGGAGAATGATGCGTTCAGTTCGCAAGTTATCGGCGCTGGCACTGCTGGTGCTAGGGGTCTCGGTGGTGGCTCCGGGCGGTGTGCCGGCGTCGGCGCAGCCCCGGGTCGGGAAGCCGGCGACCACACCCGTGGTCGCGTCCAAGCCCCGGACGGTCACTCTGCTCACCGGCGACGTCGTCCGCCTCGGCGCTGTGGACGGCCAGACCGCTGTCGACGTCGTGCCGGGCAAGGGACGGGAACGGATCCCGTTCATCACCCACAGCGCCGGCGAGGACGTGCGGGTCATCCCCGCCGACGCCGTGGGCCTGCTCAACCAGGGCAAGCTCGACTCCCGGCTTTTCGACATCTCGATGCTGGTCCGCTTCGGCTACGACGACACCCGGGCCGCCCTGCCGCTCATCGTCCAGCACAGCAGCGTCGCCCCCGCCGGCCTCGTCGGTGCCCGGACCACCCGGGCGCTCTCCGGGGCGAGCGCTGTCGCGGAGAGCCGCGCGGACGCGGTGTCCTTCTGGAACAGCATCACGTCCGCCGCGAGTGGCACCGAACGGCAACTGCGGCCCGGGTTCGACAAGATCTGGCTCGACGGGCTGCGCCAACCCACCCTCGACGTCAGCGTCCCGCTGACCGGCGCGCCGCAGGCATGGAAGGCAGGCTGGACGGGAACGGGGGTGAAGGTCGGTGTGATCGACACCGGCGTCGACCAGACCCACCCCGACCTGGTCGGACAGGTCGCCGCCGCGGAGAACTTCACCGCCGACCCAGACGCCCTCGACCGCGTCGGCCACGGCACCCACGTCGCCTCCACCATCGCCGGCAGCGCCGCCGCGTCCCAGGGCCGTCACAAGGGCGTGGCACCCGGCGCGACTCTCTACAGCGCCAAGGTCTGCACCGCAGAGGGCTGCCCGGAGTCGGCGATCCTGGCGGGCATGACCTGGGCGGCACAGCAGGGCGTCAAGGTCGCCAACATGAGCCTCGGCGGCCCGGACAGCCCGGAGACCGACCCGATCGAGGCGGCCCTGGCCGACCTTACCCACCGTTACGGCGTGCTCTTCGTCGTCGCCGCGGGCAACGACGGCCTGGCCGGCGAGTCCACGGTGAACTCGCCGGGCGGCGTGGCCGAGGCGCTGACCGTGGGGGCCGTGACCAAGACGGGCGAGCTGGCCGAGTTTTCCAGCCGTGGCCCGCGCGCGGGTGACGCCGGTATCAAGCCGGACCTCACCGCACCTGGTGTTGGCATCGTCGCCGCGCGCAGCTCGACCTCCGACCTGTTGCCGGACGACGAGAACCCGCAGTACGCCAGCCTCTCCGGCACCTCGATGGCGACTCCGCACATGGCTGGCGCGGCGGCGATCCTGAGCCAGCAGCACCCGGACTGGACGCCTGAGCGGATCAAGTCCACGCTGATGGCGGCCGCGCAGCCGAGCGCTGCCATCGGCGTCTACGAGCAGGGCGCGGGCTTCGTCAACGTCGCCCGGGCGATCCAGCAGACCGTCACGGCTAGCCCGGCCAGCGTCGCCTTCGAACGGACCACCGCTGCGCAGACGCGCACGGTCACGTACGCGAACAGCGGCTCTTCCGCCCTCACCCTGGCCGTCTCCCTCGACGCCAAGGACGCCGACGGCGCCCCGGCACCGGCCGGCCTGTTCAGCCTCAGCGCCTCCTCGGTCACGGTCCCGGCCGGCGGCACGGCCACCGTGACCATCACCGTGCAGGCCAGCGTCGACCTGCCCGACCGCTACTTCGGCGGTGAGGTGACTGCCACCGGCGGTGGCACGCAGGTGCAGACTCCGGTCGCGCTCGACGTCGCCCGCCACCAGCTGACCCTCAAGCTCGTCGGCCCGGACGGCGGAGCGCCCACGGCCGAGCAGGGCTGGGTGACCATCCTGACCGACCTGGACCGGCAGGCCATTCTGGTGCTCGGCGACCCCGCGACCACCCAGTACCGCATCCGCGCGGGCCGCTACCTGGTCCAGACCTACCTACAGAGCGGCGACCCGTACTTCCCGCAGATCACGTCGCTGGTGCGCCCGAGCCTCGACCTGACCAGGGACCAGGCGCTCACCATGGACACCCGCCTGGCGAAGCCGATCGCGGTGTCGGTGCCGAACCCGAAGGCCACCGCGGTCTTCCAGGAGTCCGGCTGGACGATCCGGACCGAGCAGCCGCAGATCTGGGGCAGCAACGACCCGTACGGCGTGCTGATGAACGTTCCCTTCGACCGCGTGCGGACCGCGCAGATCGGGGCTGGCAAGACACCCGGCTTCGTCTCCTACGTCAACGGGACGTGGGGCCAGGTAGCCCAGGACGGCAGCCTGCACAACAGCCCGTACGTCTACCGGGTCTACCTCTACGAACCGCAGAAGATGATGACCGGGCTGACCCGCAAGCTGCGCACGGGTGACTTCGCCACGGTCCGCTCCCAGGTCAGCGCGGACGTTGCCGGCGTGCCGGTTTCGCGGCTCGCGTTCGCGCACGCGCCCGGCAACTCGCCGATCACCCGGTCGGCCGACGGGCGCCAGGCCCCGCCGAGCTTCACCTACGACGTGCCGAGCACCATCACCGAGTACTACAACCAGGACAAGTTGGCGGTGTGGCAGTCGACCTCGGCCCAGCAGGGATACACCTACTACCAGTCGGCGTGGGCCAGCTTCCGGCCCGGCCGGACGTACACGGTGAAGTGGGCCAACGCGGTGGCCGGGCCGGTCTTCCCAGAGCCGAACTTCGGCCAACAGTTCGCCACCCGCTACTGGGGCGACACGATGGGCGGGCCGGGGCCGCTGCACGGCGACGGCAGCGGGCACATGGGGTTCCGGCAGATCGTCGGCGGCAGCGTGCAGGTGGACCTCTACCGCAACGGGGTCAAGGTCGGCGACGCGAACCAGGCGCCCTGGTCGTGGGACGTGCCTGCGGAGAAGGGTGACTACCGGCTGGCCGCAACCTTCCGCAGCGACCCGGCGTTCACCCTGTCGACCGTGGTCGACGCGGAGTGGACCTTCAAGTCCGCGCACGTCAGCGACGGCGAACTGGTGAAGCTGCCGATGACGGCGATCCGGTACACCCCGGAGCTCGACATCGACAACCGGGCGCCGGCCGGCCGGGTGTTCGCGATCCCAGTCTCGCTCGACCGTCAGGTCGGAGCGGCGCCGGGCCGGACCAAGACCTTGACCGTCGAAGCGTCCTTCGACGACGGCAAGACCTGGCAGCAGCTGCCCGTACGGCGGTCCGGCGAGAAGGCGGTCGCCTGGGTGCGCAACCCGGCCGGCACCGGCTTCGTCTCGCTGCGGTCCGCCGCGACGGACACCAGCGGTAACACGGTCAAGCAGACCATCATCCGCGCCTACCGGCACTGAGGGAGGGCCCGGACGCGGCGCCGGTAGGCGCCGCGTCCGGTCACCGGTGCCAGAGCAGCCGGTCACGGATCCGCCGGGCCATCGGCGAGTCCGTGATCGCTGAGGCGGCTAGGGACAGGGCCAGATTCTGCATGCCGAGATGAGTGCGACCGCCAGCACGCGGCCGCAGGGCGGCTACGTGCTCGCGGTCGGGCAGCAGGACCCAGGCCCGTCGGCGACGCCCGCGCCGGCGCCGTCGACTTGCTCCGGGCGGCGGCACCGTCCGCGCCGAACGACAAGAACGACCAGAGGAAGCGAACGTCATGACGGTACGTATCGGCATCAACGGCTTCGGGCGGATCGGGCGCAGCTACCAACGCGCCGCCCTGGCGAACGACGCCGACGTCGAGGGCGTCCCGCTCAACGACCTGCATTGATTCCTCAGGCGTGGGCCCGCGACTGTTCTTCCAGCGCGTTCCCGCGCGGTCCCGAAGGCAAGGTCGTCAAGAACCGGCTGCATCGTGCCGTGCGGGTCGGCACCGGGCTGGTGGGTGAGGAGCGCCTGGCCGCACCTGAGGCCGAATGCGCCCGACTGACCGTGCTCGGCGCGTACGCTGCGACTGCTGCCTGTCGATGGCGACAACGAGTCGTGCCTCGTGATGCAGGACCTTGAGGGCAGCGACGTGGTCGAGTAACGCCCCACCCCACCTCCCGACGCGGTCGACGGTTCTGCCCCGACCATGTCGCCACGCTCACTGGTGTTCGCGGGTCGGTACGGGCAGGCTCGGGCGGCCGGCTACCGACGGTGGTTACCGGCCGCCCTGCGGGCGGATCGTTGTCAGATCCCGGTAAACGTGATGGTGGCGACGTAGGTGCCGGGGGCCAGTGTGGTTGGCGCTTCGATACGGAGATCCGCACCGAGCTCGCTCATGCCGAGCGAGCCGGCGGCGCCGATCGCGAGCGGGCTGCTGTCGAGCAGCCCTCGGCCGGACTCGAAGCCCAGGGCGAGAGCGGCGCCGGCGGTCACGCCACCCGTGCCGGGCTGCGCCACAACCTGCGGGGTCCAGCCGAGGAACTTGCCGGACAGTGTCTGCGAGCCAGCGGCGAAGTCGTTCACCTGAGCGGACGCGGTCCAGCCCGGCGCGCCGGCGCGGGTGTCGGTGACCCGGACGGGCCGGAGCTTGCCGCTCGACACCCAGTGGTCGGCCTCGGCGCTGGCTCGGTGGGCCGTGGCGTGAAGAAGCGGACGATGTCGTCGGCTGCGGTGGGGGACAGCATCATTGCCTGGACTCGTGCGGACATTTCGGCGATCGGGTGGATTCTAATGAACATCGCCTCCTCGTACGTCTGGATCGCCGAGTCGGGGTCGGCGGGGTTGGTGGCGAGTTCGGCGGCGAGTTCGGCGGCGTCGAGCATGGCTTGGTTGGCGCCCTCGCCGACCGGCGGCATGAGGTGCGCGGCGTCACCGATGAGGGTGATGCCCGGCCGGTGGGCCCAGCGTGTACCGGTGGGCATCGCCTCGATCCTGCGTGGGGTCGGCGGGCCGTCGCCGGCTTCGATGAGTGCGGTGAGGCTGGGGTTCCAGCCATCGAACATGCCCAGCAGAGCGCGCTTGCTGCGGTAGGTGTCCATGTGGCGATCGTCCGCGCGTAGGGAGATCCCGACTCGGATGCTGCCGTCGCCGAGGCGTTGCGCTGCCAGGATCTGGTTCACGCCGATGCACCAGAGGTTTCCGGGGCCGACCAGATCGGCGAGATCCGGGTGACGCCGGTCGGCGTCGTTGATGCTCAGCTCTACCAAGGTGGCCACGTAGGAGAGTGTCGCGTCGGTCAGCAGCGACCGGACGACCGAGCGTGCGCCGTCCGCACCGATGAGGATGTCGCAGTCGGCGCTGTGGCCGCCATCGAACGTCAGCCCGAACCCTCCGCCGGGTCGTGGCGTCGCCGCGACGAGCCGGTGCTGCCAGGCCACCGTGTCGCCGGGGAGCGAATCGAGCAGAAGATCACGCAGTACGCGGCGGTCGATCTCGGGACGTCCGGAGAAAGAGCCGGGTTGTGGCTTGTGGTGCACGAGGGTGCGTCCGGCCGGGTCGAGGATGCGATGTTCCTCGCCCTCGGGCCGTGCCTCGGACCGGAATCGGCCGGCGAGGCCCGCATCGGCCAGGGCCTGTTGCCCGGACTCCGGGTGCAGGTCGAGCATTCCGCCCTGTGATCGCGCGGATCGGCTTGCCTCGCGTTCGTACACCACCGCGTCGATGTCGTGCCGGTGCAGGATTCGGGCCAGCGTCAGTCCGCCGAGGCCACCACCGGCGATCGCAATCCGCATCATCGTCTCCACTACCGTACGCTGTACCTTATGGATACGCCGTACGGTAGCGCACCGCTGCCCATCTGGGAACGGCCCGAGCCTCAGCCGCGGGCGGCGCCGGTGCCGCTGAGCCGCGCGAAGATCGCCGCTACGGCGATCCGGCTCGCCGACGCACACGGCCTCGACGGGCTATCGGTACGCAAGATCGCCAAAGAGCTCGGTGTCGGTCCGATGCGGCTCTACGACTACGTGATCAACAGATCCGAACTGCTTGATCTGATGGTCGACGCCGTGTATGCCCAGATCGCCGAGGCCGGCCAGTACTCCGAGTGGCGCGCCACGGTACTGGCCATCGTTCACCGGACCCGCGATGTCGCTCTTGATCATGAGTGGTTCGCCGACCTGCTCGGCGGAAGGCCACACCTAGGACCTCACGCGCTCGCCGTGGGCGAATCGACCGCGGCGGCGCTCAGCCAGGCCCCTGGCGTGCGCGGTATCGACGATCTCCAGCGGGCCTTAGGCGCCCTCAACGCGTTCATCGTCGGAGCGCTCCGCAGAGAGATCACCGAGCGACGCACCGCCCGTTCAACCGGCACCAACGTGTCCGCTTGGCAGGCCGCCCTCGGACCCTATTTGACACGCATGCTCGAAACAGGCCGCTACCCGACCGTCGCCCGGCTCGTCATCGACGGCACCCACCTCAATGCCGAGGAAATCTTCCACCACAACCTGGTCACCATCCTGGACGGCATCACCAACCATCCCCACACGTGACCTATTGGGTTTCTTGACGCGGTACTGGTTGTGGCGGGCGGGTTTCACGGCGCGGAGGTAGGTACGTTCCCGGCGGCCGGGGATCAGGAGAGCGGCGAGGTCGGGCAGCTTGGGTAGGGTCAGTCCAGTCCTGAGATGAAACTGGACTTCGCGTGGGCAGGCGGCAGCACCCGGCTCCGCCCCGGATGCTGCCGCTGTTCAGGCCGTGGCGGTGAGCTCAGCTCACTGCTGGTGAAGACGGACCAGTCCATTTCGGTGATCGGCTATGGATTGTAGCAAAGGGAATTGCTGAGTGGCAATGCCCTCACGTCGAAACCAAGCGCCGTATAATTAACGGCGAGGTGCACATAACCCGGGCCGAGATGAATAAAGGGGTTCCCCAGCTGCGACGGACCTGGAGGGGAGGCCTCAGTCCCGGAGAGCCACTCGCGGAATCTTACGCAGTATCCCGGTCCGATCCAGATACCTGCAGTGCTCGCCCAGCCCGAAAAGCGCCCGGGTGGAATCAGGGCATCGTAGTTACCCTGTGCGTACTGACCATCGAAGACCTGGATGGCACCGATGGCGTACGTGCCTGTATTGCGAATCTCCCTGCTGGCCGCCGATGCGGCTGCGGGCGTCAGACCAACCAGGAGTGCAGCCGTCAGGGCAATCGTGGATGCCAATTTCACTTTCTTCATTTTGCCTCCCTGGCGCCTTTGATTTCCTGCTGGCTCGTTGCCTGCCCTCATGCAAACACTCTGCGGCTTCATCGAGGCTTCACATCGGCTCGACCTGCGCAGGGTTATCGCGTTGCCGGGATGTTGCTGGTCACGGCGGTGATGAGGGCGTAGGGGCGGCGGTCGGTGCGTCGGGGGGGCGCGGGGCGATGTTGGTTTCTCCGGTTGTGCGGTGGTAGCCGATCGCGGTGCTACGCAGGGTGGCCATGACGGCGGTTCTGTTGCTGGTCCGGGGTTGAGGTGAATCTTCACGGAACGGTACATCTCGGATGTGGTGCACAAGATTCCTTTTTCAACCTGGACCTCGCGGCGCTCACGCGCCGCGTCCGACCATGCCCTCGGTAAGGCGCAGCTAACGCGTTGACCCGCAGCACGTCGGGGAGATTCAGCTCCATGGGTCCGCTGTCGACGATTTGGACATCGTCAGCTTCGATGGAGGCACCCGGCGGTGGAGGGGCTACAAAGAATTCCTGACCCTGCCTCGGCCATTCTCAACCCTCTGCGTGCCTGACAGCGCCCCCGTGGATGCGTCCAGTTGCTACGGTGCCACCCTGACCGTCCTTCGGGGTACGCGTTATCCCCAAAGATCTGGCATCGCCATTAGGAAGCTGCAGCTTGTCCTGGACGGGCGCAAGCCGCCCGTCCAGGACAGGTGGTGCTCAGGAGGCGGTGCACACCGGGGTCAGGCCGGTGGCGGCCCCAACGCCCTGGAAGCCGAACTCGGTGTACTGGCCGGCGTTTACCGAGCCGTTGTAGCTGACGTTGCTGAACTGCACGGCGCCGCTGGTGCCGGTGCGATTGGCGCTCCAGGTGTTGGTCACGGTGGCCCCGGACGGCAGGGTGAGCTGGACGTTCCACCTGCTGATCGGCGCGGTGCCGGCGGTGACCCTCACGGTGGCGACGAAGCCACCGGTCCAGGAGTTCAGCGAGACCGTGGCCGAGCAGCCGGTGGTCGGGTTCGGCGGCGTGGTCGGCGGGGCGGACGTCGGCGGCGGAGTGGTCGGGTCGACCGGCGGCGTGGTCGGCGGGACGGACGGCGTCACCGGCGGCGTGGTCGTCGGCGGGGTGGAGTTACGGCCCTTGTTCAGTTCGTCGAGGACCGCGTGGTAGGCGGCCTTCTTCTGGTAATTTCCGTTGCCGCCGGTGAACAGCAGGCCCCGCTCCGACGATCGCCACGACTCGCTGTCGGCGATGCCCCAGACGGTGATGCCGGTGCACTTCGCGACGTTCAGGCAGGCCCGGACGACCTTGCGGTAGTTCTCCGCCTGGCCCGTGCCGATGTCGTTGTTGCTCAGGTCGTCGTCGATGTCCAGCTCGGTGATGTGCACCTCGACGCCGAGGTCGGCGAAGCGCTGGATGTTGGCCTGCAGGTCGTTGGTGATGATGCTGTTCGGGTTGTCGTTGAAGTGCGCCTGGAACCCAACGCAGTCGATGTACTGCCGGTAGTTGCTGACGATGTCATACAGCGCGTTGGCCTTGCGGTTCTGGGTACCGCCCTGGACCGTCAGGCCCTCGACGTCGTAGTCGTTGATGCAGAGCTTGGTGGTGAGCCCGCCGGCCTGCACGACCTGCTTGGCGCGCATGAACGAGTCCCGGATGACGTCGGTGTCGCCGGAGTCGAAGAAGTCACCGTCGCCGTTCGCGTCCCGGTTCATGGTGTGCGGCCACTGGTTCCGGCGCCGACCGGTGTTGTTGTCCTCCAGCGCCTCGTTGACGACGTCCCAGTACGCGATCCTGCTGCCCCAGCGGTTGATGGCGTTGCCGATGAAGGTGTTCAGCGTCCCCTGGCTGGCACCCTGCAGGGCGCCGGCCTGCGAGTGCCACACCAACGTGTGACCACGGACCAGCATGTTGTTGCTCTGGGCATGGTTGACCAGGTTGTCCGCGCCGCTGGTGTTCTGCAGCCCTCCGCTCGACGTGGCGATCCGATCCGGCTTCATGTCGTTCTCGGGAGTCAGTTGGTTGAACTCCTGACCGACGATCGGGTAGAGCCGGTTGGGTGAGGCGGCGACGCCGAAGAACAGCCCGGCCTTGGCGGCCGCGGCCCGCAGCGTGGTCTCGGCCGCAGCGGCCGGATGGATGGACTGGACCGTCACAGCGCCGCTTATCAGCACCAACACCGCCGTCGGCAACGCTATTTTAGTAACTTTCTTACGCTGTCTCAGGCTGCTGCTGTTCACGGGACCTCCTCGATGCCTGACGTCAGCGATCGACGCCCATGCATGCCTCCGAAGGGTCAGTATCGATACCAGCTAGCCGCACTGTCAACAACTTCCGGAAATGCTCCGGAAACCTCCAAGAGGCCAGGAAGCCAGCGGAAGCATGTTTGTGCAGGTAAGGGAACCGCCCGACCAGGCTGTCGGACGCAGGCAGGAGGACGACGCTCGATCGCGTCCATCGTCGACGCCACAGGTACCGAAACTCTCGAGAGTGTGCCTTCTGCGGAAGGCTGCCCGGGATGGCCCGTCGGTCGAGGTCGACGTCATACCAGCGCAGCCCGGCCACCTCGCCGCGGCGCAGTATGTCGAGACGTCCGTCGTGGATGCTGACCGGCATGGTGTCGTCGAGGGTACGGAGCAGACGGAGGAAACCACCCCGGTACCTGCCGTCGCGACGTCCGCGCACCGCTGGTGGACTCCGGCGGCGGCACGGCCGCTCGCCCGCGCCGCAGGAAGCTGCCCAGTTCCGCTGGATCAGCACCGTTCATCCTGGCTATGACGCCCCACCGCACGTGGCTTCAGCGGCGAGCGTCGCGCGCGTGGCCCTCCTGGTACCAGGCGTGACGCGGTCTCGAGAGCGGCACCGGCGATTCAATGCGGGGAATTGTTCGACGGCGCGAGAGCGGGCGCTGGCGATCCGGGCGACCACGACCGGCCGCCCGCGCCGCCATGTGAGGCTGACGGTGGCTGCCACGCGCGCTGGTCGAGATCACGTTCGGGCAGGTCGGTCGTCCAGGCGACGGTGACGTCGACGTTCGGTCGAACGGTCAACCGGGTACGGGTGCCGGCCGCTTCGTGCAGGCGAACGACGAGATCGCCCGAGCGGTCCTCGGCGAGTTTGACCGCTTCACGAGCACGGACCGGTAGAGCGAACGTTCTATTCGCTAGGGTTGTCGCATGACGCGCAGCGAAACCGAAACCCGGCCCTCCGAGGCGCGACTCCGGCTACTCAACACCGCGATCCGGATCTTCTACGCGGAGGGCATCCACGCGGTCGGTGTCGACCGGATCATTGCCGAGGCGAAGGTCACCCGGGCCACCTTCTACCGGCACTTCCCCGGCAAGGAGGATCTCGTGCTCACCTACCTGCGCGAGGTCCACCAGATGGACCGCAGCGCGGTCGACGCGGCGATCGCCGCCAACCCGTCGCCGGTCGACGCCCTCGTGGCCGTGGCGAACTCCATCGCTCAGGGCATCCAGTCCCCCGGATTCCGCGGATGCGCCTTCCTGAACGCCGCCGCGGAGTACCCGGACCCTGGTCATCCGGTGCACCAGCAGATCATCGCCCACCGGCAATGGTTCCTGGACCGACTCACGATGCTGATGGCACAGGTCGCGGAGGACTCGTCGGACGCCGCCGCGCGCCACTTCGTCATGCTGCGCGACGGCGCCATGGCAGCCGGTTGCTTGTTCGACCCGGCGCTGGTGTCCGAGACCTTCCTTCGCGGGATCGAAGGACTGGTCCGGATCCACAGCCAGCGCCAGCCGACCGATTCCGCAGGCTAGTTGTCCTGCCCACCGGGGTTGGTGACGGCGACACGGATCGAATGTCCGGCCCGCCACCCAAGATGAAAATTGCTCAGTGGATGTCGCGAACCGATGTTCTGGAACCGAGAAACCGTTTGCGAGCAGGCACACATGGGCTGCAATGTTGGGACTTGTGGCCGATGCTGAGACGTACGTGACGCTCCGGATCACCGGGCCGGGGATGTCTGCGGCTGACGTGACGGCGAGGTTGGGCATCCATCCCACTCACGCACACGAGGCAGGAGATCCGAGACCTCGTGGCGCTCCTTGGCGCCATGCAATGTGGTCGCTCTCGACCGAGTCCGCGGGAAGCGGGCTTTTGGGCGAGCATCTGGGCGTCCTGCTGGACCGCATCGAACCGAAGCGGGGCGTCTTGCGCGAGATGGCCGCTGATGGATTTGACATGGACTGGTTCTGCTTCGTGTCTGTCGAGGGCAACGGGGGCATTTTGCTCGAGGTTGACCTTCTACAACGATTGGCTGCGTTTCCGATCGAACTGAACTTGGACATCTACGGCTAGGTGCACAGACGCCGCACCGGTAGGCCGCCGGCGCGGTTCCTATGGTGCAGGTCCTGTTCCAACGGCCCCGGCCCGAACCCGCCGTGCCGGTTGTCCCGGCAACGGGCTCTCCAGTGACTGCTACCTGAGCGTGATGGCAGGTTGCCGATCGTGGATGCTGTCGTGGCGGGGTGGGCACAGAATCAAAGTCTTGCGCGGCATCCTGGCCATCTGCTGCGTCCACGGTGGTTGTGGCCGTCCCGGCGTGATGAGCTGGGCCGGCCACGGACGCTGTAGTGCGCATCCGGCAACGGGAGCGGCGGTGGCACGTCCACCGGCGGCTCTGCCGCGGCGAACGTGGCCTTGATGCAGCTGTGGTGGGCCGCGACGGTCTTCTCCACCGCCTCCGCACCGGTTGTGCCACAAATGCCACCGGTGCGACATGCTGGGCCTGAGGAGCATCGGCCCGGGCGGCCTCGGCGTAGGTGCGGCCGCGGTCGCGGCAGACCACCTCGATCTCGGGATGGCCGGCCAGCCACGCCGCGACCGGTCCGGGCGTCGCGGCCCTCGATCACCTCGATCACCACAGTGCGGCCGCCGAGCGCGGCGTCGGCAAGTCGTCGCCGGTACTTCCCGTGCGTACGAACAGAAGTCCTGCCGCGTCGCAGGCACCGGCCCCGACGTATACGCGACCGCGCCCGCAGCACAACCGTCGCCGCCGATCGGTCGACTACCTCAACGACCACATCGGACAGATGCGGAAAGACCTTGATCAAAGTTGATGGCACCGCGCCGTTCTTGGCCCTCACCGCCCGAGCCGCGGCGAGGATTCACTCACGATTGTCTAGCGCGTCCGAGCGCAGGTTCTGAGGCAAACAATCGAGCACTCTCTCATTTTAGCTAACCGGACGCCGGCGTCCGCTAGCGTCCCAAGCAGCCAGGGGTCGCTTACGGCGGCTTTGACTTAGCTCACGAAGAGTAATAAAAGTGAAGGCAGTCGCGATCATCGAGTTCGGCGGTCCCGAAGGGCTGGCAGTCATCGACATCCCCGGCCCGGTTCCCGCGCAGGGACAGGTACTGATGGCCAGCGAGGCGATTGGCGTCGGAGGCGTCGACGTCATGATCCGAAGCGGTGCTCTCGCTGCCTACGGCTACCGAGAGGGTCATATTCCGGGCGGCGAGGTGGCGGGGACGGTGACCGCGGTGGGCGAGGGCGTCGACCCCGCATGGGTCGGGCGGCGCGTGTGGGCGTTCACTGGCACGGGCGGCGGCTATGTCGAGCAGGCGATCGCGCCGATCGGAGAAGTCGTGCCCCTCCCGGCGGGCCTCTCTGCCGTCGACGCCGTGACGCTCGGAAGCGCCGGAGTCGTGGCCCACTTCGGTCCCTCCCACGCTCACTTCTCGTCGGGCGAGGTCGTGCTGGTGCGCGGCGCGGCCGGCAGCATCGGGATCATGACGGTCCAACTCGCGGCTCTCGGCGGTGCCAGCGCTGTGGCAGTCACCACCTCCTCCCCTGAGCGTGGTCGTCGATTGCGCGCTCGGTGCGACCCACGTGCTGGACCGCTTCGGCGAAGGAGGGCCGGACGATCCCACCGGCTACGACGTCATCATCGACGTGGTAGCAGGTAAAGACATGCCTTCGTTCTTTGACAGGCTTAAACCTGAGGGTCGACTTGTGGTCGTCGGCGCCGTCGGGGGCGGCCGCCGGCAGACTTCGGCACGAGATTGATGGCCGCCTTCCAGAAGTCGATGTCCTTCGCCACCTTCAGTGCCGCGACGGTAGCCGAGCCCGCTCGACGTGCGGTGAGGATCGAGCAGTTCGCTGCCGCAGGTCGCAGCCAGCTCCAGACAGTGGTGCACGACGTGCTACCGCTGGAGCACGCCGCGCTGGCGCACCAGAGGATGGAGGCTGGTGAGGTCTTCGGAAGAATCGTGCTGACCCCGTAATCGCATGATCATCACAGATGGCGACTGGCTCACCCGGCACGACGTCCCCGGGCTTGTCGTCCAGGCGCACACACATCTGCCACAGAGCACGCGCGGCGGCCGGCTGTGCATGGGTCACAAAGCGTGGCGGCGTACGGCTGGCGCGCGGCGTCCGGTTCGCCATGCTCGCCAGCACCGCCCCGATCCCCGCGTCCTCCGGCAAGACCATCCGCTATCAGCTCAACCGCTCGGGAGACCGTCAACTCAACCGCGCCCCGCACACCATCGTCCTCACCCGCCTACAACGCGACGAACGCACCCGCACCTACGCCGACCGCCGCCGCCGCACCCAAGGAAAGACCGACCGAGAGATCAAACGCTGCCTCAAGCGCTACATCGCCCGCGAGATCTACCGGCACCTCGAAAGCCCGCCCCCAACCACTTGACGCGGCATAGGAGCGTCGGCACCCGTACCGGTCAGCTCAGCAGTTCCCGGGCCAGCGCCCCGTTCCACCACTGCTCGACGCGATCCGGCGCCCAGCCGCGCTCGGTGGTCAGGACGGCGTAGACGTCAATGCTGCAGACAGCCGCATAGATGTCGACGGCGGACGGGACGTCCAGGCCGGGGCGGAGCACCCCGGGCGGCCACGACGAGAAGACCCGTACCCGAGTCTCGTCACCCCGTCTGCGGCCGTCGAGGTAGGTTGTGGCCAGTTCGGGCTCGGTACGGCCCGCTTCGCGGATCAGCGTGATGACGTCGCCCGAACGCTCGAACAGCCGCCGGTCGTAACCGGCCATCGCGGCGAGTTGCCGTTCCGGTGTCGCGGCCGGGGCCTCCAGCTCCGCAAGCATCTGCGCCGCGTCAGCCGACAGGTCAGCCGCGTCGGCCAGAGCCCGGGTCAGGCCGGACTTGTTCCCGTACGCCGCGTACACGGTCGGGACCGAGACGCCGGCCTCACGCGCCACGTCGCGGACGGTCGTACCCGACCAACCGTGGGTGACGAAGAGTCGACGGGCGGCCTGGGCGATTTCGGCTCGCGTCTGCTGGGCCTGCGTCGTGCGGCGTACGGACTCGTAGCGCCGCCGGCCGGGTTCGGCGGTCATGCCTGTCTCCTATCGCTTTACGCTAGCTATAGTGAATACATGTCAAGTAAAGCCAAGTTCACCGTACCGTCGAGCATCGGCTTCCACCGGCTCAGCGGCATCGCCGCGATCGGCTTCGCCACCATGATCGTGGTGGCCAACCTGATCGCCGTACCCGCGGGCCTGCCACAGACCGGCGCCGACATCGGCGAGGTCGACGCGTTCTTCAGCACCAAGTCCCACATCGTGGGTCTCACCACCGCCCTCACTCCCGCCGCATGGATCCTGGCCACGCTGTTCGGCGCAGGTGCGGTCGCCGTGCTGTGGCAGTCGGAGCGCGACCGGGGCGAGGCGTGGTCATTGCTCGGATTCGCCGGCCTGGTGCTGCAGAACGCCACCTTCGCCGCGGTCATCGCGATCCGCCTCGCGCTCGCGTCGGCGGCCACCGGCGACGCCGGCACGGCGGGGCTGTGGGCGCTGCACGACTGCCTGTTCACCCTCAACGGCACATTCCTGGCCCTGGCCCTGATCGGACTGTCCATCGCCGGCCGGCGCGCCAACCTCATCCGGCGGTGGCACGGCACGTTGGGCCTGCTGTCCGCGGCACTGCTGTTCACCTCGGCTACTCTCGCGCCGCTTGTCGTCGACCGAGCGGGCCCTTTCGGCCTTCTCGGCCTGGTCGGCTGGCTGCTGTGGGTGGCTTGGATCGTCGCCTACGGCACCATCCTGATCCGCCCGAACCATGGTCCACGATCTCCGGGGGTGGATCCCCAACTGGCGACCGGATGACTCAGAAACCCTTCCACAGGCGGATCGGCCGCAGGAAGGTTCCCGGCACCCAACCTCCCGCTGTCCACACATGTACTCGCGGCGATCATGGCGCTCTGGCCGATTGCCGTGGCCACATCGCTACTCCCCCATACCGACAACGACCAGAAAACGGCGGCCTACTCGGCCTACGGCGGATGCGACCCCAGGACCGAACCAGCCACACCCGTACCGCTCAGAGAGGGTGACCTGATGGATCAATACGGACAACTGCCGATCCCGCGCACCGACGTCGCGGTGAGCACGCTTCGCTTCGTCAAGAGCATCGAAGACGCAGCCATCTTCAACCACAGCATGCGCACGTACCTCTACGGACGATTTCTCGGCGAACAGCAAGGTCTGCGGCCCGATCGCGACTACGACGACGAACTACTCTTCGTCGGCTGCCTACTGCACGATGCCGGGCTCAGCCGTGAAGGCAACGGCGACCAGCCCTTCGACATCGACGGTGCCGACCTGGCCGCTCGCTTCCTCACCGGACAGGGGCTGGCACAGGAGAAGGTGGAGATCGTCTGGGACGCGATCGCACTGCACCTGCACTACGACATCGCCATCCGGAAACGTCCAGAGATCGCACTGGTGAGCGCCGGCGCCGGATTCGACCTCGGCCCCGATGGGCCGTATCCCCTACCCGCCGGCTACGCCGAGCGCATCCACGACGTGCTTCCCCGGCTGCACGCCGCCGCCGTGCTCCACGACACGATCGTCAGCCAGGCGCTCGACAAGCCACACAAAGCCCCGCCGTTCAGCATGCCGGGCGAACTCGTTCGCCAGCAGACCAACGCGATCTGGCCCACCTGGAAACAACTGATGACCCAATCCCCACACTGGAACGACTACGACGGATACCAGCCGGGCGGCGATCGTCACACGTCCCGGTAACCCGCCGTAAACGACGTTCACAAGGACCCGCGAGGTTGCGGAACGGTCTGGCCGGATCCCGACGGATCCGGCCAGACCGCCCTTCAAGCGGTAACGGGCTACAACAGCGGACGGACAACTGCCCGGGCCAGCGCCTCGGCGAATGCGCGTGGGGCCGCGACGGCAGCCGCCCCGTGGGCGTAGTAGCGCAGGAACGCCTCGTTGAAGCACCCGCCGATCAGTAGCGACGCGGTCGCGTCCGGGTCCGCGTCCGGGCTGATCCGCCCGATGGTCTGCTCGGCCCGCAGATAGCTGGCGAAGATGGCGACCGCCTTGTCAGGGCCGCCGCCGTGCCGGCTCATCGCCACCCGGTGTGCCGCCATCCGCTGCGGGTCGGCGAGAAGCGCCCCCAACATGGGGATCGATTGCTGGTAGAAGTCCAGGACCGCGTGCGCGAGTTCGGCGAGGTTCTCCTCGACGTCGCCGACGCCGGGGTGGACCGAGACCCGGGACAGGCCGGGCAGTCTCTCCTTGAGGACGGCGAGCAGCAGTTGCTCCTTGTCGGCGAAGTACTTGTAGAGCGTCGGCTCCGAGACCTTCGTCGCCTGCGCGATCTCCTTGGTGGTGGCCAGCGCAACCCCGCGGGTCCGCAGGATGCGCTCGGCCGCGTCGAGGATCCGTTCCCGCGTGCTCATGCCGCCTCGTCTCTCCGGTTGACAGGTTAGTGATTACTAGCCCAGTATGGGGGTTAGTAATCACTAACCCCAGGAGGACCTGCATGCGCATCACTGTCTTCGGCGCAACCGGCGGCACCGGCCAACACGTCGTACGGCACGCACTCGCCGTCGGGCATCACGTCACGGCAGTCGTACGGGACCCCGCACGCCTGCCCCAGGCGGACCACCCGCGACTCACACCGGTGATCGCCAACGCCATGGACCCGGAGGCGATCGAGGCAGCCGTGACCGCCCAGGACACAGTGGTGTCGGCTCTGGGGCCTCGCACCAGAGCCGACACGTCAGTCTGCGCCGACGGCGCCCAAGCGATCATCGCCGCGATGCGCGCCGGCGCCACCCGGCGCCTGATCGTCGTCACCGCTAGCGGACACGTCGTCGACGCCGGCGACGGGCCAGTTACCCGCACCGTCGTCAAACCACTGCTGCGGCGGTACCTCAAACGGGGATTCGCCGACTTCGCCCGCACCGAGCAGGCCGTCCGGGACAGCGAACTGGACTGGACGATCATGCGCCCGCCGCGACTCACCAACGGCAAGCACCGCCCATACCGCACCGCCATCGATCGAAACGTACGCGGCGGCGTCACCATCGCCCGTGTCGATCTCGCCCACGCCATCCTCGCCGCGCTGGACGACCCGAGCACGGTCCGCCACACGATCGCGCTGGGGTACTGACCATGAAGAGGCGAATCATCCTCGCCGCGTGCCTGCTCCTCGTCGGCGTACTCGGCACCGTGGGCACCGTCGGATACCTCACGTTCGTCCGGTCACCCGCCAACCCGCCAGGCGACGCCTGTGCCGACGGGCGCAAGCCGGGCTCGCGTCCCGTGGTCGTCGCGGCCGGCGCCAGCATGACCCAGGGCACCCTCGGCGCCGACTGGGTGGGCGGGCTACGTGCTCGGCCGGAACATCGGGCATACGAGTTCGTCAACGCCGGCGTCAACGGCAGCACCAGTGCCGACCTGCGACAGCGGGTCGACACCGACATCGTGGCGTGCAACCCGACCGCCGTCACGATCCTGATCGGCACCAACGACGTACGCGACGGGGTACCGCTGGAGCGTTACCGGGACAATCTCGGCGCGATCGTCGATCGCGTCAAGTCCCGTACCACCGCCCGGATCGCGCTGATGTCCCTGCCACCGCTCGGCGAGGACCTGACCAGCGAACTCAACCAGAGGCTCAGCGGGTACAACATCTCGATCAAGGAGATCGCGACCCGCGCCCAGGTCGACTACCTGCCCGTGCACGAGCGGATGGTCGGCCTCCTCCGACAGCGCGGCGGTGACCCGACACCGTACGACTTCAGTTTCGTCCTGGCCTTCTGGGCGGCGACCCAGCACTATCTACTCGGGCAGAGCTGGGACGAGGTCGCCCGAAACGGCGAACGCGAACTACTCGTCGACCACATCCATCTGAGCGACCGAGGCGGAGCAGTCGTCACCGATCTCGCCGCCCGCTGGCTGGCCGGTGACCAGTGAACCTCAGGTAGCCGATGGGTTACCCAACACTCTCTGAGGCGCTGGCCGGGCCGCCCGACGGCCGTCAGCGCGGCGGCAGCTGGCGGATGCCCGACTCGTAGGGCTCGAACACGACGCCATCGGGGCCATCGACGCCGAAGAAGTCGCGGAAGGCATACTCGTCCGTGAGCATTTCGTGGAGGAAGCTGCTCAGGGAGAGCTCGTACGGTTCCACGTCGTTGCCGCTGCGGCGGTTGACGCCGATGGTCCACTCCTCCGGATCGCTCTTTGCCGCGATCCAGAAACCGTAGCCGCCGTTGTCGGTCCAGAAGCACGGATGCAGCTGTCCCGGCCCGAACAGCGGCCGCCACTTCTCCCCGTCTTCGGCGGCCGGCTCAACGGTCGTCAACCGGCGGGCGTTCGCCTCCTCGGTGTAGATCCGCTCCTGCTCGACAAGCATGTCCACAATCCCGCCGGGCTGCTTCAGCGACCGCTCCCCGGTGATCAGGTTGCCGAAGTCGCCCACGCTCGCCGGGTGCAGCAGGTTCAGGAATTCGCCGAAGCCGCCGGGTGGGAGCCGCTCGCACAGCCGCTTGTAGTCGGAGGGCAGTGGGTGCCCCAGGGCGGCCTCGATCGCCGGCCAGTCCAGTCGCGGGGCCCGGGGACCGTGCCAGCCCGCCAGATCAACGATGCACTGAACGTGATCGTCGTCGGCCACCTGCTGACTCCCGTACGCCGCTGGGCACCCTTCCACGGCGCATGCTACTCAACGGCCGGTGATCGCAAGGCGCACCGCGTGGTGTCGGGCGGGGTCATGGACATCCGCCACGCTGGCACCGTACCGACCTGGCACGGCCAGTTCGGCACGGTCCCGGCCGGGACGTCCCTGCGGTATCGGTCAGCCGCGAGAAGAACTACGACGGGCTTGCTGCGCTGTTCGCTCCCGGCGCCAAGATCGTGATTCACGGCGACACCTGGAAGACGCCGCAGGACCTGGTGAACGTGATGGGCGAGTACACCGGCGACGCGCCAACGGTTCACCACGGTCACATGGCGGAGATCGAGATCACGCCGGACGCCTGATCTGAATCCGGCGCCTGGCGCCCACGCGGGCGCCACCGACGCCGGTTGACCGTCACGGCGCGGCGACGTGACGGCAGAGACCGTAGAGAGCCGGATGCGTGCAGAGACGCACCTCCGGTTCGCCGAGGGGCCGGGGAAACGGACCGGGAGCAGTCCCGACACCGCGCCCCGGGCTTACCTTGCAATAGCTGAGGGTGCTATTCGGACGAGCGCGATTCGGTGTGGCAGTGGCAGTCTTCCGCGCCAACAGCGGCAAGCGTCGGAGTCGCAGCGAGCCGAGGAAGCTTCGTTCAGGTTAGTTGTCTCTTGGGCCAGCTTCGGCCCTGGGTCGGCCCGGCTACGGAGACACGTGGCGGCAGATTGATCAAGGCGGCCCGGCGCCGGGCTGATGGTGATCGCTGACGCCACTCCGGCTCATAAACCTCTGGTCCGGGAGTCGGGCGCCGCCGCCCTGCAGTGCCCATGGTTCTGATGTAGCTGGACCAATCCGGGTCCGCCATCCCGATGGCATGGATGCCATCGCGAACGTGGGTTGTTCGGGCCCTGCGACTGTTCGACACCGTCGCGAAGGCCTGCCGCCGCCGATCCGCCCGACGCATACCGCTGATTCGTGTCCGGTGCCGCCGTGGCCGGCTCGTGCTCACCTTCTGAACCACTCGCTGAAATACCCAGCCTAGAAATAGAGATGAGTATCAATCAAGTCCATGCGGTTCGCGGATAAGGTCATTCTGGTCACCGGTGCCACGTCCGGCATGGGGCGGGCCGTCGTAGAGCGGGTCGCCGCCGAGGGCGCGAAGGTCGTCCTGGCGGCGCGGGGCAAGGAAGCGGGTAACGCCTTCGTCGCCGAGCTGCGCTCCGCCGGACGAGATGCGATCTTCCTGCCGAGCGATGTGACAGTCGGGGCCGAGGTGGAGGAGCTGGTCGCCCGGGCGGTCCGGCACTACGGCCGGCTCGACGGCGCGTTCAACAACGTGGGTGCGGCCACTGCGTACGGTCCGGTCACGGAGATCGACGACGACGCCTGGGCTGCGGAAATGTCCCTCAACCTCAACAGTGTCTTCTTCGGTGTGAAGTACCAGATCCCCGCTCTGCAGGCATCCGGCGGCGGGTCGATCGTGAACAACGCCTCCGTCACGGGTGTCACCGGCCCGGCCCCCTACAGCGCCGCCAAGCACGGCATCGTCGGGCTCACCCGGTCAGCGGCACTCGACGTGGCCGCGACGGGTGTACGGATCAACGCGCTTGTCACCGGCGGCGTCGACACTCCGCTCCTGCGCGGCAACATGGGCCCGAACCCGGAGGAGGCCATCCGTGTCGCCAACGAGATGCACCCGGTGGGACGGATCGGGCACCCCGACGAGATCGCCGCGCTCGCGGCCTTCCTGCTGAGCGACGAAGCCCCGTTCATCACCGGAGCTGCGCTCGCGATCGACGGCGGCCTGACCGCCGCGTAGGGGCTGCACCCGTCTCGGCCCGGCAAGCACGACAGACAACCAGCAATCACCACCCTGAAGGAACAACGATGTCCACTCGTCAGATCGCACCGGAATCCCAGCGGTGGAAAGCCTTGCTGTTCATCTCCATCGCCCAGCTGATGGTCATTCTCGACGGTGCCGTGATGGGGCCCGGCGCCATGCCGGGTCCCACCACCGTCGGAGGCGTTCACCGCTCCGGCGGGTCCTCCCGGCCCTCGCGGTCGGCCAACTCCCGAGACGTTCCAGGAGAACCGCCGGACGTCCAACCGCAGTGCACGGGGTACCCCGGCTCCTGCCGCGAACGTCTCAGCGCCCCTGACTCGCCGGCCCGTCCAACGCCCCGTGGCGGGCCGGCGGGTGGTCAGCGGGCCTGGTGAGCTGACTGCGGTACGCGCGCGGCGAGTGGCCGGTGGTCCGCTTGAACGCGACGCTCAGCGCGCTCTCGGAGCTGTAGCCGACGGCGCCAGCGATGGTGGCGACGGTGTCGTCGCCCCGGCGGAGCCGGTCGGCGGCGAGCTCGATCCGCCACTCGGTGAGATATTCCAGGGGGCCCTTGCCGACCACGTCCTTGAACCGGGACGCGAGCGTCGACCGGGAGACTGCGACGGCCCGGGCCAGCTCCGCCACCGTCCACGGGTGGGCCGGCCGGGTGTGCAACTCCCGCAGCGCGGCGGCGACCGTCGGGTCGGCGAGGCCAGCCAGCCAGCCGGTGGGCCCGGCGTCACGGGCGAGGTGCAGGCGCAGCACCCGGACCAGCATGACGATGGCGAGGCGCTCGGCGACGAGGGTCGCCCCCAGCGGCCTGCCGCGCAGCTCGGCGTCGAGTTCGTCGAGGGCCCACCGCACGGTGTTGGCCTCCGGCATGCCGGCCGGCACCTGGATGAGCGGCGGAAGGCTGTCCAGCAGCAGGGCGCGGGCCCGCTCAGTGAAGGTGAACGCGGCGCCGACGAGGAAGACGTCGTCGCCGTCGCCGGCGCGGGCCACGCCGTCGCCGGCCGCGGCGAAGATCGGGTACGCCGGCTCGGCCGGCAGGTCCGGGTCACTGGCCAGCGTGAACGCCACGGGCCGGGTCAGCAGGAAGCAGTCACCCGTGCCGAGGCGGACGGGATCCGGCACGCCGTCGACCCGCAGCCAGCAGGAACCGCGCCGGACGGCGTTGAACTTGGCCCCGGCCGGCGGCGGGAACCGGACCGCCCAGCGGCCACCGGCGGCCAGCCCCGCCGACACCTGGCTCGTCGCGTCGAGCAGTGCCAGCACATCCTCCAGCGGGTCCACCCGCACCTCCCTCGGACGCACGCGAAAGAGCGGCGGACGCTGAACCATGGCTGGTCCGGCCGGGCCGTTCGTAACGTTGCCATCATGACAGCCACCGCACGCCTGACCACCACTCCGTTCCCCGCCCGGGCGACGGCCGCCGAGATCCTCGACGGCGTCGACCTCACCGGATGCCGGATGATCGTCACCGGCGGCGCCTCGGGGATCGGCGCGGAAACGGTACGCGCCCTGGCCGGCGCGGGCGCCGAGGTGACCGTCGCCACCCGTGATCCCGGCCGCGCCGCCGCGCTGGTCGAGGAGTTCACCGGACTCGGCCCGGGCGGTGTCCGGGCGGTCGCTCTCGACCTGGCCGACCTGTCGTCGGTCGACGCATTCGTCGCGGCCTGGGAGGGCCCGCTGCACTCGCTGGTCGCCAACGCCGGCGTGATGGCGGTCCCGGACCGGCAGCTCACCGCCGAGGGCTGGGAACTCCAGCTCGCCACCAACTACCTCGGCCACTTCGCGCTCGCCCGCGGCCTGCGCGACAACCTCCGCGCCGGATCCGGCCGGGTGGTGGTGGTCAGCTCCGGGGCGCAGTTGCGCCGGGCCGTCGACTTCGACGACCCGCAGTTCGAACGGCAGCCGTACGACCCCTGGGCGGCGTACTTCCAGTCCAAGACCGCCGACGTCCTGCTCGTGGTCGGTATCGCCCGGCGCTGGGCCGCGGACGGGATTATCGCCAACGCGGCCAACCCGGGCTACATCATGACCAACCTGCAGCGGCACCTCGACGACGACACGTTGCGCTCGTTCGGGGTGACGATCGACGAGGCGGGCAACCGAACGGTGCCGGACTACTTCAAGACCCCCGCTCAGGGCGCGGCGACCTCCGTACTGCTGGCCGGGTCACCGCTGCTGGTCGGTGTCACGGGCCGCTACTTCGAGGACAACCAGGAGGCGGAGGTCGTCCCGGGCGGCCCGGAACCCATGACCGGGGTGGCCGAGCACGCCGTCGACCCGGCGGCCGCCGACCGGCTCTGGGCGTACGCCGAGCAGGTCCTGGCAACCCGCTGAGCACGCCCGAGAGGCGCGGCGCCCGTCGGCGCCGCGCCTCTCGGCGCCTCCCGGCACCCCGGGGCGGGGGTCCGGTCTCACGCGCTGACCGACGAAGTCGGCGCGGTAGCCGATGAGCACGGTGAGTTCGGCGAGCAGCCGGTCGGAGGGTTCCAGGACCGGGATGTCGGGGCGCATGCGGCTGGTCTGGGCGATCACCAGGGCACACGGCCCGCCGATCAGCAGCAACGCAAACAGGCCGATCCCGACCAGGTTGCCGTAGCAGGCAGCCCGACCAGGCCAAGCCATACCCGGCCCTACAGTGGCAAAGTTCATCTATTCCAGGGCAGCCAGCGAGCGCAGCCCCCGCACTTCCAATCATCGCTTGCCGCGGAGGCCGGCGACGGGGTGAAGACGATCTACACCGCCAAGCGTCGCGGCGACCAACGCGCCGGTAGTGCCGAACCGGCCCACACGTTTGAGCCTCGTAAACCCTCCTGATTGCCGGTCATTCCGGGGCCACCTATCCAGCAAGTCGGACGACCGCTCAAGCAGGGCAGCGCGAGCGCCTTCATGGTCTGGAACGCGAGGACCGAGTCCAGGGGCCAGCGCTGCCTCGTCCTGCTCGTGCTGCCGCTGGGCGGCGATCTGGTCGAGAATCCGGGCGGGGCAGGGGCGGCCACAGCTGACGCGCCTCGTCTCGGCCGAGGGTGAGGTGTGGCTGGCTGGCGTCATGCCGTCGGGCTGGGCCGAGCGGTAGTGGGTTGGTTCAGAAGGTGAGCACGAGCCGGCCGCGGACGCCGGCCTCGAAGCGGCGGTGCGCGTTGGACGCCTCGGCGGCTGGCAGGGTTTTCGCGACTCGTGGGATGAGTACTCCTGACTCGTCGAGGCGGCGGATTTCGTCCAGCTTGTCTATCCGGGCGGCGTGGTCGGGCACGAACAGGGTCCGCACTCTGGTTCCGCGGCTGCTGGTGGCGCGGTAAGCCGCGATCCGGCGCGCATCGCTCCGCCTTGAAATGACCGAGCGTAGTCAGACCAGGCAGCTTCGTGATGACGATGACAGCGCCCCGAGACGGCCGACGTGAAGTCGTCGGCAAGTGGACCCCTGTATGTCAGCGTGACTCCGGGCCGTACCCGACGACGCCGTTTCTTCGGTTGAGTCCGGCTCGGAGTGCGCCGGGTCAGTTGGACGCCGGCCGAAGTTCGGCGATGGTGTGGCTGTTGGATGTGTGGTCTGGTCGCTGTCCCGCGAGCCATTCGTCGAAGGTGGTCGGCGCGATGCGGGCCCCCTGGCCGGGCAGCAGCACGGTGCCGGCCATCGCCGGGCCGAAGATGGCCGACCACGTCGGCACGAGTTTCACCTTGTGGCCGCGCGTCTCGTTGGTGCGTCGTGCCATGTCGACGAGGTCCTGTGGTTCCGGGCCGGCGACGTCGGCGTAGCGGCCTTGCGGCTCGCCCGCCGCGATCTCGACGAGAATGTCGGCGACGTCCTGCGGTGCGATCGGCTGCACGAGCAGCGGCGCGATCGTCGCGACGCCGTCGCGCTCGGTCCAACCCGCGACCATCGCGGCGAAGTCGTGGAACTGCGTGGCCGGGACGATCGTCCACGGCAGTGGACCGGCGGCCACGAGACGCTCCTGCTCGCGCTTGCCAGCGTAGTGTGCGTTGCCCTCGACGCGATCGATCCCGACGATCGAGAGCAGAACGTGGTGTCGGACACCGGCCCGCTCCCCGGCGGCGAGCAGGTTCCGGGTGGCGGTGCCGAAGTACGCCACCGTCTCCGCGTAGCTGGTAGCCGGCCCGTTGGTGACATCGATGACCGCATCGACGCCGGTGAGGGCTTGGTCGAGTCCGTCACCGGTTGACAGGTCCACGCCCAGCGAACGGCTGATCCGCACGACGTTGTGTCCGTCCCGTTCGAGGCCGGCGACGGTGAGGGCGCCGATGTTCCCGGTCGCCCCGGCGACTGCGATTCGCATGACGATCTTTCCTCTCGCTCGCTACCGGGCCGACAGTATCTCGGACTTAGCAGATCCGCAATATCTGCGATACGCTGACACTGTGAAGCTGCCCGTGAGCACCGAATGGCTGTTGCACTGCGCCGCGACACTGGCGCAACTCGATCCGGGAGCCACCGCGTCGGCGGCGCAGCTCGCGCAGTACTACGACCTCCCGGCGGCCTATCTGGCCAAGCAGCTACAAGATCTCGTCAAGGCCGGCGTGCTGACCGCGACAACAGGTCCACGCGGCGGGTTCCGGCTCGCGCAACCGGCGTCCGAGATCACACTGCTGCGGATCGTGGAAGCCGTCGACGGCACCTCACCGCCGTACGAGTGCCGCGAGATCCGCCAACAAGGACGGGGAGCACTCCCTCCCGAGCAGTGCCAGAACACCTGCGTCCTCGCCCAGAAGATGGCCGACGCGCACGACGCGTGGCGGCGCAGCCTCGCCGACGTCTCACTCGCCGACATCATCGCCACGCTGCCCCCGACAGCACCGGCCCGCACCCGATCCCTCCTCACGCCGACGACGAGTTCCACGCCGTCGCGCCGATCGCCGAGGTCGCATGCCGCCGACCCCCCGCCTCGGCCAAGTCGATGACCGTCCCACTCCGCGCTGAGATCGCCGGGCTCCTGCCTACCGCATCCGTGACCGGAAACGGTGACACGAGTTCCTCAACTTCCTGAAGACCCTGCGCCGCCGCTGGCCCGACGACAAGCTGTATCTGATCCTGAACACAAGCTGTATCTGATCCCGAACAACTTCTCACCCCACAAGCACCCGGAGCTCGGCGCCCCTGGTGCGCCGCCAACTACATTGACCCGGTGTTCCTGCCGACATACGCGTCCTGGCTGAACTGGATCGAGGCCGAGTTCGCCGCCCTGCGGTACTTCGCCCTCAACGGCACCGACCACCGCGCCCACCCAGAACAGAACACCGCGATCGGCGACTACATCCGATGGCGCAACCGCAACCGCCAAGCCCGATCCAGGTCCGGATTCGCTATCAACTCCAAGATCCGTCACCCGGATTACTCGCTCGGTCAAGGCTGCATGATGAGCACTAGTCAGCGACGTGGATGACGATCTTACCGTGACGTTTGGCCGTCTCCAGCGCCTCGTAACCTGAGCGCGTCTCAGTGAGGGGCAGCACGCGGTCCAGCACTGGCCTCAACCGACCGTTATCGACGAACTCGGCGATGGAACGCAACGCGTTCTGGTTGGGCTCGACGACGAAGTACACCCCACGAACGCCATACCGGGCTGCTTCCTGTTGGTCGGGTGGGGTGACGAGGGAAACCAGGACACCACCCGGTCTCAGGACCGACCAGGACCGCGACTGCGTGGCTCCTCCGACAAGATCAACGACCACATCCACGTCGCGAACGTGGTCCTCGAAGCGGTCGTGCGCGTAGTCGATGACCTGCTCGGCACCCAACCCCTTGACGAACCCCAGGTCGGCCGCCGCCGCCGTGGCGCTCACACGAGCGCCGAGACCGGCCGCGAGCTGCACCACGAAGATCCCCACGCCGCCGGCACCGCCCTGCACCAGCACGTGCTGCCCGGCCTGCAGGTCGGCATGATCCACCAGGGCCTGCCAGGCACTCAACGCAGCCAACGGGAGCGCTGCGGCGTGGTCGTGGTCAACGACGGCGGGTTTGGCCGCCAGGACGGCTGCGGGTAGGACGACGTACTCGGCCGCCGCGCCATCGCGGGTGAAAGGGATCAAGCCATAGACCGCCTCCCCCTCAGCAGGGCTTTCCACCCCCGCCCCGGACGCCGCGACGACTCCAGAGAACTCGTGCGATGGAATGATCGGCGTGCGCGCGGGTCCTGTCCCGTCCAAGCTGTGCGTCCAGGTTGCCGGCCAGCTGAGCTCATGGGGTGTCATAGAGGCGGCCTTCACGGCCACCAACACCTCACCGGGCCCCGGCTCCGGCCGCGGCGCCTCCTCGTACACAAGTTGCTCCGGCCCGCCCCTGGTGTGAGCTCTCACGGCGTGCATCATGCTCATCCGACGCCCGCTCCTTCCGACCGCATCCGACTGGCCCGCCGGCCGCCCCTGGGGATGAAACACAGGCCAACCCCCGCATTATCTGACGGTTCGGCAGCCGCCTGCCGGATTTCCACAACCCTTGCCCCTTCGGCGCAGAAGTGCGCTGGATCAGGGCGCGCTCCCGGGCAGTAGCGTGCGCCGCTGACGGGCCGGGACGAGGCGTTGTGATGCGTCGAGGTGATGCGTATCGGCGAACAGCCGGAAGCGGCCAATGAGGTCGGTCGTGGCGCGGGCGTCGGCGATGTCGACCGGGTCGCGCAGCGGAATCCAGTGGCGGGCTGCGACGGCGATGTCGAACAGCGGGCTGGCTGGCCTCGCCAGATCGAAGTCGATGAACGCCGCACGGCCATCATGAACGACGACGTTTTCCAGACACAGGTCGGTGTGGCAAACCAGATCGCCCCGCGCGCCAGGGGGAAGCTGCGTCAGCTGACGAGCAGGCCAGCGCATCCCTTCGGGCAGTTGGGAACCGACAGCAGCGCGATGCAGCTCGGATTGCAGGAGCGCGACGCTGACCAGCAAGTCCTCGTCGGCCACCCAGTCAGGAAACGGTGGGATCGCGACATCTCCGTCGAGATAGTCCAGTATTTCGCGGCCGTGTTCGTCCAGGCCGTGAAATCGCGGCGCGGCGGTGAAACCGACCGCCTGAAAGTGTTGCAGGAACAGGCGGACTTGGGGCGTGGCCGGGCCGCCGGGTCGGCGCACCGTGTCATCGACGCGGATGACCGCCCCGACGTTGTCAACTCCGCCTGCCAGTGGCTCCATCCCGTGATCCTCCCTGGGGGTCGGGCCTGGTGACCTCGCGGAAACTGTCGCGTGTTCCTTGTGGTGGTAGTCGCGCCGGTCACCGGGTGTGTTCGTCGCCAAGGGCATACCGGCTCCAGGGGCTGCCGGCGCGATGCTGGCGGCAGCGCGGCTGGACCATCCCGGCGCGCGATGCCGGCGGGGCATCGGCGATGCTGTGGGCGTGGAGTACGTGTCCAGAGTGCCGCGACCGCCGCTGGACGGGCTGATCGACGACCTCTACTACCTGGAGGGTGCGCCGCCGTACGCCCTGCTGATGCTGCCGCCCGCGCCGTCGGCGCTGCTCATCGTCAACCTCGGGGCGCCGTTCCGCATCCGCGCCGGCACCGACATCGAGACGGCCGAGTACGCCGACGGCTGCGTGGTCACCATGCCCACCCGCGCGTGGGAGTTCGGCTACCCACTCCGGACCCGGTCGGTCGGCGTGCACTTCAAGCCGTGGGGGCTGGCGCCGTTCCTGCCGATGCCCGCGGCCGAGCTGTGTGACCGGCCGGTGACGGTAGAGCAGGTTTGGGGCCGGCCCGCCATTGCTGAGCTGCGAGACCGGCTGGCCACGGCGGACGGACCGCACGAGATGCTGACGCTGCTCGAGGAGGAGCTAATGCGACGGCTGTGCGAGACCGCCGGCCTGGGGCTGGTCCGCCATATGAGCAGTGTCATCGCGGCGACCAGCGGGGGCGTGGCGATCGGCGACCTGAGGGGGGCAGCCGGTGTCAGCAGCACTCATCTGGCACAGCGGTTCAAGGAGCTCATCGGCGTCACGCCGAAGCGGCTGGCCCGCACCTACCGCTTCGCCGCCACCGTGTTCGCGATCAATCCCGCCGGACCGATCGACTGGGGCGACCTCGCCGGTGGCGCAGGCTACTTCGACCAGGCCCACTTCGGCCACGAGTTCCGGGCGTTCACCGGGCTCGCGCCGACCCGGTACGTCGAAGTCCGGCGGCGGTTCCTGCGCGAACATCCCGGCCACGTGCTGGACGGCTGGCCGCTGCCGGCCGATTGATTTCTTACAAGAGCGACAGCTCACGAAACGCTAATCTCAGGGCACCCCAAAGCAGAGGAGCGCCCCGTGGGCAAGGTGGTCATGTACGCCTCGGTGTCGGTGGACGGCTTCATCGCGGACGAGAACGACCAGCCCGGACCGCTGTTCGACTGGTTGACCAGCGGTGACGTCCCGTTGGACGAGAGCGGCGAGGTGAAGGTGTCGCAGACGTCCTACGACTACACCCGGCCGTACTGGGACCAGATCGGGGCGACAATCGCCGGGCGCCACGTCTTCGACATGACGGACGGCTGGGACGGGAAGCCTCCGAGCGGGATCGACCACGTGGTCGTCGTGACGCACCGGCCGAAGCCCGAGGGCTGGGACCCCGAGGCGCCGTTTCACTTCGTCGACGGCGTCGAGGCAGCCGTGGCCAAGGCGCAGGAGCTTGCGGGTGACCGCATGGTCGAGGTCGCCGCTGGCGACGTCGGTGGCCAGGTGCTTGCCGCGGGCCTGGTCGACGAGGTGCGCATGGACGTCGTACCCGTCGTGTTCGGGTCCGGCAAGCGCTACTTCGGGTCGGTCGACGCGCAGCACCTGTTGGAGGATCCTGACGTGGTGATTCAGGGCAACCGGGTGCTTCACCTGCGCTATCGGGTGCGCCGTTGACCGATCTGAGCGGGTACGCGAAGAAGTCCACTGCGAAAGGTGACACAAGATCGGGCCTCCGGCTGCGTTTGCGCGTCGCTGTCCCTGGCCGGGCAGAGCCGACGCCGATCCACCCCAGCACCTCACCTGTGGCAAGTTCAACTCAAGATCACTGGTTGCCGGTTTCCGTCGTATCTTGGCCGACCCCCTCCCTTGTCCGAACACCGACGCCGCTTCGCTGTCGGCCTGGTCGCTCGGTCAGTTCCATGAGCCGATGGTCGCTGCCCGTTGCGGAAGTCGGCTGACTCGGCTGGCGGAGGTGGCGGCGGCCCGCAGACGGATGATCTCGTCGTGTTGAGCGGCGAGTCGCGCGAGGGGCCTGGGTCTGGAACTCGGTGAGTTCGTTGATCGTGCTGGTTGACTCGACCACACGGTTCTTCAGCCCGGTGATCTCGGTCTTGAGGCGGGTGATCTGCGCGTCGCGCGGGTCGGGCTGATCGCCAGCCTGCTGGAGGGTCCGTAGGCGCCGTTCGAACTCGGCGGAGATCGGCGTAGGGCCGGGTGCCGTAGAAGGCGGTGCGGTCGACGCCGGACTCGACGGCCAGGGTTGTGATGTCGCAGCGGCCATCGGGCGGGATCTCGCCGCGCAGGAGCCGGTCCATGGCAGCCCGACACCATGTTCGGCCAAGAACTCCATCCACTCCTTGACCGCCCGCGCGTACGCCTCCCACGAATTCGGTGACGGCGCACCGCTGGCGGGCAACTCGCGCAGCCACCGGTTCACCGCCACCGTCGGCCGCGGAGCGCCTGGACCGTCCTCGAACCGCAGATCGTTATCCACCAGCACCGGCATCCGCTCCGGAATCAGCGGCCGACGCTCGACGTCCCAGCTCTCCCAACCCTGGGACGCGAAGAAACTCAAGATCATGACCGGAGACCATAGAAACACCACCGGCCTCTGGCAAAACGCAAACGCCCAGCTCTCGCTGGCTGCTGGGCGTAATCGCAACACGAAACCCAAGCAAAGACAATTCGCCGAAAGTCATGCGACGTTATCTTCAAACCGTGGCAGCCGGGGTGGTGTTCGGCGATGGCCGCGCACCGACGGTGCAGCATGTTTACGATCGTGCCCGGGGTGGTGACGTGCCTGCTGGTGCCCCGTTGACGTGGAACAGGTAGGGCAGCGGGGTGCTCCAGAGCTTGTCGTGGGCGTCGAACCGGGCCAGCCGGGCGATGGGCTGACCGTCGCGGGTGTGCCGGCGAACGAGCTCTTCCGGTTGCGGGCGCTTGCTTGACTGTTTTAGCGGAACGACAATTCCGGCTCTCGTGACCTGCCTGTCGATCGCGGTCCAAACGCAGGTGCGGCTGCTGCGAGGTGTGACGCAGCGTCAGATTGCCGGCCGGGCTGATGTTCGCTGCTGGTTTCTCGCCGAGATGTCGCGCTATCCAGCAGCCCGATCAGTTGAGCTGGCCCTCCGACTCGTTGAACCATGGGCTGACAGCGCGGCCAGGAACTGCTCGTCCCACGCGCTCTCGTCGGCGTCACGCCATCGATGCTGCCGGGGACATTGCCAGTTCGGTGTCTGATCCGGAAGAAGGCAACCGCCGAGTGCCAGATCCCCATCCACGAGCAGCCGCACGACGGCCAAGGTCAGGTGCACGCTTCCGCCGCAGAGCACGCGCGGCGGCGGGCTGCGCACGGGTCACAGAGCGTGGCGACGTACGTTCGGCGCGGCTCCCGATCATGCCGATGAGCGCGCACCCCTGGCTTCCGGAGCGACGTCACGTGACGAGCACGGCGGTGAGCATCGAGAGATACGACTCGTGGGCGAGACGCAGGCTGTCAAGGTCGGACGTCTCGAACCACGCCACAGCGTCGTGCTCGTCCGGCGCGGCGTTGACGGGTGTTCCGGTCCACCTGTCGACCAACCAGATCTGCATGTCGAACGTCGCGGTCCGGATCTCATGCATCGGCGGGCTGGACGGCTTCGACGCCGTGATTCCCAACTCCTCCCGAAGCTCGCGGACAAGGCTCTCTTTCGGATCCTCCCCCTCCTCAACATGACCGCCCGGCAGGTCCCACACGTCGGGATACCAACGGCGTCCGGCGCTTCGATGACACAGCAACACCCGATCGCCGTCGCGAAGAACGGCCGTCACAATCCGGACCGGACCGGAGTCGTCAGCGGAGATCGTCATCGGCACATTCTGACCCATGCGGATCTGCCGCAGAGCGCTCCCGACGCACTGGCCATATCAGCTGGCCCGATGAGCGTCCCCGGGCACGTCGCGCTTCGTGACTGAAGGTGACGTCGGCGCGGGTCGTTGGTGTCCGACCATCCCGATGACGAGCGTGCGTCTTCGTGTACGAGGTCGGTGCCAGTGGGTCGTCCAAGGGCGGCGTTCGCCGCGCTCGCTCCGCAGTTCACCCTTGGGGCGCGTGCACTGACACGCAGCAGTCACCGTCCGTGTCGGCCGGGGTAGACGATCGCGCGCACGACTCTGCCGATGAGCGGACACCTGATCTTGGTTCCGGTGTTGGTGTGCGACGACTTAGGTGGCGCCTTGTTGCGCGGAGCCGAGACCCGCGCGGGCTGGTACCGCTCCGGGCTGATCGTGTGGCAATCACCGAAACTCGTACTAGCGAAAATAGGTTTGCCGTGGAAACCTATTGGCATGACCACTGATTCGGTGCCCGCCGGCGGCGATCCCCGCCGGCTGCTCTCCGACGTGCGCGCCCTCGCCCACCGGGTGCGTCTTGACCAGCGGGTGACCTGGATCGCGCTGCTGGTGTTGGCTGCAGTGACGTTGGCGGCGATCCCGGTCGGCCGGTACTTCCTCGACGCCGACTGCGGGCGCGCATTCGC
Source organism: Plantactinospora sp. DSM 117369 (assembly GCF_053764795.1). Lineage (NCBI taxonomy): Bacteria > Bacillati > Actinomycetota > Actinomycetes > Micromonosporales > Micromonosporaceae > Plantactinospora > Plantactinospora sp. DSM 117369. Next base: position 2,688,485 of record NZ_CM132446.1, on the reverse strand, counting down.
CGAGGGCGGCACCGGGGCGTGCTACATCCGGGGTCTGGACAGGGCGTTCTACTGGCTGCCGGCGCTGCTGCTGGCATACACGGCGATCGCCCTGTACGCCGTGCGGGTCACCCGGGCGCGGGGGCTGGGCGCTCGGGTGCTGCCGTACGTGCTCACCGGGGTCGCGCTGGCCGTCCTGTCCGCCGTCGCGTGGCTGCTGGTGTTCCTCTACTGGCAGAGCCACCCGCTGCCGACCGAACCGTTGCCGTCCTGGGTGATGCTGCTGGACCGCCTGATCGCACCGGTAGGCACGATCGGGGTGGCGCTGCTGGTGCTGGCCTGGCTGGAGCGGCACCCCGCGCTGCTGCTGTTCACCCTCGGATATCTGGCGCTGGTGCTGGTGCCGATCGACACCTTCAGGATTCCCCGCTTCTGGGGACACGCGACGGACTTGCTGCTGCCGCAGGTCATCGGCGGCGCCGCGCTGCTACTGGGCGCGGTCGGTTTCGCGGTGGCCCGCGGGCGGCAGCGGTGACCACCGAGGCCGACATCCCCCACCCGCACGCCCCGTCCGCCCATCCGGTCAACGGCCTGGACGACGTGGTGCACCAACGGGTCAGATTGGGCATCCTCACCATCGCGCACGAGGCCCGACGGGTGGAGTTCGGCTACCTTCGCACCCAACTGGAGCTGACCGCCGGCAACCTCTCCAAACACCTCGGCGTACTCGAGAACGCCGGCATGATCGCCGTGGAGAAGGGGTACGAGGGCCGGCGCGGCCGTACCTGGATCACCCTCACCGCCGCCGGCAATACCGCGCTCGCCGAAGAGATCGCGCGACTCAAGCTGCTCATCACGCGCGTCGAGACCACCGACACCCCGGAGGATCGATGACCATCGCCCCGACCCGCCGACACCTGCTCACAGCCGCGCTCGCGGCCGGTGTCGCCGTGCCGCTCGGCGGCGCCGGCCGCGGGTGGGCGGCGCCGGCCGCGCCTGGCCCGGCACGGCCTACCCTGCCCCCGCCCACCGGGCCGCACCGGGTGGGCACCGTGTCGCTGCACCTCGTCGACAAATCCCGCCCGGATCCCGTCGCCGGCCCGGGGCACTACCGCGAACTCATGGCCAGCGTCTGGTACCCCGCCACCCATGACGCCCGGCGTCACCCGGTAGCGCCGTGGCTGCCCGCCGCGCCGATGCGCGCGCTGCTCGCGTCCGCCGGGTTCGACGCCGACGCCGCGGCGGCACCCTTCACGGCCGGCCGTGTGGGAGCGCCGGTACTGCGGACACCCGGACGGCGTCCCGTGATCGTGTACTCCCCCGGCAACGACAGTCACCGTGCCGAGGCCACCATTGTGGTCCAGGAACTCGTCAGCCACGGCTACGTCGTGGTCACGGTGGATCACACGTACGACGGATTCAGCGAGTTTCCCGACGGCCGGCTCACCGTCCCCCTTCGCCAGTCGTTCACACCGTGGGACTCCTCCTACGACCTCCGGTTCGTCCTCGACCGTGTCGAGGACCTGGCCGCCGGCCGCAATCCCGACGCCGAGCGCCGTCCGTTGCCGGCCGGCCTGGGCGCCGTGCTCGACCTGCGCCGCATCGGCATGGCCGGCTGGTCGAAGGGCGCGACCGCGACCGCCCTCGTCATGAACCAGGACCAGCGCGTCCGGGCCGGGCTGAGCCTCGACGGCCCGATGCAGTCGAACCCACCGGTCACCGAGATCGGCCGGCCGTTCATGCTGATGACCGCGGAGTACACCCGGGCCGCCGAGCCGAGCGTCAATGAGATCTGGTCCTACTACCTGCACGGATGGCGGCTCAACGTGCACGCCGACGGCGCCGCCCACTCGTCGTACATCGATCACCAGTGGCTGATCCCGCAACTGGCGACGATCATCGGGATGAGTGACGAGGAACTCGCCAGCTGGATCGGCGCCCTCGACCCGTTCCGGGCGGTACGGATCCAGCAGGCATACCCGCTCGCGTTCTTCGACCTGCATCTACGCCACCGGGGACACCTGCTGCGTGGCCCGAACCCGGCATTCCCGGAAGTGCAATTCATTCCCTGACCCAGCCATCGAGCTCCAGGGGGCTTGCGCCGGGGCGGCCGTGGACGCCGGAGTCGCCGATGACGGTACCGCGCTCCCGAAGCACTACTGGCCGAATGTGCGTGCTTGGCACGCGAGCGTTACGACAGGCCTGTCACACCGCCAGGCGGGCGACATTGGTGTCATTCGGGGGTGGACCTTCTCGGTTAGACGTAGCTGAACAAGGGAGGAAAGACGAGGACCACGATCCAGGCCCACGCGGCGTACACCGGCAGGTAGCCGGTCTGCCAACGTTCGAGCGCCGCGAACGGCGTGCGCCGACGGATGAAGGTCAGCAGGAGCCACGCCGACCACGCGAGGTTGACCAGCAGGATGACGTTCTCGCCGAGCGCGGCCGCCCTATTGGGCGTACTGCCGTATTCGTCGGTGATGCGCCCGGTGATCTCCATCAGCACCAGCACGTCGATGGCCAACGCACTGACCACGAGCGCGAGCTGGAGTTTGTCGAACGGGCCGGGCGGGGCCAGCGGATCGCGGGCCGAGAGCGAGTAGAGCAGCAGCCCCAGCACCACGACCAGCAGAAGGTCGAACAGGATCAGCGCTTCGCGCTCGACGTCGATGCCGTGGCTGGTCCAGACGACGGCGACGAGGAAGGCGAGGAGGGCGGCCGTGAAGAGCGGGGTGAACAACCGCGTGAGGACGGGCGCGATGTTCTCGACGACACTCTGCTTGGCCTCTACGAGCCACCCGGCCACGACGACTGCGGCCGTGGCGCCACAGGGAAGGAGCCAATGCGAGATGAACTCCTCCGGGACGATTCCGATGGCCTTGAAGGTGTTGAACAGGAAGGCGGCGAGTACACCGCCGCCGAGGGCCATGAGTACCAGGTAGATGAACCACTCGCCGGTGAAGCGGATGAAGTCCATGCGTCGACGGGAGGAACGCCAGTCGTCGGCGACATAGGCCAGACCGACCACGAGCCACAGGGCGATGGGAAGGTGGATGCTGGTGACGACCACGGACTGCGACTTGTCCGCCAGGGGGTAGACATTGGCCGCCACGGCGCCGAGAGCGAACAGCGCCATCAGTGTCGCGATCACTGACCGTCGGGCTTTCCGGCGCCAGGCCAGGAACGCCGCCAGCCAGGGCAGCGCGAACAGGGTGAAGTTCCGCGCGTAGAACGAGCTGTCGTCCTCAAAGCTCAGCCCGAACAGTGCCGGCACCTTGACGGACGCCGCCGCGCCCGCCGCGCAGCTGACCATGACCCACAGGTCCCGCCCGGAGCGCGTGCCGGCGACCGGGCTGCCGGGATCGGCGGTCAGCACCAGCTGTTTCCACAGCCGTTCCGAATGCTCCCGGGCGAACTCGCGGGAGAGTTCGTCGAGGCTGCCCATCCGTTTGACCGCGACCAGGAACGCCTCATCCGGGCTCAGGCCTGCTGTGACGAGCTCGTCAACGGAGCCGCGGAGGTGGTCTTCGAGCTCGTCGGCGTCGAACGGTTGCAATTCCCTGCGGCGAAGCACGTACCGGCGCCACTGCTCGAACTGCGCTTCCAACTCCTCATGCCCGTCCTGCCCCGTCATGCGCCGCTCTCCAACGGGTTCACCGTCAGCGGCACACGGTCACGCCAGATCTCCTTGAGCGCGTCTACGACGGTGTCCCACTGCCGGCGCTGCTCGGCCAGCTCAGCCAGACCCTTGTCGGTGATGCGGTAGTACTTGCGCTTTCGCTCGCCGGTAACCGTCTGCCAGCTCGACTCCACATAACCGAGGCGCTCAAGCCGGTGCAACAACGGGTACAGCAGTCCCTCGGTCCAATCCAGCTCGCCCCCGGACAGCTCGTTGATCCGCCTGAGGATGGCGTAGCCGTAGCTCTCGCCCTCGGTCAGGATGCCGAGCACCATCGGTGTCGCCGAGGCGGCCACCAAATCCTTAGCGACCTTCACGAGACCTCACCCAGCCCCTAACCCTAGAAGTACGATGCATAGTACTGGCAGGTATCCGCTGACGCAACGGCCGGTTACCTGCCCCTGCCAGCGGTATCCGCGATCCGCCGCCGCACGGACGCACTGTTCTGCCGCGAGGCGGGTGCCCTCTGGTCCCGACGTGACAAACCGCCGCTACATCACGGCGATCGGGTAACCGATGGCGGCGATGTCTTCCCTCAGGTCGGCGACGGTGAGTTGAGGATTGAGGGCCTGTATAACGGGGTCGGTGAGCGGCCGGTGGGCGACGACGTGCTCGACTGCCGCCCGGTCCACCTCGATCTCGTAGTAGTCGCCGGCGAACTCTACGAACCTGTCGACGATGTCGTCGAGCAGGATCTCAAGCATGCCGGACCCATCCGGCCCGATGCCGTCGTACCGCCCGCGCAGTGGTGGGAAGGTGATGCCCTCGCCGGCGTGCCAGCGGTCGTCACCAACCAACCGCCACAGCACCGCGGTGGCGAGGAACTGCCCGGACTCGTCGCAGAACGCGGGTTCCTCCAGCTGCGGGCGCAACACTGCGGGGATGCCGTCAAGCAGCCCCGGCCACAACTCGTGGTCCGGATCGCCGTAGGGCGACATTGCCGACTCATGATCAAAGACCCGGATGAACGCGCCGTCGGCGGTGAACACGATGGCCCACTCGTCGCCGCTGCCGTTGCTCATCAGCGCCGCCTCGTCCGTACCCCAGGTCGAGATGTAGGCGTAGTAGGCGGCGCCGCCGTCGATGATGCGTTCAAGCACGGCCAATGCCTTGCAGCGCTGCCGCAGCCGGTCGATGGAAGGCAGCCTGGCGGCGATGTCGTACGCGGTCACCGGGTGACCCTACTTCGGGGCAGGCAGCGGCTCGATCGCCCACCTGACCGGGCGCTGGCGGTGCCTATGCGCCCTCCGATATCGCGCACTCAGTTGGCCTGGACCAGTACCAGGTGCCGCGTTACGACGCCTGGTACCGCCACATAACCCTCGTACTGGTGGCCCACGCCTACCTCGCCGTCACCACCGCCCACGCTCAAAGGGGACACCCAACCCCATCATGAACAGCTCATCCCCCTCACCCTCGGCGAGGTCCGCCGTCTCCTGGCACACCTGATCACCACCACCCGATCCTTCGAACACACCCATCGATGGTCACGATGGCGACGCCGACACCAGTACCGCGGCAAACAAGCCCACTACCAGCGAAGACACCGAACCAACCAGCTACGACTGGAGTACTGGGCGGATTCGGGAAGGGAAGCCGGCTAACCCTTCAGGCCGGTGTGCGCCAGCCCCTCCACGAACTGCTTCTGCGCGATCACGAAGACCACCAGCACCGGAATCGCGGTCATCGACGCCGCCGCGAGCTGGACGTTCCACATCGGACCGCCGTACACGTCGACGAACTGGGTCAGCGCCTGCGGCAGGGTGAACTTCTCCGGCGAGGAGAGGTAGACGATCGGTTCGAGATAGAGATTCCAGCTGTGCAGGAAGGTGAAGATCGCCACCGCCCCCAGCGCCGGCCGGGCCAGCGGCAGCGCGATCCGGTAGAAGGTGGCGAACCGGCCCAGCCCGTCGACCCGGGCCGCCTCCTCCAGCTCACCCGGCAACGCGAGGAAGAACTGCCGCATGATGAAGGTCGCCAGCACGCTGGGCGCGCCGAGGATCGGCACCAGGATCAGCGGCCAGTGCGTGTCGACCAGCCCCAGCTTGAAGAACATCTGGAACAGCGGGACGATCGTCACCTCGCTCGGGATGAGCAGGCCGGCGAGGACCACCAGAAAGAGCAGGTTCTGGCCGCGGAACCTGATCCGGGCGAAGGCGTACCCGGACAGTGCCGACACCGCCAGCGTGCCGAGGGTGACCACCAGGGCGATGTACATGCTGTTCAGGTACTGCTGCCCGAACGGTTGGAGCTCGAAGACCCGCTGGTAGGCGTCGAAGCTCACGCTGGTCGGGATCAGCTTCGGCGGGAAGGCGAAGATGTCGGCCACCGGCTTCAGCGACGAGGTGACCATCCACCAGGTCGGGAAGACGAACGGCACACAGAGCACCAGCAGTACGCCGTACAACCACAGCCGGGCCCGCCGGGACAAATTACGACTCATGGAACACCCACCTCTTGCGCATCTGCCACTGGAGCACGGTCAGCGCGAGCACGATGACGAAGAGCAGGATCGACAGGGTGGCGCCGTACCCGAAGTGATGGAACTGGAATGCCTGCTGGTAGAGGTAGTAGACGAGCACCGTGGTGGAGGTGCCCGGCCCACCCTGGGTCAGCACGGCGATCTGCGCGAAGACCTGCAACGAGCCGACCACGGTGATGATCGACGTGAGCAGGATCGTCGGGCTGATCAGCGGTACGGTGATCCGCCAGAACTGGCGGGGCCGGCTCGCGCCGTCGACCTCGGCGGCCTCGTACAGCTCGGCCGGCACCCCCTGGAGCGCGGCCAGGAAGAGCACCATGTTGAGGCCGACGTTCTTGAAGACCTGGACGACGATGACCGACGCCATCGCGGTCCCCTCGCCACGCAGCCAGTTCGGCCCCGAGATCCCGACCATGTCGAGCAGCCCGTTGATCCCCCCGTTGTCCTGGAGCAGGAAGCCCCAGACGATGGTCCAGGCAACCAGCGACACCACCACCGGGGAGAAGAACAGGGTGCGGAAGACGACCGTCCCGCGCAGCCGCTGGTTCAGGAGTACGGCGAGCAGCAGGGCCAGGCTGAGGTTGAGCACCACCAGCCCGACCGAGAACAGCCCGGTCGCCCGCAGCACGGACGGCAACGTGCTGTCGTCCGCCAGCGCCTGGTAGTTCTCCGCGCCGACGTACTCGAAGGTGCCGGCCAGCACGTTCCACTCGTGCAGGCTGTACCACACCACCAGGACCAGCGGCAGGATCACGAAGACCGCGCTGCCGAGCAGTTGCGGGGTGACGAAGAGGTAGCCGGCCAACTGGTCGCGACGCCGGCTGGTCCAGTACGGCCGGGGCCGGCCAGCCGTGCCGCCGGATCTGGAGCTGCCGGCCCGGCCGGAGGCACGCCCGCCGGGCCGGTCGCCGGCGGCGGGCCGGGGTGCCAACCGGCCCGCCGCTTCGTCCGTCTGGGACATCGTCCGGCTTCCCTACTTCGCCAGCAGCGGCTGGATCTTGGCGCAGACGCCGTCGAGCACCGCTTTGACGTCCGCGTTCGGCGTCCAGAGCGGGTCGAGCGCGGCCCGCACCTGCTGGCTCAGCTCGGCCTGCCCGGTGTGGTTGGGCTTGACCACCCCGTTGGTGATGCCGTCGACGACCACCTTCTGCAACTGCTCCGGCTTGAGCTTCGGGTTGGTCTTGGCCAGCGTCTCCGCCGTCAACTGCGACTGGCGCGGCGGCGGGAAGAACTGCGCGAGCTTCGTCGAGTTGTCGGGGTTGGTCAGGTACGCCAGGAAGTCCAGCGCGGCGTCCGTGTGCTTGCCCTGCTTGAGCACCCCGATACCGCCCTGCCCGATCACCGCGTACGTGCCCTTCGGCCCGGCGGGCAGCGGCACCAGGTCCCAGCCGAAGCCGCCATCCTTGAGCAGCGAGGCCCGGGAGATCTGGGTGACGGTCATGGCCGCGTCGCCGGCGAAGAAGTCAGCCGTGGTGCCGGGGCCGGGCAGCGCCTTGTCGACGAAGATCGCCTTGTGCAGGGTGGTCATCGCGTCGACCATCTCCGGGGAGGCGAAGCCGCAGCTCTTGCCGTCCTCGCTCCACGCCGCCGCACCCCAGCCGGTCCAGAGCGTCGACAGGTTGTCCCAACCCTTGTAGTCGAAGTCCCGGATCACCAGGCCGGCCTTGCCGGTCTCCCCCTGCACCGCGGCGGCGGCGCCGAGCGCCGTCTGCCAGTTCCACTGCCCGGCCGCGATCAGCTCGGCCGGAGTCCTCTGACCGGCCGCCTTCAGCAGGTCCGTGTTGACGAAGACGCCGAACGGCGAGGTGGAGAACGGGTAGCCGTACAGCTTGCCATCGTCCTGCCAGAGCTTCAGCGGCCCGGGCGCCAGGTCGTCGTACCGGTAGCCCTCGGTGGACCGCAGCTTCTCGTCCAGCGGCAGCAGCGCGCCGGAGGAGACGAAGTCCGGGGCCGAGTTCTCGAACACCCAGGCCAGGTCGGGGGCGTTGCCCCCGGCGATCTGGGTGGTCAGGCTGGTGGTGTAGGTGTCGAACGGCAGCGGGTCGAAGGTGATCCCGGTGACGTTCGGGTGACTCTTCTTGTATTCGTCGGCGATCTGGTTGAACAGCGCCAGGTGCTGCTCGTTCGCCGTCCAGACCGTCATCCGCAGGCTGGCCGGACCGCTGTCGCCGGCGTCGTCCCCGCCGCCGCAGGCGGCAAGGACGGCCATCCCTGCGAGCGCCGCGGCGGTGACCCGCAGCCCTCTCCCTATTCTCACTTCTCTCTCCTCACCATCAGTAACCCACGACCTCGGGCCAGCGGATCTCGACGCCGGCCTTCGTGATTCGGTCCTGGAAGTCGGCCAGCAGGCCGGGTGTGTCGCGTACCGCCCGCGGCGACTCGCCGCGGGCCAGGCAGAAGTCGGCGAGCAGGCCGGCGACCTCGCCGACGTTCCACTCCACCGGGTGCAGCCGGTAGCTGCCGTTCGTGATGTGCGTGGTGCCGATGTTCTTGCCGGCCGGTAGCAGGTTCTCCATCCGGCGCGGCACGAGCGCGCCGAGCGGGATCTCGAACGGGCAGGAGCCGACGTCGATGTAGTTGTCGCCGCCGGTGGACGGGTGCAGGTCGATCCGGTACATCCCGACCCCGACCGAGTCGGGGTAGCACACGGCACCCTTGTCTCCGCGGACCGCGAGCGAGAGGTCCTGCTCGACCACGGTGTACTCGGCCCGGACCCGCCGCGACTCCCGGATGTACGGCGCCTGGGCGAGCCCGTCCGGGCTGCCGGTGACGTCGCCGCGCAGCCGCAGCCCCGGGAAGCCGGTGCCGCCGTCGGGCCGGGGCGCCTCGGTCTGCAACCAGTACAGGACGGACTTCGACAGGCCGCGGGCCCGGACCAGGTGCGCCTCGGCGTCCGGTACGTCGATGACCGGGCTCTCGAAGTAGTCGATCATCGGCCAGTTGACCAGCGTGATGTCGCTGCCGTACACGCCGTCGACGAAGTTGCGCCGGGCCGCGATCCGGCGGAACGTCCAGAGGTTGCCGTCGCCCGGGTTGACCCGCTGGTCGGCGTCCACGCTCAGCGGATCGTCGTCCGGGTTCGGAGTGAAGCTCCGCTCGACGATCTCCAGCGTCCGCGGGTGCGGCGAGCGCCAGGAGAGCATCCGGTCGCCCCAGAAGTCCGGGCGGTAGTTCCGCCAGAAGTCGTACTCGGCGGGCCGGTCGATGGTGTGGTCGCCGGCGACGTGGTCGATGGCGAAGCAGACCGAGACCGCCTGCATGTTCGTCGGCTGTGCGGTGTCCGGCGCGCTGGGCTCACCGGTCTCGGCGCTCGACTCGAACCCGGTGACGTACTCGGTGCCGGTCAGCGGCAGCAGTTCGCCGGTCTCGGTGGCGTCCAGCACGTACGGCGCGGTCACCTCGATCCGGTCGCCGCCGTCGCGGTGTGCCAGCACCACCCCGACGACCCGGTCGCCGTCGGTCTCGGCCGCCACCGGCCGGTACGGCTGGAGCACCGTCAACCGCCCCGCCCCCCGGTACGGCGCCAGCATCTGCTCGAGCACCGCGACCGCGACCCGGGGCTCGTGGCAGAGTCGGCTGACCCAGCCGGCGCCCGGGTTCAGGTCGGTCCACGCCCGGGACCGCTCGGTCAACGGGTAGTACCGCCGGTAGTAGTCCCGGATCCCGTCGCGCAGCGCCCGGTAGCTGGCGGTCACCCCGAACCGTTCCACCCACGAGTGCTCGTCCGGCGGAACGGCCTGACTGGTGAGCTGCCCGCCGAGCCAGTCGTACTCCTCGGTCAGCACGACCGTCCGACCGGCCCGGGCCGCCGCCAGCGCCGCCGCGACCCCGCCGAGGCCGCCGCCAACGACGAGGACGTCCGCACGCATCTGTGTCACTTGCTTCCTTCCGATTGCAGATCAGTTCGCCGCGCCGCACCGGACCTGCCCGGTCGAGTCGCGACCGGCTCGGTACGCCGCACCGCGCCAGGTTCGGTGGGCCGCACCGTCACCGGCGCGCCCCCGCCACCCCGCACCGGCTGGCCGAGGGTGGTGCCGTCGACCAGCTCGCACGCCAGCAGCCGCTGGGGTACGTCGGGCGCGGTGCCGTCCACCACGGCCGTCAGCACCTCGACGGCCCGCCGCCCCATCTCCTCCCGGGGGATGTGGAATCCGGTGAAGGTGACGTCGGTGGGCACCGGGGTGGTCGGGTCGCCGAGGGTGAGGATCGAGAGGTCGCCGGGGACGGCGAGCCCACGCCGCAGGGCGGCGGCCCGGAGGTCGACCGCGGTGCCGAAGTCCTCGACGAAGACGACCGTGGCATCCTCGGCGAGCAGGTCGTCCAGCATCGCGTCGGTGCTCCGGCCGGTGCCGATCACCTCGAACGCCCGTTCCGCGCTGCCGGCCTGCTCCGCGAAGCCCCGCCGCCGGTCGGCCGACGACTCGGCGGTCAGCCCGGTGCCGAGGTACGCCAACCGGCGGTGCCCGGCCCGCTGGGCCCACTCGCCGAGCTGCCGTACGGCGGCGGCGTAGTCGGCGCCGACGTATCGGACCGGGCCGTCGGCGTCGTCCCGCCGGCCGACCGCGACGTACGGGTACCCGTCGCGGTTGAGCCGGGACAGCTCGTCAGCGTCGATCTCGCGACCGAGCAGGATGCATCCGTCGGCCAGGCGCAACCGGTTGTCCTGGTGGAAGACCCGCCGCCGCCCATCGGTGACCGGCGCGCTGGTGAAGAGCAGCAGGTCGCAGCCGACACGCTCGGCATACTCCTCGATGCCCACGAGGAATGGGTGGAAGAAGTCCCGGCTGCCGCTGGGGAAGGCCGGCTCGTAGGTGAAGACGCCGATGATCCGGTTGAACCGGGAGACCAGGCGGCGGGCGACCGGGTCCGGGACGTAACCGGTTTCCTGGATCGCGCGCAGCACCCGATCCCGGGTCTCCGGGGCGATCCGGACCTCCGCGTCCGCGCGGTTGTTGAGCACGAGGGAGACGGTCGCCTGACTCACGCCGGCCAGGCGAGCGATGTCGCGCTGGGTAACCCGCTTCGGTACGGGGGTCACGGTCCGTCACCCTTCTCTCAATTGCTAATACGCATTAATGAGCGATGTCTTGGGATCTTGCTTCCTGTCGCAGTGCGCTGTCAAGAGCCGAATCGGTGGTTGCCTCGTCACTTTTGCGTTACCTAATGCGAATTAGCCGGCGGCTAGCAAGGCTTCGCCGGGGGCCGTGGGGCCCAGAGACGACCGGTCCCGCCGTTCGTCGGCAATGACGGAGAGTGACGACAAACGGCCGGATCGAAATCACCAAGGGTGACCAGATGGCGTTTCCCACCCCGCAGTCCGGGGTGGGAGAGCAGGACAGGGTACGAAGGCGCTCAGCCCCACCGGCACGGCGTCGCCCGGTGCGGAAACGGCAGGACGACAGGCGGTGGTGGTGCCGGTCGGTGGAGTGGCGGCATGGGCGCGACCGGTTACCGACGGTGGTCCGGTGGCCCGGCGCGAGCCGGTCGGCGAGGTGACCCGGCGCGTACCCACGGCCGGGGGTGACCTGGCGTGACCCGACCAGATCTGGCACAGCTTCCGGCTACTCACTCCGGCCCACGACCGGGATGGCCACGGAGCCGGTGTACCGGTCACACTGCCGGGAGCTGCTGGACCGGGCCGCGGGCGAGGACCCCCGCCCCGGTCACGGCCGCCGAGTGCGGCATCGCGCTGTGCGAGACCAGCCCGCGGTTGCCACCGAGCGCCAGCGCCGCTGGTCTCCACGTCCGCATGTGGACGCTCGACCAACCGCCGCCGATCGAGATGGCGGACAACGGTGTCCACTACGAAGCCGGCTCTCCGCGGCCTCGGCGCCCACTCGACGCGCATGCTCTGGCGCCGCTGGACCGAGACCGCATCGTCGGCAGCTTCCGCCAGCCGCACGGGCGCGTACGCGCCGGGAGGTACCACCCCCGGCCCCGGATCACCGTCCAACCGGATCGAGGGGCGGGTCGAACGGCGGGTTGAAGTAGGGATCGGCGGCGAAGGCGGCGAAGGCCCGCTGCGCCGGGCCGCCGTCCGGAACGGTGACCCGCCAGTGGTTGTCGGGGTCGTCGCCATCCCGGTGGAAGTAGAGGAACGCCTTCAGGTTCGGGTACGAACTCCTGATCACACTCCGGGTGCTCTCCAGCCACTCGGCCTGGACCGGGTCCACGTCGGCGCGGTGCACGCCGGTCTCGCCGACCATGAACGGCTTGCCCTGGGCAACGGCGTACGCGTGCGCGACGTCGAACATGAGGTCGAAGGGCCGGTAGTTGTACTCCGGCCGGTCCGGCCTCGGCCGGGCGTAACCGTCGGCGGCGATCCAGTCGACGTGCTCGTCACCGGGGTAGAAGTCCTCCGCCTTGAACGTCTCCCGGTACGCCCGCCAGGTCGGACACCAGACGAAGGCCACGTTCGGCGCCTGGGCGAACTTCCAGTGCACGTACCGCCAGGTGTCCGTGAACAGCTTGGTGTCGGTGTAGCGCAGGTCGAATTCCCAGGTGTAGCGGAGGAACATCGGGGCGCCGAGTTCCGCCAGCCGGCGGGCCTGGCCCTCGATCTCGGTGTCGTGCAGCCCGGCGAGGATCTCCCGGAGCCGGGGCTCCTCGCCGGCACCCCAGGAGAGCATCGGGATCCGCCCGGCGGCGATGTCCTGCTGGATCCGGGTCAGTGGCAGCGCGGTGCCGGCGTGCTGGAAGCTGTGGTTGATCCGCAGCCCGTGGCCGATCTGCGACTCCAGCGCCTCCGGCTGGGAGACCCCGGAGTCGTTGCCGGCGTACACGTACGCGCCGAAGTGTGCCCCGGTGGCCGGTACCAGGTCCGCGGCGAGCCCCGGGGTGGCCGCGGCGGCCGGCCGACCAGCGGCCGCACCCACGTACGCCCCGACAACGGCGCTACCGGCCAGGGCGAGCAGGGTACGTCGATCGATCGTCACCATGGCTGTCACCCGATCCCGATCAGCGTGAACTCGAGTTCGGGCACCGACCGCCCGGTACGGTGATCGGTGACCGCCACACCCCACTGGGTGAACTCGGGTGTCTTGTCCCGGTAGCCCCGGTTGCCGCGCAACTCGATCCGCCTGCTGTTCCGCACGCTGACGCCGTACGGGTACGGGCCGAGGACGGTCGCCACCCGGAACAGCACCGAGTTGCCGAAGAGCAGGTCGGAGGAGTCCTCGATCTCGACCGCCTGCGACCGCCAGCCGTAGAGGTGGTCCTCGGTCTGCAGGCCGAGGAACTGCCACCGGGACACGTCCCGGAGCACCACCTCGCGGGTCTCGTGGTGCTCGACAGAGATCTCGTACACCCGGGTCGGGACCGCGGTCTCCTCGACGAGCAGACCGTTGTCGGCCCAGCCGTTGACGCTCCAGACGTTCGCGATCGTCCCACCGCCACCCCGGACCCAGATGCCGTACTTGTGCCGACCCCGGTAGGTGTAGCCCGGGTCACCGGAGGCGACATCCTCGGGGTGCCACTTGACGAACTGTGTCGTGACGTCGGCCAGGTAGGACCCGGTCCCCGACTGCCACAGCAGGTTCACCGAGCCCGGGGTCTGTCGGGCGGTGTCCAGGCCGATGCCGGTGACGATGTTGCGACCACCGTGCGGCGTGGCGACCAGGGCGCGCGGCGCGGCCGGGTCGCTGAAGTGCGAATGCCCGTCGGCGGCGAGCAGCCAGGTCTGCCGGGGATGCAGGCCGACCAGGTTCGACGTCTTGCGCAACCGGAGCGTGTCACTGAACAGGTAGCGGCCGATCGGCACGAAGACGGTGTCGTAGCGGTCCACCGCCGCCTGGAAGACCTCGAGGTCGTCGGTGCCGGCACCGATGGTCCGGCCCATCCGGGCGGCGACCTCGGCCACGCTGACCCAATTGCTGACCGGCGGCAACGCCGGCACGTCGGTCCGCAGGGCGTCCCGTATCCGGGACACGGGCGCACCGGGCGCGAGGTCCGCGTCGACGCCGTCGCGGCGCGACTCCCGACGGCTCAACGCCCGCTCCACCCGCAGCCCGTAGGTCAGCTCCCGGATCCGGGTCGACGCCCACGGGGTCCGGGTACGGGCACCGCTCTGGGCGAGCACGAGCAGGTCGCGGGTGTTGGCGGCGGTACAGTCGAGCAGCGTCAACTGGTTGCTGTACCGGATCAGGTCGTTCTCCGCCCCGGGAATGCTGCCGCTGTCGTTGAGCACCACCGCCGCGTCCCGGACGTCCTGGAAGTGGGAGTCCTGGAGGTAGAGGTGCTGCCACTGCCCCTCCGCGCTGGAGAACCCGCGTGGTACGTCGGCGACGGCGGTCCGGACCACCACGAGCTTGGCGTCGTTGAACATCTCCACGGCGGCCTGACGCTGGCCGGAGAAGCGGCAGTCCAGCAGGGTGGTCTGCCAGCCGGCCGAGGCCGCGTACGCGTAGAGGCCGATCTCGCCGCCGGTGACCCGTACCCGCTGGATGAGGTTCGCGTTGTGGTCGATGCCGGTACGGCCCTCGCCGACGTCGATGTCCAGGTCCTGGAGAATGCAGAGCTGCGCCCCGCCGAACCGTACCGCGACCGCGTCGGGATTGCCGGGGTCGATCCGGATGTTCAGGTTGACCAGCGCCGAGCCGAAGGTGTCGTTGTTCGCGTACGTGATCGGGCCGCCGACCGGGCGGCGACGGAAGGCGAAGACGTCCCGGGCGGTACCGGTGGCGTACCCCGGCGAGTTCGCACCGAGCAGGAACAGCGGGCGGTGGGGGCCGAAGCCGACGACCCGGACGGAGTCGTGGACGTTGACCGGGGCGGAGAGCCGGTACGTCCCCGGCGGGACGAGGACGACCCCGCCGCCGTCGCCGTGCGGGAAGTCCCGCGCCCCGCCGAGAATGTCACCGAGTTTGTTGGCGATGCCCCGACGCGACGCCTCGTCGATGGCGACCTGTAGGGCCGCGGTGTCGTCGCCGACTCCGTCGGCGTAGGTCTCGAAGCCGGGTGACCCGAGCAGGACGGCGGTGGGATCCTGTGGCTGCGCGGTGATCGTCGACCCGAACGCGGTCGGGTCCCAGCGGGCCGCTGCCCCGCCGGCGGCGGCCTGGCCCGGTTCGGGCTGCCCCGCTTCGGTGAGGCCCGGTTCGGTGGGGTTCGCCGAGGCGACGCCCGGCAGTAGTGGTACGACGGCGAGGCCGACTCCGGCGGCGACGAGGCGCCGCCGGGACAGCCCGGTGAGATCGGGTGTTCTGTCCACGAGGGACGTACTCCTTTCGGTGGACGGGTGGGGGTCAGTGCGCGGTGTGGGGCGGGACGGTTACGGTCTGCCCGAACTCCAGTGAGCAGGGCAGCAGCCGGTGGCGGCCGGCATCGGCCCGGCCCTCGATGAGTTCGACCAGCAGCCGGAGCGCCTGCTCACCCATCTCCTCTCGCGGAATCCGGAACCCTGACCAGGTCAGGCCGCTGTCGACGGGGCGGCCGGCGGCCACCTCGGGCTGGCCCAGGATCGCGATCGACAGGTCGGCGGGAACGGCGAGGCCCCGCCGGGTGGCGGCGGCACGGATCCCCTCGGCCCGGTACGCCTCGGCGAGCACGAGCCCGGTCAGCCGGTTGTCGCGGACCACGTCGAGAATCTCGTCGGGCGCGAGGTCGGCCGGGTCAAACGAGGTGGGCCGCAGGCCGGCCTCCCGCATCGCGGTCCGGTAGCCGGTCAACCGGTCGAGGATCGACTCACGGTCGCTGAGTTCGCCGACGAAACCGATCCGCTGGTGGCCGCGGTCCAGGAAGAGGCGTACGACGTCGCGCGTGGCCCCTACGTAGTCGGCGCCGACGTACGGCAGGTCGGCCGCGCCCGGCAGCTCGCGACGGCCGACGAAGACGAAGGGAAAACCGTCGTCGACGAGGTGGACGAGTTCCTGCTTGTCCTCGCTGTGACCCAGCAGAATGCAGCCGTCGGTGACGCCGAGATGGGCCCGGGCCTTGCCGGAGAGCCGACGACGGCCACGCTCGACCTGGGCGCTGGTGAAGAGCAGCAGGTCGCAGCCCCACCGTTCGGCCTCGCCCTCGATCCCGACCAGGAACGGGCGGTAGAAGTCGCCGCTGCCCCGGGGAAAAACCGGTTCGTAGGCGAAGACGCCGACGATCTGGTTACGCCCGCCCGCGAGGCGCTGCGCGACTGGATTGGCCGAGTAGCCGGTCCGGCTGATCGCGTCGAGTACCCGCTGCCGGGTGGCGTCGCCGACGCGGTCCTGTTCGCCGTTGAGCACCAGCGAGACCGTCGCCTGGCTGACGCCAGCCAACTGTGCCACGTCGGCCTGAGTGACTCGTCTCGCTCCCATGGCTCTCCTCGTTATGCGCATAACGTCGCGGGCCGCCGGACAGAACTACAGCGGAGCGGTGCGTGTGATCTTGTTGCTTGGCAAGATCGATGTCAAGAGTGTTACGGGCGGGGATCCGTCAGGTAATCCGAATAACCATCCGATCGCCGGGGGTCACCCCGGCCAGCCGGAGGAGTCGGCGGGCCGCCGAGCGGCTCGGCCAGTTGCCGGGCGTCGTCGGGGGTCCTGGTAGGTGGTGGAGTTCTTCCTCGCGGATCCGCAGAGGCGACGTCGACCGCCTCCGGGCCGGCGGTCGAGACCACAGACGCCGGGACGTTCCTGCCCGAACCAGGCGCCGGGCCCACCACCGCCCAGGTCGCCGCACGCTGGACCGGAGGCACCGGACCCAACACTGCCGTCTGGGAGCCCGGCATCACCCTCGCCCTCCCCACCGACCTCGTTACCAGCGACAACCTGGCCGCGATCACCCACTCCGCCGCCTAGCACAGCAGCCTGAACCTTTTTCAACCTGGACCGCGCGGCGCTCACGCACCGCGTCCGACCTTGCGGTCCGCCGGACCGCAAGGGGAGGTTGAAAAAGGTTCACTGTTGGCGGGACGCCCGATTCCCCATTCCACTTCGGTGGGTCGCACCGATCCGTAACATCGGGATTATGAGGGCTGGAAATGGATTCAGCGGTCCGATGGACGAATCGCGACGCCCCGGACCGGGCGGGCATTCTCCGAAACAGGAAGCCACGGAAGAGTGCCGGACTACCGACACTTCTCCGTCCGGGACACACAGCGGAGACAGCGAAGGCCGGAGAGCTGCCGTACGCAACGGGATTCGCCGCCGCCTGGCCCGGCTGGCGATCCTGGTCACGGTACTCGTACTGGTGCTGGTGGCCGGCGGGCTGGTCGCTGGCTGGCTGTACGGCAGGTCGATAGACCAACGGATCGAACGGCTCGACGTATTCGGTCCCCTGCCGCAGGAGGGGCGGCCAGCGAAATCCGCTGACGGCCCACTGAATTTCCTCGTCCTCGGGCGGGACGCGGCCGACCCGGGCGAGAACAGTTCGCGTACCGACACGATAATCCTGGTGCACGTACCCGCGGACCGCGAACGCGTGCAGGCTATTTCCATTCCCCGCGACACCTGGGTCACCATTCCGGAGACCGCGGACGGACGGCCCGCCACTCAGGCGAAGATAAACGCCGCGTACGCATGGGGTGGGGCGCCGCTCATGGTCAGCACCGTGGAACGGTTTACCGGAGTCCGGATTGACCATGTGGTGGTCGTCGACTTCGCCGGCTTCGCCCAGATCGTCGACGCGCTCGGCGGCGTACAGGTCACGGTGGACCGCACGTTCGTCGCGAGCGAGCCGCCGCACCGGGCGTTCGTGCAGGGAGTGCGGCATCTTGACGGAGCGTCCGCCCTGGACTACGCGCGGGAAAGGCACGCCTTCCCCGACGGTGACTTCGCCCGGATGCGGCACCAGCAGGACCTGATCGCGGCCATGGTGGACCAGGCGGCACGCGGGGAACTGTTGACAAACCCACGCCGCCTGGACCAGTTCCTGCGGGCCGCCGCGCAGGCGGTCAGCGTCGACGAGAACCTCTCGCTCTTCGAGCTCGGCTGGACGCTACGCCGGCTGACCAGCGCCAGGATCAGCATGTTCACCAGCCCGTCCGCCGGTACCGGAATGGTCGGCGACCAGAGTGTGGTGTTCGCCGACACGGCTGCCGCCGGTCGGCTCTTCGAGGCCGTCCGCACCGACCGGATGGACGGGTGGATCGCGGAGAACACGACGCCGTGACATCGATGGCGCGGCGGACCGACGCGTCGGACCCTCCTGACTTCTCCCGACGCGCGTGTCCAACCCGGTGTGCCAGCCGGCCCGTCCGGAGCCGCGCGCCGGGGAACGCGGGTCGGAGCGCAGACCGGCGGAAGAACGCCGGGAGTGCCGGCCGGGGGTAGAAGCTCCGGCGGAGCACGGCGAGCTGGGCGGTGCGGTCGGTCGCAGCGTCCGCCCAGCCGCGCGGTGCGGTCAGCGGGTGCGCTGCCAGTAGCGGCAGGTCCAGTCCACCGAGACGAGTTCGTCGGTGATGCCGAACTCGGCACGGAAGTCGTCGACCGCCTGCCGGCAGCCCCGTACGGCGTGATAGTCATCGATGATGACGTATCCGCCCACGGAGAGTTTGGGATACAGCGACCGCAGCGCGACACTGGTGGAGTCGTAGAGGTCGCCGTCCAGCCGCATCACCGCGATCCGCTGCACGGGCGCGTTCGGCAGAGTGTCCTCGAACCAGCCCGGCAGGAACCGCACCTGGTCGTCGAGGAGGCCGTAGCGCCGGAAGTTTTCCTGCACCTGGTGCAGCGGCACCGCGAGGAACGGCACCTGCCACAACGCGTCCTCGACGTCCTCGGTGCGGTGGGCCTGCGGCCGGGGCAGGCCCCGGAAGGAGTCGGCGACCCACACGACGCGCTCCCGGTCGCCGTAGGCGGCGAGCAGCGCCCGCATAAAGATCGTGGTGCCGCCCCGCCAGACCCCGGTCTCGATCAGGTCACCGGGCACTCGCTGCCGGAGGACGTCGAGCACGCACCGCTCGACGTTGTCGAGCCGGCGGAGCCCGACCATCGTCTCGGCGTCCGGTGGCCAGTCGCGGCCGTTGGCTCGGGCCTCGGGGTCGAAGGGGAACCGGCAGACCACGTCCAGTCCGCGCCGACGTAGCAACCGCTGCCCCTGGCGATAGAGCACGCTGCGCAGCCGGCCAGGGCGTGGCACGTAGGGCTGCCAGGTCTCGCCGAAGGCGTACCGGGTCAGGGTCCTCTTCAGCAGGTCGCTGTACAGCTGCCTGGGATCGCCGAGGGACCGTCCCGTCGGCTGCGTCGGCACCAGGGTTTCGGACATGGTTTCTCCAGATCTCAATTGGGATGTCGGGACGTGCGGACCGTCGGTTTGGTCGGGCGGACGCGGCTGACGGGGGTACGGCTCACAGCGGTTGCTTCTGCATGGCCGCCCGGAACCTGGCCAGGATCGGCAGGTCGGCGTCGAATGCCGACGGTGTTCGGGACCGGTCCGGGTTGGCTGCCGTCCCTAGCGGATCCGCCGGGCCAGCGACCGCTTCCGCGTCGTCCGCTCCGGCAGTCAGACAGTGGCCGGCTGGCACCGCGGTGGCGAGGTCGGCTCCGACGGCAGCGGTGACCGGGGCGGCGGCCCTCGGACCACTGCCGGCGGACCGGGCCGGAGCGGTGACGGTCAGCCCAGCGGACCCACCCGGTGCAGGGCCGGAGACCACCGGTTCGGACCACACCTGCGCTGACCCGGCTGGACCGCGGCCCGGCCCTACGCCCGTACCGGTCGGGTCGCGGGGAAGATCGTGGTGCAGTGCCCGCTGCGAGGCGCGGGCGTTCGGCCAGGCCGACGAGACGGGATCGTCCGGCTCGTCGACAGCGCCCACCACGACCAGCCCGGTCAACGGCACGTCGAGCCGTTGCAGCAACAGCGCCGCTCGCTTCGCCGCACTCTTGCGGGTCCGGTTGGCGTGCACGACGAGCAGCACGGCGTCGGCGTACCGGGCCAGTGCCGGCAGGTCGGCCCCGGCCAGCACTGGCGGGCCGGTGGCTACCACGGCGCCCGCGTCGCCCGCGAGCTGGTCCAGCAGGGTCCCGATCTGTTCCGGGCGCGGTGGCGGCGATCCGAAGGAACGCCGGATCGGGTCCGCCGGGACGACCGACAGCGATCCAGAGCCGGCCAGCGGTTCCGGGCCGCGTTCCCCGGCGATGACCTGCTGCACCGTGCAGCGGTCCGAGCCGGGGAAGAGCTCGGCCAGTGTCGGCCGTCCGACCTGGCCCTCCAGCAGGATCGCCCGTTGCCGGTGCTCGGCCAGGCCGAGCGCGAGTGCCCCGGCGACCAGGTCGACGGCGGCGTCGTCGTGCACCCCCACGACCACGGTCCGGCACCGAGGCGCCGGCGAGGTCAGTACGCTCAGCGCCGCCACCGCCGCCTTGACCGCCGCGGCGACGTCCGGACGGGCGTACGCCTCGCCGGCCCGGACCGCGGCGCGGCGCGGCAGTTGCGGCAGCGCACCGAGCACCGGCAGGCCGAGATACTCCTCGGTCTGCCCGAGCCGGCGCAGCCGGTCGTCGAGCCGGTGGCGCAGCGAGGCGAGAGCCAGCCCGGCAAGCAGCCCGGCGAGCCCGCCGAGCACCAGGTTGAGCTGCGGCTTCGGGGTTTCCGGGGTGCGCGGCGGCGAGGCCCGGTCGAACGGCTCGGCGGCGACCGCCGACTCGCCACCGATCCGCATCTCGCCGACCTCGCGGCTCAGCTCCTCGGTCACCGCGTTGGTGATCGCCGCCGCCCCGGCACCAGTCCGGGCCGTCGCCCGAACCGTCACGATCTGTAGGCCGGGTTCGGATGCGCCGGAGACCCGACCGACCACCAGTTCCTCGGTGAGCCCGAGCGCGGCAGCCGCCCGGGTGGCCACCTGCCGGGACTCGGCCAGCCGGGCAACGGTGGGGGCGAGGTTCTGCGCGACGGTGATGTCGACGCCGTTTCCCTTGGCCGGCACCACCATCACCGAGGCGACCGCCTGGTACGTCGGTGGCACCGACATGGTCACCGCGTAGGCACCACCCGCGCCGGCCAGCAGGGCGAGCGCCGGGATCGCCGCGTGCCGCCGGACGTTGCGCAGCGCCTTCCGTACCCTGATCCGGGTCCTCATGATGCTCTCGCCTTCCCCGTGTCCGGATCGGACATGTTCGCCATCGCCGGCCGGGGTGCCGCGCACCGGGCCGGATTGTCGGCGCGGCGGGACCACCGCAGCCGCTGCCAGATCTCGCACATCGTGTCGGCCGCCCGGTCCCAGCCGAACGCCGCGGCGCGGCGTAGCCCCCGCTCCCGGAGCCGGGCGGCCAGTCCGGCATCGTCGCGGAGCCGGGTCAGCCGGTCCGCCAGGGCCAGCACGTTGCCGGCCGGATAGGTCAGGCCGGCCTCCCCGATGATGTGCGGGATCTCCCCCACATCACTGCCGACGACCGGCACACCGCAGGCCATCGCCTCGACGAGCACCCGGCCGAACTGTTCCCGCAGCGGTATACCCACCCAGGGCAGCACGTTGCGTTGCACGACCTCGATCGAGGGCAGGACCAGTACGTCCATCCCGCGCAGGAGGCCGGGTAGCGCGGCATGGTCGGCCCAGTCGTGCAGCCGTACCCGGCCAGGACGGCGGGCCGCCGCACGCGTCACGGCGGCGGCCAGGCTGCCTCGTCCGACGGCCAGCAGGTCGGCGTCGGCGAGGTCCACCGCCTGCAGCAGGTCCGTG
Source organism: Plantactinospora sp. DSM 117369 (assembly GCF_053764795.1). NCBI lineage: Bacteria > Bacillati > Actinomycetota > Actinomycetes > Micromonosporales > Micromonosporaceae > Plantactinospora > Plantactinospora sp. DSM 117369. The sequence goes on along the minus strand of NZ_CM132446.1, from coordinate 2,666,753 downwards.
ACGCCCTTGTGTGGCTCCAGCCGGCCGACGAACCCGACGGTGAACGGCTGTCCCCGCCGTGGTCGCGGCGCGGGCGCGAACAGTCGGGTGTCGACGCCCAGCGGTACGACGGTAGCCGCTCCCCGGTATCCCTTCGCTCGCAGCACTCCGAGCGCTGCCGGGGTGATCGGGAAAGCGTGCGTGACCGTGCCGAACGCCCGCCGTTCGAGCTGCGGGAACGGTGTCGGGAACCGGGTGACGATGTTCTGCGCGGCGTAGAGCGTCACCGGCACCCGGGGCCAGCGCCGGCGTCGTACGCCGAGCGCCTGCCAGGTGCTGAGGTACGCGGCTTCGCCGATCACGTGCAGCACGTCGGGACGGGCCGGCACGACCTGCCGCAGGTGCCGGGGCCGGAAGAGCACCGACGCCATGTGTCCGGTCCGGGCCTCGCCCAGCAGGTGCGGCACCGGATGGTAGTGCAGCCGTGGGGCCTCCCGGGCAAGCGTCCGCAGCGTCTGGTCGGTCTCCGCCGAGACGTCGGCGGCAACGATGGTCAGGGTCAGCTCCGGCCGGGCACAGAGCAGTGTGAACAGGTCGATCCAGTGTTCGGTGCGCTGACCCACAGCCGTGATCAGGATGTGCATGCTGGCTGCCTTTCCGCTGCCGAAGGGGTGGTGGTGGCCGCGATCCGGGCGACCGAGAACCAGGCCCGGGCCCGGGCGGCGCCGGACCGGGGCGAGACCGCCAGGCGTACGGCGGCGAGGCCGATCCCGAGCAGCGCGCGGAGCAGTACGGCGAACCGGACCGCCTGGTACGTCGAGCGTCGGTGGCGGGCGAAGAAGTGCAGCATGCTCCGGTAGAGGTGCGGCCAGATCCAGTTCGGGTCGGCGCTGCTGCCTCCGCCGGTGTGCGTCGCCGAAACGGTCGGCAGCAGGACCACCTCGACGCCCCGCCGCCGCGCCTGGAGGCACAGTTCCTCGTCCTCGTAGTACATGAAGTAGCTCTCGTCCAGGCCGCCGAGTTCGGTCAGCAGCGCACGCCGGATCGCGAGGCAGGCGCCGGAGAGCCAGTCGACGCTGGCCGGCCCGGACGGCTGCCGGCACGCGTCGTACGCCGACCGGCGGCGGGCTCCGCTGACCAGCCGGCGCAGCCGCACCGGCACCAGACTGCCGCCGAACCGGGACAGCAGGACGCTGGTCAGGTCCTCGAACGGGTGGGCGCTGATCGCAACCCGACCCTGGTGGTCGAGGAGTCGCGGCCCGACGATGCCTACCGTGGGATGGCTGTCAAGGTAGCCGAGCAGGGTCCACGCCGTGCCGACCGGCAGCACGCAGTCCGGGTTGACCAGGAGCACGACGTCCGAGTCGCAGCCGGCGATCGCCTGGTTGACCGCGGCCGCGAAGCCGACGTTGCGCGCGTTGGCGATCACCTCGACGGCGGGGAACTCCCGGGCCAGCAGCGCGACCGTGCCGTCCCGGGATGCGTTGTCGACCACCCGGACGGCCAGGCCGGCCCGTAGCAGTGGGGCCAGTGCGGCGGCGATGTGCCGGGCGGAGTTGTGGGTGACCAGAACCGCGGTCGCCACCGCACCGCTGGGCGGCACCGCCGCGCCGGCCGGCACCGGCGCCGTCGCGTCGTAGCGTGCCCGGGCGGTCACGGCCGCTGCTCCGTCGGCATGAGCCGCGGGTCAAGCCGGCCGCTCGGGGTGACAGGGCGGTCGAGCGTAATACCGGGCCAACCGGTCGGGCTGGCCTGGCACGGCGAGGTGTCGGGCCGGCGGCCGCCGTGGCCGAGTGGTGATTGGAATCGGCTGGTCAGCATGGTCAGTGCGGGCAACAGACCCAGCTCCCAGTGCCCGTCGGTCGGGCCGGCGAAGAAGGCGGCGCCGAGAAACCCGCAGGTCAGCGCCGCGAAGGCCAAGGGCAGGCCGTTGTGCTGGGCCAGCCCGGTACGCAGCGTCCGCGCCACCGGCCAGAGCACGGCGATCAGCCCGAGCAGGCCGAGGTTGGCCAGGATCATCACCCAGAACGCGTGGTAGACGGGCCCGACGTCGGTCACGGTGAAGCCATTCACATACACCTGCGGGGTGGACTGGCCGAGCCCGGCGCCGAGCAGTGGCTGCGACGCGAAGGCATCCAACCCGACCGCGCTCTCCGGAACCCGGTACCCGGAATCGCGCTGCAGCGCCACTGTGATGGCCGAGGAGCGGTCGCGTACCCCGGAATGCAGGCTGATCGCGCCGAGCAGCAGAACCGCGCCGGCGACCGTCGCCAGCACTCCGCGCCGGACGACCCGGCCGCCCCGGAGCAGCATGATCAACACGGCGACGCCGGCCGCCAGCCAGATCCCCCGGTAGGAGGCGAGCACCACGTCGGCGATGAACAGCGCGGTCAGGAGCACCAGGCCGGCGCGTTGCCAGCCACGGGTCCGGCCCACCAGCACCATCAGCGGTGGAACGGCCAGCGCCGACAGCAGCCCGCCATGCCGACCCGGGGTGGCGATCTCGATGGCGGTGAGAACGGCGATCGTCGAGAGATAGCAGATCGCGGCGGCCCGCAGCCGTCGTGGCGTGTCCAGGGTGCAGGTGGCCAGGAAGTAGTACGCCGGGATCACCGCCACCTGGTACGCCGCCACCAGCACGTTCCACGGCTGGTTGCCCAGTGCCAGGCCGTAGACGGCAGCGACGGCGGTCGCGATGGCCAGTCCCGCCATGGCGACGCCGCTCGGCGACGGACGGGCCGGGACAGCGGTCGGCAGCAGGATCCGCCGGACCACCAGCGCCGCGCACCCGGCCATCAGCGGCAGGGTGTGCAGGACGACGAAGGTCCGCACGTCGGTGGCCCCGAGCAGGCCGCTGGCGATCGACCCGCCGATGATGCCGATCGGCAGCACCGCCCAGGGCCAGAGGACGAAGCCCAGCCCGCACAGTACGGTACCGGCGGCGGCGATACCGGCGTGCGCGGGCAGGACGGCTGCGGGAACCGCCACCGCGGTGCCGGCCACGGCCGCCGCCGCCACGGTCGACACCGGGATCGCGCTCACCGAAGCTCCGCCAGTTCCGTAAGCAGCTTCCGCAGCCGGGTTCCGCGAGTGGCCCAGCTGTGCCGGGCGGCGGTCGCCCGGCGTACCGCGACCGCCTCCGGGCACCAAGCGGTACGCAGTTCCTCCTCGACGGCGGCCTCGAACCGGGTGGCGGTGGCCGCCAGCCGGACGGGTTCTCCGAGGTCCCGCAGCGCCGGCAGCGGGGTGGCAACCACTGGCCGGCCGGCGGCCAGGTACTCGAAGCACTTCTTCGGATGTACGTAGTCGACCAGGCCGCCGACCCGGTACGGGATGATGCCGATGTCGAAGCCCCGGACCATCGCCGGGGCGTCGGCGAACGGCACCGGCGGGCGCAGCCGTACGTTGGGCAGTCCGGCAAGCGGCGCGCGGCCGGCCCGGGTCGAGGGTCCGACCAGGACGAACGTCCACTCCGGCCGGTTGCGGGCGACGGTGGCGACCAGGTCGGCGTCGAACGCCCGGGTGTCCACCGCACCGAGGTAGCCGAGGATCGGCCGGGGCAGGCCGGCCAGCGCGGTCGCGACCGGCCCGTCGGCGGTGAACCGGTGCGGATCGCAGCCGTTGGCCACGACCACCGGGATATGGCGGGTCGCCGGCAGCCGTTCCGGCAGCGCCGAGGAGGAGGCGAGGACCAGGTCGGCGGCGGCGACCGCGGCCCGCAGCGCCCGCCTGAGGTGAGGACGGTTCCATCGCCGGGTGAAGGTCCAGTCCAGGTCGGTGGCGTCGTAGACGACGGTCGTCGGGTCGAGTCGGGCTGCCACCGGCCAGGCCAGATCCTCGTCGAGCCAGACGATCCGCGCGCGGGGCGGGTCACCGGCCAGCCGTCGGGTGTGCTGCCGCAGCCAGCGGTCCAGCAGGGCCGCCTCGACCCGGCGGGTCAACCGGTTGACCACCGGCAGGTGGCGGCCGAGCGGAAGGACCGCTGGCGGCACCGCGTGCCACAGCGAGTCGCCGACCGGGCGTACCGTGCAGCGCCAGCGCGGCCGGTTTCCGGGCGGGTCGACGAAGATTACTCGCCAATCGACTGTCAACTCTTGGGCCAACGCGTGCTGCCGGTGCGCGGCGGCCCGCCACGGACTGCCGCTGAACATCAACACCCAGCCCGGTCCGGTACGCCCGGCGGCCAGGAACGGGCCGCGGCGCAGCCCGGCCGACGTGACGGAGGTGCTAGCCACGGGAGAACTCCAGCAACGGCGTACCGGTCGCCGCCGGCACGACCTCGTCCTCGTCGATCCGGCCGACCAGGTAGCGGCTGGTGTCGTCGAGCCGCAGCACCCGGACTCCGGGCCGGTCGTCCAACCACCGTTTCACCGCCGCAGCGGCGAACCGTTCGTTGACCGCCCGCACCCCGGGCAGCCGCCAGCCGGTGGGCAGCAGGGCGGGCGGGGTGAGCGACCACACCGAGGTTCCGTCGAACTGCACCCGCGGCCGCCAGCCGTGCAGCCGGCATGGCCGGTCCACCAGCAGGATCCGCTGGTCGTCGGCGGGCTCGCCGACCATGGCTCGGAAGTGGTGCTCGGCTGCCCACCGGCCGTCGCGGGAGAGCACCGACCACTCCCGCAGGTCGCCGTCGGGCAGCGACCCGACGTCGCCGCGCAGCGCTGCGGTCAGGTCGCGCAGGCCGAGACTGGTCGTGCGCCGGCAGAGCCGCTTGACGGCGTGGTCGGCGAGCAGCACGAACCGGAAGATCCCCAGCCGGTACCGGGGCTGGGTGAGCCGTAGGTAGCAGACCAGCCCACCGACGAGGTGCCGGGTCCGGGACGGGGTGCCCAGCAGCCGGCACGACGCACCCCGGGTGTGCGTGACAACGGCCTGGGGGATCATCCAGAGCCGGTGTCCGGCGGCCTGCAACGTACGGGTCAGCACGGCGTCGTTCCAGTAGATGGGGAACCGTTCGTCGAAGATCCGGTCCGGCCCCAGTACGCTGCGCCGCAGCAGCATGCAGCTGCCCGAGGCGAGTTCCCGGGGCCGGGAGAAGTCCTCGCCGCGCATCTGGAACCGGTGCAACGCGGCCTTGAACCCGGGCAGCCGGCGCAGCGCGGTGAACAGGGTGAGCGCGGCCGGAAATGTTGGCAGTTGCACGTAGTGTTGCTGGAAGGTGCCGTCCGGGTTCAGGTACAGCGGGCTGACCCCGGCCGCGTCGGGCCGGTCGCGAAGGAACCCGACCATGGTGTCCAGGGCACCGGGATGGAACCTGACGTCGCTGTTGAGCAGCAGGATCAGCTCTCCGGTCGCCTGCCGGTACGCCTGGTTGACCGCCGCGGCGAAGCCGACGTTGCATAGGTTGCGGATCAGCCGCACCCGGGGGTCGGCGGCGAGCAGTTCGGCCGAGCCGTCCGCCGAGGCGTTGTCGACCGCCACCACCTCGTACCGGACGGCGCCGGTGGTGGCGGCACCGAGCGCCTCGAGGCACCGGCGGGTCTCCTCCCGGGTGTTCCAGCTGATCAGGAGCACCGAGACGGTCGGCCGGCTCATCGCCGCCTCCGTTCCGGACGCCGGGCGATCAGCCGTACTGCGTCACCGAGCCGAGGGTGCCGGACGGCGGGTGAACCGGACGCCACCATGTCGGCGATCAGCAGTTCGCGGGCGTGCCGCAGCCGGGCCCACGGCTGCCAGTAGAACCGGGAGAAGACGGTGTCGCAGCGCACCACGTCGAACCCGCAATCCATTACGAGCCTGATCAGCGAGTCAGGGTCGAAGTGCCAACGGTGGTATCGGAACTGCAGGTGTGGCCAGGCATCGCCGAGTCGGGTGGCGGCCGCCGAGGCGATGTTCGGCACCTCCAACGCGAGCCAACCCCGCGCCGCCAACATCCGCCGCGCCGCCAACAGAAACCGACGCGGATCCTCCACATGCTCCAACACATGGAACGCACACACCGCCTCGACCACACGCTCCGGAACGTCCGACTCGAAACACCCGTGCCGCACCGGCACACCCAACCGCTCCCGAGCGAACCGCGCCGCCGCCGCACAGACCTCCACACCCTCCGCCGCGATCCCCGCCCGCAACGCCGCCTCGACGAAAAACCCACCCGCCGAACCCGCCTCCACCAACGAGGCCGGCCGCGCCACCGACAACAACCACCGCAACCGACGACCCGACTCGAACCGCCGAGGACCCGGCAGGAAATAATCCTCATAACCCTCACCGGTGAAATACGACTCGTCGTACAACTCCACCAACGACGGGAACTCCCCCGCCGTCCACGAAAAACCACACCCCCCACAGCGCCGCAACAGACCCGCGAACGCCACACCATGCCCACCGACCCGACCACACACCAGGCAGGCGGTGGCCTCCAGTTGAGCAGTCACGATCTCTCCCTTCGGGTGTCACCGGGCAGTCGGGCGATCAGCCGGAGCAGGTCGCCCCGGCTGGGCTGGGTCAGCCGGAGTGAGCCGGTGCCCCGCCAGTCCGACGGCAGTAGTTGTCGTACGTGTCGAAGCCGGTAGGCCACCGGCATGTAGTAGCGGAAGACCGCGGTGTCGCAGCGCACGACGTCGAACCCGCATTCGGTGACGAGCCGGGTCAGCGAGTCAGGGTCGAAGTGCCAGCGGTGATAGCGGGGTTGCAGGCCGGTCCAGTCATTCCCGAGTCGGGTGGCGGCCGCCGAGGCGATGTTCGGCACCTCCAACGCGAGCCAACCCCGCGCCGCCAACATCCGCCGCGCCGCCAACAGAAACCGACGCGGATCCTCCACATGCTCCAACACATGGAACGCACACACCGCCTCGACCACACGCTCCGGAACGTCCGACTCGAAACACCCGTGCCGCACCGGCACACCCAACCGCTCCCGAGCGAACCGCGCCGCCGCCGCACAAACCTCGACACCCTCCGCCGCGATCCCCGCCCGCAACGCCGCCTCGACGAAAAACCCACCCGCCGAACCCGCCTCCACCAACGAGGCCGGCCGCGCCACCGACAACAACCACCGCAACCGACGACCCGACTCGAACCGCCGAGGACCCGGCAGGAAATAATCCTCATAACCCTCACCGGTGAAATACGACTCGTCGTACAACTCCACCAACGACGGGAACTCCCCCGCCGTCCACGAAAAACCACACCCCCCACAACGCCGCAACAGACCCGCGAACGCCACACCATGCCCACCGACCCGACCACACACCAGGCACCGGTCACAGTCCACCGAGACACTCACCGGAGGGCACCACCGATCGTCCGAGCCATCGATCGGGGTCCGCGCAGCAGCCGACGAAGTCGGGCACGGTCGTCCCGGTCCAGGAAGCCGGTGCCGAGCAGCACGGAGGCGGCGAGCAGCACCACCACGCCGGACCGGGTCAGCACCGCCAGGCCGGCGTCGAGCCGCCCAGGCCCGTCCGGCAGCACCCGGGCCGCGAACCCACCGGCGAGGCCGGCGAGCGCGCCGGCCGCCAGGGACGGCCGGACGGCCCGCAGTACCGGCCCGATCGGCCGGCCGCTTGTCCGGTGGAAGCGCCCGACGAAGTACGCGGTGCCAACGGTGATCCCGATCGAGGTGGCCAGCGGTACGCCGGCCGGGCCGAGCAGGTGCAACAGTGGCCAGGTCAGCGCGAGATTCAGCAGGACGGAGAGCAGCGCGTATCCGGTCTCCTGGCCCGGTCGGCCCTCGACCCGTAGCACGATCGCGGTCGCTCCGGAGAGGAGGTTCAGCGCGTAACTCGGGGCCAGTACCGCGATGCTCACCGTTGCCCACCAGACGGGCCGGCCGAGCCAGAGCCGGACGAGCGGGTCGGCGGAGACCACCAGTAGCGCGCTGCTGACCGCGGCGAACGCGGTGAGCCACTTCGTGGCGGTCAGGTGGAAGCGGTCGAGCCAGGCCGGCCCCTCGGTGGCCGCCCGGGTAACCGCCATCGGGAAGATCGTGAGCAACACGATGGCGGGCGGCAGACGCAGCATGTTCAGCAGCCGGCTGCCGAGTTCGAAGCCGCCGGCCACGGTCGGTCCGGCGGTGCCGCTCAGGACGAAGCGGTCCAGCTCCAGGTTCGCCGCTCCCGCCGCACCGGTAACCTGCACCCGCAGCCCGTATCGGAGCAACTGGCGCAGCTCGTCGGAACGGGCACCGCGCAGGGTTGGGCGCAGCCGGGGCCGCCAACGCCGGGCTGCGGCTATCACCAGTGCGGCCCGGAGCGCGCTGGTCGCCGCGGCGGAGACGGCCAGCGCCAGCAGGCCGCCGCCGAGTCGTACGACCAGCACCGCCAGCGCCGCGCCGAGCACCGCAGTGCCGCCGCCTGCCCAGGCCAGTGCGGTATACCGCTGGGTACCTTCCAGCACCGCCCGCCAAGGCAACGCCACCCCGTCGCAGAGCAGCCCGAGCAGCAGGGTGAGGGCGGCCTGCCGAGCCTCGTCAGCCAGTTCGTTCAACTGAAGGAGCCGGGCCAGCCAGGGCCAGCCGACCAGCGTGCCGGCGGAGGCGACCAGCCAGAGCACGAGCCCCCAGACCAGGCCGACCCCGAGCGCCAGCCGCGCGGACCGGTGCAGGGTGTCGCTCAGGGCCCCGGCGACCTGCCGCACGAGGGCGGACCCGAGCCCGAGGTCGACCAATGCGACGATCGCCACCAGGCCGCCGAGCAGTGCCCACACCCCGAACCGGGCGGCGCCGAGTTGGTCGTAGAGGACCGGCAGCGAGGCGAGCCCGGCCACGGCCATCACGATCCGGGCCGCGATCAGGCTGGCGGAGTTGCGGGTCAGCCGGCGGCCGGCGGTCGACGCGGCGCTAGCCACGGGGAAAACCCCGGAACAGCTCGACGATGGTCAATAGCACCAGCAGCAGGTCCAGCCGCAGGGAGCGACAGTGCAGGTACAGCAGGTCGCAGCGGAGCTTCTCCTCCACCGTCGCGGCATAGCCACCGGTGAGCTGCGCGATCCCGGTCATGCCGGGCCGGATCCGGTGCCGGAGGTCGTAGTGCGGAAGGTCACGGAAGGTCGCGACGAACTCGGGGCGCTCGGGCCGCGGGCCGACGAGGCTCATGTCGCCACGCAGCACGTTCCACAGTTGCGGAAGCTCGTCGAGCCGGAACCGCCGTAGCAGCCGGCCGACCCGGGTCACCCGGGCGTCGTCCACGCAGGCCAGTGCCGGTCCGGTGTCCCGCTCGGCGTCGGTGCGCATCGTGCGGAACTTGACCATGTGGAACCGGCGCCCTCCCGCGCCCACCCGCTCCTGGAGGTAGAGTGGCGGCCCGCTGAGGCTCACGAAGGCCGCGATCAACAGCATCACTGGTAGTGCCACCGGGACGCAGAGCAGCGTCACCGCGACGTCGAGACCGCGCTTGCGCCGCTCGTCCCTCGACCGTCCGGTGCGCAGCCGCAGCCACGGCAGTCCGCCGAACCGGCGCAGCCGGGCGGGTTGCAGCAGTCCGTAGACCGGATGGGCGAGGACGAATATCTCGATGTCGTGGGCGAGACAGACCGCGGCGAGCCGTTCGTCGAGGCTGTCCAGCGGGTGCTTGCAGAACAGCAGTTTGGGCCGCCATCGCAGCAGCGCCGCATCGAGCTGCTCCATCCGGTCGGGCAGTGGCAGGCGTACGGCGACGTCGAACTCGTCCGCCAGCCGGTCCGGTGTGGCGTCGCCGGTCCGCGGCTCCAGGACCAGCGCCCGTACGCCCTTGCGGATCGGCGTCGCGCGACGGCCCGCAGCGGTGTTCCGGGCGCGGCGGTGCCGGCCGGGCCGGCGGGCCGGGGTCGGGTCGATGCGATGCCGCGCACCGGTACGGCGACGTCCGGCGCCGGTAGGGCGCTCCGGGCCGGCGGCACCCTGCACGCCGGGCGGCGTGAACTGGCCGAGTTGCGGCTGGTCGATGCTCAACGTCGTGGGCTTTCCGAATCTGCTCTGCTGTGGAGAACCTGAATCGCTTGACATGTTCGATCCATACTTGGAGATACCTTAAACACGGCAAAACCCCCCATACGGGCGAACAGGCCAAAAAGGTGCGTTTAACTCCTCCGGCTGTCGCTACGCGCCCTGGCGTCGAAACGTGAGAACCCATCTGGCTATTCGATGTACGCCGCAGACGAACTACGCCCGTTACGAGGTTTTTGGGCGACTTTGCTAACTCTGCGGCTTTTCACCCTTAGTGTTGCCGCTGTCCGGAGCGAAGGAACGGGGTGATGGTCATGTACGGTCCCAAAGGACCACCGACCGGCGGCGGGCTGGCCCTGACCGGGGTGGCGTTGCAATCCTGGCTGCTGGCCGGGTTGGGAATGGTCATCCTAGGTGCGGCGATGGTGCTGCTGGTGCTGCAGAAGCGGTCCCGGTGACCGGTACGCACCTGCGGAGCACCGCCCGGCGTGCGACCGGAGGGCGCGACCGGGCGCCGTCCGGTCGACACAACCGGGGCCGCCTTCTGCTGGCCGCTCTGGCGGGGATCGCGGCCGCCGCTGTGGTGGCCGCGAACCTCCGCCGGATAGCCGGCGGCGAGGCCTGGCTGAGCGCCCGGTTCGTGGACGCCCTCGGGCTCGCCGACGCCCGCTCAAGCTACTCGACCGTGATCTTTCCGCTCGACCAGCGGTGGGTCGGCTTCATGGTGACTCTCGGCTGCTCGGTCGGGCTGCTGCTGATCCCGCCGACGGCCCTGGCCGCCTTCCTCGTCCTCATCCGGCGGGTCAGCGTGCTACGGGCGTCGGTGTGCTGTGCGATCACCGCGCTACTGCTCGTCGCCGTCAACCAGCTCCGGCTCGCCGCAGTGGTCGGCTCGATGCGGCTGTGGGGATTCGAGCAGGGCTACGAGCGCAGCCACGTCCTGATCGGTTCGGTGATCACGACGCTAGGCCTGGTCGGCAGCGCAATCCTCTTCGTCATGCTGCTGACCCGCGGCCGACCACTTCGGAGAGCCGGTCATGTCGCTTGAACTCAGCACCCTGGAGATACTGAACACCCTGGCCTTCCTGCTCTGTGTGACCTTCTGCGCGTACGTCGTCGGCATCATGGTCATCTTCCTGCGCAGCGACCGGACCGGTGGCGGCGATCCGGCCCAGTTCAGCTGGCACCTCCTCGTCCCCTGCCGCGACGAGTCCTCGGTGGTCGGCGATACCGTACGCGGCCTGCTGCGCGATTGCCCCCAGGCGACGATCTGGTGCGTCGACGACGCGTCCACGGACGGCACGGGTGAGCTGCTCGACGTACTCTCGGCCGACCCCCGGGTTCGAGTGGTGCACCGGGTCATGCCGGACGCCCGCCAGGGCAAGGGCGCCGCGCTCAACGCGGGCTGGCGGGCGATCCGGGCCGACCTGCCGGCCGACGCCGACCGTAGCCGGGTCCTCGTCGGCGTGGTCGACGCCGACAGCAGGCTCGATCCCGGATGCTTCACCGCCCTCGCCGGCCGGCGCTACTTCAGCCGCTCCCGGATCTCCGCCGTGCAGATCGAGGTGCGGATGCTCGACTGCGGACAATCTCGGTCCCGGACCAGTCGACGGTGGTGGAGCCAACTACTCATCCGGCTTCAGGACATGGAGTTCCGGGGGCCGATCGCCGCGATGCAGGAGTTGCGACGCCGGACCGGCAGCGTCGGTATGGGCGGCAACGGACAGTTCACCCGGCTCGACGTGCTGGACCGGATCGCGCAACAGCACGGCACCCCGTGGCACGGGGCGCTACTGGAGGACTTCGAACTGGGCCTGCACGTGCTCCTCGCCGGGGGCCGAACCGAGTACTGCCCGGAGACCTGGGTCGCCCAGGAGGCGCTGACGAAGCTCCGGCTGCTGATCCGGCAGCGTACTCGCTGGGCGCAGGGCTCCATGCAGTGCGCGCGGTACGGCTGGGCCGTCCTGACGTCTCGGCACATCCGCAACACCGCCGCCGTGGAGATCACCCACTTCCTCTCCGCACCGTGGACCCAACTCGGCGGCACGATCGTCTACCTCGGCTGCTTCGGAGTACTCGGCTACTACATCTGGCAGACCCCGTCCGGGCTGAGCGGCTGGTGGGCGCACGGCGGCTGGGGGGTGCTCCCGCTGGTCGTGGTCTTCGGCATCCTGCCGTTCGCCGTCTGGGGCCTCATCTACCGGGCCCGCTGCGACCGCAGCCTGAGCGTGCCGGCCGCGATCGGGCTCGGCCTCGGTCACTGGCTCAACAGTTACGTCCAGTGCGTGGCCGTGTGGTGGGCGTTCCTCCGCCTGCTCACCGCCCGATCCGACTGGCAGAAGACCGCGCGTTCCCAGGACCTCGTCCAGGTCGCGCTGACCCGCGGCGCGGCGTCGCCACGCCCGTAAAGCATCCCCCGGTGCGGGACCCCGGCACGGGGATCCCACCCCAGTTCACCTTCAGCAAGCAAGGAGCGGTTCAACCATGATAGAAAAGCGCTTACCGTTCGGACGGTTAGCCGCAGCGGCGGCCGCCGGCTTCACCGCCGTCCTCCTGGCCGCATCGCCGGCGCTGGCCGACACCTCGCAGGTATCGGCGTCCGCGCTGAACATCACGCTGCTCGGCGGGACCGTGGCCAGCTCGGGCACGTTCACCGCCAACAACACCGACGGTGGCAGTGAGACCACCACCGGGGACTCCGACCCCACCCTGAGCGTGTTGGGCAGCCAGAACGTCATCAGCGCCGGCGTACTGGGCCAGTACGGTACCGCGCTGTTCGGCGGTGTCTCGCGCGGTTGCGCCGGCGTACTCGGCACGGGCGGCGAGTTCGTGATCGGCCCGGACGGCACCTGCACCGTCAACAACGGATCCGAGGTCGACCTGACGCTCGGCGTCGTGGCCGGCGCGACCATCGCACTGACCGCTGACGCGATCTACGCCACCTGCGAAGCGACCAGCACGCCGACCGCCAACGGCGCCGCCTCGCTGGTGAACGCGCGGATCACCTCGACCGTCCTCGGCGTCGAGACAACGCTGCTCAACCTGCCCGCCAACCCGCCACCCAACACCGGACTGACCGTGCCGGGCCTGCTCAACATCCTGCTGAACGCACAGACCAGTTCCGGACCGGGGCAGATCGACGTGACGGCGTTGCAGATCGACGCGCTGGCCGGGTCGTTGGTTTCGCTCGAGGTGGGCAACGTGATCTGCGGACCGAACGCCATCGCGCCGCCGATCCCGGTCATCCCGCTGGCCGGCGCGCCGATCGCCGCCGGAACGCTCGGGCTCGTCGCCGTCGGCGGGTTCCTGCGCCACCGCATCCGTCGCGAAGCCGCGACCCGGTCGTAGGAGCAGGCATGGGAGACAGGGAATTCGACCGACCGGAGATCGTCCTCCTGGCGGGCACCCGCCCGGAGGGGATCAAGCTGGCACCGCTGGCGCTGGAACTGGGTCGCGACGGTCGTTTCGCGACGACGCTCATCGACACCGGGCAGCAGCCCGACCAGGTGGCCGAGACCCTGGCTCCCTTCGGTCTGGCACCCGACGAGGTGTTGATCCCGGTGCGGCGGGACGGTTCGCTGGCGGAGCTCGCAGTGGCACTACTGGCTGCCGTGGACGCCTCGCTGGACCGCCGGAACCCGGCCGCCGTGGTGGTACAGGGCGACACCCTCACCGCGCTGGCCGGCGGACTGGTCGCGTTCTGGCGCGGCCTGCCCGTCGTACACCTGGAAGCCGGACTACGCACTCACAACCTGCGGGAACCCTTTCCGGAGGAGGCGAACCGGGCGCTCCTTTCCCGGTTCGCCGACCTCCACCTCGCGCCGACCGACACCGCGCGCCGGCACCTGCTCGCCGAGGGGGTGCCGGCGGAGCGAATCGTGCTCATCGGAAACACCGTGGTCGACGCCCTCGACCACCTGGTCGACAACGACCTCGCCCGGCCGCCGGACTGGCTGGATCACAGCCGGCCGGTCGTGGTGGCCACGATGCACCGCCGGGAGAACTGGGGCCAGGGAGTACGCGACATCTGCGCGGGTCTGGTGCAGATCACCGAGGCCCGCCCCGACGCGCAGGTGATCGTCGTCCTGCATCCCAATCCGGCGCTCGGGGCGGAGATCAGGACCGCGCTGGTCGGCGTACCGGCCGTGCGGATCGTACCGGCGGTGCCGTACCCGGAGATGATCGGCCTGCTGCTCGTCGCCGACGTCGTACTGACCGACTCGGGTGGCATTCAGGAGGAGTGCGCCACCATCGGCGCGCCCGTGTTGGTGACCCGGGACCGGACCGAGCGTCCCGAGGTGCTCGCCGCCGGCCGGGGACGGCTGGTCGGCACCAGCCCGAAGCGGATCGCCGAGGCGGTCGTCGCTCAACTCCGCTCCGATCCGGTGCCGACGGTGTCGTCCCCGTTCGGGGACGGCCGGGCAGCCGGCCGGGCCGTCGCCGCCCTGGCCGAACTGCTCCTCCCCGCGTCCCGGCCGGATCATGTGGCCGCATCGACCGGCCAGCCGGCGGCGGAGCGGCGCGACGTCGAGGTCGACGCCGCGATGGCATCGGTGGATCTCGACGGGGCCGAGGTCGACGACCTCGACCTGGTCCGCCGGCTCGTTCAACGGGCCGGCGCACCCCGCTCGGTGCTCTCTCCCATCCGATAGTTCCCAACCATCCGCACTCGCGGGCCGGGCGGCCAGCGCCATCCACCGTCCCGGCCGCGAGCGCCCGCGAGCCCGGGCGACGGGGGACCCGGTTTCCGAGCGTCAACAGAAGGTCTGCGATCTGCCATGTATATGCACACATCACTCCGCCGGCTCGGCATCGTCGCCGTCACCGCCGGCCTGACCCTGCAACTGGCCACGGCGACCACGGCCGGGGCGTCGGTGGCGGCCGCCACCGACGGCAGCGGCCCGCTGGAGGTACGCGTTGCCACCGCGTCCGGCGGCGCCCCGACGGACGGCACCCCCTCCCGGCTCGTGGCGCACGCCCGACCGGGCCACGTCGTCGAGCGTTGGATCGAGGTGGTCAACCCGTCCCGGCTCGGGCAGCGCATCACCGTCTACCCGGCCGGTGCCGCCATCCGGAACGACACCTTCAGCTACGCCGAGGGGCGGACGAGCAACGAGCTGAGCCGCTGGATCCGGGTCCAGCCGGCGAACTTCCGGCTGGAGCCGAGGGCGAAGAAGTCGGTGCGGATCCGGTTCACCGTCCCGCTGTCCGCCGAGAAAGGCGAGCGCTATGCCATGATCTGGGCGCAGAGCACCGAAGCGACACCGAAGTCGTCGAACCGGACCGCCAAGTCGCCACCGGTACGCCGCACGGGCCTGCGGGTCTACCTGAACGTCGGCACCGGGGCGGAGCCACCGCCCGACTTCGAGATCGTGAGCATGCGGGCCGAACAGACCGCCCGGGGCGTACCGGTGGTGGTCGCCCAGGTCCGCAACACCGGCACCCGGGCGCTCGACCCACACGGCACCCTACGACTCTCGACGGCGGCCAACCCGGCGACGCTGGGGCCGTTCACCGCGCTGGGCGGGGTGACGATCGCACCGGAGAGCTCCGGTTCGATGACCGTACCGCTCCACGGGCGGCTACCGAACGGCCCATGGACCGCCGAACTGGCCGTCGCCAGCGGGACGGTGTCGCGGGAGTCCACAGCGACACTCAGCCTGCCCGAACCACCGCCCGGTTCGATCACGACAGCGGAGGATGGCGGGCCGCCGCTCGTACTGCTGCTGGTGTCGGCGGGCGTGCTGCTCGGCGTACTCCTGGTGCTGGGCCTGTGGTTGCGGCAACGCGGCCGACGTCCGGTGGGGGCGCACCGCGCCCGTTGAACACCCCTGCTGCCGCTCCGCCGGTTCCGATGATGGGGCAGGCGAAGTGTTGACGGGAGTGGGGGCGACTGTCGCTGGTCGTCCCCACTCCCGTCAGCCAGTGGGTGCTCCCTCCGCGGGCTGTCGGGAACCCGGACATGATTGCGTTCGGCCGAACGCCCCGGGGTCGCAGTCGGGGATGGACGCGCTCGTCAGCCGCCGTAGCCGGCCCGCTCCACGGTCGATGGGCCGTCGGATGGCTGCGCGGGAGGCATCAGGATGGTGACCGCCCGGATCGCCCGCATGGCATCGGTGTCACCCGAATCCGCCACGCCGGCGGACGGCGGGCCGGCCACCGGTCGAGCCGACGGACCGGAGCCGGATGAACACCGGAATCCTGCCGGTGCCCGGCCGAACCCCGCGCGACAGCTGCACCGGGTGGGACACCGGAGCCCCATCCTGCATGGGCTGGCGCGACTGCGCCGAGACTGCGTCCGAGATCTGCGGATGTGCCTGGGCCGAGGCAGCGGGCTGGAACCGCCTCGGCGCCCGGGGCGGAGGCGGCGCTGGAGACTCTGTGCCATCCGCTGACACCTCCGCAAGCGGCACCTGCGGCGGGACCGACGGCTCTGTCCCGTTCTGAGTCCACGGTGCTGTCGGGTTCGCCAGGTTCGCCTTCGACCGGGTCGGCGCCCACCGGTTGGCGGCCCGGTGGCGCGGCCGCCGCCGGGTCGTACGCGACCGAGGGGCCGGGCCGGCGTACCGGGGCGGCCAACCACGGTAGTCCCTGAGCCGCAGCGCCGGTCTTTCGACCAGGTGCCATGAGGCGACGGCGAAGACCAGCGTGCCGGCCAGCGAGAGCAGCAGGTATCCGACCAGCCCGTACCGGGCGCCACCGAACAGCGCGACCAACTGCTGCACGGGAAAGGCGTACAGGTAGGTGCCGTACGAGTAGTCCCGGTCGCGGCCGACCACGGTAAGCCGGCCCCGTCCCGCGACCGCGAGGTAGAGCAACAGGTAGGCGTACCCGGGCAGGCCGATCGCGATGAATCCGCCCTGCCACAGGGACGCGGCGACCAGGACGGCGGCCAGCAGGGCCAGCCCGCCGGTCATCGGCAGGCGGTGCATGTACAGCCGGGCCGCGGTTCCCAGCAGGAACAGGAAACCGAGGTAGAGCAGGTGGTTGGCGGCGAACGACCCGATCAGCGGAAACGGCCCCACCGCCCCGTGCTCCGGCGGCCGGACCGCCCAGTGCGGTGCCGTCAGCAGATCTCGGAGAATCAGCGCGTAGAGCCCGAGCAGCAGTAGCAGCACCGCCCGGGGAGCCCGTCGGAGCACCGCAGTCGCCACCAGCGCACCGACCACGGCATAGCAGACCAACTCGTAGCGGAGGCTCCACAGCGAGCCGTCGAAGGCGCTGGGCGCGCCGAGCATCCGGCCGAACGGGGTATCGGCGAGCAGACCCGAGATCGGGTACTGCTCCATCGAGGCAAACCAGTTGGTCAGCAGGTAGTCCAGGGGGCCGGCCGGATGGCTCCAGAAACCGGCCAAAGTGCCGATCTCCAGGTAGGCGGCCAGGGGTGCGAAGACCAGCGCGGTGACGAGCAGGCAGGCCCACAGGCCCGGAAAGATCCGCAGGAATCGGTGCCAGCCGAACCGCGGCAGCGAGCTGCGTAGCCCGCTGCCGGCAACCAGAAAGCCGGAGAGGACGAAGAAACCCTGGACCGACAACATGCCGAGATCGCTCTGCCCGGAACTGGCGTACCAGCCCGGGCTCGGCAGCCCGAAACCGAGCGGCCAGGTGTGCGCGACGAGCACCCCGAGGGCCAGGACGAGCCGGAGCAGCCCGAACGCGTTGCGCTCCGGCAGATAGCGGTCCCGGAGGGTAGGGACGCGGCGATCGGTGATGGAAGTGGAGTACATCGGAATCCCCCGTCGAGGCTGACGCTGCGGTCAGGCGGGCATTGAACCCTTTTCCACCTGAAGCGCGCGGCGCTCACGCACCGCGTCTGACCTTGCGGTCCACCGCACCGCAAGGGGAGGTTGAAAAGGGTTCGAGGTTGAAAAGGGTTCAATGTGACGAGGGGTCCGGGACCATCGGCGGTAGTCGCGGCCTGCCGGTGATAACGATGGTAAATCTCCGGCCCGGTGAATTTCCGATGAATAGACAAATTCCTGTTATTGAACCCGATGAAGGTTGTGGAGCTGCGCGATATCGGTTGGCGTCTTCGGGGGGTTGGTACCCGATCCGGAGTCCTCGAAAGTCCGTGGCCGATCTCCACCCTGGGCGCTGTTGCGTTCGTGGTTCGACGGGCGCGGTGAGCCGGGTTGGCAGCTCAGGTCAGATGGCCTGGGTCAGCGCCGCCGTCACGGTTGCCTGGGTCACCGGTGGTGAACACCAGACGCTCCGGCGGATCGACGTCGATGTAGCTACCGCTGAGCCGGGACGCCGGCCCGGCACCCCGCCAGATCTCCGCCCGCCAAGAACCGCCCGGCCGGACATCGAGGTCGATGTGCTCCCGGGGAGTGCTGAAGCCGTGTGGCGCGAACCAGTGCGTGAGATGCTCCGGATCGGTCCACGCCCGGAACACCGCCTCGGGTGGCGCGTCGAGAGTGACGACGAGCTGGTACTCGACGTCCGGTCCGCGCGGTTCGGCTGCCATCTCCGTCATTGGCCTGTCCTTCCGATCAGCTAAACGATCGGACGGTGTTCCGATCGCTGCGCCGACAGCCTCCCCGGCCGCGTTGGGCGTGTCGCTCGTTGTAGAGCAGCACCAGGTCCCGGATCTCGTCGATGACCGCCGGCCGGCCAGGTGGGTTCGGGTAGGTCCAGCGGCGTCGCACCAGCCGGCAATGCCAGGCCAACAACGTGGCCGGAGTGCCAACCCGGTGCTCCCGTAGCCGGCGGGGCAGCAGGCGGACGAGGACGGACAGGATCGCCCGGTCCGGCCAGGACAGCCGCGGCCGGCTGTGAACGTGGCGGCGTAGCACCGCTACCTCGTGCCGCAACGCGAGGACCTCGGTCAGCAACGTCCCCGTCGCTGCGGATCAACAACCCCACCCCGCTGAACAAGCGGATCATTCCCAGGCACAGCAACCGCACAACCATACCGGCGATCATCAGCCCGAACCGAGAACTCCCAGCCCACAGCATGTACGACAGGTTTGGCACGGTACCGGCCATGCTGACGCGACCTGTCCCGGCCGGGCCCCGGACAGCCACAGCCACGCCGCACCCGGCCGCTGCCGCTAGATCTGCGGCACCGCCCTGCAGGAGGGTGGACCGGCCGGCGCGCAGCGCGAGGTAGAACCTCCGCTTCCACGGGCTCAGCAACAGGTCCGCGCACCGCTCGCCGCTCTCCACCCTGGCCGTGCGACGAGGCTCCCCGCCGTCCCGGGTAGAGACACGCAGTGGTACCGCCTCCGGTCGGACTCGGCCTGCCACGCCCGACACGCGTCGCCAGCGGTTGCGGCCTGGTTCTGTCGACAAGTTCGAGAGCCAGCGATCCGTGAGTTTCGGAGCCGCTTAATTCCGGGCGGAATTCGTGTCAGTGAGTTTCGGAGCCACCCTCGGGCTGGCTGTGGGTCGGCTCGCCGCCACGGTCTGCCGTCCGGTGGCGACCGGGAGCGCGGTCAGCCACGCGACGGCGCCTCATGCAGACCGCTGCGCGGTGTCGCCGCTGCGGAGGCGGTCCAATTCGGCGAGGTACATCGCCTGCATGCGGTCATAGTGCCGGACCAGCAGCATGATCTCCTCGACGCTGTAGCCCTCGATGAGCTGTTCCGCCCGCTCGGCGAACCGCTCGTACGGTCGCTCCAGCTCGGCGATCCGCTCTGGCCGCAGGGTGACGATCACCCGCCGCCGGTCCGCCGGATCGCGTTCGGCCGTGACGTAGCCGGCCTGCTGGAGCCGGCGGAGCATGCTGGTCACGGCCCCGGTGGTGAGGTTGGTCCGCTCGGCGACCTGCCCCGCGGTGGCGGATCCGACGTCCGCCAGGAAGTCCAGGCACTCCAGGTCGCTCACGGTGAGGCCCAGCCGGTCCGCGATGGCGTACCGGAACACCATGGACAGCCGCGAGGTCTCCCGCCCGGCGCGCATGAGGTCGGCGATCGCGGACGCACGGGCCGGCTCGTGGGACATGCCCGCAATCATGCCTCCGGCACGGTGACCCGGTGCAGCCGCGGTAGTACGCGGGTCAGCACCCAGTGCGGTGCGGCCGCGCCGCCGGTGAGGCGGCGCATCAGCCCAGCGGCGGTGTCGACGGCGCGGAAGGCGTAGGGCACCATCTCGTCCTGGTAGCCGGCGATCGCCTCCTCCACCGGCGTGCCGCTCGCCCGGGCCTCGACGAGCCTGTGGCCGAGCAGGGCGGCGTCGCGGAGCGCGGTGTTGCCGCCGTGAGCGCCGAACGGCGGCATGACGTGTACGGCGTCGCCCATCATCGTCGCCCGGGGCACCGCCCACTGTCGCGGGCGCCGGCCGGTGGCGAAGAGGTTGAGGACCGTGGTGTCCAGTTCGGCCGTGTCGACCAGCCGCCGGATGAGCGGGTGGAAGTCCATGCTCATCCGGGCGGCCAGGTCCCGCAGCGCCAGCAGGTTCCCGCGGACGCCGGTGGGCACTTCCTCCTGCCGGAGCAGCAGCCCCCACATGACGTAGTCGTCGCCGGTGGGCGCATAGCTGCCCGGGGCCAGGCGCGCGAATGCCTCCCGCGGCCTTTCGCCGAACCGCATGGAGCTGAAGAAGAAGGCGCGGCCCGGCCGGTCGGCGATGGCCAGGACCCCGCTGGTACGCAGCGCGTCCGGGATGACGCTCTCGCCGTTGCGCCGCAGGGGCGACCGGCCGTAGATGCCCGCCATCGGGGTGTTCGCCGGGCCTGCGTCCGGCATGAGCTGCTCGCGCAGCGCCGAGCCGACGCCGTCCGCGCCCACGACGACGGTCGCCGCGACGGCCCCGCCGTCGGTGAACCGCAGCCGCAGCCCGGCCGGGCTGCCGCTGTCCACCGCGACGGCGGCCTTGCCGTAGTGGATGCGTCCGTCCAGCCCGGACATCAGGATCGACCGCAGGGTCAGCCGGTCGACCTGGCGGCTCGCGTGCGGCTCGTCCTTGAAAGTGATGGTGAATGCGTCCCGCAGCCGGCTGTCGGTGAAGCGCAGGTGCCCGCCGGGCTCGTCGCCGGTGGTCAGCGCCAGGCGGTACAGCGGGCGAGGCAGGCTCTCGCGCAGCGCCTTCAGCCCGTACCGGTCGAGAATGATCCGGTAGCCCTGCTGCCGGACGAAGGGGCCCGGGTCCCGCTCGTAGACGTGCACGTCGATGCCGGCGCGCATCAGGTACTGGGCGAGACAGAGGCCGGAGAGGCCGGCACCGGCGATTGCCACCGAGAAGTTGGTCGATATACCCATGCGGTTATCTTAATGACTAAGATGTTTTGGGCAAGGCCCGTACCGTGCCATAACCCGTCGCACCGGCTGTGAGCTGGATTTCTCGGCTCGGGCTGATGATCGCCGGTATGGTCGTGCGATTGCTGTACCTGGGACGATCCGCCTGTTCGACGGTCTGGGATTGCTGATCCGCGGCGACAAGGCCGTGCTGGTCGAGGCCCTCGCGTTGCGGCATGAGGTAGCGGTGCTCCGCCGGCAGGTTCCTGATCCGCGACCGGGACACCAAATACACCGCCGGGTTCGACGCCGTCCTCGCCGCCGAGGGTATCCAGGTGGCCAAAATCCCGCCACGCATCCGGTTGGGTGTCCGCGGCCTGCGGCGGTGCGAGGTAGCTCTGAGGGCACGCCGAGAGCGAACTGTTTCGTGGAGCGCTGGGGTCGCAGTCTGCGCCAGGAGTGCCTCGATCATGTCCTGGTCTACCACGAGCGACACGGGCGGGCGGTGATCGGCGAGTACGTCGAGCACTTCAACGATCATCGACCTCATCAAGGGCGGGTGCAGTTGCCGCCCAACCACGATCCGACGATCGTGGTCCCGATCGACGCCCCGGTTCGCCGACGCCGACGCCTCGCCGGGGTGATCAACGAGTACCACCGGGCCGCCTGATGTGATCTACAAAGTGCCAGGCCCCGGCACTGACTCGGGTTTGGCATACTTCACGGCCGGGGAGGTGGACCACCCACACACCTGGTGCGACCAGCGCGAACTGTCGGCGGAGGCGTTGTCGGGGATCCGCCCCTGACCTTCCCGCTGTCCTGCTGGGTCAGCACGGACAACTCCCCCGCCGTCGGCGACGAGGCCCACCGGGGTGGGGCCGGTCGTCCGACCCAGGTCATGCTGGACGGCCCGACCGGCCGGGCGGACGGTGTCGCGAACAGCCGACAGTGAGCTTCGGCGGGGCGAGACGTGCCGGTCAGCGGGCGGTTGACCGGTTGCCCGACGGCAGGCCGAGCACCCGCCGGGTGCGTGCGTCGATCTCGGCGCCGGCGGCCTCCGAGTGCCGGATGCCGTTGTACACCAGATCCCAGAGCCTTTGGTTGGCCTCGAGCAGGCCGAACGGGAGCGTCAGTCGCCGCTGGTTCGGCCCGACGAGCCGCAGCGACCGGCCGCGCGCCGAGTCCGTGACGGTGATCGTGCGCAGGTCGTAGAGCGGCAGGTCGACGCCGGCGCCGTCGTTGTCCGTCTCGGCGACGACGCGAGCGCCGGCACGCAGCACGACGGTGGGGCGGGCGGCGTTGTAGCAGAAGGCCAGGAAGGTGGCCGTGGCGACGACGGCGACCATGATCCGGTAGGTGCCCGGCCGGTCCTCGGCGGTGAACCACAACGCGATCGTCATCACGATGGTGACCGGCAGGACGGCGTAAACCGCCCCGAGCTCGGCGGTCCGTAGGCGGCCTGGCGGGCGGGCCGCGACGACGCTCTCCAGCACGGGTCCCTGCTCGGGCGAGACGATAGACAGCTGGTCGGTGCCCTGGTGGTGGGCAATTCGCAGCCGGTGACGCTCGCCCTGCCAAGGACCCTCCACCCGTGGCGCGGTGGGTGGCCTCGGCTGTCCGGACAAATCCGGTACGGGGGGCAGCTTCCCCGCTGACACCGCCACCTCTTTCGGGTTCCCGTCGTCGGCGTGTGCACCCGCCCGGACCCCAGTCTCCGTCGGACCCGAGACGGGTGTGCTCGTCGTGTCCGGTACCGGCCCCGGCGGTACCGCCGGTGCTCACCTCGATGAGTCTCGTAGTCGCTGGCGAATACCGGCAACCGGTAAACCGTCCGAACTCGCGTGGCTGCCAAACACCGGGCGGCGGTGTTCAACGACACGGTCTCGCGACTGCACACTGACTGGTCACCAAGTAGTCCCCCGGGTCAACAGCTGCGCGACCTGGCAGAAGTCATCGGGACACCAGGTCCGGACCAGGTCCTCAACCACCACCCCCCACTCAAACATGGTCACCGGCCAGCGGACACCTATTCATCTGGGATGAGCCTGTAGACAGTGTCCGAACGCGTGCTTTCAGTCACCGATGGTGATGGGTAACGTGGACGCCCGACGCGGATCCAACGTCTTGAGGAAGGCACCACATGGATGAGGACGTCCTGGACGTGGCCCGGACGATTCGGCCATATCTCGAGCAGCTCGTGGGCGCCGACGCGCCCGAGTACGACCGGCGTATCGCCGAGTTGCTCGGGTCCGCGCAGGGCGGACGGGACGCCGACGACGAGCTGATGTCCTTGCTCAGCGGCTCGGCGGAACTGCACGCTTGGGCTGCCCAGGTGCTCGCCGACGAGTGGCACCGGCCGCCGGACCTGCAGCCGGTGTCCGAGCGCACCTACGACGCGCTGCCCACGCCGGAGCCCACGACCGTCTCCGCGCGGAAGTTCCGCTGCCCGCAGGGCGACTACGTGTGGTGGCGGCGGTTCGTCGACCGGGATCCGCCACGGTGCCCCAGTCACGACACGGCGCTCGTTCCCTGCGATCGCTGAGGCGGCCGCGGTGCTCGATAAGTTCTGGGAGTCGCTCGGCGGTCGGCTCGCTGACCGATGGGCGGCAACGCTCGGGCCGGCCGTCGTGTTCTGGACCGGGGCGGCACTCGCTTGGCTGTCCCGGCCCGACGGCCTGACGACGCTCCGAGCCGCCGCCGAGCGGCTGGCACGGCAGCCGGCACCGGCGCAGGCGCTCACCGTGGTGGCCGCCCTCGTCGCTGTCGCGGCGTCCGCGGTCGTCGTCCAGCGACTGACCACACCGGCCATCCGGTTCCTGGAGGGGTACTGGCCACCGCCGCTGCGAGGTCTGCGGCGGATTCTGACGGACCGGGCACGGCACCGCGAGGAGGGCATGGAAGAGCGGTGGCTGCAATTGAAGGCGCGGATCGACGGCGGCACGGCGACGGTCGACGACCGGGCCGAGCACTCCCGGCTCGAGAGTCGGCTGCGCCGCATGCCGGCCAGCGGGTACCACCTGCCCACCCGCGTCGGCAATACGCTTCGCGCGGGCGAGACGCGTCCGATGTCCAAATACGGCCTCAACACCTCGGCGCTCTGGCCTCACCTGTGGTTGCTACTTCCCGACGTGGTACGCGCCGAGATCGGCCAGGCCAGGGCGGCGCTGAACGCCGCCGCCGCGGCGGGGATTTGGGCGCTCGCGTTCACCTGCTTCACGCCGTGGGCCTGGTGGGCCGCGCCCGCGGGGATCGGCGTCATGCTGTCGGCCTACCTGTTGTGGCTGCCGGCTCGGGCCGAGGTCTACGCCGACCTGGTGGAGGCGGCGTTCGACCTGTACCGGACCAGCCTGTACCAGCAGCTGCGCTGGCCCCTACCCGTCGACCCGCAGCACGAGCGGCGAACCGGTGACACGCTCAGCCGATATCTCCTTCGGGGACCCGACGACGACAACCCCGCCTTCGACGATCCACGATAGCCAGCATCCGGTCACCACGTCCGACCAACGCCCGGGAGATGACCGCAGTGCGCTTGCCGAGACGAGAACCGCACCGCCACGGCCGCCTCGCGCCCGGTGAGGCCGCACCTGCCGCCGGAGAAGCCGACCTGGCGTACCAGCTCGCCACCCGACGCCATGAGCGTGGCGACATGGCCGGAGCGCTGGCCGCGTACCGCCGGGCCGTCTCGCTGGGACATGCTGAGTCCGCCGCGAACCTCAGCGGCCTGCTGCTCGGGCTCGGGCGGCACGACGAGGCGGCGGGCGTCCTTCAGGACGCGGTCGCCTCCGGCGGAGCGGCTGCCGCCTACAACGTCGGCGACATGTACCTGCAGTTCGGCGAGTCCGCCCTCGCAGAGCAGGCGTTCACCATCGCCGCCGGCAGTAGCCATCCGGTGGTGGCGCCGATGGCGGCGTTGCAACTGGCCGAACTGTGTCAGCGGCAACAGCGCATCCGGTCCGCCAAGGCGCACTATCGGCGTCTGATCGACGCCGGTCCCGGCCGGTTCGCGGCGCAGGCCCTCAGCCGGCTGACCGTGATGATGCGGGCGGTCGGCAAGGAGCGCGCCGTCCGGCGTGCCTGCCGCAGGGCCCGTCGGCGGTACCGCACCGCCACCGACGGCGACATCGTCATGGCCATGGTGCTCGACATCGAGGGCGACGTGTCCGGGGCCCGAGCGGCGTGGGAGCGCGCCTCGCGGGACGCCGACGCCCCGACCGCTGCCGAGGCGGCGCTCGCCCTGGGTACCTCGCTGAGGGACGAGGACCGGCCGGCCGCGGCGGCCGCACTGCGCAGGGCCGTCGACGCCGACGACTCGCTCATCGCCGCAGAGGCGGCGGTACGCCTCGGCGACCTGTTGATGGACGACGGTGACGAGACCGCGGCGGAGGAAATGTACGAGCTTGCCACTCGACTGGAGTGGCCGGGCCCGTCGATGTGGGCGGCGGTGAGCCTCGCCAAGGCGTACCTGCGCCGCAATGAAGTGGCCACCGCGCGGACGCTGCTGGACCGGGCGGAGCAGCGCGGCGAGGCGCACGTACGCAGGTATGCCCGCACGGTGATGCGATCGATGCACTCCGCCGCACTGGCCGACGACGGAGTCGACGTCGAGCTTCTCGACGAGGTGATGCTGCGCTTCGTCAGCGCGCAAAGCTCACCGGAGATGCGCGAGATCCTCACGGACCACCCGCAGCTGATCACCGAAGGCGCCGAGTGCCTCCTCCGCCTCCTGATCGAAGACCTCGCCGACGACGGAGCGGTGCGGACGGCGGTGCCGAAGCTGCGCCGCCGGTTGTCGATCCTGCACCGCTGCCGCGAGAGCGGCATCGCAGACGCCTTCGCCGAGATGGACGCCGCCTCGCGCACCGCCAACACCGCGCTCCGGGCGGTCGAGGCGGCGATCCGTGACAAGTCGCAGGCGGCGCTGATCGCCGCGACAGACGCGCTCGCCGCGACGTCGCCGTACGAGCACGTGCTGGAGGCCCACCTGCCCGAGGCGTTCGTGGACTTAGTCGTGCTGCGTGCCGAGCTGCTCAGTGAGCTGGCGCAGCGACGGTCGGAGCCGGACGACTTCGCGGCGGCGCTGGAGGCGCACCAGCACGCGCTCCAGGTGCTCGATGACGGGCGCTTCGGGTCGGCATCAGAGGAGCGGCTCCTGCGCACCCTGCTGCCACACATGCTGGACCGGTTCGCGGTCCTGGGCTCCGCGGACCCGGACCTCGACCAGGTGCTTTCCCTGTACGAGCTGCTCATGGCGACGGCGGGTAGCGACGATGACAATCTCGTGTTCGCCTATGCGTCGCTCCTCGTCACACGGTTCGAGCACACAGGGGACCTGGCGGCGGTCCAGAAGGCCATCGAGCTCTTCCGCGACCTCGTGGCCAGGGACCCCGATCCCTTGTTCGCCAACGCCCTCGTCACGGCAGAGTCCGAGCTGCTCTGGTCGATGGAGCTGGTAGGCGGACACGAGGCGGGCGGTCAGGACGTCATGCGGACGTACCTGGACGTCATCCAGGATCTGCCGGGAGAGGTCCCGCAAGACGTCATCGACGACGCGGCGCGCCGGTTCGGTGAGCCGAGTGCGCCACCGCCCGAGCTGGACCGCACCGAGCGGACGGTCCGGGCGACGCTGGCGGCGTCCGACGCAACCGGCGCGGTACGGGCCAGCCGGCTGGTCAACCTCGCCAGGGTGCTGCTGATGCAGCACGCACACCGGCCGGATGCGGCACGTGTGCGGGAGGCAGTCGAGCTGTGCGAACAGGCGGAAGGGCTGATCGCGGACGACAGCACAAACGTCGCGATGCTGTTTCTCAACCAGTCGACAGCCCACCAGATTCTGTACCGCGCAACCGGCGACACGACCCAACGCGACGCCGCGTCGGTGGCCGCCCGGCGTGCCGTCGAGGCCGCACCGACCACGGGCCCCGTGGCGCAGCGCGTTCGGTTGAACGCCGCGCAGTTGACGTCCGGACAGCACGGCTACGGACCATCGGCTGCGGCGGCGTTTCGTGCCGCTGCGCAGGCGGGTCATGCCGGGAGCCCGCATTTGGCGGTCAACACGGCGCAGGTGTGGGCGGCGGCCGCGCTGGCGGCGGAGGCCTGGCCGGACGTCATGGAGGCGGGCCAGCACGGGCTGGATGCGATGGACCGCCTCGTCGGTGCCCAGCGGGAACGACAGCATCAGGAGACCTGGTTGCAGCACGCGGGCCGGCTCGCCGCACAGATGGCTTACGCGGCGGCCCAGACCGGCGACTACCAGGCCGCTGTGCACGGGCTCGAACGCACCCGGGCACGGTTGCTGGCGGCAACCATCGACGCCGACAGGCGCAACGGCTCGGGCGGACCCGAGGGGAACCGCGCCGAGTCGTCCGTCACGCGGATCGCCGCGGGCGACGGCGCGCCGATCGTCTATCTGTCCGCCACATCAAAGGGTGGCCTGGCACTTATCGTCCGAGCCGGCACCGCGTCGCCGGAGGCGCTCTGGCTACCGCTCCTGACCCAGCAAGCGGTGACGGACAACTACCTTCGGCAGGTAATGAGCTACATCCTCCGTAGGGACGGGCAGCAGGTCTGGATCCGCGGACTGGATCGTCTGACGTCGTGGCTGTGGCAGGCGGCAATCGGGCCGCTGATGGAGTCGCTCACGGGGGTGGACGAGGTCCTGGTGGTGGCGGAGGGCGACCTAGCGGCGATGCCCCTGCACGCCGCGTGGACGCCGGACGCGACCCGCGTGTCCGGCCGACGGTACGCCATCGACCACGCCGCGTTCCGATATGTGCCGAACGCCGCGGTCGCGCGGGCGACTGAAGAGCTCGCGGCCTCGCTCGCCGCCGGGCCGGAGAGCGTGCTGATCGTGGGCGCACCGTCGAACGCGACGCCGGAGCTGGCCCACGTCGAGCGGGAGCTGGCGGAGGTGCGGCGGCTGTCACCGGCGGCCAGACTCCTCACCGGATCATCGGCGACCCGTGCCGCCGTGCTTTCGGGGCTGGACGACAGCACGGTCCTCCATGTGGCGTGCCACGGTCGGGCCGACCTCCTCGATCCGCTCGACTCGGCGTTGTTTCTCGCCGGCAACGACACGCTGACCGTGAGCGACCTGATGTGGCAACGCCTGAGAGGCCTGCGCCTGGTGGTCATGACCGCGTGCGAAACCGGGCAGCACGGCGCGCACCTACCGAACGAGCTCATCGGCATGCCCGCGGCGCTGATCCAGGCCCGGGTCGCGGGTGTCGTCGCACCCCTGTGGGCGATCGACGACGAGAGCGCCGCCCTGACCGCGATCCGGTTCCATTTCCTCTGGCGGGCCGAGGGCCTACGCCCGGCACAGGCCTTGCGGCACGCGCAAATCTGGGTGCGCGACAGCACCAACGCCGAGAAGGCCGACCTGGCCGATCTGATCGGCCGGCGCCGGCCAGCCGGCCCGGGAGCGCAACGGCTGTGGGACTCGGCCCGGGAACACCGGGCGGTCATCCACTGGGGCGCATTTTTCTACACAGGAAGCTGACGGTTGGGTCGGTCTCTGCTCCCGCGAGCGGGGCGAGCTGCTACTCGGCTCTGCCGCGTGCCGTTAAGCGCCCGTTGGTCGGCGGCAGTCGGATCTAGCCAATGTCCGAGGGCGTGATCCTCGCAGCCAGCGTCCTTGCCCGCCATCGACAGCCCGTCCGCACCCGAGACCGCCGGCCCCGTGCCGGCCTGCCGTTCTTGCTTGCGGACCCAGTTCCGCAGGGTCTCGGGACTCATCCCCAGTTCGCGGGCGACCTGGTTGATCGGCCGACCCGACGACGGACCAGATCGACCGCGTCACGCTGAAACTCTTTCGTGTACTTCGATGGACGCCCCAACGGGGACACCCCTTCCTCTGGACCAGCGGCCAGTCTCAGGGTGTCCACATCTCAGGGGGAAGCCCGCAGAGGGGTATTACCCTCCGCTGCATGACTGGCGATCTTGTGTACGGTGTGCGGCTCTTCGTCCCAGGGACTGCAGCAACGATGGTTCAGTGGCAGGGCTTGCTCGGACGTTCCGGTCTGACGCTGGACGGCCAGTTGCTCACATCGGAGACCCTCGGCTTTCGCGCGCTGGCGGAGTGGGTGGAGAACGACGGCTCGTTCGGCGAGGCGTTCGGTTACGGCACGATGTCGGCGGAGGAGCAGCGTGATGTCGCAGGGGCGGGCAGCGCGCTGGTCCTGCATCTGCCGGTGTACCTCGGTGCCGCGGCGGGAGAAGTGGCGATGCTGATCGCCGCGCTGGCCGACGCTGGAGCGCTGGGAGTGCGACTCGAGCAGTCGAAGCTGGGCTGGCCCGTCGCACGCTGGATTCGGAGTCTCGAAAGCGGCGACCCGTGGATGCTCTACCACTGCGCCGTGATCGTGCTACAGGACCGCGGTGTGTCGCGATCCTGCGGCATGCACGCGTTTGGGTTGCCCGATGCGCAGGTCGAGGCCCCACCGTCCGGGGCCAACCAACTCCTTGGCTCGCTCAACGTATATCAATTGGCGGAAGACCCAGTGCTGGTCAGCGGCGACACCTTCACACCCGACGTGGATACCCCTCGCCGCCGCTTGGAGCGCTGGCCCGATGACGGTTATCCGCCGGGCCATGCTTGCCACAACCCCTTTGGCACCTGGCGTCTGGGCGCCGAGGGAGGCGAGGCAGATTCGCGGGGCGAACGTCGACCCGTGTTCATTCCCCCGCTGGTGGCCCTACTCACCGCCGCCGAGGAGAAGGTTGGCCGGCGCCTCCGTCGCGAAGAGGTGGAGCGCCTCACCAGCGAAGGTGTCTGCATGATGATGACCCACGCCGATGCGAAGAACCTCGAGCGCGGCCGCGGCTACGCAGACCTCGAGCCCGAACTCGTCTGGAGGCAGTGGCAGGTCCTGCGCGAGTCTCGCGCCTGACATCGCAACGATCCAGCACGCGTACCAGATCGAACGTCCACTCGTCGGCAGATCCGCTCGGGTGGTCGCTACGTTCCCGAGGCCAGGTAGGCGGCGAGGATGTAGTTGGGGTGGCGGTCGAGGTTCTTGCGGGCGCGGTCGTAGCGCATGGTGGTGCGCGGGTCGGCGTGGCGGGCGGCGATCTGTACGTCGCGCAGGCTGACGCCGGCATCGAGCATCGTGGTGACAAACGTGTGCCGCAGCGTGTGTGGGTGCATCCTCGGCATCCGGATCCCGGCGCTGGCGGCCAGGTGCTTGAGTCGGCGGGTCGCGGCGTGCCGGTCCATCCTGGCGCCGAGGAGGTTGCGCGGGATCGGACCGTCAAGGCGGCCCGTCGACCGCGCGGTCGACGGGCCTGGCCACCGCAGGCGGTAGCGGGACGAGGACGACTTTGCCGCCCTTGCCTCGCACCCGCAGGACGCGGTGGCCGTGCTCCTCTCCGATGTCGCTGATGTTCGAGCCGCAGGCTTCGAAGATTCGCAGCCCGAGCAGGCCGAGCATGGCGACCAACGCGAAGTCGTTCGGGTTGTCGGACTGTCGTGCGGTGGTGATCAGCGCCTCGAATTGCAGATGTCCCAGCCCGAGGGTGGGTGATTCGGGTGGAACCACCGGTCTGCGGACGTAGTCGGCCGGCGAGTGCGGCAGGATATCGTCGATGACGCAGACGCGGTAGAAGCCGATCACCACCGACAGGCGACGGGACACGGTCGAGGGCTGGAAGCGTCGTACGTCTTGGCAGCCAGCACACGTACCGCTCGATGTCGACGCGCGCGGCCGACAGTGGAGCCAAATCTTGGTCGGCGCACCAGGTCAGGAAGACTCGTAGGTCGGAGTCGGTGTGCGACCGGGTGTCGCCTCGGTACCGACCGAGGTAGGCGGACACCGACCACGGAGAACGCGGCAATCAGGAGAGACAGCAACGAGATCTGAAGCGGGAGAGGTAGTCATACCTCACGGTGCGTCACCGTCACAACCAGTGCCAGCACCCGCCAGGCGGCGGAAGCGTGCACCTGACCTTGGCCGTCGTGCGGCTGGTCGTGGATGGGGATCTGGCACTCGGCGGTTGCCTTCTTCCGGATCAGACCCCGAACGGGCAATGTCCCCGGCAGCATCGATGGGGTGGCGCCGACGAGAGTGCGTGGGACGAGCAGTTCCTGGCCGCGCTGTCAGCCCATGGTTCAACGAGTCGGAGGGCCAGCTCAACTGATCGGGCTGCTGGATAGCGCAACATCTCGGCGAGGAACCAGCAGCGAACATCAGCCCGGCCGGCAATCTGACGCTGCGTCACACCTCGCAGCAGCCGCACCTGCGTTTGGACCGCGATCGACAGGCAGGTCACGAGAGCCGGAATTGTCGTTCGCATGCGGCATCATCGCGGTGTGATCGAGATCAGTGAGCCGGGTGGAGAGCAGGACGTCCGGCGGGTCATGGCGGAGCTCCGTACTACCGGCGAGCTGACGTTGGATCGTGTGCCTTGGGCCAGGTTCAGCCACGCGTACGGGCCGGCCGACGACGTGCCGGCGATGCTGCAGGTGTTGTACGCCCCGGACCCCGCTGCCGCCCGTCAGGGCCTCGTCGATCTCTGGAACAAGGTGCGGCATCAGGGCAACAGCGACACCGCGCTCGCGTTAGCGGTACCGTTTCTGCTCCGTATCGCCGCCAATCCTGGGACGCACGGCCGCGGTCGGGTGCTGAAGTTGGCGGCCGAGGCCGGCCATCGCAACCACTTCGGGACCGACCTGCGGACGGATCTGTTCCAGGTGGCCGATGACCCGGACGATCTGATGATCGACGGATACGGGCGCCCGGTCGTATGGGCCCAACAG
Organism: Plantactinospora sp. DSM 117369; assembly: GCF_053764795.1. Taxonomy (NCBI): domain Bacteria; kingdom Bacillati; phylum Actinomycetota; class Actinomycetes; order Micromonosporales; family Micromonosporaceae; genus Plantactinospora; species Plantactinospora sp. DSM 117369. The sequence continues at coordinate 2,634,979 of NZ_CM132446.1, read as the reverse complement.
GCGGCGCGGGAGGCGGTCACGGCCGACGCGGCGCTGTTGATCCGACTGCTGGACGACCCTGACCCGCTGGTGCGGGCGAACACGGCGTACGCGCTCGCCGGAGCACTGTGGCCACCGCCTGAGGTACCGGCCGCACTGCGGGCGCGGCTCGCGGCCGAGACGTCCCAAACCGTACGGATCAGTCTGGTGTTGGCTCTCGCGCAGTTGGCGGTGGAGCACGGCGACCCGGACGTGGTCACGTGGACCAGTGAGCTGTGGACCGACGGGGCCAACACGCCCGACGTGCGATTCGCCGCAGCGCTGAGCTGGCTGTGCGCAACCGCACAGCCGGTGCCGGATCGAATGCTGGACCTGTTCGCCGAGGTGGTCGGGCCGGATCTAGCGGGTTGGATGCAGGATGTTCCGTGGCCCGATCGCATCGCCGAACCCGGCGGGGTCGTGGCGTGGCTGGTCGCCTTCCTGGATGAGGCACCGCCCGTCCAGGATCGGCTGATTACGCGGCTGAATGGTCCAACAGCCTGAGCCAACTGGCGCACCCCCACGCGCCAAGGCTTGGTCGGTGAGCACGGTCGACCCCCTCAACTCGGCACGACCGAACGCCGCATGTCGGCCGAACTCTGCCGCGCTGCGTGACCTGCCCGTGGCTGGCTGCCGCGCACGCTCTGCGGCAAATCCGCGCACTTGATGACGTCACCCGGCGGGTTCGATACGCAGGACGGCGACGGTATCGCCGATCTCGACGACCTCCAAGCTCATGACGTCGTTGATGGTCGCGATGGTTCCCACCCCGCAGCTCATCCTGACACCGCCGCCGCCCTGCGACGACACACCGCCGCCACCGGAACAGCCCGAAACGCTGTAGCCCGACCCGGTCAGCGGCGCGACCATCTCGACCGCGGCGGCGCTGATCGCCGTAACCTCGATCGGCCCGAGGCCGAACCTTTCCGGCACGGCCACGACGTCGCCCACGGCGACCTCGATCTGGCACGTCCCGTCAGCGCACGGCGCAGTCGGTGAAGGCGACGGTGTGGCCGCCTGGATGGGAGTCGGCGTGCCGTCGGACGCCGATGACTCGGAGCCGGACCCATCCGAAGAATCCGCCGAACACGACATGAGGGCAGCGAACACGACAGCGACAACAACGGCGACGACTGCGGTGGACGACATCCTCCGCATCACGGTAGCCATGGAACCCCAGGCTACCCGGAGGACCGAGTGCGCGGTCATCGGCAGATCCGGACGTCGACCGACACTGAAGGCCGGCCACGGAACGTGACGACTCCGGCTGACGGTGGCGTCGCGTGGTTCGGCGGCGGCCAGAGATAGCCAGAGCGCGCGCCTCGCGCCTGCAGGATTGGTTCGTGTTCCGGAAGTAGGTTGTGGACGTGGCCAGCCATGATCGTCAGGTGTTCCGCTACCGGCTGGACTTCGGTGGCGGTGAGCGCGAGGTCCTGTCGTTGCTGGAGGCTGACTGGGTGGTCCGGCACGGACTGAATCCGGAGGCGGTGATGGCGGTCGCCCGTGAGGGCGCCGACTCGCACAGGCTGCTGGTGGCCGATGTTCGGGAGAACGGCGCGTTCCTTCGCCTGCTGTCGAGAGTCATCTTCGAGAACATCGGCCGGTGCGACGGCGTTCGGCGCCAAGCGGCGGTGCAGGGCACCGGCCACGTTTACCTGCTCGATGGACGGATAGGCGATCCGAGCGGGCGGGTGCCGCCCGATGACATCATCGGTGAGGTCGAGGTCCGTGACGGACAGCCCGTGGCAGGGTCGTATCGCCACAACCCGCGACACCGACTACTTACGGCAGCTGGATGGTTCGGCCTACCCGAGGTCATCGAAGCGGCGCTGCAGCACCGGCTACGCGCCAGGAGCACTGACGAGCGCATCTGACCGCCAGGACGCCGTCGCAGGCAACAGACGGGCTGCACGAAACCCCCGCCAGGTAGAAGATGTTGACGGGGATGCGCTACCCGAGGCTGGTCACGCTGTGTAGGCGCTCGGAATGCGGCATGAGCGGATGTCGGCAGGGCTTGGCCCAGGTTCGTCCGTCAGTCTCGGGCCCGCTGGAACACCAGTTGGCGCCGGTGGTTTAGCGCTCCGACCAGCAACGACGCGAAGGCCGCAGGTCGACCCGGAGCCGATACGTGCAGGTCAGAGCGGTTGAGCGCCGGTCGACGCCGGTGGGAGCGCAGACCTGCTCCCAATCTGCTCCCCCAACAACGTCTTCAGGAGTGACATCAGTCGGGCCAAATCAGTGCAGCCGTCCCGCCGCCCCGTGTACCGCGGATCCGCCTGCGAACGACGCCGGCGCGCCGCGCCAATTCCGGCCCGGGCCGTCACGCAGACCGCGTTGCCAGTGCCCTGATCGAACGACCTCGAGCACCCAACTACGGGCTTGTCCATCGGGATGACGACAGCCGGGTCATACACGGCCGACGACGACTCAACGGAGTAATCAACGAGTACCACCGGGCAGCCTGAAGCGATCTACAAGGCACCAGGTCACTGCCGTTCAACGAGTTTTGGCACGGTACAGCCTGCTGGCCGGGCTCTGTCCGACCTGCCAGCACACACCCCACAGCCGGATCTCCGAACGGTCCGGGCACGCGCCGCCGACCCGCTGCACGCTGGGACCTCCCGCCACGGCAAGCCCTGCCCGTTGGGCGCAGTTGTGTCAAGGAACACCGACCAACGCTCTGACCGGCAACAATGCGAGGGCCCCAAGTCGGCGCGACGCCAATACATGCAGGTCGCGGCAGCCATGGGCCGTTCGATGCGGTTGGGAGCACAGCCCTGCTCCCGATCCGCTCCCCCATCAACCCGCTCCACGACCCCAGAACTCCCCGGACTTGTCCGCCCGCCGCTGCCGTCACCGGACGGCCCACTACCCGGCAGGCACCGGTGAGCGGTCGTCGATCTGGACCGCCCGAAGTACCCGGCGCGCGCCGGGCCGGTCGAAATCCGACCGGATCGACGCCGAACGCGCCACCCTCGCCCGTCATGCACGGTCAAGGTGTGCCGTGCCAAAAGCTGGCTCGGAACGATCCTTGTCGGACGCATCAGCGGGGCGCCGTCGAGCATCTGTAGGAAGCGGACCGATTCCTCGGTTCGCGAATCTTCCTAACCCACTCGCTGTACCGGTCGTCAAAGAGCCAGGGAGGCACTTATGACCAAGCGATCATCCCTCCGGAACCGAGCTACGATCTGCGGGGTTGTCACCGCGCTCGCCACGTCGCTCGCACTGCTCGGCGCCGCTCCCGCACGAGCCGACGGCGGTGCCGATGAGAGCCGGCGAGCGCCGGCTCCGGTGGCGGCGGCCGACGCCTGCACGGTCACCAACATCTCCACCGACATCCTTTACGTCCACGCTCAGCCAAGCACCAGCAGCGCCGCGTGGGGCTACCTCTGGCCCGGACCGGGTAGCGGTTCGTCGGCGCCCTGCTACGGCGGCTTCTTCCAGGGCGCCGTAGGCACCCCGCACACCCTCTGCGGTGGTGGTGACTTCTACGCCGCGGTCTACTTCTTCGGCGTACTGGGCTGGGTCCCCTACAGCTGCATCAGCGTCAGCTGACCGCTGCTCTCGCACACCCGGTGTGCCCGCCGTTGGTGGGCACACCGGGACGTTCCAGGAAAGTGTCCTGTACCGGCTTGCCTGTTTGTTGCTGTAAGGATGCCACCGCGGCGCTGTTGCGTTCGTGGTTCGACGGGCGCGGTGAGCCGGGTTGGCAGCTCAGGTCAGATGGCCTGGGTCAGCGCGGTGAACGCAAGCGGCGACCCGCCTGATCGGTGGAGTGTCGGTGGCGAGTTCGTAGTGTCCTCGGCGGAGGTTCTGGACGAAGGCGTGGCCGGCGATGATCACTTGGGCTGTCCGGCCGGTACGGAGTCCGCGCATCGGTTTCAGCCGGCACTCGAGCTGGCTGCGATCGGCCTCGATCGGATTGTTGGCGTACCGCTCGACGTGATGCCACGCGGACGGAACCTGTTCGTCGCGCATGCCGGGGTAGACGGCGCCCAAACCAGGGAATTCGCAGCGAGACGCCGTCGGGGCACAGTTCGCCCTCGCCCGGATAACCGCAGTGTAAAGTCCGGACACGCTCGCTCGGCACCGTCCGGACTTACCTTGCGGGTCGCTGCCAGTGAACCTTTTTCAACCTGAACCGCGCGGCGCTCGCGCACCGCGTCTGACCTTGCGGTCCACCGCACCGCAAGGGGAGGTTGAAAAAGATTCAGTGTCTTGATCATCTGCAACCTTCAACCGGACGAGACAGGACTGCTTCGGGACCAGCTGATCACGAGAGAGCAGACGTTTGCCGCCATTCGGCGCATTCCCCGAGTTGACATCGGGGCAGGTCGCTCAGACGCTTGCCCGCGGTTTGTTCCTGTCGCGCCGCCCAGGGACCGTGGGTAGGGCGCGGGACGCTTGCCCGATCGCCCCATCCGACCACCGGGCCGGGTGTGGGCGACAGCGCGGATCGCGGCGAGAGAGTCGCTTTTGATCTTAAATGGCTGGTGGCAGGGATGGCTGGCGACCGCAGGACGCGACCGCGTGAGCTCGGGTCAGCCGGGCCAGGCCGGGGCGCCGTCGACGAACGGCCAGGTGATTCGTTCGGCCCGCAGATCCTCGACCAGGTTCCGGACGTAGGTCAACTCGGCTGCCACGACCTGGCGCTGGTACTCGGACTCGATAGCGAACAGCCTGGGCAGGAACCTGGCGACCTGGGCGATCTCCGCGTCGAGGATGGTTAGTCGCTCCTCAAGCCGGGCGACGCGGTTGGTCAGTGCGGCGATAGCGTCCGGCGGGGCGAGGTTCGGTAGGAACGACAGCGCAGCCGGGAACTCCGGGTACTCCGGCGCCGGTGTCGACAGCATGGTGCGCAGCCACTCGCCCAGCGTCGTCCGCCCAGCGTCGGTGATCCGGTACGTGATGCGTTCCGGTCGGTTCTCGGCGCGCTCGGTCGATGCGATCTCCGCGAGACCGTCGCGGACCAGCCGCTGGATGGTCTGGTAAACGCTGTTGCGCTGACTCACGTTGACCACGTCGTCTTTGCGACGTTCCTTGATCAGTTGCTGCATCCGGTACGCGTGCATCGGCTCCTCGACGAGCATCGACAGCAGAGCCAGTGCGAGGACGGAGCGGCGCGGTGCGGACATCCGTTGAGCGTAGCCGTTGACACGACTCTAGTCATAAAATGTATAGTCATGCCATGACTACTGTGTTGACACCCCGTACTGATGTCCTCGACCGACCCGTCCGATCAGCTCAGTGGCTCGCACTCGGCACCGTGGCCGGGCCGGTTCTGTTCACGCTCGCCTGGCTCGTCCTCGGCTTCGCGAGCACCGGCTACACCCTGTTCGACCACCGGTTCACCGACTACTCCCCGATCAGCCAACCCATCAGCGGGCTGGGCATGGGCGCCACCGCCCCGTACCTGAACACTGCCTTCGTCGTCACCGGCCTGATACTGATCGCCGGCCTCGTCGGCGTCTTCCGCACTGCCCGAACCGCAGGACGGCCGACACTGCGCCGCACCGTCTTCGTGCTGCTCGCTTGCACTGGTGCGGGTCAGGTGGTGTGCGGCGTCTTCAACCTCGAAGCAGTCATGCCCCACATGCTGGGCTTCCTCCTCGCGCTAGGCACCCCGATCGTCAGCTTCCCGCTCGCCGGTCTCTACTTCCGTCGCATCCCCGACTGGCGACGGTTCGGCACCCTGCTGCTCCTCGGCGGCCCGCTCACCCTGGTGTTACTCGTCGCGTTCTTCATGACGTTCCAGGCCACCGCCGACGGCGCCGAACACGGGATCGCCGGCCTCGTCCAGCGAGCCGGCGTGGTCGAAGTCCATGCGTGGTTCGCCGCGATGGGATGGCTGGCGTACCGGCGCCGGCAATAGGCAGCATCCCGGAAGGTGGATGCCACGTCCCGACGGGTGCAGCGCCGCGTTCCGCCACACGCTCCTGGCAATCGGAGCACAGTTCGGCGCGCGGCGCCCACGCTGGCGAGTTGAACATTCCGTCGGATCACGACGAGGACGCACGACCAACCCGGACCATCACCGACCGGCGACACATCCCCCGAGAACGTCCTGCCACCGCCAACGTCGCGAGCCCGTTACGGATGATCGTCGATAGTCGTGATCGAATCGACGCATCCCCACATCGGCACGACCGGGCATCGCGGCACACCTGGTAGCCCGTCACGGTCCGTGACGCCCGCCCGGGGGGCTATTAGATGGGTGCGTACATATGGGTGTTGTCCGGTGGTCTCAGGAGGAGGCTCCACAGACCTGTCCTCCGGGCCCGGGGTCGCTGTCGGGACTTCATGCCTGGAGCCCCCTGATCAGGGTGTCGATGGCCTGGTCGGCGAGACGGGCGATGGTATCGGGGTCCACCGCTTGCAGCGGACCGTTGGTCGCCATGATCGCGAACCCGTGGGTTGTCGACCAGCAGCTCCATTCGGCGTTGACACGACGTTCCGGGCTTATCAGGCGGGCTTCGAGCATGGCGTCGAGGGCGTTGAGGAGAAGTTCGTGGGGAGACGGTGGCGCGTCGGTCGAGGTGTCCGTCTCCGCGTCGGGAGGTGGCTCCTGGGATTCGCAGGTGAGTGCGAACCAGCCGGGTTCGGACCGGGCGAAATGGATGTAACCGAGGGCGAAGGCGCGCAGGTGCGCCAGTGACCGTTCGGTGAGATCGGCTCCGCTGGGCGTAGCGTTCATTCGGTCGAGGATCGCGCGGGAGAGGCGACGCCGGGCCTCCTGTGCGACGGTGAGGACGAGCGCCCGCAGATTGGTGAAGTGGCGGTAGGCGGCGTTGGGTGACACACCCACCACGCGGGCGAGTTCGCGGATACCGAGGGCGCTGGAGCCCTTGCCTCGGGCCATCTCCATCCCGGCCTCGACCAGGGCGGCTCGGAGGTCCCCGTGGTGGTACCGATCCACGCCTTGACCACCTCTCCACGCATGTGTACGTTGTGAACATCTCGGATGTGTACAGCGTACACATGCATCGCCACGACACGCCATACCAGCAACGGCTCGAGTGGGAGTGAAGATGGACCAGAAAGACATTCTCCTCGCGGTGGAAACCGAACGACTGCGACTCTGCGCCTTCCTCGAACAACTCGATCCTGCCGACTGGCTCGTGCCGTCGCTGTGCCAGGGCTGGACCGTACACGACCTGGTCGCCCACCTGACGATCCCGACCAGGGCGACGATGCCCGACGTGATCATCGGCGCGATCCGGGCGCGGGGCAACTTCCACCGGATGACCGCCCGGCAGGCGCGGGACAGGGCGGCCAGATTCACTCCCGACGAACTGATCGCCCAGCTACGCGAAACTGCCGGATCGGACCGCCGGATGCCCGGAAGCGGCCCGATGGATCCACTGGTCGATGTGTTGGTTCACGGCCAGGACATCGCACGACCGCTCCGGCGGCCCCTTCCCATGCCCGTCACACTCGCCGTCGCGGCCCTCGACTATGTGCTGGACAACCGGTTCACCGGCGCACCCAAACGGGTCGCCGACCTGCGGCTCGTCGCCTCCGATGCGGATTGGGCAACCGAGACCGGGACAGCCGAGGTGCGAGGACCGGTAGCAGACTTGCTCCTCGCGGCGATGGGGAGGCCGGACGGCCTGTCGACCCTGTCGGGATCCGGCATCGACCGGCTCACCGAACGGCTCCGGGATGGGTCCGCACCCGGGACATCCCGAGGGGGGCGATGAACGGAGCCGATCCCGAGCGCTGGTCAGCCATCGCAGCGGACTGGGCCCACCTGTGGGGAGAGTTGGCCGAGCCGGTCTGGAACGTGATGGTCGACTCAACCAGCATCGGTCCAGGTGCGTGAGCCCGTCGGTGGTCATCGTAAGGCGGCCGGACTTCGGATGCCCGGGACGGGACTCCAGGTCGAGAAGTACCTCTGACACAGCGGCCTCCCGTCCGGCGAACTGACTGGACCACGATATGTGAGGCGGTCCACGGGAGGAGCCGGCCACATTCCGCCAGCATGCGTTCCCGGAGGCCGCCTATCGCGGCAGGCGCGGGGCGGGGAATCACCCGTGTGGCGTACCGCGATTCCCGCCGCCGGGCCTCACGGCGCTCGACGCCAGGGTGCCCATCCGGGCCGTGGGTGTGTGCCGTGGGTGTGTAGCGAGCGGGCGGTTCCGCGGGTCGGGGTGCCGCCTCGACCGTCATTGAACCTTTTTCAACCTGGACCGCGCGGCGCTCACGCACCGCGTCCGACCTTGCGGTCCGCCGGGCCGCAAGGGGAGGTTGAAAATGGTTCATCGGTCGGGGCGGCGCGGCGGGTTCGGGTCATACCGGTGCGGTGGACACGCCTTCGGCGTTCCGCCACAGGCCGACCGCGAGCCAGGTGATCGTGATCGCGAGGAGCAGCAGTCCGAGCTGAAGCGCGACCTCGGGTACGGCGGCGCGCAGTGCCACCGGGACGGCACCGACCGCATACAGCGCCAGTGCTGGCCGGGCCGGGCCGGGAATCCGCCACAGCGCTGCGACGAATGTCCACGTGCCGACGAGGAACAGGACAGAGGCCACGGTCAGGGCGACGCCGAGTGGGCCGGCCCGCAGGTCGGCGATCGTCGCGTCTGGCAGTTGCGCGAAGACGAGGTTGATGACGAACTCGACGCCGACCAGGGCGGCGAGAGCGACGAAGTTCAGTGCGAATCCGATGGTGCCAAACGGGCCGCTCGATCGTCCGTACGCGATGAAGAGTGCGGTGATCAGCACCAGCGCGAAAACCTGGGCCAGCGGGGCGATCAGCTGGGTGGCGTCCGTGATGGGAATGACTCCGGCGCGTTTGGCGGTGTTCACGAGCAGGATGGCGGCGCTCGTCAGCCCAGCGGCGGAGGCGAGCCGGTATAGCCGTGCAGTGAGCATGTGCTTCCTCCATAACAGGTGTTATGAATAACGGCTGTTATGCTCGCGCCTGGCGGGTGGAAGCACAAGACACGAATCGGCAACGGACCCCAAAGGGCGGAGCGGCGGCAGATGACCAGGCAGCGGGCCGACAACCCACCGGACGAGCCGAGCGTGCGCGATCGGCTGATCGCTGGAGCACGGGACGTCCTGCAGAGCACGGGCATCACCGACCTGACCGTGCGGAAGGTCGCGACCGCCGCGGGTCGTTCGACCATGTGCGTCTACACGAAGTTCGGAAACCGGCGCGGGATGATCGAGGCCGTGTACGAGGCCCTGGTCGAGGATCTCGTCGCCGAGGTGACGCCCCCCACTGGACGTCGACCCACTGCCCTGGTCGAGGACTGGGCACTGGCGCTACGCGACTGGTCGATGCGCTATCACGAGCCGTACCGGCTGGTGTTCGATTATCCGCTCGACCAGTTCGAGATCTCCGACGACGTACGCATCGACGCGATCGACCGGGTCGTCGCGGCGCCTGCCGAACAGGTCGGCCCGGAACGGGCCCGGCGCATCCTGGCCACCTGCCACGGCCTTTTCACGCTCGAACGCGCGTACGGGACGCGCAAGCCGGCCTGGAGCGGGTCGTCGTCGTGGCAGACCTACTACCAATCGACTCTGCTGGATCTCCTCAAGACGTAGCGCCACGGCTGGCCGCCGCCGGTGGACACCCGCCGCCACGCCGTCGCTGCTCGGCCTCGATCTCGTCCGCGAGTGCGGATCGCTCGGCCTGCTGTCGACCGAAAAGTTCAGCGCTGTAGGCACTCCACGCGGCATCTTGGTCTGCCGTCATCTCGGCTCCGTCAACTTCGGACTCGACATCTGGATGGGTGTCGAGGAATCCCGCGAACAGCAAACCCATCTCCCTGCTGTGCCGGCGGTTGAGCGCGACGCGTCGCGGGTCCATGGTCCTCACGTCTCCGATAGATTTTCGCAGAGCGCCAGCTGGTCGAATACGACCAAGGCTATGCGCCTGGGGTCGTCCGGCGGGTGCACCCGCAAGGTGTGATGTGGGTTTGGTTCATCGTCAAGGATGACAACCGTTCGGATCCCCGCCGGTAGGCCGGCGGGCCAATCGATTTCATCGGTGGGTTCCTCGACGAGAACCTGGGCGAGCTTGCCTCGCAGACCCGTCTGGTCGTAGCGCAGCGGCGTGAGGCCCTGGCCCTCGCTCATGTGCTGAGCCCTTCTTCGTCTTCGGGACCTCGCATGGCGGCAAGGTACCGACCGTCCGGATCGTGCACCAGATCCCGGCGCCGCACCACCACCGGCACCGCTAAGCGCCTGCCCAGACAGCACGTGCCAAGTGTCGTTCCGGGTTCAGTCGCTTCTATTACACAACGGCAGACTGTTGAACGGGTGACCCTGTACCGCGCGGTCCCTACTGACCGGGAGACCCTCAACACCTCGCCGGCATACCGCCCGAGACTGTCAACCAGGACGGGTGGAGGTGGGCCACGCACCATCAGGTTCAGGTGGCCCAGTTCTGCCGGGTCCTCCAGTGACGGCACCGTATAACGTAGTTCCGGTGGGCGTAGGCATGATCCGGCTCGGCATCGACTTTGGCACGTCGAACACGGTCGCGGTGCTCTCCAACGCCGGCCGCGAGCCCCGGCCGCTACTGTTCGACGGCTCGCCCCTGCTGCCCTCGGCGGTCTGCGCGGACCAGTCCGGCCGGCTGCTGGTCGGTCGGGACGCCCAACACACCGGCCTAGCCCACCCCGAATGGTTCGAACCGCACCCGAAGCGCTGCATCGACGACCGCATCGTCCTGCTCGGCGAAACGGAAGTACCGGTCGAGCGCCTGATCGCCGCCGTACTGGAACGGGTCACCGACGAGGCCAGCCGCACCGCCGACGCGCCGATCAACGAGGCGGTGCTCACCTACCCGGCCGCCTGGGGCAACCAACGCCGGGCCACCCTGCTCGCCGCCGCCGAGACCGTACTGCCCGGAGTCCGGCTGATGGTCGAGCCGATCGCCGCCGCCAACCGGCTGATCGCGGTGGCCGGTGATCGGATCGCGGTCGGCACCTGCGCCCTGGTCTACGACTTCGGCGGAGGCACCTTCGACGCCACCGTGCTCCGCCGCACCACCCACGGCTTTGACGTCCTCGCCACCGAGGGCCGCCCCGACTCTGGCGGACTTGACATCGACGCCGCCATCCTCAACCACCTCGGCACGGTGCTCTCCGCTCGGGCCCCGGAGGCCTGGGCCAAGCTGGTCGAACCGTCCACTCTGTCCGACCGGCGGGCCAGGCGCCAGCTGTGGGACAACGTCCGCGCCGGCAAGGAGATGCTCGCCCGGACCAGCAGCACCCTGATCCACGTACCGCTGCTCGACATCGAACTCCCGCTCGGCCGCGAGGAACTCGACCGACTCGCCGCACCCGTACTCGACCGCACCATCGAAACCGCCCGCAGCGCCCTGCGTACCGCCGGCATCGACGCCAGCGACCTCAGCGCGGTCTTCCTGGCCGGCGGCTCCACCCGCATGCCCGCCGTGACCACCACGCTGCACCGCGCTTTCGACCTCGCTCCCACCAGCGTCGACCAGCCCGAACTCGTCGTCGCCGAAGGCGGCCTGCTCACCACGGCGCAGCCTGCCGCCGACGAGGATCCGACCCCCCAGGTCTCGGACGGCGCCCCGGTCACCCTGGCCCTGGCCGGCGAGCCAACCCTCCCGGTAGCCGACCAGCAGCCGCTGGCCACGCAGATCCCGCCCTCCCGGCGATCCCGGGTACGCGGACCGGCGATGGTCGGCGCGGCCCTCGTACTCGTCATCCTGGCCGCCTTCGCCGGCTTCAGCCTGCTCGACGGCGGCCCCGGCCGCACCCCGGCCGGCGCCGGCCCGACCCCGACAAGCTCCCCGACCAACCCGGCCGCCACCCCCACCCCGACCCTGCCGCCCGGCATCGATCCCTGCGTCCTCGGCTCCTGGACGGCAACGTCGCAGCAGCGGGACCTCAAGATCGACGGTCATCCGGTGCAGTTCGTCAGCCGCGGCGGACAGAAGAAGACCTATCGGGCGGACGGCACCTTGACCATCACCTTCGATGGCCGGATCGTCGGCGCGGCCGTATACAAGGGCGAACGCTGGGAGGAGCACACCTCCGGCGGCGGCACCCTGAGCTACCGGACCACCGACGACGGTTTCCTGCTCTACAGCAACCCGAAGGTGAAGGGGAACTGGAAGTTCACCCGCAACGGCAGGTACACCAACGGTGGAAAGATATCGATGAGTATCGAACCGGAGCGCTACACCTGCACCGGCGACACGATGATCCAGGTCTCCAGCTTCTACTCGATCGAGCTGCGCCGGGACAAGCCACAACCGGCGGCCAGCCCCACCTAGCCAGGTGCACCGCCTCCAGCACCTTGAGCTGGGTCAGGCTCCGCATGGATCAAGTTTGTCTATGAGATCTGGGCAGATTCGGCATTAGACGTCGTGACATTGGGCTGACAGCATCGTTTCATCGCGAATTCCGCGCACCACTATTATCCCCGGTTACCCTTCAAAGAATCAAAGGCTGCCCGTTGCTCAAGCAGCACAGCCGTCATCGATCGAAGGGCATTAATGCGAATATCAAGCACCTGACACTCTCTCTCGCAAGAGCCAGGTAGATCACAAAGGATCAAGATCCGGTTCGATAGCCGGCATGTCCGCCACTGGGTCCGACAAAAGTTCTCGTATCAACACGAAAACGTCCCTAACATTTTCGCAGATATGTGCGCGAACGGATCTGCCTTCCGACCGCGGTCTTGCCGGTTACCGCATCACCGTTGTCCTGCCGTGTTTCGATATACAAACATAGCCGTCGGGATTTCTGGGCGAAGGATCCATGAGGCGTACCCTCAGCAACATCGTAGCTACGCCCATAACCCCAATCCAGCGGTGATATCCCGGAGTTTGGCTGGCTCGGGGTCGTTGCGATCCTCGCCCGGGCGTGGGGGTCCGGGTGCAGCCTTGTCAACCCAGGCCGGGTCCTTCGCGGGGATCTCGCGTACCGCTCGGAAAGTCGGTCAGAGCTACGCCACCTGGGCGTATTCGTTGATCAACCCGTTGAGGATCCCCTGCGGCGCACTCGTGCGGCGGTCAGGTCGGCGATCGGTCGTGGCGGTATGTCGGTGGCGTTGGACCCAAGTCCGCCTATCCCGGCGCGAAGGCCGCCCTCGGCAAAATCTACAACGCCGAGGACAAGCGGCACGCCCAGATGGCGGCCAAGCGGTTCGCCGACCTGTACGGGGCGAAGTTCAGCAAGGCGGTCGCGAAGATCATCGACGATCTTGAGGTGCTGTTGCTGACTTTCTACGACTACCCGGCCGAGCACTGAACCTTTTTCAACCTGGACCGCGCGGCGCTCACGCACCGCGTCCGACCTTGCGGTCCGCCGGACCGCAAGGGGAGGTTGAAAAAGGTTCACTGGGTGCACTTGCGCACCTCGAACCCGATCGAGTCCACCTTTGCCACCGTCCGCCACCGCAGCAGAGTGACGAAAGGGGCGGCAGCCGCGCCGGCGGCACCTTCATCAACGGTCAACTCGTCGAGCGACCGCCCCAGGCGGTTGCCGCGTGAGCACGCCAACCCGCCCGACGGACAGCGGGCAGCAGGCAGCGGGCAGCAGTGGCCTACCGACAAGCTGACCGCGTTGCGGCGCGGCCAGCGGTTGGTCACCGAGGTACCAGCCTCCCGACCCGGCCAGCGAGCGTTCGTTGACATCACAGCCGTCACCATCCAATCCACAACGAAGCGCAAACTGGCCTAGCATCCACGCGTGGACACTCGGGAGATCGTCAATCTGGGTGACGCGGTCGCTTTGTCGACATACCTCGGTGACCATGCGGACGCCGTCGAGCGCGCGCTCCATATCACCGTCCAGCAGGAGCGTCTCGACCTGCTCGAATGCGTCCTGCGACAGCAGCCCAAGCAGCGGAGCCTCGACACGTCGCTGGCGCTCGCCTCAGCCCGGTCCGGCGGCACGCCCCTGGTCCGCGCGTTGCTCGCCGCCGGTGCCTCACCGAACTCGAACGACGGGCTGCCACTGTTCGAGGCGATCCGCGGCAGCATTGTCGAGGCCGTCGCTGTCCTGCTCGACGCCGGCGCCGACGTGAACACGATCCCCGGGTGGGAACTGCGCCGCCCGTTGGATGTCGCGGAAGACCTCGGCGACACGGCCGTCATCTCATTGCTGCTAAAGCGGGGAGCCAGAGCGCTTGCGGCAGACGAGCCCGACATCGAGCGGGTCGCGCAAAAGTTGGCTGCTGCCGCGCGCGACGCCTGGAAACCCATCATCGAGTACGGCGAGGCCGCGACGACGGACAACCCGTCGCAGTACGGCGGACTGCCCTGGCTCCTTGTTGGAGAACATTGGCCCCTGTGCGCAAATTGCATCGGGGCGTTGACCTTCTTCGGTCAGATCGACCTCGACCAGGCGCCCGGCGTCGGCGACAACCGGTTCGGTTCTGGGCTGCTGCAAATGTTCTACTGCATCGAATGCGATGCGAACGACCCCGATGGCAACCTGATCCGGATCGTCGACTCGGCCGGCCGCTCGGCAACGGCGGAAGCGCCGGAAGAAGTCGAGGTGATTCCCGCGCACCCCATCACCGGATGGCACCGTCCGATCAAGGATTATCCCACCTATCTAGAGGAGTACGAACCTTACGTAGAGTCGCTGACAGACGAGAGGCTGACAGACGACGAGCGGCGCGCCAAATTCAAGCTCAACCGCAACCGCGACAAACTCGGCGGCTGGCCGTGCTGGATACACGACAACGATTACCCGTCCTGCCCGAAGGGCGGGCATCTGATGGACCAACTAATCCTGCAGATCTTCCATGATACCGAAGATCATCAATGGCGCGACGTGAGCTACGACGGCGTTGGCTACGTCCTCCAGTGCCCGCGGCACCACGACCACGTCACGTTGGTCTGGGACTGCCCCTGACCGGTCGAGCTCGTGACGGCCCGTGGCACGGATGGCGGTCGATACCGCCAGCATTCCCGTCAGCCCCGAGCGCATCTCGGGCAAACAACTCGTCCACAGGTCTTGACTATTCCTCCCGTTGCATCGAGCCCGATCTGCGGCAGTTGAATGCTGCATGCGGCGGCGGGTTCGCTAGTCGGGTAAGAGAACGTACTGGTCGTGCTCTACGGACACACCCAGCTTGGCCAGCCGCCGCAGGGTCTGCAAGGTGTACGTGATGGCCGCGGTGGACACGTGAAGTCCACCATCGTTGGTGTTGCGGTCGCCGTGCATGGTGATGACCACCATGATGCCGGCACGCATGCCCAAGGTGCGGCAAGCCGTGTCGATACCTCCGGCGTACGGCTCGATGGCCTCCAGTAGGGAAACGACGACCTCTTCCGTGATGTAGTTGCGTACCTCTGGCAGGCCGTACGTCCAACTGCTGAACCGTCGTGATCTTGATGTTCCCGGTACCGGATCGCCGGAGTACCATGCTTCGGTCGGCTGAAGTCCTATCAGCCTTGTTACCTCGTCGGGGTTGAACGCCATCAGAGCTGCATCGCTGGGCGTGAACGGCGGCCCAGTCACCTCGACGTTCCGTACCAGATATAGGTACGCACGCTGGACGCAATCGGCCGGAAAATCGCTGCACCTGTTATCCATCATCGGCGTAAAGAGTAGTGCGAGCCGTATCGCCGCGTCGCGCCTATATCTACCCCGGGATCGACGGCAGCGCACTCAACTCGGCACGAGCGGACGGCTCCGGCGCCTCATCTGGTCGCTGAACCTTTTCAACCTCCCCTTGCGGATGACGACGATCCTCGACGAGCTTCGGCTGACCGAGTTGGCCACCTCGATCACCGGGGTATCCGCGATCGGTGCGGCAGCGATCCTGGCCCAGACCGGTGACCCGAACAGGTTCCCGACCGCCCACGCGTTGGTGAAGCACGCCGGCCTGGCACCACGGGAGAAGCTGTCTGGCAACTTCGTCGGCCGCACGAAACTGACCGGTCAGGGCCGACCCGGACTGCGGCTGGCGGCCTGGCGAGCGGTCTGGAGCGCGCAACGCGCCAACCCCGTCTACGCCGCCCGGTTCACCCACCTGACCACCAGAGCGCAGAGCAAGCTCACCGTCACCCAGGCCCAAGCCGTGATCGCCGCGGCGATCCTGCGGCACCTGCACGCCGTCATCACCACCGGCCAACCCTGGAACCCAGTCATCGCCGCCCACGGCACCACACATCCCACGGTGACACCCTCGCCGCCTGAGATCAGAAGGCGGCCCGTCAAGCAGGGTCGGGCGAGTCCCACGCGGCGTTGAGGGACCACGGTCACCTCGACGCTCATCATGGGCAGCCCCACCCGTCGTCTCACCAATCCGATTACGCGCTGCTGGGACCAACCCCATTACGGCTATCCAGGGACAGACGACGGACGAGGCACCGACCCCGAGCGTGACTCAAGCGGTTTACGCTGATGAGCGGATACGTGGGCGGACACGCCTTACCCTCGTCGGCGTCTCCGCCATGATGGTTGTCGCCGACGTATCGACCAGACGCGGGTACGACAGTCGCACCCGAGCGGATGCGGCGGTGCCGCGGGATGCGCTACCTCCCCAAGGGCTCCACGCTGGCGGCCGGCACCGTTGCGATCACGTAATCCTCGGTCAGCTGCGACTGCACGTCGACCATCGGGCTCCTACCGACGTAGCGGACGACGAATACGGACTCGCGGAGCCACGTCTCGTCATACCCGGCGAGACTCTCCGGCAACTCACCCACGAGTCGTACTGCATCACCCGGCCTGACCGCGGCATCTTCCGGAGCCTCACGGCGTTGGACGGCCGAGATCGCGTGTATGAGGGTCTGCAGCGGTTCGGTATCCGCGCCGTAGTGCACCAGATGGCCCGCCTGGCCGAAGATCAGATGAGCCTCGGCTCTGCTCAGATCGGCGAATGCCTCGACCGCGCCAGGCGCCAGGGCAGACGTGTCGAGTTGCGCCGCCAACGCCAGCAACAGGCGATCGATGACATTCTCCGTAGCCTGCTCATCCGTCACCGGACGAGGATACGACCGGCCAACACCGTGTCGGCCAGCGTATGCAGAGCGAACTCCGGTGTCTGTAGACGACCAGCCCGTCCGCATCCGCTCCTCGGCACGACCGAACGCCGCATGTCGGCCGAACTCTGCCGCGCTGCGTGACCTGTCTGTGGCTGGCTGCCGCGCACGCTCTGTGGCAGATGAGTGCACTGCAACCAGAGGCATACTGATGCGGTGAGATCGCGGTTCGACCAAGCATCGGCGGAAGCAGCCGAAGCGCGCGGTGACTGGGCTACGGCGATCGCCACGGTCAGTGAGTTCGCCGAGTGTTACAGCCGTGACCCTTACCGGCATAACGCGCACCTGTGGCACATGGATATGCTCGTCAAGGCCGGGCTGCTGCGCGAGTTGGTCGATCGAGCCGAGATTGACGTGCACGCACGACGCAGGCTGGACCGGTTTCTGTACGAGGAAGGCCGCGACGGTGAACTACGTGAGCGTGCCCAGCGCGGTGACAAGAGCGCCCTGTACCTCCTGGTACGCCTGCTTCACGAGCGGGAAGGGCACGCGGCCACTATGCGGGCGGTCACCGACATCGATATGACCGACACCTACGCCATCGAGGTGGCACATCGGCCGCCAGCGAACGGGTAGTTCGGAGCAGCATCCTCGGCAGGAGGTCGCACAACGAACTGCCAACGGCTCGTCCGCGCTGTCTGCCCTCACGATCGGTGACGTTCGCTCGGCGGCAAATCCGTGCCTGGGACCTTGGCTTCGGGCTGGGACGGCCGCTGGCATGATGCAAACGGTTTCCCGGACGGATTGGACAGCATCGGGGGGTTGCGCAAGGACCGCGTCCTCAGGCGAACTCGCGCGCGGTGGATTCCAGCCTCTCGCGGTAGGCGGCCCACCACGCCTCGTCGCGATCGACCACGTCGTCGCCGGGCCACCGCCAGCCGACTTGGCCGTCGACCAGTTCACGCACGATGTCGGCGTGCCCAGCGTGCCGGTTCAGCTCGGCGAGCACGTGTACGAGGATGAGATGCAGCGTCACCGGCGTGTGTCGCCACCACCGCACCGAGCCGGGCGCGTCGATCGGGAGCGTCTCGATCGTGGCGTCCGCGTGTACCCAGACACGGTGCCACAGGCCGATGATGTCGTCGCGGGACTCGTCGGCCGTGGCCCACATGTCCGTGTTCGACTCGGCGTCTTCGTCCAGACCCACGACGGGTTCGGGGAAGGGGCGGTCGAACACCTCGCCGAAATACCCTGCGGTCACCGTGGCCAGGTGCTTGACCAGCCCGAGCAGGTTCGTCCCGGTCGGCACGAGCGGGCGCCGCACGTCGTACTCCGACAGCCCGTCGAGCTTCCCGAGCAGCGCCTCGCGCGCCTCCCGCAGGTATCGATGGAGATTCGCCTTGACGTCGAGGTCTGTCATGCCACCCAGAATCTCACCGCCGCGCAGAACAGTTCGGCGCCAGCCGAAACGGTTGCGTAGGTGGTGTCGTCCGGCGGATACAGATCTTGAAAGGCCAGGTTCGTCCGATGTGGTGATCGGTGTAATGAACCTTTTTCAACCTCCCCTTGCGGTCCGGCGGACCGCAAGGTCGGACGCGGTGCGTGAGCGCCGCGCGGTCCAGGTTGAAAAAGGTTCAATGCGTGAGACCCGGGGTAGATCGATGGTATGAGATATCCCGATGGTGGTGGTCTGTCTGCGCGGGGGCGGGCGAAGCGGGAGGCGGTACGGCGGCAGGCGGCCGGGTGGTTCGCTCAGGGTGTGTCGGTGCCGGAGATCGCGCGCTGGCGGCGCGGGCGTGTGGCACCTCGAAACTGGGTCCTGAGCGGCCTTCCCCGCCGGTCGACTACGGTGACGTGATGCCCGAACTCCAACGGCTCGATGCCCACCACGCCCCCACGCTGCTCCGGTTCGAGCGGGAGAACCGGGCGTTCTTCGCGCGGTCGGTGCCCGACCGGGGCGACGACTACTTCACCGGGTTCGCCGAGCGCCACGCCGAACTTCTCGCCGAGCAGGCCGCCGGCCTGCACCACTTCCACGTGTTGGTGGACGACGACGGAGCGGTGCTGGGCCGGTTCAACCTGGTCGACGTCGCCGACGGTGGCGCCGAGCTCGGTTTCCGGGTGGCCGAACGGGCGACCGGGCGGGGCATCGCCACCGACGGGGTCCGCCGGGTTTGCGCGCTGGCCCGTGACGGGTACGGGCTGCGCCGCCTAGTCGCCAGGGCCGCGCTGGACAACGCCGGTTCGCTCGCGGTGCTCCGGCGCACCGGGTTCACCCCGGTCGGCGAGGTCGTGTTGGCCGGCCAACCAGGGCTGCGCCACGTCCGTGACTTGACGGCCGACGCCTGATGGGCGCTGGCCGCCCTCAGCGCTGGGACGGCTTGACCATCCCGAGCCAGTGCGCCGCCTCGTCGCCAGCGAGGATGCGATCCACGGTCAGGCTCGGACGCATCAGCGGGTAGAGCCGGCCGGCGTTCCATGACCTTGCGTACGGGGGCGGATCGAGGACGACAATCCGCTCGCCCTCCAGCAGCGGGATGTCCGCCGGGCGCCCCTCGTTCCAGATCCATTCGCCGTACGCGTCGACAAGGTTGAACTGGCCGCGGATGCCACCGGCCGGGGTCAGGTCCTCGCCGTCGGTGGCCGCAGCGATCGCGGCCGGGCTTGGCCGCTCGCCCGGCAGCAGCCCGCGCGACTCGTCACCGATCAGGCTCGCGGCCAGGAGCGTGTGCAGCTGGAAGTTGTCACCGATGCCGCTGATCGTGACCCGGTGGCCCCGGCCGGTCGGCCGGTGCAGCACGGTCAGCGGCGTGTCGTCCACGACCAGCAGCAGCCCGTACAACCAGTGCGCGGTGCCGATGTGCTCCCGGGTGGCGTCGATCGCCGCGGTGAGGCGCGCCCGCTCGGGCAGCGCCGTACGCACCTCCTTGCGCTGCGCCAGGTAGAGCACCGGCTGCACCCAATCGCCGCCAGCGAACCACGCCTCCACCAAGCCGTACGCCTCGCGCTCGGACAGGCCCGCCTGCGGCGCCGCGCCGACGAACCGCTCGATGGTCGCCTCGATCAGGCTCGGATCCTCGGCGTCCGGCAGGTCACCGCACGCCTCGCCGTACGCCGTCGCGAACCGTGCCGCTCGCTCCATGGCGTCAGTGGCCCGGCGGACCAGCGTCGGCAGCACCACCATCGGATCGCCGCCGAAGTCCGTCATGCCGCCGGCCACCTTGGCCAGATCGCCGCCCATGCCGATCGGGACCTCCGCCAGCAGTGGGGCGAGCCTGCCCAGCGTCTCCTGCACCTCGCGGGGCTTCGCCTTCGTCGTCGCGCCGGCGATCCGCTCCAATGTCTTGTGGAACCCGTCCGCGTCCCGCCTGGCCGCCGCGTCGATCAGCTCGTCGCAGCTCTTCCCGAGGATCTTTCCGAACAGCACCGGCCAATGCTACCGACGGCCCCCGACGCGCCTGAACATCGTCGATGAGACCGGCGAAGAACCCGGACGCCGCCGTTTGAGCGCCGACACGCAGATCGATGCCTGGTTGTTGAACTGTTCCGTGGTCGAGAGCGCCCCCTTGACCGCGCCGTGGACATATAGCTGCGCGGTGCTGGTGCCGCCGGGCGTGGTCGCCGGCGTGACCACGCCCGCCAGGTGCTGCCAGTCCGAGGTGGCGGACCCGGTGGTGGAGGTGCTGGGCTGGAAACCGACCGTGCCATCCGCTCTCCGGACTGCCATGGTCAGCCGCCAGGAGTCGGCCGCCTTGTCGTAGAAGAGTTTCAGCGCCGAATTGTTGAGATCACCACCGATCGCGATGACGTGCCGATCGGTCCCCTGACTGCCAGCTTGGCCCAGGCCGTCAGGGTGAACGCCCGGGTGGTGTCGACCGGCGGCTGACCGACGATCGAAGCCGCGGTGCTGCCGGTGAACGACGCCGCTGCGTTCGGCGGACCAGGTGACCGCGCCGCCGACCGTGCCGGTGTTGTTGCCGGCGGCGTCCGCGGTGGTGGTGCCGCCGGCCTGGTCCAGCTTCCAGCGCATCGTCGGGGTCAAGCCGTTGGCCAGGAAGGTGGTCTGCTGACGGACGCGGCCGAGCCTGGAGCT
Source organism: Plantactinospora sp. DSM 117369 (assembly GCF_053764795.1). Taxonomy (NCBI): domain Bacteria; kingdom Bacillati; phylum Actinomycetota; class Actinomycetes; order Micromonosporales; family Micromonosporaceae; genus Plantactinospora; species Plantactinospora sp. DSM 117369. The sequence continues at coordinate 2,613,935 of NZ_CM132446.1, read as the reverse complement.
CGGCGACGAGCATGAGACGGTTGCCGCGCAGTACGGCGGCCACATCGCCGTGCTGCGCCACGACGACGGCGCCGTCCACCCGATCCGGCTGGGCGGGCACAGCGACTGACTGCGTCCGGCTGGTGGCCGCACACGGCGGCTGGCTGTGACTGTGAGCCGTAGGTGGCACATTTCAGCGGTTGTTGTCACCATGGCGTCGGCGGGTCGATGTTCACCGGAGTGGCAGATGACCCTCCTAGCCGCAGAGGGGGTCGCGATGGCTGGCGGACGATACCCGAAGGGGCTCTGGATGGGGCCGGTTGGCATGCTGATGCAGGTCTTCGGGTTCGGTGCTCTAATCGCCGGACTGGTCGCGTTGTGCGGAGGGCTACTTAGCGCCGATGGCGGACCACCGACGTGTGATGGCGGAGTTATGCGCCCAGGCGACCTGTGCCGCATCGTCGTTAATGGACGCGCCGATCTGGTCGGCTACGAAGAAATGGTGCGGCGGCAGGAAACTGGGCTGCGGGACGGGCTGATCATCGGTGGGACCGGGCTCGGCGGCGGAGCGGCGCTGCTGCTGGGCGGGCGGCGGCTGTTTCGCCGGAGCGCCCCGTGATGGATACCAGGTGGGTGAAACTTGGCCATCAGGGAGCGTAGGCAACCCCGGCATCCGCGTACGCTGGCTGTGTCACTTCCGACGATGCTTGTCGCTTCCGCCCGTTACAGCCGCGACGGCAGCTTCACCGTCCTACGCCGGCGCGCCCGCCTCGCGATCGTCCTGGCAGCCGGCTCGATCGCCGGGACGGTGCTGGGCGGCCTACTGCTCGGCGTCGTCCCGATACCGTGCTCGTTCTTGGACTGGCCGCGCTGCTCGTCCTCTCATCGATCAAGGTTTGGCACCACGCGACCGCCGAGTGACTTCCGCCAAGTGTGGGTGGGAGTGTCGGTGAATCACTCGCCGCGCAGGGCGGCGTAGGCACCGCGGTCCAACACCGCCCACACGGCCGGATGACGCACGCTGTTGACCTGCGGACGCACTTCCCCGCACGTCGAGGAGGGCAGCGAGTTTCGCAGCCCCCTGGTTGCCCTTGACGGTGAGGATCCAGTGCGCGCCGCGTTCGGCGTTAACGATGGCCCCTACGGTGCCGTCACCACCGTCCAATGTCTACTCTCGCTGTTTGTCGGATGACGCTAGGTGAGGTCGGGTGGTCGGAGAGCGTTTCGCTCTCCGAATCCCGGAGATCGGGTTCGATGACGGCGGCCGTCGTCGTGCAGGCCGGGCGCCGGGCGGTGGCCGTCGCGGTCTGGTATGGACGCAGGTCCGCAGCGACGTTCCGTCGGGCATTCACGAATGGTCCGATCTACGAAGTACAGCGGAGTCGAGTGCGGCCAAGCGCTGGTTCAGCAACTGGTGTAGCTCCTCAGGGGTCTGGACACCTGAAACCGGCGGTTGACCGTCGATCACCAGCGCCGGGATGCCCGTAATGCCGCGCTGGGCGGCCCGGCGTTCGTCGGCCCGAACATGCTCGGCGTAGTCGTCACCTCGGAGCAGGGTGCGTACGCCGGCTGGGTCTAGCCCGGCCTCGTTGCCCAGCCGTTCGAGGGTCTGCGGCTCGGCGACGTTGAGACCTTCGGTGTGGTAGGCGTGGAGCAGGCGCTCCATCATCGTGTCGGCGACACCGTGGTCGGCGGCGAGGTGACACAGCCGGTGGGCATCGAACGTGTTCACCGGCCGCGCGCGGTGCAGGTTGAGTTCCAAGCCTTCTGCCACGCCAAGTGCGCGGATCCGCATGATCCTGGTGGAAGCCTGTTCTCCCCACCAGCCCGCCATCGCCTCGGCGGCCGTCAGGCCGGGGAGCTTGCCTTCCTGCGGAGCGAGTTCGTAGCTACGCCAGACGACCTGTATCCGGTCGCGGTCGGCGATCTTGGCCAGAGCGGCGGCGAGGCGCCTCTTGCCGATGTAGCACCAGGGGCAGAGGATGTCCGCGTATATCTCGATCTTCATGGGTACCTTCGAATGGCGGGCAGCGTCGGATCGCTGCACATGCTCGGGTGAGTCGGGTTCAGGCGTCGGTCTGCTGCGGACCGGGACCGACCTCGCGGACGACGACGTAGCGGGGGTCGCCGCTCATCCGGGGTTCGGCCCTGCCGGACAAGCCGTCCAGTGCCTTGCCGATAGCTGCCATCCGGCCTTCGGTGTCGGAGGTCGCCTCGAAGTTGCGGTAGTCCGCCTCGCTTGCCCAGTGCACGATGTTGTAGACGCGGGTGCCGTCGGTGCTGACGTGGAACCGGGCCGACCGGTACCCAGGATAGAACCGGACCCACCGCTCCTGAATGTCTGCGAAGGCAGCCACGAGTTCACGTTGCGTGTCAGGTCCATCGACCGTGTAGTCGATGATCGAATAGAAGCCGGTGTCAGTACTCATGTGCTCTCCGGTGGATGGGCTATCAGAGATCGTGGTCCTGGCTTGGATCTTTCAACCCCAACCAGGCTTGAGGTCAACAGCGGCCGCAGCCGACCTGACCCTGCCCAAGCTCGAACAGCGGTGACAGCCCGATCCCACCGCGCCGGACCACACCCAACGAGACGAGCCCTCACCTGGACCACACACGCCGGCAACCGCGTGGGCGGGCGCCCGATGCTCGTCAGCGAACGCCGAATCACCGAGGGCGAGAAGGTGTCGCCGTCGGACCTCGCCTCGCCAGCCGCCCAACCCTGACCGCAGCGGAAACCGCACAGTACATCCGGACAACCGGGCACAGAGCAAGGCCGGACCTACCTTGCGGACCGCTGGCCAGGTCGGTCGTCATCGGCAAACTTCAGGCGGATGCGACAACCGCATGACAGCTTGCTACCGGTTGGTGCCGGGCGCTACGGGGTGTCGGCCCCGGCTTGCGGGCAGCGCGGGCCGGTCCTGGCCGCGCGGAGTGCGAGCGGGGAGGCTGCGGCGGCGAGGGCGCCGCCGATCAGCGGGGCGACGATGAAGACCCAGAGTTGCGACAGGGGTGCACCACCGTTGAACAGGGCCGGTCCGATCGACCGGGCGGGATTGACCGAGGTGCCGTCGAGGGTGACCGCGACCAGGTGGCAGGTGCCGAGGGCGAGTCCGATAGCCAGACCGGTCACGCCGACCTGCTCGGTCCGGCTGGTGGACCACGAGCACGACCAGCACGAAGAAGAAGGTGAGCACGATCTCCAACACGAGGGCGCCGCCCAGGTTGATGGTGGCGCCGTATTCATTGACGCCGAGGTGGCCGGGAGGAATCGTCAAGACCTGTGGATTGGTGAGTTTGCCTGTTACGTCGGGTCGTCGGTTTGCCAGGGGTGGAGGAACTGCTCGGGTCGCAGGTTCCATGTTTCGAGGGCCGCGGCGAGTTGGGCCTCGCCGGTGACGGTCGTGGTTTGCACGAGTACCGCGCCGATGTCGTGGTCGAAGCCGGCGATGTGGGCGGCGTCGTAATCCCAGTGCTCCAGCTTGAAGGCGCGGTCACGGTCGGATCGGGTCCAACCCTGCCGCCGGGCGTCGGAATCGGCGACGGTCGTGATCGGTCGGATCTCGATGAACGCTCGCCGGCCTGGGCCGCGGGCGGGTACCTCGGTCACCAAGCGCCGGCCGACGCGTAGCGCGGTCAGCTTGTCGGTGGGCACTGCGGCCGGCTGCCGCCCTCGGTCATGCTGCGACCTGGTCGGCGGGGCGCTCGACGAGGTGACCGCCGACGAACGTGGCGCCGGCGCGGACCAGAGCCACGAGGTGGGGTGCGTTGACCGCCCGCCACCGGTCCTGAGCGGCCTCGATGAGCTTGAACGCCATCGCGAGACCGGCGGCGCGGCTGCCTGGACCCTTGGTCACGCGGGTGCGGTGCCGGACGGTGGCGAAGGTCGATTCGATCGGGTTGGAGGTGCGTAGGTGCACCCAGTGCTCGGCCGGGAAGTCGTAGAACGTCAACAGGACGTCGAGGTCGTCGGTGACCTTCGCGACGGCCTTGGCGAACTTCGCGCCGTACAGGTCAGCGAACCGCCTCGCCGCGAGTTCGGCGCGGGTCTTGTCCTCGGCGCCCCAGATCTCGGCCAGCGCGGCCTTCGCGCCCGGATGCGCGGACTTCGGCAGCGCGGCCAGCACGTTGGCGGTCTTGTGCACCCAGTCCCGCTGTTCACGGGTGTCGGGGAACACCTCCCGCAGCGCGGCCCAGAACCCCAGCGCGCCGTCGCCGACCGCGAGGACCGGGGCGCGCATGCCCCGGCGGGCGCAGTCACGCAGCACATCGGCCCAGGAGCCGGTCGATTCGCGGTAGCCGTCGGCCAAGGCGACCAACTCCTTGCTGCCGTCGGCACGCACGCCGACGATCACCAGCAGACAGAGTTTGTCCTCCTCGAGGCGCACGTTGACGTGGATGCCGTCGGCCCACACGTACACGTAGTCGACCTGCGACAGGTCCCGTTTGCGCCAGGCGTGGTAGTCGTCGGTCCACTGCGCGGTCAACCTCGTGATCGCCGCCGCGGACAGCCCGGCGGACGAGCCGAGGAACTGCTCCAACGCGGGCACGAAGTCCCCGGTAGATAGGCCGTGCAGATACAGCAGCGGCAGAACCTCCGCGATCTTCGGCGATTTGCGGCACCACGGCGGCAGAATCGCCGACCGGAACCGCCGACGCTGCCCGGTGACCAGGTCGGTGCGCTTGTCGTTGACCCGCGGCGCGATCACCTCGATCGCCCCCGCCGACGTGATCACCTGCCGCGGCTGGGCGTGGCCGTTACGCACCACCAGGCGCCGGCCCCGCGCGTCGCGTTCATCTGCCAGTTCCGCCAGATAGGCGTCGACCTCGGCCTCCAGCGCGGCAGCCAGCATCCGCCGAGCCCCCTCACGAACGACCTCGTCCAACAGCGAAACGCCATCGCGTCGCTGTCCGTCCTCGGCGACTACAGTCAGCACGGGCGTGCCTTCCCGACCGACGCGCCAACGTCGGCCTTGCTCGAGACCACAACAAATCGATCACCGGGAAGGTACGCCCCTTCCCGGCCGATCCACAGGTCTTGAGCATTGCTCGGTGGCCGGTCTGGTCGGGAACATCGCTCCAGTGCGATAACGCGAAGATCAGGAAACCGGCGGCGATGCCGCCGAGTACCTGGGCGATCCAGTAGCCAATCGCTCCTGGCAGGGAGATCCGGCCGGTGAGGAGCGCGCCGAGAGTGACCGCCGGGTTGACATGACAACCCGAGACCGGCCCGAAGACATAGACCAGAGCGAGGAGGACCAACCCGAACGCGAGCGCCACCACGACGACGCCACCCGTGTCCAGAGCAGCGACAGCGGTCCCGGCGCCGAAGAACACCAGTAGGAACGTGCCGAGTAACTCGGCCCCGTATCGCTTGCCGTTGTCCACCGGCCACACTAAGGGATGTCTCGCAACTCGCTGTTCATCCTCTGTGGAGGATCGGGCAGGATGTTTCGGTGCAGGTGATCACGTCAGCCCGCCCGGAGTGGATCTTCCCGTTCACCGGTCTGCAACCAGCCCAGTTCCGCAGGCTGGTCCGCCTGGTGGCCGAGCGAGGCGGTGACACGATCGCCGACGGACGGCCGGGCCGGCCGTGGGCGCTGTGCCTGGCCGACCGGGTGCTCCTGGTTGCCGCGTACTGGCGTACCAACCTGACGATGCGCCAGATCGGCCCGCTGTTCGGGGTGTCGCACTCCGCAGCGCACCGGGTCGTCGACACCCTCGGCCCGCTCCTGGCACTCGCCCCCGTCCGACGGCGACGGGTAGACCAGATCGCCATCGTCGACGGCACCCTGGTCCCGACCAGGGACCACCGCCTGGCCGCCCGGAGCAAGAACTACCGCTACAGCACCAACCTGCAAGTCGCCATCGATGCCCACACCCACCTGGTCGTCGCCCTCGGCGACCCACAACCCGGCAACCGTAACGACACCATCGTCTACCGCACCTCCGGCATCGACCAGCAGTTGGCCGGACGGCCGGTCATGGCCGACGGCGGCTACCGCGGCAACCCCGAGGTGATCATGCCGTACCGTCGTAACCGTGACGGGAGCCCGCTGCCGGAGTGGAAGGAGAACCTCAACGCCGGGCACCGCAAGATCCGCGCCCGCGTCGAACACGCCCTGGCCAGGATGAAGACCTGGAAGATCCTGCGGGACTACCGCCGCGCCGCCAGCACATTGACCGACACCGCTTCCGGCATCGCCCACCTCCACAACATCGCCCTAACCTGGTGAGCAACCAGGCCGTTCAACAGCAACGCCTGACGGGAATTACGAGACATCACTTAGTACTGCAACGGCACTTATTTGGGTTGTCGTCGCCGGTAGTGGCTTTGTTGGGCTTGCCATTGTCGGCGGCGGCGTAGTCGTGACCAGGTGATGGTGTGGTCGTTGGTCGGGTAACGGGCCTGAAGCAGTTTGATGATCAGCCTGCGGGCTTCGGGAACGGTGATGGGGATGAGCTGCTCATCATTGAGCGATTTGCCCCCTTTACTTCCTCGGCGCGGATGACCGCCAGCCAGGCTAGGGCCAGCATCGACAACGTGATGTGGGCGTACCAGCCCCGCCAGGTACGCACTTGGTAGTGGTCCAGGCCCGCTTCCTGCTTGGCCTGCTTGAAACACTCCTCGACCGGCCACCGCCGACCCGCGACCCAGACCAGGGTGGCCAGACTGGTTCGCCTCGGCGCGTAGCAGATGTAGTACGCGATCTCGATCGGGTCGCTGACGCTGCGTCGGGCCAGGAGCCAGTGTCCGCGCCCTGGCGCCCACCACGGCCGGATCGGCACTCTCACCCAGTCGTAGTCCCGCGGCCCATGCGCACCATCCCCACAGGACAGACGCCGCCAAGCCTTGGTCGGCAACTGGGCGACGATGGCGTCGACCCGGCCACGGCCGATCCCACGCGCGGACACGTCGTCGTTGCAACGGGTCGCCACGACGTGGAACACGTCCCGCTCCTCCAGCCACACCCGCAGGTACTTGGCCTGCCCAAACGCCTCGTCGGCGGTGAACCAGGTAAACGGCACCTCCGCATCGATCGCCCGTTGCACCATGTCGATGGCGATACGCGGCTTGGTCCGCAACTCGACGTCGTCGGGTACCCCGGCGTCACGGCACCGGTCCCGGTCGGTGGTCCACGACTCCGGCAGGTACAGGTGCCGGTCGATCAACGCGTGTCCGGTCGGGGCGACATAGGCCAGGAACGTGCCGATCTGGCAGTTGTCCTTCTTCCCGCTCGTGCCGGTGTACTGCCGCTGCACCCCGGCCGACCGGATGCCCTTCTTGATGAACCCGGTGTCATCGGCGACCAGCACCGCCCCGGTATGCCCCAACCGGCCGACCACGTAGTCGCGGATGTCGTCACGCACACCATCGACGTCCCAGTCCGCCCGGCGCAGCAGACGCTGCATACCATCCGGGCCGGTCTCACCAGCATGCTCGGCCAACGTCCAGCCGTTCTTACGCTCCAGGCCGGCGATGAGCCCGTCAACGTACCGGCGGACCCGTTGACGCGGCTCGGACCTAGCAAAACGCCCGCCTACCTGATCCAGCAACCCATCAAGCTCGCCCTGCCACGACACGACATCAACGTACGACACACAAAATCAACGCGCGGGCAGCGGCAACGACACTACAAGTGCCGTTGCAGTATTAGCCTCCGTCTTTCATTAAGCGGTGGTGCTTGGTGCGGTGATTGATCGTGGTGGTTCGGGATTGGTGATGGTGGCTGTGGGCAGGCGGTGTCGCCCGGCCGCGGGCCGGGTTGCTCCGTAAGTCCTGGTCGCTGGTGCCGCGGATTTCGTTGTCAGGTAACGGGTTCGGGTAGTTCGCTGAGCCGGTGGAAGGCCCGGATGAGGTGTTCGGTCCAGGGCCATCCTTCGGCGATGCGCAGGGTGGTGGTCCGGGCGGTGCGGCTGATCTTCGCCGCGACGTGCAGCAGCCGGTAGCGCAGTTTCTTCGGCTCGGCCAGAGCGATGGGCCCGTCGAGCAGGAGGTGCCGGGTCCAGGCGAGCAGGTCGATGCCGGTCAGGGCGAGTTCGAGCCAGGCCTGGTTGATCGCGAACTGCCGGGACGGGAACCGGCCGAACCCGGTGGTCTTGCCACAGCGGATGCGGTCCTCGACCCGGGCGTGCGCGCGGTGGCGGACCTCCAGGAACTGGATCGACAGGCCGCTGCCGTGTGGTGTGTCGGTGGCGAAGACCTGGTGCCGCATGCCGTTGACCTGGTCGAATAGCGACAGCTGCGCGCCGGGGTGCGGGACCTCGCGTCGGCAGATCAGCCTCGTACCGGACGGGAATCCGGCCAGCACGGCAGGGTCGATCAGGTCAGTCAGCTCCGTGACCTGCGCCGCGTCGCGCAGGCTGCCATCGCCGTCCAGAGCGGGGATCCAGACCCGGGCGGCAGTGACCGCCGCCCGGACCGGCTCGCCGATCGCGACACCGACGGAGAACTCGGTGTCCAGGCCATGCTCACGCAGCCTGCGGATGTGGGCCAGGAACGCGTGGCTGCTGCCCGCTGAATCGGAGCGGATGAGGATCGGATTGCCGTAACGATGCTGCTCGGGGATCTGCGTGAGGGCGTGGTCGAGGACGGTGACGTGATCGGCGGCGGTGTTAGATCCGGCGTTGCCCGGCCGCAGCAGGCCGGCCAAAGCCTCCCCGGTCGCGTCGAGGAAACACAGCAGCGGATGGAAACCGAACGTGTGTTTCCAGGTCGGCGCCGCCGCTTCTTTCTCCGAATGCGACAGCACGATCGTCGCGTCGATGTCCAGGACGAACCCCGGCAACACCCGGCCCAGGATCGTCGTTGCCGGCAGCGACCGGCGGGTCTCGGCCAGTTGGGCCCAGGCCAGTTCCCGGGCGGCGGCGCGAGCGGCCCGCAGCCGCCGCAGGGCCGACTCGTCGATGCCGTCGAGGACCCGCCACGCGGTCGCGTCCGAGGCCACCGGCCCGAACAGGCCCGGCTGCTGCCGCAACACCGCCAGGTCCGCGATCGCCTCGCCGCCGTCGGCCAGCAACACCGCCAGATCGACCGCGACCCGGCCCGGCTTATGCACCGACCGGCGCACCCGGTCCAACCCCAACGCCTGAACGAAACCGCTGCTCAAACCGGTCTTGTCAGCCAGATCAGCGAGCAGCCGAGTGCCGGCATGACCGACCACACCCCGAGCCCCACCAGTGACGACAACCTTCGGACGCGTGCCGGTACCCTGCACCCTGGAAGTGCCTTCCGAGACGGACAGATGGAACCCTAGACAAGTCCCATCGTTCCAGATCAGAAGGCACTTTCGCGTTCCCGGCCACCGCCACCGTCCGCCCTTACTGAAGGACCGAGGCTAGGCATGAACGGTCCGGCTTCGGACCAGTTCGCGGGATTGTCGCCCCTGGAACGAGCCGCGCCGAATCGATCGCCTGGCGACTACTGACGGCGGCACGGTACCGGCATGGAGGATGAGGAGGTGCGGTCGCTGTCCCCGGCTCACATCGCCATCGACGGCGCCGGGGTTACGCACGACGGTACCTCTGATGTCGGGCCGGTACATGGTCGGCGACAGCGGTGGCGATCCAGCCGAGCGCGCTGACGAAGGCGCGGCGGCGGCATAGCGTGCACCCGAGCAACAGGGCTGGCGGGGATACAGGAGAAAGGGGCAGCCCGGTAGTTGAGGAGCGCCCGCCAGCGCCTGGTTCGACAGGTGCTACTTGTCGGCCGTGCCGGGTTCGCCGCTGATGGATTCCTGGTAGATGTCCGCGTAGGTGCGCGAGTCTTTCACCAGGTCGTCGCAGAAGGCCGCGACGTCGTTGCCGACGAGCTCCAGGACTCCCTTGCCGGCCGCCACGCCCTCCTCGAAGAAATCGAGGATCCCCGAGAGCAGCGTCCCGTCAACCAGTTCGACTGGCCCGACCTTGAAGTAGTACCTCTGTATCTCCTTGTAGACGATCTGGTAGTCCCGTGGGAGTGCCTTGACCCGGGCCATGTGCGCCCGCCACTGCTTCTTGCCCTCGATGATGTCCTGGATACCCACGTCATCCTCCTAGCTGGCCCAGTTTCCTTGCGACGTTCCTGTTCAACTGCTCGCGCCACCGGTCGCGATAGGTCCGGGCTCCTTGGCCGCCGGCCAGCGCCGCGCAGAAGCCCGCGATGTCGTCACCCAGCACCTCGTGAATGCTCTGCCCGTCCGCCGCTGTCTCCTCGAGCAGCCCCAGGGCGCCGTCGGCGATCGGTGTCAGGTTGCGACCCGTGAAGCCGCCGTAGGGGAAGAGGTGAACCACGATCTGTCCCCATGCCGCCCGGTAGTCGGCCGGCAATGCCTCGGCCCGGGCTTCGAACGCCTTCCATTCCCTGGTGAGGTCGCTGCCGGTAATGGTCTCCCAGAAATTCATTCCCCGCCCTCCTTGAGCTTGTCGATTCGTGATGAGAGGTACTCCCACTTGACCCAGAACCTCCCGAGTTCTTCGCGCCCCGCGTCGTTGAGCGCATAGAACTTGCGCGGCGGCCCCATCCCGGACGGCCGTTTCGTCACCCGAACGAGTCCGTTCTTCTCCAGTCGCAGCAGAATGGTGTACACCGTTCCCTCGATGACGTCGACGAAGCCGAGTTCGTTCAGCCGACGCGTGATGGCGTACCCGTAGGTTTCCTCGCTGCCGATGATCTCAAGCACACAGCCCTCGAGTGTGCCCTTCAGCATCTCCGTCAGGTCGTCCATCCCGTTCCTCCTGGCCACACCAGTACTCGGTGCCACCGAGTACCACTATACGGTAACACAAGGTAGTGGAAGTGCCCAGCAAGCGGTGCAGCGGAGGCAGTAGCGCAAGCAGGGTTGCCTGACCAGCGGGGTCTGAGCCACCGGTGTGCGGTTCCGTCCATGGGTGGTAAGCGGCCACCGTCGAGCCCGGACGATTGGATGGGCTGACCAGGCGCGGCTGGTGGCCGCCACTTCAGGATTGACGCTCAGCGAGGGGTCGGGGTGTTCGACAGGCTAGGGGCGTGGTGCGGCCGGCCGGAGCAGCTCAGGTGAGGCAGGATCGGACGGCTTTGGCCAGGTTCGACGCACGTGGTTCGCCTTGACGGAAGGACCAGAGGTTCGTGACGTAGCCGAAGCCGACCCCGGCATCGGGGTCCGCGAAGGCGATCGATCCGCCGGATCCGGGATGGCCGAACGACCCCGGCCCGAGCATCGGCATCGGCGGGCAGGCCCGCCAGAACCCGAGTGACATGTAGAAGGAGCGGTCGGCCGGGACGGTCAGCTCCGGTGGCAGCCCGTGCATCCGGGTCTTGTCCGTCTGCACGACCGTCATCCTCTCCACCGTCGACGGTTCGAGCAGCCGCACACCGTCGACGTCGCTCACCGTGGCGGCGTACATCCGTGCCAGCGATCGCGCGTCGGCGACCATGTTCGCGGCCGGGAACTCCGCCGCGCGCCAGGCACGCGTGGTGTGATATTCGGTGGTGTTGTCCAGGGCGCCGCCGAGCTCGCCGGCGCGGGCCTGCACCGAGTCCGGACCCCATACGGCGGTCATCCATGCGGTGACCGTGTCCGGATCGAGCCCGGTCGTCTCGATCATCCCGGCGACGAACTCCTCCATGGTGAACGGAGCGGCGTACTCGATCCTGGCCACCCGTCCCTCGTGCTCCTCGGGCAAGCCGATCCACGCGCTCAGCCCGAGAGGGGCGGCCACCTCGTCGGCGAAGAACGTGCCAAGGGACTTGCCGGAGACCCGACGCACGACCTCCCCGACCAGATATCCGTAGGTCATGCTGTGGTAGACGTGCTCGGTGCCCGGCCGCCACAGCGGCTTCTGCGCCTCGAGTGCGCGGATGACCGGGTCCCAGGCGCACGCCTGCGCGAACGTCAGCGGTCCGTCGACGACCGGCAGGCCGGCCTGGTGGGACAGCAGCCAGCGCACCGGGATCCGGTCCTTGCCGGCAGCGCCGAACTCCGGCCAGTACTCGACGACCGGGGCGTCCAGGTCCAGCTCACCGCGCTGCGCCAGCATGTGGGCACAGATCGCGGTCGCGCCCTTCGTCGTGGATGCGACCTGGACGATGGTGTCGTCGTCCCACGGCCGTTTCGTCTCGCGGTCGGCGAAGCCGTCCCACAGGTCGACGACGGGGCGCCCGTCCACGTAGACGGAGCACGCCGCGCCGATCTCGCCGGGGTTTCCCTCGAAGTTCGCGTGGAACGCGTCGGCGACCTTTCCCCAGCCCTCCTCGACATGGTCGCCATTAGCCGTGCTGGAGTCGTTGCCGGAGCCAACCGGGCCAGCGAGTGCGCCGGCATCCCGCACGCCGTTGTTCGGGGTCCGGCGCCGATCGTGTTCCAGCCCGGCGGCCCCGCTTGTCGTGCCTGCCATGACGTAGTCCTTTCTGGTCATTCGGGAGTTCTGGAAAGACGCGCGCTGTATCGACCGACAATCCCGTCACTGGTTCCGTGCTGTCGGGGTAGGGGTACGAGAATTACCCGCCGCCTAATCCACAGATGGACCGAGCGCTTGTTTCATGTCGTGACGCTCGGGCCGGCGTTGGTGACGCCGTTACGGCGAGGGCGGTGATGATACGGACGTGACCGGGTGGACCGGTTTTCTGCCGGCCGCGCGTTCTCCGCTGGTGAAAGATGCCTTGCGATGTAGGTTGCGGTCCGACGATGTCGACAACGAACCTCGGCGCCCGGCCGGGCGAGTCAGGGCGCTGTCAGCTGATCTTGCGGCGGTAGATGGCGGTGGCGGAGACGTAGGTGACGATGAGGATGCCGACGCACCAGGCGAGGGCGATCCAGATGTCGGTGCCGACCGGCTGCTGTGTGAACAGGTTCCGGATGGCGTTGACGATGGCGGTCACCGGCTGGTGTTCGGCGAAGGCGCGTACCGGGCCGGGCATGGTGTCGGTGGGTACGAAGGCCGAGCTGATGAACGGCAGGAAGATGAGGGGGTAGGAGAAGCCGCTCGCGCCGTCGACGGACTTCGCGGTGAGGCCGGGGATGACGGCGAGCCAGGTCAGCGCCAGGGTGAACAGGATGAGGATGCCGGCGACCCCCAGCCAGGCCAGTACTCCCGCTCCGGAGCGGAAGCCCATGAGCAGGGCGACGCCCACGACGACCACGAGCGAGACGAGGTTGGCGACCAGCGAGGTCAGCACATGTGCCCAGAGTACGGACGACCGGGCGATCGGCATGGACTGGAATCGCTCGAAGATGCCACTCTTCATGTCCAGGAAGAGTCGGAACGCGGTGTAGGCGATGCCAGAGGCGACTGTGATGAGCAGGATGCCGGGCAGTAGGTAGTTGACGTATGAGTCGGTGCCTGTGTTGATCGCGCCGCCGAGTACGTAGACGAAGAGCAGCATCATGGCGATCGGCGTGATCGCGGTGGTGATGATGGTGTCCACGCTGCGAGTGACGTGTGTGAGGGATCGGCCGAGCAGGACGGCGGTGTCGCCGAGGAAGTGTTTGGTCATCGTCGTTCCTTCACTTGTCCGCGCCGACGGCGCGGTCATCGGTGGTGTCGTTCTTGTCGTCCGCGCCGACGATGGCGAAGAAGACGTCCTCGAGGGTCGGCTGCTTCTCGACGTATTCGACCTTGGCCGGTGGGAGCAGTTGCTTGAGTTCGGTGAGGGTGCCGTTGACGATGATCCGGCCCTGGTGGAGGATCGCGATCCGGTCGGCGAGTTGTTCGGCCTCGTCCAGATACTGCGTCGTGAGCAGCACCGTCGTGCCCTGGTCGGCGAGCTTCTTGACGGCCTGCCACACCTCGATGCGCGCCTGCGGGTCGAGGCCGGTCGTCGGCTCGTCGAGGAAGATGACCGGCGGGTTGCCGAGGAGGCTCATCGCGATGTCGAGGCGCCGGCGCATGCCCCCCGAGTACGTCGACACCTTCCGCGCCCCGGCGTCGGTCAGCGAGAAGCGGGCGAGCAGCTCGTCCGCGATCCTGCCGGGGTTCTTGAGGTGCCGCAGCCGGGCGACCAGGACGAGGTTCTCCCGCCCGGTGAGGATCTCGTCGACGGCGGCGAACTGCCCGGTGAGGCTGATCGACTCCCGCACGTCCGCCGCCTTCGAGGCGACGTCGAAGCCGTTGACGGTGGCCGTCCCGGCGTCTGCCTTGAGCAGCGTGGACAGGATCTTCACGACCGTGGTCTTGCCCGCCCCGTTCGAGCCGAGCAGAGCGAAGATGCTGCCCCGCGCCACCTCGAAGTCCACGCCACGCAGCACATGCAACTTCTGGTACGACTTCTCCAGACCCCGCACCTGAATGACCGGCCCCGGAACCTGCGTGCTCGTCACCTTTTCTCCTCCGCCCGCTCGATACTCTCGATCGCCTGGGTCAGCCGGGCCCGCTCCCGGTCGATGTATCCGCCCTTCCGGTAGTTCCGGATCAACTCCTCCACGAACTCCACGGGGTCCTCCCCGACGATCTCGCGGATCGGGGTCCCGTCCGCCGCGGCCCGCTCGAAGAGATCGGCGACATCCTCGAACAGCGCGGCCGCGCTCTCGCCGGTCACCGGCCCGAAGTGCATCAGGTACCGCTCGATCGCCTCGACCGCCGTCCGGTAATTCGGCGGAAGCTGCTTCACCCGCGCCTTGTACTCCCGCCACCGCCGCTTGGGGCCGATCACCTTCGCGATGAAGCCGCCCTTTTCACCGTCGGACATCGTTACTTGCCTCCTTCGTGGAGCTGTTCCAGTCGTTCGGTGAGGAAGCTCCAGGTCCTCCAGAACTCTTCGAGGTATTCCCGGCCCTGCGCGTTGAGGGAGTACACCTTGCGCGGTGGGCCCTTCTCGGACGGGACCTTCTGCACGTCGACGAGGCGCTTCTGCTCCACCCTGACCAGCAGGGCGTAGATCGTGCCCTCGGCGATGTCGGAGAAGCCCTGCCCCCGCAGCCACGCCGTGATCTCGTAGCCGTACGCGGGCCGCATGGCCAGGATCGCCAGGACGATGCCCTCCAGCGTGCCCTTGAGCATCTCCGTCATCTGCTTGCCCATTGATCACCTCCCCGGCCAGGTAGTCAGCGTTGTTGACTACCGGTAGACAGTAACACTGACTACCAGTACCTAGCAACAACGAATAGCGGAGACGGGAACCGGGGTCGGCCACCGAACCATGGCTGCGGCAAGGCCGTCGGCCTCGACCACGCACGCCAGCACTTCTGTGTACGTATGCATGTACGTAGTCTTACACGTATGAGTAGACTCCTGTCCAGAGGTGAAGAGCACATGCCGAACAAGACGATCTACATCGCCGACGACGACCTGCCGCTGCTGGTGCGCGCCCAGGAACTGACGGGCAGCAACCTGTCGGCCGCGATCGTCACGGCACTACGTCGACTGGTCCAGGTCGAGGAGGCCAAGCAGGCCGGCTTCGATGAGATCACCGTAAAGGTGGGCGTCGGGCGCGCCGTAGTCAAGCGCTTCCTCGGCACCGCGCTGGGCGAGTGGACCTCGTCGAGCGGGGAGGGCGAGGAGAGATACTCGCTGTTCCGGACCAGCAAGGGCCGCTTCGCCGTGCACCACGTCCGGTCAGAGCTACACACCCCGGTCGGGCCCAACGCGGAGCGCGGCAAGAAGTGGTCCACCGGCTGGCGCGGTTGGATCGGTGACTGGTCGCCGGACCAGGCCTGGATGCGGACCCCGGCCCAGGCCACGTTCTCGGTTGTCGACACCGTCGAGGAACTCGAAGCGCTGCTGCCGGCGGAGCTCTACGCGGTCGCGCTACGGACCATCAACGACGAGCCGGTCGTGGAGGACCTCGACATCTAAGCCGGCCAACTGCGCGCTGGCAAAGCGGGCCGGCCGCCGCCCAGATCTGTCCAATCTACTGGATGGGCCCCGACATGCGGTCCGCCCTCCCCCGGACGCCCCGGTCGGCCTCGAGTCGCCCACTCCTGGCAGCACCTGGAGACCGTCGGCGTCCTGAGCGCCTGGATCGTGCTGGGTGGAGGTCAGGAACTAAGCGTGTGCCAGCACCCCCTGGGGCTCTCGTAGCGAGGGGGTCATTGATCAGAGCGCTGCCGCCGCACCGGGAGTGATCATGGGCGGCGCCGTCGGCGGCGCTTTACCCGATTCCCGGCGAAGTCGAACCGATGTGCGCCACGATGTCTGCGCGTCGGCAGTACGACAAGGCCGGGGACGGGGGATGTCAGCGGATGGGTCGGGCGGTGCGGGGGCGGAGCGCGCCCAGGGGTGCCGGGCTGCGCGGCTGGCTGTTGCAGGGGATGCGACCGGGCCGGGTCCGGGGCCCCTACACGGCGCCGGACACTCCCCACCAGCGGTCGTGGTGGCGGGTGATGTGCCTGACCGGCCTCGACTACTTCTCGACCCTGGGCTACCAGCCCGGCATCGCCGCGCTCGCCGCCGGCGTCGTCTCCCCGGTCGCCACGCTGGTCCTGGTGGCGCTGACCCTGCTCGGCGCCCTGCCCGTGTACCGCCGGGTGGCCCGGGAGAGCCCGCACGGGCAGGGGTCGATCGCAATGCTGGAGCACCTCCTACCGCGCTGGAGAGGCAAGCTGCTGGTACTGGCGCTGCTCGGCTTCGCCGCCACCGACTTCATCATCACCATCACCTTGTCCGCCGCCGACGCGAGCGCCCACATCCTCGAGAACCCGTACCTGCCCGCGCCGATGCAGGACGCGCAGGTCGGGGTGACGCTGGTGCTGATCGCTGCCCTGGGCGCGGTGTTCCTCAGGGGGTTCAAGGAGGCGATCGGCATCGCGGTCGTCCTGGTCGCGACCTACCTGCTACTCAACGCGATCGTGATCACGGCAACGCTCGGACACCTGTGGAGCCGACCGCACCTGGTCGCCGACTGGCGGCACCTGCTGGTCAACGAACATCCGGACCCGTTCGGGATCCTGGTGGTGGCGCTGCTGGTCTTCCCCCGACTCGCGCTGGGCCTCTCCGGCTTCGAAACCGGAGTGGCGGTCATGCCGCTGATTCGGGGACGGGCAGCCGACGACCCGGACCAGCCTGAAGGGCGTATCCGGGGCGCCCGGCGGCTGCTGGTCACCGCCGCGGTGATCATGAGCGTCTTCCTGATCACGAGCAGCTTCGTGACCACTGTGCTCATCCCGCACGAGGAGTTCGAGGCGGGCGGGGAGGCCAACGGCCGGGCGCTGGCGTTCCTCGCCCACGCCCACCTCGGCAACGGCTTCGGCACCGTATACGACCTGAGCACCGTGCTGATCCTGTGGTTCGCCGGGGCGTCGGCCATGGCCGGCCTGCTCAACCTCGTCCCGCGCTACCTGCCCCGCTACGGCATGGCACCCGACTGGACCCGGGCGATCCGCCCCCTCGTCATCGTCTTCACCCTGGTGGCGTTCCTGATCACCCTGATCTTCCGCGCCGACGTCACCGCCCAGGGTGGCGCATACGCCACCGGCGTCCTCGTCCTGATCAGCTCGGCCGCGCTCGCTGTCACCCTCTCCGCCCGCCGTCGCCACCAGACCGGACCGGCGCTCGGGTTCGGGGCCATCACCGTGGTACTCGGGTACACGACCATCGCCAACATCATCGAACGCCCCGACGGCGTGCGGATCGCGGTCGTGTTCATCGTGGCGATCATCGCCACCTCGATCCTGTCCCGGACGCTGCGGGCCACCGAGCTACGCGTCACCGACGTGCGCCTCGACGCCCTCGCCCGACAGTTCACCACCGACGTGATCAGGCGTGGCGGCGAGCTACACCTCATCGCGAACGAGCCTCATGAGCGTGACGAGACCGAGTACCGCGAGAAGGAGGCCGAACAACGCGCGCACAATCACATTCCCGTCGGTGAACCGGTGCTGTTCCTGGAGGTGACCGTACGGGACCCGTCCGAGTTCGAATCCGACCTGGTGGTGACCGGCGAGGAACGCTTCGGCTACCGCATCCTGCGGGTCGAGGGCGCCAGCATCGCGAACACCCTCGCCGGCTTCCTCCTACACCTGCGCGACACCACCGGCCGACTACCCCACATCTACTTCGCCTGGACCGAGGGCAACCCCGTGATGTACCTGCTGCGGTACCTCTTCCTCGGCGACGGCGAAATCGCACCACTGACCCGTGAGGTACTACGCCAAGCCGAACCCGACCCCAGCCGCCGGCCACTGGTACACGTCGGATAACCCCGTCGCTGACCTCCCCGACCGCAAGCGGGCACCACCGGCTCCTGGTGTGGGGTCGCCACGGCGTGGCTCGTACCGGCGGGGCCTCGACGGCGCCGGGACATGGCACGGCCGCGCTGGCAGCCCGAAGGCGACCGGCCGCGACCGGCGCCCTTTTGCATACCGGACCCCGGGCCGGTTACCGCTGCCAGACGTAGCCCGGCCCGGCCGACAAGCCGACGGCTCGATCCGGTCGCAGGGTAGGTGCCAGCGCCCTGGACGCAAGGTGTCTGACAGCTCTCATACCCCGGTGCTGGCGATCTTGACGCTTCCTTGACGGCTGTGGTCGTTGACCAGGCCAGCCCACTGCCATAAGCATGGCGGGCCGGTCGGAACGGCTGTCCACGTCGAGGGACCGGTTGTGGCGATGAGCGGGTGCCTCGGGCGGTCCTGGCCGCCGCGGCGGGGGTGCGTGTCCTGGGGAGGACTGATGAGGGTGAGCGGCGATCTCGCGGTGCCGGACGTGGTGGAAAGACCCGGCAGCAAGCCGGCGCCGACCGGCCGGTTGACGGGGTGGTTGCTACGGCATCAGGTACAGCCGGTCGGGCCGGCGGCGGGCGAGGCCCACGCCCAGCCGCACACCTGGTGGAAAGTGATGTGCCTGACCGGAGTCGACTACTTCTCCAGCCTGGCCTACGTGCCGGCGATCGCCGCACTGGCGGCCGGGGCGGTGTCACCGTTGGCGACGTTGCTGATCGTGGCGTTGACCCTGCTGGGAATGCTGCCGATGTACCGGCGGGTGACCCGGGAGAGCCCGCACGGCGCCGGCTCGGTCGCGATGCTGGAGAACCTGCTGCCGTTCTGGTGGGGCAAGCTGTTCGTACTGGTCCTGCTCGGCTTCGTCGCGACGTCGTGGATCATCACGATCACACTGTCCGCGGCGGACGCCTCCGTGCACGTGGTGGAGAACCCGTACCTACCGGCCGCCCTGCACGGCCACGAGGTAGCGCTGACCGTCGTCCTGCTACTGGTGCTGGGCGGAGTGTTCCTGCTCGGCTTCAGCGAAGCGGTCAGCGTGGCGATCCCGCTGGTCGCGGTCTTCCTCGGAATGAATGCGGTGATCATCCTGGCCGGGCTGGTCGAGGTCGTCACCACCCCCGCGGCGCTGTCGGCGTGGACCGACGCGCTCACCACCGACGGCGTCGGAGGTCTGGCCGGGCCGGCCCTGCTGGCGTTCCCGCTGCTGGTGCTGGGCCTGTCCGGGTTCGAGACAGGGGTGAGCATGATGCCGCTGGTCGCCGCGGACGGCACCGACGAGCGGCAACGGCTGGAATCCCGGATCCGCAACACCCGCAAACTGCTCACCGCCGCCGCCGTCATCATGAGCGTCTACCTGCTGGCGAGCAGCTTCGTCACCACCGTGCTGATCCCCGCCGACGAGTTCCAGCCCGGCGGTGACGCCAACGGCCGGGCGCTGGCCTGGCTCGCCCACCACCAGCTCGGCGAGGCGTTCGGCACCGTCTACGACATCAGCACCATTCTCATCCTCTGGTTCGCCGGCGCGTCGGCGATGGCCGGCCTGGTCAACATCGTGCCGCGCTACCTGCCGTCGTACGGGATGGCGCCGGAGTGGGGCCGCGCCGTCCGTCCGGTGGTGCTGGTCTACACCGTGATCTGCGTGGCGATCACGATCGCCTTCGGGGCCGACGTCAACGCCCAGGCCGGCGCGTACGCGACCGGGATCCTTGCGATGATGGTCTCCGGCGCCTTCGCGGTCACCGTCTCGGCGGCACGCCGCCGGCAGCGCCTCGGCGTGGCCGGGTTCGGACTGCTCACCGCCGTGCTGCTCTACGCCCTGGCCAGCAACATCGTCGAGAAGCCCGACGGGATCGCGATCTCCGGGGTGTTCATCGCCGGGATCATCGTCGTGTCGCTGATCTCCCGGGTATCCCGCACCACCGAGCTACGGGCCGACCGCATCGAGTTCGACCTGGCCGCCCGCCAGTTCGTCACCGATTCCCTGGCGCACGACGGGGCGCTGAACCTGATCGCAAACCGACGCCAGGTTGGCGACGCCGCCGAGTACGCCGGCAAGGAACGCGAGCAGCGCACCGACAATCCGGTGCCGGGCAGCGCCGACGTGCTGTTCCTAGAGATCGACGTGGTCGACCCGTCGGCCTTCAGTGACACCCTGACCGTGCGGGGTGTCGACGTCGACGGGCACCGGGTTCTGCGTGCGGAGTCCCCGGCCGCGCCGAACGCGATCGCGGCGATCCTGCTCGCCCTGCGTGACACCACTGGTGTCCGACCGCACTGCTACTTCGCCTGGGCCGAAGGCAGCCCCCTGGTGCACATGTTCCGCTACTTCCTCCTCGGCCGCGGCGACACGGCCCCGGTGGTACGCGAAATCATCCGCCGGAACGAACCGGATCCCGGCCGCCGGCCGGGCATCCACGTCGGAAGTTGAACCTGGAAGCGGCTGGTGGGGTCGTTTGTGACAGCGATCGTTAGTTGGCCGGCCTCGCGCTTCTGAGCGGCAGCAGAGTTCTTCTACGTCGTGGGATGCGGCTGAAGAAGCTGGCCGTCCCGTCCTTGGGCAGCGTCACCTTGGTCGGGGCGGGCGCCGGCGGGAACTTGGGGGATCCGGCCGCGTAGGTTCGCCGGCAACGCGGCCAGCGCGGCCGGTGCCGGCGGCGTGGCGGAGGGTAGCGACGCGGTAGACGCCGACGAACCGGCCGGCGGCGAAAGCTGGACCGGGAGAGGGAGGGCCATCGTTGCCGCCGCATCCGGCGACGATCGACAACAGGGTTCCCAGGGCCACCGCGCGAAGTAGTCTGCTCGTCCTCACGGATGCATGACGCTCCGGCGCGATCGAAGCTTCACGCAGATCGGGGAATGCACCGCGTCTCACGGTCGGTGTTGAGGGCTCCTCAGCCGGCCCCAGGCCAACTAACCGTCGCAATGGCCAATTATTTGCCGCAGTCACATCGTTCGGGTCACGGCGGTCGGCGGAACCTGGTCGACCTGCTCACCCGCCTCGTCGATCATCACGGCGAGAGGAACAACTGACCCGGCCTCGACGGCCGCCGCTTCCGGAGCTGTCAGCCAGTGAACCTTTTTCAACCTGGACCGCGCGGCGCTCACGCACCGCGTCCGACCTTGCGGTCCGCCGGACCGCAAGGGGAGGTTGGAAAAGGTTCAGTGGTCCAAGAGCGGAGCTTGTCGGGGTTGAGTACGGCCCAGATGTGGTTGATGCGGTCGTCGGTGATGTCGAACGCCATCACCGACACGGTGACGCCGTCCCGCTGAGCCACCAGACCGGGTTGACCGTTGACCGTGCACTCCTGGAGCGTTACGCCGGCCGCCACGGCGGGCCGGCCGACGAAGAAGCGGGCAACCTGCTCGGCGCCCTCGACCGGGTGGAGCGCGGCGGTGACCAGCCCTCCGCCGTCGCCGGTCGCCGTGGCGTCGGGGGCCAGCAGGCTGATGAGTGCATCGATGTCCTTGGCCTCCCACGCGCGCTTGAAGGCCCGGACGACGTCGGCACGCCGGGCTGACGAGCCCGGGTCAGGCCGCAGGGCGCGGATGCGCCGGCGGGCCGACGCGGCGAGCTGGCGGCATGCCGCCGGGGTACGGCCGACGATCGCGGCCACGTCGGCGAAGGGGTAGCCGAAGACGTCGTGCAGGATGAACGCGACCCGCTCGGCAGGGGTCATCGCGTCGAGTACGACCAGGAAGGCCATGCTGACCGACTCGTCGAGGGTGACCCGGTCGGCCGGGTCGAGGCCGCCGCCGGACCGCCCGCTGATCCACTCCGCCCGGTCAGGCAGCGGCTCCGGGATCCATTCGCCCACGTAACGCTCGCGCCTGATCCGCGCCGAGCGGAGCAGGTCCAGGCAGATACGGCTGGCAACGGTCGTCAGCCAGGCACCGGGAGAGTCGATGTCCTCCTGCTGCTGCGGGGACATGGCGTACCAGCGGGCGTAGGTCTCCTGTACGACGTCCTCCGCGTCGGCCAGGGAGCCCAGCAGCCGGTACGCGAGGTTGGTCAGCCGACGCCGCTCGCTGACGATCGCGCTCAGGCTCGGGTCGGGCCGGCCGGGTCCCGGCTCGGACGGGTTGGTCATGGGTTTCACCGGCTCCTTCAGACGATCTGGCTCACCTCTCACGACGAACCGTCGCCCCGAATTGTGAGGTCCGCACGTCGCCTCACATCTCGTCGGGCTGTCTCGTCGTACCGGTCAGAACCGCACAGGAAGGAAACCGATCGTGGAACCCGTGCACGTCGCGATCATCTACTACAGCTCCACCGGCAACATACACACGTTGGCGCAAGCCGCCGCCGGAGGCGCCGAGAAGGCCGGCGCCACCGTGCGACTGCGCAAGGTCGCCGAAACCGCCCCGCCGGAGGCGGTCAGCGCCAGGCCGGAGTGGGACCGACACCTGAAGGACACCGCCGACATCGCCGAGGCCAGCCACGACGATCTTGATTGGGCTGACGCGGTGCTGTTCGGCACTCCCACCCGCTACGGCAACCCGGCCAGCCAGCTGCGCGCATTCATTGACACCACGGGCCCGCTGTGGTTCCAGGGCAAGCTCGCCGACAAGGTGTACTCGGCCTTCACCTCCTCCAGCACCGCTCACGGCGGACAGGAGTCCACCCTCCTGGCGCTGGCGAACACGTTCTGCCACTGGGGCGGCATCATCGTGCCCCCCGGCTACACCGACCCCATCCAGTTCCAGTCCGGCAACCCCTACGGCACCTCCCACGTGGTCGGCGACGGCCCGCCTGGTGAGGTGATCCTGCAGGCGGCCCGCCACCAGGCCCGCCGGGTCGTCGACATCGCCGCCTGCCTCAAGGCCGGCCGCGCCGCCTGATCGCGCGCAGGACACCGATGGCGCCGGTCGCGGCGCGGGCGGGGTCCCGGCGGTGGGTGCGAGAGAAGGTTGTTGACGGTCGGTTCGTGACGACAGACCGCGACACCCTTCTCACCGCGCGGCACGTGAAGATCGACGACTGGCTCGGCGGCACACAAGGCCGAGGGTGGCGGCGTCCAGACCGTCGTCGCCGACGACCCGCGGGACGCCGGCCAGATTGACCTGGTCCAGCAGCACCCGCGGCAGGAAGCCGACAGGTTCCGTCGCGGCGACTTCACCGACCCCGCGAGCATCCACGGCGGCCGTTTGCCCGGACTCGCCGTCCTCCGCGACAGCGCCGGGAAGATCGCTATCGAGTATGAGGAGACCGGTGATGATCGCCCGGATCACCTACACCACCAGCGACCCGGCGATCGTCACCGCCCTGCACGCCTGGTTCGACGCCCAGGTCAGCGACCATGACGTACACGCAACGCCCGCAGCGCCCTCGCCGACGACGCCCGCGCCGGCTACGACATCGACTTACCGTTGACCACAGCGATCCCCGTATCGAGTGGCGGTTGCGACAGCCGGCACGCCGGAATTCCCCGCTGGCTACGATGACCATGATGGCAGCCATGACCCGACACCAGCTCGGCCGCGTACTTGCGGCGGGCCTGTCATCGGTTCGGCTGCTTGCCCTGCTCGGCGCCCTCGTCGGCGTGATCGTCATGCACCAGCTCGCCGGGACGGTCGCACCCGGCGGTCATCATCACCACGATTCGGGCGGGCCGGGGCCCGACGTGGCGGTGGCCCAGGCGATGACGCCCGGGGATGTGGGGCAGGCGGTGGTCGACCGCGGAGCCCAGGCATGCCCGCCGGAACACCCGTGTCCCACGACTCCGCATGGACATCCCGGACAGGTGTGCCAGTTCACCTCCCAGGGCCACGGACTGGCCGCCCCGGCACCGGCTCTGACCCCGGCACCCAGCGTCTTTCCATCCATCACGCCAGCGCTGTCACCGCTAACGGCGGCGAACGACGCGGCGGACGGCAGCGGCTGCGGCCCTCCGTCACTGACCGCGTTGTCCATCTGGCGAATCTAGGCCGACTCCCTGCCGGTACCGATCCGCCCGCTGCGGGCGGGTCGGCCGGACACGCCTGCCTTCGACCTTTCGTTCTCGTTACAGGGAGTCACTTCGTCATGCGCACCAACCGACACGTTTTCCGGCTCGCTGGGCTGGTCGTGGCCACCCTCGTGCCGGTGGCCCTCGCCGCCGGCTGCGGCGGCGCCTCGCACGGAGGCGGCCACGGCGACGATCAGGCCACCGCCAGCCCCACTGGTACCGCGTCCGCCACCGTGGCGTACAACCAGGCGGACATCGCGTTCGCTCAGGAGATGATTCCGCACCACCAGCAGGCCGTGCAGATGGCTGAGCTCGGCGAAGCCAGGGCCAGCGACCCGAAGGTCAAGGAACTCGCCGCGAAGATCAAGGCGGCGCAGCAGCCCGAGATCGAGCAGATGACGGCCATGCTGCGAGACTGGGCCGTGCCCATGCCGTCGCCGTCGAGTGGCGGGCATGGCACGCACGGCGGCAGCCCCACCGGGGCAATGCCGGGAATGATGTCCGAGCAGGACATGGCCTCGCTGGAGAAGGCTGACGGCGGCGAGTTCGACCGCATGTTCCTGGAGATGATGATCCAGCATCACCAGGGAGCGGTGCAGATGTCCGACACCGAACTGCAGCAGGGGCAAAACCCGGCCGCGAAGGACCTGGCCGCGAAGATCAAGGCGGATCAGACCGCGGAGATCGGCCAGATGCGGAGCATGCTCAGCGGTAAGTAGCTGATCAGTGAACCTTTTTCAACCTGGACCGCGCGACACTCACGCACCGCGTCCGACCTTGCGGTCCGCCGGACCGCAAGGGGAGGTTGAAAAAGGTTCAGTGGCGGGTGGGCCGGGTGTACCCGGCCCACCCGCCCGGCTTGTTCTCCGGACAACGTCACCCCGGATCGGGCAGCGAGGTGCACGTCGACCGGAAGAGCCCGCCGACGCCGTGGACCCGGGGGACCCGCGTCGCGGACCGCCAGCCCAGCGCGGAAGTCAGGCGTTCGCGATGCCGTAGCCGGCGGTGGTGACAGCGGCTCGAATCCCGAGAAGATGGTCGACGACGACCGCTATTGCATCGACGTGTTCACCCAGATCTCCACGATCCAGGCGGCACTGGACAAAGGTGGCCCTCGGCCTGCTCGACGGCCACGCCCGGCACTGTATGCGCGAAGGCGTCGTCGAGGACCGCACGGAGGAGATGGCCGCAGTGGGACACTGACTCGGTACCAACCGTGGCGGAGACCTGTCCGCGCCGCACGACCTCAAATCGCAGGGCAGCCGTACGGCCCGAATCACCGGTCGCCTCGGTGGTTCACGCCGGCGGCCGTAGCCCCGTCAAGGTGACGGTGACCAGGCGCGTCACCGCCGCCTCGGACGGCAGGCCGCCGGCTGCGGTGAGCGCGCCCAGACAGTAGGCCGCGAGCTCCTCTGGCGCGACATCTCCGCGAACGTCGCCTACGGCGGCGGCCTCGGCACACAGGTCCCGGACCAGATCGTGGAGCTCGCGCTGGGCCTGTGCGAGTTGTTCTCCGCGATGCAACACCGCGGAAAGATCACCGCCGTGCCGCCCACGCTCGTGGACGATGCGCGCGTAGTGCTCCAGCACCGCGCTGAGCTGCTCGCCGGGCCGGCCGGGCTGGTTGCGGCGCTCGGCGAGCTGGTCGAGGTGCCCGGCCACGTGTCGCTCGTGCCACGCCCGCAGGATCGCCTCGACGTCCGGGAAGTACTTGTACAGCGTCGCCCGCCCGATGCCGACCTTCTCCGCGACCTGCGACATCGTCACCGACAGCGGCCCGTGCGCGGCCGCCAGCGACCAGGTCGCGTCCAGAATCGCGTCGCGGACATCGCGCCGGTGCGCCTCGATCGTCTCGTTCCACAGTCTAGGCACGTCACCAGGATACACCATGACGATCCGATGACGATCTGGCTTGACAGCGACAGTCTGTCTCGTAAAACTGGGGTCGAATCCGGATCACGACAAACTCGTACCTGCCTCGGAGAACCCATGCCTGACTCACCTGGCCACGCCGCCCTCGATCCCGGCACCAGCCGCGCAGCCACCCCAGCCTGGGTGAAAGTGTTCGGTATCGGCATCGGTGCGCTGGTGCTGCTGCTCCTCCTCGGGATGTTCGCCGGCGGTGGCCACGGCCCCAGCCGTCACCTGCCCACCGGTGACACCCCCACCTCCGGCGTGCCCGGCACATCCGGCGGTCACATGCCGCCCGACGGCGGCCATTGAACCTTTTTCAACCTGGACCGCGCGACGCTCACGCACCGCGTCCGACCTTGCGGTCCGCCGGACCGCAAGGGGAGGTTGAAAAAGGTTCATTGATGATGGGTCCCCGCCTGCGCCGGTTCGCGCTTACCGCGCATGTCACGTTCTCCGTCGGCTGGCTCGGCGCCGTCCTGGTCTTCGTCGTCCTCGCCGCCGTCGGGCTAGCCAACCAGGACACGCAGCTGGTACGAGCCGCCTACCTGGCGATGGAACCGGTCACCTGGTACGCCCTCGTGCCCCTGAGCATCGCCTCGCTCGTGACCGGAATCGTCCAGGCATCAGGCACCAGTTGGGGCCTCACCCGACACTACTGGGTTCTGTTCAAACTCATCCTGAACATCCTGGCCACCGCCGTCCTGCTGATGTACACGCAGACAGTCGGCCACATCGCGCAAGCGGCCACCGACCCGGCGTTGCCGGGAAACGACCTGCGTGCCTTGGGAACCTCGCCGCTGCTTCACGGGACCGCCGCGCTGCTGCTTCTGCTCGTCGCCACCATCCTGTCCGTGTACAAGCCGCGCGGCGCTATCTCGTACCGGACGGACCGACGCCGCATGCGACGAGGAGCACTCGCGCTTCGATAGCGGCCTGCGCCAGCCGTGCTGACGGTCGACCGCCTTCACGGCCGGTATCACCGGAGGACCCGTTCGTGACGTTTTCCAACATCCTTTACGTCGCTGCGTATACCTGGCCGGGAACGCACGCGATGTGAGTGCGGTGGCTCACATGATTGGGTGAGCGTTTGGCATCCCTGATCGGCTCCTCGTAGCGTCGGCGCCGCCTGATTCGGTTGTCAGTCATTGACCAATGGCGTCGAATCGGGCCCGCCTAATCGCTTTCAGCGAGCCGGGGACCCATCGCATCTTGGGGTGAATCCGTAGGCCAAGAGGCCAGGTAGGGCATCCTCTTTCCCCGCCCGAACCCGTCAGCTAACCCGGTCGGCGGCATGGGAAGGAGACCGTGCATGCTCGAAGAACCATCGCGTAGCCTGTTCCGACCTGGCGCCCTTCGCCGGGCACAGAGGCTGGGCCTATTGTCCGCCGCCGTCGTGACAGCCGCGACAGCCGCGACAGCCGGAGCCCTGCTCAACCAACCGCCAGAGGGAACCTCCAGCGGCGCCACAGCGCAGTCACTTGTTCCGGCCGCCGCCGACCCGGACACCGGGGCGTCGACCGGTCCTGAATCCCGTTCGGTGGCACCTGCCGACGAGCCGTCACAACCGGCGCAGCCCGATGCTCCCGCAGAAAAAGTGCTCGACGCGTCCTTCGAGTATCAGCCCAACTTCTATTACTGCGGGCCCGCCGCGGTGCGTAACGCACTCAGCGCTCGTGGAATCGATGTGAGCCAGGACCAGCTTGCCCGGGGCCTGCGAACCACGGTCAACGGCACTGACTCCGCCGAGGACACGACTCGTGTGCTCAACGAGATGGTCGGAAGCAACTGGTACCGCACCCGGATGATTCCGGGACAGGACGCGACACCCGCGCAGATGGATCGACTCCAGGCCGACGTGGTGCGGGCGACCAGCAACGGCTACGCCATCGTGGCGAACATCGCCGGCGGCGCCACCGATGCCGACGGGACGTGGCATGACTTCCCGGGCGGGCACTACATCGCACTCGTCGGCTACAGCGACGACGGGCGCATGGTGAAGGTGTCGGACTCATCGGGGATGTTCGGTCCGGCCAGCTACTGGATGAGCACCATCAACATGGCGAACTGGATCGGAACCCGCGGCTACTCCGCCTGATCACCCCACCCTTCGGCCCACAGACGAGGTCGACGGGCAAGCTGCCGGTGGCCGGTGCAACCGCTGGCCTACCGGCAGCGTCGCCGCGACAGTGGCTACCACCTGTTCCTGAAGGCACGCCGGAATCTGCCTCTGGCGCCCCGCTGGACGTCTGTGTCAGCCGGGGGCGGTTGAAGGTGGGGCGTTGTTGTCGGCGGGCGGGGCCGCCGCCGCGGCCCGTCACCTTCGGCGAACTGGGCCGCCACGACCCGCCAGCACACCCCGCCCGATGGGAGGGCTTCCGGTAGGCCGCGTCGACCTCGGCTGGTGTCCCACCGCCGGGACGCGATCCCGGTCTGGTGCCGTGGCCACCGGCTCGCCAGCGGGCTCACAACTCGATGACGAGTCGGCCCCGGACGCCGCCGGCCGCCAGGAGCCGATGGGCTTGCGCCGCCTGCTCCGGCGGGAAGGTGTCGGCGACTCGGAGGCTGAGCCGTCCTTCGTCGGCGAGCCGGCGGAGCAGGTCGAGTTTGTCGCGTCGCCCGTCGTAGTCGTGCACGTAGGCGTAGACGAGGGTCACGCCGCGCGTCGCGGCCGCCCGCTCGAACGCCGGGTGGTCCGGCACGCCGCGTACGTAGGCCAGGGAGCCGCCACGGCGGATGGCCGTGAGCAGCGGGGCGCCGATGATCGCGGTGTCGACGACCGCGTCGACACCGTCGGTGGTGAGCGCGCGGAAGCGATCGGCGACCCCAGGCCCGCGGGCGACGGTGCGGTCGGCGCCCAGCGACGCGACGAGGTCGGCGTCTTGTGGGGCGGCGTCGGCCAGCACGCGGTGCCCGGCGGCCTTGGCCAGTTGTACGGCGTAGCCTCCGACCGCCCCGGCCGCGCCGGTGACGGCGAGGGTGCTGCCCGGGGTCAGGCGTAGCTGGTCAAGGGCATGCAGGGCGGTGAGCCCGTTCATCGGGAGCGTGGCCGCCTCGGCGTGACTCGCCCCGGCCGGTGCCGGGACGACCCACGACTCGGGAAGCACGACCCATTCGGCGTACCCGCCGCCGGCCGGGCGGGTGGGGTTGACCATTGCCATCACGCGGTCGCCGATAGCGAGGCGGCGGTTGGTGCCGGAGCTGATCTCGTCGATGGTGCCGGCGACATCCAGGCCGGGGATGACCGGTTCCGTTCCGCGTTGCCGGATAGGCGTCACGCCGGCCCGGATCAGGGTGTCGGCGGGGTTGACGGCCGCGGCGCGTACCCGGATCCGGACCTCGCCCGGTCCGGCGTGCGGAGTCGGCCGCTCGACGACCTCCAGTACCTCGGGTCCGCCGTGGCGCAGCAGCCCTATCGCTCTCACGTCATTGACTCCGACTGTTCAGGGCGGCCGGCGCCAGGGCGCCGGCCGGTGGTTGGTCCCTTCAGGGATCGGGCGACGCCGGTGTGCGAGGAGCGTTCGACGGCGTCGATGAGGCGGTGCCGGTTGAGAGCGTGCTCGAAGTCGGGCACGGTATGGGTGCCGTCGGCCAGGTCGCGGGCGAACTGCGCGTAGAGCCGCGCGACGCTTCCGGCCGGGGTCTGGGCCAGGTCCGTGGGGATCCCGTCCGAGTAGGACGGGGGAACTTCGATGGTGGTGGCGGTGGTGTCCGCGCCGCGGCCACCGGCGAGGGTGAGCTGGGCGACTTGCATGTTGCCCCAGGCCGAGGTCAGGACGAGGTCGCCGTCGGTGCCGTTGATCTCCCATCGGAGGTTGTCGCCGCGTGACGCGCCGCCGCGATAGAAGACCGAGGCGGCCGCACCGGAGGTGAGCGTGCCGATCAGGGCGACCTGATCGGGCACCGTGACCGGGATCCTGCTGCCGTCCTCGGTGACGGTCGCCTCCTTGCGTCCCACCACGAGGTTGGCCGCGACCGTGTCGAACTCGCCGAGTACGAAATGCAGCGGGTCGAGGGCGTGCAGCGTGGCGGAGGTGAGCGGGGTGGCGCCGTTGGCGTTGTCGAACCAGTAGGCCTGGTTGTGGCTGTCCACCTCGCCGCCCCAGACCATGCCGGAGCCGACCAGTGTGGTGCCGAGCACCTCGCCGACGTACCCGTCGCGAACCAGGTCTGCGGCGTGCTGGACCTCGGGGGCGTATCGTCCCTGGAGCCCGACCACGGTACGGGCGCCGGCCCGGCGGGCCAGTTCGGCGAGGCGCTCCGCTTCGGCCAGGCCGTTGGCGAGCGGCCACTCGCTGTAGACCATCTTGCCCGCCTGGAGAGCTGCCGAGATCAGCTCGAAGTGCTGGGTGACCTGGACCGCGACGACGACCAGCTCGACCCGGGGATCGGCGAGAAGGCGGCGGTGGTCGTCGTATCCGGGCACCCCGTACTTGGCCGCCGCAGCCTCCGCCGAGCTACGACGGGACGTGCTGACCGCATGCAGTTCGAACGCCGGCGACGCCGCGATCACCGGAATGTGCGAGACCGACGCCCACGCGCCGGGCCCGATGATGCCTACGCCTGTCGGTTTCATCCTTCTTCCTTCGAAAAGGTATCTTGAGCGAGCGTTACAGGATTTGGGAACGGCAAAAGGCCGGACCGCGCCCGGGGAACCGGTCAGTCCAGGCAACTCAGCGCGACCTCGGCGGACCGCATCAAGGTGGCCCGGTCGGGGTTGATCCCGCCCATCACCCGCAGGCCCTGGAGGCTGGTCACCAGGAACGTAGCGAGGTCGGTGGCGCTGCGGTCGGCCGGGATCTGACCGCGTAGCTGGCCCTCGGCGAGCACGTCGAAGAGGGCGGACTCCAGCGATCGAGTCGTCGACCGGAGCCGCTCGGCGACCCGCGGGTCGTCCCGGGCCCGCTCGATCGTGGCGCCGACGATCAGACATGCCAGGCGTTTCCCGTCCCGGGCGATCTCATCCACCGCGCCGACGAAAACCTCGCGGATGACCTCTCGGGCGTCGTTGCCCGAGCGCAGCATGTCGATCAGTGGCGTCGCGTACCGCTGCCGGTAGAGGTCGAGCGCGGCCAGGTATAGCCCTTCCTTGCTGCCGAAGGCGGCATAGATCGAGCCGCTGCCCAGGCCGGTCGCCTTGGTCAGGTCGCGGATCGAGGTCCCTTCGTAGCCGTTGCGCCGGAACGCCTCCATGGCCGCGGCTACCGCCGCGTCAAAGTCGAACTCCCGGGTACGGGCCATGCGCCTACCGTACGGCTAACTGGAACGATCGCCAAATAATTGTGCCTCCGCTCACCCCCCGCACCCCAAGGTCCACGCATTTGCGAGCAGGAAGGGCCTACCTGCGAGAGCCGTTACCTGTGCTCCCCGACGGGCCTGTCTTTCCCCCCGTCGCGGGCGCGGCGGCCAGCGGCCGGCGTAGGCCCTGGTGGAGCGGACCAGGAAATCCCTGTCCCATCGCCTGGCACCTTCGCCACTGCAGTCGGCAGTCTGCTCATCGTGGGTCTGAATGAGGGCCTCCTCGCCATCGAGCCACAGGCCACGACGGACGGGAACATTGAACCTTTTTCAACCTGGACCGCGCGGCGCTCACGCGCCGCGTCCGACCTTGCGGTCCGCCGGACCGCAAGGGGGGTTGAAAAAGGTTCACTGAGAGGGCTCTAATTCACGTATTTTGCGAGTGATGCCGTCTTCAGTCGTCTCGCCAGGTTGGGGTGGTTTCGTTGGTGACGCGTTTCGTGAGGTTGTCGATCATTGCGATGCGGATCATGCTGGCGGAGTTGTCGGGCAGGGCTTCGTAGTCACGGGCCAGGCGTCGGTGGTGCATGATCCAGCCCAGGGAGCGTTCGACGACCCAACGCCGTTTGACCACCGAGAACCGAGCACTCCCAGCCCACAGCACTGTCCTGGGCCGCCGAGACCGTCAACAGCGCTGCCAACCAGGTGATCGGCTCGGAGGCGTGGACGGGCGAAACAGCTGACCGGTACGACCAGCACCGACGGAAGCTCGTCGCCGATCTTGACGACTGCGCCGAACTGGCCGGCAAGGTCGCCAGGGCGCTCGGCGAGTGCGCCCGGACGCTACGCCACAACCAGGAGATGCTGACCCGCGAGCGGGAGAAGCTGTCCAACCGCCCACTCCGCCGGGCTGCCCGTCACCGCCGGCACGCTCTGGTGGACCTGGGCTGCCGCATGTCCAGTCCCCGGCAGCGTCGAGAGCGCGCACGAGCGTGAGCCGTACCGGGTCGGCGAGCGCGCCGAGTACGACGTCGATCGTCACGGATGCGCTGCGGACGGAGGGATCGGTGGCGACCGGGTACCGGCCCGGGCCCGCTGACGGTCCGTGAGGACCTGGGCCCGGACCTGTACCTGTCCGCCCACGGCGAGGTCGTGTCCGTCGGTAGCGTCGCCTCGGCCTGATGGTATGGCGCGATCCTGACCTGACGGTGATCCGTCCCCAGGCTCGACCCTGAACCCGTCGCGAGGACTACCCGGCCGGACCACACGACGACAGGCGGCGCCGTCGACTATCGACCCAGCCAGCCGCCGTCGACTGGCAGGATCGCGCCGTGGACGTAGTCCGAGGCCGGTGCGGCGAGGAACACTGCGGCGCCAGCGGTGTCGGCGGGTTGTCCCCAGCGTCCGGCGGGTATCCGTTGGAGGATCGCGCGCGACCGCTCGGCGTCCTCCCGCAGCGCCCTGGTGTTGTCGGTGGCGAGGTATCCGGGGGCTATCGCGTTGACGTTCACCCCGTGCGCCGCCCACTCGTTGGCCAGTGCCTTGGTCAGTCCGGCGATCCCACTCTTGGCGGCGGTGTACCCGGGGACGAGGACGCCGCCCTGGAAGCTCAGCATCGAGGCGATGAAGATCACCTTCCCGCGCCCCCTACCCAGCATGTCCCGGCCAATTTCGCGGGTCAGCGTGAACTGTGCGGTGAGGTTCACCTGCAGGACATGGTCCCAGTCGGCATCGGTGTGCTCGGCGGCGGGCGCACGGGCGATCGTTCCGGCGTTGTTGACCAGGATGTCGATCGGCGGATGATCGGTGGCCAGGTCCGCGGCGAGCCGGCCGACCGCGTCCCGGTCGGTGAAGTCCACGCGGTACGGCGTGAACGACCGCCCCGCCGCCTCCACCCGGCGCTGCGCTTCGCTCCCCTGCGGTTCCAGGCTGGCGCTCACGCCGATGATGTCGGCCCCGGCCTCGGCAAGCGCGGTCGCTATCGCCAGTCCAATGCCGCGCCGTGCCCCGGTGACTACGGCCACTCGGCCCGACAGGTCGAAAAGGCCGGTCATCGGGAACCCGCCTGGCAGTCGACGAGCACCTTCATCACCCCGGCACCGTCCTCCAGCGCCTGGAACGCCTGACGTGCCGCTTCCAGCGGCTCGATGCGGGAGATCAGCGGCTCGGTCGGCACGGCGCCGCCGGCGACCAGCCGTACCGCCTCGTCGAAGTCCGACCGGTCGTAGAGTCGGGCACCGACCAGGCTCAGCTCGCGCCAGAAGAAGCGGTGCAGGTCGACCGGCCGCGGCGTGGGGTGGATACCGACGAGCACCATGCGGCCGCGCACCGCGAGGGCTCGCACGGCGGCGACGAGCCCCGGCTCGGTCCCGGAGACCTCGAACGCCACCGCGGCGCCCGCGCCGCCGGACCACTCCTCGACCAGGTGACCCACCTCCACCGCTGCCGGGTCGACCGTCCGCAACCCAAGGCCGTCCGCCACCGACCGCCGGTACTGATCCGGCTCCACCAGCAGAACATGGGCGCCGGCGCGCCGGGCAACGAGTCCGATCAGGACACCGACCGGACCGCCGCCGACCACCACGGCATGTTCGCCCAGGCGTAGCCCGCTGCGGCGCACATCGTGCACCGCCACCGCGACCGGCTCGATCAGTGCCGCGTGTGCCAGTGGCAGGGACGCCGGCAGCCGGACAAGCAGGTCCGCCGGCACGGTCCAGTACGCCTGCATCGACCCCGGCGCGTCGATCCCCACGAAGGTGAGGTGGTGGCAGACGTGGCTGTTGCCGGCGCGGCAGGCCGGACACTGTCCACACCAGACGGTGGGCATCACGGTGACCGGGTCGTCCAGCTGCCAGCCGCGCACGTCCGCGCCCAGCGCGCGGATCCGGCCGGACATCTCGTGCCCGAGCACGGCCCACGGCCGTACCCGCTGGTCCATGTGCCCGTGCAGGATGTGCAGGTCGGTGCCACAGATGCCGGTGTACGCCACGGCGATCTGCACTTCTCCGGCCCGCGGCGGGACGGCCGCCGCCTCGGCCACCGTGATGGACCCGGGCCCGGTGTAGTGCGCTGCTCTCATGGCGCGGCTACCTGATGCCGGCGTTGTCGATGATGGACTGGGCGGCGGCCGGCCAGTTCTGGTCGGGGACCTCGACGGTGCCGGTGATGATGTTGTCATGCTGGCCGTTGCAGGTCGGGCTGTCGCCGGGGTAGTTGACGGTGCTGCCGACCGCGCAGGCGATCAGGTCGTCGTCGGTGTAGTTGCCGGTGACGACGTTGTCGGTCGCGACGTCGTCCCACAGGTTCAGCCACGCGCGGGTGTCGTGCACGACGTTGCCCGGCACCTCGATCGCGGAACTGTCGTTGTCCAGGTAGATCGCGTTGTTCGCGGTGTCCGCGTCGTGGCCCACGCCGTGCACGTAGTTGCCCCGGATCACGGTGTCCGGCTGGAAGTGCAGCGTGTGGATGCCGCCGACGTCGTAGAGGGTGGTGCCGACGGTGTGCACCTCGTTGTTCTCGACCAGCACGGTGCCGTAGGTCGCCGGGTTGTGCCAGCCGATCATGATGCCGTCGAGCGGCAGGTTCCGCACGAGGTTGTGCCGAATGCTGAGGTTCGCGGCGTTGGGGGCGAAGAGGCCCGCGGCGCCCTGGTAGTCGCGCCCGGCCAGCTCGATGAGGTTGTCCTCCACCACGATGTCGCTCGCCTGCAGGGTCGCGGACGGGTTCGAGGTCAGGTCGCCGATGAGCAGCCCGGTGCCGGAGATATCGCTCATCGTGTTACGCAGGACGGACACGTCGTGGGTGCCGGTGCCGAGGCTGAGGCCGGACCCGCCCAGTCGGCTGAACCGACACCCCTCGATGGTGACGTCGTGTGCGTACGTGAACGTCACGTTGCCGGGCACCAGTTCGGTGGTTTCCGTCGTCCCGCTGGTGGAGAAGTAGACGTTCTTGCCCATCTCGGCGAAGCCGTTCGGGCCCTCCGGGCCGAGCCAGGTGGCGTGGGCGAAGGAGATGCCGCGGAACGTGACGTGGTGCACCGGCGCGGCGGCGGTGCCCGCCGCCCGTAGCACGGTCTGCAGGGCCGGCGCGCAGACCTGGGCGCTGGACATGTTCTCGCCGGAGCGGGGGATGTAGTAGACGACGTCGCCGCCCCGGTCGAGGTAGAACTCGCCGGCGCTGTCGAGCAGCTCGTACGCGTTCTCGACGTAGCTGACCGCGTCCCAGTCGTACACGGTGCCCGCGCGGACCTGGGCGTTGTGCCAGCACTGGTCCACCATGTCCACGGCGGTGCCGGTCATCGCCTCGACCGCGCACCGAAACGAGCGCCACCGTTTGTAGCCCCAGAGCTCGACCTGGCTGAGGTCGCCCCAGCTGGCCATGGTGGCGAAGGCGGGGTTGTTGGCGGTCCAGCCCGTGCTCGTCTTGGTGAACGCGCTCGCCGCCAGCGTGGCGCTGCGCGCGCGGACCGCCCGGACGCTGTTCACGTAGAGCTGGCGGGTTTCCAGAGCGGACGGCACGCTGGCCGCGTAGATGTTCTTGGTCGCGTCGTGCAGCGTCCAGCCGCTGATCTGGACGCCGCCGCTGAGCACCGGTGCGGCGCCGGGCGCGTTCTGGTAGATGACCCGGTATCCGTTGCTGCCTGAGTCGGCGCCGGCCAAGGTGAACGTCGAGCCCAGCGCGTAGATGCCGCCCGCGAGCTGGACGACGATGTCGCCGGTCATCGCGTCGTTGTCGACGCGGACGCGGTCCCGGGCGGTGGTGAGGGCGCACGGCGCGGTGCTCGTGCAGGTCGTGCCCGTGCCGCTGGGCGATACGTACAGCGTCTCCTGGACCGCAGCCTGGGCGGCGGCCGGCCGGACGACCAGAAGCAGGGCCGTGACGAGGGTGAGGGCGAGGGTGTGCGCGAGCCGGTTCACGATGCCTCCTCGATGTCGTAGCGATGCGGGGTGAGCGACGGGCGGCGGACGTCGCGGGCGGTGCCGAGGTCGAGCAGCAGCTGCGTGGCCGGCGGCAGCTCGACCGTCACCGCCGGGCCGCGGGCCGGAGCCGCGTCGCCGCCGTCGCGGCGCGCGTGGGTGAAGTCGTGCTCGCCAAATGCGCCGGCGAGTACGGCGAGCCGCCGGGTGGCGTGGTTGGAGAGGTTGACCAGGCGGATCCGCGTCTGGTCGGCGGTGACGCGCTCCACGAGCGCGGCCACGTCCGGCGGCAGGCCGGGCCGGCGGCGGTCCAGGTCGAGGTGGCGCACCCCGTTGGCGTACAGGCCGCCGTTGTAGACGACCTGGGGTGCGCCGGTGGTGAGCTGTAGCAGCACCTCGGTTACCACCGGGTTGTGTTCCTGCCAGTGGTGGATGTGCCGGCCGGCGATCGGGCTGTCGTCGGCCTCGATGGCGGCCACCCGCTGCTCGACCTGGTCGAGCGCCATGGCCAGGGCCCGCTGGGGGTAGTCGGGGTTGTCCCCGTGCAGGTACCGCCACCAGGGCCGCTCGTGCCCGTCCTCCCCCTTCGCCCGAAACAGCCGGACGTCACGGTCGGCGTCGCACAGCTCGGCCAGCCGCCGTTCGTCGGCCGCCGACATGCTGGTCAGCCACAGCCACAGTGGCATCGCCGCCGGCGGCTCCTGGAGGTCGAACCAGCCGTGCGGCCCGTGCCGGTACGGCACCAGCAGCCGGCGCCGCCCGTCCACCTCCCGGTGCTCGCCGAGCGCGACGACCCGGTCGAGCAGGCCGCGCGGCAGGCCGAGGTACCCGTCGTCGCCACTGACCAGCCGGGCGTTCAGGCCGCCGAGCAGCGCGGCCTGCCACAGCGTGTGCAGCCCGTGTGGCCACTGCCATCCGTAGTGGCCGCCGTACCAGTGACCGCCGTGCAGCTCACCCACCCGGCCGGAGGGTCCGACGTTGTCCGGCAGGATCCCACCGTTGGCCTCGGTGCGCTCGATCCATCCGCGCACGTATGTGGTGACCCAGTCCCGGTACCGGTCGTCGCCGGTGAGCAGCCAGGCGTTGGCCAGCAGGCCGGTCGCGGCCAGGTTGACCGGTATGTCGCCCTTGCCGAGGCGGGCCTGCATCGCTTGGCCCATCCGCCGGGCGTTGACCGGATCGGCCAGGTCGTCCCAGGCGGCGATGCCCGGTAGGTCGTACAGCGGTAGCCCGTAGGCGCCGCCGAAGTGCTTGTCCGCGCCGTAGACCTGCCACTCCTCGTTGATATCCGGCCGCGGCCCGCCGGCTCCGGTGTGTGGCGCCCGGATCATGTTCAGCCGCGGGTCGTAGTTGCCGGTCGGCGAGCCGGGCAGGTAGAGGTCGGCGAACCGGGCCGCCCGCGCGGTGAACTCGGCGTCGCCCGGGTCAGCCGCGCAGATCGCGTAGAAGAAGATCATCGACTCGCCGATGTGGAACCAGTCGTACCCGCGCTCGAACTCGTCCACCACCAGCCCGAGCTCGGTGAGCTGGCGGGTCACCCCGCGCCAGTGGTGCTTGCTCGCCTCGAGCAGGTCGTCGGCGCCGCCCAGGAAGTACAGCGCCGGCCAGTTGAAGAACGCCTCGTAGAAGTCGTCGGCGCCGTCCCGGCTGGGCAGCGTTCCGGCGAAGTGCAGACTGCCGTCCGGTCGGCAGTACCGCCGCTCGAAGCGCCGCCACGCGTCGTCGAGCGCGTCGAAGAGCCGCCGTTGCAGGACCGCCCACTCCGGCGGCGGGTCGAGTGGCGTGCTGGCCCGGATCATGACCGGTACACCCGGGTCGCGGTGCCGCCGAGGATGGCGGCCCGGTCGTCGTCGCCGAGCGGCGGCAGCGCCGAGACGAGCAGGTCCCAGGTGTCCGGGTAGCCGGCGGCCAGCAGGCACTGCGGCCAGTCCGAGCCGAGCATGAGGCGCTCGGCGCCGAACAGATCCACCGCAGCGGCCGCATACGGGGCCATCCGCGCGGGTACGCCCTCGGCGAGCAGGAGCAGCCCCGACACCTTCGCCAGCACGTTCGGGCAGGCGGCCAGCGGCGCGACCGACGCCACCCAGTTCGCGGTGGGGTCCCGCAACGCGGGGAAGCCCAGGTGTGAAAGGACGAACGTGAGCTCGGGAAGGTCCCGCGCGGCCCGCGCCGCCGAGGCGAGTTGGTCCGGCCGTGCGACGAGGTCGAAGACCAGCCCTTCGGCGGCCACCACGGCCAGGCCGCGCCGCACCTCGGCCCGGTCGAGATAGGGCTCGTGCTGGCGGGAGACGTGGGCGCGTACCCCGGACAGCCACCGACTGCCCGGCAAGGCGCGGTATCCGGCCAGGACGTCGGCGAGGTCCGGGCGGCTGGGGTCGATCCAGGCGACCACGCCACCGATCTGCTCGTGCTTCTCGGCGAGTGCGAGAAGCTCGCCGGCCTCCGCCTCCTGGGCCAGGCCCGCCTCGACCAGGATGGCCCGGTCGACGCCGGCCGCGCCCATCTCGGCGGCCAGCTCCGGTGCGGTGAACGGGCGGCGCAGCGCAGCCCGGACCGGGTCGTCGAGCCAGCGGTAGCCGCGGGCCGGATCGTGCCACAGGTGCACGTGCGCGTCGACGATCATTCTTTCAGCGCCAGGTAGATGTGCAGGCGGGTGCTGGCTTCGCCGTCCGGCTCGGCGGCCAGCCGTAGCCAGTGGCCGAAGTGGGTGACGCCGGCCGTGTAGACCCCGGGCGCGTCGAATCGCAGCGGCTCGCCGTACGGGCACCATTCCTGGCCGTCCGGGGAGATCTCGGTGCGGGCGTGCCACGTGCCGGAGCACTCCAGCACGCGAACGAACCAGCGGGCCTCGCCGGCCCACGCCACCTCGAACGGTTCGGTGGCGAACGTGGCGTCGCGGCGGGCGTTGCGCTCCACGACCGCGGTTTGGGAGATGCGGACCACTGACGATCACCAATCCACGGAGATGAGGCAGGAGTCGACGAACAGGAAGTTGCGCACGTTGGTGTTGGTGCGTACGTCGAGCAGCAGGTTGAACAGGCCGCGCAGCCCGGTGTACGGGTGCGGGTAGACCGGCACCGGTATGTCGCGCAGGTCCATCACGCGGTCGTTGACCTGGAGCTCGACGCTGCGCCCGGCCGCGGTGTCGACCGTCCAGCGCAGGTAGTGCCAGTTGATTTTGGTGGGCACCTCGTTGAGGCAGAGCGTCCCTCCGCCGCCGGGCACCGGCTCCCAGTCGTCCTCGCCGACGGTGTGGAAGTCGCCGGCGGGGACCTGGCCGGTCAGCTGCATCTTGGTGGTGGGCTGCAGCGAGGTCTTGTAGTGCCAGCCCTGGACCAGCTTGCCCTCGGCGGTGGCGTTCAGGTAGCGCAGCGCCACGTGGTAGCGGCTGCCGTCCAGCCGGCCGATGTCGTTGCTGATCGTGAACGAGCCCAGGTCGCGTTCGCTCAGGTCCTGGTTGCCGTCCCACGTCCGGTCCCGGTAGGCGTCCGGCCCCTGGCGGGCCTCGGCCTTGGCGGCGAAGTACATCTCGAACTGGACCAGGGCCTCCTTGGCCAGCGTCAGCCGCTTGATCAGGCAGGCGGTGTGCCCGGGGACCGGTCGGGTGGCCAGCTTGAGCGCGTACGTACCGTCCATCGCCCCGTGCGAGCCGATGTCGAAGAACGTGCAGGTGCTCAGCTGTGGCGGGCGCAGGTCCGCGAAGGACGGGCGAACGGCGCTGAGGTCGCCGTCGTGGTTGCCGCACAGCTCGGCCCAGCCGTTGATGCCACGGTCGAAGTCGTCGTAGGCGAGCACCCGGCGCAGCGGGTTGAACTTGTCCACTGTGTCCTATCCCTTGATACTGCCGGCGGTGAGGCCGGCGACGACATGCCGCTGCGCCGCCACGAAGACGGCCAGCACGGTGAGCACCGAGAGGGTGGTCGCCGCCATCTGCACGTTCCACAGCGGACCGCCGTACGGGTCCTCGAACTGGGTCAGCGCGAGCGGCAGCGTGTACTTCTCGTTGCTGCGCAGGAAGATCAGCGGTTCCAGGAACAGGTTCCAGCTGCTCCACATGGACAGGATCGTCACCACCGCGACGGTGGGTCGCACGAGCGGTAGTGCGATCTTCCAGTACGTGCCGAAGTAGCCGAGCCCGTCGAGGCGGGCCGCCTCCTCCAGTTCCCGGGGCAGGGAGAGGAAGGCCTGACGCATCACGAACGTGGCGATCACGCCGGTGCCGGAGAAGATCGGGATGACGACCAGCGGCCAGTGTGTGTCCATCAGGCCGAGCGCGCCCACCATCCGGAACAGGGGCACGATGGTGACCTCGTGCGGGATGAGAATGCCGCTGACGATGAGCAGGAACAGCAGGCTCCGGCCCCGAAACCGCAGCCGGGCGAAGGCGTAGCCGGCCATCGACGACAGGACGATCGTGCCGGCGGTGACCAGGATCGCGATGTAGAGGCTGTTGAAGTACTGCCGGGCGAACGGCTGGAGCTCGAAGACCCGGGCGAAGTTCTCCCAGCGCCAGTCGGTGGGCAGGAAGGTGGGCGGGTACCGGAAGATCTCCTCGTTGGTCTTCAGGGCCGAGGTCAGCATCCACAGGCCGGGCAGCAGCACCGGTACGGCGAGGACGACCAGCAGCAGGTAGAGCGCGGCGCGCGAGGCGAGGGCGTGCAGCAGGCGACTAGTCGGACTCATAGAACACCACCTTCTTGCGCAGCTGCCACAGCCCTGCGGTGAGCAGCAGCAGGATGGCGAACATGAGCAGGGACAGCGCGCCCGCGTACCCCAGGTCGCCGGTGCCGAACGCCTGCCGGTAGATGTAGAAGATCAGCACGGT
Source organism: Plantactinospora sp. DSM 117369 (assembly GCF_053764795.1). Lineage (NCBI taxonomy): Bacteria > Bacillati > Actinomycetota > Actinomycetes > Micromonosporales > Micromonosporaceae > Plantactinospora > Plantactinospora sp. DSM 117369. The sequence goes on along the minus strand of NZ_CM132446.1, from coordinate 2,573,014 downwards.
GGTCGAGTAGCCCGGGCCACCGCCGGTGAGCAGCAGGATCTGCTCGAAGACCTTGAACGCCCCGATCGTCATGAGCATGACCGCCATGAGGATCTCGGGCGAGATGATCGGCAGGGTGATGCTGCGGAAGGTCCGGAACCGCCCGGCGCCGTCGACCCGGGCCGACTCGGTGAGCTCCTTCGGCACCGACTGCAGGGCGGCGAGGAAGATGAGCATGTTCATGCCCGCGCCCTTGAGCACCTGTACGACGATCACCGCCGCCATCGCCGCGCCGGGCTCGCGCAGCCAGTCCGGGCCGTGGATGGACAACGTCCGCAGCAGGCTGTTGACCGCCCCGTTGGGCAGCAGCAGGAAGTGCCAGACGATGGTCCAGGCGGCCAACGAGACCAGCGTGGGTGCGAAGAAGATGGCCCGGAACACCTTGATCGCGGGCAGCTTCTGATTGACCAGGACCGCCAGCAGCAGGGAGAGGCTGATGCCCAGCGGCACGATGCAGACGACGAAGACACCGGTGGCGACCAGCACGCCGGGCAGCCGCGGATCGTCCGCCAGCGCCTCGTAGTTGTCCGCGCCGGCGAACGTGAACTGCCCGGTCAGCGTCTCGAAGTGGTGCAGGCTGTACCACCCGACCATGACCAGCGGGCCGATGACGATGGCCAGGAAGCCGAGCACCAATGGCGCGGTGAACAGGTACCCGGCGATCTGCTCCCGAACCCGCCGCGTCAGCCGGGGTGGCCGGATCGGTGCGGTCATCTCCGACCCGGCCGATACCTCTGTCTGGACCTGGACCATCACTACCGGGTCTTCGCCAGCAGGGGCGTGATCGCGTCGCAGGTCTTCTTCATCACCGCGGCGACGTCGGCGCCCGGCTTCCACAGCGGTTCGAGGTTCACCCGGACCTCCGGCGCGATCTCGCCCATGTTCGTGTGTACCGGCGAGCGCTTGCCGTTGGTGATCCCGTCCACCACGACGGCCTGGAGTTGCTCCTTGCTCAGCAGCGGGTTGGCCGCGGACAGCGCGTCGGCGGTCACCAGCGACCGGCGGATCGACGGGAAGTACTGGATGAGCTGCTTGGAGCTCTCTTCGTTGGTCAGGAAGGCGACCAGCTTGGCGGCCTGCTCGGGGTGCTTGGAGCCGGCGAACGCGACGAACGCCGACTGGCCGATGACCACGCTGCTGCCGGCCGGGCCGGTCGGCTGCGGCACCAGGCCCCACTTGAAGCTGGCCTGCTTGAGCTGCACCGCCGTGCTGATGTACGTGCTGATCATCCCGGCCTGGCCGGCGGCGAAGTCGGCCGCTACGCCCGGCCCTGGGTACCCCTTGTCCACCGTGATCATCTTGTGCAGGAAGGTCATCGCGTCCACCATCTTCTGGTCGGTGAACGTGCAGGTGGTGCCGTCGGCGCTCCACGGCGCCGCGTCGAAGCCGGCCCACAGGTGCGACAGCGAGATCCACTGGTCGTCGAACTTCTGGTACGGGCCGATGTAGAAGCCACCCACGCCCAGCGTGTCGTGCAGCTTCTTCGCTACCGCGGCCAGGTTCTCCCACGTCCAGGTGCCGTTCTTGACCATCTCGTCCGGCGTGGGCAGCCTGGCCCTGGCGAACATGTCGGCGTTGTAGAACACACCGGCGGGCGAGGTGGAGAACGGGATCCCGTACACCTTGTCTCCCGGCGCCCAGACGCCCAGCTGCGAGGAGATCAGGTCGCCGTGGTTGTACGACGCGTCGCCGCGTACGGTCGGACCGAGGTCCACCAGGCCCTTGGCGGCGATGAAGTCCGGCGCGTCGCCCTCGCCCAGCCAGCCCACGTCCGGGCTGTCGCCACCCGAGATCTGTGTGGTCAGCACCGTGCGGTAGTTCTGACCGGATGGTGTGCTCTCCACCTTCACGGACGCGACGTCGGGGTTGGCCTTGACGAACGCCGCGGCGAGGTCGTTGAGGATCTTCAGGTGGGCCTCGTTGCCGGACCACACCACCACCCGCAGGTCCACCGGGCCGTCGGAGTCGTTGGAGGACCCGTTGCCGCACGCGGTGACGGCCAGGGAAAGGGCGACGGCGGTCGCCACCCATCGGGCAAGTCTCATGGTTGTCTTCCTTCGTCGTCTACCAGTTCGTGAACGCGCCGTCGGGGCGGCGCAGGTGGGGTCGCTCCACCGCGACGGCGTGCAGCCGCCGGGCGGCGGACCGGTCCAGGTCGATGCCGAGGCCTGGACCCTCGGGCGGTGACAGGTAGCCGTCCCGTACCAACGGCCGGCCGGTGAAGAGTGCGGCCACCTCGGGCGAGAGCTGCCGGCGGTGCTGTTCCTGCACGCTCACGTTCGGGGTGGCCAGGCTGAGGTGCAACGACGAGGCCGTGGTCACCGGCCCCAGCGGGTTGTGCGGGGCAAGCTGGATGTAGTGCGTCTCGCACCAGCCAGCGATCTTCTTGGACTCGGTCAGCCCGCCGGCGATCGCCACGTCGACCCGAGCGTGGTCGACGAGGTCCTCCTCGATGAGGCGGCGGAACTCCCACTTGGACCCGAGCTGCTCACCCGCGGCGAGCGGCACACCGGTGCGCAGCCGCAGCATCCGGTAGCCCTCCAGGCCCTCGCTGCGCAGCGGGTCCTCGACGAAGTACGGCCGGGCCGATTCGATCTCCCGGCACAGCGTGACCGCCTCCGGCGGGTCCAGCCTCGTGTGTACGTCGATGGCCAGCTCGATCTCGTCCCCCACCGCCGCGCGGGCGGCGTGGAAGTTCGCGATCGCCCCGCGCATGGCGGCACGCGGGTCGAGCACCCCGTCGTCGTCCTGCACAGCGAGGCGCAGGTGTCGCCAGCCCTCGGCGACGAGCGCGCGGCAGGAGTCGGCGGTGGCCTCGGGGTCGAGCTTGGTCTCCACGTGGGTGTAGCAGTCCACCCGGTCCCGGACCTGCCCGCCGAGCAGCGCGTGGACGGGCACGCCGAGAACCTTGCCGCGGATGTCCCACAGCGCCACGTCGATCGCCGCGATGGCTGCCGCGACGGTGCGGTCGCCAGGGAAGAACCCGCGCCGGAACATCACCTGCCACAGGTGCTCGACGCGGGCCGGGTCCTCGCCGACCGCCAGCTCGCGCAGGTGCTCCAGGGCGCCCAGCACGGCCCGGTAGCGGGTGCGTACGCCGACCTCGCCGAGGCCGTACACGCCTTCGTCGGTATCGACGGCGACGAGGATCATCGCGTCGTCGCCGTCGGGCAGGACGAGGACCTCGACGTCTGTGATCTTCACTGGTGGTCTCCGTCCAGGCTGGCGACGTCGCTCCAGAACCGATCGGGAATGGCCATCCGGTGCCACCGCACGTCCTGTTCGATCTCGTCCGGGGTGGCCGCGCCGACGAGCGTCGCGGTGATCGCGGGATGCCGGGCGGGGAACTGCAGGGCGGCCGCGGCGAGTGGTAGCCCGTGCCGCTCGCACACCGCGCGTAGCCGGACCGCGCGGTCGAGCACCGTGGCGGGGGCTGGCCGGTAGTCGTACGTCGCGCCGGGCACGGGATTGGCGAGCAGCCCGGAGTTGAACACCCCGGCGGCGACGACCGCCACGCCGCGCTCCGCGCAGAGCGGCAGCAGTTCCGCGGCGGCGGACCGGTCGAGCAGCGTGTAGCGTCCCGCGATGAGCACGCAATCCAGGTCGGTGTCCCGCACGAACCGGGCAGCCGCGTCGGCGTAGTTCATGCCCACGCCCACCGCCTGGACGACGCCGGCCGCGCGCAGCTCGGCTGCGGCCCGGTAAGCGCCGTCCACGGCCTGTGCGTGGTGGTCCTGCGGGTCGTGGATGTACAGGATGTCGATCCGCTCCGTCCGCAGCCGGCGCAGGCTCGCCGCCACCGACCGCATCACCCCGTCGTACGAGAAGTCGGGAGTCCGGTCCGGGCCGATACCGGCCTTTGTGGACAGCACGAAATCGTCCCGGGGCCGGTCGGCGAGAGCCGCGCCGGCGCGCTCCTCCGCCCGCCCGGCTCCGTAGAGCGGCGCGGTGTCGAACAACCGCACGCCCAGCTCCCAGGCTCGGTGCAGCGTCTGCCGCCACGGTGCGTCGCCGACCTTGCCGATGGGTGCCAGGCCCAGTCCGAGGCCACCCGCGAGGCGGTCCATCACCACGGTCATGTCAGGCCCCGGCCGCCAGGTCGCCCCGGCGGATCTGGTCCAGCTCCGCCGGCGGCAGCGCCAGCCCGTAGATGCGGAAGCCGTCCAGGTACGCCGGCGGGGTCCGATCCGCCGTGGTGAGCGTGGTGGCACCCAGGCGCAGCTCGACACCGGGTGCGGCGGCCAGCGGGGCCGCGGTGGCCTGGCTGCCGAGGGTGGTGACCGCGCTCGTCCGGTCACCGTGGTACACGGTCAGCCTGCTCCCGTCGCCCACCACGGCGAGGAACTGCCACTCCCGGGCGTCGAACACCGGCGGCCGCATCGCCACGGGCCCGATCTGCAGCAGCGTGGCGACGGCACCGGCGGTGGATCCAGCCAGCACGTACCAGTCCAGGGCCGCGCCGCGGCCCAGGATGCGGTCGAAGGCAGCCGGATCCTCGGCCAGCCGCAGCCACAGCGCGAGGGTGAACCGCGGCAGCGCGTCGAGCTTCGCCGAGCCGCCCACCCCGGGAGTGACGAACCCGGCCCCGGCCGTCAGATCCAGCGCGCCGCCCGAGCCCGAGGGCGTCTGCGCGGTCCGCCGGGCGGCGCCGTGGAAGCTGCCCGGTGCCGGTGGCGCGGTGCCGCCGTCGGCCGCCGCCTCGGTGCCCGTCCCGGACTCGTCGAAGGCGTACGCCAGCAGCGGGGTCAGGCCCGCCACGACGCTGACGGTGGTCGTAGCCGCCAGCGTTATGTTGTGGAGGGTCACGGTCGCGGTCAGTGTCGCGCTGCCGGTGCCCTTGGCGGTCACCCGCCCGGCGGCGTCCACCACGACGACCTCCGGGCGGTCGCTGGCGTACTCGATGGTCGCGGCGGAGAGGTCGGGGGTGCCGCCGGTGTCGGTGCGGCCGCTGGGCACCAGCCTGGTGATCTCGCCGACGCCGAGCAGGGCGTCCTCCGCGGTCACGGACACCTCCCAGAGGATGTCGCCGACAAGGACCCGCACCGGCGGGGTACGCACCACGGCCTCGCCGAGCGTGACGGTGGCCGTGACCGTGGCGAGCCCGGGCCCGCGCGCGGCGAGCGTGCCGGCACTGTCCACCGTGGCCACCTCGGGCGCGCTGCTGGCGTACCGGATCCGCGCCCGCCGGAGGTTGGCGTCGCGCCCGTCGGCAAGCAGGCCGTGGACCGTGACCGTGGTCCGCTCCCCCGCCGCGAGCTTGCCGCGGGTGACGGTCGCGGTCGCCTCCCACAGCGTTTGCGCGAGGTCGGTGCGCGGCCGGGGCACGCGCAACAGCAGCACACCGGAGGGCAGGTCCGGGGTCGCCGTGCCGGGCTGGGTCGCGACCACCTCCGCGGGCGCTCCGGGCCGGAACGGGTAGGTGCCGAGGAACAGGCCGAACCGCGGCTCCGGATTGTTGCCCGGCCCGGTCATCTCGTCGAGCACGACGCGCGCTTCGCCAGCGGCGTGCCGCACCACCACATCGAGCTTCTGTGGCCGGGCCGCGTTGCTGGTGCGGCGGGCGTAGACGCGGTACATGCCCGGCTCGCCGACCGCCGGGCGACACCGGACCGCGCGGCCGTCGGTGCCGACCGGGTCGGCGCCCGCCGCCGCGAACACCGCGGCCATGGACGCGATAGCCGGCAGCGGCGCCTGGCCGGCGACACCGGTGTTGCCGAGGTCGATCGGCCGGAACCCCAACGCGAACGCCGGAGAACTCGCCCGCAACCGGTAGTCGCCACGGGCCGGGTCAACGAACCGCGGGTCGGCCGCGACCGAGCGCGCATCGTTTCCGGCCGCCTGCCACGCCGCCAGCGTGTGCAGCGGCTCGAAGCGCACCGGCGCGGCGCCGTTGAACAGCACGTTGCGGTCGCCGTCGACCAGCCGGCCAGGCGCCGCCCAGGCGGCGTCCAGCAGCGGCGGCATGACGTCCAGCCGGTACGTGAGGTCGTCCGTGGTGTGCACGTTGGCCAGCACATTGCCGCGTACCACGTTGTCCCGCAGGACCCCGTTGGGGTTGACGACCCACACCTGACCGGGGTCGGCGAGCACGTTGTTGACCAGCGTGTTGAACTGCCCGCCGTTGGCCAGGAACGGATACGACGCGTCCACCACGAGGTTGTTCTCGAACCAGAAGTGGCTGCTGCTGTGGTCCGGGTAGAGGCCGACGCCGTACCCGTACACGGTGTCCTCGCTGATGCGGAGCAGCCCGCGGGCGCCGCGGACCACGTTGTTGCGGACCAGGTTCGGCGCGGCGAGGTTCGTCATCACCGCCAGGTTGATCGCGCCGGTGTCGGCGGTGCTCGTAATCACGTCGGTGAACCGGTTGTACGCGATGACGTTGCCACCCTGGTTGCGGAAGCCGAACACTCCCTGCCGGGTCATGTCGTGCACGTCGTTGAACGCGATGAGGTTGCCCGCGGCCAGCGCCGTGGAGTCGGGCCGGCTGCCGAGGTTGAACCCGGCGGCGAGCACCCGCACCCGGCCGCCGTGGTGGATGTGGTTGCGCAGGAACGCGTTGCGCAGCGGGGCGTAGTCCTGCACCTCGGGCCGGTCGTCGTACACGATGCCGTAGTCGAGTACCGCGGCGGACAGCAGCACACCGCCGACGCCGATGTCGTCGATCTCGTTGCGCCGCACGGTGTTCTCGCAGCTGTCCAGGTGCAGCCAGATCCCGTAGCCGTCGACGCCGGTGATCCGGCAGTCCTCGACAGTGCAGTGCCACGCGCAGTCCAGCTGAATGGCCGCGTCGGTGGGCGACCGGTCCGAGACGTACGTGCGGCTGCCCTTGGTGTGCCGGAACTCCAGGCCGCGCAGGGTCACCCACTCCACCCGTGCGGTGCCGGTGGCGTCCCCGCGCAGGGTGACCAGACGGTCGAGGTGGGGCGCGACGAAGGTGGCCGAGTTCGGGTCCTCGCCCGGGCGCGGCAGGTAGTCCAGCCGTCCGGCGTGGCTGTCCAGATAGAACTCCCCGGGGGTGTCCAGCTCGGACCGGACGCCGGAGACGAAGAAGTAGTTTCCCGCAGCGAAGCTGAGCGCGTTGGCCGGCCGGTCCACCGTGACGATCCCGGTGACGGGGTCGATCGCGGTGATGGGCAGCAGCTCGTTCCAGTACTGGTAGGCGGGGACGGCGTCGACCAGTGCCTCGGGGTCGTCCTTCCAGCTCGCCTTGACCAGTGCGGGGTCGGCGTACAGCTTTGTGGCGTTGGTCGCTGGCACGACCGGCACGGGGAACTTCTGGAACCGGATCGAGCTCAGCCCGGCGACCCGTGCCCTGTCGTCCTCGGCCTGGACCACCACCCGATGCTCGTCGCCGGCCAGCGGTGGCAGGTTCGTCCCGGCAGCGGCGAAGCCGGCGTCGGTGGTGAACACGAGCGCGTCCAGGTGCACCCGGTGGTCGCCGCCTCGCGGCGTGGTGTTGGCGATCCGGATCCGGTGCTCGCCGGCGCCCAGCTCCAGGCCGCCCGCCGCCTTGCTGTACTTGACGACGCGGTACCCACCGCTGCCGTCGATCGTGGACAGCGGCACTGCGGCGCCGTCCACGGTGACGGCGAGGAAGTTCTGGTTGTCCACCTCGGCGGTGGCCACGCCGAGCCACAGGTCGTAGGTGGCCGCCGTGGTGACGGTGAACCGGTATTCGACGTAGTCGCCGCCGCGGGCCAGCCCGGCGAGGAGCTGGTGGGGGTGCTGCCCGCCGTGGAAGATGTAGCCGCGGCCGGGCTGCTCCGGGTCGGGGTTCGGAAAGCGGGCGAGCGTCTCCCGCCGCCCGTTGACGAAGAGCGTACGGAACGACCACGGCGTGGCGAGCCTGGTGGACCAGACGCCGTCGGCGCCTCGCGTCCACCGGCCGGTGATCGGCCGCCCGCCGGAGATGACCGCACGCTCGCCGGGCGCGGAGCGCCACACGATCGGGCATTCGGCCGTGCCGGAGTCCTCCGGCGTGAGCACCAGCGGCTCGGGCAGGTAGTAGGTGCCGCCCCGCAGGACCACCTCGAGCGGGCGGGTGAGCGGGTGGCTTCGCTTGCGGCGGCGTACCGCGTCGCGGGCCGCGGCCAGCGTGGCGAGTGGGCCGTCGGTACCGGCCGCGTTGCGGCGTTCCAGCCGTCCGCTCCACCGGTCGTCGCCGTCGGTCGCCACGTAGATCCGGTCGACGGCGGTGGACGCGGCCTGCGCGGACCCGCCCGCCAGGAGGTGCCCAGCCGCCGGCAGCGTGCCGAGTACGCCAACCAGGCCCGCGTCGCGAAGCAGTTGGCGGCGTGTCCGTCGCGAAGTCGTCATGGTCGCACCTCCGAGTCCGGCTGAGGCGCTCGGTTGTCGGCCCGACGAGGCCAGCCAAGCGATCTTCGAAACATAGGGTTAACACGCCCGACTGTCAATACCGAGGCGTCTCGTCAGTATATTGACACGGCCGGAAACGGCGAGCCGCCCGGGCGCGATGCCTGACGGGTCAGGGTGTGGCCAGGTCCGGATCCGAGACCAGGTCGGAGAGCTGGCGCAGAACCTCCAGCGCGCGGTCGACCCGCTGCTTGTTCGCCCGCGCCTTCAGCATCGAGATGCTGACCGCGTACGGCCCAGCACTCGGCGGCAGGCCGCGCACGGGCATGGCCACGCCGAAGATCCCCTCGGTCGTCTCCTCGTCGTTGATCCCGTAACCCCGCTCCCGGGTGGCCGCCAACTCGGCCATCACGTCACCGATCGAGGTACGCGTGTTGCGGGTCATCGGGGCCAACGGCGCCGCGGCGGCGAGCAGTTCCCGTACGTGTTTCGGATCCAACTCGGCCAGGATCGCCTTGCCCAGCGCGGTGCAGTACGCGGGCAGCCGCCGCCCGATCCAGGTACGCACCGGCACCGGCGTCGGCCCGTCGACCCGCGCCAGGTAGACCACGTCGAGCTGGTCCAGCACCGCCAGCTGGGCGGTCTCCTCCAACAGGGCACCGAGCGCGGCGCACCGGTCGCGGAACATCCGCCCGACGTCCAGCGCGTCGAGATAGGCCATGCCGAGCTCGGCCAGCCGCGGGCCGAGGACCAGCCCGCCGTCCAGGGACTGCAGGAAGCCGAGTTCGATCAGCGCGACGCAGATGTTCATCACCGAGGAGCGGGGCAGGTTGGCCCGGGCGGCCAGCTCGGCGATGGTCACGGCCTCGCCCTTGGCGCCGCCGACCATGTCCAGGATGGCGCCGGCGCGCAGGACGGCCGGGGCCGGAACCGCGCTCGACCACGCCGAGGATCGACGGACGGCCATGAGATCTCCACTCTTCGGTCACGGTGGTACGAACGCCTACCAGCCTACAGACGTTTCGTCAGCTTGCTGACCCGAGCGTCGCCACCTAATGTCAGTGGGCGTGAGGTACCCCTCCCCCGGCCGCGTGCTCGTCACCGGCGCCGCGGGCCGCATCGGCAGGGCGGTCCTGGCGCTCCTGGCGGACCGCGGGATCATCGCCACCGCGCTCGTCCTGGACGATCCCGGTGACCTTGCGGCCGATCGGGTCGTCACCGGCGACGCCGGCGATCCGGACACCGTCCGCACGGCTCTGGCCGGCGTTGACGCCGTCATCCACCTCGCCGCGATACCGTCCCCGGCGGGGCACAGCCCCTACGCGGTGTTCGGTGGCAACGTGACGGCGACGTTCACCGTGCTGGAGGAGGCCGGCCGGATCGGCGTACGCGCAGCGGCCATCGCCAGCAGCTACTGCACCACGGGCCTGCCCTTCGCCCGCGCCGGCCTGCACCCGGCGTACGTCCCGCTCGACCTCGCGACACCGTCCCAGGTGGAGGATCCGTATGGCCTGTCCAAACAGGTCGACGAGCTGACCGCGGCGGCGATGGCCCGCCGGTACGGGATGGCCGTGACCGCCCTGCGCTATCCGTTCGTCGCCTCGGCGGAGCGGCTGGCCGCCCGCGCCGCCGAGATAGCCGCCGACCCTGCGCACGCCGCCCGCGAGCTGTGGATGTATCTGGACTCCCGCGACGCCGCCCGAGCCGCCCTGCTCGCGCTCGGCGCTACCGGCGCGCACACGGTCCACGTCGCCGCGCCGCGGACGCTGGCCCCCTACCCCACGCTCGACCTCATACGCCGTTACCACCCGGAGACCGAGATCAGGGCGCCGCTGCCCGGGCGTGCCGCACCCCTTGACCTGGCGCACGCCCGCGACCTGCTCGGCTTCACCGCCGAGCATGCGCTGGACGTCGTAGGAACGCCCGCTGACCCGGGTGCGATCAGCGAATCTCTTTCAACCTGAACCACGCGGCGCTCGCGCACCGCGTCTGACCTTGCGGTCCACCGCACCGCAAGAGGAGGGTGAAGAGGTTCAGTAGGTCGCGCGCCCGCCGCTGATGTCGTACACGGCGCCGGTGGAGAAGCTGACCTTGTCGGATACGAGCCAGGCGATGAGTTCGGCGACCTCTTCGGGCCGGCCAAGCCGTCTCATCGGGATGAGGCTGGTGATGTGGGCGAGTGCCTCCGGCGCGGTGGTGGCGTTCATCGGTGTCTCGATCACGGCGGGGGCGATGGCGTTGACGAGCACTCCGCTGGTGGCCAACTCCTTGCCCAACGACTTGGTCAGGGCGATGACGGCGGCCTTGGACGCCGAGTACGGCGACATGTTGGGGTTGCCGTCCTTGCCGGCCATGCTGGCGATGTTGACGATGCGGCCCCAACCCCGCTCCCGCATGCCTGGGACGAAGGCCTGACAGGTGTTGAAGGTGCCGCGGACGTTGACCGCGAAGGTCCGCTCCCAGCCGTCCAGCGGGATCTCCCACAGGGGCGCGCTCGGGCCTACGATGCCGGCGGAGTTGACCAGGATGTCGACCGGCCCGACCTGCCTGGCGGCGGTGCGGACGGCGGCGGCGTCGGTGACGTCGACCCGTAGGTCGGCGCCTTCGGCGACGTCCAGCGTGACGACGGTGACGCCCTCCGCGGTCAGGCGGGCGGCAGCCGCTTCGCCGAGGCCACTCATGCCACCGGTGACCACAGCGGTACGGGAGGAACTCATCGAGGGTCCTTTCTCAATGGGATTCGCGAGACACCCGGTCACCGCTGGCGCCGGTGAGGAAGGTCAGGTCAGCGCCGGTGTCGGCCTGGCGGACGGTGTCGACGTAGAGCCGTTCCCAGCCGCGGCGAGGAGTGGCGAACGCGCGGACGGTGGCCGATGCCGGCTCACGGGCGGCCAGCACCTCGTCGGGCACGTCGACGTCGATGCGGCGTCCGGCGACGTCGAGGACGATGGTGTCGCCGGTGCGGACCTTGGCGAGTGGCCCGCCGGCGGCGGCTTCTGGGGCGACGTGTAGGACAACCGTGCCGTACGCGGTGCCGCTCATCCGGCCGTCGCAGATGCGTACCATGTCCCGGACGCCGTCGGCGAGCAGTTTCGCCGGCAGCGGCAGGTTGGCGACCTCGGGCATGCCGGGGTAGCCCTTTGGTCCGCAGCCGCGCAGGATCAGCACCGAGTCCGCAGTGACGGCCAGGTCGGGGTCGTCGAGGCGGGCGTGCAGGTCTTCGACCGAGTCGAAGACGACCGCAGGGCCGCGGTGGTGCAGCAGGTGGCGCGAGGCGGCGGCGGGCTTGATGATGGCGCCGTCGGGGGCGAGATTGCCATACAGGACCGCGATCCCCGCGTCAGACCGCAGCGGTGCCGTGCGCGGGCGGATCACCTCGCGGTCATGGACGCGGGCGTCGCGGACGTGGTCGACCAGCGGGCGGCCGGTGACGGTGATGGCGGTGGCGTCGAGCAAGTCGCGCACCTCGGCCAGGACGGCGTGGAGTCCGCCGGCGCGGTACAGGTCGTCCATCAGGTGGCGGCCGGCCGGCTGGAGGTCCACCAGCAAGGGGACCCCGGAGCCGGTGCGGTCGAAGTCGTCGAGGGTGAGGGCGACGCCGAGCCGGCCGGCGATAGCGAGCAGGTGGACCACGGCGTTGGTCGAGCCGCCCAGCGCGGCGAGCGCAACGATCGCGTTGAGGAACGCGGCGCGGCTCAGTACGGCGCTGGGTCGACGCTGGTGAGCCACCAGCTCGACGGCGAGGACGCCGGTGGCGTGGGCGGCCTCCAGCAGACGGCTGTCCGGCGCCGGGATGCCAGCCGTCCCCGGCAGGGTCATGCCGAGCACCTCGGCGAGCAGGCCCATTGTCGAGGCCGTGCCCATCGTGTTGCAGTGTCCCTTGCTCCGGATCATCGCGGACTCGGACTTCAGGAACGCCTCCTGCGACAGGGTGCCGGCGCGGACCTCCTCACTGAGCCGCCACACGTCGGTGCCGCAGCCGAGCGGGACGCCGCGGAAGTGCCCGGTGAGCATCGGCCCGCCGGGCACCACGACGGCGGGCAGGTCGACCGAGGCGGCAGCCATGAGCAGGGCCGGGATGGTCTTGTCGCAGCCGCCGAGCAGCACCACGCCGTCGATCGGGTTGGCCCGCAGCATCTCCTCGGTGGCCATCGCCGCCATGTTGCGCCACAGCATCGCGGTGGGCCGGACCTGTGTCTCCCCCAGCGAGACGACCGGCAGGTGCAGCGGGATGCCACCGGCCTCGTAGACACCGTTGGCGACGCTGTGGGCCACCTCGCCGAGGTGAGCGTTGCACGGCGTCAGGTCGGAGGCGGTGTTGGCGATGGCGATATGCGGACGGCCGGTGAACGCGGAGTCCGGCAGGCCGCGTCGCATCCACGCGCGGTGGATGTACGCGTTGCGGTCACTGCCGCCGTACCACTGCGCGCTGCGAAGCCCCACGCGGACAATCCTCCAACTTTCCAACTATCGGAATGACTTTCGCTTTATCGAAAAGGAGCCTAGCATCCAGGACATGACCGAGTCGCCGGACGGCAAGCTGGTCGGCGCCGACCGAGTCCTCGCCGTGCTCACCGAGCTGGCCCACCACCCCGCCGGCGTCGCGCTGGACGACATGGCGCGAACCATGGCCAGCCCGAAGCCCACCGTGCACCGCGCGCTCGCGGCCCTGCACCGGGCCGGGTTCGCGGCGCGGGACGGCTACGGCCGCTACGTGCTCGGCGACGAGTTCCTGCGGCTGGCGTTCGCGCACCACGAGGCGCGCCCCGACCACGTCCGGGTACTGCCGATCCTCACCGCGCTATGCGAGCGGCACGGCGAGACAGTCCACTACGCCACGCTCGACGGCCGCCACGTGGTCTACCGCTCCAAACTGGACCCGTCGATCGGCGCGATCCGCCTCAGCTCGACGGTCGGCGGCCGCAACCCCGCCCACTGCACCGGCGTGGGCAAGGTGCTGCTCGCCGAGGCGCTCCACACCGAGCAAGCGGTACGCGACTGGGCCGGCGACCGACCCCTGGAGACACCCACCGGGCGATCCATCGCCACGGTCGAGGCCCTGCACGCCGAGCTGGTCCGGATCCGGCAGCAGGGCTACGCCGTCGACGACCAGGAGAACGAGCCGGGCATCACCTGCGTCGCCGTGCCGGCCTACCTCGGCTCGCCCACGGTGCCCAGCGGCGCGGTCAGCGTCAGCGCCCTCGCGTACCGCACGCCCCTGGACAAGCTCGTCGACGACGTGGCCGCCATCCGCGCCATCGTCGCCGGACAGGAGATCGGGTGACGTCGCGTTCGCCGGCCCCGAGCTCGACGTGCTCGTCATCACCACCGCCACCGAGGGCCACTCCCCCGTCGGCCTCACCCGGCATCCCCACTTCGGCCGCCTGTGCACCGCGCGTCCCGGGGTGCGCAAACTCCCCACGCCCTACCGGGCTCCTTGAGACACGGAGAAACTCATGCACCTGATGCGCGTCGGTGCGATCGGCGCCGAGAAGCCCGCCGTCCGCGTGGACGACACCCACTACGTCGACGTTTCCGACCTGGTCACCGACTTCGACGAGCGGTTCTTCGGCTCCGGCGGCATCGCCCAGATCGCTGGCCCGGTCGCCGAGCGGGTCACCGCCGGCGTCGTGCAGCCGTTCGGCGGCCAGCGGATCGGAGCGCCGATCGCCCGTCCGCACCAGATTCTCTGTATCGGCCTCAACTACAGCGACCACGCTGCCGAGACCGGCCAAGCCGTGCCGGCCGAGCCGATCCTGTTCACCAAGAGCCCCAACACGCTGGTCGGCCCGTACGACGACGTGTACATCCCGCGCGGCGCCACCAAGACCGACTGGGAGGTCGAGCTCGGCATCGTCGTCGGCGCCCGTACCTCCTATCTGGACGATGTCGCGGACGCGGCGGCGGCCATCGCCGGCTACGTGCTGGTCAACGACGTCAGCGAGCGAGCGTTCCAGATGGAACGCGGCGGGCAGTGGAGCAAGGGCAAATCCGCGGAGACGTTCAACCCGGCCGGCCCCTGGCTGGCCACCCCGGACGAGATCCCGGACGTACGCGACCTGGGCATGTGGCTGGACGTCAACGGCGTACGGCGGCAGACGGGCTCGACCAAGACGATGATCTTCGACCCGTACGTCATCGTGCACCACCTGAGCCAGTTCATGGTCCTGGAACCCGGCGACCTCATCAACACCGGCACCCCGCCCGGCGTCGGGATGGGCCACACACCGCCGGTCTGGCTGCGACCGGGCGACGTCATGGAGCTGGGCATCGACCGTCTCGGCGTCGCCCGCCAACGCGTCGTGGCACCCCGGTGAGGGCCCCCGCGATGCGCGCGCTGGTCCTCACCGGACCGCACCGGGCCGAGGTACGGGACGTACCGCCTCCGGTCGCCGCCGCCGGGCAGGTGGTCGCCGACGTGGAGCGGGTCGGCATCTGCGGCACCGACGTCGAGCTGTTCACCGGCGAGATGAGCTACCTGCACACCGGCGCGTCCTCGTACCCGCTGCGCCCCGGCCACGAGTGGTCCGGTGTGGTCACCGCCGCCGGGCCCGGCGTCGACCCCGCCTGGGTCGGCCGCCGCGTCACCGGCGACACCATGATCGGCTGCGGGCACTGCCACCGCTGCCGTCACGGCCGCCACCACGTCTGTGCGCACCGCCAGGAGCTCGGCATCCGCGACGGCCTACCCGGCGCCCTCGCCGAACAGCTGGCCGTACCCACCACCGCCCTGCACCCCCTGCCCGGCACCGTGGACGCCACCCTCGGCGCCCTCGTCGAGCCGGGCGGCAACGCGCTGCGCAGCGTCCAGGCCGCCGGCCTCGACGCCGGCGAACGGCTGCTCGTCCTCGGCACCGGCACGATCGGCCTGCTCGTCGCGATGTTCGCCCGCGCCCGCGGCATCGACGTACACCTCCTGGGCCGCGACGGCACCCAACTGGAGCTGGCCCGCACGCTCGGCTTCGCCGACGCCTGGACCCGCGCCACGCTGCCGTCGCTGCCCTGGGACGCCGTCGTCGACGCCGCCAACGACCCCGAGCTGCCGGCCTTCGCGCTAGACCTCGTCGAGCCCGGCCGCACCGTCGTCTACATCGGACTCGCCGGCAGCCCCAGCGCCGTCGACACCCGCGGCCTGGTCTTCAAGGACGTCACCGCGGTCGGCATCCTCGGCGCCTCCGCCGGCCTGCCCGGCGCCATCGACGCGTACGCCCGCGGCACCGTCGACCCCCGCCCCCTGGTCGCGGCCACTGTCGGTCTCGCCGACGCCCCCGACATCCTGGCCGGACGACGCCCCGACGGCGCAGGCCCGAAAATCCACATCGACCCACGCCGGTTGACGACATGACAAACCCTCCCGCCCGCCGGCTGATAGCCGCGTTGCGAGCCGCCGCACCCGGCGGGGTCCGCACCCGGGTCACCGACCGGCTCGGCATGGCCCACGACGCCTCCCACTACCTGCTCACGCCGCAGGCGGTGCTGGTGCCCCGGGACGCCGCGCAGGTCGCGGCGCTCATGCGGGTCGGCGCCGCCCGGGGCGTACCGCTGACCTTCCGGTCGGGCGGTACAAGCCTCAGCGGGCAGGGCGTCACCGGACACCTGCTCGTCGACGTCCGCCGCCACTTCCGCGCCGTCGAGGTACTCGACGGCGGCGCCCGGGTACGCGTCCAGCCCGGCGCCGTCCTGCGGCAGGTCAACGCCCGGCTCGCCCCGTACGGCCGGCGGCTCGGGCCCGATCCGGCCAGCGAGTCGGCGTGCACGATCGGCGGCGTCATCGCCAACAACTCCAGCGGGATGACCTGCGGTATCCACGCGAACACGTACCAGACACTCGAGTCGATGGTGCTCGTGCTGCCCAGCGGCACCGTCGTCGACACCGCCGCCCCGGACGCGGACGCCCGGCTGCGCGCCACCGAGCCCGCCCTCGCGGCCGCGCTGGAACGGCTGCGCGATCGCGTACGCGGCAACCCCGACTCCGTACGGCGCGTCACGGCGCAGTTCTCGCTCAAGAACACCATGGGGTACGGGCTCAACAGCTTCCTCGACCACACCTCGCCCGTGCAGATCCTGGCCCACCTCGCCATCGGCAGCGAAGGGACGCTGGGTTTCGTGGCCGAGGCGGTGCTACGGACCGTGCCGGTGCACCCGGCCGCGGCCACCGGCCTGGTCGTCTTCGCTACGCTGCGCGAGGCCATGGCGGCGATGCCCGACCTCGTCGCGGCCGGCCCCGCCGCGGTGGAGCTGCTCGACAGCGAGTCGCTGCGCGTCGCACAGACCGACCCGCGAGCCGACGATGTGCTGCGCGGCCTCGCCGTCGAGCGGCACGCCGCGCTGCTCGTAGAGTGGCAACAGCCCGACGCGGAACGCCTCACCGAGGCCGAACACCACGCCCGGCGGGTCTTCGACCGGCTGCGCCTGGCGGTGCCAGCCCGGCTGAGCCGCGACGCCCGCGGCCGCGCCGCGCTCTGGCACATCCGCAAGGGCCTCTACGCCGCCGTCGCGGGCGCCCGCCCCACCGGCACCGTCGCCCTGCTGGAGGACGTCGCCGTACCCGTACCCGCGCTCAACGACCTCTGCGACGACCTCAACCGGCTGTTCGACCGGCACCGGTACGAGCGGAGCGTCATCTTCGGCCACGCCAAGGACGGCAACCTGCACTTCATGCTCAACGAGCACTTCGGCCCCGGCGACGACGTCCGCCGGTACGCCGACTTCACCGAGGATCTCGTCGACGCCGTCCTCGGCCGCGGCGGCACCCTGAAGGCCGAGCACGGCACCGGCCGGGTGATGGCGCCGTTCGTCCGCCGCCAGTACGGCGACGAGCTCTTCGACGTCATGCTCGAGGTCAAACGACACTGCGACCCCACCGGCACGCTCAACCCCGGCGTGCTGCTCACCGACGACCCGCAGGCGCACCTGCGCCATCTCAAACCCGTCGTCACCGTCGAACCCGAGGTCGACCGGTGCGTCGAGTGCGGCTACTGCGAGCCGGTCTGCCCCAGCCGCGACCTCACCACCACGCCACGGCAACGGATCGTCCTGCGCCGCGAGCTGGCCGCCGCCGAAGCCGCCGGCGACACCGCGATCGCCCGGCAGCTGGAACGGGAGTACCAGTACGACGCCGTGGACACCTGCGCCGTCGACGGCATGTGCGCCACCGCCTGCCCGGTGCTCATCAACACCGGCGACCTCACCAAGCGGCTGCGAACCGTACACAACGGCCGCGCGACCCAGCGCGCCTGGCGTACCGCCGCGAAGCACTGGGACGCCGCCACGCGCGCCATGAACGCCGCCCTCGACCTGGCCGCGACCGCTCCCCCGGCGATCGTGGAGGGCATCACCCAGGCGGCCCGCGTGACCGGCCTGCCGGTCTGGACCCGCGACCTGCCCCGCGGCGGAAGCCGCCGCCGCGCGGCGGCCGAGCCGGACGCCGACGCCGTCTACCTTCCCTCGTGCCTCAACACCATGTTCGCCCCGGCCGAGGGTGGTCCCGGCGTCATGTCCGCGCTGCGCACGCTGACCGCCCGCGCCGGCCTCCGCCTGCGCATTCCCGACGGCGTCGGCGACCTGTGTTGCGGCACGCCGTGGTCCTCCAAGGGCCTGCCCGACGGGTACGAGGTGATGCGCCACCGGGTACGCGACGTCCTCACCAGAGCAACCGACGGCGGCCGGCTGCCGATCATCAGCGACGCGGCCTCCTGCACCGAGGGCCTGCACCAGCTGCTCGCCGCCGAGCCCGGCCTCCAGGTCGTCGACGCCGTCACCTTCACTGCCGAACACATCCTGCCGCGGCTACCCATCGGCCGCCGGCTGCCATCCCTCGCGCTGCACCCGACCTGTTCCTCCGTGCGAATGGGTCTGGACACCGCGATCGCCCGCATCGCCGAAGCCGTCGCCGAACACGTCGCCGTCCCCGGCAGCTGGCAGTGCTGCGCCTTCGCCGGCGACCGCGGCCTCCTACACCCGGAGCTCACTGCCTCAGCGACCCGAGCCGAGTCCGACGCCATCGCCGCGGGCGACTACACCTCCCACGCCTCGGTCAACCGCACCTGCGAGATCGGAATGACCCGCGCCACCGGCCGCACCTATCACCACCTGCTAGAAGTGCTCGACCAGGTAACCGCATAGGGACATCACCGTCCGACGACATCTGGCCGCTGCTTCGCGCGCGACACCCCCTCAGCATTCACCGCCGCCATTGCGGGCGGGGGTATACGCACAGAGCGCGCCGACCCGAGGACCGATGGTGCCGCTCTCTGATCTGGCCACTGTGGATCGGACGTTAAAGTCCTGATGGGACGGTCATTTCGCTCTCGCGGCCGCCGGCCCGGGCGTTGAGCGGACGCGCGCGCAGCCGGGGATCCGTGCCGCTGGTGGGGCACGGATGGCCTGGTGTCGACCTGAAGGTCGGCGTCGGCGGTCGCCGGTGGACTGGGCTGGGCGAAGGTCGCGGGCGACTACGGTACTGCGAGTCTGATGTCGAGGTGAGAGGGCGAGGTTCGGCCGAGGCGAGCGACCATCCCCCTTCCCCTTGTCGGTGGTAGCAGGACGCGCATGACCGGTTTAGATAATCATCGAGGTTCTCCACGCCTTGTTGATCGTCCGAAGTGAGTCATGCCCGCACTGCCATCATCGCTGATCTCGTCTGTGTCCAGCGCACCGGCTGTCACCGGGCCCGAAGCCGCTGCCGGGCTGCCCGCAGCGCTGACGGATCGGCCAGATCCCCCCGCACCCGCCGGGGCGTCCGGCACCAGCTGACGGTCGTGATGACCGCGGGCAGTCTGCGCCGAGGTAGCCGGCTACCGTTCGTACACCGCGATCGCCGAGTGGATCGCCGACGTCCCGGCCACGACCGCGCTCGCACTGGGATCGCCCCGGACCGGCGCCCGTCGGAGGCGATGATCCGCAGACTGCTGCAGGCCCTGGACCCGGACCTGCTCACCGCAGCAATCAGTGCCTGGCTGGCCTCACGTGCCGCGGCTACCACCCCGGCCTCGCATCGGACGATTGCGGTCGACGGCAAACCGCTACGGGGCTCCCGCACCACCGACACCCCGGCCCGGCATGTGATGGCCGCCTGCGACCAGGCCACCGGCCTGGTATCGGCCAGCACGGACGTCGAGGGCAAGACGAACGAGATCACCCGGTTCCAGCCGCTGCTCGACCAGATCGGCGACCTACGCGGCACCGTCGTGACCGTCGACGCACCTACTCGGCATCATCTGACGCGCCGAGGCGGCCTGCTCTACCCTCGGCCAGGTGACAACCACAGCCGCCACGCCCAAGCCGTGGTACGCCACCTTGCTGAGCCCGTTCCCCATCGCGTTGCTGGGCACCGCCGTGGTCGCGCTGATGCTGTTGCTACCGATTCGCGTACCTGCGCCTGGCGACCATGAGGCCAGGTCCTGTGGCAACGCGTTCGCCCTCGATATCGGACGGCCACAGGACTACGCCGACGACTACTGGTCGCGTACGTATGAACGCTGTACCAGCCAGCGCCTCACCCGCCTCGCCCAGTCGATCGGCGTGCTCGCGGTGACCCTCCTGGCCACAACCCTGTCAGCGGCGGCACGACGGCGGCCGGACGACTCGTAGATCGCGGAGCACGTCCCGAGACCCGACTCGCATTCATGGCGAGCGAGGCCGGGGCATCGGTTGCCGCCCCCACCTCCGGCTCCTCCACACCGGACATCATCACGACTTTGCCGACGCCCTGGGGTGAGCCCCGTCAGGGCGCACCCAGCCCGGTCCGCCATCGGAATAATCGCCGCATTTACCCGCGACAGCCCGATCAGCGTGGCGTTCACGGTGCCACGCCAAACCGGTGGTCGGGCGCAACCGACGTTGCCCGACGGGCGCCCGAGGACGGGCAGCGGTTGGTCATGCTCGTGTCCGCTAGGCGATGCCGTGCACTCGGGCTTCGCTGACCAGGTGCGCGGCGATGGCGCGCATCGTGAGGGCCAGCTACAGAGCGTGATGACTCTGGCCAGGGCTGGAGCGCACGGTCGGCGGCATGTGAATGCACTTGATCATGACGCCTGTCGATTACGGCGATTCTGCAGGCTTGGCCTTCTGCGGGTAGATCGTCTCGTGACGGGCCAGCATGGCGACGAACTCCCCGATCTTCCGCTCGCGGGTCTGGGCCCGCTTGACGGCGTTGACGCGGTGGATGAGGGCGAACCGGTTGGTTCTGGTGAGTACGTCGAACATGGCCTGGGCGGCGGGGTCGGCGGCGATGGCGGCGAGGAGGTCGGCCGGTACCTCGGCTTCCGAGGGCGGGGCGTAGGCGGCCGCCCACCGCCCGTCCGCTTGCGCGGCTTCTACCGCGGCGCGGCCCGGGGGCAGCATTCGCCCCTGCGCCTCCAGCCGGGCCACGTGGGCGACGTTGCGTTGTGACCAGGAACTACGGGGCCGGCGAGGGGTGTACCGGATCCAGGAGGTTTCGTGATCCCGTTTACGGGCCTGCCCGTCGATCCACCCGAAGCACAGGGCCTCGTCGACCGCCTGCTGCCAGGTCAGCCTCGTGACTGTGCCGCCCTTCCTGGTCAGGGCGAGCCAGACGCCGGGCGACGTGGCGTGGTTGGCCGACAACCACGCGCGCAGCGCGTCGGCGTCCGCGACGATCAACTCATCCAGCTCGGCACTTGCCATGACGGCAGGGTAACCGCTGCGCCGTGGCCGCAGCCTCTGCCTGTTGGCCAGATCGGCACGCCGGGCTGCCGGCACGCCGGTCGCTCGGCGGACCGTCGGGGGGAAGGACCTCGACTCCCGGGACGGCTGACCTCGGTGCCCCGGTCCATCAGCTCCTCGCCCTGGCCGCCTGACGTCAGCCGTAGCATCGGCCGATGACCACCTCCGCCGACGCAGTCACACACGCCATCGCCCTGGTCACCCTCGCGATCGAGGCCGGCGCCGATAGCGAAGTACTCGCTGACCGCATCGCGCCCCTCATCAACGAACGTACGGCCGGCACCTCCATCAGTGGCCTGATCGCTCTGGCTTCCCTGCTTGCCCAGCTCGCCGCCAACCGTGGCGGCGACACTCCAACGGAGGTCCTGGAAGAGGTGGGCCTGGCCGTTGCGGTGCACGAGTCCGAGCGCGGCACAGGCTCGTCGGACTGACCGCCGGGCGTCCGATTCGGCACTCCGCAATTTCGCTACCGGTTCGCACAGGCCCGCAGGTCCAGGTGGCCAAATCAGCGCTACAGCCACCCACGATGAACATGATCGGCCACAAGACCACGGTTGGCCGGCCCGTCGGCACGTGCACGCACTGGCGGCCGACAGACATCGGCGTCAACGTTTACGGAAGGTGACGAGGGTTGCCGGCCCGGCGCGCCCGCACGGCGGCAAATCAGTGCGCCTCCGGTCCCCTAAGCTGACGTCGGCGTCGGCCGGCGTGTCGTCAGCTAAAGCCATGGCGGTCGGATCAGAGGCGAGAGACTGGATCAAGGTTTGACCAGCTTGACGAGGGCAAGTCAGGACGCATGCGCTGTGGCGCTACGCCGCTACGGATGGATACGCGGCAAAGCGTAGGGGTCTTCTGCTTCAGGCGAGAGCGTCGTCGGGATGGCTGGGTCTCAATCTCGCCAAGCCCGAGACCCAGACGGTCACGGCGGCGAGGCGTGACCACCCCGGCCGGGCCGGCGCGCGCGGTCGGCGGCAAATGCGGATGCTCATTCCGGGCAGCCGGACAGTAGATCTATGACCATGGTTTTGTGCTGGGGGTCGGGCATCAGCCAACCCGTTGTTCGCGCGCCGGGAAGCAGCGCCGACCAGTCGATCTGGTCTCGTGAGCGCGTGCCAGGATCGACATGCAAGACAAAGCTCCAGGGTTCCTGCCCGCTGGCTCCACACCAGGCCTGACCGCGGACGCATGGCTCCGCACAGAGCAGGTCATACTCCTCGGCAACGATGCCGTCGCACCAGAACCGGCGGAGGTGCTTGTCTTCGAAGCCTTGGAACTCCGCGCAGATGCGGAACTCCAGCCGTTGCCAGAACTCCCTCTCATCCACGACTCTCCCACCGATCACTCGCACGCCGGTCTCCCGATCCGGTCGAAGAACCGGCCGTCCTCACAAGGCTCCATGACAGCGCGGCATCGGCGGCCTGGTGTTGCCTCGTACCATATGCCCGCAAGGCGACCTGATACAGGCTTGTGCGGGTCAGGCTGGTGGATCGTCTCGATAGAGATGCGCTTTCACACCTCCGCCGCCCCAGCGTGTCGCAGTGAGTTCTGGCCGTGGTCGGGTGGGTTTGGGCACCCAGCCGTGTTGTCTGGTGTCCTGCACGGCGTTGTCCCAGTCGGCGAACGACGCGAACGGATCCGTGGCGAAATCTGCCTCAATGCCACAGGTCTCGCGGACCACCATGGCAGGGTAGAAGCGCGTCTCCTGGGCCACGTTGCAGTCGTCCGTCCGGGAAGCGACCACGGCACCGCACCGTTCGCAGGCGACACAGGGGCTCCATCCCACCAGGGACCAGCAGCCAGTGAGAACGAGGTCCTGGACGAATCGTGTGCCGCGTACGTCGCCGGGCGAGAGCACGAAGGTGCCGACAACCTGGTCACGGCCATACGCGGCTTCATCGATCGCGTAGGTGCCCGGGTCGAGCAGCGGAGGGTTCACATGGTGACAGTCCAGAAGCGACCAGTGCAGTCCCGCTGGCAGCTCCACCAGTCGGACCGGAACGCTCAGCGCGTTCCCGCACATCGCGCACCGAAAGCTCTCCACCGCAGCAGTGTGACGCACAGGCCGGGCGAAGGCATGCGAAATATGCAGGAACACCTGAGGAACGTCTATCTCGGCTGGGATGTCTCCGCAGGTGGCCGCGAGCCGGCGGATGACACCTGGCGTTGGCGCAGCTTGCTCGCGAGACCCTCGTGGTAGCAGCTTAGTGTCGGCCGCCCATACGTCTGCTGCAGCAGGCTGATCTACTTTGGCGGCCGAGGTCCGTACCTGCGTTCCAGTTCAGTCTTGTCTTCGTCCGCGGGGGCAAGGTGGCGGCTGGTGCTGCGGTGGATGTCGTCGGCGTCGGACACGGAGATGTTGATCGAGCTGAGTGGGTGGAGTTTGCTCTGCCAGACCAGGCGCGTCACCTCGTCGATGACGTGGGTGACGTTGTACGGGAAGCCGCTGGTACCGGAGTCGTGGGCGGCCTGCGCGGCGACCATCCCGCCCTGGCTGTGCCCGACCAGCATCCGCGACCCGGTCCGCCCGGGCCTGATCCCACGCGACCCGGTCCCGGTAGGACTGCGCAGACACCGACACCCACCGCGCCGCGTGACCACGGCGTTCGTGATCGGCCGCCTGTTCCCGCACCTCGCCGGCCCGGGTGCGTAGGCGTCCGGCCAGCCGGTCGAGTTCGTCCGGATCCCCGTACAGTCCCAACACCCCGCCGTCCCCCTCAGCGTCCACGCCGCCATCCCCGGCGGACCCGCTGCACTCGCAGCGCGCATGAGCCATCGCTGTCCGTCGAAGTAGCAGGCTCAGCGTGCCCCACCGGGTTCGCCGTCCGCATCCCCGATCCCCAGGTTGAGGCATCGATGGCAGCGGTAGACAGGGCTGGCGGCCCGGTGTTCGGGTTCCACGCGACGGGAAGCGAGAAAGTTCGTCCGCGCCGCGCTGACCGTCGTGTACGGGGTGCCGTTTCTGCTTGCCGGCAGCCGGTGTTTCGGCGGCTCTGGCCTACGCGTTCAATCTGTTGAGGATCTTTTTCAGCCTGTCGGCGTCGGGCGGGGCGGCCGAGTCGGTGTGGAGTGTGGTTTCCAATCCGAGGTTCGGATTTGTAATCCCCTAGTGTCAGCGCTCGTCGGCGGACGTGGCCCACACGCCCATGCCGAAGCCCAGCTCCACCGCCCCCGGTGACCGGCCGCAGCCGGTACCGGTCGGGCTGTTCCTTTCCCGTACCCGCGTCCCACGCACGCCCCGGCGGGGGTGTGCCGGACTGGCACGGGCTATCTCCGAGCCACCTCGCCTACCTCATCCGCCGCTACACCCACGTCGGCGGTGTGGTGCTCGACCTCGACACGCACCCCGCGGCCCTCGCCGCGACCGCCTACCTGCGCCGGGTACCGGCCCGACTGCTCACCGGTCGCCACGGCCCGCGCGTGCGGCTACTAACCTTCTCCCCTGAACGCCGGACACGCCGCGCCGCCTCTCGGTCCGGCACGGGCGTTGACCTGATCCTGGCGAGGCTGCCCAAAGGGGCACAGCTCCTCACCCGACACGGCGCAGCCACGGCGATGACCGCCTGGCGGCCTCTGCTTCGCCCCGGCGGGTTCCTGCTCGTCGGGCTCACCACCGCGCCGCCTCAGCCGGGCGGATTCAGCCACCGCGCGACGGTCATCGCCGCCGCATGCGCCGCAGCAGGGGTCCGGCAGTCGATGAGCGCGGTCGGTAACTCCGCCGACAACGCCGCCGCCGAGTCGTTCAACGCCACGTTCAAACGCGAAACCCGGCAAGGCCGCCGCGCCTTCACCGACGAACGGGAAGCCCGGCTGACCTCGTTCCGGTGGCTGCACCGCTACAACACGCTCCGACGCCACTCCGGCTCGGACACCCGTCCCCGAACGCCTACGAACAGTTCCGAGTAACGCCGGTTACGCTGGCCCGAGCCGCATTAACCCCGCGTCCAGGATCAGGGGTTGAGGCCCATCCCGATTTGGGCCGGTGTTGACAATGGTGTGACGCCGTTACTTCAGGCACTGTTCACGGTCGTCGCCGGACCTATGGCGTAGGTCGAGCCCCTTCGCAGGGTGGCCGCGGGCGTTCAGCTCCAATCGGGCGGCGCTTGAGCGTAGGCGGGTGGTAGGTGAGGCCAGCTCAGCGGGCTGCCGTCGAGTTGACCTGGTGGGCTGATCGTGCTCCACCCGTTTCCGAGTGCTGTTCGGTAGGTGTCGGCTTGGCGCTTCGGGTCATCGCCCGCGCTCTGCCTGACTGGCCTGCTGCCTTGGTCGAGCAGCCATCGTGCCGTCCTGGCGAGGGATACAGAGACGTGGGTGGCGTCGCCGGTGCGGGCGCGTCGACCGAGTGCGGCCAGTGCACCAGCAGCGATAAGGTAGCCGGTAGCGTGGTCGAGCAGCTGGCAGGGCAGCGCGCCGGGTTGGATGCCATCCGTGCTTGTAGCCCAGCCGATGCCGGTGGCGATTTGCACCAGGCTGTCGAAACCGCGCCGTGTGCCCCAGGTTCCGCCCGTTTCCCATGCCGAAAGCGTGACGACGATGGTGCCGGGGTGCTCGTCCGCAACTTGGTCAGGGTCCAGACCGAAACGGCGCAGCGCTCCGGGCCGGTAGCCGGTCACGAGAACGTCAGCTTGGTCGAGAAGGCGATGCAGAGCTTGACGGCCGTCCGCCGTGCTGGCATCCAGGTTTGCGCTTGCCTTACCGATCACTCCGTCGACAGCATGCAGCGCCAACTCCGGGCGATGCGGATCGTCGACTCGTAGCACGTCGGCACCGAGCGCGCCCAGCATCCGCGTACCAACGGGGCCGGCGATGACTCGTGTCAAATCGAGTACCTTCACCCCCGACGCGGGAAGCTGGCCCGGTTCGGCTAGCGGCAGCGAGCCACGGCTGAGCGGCACCATGTTCACGAGCGGAGACGTCCCCGCCGTGCTCTGTTGGCTGTCTGCTTGCCACTGGGCCTGCGTACGAGCCGCAACGGCCAGCCCTCCCGCGGCGTATACAACACGCTCAACCTCCAACGCCGGGCGCGCGGCAATGACGTCAGCCAACTGCGCCTGAACCTCGGCGTCTCGACCGTCGTTCACACCGAGGGCCGCCAGCAGAGCCGTCCGATGCCACGGGTAGTTCGCATGGGTGCGCACCCAACCATCCGCAGCCCGCCACAATCGGGACAGCGGAGCGAAGCCGTCGATCCCCCTCCCGTCTGCGTCGCGAAGCCAGACCTCGCTGCGCATCGCCGCCGCCACATGCTGCGTGTCGAGCGCGATGTCAGGCCGCCGACCGGTGCGCGCAGAAGCCAGCTCAGCGGCAGCCGTGAGACAGGCGGCCACGGACACGATTGCGCACTCGGCAACGGCGAGCGGTGACGCCAGCACCGCAGGCTGTCGATCTCCGGCCAGCCGGGGACCGGCGATATTCATCAGCCCCAGGTCTGCCAGTACGCCGTCCAACAGAGTCACCATGCCCACATCGTTCCCGACTCCTGGTGACCCGGATTGACCCACTGGGGGTGCCGTTGCTCACCCACCGGGCGGGGTCAGGAGGAACGCCCTTCCAGCGTCGTCGGGAGCGTCGCGACGATCGTCCTGATCTCGGCAGTTCCGGACGTCGACCGACACCGGAGGCCGCCACGGAACGTGACGGCTCCCGGTCGAGTGCCGCGCACGGCCGGCGGCATGAGCGCACACCTGATCAAGTTGTTAGGCGGAGGTGACGCTCGCAGTTTGCCGCAGAGCAGGTGCTCACTCTGGCTAATCCGGTGGATGCCGTTGGTCGAGGGTCACTCAGAGGGGGCGTCTGATTCACGTACTTCGTCGGTTATGTGGTTTAGCCGTATCGCCAGCTTGGGGTGGTTTCGGGCGCTCGCGATCGCTCACGTCGGAATGCTCCGCTACGACGAGGCGTACCACCACCTCACCCTTGCCCTGGAGCTCTTCACCAAGCTGGTCACAGTGGCGACGCCGGCATCAAGTCCGAGCCCGACGATGCCACTACACACGCCGCCTCAACCTCGAACTCCAGCTCTGATCACGAAGGGCGGCTGCCGTAGGCTCCTCGCCGACGTGCGACGGCTACCCCGAGTGGCCGACGTAGACAACCCCTACACGGACCCCACCGCGGTGTCCCGCGACGGCACGATCGCGTACGTCCGGGTGGCGTTCGACGCGCCGACGGAGGATCTACCGCCCGAGGACGTACGCCGGCTGATCGAGACGGCGGTGGGAGCCGGCGGCGACGGTCTGCGGGTGGCACTCGGCGGCGACCCGGTACGTGGCGCGCAGGAGGGCGGGGGCGGACCGGCGGAAGGGCTCGGCCTGCTCGCCGCACTGGTGATCCTCGTCGTGCTCTTCGGATCGTTACTCGCGGCGAGCCTGCCCCTCGTCATCGCGGTCTTCGCGGTCGGGACCGCGATCGGGCTGACCGTACTGGCCTCACACGTCGCCAACGTCGCCGACTTCACCGTGCCGCTGATGGTGCTGGTCGGTCTCGGGGTGGGGATCGACTACGCCCTGCTGGTCTTCTCCCGCTACCGTGCCGAACTCGCCGCGGGACAGCCCCCGGGACGCCGCCGAGGTGGCCCTCGACACTCGGGCCGGACGGTCCTCTTCGCCGGTTGTACCGTCATCGTCGTGTTGCTCGGCCTGGTCGTGCTCGGACTGGGTTCGCTCCAGGGCGTCGCCGTGGCGGTCGCGCTCACCGTCCTACTGACCATGGTCGCCACCCTGACCCTGCTGCCAGCGCTACTCGCGGTCTTCGGGGCACGCCTCGAACGGTCGGCAGCCCGCCGGGCGGCCCGCCGCGACCGGCACGCCGGCACTGACAGGCGAGACCAGTCCGACGGTACGGCGTGGCGGCGCTGGTCGCTCGCCGTATCCCGCCGCCCCTGGCTCGCGGCGGTGCTGCCGGTGCTGTTCCTGCTCGGGCTCGCCGCCCCGGCACCGGACCTGCGCCTGGGCTTCGCCGACGCCGGCACCGACGCGCCGTCGGCGACGAGCCGCGCAGCGTACGACAGGTCGATCACGGCAGCGGTGTGGGTCTCCTGATGGGTGTCAACGCCGCCGGCGACGTCGAAGACGCGGCGTGGTCAGGTGTAATGGAGGGCATCGTCGTCCCGTCGTTCGTGACTGGCAGGCAGGGCGGCGCGCACCAGCCGGGCGACGCGGACGAGACAGAGATGGGGCTTCGGGCCAGGCTCCCATGAGGTCACAACGCCACGTCCGGTGCGTGCGCGAGCACCTCCCGACCGGGGCCGACAGATCCCGTCGAGGACCCGAAGTCAGTCAGAGGTTGGGTCAGACCCCGGCGGGAGGTGCTCTTCTCCATCATCTCTGTCAGATGTCGACGTAGCGACTCACCCACCTTGTGAACCGTTCACCCAGCTCCTCCGTCGCAGCCTGCACGAGATCGTTGGGGTCGTCGGGCCGGGTGAGGCCGAAGTCTTGTTCCAGCCAGGCGAGGTAGGTCTCGTGGCCTTGGCCTCCTGCCTTGCGGTGGTGACCCTCATACTCCCCGAAGGCGGCCCCTCCCCAGTCGACCCCGAGTGGCCTGTCGCACGCGAGTTGCCGCAGCAGGTCCCGAAGGTTGAGGGCGGTCAGGTGGATGCCGCCCTCATCGCCGAACACGACGATGGGCAAGGTCGCCAGATCAGCTCGCTCGTCCATCCGCCAGAACGCATAAAGCGAACCAGAGCTGTTGGCATAGGCGAACGGCAGAAAGCCATCGACGAACTCGGGTGCATCCGACCATCCGTCGTGCCGGGGCTCACCGAACTCGACCAGCTCGAACCCGTCCGAAATAAACTCGCCGCCGAGCCGTTCCTCGAACTCCCTGAGCCGGTTCAGCTCCGGCACTGGCGAATAGGCGTCGATCACTGGGCACTCCGTCGGCCGGGGATGTGCAAGGTCACCAAGGCTACAACCCGCTATCTGAGCGGGCCAGGGCCGGCCCCGGATAGGTCCCTGTAGAAGTGCGCGCACTGGCTCAGCCCGGATGGGCCGACTGACAATGGGTCGCAGCACACCACCCCGGGGCGGGTTCTGCTACAACGCGTCACCCCACTTCGGCCTGACGAAGCGGATTCCACAGTGATCCGTCGATGGCTCGGACAAGACGAGCGCACTGCGTGATCACCTGCATGCTCATGCCGACGAGCCTGCGTCGTACCCGATGGCGGGTCGCGCCCGTGGTCGCTGCGCTAGCGTGGGGCGGTGCGTTTCGCCTTCAAAACGTCGCCGCAGGCAACTACCTGGAACGCCGTGCACGACGTGTGGCGAGCCGCTGACGACATGGAGATCTTCGAGTCCGGATGGACCTCTGACCATCTGCAAGCCATGCACGGGGCGGAGCCGGACGTCCCGCGCCTGGATGGCTGGATCACCTTGGCTGCACTCGCCCAGGCCACGCGACGGCTGCGGGTGGGCACCTTGGTGACCAGCATCCACTATCGGCACCCGGCGGTGCTGGCCAACATGGCGGTCACGCTCGATGTCATCTCGGGCGGTCGGCTGGAACTCGGGGTCGGCGCGGGCTGGAACCACGAGGAGGCCCGCGCCTACGGCATCGAACTGGGCTCCCC
The DNA here is from genome assembly GCF_053764795.1 of Plantactinospora sp. DSM 117369. Taxonomy (NCBI): domain Bacteria; kingdom Bacillati; phylum Actinomycetota; class Actinomycetes; order Micromonosporales; family Micromonosporaceae; genus Plantactinospora; species Plantactinospora sp. DSM 117369. The sequence continues at coordinate 2,543,406 of NZ_CM132446.1, read as the reverse complement.
CGGCATCGCAGCGACCGCTTCGAGGAGGCGTGTCAGGTGTTGATCGGCCTGCTCGGGCCACAGCCAACCACGACGTTCAACGGACGCTACTACCGGCTGGATGGGGCACGCTGCGATCCCAGGCCGGTGCAGCAACCGCACCCGCCGCTGTGCATCGGTGGCAACGGCGAGAAACGGACCCTGCTGACCGCGGCCAAGTTCGCTCAGCATTGGAACTTCGACATCGGGACACTCGATCAGTTCCGCCGGGTCGCCGGTATCACCGAGCGGGAGCGGGAGGTGCCGCGTGATGTCCTCTATCAGCATTGCAGCAGCGTCGGACGGGACCCCGGCGAGATCCGGCTGTCCGCCCAGGTGCGATTCACCGGCGACGCCACCGCAACTGCCGCGACCGCAGCGGCCTTCGCGGCGGAGGGTGCTGACCTCGCCATCGTCTACCTGCCGGTGCCGTACACGGCACACGTTCTGGAGCCGTTGGCCAAGGAACTGGCCCAGGTGCGTTGAGCAGAGCAGGCGAACCAACTGCCACGGCCTCGGCGACACCGGCCACCTCGACTTCTTCCGCGCCTGGGACTGCGGTCCCTAACCCCTGACCGGACCCACCTCGCTCCTCATGGTCCCCCCGTCGCCGACATCCTGCAGCACCTGCGGTGCCGTCAGCGCGGTGGTCCGTGTCGTTCGCGGGAGGCCCGGTCAGTTCGCGACGGTTGGCCGGAAGGAATAGCGTCCGGTACCTGAGGTGTCGGACCAGACCACCAGCAGGTAGCGCTTCCCTCGTTCAAGGGTCGCCAGATCGGTGCCCCAGCAAAGGTTGTGCGGGGTGTAGACGTGTGGTGACGGCGTATCGTCCGCCACCGCGACCGAGAACTCGCACCCCTCCGGCTCGGAGAGACGTAGCCGGCCGGACTGCGCTGCCTCGAAGGCGTGCAGGTCAACGCGTCCGGGAACGTCCAGAGTTCCGGTCGTCGGTCCGAGGCCACTGGCGACCCGGCGCTCCTTGGCGGTGACCAGTCGGAACCCGTAGTCACCGGTGTCCCCGCCGGTACGGTCGACCTTGAGGGTGTAGGTCGCGCCGGGCATCAGGCGGTACTGATAGGCGCTGGTGACCGTGAAGCCAGGAGCGGTTGAGGCGTCCGGGCCGTCCGTTGCGATGCGTAGTGACGGGGACCCGGAACGGCCTGCCTCGCCCGTGACGTCGATCAGCCGCAGCACAGATGCCTCGCCGACCTCCAAGTGGTATGTCCGTACCATTCCGGCGGTGTCGATTGACCCCGTCACGACGCTTCCGTCGCGGAGCGCCTCACCTGGCTTGGTATGCTGCGGCGCCGCGCCGTCCCGGGGTGTCCCGCCCGGCCCGGTACGCCACGGCGCCGCCTCGGCGATCTCCCAGACGGTGGCCGCGGCGCTGATCGCGAACGCCGGTTGACCGGTTGCCGCCAGATCCACGGTGCAGCCACGCAGTGCTACGTCGTCGACGACTCCCAGCGCGGCGCAGACTCGTCGGGCCGCCTCCTGTTGTGCGGTGCTCGCGTCGTCGGTCAGGGGCACCTTGGCCGGAAAGCCCGGGTCCGTATACGTGTTCGTATCGGTGCCCGCCGGATAGTCGAGTAGCGAGGTGTCCTGACCGACCCGCCAACTGTCGGCGAATTCGCCGTAGAGCTGCTCGTGGCTCGGCCGGGCCGGCAGTGTGGTGCCGTTCCTGAGCGCCAGGTCGTTGGACGGGTCGCCGTCGAGGTTGCCGAGAAGGCCGATGAACTCACCCTTGTGCCGAGGTGCGGGGTGGAGCAAGATGCGCATGCCCCAGGTGCCGATGAACGCCAGGTCCGCCACGGTTCCGTCCGGCCAGACCACGGCATACTGGTTGTCCGTCGATGCTGTGACCGTACCGCCGCCGGGTAGTGCGGTGGGGACGTCTGTGAAGTCGGTCTCGGCGCCGTCGAGTCGGATCTCCGGTCTGTCGTCGTACAGGGCGAAGGTCAGCCGGCTGGCGCCGATCCGCAGACCGAACGCGCTGTTGATGGAGAGGTCCTGGCTACCCGGGAGGGCTGCCTGCCGGACGTGTATCTCGACATCGCCGGACTTGGCGAGCAGGAACTCGCCGACCGCCTGGAAGTCGTACCACCGCTGGTCGAACGTGACAAGGTGCGGGTCACCGTTGCTGCCCCCGGGCGGCTCCAGATCCGTCGACGTACCCGAGGAGTCGCCGCCCTCCTGCGGAAGATCCGTGGGTCCGCTCGGCGGGGCGCCGCCACCGGCTTGCGGGCCGCCTCTTCCGTTCGAAGGGTTGCCGCCGCCGTTGCTCGGGTTGTCTCCGCCATTCTGGGAGTCGCCGCTCTCGCCCGGCGGGCCGCCATTGTTACTCGATGGGTCGCCGTTCCCGCCCTGCGTGTTCCCGCCTCCGTCCGGGAGGCCGTCGTTCCCGTTGTGCTGGGTACCCTTCGGACGGGTCGCCTGGGCCGGCGGCTGGGCCGGCTTCTTGCAATCCTCACGGACCTGTTCAAGGCCCGGGTGCCGGCCTGGCGGCAGGGGCTGACCACTGTACGTATGCCTCGGGGGTAGCCGCCTCGCGGCTCGGTAGTAGTTCTCGGCCCGGACCGCGCGGACCTCCCCGATCTCCGGTCCATTGCGCGTCGGTTTGCCGTCCGACCCGATTCCGCAGCGCGTCTGATCCAGTTGATCGGTTGCATTGTCGTATGCGTGCACAAGTTCGTGATAGAGCGAAGCGCATTTCTCCAGCGGAACCCTTGGATCGTCCCGGTACTTACCCTCCTGCTTCGGGTTCCAGACGATATTCGTGTAACCGTAGTAGTGGGTCGCCTCGGAGCGGTTACTTCTGCCCGACCGGATGATGACTCGGAACCCCGGTTTGTCGAGGACGTCCATCACGCCGATCTGATCTCCCATGCTCACCCGAATATCGTTGAGGCACCCTTGGACGGCCTCCTCGAACCCGAAGTTCGTGGGGTCGCCAAGGTCATCGATTTCGATCGAGGCGTGCGCCGGGAGCGCCCGCCCCACGTCGACCAACGCCGCGACGGCTGCCAGCATGATCACGATCGCGGTCCCAGTCCCGGCCCGCCCGCGTCGCCGCAGCAGTGCCAGGACTACGGCGACCACCACCAGGAGCAGCAGCATGCTGGCGGCGACCGGCAGGGCCCGCCGCCACCAGCCGCCGCTGTCCGTCGAGCCGACCGTGAAGGCCACCGCCGCGGGATCGCTCGGCCCGGCGCACTCCCCAACGACGCCGGGCATTTGGTACGTCGCCTGCAGCACGTACCGCCCCGGTTCGCGTACCGGCCAGAGCGCCGCCACGGCACCGCTGCCAGCCGTCGGCACGATCGTCTTGAAGACAGGGCCGGCAGGAGTGCTCTCGGTCGTCAACTCAAAGGAGAGGGCCGCCTCCGCCGCCAACTCGCGCGAATTGGCGCCCAGTACGGAGGCATAGCCGTCGCCGAAGGTGACGAGCGCGAAGTCCGCCGCCCGTACCGGCTCCCCATCCCGGGCGAGCGCCATCGACACCGTACCGTCGGGTATCGACGCCAGCCGGCACGACCGTGCGGCCTGATTTGTCACCGACAGTGCGAGCCGAACCGGCTCACCGGGCGAGAAGTGCGGCTTGGTCGTCGTAATCGTCAACGCCGTCGCCGGCCGGCGAGGCTCTGTCGACGGCACCCCCTCCGGCGCCGCGGAGGCCATCTGGGCGGCCGGACCTGTCACGAGCAGACTGAGTCCGACGACGGTCCCCGCGCGCAGCAGAAACCGCAGAGCTGGACGACTGAACACCACAACTCCCGAAATGGATCTGAACGTGGGACACCCGCGCCGACGCGGATCCGCTAGGCACGGTCACAACCGTAAACAAGCGACGGCATTTCGGTAATCACGGTTTCGTGCCAACCCCGGTACGCCCCGTCCGTAGCTCCGGCCGCTGGTCTGCCCGATGCCGACCGCCGATAGCGGATTACGCCAGCGCCAACAGAACCAGTCCAGCGATCACGGTCGATCGCTACGGTACTGTCGACACTGGCGCGTCCGCCGGGAGAAGGCCCAACGGACCAGCCTGTACCGTTCGAGAATTCGGTTTTGGCTACGCGGCTTGCTCGTACTCGTTGATCAACCCTGGACCACCCACCTGCGCCGTACCCGCACCGCACCCAGATCATCGACCTTCGCCGGTGCCCTCAAGCCCCGGCTCGATCTTGGCCCACGTGCCCTGCGTATCCTCCTCACTCAGCGCGGTTGGTCACTGCGCGATGACGCCGCCTCATGCTGCTGCGACCGGCATACCTGGGCATCATCAACGCGCTTGCGCTCCTGCGGCTGCTGCCCAGCGGCGACCGAGATAAGGACACAGAGATCCTCGCGTTACGCCACCAACTCGCAGTCCTGCAGCGCCAGCTCGCGGCGGCCGCTGAGCGGACAGCCGAGTGGCCGGCCCGATGCGGCGGCCGAGCCTGTTCGTCGCGTTCAACCTCGCCGACGGCAGCGACATCAGCGAACTACACCGCCAGCACCGCACCACCGAGTTCCGCACGTTCCTGACCGCGATCGACAAGACCGTGCCCGCCGACCTCGACATCCACCTGATCTGCGACGACTACGTCACCCACAAGACCCCCGCCGTCCGTGTCTGGCCGACCCGGCACCCCCGCTTCCACATGCACTTCACCCCGACCGGATCGTCCTGGATCAACCCGGTCGAACGCTGGTTCGGTTACCTCACCGAGCGGAGGATCCGTCGCGGTACCCACAAGAGTGTCCGGTCTCCCGAGGCCGACACCCGGGCGTGGATCGCGGACTGGGACAGCAACCCACGCCCGTTCATCTGGACCAAGACCGCCGAGGAGATCGTCGAATCACTCGCCCGCTCAGCGGCTACTTGTCTCCCTTGCGCAGGAACGGCGTCACGTCCGCGAAAACCGCACCGATCGTACGCTGCGTGAAAGGCCCCTTGTCCGCGATTGCCGTGACAGTGAACCTTTTTCAACCTCCCCTTGCGGTCCGGCGGACCGCAAGGTCGGACGCGGTGCGTGAGCGTCGCGCGGTCCAGGTTGAAAAAGGTTCAGTGTGGGCGTCGGGCCAGCCGACGACATCCGAGGCCGTCATCGACGGCGCGAGATTCTCCATCAGGAGGTCGGCCGCAGCAGCGCTCAGCCGCCCGTCCTCAATCAACAGAACGTCGTCATGCTCCTCCGTCAGGGCAGCGGATAAGAGCTCGCCGTTCGCGATCCCAGCGACCCGCACGGTCCCGGTCTTCGCAGTCAGAGCTCGTCGGCTCCCGGTATGCGAGGTGTTCGCCGTGCGGGCGGGCTGCAACCACGATCAACATCGTGCCCAAGGTCACGAGGTGGTCCGGCCGCCAAGGCCCGCCGGTCTTGCACGAGACCTGGACCGGTCCAGAGGTGTGCAGGCATGTTCCTCGGCAAGCCGGACCACCACCCGAACGGCGCACCGAAGCCCACTCTGCCGATCTTTTTGGAGACCTTCAGGGGTCAGGTCACGGGCGGGCATCCCGTGAACCGCAGCGGGCCGTTCGGGATTCATGAGGTAACGGGTGGGCGGGAGGTCGACGTCTTCGGGTTTGCGGTCCAGGCGCGTACCGGACGGTGTGCGGTATTGCCTGCCTGCAATATTCCATGATCTTGCAAGTGGCGATCATGGCCAGGCTCATCGCCGGCCAGGAATCGGATATCACGTGGATGATCGTGGTGAGGCGGGCGGGAGCTCGCACGCTCGGTGGCACGACGGTCGGGGGTTGTCACCTGGGTCCGGTCAGGTCGGCGGGTGGCGGTTAGTCCACCGTCGTTCCCGAGACGTTCAACGGCGGCTGACTTTCCTGCTTGGCGAGCAGGCTGGCCAACCGCTCGCGGGCGTACCAGTCGCGCGCGTCGGCCCGGGCACGCAGCTCGTCGACGCGGCCCTGCTTGGCGAGCAGGTCGGCCAACCGCCGGGCGGCGTACCCGTCGCCGGCGTCGGTTCGGGCCCGCCAGCTCGCGATCGCCTCGTCAACGCGCCCCTGCTCGGCGAGCAGGCCGGCCAACCGCTTGTGGGCGTCCTGGTCGCCCGCGTCGGTTCGGGCCCCTGCTCGGCGAGCAGATCGGCCAACCGCGAGGCGGCGTACCGGTCGCCGGCATCGGCTTGGAGTTGGGGGTCACCGCCACCGGCGCCGACTCCGGCCAATCCCCCTCCGGGCGCCGGTTGTGGTGGCGGAGTTGATGGTCGCCGACACGCATCGGTGGCGAGACCTCGACCGGCGAGCCGGCCACGTGGCTCGTCACGCATCGCGAGGACGGGCGCTCCGGCGTTCTACCGTCGGCTCGGCTGGCGTGCCGAGGCGGCGTTCGAGTCGGCCGGGAAGCCCTTGCTGCCGTTCACCTGGGCAGCGGCTGAGGGCGATGTCGAAAATCGCGAACGCGTCGAGGCCACCCTGGTGCTGGGATGACGCAGCTAACGATCCTCGCCGGGATGACCCAACCGTCCGGAAATCAAGTGGGTCACGACACCACTCAACGATCACCTCATCGGTTGCTTGGACTTGTCACGGCGGTCCAGCATAGATACGGTACGTGCCGTGACTGCCTCTACCGATCCTGCCGGATGTGGCATTTGCGGCCGACCAAGAGACAAGCAGCACGCACATGAGCAGCCATACGGCCCGGCGTCAGGAAACGGTCAACGGCGCGAGTACGTGGTCGTAGGCGTGCGCGGAGGAATCGCGGACGTCCAGAGAGTCGGTGATACCTCGACGACTCATCGTACCGACGCCGCCATGCTGGCGTTCCAGCTCAAGATTGCTGTATCAGCCTTAACCGGCCGGCGGTTCAACTGCTGGGTGACACCCGCTGAATATGGCGTGTTTCAAAGCGACTTCCAGCTCACCGAAGATTGAGTTCGATGAAGGGGCCAACATCCGCCGAGCCGCGATGCTGACCCGCCTTCCCGTTGCCGGGACCGTCGACCATCGCATCCGCTCATGCCGCCATTCGTGCGGGCGGTGCCACGGACAACCCTCTGGTTGATTCGCCGCCGGTCACGCACCGGCAACAAACGCCGCTCTGTCTCTCCTCGCGGGTATCGAAGAACCTCGTCAGGTACGTCGGCGGCTCCAGTTCGCTCGCCCGAACCAATGAACCTTTTTCAACCTCCCCTTGCGGTCCGGCGGACCGCAAGGTCGGACGCGGTGCGTGAGCGTCGGGCGGTCCAGGTTGAAAAAGGTTCAATGAGAAGACCTCCGCCGCGTGCTCCGCCTCATCGAACAGCCGATACGCCTGGACAAGTCCCAAAGTCGATGCCCACCAGTCAGGGGCCGGGTGTCTGAGAACGTGCCGTCATACCAGGTGCCTGGGGGACATGCTTGATCGGTCGATCGGCCCTGGCGGCGTGAGTCGGCCCGCCTCGTATTCGGTCAGCCGACGCAGAATCTCGGCGCGGTCGTAGCTAGGAAAGCGGACCAACAGCAGCCGTAGCTCGAACTGCGACTCGCGCTGCTGGTCGAACGTTGCTCTGTCCATTGGCCGGGCGGACACGTCCCACGAGTCCGGTGCTGCCCAGTGCGTCATCCGCAGGTAGAAGGCGTCGCGAGGGCCAGCTTGGGCGAGCGCGGTCAGGAACGCCAGACCGTCGTCGATTGGGAAATCGATGTAGGCCCATCCCACTTGCGCAGCGATGACCGGGGCCATGTGCGGTAATTGTTCCGGCCAGTCGGCGTTGCTCTCGCCGGCATTCTGGCAACAGGTCCACGTTTTCAACCCCAGACGCCAAGTGATCTCGATGATTGGCGCAAGCTCTTCGTCGATGTCGGCGCTAAGGTCGCCCACGCTGACCCGGCGGACCGGGTGTAGGTTCTCGCTCACCCGCGTGATCCTACTGATGATCGACGACGGCGCAGATCGGTATCTCGCCCGCCGATGTTCCTCGATGGTGACCTGCCCGGATCTGCCGCCGAGCGAGCACGCCGAACAGCGGCCCCCTCACTCCCCGTACACCATCGTTTGACTTGTCGGACGCACGCTCGCGCCGAGAAGCGTGCGGGTTGCGGGCAGCGCCGAACTGGCCGAAGATCGCGAGAGCATCAGTTGGGGGTAGCGGCTTTGGGCTTCTGGGACGTAGGCCCCTTCGACAACGACGACGCTGCGGACTTCGCCGGCGTGTGCCGCGCCAAACCTGTCGCGCAGGCTGCGAGCTGGGAATGGCAGCACGGTAGTCGGCGATGAGGCTGACGAGGTGGGGGGGTGTAGGGGTAAGTAGCGGTCCTCGTGGAGTTTGCCGACGGGGACGTGGAGCCAGTGCGCGGCGCCGATGAGGACGACCGCGTCGGCTTGTAGGGCGGTGAACTCCCCGACGCGCAGTCCGGTGCGCAGCAACACCTCCACGACGACGCGGACCAACATGCGCGGTTGTGTTTGGGCTGAACGCAGCAGCTTGGCCGCAGTGGCGTCGTCGAGGGCTTTCGGTAGGGGGGTGGTCCTGGCGGGGCAGGTCGGCGGGAATGATCGGCACCCGGGCGGGCGCGTCGGGCCAGTCCCACTCCTGGAGACGGACGAAGAACATCCGCAGGGTGCCGAGCCGGTGAGCGAGGGTTCCAGGGGACACGCGTGTCGTGTCGCGGCCTGGTCGGTCCGCCAGCCGGCGGCGGAAGTCTTCCAGGTGGCGGCGATGAATGTCGGCGACGCCGTTCCGTCGGGCGCTTGTTCGGTAAGGAACGCGGCCAGGGACCGTAGGGCCTGGTCCGCGCCACTGACGCTGCCCGGGCGCAGGATGTAGCTGATCTGGTCGAGGTAGCGGCGCATCGTGACGACCACATCGGGGATGACGGCGGCCAGGTCTTCCCAGCTGGGCAGCCGGTGTGGGCCGCTCACCGACCTGCCCCGGTGATGGCCGGCAGGATGCGGGCCGTTGGGCCCCCGAGCAGCAGTTGCAGCGTGGTGCTGGCAGCGCGTAGGTCGTTTTCGGTACGCCGACGATATGCTCCGGTTCATAGGGTTAAGGCATGCGGATACGACCAGCGCGCAGCGCTGACGCCGAAGCCATCAACGAGTTGCTCGACCAGTTGGGCTATCCCCAGGATGGTCAGGCAACGACGGCGGCCCGGATCCAGACCTGGGTCGACGACTCGGCCAGCGCGGCCTACGTGGCCGACGCCCAAGGCGATCTCCATGGCGTCATCGCCGTCCATATCTGTCCGTTTTTCGAGCGCGACGGCGCCTGGGGCCGAATCGTAGCCCTGGTCGTATCGGACCGCGCACGCGGACAAGGTGTCGGCTCCCGACTTGTCGCGGCCGCTGAATCCTTCGCCGCCAGCCATGGATGTCTCCGGATGGAGGTCACCAGTGGAGATCGACGGCCAGACGCGCACAAGTTCTACCAGCGTCGCGGATACGTCGACCAAGCAGGAAAATCGTCCCGCTTCCTACGGGACCTACCCACCTCCAACGACAACCGAGATCAACTTTTGCCGGAAAATTGACTCATGATAAACCATTCACGGTTGGCTTCCACCCTTGTGGCGCAGTTTCTTCGCGGCGCCGAAGGCATACGCGCCGACCACGCAGGTGTCGGTTACGGCCTGGCATCGTCAAAAGCGCCGCCCAAGCACACGACGGAACTCTCACCCGGGCCGCTGGCGGCGCCGCGTCACCACGCCCGTACGATCGCGATGGTCTTTGCCGATCGCCTCGGGGATCATCTGCGGGGTGGGCGGTAGGAGGCCGACCAGGCTGGGCTGGGATATGCCGAGCGCGCTGGTCACTGCTGCATCCTTGGATCGTGGGTAGGGTCGGCGTACATGGGCGGGCAGCCCTGATCGATGGCTTCGGGGCGCAGTTCGTAGTGCCAGGGTTCGTTACTGTAGATCTGGCAGAGCCCGTACTTGGCGCCGTGCTTGGACAGCCACGCCGTGGCGTCGGAGTGCCCGATGTCGATCGCCTGCCCCGACACGTGTGGAGACGTGTCGGGGGTGGCGACCCATCGGGCGGCTTCCTTTTCTGAGCCGTACTTCGAGACCGCTTTATGGAGTAGTTGTTCCTGGTACTCCGGTGAGCGCCAGCCACCGTTGACGTAGAAGGTGACCTCGTCGTCGGCGGCGTCGGTCGCAGCTCGGCGCAGGGCACCGAGCAGATCGGGGTCGAGGTTGGCCACCGCCGGAATTTCGTCATCGAAGACCGTCACGCACTCAGGGACGGCGCCATCTGCCTCGCCGAGTGCACCGAGGTGGCCGGCTGCGGCCGAGTGGGACGACGACGCCAGCGATCGGGGGCGGTGGGCTGCTGCTCGTGCTGGTTCGCTGTAGGTCATGCGTGCAGTCAAGGCAGCGTAATGTTGTCAGCACGTATGTGGTTTCCAATATGCCGACGATATGCAACGGCTCGTAGTATCGAGTGCATGCGTGTGTTGGTCGTCGAGGACGAGCCCTATCTGGCAGAGGCCATCCGCGATGGGCTGCGCCTGGAAGCGATCGCCGCCGACATCGCCAGTGACGGTGACACCGCTCTCGAGCTGTTGAGCACCAACGCCTACGATATCGCCGTCCTCGACCGCGACATTCCCGGGCCCTCCGGTGACGAGATCGCCGAACGCATCGTCGCTTCCGGCAGCGGCATGCCGATCCTGATGCTCACTGCTGCCGACCGACTCGACGACAAAGCCTCCGGGTTCGAACTCGGCGCCGACGACTACCTCACGAAGCCGTTCGAACTCCGAGAACTCGTGCTCAGGCTCAGAGCGCTCGACCGCAGGCGCGCGTACAACAGGCCGCCTGTGCGGGAGATCGCAGGTCTGCGGCTGGATCCGTTCCGCCGCGAGGTCTACCGCGACGGCCGGTACGTCGCGCTGACCAGGAAGCAGTTCGCCGTGCTCGAGGTCCTCGTTGCTGCCGAAGGCGGTGTCGTCAGCGCCGAAGAACTCTTGGAGCGAGCGTGGGATGAGAACGCCGACCCCTTCACCAACGCCGTGCGCATCACAGTCTCGGCATTGCGCAAACGGCTCGGCGAACCCTGGATCATCGCCACCGTGGCCGGCGTCGGCTACCGCATCGACACAGCGCCCGGCACCGGGCGTGCGGGAGGGGACCGTGGATAGGGCGCCTGGCTTGAGCGTTCGCCTCAAACTCACCCTCAGCTACGCGGGGTTCCTGATGCTTGCAGGTGGCTTGCTGCTCGCCGCGGTGTGGGTGTTCCTGCTGCGCTACGTGCCCGAGGTGGTCTACATCCCCGGTCCCCGTACCCGAGGTGAGCCACACGCCCCGATGCCCGGACCCGACCGCTCCGACCTGGTGGAGGCTTTCGCCCCGAAGGCAGGCGCGGTGCTGGCGATCCTGCTGATGTTCGGCCTCCTGGGAGGATGGATCCTCGCCGGAAGCATGCTCGCGCCCCTGACTCGCATCACAAATGCCACACGTCTGGCCGCGAACGGATCACTATCCCACCGCATCCATTTGGAAGGCCGCAAAGACGAGTTCCGTGAACTTGCCGACGCCTTCGACACCATGCTCGCACGGCTCGAGGCACATAACGCGGAACAGCAGAGATTCGCAGCCAACGCCTCTCACGAGCTGCGCACCCCGCTGGCGATCATGCAGACACTTCTCGACGTGGCCCGCAACGATCTGAACCGTGACACCGGAGAACTTGTCGACCGCCTCCACTTCGTCAACACCCGAGCGATCGATCTCACCGAGGCATTGCTCCTGCTCAGCCGCGCCGACCAGCGGTCCTTCACCCGAGAACAGGTCGACCTGTCCCTCATATCGGAAGAAGCCACTGAAACGCTTCTCCCGCTCGCAGAAGAACGCGGCCTCACTATCGAGACCTCCGGCGACATCACCCCCACCATCGGCTCCCACACGCTCCTGCTGCAGATGACTACGAACCTCGTGCACAACGCGATCGTCCACAACGTGACGAAACATGGCACCGTGTGGGTCACGACCAGCGCTCACCCCAAGACAGTGGTGCTCACTGTCGAGAACACCGGCGAGAAGCTCTCCCCGCAGTTAGTCTCCACGATTGTCGAGCCGTTTCAGCGCGGCACTGGACGGATACGCGACGGCCACGCAGGTGTCGGTCTAGGCCTGGCAATCGTCAAGAGCATCATCCAGGCACACGACGGAACCCTCGCCCTCGCTCCCCGCCCCGATGGCGGGCTCCGGGTCACGGTGCAACTACCCACCGCGCCACCGCACCCTGGCAGGTGACGACCCGGGGAATTGCCGCACGGCCCGAGAGGAATAGTCAAGGCCTGTGGATCAGCGTGTCATACGGCGCGAGCGTCAGCGCTTGCCAATTCGTCGGACCGTCCGACGAGACTCCGTTGGCGAAGGACGGGACCAGGACGCAGGCGTTCAGCGCGACCACCAGCAGCGAGGTCGCCGAGGTCTGCCGTGGGTGCCGGCGTCGCCGGGGTGGTCCGGGTGGTCCTGATGAGGCGAACCTTTCATCGCTCGGCGACCACGGTGCGCGCGTGCCGGCCAGGGCGACGTCCGCGTCAGGTGCGCCGGCCGCCGACGCGTGGGCCGACATCGCCGCGATCCGCTCGGGATCGGTGAGTGCCGGGATCAGGGCGGTCTCGATCCAGGCTGGTCGAGGTCGGCGTTGTCGCCGAGCAGTGCCCCCGCCGGCCGCGACGCCCGGCTCGGCGTTGAGCCGCTGTTCACCGCCGCACAGTGGCAGCGGGACGTACGCGGCCGGCGGCGGCCGCAGCGGGATCCCGATGGCGGTGGCGTGAGCCAGCCGGAGACTCGGCGCGGCGGTGAACACGTGTCCCGGCCGCCAGCCGGTTGGCCCACTCCGGGCCGGGCGGCCGCCTCGTGGACGACGATCGGGGGCCCTGCCCGCGGCGGCGAGGTAGGCCGGCACGGCCAGGTAGCCCCCGAAGCCCACGACACAGGTCATGTTGCCAAAATATTATCCGCTATCAGCACCTTCAACGCTTTGTCAATTTCCTTGGCCGGCTCGACTATCGGAAAATCAAAATAGGTATCTGGGTAAGGTTCGTCGTTCAGTGTGTAATGCCACCACTCGCAATCGTATGAGCTAAAACCGCAGGCCTCCATGATGGAGCGAAGACATTGACGGTTTCTCGCTTCGACTTGCGTGATTCCTTCCGCTCCATGATGTGAAATTGAATCCATCAGGTCATGGTCACCGCCCATTGGAGCAAGTTCACCGGTGGTCAGGTAATAAAGCGTAAGGTCAACTGTACTGCCCCGACTGTGGCCCGACTTGGTGGCCACATATCCCTTCTCAAACATCTCGGCCCTGTCAATGTTCGGATAGTGTCGTAGCTTCGTCCGGCCATCCTCCGGCTGTTTTGCCCAGCGCAGGAAACAATCTACGGCCCGTTGAGGGCGATAGCCATCCCAAAGAAGCAAGCCGAAGCCAAGGGATTCGGCCTTTTCTCTCGCTCTTTCCAGGGCTGCGCACAACGCCCTCGTGCCGACGATTCGATTTGTCAGGTATCCGTCCACCGGTTTGCCGGTGAAGTTGTCCCACGTGGCGTACTTGGCATCCCAACGTATTCCGGGTACAAACTCGTCTACAAAGACAAAATCTTCTTTCATTGGCTTTTCCCTGTCAAGGCCAACGACACCATCCGGTCGATCACTTCGGCGAGCGGCAACCCTGCGGCCGACATCATTCTCGGATAACGGCTGTACGAGGTCATGCCAGGCATAGTATTGACCTCGTTGAGGACTATCTTCCCATCTTCCTTGAGGAACATGTCCACCCGCGAGAGCCCCCTGCATCCCAGGGCGCGGTACACGGCCTTTGCCGTCTCCTGAATGAGCGAGCGTGACTCCGCCGAAATGTCAGCGGGAACGATTGCTGTCGAGTTCTCGGAACCGGTTTCGGGCTCGGTCTCCTGATGGATTCTGAAGAAGCCATGAGACAGAGCAATTCGGTCCACCTCACCTGCAATCAAATCCAGATCGTTCCCCAATACGGCACATCCGACCTCGCTGCCGACGACAGCCTCCTCAATCAACACCTTCGAGTCGTACTGCCTTGCGGTTTCCACCGCACTTGGCAAGTCTTCCTTGCGAGATACCTTACTGACTCCGAAAGATGAACCCGAACGGGCCGGCTTTACAAAGACGGGATAGGTAAGCTGGTCGGGATCAATATTCTCGTTCGCCGTGACAGTCCAGAACTCCGGCGTAGCAATTCCCGCGCTTCTGGCGACGATGTAGGCAAGGGATTTGTCCATACACAGGACAGAACTTTGGACATCGCAGCCTACGTAGGGGATGCCGGAGAGCTCCAACAAACCCTGCATCGCACCATCCTCGCCGAGTTTGCCGTGCAGAACGGGCAACACCAGGTCCAGACTGATCGTTTCGTATCGTCCCTGCTCCAGAACGAGCAATCCGTGTACGCTTCTGTCCGGTGACAGCACAGCTGGACGGCAACGGCCGCTTTCCCAGTTTGCGTCAGGGCCGTCACAGAGCTTCCAGGCACCGCTCTTCGTAATCCCGATATAGAACGGTTCGTACCTGTCGGTATCGAGGCTTCGTGCGACCTCTTGCGCGGACTTGACGGAGATGGGATGTTCTTCGGAACAGCCCCCGAATATGATTGCGATCTTCAACTTATCCATGTTGGTTCCCGCTTTCAAATTTCAGGCAGTTGATGATTGAATTTTCAACAGTGTCGCTCAGGGCGTGGTCTGTGTAGTAGGCAGTGTGCGGACTAATAAGCACATTCGACAGCTCTTGCAGTCGCAACAGCAATTCGCTCTCAACGCCTCTGTTTCTGCAGTCGGCGTAGAATATTCCTTCCTCCCCTTCGAGGACATCCAGCGCAGCACCGGCCAACCCGCCGCTTTCCAGTGCTGGAATAAGAGCCTCGGTATCAAGAAGAGAACCGCGTCCGGTATTGATAATGAACGCGCCGCGCTTCATCTGCTCGATACGTTGACGATTTAGGAGATGGTGCGTATCCGGGTTGAGTGGTGTATGGAGCGTTACGATGTCGCTCAGTTGCAACAACTCATTGAGAGGAACGTAGTTGGCAGAGGTCTTGGGGTGACTGTCATAGGCCAATATGCGGCAGCCAAAGCCCCGCAGCCTTTCCATGACCGCTGCGCCGATGCGTCCGGTTCCAATCACCCCGATGGTCAGATCGCGTAGTTCTCTCCCGCGTACGTCATTCAACCTGTAATCGTGAACATCGGCACGGCGGATGATGGACTTTGCATTTCGCACTGCCATCAGCATCAACATCAGTGTGTAGTCAGCCACGCTGTCGGGTGAATAGGCGACATTTTCCACGGAAATGCCGACGCTCTCCGCGTACTCCACATCGATGTGATTGTATCCAATGCTCCTGGTGGAGATATACCTCACGCCGACGCGCCCGAGTGCAAGAAGAGTGGAGTTTGTGATCTGCGTTTTATGGCCGACACTGATACATCGGTTTCCGAACGCCAGTTCAATATTGGCTTCAGATACCGCTGCCTCTGTGATGGTTGACACGACGCCGAAGCGAGGCGCCATCTCTCGGAACAAAACTGCCTCGTCCTGCTCGCATCCATAAATTGTGATTCCCACTGTCGGGACGGCCGGGGAGGACGGGGACGCCAGCGATCGGGTGCGGCGGGCCGCTGTTCGGGCTGGTTCGCTGTAGGTCACGCCTCCAGTCAAGGCGGTGTGGTGTTGCCAGCACGTATGCGGTTTCCGATACGCCGACGATATGCCGTCGGTCGGTAACATTCGGCTGCATGCGTTTGTCGAAGCCGTACGACGTCAGCCGGCCGCGCCGCCGGCCCGAGCGCCTGCCAGCTGGCGGTGCGGTTCGACTCCGTCGCCCGCTCAGCACCCAGGCCCGTCACAGCGGAGATTTCCGACCCGAGCATCGCTCCGTTACCGTCCCGAACATCGGCACACTGCACCCGTAGGAGCGCGACGCGGTGAGTAGAGGGACATTGAACCTTTTTCAACCTCCCCTTGCGGTCCGTCGGAGGGCGAGGTCGGACGCGGTGTGCGAGCGCCGCGCGGTTCAGGTTGAAAAAGGTTCATTCTGCGGGCCACCCTCGGTGCGTCCTCGGCCGCTGGTGCCCACGTCGCCTGCGGCATCATCGCCGCGAACGTGGCCTGGGTTGGCAGGGATTCACCGGCCGAATGGACCTCCTACCACACGAGCGGCGGATGCTGCCTTCTCCCTCTGAAGTGGGTGTTTGAGAAGGGTCTATGAGACTCGCTGGTGGTAGGTGCGGCGTTGTTTGCGGGTGGCGGGTGCGCCTCGGGTGAGGCGGCGGGTCATGGTGTTGATCGCGGCCCAGCGGATCATCGCCTCCGAGGTGGCGGGGTCGCGTTCGTAGTCGCGGGCCAGCCGGCGGTGGGCGGTGAGCCAGGCGAAGGTCCGCTCGACCGGCCACCTTCTGGGGATCAGGACGAAGCCTTTCTGGCCTGCGGGTTTGCGGACGAGGTGCAGGGTGGTGGTGGTCAGGATCCGGGTGGCCCAGTCGACGAGGCGGCCAGCGAAGCCGGCGTCGGCGAGGACGAACCGGACCGGTGTGGTCAGGTAGAGGCTGAGCAGGGTGGTCTTGGCGCCGTCGCGGTCCTGGACGCTGTCGGCGCAGACCATGACGACCAGGATGAGTCCGAGGGTGTCGGTGACGATGAACCGTTTGCGGCCGTTGATGTTCTTGCCGGCGTCGTAGCCGCGGCTGTCCCGGCCCATGGTGTCGGCGGCCTTGACGCTCTGCGAGTCGATGATCCCGGACGAGGGCTGCCGGTTGCGGCCCTGCTGGAGGCGGACCTGTTCACGAAGGTGGTCGAGGACGCGTTGCGTGACCCCCTCCTGCTCCCAGCGGACGAAGTACCAGTGGACGTGTGCCGTGCGAAAACCCGGTTCTGGCTACGCTGCCTGCGAGTATTCGCTGATCATGCCGTGGATGATCTTCCGTCGGCGTACCCGGATCGTGGTCAGGTCGGCCACCGGTGGAGGGGATGCGTCGCGGTTCGGAGGGCGTTGCGACCGGCCTTGATGGGGCCGATGTTCGTTGTAGTGCCTGACGTACTCGTCCCACACGGCATGCAGGTGCCGCGGGTTGTCGATAAGCATCCGGTCCAGGTACTCCCGGCGTACCGTGCGTACCCACCGTTCGGCGTGGGCGTTGGCCCTGGCCGCGCCGGGCGGGCTACGCAGGACTTCGATCCCTTCAGTAGTGAACACGTGGTCGAACACGGCGGTGTACTTGCTGTCGCGGTCCCGGATCAGGAACCTGAACCGGCCCACCCGCTCCCCGAGGTCCATCACGAGGTTGCGGGCCTGCTGGGCCACCCACGCCCCGGTCGGGTTCGTGGTCGCGCCGAGGATGCGGACCCGCCGGGTGGCGATCTCGATCAGGAACAGCACGTAGACGCGGGTCAGGCCGATCGTGTCGACGTGCAGGAAGTCGCAGGCCAGGATCCCTTGTATCCGGTACGGTTTACGGACGCGTTACTACTGGGCGGAACGTCTGGACGGCCGCGCCTTAGTGAGCGTTTAGATGTGTGTTGGTCGGGCGTGTCGCACAGTGGGTCCGATCGATGAGGGTGAGTGGCTCGGTAGTCGGGTATGGAGCGAGTGCGGCGGTACCCGTCTGACCTGACTGACGCCCAGTGGGAGATCGTCGAGGCGATGTTGCCTGGCCAGAAGTGGATGGGCCGGCCGGAGAAGCATCCCCGCCGGGCGGTCATCGACGCGATCCTGTACGTGCTGCGTACCGGCTGCCCGTGGCGGTACCTGCCGACGGACTTCCCACCGTGGCAGACGGTGTACGGGCACTTCAAACGCCTGAACAAGCGGGGTGTGACCGAACGGATCCTCACCGAGCTGCGCGAGCAGGTCCGCCTCGCCCACGACCGCGAGGCGGAGCCGACGGCGGGGATCATCGACTCGCAGAGTGTGAAAGCCGCGGACACCGTCCCCGCGGACAGTCGCGGCTACGACGCGAACAAGAAGATCAACGGCAGGAAGCGGTTCATCGTCACCGACACCCTCGGCCTGCTGGTCACCGTCTGGGTCCTGGCCGCCTGCTGGCAGGACCGCGACGGCGGCAAAGCAGCGCTGCTCGCCGCGTACGCGACCACCCCGATCCGGCACGTCTTCGCCGACCAGGGGTTCGCCGGCCGGTTCGTCGACTGGGCCAAGAACGCCTTGAGCACCACGGTGGAGATCGTGCGTAAGCCCGCCGACCAGAAGGGTTTCGCCGTGCATCCGCGCAGGTGGGTGGTGGAGAGGACCCTGGGCTGGTTGATGCTGCACCGCCGCCTGGCCCGCGACTACGAGACCGATCCCGCCACCGCTGAACACATGATCCGCTGGGCCGCGATCACCGGCATGCTCAACCGCCTCACCCGCATCGGACCCGCCACCCGCCAACCCCGCCGTACCTTCAACACACCCGAGTAACCCACATCTAAAACGCTCACTTAGACAGGCGTTGGCCCCGACGTAGCGGCCCAGCAGCTCGCCGATCTATGGGCTCGGCGAGGCGGCCGAGCAGGTGTTGTCCGCGTCGGGTCGGAACCATCGACGCGTAGCGGTGCGGGGCCCATTGCAGGATGAGCACGCCGATGTCGGTTTCGAGTTGCTGGATTTGCAGGTTGAGGTTCTGGGTGTGCAGGCCAGCGCCGAGCCGCGGCGTTCATACTGAGAAAGGTCATTCACCTGCTGGAATCAGTGCAGGCGTCGCCAGCCACGGCGTTGTCCTTCGATGGCTCGGCAGATGTCGCGCGGCGCGCCCGGCAGCACCGCCGAAAGTATAGGGACGTGATCCAAGGTCTACTTTCGCTCCTCGGACGTCGCCGGCACCGCGTCCGGCCCGGATACTAGGGAGCGTGAGCCTGGACATCAGAGGTATCTCATACGTCACCGGCTACACCTCAGGCGAGGCCCTGCGCCGGGACATGCACGCTATCCGCGAGAACCTGCACTGCACGACCGTGATGCTGATCGGCACCGATACCCGAGAGCAGATGGAAGCCGCGCGGTGCGCCTTGGAATCCGGGCTCGATGTCTACATCCGGCCGTATCTCGCCGACCGCCCGCATCGCGAGATCCTGGCCCATCTCACGGCGACGGCCGAGGCGGCCGAGGAACTGCGCGCCCAGTGCCCGGGTCGGGTCACGCTGCTGCTCGGCAGCGAGTTTTCCCTCACCTCCCCAGGGATGGTCCCGGGACCGCGTGTCTTCATCCGATTACAGGTGCTGGTGCGGTGGCGACGCTTTTTCGACCGCCGGATCACCCGCACGCTCAACGCCCTGCTCGGCGCCGCCTTGCCCATCGCCCGCGCCTCCTTCCACGGGCCGGTCAGCTACGCCGCAGGCTTCTGGGAGAAGGTCGATTGGTCCGGCTTCGACCTCATCGGCGTCAACCTCTACCGTTTCGGCCCCGACCCGGCCGCATACGAGCAGCGGCTGCGCGCACTGCTGGAAGAGGCGGACCGGCCGGTGGTCATCACCGAGTTCGGGTGCGGCGCCCACCTCGGGGCCGAGCGCAGCGGGCCTGGCGCGTTCCGGATCGTGAACTGGTTCGCTCAACCGCCCCACGTCAAGGGCGGTCACGTACGCGACGAGCCCACCCAGGCGGCGTATCTGGCCGAACTCATCGACCTCTACGCCGCACATGGCGTACACGGCTGCTTCGTCTTCACCTTTGCCATGCCGGACTTCCCGCACCACGCGGACCCGCGCTACGACCTGGACATGGCCGGCTTCGGCGTGGTGCGGGTACCCTCCGAGGACCCGTCACAGTGGGAGCCGAAGGAGGCCTTCCACCAGGTGGCGCGGCGTTACGAGGCCTCCGAGCGCGGCGTCGCAGCCAGCGGCACGGACTGACCGACGGGGTGACCAGAGATCTGGAGGATCAGACCGGCCCGGCTCCGGTCGAACTGGACGGCCCGGCCGGCCAAGGTCTCATCGAGATCCGTCGACGCAACTACAACGGCTGGGTCGTGGTTGGGTGGGCGCTGCTGTTGTCCTTGCTGTGGGTGGTTGTTGAAGTGGTCGGCGCGCCGACCACGGCCACCGTGTGCCGCTCGTTGTAGAGCAACATGCGGTCGGTGCATTCTTCGCGGAGGCTGCGGCCCCAGCGTTCGATGAAGCAGTTGGCCAGTGGGGGCGCGGGGCGGGGTCTTGACCACCGTGATGCCCTCGGCGGTGAACACCGCGTCGACGGCGGCGGTGTACTTGGCGTCGCGGTCGCGGATCAGGAACCGGAACCGGTTGGCATGCTCGCCCAGGTCCATGAGGAGGTTACGGGCTTGCTGGGTGGCGCTGTTGGGTTCTCGAGTCGGTAGACAGGGCGAACCTCGTCTGCTGGTTGGGAATCAGATCGCTCGGGCGAGTTCGGTGAACGCTGCGGCGATGCGGAGCGCCGGTGGCGCCTCGTGTCCGAGTTCGTAGTGTCCGCGTCGCACGTTCTGCATAAACGCGTGTCCGGCGATGACCACCTGCGTGGTCCGGTCGGTCCGTAACCCGCGCATCGGTCGTAACCGGTGCTTGAGCTGCCTATCGGCCTCGATCGGATTGTTGGCGTACCGCTCGACGTGGTGCCGGGCCGACGGGACGAGGTCGTCGAGGACCGCCGGGTAGACCGGCGAGGCGTCGGTGACCACCTCGGCGGGCGTCACCTTCAGCATCCGCAGCGCCCGCTGGAAGAACCGTCGAGCCGCAGTGGCATCCCGGCGGTCCGACACGAGGACATCGATAACCTGGCCAGGCTGGTCGACCGCCCGGTAGACGTACCGCCACACGCCATTGACCCTTTACATAGGTCTCGTCGACGCACCACCGGTCACCAGGCGCGTGCCGGTGGAACCGGGCGGCGTCGGCCAGCAGCGGTGTGAATCGCTGCACCCAGCGGTACACGGTCACGTGGTCCACCTCAACGCCCCGCTCTGCCAACCGCTCTTCGACGTCGCGGTAGGAGAGGTTGAAGCGCAGGTACCACCGAACCGCGAGAATGATGACCTCGGGCGGGAACCGGAACCCAGCAAACACCGACGGCGGAGACCAAGATCGGGAACGAGACGGCGACCTCACCGGTTCAGCTGACCACAACGATCATGCAGGCGATCGAACATGCCTCGTCCAAGGCAACAGACCCTCTTCCGGCAACCCTGGACCAAAAGCGACGCCGGCTATCGGATGGTCGTGTTGCCTCGGTTCGCGGTCGGCATGCCGCTGGTACGCAAAGTCGTCGCGGCCCACAACCCCACGATGCGATCTTCGCCTCCTGACCACCGCAGCACCCTGGACCTCACCCTGGCTCCCGCCCGGTTACGGACAAGACTTACGCTAAGGCGCTCCACCTCCCGCCAGCGCCGCTCCCACTCTCCCAGATCACCGCCGCACGCGGTGACGTACGCCAGTGTCACCTCCAGCGTCGTAGCCGCCGGCCCGACGCGGCCGCGGACAGTGTCGCCACCGAATGGTTCACCGGCGCGGCCATCTGCCGGTAACCCGGCCTACCCGCCTTTTCCCGCAACTGCCGCAGCTCGGCCGCCAGTTGCGCAACCGG
The DNA here is from genome assembly GCF_053764795.1 of Plantactinospora sp. DSM 117369. Taxonomy (NCBI): domain Bacteria; kingdom Bacillati; phylum Actinomycetota; class Actinomycetes; order Micromonosporales; family Micromonosporaceae; genus Plantactinospora; species Plantactinospora sp. DSM 117369. The sequence goes on along the minus strand of NZ_CM132446.1, from coordinate 2,521,903 downwards.
GCCGCCGCGGTCGTCCAAGGGTCGCTCCGGCCTCAATCCCCACCCCCTGTCGCACCGCGACATCCGTCGTCAATTGTCACTGCGTTGTCCAGAGTTGTTTGTCTGACCGTCCCCAACAGGGGCCAGACAACCCGCGCGGCGCTAGACAAAGGCTTCAACCAGGAAGCCGAGACGTCGGCAACGACCGACTCCGGCACAACATCCATGCCGATCAGTCGAACGACGGAGAGGAATCACATGCTGAAGAACAAACGCCGGGTCACGGGATGGTTCGGCCTGCTGACTGTGGTCGCGGTGTTCGCCACGCTGCTACCCGGCGGTGCGGCACAGGCAGACGAGAGCGGCGCGAAGTTCGTCGCCCAGTCCAGGGCAGCCGGCCTCAGCGCCGACAAGGCAGCCGCCCTGCAGGCTGATGCCGACAGGCTCCTGGAGAAACTCGGGTCGGGCGCCACTCAAGTGGCGTCGAACAAGATCAAGATGCCGGGCGCAGAGCTGATTCTCCCGGTGCCGGGCCAGGAGCAGCGGGCCGCCCCCTGCCCGTACTACAACTTCTGCGCCTACAGCGAGGCGGGCTTCACCGGCTACCAGGTCAACGCGGAGGACTGCGCCATCACGTACGGGATCCCGTGGTACACCTACAACGGGTCGTGGATCAACAATCAGACCCCGGGCCGCCGGGCGCGGGTGAACTACACCGACGGCACTCACTGGTACGTGCCGGGCGCGTACTCCCAGCAGTCGAGCAACATGGGTTGGTACCGGGTCGGCTCCGTCGATCCCTGCTGACCGGCGTTCGGAGGGCGCCGTCATGCGACCGCCCTGACCACTCCCCGGTGGAAGGCCGCACTGCGTGCACTCCGAGCAGTCGACCGGCCTGAACTGGCGGAACGTTGATCACGTCAGTTCCTGCTGATCTGCCCCTGATGCCCGGCGCGGACCGTCACACGTCCGCGCCGGGCACTGCCCTATTGCATAGGGCCATCGCCCAGGCCCCGCCGCCGGACCGTGCCCGGAGCGAGTCCGGTCAACATTTCGGCACCGTGTTCACCGACCTCAGCGCAGCGGACACCCGATCTAGCAGCGATCCGGGCGCCTGGCCACGATCACCGAATACTCACCGTGAGATTTGGACGTGAGTCGCCGAGCTGACCGCCGCAGCCGGCCGGAGGTCCTCGCGTTTGTCAACCTGTGCACATTTGGCGTACCGACTCCCGGCCTTGGAGCCATACGCCGACACCAGGTGGCTCCTAACCTCACAGACACCAACTTCTGCTCCAACTAGGCGGCTCTGCCGCCCCGCAAACACTGGGCCCGGCACCAACGCGGGCTGGCCGGCTCACCGGGGTTCTATTTCGTGCAGGTAAGTTCGGCGTTCGTCGGGGCTCAGGGGGCGGGTAACCCGGGAGTCGGCGACGGCACGGATGTGGTCGGTGGGGCCGCAGACCTCGCAGCGGGTCAAGCGGATGGTGCCGTCGCCGTGGGCGGTGATCAGGGTGTCGCCGGGGGCGAACTGGGCCTGTTCGACGAAGGTGCCGTGGCCACGGAAGGCGACGAGTTCCTCGCCGCTGGCGGTGTCCCAGATTCGTTCGCTCCTGTCGTGGCCGGCGCTGACGATCTGGCGGCCGTCGGGACGGAACGCCACGGTCCATACCGGGCCTCGGTGGCCTCGGAGGATTCGGGGTGGGCTCTGGCCGTCGGTGTTCCAGATCCGGATGTTGCCGTCGTCGCCGCCAGTGGCCAGGGTTCGCCCGTCCGGGGAGTAGGTGGCCGTCCAGACCAGGCCCGGACTTCCGCCCAGGACGAGTGGCGTTCCGTGGCCGTCGGCGTTCCAGAGTCGTACGGTCGTGTCCTGGCTTGTGCTGGCAACCTGGCGGCCGTCGGGACTGAACGCGATGCCCCGGATGGACGCTTCATGACCTTCGAGCACCAAGAGGGGATCGCCCGGCCGGTCGACGTCCCAGATCCGTACGGCCTCATCATGGCCTCCGCTGGCCACACGCCGGCCGTCGGGGCTGAGCGCCACACCCCAGACAGTCTTGGTATGACCTCGGAGAACGGCAACGGAATCGCCACTGGCGGTTTCCCACACCCGTACCGTCCGATCCCGCGAAGCGCTCGCCACCCGGCGGCCGTCCGCTGACAACGACACGGCAAGAACCTCCTCCGCATGGCCGGTGAGCACCAGCCGGCTCCCGCCCCGCCAGACCCGGACCGTCTTGTCGGCGCCGCCGCTGGCGATGGTGTTCCCGTCGGCGCTGACCGCCACAGCCCACGCGGCGCCGGTGTGACCGTCGAGCACCTGAGGATTGCCGGGATAGCTCGGATCCCAGATCCGCAGCGTGCCGTCACCACTGCCGCTGAGCAGCCGCCGCCCGTCGGGACTGAACGCCACGCTCCACACCGGTCCGAGATGACCGTGCAGCAGCAACGGGTCCTCCCCGTCACCGGCCGCCGTATTCCACACCCGGACGGTGTCACTGCCACTGTGACCACTGGCGATCCTCCGGCCGTCCGGGCTGAAGGCCACGGTCTCCACGGTGCCGTCACCGGCGCGCAATACCAGCGGGGGCGTGTCTTCGGTCCGGGACCAGATCCGGACGGTCTGGTCAGCACTGGCACTGGCCAGCAGACGCCCGTCAGGGCTGTAGGCGAGGTTCCATACGGTGCCTTCGTGGCCGCTCAGCACCTCGGGTGGCGCTGTCGTGGAGGCCAGGTTCCAGATCTTGACCGGTCCGTCACCGCTGCCTGCGGCGAGATGACGGCCGTCCGGGCTGAAAGCCACCGCCCGCGCGGGTCCGGCGTCCAGCGGGAGGGCACGGACGGGTTGTGGGTTCCCGCTGCGGCGGTCCCAGATCCGGACGGTGCCGTCGTCTCCGGCCCCGGCGACCAGGCGTGAGTCAGGGCTGAACGCGACAGCGGACACCTCACCGCCATGACCGCGCAATGCCAGCGGCGGTACGCCGGTGGCCAGGTCCCACACGGTCACTAGACCGCTGACTCCGCTGGCCACGAGATAGCGGCCGTCCGCGCTGAATTTCGGGATGCGGACGTAGCTCGGATGGTCCCGCAGCACCCGGGGTTCCCCGGCGAACTGGTCGAGGCCGTTCATCGTCCACACGCGGACCGTGCCGTCGGCGCCGCTGGCAGCCACCTGTCGGCCGTCCGGGCTGTAGTCGACGCCGAGGACCTGCTGCTGTCCGGTGACGAGTTTCGCCCGCATCCGGGAGTCGAGGACGGCCTGGCGCAGCACGGCGGCGGCCTCGGCGGTCGGTTTGGTGTCGTACGCCGCCCTGGCCAGCAACACGGCCAACTCGTGATCGACCTGCAACTGGTCGCGCGCGTTGGCCACCAGCTGATGCGACAGTGCCCGTTCGCGCTCGTCGTTGGCGCGGTTGGCCTCCCGGAACGCGAACGCCGCGATCACGCTCATCACCGTCACCCCGGCGGCCAGACTGATCAAAGCCAGCCGGGTACGCCGCTGCCGCGAGCGAGTCTCGCGGGCTTCCCGGTCCCGGCTGGACTCGAGGAACTCCCGTTCCGCACCGGTCAGGTCGATGAGGTTCGCCTCCAGCGCCGCCGACAGCCGCAGCCCCCGGTATAACGCGCCGTCGTCGCGACCGAGTGACTCCCAGGCAGCGGCGGCCTCGGTGAGCTGCCGGTGCAGCCGCAGCCCGGCACGGCTCTCCTCGACCCAGCCACGCAGCCGCGGCCAGGCCTGAATCAGCGCCTCGTGTGCGATCTCCACGGTGTCGCGGTCGGTGCTGAACAGCCGGGCGGCCGTGAACGCGTCGATGACGGCCGGGGCCAGTTCCATGGTGTCCAGTTCGGCCCGGCTCAGCCGCCGTCGATTGATCAGCCCGTCCTGTCCGGCGTCAACCATCCGCAGCAGGACGCGCCGGGTGACGTCCTGTTCCTTTCCGGACATCCGCTCGTAGGTCTGTTCCGCGGTGTTGGCCACCGCACCGGCCACACCGCCAGCCGCCTGGTAACCGGCGAGGGTGACGATCGCGCCCTGCCGGCGGTGCCACGCCTCGCGCAGCGCGTGCGCGGCCAGGGGCAACGCGCCGGGTGAGTCGGCGACCTCGGCGACGATCGTGGCGACCAGGGCGCCTTCGACGCGGGCGCCGCGCAGCTCGGCCGGTCTGGTCACGGCTTCGCGCAGTTCGACCGGGCTCATCCCGCCAATCAGAACCTGCGCATCGGCCAACTTGGCCAGCAGTGCGGGGTGTTCGGTGAACCGGGCGTAGTGGTCGGCGCGGACGGCCAGCACGACCCGGGCCCGTCCGTCCGGTTCCCGGCACATCGCCAGCAACGCGGCGACGAAATCCGCCCGCTCCACCGGAGCCGGGCACGAGGCGAAGACCTCTTCGAACTGGTCCACCACCACGAGCAGGTCACCGTCGGCGGGCAGCCCCTGCCGTACCAGCAAATGTGCCCTTGTCGGGTCCTCGTGCAACTCGTCCAGCAGCCCGCCGGCCGGCACCCCGGCATGCCGAGCCAGGTGCACCGCCAGTTCGGTCATCGGATGCGCGCCCGGGGTCAGCACCACCACCGGCCCGTCGGCGGCGGGGACCAGGCCCGCTCGTACCACCGATGACTTGCCTGCCCCGGAGGGGCCGAAGACCGCGAGGAAGCGCTTTTCCCGCAGGCGGCGAGTCAATTGATCAACCAGCGCGGTACGGCCGAAGAACAGCTCCGCGTCCTCCGGCTGGAACGTCGCCAGCCCCGGGTACGGCGATCGCCCCTGCCCGTTCGCCTCGACCGGCTCGCCGGCCGGTGCCACGCAAAGGCGTTCCGCCTCCCGCCAGCGCCGCTCCCAATATCCAAGATCACCATCGCAGGCGGCGACGTACGCGAGAGTCACCTCCAACGTGGGCAGCCGGCGCCCCGACGCCGCCGCAGACAGTGTCGCCACCGAGTAGTTCACCCGTGCGGCCATCTGCCGGTAGCCCGGCTTGCCCGCCTTCTCCCGCAACTGCCGCAGCTCAGCCGCCAGTCGCGCCACCGGGCCGTCCAGGCCGTCCAACGGTCGTTCCGGTCTCGGCATCTTCTGGGCCTCCCCACGCCACCCCCGACATGCATCGCCCATTGTCTATGAGATGTCTAGCGTTGTTCGTCTGGGCGCTGTTGCGTTGCCGGTGGTCGTAGAATCTGGGCAGGCTTGACCGGTGAAGCTGTCGAGTTCTCGTCGTCCGTGGTCGCCGCCGAAGTCGGCCTTTACTGGGTTTCGGATCCCGGCCGAGATGATCGTCGTCGCGGTCCGCTGGTACCTCCGTTACGCCCTGTCCTATCGGAACGTAGAAGAGCTGCTGATCGAGCGTGGGGTCGAGGTCGACCACGTGACCGTGTTCCGGTGGGTGCAACGGTTCACCCCGCTGCTGGCCGACGCCGCCCGGTTCTCCCGCCACTCACCTGGTGATCGGTGGTTTGTCGACGAGACCTACATCAGAGTCAACGGGGTGTGGCGGTACGTCTACCGGGCAGTTGACCAGCACGGGCAGGTGCTCGACGTGCTGGTCTCCGCGCGCCGTGATGCCACCGCGGCCCGGCGGTTCTTCCAGCGTGCGCTACGGGTGCTGAAGGTGACCCCCATCGAGGTCGTCACCGACGCCGCCCCGGCCTACCCCGCGGTGCTCGACGACCTCGTTCCCTCAGCCTGGCACCACGTCGAACGGCACGCCAACAATCCGATCGAGGCAGATCACAGCCAACTCAAGCACCGGTTACGACCGATGCGCGGGTTGAGGACCGACCGAACCGCACAAGTGATCATCGCCGGACACGCCTTCATGCAGAACCTACGACGCGGCCACTACGAACTCACCGCCGATGTCCCGTTAGCGAAGCGGGTCGCTGCCGCGTTTACCGAGCTGACCCACGCCACCTGACCGCAAACCCGACGAGGGCTCGACATGCCCCTTGACCCCGCAACGCAACAGCGCCGCGCGTCCTGTCGGGCCCGCTGTCGAACTTCCACGACCTCGCCGCCAACGACGCCACGACACCGCTGCTCATCAGGTGATCACTGCGGCCGGCCGCCCGCCCTGGCCGGCTCCCGGCTTGAGGAAGTTCGATCGGCGTTCGTCGACCACGGCACCTCGATCGAACACGGCGCCCAACTCGGCATCGACGTCGAGACCGTCACCAAGGACCCACAGGCCAGAGGATTCAGCGTCGTCAAACGGCGTTGGCTCGTCGAACGCACCCTGGGATGGCTCATGCACCACCGCCGGCTCGTACACGACTACGAAACCCGACCCGACAACTCCGCCAGCATGATCACCCTGGCCATGATCGACAACCTCGCCAAACGCCTCACCACCGAAACCACCCCAACCTGGCGATACGGCTAAACCCACATAACCGACGAAGTACGTGAATCACACGCCCTCTCAGACGACCCTCTCGATCTCGGCACGTAGTTCGAGCGCGAGGACACCGGTCTCCTCGCAGTAGTCGGCGGAGTTGTTGGTGACGAGGAAAATCATCATGCGGAGCATGCCCCGACCACCCATGCCTGCCGGTGCCCGGGAAGGCAACCACGGCGTGAGCCGGGATCTGCTCAACGGAGTCACCGGCCAACTGGCGGGACTGCCGACCGCCGGCTCGGCACCCAACCGCCGTGCGCGAATCCGGTCGACTGACCGCCGGCCACCGGCGCCCGTCCGTGACCGTGCGGACAGCCGGAAATGCGTTTCTCCGATTGCAGGCACTCCATAGGATCTCCGGTGATCAAGGAGGATGACACAGTGGGCGATTTTCAGCGGTTCGTGACGGATGTGACTATACGTCTGTCCGCGATGTCCAAGGGCGAGTTGTACGTCGTCGGCGACGGTCTCGACCGGGACTCACTCTGGCTCACCTTTCTCGATTCCTTCCCCGCCGGCACCAATCTCCGGTTCCGTGAGCGGTCCGAGTACGACTGCTCGACCTGCCGCGGGTTCATCAGGAACTTCGGTAACGTCGTCGAGATCCACAACGGACAGGTTCGCTCCGTCTGGTCCGGGGTGTCTGCATCCGACCCGGTCTTCTCCGTCGTCGCCGCCGCAATGGACGAATTCGTCAGCACGCTGCCGTTGTCCACCATTTTCCGGTCCACCGAGGCGCAGTACGGGACGAGGACGACCCGGACGCTGCGCGACGGCCAGGTCGAGGTGTGGCACCACCTGCACGGCCGGGTGGAGAAGCGGCATCGCATCAAAGAGGTCGGCGCGGCACGGGGCACCTTCGACGCCGCGGTGCAGGTGTTCCAGCGTGGCCTGGCCGAGCTGACCCAGCACGCTCTGGACACCGTCGTCGACCTCATCGACGACAACGCCCTCTACCGCGGCACGGAGCATCGTCGGGCGGTGACCGAGTTCCGGTCACTGCAGAACCGGTGGACGAAGGCGACCGACGGACAGGCCTTCATTTTCGCCAACGCCATGAACCCGGCGGCCCGGTTCCGCAACACGGTGATCGGCACCCTCGTCCAGGATCTCTCCGCGGGCGTCGACCTGGAGCAGGCGGTCCGGTCGTTCGAGACGAAGGTGGCACCGCAGAATTACCAGCGCCCCACGGCGTTGATCACCCCGGCCATGGTCAAGGCTGCCATGAAGACCATCGACGAGTTGGGCATCGAGGAGTCGTTGCAGCGACGGTTCGCCCGGCTGTCCGACGTGTCGGTCACCAACGTGCTATGGGTCGACAACGACACACAGTCGCGGATGAAGGACGGCATCGAAGGGCTGCTCATGCAGGCGGCCACCATGAGGTCGGCAGGTGCGCGCCTTCGTGACGCGAAGCCGGAGGAGATTCCCGTGGTCACCTTCATGAAAGACATCCTGCCTGGCGCCGCGACCATCGACCTGTGGGTCGCCAACAGCCACGAACCGCACTTCGTCAGTCTCACCACCGGCCGGCACCCGGCCGCCCCGCGGCTGTTCACCTGGGACAACGATTTCGGATGGTCCTACAACGGCAACGTCACCGACTCGATCAAGGAGAAGGTCAAGCGGGCCGGCGGCAACGTCTCCGGCAAGCTGCGGGTGAGCCTGTCCTGGTTCAACCACGACGACCTCGACCTGCACGTGTTCGAACCCAACGGCGACCACATCTGGTACAAGGACAAACGCAACAAGCTGGACGTCGACATGAACGCGGGCGGGACGTTCTCGCGCGAGCCGGTGGAGAACGTCACCTGGACCGACAACGTCCCCGACGGCGAGTACCGGATCGAGGTGAACCAGTTCAACAAGCGGGAAAGCACCGAGGTCGGCTTCGTGATCGAGACCGAGAGCAACGGGAAAATCGAGCATTACAGCCACGAGCGGGCGGTCGGCCACAAGGAGACCGTCGAGGTGGGCCGGATGACGGTCGCCGACGAGGTGATCACCGCTTTCCGGCCGGGTAAGGACATGCAGCCGGGCAGCGCAGGCAAGGACCTGTGGGGAATCACCACCGAACAGTTCGTGCCGGTGTCCACCATCATGTACTCGCCGAACTACTTCGACGACGGCGAGGTCGGCAACCGCCACTACTTCTTCATCCTGAAAGGGTGCGTGAACGACCAGCCGACCCGGGGAATCTACAACGAGTTCCTCCGCGGCGACCTGCAACCGCACCGCAAGGTGTTCGAGGTTCTCGGCGATCGCACCAAGTGCGAGCCGTCCCCGGATCAGCTGTCCGGCCTCGGCTTCAGTTCCACGGTCCGCAGCTCTGTGGTCGCCAAGGTGACCATGACCGACGGCCGGCGCCACCTCATCAGTATCCAGTTCTGATTTCCTACCCAGTAAATCTGAGAGAGGCCATCGTGACCATTTTTGAAAAGGCCACGCGGGAGAAATTCCGCTACCCGTCGGCCAAGGGACTGCTGACCACGGAACAGCTGTGGGAGCTTCCGCTGACCGCCAAGTCCGGCTTCAGCCTCGATGACGTGGCCAAGGCGGTCAACGCCGAACTGAAGGCCATCGACACCGAGTCGTTCGTGGCCACCGAGACCAATCCGGCCAAGGCAACCTTGGAGACCAAGTTGGAGGTCGTCAAGCACGTCATCGCCATCCGCCTCGCGGAGGACCAGGCGGCGAAGGCAGCGGCAGCCAAGAAGCTGGAGAAGGAAAAGCTGCTGGCAGTCCTGGGCCGCAAGCAGGACGCGGTCCTGGAAAACCTGACCGAGGCAGAGTTGCTGGCCCGAATCAACAACCTGTAGCCTGCTGACAATCAGCGTCTGCCAGCAGGCCCGCACATCGCCGAGAAGTACGGTCGCCATGCAGGACTTGCGCGACCAGGCCGGCGCCCACGGCCACTTCTCGGCGAACCCACATCGGTACGACAGCGAGCGCGACGCCCTCTCATCGGCTTCTTATCTACTGGTGGTACGACCGCAGCCCGGCCAGGCTAGGTCGAGGTGACCGGCGGGTCGCTCTCTCATCGGCTGCCCGCCGCAGGTGTTGGTGTGGCTCTGTTTTGGCATGTGCCCGCCGGTCACCGTGGCGGGGAGAGGCTCAAGAGCGCCTCTGTGTGTCAACCCGTGCCGGTGGTTAGTCTGAGTTGATCTTTGATGAGGTGTCGGTAGAGAACGTTGGTGACGCGTCGTTTCAGGGCGCGGCGCGCCTCGGCGGGTGTCTTTCCCTCACCGAGTTTGCGCTGGTAGTAGACACGGCCGGGGCCGGGATCGCGGGCTTGGACCAGCGCGATGGTGTGCAGGGCGGTGTTCAGTTGTCGGTTGCCGGTGGGATTGAGTCGGTGGCGGCGGTCAAGCGGGAGAAGGGCAGCCTCGACGTACTGTGGGCCAGTGCCGGCGGGGGCGAGCCGGCCCTGCTCGGCGAGATCACTGAGGCCCAGTTCGACACCTGGTTCGGGCTCAACGCCCGCGGCACCCTGTTCACCGTCCAAAAGGCCCTCCCGCTCTTCAACGACGGCGGCTCCATCCTCATGACCCGAGCCAGGGTCCACCGTTGGTCCTCGGTCCAGCCGTGCGCGGCCGGGCCGAGGTCCAACTCGGCCCGCAACCGCAGAACCTGGTCGGGCGAGAGCCGGGAGAGGTTTCCACCCGGCCCGGTCGAGGCCAGGGCGGTCATCCCACCCGCACGCCAACGGCGCCGCCACTGGTAGACCGACTTCGTCGACACCCGCAACCGGGCCGCGACCTGCGTCGCTGGCACATCGACGGCGAACATCCGCGCGGCCCGCATCCGTACCTGCTCCCGCCTGGCCCGTCCCGCAGCGGACAGGCCCCCACTATCGGCGTACCTCACACCACAGGCATAGGCCGATACCGACCCAGCGTCCATAGTGGTAGATCACACCCGGCCATCCAAAGCAGACCCCAGTCATTCAACGGCTGTACAGCCGCCCACCGGACCGACACCCGAGGATCATTACCTACGCGGATCGACGCCACCGACCGTCCTATTGCGCACGAGATCGTTAGCTGGGCAGGTTTACGACGCGAATGCCGACGCCAGCGTCACGGATTTCCGAAGGAAGTCGTCGAGCCAGCCAGCGCTGCTTTCCGTAGCCTAGCCTCGATGATTCGCGTGTAGCGGCGGTGCTGCCGGCCCAGCCGGTCTGATCGAGTGGTGTCGATTGTTTGGTGGGCTGGGCGTGGTGGTGGGCCGTCTGTCGCGGCGGTGGGCGTGGTCTCCTGGGTTCTCCGGCCGGTGGGTCGGGGGTTGGCCCGGGGTCAGCCGGGTGCGGGGATCGCCGTGATCCGGGTGAACGCGGCGGTGATCTGTTCTGCCCAAGGCCAGGTGGCCGGGTTGCGCACCCGGCGGCGGCGCTGTCCGTGGACGATGCGGGCGGCGGTGTGCAGCAGCCGGTAGCGCAGCCGTTTCGGCTCGGCGGTGGCGAGGTCACCGTCCAGGGCGTGCAGTTGCAGCCAGCAGATGAGGTCCGCGGCGATCGCGGCGGCAACACACCAGGCCTGGTTGATGGCGAACTCGCGGGACGGTAGCCGGCGCAGGCCGGTGTCTTTGGCGCAGCGGATCCGGTCCTCGACGCGGGCGTGGGCGCGGTGTCGGGCTTCGAGCCACTGCAGGGCGCCGGCCTGGGTGTTCGTGACGATCGCGGTGTAGCGCCAGCCGTCACGTTCCTCGAACAGCGACAACTGCGCGCCGGGGTGCGGGCGTTCACGGCGGACGATGACCCGCGCACCTTGTGGCCAGCTGGTCAGGGTGAGCAGCCCGGTCAACTCCGCGACCTGGGCGCCCTCGCGGATGCCGCCGTCGGCGGCCAGCGCCGGTGTCCAGGCGGTCGCGGGTAGTGCGGTGATGGCGGCGCGTTCCGGCTCACCGATCGACCAGCCGATCGAGTACTCCACTCGCCGGCGCGTGGTGTTCAGGTTGGTGAGCCAGTCGAGGACCTTGTGGGTAGCCGCGGCGCTGTCACCTCGCACGAGCAGATGCCGCCGATGGGGCACCGGGATCTGTGCGATCGCGTCGGCGAGGACTTCGACGTGGTCGGTGGCGGTGTTCGCGCCGGCGTTTCCCGGCCGCAGCTTCACCGCGAGCATCTCGCCGGTGTTGTCGCAGGTCACGAGAATGGGGTGGAAGCCGTACGTGTGTTTGTAGGTCGCCGCGGCGCCGTCCTTGTCCGAGTGGGCGAGCACGATCGTGGAGTCCACGTCCAGCACGACCACGCCCGCGCCGATGTCGCGGCCCGCCGCCCGGGCTGCCGGCGCCCCGCCGAACAGCTGCCACATCCGAGCCCGGACCCTCGCCCTGGCCACCGCAATCCGCCGCAGCTGAGCGGTGCCGATCTCGTCGAGTGCCCGCCACACCGTGGTATCGGACGCGACCGACCCGAACACCTCGTGCTGGTGGCGCAGCACGTCGATGTCGCAGATCGCCTCGCCACCGTCGGCGATCATCACCGCGAGATCCACCAGCACCCGGCCGCGATCGTGGACCGGCCACCGCCCCCGGCGGGCCAGCCCGCCCGACAACGCCCCGGTCAGCCCGGACCGGTCGGCCAGCATCCGCAGCAGCGCCGCACCGACGTGCGACACCACACCCGTTCCGTCCGCGGTGACCCGCAGATCCTTCGACCACGCCGTAAACTTCACCGCGGAAGTGCCTCCCAGGTAGAGAACCTTGTAGATGTCGCAATCACAAGTTTCCCCTGCCAGAGAGGCACTTCCGTCTATCTACACGCCGGAAGACCCCACGAATTGATGATCACCATGAATCACCCGGGCTAGGCAGCGGGGCCGAGCGTCGCGTCCAGCAGCGTGGCGGCCAGCGCGCGGCCGGTGGCGAGCGCGGCGGCCGCGTCGCGGTCCATCCGGGCGGTGATCCCGATGCCGTCGTAGATCATGTGGAGCTGGTGGCCAAGGCTGCCCGGGTCGGCGGCGCCGGCCTGCCGGGCGAGGTCCGTGAACAGCCCGCGCACCCAGGCCCGGTAATCGTCGGCGGCGACGGTGGCCGCCCCGCCGGAGGACGCCTCCGCGGTCGCGGCCACGAACGGGCAGCCCCGGTAGTCCGGCTCGGCGAGGCGCGCGCCCTGGACCTCGTACACGCCGAGGATCTTTTCCCGCGGCGTCCGGTACGCGACCAGGCTCTCGGTGACCCGCTTCTCGATCGTCCGGTGCCGGCCCCGCAGGTAGGCCCGGATCAGCTCGTCCTTGCTGCCGAAGGTGTTGTAGAGCGTGGCCTTCGCGACGCCGGCGTGCTCGATCACGCGGTCGATGCCGACCACATGCACACCCTCGCGGTAGAACAGCTCGTCGGCCGCGGCGAGCAGCCGCTCCCGGGCCGATGGCCGCGCGGTGGTTACCGCCATCTCATTCACCGCCTTTGTCAGCTTGCCGTCATCGTACGTGCGCGCACCGGTCAGCTCGCCGCCTTGATCCGAGGCGCTTGGCGGCGCACCAGGGCGGCACCCGCCAGCGCGGCGAGCACGATCACCGCGATGCCGTACTCCCGCGCGGTGTCGATCAGGCCGCCCGCGTGCACCACCAGGAACCCGGCCACCACCGCCGGCACGCCCAAGCCCAGGTAGGAGACCACGTAGAGAAGGGCCAGCACGCCGGCCCGCTCGTGGGCGGCGACCAGCGGCACCACGATCCGGATCGCCCCCTGGAAGCCGCTGCCGAAGCCGATGCCGGCGACCCCGGTCGCGACCAGGAAGCCCACTGTGGAGCCGGCGGAGATCGCGACCAGCGTGCCGGCCACGCCGACGATCAGGCCGATGACGCCGACCGCGAGCGCCGTCTTCGCCGCGCGCTTGTCGATCGCGAGCACGGACAGTGCGGCGACGGCGGCGAGCACGAACAGGCCGAGGCCACCGTAGACCGCGGACGTGGAGTGGGCCAGGTCGCGGACCAGGGCCGGACCGAGGGAGGCGTAGAAGCCGGCCAGCGCCCAGACCGCGAAGAGCACCGGCGCGGCGATCGCCACCGGACCGCGGACGTCGCGCGGCAGCCTGATCTCCGGGATCAGCGAGTGCCGGGCGCCGGGCGCGCGGGAGACCGTCTCGGGCATCAGCGCTACGCCGACCGCCTGAAGCGCGAGCACGCCGAGCAGCGCCAGATAGATCAGGTGGGTCGGGGCGGGGAGGAACTGCACGACAAGGGCGGAGAGCAGAGCACCACCACCGGTGCCGATGCCGGGGGCGACCGCGTTGGCGGTGGCGCCGCGGACGCGGTCGATGTCGAGCATGCCGGCTCCGAGCGCGGCCAGCGCCGCGCCCGTGGCCAGACCCTGGACGACCCGGGCCGCGAGCAGCGCGGGTACGCCACCCGCGAGCGCGAACACCACGAGGGCGGCGGCCTGGACGAGCAGGGCGACGAGGAGCACGGGCCGCCGGCCGACGTGGTCGGAGAGGCGGCCGAAGACGAGCAGTGCGAGCAGCACCGCGACCGCGTACACGCCGAAGACGACGGTGGTGGTCATCGGCGAGAAGCCCCATTCGGCCTGGTACGTCGCGTAGAGCGGGGTCGGCGCGCTGGACGCGGCGAGCAGCGAGACGACGATCGAGGCGAGCAGGACCAGTGAGCTGGTGCCTCCGAGGCGGAAGCGGCCCATGCGACCGGTGGGGATGGTCCGCCGATCGGCGGCGATGGCGGTGGCGCTCACGAGCGGCTCCCTGGATAGGCCCGTCTGTCTGGTGCGGTCTTTAGGTTAGACAGACCTGTCTGTTCAAACAACGTGATCCGCGTCCTACGGCACGGAGCGGCGCGCCGCAGCCTCCGACCACTCGGCCAGCATCAGGGTGGCGTCGTCCCGGGGCGGCCCCGGCCTGGTGGTCGATCACCGTATGGGAGAGCGGGCGCAGGATCTCGGCCGCCCACACGTCCGCGCCGACTCGATGGGCTCCGTCGGCGACTCGTTCGACAACGCGCTGATGGAGAACTTCTGGTCCACCCTGAAGATCGAACTCGTCTACCGCACAAGCTGGCGCACTCGCGACGAGGCCGAGAACACGATCTTCGCCTACATCGACGGCTGGTAAAACACCCGTCGGATCCAGAAGGAACTCGGCTACCTCAGCCCTGACGAGTACGGGACCGCCCGGCATACCCGCCAGAGCAACCCAGCCGAGCCACCAGTCACCACCCCTGCGCCGGCCGGCAGCAGGTAACCACCGCTCCATCGAAGCGGGGGAACTCACCAAGGAGATCTCAGTAGGCCCAGGCAGCACCAAACTGCGATGGGCAGCCGCGATGAGAGCGAGCGCATGGTCGACGTCTACGGTCGGCATCGATATTTGTCCCTCCGGACGGCGGAATCACACGGATCGTCGGGTGTGGTTACGTGGAACGCGTGAGCGCCGAAGTGACGGTGGGCGTGGTGAGCGCGGTCGTGGCCGTGGCCGGACTTGGGATCTCGTACCTGCAGCTGCGCCGTACCTCCACCGGGAGCGTGTCGCGTAGGTCCGTGCGGTGGCGGGCGCCGGTCGTAATCGGCGATGTGCCGCGGGAGCCGCTGGCCCACACCCGCCGGGCGGCGCTGCTCGACCAGTTGGCGCGCGCCCTCGACGGCGGCTCGGTCGTCGCGCTGATCGGCGGTCGCGGTGTCGGCAAGACCCACCTGGCCGCGACGTACACCCGCGAACGCCTGGCCCGGCGCCTGCGGCTGGTGCTGTGGATCGTCGCCGAGGAACCCGCCACGATCGTGACGGCGCTGGCGGCCCTGGCCCGCGAGGTCGGGCTCATCGACGCGGTGATCGACACCGACGCCGCCGCGAGGGCCGCGCTGCGCTGGCTGGAGCAGCGGCCGTCGCCGTCGCTCATCGTCCTCGACAACGCCCTCGACCCCGATGCCGTCCTGCCCTGGCTGCCCCGCCGCGGCAGGGCGCGGGCCGTCATCACCACCACCAACCAGGACTTCGCCCAGCTCGGTGCCGAGGTCCGCGTCGAGGGCTTCACCCCGGCGCAGGCCGCGGCCTTCCTGTGCGCCCGTAGCGGCCTCAACGACATCGAACAGGCCACGCTCGTCGCGCACGAACTCGGCGACCTTCCCCTCGCACTGTCACAGGCCGGCGCGGTGATCCGCCGCCGACGCCAGTCGTTCGGCGACTACCTCGCCGGACTCGGCTCCGCGCCACTCGCCTCAATGCTTGCCCGGGTGCCGGGAGACGAGTACCCGAGCAGCGTCGAGCAGGCCACACTTCGCTCGATCGCCGACGCCGAGGCGGCCGACCCGACCGGCGTGGCCCGGCGCGTTGTCGACCTCATGGCCCTACTGTCACCCAGCGGAGTCCGACGCGACCTGCTGTATCACCTGCCCATCGAGCGGCCTGGAATCGACAGCGCCGTCGCGACTCTGGCCGGTGCCTCCGTCATCGGGTTCGACGTCACCGGCACCGTCGTGGTCATGCATCGACTCACGCGACGCTTCGCACTGACGCGCATACGAACCCAAGGTCGACTGCGGGCGGCGGCACAGGAAGCGACCACATTGCTCGACGCCGCCGTGGCGGCCACACCGCCGGCCGATGTCGATCTGGTCGACCACGTCGCCGACGTCTGGGTCGCAGTGCACCGCGACCTGAAGCCCGACCCCGAGGCGACGGGACTCGTCGCCGACCTTCTGCGGCTGCGCCGGTGGAGCGTCGAGCGGCTCGGCGCCCTCGGCGAGTCCGCCCGCTCGCTGACCACCGCGATCGCCGTACTCGAAGAGCATCAGAACGCGGACGGCATCGACGACGAGGCCGTCTCGCTCGCCCGCCGTGCCGTGATCGACGCGGGCATCGGCACCGACCGCGAACTCGAGGTCGTGACATTCGCCGAAGAGGCCCTCGCGGAACGGATGCGCATAGACGGCCCCGACAAGTCGGGCACCGTGTCGGCCCGCAACCTGCTTGGGTACTGCTGTGAGTGCGCCGGCCTACTGGAGCGCGCCTTGGAGATCCACCGCTACAACCTGCAGGAGAGCCTGCGCGCCTGCGGCCCCGATGCCCGCTCGACCATGGCCGCACGCATCAACATCGCCAGCACCCTGCGCTCGATGGGACAAATCAACGAAGCGGTCCCGATCTTCGAGGAGAACCTCCGCGAGAACACCCGCGCATACGGGGCCGAGCACGAGTCGACCATCAACGCCCGCGGCGAACTCGCCCGAACCTATGTCCGAATCGGCCGCGCGGCAGAGGCGATCACGCTCCACGAGATCAACGCCGACCTGCATCGCGCCGAGCCCGTTGGAACACTGGCCCTGTGGTGGCCTCAGTACCGAGCGACGGCCTACTCGGCCGCAGGCCGCCACGACGAGGCCATCGCGCTACTACGCGGCCTCGTTGAACAGGCCCAGGCGACCCTCCCACGGGACAACCCGCGCCTGATCCGGCTGCGACTCTTCCTCGCCCGCGCACTATCCGCCGCCAGCCACCATCGGCGCGCGCTGCGGCTGTTCGAGCGAGTGGCGCAGGACCGGACGCGGGTGCTCGGCATCGACCACACCGCGTCGTTGAACGCACGCCGCAACCTGGGACTAGCCCTCGCGGTACGCGGCCAGCGCCGCCGGGCAAGGACCGTTCTCACGGCCGTGCTGGCCGACTACATCCGGGTCCTGGGCGAAGAGCACCCATACACAGCGAGCGCCCGGTCGAGCCTGGAGGAACTGCCGTCGCTGCGCGAATTCCCGCTCTGAATGGTCAGATCGAAAATGGCTCGCTGGTCTCCTCACGGAGGTATGGGCACCTGAGACTGGATCTTGACTACCCGCCCTGACCGGGGAACAAGGTCGAACTCGAAGCGAAGCACAGGCCCCCAGGTTCCGGCGAACGGCAGAGTCATCCTCGGGTCGTCAGCTATCCACAGGCCGGGGAGTCATCCACCGAAGGTCGCGCCATCAAACTGGATACCGTGCCTGAACGTTGCTCCATCGAACGTAGCGACGCCGTGAAACCTCGTCCGGCTGAAGTTCACCTGGTGGAGGTTGCACCCAGTGATATCGATGCTGATGAGAGTAGCCTCGGTCATGTCCAGGATGCGATCCCCCAGTACAACGGGTCGGGATCCCGTCCTCGGTGGTCGGCCTGAGATGGCGGGCGAGGATGCGCTGCGCCGCGAGGCGAACCTGAGCGTGAACCCGGCCATACAGGAAATTGTCGCAGGGCGCACGTCGCGCCAGGGGACCTCTCGTCCATCCTCACAGTCGTACCGGATGGCCGCTCTGCGGCACGGTGACCAGCGATCGGATCGATGCGCCCGGCCGGCCACAGGACCGTCTGGGCGCACCGCCGCCGCAACCCCGGTATCGCCCGGTGCGTGCCGGGTCAGCCGGCGTTGCAGGTTCTCCCGACATAGACCGCGTACCGGATGTCGTAGGTCCGTCCCAGGTAGGTCAGGCCCGGCTTCACGCACAGCTCATAGTCGGGGGCGAAAATGGTGTCGACGTTGATGACCACATCGGTCCGAGGCGGCGAGTCGCAGTGGTTGTAGTAGGCGTGGAAGCCGTCGGTCGTCGTAACGTAACCGCAGGGAGTCGCTGCGGCACCAGCCTCAGTCGATCCTTGACCAGCCGGTGCCGCCGAGGCCACGGACGGCGCGACGCCGAGACCGAGCGCGAGCGCCACTGCGCCCGCACCGATGGAGGCGAGCCTGAGCGCCTTCGCACGCTCCCGTACTCGCGCTGGGACAGTTGGGCCGTTGGTCATGATTCCTCCTTGGACGACCGGTGGTCGTACCACGACGCGGATGCCACCTGCGGCGAACGATCTTCAGCACCCTTCTGCGTCTGGTGTTCGAGTACGAAAAAGCTAACGCTGCCCGGATTCAGATTGGCTTCACCGAATTCGTGAGCCTCAGCGCGATCCGGCTGACTCCGCAGGTGCAAGCGGGCAGGCGGCGGACGCGCATTGCGGGCCGGGGGCGAAAGGACCCCGCGACTACCTGTGGGCGTGGATCACCACCGCCACCCGGCCGGATGAGTATCGGTGGCTGTTCATTCGCCGCAACCGCACCACAGGCGAGCTGGCCTTCTACCTGTGTTGGTCACCCCGCCCGGTGCCGCTGCACACCCTCGTAAGGGTGGCCGGCTCCCGCTGGAGCATCGAGGAACTGTTCCAAACCGGCAAAGGCCAGGCCGGTCTGGACCACTACCAGGTCCGCGGCTGGACCGGCTGGCACCGGTTCATCACCCTGGCCATGCTCGCCCTGGCCGCCCTGACCATCCTCGCCGCCACCACCGCGCAGCAGCCCGACACCGACCCGAAGATCATCGCGTTGACCGTCGCCGAGATCCGGCGGCTCCTCAACGCCTTCGTCCTTGCCCTGCCGCTACCACCAGCGCACACCCTGCACTGGTCGATCTGGCGACGAACATCCCAAGCCCGAGCCCGACGATCCCACTACCAACGCAGACTTGCTCACGACGCCAGCCCGACGATCAAGTGACGTTGGAGTACTAATCGAGTTGTCTAGGCCGCCCGCGCGCGTCATCCTTGATCCATGCGCGTGGGTGTGCGGCGAGCTAGTCGCGCCGAGCCGATCGTCGAGGACCGCGTCCTCGCCTGATCCTCGGTGCCGGCTCGGCGTGTGTGCGTCAACCGACCCCACGCGTTCGCGACGTTTCGCGGTGAGGACCCCACTTCGACAGCCGGGGTCGTGAGCGCGTTCGAGCTGTCCTCTCGAAACGGCGACAGATCATGCGATCCGACCAGATACGTTCGACCTTCCTCGACTTTCTTCCGCAGCCTCGACCACCTCGAGCTGCCGCCCGGTCCGCTCGTGACCGATGAGCGCGACCTGCTCTTCACCAACGCGGGCATGGTCCAGTTCAAGCCCTATTTCCTGGGCGGTTCCCGCCCGCCGCGACCCCGGCTGATGACGGCGCAGCGCTGCGTCCGCACGGTCGACATCGACCGGATCGGGCTGACCGACCGGCACGCGACCGAGTTCGAGATGCTCGGCAACTTCGCGTTCGCCGACTACTTCAAGCGCGAGTCGATGGCGTGGGCGCTGGAGCTGCTCACGCGTGGCTACGGGCTGGAGCGGGACCGGCTCTGGATGACCGTGCTCCATGGCGACGAGGAGAGCGTCGACCTGTGGCGTGGCCTCGGTGTGCCCGCGCAGCGCATCCAGCGGCTCGGTCCGGAGGACAACTTCTGGAGCCTGGGCGTGCCCGGTCCGAGCGGGCCGACCTCGGAGATCTTCTACGACCGGGGCCCGGCGATCGGCCGCGACGGTGGTCCGGCCGTCGACAGCGAGCGCTTCGTCGAGCTGTGGAACCTCGTGTTCATGCAGTACCAGCGGGGGAGCACCGACGAGGAGATCCTCGGCGACCTGCCCGGCCGGCACATCGACACTGGCCTGGGTCGGGACCGGCTGGCGATGCTGCTGCAGGGCGTCGGCAACCTCCAGGAGACCGATGTCGTGCGCCCGACGCTGGGCGCGGTCCGCGAGGCGACGGGCCGGGACGACGAGCCGGCGGCGCACCGCCTGGTCACCGACCACCTGCGGACCGCGGTCTTCCTGATCTCCGCGGGCGTCCGGCCCGGCAACGAGGGCCGCAGGTACGTGGTGCGTCACCGCTGACGTGCTGCTCAAGGGCGTCGAGCCGGTCGTCCCAGGCGCGGCGCTGATCGTCGATCCAGGTGCCGAGCAGCGACAGCTGATCGACTCTCAGCCGGCAGGGGCGTCTGGCGCCTTCGCGCCGCTGCTCGACCAGGCTGCACCGCCACAGGACACCGACGTGGTGGGAGATCGCCTGTGGAGTCAGGTCGAACGGCTCAGCGAGCTCTCCCACCGTGGCGTCACCCTGCGCGAGACGAGTCACCAAGGCGCGACGGACGGGGTCACCGAGGGCGGCGAAGGCCGAGTCCAGGTCTGGGCCGGGCGCCACGAGAGAAGCGGGCATGACCTCGCCATAACGCAAAAGACCATTTGCACAAACCATCTTTTGCAGATTAGTCGGTGCCCGCGCGTGTCCGGTGGCCCCAACCCCGGTTGAGCTGGCACGCCGGCAGTGTCGCGTACGGTCGCGCGACACCGCCGGCGTGCGCCAGTTCGGTGGCTTCCTCCTGGCGTCAGCTCCAGGACAGCACGACGTCGCCCCGGGCGGCGTCGATCCCGTCGACCCAGATGTAGTACGTCTGCGCCGCCGTCGCGGCAAAGCTGATGATCGACTGAGACCCGCAGGTGGAGTTGTCGTTCGACGCGATCTCGGTCAGCCCGGTGATGGCCGTGCCGGTGGCTGCCGCCAGGGTGGTGTCGAAGTTTGACCCACATGTACGGAATTGGACGGTGCCTGTGCTCGGCGCGGTCCAGCGGTACCAGATGCTGGTTTCGGGGGTCGATTCGAAGGCCGGCTCACCGGGCTCGGCGATGGCCCGGTTGTTCGACCCGGCGACCGTTCCGGAGCCGCCGCTGATGACCTGCCCGGTGGAGTACAGGTCGTTGGCCTCCGGGTTGACGCTGTACTGAAGGCGGAGATCGCCCCGTTGGCTGTCGTAGCCACCCACCTGGATCCGGTAGACCGACGTGGCCGTCACGGCGAAGGAGATCAACGACTGTAACGTGTCGTTGAAGTCGTCGCTGTGTGCCGCCCCGATGAGCTCGGGCAGAAAGTCACCGGTATAGGCGGCCAGAGTGGTGTCGAACTTGGATCCGTACGTGGTGAAACGCGCGATGCCCGACTCCGGCGCCACCCACGTGTACCACAGTGTCGCGTCCGCCCACCCCGTCCCCTCGCTAGGCTCGCCGGCCTCTCCGGTGGCGTTGGCCGTGCTCGCGGCGACCGTACCGAACGGGCTGGTGAGCAACTGGGAGCCGGCGAAGTTGTCGTTGGCCGGCCGGTTGACGCCGTAGCCGAGCCGGTACCTGCCATAGTCGAATCCGTAGCCGTCCACCCGCACCCGGTACGTGGTGCCGGCCACGGCGGGAAACTCGACCTCGGACTGCAGCGTGCCGTTGGCGTCGTCGTTGAACGCCACCTGCGTCAGTGCCGACAAGGACGAGCCGGTGTAGACGTGCAGTTTCGAGTCGAAACCATGCTGGTTGACCGCGATCTTGGCGTTGCCGCTGACCGTGGGTGTCCAGCTGTACCAGACGGTGGTCTCGCCCGCTGGTTCGGCCGGATCCACCGTGGCGTTCTCATTGGTACCGACGACTGATCCGGAGTTGCCGCCGAGCGTGGCCGCGGCGGTGAACTGGTCGTGGGACGGGCGGGAGACCTGGCCGTTGACGAAGGTCGCCATGGCGCCCTGGTAGAGCTCGCCGTAAACGCCGGGGTAGTTGGGCTCGGCGCAGCCAAAGCCCCAGCTCACGTTGCCGATCTGGATGTCCTGCGGGGTCGACGTGATCAGCAGTGGGCCGCCGGAGTCGCCCTGGCAGGAGTCCTCTCCCCCGGAGAGCGGACCAGCGCCGACCATTGTCGGACCGTGGAACGACGCGCCGTACGCCGTCGACATCGTCGCGTCGGACTGGACGGGCACCGCCACCTTGAGGAGCTGGTTCGACGCCGCGCAGCCTGAGCAGACGCGGCCGTGGCCGATCACCGTCGAGGTGTCGCCCGGATCGACCAGGCCGAGCTCGTTGCCGCGCGCCAGCCGCAGCCACTGCACGTCCGGGTCGGTCCGGACGATGGGGGTCGCCAGGGTCAGGATCGCCACGTCGTTCTGGAAAGTGTCCGGGTCCCAGTCCGGATGGACCGTGACCGCGCCGATGTTCCGGACGACGCCGTTACTGGGAACCAGGGTGGTTCCGCCGATGCTGACCTGGAGGCTGGCCGGGTTCACGCCGCCGTCGACGCAGTGTGCCGCGGTGAGCACCTTCGTGGTCGACATGAGGGAGCCACCGCAGAAGGCTCCCCCGGTGGATCTTTGCAGCGATACGAAGTAGGGGAACTCGCCCGCGGCGGCCGGGGATCCGCCGACGATGTTGGTGCTCGGGCCGTCCGGTCGGGGCTTCGGGCCGGGCTCCTTCTGGGACGGCAACAGCGGCTTCGGCGCCGGATCGGTGTCCTGCGTCTGGCCGCCGGAGGCGGGTTGGACCTGGGCTGGCTCCGCAGGCTTGGGTACGTCGGCCTGGGCCGCGCCCGGCAGTGCCATGACCGCGACCAGCGCGGCGGCGGCACCTCGGCCGATCGATTTGGCAGACCGCCGTGGCCGTCCGGCCCGCGCGGAACGGCTGATGTTGTCGTGCTCATCGCGTGGTAGCACAGGTGAACCTCCGAAATCGCTGGCAGGTGATCCGCAATCGGAGTGACGATGAGGGGCGGCGATTGCCGCGCCCCCATCGACACGGACACGGGCGTAGCCGTGGCGGGGGATGCCCCAGCCAACTGGGGCATCCCCGGCGTGTCTTACCGGCATTAATCGCTTTCAGCGGGCTGCGCCAAAGGGTGGCGAGATTCTCGACAGCCGGCCGGTGAACAACCTGGCGGGGTACGGTTACCGTCGACGATCGGGGCCCTGCGTCCGACGTAGACGGCCGCGGCCGACGTCGTGCCGAGCACGGCGACGTCCAAGGTGCAGGTGTCCAGCCATGCCTGCGCGACCCCGGCCTGACGGCAGCCCAACTCCGCCGACTGCCGCAGCTCCCAGGGCAGGTCACGGGCGAAGAACGGCGCGGTCGGGTTGCCCGGGGTGACTGTGTTGCAGGGAGCGAGCAGCGACGAGGTGGCCGGGACCCGCCAACTGGGGCCGAACCTGTTGTACAGGAAGTTGAAGAACTGGGTGTTGAATGAGCTCGGCACGACGAACTGGGCGCCGTCCCTGGCTTCGAGCCGGGTAGGGTCGTTGTTGGGGTTGCCCAACAGGCCGCGCACCGTCGTCGGCGACCGGCCGAGACCGACGTGCAGATCGATGTAGGCGCCCCTCAACTCGACACGCATCCCGTTACCGGACGCGTCTCTGACGTAATGAATGTTTCCGGCGCGCTGGATCCGCACCCCGGAGGGCAGGGTCACCGACCCGCCCGGGGGCAGGGCGGCGGGTGCCCCGTCCACGATCAGACGCGTTCCCTCGCACACCGCCACCGTGGTGTTGCCCATCCTGACGGCGGCTGATCGGTTGACCGAGGTGTTGGGCCAGCTCGGCGCACCGGACACCTTCCGGCTCTGGACCTCGAACGCGGGGCCGACCTGCGCCTCGACGAAGTCGCCCGACGCCTGGAAGTCGTACAGCAGACCGGCGAACGTGGCCTGATGGGTGTCGCCAACAGTCACGGCCCTGCTGCATTCGGCGGTCAGGATGCCCGATCCACTCTTCTCGTAGAAGATGAGAGCCGGGCCAGCGGTGGCGGGCGGAGGTCCGACCTTGGGCGGGGCCGGCGGGTTCGTCGCGAGGTCACCCAGGAAGAGGTTGTTGCTCTCGGCGGTGAAGCCGGCGGTCACGCAGTTGGGCTCGACGGTCCCGCCGTAGTCGATCCTCGTACGGACCCGAGTTGACGCGCCGGAGTTGAAGGTGGCCTGGGTCCCGTTGCCGTAGCCGAACACGTTGAACTCGGCCTGTTTCCAATCCGACCCGACGTCGAGGATCTTCGGGCCCTTCTGCTCGTGCAGGGTGATCCCGGCATCGGGGGTGAAGGTGACCTCGGCGTCCGCCTTACTGATGTCACCGGTCAGTGCGAACTTGCTCATGTCCTTGATCGGCGTATTGACTGGTATAGATTTTGCCGGAGTGTCCTTGTAGCAGGAGATTCCGCCGAGGGTGGAGTGCGTGCTCCAGGTGGCCGGGCATGGCGTGGTGTCGTCGCTGGCATAGTTGAGCAGCCAGTACTCGATGAACAGCAGGCCGCTGGTACCGTCGTTGGCGAATATGAACTGTTGCCATCCCTGGCACGAGTCGCTGTCCGGATTGCACAGCGGGGTGGTGAAGTAGTTGGTGTTGAGTTGAAGCGTGTAGGCGTTGATCACGTCCGGGCCGCCGAGCTCGATGGGTGAGCGAACGCTCGCCACCCCGGTCACCTGCTCGAACGTCCCTTCCGCGCGGGAGATCGACTCGGTCGGGCTCTCCGCAACGAGATGGTCGTAGCTGCCCACCGACAGCGGGGTCGGTCCGGGGATTCTGGGTTCCATCGGGGTGGCCGGCGCGGCCACACAGGCGGTTTCCTGCCAGACCAGCCTGGGATAGCGGGCAGTGAAGCACCCCGTCGCCGACGGCTCCGCCACCTGCTCCATCTTCGTCTGCCAGGCTTGAAGGTTCTCCGTCGTAGCCGGCGCGCCCGCCGCCGCACCGGTCGGTGCTGCTGTCGACAGCAGGATCACCAATAGCGTGACATTCGCCAACCTGCGTCTTGCTCCGCATATTCGTGGTGATAACCGCATCGTCTTCCTCTCCCTACGGTCGCCGGCATCGTTTGGGTAGGGCCGGGCCTCCACACCTGGCTGGGCGTCAGGCGATCGCGAGGCATTTGCAATGGTGGATTGCCCTGGAGACCAGAGCCGTGGCAGCCGCCAGAGGGCAGCTTCGCCAAAGGATTCCCTTCTCGCTTTTCACGCGCTCACCGATTGCGGCGCACCATCAGTCTCGGCGTGAGCGTCCACGGATCGTCCACACCCCATCCACGGGCTCGCCCGTCGGCCGTGGCGGTCTGTCTGCCGTGCAGACGCTCGATCCGCGCGCCACTCGCGTTCAACGGGACAGGTGTCGCCCGCCTGCGTCGCCAGGAGATCGGTCTGGCGGGGTCGGGCCGCCGTCGCGCAATTTCTCCCGGAGCTTCTCGCCGTCCGGGTGCCCCAGCTCGGTGAGGATCTCCAGGGCCCGCCGCCAGATGTCGTACGCGGCCCGCGACTGGCCCTCGGCGAAGCTGGTGTCAGCTATGTGGGTCAGGGTGGTGGCCTCGTAGTAGCGTTCGCCTCCCTCACGCCAGAGCGTCAGGGCCCGGCGGTAGCACTCGGTGGCCTGCGGGTACTGGCCCAGTTGGTGGTGGGCGTACCCGAGGCTGTCCCAGGTGTGCGCCTCCCAGTAGCGGTTGCCGACCTCCTGCTGCAGCGGTAGCGCCTCCCGACAGCAGCGCAGCGCCTGTTCGTGGTCACCCAACTGGATGTGGTACCAGCCCACGTTGTTCAGCGCGTTTCCCTGGCCGGCCCGGTGGCCGGCGGCGCGGAACAGGCCCAGGGCCTGCTCGGCGTAGCGCAGGGCGAGCCGCGGCCGGCGGGCGCGTTCGGCGACCGTACCCAGATTGAGCAGGGTGCGCGCCTGACCGACGAGGTCGCCGAGCACGCGGTAGAGCCGCAGCGCGCGCCGCAGGTGTAGGCGAGCCTCGGTGTGCCGCCCCAACCGCAGGTCCGCCACCGAGAGATTGCGGTAGGCCCGGGCCTGGCCGTCCCGGTCCCGCAGCCGGCGAGCCGCCTGGAGTGCGGCATGTTGCACGAGAGCCTGGTCGTGCCAGTGGCCACGGCGGTCCAGGAATGTGGTCAGGGACCACCCCAACTGCCACACGTGGGTCTCGTGCCCGGCACTGGCGGGCTGCCGGGTGAGACTGAGCAGGACCGGGTGCTCCGCGCTGAACCAGGCCCACGCCGACTCGCGGTCGCTGATCTCCACCGTGGTGACCTCGTCGGACCGGTCCGGCAGGCGGATCGAGTCGCGGTGCGGGTACAGCCGGACGTCCGCCGTGTGGGCGCCGTACAGGTAGTGGTCGAACATCCGGCGAGTCGCGGCCCGCCGCCCGGATTCGGTCTCCTCGCCGCGCGCGCGTTCCCCCGCATACGCCCGGAGCAGGTCGTGCATCGCGTACCGGCCGGGGGTGTGCTCCGCGATCAGGTGCGCGTGCGCCAGTTCGGCCAACGGCGCGCGCGCCAGATGTGCTGGGACACCGGCGAGGCTGGCCGCCGCGAGCAGGTCCAGGTCCGGGCCGGGGTGCAGGCTGAGTAGCCGGAACAGCCGCGCCGCCGGCCCGGTCAGGGTCTGATACGACCAGGAGAAGACGGACCGTGCGTCGGTGCTGGCATCGATCCCGGTGAACGCGTCCAACCCGCCGCGTGCCTTCTCCAGCTCCTGCGCAATCGCGGACAGCGGGAAGGTGGGATGGCTCGCCGCCCGGGCGGCCACGATCGCCAGGGCTAGGGGGAGTCCGGCGGACCGGGTGACGATGGCCGCCACCGCCTGTGGCTCGGCGGCCACCCGCGCCGTACCGAGCCGGCGGGTCAGCAACTGGTGCGCCTCGTCGGACGAAAGCAGCCCGAGCGTGAGTGGATGCGCGCCGTCGCTGGCGACCAAACCGGTCAGCCGACTGCGGCTGGTGACCAGCGTGAGACAGCCGGGACCGCCGGGCAGCAGTGGCCGGACCTGTTCGGCGTCACGGGCGTTGTCCAGCACCATCAGCACCCGGCGACCCGCCAGGAGGGTACGCAGCAGGGCCGACGCAGCGGCGGCACCGGCCGGTAGCTGCCGAGCCGGTACGCCGAACGCGTCCAAGAATCCGCGTACCGCCTCGCCGGGATCCAGCACAGAACCAGTCGGGTGGTATCCCCGCAGGTCAACGTACAACTGTCCATCGGGAAACCGCTCGGCGACCCGGCGGGCGAAGTGGACGGCCAACGCCGTCTTTCCCACTCCGGCGGTCCCCGACAGCATCGCCAGCGCCGTCGTGCCTGATCGGGTGGCCGCCTCCAGCAGACCGAGTATCTCGGCGAGCTGCGCGGTACGGCCCGTGAAGGCGTACGGCTGCGCCGGCAGTTGCGCCGGAACCGGATGCACGGGCGCTGGCCGGGGCTGCGGGCCGGGCATCGGCCGCAGGAGCGGGGTAATCGTCGGTACCGAGCCCAGCCGCCGATCGCCGTCGAGAATCGCCCGGTGCAACTCGGTCAGCTCCGGTCCCGGCTCGATGCCAACTTCCCGGACCAGCAGCCGCCGCGCCCGTTGGTACACGTCCAGCGCCTCGGCTCGGCGGCCCGCGCGATACAGGGCGAGCATGAGCTGTCCCTGCGCCCGTTCCCGCAGCGGTTCCTCCGCGATCAGCGCGGCGATCTCGTCGACCAGCTCTGGCCCACGCCCCAGCGCGAGCTCGTGCGACAGGCACTCCTCTTGCAGCCTGCGGCGCTCCTCGTCCAGCCGGGCCGCAGTCGTCTCGATCAGCCGCCCGGTCACCCCGGTGAAGGCTGGCCCGCGCCACAGCGCCAGCGCCTGCCGTAGCTTCGTGACCGCGCCGGCGAGGTTCCCCTCCGTGGCCAGGGACCGGCCCGCGCGTACCCGGTCGGCGAAGACCCGCAGGTCGACGTCGTCGTCCCGGATCCGCAGCGCGTACCCGCCTGGCTCGGTGGCGATCAGCACGGCCGGTCCAGACATGCTGGCCAACCGCCCCCGCAGCGTCGACACGCAGTTGCGAACGGCCTTGACCGCGGTCGGCGGGGGCCGATCGTCCCAGAGCGCCTCGACCAGTCGCGACACCGGCACGACCTGACAGGTGTCGAGCAGCAGGGCCGCGAGGATCCGCTGCTCCCGTGACCCGGCCAGCTCCATCCGGCCACCGTCGAGCTGGACTTCCATCGGTCCCAGCACCCGAAACCTCACGCAGCCCACCCTGGTCCGCTATCGGAGCGAACTCGCCGTACCCCGAGCTGACCCCGGCTCGCGGGCGGCTCGTCCATTCAGAAACGCGCCACGCCTCCCGGGCGATTGTCGCACCGCGGAGAAGCCGTGTGTGCCTACTTCATGGCTGAGAGTCGCTACCTGGGGCCGATCCGCTACGACCGGCGTGGTGGAGACTCGTGGACGATCTGGACGGCGCGGGAAACGAGGTCGTCGACGTCGGGACGACCGGTGGTCGCGATCAGCGGCGACCCGCCCGGGCACGCGTGGCGGCGGCCCTGACGACGACAAGTCCCGGGACATCCCGCGCTCCCTGGTCCCGCGGATCAGCGGGTAGCGCAGAACACGTACCGGTTGAGGCTGAAGAAGTAGTCGGCACCGAACTCCAGCATCGTGGTCACGGCGCTTCCCCTTCCATCCGGCCCAGTTAAGGCGCTCGCTTCGCTCGCGCGGGTCCGGCGACCGCCGGGCACGTCACTCGCATGCGCTCCGGTACGCCGATCATGTGCGGTTCCACGGTCAGCTGGGTCCCGGTCGACCAGCCACCCCCGGCAGCGGCCCCGTCCCGGCTTCTCGACCGGGGCGGTTCAGGCACCCGCACGGGTGAACGTCACATGGGTGACTCCGCTGGGCGAGGAGGTGGCCTCGACCTGGTAGTCCTTCTCGATGCCCTCCAATCCGTCCCAGCGGCGTACGCCTCGGCCGAGCAGGATCGGGACCACCACGATGTGCATGTGGTCGACGAGCCCGGCAGCGAGGAAGTCACGGATCACGGTGGGACCTCCGCCGATGCGTACGTCCAGGCCGCCCGCAGCCGCGCGGGCCGTCTGGAGCGCCTCGGCCGGCGAGGCGTCGATGAAATGGAAGGTCGTGCCGCCCGCCATCTCGATCGACGGGCGCGGATGATGGGTGAGGACGAAGCGCGGTGTGTGAAACGGCGGGTTGACACTCACGCGCCCTTCCACTCGGGGTCCTCGTGCCATCCGCCGCGCAAGCCGCGACTTCCGCCACCTGTTCCCGTATCCGCCCCAGCAGGCCGGCTACAACAAGCGGCTACGGGCCGCGTCCGGACTGATCACTTGCATGATCCGCATGCTGGCGACCGACACCTCGCTGTGGAGCGACGACGTGTGGGTGGTCGACTCGACGCCTGTTGGCTGCGGCTGCTCGAGGGAGACGGCCAAACGCTCGGACCTGGCCGGCTGGGCCCAGTACGGTTACTGTGCGTCGCAGTCGCTGGATACTTGCTTGGGCAAGCAACTTTGGATGGGTTCGACGAGAGGTTTAGCCGTCCCGCGTCCATCGACATCGCCGCAACGACCGGAGGTACTGGCATGAATCGCATGAATCGTCTCGAGGGGCGCGCTGCACTGGTCACGGGCTCGACGAGCGGAATTGGGCGCGGTGTGGCGGAGGCGATGGCCCGCGAGGGCGCCATCGTCGTCGTGACCGGACTTGGCTCGGAGCGCGGTGCTCAGATCGTCGACGGAATCGTCGCGGAGGGCGGCATCGCCCACTTCGTCGAGGCAGACCTCTCTGCGGGTGGCTCCGAGGTCCGCCGCCTTGCACAGGAGGCGACGGCCCTGGCGGGTCGGCCGATCGACATCCTGGTCAACAATGCGGCCTTTCTCGTGCCGCCTCACCCCATGACAGAGTCGACCGAGGAACAGATCGACCAGGTGCTGGAGGTCAACATCAAGGCCCCGTTCCTTCTGACGGCGGCCCTGGTGCCCGCGATGGTGGAGCACGGCGGCGGATCGGTGATCAACATAGGCTCGATCGGCGGCGTAGAGGGAATCAAGTTCACCTCGCTGTACGGTGCCAGCAAGGCAGGCCTGCACTCGCTGACGAGGTCGTGGGCCGCGGAGTTGGCCGCCGACGGCGTGCGGGTGAACACCGTCGCCCCCGGACCCACCATCACGGAGGGGAACGAAGACCTCCGCCCCCTCCTGGAGAAGCTCGCCGAGAACAACCCGGACAGGCGTACGGGCAGCGTGCAGGATACCGCCGCGGCTGTGATCTTCCTTGCCAGTGAAGACGCGTCACACATCCACGGTGTACTCCTCCCCGTGGACGGCGGGGCCCTCGCGACCTGAGAGGGCGGTTACGGAGATTAGGCCCGTTTCAGGGCGAGCGTGAATATTCCGGGCTGACTCTCCGTGAGTATGTTGCGGCTGACCAGGCGTTTCAGCTTTGCGCGGGTGCCTTCGACGTGTTTTGGAGCGGCGTCGATGTCGAGAGCGAGGCAGATGTCTTTGGCGCCACGGACGGAATGTGGGTTCCGTCGTCGCCGGTGAACGAACCGGTGCAGGACCAGCGCCTGGCGGTCGTTCGGATACCGAGATCCCTGACGTCGCTACAGTGTCGCAGGGGCCCTGTTGGGCCTCCGGCGCACGCTCCTGGCTCGGATGAGAGGGCGTGATCGCGGATGAGTCGGGTTCGAGGCCCGTGGTTTGGACGGGCGTGTCGGGTCGTCCTTAGGCTTCGTGGTCATGACCGGGTCTTCTGCCATGTTGATGTTCGCCGCGCTGCTAGACCGGTCGGTGGCCCGGATCGGGGAACTAACGGCCGATGGTCGCTACTTCGATCGGCAGGCTGTCGCCCGAATCGCGGACGTCTGGGACAACAACACGTTCCCACTTTTCAAGACGGTGCTTAGCCGTCCGGGATGGTTGCGTGAGCGGCGTGCGAGGGCCGCGCTCGTGTGGATGGCAGACCTGGGACGCGGTCGAAGCCTTGTAGTCCAACCGGTACGTCCTGGTCGAGGCGTTGCGCCGTAACTCCCGCGAGATCGTCGATGGGTCCCGGCCGAGGCGGCGTGCGATCTCCCGAACACCGATGCCCTGCGCCCGCGACAGCGCGATGTCCTCGCGTTCACTGAACGACAGATATCGGCCCGACACCGTCGGCGGCAACGCAGGCTTCACGCCGCCAGCGTGCCGGAACCACCGGATCCCGACCGGCGAGGACACGCCAGCCGCCGAGGCCGCGTCCTCAGTCATCACACCGGATCGGATCGCAGCCCAGAACTTGACCCGGTCCTCACGCCACGCCACCGTCGGACGCCCCGGCGAAGGCATCTGACCCCGATACTCCCGAACCTGCTTCTGCCTCGGCCCGCACGCCATCGCTCCACCTCTCCGACGAGGTATTGCGACGACCGGTTGAATCCGCCCAGTACACCAGTAGCGACTTCGCCGAGGCCTGCCAACGGCACGGCATCCGCCGCGCGATGGGACGCATCGGCTCGTCGTACGACAACGCCCTGGCCGAGGCGTTCTTCGCCACCCTCAAACGCGAACTCGACGTCGACCACCGCCGCTGGGCCACCGAGGCCGACGCCCGCCGGGACGTCTTCCGCTGGATCGCCTTCTACAACCACCGACGCCGCCACTCCGCACTCGGCTACCTCAGCCCTGCCGACTACGAACAGATCCTCACACCCACTACGCTGCATCAAGTCGCGGCGTAAACCCGGTGTCCACATCCCGGGGGGAGCCTCAGCGTGCCGGGCAGCAGAAGGCTGGCCTGGTCGTCGGGTGCCTGTTCGGCAACCTCGCCCTGGAAGTCAGCAGCCAGGCCGCGGAGATCCGCAGCCGGCTCCAGGAGATCTTCGAGGCAGATCGACCTGATCGAGCGGGTGGTCGTCGAGGCGAAAGACCTTGGCCAGGCCAGCGCTTCGGTCGACCCGCACGACGCCGCACGGTCCATCGTCGCCCAGATCGAGGGACGCGTGCTGCTCGCGAAACTGCTCAACGATCCAACGCAACTCGATGCTTTGTGGGGTAATTGCCTGGACCTGTTGCAGGTGCAGGCGCAACCGCAGGTGCCACCGCAGGCGCAACCGGCGGCGAACTGACCAGATGGAGTACGGGTATGAAAGAGTTTCTGGTGGAGCTCGTCACGAACGTCCCAGAGGGCACTGACCCGGCCGAGGTCGATCGACGCCGTGCCGCCGAAAAGGTCCGTGCCGGGGAACTGGCCGCAGCCGGTCACCTGGTGCGGCTGTGGCGCCCCGTCGGCGAGTTGCGCAGCATCGGGCTGTGGCGCGCAGCCAACGAGGCCGAGCTGCACGAAAAGGTACTCGGGACTCTGCCGCTGCGCCCGTGGATGACACCCGCCATCACCGAGGTGGAGCCCCACCCCAACGACCCGGGCAAAGCCGACGCGCCCACGTGACCGGCCCACATGATCCGGCACCCGCTGCCACTGTTTGCGACGCGCGATGGCTCGTCGCGCCTCATGGCCAGGAGCACCTTGATGAGGACGGCCGCACGGCACTGCGGCGCTGCGGCGCCGGAACGCTGCGGCGCCGGAGCGCTGCGGCGCCGATCAAGGTCAGTGCTCCTTGCTGATCCGGGACACGTGGTACTGGCGGATCCGCCAGGTACCTCCGCTGAGTTGAAGGACCAGCGACAGGTGCACCGGGGCCTCCCAACCTGTCGGGTCCCGGAAAGTGACGTCCGCGAACCCCCCGGCTACTTCCTGCCCGATCGTGTACGTGTGTAGCAGGGTCACCTCGGCATCGCGGTTATCAGGCACCGACTCGTAATAGTCGTGCACCGCGTCTCGGCCGACCACGACCTCGGGCCCGAAGCCCTGGAAGAGGGCATCCGGAGTGAACAGGTCGGCCATGGCGTCCACCTGGTGGCCGTCGAACGCCGCCTTCCAGCGGGCCAGCACTTCTTCCATCGGCTCACTCGTCATATTTCCGGGCCTCGTCTCTCCTCGTTGTCGATGTGGAGTCCTGTTGCTGGAGACCGGGGCGCGCCCCAAATAGGCCGGAAGCCACGTCCCAGACAGGCCGGAAGCGCAGCGAGCCAACTCGGCACCCAAGTCGCGCAGGGCGCTCTCGTCGGCAGTCGCCCAGCTGGTTGTCCCAGTACGCGCGCCCAACCGAAACCAGCAGCTCCCGGCTGTGGGATATGTTGTCAACCGGTCTACTACACATAGCCGTGTCATCGAACAGCCACGCCACGATGTAACGAGCCAGGTTGCTTCCAGTGAGTGGCCATGGTGTGACGAACTTTGAGGCACACCCTCCCGACGTTGGGGCGCGCCGGCCAAAAGGCGTCTTCCTTCCCTCACGAGGGTGAGATGGGGGCCAAACGGCTGCGGGACGCGACGCTCGCCTGAATGCTCGACGAGCGTGGCCCGTACTCCACCAGGCGGGAGCGTGCCGAACACCGATCCCTGGCGGGTCCGTGCGCAGGCCCAGTGGCGATCGTCAGGGAGAGGATCAGACATGTCGACGACCCCGTACTCCGACGCCGCCGAGCGAACGCGCAAGATGCCCATGGCCCCCGTGCCGCAGGCCGCCCAAGGGCCCGAGAACTCCAAAGCCGGCTATGCCCTGCAGGAGATCGCCGACGGCGTCTTCTTCCTCGGTGAGGGCATGTACAACATGATGTTCGTGGTCACGGACGAGGGCGTCATCGCCGTCGACGCGCCACCCACCCTCGGCCACAACATCCTCCGAGCAATCGGCAGCGTAACCAACCGCCCCATCACCCACGTCGTCTACAGCCACCAGCACTCCGACCACGTCGGAGCGATCTCGGTCTACCCCGACGACGTGCCACGCTACGCCCACCGGATCACCGCGGAACGGCTCAAATTACTCGACGACCCGAACCGCCCCATGCCGACACATGTATTCGACGACACCCTGACGATCGACGCAGGAGACCACAGCCTGCAACTCGACTACAAGGGCCCCAACCACGCCGAAGGAAACATCTTCATCTTCGCCCCGAAGCAACGCGTCCTAATGCTCGTAGACGTAATCTTCCCCGGCTGGGTGCCCTTCTCGAACCTCGCGGTCTCCGCGAACATCCCCGGCTACGTCAACGCCCACGAGCAGGCACTCACCTACCCGTTCGAAAAGCTAATCGGCGGGCACGTCAACCGACCCGGCACCCCGGACGATGTAAGAACCCAGATCGAATACATAAACGACCTACGTTCCACTACCGAAGCAGCACTCTCCTCGGTCGACCTGAACGAGATCATGGCCCCAATCGATACCGCCAACGCCTGGGCCGTTTTCAAATCCTACCTAGACGCCGTGGCCGCCAAAGCCGCCGACGACCTCGTACCACGATGGAAAGAGCGCCTAGGCGGCGCAGATCTGTTCACACTGCCGAACGCCTGGACGATGGCCGAAGCCCTACGCCTGGACTACAACAGCATGGGCCCATTCGGCATCGTCCCATGAGTTTGCCCTCGTACAACCTGGCCGGCAGAGGCCACCTCCAGGCTTACTCATCTGGCACCCCTCTGTGTCATCCATGAAGGAGTGGGGTCGGTCAAGTCGGGGGTTTTGGGCTGGTTGGTTCGGTGTTGAGGGTGGGCGTGGGCGCGTTGGTGTGCCGCCTCCTGTTCTGTGGCGGTAATGGTGTGGGGTGTGGTCGTGATCGCCAGGTTCCGGGTGATGCCGGAAGGGCAGGCCGAGGGCTCGGCTGCCGGTCATCCATCCGCCCCGCCGACGGGGGGCATGGTGATGTACGACCGTGACCGGACGGGGTCAATCAAGCAGGCGACCACACCGCCGGCCGACGGGGGTCAGACACAGAACGACCCGCGTCCGGTCACGTCCGAGCCCGCTCACGCCGCCACTTTCGCCAGGGCGCGGATGTGCCCGTCGCGGAGGCCGTAGTAGACGTAGGTGAGCAGTTTGCGGGCCACCGCGACGGTGGCGATGTTGCGGCCTCGCCGTTCGGCGATCCGGGTATGGGTCTCGGTGAGCCAGTCGGCGTTGCGGGCGCCCTGGGCGGCTGCGACCGCGGCCCACCGCACCAGAGTCGAGGCTTGTTTGGTGATCGGTCCACGTCGTATCACGGTTTCGGACTCACGGTGCTTCGGCGTCAGCCCGGCCCACGACGCCAGGTGCGCCGGGGCGCCGAAGCGGGTCACGTCGCCGATCTCGGCGACGAAGATCGCGGCGAGAGTGGAGCCCACGCCGGGCACTTTCTGCACGGCCCGGAACCCGGCGTGACCGGCCAGGGCCGCGCGCAACGGTCCGGCGACCGCGCTGATCTCGAAGTCGATGCCGTCGATCAGCCGGAGTAGTGAGTTGACGCGCAGCCGATACGCCGCGTCCAGCGGAGCGGTGGTGAGCCACCGCCGGCCGGCGACGCCGAAGAGATCCGAGACGTGCGGGTGCAGGCCCTGTTTGGCCAGTACCGCGTGCACGGATGCTTTCAATCCGCTGCGCCAGGCGACCAGCTTGGCCCGGTGCCGCACCAGCTCCCGCAGCTCGCGGATCGCGGGCGGGGCAATCCAGGCCTCGGGCAGTCGGCCCATCCGCAGCAAGTCCGCCAGATCCGCCGCGTCCCGGACGTCGTTCTTGACCCGCCGGTAAGCGAACCCCTTCACCCCCAGCGGGTGCGCCAGGTGCACCTGGGCGCCGGCATCGGTCAGGACATCGGCCGCCCAGTACCAGCCGTAAGCGGCTTCCAGCACAACCTGGGGATGCTCGCCGGCCTTTGCGATTTCCGCCGCGAGTGCCATCGGATCGTTGTCGATACGGACGCTGTCCAGCCGTTCGCCGGCCTCGGTCATCCGCACGAGCACCGACCGACGCCGATGCAGATCGATACCCACAACCTGCGGGCCGTCGTACTCTGCCTCCATGGTGGGGCCTCCTTCGTCGTCTGACGTGAGCACCCCGAGCATCCCGCCGGGAGTCATGAAGGAGCGAGGCCCCGCTCCTTCATGCCATCAAGGAACACCGACCAACGCTCCGACCAGCGACGACGCGAAGGCCGCAGGTCGACCCGGAGCCGATACGTGCAGGTCAGAGCGGTTGAGCGCCGGTCGACGCCCGCGGGAGCGCAGACCTGCTCCCAATCTGCTCCCCCAACAACGTCCACGACTTCAGGAGTGACATCAGTCGGGCCAAATCAGTGCAGCCGTCCCGCCGCCCCGTGTACCGCGGATATCCGCCCCCGAACGACGCCGACGCGCCGCGCCAATTCCGGCCCGAGCCGTCACGCAGACCGCGTTGCCAGTGCCCTGATCGAGCGACCCTCGAGCACCCAACTACAGGCATGTCCATTGGACTTCTACGCCACGCATGCGAACGCCTACCTTTCGTAGTGCCCGGTCGTCAATCCGACTATCTCAGACCGGCTGCTGCGCCTACTGCCAGCCACGCACCGCACCGCCCGCGGCGAGGAACTGCTCGGACTGCTGCTGGACCTCGACCACGGCCGCCGACACCCGAGCCGGCACGAGACACTGAACATCATCGCCCTGGCAATCCGGCTGCGACTCACGACGCCCGTCACCACCGCAGCCCTCACCACCGGACTCAGTGCCCTGCTCATCGCCGCCGGCACCCAACCCGCCGGTGACACCCTGGACCTGTTCACCGGCGCCGTCCTCGCCACCGACATGCCGGCCATCATCTCCAGCTGGCCGCAGATAGTCGTCCTCGGCCTGCTGCCCCTCGCACCGCTGATCGCCTGGCTGTGCGGCGCGACCCGGACCGCCCTCACCCTGCAAGCAATCTTCCTGACGGTCACCGCTGGTTGGTTCGTCATCGACGTGCCGGGCGGTGCCGGCATGGGAATCAACCCCGGCCAACAACTCTTCGCGTACGCCACACCGGTCCTGATCCTCGTCCTGCTCGCGATCGCCGACCGCGAGCGGTGGACCATACCCCGACCGCGCCTGTTCTGGTGGACCCTCGTCCCGCTCGGGATCCTCGCCTGGAAAGGCACCGGAGAATGGGGACGCCACGGCGTGTACGTTCTCGACGCCGTGCCGACGGTCCTCGGGATCCTCACCGCCGCCACCGCCGCTGCCGGAGCCGCCTGCGCAGTCCGCCACCACCGGCCCGCCGTCATCATCGGCGCCGGACTCACCGGCTTCATCGCCGGATGGCTCATCCCCGACCCGCTGCTCTCCAACACGGCGATGCAGCACTTCGACCGTCAGCCGCTACCACTGGCAATCCTCATCACGGCGATCGCTGCCACCGTCCCGGCGCCGAGTCGGCGACGCAGGCCCGAGACGTACGTGTGCAGCTGACCGCGTACCGTGGCCGGCCACGTCTCGCCCCAGGTGAGGTCGATCAGCCGCTCCTCCGGCACCACCCGGCCCGCCTGCAGCAGCAGCGCGGCCAGGATCGTACGCGGCTTGGGACCGCCCAACGGCAGCGGCACACCGCCCTCGTGGACCGCGACCGGCTCCAACAGGCGGTAACGCCGTCCCTCGCTCCGGTCGGTGTCCACCGCGCCACCACCGATCAAGTCTGGCCCACCACCCCGGTCCGTTCCCGAGCTCCGAGCATCGGCGGCGTCCGGCGCCGGCACCACCGCTCATCGGCATCGCCGTCGCACTTTACGACGTCGACGTGGTCCTCCTCCGGCCCCACCAGGTCGACGCCCACGGCTGGCGGTTAAGTTGCTCCCGGTTCGACATGTGATCTGCTACAAAGACCAGGTCAGCCGAAGGCGCCGGCTCCCGGACGCACGCTAGCTTTGCGCAGTGCGTGGGTATCGGGTCTGCGTCCTCGGACGGATCGAGTTGAGCGTCGACGGGACGGACGTGACGCTCGCCCCGCTGCAACGGGCACTCGTCGGGAGCCTGGCAGCCCACCATGGACGCGTCGTCTCCGTCGACCGCCTGATCGACGGTCTCTGGCCGGATCACCCGCCCGCCGGGGCACGCAACCGGGTCCAGGCGGTCGTCGCCTCGGTCCGGCGCGGTGCGACACCCGAGCTGATCCTCACCAGGTCTCCCGGCTACCAGTTGAACGCCGCCGTGGTCGTGGACGCGGCGGAGTTCGCCGCCGACGTGCAGGCCGCCGCGGCCGCCACCGATGCCCGGCGAGCCGTGGAGCTGCTCGACCGGGCGTTGGCCCGCTGGCGTGACGACGCGTACGTCGACGTCGGCGCGAAGCTGGTCGAGGTCGATCGGGACCGGCTGCACGAGCTTCGCGAACACGCGAACGAACTCCGCGTCGAGGTCTTGCTCTCGCTCGGTCTGCACCAGGAGCTCGTACCGGAGCTGACCACGCTGGTCCGTGACCGGCCGCTGCGGGAGCGGCTGCGTGGCCAGCTGATGACGGCCCTGCACCGCAGCGGCCGGCAGGCCGAGGCGCTCGCGGTGTACCGGGACGCCGCCCGGATGCTCGCGGAGGAGCACGGCATCGACCCGGGACCGGAGCTGCGGCGGCTGCACCGGGAGATCCTCGTCAGCGAGCAGGAGACGTCGCCCCGGGCGTGGGTACGGCCCAACCAGCTCCCCGGCCTCGCCGGTAACTTCGTCGGCCGGGACAAGGAGCTCGGCCTGCTGCTGTCGCTGCTGGGGCGCACCCCGTCCGCCGCCGGGGCCGCCCAGGTCATCGTCGTGACCGGGCTCTCGGGTACGGGCAAGACCACGCTGGCGCTACGCGCGGCGCACGAGAGCCGTCACCGCTTTCCCGCCGGGTGCCTCTACGCGGACCTGCGTGGCAACACCGCCGACCCAGCCCGGCCCGGTGCGGTGCTCGGCGCCTTCCTGCGCGCCCTCGGCGTGGCCGGGGAGTCCATCCCGGCCGAGGCCGAGGAACGCGCGGCGCTCTACCGGTCCATGCTCACCGACCAGCCCATGTTGGTGATGTTGGACAGCGCCGCGGACGCGACGCAGGTACGCCCGCTGCTGCCACCCGCCCGGAGCAGCGCTCTCGTCACCAGCACGGCGACGCTCCCCGAGCTGCCGGGCACCGAGGTCGTCCCGGTCGACGTCCTGCCGCTCGACGACGGGCTGGACCTGCTGGCCAGTGTCGCCGGAACCGAGCGGATCAACCGGGAGGCCACGGCGGCCGCCGAGGTGGTCGAGCTGTGCGGGCGGCTGCCGCTGGCGTTGCGCATCGCCGGCGTGCGACTGGCCGAGCGGGAGGCGATGACCGTCGCACGGCTGCGCGACCGGCTGCGCGACGAGCGGCGCCGGCTCGACGAGCTGTCGCTCGGCGACCTCGACGTACGCAGCAGCTTCAGCGTCGGGTTCGAGCGGTTGCCGGCGCCGGCCGCGCACCTGCTCACCGTGCTGGGCCGTACCTCGCTGCCCAGCTTCGGGATGTGGGACGAGGCCACCGAGCGGCTGTTGGAGCAGCTGTGCCATGCCCACCTGCTAACTCCCGATCCCGACGGCAGGGTCCGGATGCACGACCTGATCCGGCTGCACGCCCGGGAACGCTCCACCGTCACCGCCGGGCAGCTGCTCGACTGGTACGGACGGCTGCACGCGTACGCCGAACGCGCCGACGCGTCGCTGCCCTGCAAAGTCCTGCCGGTCGCGGACGTGACGTCCACGATCGACGCCTGGGAGGCCGTCGACTGGTTCGAGGCGGAGCGGGAGAACCTGGTCGCGGCGGTGCACGACCTGCTGGGGTTGGACGCGGTCGACCTGGCCGGGCGGTTGGCCTGCACGATGGGCAACTTCGCGATCATACGCAGCCAGCACCTGCCCGAGTTCGCCGACTGCCTGCGGGACGTGCTCGAGCGGGAAGCCGACCTGCCCCTGCCGACCCTGACCTCGCTGCGGCTGTGCCTCGGCACGGCCTACCGGATGGTGAACCGGCACGCCGAGGCCGTGCCGCTGCTGCGCGCGGCCCACCGGGACAGTCCCGCGTCGATGGTGGCCCACCGGCTCGCCGCGCTGCACGGCTACTCGCTGTGCTGTCGTACGCTCGGCCGGGTACGGGAGGCGGACGCCGCGCTGCTGCTGATGGTGCGGTCGTGCGCCACGCATTGGCCGGTCGGCCCGGTGGGCGGGCACGTGCTGCTGACCCTCGGTGAGCAGCACGGGCAGTACCAGCTCACCTCACCGTTCGCCCACGCCGCCTTCACCGCGGCCCTGCGGCACTTCGAGGACGGTGGCGACCTGTGGGGCGAGGCGCTAGCGCGGGAGGGCCTCGGGCTGCTGCACCGGCACGCCGAGCAGTGGCCGCAGGCCCTGGAGCACCTGGGGCGGGCGGTGACCGCCGCTCGGCGGCTCGGTGACCGGCTGAGCGTGACCACCGGCGAGCAGGCGCTGGCCGCCACGCACCTCGCCGCCGGGGACATCGGCTCGGCGCGCCGACTGCTGGCCCGCACGGTGCCGGCGTTCCGGGAGATGCGCTACGAGTGGGGCGAGGCGATCTCCCGCCGACTGCTCGGCAAGGCACACCTCGAGGAGGGCGACGCGGGTCGGGCCGTGGTCGAGCTGGAAGGCTCGGTAGCGATGCTGCGCGGCATCGGGCAGCCGTTCCCGCTCGCGAACTCACTGAGCCTGCTGGCGCGGGCTCAGGCCGCTCTGCGAAGGCACGACCGGGCCGTCGCCCTCGGCGAGGAGGCGCTGCGCATCTTCGAGCACTTCCACGCCGCGCAGGTCGATGAGCTGCGGGAACGACTCGCGCGCTGGCGGAGCGCAGCGCACGCGCAGTAGAAGCGCAGGGCGCGCGCAGCGGCGACTCGCAGAGTGGTCGGCAACCACCCACAAAGGAGGTCTGCCATGACCAGGATCATCACCCGCGTCGGCGACGCCGTCCTCGGCAAGGTGCTCGGCCGCGAGGAGGCCGGTGCCTGCGTGCCCGAGCACGGCCAGGCCTGTTCGTGCGTCGCGTCCAACGGCTACTGCTCGGGCGGCAGCTACTTCCGCTACTACCGGCAGGGCTACTACAACTGCAACGGCGCGTGCGTGACCAGCACGTCGCGGTCGGTCTGCTACGTCAAGA
The DNA here is from genome assembly GCF_053764795.1 of Plantactinospora sp. DSM 117369. Lineage (NCBI taxonomy): Bacteria > Bacillati > Actinomycetota > Actinomycetes > Micromonosporales > Micromonosporaceae > Plantactinospora > Plantactinospora sp. DSM 117369. The sequence continues at coordinate 2,481,300 of NZ_CM132446.1, read as the reverse complement.
AGGTCGGCGCCTGCTGACCCGGGGTTCCCGTCGGGGGCCGCGTCGTCCGGCGCGGCCCCCATCCCTGACTCGCCGAGGAGTTCCCATGCCGGCTTTCGCCTACGCCGCCCTCGCTGTCATCGGCGCGGTCGCCGCGCTCAACCTCGTCCTTACCCTGGCCCTCGCCCGACGGCTGCGCGAGGTGCGGGCCGGACACGCCCACGACGGAGAGCCCGTCCCCGAGGTGCTGCCCGCCCCGGGCCTGGACGTCAGCGGCTTCCCGCACGCCGACCTGGCCGCCGGCCGGCGAACGGTGGTCATGCTGACCCCGACCTGCCCACCGTGCCAGACCCTCCTGGACACCCTCACCGCCGACGCCGAGCGCTACCGCCACGACACCCTGGTTGTCATGATCGGCACCCCGGCCGAGACGGCGTCGATGGTCCCGCGCCTGACCGGCTTCGACACCACGACGCTCTCCGAGGAACTCGCCGAGAAGGAGCTGCGGGTCAAGGGGTTCCCCGCGGTGCTGTCGGTCGTCGACGGCGTCGTCGTCGACGCCAGCCACCAGCTTCCGGTCCTGGTCTGACCGTGACCACCCTGCGAGCCGCGCTACGGCTGGGCTGCGCCGACCCGAAGGCGCTCACCGCCATGGTCGCCCTGGTCGTCGTCGGCGCGGCCCCGCCGATCGGCGTCGCCTGGTTCACCAAGCTGTTGTTCGACGAGGTGAGCAGGGGCCGCTCGGCCAGCCCGTCGACCGCGACGTGGTACGCGGTGGCGATCGCCGCTCTGGTGGCCCTGGCGGCGATCGCGAACCGGCTGTCCGGCTACTTCACCACGGCGCTGCAGCACGCCATCACGATCGCTGCCGACGTGCGGCTGTACCGGAAACTGAACGGGTTCCTCGGCCTGGCCCCGTTCGAGCGGCCCGCACTGCGCGACCGGCTGGCACTGGCCCAGCAGGCCGCCGACCAGGCGCCGTACGCGGTCGTCATGTTCACGGTCAACGTCGCCCAGAGCGTCGTCACCATCGGCGGGTTCGCGGTGATCCTGGCATCCCTCTGGGCGCCGGCCGGCCTGCTCCTGCTCGCCGTGGCCGTACCCGAGTTCCTCATCCAGCTGCGGCTGTCCCGGCACACCGCGCGGGCCGTGGAGGACAGCGCCGGCCTGTTCCGGGCCCGGTTCCTGTTCCAGACCGTGCTGACCGACCTGCGCGCCGCCCGCGAGGTGCGCCTCTACCATCTCGGCCGGTTCTTCCACGACCGGCTCACCGGTGCCCTGCGGGCGGCCAACAAGCTCGAACTGACCGCCGCGCGGCACGTCACGACGGTGCAGGCCTGCTGGGCCCTGGCCGGCGCCGCCGTGACCCTCACCGCCACGGTGATCGCGGTGAACGCCGCGATTCGCGGCCGGTTCACCATCGGCGACCTGACCCTCCTGCTGGCCGCGTTCGCCGCGGCGCAGGGCGGCCTGGCCGGCGTCGCCGGCCAACTCGGCGAGGTCGGCGCGGCCATGCGGCTGTTCCGGCACTACGTCGCCGTTCTCGACAGTCCCGTCGACCTGGCCGACGGGTCCCGGCCGGCACCGCCGCTGCGCACCGGGATCAGGTTCGAGGACGTCTGGTTCCGCTACGACGAGGACGGCCCCTGGATCCTGCGGGGCGTCGACCTCACCATCACCGCCGGCGAGGCCGTCGGGCTCGTCGGTCTCAACGGCGCCGGCAAGAGCACCCTCGTCAAGCTGCTCTGCCGCTTCTACGACCCGGTCCGCGGTCGGATCACCTGGGACGGGATCGACCTGCGTGAGCTGCGGATCGAGACGCTGCGGCGGCGGATGGGCGCGGTGTTCCAGGACTTCATGTGCTACGACCTCACCGCGGCGGAGAACATCGGCGTCGGGCGGCTGCCGCACACCTCCGGGGAGGTCGAGAACGCCGCCGTCCGCGCCGAGATCGACGACCGCCTCCGCGCGCTCCCCCACGGGTACGCCACGTTGCTCAGTCGTACCTTCGCGGACCAGGACGGCGAGCCCGGGGTGACGCTCTCCGGCGGACAGTGGCAGCGGGTCGCGCTCGCCCGGTCCCTGATGCGCGCCGACGCCGACCTGCTCATCCTGGACGAGCCCAGCTCCGGCCTCGACGCCGACGCCGAGACCCGGGTGCACGCGTCGCTGACCCGCATCCGTCACGGCCGTACCGGACTGCTGATCTCCCACCGGCTTAGCACCCTGCGCGACGCGCGGCGCATCGTCGTGCTGGACGCCGGAGTCGTCAGCGAATCGGGTACGCACGACGAGCTGATGGCGGCCGACGGCGAGTACGCCCGGTTGTTCCGGCTCCAGGCCGACGGCTACCAGCTGGCGGCGACATGACCGGCTGGCTGCGCCGCCGCTGGCGCCTGGTGGTCGTGCGCGGGCACAGCATGGCGCCGACGCTGCGCGACGGCGACCGGGTCATCGTCCGGGTCGGGCGGGCGCCGGCCGCCGGTGACCTCGTCGTCTTCCGGGCCCGTGACGTCGTACCGGAGACGGACGTGACGTGGATGGTGAAACGGGTACACCGGGTCGAACCCGACGGTGCCGTGACCGTACGCGGCGACAACTCGCACAGCCAGGACTCGCGGCACTTCGGCGCGGTGCCTCCCGAGGCGGTCCTCGGCGTGGCCAGAGGGAGGCGATGACACATGTACGTGGAGATCGGGTGCCGGGTGCTGCTCGGCGTGGTCCTGCTGGCGGCGGCGGTCGGCAAGGTCTCCGGCCGGGCCGCATTCCGCGAGTTCGCCCGGTCGGTGCGCGACCTGGGCTACCGGCCAGCCGGCCCACTCGCCGCGGCCGTGGTCGCCACGGAGTTCACCGCCGTCGTCCTGTTGGCGGTGTTCCCCCTGGCCGGCTTCCTCTGCTCGGCCGTTCTGCTGCTCGCCTTCGCCGTCGCCATCGCCACGAACCTGCACCAGGCTGGCGCCACCTGTCGTTGCTTCGGCCGCACCGCGGAACCGCTGGGCCGGCACCATGTGTGGCGCAACGCTTTCCTCATCGGCTGCGCCGTCGTCGGTGCGCTCGCACCGTCCGGCCCGGTACGCCCGGCCGAAGCTGTGGTGGCCGTCGCCGCCGCGCTGATCGCCGCCGCGCTGATCGTCATGCTGGACGAGGTGCGCTACCTGTTCGGCGCGTCCCGCCGGGCATGACGCGGACGGTTCGACGACCGTCGGCTTCAGACCCGAACCCGTGAGTAGTTGTTTCGGTTTCGCTGTCGAGTAGGTTTCGATCGATGTGGGTCGTTGCTTGTCGTGGGTAGGTACGCGGCGGGCCCGGTGTTCGCGCCGGGTTCGCGGTGCCTCCGTGTCGGTTCGGGCCGTGGGTTCGGCGGTGGTCAGGCCGCGTTTCATCCACCGCCAGACGCCCTCGGCCGGGTTGAGGTCTGGGGCGTAGGACGGCAGGCGGATCACGGTCAGCCAGGGCCGGGCGGCGAGCAGGGTGTGCATGCGGCGGCTGACGTGGGTGTTGAGGTTGTCCCAGATCAGCACGATCGGCGCGCGGAGGCGTTGATGGGCCTGGTCGAGGAAGGCGATGTAGTCGTCCTCGCTGAAGCTGCCGCGTTCACCTTCACGGCCGCGGTGTAGCCGGGTCCGCCACATGAACCGGCCTGGCTGTCCGGGCTTGACCAGGCCGGCGATCGAGACCCGGCCGGAACCCTTGCCCGAGATCTCCACCACGGGCGTGCGACCGCGTCGGGCCCAGGTCTTGCTCACCGGCGGTCGCTCGCTGCAGTGCCGTCGACCGAGGCCACGACCGTCTGCGTCGGGGTCCAGGTCGCGCCGCCGTCGGTGCTGCGGCGGACCAGCAGGTCCCGCGGGCCCGCGTCGCACACCTCGTGGCGGCCCTCGGTGGCCACGACGACGGTGTCGTCGGGAAGCACTGCCAGGCCGTGGACGTGGTAGTTGACGTGCGGGTCCACCTCCGAGTCCCAGAGTGTGGTCTCGGCGTACCACGCCGGTGTCGACTGCCCCGCGAACGCCGCGCCGGTCAGCGCGTGCGGTGCCGTCACGGCCGCGGCACCGGCGACGAGTCCCTTGGCGAACGTGCGTCTGCTGATCATCGCGTGCCTCCGAGCGGCTCGATCGCGGACTGATACGTAACAAGGAGCGTCACTGTAGGGGCCTGATCATGGCCGCAACAAGGGGTCCTGTTTCCGGCACATGACGGAAAGCCGGGCGCCGCGGTTTCGGAAACGGTGGTTCAGGGGCTCTTGTCGAGGTGGCGGCGCGTCAATACGATGCCGTGTCTATACGTATCACCTCGAGCGAAGCCAACGTTCCGGAAGGGCAGGACCATGTCCGAGCGCACCAACCGTCGCGCGTTGTTACTGGCAGGTGGCGCGGCGCTGGGAGCAGCTGCAGCCGTCGCACCATGGCAGGCGACCCCCGCCGCTGCCGACGTGCCCGACGGCGTCGTCACCCCGCAGCAGTTCGGTGCCCTGGCTGACGGGGTCCACGACGACACCGCCGCCATCCAGCAGGCCATCGACTCCCAGCGGGACGCGCCCGGCCATCCGTTCGTGCTGTTCCCGCCGGGCACATACAAGATCACCCGCACCATCGTCGTCCCCGACCTCACCGACGAGCCGTACAACCGGATCCAGCTCCGCGGCTACGGCACGATGGGCAACCGCGCGTCCACCATCAAGCAGGCCCACGCCGGCGTGGGTATGCACATCCAGAGCTCGCTGGCCGCCATCCACGGCCTGTGCTTCGAGGCGACCGTCGACCTCGACCAGGTCGGGCTGCGGTTCTCCGGCGTCGCGAACACTGACGACATGGACGGCGCGATCCTGGACTGCACGTTCATCCAGTTCGACACCGCGATCCAGCTCGTCGGCCGCGGCCTGTACTTCTCCCGCAACCTCGTCGCGCAGTGCGCCACCGGCATCAGCCTCTCCTGGCCCACCGGCAACACCGGCGGCGACGACGCCGTCCACCACCCGCCGTACGGGCTGCGGAAGTGGCTCATCACCGACAACCACTTCCACACCGTCCAGGACGCCATCGTCACCACCCCCACCAGCAACGGGGAGTACCGCAGCGCGATCATCCAGGGCAACCTGCTCGACATCGGCCGCCGGCTGTTCCGGGGCAGCCTCACCAACTCCACCATCAGCGGCAACGTCGTGGAACACGCCCAGGGCGACGCCGCGATCATCACCATCACCAGCGGCGGCCACAACCTCACCATCGCCGACAACGTCCTCGGCGGTTTCGAAATGCCGATCACCCGCAGCGCCGGCGCCATCACGTTCGCCACCGGCTTCACTCCACACAACGTCACCATCAGTGGCAACAGCTTCAACTGGACGCGGGAGACGGCGGTCCGGTTCCTCGGCGGCGCCAGCCGGGTCACCATCGCCAACAACACGTTCGACAACTGGCACATGGGCACCGACGCTCTCGGCGCGGCGATCCGGGTGGTCGGCGCCGCCACCGACACGACCGTCATCGGCAACGTCTTCTCGCCGGACGCCACCAACCGGGCGCCGCTCCGCGTCGACACGCTGACCAGGTCACACGTCATCGGCAACACGTACCCGCAGCCGAACCTGGTCGCGGTCACCACGGTGAACGACTCGCAGATCCAGACCACGCCCGGCAAGTTCAACCAGCTCGAGGTCACCCACGCGGGCGCCGACGGCAGGATCCGGGTCATCAACAGCCAGGGCACGATCGCCGCGGGCGGGAAGTACGGCTCGTTCCTGGCGGCAGGTCACCCCGGCACCGCCGGGAACAAGGGCGGCATCCGGGTGGTCGCGATAAACGACGCCGGATCCGCCGCCACCGAGTTGTTGTGCGCCACCAACAGCAGCAACGAGGTGGTCGCCATGGCCGCGAACGTCACCGGCCTGATCCCACCCGCTGACAACCTGCGGGACCTGGGCGCCGCCGACAAGCGGATGCGGGCGGTGTACACCCACCAGCTGGCGCTGGCCGAGCAAGCCCCGACCGAGCTGCCGAAGGCCACCGACAACGTCGGCGGTCTCGTTCTCATCAAGGACCCGAAGACCGGCAAGCGCACCCTGGCACTCTCCGACGGCGAGGCCTGGCACGCGGTCCCCCTGGGCGACAAGCTCTGACCACGACGACGACCGGCTCACTCCCGACGACCCGCAACCGGTCTGGCGGGGAGCGTTGGCATGGACGGTGACGGACGACCGGTGGCAGCCATGGCGGTTGCCACCGGCCCGGCTCGCCACCGCCCACGCCCTCGGGCTCGGCGGGCGGGCGCGCATGGCAGCCGGTGTCCGTGCGGTCGTGCGCACCGACGCTGCCGCGCTCGAACTTGAGACGTTCGCTGCCGACGAGGACGTGACATCGCTGGACGTCGTCGTGGACGGTGACCTGTGGCGGCGGGTGCCGCTGGCGGCGGGAGCGTCGACGAGCCACGTCGACCTGCTGCCCGGCACCAAAGTGGTGGAGGTCTGGCTGCCCCAGTTCGGCGAGCTCCGGATCGGACCCCTTGTCCTGCACCGTGCGACCGGTGCTGCCGCTGTCGCGGGGGACGGCTTGCGCTGGATCACCTATGGAAGTTCGATCGCACAGTGCCGGACGGCCGCAGGCCCGAGCGAGACCTGGCCCGCCCTCGTCGCCCGGCGCCTCGGCTGGGACCTGACCTGCCTCGGGTTCGCCGGGGAGTGTCACCTGGATCCCGTTGCGGCGCACGCAATCGCGCGGACACCGGCGGATCTGGTGTCGCTGTGCCTCGGGATCAACATCTACGGCCTCGCCAGCTTCGGCCGCAGAACCCTTGCCGAACAGGTTTCCGGCTTCATCCAGACGATCCGCGACGCCCACCCGGGCGTGCCGATCGCCGTCATGTCGCCGATCGCCTCGCCGCACCGGGAACGGCGACCCAACGCAACGGGCATGACGCTAGACGATCTATTCCAAGGGTCAGTGGTCGTGGGTCTGTCAAGTTAACTTGACACTCCCGCATCAGCCGACACTGGGTCAACGAGGATTACCTGCATATCAAGCAGATGCGGATGCTGAGCGGGCATCTCCGGCATCCGTGCAAGGATCTTCTGGTGGTCATGGAGCCGGTCCCCAGCTACGAGGAGCTGATCTGGCTGTTCGAGGCGGAGCCGGTCTATCGGTACGCGGACGACGAGCGCGACGCCGGATACCAGTTCGACTGGCGAGAGCTGTGGCCCTACACGGCAGTGACGTTCCGAACCACCCGAGCCGGATACGACATAGAGATGTACATCGAGCCGGGATACGAGGTCGTTCGGCTACGGTTGCGGACCGCCCCCGACGGAGCCGAACTGCTCGACCTGGATCTGCGTGGCGTTCAGCGTGTCGGAGTCGAACGGATCCACGGTCGCGAGCTGCTACGGGTCGATTTCCCGGATGACTCGCCGGCTTCCGCTCTGTGGCTACGGATAAAGCCTGACGTCGCGCCGCACTGGTCGTACGGCACGACAGGTTGACGTGGCTGCTGCTGTACCGGAGAGCGGCAACAGAAGCGGATGTCCGATCAGGTACGGGTTGGTCGGGCGGGCGGGTCGCCGGTAGCGCGTTTCGGTCGTTCATCGTGCGTGCGCTCGAGGTATCTCGAAACCGGCGACCCTGCCATGCCGTCTCACCTGCATGAGGGTGCGACGGATCGGCATGGTGCTCGTGGCGGTTCTGTCAGTGGCGGGCTGTTCGAACGTCTCCGGGCGCGCTCCCTACCTCACTCAGCCGGCCATTGCCTGTCCACCGGTAGACAGGCTGGCCGGACAACGCTCCGCAGACCCGTTGCCTGCGGACTTCCTGCCGGTCGCGGCCGTCCGGTGCACGTTCCGGCTTAGCGTTGCGCAGTCCGCGGGTCCGCCCTCGTCGGGCCTCACCTGGGCTACCGCGCAGCGGGCCACCGGTCCGTTCGACGACCTCGTCCGCGCGCTGCGCCTACCGCCGCCGGAGACTACCGGCGACCTGGTGTGTCCGGCCGTCTTCGTGATGCCGGTGTTGCTGGCGCTGACGGACGCGTCAGGCAACACTGTCCTGCCGGCCTTGCCGGCTACCGTATGCCGCACCCCGCTTGCCGAGGTGCAGTCGGCACTCGACGCGCTGCCGTGGGTGGAGATCGACCGTCAGCGCTGAGTTGGTCAGTGCCACGCCGATCGCGGCAGGACGGAGTACCCGCCTCGGGGATGAGTGGTGGTTGCCGGAGGTGTTGCCTGTCGGTTCGTCGGTGCTGTGGTGTGGGTGGGCGGCTCGGCTTGGGGGGAAGGCGTAGCCGGTGGAGGTGCGGTCGGGAGTCTGGTGGGGGGTGGGCCGTGTCCTGCGTCAGTTGCATGGCCTGACCGCTGGTGGCTGGCGGCTCGTTGGTGATCGGGAGGTCGTTTGTCACGTCGGGGTATCCGGCTGAGACCGGTGCGGACGGTTCTGGTCTGCCTGCTGGCAGGCACGGTATGCCTGGCTGCCGCCGCCTGTGGATCCAGCGTCGAGGAGAAGGTTGGTGGCTCGTACGCCGACCAGGTCGAGGTGGACGGTTTTCGGCTGGTGGACAGGTACGTCCGGGCGGAGGATACCGTCCTCGTCTGTGTTGGGCCGAGTGGTAGCGACGTCGCCGCCGCGGTGAAGGCCCCGGGTTTCGATTTCGGCTCATCGCCGCCAGCCGCCCCGACGGTCGGACTGCTGTTCCAGTACCTTGCTGAGGGATATCGCATCCCGTATCGAGATATGTCTTGCTAACTGAGCGTCGCGCAGCTCAAAGAGGACGTCGCCTCGTTTGACTTCTTGGGACTCGACGCCGAGGACACAAGGGCCGTGAAGAGTGGTCAATCGACGGTGCTCGAGTTGACGGTCGGTTGCCGCCAACCGGGTTGACGCCGCCTCTGGAGGGAGTTCGGTGCCCTGATCTCGGACTGGACTGCCGCAACGGTGGCGCCGACGCTGGTAGGCCGGCCCAGATCGACATAAGGGTGGTCACACATCCGGCGAGGTTGTGGTGTGCCTGGATCCCGGTTAGTGCGTTGATCTGGGGTTGTGCAGGGCGCCTCGGGCGTACTGGTGAAAGTGGATCGCATGTGAGCTGTGACCGCGAGAGTTGCAGTGACGAGCATCGTCATGTCCGGACGTCAACCGGCACCAGAGGCCGGCCACAGAGCGTGACGATTCTGGCCGGTGCGAGGCGCGCGGACGGCGGCATGAGAGTGAACACCTCGGACGCCAGGTCGACTACTTCGGCTTTCGCCGCCGGACTGCCGTTGCGGTTCACCGGGGGCGAGGCAGTGGTTGAGTCGCCCGGTTGGATGATGATGAACGGGTGAATCTGCGCCGTCCAGTGAGCTCCCGCGTGCTTGCGGTGGTTTTCGCGGCGTCGATGGTGTGGTTAGTCGGTTATCTGGTGAGTCTGCAGTTCACTGTCGGCGCCTCGGTGTCCGGGCGGCTCTGCATCGGCGTGATCTCGCTGATCGTCCTGCTCATGGTGGCCAGCTTTCTCCGGTACGCGTTGCAGCGGTTTCAGGTTGATGTCGACCGGGACGGCTGGACGGTGCGGATCGGCCGGTACCGACGTGACCTGCGATGGGCCAAGATCTCAGCGGTGGTGATCGAGAACCGGGAGATCGAGGGGCGAGGTCACCGCCGGACCGTTCCCGCGCTCTACCTGGTACCAGACCCGGGCGTCAGCCTGGACACTCCGAGTGACCTGCAGGCCACCGTGGACGGACGGCCGGCGGTACGGCTGTTCGACCTGGCCGACCTGAAGATCGAGGAGAAGCAGTTCGTCCGCGACCTGGCGAGTCTGGCCGGGGACCGCCTCGAGGTTCGAGTCCACCGCCTCAACCTGATGCTGCTGAGCGAGGACGCCCGGCAACGGCTGAAGGGCGGGAAAGCTCTCCCCGCCTTCCCGCCTGGCGCGGAGGGCGTGCGGACGCAGCGCTGGCTGAACCGGGGACGCTTCCTGCTGTTCGTCGGCTGGTACCTGTTCGCCGTTGTCCCCGCGCTGCTGCTCACCGTCTTCGCGGCCGGGTTGCACGAGCTGCTCGGCGCCGCGGTCGCGGTAACGGGCCTGCTCGCGGTCGTCGCCGCGTACGCCCAGTTCGTCACGCTGTTCAGCCATGCCACCGACCTCGTCGACACCGAGGTAGCGATCGCCGGCACGGAACTCGTTCAAGTGATCGGCGACCGCACCCACCGCTACGACATGCACGGCGGCAAAGCCGTGGTGCTGCCACCGGGGACGAGACGAGGCTACGGCAAGGCGTGGCTGCTCGGGTTCCCGCACGCCGTGGTGCTGCTCGGCGATCCGCGGACCGGACGGCTTCGCGACCATGCCGACCTGCACGCCCTGTCGGCAGTGCTGCGCGAGTCGCCACATGAGGCCGACTGGGCCGCCGCCCGAGAAATCGACAGCCTCGCCCTGCAGTCCCAGGTCGGCGACCCGACGGAGCCAGCCGGTGCCGAAAACGCCCGACTGTGGATTTCGCTGACCAAAGCCGGCCGCATCCTGGCCTGGGCCGTCGTCGTGGGCTCCGTCCTGCTGGCTGGCGGCTGGATGCTGGAGAGTACCCACTACCTGGGGGGCGCGGTCATCCTCATCTGTGTGCCTCTGGCCACCGTGTGGGCGTTGTACGCGCTGTACCGGATACTCGCGCTGCTCGGCGCGGCGTGGCAAGCGGTCCGGAAACACCACTAACCAGCTTCAAACGCCCACAGCCGCAGTACCTCGGCGAGGAGGAGTTCCTCTTTCGTACTCTTGATCACGCTGGCGGGCGTTGTACCCGCAACCGCCCGTCGGCTCGCCACGCCAGAAGCAGCAGCCAGCGCCGCGGCCACCCGGCGCCGCGCCTTATCGGCGACAGATCCGGATACGCGTGGGGGGGCACGGACCCAGCAGTCCGGGTCATGCCGGCCCCGCCGCGGCGATCGGTCGGTTGGACACCGCGCTATGAGGAGGTCTGACGCTGGACGAAGAGGTCTGCCTCCAGTAGCCGGCCTGAGAGCCGGGCCGGCGTCGTGGATTTCATCGGGAGTCATTCGTGGCACGATTTCGTGGGCTTCATGGATGCCGTCGCCGCTGCCGACGTTGAGCATGGCCAGATACCAGCGAAGTGCCTGCACAAGGTCGACCGGTCCGCCGAATCCGTCGCGGTACCAGCAGGCCGCCGCGAACATGCTGGCCTTGTCCCCGGCCTCGGCGCCCCGCACGTACCACCGCAGCGCTTCCTCGTCGAGATCACGCTCGCTGAGTCGATCACCGAGCCGTGCGTACGCCTCGGTGACCCCGGCCTCGGCGGCCTGGCGTAGCCAGCGCACCGCATCGTCAGATCCGCCCGCCAGCACACCGAGGTTGAACGCGGCAAGCGCGTCTCCCGACTGCGCGGCGGCCCGATAGAGCCCGGCTGCCCGGGTGTCGTCCCGGGTTGTGCCGATACCGTGCTGAAGCAGATAGGCGAGCGTGCGCGCAGCGACCGGATCACCGTCGTCCGCCGACACCGTCAGCAGTCGCACACCTCCGGCCGGATCCGCGAGATGGAAGGCGCGGATCACGCCGAGCATCGTTCGGGCCCGGCGGTTCACCGACGCCGGCATGCGCAGTTTCGGCGCGAGCAGGGCCAGTTCCTTCCTTGCCGCCTCGATGCCCGCCTTGGCGGCTTCCAGGTACCAGGATGCGGCCTCCGGCAGGTCCACCTTGTGGTAGGCGAAGAGTGTGCCCAGATCGTGTAGCGCCTGCACCTCCCCGACGCTTGCCGCCATCCGCCAGTGACGCTCCGCCTCGTCCTGGTCCGCTGGTACGCCCTGACCGGTGGCGTACATCAGACCGACCATTCGACGAGCGGGCGCGTGACCCCACTCGGCCGAACGCTGGTACCACCGCAACGCCGCCGTCTGGTCCTGGTCGACACCCCGACCAGTGGCATACAGGACCGCGAGGTTGTGAGCCGCCTCGGCATTGCCCAACTCGGCCGCACGCTCGTACCACCCACAGGCCCGTACAGGATCTGCCGCCTCGCCCTGACCGCCGCTGGCCAACTGCCCCAACAGCAGCAACGCTCGCCCATCCGGCCCGGCCAACTCCAACTGCTCACGGGCCTCCTCGAACGCGCCGCGCTGCACGGCGAGGAGACCACGGTCGTACGCCTGCAATGCCACGCCGAGCAGTGTAGAGAGGCCACAGACCGGCAACCGGAATAGTGCATTGACCTCCAGCCGAACCTGTGACGCACCTGCGAAGGTCAGCCTCAGCGGCCCGCGTTGCCTGCTCGACCGACACCTACCCGCGGCGGCGGTTGCTGATGCCGACCGACACGCAAGACTGGCCACGAGGCGCGACGGCTCCCGGCAGAGTGCCGCACACGGACGGCGGCATGAGCGGATGTCCGTCGGCAGCATCTCGGCCCAGGCGTCCTTTTTTGCCGACTACTGTCAATGAACCTGCAGCTCGTCGTATGGCATACCGTCCCACAGCGTGTAGGCGCGCTGCCGAACGACGGCGAGTACGGGCCTGGTTAGGAGGACGTCGCCAGCCCGTTGCACTCGACGAATGACGAGCCCTCACTCGTCGGCTCCGATGTCGCCTTCGGGAAATACTTCGGGCTCATTCCACGGGTGAGCATGAGTTCACGGAGTTCCGCGTCAAGCTGTGATGGGACACGGCCCACCAGCGGGATCCCGTCCAGCGAGACCTGCGGCCCGCAGAGGGCGTCGGCCACGACGCAGACGAGCCCTTCCGAATCGCCGAAATACGCCGTTACGGGACGGCGGTACGATGGGGTACCCGCAGTGCGGAACCCAGCACGCTGGTCGCCCTCGAAGGCGGAGCGGTGTGCCGGAATGACGGTTACAGTCCACTCGTCGAGGGCCGCTGCCGCCTGCTCGAAGCTCATTCCGAACCGCAGCGGGCCTACCCCGACCAGAGGCTGATAGACCCACTGGTGACGATCGCTCTCGGCCAAGACTTCCCACGGTATCGTGGCTCCCCCACGACGGTTCCCACCACCGCCCGATGTCGCCACCGGCCGACCAGCGCATGCCGGACGGCGTATCCAACCCGCAAGAGTGGGCTGCTCGCGTCGTCGGACAACGCGCGCTCATCGACGCGAGCGTACGTTCGGCAACTGGACGATGGCGTACGGAGAGTAACGGGGCGCCGGGTCCAGCGCGCCCGCTCGGCGGCAATTGCGGATACCCAACTCAGACGCGAAGCGGTCGAGACACCCCGCAAGGGTGTGTGTATCTGGCGCTGATGAGCCATGACCCACTGGCAAGGATCGCAGGAGATGGATCATGCGCGTGGATCCGGTGTATTGCGCGCATATCGAAATTCGCTTACGCCACCGCAACAGTCATTCGTCTTCGGTGGAGGCATGGACCACAGAGCATCACTGTCAACACCAGGTTTGTCCACCGGGAAAGGACTGTGATCATGGACTCCGACTCGGTAGGTGGCATCGACCGGCGGCGGCTGGTCACCTGGGGCGGGCTGGCTGCGGCCAGCGTGGTGGCGGCCAGCGCGCCGCTGGTCGGTGCCAGGACCGCCCACGCCCACTCGGACCCCACCGGCTCGTCCGAGCGCGACCGGATCCCGCCGGACACCCGGCCCGGCGGCGCCTACGACCGGTACGTGGCGCAGCTCGCCGCCGAGGGCAAGTTCTCCGGTGTAGTGCTGCTGTCGCACCGAGGCCGGACGGTGCTGTCCCGCAGCTACGGCATGGCCGACAAGGAAAAGGGGATCCGCAACCACGAGGGCATCGCGTTCAATCTCTCCTCGGCCAGCCAGCCCTTCCTGTCGGTGGCCATCTTGCAGTTGCTGCAGCAGGGCAGGCTGACGCTATCGGACCCGGTGGGCAAACACCTGACCGGCTTCGCCACGGACATCGCCGAACAGGTGACCATCCACCACCTGCTCACCAGCACCACCGGGCTGGACGCGCCGATGCCGGACTGGCAACGCATCTTCCACAGCCGGGAGGAGGTGCACGAGCACTACCAGCGGTGGACCCGGCAGGCGACGCTGGTGGGCGTCCCCGGCGCGGGGTCCAACGGCCACCGTCCCGGCGCCGGGGTCGGCCTGGCCATGGCCGCGCAGATCGTGGAGGCCGTGTCCGGCATGACGTTCTGGGACTACGTGCACGAGCATGTCTTCCGGCGCTGCGGCATGAAAAGCTCGGCGTTCTACACCAGGCAGCAGTGGCTCACCGACGAGCACATCGCGCACCCGTACATGCTGCAGGCCGACGGCAGCCTGGTTGACGCCGTCCGCAACCTGGACAAGGGCAGCGTGGACTCGAACACACAGGGCAGGAATCCAGGTCGTGGCTTCATCGGTTACGCCTCGGGCGACGGCTTCGCCACCGCGCCGGACCTGGTCCGGTTCGCGGAAGCGCTGCGCAACGGCACGGTGCTGGACCGGCCCTACGCCGATCTGTTCACCGGGGCCAAGCTCCCCGGCGGAGACCCCACGTCGTTCCACGGGTACACGATGCCGCTCAGCATCACCAACGGCCAGTGGGTATTCGGGCGCGGCGGCGGGGGCCCCGGCATCGGCGCCAACTGGAGCATCTACCCAGACACCGGTTGGGTGGGCGTCGCCCTCAGCAACGACGACAACGTGCAGATACAGGACCTCCTCCTGCAGCAGGAGGCTGCCATCACCGGCGCGCCAGTCAACCCGCCCCCAGGCGGCGGCGGCTGACGCGCGGCGGGCCGACACGAGGAGAAGGAGTCTCCTGACGTTCTCGTGAGTGGGTTCACGCCCTGCCTGGTGGTTGGTGGCTATGCTCCACCCGCGGCGGAGCATAGCCACCATCATGCAGTAGCCCTACTCCGTTTTGAGGTCCATTGCAGGCGTATTGCTGAAGATCACTTGGGAATGGGAATGTGGACGCACGCGTTCGCCTGGCGCCAGCTGGCATAGAAGAATGGCACAGACCGGCGCACTAACATCGGCAAATCCGGACGTCGATCGCTACGGGAGACCGGTCACGGAGCGGACGTCGAGAGTGGTGGTGGCACAGGCCGGGGTTGAACACGTACAGGACTTGTCCACCGCAGAACCGTTGTGCCTGCCAGACCTCGCGGCCGTCGAGGCGGCGAGCCGGGTCGGCGCCAGCGGGTGTACCGGGTGCGAGTCGGAGCGGGGTCGGCAGGTCGGAGATCGGTGCATATCCGTCGACGTGCGCGGCCCTGGTCCCGTCGACCAGCAGCCCATGGAGCCCCGCGCCCGGAGGGAGACCGTGGTGGTTACGCCCGCACGTGGTGTGAGTCGGTCGTCGTAGCAGGCGAGTTCGTGCCGGGACAGCTGACTCGGTCCGAACAGGGCTTGTCGAAGTACTCCGCCCAGCTTCGGCCCGTCGGCGGTTCAGATCTACGCGTTCGGCCAGCGACCGCGCATCCGGGCGGCGACCAGCGGTAGCCTGCCCGCCGGGCAGCGGGTGCACGAACGACGGCTCCACGCAGCGTCGAGCACGATCTGCCGGACGCCACTGGCGGTGGCAACGAGCCGGGGGCCGTACCGGCGTCGCTCACCATACGCGCACCACACCGCCAACAGGCCACCGTCGGACCCGGCCCGACCTCGTCCCGGTTCAGACACCGGCGCAGCACACCCCGCTCGTCGTAACGGCTGGACCGGCAACTGAGCAGTGCAAGCCGCCGCGGGAGGTCGGCGTCGTCCCCTGCACCTCGTCCGACACCACCGTCACACGCGGCTCACTCCGGCCGAACGGCCCGACCATGCCTTCACGGCACCCGGTTGAGGCAACTTCCCCCGTACCGCATCATCTATCGCCTGGACCCGCCGCCGGATCGCCGTAGATGATCATGTGCTCCCGGTTTGGTCCCACGGTAAGGAACAATAATAAAATGGCTCGTTACCGATGATCCGGTAACGAGCCATTTGACCTGCTTATATAGCTGGTGGGCGATACTGGGTTTGAACCAGTGACCTCTTCCGTGTCAAGGAACACCCAGCAGGGCCCCGACCAGCGACGACGCAAGGGCGGCAGGTCGGCGCGGAGCCGGTACTCGCAGGTCCCGCCGGTTGAGCGCGGTTCAGCGCCGCTGGGAGCGTCCTCGCGGTTCGGAGGGCGTTGCGACCGGCCTTGATGGGGCCGATGTTCGTTGTAGTGCCTGACGTACTCGTCCCACACGGCATGCAGGTGCCGCGGGTTGTCGATAAGCATCCGGTCCAGGTACTCCCGGCGTACCGTGCGTACCCACCGTTCGGCGTGGGCGTTGGCCCTGGCCGCGCCGGGCGGGCTACGCAGGACTTCGATCCCTTCAGTAGTGAACACGTGGTCGAACACGGCGGTGTACCTGCTGTCGCGGTCCCGGATCAGGAACCTGAACCGGCCCACCCGCTCCCCGAGGTCCATCATGAGGTTGCGGGCCTGCTGGGCCACCCACACCCCGGTCGGGTTCGTGGTCGCGCCGAGGATGCGGACCCGCCGGGTGGCGATCTCGATCAGGAACAGCACGTAGGCCCACTGCGGCGGGGCAGCAGCCGCGACAACGCCGACAACACCGCCCTGTCCCCCGGTTCAAGATCCGGACGGCTGACCTGCCGGCGCAGGACCGCGACCTGGTGACGCAGCACGAGGATCTCGACTTCTATGGACCGCTCGCCACACAGACCGACCACGATCAACTGCAACACCTGACACAGGAACAGGTACCCACACGAGAGGATCAGGGTCGCCAGCCTGGCCATCAACGCCCACCCGACGTCGCACAAACCCGCACGTCAAGGCCCCGCGACCGAGTTTCCGAACGGTACAGGGGTTGGCTCTCCGCAATGCGATGATGTGACTGTCAGCGATAGATGGCCATTGTCAACGGATCATGACCATTCAACATTCGGCTACGCATACGGTTGATTGATCGAGGCTGAGCACGATAGCTGGCCGCATGATCCTGATGAGTGTGGCTGTGATGGTCAGCGGTTGGTGGCGCCTGCCAGTTCAACGACCTGCTCGTCCAGGCCGCAGGCGCCGCGACCAATGTGCGCAGGTAGCCGGTCAGGCACGGCCAGCCGACGTGCCGGCCGTCCCCGCCCCGAGTTGAGCGTGCGTCTAATTTTGAGCCGACTGGCCGGTCATCGGGGTCAGCACCAGATGGACCGTTCGACCAAACTTGGCGCGGCCCAGACGATGCAGCAGTGGAACGAACACGCCTTGCAGCACCGGATACTTGCGCCGCAGCAGCCGGCCCGCATGGCGGAACTCGGCGCCGTCGAGGAAACCGGCCTGCATCCGGACGGCCGGTCCGGTCACCTTGCCTGACCCGGTACTTGGAGCGATCTCGACGAGCGGGTTGTTCCGGATCCGTTTGATCTTGCCGCCGGCGCCGGGGCTGCGTACGTAGGCGCGGTCGCCGTCAACCACCACGCTCACCGGGGCGCCGACCGCCCTGCCGTCACGGCGGTAGCTGGTCAACAGGATCGTCTTCTGACGGACGAATGGGGCCAGCGCCGGGACCGCGGCAGTCGTGGTCACCGTACCGGCGACCCAGCCGAGCCGGCGCATCCGCAACACGAGAGCCGCGAGCACGAGCACCGATCCCAGCGCCAGGATCCACGGGTCGCGGCCGCGGCCGCCGACGTCGAGATCGGCGACGTGGTTGATGGTGTGGGCCGTGTTGCCCACGAAGAAGCCAGCCAGGGTCACCGCCGCCGCATCGGTCCAGGGCACCGCCAGCAGCAGCGTCGTGCCGATGCCGAGATTGAACGCGCCGAGATCGTGTCCGAAGTGCTGGTGGGGCTCGAAGCCGGCGAACTCGGCGAACGAGTCCGGCCAGGCCAGCAGCCACACGCCGGCGACGAACGTCAGTACTCCGGCAGCGACCTGGACCGCGGTGGTGAAGATGCCGGACGGCTCCACGGTCGCGGTCGTGCTGACCCGATCTGGCGAATCCATGCTTGTCGCCTCCTCACTTCGCGCGCTACCCGCATCGGCGGCTGCCAAACAACCGGAATCGGGCTACCGCAACGGGCGGATGGTGCGGTCCTTTCAGGATGGACGATCCAGTGCGGGCGATTGTGACGGCCGCCCGGTCCGATCCGTCGACCGCTGCCGCCGCAGCCGGGTCTGTTGCCTTGGACGAGGCATGTTCGATCGCCTGCGTGATCGTTGTGGTCAGCTGAACCGGTGAGGTCGCCGTCTCGTTCCCGATCTTGGTCTCCGCCGTCGGTGTTTGCTGGGTTCCGGTTCCCGCCCGAGGTCATCATTCTCGCGGTTCGGTGGTACCTGCGCTTCAACCTCTCCTACCGCGACGTCGAAGAGCGGTTGGCAGAGCGGGGCGTTGAGGTGGACCACGTGACCGTGTACCGCTGGGTGCAGCGATTCACACCGCTGCTGGCCGACGCCGCCCGGTTCCACCGGCACGCGCCTGGTGACCGGTGGTGCGTCGACGAGACCTACGTAAAGGTCAATGGCGTGTGGCGGTACGTCTACCGGGCGGTCGACCAGCATGGCCAGGTTATCGATGTCCTCGTGTCGGACCGCCGGGATGCCACTGCGGCTCGACGGTTCTTCCAGCGGGCGCTGCGGATGCTGAAGGTGACGCCCGCCGAGGTGGTCACCGACGCCTCGCCGGTCTACCCGGCGGTCCTCGACGACCTCGTCCCGTCGGCCCGGCACCACGTCGAGCGGTACGCCAACAATCCGATCGAGGCCGATAGGCAGCTCAAGCACCGGTTACGACCGATGCGCGGGTTACGGACCGACCAGACCACGCAGGTGGTCATCGCCGGACACGCGTTTATGCAGAACGTGCGACGCGGACACTACGAACTCGGACACGAGGCGCCACCGGCGCTCCGCATCGCCGCAGCGTTCACCGAACTCGCCCGAGCGATCTGATTCCCAACCAGCAGACGAGGTTCGACCTGTCTACCGACTCGAGAACCCAACAGCGCCGGCGGCGTTGACACGGTCAAGGTGTGCCGTGCCAAAAGCTGGCTCGGAACGATCCTTGTCGGACGCATCAGCGGGGCGCCGTCGAGCATCTGTAGGAAGCGGACCGATTCCTCGGTTCGCGAATCTTCCTAACCCACTCGCTGTACCGGTCGTCAAAGAGCCAGGGAGGCACTTATGACCAAGCGATCATCCCTCCGGAACCGAGCTACGATCTGCGGGGTTGTCACCGCGCTCGCCACGTCGCTCGCACTGCTCGGCGCCGCTCCCGCACGAGCCGACGGCGGTGCCGATGAGAGCCGGCGAGCGCCGGCTCCGGTGGCGGCGGCCGACGCCTGCACGGTCACCAACATCTCCACCGACATCCTTTACGTCCACGCTCAGCCAAGCACCAGCAGCGCCGCGTGGGGCTACCTCTGGCCCGGACCGGGTAGCGGTTCGTCGGCGCCCTGCTACGGCGACTTCTTCCAGGGCGCCGTAGGCACCCCGCACACCCTCTGCGGTGGTGGTGACTTCTACGCCGCGGTCTACTTCTTCGGCGTACTGGGCTGGGTCCCCTACAGCTGCATCAGCGTCAGCTGACCGCTGCTCTCGCACGCCCGGTGTGCCCGCCGTTGGTGGGCACACCGGGACGTTCCAGGAAAGCAGAGATGACCGATCAATCTGTCCGGTTGTACATCTGTCGGCGGCGGTAGACATCGGTTGTTGCGGGGTGCTGGTCAGCGGCCGTGAGACACCGCCGGCCCCTCGTTCCTCGTACCCATGCGGCAGGAACACGGCCTCGGCGACACTGGCCACCTCGACTTCTTCCGCGCCTGGGACTGCGGTCCCTAACCCCTGACCGGACCCACCTCGCTCCTCATGGTCCCCCCGTCGCCGACATCCTGCAGCACCTGCGGTGCCGTCAGCGCGGTGGGTCCGTGTCGTTCGCGGGAGGCCCGGTCAGTTCGCGACGGTTGGCCGGAAGGAATAGCGTCCGGTACCTGAGGTGTCGGACCAGACCACCAGCAGGTAGCGCTTCCCTCGTTCAAGGGTCGCCAGATCGGTGCCCCAGCAAAGGTTGTGCGGGGTGTAGACGTGTGGTGACGGCGTATCGTCCGCCACCGCGACCGAGAACTCGCACCCCTCCGGCTCGGAGAGACGTAGCCGGCCGGACTGCGCTGCTGGCCTCGGCAGCCCTGCGGTACTGGGAGGCGAGCCAGTCGTCGGCCAAATGCAGATAGATACGGGTGGACTCGATCGAGGCGTGTCCGGCCTGGGCCTGCACGGCTTCCAGCGCCATGCCCGCTTCCCGCAGTCGGGTCAGGCAGGTATGCCGGAGTTGGTGGCAGGTCGCCTGTGTCAGACCGGCACGGGACCGGGCGGAATCGAGGATCTGGTCCAGTCCGGCCGGCGACAGCGGCATCCCCCGACGGGATCCCTTCAGCACCACGAACACCCGGTCGGTGACCGTGTCGGCGGGCCGTTCGAGGTGCAGGTAGGCGGCCAGGGATGCGAAGAACCGGCCCGAGACCGGGATCAACCGCTGGTGCCCGCCCTTGCCCTCGGCGATGAACACCCGCCGGCCGGCGACCTGCAGGTCCTCCAGTCGCAGGCCGAGGACCTCGCAACGGCGCAGCCCGCCGAGCACCATCGCCTCGGCCATCGCCCGGTCCCGATGCGTGCGCAACGCCGCCAGCAGGGCGTCCACCTGCACCGGGGACAGCACCCTCGGCAGGGTCCGTGGGGTACGTACCAGCGGCACGCCCTGACGGGGACGCCGCCGCTCCCGCCGAGTCGGTCCCCGGGCCTGCAGGAACGCGAAGAACCCGGACACGCTCGACAATCGACGGCGGACCGTCCGCGCCGACAACCCCGCCGAACGATCAGTCACATCCTGCAACCGGCCGCCCGGACGGCCAGTGTGCTGCGCGGTCACGAACCCCAGCACGTCCGCCGCAACGACCTCGGCCGGCGGCTTACCGACCACGGTGAAGAACACCTTCAGGTCGTACGCCACCGCCGCGACCGTGTTCGGCCGAGACCGTACCGCCAGGAACTCCAGATACGCATCCAGCAACGCCACACCGAACCGGACGACAAGATCGCCGCCCGCGTTCCGGGACCGCCGCAGACACAACTCACCCCACGACATACAGGAGCCTCTCTGTCTGACCCACCGGCATCAGCCCTCACTGGGTCAACGAGGATTACCTGCATATCAAGCAGTTCCGGACGTTGAGGGGCACGGCGAGCCGGCAACGGGGCGTGACGGCTCCCATGTGGGTGGTTCGCAAGTCAGTGCGCTGCGACGGCGTCACTCTGCCGCCGCGCCGATCGATGGTGATGATGATGTGCTGTACTGCCAGGCATGAGGCAGCGGGCAGGTTTGGTCATCGGTGTGGTGGTGCTGCTCGTCGGGATAGGTGGTCTGGCCGGCTGGCGGTCGTGGCGCAGCCTGCCGCCGTACGGGCCGGAGGTGTTGGCCGCGACCGCGACCCTGAATCTGGTCGACCAGGCCACCGCGGACGCCGCGTTCAGCCCGAGCAACGTGGAGCGGGCAGGCGACGGCGACCGGACCTTCCTCGGCCGGGTGGCCTGGGAACGTCCGCCCGATTCTCAGGTTGACGTCTCGTTCCGGATCGTGGTGCTGGACAAGCGTACCGGCCGTATGCCCGGCTTCATCACCGTGACGTCGGCGCGGCCGGACGATGTCGGCGCCGGCTCGGACGGGGCCTTGGACCGCGCCGAGGAGCGCTATCCCTGGCTACAGGGCATCGGTGCGCGCAAGGTCGACGGCGGGTTCTTGACCATCGGCAGTGCCGTCACGGTGTACTCGGTCGACGCGTCACCGGTCACCTTCGTCCTCGTCCTGCATCACCGATGCCGCTGCCGGAGGCGATGATTCGTCGGGCGAAGTGGTCGCCAGCGGCGGAATACACCCGGCCCCAAGCCGGTGGATTTCCCGGCCCGGACCTCCTTCTTCGGGTCGGCCATGCCGTGGCCGCCCGTCAGCCGCCACCGCCGCCGTTGCCGGGTGAAGCCCCGGTGATGGCCTGCGTCTGCTGTCCGGTGATCTCCTGCAGCGGTATGTCGTCGTAGTTGCTGAGGACGACGCCGACCCACCCGGTGTCCGGGTAGATGCTGTAGTAGGTGGAGCTGCCGGGGTGGGGGCCGCCGCGCCCGATCTCCCACTGGCCTTCGACGATGTGGGCTGTCGGCCCGTAGGTGGTGAACCCCGGGGAGCCTCGGAAGTTGGGGGCCTTGACCGAGGTGTACACGTCGGCCCAGGCCGGGTCGAGCACGGTGCCGTCGTACAACGCTTCCGCGAACCGGACCATGTCCGGTGCGGTAATGAACCCGCCGTCTGGGACGAAGTTGCGGGCATTGTTCTGGCCCGCCATGCCCGGGTGCGGGCTGTCCTTGTCCAGATTGCGGGCGGCGTCCACCCGGCTGCCGTCGGCCTGTTTCATGTACGAGTGCGCGATGTGTTCGTCGGCCAGCCACTGCGGCCTGGTGTAGTACGCCGAGCCGGTCATGCCGCAGCGTGCGAAGACATGCTCGTGCACGTAGTCCCAGAACGTCATGCCGGTAACCGCCTCGACGATCTGCACGACGACATCCGAACCCCAACCGGGTTTGTTCGAACCCGCGCCGGGCGCGGCCACCAGCTTCGCCTGCCGGGTGTACTGCTGGTAGTAGTCTTGCTGCTCCTCCTTGCGGTGGAAGATGCGTTGGTAGTCGTGCTCCGGGAACGACAACCCGGAGGTACCGATGAGCAGGTGGTGGATGCGTACCTGCTCAGCGATCTCCGTGGCGAAACCGGTCAGGTAGGTGCCCACCGTGTCCCACAGCTTCACCTTGCCCTGCTGCGCGAGCTGCACAATGGACAGGCTGACGAACGGCCCGCCGTAGAGGTTGAACGCGACACCTTCGTGGTTACGGATCCTCTTCTCCGTGTCGGCCATGCCGTAGCTGCGCGACAGCACCGTCCGGCCGCGATGCGACAGCATCACCACTCCGGAGAACTTGTCCTCGGCGGCCAGCTTCGCGATGTACCGGTCGTAGGCGCCGCCGGGACGGGTGTCCGGCGGGATGTCGGCGTCGGTTGGGGCGGTGTCGGCCCGGCCGGGCCCGGCGCCCACCAGCGGCCCGGCCGCCATGCCAGCGGCCGCCACCCCGCCCCACCCGAGCAGCCGCCGGCGGTCGATACCACGTACCGAATCCGAATCCACAATCACGTCCTTTCTTGATCGACAATCTGACCGTTGATGTGCTGTGGTCCCCGCCTGCACTGAACCCGGAAGACCGTTACGGTGGCGTATGCGATTTTCGATATGCCCGCGACACACCCGATCTGGTATAGACACGTCGGCGATGTACCGCCAGCCAGCCGACCGCCCCGTCCGGCCGCGTCACCGCCTCCGTCTGTGCCCCACACCGGCAGCCGAACTTCGCGTGCTGGTCGGCCTCGTCGGGCGGTATGAGGTGCGGGTCGGTGACAGGGCGGTCCGGGTCGGCGGACGTCCGGCCAGAGTAGCTAGCGGTAGTTGGGGTGCTGGGTGGTTCGTGCGGTGTGTCCGCCGGCTGCGGCTCCGTTGGAGGATTACGCGGCCTGTTTCGACGAGTTGTTCTCCCGGCTGGCCCAGCGGCGCGGGTTTCGTGAATATCTGACCGGGCTGCTCGCACCCGGTGATCGGAACAAGACCTTGACCGGTCTTGCCGGGGCAGAGCCGGTCGCCGGCGCGCAGCATGCTGCGGTGCAACGGTTGCAGTACTTCCCGTCGCAGTCCACATGGGACGCGGCGGAGGTCAACCGGCGGCGGCTGGAGTTGCTGGTGAATGCTCCGGCCACCGCGCCGCACGCCCGTGGCGTGATCGCAATCGACGATTCCGGCGACCGTAAGGATGGCACCGCGACGGCACACGTCGGGCGGCAGTGGCTGGGCCGTTGCGGCAAGGCCGACAACGGGATCGTCACCGTGACCACGGTGTGGGCCGACGAGCGTGTCTACTATCCGTTGCACGCGCAGCCGTACACCCCGGCCTCCCATTTCCCTCGCAACCAGGCCGACCCCGAGTTCCGGACCAAGTTGCAGATCGCCGCCGACCTGATCGCCAAAGCGCTCGCCGCCGGCGTGACCTGCCGGGCAGTAGTGGCGGACAGCTTCTACGGCGAGCACGACGACCTGCGTGGTGCGCTCCGCCAGAGCGGGCTGGGTTTCGTCATGGCCCTCAAGCCGTCGAGGGGCACCTGGCAGTACGGTGCCGAGGCATACACGCCGAAAGACGCCGCCCGCGCCGTGCCCTGGGGCGGCCCGGACGATCCCGGCGGCTCCAAGTTCTTCACCACCACCGAGTACGCACCCCGACTGCACGACCGGCTCTGCCTGGAGCAACGACTTGCCGATGATGCAACCCAGCGTGGCTGGCCACGCGAGGTCGAACGGCACAACGCCACGCCTGCCACCGGGCGGGGTCTACGCTGTGGCCTACGGCCACCACGGAATCTGAAGTTGTCCTCACACTGCATGATCACGCGGCGGCCGCCCTCGTACGCGGACGGCTCACCGAGCAGGACCGCGAACATCGCCGTACTACGCTGCGACAGTGACCGAACCGAACGGCCTCTAAAGACCCCTGACCGGGTTCTCGCTGGTTAGGGCCTTTCGTGCTGCTCATCAAGGGTGCCCGCGGCAGGATTCGAACCTGCGCCCCGCCTCCGAGGGCCCGTACCTGTCCGACAGCGCCAAACCCGTGACTGCGCGAACTTACCGCGGGTCCCTCTCCTCCTCCTGCGTTGCATGAGGCGCACCAGCTTCGATCAACACTTGGCAGCACGCTCTACAATGTCCCGCAGCAAAGTTCCGATACCGGTCTAGGAGGTCATGTGCGCAGCAAGAAACCACTCCCGCTAGCGATTGCAACGATCGCTACCCTTCTGACGCTTGTCGGTTGTGGCAACAAGAGCGGAGAGCAGACCTATAGCGACAAGCTGCGGAGTGCCGGCTTCGACGCTGTCGCAATCGATCGTGACGTAGAGAAGTCCGGCAAGAAGAAGAAGCTCGTCGCTTACGACCTCGATTGGACTGTCAACCTTGACCAGGACTCCGTTAGCTGCACGGTAGAGCTGGAACACCCGGCAACGTCATCCGGTGCTCTTAAAGGCGACCATTGGCACATCGATGAGGTTAACGGCAGCGATATCAGCGGCTGGGGAGCCGAGAGTCCCGATGCTGAGGCGGTCCGTCGGTTACTCCGCCAACACGGTTACGACTGCTAACTCGGTTTTTATCCTGCGGCGGCTGATTGGCAACCCCGCTGATCATGGACGCGGCCCCTGGTTGATCGTTCTTCTGGTCTAGCTACGAGGCCGCCACGGCGCCATGGCGGGAATTGACCAAACGTGCTCTTCTCGGCACGTGCGTGCACAAGCGGCCGGTCCATGCAGGCGGCGGACGTCTACGGAGGGTGACAAGGGTTACAACCCGGCGCCCGCTCGGCGGCAGATCCGGATGGCAGGTGGGGCAGTGCGCCGTGCGCAATCGCGACTTTGCAGGACGGCGTCGCTGGCGGTCGGTGACCTGGCCTCAGTGAGGTCCAGGGCAGCTGCACCGCAGTCCGGGCTCGAGTTCGTCGGCGCGTTCGTGCCGGATGGCGTGTGCCCGATCGTCGACCTGTCGCAGCTGGCCGGCGGTCAGACGGCGGGCGTTCCAGATCAGTGCGGCGGCCTCGGCTGCGTCCGGGTGGACCGGCGGGCCGGCACTCGTCAGGTCGATGCCGGTCAGCGCGCTGAGGTCGCGCGATGAGATGTCGAGGAAGGCGGCGAACCCGGCCAGCAGTTCGGGTGTCAGGGCCTTCTTGCCGTGCCCGATCATGCCGATCGTAGACGCCGACAGCATGTCGCCGCGGCCCAGGCCGAACAGGTACCGAGCGGAACCGATCCAATTGAGGTTGCGGTTGTGCAGCAGGCGCAGTACCACGCCGCCAGCGCTGCTCGGGTACTGCTGATATGACGGCATCGGTGGCCGCGATCCCTGCGGACGGGGCTGCTGCGGCAGAGATTGGACGAGCTGGCGCAGCTCCGGTACAGCACGTGGCAGATACGTTAGTGACCATCCCAGCGAGCCGATGACGCTGGCGGCGGTCGCGTCCAGTGGGGCGAGGTCGTCGGGTACCTGCTGACCGGCGATGACGAACAGGTCGCTTTGATGCAGGTCCAGGGTAGGCGCGAGCCGGCGCAGCAGTAACGGGTCAGGCTCGCCGCCGTCGAGCACCGACGTGATCGCGGCTTCAGCGACGGTTGCCTGTCGGGCTAGCGAGCCGACGTCGACGCCACGCACCTCGGCCAGCCGCATCAACTGCATGCCAAATGTCGGCCACGTCCTCACCGTCCCACCCTACGGACCACCGCCACCCCACGAAAGCCGATGGCCCTGCGCGCTGATCGCGGGGAAGAGTGAAGCGGAACGCGGCGCACACTCGCGAAGTCGGCGATCCGCCCTGGGCCACCAGGGCGCTTCAGCGCTTTGATGACATGCTCTGGCCGGTAGTGTTCTCAACTTACATCGTGATCGAGGAGGAGGTCTGGATCGGCAGCACGCCGTCGTGCCCCCCGGCGTTCGCATCGGGTACGGCGCCGTCGTCGGTGCAGGCAGCGTCGTCACTCACGACATCCCGGCCATCACCGTCGCCGTTGGAGTACCCTGCCGAGTCGTCCGACGCATCACGGACGACGACCTCCGCATCCGGGGACTGTACATAGCTCCTCTGTCAAGCCCTGGGTGTGCAGTCTGTGTGTAGGGCTTGGTAGACGACGTCGGACAGGCGTCGTTTCAGTACACGGAGGGCTTCAAGGCCGCCGTCGCCGGCATTTCGGCGGCGGGCGAGGAGGTCTTTGGCGGGTTGGTGGCAGCGGGCCTGGGTCATCGCGATGCGGTGCAGAGCGGCGTTGAGCTGGCGGTTGCCGGTTCGGCTGAGTCGGTGGCGGGCTCTATTGGATGACCATACCGGTAGCGGTGCGGTGCCGTTGTGGCGTGCGTAGGCGGCCGCGGAACGGAATCGGGTGATGCCTGCGGTCTCGCCGAGGATCTTCGCGGCGGTCAGGGCGCCGCAGCCGGGCACGGCGATGAGCGCTGGCGCGAGTTCTTCGGCCAGCTGGCGGATTTCGGTCTCGATCGTGTTGATCTCTTCGGTGAGGTGCTTGCACCGTTGGGTGATCGCGGTGGCGAGGTGGGCGACGACGCCGGGCAGTTGCGTCAGCCGGTACAGGACGTGGTCCAGGTTGCTGACGCGGTCGAGCGATCGCGCTGGTGGGTCCCATTCCGGGTCGAGTTCGTGCAGGTGCCAGCGGAGCCGGTTGACCGCGCGGGTGCGTTCGGCGATGAGGTCTTCGCGGTGGTCGATCAGCAGGCGCAGGTCGCGGTCGGGACCATCGAGGTGGGCGGTGGGCAGGTCGTCCTCGCGCAGCGCAGCGCGGGCGACGGCCAGGGCGTCGATCGGGTCTGACTTGCCGTAGGTGCGGGCGGCGTCGCGGGCGTTGGCCATGAGCTTGGGTGGCACCCGCACGATGCGTTCACCGGCGGCGAGCAGGTCGCGTTCGAGGCGGCGAGTCATGTTGCGGCAGTCCTCCACCGCCCAGACACGGTCCTTGCCGTGCCCGGCCGCCCAGCGCAGCAGCGACAGGTGGTCCTTGCTGGTTGTTTCGCACGTCTTCGTGGCGAGTTTCCGCCCATTGCCGTCGATGATGACAGCGGTGTGGGTGCGCTTGTGCGCGTCGATGCCGATGACGACCATAAGAGTCGTGTCTCCTTGACCGAGGGGGCGCGGGACCGGTCGGTGGGCATATCCCAGTCGGGCGCTGGCACGCTCCTCTCAAGCCATGCCGGCCGGTCCTCGATGTCCGGCGGGCCGCAATATTTACACCAGCCACGCAGGCATCTAACGGCAGAGCGAGCCCGCCGGACTGATCAAGAGTGACACTGGAAATAACGGCCCTGTCTCACATTCGGTGGTGACGGAGGGTGTTGTTATCCGAGGAGGATGCGGTGGCGAAGTAGGGTGAAGCCCGCTCGTCCGTGCATTTGGCGTGCGATCCGTTTGGTCTTGGTGTTGACGCCTTCGGTGGGGCCGTTGCTGTAGGGAAGCGTGAGCGCGGCGTTAACGGCGTCGCGGTCGCGTTCCAGGCCGCGGGTGAAGGCGTGCAGATGAGGTAGGTCGGCCGCGTGGGCCTGGACGATCCAGAGCGAGAGCCGGTCGGCGTTTCTCGGCTGAGGGGTCAGGAGTTCGGCGAAGCCGCCGACTACGGAGGCCAGTTGGGTCATCTCGGGGCAGGCTGCGGTGAGCCGTGCCAGTAGATCTCGATGCTCGGGCTTGAGGTTGTCGGGTCTGGTGAGGATCATTCGGGCGAGCCGGCGCGGGGAGATGTAGCCTGCGGTCGACGTCCGCGCGGCCTTGGTTGATGTACTTGTGCAGGAGGTTGAGGCAGCCGGTGAAGCCGAGGGCCTTGATCTCTTCGAAGAGGTGCTTGATGGGGACGCCGGGGTCCTCGGCTCGACGTTTACGCAGGTGTTCGCGGTATGGGTCGACGAGGCTGGCACGGTATTTGGGGACGCGGAGCATCCGTTCGGGCCGGTCGGCTCGGGCGTAGCGTTTGACGGTGTTCAGGGCCAGTTGTAGACGGCGGGCGGATTCGAGCAGGCCGACGCCCTGGTCGAGCAGGTCATGGACGTGGTGCCAGCGTTCCAGGGTCGTCCGCGCGCGGGGCCCGTCATACAGGGGTGCGTCCAGTACGGGGGCCCAGCAGGTGCTGTGCGCCTTCACCTCGCTGAGGGCGGCTTCGCATAGGTTGTGCCATAGGTGCCACCTGTCCGCGACCTGCACCGCGTTGGGCAGGGCGCGGCGGATGGCCTCGGCGTAGGTGGCCGAGCCGTCGCGGCACACGACCTCGACGCCGGGATGCTCGCGCAGCCACGCTTGCAGGGTGTCGGCGGTGCGGTCGGGCAGTACCTCGATCCGCTCATGGGTCTCGGCGTCGATCACCACGGTGGCGTAGCGGTCCCGCCGGCGCAGAGCGAAATCGTCAACGCCGATCACACGGGGCGTCCGCCCGGTGGGCAACGGGATGCGCAGCAGGGCGCGCAGGGCCGTGTGACGGGACAGGCCCATGGCCAGTATCGCCAGCAAACGCGACCCTGCCCGGCCCGCTAACTCCTTGACGACGGCTTTGACCTGCCTGGACAGGCGGGCCGTGCGGCGCTGGTATCGCTCCAGCACCCCAGGACCTGTTCCCGGAAGGTGTGGCGGCAGCCGCGCGTGGGGCACACCAGACGCCGCACCCGCACGCGGACCACCACCCGGCGTCCGTCGACCGGAACGTCCGCCACCGTCCGCCAGTGATAGCCGTGGACCCGTCCCGACGAGGCCCCGCACACCGGGCAGACCGCGGTGTCCCGCGGCGTCCGGGCCCGCACCACGATCCGCTCACCCTCGTCGACCACGTCCTCGATGACCAGCGGGGATAGCCCCGAGAACACCGTCTGTACAAGTCTGTTGAGGTCCTCCACATAGGAATCAACGACCCCTGCCACCCTCCGTCACCACCGAATGTGAGACAGGGCCAAGTTAACTTGACACTCCCGACGAAAGTGGTGGTCGGGGTCGTCGCCGGGCAGCACGATCTGGCCGGTCGCGGAGGTCGTGGAGCGGGCCGCCTTCGACCAGCGCCCCGGCGAGTCCGGCTGATCTCACCCGCGCGGTCAGGTTAGCTCGGGCGGCCCGGTTGTGGTGGGCGGCCCCGGCGGGGTGTGGTGGTGGGTGGCTTATCGGGCAAGGCTGTGGAATCGGCCGCCGGCGACTTCTGTGGCGATGGTGCCCGTGGGTTGTTGGGCGTAGACGGGTGTGAGGCGGGCGGCGAGGGTGCCGTCGCCGAGTTGGCCACGGTTGTTGAGCCCCCATGCGAGGACGCGACCGCCGTCGGTGACGGCGAGGCTGTGGGACTGACCGCCGCTAATGGTGTTGATGCTGACCCCGGGAGGCAGCCATACCGAGACGGGAAGGCTGCTGTGGGTGGTAGTCGAGTTGCCGAGTTGTCCGGAAGCGTTGGCGCCCCAGGCGAGGGCGCGTCCGGTGTCGGTGATGGCGAGGCTGTGGGAGAGCCCGGCGTCGATGTCGGTGATGGTGGTTCCGGCGGGGATGCCGACGGCGACGGGGATGGAGCTGTTGGTGGTGCTGGCGTTGCCGAGTTGGCCGTAGTTGTTGTAGCCCCAGGCGTAGGCGCCGCCAGTGGAGGTCATGGCCAGGGTGTGGAATGCTCCGGCGGCGACTGCGGCGGTGGCGGCTCCGCCGGGTAGTGGGATGAGGGTGGGCGTGCGGCGGTCGGTGGCGGTGCCGTCGCCGATCTGCCCGAAGGTGTTGTCGCCCCAGGTGTAGATCTGTCCGATGGACGTGAGGGCGACGTTGTGCACGTTGTGCACGGCGATGGCGGTGATGACCGTGCCGGCGGGGAACGTCACCTGCACAGGAGTGAGCCGCCGGTTGGTGTCCCCGAGGCCGAGTTGCCCGGAGTTGTTGCGGCCCCAGGCGAACACCCGGCCGTCAGAGGTCAGGGCGAGGCTGTGGCCTGCGCCGCCGGCCACCGCAACCGTCGTGGTCCCGGACGGCATGAGTACCTGGGTTGGGGAGTCTCGGTCGCTGGTGTCGCCGGTGCCGAGTTGCCCGTCGCTGTTGGAACCCCAGGCGTAGGCCTTTCCGGTGCTGGTCGCTGCCAGGCTGTGGCTGTAGCCGCCCTCGATCGAGGTGAGCACCCTGCCTGCGGGGAACGCCATCGCCACCGGGAGGGCTCTGTCGGTGATCGTGCCGTTGCCTATCTGGCCGGCATCGTTGGCGCCCCACCCCAACGCGAGACCGCTGGCCACCACCGCCAGGCTGAAGAAATTGCCGGCGGCGACGGCGGTGGCCTTGGTGTTCGTGGGTAGGTCCACCCACACTGGAACCCTGCTGAGGTTGAGGGTTCCGTTGCCAAGCTGCCCATGGTTGTTCTCTCCCCAGCCCAACGTGCGGCCGGTCGAGGTGAGTGCCAGGGCATGGTGCCGGCCGGCGTCAAGGTCGGTGACTGTGACACCGGCCGGCAACGCTACCCACACAGGGGTAAGGGCCGCCCCGTCGGTGCCGCTGCCGAGATCCCCGAAAAAGTTGTAGCCCCAGGCGAGTGCGCGTCCCTGAAAGGTAATCGCGTAGCTGGAATAGTAACCGCCCTCGATCTTGGTGACGGTGACACCGGGCGGCAGCCACACCGCTGCCGGGACTGGGTTGACCTCAGGGACGACAGTTCCCCTGCCCAACTGGCCCTCGGCGTTCCGCCCCCACGCGAGCGCCTGTCCGGTGGAGATGATCGCCAAACTGTGAAAGCTGCCGGCGCCGATGTCGGTCACGGTCGTGCCGGCGGGCAGCGACACCGGCGTGGCCGTGTGCCGGTCGGTGGTGGTGCCATCGCCGAGTTGGCCTTGCGAGTTGTCGCCCCAGGCCAGAACCTGGCCGGTGGAGGTCAACGCCAGACTGTGATCGCCGTGGGCGGCGATGTCGGTCACGGTCGTGCCGGTCGGCAACTGTACCGGTGCAGGAGTGGAAGAGTTACCTCCCGGGGCGCCCGTCCCCAACTGGCCTTCGCTGTTCCATCCCCATGCATACACCTGTCCCGTCGACGTCAACGCCAAACTGTGAGCGAAGCCGGCGGCCACGGCAGTCGTGGTGATCTCGCTGGGCATCAGCACCTGGACGGGTGTCGGACGGACGGAAGTGCTGCCATCCCCCACCTGGCCGGAACCGTTGGCGCCCCACGCATAGACGAGCCCGTCGGAACTGACCGCCAACCCGTGTCGTTGGCCACCAGCGACGTCCGTAAACGTTACGCCCTCCGGCACCGACACCGGCCCCGGACGGTTACGGTCGCCCCTTGTTCCATTACCCAACTGGAAATCGTTGTTCTCTCCCCAGGAGAGGACATCAGTACCGGCCGTCGCCGCTGCGGCGGGCACCGCCAACCCCGCCACCAGCCCGGCACCGGTGAGCAGGCCAGCCACCAGCAGCGCCGTGAACCCACGACCCACATCCGCCGCGGGTCCACGCCGACCTCGACTCGAACCCACCCACCGGCAAGACCACCACTGACCCCCGCCGCTCCTCCCGCCAACCAGGACCCGGCAATCATGACCGCCCCGCGCACCGGTCGCTGCGTCGCCTTTCTCAGTGGCATCCCTGACACCGCATGTCTGCTCGTCTGACGAACGTCTTCTCATGTTCTCGGACATGAACGTGCTCCTCCCACAGGGACACGACCGAACCCTGTTCCAGGGCCGGACGATCAGTGAGGGATGGGAGCCCGTCGGCAGATCAGCGCGCTCCGGAATCACCGGCGGCACCAAACCAGGCCAGCATCACCGACAGTGACTCTATGGATGCCTAGCGCGTATGACTATCTGATCACGGACAGGCTTGGTGTACGACCCTCACCGCTCCTCTGCCGGAGTGGCCCACGTCGCGGCTGAGGTGCTGCGACAAACTGATCGGCGAACCGCGGCGATCCTGCGCGACGCCCAAGTAATCTCAGCAATCGGCTGCTGGCTGGCGTTCACAATGAAGTCGCCGGTTTCGTCGAGTTGGCGAAGCGGGCCCTGCCGACGATCGAGGAGGCGAAGGGGCGGGTGCTCGGTGACGACTGGACGGTAGAGCCGTGCTTGGCACCTGGTTGGACGACGCAGCGACGGTGAGGCTGCTCGCTTCGAGCACCACGAGTGCGGTAACACTGCCTCCTCCCGCCC
Source organism: Plantactinospora sp. DSM 117369 (assembly GCF_053764795.1). Lineage (NCBI taxonomy): Bacteria > Bacillati > Actinomycetota > Actinomycetes > Micromonosporales > Micromonosporaceae > Plantactinospora > Plantactinospora sp. DSM 117369. The sequence continues at coordinate 2,448,636 of NZ_CM132446.1, read as the reverse complement.
GCCGCCGCTCACATCAGGGAGCGTCCCCACAGGCAGACAGGGGTCTAACCTCGGCCTTTCGCGGCGGTCGTGATCTTGGCTGTATGGCGGGTGGGTAGATCTGGCGAAGTGCCTGCCACGTAAGGAAAACCGCCCGGTGTCGAGTCGTGCAGGTTCCGGTGTGAAAGGCACTTCGTAGGTGCAGATTACCGATTGGTCCAAGGGCTTGTCCGCTGAGGCCGGTGGCCGTGGCGTGGTTCCGCACGTGGGTGCGGCGCTGCTGCGGCTGCTGGCTGATCGCAGCGGGCTGACACAGGCGTTGTCGGTGGCGGTGGCTCGGCGAGAGTTCGTCCCTGGCCGGGACCGGGGCAGGGTGCTGGTCGACCCTGCGGTGATGGTCGCCGACGGCGGTGAGGCAATTGCGGATATCGACATGCTGCGCCATCAGGGCGAGGTGTTTGGCCTGGTGGCGTCGCCGGCGACGTGTTGGCGGGCCCTCGACGAGATCAGCGACCTGCGGGGGGCGGCGTATCAGCCGGGCACGGGCGAAGGTCCGGGTCCGGGCGTGGGCATTGTTCGGGAACGTCCCGGCCACGTATGCGGGTTCCGCAACATCATCGACAACCCGCACGTGAGGCTGATCTACCTGATCCCCGGCCGCGACGACACGCTACGGATCAACGGCCGGGCCACCGTCCTGCGCGACGCGCCGTACTTCGATCCCATGGCGGTTGAGGGGCACCGCCCGGGGTTCGCACTCCAGGTCGAGATCGAACAGACCTTCTACGACTGCGCCAAGGCGTTCCTCCGCTCCGCGCCGTGGAAGGCGGAGACCTGGCACCCCGGAGGTGCTGCACCGCCGGGCGGTGCTGATCGAAGAGGTCGAGCGGCCGACCGAGACCCTGGCAGACCTCGACCGGCACTACGGCCCGGACTACGCGAAGAAGCTCTACTAGCGCTGCGCGCGACTGCGCTCGCGGTGCTCGCGCATCAGCCGCGCGAAACCGTCGGTGTCGACGGAGACCCCGTGCTCCCGGGCGATCTCAACGGTGAAGTCCACCGGGAACCCGTAGGTGTCGTGCAGCTTGAACACCGTCTCGCCGCGCAGCGGGCCACGGCTCAACTCCGTGTCGAGCAGTCGGTTGCCGGCCCGCAGCGTGCGCCGGAACGCCCGCTCCTCGCGCTCGACGACCTCGCGGGTCCCGCCCGGCACCTCGGTCACGCTGTCCGCGACGGTGCCGAGCACCGGCTCGTCGACGCCGAGCAACACCAGCCGGCGCACCGCTCGCCGGAGCAGCCGGCGCACCACGTACCTGCGGCCCTCGTTGCCGGGCCGGACGCCCGCGGAGATCAGGAAGACCGCGGTCCGCAGGTGGTCGGTGACCAGGCGGTGCGCCGCCGGCCCGTCGTCCCGGCCCGTCGCCTCGCGGACCGCGCGCAGCGTCGGGCGCACGACAGCGGTCTCCTGGAGGTTGCCGACGCCCTGCAGCAGCATCGCCAGCCGGTCCCGACCCAGGCCAGTGTCGATGTGCCGGCCGGGCAGGTCGCCGAGGATCTCCTCGTCGGTGCTCCCCCGCTGGTACTGCATGAACACGAGGTTCCACAGCTCGACGAAGCGCTCGCTGTCGACGGCCGGACCACCGTCGCGGCCGATCGCCGGGCCCCGGTCGTAGAAGATCTCCGAGGTCGGCCCTGTACCGTGCCAAACCTGTCGCACAGGCTGTGAGCTGGGAGTTCTTGGCTCGGTCTGACGATCGCCGGTATGGTCGTGCGGTTGCTGTACCTGGGAATGATCCACCTGTTCAACGGTCTGGGATTGCTGATCCGCAGCGACAGAGCGTTGCTGGTCGAAGTCCTCGCGCTGCGGCACGAGACAGCGGTGCTACGCCGCCACATCCACGGCCGGCCGCGACTGTCCTGGCCGGACCGGGCGATCCTGTCCGCCCTCGCCCGCCTGCTGCCCCGCCGACGACAGGCACACCGGATCGTCACCCCGGCCACGTTGCTGAACTGGCACCGCCGGCTGATGCGACACCACCGGACCTACCCGAACCGACCCGGCCGACCACCGGTCAACGACGAAATCCGTGACCTGATGCTGCGGCTGGCCCGCGAAAACCCACGACGAGGACACCGCCGGATCCAAGGCGAACTACAGCAACTCGGCCACCGCACTGCGGCAGGAACCATCCGACGCATCCTGGCCCGCCAACGTGTCGGCCCGCGCCCCGCCAACAGGACATCATCTGGCGCACCTTCCTGCGCAACCAGGCCAGTAGGCTGCTGGCAATCGACTTCTTCCACCTCGACACCATCCTGCTACGGCGCCTGTACGCGCTGGTGCTCATGGAGGTGGCCACCCGACGGGTCCACCTCCTCGGCATCACCGCCCACCCCACCGGGCAATGGGTGACCCAGCAACCCCGTAACCTCACCATGAACCTGGGCGAGCATGCCAACCAGTTCAGGTTCCTGATCCACGACCACGACGCCAAGTACACCGCCGCCTTCGACACGGTGTACACCGCCGAGGGCATCACGGTGGTCAAGACCCCGCCCCCCACCCCACCGGCCAACTGCTTCATCGAACGCTGGGGCCGCAGCCTCCGCGAAGAATGCACCGACCACATGCTGCTCTACAACGAGCGGCACACGCAGGCCGTGGTCGGCGAGTACGCCGACCACTTCAACAACCACCGACCACACCAAGGACGACAGCAGCGCCCACCCAACCACGACCCAGCCGTCATCATCCCCATGGACAAGCCCGTACGACGCCGACGACGACTCGACGGACTGACCAACGAATACACCGAGCAGCCTGAACCGATCTCCAAAACACCAGGTCACCGCCATGAAACGAGTTTTGGCACGGTACAGGGGTCGTTCGTGACGACAGCTGGATGGAGGTGTTCGAGTCCGCGGAGGGCACCCTGGCGATCGTCCAGGCCTCGGGCCCGGACTATCGCGGAACCCTCGAATCGGCACTGCACCATCCATCGACCACCGATGACGTCGGTGATGCCCTCAGCATTCCCAGCGGCGACATCGCAATCTTCAGCGCCGCCCTCGACGGAACAGGCGAGCACGCGATGCCGCTGTCGCCGCCTCAACCAGGCCCGCCCCCGGCTGAGCATGGACCTCCGTCACGGGAGCCGGACACGGGACTGCTCCTGCCAACCCGCAGCAACGGATACAGTCTCAAAGTCAGGTGGTACACCAAAATTGACGACCAGAGCTGCTTCGCCCGGTGGCTGCTCCTCCCGACACACGACCGCCGACCCACATGATGCTCAACCAGAGGCACGCGCCTCGGTGCAACCGACGCCGGCGAGCAGCGCCCGCCGTCGATTTCGGTGACGAGCGGATCGCGGCTTTTCCGCATAGGGATGTGTCACAGGTGTGCGCCGCCGGTGGCGTCGAGATGCTGGCCGGTGACCCAGCGGGCCTCGTCGGAAGCGAGGAAGGCCACCACGTCGGCGATGTCGGCGGGTTGGCCGACCCGGTTGAACGCGGAGAAGGAGCCCCAGAAAGCGAGTTGTTCAGGGTTGTCCCGCAGCCAGACGGCGTTGCTGTCCACGTCGACGATGCCAGGGACCACCGAGTTGACCGTGATACCGCGTTCGCCGAGCTGCTTAGCGAGGGTGAAGGTGAGAGTGTGGATGGCGCCCTTGGTCAGCGAGTAGGTGATCATCGCTGGTGCGGCGATGCGGGTGACGCCGGAGGAGATGTTGATGACCCGGCCGTTGTTCCGCAACTGGTTCAGGGCCTGCTGAAGGATGAAGAACGGGGCTCTCACGTTCACGGCGACGATCTTGTCGAATTCGGCCTCGGTCGTGCGGGCCAGGTCGTTGGAGCTCGCGATGCCGGCGTTGTTGACCACAATGTCGACGCCCGGTTCGGCGCCGGATTCGGTGAGGCCGGCGTCGAAGGCGGACCACAGCGCCTGTGCGTCGCCGGGTACACCCAGTTCAGCGCGGACCGCGAACGCGCGGCCGCCGGCTCCGGTGATGGCGGTGACGGTGTCGTTCGCGGCCGCCTCGTTGGTGCCGTAGTGGACGGCGACGAGGGCGCCGTCCGCCGCGAGTCGTGTGGCGATTGCCCGACCGATGCCTCGGCTGCCGCCCGTGACCAGAGCGGTCTTGCCGTTGAGCAGTGCCATGATGCCGCGTGACCTTTCTGTAGTAATCACTATATATTGCCTGGGCATCAGGCTAGCGAGCGCTATAGAATGTGTCAATGGCCAATGATCGTCCCCGCCGGCGTGGCCGGCCCCGAGCCTTCGATCGGGACCAGGCCCTGTCGACGGCGCTGCACAAGTTCTGGCAACGCGGCTTCGAGCCGGTGTCGGTGGCCGAACTCACCGCGGCCATGGGCATCACGCCACCCAGCCTCTACGCGGCGTTCGGCGACAAGAAGACTCTGTTCCGCGAGGTGGTCGAGCGCTATCAGCAGACTCACGGCGCGTTCTTCGCGACGGCACTCGCGGCGGAGGAGTCCGTGCGCGACGGTGTCGCCCGCGCGCTACGCGCCGCTGCGGTGGAGTACACCCGGCCCGAGCATCCACCTGGTTGCCTCGTCATCAGCGCGGCCGTCAACTGCACCGCAGCATCGGCTGACATCACCGAACTGCTGCGCGCCCAACGGACCGCCAACATCACCGCGCTGCGAAAGCGGATCGAGGCCGATGTCGCCGACGGCCGGCTGCCCGCCGGCACCGACGCCGGCCGTCTGGCCGTCCTCGTCGGCGTCATCCTGCAAGGCATGTCCCAGCACGCACGCGACGGCGCCGGCACGGATGAGCTTCTCGCCGTTGCCGAAGCCGCTATGCTCACCTGGCCTGCGAAGATCGACACATAACCGTTTACACGCTGCGCATGATCCGATATCCGCTCATCGGCAGTTCCGGGCGCCCGTCAGACCGCCTCCACGTGACCGTGCGTGACGCGCGGATCGCGGCTACGAGCGTGCGTCTGTCAGCCATCATGTGCGGATGGCAGCAGACATCTCGACCACGCCCTTGAGCGATGCGGAGATGGAACAGCTCGTCGAGTTCCTCGCCCGGTACGTCAACACCGAGCTCGACCAGTTTGAGCATTGGCGGGTCGAGTCAGCCTACGGACCCGCGTTCATCGACATCTCACGCCACGCGTCGCACGACGCCCACTGGGCGATCTGGCCATTGCCCGCTTCCGTCGGCAAGGAGTCCTGAACGACAGCGCGTGCTCACCGGCTCGGCATGAAGTCTTCCAACCATGCGCCCGCCGCTTCGGTCAACGCTCAGGCTCCTTTCCGGTAGTGGCTCCTTCCACCCGAGTGAAGAACCACGAAGATCAACCACAAGAGCGGAACCGAGCCGGCCGTTCCATGCTGACTAGGATGCGGCGATGCAGATCTCCATGTGGGTCCCCTATGACGAGAAGCGACTGCGGCGCACGCTCCGGTTCCTCCTCCGTCCGCAGCTGAACTCCGTCCGCATCCTGGGCGGAGTGCTGATCGTCCTCGGCCTCGCCCTGGTGGCACTGGAGCCCTCGATGCCGACGGCCTACGGGACTTTGGTCCTCGGACTGCTGTTCGTGGTCGCGATCGCACCGATCACGGTGGCTCGGTCGGTGCGTATGCAGTCCGACGTCATCAAGGACGGGTTTCACATGACGCTGGACGACGAGTGGGTCACGGTGGCCAACCCGCTCGCCGAGTCGCGGTTTCGGTGGGCCGGCCTCGGCCGCGTCATCGAGACCCCCGAGGTCTGGTACATCATGTTCGGCAAGATCCAGGCGATCACGATCCCGAAGGACCTGTTGACCGAGGAGCAGCGGGCCGAGTTCGCCGCGTTCGTCAACGGGTTGCAACCCGCCTGGAAGTGACCGCCGCCCATGGCGAAACAGTCACGAGCCAAGACGATGGGGCCGCGAGCCGGCCGATCGTCGGCTTCGGCGCAGGCGAGCTTGACTACCCCGTGTACCGCGCCAAACTCTGTCGCACATGCTGTGAGCTGGAAGTTCTTGGCTCGGCCTAATGATCGCCGGCATGGTCGTACGGTTGCTGTACCTGGGAATGATCCACATGTTCACCGGGTTGGGGCTACTACTCCGAGGAGACAGAGCGCTGCTGGTCGAAGTCCTCGCGCTACGGCACGAGACAGCGGTGCTACGCCGCCACATTCACGGCCGGCCGCGGCTGTCCTGGCCGGACCGGGCGATCCTGTCTGCCCCAACCCGTCTGCTGCCCCGCCGGCTACGGGAGCATCGGATTGTCACTCCGGCCACGTTGCTGGCCTGGCACCGCCGGCTGGTGCGACACCACTGGACCTACCCGAACCGACCTGGCCGCCCACCGGTCAGCGACGAGATCCGGAACCTTGTCCTGCGGCTGGCCGAAGAGAACCCCCGATGGGGACACCGCCGCGTTCAAGACGAACTACAGCGGCTCGGCTATCGGATCGGCGCCGGCACGATCCGAAGGATTCTGACCCGCCACCGTATCGGCCCCGCGCCCCGCCAACAGGACATCATCTGGCGCACCTTCCTGCGCAACCAGGCCAGTGGGCTGCTGGCAATCGACTTCTTCCACCTCGACACCATCCTGCTACGGCGCCTGTACGCGCTGGTGCTCATGGAGGTGGCCACCCGACGGGTCCACCTCCTCGGCATCACCGCCCACCCCACCGGGCAATGGGTGACCCAGCAAGCCCGTAACCTCCTCATGAACCTGGGCGAGCATGCCAACGGCTTCCGGTTCCTCATCCGCGACCGCGACGCCAAGTACACCGCCGCGTTCGACGCGGTGTTCACCGCCGAAGGCATCACGATAGTCAAGACCCCGCCCCGCACCCCGCGAGCGAACTGCTTCATCGAACGCTGGGGCCGCAGCCTCCGCGAAGAATGCACCGACCACATGCTGCTCTACAACGAGCGGCACACGCAGGCCGTGGTCGGCGAGTACGCCGACCACTTCAACAACCACCGACCACACCAAGGACGACAGCAGCGCCCACCCAACCACGACCCAGCCGTCATCATCCCCATGGACAAACACGTACGACGCCGACAACGACTCGACGAAGTGATCAACGAATACCACCAGGCAGCCTGAACCGATCTCCAAAACACCAGGTCACCGCCATGAAACGAGTTTTGGCACGGTACACGCTCGTTCCCTGCTTCCTCGCCGTCCGTAGGGGAACGGTCGCCTCCACAGCGGCGGCCGGGCTGGTGGGGCCAGACGGATGCCATGGAGTCGACCCGAGTCCGCGCCGGGTCGGGGCGGAAAGCCATCCCGGAATGTCATGCGGGTCGGTGGCTCGCGTCTGCGCGTCCGTCAGCTGAACGAGTGTGGCCATTACGTGTCGGCGGTCGGCTCCGGGACGCGCAGCCGCGGGCGTTCCCATCGCTGTTCGACGCGGGCGAGACGCCACACCGCTACGGCGACAACCCAGGCGAGGACGAAGAAGCCGACGATGACGAAGCCGGCCTGGTTCAGGTTGGCGCTGCCGATCGCGGCGAGTGGTCCGTGGCGGATGCCCAGTCGGTCGGTCAGGATCGACACCAGCTCGACGGTGCCGATGAGCACGGCACCGTCACCGCCGCCTCGATCCGGCTCTGGATCAAGACCTGATCAGCCCGCCCTCCAGCCCTCTCGGTCGCTACTGCAAGTCAAGCGCCCTGGAGCCGACGGCGCCATGCTCTGCCAGGTACTACCTGGAGGTCGGCTGCTACTCCAGCACCGCACGGAAGGCGCGCTCGCCGATGCCGCGCATCAGCGGGTTGTCCGCCGAGTGCGTCAGGAAGACCAGGGACAGGACAAGCGCCCACCCACGCGACCGCTCCCAGGTCGCGTCGTCCGCGCGGCCATACGCTTGTCGAAGAGCAGCACGCTGCTCCGCCGTGAACAACATCCAAGCCACGGACAGGTCGGTGGCGGGATCGCCCGAGGTGATGTCACCAAAGTCGATCACGGCGCTGATTCGGCCGCAATCGACCAGGATGTTGGCCGGGTGCAGGTCCCCGTGCAACCACAGCGGCGGACCATCCCAAGCAGGCGCAGCGCCGGCCGCCTCCCAGATCCGCAGCGCGGCGACACGGTCACCCGGATCGACGTGCGCCAGCCCGGTCAGGACTCCCTCGGGGCGCCCGGCCAGTGGTATCCCGCGAAACCGGTTGACGGGCACCTCCGAAGGAGCCGGGGCATGCAGCGCGCCCAAGAAACCGCCGAGCGTCGCCGAGGCCGACCAGAGGTCGTCGGGCTCCGACCGCGCGGCGGTCCGGCCCGGGAAAAACGGCACGACACTCCATGACCACGGGTACTGAGTCGTCGGCTGCCCGACACGCACCGGCGCTGGCACCGGCAACGGCAGGCGGTCGGCCAACTCCGGCAACCACCGCTACTCGTGCGCGACGAGCTCGGCGGCCATGGCGCGTCGCGGCAACCGGACGAGGAACTCCTCACCAAGCCGACACACAAGGTTGTCCCAGCCGTTGGCCAGGACCTCGACCGGCAGGTCCGCCAGGTCGGGGTGCTGCTGATCGAGTAGACGGCGCACCAGTTCGACAGAGACTGGAACCTCCGCAGCGGGCATTCGCTGAATTGTCACAGCGAGAACCGTACGGCCGCGCCCCGGGGCGCTTGGAAGCAAGAGAGGGAAATGACTGCGCCGCGCAGGGCCATCACGTGATCCGCCGGACACGGCCTAGATGTACTGCCCAGGGAGGTTGGTCAACCGCCGCTGGCAGGTCTGACCGCTCTGCAGACGCTGGAGTGGCGGGGGGTGTCAGCGGGCGAACGGCTGCTCGTCGCTGGAGCCGCTGGCGCTGTCGGTGGTCTGGCCCTGCAACTGGCCCGGGTACGAGGCGTACGGGTGGACGCCCTGGTCTCCCGCGAAGCCCACCTCGACATCACCAGAGAATGGGGCGCGGAATTCGCCACCACCGACCCGGCCGCCCTCGCCGACCGCCACTACGACGCGGTCTTCGACACGTTCGGCGCGTTCGTCACCGAGGCGGTGGCTGATGGCGGCCGGTACGCCTCCATCGCCACCCAGGCCGGACCGGTTCCCGATCTGCCCGCGAGGAAGGTACTGACCACGATCAACCAGGTCCGTGAGGACGGCGTCGGGCCGCGTGAACTCACCACGTACGTCGATCAGGGCGCCGTGTCGCTCCGCATCGGCTCCACCTTCAGGATCCATGACATCCAGGCCGCGCACCGACCATTCGGACAGGGCTGCCTGAACGGAAAGGTCACCGTCACCTTCTGACACCGCCCGCGTGGCGCGAACAGAAGAGGGTGGTGATCCCGCGCGAGCGCCGAGCCGACGCGCTGCTCGTGGATCCGATCCCGACACCGCGAGTGAATTCAGCACCAGGGCTGACCGAGGGGGCCAGCCGGGCGATTCCGGGAACGACCGGCCCCGGTTGGCCCCCTCGGTTCCCTCGTCGGCATCGCCTCCGTCGACGCCGTCCTGGCCGTCACCCCGGTTGGACCGCCAGAGCGACCCCTCTCGTCTCTCATCGTCGGCGCCGCCTACATCGCCGGGGTCCTGATCGCCTGGCGCCTGATCCACCTGCCCGAACACCGCGGGCCAGCGCCGCGACCGCGACCGCCACGTCCGCACCGCCCCCCAAGATCGAGCACCTGGGTCAGGAATCGCTCAGGTGGTGGCCCCGTGCCTGACCCGCGACGGAGATTGTTAGGTTCGAGGCATGGACCTGCGCGCTCGGCTGCGCCACCAGCTTGAGGGTTTCCGCGACTGCCTGCGCGACGACCTGACCGCCCCCATCGAGCACTGTCCAGGCTGGACCCTCTACGACCTGGCTGACCATCTCGGCAACGGAAATCTGTGGGTGGCATCTGCGGTACGCGACGGGCGCGACGGCCATCATCCGGTTCCCGCGCCGCGTGATGCGCTGATGCCGTGGTTCGAGGACACGTGCGCGGTCATGCTGGAGGCTCTGGCGGCTGACCCGAGCGCCCCGGCCTGGACGTTCCACCCCCCGCACACGATCGGCTTCTGGCAGCGTCGCCGCTGTCAGGAAACCCTCCTGCACCGCTGGGACGCCGAAAACGCCCTCAACCGGCCTACCGCTATCGATGCCGACCTGGCCGAAGACGGCATCGCGGAGGTGTTCGACACCATGGCGCCACGCCAGATCGTGCGCGGGCGAACCAGCGAGCCGAAGGTGGCCATCCGGGTTCGTGCCCACGACAGCGGCGGGTCCTGGATCTACGGACCGGGTGAGCCGGTCGCCGAGATCACCGGTACGGCCGAACAGTTGCTGTTGATGTTGTGGGGCCGCCTATCAGTCGATCACCCCGCTATCGGCTGGACGGGGGACCGGAAGGCGGCCCTGGTCGTGCTCGCGGGTCCCCTGACCCCCTGACGGGATCGAACCAGGCACCCGTACGCCCGGAGTTCCCCTTCGTCGACGGCCCGGCTCGGCGGCCACTGCACTGGCTGAACCTTCGCCCAGTTGCCGGTGTTCTCGGGGTCTTCGGCTGTCCGGCTCAGCGGCCCGGCGGGTTGCCGGCGCCGGGCCGCTGAGCGGCTTGTGCTGTGTCAGGTGAAGAACCGTGTGAGGTGCTGGATGACGGCCTCGGGTTGTTCTTCGGGGATGTAGTGGCCGCTGTCTGCCACGGCGGCGACCTCGACGTCGGTGCCTTTGTCCGGCAGCACCGCCTTCAGAAGTTGGTACCCGCCTTCGCCGCCGCCCAGGCCCAGCAGCGGTGCGCTCACGGGGGCGTAGGTCTTCTCGTCGGCGATGTCCTGGCCGAACGCCCGGTACCAGGCGTTGCCGGCGCGGATCGCGTCCGCCGTCGAGTAGGCGTGCGCGTAGACGTCCCGGTCGTGGTCGCTGATGGCGCCGGGGTCCTCGACCAGGTAGTCGATCATCCAGTCGACCAGATGACGGGAGCGGCCGGCGAGCAGGCGTTCGGGCAGGCCGGGAACCTGGTTGAACGCGAACCACCACAGGAACCGTCCGGGTCCGGCGTGGATGTCGCCGCCCACCTGCTGGCGTCCGGGCACGGGCAGGAGCGAGTACTTGTAGAACCGCTCGTCAGGGTGGGCGATGTCCAGGAGCGCGATCCGTCGTGTGCTCGCCGGATGGTTGGCCGCGAAGGCGTAGGCGACCATGCCGCCGATGTCGTGTCCGACGATGTCCACCGTCTGGTAGCCGAGATGGCGCGTGAGCGCGAGGATGTCACCGGCCATGGTCTTCTTGTCGTATCCGCCCGCGGGCTTGTCCGAGCCGCCCATGCCCCGCAGGTCGACGGCGATGACCCGACGATGTTCCGCGAGGGCTGGCATGATCTTGTGGAACTCCCACCAGGTCTGCGGCCAGCCACCCAGCAGGATCAGCGGCTCGCCGCGGCCGCCCGCCACATAGTGCAGGCGGACGCCGTTGACCTCGGCGTGGCTGCTGACGAACCCGCCCTCCAGTGAACGCGCCAGTTCGGCATCCGACGTTGTGTTCGACATGTGTCCTCCCATTCAGGCTGCGCGCACGGGGGCGACAGCCTGGGTCCAGGCGATGACTTCGGTGAGCAGTTGATGGAGGGCCGCGGTGTGGCGATCGGCGGGGGTGAAGCTGGTGAAGGATTCGAAATCGGCCACCAGGGAGAGGTTGAGTTGGGTACGAACCGTCGCGATGTGCAGGCCCGCGGCGATGAGGCGAAGGTGCTCCACGGCGCGGGCGCCGCTGACGTTGCTCCACGGGTCGAGTACGAGCTCACCGCGCTCGGCTGCTCCCTCGCCGAGGCCGTCGACCACCTCGTCCTCTGGGTGCGTACCCACCAGTCCGCCATCGTCGACAACCGCGCCTCCTTCGACAGCAGCAACCGACGGTAACGGCGCTCGGTGACCCCGGCGCTGCCCGCCTGGTCGAAGCCGGGCGGCCCGGGAAGCGGGGGCAGCGGCCAGCCCACGCCGAGGAACGTCGGCCCCGCAGAGCAGACGAGGTCGCCGTCCGGTCGGTCAGCCGGGACGGATTCGCTGATGGACGATCCGGTGACCCGGCCCCTCTGGTCGCAGAAGAGGGCCGCAGCTGAGATAGCCGCAGGCCAGCGGAGACGGCCCGACCGGTGGCGGCTGGACCGACCTGTGTAACACCATCAGCAGGAATTGTCGGCGCGCTGTTTGGCCGCGTTGCTCAGGAGGGCGAGGGCCGCCTCCCGGGCGTCGTCGGCAGCGCCGGGGCCTTCGAGGTGGTCGGCGACGACGGTCGCGCCTTCCAGGAGCAGGAGGAGCTGCCGTCCCAGAGCGGCGGGATTCGCGGCTCCGGCTCGGGTGGCGATCGCAGTGAAAAGGTCCAGGTAGCGGCCGAGATGACGGGCGGCGATGGTGCTGGCCGGAGCGGTGTGGTGCTGGGTGGCGGCGTTCACGATCGCGCAGCCGCGGAAGCCGGGTTCGTTGTACCAGAGGCGGAGGGCGTCGAAGACCGCAGCGAGCTGGGCCGCCGGCTCGTCGCCCGCGTCGGCGGCGGCCCGGGCCAGCCAGCGTGTGACACGGTCGCTGCGGGCTTCCAGGACGGCGCGGACGAGTCCGTCCTTGGACCCGAAGTGGCGGTACAGCGTCTCCTTGGAGATGCCCGCCTCGGCGCACAACTCCGCGATCCCCACGCCATCGAGCCCGCGCTCGTAGAGGATGCCTTCCGCGGTGCGAACGATCGCCGCCCGGGTGCGGTCAGGGTCCAAGGTGCTGCCTTTGGGAACAGGCATGCGGAAGATGGTACCAGTCGGTTCGATGGTCTGCTAACCTGCGGATCGAACCGGTCGGTTCTATCTAAGGAGCATGCTGTGCCGGACCCGCTCGTTACTGATCCCGTCCACGTGCAGGGACCTGCCGCGCGTACGGTGCCCGTGACCTTTCAGAGTGCGGGCGCAACGCTGCTGGGCGTCTTGCACCTGCCGTCCGGCCCCGGCCCGCACCCCGTGGTAGTCCTGCTGCACGGCTTCCCAGGGCATGAGCGGAATTTCGACCTCGCGCAGGCGTTGCGTCGAGCCGGCTACGCCACGCTGGTGTTCCACTACCGCGGCTCGTGGGGGATGGACGGCTCCTGGTCGTGGGCGCACGTGCTGGAGGATTCGGCTCGCGTGGTCGCCCGCCTGCGCGAGCCCGAGCCCGCCACCGCCCACGCTCTCGACCCGGGCCGGCTGGCCGTCATCGGCCACAGCCTGGGCGGTTTCGCCGCGTTGATGACCGCGGCCGCCGATCCCGGCGTGGCCGCAGTCGGTTCGGTGGCCGGGTTCGACTTCGGGACGGCCGCCGCCGCCTGCCGGGCCGACCCGGCGGTGCGAGCCGCCTACCTCGAAGACTGGGCGGGCGAACTGCTCCCCCTGACCGGCACCAGTGCGCAGGCGCTGGTCACGGAGATGGAGGCAGCGGGGGACTCGTGGAGCCTGGCCCACCTCGCGCCACGGCTAGCCACCCGCCCCGTGCTGCTGATCGGCACCGACCGCGACGCTGTCACCCCGGCCGACATCCACCACCGGCCACTGGTGGATGCCTACCGCGCCCACCCCGTTCCGGGTCTCGAGCACCACGTCTTCAGCACCGACCACGCCCTGTCCGACCATCGAGTCGCCCTCGCCCGTACGGTGATCGCCTTCCTCGACCGGCACGTGAGAGACACCACCCGGTGAACCTGATTCCCACCCCTGCCGAGGCCACCGGTTCGCTCCGCCCGCAAGCTCCGGCGTATCGCTGGACCGCCGCACGACTCGCCCTGGGAACCGCGTCGGCCCTGGGGATCTCCCGCTTCGCCTACGGCCTGCTCCTGCCGGCCATGCGAACCGATCTGCACTGGAGCCTTGCCCAAGCCGGTGCGCTGACGACCGCCAACAGCGTCGGATACCTTCTGGGAGCCGTACTCGCCGGCGTGGCGGCGCGGCGGTGGGGGCCCACGGCGATCTTCCGCCTAGGCATGATGATCACTGCCCTGACCCTGGCCGGCACGGCGGTGAGCAGCGCATACCTGGCGCTGCTCACCGCACGCGCGGCGGCAGGCATCGGCGGCGCCCTGGTCTTTGTCGCTGGAGGCGTGATCGCCTCGCACAGCGCCGCCGCCGCGCGTTCACCCGCACCAATCACGATCTACTTCTCCGGCGCAGGGCTTGGCATCGCCGTCAGCGGAGCATCGCTGCCGAGCCTGGTGACGCACGCCCCGCACGAATGGCCGATGGCCTGGATCGGCCTAGCCGCCCTCGCCCTCCTGGCTACCGTCGCTAGCTGGAGCGCCGCCCGAGTCGACGAACCCGAGCTCCAGTCGGCCACAGGCCAACGCCGGTTACGACGGCTGTGGCGCACCGGCGTCGCTTACCTACTCTTCGCCGCCGGATACATCGCCTACATCACCTTCCTGTCAGCAGCCCTGGCCCACGAGCACACGCCCATATGGCAGATCAGCACGCTGTGGACCCTCCTGGGGACAAGCGCCGTGGCCGCACCCCGCTTGTGGAGTCCCCTGATCGCCGCATGGCCGCCAGCCCGCGTCCTCACCACCCTGCTAGCCCTCCTCGCCGGCGCGAGCATCCTCACCCTCGTCAGTTCGTCATACGCCGTCCTCGCCGTCTCGGTCCTGACCTACGGCGGCACCTTCATGACCGTTCCGGCCGCCGTCACCGCCACCATCCGCAGCGCGACCCGCACCGAAGACTGGGCACCCACCCTCTCCGCTTTCACCACAGTCTTCGCCGCCGGCCAAACCATCGGCCCGTGGGCGGCCGGCACCATCGCCGACCATTCCTCGACCGACGCCACGCTCGTCTGGACCGCTGCACTGTGCGCCTCAGCCGCACTTGTCGCGGCAACCCAAAGACCGGAAACCCTGCGATAGACAAGTCCGCCCCCGGATCCGGCGAAGCGGCGCCAGGAAATCGACGACCTGTGGGCCCCCGAGGGCCGCTACGTCGACCCGCTGGCCGTCGCCGAGGGCCGGGAGGCGATCGACGCGATCTCATGTGACCTCCTCGAGGGGTGGCGGGATTCCAATCGATGAGCCTGGACGACCGTTGGCACGGGCCGGCAAACCTGAGCGCCCGCAGAGACGCTCATGGTGGCAGTTGGTCGGTCCTGCCCGGCGTTGCGGCGCTCGGCCGCCGCGTTGAGGCGGCTGGCGTGGGCGGTGCTGCGGCCTGGGATGGGGCCTGGTGGGCCTCGCCAGACGAACCGGATAGGCCCACCAGGGACATGACGTCAGCCTTGACGCGGTCGACTGTCGTGCCTTCTGCCCGTTCGACAGTGTCGGATGGTGAAGTCGGGTGTTTGGTGTTGGGTTAGAGGGTGACGGTTCGTCCGCCGATGGTGACGACGAGGCGGCCGTCTGCGGCGAAGGACCAGCTCAGGGAGCCGCTGAAGTTGGTGCAGCGGGAGCCGTTGGTGCCGGCCCAGAACTGGTTGGAGGCGTCGCTGTTGCCGATGATCCGGTCGTTGGATCCGCTGTCGCAGGAGGTGTTGTTGCGGAACACCGAGGTGCCGCCGTCGAAGTTGAAGTTGCGTTCGGTGTTGTCGATGCCGAGGTTGTTCGAGATCGTCATCGAGCCGGGGTTGCGGTTGAACGTGAACCCGTGCTTGCCATTGTTGTAGGCGATGGTGCGGCGTACGACGTGGTTGACCGCGATGTCCTCGCCGCCGAGCTTGAAGCCGTTGCGGTCGCCGTTGCCGGCCTGGCCACCGTTGGACAGGGTGCCGTTGTCGTAGGCCAGGGAGTCCTCGATGGTGACCGCGCCGATGGCGCCGGTGTCCGACTTGGTGTACAGGTCGTAGCCGTCGTCGATGTTGTTGTGGGCCACGGTGTAGCGGAACACGTTGCCGGGGCCGACGGTGAGCTTGGGGGCGAAGCCATCGGCGTCCTCACCGTCGGAGTCGACGTTGTCGTGCGACTCCGAACTCACGATGAGGTTGTTGGACGGCCACTGCTCCCGCGGTGCGCCGGCGATCAGCCGCGACAGTTGCAGGCCGGAGTCGCGGTTGTACCGGGTGATCGTGCGTTCGATGATGTTGTTGTTGCCGGCCAGCAGGATCCCGTTGTCGCCGGCGCGTTCGACGATGACGCCGTTGATGTGCCAGAAGTTGCCGCCCACGGCCAGCCCGCGGTTGGCCGGGTCCTCGGCCTGCGCGGAGAAGTTGAGCACGGGCCGCTCGCCAGGAAAGGCGAACAGATTCTTACGGGCACTGGCGGTGCCGTTGTTGCCCTGCGCGATGGTCACCGTCTGGGAGAAATTGTAGGTACCGCCGCGCATGTAGATCGTCCCACCGGGCGCGATGCGGGTGATCGCCGAGGTCAGCGTCGTCGGGCTCGCCTGCGTACCGGGAGCGCTGTCACTGCCGTTCGGCGCCACGTACAGCGTGTCCCCGGCCGGTGGCGGCGTGGTGGGTGGCGGGGTCGTCGTCGGCGGCGGGGTCGTCGGCGGCGTGCCGTCCGTCGTGACGTCGAGGTAGTCGATGTTCGCCAGGCCGGTCGAGCTCGTCGGGCTGAACCGGATCGTGTTGTTGCCCGCGTTCAGGGTCGCGGTCAACGTCTTGGTGACCCAGGTGTTCCACGCACCCGTGCCTTCGAATGGCACCGACTGCACGGTCGTGCCGTTGACGATCAGGCTGGCGGCGCGGCTGGTGGTGGTGCCGTTGGCGAACCGCACCGCCAGTGTCGCGGTGCCGGCCGCGGCGGCGTTCACCGTGAACTGGACGAAGCCGCTGGTGGAGTTGGTGCTGTTACAGAAGCCCGAGCCGGAGAACCCGGAGTGCTCGCTGTCGATCGTGCCGGTGCAGACCGCCGGAGAGGTCTCGGCCTCGTAGTGGGTGGTCGCGGCGAACGCCGAGCCGGTGGCCCAGACGCCCGCCGCCCCCACTGCCACGGCGGCGGTGGTGCCGGCGATCAGGATCTTGAATCTCGTCATCTGTGTGTCTCCAAAGTGTGCGCGTCGTGTGGGCATGTGCCCTGGCTGCCCAGACGCCGCATAGGGTCACGGTCCGCGTCTCTTGTGCCCGGTCACGAGACCGAAACATCGATGAACCTCAGCCTATGGAAAGCGCTTTCCAGCCTCAAGGGTTGGCGTTTGCAGGTTTGTTGCAGGCCACGTCGCCTGCGGCGTCCATGCCGTGGGCCGTCTTTGGTGCCGCCGCCTCGTGGATGTATGTCACGAACGACTTGCCGCGCTCGAAGGACGGGTCGCGACTCGGGTGTCGCGGCCGTCCGATCCGACAGTTTTTGTGCCCCGCACCCCCGGGGTGGGGTGGGCCGGGGGTGCGGAGCGGGGCAGCGGCGGCTACCCGCTTTGGTGGTGCCTAGAGGTCACCTGCTCGGTGCCTACCGGTATGTGATGTCGGATGGCGAGTACAGGCAGTTGGTGCTGTCCGGGCCGGTGCCCACTACGGGCGGGTCACCACCGCCCTCGTTGCCGGTGTACTTACGGCAGATCACCATGCTGCGGCTGGAGTCGTTCACGATCGTGATCCCGCTGAACCGTGCCGTGTCACCGTAGTTGGTGTTGATCCCCGCCACGGTGCTGCCTGGTCGGGTCAACGTCACGTTCTGGATGACCACGTTGCGTCGGTGCTGGGTGGAGCAATTGCCGCACGACCGGTAGAAGGTGCCGAAGTTCGTGGCCTGGAAGTTCCGGATGGTCACCGTCCCAGGTCCGTTGTGCTGGAACACCTTGTCGTTGGCCGACCGGGCGCCACCGCCGTCGACCAGGAAGCTCGGCGAGCCGCTGCCACGGAAGGTCGCGGCGTCCTCGCCCACGTCCTCCCACCACACGTTCCGCAGAGTGCACGGGCCGGAGCAGTGCACCCCGTCACCAGCCGGCGCACCAATGATCACATTCTGTAGCGTCGCCCCGGAGGCGAGCTGGAACATCGGATCCTGGCTCTCCTCCTGGCTACCGTCGCCGATGCAGCAGTACCGGCGCATCCCACCGTCGAAGGTGCCGGACACCGCGATGGTGCCGTCAACCGAGCTCTGTCCGGTCGGCGTCGGCCACGACGTCGGCGGCGGGGTAGTCGGTGGTGGTGTGGTGGGGTTGGGCGGTGGTGTGGTCGGGTCGGTCCCGCCGGTGCAGGTGACTCCGTTGACCGCGAAGCTGCTCGGCGCCGGGTTGCTGCTGTTGTTCCAGGTGCCGTTGAAACCGAACGAGGCTGAGGCGTTGGTGGCAAGGTTGCCGTTGTAGCCGACGTTCACGGCCCGCACCGAGTTGCCGCTTTGGGTGACCGTGGCGTTCCACGCCTGTGTGATCGTTTGTCCGGCCGAGAACGACCAGGTGAGTTGCCAGGACGTGAGGGGGTCGCCGACGTTGGTGAGGGTGACGTTGCCGGAAAAGCCCCCGGGCCATTGTGAGCCGACCGAGTAGGCGACCCGGCAGCCGACGGCCGCTTGGGCCACGCCGGTGGTGACGATGACCCCGGTCGCGGCCATTGCGGCGACGGCGACCGTAGAGGTCCACAACGCCCTTCGGCGCTGTCGATGGGACATGGCGTACTCCATCTGTTTCACGGGGTGGAAGCCACCTGCTGGCGGCACCGTTGCCCGACGGTGCCGCAGGTGGCGCTGACATACGCCCGGACGGTCAGCCGCAAGGCTGACACCAGTTGCGCCCACTGGGGTGGTAAGCCCTTTCCGCCGCCGAAACCCAATCCGAAATCCCGCCAGGAAAGCGCTTACCCAATATATACTTATATCCCTATATGTCAACTGCTTGGTGGGGCCTGCGGGGGCCGGTCGTTGACGCGAATCGCCGCCTGGAGCCCGCCCTCCAGGTGCCATGGCGAGCTCGCGCGCTGCCGGCTGCCTGGGACGTGTCACCGTCCCGGCGGTGGACACCGGCTACAGCTTGCCGGCGCCCGCGCCGGCGCTTACCAGGGCTGGGACGTCCTGGCAGGGCTGCAGCTGATAGCTGTAGGGGATGGGGTTGACGCTGCCGGCGGTCTGTGGCGTGCCGGAGTTGGCGAAGCAGTTGTTGCGGGACACGAGGTTGCCGTTGGTGCCGCCGCCGCCGCTGAGTTGGAAGGGCACGGCGACGCCTTGGAAGTAGTTGCCTTCCACGAGGATGCCCGCGCCTACGGTGGACCGGACGCCGTACTTGCTGATGTCGCGGTAGTAGTTGTTGTAGACGTGCACCGGGTTGCCGAAGCGCACCCAGGGATTGCGCTCGATGGTGCCGTCGAAGAAGTTGTGGTGGTAGGTGATGTTCAGCCGGCCGCGGTCCTGCGCAGCGTTGTCGGCGTTGTGGCCGGCCAGCATGTTCTTGCCGTGGGTGCTGTGGTTCCAGGAGATGGTGACGTACGACGAGCCTCGCTTGACGTCGGCGGCTCCGTCGTAGCCGCCGACGAACGTGTTGTGGTCGATCCAGACGTGATGGGAGAACATCTGGACATTGACCGCGTCGTCGGCCCAGTCGTCGAAGGTCAGGTTCTGGATGATGACGTTGTGGACCCGGTTGGCCGGCGGTGAGGTGATGCCGTCGTTGGCTCCCAGCCCGATGTTCAGGCCGCCGCCGGTGAAGCCGGAGTGGGCGCCGAGCCCGACGATGGTCTTGTCCGAGGTGACGTTGTGCATGGGTCCGGGCAGCGCGATCATCCCGTCGACCTCGATGATCAGCGGTCCGGTCCGCGCGATCGCGGCCAGGAACGCGCTGGCGGTGTTCACCCTTACCGTCGGGCCGCCGGCACCGCCCGTGGTGCCGTCCTGTCCCCACCCGGAGATCGCGGCGAAGCCGGTCGGCGCACCGATCGCACCCGACGCTTGGACCGTCGATGCCGCCGCGACCTGGCGCGTGGCGGGGTCCGCTCCGGCGCTGGTCGAGGTGAGCGCGGCGACCAACGCGCCGGCCGTGCTGGCGGCGAACGCGCCGCGCCGCGCTCGTTTGCTGTGGAGCTTGGGTCGGCTCATGAGGTGACCTCCTCGAGGGTTGGGGGGACGTTCGCGGGCGTGTCAGGGATCGGCCCGCCGATCGTGCTACCAGCGCAGACGCCGCTGAGCCTGGTACGTCGCATGCTTCTCCTCAGACACGTCAGCCCTTGTCCCGCGACTGCGACCTGATCGGGCGCATACGGGTTTCTCATGAGACGTTCGGCGGGCCACCCGGGTAACAAGAAAATGTCGACCTCGTGTCCGCGCCGCTGCGGGGCCTCGCCGCACGTTGCGTCGATGGGTCGGCTACGCGCCGCTTTACAACCCCGAGCTGATCATGTGACCATATGACGACCAATCCACGGCCGTGGATTGCTAGGCAGTTGGTGGCGGTCACCGGCCCGCGCTGTAGTCGACGAACAGAGCAGCCCGAGGGGAACCACTGGGGTGGCGGAACAACCTGCCGCAACCTCCGTCCGCGGCATGGCGGAACTGGTTGAAGCCGCCCAGGCAGGCGACGAGGCGGCCCTGACCGAGCTGATCTCTGCCCACCTGCCGTTGATCTACAACTACATCGGCCGGGCACTCAACGGACACCCCGACGTTGACGACCTGGTCCAGGAAACGATGATCCTGGCCATGCGCGGCCTGCCGCGGCTGCGCGAGCCTGAACGGTTCCGATCCTGGCTGGCGATGATCGCGTACCGGCAGGTCCACGGGTACGTGCGGAACTGGCAGCGAACGCTTCGGCGGCGAACAGAGCTCCCACCGGACCTGCTCGATCCGGGCAGCGACTTCGTCGAGCGGACCGTGACCGAGCTTGAGCTCAGTGGTCAACGCCGTGAGGTGGCGCAGGCGGCCCGGTGGCTCAGCGACACCGACCGCAACCTTCTGGCGCTGTGGTGGCAGGAGGCGACCGGCGAGCTGACCCGGACCGAACTAGCTACGGCGCTGGCTGTCGACATCAAGCATGCCGGCGTGCGCATACAACGCATGAAGGCCCAGCTCGACGCCGCGCGCGTCGTCGTCCGAGCGCTGAACGCCGCACCGGGCTGCGCCGAACTCACCACGCTCACGAGGAGCTGTCGCGGCCGGCCGCGGTCTGTGTGGCGCAAGCGCCTGATTCGGCACGTCAACAGCTGTCCACAATGCGGCACACACCGCAACGGGCTGCTACCCCCGGAAAGCCTGCTGCACGGGCTCGCCCTCATCCCCGTGGCGACAGCGGCCGTGGTCAGCGTCAACAGCTCGGTCACACCACCATCCATCTGGACCGCGATCTACCACGCCGCCGCGAACAAGGTCACCGCGGGCGTGGCCGGCGCCGCGATCTTCATGGGCGGCGGCTTAACCCTCGCTGTCCAGCACTCCCCGCAACCCCAGGCCGATGCTGGCGTGGCCGCGGCGCCGTTGACCACCGCCGGCGTATCCACCACCACACCACCTAACCGGCCACCGGCCACGACACAGGCGCCGGGGATGACCGACGCCCACATCTACCTCGCCCCGAACGGCTCCGACTCCGGCACCGGCACCGTCGAACGCCCCCTCGCCACACTGCGCAAAGCCGTCACCATGGTCAAGCCCGGCCAGACCATCGCCCTACGCGGCGGCACCTACCAACCCACCGAACCGGTCGTCATCACCACCAGCGGCCAACCGACACAGCGCATCACACTGACCCGCTACCGCGACGAACAACCCGTCATCGACGCCAGCCGAATCCCGGCCGACCAGTGGACGATCACACACCGCGCCAACTACTGGACCGTCCAAGGACTGGAGATCAAGAACTCCGGCAGCCACGCCTACGTATGCGAGTCATGCCGCCACAACATCTTCCGCAACCTGTCCATCCACGACAACGTACGGTCCGCTCTGGCGCTCTGGCGCACCGGCACCGTCGGCAACCAGGTACTCGACAGCGACTTCTTCAACAACGTCGACCCCGCCGACCACGGCCGCTCCGGCGTCGGCCTGGAAATCAAGTTCGGCGCCGGTGAAGGCAACCTGATCCGAGGCAACCGCGCATTCAACAACGCCGACAACGGCTTCGACGTCGGCGACTTCGCCAGCCCCATCACCATCGAACACAACTGGGCATACGGCAACGGCGTCAACCGGTGGAACATCACACCCTGGAGCAGCAACGCCAACGGGTTCCGCCTCGGCGGCGGTGCGTCATCCCCTGCGGCCACCCACCAACTGCGCAACAACGCCGCCTGGGACAACGTCAACCACGGCTTCGCCAGCAGCGGCAACCGCGGCACCATACAACTGCACAACAACACCGCCTACCGCAACGGCGCCGTCGGCTTCCACTTCCCGGACGCCACAACAGTGCTACGTCACAACGCCGCCGCCGATAACACCAGAAGGCCGTCCAGGACGGTCGACGGGAGCACTCTCGACGGCAACACCTGGGACAGCGGCGACAACACCAGCACCATCCTCCAGTCCACCGACCCCACCAGTGCCCAAGGCCCCCGTACACCCGACGGCAAACTCCCACCGACCGACTACCTGCGCACCCCCACCGGAGTCGGCGCCGCCATGCGCGCACCATAGCGCCGCGCGGCAACCGAGTAGGCCACCCTGTAGCCTCCGGCCCGGTTGGGCTTCGTCCGTGGCGGTCGCCGTCGTCAGGAACCCGTCGTCAGGAACCTCGCGATCACCGCGGGTGCCCGGCAATCATCGGGGTCAGTAACGCTACTGCTATCACGACCGGATCACCTGATACCTGTCGCTCGCAGCAGTTGGCCCTCAAACCGGTAGAAGATCATCTTGCTGTTCTGCGCGACCCCCTTTCTGTCGTAGAAACGCTGTGCCTGCACGTTGTCCCGATCGGTGGTCCTCTCGAGCCGACTGCAGGAGTTCGCAATCGCCACCTCGACAAAGTGGTCCATGAGGAGCTCCCGACCCCTCGCCCCTCCGCCACGTACAGCTCCTTCAGGTAGAGCGAGTGCGTCAGGCCGATGACACCGCCCCTCGACGGACATCGACCTGACAGCCAACCGGTACCGGTCGGTCACGGCCAACCGGACCTCATCCGATGTCGCCTCTATCAGGTCTCCTCCGAGCACACAAATCTCTCCGTTCGTATCAGCGGCCGGAGCTACCTGTCCGATCGCCTCGGCCAAAGCCAGCCGGGCAGGGTTAGGTTTACGGCGTTGCTTGCTTGATCTCGGATCAGAGTCCTCGCGGTGGTGATGTTGGCGCGGGCAACCTCGAGGGCGCGCTCCATGGTGCCCAGATGAGAGGCCAACAGTTCCTCGGCCACCGCGGCCGGACCAGCCGGTACCCGTCGCACATCATCCAGAGGCAGCCCCGCCTCTCGGAGTTGGCGAATCAAGACGACCTCGTCGATCTGATCCAGTGACTAGTGCCGGTCTCCGATGACCGGGGCGACCGCGCGGGGCCGCACCAGACCGCAGTCGTCGTAGAACCGCCTGCACTGGTGGTGATGTTCGCGGCCCCGCGCGAACGCCTCGATCGTCATCCGGTCATCTTGCTCCCTCACGCCGCCATCCTCAGCCTTCAACCAACGCGAAGGTCAACAGAGGGCCCGCAGCATCTCAACCAGCAGCTTCAGATAAGCCTGAAACATCCTGAGGCCTGTCAACGGCCAATCATCGCCCACATCCCCCCGTCGAACGTACCCAAGCGGCGTTGGATGCCGCGCAGGCCCGTGCCGCGCGCGGAGCCGGGAAGGGCCTGGGAGCATCGGGGCGCGGCGAGTCCGCACCGCCGTGACCGTGGTCACTGACGACCACCCGTTGGGTGCTGCCGTCGTGGGTCAGGATCACCCGCACGGTACGGGCATCGGTGTGCTTCGCCGCGTTGGTCAGTGCCTCGTTGACGGCGAAGTACGCGGCCGACTCCATCGGCGAAGGTAGTCGACCGCTCAGGTGCACCTCGACGTCGAGGACGATGTCGAGCGCCAGCGACCGGACGGCATCACCGAGGCCGCGGTCGGCCAGCACCGGCGGGTGGATGCCGCGGACCAGGTCGCAGGTCGTTCAGGACGCGCGTGGAGGTGTCCCGCGCGACAAGCAGCAATCGCCGCGCGAATGATCGCGCCACGCCGTGGGCCCTCAGGTCGCAGCAGGGTGGCGGACGTTCGCCGGGTTGGATGATACGTACAGGTCGTTGATGCAGAGCTGGCCGCTCCGCGCGCCAAGGACCGCCGGGAGGTGCTACGCCTGCGGTCCTTCTTCTGTGCGAGGGAAGGGGCAGGGAGTCTCTGACGAGGGAGACCCTGAAGTGCCAACAGCCCCCGGCGGCCCTAGACCTAACCGCTTATTCAGCGACGCGCGATAATTCCATGACCCAGTTGGTCCGCCAGGTCTGTCCCTCGTCGTAGGAGAATGCCTGCTGCCACCGGGCACAGTCGGGACCGTCGGTGGTCCACTCGAAGCGCACCTTCACCGGCCGCCCGTCGAACACATCGTCGCAGTCGAAGATGCCCCTTCCGTCACGCCATGCGCCCTCGACAGGCGGGTCGAGGTGACCAGGTCGGCGGCTAGAGGCCCACCAGATCCGCCACATCCGTGTCTGCGGGTCGAACTGCCTCAGCGTGAACCCCTCGAACGGCTCCTCCCCCGGTGGCTCTTCGGTCCAGATGCGGTCGACGTGGCCGAGCCCGCCGAGTACGGGTTCGGCGTACGCCTTCGCATCGAACTCGATCCACTCGGTGCAATCCGGGTCGGCGACGTCGCGGAGCTTGCGGTTTCGCACCTGCCATCGCCCGAAGATGAAGTCGAAATCTGCACGGCCGTCGTTCACGGCGGTCTCCCTGGAGTTCCTGATATCGGCACAATCGCCACGATCATGCCAGCGAGCACCGACAAAAGCCTGCCGGGAGTCGGCGCAGCCTGCCCCGGGTCTAGTGGTGTGTCAGGTGAAGAACCGTGTGAGGTGCTGGATGACGGCCTCGGGTTGTTCTTCGGGGATGTAGTGGCCGCTGTCTGCCACGGCGGCGACCTCGACGTCGGTGCCTTTGTCTGGCAGCACCGCCTTCAGAAGTTGGTACCCGCCTTCGCCGCCGCCCAGGCCCAGCAGCGGTGCGCTCACGGGGGCGTAGGTCTTCTCGTCGGCGATGTCCTGGCCGAACGCCCGGTACCAGGCGTTGCCGGCGCGGATCGCGTCCGCCGTCGAGTAGGCGTGCGCGTAGACGTCCCGGTCGTGGTCGCTGATGGCGCCGGGGTCCTCGACCAGGTAGTCGATCATCCAGTCGACCAGATGACGGGAGCGGCCGGCGAGCAGGCGTTCGGGCAGGCCGGGAACCTGGTTGAACGCGAACCACCACAGGAACCGTCCGGGTCCGGCGTGGATGTCGCCGCCCACCTGCTGGCGTCCGGGCACGGGCAGGAGCGAGTACTTGTAGAACCGCTCGTCAGGGTGGGCGATGTCCAGGAGCGCGATCCGTCGTGTGCTCGCCGGATGGTTGGCCGCGAAGGCGTAGGCGACCATGCCGCCGATGTCGTGTCCGACGATGTCCACCGTGTCGTAGCCGAGATGGCGCGTGAGCGCGAGAATGTCACCGGCCATGGTCTTCTTGTCATAACCGCCCGCGGGCTTGTCCGAGCCGCCCATGCCCCGCAGGTCGACGGCGATGACCCGACGATGTTCCGCGAGGGCTGGCATGATCTTGTGGAACTCCCACCAGGTCTGCGGCCAGCCACCCAGCAGGATCAGCGGCTCGCCGCGGCCGCCCGCCACATAGTGCAGGCGGACGCCGTTGACCTCGGCGTGGCTGCTGACGAACCCGCCCTCCAGTGAACGCGCCAGTTCGGCATCCGACGTTGTGTTCGACATGTGTCCTCCCATTCAGGCTGCGCGCACGGGGGCGACAGCCTGGGTCCAGGCGATGACTTCGGTGAGCAGTTGGTGGAGTGCGGCGGTTGCCTGTGCAACCTGCCTCAAGGAGTGTTCGTCGGTGCGATGTGTGGTCGCGAAGGGCGAGGGCCGCGTCCCGGGCGTCGTTCGCGGCGCCCGGGCCCTCGTGGTGGTCGACGACCACGATCGCGCCTTCGAGGAGAGTAGGAGGAGCTGCCGTCCCGGAGCGGCGGGATTCGCGGCTCCGGCTCGGGTGGCGATCGCGGTGAGAAGGTCCAGGTAACGACCGAGATGACGGGCGGCGATGGTGCTGGCCGGAGCGGTGTGGTGCTGGGTGGCGGCGTTCACGATCGCGCAGCCGCGGAAGCCGGGTTCGTTGTACCAGAGGCGGAGGGCGTCGAAGACCGCGGCGAGCTGGGCCGCCGGCTCGTCGCCCGCGTCGGCGGCGGCCCGGGCCAGCCAGCGTGTGACACGGTCGCTGCGGGCTTCCAGGACGGCGCGGATGAGCCCGTCCTTGGACCCGAAGTGGCGGTACAGCGTCTCCTTGGAGATGCCCGCCTCGGCGCACAACTCCGCGATCCCCACGCCATCGAGCCCGCGCTCGTAGAGGATGCCCTCCGCGGTGCGAAGGACCGCCGCGCGGGTGCGGTCAGGGTCCAGGCTGCTGCCTTGGGAGCGGGCACGGGAGAGATGGTACCAGTCGGTTCGATGCTCCGCCTACCTGTATCGAACCGATCGGTTCCATCCGAAGAGCATTCCCGAGAACCTGCTGCGCGCAGCGCGAGACTGCCTCCTGCGCAACGGATATGCCCGCACCGTGCGCGACCTGATCACCGCGTCGGGCGCGAACCATGCCTCGATCAACTACCACTTCGGCTCAAAGGACGAGTTGCTCACGCAGGCGCTGCACGAGCTGAACACCGAGTGGGGAGAGCTACTGTTCACCGTCATCGACGCGCCGCTGCCGCCCGGCGCAGCCGACGTCGCCGCCCACGAGGCCCGTTGGACCCGGATCATCGAGTCGATCCAGACCAACCGCGAGTTGTGGTTCGTGAACTTCGAGGGCGTCAGCTACCTGCAACACGACGAGAAGATTCGGGCGACGAACGCGCGGGCCCAGCAGGCGGCCCGTACCCGCGCTGGCCCAGGCGTTCGGCGGGCTGGGACCGCAGGAAGCCGAGGACGAGGTCGGGTCGTCGGCGCGCACTACTATTCGCTGCTCGTTGGCGTCGCGCTGCAGTGGCTCACCGATCCCGAGCACGCCCCCACGGCGGCGGAGATCGTGCAGGTCGACCAACGCGTGACGAAGCGCGCCTGAGCCGGAACGCCGACCGTCGGCGATCGGCGAACCCGAGTTCGCTTCGCTGCCGCCCTTCGGCTGCTGATCGGTCAGCGTTTCACGTAGGCCAACACACACGGCCAGTACCCGGCGGTTGGCGTCATCGCCACGGGGCGATCCGGAGTTTCGCGAAGATGGCCGCAGTGTGCTTCGCGATCGCGCTCTCACTGATAATCGGAAGGTCGGCGGTTCCACCCCGCCCCTGGCCACATCGCCTTTCGCCGGGCTAAGCAGCGCCGACCAGCGGGCGGGCTTGGCTGTACGGATGGCTGTACGACGTGTCGACGCTGACCATCTGATGCGTAGCCTCGGCGAGGTCGTCCGGAACCGTTCACGTCCCACGCCGGCTCCTGGCCCTACGCCTGCTGCGATCCTCGCTCGTCCCTGCGGGTCCAGCGCCGTTGCAAACGGTTGCCACCCGTCGTCACATGGCAGGGGCATCGGCAAGAATGGGCCGATGCGGATCTTCCTAGAGACCGACCGGCTCGTGTTGCGGCGATTAACGCAAGACGACGTGGACAACATCGTCCAACTAAACGGCGACCCTGAGGTGATGCGATACCTCACGGGCGGTAAGCCGACGACTCGCGAGGTGGTCCGCGACCAGATCATTCCGGGGTGGCTAACGTACTACGAGCAGTACGAGGGTTACGGCTTCTGGGCCGCCATTGAGAAGGCGACCGAAGAGTTCCTCGGCTGGTTCCACTTCCGCCCCCCACAGAACGGGCCGCACGCGGATGGCACTGCCCGAAACGGGATCGAGTTGGGATACCGGCTGCGTCGTTCGGCGTGGGGCAAGGGGTACGCCACGGAGGGGTCTCGGGCGCTGATGCGCAAAGGTTTCACCGAACTGGGCGTCGAGCGGGTGTACGCCGAGACGATGACCGTCAACACCGGGTCCCGACGGGTGCTGGAAAAGGCCGGCCTGCGGTACGTCCGTACCTTCCATCCGGAGTGGCCGGATCCCATCCCGGGCCACGAGCACGGCGAGGTCGAGTACGCGCTGACGAAGGTCGAATGGGAGGCATTGCCAAATCATCGACCTGGTGGCCCGACGGAGTGACGGGATGCCCTTGGAAGTGCCGCCATGCGGCGATGAGCGGGTGGCGGCCGAGCCGAAGCGGATCGTGAGGGCTTGGGTGTCTCCGGTGAGGGTGCGTTGAGGTCGCGTATGCCGATGGTGTGATCGGCGTACGGGACACGAAGCAGGCGGGTGCCGGTCCGATTCTGACCTTGACCGAGCAGGAGTGGTTGGCGTTCCTGGAAGGTGCAGCCCTTCGCGAGTTCACGCTCGATGACCTGGAGCGCTGAGAGTTGATCGGTGTCTGCGGTGACCGAGCGAGGCGACACCAAAACGAGGCATGGGCCTGCTGCCTTGAGCTGGCTTCCGAAACGCAGACAGACCATCCTGCCGCCTGACACAGTTCTTGACTCGGGCCGAGGGACAGGGGCGCCGGACCTGAGCTGACGCTTAAGTCCCTGTCCGTCGGCCCAAGTCCGAGCACCCACGAACCGCTGGGCGTCTCACCGCCAACTCACAGGTCCCCGACCTGCCCGGACGCCTGCTCGCCGGCCGCTCCCGGCATCTGGTCGACTGGATGATCGACTACCTGGTCGAGGACCCCACCGCCGTCAGCGACCACGACCGGGACGTCTACGCGCACGCCGCGCCGGGCCGCTGTGACGGCCAGCGTGTACCGGGATACCGGCAGCAGCGCCGGCCTGGGCAGGACTTCAACAAGTCCATCGGTCACACGGGCTGAGGTTCCGGAGGCGTAGGAGGTGCCTGGGGCCCTCAAGGGGTCAGGCCACTCACAAGCACCGCCAGGGCCGCCCTCCGGTCCCCCGCCCATACGATGGCGGGGTGATCGGGTGACAGGCGGCCCCACAACATCAACAGCAGCTGTTCCGAAGTGCCGGTGATCTCGGCGACCGGCTCACCGGGTCCGTAGGTCCACGACCCGCCGGTATCGCTGGCACGAACTCGAATGGCCACCTTCGGCTCGTTCGCCCGTCCGCGCACGATCTGGCGCGGCGCCATGGTGTCAAAAACCTCGGCGATACCGTCCTCAGCCAGCGCGGTATCGATAACGGCAGGCCGGCCCAGGGCATTTTCGGCGTCCCATCGGTGCAGGAGGGTCTCCTGGCAGCGGCGTCGCTGCCAGAAGCCGATCGTGTTCGGGGGATGAAACGTCCACGCCGGGGTGTCCGGCTCGGCCGCCAGAACGTCCAGCACGACCGCGCACGTGTCCTCGAACCACGGCACCAAAGCGTCACGCGGCGCGGGAACCGGACGGTGAACGCCTTGCCCGTCGCGCACCGCAGACGCTACAGCCAGGTGTCCGCTGCCTAGCCCGGGTGATTCATGGTGATCATCAATTCGTGGGGTCTTCCGGCGTGTAGATAGACGGAAGTGCCTCTCTGGCAGGGGAAACTTGTGATTGCGACATCTACAAGGTTCTCTACCTGGGAGGCACTTCCGCGGTGAAGTTTACGGCGTGGTCGA
The DNA here is from genome assembly GCF_053764795.1 of Plantactinospora sp. DSM 117369. Classification (NCBI taxonomy): domain Bacteria; kingdom Bacillati; phylum Actinomycetota; class Actinomycetes; order Micromonosporales; family Micromonosporaceae; genus Plantactinospora; species Plantactinospora sp. DSM 117369. The sequence continues at coordinate 2,419,136 of NZ_CM132446.1, read as the reverse complement.
AGGATCTGCGGGTCACCGCGGACGGAACGGGTGTGGTGTCGCACGTCGGTGCGGCGCTGCTGCGGATGCTGGCCGACCGGTCCGGGCTGACCGGGGCGTTGTCGGGCGGGCTGGCCCGCCGGGGGCGGTGGCCGGTCCACGATCGCGGCCGGGTGCTGGTGGATCTCGCGGTGATGATCGCCGACGGTGGCGAGGCGATCTGCGACATCGACGTGCTGCGCCACCAGCACGAGGTGTTCGGGTCGGTCGCGTCCGATACCACGGTGTGGCGGGCACTCGACGAGATCGGCACCGCTCAGCTGCGGCGGATTGCGGTGGCCAGGGCGAGGGTCCGGGCTCGGATGTGGCAGCTGTTCGGCGGGGCGCCGGCAGCCCGGGCGGCGGGCCGCGACATCGGCGCGGGCGTGGTCGTGCTGGACGTGGACTCCACGATCGTGCTCGCCCACTCGGACAAGGACGGCGCCGCGGCGACCTACAAACACACGTACGGCTTCCACCCCATTCTCGTGACCTGCGACAACACCGGCGAGATGCTCGCGGTGAAGCTGCGGCCGGGAAACGCCGGCGCGAACACCGCCACCGACCACGTCGAAGTCCTCGCCGACGCGATCGCACAGATCCCGGTGCCCCATCGGCGGCATCTGCTCGTGCGAGGTGACAGCGCCGCGGCTACCCACAAGGTCCTCGACTGGCTCACCAACCTGAACACCACGCGCCGGCGAGTGGAGTACTCGATCGGCTGGTCGATCGGTGAGCCGGAACGCGCCGCCATCACCGCACTACCCGCGACCGCCTGGACACCGGCGCTGGCCGCCGACGGCGGCATCCGCGAGGGCGCCCAGGTCGCGGAGTTGACCGGGCTGCTCACCCTGACCAGCTGGCCACAAGGTGCGCGGGTCATCGTCCGCCGTGAACGCCCGCACCCCGGCGCGCAGTTGTCGCTGTTCGAGGAACGTGACGGCTGGCGCTACACCGCGATCGTCACGAACACCCAGGCCGGCGCCCTGCAGTGGCTCGAAGCCCGACACCGCGCCCACGCCCGCGTCGAGGACCGGATCCGCTGCGCCAAAGACACCGGCCTGCGCCGGCTACCGTCCCGCGAGTTCGCCATCAACCAGGCCTGGTGTGTTGCCGCCGCGATCGCCGCGGACCTCATCTGCTGGCTGCAACTGCACGCCCTGGACGGTGACCTCGCCACCGCCGAGCCGAAACGGCTGCGCTACCGGCTGCTGCACACCGCCGCCCGCATCGTCCACGGACAGCGCCGCCGCCGGGTGCGCATCCCGGCCACCTGGCCTTGGGCAGAACAGATCACCGCCGCGTTCACCCGGATCACGGCGATCCCCGCACCCGGCTGACCCCGGGCCAGCCCCGACCCACCGGCCGGAGAACCCAGGAGACCACGCCCACCGCCGCGACAGACGGCCCACCACCACGCCCAGCCCACCAAACAATCGACACCACTCGATCAGACCGGCTGGGCCGGCAGCACCGCCGCTACACGCGAATCATCGAGGCTAGGTGCTCGGCAAGGTCGAAGAGCGTCCAGCCCGGACAATGCTGGATGGGAGCGCTCAGGTCGACGCTCAAACAGTCGCGGAAATCCTCAAGCTGCTGGCGCAGCCGAGCGTGCAGATCCATATCTCGCACCTATCTTCGAAGTGGGTCAGGAACGGAGCCACCGCCTGAGCGATTCCTGACTCAGGCACTCGATCCCAGCTCAGTGCTCCTGCTCGTCGGTGCACCCGGCGACGGCTCACCCCGCGGGTCGGCTGGCGGCATGTCTTTCAGTTTTGTGCAGTGGCGACGGCGGCCGTCGCAGCATCACGAGAGTGATCCCAGTCGGCGGACGGCAGCTGCTGGCCAGGGCCGCGCCGGGAGCGGGCTTGGCTGCTGGTCGACGCGACAACCCGTACCTCAACAGCTCGAAGAATCGGACGGCCAGAAACCGAACGACAAGAACGGTTCAGGGGACAGTGGTAGCGCGAGCGCCGAGCGCCGGAATGAGTGCCAGCACCGCCACCGCACCTGACAGCCCGGCCACCAGGCACGTCAACCAGATCGCCTCCGGCCCGACGACAGAGAGAAGCGTGGTGCTCAACGCTGGTCCGACAAGCCCGGCCATCGTCTTGGCCCAGCTGATCATTCCCTGGTAGCGACCACGCATCGCCGCCGGCGCCAGGTCGGCGACTATCCCTCCGGCCACCACCCCGTTACCGATCTCGCCGATCGTCCAGATGACCACGGTGAGCGCATATTGCCACGGTTCGTGGGCCAACCCAGTGCTGGCTACACCGACCGCGACGAGCGCCCAGGAGGTGGCGAGGACCCGAACGCGATCGAACCGGGTGATCATGCCGTAGAGCACCGGCTGGAGCGCGATCACGAGGACCGTGTTGACGATACCGACGAGCCCGAAGACGGTCGGTGGTAGGCCGTCGAGCCGGATCGCCAACGGGATCGCGAATTGGGTCATGCTATAGACGATCGCGGCGAGCGCGGTCATCGCCACAAACGCCATCATCACCCGGTCCTGCAAGACCACTCGGTAGCCCCCGCCGTTGGTCCGCGTACGTTGGTCGGGTGCCTTCTTAGGGATGCCTCGGGCGACGAACATGGCGTAGATGAGACAGGTGGCGGCGTCGAGCACGAACAGCAGCCAGTAGCCGCGAGCGGCAAGGAATCCGGCGGTGGCGGCAGACGCCGCTGTACCGATGTTGACCGCCCAGTGCAGCAGGCTGAAGGCACGCGCTCGCTGGGTCGGCGTGACCGAGTCCGCGATCAGCGCCGCAGCCGCAGGGGGATACAGCCTGTTGCACATGCCGACCAACGCGGCGGCGAAGGCAAGAGTCGGCAGGTTGGGTGCGGCGAAGAGCGCGCCGAGGCTCGCCGGAGTGGCTATGAGGCCAGTGAGCAGTACGAACCTGCGCCCGACCCGGTCGGCGAGCCAGCCTCCGAGCACCGAGCCTATCGGCCCACCCAGCCCGAGGGCGACCACGATCGAGCCGGTCGCTTCTGCGGAGATGCCGCGGGAGCCGAGGTAGAAGACCAGGAACGGGACGACCATATCGCCCATTCGGTTCGCGATGGTGCCTGAAAAAATGACCCAGAACGGGCGTGACATTCCGCCGAAGCGAGTCGCAAAGGCGGTGGAGATTCGGCTGCGGGAGCGGGGAGCGGCCGGAGGTGGCACCAGGTGGAGCTGTTGATCGGTCACTCCGTCAACCTCACCGGCTCCGCACGCCACCGAGTAGTGTTTTAGCTCGAGGCAAATGTTGGAGGTAGGGGTGCTCTCGCTTGGGTTCTCCATGCACGACGTAGCTCGTACCCGGATCACCATCTCCTGCCTCTGGGAAGTGATGGCGAGCGTGCGAGTGCTGGGCGATCCGGCCAGCCACCCGGTACACCTACCCTGGGTGAACCAGGTCCGCCCGCGACTCGCCGCCGCCGGGTTCCTCCCCGGCGCGGGCCACCGATGGCTGACCAGCCTCGTCCCGCCCAACGGCCATCCGATTCCGGACTTCCTCACTCCCCCGCCGCCGGCCACCGCCACCGCAGACCTCGCGACCGAGCTTTCCGCGTTGGCAGCCACCTCGGCGGAGGTCGTCCGGGCGGATCTTAAAGTGCTCGACCAGCCCCGGCTGTCCGCCCTGCAAGGGCTTTGCGATGACCCCAAATCCGGACTTGCCCGCCTCGTCGACGAGATCACCGAGTACTGGGACATCGCCCTCGCCCAGTCCTGGCCGAGGATCCGGACCTTGCTAGACGCGGAGGTATTCCAGAGGGCTCGGCGGCTGACGGAAGACGGCGCTGAAGGACTGCTCAACGACCTTCATCAGCGTGTGCACTGGCGAGACGGCAGCCTCTCGATCGCCCCACGGCGTCCCGCCAGGCACCGACGCCGAGCCCCCTGCGCTGCCCCGGCAGCACCTCGCTGAGAGGCACCGGCTTACTGCTGGTACCTTCGGTCTTCGCGTGGCCGTCGGTGCTCAGCATTACGGCCGCGGAACAACCACAGCTGGCGTACCCGGCGCGCGGCGTCGCCACCTTGTGGGAAGCCAGCCCCTGTCCACCCCGTGCGCTGGCGGCAGTCATCGGCCGAACCCGGGCAGACCTACTAGTGGCACTCGAGTCGCCGCTCTCCACCACCGACCTCGCGCGCCGCATCGGACTGTCGGCCGGCGGCACCTCGCAACACCTCGGCATACTGCGCGCGGCTGGGTTGGTCACCAGCCACCGAACCGGTCACACGATCGTCAACGCGAGAACCGCAGTAGCCGAGGCACTCCTTTCCGCAGCCCACTAACCGCTGATCAGCACCCTCGCCGGCCGCCCTACCAGGCACCGTTCCACTGCGCCCTTGTTCGATGGGCGCAGGCTCGCCCGGCGCATCGCCCGGCGGCCCGGCCGACCAGCCGCCCTGGCAACGCACGGCCACCTACACTGCGTGAACCTTTGCAGCCCTTGTCGCAGATGCCCCTGATTGAACGCTGCGCCGGCCTGCGTCCCGGTCCGGTCGCCACCGTTCTCGCCGCGACGAAGCACACCCTGCGCTCGATCGCCCGCCGCTGGCAGCAGCTCAACGACGAGATAAAACCCACGAGGCGCTGCTCGCTGAGCGCGATAGACCCGGGGCTGCACCGAGGACCACAGTCGTTCGTTCGTCGCCGCCTCACGCAGATCCACGGCGGCGGTCTGCATCCGGCGGAACAGGAACGTCACCAGGTCGGCGCCCTGCACGAGCCGGGACGCGTGGCTCGGCACGAAGTGCAGCGTGTCGACGATCCGGGTGAGCCGCCGAGAGCGGTAGCCGCCGGTACCGGCGACCAGGTAGCGGGTCAGGTCGGCCCGGTGCCGCGCCGGGTGGTCGACCTCGTCCGCGATCACCAGGGCCAACTCCTCTTCCCGGGCGGCGTAGGCAGCAGCACCGGATCGTGAGTCGGCGCCTTCCCTGACATTCGCAGGCTCTACGTCACATTCGCAGGCTCTACGTCGTCGGAATCAGTGAGCGCCCAACAGGCGCGAGCCGGGGACCCGGCCATGGCATGCAAAGTGAAGGAGAGGTCCGATGACGACGACGCAATAATCCAACCAGGCGGTCTACCGACGGCTCAACGACGCGATCAACAGCCGTGATTTCGGCTTGATCGCCACCGTAAGCAGCAGCAACCCGAGAACGCAATGACCCTGGGTGATCGATGCTAGCGAACACAACAAAGTTCTGACCAGAGAGGCGGACGAAGATGGGTATCCCGAAACGCAGGTTGGTTCAGGTCATCGCGGGCGTAGGGATGGCGTTGGGAATCATCGCCAGCGCCTCCACGCCGGCTCTCGCCAACGGACCGACGGCGTATGCCAGTGGCGGTGCCGGTTGGGCCTGGTACGAGGAGTACGGGGACTACTGGCACATCAGGGACACAAAGGCGGACGGCCATTCCGCCGTAGTCCAATGGCGGATCTCCAGCGGTCGAGAAGGAGACGACTGGGACAACAACGGCGCGGACAACGGGACGACCGTCATCAATCGCAACTACCCAGAAGAGGACACCGTCCAGTACCGCGCCTGCTGGGGCGAGTGGGGCTCCCAGTACATCGAGATCAGTAGTTGTTCCACATGGGTGACCACGCAGGCATAGCCTGCTCTCCGCGCCGACAAGACCCCCGGGGGGCTGTGTCCCACGCCGTGCGGACGCGGCCCCCGCGCCACAGCATCGAGTCCACGTCCACGAACATCAACGCCCCGCCACCGGGTAGCAGCGGGGGTACGCCGGGCCAGTTGTGCCAGACACTGCTGTGAGATCGCCCTGGCGGCCGGGCTAATGGCAACGCCGTTCAGTTAAGCGTGGGCGTGGCTGGTCAAGGGGTGCGTTGATCAGGCATTGAGAAGCGGGGTTCCGGTATCAAGGTTTGTCACTCCAAGACAACCCGAACCAGGAACCCCGCTCGGTGGATCAAATTGCCATAACCCGTACGGTCGCGGTAGCCGCGGGGCCGTTCGTGCCAGCGGCGCTACGGCCATCCACGAACGTACGGAGGTCATCCACCAGGACGATCGTGCGGGGAATGTCCCTTTGGGTTTCGTCAAGCGGGGACGTGGCTCCGGCTGGGTGGCACGCGAGGGGTGGCGGCAGATTAGTACGGTCTGGGCTTGACCCGATTCGACGGACAGGGTCGATAAGTTGATCTCACGCTACCTTGCCGAGTGACCTGTTCGCGTGGGCGGTGGCCTCGTAAGCGGCAGGGCTGAGGTAGTCGAGGGTGGAGTGCCGACGTCGGGTATTGAGGTGATCTCAGCGCCGTATAGCGGTTGATTGATGCGACACGGGCGAAGGCCCCGATTCGGGCGGTGGTGGAAACAGGCGTGGAGCCATCGATAGACACATCCTTGCGACAGAAACACGTCTTCGAGAGGGCTCCACGTGATTGCCTATCGTTCCATGGTTGACGTCCCGAGGGAACTCGTGCAGTACCTCGGCCGGCTCCTCGCCGCCGAACGCCGGGCCAGGGGAACGCGGCGCGGTACCCGCGCGCTGACCTGCTTCTACCAGGCATTGCTGGTACTGGTGTGGTTCCGCAAGGCCGAGGACATGGCCATGCTCGCCGCCGGGTTCGGCATCTCCCGGGCCACCGCGTACCGCTACCGCGACGAGGGAATCACCGTGCTCGCAGCCCAGGCCGAGAACCTGCACACCGCCCTGCGTAGGGCGGCCGACGACGGCTGGTCCCACGTCATCCTGGACGGCAAACTGTTCGACTGCGACCGGCTGTCCGAGACCACCCTGTCGGTCAAGGGCGACACGATCGACGCCTGGTTCTGCGGCAAGCACCGCGACTTCGGCGCGAACATCCAGGCGGTCATGCGCCCCGACGGGCTGCCGATCTGGACCTCCGAGGCGATGCCCGGGCACCTGCACGACACCCGCTGCGTCCGTGAACTCGCGATCACCGCCGCCCTGAACTGGGCCGCCGCCGATCTCGACCTGCCCGCCCTGGCCGACTCCGGCTACGAAGGCACGGGCCACAGCATCAAGACTCCGATCAAGCAACCCGCGGACGGCAGCCGGCTCGCACCCGACAACCGCGCCTACAACCGGCTCCTGCGCGGCCTGCGTTGGCAGGGCGAACGCGGCTTCGCGATCCTGGTCGGACGCTGGAAAACGCTACGTCACACCACCGTCAGCCCGCGCCGGATCGGTGACATCGTCGCCGCCGCGCTGCACCTGACCCACTTCGAGTACAAGTACCTACCGCAAAGTCGCTGAGATCAGCTCAGTGGGACCGCGAACAGCGCCGCCGCAAAGGTTTAGGGACGTGGAAGTTCATCCGCTACGCGGACGACTTCCTCATCCTGGTGCGCGGCGAGCGTCAGCACGCGGAAGCCCTGCGGGAACAGACGGCGACGCTGTTGGCCCCGATGGGACTGCGCCTGTCGGGGGCTAAGACACTGATCACGCACATCGACGACGGCATCGACTTCCTCGGCTGGCGCATCCAGCGTCACCGCCGCAAGGGAGACACCCGACAGTTCGTCTACAACTACCCGTCGAAGAAGGCTCTGACCTCCATCACTGGGAAGATCAAAACGATCTGTCATCAGGATCTGAACCTGGACCTGGCCAAGGTGCTACACCAACTCAACCGGGTGCTGCACGGCTGGACCACCTACTTCCGGCCCGGTGTGTCGTTCAAGACGTTCGACTACCTGCGAGCGTTCACCTGGCGCCAGATCATGATCAGACTCCGGCGCAAACACCGGAAGAAGATCAGCTGGAAGGAACTCCGCCGCCGGTACTGCGACGGCGGCTGGTGGCCCAGCGACGGCGAGGTGACCCTCTGGAACCCTACCCAAGCGGGCACCATCCGCTACCGATATCGGGGAACCAGAATCCCGAGCCCGTGGCCAACCGCAGCATGAAGATCGCGTCCCGGGCCGCCGGGACTTGTGGAGAGCCGGATGCGGTGAAAGCCGCACGTCCGGTTCGGGAGGCGGGCCGCGGAAACGGACCGGTCGAAAGACCGGCACCGCGCCGCGGCTCGACCTCACAACGTCAAGATCAGGGATGGCCAGGTCGCGAACCGGCCGATCTACCTCGCGATGGCGGTCACCGTCGACGGTCACCGCGACATCCTCGGCATCTGGGCCGGTGACGGCGGCGAGGGTGCGAAGCACTGGCTGCACGTGCTGACCGAGCTGAAGAACCGCGGCGTGTCGGACGTGCTGATGCTGGTCTGCGACGGACTCAAGGGCCTGCCCGAGGTGGTGGAGACGGTCTGGCCGCGAACCATCGTGCAAACCTGTGTGGTTCACCTGCTGCGCAACTCGTTTCGGTACGCGGCCCGGCAGGACTGGGACAAGATCGCCAAGGCGCTCAAGCCGGTCTACACCGCTGCCACCGAGGACGCCGCCACGGAGCGGTTCATGGAGTTCGCCGACGCCTGGGGGAAGAAGTATCCGGCGATTGTGAAGCTGTGGTCCGACGCGTGGGCCGAGTTCGTGCCGTTCCTCGCGTTCGACGTGGAGATCCGCAAGGTCATCTGCTCCACCAACGCGATCGAGTCGGTGAACGCTCGCATCCGCAAGGCCGTCCGTGCTCGCGGTCACTTCCCGAACGAGCAGGCCGCGCTCAAGTGCGTGTACATGGCGTTGATGAGCCTGGACCCGACCGGAGCCGGCCGCCGGCGCTGGACCATGCGCTGGAAGGCGCCATTGAACGCGTTCCAGATCGCCTTCGAGGGCCGGCTCACCCCGGCCAACCACTGACCACCTCAAACAACCAAGATCAGCCGTTAACTTGACACTCCTCGCACGGTCGGCGGCAGCAGATACGGACGCCCTGCTAGGCCGTTGGTCACACCCCGTGGTGCGCGGAGGCGACGCCTTCGGCATGGACTGCCTTTCCTGCACGTCGGCCGGGTGGCGGCAGGATGTGTTCAGGTGGTTCGACAGGCGGCGACGATGAGGAAGTTCGGTAGGTGGACGTAGGCGTCGATGCCGTCGGGGCCGTCGACGGTGGCGTCGGGGTCGAGTCCGGGCTCTGCCAGTTCGGTGAGCTGGCAGCCGAGGCGGGCCAGTTGGTTGAGGTAAGTGGAGAGGGTGCGGTGGAAGTCGACGCCGCTGGGGCCGGGGATCTCGTATTCGGTGAGGTAGCGGTGGGTGCGGTACTCGCCATGTTCGCGCCAGGTGGGCCACAGCTGTTCGTAGCAGGGGTGGTTGACGGTGAACAGGAACAGTCCGCCGGGCTTGAGTGCGTGTGCGCAGGCGCGCATCGCGCCGGTCCAGTCCGGGATGGCGGGTAGGACCATGCTGGCGACCACGGCATCGAATGGTGCGCCGAGGTCCGGCAGGTCGCACAGGTCGGCTTGGACGTACTGGATGCCTCGCGGTGCGATGGTTTCCTGCTCCACGGCGAAGTCGAACAGCGATTGGCCGGGTTCGACGCCGACGACGGTGGCGCCTCGTCCGGCGAGGATCCGGCTGAGGTAGCCGTTGCCGCAGCCGGCGTCGAGCACCCGTTGCCGGGTCAGGTCGCCGAGCATGCGCAGCAGGACGGGGTTGATCAGGTGGCGTTTGGCGAAATCGCCGTCGTGTGCTGTTTGCTCCAACATGCTGCGGGGCATCGCTCCCCAGCGTTGGATGGCGACATCGTTGGTCCACTCGGTCACGTTCTACAGCTCCGATCCTCGTGTCGATGGCGCGCACGATCGGCGGCAGATCCGGATGTGGTCGTCTACGTTGCCGACGCCGAACGGAACGTGATCTGGAACCAGGTGGGCGTGCCCACCGGTTCCCTCGGTCGCCCACCGTGTGTGGGTGGTGCACGCTACTGGACTATTGCGGGTCCGATCAGTCCGGCACCGGGCCGGGGTGGTCTGCCAGGCGTGTCGCCCGCCGGACGGGTCTGCACGCTGATGAGTTCGAGGCTGCGGGCGGGCCGTGGTGCGCACTGGTGCTTCGAGCCGCCGTCGATTGTTGTCAATGGGCAGGATGCTTTGGCCAGGTCCAGGCGACTCTTGCGATCGCGAGGAGGATCATCATCTCGATGACAGTCCCGAGGATGTAGTAAATCCACGTTTCGCCGACGATCGTCACGGCCACGGATACCACATAGATCAGGCTGACGACGATGTTGGCCACTCTGTTTATCTTTGCTCGGGCGAAGAGCGAGACGATGACCATCAGGCATGGAATCACGATGAAGATCGTAGTGAAGACGAGGAAAGCCTGATTAATCTCTAAACCTGTGCCGGATACCTTGCCGGCGAGTACTCCGTTGATCACGTCGGCCCGGAAGAAACCGAAGATGTCGACGTACGCGAACACGAAGAGCAGGGAGATCCATAAACCACAGAGCGCGACCTTCACATCCACCTTCGTATCGTGAAGCTCTGTTGCCCGATTCCTGTCCACCGACGGTCTCCTTCTGTTGGTGAGCCGAGTAGAGCCGAACGGTTTCCAGTTTCGAGAGGACCGACGCGGAGCACACGAGTCCTGTGGCCAAGGCTGACCTGGCCGATGGGCCAGGTCAGGGACTGTTCCTGGGGCTGTCCCGCCGCCATCGCGCAATCGCTACTGTGACAGTCATGTGGAATGCCGCGACGGCGGTGTGGGCCGAACCCGCCGGGAAGAACCCGCCGGCGCGCGGCCGGGGCGACTGGGTGTTCGCCGCGATCGTGATGGCCGGAGTCGCGCTTGAAGCGGTCCTGCGTCGTGATCTGGTATGGCGACCGGTCGCCGTCGCCTTCGGATGCGGACTGGCGGTTGCGGTCCTGTTCCGGCGAACCCATCCGCTGTCGGTCGTGGCGTTCGCCTTCGGCACGTTCGCGGCGCTGGATGTGGCCACGTTCGTCGCGGGCGCCGAACCGGTGGTGTTGCACAGCGGATGGGCTGTGTTGATACTTGCCTACCCGCTTTTCAGATGGGGTGCTGGCCGCGACGCCGCCATCGGGCTCGCCATCATGGCTGTCGCTGTCAGCGCCAGCGTCAGCACCGATTTCACCGGGGTCGCCGAGACGATCGCCGGGACTGCGGTGTTGCTGTTCACGGCGGCACTGGGGGTGTCCATCCGCTACCGGGTCACAGCTCGCGAGCAGCTGGTCGAGCATGCCAAGCTGCAAGAGCGAGAGCATCTGGCGAGGGAACTGCACGACACCGTCGCCCATCACGTCTCCGCGATCGCGATCCAGGCTCAGGCCGGACTGTTCCTCGCGCGGTCGTCGTCGCTCAGCGGGGCAACCGAGGCTTTGGAGACCATCGACCGCGAGGCAGCCCGAACGCTCGCGGAGATGCGCACGATGGTCAGCGCACTCCGGGACCGCCAGAAGCGGCCCGCCATGGCCCCCCAACGCCGCATTGCCGACATCGAACGTCTGGCCGCGAACAGCACCGACTCGCTTCGCATCGACGTGGAGCTGCGCGGTGAACTGACGAATCTCCCACCGGCTCTGGAGGCCGCCATCTACCGGGTCACGCAAGAATCGGTCACCAACGCCCAGCACCACGCACAGCAGGCAACCCGGGTCGAGGTCACCGTGATCGGAAGCGCCACCGACGTGCAGGTGACGGTCAGCGACGACGGCGCCCGCACCACGCCCGCCCCGAACCAACCCGGGTACGGGCTGGTCGGCATGACCGAGCGAGTCACCCTACTGGGTGGGACGCTCACGGCCGGACCGAATCCGGATCGCGGTTGGGGCGTCCCGGGCGGTTCTCCCACGCCACGGCACGGCGATATGACCATTCGCGTCCTCATCGCCGATGACCAGGGCATAGTCCGTGCGGGACTGTCAACAATCCTCAACGGTCAGCCTGACATCGACGTGATCGGGCAGGCCGCCGACGGACGTGAAGCCGTCACGCTCGCTCGCGAACTGCGACCCGACGTCTGCCTGCTCGACATTCGCATGCCGAACCTCGACGGCATCGAAGCCACTCGCCTGCTCGCCGGACCAGGAAACGCCGATCCGATCGCCGTCGTGGTGATCACCACCTTCGACACCGACGAGTACATCCACGGAGCCCTCAAGGCAGGTGCCCGAGGCTTCCTCCTCAAAGGCGCCGAACCCGACCAACTGATCCACGCAATCCACGCCGCAGTCCGAGGCGATGTGCTCATCGACCCAGGGGTCACCGGTCGACTCCTCGCCACTTTCTCGACCAACACCCCCGCCACCGCGCCCGCCCAACCCATCGACGCCCTCACAGAACGTGAGGAGGACGTGCTCCGCAGGGTCGCGCGAGGAAGGACCAACGCCGAGATCGCCGAAGAACTTCACATCAGCATCAGCACCGTCAAGTTCCACGTCACCAGTCTCATGACCAAACTCGCTGCCCGAAACCGAGTCGAACTCGCCATGTGGGCCTACGAAACGAACCGCATGAAGTAGACCGACCATCGGGCAACCTCGGCCGGAATCCCGGCAATCCGCGATCCCTACGGTCAGGCGTGGACCAGACATGCCGGACAATCCAAGCAGCAAGCCGCCTGCGCATGATCACGTGCACGCACATCGGCAGTTCCGCGCGCCCTACCGGCGCGGAACGCTGGCCATGAAGCGTGACGGCTTCGGGCAGCCTGGCGCACTCGGTCAGCGGCAGTAGAGTGCGCCGATCGAGTGTTGTTGGGTGCTCGTAACCGGCTCCGGCACTTGCTTGATCCCTATGACGTGACGACAACTCCGCCGATTCCTGTGCGCCCGGCCGGGGTGCCTACAAGCTCGATCGTGAGGCCGGCGCGGACGCGCTCCCCGAGGACGTCGACGATGGCGTCCGTGACCCCGGACACGAGGCGGGCAACGATCTCGTCGGCGTCGGGTCGGCTGAACGCCGCCTCTCTGATGCCGAACGTGACGCTGGGTGAGGGCGCTTCTGCTGGGTTGCCGCCGATACCCCAACGGTTGGGCGGCAGGCCGATCAACTGCACGACCGCGATGCTTCGGGCCCACTCCCCATAGACGGCGACGACCGCATCGGTCAGGTTCCGAATCAGTGCGGTCTCACGGCCGGCCAGGTCGCTCTCCAGCACATGCACGCTGAGGTGAGGCATACCATCCTCCGTGAACAATTTTGATCGCAAATTAGCTTTGCTTACAAAGTTATTTGGGAGGTGGGCGGATGTCAACGCCTGACACCACGGACGACACCGTCAGGAAGTTGCTCCTGGTGATGCCAAGGTTGATCGGCAGGGTCAAACGGCTGCCATCGCCGGAACAGCTACGGTCGCTTGAGCTGGCGCCGAGACACCTGTCGATGTTGTCCCTGCTCCTACTCGACGGTCCGCTGACCGTCTCCCAACTGGCCGGGATGCTGGGTGTGGCACCGACCACGGTGAGCCTGATCGTGAGCGACCTGAGCCGCAGAGGGGTCTTGGTACGGCGCGAGGACGACGCCGACCGCCGTCGCCGCATCGTGGACATCAGCCCTGAGAGCCGTCCCGCCATCGCCCAATGGCTGTCCCCGGGTGCCCGGGCATGGCGACAGGCCCTCGCGCCGCTGAGCCCAGCGCAACAACGCACATTCGTCGATACCTTGCTCAGGTACGAGGCGGCCGTCTCCAGCCCAACGCAAACGGCACCAGCGAGCGGTTAGAAGCACACCGCACGCGGATCCGGACGCGCGCTGCCTGCGACGCACTGTCATCGACAGATCCGGACGTCGACTGGCAGGAGGGGTAGTGCGTCGAGCTGGGGATGATGTTGCCGTGGACTACGCGCCGCCGATACCCGATCCAGCGGCCGGCACCATCCGCCGCTACATGATCGTCACACGAGGGCTCGAGAGCGCTCGCTACCTGGACCCCTCCACTGCGGGCGCCGTCCTCTTTGACACCTCTTACGAGACACGGCACCGCAAACGGTTCTTGGATTCATTTGGTTGATGCGAGTGCCGCTGGAAGCTGCTGGCGGGAGGTGATGTTGAGTTTGCGGTAGGCATTGCTGAGGTGGATCTCGATGGTGCGGCGGGTGACGAAGAGTTGCTGGGCGATGTCGCGGTTGGTGGCGCCCTGCGCGGCTAAACGGGCGACGCGGAGTTCCTGGGCGGTCAACGCGTCGGGTCCGGACAGGGTGGCGCGGCGGGGGCGGGCGCCAGCGGCTAGCAGTTCGTCGATCGTCCGGCTGGTCAGTGATTGTGCCCCGCAGCGGGTCGCGTGGTGCAGGGCTTGGCGCAGCGGGTCCAGGGCTGCGATGCGGTCGCCGTTGCGGCGCAGCGCGGCGCCGTACTCGGCGAGGGCGTGTGCGTGGTGGAGCGTCGCGGAGGTGCCTTCGAGGGTGGTTACGGCCTCGCGGAGTAAGGCGACGCTTTCCGCGCCCTTCGCGACCATGCCTGCCGTGTGCAGGGCGATGCCGATTGAGCGTGGGGAGCTGAACCGTCGGGCCAGTTCGAGTTGCTCTGCGGCCAGGGCCTGGGCCTTGGCGGTGTCGCCCATGGCGAGGTGCGCGTGAACCGTCTCGGAGCGCCAATTGGCGAAGGCCGGATTGGTGTATCCGGCGGCGGTGAGCGCGTCACCGCAGACGGCCAGGTCGGCGAGCGCATCTGCGGGGCGGCGCTGCTGGAGACGGAGCCGGGCTCTGGCCAGGTGGAAGAAGTGGGCGATCAGCCAGTTCAGCGGCAGGTGTGTTTCGAGGCCCAGCGTGGTGAGTACGTGCTGGGCGGCGGCGGTCTCGCCACGGGCGACGAGCGCGTCAACGAGCACCGCGGCGGCGAGCGGGCGCTCCTCGGGGCGTTCCTGGTAGATCTCGATCGCCGTTTGGCCGTCGGCTTCGGCCTCCATGAGCTGCCCGACTTCGATCGCGGCGTGTGACCGGAGAACCAGGAGATAGCCCAATGTGGCGATGTCCCCGCTCTGGCGGGCCGTGTCGATTCCCTTGCTGAGCAACTGAAGCGCCTGGTCACCGTCTCCGCAGATGGCGAAGGCCGCGCCGGCCAGATTGGCTAGCATGCCGAAGTTCCTGGCCGGTAAGGGACCGGTCGCGGCGACAGAGGCCAGCCGGGCGACTTCGTCCGCCGGGCGGTCGCCGGTAGCGCCGGCAAGGAACGCGAGGGTTGCGTACACCATGCGGTCTGCGTCTGCGGTGCCGGATAGGTTGGGCACTGCCTGTTCCAGTTGGCGGATCCAGATGTGGGGTGGATCCATGGCGGTGAGACCGCCAAAGGCGGCTGCCGCGAGGACCCGGGTGGCGATCTCCGGGCTGCTGCCCGCCACGTTCCGCGCGTACCGCAGCAGGTGGCCGCCGTGATAGCGCTGCCCGGCGATCACCAGCAGCGTGCCGAGTTCCACTGCGGTCTCGGCGGGGAGGTTAGTGGTGCCGGGGGTGTACAGGAGCGTTTGCAGCCGGTCCGCGGCGTCGTCGAGCCGGTTCGACAGCACCAGTGCCCGGATCAGGTCGACGAGCATCGACGTATGGACGGATGGTTCGGGCGGCTCGACCAGCGCCCGTTCCAGGAAGCCGATGGCGCTCTCGATCGCGCTGCGGCCGAGAGCCGCGCGCCCTGCGGCATGCAGGGCATCGGCGACCCACGGGTCACCCGTTGGTTCGCAGGCGAGGAGGTGGGGCGCGATGTGCTCAGGCGCCAAGTGTTCGTCCGCCAGCATCAGGGCCGCCGCCTTGTGCGTGTGGGAGCGCACCGACGCGCTGATATCGGTGTAGACAGCGGTACGGACCAACGGATGTACAAAGTCGAGGGGTAGCCCCGGGGCAAGAACACCCTCCCGTACGAGTAGGTCGATGATCTTCGCGGCCTGGTTGGAACCCATCTCCTCTGAGCCGGGCCCTACCATGTCAGCAGCGGTGCCGGAGAGTGTCGCGGCCCGGTGCAGAGTTGCCGAGCCACCGAGCACCGCCACCGCTCGGGCCAGATGCAGGGCCTGGGGTCCCACCGAATTGATGCGCTCCAGCACGGATCTCGTGATGAAATCGGACCGCAGGGCTCCCAGGTGGTGCACCTCGCTTGCTCTGGCGGTGACACCCATGGCGCGAAGCGTGTTGACTGCCTCGGTGAGCAGGAAGGGATTGCCGCCGCTGGCCGAGGTGCACGCCTCGCAGAATTCCTCCTCCGCGTCCGCCGACAGGGAGTCACGAACCAACACCGCAACGGCCTCACCGGTCAGCGGAGCCAGGGGCATGAAGTGCGATGTGACGCCGCTTAGTACCCGGGCTGCCGGTGACCGGCCCTTCCGCCAGGCCGGGCGCGTGGCAAGCAGCAGCAGTACCGGCAGATGCGTGACCCGTCGGGCCAGGTGGGAGAGGAACCGCAGCGACGCCTCGTCAGCCCAGTGGACATCATCGACCGCCAGCAGCAGCGATCCGCGCTCCGCGAGGTTGGAACACAACCAGTAGAGAGCATGCGCAACATCGCCGACCGGTAGGTCAGAAGCAGCGGGGCGACTCTCGAACACCACCGAGGCGAGTCGGGCCGCACCGGCGAGGAGGTCCGCCCGGTCAGCCGCAGTGCCAGTAAGCAGAGTCGGCTCGAACAGCTGCCGTACGACTCCGAACGGCATGTCCCGTTCAAGCTCACCGCAGCGCGCCGCGAGCACCATGACCTGCCGCCGGCGGGCGTTCCCACACACACTCGCCAGTAGCGCCGACTTGCCGATCCCAGGTGCACCCTCGACAAGCACGACGGCGCCGCTCCCCGAGCCGAGACCAGCGGCAAGATCCTGAATCCGCACCTGCTCTTGATCACGTTCCAGAAGCGTCATGGGTCAGGCGAACCAATCGGAAATCTGCGCACATCGAGCCGGGCCGGCAACGTCAATCGCTCGACTGTGGGCAAATCCTTCGGTGGGTACCGTGATGCCACCTCGGCGCTCTTGCGTAGATCCTGGAGTCATGGCACCGAAGGCTAGCCGACGGCAACGCCGATCCAAAGTGGATCAATTGGCGGTGTTGATCGAACAAGCCGAACGCGGCTGCCATCGACTTCCGCCGCGTGTACGGAGAATTCGAGGAGGTGGTACGGCGGCATGGTCGGACAGAAGATCCGACCCACCCGGCTTGGACGAGCATCCAGGCCACCTACGCACCGATACAGCGAAGGTGTCAGGATCGAAAGGAAAGAGATGACCAAAACCAGGATGACCATCGCACGCGCAATGATCCTCGTTCTCGGATCCGCGTCGCTTTTCGCGGCGCTGGCTCCGTCCGCCGCCTCGGCGGCCACCCCCAGGAACGGTATATGCGAATCCGGCGAAATCTGCTTCTACTGGGGACACAACCTGACGGGGTCGCTTTCTGACTTCACGGCATCACTCGCAAACTACGGGTCCACCCAGCCCAGCTGCTACGAGTTTCGGTCGTCTGGGATAGGGCAGGGCGAATGTATTAAGAACAATGCCACATCGGCGTGGAATCGCAGTTCCCGGCCCGTCCGTGTCTACTACAACAGCAACTACGGTGGTCCGTACGACAACGTGGCTGCCGGCACATCGCGAAACCTGAGCAACACCTACCTCGACAACGCCTCACACCGATTCCTCTGAGTGTCCGAGAACGCTCTTAGCAAGCACCGACCGGCGCCGGATCTCCGTCCGGCGCCGGTCCCGCACCTCATTGAACTCCTACCCCGGGCCTCGATGGATCTGGCAGGCCGACAGCGGCGTAGGCCGGGGCGGGGAGATCTCGGCGGCGCGGGTGAGATTGTGGACGATCACGGCGCAGGAAGTCAGGCATCATCGGCGTTGGACCGCCCCGAAGGCAAGTGCGCGATGCCTATTGCACCCAGCCGGAATGGGTGCCCTTGGGCTTCTCCTGAACTTCGCGCCCGACGGTTACTCACCACCGATCTCGGATACTGACCGCGAGCCATGCCTCGGGCATCTACACCCGACCTCCAATCGACGTACTCACTCGACACGTGCGACCTCGTGTCGCACCCTCATCTCGGCATGATCGGACGCCGCGCCGAACGTACGTCGCCACGCTCGGTGACCCGTACGCAGCCCGCCGCCGCACGTGCTGTGCGGCGGATCAACGTCTTGATCTACGCGCTCAAGGTCAGGCCGGGCGGAAGGTATTCGAAGCCCAAGGTCAGTGGCCCGGCGTGGCGCCGATCAGCGTGGCTAAGGCGTCTCGTTGGGCGGTGGATGGTGCCGCGATCGCGCTCCACAAAGCCGTACTCCCCGTGACGGCGACGGCGACCTTTGCGGGGCCGCCGAATCGGTACACCGCGTCGCAGCCCTGGTTCATGGCCCATCCGTGGGTGGTCGGGAGTGCGGTGAGCCGGAGCCTGAGCGTGTCGAGGGCATCGGGTGGAAGGGGATGGTCGAAGTCGGCCGACAGCACCCCCTTCCAGAGGGCCGCATCCCAGGAAGCCGTGAAGGCGTAGTCGGAGAACGTATCGGCGTAGCGGCTTCGCGTCGTGCAGGTGTCGTCGTCCGGGTCGATCAGATACACCGGTGGGTTGCCGTGAGCTGCCGAGACCGCCACGACCCACCGACAGCAGTGCTGGCTGTCGGTAGCAAGTAGGAGGTATCCGTTGTCGAGGAAACGACTCACCCTCGGGCTCGTGAAGTCCCGCGTCTGGGTGACCAGGTTCGAGCTGATCGAGGCCAGACGTCGATCACCGCCGAGCAGGTACCACTCGCGGACGGACTCCGCAAGTGCTCCTCCGATCCATCCCTCGAGTACGGCAAGCTCGTCACGTGCTTCCGCTGACTCGTCGGAACCGCCGAGAATCTCATACGTCGCCTCGTTCCATCCCACGAAGCGATAACACCATACGAGCCCACCACGCCCTCAGACGGTGACCGCTCATCGGCACGAGCGTGCACGTGGGGCGCGGCCGAGAACGAGGCTCGGATTACGGACGGTGACCGACATGCGGCCGGCCAACGCACCGGTCGGCGGCAGATCAGTGCGCTGACTCGTGCTGAGACGCGCCAGCGGTCGTGGCGATCGACGAATCGAGCGGATCGCGGACCGATGGCGGATTGGCTGCGGGCTCGTAGAGCTGTGTGAACAGCAATATCTCTATGATGCGGCGGCAAAGATCACTGCCCGTGCGGCTCAGGACGGCGGTTTCGCCGGTGCTGCCGCGCCAAGAGCCGGTTCGATGACACCAACGGTCACTACTACTGGCGGAACCATTCTGATGGACATGCTGATCGGTTGCCGGCTGGCCGCGGTCACGCGGCTGGCCTGGCACTGGCCCGGTGACCCGGTCGATCTCACCACCGGGCCGGTCCACCTCGTCGTGGACGACGGCCGTGGGCTGCTGTTCGACGGGCGCAGTGACTGGTCCCTGACGATCGTGCCGACGGCTCCGGGTGACGAGAGCTGGCGGTCGGCCTACGACTACGACTACGACGGTGGCCGCTGGGCCGGGCGGGACGCCTCCGGCGAGGAGCCGTTCGCCTCGGTGATCGCGGGAGTGCTGAGCGGTTGGGACCCGGAGCGCGACGAGGCCGGCCGGCTGGTCGGCGGCACCCTGCACGTCGGCGACCGGGCGGTGCGGCTGGGACTGTGGCAGGGCGAGGTGATCTCGTACGCTGCCGGGCGTGGGTGACTTCCTCAAGACGACGCTGGCCCGGGTGCCGGACGGATTCGACCTACCGGAGCCGCTGCGCCTGCTCTTCGGCTGGGTCGACGAGCAGGGTTTCGTGGTGAAAGGGCACGACGGGGATCTGTACGGCTCGTTGAGCGACGACGGCTGGGTGGGCACCTCGATTGAGTTGCGTGGCTACACCGCCGAGCAGACCCTGTCGTACGCACGGTCCTGGTTCGACGAGTCGGTTCCGGATGCGGCCGCGCGGTTGTGGCCGTTCGCACAGACCGGTGGCGAGGGTTCGATGGCCGCGCTGTGGCGCGACGGTGAGGGACGGGTCAAGATCGTTCATCTCGGTTCGGGCAGCGGTTCGATGATGACGTGTGTGCTCACCGACGATGCGGTCGACTTTCTGCGGCTGCTGGCGATCGGTTACCGGGAGATCTGCTGGAACGAGGAGTTCGGCGCGCCGCCCGAGCCGTGGGATGCCGACCACGAGATCGTCAATGCGCCCTACCGGGACTGGCTGCACCGCACCTTCGGTGTCACCGCCCCGGCGACCGGGCTGGAGATCGTGTCGCAGCCCGCCGAGATGGGCGACGAGGACACCACGGACCCGTTCTGCCGCTGGGTCGACAATAGGGAAGCCTGAGCCCGTCACCGGCTCAGGACGCCCTGGCGATCTCCGGCTACGAAAATCATGCCCAGTTTATTAAGGCGTACGCCGACAACCCCGTCGGCCGAAGCACGTGCGACGGTCGCCCGGCATCGGTGTGCACCGCCTCGACCGGGCGCTGTCGGCGGCGTAGTTCATCGTCCGCCATTCTCGGCGACGTCAGAAACCGCGCCGAGACGCAGCCGCGCCGCTACGTGGCCGGTGAACCAGGCGAAGAAATCGCTATTCATGCCAGGACCCTCACGGACCGCGGCGCGCCAATCCGGCCGGTCGAGTATTGCGAGGTACTGCTGCACGATGCGGTCCCGCTGCTCAGTAGTGCAGCCGCACCGGTTCGGGGGCTTGGCCGTCAGATGGTCGGCGATGATCGCGGCATCGACGTATCGGTTCGCTGCCGGCGGCTGCTTGGCGAGGTGAGCAGCATGCGCAGCCAACACGGCAGATGCCGGCGGGTAGTGCTCGAGAGTCATGCCCATGCCACCGCAGTCGGCCATGATCCTCAGTAGCCGGCCGGTGTGATCGACCAGGTCATCGTCGACATCGGTGCCGGTGACCGCCTCGTGCAGGTGCGCTGTGGTGGCAACCTCGCCTGCGAAGTAGCCGTTGAGGTAGTCGCCGTCGCAGGCATGGCGCAGAAGCCATGCCCGGGAACTGGTGGCGCCTTGTCGGCATAGCGCCTCGACGACGTAGACCCGGCCCCAGCCGGCGACGCGTTCGGCGAGCCACATCAGCGCTTCTGCACCTCCACGGCGGCGCTGCAACGCCTCGGCGGCCAACGGCCCGAAATGGTTCGACAACAGACCGATGGTTTGGATTAGCGGGATGTCTTCCTCGGCCCAATCGGCGGCCAGCAGCGCGAGCCCGACAGTGGCGGCATTGCGATCGATGCTGTGCCGCACCAACCACCGACCGGTCTGCCGCATGCGCTGCCGATCCGCGCGTAGCGCCGCGGCAACGATGTGGTCGTTGCGCTGGATCGGGACGTAGACCTCGCGAAAGGCGTCGACCAGTTCACTCGCCTGCGCGTCGGGCTGGCTGAAGTGTTTGTCGAGGACGACGGCGACATCGGCCCCGTAGAGGCGTCGATCCCTTACCCGTCGGTATGACGGTCGCGAGCGGTGACGGTCTTCGTCCGGATATGGCTTACCGTCGCGAGGCAGTGCACCGTCGGGGTGTTGCTGATGGAGACGCAGAGCGTGTTCGAACAGAGCGATCTGGGGTCCGAGCAGTTCAGGCTCGGGCGTCACGCTCACCGGCGGACGGAGGACTCGATTCTTTCGATCATGGTTGCGATCGTCCCACCCTGCGTGTCCTTCAGCAAGCGGCAGCGCCTGTCATGCCGCACCGATGTCTAGGACCGGCACGCAACGAACGTGACGGCTACTGACCGACCAGCACGCACGCCTCTCGGCATGGTCGGACGGGCGCGCAAGCCGTACGCCGCCACGCTCCGTGACTGTGCAGAGCCGGCCGCCTCGCTCGTGACTGTGCAGAGCCGGCCGCCTCGCGTGCTCAGCGGCAGATGAATGCGTGGTGGCGGTGGCTGGGCGGCGGGTCAGTCGGTCGCGAACTTTTCGAGGATGCGATGAGCGGCTACTGCGGGAAGGCTCGGATTTCTCGCAAGCTCCAGGATCACATGGGGATCCGAATGGGACGCCAGCTCGATCAGCATGTCCGGCGGCGTCGCCGGATTACAGGCGACGTAGGCGGCGGCATGCGGATGTTGAAGGCAGGCAGCCAACGCGGTGGGCGGCGCTGCTTCATGTACGGCGACATCGATGATGGCCTCGGCTGAGCTCAGCGGATCCGTGGCGATGGTGAGCAGGACATCGGGCGGGCAAGATGGATGCCCAGCCACCAGCGAGGAAACGAGTGGACCATAGCGCGCTGCAATCGCGCGGACCTGCTCGGAGGGCACGGAGTAGTAGCGGACAGCCCGGCATGCGACGTCGAAGTCCGCATCTCGGATCAAAGTCGCGCGGACGTCTGCCGGCAACCTGTGGCTTGCAGCCGCGACCAGCCTGACCCGCGGGTCTGGGTGCGTGGCCAATCCGAGCAACCCGTCGAGGTCCGGGTGGTTATCGGTCCGCGGTGAGCCGCCCTCGCGGCTGTGCCGCACGAGCAGGTCCAGTGGAGTGCGTGGATTCGCCAGCACATAGCTCTGCCAGCGGCCAGCCTCAAGATCGTACAGCTCGCGGAGTAGATCAGGAGGCGCCGCCCAGTTCATCGCGACGCGAACCATCACGTCGTGGTCGCGCAGTGACAGAAGCCGCTCGTAGGTCTCGTCGCGTAGGTCTGCTCGGCTCGAGAGTGCCAGCACCAACGCGGGATCACATTCGGCGGTCAGAGGCTCAACCGCTGCTACGGGAGTCGCCTGATTGCCCGCGGCCAGCCGACGTACCTCGCACAGCGCCGCCACGACGTCGGGCCAGTGCGGACACGGGCTCATCGAGGGCTCGCCACCATGGCCGATCAGGTCAGCCAAAACGATGCCAGGAGTATGGATGTTCGACGCCAGGGTGACCCGGACGCACGCCTCAGCACGTCGCGACAGCCGCAACGCCAGCGTCTCGGGAAGTTCCCAGAGGCGGCCGGCGGACGCAGCCACCGAGCAGTCTTCATCGTCGGCCACGAGCTGCGCGACGTCCAGGCGCTCCGACGCATAGTTGCCCAACGCCAGACGCACCGCGGTGTCCGGCCAGGAGCCGAGCCTGGACAGCAAGTCGTCAGGTGCGTCGACCCGGTTGATGACGGCGAGCAGCGCCCATGGGTCACCGTCTGGAATCCGCTCAATCGCGAGATTTCCCGACTCGATAAGCGCTACCAAAATGTCGCGCTGCCCACTTCCGGCAAGGAAGTATGACTGGGCCGAGGTTAGGCGCTGCTCCCGCGCCAGCTCCCGCAACAACTCTGGATGCCCCATAGCCGCAAGGACATCGATGTGCTCCGAGAGCAGCGCAGGGTTACCTGCTAGAGCAAGCAGGATCGGCGAGGCAGACACAGCACTCCCGGACAAAGGGCTGGGCAACGCGATTCGCGACGCGTACGCAGCGGCGTACATCGTCGGGGGAACATACAACGCGCGTCGAACCCCTGTCTCGCCCCAGGGTGCACCAACGCCCGGACATCGGCACGACCGGACGTCCTCGCACCTGGCCGCGCTGGGATCCACGGCTACCGAAGGTGACGGCCTCGCTGGCAACGGCGCGCACGGACGGCGGCTACTTGTTTACTGGACCTACGACCGCAGCCCGGCCAGGCTTGGTCGAGGTGACCGGCGGGATAGCTCTGATCGCGGCTGCCCACCGCAACCTGGTGTGGCTCTCATTTGGCGTGCGGCCCGTCGGTCACCGTGGCGCGGAGAGGCTCAAGAGGGGTTTGCCCAGCTCGAAGTAGCGCTGCCCTCCTCGCCGACATCAGCTCGGTGTGGTCGAGGAGGACAGCATGGCACGCGTGATCATCGGCATGGATCCCCACAAACGCTCCGCGACGATCGAGGTCATCAACGACCGTGAGAAGGTCCTGGCGCAGGGCCGGTTCGGCACCGACACCGTCGGCTACCATGCGATGCTCGCGCTCGGCCGGCAGTACAAGGAACGCCTGTGGGCGGTCGAGGGCTGCAACGGCATCGGCCGGCACATCGCCCAACGCCTCGTGGCCGACGGTGAGACCGTCGTCGACGTGCCCGCGAAGCTCTCCGCCCGGGCCCGGGTGTTCGCCACCGGCCAGGGCCGCAAGACCGACCCCGTCGACGCGCACTCCGTGGCAGTGGCAGCCCTGCGCACCGAAGGATTGCGGCAGGTCACCGCCGATGACGCCACCGTCGCGCTGCGGCTGCTCGTCGATCGCCGCGACACTCTCGGCCGAACCCGCACCGAGACCGTCAGCCGACTGCATCATCTAATCCTGGGACTCGTCCCGGGCGGGGCGAAGAGATTCCTGTCCGCGCCACAAGCCCGCGCACTGCTGAACACCGTACGACCCCGCGACATCGTCGGACGCACCCGCCGGCAACTCGCCTCGGAGCTGATCACTGAACTCGCGAGCATCGACAAGAAGATCAAGGCCGCGAACACACAGTTGACCGAACTCGTCGAGGCCACCGGCAGCAACCTCCTGGAACTCACCGGCATCGGCCCGTCCGGAGCTGCCCGGCTGATCGGCGACATCGGTGACATCCACCGGTTCGCCAGCCGCGGGCACTTCGCCTCCTGGAACGGCACCGCCCCCATCGACGCGTCCTCCGGTGACCAGCGACGCCACCGCCTGTCCCGGGCCGGGAACCGTCGCATCAACCGGGTCGTGCACATCATGGCTGTCGTCCAGCTCCGCCACGACACCGAGGGGCGAGCCTACTACCGGCGCAAACTCGCCGCCGGCAAGACCACCATGGAAGCCATGCGCGCCCTGAAACGACGACTTTCCGACCTGGTCTACAAGCAGATGATCAAGGATGCCGGAGCAGGAGCGACGGGTCCGGGAGGACAAGTGGGAGCGACACTTCAATCCAGCGCGGCCAGCTCAATCCCGACAGCCGGCACTTCGGAACAGTCACTTCCCGGACCCGGCCTCCAACCAGCCTAGAACACCAATCCTCTCCGCCTCTTGACACAGAGGGGAGCCAAATCCGGACGTTGATCGCTATGGTAGACCGGTCACAGAGCGGACGTCGAGTGTGGTGGTGGCACAGGCCGGGTTGAACACGTACAGGACTTGTCCACGGCAGAACGGTTGTGCCTGCCAGACCTCGCGGCCGTCGAGGCGGCGAGCCGGGTCGCCGCCAGCGGGTGTATCGGGTTCGAGTCGGATCGGGGTCGGCGGGTCGGAGATCGGTGCATTTCCGTCGACGTGCGCGGCCCTGGTTCCCGTCGACGTGCGCGGCCCTGGTTCCCGTCGACCAGCAGCCTATGGATCCCCGCGCCACGTAGGGAGACCGTGGTGGTTACGCCCGCACGTGGTGTGAGTCGGTCGTCGTCAGCAGGCGAGTTCGTGCCGGGACAGCTGACTCGGTCCGAACAGGGCTTGTCGAAGTACTCCGCCCAGCTTCGGCCCGTCGGCGGTTCAGATCTACGCGGTCGGCCAGGGACCGCGCATCCGGGACGCGGATCAGCGGCAGCCTCTCACCGGGCAGCGGCTGCACGAACGACGGCTCCCACGCAGCGTCGAGCACGATCTGCCGGACCCGCTGGCGGTGGCAACGAGCCGGCGGCCGTACCGGCGTCGCTCACCATGCGCGCACCACGCCGCCAACAGGCCACCATCGGGCCCGGCCCGACCGCGTCCCGGTTCAGACACCGGCGCAACGCACCCGCTCGTCGTAACGGCTGGACCGGCAACTGAGCAGTGCAAGCCGCCGTGGGAGGTCGGCGTCGTCCTCCTGCACCTCGTCCGACACCACCGTCACACGCGACTCACCCCGGCCGAACCGCTCCCGACCGCGCCTTCACTCACCCGGCTGAGGCAACTTCCCCGTACCGCGTCATCCTTTGCTTGGACCCGCCGCTGGGTCGCCGCCGACGATCATGTGCTCCCAGTTTGCTCCCAACGTAAGGAGCAACAACAGAATGGCTCGTTACCGATGATCTGGTAACGAGCCATTTGACCTGCTTATATAGCTGGTGGGCGATACTGGGTTTGAACCAGTGACCTCTTCCGTGTCAAGGAAGCGCGCTCCCACTGCGCCAATCGCCCTCGCTTGTAGCCGAGGTGGAGACGGGATTTGAACCCGTGTACACGGCTTTGCAGGCCGTTGCCTCGCCTCTCGGCCACTCCACCGAGGTAGCCCCCGACATGTGGCGGCATCTCCGAGCGGACGACGGGACTCGAACCCGCGACCCTCACCTTGGCAAGGTGATGCGCTACCAACTGCGCTACGTCCGCTTGTCATCCGGTGTTTCCTGG
This sequence comes from Plantactinospora sp. DSM 117369, assembly GCF_053764795.1. Classification (NCBI taxonomy): domain Bacteria; kingdom Bacillati; phylum Actinomycetota; class Actinomycetes; order Micromonosporales; family Micromonosporaceae; genus Plantactinospora; species Plantactinospora sp. DSM 117369. The sequence continues at coordinate 2,393,076 of NZ_CM132446.1, read as the reverse complement.
TGACGGATGAGAACTTTAGCCGAGGCCGCGAACAGATGCCAACTCGGGGGCCGGTCGGCGGGTCAACAGGTCCAGGACACCCACCCGCACCCCCGACATCGGCGACTTCAGCCTGGTCGAAGCCTTGATCGTCCGCCCCGGTCCGGGCCACCGCCCCTAAGCATCCTAGGAACCTGGAATGAAGGGACGGTGGCGCGGGGGTCGGACGGTTACTTCGCGGCGTTGAGGTCGTCGAGGGCCTGGGCGGCACCGCGGTGCAGGGGTACCGGGTCGGTCTTACGGGCGGTGTCCAGGCTGATTTCCTTGGCCGCCGCATTGGCCTGCTCCAGTTGCGGCTTCCGGTCGAAGAGCGCCTTGGTCAGTACGCAGACCAGGTTCGCGTCCAGGTCGTCCTTCACCAGCAGGAAGTTTGGTACCACGATGGTCTTGACGTCCGCCGGAGTGCCGTAGGTGGCGGCTGGGATCGCACCTTCCTCGTACACCGGGTTGATTTTCTTCATCTCGGCCAGCAGCGGGGTGATGTCCAGGAAGCTGACCTGGCCCTTGGCCGTGGTGAGCAGGTCGGTGATGCCCGGTGTCGGCAGGCCGCCCGACCAGAACAGCGCGTCGATCGAGCCGTCCTTCATCCCGTCGACGGTCTTGGCCAGGTCCAGCCGCTGCGCCTGGATGTCCTTGGCGGGGTCGAGCCCGGCCGCCTGGAGGAGCCGGTTCGCGATCACCTCGGTACCGGACTTCGGCGAACCGGTGGAGACCCGCTTGCCCCGCATGTCGGCAACCGAATTGATCCCGGCACCGTTACGGACGATCACCTGGGTGAAGTTCGTGTGGATCCGGGCCAGCGCCTGCACCGGCTGCCGCTGCCCCTCGAAACTGCCGGTGCCCTGCACCGCGTCGGCGGCGGTGTCGGCCAGCGAGAACGCCACCGCGTACGTGCCGGCGACGAGCTGCTGGATGTTCTGCACCGAGGCGCCCGTCTCGGCCGCGGTGGCCTTGACCTTGCTGCCCGGCGCGTTGGAGACCTGCTCGGCGTACGCGTTGCCGAGCGCGAAGTAGACCCCGGTCGCGTTGCCGGTGGCGATTCCGATCCGGGTCTCCGTACCCACCTCACAGGTGACGTCGCCGCCCGCGTCGGTACTGGCGGTGTCCTGCCGACCACCACAGCCGGCCAGGCCGGTCAGCCCCAGGCCGGCGGCGGCGACCGCCGCCACGATCCTCGTCGTACGCCTCATTTCGCATCCTCTCCCACGCTCGAACCGATTCCCCGGCCCCTCGGCCCGGTGTCGTCGTCCGCCCGGGAACCGTCGTCCACCCGGGAATCCGGGGCGGCCGGCACCGGCGTGCTCTCCGGCCCCGACCGCTGCGCGTCCGCGCCGCCCGGTCCGGCCTCGACGTGCCGGTCACCGCCGCCCCGGGAGCCTGGCACCGCCGGGTCGACCTCCTCGGCCACCACCTCCTCGACCACCGACCGGGTCCCGGCCATACGGCGCCGGCGCGCCAGTCCGGCCAGCACGGCGACGACGACCAGCGTGCCGCCAATCGCGATCGACACCGGGTGCAGGTAGAGCAGCAGCAGGCCGGCGACGGCGCTGAGGGACCGTTCGACCGCCCCGACCGGCCCGACGCCGAGCAGCCAGCCACCGGTGGCCACGGCGAGCGCCGCCACGCCGAGACAGCCGACCAGCCCCGCCCAGAGCACCTCGACCGGTGAGCCCCGGCCGAGCAGGTACTCCCCCGGCCCGGTGAGCACGAAGGCGATCGGAGCGAGGAACGCCGGCAGGGCGTACTTGAGCGCCTGCCACATGGTGGGCACGGTCCGGCCGCCGGTGATCGCCGCCGCGCCCACCGCGGCCAGCGCGGTCGGCGGAGTGACCTCGGAGAGCACCGAGTAGTAGAAGACGAACATCGCCGCCGCCGGGGCCGGTACGCCGAGCGCGAGCAGCGCCGGACCGATGATCACCCAGCCGATGATGAACGAGGCGGTGACCGGTACGGCCAGTCCGAGCAGTGAGAGCGCCACCGCGGCGAAGACCACGGTCAGCGCCAGCACCACGGTCGGGTTGTCGGTCAGTGCCTCGGCGCCCCGGACCAGCAGCGAGGCGAACTGCGCGCCGAGCCCGGTCTTGGTGGTGGTGGCGGTGATGATGCCGGCCGCGCCGCAGACCGCGGCGACCGGGAGCACGCCGCGGACCCCGGCGGAGAGGGCGGTGAAGATCCGACGTGGGGTCAGCCAGCTCCGCCGGTCGAGGAAGCTGAGCAGCACCGCCAGCCCGGTGGCGTAGACGACCGCCCGGGTGGCGCTCACCCCGACGGCCAGCAGCACGACGATGACGATCAGCGAGGAGAAGTGGTAGCCGAACCGGCCCAGCAACCGCCACGCCGAGCCGGTGGCCACCTCGACCGGGCGTACCTTGAACCGGCGGGCGTCGATCTCGACGGCGAGCAGGATGCCGAGGTAGTAGAGCAGGGTCGGGATCACCGCCCAGCCGAGCACGGTCAGGTAGGAGACCTCCAGGTATTCGGCGACGATGAAGGCCGCCGCGCCCAGGGTCGGGGGCGAGAGGATCGCGCCGACCCCGGCCGCCGCCAGCATGCCGCCAGCGTGTTCGGCGGGGTAGCCGGCGCGGCGCAGGATCGGCCAGGTGACGGCGCCGACGCTGACCGCGGTGGCGGTGCCGGAGCCGGAGACGGTGCCGAGCAGGAATCCGGAGGCGACGGCGGTGCGGCCGGCGGCGCTGCGGGACCGCCGGAACGCGGCCACCGACAGGTCGACGAAGAACCGTCCGGCGCCGGAGAGGTCGAGTACCGCACCGTAGATCGTGAACAGCACGATGTAGGTGGCGGCGACGTCCAGCGGGGTGCCGTAGAAACCGCTGCCGGAGTTGTAGAGCGCGTCGACGATCTGTCCGAAGTCGAGCCCGGCGTGCGCGATCGCCCAGCTCTGCGGCAGCAGCCCGCCGTAGTAGCCGTAGCCGAGGAAGAGCAGGCAGACCACCGGCAGGATCCAGCCGGTGGTGCGCCGGCAGGCCTCGATCAGGAGTACCAGGAGCAGCGCGCCCATCAACACGTCGACCGGGGCGAGCAGCCCCTGCCGGTCGAGGAAGGCGTCGTAGCCACCGCCGGCGTCGCCGATCGCGACCGGCAGCACCGGATAGAGGCAGACGACCAGGGCCAGCCCGGCCAGCAGCCAGTCCGGCACCGTCGGCAGGTCCCGGCGCGACGCGGCCGGAGCATCCGGATCGGGTACGCGGCGCGGGGCGACCGCCGGCAGCCGGCTCGCCAGCCGGTCCGGCAGCCGCAGCCCCGACCGGTACGCGAGGAAGACCAGTGGCAGTACGCCGGTCAGGAAGACGATCAGATAGAACTGGCTGCCCTGGGACAGTGGCCGGAACACCTGCCAGAGCACCAGCAGCGCGACGACGAAGGCGACCACCGCCACCCCGACCTCGACCGGGCCGCTGAGTTGCCGGGCCGGCCGCTCCTCGTCGTCATAGGTCACGGCGGCGGTGGCGACGTCCGGGGTGGCCAGCGCGGGCAGTTCGTCCCGCCCGATCCGGCCGGGCGCTTCCGCCGACCGCCCCGGATGACGGGCGGACGTTTCCGCCGACCGCCCCGGATGACGGGCGGGGGTTTCCGCCGGCCGGTCCGGCCCGGGTTCGGGGCCTGTCGCCGGAGGGATTTCGGCCACACCGTCTGGCATGAGCGGACACTACTACGGGGTACCGATGGTTGCCGATCTTCTCCGTCCGGTGGTTGGCCCGCCGGGCCGGGCGGTTGACTGGCTGCGCCGGCCGGCCCACCCGGCAGCCCTCCGCCGCTGCACCCCTGCTGGGCGGGGGTCAGGGGGCTCGGTTACCGGTGCCGGGGCGTGCGGCTTCTGAGGCGCTAGTGGACAGTCTGACCCGCTAGTAACTTATCCGACGTGTTGATAGCTTATTGTGCCGGCCGGAATGGGCTAACGTAGCCGCGTGACGAGACGTGCGGCAGAGGTGCGCCTGGATGCGCTACTACGCACCGCCTGCGACGTGATCGCGACGCGGGGCCTGGCCAACACGCGTACCGCCGACGTGGCCCAGGCCGCCGGGGTGAGTCAGGCGCTGGTCTTCTACCACTTCGCCACGAAGGAGCGACTGGTCGCCCAGGCGTTCGCGTACGCCGCGGAGCAGGATCTGGCCCGGCTGGAGGCAGTGCTCCGGTCTCCCGCCCCCCCGCTGGTCAAGTTGAAGAAACTGCTCCGCCTCTACACCCTGCCGGGCCGGTCCCGGTCGTGGGCGATGTGGATCGACGGGTGGTCGGAGTCGCTGCGTACGCCGGAACTGGAGAAGGTGTCGCGGCGGCTGGACCTGCGCCGGCGGGAGGGGCTCGGCGAGGTGATCTCGGCCGGGGTCGCGGCCGGGGTGTTCAGCTGCGACGACCCGGCCGGGGCCGCCTGGCGGATCAACGGCCTGATCGACGGGCTCGCCGTGCAGATGGCGGTGCACGACCGGATCGTCCCACGCCGTCAGCTCACCGAGTGGGTGCGGCTCTCGGTCGCCCGCGAACTCGGGCTGCTTCCCGAGCAACTGGACTGACCGGAGACCCGTCGCAACTGGACTGACCCGGGACCCGCGGCAACTGGACTGACCCGAGACCCACTGTGTCGGGCCGACCGGAGATCCCCGCTCGGCCCGGGGCACTTCCCCGGCGGGCGGGGTGTACCCGGGCAGGACCGGCCGGTCGCCGCGTTCGGCCGGGACGGGCTGGCGTCCCGAGCCCCGATCGTCCTCCTGAATCGATTCATCCACAGCCGGACATTCCTCCAACCAGCCCGGACTCCACTCCGGTCGGGAGAGCCTCCGTTGACAGGCCCCGCCCGCCGGCGGTACCTTCGTGCGGTTTGTTGAATGGTTTCATCACCGCCTCACCACCGGGGCGCGTGCACACACCCGGCGAGGGTGTGGCCGCCAGGAGCCGATGGGAAGTCGACCATGACAACTGGGACCCTGCGCAGGCCGCCGCCCCGGCCCGCCGCACCGGGCGGCGCCGCTGCCGGAGCCCGGCCCCGATACCGACGCAATCGGCCCGGGATCGCGTACCTCTTCCTCTCCCCCTGGGTCGTCGGGGCGCTGCTGCTGACCGTCGGCCCGATGCTCGCCTCGCTCTACCTGTCGTTCACCGACTACGACCTCTTCACCTCTCCGGAGTGGGTCGGCCTGGAGAACTACCAGCGGCTCTTCGCCGACGACGCGCGGTTCCTCGCCTCGGCCAAGGTCACCGCGATGTACGTGCTGATCTCCGTACCGCTGAAGCTGGCCGCCGCCCTCGCGGTGGCCCTGCTGCTCAACCGCAAGCGGCGCGGGCAGGGCTTCTACCGGTCGGCCTTCTACGCGCCCTCGCTGCTCGGCACCGGCGTGGCGATCGCGCTGGTCTGGCGGGCGATGTTCACCGACGCCGGGGTGGTCGACTCGGTCACCGGCAGCGTCGGCTGGGACACCGGCGGCTGGATCAACGAGCCGGACTACGCGCTCTACGTGCTGATCATCCTCGCCGTCTGGCAGTTCGGCGCGCCGATGGTGATCTTCCTGGCCGGTCTGAAGCAGATCCCGACCGAGTTGTACGACGCCGCCGCGGTCGACGGCTCGGGCGCCTGGCGCACCTTCCGGTCGGTGACGCTGCCGATGCTCTCCCCGATCATCCTGTTCAACCTGGTGCTGGAGACGATCCACGCGTTCCAGGCGTTCACCCCGGCGTTCATCGTCAGCGGTGGCCGGGGCGGGCCGAGCAACTCGACCCTGTTCTACACGCTCTACCTCTACGAACGCGGGTTCTCGCAGTTCCGGATGGGCTACGCCTCGGCGATGGCCTGGCTGCTGCTGCTGGTCATCGCGATCATCACGGCACTGTTCTTCGGCACCTCGCGCCGCTGGGTGTTCTACTCGGGGGAGGAACGGTGAGCACGCTCTCCGACGGCCTGTCGACCCGCACTCCGGCGGCTCGGCGGCCGGGCGCGACCGGTGCCCGGCTGCGTACGGTCGGCTGGCACACGCTGATCATCGCCGTACTGGCCCTGCTGCTGTATCCGGTGGTGTGGCTGCTGGCCACCTCGATCAAGCCAACCGACGAGATCCTGTCCAGCCTGAGCCTGCTGCCGACCCGGCTGGCGCCGGAGAACTACTCCGCCGCGCTGGACGGGATCGCGGGCATCGGCGTCTGGCAGTTCTTCACCAACTCGCTGATCGTGGCGGTCGGCGCGGTGATCGGCAACCTGATCTCCTGCGCGCTGGCCGCGTACGCCTTCGCCCGGCTGCGGTTCAGGCTGCGCGGGCCACTGTTCGCGTTCACCCTGCTGACCATCATGCTGCCGTACCACGTGGTGCTGATCCCGCAGTACACGATCTTCCAGAAGCTGGATCTGGTCGGCACGTTCGTACCGCTGATCCTGCCCAAGCTGCTCGCCACGGACGCGTTCTTCGTCTTCCTGATGGTGCAGTTCATCCGGGGCCTGCCCCGGGAGTTGGACGACGCTGCCGAGATCGACGGCTGCGGCCCGGTGCTCACCTTCCGGTACGTGATCCTGCCGCTGCTCAAGCCGGCCCTGGTCACCACCGCGATCTTCACCTTCATCTGGACCTGGAACGACTTCTTCAGCCAGCTCGTCTACCTCAACGACCCGGAGTCGTACACCCTGCCGCTGGCGCTGCGGCTCTTCATCGACCAGACCAGCGAGTCGGCGTACGGCCCGATGTTCGCGATGTCGGTGCTGAGCATCGTTCCGGTGATGCTCTTCTTCCTGGCCTTCCAGCGTTATCTGGTGGAGGGTATCGCCACCTCCGGCCTGAAGGGCTGAGGGTCGGTTCGGGTTCGGGTTCGGGTTCGGGTTTGGAGCGCGGGGCCGGTCAGGAGGTCAGGACCGGCCCCAACGCCTCGACCTCGTCGCGGGTCAGCTCGCCGTCCGAGACCACGATCCGGTGCCGGCGCCGCACCGAGGTGCCGGCCGGGACCGGCAGGGTCCGGTCGAAGGCGAGCGCGACGCAGACCCCGGGATAGATCCCGGTCCGCGCGAACCAGTGGTCGCCGTCGGCCAGGCCGGCGAAGACCAGCGTGTACGGCCGGCCGCCGCCCGCCGCGCCGACCATCGCGAGCCAGGGCTCGGTGCTGCCGTTGACCCGCTCCTCCCCCTCGGCGCTCGCGGTGAAGGCCCGGTTGGGCCCCGGGGCGACCCGCCAGAAGAAGCCGCCGTATCCGGCGCCGTCCGGCCGGCCGTTGGTGGCCGGGCTGCCGAGCAGGATGTCCCGGTCGACCGGTGCGGTCAGGACGTACCCGAAGTCGAGCAGCCAGGCGTCGGCCCGGCCGGCCACCTCGGCGGCCCCGACCCGCCGCTCCTCGGTCAGCAGGGTCGCGCCGGCCGGGTCGAGCCAGCGCAGCCGCTCGGCGAACCCGCCGTCACCGGGACCGTCGACCGAGCCGCCCTCGGCCACCGCGTCGCGGTCGCCGGCGTCCGCGTCCGGCACAGATCCGTCCGGCACAGATCCGTCCGGCAGCGATCCGTCCGGCAGCCAGCCGTCGTGCACGATCCGGCCGTGGTCGTCGAGCCAGGTGTAGCCGGCATCCCGGACGTAGGTCCGGCCTCCCCAGAGGTTGGTGCCCGAGACGTCCTGCATGGCGACCGAGACTCCAAGGTGCCAGCGGTGGTCCTCGGGCAGCGTGTCGGTCACCACGACCCCGGCGAGGGTACGCACCGGATGCAGGTACGGCCGGCGCCCCCAGCGCGGGTCGACGTGCAGGTCGTCGAGGACGTACTCCGCGACGGTCTCGCCACGCACCCGCAGCCGTACCCCGGTCAGGTCCTCGCCCATGCTCGCCGCCCTCTGTGCGTCGGTTCCACGGTGCCCCGGTCGGCGGCACCGACAGGAAAGCGCTTCCCCTGACCCGACAGGGTACCGACGGCGCCGCCGGTCGGAAACCACGCACCGCGCGCCGTCCGGACCCGCGGTCCCGAACGGCATCGTCGCCGGCCCGGGGAGCCGTGACCATCGGGGCATCGGGGTACCGGGGCACCGGACCGGCGAGGTGCACCCGGTGCGGTGCACCGGGGAGTTAGTGTCGGTCGCACGCGGTGGAGGCCGCCGTGCGGGAACTGCGGTCAGCCGCACCGTCGCGCGGAACCGCCGGATAACCTTGACACGTTTCAGCCCGACGGTCGGGGGCTGCGGAAGGAGACGGTGGTGCCGGGACCAGCGGTGAGCATCCGCGACGTGGCCAGCCAGGCGGGAGTGTCGGTGGGCACCGTCTCCAACGTGCTCAACCGGCCCGACATCGTCGCAGCGTCGACCCGGAACCGGGTACTCGCCGCGATCAACGAGCTAGGTTTCGTGCCCAACGACGCCGCCCGGCAGTTGCGCCGGGGCCGGGGGCGCACCCTCGGCCTGGTCGTGCTGGACGTGGCGAACCCGTTTTTCACGGATGTCGCCAAGGGGGTCGAGGACGCCACCGGTGCGGCCGGGATGGCGGTGATCTTCTGTAACAGCGACGGCGACTCGGCCAAGGAGAGCAGATATCTGGACCTGCTGGAGGAGCAGCGGGTCCAGGGGGTGCTGATCACCCCGGTCGACGACGCCAACGAGCGGCTGGTCCGGCTCCGCGAGCGGGGCGTACTCGTGGTCCTGCTGGACCGGCGCTCCACCCGGCCGGACGTCTGCTCGGTCGCGGTCGACGACCGGCTCGGCGGCGAACTGGCGATGCGGCACCTGGTGGAGGCCGGACACCGGCGGATCGCCTTCGTCGGCGGGCCGTGGCGGCTGGAACAGGTGCGGGACCGCTACCACGGCGCCGTGCACGCGCTGCGCGAGGCCGGGCTCGCCGAGGAGACGCTGCGCCGGTTCGAGACGCCGAGCCCGACCGTGGCGGCCGGCCGGGACGCCGCCTCCCGGATCCTCGGGCTGCCCCGGTCCGCCCGGGCCACCGCGGTCTTCTGCGCCAACGACCTGCTGGCGCTCGGCGTACTCCAGGAGCTGACCCGGCAGCAGGTCCGGGTACCGGAGGACATCGCGCTGGTCGGCTACGACGACATCGACTTCGCCGCCGCGGCGGCGGTGCCGCTCTCCTCGGTACGCCAGCCACGGCAGCGGCTCGGCCAGACGGCGGCACAGTTGATGCTGGACGAGGCGAACGACCCGGAGAACCACCAGCACAAACAGGTGATCTTCGATCCGGAGCTGGTGGTCCGGGAGTCCAGCCAGTACGCCCGCGCCCCGGGCTGAGCTCCGGACCCGGCCCGGTTTCTTGACAGTTCAGTGACGGCGCTCGTATGTTGAGTGCGGCTTGTTGAAACGGTTCATTTGTTGGGAGGCCCGCCGATGCGGCGAGTGTGCTTCGTCCTGCGGGTCCGGCCCGACCGGCTGGCCGAATACCGGGAACGACACGCGGCGGTCTGGCCCGAGATGCTCCGGGCGCTGCACGCGGCCGGCTGGCACGACTACTCCCTCTTCCTGCACGACGACGGGCTGCTGGTCGGGCACTTCCGCACCGAGGACCTGGCCGCGTCGCTCGCCGCGATGGAGGCCACCGACGTCAACGCCCGGTGGCAGGCCGAGATGGCCCCCTTCTTCGTCGGCCTGGACGGTCGCCGCCCCGACGAGGGGTTCGTCGTCCTCGACGAGATCTTCAATCTGGACTCGCAACTCGCCACGCTGGACAACACCGCGCTGGACAACACCGCTCTGGACAACACCGCTCTGGACAACACCACGCTCGACACCACGGAGGCCTGACATGACCGAGACCGACGTCCGGGCGGCGCTGCGCGCGCAACGGATCGAGGTGCCCTCCTGGGCGTACGGCAACTCGGGCACCCGGTTCAAGGTGTTCAGCCAGCCCGGGGTGCCGCGCAATCCCGAGGAGAAGATCGCCGACGCCGCACAGGTGCACGCGTTCACCGGAGTCGCCCCAGTGGTCTCGCTGCACATCCCCTGGGACCGGGTCGACGACTTCGGCAAGCTCGCGTCCTACGCGGCCGAGCGGGGGGTGCGGATCGGCACCATCAACGCCAACGTCTTCCAGGACGACGACTACCGGCTGGGCAGCGTCACCAACCCCGACCCACGGATCCGGCGCAAGGCCCTGGGCCACCTGCTGGAGTGCGTCGACATCATGGACGCCACCGGATCGCGCGACCTGAAGCTGTGGTTCTCCGACGGCACCAACTATCCCGGCCAGGACGACATCCGGGCCCGGCAGGACCGGCTGGCCGAGGCGCTGCACGCCACCTACGGACGGCTCGGGCCGGAGCAGCGGATGCTGCTGGAGTACAAGCTCTTCGAGCCGGCGTTCTATCTGACCGACGTACCGGACTGGGGCACCGCGTACGCGCACTGCCTCAAGCTGGGTGACCGGGCCCAGGTGGTGATCGACACCGGCCACCACGCCCCCGGCACCAACATCGAGTTCATCGTCGCCTTCCTGCTCCGGGAGGGGAAGCTCGGCGCCTTCGACTTCAACTCCCGGTTCTACGCCGACGACGACCTGATGGTAGGGGCGGCCGACCCGTTCCAGCTCTTCCGGATCATGCACGAGATCGTCCGGGCCGACGCGCTGCGGGCCGAGTCCGGGGTCAACTTCATGCTCGACCAGTGCCACAACATCGAACCGAAGATCCCGGCCCAGATCCGCTCGGTGATGAACGTCCAGGAGGCGACCGCCAAGGCGCTGCTGATCGACGCCGACGCGCTGGCCGCCGCACAGGCCGCCGGGGACGTGCTCGGCGCCAACGGGGTGCTGATGGACGCGTACAACACCGACGTACGGCCGATGCTGGCGGAGGTCCGCCAGGAGATGGGCCTCGACCCGGATCCGATGGCCGCGTACGCCCGCTCCGGCTACGCCGAGCGGATCGCCGCCGAGCGGGTCGGCGGGCAGCAGGCCGGCTGGGGGGCATGATCGTGAGCACCGGACCGACGAATCCGGAGGTCGCCGCGCTGCTGGCCCGGGGCCACCGGCTCGGCGCCGACCGGCGCAACACCAACTACGGCGGCGGCAACACCTCGGCCAAGGCGACCGGCGCCGACCCGGTCACCGGAGGGCCCGCCGAACTGCTCTGGGTCAAGGGTTCCGGCGGGGACATCGGCACGCTGACCGAGGCGGGGCTGGCGGTGCTCCGGCTGGACCGGCTGCGCTCCCTGGTCGACGTCTATCCCGGGGTGGACCGCGAGGACGAGATGGTCGCCGCCTTCGACTACTGCCTGCACGGCCGGGGCGGGGCGGCACCGTCGATCGACACCGCGATGCACGGCCTGGTCGACGCCGCGCACGTCGACCACCTGCACCCGGACGCCGGGATCGCGCTGGCCACCGCCGCCGACGGCCCGGAGCTGACCCGCCGCTGCTTCGGCGACCGGGTGCTCTGGGTACCGTGGCGCCGGCCCGGCTTCCAGCTCGGCCTGGACATCGCCGCGATCGCCCGGGACAACCCGCAGGCGATCGGCGTGATCCTCGGCGGCCACGGGATCACCGCCTGGGGCGCCACCAGCGCCGAGTGCGAGGCCCGCTCACTGGAGATCATCGAGACCGCCACCCGGTTCCTGGCCGAGCACGGCCGGCCGGAGCCGTTCGGCGCGGTGCTTGCGGGGTACGCGGCGCTGCCGGCGGAACAGCGGCGGGAGCGGGCCGCCGCGCTGGCCCCGACGCTGCGCGGGCTGGCCAGCACCGACAGCCGGCAGCAGGGGCAGTTCCAGGTCGGACACTTCACCGACGACGAGGCGGTGCTGGACTTCCTGTCCCGCGCCGAGCACCCGCGGCTGGCCGCGCTCGGCACCTCCTGCCCGGACCACTTCCTGCGGACCAAGGTCCGGCCGCTGGTGCTCGACCTGCCGCCGGACGCGCCGCTGCCCGAGGTGGTGACCCGGCTGCGCGAGCTGCACGAGGAGTACCGCAAGGACTACCGCGCCTACTACGAGCGCTACGCCGAGCCGGACTCGCCGCCGATCCGGGGTGCCGACCCGGCGATCGTGCTGGTGCCCGGGATCGGGATGTTCAGCTTCGGCCGGGACAAGCAGACCGCCCGGGTGGCCGCCGAGTACTACCTCAACGCGATAAACGTGATGCGCGGGGCGGAGGCGGTCTCGACGTACGCCCCGATCGACGAGGCGGAGAAGTTCCGGATCGAGTACTGGCAGCTCGAAGAGGCGAAGCTGCGCCGGATGCCGAAGCCGAAGGCACTGGCGGGCCGGGTCGCGCTGGTCACCGGGGGCGGTTCCGGGATCGGCGCGGCGATCGCCCGTCGGCTGGCCGCCGAGGGTGCCTGCGTGGTGGTGGCCGACCGCAACGTCGAGGGCGCGGCGTCGGTGGCCGGGGAGATCGGCGGCGCGGACCGGGCGATCGCGGTGGCGGTGGACGTCACCGAGGCGGCCGGGATCGAGGGCGCCTTCGCCGAGGCGGCGCTCGCCTTCGGCGGGGTCGACCTGGTGGTCAACAACGCCGGGCTCTCCATCTCGAAGTCGCTGCTGGACACGACCGAGGCGGACTGGGACATCCAGCACGGCGTGATGGCCAAGGGCTCCTTCCTGGTCTCCCGGGCCGCCGCCCGGCTGATGCTCGACCAGGGCCTCGGCGGGGACCTCGTCTACATCTCCAGCAAGAACTCGGTCTTCGCCGGGCCGAACAACATCGCGTACAGCGCGGCAAAGGCCGACCAGGCGCATCAGGTACGCCTGCTCGCCGCCGAACTCGGCGAGCACGGCATCCGGGTCAACGGGGTCAACCCGGACGGCGTGGTACGCGGCTCCGGGATCTTCGCCAGCGGCTGGGGCGCCCAGCGCGCCGCCGTGTACGGGGTGCCGGAGGAGGAACTGGGCGCCTACTACGCCCGGCGTACCCTGCTGAAGCGGGAGGTGCTGCCGGAGCACGTCGCGGGTGCGGTCTTCGCGCTGACCGGCGGCGAGCTGTCGCACACCACCGGACTGCACGTACCCGTCGACTCCGGCGTGGCCGCGGCGTTCCTTCGATGACCGGTTCGACCGCCGTCGCGGCCGTCGACCTCGGCGCGGCCAGCGGCCGGGTGATGCTCGCCGAGGTCGCCCCGGACGGGGTGACGCTGACCGAGGTGCACCGGTTCGACAACGGGCCGGTCCGGCTGCTCGACACCCTGCACTGGGACGTCCCCCGGCTCTACGCCGAGACGCTGACCGGGCTGCGGGCCGTGCTGCACCGCCGGCCCGACCTGGCCAGCGTCGGCATCGACTCGTGGGCCGTGGACTACGGGCTGCTGGACGCCACCGGCGCGCTGGTCGGCAACCCGGTGCACTACCGGGACCGGCGTACCGACGGGGTGCAGGAACGGGTGGTCGCCGCGCTCGGCGCCGACTATCTCTACCGGACGACCGGGCTGCAACTGCTGCCGTTCAACACGCTGTTCCAGCTCACCGCCGAACTCGGCACCCCGGCCCTGGACCGGGCGCAGACGTTGCTGCTCATCCCGGACCTGCTCGGTTACTGGCTGACCGGGGTCGCCGGGACCGAGGTGACCAACGCCTCCACCACGCAACTGCTGGACGTGCGTACCCGGGAATGGTCCGCCGACCTGATCGCCCGGGCCGGGCTGCCGGCCCGGCTGTTCGGGCCGCTGCGCCGGCCCGGCGACCCGGTCGGCGAGCTGCGGCCGGAGGTCCGGGAGGCGGTCGGGACCGACCGGCCGGTACCGGTGACCGCGGTCGGTTCGCACGACACCGCGTCGGCGGTCGCGGCGGTACCCGCCGAGCACGACCGGTTCGGCTACATCTCCTGCGGCACCTGGTCGCTGGTCGGCGTCGAGCTGCCCGCGCCGGTGCTGACCGAGGCGAGCCGGGCGGCCAACTTCACCAACGAGGCCGGGGTGGACGGCACGGTCCGCTACCTGCGCAACGTGATGGGGCTCTGGCTGCTCCAGGAGTCGCTGCGGGTGTGGCGGTCGCAGGGGCTGGCCGACGACCTGACCGCGCTGCTCGCCGCCGCCGCCCGGGCGCCCTCGCTGGCCGCCGTGGTCGACCCGGACGACCCGGTCTTCCTGCCTCCGGGCGACATGCCGGCCCGGATCGCGAAGGCGTGCGTCCGGCGCGGCGAGCCGGTACCCGAGGGGCCGGCGGCGCTGACCCGGTGCATCCTGGACAGTCTGGCCCTGGCCCACCGGGTCGCGGTACGCCAGGCGCAGCGGCTGTCCGGTCGCGGCGTGGACGTGCTGCACGTGGTCGGCGGCGGGGCCCGCAACGAGTTGCTCTGCCAGCTCACCGCCGACGCGTGTGGTCTGCCGGTGGTGGCCGGGCCGGTGGAGGCGACGGCGCTGGGCAACGCGCTGGTGCAGGCCAGGGCGCTCGGCGTACTGGACGGCGGGCTGACGGAGCTGCGGGCGCTGCTGCGGCGTACCGGATCGACCCGGACCTACCGGCCGCGGGCCGGCGGCGAGGCCGCCTGGCGGGCGGCGGCGGAGCGGGCCGGCCTGGCCGACGGATAGCCGCAGACCGTCCAACCCGGCGTCACCGGCTCCGGGCCGAGGTGAACGCCGCTCGAAAACGTCAAAAGGCGTCTATCAGGATGTTTATCTGTTAAGAAGGGACTAACTGGACAGAAACCTGGGCCGGAGGTTCAACAATGGTGCGGTCGCGACCACGGTCCCGAACGGACGCCGCCGGCCCGACCCGGGCTGACCTCACCGGCCTGCGCGCCCTGGCCGTCGGGTCGCTGCTGCTGGGCGCCGCCGGAATCGGCATCGTCCCCGGCGGCTTCGTCGGCGTTGACGTCTTCCTGGTGGTCTTCGGCTTCCTGGTCACCGGCGCCCTGCTCGGTGCGTGGCAGCGCACCGGACGGATCGACCTGGCCGGATTCTTCGCCCGGCGGGTCCGGCGGACACTGCCGGCCGGCACGCTGGTGCTCGCCGCGTCACTGCCACTGGCGCTGGCCTGCCTGCCCCGGAGCCGCTGGTCGGCGGCCGGCTGGGACGTGCTGGCCGGCGCCGGTCAGGTGCTGAACTGGCGGCTCGCCGCACAGGACGCCCAGGCGGTCGTCCCGGACGCCGACGCCAGCCTGCTGGCCCAGCTCTGGGCGGTCGGGGTCGCCGCGCAGTTCGTCCTGGTCTGGCCGCTGCTGGCGGCCGGTGTCGCGGCCTGGACGGTACGCCGCCGGGGGCAGCCGGGCAGCGGCCCGGTGCGGCTCGCCGGCCCGCTGCTGCTCACCGCCGGGCTGCTCGCGCTCGGCTCGTTCGCCTGGTCGGTCTGGCACACCGCCGCCGAACCGGGGCGCGCCTTCCTCGTCACCACCACCCGGTTCTGGGAGCCGGCCCTCGGCGCCGTGCTGGCCCTGCTCGGGGCGCGACTGGCCGGACTGCCCCGGCGCCTCGGCACCCTGCTTGGCTGGGCCGGACTGGCCGCCGTCGCGGTCGCGGTACTCACCCTGCGGCCCGGCCCGGAGTTTCCCGGACCGCTGGCCCTGCTGCCCGCGCTGGGCGCGGCCGCGATCATCGCCGGCGGCACGATCGGCATGCCGGCCGGTGCCACGGGTACGGCGGCAGTGCCGGCGAGGCCGGGTGCGGTGTACCGGGTGCTGGGCGCGAGGCCGCTGCGGGCGGCGGGAGCCGTCAGCTATCCGCTCTACCTCTGGCACTGGCCGCTGCTGGTCGCCGCGCACGCCCGGTTCGGCGACCTACCGCTGGCAGCCGATCTCGGCGTGCTCGGCGGGGCCGTACTGCTCGCCGTCCTCACCCACCGGTACGTCGAGATCCCGGCCCGGACCGGTACGTTGGACGGCTGGTCACCAGGGCAGGTACTCCGGGTCGGCGCGCTGCTCCCCACCGCCGGAATCCTCGCCGGGCTGCTCTTCCAGCTCACCGTCTGGCCGCCCGAGCGGCCGGTCCCGCCACCCGCCGCCGCACCGGTGTCAGCGCTGCCCAGCCCGGTGCCATCGGCGGCACCGGGCGCCGCCGCGCTGGGCCGGTCGCCCCAGAAGAGCCAGGCCGGCGTCCCGGTCGACCGGGTCCGGTCGATCACCCCGGACCCGGCCGACGCCGCGGCCGACCAGCCCGACGTCTACCGGCACAACTGCTTCCCCCCGGTCACCAGCGGCACCGCCCAGGCGTGCGTGTACGGCGACCGGGACGCCCCGTTCACCGTCGCGCTGGCCGGCGACAGCCACGCCGCGAGCTGGGTACCGGCGCTGCAGGCGGTCGCGCTGGCGAAACGCTGGCGGCTGGTGACGTACCTCAAGCCGAACTGCCCGTTCCTCCGACTCGAAATGCTGACCGGAGACCAGCCGCAGCGGGACGCCTGCGCCGGGTGGTACCGCAACGTCCGCGCCGCGCTCACCGGCCCGGAGCGGCCCGCACTGCTGCTGACCACCAGTTCCCGCTACCGGCCGATGGCCGGCGGTCGGGGCCTGAACGGCGAGCGGGCAGAGAACGCGCTGGTGGACGGCATGCGGCGCACCTGGTCGGACCTGGTTTCGGCCGGGGTGCCCACGGTGGTGCTCCGGGGCACCCCGATCCTCGCGGCCGACAGCCCGAAATGCGTGTCGGCGAACCCGCGCCGGCTGACCCGGTGCGCAGCCGACCGGCAGGACGCCCTGGCGACCGGCGCCGGAGCCGCGCAGCTCGCGGCGCTGGAGGACCTCCCCCGGGTCGGCCTGATCGACCTCACCGGGACGATCTGCCCCAGGCAGCGCTGCGCCCCGGTCATCGGCGGAGTGCTGGTCTACCGGGACAACCAGCACCTCACCGCCACCTACGCCGGTACGCTCGCACCACGGCTGCGCAGCGCGCTCGAACGGATTCTCGCGGCCGCCCCCTGAGCCGGCCACCGGCAGCCCGGCTAGCGGGAGACGCAGAACTCGTTGCCCTCCGGGTCGGCGAGGGTGACCCAGGTGTACGGGCCCTGGCGTCCGTTGTGCAGGAACTTCGCGCCGCGCGCCACCAGCGCCTCGACCACCGGCGTGAGGTCCTCGGCACCGGTACGGACGTCGAGGTGCATCCGGTTCTTGACCGTCTTGGCCTCCGGAACGAGTTGGAACAGCACCCGTGGCGCCCGCTGCGTCCCCTCGGGGTGCCGGATCGCCGCCCCCTCCTTCCAGACCAGCACCCCGTGGTAGGTCCGGGTGTCGTCCTCGGTGGCGTGCCCCTCGGCGACCATGCGGCGGATGAACGCCTCGTCGGAGGGCTCCACCTGCCAGCCGAGCGTCTCCGCCCACCAGTCGGCGAGCACGTGCGGGTCGGCACAGTCCTGTGTCACCTGGAACTCGTACGCCATTCGGGTCACCTCCGGGCCCGGTAGAGGTCACGGAGCAGACTGATCTCGGCGCCGTGGTGGATGGTCTCGCGGTTGATGTGCAGCACCAGGGCGGCCATCGGGAACTCGGCGTACGGGCCCTCGGCCGGGCCGCACGGCCGGGCCAGGCCGTCCGGGCCGAGCCGGCGTACGCCGTCCCGCCAGGTGGCGTACGCCGTGTCGAGCTGGTGCAGTGCCTCGGCGGCGGTGCCGGCGTAGTCGAAACTGTCGTAGTCGACCGGCGGCCCGCCGAAGTGCGCCGCGCTGCGCTGCCCGAACACTCCGACGATGAGGTGCCCCAGCCGCCAGGCGATCGTGGTGACCGGCGGCGGCGTCGGCTCGGGCAGCGCGTACTCGATGACGTACCTGCCGGCGCCGTGCGCCACCGCCGCGTCCACCCCGTCGCGCGGGCGTACGCCCCAGCCGCCGGCGACCGGCTCCCAGTGGTACTCCTCGTCGGTGAGCCCGTCGAGCCGGGGCCGCAGGTGGTGCTGCCAGTGCCAGTCCACCTGGTCGACCAGTTGTCCGGTCCAGTCGATGTCCATGTTTCGCAGGCTAGTCCCAATTGAGGACAGGACCGTTCCTGGTTTGCTGGCAGACTCGGAAAATGCTCGACACCTCGGCACGGCTGCTGCGCCTGCTCGCCATCCTGCAGACCCGGACCGAGTGGACCGGCCCGGAACTGGCGCAGCGGCTGGACGTGACGGTGCGTACCCTGCGCCGGGACATGGCCCGGCTGCGCGACCTCGGCTATCCGGTCCGGGCCACGCCCGGCGTCGCCGGTGGCTACCGGCTCGGCGCGGGGTCGACGCTGCCGCCGCTGCTGCTCGACGACGACGAGGCGGTGGCGGTCGTGCTGAGCCTGCGTACCGCCGCCAGCCAGAGCGTGACCGGCATCGCCGAGACCTCGCTGCGCGCGCTGGCCAAGCTGGACCGGATCCTGCCGGCCAGGCTGCGGCAGCGCACCGCCGCGCTGCGGCTGACCACCGTCCCGCTGGCCGGCAGGGCACCCACCGTCGACCCGGACCTGCTGACCGCGATCGCCGAGGCGTGCCAGAACCTGCACCGGCTCACCTTCGACTACCACAGCCGCGACGGCACGACCAGCATCCGCCGGGTGGAGCCACACCGGCTGGTGCACACCGGCCAGCGCTGGTATCTGGTGGCCCGGGACACCGACCGGGACGCCTGGCGTACGTTCCGGGTGGACCGGATCGACGGGCTCCGCTCGACCGGGCAGCGGTTCACGCCGCACGACCCGCCCGACCCGGCGACCTTCGTCGCGGACTCGGTCGGGGCGGCACCGTACCGGTACCGCGCCCGGGTGCTGGTGCACGCACCGGCCGAGGAGATCGCCGAACGGGTCCCGCCGACGGCCGGACTGGTGGAGGCGGTGGACCGGAACAGTTGCCTGCTCAGCACCGGAGCGGACTGGCTCGGCTTCCTGGCGCTGCACCTCGCCCTGCTCGGCCCCGAGTTCACCGTGCTCGAACCCGCCGAGCTGGCCGACGAACTCGGCGTCCTGGCCGGGCGACTGGACCGGGCCCGGAGCCGGTCCGGGTCGCGGCGTCCGGAGTAGTCCACGGTCACCCGCACGAAGTGCTCCCGGACCGGCCGGCCTCGACCGGAAAGGGTGAGCCGGCCGGAACAAGATCTCGTTACGATGCCCGCCATGCCCGTCGCGCCCGCCCCCGCCCTCACCACCGACCCCACCGCCGCCTATCCGCAGTTGGCCGGCCTCCGCGCCGCGCTGCGGGCCGGCGACTGGCCGGCGGTACGCGCCGGGCTTGTGGCCGAGGAGCCCGGAGCCCGCACGACCCTGCTCCGGCTGACCGTCGACGGGTACGGCGACCGTCGTTTCCTTGAAGAGCTGGCCCAGGCCAACCCCGACGAGCCGCTGGCCGCCGCGTTCCTCGGCGAC
This sequence comes from Plantactinospora sp. DSM 117369, assembly GCF_053764795.1. NCBI lineage: Bacteria > Bacillati > Actinomycetota > Actinomycetes > Micromonosporales > Micromonosporaceae > Plantactinospora > Plantactinospora sp. DSM 117369. The sequence goes on along the minus strand of NZ_CM132446.1, from coordinate 2,373,903 downwards.
CTCCTCATCCGTCAGGCGTGGGAGGTCCGCACCCGCAAACGCGCCCAGCACGTCAGCCGCGAGCAGTTCGACCGGTTCCACGAGATGCTCCGACACACCGAACGGCTGCTGATCGACGCGACCGCCCGCCATCCGACCGATCCGACACTGTGGACGCTCCGATTGATCACCGTCCGTGGCCTACAGCTCGGCACCGCCGAGGCGCGGCGCCGCTACGACCGGCTCGCCGCGAGCGACCCTCACCACCTGCCCGGACAGCGTCAGCTCCTCCAGCAGCTCTGCCCGAAGTGGGGCGGATCCTTCGAGGCGATCCACGACTTCGCCCGGTCAGCCATGCTCGCCGCGCCGGAAGGAGCGCACAACGCGGTACTGGTGGCCGAGGCCCAACTGGAGCACCTTGCCGAACTGGAGGGCGCGAACCGGCGGCGGTACTGGACCGACCCGGAGGTGCGCGCCCGGTTGCGGGAGGCCGCGGAGCGTTCCGTGCTGCACCCGGCGTTCCGGCGTACGCCCGGCTGGGTGCTGGTGCAGAACACCTTCGCGATGATGCTCTCCATCATCGACGACCACCGGACCTCGGCCCGGCTCTTCGACGGGTTGGGCCACCTCGTCAGCGTGGAGCCGTGGGAGATGTCGGGCGACCCGATCGCCAGGTTCGAGCAGGCCCGCCGCGAGGCGTACCAGAAGGCAGGTGTGCGGTGATCCGGCAGCTGGAGGTGGACGGCGTACCGGCCCTGGTCGCCCCGACCACCGGTCCGATGCACGCCGGTCTGATGTTCCGGGTTGGCCAGGCCGACGAGACGCTGGCCCGGCGGGGCGTCACCCACCTGCTGGAACACCTGGTGCTGCACCCGCTCGGAGTCGCCGACTACCACTACAACGGCACCACCGGAACCAGCGTCACCCACTTCCACATGCAGGGCTCGGCCGCCGACATCGTCACCTTCCTCACCGGCGTCTGCACCTCTCTGGACCGGCTCGCCGCTGATCGGCTGGAGACCGAGAGGGCGATCCTGCGTACCGAGTGGAGCGGCCGGAGCAACCCGGCCATCTCGGCGATGCCGTTGTGGCGGTACGGCGCCCGGGACTACGGCCTGGTCAGCTACCCGGAATGGGGACTCGAGGTGGTCACCGTCGACGACCTGCGCGAATGGTCAGCGCGGTACTTCACCCGGGAGAACGCCGTGCTCTGGGTCGCTGGGGAGGACGTACCGGCCGGACTCACCCTCGCCCTCCCATCCGGACAGAGGTGCCCGGCACCGGCCGCCTCCTCGGCCCTGCCCCGTACGCCGGCCTTCTTCCCCGGCGGCTCGCAGGCCACCGGCTTCCAGTCGGTGGTACCCCGACAGGCCGCGGCCACCGTCCTCACCGGAGTGTTGGAGCGGAGGCTGTTCCGGGCGCTGCGCCAGGAGGCCGGTCTCTCCTACACGGCAGCGGCCGACTACGAGCCGCGCGGAGACGGGTTCGCCGTGATCACCGCGCTCGCCGACGCGCTGCCGGAGAAGCAGGGCGCCGTGCTCGGCGGTTTCGTCGACGTGCTGGCGGAACTGCGGGTGGGCCGGATCGACGACGCCGAGGTCGCCGCCGTGGTCGGCAAGGCCACGGACGCGCTCGGCACCGCCGAGGCCGACGCCGCGCGGTTGCCGGCCGCCGCGTTCAACCTCCTCACCGGCTATCCGGTCAGCTCCAGTGACGATCTGGCGACGGAACTGAAGGCGGTGACCGTCGAACAGGTGCACCGGGTCGCCGGCGAGGCGCTGGCGTCCGCGCTGCTGATGACCCCGGTGGGGTGTACCGCAGACTGGGCGGGCTTCGTCGCCGCACCGTCCACGTCGGCCGAGGCGGTCTCCGGCACGGCGTACCCCGGGCTGGGCGACCCGACCCAGCGCCTAGTGGTCGGTGCCGAGGGCGTGAGCGTCACCTCGGACGGCGCTCCGCCGGCAACCGTCCGGTATGACCGGTGCGCGGCGATGCTGGGCTGGCCGGACGGGGGCCGGCTGCTGATCGGCGAGGACGGGATCTCGGTACGCATCGAACCGACTCTCTACCGCAACGCCGACCAGGTACGCGTCGACGACCGGGTGCCGCCGCAGGCCCAGGTGCCGCTGCCAGCCCGGGACCCGGACCAGATCCCCCGGCCCCAGTCACGACGCGGCGCTCCCCGGCAGCGGCGTCGGATGACCCGTCGGCACGTGCGGATCGGCGTGCTCGGCGTGCTCACCCTCGGCATCGGCGGCCTGGCCCTGGCCGTGTCGATCGGGATCGTGATCGGCGAGGTGGACGGCAGTCCGCTGGCCGCGATCGGCGGATGGATGATCGCCAGTTACCTGGGCCGGGCCCTGTGGAAGATCTGGCACGGTAACGAGTAGTCGGCCGAACTCGGGGCAGGGCAGGCGGTACGGACAGCGCGCCGCCGTGGCGATCGGCTGAGGGCTGGCGCGGACTTCCCCGACCGGACCCGTCGGCTGCGGGGTGTCCGGGCCAGCGCCCCGACCCCAGAAGGGCAGCCGGGGTGAACTGGGCCGATCCGTCGGCCCGGTCCGGTGTGGCGGGGCGGCAGCGGGGCCGTGCTCGGGGTGATCCGCCGGCCGCAGCCCCTATGCCCCTAACCCGCGGCCGGGTCTCGCACCTAGCCGGTTAGGGCGAGAACCGGGGATCGTCCCCGATGTCCGGTACGTCGGCAACGCCGTACGGTCGGCGCCAGGTCTGGAACGACATGCCCAGATCATCCCGCCCAAACCTCTGAGGAGATCGTCACCGTGGAATCGGCACCGACCGTGGAGACCCCCGCCCCGGCTCCGGCCCCGGCCCCTGCCCCCGCCCCGGCCCCCGAGGCGACTCCCGCCGTGGAATCCACCCAGACCCTGCAGGAGTTCGTGGTCAACCTGCTCACCGACGTGGACCTGCGCACGGCGTACGAACTCGACCCGACCGGCACGCTGGAGAGCGTCGGGCTCGGCGACGTGGTCCCGGCCGACGTCGCGGACGTCCTCCCGCTGGTGGTCGACTCCGTACCGCTGCAGGGCCTGACCGACCTCGGCGCGGTGGAGAGCCTGGGCCTCGGCTCGGTCAGCCTCAGCCCGACCAGCGTCGTCGGCCAGGTGCAGACCGTCGCCAACCAGTTCACCGCCGGCGTCTACAGCACCGGTGTCGACGTCGATGTGGCCGGCGTGGGCGCCGTCAGCGTGGACCCCAACGGCCTGGAGGTCGGTGTCAGCTCCGCCCTGCCGGTGCTGGGCCTGGACAGCGGCCTGAGCGTGGATCTGTCCGGCGTGCACGACGTGGCCGACACCCTCGACTCGACGGTGCTGGGCACCGCGGGCGGGGTCGACACCGTCGACGGCGTGCTCGGCACCGCCGACTTCGCCGCCAGCACCGTGACCTCCACGGTGGCCGGCACGACCAGCCTGGTCGGTGCCGGCGACCTGGGCGGCGTGACGGACCTGACCACCATCACCGACCTGACCAACGTCGCCGACCTGGGTGGCGTGGCGGACCTCGACGGCACCCTGGACAGCGTCACCGGCACGGTCGGCGGGGTCACCGGCACCGTCGACGGGACGCTCGGCGGCATCGGCCTGGGCGGGGTCACCGACACCGTCGGCGGCGTCACTGACCTGGGCGGCACCCTCGGCGGCGTCACCGACCTGGGCGGCACCGTCGGCGGGGTCACCGACACCGTCGGCGGAGTCACCGACCTCGGCGGCACCGTCGGCGGCGTCACCGACACCGTCGGCGGAGTCACCGACCTGGACGGCACCCTCGGCGGCGTCACCGACACCGTCGGCGGAGTCACCGACCTGGACGGCACCCTCGGCGGCGTCACCGACACCGTCGGCGGAGTCACCGACCTCGGCGGCACCCTGGGCAGCGTGACCGGGCTGGTCGGCGGCGCCGACCTGGGCGGCACCACCGACCTGCTCACCGACGGCGTGCTCTGAGCTGTACCCGCACCAAGACGGCGGTGCCCGGACCAGAAAGCGGCTGGTCCGGGCACCGCCGTCGCACTTTACCCCCGAAGAGCGGGCCCGATCCCGCCCTGACATCGGATGTCTGGTGACGGTGCCTTGACAGGTCTACTCGGAGCGCAATAGCGTCGTAATCCGATTGATTCGTTTCAACTGGGAGTGGGCGGCAGTCACGCCGGGACGGTTCTGCCGGCGATGGCCGGACGCTGTGGCCGGCCATCGTGGGCAGACATCCGATGCTCCTGATCGGGAGGACACGACGTGATCGCACGCAGGGACTTTCATCGGATCAGCGCGGCGACCGTCCTCGGCGCCGGGATCGGTGCCGCAACCGGCGGCGCGGCCGCCGGTGCGGCATTCGACGAGGGGCAGCCGAGCGAAGCGCAGACGAGCTGCGAGGTCACCGAGACGGACACCGAGATCGTCGTCGACAACGGCCCCGTCCAGATCACCGTCAGCAAGACCAGCGCCAGCCGGCTGACCTCGCTGCGGTTGCACGGTCAGGAGTTGCTCGGCGCGGGCGGTCGCGGCAACTTCGACATGAACAACGCGATGGAGGGCGATCCGCTGCCGTTGCCGCCGGCACAGAACTCGTACGAGATCCGGCGCGGGGACGACTTCGTCGACATCGCCTTCCGGTACAGCCCGACCAACGGCGGGCCGTTCTGGCTGGAGCGGCACCACATCGTCCGGGCCGGTGAGCCCGGCATCCACCTGGCCACCGTCTTCCAGCACCCGCCCGAGCTGCACGGCTTCCGCTCCGACCAGCACCGGTACGTCTGCTACCTGGACCCCGAGCTGTTCACGCACGTCTCGGTCGAGGACGACCCGATCGGTGCACCGTGGCGGGACGGTGCCGCCCGGATGCCCACCCCCGCCGAGCTGGCCGCCGCTCCCATGGTCATGGACGCGACGCACGACCTGGCCGGCCTCGGCTCGGCCTATCCCCGGCGCTACTACACCAAGTACGACTGGGCCACCTACCTCAAGGACCACGTGGTGCACGGCCTCTACGGCAACGGGTACGGGATCTGGGCCGTCCAGCCGAACCGGGAGGCGTTCTGCGGCGGCCCGGTCCGGCAGGACCTGACCCTGCACCAGACCACCAGCCGACCGGTGCTGCTGGTCGAGCCGCAGGCGACGCACTACGGCTCGCCACCGGTACGGGTGGCCGCCGGCCAGGCGTGGGAGAAGACGTACGGGCCGTACTTCGTCTACCTGAGCCGGGGCGACGACCCGGCCCGGATGCGTGCCGAGGCGCTGCGCTACGCCCGCCTCGACGTGCACCGGGACTTCTACGACCGGGTGGCGCTGCCGGGCTGGACGCCCGGCCCGCAGCGGTGCACCGTGCACGGCCGGATCCGGCTCGCCGGCCAGCCGCACCTGCGCGGCGCGGTGGCGGTGCTCTCGGACAACCGGCTGGACTTCCAGCGGACCGCGCTCGGGTACGCGTACTGGACGGACGTGAGCCCCGGCGGGGTGTTCCGGCTGCCCGACGTGCGGCCCGGAACGTACCGGCTCACCGTCTACCGGCCCGGCACCTGGGGCGAGTACGTCCGCGACGACGTGCCGGTGCCGGCCGGTGGCCGGGTCGACCTCGGTGAGCTGCACTGGGAGCCGCCCCGCAACGGCCGGACGGTCTTCCAGCTCGGTACCCCCGACCGCACCTCGGCGGAGTTCCGCCGCGGCGACGAGTTCCGGCAGTGGGGCACCGCGCGGTTCTTCAAGGCCGACTTCCCGGACGGGGTGGTCTACACGGTCGGGCGCAGCGGTGACGACGACTGGAACTACCTCCAGTTCCAGCGGGTCGACGGGGAACCGGTGCCGCCCTGGCGGATCCGGTTCGACCTCGACCGGCCGGTGCGGCCCGGCGCGACCGCCACGCTGACCGTCGCGCTCGCCGCCTGGGCGATGGACACTGCCCGGGACGTACCGCCGCTGCCGAGCAATCTGACCATCCGGGTCAACGAGCTGCGGCTGATCTGGACCTTCGCGCCGGACGACGCCCGGGGCGCCACCTACCGCAGCGCCTGCGGCGGCCGGCACTACCGGCGGGAGTTCCGGTTCGACGCGGGCGCGCTGCGCCGGACCGGCAACGAGATCACCCTGGCGATCAACGAGGACACCCCGCCGGAGCTGGGCAACGAGGCGGCGTACGACGCGATCCGGCTGGAACTCGACTGACGTGCGCGGGGAGCGGGAGACCCCGGCCTGGTACCGGGACGCCAAGTTCGGCATCATGATCCACTGGGGCCTCTACTCCGTCCCGGCCTGGGCGCCCCTGGACGACGAGGTGGTACGGCTGCTCGGCGCCGGCCGGACCGGCCCGGACGAGTCCACTTCGGACGGCCCCGCGGGCGCGGCGGAGCACTCGGACCCGCTGGCCCGGCACTCGTACGCCGAGTGGTACCAGAACACCTACCTGCTGGCCGGACCGACCCGGGCGTACCACCGGCGGGTGCACGGCGACCGGCCGTACGCCGACTTCCGCACCGAGTTCGTCGCGGCGGTCCGGGACTGGGATCCGGCGCCCTGGGCCGACCTCTGCGCGGCGGCCGGCGCCCGGTACGTCGTGCCGACCAGCAAGCACCACGACGGTTTCCTGCTCTGGCCCTCCGCACACCCCAACCCGCACCTGCCACGGTGGCAGACCGGGCGGGACGTGATCGGCGAACTCGGTACGGCGGTGCGCGAGCGTGGCCTGCGCTACGGCCTCTACTACTCCGGCGGCCTGGACTGGACCTTCGGCAACCTGCCGATCCGCCGGATGGCCGACGTGGCGGCGAGCGTCCCCGACTCGCCGGGATACGCCCGGTACGTGGACGCGCACTGGCGCGAGCTGATCGACCGGTACCGGCCGAGCGTGCTCTGGAACGACATCGGATATCCGTCGGCCGGTGACCCCGACCGGCTGGTCGCGGACTACTACGCGGCGGTACCGGACGGGGTGGTCAACGACCGCTTCTCCCGCGACCGCGCCGACGTGCGCACCCCGGAGTACGGCACCCGGTCGGAGATCGATCCGGTGCCGTGGGAGACGGTCCGGGCGCTGGGGCTGTCGTTCGGCTGGAACCGGCAGGAGACGGCGGAGCACCTGCTCTCCGCCACCGAGGTGGTGCACCTGCTCGCCGACGTGGTGAGCAAGAACGGCAACCTGCTGCTCGGGATCACCCCGGACGACCGGGGCGTCGTCCCGGCCGCACAGCGGGCGGTGCTGCCCGAGGTGGGCCGGTGGCTGGCCGGGTACGGCGAGGCGATCTACGGCACCCGTCCATGCGAGGTGCCCGCGGCGGTCACCAGTGCCGGGGTACCGGTCCGGTTCACCCGGCGCGACGACGTCCGCTACCTCATCGTGCTCGGCGACCCGGGCCCCGAGTTCGGGGTACCCGGGCTGTCGTTGCCGCCCGGGGCCCGGCTCCGGGCGGTCGGCCCGGCGGCGGCGCAGCCCCGGTGGCGTCCCGGCCCGGACGGCCCGGTGCTGACGGTCGGCCCGCTGCCGCCGGCCCCGGCGCACGTGTTCGCGGTACACCCCGGGTCCTGACCGCTGCCCGAACGACTCGCGCGCACGACCGCGAGCCCGGGGAAGACGCCCGGGCGGCCGGCCGGATGGCCGGGTCGGCCGCCCGGGTTCCCGGCCCCGCCGCATTCCGGGGCCGCCGGCCGGAAACGCGGGTGCCCCCGTCCCATCCGGGACGGGGGCACCCTCCGGTGTCCGCGGTTGGCCTCAGCCGAGTTGGCTCTTGGCCTCGTCAATGACCCGCTTGGCACCCTCGGCGACCGGGATCCGGCCGAAGATGACCTCGTCGTAGATCCGCTGGAACTCGGCCTTGACCGCGCCGCCGCCCTTGGGCTGCGGCGGCGGGGTGGGCAGCAGCTTGTCGACGACGGACCGCTCGAACTCGTAGACCAGCTTGTCGTTCGGGGCCAGGGTCGGAGCGATCGCGTCCCGCACCTTGGCGTTGGCCGGCATGCCCCGGGAGACCGCCAGCACCTTGCCCGCCTCGACGTCGTTGATCAGGAAGTCGACCAGCATGGTCGCCTCCTTCGGGTGCTCGCTGCGCTGCGCGACGCTGTAGGCCATCGACATCGCCGCGATCATCCCCCGCTTCGGGGTGTCGCTCGGCATCGGCGCGATGGCCAGCGGCGCGCCGTACGCGCTGACCATGCCGGTGAACCCGGAGTCGTAGTTGACCTCGGCGGTGACGCCCTTCTTGATCAGCGAGGAGTTGGTGATCGAGCCGTCGAGCTGGGTGGTCAGCGCCGGGGGCGCCAGCGCGCCGACCGCGCGCATCTGGCCGGTCATGGTCCAGAACTCGGTCAGCTCCGCCTCGGTGAAGCCGAGCTTGCCGTCGTCGGTGTAGATGGCCTTGTCCCGCTGGCGCAGCCAGATGTCGAACCAGTCGATGGCGAAGCCGAAGTCGCCGAAGCCGGCCACCTTGCCGCCACTGGACTGGCTCAGCTTCTGCCCGGCCGCCTGGAGGTCGGCCCAGCTCCACTCGGGGCTCGGCGCCGGCACGCCAGCCTTCTGCCAGAGCGCCGGGTCGTAGACGACGCCCTGGGTGTTCTGCGCGATCGGCACCGCGTACGTCGCGTCGCCGACCTTGCCGGCCGGGAGCAGCGTCTGGGTGATGTCCCCGACCTTCAGAGTGCCGTCCTCGATGTACTCGGTGAGGTCGCGCAGCGCGTTGCGGTCGGCGTACTCCCGCAGGTAGGCACGGTCCATCTGCACCACGTCCGGCGCGTCGCCACCGGCGATCTGGGTGGAGAGCTTCTGGAAGTACGCGTCGAAGGCACCGAACGAGGTGTTCACCTTGATGTTCGGGTACTTCTTCTCGAACAGGTCGATGGCCTGCTCGGTCACCTTGGCCCGGTCTTCGTTGCCCCACCAGGTGAAGTCGAGGGTGACCGGGCCGTCCGAGGCGTCGTCACCACCGCCACAGGCGGCCAGCGGCAGGACGAGCAGGGCCGCCGCGGCGAGGGTTGCGGCCCTCACGGCTCGGCGGGCCCGTCGGGTGTGCACCATGGACATTCTCCTTCCCGAGGGCGACGACGGCCGGTGGGTGCGGGACGTCGGGGCAGGAAACCGCTTGCCTGTGCGGGCGCAGGGATGCCTGGGCAGGCAGCGGCGGATCCTCCCTCGACGTCGGGCCGGGTCGCGGGGGCGGTAATTGACGGTGGCAGGTCGTGCGGTACGGCAATGAAACGATCCAACAGAACCGGACGCTAGGTGTGACGCGGGCCGCTTGTCAAGAGACACCGCCGCGACGAAGACCGGCCGGACCTGCGGGAACGCCGGAAAACCCAGCGGCCCGGCCGAACCGTTATACGAACGGGACCTATCCCCGTGGCCGGTACCCGACCTTTCCTTGCTTCCCCTGGCACCGGCTGATATTCACGTATCTACACGCGCTCATGATCCAACTCCCCCACCCGTAAGCCGACCTGACCGGTCGGCTTCGTCGTATCTCGTCCAAGGAGGACGCCTTGCCACATACCCGGTGGAGATCAACGATCTGGACCGGTCGGCGCGGGCTGCCCGCGCTGATGGCGGCCGTGCTGGCCGCCGCCCTGCTGCCCGGCGCCACCAGCGCCAACGCGGCACCCGCCGGTGACCCCGGCGCTACGGTCCAGCCGGGAGAGCACCCGGAGTCGTACGGGGGCAGTCACGCCCACCGGGACGTGGACAACCGGGCCGGCTCGGCCGCACCGAACGCCCGGCAGCGCGGCCTGGCCAACCAGGTCGCCGGTGAGGTCCGGTGGAACGCGCTCGGCACCCCGCACGCGCTGACCGCCACCGACGGCCCACTCGCCACCGGGCTGGACGCCGACCCGGAGACCGCCGCGCGGCAGTACCTGGCCCGCAACAGCGAGCTGTTCGGTCTGGACGGCGCGGCCGTGGCCAGCCTGGAGAAGCTGCTGGTCCGGCAGATCGGCGCCGGTGCCGTGGTGACCCTGCGGCAGCGCTTCGGCGACCTGCCGGCCGGCTACGACGGACTGGTCAGCATCGCCATCACCGGCGGCACAGTAATCAACGTCAGCTCCTCGCTCTCCCGGAACACCGGAACCCCCCAGCCGGTCACCGTCACCGCCGACCAGGCGTACGCGGTGGCGCTGGCCGACGCCGGGCTGACCCCCGACGAGGTGGCCAGCCGGGACATCCGGCAGGTCGCCGTGCCGGTGCCGGACGCCGCGCCCCGGGCCGCCTGGGAGGTCACCCTGATCTCCGACCGGACCGACCACCCGACCGCGTTCACCACCTTCGTCGACGGTGAGCGCAGCACCGTGCTGGTCCGCGAGGACCTGGTCGACTTCGACTCCGAGAACCCGAAGTGGGCCGTCTTCCCGGCCACCCCGCCGAGCAGGACCGAGCCGGGCCGGGACTCCCGGGTGCTCTGGTGCCTGACCGTCGAGCGCGGCTGCGAGCGCCCGGTCCGCGACCCGAACAGCGGGCAGGCCTGGGACGTCGACCTGGCCACCGGTGCCCCGACGCGCACCGCGCGGGGCAACTCGGCCAGCACCGTGGTGTCGTGGGGCGGCGGCACCCCCGCCGTACCGGCAACCGAGAGCCCGACCCGGGACTACGTCTACCCGTTCACCGACGCGTGGAAGACCTCCAAGTGCGACCCGGCGGTCTTCGCCGCCGCGCAGGACAACGACGCGAACGCGGCGATCGCCAACCTCTTCGCGATGCACAACCGGATGCACGACTGGACCTACCGGCTCGGCTTCGACGAGGCGGCCTGGAACCTCCAGGCGGTCAACCTCACCGCCGACGGCCTCGGCGGCGACGCCGAGCAGGGCCGGGCCCAGCAGGGTGCGCTCAGCGGCAACCGGAACAACGCCAACCAGAGCACCCCGCGCGACGGCCTCCCGCCGAGCACCAACATGTACCTGTGGCAGCCCGCCGCCGGTGGCCCGTACCCGCCCTGCGTGGACGGCGACTACGACATGACGGTGATCGGGCACGAGTACATGCACGCGGTGACCAACCGGATGATCGGCGGCCCGAACAGCGGCATCAGCGGCCACCAGGGCGGCGCCATGGGTGAGTCCTGGAGCGACCTGATGGCCGCCGAGTATCTCTTCCAGCACAACCTGCGGGCCCCGGGCGAGACGCCGTTCATCATCGGCGGCTACGTCACCGGCAACACCGTCAGCGGCATCCGGAACTACGACCTCAGCCGCAGCCCGCTGAACTACTCCGATATCGGCTACAACACCGCCGGCCCGGCCGTGCACGCCGACGGCGAGATCTGGGGCGCGACCAACTACCGGGTCCGGTCCGCGCTGGTCAGGCGGTACGGCCAGGGTACGCCGTCGAAGCAGCTCGACTGCGCCCTCGGCAAGGTCGCGGTGCAGAAGTGCCCGGGCAACCGGCGCTGGAGCCAGCTCGTCTTCGACTCGTACCTGCTCCAGGCGGCCAGCTCGGTCAGCATGCTGGACATGCGGGACAACATGCTCGCCGCGGACCAGCTCCGGTTCGGCGGGGCCAACCAGGACATCATCTGGAACGCTTTCGCCGTCTCCGGGATGGGCCGGGACGCCGCCACCAATGGCGCCGCCGACACCGACCCGACGCCGAGCTTCGCCTCGCCGCGCGCCCGCAACGTCACCGTGCAGCTCAAGGCCGACGGCGAGAGCCGGGACGCGCCGATCCGGCTCTACCTCGGCGAGTACGAGGCCCGGGCCGTCCCGGTCGCGGACACCGACCCGGCCACCCCGCTACCGGACACCTTCGAGGTGATCGCGGACACGAGGTTCTCGTTCGTGGCGGTCGCCCCGGGCTTCGGGCACACCCGGTTCAGCCGGGAGTTCGAGCCCGGCCGGGGCCGGCACGGCGACAAGCCGGTCACCCTGGAGCTGGAGCTGAACCGCAACCTCGCCTCGGCCGCCTCCGGCGCGACCGTGGCCGGGGACGGGGTCAACACCGACAAGCTGGTCGACGACACCGAGGCGACCAACTGGGCCTCCCTGGACGGGGTGGCCGGCAGGCAGGTCACCGTCGACCTCGCCGGTGACCGGCCGCAGACCGTACGCCGGGTGAACGTGAGTGCCTACCTGCGGCCGACGAACGCCGCCGACCCGGCCGACCCGCGCAGCCAGAACGCCCTCTCGGCGCTGCGCTCGTTCGCCGTACTGGCCTGCGACGCCACCCGGGTCGACTGCACCGTGGACGCCAACTACCGGACGGTGTACACCAGCCGGTCGGACGCGTTCCCGGGCGGGAAGTACCGGGCGTACTCGCGGGACGTCAACCTGCGCTCGTTCGACATCCCGCGTACGGTCGCCACGCACCTGCGGATCCAGGTGCGGCACAGCCAGTGCACCGGCGGCCCGGAGTACGCCGGTGAGCAGGACAACGACCCGACGACCAGCACCGACTGCACGACCGCCAGCCCGGCCCGCAGCCAGGTCCGGATCGCGGAGTTCCAGGCGTTCGGCAGGTAAGCGGCGAGAGCGGCCCCGTCCGATCGCGGTTCAGGATCGGGCGGGGCCGCTCCGCGTATCCGATCGAATCACCAGTCGGGATAGCGCCGGGCGGCACCGCCGCGCCGTCGTACCGCCTCCGGGTGGCCGCGTCGGGCGGCGGCCTGGTGGCCCCGGCGCGCCGGGGCGGGCGTCGCCGCCGCCAACCGGTTGCGGAAGCGCAGCCGGAGCAGCAGGCCGGCGCCGAGGAAGAGCAGCAGGGCGCCGACCGCGAAGCCGATCCCGGTCAGCCCGGTACCGCCCCGACCGGCGGTGGCACTGGCCTCGCCGCCGCCCGAGCCGCCCCCGTCCGATCCGGCGGCCCCCTCCGGCCCCTCGGCGAGTACCGGTGAGTCGCCCTCCACCGACTCGGTCGGCTCCGGCTCGACCGGCTCGGTCGGGCTCGGCGCCGCCTCGGTCGGGGTGGGCCGGGCCCGCTCCGGTGTGTTCGGTGCCGGCGCGCGCCGCGGCGGCGCTCCGCTCCGCTCGCTGATCACCTCGCGGGTGGCGCTGCGCCGGTCGAGCAGCCGGGACTGGGCGTCGAACGCCTCCACCGTCAACTCGATCCGGCCGTCCGTCACCGCGTCGTCGACGGCCAGCCGGTACTGGGCGGTGACCGTCCGGTCCCGGCACAGCGTGCCGGGGTCCAGATCCCGGTCGGTGAGCCTGGCCCCGCCGCCCTCGCCCCGGACGTCCATCGGGACCACGCCGGCCTGCTCGATGCGGTCGACCCCGATCTGGTCGAGCCGCAGACCGTCCGCCCGCAGCACCAGCGACCAGCGGACCTTGCGGCACTCGCCGTCCAGGGTGGTGGAGATCACCGCGGTGACCGTCTCGGCACCGGCACCGGCGACGAACCGCCCCGGTAGCCGGGTCAACGCGGTGTCGAAGCCGGGAGCCGCCCCGGCCGGATCGGCCGGCAGCATCGCCCAGCCCACCGTCGCGCACACCAGCGTGGACCCGAGCCGGGTCGCGAGCCGCCACACCGTCACCACCACCCATCCACGCCGATTGCGTACTCAATGGACGCTATGGGCATTGCTGGATGCGCGGAAGACTGGCGTATCAGCACCATTCAGCAATGAAGAGGGTGATTTTGACGCGGAGTGCTGAACCGGTTACCACTGCACCGCGACACGCCCGGGTACGGGAACCGGACTGGACGGGCGGGACGCCGGGGGCGGGCGGTGTGCCCGGCCGGCTGACCGGCACAATCGGCGGTTGTGTCCGAGAGCCCGGCTGAGTTCGTCCGACGGTACGCCCACCTGACCCCGGTGTCGGCGATACCGGAGATCCGGCTGCACCAGGCGGCCGAGCCGATCGGCCTCTGGGAGCTGACCGAGGGCGAGTTCCGCAGCGAGCAGCCGCCACCGTTCTGGGCCTTCGCCTGGGCCGGCGGCCAGGCGCTGGCCCGCTACCTGCTCGACCATCCGGAGACGGTCGCCGGGCGACGGGTGCTGGACCTGGCGTCCGGCTCCGGACTGGTGGCGATCGCCGCCGCCCGGGCCGGCGCCGCGCAGGTCCGGGCCGTCGACATCGACCGGATGGCGGTGGCCGCCGTCGAGGCCAACGCCGAGGCCAACGGGGTGGCGGTGGCCGGTGAACTCGGCGACATCCTGGACGGCGACGCGGGCGGCGCCCAGGTGGTACTGGCCGGCGACGTCTTCTACAGCCAGGCGATGGCGAACCGGGTGCTCCGGTTCCTGATCCGGGCGGCCCGGGCCGGCGCCCGGGTGCTGGTCGGCGACCCGGAGCGGGCGTACCTGCCCAGGGAGCGGTTCCAGCCGCTGGCCGGCTACGACATCCCGGTCACGGTCGCCCTGGAGAGCGTCCGGGTCAAGCACAGCCGGGTCTGGGAACTGACGAAGGTCACCCCGGCGACCGGCGGCACCGGCCACCGCGCCGGTACTGGTTAGCGTGACCGGGTGCTGTTCCGTAGTTGGCAGGAGCCGGACGAGCGGGCGTGGCCGGACGTGGTCGCGGTGCCGGACCACGTCGGGGTCGAACACCTGGTGGTGACCAGGCACGCGCTGGTCCGCCAGGTGCTCGCCGATCCCGAGACGTTCCGCCCGGACAACGCCCTGGACGCGATGACCCCGATCCCGGTCGGCGCGCTCCGGATCCTCGCCCGGCACGGCTTCCGGCTGCCCCCCACCCTGGCCAACAACGGCGGGCCGAGTCATCCGGAGATCCGGGGCATCGTGGCCGAGGCGCTGCATCCGCACCGGGTCGCCGCCCAGCGGCCGTGGCTGACCACCCTCGTGCGGGAGCGGGTCGGCCGGCTCGACGCCGCGCTCGACGCCGGTGAGCCCGTCGACCTGTACGCGGACCTCGCCGCCGACCTGCCGCTGCTGGTACTGGCCCGGCTGGTCGACCTGCCGGAGGCGCCGGCCGAGGTGGTCAAGGAGTTCACCCGGGCCGCCCTGGAGCTGTTCTGGGCACCGGTCGACCTGCCCCGACAGCGGGTACTGGCCGACGTGGTGGGCCGGTTCCACGCCGTACTGCGGGAGTTCGCCGCCACCGGCGCCGGGCTGGCCGGCGTGCTGCGTACCGCCGGGCATCCGCCGGACGTCGTGATCGGGGCCCTGTTCTTCCTGCTGGTCGCCGGTCAGGAGACCACCTCGCAGTTCCTCACCCTGCTGCTGCACCGGCTCACCGGCACCCCGGAGGTGGTCGCCGGAGTGCGTGCCGGCACGGTGGACGTCGAGGACGTGGTCGAGGAGGCGCTGCGGCTGGAGCCGCCGATCGTCACCTGGCGCCGGGTCGCCGCCCGGGACACCGAGCTGGCCGGCACCCCCGTACCGGAGGGGACCAGCCTGGTGCTCTGGCTGGCCCGCGCCGGCCGCGATCCGGCGGTGGTCGCCGCACCGGAGGCGTTCGTGCCCGGGCAGCGCGGCTCCCGCCGGCACCTGGCGTTCGGGGCCGGGGCGCACCGCTGCGTCGGTGCCCAGCTCTCCCGGCTGGAGGCGGCGGTGGTGGTCGCCGAGACGGCTCCGCTGCTGGCCGACGTGACCGTGCTCCGGGCGCCCTGGTGTCCGGACAACCTGTCGTTCCGGATGCCGGACGCGCTGGTCGTCGCGCGCCGCTGAGCCCTGTTCCATTCGGTCTGCACCAGGCCGGCCGCTGCCGGTCGGGGGATGAGACGCGGCTCACTCGAACAAAGGATCTTGGTATTCGAACAGATTTAGTGTTTTACTCGAACACATGTCTGCACAGGAACGGCACCAGGCGATCATCGACACGCTGCTGACCTCGGGCCGGGTCACGGTCGCCGAGTTGACCGCCCGGGCCGGTGTCTCGGAGATGACCATCCGCCGCGACCTGGAGCTGCTCGAACGGGAGGGGCTGCTCCAGCGGGTGCACGGCGGTGCGGTCAGCACCGTCTCGGGCAGCTACGAGCCGCCGTTCGCGGTACGGGTCCGGCAGCACGCCGACGTCAAGGCCCGGATCGGGGCCGCCGCCGCCGAGCTGATCGGCGCCAACGAGACCGTGGTGGTCGACGCCGGGACGACCGCGCTGGCCACCGCCCGGGCACTGCGCGGGCGCCGGCAACTCACCGTGTGCGCGCTGAGCGTGCCGGCCAGCACCGAACTCGCCGACGAGCCCGGGATCCGGCTGATCGCCGCCGGTGGCGACGTCCGGGCCGGGGAACACTGCTTCGTCGGGCCGCTCGCCGAGCGGATCTTCGAGGACCTGCGGTTCGACACCTTCGTGCTCTCCGTCGGCGGCGCCGACCCGGGAACCGGACTGACCGACTTCAACCTCGACGACGTACGGGTCAAACGGGCCGCCATCGGCGCCTCCCGCCGCCGGGTGGTGGTGGCCGACTCGACCAAGCTCGGCCGGGCCACCTTCGCCCGGATCGGGCCGGTACAGCTCGCCGACGTCCTCGTCACCGACGACGGCGCCGATCCGGAACAGGTGGCGGCGCTGCGCGACGCGGGCCTGACGGTGGTGCTGGCATGAACACGCCGCCCCGGCACCCCGGGCCACCCCGGCTGCGCCGGCTGGCGGTGCTCGGCGCGGTCACCGCCTTCGCGATGATCGGCCTGCAACAGGCGCTGTACGGTCCGGCCATCCCGCAGTTGCGCCAGGCACACGGGATCAACGCCGCCGGGGCGGCCGCCGCGCTCAGCGTGCACTTCGCGGGCGCGATCATCGGGGTACTGGCGATGCCCCTGGCCCGCCGGCTCGGGGTACCGGACGGACGCTTCCTGAGCTGGTCGCTGGTCGGGGTCGCGCTGGGCGCCCTCGCCTTCCCGCTCGCCCCGGACTGGCCGTACGCGCTGCTCGCCGCCTTCGTCGCGGGCGTCGGTTTCGGCGGCCTGGACGGCGGCGTCAACCAGGTCTTCACCGAGGTGTACGCCGAGGGTGGCCACGGCATGCTCAACCTGCTGCACGGCTGCTTCGGTGCGGGCGCGGTCGCCGGACCGATCGCCGTCGGGCTGCTGCCCGGGTACGGCTGGTCGTTCGCCGGCTGCGCCCTGCTGGCCCTCCTCGCCCTGCCGGCCCTGCGTACCCTGTCCGGCCCGGCCCGGCCCGCCGCCGGGCCCCGCCACCGGGCCAGTACGGCGGGCACCGCCACCTCCACCGCCCAGAGCCGCCCACCGCGGCGGGCGTTCCCGGTCGGCACCGCACTGTCGCTGGGGTTCCTGCTCTTCTTCGTACTGCACGTCGGGCTGGAGACCGGCGCGGCCGGCTGGGAGACCACCCACCTGATCGCGACGGGCTGGCCAGCGGCAGCGGCGGCGACCGCGACCTCCGGGTTCTGGCTGGCCTTCACCGCCTCGCGCTTCGCGGTGGTGCCGCTCTGCCGCCGCTACTCGGCCCGGGCCATCGTCTTCGGCTGCACCGGACTGACCGTGCTGGCCGCGGCGGCCACCCTGGCCGACCCGATCGCACCGGTCGGGTACGGACTGCTCGGGGCCGCGGTCGGTCCCCTCTTCCCCACCGGGCTGGCCTGGCTGGCCGAGCACCGCCCCGGGCTGACCCCGACCGTCGTCGCGGTGTCGATGGCCGGCGGCATCGCCCTGCCCCCGGCGATCGGGCTGGCGGTCGGCGCGTTCGGGCCGGCGGCGATCGCCTGGGCGATGCTGCTGATGGCCGGTGCCGGGCTGGGCACCGTGCTCGGCCTGGCCCGGCTCCGCCCGGCCGGGTCACACCCGGTCGCGCCGGCCGTCGATGTCGATCCCGCGCAGGTATAGCAGGACGATCAGCGCACCGCCCAGCACCAGGCAGATGTCGGCGACGTTCCCGACGAAGAAGCCGGCGTAGTCGATGAAGTCGACGACGTGCCCCCGGGCGAACCCGGGATCCCGGAAGAGCCGGTCCAGCAGGTGGGTCGTGGCGCCGCCCAGCACCAGACCGAGGGCGAGCGCCCAGGCCCGGTTGCGGACCTTCCAGGCGGCCCGGGTGATCGCGGCCACCGCGACGGCGGCGATGATGGTGAAGATCCAGGTGACGCCGGTGCCGATCGAGAACGCCGCGCCCGGGTTGTAGAGCAGCCGCAGGCTGAGCAGGTCGCCGAGGACCGGTACGACGCCGCCGTCGGAGAGCGCGGCCACGGCCAGGTATTTCGTGATCTGGTCCACCAGCACGATCACGACGGCCAGGGTGAGCACCCGGGGGTACCACCGGACGGAACCGGCCGCCCGGTCCGCTTCGGGCATCGAGGAATCCGCCTCGACCTGCTGCATGACAGAAGACCTCCAGCACCGACGGCTGCCCGGACGGCACCCAGCCTACGTCGCCGGCCGACCGGGATGCCGGCCCGGAACACCGGCCGGCATTCCTGACGAAAGTCGGCCCCGCCGACCCTCGATCGTCCGCTGTGTGACCGCCGTCCGGATTCCTACCGTCGCTGCTGACCTACTCCGAACACCGGCTGCCGGGCTGCTGCGAACACCGGAAGGATCCATGATCACATTAACCGAACTGACCAAGCGCTTCGGCGCCACCACGGCGGTCGACCGGCTCTCGCTGTCGATCACGCCGGGCCGGGTCACCGGCTTCCTCGGGCCGAACGGCGCCGGGAAGTCCACCACGATCCGGATGATCCTCGGCCTGGACCGGCCCGACTCGGGTACCGCGCTGGTCGGGGGCCGGCCGTACCGGAGTTTCCGGCATCCGCTCCGGGAGGTCGGCGCGCTGCTCGACGCCCGGGCGGTGCATCCCGGCCGGACCGCCCGGGCCCACCTGACCGCGATGGCCCGGAGCAACGGCATTCCGGTACGCCGGGTGGACGAGGTCCTCGGCACGGTGGGGCTGACCGAGGTGGCCGGGAAGCGGGCCGGCACCCTCTCGCTCGGCATGGGCCAGCGGCTGGGCATCGCCGGCGCGCTGCTCGGCGACCCGGGCGTGCTGATCTTCGACGAGCCGGTGAACGGGCTGGACCCCGACGGGGTGCGGTGGATCCGCGAGCTGATGCGGTCGCTCGCCGCGCAGGGACGTACGGTCTTCGTCTCCAGCCATCTGATGAGCGAGGTGCAGCTCACCGCCGACCAGCTCGTGGTGATCGGCCGCGGCCGGCTGCTCGCCGACGCACCCATCGCCGAGGTGATCGCCGGCAGTTCGCTGGCCGCCGTCCGGGTGGTCAGCCCCGAACCGGCCGCACTGACCCGGCTCCGGGACGGGCTGGTCGGCCGGCACGCCACCGTCGAACGGATCGGTGACGACGAACTGCTGGTCACCGGGAGCACGGTCGCCCAGGTCGGCGACCTGGCCCACGATCTCGGGGTACGGCTGCACGGGCTGAACGCCCGGGAGGCCTCCCTCGAACAGGCCTATCTCGAACTCACCGGCGGGGACCTGGAGTTCGCCGCCCCGCCGCCGGCCACCACCCCCGACGCCCGGGTCGGCGGCTCACACGGCTCCGACGCCCGGGTCGGCGGCTCCCACGACTCCGGCGGCCGGTCCCGGGGATCCGATCGGAAAGAGGCACGATGAGCAGCACCCTCCCGCAGCCGAACCGCGCCCTCCCACACACTGCCCGGCGGGCCGCCGGCCGCCCGCCGTCCGGCGGTGGACTTCCGGGCGCGATCGCCAGCGAGTGGACGAAACTCTGGTCGGTGCGCTCGGTCTGGTGGTGCCTGCTCTCCAGCGTGCTGCTGATGGCCGCCACCGCCGGGCAACTCGCGATCTACGTCGCGAACGGCAACACCGACGACGAGCCGGCCAACGACCGGGGCGTGCTGGCGGCCGGGCGGATCGCGATCGACGCCGTCGAGCTGACCCAGTTCGCGGTGATCGCACTCGCCCTGCTCGTCATCACCAGCGAGTACAGCAGCGGGACGATCCGGACCACCCTGCAGTGGATCCCGTCCCGGGCCCGGCTGCTGCTGGCCAAGAGCACCGTGGTCGCCGGGGTCACCTTCGGCACCGGCCTCCTGCTCGGCGGGCTCGGTGCCGCCGTCGCCGCTCCGGTGCTCGGCGAGTGGGGCCGGTTCGAGCTGGGCGAGACCATCGGGTACGCGCTCGGGCTGGCCGGGTACCTGGCGCTGATCGGGCTGTTCACCCTCGGTCTCGGCGCCGCACTGCGCAGCGCGGTCGGCACCCTGGTCACGGTCTTCCTGCTGCTGGCGATCGTGCCGACCACACTGCGGCTGCCCGACCTCGGACCGCTCAACGCGATCGCCGACGCGCTGCCCGGCAGCGCTGGCCTGCACTTCCTGCGCGGCGAGAGCGATCCCTACCCGGCGGCGGCCGGCCTGTTGATCGTCGCCGGCTGGGTGGTCGCGGCCCTGCTGGCCGGGCTCGCCGTACTGCGCCGCCGGGACGCCTGATCCTGGGGCGGGGCGCTTCCCGGCCGGGGAGGGCCCCGCCCGTACGGGCTCAGGCCGTCAGGCCCGCCTCGTACGCGATGATCGCCGCCTGCACCCGGTTGCGTACCCCGAGCCGGGTGAAGATGCTGCTCAGATAGCTCTTCACCGTCCCCTCGACCAGGAAGAGCCGCTGGCCGATCTCGGCGTTGGAGAGCCCGGCACCGACCAGCGCCAGCACCTCCCGTTCCCGCTCGGTCAGCCCCTCGATCCGCTCCCGGGCGGCCGGTGCCCGGGCCAGCAGTCCGCCGCCGAGCTCGATCACCCGCCGTGCCACCTCCGGCGACAGGTACGCCGCACCGTCCGCCACCGCCCGCACCCCGGCGATCAGCTCCCGAGGGTCGCCGGACTTGAGCAGGAATCCGCTCATCCCCTCGCCGAGCGCCCGGGCGATGTAGTCGTCCTCGCCGAACGTGGTCAGGATGACCACCGCGGTCTCCGGTACCAGCCGGCGGATCTCCGCTCCGGCGGCCAGCCCGTCGAGCCGGGGCATCCGGATGTCCAGCAGCGCGACCCGGGGCCGGTGCGCCCGGACCAGCTCGACCGCGTCGCGCCCGTCGGCGGCCTCGGCCACCACCTCGATCTCCGGGTCGGCGGCGAGGATCGCCCGGACACCGGCTCTGATCATCGCCTCGTCGTCGGCCAGCAGGACGGGGATCACACGTACTCCTCAACTCGGGTAGCGGCCGGCGGGGCGGGTGGGCACGGCGTCGGCGGGACGAACGGGTTGCCGGGTCAACCGCCGAGACGGTCCTTGACCACCAGCCGCCCGTCCAGGAAGCAGACCTGGTAGACCGCCTGCCCGAACGGGAAGGCGCCGTCGGAGTAGAACTCGCAGGTGGCACCGCTGGGCACCGGCCGGTCGGCGGCCCCGGACGGCGCGACGACCTGCCGGTCCGGCAGCAGGTCGCGCAGCTCGGCCCGGTCCTGCCCCATCCGGAGCTGCGCGTAGCGGTCGGAGTCCAGCACCGCGCCGAAGGTGGCGATCGGGTAGTAGGCGACGACCAGCAGGGCGCCGATCGCGGCCGGCACGGTGACCACGGCGAGCAGGCTGCGCCGGACCCGCTGCCGGGCCGAACGCAGCCGGTGCGCGGTGGCCGCCCCGACCGGTGGTGCGGCGACGTCCGGCACCGGGTACCCCGGCTCGGCCGGTTCGGTGTGTCCGGTCTCCACTCGGGGTGCGGCCGGCAGGTCCGCGTACACCTCGAAGCCGCCGCCGTCCGGACCGGCCCGCAGGGTGCCGCCGGCCAGGCGTACCCGCTCGGAGAGCCCGACCAGGCCGGACCCGGCGCCCCGGACCCCGGGCAGCGGTCCGGCCGGTGGCCGCTCGTTGCCGACCCGCACCGAGATCCGGTCGGCGTCGCGGCGCACCGCCACCGTCACGGCGGCCCCGGGCGCGTGCCGGGTCGCGTTGGTCAGCGCCTCCTGCACCACCGAGCAGACCGCCCGCTCCACCATCGGCGGCACGGCGGCACCCGGGGAGTCCCCCTCGACCAGCAGCCGTACCGCCATCCCGGCGGCCCGGGCCCGCGCGACGAGGTCGTCGACCCGCTCCCCCGGCGGCCGGGTCGGCGCCGGCTCGGCGTCCTCCCGCAGCACCCCGATGACCTGGCGGAGCCGGTCGGTGGCCAGCGCCACGCTGGCCCGCAGCTCACCGGCGGCCCGCCGGTGATGCTCGTCCAGGTCCGCCGCCACCTCCAGGGCGCCCGCGCGCAGCGCGATCAGGCTCAGGTCGTGGCCGAGCGAGTCGTGCATGTCCTGGGCGATCCGGGCCCGCTCCCGCATCCGGATCCGCTCGGCGGCGCCGCGCTGCTCCCGCTCCAGCAGGTCGGCCTGCTCCCAGCCGGCCAGCACCAGGGCCCGGTGCTGCCGGTGGTAGCGGCCGACCAGCCACGGGAAGACCCCGCCGACCAGCAGCGTGCTGGCGAGCAGGAACCAGACCTCGGCATCGGTGCCGAGCACGCCGAGGTTGAGGACCGTGCCGCCGAGCCCGATCCCGGCGAAGACCAGCGCGGCCGGGCCGGAGCGGCGCTCGCGCAACCCGACGAGATAGCTCAGCACCGGGATCCCGAACATGAAGTTGCCGTCCCCGGCGGTCGGCAGCACCACCAGCAGCAGCCCGAGCAGCGGCGCCCGCCGGCTGGCCAGCACCGCCAGCCCGGTCACCAACAGGGAACCGGCCAGCCGGCCGGGAAACCAGGACGAGTACGGCGGGGTGAGCAGCGCTATCGCGATCGGCGCCGAGATCACGACCCAGAGCGCCAGGTCGAGGAGGCGGTCGCGCCGTCGTGGCGGCACCGCCCCGCCGGGGCGCGGCAGCCCGACCGGCGCGGCCCGGCTGCCGGCCGGCCGGCGCCGGCGCCACCACCGTACGTCGCGGAGCCCGGCCATCACCCGGCCAGGCTACAAGCCGCGCCACCGGCCGGTTACTGCCGAAAGTCAGGAATCGCCCGGATCGACGGCGGCGCACCCGCGGCCCGGTCAGCTGACCTCTTCGGCCCAGGCCCGCCAGTCGTCGAGTACGCCGTACAGGGCCGGGGTGAGCCAGCCCGGCGCGGAACGGCGGAACACCCCCGGTTCGAGCGTGCCGGCCCCGTCCGGCAGCGCGCCGACCATGTTGGGGACCAGTTCCCGCAGGTTGGCCCAGTGCACCAGCTCGGGTTCGGCCGGCCAGGCGCCGAGCACCACGCCGCAGGGCACCGCGCGCCGGTCCAGCGCCTCCAGGGTGAGCGCGGTGTGGTTCAGCGTGCCGAGCCCGGCCCGGGTGACCACCACCGCCGGGGCGCCGATCGACACCGCCAGGTCGGCGAGCGTCCACGCCTCGCCGGACGGGCGCAACCCCATCGGGACCAGCAGCCCGCCCGCCCCCTCGACCAGCACCAGGTCGTGCTTGTCCGCGTCGGCCCTGATCTCGTCGGCGACCGCGTACAGCTCCAGCGGCTCGGCCTGGGCGACCCGGGCCGCCGCGAGCGGTGCCAGCGGGTCGGGATAGCTGACCAGGGTGCGTGCGGTCATCGGCGCGGCCAGCCGGTTCACCGTGTCGACGTCGGATTCCGCCCCGGTCGCCGTACCGGTCTGCCCGGGCTTGATGACCGCGACCCGCAGGCCGGCGGCCTGGGCCGCGGCGGTGATGGCCGCGGTGACCACCGTCTTGCCCACGTCGGTGTCGGTGCCGGTGACCAGGATCGGCCCCCGCCACGCCACGCCGCTCACCAGCCACCTCCGGTCGCGGTCACGGGGCACACTCCACGATCACCTCGAGCGCCCGGTCGAAGTCGGCGCGATCGATCCCGACGTTGATGGTCAGCCGCAGCCGGGAGCGGGTGTCCGGGGTCGACGGCGGCCGGAAGCAGCCGACCGCGACGCCCCGGTCCCGGCAGTCGGCCGCCCAGGCCACCGCGGTCTCCGGGCCGGGCGCGGTCACCGAGACCACCGCGGCGGCCGGGGCGGAGACCGCCAGCCCGGCCGCACCGAGCCGGCGGGTAACCGTGGCGGCCCGGTCGGCCAGCTCGGCCCGGAGCGCGTCACCGGCCCGGGCCAGCCCGGCCGCGGCGAGCACCCCGGCGACCACCGCCGGCGGCGGCGCGGTGTCGTAGATGAAGGTGCGGCCCGTGTCGATCAGATGCCGGACCAGCTCGGCCGGCCCGGCCACCACCCCGCCGGCTCCGCCGAGCGACTTGGCGAGGGTCGCCGTCACCACCACGTCCGGCTCGCCGGCGAGTCCGGCGCCGGCCACCGCGCCCGCCCCGGCCGGTCCGAGTACGCCGAGCGCGTGCGCGTCGTCGACCAGCAGCAGCGCGCCGTACCGGCGGGCCACCGCGTGCAGCTCGGCGAGGGGCGCAAGGTCGCCGTCGACCGAGAAGACCGACTCGGTGACCACCACCGCCGGCCGGCCCGGTGCCCCGGCCAGGGCCGCCTCGACGGCGTCGACGTCCAGGTGCGGGGTGACCCGGGTCTCCGCGCCGGAGAGCCGGCAGCCGTCGATCAGCGAGGCGTGGTTGTGCGCGTCGGAGACCAGCAGGGTGCGGGGCTGGACCAGGGCGCGGACCGCACCGAGGTTGGCGAGGTAGCCGGAGGAGTAGACCAGGGCCCGGCCGGTGCCGAGCCAGTCGGCGAGGCAGGATTCGAGCGTCTGGTGGGCCTCGGTGGAGCCGCGTACCAGTCGGGAACCGGTGGCGCCCAGGCCGTAGCCGGTGAGCGCCTCGGCCGCGGCGGCGACCACCGCCGGATGCCGGGACAGTCCGAGGTAGTCGTTGCCGGCGAGGTCGACCACGTCCTCGGCGGCGCTCCTCGGCCGCAGCCGCCGGGTGAGCCCGGCCTTGGCGCGCAGCCGCGCCCGCCGGTCCAGAGTCTCCAGCCAGCTCGGCACCGCCACCCCCACACTGGTCCGCGTCCGCCCCCGGGCGCTGTCGGAAACCCGATCGCCGCATGTTGTGCGGCTCCGGCCCGCCCGGGGCGGCTCGCACCGGGCCCGGGCTCGGCGGGCCCGCGGCGCCGCCCGGCGCGGCGGCCCCGACCGGCGAAAATACCATCCGTCGCGGTCTGCGGCGGCCCGCCGGGCCGGCCGATCCACCACCGGTGCGCCGGCGGCGGGGCGTCCGGGCAGGTCGGCCGGGTGGGACCACATCGACGGACGGCCCGCTTGTAGGGTACGACCCATGCCAGAAATCCTCGACCGGGCGCGTACCCAGGTGCTCGACGGTGGTGTCGGCCTCGACGAGGCGGGTGTGCTCGCCGTGCTGCGGCTGCCCGACGAGCACCTCTCGGCCGCGCTCCAGCTCGCGCACGAGGTACGGATGCGCTGGTGCGGCCCGGAGGTCGAGGTCGAGGGGATCGTCTCGCTGAAGACCGGCGGCTGCCCGGAGGACTGCCACTTCTGCTCGCAGTCCGGGCTGTTCGCCTCGCCCGTCCGGTCGGTCTGGCTGGACATCCCGTCCCTGGTCGAGGCGGCGAAGCAGACCGCCGCCACCGGGGCCACCGAGTTCTGCATCGTCGCCGCCGTCCGTGGCCCGGACGAGCGGCTGATGACGCAGATGCGCGAGGGCGTCGCCGCGATCCGGGCCGAGGTGGACATCCAGGTCGCCGCCTCGCTCGGGATGCTGACCCAGGCCCAGGTCGACGAACTCGTCGAGATGGGCGTGCACCGCTACAACCACAACCTGGAGACCTGCCGGTCCTTCTTCCCCAACGTGGTGAGCACGCACTCCTGGGAGGAGCGCTGGGAGACGCTGCGGATGGTCCGGGCCTCCGGCATGGAGGTCTGCTGCGGCGGCATCCTGGGGCTGGGCGAGACCGTCGAGCAGCGTGCCGAGTTCGCGGCGCAGCTCGCCGAGCTGGACCCGCACGAGGTGCCGCTGAACTTCCTCAACCCCCGCCCGGGCACCCCGCTGGGCGATCAGCCGGTGGTCGCGCCGCGGGACGCGCTGCGGGCCATCGCGGCGTTCCGGCTGGCGATGCCGCGGACCATCCTCCGGTACGCGGGCGGTCGCGAGATCACCCTCGGCGACCTCGGCACCCGGGACGGCCTGCTCGGCGGGATCAACGCGGTGATCGTCGGCAACTACCTGACCACGCTTGGCCGCCCGGCCGGCGAGGACCTGGCGCTGCTGGACGAGCTGAAGATGCCGGTCAAGGCGCTGTCGGCGACGCTGTGACGATGTCGACGGAGACGGCCAACTGGTGCGACCGGTGCGGCGAGGCCGCCGCCACCGGCGACCACGACGCCTGCCGGGCCGCCCGCGCGCTGGAGCCGCCGCGCTACTGCGCCTCCTGCCGCCGCCGGATGAAGGTGCAGGTGCTCCCCTCCGGCTGGTCGGCGGTCTGCGTCGAGCACGGCGAGACCGCCACCAGCCGCTGAGCCACGCACACCCTTCCGCCGGGATCCGCTCCCGCCGGCCGCGCCTCGCATTGACACTCTTTATTAACTCGCATTGACACTCTTTATTAAAGAGTGTTACCTATTCAGTGCCGGCCGGCCGCTGACCCCTGGATACCCGCCCACGGAGGGGAGACCCCCGCATGTCCTCCGCAGGTACGGCGGCCACCAGCCGCCGCACACCCCCGCCCCGCCGTACCGCCGCCGCGCTGCTGGCACTCTGCGTCGCCGCCGTCGGCGCGGTCGCCGGACCGGCCCCGGCGTACGCGGCCAACGAGCCGGTGAACATCTGGCTGACCACCACCTCCGACTCCGGCGGCCGGACCGTCACCCGTGGCCTGCAACCGCAGACGCCGATCGCCTTCGCCGCCACCAGTCCCGGCGCCACGCACACCGTCACCGTCGACGAGAACACCCGCTACCAGCAGTTCGAAGGTGGCGGCGCCTCGATCACCGACACCACCGCCTACCTGTTCCGGGGCGGGCCGATCAGCGCGGCGACCCGGGACGCGGTGATGCGCCGGCTGTTCCACCCCACCGACGGGATCGGGCTCTCCTTCGTCCGCAACCCGATCGGCGCCTCCGACCTCTCCCGGCCCGGCCACGTGTCGCTGGACGACACCTGCTGCGACCTGTCCGACTTCGGCGCCAACGGCTACGACACCAACGTCCGGCTGCTGACCGCCCAGGCGAAACAGCTCAACCCGGCGCTGCGGGTCAAGGGGGTGCCGTGGAGCGCGCCGGGCTGGATGAAGGACAACGGCCGGATGGACCAGATGGGCTGGCTGAAGTGGGAGTACTACCCGCTCTACGCCCAGTACTTCGTGAAGTACGTCCAGTCGTACCAGGCCGCCGGGATCGGCGTGGACTACGTCTCGGTGCAGAACGAGCCGAACTGCTGCCAGGCGGCCAACCCGCCCGCGATGAACTACCCGGGGATGAGTTGGAACTCCTCCGGCCTGCTGGAATTCACCAAGAACCACCTGCTGCCGGCCTTCCGGGCCGCCGGCATCACCACCAAGGTGATGATCCACGACTGGAACTACGGCGACTGGGGCCAGATCGGCAGCGGGATCGTCTCCGACGCCGCGCTGCGCAACGACCCGCTCTTCGCCGGCATCGCCTGGCACGGCTACGCCGGCAGCCCGAGCGTCGGCTCCCAGGTGCACGCCCAGTATCCGGCGGTACGCCAGTTCAGCACCGAGCACTCCGGCGGCACCTGGATCGGCAACCAGCACAACGAGGACCTGGCCGACATCGTCAACTACACCCGGAACTGGAGCGGCAGCGTGGTCAAGTGGAGCCTCGCCCTGAACCAGAGCATGGGCCCGCACAACGGCGGCTGTGACGTCTGCACCGGGCTGGTCACCGTGCAGGAGGGCGGCCCGCGCGCCGGCCAGGTGGACAACACCATCGAGTACTACACCACCGGGCACCTGACCAAGTTCGTCAAGCCGGGGGCGTACCGGATCGACTCGACCGCGAACGGCGCCGTGCCGAACGTCGCCTGGCGCAACCCGGACGGCTCCAAGGCGCTGATCGCGCACAACGGCGGCACCGGCAGCCAGTCGCTCCGGGTGGTCTGGGGTGGACAGTCCTTCACCTACACCCTGCCGGCCCGGACCACCGCGACCTTCACCTGGTCCGGCACCCAGTCCGGCGACGGTGGCGGCGGCCGTACCGGCCAGATCGTCGGGCTCGCCGGCAAGTGCCTGGACGTGGCCGGCGCGAACAGCGCGGACGGCACCGCCGTGCAGCTCTACGACTGCAACGGCAGCGCGGCCCAGCAGTGGACGCTGGGCGCTGACGGCACGGTACGGGCGCTCGGCAAGTGCCTCGACGTCCGGGACAACTCGACCGCGAACGGTGCCCGGGCGCAGATCTGGTCCTGCACCGGCGCGGCGAACCAGCGCTGGACCGCCACCGCCGGCCGGGACCTGACCAGCGCCAGCGCCAGCAAGTGCCTGGACGTGCTGGACAACAACCCGGCGAACGGTACGCCGACCCAGCTCTGGAGCTGCACCGGCGCCGCCAACCAGAAGTGGAGCGTACCGGCCTGACCAGCCGAGGAACGCCATCGATCCACCCGACGGGGCCCGGGGAATACCGTCGGGGCGTCGACCGGTTGGCCGGACACCGGATTCAGCGGGTCTGGTCAGTTGGTCGGATCAGGATCTCGTTGACAGCAACGTGCTCGGGCTGGGTGAGGGCGTACAGCACAGCGCTGGCGATGTCCTCGGGCTGGAGAGTCCGCATGGATTCGGCCATTGCCTTCGCCGCGGCCTGGATCGCCGGGTCGGTGATGTGGCTGGCCAGCTCGGTAGCGACGAATCCGGGTTCGACGACGATGACCCGCACGCCCTGCGCGGTGACCTCCTGCCGCAACGCCTCGGAGAAAGCCGTGATGCCGAACTTGGTTGCCGCATACACGCCGCTGGCCGCCGATGCCGTACGCCCCGAGGTCGACGAGATCTGCACCACGGCACCCCTGCGCAGGAGCAGGTGCGGCAGGGAGGCATGAACCGCGTACATCGACCCGAGTAGGTTGGTCTCGACCATGCGGGTCCACTCCGTGGTGTCCGCGCCCAGGATCGGGCCGCTGAGCATGACGCCCGCGTTGTTCACCAGGACGTCGAGGGCTCCGAAACGCTCGACGGTGGCCGCGACCGCGTCCTGCACCGACTGGCGGTCGGTGACGTCCAGCTCAAGGGCAATCATCTCGCCCGGAGCGTCCTGCGTCAGCGAGTGCAGCCGGTCGGCCCGCCGAGCCCCGACTGCAACTCGGGCGCCCGCCTTCGACAGGGCGAGTGCGGTGGCCTGGCCGATGCCCGAGGACGCCCCGGTGACGAGGGCCACTGTGCCTTCCAAGGTGTTGCTCACGTTTTTTCTCCTGAAGTTGGTGGTTTCACGTACACACCGGCAGCCACCTCCGGACGGCGGTCGGCGACCCGGGGACGGGCGAGCGGAATATGACCGCCCGGTCACGTTAGCCTAGCAGCTAATCTGATCGCCTGGTCATTTTCGCCGGTAGGCTTGCCCCGGAAGGAGGCGCGGATGAGCGCGACGACAGCCAATTCGGGCCAGAGGGCGGACATGGTGCGCAATCGGCGCCTGCTGCTCGATGCCGCAACCGCGGCGTTCGCCGAGCACGGGGTGGAGGTGCCGATCGGCGAGATCGCCCAACGCGCCGGTCTCGCCAAGGGCACCGTGTTCCGGCACTTCGCTTCGAAGGAAGACCTGCTCGCGGCGATCATGCTCCAGATGCTCGACCAGCTCGTCCGCACGGCAGAGCGCCTTCTCGGCGCCGCCGACGCGGCAGCGGCGCTGCGGGAGTTCATGACCGACGGCGTCGAGGTGCTCGCCGCGGACCGCGCGTTCTGCGAGGTGATCGGACGCCCGTCGCTGCAACATTCCGAGGTGCGGGACGCGATCGACCGGCTCTGTGACGCCGCCGAGGCACTCACGGCTCGGGCGCGCGAAGAGGGCGCCGTCCGCGGCGACATCACGGGAACGGACATCGTGCTGCTACTCGGCGGCATTCACCAGACAGCGGCGCCCCTGCTGCCCGCGCAGCCGCAGGCATGGCGCCGCTACCTCGAACTGGCCCTCGACGGGCTGCGCACCACCAACGCCCGCGACCTGCCACATCGACCACCCCGCCGCCTACACCTCAGCTGAGTCGCGGCAGCGACGGCCGGGCGGCACGTGCCGAGGCAAGGACGGCCCTGCTCCGCCGATGAGCAGCGCTGCGATCGGCCGAATGCGGCCGATGCACTGTTCCAGGACTCCTGCGCCGAATAGCCGATCCTGGGCCTACCGGCGCCGGGTCCCGGCTGTCGGAGGTCTACCGGCGGCGTTGTCCTACCCGCCGGGTGCGGGGCGCTCGGCGAGCAGCAGCAGGTCGGTGACGACGAACCCGGGCAGCGACAGCGCCTCGGCGTGCCCGGAGCCGGTCAGCACGAAGGTGCCGCCGATCTCGTCCGGCTGCCAGCCGTGCCGGAGGGCGTGCTCGATCACCGCCCGGACGTGCTTCGGCTCCGGATACGCGCCGTCGGTGACCGCCGGATCGCCCCACGCCGAGCGCGGCGCCGTGGAGAGCAGGTCCACCTGGAGGGCGCGGCTGTTCTTGCCGGCACCCCAGACGCGTACCCGGACGCACCGGCGCACTCCCTGCCCGGTCCGGACGTGGTCGATCCGGGCCATCCAGGTGAACTGCCGGTCGTGGATGTAGAGCCGGCGCAGTCTGGACCTCACGGAGGCGTCCATCCTTCCCGATTTTGTGCCATCGCGGCGCGGCTACCGACCCGGTGGTGCCCCGGTCCGCTTCACTTGCCGAGAGTACGGCGACGAAGGCCCCCGGACAGGTCCACGCCGGTGCCGGTCGGGACCGGCGGGTCTGCGAAGCTGCGGGGCAGACCCGCCGGCGCCGAACGGGACCGGCCCGTACCGGTCGCCGGACGCGCCCGGGGCCCGGGTGCGTGACACCGGGCCCCGGTCTCACCCGGTCATCCGGATCGGGTCAGCGCTGTGCCGCCCAGAGCAGGGCCCGGCCCAACTGCGAGTGCAGGCCCTTGGGGTGCAGCCGGAACGTCGGGTCCGTGCCGAACAGCACCACACCGTTGCCGCCCGGGCTGACCGTACGCACGATGCTGGCCTGCCCGGCCGCCGCGGCCTGGCCGGTGGTGCCGGCCTCGTTCGCCGCCCACCAGCCGGCGAGCAGCGGGTCGGCGGCGTACGACTGCTCGACCGTGACTCCAGCGCCGAGGTCGGTGAACCAGACCGGCTCGTTGATGAACGCGTGCGGGATAGCACCGGCGGTCACCGGGCCGCCCCGGTTGACGATGTTCGCCACCCCGCTGGCCAGGCTGGCGCCGGCAGTGGCGGTGACGCTGAGCAGTCCGGCGGCGTTGCCGAAGCCCGCCCCGGCGGTGCCGAGCCCGACCACCCCGCCGCCGCGGGCCAGGAACGCGTCCAGCGCGGCGCGGTTCTCCGGGGTCAGGTTCGCCAGGTTGACGTTGCTCGCCACCAGCAGGACGTCGACGTCGGCAGTGAGGGTGGTGGCCAGGGTGGTCGCGGTGAGCGTGCGAGCCTCGAAGCCGGTGTCGAGCAGGGTGTCCCGGTCCTCGACCGTGCCCAGGTAGCCGACGACCACCTCGTCCAGCAGGGTGCCGCGCCAGCGGGCCGGGGCACGGGTGAAGGTCACGTCGTGCTCGCGGGCCTCGGTCCAGGCCAGCCAGCGGTTGACCGGGGTACCGGGGACGACCACCGAGCCGTCGGCCAGCCGGTGGACCTTGACGCCCTTGCCCAGCAGGGAGTTGACCGCGAGCAGGTCGGCGCCGTCCTGGATGTCCAGCCGCAGGTCGACGTTGCCGGCGGGCAGGTCGCCGTCGGCCGTGCCGTCGTAGGTGCGCTCCAGGCGTACGTCGGGGAGGCGGTTCCACAGGGTGTCGACGGTGGCACCCCAGGTCAGCCCCTGGCTCCAGGCGGCCGGGCCGGCGTAGAGGTCGTCCACCCGCCCGGTCAGGTCGATGCCGGGTTCGAGCAGGGAGTTGACCAGGCCGCGCTTGGGCTGGTGCAGGTCGATCACGTACGAGCCGGCCCGGTACGACTTCCCGTCCGCCCGGAAGTCCTTCTTCGCCTTCCAGACCCGGCCGCCGCTGCCGACCAGCAGGTCGACCAGGCGGGCCGCGGCGGTCTCGGAGTGCTGGCCGGGGCCGGTCGGGATCACGTACGCCCGGGGAAAGGTGGTGTGGTAGTTGTCCTCCGGGCCCCAGCCCGGCACATAGCCGTCCGGGATGTCGCGCAGCGGCTCACCGGCCCAGCCGCGCCGGTAGACCTCGGCCTGGTCGAAGATCACCTGGTCGCGGTGCTCCTGGATGTACCGCAACGAGGTCTTGATCGCCACCTCGTGCACGTCGGTGTTGATGCCGGAGCGGCGTACCTTCTCCTCCGGGCTGAGGTTGCCGCGCGGGTTCAGCGGCGCCTCGATGGTGTACGGGATGCTGCTCTGCAACATCGCGAACGACGGTACGTAGATCGGCGGGAAGTCGTCCCAGACGCCCGGCTCGTCGTCCCGGAACGGGATCCGGGCCCGCTGGGTCTCCGGGTAGCCGAGGGCACGCAGCCCCTCCTCGATCGCCAGCGCGTTCGGCAGCCCGTGCTTGATGTAGAGGTCGTACTCGTTGTTGACGTTGTGCGGTGGGGTGCTCGGGTGCAGCAGCGTCGGGTTGACGTAGCCGTGCAGGTCGAGGGTGATGATCGGCTTGGTGTCGATGATCAGCTCGCGGATCAGGTTGGTCTCCGGCTGCGACACGATGGTCAGGTCGCGGTTGAGGTCGTAGCCGGCCGCGTTCTGCCGGGTGCCGGCGATCCGGCCGTCCGGGTTCGAGGTGACGTTGAAGACCAGCCGGTTCCGCTTGAGCAGCGTGACGATCGCCGGGTCGGTACTGGTGGCGTACTCCTCGATGACCCGCAGCGCGGCGTCGGTGCCCTCCCACTCGTTGCCGTGGATGTTGGCGTTGACGAAGAGCGGGGTCTTGTAGTCGCGGAGCAGCCGGCGGTCGCTGCGGGCCCGGACCGGCTCCTCCTCGATCAGGCGCTTCCACTGCTCCTGCTGGCGCGCCTCGGCACGGCTCTCCGGCGCGGTGACCGTGACCGCGTAGAGGTCGTGGCCCCCGGAGGACTTTCCGGCTACCCGGGCGGAGACCCGGTCGCTGGCCTTCTGCAACGCGTTCAGCTTGGGCGCGATCTCGTCGTACGGCGTGACGCCGATCGGGATCGAGGCGTCGTTCGGGTTGTCCGGCCAGACCGGCAGCACGTTCTGCCGGGGGTAGCCCCGGACGTCGGAGAGGTCGACGGGAAGCGCCGGTACGGCCGGCAGCGCGGACCCGTACGCCGGTCCGGTCCAGACCGCCGTGCCGAGCAGCGCGGCGGCGACCAGCGCGGCGGCGAGCCGGGGATAGGGACGTCTGAGCATGAAGGACAGTACTCCGATCAGGAGAGGGGGAATTGCCGTGCGGGCGGACGCCGCCGCAGGGCCGGAGACCTACGGATCGGGAAACGCCGCCGGCAGGGCGGAACGGAATTGGAGCCCGGCGTCAGAGGGACGGTCGACAGGCGGCGCTGGCGACGCGCAGGAGGTCGATGTGACCCCGCTTGGTCAGAAAGGCGCTTCGCACAAAGTAGATCTTGATAGAGCACCGACGCGCTGTCAACCGTCGATCCACTCCCTGCGACGAACACCTCCGTACGCCGGATCCGGATCGCGCCCCCGGATGCGCCGCTCGATCCCGCCGACGTGCCGTCGGCGCCGTCGGCGGCCGGTCTTCCCCGGATCGGAGACTGTCGAATTGGGTGCACGGACGGGGCAGGCCGGTCCGCCGGGCCGCCTCCGGTCCGCGCGCGCCGGAGCCGGCGGACCGGAGGTACCCGAGAAGGGTCAGTGCCCAACCGGCGGTGGCAGCAGGTCCTGGTGCCGGACGGTGTAGTCGCCCCGGGTGACGGGGGCGAACGGGCCCGGCCCCATGCAGGTGCCGACCCCCGCCTCGACCCACTCGCCGCTCTCGTTCTGCTCCCCGTTCACCACGGACCAGGAGAAGCCCATCCGGTCGGTGCCGTGCCGGTCCGCGTCGTAGACGCTGAAGCCGAGGCGCTTGCCGACCCAGTCCGCCACCGGCTCGTCGGCCTGCGTCACGACGGCTGTCAGGGTGGCGACGCCGGGTCCGGTCACCAAGCAGTCGACCCGGGCCGCCATCCCGACCGTGATCCCCGCCTCGGCCACCCGGTGCGAGATGCGCACCGTCCCGGACGCGTCGGTGGGCAGGCCCTCCGGCGCGCCCGGCTGTACGGCGTGCCGACGGCGTCGAAGGTGAACACGCGGACGTCGCTGTCCGGCCAGTACGGCAGCGAGATCTGCGCCGATCCCGTCACCCGAGCCACCGGTGCCGGCGGGTGCCCGGGTGCGGCCGACGCCGCCGACCCGGTCACCACGATGGCGACCGCTGCCGCCACCGCCCCGATTCGATGTCCCGTCGTCCTCATCGCGTCCTCCTCGCTCGTCGCCCGTTCGGGCGTTCCGGAGGTCCACGGTCCCGGTACCGGCGATCCGGCACCTCCCTCCGGAGAGCTATCCCGGACCCCCGAGCGGGTTACCCGGCCGGCCCACCGGCCGGGGCAATCCGATGCCAGCGGTGCGGGCACCGGGTCGCGCGGCGGCGCACACCGGGGTCCGTCCGCAAGCGAGCGAAGCTGACTTGCACCACTACCGGCAGGAAAGCAACGGCAGCACGAATAACCATGAAGGTGGACGAAGCACACGGGATAGAGCGCTCTCACGAAGGAACCTTTACCATCCGATATTGACGCCGTCTTATGGTCACCGGGAGGATCGGGCCTGGCGCGCACCCCGACTTCGTTCTGGAGGGCTCGACATGCGTCCACACTCGCGATCCCGAACACCACTGATAACCCTGCTCACCGGCCTGCTCGTCGTCTCGCTGCCGCCCACCGGCGCGGCGTCAGCGGCGCCCGCCGGGTCCACCGACCCCGCCTCCGTCGCCGGCTCCGGCGGCCACGGCGGCAAGCCCGACTACCGCAATCCGAGGCTGCCGATCGACCGGCGGGTCAACGACCTGCTCGGCCGGATGACCCTGCCGGAGAAGGTCGGCCAGATGGCCCAGGCCGAGCGGCTGGCGGTGGACGCCGACCCGACGCTGGTCGCCCAGTGGGGCCTCGGCTCGCTGCTCTCCGGCGGCGGCTCCATCCCCACCCCGAACACCCCGGAAGCCTGGGTGTCGATGATCAACAGCTTCCAGCGGCAGGCGTTGAGCACCCGGCTGGGCATCCCGATCATCTACGGCGTCGACGCGGTGCACGGGCACTCCAACGTCTACGGCGCCACCGTCTTCCCGCACAACATCGGTCTCGGCGCGACCCGGAACCCGGAACTCGTCCGGCAGATCGGCAAGGCCACCGGCGAGGAGGTGAAGGCGACCGGCATACCGTGGAACTTCGCCCCCTGCCTCTGCGTCTCCCGGGACGAGCGCTGGGGCCGGGCCTACGAGGCGTTCAGCGAGGAACCGGGGCTGGTCGGCGAGATGAGCAGCTACGTCGACGGGCTGCGCGACGCCGGGGTGCTGGCCACCATCAAGCACTACGCCGGGGACGGCGACACCGAGTACGACCAGGCCGCCGCCGACGCCAACGAGAGCCTGCCGTCCGGCTCCCAGCGGTACGTCATCGACCAGGGCGTCACCGTCACCACCCGGGCCGACTTCGCCCGGACCAACCTCGCGCCGTTCTGGACCGCGCTGCGCCGGCATGACGTGGACAGCGTGATGCCGTCGTTCTCCAGTGTGGACTGGATCGAGGACGGCGTCGGCAACCCGGTCAAGATGCACGCGCACAAGGAGCTGCTCACCGACGTGCTCAAGGGGGCGCAGCGGTTCAAGGGCTTCGTCATCTCGGACTGGGAGGGCATCCACCAGATCCCCGACCCGGACGAGCCGACCGTGGCCGGGCTGACCGCGTACAAGGTGCGTACCTCGGTCAACGCCGGCATCGACATGTTCATGGTGCCGAACAACGCCAAGCAGTTCATCGACCTGCTCCTCGCCGAGGTGCGGGCCGGCCGGGTCAGCCAGGCCCGGATCGACGACGCGGTACGCCGGATCCTGCGGGCCAAGTTCGAGATCGGCCTCTTCGAGCGCCCGTACGCCTCCGCCGACGACGTCGACGAGGTCGGCAGCCGCGAGCACCGGGCGCTGGCCCGGCGGGCGGTCGCCGAGTCGCAGGTACTGCTGAAGAACAGCGACCGGGCACTGCCGCTGCGTAAGGACGCCAAGATCTACGTCGCCGGCCGGAACGCCGACGACATCGGCAACCAGGCCGGCGGCTGGACCATCACCTGGCAGGGCGCCTCCGGCGACATCATCCCGGGTACCACCATCCTGGAGGGCATCCGTGAGGTGGCGCCGCGCGCCCAGGTCACGTACAGCGCGGACGGCTCCGCCCCGACCGCCGGCTCGGACGTCGCCGTCGTGGTGGTCGGCGAGACGCCGTACACCGAGGGCTTCGGTGACGTCGGCGGGCCGGAGTGCACCTGGTGCACGACGCCGCAGCAGGAGGCGAAGTCGCTCTCCCTCCAGCCCGGCGACAAGGCGGTCGTCGACAAGGTCTGCGGCGCGATCGACACCTGTGTGGTGCTCGTCGTCTCGGGCCGGCCGCAGGTGCTCACCGACCAGCTCGGTCAGATGGACGCGCTGGTCGCCTCCTGGCTGCCCGGCAGCGAGGGTGCCGGCGTGGCCGACGTCCTCTTCGGTCGTCGCCCGTTCACCGGCAGGCTCTCGGTGAGCTGGCCGCGCAGCGAGGCGCAGGTGCCGATCAACGTCGGCGGCCGGGACTACCGCCCGCTCTTCCCGTACGGGTACGGGCTGCGGACCCGCTGAAACGGCTCCGACGAGTCGCCGCCGCCGGCCCCGTGACCCGGGCACCGGCGGCGGCGCCGTCCACATCGGACGGGCCCCCGCCGTACTGGCCGGGGGCGCGTAGAGTGATCCGCGCCGATTCCCCGGAGGCCGGAGGTGACCGTGGCGGGATTGCGGGACTGGACGACCATGTTTCGGGTGCACCGGCGCGGCCGGCGGGCCGCTGCTCTGGTCGCCCGCGGGCAGCTCGCCGCCGCCGCCGAGGCGCTGACCGAAGCGGTCTCGCTGGCCCGGCGGCAGTGGGGGGACGCCAACCCGCAGTCGATCGCGCTGCTGAGCAACCTGGTCGACGTACGGCGGGGGCTCGGCGAGTTGGCGGAGGCGGGCGAGCTGGGCGAACGCGTGGTGGAACTCTCCGGCCGGGTGCTCGGCGACGACCACCCGGTGACCTGGTACGCGGTCAACAACCTGGCCCTGGTGCTCCAGGCGTCCGGCGACCTGCCCCGGGCCCGCGAGCTGCACGAGCGGGAGCTGGCCGCCGCCCGCCGACTGCGCGGCACGACCCATCCCGAGACGCTCACCTCGATGGACAACCTCGCCCAGTGCCTGTTCCGGTCGGGCGAGGTCGACGCGGCGTACGAGCTGGCCGCCGAGGCGGTCCGGCTGTCCCGGGAGGTACGCGGCGCGGGTGATCCCGACACGCTGATCGCGATCGACAACCTGGGCGTGTTCGCCGGCGCCCGCGGTGACCTCGCGCTGGCCCGGCAACTGCACGAGGAGGCGGCCGAGGGGCTGCGGCACGCCCTGGGCGAGGAGCACCCGCACACGGTCACCGCGCTGGCCAACCTCGCCGAGAGCCGGCGCAGCCGACCGGAGACACCGCCGACGTCCTCTGCTTGAATACCGTGCCATGGATTCCTGGTTGGTTCCTGTCGTCGCGCTCCCCCTGCTCGTGCTGGCGCTGACCGAGATGTCGTCGGCTGCCCGGCGCCAGCGGGAAACCACCGCCCGGCTCCGCCGGGTCGAGGCCAAACTCGACCTGGTGCTCGGGAATCTCGGCCTCGCCCTGCCCGAGCCGGCGCTGCCGCAGGTGGTGGCGCACCTGGAGCGGGGAGAGAAGATCGCGGCCGTCAAGGCGTACCGGGAGGCCACCGGCGAGGGGCTGCGGGAGGCGAAGGAGGCGGTGGACCGGCTCGCCGCCCAGCGCGGACTCTGACCGGGTCCGGGCCGCGACGACGGGCGGGGGGTCCCGGGGCGCCGGCGGAGGGGCCGCGGATCCGTCGGACCGCCCCGATAGGGTCCGGCCCGTGACGAACATCGACTGGTCCGGGGTACGCGACCGGGTGGCCGCGCTCTCCCGTGCGCCCGACGCCAAGGTCTTCGGCGCGAACGGACACGGATGGCGGCTCGAACCACCGCTCCGCCCGGCCGAGCTGGCGGAGTTGGAGGAGCAGCTCGGCGTGCGGCTGCCGGAGGACTACCGTGGCTTCCTGCTGGAGGTGAGCCGGGGCGGGGCGGGCCCGTTCTACGGCCTCTTTCCGCTGCGCCGGGTGGACGGTCGCTGGCGCTGGGAGGGTGACGGTGCCGACCTCACCGAGCTCGCGACCCTCGCCGAGCCGTTTCCGCACACCGGCCCGGTCAACCCGGCGGCCGAGCTGCCGGAGCCGCCGGACGAGGAGGACTTCGGCACGGTCGAGGAGTTCAACGCGGCCGAGGACGCCTACTGGGAGCTGCACGACCGGGTGGCGTACGACCCGTCGCACACGGTCGGCGCCGTCTACCTGTGCCACCTCGGCTGCGCGTACCGGCAGATGCTGGTGGTCAGCGGCCCGGAACGGGGCGCGATGTGGGCCGACGACAGCGCCGACGACGGCGGCTTCACTCCGCTGGCCGGCCCGCACGGCGAGCGGGTCGGCTTCGCCCGGTGGTATCTCGACTGGCTCGACGAGGCGACCGCCAAGGCCGCCGAGCCGCTGCGTTAGCCCGATCCACCGGACCGGGGCCGTCGGGCAGCCTGCTGGTTACCGCCCGACGGCCCCGGCGGGGACCGGCCAAGGGACGGATCAGCCGGTCGCGCAGGCCGCGCCGTTGAGCGTGAACGACGTCGGCCGGGGGTTGCTGCCGGTGGAGATGCCGTTGAATCCGAAGCTGGTCGAGGCGCCCGGGGCGAGCGTGCCGTTGTAGCCGAGGTTGGTGGCGGTGACCGCCGTACCGGACTGGGTCACGGTCGCCGACCACGCCTGGGTGATCCGCTGTCCGGCGGTGAGGGCGAACTCCAGTGTCCAGCCCTGCACCGTGCTCGTCCCGGTGTTGGTGATCGTGATCGTGCCGCTGAACCCGGTGCTCCACTCGTTGCCGGTCCAGCCGATCCGGCAGCCGCCGGCCGGGCCGCTCGGGGTGGTCACCGAGACCGGCGCCGACGCCGTCGAGCGGTTGCCGGCGGCGTCCCTGGCCACCACGTAGAACTGGTACGCCGTCCCGGCCGCCAGCCCGGTCACCGCGAACGTCGGCGTGGCCGCCGAGCCGAGCAGGACGTCGCTGGCGCCGTTCTCCCGGTACACGTCGTAGCCGGTGACCCCGACGTCGTCGGTGGCGGCGGTCCAGCTCAGGGTGGCTCCGCCAGCGGTCACGGCGGCGGCGGTGGGGGTACCCGGCGCGCTCGGCGCGGTGTTGTCCGGAGCCGACGGTGCCGGTTCGGCGCCCCAGATCAGCGCGCCGCCCTCATAGAGCGCCAGCTTCGGGTTCGGCCCGGCGGCGGCCTGGTACGACGGGTCGTTGCTCGGATCCCAGGTGCCCCCCTCGGGCACCCCGATCTTGAACTGCACCTCCATCCGGTGCGCCGACTGGCCGGCCGGGGCGATGGTGTAGCCGGAGCAGTCGACCTCGACGTACCAGATGTCGCCGGAGAGTTGCCGGGCGCTGGTCGGTGCCGGGCAGCCCTGGGTGTAGCCGCTGGT
Organism: Plantactinospora sp. DSM 117369; assembly: GCF_053764795.1. Classification (NCBI taxonomy): domain Bacteria; kingdom Bacillati; phylum Actinomycetota; class Actinomycetes; order Micromonosporales; family Micromonosporaceae; genus Plantactinospora; species Plantactinospora sp. DSM 117369. The sequence goes on along the minus strand of NZ_CM132446.1, from coordinate 2,334,396 downwards.
CACCTGGATCGCGCTGCTCCCCTCGGGCCGGAAGTAGTACCGGAACGAGGAGTCGGTCAGCGCCCGGGCCGGGTAGGCGGACTTGTTGTAGACAATCGCCTTGATCCCGGTCGCCCTCGGCTCGGCCTGCATCACCGTGGTCTCCACGGTGATCTCGTCGATGTCCGGCGTCTCGGCCGGCGGGAAGTTCGCCAGCGGCGTGCCGCCGTACTCGGAGATCAGCCGGGCCAGCGCGGAGGTGAGCCCGGCGTTGTAGTCGGTGGCGACCTCGTTCATCACGTAGTCCGACCGGCTGTCGGTGTACGCGTCGTTCGGCGAGGAGGGCCCGCCGACCAGCGCGCCGTAGAGGGTGTGCCGGGTCGCCTCCGGCACCTGCATGCTGTCCCACCAGGAGCCGTGTGCGGTGCGGTGGTGCGGGTTGCGCGGCGGGTTGGCACCGAATCCGATCATGTAACTGGAGTTGCGCGGGTTGTCGCCGAGGGCGTAGTTGATCTGCCGGACCGCGAAGTCGTGGTAGCGGGTCTTCCGGGTCGCGTCGGTGGTCTTGTCGCTGTAGACCAGGGCCGCGAACGCGGTGTTGGCGGCGTACCGCAGCGCGCCCCAGGTGTCCAGCACCGCCATCCCGCCCGGGGAGGTACGCACCTTCTCCCCGTTCACCCCGACGGTCCAGTAGTCGAGCCAGCGGTTCGCGTCGTCGACGTACTTCTGCTTCCCGGTCAGGTTGGCCAGCAGCACGTACGCGCCGAACTGCTTGTTGTCCCAGGCCACCGTCCACTTGTAGAGCCGGTTGCTCTGCTGCGGCTCGGTGCCGAGCCGGTCGTACTCGGTCTCCGCCTTGGTCAGGTAGCTGGCGTCCCCAGTGGCCCGGTAGAGCCAGATCGCGCCCCAGACCAGTTCGTCCTGATAGCCGCTCCAGGACCGGTAGAAGTTCGTCACGTCGGTGATGCACTCGTGGTAGGCCCGGCGCACGCTGTCGGCGAAGCTGTAGAGCTGGCGGGCGTGCGTGACCAGCCGGTCCGCGTAGGCCGGGTCGGTGGGCCGGAACACCATCGAGGAGGCGGCCATCGCCGCCGCCGTCTCGCCGGCCAGGTCCGAGCCGCCACAGCTCGCGTCGATCTTGTACGCCGGCCGCGCCATCGGCAGCACCTCGGCCGGCCCCCACCACTTGTGGTCGTCGTCGCCCTTGCCGACCTGTCCGTAGAGGACGTTGGCCGACGGGTGCGCCCTGATGAAGTAGTCGTTGACGAAGCGCAGGTTGTTGAGCAGGTGCGGGAGCTGGCCGGAGGACTGGTACCCGCTGCGGTACTCGACGGCGCCCCAGGCCAGCATGGTGGCGCTGAACGCCATCGGGAACCCGAACTTGACGTGGTCACCGGCGTCGTACCAGCCACCGGTGAGGTCCAGCCGGACGTCGGAGCCGTCGGTCAGCGCCGAGTCGCCGCGCCAGGAGACCCGGTTCCAGTCGGGCAGCGCGCCGGACTGCTGCGCCTCGTAGAAGTAGAGCGACTTCTGTAGCGCCTCGGCGTAGTTGAAGGCCGGCGCGGCGGCCGGGGCCGGCGCCGATCCGGTCGCGGCCGGCGCGCCGGCCGTCGTCGGCACGTCGGCGGCGGCCGGCGCGACCCCGGTCAGCACCGCCGCCGCGGCGGCGGCCAGTGCCGTGGCGCCGGCGGCCACCGCGCGGAGGTACCAGCGGCCCGGCCGCTGGCCGCGGTCGGGCCGCTGCCGGCCGTCCGGTCGCTGCCGACCGTCGAGGCGTTGCCGGGCGCCTGGCTTGGGCCGGGGACCGGGCCGGGGACGTTGCCCGTTCGGCCGGGCCGGGGCAATGCGGTCGCGCACTAGAATCGCTCCTGTCCGTGGAGCCGCGCGCGGCGACGCGTAGCGGAGGACACGAGGGGCGGATGTGGGCGCATCCGCCCCTCTCCCTGCGCGGTGCACGACGCGGGTGCTGGGGCCTGGGAAAACTGTGCTGCGGTGGTGCCGGGCGAGGGGTTTGGATCTCGGTCCATCGGAGCCCGGGAGCGCTCCCATGGATAGCAGACAATGTAACCGCGCCATTGCCGGTTTGTGAAGGACCCAAACCGGCGACACCTCCGGCCGCCGGGCAGCGAAGGGCCACCGGGATGTCCAGAGGAAAGCCCTTTCCTCTTCGTTGACGATCCTCACAGCATCCAAAACCCTCGATGACAAGACATCGTTTTCCCAGCTCAGTGGGCTGATCGGCGACTCAGCTAGCCGGATGCCCGGGCCAACCGGCGGGACTCCCGTCCTGGGATACGGGCGTACGGTTGCCGCCGCCGCGCGCCCCGGGAGACAGTACGCCCAGATCAGGGAGACAAAACCCCAGATCAGCGGTGCCATCGACGCCGCCGCACGCTGATCGTTCCGGCCCCGGCGAGCCCTGCACACCGACGGCTCAGCCGGCCGACGACCCTGAGGAGACAGCGATGGCACTGCGCCTTGCCGACGGCACCGCCTGGCCGGAGACCCTGGCCCGGGCGGTGCGGACGACCCCCGAAGCGTTCGACCTCGACGCCGGCCGACCCGACGGCACCGTCACGCTGCGCAACCTGATCGAGGGCGGCTGGCAGTCGGTCGGTACGCCCAGCCCGGTGCGTACCCCGGTGGACAGCACCGTACTGGCCAACCTGTCCCGGCTGGACGCGGAGTCGGCCCGGGCCGCCGTCGCGTTCGCCTCGGCCGAGCACCGCGACTGGGCCGAGACTCCGCTGGCCGACCGCAAGGCCCGGGTGGTCGAGGCGCTCGACGAGCTGACCGTGCACCGGGATCTGCTGGCCCTGCTGCTGGTCTGGGAGATCGGCAAGCCGTGGCGGCTGGCCTGCGCGGACGTGGACCGGGCGCTGGACGGCGTGCGGTGGTACGTCGAGGAGATCGACCGGATGCTGGCCGACGGCCGGGAACCGCTGGCCGGGCCGGTCAGCAACATCGCGAGCTGGAACTACCCGATGAGCGTTCTGGTGCACGCCGAGCTGGTGCAGTTGCTCGCCGGCAACGCGGTCATCGCCAAGACGCCGTCCCAGGGCGGGGCGGTCTGCCTCACCGTGGCGCACGCGCTGATGCGCCGGGCCGGACTCCCCGCCACCCTGCTCAGCGGCGGTGGCGAGGAACTCTCCGAGGTGCTGGTCCGGGCCCCCGAGATCGGCGCGGTGGCCTTCGTCGGCGGCCGGTCCAACGGCGGCAAGGTCGCCGCCGCGCTGCTCGACACCGACAAGCGGCACATGATCGAGCAGGAGGGGCTGAACGCCTGGGGCATCTGGGAGTTCTCGCAGTGGGACAGCCTCGCCAAGCACCTGAAGAAGGGTTTCGAGTACGGCAAGCAGCGCTGCACGGCGTACCCGCGCTTCGTGGTGCAGCGGGAGCTGGTCGACCAGTTCCTCGACATGTACCTGCCGGTGGTCCGCTCGGTCCGGTTCGGCCACCCGCTGGCCGTGGAGGAGAGCTGGGCCGATGGCGACCCGCTGCCGGAGCTCGACTTCGGCCCGTTGATCAGCGCCGCCAAGGCGGACGAGCTGCGCCGCAGGGTGGACGAGGCGGTCCGGGGCGGCGCGGTGCCGCTCTACCGGGGACGCCTGGACGGGGCCCCGTTCCTGGCCGGCCAGGACACCTCGGCGTACGTGGCCCCGTCGGTGCTGCTGGCCCCGCCCGGCCGGTCCCGGCTGATGCACGCGGAGCCGTTCGGCCCGGTCGACACCATCGTGGTGGTGGACACCCCGGACGAGCTGCTGGCCGCGATGAACGCCAGCAACGGCGCCCTGGTGGCCAGCCTCGCCTGCGACGACGAGGAGAAGGCGGCGAAGCTCGCGGTCGACCTCCAGGCGTTCAAGGTGGGTATCAACAAGCCCCGGTCCCGGGGCGACCGGGACGAGCCGTTCGGCGGCCGGGGCGCCTCCTGGAAGGGCGCCTTCGTCGGCGGCGACCTGCTGGTGCAGGCCGTCACCGTCAGCTCCTCGGCCCAGCGGCTGTACGGCAACTTCCCGGACTACAGCAGCTACCCGGCCACCTGACAGCCCGGCCACCCGTCAGCCCGGCCACCTGAGAGCCCGGACGCCCGGCCACCGGCCGGGCACCCGGGAAGGGGCCCCTCCGGCCGTCCTACCGGAGGGGCCCCTTCCGTCTCGCCCCAGTCAGGCGGTTCCGCCGGTCCGGTCCCGAACCAGGACCGGACCGCCGGGTCTGTGCCGCGCCGCTACGCCTCGGCGGCGGCGGGAGTCTCGGCGGCGGAGACCGGCACGGCCCGCGGGTCGTGCAGCGGGACCGTGACGGTCAGCAGCTCGCCGTCCCGGTCGACCGCGCCCGGCCGGCAGAGCCGGTCCAGGAGGCGCAGCATCCCCACGTTGTCGGCCGGGGTGTGCGCGAGCAGCGCGGCGTAGCCGGCCCGGGTGCCGTACCCGACCAGGCGGCGCAGCAGCGCGGCACCGAGGCCGCGGCGCTGCCAGCCCTCCTCGACCAGCAGGGCGAGTTCGGCGAGCACCCCCTCGGGCGCCAGGTTCGCCATCGCCACCACCCGCTCGGGCTGACCGTCCGCGCCACCGGGCAGCGCCAGCAGCGTTACCCCGTGCGCCGGGGAGAGCAGCCGGCGCAGCCGCTCCGGCGGCGCCGCACCCCGCCCCGGATAGCGCCGGAGCAGGCTCCGCGCCGCGCAGCGGTGGTGCATCGCCAGCACCGCCGGCAGGTCGTCGGGGACGGCGGGACGTACGGTCAACTCGGCGCCGTCCGGCAGCACCAGGGTCACCCGGTCGGCGGCCTGCCGCGCCACCGCACCGGCCAGGTCCACCAGCGCCTGGGCGCGGGCGTACTCGGCCGGGGTGAAGCTCGGGGCTGTCCGGAGCACCTCGAAGGAGCCGCCGCACGGGTCGGGCAGCCGCATCGTCCCGGCGCCGTGTCCCGGACCCGCCGGGCCGGAGGCCACCGGCCGCCAGGTGACCGAGTCGGCGTTGAGCAGGCTGCGCAGCGACTCGCCGAGCCCGTCCGGATCGCGTACCAGCCGGCTGGCCAGGCCGAGTGCCCGGGTCGGCTGGTCGGCCAGGCCCTGCGCCTCGCTGCGGGCCACCCAGCAGTTCCGCCCGCGGCCGCGCTCCACCGCCGCCACCAGGTCGTCCGCGGTCAACTCGGCCGGCGCGTCCACCAGGAAGTCGTCGACCGCCCCCGCCTCGGTGGTGTGCACCTGGACGGTGAGGATGTTCACCCCGCGCAGCGCCAGGCTGGCGGTGAGTACGGAGAGGAATCCCGGCCGGTCGGCCACCGTCGCCCTGATCCGCCACAGTGTCATCGCAACTCCTTTCCGATGCCAGCCTGCCCGCCTGCTGTTACCCGTCGATTGCCCAGCCGTGACGGGTCATGATCGCCGGCAGTCGCCCGCTCGCCGGGGCGAAGGCGGCCGGACCTACCGGCGCCACGGCGGAGCCGGAGGCCAGCGCCGCGGTCATCTCCGGTCCACCGGGCGGACCGGGCTTCGCCGGTGCCGCCGGCCCGGCCAGCGTCTCTCGGCCGGGGAAGGCGCGCTGCGCCGCTGCCGCAGCCGTCGCCGGTACCGCCACCGGCGGCATCGCCAGCGCCGGAGCCGACCCGTCCACCTCCGATGGCGGGGCCGGCTCGGTCGCCGCCGGTGGCGCGCTGACCAGGTCGAGCCGGTCGCCGAGGATCGTCGCGGCGGCCCGCACCAGTTGGGCGATCCGGTCGACCTCGGTGACGTGGAAACCGGCCGCCGCCAGCCCGTCGCCGTCCACCCGGGCCAGCATCAGCACCAGCCCCGCCCGGCCGAACGGGGCGACCGCGTAGTGGGTGCCGGCCGGTCCGTTCACCGAGCGGGCCCGCAACGGGGTCACCTCGGGCAACTGGAGCGGGCTCGGTGCCCGCCAGCTCGCGTACGCCACCGCGGGCGCGCCGCTGCCCCGGACCGTCCCCGCGCCCATCCCGGTCCGCGCCGCCCAGTCCGCCGGCACCACCGCCGCGGCGGCCCAGTCGGCGGCCAGCAGGCCGGGTACCGCGTCGACCAGCGTGGCCAGCCCGTCGGCCGGGTTCGCAGCGATCTGGGCGAGCAGCTCGGCGTCCTGTCCCCCGCCGGTCGGCGCGCCGATCGCCCGCCACATGCCGTTGACCCGTACCCCCGGAATCGCGCCGAGTCCGGCACAGAGCCGGTCGACCCGGGAGGCACCGGGCCAGACCACCGTGAAGTCGTCGACGGCTCGACCGCCCAGCCGCTCCAACACCACCACCGCAACGATGTCGGCACCCGCGACGCCCAGCGTGCGAGCGACCTGACCGAGCGTTCCGGGTCGATCCGGCAGGGTCACCCGAACCCTCAGCAACATGTCCGTCCCCTCCGTCGGCGGACCGGCGCGCGTTCCGCCGGCGAGCTGTCAACCAGGCTGCCCGATGACCATTTCGCCCCTGTTGCAGCGGCATGTCCCGGCAGCAACAACCCGTGTTCGCCCCGAAGACGTACGGTGCCGCCCCGGGCGGGCCAGCTCGGCGAGGCCCCGGTCCCTTCCCCGCAGCGGAGCGGATGCTGCGCCCGGCGGCCCGGGCTTGACTCCGACCGCCAGATGCCATCAACTGTCGGGATGACCGATCCGCCGGCCACCGCCGTCCGGCCGGAGCCACCCGCCGGGTCGCCGTCCGGGCTCGACCTCGACCGGCTGGCCGGGCATCTCGCGGCGCACCGCCCCGACCTGCTGACCGGCCCGCTCCGGGCGGAACTCATTGCCGGCGGCCGGTCCAACCTCACCTACCTGGTCCGGGCCGGCGACCAGGAGTTCGTGCTCCGCCGGCCCCCGCTCGGGCACGTGCTGGCCACCGCGCACGACATGGCCCGGGAGTTCCGGGTGATCTCGGCACTCGCCCCGACCGGGGTACCGGTGCCGGCCGCCCTGCTGCACTGCGCCGACGAGGCGGTGCTCGGTGCGCCGTTCTACCTGATGGCCCGGGTCCCCGGGGTGGTCTACCGGAGCCGGAGCCAGACCGACCCGCTGACCCCGGCCCAGCGCCGGGCGCTCGCACTGGTCATGATGGACGTGCTGGCGACGCTGCACACCGTCGACCCGGCCGCCGTCGGACTGGCCGACTTCGGCCGGCCGGAGGGCTTCCTGGCCCGGCAGGTACGCCGCTGGGGCGGGCAGCTCGACCGGTCCCGCAGCCGGCCGCTGCCCGGCATCGACGAGCTACGCCGACGGCTGGCCGCGACCGCGCCGGACGGCTGCAACGCCGGGCGGATCGTGCACGGCGACTACCGCCTGGACAACCTGATCGCCGAATGCGGGCCCGCCCCGGGCGCCACGTCGGAGAGCCCGGCGGTGACGATCCGGGCGGTACTCGACTGGGAGATGGCCACCCTCGGCGACCCGCTCGCCGACCTCGGCCTGCTGCTGACCTACTGGGAGGTGCTCGGCGACTCCGACGCGGCCGACGGCAACCCGGTCGCCGACGGGCTCGGTCCGCGCGCCGGCTTCCCCTCCGGCGCCGAGCTGATCGACCGGTACGCGGCCCGCAGCGACGTCGACGTCGGCCCGCTGGACTGGCACGTCGCGCTGGGCTGCTTCAAGCTCGCCGTGATCTGCGAGGGCATCCACTACCGGCACACCCTGGGGCAGACCGTCGGCGAGGGGTTCGACCGGATCGGCGCCCTCGTCGCCCCGCTGGTCGCGTACGGCCTGGCCGCGTTTCGCCGAAACTGACCAGCCTGCTGCCGGAAGTCGCGGCCGAGCCGGTCAACCGCCGGACCCACCCGGGACCGCCGCACCGGCGCCCGCACCGGCCCGAGAGGCACACACCGGAAAACCCGCCGAGCTGAACTGCCGAGGAGCACCGATGGACTTCGGGTTCGACGCGCGCACCGCCGAGCTGCACGAGGCGCTGCACGACTTCCTGACCGACCGGATCCTGCCGGCCGAGCCGGTCCACGCCGAGCAGGTCGCCGCCGCGACCGACCCGACGACCGGGGCCGGACAGTGGAGCCGGCCACCGATCATGGCCGAACTCAAGGCCGAGGCCCGGCGCCGGGGACTGTGGAACCTCTTCCTGCCGCATCCCGAGTACGGCGCCGGGCTCAGCAACCTCCAGTACGCCCCGCTCGCCGAACTGACCGGCCGCAGCCCGCACCTGGCCCCGGAGGCGCTCAACTGCGCCGCCCCGGACACCGGCAACATGGAGCTGCTGGCGGACTTCGGCAGCCCGGCGCAGCGGGAGCGCTGGCTGCGCCCGCTGCTCGACGGCGAACTGCGCTCGGCGTTCTGCATGACCGAGCCGGAGGTGGCCTCCTCGGACGCGACCAACATCGCCACCCGGATCGAACGGGACGGCGACGAATACGTCGTCACCGGGCGGAAGTGGTGGTCGACCGGGGCGATGGACCCGCGCTGCGGGATCTTCATCGTGATGGGCAAGACCGATCCGGAGGCGCCCCGGCACCGGCAGCAGAGCATGGTGCTGGTGCCGCGGGACGCCCCGGGCGTGACGGTGCGGCGCGGCCTGACCGTCTTCGGCTACTCCGACGGCGCGCACGGCGGGCACGCCGAGGTGAGCTTCGACGGCGTACGCGTGCCGGTGGACCATCTGATCGGCGGGCCCGGTGACGGCTTCGCGATCGCCCAGGCGCGGCTCGGTCCGGGCCGGATCCACCACTGCATGCGCCTGGTCGGGATGGCCGAACGCGCCCTGGAACTGCTCTGCCGGCGGGCCGCCGCGCGGGTGGCGTTCGGCCGGCCCCTGGCCGAGCAGGGCGTGGTGCAGGAGTGGATCGCCGAGTCGCGGGTGCGGATCGAGCAGGCCCGGCTGCTGGTACTGAAGACCGCCTGGCTGATGGACACGGTCGGCAACAAGGGCGCGCACACCGAGATCCAGGCGATCAAGATCGTGACTCCGGCGATGGCGGAGTGGGTGATCGACAAGGCGATCCAGGCGCACGGCGGGGCCGGGGTCAGCCAGGACACCCCGCTGGCCGCACTCTGGGCCGGTGCCCGTACCCTCCGGCTCGCCGACGGCCCGGACGAGGTGCACCGGGCCGCGCTGGCCCGCCGCGAACTGCGGCGCTGGACGGGCGACTGAGACATCCGCCTGCGGCGCGCCGCCAGGCCCGCAGCCCGGCCGCCCGGCCGGTCAGCCAGACAGCCCGGCCCCCGGCCGGTCAGGCAGACAGCCCGGCCGCCCGGCCGGTCAGGCGGAGGTGCGGTGCACCAGGTGGGTGTCGAGCAGCACGTACGGCACCTCGCGCTCCTCCCGCCGGATCCGCGAGACGAGCAGCCTGGCCATCTGCCGTCCCATCTCCTCCATCGGCTGGAAGACGGTGGTCAGCGGCGGCTCGGTCTGCCGGGCGATCGGGGCGTCCTCGAAGCCCACCACCGCCACGTCCTCGGGGACCCGCCGGCCGGACTCGCGCAGCGCCCGCAGTGCACCGCAGGCCATCAGGTCGGAGGCGACGAAGACCGCGTCGAGGTCGGGGCAACTGTCCAGCAGCCGGCGCATCGCCGCCGCACCGCTGGTCTCGCTGAAGTCGCCGTACGCGATCATGGCCTCGCTGACCAGCCCGCCGCTTTCCCGTACCGCCTCCTGGTAGCCGGCCAGCCGGGCCACGCCGACCCCCATGTCCTGCGGGCCGGCGATGGTCGCGACCCGCTTGCGGCCCTGCCCGACCAGGTGCTCGACCGCCTGCCGGGCGCCACCGGCGTTGTCCACGTCGACGAAGTACGCCCCGGACGGGTCGCCGAGCATCCTGGCCGGCCGGCCGCCGAGCACGGTCGGCAGCCCGCGCTGCTCCAGCAGGGTGGGCAGCGGGTCGGCATCGTGCAGCGAGAGCAGGAGTACGCCATCCACATGCTGGTTGGTCAGGTGGTGCTCGACCCGCTCCCGCTCGGCCGGTGACTGTGCCATCGCCAGCCAGAGCTGCATCGGGGTCTCCAGCAGTGCGGAGCTGATCCCGCGCACGATACCGGCGAAGAACGGCTCGCCGAAGACCCGCTCCTCCGACTCGGAGACCACCAGGGCCACCGAGTCGGTCCGCTGGGTGACCAGGGCCCGGGCCGCCCGGTTGGGCACATAGCCCAACTCGGCGATGGCCCGCTGCACCGCCGCCCGGGCCTCCGGGCTCACCTGGGGTGAACCGTTGACGACGCGGGACACGGTGCCCCGCCCCACTCCGGCGCGGGCGGCGACCGCATCCAGGGTGGGCCGCCCGAGCGAGCGGGTGCGCTGGGTTGTCATCGTCTGTCCCTCCGACGTCGGATGTCCGGCACCGAACCCGTGCGGGCCGGTGCCGGGCACCCCCAATACTGGCTGACCACGCCTATTGAACCTTCCTCGACCTGGGCAGCGCCTCGCCTGCGTCCCGATGTTCAGTCGGGGGCACGACGAACCGCGAACAGAGGTCGAAGGTTCATTGTGCGGCCAAACCGTTACGTCGGATGACGTCGGCGTACCACCTGGCGCTCGACTTGGGAATCCGGCGCTGGCTGTCGTAGTCGACGTAGACCATGCCGAATCGCTTGGTGTAGCCCCACGCCCACTCGTAGTTGTCAAGCAGTGACCAGGCGAAGTAGCCCCGCAGCGGCACTCCGGCGGCGATCGCCGCGTGGCAGGCCCGCAGGTGCGCGTCGAAGTAGCCGAGCCGGTCGGCGTCGTCGATCCGGCCGTCCACCACCTCGTCGACGAAGGCGGAGCCGTTCTCGGTGATGTAGACCGGCAGTTCCGGGTATTCCCGGTGCACCCGCTCCAGGGTCTCGACCAGCCCCGGGGCGTCGATCTCCCAGTTCATGTCGGTCACCGGCATGCCCCGGGTGACGAACCGGACCTGCTCGCTGCCGGGCCAACTCGACTGGGCCCGCCAGTACGGCTCCGGCTCGACTCCCTCGACCGGGGCCGCGACCACGTGCCGGCTGTAGTAGTTGATGCCGAGGAACGACATCGGGGTGGAGATGGTCTCCAGGTCACCGTCCTGGACGTGGCCGAAGTCGGTCACCGGGGTCAGGTCGGCGACGACGTCCGCCGGGTAGCTGCCGCGCAGCACCGGGTCCAGGAAGATCCGGTTGGCCAGCCCGTCGATCCGGCGGGCCGCGTCGGCGTCGGCGTCCGAGGAGGTCTGCGGGGAGACCGCGTACAGGTTGAGGGTCACCCCGACCTCGGCGTCCGGCCGGGCCGCCCGGATCGCCCGGGTGGCCAGGCCGTGCCCGAGCATCAGGTGGTGCGCCGCCCGGACCGCCTCGCCCGGATTGGTACGCCCGGGCGCGTGCGCCCCGGAGCCGTAGCCGAGGAAGGCCGAGCACCACGGCTCGTTGAGGGTGATCCAGTGCCGGACCCGGTCACCTAGGGCCGCGACGGTCAGCTCGGCGTACTCGGCGAACCGGGCGGCGGTGTCCCGGTTCGGCCAGCCCCCGGCGTCCTCGATCGCCTGCGGCAGGTCCCAGTGGTAGAGCGTGATCCACGGCTCGATGCCGTGCTCCAGCAACTCGTCGGTCAGGCGCCGGTAGAAGTCCAACCCGGCCTGGTTGCCCGGGCCGTGCCCGTCCGGCTGGATCCGGGGCCAGGCCACCGAGAGCCGGTACGCCTTCAGCCCCAGCTCGGCCATCAACTTCACGTCGTCGCGGTACCGGTGGTAGTGGTCGCAGGCGACGTCACCGGTGTGCCCCTGCACCACCCGCCCCGGGGTGTGGCTGAAGGTGTCCCAGATCGATGCGCTTCGACCGCCCTCATGCACCGCACCCTCGATCTGGTACGCCGCGGTGGCCGCGCCCCAGACGAAGTCGGGGGGAAAGGTGGCGCCCTCACCCTCCTCGAGCAGTTGCGTGGACAGTGGGCTCGCGGAGTTGCTCACGACTTGACGGCGCCTTCCATGATGCCGCCGATGATCTGGCGGCCGAAGATGATGAACACGATCAGCAGCGGCAGGGTCGCCAGCGCGGTACCGGCGAACAGAGCTACATAATCCGTCTGGTACAGGCCGGACGAAAGGATCTTCAACGAGTACTGCACCGTCGGCGTGTCGGGGGTGAGCACGACGAACGGCCAGAGGAACTCGTTCCAGGTCTGCATGAAGGTCAGCAGGCCGAGTACGGCCGCCGCCGGACGCAGCGCCGGCAGTACGACGTTCCAGTAGACCCGCCAGGTGGAGCAGCCGTCGAGCCGGGCGGCCTCGATCAGCTCGTCGCTGATCGCCGACATCGCGTACTGGCGCATCATGAAGACTCCGAAGCCCTGGACCAGGAACGGCACGATCACCGCCTGGAGGGTGCCGGTCCAGCCCAGCTCCACCATCATCAGGTAGAGCGGGATGATGCCGAGCTGGGTCGGGACCATCATGGTCAGGATGATCACCAGCAGCAGCGCGTTGCTGCCCCGGAACTTGAGCTTGGCGAAGGCGAAACCGGCCAGGGTGGAGAAGAAGATCACCGAGATGGTCACCACGGAGGAGACCACGGCCGAGTTGACCAGGCCGTAGAGGAACGCGGCGTCCTCGTTGGCCAGCATCCGGTCGATGTTGCTGAACAGCTTGCCGCCCGGGGTCGGCGGCATCTCGTAGACCGCGCTGTTGTCCCGGGAGGCGATGATGAACGACCAGACGATCGGGAAGACCGAGAGCACCGAGCCGATCACCAGCGCGAGGTAGGTCAGCGGGCTGGCCTGCCAGAGCCGGGCTCCGGGCGCGCCCCGGCCACGGCGTCGGCGGGACGGCTGCGGCGTCGGGCTCACCGTGCGGGGCAGGGTCTGGATGGTGGTCACTTCTGCTCCCCCTTGACCGAGCGGCGGACCATCGCAAAGTTGATCAACGCGAAGATGACGATCATCAGGAAGAGCAGCCAGGACATCGCGGCGCCGGACCCGTACTCGAAGTTGCCGGTGAAGGTCCGCTCGTAGATGTACATCGCCAGGGTCTGGAACTCGTTCGAGGCGCCGCCGCGGATCAGCCCGAAGCCGTACATCAGGGGCTCGGTGAAGATCTGCAGCCCGCCGATGGTGGAGATGATGATCGTGAAGAGGATGGTCGGCCGGATCAGCGGCACTGTGATCTTCCAGAACTGCCGCCAGGTGGAGGCGCCGTCCAGGGACGCCGACTCGTAGAGGTCCTTGGGGATGGCCTGCATCGCACCCAGGTAGATCAGCGCGTTGTAGCCGGTCCACCGCCAGTCGACCATGAAGGCGATCGCGAACCAGGAGGCGTAGCGGTTGTCCCGCCAGGCGACCGGGTCGATGCCGACGGTGCCGAGCAGCCAGTTCACCAGGCCGTACCGGTCGGCGAAGATCAGCGCGAAGATGATGCCGACCGCGGCCACCGAGGTGATGTTGGGGATCAGGATCCCCATCCGGAACAGGGTGCGGCCCCGCATCTGCCGGTTCAGCAGGTTGGCGATCATCAGCGCCACCACGAGCTGCGGCACGGTGCTGAGCACGAACATGCCGAACGTGTTGTAGGCGGCGTTCCAGAACTGCGCGTCGTCCAGCAGGACCCGGTAGTTCTCCAGCCCGACGAACTCCTTGGTGCCGCTGAGCAGGTCGTACTCGAAGAGCGAGACGTAGACCGTGTAGAGGACCGGGAAGAGGCCGAAGACCCCGAAGAGGATGAAGAACGGGGCGACGTAGAGGTACGGCGAGTACTTGATGTCCCAGCGCCCGAGGCGGTACGACCGCCGGCGGTGCGTCGGTTCCGGGGTGGGTGGCGTGGCAGCGTGCCGTGGTGGTGCCGCGCCGACGACAGAGCTCATTGCGGGGTCCTTCCGGGGAGGTGGACCGGCCGGTGACCTCGCGGCGGTGCCCACACCCTTCCCGGGTGTGGGCACCGCCGCCGGCCCACGGGCACTCCTCACCCGTGGGCGCGGCAGGTCACCGGTCGACCTAGCTGGTCAGCTTCTTGGCCTCGGCCATCGCCTTCTTCCAGGCGGCGTCCGAGCTGAGCTGGCCGCGCTCGGCCGCCTGCATCTGCGGCTCGACCACCGTCTCCCAGATCTGCTGGTGCTTGGCGCCGAGGAAGACCGGCTTCATGTTCTTGACGCTCTCGCCGAAGATCTCGCCGGTCGGGGCGCCGCTGAAGTACTCGCTCTTCTTGTCCTTGAACGCCGGGTCCTCGATGCCGGCGATGTCGGACGGCATCGCACCGGCCTCCTTGAACGCCGCCAGGTGGCCTTCCTTGCTGGTCAGGTACTTGGCCAGCAGGTACGCCTCCTTCGGGTGCTTGGTCTGCGCCGGCACCGCGAGGTAGGAGCCACCCCAGTTGCCGCCACCGCCGGGGATCTTGGCGATGTCCCACTTGCCGGAGTTCGCCGGGCCGGACTTCGGGGCGATGACGCCCTCGGTCATCCACGCCGGGCACGGGATGGTGGCGAACGCCGAGTTCTTGAAGGCGGCGTCCCAGTCGGCGCTCCAGCGCTGCGCCTTGGCGGTCAGCCCGTCGGCGGCCATCTGCAGGCCCATGTCCCAGGTCTGCTTGACGACCGGGTTGGTGTCACCGATGAACTTGTTGTCCTTGTCGAAGAAGAACGTCTCGGAGTTCTGCATGACGTGCGGCTGCATCAGGCTGGTCGCGCTGTCCAGCCAGGCGGCCTTGGCCTTGCCGCTGGCCTTGAACTCCTTGCCCAGCGCGATGTAGTCCTGCCAGGTGCTGATCCGCTTGGACACCTCTTCGCGGTCGGTCGGCAGGCCGGCCTGCTGGAAGAGGTCCTTGCGGTAGCACATGGCCAGGCCACCCACGTCGGTGCCGAGCCCGATCAGCTTCTTGCCGTCCGGGGTCATGGCGTTGTTCCACTTCCACTCCGGGAAGTTGGCCTTCAGCTCGTCCGCCCCGAGTTCCAGCAGGTTGGCGAACTTGTCGTGGTTCTGCACGTACCCCAGCAGCACGCCCTCTTCGAGCCCGACCACGTCGCCGGCACCGCTGCCCGCGGCGAGCCACTGCACCAGCTTCGGCTGGAAGTCCCGCAGCTCGCCCATCTTCTGGTGCTCGACCTTGATGTTGGGGTTGGCGGCCTCGAAGTCCTTGATCGCCTGGTCGTAACCGAAGTTCTGGAAGGTCTGCAGGACCAGCTTGACCTGTCCCCCTTCGCCGGTGGACCCCTCGTTGTCGCTCTTGCTGCACGCCGTGCTGCCGAGAGCCACGCCCGCGGCGAGCGCGGCGACCGCGACGGTGCGGAGCCGGCGCCTGATGACGCTCATCCCTGACCCCTCTCAGGTGGGTAATTCGAGTTGTGGTGGTGGCGGAGATTCGTGTGTGTCCAGCGGTGCTGCTGGTGCTGGCTTGTTCCGGTGGCGCTTAGGTGCGTGTGTCCGCCCGCCGACGGCGCCGGGCGCAGGGCCCGGCGCCGTGCGATGGGGATTCGGTTTGACGCCGCGTCAGCGATCGTGTGGCCTCGGCCACAAACCGCCGGGAGCGCTCCCATGAGATTGCCGGGGCGTTTCGGGGGTGTCAATGGACATCTGGGAGCGTTCCCATTTCGTTACCGTCGGCGCTGGGTCACTCACCCGCAAAGCGGGGCGTTATCCCCGAGGTAACGGGCAGGCCGACGTCCGGGCCAACCGGCGGGTAGCCAGATCCGTCCCGGCAAGCGATCTCGACACCGGAGGGGTCCGCACGGGGCGCGCGACAGCCGGCGGCACGCTGGCAGCGGAGGCGACGGCCCGACGCCACGCGGCCGGCGGCGGATCAAGCGGTACCGGGCCCACCCGGCACCGCTCCACAGTGGCCGGCGGCCGGCCGGCGGCCCGGTACGCCCCGGCGTTCCCGGCCACGGCCGGGCGTACCCGGGGTCAGCTGAGCCAGCGGGCCAGGGTGCTCGCCCGGGCCGGGTCGAAAGTCGACGGATCGAAGGGCCGGCCGAGCCAGGCGCGCAGCGAATCGTGCTCCGGATGAGCCGGGTCGGCCATCGCGGCGAGGAACCGCCGGTAGCCGTACGGGCCTCCGACATCCTCCGGCGGGCAGGCCCCCGCACCGGCGGAGCAGACCGGGTAGCGCTCGTCGGGATCGGCGCCGAAGACGTCCTCGACGATCACGTCGTGCTCCCACCAGTCGCCGAAGTCGTAGGTGTAGAGGAAGCGACCGCCCTTGGTCGCCACCGCGTCCAGCCGGGTATCCAGCTCGTCGCGGAGCGTCAACTCCCCCTCGGCGTCCGGCACCCCGTACTGCACACCGTCGATGTCGAACGAGTGCAGGTGACAGTTCTGCCAGCCCAGTACGGACTGGAACACCCGGTGCACCCGGTCCAGGGTGTAGCCGCCCGGCACCAGCACCCGCCGCCAGACCGGCGGTGTGACGTCGGCGAGCGACACCTTGAGCTGGAAGATCTGACGGCGCATCGTCTCCCACCCTCTCGGCATAGGCTACCGGCATGATCTGCCGAGCCTGCCGGGACAACAGGCACGACGACTGCCGGGGCCGCAACTGGTGCGACTGCCAGCACCGTACCCCCGCACCCGTCCCTCCGGTCACCGGTCCGGCCAGCGAATGACCGGGAATGTCGGAATAACCCGGCTGTGGCCTGCCCCGGCGGCGACGGCCCTGGACGACCCGGCGCTGATCGCACTCTATCCGCGCCTCGACCGCCCCCATCTGCGGATGAACTTCGTCGCCAGCATCGACGGGGCGGTGGAGTTGGACGGCCACTCCGCCGGGCTGTCCAGCGCGCCGGACAAGCGGGTCTTCGGCCTGCTGCGGATGGTCTGCGACGCGCTGCTGGTCGGCGCCGGCACGCTGCGGCACGAGGCGTACCGGGCGCTCCGGCTGGACGAGCGGCGCCGGGCCTGGCGCCGGGAGCACGGGCTGGCCGAGTACCCGAGGATGGTCGTGGTCTCCCGGGCGCTGAACCTCGACCCGGAGTCGGCGGCCTTCGCGGACGCCCCGGTCCGGCCGGTGGTGCTCACCTCCGAGCGGGCCGAGGCGCCGGCCGGGCTCGCCGACGTCGCCGAGCTGCTGCGCCGCGGCGAGGAGCAGGTCGACCTCGCCGCCGGCCTGGCCGAGCTGCACCGCCGTGGGCTCGGCCAACTGCTCAGCGAGGGTGGGCCGCACCTGTTCGGCTCGCTGACCGCCGCCGCCCTGGTCGACGAGGTCTGCCTCACGGTGGCGCCGATGCTGACCGGCCCGGGCGCCGGGCGGATCACCGCCGGGCCGACCACCACCCCGCACGGGATGTCGCTGCGGCACGTCCTCGCCGCCGGGGACGAGCTGCTGCTCCGGTACGTCCGCGGCTGAGCCCGCCGGCGGCGCCCCGGCTCCCGGGGCACCGCCGCGCGGCCGCTACCCCTGGGCGGCGTTCCAGCCGACGAGTTCGGCCGGGCGGTTGGTGATGATCCCGTCCACGCCCAGGTCGTCGAGCTGCCGCCAGCCGGCCGGGGTGTCCACCGTCCAGACCATCAGCGCGATCCCGGCCCGGTGCAGGTCGCCGACGATCCCGGGGCGGGTGAGGAGCGCCGCCGAGGAGGGGTTGTAGGTGGCCAGGCCGAGCTCGGCGGAGATCGCCACCGGATCGGCGTCCAGGGTGCTGCGGAGCAGCCCGAGCGGCAACTCCGGAGCCAGCTCGCGGGTGTACCGCAGCACGTCGACCTCGAAGCTCTGCACGAGCGCCCGGTCGGTCATCTGCTGCTCGCGGACCACCGCGACGATCCGGGCGACCTCGGCCCGGCTGTGCGCGCCCTTGATCTCCAGCACCAGCCGGCCGCCCCGGGTACGCAGGTCCGCCAACTGCTCGGCCAGGGTCGGCATCCGTACCCCGGCGTAGTGCGGGGCGAACCAGGAGCCGGCGTCCAGCGCCTTGAGCCGGGTACTGGTCAGCGAGCGGATCGCGCCGGTGCCGTCGGTGGTGCGGTCCACGGTCGCGTCGTGCAGCACGAACGGCACGCCGTCGCTGCTCGGCTGCACGTCGTTCTCGATCCAGTCCGCGCCGCCGCGCCGGGCGATCTCCTGGGCGACCAGGGTGTTCTCCGGAGCGGCTGCCGAGGCGCCCCGGTGGGCGATCACCGCGACCGGACTGCCGGGCGGCCGGAGCAGGGCACTCGGGGCCAGCTCGGTGATCCGGACGTCGTCGAAGGAGACGGTGGCGCCGTTGACGAAGAGCGCCTGGCCGGCCGTACCGGAGCGGCGCAGGCTGCCGGTGCGCAGCATCTCCCGGCCGTCGAAGGACCACCGGGCCTGGCTGCCGTGCACCTCGACGGCGACCCGGACGTCCCGGCCGGTGCCGGCGGCGGTCGGCGCGGCGGCGGTGTCGGTCACGTTCCAGGCGTTGCCGGTGGTGCGTTCGGCGAACTCCAGCCCGTTGGCCGCGGTGGTGCCGCTGCGCATGGTGGCGATCCACCACGGGGTCGCCCCGGTCGCCGGTACGTCCAGGCCGAGCGCGGCCCAGCGGGTGCTCGCGGTCACGGACTCGAAGCGTACGGTCGCCTCGAACCGGAAGTGCGTCAGGTACGCCCCAAAGGTGACCTTGTTGTTCTGGCTGGCGCTGGCCGAGGTGCCGTAGAGTCGGCCGTTCTGCACCCGCCAGGTGCCGTCGACCGCGCGCCAGCCGGCCGGCAGGGTGCCGCCGTCGAAGTTCTCCGACACGTGCACCCGGCCCGGCTCGGCGGCGGCCGGCGCGGGGTGGGCGGTGGCGGCGGCTCCGGCGCCAGCGGTGGCGGCCAGCAGCAGGGCGGCCACGAGCACCGAAGTACGCCGGGGCCGGCGGCTGTCGTGTCCCGCCGGTGCCGGCGTGTTGCCCCGGTCCGGCGGCGGATTGAGGGTCATCATGGCGCAGAAGGCTAGTCGGGCACCGGGAGCGGACCGCCAAGATCTGGTTAATCTGCCGCAAAGCAGCCGTGTACGGCCGAGTGCGGGACGAACCCGGCGGCTGCCCGGGTTACCGCCGCGCCGCGTGGCATGGTGTCGTACTAGTGAGGCAGGATGCGACTCGTGTGTCTTGACCAGATTCTCACCTTGACCGGCGCGACACCGACCGGGGCGGCACCGACCGGAGTGGCGCGGTGACCGACAGCCCACCGGAGGATCCGGGCGCGGCCGTCGGCCGGGTGCTGGGCACCGCCGACGCCACCCCGTTGCAGTTCTGGACGGCGGTCACCCCGGGCAGCTACCTCCAGCTCGACGACGTGGTGGTGACCCGGCGCGAGCTGCCCGACCGGGAGCCGGTCACCATCGCCGGGGTGGTCACCCAGGTCCGGGCCCGGCACGAGGGGGCGCAGTTCGACTCCGACGTCTTCGCCATCGCCGACGGCACCCTGCCGGCGATGGTGCAGGAGGCGGCCGAGATCACCACCACCCGGGTGGACCCGGAGTTCTACGTGCCGCCCTCCCCCGGCGCGGTGGTCTACCGGGCCGAGGGCGAGGCCCGGTCGGCGGCGCTGCACTTCGACCGGATGGAGCGCCGGGTGCCGATGGGGATCGGCCGGGACGGCGTACCGGTCTTCCTCAACGCCGACTTCCTGGACGGCAGCCGGGGCGCGCACGTCTCGATCTCCGGCATCTCCGGGGTGGCCACCAAGACCAGCTTCGCCACCTTCCTGCTCTACTCGGTGTTCCGCTCCGGGGTGCTCGGCGGCGACGCGGTGAACGCGAAGGCACTGATCTTCAACGTCAAGGGCGAGGACCTGCTCTTCCTCGACCACCCGAACAGCCGGCTGGACGCGGCGACCACCGAGACGTACGCCAAGCTCGGGCTCTCCGCCGGGGCGTTCCCGGACGTCCGGGTCTACGCCCCGCCCCGGCCCGGCGACTCCTCCGGCACCCCGGACGTGAGCAGCCGGCTCGCCGGAGTCGACAGCTTCTACTGGACGCTGACCGAGTTCTGCGCCGACCGCCTGCTGCCGTACGTCTTCGCCGACGCCGACGACGAGCGCCAGCAATACACCATGGTGGTGCACTCGGTCGCCGCCCACCTGGCCCGGTACGCCCAGCCCGCCGACGGCGGGGTCAGCATCGACGGGGTACGGATCAACTCCTACCCCGACCTGGTCGACCACATCGTCGAGCAGCTCACCGACGACGAGACCCGCTCGGAGTGGGCCGGCAGCGCGGTCAACATGGGCACGGTCAACGCCTTCGCCCGGCGGCTGATCGGCAGCAAGAAGGACCTGGCGAGGTTGATCCGAGGTGATCTCGCCACCCGCCGGCCGCACAGCGTGAACACCGCCGAGAGCGCCCAGGTGACCGTGGTCGACCTGCACAACCTGCCGGACCGGGCGCAGCGGTTCGTGGTCGGGGTGACCCTGAAGACCGAGTTCGAGCGCAAGGAGAAGGCCGGCACCGCGAAGCCGCTGCTCTTCGTCGTCCTCGACGAACTGAACAAGTACGCCCCCCGGGAGGGCTCCTCGCCGATCAAGGAGGTGCTGCTGGACATCGCCGAGCGGGGCCGCTCGCTCGGGGTGATCCTGATCGGGGCGCAGCAGACCGCCAGCGAGGTGGAACGGCGGATCGTCACCAACTCGGCGATCCGGGTGGTCGGCCGGCTCGACCCGGCCGAGGCGTCCCGCCCGGAGTACGGCTTCCTCCCCGCCGCGCAGCGGCAGCGGGCGCTGCTGGCGAAGCCGGGGACGATGTTCGTCAACCAGCCGGACATCCCGGTACCGCTCTGCCTGGACTTCCCCTTCCCGGCCTGGGCGACCCGGGTCTCCGAGGCCGGCGCCGCGCCGACCGGGACGCTCCGCTCGATCACCCAGGCCGCCGACCCGTTCGCGGTGGTCGGCACCCGGTCGGGCGTGCTCTCCGACGACGACATCCCCTTCTAGTTACGGGCGGGCGAGCCGTGAAGATCCTGCACACCTCCGACTGGCACGTCGGCAAGGTCCTCAAGGGACAGTCCCGGATCGGCGAGCACCGGGACGCCCTCGCCCAGGTGGTCGAGGTCGCCCAGGCCGAGTCCCCCGATCTGGTGATCGTCGCCGGTGACCTCTACGACACCGCCGCGCCGACCCCGGAGGCGACCCGGCTGGTCACCCGGGCGCTCTCCGCGCTGCGCCGCACCGGCGCCCAGGTCGTGGCGATCGGCGGCAACCACGACAACGGGCCGGCCCTGGACGCGCTGCGCCCGTGGGCCGAGGCCGCCGGGGTGGCGCTGCGGGGCAGCGTCCGGGACAACCCGGCCGAGCACGTCATCGACGGCAGCACCGCCGACGGCGAGGCGTGGCGGCTGGTCGCGCTGCCGTTCCTCTCCCAGCGGTACGCGGTCCGGGCCGTCGAGATGTACGAGCTGACCGCCGCCGAGGCGGTGCAGACGTACGCGGACCACGTCGGGCGGGTGCTCGGGCGGCTGACCGAGAGCTTCGACTCCCCCGACCGGGTGCACCTGGTCACCGGGCACCTGACCGTGGTGGGCGCCCGGACCGGCGGCGGTGAGCGGGAGGCGCACACCGTGCTCAACTACGCCGTACCGGCCTCGGTCTTTCCGAGCGGGGCGCACTACGTGGCGCTGGGGCACCTGCACCGGGCGCAGCAGGTGCTCGGGCCGTGCCACATCCGCTACAGCGGCAGCCCGCTCGCGGTCGACTTCGGCGAGGAGGAGAACCGCCCCTCGGTCAGCATCGTCGAGGTGGGCACCCGGACGGCCGCCCGGGTCCGGGAGGTGCCCATCACGGCGGCGGCGCCGCTGCGCACCGTACGCGGCACCCTGGCCGAACTCGCGAAGGTCGACGACCGCACGGCCTGGCTGCGGGTCTACGTCCGGGAGGCGCCCCGGGCCGGGCTGCGCGAGGAGGTGCAGGAGCTGCTGCCCAGGGCCCTGGAGGTACGGATCGACCCGGAGATGTTGCCGGCCGCCGGTGCGGGCCGGGCCGCACAGCGGGCTGGGCGCTCCCCCCGGGAGCTGTTCGGCGACTACCTGACCAGCCGGGGCCAGGCCGACGACGGAGTACGCGAACTGTTCGACGAGCTCTATGAGGAGGCGACCAAATAGTGCGTCCGCTCCGGCTCGACCTGGCCGGCTTCACCGCCTTCCGGGACGCCACCACCGTCGACTTCACCGACGCGGACTTCTTCGCCCTGGTCGGGCCGACCGGTTCGGGCAAGTCCAGCGTGCTCGACGCGATCTGCTTCGCCCTCTACGGCACGGTGCCGCGCTGGGGCGGCGCCCGGGGCATCGCCAACGCGCTGGCACCGTCGGCCAACGAGGCCCGGGTCCGGCTGGTCTTCGAGTCGGCCGGCGCACGCTACGTGGCGACCCGGGTGGTCCGGCGGGACAGCCGGGGCAACGTGAAGACCGGCAACGCGGGGCTGCAACTGATGCCGCCCGGCTTCGACGTGACGAAGCTGGACACCGGGCTGAGCCCGGAAGACCTCGGCGAGGTGGTCGCCGGCACCCCGGCCGAGATGGACGAGGCGGTGCTGGAGGCGGTCGGGCTGCCGTACGAGCAGTTCACCAGTTGCGTGCTGCTGCCACAGGGACAGTTCGCCGACTTCCTGCACGCCAAGCCGGCGACCCGGCAGCAGATCCTGGTCAACCTGCTCGGCCTCGGCGTCTACGAGGAGGTGCAGAAGCGGGCGACCGCCCGGGCCGGCCGGGCCGACGCCGCACTGGAGGCCGTCGACCGGGTACTCGACGGGCTCACCGGGATCGACGACGAGGCGCTGGCGGCCGCCGCCACCCGGGTCGACGCGATGCGCGAGCTGGCCGACGGGGTCGACGCCGCCGTACCCGAGCTGCGGGCCGCCCGGACCGCCGCGACCGAGGCGGAACGCGCCCTGGCCGCGCTCGACGCCGAACTCGCCGAGCTGGCCCGGGTCCGGCCGCCCCGGGACCTGGCGGTGGTCGCCGACGCGGTCACGGCCGCCCGGGAGGCGGCGACCGAGGCGGCGACGGCGGTGACGGTGGCCGAGGAACGCGAGGAGAAGCTCCGGGGCGAGCTGGCCGGTGCCGGCGACCCGGCGGCGCTGCGGCTGCTGCAACAGGCGCACACCGAACGCCAGCAGGTGGCCGGCGAGGCGGCGACGCTGGCCGGCGCGCTGGACTCGGCCGGTGCCGACCACGACGCGGCGGTGGCCGCGCTGGCGTCGGCCCGGGCCGACGCGGAGCGGGCCGGTGCGGAGTTGGAGGCGGCCCGGGCCGCCTACCAGGAGGCGCAGACCGCCGACCGGGCGGCGGCACTCCGGGCCCACCTGCACGCCGGCGCGCCCTGCCCGGTCTGCACCCAGCCGGTGACCGAGGTGCCGCCGCTGCCGGCGGGCTCGGCGGTGGCCGCCGCGAAGCAGGCCGGCGAGGCCGCCCGGGCCGCCGCCGACGCCGCCAGCCGGCTGGTCGCCGAGCGGGACCGGGCCGCCCGGGACCTGGAACGCACCCTCGACCAGGCCCGGGCCCGGCACGAACAGCTCACCGCCCGGCTGGCCGACCTGGACGCCCGGCTGGCCGACTCCCCCGGCCCGGCCGCACTGCGCGAACAGCTCGAACTGCTCGCCGGGCTCCGGCGCGACCTGGAGGCGGCCGGCGGCGCGGTACGGGCGGCCCGGGAGGCCGCCCGGCGGGCCCGGGCCGGCGTGGAGGCGGCCGAGGAGCGGCTGCGCGGCGCCTGGCACGCCTTCGACACCGTCCGGGACGGGGTGGCCCGGCTCGGCCCGCCGGCCGCCGACCGGGCCGACGTGACCGCCGCCTGGGCCGGGCTCGCCGGCTGGGCGGCCCGGGCCACCGAGGAGCGGCGCGCGCGGCGGGCCGACGCCGCCTCGGCGGTGACCGAGGCGCACGGCGGCGTCGAGGCGGCGGCCGGACGGATCGCCGCGCTCTTCACCGCCGTCGGGCTGGACCGGCCGGCCGCCGACGCCGACCCGGTCCGGCTGGCGGTGGTCGCCGTCGAGCGGGCCGAGGCCGAGCAGCGCCGCCTGGTCGAGCGCCGGGAGCAGGCCCGGAAACTGACCGAACAGCGGGCCGGGCACGAGCGGGAGTCCCGGGTCGCGAAGGCGCTCGCCGGGCACCTGCGGGCCAACAACTTCGAGCGCTGGCTGCTGGCCGAGGCGCTGGACATGCTGGTCGACGGCGCCTCCCGGATCCTGCGCGAACTCACCGACGGGCAATACGATCTCGCGCACGACAAGGGCGAGTTCTTCGTGCTCGACCACCACGACGCCGGGCTGCGCCGGGCGGTCCGGACGCTGTCGGGCGGCGAGACCTTCCAGGCCTCCCTGGCGCTGGCGCTGGCGCTCTCCGAACAGCTCGCCGGGCTGTCGACCACCACCGCCAGCCTGGAGTCGATCGTGCTCGACGAGGGCTTCGGCACGCTGGACGCGGCCACCCTGGACACCGTCGCCGCGACTCTGGAAAACCTCGCCGCCCGGGGCGACCGGATGGTCGGGGTGGTCACCCACGTACCGGCGCTGGCCGAACGGATTCCGGTCCGCTTCGAGGTACGCAAGGACGCCCGCAGCTCCCGGGTGGAACGGACCGGCCGGTGAGCGCCCGGCTCTTCGTCGACGCCTGGGATCCGGCCTACGGTGCCTCGTTCGAGGCGGCCGGTGGTCCGGCGGCGCCGAGCAGCGCCCAGGTGCAGACCGACGTCGAGCTGCCGGCCGACGAGTGGCGCCCGCTCACCGCACCGGACTCGATCGAGCCGCCGGACGTGGTGCTGCTGGTCGACGGGGTGCGCCGGATCGACGCCAGCGTCTGGACCGAGGAGCCGGACGGCAGCTCGTTTCCCGGCCTGGCCGCCTCGTACGCCGCCGGGGTGGTCCGGTGCGACCTGCGCCGGGGCGCCGCCGAGCTGGCCGGTGCCGAGGTGGAGCGGGGACTCTTCACCGCCAGCCCGTCGGCGCAGGACGTGGTCGCCGGGCAGATCCGGTACGCCGTACACCGGCTCAGCGGGACCGGTGAGCTGAGCAAGCTGCCGGCGGCGGTCCAGGGGCCGCTGACCGCGCTGGAGGTGAAGGTCTCCGGCGCGGTCCGGGACGACGGCGACCTGCTGGTGGTGGACGGCCCGCTGCGCAGCCGGCGGCAACTGCCACGCACCCTCGGCTACATCAAGACCCAGCACAGCCAATACCTGGACGCCCGGCACACCGCGCTGGTCACCGGGCTGGCCGCCCGGGAACGCTCCCCGGTCTTCCGGCTCGGTACGGCCTGGGGCGGCTACTCGTGGTATCTGCGGTTACCCGGCTCCGGGCGCGGCCCGTGGGCCGGGATCGTCCGGGTGGAGTGCTCGGCCGAACTGGCCGAGCAGCAGGCGATCGAGCTGGCGAACCTCTCCCTGGTCACGCTGCCGAGGTTCGCCTCCACGCCCTACAAGGACCCCCGGGCCCCGCAGAACCTGATCCCGATCGCCGGGCTGGAACGCCGGCTGCGGGCCCGGCTCGGCGACGGCCGGCTGCTGCACCGCGCCCTGACCCTGGCCACCACCCGGGCCGCCCCGCCGGCCTACACCCGCTGACCGGGCGGTGTGTGGCAGGACCCCTTCCGCCGACCCCCGCCCGGACCGGCGGACCCGGCGGCCATACTTCACCCGTGGGACGGAAACGGCGGGCCGACGCGTTCGCGGTGAAGGTGCCGAGCGGTCTGGCGGAGCTGCGCCCGGACCCGGACCGGCCGGGCTCGTACACCCTGCTGGTCGACGGGGCGCCGCAGTCGCACGTCGACCTCGCCGACCCGACCCACCTGGAATTCGAGTACGTCCGCCGGATCGCCATCGTGCTCGACCTCGTCGCGCCGGCCGGCGAGCCGCTCCGGGTACTGCACCTGGGCGGCGGGGCGATGACGCTGCCCCGCTATCTCTCGGCCACCCGGCCCGGCTCGACGCAGCGGGTCGTCGAGATCGACGCGGCCCTGGTCGACCTGGTCCGCGAGAAACTGCCCTGGCCGACCGACCCCCGGCTGCGGGTCCGGATCGGCGACGCCCGCGAGGTGCTCGGCACGATCCGGGACGGCGACTACGACGTGGTGGTGGCCGACGTCTTCGCCGGTGCCCGCACCCCGGCACATCTCTCCTCAGTGGAGTTCGCGGCCGAGGCGGCCCGGGTGCTGCGCCCCGGCGGCGTGCACCTGGTCAACGTCGCGGACGGCCCGCCGCTGCGGTACGCCCGCGCCCAGGTCGCCACCGTCCGGGCCGTACTCCCCGAGGTCTGCCTGATCGCGGACTCGGCGGTGCTGCGCGGCCGCCGGTACGGCAACCTGGTGCTGGCCGGCAGCCGGGCCGAACTGCCGGTGCCGGAACTGGTCCGGCGCACCGCCGGAGACTGGTTTCCCGGCCGGGTGCTGGCCGGTGCCGACCTGGACCGCTTCGCCGACGGCGCCCGGGTGGTCACCGACACCGCCGCGCGGCCCTCCGCGCCACCCCCGCCGGGCAGCTTCAACATCGCCATCTAGCCGGACACATCGGACGAACGTTGCTGGGAGTGCACGCCCCGGCACAACTTCTCCGAGCTGCGTTGATCCGGCCCGGGCCGGAATCCGTACTTCTCGGCGGCGGGATGGACCGGGCCCCAGGCGGGGGGCCGGCTCGCGCGCCTTCGACGCGGAGGTATGGGTGGGATGCAGGCGGTAGCCGGCGGATGGTATGGCGACACGGTCATGCCGGGGCGAATGTGCGCCACCACGCAACGCCGGGCAATTCGGTACCGGAAAAGTCTCGACGCGCGGCCAAACGGACGGAATGATGGGCCGGTGACATCGCGACCGGCTGCCGGCCGCCACAATTCGACCCCCGCCGAGACGCGGCACTCCGACGAGCTCGTTCGCGTGCTCTACGAGGAACATGCCAAACCTCTGCTGATGTTCGTCCTGCGGCTGACCGGCGGCGACCGCCAGCGCGCCGAGGACGTCGTGCAGGAGACGCTGTTACGCGCCTGGCGCAACGCGCACCGGCTCGGCACCCACGGCCAGTCGTCGCTGCGCCCCTGGCTGGTCACCGTCGCCCGGCGGATCGTGATCGACGACCACCGCAGCGAGCAGGCCCGCCCCGCCGAGACGTACGACCGCGATCTCGAGGCGTTCTCGGAGTCGGACGACACGGACCGGGTGCTGCGGATGATGACCATCACGGACGCGCTGCGCACGCTGAGCCAGCCGCACCGGGAGGTGCTGGTGGCGACGTACTTCCGGGGGCGCACCGTGCCGGAGGCGGCCGAGGAGTTGGGGCTGCCGCTCGGCACCGCGAAGTCCCGGGTCTACTACGCGCTCCGGGCACTCCGCGCGGCCCTGGTGGAGCGGGGGGTGACCGAGTGAGCGCCGAGATCCACTGGGACGTCGCGTCGTACGCGCTCGGCGTCCTGGACGAGCGGGACACCCTGCGCTTCGAGGAGCACCTGGCGAGCTGCCCGCAGTGCGGGCTGGAGCTGGAGTCGCTGCTGCCGGTGGTGGACCTGCTGGGCGAGGTCGACGGCCACGACCTGATGGTGGCCGAGCGCGCCGAGGCCGACGGCCAGCTCTTCGAGCGGGTCGCGGCGGCGGTCGGCGCGGACCGGCGGCGGGCCCGCAGCCGCCGGCTCTACAGCCTCGCGGCCGGAGTGGTCCTGGTGGCGATGCTCAGCGGCCTGGCGCTGTTCACCGGGACCCGGATCGCCGATCCCGGTACGACCGCACAGCCGCCCGGTCCCGGCACGGTCACCAGCAGCCCGGGAGCCACCGGCCGGCCCGCGCCGACCGGCGAGCGGTTCACCGCCACCGACCCGGACAGCGGGGCAAGCATGGAGGTCGTCCTGGGCTCGACGCCCTGGGGCACCCGGATCTCGTACGCACTGAGCGGCGTCTCCGGTCCGAAGAAGTGCCGGCTGGTGCTGATCCACAAGAACGGGGAGACCGAGGCCCTCTCCAGTTGGAAGGTGCCGCCCGGCGGCTACGGCACGGCGGCCCAGCCCAACCCGCTGATGCTGGAGACCGCCACCTCCACCGACTCGGACGACATCGGCCAACTCCAGGTGCAGGTGATCGACGACGACGGCTCGGTGGACCCCCTGGTCACCGTACGGGCCTGACCGAGTCGGCCGCGCCGGCACCGCAGGTGCGCGGCCCGGAGTTGTCCGACCCGATCCAGGGGCGCCGGACACGCATTGTCCCGGCGCCGCCACGCCTCGGATAATTGCGCGCCCGAATAGGGCCACGGACCGATCGCGAGGGGTTTGCCGAGCGGCCGGAAAGCACGTGGCCAGGATGGCTCTTGATTTGTACGTACCGCACCGGGCAAGAGTTCAACGTATCGCTGTGAAATTGTCCACTGCAAATAGCTCATCCGGGCGGCCGAGGCGGCCGTACTTTCCGGCAACCTGTCCAGCAGAGGAGGGGACGTGGCACCGACGAAGCGTACCGGCGTCGTACTGGCCGGCGCGGCGCTGGCCGCGTTGACGGCCTGCGCACCAGCGGGAACCACCCCGGAGACCAATGCCGCCGGCAACGCGAAGCCGGCGGCGAACGCGGCCGCCGAACCGACCGCCGAACCGACCACGCAGCCGGTCGAGGTGGCCGATGTGGACGTCACCGCCGGCCTGGTCGGCAAGCGGGTCCCCCGGATGGGTCAGGTGGTGACCGACGACAAGGGCTGGGTGCTCTACCGCTTCGACCGGGACTCGGCAAAGTCACCGACGACAACCTGTGCCGGCGAGTGCGCCCGGGTGTGGCCACCCGCGCTCACCAACAGCAAGCCGAGTCTCAAGGGCGTCGCCGCCGACAAGGTCGGCACGGTCCTCCGGCCCGACGGCACCCGGCAGATCACCATCGGCGGCTGGCCGGTGTACCGCTACATCGGTGACAAAAAGCCCGGGGAGTGGAAGGGCCAGGGGGTCGGCGGTACCTGGTTCGTGGTGACCCCGACCGGCACCAAGAACCTGAGCTGCCTGCCGACCGGTACGCCGAAGCCGGTCGCCCCGCCGCCGGCCGACGCCGAGGAGGAGGAACAGGGGCCGCTGAGCTACTGACCGTCCACCACCCGGTGCTGCCCCACAGACCCGGCGGCCGGCCGTTGCCAGGGTAGGCGCGGCCGGTCGTCGCCGTGATCCCGGACGCGGCGCGCGGCAACGGTCGCTGTCCGGCTGTGCCGCCGGCCCTGCTCCGGGGTCGGCGTCGCGGCCTGTCCGGCCACTGTGGACGCTGCGCGGGGCGTGACCGACACCCTCCGGCGACCGACCCGACGGCCCTGCCGATGGTTCGCCACCCGAAACATAATTTCCTTTTAAGTGGACCTCAAGAGATCCCTATCTTCTCTACCACGGTTTGACTCTTAGCCAACGCATTCCGTACGGTTTTTTTCGCACCGTTACCGGCTGAATATTCGGAAAGGCGGGAAGATGGAGACGATATACGGGTTGCCACGCGGCGATCACGATCGTCCTTCGCTTCGCCGATCTCCGTGGCCAGCGCCGCGCCCGGTGACCCCCGCCGGGTCGACAGCGCGCCGATCGCCGGACATCCGGGCCCGCGCAGTCGATGGCCCGCTCAGCATCCCGCCCCGGCCGACGACCTCCTGGCCGTCGGCACCACCAGCCTGGTCCCGCTGAAATCCGACCTCGCTGACCGAGCCCTCTAAGGAAGAGGTGGCACCACGTGAAGAACACCCCCGTCCGCTCCTCACGGCGGCGCTCGAATCGACCACCACGCAACAAGCGCCTGATCGCCGTACTGGCCACGCTGGGCGTGTTCGGCGCGATCATCACGGTGACCCAGGTCTCGAACGCCGGCACGTGGGGCCGGGGTCGGCCGCCGGCGGCCAAGCCCTGCCCGACCGCTCCGGCTCCGGCGACCACCGCGCCGTCGACGAGCGCCCCGACCGGCGCCCCGGGCACGGCGAACCCGTCCTCCTCAGCGGCGGCGGAGGGCCCGGGCACGGCGGCGAAGCCGCAGACCCGGTCGTACCACGACCACGGTGCCATCCAGCACCCCGGTGACGGGCAGGAGCCGGGCACCCTGGCCCAGCGCGGTCGCCCCGGCAGCGGCGGCACCAACTGCACCCCCAGCCCGGGTACCAGCGGCACTCCCGCGCCGGGCAACCCGGCCGCGCTCGAACCACTCGGCGCCGACTGCTCGGACAGCGACCTCACGGCGCACGACGGCTTCCAGAACGGCCCCCGCTGCGTCGGCACCGCATTCGGTGAGGTCGGCGCCCCGGAGCAGAACCCGACCCTGCTGATCACCCGGGCGCCGAACTCGGTCCGGGTCAACCAGCAGTTCACGCTCCAGGTCAGCACCCGCAACCTGGTCCGGGACCGGTTCCTGCCGGCCGGGCAGGGCGGCTACTACAAGGAGAGCTCCTTCCTCACCGAGGAGGGCCTGGTCCGCGGCCACTTCCACTCCGCCTGCCGGATGCTGAGCAGCAGCCGTACCGCACCGGACCCGGCGCCGGTCCCGGCGTTCTTCGTGGCGACCGAGGACGGCCGGGGCGGCGCCCAGCCGGACACCGTCACGGTGACCGTGCCGGGGCTGACCCAGCGGGGTACCGCGCAGTGCGCGGTGTGGGCCGGCGACGGCTCGCACCGGATCCCGATGATGACCCGCGCCAACCAGGTGCCGGCCTTCGACGTGGTGCGGATCACCGTCCGGTGATCCCGGCCGGCTCCGGCCGGCCGGCGGCCGCAGCGGTGTGAACGCTCCCGCCACAACCCGCACCATCCGGCGGTGACTGGTCCCCCACCCCCGCCGCCCACCAGGTGAGTCCGGCTGGAGAGCCCGAGAGGAGGAGACCGGGTCGGACCGCACCTGACACCGCTACAGGCCGAGCGGCACCGGAACGCGCACGGGCGTTCCGGTGCCGTTCTCCGTATCCGGGCTCGGGCCTGCCCAGCCCGGCGCCCGGCCAGCCGTTCCGGGCTCTGCGGCCCCCCGCGCATGCGTGGCAGAGTGTCCGGTTGACTTACTCCCCGCCCTAAAGCTGAGGGGGGATTCCCTGGGTCGCCCCAGAGGTTTCCTGTTTCCCAGCCGACCACAGAAGGGAGGACCCTTGCTGTCTCACATCAGCTCCGCAGGCATCGCCGAGATCGCTCTCGGCTACGACTCGACCAGCCGCAATGATGTTCTTGGCGGCGTTGATGTCCCGGTCGTGCCGGGTGCCGCAGTCGGGACACGCCCAGTGGCGCGTCCCGAGGGAGAGCGTGGTGAGCAGGTGCCCGCACGAACCTTGCGGTGGGCGGCGGCGACTTTCGCTCTGGCCTTGCGCCGGTTCGCCGACCCGCGTTGACAGCGGGCCATGCGCCGCTGGTAACGGGCCAGGTTCCGCGCCTTGCGCTCCAGGTGTCGGGGGTTGGCGATCCGCTCGCCGGTCGACAGGACGGCGAAGTCCTTCACGCCCAGGTCGACGCCGATCTCGGCACCGGCTGGACCCGCCGGGGCGGGCTGGTCGACGTCGACGGCAAGGGTGGCGTACCAGCGCCCGTCGGTGTCGCGGGAGATCACGACCATCGTCGGGTCCAGGGTGGCCAGGTCGACGTCCGGCCACGACCACACCAGGGCGAGCGGCCCGTCGGTCTCGCGATGTGCAACCCGCCGGCCCTGATCCGAAACGCGGACCGGGTGTAGTGCGCCGACTGGCGGCCGTGCCGGGACTTGAAGCGGGGGTAGCGGGCGCGGCCGGCGAAGAAGTTAACGTAGGCGGTGTGCTGGTGGCGCAGCGTTTGCTGCAACGGCACGGAGGACACCTCGGACAGGAAGGCGAGTTCGGTCGTCGGTTTCCAGCCGGTCAACGCGGCGTCGGTCTGTCGGTACGAGGTGCGCTCGCCGCGCTGGTGGTAGGCGACGTGCCGGGTGGCGAGGGTGCGGTTCCAGACCAGGCGTACGCAGCCGAAGGTGCGGTTGAACACCGCCGCTTGTTCGGGGGTCGGGTGGACCCGACACTTGTACGCCGTACGCATGTTCGAATGCTTACACGAGGAGAGGTTTGAGTAACGCGACACGCCGCAGGCCAGCGGGCTTCGCCCTCGGACCGTCCCGGCTCCGCCGGGCCACTCCTGGCGGAGTCCGGATTTCTCCCCGCCTTGCGAGACGGGGCATCCTCCGGAGGATCCGGTGACCGAAACCGGGCCGACCGCGAGCCGGCTGTTGCGCCCACCGGAGCGCTACCACCTCGACGGCTCGGTTCGGTCGCTGGCGATGGGGGCACACGACCCCTGCGCCCGATTCGTCGACGGCACGTTCTGGTGGGCGACCCGCACCCCGGACGGGCCGGGGACGCTGGCGCTGCGCCGAGTCGGGGATGACCTGCTCGCCGACGGCTACGGGCCGGGTGGCGGCTGGGTGGTCGACCGGGCCGACGCGGTGGCCGGGCTGCGCGACGACCTGACCGGCTTCGACCGGCTCGCCGCCGGTCACCCGCTGGTGGCCCGGCTGGCCAGCACCCACCGGGGGCTCCGGCTACCGGCCACCGGGCAGATCTTCCCCCGGCTGCTCCGGGCGATCCTGGAGCAGAAGGTCACCGGCAAGGAGGCGTTCCGGGCGTACTCGGCGACGGTGCGCCGGTTCGGCGTACCCGCCCCCGGCCCGCTGCCCCGGCTCTGGGCCCCGCCCGAGCCGTCGGTGATCGCCGGCCAGCCGTACTGGGTGTTCCACCCGTTCGGGGTGGAGCAGCGGCGGGCGGAGACGCTGCGCCGGGCGGCTGCCGAAGCGGACCGGCTGGAGCGCTGCGCCGACCCGGTCGAGGCGACCCGCCGGCTCACCGCCATCGCCGGGATCGGCCCGTGGACCGCCGCCGAGGTGGTCCGGATCGCCTTCGGAGACCCGGACGCGGTGAGCGTCGGCGACTACCACATCCCGAACACGGTCGCCTGGGCCCTGGCCGGCGAGGTACGCGGCGACGACGCCCGGATGCTGGCCCTGCTGGAGCCGTTCCGGGGCCACCGCGGCCGGGTCTGCGTGCTGCTGGAGGCCGGCGGTCACCACGCGCCCCGGTTCGGCCCACGGATGCCGCTCCGCTCCTTCGCCCGGTTCTGATCCACCGACGGTCCTGGCGTCCGCACCGCCAACGGTCCTGGGGTCGGTCCGCACCGCAGACGCTTCCCGGGTCGGTCCGCACCGCACCCGAGGGCGACCTCCGCCCCGCGTCGTCCGCCCCGGCGCTCAGCCGGCGGCCAGCCGGCGGAGCACCGACGTGCAGCGCCAGGCGTACCCGCGCTGGAAGAGCGGCAGCAGCGGGCCGGCGGCCCGGGTCAGCGGGCTGGCCGGTCGGCTGAACGCGGTGACGGTGAACCAGGCCCCACCGTCGTCGGCGCGCTCGACCAGGAAGGCCTCCTCGCCCCGTACCGGGTGTCCGGGGAGGGTGCCGTAGCCGAAGCCGGCCCGCCGGTCGTCGCGTACCGTCCAGACCACCTCGCAGGGCGCGGCCAGCCGGAGCCGGCCCAGCCCGAGCCCGGTGGTGACCGTGCAGCCCGGCTCGGCCCGGGGCGCGCTGGCCTCGATCCGCACCCCCATGGCCCGGTGCATCCGCCAGCAGAGCACCGCCTCGCCGGCCACCTCGAACGCGCCCGGGGGCAGGGCGGCGCGGTAGCGCAGGTGCCGGTAGCCGGCCGGCAGCCGCCCGGTGCGGGTGGCACCGGCCTCCGGATAGGTCAGTCCGGGCATTGCCTGCCGCCTCCTCGCAGCGGTACCCGCCGGTGGGCCACGGGTACGGCGTCGGTTCCGTCGGGCAGCCTAGCGCTCCAGCCGTACCCGCGTGCATTGGTATTTCCGCGGATGAACGGCATGATCGGTGCTGTGTCGGCGCCGATAAGCCAGCCATTGGGCGTCGATGTTGTGCACCGGGCTGAGTGCCGTTTCGGACAGGACGCGGCCGGCGACGTCGATTGCCGTCAGGTACCGCCAGTCAACCGGACGTACCCGCCCCGGGCCTCATCAGGGGTGAGGAACGCCTCCGGGCCGAACAGCACGCCGTACTCTCCCGTGAACAGGTCCGGGGTTGTCCCGATCAGCGACACCACCTCGCCCGCGTCACGGAACACGAGAAGGTTGGGCGACAACAGGTATCGATTGCCCTTCAGGCCACTCTCGCCGACCACGGTCTCGATCTCCGGCTTTGTTGCACCCTCGCTGGAGAGCGCGACCTCGTCCCACTCCACGCTCGTGAGGTCGCGGACCAGGACCGGCTCGCCGTTCTTCGCCACCCCGGCAATCGTCGTGTCTATCGCCTCGCCGAACTGAAGTGCCGGCATGTCCTGCGATCCTGCCGAACCGCAGGCCGCAAGCAGCAGGACCGCGACGGCCATCGTCGACACGGTCCTCCGCCTGTCACCTGCGCCCACCGACCCTCAGCTCTCGTCTTTCCACTCCGGGTCCTTCCTGGCAACTGGTTCGCCCCTTCCGGAACGCGCGGAGCGGCTCATCCGCTCGTGCTGGATCAGCGCGCTATATCACCAGGGTGTCGAACCGGCCTTCCCGACGGCGGACGTGCCCACGCCATCCCGCGAGCAGTGCGATGGCAGTCCAGCCGATGCCACCGAGGACCAGCGACCCCAGGGTACCGCCGGAGTCGACCCGATCGGCCTCCTCGAGCGCGATCACCCCGTCCGGGTCGGTGAGTACGGTCAGGGTGTCGCCGATTTGGTAGCCGGGGTTGCTGCCCTGATAGGTCAGTGGCTCGTCGAGCGGACCATCGTCGCCCCGGAGCGTGAACGTGTGCCGCTTACCGGCGACCTCGGCGTCGACGATGGTTACCTCCTGGCGGACGCCGCGCTTCTCCAGCGCCAGGTCGGGGGCGAGTCCCACCGATCCCACGAGTACGAACAGGGCGGGAAGGAACGAGAGCAGGGACAGCCACATCGCCCGGTGTAGTAGACGTACGACGACCATGAAGACCAGACAGAAGGCGAGTCCCGTCACGATCGGAATGACCCTCGACCCGACGGTGGCGTACGCGATGGCGGTGTTCAGCCCGATGAAAGCCAGGCCGAGCAGCACCACCAGCGCCGTCCTTCTCGCCGACTTGCCCGCCGTCCAGGCTCCCGCCCACCGGGCGGAACCGGTCGATGGCGCCCCGGCCGGGCCGAATCCGTGCGAACCGAACCCGGCGGGAGTCCCTCCGGTGAATCGCTGGTCGGCTGGCCACCCGTGGGCGGGCTGGATCCGGCCCGGTGGTGCGGGTTCGGGATGCACGGCCAAGATCGTAACAAGGGCCACCAACCAGTGAACCTTTTTCAACCTCCCCTTGCGGTCCGGCGGACCGCAAGGTCGGACGCGGTGCGTGAGCGCCGCGCGGTCCAGGTTGAAAAGGGTCAGTAGTTGCGGGTCGTGGACGTTGGCCGGGGAAATCAGCACGGTCAGGGGAAGACCCTTGCGATCGGACAAGACATCGATCTTTGTGTCGGATTTGGCTGGACCAGGTAGACGATCGCGGCCAGCATCGCCGCCAGGACTTGACCTCAACGATAGTTGAGGTTCTATGGTTCTGAACGACTGGCGGGAAGTCGTCCACGGCGCTTAGGAGCAGGTAGTGATCGTCACCATCGCCAGGATCACCGACCCTGATCGGTTCCTGGAGGTCTTCGAGACAGTCGGCGCGGAGAAGCGGCGGGAGCACGGCTGCCGGGGCGCCCGGGTCTATTTCGATCCCGACGACGCGCACCGGGTGTGGTCCGTCTTCGACTGGGACGCGAAGGACTACGACAAGTTCCTCGCGGACCCTGAGATCCCGGCCATCGCACGACAGCTCGGGATCCAGGCGCCGCCCGTGCACGCCGTCGCCGCGACCGAGCTCGACGCCTGACCACTGAACCTTTTTCAACCTCCCCTTGCGGTCCGGCGGACCGCAAGGTCGGACGCGGTGCGTGAGCGCCGCGCGGTCCAGGTTGAAAAAGGTTCACTAGGAGGGGAGAGAGGTTTCGGCATGGCTGTCACGCCCTCGCGGGCCCGCAGGTTCAGCTCGGCGATCGGCGACGACGCCATCCGATTCGGCGACCGGATCCTCATCGCACCCGCCCTCGGCAAAGACGCCGGCAGCTCGATGAGCGCCTACACGTCGTTCTTCTACGCGGGGGCGCGTGCCGATCTGCCGGCCTCCTACGCGGAGGTCTGGGTGGTGCTCAGCGGAGCGCTGCGAGTGGGCACCGAGCGCGACGCCGTGACGGTGCGCGCAGGCGACTTCGTGCACGTTCCGGAGCAGGCGCCCGGGGTCGTCGAGGCCCTTGAGGACACCACAATGGTCTGCGTGTCGGTGCCCGCTCATTAACGAGGGAGGCGGTGCCTTGAGCGGTCCCGCAAGGCCCGCCCGATGGAGGTGGTACGTCCCGTGCCGCCCGTGCCCCGGTGGTTAGCCCAACCACCGGGGCCCTGCCGGACGTGGTGCCGGGAACAGCCGCGATCAGCCGGCCACCGAGAGCAGCGCCTCGGCGACCGTGGTACGGCTGTTCAGCACGGTGCGGCCGGTCCGGTGCGTGGCCACCAGCCCGGCGGCCCGGAGCACGGCGAGGTGCTGCGACACGCCCCCGGCCGAGAGCCCGGTACGCCGGGCCAGTTCGGTGGTGGAGACCGGTGACCGCATCTCGGCGAGTACCCGGGCCCGGCCCCGGCCGAGCACCGCGGCGAGGCCGTCGGGCGCCTGCCGGGGTGTCTCCCACAGCGTGGCGATGCCCCGGGCCGGGTACGCGAGCTGCGACGCCGGGCCGGCCGCGACGCTGAGCACCGACGGCCAGACGAAGACCGACGGGATCAGCACCAGCCCGTCCCCGTCCGGCACGTCGGCGGCGGTGCAGTGCTGCTGGGCGATCGCCAGTGTCTCCCCCTCCCACCGGACCTGCCGGTGCAGGTCGTTGAGGAGTCCGGCGGCGCCGTCGGCGGCCAGCCGTCGGGCCCGGTGATGCACCTCGGCGTCGAGCAGCAGCCGGATCCGGGCCCAGTCCGGGGCGAGCGCGATCCGCCAGTACCGGACGATCTCGTCGGCGAGCCGGCGCAGCCCCTCGGCCGGGTCGGCGTGCAGGTGCCGCACCGCCGGGGCGTCCCGGCCGGCGTAGCCGTCGAGGTCCGCCCGGACCACCTCGACCGGGGTGGCCCGGAGCGCCGCGAGTTCGCTGTCCAGCTCCGGGTCCAGTCCCTCGGGCGCCGGGGTGAGGAAGTCGGGCAGGTAGTGCGGACCGGCCGGGATCAACTGCCAGAGCAGTCCGCCCTGGGCCGCCCCGGCACCGCCGACCGGGCCGGGGAAAGCACCGCCGGCGGGGATCAGGCCGGCGTCGACGAGCCGGGGGCGTACCCGGGTCGCCCAGGGCAGGTGCACGGCGTGGTCGCCGGCGTCGCGCAGCACCCGGACGCTGGTCACGACCTCCCAGAGGCAGGAGACCGCGAACCGGATCCGGG
Organism: Plantactinospora sp. DSM 117369; assembly: GCF_053764795.1. Lineage (NCBI taxonomy): Bacteria > Bacillati > Actinomycetota > Actinomycetes > Micromonosporales > Micromonosporaceae > Plantactinospora > Plantactinospora sp. DSM 117369. Next base: position 2,297,272 of record NZ_CM132446.1, on the reverse strand, counting down.
CGACCGCGCCGCCCGGCAGACCGATGGAGACCACGTCGACCCTTCGTTCCAGGCAGGCCCTTCGTTCGACAGGCCCGTCGTTTTAGCCAGAGCTGAAAGAATACGGCGGCGCCGGCCGGGCGGCGGAGACTACCGGGCATGAGTGATCAACGCAGCCGCGCCGAACTGTTCCGTTCCCTGCACGTCCCGTCCGACCCGATCGTCCTGGTCAACGCGTGGGACGCGGCGAGTGCCCGGATAGTGGAGGCCGCCGGCGCCCGGGCCGTCGCCACCACCAGCGCCGGGGTGGCGTGGAGCCTCGGCGTCCCGGACGGTGACGTCCTCGGCCGGGACCTCGCCACCGAGCTCGTCGGGCGGGTCGCCGGCGCGGTCTCGGTGCCGGTCACCGCCGACATCGAGGCCGGCTTCGGGACCACCCCCGAGCAGGTCGCCGAGACCGTCCGCGCGGTGCTGGCCGCCGGTGCGGTCGGGGTCAACCTGGAGGACGCGGCGCCGGGCGGCGGCCCGGGGTTGCGCGAGGTCGCCGACCAGGCCGCCCGGCTGGCCGCCGCGCGGGCCGTCGCGGCCGAGGTCGGGGTGCCGCTGTACGTCAACGCCCGCATCGACACCTTCCTGCGCGGTGCCGGCGGGCTGCCGGAGACCCTCGACCGGGCGGCCGCCTACCTCCGGGCCGGTGCCGACGGGATCTTCGTTCCCGGAGTGGTCGACCCGGAGACGGTGGCGGCACTGGTCGCCGGCATCCCGGCACCGGTCAACATCCTCGCCGGCCCCGGTGCGCCGGCCGTGCCCGACCTCGCAAAGCTCGGGGTGGCCCGGGTCAGCCTCGGCTCGGCGGTCGCCGAGGCCGCGTACGCGGTGGTCCGGCGGGCCGCCGAGGAGGCGTACGGGTCGGGCGGTTACGACACCCTCGCCGGCGCCCTGGATTACGGCGCGGTCAACGAGCTGATGCGCCGCTGACTCCCTCCAGGGGCGGGTTCGGGACGCTCCGGCGGTGGATCCGAGGCAAGTTTGGGGAACGATAGCGGAATGTCGAACACCACAGAGGGCAGCAGCACCACCCAGGGCAGCTACGTCAAGCAGGGTGCGGAGTTCACCCGGGACCAGCGCTACATCGCCACCCGGATCACCGCCGACGGGCGGGACGGCTATCCGGTGGAACCCGGCCGGTACCGGCTGGTGGTGAGCCGGGCCTGCCCGTGGGCCAACCGGGTGGTCATCGTCCGCCGGCTGCTCGGGCTGGAGGACGTGCTGTCGATGGGCATCGCCGGGCCGACCCACGACGCCCGGAGCTGGACCTTCGACCTCGACCCCGGCGGCCGGGACCCGGTGCTCGGCATCGAGCGGCTCCAGGAGGCGTTCTTCGCCCGGTTCCCTGGGTACGAGCGCGGGATCACCGTGCCGGCGATCGTGGACGTACCGACCGGGCAGGTGGTGACGAACGACTTCGCCCAGATCACCCTCGACCTGTCGTCGCAGTGGCGGGCGTACCACCGGCCCGGTGCGCCGGACCTCTATCCGGAGGCGCTGCGGGAGGAGATCGACGAGGTGAACGCGGTCGTCTTCGCCGACGTCAACAACGGGGTGTACCGGTGCGGTTTCGCCGGCAGCCAGCAGGCGTACGAGAAGGCGTACCGGCGGCTCTTCGACCGGCTGGACTGGCTGTCGGCCCGGCTGGAGGGGCAACGCTACCTGGTCGGGGACACCATCACCGAGGCCGACATCCGGCTGTTCACCACCCTGGTCCGGTTCGACGCGGTCTACCACGGGCACTTCAAGTGCAACCGGCAGAAGCTGGCCGAGCAGCCGGTGCTGTGGGCGTACGCCCGGGATCTGTTCAGCACGCCCGGGTTCGGCGACACCATCGACTTCGACCACATCAAGCGGCACTACTACGAGGTGCACCGGGACATCAACCCGACCGGGATCGTGCCGCTCGGGCCGGACCTGCGCAACTGGCTGGACCCGCACGGCCGGGAGGCGCTCGGCGGCCGCCCGTTCGGCGACGGCACCCCGCCACCACCGCCGCGCGCCGACGAGACCGTGCCGGCCGGGCACACCCCGCTGGCCGACTGACCGGGCACGCAGGGCCGCTTCCCGTCCGACGGTGCCGGGGAGCGGCCCTGCGTCATGTCCGGCCACCACCCGTCGCGGTGCGAGGAGCGCAAACCGGCTCCGGCGACCTGGGCGAAATGAGAGGCTTGTCGGTGGTTGGCGGTCGACCGGTCGGTCGGTACCGGTCGGCATGGTGAGCGGGGGCGGCGTGGCGAGCAAGGAAAGCGTGCTGCACCTGGTCGGCCTGGGCCGGAGCTACCAGGAGATCGGCGCGGAGCTGGGCATCCCGGCCGGGCAGGCGTACCTGGTCGGCACCGGGATCCCGGCCGACGGCGGCAGCACGGTGACCCAGGCGCAACGGCAGCGCCCCGGCGTCCTGCCGTCCCGCACCCAGGTCCTGGTGAATCCGCGCGAGGTCAACCCGATGTCGTCGCGGCAGGTGCACGACTGGATGCGGGACCGGGCCCGGGCCGACGGGCTGGCTCGACCGGACCGGTGACGAACCGGCCGCCACCCGCGGGAAGTGCCGGTGGTGGGCGGCCCTCGACGACAGGAGGCGCAGGTGCGCGGTCTACCGATCGGCTCGTGGCCGGTCTGGCGCCAGCTCACCGGTCCGGACCGGGCCGGGCGGGCGGCGTCGGTGAAGTCGCGGCACAGCGCCGACCTGCGCGCCCGTACCGCCGACGCCGACCGGGTGGTCAAGTCGGTCTGCCCGTACTGCGCGGTCGGCTGTGCGCAGAACGTCTACGTCTCCGACGACCGGGTGGTACAGATCGAGGGGGACCCCGACTCGCCGGTGAGCCGGGGACGGCTCTGCCCGAAGGGCGCCGCCACGCTGCAACTGACCACCGACTCGGGCCGGCTGGACAAGGTGCGCTACCGGCCGCCGTACGCCACCGAGTGGCAGGACCTCGACCTCGACACCGCGATGGAGATGATCGCCGAGCGGGTGATCCGGACCCGGCGGGAAACCTGGCAGGAGGAGCACGAGGACGTCAGGGTGGCCCGGACGATGGGCATCGCCAGCCTCGGCGGCGCCACCCTGGACAACGAGGAGAACTACCTGATCAAAAAGCTGTTCACCGCGCTCGGGGTGATCCAGGTGGAGAACCAGGCCCGGGTCTGCCACAGCTCCACGGTGATCGGCCTCGGCACGTCGTTCGGGCGCGGCGGTGCGACCACCTTCATGCAGGATCTCCAGCACGCCGACTGCATCGTGATCGAGGGCTCCAACTTCGCCGAGGCGCACCCGGTCGGCTTCCAGTGGGTGCTGGCGGCGAAGGCCCGGGGCGCCACGGTGATCCACGTCGACCCCCGGTTCACCCGGACCAGCGCGCTGGCCGACCTGTACGTGCCGATCCGGGCCGGCACCGACGTCGCGTTCCTCGGCGGGATCATCAACCACGTCCTGACCGAGGGGAAGGACTTCCGGGAGTACGTGCTGGCGTACACGAACGCCTCGACCATCGTCGACGAGCGGTTCCGGGACACCGAGGACCTGGACGGGCTCTTCTCCGGCTTCGACCCGGACAGCCACACCTACCGCGAGGAGAGCTGGCAGTACGAGGGCGTGCAACTGGTCTCGGCGACCGGCGAGCGGGACAGCCAGTTCGAGGCACGGGTGGCGGCCGGGCGCAGCCTCCAGGACGACCCGAGGCGGTCGGCGGAGCACGACGGGCACGGCGCCGGCCGGGGCGAGAAGTTCGGCTCCGGCAGCGCCGCCCTGGACGGCCAGCCCCGCCAGGACCCGACCCTGTCCGACCCGCGCTGCGTCTACCAGATCCTCAAGCGGCACTTCGCCCGCTACACCCCCGAGATGGTGGAACGGATCTGCGGCATCCCGCCGGAGGTCTTCGCGCAGGTGTGCCGGCACCTGGTCGACAACTCCGGCCCCGAGCGGACCAGCGAGTTCGTCTACGCGGTCGGCTGGACCCAGCACAGCGACGGCTCCCAGTTCATCCGCTCGGCCAGCATCCTGCAACTGCTGCTCGGCAACATCGGCCGGCCCGGCGGCGGCATCCAGGCGCTGCGCGGGCACGCCAGCATCCAGGGCTCGACCGACGTGCCGACGCTGTTCAACCTGCTGCCCGGCTACATCCCGATGCCGCACGCGCACAAGACCCAGACCCTGGCCGACTTCATCATCGCCGACGCCGCCCGCAAGGGGTTCTGGGCGAACATGCGGGCCTACACGGTCAGCCTGCTCAAGGCGTGGTGGGGGGCGGCGGCCCGGCCGGAGAACGACTTCTGCTTCGACTACCTGCCCCGGCTGACCGGCAGCCACTCGCACTACGACACGGTGCTGGAGCAGCTCGGCGGCACCTGCAAGGGCTACTTCCTGCTCGGCGAGAACCCGGCGGTCGGCTCGGCCAACGCCCGGATGCAGCGGCTCGGCATGGCCAAGCTGGACTGGCTGGTCGTCCGGGACCTCACGATGATCGAGAGCGCCACCTGGTGGAAGGACGGGCCGGAGATCGCCTCCGGTGAACTCGCCACCGAACGGATCGGCACCGAGATCTTCGTGCTGCCGGCGGCGGCGCACACCGAGAAGGACGGCAGCTTCACCAACACCAACCGGCTGCTCCAGTGGCACCACCAGGCGGTCGAGCCGGCCGGCGACCGGCGCAGCGACCTGTGGTTCATGTACCACCTGGGCCGGATCATCCGGCAGAAACTGGCCGGCTCTACCGATCCGAAAGACCGGCCGATCCTCGACCTGACCTGGGACTACCCGACGCTCGGCCGGACCGCGGAACCGGACGCCGAGGCGGTGCTCGCCGAGATCAACGGCTGGAACGCCGACGGACGGCCACTGTCGACGTACACCGAACTCGCCGACGACGGGTCGACGGCCTGCGGCTGCTGGATCTACTGCGGGGTGTACGCCGACGGGATCAACCAGGCTGCCCGGCGCAAGCCGGCCGAGGAGCAGCACTGGGTCTCCCCGGAGTGGGCCTGGGCCTGGCCGGCGAACCGGCGGCTGCTCTACAACCGGGCCTCGGCCCGGCCGGACGGGCGGCCGTGGAGCGAGCGCAAGAAGTACGTCTGGTGGGATGCCGACGCCGGCCGGTGGACCGGCTACGACGTACCGGACTTCGAGCCGACCAAGCCGCCGGACTACCTGCCGCCGGAGGGCGCCCGGGGCGTCGCCGCGCTGCGCGGCACCGACCCGTTCATCATGCAGGCCGACGGGCTCGGCTGGCTCTTCGCGCCGACCGGGGTCTCGGACGGCCCGCTGCCCGCCCACTACGAGCCGCAGGACTCCCCCATGGACAATCCGCTCTACGGCCAGCAGCGCAACCCGGCCCGGCTGCTCCGGCCGCACGAGCAGAACAAGTACCACCCGAACGGGTCGCAGCGCGGCGCGCAGACCTTCCCGTACGTGGTGACCACCTACCGGCTCACCGAGCACTTCACCGCGGGCGGGATGAGCCGGCACACCCCGTACCTGGCGGAGTTGCAGCCGGAGTTCTTCTGCGAGGTCTCCCCCGAGCTGGCCGCCGAACGCGGGTTGGTGCACTGCGGCTGGGCCACCATCGTCACCGCCCGCAACGCCATCGAGGCCCGGGTGCTGGTGACCGAGCGGGTCGCGCCGCTGCGCGTCGACGGGCGGGTGGTGCACCAGATCGGCCTGCCGTTCCACTGGGGACCGAACGGTTACAGCCGGGGCGACGCGGCCAACGAACTCACCTCGATCTCACTGGACCCGAACTCGCACATCCAGGAGAGCAAGGCGTTCTCCGCCGACATCCGCCCCGGGCGGCGGCCACGCGGGCCGGAGCGGGTGGCACTGGTCCGGGACTACCAGCGGCGGGCCGGGGTCACCACCGCGACCGGAACGGAGGTGTGAGCGGATGGCTCCCGACCTGCGCGAGGCGACCGGGGACCGGCGCGACCCCGCTACCGCCGGCGGGTACGCCGAACCGCCGGACCGGGTCGGCTTCTTCACCGACACCAGCGTCTGCATCGGCTGCAAGGCGTGCGAGGTGGCCTGCAAGGAGTGGAACGCCATTCCCGAGGACGGGCTGGCCTTCACCGGCATGTCGTACGACAACACCGGCCAGCTCGACGCGAACAGCTGGCGGCACGTCGCCTTCGTCGAGCAGCCGCGCCGGCTCGGCCGGCAGGAGGCCCAGCTCGCCCCGGCCGAGGTACCCGCCGCGCTGCGCCGGGCCGCCGGTGGCCGCACCGCGGTCTCGCTCGGCATGCCCGGCTCGGCACCGCCGGACGGGCACGTCGACGCCGTACCCGGGATGGACTTCCGCTGGCTGATGTCCTCCGACGTGTGCAAGCACTGCACGCACGCCGCCTGCCTGGACGTCTGCCCGACCGGCTCGCTGTTCCGCACCGAGTTCGGCACCGTGGTGGTGCAGCAGGACATCTGCAACGGCTGCGGCTACTGCGTACCGGCCTGCCCGTTCGGGGTGCTCGACGTGCGCGAGGGTGACGGGCGGGTCTGGAAGTGCACCCTCTGCTACGACCGACTCTCGGTCGGCCAGGAACCGGCCTGCGCCAAGAGCTGCCCGACCGACTCGATCCAGTTCGGCGAGCTCTCCGAGCTGCGGGCCAGGGCCGCCGCCCGGGTGTCGGACCTGCACGACGCCGGGGTGGACAGCGCCCGGCTCTACGGCGCCGACCCGTACGACGGGGTCGGCGGAGCCGGCGCGTTCTTCCTGCTGCTCGACGAGCCCGAGGTGTACGGGCTGCCGCCCGACCCGGTGGTCACCACCCGGGACCTGCCGGCGATGTGGCGCCGGACCGCACTGGTCGCCGCCGGGCTGCTGGCCGCCCTGGTCGCCGTGTCAGTTCCGGGAGCCCGCCGATGACCCACACCGACGTGCGGCTCGACACCGCACCCGACCTGCCGGTGGAACGGGACGCGCTGATCGGCTCGGCCGGCCGCCCGGGGCGGCGGCAGCGGGGCGAGCGGCTGATGGTGCCGAGGGCCGAGTTCCGGTCGTACTACGGCCGGCCGGTGCTGAAGCCGCCGGTCTGGGAGCCGGCGGACATCGGCGGCTACCTCTTCCTCGGCGGGCTGGCCGGTGCCTCGTCCACCCTGGCCGCCACCGCCGAACTCACCGGCCGGCCGGGACTGGCCCGGGGGCTCAAGGCCGGTGCCGCGGTCGCGCTGGCCGGCTCGCTCTACTCGCTGGTGCACGACCTCGGCCGCCCGGAGCGGGTCCTGCACATGCTGCGGGTGGTCAAGGTGACCTCGCCGATGAGCGTCGGCTCCTGGCTGCTCGCCGGGTACGGCCCGTTGGCGCTGATCGCCGCCGGCAGCGCGGTCACCGGCCGGCTGCCCCGGCTCGGCCGGCTCGGTACGCTCGGCGCCGCCGCGCTCGGGCCGGCCGTCGCCTCGTACACCGCGACGCTCTTCGCGGACACCGCCGTGCCGGTCTGGCACGACGGGTACCGGGAACTCCCGGTGCTCTTCGCGGGGTCGGCGGCGGCCTCGGCCGGTGCGCTGGGGCTGCTCGCCGCCCCCGGTGGGGAGACGGAACCGGCCCGCCGCGCCGCAGTGCTCGGCGCCGCCACCGAACTGGCGGCGGCGTACCGGATGGAACGCCGGCTCGGCATGGTGGCCGAGCCGATGCGGCAGGGCCTGGCCGGCGGGTTGCTGCGGGCCGGCAAGCTGCTGAGCGCGGCCGGTGCGCTGGCGGTGGCGGCCGGCACCGGGCGTGGCCGGGCGGCGACGGCGGCCGGCGCGGCGGCGATGCTGGCCGGCTCGGTCTGCCTCCGGTTCGGGATCTTCCAGGCCGGGATGGCCTCGGCCCGGGATCCGAAGTACACCGTGGAGCCGCAGCGGGAACGGCTGGCGGCCCGCACCGGCAGGCGGGAGCGCCGATCGTGAGAGCCGTGGCCAGACTCCTGCCGTTCGCCGGCATCGTGCTCGGCACCTGCGCGGCGGCCATCCTCGCCGGGAGGCGGGCCGTTCCGACGTCCCGGCGTGGTCGCCGTCGCTGACCCGGCCCTACTGCCCCTTCCGGCGGTGGATCCGGCGCGGGCGGGGCCGGGCCGAGCTGCCCGCCGCGCTGCGCCGCGCCGCCGCCGGGCGGATCCCGGTCCTCACCCCACCCCGGGTCGCGCTGCGCTCGGTGGCCCGGTACGCGGACTGGCGACCCCCGTCCGAGACCCACGTCTGAGCTGTGGTGTCGCGGGGCTAATACCAGAAAAAGCCCCGCGTCCGGGCGCGAGATGAATCGGCCATTCACCTACATTCACGCCACTGCGTTGCTGTGGTCCGTGCCCGAACGTCCCGATTAGCCGCATAATGCAACACAGACCGCTGGGGCATCCGGCCCAAAGCGGCATAAAAGGAGCGAGAGGCCCGATCGTGAAGCTCACTTTCATTCGTAAGACCGCGCAATCCCAGGTCAACAACTGCCCGTCGCTGTACCGCACCGACCGTGACACCTTCATCGTGCAGGGCTGGCGGGTCTCCGACCCGGAGGCACTGGCCCAGCTCGACATTCCGGCGCACGAGACCGCGGTCGAGGTCCCGGCCGACGTACTGGTCGAGATCGCGAAGGCGCTCTAGTACCGCGACGACCCCGATAGACGCAGATCGGTTCACGAGGCCCGGCCGGCCGGACGTTCGCGGAGGTCGGCCAGGGTCACCGGGGTCCGGGCCAGCAGCAGCCGCTCCAGCGCCGCGATCGTCCCCACCTCGCCGAGTACGTCCACCCCACCGACGTCCGGGCGATATCGGTACGCCAGCCGGTAGAGGTATCTCCCGGCGATCCGCTCGACACTCACCTGCCACCGGCCGCAGCAGACGCACACCCAGCCCCGCATCCGGTGAAGATAGCTCTGACCTGCTAAAACACCTCACTCCCGGTGCCCGACGCGGGACTGGTGAGCCGGTTGTGACCACGGGGACCGCCGGTACGGGCACGGGGCACCCCGGCCCGGCGCCCATCTGGTTGACTTGGCCGGGTGGAGCTGCCGATCAACCCGCCGGTCGAGCCGATGCTGGCGAAGAGCGTGCCGAAGATTCCCACCGGGCCGGGGATGAGCTACGAGCCGAAGTGGGACGGCTTCCGGTGCATCGTCTTCCGCGACGGTGACGAGGTCGAGCTGGCCAGCCGGGGCGGCAAGACGATGACCCGCTACTTCCCCGAGGTGGTGGCGCAGGCCCGGGCGCAGTTGCCGACCCGCTGCGCGGTCGACGGCGAGCTGATCGTGATCCGCCGGGACGGCCCGGACGGCGAGCCCAAGCTGGACTTCGACCTGCTCAGCCAGCGCATCCACCCGGCCGCGTCCCGGGTCAACATGCTGGCCGAGACGACCCCGGCCGACCTGGTCGCCTTCGACCTGCTCGCCATCGGCGACGAGTCCCTGCTCGACCAGCCCTACGAGCGGCGCCGGGCCCGGCTCGTCGAGGAGCTGCGCGGCGTCGTACCCCCGGTGCACGTCACCCAGACCACCACCGACCCGGAAACGGCGGCCCGGTGGTTCGAGATCTTCGAGGGGGCCGGGCTGGACGGGCTGGTCGCCAAGCCGGCCGACATCCCGTACGAGCCGGGCAAGCGGCTCATGTTCAAGGTCAAGCACACCCGCACCGCCGACGTGGTGGTCGCCGGCTTCCGCTGGCACAAGTCCGGCCCGGTGGTCGGCTCGCTGCTGCTCGGCCTCTACGACGAGGCGGGGACACTGCACCACGTCGGCGTGTCGGCGTCGTTCAGCGCCGCCCGCCGGGCCGAGTTGCTGGACGAGCTGGCGCCGTACCGCGAGGGCGTCGAGGAGCACCCGTGGGTGCACGGCGACCACACCAGCGGGCAGCGCATCCCGGGCGGGCCGAGCCGGTGGTCCGGCACCAAGAGCCTGGAGTGGGAGCCGCTCCGGCCGGAGCTGGTGGCAGAGGTCGGCTACGACGCGATGGAGGGGGACAGGTTCCGGCACACCGCCCAGTTCGTCCGCTGGCGGCCCGACCGGGAGCCGGCCTCCTGCGGGTACGACCAACTCGACCGCCCGATCCGGTTCGACGTCGACCAGGTGCTCCGCGGCGACCCGCTCGCTCCCGGCGCGTAGCCTGACGGTCGATACGATCACGGAGGATTTCTCTTGGCCCGCTCGCATCTTCGCCGGCTGCCCCTGGCCGGTCTCCTGGCCGTCGTGATGCTCGTCGCCGGCTGCACCATCCCGATTTTCCGGCCCGACGACGAGCGCGAGCGCGGTGGCCCGGCAGCCGCGCCGAACGCTGTCGGCGCCGCGGACTGGAAACCCTGTCCGGAGGTGCCGCGCAAGCTCGTCGGCCGGGGCGCGCCCAACATGCGGTACGACTGCGCCACCATCGGCGTACCCGCGGACTGGAGCACCGCCGGCGGTGCCGGCGCGGGCGGCGACAAGCTGGAGATCTCGCTGCTGCGGATCCGTTCCACCAAGCAGCAGGACCGGATCGGTTCGCTGCTGATCAACCCGGGCGGACCGGGCGGTTCTGGCGTCGACTCGGCGGTCTACCTGTCGTTCGGGGCCAGCTTCGGCGGGCTCCCCGACGAGGTGACCCGGCGGTTCGACATCATCGGCTTCGACCCCCGGGGCGTCTCCCGCTCCTCCCCCGTCAAGTGCGTCTCCGACGCCGATCTGGACAGCACCTTCGGCTTCGAGCCGGATCCTGCGAGCCAGGCGGAGTTCGACGAGCTGGTGGCGCTGAACCGGAAGATCGGTGACACCTGCGGCAGCAAGTACGGCGAGCGGCTGCGGCTCTACTCCACGGAGCAGGCCGCGCACGACATGGACGCCATCCGGGCCGCCGTCGGCGACGAGAAGCTGAGCTACCTCGGCTACTCCTACGGGACCCTGCTCGGCGCGACGTACGCCCAGCTCTTTCCGCGTAACGTCCGGGCGCTGGTGCTCGACGGCGCGATCGACCCGGAGCAGGACATCGTGGCCGGCTCGGAGAGCCAGGCCAAGGGCTTCGAACGGGCCTTCACCAACTTCACCACCTGGTGCCGGGAGACACCGGGCCGCTGCCCGATCGCCCCGGACGCCCGGGGCGCGGTGACGGACGCGTTGGAAAAGGCCCGGGTCTCCCCGGTACGCGGCGAGGGCGGCCGGGAGGCGACCGCCGGCTGGATCTTCTACGCGGTGATCTCCTCGCTCTACACGGAGGCCGGCTGGCAGAAGCTGGCCGCCGCGATCGACTCGCTCGCCGACGGGGACCCGAAGGAGGTCTTCGAACTCGCCGACTCGTACGCCGAGCGGGCCGAGGACGGCAGCTACACGAACCTCTTCGACGCCAACCTCTCGGTGAACTGCGCCGACGAGGAGAAGAAGGTCGGCCTCGACCGGATCCGGTCGTTGCAGTCGGAGTGGCGCCAGAAATACCCGCTGTTCGGCGCCCCGCTGGCGGTGGGCATGCTGAGCTGCGAGTTCTGGCCCGGCCAGCGGGACCCGTACCCGACCGGCCCGGCGACCGGTGCCCCGCCGATCGTGGTCGTCGGCACCACCGGCGACCCGGCCACGCCCTACGAGCAGACGCCGAAGTTGGCCAAGATGCTCGACGTCGGCGTGGTGCTGACCTGGCAGGGCGAGGGGCACACCGCCTATCCGCAGACCCGCTGCATCAGCGACGCGGTCGACGACTACCTGATCGACCTGAAGCCGCCGAGTGCCGGCACCACCTGCCCGGCCCGCTGACCCCGGCGGCCGGCGCTGCCCGGCCAGTCGGGATCCGGCGTGGCCGGCGCCGGGCTCTGCGGGGACAGTCCGCTGCGCTCCCTGTCGAGCTGGGTGCACAACCGGGGCGGGGGCCAACGGCGCGGGCGCCCAGCGGCGGCGCTTCGGCGGCGCGGGCCACCTGGCGGGTGCACAAGCGGGGCAGCTCGACAGTCTGCTGGGCGGACACCTGGGGCTCGCCGGAACGACGGCAATCCCGTCCGCGATCCGCCCAGGCGACCAGGTCGAGCAGGGCCGATGTGCCAGGCTGAGGGCATGAGTGAGCTGATCTTCCGGCCTGCCCGCCGGGACGACGTACCGGCGGTCGTCGCGATGCTGCTCGACGACGAGGTGACCGCGAGCCGGGAACCGGCGGAGTCGACCGGCGAGGAGGTCGACGCCGCCTACTGGGCCGGCTTCGAGGCAGTCGACGCCGACCCGCGCAACGAGCTGATCGTCGCCGAAATCGACGGCGAACCGGTCGGCACGATGCAGCTCACCTTCATCCCCGGGGTGAGTCGGCGCGGCGCCGAACGGATGCAGGTCGAGGCGGTCCGGGTCCGCCGCGATCTGCGCGGCGAGGGAATCGGCCGGCGGATGATGACCTGGGCGGTGGACCAGGCCCGCGAACGCGGCTGCCGGCTGGTCCAGTTGACCACCGACAAGCGGCGTACCGACGCGCACCGGTTCTATGCCTCGCTGGGCTTCCAGGCCAGCCACGAAGGGATGAAACTGACGCTCTGAGGGCCGGCTACCCCGATCATCCACACCTACTGGTGTAGCCGGATCTGCTGTACGACTTCCCATCGCTCAACGTGACCGTGACAGTCCAGCTGGCCCCGCTGCCGCCGATGAACTCCCACCCGGACATGCTCGGGAAGTTACCGTTGAAGGAGCGTCCGCTCGTGCTCAGCGACACGCTGCCCGACGGCGACGCGCCCTCGGGGTCGACACCGCCGGCGTAGTACGACACGTACGCGCTGCTGATGTTGAGCGTCGTGTCGGCAACGCTGCCGCTGACGCGGACGCCCCAACCGCCGGGATACCCGGTCGCTTCGCAGTAGCCGGAGGCGCTCACCACCGGCGTCGGTGGCAGCACCGGCGGAGTGCCTTTGATCTGCCCGATCTCGGCGGCGGTCGCCGCATGATCCAGCACGTGTATGTCGTCGACCTCGCCCTTCCACCAGGACATCGGCCATCCGTAGCCGCTGCCGTACTCGCGGCCGACGATGAACGCCCGGTTGGCGAACCAGGTCGCTCGATAACTGGTCGTCGCCACCAGCGACCCGTTGACGTAGAGCCTCAGGGTTCCGGCCGAATGGTCGTACACTCCGGCCAGGTGGGTCCAGACACCCGCTTGCGGGGTGCCACCCCGGGCCACGGCGTACTCATCACTGGCGAGGCTGTCCTGTTTGGCCATCCGGAACGACCACGCCTTGGTTCCCCCGCCGTCGAAGCGCAGACTGAACCCGCTGTCGTTGACCCCGTCCTGACTCAGCAGTGCGGCGGACCCGCTCAGGCTGTCCAGCCGCGCCCAGCCCGCGACGGTGAAACTGCCGCCTTCCGCAGGCACGATCGGCCCGCCGGTACGACCGTGTGCACCGTCGAACGGCCAGTCCGGAATGGTCTGCCCGTCCAGGCGCAACGCCTTGCCCGTCGGCACGGTGACCCAGCTCACGCGGTCGACCAGGGACAGCGTGTGGTCGTTGTCGCTCACGTCGACCGCGACCGTGCCGCTGCCCTCTTCGAAGGTCCAGCGGGCGCTGGCCGCCTGCTTGGGCCAGTCCATCCACGCCTCGATCTCCGAGCTGGACAGGGCGCGCTGCGCCACGCGGACGTCGTCGATCGTCCCGGGCCAGGCGCCGACCCGGAAACCCTCGTTCTGCCAACGCCCGAATACCAGGGAGCTGACGGCGGGCGGGGCGTTGACGAACGGTGCGGTACCGGCGAGCCGCCCGTTGACATAGAGCCGGATCTGGCCCGCGGCCTGGTCGTACACTCCGGCCAGGTGGGTCCAGACGCCGACCTGCTCCAGGATGTCGCCCTGGACCCAGCTGGGTTGGCTGCCGGCAACCCCGTCGTCGGGGGTGTCGGCGGCGTTCACGGCGAAGATCCAGCCGTTGGGCATGCCCATGCCACGGGAAACGCCGAGCCTGAACCGGCTGTCCCAGCGACCGTCCTGGCTCACCGCGATGTACTGGTCCTGTCCGGGCAGCCGGTCGAGCTTGACCCAGGCGGCGACCGTGTAGCTGGCGTTGGGCTCGATCACGGGGTAGTCGGTGTGCGCCCAGCCGCCGTCGAACCGCGCCCCGGCACCGTGCCGCGCGCTCGTCCAGGACGCCTGGGAGTACAGCACCGCGGTGTGGCGGTTTCCGGAGTCGTCGGGCGCGACGATGCCGCTGCCCTCGTCGAATCGCCAGTGCCCTTCACCGCCGAACTGGCCCAACCAGCCCATGTCGTCGCGGATCATCGTCTCGGACACGGCCGTGTCGATGACGCTGACCTCGTCCAGGTCACCGGTCCATACCGGACTGTCCTGCAACGGCCCGATCCGCAGCGGGCCGGCGGCCGTCCACGGCGTGCTGAACGGTGCGGTGCCGGCGAGCCGTCCGTTGACGTACAGCCGAATCTGGCCGGCGGCCGCGTCGTGCACGCCCGCGAGGTGGGTCCAGACGCCAACCTGCGCCAGAGTGTCGGAAGCCGCGACGGCTTCCGGCGCGTCGGCGGCCCCGCTCAGCCGCGTGGCGAACTGCCAGCGCTTGTTGACCTTCTGATACCGCAGCGCGAACCCGTTGCCGGCGTGGCCCACGATGTTCAGGGCCCGAGAGTTGTCGATGTCGTCGGACAGCAGCCGCGCCCAGGCCATCACCGTAAAGCTCTGCGCCGTGTCGACCGCGCTCTGCGCGGCCACGCCACCGGCCCCGGGCGCCCCGTTCAGGCGTACGCCCGAACCCGCATATCCGTCCACCCAGGACATCCCCGGGTTGAGCGTCAGCGTGCCACTCGCGCCGGCGTCGCTGGCGTCGTCCGCGATGTTTCCCGCTCCCTCGTCGAAGTGCAGGCCGACGACGGCGGGCAGTTCCTTGACCCGGAACTGGTAACGCGGGTTTTCCGGGCCGCGGTGGCCCGCAGCGTCCACACACCACACCCATATCTGGTACGTCGACCGTGTTCCGCCGACCAGCGGCCGGTACTCCAGCGAGGCGGCCGCGCCCGGAGCAGGCGCCATGACGCGTCCACCCACCGGTGCCCGACCGGGCACCCGGATCTCGTATTCGTACCCGGCCACGTCCGGATCACCGCCCGCGTCGAAGGTGAACTGGCCGATCTGGTCGACGCGGAGGCCATACGTCTGCCCGGATGTGATCGGAAGAAAGTGCTGTGAGGTGACGGTCGGAGTCCGGACCGGGGCGGTGACGTCCACGGTGAACGGGCACCACGGGCTGTACGGGCCGATGTCGATGCCGTCGCTCGCCCGCGCCCGCCACTCGTACCGGCCGCCGTCGGCGAGTACCCCCTCGGGCACGTCGTACTGGTGGATCCCCGGCACGGTCCTGGGCGGGGTGTGCAGCGCCGGCTCGGTGCCGGCAGCCCGGATCTCGAAATCGATGCCGTGGCGGTCGCCGGTGTCGGCGTCGGCGACGGTCACCGACAGCTCGGGGGTCAACGTGGTGACCCACATCTCCGGCGAGCCGGCGCAGCCGGGCATGGTCGTGGTCGGCTCCACGACGGGTGCCTCTGGGGCGGAGTTGTACACCACCCCGATGCCGGGGACCTTGTGGGCGTACCGGGCGTCGTTCTCGAAACGCTTGCCGCCCACACCGGTGGGACTCTCGTCGGCCACTAGCGCCACGGTGACGTGCTGCCACGACCGCGCGGCGGCATCGGTGATCAGGGAGGTGGCGTCGAACTCGGCGATCGGCATACCGGGGCACGCCTCATGGCCGGCCTTGATGGTGGTGACCGGGGCACCCACCTCGGAGATCTTGCCGGGCGCATTGCTCCAGGTGGTGCCGGAGTTGATCGTGCCGGTGTGCCACAGGTACACCGGTTCGGCTGCGCAACTGTAGGAGTACACCAGCGTGGCCCGGAAGGTCGCACTGATGATGTACCTGCCGGCGGCGAACGACGTGTCGAGTTCGAAGTAGGAGCGCCACCGGCCACCTGCTGGCTGGTCGGCCGGGTCGATACCGACCTGCGCGTCCCATGATGTGTCGTAGTAGCTCTGACTGGGCATCGCCGACCACACCATCGCCCAGTGCGGCCGGGGCGTCGGCACCTCCGGATCCAGGTGCAGCGGGTAGACCAGGTTCGGGTCGGACAGCACCGCCGGATCCGGGACGACCGTCAGGCTGTCCCGGCCGACCTCCACCTTCATGGGGTGCCTGCGGGCCCGCGGCGACGAGTCCCACATGAAGGCCGGCAGTTGGTCGCCGGTCAGCGTCCAGTTCTCGGTACGCAACCCGAACCGGATCCGCGAAACGGCCGGGTGCCGGGCGGCTTCCGGCGTGTGCACCACCAGCTTCTCCGTGAACCCGGTGGGCGTGGCGGTCACGACGAGGTCGACACCGGGCAGCACGGCCGGGTAAGTCGCGGAGTCCTCGGCCAGGTGCGGCTCAGGCAGCCGGCCGGGCCAGCTCAGCTCGACCCGCCTGGCACCGTCGATGAGGCTGGCGAACGGCCCGTCCCCACCGGTGGAGAAGCGGACGTCCGCAGTGGACGCCTTCGGTGCGATGAACCCGCCCGGCTGGCGCACCAGGGTGGTGTCGATGGGCGTCCAGCCGTTGCCCCGCCTGACCCGCACAGGGCTCGACTTCACCTCGGCATACATCGTGCCATCGGGGCGGGCGAAGACCTGCCGGGTCGGGGTGGTCAGCGCGGTGACCTCCACCGGACGGCCGGTGCGGCGGGCCGCGGCCAGACCCGCCGCCTCCCCGACCGGACCCGGCTCCGGCCCGGCGACCGGACCCGCCTCCTGGCCCGCGACCGGTTCGCGGGCCGGAGGGGATTCGGCGGACACGGTCCCGCCGGATCCAGGGATGGCGAGGGTGCCCGAGATGGCCAGACCCATTAGCGCCGTCAGCACACCACGTCTCATGGCGCACCGCCTACCGGTGACGAACCAGCGACGACCCGAGACCGGGCAGCCATACGCCGCCCGACCCGATGCCCGTCCACGGGCCGGTCTGCCGTGGCGGGTCCCAGGTCATCGACGGCCACCGGTCGAGTGCGCCGGTGGAGCCGAAGCTGCCCCAGCCCGATCCGGAGGAGGACGAGGACCGCGCCGAGGCCGGGATCGATATCGAGTACCAGGACGGAAGCATCAGATCGTAGCCGATGACAGTGCCCCCGCCGCCCGTCCACGAGGACGGCGGGACCGCAGGCGAGTACGGCGAGACCGGCGCCGCATCGTAGTCGGCCACCCACTCGTACGGCCGCGGCGTCACGCACTGGCCGCCCCAGCCGCCACACTCGGTCTGCTGGTAGGTGTACCGGACCTGCGGCTCGTCGTAGGTGTCGTAGCCGTAGCTGTCGTCGTAGTACCCGCCGATGTCCCAGATGGTGTCGCCGTAGTACTCCCAACCGCAGCCCTCGCACACGAAGTAGTCGTCGTACGGCTGGCTCAGAAGGCGGTCGATCACGATTCCGCGCAGCCGGTCGGAGTCCTTCTTGGCGGGGAACCGCGGCGACGACTTCTTGGCCTTGAGCCCGTCCGGGTCCGACAGCGTCACCGGGCTGCCGTTGGCGTAGGAGTAGCCGTGCATCTGCTGCGGATCGTCGGTGTCGACGATCGGGTCGGCGGAGAGGAACCGGCCGATCGCCGGGTCGTAGTCGCGCGCGCCCAGGTGAATCAGCCCGGCCGGTCCAACGGTGCCGCCGACGAACCGCCGTTCGCCGTCCCACCACGTGGGCGCGGCGCCACGGGTGGCGCCGAACGGCAACGGGTAGCGGCGGGCGGTGGGCTGGCCGGCCTGGTCGGCGACCGCGACGGTGGCCGTGCCCTGGTGGTCGTCGACCAGCCAGCTCAGCCGGGCCGGCGTGCGTACCGCGACAACGCTGTCGGCCTGGCCGTAGTAGCGCGTCGCGGTCACCGACCCGGAGGTGGCCCGGCGCACCTCGGTGTGCCCGAGATAGACGGTGGTACCCGCCGAATCGCGCCGGACGAGCTGGTTGCCGTCGGCGTCGTACACGGTGGATTCGGCTCCGCTGGTGGCCACCCGTCCCTCGGCGTCCCAGCTGACGGCCTGCCCCAGCCGTGAGGTGGTGTTGCCGGAGGCGTCGTAGCCGTAGCTCGCGGTCGTGGACCCGTTGGTGGTCACCGACCGCACCAGATGCGGCTGCTCGGCCTGGTAGGCGTAGGTCCGGGTGGTGTTGCCGGCCGCCGCGTGCCACACCTCGGCGAGCCGGTTGCCGATCTTGTCGTAGCTGTAGTCGTGCCAGTACGGCGCGGGCCCGCTCAGGTTGCCGGTCGTCGGCGACCCGCTGCACTCACCGGCCGGCGTCCATGCCTGCACGAGCCGTTGCAGCTGGTCGTAGCGGAAGCACTGCCGGTCGGCGGTGTCGTCCAGGTTGTCGACGATGGAGGTCACGTTGCCCGTGGCGTCGTAGCCATAGGCGCGGTCGGCCAGCGTCGGCCCGGCCTCCACGTCGCGATACGCCGACAGGTACGCCAGCCAGCGGGTGGCCTGGTCCCAGTCGTAGTTGCGGTGAACCTGCCGTCCGGCAGGGCCGGACGAGCGCGAGTCCAGCGCCCCGAGTTCGTCGTACGTCGTGTCGGCGACGTAGGCTGCGAGCCCGGTCAGCGTGTCCGGGTTACCCAGCGCGTCGTAGCCGTGGGTCAGCGTCTCCTGCGCCAGGCCACCGACCGCCGGTAGCGTCGTCGTGGCGGGCTGGTCGTCCTCGTGGTAGGTGAACGTCGTGGTGTACGTGCCGGCCAGCCCGGTCTCGGCCGCCGGGACGGTCACCGCCGTGCCCTTGCGCCGGCCCCGCTCGTCGTAGCCGGTGACCGCCGAGACGTACGCCGCGCCGCCGGAGTGCCGCGTCGATGACGCGAGCAGCCCCTTGCCGCCCGGTGCGGTGTCGTACGCCCACTCGGCGAGCGTGCTGGCACCCTCGCGCAGGGCGGTGCGCCGGTCCAGGTCGTCGTAGCCGTAGGTCAGGGTCCGGCCGCGCGCGTCGGTGCGGGAGATGAGCCGGTCGGCGTCGTCGTAGCCCAGCACGACGGTGCCGGTGGTCGGCGCCTCGGCCCTGATCTGCCGCCCCCGGCTGTCGTAGGTGTTGCGCCGCACGTTGCCCGCCGGGTCGGTGATCGTGTGCAACTGGCCCAGCCTGGTGTACGTGTACCGGGTGGCGTCGTAGGCGCCGGTTGGTGCGCCACCGGCGTACTGCCGCAGCTCGACGGTCCGGCCATGTCCGTCCAGGATGGACGTCGTGGCCGTGCCGCCCTGCGGCGGGTCGACGTCCACCCGATCGCCGCCGTACGCGGTCGTGGTGCGCCACTGCTGCACCCCACCCGAGTAGAGGGCCTCGCCGGTGACCCGGCCCGCCCCGTCATAGCTGTACCGCGTTTCGCGATTTGGGGTGGTGGGCACGGCGAGCAGGCTGGTGCCGGGCAACCCGGCGTCCCAGCGCGCGTCGATGTCCCGGGAGACCCGACCGGCACCGTCGTACACGGTGTCGGTGACGATGCGGCCACCGGTCGGGGAGCCCGTCTGGGTCTGCGCCGGGCGCAGCAGGCCGTCGTACAGCTCGTGGCTGACCGGGCCGATCAGCGGCCGGGTGGTCACCACCGATGGTCCACTCGCGCGTACCAGGTACTCGTATCGCACGTTCGCCGTCGCCGTGGTGGCCCGGCCCGGCAGCCACACCGCGGCGAGCCGACCCAGTGCGTCGTAGCCGGTGCGCGTGACGTTGCCGTTGGCATCCTCGGTCGACGAGACGGTGCCGCGCAGTGGCTCGAAGTCGGTGGTCACGCTGTGGCCCAGCGGGTTGGTCCGCACCGTGCGGGTCACCGGTCCACCCGTCGCCGGGGTGTACGCGGTACGGGTGACGTGCCCCAGCGCGTCGTACTGCTCCAGCGGGCGGCCGTGGCGGTCGGGAACCGTGCGGGAGGCGGTGACGAAGCCGCTGCCGTTCCACTCCTCGACCCTGGTGAGGTCACCGGCGTCGCTGTAGGTGTTCTTCACATCGGTCAGCGTCGTTCCGGTCGCGTCGCACGCCGCGTCCAGGGTCTCCACCCGGCCGATGGTGTTGATGATCCAGGTGGTCGTGTTCTCGGTGTAGGTGTTGCGCAGGCAGCTGTCGTCGGCCGTGGTCGAGGTGTCGCCGAGGTCGCTGGTGTGCAGCAGCCGGCCTCGGCTGTCGTAGCCGAAGCGCTTTTCCACGGTCCGCGTTCCCCCGCCGGCCAGCGTGATGAGTGTCCGCTCCGACACCTCATCGGCCAGGGTCGCCTCCAACGTGCCGGAGGCGCGCGGCCGGGTCGCGGTGGTGCCCAGGAGCCGCGGCTGGGACGTGGTACGGCTGATCACGTTCGACTCGTCGAATACCGCGGTCTGCCGGACCATGCCGCTGAACGCCGCCCGGTCCTCGACGCCGTCCACCGTGATCAGACGCTGGTCGCCGTCGGCGTCCCTGTCGTCGTACAGCCCGCGCAGGAACAGGTACTCGGTGACCGACTGGCCGCCGGTACGCACCCGCACCCGCTGGTATCCGCGCCACTGCCCCCAGGACTGCTGCGTGGCGGGCAGGATCTCGGAGTTGTCGTGGCTCCACAGCACCGCGCCGGGGTCGAGGTACTCGTACTGGGTGACCTTCGCCGTACGCCCGGCGACCAGGTCCTCCTCGATCACCGCGTTGACGACGTACTTGTGGAACCAGTCCAGGGCCATTCCGGTGCCGCCGGGGCTCCAGAACGCGGGGAAGCACTTGCGCACGTTGCTGTCCGGAGCCGGCGTGCTGCCCGCGGCGCAGTCGACGAGCGAGTAGTTGACTTTGATCTGCCCGCCGGTCTCGTTGACGATGCCGTGGATCCGGTACTTGTTGAGGGGTACCTTGCCGTCGATCGCCTCGAGGCGGTTGCGTTGCATGGTCCCGGCGAACTTCACCGGCGGGAGCGTGACGGTGCCGCCGACGTGGCCGGCACGGGTGATCGACTCCAGCCACAGCGCGGGTGCCGCGTCGGCACCGCTGCTGCCGGTGCCCGGGAACGAGTGGGTCAGCGTCCAGGAGTCGACGTCGCGGAAGCCGCTGCCGCTGTTCACCTGCGTGGTGATCTTCGCCAGCCTCTTGCTGGACCAGAACGTCGGGGCGAGGTAGGCGCAACTGCTGGTGCCGCACTCCTGGTCGTACGGGACGTCGGGGAAGTTGGCCGGTTCGCTGCTGGCACAGGTTGATCCGGGCAGGCACCGGCCGGCCACGGTGACCACCACCCGGGCCGCGCCCCCGGCGTACTCGATGCCGACCAGGTGACCACTGCGCACGTACGGGGTGATCGTCCCGGCCCGGCTGTAGTTGTTGGTCTCCTTCTCGTAGCTGTAGGTGATCGCGTCGCCGTGCGGGTCGACGACCTTGTCCAGCATCCAGCGGTAGGTCTGCTGGCACCAGGACGCGGCGAACGTCGCCTGGTGGCAGGGTTCGCCACCGTCGTCACCGTAAACCGGCGCCGTCCAGGCCGAGCTGGCGGAGGCGCTGCTACCGAAGAAGTACTGCACGCCACCGGGCGAGGTCAGCCGCCAGTGCTCGCCGTCGTTGTCCCCGTTGGACGCGCCGAACAGCTGCTCGATCCGCCACCCGCTCTCGCGCTGCGCCGCCCACGTGCCGGTGTCCTTGTCGCGGACGAGTTCAGTCGTGAAATCGGGCAACACCGCGACCGCGTTGGGCGACAGGTAGCACAGGTCGGCGACGCCCGCCTGGCCGTCCTGGTCGCAGGCGTGGTAGGACCGCTCGATGTAGCCGGTACGCAGGTCGAACCCCTCGCCGACCACGGACGGCTGGTTGTTGGTGGAACCGATCCGCCCGTCGACGGCGCCCGAGTTGTAGGAGAGGCTCAGGTCCGGGACCGGACCGGGCAGTTGGGGCAAGGTGATCGGGTAGGACCAGGTGAAGTCGCCCGAGTTCAGGCCCACCTGCCAGGTCGCCGACGGCGCCAGGCTGGTCGCCCGGTAGCTGCCCGCGCTGCTGCTCGACGTGGCGACCAACGCGTAGACGCCATCCGCGCCCGTCGTCGTCACCCGGCCACGGATCGGGTCGTTGTTGCTGGTGATGGGCTGGCCGTCGAGGCGTACCAGCTTGAGTCGGGCCGCGTAGTCGCCGCCGAACGCGTGCCGGAAGCCGGTGTAGTCCACCTCGATCGGCGCCCGCCCGGCCGCGCCGGTGACGCTGAAGACAACGCCGGAGTCCTTCCCGGAGCGCAGCAGCCGTACGGTCGCCGACTGCCCGAGCCAGATCGGCAGCGTTCCGGCCCGCGTCAGCTTCGGCGCGTCCGCGTCGGCCTTCTCGACCTCGGTCGCTTTGACCTCCGCTACGCCGGGCGCCGGCCAGGTGACCGCAGGCGCCGTGCGCCACGCGTTCCTGCTCGCCGCGTCGCCCATGGGCGCCCGGGCGGGCACGCCCGGGCCGGGTTTGCCGCTCAGCGCCATACGTCCGGCCGTGTCGTCCGGAGCGGCCCGCGCGGGAAGGGGTTGCGCCACGAGCGACAGGGCGCAGAGCAGTATCAAGCCGAAACGTCGCACAGCCAGCCTCCAGCAACGAGTAGCCGGCCCGCTGTGGAGCGGGCCGGCTACAAGCGTTGCTATGTGCCGCACACCCAGGCGCATAGCGGAACGCACACGAAGGATCGCCGCCGGCGCCTGTTCCACACGAAGCAGGACTCAAACACCGAAGCGCGGTGACGTGGTCACCCACGCCACCGCGCTGTTGTGCAAAATGACCAAATACCTACGGTCGGGTTCTCTTGTCGAGCCACCTCATCGTGCCCCACAGGGCCACTTGCGGCGCCACAGCCCCGCCGACGTCGTTGACGACAGCCAGGACCGACGTCGCGCAGTCCTCCCCTCGGTCACATGCGTCGATGGCGAGAACGGTCGAGGCACCGACTTGAGTGAAGGCACTGACCCTACTCACACCTGCAGCTATAGTGGCGCAAGGCGCAAAGTAGATAGCCGCACATCCAGCTGCAACAGCCGCGCCGCCCCAGTTCCCGATGCCAGCAATCTCATGGGTGATCTTCAGCGCGTTTTCGTAGTCTTTCCGAGTCCAATCCCCTGAGCCGCCGCAGCAGGTCAAAGGCTTTTTCGGCGCCGGAGTCTTCGACTTCTGCGCGGGACCCTTCGGTTTGACGAAACGGCGCTCATAGTGCTCGCAGGAGGCCTTGTTGTAGCAGACCTTCTTCATGTAGCGCTCTTCATCCTTCTTGTTGCAGGCGCGGATGCTTCCACCACACTTCGCCAGCGCATCGTCACGCTTCTTCTGCGCCGCCCGCTCCTTCTTGGCCTTGTCCCGGGCCGCCTTGGCCGCCGCTTTGGCCGCCGCCGCCTGGTTCTTGGCGCGGATGCGCTCCTTCCGGCGATCTTCCGCGCGCTTGCGGGCTGCATCCTGCCGCGCCTTCTTGGCGCGCACCTTGGCCGCCGCCGCCTGGTTGCGGGCCCGGATCCGCTCCTTGCGGGCCTGCTCCGCGCGGGCGCGCTTCTGGGCCGCCTCCCACTTTTTGCGCTTGGCCGCATCCGCCCTCTGCTTCGCGGCGCTGCCGTCACACTGCCTAGGGTTGGAGCACTTGTACTTCAACCCGTCCGGGTCGGAGTAGGTGACCGGCGAGTTGTTGGCGTACGGATACGGGTTCATCTGCTGCGGATCGGTGTCGTCCATGATCGGGTCGACCGAGATGAAGCGCCCGATGTCCGCGTCGTACTCGCGCGCCCCGAGATGGACCAGCCCGGTAGACGGATCCTTTGTCCCG
Organism: Plantactinospora sp. DSM 117369; assembly: GCF_053764795.1. NCBI lineage: Bacteria > Bacillati > Actinomycetota > Actinomycetes > Micromonosporales > Micromonosporaceae > Plantactinospora > Plantactinospora sp. DSM 117369. The sequence goes on along the minus strand of NZ_CM132446.1, from coordinate 2,273,610 downwards.
CCGACGAAGCCACGCTCCGACGGCCAACCTACGGCGGTGCCGCGCGACTGCCCGAACGGGGTCTGGTACCGCCGGGTCACCGACAGGTCCGACGCCTTGATGGCGATGTTGGCGGTGCCCTGGTGGTCGGAGACCAGCCAGCTGAGCCCGGCCGCGCTGCGCACGGCGACGTTGCCGTAGTAGCGGGTCGACGAGACAGCCCCGCCGGTACCTTGATGGATCTCCAGTCCGTCGAGGTAGAGCGTGGTACCGGAGGGGTCGCGCCGGATCAACCGGTTGCCGTCGGCGTCGTAGAGGAACGAGGTGTCGCCGATACGCGCCAACTGCCCCTCCGCGTCCCAGCTGAGGTTCTGGCCCTGCCGGGTCAGCATGTTGCCGGCGCTGTCGTAGCTGTAGGTGTCGGTCTTGGCCACCCCGGGGCCAATGGTCGTCACCGACTTCAGGGTGTGCGGCTGCGCCGACCCCGCCGCAGGATAGGTGTACGCCCGGCTGGTGTCCCCGCCCGCCGCGTGCCGGACCTCGGACAGCCGGTTTCCGGTCTTGTCGTAGCTGAACGAGTGCCAGTACGGTGCGGGTCCGCCGAGCGCGGCCGCGGATCGGGCGTCGCCGCAGTCACCGGACGACGGTGTCCATGCCTCGGTCAGCCGGGTCAGATAGTCGTAGCCGAAGCACTGCTGGTCGCCGGAGACGGCATCTGAGCTGGACAGCACGTTGCCGACCGGGTCGTAGCGGTAGGTCAACGCCGACACGCCGGGATTGTCCTCGTCCTCTCGGTCCATCGTGGCCAGCTCCAGCCGGCCGGTCACCGGGTCGAACCCGAACCCGGACCAGACCTGGCGCCCCTGCGTGCCGTGCAGTGTGCCGACGACCCTGGCAAACTCGTCATACCAGGTGTCTGCGACGTATTTGTCCAATCCGGACAGGGTTTGCGGCTGGTCGAACAGGTTGTAGCCGTGGGTGAGGGTCTCGTTGGGCAGTCCCACCACCGCCGGCAGCCCGGTCCTGCTGAGCCGCCCGAACGCGTCGTAGGTCAGGCTGGTCGTGTACGTACCGGCCAGGCTCCCCTCCACGGCGGGAATGGTCACCTTCGAGCCCAGCGTACGGCCGGTTCCTTGCTGGTACCCGGTGACCTCGCTGGAGTAGACGCTGCCGTCGACGTAGCGCTGCGACGCCACCGGCAGCCCCTTGCCGTTGGGCAGGGTGTCGTACGTCCACGCGGCCAGCTTGGTCTGCCCGTTGAAGTGACCGGTCTTGCGGCCCAACGCGTCGTACGTGTTGGTCAGTGTGATGCCGCGCGAGTCGGTGCTGGAGATCTCCTGGTCCTCGTCGTCGTAGGTATGGGTGGTGACGCCGGAGTCCGGATCCTCGTCCCGGATCACCCGGCCGCGCAGGTCGTAGAAGTAGCGCCAGACGTTTCCGGCCGCGTCGGTCACGCTCGCCTGCTGCCTGGCCTTGTTGTAGGTGTACTTCGTCGCGTCGTAGCCACCGGCCGGCGAGGCGCCGTGGAACTGGCGCAGCTCGACGGTACGGCCCTCGAGGTCGAAGATCTCCATCGTCGGCGTACCGCCCGCAGGCGGGTCGGTCGCCGTCCAGTTCGGGCCGTACGACGTCGTGGTACGCCACTTCTCGACGCCACCCGACAAAAGGATTTCGTCGGTTTCGCGTCCGGCCGTGTCGAACAGGTAGCGCGTCTGCGCCACCACCTTTTCGTCGGCCGCCTTGAACAGAGCGGTCGCCGGGGTGGAGTTCTCGTTCCAGTAGTCGTCGTTGGTCCTCTCCACCCTGCCCTGGCTGTCGTAGAACACGTCGGTGATGACCCGTCCGCCGACCGGTGACGGGCTCTGCGTCTGGCGCAGCCGCAGGAAGCCGTCAAGAAGGTTGTGGCTGACCAGGTACGAGCCGTTGGACAGCAAGGTGCTGCTGCTGACGACCGAGGGCGCGTTGCCCCGTACCAGATAGGAGAACCTGGCAGACGGGGACTGGCCTGCCGCCTTGCTGCGTCCCGGAGCCCAGCCCGCGGTGAGCCGGCCCAGCGCGTCATAGGTCATGTCGGTGCGTACACCGTTGGCATCCGTCGTGGAGAGCACGGTGCCGAGCAGCGGGTCGATCGAGGTGGTGCTGGTGTGCCCGAGGGCGTTGGTCTCCGCGACCGCCGTCACCGGCCCACCCGTCTCCGGGGTGTAGGTGACCGTGCTCTTGTCACCGGACGGATCGGTCGACTCGACCGGCCGGCCGTGCACGTCGTACCGGAGGCTGCCGATCGGCACATACGTGCCGGGCTCGGACACCTCCTCCGACTTCGTCTGGTCTCCCTTGACCGGCGGCGTGGTGATGCTGGTCGCGCCGTCGTAGTAGTGGCGCTCGTCGCTGAGAAGGTCGCCGCTCGACGGCGTGACGGAGCAGCCCACGCTGACCGTCTCCATCCTGGCCACCGTGTCGATGATCCACGACGTCAGGTTCTGCGTGTACGACGTCCGGGCGCACGTGTCGTCATCGGGAGTGGACGTGTCCCCGCGATCGTCGGTCAGGATCACCCGGCCGTAGTCGTCGTAGGAGTAGACGGTCTCGGTCACCCAGACCCCGCCCGGATGCTTGGTGTACTCCCGCTCGGACCGCTCCTCGGTCAGGTACGCCTCCAGCGGCCCGACCGCCCGGTTGCGGCTGGCCGTCTTGCGGATCTCCAAGGGCTCCGAGATGGTCCTGCTGAGCCAGTCGGTCCCGTTGAAGGTCGTCACCTCGCGGGTGAAGCCACGCCGCACCGGCTTGTCCTCGACGCTGCCGCCCTGCGAGTCGCTGACCCACACGTCGCGCCGCGAACCGGTCGACAGCAGGTCGTTGTCCATGCCACGCAGGAACAGGTGCTCCTCCACCCGCTGCGGCCCGGCCAGCGGGTCGCCGTGTTTGACCCGGGTGCGCTGGTAGCCACGGAACTGGCCCCACGACCTGAACCGGGCCGGGGTCAACTCGCCATCGTCGTGGGCCCACCCGGCGCCGCCGAGGTACTCGTACTCGGTGACCTCCGGGGCGTTGCCGCTACCGGTCAGGTCCCGCTCGACCACCCTGGAGACGACGTTCTTGTGGAACCAGTCGAGTGTCGGCTCGGTGGAACCACCCATCAGCCAGTACCCCGGATAGCAGGCCATGACGTTGTTGTCGGGCGTGGGCAGGCTGGTCCGCTGGCACTCCTGCTCGGCGTACGTGACCTCGATCCGGCCACCGGTCTCGTTGGTTATCGCGTTGAGCCGCCACTTGGCGAACGGGCGTGCCATGTCGAGCCCGTCGACCCGGTTGTCGAGCAGTTCCCCGTCGAACTGCACGGGCGGCATGGTCACCGTCCCGCCGGCGTGGCCAGCCTGGACGATCGACTCCAGCCACAACCCCGGATCGGTGCCGTCGCCGTTAGCCGGAAACTCGTGGTTGAGCGTCCACGACGCCACATCCCGGTATCCGGCGTTGTGGTAGACCTGCGTCGTAATCTTCGCCAGCCGCTTGGCTGTCCAGAACGTCGGTGTCGGGACTAGGCAGCTCGTGCTCGTGCACTGCTGGTCGAACGGCACGTCGGGGAAGTTCTGCGGGTGGGTGGCGGGGTCGCAGACGGCGCCGGGAATGCAGCGCGGCGCGGGGGTGAACAACACCCGCCCCGCCGCGGGCGCGGTCGAGCCGTCGCGGAAGCCGTACTCGATCCGGTTCAGATGCCCCGACCGTACGTACTGGGCCCGGCTGTAGTAGTTGGTCTCGGTGTCGTAGTAGTACGCCATGGCGTCGCCGTGGGTGTCCACGACGTAGTCGAGGTTCCACCGGTACGCCTGGGTGCACCACGCGTTGGCGAAGGCCGCCTGGTGGCACGGCTCCCCGGCGTCATCGCCGAAGACCGGGACGGTCCACGCCGACTTCGCCGCCGCCGAACGGCCGAAGAAGTACTGGGTGCCGTCTGGTGAGGTCAGCCGCCAGTACTCGCCGTCGTTGTCGCCGTTCGAGGCTCCGGTGAGCAGTTCCACCCGCCAGCCGCTGTCCTCCTCCGATCGCCACACGCCGGTCGCGTCATCCCGGACCAGTTCACCGGTGATGCCGGGCAGCGCGACGGTCGCGTTCTGGGAGGCGAAGCACAACTCCTGCGAGGTCGCCTGCCCGTCCTCCTTGCAGGACTGGTACGAGCGCTCGATGAACCCCGCCTGCGAGTCGAAGCCCTCACCGATGATCGACGGCTGGTTGTTCGTCGCGGCCATCCGCCCGTCGACGCTGCCGGAGGAGTAGCCGAGGCCCAGGTCGGGGGTCAAGCCAGGGAGGTCGGGCACCCCGATCGGGTACGACCAGCCGAAGTCGCCGGAGTTCAACCCGACCTGCCAGCTCAACGACGGCGACAGGGTGGTGGCCTGGAAACTACCGTTGGGACCGCTGGCGGCGGCGGTCACCGCGAACAGGCTCGCCTCGGCCAGCCCCGGCTCGTCGGCCGCGCGCAGCCCACTCGGCAGTCGGGACCTGCCCGGCAGCGGCAGCTCCGCCCGCAGCCTTCCGCCCTTCAGATCGTTGCGGGCCGGGAACACCTTGCCGTCGTAGACCCGCACGATCTGTAGGCGCGAGGCCCAGTCGCCGCCGTAGGCGTGTCTCAGCCCGCCGTAGTCGACCTCGACGGACGCAACTTTTGCCTCGTCGCTCGATACCCGCAGCAGCAGGCCCTTCACTCCGGCCCGGGTGGCGGCGGCCCGGTCGAGCACCTCCGCCCGTACCCCGGAAGGAGCGGCGACCGTGGCCTGCCAGCTCGCGCCCGGCGAGGTGCGCAGGAACGTGGCCTCCTCACGCCCGGGCTTGTGCCCACTGGTCGGCGCGGCGTTGGCGCCCGGTACCGAGGCCGGCTTGGCCCGGTCAGGTCGACGTGGACGATCGGGCTCCGCCTGCGCCGGTGTGGCGGTCAGCAGGGTCGCTGCCATCGCCACCGCAGTCGCTGCCGCCACAACCGCTCGCCATCGTGTTACTGGTTCTGTCATGCGCGCAGGATCGGTCAGCGCCGCACGCCTGTGCGCATTTCGGAGCGCACACCGCCCCGGTGCCCCGGTGCCAACCCCGCGAGCAGTGCGGCACCGGACCGGGCCCGAGCCGTACCCGCGGATCCCCGCGCAGGATCGCCTCGTACAGCGCCGTCAGCAGCGGGCTTGGCCGCGCGTTGAGGTCGCTGGCCAGGTACCCGCAGGCGCGCCGGAACGCGTCGACGGCCGCCGCGACATCGCCGCTGCGGCTACATGCCACCATGAGCTGGCCCCAGGCCCGCTCGCGGTATGGCTGGCGGCTGACGAAGTCTTGCAACAGCAGGCGGGCGCGATCCGGCTCACCGGCCTCGATCAGCAGTTCGGCGGAATCCTCCACGGCGGACTGCCACTGGACGAGCAGGGCCTGGGCGTAGCCGAAAAGGGCCGGCCCCTGCGCTACGTCGAGCATCGGAGCACCGCGGTACAGCGAAACCGCATCGGCGAGAAGCCTGAGCGCCGAGGCCGGGTCGCCGCGGCGCCGCGCACCGCGACCATCATCGATCATGGTCTGGAATCGCAGGGCGTCGACGTTACCGCCGATGGTCAAGGACCAGCCAGAGCTGGCCTGGAACAGCTGACCGCCCAGATCCATCGACCACAGCCGCAACTCCGCCAGGTAGCTGCGAAAGTTCGAGGCAGCCGAGGCAGGCACGGCGTCACCCCACAGTTCGGTATAGGCTGTCGCCCGCCGAAGCACTCGGTCCCGGTAGAGCAGCAGCATCGCCAGGAGTGTGCGCGCCTTCCCGGTGGGAATCGACACCAGGCGACCTCGCTGCCACACCTCCATCGGACCCAGCAGGTTCACCGTCAACTGCTCCATAGCCGGAGATCGTCACGGCGCCGGTCGCGGCCTGTCCAGCGTCCCGAACGGACGCGAACAAACCCGAACGGCTGGAGCCCCGGTTTCGGCGGCCGCAGCCTGGTCGGGGCTACCGGTCGCGGTCCCGGGACGGCTGTACCCGCTTCGGCTCCCCCGGCATCTTCGGATGGTCCGGCGGGTACGGCAGATCCCCGCCCGCGCCGTCCCGGTCGTCCCGGTCGGCCCACTCCAGCAGCGGGGTGATGTCCCACGGGGCGTCGTCGATGCCGGCGTGCGGATCGCCGATCCTCGCCACCCGCTCCGGTACCGTCTTCAGGTCGAAGTCGTCCGGCTCCACGTCCGGCAGCTCGTCCCAGGTGACCGGGGTGGAGACGGTGGCCCGGGCATTGGCCCGCAGCGAGTAGGCGCAGGCGATCGTCCGGTCCCGGGCCATCTGGTTGTAGTCGATGAAGACCTTCTCGCCGCGCTGCTCCTTCCACCAGGAGGTGGTGACCAGGTCGGGGCGGCGCCGCTCGACCTCCCGGGCGAACGCGATCACCGCCCGGCGCACCTCGGTGAAGGTCCACCGGGGCGCGATCCGCAGATAGACGTGCACGCCCCGGCCGCCGGAGGTCTTCGGCCAGCCGGTCGCGCCCAGCTCGTCCAGCAGCCCGCGCACCTCGCCGGCCGCCTCCACCGCGTCGGCGAAGTCGGTGCCGGGCTGCGGGTCGAGGTCGATCCGCAGCTCGTCGGGGCGGTCGACGTCGGTGCCCCGGACCGGCCAGGGATGGAAGACCACCGTGCTCATCTGGGCCGCCCAGGCGACGTGCGCCAGGTCGGCCGGGCAGAGCTCGTCGGCGCTCCGGCCGCTCGGAAACTGGATCTTCGCGGTCTGGATCCAGGGCGGTACGCCCCGCGCCGGCACCCGCTTCTGGTAGAACATCTCCCCCTCGATGCCCTCCGGGAAGCGCTGCAACGCCGTCGGTCGGTTGCCCAGGGCGCGCATGATCCCGTCGCCGACCGCGAGGTAGTAGTCGAACATGTCCTTCTTGGTGAACCCGCGACGGGGGAAGTAGACCCGGTCCGGGCTGCTCAGCCGTACCGTGTGCCCGGCCACCTCGACCTCGACGGGCTTCGCCTTCGCGCTGCCACCAGCCATGCGCCGACCCTATGCCACCGGTCCGACACGGGTGACCCGACACGGAGACGCCGCCCGCCACCACGGCCGGACAGCCGGCACGGCCGCTCAGGACAGGGGTCGCGCCTCCCGCTCCCGGCTGCCGTGCCGGTGTGCCTCCCAGACCTGGCAGATCAGCACGAGCTTCTGCTCGAACCGGGGATCCCGGTCCAGCAGACCGCCGTCGTAGGGGGCGGGCAGCCGCAGCGGCCCGGCATCGCCGAGGTAGACGGCGACGACGGTACGACCCCGGCGGCGCTCCGCCCGGACGTCGACCACCCGCGGCCAGGCCACGAAGGCGTACCCCCCGTACGCCCGGCCCCGCAGCCCCGCATCGTCCAGCCGAACCCGGGCCCGGAGCCGGTCGGCGGCGCCGCAGAGCATCCCGAGCGGCAGCGGGGCCAGCACGGCGGCCCAGGCCAGTTCGGAGAGTTCCCGGTGCCCGGGCAGCGTGCTGACGATCACGATCACGGCACCACTGCCCAGACCGCCCCAGCGCAGCCCCCGGACCACCGCCTGCCGCCAGGTCAGCCGGAACTCGGCCAGCACCGGCCGGTGCTCGCGTCGCCGTCGCTCTCCCCCCGGCCCGGTGGCCGCCCGCATGTCCTGTCAACGACTCGGTCGCCGGGCGGTGATTAACCAGTTGTTTCTCGCTGTTTTCCGACGAATCTGCGGTGCTCGGCCGCCCCGACGAGGCGCTTAGCCGCCCGACGATCTCCGCCGTACCGTTGGGGTATGGCTGACAACAGTGTCCGGGACGACCAGGCAGGCAAGCTGCCCAGCACCGAGGAGGAGTGGCGGGTCCGGCTCACTCCGGAGGAGTTCAGGGTGCTCCGCCAGGCGGGCACGGAACGCGCGTGGACCGGCGAGTACGTGGACACCAAGACCGCCGGCACCTACCACTGCCGGGCCTGCGGGGCGGAACTCTTCTCCAGCGACACCAAGTTCGACTCGCACTGCGGCTGGCCGAGCTTCGACCAGGCACTGCCCGGCGCGATCCGCTACCTGGAGGACCGCTCGCTCGGCATGGTCCGGATCGAGGTGCGCTGCGCCACCTGCGACTCCCACCTCGGGCACCGCTTCGACGGCGAGGGCTTCACCCCGACGAACGCCCGGTACTGCATCAACTCGATCTCGATGCGCCTCGACCCGTCAGCCACGTAGAATCACCGCAGATGCGGTGAAACGGGGGAATTCGACATGGCGACCTGCGAGGTCTGCGGCAACGACTACTGGATGGCGTTCGAGGTCCGCACCACCAGCGGGGACGTGCACACCTTCGACTCGTTCGAGTGCGCGGCGCACAAGCTCGCCCCGGTCTGCGAGCACTGCGGCATCCGGATCATGGGGCACGGTGTCGAGGTCTCCGGCCGGTTCTTCTGCTGCGGGCACTGCGCCCGGGTCGTCGAGGGCGAGCGCGGGGCGGAGATCCGGGACGCTGTCGGCGCCCGCCCGGCCTGACGCTCCACCCGGCTCTTGACGCCGCCGGATCTCCCCGGCGACGGTCCGCGCCGGTGCCGGCCTACCATCGCGGGATGCAGCAGTCGCAGACGCCACCGCGCCAGGCGGATCCCGCGGAGCGGGTCGAGCTCCGGGTCGCCTCGTTCGCCGACCTCGACACCCGGACCCTGCACGACCTGCTGAAGCTGCGGGTCGACGTCTTCGTGGTCGAGCAGGACTGCGCCTATCCCGAACTCGACGGCCGGGACGTCGAGCCGGGCACCCGGCACCTGTGGCTGGCCGAGGGCGGCGTGCCGATCGCGTACCTGCGACTGCTCGCCGACCCGGGCGGGGTGGAGCGGATCGGCCGGGTGGTGGTGGCCCGGCAGGCCCGGGGCGGCGGGTACGCCGGACGCCTGATGACCGAGGCGCTGGCCGTGGTCGGCTCCCGGCCCTGCGTACTCGACGCCCAGTCGCACCTGGTCGACTTCTACGCCCGCTACGGCTTCACCGTGAGCGGCCCGGAGTACGTCGAGGACGGCATCCCGCACGTGCCGATGCGCCGCGACCCGGCGGACCGGGCCGAGGCGGCGGACTAGTCTGCCTGGCCAGCCCAGACCGGCGGTTCGGATGGAACTGCCCGCCGATCGCGGGCATTCGCGGGGTTTGTGCCGGGCGGGGTTGCTGGCCCGACCGGGCCACCTCTAGCCTCCCGATCACCGCCGTGGAGATCTTGCCCCGGCGCCTTTCTACGTAACCCCATGGAAGGTGTACATGCGCCCCCTCCTGCCCTTGGCCCGGATCGGCGTGGCCGTCACCGTGGTCGCCCTGACCACGGTCGCCGCCGCCATGCCGGCCGGTGCCCAGGAGCCCGAGTCACCGTACGCCGCCGCGTACCCGTCGCTGCCGGCCGTCGTCAACGTCGCCCAGAACGCGACCAAGCCCAAGCCGGTCAAGCTCACCATCGACAACTACTCGCGCGTCGCCGCCCGCAACGTCTCGGTGAAGGTCGACGTCTCCGGGCTGCCCGCCGCCATCACCGCCACGCTGCCCGGCACCGACCAGGGCTGCACCGTCTCCGGCGCGGTGGCCACCTGCACGCTCGCGGAACTCGCGGCCGGCACGACGCACACCTACACCATCGGGATCGCACCCGGAAACCTCGACGAGACCCCGTGGGGCGGCACCATCACCGCGACCTCCAGCGCGGAGAACACCATGGGCGAGGCCAGCACGGATAGCATCGTCCACGTCAGCGGCCCCGGCATCGACCTGGTGATCGGCCGGATCGCCGACGTCGAACTGAAGGCCGGCGCCTCGACCAACGTGCCGATCTCGGCCCGCAACGAGGGCACCGTCGCCGCCGACGCGGTCGCCGTGGTGATCAGCACCACCCACTACCTGGAACTGCCCAACCCGTACGAGAACTGCCTGTACAGCCGGGACGACCTCGCCCTGACCTGCATTGTGGACGGAGCGCTCGGCCCGGACGAGACCTTCGAGATCGATCCCGCGACGCCGCTGCGGCTCAAGGTGGCCGACAAGGCGGCCGGCCCGGACACCTACGGGGCCTGGGCCGCCGTGCTGCCGCTGACCGACGAGGAGGCCGAGCAGCGGCTCAGCCAGGCGGGCAACAAGTCGAGCGGCAAGCGGCTCCGGCTGGTCCCGACCAGCAAGGCGCTGCGGGCCCCGGCGGAGGACCTGAACCACGACGACAACGAGACCGCGTTCACCGTGAAGGTGCCGCTGCACGAGGCGGACAGTGTCGCGATCGGGGCGACCGTCGACGGTGCGGTCGACGAGACCAGGTCGATCCGGGTCGGCATCCGCAACGACGGCCCGGCGAACACCCTCACCCCGGGTGAGGAGTGGTCGTCGTCGGCCGAGGTGGTCCTGCCGGCCGGCCTGTCGGTGCTCAAGGTCGACGAGCAGTGCGAGCCGAACACCGCCAACCCGAACGGTGCGGACCGGCGAGGAGTGGTGGACGGCCTGTCGTACCACTGCTGGCCGTCGGAGCAGCTCCAGTCGGGTAAGACCTGGCTCTTCGACTTTACGGTCAAGATTGCCGGCGAGCCCGGGGCGGCCGGCTCGATCGTCGTCGACGGCGGCGTGCAGGACAAGAACGCCGGCAACAACACCGCGCCGATCACCCTGGAGACCGGTGGTGCCGGCGGTGGCCTGCCGGTGACCGGTGCCCGGGCCGGACTGGTCGCGCTCGGCGGTGTGCTGCTGCTCGCCGCCGGTGTGCTCGGCGTCGTCGTGGCCCGGCGCCGCCGGATCGTCACGGTCGTCGACTGACGCTCTCAGGAACGGAAGGAGTAGGGGGCAGCGGCGCGACGCCGTTGCCCCCTACTCCCCTCCGACCAGGTGCTGCCCGGCTGCGGTCGGGTCCGGAGCCGACGACCCGGCAGCACCGACGGCAGGGCGGCGCGTTCGCGTCACGGCAGCGCGTTGACCAGTTCGCCGATGCTCCGGCGCCGGCCGGTGAAGAACGGCACCTCCTCGCGGACGTGCCGGCGGGCCCGGGAGGCGCGCAGGTCGCGCATCAGGTCGACGATCCGGTGCAGTTCGTCGGCCTCGAAGGCGAGCAGCCACTCGTAGTCGCCGAGCGCGAACGAGGCGACCGTGTTGGCCCGGACGTCCGGATAGCCGCGGGCCATCATGCCGTGCTCGGCCAGCATCTCCCGGCGCTCGGCGTCGGGCAGCAGATACCACTCGTAGGAGCGGACGAACGGGTAGACGCAGACGTAACCCCGGGCCGGCTCGCCGGCCAGGAACGCCGGTACGTGGCTCTTGTTGAACTCCGCCGGCCGGTGCAGCGCCATCTGCGACCAGACCGGCGCCAACTGCCGGCCGAGCGCGGTACGCCGCAGCCGCCCGTACGCGTCCTGGAGCGCGTCGCTGGACGACGAGTGCCACCAGATCAGCAGGTCCGCGTCGGCGCGCAGCCCGGAGACGTCGTAGCTGCCCCGGACCACCACGTCCTTGCCGGCCAGCTCCTCGAAGAGCGACTCGACCTCGGCCGCGATGCCGTCCCGGGCCTCCGGCAGCGGGCCGGTCGCCCGGAACACCGACCACATGGTGTAGCGGATGCTCTCGTTCAGCTCCCGCAGCCGGGCCGCGTTGCTCTGCTCCGCGCCGCCCCGCTGCTCCGCGCCACCCGTCTGTTCCACAGTCATGCCCTCGATACTCCCAGCACCTTGATGATCTCCTCGGCCGCGGTCTCGCCGGAGCGTACGCAGACCGGAATCCCCACCCCGTCGTAGCCGGCGCCGGCCAGCGCCAGGGTCGGGTGTGCGGTCCGCAGCGCGGCCCGGGCCGCGGCCACCCGGTCCAGGTGGCCGGGGGCGTACTGGGGCAGCGCGCCGCCCCACCGCTGCACGTGGCTGTCGACCGGTTCGGGCAGTTCCGCGCCGAGCAGCCCGGACAGCTCCCGGTGCACCGCCGAGACCAGTTCGTCGTCGGCGCGTTGCAGCAGGTGTTCCTCGCCGTGCCGGCCGACCGAGGCGCGCAGCAGCAGCGTGCCGTCCGGGCGGCGCAGGTGCGCCCACTTGCTGGTGAAGAAGGTGGCCGCCTTGACCAGGGTCCCCTCGGTCGCCGGCACCAGGAACCCGGACAGGTCCCCCGGCACCGCGCCGCGGTCACTCGCCGCCGCCCCGTCGGGCGGGCCGGGTAGGGCGAGACTGACCAGCGCCACGCTGGCGTAGTCGAGCCGGCCGACCAGCGCACCGACCGCCACGTCGACCCCGCCGAGCAGCCGGGCGGCGGGCCGGGCCGGCAGGGCCAGCACCACCGCGTCGACCTCGGCCAGTTCCGGGTCGCGGGTCGGGCCGATCACCAGGCGCCAGCCGCCCGGGACCGGCAGCAGCTCCCGGACCGCCGCGTTCAGCCTGATCTCGGCCCGGGCCGCCTCGGCGGCGGCGGCCACCAGCCGGCTCACCCCGCCGTTCACGGTCGCGAAGACGGGAGTACCGGCCGGCCGGGGCGCGGCGGCCATCGCCGCCCGGACCGCCCCGGTCAGGGTCGGCTCGACGCGTGCCGCCCGGGCCAGCCCGGGCATGGTGGCGGCCAGCGACAGCTCGTCGGCGCGGCCGGCGTACACCCCGCCGAGCATCGGGTCGACGAGCCGGTCCACCACCTCGTCGCCGAGCCGCCGCCGGACCAGCTCGCCGACCGTCGGGTCCTCGTCCGGGCCGAGCAGCGGGCAGCCCCCGTCGGCGTCCCGCTCCGCCGCCGGCCGGGCCACCGGAGCCACCGCGGCCAGGTCACCGGGTACTCCGACCAGGGTGCCCGGGGGCATCGGCCGCAGCTCGCCACCGATCGCCAGTGCGGCCCGCCCGATCGCCGGGTGCACCAGCGCGTCGGCCAGCCCCACTCGGCGGGCCAGGGCGACCGCCGCCGAGTCCCCGCCGGCCGGGTCCCGGGTCAGGAACGCCTCGGCGCCGAACTCGACAGTCGCTCCGGCCAGCGACCCGGTACGCAGCTTGCCGCCGAGCGCGCCGGACTGCTCGTACACGGTGATCTCGGTGTCGGCGGGGAGCCGGTCCCGCAGCCGGAGCGCGGCGGCCAGCCCGGTGATCCCGCCGCCGACCACGGCGATCCGCGGCCCGCCGGACCGTGTCGTGTCGTTCACCCCGGTGCCCGCCTCTCGGTCAGTTCGCGGACGCCTCGTGGACCAGGGCGACGACCCGGGTCAGTACGTCGGGATCGGTCTCCGGCAGCACGCCGTGCCCGAGGTTGAAGACGTGCCCGGGTGTGGCCGCGCCCTCGCCGAGCACCCGGCGCACCTCGGCCTCGACCACCGGCCAGGGCGCGAAGAGCACGGCCGGGTCCAGGTTGCCCTGCACCGCCCTGTCCGGCCCGATCCGCACCGTCGCCGCGTCCAGCGGGGTACGCCAGTCCACCCCGACCACGTCCGCGCCGGCCTCCCCCATCGCGCCGAGCAGTTCGGCGGTGCCGACCCCGAAGTGGATCCGGGGCACGCCCGCGTCGGCGAGCCCGCGCAGCACCGCCGTCGAGTGCGGCAGCACGAACCGGCGGTAGTCGGCCTCGGAGAGCGCCCCGGCCCAGGAGTCGAAGAGCTGCACCGCCGAGACACCGGCCCCGACCTGCACCTTCAGGAAGGCGAGGGTGATCTCGGCCAGCCGGCCCAGCAGCGCGTGCCAGACGTCCGGTGCGCCGTGCATCAGCGCCTTGGTGCGTACGTGGTTGCGCGACGGCCCGCCCTCGACGAGGTAACTGGCCAGGGTGAACGGCGCTCCGGCGAACCCGATCAGCGGGGTGTCGCCGAGTTCGGCGACGAGCAGCCGGACCGCCTCGTCCACAAAGGACACGTCGGAGGGGTCGATGGGGCGGATCCGGTCGACGTCCGCGAGGGTGCGTACCGGTTCGGCCACCACCGGGCCGGTGCCGGGCACGATGTCCAGATCCACCCCGGCCGCCGCCACCGGTACGACGATGTCGCTGAACAGGATCGCCGCGTCGACGCCGTGCCGGCGTACCGGCTGGAGGGTGATCTCGGTGACCAGCTCCGGCCGGCGGCACGACTCCAGCATCGGGATCCCGGCCCGCACCTCGCGGTATTCCGGCAGCGAACGCCCGGCCTGCCGCATGAACCAGACCGGGGTGTGCGGCACCGGCTGGCGCCGGCAGGCCCGGACGAACGGCGAATCGGCCGGGCCGCCCGGGGCCGGTTGGTCGTCTCGGGCCACGTTGCCCGCAGTCGTGGTGGTCATCGGCGCCATCGTGCCACGCGCCCCGATCCCGGCGACGCCCACCGCCGGGTTTTGTGGCGTGCCAGACGCGCCGGATCCGGCTGCGGTCGCCGGGGCAGGCAGACCCGATGTGCGGTGCGCCGGGCCGACCAGCCGCTCCGACCGGCGCGGCGCCCCACCACCGCGCAGACGATCGGCTTAGGCTGCGGATATGGCCTCCCCGATCGTCCAGCCTGAGACCTTCGCCCGCGCGGTGGCCGGGTTGCGGTCGGCGGCGCCCCGCGCGGAGATCGTGCTGGAGGAGGTGGGGGCCCCGCAACGGCTGGCCCCGTACGCCTTCGCGCTGGCCGCCACCGTGCGGCGCGACGGCGAGGAGGTGGCCACCGGACGGCTCATCCTGCTGCACGACCCGGCCGGACACGAGGGCTGGGAGGGGACGCTGCGCCTGGTCACCTACGTCACCGCCGAGCTGGAGATCGACCTCGCCGCCGACCCGCTGCTCCCCGCCGTCGGTTGGACCTGGCTGACCGACGCGCTCCAGGCGCGGGACGCGGCCTACCGGGCGCTCGGCGGCACGGTGACCCAGACCATGTCGACCCGGTTCGGCGAGCTGGCCGGCCCGCCGGCTGCCGGTGACATCGAGATCCGCGCCTCCTGGACCCCGGTCGACGACGACCTGCGGGCACACCTGCTGGCCTGGTGCACGCTGCTCGCCTCCACCGCCGGGCTGCCGCCGCCGGGTGTCACCGCGCTGCCGCACTCCCGGCCGGCCGGCGCCGCCTGACCAGCCGCAACTTCCGCCGAACCTCGTACGCCCCAACCGCTTCGGCGGCCCCAGCCGCCCCACCGGACCCGACTCGCCGGACCGGCTGCGCGACCCGAATCCTGGCGAAGACTAGGGTTGTCAGGTGACCGACGAACCACCCCTGCGCCGTCGGGCCGCGCAACGCCGAGCAGGGGACGAGCCGCACAGCCTTCCGGTGTCCGCGCCGGATCCCGAGACAGTGGGGCCCGACCCAACGCCCGGCGGGCCCGTACCGCTTCTCACCCCTCGCGACGGCACCCCGGCCCCCGTCGAGACACCCGCCGGCCTGGCCGACGTGGTGTCCCGGTTCGCGGCCGGCACCGGCCCGGTCGCCGTCGACGCCGAACGCGCCTCCGGCTACCGCTACAGCCAGCGGGCCTACCTGGTCCAGCTCCGGCGGGCCGGGGCCGGCACCGTGCTGATCGACCCGCTGCCCCTCGGCGACCTCCGCACCCTCGACGAGGCGATCGCGGACGCCGAATGGGTGCTGCACGCCGCCAGCCAGGATCTCGCCTGCCTCGCCGACCTCGGGCTGCGGCCGAGACGCCTCTTCGACACCGAGCTGGCCGCCCGGCTCGCCGGCTTCGAACGGGTCGGCCTGGCCGCGCTGACCGAACAACTGCTCGGCTTCACCCTGGAGAAGCACCACTCGGCGGCGGACTGGTCCAGCCGGCCGCTGCCGGAGTCCTGGCTGACCTACGCCGCGCTGGACGTGGAGATGCTCACGGAACTGCGGGACAAGCTCGCGGCCGAGCTGGACCGGCAGGGCAAGGCGACGTGGGCGGCCGAGGAGTTCGCCGCGCTGGTGGCCTGGGGTGCCCAGCCGGCCCGGCAGCGGCCGGACCCGTGGCGGCGGACCTCCGGCATCCACCGGGTGCGCGGGGCCCGGGCGCAGGCCCGGGTGCGGTCGCTCTGGTACGCCCGGGACGAGATCGCCGCCCGCCGTGACTCGGCGCCCGGCCGGGTGCTGCCGGACGCCGCGATCATCGCCGCCGCCGAGATGGACCCGAAGGACGAGCGGACCCTGCTGATGCTGCCCGGCTTCGGCGGGCGCTCGGTACGCCGGCTCGTCCGGACCTGGCTGGACGCCCTCGCCGACGCCCGGCAACTGCCGGACGACGCGCTGCCGGTGAGCCCGACGATCGACGGGCCGCCCCCGCCGCACCGCTGGGCCGAGCGGGACCCGGTGGCGGCCGCCCGGCTGGCCCGGTGCCGCGAGGTGGTGACCCGGATCGCCGCGGCGCACACCCTGCCACCGGAAAACCTGATCACTCCCGACTCGGTCCGCCGGCTGGCCTGGATCCCGCCGGAGGAGATCACTGCGGAGACGGTCGCCGAGACCCTGCGCGGGTACGGCGCCCGGAGCTGGCAGGTCGGCCTGATCGCCGAGGAACTCGCGGCGGCGCTGGTCGAGCCCACGACCTGACCCCGCGTCCGCACCGGCCCGCTGGCAGTACGGCTGTCCGGCGGGCCGGACCGGCAGCACAGGTCAGTGGTGCAGGTGCAGGGCGGGTCGGCGGATGCCGAGCAGTTCGTCACGGATCCGGCACCACTGCACGGCGTGCCGGATGCCGTCGGCAACGGAATACTCGGGCTTCCAGTCGAGCAGGAGTCGGGACCGGGTGCTCCGGGTGAACGAGCCGGCCGCGTCGCCGGGGCGGCGCGGCGCCTCGCGGGTCCGTACCGGCCCGACCGCCGCGGCGAAGGCGGCGACGAGTTCCCGGACGGTGGTCCCGTCCCCGGTGCCGAGATTGACCGCCTCCACCGACCGGTCGCCGCCGGGCGGCAGGATCTCGTCGAACCGGCGCAGCGCACAGACGTGTGCGCGGGCCAGGTCCCAGACGTGGATGTAGTCCCGGATTCCCGAGCCGTCCCGGGTGGGCCAGTCGGTACCGGTGATCAGAAACTCCCCGCCGTCGGCCCAGGCGTCGATCAACTTGCCCAGTGCGTGCGTCGGCCGGGGCACCTGGAGACCGGTACGCAGCAGCGGATCGGCACCGATCGGGTTGAAGTAGCGCAGCGAGAGCGCCCGCAGCGGGGTGGCCCCGGCGGTGTCCGCGAGCACCGT
The DNA here is from genome assembly GCF_053764795.1 of Plantactinospora sp. DSM 117369. Taxonomy (NCBI): domain Bacteria; kingdom Bacillati; phylum Actinomycetota; class Actinomycetes; order Micromonosporales; family Micromonosporaceae; genus Plantactinospora; species Plantactinospora sp. DSM 117369. The sequence goes on along the minus strand of NZ_CM132446.1, from coordinate 2,256,583 downwards.
CTCCATCATCGCCTTGGTCCGGGCGTACGGGCTGGCCGGCTCCAGCGGTGAACTCTCGTCGACCGAGAGGTCGGCACCGGTACGGTAGATCGCCGCCGAGGAGCTGAAGACGTAGCGGGTGACCCCGTTGCGGAGGACGTGGTCGAGGAAGTCGAGCGACTTGGCGACGTTCTCCCGGTAGTAGCGCAGTGGCGCGCTGACCGACTCCGGCACCACGATGAGCGCCGCCGCGTGCACCACCGCGCCGATCTCCGGGTGCTCGGTGAAGATCCGGTCGAGCAGCGCGCCGTCGGAGATGTCGCCCCGGTAGAAGGTCCGTCCTCGGGTGAATTCGACCCGCCCGGTGCAGAGGCTGTCCAGGATCACCGGCTCGATGCCCTCGTCCAGGCAGGCCGACGCGATGGTGCTGCCGATGAAGCCGGCACCACCGGCGACCAGCACCTTCACCCGGACTCCTGGCTGATTGGAGGCTTTTTCACAATTGCTCGGTGTTTAGCCGGCAATAGCGGGATTACCGGAGCACCCAGCCGGACAATATGTGGTCCGAGCCACACGGGGTGCGCAAACGACACTAGTTACTGGCTAGTAGCATCCGAGGTACCCGCCCACCCGGGCCCCTGCGGCAAGGAGGCTCCAGTGCCCCGTGAAGTCCGGGACGTCGTCTTCGTTGACGGCGTCCGCACCCCGTTCGGCAAGGCGGGTGGGATGTACGCCCACACCCGCGCCGACGACCTGGTGATCCGCTGCATCCGCGAACTGCTGCGGCGCAACCCGCAACTGCCGCCGGAGCGGGTCGACGAGGTGGCGATCGCCGCCACCACCCAGATCGGCGACCAGGGCCTCACCATCGGCCGTACCGCCGCGCTGCTCGCCGGGCTGCCCAAGACGGTGCCCGGCTACGCCATCGACCGGATGTGCGCCGGGGCGATGACCGCGGTCACCACGGTGGCCGGCGGGATCGCGATGGGCGCCTACGACGTGGCGATCGCCGGCGGCGTCGAGCACATGGGCCGGCACCCGATGGGCGAGGGCGTGGACCCCAACCCGCGGATCCTGGCGGAGAAGCTGGTCGACCCCTCCGCCCTGGTGATGGGCTCCACGGCGGAGAACCTGCACGACCGGCTCCCGCACATCGGCAAGGACCGCGCCGACGCGTTCGCGCTCGCCTCGCAGGTCAAGACCGCCAAGGCGTACGCCAACGGCAAGCTCCAACCCGACCTGGTACCGGTGGCGATTCGCGACCCGGAGACCGGCTGGGGACTCGCCACCGTCGACGAGGCGCCCCGGGAGACCTCACTGGAGAAGCTGGCCACCCTGAAGACACCGTTCCGCCCGCACGGCAAGGTCACCGCCGGCAACGCGGCCGGGCTCAACGACGGGGCCACCGCCAGCCTGCTCGCCGCCGAGGACGTCGCCCGGGAACTCGGGCTGCCGGTGTCGATGCGACTGGTGTCGTACGGCTTCGTCGGGGTGGAGCCGGAGGTGATGGGCTACGGCCCGATCCCGTCGACCGAGAAGGCGCTGCGGATCGCCGGGCTCTCCATCTCCGACATCGGCCTCTTCGAGCTGAACGAGGCGTTCGCGGTGCAGGTGCTGGCCTTCCTCGACCACTTCGGCATCGCCGACGACGACCCCCGGGTCAACCAGTGGGGCGGGGCGATCGCCATCGGCCACCCGCTCGCCTCCTCCGGGGTACGGCTGATGACCCAGCTCGCCCGGCAGTTCGCCGAGCACCCCGAGGTGCGGTACGGCCTCACCGCGATGTGCATCGGCATCGGCATGGGCGGCACGGTCATCTGGGAGAACCCCAACTGGAAGGGCGAGGACAAGTGAGCGCGAGGAGTGAGCCGGGTTTGCGAGCCCCGCAGTGCGATCGGAAGGTGGCGCAGTGACGGTTCCGCGTAACCCGAACGAGGTGGTCACCCGGTCGCTGCTCCGGCTGGTGGAGGTGCCGGGGCTGGACCGCCCGGCCGCGCTGATCACCCTGGACAACGGCCTGGACCACACCAAGCCGAACACCTTCGGCCCGGCCGGTCTGTCCAGCTTGGACAAGGCGATCACCGAGGCGCTCGCCGCCGAGCCGGCGTTCGTGGCGGTGACCGGCAAGCCGTACATCTTCTGCGTCGGCGCCGACGTGACCGGCATGCCGCTGCTCGCCGACCGGGACGAGGCCCGGGAGATCGGCCGGCTCGGGCACCGGGTCTTCGGCCGGCTGCGCACCAGCGCCGTGCCGACCTTCGCGTTCGTCAACGGTGCGGCGATGGGCGGCGGGCTGGAGTTGGCGCTGCACTGCCACTACCGGACGCTCTCCGGTGGCGCCGCCGCGCTGGCCCTGCCCGAGGTCTCCCTCGGCCTGGTACCCGGCTGGGGTGGCACCCAACTGCTGCCCAACCTGATCGGCATCGCCGGTGCGGCCCAGGTGGTCATCCAGAACCCGCTGACGCAGAACCGGATGCTCAAGCCGAAGCAGGCCGCCGAGCTGGGCATCGCGGACGTGCTCTTCGCGCCGGCCGACTTCCTGGAGCGCTCGCTGGAGTGGGCCGCGCAGGTGGTGCGCGGCGAGGTCCAGGTGACCCGGCCGGAGGTCGACCGGGAGATGTGGGACGGCGTGCTCTACTTCGCCCGGCAGATGCTGGACGAGCGGCTGCACGGCGCGGTCCCGGCCGCCTACCGGGCGCTGGAGTTGCTGGAGCTGGCCCGCGAGGCGCCTACCGGGCCCGCCGACGGCGACCCGGACGGGCTGCCGAAGGGGATGGCCGCCGAGGTGGAGGCGCTGGCCGAGCTGGTCTTCAGCGAGGAGTTGCGCAGCGGCCTCTACTCCTTCGACCTGGTGCAGCGCCGGGCCAAGCGGCCGGCCGGGGCCCCGGACAAGGCACTGGCCCGGCCGGTGACCAAGGTCGGCATCGTCGGCGCCGGCCTGATGGCGTCGCAGCTCGCGCTGCTCTTCGCCCGCCGGCTCCAGGTGCCCGTGGTGCTCACCGACCTCGACCAGTCCAGGGTGGACTCCGGCGTCGGCTACGTGCACGCCGAGATCGACAAGCTGGTCGGCAAGGGCCGGCTTCCCGAGGGTACGGCCGCCACGCTGCGCGGCCTGGTCAGCGGCTCGGTCGACAAGGGCGTCTTCGCCGACGCCGACTTCGTGATCGAGGCGGTCTTCGAGGACCTGGCCGTGAAGAAGCAGGTCTGGGCCGAGCTGGAGAAGATCGTCTCGCCGGAGGCGGTACTCGCCACCAACACCTCGTCGCTCTCGGTCAGCGCGATGGCCGCCGACCTGGAGCACCCGGAGCGGGTGGTCGGGTTCCACTTCTTCAACCCGGTCGCGGTGCTGCCACTGCTGGAGATCGTCCGGGGCGAGCGGACCGACGACGCCACCCTGGCCACCGCGTTCGCGATCGGCAAGGAGCTGCGCAAGTCCTGCGTCCTGGTCGCCGACGCGCCGGCCTTCGTGGTCAACCGGCTGCTGACCCGGTTCCTCGGCGAGATCTTCGCGGCCGTGGACGCCGGCACCCCGCCCGAGGTGGCGGACGCCGCACTCGACCCGCTCGGCCTGCCGATGCGCCCGCTGGCGCTGCTCCAGCTCGTCGGGCCGGCGGTGGCGTACCACGTCGGCGGGACGCTGCACGCCGCCTTCCCGGACCGCTTCGCGGTCAGCGAGAACCTGAGGCGGATCGCCGAGTCCGGCAAGCCGCTGGTGGTCGACGGCGACGTCAACCCCGAGGTGGCCGGGCTGCTGGAGGTCGGTTCCGCGCCGCTTCACGCCGAAGAGGTACGCCAGCGGGCGCTGGACGCACTCGCCCAGGAAATCCGGCTGATGCTGGACCAGGGTGTGGTCGCCGAGCCGCAGGACATCGACCTCTGCATGATCCTCGGTGCCGGCTGGCCGTTCCACCTCGGCGGTGTCACGCCGTACCTGGACCGGACCGGCACCTCGGAGCGGGTCACCGGCCGCCGCTTCCTGCCCCGGGGCGCGGCCAGCCTGCCCGCCTGACCGGACCCACCCATCCCCCACGATCGCGGTGATCAGGGACCTGTCCCGGCGAGTCGCACGGCGCGCTGTGCGACTCGGTCCCTGATCACCGCGATCTGCCCGGACACCGACGGTACGCGGAACCGGCTCAGCCGGTCCGCAACCGCCAGCCCTCGATGTGGGTCGGCGCGGTGGTGCTCTGCGGGTAGTAACCCCACTCCTCGCAGCGTCCGCCCGGCACCGGCTCGTCGGTCACTCGGGTCGACGCCCGCCACGCCTCCACCGCGTAGCTGACCTGGTACGCCTCCACGCCGTACTCGGCGATCAGCCGGCTCCGGGGCGGCACCGGCACCGCGATGCTCACCCCCCGCTCGGTGACCTGGGTCATCACGATCTGGGTGCTGACGTTCGTGGTGAAGAACCTGTCCTGCCCGGTCGCGCTGATCCCGACCGTCGCCTGCACGCTGAAGGTGCGGGACACCCGCGAGGTGATGGTGTAGTTGACCGTGCTGTCGGTGCCGTTGTCGAGCAGTTGGCCGTCGCTGGCCAGGAACGTCGGGGTGGCACTGTGCAGGGTGTAGCGGTAGCCCTCCCAGACCCGCCCGAAGCGGCCGCTGGAGAGAAGCCGCCAGTCGGTGATGGTGTCCGGACACGGCACGATCGCGCCGGCACTGGCGACGCCGGGCCCGACCGCCACCGCCGGTACGGCGAGCACGCCGGCCAGCAGTGTGAGTACGCCCAGCCGCGCCCGCCACCGCCCTCCGCCCCGACCCGTGGATGTGCCGAGCTTGGCCTTCCAGGTGTTCACGTGACCTCCCAGGGATGCCCTGACGCGACTGCGTCGTACGGTTGCCAACGGTGGTGGCGGGACGCCGCGATTTGCCTGCCCGACCGGGCGGGGGCGCCGGCCGGGCAGGAATCGAGATTCGCGTACCGGACTGAACTACCACTGGACGTCGACTGGATTCGTCCCGTCGGGAGGACCCGGCAGGCATCCTTCACCGAGTCTCCACGGCGGGGTCGGGGCGAATCCGGTTGCGCCGTCGCTCGCGCCCGCCGACATTCAACGGCATGGATGAGGAGACGAGGCGGAACCGGATCGCCTGGGAGACCGCCTCCGCCAAGCACGTCCGGGAATACCAGGAGCTGCTACGGCAGGCCCGGGAGGGTTCGTCGCTCTTCCCGGCCGAGGTCGCGCTGCTCCGGCCGCTGCTGCGGTCGTCGCCGACGGTCGTACACCTGCAGAGCGGGCACGGCCTCGACGACGTCGCGCTGGTCCGGGCCGGGGCGCGTGCCGTGCTCGGAGTCGACTTCAGCTCGGTGGCGGCCACCGCCGCCGCCCGCCGGGCCGCCGAGCTGGCGGTCCCCTGCCGGTACGTCGTCGCCCGGCTGCCCGGTGCCCCGCTGGGGGACGGCTGCACGGATCTCGTCTACACCGGCAAGGGTGCACTGATCTGGCTGCCCGACCTGGCGGCCTGGGCCCGGGACGCCGCCCGGCTGCTCCGGCCCGGTGGCCACCTCTTCGTCTACGAGGGCCATCCGGCGGTACCGCTCTGGAGCTGGGACTCCGACGAGCCCCGGATCCGCCCGGACCGCAGCTACTTCGGGCGGTCGCACGTCAACGACACCTTTCCCGGGCACGGTGCCGTGGAGTGGCAGTGGACGCTGGGCGAGATCGTCGGCGCGGTGCTCGCGGCCGGGCTGGAGCTGCGTCACCTCGCCGAGTTCCCCGAACCGTTCTGGCGGCCGGCCGGGGTCTCGGCGGCGGCCTGGCGGGGCCGGCTGCCGAACACGTACGCCCTGCTCGCCCGGCTGCCCGACTAGCAAGGGCCGCTCCACACCGCTACCGGTGCGGAGCGGCCCGCTCCCGCGTACTACCCGGGCTCAGCCGGTGCGTTCGGCGGCGCTCCGCTCGACGCAGAACTCGTTGCCCTCCGGGTCGGCGAGCACCGCCCAGCCGGTGCCGTCCGGCCGCCGGTGGTCGGCGACCAGGGTGGCGCCCAGCCCGAACAGCCGGTCGACCTCCTCGTCCCGGGTCCGGTCGGTCGGTTGCAGGCAGATGTGCAGCCGGTTCTTGCCCGCCTTGCCCTCCGGCACCCGCTGGAAGAAGACCTGCGGCCCGACGCCGTCCGGCGCCAGCAGCGTGATCTCGTCGTCGCCGGGCTGGTCCTCCGGACGCAGGGACCGGTCCAGCACCTCCGCCCAGAAGCTGGACAGCTTGTAGGTGTCGGCGCAGTCGAAACTGACGTTGTGGATGATGGAACTCACAAATCCTCCATAGTGGAGTGCGCGCCTCGCGGAGAAACGCGGATCGGTCAGCGGTGGCCGAGGCGAGGCGCGGGACAGGACAGCGCAACCATCTTCCGCACCTCCCTCCGGTAATCCGGGCTGACGGCGGCAAGCCTGGCACGGCCCGACGGGATCGGCAACCGCGTTTTTCCACCGTCGCCCGGTCGGCAACCGACCGGAAAGGGTGGCAACGCCAAGCACATGGACGGCCACCAGGCGGTGAGCGACACGCCGGAAATTCGGCCGGTACACCGGCTGGACCGCTCCGGCCGTAAGGATGAGCGGTCAGGCCGGCTGGTCCGCTGGGCCGAGAGGAAGCACGACGACAGGCAAGGAGCGACCGGTGCCCCTCCCACAGCTTCGCCGGGTCCGCTGGGCCGTGCGCGCCACCCTGGCCCTCGGGGTCGCCGCCTCGGTGGTGGCCAACATCCTGCACGCCCGGGACAACCCGATCAGCCAGGCCATCGCCGCCTGGCCACCGCTGGCCCTGCTGCTCACCGTCGAGTTGATCTCACGGGTACCGGTGCACCGCCGCTCGCTGGCGTTCGCCCGGATGGCGGCCACCGCCACCATCGCCGGGATCGCCGCCTGGGTGTCGTACTGGCACATGGTCGGGGTGGCCGCCCGGTACGGCGAGACCGGCGCGTCGCCGTACCTGCTGCCGCTGTCGGTCGACGGCCTGATCGTGGTGGCCAGCATCTGCCTGGTCGAGCTGGGCGGCCGGATCTCCACGGCGCAGGCCGAGCAGACGGCCGGAACGACGAGCGCCGCAGCGGCGGAGTCCGGCCCGGCGGATTCCGCCGCTGCGGCCGGTTCCGCCCAAACTGGCGGGTTCGACCGGGCCGTCGGATCCGAGCAGGCCGCCGGGACGCGCCGGCGTCCGGCCGCGGCACCGGACGGCGTACCGCTCGGCGCGGTCGAGCCGCTCGGCCGGGGTATCGGCGAGATCCTCGCCATCCCGTCCGGCGGGGCGGGAGCCGGCGGGACGCAGGCGGGCACACCCGGGGACACCGGCGCGGCGGCGCCACCGGACGCCGGAACCGCCGCCAGGACCAGGAAGGCACCGACCGGAGCGGCCCGGAAGCGGGGCTCGACCGGGCGCGCGGCCAAGCCGGGCGCCACGGCCCGGCCACGCCGGCCGATCACCGAGACCGCCGCGCTGGCCGCGGCGATCCAGGCGGAGCGGCCCGAGGCCAGTGACGCCGACGTGGCGCGGGAACTCGGCATCACCACCGCCCGGCTGCGCGCGATCCGCCGCGAGGTACGCGAACTCGACCTCGTCGCCTGAACGCAGAACCGTTAGCCAGATGCGGGGTCCGCGCCGGGGCCGGCCTCCGCCAGGCCGGTCGGGGTGCCGGGAGTCGGCTCGGGCGGCGTACCCGGGACCGGCACGCCGGCCGGGGTGGCCCGGCTGGCCGCCGAGCCCAGTGGGATGGTGCTGGCCGTACTGGCCACGCTGTTCGCGGGCACCGGCCGGACCGGCACGGCGACCGGACCCCCGCCGACCGCCGCCGAGGCGGCCACCACCGGAGTCGTCTCGGCCGCCGGCAAGGTCACCGTCACCTCCAGCCCGCCGCCGTCCTGGGCGATCGCGCTGACCGTGCCGCCGTGCGCGTCGCAGACCGCCCGGACGATCGACAACCCCAACCCGGAGCCACGGGCACCGGTACGCTCCCGGCCGCCCCGCCGGAACGCCTCGAACAGCCCTGGTACGTCCGCCTGCTCCACCTCGAAACCGGTGTTGCCGACCACCAGCCAGGCGTGCTCGGGCCCCGAGCCGGTACGCACCCACATCCGGCCGTGCAGGTGGTTGTACCGCACCGCGTTCTCGATCAGGTTGCCGGCCAGCCGTTCCAGCAGGCCGGGATCGCCGACCACCGGTGCCGGAGCCAACGCCGTCTCGACCTGGAGCTTGAGCCGGTTGGTCTCGTTCCGGACCGCCGAGAGTGCCGCACTGGCCCCGGTGGCGAGGTCGGTCGGCGCCTTCCGGGCCAGCCGGCGACCCGACTGGGCCTCGCTGCGCGCCAGCACCAGGAGCGCGTCGACCAGGTTGTTGGCCCGCTCCGACGCGTCCCGGACCACCGTGGCCATCCGCCGGTACTCGGCCACGTCCGCCTCGTCGTCGGCCATCGTGACGTCGATCTCGGTCCGCATCACCGCCAGCGGGGTACGCAGCTCGTGCGAGGCGTTGGCGACGAAGCGTTTCTGCGCCTCGAAGGCGTCCCCGATCCGGTCCAGCATGGCGTCGAAGGTGCCGGCCAGCTCGGCCACCTCGTCGTCCGCGCCGGAGTAGCGGATCCGCTGGTCGAGGGTGGCCTCGCCGAGCCGCCTGGCCGTCGAGGTGACCTGGTGCAGCGGGCGGAGCGCCCGGCCGGCCACCGCGTACGCCCCGGCGACCCCGACGATGCTGATCACCAACAGCGCCAGCAGCCCCTTGACCAGCAGTTCCCGGGTGGCCGTCTGCGCCATCTCCTGCTGCCACTGGCGTGCCCCGACCGTCCGGCCGTCCGAGAGTTCGAGCATCGGGTTCGACCTGAGCTGGATGTCCGGGGTCAGCGCGTCCCCGACCAGCAGCCAGGCGAGCAGCACCAGGATCGCCCCGGCGCCGATCAGCAGCACGCCGTTGAGCAGGGTCAGCCGGAGCCGGAGGGTGGGCCGCACCCGGGGCCGGCGGCGGGTCAGATAGACGGTCACGCGCTCACCTGCCCCGGCACGTACGGGTCCGGCACCCGGTAGCCGGCCCCGACCACCGTCTCGATCAGTGGAGGATCACCGAGCTTCTTCCGCAACGTCATCACGGTCACCCGGACCGTGGTGGTGAACGGGTCGGTGTTGGCGTCCCAGACCCGCTCCAGGAGTTCCTCGCTGGACACCACCGCCCCACGCGCCTTGACCAGTTCCTCCAGCACGCCGAACTCCTTACGGGTCAGGTCCACCGCCGCCCCGGCCCGGGTGGCGACCCGCCGCGCCGGGTCGACCACCAGGTCGGCCACGGTCAGCACCGGCGGGGTGACCGGGGTGGCCCGGCGACCGAGGGCCTGCACCCGGGCGACCAGCTCGTCGAAGGCGAACGGCTTCGGCAGGTAGTCGTCGGCGCCGAGCTGGAGACCCTCCACCCGGTCCGCGACCGTACCGCTGGCGGTCAGCATCAGCACCCGGGTCAGCGCGCCCGAGGTGACCAGGTCGGCACAGATCTGGTCGCCGTGCACCCCCGGCAGGTCCCGGTCGAGCACCACCACGTCGTACCGGGTGACGAAGGCCATCTCGTGTCCGGCCGAGCCGTCGTAGGCGACGTCGACCGCCATGCCCTGCCGGCGCAGCCCACGGACGATCGCGTCGGCCAGGTTGCGCTCGTCCTCCACCACCAGTACCCGCACCACGACCTCCCCAGCTGCCTGTAGGGGACAACCTATCCGTGCCCGACAAGTGACAGCTCGCAGGCGCCGGCCGGCCGGCTATCCGGGCAGCCGCCACACCCCGATCGAGGCGTCCAGCCGCCGGCAGTGCAGCGCGGTCGCGGTCAGCCCGCAGTCGCCGGAGACCCCGGACAGCACCGTCACGAGCCGGCTCCGCCAGGTCGCCGGATCGAACTCCACCACCCAGGCCCGGCGGTCCGCGCCGTACCGGACGCCGAGGAACCGCGATCCGTGTGGGGTGAACAGTCCCCAGGCGCCGAGGTCGGCGAGTACCCGTCCGGTGGCCGGATCGAGCACGGAGAGCGCCTCGGTCTCGCCGGCCCCGGCCACCTCGGTGGCGACCAGGGCTTCACCAACCGTCCAGATGCCGGTCCAGCGCTCGTCCGACCAGCGGGTACGGCCGGTGAGCGCGTCCCAGACCCGTACGCCGTGCTGGGAGCGCAGGCTGCACAGGTCGGCCCCGCAGGCGAACGGCCCCCGCTCCACGCCGGGCTGGGCCGGCACTGACCAGCGCCGGTCCAGCCCCGGCAGCCCGTACGCGGTCACCGCGCTCTCTTCGTACACCACGAAGAGGCCGGCGGCGACCGCGGCCCGCCAGTTGGTCCGCAGCCCGGCGCCCGGCGGCGGCATCTGGACGGTCCGCACGACGGCGCCGGTGCCGAGATCGCGCACCTCGACCCGGCCGGACGGCAGGGCGAGGACCAGGGTCGAGGCTCGGACGGGTGCCCTCGGGTCGGCCGCCGACACGTCGAACGACGGCAGGGCGCCGGCCGGCACCGGCAGCGACCACCGCACGGCACCGGAGGCCGGGTCCACCGCCTCCAGCGTGCCGGGCCGGTTCTCCGCGCCCGGCCGCCAGTCCTCGGCCGCCGCCCAGAGCACCAGGTCACCGCCGCTGCCGACCACCATCAGGCTCGCTTCGCGCTCCCAGGCCACGGCGCCGTCCGACACGTCCAGCACGGTCAGCCGGGCGACCCTGCCCAGCAACGGTTCCGGATAGCGCGCCAGCAGCAGGTGCTCGCCGACCAGCTGGAGGCTCCCGACGTCGCCGGCCGGCAGCGTCACCCGCCAGCCCGGCTCCGCCGCCGGCAGCCGGTACGCGGCCAGCTCCGGACCGCCCCGACGGGACCGCTCGGGGTCGACGACGAACATCCAGTCCCGGTCGGCGTGGACGATGGAGCCGAGCCAGGCCGGTACCGCCGCCTCCGGCCAGGGTCGGGGGAACGGGCTGCCGGCCGCCACCGTGCCGAGCACCCCGACCAGCAAGGCCGCGAGCAACCCCGGCCGGACCGACCGGTGCCGGCCGGCCCGGCGTGGCCCTGCCGGATCGGGCTCGACCGGCCCGGGACGGGACCCCGCGGCCAACTCACCCAGCTCGATGGTGGGCATCTCCCTCCCTCCCCGACTCCGCCGGCCGGCCCGGCGCGTTCCGCCCGGATGGTCCGGTGCGAGCCGGCACGGTGATCCGGCATACTCCGGATATCCCGGAGCGGGTAGCGGCAATTCGGACGCGAAGCCACCTGTACGATGGCGCCTCGTGGCAGTTCCGGTGGTGGACAATTCTTCGGACGCCGAAGCCGGCTCGACCGAAGTCGGTCGATCTCGACGGTGGCGGATCTTCCGAACTCCCGCGCGGGTCGACGTACTGGCCATCGGAGCGTACGTCCTACTCGGCATCTTCGTGTGCGCCAACTACTGGGGCGACGTCAACCACCGGGTGTCGTCGCACCTGCCGACCGACCACAGCTGGTTCGAGTGGCTCTTCGCGCACGGCGCGTACTCGGTGCAGCACCTGGAGAACCCGCTCTTCTCGGCCCGGCAGAACGCGCCGGACGGGGTCAACATGATGGCCAACACCTCGCTGTTGGGCGTCACCCTGCCACTGGCCCCGCTCACCTGGCTGTTCGGTCCGCAGGTGACGTACGCGCTCTATCTGGGCGGTGCGCTCGCGGCGACGGCCGCCACCTCGTACTGGGCGCTCTCCCGGCACCTGGTCTCCTCGCGGGGCGCGGCGTTCGTCGGCGGGGCGTTCCTCGGCTTCGCGCCCGGCATCGTCCACCACGCCAACGGGCAGCCGAACTTCGTCTCCAACTTCCTGCTGCCGCTGATCGTGGTCCGGGTGTTCCGGCTCGCCGAGCCGGGCCGCTGGCTGCGCAACGGGCTGCTGCTCGGGCTGCTGGTCGCGTACCAGATCTTCATCAACGAGGAGATGCTGCTGCTCACCGCGCTGGCCTGCGCGGTGGTGGTGCCGCTCTACGTCGCCTTCCGCTGGTCGCTGATGCGCAACCGGATCTGGACCTTCCTGCGCGGCCTCGGCGTCGGCGGCGTCGTGGCGCTGCTGCTGGCCGGCTACCCGATCTGGTACCAGTTCAACGGCCCGCAGTCCTACCGCGGCCTACAGGGCGGCGTCTTCCACAACTGGGGCGAGGACCTGCGGGCCTTCGTCACCTACTCCCGGGACACCATCGCCGGCTCGCCGGAGGTGGAGAAGACCATCGGGGTCACCGAGCAGAACACCTGGCTGGGTTGGCCGCTCGTCGGGCTGGTCGTGCTGGTCGCCGTGCTGCTCTGGCGGACCTCGGTCGCCGCCCGGATCGCCGCGCTGCTCGGTGCCGGGTTCGCGCTCGCCTCGCTGGGTCGGCAGATCCGTTACGACGGCCGGCTCACCGAGCACGAGGGGCCGTGGCACCTGCTGCCGGAGGACCTGCCGCTGATCGAGATGATGATGCCGACCCGGCTGAGTCTGGTCACGGTCGCCGCCGTCGGGATCCTGGTCGCGCTCGCCTGGAACGACGTCGCGAAGGGCCGCCCGCGACCGGCCGCCGCTACCTCTAACGGCGGCGCTCCGGCCGACGGCTCCGGCAACGGCGTCACGGCCACCTCCGGCACGCCGCACCAGATCACGTCCGGCACGCCGGACGGCAGCGCGACGGCCAACGGCGGCCCGGCGCCGGGCAGTGCCCCGCTCGACGTCGCCGGCCGGGTCGCGCCGGCCCAGCCCCGGCTGCGGATCCTGGCGTACGCCGCAATCGCGCTCGCGCTGCTGCCGCTCGTCCCGCGCCCGCTGCCGGCCACGCACATCGACCCGCCGCCGCGGTTCATCACCTCCGGGGCCTGGCGGCCCTACGTGCCGGCGGGCCGGACCCTGGTGCCGGTGCCCATCCCGAGCAACGTGCACGGCCTCTCCACGCTGCGCTGGAGCGCGCTGACCGGGCAGGCGTTCCCGATCCCGGCCGGCTACTTCATCGGCCCGGACGCGCAGGGCTACGGGGTGTTCGGCGCCCCGTCCCGGCCGACCAGCCTGCTGATCTACGGGACGATGGACCGGGGCGCCGCACCGGTGGTCACCGAGGAGCACCGCCGCCAGGCCATCGAGGACCTGCGGTTCTGGCGGGCCTCGGTGGTGGTACTCGGCGACCACCCGGCCACACCCGCCCTGCACGTCCTGCTGGCCGGACTGCTCGGCCCCGGGCAGCGGGTGGACGACGTCTGGCTCTGGGACGTCCGACCGCTCGTCGGCTGACCGCAGTTACGGCACGGCTCTCTGCTGGGCGGCGTACTCGGGCAAGAACCCGGCCGGGCGACGGGACGACGGGGCCATACGACGGGGCGACGGCTCAGCCGACGAGGGCGCGGACGTCCCACACCCAGGCGCCGGAGATGTCCCGGCCCGGCCCGAGCAACTGGTCGAGAGTCTCCCTGACCGGCACGCCCCGGTGCAGGCCACCCTGCACCACGATCGCGGCCCGCCAGTGCCGCAGGTCCTCGACCGCCTGCCGCCGTTCGACCTCACCGATCGGTGGCACCTCACCGGTGGCGGCGACCCGGTCGAGCAGCACCGCGGTCGGGCGGTCCGGCGCTCCCCAGCGGGCCTGCGGATCGTCCGGCCCGGTGGGTCCGATGAAGTAGCCGCCCGGGGTGGTGAAGGCCAGCCCGGTCCGGGCCGACCAGAACATCCCGGCGGTCGCCTCGGAGCCCCTGGTCGGCGGCACCGCCACCAGGGTACGCCCGGGCGGCACGTACGACCGCCATTCGCCGCTGGCGACGAAGTCCGGTACCGGCCAGACCGGCCTGGTGTGCAGCGGCGTCGGCGCCACCGGCAGCAGTACGGCGAGCACCGCCCCGGTCCAGAGCAGCCGGACCGGCACCCGCGCGCCGGCCACCCCTGCCCCGGCTTCCGGCACCGCACCGGTGTCCGCCGCGCCGCCGCCCGCCGTACGCCGGAACACCTCGTCGAAGGAGAGCGCCAGCAGCATCGCCAGGGCCGGTACGCAGATCAGCGGAAACCGGGCCGGCACCGCCAGGTCGATCAGTGGCAGCGCCGAGACCAGCCGGTACGGGCCGGGCAGGTCCAGCACCTCCCCGCCCAGCCGCAGGTCCTCGCCGAACGACAGCGCGGCGAAGACGAGTACGCAGAGCACCAGCGCCCGCACCAGCGGCCGCCGCCACTGCCAGATCGCCACCACCGCGCAGAGCACGATCAGCGCCAGCCCGAAGAAGGAGTTCTCCTCGGTCAGGTTCGGTGAGAGCAGGCCCGGCACCGAGTCGTGGCCGGTGATCGACTGCCGGGACGCGGCGGTGAACGACGCCAGGTCCAGCGGGTACGCCTTCGGGTCGAACGGCAGTCCGCGATAATGCCCCGGCCCGAAGAACTGGAACCACAGCGGGTACGCCAGCAGCACCACCCCGACTGCGGTGCCGACGCCGAGCCGGCCGAGGAACGCCGGAGCCAGCCGCCGCGCGGTCCCCGGGGCCGAAACCGCGTAGCCGACGGTGAAGAGCCCGCAGGCCAGCACCAGGAAGGCCAGCACCTCCTCGCCGAGGAAAACCTGATAGCCGACCAGCACCCCGAGCAGTACGCCACGCCGGACCACCCGGTCGGTGCGCGGGTCGAAGACCACCGCGAGGATCGCCGGCACCAGGAACTGCGCGATCATGTGCAGGTGCCCGGTGGCCTGGGAGATCATCCCGGGCGCGAACCCGCAGAACAGGCCGGCGACGGCCGCGCCGAGGCGGGACCCGACGATCCGCCGGGACAGGAAGAGATACCAGGCGGTGGCCGTACCGGCCAGCGAGAGCACGAGCGCGAGCAGATAGCTGGTCTGCGAGCCGAAGAGCAGGGTCACCGGGGTCAGCGGCACGCCCAGGCCGAGCACCGAGGTGTTCGCCATCAGGTTGATCCCGTCCGGCGCGTTCAACGCGGTGCTGTAGAACGGGTTCTCCAGATGGGTCACCGCCCGGGCGGCCCGGGCCAGCATCCACTCGAAGAGCATCATGTCGTTGCTGGCGTACGTCATCCGGTCCCGGTGCATCCAGAGCCCGGAGGTGACGTAACCGGCGGCGGCCAGATAGAGCAGCACGACCGCCGCGTCGACCAGCGGACCCCGCCGCCGCATCGACCAGGCACGCAGTACGCCGAGCCGGTCGGCGGCGATGCGCCGCACCAGCACCCGGCGGCCGGCGCTGCTGGTCGCCGGCACGGCCGCCGGGACCGCGACGTCCGGCGCGGTCTCGGCGGGTCGACCCGGCCCGCTCACCCGGGCGTGCGGTTGGTCAGGGCGCGGACGTCCCACAGCCACACGTCGCCGGTACGCCGGGCCGGCCCGGCGAGCTGGTCGACGGTGCTGCGCAGCGCCTCGACGTTGTCCTGCCGCACCGGCAGCACCAGGATCGCGGCCCGCCAGTGCCGCAGCTCGTCCAGGGCCCGGCGGCGCTGCCGGTCGGTCAGCGTCGCCGGCTGGCCGCTGGTGGCGACCCGGTCGAGTACCGCGCTGAGCCCGCTGGGCCGCCCGCCGAACCGGCCGGGGTCGCCGGTGTTGCCGTTGCGGGGAGCGAGGAAGTAGCCGCCCGGAATCTTGAAGTCGAGATTGGTGGCGGCGGCCCAGCGCATCCCGTTGGTGTGCCCCATCGCCGGGATCGGCACCGGCACCAGCGTCTGGTCCGGGCCGACGTACGGCCGCCACTGTCCGGAGGTGATGAAGTGCGGCACCGGTGGCCGGCTCACCTCGCGCAGCGGCAGCGGCAGGATCGGCACCAGCGCGATCGCCAGCGCGGCCACCACCACGGCACGCAGCGCCCGCCGCTCGGCGATCTCCAGCTTCCAGGCCCGGTCGGTGGCGAGCGCGAGGATCAGCCCGATCACCACGGTGGTGATCAGGCCGAACCGGGTCGGCACCACCGCGTCGAGCAGCGGCGCCTTCACCAGGATGTCCCAGGGCCCCCAGAAGGCGCCCCGGTTCCACCAGGAGATCCGCTCGCCGAGCGAGAGGATCGCGAAGAGCAGGCCGGTCACCGCGAGCGCCCGGATCACCACCTCGCGGCGGAGCCAGACCACGATCGCCACGGTCAGCAGCGCCAGGCTCCAGCCGAAGAAGGCGTTCTCCTCGGAGTAGTTCGGGGCGAGGTCGAGATTGGCCCGCTGGTTGCCGCCGAGCGTGGTGGAGCCGGGTACGAAGAACGCTGCCAGGTCGTTGCCGTAGTCCCGCACCGCGTCGCTGAGCCCGTGGTACGCCTGCCGGCCCGCGAACTGCACGATCAGCGGGTACGCCAGCAGCGCCCCGGCGAGCACGGCGCAGACCGCCAGGCCGGCGCCGAGCGGGCGCCAGGCCGCCTTCCAGCGGGCCGGCTCCTGGGCCAGCACGGCGAGCAGGAAGACCCCGCAGGCCATCGCGGTGAAGAGCAGGATCTCCTCGTTGATGAACGCCTGGTAGGTGACGAGCAGCGCGAGGATCACGCCGTCCCGGACCGGCCGGGTGGAGCGGGTCAGCACCAGTACCCGCCAGACGATGAACGGCAACAGGAACTGGGAGATGATGTTGGGATGCCAGTTGGCGTGCGACAGCAGCGCCGGGGAGAAGCCGCAGAACCAGCCGCCGACGATCGCCGCGACCGGGGCGCTGACCAGGTGTCGGGAGATCACGTAATACCACGCGGAGGCGGTGCCGGCCAGGCCGATCGTCACCAGCACCACGAAGGACACCGCCGGGCCGAACAGCAGCGTCACGGGCACCATCGGGATGCCCAGCCCCAGGATCGCCGTGTTGGCCATCAGGTTGACGCCGTCAGGGTAGTTCAACCGGTCGGTGAAGAACGGGAACTCGCCGTGCAGCACCACCCGGACGGAGTGCGCGAGGAAGTACTGCACCTGTGCGGGATCGCTGCTGTAGAGCGAGGCGACCCGGCCGGCCGGGTCGAGCCAGATCTGGCTGGTCACCCAGAGACCGGCGACCAGGAAGGCGGCGTAGACGGCGAGGTCGCGCCGCCAGGTGGGCCAGCGGGCCGGCCGGGTGGCCGGCTGGCCGGTGTTCCGGTCCGGGGTACCCGCGTCCTCGCCCGCGTCGCCGGGACGCCGCGCCTGCTCCCGGTCGGCGGCCGCCGCCGTCGCGGTACCCGAGCCGGTCTCGGAACCGGTGCCCGAACCCGCCGACTCCGCCGCGCCCCCGTCGGTTCCGGTCGCCGTTCGGCTTCCTGACTCGGGGCCCTCCGGGTCCGGCGTGGTGTGCAGACGTGGCTCGGCAAGCGTCACAGTCGGCGGAGTCTACAGGAGTACCCCATTGGTCCCAGTTGCCTGGGCGGCGGGTTTCCGCAGGGCGAGTCGTGTCGCCGGGACGCCTGTCCCCGATCGGTCGGGCTTTCCCGGGTCGCGCCCGAGCCGCGTCCGAGATCTCGTAGGATGTGGCTTCTGTTGACGACTGAGGCGGATCGGGAGCACAGCGGTGGGTTCACTCCCTCGGAGCGGGATCGTCGGCGCGGCCCTCACGCTGGCCCTGCTCATCGGCGGGTGCGGCACCGTCCCGAAGGAACCTCCGGTCGCGCTCCGGGTCGGCTACGACACGCTGGACGGCACCCTCCAGGTGTGGCCCTCGCGGGGCGCCCTGGCCGGTGATCCACAAGCGACCTCGGCGGTGGCCCGGGCCGTCGACGAGTGGCGCTCCCCGGTCGAGGACCGGGTGCACCTGCCCTCCTCCGGCATCCTCTGGCTCGGCGAGGTCGACGGCGGCCGGCTCGCGCTGGTCGCCGCCGACGTGCCCGGCGAGGCGGGATCCTGGCTGTTGCAGTTGACCGGCGACGGTGCGGAGTTCACGGTCGACCGGGCGGTCGAATACACCGATCCGGGCTACCTGGTCTACTCCGACGTACTCCCGGTGCAGTTGCCGACCGGCCGGCGCTATCTCGTCTCCGCCCGGGTGGACCGGCTCCTCGGGCCGGACCGCCGGCCACTGGCCGTCACCGACGGCCTGACCGGACCGGTCGCGCTGCCGGCCTGCGCCGCCCGCACCGTCACCGCCCGGCTGCGCCCCAGCGAGTCGCTGCCGAGCGGCAAGGCCGCCGACCGGCTCATCGACCTCGGCACCGGCATCGACGGGCCGCGCTATCCGCTGGTCGGCGACGACACCGGCTCCGGCGCCAAGGTGCTGGACGGCCTCGACACCTGCGCTCTCGGCACCAAGACCGGGCCGTTCGGCAGCATCCCGCACCGGGTGCACGGCGAGGCCCACCCCGGATCGGTGCCGGTCTCCTGGCCGATCGACCGGCTGTCGACGAAGGAGTTGGCCGAGGTCGAGCTGGTGGGCGCCGGGGAGGAGCCGGCCAAGCTCGAACAGCTCAGCTGGCGCACCGACGAGGGCATGATGACGGCGGCCCTGCTCCGGCCCGCCGGAGGTCCGCCGTTGGTCTCGGCCGCCGACCGGCTCGAGCCGCTCCAGGCGTACGTCCTGCCGCTGTCCAGCCCCGTCGTGGTGCTGGTCTGGCAGCCGAGCCCGGAGACCAGCCTCGCACTGCCGGCGAACACGATCCGACTGGTCGACCGCCCCGGCCTGGTCGTGGTGCCGAAGCCGGCCACCCGGGAGACGTTCAGCCTGATCGCCTCGGACAAGACCACCGACCGCTCTGCCGGCGGCGCCAACTGAGGCTCTTCCCCGCCTCCGGCGGTCCAGGTCGCCGTGATCGCGCTGTTCCACTGATGTAGTGGCCTCATACTGATGTAGTGGCCTCACCGTCGGGGTGAGGCCACTACATCAGGTAGGTAACGGGATCATGCGAGGCTCTTCGCCCTGCCCTCGCGGTCAGCCCCGGCCGTTGCGTCCCTTCGCCGCCCGGTCGCCGTTGGGGGCGGTCACCCGCACCGGCGCGATCGGCTCGTCGTCGAGTTGGGAGACCCAGCCGGTGACGTCCCGGGCCACGTCCTGCGCGGTCAGCCCCAGGTCGGCGAGGATCTGCGCCCGGGTGCCGTGCGGCTGCCAGACCGGCGGCACGCCGAGGTCGCGTACCGGCACCCGGAGGTCGGCGTCGCGCAGCGCCTTGGCCAGCGCGTCACCGACCCCACCGGCGCGTACGCCGTCCTCGACCGTGACCACCAGCCGGTGGCTGCCGGCCAGCGTGACCAGCTCCGGCGGGACCGGCCGGACCCAGCGCGGGTCGACCACCGTCACGCCGTAGCCCTGCTCGGCGACCCGGGCGGCCACCTCGACGCCGAGCTGCCCGAACGCGCCGACCGCGACCAGCAGGACGTCGGTCCGGGCGGACTCGGCGAGTACGTCCACCCCGCCGGAGACCGAGCCGGTGGCGGTGATCCGGCGTACCGCCGGCAGGTCGGCGACGACGGCACCGGTCGGGAAGCGCAGGATGGTCGGGCCGTCCTCCACGGCGACCGCCTCGCGCAGCTCCGCCCGGAGCGTCGCGGCGTCCCGGGGCGCGGCGATCCGCAGCCCGGGCACCACGCCGAAGACCGACATGTCCCAGATGCCGTAGTGGCTCGGCCCGTCCGGGCCGGTGATCCCGGCCCGGTCCAGCACGAACGTCACCGGCAGCTTGTGCATCGCGACGTCGAGCAGCACCTGGTCGAAGGCGCGGTTGAGGAAGGTCGCGTAGACCGCCACCACCGGATGCAGGCCGCCCATGGCGAGGCCGGCGGCCGAGGTGGCCGCGTGCTGCTCGGCGATGCCGACGTCGTAGACCCGCTCCGGGTACTTCCGGGCCAGTGCGGCGATACCGGTCGGCTCGGCCATCGCGGCGGTGATCCCGACCACGTCCGGCCGCTCGTCGGCGATCGCGACCAGCTCGTCGGCGAAGACGTGCGTCCACTTCACCGACGGGGCGGCCAGCAGCTTGCCGGTCTCCACGTCGAAGGCGCTGCTCGGGCCGTGCAGGCAGTCGGCGTCGTCCTCCTCGGCCGGCCGGTAGCCCAGACCCTTGCGGGTCACCGCGTGCACTATCACCGGCCCGCCGAAGCCCTTGGCCCGGCGCAGCGCCGACTCCATCGCGGCCACGTCGTGCCCGTCGACCGGGCCGAAGTACTTGATACCGAGGTCCTCGAACATCGCCTGCGGCGCGACCGCGTCCTTGATGCCCTTCTTGACCGCGTGCAGCACCTCGTACATCGGCTTGCCGACCAGCGGGGTGGAGCCGAGCGCCTCCTTGACGGTGTCCAGCACCTTCTCGTAGCCGGGGTTGAGCCGCAGTGTGGCCAGGTGGTCGGCCAGACCGCCGATCGTCGGCGCGTACGACCGGCCGTTGTCGTTGACCACGATGACCAGTGGGTTGCGGGCGGCGGCGATGTTGTTCAGCGCCTCCCAGCACATGCCCCCGGTCAACGCCCCGTCGCCGACCACCGCCACGACGTTGCGCGACTCGCCGCGCAGCGCGTACGCCTTGGCCAGCCCGTCCGCATAGGAGAGCGCGGTCGAGGCGTGCGAGTTCTCGATCAGGTCGTGCTCGCTCTCCGCCTGGCTCGGATAGCCGGACAGGCCACCACGCTGGCGGAGCTGGTCGAAGCCCTCCTGCCGCCCGGTGAGCATCTTGTGCACGTACGCCTGGTGCCCGGTGTCGAACAGGAAACGGTCCCGGGGCGAGTCGAAGACCCGGTGCATGGCCAGGGTCAGCTCGACCACCCCGAGGTTCGGGCCGAGGTGCCCGCCGGTCCGGGAGACCTTCGCGACCAGGAAGTCCCGGATCTCGGCGGCGAGCGACGCCAGCTCCTCGGCGGACATCCGTTTGACGTCCTGCGGTCCACGGACCGCGCCCAACAGCCGTCCGGCGGACGTCTCCGACTCCTCCACGGTCATGCCGTCACCTCGCCGCGCTCGGCAGGGGTATCGGGCCGCACGGCGCTGGGCTGGCTGATTCGCTCCCTACACAGGCTCATAGCCGCAGAGTCTATCGGGGCCGGACCGGCCCGCAGCCGGGCCGCCGAAGCAGTGCCACGGACGGCCCCGCGCCGTCCAGTTGCAGAGGTTGAGCGCGCACCCCGGCGCGCCAGGGTAGCCGATCGGGAGCGGTCCGGCGGGCGAACCGCTTCGCCGGCCGGTTCCCGGCGGCTGGCGATCAGCAGAGTCCCGTTGACCGGACGGCGCCGCCGTTGCGGACAGTCGATGACTCCGCACCGCGAGTGGTGGGTCCGTTCCGCCGAACGAACGAAAAATCGGGCAGATGCCGCCAAGGGCCGTAGCATGGCCGGTAACCCACCCTCCCCTAAGGTCTCGCCATGTCGCCTGCTGACTCCCGCCCCGAGTGGTCCCCCGGCCGCGCCCGAACCACCCCGACCTCCGGCCGGTACGCCGCCGGCCAGGTCCTCGCGGTCGGCATCGTGCTGCTGGTCGCGCTGCCGCTGCTGCCGCTGATTCTGCTGATCATCGCCTGGATCCGGCTCCGCGACCGGGCCGCCGCCCGGGCCGCCCGCCGGGATACGGAGGCGGTCCCCACGGCGCCCCGGTCCGCCCTGCACGCCACTGGCTGAACCCGGATCGGACCCGCCCGCTCCCCCTCGAATCCGCGTCGATTCCCGCGACGCCGCGCCGGTCGCCGCGCCGGAAACCGCCTTGCCCGCCCGGTCGGCGATCCCGCAGAGTTGCCGCGGAACCACCGGTGGGTGGACGGCAGGCAGATCGCGGGGAGGCAGCATGTCCGACTTCAACGTCCGTACGGCGAACCTGGTCGCCGTCAACTCCTTGACGAAGTACCCGTCCATCCCGACCTACCACTCGCTCGACCCGCGCAACGGCGGGCTGCTCGACGAGGCCGTCGCCTTCTCCGGCCGGGTCCATCTGACCGAGAAGGTCGACGGTACGAACGGTCGGATCGTCTCGCTGCCGGACGGCAGTTACCTGATCGGCAGCCGCGAGGAGCTGCTCTACGCCCGGGGTGACCTGATCGGCAACCCGGCGCTCGGCATCGTCGAGGCGCTCCGGCCGATCGCCGACCGGTTGCCACCGGTCGACCGGGACGCCGTCGTGGTGCACTACCTGGAGGTCTACGGCGGCAAGGTGACCGCCGCGTCGAAGCACTACACCGAGACCCGGGCGGTGGGTGCCCGGCTCTTCGACGTGGTCGTGCTGGACGACTACGCCGAGCTGCTGGACTGGCCGGTCGAGCGGATCTCGTCCTGGCGGGAGTCGGCGGGTCAGCCGTTCCTCGCCGAGCCGGAGCTGCTGGCCCGGGCCGATTCCGCCGGGCTGCCGACGGTCCCCCGGCTGGCCACGGTCGACGCCGCCGAGCTGCCCACCGACCTGGAGAAGACCCACCGGCTCCTCGGCGAGCTCCTGCCGGCCACGACGGTGGCCCTGGACGGTACGCCGGGCCGCGCCGAGGGCATCGTGCTGCGTTCGGAGACCCGCTCGGCGATCGCCAAGGCGCGGTTCCAGGACTACGAGCGGACCCTGAAGCGCCGCCGTACCGGCCGCTGAGCCGGCGGCGGAGGTCGACCCCGGTCCGGGTGTCGACCGCCGCCGCCGGCCGGGCTCAGCCCTCGCTCGGCAGCAGCAGCGCCACCAGCTCCACGTGCTGGGTCATCGGGAAGAGGTCGTACCCGCGTAGCGCGGCGAGCCGCCAGCCCGCCTCCCGGAACGTCCGGGCGTCCCGGGCGAAGGCGGCCGGGTCGCAGGCCACGTAGGCCACCGCCCGGGTGGTGGCCGCGGCGACCGCCCGGACGACCTCGGCACCGGCACCGGTGCGCGGCGGGTCCAGCACCACCAGGTCGACCGGCCCGACGATCCGACGCCGCCGCAGCGCCGGCCCGACCGACGCCCGGACCACCTCGATCTGCGGCAGGTCGCGCAGGTTGTCCCGGGCGGCCCCGACCGCCGGCTCCGCCGATTCCACCAGGGTGATCCGGCCGGCCGGGCCGACCCGGCCGGCCAGCGCCGCCGCGAAGAGCCCGGCGCCGCCGTAGAGGTCCCAGGCGGACTCGCCGGCCCGCGGCGCCAGCAGGTCGAGTACGGCCGTCGCCAGCGTCTCCGCCGCCGCCGGATGCACCTGCCAGAACGCCTCTGGCGGCAGCCGCCACGTCCGGCCGATCGCCACCTCCCGGACCCGCTCCGCCGTCCCGTCCCCGGTCGGCACTCCGTCCCCGGTCGGCACTCCGGCGGTCCGCTCCGACCGGTGATCCGGCCCGCCGGCACCGGTCGGCCCGCCGCCTGGCGGGACGGCGGCGTCGCCCAGGTCGCCACCGGGCAGGCCCGTACCGCGCCGCCCGCGTACGGTCACGTCGCCGGCCGAGGAGGCGACCACCTCCACCAGGTCGGCGTCGGGCCAGAGCCGGCCGCTGGGCGCCAGCACCGGCAGCTCCTGGATCGCCGGGCGGGCGATCCGGCACCGGTCGATCGGGACCACCTCGTGCGAGCGGTGCTTGAGCAGCCCGGGCCGGCCGGCGGCGTCGACGGCGTACCGGACCCGGGAGCGCCAGCCGAGCGGGCCGCCGGGCAGCTCGTCGACCCGGACGTCCAGCTCGGTGATCTCCTCCGGGGTCAGCCGGGCCAGCCGGCGGAGCTGCTCGCGTACCACCTCGGCCTTCCAGTGCCGCTGCGCCGCCGGTGCGACGTGCTGGAGGTCGCAGCCGCCGCACCGGTCCGGCCCCGCCCACGGGCACGGCGGGACGACCCGGTCCGGCGAGGCGTCGAGTACGGTCACCGCGTCCGCCCGCAGGAAGTCCCGGCGTACCTCGGTGATCTCGGCGATCACCCGCTCCCCCGGCAGCGCGTGCCGGACGAAGACCACCTGCCCGTCCAGCCGGGCCACGCAGTGCCCGCCGTGCGCCACCGGCCCGACGGTCAGCTCGACCCGCTCCGCTTCACCGGGGCCCACCGAGGGCACCCGGGACCGCTCCCCGGCGCTCATCGGGGACCGGCCGTGTCCCGCCCGGGGGCGGGCGGAGGCTCGTCGAGGTCGGTACCGGCCAGCGGAGGCGGCGGCGCCGGCGCGGCGGCGGTGTTCGACGGCGGGGGCCCGAGCAGGCCACCGACGGCACTGCCGCGCGGGCCCCGGGCCGGTCCGCGGCTGAGGGTGGCGTCGAACCGGTCCAGGTTCTTCCGGGCGGTGGAGGCGAGCTGCCACGGCACGCTGGTCACCATCACCCCGGGCTCGAAGAGCAGCCGGCCCTTGATCCGCAGCGCGCTCTGGTTGTGCAGCAGGTTCTCCCACCAGTGCCCGACGACGTACTCCGGGATGAAGACGGTGACCACGTCGCGCGGCGACTCCCGGCGCGCCGACGCGACGAAGTCGAGGATCGGCCGGGTGATCTCCCGGTACGGCGAGTCGATCACGGTCAGCGGGACGGTCACCCCGTGCCGTTCCCACTCGGCCTGCACCGCCCGGGTGTCCGCCTCGTCGACGTTCACGGTCAGCGCGGTCAGGGTGTCCGGCCGGGTCGCCTGGGCGTAGGCGACCGCCCGCAGGGTCGGCTGGTGCACCTTGCTGACCAGCACGATCGCGTGGTTGCGGGCCGGCAGCACCGGGCGGCCCTCGGCCGGGGTCAGCTCGGCGGCGATCCGGTCGTAGTGCCGGCGGATGCCCAGCATCATGGCGTAGATCACGGCCATCGCGGCGATGGCGATCCAGGCGCCGAGCAGGAACTTGGTGATCAGGACGACCACCAGTACGGCCCCGGTCAGGCCCATCCCGAAGGCGTTGATGGCCCGGGACCGGACCATCCTCCGCCGGACGACCGGGTCGCGCTCGGTACGCAGCATCCGGTTCCAGTGCCGGATCATCCCCGCCTGGGAGAGCGTGAACGAGACGAAGACGCCGACGATGTAGAGCTGGATCAGCCGGGTCACCTCGGCCTGGAAGGCGACGATCAGCAGGATCGCGGTCAGCGCGAGGAAGACGATGCCGTTGGAGAACGCCAGCCGATCGCCCCGGGTGTGCAACTGCCGGGGCAGGTAGCGGTCCTGCGCCAGGATCGAGCCGAGCACCGGGAAGCCGTTGAACGCGGTGTTGGCGGCCAGGAACAGGATCAGCGCGGTCGCGCCGGCCACCACGAAGAGCAGGATCCCGCTGCCGAAGATGGCCTGGCCGAGCTGGACGGTCACGGTCTTCTGCACGTAGTCGACCGGGCCGTGTTCGAGTTGCCGGGCCGGGTTCTCCATGAACTGCAGGCCGGTCAGCCGGGACAGCCAGATGATGCCCATGATCATGACGATCGCCACCGAGCCGAGCAGCAGCAGTGTGGTGGCGGCGTTGCGGCTCTTCGGCGGCTTGAACGCGGGTACGCCGTTGGAGATCGCCTCCACCCCGGTCAGCGCGGCGCAGCCCGAGGAGAAGGCCCGGAGCAGCAGGAAGGCCATCGCGAAGGCGGTCAGGTTGGCGTGCTCGGCGCTGACCATCAAATCGGCGCTCGGGGCCCGGAGGTCGTGGCCGAGGACGAAGATCCGGATCAGCCCGGTGAGGATCATCCCGATGATCACGATCATGAAGCCGTAGGTCGGGATCGCGAACGCGGTGCCGGACTCCCGCAGCCCGCGCAGGTTGATCGCGCTCAGCACGACCACCGCGGTCACCGCGACCCCGACCCGGTGCTCGGAGACGTACGGCAGCACCGACCCGAGGTTGGCCACCCCGGAGGAGACCGAGACCGCGACGGTCAGCACGTAGTCGACCAGCAGCGCGCTGGCCACCCCGACGCCGAACTTCGGCCCGAGGTTGACGGTGGCCACCTCGTAGTCGCCGCCGCCGGAGGGGTACGCGTGCACGTTCTGCCGGTAGCTCGCCACCACGGTGAGCATCACCACCACGACGGCCAGGGCGACCCACGGCGAGAAGAGGTACGCCGAGGTGCCGGCGATCGACAGCGTCAGCAGGATCTCGTCCGGGGCGTACGCCACGCTGGAGAGCGCGTCGGAGGCGAAGACCGGCAGCGCGATGCGCTTCGGCAGCAGGGTGTGCTGCAGCTTGTCCGACCGGAAGGGTCGGCCCAGCAGCAGGCGCTTGACTAGCGAGGTGGGACTGGCCACAACCGCTAAGGGTACGGCTGCCGGATTCGCCCGGTCGGGCGGTGCGGCCGATCTTCCCGGTGAGCCGGCCGACCCGGCACCCGGGACGGACCGATCGCCCAGCGCCAAGCGTGCGGGGCCATGCCGTCCGACCGCTCCCGAGGCCGGGACGCGCCCGGAGATCCGGCGGCGCGGGAGGTCGGGCAGCACGGGCGGATGGCCGGATGACTACGCTCAGGGTGACATCACCCCACCGGACGGGTCGGTCCCGCGGTGACCCGGGAGGACTTACCTTGCACGTCGTGATCATGGGCTGTGGCCGGGTCGGTTCGACCCTCGCGCACAACCTGGAGTCGCGCGGCCACTCGGTGGCCGTCATCGACCAGGACGCGGACGCGTTCCGCCGGCTCGGCCCGGACTTCGGCGGGATCACCGTCACCGGCGCCGGGTTCGACGCGGAGGTGCTCCGCCAGGCCGGCATCGAGCGGGCCGACGGCTTCGCCGCCGTCTCCAGCGGCGACAACTCCAACATCATCTCGGCCCGGCTGGCCCGCGAGACGTACGGCGTCTCCCGGGTGGTGGCCCGGATCTACGACTCCAAGCGCGCCCAGGTCTACGAGCGGCTCGGCATCCCGACCGTGGCCACGGTCCGGTGGACCGCCGACCGGATCGTCCGGCACCTGGTGCCGGAGGGACACGTGGAGATCTTCCGCGACCCGACCAGCACTGTCTCGATCATCGAGGTACCGGTGCACGACGACTGGATCGGCCGGCCGGTACGCGGGCTGGAGGAGGCCACCGGGGCCCGGGTCGGATACCTGACCCGGTTCGGCATCGCCGCCCTGCCGACCGCGTCCAGCGTGCTCCAGGAGGGCGACCAGGTCTCCATGCTGGTCACCGACGACATCGCCGACCAGGTGACGACGGTGGCGGGTTCGCCGCCGGAAGGAGGGCGCTGACATGCGGGTCGCCATCGCCGGCGCCGGCAACGTGGGCCGCTCGATCGCCCAGGAGCTGATCGAGAACGGGCACCAGGTGATGCTGATCGAGCGGAAGCCGAAGATGCTCCGCCCGGAGCGGGTACCGGCCGCCGAGTGGGTACTCGCCGACGCCTGCGAGCTGGCCAGCCTCGAGGAGGCCGACCTGGCGAGCTGCGACGTGGTGGTGGCCGCCACCGGCGACGACAAGGTCAACCTGGTGGTCTCGCTGCTGGCCAAGACGGAGTTCGCGGTTCCCCGGGTGGTCGCCCGGATCAACCGGGCCGAGAACGAGTGGCTCTTCACCGACCAGTGGGGTGTCGACGTGGCGGTCAGCAAGCCTCGGGTGATGGCGGCCCTGGTCGAGGAGGCGGTGACCGTCGGCGACCTGGTCCGGCTGATGACGTTCCGGCAGGGTGAGGCGAACCTGGTCGAGATCACCCTGCCGCCGACCGCCCCGTACGTCGGGCATCCGGTCCACTCCGTGCCGTTGCCCCGGGACTCGGCGCTCACCGCCATCCTGCGCGGCAAGCGGGTGCTGGTGCCGAGCCCGGACGACCCGCTGGAGGCCGGCGACGAGCTGATCTTCGTCTGCACCGCCGAGGTCGAGGACGAGGTCCGCAAGGTGATCCTCGGTCCGGACAGCGTCGAACGGACCCGCAGCAGCAGCGGCTGAACCGGCAGGAGCCGATCGGGCGGGGCCGGCCGACGGCGATCAGCCGCCGAGCGGGGCCGGTACGGCCGGCACCCGGTTCACCCGGCGGACCGCCCAGATGGTGATCACCAGCAGCAGCGCGTACGGCGGGTAGCCGAGCAGCAGCCGGGCGATGCCGAGCGCGGTGTCCATGTCGGCCAGATAGAGCCCGGCCTGCACACCGACCTTGGCCAGCCACACCACGCCCCACAGCACGGTGAGCCGGGTGAAGGTGCGGACCAGCCGGGGATCCTGCCGCCACTCGGACCGGCCACCGGCGGCGATGATGGACCAGATCCAGCCGACCAGTGGCTGGCGGATCACCGCCGAACCGAGCAGCACCAACCCGTAGGCGATGCCGTAGAGGATGCCGGGCAGGTAGAAGTCCCGCTCGTCACCCGTACGCCAGGCGATCATGGCGCCGATGCCGATCCCGACCAGGCCGTTGACGGCGTGCCGGACCGGCCGCCGCTGGAAGAGCCGGACGACCGCGATCAGCACCGCGACCGCCACCGAGGCGATCACCGCCGGACGCAGCTCGGTGATGATGTTGACCGCGACGAAGACGACCACGGGGACGCTGGACTCGACCATCCCCCGCCAGCCGCCGAGCTGCTCGGCCATCTGCTCGGTCAGGCTGGGAAGCGGTTCCTCCTCCTCGGTCCGGCCGGCCGTCGGGTCGCTGCCCGTGCTGTCGGTGCGGGGCTGTCCAGCGGTCATCTGGGTATCTTCCGGTCGCGGCCGGAGTCGACGCCGTCCGTGCTCACCGCGGCGACTCCAGCTCGTAGTACGGGTTGTAGATGACTTTACGGTCATCCCGTACCGCCATGCGACCGCGCGCGGTCAATTGCCGGCCCGGCTCGATCCCGGAGATGTGCCGGCGGCCCAGCCAGACCAGGGTCACGATGTCGCTGCCGTCGTAGAGGTCCGCCTCCAGGGTCGGCAGGTTCGTCCGGGGGGTGTAGACCACGGTGCGGAGCCGACCCGAGACCGACACCACCTGTCCGCGGCTGCACTGCCCGGCCGGGGTGCTGCCGCACTCGGCGCTCTCCCGGAGCAACTCCTCGGCCTCGATTTCGGCCTCGCTCGCGGTCAGCCGTTGCAGGAAGCCCCGCCACGAGAC
The DNA here is from genome assembly GCF_053764795.1 of Plantactinospora sp. DSM 117369. Taxonomy (NCBI): domain Bacteria; kingdom Bacillati; phylum Actinomycetota; class Actinomycetes; order Micromonosporales; family Micromonosporaceae; genus Plantactinospora; species Plantactinospora sp. DSM 117369. The sequence goes on along the minus strand of NZ_CM132446.1, from coordinate 2,227,915 downwards.
TCGGCCCTGGTCGGTCGCCATGACCCGGTGTCACCCTCCTCGACGCGCCCGCCCGGCGCGTCCTCGACACGACTGGCGTGAAGCCGTCCCGCAAGCGTACGCCGGTTCGGCACGCGCGCACCTGCCGCCTGGTGGCGGCTTGCCGACCCGCCTGCCGTCCACGCCCGGACCGGTGGCCCCCTGACCTCCGGAATCCGCCCGGGCAGGTCCCGCCGGCGGCCGCGTCCGGATGCCGGCGGACGCAGGCCGGCGGCCGGACGGGGCCGCCGCCACGACCGCCCCGGCACCCACCGGAGCGGGTACCCGGCGGGCAGTGGTCAGACGTCGCGGCGGGGTCTCGGTTCGGACCGGTGCGGGTGCTGGTGGCCGGAGACCACCCCGTTGACCGGCGGCCCGGACCCGTCGCCGTCCGGCTGCGGCTCGGCCTCGGCAGCCGCCTCGCGGGGCAGCCGCAGCGGCAGCGGCTCGCGGACCGGCTTGGCCTCCTGACCCCGGTCGACCACCAGCCCGTTCAGGCACTCGGCGAGCGGTCCGGCCGCGACCGGGTCGCTGGCGGCACGCCCCTGGAAGACGCCCTGGATCATCCAACGCGGCCCGTCCACGCCGACGAACCGCAGGTCGGCGACGCCGCCGTCCGGGGTACGGACCCGGGCGCGCAGTTCGGTGCCGTACTCGCCGTCCACCTCCTCGGCCACCACCCCGTCGGCCGCCAGCGAGGTGCGGATCTCCTCCCGCCACTCCGGCCAGATGTCCTCGGTACGCGGCGCCGCGAAGACCCCCAACTGGAGGGCGCTCTCGCCGTGCACCAGGACGACCTGCTGGATCACCCCGTCCGGGTTGGCCTGGACGCGTACCTCCACGTCCGGTACGGCCGGGATGCGCAGGCTGCCCAGGTCGAGCCGCTGCACGTCCGGCGGCGCGTCGCCGATGTCGTACGGCCCGCGCCTGGGCCCCTCGGGCTCGGCCGCGGCGGCGAGGTCCTGGGTGTCGGCCGACTGCCGACCGGAGCGCTCGTCGCGGGAGTGGCGCCCGCCGCGTCCTCGGGAGAAGATCATCGTGCTTACCTGCTACCTTCCGTTTCCGGCTGCCGGGTGGGCGGATCTCACTCGCATTGTCGGGCACGGTGTGCGGCGTGGGCCGACCCGGGCACTCTTTCCGGCGGGTTCACCGGCTCTCCGTCCCCTCGACCCGCTCGCCCCGGTGGTCGGCGGCGACCAGTCCGGCGTGCCCCCCGGTCGAGCCGTGCCCGCCCGCGCCCCGGACGGAGTCGGGCAACTCGTCGACGGGGAGGAACTCGACCCGCTCCACCCGCTGCACCACGAGCTGCGCGATCCGGTCCCCCCGGGAGATCTTCGCCGGGGTGACCCGGTCGTGATTGATCAGGTTGACCAGGATCTCGCCCCGGTAACCGGCGTCGACCGTACCGGGCGCGTTGAGCACGGTCACACCGAGCCTGGCCGCCAGCCCCGACCGCGGATGGACCAGCCCGACGTACCCGGCGGGCAGGGCCAGCGCGACACCGGTCCGGACCAGCCGCCACTGGCCGGGCGGGATCTCGACCTCCTCGGCGGCGACCAGGTCCGCTCCGGCGTCACCCGGATGGGCGTACGCCGGCAGTGGCAGGTCGGGGTCGAGTCGCCGGACAGGTACGGGCAGCACGTGCGTCACGCTCTCACTCTCCTGGCAGGTTCGCGGATCCATCGGTGCTGCCCCCATCCTGCCGGGTCGACCGGGCGCGTCGGGCCGTACCCTTCCAGCGTGGCCCCGACAAGTTCCGAGCCCGCCGTCGTCCCGGCCCGTGCCCGGTACGCCGAGCGGCTGACCCTGCCCTGGTGGCTCTGGCTGGCCGGGATCGCCGCCGCCGGGCTGCTGGCCACCGAACTCTGGCTCGGTTCCACCGGCGTACGCGCCTGGCTGCCCTTCGTGGTGCTGCTGCCGTTGGCCGCCGTCGGTCTCGGCTGGCTCGGCCGGATCCGGATCGCCGTACGCGACGGCGAACTCCTGGTCGACGACGCCCGGCTGCCGGTGCGGTTCGTCGCCGACGCGATCCCGCTGGACGCCGAGGGCCGGCGTGAGGTGCTCGGCGTCGGTGCCGACCCGCTGGCGTTCGTGGTGCAGCGTCCGTGGGTGCCGGGAGCGGTGCAGGTGGTCCTCGACGACCCGGCCGACCCGACACCCTACTGGGTGATCAGCTCCCGCCATCCGGTACGCCTGGCCGAGGCGATCCTCGCGGCCCGCGACCCGGACTGACCGCCGCCCGACCCGCACCCGGTCCACCGCCCACCTGGACCCGCACCCGGGCAAGGCGCCGGAGCCGGCCGATCGCCGGGTCGGTCGGTCATCCGCCGAGCGCCTTGGGCCCCTGGCGGAGGTCCTCCCGGACCCGGTCGCCGAGTCCCCGGGTGGCCCGGCCGTTGAGGAAACCGGCCACCGCCGCGCCGGTCAGGAACGGCCCCAGGGTGGTCAGGTTGCGGCCGAACCGCCGCAGCAGCCGGTCCCGCAGCTCCTTGCGGGCCGCCGTGCCGAGTACCGCGCCGACGCCCACCCCGGGCAGCAGCGGATTGACTCCGCGCTGGCCCGCCCAGGACCGGATCAGGGTGACGGCGCGCTGGCCGCCGCCGCCCGGCAGCCGCACGCCGTACGCCTCGTGCAGTTCGCCGATCAGCTTGAGTTCGATGGCGACCACCGCGACGGTCTCGGCGGCCAGCAGCAGCGGTGCCGAGAGCAGGGTCGGGGTGACCGCCCACTCCACCGCCGCGACACCGCCACCGGCCGCGCCCACCCCGGCGGTCGCCCTGACGGCGTTGCGGATCAGCCGCTCGGCCAGCGCGTCCCCGTCGAGACCGTCGAAGTGCCGGAGCAGGGTCTCCCGGTCGCGCACCGGGATGTGCGGCGCGATCTCCGTCACCGTGTCGGTGAGCCAGCGGACCGCCGCCTTCGGCTTGAACAGGTTTCCGGGTCGCCCGGTGCGCACCTGGCCGACCAGCCGGCCGAGCAGCCGTCGCCGACGGGACTGGTTGAGCTCGTCGGCGGTGAGCGCGGCGACGGTCGAACTCAGCTCGTCGTCCCGGGACGCCAGCTCGGCACCTGGCGTCGCACCCCGGTCGGCGGGCGTGGCCGAGGTCGTGTCGTCGACCGGTACGGCGGGTCCGTCCCGGTCGGTCGGTCCCGCCGAGGCGGCATCGGTCGGTCCCGGCGAGGAAGCGTCGGACGCCCGGTCGGAGCGGCTCATCATGACCTCCAGCGCGTGTCGTCGGTGGGGCGTGCCACCACGCGCATCGAGTCAAGCAGTTACCCGCCAGCCCCGCATGTCGAATCACGCGCGGCGACCCCCAGCCGTGGAGGTCGCCGCTCCCCCCGTCCCGGAAGACTCACCCCGTACCCGCCGGACGGACTCCCCTGCCCGGGAAGACCGCTCCGGCCGCAGTGGTCAGGCGCACTCGCGGCAGATCAGCTCACCGTTGCGCTCCACCGCGAGCTGACTGCGGTGGTGCACCAGGAAGCAGCGCGCGCAGCGGAACTCGTCCGACTGCATCGGCAGCACCTTCACGGTGAGCTCCTCGTCGGCCAGGTCGGCACCGGGCAGCTCGAAGCTCTCGGCGACCTCGGCCTCGTCGACGTCCACGGCGGCCGACTGTGAGTCGACCCGCCGAGCCTTGAGCTCTTCCAGGCTGTCCTCGCCGAGGTCGACCTCGTCGCGACGCGGGGCGTCGTAGTCGGTGGCCATCGGTCTCACTCTCCCATATCGATATAGTCGCTTCCGGTTGTAACGCCGGAGGACGCTGTTTCGGTTCCCGCTGGCCGGCCATCACTTCCGGTCGCCCAACCCGGCGCACGTTCCGGGTCGTGGCCGCCGGGCGGAACTCCCCCGGCGAGCGGGGTACCTTACCCCCCTTCGGGCGAGGCATGTATACCGTCCCTGCGGCAGACATGTACGTCCGAGCGCGCGGAGTTGTTCCCAATGTGACTCAGGCGACACGAAGATAGGGGTAGCGGTCGGCCGATCGGCGTCGGCGCGCCGACAAATCTGGTGGATTCAGCACCCGGTCGGACAACGGCTGGCGCCACCGGCATACTCGATAGCCACGGCGGCCCGCCCGGTCGGCCGCCCGGTGTCTGTTCCACACCAGCTTCGCAGGAGCCAAGCAGATGACTTTCGCGCGCGTCCGAGCCCTCCTCGTCGTCGGCGTGCTCGCGGTGATCGCCATAGTGTTCGTCGCCGTCACCCTCGTCCGCGACACCCAGGCCGGCAAGGAGGTCGCCAGCGACTGCCAGGAAGGCGACAAGCTCGCCGACACGCGGTTGCGGCTGCCGAAGGACATCAAGATCAATGTCTACAACGCGACCGAGACCGCCGGCCTGGCCAACACGGTGAAGACCGACTTCCAGAACCGGCAGTTCCAGGTGCTCAAGGCCGGCAACGAGCCGGCGAAGAAGGGCATCGACGACGAGGTCGCGGTGCTGCGGTACGGGCCGAAGGGCGTCGGCTCGTACCACGTGCTCAGGGCGTACTTCCTGAACGAGGCGGAGCCGGAGTTCCAGCTCGACCGCAAGGACGACGTGGTCGACGTCGTCATCGGCGGCGAGTTCAAGCAACTGGCGACCATCACCGAGGTCAACCAGGCGCTGACCCAGCGGGACAGCGACAGCACACAACTGCCGCCGCGGACCTGCGCCGACCCCAACCTGAACTGACCGTCAGGGGCCGCCGGCCGCGTCGAGCCGGACCAGGTGGTCGTGCAGCGGGCCGAACAGCGCCGGTGGGGCCGCGATCACCAGGTCCGGCCCGGGTGCGGCGCCGGACAGCCCGCCGACCCGGAGCCCGGCCTCGGTGGCGACCAGCCCGCCGGCGGCGTGGTCCCAGAGGTTCAGCCCCTTCTCGTAGTAGCCGTCGACCAGTCCCTCGGCGGCCAGGCAGAGGTCGATCGAGGCGACGCCGAACCGGCGGATGTCCCGGACGTACGGGATGAGCCGGTGCAGCACCCCGGCCTGGTGCGCCCGGCGCGCGGGGTCGTACCCGAACCCGGTGGCCACCAGCGCCTGCCCGAGATCGGTCTCCACCGAGCCCGCCAGCCGCCGGCCGGCCCGGTAGGCGCCCCGGCCCCGGACGGCCGTCCACTCGTCCCCGGTGGCCGCGTTGCGGACCACTCCGGCGACCACCTCGCCGTCGACCTCGGCGGCCAGCGAGACGGCGTAGTGCGGCAGCCCGTAGAGGTAGTTCACGGTGCCGTCGATCGGGTCGAGGATCCACCGTACGCCGCTGCCGCCGGCCGGGCCGGCGCCCTCGGCGTCGCCGTACTCCTCGCCCAGCACGGCGTCGCCGGGCCGGGCCGCCCGCAGGGTCGCGACCGCCTGCCGCTCCACCGCCCGGTCGGCCGCGGTGACCACGTCGGTCACGGTGCTCTTGGTGGCCACCCCGGAGACGCCGTCGGCGCGCATCCGGTACGCGGTCTCCGCCGCCTCCCGGGCCACCTCGACCGCGATCTTCAGCAGCTCCTCCGGAGCCGGTGTCGTGCCGTCCATGACGTCCCCTTCCCGCACGCCTGTGACGTCCCGCCCCCGGCGCGAGTATCATCCTTACAAAGTCAACACGCGCATCGGGTCGGTGGCCCCGGACCACGTCTCCGGCGTGCGGCGCGGGATGATCGCCGCAGACGGCGCTACAATTCACGCCTGCCCACGCGCCACGGACCGCCGAGCACCGGCCGGCCCGGGACACGGGGGTCCCTCAACCACATCGGCCCGACACAACGCATAGCGCTGCGCCGGCCGATCCCGGCCGTGCTCGCTCATCGCCTCCGGAAGGTCATTCGTGACAGAACCCCGCCACATCGGCGCCGACGTACGCTCGCTCACCGACACCCTGATCGCCCATGCGCAGAACGCCGGCGGCCAGCTCACGTCGGCCGAGTTGGCGCGTACGGTCGAGTCTGCTGAGGTGACTCCGGCCCAGGCCAAGAAGATCCTGCGTGCGCTCTCGGACGCGGGGGTGACCGTCGTGGTCGACGGCTCGGCGAGTACCCGCCGCCGGGTCGCCGCCGCCCGGTCCGCCACCCCCGCCTCGCGGGCGACCACCGCCAAGGCGACCAAGAAGTCGGCGCCGCCGGCCCCGAAGCAGGCGCCCGCCGCCGACGAGTCGGCCGGCGCGCCGCGCAAGCCGGCGGCCCGCAAGCCGACGCTCGCGGCCGACGGCGCATCGCCGGCTGGTGCCGCCAAGGCCGCTGAGACGGCCGCCAAGGCTCCGGCGAAGCCCGGCCGGGGAGCCGGCAAGGCCGCCGGCACCGGACCGGCCAAGGCCGCCAAGGCCGGCGCGCCGACCAAGGGTGGCGACCCGGACGGTCCCGGCGACGACATCGATCCGGAGGAGCTTGCCGCCGAGATCGAGGACGTGGTGGTCGAGGAGCCGGCCGAGCTGGCCAAGGCCGCCGAGGCAGATGCCGCCGACGCCGCGACCGACAACGACTTCGAGTGGGACGACGAGGAGTCCGAGGCGCTCAAGCAGGCGCGCCGGGACGCCGAGCTGACCGCCTCGGCCGACTCGGTCCGGGCCTACCTCAAGCAGATCGGCAAGGTCCCGCTGCTCAACGCCGAGCAGGAGGTCGAGCTCGCCAAGCGGATCGAGGCCGGACTCTACGCCGCCGAGCGACTGCGCGCCGCCGAGGAGGGCGAGGAGAAGCTCGTCCGGGAGATGCAGCGCGACCTGATGTGGATCTCCCGGGACGGCGAGCGGGCCAAGAACCACCTGCTCGAGGCGAACCTGCGGCTGGTGGTCTCGCTGGCCAAGCGCTACACGGGGCGGGGCATGGCGTTCCTGGACCTGATCCAGGAGGGCAACCTCGGCCTGATCCGCGCCGTCGAGAAGTTCGACTACACCAAGGGCTACAAGTTCTCCACCTACGCCACCTGGTGGATCCGGCAGGCCATCACCCGGGCCATGGCCGACCAGGCCCGCACCATCCGCATCCCGGTACACATGGTCGAAGTGATCAACAAGCTGGGCCGGATCCAGCGCGAGCTACTCCAGGACCTGGGCCGCGAGCCCACTCCGGAGGAGCTGGCGAAGGAGATGGACATCACACCCGAGAAGGTGCTGGAGATCCAGCAGTACGCCCGGGAGCCGATCTCGCTCGACCAGACCATCGGCGACGAGGGAGACAGCCAGCTCGGGGACTTCATCGAGGACTCCGAGGCGGTCGTCGCGGTCGACGCGGTCTCCTTCTCGCTGTTGCAGGACCAGCTCCAGCAGGTGCTCCAGACGCTCTCCGAGCGGGAGGCCGGTGTGGTGCGGCTGCGGTTCGGGCTGACCGACGGGCAGCCGCGCACCCTGGACGAGATCGGCCAGGTGTACGGCGTGACCCGCGAGCGGATCCGGCAGATCGAGTCCAAGACGATGTCGAAGCTGCGCCATCCGTCCCGTTCGCAGGTGCTGCGCGATTATCTTGACTGACCCCAAAAGTCAACCAGTCGTGTCCATCTGATCACCACACGTACATCGGGCGCATGATGATCGGTGGTTCCCCACTTGTGATCGTTGACGTGGCACCCTGGTGGCACGGCACACTGTCTCTACCACGTGTGACATCGGTCCCCCGGGGGCACACTGGGAAGGCCACACCCCACAAGGGTGTTGCACGATAGGTGAGCAATGACCGACGAGAGTGTTCATCGGTGACGACCGCAGGAGGAAGGCGATGACCCCGACCCTCACGCCGCCGCCCGAGACGGTGGCTCCCCCAGCCGCCGATGAACGGTGCGACCGCTGTAACGCCGCCGGCAAGCTTCGGATCACCCTCGCGGGTGGAAGCGAGCTGGTGTTCTGTGGGCATCACGCGAACAAGTACGCCGAGGATCTCGTGAAGATCACGGTTCGGTACGCGGTTGACCCCGAGTTCAGCTGGCGAGGCGCCGAGTTGATGGCGAACTAACCCAACCAGGACATAGCTGACCGGAGGTGCCCCGAGCGGGCGCCTCCGGTCGTCTATACCCCGACAGTGCCGATTGCCGACACCGCCGGCGATCGGCCGCACCACGGCCCGGACCGCCGGCACTGTGCTGGCGTCGGCCCGGGCCCCCGGCCGCCGTGCGGCCGCCCCCGGTGCCGGGACGCGGTCACAGCGTCTGGACGGTGGCGATCCGCTCCTCGAGCTGTTCGATGGTGGCCTGCGCGCTGGGCGGCCCGCCGCAGCGGCGGCGCAGCTCGGCATGGATCTTGCCATGCGGCAGTCCGGTCCGGTGGTGATGCGCCGCGACCAGCGCGTTGAGCTGGCGGCGCAGGCTGACCCGCCGTTCCGCCGCGCTGAGCGGGCGGCTCTCCGGCCGGGGCGCCGGCACCGGCTCGCCGGTCTTCCGGCGCCGCTGTGCGGCCAACTGCTCGGCCTGGCGCTTGTTCAGCAGCACCGCGACCTGGTCGGCGGTGAGCAGGCCGGGCAGGCCGAGATATTCCTCCTCCTCCGGCGTACCCGCCTGGGCGGCGGTGCCGAAGGAGGCGCCGTCGAAGATCACCTGGTCCAGTTCGGCGGTGGCGGAGAGCGCCTCGAACCGCTTCTCCAGCTCCCCACTGGCCTGCTCGGTGCGCTGCGCCCGCTCCAGCAGGTCGTCGTCGAGCCCGTCGCCCCGCTTCGGCGCGCCCAGCACGTGGTCCCGCTCGACCTCCATCTCGCTGGCCAGCCCGAGCAGATGCGGCACGCTGGGCAGGAAGACCGACGCGGTCTCGCCGGGCCGGCGGGCCCGGACAAACCGCCCGATCGCCTGGGCGAAGAAGAGCGGCGTGGAGGCACTGGTCGCGTAGACGCCGACGGCCAGCCGGGGAATGTCGACCCCCTCGGAGACCATCCGGACCGCGACCATCCAGCGCTGGTCCGAGGCGGCGAAGGCGGCGATCCGGGCCGAGGCGCCCTGGTCGTCGGAGAGCACCACCACCGCCCGCTCCCCGGTGATCCGTTCGATCAGCCGGGCGTACGACCGGGCCGCCTGCTGATCGGTGGCGATCACCAGACCGGCGGCGTCGGAGACCCCACCGGCCCGGAGCACCTGCAACCGGGCGTCGGCGGCCCGCAGCACCTGCGGCATCCAGTCGCCGGCCGGGTCCAGCGCGGTACGCCACGCCTGGGCGATCAGGTCCTGGGTCATCGGCTCGCCCAGCCGGGCGGCCAACTCGTCCCCGGCACTGGTCCGCCACCGGGTCTCCCCCGAGTACGCGAGAAAGATCACCGGACGGACGACGCCGTCGGCGAGCGCGTCCGAGTAGCCGTACACGGAGTCGGCCCGGGAGCGTTGCAGGCCGTCGCCGCCCCGCTCGTAGCTGACGAAGGGGATCGGGTTCTCGTCCGACCGGAACGGCGTACCGGTCAGCATCAGCCGGCGTACGGCAGGTTCGAAGGCCGCCTTGACCCCGTCGCCCCAGGACCGGGAGTCGCCGGCATGGTGGATCTCGTCGAGGATCACCAGGGTCCGTCGGGTCATCGTCCGGCGGCGGTGCACCTGCGGGGCGATGCCGACCTGGGCATAGGTGACGACCGCACCGTGGAAGTCCGCCGAGGAGTGCAGGTCGGCATTGCGGAAGGCGGCGTCGAGCTGGATGCCCACCCGGGCCGCCGCCGCGGCCCACTGGGTCTTCAGGTGCTCGGTCGGGGCGACCACGGTGACCGCCTCGACCGTGCCGTCGGCGAGCAGCTCGGCGGCGATCCGCAGCGCGAAGGTGGTCTTACCGGCACCGGGCGTGGCGACGGCCAGGAAGTCCTCGGAACGGCGTCGCAGGTATTCCACCAACGCCTTACGCTGCCACGCCCGCAGCGCCGGGAACGACTCGAGAACCGGCAGTCGGGCTCCCACGCGAATCTCTCCCCTCCGACGGCCAGGTATCCGACCACACGAAAAACGCCTCCGCGACCGGACCGAGCGCGAAGGCCGTACCAGCATAACCAGCCGGCCCCATCCGACCCAGGCGACACCGACGCCACAGCGGGCACAGTTGGCGCCGCCGGCCCGAGTGCCTCGACAGTTCCCGGACACCGTCGGGGCACTGCCGGTCAGCGGCCCTGGTCCGCAGCGCGTCCGTCGTCGACCTGCCGGTCCACGCCGCCGCCGTGATCGGCCTGCCGGTCCACGCCGCCGCTCTGATCGGCCTGCCGCTCCACCCGGCGTCCGTCGTCGGCCTGCCGGGCCGCCGGAACAGCGCCGTCGCCGGCCGGCGGGTCCGCCGGGACCGGAGCCGACCAGCGCCGGCGCAGGGCCACCAGCCGAACCGCGAAGACGAAGAGCGCCGCCGCCATCAACGGCCCCGGCCCGGCCAGGCCGGCCCGGTCCAGGCCGACGACCGCGACCGCGCCGGCCAGCGCCGCCACCGCGTAGATCTCCCGGCGCAGCACCACCGGAATCTCCCCGGTGAGCAGGTCCCGGCCCAGCCCGCCGCCGATGCCGGCCATCATGCCGATCATGCCGGCGCCGAGCGGTGGCAGGCCGGCGTCCAGCGCGGTGAGCGTACCGGTGACGGTGAAGAGGCCGAGCCCGGCCGCGTCGAGGACCAGCACGGTGGTACGCAGCCGCGCCAACTGGGGATGCAGCCAGAAGACCGCCGCGGCGGTGACCATCGCGGTGACCGCGTACCGCCAGTCGGCGAAGGCCAGCGGTGGCCCGTCGCCGATCACCAGGTCCCGGAAGATGCCGCCGCCGAGCGCGGCGACGAAGCCGACGAAGACCACCCCGAAGAGGTCGAGCCGCTTGACCACCGCGGCTGACGCCCCGGAGGCGGCGAAGATCGCCACACCGGTGAGGTCGGCGAGGAGCAGGGCGGCTGCGGCGGTCACCGCAGGATGTTACGCGCGCAGGGCTGGCCCCGGCCCGCGTCAGTCCCGCATGGAGTCGTAGATCTCCTTGCACTTCGGGCAGACCGGCGAGCCTGGCTTGGCGGCCTTGGTGACCGGGAACGTCTCACCGCAGAGCGCGATCACGAAGGTCCCCATGACCGCGCTCTCGGCGATCTTGTCTTTCCGGACGTAGTGGAACATTTCCGGCCCGGTGTCCGCGTCCTTCAGCTCCGGACGCTCGAGAACCTGAGTGCTCACGGCAGCGATTCCTCCCTAAGTGACCCCGCCAACGCTCAAGTCTGGCAGGTCACTGCCGAGCGGTCCACCGGAACACCCGCCGGCCCCGGCCCGTACGGTGGTCAGCCGTGACCGATTTTCAGATCCGGTACGGCGCCGAGGTGGCCGAGGCACTGCGCGCCGGACGTCCCGTCGTCGCCCTGGAGAGCACCATCGTCTCGCACGGCCTGCCCCGCCCGGACAACCTGCGGGTGGCCCGCGAGATCGAAGCGGCCGTACGGGCCGAGGGTGCGGTGCCGGCCACCATCGGCATGGTCGAGGGCGTTCTCGTGGTGGGTCTCGACGACGCCCAGTTGACCCGACTGGCCTCCTCGGACGGGGTCGCCAAGCTCTCCGTACGCGACCTGGCGTTGGCCGCCGCGACCGGGGCGGACGGGGCGACCACGGTGGCCGCCACCAGTGCGGTCGCCGCGGCGGCCGGAATCCGGGTCTTCGCCACGGGCGGGCTGGGCGGTGTGCACCGGGAGGCGGCGCAGACCTTCGACGAGTCGGCCGACCTGACCACGCTCTCCCGGACCCCGATCGCGGTGGTCTGCGCCGGGGTGAAGTCGATCCTCGACGTCGGCGCGACGCTGGAACGGCTGGAGACGCTGGGCGTGGCGGTGGCCGGTTACCGCAGCCGCCGGTTCCCCGGCTTCTTCATCACCGACGGCGGCTTCGACCTGGACTGGTCGCTGGACTCGCCGGAGCAGGTCGCGGCGGTACTGGCGGCCCGGACGGCCCACGGGGTCCAGCCGGGTGCGCTGATCGTGGCCAACCCGCTCCCCACCGACGAGCAGCTCGATCCGGCCCTGCACGACCGCACCCTGGCCGACGGGCTGGCCCGGCTCGCCGCCGACGGGGTGACCGGCAAGGCGGTCACCCCGTTCCTGCTGGCCCACTTCCACTCGGCCACCGAGGGCGCCAGCCTTGCGGTGAACGTCCGGATCATCCTGCGCAACGCGGCCCTCGCGGCCCAGATCGCCGTGGCCGCCGCCACCCGGTGATGACCACCACGGAACCTGCGGCCAGGGCCAGGATCGTCGTGGTCGGCGACATCGTCACCGACGTGCTGGCGGTGCTGGCCGGGCCGGTGGCGCCCGGCTCCGACACCTCGGCCGACATCCGGGTCACCGGAGGCGGCCAGGCCGCCAACACCGCCGCCTGGCTGGCCTGGCGGGGCCGCCCGGTGACCCTGGTCGGCGCGGTCGGCGCCGACGAGGCCGGCGCCTCCCGGCTCGCCGAGCTGACCACGCTGGGCGTGCGGTGCGCGGTGCGGCGGTATCCGGACGTGCCGACCGGCACCGTCATCGTGCTGGCCGGAAACGGGGAGCGGACCATGGTCACCCAGCGTGGTGCGAATCTGTGGCTGACCCCGGAGCACGTGGACGCCGCGCTGGGCGCCAGCGCGGACGCGACCCATCTGCACCTGTCCGCGTACACCCTGTTGGACGCCGGGTCGCGGGAGGCCGGGCGGCGCGCGCTGGCCGCCGCGCGCGGGCGCGGCCTCACCACCAGCGTGGATGCGGCCTCCGCCGAACCGCTGCGCCGGGTCGGCGCGGCGGCGTTCCTGAGCTGGGTACGCGATGCCGACCTGCTGCTCGCCAACGCGGACGAGGCGGCGGTGCTGGCCGGCCCGGGCTCACCGGCCGCCCAGGCGCGTGCCCTGACCGAGGTGGCCCGGCACGTCGTGGTGAAGGACGGAGCCGCCGGTGCTGTCTGGGCCGAGCGCGGCGGCGAGGTGGTCTCCGCGCCGGCCCGCCGGGTGCCGGTGCGGGACGTGACCGGAGCCGGGGACGCGTTCGCGGCCGGTCTGCTGGCGGCCTGGGTCGCCGGGGCGCCGGCGGCCGAGGCGCTGGACCGGGCGGCCGAACTGGGCGCGGCGGCGGTCGGCACCCTCGGTGCCCGGCCGGCGGCCGACGGGTCGGCCCGGGTGGTCGGCTGACCGGTCAGCCGGCCGGGGGCCCGGTCCGCGAGCGCTCAGCCCGCTCCGTCCATGGCTGGTCAGCCCGTGGCTGCTCAGTCCGTGGCCTCGCGACGGGCTGCCGCGACAAACCGGTCGAAGGTCTCCACCAGTACGGCCCGGCGGGCCTCCCGGGCCTCCGCCGACTCCACGAGTTCCCCGATGGTCTCGTCCCAGACGGCCAGGTAACGCCGCTTCCAGTCGGCGGCGACGTCCGGGGCGGGTAGGCAGACGCCGACGTAGGGCAGTTCGGCGAACCGGTAGAGCAGTTCGAGGTTGCACGGCACCGCCACGCCCCAGTACTCGTCCGGCTCGAGTTCGACCGGATCGCCGGCCATCGCCTCGGTGACCTCGTCGAGCAGTCGTTTGGTGATGATCGAGAGATGGTCCGCCGCCGTGTCGTTGTCGAAGTTGCCGACGCCCCAGCTACCCACCGCTGCTCCTCCTGACCGTTCGCGTCCCGCACCCGCGGCCGGCACGCGAAGTCGATCACCGGCCCGGGTGAGACTACCGACCGGGGCCGACGCTTCGGATCACGGCTCGGCGTCGATCACCCGGTGCGGCCGCTCCTCGGCAGGCAGCGCCCGGGGCGGGGTCTCGTCGAGGTGCGTACGACGCCACCTGGCGCCGATCCGGTGCTGTTCCTTCGGCGGGCGGTCGTTCGCGAGCAGGACCGCCAGCCACGGGATCAGCACCATGCCGACGGCGCAGAGCGGCAGCCAGAGCCAGAGCAGCGGTGCCTTGGCGCCGACCAGGATCGCACCGACGATGACGCAGAGTGCCCGGATGGACATCATCACGATGTACCGGCGCTCGCGGGTACGTAGTTGGTCGTCCTGGCTGCGTGAGGCGTCGGTGATCAGGATCGGCTGGTACGCCTGACGCTTCACCACGGCCTCCGGAGGGATGCGGTCGGTCCTCCCCGGAACTCTCCCGTCCCGGGATGCCACCCCCATCCTCGCACCTTCGCCTGACCAGCGGCGCCGGGCCGCCGCCCCGGGCCCCGCGCTCGCCCCCGGCGTGTTACGCCCGTGGTACGCTCCCCCGCGTGGGCAGCAGGTTCAGCTTCACCGACGAGGCGCTGGGAAACCTGAAGGTCCACGACGTCACCCCCGGCGAGGTGTGGGAGGCGCTGCACAGCGCCCGACGGGTAATCCGGCACCTCGGCGACGACGTGATGGTCGTCTACGCCACGGCACGGCGCGGGCGACGACTGGCCATCCTGCTGGCCGAGGCCGATCAAGTTGACAACGACTGGGACATCCTCTCCGCGCGTGACCTGACCGACATCGAGTCAAAGCGCTACGAGGAGGCGATCCAGGGGCGACGGCGATGAGTCCGTCCCACCGGGCGGGCCCGAGATCGCGCACCAGGGGACCGGGATCGAGCACCGAGACGAGGAGGAGGCGGTGACGATGCACCGAGACGATGCCATCAAGCGGTTCCACACCGGAGACGACCAGCTCGCCGACCTGGTCGACGACGCACAGCCGGTCGAGCTGCCCACCCCGGACACCGACGTGCCGATGGTCAGCCGCTCCGTACGCCTGCCGCTGGACACCTACGAACGGGTCCGGTCGGCCGCCGAGGCGCGGGGCATCGGGGTGACCACCCTGATGCGGCAGTGGATCGAGGCCGGGCTGGCCGACCTGGACGACTCGGCGACGGTGTCGCTGGCCGACGTACGCCGGGCCCTGGCCGCGCTCGCCCACCCGACCGCGGCCTGAGACCGACGGACTGAGACCGACGGCCGCGCAGGGCGGCGGCCGCCGGTCAGATCCGCGGCACCGGCTGCTCGGGCGGTTGGCCCCACGAGCGGCGCAGGTCGAGGAGGGCCACCCCGAGCAGTACTCCGGCGGTGGCGCCGGCGACCGTCAGCAGCGGCAAGTGCTCCATCGCCGGTACCACCGCTCCCAGCAGGAGCAGGCCGGCCACCCGGGATCGGGAGATCCGCCCGAAGACCTGGAACTCGAAACCGGCCCGCCCGGCCAGGAACAGCGCGGGGCCGCCCAGGATGGCGATCAGCCAGCCGGGCACGATCTGCCCGAACGGGTGGGTGATGGTCAGCTCGTAACCGACCCCGGTGAGCACGATGCCGGCAATCATGATCAGGTGCGTGTACCAGGCGGAGAGACCGAGCCGGGTCGAATCCCGGGCCCCGGCGAGCGCGGCCGGTAGCACGTGCCCGGCCCGGTAGAAGTAGATCCGCCAGAGCAGCACGGTGGTCAGCAACGCCAGACCCAGCGCGCCGGTCCGGGCGGGGGTAAAGGTGCCGTCACCGCCGCTGAAGGCGATCCCGGTGACGAGGATCACCTCGCCGAGCGCGATCAACAGGAACTGCTGAAGCCGTTCGGCCAAGTGCTCCCCGCCGAAGGGCTGAGTGCCGTACCGCGTGCGACCGGACCGGGGAGTCGGCCAGCCCAGCGTGAACCCGAGATAGTCCATGGCGACCGCGACGCTCCACAACACTCCCCGGAGGACACTCTCGTCGACCATTCCCCCGATGAGCCACGGCACGGCAGACAATCCAGCCCAGAAGAGCACCCGTCGCGGCGACGCCGGGTCGTTGGGAACGAGCCGGCCACGCGTGGCGACCACGAGGAAGCCGATCCGGCCGAACTGGACCGCGAGATAGGCGGCGGCGAAGATGAGAGCCCGATCGCCGAACCCCTCCGGCAACGCCACCGCCACCACCATGCTGCCGACCACGGTCAGCACCACAGCGCCCTGCACGGCGAACGCCTCGGGCTCCAGGGTGCTGGTGACCCACGCTGTCGAGGCCCAGATCAGCCAGAGCGCCAGGAACAGGACCAGGGTCTGGCCGGCCTCGGAGAACAGGACGCGCTTCTCCGTGGTGAAATCCTCGACCAGCCGCGCGGAGACCCGGGTGAGTGCGAAGACGAAGACCAGATCCAGGAACAGCTCCAGGAAGGTGGCCCGCTGCGAACTGGACTCGGCGCGCAGCACCGGGTCCACCGGCCTGTCAGCCATCCGGCCTCAGCCCGGCGGGTCCGGTCGGCGGTCCGAGAGGTACGCGGGTCGGAGCCGTCGAAACCATTGGTCGCTCCCTGAGCGTCGATAATCTCCACACTCAACGAGTCAGCATCCGCCCGGGCGCTGCCGCCGCCCGAATCCGCCCCGCCGGCCGGTCGTCGCGCGCGGGCCCAGGCGGGGTCAGCCCGCCGCTGCGGCCTTGGCGGCGGCCTTCATCTGCTGCTTGTGCTGGCGCACCTTGCCCAGCGACGTCTCGTCCACCACGTCGGCGACCGAGTAGTGGGCACCGTCGACGCCGTAGTCGCCGGCCGCTTCGCGCCAGCCGGGCGGCTGAACACCGAAGCGCTTGCCGAGCAGGGCGAGGAAGATCTGCCCCTTCTGCTTGCCGAACCCGGGCAACCCGGTGATCCGCTTCAGCAGCTCGCGGCCGTCCTCGGCCTCCGACCAGAGCCGGCTCGGATCACCGTCGTACCGCTCGACCAGGGTCCGGCACACCTCCTGCACCCGGGCCGCCATCGCCTTCGGGAACCGGTGCAGGGCGGGGCGCTCGGCGAAGATCGCGGTCAGCGCGTCCGGGTCGAACGCGGCCAGCTCGGCCGCGTCCGGCGCGTGGCCGAGCCGCTTCACCAACTCGTACGGGCCGGCGAAGGCCTTCTCCATGCTGACCTGCTGGTCGAGGACCATGCCGATCAGCAGCGCCAGCGGGTCACGCCGGAGCAGTTCGTTCGCTTCGGCAGCAATGGGCAGCGAGAGCGTCATGCGGCTATCTTGCCTGCTCACTCCGGCACCGACGGAGCGCCCCCGGGACGTACACCGGGTCACTCCGCCGTCGGCCGCGTCTCCCCGGGCGGAGGCCCGGCGGAAAGGGCGGCAAGATACGCGGCGCCGCGCGGGGATATCCGGTAGCCGACCTCAAGGCTCTCGGTGAGCCCCAGGTTCTTCAGCTTGCGTACGTCGCGTTTGAACGCGTCCCGCTCCCGGCCGACCTGGTCGGCGAGGTCCCCGGCCCGCCGCCCCGGGTTGGCGGCGACGAGCCGGAGCAGGGCGTGTGTCCACGGTCCGTACCGGCTGTGCCGGTCGAGCCGGGCCAGCCGGGCGGCCAGCTCGGCGTGCTGCTCGGCCGAGAGCTGGCTGTCGGCCCGCAGCGCCACCCGAGGGTCCGGGCCGACCCAGCGGACCCCGATCCGGTACGTCGGCTGGCCCGCGGTACCGCGAAGCGCCGCGATCAGGGCGGCGGCGGACGGTGCGCCCGCGCTGCGCGCCTCGGCATCGGTGACAGCCGTCGGATCGACCTCGGTGATCGACTCGACGGCGATCACCCCGGCAGCGGTGGTCAGGGTGTCACCGGCTCGGACGTCGGGCCGGGCCCAGCGCCGGAACACCAGGGTCACGGTGCCGGCCGCCACGCCCTCGGCGATCGCACGGGAAAGGATCATCTCGGCCCCTCGGTACGCTCCGCTCGCCGGATCCGCCGCTGCGGGCGCCCCGGCCGGACGGGCTCGCCGCTCGGCACGGTCCTGCTCGACGGCTGCCCACCTCTCCCACCGGCCGGCCAGACCGGGTCAGGTGGAGCGGCCTGCCCGGACGACGGCGGGTCACCGGCCCAGGATCGACGGTAATCTAACCGGTGGGCCCGATCCGCCTCGGACACGCCCGGTGCCCCGGGTGGAGTGGCCGTCAATTCGGATCTTCCCGACTGCCTCGGAGGGGCCCATGACTCTGATCCTGGTGACGACGCTGGGTGCGCTCGCCGCCGTACTGGCGGTCGGCGTACTGGTGCTGGTCGGCCGAGGGGGCGACGGGCAGCGCCTGGTCCGCCGGGCGGGGTTGGTGATCACCGCGCTGGTGGCGGTCATCCTCACACCACTCACCGTCGAGGACTCCGGCGTGGCGGCGCTCGTCCTGCTCGGCGTACCGGTGATCGCCGCCGCCCTGCCACCGCTGGCCCAGCGGCTCGTCCCGCGCATCGCCGGGTACCTCGACCTCGTCGCGGCGGTCGTGATCGGCGGCTGGGGTCTACTGCTGGCCCTCGGCGGCCTCGGCGTCGCGTTCCTGCCCTCGGCGCTGCTCTTCCTGGCCGGCGGGGCTCGAAGCCTGGTCCCCGGTCACCGGCCGCCGCCCGGGCCGGCGTCGAGCCGTTGACGATGCCGACAGTCCCTGGACCAGACGAACCGCCACCGCAGTCGGTGCCGGCGCTCGACTAGACCGGCCGACAGCCCAGAGCACGAGTCGCCGACGGGCACAACCTCGATTTCGCGCAACCATTCCTCGGCGTAGATGTCGGTGATGATGATGGTGATCGCTGGCGTGGGCCGCTGACGAAGACCGTACGGCTGCCGCCGGCGACCAGCGTGCCGTGAGGGTAGTTGTCGGGCGGCGCCGACAGCCCGGCCGGACCGAGCGGGCCGTTGAGGGCCGTCGATGTTGCCGGGGCGGGGCGGGGCGTGCTGGAATGGCTCATATCGCCGCAGTGCGGGGGCAACCGCACTGGGAACGGCCAGCACGGGAGCACGCAGTGCCGGCAGCGCGCCGCCTCGACGCCGGATTCGCGCTGCGCCCGATCCGCGCTGCATTCGCCGGGCACGTTCCGACAACGACGGACACCACCCACCATGGGTTGGCGCGTCCGACGAGTTCTGCCAACGCACCAACCTGGCGACGAGATGAGACACGATCATGATTACCCGGAACAGTTTCACGGGGTGGTACCGCAACCGCTTCGTGTGGGTGGCGGTCATCCTGCTGGCGGTGTCGGCCGGCACGGTCGTACTGGTCAACACGGCCGGCTCGGAGGCCGGGCCGCCCGATCTGCGCGGGCAGATCATGACCCGGCTGCGCACCACACTGGAATCGGCCGACCCCGGGCAGCACCAGCACACGGGCCACAACGTCGAGCAGGCGACCGCCGAGAAGGACGGGAAGAAGCCGCCGGTCATCTGCGGGGTACACGTCTACGGCTTCGAGCCGAGCGGGGTCAGCACGCTCGCCGAGGTGAAGACGGTCTACGGGTTCCACCTCTGCGGGGTCGCCGAGCAGAAGCGGCCCTGGGACTGGGCGGTCAAGCTGGCCGGTCCGGTGATCGTGGACATGTCCACCGAGCCGCCGGGGATCCAGGTGGTCGAGGCGACCGAGGACGTCCGGTTCATCGACCGGCTCAAGGAGATGTTCCCGGACAAGTACGAGGAACTGGCGCAGAAGGAGGCACTGGAGCCCTCGGAGATGGCCGACCTGCGCCGCCGGTACGACGAGGCGGCCGGGCTCTGACCCGCCCGGGGCGGCCGGGCCGACGTCGTACCCAGTCCCGGCCGGCCGCCGGGGCGTACTCCGCTCGGTAGACTTCCGGTTCGTCGGGTGCCGGGCCGGCCCGGCGTACCCGAGTGGAGGTCGACCCGTGACGACACCGCACCGACCCCCGCTGGCCGAGCAGTTCGACCTGGCCCCGCACCCGGAGGGGGGCTGGTTCCGCGAGACCTGGCGCTCGGCGCACGCCTTCACCCCCGACGGGTACGCCGGACCGCGTGCCGCCGCGACCGCGATCTACTTCCTGCTGCAACCCGGGGAGCGGTCCCGCTGGCACGTCGTCCGCTCCGACGAGCTGTGGCTGTGGCATTCAGGCGGCCCGCTGCGGCTGCGGCTCGGCGGCGCGGCCGAGGTGCCGGCGGAGGAACCGGCCGAGGTCCGGCTCGGCCCGGACGTGCCCGCCGGCGAGCGGCCGCAGGTGGTGATCCCCGGCGGTGTCTGGCAGTCGGCCGAGCCGGCGGGCGACCACCCCGTGCTGGTGAGCTGCGTGGTGGCACCCGGCTTCGACTTCGCCGACTTCCAACTGGCCTGAGCCGGCCGCAGCAGCCCGACCCCCACGGCGCGCGCCGTCTCCGGCCGCGCAGGCCCCGGCCCCGACTGGACATGCGGGACCATTCAGCCCGGTCAGGTATCGATAGGCACCTATTGATTGAGCCGGCCATCCGTGCTGCAATGGTTCATATCGCCGCAGTACGGGGGCAACCGTGCTGTGCGCGTGGGATCCGGGCCTGATACCAGCAGCCGGTGACCGGGCGCGGCGGACGCCACCACCACGCCCGCGCGCCCCGCCGGAGTCCGCCCGACCGCGCCGCCCGACGACATCCTCCGGCAGCGGTCGAACAGAAGGGATCAACTCGTGAAACTCCTGCGCAGACTGACGGTTGTCGGCGTCTCCGCCGTGCTGACCGCCGGCCTCCTGACGGTGATCTCGCCGAACCCGGCCAACGCACACGGCGCGCTGATGGTTCCGGCGAGCCGGACGTACGCGTGCTACCGGGACGGCCTGACCCCGCAGGGCAACATCGTGAACCAGAATCCCGGCTGCGTCGCCGCGGCCAACGTGAGCGGCGTCTCCCCGCTCTACAACTGGTTCAGCGTGCTCCGCTCGGACGGCGCCGGCCGGACCCAGGGCTTCATCCCGGACGGCCAGCTGTGCAGCGGCGGCAACTCCACCTTCCGGGGCTGGGACCTGGCCCGGAACGACTTCCCGAAGGCCCAGGTCAGCTCGGGCGCGAGCGTCGAGTTCCGGTACAGCAACTGGGCGGCGCACCCCGGCCGGTTCGACCTGTACGTCACCCGGAACAGTTGGAGCCCCACCCGCCCGCTGGCCTGGAGCGACCTGGAGTCGACGCCGTTCTCCTCGGTCACCAACCCGCCGCAGCGGGGCAACGTGGGCAGCAACGACGGCCACTACTACTGGACCGGTCGGCTGCCGTCCGGTAAGAGCGGACACCACATCATCTACTCGGTGTGGACCCGGTCCGACAGCACGGAGACCTTCTACGGCTGCTCGGACGTGACGTTCTGACGCTCCGACCCGCGGCCCGTCCGGCCGCGAGCACGTCGCCCGGCCCGCCCCCGCGCGGCGAACCGTGACGCTCTCGACGGGATGCCACCGGCCCGATCCGGCGGCGGCATCCCGTCGAGATCGGCCCTCTCCGGCCCGCGGACAGCCACGACGGATGGGATCCCACCGACAGCCACCACGGATGGCGATGTCGCCACCACCTCCGCGCCGCCGTTCGTCCTCGACACCGCTGCCCGATCCGGCCCGGCCCGATCGGGCAGACCGGCGCCCGCCGGGTCGGCTCGGGCTGTGCCGCCGAGCGTCTCGACGATGGTGCCGATCGCCGGCAGGTTCGGTGCCGGTTCGGAACCACGGCCGGCGTTCCGTTGGCGCCGACGCGGCACGCTTGGCACATGACGACCGCACCCGCCCCGGGTACCCCCTACCACCGGCTGGCCCGGACCGAACGGCACCGCTGGTGGCGCCCGCCGCTCGGCACCCTGCTGATCCTCGGCGGCACCCTGCTGGTGCTCTGCCTGCTGACCGGCGTCGGCACCGCGATCGCCACCCTCGCCGGGCGCCCGACCGGCCCGGACGGCCTGCCGACACTGGGCACCCTGGGCGACCTCGCGCTGCTGCTCGCCGCCATCGCCGCCGCGCTGCCGTTCGTGCTGCTCGCGGCGCGCTGGGTGCAGGCCCGTCCGGCCGGTACGGTCTCCTCGGTGCTCGGCCGGCTGCGCTGGCGCTGGCTCGGCCGGTGCGCGCTGCTCGCCGTACCGGCGGTGCTGCTGTTGCTCGCTGGCAGCTTCGGCCTGCTCGCGCTGACCGGCGGTCTGGACGATGGCGAGGCCGTCGACACCGGCTGGCCGGGCTGGGCAGGCTTCCTCGGCGCACTGGTCGTGCTGCTCCTGCTGGTGCCGTTGCAGGCCGCCGCCGAGGAGTACGTCTGCCGGGGCTGGCTGTTGCAGGGCGTCGGGGCGTTTCTCCGGACACCGTGGCCGGCGATCGCCCTTCAGGGCGTGCTCTTCGCGCTGGCACACGGCTGGGGTACCGGGTGGGGCTTCGCCGACCTGGCGTTCGTGGGCGGAGTCCTGGGCTGGCTGACCATCCGTACCGGCGGCCTGGAGGCCGCGGTCGCGCTGCACGTGGTGAACAACCTGATCTCGTTCGTCGGCGCGGCGGCGCTTGGTCAGCTCGCCAGCGAGGAGACGGCCGCCGACGGCCCCTGGGAGATGTTCGCGGTCAGCCTGCTGGTGCACGCCGGCTACGCCGTCGTGGTGCTCTGGCTGGCCCGCCGCCACCGGCTGCCGACCGTCTCGCCCGAGCGCCCGGCCCCCGGATCCGCATACCCGACCGCCACCCCCGGATATCCGTTCCCGGTGCCTGCCTACCCGACCGCCGTTGCCGGGCAGCCGATTGCCGGAGCCGGATATCCGGCTCCGGCCGTGCCGGAGCCGGAACAGCGGCCGAGAGCTGGGGAAACGCCGATCGGACCGGCCGGCTGACCCGGGATGCCGCAGCCGGTTACACCCGACGGGGTGGTTCCGGGTCGCCAACTGCGGGGGTTGCGGGTCGGCCCGGCCGGGCCGGCGGGCAGGATGGACGCCGTGGACGGGAACGAGATGCTGCTGTCCCCGGCTGGGGTGGACCAGCTCCGGACGGCACTGACCAGCGCGGGCTACACCTCGAGCGGCATCGCCGACCGGCTCGGCCCGGCGGCGACCAGCGGACTGGCTCGCAACGACTATCGGGCGGCGCTGCGGGTCACCGAGGACCGGGACCCGCTCGCCACCCTGATCCGGCTCTTCGTCTGCGCCCAGACCGAGCCGGAGGCGGCGGTACGAGCCGCCTTCGCCCCGCTGCCGCTCGCCGAGGCGCTCGCCGGAGGACTGCTCGAACGGGTCGGCGACGGGCTGCGCCAGGGCGTCGACCTGGAGCCGTACGGGGACTCCTGGTGGGTGCTCTCCGACGTGCCGGCCAGCGCCCGGCCCGGCCAGCCGCTCGCCTCCGACCACGTGCTCGGGATCGGCGGGGCGACCACCACGCTGGTCGGGGCGACCATCCGGCGCCCGGTCGGCAGCGCCCTGGACCTCGGCACGGGCAGCGGCGTGCAGGCGCTGCACCTGGCCGAGCACGCCCGCTCGGTGACCGCCACCGACGTCTCCGACCGGTCGCTGCGGTTCGCCGCGACCACCGCCGCGCTGAACGGACACCGCTGGGAACTGCGCAAGGGCGACCTGGTCGGCCCGGTGGCCGGGCGCCGCTTCGACCTGGTGGTGAGCAACCCGCCGTTCGTGGTCGGCCCGGGCACCACCACGCACAGCTACCGCGACTCGGGCCGGGTCGGCGACGGAATCGCCGCCGAACTCGCCGCCGCCGCGCCGGGGCTACTCACCGAGGACGGCACCATGCAGTACCTGGCCAACTGGTTGCACGTGGCCGGGGAGGACTGGGGCGAGCGGGTGGCCGGCTGGTTCACCGGTACCGGCCTGGACGCCTGGGTGATCCAGCGCGAGGTCGCCGACCCGATGGCGTACGTCGACCTGTGGCTGGCCGACGCCGGCGAGGCGGCCGACCCGCACCGGGTGGCCGCCTGGCTGGACTGGTTCGACGCGCAGAAGGTGGAGGCGATCGGCTTCGGCGTGGTGAACCTGCGCCGGGGCGGCCACACCGATCCGGTAGTGCGGGTCGAGGACCTGCGGCAGGCCGTACAGCCGCCGATGGGGGAGCAGATCGCGGCCTGGTTCGACCGGCAGGACTGGCTGCGCGGCCGGGACGACGAGGCGCTGCTCGCCACCCGGTTCCGGGCGGTCGACGGGCTGAAGCTGCGCCAGGAGGCGTCGATGGGCGACGACGGCTGGGCGGTGGACCGGCAGGTCCTGGTCCAGTCGCACGGACTGCGCTGGACCGAGGAGGTGGACCCGCTGGTGCTGGCCCTGGTCGGCGGGGCCAACGGCCAGGTGCCGCTGCGCGAGCAGCTCGCGGTGCTGGCGCTGGCGCACGACGTACCCCCGGAGGACCTTGCCGAGGCAGCCGGGCCGATCATCGCGCACCTGGTGGAACGCGGCGTCCTGGCACCCGTGGCAAACTGACCGCCGTGCGGGCGGTGGTGCAGACGGTCAGCCGGGCCAGTGTGACGGTGGACGGCGAGGTGGTCGGGGCGGTCTCGGACGGGCTGCTGGTGCTGCTCGGGGTGACCCACTCCGACACCCGGGCCACCGCGCAGACGTTGGCCCGGAAGGTGCACGAGCTGCGCATCCTGGACGACGAGCGGTCCGCCGCCGACGCCGGGGCGCCGCTGCTGGTGGTCAGCCAGTTCACCCTCTACGGTGACGCCCGCAAGGGCCGCCGGCCCAGTTGGGGCGCGGCGGCCCCGGCCGAGCTGGCCGAACCGCTGGTGACCGCGTTCGTCGAGGCGCTGCGGCTGCGCGGCGCCACGGTGTCCACCGGGCGGTTCCGGGCGCACATGCTGGTGGAGAGCGTGAACGTCGGCCCGCGCACGGTGCTGCTGGAGTTGTAGGAGGAGCCCGGACCTCGCCGGTCCGCCGGGCGGACCGGCGTGGGACGGTTCAGAAGAACAGGCCGCGCTTCTGCATGGACTGGCGCAGCCAGCCGTCGAGCTGCCGGACCCAGTCGGTCCGGTCCACCGACGCGTGGTCGACGGTGAACCGGCCGAACGCGTCGCGGCCCTCGGTGAAGAGCCCACCCCGCTTGTCGATCTCCAGCACGATCTGCAACTGCTGCGGCGTGGCCACGAAGGTCAGCTCAAGCTGGTTGATCGCGCGGGCGTACTGCGGCCCGGGGTAGAACTCGATCTCCTGGTAGAACGGCAGGCTCTGCTGCACCCCGTAGATACGGCCGCGCTCCACGTCGGCCCGGCTGAACCGGAAGCCGAGCTGCACCAGGGCGTCGATGACGCGCTCCTGCGCCGGCAGCGGATACACCGCCACCGGGTCGAGGTCGCCCTTGTCCACCGCCCGGGCCACCTCCAGCTCGGTACGCAGCCCCATGGTCATCCCGTGCAGGTGCTGACCGCCGATCTCGGTCAGCGGCGTCTCCCACGGCACCTCGAAGCGGAACGGAAGGTCGTGGCGCTGCCCGCTCTCCAGCCGGAACGGGCCGGTCACCCGCTGCCGCTGGAACTCCTGGGTGGTGTTGTACTCACTGTCACCGCTCTCCACCTCGACCCGGGTCACCAGGCCGAGCGAGACGTACTCGACGTCCACCGGGTGGTCGCCGCCGGCGACGTGGACCTGGCCCTCCAGATAACCGCCTGGCCGGCAGTTCGGGTTGGTCAGCACCGTCTCGACCGACGGACCGCCCACGCCCATCGCCTGCATCAACCGCTTGAAGACCACCACGTCCTCCATCCGTCGTTGATCTCGATCCCGTCTCGCACGGTAACCGTCACCGGCAAGTACCGCCGGGCGCGTACCGGGCCGACTTCCGACGGACCGGCGGTGATCAATCGGATCAAGGTCGAGAAACCGGGACGAATCAGCCCTCTGTCATCTCCCGGTTTCATGCCAACCCGATGCTCGCCTCACCTCGGCTTCACGCCCTACCGGCCAAGCTATGTGTCACCAGCGCGGTTGTCCGCTGGGACGCGCCACATTGTCGAAGCGGGGAGGCGACAGATGATGGTCCTGCAGCACAGCGAGAGCCACACTCACCCGGCCAGCGCGGCCGGCGTCGACAACGAGCCGGCCGGGGATGGCGGGCAGGTCCTGGTCGACCTCGACGCCACCGACGAGCGCGGCGCCTCGGCCGACCTGGTCCGGGCCTACCTCAACGGCATCGGCCGGACCAAGCTGCTCACCGCCGTCCAGGAGGTGGAACTGGCCCGGCGGATCGAGGCGGGGCTCTACGCCGAGGAGAAGCTGAGCACCGACACCCGGGGCGCGCTGCCGGTGGAGTTGCGGGCGGACCTGGAACTCGTCGCCGCCCAGGGGCGGGCCGCGAAGAACCACCTGCTGGAGGCGAACCTGCGGCTGGTGGTCAGCATCGCGAAGCGGTACACGGGGCGGGGCATGGCGTTCCTGGACCTGATCCAGGAGGGCAACCTCGGCCTGATCCGCGCCGTCGAGAAGTTCGACTACACCAAGGGCTACAAGTTCTCCACCTACGCCACCTGGTGGATCCGGCAGGCCATCACCCGGGCCATGGCCGACCAGGCCCGCACCATCCGCATCCCGGTACACATGGTCGAGCAGGTCAACCGGATGGTCCGGACCCGCCGCGACCTGGCCACCCAGCTCGGCCGGGAGCCCACCGTGGCCGAGGTCGCCGCCGCGCTGGGCGTACCGGAGTTCCAGGTCATCGAGCTCATCTCGTACGACCGGGAGCCGGTCAGCCTCGACCAGGCCGTCGGCGAGGACGGCGAGAGCGCGCTCGGTGACTTCGTCGCCGCCGTCGACCCCCGCGAGGAGCCTGGTGACGCGGTATCGCAGGGCATGCTGCGCAACGAGGTGGAGATCGTGCTCGCCACCCTCTCGCACCGCGAGCAGGCCGTGATCCGGCTGCGCTTCGGCCTGGACGACGGCCGGCAGCGCACCCTGGACGAGGTGGGCCGGGAATTCGGCCTCTCCCGGGAGCGGATCCGCCAGATCGAGAAGGTGACCCTGCTGAAGCTGCGCCACCCGTCCCGGGCCGACCGGCTGGAGGCGTACGCGAGCTGAGCCGTAACACGCGGGAGCCCCCGCCGCCTGTCCGGTGGCGGGGGCTCCGCGTTGTGCCCCTGTTCGCCCTTCGTGCCCGTCCTTCTCAGCCGATCGCCATGTCTCGGCGGCGGAACGTGGCCAGGCCGAGCCCGGTCAGCGCGACCGCGACGGCGAGCAGCACCACCAGTGGGGTGGCACTCGGGTCGGCGGCCGGCACCGCCGGCAGGTGGGTGAACGGCGACAGGTTCAGCACCGGCTGCGGCAGCTCCAGCAGCGCGCCGAGCTGGCCCAGCAGGACGCAGAGCAGGAAGACCGACCAGGACAGCGCCACCGACAGCCGGGGCAGCAGCCCGAAGAACACCACCACCAGGCCGGCGAGGACCAGCGCCGCCGGCGCCTGGACCAGTCCGGCCACGGTGAGCCGGGCCACCTCGCCGGGCACGTCGCCGCTGACCAGGCCGTAGCCCAGTCCGGTGCTGGCACCGGCCAGCGCCAGCAGGACGACCGCACCGAGCGCGGCCCAGATCAGGTGGCTGAGCAGCCAGCGGGGCCGGCTGACCGCCGTGGCCAGCACTCCCTCCAGGGTGCCGGCCGCCTCCTCGGTGCGCAGCCGCAGTACCGCCTGCACCGCGAAGCCGGCCACCGCGAGCGCGAACATCGCCATCATGGTGCCCAGGAACGCGTCGACCAGCTCCTCGGTGCCGCCGAGCTGGGCGATCAGCTCGCTGGCGGCCTCGTTCTCGCCGACGAAGCTGTCCAGTTGGTCGCCGACCGAACCCATCGACAGCCCCATCACCACGACACCGATCGCCCAGCCGAGCACCACGCCACGCTGCAACCGCCAGGCCAGGCCGCCCGGGCTGAGCAGCCCGCTGGCCGCCACCGCCGGCCCCCGGCGGACCGCCAGTACCCCGCTGCCCAGGTCGCGATGGGCGGTCAGCACGAACGCCGTACCGACGGCGAGCAGCGCGAAACCGGCGGTCAGGGCCAGCACCGGCCAGCGGTTGCCGTCGAACGGCTGGACCTGGTTGGCCCAGCCGAGCGGGGAGAGCCAGGACGGCCAGGCGCTGACCACCCCCATCCCGTCGGCCGTGACGGTCCCCCAGGCGTCTCCGGCGGCCCGGAGCAGGAAGGCGAGCCCGACGGCGGCCGCGGCCATGCCGTTCGCGCCGCGCGCCGTACCAGAGAGCTGGGCGGTCACCGCGGCGACCGCCGCGAACGAGACCCCGATCCCGGCCGTCGCCGCGCCGAGGGCGAGCGAGCCGGCCGCCGGGAGGTCACCGGCGACCAGCACCAGGGCGAGCAGCAGCCCACTGACCAGGTTGGCGGCCACCGTGGTGAGCAGGGCCGCGGTGAGCGGGGCGTGTCGGCCGACCACCGCCGAGCCGAGCAGCTCGGCCCGGCCGGTCTCCTCGTTCTGCCGGGTGTGCCGGACCACCGCGAAGGTGCTGAGCAACGCGGCGAGCAGGGCCAGCATCGTGTACGCCTCGGCGGTGACCACCGACCCGAGACTCGGTCCGGAGACCGGGCCGTTGAACGCCCGCGCGACCACGCTCGCGGCGCTGGTGGTGGCGTAGCCGATCCGGTCGGACTCGGTGCCGTAGATGCCGGAGACGCTCTGCGCGACCGCGGCGCCGACCGCCGGCAGGGCCAGCGCCCAGACCAGGAGCTTCACCCGGTCCCGGCGCAGCGCGAGCCGGGTCAGCCGGGCGGTGCCGGTGAACGCGCTCATCGGGCACCCGCCGGCACCGGACGCGGGGCGGGGGCGGTCCCGGATCCGTCGCCGTAGTGCCGCATGAACAGCTCCTCCAGCGTCGGCGGCGTACTGGTCAGCGCCCGTACGCCGAACCGGGCGAGGTGGGCCAGCACCGGGTCGAGGGTGCCGGACTCGACCTCGAACCGGGTGGTCGAGCCGGAGACGGTCACCGCGTGCACCCCGGCCAGGTCGGCGAGCCCGTCCACCGGGCGTTCCGTCTCGACCGTCATCGGGGTCCGGGTCAGGTGGCGCAGCTCGGCCAGGGTCCCGGACTCGACCGTACGGCCGGCCCGGATGATGCTGACCCGGTCGCAGAGCGCCTCCACCTCGGACATCACGTGGCTGGAGAGCAGTACGGTCTTGCCCGCGTCGCGCAGCGCGGCGACGTACTCCCGGAAGACCGCCTCCATCAACGGGTCCAGCCCGGAGGTCGGCTCGTCGAGCACCAGCAGTTCGACGTCGGAGGCGAACGCGGCGACGATCGCCACCTTCTGCCGGTTGCCCTTGGAGTAGGTGCGGCACTTCTTGGTCGGATCGAGGTCGAAGCGCTGCAACAGCTCGTCCCGGCGGGCCCGGTCCAGGCCGCCGCGCAGCGCGCCGAAGAGGTCGATCGCCTCCCCGCCGGAGAGGTTGGGCCAGAGGTTCACGTCGCCGGGCACGTACGCCAGCCGGCGGTGCAGCGACACGGCGTCCCGCCAGGGATCACCGCCCAGTACGCCGACCTCGCCCGCGTCCTTGCGGAGCAGGCCGAGCAGGATCCGGATGGTGGTGGACTTGCCCGCCCCGTTCGGCCCGAGGAACCCGTGCACCTCACCGGACCGGACGGTCAGGTCCAGTTCGTCCAGCGCGCGGGTGGCCCCGAAGGTCTTCACCAGGCCGGCCACCGAGATCGCGGTCATGACGCTCCCTTGTTAGTTGCCGATTCCGCGTCGTCCCCAGCCTGGACGGCGCATCGAGCCAGATCGTGACGGTGTCTCGGTCCCCAGTGTACTGACCGATGGTAGGACGACCGTCACAGATTCCTGATCGACGGTCAGTGGCCGGTACGCTGGGCGGATGGACCACCCGCCCGCCCTCGACACCCGGAGCCGGATCCTGCGTACCGCCCTCGACCTGTTCGGGGCGCAGGGTTACCAGCGCACCTCGCTGCGGCAGATCGCCGACCGGCTGGGGCTGACCAAGGCGGGCATCCTCTACCACTTCCCCAGCAAGGAGCACCTGCTGGTGGCGCTGGCCGAGCCGCTCGTCTCCGATCTGGAGGCGGCCCTGGAGCGGGCGGCCCGGCTGCCCTGGCCGGCGGCCCGCTGGGCGGCGCTGGAGGGCTGGCTCGACACCCTGCTGCGGCACCGCCGTCCGCTGGGGACGCTCTATCACGACATGACGCTGCTGGCCCGGGGCAGCACGTACGCCCGGATCATGCGACTCGCCACCCAGGCGTACGACCTGGTCGCCGGGCCGGGCGCGACCCGGCTGGAACGGATCCGTGCCATCCAGGCGACCGGGATGCTCGGCGACCCGATCGTCTTCTTCGCCGACATGCCGGACGACGAACTACGGGCGGCGCTGCTCGACGGGGCCGTCCGACTCCTGCCCGACCCGGCACGGCCATCCGGTGAGCCGGCACCGCCCGGGGCGGCTCCGCCCGCCGGACCGGACGGGCCGGAGCGGGCCGCGCCACCCCGTGCAGCAGGCACGACATCCGAGGTGGTACCGGTCGGCGACACCCGACGCGGCGGCACCGGCCCGGTGCCGGGAGCACGGACCGGCCGGGCCGACGAGCTGTCCGGAGGCTGGCAACCCGGCCCGGAGGGCGAGGCGGGAGGCCGGCACCCGGGTCCGGAGCGGGTCCGGCCCGGCCGTCGGCGCCGGGCGGGGCGACCCCCCGGGCTCAGCGCCGAACAGGTGCGGACAGCCCGGGCGATGCACGGCGCCGGCCTGCACACCGTGGACCAGATCGCCGCCAGCCTGGGCGTCTCCCGGGCCACCCTCTACCGGCACCTGCGGGTCACCGATCCGATCCACCCGGAGACATAACGAGACGGTTTCCAATACTAATTCGAGACGGTTTTGCGACAGCGTCCGCCGCCCGGCCGGACACGCCGCCACGGACCCGGCCAGGACCGCAGCACCGGCGACTCCGCCGGCCGGTACGCCACCGGCGGGCACGGTGCCGGCCGTCGGGGCCGGATCCCGGGAGCCCCGGTGTCGCCGGGCCAGCCCCGGCCCCGCTGTCGTCAGCCAACTCCAGGGCACGCGTCAGCCAGATCCGGAGCTCCGGCCGCAGTCGGTGTCAGAGCGCCGGATCCTGCGGGTCGAGGCCGTGCAGCGGGAAGACCGCCTTGCGGGTCGCCATGATCGCCCGGTCCACCGCGTCCGGCTCGCCGGTCGGCTGCCACCGCTCGTACGAGCCGTCCGCGTCGTCGGTCATCCGCAGCGGTACCTCCCGCTCCGGACGGCGGGCCTTGGCCAACGCCCGCCAGGCCGGCGGAGTCAGCGCGGCCGGGTCGACCGGTTCACCGGTGGCCACCGCGAGCAGGTGCGTCCAGGCCCGGGGCACCACCTCGACCAGCGCGTAGCCGCCACCGCCGGTGGCCACCCAGCGCCCCTCGCAGAGTTCGTCGGCCAGCGCCCGCAGTGCCAGATAGCTCGCCCGCTGCCCGTCCACGCTCAGCCGCAGATCGGCCAGCGGATCGAGCCGGTGACTGTCCGCGCCGCACTGGGTGAGGAGGATCTGCGGCCGGAACGCGCGCAGCAGCGCCGGAACGGTGGCGTGGAAGCCACGCAGCCAGCCCGCGTCACCGGTGCCGGGCGGCAGCGGCAGGTTGACCGCGCTCCCCTCGGCCCCCGGACCGCCGGTCTCGTCGGAGAACCCGGTGCCCGGAAAGAGCGCCAACGGCGTCTCGTGCAGGCTGATCGTCAACACCCGGGGGTCGGTGTAGAAGACCTCCTGCACGCCGTCACCGTGATGCACGTCGACGTCCACGTAGGCCACCCGCTCGGCACCGAGGTCGAGCAGTCGGGCGATGGCCACCGCCGGGTCGTTGTAGACGCAGAACCCGGCCGCCCGGCTGGGCATCGCGTGGTGCAGTCCACCGGCCACGTTCACCGCCCGCCGGGCCTCACCCCGCCAGACCGCCTCGGCCGCCGCCAGGCTCGCCCCGGCCACCAGGGCGCTGGACTCGTGCATCCCGTCGAAGATCGGGTTGTCCGGCGTACCGAGGCCGTATCCGGAGAAGAGCGGGTCGCTCGGCGCCGCCCGGACCGCGTCGAGGTAGTCCGGCCGGTGCACCCGGGCCAGTGCCGTGTCGTCGGCCGGGGTGGGCGCCACCACGCGTACGCCGGGGCGGTCCAGGATGCCGAGTTCCCGAGCCAGGGCCAGGGTCAGTTCCACCCGTACCGGGTCGAGTGGGTGGTCACCCAGGTCATACGCCAGCAGACTCTCGTCCCAGACCACCACCGTGTCGTCCGACATGGCGTTCATCGTCGCACGGCGACCGACGACCACCCGCGACCACGTACCCGGAGCGCCGCGCGCCGCTGCCGCGACCCGACGGGCTCAGGAGCCGGCCGGCGCCGGGTCGGTGCCGAGCGCGACCGGCCGCCCGGGATCGGTGATCCAGTGGCTCCACGACCCGACGTAGAGGGCCGCCTCGGGATATCCGGCCCGGTGCAGAGCGAGCACCGCCTGCGCGGCGGTCACCCCGGAGCCGCAGTAGGCGCCGACCCGCACCCCGGGCCGGACGCCCGCCTCGGCGAACCGGGCCCGCAGCGCCTCGGCCGCCGGCAACCGGCCGTCCACCCCGACGTACTCGGTCGCCGGCACGTTCACCGCACCGGGAATGTGCCCGGCTACCGGGTCGACGGGCTCGGTCTCGCCCCGGTAGCGCGCCGCCGCCCGGACGTCGACCAGCACCCCGTCCGCCGCCACCTCGGCGGCCGAGCCGGCATCCAGCACCGGCATGCCGCCCGGGCGTACGGTCACGTCCCCGGGGGTCAGCGACGGCGGCTCGGTGGTGACCGGCAGCCCGGCCCCGGCCCACGCCGGGAAGCCGCCGTCGAGCACCCGGACCTCGGCATGCCCGGCCCAGCGCAGCGTCCACCAGGCCCGGGCCGCCGCCAACCCGTCGCCGCCGTCGTAGACCACCACCGGCCGGCCGGCCCGGACGCCGGCCGCGCGGAGCACCCGCTGCAACGCCGCCGGGTCGGGTAGCGGATGCCGGCCACCCTCGCCGGGCGGCCCGGACAGCTCGGTGTCCAGATCGACGAAGACCGCGCCGGGAAGGTGCCCGGCGAGGTAGTCCGTGCGGCCGGGCGGCCCGACGAGCCGCCAGCGGACATCCAGTACGACCGGCGGCTCGGCCGACGCCAGTTCGGCGGCGAGCCCGGTCACGTCAACGAGGAGGTCACCCGGTACGGACACGGCGTCCAGTCAACACCATCCGGCGCGGAAGCGCCCGGCTCGGCGACACTGAATATCGGTGCCCCGAGGTACCATCGTGATCGGGAGGACCACTGACGTGAACGACCTAGTCGACACCACCGAGATGTACCTGCGCACCATCCTCGAGCTGGAAGAGGAGGGGGTGCCGCCGCTGCGCGCCCGGATCGCCGAGCGGCTGCGCCAGAGTGGTCCGACCGTCAGCCAGACCGTGGCCCGGATGGAGCGCGACGGCCTACTGACCGTCGAGGACGACCGGCATCTCCAGCTCACCGCGCTCGGCCGGACGCAGGCGATCTCGGTGATGCGCAAGCACCGGCTGGCCGAGCTCCTGCTCGTCAACGTGATCGGGATGCCCTACGAGGAGGCCCACGAGGAGGCCTGCCGCTGGGAACACGTGATGAGCGACTCGGTGGAGAAGAAGGTCTACGAGCTGCTCGACCGGCCCACCCGGTCGCCGTACGGCAACCCGATCCCAGGGCTGGAGGCGCTGAGCCCCAACCCGGACGTCACGGTCGAAACAGTCACCGAAGCTGAGCGCAACCTCGCCTTCCCCGGCCTGAGCGGCCCGGTGGTGGTCCGCCGGATCTGCGAGAGCGTCCAGAAGGACGGCGACGTGTTGCGGCAGTTGCACGCCGCCGGAGTCGACCCGGGCGCGATGGTGACGGTGGCCCAGGAACGTGACGGGGTCACGATCGACCGCTCCGGCGACAAGGTACGGCTGCCCCGAGAGGTCGCCTCCCGGGTCTTCGTCGCCGCGCACTGACGCGCAGCCGCACCGCCTGCACAGCAGCGCAGCCGCCCGACCTGCCCGTCGGGGCGGCGCACCGCACCCGCCCCCCGGTCCGACCCAGCGGCCGGTTCCGGCTCATCCGCCGGCTCCGGCCCGGCGCTGGTCAGCTGCTGCTGGTGTCGATCTTCTTCGCCAGGTTGATCAGCTTGGGCGCGAGAGCGTCGGCCTGGGCCTCGTCCTCCCCGGCCGCGAAGGTGAAGCGGAGGCTGACCAACCGGCCGTTGCCGGCGAGCCAGCCCACCTCGACCGCACTTCCGGCGCTCTTCGTCGGGGCCGTCGTGGCGCGGTAGGCGGCCTTGCCCAGCCCCTTGACGGTCTTGCCGCCGCTCGGGACGACCTCGTCGGCGAAGATCGACGCGTCGGCCGTGGTCGGGGTCACCGACAGCGCGAGTTCGGGTCGGGCCTCGGCCTCGCCGCGCAGCACGCAGGTGTCCGTCTTGCCGTGCCGGCTCGCCGCCGCCACCTCGAACCTGGTGCCGATGGCCTGCTCGATCGCCGGGTACTCCAGTAGCTGGCAGGCACCGCCGGCCGCCGACGCCGGCAGCCGGACCACCTTCGGCACCGGTCCGACCGACTGCGGCGCGGCCTCCTCGGCACACCCGGCGAGCAGCAGCAAACCGGCACCAATCAGGCAGAGTCGTCCGCGCACCTCGCACCTCCCACCCGCCCGGCCCGAGCGCCGGGGAATCCGTCGGACACCGTACGGGTTCGGCGCGCCCGGCGAAACCCCGCGCCCCGCCGGTCGCCCGCGCGGCCCCTTTGAACGACTCGCCTGCACGGCTCCGCTCCGTCGCTTGCCCGCGCCGCTCCGGCCCGCCGCTCGCCCGCACGGCTCCTCCCCACCGCTCGCCCGCACGGCTCCTCCCCGCCGCTCGTTCCGGCCGAGCGCGACCACCCGGCACCGGTCCGGGTTGCGGGGCGTCCTCGATCACCGTCAAGGAGGCCGGTGGCAGCGCGGCCGAACGGGGAGGCCGGTGGCAGCGCGGCCGAACGGGGAGGCCGGTGGCAGCGCGGCCGAACGGGGAGGCCGGTGGCAGCGCGGCCGAACGGGGTGGCCCGGCTCAGTCGGTCGGCGGCACTGGGTCGTCCAGGTACGGGCAGTGCCGGCAGCCGCGTCCGCAGCAGGTGCCGCGCCGGGCCAGAAACCCGGCGGTGAGCACGAAGAGCCCGGTGCCCGGGTCGGGATAGCCAGCCGCTCCGGCCGCGAGCGCGGCGGCGTGGGCGGCGAGGATCCGCTCCCGGTCCGGGTGCGTCACCGGGAGCCGGGACGGGTGCGGCCGGTCGAGCGGTCGGGGTGCCAACGGCAGGCGTCGTCCCCTCGCCTGCTCCCCCGGACCGTCCATCGCGCCGACCCTACGACAACCCGCCGACCGCTCCCGCCGGCGGCTGGTTCCCCGACCCGGAGGAGGCCAGATTCGGTATCCGACCACCAAGATCAACGGTAGCGCTACCCGGGCTCGTGCCCGCCGGCCAGCTCGTCGACCCGAACGGCAAGCTTGGGATGAGCCGGGCGTTCGCCGAACTCGTCGGGATGAGCCTCGGCGGCGGGCTGATCGCCCTCGGCGGCGCCGCCAGGACCTTCGTCAGCAACTTGCTCGCCGTCGTCTGCTCACCGCTGCGCGGGATGCGGGACATGCCGGTGACGTGACATCCTGCTGGCGACCGGGCATCGAGAATCGGGGCTATCCGAACCAGACCATCGCCTGTCCATGCCCCCGGGCCCAGGCGAGCGGCCTGCCGTCCAGCGCGAGCACGTTGTAGAACGCGTCGCTCGGCGGCTCCGGCAATCCGTCGTAGGGCAGCACCTCCGGAGCCTCGTTCGCGATCCAGTGGCCGGGCAGCCCGCGCACCAGCTCGGCGAAGGCCTGCCGGCGTGGCGCCGGCACCTGGTAGAGCACCGAGGTGTGGAAGACCACCAGGGTCGCGCCGGGCGGCGCCTGCGCGGCCAGCGCCGGCAGGTCGTCCACCAGGTCGCCCCGGACCAGCAGCGGCGGTTCCGCCGCGGCGACCGCCGCGGCGGCCGACAACCGGGCCCGCCGGTGCGCGTGCTCCGGCCAGATGGTGGCCTCCAGCCAGGCGACGTCGGCGGGATCGGTCACGTCCAGCGGGTTCAGGTCCAGGCCGGCCCGCCACACCACCTCGGGCAGCCGGGTCGGCGGCGCCACTGCGGTGGCCGCGCAGTCGAGCAGCGGCTCGCCGGTACCGAGGAGGTGGTCGCCGTAGCGGTAGGCGTAGCGGTCCGGGTAGAGGCAGAGCCCGGCGGAGGCGCCGACCTCCAGCAACGCGAGCGGCTGCGGCAGGGAGTTGAGCACCGGCAGGAGCAGCGCACACCGGCCGGCCTCGTTGGTCTGGGTGGCCCGGGTACGCATCTGCGCCGCGATCGCCGGCCAGTTCGCCACC
This sequence comes from Plantactinospora sp. DSM 117369, assembly GCF_053764795.1. Lineage (NCBI taxonomy): Bacteria > Bacillati > Actinomycetota > Actinomycetes > Micromonosporales > Micromonosporaceae > Plantactinospora > Plantactinospora sp. DSM 117369. The sequence goes on along the minus strand of NZ_CM132446.1, from coordinate 2,192,023 downwards.
GCGTACTCGTGGAACGCGGCCGGGTCCTCGACCGGGCCGCCGAGCAGCCGTACGACTCCGAACAGCAGGTTCGGCTGCTGCTTGGCGGGCGGCAGCGTACCGATCAGGTCGAGCAGCTCCTCGTCGCCGGAAACCGCGAGGGAGAGCCGCTCGTACGCGGGCGACACCCCCCGCGCCTCACGGGTGCCGAACTCGACGTAGCGGGTGGCGATCGTCATGTGTCGATGATCCCAGCGGACCTGGCCGGCGTCCCTGCACAGCGCCGCTGCGCCAGGGTATCCGTGATCACTATCACGGCGGCCCGGCCCGGCCCGGCGGGCCGGCGCAACCTTCCGGGACCCGCCCGCCGCAGACGGCGACCGCCCGATCCCCGGTGCGGGGATCGGGCGGTCGCCGTGCCATTCGTCGTCGTGCCTACCGGCCCGGATCGCGGGTCACCCGTCGTGCCTCCCCGGCACCGGGTCGGCGCGGCGCGGCCGCGATCGGCGCCGGTCGGCGAGAACCACGCCGGTCGGCGGGAGCGGAGCCGACCTCGGTCAGCTGCAACCGGAGGTCGAGCCGCAGCCCTCGCAGACATAGCAACTGCCGGCAGGGCGCATCTTGGTGCCGCAGGTGAAGCAGAGCGGGGCGTCCGCAGCCGTACCGAGCACCGCCTCCAGCAGCTCCGTGGAGGAGCCGACCTTCGGCGCCGGCCGTTCCGCCGCCACCTCGACCTGCTGCTCCGCCGCCGGCTCCGGCTTGGCCGTCTCCACCGGCGCCGACGCGGCCATCGCGGCGAGGTCCACCGCGCTCTCCGCCTCGGCCTCGGCCCGGAGCTGCGCGGCCCGCTCCTTGGCGGTGAAGATGCCCAGCTCGGCCCGGCGCTCGTAGGGCAGGAAGTCCAGCGCCAGCCGGCGGAAGATGTAGTCCATCACCGAGGCGGCCATCCGGATGTCCGGGTCGTCGGTCATTCCGGCCGGCTCGAACCGCATGTTGGTGAACTTGCTGACGTACGTCTCCAGCGGCACGCCGTACTGCAGGCCGATCGAGATGGCCACCGAGAAGGCGTCCATCACCCCGGCCAGCGTCGAGCCCTGCTTCGACATCTTCAGGAAGACCTCGCCGAGACCGTCGTCCGGGTACGACGAGGCGGTGAGGTAACCCTCGGCCCCGCCGACCGAGAACGAGACCGTCTCGGAGGGGCGCTTCTTCGGCAGCCGCTTGCGCACCGGCCGGTACTCGACGACCTTCTCGACCGCCTTCTCCACCGGAGCCGGCTCGACCGCCTTCTCCTTCTCGTTCTTGGCGGCGGAGAGCGGCTGGCCGACCTTGCAGTTGTCCCGGTAGATCGCCAGGGCCTTGAGGCCGAGCTTCCAACCCTCGAAGTAGATCTCCTCGACCTCCTCGACGGTCGCCGACTCCGGCATGTTGACCGTCTTGGAGATGGCGCCGGAGATGAACGGCTGCACCGCGGCCATCATCCGGACGTGCCCCATCGGGGCGATCGAGCGCTGACCCATCGCGCAGTCGAAGACGGCGTAGTGCTCCGGCTTCAACCCGGGCGCGTCGACCACGTGGCCGTGCTCGGAGATGTGCTCGACGATCGCCTCGACCTGCTCCTCGGGGTAGCCGAGGCTGCGCAGGGCGCGCGGCACCGTCTGGTTGACGATCTGCATCGAGCCGCCGCCGACCAGCTTCTTGAACTTCACCAGCGCCAGGTCCGGCTCGACCCCGGTGGTGTCGCAGTCCATCATCAGCCCGATGGTGCCGGTCGGGGCGAGCACCGACGCCTGGGCGTTGCGCCAGCCGGACTTGTCACCGATCTTGTTGCCCTGGGTCCACTGCTTGGTAGCCTCGCGGACGATCTCGGTGGCGACCGTGCCGGTCGGCTTGATCGCGTCGTTCGCGGCGGCGTGCTTGCGCATCACCCGCTTGTGCGGCTCGGCGTTGCGGGCGTAGCCGTCGTAGGCGCCGACCACCCCGGCCAGTTCGGCCGAGCGGCGGTACGCGGTGCCGGTCATCAGCGACGTGATCGCGGCGGCCACCGACCGCCCGCTCTCCGAGTCGTACGGGTGGCCGGTCGCCATCAGCAGCGCGCCGAGGTTGGCGTACCCGATGCCGAGCTGCCGGTAGGCCCGGGTGGTCTCGCCGATCTTCTCGGTCGGGAAGTCGGCGAAGCAGATCGAGATGTCCATCGCGGTGATGACCAGCTCGACCGACCTGACGAACTTCCGCACCTCGAAGCCGCCGTCGGCGCGGAGGAACTTCATCAGGTTCAGCGAGGCCAGGTTGCACGAGGAGTTGTCCAGGTGCAGGTATTCCGAGCACGGGTTGGAGGCGGTGATCCGCCCGGTCTCCGGGCAGGTGTGCCAGTCGTTGATCGTGTCGTCGTACTGCAGGCCGGGGTCGGCGCACTCCCAGGCGGCCTGGGAGATGGTCCGGAACAGCCCCTTGGCGTCGATGGTCTCGATCACCGCGCCGTCCAGCCGGCCACGCAGGTCGAACGTGCCGCCGTCCTGCACCGCCCGCATGAACTCGTCGGAGACCCGGACCGAGTTGTTGGCGTTCTGGTACTGCACGCTGACGATGTCGGAGCCGCCGAGGTCCATGTCGAAGCCGGCGTCCCGCAGCGCGCGGATCTTGTGCTCCTCACGCGCCTTGGTGAGGACGAACTCCTCGACGTCCGGGTGGTCGACGTCCAGGATGACCATCTTGGCCGCCCGCCGGGTCGCCCCGCCGGACTTGATGGTCCCGGCGCTGGCGTCCGCGCCCCGCATGAAGCTGACCGGGCCGGAGGCGGTGCCACCGCTGGAGAGCAGCTCCTTGGAGGAACGGATCCGGGACAGGTTGACCCCGGAGCCGGAGCCGCCCTTGAAGATCAGCCCCTCTTCCTTGTACCAGTCGAGGATCGAGTCCATCGAGTCGTCGACGGCCAGGATGAAACACGCGCTCACCTGCTGCGGCGAGGCGGTGCCGACGTTGAACCAGACCGGCGAGTTGAAGCTGAACACCTGGTGCAGCAGCATCCAGGTCAGCTCGTGCTCGAAGACCTCGGCGTCGGCCGGGCCGGCGAAGTAGCCGTGCTGCTCCCCCGCCGCCCGGTACGTCTTCACCACCCGGTCGATGAGCTGCTTGAGCGACCACTCCCGCTCCGGGGTGCCGACCGCGCCCCGGAAGTACTTGGTGGTGACGATGTTGGCCGCGTTGACGCTCCACGAATCCGGGAACTCGACGCCCCGCTGCTCGAAGTTGATCGAGCCGTCCCGCCAGTTCGTCATGACGACGTCCCGGCGCTCCCAGGTCACCTCGTCGTACGGGTGCACCCCCTCGGTGGTCCAGACCCGCTCCACCTTCAGACCGGCCGCCGCCGACCGGGTACGTGACCTACTTGCTGTCACACCTTCCCCCGACATCTCATCCGCCCCCTTACGCACGCACGACGCTTCCCGTCGCACGACCTCGCTGATCTGTTGTCCGTAAAGAACTACTGTTGTCCGTAAAGAACTAACTGGCCGGTTCGCCCGCCGGCTGGACAGCCCCGACGCCGTCCACCGCCGACCGGCTCCGAGCCACCGCCGCCGCCCGCAGCGCGTCGATCTCCCGCTCGAAGTCGTCCAGCGATTCGAACGACCGGTACACGCTGGCGAAGCGCAGGTAGGCCACCTCGTCCAGCTCGCGCAGCGGGCCAAGGATGGCGAGCCCCACGTCGTGGCTGGGAAGCTCGGCCGCGCCCTTGGCCCGGACCGTCTCCTCCACCCGCTGGGCCAGCAGGGCGATCGCGTCGTCGTCCACCGGACGGCCCTGGCACGCCTTCCGCACCCCGCCGATGATCTTGGTCCGGCTGAACGGCTCGGTGACCCCGCTGCGCTTGACGACCGCGAGCACCGGCTCCTCGACCGTGGTGAACCGCTTGCCGCATTCCGGGCAGGCTCGCCGGCGCCGGATCAACTGGCCGTCGTCGGCCTCCCGCGAGTCGACCACCCGGGAGTCGGCGTGCCGGCAGTACGGACACCGCATCGCCTACCTCCTTCACGCCGCCGGGACCACCGCGCCTGTCGGCCCGCCGGAGCGGCGGACCCGCCCACAGGCAGCCGACACCGGCGGATCCGCCACCTTCGGTGGCTCCCGCGGTGTTGGGCGGACCTGAGTGCTGCGGGTAGTGGAACCCCAACTTCTAGGCGACTTACACCCTTGTCACTACTACATCTAGGGGTCGACCGTATGCCGCCGAGCAGCCGAGGTCAAGTTGAACAGGGCGTGGCGCGGCCCGCAAATCTTCCAACCGCCCGGCGGACGACGCGGTTACCGCTTCGCGGGCACGGAGAGGCCGCGGTTACCGCTTCGCCGGCAGGACCAGCCGCTGACCGGCGTGCACCGTGTAGTCGTCGAGCCCGTTGAGCCGGCGGATCTCGTCGATCACCGCGAACGGCCGCTGACTGGGTCGATGCCGCTCGGCCACCGACCAGAGGGTGTCACCGGGCCGGACCACCGCCGTCTCCGCCGACCGGGGCGGGTCGGCGGCCCGGGAGGCGGGCGAGAGGATCGCCGCCAGTCCCGCCACGAGGAGCAGCAGGAGCACGGTCACGACCAACCGGCCCCGCCGGGTGAGCCGCAGCCGCCCACCGCCTCGGGAAGTCCCCGGATATCCCGTCGCACCCATCGCGACCTCCAAGATCGAACAGGAGTTCGAACGAACGGACGTACGATGGTTTATCAGAACAGGCGTTCGATGTCGAGCCGACGGAGGCGACACGCCGCGCCGAATGTCGTACAGATGTTTGAAACTGTGTGATCTCACCTATACGGTTTTGAACATCGACACCGGGACCGTGGAATACACGGGACCGGCGCCGAGCCACGACGCACCACGAGCCGCCAAGGCACCCCCACCGCCACCAGGAGGACGACGTGTCGACCGACGACCGGACGAGCCGGCAGAAGCCCCAGAAGAGCGGCGTACCAGGCACCCGGGCCAGCCGACGCACGGCCGGACCGCGGAGCCGGGAGGGTGCCCCCGCGCTGCGCGCGGTCACACCGGTGGTGAGCGCCTTCCCCGACCTGGTCTCCGCAGACCTCACCGCCCGGCAGCGCCGCATCCTCGAGTTCATCCGGGACTGGGTGGAGCGCTACGGCTACCCGCCCAGCGTCCGGGAGATCGGCGAGGCGGTCGGCCTGGTCTCCCCGTCGAGCGTGGCCTACCAGCTCAAGGAACTGGAGCGCAAGGGCTTCCTTCGGCGCGACCCCAACCGCCCGCGCGCCGTGGACGTGCGCCCGCCAAGCGAGATGATCGACGACGAGACCGCCCGGGCCCAGCGGCCCACCCCGGCCTACGTGCCCCTGCTCGGTCAGATCGCCGCCGGTGGCCCGATCCTCGCCGAGCAGGCCGTCGAGGACATCTTCCCGCTTCCTCGGGAGTTGGTCGGCGAGGGCGAGGTCTTCATGCTCCAGGTCAAGGGTGACTCGATGCTCGACGCCGCGATCTGCGACGGCGACTGGGTTGTCGTCCGCCAGCAGCCGACCGCGAACTCGGGAGAGATCGTCGCGGCAATGCTGGACGGTGAGGCGACGGTCAAGACCTACCGCCGCCGGGACGGGCACGTCTGGCTGATGCCGGCCAACTCCGCCTTCGACCCGATCGCCGGTGACAGCGCCACCATCATGGGCCGGGTGGTGGCGGTGCTCCGCCGGATCTGACGACCACCCACCGAGCATTCCCATACCCGCACCGGCCGAGGGCCCGTCGCGGTGCTGGTGCGGGGCCGGCGGTGTGGGGGTCCGCTGCCGGGCTGAACCCCGTCCGCCCGGCCTGGCCCGGCAGGCTCGGCAGGACATGCATGGCCCGGCCCGGGCGCGGCCGGGCCATGTCCTGGCCCGGCGCGGCCTGGCCAGGACATGGCCCGGCCGGCTGGAGGCGGACCGCCGGCCGACCAGGAGCGGGTAAAGCCCTGCCGTGCGGTGGGTCGGCGGTCGCCGCCGGGATCACCGCCGCCGGAGTCACCCCGCGGTGGTCGGACCCGGCCGGGTCAGCGGTGGTCGTAGTCGTCGGGATGCCCGCCGGACCGCTGCCGGGGCTGGCCGTACTGGCCACCCCGGGGTCCACCAGCACGGGGCCCGGCACCCGGGCCGCCCCGCGACGGCCCGCCCCGCTGCTCGACCCACTGGTCGTCCGGCCCGGGGCGGCCACCCCGACCGTTGCCGTTGCCGCCGGAGGGCTGGCCGCCGTAGACGCCAGCGCCACCGGCCCGGGGCCGGCCGGCCGGAGCGCCACCGCCGGCGGGAGCCCCGCCGTACACGCCACCGCCAGCGGGCGGGCGACCGCCACCACCCTGAGGTCGACCGCCCCCCTGGGGGTGACCGCCACTACCACCGCCCGGAGGGCGGCCACCGCCGTACACGCCACCGCCACCGGCCGGCTTCCCGCCGTAAACGCCGCCCCCCGGCCTGCCCCGGCCGGCCGGCTCGTAGTCGTCGGCCGGGCGGTCGGAACGGTATCCGTTGTCGTACCCGCCGGAGCGTGCCGGACCCCAGTTCGACCCGTCGTCGTAGTCGGGGCGCCGGCCGCCGGGGCGGTCCCGGTCGCCGTCTGGCGTCCCCTCGCGGCCGGCCCTCGGATCGATGTTGTCACCGTCCGGCCCGACGGCGCCCAGGCCGTCCTCCCTGGGCCGGCGGCGGGCCCGCACGATCCCGAAGATGCCCAGCCCGACCAGCAGTGCGCCGAGCACCCCCACGGCCGCGATGAGATAGGTGATGTCGTCCAGGGTCAGCGAATCGGTCCAGGACTTCGCGGACTTCGTCGAGTCGGCCCCGGACCCGCCGGCCGAGGCCGCCGCCACCTCCTTGGCCGGGGTGTAGCTCAGCACCGTCACGTCCAGTTCCTCGTCGAGCGAGGCGACGTCGGAAACGGTGAGGAAGCTCTTGCCGTCGGGGGTGTAGGCGACCGCCTCGCCGAACGGGTCGGCCAGGGCCGTCATCCGAGGCTTCCCGGTGGTCAGGGTCTTGACCAGGTCGTCGTCCTTCACGTCCCACTCGAAGGCGTCCGCGTAGGTGCGCAGGGCGACCCGGCTGCCGTCCGGCGAGCGGGCCGCGCCGGTGATCGTCACCCGGCCCGCCCCGCCGAACGGGTTGGCGGTGGAGGACTTCGGCAGGCTGATCTCGCCGGCCTTCGCCAGCGGCACGCCCTCGTCGTTGTTCTTCTTCAGGGCCGCGCTCGGGCGGTAGATCTCGGCCTTGCCGGTCGCCTTGGTGATGATCAACGGCACGTTGTCGGAGCCGATCAACAGCGCCTCGGCGTCGTGCCGCTTGTTGCCGGGAAAGGTCAGCCGGTGCAGCACCGGCTTGGTGGCGCCGCTGAGCGGCATGCTCCAGAGCACGACGCTGGTCCGCCGCTCGGTGTCGTTGTCACCGGTGTCGGCGATCCAGAGGGTCTTGCCGTCGGGGGAGAGGGCGAGGTCCTCCGGGTCGCGCGGGTTGCTCGCGTACTGGACGGCCTTCTTCAGCTTGCACTTGGTGTCCAGCAGGAAGACCCGCTCCCGGTCCGGATCCTCGCTGCCGTCGTTGATCATCACGTAACCACTCGACGTGGCGATCATGCCGGAGAGTTCCGTCATCCGCTCGTCGGTGACGGTGCAGACCTTCTTGCCGGCAGCGGCGGAGGCCGCAACAGCTCCGAAACCGAGGCTGACCCCGACCAGGCCAAGGGTCAATCCGAGCACGCCGGAGGCAACCAGCACCATGGAGAGGACTCGCCGCATCCGCCCAGTGTCGCATGCTGATGCCGCTAACCGGGGAAGCGGCGTGATCAACCCTCCGTCACCGGTCAACGGGGCGGCTGGTCATGCCACTACCTCCCGGTACGGCGCCAACTCCGCGGCGAGGGCCTCGTCCACCCGTACGTGCAGCTTCGTCCCCTCCGGCAGGTGCGCCGTGCCGAGCACCTCGCCCCGGCGGTGCACCCGGGCGACCAGGTCGCCCCGGTCGTACGGGAGTACCGCACGAACCTCCACCGCCGGGCGGGGCAGCCGGGCCTCGATCGCCGCCCGGACGTCCTCGACGCCGCCACCCGTACGCGCGGAGACGAAGACCGCCTCCGGCCACTCCCGCTTCAACCGGAGCAGGGTCTCCTCGTCCGCCGCGTCGGTCTTGTTGACCACCAGCAGCTCGGGAAGCTTGTCCGCACCGACCTCGGCCAGTACCTCGCGTACCGCCCGGACCTGCTCCTCCGGGTCGGCGTGTGCCCCGTCCACCACGTGCACGACCAGGTCGGCGTCGGCGACCTCCTCCAGCGTGGAGCGGAACGCCTCGACGATCTGGTGCGGCAGGTGCCGGACGAACCCGACGGTGTCGGCCAGGGTGTAGACCCGGCCGTCGGCGGCGTACGCCCGGCGGGTCGTCGGATCCAGCGTGGCGAAGAGAGCGTCCTCGACCAGTACCCCAGCGTTGGTCAGCCGGTTGAGCAGGCTGGACTTGCCCGCGTTGGTGTAGCCGGCGATAGCCACGGCCGGTACGCCATTGCGGGCCCGGCGGGCCCGCTTGGTGATCCGGGCGGTCCGCATGTTCTTGATCTCGCGGCGCAGCCGGGAGATCCGGATCCGGATCCGGCGCCGGTCGGTTTCCAGCTTGGTCTCACCGGGACCACGGAGCCCGACGCCGCCGCCGGCCCCGCCGCCTCGGGCGCTACCACCGGCCTGCCGGGACAGGCTCTCACCCCAGCCGCGCAGCCGGGGCAGCAGGTATTCGAGCTGAGCCAGCTCGACCTGCGCCTTACCTTCCCGGCTCTTGGCGTGCTGGGCGAAGATGTCCAGGATCAACGCGGTCCGGTCCACCACCTTGACCTTGGTGCGCTGCTCCAGGTTGCGAAGCTGGGACGGGGACAGCTCACCGTCGCAGATCACCGTGTCGGCGCCGGAGGCCGTGACCACCGAGCCGAGGTCGTCGACCTTGCCCCGACCGATGTAGGTGGCCGGGTCCGGCCGGCTACGCCGCTGGATCAGGCCCTCGAGCACCTGCGAACCGGCCGTCTCGGCGAGCGCCGCGAGTTCCGCGAGGGAGTTCTCCGCGTCGGTCACCGTGCCGTCCGTCCAGACGCCGACCAGGACCACCCGCTCCAGCCGGAGCTGCCGGTATTCGACCTCGGTGACGTCGGCCAGCTCGGTGGAGAGGCCCGCGACCCGGCGGAGCGCCTGGCGGTCCTCCAGTTCCAGCTCGCCGGTGGTGACGTCGCCATCGATGACGATGGCGTCAAGGTCCTCGTCCGCCAGCCGAACGAAGCTTTCCTGGTCTCGCAAGCCGTTCCTCCTGATCTGGTGTTTCCATCTATCGCCGACCCACCGGTCTCCGGACTCCGTATGCCGGCCGGTAGGGGTTTCTGATGCCTGTTGCGCCATCTACGCGCTCTGCGGCTTCTCGTCGCATTGTTACCCTGGGCGCGCGGGTGGCAATCAATCGTGACACGCGCGCCCGTCGGACGCACCCGCTATATATCGGCCCAGCCGTCCCGTCGGCCGCCCGGCGCACGAGCGCCCGGCGCACGGCCGCCCGGCCAGAACCCCGCAGGCCGCCCGGCCAGAACCCCGCACTAGCCTTCCCCGCTTCGCCGGGATCAGCCGTTCGCCCAGCGGTCTCTGCTTCGCCCGGGACTACGGCCACCAGGTTCGCCCGGGACTACGGCCTCCAGGATGGTCAACGGCCAGCACCAGCGGGAAAATTCCCTCCGGCCCCGGCCCGGCCCCGAGCCACCGGCGACCGGCCCGGAACCGGGCGGCAGCGGTTGGCCGCCGCCGACGGCCGGCATGGCCCGGCGTCCTTCGGGCGGGCGGACCTGAATGAAGTGCCACGGGCGGCGGGCCGGAGCCACCGGCGGAAGGTGAGCCGGTGGCGTCAACCGCCCGGGCTGGCGTCGGCGGCGTTGTCGACCCGGCCTAGGGTGGTGCGGGTCGTCGGATGGCGACGGAGGCCGGGCCCGGCCGACGGCGGGTCCGGGCCGGCAGGCGAGAATGCTGACGGCGGCAACGAAGCCGCGGGAAGACGACGGAGGACCACGTGGCGATCACCCGACTGCCGAGTGCCGGATTCTCGATCACCATCCGGATCAGCGTAACGGCGGACGCCTCGGCCATCGGCCGGCTGACCACCTGCGTCGGTGAGGCCGGCGCCATCGTGACCGCGCTCGACGTGGTCGACTCCGACCCCACCACGGTGGTCGTCGACCTGACCTGCGACACCGCGGACGCGACGCACGCCGACCAGGTGGTGAAGGCGCTGACCGCGCTGGACGGGGTGGACGTGCGCAAGGTCTCCGACCGGACCTTCCTGCTGCACCTCGGCGGCAAGATCGAGGTCTCCCCGAAGGTGGCGCTGCGCAACCGGGACGAGCTCTCCCGGGCGTACACCCCGGGGGTGGCCCGGGTCTGCCTGGCCATCGCGGAGAATCCCGCCGACGCGCGGCGGCTGACCATCAAGCGGAACACCGTGGCGGTGGTGACGGACGGCTCTGCCGTGCTCGGCCTGGGCAATATCGGTCCGGCGGCGGCGCTGCCCGTGATGGAGGGCAAGGCCGCGCTCTTCAAGCGGTTCGGCGGGGTGGACGCCTGGCCGGTGGTGCTGGACACCCAGGACCCGGACGAGATCGTCTCGATCGTCCGGGCGATCGCCCCGCAGTACGGCGGGATCAACCTGGAGGACATCGCCGCGCCACGGTGCTTCGAGATCGAGAACCGGCTGCGCGAACTGCTCGACATCCCGGTCTTCCACGACGACCAGCACGGCACCGCGATCGTGGTGCTGGCCGCGCTCACCAACGCCCTGCGGGTGGTCGGCAAGAAACTCGCCGACGTCCGGGTGGTCGTCTCCGGCGCCGGCGCCGCCGGTACGGCGATCATGAAGCTGCTGCTGCGGCAGGGCGTCGGCGACATCATCGCGTACGACCGCCAGGGGCCGCTGCACCGCGGCCTGGAAGGGCTGAACTCGGCCTGGCAGTGGCTCGCCGAGAACACCAACCGGGACGCCTTCTCCGGTGACCTCAAGGCGGCCCTGCGCGGCGCGGACGTCTTCATCGGGGTGAGCGCCCCCAACCTGCTCACCGGCGACGACATCGCCACGATGGCCCCCGACGCGATCGTCTTCGCGCTGGCCAACCCGGACCCGGAGGTGGACCCCCGGGAGGCGCGCAAGTACGCCTCGGTGGTCGCCACCGGCCGGTCCGACCAGCCCAACCAGATCAACAACGTGCTCGCCTTCCCGGGCGTCTTCCGCGGCATGCTCGACGCGCATGCCGAGGAGTTCACCGAGGAGATGGCGATCGCGGCCGCCCGGGCCATCGCCGACGTGGTGGGCGCAGAGAAGATCAACCCGACGGTCATCGTGCCGAGCGTCTTCGACCCGCGGGTGGCACCGGCGGTGGCCGCCGCGGTCCGGGCCGCCGCGCAGCACCCCACTCCCCCGCCGGCCGCGGATCCCGGGCCGGCCGACCTGCCCGAGATCGCCGCCGAGGCCGCCGCCCCGGCCAGTCCGCTGTCGAGCTGACCGCGCGGCCGGCCGGACCGAAGGTCCCGCAGCAGGACCGCGACCCGGACCACCTGGGCCGGGGTCACGGCCGGGCAGAAGCTCAGCCGGTGATCGCGGCCAGGTCGATCTCGCCGTGTGCGACCAGCGTCGCCGGGCCGGCGAGCCAGCAGCTCTCGTCGTCCAGGGTCACCGTGAGCCGGCCGCCGGGCACGTCCACCGCGACCGCCCCGCTGGTACGTCCGCCGTCGCGCAACGCCACCGCCGCCACCGCACAGGCGCCGGAGCCGCAGGAGAGCGTCTCCGCCGAGCCGCGCTCGTAGACCCGCATCCGCACGTGCAGGTCGGCGCCGTCGACCGGCTCAGCGGGGGCGACGAACTCGACGTTCACGCCGGCCGGAAAGGCCGCGGGGTCGAAGCCGGGTGAGCGGGTGAGGTCGAGCCCGGTCAGCTCGATGCTGCCCGGCAGTACGCAGACCAGGTGCGGGTTGCCGCAGTCCACCGCGGTACCGGCCAGGGTCAGCCCGCCGAGCGTGGCCACGGCTCCCCCGGTGATCCGGGGCCGCCCGAGATCCACCGCGATCTCCCCGGCCGCCACCTCGGCCCGGACCAGTCCGGCCCGGGTGGCGATCGGCAGGCCGCCGTCGACCGGCTCGGCCAGTCCGCTGGAGATCAGATATCTGGTGAAGACCCGTACCCCGTTGCCGCACATCTCCGCGATGGAGCCGTCGGCGTTCCAGTAGTCCATGAACCACTCGGCGCTGCCGGCGTAGCCGACCGCGTCCGGGTGCTTGGCCGCCCGGACGACCCGCAGCACCCCGTCCGCGCCGATGCCGCGCCGACGGTCGCAGAGCGCCGCCACGATCGACGGGGTCAGGCCGAGCTGGCCGTCTGGGTCGGGCAGGAGCACGAAGTCGTTACCGGTGCCGTGGCCCTTGGTGAACCGCACCCCTCCATCATCCCCGAGCGCCGGCCGGGCCCGCCGGGCACCCTCACCCGGGCCCGGGATCACTCGCACCGCATGCCTCTGGCGACCCCACCGGCCCCTGCCGTGTCGTAAGGCCCGCCGGCGGTCAGACGGGACAGCCGGGTCAGCCCGGGTGGTGTAGGGCCGAATCGTCCCCGGTGGCGTGGGTGGCGTGGGTGGCGTGGGTGGCGTGGGTGGCGTGGGCGGCGCCGGCCGACGGGGCGCGGACCAGTGCGAGGGCCGCCTCGACCAGGTCGTCCCGGGCCCCGTCGAACCAGTGGATCCGGGGATCGCGGCGGAACCAGGAGCGCTGCCGCCGGACGAACCGCCGGGTTGCCTGGATCGTGTCGGCCCGCGCCTCCGGCTCGGACATCTCGCCGTCGAGCAGCCGGAGCACCTGCTGGTAGCCGAGCGCCCGGCTGGCGGTACGGCCCTCCCGCAGGCCCTGCTCCGCCAGCGCCCGGGTCTCGGCGACCAGACCGTCCGCCCACATCTTGTCCACCCGTACGGCGATCCGCTCGTCCAGCGCCGCCGTTTCCCGGTCCACCCCGAGCTGTACGGCGGCGTAGTACGGCGTCGGCCGGGGCAGCGAGGCGGTGAACGGCGCGCCGGTCAGCTCGATCACCTCCAGCGCCCGTACGATCCGCCGCCCGTTGCTGGGCAGGATGTTCTCCGCCGCCGCTGGATCCGCGGCGCGCAGCCGGGCGTACAGCGGCGCCGGCCCCGACTCGGCGAGTTCCGCCTCCAGCCGTGCCCGGACCAGTGGATCCGTGCCGGGGAACTCGAACTCGTCGAGCACCGCCCGGACGTAGAGCCCCGAGCCGCCGACCAGCAGCGGTACCCGTCCCCGGGCCAGGATGTCGTCGACGGCCGCCCGGGCCAGCGCCTGGTACGCCGCCACGCTCGCCGGTTCGGTCACCGCCCAGATGTCCAGCAGATGGTGCGGTACCCCGGCCCGCTCCGCCGGAGTCAGCTTGGCGGTTCCGACGTCCATTCCCCGATAGAGCTGCATCGAATCGGCGTTGACCACCTCGCCATCCAGGGCCTCGGCGAGCTCGATGCTCAGCCCGGACTTGCCGGTGGCGGTGGGGCCGACGACCGCGACGATCCGGCCGCGCCCGGTCACGCCGGCCCTCCGCCCGGCTCGCCGGACCTCGACAGCCACTCCGGCTCACCGGATCCGGGCGACCCGTCCGGCGACGGGGTCCAGGTGGCGACGAAGTAGCTGACTCCGTAGGGCGCCGCGTAGTAGGTAAGGTCACCGTGCCAGGGCGCTCCGCTGTGCGCCGCCGCACCGGCGAGCACCTGCCAGGGCGCCCGGCCGGCGACCAGCAGCCGGGCGGACAGCTCCGGCTCCAGCCCGAGCAGGGCGGAGCCGTCGGCGTCCCGGAGCGCCGCGGCGACCCGGTCGTCATAGGGCCGGGCGCGCGGATCGTCGTACCCGGGGGACCGCTCGCCCCGGCAGGCCGACCCGTCCCCCATCACCAGCAGCCCGACCCGCTCGGTCGGATCCTCGACCAGTTCGGCACCGATCCGCCGGCACTCGTGCACGGGTGTGTCGGTGCCGACGCTCTGCCCCCGGTGTGGTCCGGCCGCACCGGCCCGGTCCAGCAGCCAGGCACCGACCAGCAGGCTGAGCGGCAGCTCCGCCCGGCCGGCGCGGGTGCCGTCCGGCCCCAGCCGCAGCACCCGGTCCAGCCCGTACGGCCGGAGGCTGCCGCAGTCGTCCGGCCCGTGCCGGAGGGTTCGCTCCCCCGCCCCCACCACGACTACGACGTCCGGTCCGGTCGCCAGCAGCCGACCGACCGCCTCGACGCAGGCGGAACGGAGATCATCCAGCTCACCGGCCGCGGACGCGGCAAGTTCCGGAACGATCATCGGGGGATGTGGGCAGACGGCGGCGGCGACCAGTGGCACGCCACCACCGTAGCGGGCAGCGAACCTTACACCCGAAGACCAGACGATCCGGGTGCGGTCAAGGACACCGTATGGTCACGGTCGACGATAGGCGCTCGACGCGGACCGGGTTGGACCTGTGACAATGCCGGGAGATACTTCGCTGCGCCGTGGCGGCGATCGCCGGGGACCCCCATCCCCGGTAGCGCCGGGAGAACGAGGATGGGCTCATGAGTGACTGGACTGCCTTTGGACGGGTGGATGCGGACGGGAACGTCTACGTCAAGACGGCCGAGGGTGAGCGTGTGGTCGGTTCCTGGCAGGCCGGTGCGCCGGAGGAAGGTCTGGCCCACTTCGCCCGCCGCTTCGCCGACCTGGTCACCGAGGTCGACCTGACCGAGGCCCGACTCAATTCGGGGGCGGCGGACCCATCGGGTTCGCTCGCCACCATCCGGCGGTTGCGGGCATCGCTCGCCGAGGCGCACGTGGTCGGCGACCTCGACGCGCTCGCCGCCCGGCTGGACCGGCTGGCCACGCTCGCCGAAGGAAAGGCCGGCGAGGCCCGGGCCGCCCGGGAGACCGCCCGGGCCGAGGCGGTGACCCGGAAGACCGCTCTGGTCGAGGAGGCCGAGAAGCTGGCCGCCGAGTCCACCGGGTGGAAGACCGCGGGCGACCGGCTCAAGGAGATCCTCGACGAGTGGAAGACCATCCGCGGCGTCGACAAGAAGACCGATGGCGAGCTGTGGAAGCGGTTCGCCGCCGCCCGGGACGGCTTCACCCGGCGCCGTGGGGCGCATTTCGCCACCCTGGACGCCCAGCGCAAGCAGGCCCAGGCGGCCAAGGAGGAACTGGTCGTCGAGGCCGAGTCGCTGGCCGACTCGACGGACTGGGCCGCCACCGCCAACCGGCTGCGCGAACTGATGGCACAGTGGAAGGCCGCGCCGCGCGCCTCGAAGGAGGCCGAGGAACGGCTCTGGGAACGGTTCCGGGGCGCCCAGGACAGCTTCTTCTCCCGGCGCAGCGAGGTCTTCTCGGCCCGGGACGCGGAGCAGCGCGGCAACCTGGAGCGCAAGCAGGCCCTGCTCGCCGAGGCCGAGGCGCTCGACGTCGACGGCGACCCGCGCGGCGCGCAGGCGAAGCTGCGGGAGATCCAGGGGCAGTGGCACGAGGCGGGCCGGGTCCCCCGGGACGCGGCGGCCAACCTGGACCGCCGGCTGCGCGCGGTGGACGAGAAGGTACGCCAGGCGATGGACTCGGCGTGGCGGCGGACCGAGCCGTCGGCCAACCCGCTGCTCGCGCAGATGCGCGACCAGGTCGCCGAGGCCGAGCAGCGGCTGGCCCGGGCCAGGACGGCCGGCGACGCGAAGCGGATCCGCGAGGCCGAGCAGGCCCTCGCCGCCAAGCGACGGTTCCTGGAGCTGGCCGAACAGGCGAGCTGAGCCGATCCCCGGGCGGGCCAGGCTCGCCCGGGGAACTCCGGCCGCCGTCGACTGTCCACACGTACCGGCCGACCGCCGGCGGCCCCGCCCCGCCACGACACCGCCGCCCGGGCATCCCGGGCGGCGTTACTCGTTCGGGCGCAACGGGCGGTACCGGGGGCGAACCAGCGCGCACCGGGGACGAGCCAGTCGTTTACAAGGATCGAAAAGCGTGGTTCCATCAAGGAAAGCGCTTGCCTCGGGTGGGCGCGAGCGTGGGAGCCATCGTCTCGAAACACGGCTTGGATCCGCGGCGCGGGTCGGCCGGTCACCGGGAGCCGCCGGGCACGGCACCGGAGCTGACCGGCGGTGCGCGCGGTGCGTCCGAACGAGAAGGAGAGCACGATGCTCGCACGACGGCGCCGGACGGCGCTGATTCTCACCGCTGCCGCCACCACCGCCGCGCTCGCCGGAGCCGGTGTGCTCACGGCAGTCTCCGCACACGCCGCGGTCGGCTGTCAGGTCAGCTACTCGGTCGCCTCGCAGTGGCCGGGCGGCTTCGGCGGCAACGTCACCATCACCAACCTCGGCGACCCGCTCAACGGCTGGACGCTGCGCTGGACCTACTCCGCCGGGCAGACGGTGACCCAGGCGTGGAACGCGAACGTGTCGCAGAGCGGCAGCCAGGTCACCGCGACCAACGTCGGCTACAACGGCAGCGTCGCCACCAACGCCAGCGTCTCGTTCGGGTTCAACGGCACCTTCACCGGGTCGAGCAACCCGGCGCCGACCAGCTTCAGCGTCAACGACGTGACCTGCACCGGCGGCACCAACCCGGGTACACCGGGGCCGACCACTCCGAACAATCCGACGACCGGACCGACACTGCCGCCGCAGACCGGGCTGGTCGGCTGGGCCACCCAGAACGGTGGTACCACGGGTGGCGGCAACGCCGCCGCCACCACGGTCACCAGCGCATCCGCCCTGACCAGCGCGGTCGGTTCCAGCAGCGCCGCCGTGATCCGGGTCTCCGGCACCATCTCCTGCTCCGGCATGCTCCGGGTCCGCTCCAACAAGACCATCGTCGGGGTCGGTGCCAACGCCACCATCTCGGGCTGCGGACTCAACATCAACGGAGACCGCAACGTCATCATCCGCAACATCAACTTCCGTGGCTGGGACGACGACGCCATCAACGTCCAGGAGTCGGCCACCAACATCTGGATCGACCACAACAGCTTCACCGACGGGTACGACGGCGCCGTCGACGTGAAGCGGGCCTCGGACTTCGTCACCATCTCCTGGAACCGCGTCTACGGCCACGACAAGTCCATGCTGCTCGGCCACAGCGACGACAACGCCAGCCAGGACCGGGGCCACCTGCGGGTCACCTACCACCACAACTGGTTCGACGGCTCGCAGCAGCGGCACCCCCGGGTCCGGTTCGGCAACCCGGTGCACGTCTACAACAACTACTACAACAACATCGGCGGCTACGGCGTCGCGTCCACCGAGGGGGCGGGCGTACTCGTCGAGGGCAACTACTTCGAGAACACCGACGACCCGTACCACCTCGGTGAGGGCGACTCCGGTCCGGGCAGCCTGGTCGCCCGGAACAACCACTTCGTCAACTCCGGCAGCGGGCAGACCGGTGGCAGCGTCGCCGGCATCCCGTACTCGTACCAGCTCGACAGCGCCAGCGGGGTGAAGTCGATCGTGACCAGCGGTGCCGGCACCGGCCGGATCGGCCTCTGAGCGGACCGGGTGGCAGGACGGGCCGGAGGAAACCGGCCCGTCCGCACGCCTCAGCGGTCGCAGGCCGCCGCGGACGCGGGCAGCGGCGGCGGCACGCCGACGGTGGGCAGCCCGAGCGACACCCCACCGGTACGCGGCGCGCGCCCCGCCTCGGCCGCGTCACCGGCCCGGGTACGCCGGTGGGCCAGCGGCTCCCCGTCGGCGTTCAGGTGGTGCGGGGCGGCGTAGCTGACCGTGGTGTGCACGATGTCGCCGGGCCGGATCTTCCCCGCGTACGAGCCGGCGGCGAAGTGCACCAGCCGGCCGTCCCGGGCCCGGCCGGAGAGCCGTCCGGTGCGCTCGTCCTTGCGCCCCTCGCCGACCGCTACCAGCACCTCGACCGGGGTGCCGACGAGCTTGCGGTTCTCCGCCCAGGTGATCTCCTCGACCGCTGCGATCAGCCGGTCGTAGCGCTCCTGGACCACCTGCTTGGGCAGCTGGTCGGGCATGGTGGCGGCCGGGGTGCCGGGGCGTTTCGAGTACTGGAAGGTGAACGCCGAGGAGAACCTCGCCTCCCGGACCACCTCCAGGGTGCGGGCGAAGTCGGCCTCGGTCTCGCCGGGGAAGCCGACGATGATGTCGGTGGTGATCGCCGCGTCCGGCATCGCCGCCCGGACCTTGGAGATGATCCCGAGATAGCGCTCGGCCCGGTACGACCGGCGCATCGCCCGGAGCACGTCGTCGGAGCCGGACTGCAACGGCATGTGCAGCGAGTGGCAGACGTTCGGGGTCTCGGCCATCGCCGCGATCACATCGTCGGTGAAGTCCTTCGGGTGCGGGCTGGTGAACCGGACCCGCTCCAGCCCGTCGATCTCGCCGGTGGCCCGGAGCAGCTTCCCGAACGCGAGCCGGTCACCGAACTCGACGCCGTAGGAATTGACGTTCTGGCCGAGCAGGGTGACCTCGAGCACACCCTCGGCGACCAGGGCGCGTACCTCGGCCAGGATGTCGCCAGGGCGGCGGTCCTTCTCCCGGCCGCGCAGCGCCGGCACGATGCAGAAGGTGCAGGTGTTGTTGCAGCCCACCGAGATCGACACCCAGCCGGCGTAGGTCGACTCACGCCGGGTCGGCAGCGTGGAGGGGAAGACCTCCAGCGACTCCAGGATCTCCACCTCGGCGGCGGCGTTGTGCCGGGCCCGCTCCAGCAGCACCGGCAGCGCGCCGATGTTGTGGGTGCCGAAGACCACGTCCACCCAGGGCGCCCGGCGGACGATCTCGCCCCGGTCCTTCTGGGCCAGGCAGCCGCCGACCGCGATCTGCATCTCGGGGCGCTTGTCCTTGACCGGCCGGAGGTGCCCGAGGTTGCCGTAGAGCCGGTTGTCGGCGTTCTCGCGTACCGCACAGGTGTTGAAGACCACGACGTCCGGATCGTCGGAGTCGGCCGCACGCACGTAACCGGCCTGCTCCAGCAGTCCGGAGATCCGCTCGGAGTCGTGCACGTTCATCTGGCAGCCGTAGGTGCGCACCTGATAGGTACGCGGGCTGCCGAGGGCTGCGGTAGTCATGACAGTGACAGAGTATCCGCAGGACCCGGGAAGCCCGTTCCCCCGGGACGTCCACTCCCCCCTCGACGGGAAGGTAGCGCCATGTGCCGGAGCATCAAGACCCTTCGCCAGCCGTACGCCGAGGTCGTCACCGAGACGGACATCGAGGCGGCGGCGTTGCAGTACGTCCGCAAGATCTCCGGGTTCCGTGCCCCGGCCGCGCACAACGCGGCGGCCTTCGACGCCGCGGTGGCCGCCGTGGCCGAGGCGACTCGGACCCTGCTCGACCAGCTCGTGGTGAAGGGCTCCGGCACCGGCCAGCCGGCGAAGGGTGGCCAGGCGGCGAGCTAGCCGCCAGGCGGCGGGCTAGCCGCCAGGCGGTGGGTTGGCGGTCAGGCGGTGGGTTGGCGGTCAGGCGGCGGCGAGCGCCGGGATCACCGAGTCCGGAACCCAGCGCGACCGCTGGCAGGGCGACCAGCCCCGGCAGCGCGGGCTGAGCACCGTGCAGAGCCGCTGCTCGGAGAGGATCTCGCCGTCCTCGGTGTCCCGCACGTCGTGGTGCACGGGCCGGATGGTGCCGTCCGCCGCGACCAGCAGGTGCCGCCCGGCGTCCAGGGTGTCGTCCGGCAGCAGGCAGGCCCGGCCGAGCCGGCGGGCGAACGCCGCGACGGCGCCCACCTCGGGCAGCCCGGCCGGCACTCCGTAGCAGTCGACGGAGGTCGGGAAGTCACCGGGACGGTGCCAGACGTCGACCAACAGCGCGCCGGCCGGTACCCGGACCGGGTCGACCCCGCCGAGCGGCAGCACCGGTACGTCGAGTGCGTCGGCAAGCGCGAGGCGGATCTCCGAGGCGGCGACGCGCCCCTCCGTCCTCCAGTTCCACAGCTCGATCATTGCCGCCTCCTCGCCGTAATCGTTCGTGGCTGGATGCCGGGTCTTGGTCGGGCATCCCCCGTCGGGCCGGACACCCTGGTTTCTGGGTGTAACGGCCTCACCCACGATGGTGCCGGCCACACCGGATCGAGAGCGGCTAAGTTACCGGTCTGTGACCATATCCGCCGAAATAGACGACCCTTGACTACCTATTGTAGTCGGAGGGAGAGCTCGTTCCGGCGCAGCTCGCCGGACACGCTCACCCAGCGTGGTCTCTTCGGGTCAGCGCGGTCGGGCACCGGACAGTTCGGGCACGGATATAGTCCGACCTGGAGGCGGGCAGGCACCTGGTGGTCCTCACGGTCTTCAACACCGATGCGACCGAGCAGCTCGGTCGGGCGGGTTCGATTCCCGTACGCCTCCGCCAGCTTTTTCCCCGCGACGGATCGGTCGCCCGGTTCCGCATGGCGTCCCACCTCAAGGAAGTGGGACGACGGCGCGCGCATCACTACTCAGAGTTCGCAGACCTTAGCGAACAGTCACGATCTTTGTCGTCGCTGTTATCGCCCCGTGATGAACTCGATTACATTCCAGCACGTCAGGTCCCCTAGAGTTGCGTAACCGATTCAGCCTGAATCCGGTGTGACAGATCATGGACGAGACAGGTGGGGGCATGACCGAGCGGAGCGACGCGGGCGAAGTGGCCGGTGCGACGACGACCGACCGACCGCTCATCAGGCTTGACGGGGTCAACAAGTGGTTCGGCCCACTGCACGTGCTGCAGGACGTCGACCTGTCGGTGGCCCGTGGCGAAGTCGTCGTGGTGATCGGCCCCTCCGGCTCCGGCAAGTCGACGCTCTGCCGGGCGATCAACCGGCTGGAGCCGATCAACTCCGGCACCATCACCTTCGACGGCCAGCCGCTGCCGGCCGAGGGCAAGGCCCTGGCCCGGCTGCGCAGCGAGGTCGGCATGGTCTTCCAGTCGTTCAACCTCTTCGCGCACAAGACGATCCTCGAGAACGTCACCCTCGGCCCGACCAAGGTCCGCAAGGAGAAGGCCGCCTCAGCCCGGGACCGGGCGATGAAGCTGCTGGAGCGGGTCGGGATCGCGAACCAGGCCGAGAAATATCCGGCACAGCTCTCCGGTGGACAGCAACAGCGGGCGGCGATCGCCCGCGCCCTGGCCATGCAGCCCAAGGCGTTGCTCTTCGACGAGCCCACCAGCGCCCTCGACCCGGAGATGGTCGGCGAGGTGCTGGACGTGATGACCTCGCTGGCCCGAGACGGCATGACGATGGTGGTGGTGACCCACGAGATGGGCTTCGCCCGACACGCCGCCAACCGGGTCATCTTCATGGCCGACGGCCAGCTCGTCGAGGACGCCGCACCGGACGAGTTCTTCGCCAACCCTCGTAGCGAGCGGGCCAAGGACTTCCTGTCCAAAATCCTCACCCACTAGGTATCCACAGTGGAGCGGACCGTCCCCTCGGGTCTGGCCGCTCCGTCGAAGAAGGAGAGAGCAATGCGCATCACGCGAGTGGCGGCGGTGGCCGCGGTCGCGGCACTGGCCTTCACCGTGGCCGCCTGCGGCGGTGACGATGGAGACGGCGCGGGCACTGGTGCCGGCAGCAAGACCTTCGAGGCCGGCACGACCATGGAGCGGCTGAACAAGGCCCAGAAGATCATCATCGGTACCAAGTTCGACCAGCCGGGCTTCGGCCTCAAGGGCCTGGACAACAAGCCGGCCGGCTTCGACGTCGAGATCGGCAAGATCATCGCCGGTGAGCTGGGCATTGCCGAGGACAAGATCGAATACATCGAGACCCCGTCCGCGGTCCGGGAAGAGGTCCTGGAGCAGGGCAAGGCCGACATCGTGGTGGCGACCTACACCATCAACGACAAGCGCAAGGAGCGGATCGACTTCGCCGGTCCGTACTACGTCGCCGGGCAGCACATCATGGTCCGCTCCGACGACAGCTCCATCACCAGCCCGGACGCGTTCAAGGCCGGCGACAAGAAGGTCTGCTCGGTGCAGGGTTCGACCCCGGCCGACAACATCAAGAAGTACCTGGCCAACCCTGCCAGCCCCGGCGCCCAGCTGGTGCTCTTCGACGGCTACCAGAAGTGCGTCGACGCGCTGACCAACAAGCAGGTCGACGCCGTCACCACCGACAACGTCATCCTGCTCGGCTACGTGGCCAAGAGCGAGGGCAAGTTCAAGCTCGCCGGCGAGAAGTTCACCGAGGAGCCGTACGGGATCGGCGTCAAGAAGGGCGACACCGCGTTCCGCGAGTTCATCAACGCCACCCTGGAGAAGATCTACACCGACGGCCGGTACGCGAAGGCCTGGCAGGACACCGCGGGCAAGTTCGACCCGACCGTCCCGCAGGGTCCGGCGGTCAACCGGTACTGAGTAGCTCAGGTATCGACCACCCGCGAGAGGTAGGAGCTGGAAGGTGACCATGAGAGAGGCGTGCCCGTGAGTGTGCTCGTCGACCACTTCGACGTCTTCGTTGGAGGGTTCTGGCTCACCTTCCAGCTCTGTATCCTGTCCGCGATCGGGGCGCTGGTGCTCGGCACCCTGGTCGCGGTCATGCGGATCTCCCCGGTGCCGCCACTGCGCTGGATCGGCACGGCGTACGTGACGGTGTTCCGGAACAGCCCGCTGACCATTGTGTGGTTCTTCGCGGCCTTCGGGTTGCCGGCGCTCGGCTCGAACGCCGACTTCCTGCGCATCCCCGGGCTGTCCAGCATCTTCTCCCGGCTCGGCATCGACCTGCCGTACTTCCGGTTCGCCGTCATCGCGCTCTCGGTCTACACCGCCGCCTTCGTCTGCGAGGCGATCCGCAGCGGCATCAACGCCGTACCGCCGGGGCAGGCCGAGGCGGCCCGGGCGATCGGGCTCACCTTCGGGCAGAACCTGCGGTACGTGGTGCTGCCGCAGGCCTGGAAGTCCGCGGTTGTACCACTCGGCTCGGTGATCATCGCCATGATCAAGAACTCCGCGCTCGCCGGCTTCTTCGGAGTCGTCGGCGACCTCTCCAACTCGGCGCAGAACCTGACCAGCGCGCTCGGCGAGCCGATCATCCCGGTCTTCATCGGAGTCTCCATGGGGTTCCTGGTGATGACCGTGCCGCTGGGCATCCTCCTCGACCGGATCGAACGGCGCCGGGCGGTGGCGGCCCGATGAACGCACTGGAGAGTCGGATGCCGGGCGACGTGAACGAGGAGGTGCCGGCATGAGCGAGCGCAGCGAGCAAGTCGTCGGACTCAGCGCCAATCTGCCTCATGGCGGCACGGAACGAAGCGGAGTGCAGGCATGAGCAACCAGCAGACGGTGCTCTACGACGCCCCGGGGCCACGGGCCCGCCGGATCACCCTGATCGTGAGCCTGTTCGCGGTCGTCGGCATCGCCGCCCTCGGATATTTCCTCATCTACCTGCCGCTCGACGAGAACGGCCAGTTCACGATGGAGAAGTGGGGTCCGCTGGTCGACCCCAACAACGAGGTGTTCCCGCTGGTCTGGGCGCGGCTGCGGGACGGCTTCATCGCCACCCTCACCGCCGCCGGACTGGCGATCGTCAGCTCGCTCGTCTTCGGCACGGCGCTCGCCGTGCTCCGGCTGCAGCTCAAGACGCTGAAGCAGCGGCGGTTCGTGGGGCTGCCCGGCCCGGCCGCCTGGACGCTGCGCGGACTCGGCTGGGTGCTCAACGCGGTCACCCGGTTCTGCGTGGAGATCTTCCGCGGACTGCCGGTCGTGATCACCATCTTCTTCGTCGCCAGCGCCCTGCCCGACCTCGGCGTCGACCTCGGCGACATCCTCTGGTACCTGGTCATCGGCCTCACCATCTACAACGGCGTGGTCATCGCCGAGATCCTCCGCTCCGGCATGGAGGGCCTGCCCGGCGGCCAGCGGGAGGCGGCGCACGCGATCGGGCTCAGCTCCTTCCAGACCACCCGGATGATCCTGCTGCCCCAGGCGTTCCGGATCATGCTGCCGGCCCTGATCAGCCAGCTCATCGTGGTGCTCAAGGACACCTCGCTCGGCTTCATCATCAGCTACGAGGAAGTGCTCCGGGTCAGCCGGATCATCATCGACAACCTGGAGAATCCGATCCAGGTGTACACCGTGGTCGGCGCCATCTACATCCTGATCAACTACCTGCTGTCGAAGCTCGCCGAGTACGTGCAGCGCCGAATGGCCCGGGCCCGCAAGACCCGTGGCCTGCCGACCCAGGCCGCGCCGCCGTCGATCATGCCGCAGGCCGGTCCCGGCGGAGCCAGCGTGGGTGTCGGGGCCGGCGCGGGCAGCGCGTAGCTACCAGCCCGCCAGTTCCGCCGCTGCTTCGAGGGCGGAGTCCGACGGACACGAGAACGCCGGCCGCGACCGTAAGGTGGCGGCCGGCGTTTCCGTCTCTCCATGCCACACCATCCGCCGATGCCAGAACCCTGTCCGCGCCGCCACCACACCCGCCGGGCCGAAGGCCACCGGCGCCGTGTCAGGTCCTGTCGGTGGGTGCACCGCCGGGGCAGCTCGACAGTCTCCCTGTCCGTCCGGTGCTACCGGCGCCAGGACCCGTAGCGTGCGCCCCGATGTGAGGTTGCGGCGGGACGGGCGTCACCGGGCTCGGCGTGGGCGTCAGCGGGCGATCTCGGTGACCCTGGACTCGCGTACCACGGTCACCCGGATCTGACCCGGATAGGTCAGCTCCTCCTCGATCTGCTTCGCCACGTCCCGGGCCAGCACCGCCGCGCCGATCTCGTCGACGTCGTCCGGCTTGACCATCACCCGGATCTCCCGGCCCGCCTGCATCGCGAAGACCTTCTCCACGCCCGACTTGCCGGCGGCGATCTCCTCGATCCGCTCCAGCCGCTTGACGTACGCCTCCAGGCTCTCCCGGCGCGCGCCCGGCCGACCGCCGGAGCAGGCGTCGGACGCCTGGGTCAGCACCGCCTCGATGGTCTGCGGCGGCACCTCGTTGTGGTGCGCCTCGATCGCGTGCACCACCTCCTCGGACTCGCCGTACTTGCGGGCCAGGTCCGCGCCGATCAGTGCGTGGCTGCCCTCCACCTCGTGGGTGAGCGCCTTGCCGATGTCGTGCAGGAACGCGGACCGCTTGATCAGCGGCACGTCCAGCCGCAGTTCGGCGGCCATGATCCCGGCGATGTGCGCCGTCTCGACCAGGTGCTTGAGCACGTTCTGCCCGTACGACGTCCGGTAGCGCAGCCGACCCAGCAGGCTGACCATCTCCGGGTGGATCTCGGTGATGCCCACCTCGACCAGAGCGTCCTCGGCGGCCCGCTGGCAGAGCCGCTCCACCTCGTGCTTGGCGGTCTCGAAGACCTCCTCAATGCGGTGCGGGTGGATCCGGCCGTCGAGTACCAGCTTCTCCAGGGTCAACCGACCGATCTCCCGACGTACCGGGTCGAAGCAGGAGAGCAGCACCGCCTCCGGCGTGTCGTCGATGATCAGGTTGACCCCGGTGACCGACTCGAAGGCCCGGATGTTGCGCCCCTCGCGGCCGATGATCCGGCCCTTCATCTCGTCTCCGGGCAGGTGCAGCACGCTGACTACGCTCTCCGCGGTCTGCTCACTGGCCACCCGCTGGATGGCGTCGACCACGATGTGCCGGGCCCGCTGCTCGGCGGTGTTCCGGGCGTCGGCCTCGATGTCCCGGACCAGGATCGCCGCCTCCCGCTTCGCCTGGCCCTCGATCGCCTCCACCAGCTCGGCCCGGGCCGCGTCGGCGGTCAGCCCGGCGATCCGCTCCAGCTCCCGCTTCCGCAGCTCCTCCGCCTCGACCAGCGCCGCCTCCCGGGCAACCAGCGCCGCCTTCCGGGCCGCCAGCTCGGCGGCCGTGGCGGTCAGCCGGCGCTCCCGTTCGGCGAGCCGCTCCACCTCCTCGGTGTGCAGCCGCTCCCGCTCGTCCATCCGCTGGGCTCGCCGTTCCACCTCGGCCGCCTGTTCGCGGGTGGTGGAGGCGAGCAGCGAGATCTCTCGCTCGCCGCTTCGCCGGGCCGCCGCGCGTACCTGCTCGGCGTCCGCCTCGGCCTGCCGGTGCGCCCGGTCCAGTACGGTGTCGGCCTCGGCCCGGGCGGCGTCCAGGACCCGCTGCGCCTCGGCCCGGGCGGCGCTCGCCTCGGCCTTCGCGGCGGCGGCGTCGGCCCGGGCCGCCGCAGCGGCCGACTTGGCCGTATCAACGCTCGACGACGCCTCGTCGGCGGCGGTACGCAGCGCCGCCAGCGACTGCTCCTGCCGGTCCTTCTCGGCGACGAAGGCGGGATCGTCCGGCGGCGGCGTGGCGGTGACGGCCCCGATCCGGCGCAGCGCCCGGGCGCCCAGGCTGATCGCGACGAGCACCAGCGCGGCCAGCCCGACGATGGCGGCCAGCAGGACCCATTCGAGGCCGCTCATGCCGGCACTCCGCTGCGCTGCGTGCCGGCATGAGGCACATCCGCATTGGATTGGCTGATTCGCTCGCGTCGCTCGCTCATGCCGGAGCCCCGGCGTGACTGAACCCGCTACCGATCCTGGCCCGCTCGCTCATGGCCGCCTCCCCTGTGCCGTCAAGCGCCGGAGGTGCCACGCCCGTGGGTGAGGCGTGCCCTACGGCTGTCGCGACGCCCGACCGAGGCGGCTGGCCGAGGGTACGGCCACCGGGCAGTGCCCCCCGGGGACACCGCCGACGACCGGGTGCTGATGGTGCTGCGGTTACCGGACCGGCCCGTCCGGTAACCGAATATCTGGCCGATGAACTGGCCTGAAGTGATGCCGTACTGTTACGCGATCTATGTTGTGCGCTTAGCCTGCGATGGTCGGGAAAACTCGTCTAAGGCGAGGCTAGGTCGCGATGGGGCATTCGGTCAAGAAACTCATGATCCGGCCAGGTGCCTGACCTAGGGCGACGACACGCTCACGGCAAGCTGATATCAGGGTGGGCATAAGGGGGCGAGTCCGGAATCCGACTTCCGCTCCGGCCCCGGCGAGACCGGTCCAGTGACCGGAACGGAAGCGCTCCCAGGCCGGCAGCGCGGGGTCCCCCCGACCCCGGAGACGGTTCCCCCCGACGGCTCAGCGCCTCAGCAGGGTCTTCAGTCGGAGGCGTCGGTGTCGGCCGGCGCCTCGGCCAGCTCCGGCCGCACGGCACCCGCCACCGCCGAGCGGCCTAGAGAGCGTCGCGGTCGGGTTCCGTGCCGGCTTCGGCCAGGGCGTCCGCGTCGATCTGGTCGGCGAACTCGGCCGCCTCGGCGTCCCGCTCGGCCAGCGCGTCCTTGACCGCCCGGATCGCCACCCCGGGCGGATAGCCCTTCCGGGCCAACATCCCGACCAGCCGCCGGAAGACCGCCTCGGGAGAACCGGTGGCGGTCCGGAGTTTGCGATCGACCAGTTGCCGGGCGGTCTCGGCCTCGGTCGTCTCGTCCAGCTCGCCGAGCGCCTCGGTCGCGATGTCGGCGTCCACGCCGCGCTGGCGCAGTTCGTTGGCGAGCACGCGGCGGGCCAGCCCCCGACCCTGGTGACGGCTGCTCACCCAGGCCCGGGCGAAGGCGGCGTCGTCGATGATGCCGACCTCGTCGTAGCGGTCGAGGACCTGGGCGGCCACCTCTTCGGAGATGCCTTGCCGGGCCAGCGCGGTGGCCAGCTCGGCCCGGGTGCGTGGACGCACGGCGAGCTGGCGCAGGCAGATCTCCCGGGCCTGCTCCGCCTCGTCACGCGGAGCGCTCGGCGTCGGTGACTCGTCCGTTGGTGCGTCGTTGTCCGGTCCCACCGCCCCGGTCGGCCACCGCCCGGACGGGGTGGCCGAGCCCCCTGACCGGCGCGAGCGGCCGGTGCCACTGCCGCCCGTACGGGCCGACGGGGCGGCGTCCCACCCCCGGCCCGTACGGGCACCACGTCGTCCTGCCACGTCGATGTGGACTCAGTCGAGGCGTCAGAAGTCCACCGGCGGCAGCTCCGGCCCGCCGGCCGCGTCCGTCCCGGCCGCCACCCCGACACCGAGCTTTTCGAGGATCTTCTTCTCGATCTCGGCCGCCACGTCCGGGTTCTCCCGGAGGAACTCCCGGGCCTTCTCCTTGCCCTGGCCGAGCTGGTCGCCGTCGTAGGTGTACCAGGCGCCGGACTTGCGGATGATCGACTGCTCCACGCCGACGTCGATCAGCGAGCCCTCCCGGGATATGCCCTTGCCGTACATGATGTCGAACTCGGCCTGCTTGAACGGCGCCGCGACCTTGTTCTTCACCACCTTGACCCTGGTCCGGTTGCCGACCACGTCGGTGCCGTCCTTGAGGCTCTCGATCCGCCGCACGTCGAGCCGGACCGAGGCGTAGAACTTCAGCGCCCGACCACCGGTGGTCGTCTCGGGGCTGTTGTGCACCATCACGCCATCGACGAAGTAGTTGTGATTCCCCTCGACCTCGATGTCGAACCGGTTCATCGACCGGGTCTTCGGCTTGACCCGCACGTCGATGATCCGCGCCGGCACCGGCGTCAGCTCCGCCGGTACGAACGCCGGCTGGACGACGCACCGGCCACGGAAGCGCGGAAGCAGCTTGGACTCCATCACCACCGGCACGTACGGCGCGACGATCTCCTGGAACCTCGCCGAGGCAGCGGTGGTGAACTGGATGAACGCCATCTGTCGCGCACCCCGACTCACCAACTTCACGTCCAGCTCGTACGCGTCCCGCAGGTGTTCGACCAGCCTTTCCCGGGTGCCCTCAGCCATCGCCTCGACACAGATCTCGATCCGACCTGAGCCACCCTCGGTACGCTGCTGGAGCCCCTTGGACCGCAGTGTGAAACAGCCATCGTCCATGTACCACACCGCGAGCGCCAACGGCGTCAGTGCCTTGAGATAGTCCCAGTTCAGGTGCTTTTTCCCGTCGCCGAGGTAGACCGCCCGACGCAACTCATCCAGCTCGGGCAGCGGAGTGAAGTCCGCGAAGACGGCCCCTCTGGCGTCGGTCCGGCGCGAGTTCGGGATGCTGCCGAGCAGCGAGACCTTCCAGTCGAGATAGCCGGCCTGCTCGGCTCCGTGACCGAGCCGGAACCGCACTCCGGACCGGTCCCGCCGGTTGGGCGAGAGGTTGCCGTCACCCATCAGCGAGCCGAGCACCACCTGCCACTGCTGTTCGCTGAGCCGGCGCTGCTCGGTCAGCATCACCCGGTCTCCGGCGATCAGTTCGCCGGCCTCGCGCCAGCCGCCCGGGGTCCGGACGAGGTGGTTGGCAGTGGCGGCGAACTGCGCGCGCCCGTTGCCACCGGATTTGGCGACCGTGAATTGGAGAAACTCCTCGGCCGGGCCGTTGTTGAACCAGTTGACAATCTTCTTGGGCTCGACCCGGTCGGTCTCCGGGTTGTACGAGAGCACCTCGACGTCCATGCGCTGGTTTACGATCTTGCCGATCTTCTCCTGCGTGCCGTCCGCGAGGGTGACCCTCGTCGAATACGACATGCAGCCGAACATCACGCCGATCTTTTCCCGGAGCTGGTTGATGAAGATCGCGGTGGTGCCGGTGTGGCTGAGCACACCGGTGATCTTCCGCAGCGCCTGGCTCATCAGCCGGGCCTGGAGGCCGACGTGGCTGTCGCCCATCTCGCCCTCGATCTCGGCGCGCGGCACCAGCGCGGCGACCGAGTCGATCACGATGATGTCCAGCGCGCCGGACCGGATCAGCATGTCGGCGATCTCCAGCGCCTGCTCACCGGTGTCGGGCTGGGAGACCAGCATCGCGTCGGTGTCGACGCCCAGCGCCTTCGCGTATTCCGGGTCGAGGGCGTGCTCGGCGTCGATGAACGCGGCGATGCCGCCGGCCTTCTGCGCGTTGGCCACCGCGTGCAGCGCGACGGTCGTCTTACCGCTGCTCTCCGGGCCGTAGATCTCGACAACCCGGCCGCGCGGCAGACCGCCCACGCCG
Organism: Plantactinospora sp. DSM 117369; assembly: GCF_053764795.1. Lineage (NCBI taxonomy): Bacteria > Bacillati > Actinomycetota > Actinomycetes > Micromonosporales > Micromonosporaceae > Plantactinospora > Plantactinospora sp. DSM 117369. The sequence continues at coordinate 2,162,198 of NZ_CM132446.1, read as the reverse complement.
AGCGCCACGTCGAGCGCGATGGAGCTGGTCGGGATCACGGCGGTCTGGATGACCGGCCGCTCCCCCAGCCGCATCACCGAGCCCTTGCCGAACTGCTTGTCGATCTGAGCGAGAGCAAGGTCGAGTGCCTTCTCCCGGTCAGGTCCTGCCGCCATGGTTGCCACCCCTGCCTTCGCCGGCATCTTCGCTGAGCTTTTCGTCACGCGCACACGCTAGGCGCTCGGTCCGACAGAAAACAGCCGGCTGGCCGCGACCTGTGGACGGGCACCCCGCTGTGGACAATAGCCGAACAGGTGTACGACTCGGCACACGACACGCCAAACTACCGTAAGTGCCTAGTCGATCACTTTGAGACGCGTGTCGATCGAGGAGTCAGCGTAGCCGAGCCGGCACCCGGTCGGGGTACGCCGCGCAGACCGCCCGCCACACCACCACGGTCTCCTCGCCGGCCTCCAGTGCCTGCCGGATGGTCCGGCCCCCCAACTGCGGCAACACCTGGTCGGCGGCGATGCTGCCGGCGTACGCCGGGCCGAACGTCTGCTCCAACCGCGCCCAGAAGTCTGTCAGCCGCACCGAACTAGTCCCCTTCCGCTCCGGGCACCCCCGCCCGGTCTCAGGCCCCGACCCGCACCCGCGGCGGCGCCGCCCGCAACGCTAGCGCCAGCAGCGGGACCACGGCGACCGCCGCCAGCAGGTTGAGCACGGGATAGCCGGCAACCTGGATGACAAACCCGCTCAGCGCCCCGGCGAGCGCCCCGGCCAACCCCATGGTCAGGTCGGAGAGTCCCTGCACCGCCGGGCGTACCTCGACCGGCACCGACTCCGACAGCAGAGTGGAGCCGGCCACCATGGTGCCGGACCAGCCGAGGCCGAGCAGGGTGAGGCCGATCGAGATCCGTACGGTGTCGTGCCCGGCGGTCCCGGCGACCGCGCAGGCGGCGAGCAGCAGGCCGAGCCCGCCGAGGATCACGGCCCGCCGGCCGAGCCGGTCGGTGAGCCAGCCGACCACCGGGGCGAGCGCGAACATCCCGGCGATGTGCAGGCTGAGCACGAGGCCGACCACCCGCAGCAGGTGGGCGTCGGAGTGCCACTCGCCGAGGCGTACCGGGGTCATCACCATCACCCCGACCATCACCAGGTGCCCCATCGCGACGGCGGAGATGCCGAGCCGGGCGGCCGGCAGGTCGCGGACCACCCGGAAGGCGGCGCGCAGGCCGTCGTCCCGGCGGGCCGGAACGCCGGTGCCGGGTGCGTCGGTGGCCGGTGCGCCGTCGGCACCGGCGGTCGCGAGCCGCCGCGCGGTCAGCAGCGGGTCGGGCCGAAGGAACACCAGGAGTACCCCGGCGGCCAGCACGAAGGCGAGCACGCTGAAGACGAACGGGCCGGCCAGCGGGGGTACCCCGGTCCAGGCCAGCACCTGGTCGGCCGGCGCCGCGAGGTTCGGGGCCGTCACCGCACCGATGGTGGTGGCCCAGACGGCGATCGACAGGTGCCGGCCCCGGCGGGCCGGCTCGGCCAGGTCCACGGCGGCGTACCGGGCCTGGAGCCCGGCGGTCGTCCCACCGCCGAACAGGAGCGCGCCGAGGAAGAGCAGCGGTACCCAGTCGGCGACCGCCGCCACGACGATCAGGGCCCCGCCCACCGCGCCGACCAGGTACGCGACGGCCAACCCCGGCCGCCGGCCACCGGTCCGCATGATCCGGCTCACCGGTACGGCGAGCAGCGCGCCGCCGACCACCGAGGCGCTCTGCACCAGACCGGAGATCGCGGTGCCGCCGAGCCGGGCGCCGAGCAGTACGCCGACGGACATCCCGATGGTCATCCCGGTGCCGCCGATGATCTGGGTGAGGCAGAGCAGCAGCAACGTGCGCCGCTGGACCCGGGCGACGTCGAGCGGCGCCGCCCCGACGGGTCGGCCGTCGACTCCGGTGGTCAGTTCCGCCGTCATGCCAGCCGCTCCCGTCCCCGTTCGGACCCGCCGCCGGGGCGGGAGGCGCAGATCGCCCTCCGCAAGGAGCGGTGGCCGAGGGCCATCCTTACCTGCGGATCGAAGCACGGCCGCCGGGCACGTTCAACCCCGATTCGCCGGCGGCGTAGCGCGGACCGACGGCCCGTCACAGCCCCAGGTCGCGTCCGATGATCTCCTTCATGATCTCGGTGGTGCCGCCGTAGATGGTCTGCACCCGGCCGTCCAGCCAGGCCCGGGCGACCGGGTACTCCAGCATGTAGCCGTAGCCGCCGTGCAGCTGGACGCAGCGGTCGGCGACCCGGTTCTGCAACTCGGTGGTCCACCACTTGACCTTCGCGGCGTCCACCGCGGACAGCCGGCCCGCGTTGAACTCGGCGACGCAGTGGTTCAGGAAGGTACGGGCGATGGTGACCTCGGTGTCCAGCTCGGCGAGGAGGAAGCGGTTGTGTTGGAACGCCCCGATCGGCTGGCCGAACGCCTCCCGGGACCGGGCGTGTTCGAGGGTGACCGCGAGCAGCCGCTCGGCGGCGGCGACCGCGGCGACCGCGATGCCGAGCCGCTCCCGGGGGAGGTTCGCCATCAGGTGGTAGAAGCCCTTGTTCTCCGTACCGAGCAGGTTCGCCGCCGGCACCCGGCACTCGTCGAAGAAGAGTTCGGCGGTGTCGTTGGCCTTCAGCCCGACCTTGGCCAGCCGGCGTCCCCGGCTGAACCCGGGTGTGCCGCGCTCGACCACCAGCAGGCTCACCCCGTGCGCGCCCCGCTCCGGCGCGGTCTTCGCCACCACCACGACCAGGTCGGCCAGTTCGCCGTTGGTGATGAAGGTCTTCTGTCCGGTCAGGACGTAGTCGTCGCCGTCCCGGGTGGCGGTGGTGCGGATCCCGGCCAGGTCGGAGCCGGCGCCCGGCTCGCTCATCGCGATCGCGGTGACGATGTCGCCGGAGCAGAAGCCGGGCAGCCAGCGCGCCCGCTGGTCGCCGGTGGCCAGCTCGCTCAGGTACGGCGCGACCACGTCGTTGTGCAGCCCGAACCCGAGCCCGGAACAGCCGCTGGCGACGACCTCCTCGACGAGTACGGCGTTGAACCGGAAGTCGCGCTGGCCGCCGCCGCCGTACTCCTCCGGGATGTCCATGCCGAGCAGTCCGGCGGCACCGGCCCGGCGCCACACCTCCCGGTCCACGATGCCGTCGGCCTCCCACCGGTCGTGGTACGGCACCGCCTCGCGGGCCAGGAACGCCCGGCACAGCTCGCGGAACTCGTCGTGCACGGGCTCGTAGAGGTGCTGCTCCATACCGGTCAGTCTGCCCCGGCGACCGGGGCGGGCACATCCCCGGCCGGCGCTGCGACCTCGGCGAGTCGCTGGTGCCGGTGTGCCGCCATCCGGACCGGCGCGTTGGCGTCACCGAAGCCGTCGTAGCCGGCCCGGCGTTGCAACACCTCGAAGAAGATCCGGCCGCCGTAGACCGGGGTGTAGAGGTGCAGCAGCTCGCCGCCGTGCGGGTCGCGGTCGTAGAGGATGCCGTACCGGCGGAGCCGCCGCGCCGTACCCTCGTCGAGGCCGAACCGGGCGACCAGGTCGGCGTAGTAGTTGTCGGAGATCCGCAACGTGGCGGCGCCGAGCCGGTCGAGGGCGGCGGCGGTGCCGAAGATGTCGTCGGTGCCGAAGGCGACATGCTGCGGGTCGGCCACGGACGGCGCCCAGTCACCGCGCCGGAGCACCGCGACGGTGAGGGCGAGCCGGACCGCACGCCCCGGGTCGGTGAAGCCACGGGACCGCATCAGCCCGAACGGTGCGGCGTACTCCTCGGTGCCGAGCCGGGTGAGCCCGAGCACCGAGCGGTAGAAGAGGCCCGCCTCGTCGAAGTGGTCGAAGGGCTGGGTCAGCCCGAGGTGGTCGGTGGCGACGAGTCCGGCGCCGCCGGCGACCACATTGCCGGTCGACAGGAAGTCGGCCCGCCAGCCGTCGTCGGGTTCGGCGAGGAAGACCGAGGTGCCGTCCGGGGCGGCGACCGCCGCCAGCTCCGCCTCGGCCGGGCCCCGGCGCCGGGGCAGTACCGGCGCGTGCAGCGCCGCGGCCCGATCGACGCCGCGGCGCGGATCCGTGGTGGTCAGCGCGAACGCGCTGATCGCGGCGGTGCCGGACGCCTGTGGGCGGGTCACCGCGCTGTTCAGCACCACCCGGCATCCACCCTGTTCCCAGAGCTGGACCGGCTTGGAGCGGTGCTGCCCGGTGTGGGTGAAGCCGAGCCCCCGGAGCACGTCCTGGAGGACCGGGCCGGATCGGCCGTCGACGGCGAACTCGGTGAAGGCGTGCCCGGTCAGCTCGGGCGCGGTCGGTAGCCGCCGGGGCTGCCGGTCCGACCGCCCGATCGGGTGCAGGCCGTCCTCCAGGTAGACCAGGGAGCGCATCGCGTCGACGGCGGTACGGGCCGGATCGGACTGCCGGAAGACATCGTTGAAGACCTCCAGGGAGAGCGGTCCGGCGTACCCCGCGGAGAGCACGAGCCGGACGAAGCCCGCCAGGTCGAAGGCGCCCTGCCCGGGGAAGAGCCGGTGGTGCCGGCTCCACTGCAACACGTCCATCCGCAGGTGCGGCGCGTCGGCCAGTTGCAGGAAGAAGATCTTGCCCGGGGTGATCTCGGCGATGCCGGCCGGGTCGACCTCCCGGGACAGCACGTGGAACGAGTCCAGGCAGACGCCGAGCGCCGGATGGTCCGCCCGGTCGACGATCCGCCAGGCGTGGTCCCAGGTGGAGACGTGCCGCCCCCAGGCCAGGGCCTCGTAGGCGACCCGGATCCCCCGGGCGGCGGCCCGGTCGGCCAGCAGCCCGAGCTGCTCGGCGGCGAGCGCGTCGTCGTCGACCGCTGCCGGTGCCACCGACGAGCAGACCAGCAGGGTGTCGGTGCCGAGCTCGGCCATCACGTCGAACTTGCGCTCGGCCCGGGCCAGGTTGGCGCGCAGCAGGTCGGCCGGCACCGCCTCGAAGTCCCGGAACGGCTGGTAAAGCTCGATGGTGAGCCCCAGGTCGGCACAGCGGGCGCGTACCTCGGCCGGCGACCACGCCGAGACCACCAGGTCGTTCTCGAAGAGTTCGATGCCGTCGAACCCGGCCGCCGCGGCTGCGGCGATCTTGTCTTCGAGGGTACCGGAGAGGCAGACGGTCGCCACGGCCCGGCGCAGGGTACGGCCGGTGTCGCGCGGGGTCGGGGCGGAACGGTGACGGCTGGTCATGGCGCACCTCCCGGGGTCTGGATCGGCGGCGACTCTCTCTCCGGGACAGCGCGGTCAGCGCCGGCGGAGGTAGCCGGTGACCATTTCGGCGAGCATCGTCCGGTAGTGCTGGCGGCTGGTGGCGGCGAGGAGGTCCCGGTCGAACAGCGCGGCGAAGGTGTGCCGGTTGGCGACCCGGAAGAAACAGAAGGCGCTGATCATCATGTGTACGTCGAGGGCGTCCACGTCGGAGCGGAACGTCCCGGCCCGCTGCCCGCGCTCCAGTACGCCCCGCAGCAGGTCCACCGCGGAGCTGTTCAGGTCGACCAGCCGGGCGACCTGGGTCATGTGCTCGGCCTGCTGGGCGTTCTCCACCCCGACCAGCTTGATGAACGCCGGATGTGCCTCGTGGTGGTCGAAGGTGACCTCGGCGAGGCGCCGGATCGCCGCCACCGGCTCCAGGTGGTCGACGTCCACGCTCCGTTCGGCGGCCCGGATCTCGCCGTACGCGCGCTCCAGGACGGCGAGGTAGAGCTGCTCCTTGCCGCCGAAGTAGTAGTAGATCATTCGTTTGGTGGTACGGGTCCGGGCCGCGATCTCGTCGACCCGGGCGCCGCTGTAGCCCCGGTTGGCGAACTCGTCGGTGGCGACGTCGATGATGTCGGCCCGGGTGCGTTCCGCGTCCCGCCGCCGCTCGACGGCTGGGGTCGCACCCCGATCGGGCCCCGCCTCGGCGGCCGGTGCCGCCCGCAGAGTCATCGCCTCGTCCCTCCGGATATCCGCCATCGGACCAGTGTGCCGTGCCCCCGGTGCGCCCTTGACAGGCCCGGCACCGAGGCGGATAACTAACGTACCAGTTCGTACATTAGCTGACGCCGGACCCCGGCCGACGGCACCCCGCCGGTCCGGACCGCGCCGGACCAGGACGGGAGCACCATGCGGACCTGCCGCTACGGGTTGATCGGAGCGGGCATCGGCGCGTCGCTGTCGCCGGCACTGCACGAGGCCGAGGGCCGGCACCAGGGCCTCGACCTGTCGTACTCGCTGCTCGACGTCGACCGGCCGGAGACCCCGGCCGAACTGCGCAGGTTGCTGGACGACGCCGAGGCGGCCGGGTTCGCCGGGCTGAACATCACCCATCCGTTCAAGCAACAGGTGATCGAGCTGCTCGACCGGCTCGCCCCACCGGCCGACGACATCGGCGCGGTCAACACGGTCGTCTTCCGGGGCGGGCGCCGGATCGGTTACAACACCGACGCCTACGGGTTCACCGAGTCGTTCCGGCACGGGCTGCCCGGCGCCGCCACCGGCCGGGTCGTGCAGCTCGGGGCCGGCGGTGCCGGCGCCGCCTGCGCGTACGCCCAGCTCGAGGCCGGCGTCGGGCACCTCACCGTGGTCGACCCCGACCCGGACCGGCGCGGCCTGCTCGCCGAGACCCTGAGCCTGCGGTTCGACACCGAGCGGATCGCGGTGGCCGGCCCGGCGGAACTGCCGGCCGCCGTCGGCGCCGCCGACGGGCTCGTCAACACCAGTCCGGTCGGCATGCGGGCGCATCCGGGCGTACCGCTGCCGGTCGAGCTGCTGCACCCCGGACTGTGGGTGCTGGACGTCATCTACATGCCGGTGGAGACCGAACTGCTCGCCGCCGCCCGGGCGGCCGGCCTGCGGGCGGTGGGCGGCACCGGCATGTGCGTCTTCCAAGCCGCCGCCGCGTTCGAGCTGTTCACCGGCCGGACCCCGGACACCGGCCGGATGCTGCGCCACCTCGACCTGCTGCTCGCCGGGCGAGCCCGGCACGCCGCCTGAGCCGATGCCGCGCGGTCACCTCCGCACGGCGCCTCCGCACCACCGGCCGTCCGACCGGGACGGTCCACACCCCCACCCCCAACCCCCCCCGGAGTATCCGATGAGCCGACCGGCGACCACCCCCGACAGCGCCGCACCCCCTGACGACCCCGTCACCCGAGAGCTGCCCGAACCGATGCCCCTGCGCCGGATGGTCGGCCCCGGCGTGGTGGCGGTCGGCATCGGGATGGCCGCCGGGGAACTCATCCTCTGGCCGTACCTCACCGCGCTCGGCGGGCTCGGCCTGCTCTGGCTGGCGATCGCCACCCTCGCCGTCCAGTTCGTCATCAACATGGAGATCGAGCGTTACACCCTGGCCAGCGGCCAGACCGTCGTCGCCGGGTTCTCCCGCTGGTGGAAGGGCTGGGGCATCCTCATCTGCCTCGCCGGAGCCTTCCAGTACGTCTGGCCCGGCTGGGCCACCAGCGGCTCCGCCGTCTTCACCTATCTGGTCGGCGGCGGCGACGCGGTCTGGATCACCGTGGGTGTGCTCGTCGCCATCGGCGTACTGCTCTCGGTCTCCAAGGTGATCTACCGGACCGTCGAGCGGGTCGAGGTGGTCAAGGTCGCGCTCACGCTCTTCTTCCTGGCCGTGGTGGTGGTCTTCGTGATCTCGCTGAGCACCTGGGGCGAGGGGGCGCGGGAGACCGTCGTCGGGTTCGGACAGATCCCGGCCGGGATCACCTTCACCATGCTGCTCAGCGCGATCGGCGCCGCCGGGGCCGGCGGGGTGCACAACCTGGTGCTGAGCAACTGGATCCGCGACAAGCGGTACGGGATGGGCGCGCACGTACCCCGGCTCATCTCGCCGATCACCGGCCGGGAGGAGGCTTCCGGCTCGGACCGGTACTCCTTCCCGCAGGACGAGAGGAGTCTGGCCCGCTGGGCGACCTGGTGGAAGCGGGCCAACATCGAGCACTTCTTCACCTTCGCGCTGGTCTGCTTCGTGACCATCACGATCATGTGCCTGCTCGCCTACCAGACCCTCTTCGGCCGGGACGACCTGAAGAACGACCCGTCGTTCCTGCGGATCGAGGGCGAGATCCTGGCGTCCGAGGTCGGCACCTGGGTCAAGCCGCTGTTCTTCGCGATCGCCGTGGTCTCGCTCTGGGCCGCCGCGATGGGGCTGCTGGACGTGATCGGCCGGGTGGCCAGCGACTTCCTCCGGCGCAACTACCTCACCACCTCCACCCGGTGGACCGAGGCCCGGCTCTATCTCGCGGTGGTCTGGGCCGAGATCGTGCTCGGCTCGATCATCCTGCTCGCCGGCTTCAGCCAACCGCTCGGCCTGCTGATCATCTCCACCTGCGCGGCCTCGGTGGTCACCCTGCTCTACTCGATCCTGCTGGTCCGCCTCAACATCCGTGACCTGCCGGCGGCTGTCCGGCTGCGCGGCTGGCGGCTCGGCGGCATGCTGGCGGCGATCGGCTTCTACGGCTTCTTCGCCGTCGCGATGGTGGTCACCCAATTGCAGCGGCTCTGACGCCGCCGGTGGTGCCGGCCCTGCCCGGGTCGGCACCACCGGTCGCCCAGGCTCAGCCCAGCGCTCCAGCCACCACTTTCAGGTCGGCGACCAGGCCGGCGTACGCGGCGTCCCGGTCGTCGGCGCGGAGCACCGCGGAGGGGTGGATGGTGGCGACCAGCCGGGTCGGCGCGACCGACTCGCGTTCCCCGGTCGGCCCGACCGGCACCTTGGCGAAGTCCTGCGGCCGCTGCGCCGACTCCGGCCAGGGCAGCAGTACGCCCCGGGACTGGGTGACCCGGAACGAGGGGCCGAGCAGCGCCTTGGCCGCCGTCGCGCCGAGTACCACCACGACCTCGGGGTGCAGCCGGGCGAACTCGGCGACCAGCCAGGGCCGGCAGGCGACGATGTGCACCCGGTCCGGGGTCTTGTGCAGCCGGCGCTTGCCGCGCATCTCGAACCGGAAGTGCTTGACCGCGTTGGTGATGTAGAGCTGCGCCGGGTCGATGCCGGCCTCGTCCACGGCACGCCGCAGCAGGTGCCCGGCCGGCCCGACGAACGGCAGCCCCTTCTGGTCCTCCATGTCGCCGGGCTGCTCCCCGACGAAGACGACCCGGGCGTGCTCGTCGCCCCGGCCGAAGACAGTCTGGGTGGCGTCCCGGTACAGCTCGCAGCCCCGGCAGCCGCCGGCCGCGTCGCGCAGCTCGGCCAGGCTGTCGGCGCCGGGTGGGATGAACTCCTGCGCTCCGGGAGCGGTCTCCGTCTCAGGCATAGCGCATGTTCTACCCCGTACCCCCCGGATCACGCACTCAGGGTGGCCGGCGTGGCGGGCGCGGCGGCCCGGGCCACCGCGTCGGCCAGCGGCGCGATGTCGGCCTCGGCGAGCGGGCTGACCGTGATCCGGATTCCCGGCCCGCTGGCCAACCGGAACAGTGCGCCGGGGGCCACCACGTAGCCGGCGTCGCGGAGCACCGCGACCGCCCGGGTCTCGTCGGGCACCGGCAACCAGACGTTGATCCCGGTACGGCCCTGTCCGGCCAGCCCGCGCTCGGCGAGTGCGCCGCGCAGCGCGGCGACCCGCTCGGCGTAGCTCACCCGGGCCAGTGCGATCCGCTCGGTGACCGCCGGATCCCGCCACAGCGCGAGGGTGAGCCGTTGCAGCAGGGTGGAGACCCAGCCGGAGCAAACCCGCAGCCGGCCGGCTACCCGGGCCACGGTCACCTCGTCCCCCGCGAGCACGGCCAGCCGCAGATCCGGCCCGTACGGCTTGCTGGCCGAGCGGACGAAGGCCCAGTTCCGGGTGGCGCCGGCCAGGCTGTGCAGCGGCTCGACTGAGAGCTCGGCGGCGTGGTCGTCCTCGACCAGCAGGACGTCGGGGCGGTCGGCCAGCACCGCCCGCAGCGCCACCGCCCGGTCGGCGGTCACCACCGCCCCGGTCGGGTTCTGTGCCCGGCTGGTCACCAGCACCGCCCGGGCGCCGGCGGCCAGCGCGGCGCGCAGCCCGGCCGGGGTGGGCCCGGCGTCGTCGACCGGCATCGGCACCGCGCGCAGCCCGAGCGTGGCGACCAGGTCGATGGTGTTGGCCCAGCCGGGATCCTCGATCGCGACCGCGTCGCCCGGGCTCAGGTTGCTGACCAGTAGCCGTTCGATGCCGTCCGACGCGCCGCCGGTCACCGTCACCGCCTCGGCCGGCACCCCGTCGGCGGTCAGCCGCTCCCGGGCCGCCTCGACGAGTTCCGGGAGGACGCCGCCGCCCCGGTAGTTGACCGAGGCACCGGCGGTCTCGGCCAGCGCGGCCAGGTGCGGGCCGATTGGCGGGAGCAGCCCGGGGTCGGGCTCGCCGACCGAGAGGTCGAGCGCACCGGGCGGCGCGGGCAGCCGCAGTGCGGCCCGGCGGCCGGTGACCGGTGGCTTCGGGCGGACCCGGGTGCCGTTGCGGCCGGCGGTCTCCACCACCCCGCGTTGCCGCAGTCCCTGGTACGCCTTGGCGACCGTCGCCGGGCTGACCCCGAGCCGCTGCGCCAGGGCCCGGACGGCGGGCAGCGCGGCACCGGCCGGCAACTCCCCGGTCCGGACGCCCGCCTCCACACTGGCCGATATCTCGGCTGCCGTCGTACCGGCGACCTGATAATGTGCTGTCACAGTTTGAAGATTGTACTATCACAAAAGGGCGGACGCGAGATGGCCGAGCAGACCCCGACGCAGACGCATCCGGACGGCGCACCGGAGACCTACCCGCAGACCCGACGGAGCACCGCCACCCGCGACCGGTCGAAGATGACCTACCAGCGCTCCGCCGCGCACGACCTGCTCGACGAGGCGTACCACTGCCACCTCGGGTTCACCGTGGACGGTGAGCCCCGGATCCTGCCCACCCTGCACGTCCGGATCGGCGAGACGCTCTACCTGCACGGCTCGACCGGCAGCCGGCCGCTGCTGGCCGCCCGGTCCGGCGCCGGGCTGCCGGTCTGCGTCGCGGTGACCCAGTTGGACGGGCTGGTCTACGCCCGGTCCCAGTTCCACCACAGCGCCAACTACCGCTCGCTGGTCGCGCACGGCACCGCGCATCTGGTCGCCGACGAGACGGAGCGGCGGAGGGTGCTGGCCGCGCTGGTCGAGAAGGTCGGCCAGGGCCGCAGCGCCGACAGCCGGCCGCCGAGTCGCCGGGAGCTGGCCGAGACCGCCCTGCTGGCCCTGCCGTTGCGCGAGGTCTCGGTCCGCACCCGCACCGGAGGCGTACGCGAGGAGCCCGCCGACCACGGCCTGCCGCACTGGGCCGGAGTGCTGCCGCTGCGTACCGTCGCCGGGCGGCCCGAGCCGGACGCCGGGGTGACCGCCCCGCTGCCGGCGTACCTGCGGGCCGACCGCTCCCCCTGGCACACCCCGGCGCCGATGGCCGGCGCGCACGTCCGGCTCGCCCCGCTGGCCGAGTCGCACGTCGACGCCCTGTACGCGGCGACCCGCGACCCGGAGGTCTGGCCCCATCTGAGCGCCGTGCAGCCGCAGGACCCGGCCGGGATGGCCGAGATCGTCCGCACCGCGCTCGACGCGCACTGGCGGGGCGAGCGGGTGCCGTGGGCGCAGCTCGACGCCGTCACCGGCGCGGTGGTCGGCACCACCTCCTACTACGAGATCGATCCCAGGCACCGGTCGGTGGCGATCGGACACACCTGGCTGGGCCGGCGCTGGTGGCGTACCGGGGTGAACACCGAGGCGAAGCTGCTGCTGTTGACGAGGGCCTTCGAGGAGTTGGGCGCGGAGCGGGTGGTCTGGCACACCGACATCCGCAACGAGCGGTCGCAGCGCGCCATCGAGCGGCTCGGCGCCACCCGGGAGGCGGTGCTCCGGCGGCACCGGCGGCGGCCGGACGGCTCGTGGCGGGACACCGTGCAGTACGCGATGCTCGCCGACGAGTGGCCGAAAGCACAGGTCAGGCTCCGGGAATTGCTTCGCCCGGGGGTCCCGGTGGGGCGATGATGACCGGCGTGCTGGGGATCACCGACATCTGGACGTACGTGCTCGGCACGGTGGCCATCATCCTGCTGCCCGGGCCGAACTCGCTCTACGTGCTCACCACCGCCGCGAAGACCGGGGTACGCGCCGGCTACCGGGCCGCCGCCGGGGTCTTCCTCGGCGACGCGGTGCTGATGGCGCTCTCCGCCGCCGGGGTGGCCTCGGTACTCAAGGCGTACCCGCCGATCTTCATGGTGATCAAGTACGCCGGCGCGGCCTACCTCGGCTATGTCGGGCTGATGATGCTGCGCGGGGCGTGGCGGCGCTGGCGTACCCGGAACGACCCGGCGGTGGCGCCGCTGGTCGACACCCGGCCGGCGGCGGCCGACCGGCCGTTCCGGCGGGCGGCGGTGATCAGCCTGCTGAACCCGAAGGCGATCCTCTTCTTCATCTCCTTCTTCATCCAGTTCGTCGACCCGGCCTATCCCTACCCGGCGCTGTCGTTCCTGCTGCTCGGCGCGATCGCCCAGGTCACCAGCGCGCTCTACCTGACCGTGCTGATCTTCACCGGCGCCTTCCTGGCCGCGCAGTTCCGCCGCCGCCAGCGGCTGGCCGCCGGGGTGAGCACCGGAATCGGCGCGCTCTTCCTCGGCTTCGGCATCAAGCTCGCCACCGCCAGCACCGGCTGACCGCCCCGGATCCACCGGAGCCAGCCGAAACCCTCACGTTCCGCCACCGCCGCCACCGCCCGCGCCACCGCCGATCCCGCCCTCACCGCCGCCGATCGGGCGTAGCCCGCGGTCCGGATCGTGGCCGGCGGCCGGTGCGGCACCACTGGGCTCCCGGCCCGGCGGCTCGCTGTCCCGGGTGTCGGTGCCGGACGGGCCGGGGTGCGACTGGTCGGGGTCGGTCGGGCGGGGCGGCGGCGACGGACGGCGTTCCGTGCGGACCTGGTAGCCGGCGGCGGTGGCCGAGTGCCGCTGTACGGCGTACCGGAGCCAACTGTCCACCACGGTGATCCAGTCGAGTTCCGCCGCGCCCCGGTGGTCCACGCGGAACCGGCTGAAGCTGACGTGTCCGGCACCGGCCAGCGCGACCCGGCGGTCCAGCGCGAAGAGCACCTCCACCCGGTACGGGTCGGTGAAGAACGAGACCTCCAGTTCGCTGAACGGGCCGCCGTACAGCGGTGCCGCCCAGTACGCGATCTTCTGGTGGAACGGCAACCTCTGGTCGATCCCCGGCAGCCGCTCGGCGAGCAGTCCGACCTGCCGCAGCTCGAAGCCCAGCTCGCTCAGGGCGGCGAGCACGCCGGCCTGGGCGGGGAGCGGGTGCACGTACACCGGGCGCAGGTCGCCCCGGTCGAGCAGCGCGCTGACCGCGACCTCGGCCCGCAGCCCCATCCGCAGGTTGAGCAGGCAGTGCCCGTTGACCACCGTCACCGGCGTCTCCCACGGCACCGGCACGCCGAAGTCGAGGACCCGGCGCTCCTCCGGAGCCAGCACGAACGCCCCGGCGGCGGCCACCCGGTGGAACTCCACCGGCTGGTACTCCAGCTCGCCGCCGGCCGGCTCGACCCGGGTGACCAGCCCGAGGGTCACCCGGTCGACCGTCACCGGCGACCGGCCGGCGGTGAGGGTGACCCGGCCGGGCAGCGACAGCCCGGGCCGGGTACTCGGATTGGTCAGCACGGTCCGCACGGTCAGACCCGCACCCGGCAGGAGTCCCCCGAAGCCCACCGTCGCCCCTCCCGTCCGCGCCCGGCCGGGCCCCAGCCGGCCGCTCCGCCGCACCGCCCCCACCCCGGAGCGAGCCGCCGGGGCGGGAACGGCGGACGCTCAGCGCAGCCGGCGGCCCCGTGGGATCGGGTCGGTCTCGTCGTCGAATTCCCCGATGACCTCTTCCAGCAGGTCCTCCAGGGCGACGAAGCCGATCGGCCGGCTGACACCCGCACCGTTGCTGACCAGCGCCAACTGCACCTGTTCGGCCCGCATCGCGGCCACCGCCTCGGTGACCGTCGCGGTCGCGTCCAGGGTGAACGGCACGGTCATCAGCTCCCGGGCCGTCGCCGGTCGTCCGGCGGTGGTGGCCCGGACCGCCTCCCGGACGTGCACCAGCCCGGCCACCTCACCCGGCGCCTCGAAGACGGCCAGCCGGGACCGGCCGCTGGACCGGCACACCTCCTCGATCCGCTCCGCGGAGTCGTCGGGGCGTACCGAGACGATCGTCTCGACCGGCTCCATCACCTGGGCGACGGTGGTGCCCTGGAGTTCGAGCATGCTGGTCAGCATCTCGTGCTGGTCGGCGGCGAGCAGGCCGTGCTCGCGCGACTGCTGGAGCAGCATGCGCAGCTCCTCCGGCCCGTGCGCCACCGCCAACTGCTCCTCCGGGCGTACCCGGGCCAGCCGCAGTGTCACGTTGGCGAGCCCGTTCAGTGCGGAGAGCACCGGCCGGGCCACCCGGGCGAACGCCCGGAACGGCAGCGCGAGCAGCAGGGCGGAGCGCTCCGGGTCGGTGATCGCCCACGACTTCGGGGCCATCTCGCCGACCACCAGGTGCAGGAAGGTGACCAGGGCGAGCGCGAAGACCAGCGCGATCGCGTGGCTCGCCGTGTCGGGCAGGCCGACCGCGTGCAGCAGCGGGCTGAACAGGTGCTCGATCGCCGGTTCGGCGAGGGCACCCAGCCCCAGCGTGCAGACGGTGATGCCGAGCTGGGCACCGGCCAGCATCAGGGTCAGCTCGCGTACCCCGTCCAGCGCGGCCCGGGCGGCCCGGCCACCGGAGGCGGCGGCCTGCTCCAGCCGGTAGCGCTTCGAGGCCAGCAGGGCGAACTCGGCGGCCACGAAGAAGCCGTTCAGCGCGAGCAGCAACAGGGAGATCAGCAACGCCCACGTCGTACTCACGGGGTGCGCTCCGTCCCGCCCTGCGGCACCAGCACCCGGAGCCGGACCGAGTCGGCGACGTGCCGGTCCACCGCCAGCACCTCGACGTGGGCCCGGGGCAGCGTCGCCTCCTGGTCCGGCTCGCCGTCGGCGGAGAGCTTGATCTCCAGCCGGTCACCGACCTCGGGTATCCGGCCCAGCTCCCGCATCACCAGCCCGGAGAGGGTGTCGTATTCGGGTGCCTCGGGCAGGGTGATCCCGGTGCTGTCGGCGACCTCGTCGATCCGCCAGCGGGCCGGCACCACCCAGGATCCGTCGGCCTGCCGGACCGGGGCCCGCTCGGGCGGGTCGTCCTCGTCCCGGATCGGGCCGACCAGCTCCTCGGCGATGTCCTCCAGCGTGATCACTCCGGCGAAGCCGCCGTACTCGTCCACCACGCAGGCGAGCTGGCGGTGCCCGGCCCGGAGCCGGTCCAGCACCGTCGGCAGCGGCAGCGTCGCCGGAACCAGCAACGGGGGTACGGCGACCGCCTCGACCGGGGTGGTCGCGCGGCGCGCCGGCGGCACCCCGAGTACGTCGGCGATGCCGACCACCCCGACGACGTCGTCCACCCCCTCGGCGCCGCGGACCGGGAAGCGCGAGTGCCCGGTGTCGAGCAGCTCGACCAGCCGGCTGAGCGGCTCGTCGGCCCGTACGGTGTGCACGTCGACCCGGGGCACCATCGCCTCGGCGGCGGTGAGCTGCCGGAAGTCGAGTCCCCGGTCGAGCAGAGTGGACATCTCGGCGTCGAGGTGCCCCTCCTCGCGCGACTCGGCGATGATCTGTTCCAGGTCCTCCGGCGTCGCCCCGCTGGGCAACTCCTCGACCGGTTCGATGCCGATCCGGCGCAGCAGCCGGGTGGCGGCGGCGTCGAAGAGCCGGATCAGCGGCCCGGCGACGGCCAGGTAGATCAGCGTGGAGCGGCTCAGGGCCCGGGCCAGCGCCTCCGCCCGGACGATGGCGAGGTTCTTCGGAGCGAGTTCGCCGAAGACCATCTGCACGACGGTGGCGATCACCAGGGCCAGCACGACCGCGACCGGCGTGCTGACCGCGGCCGAGACGCCCGCCACGCCGAGCAGGTCGGCCAGGCCGTCGCCGAGGTACGGCTCGGCGACGTAACCGACGAGCAGAGCGGTGACGGTGATCCCGAGTTGGGCTCCGGAGAGCATGAAGGAGAGCCGTCCGGTCACCGTGAGGGCGCGTTGCGCCGCGACGTCGCCGTCCTCGGCGAGCTGGCGCAGTTTGCCCCGGTCTACGGCGACGTAACCGAATTCCTGGGCGACGAAATATCCCGTCGCCACGGTAAGCAGGATGATCAGGACGAGACCGAGCGCGATCAACACGGGGTGCTCAGCGCTCCCCGTCGTCGCGGCTGGTGTGGGAGATGCCGGGTCCGACCCGGCTGGCTACAGCTGCCCTCCTGGACAGTTGAGTCGATCACCAGACCATCCTACCGAGCCCCGGAGGCCACTGCCCGGACAACCACCACCGGCCCCGACCAGCCGTTTTTCCGACCGCCCACCGGGTAGAGACGCGTGTCCCGATCCACCCCGCCCGGTCTGGTACCTCACCGCTACCTCACCGTGCGGTTGCCGGCCGGGCAGCCGGGAAGGGAGGCCGCATTGGGACGGGAGTGGCGCAACTGGTCGGGGAGCCTCCGGTTCACCCCACGGGAGTACGCCACGCCGGAGAACGAGGACGCCGTCCGGGCACTCGTCGAACGGGCCCGGCAGACCTCGACCACGCTCCGGCCGGTCGGCTCCGGCCACTCGTCCAGTCCGCTGGTCCGGACCGACGACGTACTCGTCAGCCTGGCCGGACTGCCCCGGACCATGTGCCGGCACGACGATCCGCAGCTGGCCACGGTCGGTGCCGGGGTGCCACTCGGTGAACTGGGCGAGGCGCTCTACGAGGCCGGGCTCGCCATGGACAACCTCGGTGACGTCGACGTGCAGTCCATCGCCGGTGCCACCGCCACCGGTACGCACGGCACCGGCCTGGGTTTCGGCAACCTCTCCACCCAGGTGGCCGGAGTCCGGCTGGTGACCGGCACCGGTGAGGTGCTGGAGATCTCCGGGCAGCAGAACAGCGACCTCCTGCCGGCGGCGCGACTCTCCCTCGGCGTGCTCGGCGTGGTGACCACGCTGACGCTGCGGCTCAGCCCCACCTACCACCTGCGGCGGCGCAGTTGGTGCTCGTCGATCGCCTGGACCCTCGACCACCTGCACCAGTTGCAGCGGCAGAACCGCAACATGGACTTCTACTGGTACCCGCGTACCGACACCACCCAGATCCGCACCCTGAACCGGCGCGGCGAGGAACCGGAGCTCACCCCGGCCGGCGAGCCCCGGACCTGCGAGTCCGGCCCGAGCCACCGCACCATCCCCCGGCACCGGGAGCTGCGGTTCGAGGAGATCGAGTACGCCATTCCGTCGGAGGCCTTCCACGCCTGCTTCACCGAGATCCGGCGCCGGATCCTGGACCGGCACCGCGTCGGGGTGGCCTGGCGGGTCCTGGTACGCACCTGCGCCCCGGACGACATCTGGCTCAGCCCGGCGTATGGCCGGGCCACCACGACGATCGCCTGCCTGCAGAACAACTCCCTGCCCCATCGGGAGTACTTCGCCGACGTCGAGGCGGTGTTCCGGCAGCACGACGGGCGCCCGCACTGGGGCAAGAAGCACTCGCTGACCGCCCGGGAGCTGCGCGGCGTCTATCCACAGTGGGACAGGTTCCAGGATCTCCGCCGCCGGCTCGACCCGGACGAGGTGTTCCTGACCCCCGACCTCGCCCGGCTGCTGAGGGACGGCTGATGGCCGGGCTCGGCGGGCGGGTCTGGGTGGTCCCCGGCGGCCGGATCCCCTTTCCCAGCAACGGTGAGGAACCGGAGTTCACCAGCTTCGACCAGTTGTCCGTGCTGAACACCGGTGACGAGCCGGCCGAGCTGGAGATCACCGTCTACTACGAGGACCGGGAACCGGTCGGCCCGTACCCGGTCAGGGTGGACGCCCGCCGGATCCGGCACATCCGCCTCAACGACCTGGTCGACCCCGAGGCGATCGTGCTGAGCCGGCGGTTCGGCTGCGTCGTCCGCTCGCCGGTCCCGGTCGTGGTGCAGTTCCTGCGCCAGGACAGCCGGCTGCCCGGCACCGTCGGGCTGACCGGCACGATGGCCTTCCCCGCCGACTCCTGACCACCTGGCTGCCGGAACCCGTTACCGCCAGCGGCCGGGTGGACAAGATCCGCATGCCGTGGGATGGCCGTCGACAGCGCCGAAGGCTCCCACCGCCACCAGGACGGGTTGCCCGATCCGACCACGACCGCCCCCGCCATGCTCACCGTCAGTCCAGCACCTCCACGGCGTCACCGACGCTGACCGTACGACTTTCGTGGGCAGGCCCGCCCGGTTCGGCCCGCACCGTCATCTGGAGACCGAAGAGGAGCTTCTTGCCGATGTTCCGCCGTGCGGCGAGCATCCATAGCGGCTCCCGCCCCCGCTGTCCGGTCTCCTGGTCGATCGTCGCGATCAGACAGCGGCCACACTCGGCGGCGCCGTGAAACATGGCCCCGCCGATCCTGATCCGCCGGCCGACCCACTCGTCCTCGGCCCACGGCGCGGCACCGCTGATCACCAGGTTGGGGCGGAACTGGATCATCGGCAGCGGCCCCTCGGTGCTGCCCGACTCCAGCAGCCATTCGTTGAACGCGTCCAGCGACGCGGTGTTGGCCAGCAGCAGCGGAGTGCCGTCGGCGAAGCTCAGCTCGGCGCTGGAGCCGGCCGGGACCGTCCAGGGAACGAGGTTGCCGGTGGGATCGCCGAGCCAGACCAGCCGGGCGGGGCGCCCCAACAGCCGGTTGAGCCAGTCGTCCGCCTCGGGGCCGGCGGCGCGTACGGGTGCGGGCGGCCGCCCCCGGTACACCCGGACCTGGATCGCCTCGCCGTCGGTCGGTTCGGCCAGATCGAGCGGGTCCAGCCCCGGCGCGTCCAGGGTCAGCCCACCCGGCCGGGACACCGCCCGCATCGTCACCAGTTCCCGGTGCTGGCGCTGGGTCAGGCCGAGCCCGTGTTCGTCCACGATCAGCCAGCGCCGGTCGCCGTCCAGGCCCCACGGCTCGACCCGCGCCGTGTCGCGGTCCATCCGGCGGCACCCCTTCACCGGGTACGTGTGCATCGAGACGACTCGCATCCGGTCAGGATGACACGACGCGGCGTCACGGCGGTACCCTCGCTCCGGCGGCCGCCCGGCACCAGGCGACCCCGATGCCGTCACCGGGGAACCAGCGCCGGGCCGGAGTCTGACTCAGGGCCACTCAGTCGAGACAGAACTCATTGCCCTCGATGTCCTGCATGACGAGGCACGACTCGTTGTCGCCATCGGCAGGCAGTAGTCGCACGCGTACCGCACCGTGTGCGCGGATCGGGCTCCCACCAACAGCAACCTGCTACCGATCATCGACGTCAGACAGCAAAGAATAATCCACAGAATTTCGGTGTCGCGCTATGCCGTGGTCAGTTGTTCGGCGAGCTTCCACACCCGGCCGCCGAGGTCGTGGTCGTTGAGCAGCGGCGATCCAGGCGCGGGTCGGTTGCGCACGAAGTAGGTGCCGTCGATGTCGTCGGTGGTCTGTACCAGATGGATCAGGCGGTGTGCGGCCGTCGCCGGTGAGTCGAGCACGGGAGTGGCGGCGACCTTGAGAACGGTGCCGAGTGGGCCGAGGTAGCGGCCGAAGTCCGAGGCGATGATGCCGGGGTGGAAGTCGGCGACGGTGAGGTGCGGGTACCGGCGGCCGAGCTCTCGGAGCAGGATGCCGGCGACGAGCTTGGCTCGGGCGTAGGTCCGGTGGGGGCCGAGGCCGCCGGTGCTGGTGGCGATCTGGTCGAGCTGTGCGGTGGGCAGCGTCGCGCTGGTGTGGGAGCGGGAGGATGTGGCGATGACCCGGGCACCGTCCAGTGCCGGGTTGAGCAGCCGGGTCAGAAGCCAGGGGCCGATGGCGTTGGCCTGGAGGATGGGTTCGATGCTGTCGACGGTGAGCCGCCGGGTGGCGGGGATGCCGCCGGCATTCGCGGCAAGCACGTCGATGTGGGGGTGGTCGCTGAGCAGCCTACGGGCGAGGAGGTGGACGCTGTCGAGCCGGGTGAAGTCGACGGTGTGGCCGGTGACGCCGAGCTCGGCGGCCAGCGCGGCGGTCCGATCCGGCGAGCGGCCGACGGGCACGACGCGGGCGCCGAGTCGGTGCAGTTCGCGGGCGGCTGCGGCGCCGAGTCCGGAACTGGCCCCGGTGATCACGACGATCTTGCCGTTCATGGCCGGTCCCCGTTGAGTACGACGCGACGGCATACGAAGGTGTCCCGCTCGGCCGCGCCGACCAGGAACCGGGCGAGGTCATCTCGGGCGATGGCCAGTGGACGCGGGGTGCGGACCTGGGTCGACGCCCGCCACCGCGTGGTGTCCTCGCGGTCGGTCAGCGCGCCGAAGTAGACGATCGTCCACGACAGACCGGAGGCGGTGAGGATCTGCTCAGCGGCGTCGAAGTCGCGGTAGTCGCGGCGGATCAGGGTGGCGGCGACGGTGCGGACCAGTGGTGAAGCGGCGGTCCGGCTCTGCCCGGTGCCCCAGGCCAGCGGTACCATAATGCGGGGCACGCCCGCGGCGTGCATGGCGGCGACCAGGTTGGTCATGGCCGCCGCGAGGATCGCCGGGCCGCGCCTTCCGGTGAGCCACAAGGGGTTGCCCAGCGCGGACAGGACCGCGTCGTGGCCGGCGACCACGTCGCGAACCCGGTCCGCCTGGTCGGCGACCGCGCCGATCTCCACGGTGAGGGCGGGGTGCTCGGGCAGGCCACCGCGGTTACGTACGAAGGCGGTGACCTCGTGCCCCTCGACAAGTGCCCGGGTCACGACGCATCGGCCGAGGCGCCCGTTCGCGCCGACAACGAGACCGCGCACCCCTCAGCCCTGCCGTGTGTGGGCGAGTTGCCGCAGGACGAGCAGGCCGCCGATGCCGGGGACCACGGCCGCCACGCGGGTGCGAGTGGCCCGGCTCTGGCGGACGGTGAGGATGATGACGAACAGGTAGGCGCACCCGTGGATCGGTCCGACCAAAGAGGACACCTGTGGCGAGTGCACGGTGACCAGGTTGGTCAGCAGGATGGCCAGGGTCGTGAGCTCCGCGCCGGCCGCGATCCGCAGCGCCTGCAACCGGTTCACGCCTCACACTCCGGTGGTGGAGCCGGGGCGGACGATCATCAGCACGGTGACCACGGCCCACAGCACATTGAACATGCCGGTGTACATGGCCAGCCGCGCCGGCCCGCGCTCATCGACCCCTGAGCTCGCCGGCGCCTGGGTGAGGATGCGCGCCTGGCGTGGAAGGACAAGCAGCACGAGCACGCCCGCGGCGGCTATCGTCAACACGATCGAGGTGATCAGCCATGCGTCGCCGAGCACGCCGAGGCTGCTGGCGGTGGCGAGCCCGAATACCGGCACCACGATCCCGACCGCCGCGTAGACCCGGCAGATCCGATGCAGGGAGCGCAGCACGGCCAGATCCCGGTCCGTGCCGGATTCGGCCAGGGCGCGGCGCGCCGCGGCTGGGAACATGCTGGCGGCGACCGTCACCGGCCCGATCGCGATGATGGCGGCAAGCACATGGACCGAGAGCAGGAACTTTGTCATCGGCCCTGCCTCAGCCAGTGACCATGGGCGCGGGTCCGGTGTTGCGCCAGACGGTGCCGCGACGTTCGTGGCCGAACAACCGCTCAGCGGCGCGGGCAACGCGTGGGCCAAGTTCCCGCTCCAGCAGATACAGGCCCAGGTCAAGCCCGGAGGTCACGCTGGATGCCGTGACCAGATCCCCGTCGTCGACCACCCGGGCGTCGACCACGGCGGCGCCGGTGGCGGCCAGGGCGTCCAGTCCAAGGTGGTTGGTGGTCGCGGGACGGCCGCTGATCAGGCCGGCCATCGCCAACACCATCGATCCCCCACACACCGTGGCCACGGTCAGGCCGGGACGGTCGAGGGCCTGCTTGAGCAGGCCGGGCAGCGGCGTATCGAGGGTGCGGGCGAGGATGACGGGGATGCTGTCCTCCCGCACGTCGTCCTCGCCTTCGGGCAGGCTCCCGGCCGCGCCAGGAACGACGACCAGGTCCGCGCGCTTTGGCTCGAACCGGGCGGTCGCCTCCAACGACAGCAGGCCCATCCCACTGGGTACCTGACGCGGTCCTTCGGCCGAGACGAGCTCCACCTCCAACATCCCGCCCGTGATCGCACCACCCGCTGCCAGGACCTCGTACGGTGCGATGACGTCTAGCGGATCGAACCCGTCGAACAACACGAACTGCGCGAGCAAACCGATCAGTCCTCCCTCTCTGGCGTGAGGCCGACGCTAGTCACCCGGTGCGGTCACGGGAAGCGGCTGGATTGCCACGCTCCAACGGATTCTCGCCACCGGCGATTACCAGCGGATATCGGCGAACAGCGCCTTGGCGGTAATGAGGCGGTGACGTACTTTGTCGCCATGCACACCGTGGCCGTGCTCGCCCTGGATAGGGCCATACCGTTCGACCTGTCCACTCCGATTGAGGTGTTCACCCGTACCCGGCTGCCCGACGGCCGCCCCGCCTACCGCGTCCGGGTCTGCGGCGCCACCCCTGCCGTCGACGCCGGAGCGTTCACGCTGCAGCCGCCATGGGGCCTGGACGCCCTCACCGACGCGGACACGATCATCCTCCCCGGCTGCGCCGACCCCACCGCCCCGGTCCCCGACGAGGTCCTCGAC
Source organism: Plantactinospora sp. DSM 117369 (assembly GCF_053764795.1). Classification (NCBI taxonomy): domain Bacteria; kingdom Bacillati; phylum Actinomycetota; class Actinomycetes; order Micromonosporales; family Micromonosporaceae; genus Plantactinospora; species Plantactinospora sp. DSM 117369. The sequence goes on along the minus strand of NZ_CM132446.1, from coordinate 2,139,566 downwards.
GCCCTGCGACAGGCCGCCGCCAACGGCACCCGAATCGCCTCCATCTGCGCCGGCGCTTTCATCCTCGCCGCCACCGGACTGCTGGACGGGCTGCGCGCAACCACCCACTGGCTCGCCACCAGCCTGCTCGCCGACCGTTACCCCGCCATCGATGTCGACCCCGACGTCCTCTACGTAGACAACGGTCAACTGCTCACCTCGGCCGGCGCCGCGGCGGGTCTGGACCTTTGCCTGCACCTGATCCGCCGCGACCACGGCTCCGCCGTAGCCGCCGACGCCGCCCGACTGTCCGTCATGCCCCTAGAACGCGAGGGCGGGCAAGCCCAGTTCATCGTTCACGACCAACCACCCACCCCACGGGGATCCACCCTCGAACCCGTACTGCGGTGGATGCAGGACAACGCCGCCAAAGACCTCACCCTCGACGACATCGCCACCCACGCCGGCATGAGCACCCGCACGCTCAACCGCCGCTTCCGCGAGCAAACCGGAACCACGCCCCTGCAATGGTTGCTACGCATCCGCATCCGCCAAGCCCAGTACCTGCTCGAAGCCACCGACCACCCGATCGACCGCATCGCCGCCCAGGTCGGATTCGGCTCACCTACCGCCTTCCGCGACCGTTTCAAACGAATCGCCGGTACCAGCCCCCACGCCTACCGTGCCGCCTTCCAGAAACCCACCGACTGAGCGCGTCCAGACCCGGTCCGCAGTCTGCGTCGCGTACACGTCCCGCATCAGCCTGTCGGCCGGCAATTTCTGTTCGGGGTTCCGCTGCGCGACGACCACTCAGAGCTGGACAGTCTCATGGCAATGATTAGTCCTCGGTCATTAGGCCGGCGACCGGGCCTTTCCCGGCCTGCCACGACATCACCCCGATCGACCATGGGTGACTTTGGCCGCCACGGTTCGTGAGATCGCCCAGCGGCATCCTCTTCTGCTTGATATGCAGGTCGTGGCAGCGCTGCAAGGAGCAGGCGTCAGGAGACCGACGGCGGCCAGCGGTGTCTGCGCCACTCGTCCCATGTCGCGAATCCATCCGGTGGGTCATCAATGGGTTCACTGCCGTCGAGTTCGCCTGGCGTCGGGATGTCGATGTTGGCAGCCCACTCGGCGAGTTCCTCGTCGGACATGGGCCAAGTGGTGTGTGGCGCTTCGACTTGGCGCTGATCAAGTCGTCTCCGCTGCTCGGCTGGGGTGAGTTCGAAGTAGCGCATCTCCACCGTCGCGCCTAGGTCTGCTGCTGCCTGCCGTAGAGCGGAGCGCTCGTCTCGACTCCAGAGGCCGTAGTCGATCACGACGTTGTTGCCGAGTTCGAGGGCGCGCAGTCCGATCTGGATGAGCCGTCCTTCGATCACGTCCTGAGCCGATGGCGGATTCTCATGCCCGTAGAGAGCCTTTACCCATTCGTCCTTCGTGAGACGAAGTGCTTTCTGCTCGACCTCGATGCGCCGAGCAGCAGTGGTCTTTCCGGTGCATGGGAGTCCCACAGTGAGGAACAGTGTTGGTCGCCTCATCACCACCCCGCTTTTCCGACTGAACGCCTCATCATTGAGCCTTTTCCAGGCTAATCTTGCAGCTCAGGGCGGGTGCAGCGAGTCCGGAGATCGACGAGGGCGAGGCTCCAGGTAAGACAGCAGTCGACCAAGATCCGATGCCCCGACCGGGAGCCTCGGCGCCGCTTCCGGCCGAAGCTGTCCCGCCGGCAGAAGGCGGTCAACCGGGCGCACACGAGGATCCGAGCCCGCGGCGAACGAGCCATCGCCACGCTCAAGACCTGGAAGATTCTGGCCAAGCCGCGCTGCTGCCCACTCCGCACCACCGCGATCGTGCAGGCCATCCTCGTCTTGCACCGCGTCGAAGCCAACCGCTACGCAGGATGAAAATGGCTCACTGAGCCTCCCGGCTGGCCTCACTGAATACCACCGGCGGAGGGGGCGAGGCTGCGCAGTAGCCGGTCCGCCTGTTCGGCGAAGCCTTTGTGGCCGGACCGGGCTGCCCGCAGCAGGTGCGATCTCGCCCGATCGATGTCGCCCTCGGCGGCCCGTATTCCGCCGAGCCGGTACGCCGCCTCGCCCACGAGACCGGCGCTCTCGGTTCTGCTGGCCAGCGTGAGTTCGTAGTACCGCGCCGCAGTGGCATGGTCCTCCTGCCAGTACGCGATTTCGCCCAGGTGCGCCGCCGCCAGAGCCGTCTGGATCTGGTCACCGGAGTCGATCACCTGCTGGAACCAGCGCGACGCCTCTGGCCAGTCGCGGTTCCGCTTGGCCAGCGAGCCGAGACACATCCTGACAGCGCCCGGAGTGGCGGTGTCAGGTTCACCGTCGACAGGGATCCGAAGTGTCCGCGGGTAAAGTTCGCGGGCGCGATCGGGATCCTCCTCCCGGAAAGTGCCGGCGAGGTCGTAGGTGGCCCGACTCGAGAACCCGAATAGGGCGAACTGCTCACCACTGTCGGCGGCGGCCCGCAGGGTCCGCAGCGCACCCTCCCTGTCGCCCCGCTTTCTCTGGATCTTGCCGAGCTGGCTCTCCAGCAGGGCCTGCGCAGCCGGGTTGGAAGCCGCGGTACCGCCGTTCGCGGCCCCGGCCCGGTCCGCTGGGCCGGCGAGATTGTCCTGCTCCTGGAGCAGTGCGAGCAGGCGGCCGGTGGCCAGTAGTCGTACGTTGGAGTTGGGGTGGTCGGTCAGGTGTAGGTACCTGGCTCGGGCCCGGCCAATCTCCCCCTGGTAGGCGAGAATGCCCGCTTGCCGCAGCTCGGGACAGTCGGGCTCGACGGGAAAACGCAGCATGGCTTCGACGTACCGCAGGGCGGCAACGTGGTTGCCCGACCCGGCGCATTCGGTCGCGTACTGCTCGGCATGTTCAATGGCATACCACGTGTAGTCGTCGTCGTCCTGTAGAGCGGCCAGCCTCACTGCCGCCACGGCTGTGGTGTGGTCGCCCCGCTCGTAGGCTGCCTGTGCGTCGTCGAGCGCCGCGTTGGCCGCATCGTCGTCGACCGCGAGGGCGCCCGGCATGAGCGGCCGAATCCGGGGCGGTCGCCACGGGGAACCCCGAATCGGTTCTTGGTTCGTCAGGTTTCCCCTCGGGAACGCGCTGGAAGAACAGTCGCGGGCCCACACCTGTGGGATCAAGGCATGCGAACGCTGCACCCCGATGCTCAGGCGGCAGCGTGCGATCGAAATCGTCCCAGGTAGCGAACCCCTCCGGTGGCGGCGGTACGACGTACCCCAACACCTCGCACCAGAAACGAGCGACCCGCTGAGGTTCTGCACAGTCGAAGGTGACCTGGATCTGCCTGACCGACGCCATCGGCCCAGCATAGAGGCAGGTTTTTCGTCGTCGCCCGGGCCGAGCAGGTGCACGCCAGGCAGGACGGACACCGACCGGACGTACGGATGGCAGCTCGGCCGCCAGGATTGCTCACCCGGCAGGGCCAGAGCCGGCGTCGTCGCGGTCGGCCAGTTCGTCGACGTCCAGCGACTCCCGGTGGACCCGCCCGGTGCGGTACGCGGCCCGGCCGATCATCTGGGCCGCGAGCGGGGCGGTGGTGAGCTGGAATCCGCCGATCAGCGCCAGCGTGGCCAGGTCGGCGCCGTTGCGCAGGCTCACCGCCAGCGCCAACAGGATCAGCAGTACGCCGAGCACCTGCGGTTTGGTCGCCGCGTGCATCCGGCTGAGCACGTCCGGGAAGCGGACCAGCCCGATCCCGGCGACCAGGCTCAGCAGCCCGCCGGCGACCAGGAAGACCCCGACCAGCACGTCGAGCACGACCTCGCCGGTCACGCCTCCTCCCCGGCGGCGAAGCGCACCAGGGCCACCGAGCCGACGAAGCCCAGTGTGCTGAGCACGATCAGGATCGGCAGCGTGGTGGCGTGCCGGGTGACGGCCGCCTCGACGCCGAGCGCACCGATCATGATCGAGATCAGCACCTCGGCGGCGACCACCCGGTCCAACAGCGCCGGGCCGCGTACGACGCGGACCAGGGCCAGCGCCGCTGCGGTCGAGAGCAGGACGGCGACGACAACGAGGGCAACGGTCACGGTGGTCCTCCCGGTTCGGTGTCTCCAGTGGTCGGCGAGAGCAGCCGCAGTTCCGTTTCGGAACCGATGGCGCGGACGAGGCGGGCCTCCAGGGCCAGGATGCGTTCCCGGCTCCGGGCCAGGTCCTCGGCGCCGCGTACGTCCAGCACGTGCACGTAGAGCGTCCCGGTCTCCCGGTCCGCCTCCACGATCAGCGTGCCGGGGACCAGCGACAGCACCTCGGCGGTCAGTGCCAGGTTGAGGTCGGTACGCACCCGCAGCCGGACCGCGACGATAGCGCTCCGGGGCTGCCCGGGGCGCAGCGCGACCCAGCCGACGTGCACGCTGGCGACCACGAGTTCGACGACGAACCGCCCGACGAATCCGGCCACCGCCAGCGGCCGGAGCCGGCCCCCGAAGGTGACCCGGGGCAGTGGCAGGAAGACCAGGATCACCACGGCCACCAGCACGCCGCCGACCAGGTTGCCGACGGTGAACTCGCCCCAGAGCAGGCTCCAGACCGTGACCAGCCAGCCGACCGTGATCAGATGATCCCGCCAGCGCCGCCGGTCCGGGAACCGGCGCCACAGCGCCCGCCGGCGCCGCCGGTCCGGCAGCCGGCGCCGCAGCGCCAGCCAGCCCGGTACGGCCCGGCGCACCAGCCAGCCCGGTACGGCCCGGCGCGACGGGTCCGGTGCGGCCGCCCGGGCGCCGCCGGTCACGGCGGGCCGCCGGGGAAGACCGCCCGCACGTACGGGACGCGTTGCCGCAGGTCGTCGGCGGCCTCGGCGCTGACGCCGAAGAGCGGGCCGGCCGCCACCGTCAGCCCCACCCCGAGCAGCACCAGTACGGTGGTGGCGCCGACCATCAGCCGGGGCAGCCGGGCCGACGCCTCGGCCTCGACCAGCCGGGGCGGACGCCAGAACGCCAGGCTCCACACCTTCGTCGTCGCGTAGAGGGTGAGCAGGCTGGTCAGGGTGCTGGCGACCACCAGCAGCCAGGGCAGCACCCCGCCGGCCGACACCCCGGCCTGGATCAGCCCCAGCTTGCCGAGGAACCCGGAGAACGGCGGGATGCCGGAGAGGTTCAGCGCCGGCACCAGGAACAGCACCCCGAGCAACGGAGCGGTCCGGGCCAGCCCGCCGATCCGGTCCAGGTTGGTGCTGCCGGCCCGCCGCTCGACCAGCCCGGCCGCCAGGAACAGGGTGGTCTGCACGGTGATGTGGTGCACCACGTAGAAGATCGCGGCGGCCAGCCCGGGCCCCGAGGTCAGTGCCACCCCGAAGAGCAGATATCCGATGTGGCTGACCAGGGTGAACGACAGCAGCCGCTTGATGTCGGACTGCGCGACCGCGCCCAGGATGCCGACCAGCATGGTGAGCAGGGCCAGCACCAGCAGCAGATCGGCGGCACGGCCGCCGGGAAAGAGCAGCGTCTCGGTCCGGATGATGGCGTAGATGCCGATCTTGGTCAGCAGGCCGGCGAAGACCGCGGTGACCGGGGCCGGGGCGGTCGGATAGCTGTCCGGGAGCCAGGCCGCCAGCGGGAAGACCGCCGCCTTGATGGCGAAGGCGAGCAGCAGTACGCCGTGCAGCGCCAGCCGCAGGTCGGCCGGGAGGGCGTCGAGCCGGCCCACCAACTGGGCGAGGTTCAGCGTGCCGGTGGAGGCGTACACCAGGCCGATCGCGGTGAGGAAGATCAGCGACGACACCAGGCCGACCACGACGTACGTGGTGCCGGCCCGGATGCGCTCCTCGGTGCCGCCGAGGGTGAGCAGCACGTAGCTGGCCGACAGCAGCACCTCGAAGCCGACGAAGAGGTTGAACAGGTCGCCGGCGAGGAAGGCGTTGGTCACCCCGGCCGTCATCACCAGATAGGTGGGGTGGTAGATCACCACCGGGGCGTGCTCGCCGGGATCGGCCCGGTCCTCGCCGATCGAGTAGAGCAGCACGCAGAGCGTCACCGCCGCCGAGACCACCAGCATCAGCGTGGCCAACTGGTCGGCGACCAGGACGATGCCGAGCGGGGCGGGCCAGCCGCCGACGTGCACCACCAGCGGGCCGTGCCAGTGCGCGCGCCAGAGCAGCATGCCCGCGACGACCAGGGTGATCACCAGGGCGGTGACGCTGATCGCCCGCTGCGCGATCGGCCGGCGGCCCAGCACCAGGGTCAGCGCCGCGCCGAACAACGGTACGACCACCGGCAGCGGTACCAGGTAGTTCATGCCTTGCCCGCCTCGCCGTCGAGCCGGCGGGGCGGCGGCTCCGGGTCGACCTGCTCCGGGTCGGTGCCCATCACCCCACCGGCCGGTGGCCACGGCCCCTCACCGACGTTGTCGTCCGGGCCGGCGAGCTCGTGCCGCTGCGCACGGCGGACGATCCGGCGGTCCTCCGGGTCGTCGCGTACCTCGTCGTGCCCGGTCAGCTGCCAGCTCCGGTACGCCATCGCCAGCAGGAACGCGGTCAGACCCAGGGTGATCACGATGGCGGTCAGCACCATGGCCTGGGCCAGCGGGTCGCTCATCTCCGCGCCCGGCGTGACCCCGAGGATGGGCGCCCCACCGGGCCGGCCGCCGAGCAGGAGCAGCAGGTTGGTGGCGTTGGTCAGCAGGATGACGCCGATCAGCACCCGGCTGAGGCTGCGCTCCAGCAGCAGCACCACCCCGCTGCCGAACAGCACCCCGACGACCAGCGCCAGCACCAGGTTCGGGGTCATCGCCGGCCGTCCGTACCGGCCGCCCCGGCGTCCGTACCGCCCGGAGCGTCCGGCGACCCCGCACCCGCCGCCGCCTGCTGCGCCGGTCCCGCCGGCCGGTCCGTACGCAGCCCGGTGCCCGGCTCGTCCTCCACCTCGATCTGCCGGTCCACCTCGGCGCCGAGGCTGCGCAGGATGTCCAGCATCAGGCCGACCACGACCAGGTAGACGCCGATGTCGAAGAAGATCGAGGTGACCAGGTGCAGTTCGCCGACGAGCGGCAGCTCCGGCTCCAGGAGACTGCTGCGCAGCACCTCCCCACCCGTGGACATGGCCAGCAGGCCGGTGCCGACCGCCACGAAGAGGCCGACCCCGAGCAGCAGCCCGGCGTCGACCGGGGCCGCCTGGTCGAGTTCGTGCCGGCCACCGGCGAGATAGCGGACCGCGAGCGCGAGCCCGGCCACCAGGCCGCCGACGAAGCCGCCGCCCGGGGCGTTGTGGCCGGAGAAGAGCAGGAAGATGGAGAAGAGCACGATGGTGTGGAAGATCAGCCGGACGACCACCTCGAAGACGATCGAGCGGCGCCGGGTCCGCAGCGTCGGCCCGGCCCGCAGCCAGGCCCGCTCGGCTCCGGGCGGCGGCAGGTCGTCCCGCCGGGGCCGGTCCGGACCGCGTCGACGCTGGAAGATCAGGCTGGCCACTCCGGTCGCCGCCACCACCAGCACGGCGATCTCGCCCATGGTGTCCCAGGCCCGGATGTCCACCAGGGTGACGTTGACGACGTTGCGGCCGTACCCGAAGGAGAGCGCCGGCCCGGGAAACTCGGCCGAGACCGGTGGCGCCCGCCGTGCCCCGGTCGCGACCACGGCCGTCGCGGTGACCACGGCCCCGACCGCCACACCGACGGCGAGCCGGCTCCACCGGCTGCGCCGCAGCGGCCGCACCGAGAACCGGGCCGGCAGCCGGCGCAGCACCAACACGAAGATCACAATGGTGACGGTCTCCGCCAGGAACTGGGCCAACGCCAGGTCGGGTGCCCCGTGCAGCACGAACAGCATGGCGGTGCAGTAACCGGTGACGCCGGCCAGGATCACCGCGGTGAGCCGGCGCCGGGCCCGCACGGTGAGCACCGCGGCGACCCCGAGCACCACCCCGACGACGGCCTGCAACGGATGGTGCGGGGAGCCGACCCGGTCCGGCCACGGGCCGCGCAGCAGCGCGCCGCCCAGCACGAGCACCAGGGCCAGCAGGATGATGCCGAGGTACTGCGGCAGCGAACCCCGCTGCGTCGCACCGGTGACCGCCACCGCGACCCGGTCGAACCCCCGGCTCAGCACCTGGTAGGCGGTGTCCCCGTCGAACGGTGCCCGCACCCGGGCCTGCACCACGCCGACCGCGCCGCGCGACGCGAAGACCAACAGGCCACCGACCAGAGCCAGCAGCGACATGCCCAGGACCGGCCCCGGCGCCGGCACGAAGGTGAGCTGGTGCGCGATCGGCCCGAACGAGCGGGGATAGCCGGCGAGCGCATCGCCGATCGGCCCGGCCAGTACCCCCAGCACCAGCCCGGCGACGGCGAGCAGAGCCGCCGGGGCGAGCAGGACGGTCTCGACCGGGCGGATCGGAGTCGCCTCCCCGGATGGTGAGCGACCGGCGAACGCCCCCCAGCCGAACCGGGCGCTGTACGCGGCGGTCAGTACGGCGCCGAGCAGCAGCGCGGCGAGCAGCACCGGGTCGCCGGTGAACGCCCCGAGGACCGCCTCCTTGGCGACGAACCCGATCAGCGGCGGTACCCCGGCCATCGAGGCCGCGCCAAGTACGGCGGTCGCGCAGACCAGCGGCATCCGCCGGTACAGCCCGGAGAGCACGGTCAGGTCCCGGGTACCGGCCCGCCGGTCGACGATCCCGACCACCAGGAACAGGGCCGCCTTGAACAGGGCGTGCCCGAGCAGCATCGCCACGCCGGCGAGCGCGGCGTCCGGGGTGCCGGCGCCGACGAGGACGACCAGCAGCCCGAGCTGGCTGACCGTGCCGTACGCCAGCAGCAGCTTCAGGTCGACCTGGCGCAGCGCGGCCCAGCCGCCGGCCAGCATGGTGACGATCCCGGTCACGTAGATCACCGGGCGCCACGGGCCGACCTGCGCGTACGCGGGGGCGAGCAGCGCGACCAGGTAGACGCCGGCCTTCACCATCGCGGCGGCGTGCAGGTAGGCGCTGACCGGGGTGGGTGCGGCCATCGCGGCCGGCAGCCAGAAGCTGGTCGGGAAGATCGCCGACTTGCTGAGCGCGCCCACCAGGATCAGCACCACCGCGATCCCGAGGTACCCGCCGGGCGGCGGCGGCCGGGCCGCGATCTCCGACCACCGGTACGTGCCGGCGTGCTGGCCGAGCATGACGAAGCCGACCAGCATGACCAGGCCGCCCAGGGTGGTCACCAGCAGCGCCTGGTTCGCCGACCGCCGGCTGGCCTGCTGCTCCGGGTGGTGCGCGATCAGCAGGTAGGAGAAGACGCTGGTCAGTTCCCAGCAGACGTAGAGCAGCAGCAGGTCGTCGGCGACCACCACCCCGAGCATGGCTCCGGCGAAGCCGACGAAGACGGCGGCGAACCGGCCGAGCCCGGGCTCGTCGGCGTCGAAGTAGCGGACGCAGTAGACCAGCACCAGGGCGCCGATCCCGCCGACCAGCAGCATCAGCAGCCAGGACAGGGTGGTGACCCGCAACGCCAGTTCGAGACCGAGTTCCGGCACCCAGGGGTACACCTCGACGACCGCCCTGCCGTCCCGGACGGTGCCGGCGTACCCGAGCGCCCAGCCGAACGCGCTGGCCGGGGCGACCGCCAGCGGCAGGAAGGCCCGGCGTCCCCACCGGCGCACCAATGCGGGCGCCAGCGCCGCAGCCACCAGGTGCAGCGCCAGCAGCATCAGCATGCGTACTCCAGGTGGGTGTCGGCACGGTCCGGCGGCGAGGACGTGGACTCAGACAGATCACACGCCAGAGTCCGGCTCGACACGCGGAATTGCCCGAAACCACCCGAGTGGGACCTGGGATGGGCGATCATGCGGCCCGGCCGGTCCGGCGGCGGTCCCGGGTCGGCGGGTGGCGCCGCTGGCGCGAGGGATCGCCCGCCGGTTCGAGCCGCTGGGCGGGCGCGGCCGGCGGCCCGAAGAGCCACCCGGCGATCCGGGCCGGCGGCCCGAAGAGCCACCCGGCGATCCGGGCCGGCGGTGGCGGGACTACCGGGCGGGCCGGGGTGCGCGGGTCGGAGGTGTTACCCGACGGCGCACGGCGAGTCGAGGCCGTGCGCGGAACCCTGGTCACGGAGGGCCGGTGCCGGGCCGCCGTCCAGGGGGGCGCTGGCGGCCGTGCCGTCCGGGACGTCGGGTGTGGACGGCACCACCAGGTCGGCCCGGCCGAGGTGCCGGACGACCTGGTTGATCACCTGCTGGGCGCCGGCGAGGGAGCGCCGGGGCAGCACCCGGCCGTGCGCCTCGCGGCGTAGCACCAGGGCGTGCACCGCCGCCCGGACCCGGGCCCGGTCCGCCGCGCTGGCGGTGGCGGTGGCCGCCACCAACTGGCGCAGCGAATCGACGAGCCGCTCGGCGAGTTCGAGGTCGGCGCCGCGCAGACCGGCCCGCGCCACGGTCAGGTAGGTCTCGACCCGACGGGTCAGCACGTCCGTGGCTTCGGGGACGTCGCGCGGAACGCCGGTCATCCGTACCCCCTTGGCGCCGAGCTTGGGTTTCGGAGAAGTTACTGTATGTCGCACTTCATTCGCAAGCAGTTAAGTGAGACTTAGCCCTCATCTCAGGCGAAAACAACGATCAACCGGGCATGCGGACAACCGTTCCGGTGAACCTGTCGGACCGACCGGGCACGATGGGTCGGTGAGTGATGTGCTGGCGACGTTCGGCGCGGCGACCCGGGAGTGGTTCGGCGCCGCGTTCGCCGCGCCCACCGATGCCCAGGCCGGTGCGTGGCGTGCGGTCGGCGCCGGCCGCAACGCCCTGGTGGTCGCACCGACCGGCTCCGGCAAGACCCTCGCCGCGTTCCTCTGGTCGCTGGACCGGCTGGCCCGCGAGCCGGTCCCGGCCGACCCCCGGCACCGCTGCCGGGTGGTCTACGTCAGCCCGCTGAAGGCGCTCGCCGTCGACGTCGAGCGCAACCTGCGCACCCCGCTCACCGGCATGCGGCAGGCGGCGGCCCGGCTGGGCATCCCGCCGCCCGAGATCACCGTCGGGATGCGGACCGGGGACACCCCGGCCGACGAGCGGCGGGCGTTCGCGCGTACCCCGCCGGACATCCTGATCACCACGCCGGAGTCGCTCTTCCTGCTGCTCACCTCCGCCGCCCGGGACTCGCTGCGCGGCGTGCAGACCGTGATCGTCGATGAGGTGCACGCGGTCGCCGGCACCAAGCGCGGCGCCCACCTGGCCCTCTCCCTGGAGCGGCTGGACGCCCTGCTGCCCGCCCCCGCGCAGCGGATCGGGCTCTCCGCCACGGTGCGCCCGATCGACGCCACCGCACGGTTCCTCGGCGGCGCCCGGCCGGTCACCGTGGTGCAGCCCGAGACCGCGAAGACCATCGAGGTCAGCGTGCAGGTGCCGGTCGAGGACATGACCCGGCTGGACGAGCAGGAGGCGCCGGAGGACGAGTTCGGCACCCCGCGCCGCGCGTCGATCTGGCCGGCGGTCGAGGAGCGGGTCTACGACCTGGTCCGGTCGCACCGGTCGACCATCGTCTTCACCAACTCCCGGCGCAGCGCCGAGCGGCTCTGCGCCCGGCTGAACGAGCTGGCCGCCGACGAGGCCGAGTTGGCCCCCGACCCGACCGACGGGGCCGCGGACGGCCGCCCGCCCTTCCCGGGCCGAGCCGGGGACGACCGGCCGCCCTCCACCGGCCGGGCCGGAGACGACCGGCCCGCGCCGGTTCGGCCGGCGGCACCGCCCCGGCTGCCGGCGGAGATCATGGCGCAGTCGGGCGCGGCGACCGGAGCGGCGCCGGTGATCGCCCGGGCGCACCACGGCAGCGTCTCCCGGGAGGAGCGCCGGCACATCGAGGAGGCGCTCAAGTCCGGCCAGTTGCCGGCGGTGGTCGCCACCTCCAGCCTGGAGCTCGGCATCGACATGGGCGCCGTCGACCTGGTGGTGCAGATCGAGGCCCCGCCGAGCGTCGCGGCCGGCCTGCAACGGGTCGGCCGGGCGGGGCACCAGGTCGGCGCGGTCTCCCGGGGCGTGGTCTTCCCCAAGCACCGGGGCGACCTGCTCTCCTGCGCGGTGGTGGCGGAGCGGATGACCGACGGCGCCATCGAGGAGCTGCACTATCCTCGCAACCCGCTGGACGTGCTCGCCCAGCAGATCGTCGCGATGGTCGCCCTCGACGAGTGGCGGGTCGCCGACCTCACCGCGCTGATCCGTCGTGCCGCACCCTTCGCCGAACTGCCCGACTCGGCCCTGCACGCCGTACTCGACATGCTCTCCGGGCGCTACCCGTCCACCGCCTTCGCCGAACTGCGTCCCCGGCTGGTCTGGGACCGGGTCGCCGACCTGCTCACCGGCAGACCCGGCGCGCAACGGCTGGCGGTGACCAGCGGCGGCACCATTCCCGACCGGGGACTTTTCGGGGTCTTCCTGGCCGGTGCCGAGCGGGCCGCCCGAGTGGGTGAGCTGGACGAGGAGATGGTCTACGAGTCCCGGGTCGGCGACGTCTTCCTGCTCGGCTCGTCGTCCTGGCGGATCGAGGACATCACCCCGGACCGGGTGCTGGTCTCGCCCGCACCCGGCCAGGCGGCTCGGATGCCGTTCTGGAAGGGCGACCAGCTCGGCCGCCCGGTCGAGCTGGGCCGGGCGCTCGGCAACCGGCTGCGCGGACTGGTCCGGGCCGACGACGAGGCGGCCCGCGCCGCGCTCCGCTCCGGCGGGTTGGACGACTGGGCCGCCGGCAACCTGGTGGCGTACCTTCGCGAGCAGCAGGCCGCCACCCGGTCGGTGCCGGACGACCGGACGATACTCGTCGAGCGCTTCCGCGACGAGTTGGGCGACTGGCGGCTGGCCGTGCACTGCGTGCTCGGCGCCCGGGTCAACGGGCCGTGGGCGCTGGCCATCGCCCGCCGGCTCACCGAGCGGTACGGCGTCGACGCCCAGGTGGTCCCCTCCGACGACGGCATCGTCGTCCGGCTGCCCGACACCGCCGACGATCCGCCCGGCGCCGAGCTGGTGGCCTTCGACCCCGACGAGATCGCCGCCCTGGTGGAGGAGTCGGTGGGCGGGTCCGCCCTGTTCGCCGCCCGGTTCCGGGAGTGTGCCGCCCGTGCCCTGCTGCTGCCCCGCCGCGACCCGCGCCGCCGCCAGCCGCTCTGGCAGCAGCGTCAACGCGCCGCCCAGCTGCTCGACGTCGCCCGGGAGTACGCCGACTTCCCGATCACCCTGGAGGCGGCCCGGGAGTGCCTCCAGGACGTCTTCGACCTGCCCGGCCTGGTGTCGCTGATGCGGGAGGTGGCCGCCCGCAAAGTCCGGCTGGTCGAGGTGGAGACGCCCCGGCCGTCGCCGTTCGCCCGCTCGCTGCTCTTCGGCTACGTCGGCGCTTTCCTCTACGAGGGTGACGCCCCGCTGGCCGAGCGACGGGCCGCCGCGCTGGCGCTCGACTCGGCCCTGCTCGGCGAGCTGCTCGGCCGGGTCGACCTGCGGGAGCTGCTCGACCCGACGGTGGTGACGGAGACCGAGCGGCAGTTGCGCTGGCTGACCGAGCAGCGCCGGCCCCGGGACGCCGAGGACGCGGTCGAGCTGCTCCGGCTGCTCGGCGACCTCTCCGACGCCGAGCTGGCCGAACGCGGAGTCGCGCCGGAGTGGCTGACCGGGCTGGCGGCGGCCCGGCGGATCCTCCGGGTCCGGGTCGCCGGTCAGGAGCGCTGGATCGGGGTCGAGGACGCCGGTCGCTACCGGGATGCACTCGGCGTGGCCCTGCCGGTGGGAGTGGCGCAGGCGTACCTCGAACCGGTGGCCGACCCGCTCGGCGATCTCGTCGCCCGGTACGCCCGCACGCACGGCCCCTTCGCCGCAAGCACCTGCGCGGCCCGGTTCGGGCTCGGCGTCTTCGTGGTGGAGCAGACGCTGCGCCGGCTCGGCGCCGACGGGCGGGTGGTCTCCGGCGAGTTCTCGCCGACCGGCGCCGGTCCGGAGTGGTGCGATGCCGAGGTGCTCCGCCTGCTGCGCCGCCGTTCCCTGGCCGCGCTGCGCCGGGAGATCGAGCCGGTGCCGGCCCAGGCGCTGGCCACCTTCCTGCCCCGGTGGCAGCAGGTCGGTGCGGCCGCCCGGGGCGTCGAGGCGGTCGCCGCCGTGGTGGAGCAGTTGCAGGGGGCCGCGGTGCCGGCGTCCGCGCTGGAGAGCCTGGTCCTGCCCGCCCGGGTCGCCGACTACTCCCCCGGCTATCTCGACGAGCTCTGCGCCAGCGGCGAGGTGGTGTGGGCGGGTTCCGGCGCGATCGGCCGGGGCGACGGCTGGGTCACCCTGGCGTACGCCGACAGCGCCGCCCTGCTGCTGCCGCCGCCGGACGAGGCGCTGGCGCTGACCCCGCTGCACGAGGCGGCGTTGGCGGCGCTCGGCGACGGGCAGGCGCTGTTCTTCCGGTCACTGGCCGAACGGGTCGCCGCCGACGGGCGGGTCGCCGGCGCCGCTGCCGCCCCGGTCGACGACGCGACGCTGGTCGGGGTGGTGTGGGAGCTGGTCTGGGCCGGCTGGCTGACCAACGACACCCTGGCGCCGCTGCGCGCCGTACTCGGGGGCGGGGGTGCGCACCGGCCGCGTACCGGCGCGCCCCGGACCCGCTACCGGCGGCCGGGCCGCCCCGCACTGCCGGCCCGGGGCGGGCCACCGACGGTCGCCGGGCGCTGGTCCCGGCTCCCCGGCCGGGACACCGATCCGACCCGACGTGCTGCCGCGCTCGCCGACGTACTGCTGGAACGGCACGGGGTCGTGACCCGGGGAGCGGTGGTCGCCGAGGGAGTGTCCGGCGGCTTCGCCGCGGTCTATCCGGTGCTCTCCGCACTGGAGGAGCGCGGGGCGGCCCGCCGTGGCTACTTCGTCGAGGGGCTCGGCGCGGCACAGTTCGCGGTGCCCGGCGCGGTGGACCGGCTTCGGGCGCTCGCCGAGCCGGAGGAGCTGCGCCGTCGGGCCGGCGGGGCCCGGGTGCTGGCCGCCACCGACCCGGCCAACCCGTACGGCGCCGCGCTGCCCTGGCCGGCCCGGGTAGTCGACTCCGGCGACGGCACGGTCGAACCCGACGGCGGTTCCGCCGGTACGGCGACCGGGCACCGGGCCGGGCGTAAGGCGGGTGCCCTGGTGGTGCTGGTCGGCGGCGCGCTGGTGCTCTATGTGGAGCGCGGCGGCCGGACCCTGCTCTCGTTCACCGACGACGGCGAGGCGCTGACCGCCGCCGCCCAGGCGCTCGGCTCGGCGGTCAGCTCCGGCGCGCTCGGTGCACTGGCGGTGGAACGCGCCGACGGTGGTTCGGTGCACGCCTCGCCCCTGCGCGACGCGCTCACCGCCGCCGGCTTCCGGACCACGCCGCGCGGGCTGCGTCTGCGCGGCTGATCCGGAAGGTCCGCCGGCCGTCCGACGGGATGGCCTTCGCCGATGTGCCGGTGCCCGAGCAGGTCGGCCGGCTCGGCTGAGGCGCCGCGTCCCCTGTGTAGGTTCCATCAGAGATGTCGGAGCCACGCTGTTGTTCTCCAGGTCGAGAGCGGATGGGGCATGGGGGCACCGGCCCATACCGCTAAGCCCCATGGCACCCCTCGAACAACGACCTTGCCCGGGCTCGCTCCACCAGCACCCGCCCGACGATGCCGCGGCACAGGTCCAGACCCGATGGTCGGCCCCGCGCCTCGGGGGCCTCCTTCTCGGGTACGTGGTGGTTCTCGTGCTGCTGCTCATCCACGGAATCGGTCTGACGATCGCCACCCTCATCTCAGGCTTGGGCGTTCGGCCGCGGGTCGGCGGGGCGTAGGTGGGTGAGGCAGGCGAAGGTGTAGGGCAGTTGCCAGCGGATCGGTCACCGTCCGCCAGAGTCGGCCAGGCGGGTGGGGCAGTGAGAAGGCGCACCCCGACCACGGAGTCCGACTCCCCGACTGACTTTGCAGCCAGGTTAGGCTAACCTAACGACACGCCGCGCTCGCGAGTCTGCCGGCGTCGCGTACCGAGAGGTTGGCCAGATGACCGAGCTTTCCACCGCCCCGTCGCTCGTCGCCCCGTGGCGGCTCTTCCCGGCCGAGGTCGTCCGGCTGCACCGGCTGAGCCCGTCCTTCCTCCGGGTCACCTTCACCGGAGACGACTTCGACACCTTCGCCGACCCCGGCTACGACCAGCGGATCAAACTCGTCTTCCCGATCTCGGTGCACGGCTTCCGCCACCTGCCGACCGGCACCGACTGGTACCCGCGCTGGCGGGCCCTCCCCACCGAGCTGCGCAACCCGTTCCGCACCTACACCACCAGGGCGGTGCGCCGGGAGGCCCGCGAGGTCGACGTCGACATCGTGCTGCACCCCGATGGCGGCCCGTACGGCGCACACGGACCGGCGGCCCGCTGGGCACTGGCCGCCACACCGGGCGACCGGATCGTCATCATGGGGCCGGACCACGGCTACCTCGGTGATCACGGCGGCCGGGAGTTCCAGCCCGCACTGACCACCCGCACGCTGCTGCTGGCCGGGGACGAGACGGCGGTACCGGCGATCGCCGCGATCGTCGAACGGTTGCCGGCACACTGCCGCGGCGAGGTACTGCTGGAGGTCCCGGACCCGGCCGACGTGCTCGACCTGCCGGCCCCGCCGCTGGTGACCGTGACCTGGCTGCCCCGCTCGGGTGCGGCGCACGGCAGCCTGCTGGTCCCGGCGGTCCGGGCCGCCGCCGAACGGCTCCTCCCGGCGGACCGGCCGACCCGGTCCGACGCCCCGGACGAGGCCGTGGACGACGAGCTGTGGGAGGTGCCGGTCGGCCTCTCCAGCGGCGGGCACTACGCGTGGCTGGCCGGCGAGTCCGGGGTGATCCGGGCGCTGCGCCGGCACCTCGTCTCGGAGCGCGGCCTGGACCGGGAGTCGGTCGCCTTCATGGGCTACTGGCGACTCGGCAAGGCGGACGACGCGGCCTGACGCCAGCCGCGCCCCGGTCAGCACTGCGGGCTCGGCTCAGAGCCGGGGCGCCACCTCCGCGGCGATCAGGGCGAGATGGTCCAGGTCGGCGATGTCGAGCACCTGGAGGAAGATCAGGCTGGCACGTGCCCGGCGTACTCCCAGAGCTGCTCGACGACCCGCGCTGCTCCGCCGGGCCGCACCGCCACCGGGGGCTACCCTTCCGGCTGTGTCCGATTACGCATGGCTCAGCCTGACCACCGACTACGGCCTCTCCGACGGGTTCGTGGCCGCCTGTCACGGAGTGGTCGCCCGGATCGCCCCGGCCGTCCGGGTGATCGACGTCAGCCATCTGGTCCCGCCCGGGGACATCGCCCGCGGCGCCACCGTACTGGCCCAGACCGTGGAACACCTTCCGCCGGCGGTACACGTGGCGGTGGTCGACCCGGGCGTGGGGACGGCGCGGCGCGGCGTCGCGTTGGGTACCCCCGGCGGACTGCTGGTCGGGCCGGACAACGGGCTGCTCCCCCGGGCCGCGGGCGTACTCGGCGGCATCGTCGAGGCGGTGGAGCTGACCAGCGCGGAATGGTTCCCCGACCCGTCCCGCACCTTCCACGGCCGGGACGTCTTCGCCCCCGCCGCCGCCCGGTTCGCGCTCGGCGCACCCCTGACCGACGCCGGCCCGGCCGTCGACCCCGCGACCCTGGTACGGCTCCCCGAGCCGGTGCTGCTGGAGGGCGACGGCTGGCTGGAGGCCGAGGTGCTGACCGTCGACCATTACGGCAACGTCCAACTCGCCGCCCCCGGCTCCGCACTGCGGCACCTCGGTCCGGTGGTCCGGATCGGTGCGCGCCGGGCGGTCCGGGGCGGCACCTTCGGGGATGCCCCGACCGGCGAACTCGTCGTCTATCCGGACTCGGCCGACCACCTGGCGGTGGCGGTCAACGGGGGCCGCGCCGACGAACTCCTCGGGGTCAGCCCGGGCGCCGTGCTGCGGCTGGAGTGAGCGCCGCGCCGAGCGGCGCCGACCCGGCCCACGCACCGCCTGCGTCGAGCCACCGACAGCGCCCGGAATCGGCCGGTGGAGCCGAAAAGGATGACAAAACTGTCTACTGTGCCCGCGCCCGGCTGCTGTGAAATGCTTACCGCGTGGGGAAACAAACGATCGATGTCGCCGCCTGCCCATGCTGCGCGCACCGGACCGGCGGCGGCACCTGCCCGATCTGCTTCTGGACCGACGACGGTTCCACCGACCAGAATGCCGGCACCGCCCGGGGCGGCCCCAACGGTGACCTGAGCCTGTCAGACGCCCGGCTCAACTACGCCATCTACGGCGCGAGCCACCCGCGTTACCAGGACGCGGTCCGCCAGCCCCGTCCCGAGGAGTTGCCCTGAACCTGGGTGGGCGGCGGTAGGGCGCGGCTCCGCCGCCACGCCGCCGTCCCCCGAGGGGCCCGCCTCGGCGACCGGCCACCCACAGCCACACCCCCCGGGAGCACCTTCTTCCGCCCGCACGGCTCCGGACGGCCGCGTAGCGGCTCCGGACGGCCACGTGGCGACGCCGGACGGGCGCGTAGCGACTCCGAACGTCACGCAGCGACTCCGGTGGCCGCGCGGCGGCTTCGGACGTCCAGCGGCGGTGTGAGCGCGACCGCCCAGCTCACGACCTGCGGCGGAGATCGGCGCGTGCGCGGCCGGTGGGCGTACGGCTGGAGGAGGATGGACGGGTGCCCGAAGGCGACACCGTGTGGAACACCGCCCGTGCGCTGCACCGTGCCCTGGCCGGTGACCGGCTGACCGCCGCCGACTTCCGGGTGCCGCGACTCGCCACCGCCGACCTGACCGGCGCGACCGTGCTGGAGTCCGCCGCGCGGGGCAAGCACCTGCTGCTGCGGCTGCTCACCCGGGACGACGAGGCGCGGCTCACCCTCCACTCCCACCTGCGGATGGACGGAGCCTGGCGGACGTACGCCCCGGGGGAGCGCTGGGCGGCCCGCCCCGCGCACACCATCCGGGTGGTGCTGCGTACCGCCGACGCGGTGGCGGTCGGCTACCACCTGCACGATCTCGCCCTGGTCCCGACCGCCGAGGAACCGTCGCTGGTCGGGCATCTCGGGCCCGACCTCCTCGGGGAGGACTGGGACCCGGCCGAGGCGGTACGCCGGCTCGCCGCCCAGCCGGCCCGGAGCATCGCCGAGGCACTGCTCGACCAGACCAATCTCGCCGGAATCGGCAACCTCTACAAGTCCGAGCTGCTGTTCCTGCGCGGTGTGTCGCCGTGGACACCGGTCCGGGAGGTGCCGGACCTGCCGGGCATGGTGGCGCTGGCGCACCGGCTGCTGATGGCGAACCGGGGGCGGTGGACACAGAGCACCACCGGGTCGCTGCACCGGGGCCGGACCAGCTACGTCTACGGCCGCCGGGCCGAGCCGTGCCGCCGGTGCGGCGCGACGATCCGGAAGCGGGAGCAGGACGAGCGGGTCACCTACTGGTGCCCGGTCTGCCAGCCCGAGCCCGGCCGGCGCCTCCCCACCGGCCCCGGCCACCCCACGCACTGATCAGCCGCACCCCCCGGACGCCCCCGCCGCCGTGTGCCGACCGGCCCCGGCCCGGCCCGACCATCCCGCGCACCCACGGTGAGCCCGGCCGACGGTGAGCCCCGATGGCCGGACGACGCCGTCGTGTGCCAATCCGAAGTCGAGGCACTCTCACCAGGCTGGCGACCGTATCCAACACTGGCTGTACACGGTTGACTGCTTACGGATCGTCAGCAGCTCACTCCCCAGGCCGGGGCGGACCGGTCGCGGAACTCGGGCGCTGGCGGACGGAGCGATCCGGTCGAGCTGATCTTCCCGGGGAAGGGGTGCGGTCATGTTCAGGAGGTTCGCGGCAAACCGGGCGGCCCGGGCGGAGCAGGCCAGGCGGCAGGGCGGGAACAGCGAGCAGACCGGCACCGGCCGGGCGGGGCCGGTGGTGCCGGCCGCCCGGACCAGCACCGATCCGCTGCCGGCGGCCACCCTGGACCCGACCGCCCCACCGGACTACTTCGGCTTCGTGCCGAACTTCGCGTACAGTCCGCTGCCGGTCTGTGACGCCGACGGGCGGGTGGCGCCGGGCACCGGAATCCGGAAGTTCGTCACCTCGCTGCCCCGGCCCGGCGACACCCCCAACGAGTTGGGCAACCTGATCCCGGTCGCGGTGCCGGACACCACCACCTATCCGGGCTGCGACTACTACGAGATCGGCGTGCAGGAGTACCACCAGCGACTGCACCCCGACCTGCCGCCGACCCGGCTGCGCGGCTACCGGCAGCTCAACAACGGGACCGACGACACCGGGCACAACACCGTGGCCCCACCGCTCCGGCCGTACCATCTCGGGCCGCTGATCCTGGCGCAGCGGGACCGTCCGGTCCGGGTCAAGTACGTCAACCGGCTGCCGGTCGGCGAGGCGGGTGCACTCTTCCTGCCGGTGGACCCGACCCTGCCGGGCGCCGGTACGGGTCCGCTCGGCGGCACCGAGCGCTATCCGCAGAACCGGTCGGCGGTGCACCTGCACGGCGGGCGTACCCCGTGGATCAGCAACGGCGGCCCGGCACAGTGGACGACCCCGGCCGGCGAGTCGACCTCGTACCCGCGCGGCGCCGGCTACGCCAGCGTGCCGGACATGCCCGATCCCGGCGCCGGGGCGAGCACCGCCTACTACCCCAACCAGCAGAGCGGCCGGCTGCTCTGGTTCCACGACCAGGCGGAGGGGATCGCCCGGCTCACCGTCTATTCCGGACAGGTCGGCCTCTACCGGCTGGACGATCCGGTGCAGCGGCAGCTCGTCGACGACGGCGTGCTGCCGGCCGAAGAGATCGTGCTGGTGCTCCAGGACAAGACCTTCGTACCGGACGAGACCCAGCTCGCCGCCGAGGACCCGACCTGGGACGTGGCCCGCTGGGGCGGCCCGGGCAGCCTCTGGTTCCCGCACGTCTACATGCCGAGCCAGAACCCCTACAACGAGTCGGGGACGAACCCGATGGGCCGGTGGGACTACGGGCCCTGGTTCTGGCCGCCGTTCACCGGGATCACCCACGGGGCGGCGCCGAACCCGTACTACGACCCGGCCAACCGGCCGTGGCAGCCGCCGGTCCAGCCCGGCACCCCCGCCCCGTCGGCGGTGCCGGACGCGTTCCTGGACACCCCGCTGGTCAACGGTGCCGCCTATCCCTACCTGCGGTTGCGGCCGGCGGCGTACCGGTTCCGGATCCTCAACGCCTGCAACGACCGCAGCCTGAACCTCCAGCTCTACTACGCGGCCTCCAACGTGCCGATGTGGCATCCGGACGGCACCCTGCGCGACGGCGACGCCGGCGAGGTGCCGATGGTCGCGGCCCGGCCGAACCCGGACTTCCCGCCGGCCTGGCCGACCGACGGCCGGTGCGGCGGGGTCCCCGACCCGAACGCGGCCGGACCGGACTGGATCCAGATCGGCTCCGAGGGCGGACTGCTGCCGGCGGTGGCGGTGCTGCCCAGCCAGCCGATCAACTACCAGTACAACCGACGGGACGTGACGGTGCGGGGCGTCACCGAGCACGCCCTGCTGCTCGCCCCCGGCGAGCGCGCCGACGTGGTCGTCGACTTCTCGTCCGTGCCACCCGGGTCGAACCTGATCCTCTACAACGACTGTCCGGCCCCGATGCCGGGCTTCGATCCGCGCAACGACCACTACACCGGCGCCCCGGACCGGACCTCGTCGGGCGGGCCGCCGACCACCCGGCCCGGTTACGGCCCGAACACCCGGACCCTGATGCAGATCCAGGTGGTCGGCACGCCGGCCCCGCCGTTCGACACCGACCGGCTCCGGGTCGCGCTCCCCCGGGCGTACGGGGAGAGCCAGCCCCCGCCGATCGTGCCGCAGAAGGCGTACGACGCCGCGTTCGGCACCGCCACGCCCCGGAACACGTACGTCCCGATCGACGACACCTCGATCACCTTCACCCCGTACGGCGGGGGTACGCCGGTGACCCTGCCGCTGCGTCCCAAGGCGATCGTGGCCGACTTCGACCCCGAGTACGGCCGGATGAACTTCCTGCTCGGCACCGAGCTGCCGAAGACCAGCTCGCTGATCCAGACCACCATCCCGCTGACCCGGATCGACCCGCCGACCGAGGTGCTGCTCCCCTCCGACCCGGCCGCCCCGGTCGGCTCCCCCGGCGACAACACCCAGCTCTGGAAGATCACCCACAACGGGATGGACACCCAGTCCATCCACTTCCACCACGTCAACGTCCAGCTCGTCAACCGGGTCGGCCGGGACGGGGCGATCAAGCCGCCGGAGCCGAACGAGGTCGGCTGGAAGGACACCGTCCGGATGAACCCGTTCGAGGCGACGGTGGTGGCGATCCGGCCGACGCTGCCCGAGCCGCTGCCGTTCACCGTCCCGGACAGCACCCGGCTGCACGACCCCACCCGGGCGGCCGGGACGTCGGACGGATACACCCAGGTCAACCCGGAGACCGGCGAGCCGGCCGCGGTGACCAACCGGGTACACAACTTCGGTTGGGAGTACGTCTGGCACTGCCAGCTACTCGGCCACGCCGACGCCCAGATGGCCCGGCCGATGGTGCTGCGGTTCTCGCCGGCCGCGCCGACCGGGCTCGCCGCCAGGCCGGAACCCGGCTCCGCGACCGTACTCCCGGCGATCGTGCTGGCCTGGACGGACAACTCCCGGCCGCCGGCCGGCACGGGTACGGCGGCACCGCCGGCCACCGGCAGCCTGGTGCAGCGGGCCACCGACGCCGGCTTCACCCGGGACCGGCACACCTTCGCCGTCCCGGCCGGCGACAACCGGTACGTCGACTCGACCGTCGTCCCCGGGCGCACCTACTACTACCGGGTCCGGGCGGAGAACAGCGTCGCCCACTCGGCGTACTCGAACCCGGCCAGCGCGATGGTGCAGCTACGGCCGCCGACCGGGCTGGTCGCCACGGTGGCGAGCGGGCCGCCGCTGCGGGTCAACCGGGGTTGGGTGAACCGGTCCTTCGCCACCACGGTGGACCTGCAACGGGCCACCAACCCGACCTTCACCAGCGGGCTGGTCACCAGTACCGTCCCGGTCACCGGAAGCTGCCCGGACCCACGGGTCGCTCCGGACACCACCTACTACTACCGGGTCCGCACCTGCTATCTCGGCGCCACGTCACCGTGGTCGAACGTCTCCACTGTGGTCACCCCGGCGGTGCCGGCGGCCCCGACCGACCTCGCGGTGACGCTCGACGGTGTGGCCGGTGGCCAGCGCGGGGTCAGCGTGGTGCTGAGCTGGGCCGTCCCGCTGACCAGCGTGGTCGGCGGATTCAGACTGCACCGGGCCACCGACTCCGGCTTCACCACCGGGGTGGCGACGTTGCCGGTGCCGGGCGCGGCCCGCTCGTTCACCGACACCGGGCTGGCCCGCGACACCGTCTACCACTACCGCATCCAGGCCGGCAACGCCGCCGGCACCTCCGTGGTCAGCCGCTCGGTCTCGATCCGTACGCCGGCCTGACGCCTCACCGGCCCGGCCCGGTGGCACGACGACCGGCGCCGTCAGGACATCGCCTGGGTCGGGCCGGTACGGGAGCGCAGGTCCGCCAGGCCAGCGGCCACGCCCCGGAGCAGGTCGGTCGCCTCGGTGAGCCGGGTCACCGAGGAGTTGTCGTCGTACTCGCGGCCGTCCTCGGCCACGAAACGCGCCGCCGCCGCCACCAGCCGCTCGTACGCCGACACACCGCTGTCGAGCTGCACGGTCAGGTGCCGGTGCGCGGCATCCAGCTCGGCCCGGGTCTCGGCCGGAGCCACCCGTACCGCCCGGTCCACACTGGCCACCCGTTCGGCAAGGTCCCGAAGCGACTGCTCCGCCACGGCCGCCTCCAGCACGGCCGGGCCGGCGGGACCGGTCAGCCGGCCGGCGAGCCCCGCCATCGTCGTGGCCGCCTGATCCAGCCGGGCCCACGGCTCGGCCGCGGACGAGCCGCGCAGGGCGACCCGGGCGCGCTGCCGGCGTACCTCGGCGAGGGCCTGACGCCCGGCGGGCAGCCGCTCGACCGCGGCGACCAGCCGGGCGCGGACCTGTTCCGGGGAGACCGGCTCGGGAGCCGGCGGCACCGGCTGCGCGGCCAGCGCGCGGAGGTCCGCCCAGCGCCAGACGGCGAGCATCACCGAACCGCCGGCCGCCGCCGCCCAGGCCGCGTCCGGCAGTCCCAGCCCCTGGTAGGGGGTAAGGATCGCCGCCGCCCCGCCGAGGCCACCCGCGAGCACGCTCCACCGCCGCACCGACCGGCGCAGGCTCCGCAGCCGGCGCAGGTGGCGGGTTCGCAGATCCGCCATCTCGACCTCACTCCCCGACGGCCGCCGGTCCGGCCGGCGGCTCCGCTCCCCCTATGGCCGCCGGCTCTGGCCGGCGCCCTATGGCCGCCGGCCAGAGCCGGCGGCATCCCGCGTTCGCCGGATCGCGCCGGCTCAGCCGGCGGCGCTGCCGCCGCCGGCCTGCTTGTCCCGGCCCATGCTGGCCCGGATCTCGTCCAGCCGGGCCACCCCGGCCGGGTCGGCTGCCGGAGCCGCCGGCTCGACCGCCGGGCTGGTGGTCCCGCCGGCCAGCTTCTCGCCGGCCATGCTGGACCGGATCTGCTCCAGCCGGGACGCGCCGGCCAGGTCGAGGGTGGACTTCTGGATCTCCAGCATCCGGCCCTCGACGGAGTTGCCGGCCAGCTCGGCCCGGCCCATCGCGTTGGCGTAGCGTCGTTCGATCCGGTCCCGCACCTCGTCGAGCGAGGGGGTGTTGCCCGGCGCGGCGAGCGCGGACATCGACTCCAGCGACTTGGCCACGCTCTCCTGCATCTTGGCCTGCTCAAGCTGGCTGAGCAGCTTGGCCCGCTCGGCCAGCTTCTGCTGGAGGATCATCGAGTTGTTCTCGACCGCCCGGCGCGCCTGGGCGGCGGCACCGATCGCCTGGTCGTGCAGGGTCTTGAGATCCTCGGTCGACTGCTCGGCGGCGACGAGCTGGGTGGCGACGGTCTGCGCACTCTGCTCGTATTTCGTCGCCTCGGTCTCGTCACCGGCGGCCCGGGCCCGGTCGGCGAGCACCAGCGCCTGGCGGGCCATCCCCTGCAACCGCTCGACCTCGGACATCTGCCGGGACAGCCGCATCTCCAGCTGGCGCTGGTTGCCGATGACCGCCGCGGCCTGCTGGACCAGCGCCTGGTGCTGGCGCTGCGCCTCCTCGATGGCCTGCTGGATCTGCACCTTGGGATCGGCGTACTCATCGATCTTGGCGCCGAACAGCGCCATCATGTAGCGCCAGCCCTTGACGAACGGGTTCGCCATCTCCCGGTATCCCCTCAGTGTCATCAGTCCGGTGGCCGTGTCTGCCGGCCCAGGAAGGCGCCCGCGCGACAGGATCTCCATCGTCCCAGGATCGCGCCACCCCGGCATACGACCTCAGGGGGATATCCACCGGATATGCCGCTAGGGGCCCACCGTAACGCGGTAGGCCCCGGCGAGCCACACCTTCAGCGACGCCGTGCGCCCTGACGCGCCGGTCAGTCGATGCCCGGGCCGGTCAGCCGACGCGGCGGAAGGCCCGGGCGGGGCCGGGTGCTCGGTCGGGTGGAGTCAGCCGACGCAGACGACGTCCCGGTCGGGGCTGGCGGTCGGGCGGATCCGGCGGGTGGTCCGCAGGGTCGCCTTGAGCGGCGATTCCTGCCGTACCGTCACCGAAACGGTGCCATCGGACGCGATCTGCCGTACCGGCTCGGCGCCGAGCTGGTGCACGCCGCCCTCGGCGAGGGTACGCAGGGCCCGGTCGGCCAGCGCCGGCCCGACCAGGGACGCCTCGACCCGCGCCGACTGCGCGGCGGGCTCGGTGCGGGCCGGTTCGGCCGCCGCGGCCTGCCGGGCCGGCTCGGCGGTGCGGGGCTGGCGTACGGGCTCGGCGGTGGCCGGCTGGCGGGCCGGCTCTGCCGTGCCGGACTGCCGGACCGGTTCCGGGTACCTCGACGCGGCCCGCGCGGCCTGCTCGGCCGGTCCGCCGGAGTCCGGGCGCCTCGCCCCGTCCCGCCCGGATACCGGGCTCTCCTGGACCGGCACCAGCACCCCGGGCAGCCCCTCGGCCACCTCGACGGTGTCACTCACGTCGCGGAGCAGTTCGGAGAGCCGGGCACCCAGCGCGTCGCAGATGGCGGCCAGCAGTTCGCTCGACGCTTCCTTCTGGCCCCGCTCGATCTCGGAGAGGTAGCCCAGGCTGACGTTGGCGGCGGAGGAGACCTCGCGCAGGGTCCGGTGCTGCCCCTGCCGACGCGCCCGTAGCGCGTCACCGATCACCCGGCGTAGCAGGACCATCGCACCTCCCGTGTCGCGGGCTCGGATCCTCCCGGACGTCGGACCGGCGCCGTCACCTCGACCCCGCCGCGATACGGCGGAATCGACCTCGCCGCGACACGCGGCGTCGATCCGGCCGCGCTGCGGCGGTGACCGCGACGTCGACTGCCCGAGCCTTCCCGCAACCGTACCCGGTGCGGCCGCCGACGACATCCCGCCCCGCCACTCCGCTCCTCCTCCCCGCCCGTCCGCCGGCACCCCCGCACCGGCACCGGCCAGCCCGGCAGGAGGGGATCAGTGCTGGTGACAACCGGTCGGCTGCCGTACCGGCCGGGTGCCGACCCGGGACATCCGGCCGGAGCAACCCGCCGGCAGACGAGTGGAAATCAGCACTCGCCGTCGACCGGGCTCTCGTCGGCCTCGGCGTGCAGCCGCTCGGCGAGCAGGTGCAGGGCGCCGCTCACCGCCCCGATCCGGATCCGCAGCCGGTTGCCGTCGAGGTCGAGTCGGCGTACGACGGTGCCGGAGGGTCCGGCCGCCGCCACGAAGACGAGCCCGACCGGCTTGCCGTCCTGCGGCTCCGGGCCGGCGACCCCGGTGGTGGCGAGACACCAGTCAGCGCCGCAGCGCGCCCGGCCCCCCTCGGCCAGCGCCACCGCCACCTCCGGGTCGACCGCGCCCCGCTCGGCGAGCAGTTCGGCCGGTACGCCCACCAGCGACGACTTCAACTCGGTCGCGTACACCACCAGGCCGCCCCGGAACACGCTGCTGACCCCGGCGATGTCGACGATCGTGGCGGCCAGCAGGCCACCGGTGAGCGACTCCACCACTGCCAGGGTGGCGCCCCGGTCGACGAGCGCGTGTACGACCGCCGCGGCCCCGTTGTCGGCTGCCCGTGCCGGGTCGTCCATCGATCCTCCTCCGGTCAGGCGGTGTCTGTCGCGTGTCGATCTGTAGCCCGTCGCACTGTTCGTGGCCGGTCGAGCGGATGCGTGTCCGGCACGCCGTCAGGGCGCGGCGCGCCGCAGCCGCAGGGCCCGGACCACGTAGTCGAGCCCGGTCAGCACGGTCACCACCACGGCGACGCCGAGGATCCAGGGCCCGACCCAGGTCACGCTCTCCGGCACCGGCCAGAGATACCAGACGATGGCCAGGATCTGGACGGCGGTCTTGGCCTTGCCGCCCCGGCTGGCCGCGATGACGCCATACCTGATCACCCAGAACCGCATCAGCGTGATGCCGAACTCGCGGACCAGGATGAGTACGGTGATCCACCCGGGGATACGGTCATACCAGGACAGTAAGACCAGAGCGGTGCCGGTCAGCGCCTTGTCGGCGATCGGGTCGGCCACCTTGCCGAACGAGGTGACCAGCGCCCAGCGCCGGGCGATCCAGCCGTCGACCAGATCCGTCACCGAGGCGACGGCGAAGGTCAGGCAGGCGGCCACCCGCCAGCCGGAGTGCACCATCCCGGAGCTGATCACCAGCCCGACGAAGACCGGTACCAGCGCCAGCCGGAGCGCGGTGAGCCCGTTGGCGGCGTTGACCACCGGGACCGGACCGACCCGACCGGAGGGCGCCGGATCGACGGCCGCCGCCGCCCGGCCCGGCTCGGCACCCCCGCCACCCCGGCCCGCCCCGGAGCCGACCGTGCCGGCCGGCACCGGCGGGCCCGGTACCGGATCCGCCGCCTCGGTCACGACGGCGTCCCGCCGCCGAGGCCGGCGCACCGGCGGTACGCCCCCGACGGGACCGTCACTGCCACCCTGGTCACCCCGCCCCACGCGGCGCCGCCGACACCATCTCCTCCGGTACGGCCACCAGGTCCACGCCCTCGGTGCCGGTGACCCTGGCCCGGACCAGGTCGCCCGGGCGTAACGCGGCCAGGTCGACCCCGCCTCCGATCGGGGCGACCAGGGTGGTCGAGCCGTCCACCTCCGGTGCCTGGTGGGCCGCCCGGCCCTCCACCACACCGCCGTGCACCGAGTCGACCAGCACCTCCACGGCCGCGCCAAGCCGCTCCTCGGCGCGCTGCGAGCAGAGCTCGTCGGCGAGCGCGGAGAGCCGGTCGTAGCGGCGCTTGACCGTGGCCGGCGACACCTTGCCGGGCAGGCCGGCGGCCTCGGTGCCGTCCTCGTCGCTGTAGTCGAAGACGCCGATCGCGTCCAGCCGGGCGTCGGTGAGGAAGCGCTCCAACTCCTTCACGTCCGCCCGGGTCTCGCCGGGGAAGCCGACGATCACGTTGCTCCGGGCCCCGGCGTCGGGGGCGAACTCCCGCACCGACGCGAGCAGTTCGAGGAACCGGTCGGTCGAGCCGAACCGGCGCATCCGGCGCAACACCGCCTCGCTGGAGTGCTGGAACGAGAGGTCGAAGTAGGGCGCCACGCCCGGTGTGGTGGCGATCACCTCGACCAGTCCTGGTCGGGTCTCCGCCGGTTGCAGGTAGCTGGCCCGGACCCGGACGATGCCGTCGACCGCGGCGAGCTGCGGCAGCAGCTTCTCCAGCAGCCGGGGGTCGCCGAGGTCCTTGCCGTACGAGGTGGAGTTCTCGCTGACCAGTACCAGCTCCCGGACACCCGAACGGGCCAGCCACTCCGCCTCGGCGAGCAGCTCGTCCGGGGTACGCGAGACGAAGGCGCCGCGGAACGTCGGGATGGCGCAGAACGCGCAACGCCGGTCGCAGCCACTGGCCAGCTTCAGCGAGGCGACCGGACCGGAGTCGAGCCGGTGCCGCAGCACCGGGCGCAGGTGCGCGGGAGTGTGCTCGTCGGCCACCAGCGTGCCGCCGGCAGGCCGGGTGGCGGTCCCGCCGTGCCCCGGCACCACCACCGCTCCGCCCTGCCGGGCCACCGGGGTCAGCGGCAGCAGTTCGCGCCGGTCCCGGGGAGTGTGCGCGGGGAGCTGCTTGCCGGCCAGCACATCGTCGAGCCGGGCCGAGATGTCGGGATAGTCGTCGAAGCTGAGCACCGCACCGGCCTCGGGCATGCCGTCGGCGAGCTCCCGGCCGTACCGCTCGGCCATGCAGCCCGCCGCCACGACCTTGGCCCCGGTGTCGGCGGCGGCGAGCAACGTCTGGATCGAGTCCTGCTTGGCCTTCTCCACGAAGCCGCAGGTGTTGACGAGCACCACGTCGGCACCCTCGCCGTCGGTGGTCACCTGCCAGCCGTCGGCGTGCAGCCGGGCGGCCAACTCCTCCGAGTCGACCTCGTTACGGGCACAGCCGAGGGTGAGCAGCGCGACCCGGCGGCCGGCGGTCGAGGAGGGGGAAGTGGCAGACACCATCCGAGCCTACCGGGACGGCTGGACGGCCCGGCCACGGCGGCTGCCCCCGCGCGGGCGCGTCACCCCGGCCCGGCACCCCGAGCCGGCGGCACCGCGCCGGCCGGCTCGGCCGCCGGCCGGGTCAGCCGGTCGAGCAGGAACGCCTCGCTGCCGGCCAGGCCGACCGAGCAGAAGACGGTCACCTGGTCCGCCGTGGTCCGGCCGGGGAGCGCGCCGGCCAGCACCGCGCCCAGCGCCCGCAACCGCCCGGCGTACGCCCCGACGGTGCCGAGCATCGGCGGGTCGTACCCGCCGGCCTGGGCCAGCGAGTCGGTGACCAGCAGATCCGCCCGGTCCAGCAGGTCGGGGCCGAACTCCGCCCGGCCCACCTGCTTGTGGCCGATGGTGTTGAGGTGACTGCCGGGGCTCAGGTCGGCGGCCGAGATCACCGGTGTGGGGCTGGTGGTGGCGAGCACCACCACGTCGCGGTCGCGTACCGCCTCCGGGGCGGTGCAGACCGCCCGGGCCGGGATGTCCAGTTCGGCCCGGACCCGGGCGGCGAACTTCTCCCGCCCGGCCGGGGTACGACAGAAGACGGTGACCTCCCGCAGCCGGCGTACCGCCGCGATCGCCCAGACCTGCGCCCACGCCTGGCCACCGGCACCGACCACTCCCAGCGTGGCCGCGTCCGGCCGGGCGAGCGCGTCCACCGCCACCCCGCCGAGCGCCCCGGTACGCCGGGACCCGATCTCCTCGCCGACCGCGATCGCCCGGACCCGCCCGGTACCGGCCTCGTGCAGGGCCACCACCTGTTCGCCCTCGGCATGCCCGAAGGTGTCGTACGAGCGGAAGCCGTACCACTCGCCAGAGAGCTGCCCGGCGGTGAAGACCAGCCGGCCGCCGGCCAGCGGCGCGGCCACCCGGGGCGGGGCGACGAGCCGGCCCCGGTGCGCCGCCAGCAGCGCGTCCCGGATCGCCCGTACCGCCGTTGCCGGGTCCAGCCGGGCCGCCACCTCGGCGTCGGTGATGAACTGGGTCATCAGCGGATTCTGATACTTCAACCGCGGTTCAGGTCAACCACCGGTTCGCGGCGCCGGGCTCCGGCTGTGTCGCCGGCTCGGGAGATGCCACCGGCTCCGGACGCGATCCCGGCTCCGGGCGTGACCCCGATTCCGGACGTGACCCCGGCTCCGGTGCCGGGAAGGGGTGCCGGAGGGTGAATGCGTCCGGGGTCGGGCCGGTGCGGGCGAGCCGGTCCAGCCGGGCCCAGGCGTCGGCCAGGGTCGGCAGCTCGCCGGCCGGCAGCCACCAGAGCACCAGGTGCGGATCGGCGCCGGCCGGATGGAACCACTCCCGGCGGCGGCGCAGCGACTCCAGGTGCGGGCTGCGGTAGGCGTAGTCCCGCAGCGCCGGCACCGACTCCCAGACCGTGAGGTTGACCAGTACGTCCGGCCCGAACGGGCGCAGCGCGGTGGCGTCGTCGCCACCACCGTCCTCGTCGCGCAGCCGCCAGACGAATCCCGGGGAGGTGTCGGCGAGCCCGTTCAGCGTCGGCAGGTCGGCGACGAAGTCGGCCATCAGCGGGTCGTCCATCGGCGCGCGCAGCCGGGCGATGTTGAGTTGGGCAAGGTGAAAGGCCATGTCCGCAGCGAACCAGCCGGCGAATCTCTTTGTCAATCCCCATTGTCTTTAGAAGACGCCGGTTTGTCTTCGGGCGGCTGCCGGGTGTCCTCGGTGCGCTCCAGCAGCACGCAGCAGAGTCCGGGCCGGGGATCGAGCCGGGCCCGCCAACCCGGCCGGTCCGCCCCGGTCAGCAGCCCGGTCAGCAGGGCCAGGTTCATCCCGCAGACGGCCGGCGGATAGTCCCCGGCGAGCTGGTGGAACGGGCAGTTGCGCAGCCGGATGTCGGCGCCGTCCGGCACCGGCTCGTACCCCTGGGCGTGCAGCACGTCGAGCAGCTCCGCGCCCGGCCCGACCGCCCGGCCGGCCTGCCGGCCCCGCTCGGCGGCCACCTCGAAGAGGGCCTCCTCCCCGCCGAGCCGCACCACGGTCTCGGCGAGCAGCTCCGCACCCAGCCGGTACGCCCGGGGCGGCACGCTGACCACGTGCTCCCCCGGCGCCCGCCGGTAGAGCTTCGCCGGACGGCCGGCACCCGGACCCGAACGGCCGGACCGGCGCGCCAGGGACACGGTCAGCAGCCCGGCGTCGACCAGCTTGTCCAGGTGGAAGGCGGCGAGAGTACGCCCGATGCCGACCTCGGCGGCCACCTCGTCCCGGCCGACCGGCCCCGCCCCGGCTGCCACCACCCGGTACGCCGCCCGCCGCACCGGATCGACCAGTACGGAGACGGCGTCGAGGCCCGGTTCCAGATCGTCCAGACTCGCCACCCTCCCAGGGTAGGGCGAGCCTCCCCGGTCAGTCGTCCGGGCGGAGCGCCGCCAGCGCCTCCTCCAGCTCGTCCGGCTTGACCAGCACGTCCCGGGCCTTCGAGCCCTCGGACGGCCCGACGATGCCCCGGGTCTCCATCAGGTCCATCAGCCGGCCCGCCTTGGCGAAGCCGACCCGCAGCTTGCGCTGGAGCATCGAGGTCGAGCCGAATTGCGAGGTGACCACCAGCTCGATCGCCTGCACCAGCAGGTCGAGGTCGTCGCCGATGTCCTCGTCGACCTTCTTCTTGGTGTCCTGCGCCGGAGCGAGCACGTCGGGCCGGAACTCCGGCTCCCGCTGCTCCTTGCAGAACTTGACGATGTCGTTGATCTCACCCTCGGTGACCCAGGCGCCCTGGATGCGTACCGGCTTGGAGGCGCCCATCGGGAGGAACAGGCCGTCGCCCCGGCCGATCAGCTTCTCCGCGCCCGGCTGGTCGAGGATGACCCGGGAGTCGGCCAGGGACGAGGTGGCGAAGGCGAGCCGGGACGGCACGTTCGCCTTGATCAGACCGGTCACCACGTCGACCGACGGGCGCTGGGTGGCCAGCACCAGGTGGATGCCGGCGGCCCGGGCGAGCTGGGTGATCCGGACGACGGAGTCCTCCACGTCGCGCGGCGCCACCATCATCAGGTCGGCCAGCTCGTCCACGATCACCAGCAGGTACGGGTAGGGCCGGATCTCCCGCTCGCTGCCCGGTGGCGGCTTGATCTGACCGGCCCGGACCTTGCGGTTGTAGTCGTCGATGTGGCGTACCCCGGCGGCGGCCAGGTCGTCGTAGCGCATGTCCATCTCGCGGACCACCCAGTCCAGCGAGTCCGCCGCCTTCTTCGGGTTGGTCACGATCGGGGTGACCAGGTGCGGGATCCCCTCGTAGTTGGTCATCTCGACCCGCTTCGGGTCGATCAGCAGCAGCCGCACCTCGTCCGGGGTCGCGCGGGTCAAAATGGACACAAGTAGACTATTCAGACATGAACTCTTGCCGGCACCGGTGGCGCCGGCGATGAGGATGTGCGGCATCTTGGCGAGGTTGGCCACCACGAAGCCGCCCTCGATGTCCTTGCCGAGCGCCACCAGCATCGGGTGGTGGTCACTCGCCGCCGCCCTGGACCGAAGCACGTCGCCGAGCGCCACGTCCTCCCGGTCGCTGTTCGGGATCTCCACTCCGACCGCGCTCTTGCCCGGAATCGGACTGAGGATCCGCACGTCCGGCGACTTGACCGCGTACGCGATGTTGCGGGAGAGCTGGGTGATCCGCTCGACCTTCACGCCGTGCCCGAGCTCGACCTCGTACCGGGTGACGGTCGGCCCCCGGGTGAAGCCGGTCACCGCCGCGTCCACGTCGAACTGGTCGAAGACTCCGGTCAGCGCGGCGATCACCTCGTCGTTGGCCCGGCTGCGGGTCTTCGGCGCACCGCCGGGACGCAGCAGGTTGGCCGGCGGCAGCGTGTAGTCGCCGGCCAGCCCGGTGATCGCCAACTGCTCCGCCCGGGTCGGTGCCGGGGAGTGCTCCGGCGGCTCCGGTGCCTTCCGGGCGGCCGGTACCTTGCCCTTCGGCTTGCGCGGCAGCGGAACGGTCTCGTGCGCCGGAGTGTCGATCTCGTAGCCGGGCTCGTCCTCGTCGGCCGGGCCGGGCAGCGGCGACGGTCGGCGGCGCGGCCGTCGGCCCTCGGAGCCGCGCCTCGACTCGGGCTCGGAGTCCTCCTCGGACTCCGGCCGGCCGAGCACCGCACCGGCGAGCAGCCCGAGCCGCTCCGGCACCTTGTTGATCGGGGTCGCGGTCACCACCAGCAGCCCGAAGAGCAGCAGCAGCACCAGCAGCGGTACGGCGACCCAGGCGCTGACCGCGCTCTCCAGCGGGCCGCCGACGCCGGCCCCGATCAGGCCACCGGCGTAGTCCCGCTCGGTGTTGTCGGCCGGATGCTGTCCGATGTGCAGCAGCGCCGCCGTGCCGACGATCAGCGCGGTCCAGCCGACCAATCCCCGGCCCCGGTGCTCCGGCTCGGCGGGCGCGCGCATCAGCCTGACCGACCCGATCAGCAGCAGGATCGGCAGCACGATCGAGATCGCGCCGAAGAACAGCCGGATGGTGTCGGCGAGTCGGCCGCCGAGCGGCCCGGCCGAGGAGAACCAGACCGCCACGGCGCTGAGGATCGCCAGGCCGAGCAGGAACAGACCGGCACCGTCCCGGCGATGCTCCGGGTCGAGGTCGCGGGCGGTCGCCGCCTGCCGGCCGGCCGCCCGCATCGCCCAGCCGACGCCGTGCGCCAGCCCCATCCAGGTCGCCCCGAGCGCCCGGCCGACGTACGCCGCCGGACTGGTCCGGGTCGGCCGGCGTGCGGCGGCCCGGCCCCGGGCCGGCTGCCGCGCCCGGGTGTTGCCCGCCCGAGTACCGCCGGTGCGGGTCGTGGACCCGCTCCGGCGCCGGTTCGCCTGAGAGGAGGCACGGCCCGCCATAAGTTCACACGTTAGCGGCGCACGCTGAGGATTCCCCGCTTTTGCGCGTCGTGTCTGACCAGCTACCTTGCGGATCACACCCGACACCCACCGCCCGCACCCCGGCGACCCCGGCCCGGCCCGGTACCGGCGGCCGTGGTCCTACCATCACGGGCGGAGCCGGAGCCGTCCAGGAGGGACCCCGCATGCCCGTACCGGACTTCGTGGCCGCCTCGGACCGGCCCGGCGGCGGCCGGCCGGAACGGCTGCGACCGCTGACCGACGAACTCCTCGGCACGGTGCTCGGCGGCCGGGGCCACACCTGCTACACCGACCCGGACGGTGACCTGGTCGGTAGCTGGGACGGCAACCTGGTCTACTTCCTCCGGGCCGGCGAGGTGCTCCAGGTCCGCACGATGGCGGCGAGCCGGTTCTCGGTCGACGACGTGCCCGTCCTGTACGCGTTCTGCAACACCTGGAACCGCGACCGGCTCTGGCCGAAGGCGTTCGTGCAGGTCAACGACGACGGCAGCGCCCGGGTCTGCGGTGAGGTGGTCACCGACCTGGAGTGTGGGGTCACGGTGCGGCAGCTCGACCAGTTGCTCGACTGCGGCATCTCGACCGGCCGGCAGATGTGCGCTGCCGTGGCGGAGCTGCGACGCTGAGTAAACTCACCGGCGGCCCGTCCCGACCCCGTGAAACCGGCCCGACCCCGTGAAAGCGAGACCCGTCCATGACCCGACCCCACGCGGCGGCCGCGTGACCCGCGACGAGTTGTTCGCCGCGCTGGCAGACGCCCGGGACCGGCCGGACGACGCGGCCAAGGTCGCCGAACTGGACCGGATCGTCGCGCACGCCGACGCCGGCGGGGACGTCCGGCTCGGCGTCGCGGCCCGGCTGGCCCTGGTCGAGGTGCACCGGCAGGTCGAACCGTGGCGGATGCTCCCGCCGGTCCGATGGTGTCTGGACGTCGTCGACCGGGCACCGGGGACGCTCGACGCCACCGACGCCGCCCTGCTGCACGGCTACCACCGGGAGGCGGTGGCCGCGCTCTGCGGCACCTCCCGGATCGGGCTGACCCGCGCCGGGGCCGCCCTCGACGACCTGGAGCGGCGGCTCGGGGCGGCCGGGCAGAGCTGCGGGCCGGCGTACGCCCTGCGCTGCCAGATCGCCGACCACGTCGGCGCCGAGTCGACCGCCCGACGGTGGCTGGTGCGCTGGCGGGCCGCGCCCCGTGCCGAGTGGAGTGGCTGCGTCGCCTGCGAGCCGGCCGAGCAGGCGAGGCTGCTGACCGGCTGGGGCCGGTGGACCGAGGCGGTCGAGTTGGTCGAGCCGGTGCTCGCCGGCACGCTGCGCTGCCCCGACCAGCCGGAGCGGGCGCTCGGCACGATCCAGTTGGCGTACCTGCGGCTCGGCCGGTACGACGAGGCCGCCGACGCACACGTACGCGCCTACCGGCGGCACCGGCGGGAGCGGGCAGGGTTTCCGTTCCTCGCCGACCACCTGCGGTTCTGCGCACTCACCGGTCACTACGATCGCGGACTGGAGATCCTCGCCCGGCACCTGCCCGAGTTGGACCGCCCCTACGACGAGGCGTCCGCGCTGGAGTTCGCCGCCGCCGGGGCGCTGCTCTGCCGACTGGCCGGCCCGGCCGGCTTCGGGCGACACCTGATCCGCCGCCCCGGGTACGCCGGGCGGCACGCCGCCGAGCTGACCGTCACCGCGCTCGGCACCGAGCTCACCGCCACCGCCGAGGACCTGGCGGGCCGGTTCGACGCCCGCAACGGGACGAGCCACCAGTCCGGCCGGATCGCCTCCTGGCTGGCCGAACGCCCGCTGCCCGGCCCGCTACGCCTGCCGCCCGAGCCGGTGGACGAGCCCGAACGAGCAATCGAACCCGAGCCGGTGGACGAGCCCGAACGAGCAATCGATCCCGAGCCGGAAACGGCGATCGAACCCGAGCCGGAAACGGCAGTGGAGCCGGAAACGGTAGTGGAGCCGGTGCCGGCGGGGTGCCGGGACCGGGGCGACGGGCTCGCGGTGGTCGGGCCGCTGACCGTGGCGGCGATCGTGGACGTGCTGCGGGACCGGGCGGACCAGCACGTACTCGGTCCGGCGGGCACGGTCGGCGGCCGGTGGGGCGACGCGCTGATCGAGTTCCAGCGGTTGGGTGAGCGGGGTGAGATCCTGCACGCCAGGGTGACTGCCGAGCGCCGGCTGCCGGCGGACCGGCTCGGGCAGGCGTACGAGTTCTGCAACGCCTGGAACCACGAGCAACTGCTGCCCAAGGCGTACGTCCTGGATCTCGGGGCGGGGGAACTGGTGCTGGCCGGCGACGTCAGCACCGACCTGGAGCACGGCGTCGCCGCCGGTCAGCTCGCCGTACTGGTCAACGCGACCCTCGCCAGCGGAGCCGCCTTCGCGGCCGCGGTGGCCGCGCTGCCCTGAGCCCCCGAAACAGACCCAGCCGCTGGGACAGGCCGAGCCAGGAGACCAGGATCAGCACCGCGACCAGTGCCTGGGCGAGCGCGGCGTACCGCTCGGGATAGATCACGCCCTCGACGTAGCGGTCGATGAAGCCCTGCCCGACGCCGGGTTCGCCGGCTCGGCGCCGCGCCCAGTGTTCGAGATAGGTCAGCGGACAGACCAGTTGGGCGGTGGTCACCAGCACGCCCCAGGCGGCGGCACCGAGATGCAGCCAGACCGTCCTCGGCCAGCGCCAGGCGAGGAACCCGCCGAGCACCAGATAGGCCAGGAAGCCGAAGTGCAGCACCAGGACCAGCATGATCAACAACCGGTAACCCATCGCCGCCTCCCGGGCAAAGGCTACCCAGCCGGGCGGCCGGCGGACCGGGTACGAATACTCAGCCCGCCGGCCGGCGCTCTCGGATCGTCTCGGCGCCCGGCTACCTCAGTGCGAGTCGCCGCTCAGTGCAGGTCGGCCACCACTCAGCGCAGCGAGAAGCCGAGGGTGTAGGTGCCGGAGCCGCGCCGGGACTCCACCCGGTAGCGGTAGAAGCCGGCGCTGCCGCGGTAGGAGATCTGCTCGTCCGCGGTCGGCCCGGCGGAGACGGCGACGGTACGCCAGCCGCCCCGGCTCCACCTCTGGAGTACCAGGTCGAAGTTGGCCCCGGACGGCCCGTCCAGACAGCCGACCTGCCGACCGTGTCCAGCCCGGAAGTAGCGACCGGCGGGCTGCACCTGACGACGCCCGGCCCCGAGGGTGGCGGCCTTCAGCGCCTTGTGCTCGGCGCACTCGGAACCCGGCGGCGGGCTCGGCGGCTCGGTCGCGGCCGGCGGCTCGGTCGCAGCCGGCGGTTCCGTCGCGGCGGGCGGTTCCGTCGCGGCCGGCGGGTCGGTGGTCGCCGGCGGGTCGGCCGGGGGCGCCGTCGGCCCGTTCGCGGTGGTGACCAGGGTGAGCTGGTTGACCTCAAGGATCTCGGTCAGCGGCTGGAAGAAGGTGATGCCACCCACCGTGCAGTCGCCGGAGCCGCCCGAGGTGACCCCCTGGGCCTGGTCACCGGACATCCAGGAGCCGCCGGAGTCGCCCGGCTCGGCGCAGACGTTCGTCCGGGTGAGCCCGGTGACCGTGCCCTCCGGGTAGACCACGGTGGCGTTCAGCGCCTCGACGACACCGCACCGGGCGCCGGTGGTGGCGCCGAAGCGGCAGATCGAGCTGCCGACCGGTGCCTCCTGCCCACCGGCGACCGCGATCGTTCCGCCGTCGAAGTCGTTGACCACCGGCTGCGGGACCCAGTCGTCGTTGGTCTCCACCACGCCCCAGTCGTCGCCGGGGAACGAGGAGGCCGAGACGACACCCTGGGCGACCCCGTCCGGGCTGTTGGTGGTGGCGCCTGGCGCTCCACAGTGGCCGGCGGTGACGAATCCGCCGACGACGGAGAAGCCGATCGAGCACCGGGCGCGGTCGTCGATCACGTACGGGTCACCGCCGCGTACGTCGATCAGCGGCACCGGCGCCTCGGCCGAGGCGACCACCTCGACCGCGTTCGCCGGGGCGCCACTGGCCTGTACGAACCGCCGCACGGCGGCCTCGGTACCGGGCTGGGCGCGTACCACGACGCGGTTGTTCGACACGTCGACGTACCAGCCGGCGACGTCCGGGGTCGCGTCATCGGCGATCCGGTCGAGACTCGCCTTGACCGTGTCGAGCTGCCGGGCGTTCCGGGTGACCAGCTTCGGTTCGGCTCCGGCGGCGCGTACCCGGGCGGCAGCCGCCTGGTCGGTCACCGCCACCATCAGCTGGTTGCCGTCGGCAGCAAGCCAGGTGCCGCCGTATCCGGCCCCGAGTTCGGTACGCAGCCGCTGGGTGGTCCCGCGAGCCCACTGCTCCCGGTCCAGCCGGGCCCGCGCCTGGGCCTCGGTCAGCGACAGGTCCCGGCGCAGCGCGTCGACGAGCTGTCGGGCCGGGCCGGCGGGCGTCGGCTCCGATCGCGGCGGGTCCTCCCCGGCCAGCGCCGGCCAGGTCACCGCCGCCAGACCGGCGACGGTCGCCACCGTCACCCCGATCGCGATTCCCCGTCGCTGTGCCGTACTCCGCCGACTGACCGTGCCTCGCCGGCTCCGCGTCGCGCGTCCGCGATCCATCGATCGCCTCCTTCACCATCGGGCAGCCCGCGGGAAGGTACGGCCGGCACGCGGCCGCCGATGAACGGATCGGTGATGGGCAATCTCACAGCCGATCGACTGAACCGGAAGCGGCTCCCGTCCGTATCACCTGGAACGGCGGCGACCGGGGCGCAACGGCCCTTCCGCACGCTGGCCCTCCCGCACGCTCTCCGCACGGAAGGGCCTGGCCCGGCAAACTCGCAGACGCCGGTCGGCGCCGTGGATCCGATCAGACCTCGACCACGGTCGGGACGATCATCGGACGGCGCCGGTACGCGTCGTTCACCCAGCGGCCGACCGTACGGCGGACGATCTGCTGCAACTGGTGCGGGTCGGTGATGCCCTCGGTGGCGGCCCGGCCCAGCGCCTCGGTGATCAGCGGGATCACCGGGTTGAACGCGTCGGGGTCGTCCGAGAAGCCCTTGGCGGAGACGGTGGGACCGCCGACCACCTTGCCGGTGACCGAGTCGACCACCACGGTCGCCGAGATGAACCCGCCGTCGCCGAGGATGCGCCGCTCGGTGAGGAGCGATTCGCCGACGTCGCCGACCGCGAGGCCGTCGACGTAGACGTACCGGCTCTTGAGGTGACCGACCACCCGGGCGTGCCCCTCGACCAGGTCCACGACGTCGCCGTCCTCGCAGAGCACCACGCGGTCGGCGGCGACCCCGGACTCGATGCCGAGCCGGGCGTGCGCCCGCAGGTGCCGCCACTCGCCGTGCACCGGCATCAGGTTGCTCGGCCGGACGACGTTGAGCAGGTAGAGCAGTTCACCGGCCGGGGCGTGTCCGGAGACGTGCACTTTTGCCACGTCCTTGTGGATCACGGTCGCGCCGGCCCGGCAGAGCTGGTTGATCACCCGGTAGACCGAGGTCTCGTTGCCCGGCACCAGCGAGCTGGCCAGCACCACCGTGTCGCCGGGGGCGACCGTGATGTGCCGGTGGTCGCCGGTGGCCATCCGGCCCAGCGCGCTCATCGGCTCGCCCTGCGAACCGGTCGACATCAGCACGATCTGGTCCGGCGGCAGCGCCGTCGCCTCGTCCAGCCCGACGACCAGGCCGGGCTCGATGCGCAGCAGCCCGAGGTCGCGGGCGATGCCCATGTTGCGGACCATCGACCGGCCGATGAAGGTGACCTTCCGGCCGTGCTCGGCGGCGGAGTCCAGCACCTGCTGCACCCGGTGCACGTGCGAGGCGAACGAGGCCACGATGATCCGGCCGCGCGCCTTGGCGAAGATCGAGTCGAGTACCGGCCCGATCTCCCGCTCCGAGCTGACGAAACCGGGGATCTCGGCGTTGGTCGAGTCGGAGAGGAGCAGGTCGACGCCTTCCGCGCCGAGCCGGGCGAAGCCGGCCAGGTCGGTGACCCGGCCGTCCAGCGGGAGTTGGTCCATCTTGAAGTCGCCGGTGTGCAGCACCAGCCCGGCCGGGGTCCGGATGGCCACCGCGAGGGCGTCCGGGATCGAGTGGTTGACCGCGAAGAACTCGCACTCGAAGGGGCCGAGCCGCTCCCGGCCGCCCTCCCGCACCGTCAGCGTGTACGGCTCGATCCGCCGCTCGGCCAGCTTCGCCTCGACCAGGGCGAGGGTGAACTGCGAGCCGACCAGCGGGATGTCCGGTTTGTGGGCCAGTAGGTAAGGCACCGCCCCGATGTGGTCCTCGTGCCCGTGCGTGAGCACGATCGCCTGTACGTCGGCGAGCCGGTCCAGGATCGGCGCGAAGTCCGGCAGGATCAGGTCGACGCCGGGCTGCTCGACGTCGGGGAAGAGCACCCCGCAGTCGACGATCAGCAGCTTGCCGTCGTACTCGAAGACGGTCATGTTCCGCCCGATGGCGCCGAGGCCGCCCAGCGGCACGATCCGGAGCCCGCCCTCGGGCAGCTCCGGCGGCAGCTCCAGCTCAATTCCCGGCTGACTCATGCGGGCACTCCGCTTCGCTCCGTGCCGTCACCAGACACCCGCCTCCCACCGCTGTCCCTGCCCCCGCTCACGGCAACTCCAGCCCGGCTTCGGCGCAGTCCGTCCGCAACTGGGCCATCTCGTCGGAGGTGGCCTCCACCAGCGGCGGGCGTACCGGCCCGGCGGGCAGGCCCCGGGCGGCAAGTGCCGCCTTGACCAGGATGGTGCCCTGGGTGCGGAAGATCCCGGTGAACAGCGGCAGCAGCCGCCGGTGCAGGGCCAACGCCTCGGCGGTGGCACCCCGGTCGTACGCCTCGATCATCTGCTTGGTGAGCGCCCCGGTCAGGTGGGTCGAGGTGCCGACCAGGCCGACCCCGCCGATCGCCAGGGCGGGCAGCGTCAACGCGTCCTCGCCGGAGTAGTAGGCCAGGTCGGTCCGGCCGGTCACCACCGAGCTGGCGATCAGGTCGCCCTTGGCGTCCTTCACCGCGACGATCCGCTCGTGGTCGGCGAGCCGCAGCAGGGTCTCGGTGGCGATCGGCACGCCGCTGCGGTGCGGGATGTCGTAGAGCATCACCGGCAGCGCGCTGGCGTCGGCCACCGCGGTGAAGTGCCGGACCAGCCCGGCCTGCGGCGGCTTGTTGTAGTACGGCGTGACCACCAGCAACCCGTGCGCCCCGGCCTTCTCGGCGGCGCCGGCCAGCTCGATGGTGTGCCGGGTGTCGTTGGTGCCGACCCCGGCGACCACCTGGGCCCGGTCACCCACCGCCTCGACCACCGTGCGGATCAGCCGCTCCTTCTCCGCGTCGGTGGTGGTCGGCGACTCGCCGGTGGTCCCGTTCACGACCAGCGCGTCGTTGCCCTGCTCGTCCACCAGGTAGGCCGCGAGCCGGGCCGCGCCGTCGAGATCCAGCGAGCCGTCCGGGGTGAACGGGGTCACCATCGCGGTGAGCAGGCGCCCGAACGGGCGGGGTGCCGCCCGACCGGCGTTGTCAGGGTGGTGGGTCATGCGAACAACCTATCGGACTGCCGCCGCCCGACCGGCGGGGAAGGGTTCAGGACAACTGGGCGTACGGGCTGGTGGCGATCTCGGTGCCGTCCGGTAGCGCGCTGATGGTGAAGTCGGCGAAGACGTTCGGCGCGACGCGCTGGAGCTGCCGCAGGCACTCGACGGCCAGCTCACGAATCTCGACGTCGGCGCCCTCGGTGGCCCGCATCGCCACGAAGTGCCGCCAGGCGCGGTAGTTGCCGGTGACCACGATGCGGGTCTCGGTGGCGTTCGGCAGCACCGCCCGGGCGGCCTGTCGGGCCTGCTTGCGGCGCAGTGTCGGGTTCTCGACGTCGGCGAAGCGCCGCTCCAGCCCCTCCAGCAGGTCGTTGTAGGCCCGCAGGCTCGCCTCGCTCGCCTCCACGAACCGCTTGTGCAGCTCGGCGTCCTCGGCGATCACCGAGGGCTCCACCATGGCGGCCTCGCGCTCCGGCACGTACCGCTGGGAGAGCTGGGAGTAGGAGAAGTGCCGGTGGCGTACCAGTTCGTGGGTGAACGAGCGGGACACGCCGGTGAAGTAGAACGTCACGGTGCCGTGTTCCAGCACCGAGAGGTGCTGGCTCTCCAGGATGTGCGCGAGGTAACCCGCGTTGGTCGCGGTGGCCGGGTTGGGCTTGCGCCACGACTGGTAGCAGGCCCGGCCGGCGAACTCGGC
Source organism: Plantactinospora sp. DSM 117369 (assembly GCF_053764795.1). Classification (NCBI taxonomy): domain Bacteria; kingdom Bacillati; phylum Actinomycetota; class Actinomycetes; order Micromonosporales; family Micromonosporaceae; genus Plantactinospora; species Plantactinospora sp. DSM 117369. The sequence continues at coordinate 2,097,043 of NZ_CM132446.1, read as the reverse complement.
CAGCGCCTGGCCGCCGTCCGCGTCGGTCGACCACGGTACGTCCTCCGGCGGCTCGAAGTGCGTCCACGCGATGACCTTGACCTGGGGGGCAACCATCTCCGGCATTCCTCGGACTCTAGTCGCCTCCGGCGTCATCCCGACGACCCCCTGTCGGCGTCGATGCCCGAGCGCCGCCGCCCCTGCAGCACCACCCGAAACGGGTCCCTCGGGGTGCCGAGGAGAAGCCGGCACCGGCGGCGCGAACGACGAACGACAGCCTGAGCCGTCAAGATGCCGTCACACTGACGCTTGCGAGTGACGTCACTTCGATGTCATAGTGACGTCATGGACCTGGCTCCCTATCTGGCCGCGCTGCGCCGCGACCTCGCCGCCGCCGCCGCACCGGGCGGCCCGGAGATCAGCCGGGCGGCAGAACTGCTCGCCGGCTCGCTCGACATCTCTGCCCGGCTCTGCCTGCTGGAGGTGCTCGCCGACGCGACCGCCGAGATCACCGCCAAGCTCGACGGGCCGACGGTCGAGGTGCGACTGCGCGCCCGGGAAGCGGACCTGGTGGTGCACCGGGAGACACCGGAGCAGCAGCCCGCGACGGCGGCTCCCGGCCCACCGCCAGCACCGCCTCCGCCGACCGAGCCGCCCGGTGACGTCGCCCGGATCACCCTGCGGCTGCCGGACACCCTGAAGGACGCCGTGGAGCGGGCCGCCACCGCCGAGGGCATCTCGGTGAACGCCTGGCTGGTCCGGGCGGTCGCCGCCGCCGTGCCGGGCGCCGCCCCGCCGCCGACCGGCCGGGCCGGCCGGGGGTCCAGCCGCCGGATCACCGGCTGGGCCCAGGCCTGACCACCCCGACCGCCGCCCCGGGCGCGCCGGCCAGCCCGGCCGCCCCGACCATCGCCCCGGCATCACCCAGCCCGGGGCGACGCCCGTGTGCCGGGCAACCGGCCCGCATCCGCCACCCGAGACTTCCGCTTGGAGGAGCCATGCACGAGTTTCCCCGTACCGCACCGGTCACCGTCACCGCCGACCTGCCGGCCGGCGTCTTCGAGATGGTCGCCGAGGACCGCGACTCGGTCGTCGTCGACGTACGCCCGTACGACGGCAGCGCCGGATCCCGTGAGCAGGCCGCGCGTACCCAGGTCGGGTTGGACGGGGACGTGCTGTCGGTGGTCGTCCCCGACCGGGCCGGCGGGCTGTTCCGGCTCCGCTTCGGCGGAGTACGCGTGCTGGTCCGCGTCCCGCTGGACAGTTCCGGGCGGATCAAGGTCGCCTCTGCCGACGTCCGCTGCCGGGGCCGCTACGCCGAACTGACCGTCGGCTCGGCGTCCGGCGACATCGAGATCGAGCATGTCACCGGCGACGCCGACGTCGACACGGCGAGCGGCGACATCGAGGTGTCCCGGGTCGACGGCCGGCTGGAGGTCAAGGGTGCCTCCGGCGCCCTCGTCGCCCGGCAGGTCGGCGGACCGCTCCGGGCCCGGCTCTCCTCCGGGAACGTCGACATCTCCGACGCCGCGGACGCCGTCGAGATCAAGACCGCCTCCGGCGCCGTACGCGTCGGGGCGACCCGGCGCGGCCGGGTGCGGATCGGGACCGCCTCCGGCGACGTGGGCATCGGGGTACGCCCCGGCACCGGGGTCTGGCTCGACCTCAACACCATCTCCGGCACCACCCGCAACGGGCTGGACGTGGGCACCGCACCCGTCGTCGCCGGCGGCCCCGACCTGAGCCTCGAAATACGTACGGTGAGCGGCGACATCGAGGTACGCCGGGCGGCCTGACCGGCCCGCCGCACCGGCCTCGGGCCCGGTGGCCGAATCACCGGTGGTACCTCGGGCGGCGGTCCAGCGGGATCCTGGACGAGCCGGCGACCGCCAGCACCGTCGCCGCGACGAACGCGCTGCCCAGCCCCAGTCCGAACAGGACCAGCCCGGAACAGTGCCGGAGATGGGAACCGTCGACCGGGATCCGGGACAGCGACGCCTGCCCGACCGCCACCAGCCCCACCCACGTTGTCGACGATGCGGAGCCGAAGGGAGCAGTTGATCCCGATGATCCGCCGGCGCCCGAGGACCCACGCTCATCGGTCGAGGAACGGCGGGAGTTGCAGCGCTGCCTCCGCCAGGCTCAGCCCGTCGAGGATGGCCCGCCACCTCACCCGGTACCCCGCGGCGGCGCCTCCGTCACCGACCGCGACGCTGACCCGGTCCAGCCGGGCCAGTACCCGGGCGGCCTGCGGCCGAGCCCCGATCCGCCGGTACAACTCCAGTGCGCGCCGAAGCGACGCTTCCGCATCCGCCCACCGGCCCTCGGCGGCGGCCAGGTCCCCCAGGGAACGCAGCGTTTCGGCGAGCCCGTCGCGGTGCCCCAGCGCCTCGTGTCCGGCCAGCGCCCGGTCCAGTCGCCGCGCCGCCTCCGGCAACCTGCCCTCGCGGATGTCGACATCGGCGAGCGCCTGCTCCAGGTACGCCGTGCCGAGGTCGTCGCGGAGCCGCACGCTGACCTCCATCGCCTCGGCGAGTGCCTGCCGCGCGCCACTCAGTTCACCGGTGTCGGTCAACGCCAGCCCGTAGTGGTAACGGTGCAGCGCGTCCCGCAGCGGAGGGATCGGTGCGTCGCTGACGGCCAACGCCTCCGCCAGCAGTGGCACGGCCCGGCCGGGGTCGCCCATCTCCCAGTACGCGAAGCCGAGGGTGGCCAGGGCGTCGCGTCGCAGGTGACCGGGCAGTTGCAGGTCACGGGCCGTGCTCACCGCCCGGGCCAGCCAGTCGAACGCCTCCCCGGACGGCCCGGCGCGCAGCGCCGCCAGGCCGGAGTTGGTGAGCGCGCGTACCAGCAGTTGCGGGTCGTCGATCCGGCGAGCCACCGCGAGCTGGTCAGCCGCGATGGCGGGCAGTTCGGCGTACCGGTCCCGCCCGAGGCAGGCGGCGAAGAGTTCGCCGAGCAGTCGGGCCCGGAGCGGATCCGCCCCGGAGGTGGGCACGCAGGACAGAGCGAGCCGCAGCATGTGCTCCAGGTCGTCGTCGTAGGAGCGGAGCCGGAGGAAGCCGGACAGCCGCAACGCGAGCCCGCCGGCCAGGTCCGGCAGGTTGGCCCGGCCCGCCTGGCCGACCGCCGCGACCAGTCCGGCGCGTTCGGTCTCGAACCAGGCGAGCGGGTCGGCACGGAGGGCACGCTGACCACTGCTGACCATCGGACCGGTCTCCCGGTTCCGTTCCGCCTCGGGCGTGCCGAGCAGCTCGTCGGCCTCGCCGGCCAGGTCGAGCCAGCCGCGCAGCAGCCGGGCCAGCGCCTGCTCCCGGTCGGCCGGCTCGTCGTCGACCATGAGCCGCTCCCGGGCGTACTCGGCGACCAGGTCGTGCAGCCGGTACCGCTGCTGCCCCACGGCGTCCCGACCGAGCGGTTCGACCAGGTGTACGTCGGCGAGCTGGTGCAGCAGCGCACGGGCCCGGCCGTCGGTGGTGTCCAGCAGCGCCTGCGCGGCCCACCGTGCCGAGTCGGTGGTGCTGAGCAGCCCGAGCCGCCGCACCAGCCGCCGTGCCTCGGCGGGCAGTGCCCGGTAGCTCAACGCGATGCTGGCCCGGACGTCGAGGTCGCCGACGGCCAGTTCGTCCAGCCGGCCCCGTTCCACCGCCAGCCGCTGCCGTAGCTCGTCGACGGTCTCCTCGGGCCGTACCGCCAGCCGGGCGGCGGCGATGCAGAGCGCCAGCGGCAGCCCACCGCAGAGCCGCGAGATCTCGCGCGCCGCTTCCGGTTCGGCGGCGATCCTCGCCTCGCCGACAGCCTCCGTCAACAGCCGTACCGCGTCCTCGGTGGACAGCGCGGGTACCGGGACCCGGGCGGCGCCCAGCATCGCGGCGAGGTGCCGCCGCGAGGTCACCACCGCGCCGCTGCCGGCCGATCCCGGCAACAACGGCCGTAGCTGCGCCTCGTCGGCCGCGTCGTCCAGGACCACCAGCATCCGGCCCCGGGCCAGGTGGCTGCGGTACAGCGTCACCCGCTCCTCGGGATCGTCCGGGACATCACCGCCCGCGACGCCCAGCGCCCGCAGAAGACGCTCCACGATCCGGTACGGATCTCCCGGCGTGTCGTGGCTGCCCCGCAGGTCGGCGTAGAGCTGCCCGTCCGGGAAGGCCGCACCCAGCCGGTGACCCGCCGCCAGCGCCAGCGCGCTCTTGCCGACCCCGCCGGGACCGGTCAGGAGCACGACCGGGGCGCAGGCCGGATCAGCGGTGGTCATCTGCCCGAGGACCCGGTCGAGCAGCGACTCCCGGCCGGTCAGCGCCGGCGCCGGCGGAAGCTGCCTCGGCACCGGACGGGTCCGTTCCGTGCCCGCCCCGGCCACCGGTTCACCCAGCAGGATCCGCTGTTGTGTCGCGCGCAGCAACGGCCCCGGCTCCAGACCCAGGCCGTCGACGAACCGCCGGTAGGCGCGGCGGTAGACGGCGAGCGCCTCAGCCCGCCGCCCCAGGCCGGCCAGCGCCGACATCTGCTGGCAATAGAGCCGCTCCGCATACGGATTGTCGGCGAGCAGCGGCTCGACCTCGCGCAGCACCGCCTCGTACTCCGCGAGCCCCAGCACGGCGTCGAGCTTGGCCTCGGCCGCACCGAGCCGCTCGCCGTGCAGGGCCTCGCGGAGTCGCCCGCTGTCCACTCCGGCGACGTCGGCCAGCGCCGGGCCGCGCCACAGCGCCAGCGCCTGGTCGAGCAACGCCACCGCGGCGGTGTGGTCCCCACCCGAGGCGGCCGCACGTCCCCGGTCGGCGAGGTCGCGGAACTCGGTCAGATCCAGTCGGTGTCCGCGCAGGCGCAGCAGGTACCCGGTGGGTCGGGTCTCGATCAGGTCCGGGTCCACGGCCCGGAACCGGCGGCGCAGGCCGCTTATCAGGTTGTGCAGCTGTGCCCGGGCGGAGCCGGGCGGCTGCTCCCAGAGCCGGGTGATCAGCACGTCCGCGGGGAGCACCTTCCCGGCGCCGAGCAACAGGCTGGCCAGCACCAGCCGTTCCCGCCCGCTGCCGCTGGGCAGGAGCCGCCCGTCGTGTCGGACCTCGACCGGCCCCAGGATCCCGAACTGCACGGGCCATTGTTACCGCACCTCACCCAGGTACTCACAACTCGCTAACAAGCGGCGGATCCACACCCGGAAGATCCGTTAGCTTGACGGCGGACGCGGCCAGGGCGGAAGAGATCGGGTGGATCAGGGTGTCGATGGACGGGGGGCCCGGGTACGTCGGCCCGGCGGACGCGCCGGACCGGTACGAACTGGTGCAGCGGCGTGCGGCAGGTGGCGAGGGTGAGGTCTGGCTGGCCCGGGAACGCCACGGCGCCGACTCGTTCTCGTACGCCGTGAAGCTGATCCGGCTCGACGACGACTCGGCTGCCGACCGGCAGTTGGAGGAGTTGCGGCTCCAGGCGGCCCTGCTGACCCACCTGGAGCACCCGGCGCTGGTGAAGGTGAAGGAGGTCTTCGTCGGCGCGCCGCCGCATCCGGCCGGGCACCAGCCGGATGCGGCGGGCCGGCGGCTCTACTTCGTGATGAAGTGGATCGAGGGTCCCAGCCTCCAGACGGCGCTGGAGCGCGGTGACGTACGCGGGCTCGACGTGCTGGCCCCGCTACAGCAGGTCGCCGAGGCGATCGACTACCTGCACAGCGGTCGGGACACCAACGCTGCCCCGGTGCTGCACCGCGACATCAAACCGGCGAACATCCTGCTCGCCCCCGACGGCCGGGTCTACCTGGTGGACTTCGGGCTGGTACGCCTGCGCAGCACCGACCGCACGTCGCGGATCTTCGGCACCGCTCCGTTCATGGCGCCGGAGTCGCTGGCCCGTGGCGAGTACACCCCCGCGACCGACCGGTTCACCCTCGGCGCCACCGTCTACTACGCGATCACCGGGAACCCACCGCTGCCCGGTGACCCGGCGGGAATGGTGCAGCGGCTGACCGCGGCGCTCGGGCCAGGCCAGGATCGGCAGGTGCGGGGCATCGTCGCAATGCTCGCGGTGCAGCCGGAGGCCCGGCCGGCGAGTGCGGCGGCCTGGATCCGGGCGTTGCGTACCGCGCCGCCGGAGACCTCCGTCGGCTCCGGGGTTCCGGGCGCCGCCGGGCCGGAAGGGATCCCTGGATCATCGGCCGGCTCGGCGCTGCCCGAGACGTCGTTCGGGCCCGCGCGGCCGGTCTCGCCGGCCGCCGCCCCGGCGTCGCCCGGCTATCCGATGCCGCCAGGCTCGATCGGTGGCACCCGGCCGACGTCGCCACCGCCGGGCTACCCGATGCCGCCGGGCTCGACCGGTGGCACCCGGCCGGTGTCGTCACCGCCGCCGCCACCGTCGGGCTACCCGATGCCGCCGAGCAGCCCGGGTGGTCCACGGCTCTCCCCGGCCGTCGGTGGTTTCCTCAGCACCCCGCCGCCGCAGAAGAGGGGCAGCAAGGCACCGCTGATCGTCGTCGGCGTGCTGCTCTTCTCCCTCGTCGCCTGCTGCGTCGGGATATACCAGGCCTCGCCGGACGGAGACCTGTTCGGGACCGGGCCCGGCGCCACCCCCACCCGGTCGTACGACAAGAGCAAGCCACCGCCACCGGTGACCGCGTTGCAGCCGGCGCTGGTCACGGCCGCCGACATCACGGCCGTGCTGAAGGCCCGCCGCGAGGTCATCCGTCCCCGGGACGCGGACGACATCCTGCAGGGTGGGCTTTCCGCGCTGAGCCTGTGCAGCGACGGGAGGGTCACCGCGAACGCGATCGGCGCCAGCGAGACCAACGGCTTCGACGTCAACACCGGAAGCTACCCGAACGTGGGCTCGGCGGTCGCGGGCTTCTACGCCGACGAGGCGAACGTCTTCTTCGACGCGGTCCGGACGAAGGCCGCCGGCTGCGAGAAGTGGTCCGAGATGCAGGTCCCGAAGCTCGGTGACGAGGCCCTCGGCGTCTTCGCCGACACCGGGCAGTACTACGACATCGCCATCGTCTTCGTCCGACGCGGGCAGGTGGTCATCGAGGTGGTGGTGGAGGGTAAGGGCGGATACCAGTCCGACGCGATCCAGCTCGCCACCGCGATGGCCAAGCGACTGCCCAAGGGTGGGGCATGACCGACGCGATCCTGCTGATCGGCGCCCCGGACGGGGAGCGGCGGGTCACCCCGGCGGAGGGGGCGCTCCGGGTCGGCCGGGACCCGCTGTGCCGGATCGTCGTCGACGACCCGCGCGTCTCCCGGGAGCACCTGGAGCTGCGGTACCAGGCCGGGCGCTGGCGGATGCGCGACCTGGGCGGCCAGAACGGCACGTACACCCCGGCCGGCCGGGTCTCCGAACTGGACCTGACCGGGCCGGTGGAGGTCCGGCTCGGCGGGTTCGACGGTCCCCGGCTCACCCTGCGGCCGGCGTCGACACCGGCACCGCCGCAGGTCACTCCGCCACCACTCGCGCCGCCACCGCCGACCATGGCCGCCGCGGCCAGGCCGCCGGGCCCGCCCGGCACGGCCACGCCGCCGGGTACCCCGGGCACACCGTCGGGGATGCCGGCCGGAGGTACGTCCGACGCGGGCACGCCACGCTTCGAGGCCGGGCGGGTGCCGTCCGCGACGTACCGGGCGGCTGGGCGGACCCGGATCGGCCGGGCCCCGGACAACGACATCGTCCTGGACGACCTGCTGGTGTCGCGGTACCACGCGGAGCTGCTCCGCACCCCCGCCGGCCTGAACCTGGTCGATCTCGGCACCCGCAACGGCACCTTCGTCAACGGCCGCCGGGTCACCACCGCCGAGGTGCGCCCGGGTGACCTGCTGTCCTTCGGCCGGCACCAACTCGTCGTCGACGCCGCCGAGCTGCGCGAGTACGTCGACGCCGGGCGGGTCTCGCTGCACGCCGACGGGCTGGGCGTCACCGTGGCGGGTGGCAAGCGGCTGCTCGACAAGGTCAGCTTCGCGTTGGACGAGTGCAGCCTGCTCGCCGTGATGGGTCCGAGCGGGGCGGGTAAGTCGACGCTGCTCGCCGCGTTGACCGGCTACCGCCCGGCGAACGAGGGCACGGTCAGCTACCAGGGCCGCGACCTGTACGCCGAGTACGACGAACTGCGTCACCGGATCGGCCTGGTGCCGCAGGACGACATCCTGCACTCGGCGCTGACCGTACGCCGGGCCCTGCGGTATGCCGCCGGGCTGCGCTTCGGGCCCGACGTGACGGGCGCGGAGCGGGAGCGGCGGGTCAGCGAGGTGATCGACCAGCTCGGTCTGGTCAGCCAGGCGGACCAGCGGATCGACACGCTCTCCGGCGGTCAGCGCAAGCGCACCTCGGTCGCGCTGGAGCTGCTCACCGAGCCGTCGCTGCTCTTCCTCGACGAACCCACCTCCGGGCTCGACCCGGCGCTGGACCGGGACGTGATGACCGGTCTGCGGGACCTCGCCGACCGGGGCCGCACCGTCGTGGTGATCACTCACAGCCCGCTGCACCTCAACGTCTGCGACCGGGTACTCGTGCTCGGCCGGGGCGGCAAGGTGGCCTACGTCGGACCACCCGACGGGCTGTTGCGGTTCTTCGGCGCCCGGGAGTACGCCGACGTGTTCAAGCAGGTGGCCGACGACCCGGACGGCTGGGCCGCGCGCTATGCGGCCACGCTGCCGCCCCGGCCCGCCGCCGTCGGACCGGCCGGGCCCGGCAACCGTTCCGGACAGGCCCACCCGGCACAGGCCCACCCGGCGTACGACCCAGCGGCGCAGGCCCGAGCGGCCGACGCCCAGCCAGCCCCGGTCCAGCCGGCGCGGCAGAGCTGGCGGCGGCAGCTGACAATCCTGACCCGGCGGATGGCGGCCGTCACCCTGGCGGACCGGACGTACGCGGCCCTGCTGCTCGGTCTGCCACTCGGTCTCGCCGCGCTGCTGCACGTGATCCCCGGTGGCGCTGGCTTCACCCGGTCGGCCTCCGGGCCGAGCCTGGAACCGGCACAGTTGCTCGTCGTGCTGATCATCGGTGGGATCTTCATCGGGCTCGCCGGCGGCATCCGGGAACTGGTCCGCGAACGTGCCATCTACCGGCGGGAACGTGCGGTGGGGCTGGCGCCGAGCGCGTACCTGGGGTCGAAACTGCTGGTGTTCGCGGTGGTGACCGCGGTCCAGGCGGCGCTGTTCGTGGTGGTCGGCCTCGCCGGCCGGCCCGGGGCACCGCGGGCGCTGGCGCTGCCGTGGCCGCTGCTGGAGCTGATCGTGGTGGTCTGGCTGACTGCCCTGACCGCGACCGTGCTGGGGCTGCTGGTCAGCGCGTACGTCTCCACCGGGGAGCAGACCATGCCGATCCTGGTGGGGCTGGTGATGGCACAGCTGGTGCTCTGCGGCGGCCTCTTCGAGGTGGTCGACCGCACCGGCGTGGCGGAGCTGTCGTGGCTCGCGCCGGCCCGGTGGGGGTACGCCGCCGCGGCGGCCACGGTCGATCTCCGTTCGCTGACGGTCGACCCGTCCGCGGACGCACTGTGGCGGCACACGACCGGCGCGTGGTGGTGGGCGATGGGTGTGCTGGCGCTACAGGGCGGCATGTTGACCGCCGCCACCCGCTGGGCGCTGCGGCGCCACGAACCGGGGCGCTGACCAGGCAGGACAGCGCATTTCAGCACTGAGAGGGACGGGGGAAACCGGTGGGCCGCCGCAAGGACGACGCGATCGACGTCGCTCATCGCGAGGGATGGGCCAACGCCTGCCAGTTGTACGAACACCTGCACGCCGGGGGCGCCCTCACCGCGCTGCCGCCGGGCGCGGTACGACTGAACCGGGACGAGGTGGCGTACGCCGAAGCCGTGCTCGGCTACGCCCGCTTCTACGGCACGTCGGTGTCGTACCGCAGCAGCAGCACCCTGCTGCTCGGTTCCGCGACGTTCGTGGCGGCCGGTCTGGCGGCGAACGCCATGGCCAACTCCTCGGCGCGGCGGCGCGCCGAGGCATCGGCGGCGGCCCAGTGGCGGGACCACGCGCACGTCCGGACCATCCTCACTGATCAGCGCCTGCTCTGCGACTACCGGGGCCAGTGGCTGAGCTTCTGGCACCAGGGCGTGGTGGAGTTCCAGGGTGACATGGGGCAGTGGCTGTTCGTACTGCGCTACGAAGTCGGGGACCCGATCATGCTGCACGGCCCGGCGGCGCCGTGGTTCGCGGTGAGCGCCGCGCACCTGGTGTACGGCCAGCAGGGCCTGCGCCTGCCGGCCCTGGCCGCGATCGCCTGGTCGGTGTCGGAGGCGGCGGCGCACCGGCGGCGGGCCGTGAGCGGCGAGATCGTCCCGGACGACGGTTCCGAGGGCCCTCGGGCATTGCCGGCGCCGTGAGCGGCGACTGGTACGGCAGCCGCCGCCCGTTCGTGGCCTGGTTCGTTCAGGCTCGAACCGGTACCGCCGGCCGTACCCGAAGCGCTCGTGTTGGTTGCCGCCCGTGCTGGCCTTGCCCGGCGCGGCGGGTGAGGTTGTCCAGCGCCGCCGTGGAGGAGTTGTAGATCGAGGAGCCGGCCCGACCGCCCGTTCGAGGGATCCGGGCGGTCCACTGTGGGTAGTCGCTCCAGCCGGCGATCATCCCAATCTATGGACGTCTATGTTGCCGCCTCTCCGGTGATGTGTTTCGGTCAATGCAGAGGAGTGCCGGTATGACCGGTATCCAGGGGAGGCACACCATGAATCCAGTTAAAAGGCTTACGTGGGGAGTAACGGGTCTCGCCCTGCTGCTCGCGTTCGCCGTACCCGGACCGCCGGCAGGCACGGCCGCGATGGCGGGACCGGCGGGCCTCGCCGGATACGCGGTACCGGCCGAATCCTCGGCCCCGCCCGGCACACCCGGGGCCGACCCGACGGCGGGTACCGGTGCCCGGACCGTCAGCCTGGTCACCGGCGACCGGGTCACCGTCACCACCGACCTCAAGGCGAGCGTCGAGCCGGGACCCGGCCGGACCGGCATCGAGTTCCTGACCCGGAGAGTCGGCGACCGGCTGCACGTCATCCCGACCGACGCCCTCGCCCTGGTCCGCAGCGGGCGACTGGACGAGCGGCTCTTCGACGTCACCGCACTGCTGGAGTTCGGCTACGACCGCCGGGGAGACCTGCCACTGCTGGTGACGTACGCCGGTGCCGACGACCGGGTGCAGGGAGAGCGCGCGCTGGTCGGGGCCGGCGCGCGACTGGTCCGCGACCTCCCCCCGGTCGCCGGGCAGGCCGTCGCGGTGGACCGGGCCGGGCTGCCCCGGTTCTGGACCGACCTGACCGGGACGGAGCCGACCCGGCGCACCATGGCCGCGACCGTGCGCACCGTCTGGCTCGACGGCCTGCGCCGGCCCGCCCTCGCCGAGAGCGTCCCGCAGGTCGGCGCGCCGGCCGCCTGGGCGGCCGGCTTCGACGGCAGCGGAGTGACGGTCGGGGTGCTGGACACCGGCATCGACGAAACCCACCCGGACCTCGCCGGACAGGTGACCGGGCAGCGCAACTTCACCGACGGCGCCGAGGACGACCGGGACATCGCCGGACACGGCACGCACGTCGCCTCCACCGTGGCCGGTACCGGTGCGGCCCGGTTCAAGGGCGTCGCCCCCGGCGCCCGGCTGCTGGACGGCAAGGTCTGCGCGGCCGGCGGCTGCGCCGAGTCCGCGATCATCGCCGGCATGCAGTGGGCGGCCGAGTCGGGCGCTCAGGTGGTCAACCTGAGCCTGACGGGGCTGGACAGCCCGGTGGTGGACCCGGTCGAGCAGGCCCTCGGGCAGTTGACCGAGGCCCACGACACCCTCTTCGTGGTCGCGGCCGGCAACATCCCGGGCACCAGCACCATCGGCTCGCCGGCCACCGCCGACGCCGCGCTGGCGGTCGGCGCGGTCAGCAAGTCCGACACCCTGGCCGGCTTCTCCAGCCAGGGCCCCCGGCAGGGCGACGGCGCCATCAAGCCCGACCTGACCGCCCCCGGCCTGGACATCGTCGCCGCCCGGAGCATCGACACCGGGCCGGACGTGCCCGAGGGCAGCGGGATCAGCATGTCCGGCACCTCGATGGCCACACCGCACGTCGCCGGGGCCGCCGCCATCCTGGCGCAGCGCCAGCCGGACCTGCCGGCGGGCAACCTGAAGGCCGCGCTGATGGCCGCCGCCCGGCCTAACCCCGAACTCAGCGTCTTCGCCCAGGGCGCCGGCCGGCTGGACGTCGCTCGGGCGCTCGACCAGCGGGTCACCGCCGATCCGCCGAGCCTGAGCTTCGGCCGGCAGGCATGGCCGCACGACGACGACACCCCGGTCCGGCGTACGGTCAGCTACCACAACGCGGGCACGGCGGCGGTCACGCTGCAACTCGGGGTACGGGCGGTCGCGCCGGACGGCACCGCCGTGCCGACCGGGATGTTCGCGGTCACGCCGAGCAGCGTCACCGTGCCGGCCGGCGGCACCGCCGAGGCGACCGTCACCGCCGACACGGCCGGCAGCGGCGGCCCGCTGGGGCAGCTCACCGGCCACCTCACCGCGACCGTGAGCGGTGGCGGGAGTGTGCCCACCCCGCTGGCGGTCGACCGCGAGATGGAGAGCTACGACGTCAAGGTCTCGCACCTCGGCCAGGCCGGCGAGCCGACCAACGGTTATCTGACCATGCTGGCCGCGCTGGACAGCGCCGGATCGATCTCGATGCCGGTCACCGAGGACGGCACGGCAACCCTCCGGGTGCCGAAGGGGCGCTACGCCGCGCTCACCGCGATCACCAGCCCGCTGGACGGCACCTATCTGACCAGCATCCTCGCCCAGCCCGAACTGGAGGTCAGCGGCGACCGGAGCGTCGTCCTCGACGCCCGGCTCGGTCGACCGCTGGGGGTGACCGTGCCGAACAGCAGCGCCCGGCAGGTCTTCGCCGAACTGGCCACCAGCGTGCTGGCCGCCGGACGCACCGCCGAGGTCGGCACCCTCGGCGGGACCTTCGAGCGGCTGCGTACCGGTCGGGTCGGGCCGGACCAGGCGGCCGCCGGGTTCGTCTCCCGGACCACCGCCACGTTCGCCCCGGCGGACGCCGCGGACCACTCGTACGCGTACCTGCTGTGCTGGCTCGACGAGGGGCGGATGGGCAACGGCTTCACCCGGCAGGTGACCGCCGCCGACCTGGCCACGGTCCGGGCCGACCACGGCCACGAGTCCTCCGGCAGCAGCGGCCGGAAACTGGCCTGGGCGGTGCTGCCGGAGTCGGTGATGGGCGGGTTCGCACACGCGATGACCTTCCCGCTGCCGTCGACCCGGATCGAGTACTACAACACCGACGGCCGGGCGCAGTGGTTCCGTTCGGTCGACGAGACGACCGGCTCCGGTACGGAGCAGGCGTACCTGACCAGCCTGGTGGCGCCGCCGGTGGCGTACCGGCCCGGGCAGTCGTACCAGGAGCAGTGGAGTCGCGGGGTGTTCGGGCCGACGGTGGCGGCACCGCCGTACGAGCACCAGTGGGTGACCCGGCTCGGCGACACCCTCACCGTGCAGGCCCCGCTCTACGGTGACGGCGTCGGCCGGGCCGGCTTCTCCTCGATCGCCACCGGCCGGATCACCCTGGAGCGCGACGGCAAGGTACTGGCCGAACTCGACGGTCTGAACGGGACGATCGAACTGCCACCCGAGACCGGGGAGTACCGGCTGACGATGACGGCGGAGCGGGGCGGGCCGGCGACGCTCTCCACCCGGGTCAGCGTGACCTGGACGTTCCGGTCCGGGCACGTCGCCGGGGAGTCGCCGGTCCGGCTACCGATCTCCACGGTGCGCTTCTCGCCCCGGGTGGACAACGACAACAGCACCCCGGCCGGACAGACCGGCACCATCCCGGTGACCGTGACGGCGCAGCCCGAGTCGGGAGCCGGCGCCAACGAGAACCTGACCGTCGAGGTGTCGTACAACGACGGGGTGAACTGGGCTCCGGCGGAGGTGACGGCCGGGCAGGCGGTGCTGCGGCATCCGGCCGAGCCGGGCTACGTCTCGCTGCGGGCCAGCGCCACCGACACCGCCGGGAACACGGTCACCCAGACGGTGATCCGGGCATACAAGATCGGGTAGCGGGCGTACGGGTGCGGTGGCCGGAGTCTGCCGGTCACCGCACCCGTTGACCATCCGGCGGAGAGCCACGGCTGCCTCGCCCGGACGGGGTAGGGTCCCAGAGGTCGCACCCACACCAGCACGGATGGCGAGTCGGCGACGTGGAGTATCGGATGGCCCAGGAAGTCACGTTCGACAGCGTCGCCCCGGTGGTGCCCGTGCGGGACCTGGACGCCGCGCTCGACCGCTATCAACGGCTCGGCTTCACCGTTCGTCCGTACGACGGCGGTGAGCGCTACGGCTTCGTCGAGCGCGGGCCGGTATCCCTGCACCTCACGGAGTGGGCAGAGCACGACCCCGCCCGGACGGCGGCAACCGTCTATCTCTACGTGTCGGACGCCGACACACTGCACGCCGACTGGGCCCGGTCAGGTGTCGAGGGTCGGCTGGGCGAGGTACGGGACACCCCGTACGGCCTGCGCGAATTCGCCTTCGCCGACCCGGACGGCACGCTGCACCGGATAGGCTCCCCGAGCCCGGCCCGGCAGACGTAGCCGTCCGGTCCCGTCAGACGTAGAAGGCGTCGAAGGGCGCCCAGGGCAGGTTGCGCAGCACCGAGAAGACCCCCCAGGCGGCGAGGAAGATGCCGATCGTCTTCGGAGTGATCTCCAACTGCGGCAGCTTCCAGCCGAAGATCTGCCGCCCGGCCCAGGCCACGTAGAGGTAGAGCAGGAAGGGTAGGGCGAAGACGAAGAGCAGGTGGTGCCGGGCCGCCGCCGGCAGGTCTCCGTGTAGGACGTACCAGAACGCGCGGGTGCCGCCGCAGCCCGGGCAGTCCAGCCCGGTGGTGAGTTTGAGGATGCAGGACGGCGCCGCATCGGGTGCGCTCCGGGTCGGATCGGCGAAGAGGGTGTAGCCGACCGCGCCGGCCAGGCAGCCGAGCGCCGCCACTGGGGCGAGCCAGCGGGGCGCCCGCGCCTGGATCCGGTTGACGAACCGGGTGAGCCGGTCGGGCTCGGGAGCCTGGTAGGGGGGCACCGGATAATCCGGATAGGCCGCCGCTGCCCCGCTCGGCCAGCCGGCGTCAGGTGCCGTCCCGGCTTCGCCGGACCGGGTCTCGTCAACGCTCGTCATTCCGCCCTACCCGTCGCCGATCGCGTCCGCCACAGCGTCGGCATCGCTCGCCACCGCTCGCGACGCGCCGCCCGCCGGCCCAGCGGACGCCGGCCGGCTCGTCTCACCGTACCGCGAGCATGCTGGCGAGGGCGGCGGCGAGGGGCCCGGCGAGGTCTCCGCCGACCGGGGCCGCCACCGCGCCCAGGCCGAGCCAGCCGGCCAGCCGGTGCAGCTCGGCGGCGAGGGCCCGGGCGGTCTCGACCGGATCGATGCCGGGCTCGGCCCAGGCCGCCGGCACCAGCAGCGTCCCCGCCTTGCGGTCGGCCTTCAGGTCGACCCGGGCGACGAACCGATCGCCGAGCAGGAACGGCAGGACGTAGTAGCCGTACACCCGTTGGGGTGCGGGCACGTAGATCTCGATCCGGTAGCTGAACCCGAAGAGGCGCTCGGTGCGGGACCGTTCCCAGATCAGCGGGTCGAAGGGGCTGACCAGGGTGCTGGCCCGGATCCACCGGGGCAGTCGGGCGTCCCGGTGCAGATAGCCGGGCAGCCGCCAGCCCTGCACCGTGACCGGCCGCAGCACGCCCGCCTCGACCAGCTCGGCGAGGGCGGTGCGGGCGGCGGCGACCGGCAGCCGGAAGTAGTCCCGCAGCTCCGGCTCGGCCGCCACCCCGAGCGCCCGGGCGGCGATCTCGACCAGCTTGCGGTGGGCCTCCGCCGGCTCCGGGGTCGGCGCAGCCAGCACCTCCGGCGGCAGCACCCGCTCCGGTACGTCGTAGACCCGGGCGAAGGAGCTGTTCCGGGCGGCGGCGGTCAGCTCACCGGCCCAGAAGAGGAATTCACAGGCACGCTTCACCGCCGACCAGTTCCAGCCCCAGTTCCCGGTCTCCCGGGGCGCGTCGTGCTCGATCTCGGCGGCGGTCATCGGGCCGCTGGCGCGTACCTCGTCGAGGACCCGGGCGACCAGCTCCGGCTGCTCGACGGCGATCCGGCGCATC
Source organism: Plantactinospora sp. DSM 117369 (assembly GCF_053764795.1). Lineage (NCBI taxonomy): Bacteria > Bacillati > Actinomycetota > Actinomycetes > Micromonosporales > Micromonosporaceae > Plantactinospora > Plantactinospora sp. DSM 117369. The sequence continues at coordinate 2,080,940 of NZ_CM132446.1, read as the reverse complement.
CCGCCCCAGGCGTCGGTGTGCGCGGCGGCCATCCGCCAGCGCAGCGCCGGTTGCAGGTCGACCCGGACCAGCGACGCCTCGTGCCCCCAGTATTCGAAGACGTCCCGGGGACGCCGGTAGGCGGCCCGGTCGAGCAGCTCGGCCGGATAGGGCCCGAGCCGGCTGTAGAGCGGGAGGTAGTGCGCCCGTTGCAGGACGTTGACCGAGTCCATCTGGAGCAGGCCGAGCCGGTCGAGCACCCGGCGCAGATGCCGACGGGTCGGCACGGCTCCGGGCGCGGGATCGGCGAAGCCCTGAGCGGCCAGCGCGATCCGCCGGGCCTGCGGCAGCGACAACGATTCGGGTACGGCCATCGCCCCGGACCCTAGTCGACGGGTCCGACACGACGCGCTGGGCCTGGACCTGACCCGCAAAACGGGATAAAACAATCCTGATGTTAGCCGTCAGCCCCGAGGCCCCCGGCGACGCCCTGGCCATCGCCGAGGTGCACGTCCGGAGTTGGCAGACGGGGTACGCCGAGATCATGCCGGCCGAGGTACTGGCCCGGCTGAACGTCGCCGCCTGGGCGCAGCGCCGCCGTGACCTCGGCACCGCCGAGCCCGACCACCCGTTCCGGACCCTGGTGGCCCGGAGCGACGACGAGGCGGTGCTCGGCTTCTGCACCGTCGGGCCGTACCGGGTCGACCAGGACCCGGACCGCCTCGACCACCGGTACGCGGAGATCCTCGGCCTCTACGTCCGGCCCGGGCACTGGGGCGCCGGAGTGGGCCGGGAACTGCTGGCCGCCTCGGTCGCCGAGCTGACCGCGCTCGACTGGACCGAGCTGCGGCTCTGGGTGCTCGCCGACAACCGGCGGGCCCGCCGGTTCTACGAACGGGCCGGGTTAGTCGCCGATGGTGAGCGGTCGAGCTACGAACTGCAACGGTCGGGGGGACGGCCGCCGCTTGGGCTGGTCGAACTCCGCTACGCCGCCCGACTCGGCGAGCTGGCCCGGTCCCCGGACCGGTAGCGCGAACAGCAGTGCGACACTGATCCAGACATAGAAGTTGCTGCCCAGGAAGCCGAGCAGGCCGTCGAAGCGGCGTTCCCAGATCCAGACCAGCCGACTGATCAGCACCAGGTACGCGAAGACCGCGAACCGCAGCAGCCAGCGCCGCCGCCCGCTGCCGGCCGGGGCGGCGTACGCGTTGTCGACCAGCAGGATCAGCGCGGGGATCAGCCAGACCAGGTGATGCACCCAGGTGACCGGGCTGACCAGGCTCTGCACCACACCGGTCAGCGCCAGCCCGGCCGCCTCGTCGCCGACCGCCGCCGCGGCCCGGGCCCGCCAGATCCAGACCCCCACCGTCGCCGCCACCAGCACCAGCCAGAGCAGCATGTTCGGATGGTCCGGGTCGAGCCGGGCGACCACGCCCTGCCACGACTGGTTCGAGATGAACGACAGCGACCCGACCCGGTCGGTGTCCCACAGCGCGGTGGTCCAGAACTCCCGGGACGCGTCCGGGGCCACTCCGGCGGCGAGCAGGGTGACCGCGGCCGCCGTGCCGCTGGCCACCAGCGCCGCCCGCCAGCGCCCGGTGACCAGCAGATAGACGATGAAGATGCCCGGGGTCAGCTTGATCGCGGTGGCCAGCCCGATACCCACCCCGGCAAAGCGGCGGTAGCGCTGCGGCAGCCGGCGCCCGAACGGGGTCACCGGGGCGACCAGCCAGAGCAGGTCGGCACCGACCAGGAACAGCAGCAGCATGTTGACCTGGCCGAAGTTGACCGTCTCGCGCATCGGCTCGAAAGCCGCCGCCAGGCAGAGCGCGACGGCCAGGGTGAACCACCGGGTCCAGCCCGTCCGGCGGGCGATCGGGTCGACCAGCCACCAGATCAGCAGCGCGCTGGCCAGCACGGTCAGGGTGACGCTGATCACCATGGCCGCCGGCCAGCTCAGGTACGCCAGCGGCAGCATCACCAGGGCCGCGAACGGCGGATAGGTGAAGCCGTACTTGCTGTCCGGCTTGAGCCAGTCGTAGATCTCGCCGTCGGCGCGTACCCAGTGGTGCAACGCCCCGTAGTAGACCCGGAGGTCGAAGAAGCCGTGCCGGACCGCCGCCACCGAGAGGAACCCGGTGACCAGCACCGCCAACGCGATCACGAATAGCACCTGGTACCGGGTACGCCAACCGGCACCCTGCGCCATTGCCGCCCCCCTTGCCCTGCGTAGGCTTCCCACTCATGGCTCTCGGGTACGTCCGCCCGGCGCGTCCGTCAGACGCCGGCGAGATCGCACGCATCCAGCTCGCGACCTGGCGGGTCGCCTATCGGAGGATGCTGCCCAAGCACGTGCTCGACAACCTGGACGAGGAATGGCTCGGTCGCCGGTGGAGTGCGGCGGTCGAGGCGCCCCCCTCCGAACGGCACCGCGTCCTGGTCGCCGTCGAGCAGGCCGAACAATCGTATCTGGTGGGATTTGCCGCATCCGGCCCCCCCGACGAGCAGGCGCTGGCCCCGGAGGAACCGGCCGAGGCGCTCGGCGCGGGCGTCGTCGCCGTGACGGACCTGCTGGTCGAGCCGAGGTGGGGCCGGCGCGGGCACGGCAGCCGGCTGCTCGCCGCCAGCGTCGACCTGTGGCGCACCGACGGCTTCGACACGGCGGTGGCCTGGGCCTTCGAGGGTGACGCCGCGACCCGGAAGTTCCTCGGCGGCGCCGGCTGGGAGCCGGACGGGGCGGCCCGGGCGCTGGACGTCGACGACCTGCTGGTGCCGCAGCTCCGGCTGCACGTCTCGCTCGCCGCCGAACCCGAGCCGGGCGCCGCCGCCGAGCCCGCGCAGGGGTGAAGGTCAGCCCTTCTCGGCCCCCTCGTTGGCGCCGCGCACGAAGTAGCGCTGGAAGACCACGAAGATGATCGCCACCGGTACGGTGGCCAGCAGCGCCGCCCCGAGCTTGAGCGGGTACTGGTTGCCCTCGCCGAGCGAGCCGCTGACCAGGTCGGCCAGCCCGCGCGGCAGGGTGAACAGTCCCGGGTCCTGCACCGCGACCAGGGTGTGCGGCAGCTCGTTCCAGGAGCCCTGGAAGGACATGATCGTCACGGTGATCAGCGCCGGCCGGGCCATCGGCAGCACCACCGACCAGAACATCCGGAACGCCCCGACCCCGTCGATCCGGGCAGCCTCCTCGACGCTGACCGGGATCGACTCGAAAAACTGTTTCATCACGAAGACCCCGGTCGCGTCGACCAGCAGCGGCACGATCAGCGCCGAGTAGCTGTTGTAGAGGCCGAGCTGGTTGAGCACCAGGAACTTCGGGATCAGCAGCACCACCGGCGGTACCGCCATCATCGCCACCACCACGGCGAAGACGGCGCGCCGGCCGGTGAACCGCAGCCGGGCCAGGGCGTAGCCGGCCAGCGAGGCGAAGAAGACCCGGCCGAGCGTGACGACGACGGTGACCAGGGTGGAGTTGCCGAGCCAGAGCGGGAAGTCGGTCCCCTCGAAGATCCGCTGCACGCTGCTCAGGTCCAGCACCGACGGCACCGGGGAGAGCGGGTTCGCCGCCGCGTCCGGCTCGGTCTTGAAGGCGTTGCCGAGCTGGATGACGAACGGATAGAGGAAGACCAGCGCGAAGAAGACCAGCACGGCGTACCCGGCGAAGGCGGCCGCCGGGTGGCCGCCCGGCCGGCGGCTCCGGTTCGCCGGGCGCGGGTCGCCGTCGTGGGGCGGGCGGATCGTCGGCCCCGAGCCGGGCTGGGTGAGTACGGCCATCGTCAGGACCTCCGTCCGGTCTCGGCGGTACCCGAACGTCCGGTCCCGGCCGCATCCCGGCGGGCGCGGCGGCGGGATCGTCGACCGGAGCCGCGTTCGCGCAGCAGCCAGCGCTGGCCGAGGGTGAGCAGGATGATGATCAGGAAGAGCAGGAACGAGATCGCCGCCCCGGAGCCGTACTCGAAGTCCCGGAACGCGGTCCGGTAGGAGAGGTACGCCGGGGTCAGCGTGGTCTTCGCCGGATCGCCCTGGCTCATCACGTAGATCTGGTCGAAGACCTGCCAGCTACCGATCACGCCCAGCGCCAGCACCAGGAACATGGTCGGCCGCAGCGACGGCAGGGTGATGAAACGCAGCCGCTGCCAGCGGGTCGCCCCGTCCAGCTTGCCGGCCTCCTCCAGCGTCTCCGGCACCTGCTGCAACGCGGCCAGGAACATCAGCATGAAGGTGCCGGAGGTGGTCCAGACGACCAGCAGGATGATCGAGCACATCGCCACGCTGGGCCCGGCGAGCCAGTCCCACCAGGGCAGCCCGAAGGGTCCGCCCGAGGCCAGCGCCGCCGGTGGCGCGTCCACCCCGACCGCGCCGAGCAGGATGTGCAGCACGCCCCGGCTGTCCGCGAACCACTGCGGCCCGTCGACGCCGAAGAGCGCCAGCAGCCGGTTGACCGCTCCCGAGTTGGCGAAGATGAAGAGGAAGACCACGCTGATCGCCACCGAGCTGGTGACCGACGGGAAATAGAACGCGGCCCGGAAGAATCCCCGCCCGCGCAGCATCCGGTTGTTCACCACCAGCGCGAGGAAGAGCGCCAGCGCGGTCTGCGCCGGCACCACGATCCCGACGTAGTAGAGGTTGTTCCGGATCGAGGTCATGAAGTTCTGCCGGGCCAGCCCGTCCCGGGTGAACAGGTCGGTGTAGTTGTCCAGCCCGACCAGCGGCACCCGGGAGGTGAACGGGCTGCCCTGGCCGTTCCAGTCGGTCAGGCTCACCCAGAGCGCCATCAGGATCGGCAGCAGCATGAACAGCCCGAGGATCACCACCACCGGCGTGACGAAGACCCAGCCGGCGACCGTCTCGCCGCTGCGGATCCCGCCCCGCCGTCGGGTACGCCGGGGTGCCGGGGTGGGCGCGGCTGGCCGCGTGTCGTCCGGTCCGGCCAGTACGTCGGTCGCCATGGTCCTTCCTCGGGTTCGGTGCGGAATAAGGCGGTGGGGCTGGCCCCGGTCCGGTACGGGGGGACCGGAGCCGGGGCCAGCGGTCCGGCTCAGCCGCCGAGCGTGGCCTGGGTGTTCTTCTGTACCCGCTCCAGCAGCGCCTTCGGGTCGCCCCGGTCCAGCCCCTGCAGGCCGGTGTCGAAGTCGGCCAGCACGCTGTCCATCTTCGGCGCGTTCACCGGGCCCTGGGCGTACTCGGCGCCGTCGATGAACGCCTTGTCGGCCGGGAACGCCTGGGTGTACTGGTCCCGGGCGGCCTGCCGCGAGGGCATCACGCCGAACGCCTTGGCGAAGCCCATCTGCTGCTCCACCGAGATCATCGCCTCGACGAACGTGATCGCCTGCTCCTTGTACTTGCTCTTCGCCGCGATCCCCCAGCAGTTGGTGAAGGAGAGCGTGGCCTGGCCCTTCGGCCCGGCCGGCAGCGGGTGCACGGTGTACTTCACGTTCGGGAAGTCGTTCTGCAGCGCGCCCTTGATCCAGTTGCCCTCGATCGTCATCGCCGCCGAGCCCTTGCCGAACGCCTCGCCGGCCCAGCCCGCGTCGAGCTGCTTCGGATAGCGGGCCAGTCCCTCGGTGAGCAGGCTCTTCACGTACTGGAGGGCTTGCAGGTTCTCCGGGGTGTCGGCGGTGGCCTGCTTGCCGTCCGGGCTGGTGATCCAGCCGCCGTTCTGCTTCAGGAAGGCGCCGATCCGGTCCCGGGTGTCGCCGATCACCAGCGGGGTGACGCCCTTCGCCTTGAGCTTGCGGGCGGTCGCGGTGAACTGGTCCCAGGTGGTCGGGATGTCCGCGTCGGTCAGACCGGCCTTGGCCCACAGCTCGGTGTTGACCTGGAGGGCGAGCGTGGAGAAGTCCTTGGGGGCGCAGTAGAGCTTGCCGTCCCGGGTGAACGCGGTACGCAGGCTCGGATAGAAGTCCCCGGCGTCGGCGAGCTTGTCCCCGTACGGTTCGAGAGCGCCGACGCTGGCGTAGTCGGCGAACCGGCCGGCGTCGACGTAGAAGACGTCCGGCGGGGTGTCACCGGCGAGTGCCTGGCCGAGCTGCTGGACCAGGTCCTGCGCCGGGGTGACCGTCGCGGTGTTCCCGGAGGCGCTGGCCCAGCTCGCGGCGGCCTGCTGCACCGCCTTCGTCTCGGCTTCGCCGGACGAGCCGATCAGGATCTGCAACGCCGCCGGCCCGCTGCTCTGGCTGGTCTCGGCGCCGTCGTCGAAGCCGCTGCCGCAGGCGGCCGAGCTCAGCAGCGCCGTGGCGGCGATGCCCGCCACGGTCGCCCGGCGAAGGAATCGTCGTGCCATCTCACTCTCCTGGTGGGATTTCGGGGTGTCACGGTGGTCGGGAACGTCCTGGTCTCTGGTCTGCCCGCCGGCCGCTGTCCGCTCGCGGCGCCGGCCGGCGGGCGGGCGGTCAGCCGCTCTGCCGCACCACCAGCGAGGGGCGCAGCAGCACCTGCCCGGGTCCGCCGGCTGCCGGGCCCGACCGGCGGGAGCCGGCCGCGCCGCCCCGCCGCCCCCCGTCGAGTACGTCGGCGAGCAGGTCCACGCAGCAGGCCGCGGCCTCGGCCAGCGGCTGGCTGACGCTGGTCAGCCCGATGGCCTGGGCCACCGGTGTGTCGTCGAAGCCGGTGACGGCGAGCCGGGGCCGCTGGTCCGACCCGGCCGCCCAGTCGCCCGGTCCCCGGACGGCCTGGAGCGCGCCGAGCGCCAGGGAGTCGCTGGCGCAGACGATCGCGGTCGGTGGCTCGGCCCCGGCGAGCAGGTCCCGGGCCGCCGCCTCGCCCTGGGCGAACCCGTCCGGGGCGGCCCGGTCCAGGCCGGTCGGGTCGAGCCCGGCCGACCGCAGCGTGTCGAACCAGCCGGACCGCCGGTCGTCACCGACCTCGGAGCCGGCGGGCCAGCCGACGAAGCCGATCCGCCGGTGGCCGGTGTCGAGCAGTCGCCGGGTCGCCTGCGCGACCCCGTCGGCCCCGTCGACATCGACCCACGGGTGCAGGGACGGCACCGCCGTACGCGCGCCCGACCGCGCCTTCGCCGGGTCGTCCCAGGGCCGGCCGAAGGTCACGAACGGTACGTCCCGCTCGGTCAGCCACGCGGTCCGGGCGTCGTCGTACTCGGTGCCGGTGAGTACGAAGGCGTCCAGGTCGTACGCGCCGAGCAGGCTGTCGTACGCGTCGATCTCGCCCCGGGAGTCGGGCGCGGTGTAGAGCATCACCCGGTACCCGGCGGCCTCGGCGGCCTCGGTCAACCCGTGCAGGAAGCGGTCGAGCACCGAACCGTTGACCCCGTCCCGGGTCGGCTCGATCCGGACCGCGATCAGCCGGGACCGGCCGGTACGCATCTGCCGGGCCGCCTGGTTGGCCCGGTACCCGAGCGCGCTGATCGCCTCCCGCACCCGTTCCCGGGTCTCCTCCCGGACCATGTGCGGGGCGTTCAACACGTTGGAGACGGTCTGCCGACTGACCCGCGCCCGGCGGGCCACTGTCGCGATCGTCACTTTTTCCGCCATAGAATCCCTCGTCGCCCCTCTTGAACGATCCAAAAGAAGTAGGGCAGTATTGGATCGTTCAAGTTGCTGGAATGTTCCGCACTTTGCACCCCGCACGACGATCTGTCAAGGCACCGCGTACCACCCCCGGATCAGGAGTTCCTTGTGGCCGACCGGCACCTCCAACCGCTGTTACACGATCTCGTCGGCGTCGTGCTGGCCCCGACCAGCGTGTTGACCGACGCGGACGGACAACTCAGACCTGTCGGCGTGCAGGGGGTCTTCCACGCCGACGCCCGGGTGCTGCGGCAGGCCGAGTTCCGGCTCGACGGCCGCGACCTGGAGGCGATCGGCAACGGTCCGGACGGTCCGCACGGGGCACGCTTCGTCTCGCTGGCCCGCTGGCTCGGCGACGAGGGCCCCGACCCGACGGTACGGGTCGACCGGGTCCGCCGGGTCGTCCCCCGGGGCCTCACCGAGGAGATCCACATCGTCTCCACCGCCGCCGACCCGGTACGCGCCACCGCCACCCTCGACCTCGGCTGCGACCTGGCCCCGGTCGAGACGGTCAAGTCGGGGCTGCCGACCAGCCCGCTGGAGGCCAAGTCCGGCCAGCCCGGCCAGCTCGGCTGGACCGCCGAGGGGATCACCGTCACGGTCAGCGGCGAGGGTGCCGACGCCGAGCCCGGGACCGGCCGGCTCCGCTGGTCGATCGAGCTGCCGCCGCGCGGCCAGGTCGTGCTGCGCTGGCGCCTGGCGGTGGACGACCCCCGGGCGGTCGTGGTCACCCCGCCCCGCGAGCCCGCCTGGTCCCGACCGGAGGTGTCGGCGGACGACCTCCGGCTGGTCCGGCTGCTCGACCGTTCCCTGGACGACCTGCGGGCGCTCCGGCTCGCCGAGGCCGAGAGCCCGCACGAGGTCTTCCTCGGCGCCGGGGTGCCGTGGTTCCTCACCCTTTTTGGCCGGGACAGCATGTGGGCGGCCCGGATGCTGCTGCCGCTCGGCACCGAGCTGGCCGCCAGCACGCTGCGGGTACTCGCCCGTCGGCAGGGCACCCGGGTCGACGAACGGTCCGGCGAGGCGCCCGGCAAGATCATGCATGAGCTGCGCCGGCACGAGTTCGTCGCGGTCGGCAACGGCCTGCGGCTGCCCGCCGCCTACTACGGCACCATCGACGCCACCCTGCTCTGGGTGAGCCTGCTGCACGACGCCTGGCGCTGGGGCCTGCCCGACGAGGAGATCGTCCCGCTGCTGCCGCACCTGGAGGCGGCGCTGCGCTGGCTGGCCGAGCACGCCGACCCGGATGGCGACGGCTTCGTGGAATACCTCGACCTCAGCGGGCAGGGGCTGGCCAACCAGGGCTGGAAAGACTCGCACGACTCGATCCGGTTCCGCGACGGCAGCCTCGCCCGGCCCCCCATCGCACTGGCCGAGGTGCAGGGCTACGCCCACCGGGCCGCCCTGGACGGCGCGGCGCTGCTCGACGCCTTCGACCGCCCGGGCGGCGAGCGCTGGCGGGCGTACGCGGCCGGGCTCGCCGACCGGTTCCGGGCCAGGTTCTGGGTGGACGGGCCACTCGGCGCCCATCCCGCCCTGGCGCTGGACCGGGACAAGCGGCCCGTCGACTCGCTGACCAGCAACCTCGGGCACCTGCTCGGCACCGGTCTGCTCGACGCCGACGAGTCGGCCCGGGTCGCCGAACTACTCGCCGACGAGACCCTGGCCGGCGGCTACGGGCTGCGCACCATGTCGACCAAGGATGCCGGGTTCAGCCCGCTCTCCTACCACTGCGGGTCGATCTGGGCCCACGACACCGCCATCGCGATCGGCGGGCTGGCCGCGAGCGGCTACGCCTCGGCGGCGGCCCGGCTCGCCGACGGCCTGCTCGGCGCGGCGGAGGCGTTCGACTACCGGCTCCCCGAGCTGTTCAGCGGCGACGACCGGACGGCACTGGCCCGACCGCTGCCGTACCCGGCCGCCTGCCGTCCCCAGGCGTGGAGCGCGGCGGCTGCCGTGGTCCTGCTCCAAGCGGCGGTCGGCCTCTACCCCGACGTGCCCGCCGGCCAGGTCCAGCTCCGGCCCCTCACCGGTACACCGTTCGGCGCGATCACGGCCCGCCGGCTCCGGATCGCCGGCACCCCGGTCGACGTCACCGTCGACCGTACCGGCCACGGCACCATCTCCGGCCTGCCCTCCGGGCTGGTCCCCACACCCCGGCAGCGTTAGGGACTGTCTCGCCACGGGTGGTGCGCCTGGCCGGATGACGGTACCGACGGAACTGTCGACCTGCCCCGTCCACGCGCCCACCCGGCCGGCGATGCCGGCGATCCCACCGCCTGCGCCCACACACCGCCCGGACGGCACCTCCGACACCTGCACTGTGCCTCACACGAGCACTGTCGAGCTGCCCCGCCTGTGCTCCCGCCCCGCCGCGCGCCGCCACGCGCCGCAGGCCGAGTCGCTGCCCGGGTTCACCGGACATGCCCCGCTTGTGCACCCAGCTCGACAGTATGCGCGGCACGACCCCTCCCGCTTGGACGCCTCGGCGCCAGCCGTCGGTGCCCGGTCGCCGGTCGTGCCTCAGGCCAGCAGCGCGTCGATGCCGACGGTGAGTCCGGGGCGCTGCGGCACCGAACGCACGGCCAGCAGCACGCCGGGCATGAACGACGCCCGGTCGTACGAGTCGTGCCGGATGGTCAGCGTCTCACCGGCGGTACCGAACAGCACCTCCTGGTGCGCGACCAGGCCGGCGGCCCGGACCGCGTGCACGCGTACCCCGTCGATGTCGGCGCCGCGCGCACCCGGCACCTCGTCCTTGGTGGCGTCCGGGACGGGGCCCAGGCCGGCCTCGGCCCGGGCCTGCGCGATCAACCGTGCGGTGTGCGTGGCGGTGCCGCTGGGCGCGTCGAGCTTCTTCGGATGGTGCTGCTCGATGATCTCCACCGACTCGAAGTAGCGGGCTGCCCGGGCCGCGAACTGCATCATCAGCACCGCCCCGATGCCGAAGTTCGGTGCGATCACCACGCCCACCCCGGGCCTGTCGGCCAGCCAGCCACGCACCTGGTCGAGCCGCTGCTCGGTGAAGCCGCTGGTGCCGACGACCACGTGGATGCCCTGCTCGATGCACCAGTGCAGGTTCTCCATCACCACGTCCGGGTTGGTGAAGTCGACCACCACCTCGGCGCCCGCGTCGGAGGCACTGCCCAGCGAGTCGTCCTCGTCGACCATCGCCACCAGTTCGAGGTCGTCGGCGGCTTCCACCGCCCGGCACACCTCGACGCCCATCCGGCCACGGGCGCCCAGCACACCGACCCGCAGCGGCGCTCCCGCCGGCCGGGCCGACGACTCGGCGGACGATCCGGCCCGGGGTTCACGCACGTCACTCACGCGGCACAACTTATCCCACCCCGGGAGGTACGTCCGCCGGGTGCCCCGGCTGGCGTAGCGGCCGGGGCGAACGGCTCAGCCGGCGGCCGGGAAGTCGTCCGGGCCGAACGGGCCCACCACGGCCAGCGACATCGGCCGGGCCAGCAGGTCGGCCGCGAGCGCGTTCACCTCGTCCGCGCTGACCGCGTCGACCCGGGCCAGCAGCTCGTCGACCGGCAACAGGTCACCGAAGAGCAGCTCGCCCTTGGCCAGCCGGCTCATCCGGGAACCGGTGTCCTCCAGGTTGAGCACGTAGGAGCCCTTCGCCATGCCCTTGCCCCGGGCCAGCTCGGCGTCGGTGACGCCGTGCGCGGCGACCTCGGCCAGTTCGGCCCGGACCAGCTCCAGCACCTCGTCGACCTTGCCCGGGGCGCAGCCGGCGTAGACCGCGAAGAGGCCGGTGTCGGCGTACTGGCTGGAGTAGGAGTAGACCGAGTAGGCCAGGCCACGCCGTTCGCGGATCTCCTGGAAGAGCCGGCTGGACATGCCGCCGCCCAGCACGTTGTTGAGTACCCCGAGCGCGAACCGCCGGTCGTCGAGCCGGCCGATGCCGGGACAGCCGAGTACGACGTGCGCCTGCTCGGTCTCCTTGTGCTCGACCACGCTGCCGGGCCGGCTGGTGCGTACCCGGGTGTCGGCCGGGCGCAGCGGGGCCGGTGCGGCCGGCTCGCCGTCCAGTACGGTGCCGTGCAGCGCCTGCCGGACCAACTTGACCACCTCGGTGTGTTCGAGGTTGCCGGCGGCGGCGATCACGATCGACGGTGCGGTGTAGCGACGCCGGTAGAAGCTCTGGATCTGCCGCCGGGACATCGGGGAGATGGTCTCCTCGGTACCGGAGATCAGCCTGCCCAGCGGGTGGTCGCCGTAGACCGCCCTGGCCAGCAGGTCGTGCACCTCGTCGCCGGGCTCGTCGTCGTGCATGGCGATCTCTTCGAGGATCACCCCGCGCTCGGTCTCCACGTCGGCGGCGGCCAGCACCGAGTCGGCGACCAGATCGCACATCACGTCGATGGCCAGCGGCAGGTCCTGGTCGAGCACCCGCGCGTAGTAGCAGGTGTATTCCTTGGTGGTGAAGGCGTTCGTCTCGCCGCCCACCGCCTCGATCGCCGCCGAGATGTCCAGCGCGCTGCGCTTGCGGGTGCCCTTGAAGAGCAGGTGCTCCAGGAAGTGCGAGACGCCGGCCTGCGGCCCGGTCTCGTCCCGGGACCCGACCGCCACCCAGATGCCGAACGAGACGCTCCGCATCGTGGGGATCGCCTCGGTGAGTACCCGCAGCCCGCTGGGGAGCACGGTGCGGCGTACGGTCCCGCCGAGCGGGTCGCTGTCCACCACCCGGGTCACCGCCCGGCCCGCCGGACCGGAGGCACCGCGAACGCCACCGGCGCCCGACACTCGTTTCGCCCGACTCAAGGGACCTGGCTCCTACCTGTACGCCGACGGCGCGGCGGACGCCGCACCCGGAACAGTGCGGCACCCGTACCCGATTCCGGTGCGGTGGTGCCGCGCGCGCCGCGCCGGCCGTGCCGCACGATCAGGTGCGGCATGGCCAGCGCGGCGCGATCGATCAGCTGTGCCGGTTGCGCCGGCGGCGCGGCTCGCCGCCACCGCCCTCGCCGCCACCTTCGCCGCCCTCGCGGTCGCCCCGGCTCGGGCCACGGTCGCCCCGGTCCCGGTCGCTGCGGTCCCGCGGGCCACGGTCGCCCCGGTCCCGGCCGGCCGGACGCTCGCCGCCGGCCGCCTGGTCCGGTGCCTCCTCGCCCTCGGGCCGCACCTTGTCCAGGTAGATCTTGCCGCGGGCGTCGATGTCGGCGATCTGCACCTCGACCTTGTCGCCGACGTTGAGGAAGTCCTCGACCCGCTCGACCCGCTTGCCGTCGCCCACCTTCGAGATGTGCAGTAGGCCGTCCCGGCCGGGCAGCAGCGAGATGAACGCCCCGAACGCGGCGGTCTTGACCACCGTGCCGAGGAACTTGTCCCCGACCTTCGGCAGCGTCGGGTTCGCGATCGCGTTGATCCGCTCGACCGCGGCCTCGGCCGACGGGCCGTTGGTCGCGCCCACGTAGATGGTGCCGTCGTCCTCGATCGAGATCTCGGCACCGGTCTCGTCCTGGATGGCGTTGATGGTCTGGCCCTTCGGCCCGATCACCATGCCGATCTTGTCGACCGGGATCTTCACCGTGGTCACCCGCGGCGCGTAGTCGGACATCGTGGCCGGGGCCTCGATGGCGTTCTGCATCACGCCGAGGATGACCTGCCGCGCCTCGTACGCCTGCTGCAGCGCCGCCGCCAGCACGTCGGACGGGATGCCGTCGAGCTTGGTGTCGAGCTGGAGGGCGGTGACGAAGTCCTTGGTGCCGGCGACCTTGAAGTCCATGTCGCCGAAGGCGTCCTCGGCACCGAGGATGTCGGTCAGCGTGACGTACTGCGTCTTGCCGTCGACCTCGTCCGAGATCAGGCCCATCGCGATGCCGGCCACCGGAGCCTTCAGCGGCACACCGGCGCTGAGCAGCGCCAGGGTGGAGGCGCAGACCGACCCCATCGAGGTGGAGCCGTTCGAGCCGAGCGCCTCGGAGACCTGGCGGATCGCGTACGGGAACTCCTCGCGACTGGGCAGCACCGGGATCAGCGCCCGCTCGGCCAGCGCGCCGTGCCCGATCTCGCGCCGCTTCGGCGCACCGACCCGGCCGGTCTCACCGGTCGAGTACGGCGGGAAGTTGTAGTTGTGCATGTAGCGCTTGGTCTTCTCCGGAGAGAGGGTGTCCAGCGCCTGCTCCATCCGGAGCATGTTCAGCGTGGTGACGCCGAGGATCTGCGTCTCGCCGCGCTCGAAGAGTGCCGAGCCGTGCACCCGGGGCAGCACCGCGATCTCGGCGGTCAGCGGCCGGATGTCGCGCACACCGCGGCCGTCCATCCGGACCTGGTCGCGGAGCACCCTGGCCCGCACCTCGGACTTGTTCAGCGAGCGGAAGGCCGCGCTGAGTTCCTTTTCCCGGCCCTCGTAGCTCGGGGCGAGCTGCTCGACGACCCGGTCCTTGATCCGCTCCAGCGCCTCTTCGCGCTCCGCCTTGCCGGCGATCTTCAGCGCCTCGGCGACCTCGCCGCGGGCCACTCCGGCAACCGCCTCGTAGACGTCGTCGGTGTAGTCGAGGAAGACCGGGAAGTCGGCGACCGGCTTGGCCGCCACCTCGGCCAGCTCGCTCTGCGCCCGGCACAGCTCCCGGATGGCCGGCTTGGCGGCCTCCAGACCGCTCGCCACGACCTCCTCGGTCGGCGCCGGGGCGCCACCGGCGACCAGCGCCACGGTGTGCTCGGTGGCCTCCGCCTCGACCATCATGATCGCGACGTCGCCGTCCGGCAGGGCGCGACCGGCGACCACCATGTCGAAGGTGGCCCGGGCCAGCTCCTCGATGGTCGGGAAGGCGACCCACTGGCCGTCGACGTGCGCCATCCGGGTCGCCCCGATCGGGCCGGAGAACGGCAGGCCGGAGAGCTTGGTGGAGAGCGACGCGGCGTTGATCGCCACCACGTCGTACGGGTGCTGCGGGTCGAGCGCCAGCACGGTCTCGACGACCTGGACCTCGTTGCGCAGCCCCTTGACGAAGGACGGGCGCAGCGGCCGGTCGATCAGCCGGCAGGTGAGGATGGCGTCCTCGCTGGGCCGCCCCTCGCGGCGGAAGAACGAGCCGGGGATCCGGCCCGCCGCGTACATCCGCTCCTCGACGTCGACGGTGAGCGGGAAGAAGTCGAACTGCTCCTTCGGGTGCTTGCTCGCGGTGGTCGCGGAGAGGACCACGGTCTCGCCGAGCTGGGCGAGGACGGAGCCGGCGGCCTGCCGGGCCAGACGCCCGGTGGAGAAGGTGATCTCGCGGGTGCCGAAGGACCCGTTGTCGATCACGGCGGTGCGGTGCTGGGTGCCCAGCGTGCTGCTGTTGGGGTTGGTCGTTTCGGTCATGGTGCGGTAGCACTCCTTCGATCGGGGGCCCGCGACTGCCCTCCGCGCCGGCATCCACCGGTGCGAGACCGTGGCCAGAGGAGCTGCCCAGACAACCGGTCTTCGATCGAAGCGCCCGGGGCGCCGGGAGTGCCGGCCGGCCCGGGGGCCACTACCGAGGACCGGTGCGTCGACCGGCTCCCCATCGGGTGGTCGCGCTGGCCCCTGGTTACGGGTGTGGCGAGGTGGGCGGGTGGAGCGACTGCCCGTCGGTGCCGTCGGCGACGTCGTCTCGCCGGGCCGGCACCGGGACGGCCGCTCCCCCGCTCAGATCACCGCCGCAGACCGAGTCGCTCGATGAGCGACCGGTAGCGGTTGATGTCCTTCTTCTGCATGTAGTTGAGCAGCCGCCGACGGCGACCCACCAGCAGCAGCAGACCACGACGGCTGTGGTGGTCGTGCTTGTGCACCTTGAGGTGCTCGGTGAGGTCGGCGATCCGCTTGGTCAGCACCGCCACCTGCACCTCGGGTGACCCGGTGTCACCCTCGGCGGTCGCGTACTCCTGGCGGATCTTGGCCTTGCTTTCCTGGTCGAGCGCCATGTCTCCCTGTTCCTGGATTGTCGTCTCCGCCCGGGCCGGTCGGTGGACCGGGCCGGGGCGACCCCGCACCCGCGGCGTCGTGCAGGCACGCGAGGCCACGCCGGTAACCCGACGTCCTCGTCAGGTTACCAGCCTGCTCCGGTCCGGCCGAGTCAAGGGCACGCCCGACCTGGGCGGGTCACCCCGCCTGGGAGGGTTTTCCCTGGTCAGCACGGGCTTGACTGCGGCCGGTCAGCCTAGTACCTGGCGGGTCCGCTCGACGTCGGCCCGGATCTGCGCCACCAGCGGCTCGATGCCGTCGTAGCTGCGCATCTCCCGCAGGTACGCCACGAAGTCCAGGGCGAGGCGTTCTCCGTAGAGATCGCCCGAAAAGTCCAGCACGTACGCCTCGACTCGGCGCTCCCTGCCAGAAAATGTCGGATTTGTTCCAATCGACACGGCGGCGGGGAGCCGTTCGGCGCCCTGTCCTGCCCGGCCGCCCCGGCGGATCAGCCAGGCCGCGTAGATGCCGTCCGCCGGCACCGCCGCGTACCGGTGGCAGAGCAGGTTGGCGGTCGGGAATCCGATCTCCCGCCCCCGCTGGTCGCCCCGGACCACCACACCCTCCAGCCGGTGCGGCCGGCCCAGCGCCGCCGCCGCGGCGGTCACGTCACCGGCGGCGACGCAGGCCCGGATGTAGGTGGACGAGAAGACCGTATCGGCGTCGGCGACCAGCGGCGCCCCCTCCACCCCGAAGCCGAAGGTACGGCCCAGCCGCTCCAGCAGCGCCACGTCGCCGGCCGCCCGGTGGCCGAACCGGAAGTTCTCCCCCACCACCACCAGCGCGGCGTGCAACTGCTCGACCAGTACGTCGTGCACGAACGCCTCCGGCGACAGCCGGGAGAAGTCCGGGGTGAACGGCACCACGCAGAGTACGTCCACCCCGAGCGCCTCGATCAGCTCCGCCTTGCGGGCCGGTTCGGTCAGTACCGCCGGATGCGAACCGGCCCGGACCACCTCGGCCGGGTGCGGGTCGAAGGTGACCACCACCGACTGCACGCCCATGTCCCGGGCGCGCTTCACGGCGTGCCCGATGATCGCCTGGTGTCCCTGGTGTATCCCGTCGAAGACCCCGATGGTGACCACCGACCGGCCCCAACCGACCGGCGCCCCGTGGTACCCCCGCCACCGCTGCATCCCTGATCCCTTTTCCTTCCGTGCGCCTTCGCCGCCTCGGCCGCGCCGTCAGGCCGGGGCGAGCACGATCTCCGCCCGGGCCCGGCCGTCCCGATCGCTGACGATAGCGATCAGCCCGCCCGCCGGGTCGAAGACCGCGTACGGCCCGGTGATGCCGGCCGGGTCGAGCGGGCCGCCGTGCGAGAGCACCTTCGCCTCGTCGGCGCTGGCCTGGCGCTGCGGGAAGAACCTCCGGGCCGCCGCCTCGACCGTCAGGTTGACCACCTCCGGGGCGCGTTCCTCAAGCTCCGGCAGGGTCGCCGCCTCGGACAGGGTGAACCCGCCCACGGCGGTACGCCGCAGCGCGGTCAGGTGCCCGCCGACCCCGAGCGCGGCACCGAGGTCCCGGGCCAGCGCCCGGATGTACGTCCCGGACGAGCAGTCCACCGCCACGTCCACGTCCAGCACCGCCAACCCGCCACCACTGTTCCCGGTCGCCAGCCCGCCACCACCGTCCCCGGTCACCGCCCCGGCCGTCGTCGATAGGTCGAGCCGGCGGATGGCCAGCAGGTCGAGTCGGGAGACGGTGACCCGGCGCGCGGCGAGGGCGACCGCCTCGCCGTCGCGTACCCGCTTGTAGGCCCGCTGCCCGTCGATCTTGATCGCGCTGACCGCGCTCGGCACCTGGTCGATCTCCCCGGTCAGCGCGGCGAGCCCGGCGGCGACGGCCTCGTCGGTGACGTGCCCGGCCGGGGTGGCCGCGAGCACCTCGCCCTCCGCGTCGTCGGTCACCGTCGACTGGCCGAGCCGGATCGTCGCGGTGTAGCTCTTGCCGGCCCCGATCACGTACGTCAACAGCCGGGTCGCCTTGCCGACCCCGATCACCAACACGCCGGTGGCCATCGGATCCAGGGTGCCGCCGTGCCCGACTCGGCGGGTCCGGGCCAGCCGGCGGATCCGGGCCACCACGTCGTGCGACGTCATGCCGCCGGGCTTGTCGACCACGATCAGACCGTCGGCGCCTGCGGGAGCATTCACGGGCAACCAGCCTGCCAGATACCGCCACCGCCGGCCGCTTCGCCCACGCCGGTGCGGGCCCGGCCAGGGCCCGGCGGTACTGCCGCTGACCGGCCGCGAGCCGAACGGGTTGCTCCAACCCCGACGCGCGCGGCCGGATAGGTTTGGCGCCATGCTGCACGTTTGGACCGGCCGGTGTCATGCTCGGGTGCGGTGTGCTGCTGTCGACGGTGCCGTTCACCGACCGCTCCCCGGGGGTCGGCGTAGCCGTACTGGTGATCTTCTGCGCGCTGGCCGTACGGCTGTCGCCGCTGGTCTTTCCCCGGCCGACCACCGCCACCGAGGCACAGGCACGCAGTACGGACGACGGCCGGCCGATCACTACTGGCGGTCGGGCTGTCGCTACTGCCTCCGACTTCGGTCCCGGCTCGGGCGCCAGGCCCGGCAGGCGTACTGGGTCGACATCTGCGCGTCCCGTCCGGGGCTGCCGCCGTACGAGCCGTGACCGGTGGTGACGAGACGGTGCCGACGCCTTCCGGGGCGAGTCGTTCGTCAATCCGCTCGTCGGCGGAGAGGGACGCATGGGAGAGGAAGGTGGTCAGGCCCTTCGCCCGCAGCAGCTGGCCCAGTTCCTCCACGGTCTGCCTCGACTCGCAGAACACCAGGCGCTTCTCTCCCGCGTGCAGCGCGGCGATCACAGTTGCGACGTTGTCGAGCGAGTCGACGTAATCCAGTTCGATGTCACCCGGCGGCGGCCCCGGCATCACCGCCCCGGCAGCCGCTGGTCGCGGCAGCGGTTCCGGTGCGACGACCCGTCCCGGCCGGTTGCCGACGCCGGAGCCCTGGAGCCAGGCCAGCAGCTGGTCCGGGTTGCCCACGGTGGCGGAGAGCCCGACCCGTTGCAGCGGCCGGCCGACCAGGTGGGTAAGCCGTTCCAGTACGGCGAGCAGGTGCCAGCCCCGGTCGTCGCCGGCGAAGGCGTGCGCCTCGTCCACCACCACTGCCCGTAGGCCGGCGAAGAAGAGCCGGTGGTCGACGTTGACGCTGACCAGCATCGACTCCAGGGACTCGGGTGTGGTGAGCAGGATGTCGGTGCGCTCCCAGAGCACCGCTCGACGGCGGCTCGCGGTCACATCGCCGTGCCAGACCGCAGCCCGGCGCCCGAGCCAGCCGGCGTACCGCTCCAGTCGGGGTAGCAGGTTGTTGAGCAGTGCCTTGAGTGGACAGAGGTAGAGGACCAAGGTGCCGGTCCACTGTTCGGCCGTCATCCGGGACAGCAACGGGAAGGCCGCCGCCTCGGTCTTGCCGCCGGCGGTCGGGGCGAGAAGGATGGCGTCCTCGCCGGCGAGCAGCGGCGGCACGGCGTCGCGCTGCAACGGCCGCAGGTCCGGCCGGCTGCACCGGCCCCTCGCGCAGCGCGGCGAAGAACGCCTCGTCCCCCATCCGCCGCCGGATCCCGTCAGCGTCCGCGAGCAGCGCGTCCGACCGGTGTACGGCGGGGACCGGCTCCTCCGGGTGCAGGGCGGTGACCCGCCGCAGGTACGCCTCCAGGATCGCCTGCTCGACCGACGCGGCGTCGAGCATGTGGCAGGTGAGGGTGAGGATCTGCTTCCCGGGCAGCCACGGGTCGGCGGCGCTCACCGGCTCGGCGAGCTTGCGGATCTCTCGCGCCTGCGGGTTGTGCGTCAGGATCTCCCGGAGCACCGCCATGAAGTGCGACTTCCGGAGCCGAACGAGCCGTGCAGGAACATCGCCTGGGACCGGCGGGTGGAGATGGCGTGCCCGATCCGCCGCAGTGCCTGGTCGAAGCTCTCGCGGAGCTGGTCGGTGACGACGTACTGGTCGAGGTCGGCTCCTTCGGCGGCCTTGACCACGAAGTCGCTCTCGCCCACCGAGGTCGGGATGTCGATCAGGTCCCGCAGCAGGGTCATCCGCTCTCCTCCACCGCTGTGCCGCCGTGCCGCTCCGCCGCCCGCCACGCGCGTAAGGACGGGCTGCCGCGCGCAGCACCACGCCGGAACGGCACTCTTCGTTATGCTGAGCGTCACGGGCAGGTCGACCGCAGGGGGTGAGGCGATGAGTGCCGAGCCGGTGTACGAACGGTTCCGCCCGCCGCCCGGTGGCTTCACCGCCGATGATCTCGACCGGATTCCCGGCCTTCCCCCGCACACCGAGCTCATCGACGGGAGCCTCGTCTTCGTGAGCCCGCAGAAGCTCTTCCACATGAAGGTGCTCCGGCTGCTGGAGCAGGCGCTGGCCCTCGCCGCGCCGACGGACCGGTTCCGGGTCCGGCGGGAGATGTCGGTGGTGCTCGGCCCGCAGCAGCGCCCCGAGCCGGACCTGATCGTGGTGCACGCCGACGCCGACGTCGACAACGACCAGACCTGGTATCCGGCGGACGCGGTGGTGCTCGCGGTGGAGGTGGTCTCGCCCGACTCCGTCCTGCGCGACCGGGAACGCAAGCCGCAGATCTACGCCCAGGCCGGCATCCCGCACTTCTGGCGGGTCGAGGACAGCTCCGGGCAACCCACCGTCTACGTCCACACCCTGGGGACGACGTCCCGCACCTACCGGCCGACCGGCATCTTCCACGGCCGGCTGAAGCTCTCCGAGCCCTTCGAGCTGGGCATCGACCTCACCGGGATCGACCGGCTCTGACGTCCTGGCCGTTCCGGCGGGGTCGGACCTGCCCGCAGGGTCACCCGCCCGGGGCCAGGCCGAGGGCGTCGATCGCGGCGGGCAGGGTGGCCGCGGTGACGAGCAGGCGTACGCCGTCGGGTTCGCGGAGCACGATCTCGCAGGTGGCGGCCGTGTAGTGGACGGCCACGGGCTGGCCAGCGTGGTGTCGGGCGAGTCGGCGCAGCAGCAGCACCGGGTCGGCCAGCTCGATCGGGTTCGGGCACTGGGGCACCGGGATCGGGTCGACCAGATCGTCGGGGACCGCACCGCCGATGACGAGTTCGAGATAGTCGAGGCAGCAGGCGATCGCCGCCTCCGGAGTGGGCCGGGTCGGCGGGTCGGCCGGGGTGACCGGCCCGCTGGCGGGGCCGATGTTCACGTCCCAGCGTTCGCCCTGAACCAGCCGGAGGTCTCCGGTGTTGCGGACATGGTCGACGACGGTGACCGTGAGCGTCAGGTGCAGTCCGAGGGCGAGCCGGACCAGGTCGGCCAGGGACGGTACGTCGGGGCGACGGGCCAGCACGAAGAGCCGGGCGCCGGGCCGGCCCCGGGCGGCTGCGGTCAGGTGTTCGATCAGCGGGTCGTCCCCGGGCCGGTGCAGGGTGACGGTGCCGTGCCGCAGGTCGTCGTCGAGATCGCCGCCGCCGTCGAGTTCGGTCAGGTCGTCGGGGCGTACCCCGAAGGTGGCCGCCCACTCCGCCAGCCGGAACCGCCCGGGGAGCTGGTGCAGCGGCTTGCCGCCGGGCTGGGTGGCGACGTGCGGGGCGGTCACCCGGCGCCCGGTCCGCCAGCTCCGCTCCCCGCCCGGCACGGTGTCCGGGGCGATGTGCCAGACGAGTTCGCCGGTCTGCCAGCCGGTCGGGTCGGCCTGCCAGGTGAGGTGGACGACCCGACCGGTCAGGTCGGTGATCGTGATGGTCACGGCCTGGTGCAGCCGGCGGCTGCCCCGGCAGGTGTGACAGCGCAGCGCCGACGGGCTGCGGCCGGTGCCGGCGCAGGCCGGGCAGTCGGGTTCGGCGACCCCGGTGCCGAGTCGGCAGTGGCAGCGCCGCAGGTTGCTGTCCGGGTCGCAGTCGGGGCATTCGGCGTACGGGAGTGGCTCGCCCTGCCACGACGGGGCCGGCGGCTGCCAGCCGCGCCGCAGCACTGTACGCCGCTGGTGGATCTGCCCGGTCGACGATTCGGTGAGGATCCGGCGTTCGAGCTGGTCGAGGTCGATGCCGGCGGGGCCGGCCGGGGGCAGGTCGGGGCAGGTCAACCGGTACGCCGGGACGATCGTCACCGCGAAACTCGCGCACCGACCGCCCGAGGTGGCGTGCCCGGCGGCCCCGGTAGGGCCGCCGGGCGCACGAGTCAGTAAGTGTTGTTCGCCGTGGTCAGCCGCACCTCACCCGCCGGCAGGGCCGGGCACACCGCGGCACCCTTGTACGTCGCACCAGCCGGGGTGATCAGCCATGCCGGCAGGTTGGCGGTGCTGCCGATGAGATAGGTGCCGAGGTCGTTGTTGGCGAACCGGACGTGGTACGACGCGCACTCGTCCGAAGCCTCGTTGAGCTCCTCACGGTAGTGGGTCATCGACGGCGAGGACCGGAGGAACCCGTTGGCGCCGAACACGTTCTGCTCGAACGTGTTGAAGTTGCTACCGTCGCGCACCTTGATCGGCTCGCTGCTCACGCCGGTCACCTGGTTGCCCACGAACCGGTTGCGGTTGCTCTTGTGGGTCACGTAGATGGCGTGGATGTAGCTGTTCTCGGAGTTCCGCAGGTCCACGAAGTGGTTGTTCTCGATGCGGTTGTCGGATGACTCGGTGAGCACGATCCCGCCGTAGCCGCACCGCAGGAAGTCGGGGTTGTCGCACGAGCCGCCGGTGTAGGCGTTGCCGATCTTCGTGAAGAGCATCCCGAAGACGGTGTTTCCGTCAAGCCCCCGCGCCGAGGGCAGGCCCGGCGCCGACGAGCGCTGGTAGCCCCCGCCGCACGACCCCGCCGAGCCGTCCAGCGAAATGGCCGAGGCGGCGTAGTACTCCACCTGCAGGTAGTAGAACCGCAACCCGGACGTCCCGCCCTCCGCGAGTGGCTGGCCGGGGTTGCCGGGACAGGCATAGAACCACGGTCCGCCGATGTACCGGCCCGACCCGCTGGCCCGTCCGTTCTGGAACACCGGCCGCGCCGCGATGCCCCCGATGCCCTCGCCGTACTCGTAGTCGTCCGGCATGAACGAGATCGTGTGGCCCGGACGGTAGGTCTGCCAGACGATGCCCTGGGCCACGTACGTGCCGGCGTGGATGCGCACCTCGACGTCCATGTCGAGCGGGCCGGCGGCGACGAGCTGCTGCACCCGCGCCAGGCTGCGGACCGCGGTGGCGGGCGTCGCGCCGTCCCGGGCGTCGTCGCCGGCCGCGTTCAGATAGATGGTCTGGACGCCCTCGGCAGAGCTGGCCTGGACGTTCTCGGCAGCCGCGGGCGACGTGCACACCACCACCGTCGACAGCCCGAGCACCATCACCGCAAACAGATGTTTGAGACTTCTCACGGACACTCCTCCCCGTACGCGGACCCGTCGACCGCCTGGAGGCACCGACGGAGATCGTTTCCGCACGGCCATGATGTCACGTGCACCTTCGCGAAGGTCACCCGTACGACGCGCGCCCACCGCTGCAGTAGCGTTCGGCGCCTTGTGGAGCGAGGCGATCGTGGCCGGGCGCCCGGCATGGCGGCACACCCCGTCCGGGGTGGTGTTCCGGAAGGTTCCGGGCGGCACGTTCCGGATGGGCTTGTCCGACGCGGAGCTGGACGCGGTATGCGCCGGCGAGGTCGAGGACACCATCGAGCCGTTCCTCGCCACCGCCGGCGACGCCCAGCCGGTACGCGAGGTGCGGGTCGAGCCGTTCCTGATCGCCCGGCACCCGCTGACGGTGGCCCAGGTCCGGCATGGCTCCTCGACTACGAGGACGCGTACGCCGAGCCCGACACCGCCACCGCCCGGCTCGAAGACGACCTGGACGACCTGCTCGGCCTGCTGCCGTTCGCGCTGCCCAGCGAGGCCCAGTGGGAGTACGCGGCCCGAGCCGGCACCACCACGCTGACCTTCCGTGGCGACGGGAAACCCGACGAGGAGCAACTGCTCGACGACTTCGCTGACGAGAAGCGGACGGCCTCGTCGGAGAACGCGTTCGGGCTCGCCGCGATGGGGTCAGCGGGCGAACTCTGCGCCGACGTGTGGATCCCCGGGTATGCGGGCGCCCCGACCGACGCCCGACCCCGGACCGGCGACGGCCCTCGAACCGCACGCGGTGGCGCCGCCGACCTCTCTCCCTGGCAGGGCTGCGACGAGTGGCTGCTGCTACTCTCCGCCACCCGGTACGAGCACGCCCAATTCACCGCGGTACGCCCGGTCGCGCCGCTGCCACCCGCCTGAGCCGGGGTCGGGCCGCAGCGATCGCGGCTTTGTCAAGCTCTTGTGGAGCGTTGTGGGGAAGATGATGAGATTTGTGGACGAACTGTGGCGGTGGCGGGGCTGCGGTTCGGCAACGGAGGCAACACAATGCGTACATGACCAGTCACGACAAGTCGGCGCCTGATCACCTGCTGATCAAAATAGAGCAGCGGGACGACCCCGTCTCGATGATCTCGGAGGACGACGCCCGACGTCGCTCGCTCGCCTACCCCAAGACCATGTGGGGTGCCCCGATCTTCGGCCTCGCCGAAGAACTGGATGCCGGCCGGTGGCGGATCATCCGGCTCGACGCCGAAGAGCCGCAGTACGCCCGGGACAGCCTCGCCCACCACCTCCACAGGCGGCACAGCGAGACACCGGACACCCCCGAGAACGCGACCGAGCGGGCCGAGTGCGAGGCCGCGTACGAACTGCTCGACTGGGAGCCCGTCAACGACCTCACCGTCAACGGCCGCCGATACCGGATCATCCGCGCCCAGCCGTTCATCCGGATGGGGCCGGACGGGCCCGAGCCACCCCGACCCACCGACCCCGACCCGTACCCGCCCGGCCAGGCGGAGAAAGCTCCGTCCCAGATGGAGGGGTTCGTCATCGACCCGACCGCCGGCACCGGACTCACCGACGGAATCGTCCGGATGGAGATGACCTCCGCCTTCCACCGCGCGGAAACCGTCCCCGAGGAGGTCCGCGCCGACTCCTACCGGGCACTGGACACCCACCCCAACGTGGTGCTGCTCCCGGTCGGTTTCACCATCGGCGGGTACGTCGACGGCAGTTGGCGACCCAAGTCGTTCGACGCCTACCCGACCCCACAGGCTGCCCGGGACGCCGGCTCCTTCTCCATCGTGCGCCCCCGGATGGACGAGACCACCACGATCGAGGAGTTCATGGCGGCGTGCGAGCGCGCTCGCGCGGCACACCAGCCGCCGCGTACCGACGACTTCGAGATGAACGGCGTGCGGTGCCGGGTCACCCGGGTCGAAACCTTCGTCCGGGTCGGCCCCGACGGACCGGAAGGGCCGCGCCCCTCAGACCACGACTCCCAACCACCACCGGCCCGACACGTCGCCGACCTCCGCGCCCAGGGCCTGATGCCCGACCCTGACTGACCGACACCGGTGGGCATACGGCCCGGTACACCGCTTGACCCAGCGGAGAGCCCCGGTGCAACGCCTCGGCAGCTGCCGGGTCCAGTGGGTGCCGCTGCCCTCGATCACGCCCTGCCAGTGCTTCAGCTCCACCACGTACAGAACACTGCGAGTGAGCACCAGCGCGTCGATCTCGTTGATCGACCCGTCCGTGCCCACGAACTCGACATTGGCCCAGACGTGGTACGGGTGGGCGTCTGGCAGGTAAGAGGCGAGCTCCCGCAGGCCGTCCTTCTCGTGCGGAAAGTTGCTCGGGTTGACCTCTTCCCAGCGGGGAGAATCGTCACGCATGTGTCACCACGCACCGCTCTCGCCGTCCCACCGTCACTCCCCCGATTCAGGGTCCTACTCGTCCTGGCAGGCTACCTGCACCTGTCACTGAAGACGGTTCTCGGTCAGTGGGCATGTTTCGGTAGGAGCCGCCGACGGCCGTACTCACCGGGTCGCGCCGAGTACCGCCCAGCGGCCGGAGCGCATCCGGAGCAGCAGGCCGACCAGCCGGGCCACGATGAAGAGGGTGAGCCCGGCCCAGATGCCGCCCAGGCCGAGGTCGAGGGCGAAGGTGAGCCAGATCGCCGGCAGGAAGACCCCGAACCCGCTGACCACGGTCAGGTTGCGCAGGAACCGGATGTCACCGGCGCCGATCAGCACCCCGTCGAGCGCGAAGACGACTCCGGCCAGCGGCTGCATCCCGACGAACCACGGCCAGGCGACCATGGCCTGCTCGCGTACCTGCGGATCGTCGCTGAACCAGCTCGGCACGATCCCGGCACCGGCGCCGATGATGATCGCGAAGGCGACGCCGCAGATGCCACCGTAGATCGCGATCCGCCGGCCCAGCAGCCGGGCGCTGGCCCCGTCGCCGGCCCCGAGCGCCGCCCCGACCAGCGCCTGGGCGGCGATGGCCAGCGCGTCGAGCAGCAGCGCGGTGAAGAACCAGAGTTGCAGGGCGATCTGGTGTGCACCGACGGCGGCCACCCCGAACCGGGCCGCCACGGTGGTCGCGGAGAGGAAGCTGGCCTGGAAGGCGGCGCCCCGGATCAGCAGGTCCCGGCTGAGCACCAGTTGCCGGCCGATCACCCGGGGCCGGGGCGCCAGCGGCACCCGCTCGGCGACCAGCGCAGCCGCGAAGAGCAGCCCGGAGAGGGTCTGCGCGACCGCGTTCGCAATCGCCGAGCCGGCCAGGCCGAGCCCGGCCGGATAGACCAGCAGCGGGCAGAGCAGCGCGGAGAGCAGGTTCGGCCCGAGCACGAACCAGAGCGGCCGGCGGGTGTCCTGCACGCCGCGCATCCAGCCGTTGCCGGCCGCCGCGAGCAGCAGGCCGGGGGCGCCGATCGCCGCGATCCGCAGCCATAGTGCCGCGCCGTCGGCCACCTCGGGGGCGCCACCACCCGCGACGGTACGCGCCAGCGGGCCGGCCGCGAACTGCATGGCGACCGCCAGCAGCAGGCCGGCGGCGAGGGCGAGCCAGGACGACTGGACGCCCTCGGCGACGGCGGCGGCCCGGTCGCCGTACCCGAATCGGCGGGCCGCCCGCCCGGTGGTGCCGTACGCGGTGACGGTGCCGATCCAGACGACCAGGGTCATCACCGGGCCGCCGACGGCGAGTGCGGCCAGCGGCACGGCCCCGAGGTGCCCGAGTACGGCGGTGTCGACCAGCACGTAGAGCGGTTCGGCAGCCAGCACCACCACGGCCGGCAGGGCGAGCCCGAGGATCCGCCGCGCGGACGCGTCGACCGCGCCCGGCGGTGGGGCGGCCTGCGAGATGGGAGCGGTGGGCTGGCTCATCGCGAACGATCCTGGCATGACAGTTGTAAGGAACGCAAGGCTGCTCGACGCTTACCGCTCCTGACTGGGCGACCTTCCGGGCCGTGCTGTCGAGCTGCCCCGTCCGTGCGCCCATCCCCTGGGACCGACCGCGCCGCACTGGCCCGATCAGCGACCAGTGCCTATGCTCCGGAACCGTGTCGAACCACGGCGGGGGGCCGGGAGCGGGCCGATCGGGACTGGCTGCCCGACTGTTGGCGGTGCCACTGCGCTGGTTGGGGCTCGGCACCGGGGTGGCCGGGCTCGCCGCCTCGGGCCTGTTCGGCGGCCTGGAGACGGTGGCGAAGCCCGAGGTGCCGACGGTCGCGGTCGGCAAGGCGGTCGACGGCGGGCCGTGGAGCGTCACGGTGACCGGCAGCCGGCTGGTCGGCAAGCTGCCGACGCTGTACCTCCGTGATGGCAAGCGCTGGTTCACGGTACTGGCGACGATCGAGAACACCGCCGACGAGAGCCGTACCGACTTCGACGACGCGATCAGGCTGAGCGGTGTCGCCGGGATCGCCGAGGAGCGGCCGAGCCAGGTCCGGCTGGTACGCGACGGAAGCAAGCCGACCTATCTCAATCCCGGCCTGCCCGAACGGCTCGCGTTCCTCTGGGAGCAGGACGACAGCACCCCCGTGCCGACGAGCGTGAAGGTGCAGGTCTGGGGTACGACGCGCCGCCTCGACACCATCGGCGACACCTGGGAATGGCTCGACCCCGAGCGCCGGGCCGAGGTCGAGGTGCCGGTGCAGGACCGGAGGGCCGGATGACCGTACCGGTCCAGCACCCGGATCCCGACTCCGTCGGCAGTCACCGGGCGCCGCCCGGCCGCGTGCAGCGGATGGGTCTCCGGGCCGGTGCCGGCACCCTGATCCTCGCGGCGCTGGCCGTGGGCGGGGCCATCGCCAACTGGCGACCGATCAACGGCGGCGGTGCCGAGGCCCGTGAGCGGCCGTTCGTCCAGGCGGGCAGGTTCGGCGAGACGGTGTCGACCCGGGTCTTCGACGCGACCGTGCTGGACGTCCGGGGCGCCGCGAAGGTGTCCAACGGCGGCCAGTCGTACGACACGGCGGGAGTCTGGATCGTCCTGCGGGTCCGCCTGGCGACCCGGGACAAGGCGACGAGCATCGGGTACGCGGCCCTGCGCGACCAGCGGGACCGGGAGTTCCGGGCCACGACCCGGTTCACCCAGTCGCTGGTCGGTGCCGCCCGGGTCCTCCAGCCGGGGATACCCGTCGAGGGTGATCTCGCCTTCGAGGTACCCCGGGACGCGGCGACCCGGCTTTCCGCGTACTTCGCCCAGCAGCAGATCGACATCCGGATGGACGACCTGGCCGAGGTACCGCTGCCCGCAGTGGACCGGTCGCGGGTCGACG
This sequence comes from Plantactinospora sp. DSM 117369, assembly GCF_053764795.1. Lineage (NCBI taxonomy): Bacteria > Bacillati > Actinomycetota > Actinomycetes > Micromonosporales > Micromonosporaceae > Plantactinospora > Plantactinospora sp. DSM 117369. The sequence continues at coordinate 2,052,896 of NZ_CM132446.1, read as the reverse complement.
AGTGGGCGGGCGCTCCGGCACCGGTACCGCTGGCGAGCGCGCGGGCGGTGGCGCCGTGACCCAGCCACCGCCAGTCCCGTCCGGCCAGGGCCTGGACGCACTCGGCCCGCCACCGCCCGCACCGCCCCGGCGGGATCCGCTCGGCCCACCGCCACCGTGGACCGGCCCGCCGACCGTGATCCTGCGGTACGCCGAGGTCGACACGGCGATGCTGCCCGTGGTCGAGCCCGGCCCGCCACCACCCGCCGCCCCCAGCACAGAACCGGCCCGCCCACCCACCGCACCATCGCCCGTCCCCACCGCCTCACCGGCCCCCACCGCACCCTCGCCCGTCCCCACCGCACCGTCACCCGTCTCCACTACGTCGTCGCCCGTCTCCCGCCCGCTCTCGGAGCCGGTGACCACCGCACCGGCTGCCCCCGGTGGCTCGGGCACCGGACCGGTCGGCTGGTGGCGACGTAACCGATGGGGTCTGCTGGCCCTGCTGCCGGCCCTCCTCCTGGCCCTCGGTCCGGGCGTCAAGGACGGCTACGAGCGGTACTCCCGGGCGGAGTACCTCGAACCGGTCGGTGTCGGAGCCGACGGGTGGGTGGAGTTCTCCGGTGCCCGGATCCGCCTGGTCGAACTGGTCGAGGCGTCCTCCGTACCGGCGCGCGGCAGCCGGCCGGTCACGCTGCCGGAGGGCGTACGCGTCTGGCGGGCGACGGTGGCGTTCGAGCTCTCCGCCCCGGAGGCGCTGATCGGCTGCCTGCCCTATCTCGAGGACGGGGACGGTCGGCTGTTCAGCGTGAACCCACCGGAGTTGAGCGGTGCGCGGCTGCCGGTCACCCAATGCGTCGCGGACGACCCCGCGCAGCGGTCGTTGCAGGCGGAGGCGTACTTCCTGCTGCCCCGCCCGGCCGCCCCGGTCGCACTGCGGATCGTCAAGCCGACCCAGCGGCCGCGCTACGCCCGGCTGCCGGTCGGCTGATCCCCGGCGGGCTGGTCTCCTGCCGACGTCTCGGCGGTCGACCTCTCGGTGCCGGATGCCGAGGGCGGCGGCTGGATCCGCAGCACCCGATCGACGGCGGCGCCGAGCAGGCAGGCCAGCACCACGGTGCCGACCGCATCGTTGAGCAGCGCCAGCTGCCCGGAGAGCGGCATCCAGATCGACTCGAGGTCCTGCCCGCCGATGATCATCCGCTCCGCCTCCCACAGCCACTCCCGGGCGGTCTGGGCCAGCAGGAAGGCCAGGCAGAAGAAGAGCATCGGGGCCAGTCCGGCCCGCGCCATCAGCCGCAGGCTGTGCACCATCGGCGCGAACCGCTCGCGGAGGTCGGCGCCGAGGTTCGCCCCGACCACGTGTACCGGTCGGGGCAGCGCCCGCCAACGCCGGGCGGCCCGTTCCACCAGGTCGGCCTCGGACGGCGGAGGTGGGGTGAGCCGGTGGCCGTAGACGACCGCGCCGACCGCCAGCCAGGCCAGCGGTACGATGATGGCCACCTGCACCGATCCGGCCGCACCGACCAGGAACGCCCCGGCGGCCCGGACCGGCCCGGACAGCGGCCCGAGTTGGTCGACCAGCGTGTGCCAGGCGTCCAGCAACCAGACCACGATCCGGCGCTCCTGGAGCCATTGCAGCAGCGGGTCCTGTGCCTGCGCGACCGTGGTGGCGACGACAGAGATCCAGACGACCTCGACGTAGGCGCCGGGGATGCCGAGCCAGCCCATCCGGGACCGCTCCTGCCACTTGCCGAGCAGCCAGCGCAGCACCACCGCGACGGCCACCACCGCCAGGATCGTGCCGGTGAGGTCGAGCGGCATGCGGCGCTCCGCGTTCTCGGCGACCTGGCCAGGATCGGTGAAGATGGCGGCGTCGGCGAGGTAGGTGTCGACGAAGACCTTGTAGAGGTAGTCGGTGAGATCCTCCTGGAGGTACCCCCAGGAGGCGTATACGGCGAGGAACGGCACGAGCGCACTGCCCAGGTGGTCGAGGAGTGTCTTGCGGCGCGGCGGGCGACCGCCGGTGTCACCCGCCGGCCAGATCCCCACCTCCCCTGCCTCTGCCACTCCCGCCGCCTCGGTCGTTCCGATGTCCGGCGGCTCGGTCGAGTCGATGTCTGCCGTCTCGGTCGTCGCGGCCGAGAGCCACGGCAGGGACGGGCGCAGGGCACGCAGCATCAACACCAGCGCGGTCAGCGTCGCGATCGGTCCCAGGACGACGACCAGCATTCCCAGCACACCGTTGATCTTGCTGACCTGCACCGCGCCGAGTACGACGAACTCCCGGGCCGCCGCTCCGGCGAAGTAGAGCGCGAACAGCACCGGCCAGTGCCGGACCAGCAATCGCAGCGAGGTGCCGACTACGGCGACGGCCTCCAAAAGCGCCGCGCCGAGGGTACGACGTCGGCGCGGCGCCTGGGTCCACAATGGTGGAGCCGTCGCCGTACCGTCCGAGCCGCCGCCGATCACGGGCCACAGGGTACCGCCGGTGGCGGCGGCGCGAGGGGGCTCAACGCGGGTGCAGGCCGAGGTCGGTGAGCGCGGCGCGCAGGGTCGGCGCGGTGGTCAGGTGCCGGACGCCGTCCCGCTCGCGCAGGTGAAGCTGGCAGGTGACGCCGTCGTAGTGCACGGCGACCGGCTGTCCCGGGTGGTGCCGAGCGAGTTGCCGGACCAGCGGCGTCGGATCGTCCACTGTGCTCGGCTGAGGCGCCTGCGGCACCCGGATCGGCTCGGTGGGATCGTCGGGCACGCTGCGTACGACCGCCAGTTCGAGGTATTCGAGGCAGAACGCGATCGCGGCCTCCGGGGTGTTCCGGGTGGGTGGCGCGGCGGGGTCGACCGGCACGCCGGGCAGACCGACGGTGACATCCCAACTGTCGCCCTGGACGAGGCGGGGGTCTCCGGCGTTGCGGCTGTGGTCGGTGGCCGTGACGGTGACCGCCAGCCCCAGGCCGAGGACGAGCCGGACGAGTTCGGCCAGGGTCGGCACCTCGGGCCGGGCGGCGCCGACGAGCAGCCGGGCACCGGGCTGCCCCCGGCCGGCCCGATGCAGATAGCAGGTGAGCGGGTCCGCCCCGACGTGGGGCAGGGTGACGACGCCGTCCCGCAGGTCCTGGTCGAGGGTGGCAGCGCCGTCGAGTTCGGTCAGGTCCTCCGGGCGTACCCCGAAGGTGCCGGCCCAGGTGCCCAGCCGGTAGGCGTCGGGAAGCTGGTGCACCGGCCGGCCGCCGGGTTGGCTGGCGACCAGCGGCGCCGGCACCGGTTGCCCGGGCCGCCAGGTCAGGTGTACGACCCGGCCGTCCAGGTCGGTGACGGTGACGTTCACCCCGTGATGGATCCGTCGGGTGCCCTGGCAGGTCCGGCAGGGCATCGGCGACGGGCTGCGGCCGGAACCGGCGCAGGCCCGGCAGTCGGGATCGGCGGCCCGACCGGCCAGCGTGCAGGAGCAGGCGCGGAGTCGACTGTGCGGGTCGCAGTCGCGGCACTCGGCGTACCCGATGGGCGGGCCCTGCCAGGACGGTGCCGGCGGCTGCCACCCACGCCGCAACGCAACCGCCTGGCGGCACGCGATCTGTCCGGTGCTCCGCTCGACGAACGTCTCGACGGTGCCGGCGATCCGCAGGCTGGTGTGCCACCAGCGGCCGTCCCGCCAGATCGCCTGCGCGCCGGCCGTCGGCGTGCCGCTGCCCAGGTCGGTGCAGTCGGCGACGATCCGGCGTTCGAGCTGGTCAAGGTCGACGTGCGGGACTTCCGGCGGCTGCCGGTCGCGCCCGGTCAGGTAGTGCGCGGGGGCGGCTCGACCGCGCTCCCGCAGGCCGTAGAGCGCGTCGGCGACGGTGGTGGCCGCGACCGCGCCGGGCAGGTCGGCGGCCCAGCCACGCGACTCGGCCGGCACCTCGCCGCCCGGGACCTCGTAGCGGACGCTCCAGGCGGGGTCGTCGGCATGGCCGCGACGACACGCCTCGACCACCAGGTCGAGATAGAGCAGGTCGGCCAGCCGGCACCAGCGGCCCAGGTCGGCGGCGAGGTTCCGGGGCGGGGCGGCGGCGGTGCGGCCGAGTAGGACGTGCCACGGCTGGCCGCTCTGGGTCGCGATCGCCTCCGCCTCCAGGGCGCGGCGGGTCGGCTCCGGCAGGCTCGGCCGCCACTGCCGGGGCAGGAACACCACCGGAGCGTCCGGCGTCCCGTCCGGCGCCTGCACGTCCCGCCACGAGCCGGCACCGACCGTCGCCGCCAGCTCCCTGACCAGCGGCGCCAGCGGCAGGTGCCACCCTCCGCCGCCGGGCCACGGCACCGGTTCCACCACTCCGGGTACGACGTTCGCCGACGCCACCGCCCCGGTGTCCACGTTCGCCACGCTGAGCACGAGCTGGGCGCGACGCCGCCCGGTCTGCCCGCACCCGTGGCAGGGCCGGGCCACGGTGCCGACGCCCTGACAGAGCGCACAGTTCCGGTACGGCTCCCCCGCCGAGGTCCGGTCGTCCTCGATCAGCAGCCGGTTTCCGCCCCGGATGCAGGAGCACTGGTCGAGGGTGAAGGTCACGCCGTCGCAGCTCCGGCAGAGCACGACCGGCACCCCGCTCACCGGCCCGACTCCACCACCGCGCAGGGCACCTCGTGATCGGCCCGCAGCACGCATCGGCGACCACCGGCGAGGAGCCGGTCGCAGAACAGTCGGGACTGCACCCCCTGGTCGTCCTCTGCCGACACCGTCGCCTCGGCCGCGTCCACCTCCGGCAGCCGGCCGACGGCGCGGGCGAGCATCCGGGCATACTGCCGGGCCTCGGTCTGGTCGGGTGCGGCGAACGGCACGTGTACGACGTACCGGTTCGGGCTCGGCTCGGCCATCAGCGGCTCGCCATCTCGGGCGGCAGCGGCCGGCACAACGAAAGACGCACGACCTCACCAACCTCTCCTCGATTCAGCAGGACATGGACGAACTGGCCCAGCTCCCGCAGCGACAAGCGGCGGTACGACATCGGGCCAAAGTCGGGCCGGACGGGAGCCTGTCGCCTGGGCATGGTCGTCAATTGGTCGCGCTGGCACGGCTGACCTGGCCGAAGCCAGCCGTGCCAGCGGTGGGGATGCCCAACCGGAGGGCCGGTTGCCTACCAGGCTTTCCGTCGCCAGGCGTCCTTGGAAGCAACTTACAATGCAAAGCATTGGAGGACAAGAACTAACCATGCAAAGCAGACAAAGTCTTGAGGCTCGATTGGCGATCATGAGAGGATGCAGGGGCCTACCAGGAAGTTGCCATGCCCCGCATCTCAGATCGCCAACGAATCGCCCAGGACATCCGCGACAAGATCGCGTCAGGGCACTACAAGCCCGGCGACAAGCTGCCGTCGCTCCGCGAAATGATCGCCCTCTACGGCGTATCCGCCGAGCCCATCCGCTCGGCCCTGCTGATTCTCCAGGCCGAGGGCCTGGTGGAAGGGCACCAGGGCAAGGGCGTGTACGTCACCGGTCCAGATCAGAGCGCCAGTTAGGGCCACTCCGGGCAACAGGTGGACTTCGGTGCCGCGTCAGGTAGACAACCCAGACCGAAGGTCGGATCAGCGGCCGGGTGTAAAGCGCCGTGCCCCGACCAGCGGGCCGGGCGCAAATCCGCGGGGCTGCACACGCCGCCCGTCTCGGATAGTGTTCGTTCGACCACGCGGGCGTGATGGCCAGGCATGACTTCACCTACGCCGACCCGCTCTACGCCATCTCGCTCCAGCCGGCAATCGGGGAGGATCGCATGGCCAGCATCGAGGAAGTCAAAGCCGCACTTGCTCAGGCTGCTGACCAGGGCAATACCACCCTCAATCAGATCCGATCCGCCATCGAGAACACCGAACAGGTCCTTGCTCGGCTCCGGTCCGTTGCCGCCGGCACCGGCCACCCGAAGATCGCCGAGGCCATCAACCGCGCCGAGCAGACCCGGCAGCGTCTCACGGAGGCCGCGACCATGATCCAGGGCAGCGCCGCCGCAGCCCGCGAATACGCCAGCGTCCTCGGCTGATCCCATCGGCTCGGCAAGCGACTCGGGACAAGCCTCGTGGACATCACTCGGGTCAAGGCGACCATCAGACAAGGCGAACAGGCAGCCAAAGACGGCAGTGCCCTGATGCAGGGGGTCCAGAGCCGGGCCGAAGAAGCACGCTCCCTAGCCGCCGCGACCGCCCACGACAGCGCGCACAGAGAGGTCGAGGCGGGCATGGCGAGGCTCAAAGAGGCGTTGCGAGAATCGTCGCGGGTAGCCGAGCTATTCCGATCTGGCGCAGAAGCCGCACACGACTACGCGTCGAGGCTTGATGGCTAACACGTCCGTCGGTGATGTCGTGGCAGGGTTCCGCACGGTCATAGGCATCCTCGACGAGGCTGCCGTGACTGCCAAGCGCGCGGAGGAGGAAGCTAGGCAGGCTCAGGCCGAGTACACCGAAGCGTCCCGAGGCACGGACGACCGGTCGATGCGAAAGGCGGTCGTGGACACCCGCACCGCTGCGGAGAAGGCCGGTAAGACCGCGCGACTCCTGTCCGAAGCCGCCGAGCACTTCACCGCCTACGTCAACATCATCGCCCCCGGCACCGTGCCACCCCGCTCCTCCGCACCGGAGGCCATGCCGGATGGCGAGCGTACGACAACTGAGGCGATGGATCGGCGAACCCGCGCGACCAGTTTCCTGGACCGAACGGCGAGACGGGCCGACGACGTCAAGGATGCAGTCACCGAGGCGACGAAAGCGGTGGAAGAAGGCACGAAGGTCGCCTTGCGACACATCAAGGGAGACCGGCCACCTTCCGGCGGCCCCGCGTCCACGACAACACCGACCACTCATCCCGCCCCTGCACAGCATCCGCCGGCGCATGAGACGGCATCGGCGGTCGTGGTTGCCGCCCTCGGTGCCGCCCTGGTCGGCAGAGCCGCCATCGACTACCTCAAGAAACGGCACCGTACAAGGAAGCAAGAGGATGATGATAAGAAGTGACGTCGTAGAGTTCGCGCGGACTCTCATCAAGGGCGACTTCGAGGCCAACGACGAATACGAACGCAAGCTGGACGCCGAAGGATGGGATGGTTGGCCGGCGTTTCTCAGCGCCCTCTTCTTCCTCGCGATCGAACGACGTTTTCAGGGGACGTACGACGAAGCCGAGGTGATCAGGTTTGTCGCAGACCTCCGCGCCGAGACTGTCGACGGGACAGCGCCGATCGACCCCGCCGACGCAGAGTCGCTGATCAGGGCCGTGTTCGACGAGTCGGTACAGCTCGACATGGAGCCAGAAGCCATGGGCCGGGTGCAGACTCTCGTGGCGTACACGATCCTCGCTAAGGAGGACCTGACCGACGAAGCTCTGGACGACGTTCTTGCCGAGGCCAAGCAGTTGGCAGAGCACCACGCCACCGGGTAGTCCGTTCACGTGGGCTCAACAAGAGGACTGAACGACCTCATCTGGACGATGGCCCGACGTGACTGGGACAGCGCCGACCGGCTACTGGAGCAACTGGACCAGGTTGGATGGTCCGGGCAGTCGCAGGTGATCAGCGCCGCCGCCGCGCTTGCTGTGGATCGGCGCTTCCGTGGCAAGGACCTCCAGGACATTGCCGCGTTCGTCAGGGATACCCGGGCGTGCTCCGCACAGGTCGCAATTCTCGGCACACTGCTTCAGGAGGCGGATCTCACCGAGCCACAACTTGAGCAGTTCACCCAACAGGTCGAGAAGACGGCCGCAGAGTACATGTGAGACTGGCGGCGGCGCCCGCGTCCCCTTGCTACGCCGGGCCGCTACACGCGCCCGGCAGCCACTCCTCCGGCCCGATCGAGGCGCGGAGCCGTTCGAGATCGGCCAACAGGGAGCCGAGCCGGTCCGGGTCATGCAGAAACTCCAGTACGGCGTGCTGGAACGCGTTCGCCATGGCGCTCGGCATCACGTCCGAGGCGTCCAGACACAGCGGGCGTTGGCTCGCCGTCAGCGTCTCCGCGACCCTCTCGCTCACCTCGGGCCGTCGGTCCGGCCGGTTGGCGAACGCCGGCTCGGCCGGGGCGCTCGGCCGCACCTCCCGGTTGACCGAGAAGAAGCTGCCGGCGCTGCTGTCCTGCCAGATCCGCTGGGCCTGGTCCGTGGCCAGGAACTCGACCAGACGCCGGGCCACCGGCTTGTCGCTGAACAGGCCGGCGAAGTCGGCCGACACCACCGAGCCGTCCCGGCCTTCCGCGCCGGGGTCCGCCCCGCCAAAGGTCGGGAAGGGAAAGTAGTCCGCACCTCGGACATCCGCCGCCTGGATGACCCCGCCCGGCTCGTCGTCGGGGTAGCCGGCCCGCATGCCGATCACGAACGATGCCTGGTGTTCGAGGAGACAGCCGGGCTGGCTGGTGAACATCGGCTTGCCGGCATCGGTGAACTCGGTCAGCAGGGCGGCGGCGCTGCCGCCCCGGACCATCCCCGGGCCGGTGACCAGCTCGCCCCACGCCGCCCAGGCCGCCCGTACCTCCGGTGAGTTCCAGCCGAGCCGACCGGCCGACCAGGCGTCGTAGGCGGCCATCCCGGAGCGGTGCAGCAGGATGTCCTCTATCCAGTCCGTCCCCGGCCACCCGGAGCCCGGGGTGGCGCTCATACCCAGACACCACGGCGTCCTCCCCGCCGCCGCCAGTGACCGGCTGGTATCGACCAGCGCCTCCCAGCTTCCCGGCGGTCCCGCCGGGCCGAACGGCGCCCGTTCCGGCAGGTACCAGACGAGGCTTTTCAGGTCAGCCTTGATCGGTACCACGTCCAGCCCGCCGCCCGCGTTCAGTTGGGCCAGCCTGCGCCACTGCGGACTCATCGAGGATGCGGGATCGCCGTCGAGCGGTCGGAGCACTCCCCGTCGGAGGTACGCCGCCATCTCGCTCAGGGTCGGCAGCACCGCGACGTCCGGCGCGGTGCCCTTCTGCACCTCGGCGAGGAGGATCTGGCGTACGGCCCGGGTGCCCCGGTAGTCGACCTCGACGCCGTACTGCTCGGTGAACGCGTCCAGTACGGCCCGGAAGCTCTCCTCCTCGGCGCCCGTCCAGGAGGCGAGCACGGTCACCGTCTCCCCGTCACGCTGTCCCAGGCAGCCGCCCAGGCCCAACCCGACGACCAGTACCGGCAACAGGGCCAGCTCGGCAAGCTTGCGTCGCATGGAGAGTCTCATCTCGACCGGTACCGGTATTCCTCGATGCGCGGCCGCAGCCCCAACCAGACGAGGAGCGCGATCGGCGACGCCAGAAGCAGTACGACAAACGCGCCGGAGGTCGCCCCGGTGGCCAACGCCGCCTGGTCGTCGACCTCCTCCGCGCGGCGCAGCACGTCGCGGTCCGCCACCGGCATCGCGGACGCCGACGGAGAAGGCGGCGCAGCCGGGGACCCGGCGTCGGGCCGGCTGCGGAACACGCCGCTGCGCACCTCGCACCCACCCGCCGGGGAGCAGAAGCCCGCGAGGAGTCCGTCGAGCGCGGTGATGCCCTCCTGATCGGCTCCGGCGGCCTGCTCCGCCGACAGCCGGCGGACCTCCGACAGCTCCGCGTGGGCGTCGGCGAGCTGCTCGTTCGAGACCAGCACGAACGACGTACCGGCGGTGAGCACGGCGAGCAGCACCGTGGCGGCGGCGAGCCCCCAGTTGACGCCCCGGCGGAACCGTCGGCGCAGGAAGAGTTGCGCGCCGACGAGGAGCAACAGCAGGAACAGCACCGGCAGTACCCAGACCAGCGTCGTGCCGGGGCTCAGCCACCCGGACGAGAGCCGCGTCTCCAGCGTCGCCGTCTCCGCCGCCAGCAGTGTGTCGAGCTGGGCGAGGATTCCGCCGTCGGAGTACAGCAGCCGGGAGGCGTACCAGGCGTAGACGGTGGCCAGGCCATCCGGCCCGCTCTGCCGGTAGTGCGCGTGCGCCTGCCCCATCAGGCTGATGTACGTGACCAGCAGCCCTTCCACGACCTGGATCTGCCGGCTGCTGGTGTCGCCGGAGCCGATGTCCTCGGCGGCCTGCGCCAGGCTCTGGCTGGCGGCGGCGATCTGGTTCTGGTATTCCTCGCCCGGCCCGACGAGTCCGGCCTGCCGGGTCTGGAAGCTGGTGATCGCCGCGGTGTCGGCCCGGACCAGGGCGGTACGCACCGCCGCCAGCTCCATCACCGCGGGCAGGCTCCGGGTGCGTACCGTCTCGGCGGTGCGGTGGGTGCCCCAGACCACGGCGAGCGAGCTGGCCAGCACCAGCACGGTCGTGCCGAGCAGGCAGCCGAGCAGGCGCAGCAGCGTACGCCGGGTCGTGCTCGGCCGCACCGCACTGCTCGCCGCCAGCTCCGTCGTCATCAGGCCCCCTCAGCCCCGGCCGCCGGCTCGCGGAACGGGCGGCGGCAGGCGTCGCACACCACCGCCTCCGGCGGCGAGATCCGCCCGCAGGGACAGACCTGGTCGGCGGTACCGGTCCCCGGCGCCGGCTCGGGTGCCGACGGGGACTGCGGCGAGGGCCGGGGCTGGCGGGCGGCCCACGGCGGCTCCGCGCCCCCGACCATCACCGAGCTGACCGCGACCCGCAGCAGTGCGCTCCTGGTCCAGTCCGCCTTCAGCCGTACCGGCCGGTCGGAGTCGCCGGTGACCTCCACCAGACCAGCCAGCCGGTGCAGCACCTCGGTGTTGCCGAGCCGCTCCGCCAGCCCGACGGCGAGCCCGAGCTGCGCCTCGGCGGTCTGCCGGTCCCCGGCCTCCAGGGCGTCGCAGCCGGCGGCCACGGCGTCGCCCAGTTCCTCCTGCCCCAGGTGCCGGGCGACCAGCGGCTCGATCCGGGTCGGCGCCACCGGGTCGTCCGTCCAGCGCAGCACGATCGGTCGCGGGTCGGCGCACCGCTCGCCCGCCATCAGCAGGTCCACCCGGGCCGCCCGGACCTCCTCCTCCAGCGGCGGGCGGTCACCGTCCGACCCGTAGCCGATCGCCAGGTCCACCAGGAAGTCGCGGCTCTCGTCACCGGTCCAGGAGCCGGTGTAGAACTCGGTGGTCCGGTCGTCCAGCACGGTCGCGTGCTCGGTGAGGTCGGCCAGCGTCGGCGTCTCCTGGCGTACCGACCGGACCCGTACGCCGGGGGCGGTGGTGAGCCGGATCCGCAGGTCGGCCACCTGCTTGCCCATCGCCCTGTCCATGATGGACTTGAAGTCGGCGACCAGCTCGTCGACCTGCCCGATCGCCTCGGCCGTGCCCCGCAGCACCGAGGCGATCCGCAGCAGTTGACGGTGGTCCCAGTCCTCACCGATGCCCCGGGCGTCGCAGACGAAATTGCCCGCGCAGCCGGTCAGCACCTCTTCGAGCTGTTCCGGAGTCTCGTGCTCGTTCCGGCCGTCGGTCAGCAGGATCACGTGCCGCACCAGATCCGGGTACGGACCCAGCAGTTGGTCCGCCAGCCGCAGCCAGCGCCCCATCGCGGTACCACCGCCGGCGTAGAGGTGTCCGGTGGCCCGCTTCGCCGCCGCCCGGGTGCTCTCGCTGGCGACCGCCGTCGTCGCCCGTTCGGGGTAGACCATCCGGGCGGTGTCGGTGCCGGCGACGATGGCAAAGCTGCTGCCGTCCCGGATGGTGTCGATCGCCGCCCGGGTGGCCTGCTTCGCCGCCGTCATCTTGGCCTGCGGATAGCCCATCGAGCTGGAACAGTCGACCAGCACCACCACCCCGGCCGAGGTCGGCGCCGGCGCCACCGCCTCGGCCGGGGACCGCGCCGTCACCCTGAGCACGACCGCCATCCCGGTGTCCGAGGTCGACCGGTACGGGTTCTGCACGACCTCCAGCCCGAAGGCGTGTGGCGGGCCGCCCCCGCCGGGTCCTGGCGTCACGCCGGCACCTCCCATCGGATGGTCACCACGGTCGGGTTCACCACGGTCGGTTTCACCACGGGGTCCTCGGCCGTACCGCGTTGGCGAGGTCCACCAGCGCGCCGTGGTCCTCGATCGTCCGGGCCTGCGCGGCGAGCACCCGCATCGACCGCTCCAGCCGCCGCCGGAGGTCGTCCACGGTCGGCTCTGGCCCGAGCACCTCGCCGCCGTTGCCGAGGCCGTCCCCGGCACCGCCCTCCAACAGGCCGAGCGCCGCCGTCTGGACCAGCGCGGTCAACCTGTCCCTGGCCTCCCCGGTCGCGTTGCCGCCGTCGAGGTGCAGTGCGGGCAGCCGGCGTACCGCCTCGGCGACGTCGCCCGGGGTCGGCCCGCCGGAGGGCAGCCGGCCGCAGAGGATGCGGATCGCCGCCACCCGGGCCCGCTCGTAGTGCAGGGTCTCCCTCGGCACCTCGTCCAGGATGTCCACCGCCCCGGCCCGGTCGCCGTCGCGCAGCCGCAGCCGGGCCAGCCCGAAGGCGGCACTGCCCTCACTCCGGTCCCGCTGCCAGATCGCCCGGTAGCAGCGGGTCGCCCGGGAGTATTCGGCCAGGTGTTCGGCGCAGAAGCCGAGGGCGAGCTTCGGGGCGATCTCGCCAGGGCAGTCGGAGTAGACGGCGTCGAACTCGGTCTCGGCGGTCGGCACGTCCGCGCGGGCCAGCCCGAGCAGGCCCCGGTGCCAGCGGATCCGCCAGTCGTGATCGGCGCGGGCACCGAGGCCGGAGACCGCCGCGTCCAGGGAGCCGGCCGCACTGTCCGGATCACCCGCTTCCAGGTACGCCCGGCAGAGCGCGAGCCGGACCTCGACCGAGCGCAGCCCGGAGTTGGCCAGCTTCTCGATCAGCCCACGCGGGTCCGCCGCCCCGGCGGTCGCCAGCAGGTCCACCGCCTCGTCGTCCGGGTCCACGATCGGCAGCGGCAGCCCGCCGGCCGCCCAGGACGGCGACGGCGGCGCGACGTCGAGCAGCCCGCTCGTGCCCCGGATCCAGACGTCGAGCCCCGGTACGGCGCCGAGCCCGCCGTCCAGCAGCACCGGAGTCGGGGCGAAGACCGCCGACCGGACCGGATGGGCCCGGCCGGTACGCAGCGACAGCACCTCCCGGAGTACTCCCTTGAGCTGCTGGGACATCTCCGCCGCGGTGGCGAACCGGCGGTCGTGTCGGGCGACGGCCCGGTTGACCAGTCGGACGAACGACTCCACGCCGAACGCGATCCCGTCGGGGTCGACCGGGGCCGCCCGGCGCCCCTCCTCGCTGACCTCGAAGAGCACCTGGAGCGTCCGGCCGACGGTGTGGATGTCCGACCGGACGGTCAGGCCGTGCCGCCGGATCTCGTCCGGTGGGGCCTGGAAGAAGTCCGTACCCACCACCGGGCTGGTGCGGTCGTCGATCCGGCGTACGCCGCCGACGTCGATCACCTTGATCCGGTCCGGGCAGCGGATCACGTTCGCCGGCTTCATGTCGCAGTAGAGCAGGCCCCGGCTGCCGTGCAGGTATTCCAGCGCGGCGAGGATCTCGTGCCCGTACGCGAGCACGTGCTCGATCGGCAGCGGCGCGGTACCCCGGGCGGCGGCCTCCTGCACGTCCTGCAACGACTGCCCGTTGAGGTATTCCATCACGATGTAGCCGGCCCGCTCGCCGGTACGCGGATCGCGGTGGGTGACCGAGTTGAAGATCCGGACGATGTTGGGGTGCTCGATGGTGGTCAGGAAGCGGCGTTCGGCGACCGCCAGCCGGAGCGCCGCCTCGTCGTTGGTGATCAGTCCCTTGAGGACGACCGGGTTGTCGTCGAGGTGGGTGTCCCGGGCCAGGTAGACCCAGCCGAGACCGCCCCGGGCCAGGCAGCCGTCGACCTCGTACTGGTCGGCCACCAGGTCGCCCCGGCGCAGCTTCGGCACGAACGAGAACGGTGCACGGCACCGGCCGCAGTATCCCTCCGCCAGCCCGGGCTGGCCGGCGTATCCCCGGCCGACCTCGGCCTGGCAGTGGCCGCAGAACCGGCTCGACTCGGGTACCTCGGTGTCACCGCGCAGCCGGCTGACCGGGTCGGCGGGCTGCAACTCCGGCATCGACACCAGGCCGCCGACCAGCCAGGACGAGCCGCCGGAGGCCGTGGAGCCGGTGACGGCAGGCGGCGGCCCGGCGGCCGGGGGCGGCAGCGGACGCCGGTCGCAGGTGTCGCAGAAGCCGGTCTCGTCCACCGACCCGGGGCAGCCCGGGCGGTTGCACTTCTCCGTCACCGCGCCGCACCCGGCCGCTCGTCCCGGCCGTCGCGCGGTCCTGGATCATCCACCTCGGCGGGTCGACGATCAACGGGACGGTCCTCCGCCTCGGCCGCCCGCCGCCGGATCGCCGTGGCGTACCGGTCGACCAGCACGGCGCAGGCCGCCAGGTCGGCCGGCCCCTGCCAGAGCGCCTCGTGGGCCTCGCGGTAGAGCGCGGTCAGTTCCCGGTCCTCCCGCAGCGGTGCCGGTACGCCAGCCCGGTAGCCGTCGAGCCGGTCCCGCAACCGGTCGCGTTCGTCGAGCACCGCCTCCAGTTGCCGGCGTGCCTGCCTGGCGGCGTCAAGTGCCCGGTCGGCCTTCCGCCGGCACGACTCGATGCCGGGCAGCAGCGGGCTGTCGCCGGGTCGGGTGGCGGCCGCCCGCAACGCGGTCAGTCGCAGCCGCAGCCCCGGCTCGTGCGAGGACGGTGCCGGTACCGGCCTGACCCGGGCGGCGACGTACGCGTACCGCTCCCGGGCAGCCTGTTCCGCAGCCCGTACGTCGGCGACCCGGGCGGCCAGCAGTTCGAGCGCGGCGTACCCGAGGCTCGGCGCGTGGTCGTCGTGGAAGACCAGCAGCAGCCGGAGGTCGCGTCCGGCCACCCGGTCGGCGATGGGTCGCACCACCTCGGCGACCAGCGCGGCCGGGTCGGCCGCCCGGTCCACGCCGTCGAGCACCAGGTTCATCGGCGGCGGATCGCCGGCCAGGCTGTCGGCCAGCGACTTCCCCGGGTCGGCACCGACGCTCATCCAGTTGACGATCCGGCTGCTGACCTCGTCCACCGTCCGGCCCGAGACATCGAGCGCCAGGTCGATCCGGCCCGCTGGGGACTCCGCGGCGGCGGCCGGTGCCGGTGCGGGCCCGCCCCGGTCGGTGGGCCGGAACTCCCGACTGGTCCGCAGCACGACGTCGCGCAGGGCGGCCTGCGCAGCCGAACCCGGCGCGGTGACGATGATCCGCGAGTCCGGCGGGGCGCCGGGTGCGAGGAAGTCGGTGAGCTGCCGGACGACCGTCTCGTCGGTGGGCACCGGGCCGGCCGGCGCGGCGAAGCTCGCGTCGACCGCCGAGTCGCCGCTGACCCACTCCCGCACCCGGGGGAGGTATCTGATGATCGTCTCGACCGGGATCATCCAGGACAGTGCCGAGCCCCGGCCGGCGAGGTAGCTGACCACGATCCCCAGCACGTGGTCGGTTTCCTCGTCGAAGACCGCCGTGCCGCTGAACCCGGGTTCCACGGCGGGACCGGTCGGCTCGGAGTCGAGCTGGATCCACTCGCCACCGGGCCCGCCGTCCCCGGCGAGCCGGGCCCGGGCCCAGACCCCGGTCGGGACGGTCGCGGGGAAGCCGAACATCCGTACCGCGCGACGCGCACCCGACGGCAGCCGGCGCAGCACCGGACCGGTGCCGGACGGCAGCGGCTCGGCGAGCCCGAGCAGGGCCAGGTCGGCCCGCTGGTCGTCCTGCGGCGGCCTCCAGCAGCCGTCAACCACCCCGGCCCGGACCGCCGGTACGCCGGGATGCCCGACGAGTTCCACCTCGAAGTCCCGGGACGGTCTGTCGTGGGCGCCGCCCGGCTCGTCATGGGGCACCGGAAGGAGAATGTGTGCACAGGTCAGCACGTGCCGGTCGCCGAGGACGATGCCGGCACCGCGGATTCCGGCCCGCTCGTCCCGGATGCATGCCCGCCACTGTGCGCGGCCCGAATGCGACACACGGCAACGTTATTCGCAGGTGTCGGATCGATGCCACCCGTAACAAGGTCGGGAATCAGTCTGCCGACCGGCCGGCACCGCCGCAGGCTACCGCTGGACCCGCAACCGCCACTGCCTTTCGGGTGACATTGGATGAAATGACCACGAGCTTCCGTGGTTGGTGCCGGGAGGCCGCGTCCTCAATTCGAGACGAATCCTGTCGGTCGGCGAAGGTGGTCGGCTGCGGCGGCAGGTCCGCCGACCGTGTCGGGAGGGTCGCCAACCGCGAGACGCCTGGCAGGGCCGCGGAGTGTCTACCGGCCGACCAGCATCTTCCACGGCCGGCTCAAGCTGGCCGTACCCTTCGATCTCGACATCGGCCTCACCGAGCTCGACCGGCTCTGACGGTCGCGCTGCCAGACACGATCGCCTACCTCGCCAACCTTGCCGAGGCCGTGCTCTGGCTCAACAGCTCCCGGTGATCTGAAGACGGGCGTCCACCCTGAGTATGTCGCCGACGGTAGTCCTTGGGAGATATGCCGTAGACCGAGCGGAAGGTCCGGCTGAACGTCGCGGGGTCGGCGAAGCCCCAACGGTTGGCTACCTCGTGGATCGGAGTGGTGGCCAGCGCCGGATCGGCGAGGTCCCGGCGAACCCGTCCGAGGCGCTGCTCACGGATCCACGCCGCGACGGTGACGCCCTCCGTCTCGAACAGCCGGTGCAGGTAGCTGACGGAGATGTGGTGCTCGGCGGCGATGGTGCTGACAGTGAGCCGCGGATCGTGGAGGTGCCGCTGGATGAACGCCCGAATCCGCAGCGCCCGGGTCCGGCGATGCGTTTCCGATGGAAGTACGTTCTCGGCGTCGAGCGTGTGGGCCAACAACGCCGACAAGAGATCGATCAGGACCCCGCCCAGTCGTGGGCCGTCCGCCGGTCGGTAGCCGTCGGTCTCCCCACAGAGCCGGGTAATGACCCCCACCAGCAGAGCCCCGATTCCGCCCTTCCCCGACAATCGCCGCGCCAGGAGCTTCTCGACCCTCTGCTCGGGTAGCGGCAACAGGACCTTGGGGACCTCGACTCCGATCATGGTCAGGTGCCCGCCGCCGATCAGACGGCAGTCGAAGGGCCGGGACAGATCAACGACAGACAGGTCGTGTCGGCCGTGTACGGCGTGCTTGCCGTCCTGGCGCACGTCGAGCGCTCCACTGAGGACCAGCGAGATGTGGTACCGCTCGGACGCGGACTCCCGGAGCAGCCGTACCGTTCGCCGAAACCGCATCGGCTGAAGTGCCATGGGCCACACCTGTAGGGCGCCAAGGTGCAGTACCCGCGCCCGCGCCTGGAAGTCAGGGGCATGCTCGCTCGCCATTTCCATCGGCCCCATCAGTTGGGTCATTCGTTCGCACCAGATCGCAAACCGATCGGCCGCAGGAAAGTCTTCAGTCTGGAATGTGACAGTCTCCATCATCAACGTCCCCCGTCAACGATCAATAGAGCGGTCGCTTCATCACCATATCTCGACGCGCTGGACAGAAGATTTGTGACATCAGAGCCCCGGCCCCAACCTGCCGAGGACCGGGGCCCGTCGGAGTGGCACATCGAAGATCGCGCCACGCGGGTAGACACATCGTCAAGACAATGTGTACGGCGCGCCAACGACCATTCCGGGCACCGGTGGCACGCTTGGCACATCGATCGATCCGCAACGAGCCTCAGCTCAGAATGGAGACGTATCACGTGAAGCACAAGATCGTGGCGGTGTTCGCGACTGCGGCCATGTCCGTCCTCTCCGTCGGTGTCGCCGCGGGTCCCGCCTTCGCCGACTGCCCCGCCAACACGTTCTGCCTCTACGAGACCAACGGCTATCAAGACCGGGAGTTCCAGTTCGCGCCCACCACTACCTGCCGCAACCTGCCGAGCGGCATCGACAACGACGCGAATGCGATGCGCAACTACCGGAGCCACGCCGTCAGGATGTGGGACCTTCCGGGGTGCGGGGGCTCCAGCACCTACTACGCGCAGGCAAATTCCTATGACTCGAACTTCGGGAACAACAACTTCTCGAACAAGGCCAGCTCCCTCAAGCGAGTCTGAGGTAGCGACCGATCGAGTTGCCTGAGTGAACCGCGACACAGGTGCTGGCACACGGGAGAACCGGTGTGCCAGCACCTGGCGACATTGGAGCGAAAATGATTCTGCGATCGGGACGAATTCTTGTCGTTGCCCTCCTGGTAGCCGGCTGTGCCGCACCTGAGTCACCGCGGTCCTCGCGGGACGTCGAGCCCTTCCCGCCGACCGCTGAGGTCGAGAACCTGCGCCTACCGTTCGACGCCTACACGCTCTCGCTGGCCGGGCTGTACATCATGGCGAACGCCCAGGATGTGCTCACCCAGGAATGCATGGCGGCGAGGGGACACGACTGGGAGATCATTGAGCGGCCCACGGACCTGAAGGACCTGAGAAACCGCCGACGGTACGGCGTCATCGAGATGAGCATCGCCGAGCGGTTCGGCTTCCATGTCCCGGCTGGGCTGCTCACGCCGCTGGATGTCGAACAGCGGTACGACCGGCGCGACAACGCCCTCAGCGAGAGCCAGCAGTCGGCGGTTTTCGGTGCGGACGGGTGCGGACGCGAGGCGGCCACCCGGCTCCGGCCGGAGAAGAGCGCGGACCTGGATCTGCTGCGGAAGCTGGACCGCGCGTCGCTGGACGAGTCCCAGCGTGAACAGCGCGTCGTGGTGGCGATGGACGCCTGGCGGGACTGCGTCCGCAACCTGGGTTTCGACTATCAGGACCCCTTCGCGGCCATGTCCGATCCACGATGGTGGGCGGATGACGCCGCCGCGGCGTCGAGCGAAGAGGCCACCGCGTCGAGCGAAGAGAGCACCGCGTCGAGCGAAGAGAGAGCGGTGGCGGTCGCCGTTGTTCGCTGCGAGGAGCAGACAGACCTGGTCGAGGTGTGGCACGCCGCCGAGGTGAAGATCCAGGAGGAGGAGATCCGGCAACACCCGGACTACTTCCAGGACCTCCGTGCCGCAACGGAGGCGGAACTCGCCGCCGCTGAGGCGGTGCTGGCGAGCTCGAAGCTCCGCTGACCGCCCTGGCGGCCAAACTCAGGTGACGCCGTCGTAGTGCAGGGCGACGGGCTGGCCGGCGTGGTGCCGGGCGAGCCGGCGGATGAGTGAACCTTTTTCAACCTGGACCGCGCGGCGCTGACGCACCGCGTCCGGCCTTGCGGTCCGTCGGACCGCAAGGGGAGGTACGGGATCGTCGGCCACGACCGGAGTCGGGGTCTGCGGTACCGGGATCGGCTGGGCGGGTCGTCGGGAACGCGACGGTCGACGGCGAGTTCGAGATATTCGAGGCAGTGCCCGACCCCGGCCTCCGCGCTGGGTCGGGCGGGCAGGGTGTCGGGGGCGACCGGCAGCGCCGGCGGTGCGACCTCGACGTGCGGACCGATCTGGCCGACCAGGGGTGGGCCGACCGCTACCTCACTGCGGATCGGGCGTGCCGTGCTCCCAGACGCACGGTGAGCTGCCGATCAGATAGATGTCGACCGACCCCGGCGCCCGGTTGTAGACGGTGACGCTGATCCGGTAGCCGTCGGCCGGGTCCTCGACGCTCAGCCGGGGATCGCTGCGCTCCCGCAGGTCGTTGACCACCTTGTAGTCGCGCTGCTGCCAGTAGTCGGCCAGCTTCGGCAACGCCTGGTCGGCGGGCCAGTTCGCCGGGAAGACCACCTCGTACTGCTGCTCCACGAAGACCCGGCCGGCCGGGCCACCGTCGGTCGGGTCGTCGCACGGCAGCGTGCCGCTGTCGCCGAACGGCTTCAGCTCGGCGCCGGGCGGGAGCTGCGAATGTGCCTCCCGCAGGATCTCCTCGACCCGCTGGGCCGCCTGTACGGCGGTGACGGTGGGCTGCACGTCCTCGTCTCCTCCACATGCCGATGTCGCCAGGCCGGCCATCAGGGCCGCCGCCAGTACGCCGGTGCGCCAGCGCCGCGCGGCCATCAGGTGACCTTGCCGTTCTGCCCGGTCACGATGTACGCGATGTTCTCCCGGGCCAGGTTCCCGTCGTCCCAGTACGCCGAGTGGGTCGCCCCCTCGTCGTCCGGGTCGCCCGGGTTGCTGCTGAACACCCGGCCGCCGAAGTCCTCCCGGGTCGGGTCGTTGCCGTGCGCGAGGTCCCAGTCGGGTACCCGCTTGATGGCGTCGTGTTCGGCCCTGGTCGCCCACACCTCGTGCGGGGAGACGCCCTTCAGCTCCGTCGCCGAGTTGGTGTCCACCCCGGGCGAGCCGACGAAGACCACCGCGTCGGCGTTGATCCCGGCGCCGGTGGCGGCGTGCCCGATCACCGTAGAACCGTAGCTGTGCCCGAGGACGACGTTGCGGGAGGGCTCTCCGTCGTGGGTGGCCCGCAGGCCGTGCTGGAACTGGTTGAGTTCCGGCGCACCGCCCTCGGCCGAGCCGTCGAAGGGTGCGTTCCAGGCGATCGAGTCCGGCGCGTCGTAGCCGAGCCAGAGCAGCGAGGCGGTCTCCTGGCTCGGGTCGACCCGCTTGGCGTCCAGGGCCATCCGGTCGGCCCGATCGATGTCGCCGCCCACCTTGGACAGTTCGGCGCCGGTGCCGGGAACGTATGTCAGCACGTTGTCGGCGGCGTCCGGGTTGCCGACCGAGACGATCGCCCGGCCGTCGTCCGCGGTGGAGAGCCCGATCAGGTACGCCCGCGGCTTGCCCGGATCCTCCAGCCGGTCGTCGATCCGGTTCAGCCCGCGCAGGCTGCCGTCGATCCGCTCCCGCTCTTCCTTGATCTTCTCCAGTTCCGCCAGCGCCGCCCCGGCCGGGTTGCCGGCGTCCGGATAGAGTTCCGCGCCGCGCCCCTGCTCGACCATGGCCCGGATGTGCGCCTCCCGGGCGTCCAGGTCGGCCCGGCGCTGGGTCAGCCCGTCCAGTTCGCGGTCCAGCACGATCCGGTTGGCGATGTCCCGGCTCGCCACCGGTACCCCGTCGAGCGAGCCGATCAGCTCCGGGTACTCCGACATGACGTACCGGCGCTGTGCCGGCGAGAGCGAGTCCCACCACTTCTTCACGTCGGCCGGATCGGTCCCCTTGGCCGGCACGCTGGACCTGTCCACCTTGGCCGATGGCGTACCGGAGGCGGTCGCGGTGTTCTCCGCGATCGCCTTCGCGGTCCGGGCGTCCAGCTCGGCGGCCTCCTTGAGCAGCGCGTCCCGCTGCCACACCAGGCTGGACATCGACCGCGCGGTCCACTCGTTGGCGTGCGCCGGGTCCATCGTCATCGACCCGTCCGGGTTGATGGTGACGTGTGCGGCCCGGCCCTGCTCGACCAGTTCCTCGGCCCGGGCCCGCAGTTCCGCGACGTCGGTGCCGTGCTGGGCGAGTGCCTGGGCGATCAGCAGCACCGGTGGGAAGGCGGAGTCGAGTTCCTTGCGCAGACCGTCACAGTGCGCACCGGCTGCCTGCGATGCCGAGCCGGACTCCCAGACGTCCGGCAGCCGCCGAGTCGACAGCGCCAGCGCGTCCGCCCGCTCGTCGGTCGACCTGCCGAGCCGGTCCCAGCCGGCCGCCGCCTTACGCCACGCCTCCGGGTCGGCGTTCAGCACCATCTCGAAGGTCACGCCGCTCATCGGGGCGCCCCGCCGTCAAACGCCGAGCGATCAGGTCGACCGATCCGCGCGCTCATTGGACCCGCATCCCGCCGTGCCGCTGGCCGGCGCGCTGGTCCGAGCCCTGGTAGTTGTCGGCGGAGTCGATCAGGGACTGTCCGGCCGCCTCGATCCGGCCGCCGAGCCCGTTGAGATATGCCTCCCAGCCGTCGGAGGCCCTGGTCGTCGCGTCGAGGGTGGCCCAGCCGTTCACCCCGGGCCCGCCCGGGGGCACCAGTTGACCCTCGACCGCCGTGACATTGCGCTTCAGTTCGGTGCCGTGACCGACGATCTCGCCGCCCACCGTCCGCAACCCTGGCACGTTGACCCGCACCGGCTGCGTCATCACGCCTCCCCGTCAGACCTCGGGGGCGGTCACCCGGCCGACCGGGCCCCGTTGGGGAAGCAATATATCAACATCGACCTGCCGGCTAGGACTGGTCAACTGTCCTCACCCGACACACGGCCGCACCGGCTGTCCGGGACGGTCCGAGGCCGTCCGGCAGGCCGGTGCGGGCGGAGTCGGCCGGCTCGTCGGCCGGCATGAAGGACGATCGGTGCGCACGGGTCCGGCCGGCGGCCGGATCTGGCGCCTCACGCCGCTGGCGAACTCGGTCACTGGCGGGTGTCCATCGACGTCTGGAGTGCGCGACGAGCCTGCTCGCGGGCCTCGTCGGTGTTCTCCGGCTTGGGTTTGGTCGGCTTGGCGGCCATGACGTGGCTCCTTCCAGGGTGGGTGGCACCGCACGGCGCGGTCCACCGCGACAGGGATCCTGCTGATCGGCCGGTACGGCGGGTCCGGGATCTCCGGGCGAGACGGCCGGGACGGCGTGAGCCCCGGGTCGGTTGACCCTGGGAGGCAGGCGATCTGCGACGGGTTGCCACACCTGGTCACGGGTGGGACAGGTGCGACTACAACCCTAGGTATCGTTCAGTTCCCTTACCCAAATTATCGTTCAGGTCCACATCCTGTGCAGCATTCCCGCCATACGGGACAGTACGAACCGTCAGATCTTGGCGGCTCGGCTGGTCAGCGCGGCCCTGCGCGGGACTGGGGTTCCGGAAACGTTCAGCGGGCGAAGAAGTGCCAGCCCATCCACCACCAGAAGCCGAACAGGGCGATCCGGCCGACCGGCACCGGGCCGACCTCGTATCGCATGACGTAGGCGCAGACGTCGCCGAAGGTGGGGATCCGGGAGCCCTCCCGACGGGCGGCCCACTCGACCACCACGAAGAGCAGCAGCGCCACGGTGAACCCGGCGATCGCGACGTATCTCATCGACGCACCAATCCCCAGAACGCGGCGAGCCACGCGAAGTAGCCGACCGAACGGACCAGCGAGTCGTCCAGCAACGGGTCGGCGATCTTGGAGAAGGTCGGGAAGTCGTCCCGGGAGCCGAGCATGAAGGTGCTGGCCTCGAAGACCCCGAAGACGAGTACCGGCAGCAGCCACCAGACGGCGCCGGACCGCAGCCGGTGCGGTACCGGCCGCCGGGGCACCCGGTTGGAGAGCCCAAGCCACACCAGCACGCCGCCGGTGCCGATGGCGTAGACGTTCGCCTGCGTCGAGAACGACGGGAACTGCCCGCCGATCAGGGACAGAACGGTGAGGGTCGGAACCGTGACGACCGGTCGGTCCCAGGCCCGGGGCACATCCGCAGAGAGCTCCGGCTGCTGTTCCATGAGCCGATTGTCCCCGGGCCACCGCCCGGCGGAAAGCTAGATGCCGTCCGCGTCACTGCCGATCTTGCCGGTCACCACCGGTCGGTCCGCCCGCCGTGGCGTCCCGGGCCAACTCGGCCCGGATCGCGTCGACGACCTCGGGCGCCGCCCCGTACCCGGTGAACCCGGCCGCCAGCCGGTGCCCGCCTCCGCCGAGCGCCACCGCCACCCGGCTCACGTCGGTGCCGCCCTTGCTGCGCATCGAGACCGCCCACTCCCCCTCGGCGACCTGCTTGAGCACGCAGCTCACGTCCGCCTCGGCGGTGCAGCGTACCGAGTCGATCAGCGGCTCCAGGGTGTACGGGCGCTGCCCGTGCCGGGCCAGGTCGTCCAGGGTCGCGTACGTCCAGACCAGCCCCAGCCCGCCGGCCGCCAACGGCTCCAGCTCGGTACGCCCCAGCACGTCGCCGTAGAGCCGGACCGCGCCGAACGGCCGGGTGTCGAAGATCCGCCGGGAGATCTCCCCGGGGCGGATGCCGGTGGCCAGCAGCCGGGCGGCCATCTCGTGCACCGCCGGGGTGGTCATGTCGAACCGGAACGAGCCGGTGTCGGTCGCCAGCGCGATGTAGAGGCACTCGGCGATCCCCTGGTCGAGCGGCACGCCGAGCCGGACCAGCAGCTTCTCCACCACCACCGAGGTCGCGGCGGCGTCCGGGTCGACCAGATGGATCCCGCCGAACCGGGTGTTCGAGGCATGGTGGTCCAGCACGATGGCGGTGCCGGCCCGGTCCAGCCGGTCGGCCAGGTCACCGAGCCGGGACACGGCGGCGACGTCGAAGCAGATCACCAGGTCCGGGTCCGGGTCGGCGGCGGTCGCCGGGACCAGCAGGTCGGAGCCGGGCATCGCCCGGAGCGGCTCCGGCACCTCCGGACGGCCGGGGAAGGTGGCCTGGAGCTGCCGTACGCCGAGCCGGCGCAGCCCGAGCCCGAAGCCGAGCATGCTGCCCAGCGCGTCCCCGTCCGGGTTGACGTGACAGATCAGGAGTATCCGGCCGTCGGCGGGAAGCCGGGTGATGGCGGAGACCGCCGCCGCCCACTCCGCCTCGGTCGGCTGTTCGGCGGCCGGCTGGGACACGTCGGCGAGCAGTGCGTTGCTCACCGCCGGCCTCCGCCGTCCCCGGCCGGGGGCCGGTCCTCGTCCCGACCGTGGTCGGTGTCGTCCTCGTCGTCGTCCGCGTCGAGCTTGTACGGCTGCGCCTCGCCCGCGTACTCGGCCTGGGCGGCCAGCCGCTGCACCTCCGCGTCGGCGGTACGGGCCGCCGCCAGCAGTTCGTCGATCTGCTTGACCTGGTCCTGCACGTCGTCGAGGACGAAGGTCAGGCTGGGCGAGTGACGCAGCCCGAGCGCCTTGCCGACGGTGCTCCGCAGCAGCCCCTTGGCGCTCTCCAGCGCGGCGGCGGTGGCCGCCTGGTCGGAGGCGTCGCCGAGCACCGTGTAGAAGACGGTGGCGTCCCGCAGGTCGGGGGTGATGCGGGCGTCGGTAATGGTGATCATGCCGAGCCGGGGGTCCTTGATCTGGGTACGCACCACCGACGCCACCAGTTCCCGCACCCGCTCCGCATGCCGACGCACCTTGGCCTGGTCCGTCATCTCCGCACCTCCACGCCCATCTGCGCTTCCGGGCCGGACCGGCGACGCTGGGCGCCGCGGCCGGACCGGCCGACCTGGGAAACACTACCCGCGCATCCTGCGGCCTCGCCGCCGCCGTCGCCATTGGCCGTACCGGCCGATTACCCCCTGGCCAGCCGCCGATTCAGTCCTCCTCGCCGTGCAACCGGCGCCGTACGGAG
The DNA here is from genome assembly GCF_053764795.1 of Plantactinospora sp. DSM 117369. NCBI lineage: Bacteria > Bacillati > Actinomycetota > Actinomycetes > Micromonosporales > Micromonosporaceae > Plantactinospora > Plantactinospora sp. DSM 117369. The sequence goes on along the minus strand of NZ_CM132446.1, from coordinate 2,027,934 downwards.
AGCAACTCGACCTCCGGTCGGCCGGCGACCAGACGCTCGCAGGCGTCCAGCACCGTACCGACGTGCTCGGGTTCGGAGGCGACCAGGGCGACCGCGATCTGGGCCCGGCCGTGCAGGTCCAACGCGCCCACCTCGGCGGCCGAGACCTCGAACTTGCGCAATGCGGCGACGATGGGGCGGACGTAGGACCGCTTGGCCTTCAGGGAGCGCGAGTCTCCAGGCAACAGCAGGTCGAACAGGGCGGTTCCGGTATACACGGCGGGAAGGGTACGCCATTCCACCCCTGCCGTTCACCGCGTTTCGCCTGCGGCGGCCGCCGCAGGCGACCGGCGGACAGGCCGGTGGCCGGAACCCCACGGGCTCCGGCCACCGGTATCGAACTCGCTCAGGCGCGCGGCTTCTCGCGCATCTCGAACGTCTCGATGATGTCCCCGACCTGGACGTTGTTGAAGTTGCTCAACGTCAGACCGCACTCGAAGCCCTCACGGACCTCGGTGGCGTCGTCCTTGAACCGCTTGAGCGAGCTGATCGTGACGTTGTCGGCCACGACCGTCCCGTCACGCAGCAGCCGCGCCTTGGCGTTGCGGCGGATGACACCGGACCGGACGATACAACCGGCGATGTTGCCGATCTTGGACGAGCGGAAGACGTCGCGGATCTCCGCGCTACCCAGCTCGACCTCTTCGAACTCCGGCTTGAGCAGGCCCTTGAGCGCGGCGTCGATCTCCTCGATGGCCTGGTAGATGACCGTGTAGTACCGGATCTCCACACCCTCGCGGTCGGCAATCTCCCGGACCTTGTTGGAGGCCCGGACGTTGAAGCCGATGATCGTGACCGCCTCGGACGAGGCGCTGGCCAGCATGACGTCGCTCTCCGTGATGGCACCGACGCCCCGGTGGATGATCCGCAGTTGGACCTCCGCCGGAATGTCGAGCTTGAAGAGCGCGTCCTCCAGCGCTTCCACCGAGCCGGAGCCGTCGCCCTTGAGCACCAGGTTGAGCGAGGTCTTCTCGCCCTCCTTGAGCTGCTCCATGATCGTCTCGAGACTCGGCCGCCGCTGCGAGTTGGCGAAGCTCGCCGCCCGCCGCCGCGCCTGCCGCTGCTCGGCGATCTGCCGGACCGTACGGTCGTCCTCGGCCGCCAGGAAGGTGTCACCCGCTCCCGGTACCGCAGTCAGACCGAGCACCATGACCGGACGCGCGGGGCCGGCCTCGGTGACCGGCTTGCCGTTCTCGTCCAGCATGGCCCGGACCCGGCCGTGCGCCCCACCGGCGACGATCGAGTCGCCGGCCCGCAGGGTGCCCTTCTGCACCAGCACCGTGGCCACCGCACCGCGCCCCTTGTCCAGGTGCGCCTCGATGGCCACACCCTGGGCCGGCCCGTCGATCGGAGCGGTCAGCTCCAGCGACGCGTCGGCGGTGAGCAGGACCGCCTCGAGCAGTTCCTCGATGCCGATGCCCGGCTTGGCCGCCACGTTGACGAACATGGTGTCGCCGCCGTACTCCTCGGCGACCAGCCCGTATTCGGTCAGCTGCTGCCGGACCTTGTCCGGGTTGGCCTCCGGCTTGTCGATCTTGTTGACCGCCACCACGATCGGCACGTCCGCCGCCTTGGCGTGGTTGAGCGCCTCGATCGTCTGCGGCATGACGCCGTCGTCGGCGGCGACCACCAGCACCACGATGTCGGTGACCTGGGCACCACGGGCACGCATGGCGGTGAACGCCTCGTGACCCGGGGTGTCGATGACGGTCAGCGCCCGGTCCTCACCCTCGTGCGGCACGTGCACCTGGTACGCACCGATGTGCTGGGTGATGCCACCGGCCTCGCCCTCGACCACGTTCGCCTTGCGGATCGCGTCGAGCAGCTTGGTCTTACCGTGGTCGACGTGACCCATGACGGTCACCACCGGCGGACGGCTGACCAGCCGGTCCGTGGCGACCTCGGCGTCCAGGTCGATGTTGAACTGGGCGAGCAGCTCGCGGTCCTCGTCCTCCGGGCTGACGATCGAGACCTCGAAGCCGAGGTGCTCGCCGAGCAGCTGGAGCGTGTCGTCGGAGACGGACTGGGTCGCGGTGACCATCTCGCCCAGGTTGAACATCTCCTGGACCAGCGAACCGGGGTTCGCGTTGATCTTGTCTGCGAAGTCCGACAGCGACGCGCCGCGAGGCAGCCGGATGACCTGGCCCTGGCCGCGCGGGGCGCCCGAGCTCATGGTCGGCGCGGACAGGTTGTCGAACTCCTGTCTGCGCTGCTTCTTCGACTTGCGACCACGGGTCGGCTTGCCGCCCGGACGCCCGAAGGCACCCGCGGCACCGCCACCACGGCCACGGCCACCACCACCGGGGCGACCGGCGCCACCGGCCGGCGCACCGCCACCGGGGCCACCGCGGTAGCCACCACCGGCACCGCCGCCACCACCGGGGCCACCGCGGTAGCCGCCACCGGCACCGCCGCCACCACCGGGACCGCCGCGGAAGCCGCCGCCACCGCCGCCGCCACCAGGGCCGCCGCGGAAGCCGCCGCCACCGCCACCGGGACGACCGGCACCGCCACCGCCACCGGGACGGCCGGGGCCGCCACCGGGACGACCGGGCCGCTGCGTCGGCATGGACGCCGGGCTCGGCCGGGGCGGCATCGAGGCCGGGCTCGGCCTCGGCGGCATGTTGGCCGGGTTGGGCCGGGGCCCACCCGAGGCAGCCGGACGCTGCCCGCCCGGCGTGATGCCGAACGGGTTGTTACCGCCACTGCGCGCCGGCGGACGGCCACCGGGCCGGCCAGGGCCGGGCGTCGGGGCGCCAGGCGGCGCGGGACGGGCACCCGACGGGGTACCCGGACGCGGCGGAACGGCGTTCGGACCCGGCTTCGGCCGGTTCGTGGGGCCGCCGTCGGCCGGCGGTTCCCGCCGGACCGTGTCGTTGCGCTGCTGCCGAGCCGCCTGGGCGGCCTTGACGGTCGCCTCCTGCTCGGCCTTCAGCGCGGCCGCGCGCGCCTCGGCGGCGGCCAACTCGATGTCATGCGCGCTCGCCGGCTTGGCGACCGGAGTCGCCGTCTGCGGCGGACCGGGCACCGGCCCCTTGGGCTTCGCCGGCGGCGTCGGCCGACGGGGTGGTCCGGGCTTCGCGGCGATCCTGGGCTCTCCCGGACCCGGCGCCGGAGCCGCCTTGGGTGCCGGCGGTGGCGTCGGGGCGGCGGCGGGTGCCGCCGGCTCCGGGGACGCGACGAAGGCGCCGCGCAGTCGCCGAGCCACCGGGGCCTCGACGGTGCTGGACGCTGATTTGACGAACTCGCCCATTTCCTTCAACTTGGCGAGAACGGTCTTGCTTTCGACCCCGAGCTCCTTAGCCAGCTCGTGTACGCGGGCCTTGCCTGCCACTGCACTCCTCACTCCGAGGTCGTGCGGGCAGCACCCGCAGCGACCTCACTCGTGCACTTGAAGCCTGGTCATTTCTGGGACTTCATCGTGTGCTCATGTCGGTCGTCCTACCTTGCTCGGGTTCCGTTGCGTCGATCCCGCCCGGCCGGATGGCCGGTCGTGGTCGTCGACGCCTTGGAGGTGCTCGGCCAACTCACTCGCGTCGGGTACGCCAGCGATACGCAGCGCCCGCCCGAAGGCCCGACGCCGCACTGCCAGCGTGAAGCAGGCCGGGTCGGGATGCAGGTGTGCTCCCCGCCCCGGCAGCTTACGGGTCGGATCGGGTCGGAGGCTGTGACCAGTCTCATCGCCGACCGCGACGATCCGCAGCAGCTGGCCGGCCGGCGCCCGTCGCCGACAGCCCACACAGGTGCGCTCCGGCTCCGCGCGTCGTACCACTGAGAAAGTCTACCCCTACCCGGCCGAGATCGCTCCGTCCGCCTCGGCTGCGTGATCAGGACCGCCCTGCCGCCCGGCCGGCGCCTGGCTCGGCATCTGCTCGGTGTCGGGCCGGATGTCGATCCGCCAACCGGTCAATCGGGCGGCAAGCCGGGCATTCTGCCCCTCCCGCCCGATGGCCAGCGACAGCTGGAAGTCCGGCACGGTCACCCGGGCCGTACGGGTCGCCGCGTCGACCACCTCGACCCGGAGCGCCTTGGCCGGCGAGAGAGCGTTGCCGACGAACTGGGCCGGATCCTCCGACCAGTCGATGATGTCGATCTTCTCGCCGTGCAACTCGCTCATCACCGCCCGGACCCGCTGGCCCATCGGGCCGATGCAGGCGCCCTTGGCGTTCACGCCCGGCACGGTGGAACGGACCGCGATCTTGGTGCGGTGACCGGCCTCGCGGGCGATCGCGGCGATCTCCACGGTGCCGTCGGCGATCTCCGGCACCTCCAGGGCGAAGAGCTTCTTCACCAGGTTCGGGTGCGACCGGGAGAGGGTGATCTGCGGGCCCCGGAAGCCCTTGACGACGTGTACGACGACGCAGCGGATCCGCTGGCCGTGCTCGTACAACTCGCCGGGGACCTGCTCGGCCTGGGGCAGCACCGCCTCGACCTTGCCGAGGTCGACCGAGACGATGCCCTTCTCGCTGCGCGCCTCGTGCGCCTGCACCACCCCGGTGACCAGGTCGCCGTCCCGGCCCACGTACTCGCCGAAGTGCACCTCGTCGGTGGCCTCGCGAAGCCGTTGCAGGATGACCTGTTTGGCGGTCATCGCGGCGATCCGGCCGAAGTCGTGCGGAGTGTCGTCGAATTCCCGGATCACCGCACCCTCGGCGTCCTGCTCCTGGGCGTACACCAGGGCGGCGCCGGTCTTACGGTCGATCTCGACCCGGGCATGCGCCTGGGCCCCCTCGGTGTGCCGGTACGCCGTCAGCAACGCGGTCTCGATCGCCGCGAGAATCGTGTCGAACGGGATCTCCCGCTCGCGCTCCAATGCACGCAACGCCGCGAGGTCGATGTTCACCGCTCCTCGCCCTCCACATCTTCGTCGTCGCCGTTGCCGACGTCGTCATAGTCATCATCGCCGGCACCGGTCGGATCGTCGTCGGCGATCTCGTCCAGCCGGTTGAACTCCACCTGGACCCGGCCCGGCCCGAGGTCGGGGTACGCCCAGCCGACCGGTCCGGCGTCGGTCTCCAGCACCACCCGCTCGTCGTCGGCGGCGACCACCCGGGCGGTCACCTGCCGGTCCGCGGGTGCCGGCGGCCGCTCGTCGGCGCCGCCCCGCTCCGGGTGCTCACCCGGGCCCCGCACGGTCACCTTCACCAGCCGGCCGACGTTGCGCCGCCAGTGCCGCGGCTGGGTCAGCGGCCGGTCCACGCCGGGGGAGCTCACCTCGAGCTGGTATTCCCCGGCGACCAGGTCGCCGCCGGTCTCCTCCGCCTGGTCGAGCGCCTTGGACAGGAGCCGGGAGACGTCCGCCACGGCGTCGAGGCTGACCCCGGCGTCGCCGTCCACCACCACCCGGACGACGTACCGCCGGCCGGCCCGGGACACCGAGAGGTCCTCCAGGTCATAGCCGGCGGCGGTCACCACAGGTTCGATCACGGCACGGAGCCGGAGCCGACGCGCGGACGGGTCCTCGCGGGGACGGTCCGGAGCCCGGTGACCCGTCCTGGGCCGACCGGCGTTCCGGCCACGCTGCGTCATCTCCGCCCCTCTCTCGTGATCGCCGGCTCCGCCCGGCAGCCATACCAGCGTGCCACCGGACTGACGCGCCCGGCGGCTGCGCAGAGCGTAACGCGCTGACCGCCGGAGAGCCCGATCGGCGCACCGACGACCGGCCGTGGTGAGCGTGCCGACCCCGCCGGCGGTACCGATGGTGTTGACTTGCCGGGTGCGGACCGGCAACACGAACCAGACGATCGGCGCGGCGGGGCGGTCCCGGCGCGAAGTGGTGCGGGCGGTCGCCCTGGCGGCACTGATCGGTACCACCGGCCCCCTCACCGGCTGTGGTCTCTTCGGCGGCGAGCCCGACCCGCCGCCTCCGCCGGACCCGCTGGCGCCGTTGATCACCGGCGCTCTCGACCTCGCCGCCCGATACGAGGCCGCGGTCACCGCGTTCCCCGAGCTGGCCGACCGGCTCCGCCCGGTCGCCGAGGCACACCGCGCGCACGCCGCCGAACTGTCCCGGGTGACCGGCACCGCCCTGCCGAGCGCCACCGCCACCGCCCCGGCCCCCGGCACCGGAGCCGGCGGTGTCTCCGAGACCCTGGGGCAGTTACGGGAGGCCGAGCAGCAGGGCCGGGACGCCGCCGCGAAGGCCTGCACCGCGGCGCCGGCCGCCCGCGCCGCGCTGGTCGGGTCGATCGCCGCGGCTCGGGCGACGCACCTGGAGGTGCTCCGGTGACCGGGCGCGGCGGCGCCCGGGGAGAGGCGGCCTGATGTCCGAGGCACTGGCGGCGGCCCTGGCCGCCGAGCACGCGGCGATCTACGCGTACGGGCTGATCGGGGTACGACTGAAGGGGGGCGCCGCCGAGCAGGCCCGCTCCGCCGAGGCGGCACACCGCAGCCGGCGGGACGAGCTCGTGCTGCTCCTCACCGAGCGGGGCGGTCCGGTACCGGCGGCCGAGCCGGCGTACGCGCCGCCGTTCGCGGTCACCGACGAGGCGAGCGCACTGCGGCTGGCGGTCGAGGTCGAGGAGCGCACCGCGGCGGTCTGGCGGGCCGCGCTGCCGGCGACCGAGGGTGCCGAGCGCACCCGCGCGCTGGACGGGCTCACCGACGCGGCGGTCCGGGCCACCCGGTGGCGCAGGGCGGCCGGAGTCAGCCCGGCCACGGTGCCGTTCCCGGGCCGCCCGACCTGACCTGCACGCCCCGCCTCCGAGACGGATGACGGTGCGGGCGAACCGGGACGACGGTCAGCCGGCACACTGTATCGATGTCCGCTCTGGGAAGACCGGTCTCCGCGTTCGGCCGGGCCGTACGCCGGCTCGGCCACTCACGCTGGTTCGCCGCCTGCACCCCGGTACTGGTCCCGGCCGACCGCCTGGTCGCCAGGCTGACCCGGGGCCGGGTGGTGGCCCTCGGCCTGGTGCCGTCGCTGCTGATCACCACCACCGGGCGCCGGTCCGGACGCCCGCGCAGCAACCCGCTGCTCTACGTGCGCGACGGCGACGCCTTCGTGGTGACCGGCTCGAACTGGGGTCGCCCCGAGCAGCCGGCCTGGGCCCTCAACCTGCTCGCCGACCCGAGCGCCACGGTCACCGTCGACGGCACCCGGATACCGGTCCGGGCCCGGCTGACCGAGGGGGCCGAGCGGGAGCGGCTGTGGAACCTGCTGGTGGCCGAGTGGCCGGCGTACCGGACCTACGTCCGCCGGGCCGGTGGTCGGGACATCCGCGTCTTCCGGCTCGAACGGACGTCTCCGCCGGGGCGGGAGTAGCCGCCGCCCCGCACCTGGACCCCCCGGACACCGGCGCGGTCAGGTCACGCCGACGCCGATGAGCCGGCCGACCAGGTACGTCGCGGCGGTGGCCGCCGCGCCGAGCAGCAGTTGCCGGCCGCCGCTGACCCACCACTTCCGGTTGGTGAACCGGGCGACGATCGCACCCGCGACGAACAGGCCGACACCGCCCACCCCGAGCGCCAGCCACAGGCTGGAGAAGCCGAGCAGGTACGTGATCAACGGCACCACGGCCCCGACCGAGAAGCAGAGGAACGACGAGAAGGCGGCGGTCCACGGGCTGGGCCGCTCGTCGGCGTCGACGCCCAACTCCTCCTGGACGTGTACCCGCAGCGCCTCCTCCGGGTTGTGCCGCAGCGCCTCCGCGACCTGCTCGGCGAGGTCCCGGGGCAGCCCGCGCTCCACCCATGCCTCGGCGAGTTCCCGGGCCTCCCCGGCCGGGTTCCGCTCCAGCTCGCGGCGCTCCTTGGCGACCTCGGCGGCCACCTGCTCGTTCTGCGACTGCACGCTGGTGTACTCGCCGAGCCCCATCGAGATCGCCCCGGCGACCAGCCCGGCGAAGCCGGTCAGCACGATGTTGCGCGGCGCGACCCCACCGCCGCCGACGCCCGCGATCAACGCGATGTTGGTGACCAGGCCATCCATCGCGCCGAACACGGCGGGGCGCAGCCAGCCACCGGAGACGTCCGCGTGGTGGTGCTCGCTGACCGGGGTGGACGCGTCCGTCACGAGTGTCCGCCCGTCACGAGGGCGCGTCCGTCACGGCAGCGTGAGGATCTCGTGGCCGTCCTCGGTGACCAGGATGGTGTGCTCGAACTGCGCGGTCCAGCGCCGGTCCTTGGTGACCACGGTCCAGCCGTCGTCCCACATGTCGTACTCGTGGGTGCCGAGGGTGATCATCGGCTCGATCGTGAAGGTCATCCCCGGCTCCATCACGTCGGTCGGCCGGGGGCTGTCGTAATGCGGCACGTAGAGCCCGCTGTGGAACGCCTCGCCGATGCCGTGCCCGGTGAAGTCCCGGACCACCCCGTAGCCGAACCGCTTGGCGTACGACTCGATGACCCGGCCGATCACGTTGATCTGCCGGCCCGGAGCGACCGCCCGGATGCCCCGCATCATCGCCTCGTGGGTCCGCTCCACCAGCAGCCGAGCCGGCTCGGACACCTCGCCCACGCAGAAGGTGGCGTCGGTGTCCCCGTGCACCCCGTCGAGGTACGCCGTCACGTCGACGTTGATGATGTCGCCGTCCATCAGCACGGTCGAATCCGGGATGCCGTGGCAGATCACCTCGTTGAGGCTGGTGCAGCACGACTTGGGGAAGCCCTTGTAGCCGAGGGTGGAGGGGTAGGCGTTGTGGTCGATCAGGAACTCGTGCACCACCCGGTCGATCTCGTCGGTGGTGACGCCGGGCTTGCAGTGCTCGCCGGCGAGCTGGGTGGCCTGGGCGGCGATCCGGCCGGCGACCCGCATCTTCTCGATCGTCTCGGCCGACTGCACGTGCGAGCCGCGCCACTCCTTCGGCCGCTTCTTGCCGACGTACTCGGGGCGGACGATGTGGGGCGGCACCTGGCGCCACGGGGAGAGCGTGCCAGGGGTCAGCGGTGCACGTACGGTCATGACCTCCAGCCTATCGCCGGGACCGGGACCGCTCATCCGTCCGGCCAGGCAGCCACCGAAGATCTGGGCCAGCGGCATCCCGACGCGCCGGAGGCTGGCCAGCAACCGGGCGGGACCGAGGTGGCGCTGGTCGTGCCAGCGGTAGCCGGCGGTCGCAATTTAGATCTTGACCCTTGTTTCGTCCGACCACTAGCTTCCTGGTTGTGCAGGGGACGGACCAGCCGTCAACGACCGTACTGGGCCGTCGCGGTCGGTGGGAGTGTGTCCGAGCCCGGGGCCGCCCTCGATGACCGGGCCACGATCGGTAATGCCGCCACTGGTCGGACGTGACGACGATCTCGACCGGCTGGTGTCTGTGGTGTCCGCGTCACCGGCGGTGGTGGCGGTGGAGGGCGAGGCGGGAATCGGCAAGACCCGACTGGTGACCGAACTGATGGCCCATCCGCTGCTAGCAGGTCGACGGGTGCTGGTAGGCGCGTGCCGCCAGATTCGCGAGCCGTTCCCGCTTGGACCGCTGGTGGAAGCGGTACGCGGCCTCGGCGAGGCGCTGGCAGGTGTGGAACTTTCCCCGGTGGCGGGCGCGTTGCGGCCGTTGCTTCCAGAGCTGACCGGGATGCTGCCACCGCCTCCCGAGCCGGTTGCTGATCGTGCTACGCGTCGGCATCAGGTGTTCCGTGGGCTGGTGGAGGTGCTCGGCGCGGTGGGCCCAGCGATTCTGGTTATCGAGGATCTGCACTGGGCGGATGAACAGAGCGTCGAGTTCCTCGACTACCTGGTGTCCGTACCGCCGTCGGGCCTGTCGATCGTTCTTACCATGCGGGGTGAGGAGGCGGCCCCGCGAGTACGGGCGGTGACCGTGCGACTGCCAGAGACGGTGCGCCGGGCATGGATCGCATTGGCGCCGCTGGATCCGCCGGCTACCGGGACGATGGCAGCGGCAATGCTCGGGATTGACCGGGTCTCCGAGGAGTTCGCCGTTCACCTGTGTCAACGGGCGTCGGGGCTGCCGCTGGCGATTCAGGAACTTGTCGCACTCCTTCACGCGCGGGGAACGTTGATCCGGCATGACGGAGGATGGGCCCGCCGGGTGTTGAGTGACCTGGACGTGCCGGCCGGTATTCGAGACCCGGTGCGAGAGCGGGTGAGCCGGCTCGGTTCTGCGGCGAAGGCGGTGGTGGAGGCCGCGGCGGTGTTGCAGACACCCTTTCCAGAGTCGCTCCTGCTGAGCGTGGCGCGACTGTCGACGGCCGATGCCACGGACGGGCTGACCGAGGGCCTGGCGTCGGGCCTGCTGGCCGATTATCGCCCGACCACGGTCGGGTTCCGCCATGTGTTGGCGGCACAGGCGGTGTACGGGGGTATCACCGGGCCTCGCCAGCGTGAACTGCACGCTCGGGCGGCGGAAGCACTGCGGGAGCTGCGTCCGATGCCGGCGGGACAGGTGGCCCACCACCTGCGCCGGGCGGGCCGGTTGACCGAATGGGTGGCGGCTGCGGAAATTGCCGCCGACCAGGCCGTCGCGCTCGGCGACGATGCCGAGGCGGTCCGGCTACTGGCCGAGGTGCTGCGTCATGCGCCGCTCGACACCGCGCGGCAGGGGCACATCGCGGTGAAGCTGGGCCGGGCAGCGCTGGAGTCGCTTCGGCAGGACCCCGAGGTGATCGACCTGCTGACTGCGGCGCTGGAGCACGACCAGCCCGCGGCGGTCCGCGGTGAGCTGCGCTTCGCTCTGGCCATCCTGTACGACGCGTTCGAACGCCACGACCTGCAACGAGAGCTGTTCGCCGAGGCGCTGGCCGATCTCGCCGACCGGCCCGAACTGAAGGCATGGGCGATGGTGGGGCTCGGAATACCCCGGTCACTCGGAGTGCCGGCCGCGGAGCACCAGATGTGGCTGCACCGGGCGCTGCAAATCCTGCCCGAGGTGGCGAATCCGGTCGTCGAGGTGTTCCTGCTCGGCAAGGTCGCTATGGTGCTGGCACCAATGGGTGATCCACAGTGGCGCCCGGTGACCGATCGCATCGTGCGTTGCACGGGCGGCACGCCGCGGCACCCGCGGGAGGTGAACGCCTACCATTCGGTCGCGCTGGACGCGTGCAGGGCCGGGCATCATGCGGTCGCGGCCCGGCTGCTGGACCGGGCCCGGGAGGGCGCGGCGACTGCGCAGAACGAGCTCCTGGAGCTTCGGATCCAGATCGCCCTGGCGTTGCTGGACTACTGCCAGGGCAGGTGGGGCGGGCTGGGCGAGCGAGTTGAGCCGCTGATCGAGGCGGCCAAGTCGTCCCGCAACCACCTTGACGGTGAGGTGGTCGCTGGCTGCCTCGCCCTCGCCAATGGCGACCTGGACCGCGCCGAGAGCCGCCTAACCCGCCTGGTGCGACAGCTCGAACGGCACTACGCATTCGACGTGTTGGCCATTCCGGTAGCGGCGTCGGCCCGACTCGCGGTGGCCCGTGGCGACCCGGACCAGTTTCTCGCTGGGCTCGATCGGTTCGTCGCCTTGACCGAGTCCAGCGGCGTCTGGGCGTCGGCGGTGCGAGCACTGCCCTCGGTGCTGCAGGCGCTGGTCGCAGCGGGGCGGGTCGACCAGGCGCGCCTGTTCCTGATCCGGTTCGCCCGGCAACTACGGGGCCTCGACGTGCCCTTGGCCCGGGCGGCTCTGCACCATGCCCGGGGTTTCCTCGACGCGGCCGAGCGGCGCTGGCCCGCCGGTGGCCGGCACTTTCTTGCCGCCGCCGAGCGGTATGAGTCGCTGCTCTGTCCGTACGAGGCGGCGCAGGCCAGGGAACAGGCCGCGATGTGCCTGTTCGAGGTCGGAGATCCTCGGGCCGAGGAAGTGCTGCGTACCGCGATGACCACTTTCGACGGTCTCGGCGCCCGGTGGGACCTGGAACGCGCGGCCAGCATCGCCCGCCAGTGGGGGATGTCGCTGCCGGCCCGGCACCGGGGCGGCCCGCGCGGATACGGCTCGGCACTCTCGCCGCGGGAGCGCGAGGTGGCCGACCTGGCGGCCACAGGTCGCACCAACCGGGAGATCGCCGCCGAACTGTTCCTGTCCCCGAAGACGGTGGACAAGCACCTCAGCGCCGCGCTGCGCAAGCTCGGCCTGCGTACGCGTACCGCGCTCGCCCGTCATCTGCGCGACGCGGTCGACGGGTAGCTCAGCACAGGTCGGCGAACGCCGCCGGTAGGAATGGGGAGTTTTTCCCATAGGTACGGCGAGGTGTTGGGCCGCACCCTGACCGTGTGCACGACGCCGAAGATCCGCGCGAGGGCCGAGCAGCGGAGCCCGACCTACTTGACGACCCTGGCCACGACCTGGGTACCAGGAGCCTCCCGGACCCATCTCCGCCTGAGGATGTCAAGCCGTCCAGGTCCGGTAAGCGCGCCCCCGACGTACCTGAGCAGATGCCCGGATTGGGCGACGGCTGGGTCGAGGTGTGACGGTGCGTCGCTTCGGCCCACCGCGGTGCACCTGCCGAACGGCCGATTGGAGGAGAAGAGATGGAGTCCACGGTGATCAGAGGTAACTTCCATCGATCGGCCGGGCGGCGGCACCGCCGTTCCCGGCCTCGCCCGCCGCGAGCTGCCGCGTTCGCGACGGTGGCGGCCGTGGCTGCCGCCGTGTTGGCTGCGCCGACCGGTCCGGCTGCGGCGGCGCCGGCCGCACCTGCGGCGCCCAGCCCAGATCTGACCGCGCCGGCCGGTGCTGGTTCCACCACGATCACACTGATCACGGGCGACCGGGTTACGTTGACCGGTACCCCTGGCCGGTACGGTGTCGCGGTCGACAAGGCGGCCCCACGGTCGGGCTTCGCTGGTGTGCCGTCCTTCGAGACAGAGTCCGGGCCCGATGGCGTGTACATCTTCCCCGAGGATGTGCTGCCGGCGATTGCCGCCGGAGTGTTGGATCGGGATCTATTCAACGTCACGTATCTGGCCGAGCATGGCTATGCCGATGCCGATGCTGGTCACCTTCCGGTGATCGTTACCTATCCGGCTCCAGCCGGTCGGCCCGGCGGCAGTGCGCCGCTGGCCGCAAAGCTGTTGACGGAGCGGGTGGAGCAATTGCCCGCCACTCCCGGCAAGGCGGTCGCGCTGCCCAGCATCAACGGTGCCGGCGTCGCGGTGGAGAAAAAGACCGCGGCGCAGTTCTGGCACCGGCTGCGCGGTGCCGAGGCGGCGCCCACGGCCCCGAAGTCGGCACCGCGTTCTGGCGCCGGGTCGGGTTCGTTCACGGTGGCACCGAGGCCAGCGGGTCCGTCGGTGCTGGCCGCTGGAGTGGGAAAGGTGTGGTTGGACCGCGAGCTGGAGTTGAGCCTGGCCGAAAGCGTGCCGTTGATCGGTGCTCCCGCTACCTGGAGCGCGGGGTATGACGGTAGCGGGGTGAATGTCGCGGTGCTCGACTCCGGTGTCGACGCCACGCACCCCGACCTGGCGGGCAAGGTCGCCACGGCGGTCAGTTTCATTCCGGGCTCTGACGCCGGGGACCGGCACGGTCACGGGACGCACGTGGCGTCCACCATCGCCGGGTCCGGTGCCGCGTCCGGTGGCCGGTACAAGGGTGTGGCGCCGGGTGCACGGCTGTTGTCCGCGAAGGTGTGCTTTGACACCAACGGGTGCCCGACGTCGTCGATTCTCCAGGGGATGGAGTGGGCCGCCACCGAGCAGGACGCCGACATCGTCTCGATCAGCCTCGGTGGTTGCTGCACGGACGGCACCGACCCGTTGAGTCAGGCGGTTAACAGCCTGACCTCGCGCACCGGCACCCTGTTTGTGATCGCCGCCGGTAACGACGGGCCGAACGCGCAGACGGTCGGGTCGCCGGGTACGGCGGAGGCGGCGTTGACGGTGGCGGCCACCGACAAGCGGGACCAGATGGCGCGGTTCTCCAGCCGAGGCCCGCGACTGGACGGGGCGCTGAAGCCGGACATTGCCGCCCCAGGGGTGGATATCGTCGCCGCCCGTGCAGCGGGGACCACGCTGGGTACGCCGGTGGACGCCCGTTACACCTCGGCGAACGGTACGTCGATGGCCACTCCGCATGTGTCGGGTGCGGCGGCGCTTCTGGCGCAGCGGTACCCGGACTTGACCGGTCCGGAGCTGAAGGCGGCGTTGATGAGCACCGCCCACGACGCCGGGCACAGCGTCTATGAGCAGGGTGCTGGGCGAGTCAATGCGGCGCGGGCGGTCGACCAGGAAGTCTTCGCCACCACCCCGAATGTCGACTTCGGTCGGATCACCGGGGATACCGGTTCCGACCCGGTCAGCAAGCGGATTACCTATCGGAACCTGACCGACCAGCCGGTCGAGCTGACGCTGACGCCGAGTCTGCGGAGTATGGCGGGTGAGCCAGCACCGAACGGGGCGTTGACCGTCGATGGCACGCTCACCGTGCCGGCTGGAGGGGCCGCCACCGCCACGGTCATCCTCAACGTCGGCAGGCTCGGCCTGGAGACCTACAGCGGCACGGTGGTCGCCGCTGACGAGGCGAGCGGGGTCCGGCTCTCCACCCCGGTCGGGCTGGACCGCCGGGTGGCGTTCACCGTTCAGGTCCTCGGCCCGGACGGCCAACCGGCCGTCCCCAGCATCCGGCCGAGGGTGCAAGCGGTGGACGTCCCGGGTGAGCAGATCACCGACGTCACCTCGGTCGGCGTGGGTCGGTACCAGGCGCTGGTCCGGCCGGGCACCTACAGCGTGATGGCGGGGTTGACAGGACACGACGGCACTGCGGGGCGGAAGGTTTCGGCTTACCTCATCGACCCGCAGATCACGGTGACCGGAGGCACCGAAGTCATCCTCGACGGCCGGCAGGCCCGACCGATATCGATCGCCACTCCGCGACCGGCCGCACCGTACGCCCTCTCCGTTAACTACGAGCGCAGCCACGCCGACGGCAGCATCACCACCATCAGCACCACCGGCAGCATCACGTGGGCCCAGACGAAGCTGTGGGTGACCCCGACCGAACGCGTCACGGTGGGGGAGTTCCAGTTCTCCAGCCAGTGGACGCTGGCGAACCCACCGGCCTCGATGCGGGTGCGCGGCGCCAACGACCTGGCATTGCAGCCGATGCTTCGCGCCCACGCCGACCGGGGGCTGACGTTCGATCCGGGTGCGTTTGACTGGGCCGGCGGCTGGCTGCCGTTCACCCGCAACGGGACGTTCGAGCTGGTCGATGCCGGGTTCGGTGACCCGGAGGACATCGCCGGACACGATCTGCGCGGCAAGCTCGCCCTGCTCCAGTGGGGCGATGACCGGTGGGGTGCGGGCAACACCCCGCCGGATGGCACCCCCGACCTCGCACTGTGGGTGGACCGGCTCAACAACCTGCACCGGGCCGGTGCGATCGGCGTCATCGCCTTCTCCAACCCGCCACCCGGCTACGAGCACCACCGGCTCAGTATGGCGCCCACAACGCCGGCTAACTCGACCGTCATTCCAGATGAGCAGAAGCTGCTGCTACCGGAGGTCCAGATCCAACGGGACGAGGGCAAGCGGCTGCTGGACCTGGTCCGGAAGGGCACGGTGACCATCGGCCTGACCAGCGACCCGAACATCCGATACAGCTACCAGCTCTCGCTCTATCACGACCAGCAGGTCTCCACGTCGCTGGATCACCGGTTCGGCGAGCGTGACCTCGCCCGGGTGGAGAGCACCTTCCACGCCACCCAGCCGGGACCGTCCTTTTCGCGTGACGAAGCGTCGAAGCCGGGCGCGCAACCGGGCGCGAGCTCTGACTTCGAATTCGCGGTGCCGCAGACCCGGACCCAGTACTTCGGCCCGGTCGACCCCCGGATGGTACGCCGGAGCGAGGTCTTCTACCGTGACGCCAGCGGAACCAAGGTCCGGTTAGAGGCGGCTGCTCGGGTCTTCGGCCGGCCGGGGCAGACCACCGAGCGCTGGGGCACCGCCCCGGTGGCCCCGGGAGCCGCGCCTTCGCTGCCGCCCGACTTGCTCGTCCACCCCGCCCACAAGACCGGGGCGCGGGATTGCATCGGGTGTCGCGAGGGCGACCTGATCTATCCCAGAACAGTCGGGATCACCGGAAGCCTCCACGCCGCGGAGGACGTCTGGAACAGTGCCGTCCGACTGCACCGGGAGGGCGGCCAGGAGATCCCGCTCAGCATGGAAGGGTTCCTCCCGGTGTTCCGGCTTCCGCAGGAGCCCGGCACCTACCGGCTGACCGAGTCCAAGCGGGATCTGAACAACACCACCACGACCTGGACGTTCAAGTCGGAGCATCCGGAGCGGGCCACCGCCAAACCCGGCACCCTGTGCTGGCTCAGCCGCGGCTACGGGCACAACCCGTGTCATCCGGAGCCGTTCGTCTTCCTCCGCTACGACCTCGGCAAGGACCTCCAGCTCAACAACACGGTCAAGGCACCCGGCCTGCACACCTTCACTGTCACCGCATACAACGGGCAGTCCATCGAGGCGATGCCCCGGATCGACGGGATGAAGGTGTGGACCAGCCTCGACGACGGCAAGACCTGGCAGCGGGCGGTGGTGCTGCCGAAGGGTCGGGGTGATGGTGACGGCCGGAGCTTCCAGGTCCTCACCGGCTACCCGGCGGTGAACCGTACCTCCGGTGCGGTCAGCCTGAAGGTGGAAGCCTGGGACGTCGACGGCAACCGGGTCGAGCAACGGGTCGACCGGGCGTTCGCCCTCAGCGCCAATCGGTACCAGCCATCCAAGTAACCCGCCGATCGACCGATTACCACCAAGGCGACGTGCCCCGGAGACCAGACCTCCGGGGCACGTCCCGGATTGGGGGTTCAGGGCAGTTGCCGCTGTAGTAAGTAATAGAATGCAATGGTGAACTTGAAAGAGTGGGCGAAGCGGGAAGGAGTCCACCCGGTCACGGCGTATCGCTGGTTCCGGGAGGGCAAGCTGCCCGTGCCCGCTCGACGAGTCGGCGGCCTGATCCTGGTAGAGCAGCACGCGGAGGCGTCGTCACCAGAAACCACAGTGGTGTACGGCCGCGTGTCGTCTGCCGATCAGAAGTCCGACTTGGATCGACAGGTCGCCCGGGTAACCGCATGGGCGACTGGGCGGAACCTCGTTGTGTCCCGAGTCGTTACCGAGGTCGGGTCCGCGCTCAACGGACGCCGCAAGAAGTTCCTGGCGTTGCTGCGTGACCCGACCGTCACGACGATCGTGGTCGAACACCGGGACCGGTTCGCCCGTTTCGGCGGCGAGTACGTCGAAGCCGCGCTGGCCGCCCAAGGCAGGCGGCTTCTGGTGGTCGACCCGGCCGAGGTGGACGACGACCTTGTGCGCGACATGACCGAGATCCTGACGTCGCTGTGCGCCCGTCTGTATGGACGGCGCTCTGCTGCGAACCGAGCCCGCCGCGCCGTCGAAGCGGCCACCGAGGGCGACCCGGCATGAAGACGATTCAGGCGTACCGGTTCGCCTTGGACCTCACCCCGACCCAAGAGCGTGCGGTACTCGCGCACGCCGGGGCGGCGCGGTTGGCGTACAACTGGGCGTTGGCTCGGGTGAAGGCGGTCATGGACCAGCGCGCGGCGCAGCGTACCTACGGTGTGCCGGATGGTCAGCTCACCCCGGCGGTCGGGTGGTCGTTGCCCGCGTTGCGCCGGGAGTGGAACGCCGCGAAGGGTGGTGTGGCGCCGTGGTGGCGGGAGTGTTCGAAGGAGGCATTCAACACCGGCCTGGACGCGCTCGCCCGCGCGTTGAAGAACTGGGCCGACTCCCGCGCCGGTAAACGTGCTGGCCGTCCGGTCGGGTTTCCTCGGTTCAAGTCCCGACGCCGCACCACACCGTCCGTGCGGTTCACCACCGGCACGATCCGGGTCGAGCCCGACCGCATGCACGTGACGCTACCCAGGCTGGGCCGATTGAAGCTGCACGAGTCCGCTCGGAAACTCGCACGCCGCCTCGACGCCGGCACCGCCCGGATCATGTCCGCGACCGTCCGGCGCGACGGTGGCCGCTGGCACGTCTCGTTCACCGTCGAGGTCGAACGCGCCGACCAGGTACCGGCCAAGCCCACGTCTGTGGTCGGCGTGGACGTCGGCGTCACGCACCTTGCGGTGTTGTCCACCGGTGAACTGGTGGACAACCCGCGCCACCTCGTTGCCTCGCAGGCCCGGCTAGATGCCTGGGGAAGAGCGCTGTCGCGTAAGAGCGGCCCCGACCGGCGTACCGGACGCCGCCCATCGAAGCGGTGGGAACGGGCGTCCGCGCGGCTTGGTCGTGCGCACGCCCGGGTCGCTCAGCTGCGCCGCGACGGCCTGCACAAGCTCACCACCCGGCTCACTCGTGAGCACGGCACGGTCGTGGTCGAAGACCTCAACGTGGCTGGCATGCTGCGTAACCGGCGGCTGGCCCGGCATATCGCTGACGCCGGATTCGCCGAGATCCGCCGTCAACTCGCTTACAAGACCTCATGGAACGGTGGCCGACTGATCGTGGCCGACCGTTGGTATCCGTCCTCGAAGACCTGCTCCGGCTGCGGCGCGGTGAAAGCCAAGCTGGCCCTGTCCGAGCGTGAGTACGACTGTGAGGCGTGTGGGCTGGTCCTGGACCGGGACCTCAACGCCGCACGCAACCTGGCCGCTGTCGCGGCCGAGTTCGACACCGCCGGGAGTGGCCCGGTGGCAGCACGTGGAGCCGACCGTAAGACCCGTACACACGGGCTGGCGGCTGTGAAGCGTGAACCCGGCACGGCGTCCGCCGGTCAGACCGGGACCGTCCCACCGCAAGGCGGGACTACTAATCACGTGCTCACCTAAAGTGCACTGAAAGGTAACGGAGTATCTGCCAGCGCCGTGAGACCACCTGAGGGGCGGCACGCTGGACCACGGCCCTACCGGGGCGACTCGTCCGGTGTGAAGACCGCCCGGACCCAGCCGTCGCGCTTCTCTCTGAACATCGCGTAGCCGTAGCCCTCGGGCGCCTCGTCCAGGGGCAGCCGGTGCGTCGCGAGATGCCCGTCACCCGATCCCTGATCGCCTACGACCACTGACCGGGATTCGGAACTACTCGTCTAGAGCCGGCGTGACGTACGCGCCGGTGATGCCGCCGTCCACCACGAACTGGGCGGCGGTCATGAAGGACGCGTCGTCGCTGGCCAGGAAGGCCACCGCGGCGGCGATCTCGCCGGGCTCGCCGAACCGACCCATCGGTACGTGCACCAGTCGCCGCGCCGCCCGTTCCGGATCCTTGGCGAACAGCTCCCGCAGCAACGGCGTGCCGATCGGGCCGGGACAGAGCGCGTTCACCCGGATCCCCTGCCGAGCGAACTGGACGCCGAGCTCCCGGGTCAGCGCCAGCACCCCGCCCTTGCTCGCGGTGTAGGCGATCTGCGAGGTGGCCGCGCCCATCAGCGCCACGAAGGAGGCGGTGTTGATGATCGAGCCCCGGCCCTGGCGCAGCATGTGCGGGATGACGTACTTGCAGCAGAGGTAGACGCTGGTGGTGTTGACCCGGATCACCCGCTCCCAGGCGTCCAGGCCGGTGGTCAGGATCGAGTCGTCGTCCGGCGGGGAGATGCCGGCGTTGTTGAACGCGATGTCGATCCGGCCGCGCCTGGCCGCGACCTGGTCATACAGATCGCGTACCTGCGCCTCGTCGCTCACGTCGCAGGCCACGAACTCGCCGTCCACCTCGTCGGCGGCGGCCCGCCCGGCGTCGGTCGCGATGTCGACGCAGACCAGGTACGCGCCCTCGGCGGCGAGCCGGCGCACGGTGGCCAGCCCAATCCCGCTGCCGGCACCGGTCACCACCGCCACCCGCCCAGCCAGTCGATCACTGATCATCGCCGTACTCCTCCCGGGGATCGCTGTCCCCGGCATCCTCGCCGACGGCGTGGCCGGTGGTCGAGGGGCGCCGGCCGGCAACGTGTCCTCGGGGCGCACCGTCAGCGACGTCGCGGCGTCCACTCCGGAGAGGTCGAGCAGCCGGCCGGCGTCGGCCACGTTCAGCCCGAACGCGGCCACCCAGTCGACGTCGACGCCCTCGAACATCGCCGGTACGTCCGCGAAGGTGGCCCGCCGGACCACCGGGTGCTGCCGGACGTCCTGTGCGCAGAGTTCGCGGGCCAGGAATCCAGTCCTGGCCCGCGAACTGCCTCAAGGCACTACAGGTACGTGTGCTGCCAAGGATTCCCCGACACGCAGACCCGCCCGTCAGCCAGTACCACATAGCCGTTCGTCACCTGCGCGACCGAGTATCCGCCCACGCTGTGAGTGGTGTCCCAGGTGGTGTCCCAGCTCCATCCGACCGAAGGTGTCCAGGTCCGCGAGCCGACACCGGCGTTGTCCGTCACCGCGACCGTCCACGAACCCAGGACCGACGGTGGGACCGTGTTCAGATCGAACCCGGTGTGCACGATGGCCTTGCGGGGAGCGCTCCGGGCGTAGTAGAGGAACGAGACCCCGCAGTTGCCGTACACGACCGGTGCGTCCAGCGGAGTAATGACCGGATCTTGCGTGATCGGGTGATCAGCGACCTTGACGCTGTCCAGCGCGCCGTTCCGCACCACGACCTTGTAGCCATGCTGGTTCGCGATGGCCTGGTCGATGCGGGTCGCCGTGAGTGACGTCCGTGCAACCTCGACAGTCGACGGCTCGGCCGACGCAGCAACTGCGGCGTTGAGCGGCATCGAGGCACCCGTGACGGCGGCGACAACCACCGCCAAGGTCATGAGATTTCTGCGTACCATGCTTCAGCCCCCATTCTGATTGACGTACGCGATGCCCGAGCGACCCCATGCAATCAGGAGCTGCATTCAGCCCGGTTTCATTCGATGAACTCGCTGGTCAGCCAGGGGTGGTACGGACGGGCGGCGAACCTGGCGCAGCGGCCGGGCCGGTCTGCGGCACCGTGGCCACCACCAACCCGGTCGCCGGACTGACCACCTCGGTCAGCCCGGATGGCGGCTCAGACCCGAATCCGTGAGTAATTGTTTCGGGTTCGCTGTCGAGTAGGTTCCGATCGATGTGGGTCGTTGCTTGTCGTGGGTAGGTACCGCCCTCGGCAGCTCGACCAACCCGACGGCACCGGACGGCTCGGGAACGAACGCGAACCACTTACTCACGGATTCGGGTCAGAGGCGTTCGAAACCGCGTCGCAGCTCCCAGTCCGTCACCGCCGCGTCGAAGGCGGCCAACTCCACCCGCGCCTGGTTGGCGTAGTGCGCCACCACCTCGGCCCCGAACGCGTCGGCGGCCAGCGGCGACTCCGTCCAGCGGCCGAGGGCGTCCCGCAGGGTACCCGGCACCCGGGGCGCGGACTCGTCGGCGTACGCGTTGCCGGCGAACTCCGGCTCCAGCTCCAGTTCCGCCTCGATCCCGTGTACCGCCCCGGCCACCAGCGCCGCGATCGCCAGGTACGGGTTGACGTCCGCGCCGGGCAGCCGGTTCTCCACCCGCATCCCCTGGCCGTGCCCGACCAGCCGCAGCGCGCAGGTGCGGTTGTCGGTGCCCCAGCGCAGCGCGGTCGGGGCGAACGAACCGGGCTGGTAGCGCTTGTACGAGTTCACGTTCGGGGCCAGGAAGAGGCTGAAGTCGGGGATCGTCGCCAGCAGCCCGGCCAGTACCCGGGTGCCGGTCGGCGACAGCCGGGCCGGGCCGTCGCCGAGCATCGCCGACCGCCCGTCGGCACGCCGCAGCGAGAAGTGGATGTGGCAGGAGTTGCCCTCCCGCTCGTTCGGCTTGGCCATGAACGTGAGCGACATGCCCTCCTGAGCGGCGATCTCCTTCGCCCCGTTCTTGTAGACGACGTGGTTGTCCGCGCAGGTCAACGCGTCGGCGTACCGGAAGGCGATCTCGTGTTGGCCGAGGTTGCACTCGCCCTTGGCGCTCTCCGGGGTCAGCCCGGCGCCGGCCATCTCGGTGCGGATCCGCCGCAGCAGCGGCTCGACCCGGGCGGTACCGAGCAGCGAGTAGTCCACGTTGTAGAGGTTCGCCGGGGTCAGCTCGCGGTAGCCCCGGCGCCAGGCGTCCTCGTACGAGTCGCGGTAGAGCACGAACTCCAGCTCGGTCCCGGCGTACGCGGTCAGCCCGTGCCCGGCGAGCCGGTCGAGCTGGCGGCGCAGGATCTGTCGGGGCGAGGCGAGCACCTCCCCGCTGCCGTCGAGCCAGCGCAGGTCGGCCAGCAGCATCGCGGTGCCCGGCTGCCAGGGGACCCGGCGCAGCGTACTCAGGTCCGGGACCATGGCGAAGTCGCCGTAACCGCGTTCCCAGCTCGACATCGCGTACCCGTCGACGGTGTTCATCTCGACGTCGACGGCGAGCAGGTAGTTGCAGCCCTCGCTGCCGTGCCGGAGCACCTCGGCGAGGAAGTACGGCGCGTGGAACCGCTTGCCCTGCAACCGCCCCTGCATGTCGACCAGGGCGAGGACCACGGTGTCGATGTCGCCGCTGTCCACCGCCACCCGGAGCGCCTCCAGACTCAGCGCCGGAACCCGGGCCCTCATCCGCCGTCCCCGTCCGCTGCGACCGCCCGGTCCGGAGCCGGGGCGCCCACAACCGGGTCGGGCACGTCCGGGTCGGGCACGTCCGGGTCGGGCACGTCCGGGTCGGGCACGTCCGGGTCGGGTCGCGGGGCGGTCGGGACCACGTTCTGCCGGGGACCGGTGAACCAGTGCCGGGCGCCGAGCAGCCACCAGAGCCCGGCGGCGCCGAGCACCGCCGCGACCGCCACGATGGTGTAGTTGAAGGTCGACGGGGTGATCGGCGCGGTGGTGGGGAGCACGAAGAGTACGCAGATCACCGCCACCCAGCCGATCGCCAGCCAGCCGACCAGCGGGCTCCACCGGCCCAGGTGCCACGGGCCGGGCCGGAAGTCCCGGCTGCGGCGGCGCAGGAAGACCGGCCCGACGTACGCGATGTAGAGGCCGATCACCGCGATCGAGGTGGCCGCCAGGTAGGCGGTGGTGTTCCACAGCGACGGCAGCACCAGCAGGGTCGAACAGGCGACGCAGAGCCAGATGGAGTTGGTCGGCGTACCGGTGCGGAGGTTGACCCGGCGCCAGATCGCCGAACCGGGCAGCGCGCCGTCCCGGCTGAACGCGTACGCCATCCGGGAGTTGGCGGTGACCGAGGCCATCCCGCAGAAGAACTGCGCCACCACGCAGATGAAGAGCAGGAAGGTGCCCATGGTCTCGCCGGTGGCGTCGATGAAGATCTGGGCTGGTGGGAGGCCGAGTTCGGTCTGCCGCTGGACGTCGTAGTCCCGGATCGACCAGGTGATCGCGACCAGCAGGAAGAAGCCGGCGACCACCGAGACCACCACCGACATCACGATGCCCCGGGGCGCCGCTCGGGCCGCGTCGTGGGTCTCCTCGGCGACGTGCGCGCTCGCGTCGTAGCCGGTGTAGGTGTACTGCGCCATCAGCAGACCGATCAGTACGGCGTAGACCGCCGCGCCGGAGAAGTCGAAGCCGGTGGCGTTGCGTACCTCGAAGAAGACCTCGGAGATCGGCTTGTGCTGGTCGGGCACGACCGCCAGCACCCCGACGATGATCGCCACCCCGGCCAGGTGCCACCAGGCGCTCACGTCGGAGAGCACCCGGACCAGGTTGACCCCGAAGGTGTTCAGCAGGCCGTGCGCAATGATGATCACCAGGAAGACCACGAAGGTGCGTTCCGGGGTCACCTCCAGGTCGAAGGCGAGGCTGAGGAAGGCCGAGGTGGTGATCGCCGCGCCGAAGTCGATGGCGGCGGTGACCGCCACCTCGCCGAGGAAGTTGAACCAGCCGATGAACCAGGCCCAGGCCGCCTTGTTCCGGCTGGCCAGCGCCGCCGCCCACCAGTAGAGCGCCCCGGCGGTCGGGTAGACCGAGCAGATCTCCGCCATCGCGAGCGCGACCAGGGTCACCATGCCGCCGACGAAGAGCCAGCCGAGGGTGATCGCCAGCGGGCCGCCGGAGTTCATCGCGATGCCGTACGAGGTGATCGCGCCGGCCAGGATCGAAATGATCGAGAACGAGACCGCGAAGTTGGAGAAACCCGAGAGCTTGCGGCGTAGTTCCTGCTGGTAGCCGAGTTCGGCCAGGCGTTGCTCGTCGAGGTCGACCCCGGCGGCCGTCGGCGTACGGGGCGGCGGGACAGGTGCGCTCATCGGCGTCTCCTTCGTCCGGATCCGGGGTGGGACGCAGCGTGTGACCGGCGTCACGCCTCTGTCCGAGATCGTGCGCCTCCGGAAGATCCACGTCAACCGATGTGGATCGAGTAACCGAGACCACGGCTCCCGTCCGGCCGCCGAAGCACGCCGTCGAGAAGTTCTCGATTGCTCAGACTCAGGTTCCGGTGTCCGCCGTGGCGTGTCGGCACTTGATTTCGGCAATATCATCCGGGGCTTCGGCTAGGTTTTCCCGCATGACGTTGTTGGACGACGCGGTGGCGGTGCTCGACGAGCAGGGCGTACTGGACCGGCTGGGTCGGCTGATCCAGCAGGTCTACCGGCGCGCGGCGGACCGACACGAGCCGGAGCTCGGCGACGACGCGATGAGCTTCGGCACCACCGTGTGGCGCAACCTGACCAACCTGGGCAAGGCCGAATTCGACGGCCTCGACGGCATCCGGGTCCGGCTGGAGGACAACTCACTGGAGATCGCCTGCGCCGGTTACGTCGTCCGGCTCTACTCGTTGCAGGGCGGGATCGAGTCGATCCGCTGGGAGGGCAGCGAGGCCCGGCTCGGCGGCGCGGTGGAGAACAGCCGCGACGGGCAGCTCGCCTTCGACGACGAGGGGCAGTTCCCCGAGGTCTTCGCCGAGGTGGTGCCGCCGAAACGGCACATCCGGATCGCGCACACCGGAGACATCGTCACCGGCGAGGCGGTTGCCTACATCGGGCTGCCCCGGGACAACCGGGACAGCGGCTCGCCCTGGTTCGAGGTACGCCTCTGGTTCGGCGAGCCGGCCACCACCGGAGCACCGCTGCCGGTGGTCGACGGTGCGGTGCCGCAGCCCCGCACCGACGAACTGCCGATCCCCGAGCTGGACCTGCTGGCCATCCAGCCCGACGACCGGAGCGGCCGGTTCGGCGCGGCATTCGGCCGTCCGGCCGAGCGGTCCGCGTGACGGGCCGGCTCCGACCTCCGGTACCCGCAGCCGCCGCAGCCGCCGCGTTCGCGCCGCACGCTCTCGCCCTGGCCCGCCGGTGGCGGCGGATGCGCAAGAACGAGCTGGCCCGGCAGGTCGGGGTCACGGCCGCGGCGGTCAGCCAGTACGAGCTGGGCCAGGCCCGACCGTCGGCGGCGACGCTGGCCCGGTTGGCCCTGGCGCTCTCGATGCCGGTCGAGTTCTTCGCCGCCGGATTCGCCGTACCGGTCACCTCGGGGCAGGCGCACTTCCGCAGCCTGCGGACGACCAGCCAGGCCGAACGGGATCAGGCGGAGGCGTTCGGCGAGCTCGCCTGGCGGGTGGTGGAGGCGGTCGAACGGCAGCTCCGGCTGCCCCGGCTACGGCTGCCGCACCTGGAACTGGCCGAGCCGACCGGCCCCGACGACGTACGCGCCGCCGCCGTCACCGCCCGGGACGCGTTCGGCCTCGGTGCCGCCCCGGTACCGCATATGGTGCGGCTGCTGGAGTCGGCCGGGGTGATCGTGCTCGCCCTGCCGGACGTCTCCGAGCGGGTCGACGCGTTCTCGCACTGGTACGGCCAGCGGCCGTTCGTCTTCCTCAACCCCGGCAAGGACGACAAGGCCCGGTCCCGGATGGACGCCGCGCACGAGTTGGGCCACCTGCTGATGCACCACGACGCCGAGCCGGGCAGCCAACTGCTGGAGCGGCAGGCCACCGCGTTCGCCTCCGAGTTCCTGGCCCCGAGCGCGGCGCTGCGCGACGAACTGCCGTCCCGGCTCGACTTCGACCGGCTGCACGACCTCAAGCGCCGCTGGGGGATCAGCCTGAAGGCGCTGGTCTACCGCGGGCACGACCTCGGCGTCTACCGGGAGCACACCTACCGGCGCGGGATGGCGCTGCTCGCCCAGTGGGGCTTCCCGGAGCCAGGCGACCTCGGCCCCCGCGAGCAGCCGTCGCTGCTCGGCAAGGCCGTCGAACTCCTCGGCCGGCAGCAGATCACCGTCGACCGGCTGGCTGCCCGGGCCGGACTGCCACCCGGGCTCACCGGTGCCGTGCTGGCCGCCGCCACCGAGCACCTCCCCGAGCTGGACATCGCCGTCACCTGAGGTGACCCGGGCGACCCCGCGCCGTGGGCGTCGACGCCGCTAATTGCGTTGCCGACCTGCCGTTTTGGCAGCATGATCTGAGCCATGACATGGCAGGCATCGCACACCGCACGCCGCCGACGCCGGCGTGCCGGGTCCCTGGCCTGACCGGACAGCATCGCGCGCGATCTCGGCGCGCCGGTCCGGCACCGCCGGACCCGTAGGGCCCCGCCCGGGGCCCGACGCCGGGTTCTCGGACAACCCGGTTTCCCGCGGCGGCGCGGGGCGCGGTCACCTCTCTCATCGGGTACGACGCAGGTCGTGCCAGCGCCCGCCCCGCGCCGCCGCACCGCACCCGCACCGACCGGCGGCGGCGATCCTGATCCTTCGGACGTTCGCCAGGTGGGCCTCGACACCGGTTGGTCCCGCCACCCCTCAGGTGAGGACGAGACCGACCAGCCAGACGGCGGTGATGCCGAGCGCCGCGGCCAACTCGACCAGCAGCGCGAGCCCGACCGCCGACAGCGCGTGCCGGGTGGACGGCCAGGCCTGCTTCGCGTCACCGAGCCGGGCCAGTTCGGCGAGCCAGAGCCCGAGTACGAAGCCGAGCACCAGCCCGACCACCGGTACCACGAAGAACCCGACCAGCCCGAGTACGCCCCCGGCGAGCAGGGACATCGTCGGCACCCCGCTGCGCTTCAGGTTCCGCCCCGGCCACAGGTACTTGATGGTGGTGCCGAGCACCGTGATCGCGGTGGCCAGGCCGAGTACCACCCAGCGGCCGAACCCCTCGCCGTCGCCGAAGAACGACCAGACCACCACGCCCAGCCAGCACAGGATCAGCCCGGGAATGATCGGCACGATCACCCCGCAGACGCCGATCACGATCGTCACGCCACACAGCAGGGTCACCACTGACTCGGTCTCGGTCATCAAGAGCCGCCCGAGGAAGACCTGGCTTCAGCCAGGGGAAGGAGAGGGCGGTCAGGCGTGGTGGTGGTTGTCGGCATGGGCGTCGACTCCTCCGTATGGGCGAAACTGTCGGATGCGGCTGAGATGGTTCGAGGTGTGGCCGAGACGGTGCGGTACAGCTACCGGTTGCGCCCCGGCGCGACCGTGGAAGC
The DNA here is from genome assembly GCF_053764795.1 of Plantactinospora sp. DSM 117369. Taxonomy (NCBI): domain Bacteria; kingdom Bacillati; phylum Actinomycetota; class Actinomycetes; order Micromonosporales; family Micromonosporaceae; genus Plantactinospora; species Plantactinospora sp. DSM 117369. The sequence continues at coordinate 2,000,726 of NZ_CM132446.1, read as the reverse complement.
CGCGCTGCTGGCCGGGTGGGGCGGTGTCGCTGGCTGTGGAACGAGGCTGTCCACCAACAGGCACTGATACGCCACAACTCCCCCGGCCTCCAGTCACGGGGAAGCGTTGAGTCCACGCCTCCCAGGGTGCCCTACCCGCACCTCTCACGCCGCATCCACCACCCGGCGTCAGACGGCACCCTCCCGGCGCCGCTGCGCGCGGGCGGCCAGCCACCTGGTGATCTCGCCCTCCGGTGCCGGCGCCGCGAAGTAGCGCCCCTGGGCGGCGTCACAGCCCAGCGCCCGGAGCTGGTCCGCCTGGCCGAGCGTCTCCACCGCCTCGGCGGTGACGGTCAACCCGAGGGCGTGGGCCAGTCGCACCAGCGCGTCGACGATCCGCCCGTCCACCAGGCCCTGCCGGTCGCTGGACCGGATCCCCTCGACGAACGGGCCGGCGAGCTTGAGATTGTGGATCGGCAGCCGGCGCAGGTACGCCAGGTTGGAGTAACCGGTGCCGAAGTCGTCGATCGCCAGCCGTACCCCGAGGGCGGCCAGCCGGCGCAGCGCGGGCAGCGGCTCGCCGTCGGTGGCCATCACCGCGCTCTCGGTCAGTTCGAGTTGCAGCAGGTCGGCCGGGAGTTCCGTCTGGCGCAACACCTCGGAGACCGTGCCGACGACGCCCGGGTCGCGGGCCTGCCGGGCGGCCAGGTTCACGCTGACCACCAGCCGGGCGTCGGGGAACTCCCGGTGCCACCGGCTGGCCGCCTCGCAGGCCCGGGCCAGCACCCAGCGACCGAGTTCGACGATCAGCCCGGTCTCCTCGGCCAGGCCGATGAACTCGTCCGGGCCGAGCAGCCCCAGCTCCGGGTGCCGCCACCGGACCAGCGCCTCCACCGCGCAGATCGCCTCGTCGGCCAGGGTCACGATCGGCTGGTAGTCGACCATGAACTCGCCCTGGTGCAGCGCCGCCGACATGCCGGCGACCAGGGCCGATCGGGTCTGCTCCCGAGCCCGCCGCGCCGGGTCGTAGCTCACCCACCGGCTCCGGCCCTCGGCCTTGGCCCAGTAGAGGGTGACGTCGGCGGCCTTCATCAGCTCGGCGACCGAGGTGGTGGCGAGCGGCCCGGAGACCACGCCGATGCTGGCCGAGACCGACAGCCGGTGCTCGCCGATCTGCACCGGCTCGGCGACCGCCGCCAGCGCCAGGTCGGCCACCGCCTTGACCGCCCGGCAGCCGGCGTTGTGGTCGATCAGGATCACGAACTCGTCACCGCCCATCCGGGCGACCAGGTGCCCCTGCTCGGCCACGCAGTCGGCAAGTCGCCGGGCCACGGTCACCAGCAGGTTGTCGCCGAGGTCGTGCCCGAGGCTGTCGTTGACCGCCTTGAAGCCGTCGAGGTCGAGGAAGCAGATCCCGACCCGGTCGTCCGGCCCGCCGGTGGCGAAGACCTCGCCGAGCCGGTCGAAGAAGAGGGTACGGTTCGGCAGCCCGGTCAGCGGGTCGTGCGACGCCTGGTAGCGCAGCCGCTGTTGCAGCTCGTGCCGTTCGGTGATGTCCTCCAGCATCGCCACGGTGAACCGGGGCCGCCCGTCGTCGTGCCGGATCAGCGAGACCGCGAGATCGGTCCAGACCGCGCTGCCGTCCTTGCGGTAGTAGCGCTTCTCCACCCGTACGGCGTCCCGCTTGCCCTCGATCAGTTCCTGGTACAGCTCCCACATCCCGGCCGCGTCGTCGGGGTGGAACAGTGCGGCCACGTTGATCTCACGCAGCTCGGCGACGGAATAGCCGAGCAGCTCGGCGAAGGCCCGGTTGACGTCGATGATCTGCCCGTTGACGTCGGCGATGCCGATCCCGATCGCGGCGTCGACGAAGACCGCCCGGAACCGTGCCTCGCTGTCCCGCAGCGCCTGCTCGACCCGGTCCCGGGCCTCCCAGACGGCCTGGGCGATCCGCTCCTGCTGGCTGAGTGTGCGGTGGCGCAGCGCACCGGCGAATCCCGCCGACAGGGCACCCTGGAGGGCGGCGACCCGGGGTGCCGCCGCCGGCTCGGGCAGGGTGGGCAGGACGAGGGCACGGAACCGCTCGCCGAGGGCGCGTACCGACCAGTCCAGCACGCCCGGCTCGGTCAGGTGGGCGTCGACCAGGGCCCGGCCGACGTCGTACCCGGGCTGCGGGGTGAACGGGTCGGCCAGCACCGCCTCGGCGAGCCGTACGGTGTGCGCCAGCAGCAGCCGCTGGTTCTCGGCCGTACTCGTCGCCACGAAGCCGCACCGGATCACCTCCCGCGCCCAGCGTTCCGCGTACCGGTGCGCGCCAAACCGGTCGAACTCGGAGCCGGCGACGGAGACCGGCGGCTCGTCGACCGGCTCCGATCCAGCACCGGGGACCGACGGGGAACCCGACGGCTCGTCAACCGACGACACGTCCCCACCGGTTCCGGTGACGGAGGTCGACACCGCTAGCCCGCGCCACGGTCGTGCCGGCCCACACCGCCGAACGCGCCGAGCCGCTCCGGATGCTCCCCCGGGTCGCCGGGTTCGTCGGGTCGCCACAGCGGCATGTGCACCACACCCGGCTCGACCAGGGTGAAGTCGCCGAAGAACGCGGTGATCTCGGCCCGGGAGCGGAGCGTGATCTCGGTCGACGTCCGGGCGGAGAGGCGCTGCGCGTCCAGCATCTCCGGGGGCTGGTCCTCGTAGGTCGAGTGCGAGAGCAGCAGATAGCTGCCGGGCACCGTGGCGGCGCGCAGGGTGGCCAGGATTTCCTGCGGGTCGTCCGCGTCGGGGATGAAGTGCACCACCCCGGCCAGCAGTACGGCGACCGGGCGGCTGAAGTCGATCACGCCCAGCTTCTCGGCCTCGGCCAGGATCCGCTCCGGCTCCCGCAGGTCGGCGTGGATCACCCCGGTGTACTCGTTGCCGGCCAGGATCGACCGGCTGTGCGCCACCGCCACCGGGTCGATGTCGACGTACGCGATCCGGGCGGTCGGGTTGAGCGCCTGGGCCACCTCGTGCACGTTGCCGACGGTGGGAATACCGGAGCCGATGTCGAGGAACTGGTCGATGCCCTCGCCGACCAGCATCCGTACGCCCCTGCGCAGGAACGCCCGGCCGGCCCGCATCGTCTCGGCCAGGTTCGGTGTCATGCTCGCGATCTGCTCGGCGAGCTGCCGGTCGATCTCGAAGTTGTGCGCGCCGCCGAGGAAGTAGTCGTAGACCCGGGCGGCGCTGGGCCTGGTCAGATCGATGTCCGCGGGTAGCCCGTCCGGAAGTCGCATGTCCGCCTCAGCTCGTCACTCCGGCCCGTGCAGGGGCTGGTCGGCCACGACCTGCACCGGCATGCAGCGCCGACGAACCCGGCGGAGTCGTGGTGATCGACCCACACTTTAGGGCCTGTACAGCGGATCTTCTACCGGCCGTACGGCGGCGGGATAGGTTTGGCCGCATGGCGCAGGCACAGTTCCTCCGGGTGACCGACGTCGATGGCCCGGTCGTCCGACCGGCCGGCCGGTCCCGCCCCCGGACTGGCCACCCGCCCCGTCTCCGTCGCGCCCGGAGGTGACCCGCCCGGAGATGACGGCCGCGCACCGGCCCGCCCTGGCGCTCGCCGCCGCGGTCTGCACCCTGCTCGGCACGGCTGCGGTGGCGCTCGCCGTCTACGCCGGACCGGCCCCGGAACTCAGCTCGTACGTCAGCGAGGCCGGCGCGTCGGACAGTGCGACCGTCTGGGCGTACCGGATCGGCCTGCTGGCCACCGCCGCCGGCCAGGTGTTGCTCGGCGCGGCCCTGCCCGCCGTGTTGCGGCTGGCGACCGGGCTGCTGGTGGCGAGCGCGGTCGGCACGGTGGTCTCGGCCGGGGTGAGCTGCCGGGCCGCCTGCCCGCTGCCACCCTTCGACCGGGTGACCCTGGCCGACCTGGTGCACGGCGGCGCCAGCATCGCGGCGGTGGCCGGCACGGTCTTCGCGATCCTGGCGGTGGCCGGGACGACCGGGGTAGCCCGGCCGCTGCGCCGGATCTCGGTGGCCGCCGCCGCGGTCGCGCTGCCGCTGTCGGCGGTCGCCGGGCTCACCCTGCTACTGAACCTTTTTCAACCTCCCCTTGCGGTGCGGTGGACCGCAAGGTCAGACGCGGTGCGCGAGCGCCGCGCGGTTCAGGTTGAAAAAGGTTCACTGGTCGGCCGGAGCGTGCTGATGGGCGCGGTGGAGCGGCTGCTCCTGCTCGACCTGGCCGCCTGGGGAGTCGCCATCGCGCTGATCCTCGGGCTGGCCCGGGCACCCGCGGCGCTGAACCTTTTTCCACCTGAACCGCGCGGCGCCCACGCACCGCGTCCGAGCTTGCGGTCCGACAGACCGCAAGGGGAGGTTGAGCGTTGAGCAAGGTTCACTGGTCGGCGGGGAGCGAGGCGCGCCCCCGACGAGGCGCCTCAGGCGATGGCTGTAAGGCGCCTCACGAAGATCCATCCTTTCATTACCGGCTCCGGCGCCGTATCGTCTCTTGACGATGACCAATGTCTGGTTCCTGACCGTGCGCCTGTATGTCGATCTCCGGCTACAGGCCAGCGGCTGCTGTTGCGGCTGACGCGTCTCCGCCGACCGCAGTCCGCCAGTCCGGCGTACCCCCGGCCACCACAGCGCCACGCCGGATCCAGACCTAGGGATTCCGTTTATGACTTCCGTGATCTCCACCATTCGCAAAATTCCATTTTCCGTACAGATCCTCGCCGGTCTGGTCCTCGGCATCGCGCTCGGCTATCTGGCCCGGGCAGCCGACATCTCCTGGCTCGGCACCACCCTCGACGAGATCGGCAGCATCTTCGTCCAACTGCTCCGGCTCGCCGTGCCCCCGCTGGTCTTCACCGCCCTGGTGGTCAGCGTGGTCAGCCTGCGCGGGGTGGCGAATGCCGCCCGGCTGGCCCTGAAGACCCTGCTCTGGTTCGGCATCACCGCGCTGATCGCGGTCGCCGTCGGCATCGGGCTGGGCCTGCTGACCAACCCGGGCCGGGGCGTCACCCTGGACGTCGCCGGAGCCAAGGCACCCGAGCGGACCGGCTCGTGGACGGACTTCCTCACCGGCATCATCCCGGAGAACCCGGTCGGGGCGTTCGTCGAGAACAACGTGCTCCAGATCGTCTTCCTGGCCGTGGTCGCCGGGATCGCGTCGCTGCTGGTCGGCGCGGCGGCCGAGCCGTTCGTCAACTTCAACAAGGCACTGCTGGCGATCACCCAGAAGGCGCTCTGGTGGCTGATCCGGCTCGCCCCGATCGGTACCCTCGGCCTGATCGGCCACGCCGTCGAGGCGTACGGGTGGGACCTGCTGGCGCCGCTGGCCAAGTTCACCACCGCGGTCTACGTCGGCTGCGCGATCGTGCTGCTGGTGGTCTACCCGCTGGTGCTGATCGTCGCCGGCAAGCTCAACCCGCTGCGCTTCTACGCCGGCACCTGGCCCGCGATCGAGCTGGCCTTCGTCTCCCGCTCGTCGGTCGGCACCATGCCGGTGACCCAGCGCTCGGTGGAGCGGATCGGCGTGCCGCGCGAGTACGCCTCGTTCGCGGTGCCGTTCGGCGCGACCACCAAGATGGACGGCTGCGCGGCGGTCTACCCGGCGCTCGCCGCGATCTTCGTCGCCCAGGTCTTCGGGGTCAGCCTGAGCCCGCTCGACTACCTGCTGATCGCCTTCGTCTCGGTGGTCGGCTCGGCCGCCACCGCCGGGCTGACCGGGGCGCTGGTAATGCTCACCCTGACCCTGAGCACGCTGGGCCTGCCGCTGGCCGGGGCGGGTCTGCTGCTCGCCATCGACCCGATCCTGGACATGATCCGCACCGCCACCAACGTCGCCGGACAGGCGCTGGTGCCGACCGTGGTCGCGGCCCGGGAAGGCGTACTGGATCGGACCGCGTACGACGCCGCCGGCCGGCGCGAACTGCTGGACGAGGAGCCCCCGGCCGAACCCCCGGCCCGAGACCTCAACCCGGCCCCGCAGCCGGCCTGACGCTAGGTTGACCGTGGTCTTCCGCCACCCCCGCACCGGGGCGGCGGAAGACCACGATCCGTTTCCGGCGCCCGCCCGGGAGCGCGGGGGAAGGGACGAGGATGAGTGTGCTGTTCAGCCCGCTGACGCTGCGTGGTCTGACCCTGCCGAACCGGATCGTGATGTCGCCGATGTGCCAGTACTCGGCGGGTCCGGACGGGCTGCCCACCGACTGGCACCGGATCCACCTCGGATCCCGGGCGGTGGGCGGGGTCGGGCTGGTGATCAGCGAGGCCACCGCGGTCGTACCGGAGGGCCGGATCAGTCCCCGGGACACCGGGCTCTGGTCGGACGCCCACGTCGACGCCTGGCGGCCGATCACCGCGATCGTCGCCGGAGCCGGTGCGGTGCCGGCCGTGCAGCTCGCACACGCCGGCCGCAAGGCTTCCACGTACTGGCCCTGGTCACCCCGCAACGGCGGGGTGCCGGACGAGGAGGGCGGCTGGACCCCGGTCGGGCCGGGCACCGAGCCGTTCCTGCCGGCGTACCGGACGCCGGCGGTACTGGACCGGGCCGGCATCGCGCGGGTGGTCGAGGCGTTCGGGCGGGCCGCCGCGAGGGCGCTGGACGCCGGGTTCCGGGCGGTCGAGATCCACGCCGCGCACGGCTACCTGCTGCACGAGTTCCTCTCCCCGCTGGTCAACTTCCGCACCGACTCCTACGGCGGCGACCTGGCCGCCCGGAGCCGGTTCGCCCTTGAGGTGACCCGGGCGGTCCGGGCCGCGGTCGGCGACGACGTACCGGTGCTGGTCCGGATCTCGGCCACCGACTGGGTGCCGGGCGGCTGGACCCCGGCCGACAGCGTGCTGCTGGCCAAGCTGCTCGCCGAGGCCGGCGCCGACCTGGTGGACTGCTCGTCCGGCGGCGGCGTGCCGGAGGCCGAGATCCCGCTCGGTCCCGGCTACCAGGTGCCGCTGGCCGCCCAGGTGCGCCGGGATGCCGGGGTGCCGACCGGCGCGGTCGGGCTGATCAGCGAGCCGGAGCACGCCGAGGCGATCGTCGCGACCGGCGACGCCGACCTGGTGCTGCTCGGCCGGGAACTGCTGCGCGAGCCGTACTGGCCGCGCCGCGCGGCGGACCGGCTCGGCGCCGCCGTGCACACCCCGGAGCAGTACCTCCGGGCCTGGTGAGCGCTTCGGGGAGTCAGAACAGCCGAGTCAGAACAGCACGGTGGCGAAGGTACCGACCGAACGGAATCCGCAGCGCTCGTAGACCCGGCGGGCCGGGGCGTTGTAGTCGTTGACGTAGAGACTCACCGTCGGGGCGACCCGGGCCAGCGCGTCCCGGACCACCGCCGCCATCGCGGCGACGCCGATCCCCCGCCCCCGCCAGGCCGGATCGACCCAGACCCCCTGGATCTGCGCGGTGCGCCGGGTGACGACCGCCAGTTCGGCCTTGAAGATCACTTGGCCGTCGACGATCCGGGCGTACGCCCTGCGGGCCCGGACCAGCTCGGCCACCCGCTGCCGGTACGCCCGCCCGCCGTCCTCGGCCAGCGGCGACACCCCGACCTCCTCGGTGTACATCGCCACCGCGGCAGGAAAGAGCGCGTCGATCTCACCCGGCCGCACCGGATGCACGTCCGGGTCCGCCGCCACCTGTGGCGCCGCCCCGGTCGCCAGCAGCGGCTGGTTCGGGCGTACGTCCCGGGCCGGTCCCCACCGCCCGGAGAGCCGCTCCCAGAGCCCGAGCACCCCGTCCGCCCGCCCCACGATCGACGAGCAGGTGCGTTCCTCGGCACCGAGCGCCTCGGCGAAGGCGGCGATAGCGGATCGGCCGGCGCAGACCGGGGTGACCTGGCCGCCCAGCCAGCAGACCGATTCGAGCTTGTCCCGGCTGCCGTAGCCGAGCACCCGGCCGTCCGCCCGCCACCAGGACAGGCCGTGCGCGGCGACCCGCTCGGCCACCTGTGCGGCGGCGAAGGGGTCGAGGTCGAGGATCCGCTCCACCGCGCCGCGTTCGGCCTCTCCGAGCTGGCGTACCGGCACCATCAGCACGCCTACCAGCGTGCCAGATCATCGGCCGGGGAACGGGCCGGATCACCGCGCCCGCCCCGGGCGGGTCCGGACACACCGGCCGTTACGCGGACTCCCGGACCACCAGCTCGGTGGGAAGGATGACCGCGGCGTGCGAGTCGCCGGCCAGGTGCCCGAGGAGCAGCCGGACCATCTCGGCGCTGATCCGGGCCCACGGCTGCCGGATCGTGGTGAGCCGCGGTACGGAGGTGGTGGCGACCTTGGAGTCGTCGAAGCCGCCGACCGCGACGTCGTCGGGTACCCGCTTGCCGGCCCGGCGCAGCGCGGCGATCGCGCCGGTGGCCATCAGGTCCGAGCTGACGAAGACGGCGTCCAGCTCCGGCACCTGGCGCAGCAGCCGCTCCATCGCCGCCTCGCCGCTGTCGTGGGTGTAGTCGCCGGTCACCACCAGCCGGGGATCGGTCTCGCCGAGCACGTCGTGGTAGCCGGCGAGCCGGTCCACCCCGCCGGAGGTGTCCAGCGGGCCGGTGATGGTGCCGATGGTCCGGTGTCCCCTGGACCGCAGGTAGCTGACCATCTGCCGGGCACCACCCCGGTCGTCGGCGGCGACGTAGCTGACGTCGGAGTCGTGGCCGAGCGGGCGGCCGACGGCGACGAAGGGCAGGCCCCGCTCGTCCAGCTCGTACAGGAGCGGGCTGCCGGCGTGGTTGGAGATCACCAGCGCGCCGTCCACGTGGCCGGCGGTGACGTACCGGCCGACCCGCTTGCGGTCCTCGGAGGTGCCGGCGATCGTCAGCAGCAGCGTGATGTCGTGCTCGGCCAGCTCCTGGGTGCAGCACCGGAGCAGGATGTTGAAGTTCGGGTCCTCGAAGAGCCGGTCCTGCGGCTCGGAGAGGATGAACGCCACCGAGTCCGAGCGCTGGGTGACCAGGCTCCGGGCGTGCTGGTTGAGCACGTACCCGGTCTTGCGGATCGCCCGCCGGACCGCGTCCAGGGCCGGGCCGCTGACGTTGTGCCCGCCGTTGAGCACCCGGGAGACGGTGCCCCGGGAGACCCCGGCCACCGCCGCCACGTCGTCCATGGTCGGGCGGGGCCTCGTCCGGCGGGTACGGCTGCGGTCAGGCGCGGTCACCCTGTCATTGTCCCCGCGCCGGCACCCGGCGGCGGCACCGGACCTTGTGACACAGCTCGCCGTTACCTTCCCCGTACGACCGCTACGCCTTGGTCGCCCCGGAGAGCAGGTCGATCCGCCAGTAGCGTTGCAGCGACAGGAAGAGCACCACCAGCGGGATGATCGACAGCAGCGACCCGGCGATCACCAGCCGGTAGAGCGCCGGCTGGGTGTTGCCCTGGTTGAGCAGCGTGTAGAGGCCCAGCGTCACCGGGAACCGCTCGTCGTTCGCCAGCATGATGAACGGCAGCAGGAAGTTGTTCCAGATCGCCACGAACTGGAGCAGGAAGACGGTGATCAGACCGGGCACCATCATCGGCAGCGCCACCCGGCGGAAGATGCCGAACTCACTCGCCCCGTCCACCCGGGCCGCCTCGACCACCGAGTCCGGCACCGCCGCCGCCGCGTAGATCCGGGCCAGGTAGATGCCGTACGGGCTGACGATGCTGGGCAGCAGCACCGACCAGTACGTGTCGGTCAGCCCCACCTTGGCCAGCAGCAGATACTGCGGTACGGCCAGCGTGATCCCCGGGACCAGCACCCCGGCCAGCAGCACGTTGAACACCACCGACCGGCCGGGGAACCGGAACTTGGCCAGGGTGTAGCCGCTCAGCCCGGAAACCGCGGCGGAGAGTGCCGCCCCGACTCCGGCGTAGAACAGGGTGTTCAGCATCCACCGCCAGAACAGCCCGTCCCGGTACGTCGACAGGTCGGCCAGGTTGCCGAGCAGCGCGTCGCCGGGGGCGAAGGTGGAGCTGGTGAAGAGGGTGGCCGCGTCCTTGCTGGCGGCGACCAGCACCCAGGCCACCGGCAGCAGGCAGTAGAACGCCCCGATCAGCAGGATCGCGGTCGGCACCAGCCGGGAGAGGCGGCCCTCGCCAGGGCTGCCCGTGCCGGCCCGTGCCGGTGGCGCCGTCCGTCCGGCCGCCGCGGCCCGGGCGGCGGTGACGGTGTCGGTTCCGGCCATCTCACTGCTCCTGTCCGAAGGCCCGCCGCTGCACCAGGCGCAGGAAGCCCAGCGAGAGGAGCAGGGTGATCGCGGCGATCAGCACCGAGGTGGCCGCGGCGGCGTACCGGTCGTCGGTGGCGAAGGCGTCGCGGTAGATCTTCATCAGCGGTGTCCAGGTCGACGAGATCGAGTTGGTCATCGGCGCCAGCGTCATCGGCTCGCTGAACACCTGCAACGTGGCGATCATGGTGAACAGCGTGGTCATCACCAGCGCCGGGGTGAGCAGCGGGATCTTGATCCGGAGCGCGACCTGGATCTCGGAGCAGCCGTCCAGCCGAGCCGACTCGTACAGCTCCGGCGGGATCGCCCGGAGCGCCGTGTAGAGCACGATCATGTTGAAGCCGACGCCGCCCCAGAGCGCGATGTTGACCACCGCGTAGAAGACCGCATCGGTGCCGAGCAGGTCCGGCTCGGGCAGGCCGAACCGGGCCAGCAGGTCGTTCAGCGGGCTGGTCGCCGGCAGGTAGAGGAAGCCCCAGAGCAGGCTTGCGATCACCGCCGGCACCGCGTACGGCAGGAAGATCGCGGTACGGCTGAACCGGGCGAGCCGGGCCCGGGGCCGGTCCAGCAGCAGCGCGAAGAGCAGCGCCAGCCCCAGCATGGTCGGCACCAGCAGGGCGCCGTAGCCGAGCACCCGCAGCGCACCGGACCAGAGTTCGGAGTCGGTGACCGCGGTGCGGTAGTTCTCCAGTCCGGCGAAGACCTCGGTCCGGGAGCCCCGGCCGAGTCCCAGCCCGGAGATCCGGACCTTGCGCAGGCTCAGGTACCCGGCGTACCCGATCGGGGCGAGGAAGAAGGCGAGGAACAGGATCACCGCCGGGGCGAGGAAGACGTACGGGATGCCCGTACGCCTTCCCCGGCGGCGCACCCCGGGGGTGGCCGTTGGCATCGACTCTCCGTTCGGTCGGCCGGTCGCTGACGCCTGCCCGGTGAACCTTTTTCAACCTGGACCGCACGGCGTGTGCGCCCCGACTTCCGCCTGCGGCCACGACGGACCGCGAGGGGAGGTTGAAAGAGGTTCAGTGGTCAGCCGGCGATGGTGAAGCCGTTCTTGCGCATGTCGTCCACGGTCGCGGTCTGCATCGCGTCCACCGCCGCGCTGAACGGCGTCTTTGCGGTGATCGCCTTGCCGAACGCGTCCTGGTAGGTCTCGTAGGTGACGTTGACGTTCGGTCCCCAGGTGACCCCCGCGGCGGTGTCGGCGATCTGCTTCGCCAGCGGATAGAAGTCGGTCTGGTTGGCGAAGAAGTCCGGTGGCGAGCCCAGCGCCGGGCCGGACTGGGCGTCCCGGGCCGCCGGATAGACCGCGCACTCCCGGACCAGCATGGTGGTGGCGGCCGGGTCGGTGTTCAGCCAGGTGGCGAAGCGGACCGCCGCCGTCTTGTGCTTCGAGGCCGCGGTGACCCCGGTGGAGGAGCCACCCCAGTTGCCGGTCCGGTTCTCTCCGGCGCTCCACTGTGGCAGCGGGGCCATCGCCCACTTGCCCTTGGTGGCCGGCGCGTTGCCGACCAGTACGCCGGGGGCCCAGACCGCGCTCGGCCAGGCCAGCAGGGTGCCGTCGTTCAGCGACTTGTTCCACTCCGGGGTGTACATCGGCTTGCCGTCGACCACGCCCTCGCCGACCAGCCCGCCCCAGTAGTCGGCGACCTTCCTGGTGCCGGCGTCGTTGACGGTGACCCGCCAGGACTCGCCGTCGATCCCCCACCAGCTCGCGCCGGCCTGCTGGGCCAGCCCGGCGAACCAGCCCGGGTCGTTCGCCGAAAAGGTGGTGAGGAAGTGCTTCCTGCTCTTGCCGCGCAGCGTACGGGCGGTCTGCGCGAACTCCTCCCAGGTCTTCGGCACGGTCAGCCCGAACTGTCCGAACAGGTCGGCCCGGTAGTAGAGCATCATCGGCGCGGCGTCCTGCGGGATCGCGTAGACCGCGTCGGTGCCGAGGGTCACCTGCCGCCAGGTGCCCTCGGAGAACTTCTCCTTCAGCGGCTTGGCCTGCTCGGCGATGTCGGCCAGCACGTCGTTGCTGACCAGGGTGGGCAACGACTGGTATTCGACCTGGGCGAGATCCGGCGGGTTGCCCGCCTTGGCCGCGGTGAGCAGCTTGGTGACGATGTCCGCGCCGCCGGCCTGCTTGCTGAGCGTCACCTTGGTCTCCGGGTTGTCGGCGTTCCACCGGTCGACCAGCTTCTCCATGTTGGGCGCCCAGGACCAGAAGGTCAGCTCGACCGGCCCGGTCGGCTCCGCCGGGTCGTCGTCCGACGTGGAGGTGCAGGCAGCGACCAGGCTGGCGCCGAGAGCCACCGCCAGGATCTTCGCGCCGAGCGTACGGGTCATCTCAACCTCTCAGTTTCCGTGGTGTCATCGGCTGCTGATCGACCAGAAACAACTGGGAGCGCTCACAGTCTTGGACCCTCGATCGATCATGTCAAGACACGTATTCACACTTGTTCACCTTGTAGATCCGTGTGCAATCATGCGCACTACCGTTGGGAGCGCGCACAGTTCGGAGATCCCGCATGAGTCAGACCCCGCATCTCCTGGTCGCCGCCGAGGACTCCGCCGGTCGGGCCGGGCCGCTGCCCCGGCTGGCCCGCCTGGCGTACGGCGGCGACTACAACCCCGAGCAGTGGCCGGAATCCGTCTGGGCCGAGGACGTCGAGTTGATGCGGGTCGCGGGGGTGAACCTGGTCAGCGTCGGGATCTTCGCCTGGGCCCTGCTGGAACCGGCCGAGGGGCAGTTCGAGTTCGGCTGGTTCGACCGGCTGCTCGACCTGCTGCACGACGGCGGGATCGGCGTCGACCTGGCCACCCCGACCGCCGTACCGCCGGCCTGGTTCCGCCGGCGACATCCCGAGGCCCGGCTCGTCGACCGGCACGGCGTACCACTGGGCGGGGGCGCGCGGCAGTCGTTCTGCCCCAGCTCACCCGCGTACGCCGAAGCCAGCGCGCGGATCACCGAGCAGCTCGCCCGCCGCTACGCCGACCACCCGGCGCTGGTGCTCTGGCACTCGCACAACGAGTACGGCGGCGCCAACGCGCTCTGCTACTGCGCCACCTCGGCCGAGGCGTTCCGGGACTGGCTGCGCGACCGGCACGGTGACGACCTGGACCGGCTCAACGCGGCCTGGGGCACCACCTTCTGGGGCCAGCGGTACGCCGAGTGGGCCGAGATCGAGCCGCCGTTGGCCGCACCGACCTCGGTCAACCCGACCCAGCAGCTCGACTTCCTGCGCTTCTCCTCCGACGCGCACCTGGACAACTTCCGGCGGGAGCGGGACATCCTGCACCGGCTCTCCCCCGGCGTGCCGGTGACCACCAACTTCATGATCGCCAACTGCAAGACGATCGACTACTGGCGCTGGGCGGCCGAGGTGGACGTGGTCTCCAACGACCACTACCTGCGGGCCGAGGAGCCGGACAACCACATCGAGCTGGCGATGTGCGCCGACCTGACCCGGGCGGTCGCCGGTGGTCGGCCCTGGCTGCTGATGGAGCACGCCACCTCGGCGGTGAACTGGCAGCCCCGCAACATCGCCAAGCGTCCCGGCGAACTGCGCCGCAACAGCCTGTCCCACCTGGCCCGGGGCGCCGAGTCGGCGCTCTTCTTCCAGTGGCGGGCGTCCCGGTTCGGCGCCGAGAAGTTCCACAGCGCGATGCTGCCGCACGGCGGTACCGACACCCGGATCTGGCGCGAGGTGGTGGCGCTCGGCGCCGACCTGCCCAGCCTCGAACCGCTGCGCGGCACCCGGGTGGTCGCCGACGTGGCGATGCTGTGGGACTGGGAGTCCTGGTGGGCCGTGGAGCTGGACTGGCGGCCCTCGGTCGACCTGGACTACCGGGAGCGGATGGCGGCCTACTACGAGCGGCTCTGGCGGGACCGGCTCACCGTGGACTTCGCCCACCCGGAGCGGGCCCTGGACGGCTACCGGCTGGTCGTCGTACCGAGCCTCTATCTGACCACGCCGGCCGCGGCCGAGAACCTGCGCCGGTACGTCGCGGGCGGCGGGACGCTGCTGGTCTCGTACTTCTCCGGGATCGTGGACGCGGACGACGCGATCCATCCCGGTGGGCACCCGGGGGCGCTGCGCGACCTGCTCGGGCTGACCGTGGAGGAGTTCCTCCCGCTGCGCTCGGGTGAGACGGTCCGGCTGGCGGCGATCGACTCCGAGCCGGCCGGGGCGGGAGCGGGCGCGGAGACCACCGGGGATGTCTGGGCCGAGGTGGTGGTGCCGCAGGGCGCCACGCCGGTACTGAGCTATCTGGACGGCCCGGCCGCCGGCGGGCCGGCGGTCACCCGGCACGCCCTCGGCGCCGGCCACGCCTGGTACGTCTCCACCCGGCTCACCGCCGCCGGCCTCGCCCCGGTGCTCCGGGCGGCGTACCGGGACGCCGGTCTGGTCCCGCCGGACGGGGTGCCCGAGGGCGTCGAGCTGGTCCGCCGGGCCGGTGCCGACGGCAGCCGGTTCCTGATCGCGATCAACCACGCCGACCGGGAGGTGGAGTTGGCGGCCACCGGCACCGACCTGCTCGACGGCAGCTTCCAGCAGGGCGTGTGCCGGATACCGGCCGGCGGGGTACGCGCGCTGCGCGCCTGACCGGGCGAGGAGGGCCGGCGGCCTCTTGACATCCATCGACGGCGATGGTTCTGTGAGCGCTCACAACAACCTCTCTCAAACCTCGGACGAGATCGCTTGTTCGTCCAGTTCAGCGAGGGCAGACCGTGACTGTGAGCGCTCCCAACCCAGAACCTGGGCGACCGGTGTCGTCTCGGCGTTTGCCAAGAAGGAACGTCCCATCCCCCTCGACGGAAGGAATCCCCATGAGCGGTCCGTCCCATCCGCTCCGTACGGCAGCCGCCGCTCTCGGCGCCGTACTGCTCGCCGCCGGCCTGGTCGCCGGCCCCGCTCCGAGCCCCGTCCGCGCCGCCGCCGCCATCACCAACCCGGGCTTCGAGTCGTCCGGCGCCGGCCAGAGCCCAGCGGGCTGGTCCGAGTCGTCCAGCTCCGGGCAGCAGAGTGCCAGCTTCACCGAGGCCGGCGGGCGGTCCGGCAACTACCGCCTGTCGCACTGGGCCTCCGGCGCCTACCGGGTCGAGACCTACCAGCAGCTCACCGGGCTCGGCGCCGGGTCGTACACGTTGCGGGCCTGGGTCCGCTCCGGCGGCGGCCAGATCGCGGCGTACCTGGCGCTGCGCAACTGCGGCGGCGCCGAGCAGCGGGTCACCATCCCGACCGCGTCGAGCTGGACCCAGATCTCGGTGACCGCCCAGGTCAGCAGCGGGCAGTGTACCGCCGCGGTGGTCTCCGACGCCCGGGCCGGAAACTGGATAAACGTGGACGACGTCGAGTTCACCGGCGGTGGCACCAATCCGGGTGGCAGCATCTCGATCCGTGGTGCCGACATCTCCACCCTGCTCAAGAGCCAGGACCGGGGCGGCGTCTACCGGGACGCCTCCGGCACCCAGCGGGACCCGCTGCAACTGCTCACCAGCAACGGGGTCAACTACGCCCGGCTGAAGGTCTGGGTCAACCCGGCCGACGGCTACAACAACCGGGCCCGGGTGCTGACCATGGCCAGCCGGATCAAGGCGCAGGGGATGCGGCTGCTGGTCGACTTCCACTACTCGGACAGCTGGGCCGACCCAGGCAAGCAGAACAAGCCCGCCGCCTGGAGCGGCTACAGCTTCAGCCAGCTCCGGGACGCGGTCTACAACCACACGTACGACGTGCTGAACGCACTGAAGGCGCAGGGTACGACGGCCGACATGGTGCAGGTCGGCAACGAGATCAACGACGGCATGCTCTGGCCGGACGGGCGCAGTGACAACTGGGCCAACCTGGCCGCCCTGCTCACCGCCGGCAGCAACGCGGTGAAGGCGGTGAACAGCTCGACCCAGGTGATGCTGCACCTGGCCGAGGGCGGCAACAACTCGCAGCACCGGTGGTGGTTCGACCAGGCCACCTCCCGGGGAGTGCCGTTCGACGTGATCGGGGTGTCGCACTACCTCTACTGGCACGGCTCGCTGGCCAGTCTCCAGGCCAACCTCAACGACCTGGCCTCCCGGTACGGCCGGCCGGTGGTGGTCGCCGAGACCGCGTACGGCTTCACGCTGAACGCCGACGACAGCGAGCCGAACATCTTCAACTCCTCGTTGCAGTCCGCCGGCGGCTATCCGGCCACTCCGCAGGGCCAGGCCGACGCGCTGCGGGCGGTCTTCGACGTGGTTCGCTCGGTGCCGAACGGCCGGGGCCTCGGCGTCTTCTACTGGGAGCCCACCTGGACGGCGGTGCCCGGCAACGGCTGGGACCCGACCAACCCGTCCTCGGGCAACGGCTGGGAGAACCAGGCGCTCTTCGACTACGGCGACCGCGCGCTGCCGGGGCTGGCGGTCTTCGGCTCGGTGTGACGCGAGGCACACCGGCCCGGCCGGCGCGGTGTGCACACCTGTGGCGGCTCCCGCCCGGACCACCGGGCGGGAGCCGCCGTCGCCGGCGGACCGCACCGGTCACGTAAGATAGACGATCGTAAATAAAACCTGTTACAAGCTGTTAGCGATGGCGAGCGCTAGGGATCGATGTCCTTCAATGTAACCTGGTAGTCGGCGTCCGTTTACCCACCGGCCACCGGATGATATCCAGGAGGACAGGACCCATGCCCCAGCTCGCCCTCTTTGCGGCGGACATCGTCGCAGTGATCCTGCTCGTGTTCGGGCTCTACTTCCCACGCCACCGGCGCCGAGACCTGGTCGCCGCGTACCTCGGCGTCAACATCGGGGTGATGGCGGTGGCGAGTTCGCTCAGCACCAGCAGCGCCGGTACCGGTCTGGGTCTCGGTCTGGCGCTCTTCGGGGTGCTCTCCATCATCCGGCTCCGCTCCACCGAACTCGACCAGCACGAGGTGGCGTACTACTTCTCGGCGCTGGCGCTCGGTATCCTCTCCGCCCTCGGCGGCGGTCCGGCGTGGCAGGTCCCGACCATGATGGCCCTGATCCTCGTGGTGATGTTCGTCGGCGACCACCCCCGGCTGTTCCGCAGCTACCGGCGGCAGAGCATCTTCCTCGACTCGGCCATCACCGACCACGTCACGCTGGTCGCCTATCTCGAACAGAAGCTCGGCGCCCGGGTGCACTCGGCCAGCGTCCAGCGCCTCGACCTGGTCAACGACACCACCCTGGTGGACGTACGGTACTCGCACCCCTCGGTGCGGCAAGCGGTCCGGAACGTCCCGGTGACCACCGGTGGGGTGCCGCGATGACCGTCGCCGTCGACTGTGCCCCGCCCGCACACCTGAAACCGATCGGACTGGACGAACTCACCGAACGCGCCGCGTTGCAGACCCGGGTGGACCGCAAGTACGTGCTGCCGGTCAGCGAGGCGCGGGCCGTCGTCGCCCAGCTCGACCTGGACACCCTGGCCTTGGAGATCGACGGACGCCGCTGCTTCAACTACCGCTCGATCTACTTCGACACCCCGGAACTGACCAGCTATCTGCTCACCGCCCAGCGCCGGCGCCGCCGGTTCAAGATACGCACCCGGACCTATCTCGACTCGGCGGAGTGCTGGCTCGAGGTCAAGACGCGTGGCCCCAGGGGCAACACCGTGAAGGACCGGCTGCCGTACCGGCCGGACCACGAGCGGAGCCTCTCCCTCGGGCGGCAGTTCGTCGACGACGTACTCGCGAGGGAGTCGATCGAGGTCGGCGGCCGGCTCTTCGCCCCGGTCCTCGTCACGCGATACCGGCGCAGCACGCTCTTCCTCGCCGCCACGGTCAGCCGGGTGACCATCGACACCGAGTTGACCTGGGAGGGCGACACCGGCCCGCTCCGGCTGCCGGGGCTGGCGGTGGTCGAGACCAAGACCGGTTCGACCGCGTCCTGCGTGGACCGCCTGCTCTGGGCGCGGGGCCACCGGCCGGTCCGGATCTCCAAGTACGCCACCGGGCTGGCCGCGCTCCGGCCGGACCTGCCGTCGGCACCCTGGCGCCGCACCCTGCGCCGGCACTTCGCCTTCACCGGGGCCACCGACGGCCACCGGTCCCATTTCGACGTCGACCGGTCCGGTCTCAGCCTCGTGGCGAGCGTGGTCCCCCCGAACAGTTCTGGAACGGAGTAGGAATGCGCACACTCGGCTACTACCTGGCGGGCGTCCTGGTCGCCGCGGCGATGGGTCCGGCGGCCGGCCCCGCCCCGGGGCGGGGCGACGGGTCCGACCGTCCGGTGTCGGTCGCCCAGGACACGGCGGCGGAGGCCCAGGCGGATCCGACCGGTGACATCACCTTCTCGGTGCCGAGCGGCACCTTCCAGGGCGAGGTCTCGGTCGCGCTGGGCAGCACGGTGAGCGGGGCGGAGGTCCGGTACTCCACCGACGGCCAACCGCCCGGCGCCAGCTCGCCGGTGTACTCCGGCACGCCGTTGAGGTTCACCCGCACCACGCAGCTCCGGGCCCAGGCGTACCTGAACGGCGCTCCCACCGGTGCACCCGGCACCGCCATGTACGTCGCCCGGGCGGTGAACACCAGCCACGACCTGCCGGTCCTGCTGCTGGACGCATACGGGGCCGGCGCTCCGGGGCGGGAGTACGTCGACACCGCCGTCATGCAGTTCTCGCCGGTGAACGGGGCGACCTCGCTCTCCGCCGCACCCAGCCTGGTCACCCGGGGCGGCTTCCACCTGCGCGGGAACTCCAGTGCGATGTTCCCGAAGACGCCGTACCGGCTGGAGTTGCGGGACAACGCCGACGACGACGCCGACCTGCCGCTGCTGGGCATGCCGGCCGACTCCGACTGGGTGCTGCGGGGGCCGTACTCCGACAAGGCGCTGATCCGGGACGCCTTCATGCACGGCCTCGGCCAGGACATGGGCCTGCACGCCCCACGCTTCGCCTTCGCCGAGGTGTACGTGAACACCGACGCGCAGCCGGTGGCGGCGACCGACTACCTCGGGGTCTACCTGATCATGGAGACCATCAAGAACTCGAAGAACCGGCTCGACCTGAAGCAGCTCGACGAGGAGGACGTCACGCTGCCCAAGCTGACCGGCGGATACATCTTCAAGTTCGAGTGGATGGCGGCCGAGGAGCCGACCCTGCCCTGCCAGGGCGCCGACGCGACCTGCTGGCACTACCTGGAGGTGGTCGACCCCGATCCGCTGCAACCGGCGCAGGCCGACTGGCTGCGCCAGCACATCCAGCAGTTCCACGACCTGTTGCGCAGTCCCGGGTTCGCCGATCCGGTGACCGGCTATTCGTCCTTCATCGACGTCGACTCCTTCGTCGACCAGCTCATCATCAACGAGCTGGGCCGGGGCATGGACGCGTACCTGCGCAGCGCGTACTTCCACAAGGACCGGGATGGCAAGATCGTCGCGGGCCCGCTCTGGGACTTCGACCTGACCTTCGGGGTGGGCGGCTTCTTCCAGAACGACCAGATCGCCGGCTGGCAGCACCAGCAGACCCGCAGCCCGAGCGCGAACGACTGGTTCCAGCGGCTGCTCCAGGACCCGGCCTTCGTTAACCGGGTCAAGGCCCGCTGGCAGCAGCTCCGCCAGGGGGTGCTCTCCAACGCCCAGCTCCAGGCCCGGATCGACCGGCTGACCGCCCCGCTGACCGCCGCGGCCCAACGCAACTTCCAGCGCTGGCCGAACCTCAGCACCCGGATGCTCGGCCCGTTCGTCACCCCGACCTCGCCGACCTGGCAGGGACAGGTGCAGTTCATGCGGGACTGGATGTTCCAGCGGGCGGCGTGGCTGGACACCACCGGCGGCTGGGGCTCCGGCGGGCCGACCAACCCGCCGACGACTCCGCCGGCCACCACCAGGCCACCGACCCCGCCGGCCACCACCCCACCGGCCTCGGGCCGGACGTGTACGGCTGCCTACAGCGTCGTCGGCCAGTGGACCGGCGGATTCCAGGCCAGCGTACGGGTCACCGCCGGCTCGGCGCCGATCACCGGCTGGCGGGTCGACTGGACGTACGCCAACGGCCAGACGGTCAACCAGTCCTGGGAGGCGACCGTCACCAGCAGCGGTACGGCGGTGACGGCGACCAACGCCCCGCACAACGGGACGCTCGGCGCGGGGGCCACTACCACCTTCGGGTTCCTCGGTACCTGGAACGGCACCAACAGCCTGCCCACCCCCACCTGTACGGCGTCCTGACCGCCCGCTGACGGCGCCGGCCCTCGGGTCGGCGCCGTCGGCGTGTTGTCGCCGATAGTTTCCCGATATATCGTTGAGCTATCAGCGACAGTCAGAAGGAGGCCCAGATGGGTTTTCACCGAGGGTTCCACGCGATGCAGGAAGCTCGGATGCGGGGCTTCGGCTTCCCGCCGCCCGGTCACGGACACGGCCACGGCCGGGGTGGCGGCCGGGGACGCGGCGGTGGCCGCGGACGCCGGCCGAACGTCCGCGCCGCGGTGTTGGCGCTGCTGACCGAGCGGCCGATGCACGGCTACGAGATGATCCAGGAGCTGGACTCGCGCACCGGCGGCGCCTGGCGACCGAGCCCGGGGTCGATCTACCCGACCCTGCAACTCCTGGAGGACGAGGGCCTGATCGCCGGCAGCACCGAGTCGGGCGGTGGACGGCGCCGCTTCGGGCTCACCGAGGCCGGGCAGGAGGAGGCCGCCCAAGCGGCCGCACAGCCGCCGTGGGCCGAGTTCGCCCAGGACACCATCAACAGTTGGCACGACATCCGGGAGGCCGGCTTCCAGGCGATGAACGCACTGCGCCAGGTCATGGCGACCGGTACGGACGATCAGCGTGAGCGGGCCGCCCAGGTGCTCGACGAGACCCGGCGCAAGCTGTACGCCATCCTCGCCGAATCGGAGTAGCCGGAGTACGCCGGCTCGTGCCGGCGACCGGACCGGGCCGGTCGGTAGTGCCGCCGCGCCCGGCGGAGACCAGTCGATCGGGGCACTGTAGAGCTGCCCCGCCTGTGCGCCCGGGCGCCGCGGTCGGCATCAGGCCGACACGGCGCTCGGGCGATCACTGCACTCGGGCGATCACTGACTCGGGCGATCGCAGCGGGGAGGGCTGTGGGTGCCCCGGCTGTGCACCCAGCTCGACAGCCTCCGGGAAGACTTGCCCACGGCGGGCCGACTCCGGCGTCTCATCCCCGGCCGCAGCCAACCCCGACCACCGCCGCCGGTGCCCGGGGCGGCGGTCAGTGCACCGTCACGGTGGGCTTGACGACCAGGTCGCGCAGCTCCTCGGGCAGCTCGGCACCCATTTCGTCGGCGAGCCGGACTGCCTCCTCGATCAGGGTCTCCACGATCTGCCCCTCGGGCACAGTCTTGATCACCTGGCCCTTGACGAAGATCTGCCCCTTGCCGTTGCCGGAGGCCACCCCGAGATCCGCCTCCCGCGCCTCACCGGGACCGTTGACCACGCAGCCCATCACCGCCACCCGCAGCGGCACCGGCAGCCCCTCCAGGCCGGCGGTGACCTCCTCGGCCAGCTTGTAGACGTCGACCTGGGCCCGGCCGCAGGACGGGCAGGAGACGATCTCCAGGCCGCGCTCGCGCAGCCCCAGCGACTCCAGGATGGCGGCGCCCACCTTGATCTCCTCGACCGGGGGCGCGGAGAGCGAGACCCGGATGGTGTCGCCGATCCCCTCCGCGAGCAGCGCGCCGAAGGCCACCGCCGACTTGACCGTGCCCTGGAACGCCGGCCCCGCCTCGGTCACCCCGAGGTGCAACGGATAGTCGCACTGCTCGGCGAGCTGCCGGTATGCCCGGATCATGACCACCGGGTCGTTGTGCTTGACCGAGATCTTGATGTCCCGGAAGCCGTGCTCCTCGAAGAGCGAGCACTCCCAGAGCGCCGACTCGACCAGCGCCTCGGCGGTGGCCTTGCCGTACTTCGCCAGCAGGCGCTTGTCCAGTGAGCCCGCGTTGACCCCGATCCGGATCGGTACCCCGGCCGCCGAGGCCGCCGCCGCGATCTCCTTGACCTTGTCGTCGAACTGCCGGATGTTGCCCGGGTTCACCCGTACCGCCGCGCAGCCGGCGTCGATCGCCGCGAAGACGTACTTCGGCTGGAAGTGGATGTCGGCGATCACCGGGATCTGCGACTTCTTGGCGATCGCCGGCAGCGCCTCCACGTCGTCCTGGGACGGCACCGCCACCCGGACGATCTGGCAGCCGGAGGCGGTCAGCTCGGCGATCTGCTGGAGCGTCGAGTTGACGTCGGCGGTCAACGTGGTGGTCATCGACTGCACCGACACCGGCGCGCCGCCCCCGACCAGTACCGAACCGACCTTGATCTGTCGGCTGACCCGCCGGGTCGCCAGCGGTGGCGGCGGTACGGCGGGCATGCCGAGGCTGACGGCGGTCACTCTTTCTTCACCTCTGGATCAGGGTTATCGGATTGACCACGTCGGCGGTGATGGTGAGCAGCGTGAACGCGCCGCCGATCAGGATCAAAGCGTACGTTACGGGCATCAGCTTGAAGTAGTCGACCCGCCCGGGGTCGGGCTTGCCGAGCCGGGCGAAGAGCCAGGAGCGGACCCGTTCGAACCAGGCGATGGCGATGTGCCCGCCGTCCATCGGCAGCAGCGGAAGCAGGTTGAAGACGCCGATGAAGAAGTTCAGCGAGATGAAGAGGAGGACGAAGACCTCCCAGAGGCCGTGCTGGACGGCCTCGCCACCGAGCCGGCTCGCCCCGACCACGCTGATCGGGGTGTCGACGTCGCGCTCCTCACCGGTGATCGCCGCCCAGAGGGCCGGGATCTTCTGCGGGATCCGCTGGATCGCCTTGGCGGTGTTGACCGCCATCTCGCCGGTGAAGTCGGCGGTGGCGCCGAAGGCACCGATCGGGCTGTAGGTGACGGTCGGCGGAGTGCCGAGCCCGACGCCCATGGCCGAGACCGGGCCGACCGGGCCGTCCGCCTGGTCCTGTGGCGGGCGCTGCGCCTCGGCCAGGTTGACCTGGGCGGTCTGGGTCGTGCCGTCCCGCAGGTACGTCACCTGCACCGGTCCCGGCTTGGTCGCCCGCACGGCGTCCAGCATCTGGCCCCAGTTGGCCACCGGGGTGCTGCCGATCGCGGTGATCACGTCGCCGCTGCGCAGGTTGGCCTGGGCCGCCGGGCTCGCCGGATCGCCGGGCTGGCAGGCCCGGGCCGCGTTCTCCCGGACCACGCAGGGCGCCAGCTCGATCCGGGCCGGCTCGTTGCGGATCTCCGCGGTGTTGGTCGGGTAGTCGGGGTTGGGCAGCCCCATGAAGATCGCGGCGAACCAGAGGGTCACGATGGCGAGGGTGAAGTGCGCCACCGAGCCGGCGGCCATCACCGCGGTCCGCTTCCAGAGCGGGTACCGCCACATCGCCCGGGGCTCGTCCGCCGGGTCGACGTCGTCGTCCTGCGGCGTCATGCCGACGATCTTGCAGAAGCCGCCCAGCGGGATCGCCTTGAGGCCGTATTCGGTCTCACCCCGCCGGAACGACCAGATGGTGGGGCCGAAGCCGACGAAGTAACGGGTGACCTTCATCCCGAACCGCTTGGCCACGAGCATGTGCCCGGCCTCGTGCAGGCTCACCGAGATCAGGATCCCCAGGGCGAACGCCACCACCCCGAGCAGATACAGCATCAGGCTCCTTCCACCGCTTCCGCGATGATCTCCTGGGCGTGCGCCCGCGCCCAGGATTCGGCGGCGAGCACCTCCTCGACGTTACCCGGTTCGGCAAAATCCGGGGCCGCCTCCAACACCCGTTCCAACGTGTCGACGATGCCGAGGAACGGCAGCCGGCCGGCCAGGAAGGCGGCGACGCACTCCTCGTTGGCCGCGTTGTAGATCGCCGGGCGGCAGCGGCCGACCGCACCGGCCTGCTTGGCCAGGCGTACGGCCGGGAACGCCGCCTCGTCCAGCGGTTCGAAGCGCCAGCTCTGGGCCGCCGTCCAGTCGACCGCGGGCGTGGCCCCGGCGACCCGGTCCGGCCAGCCGAGGGCGAGCGCGATCGGCAGCCGCATGTCCGGCGGGCTGGCCTGGGCCAGCGTCGAGCCGTCGACGAACTCGACCATCGAGTGGATCATCGACTGCGGGTGCACCACCACGTCGATCTGGTCGTACGGCACGCCGAACAGCTCGTGGGTCTCGATCACCTCCAGCGCCTTGTTCACCAGGTTGGCGGAGTTGATCGTGACCACCGGCCCCATGTTCCAGGTGGGATGGGCCAGCGC
Source organism: Plantactinospora sp. DSM 117369 (assembly GCF_053764795.1). Classification (NCBI taxonomy): domain Bacteria; kingdom Bacillati; phylum Actinomycetota; class Actinomycetes; order Micromonosporales; family Micromonosporaceae; genus Plantactinospora; species Plantactinospora sp. DSM 117369. The sequence continues at coordinate 1,976,398 of NZ_CM132446.1, read as the reverse complement.
CTGCTCCGGCGTGACCCGGGTCAGCTCGTCCCGCCGCCGGCCCCGGAACGGTCCGCCGCTGGCGGTGAGGATCAGCCGGCGTACCTCGGCGCGGCTGCCGCCGCGCAGGCACTGGGCCAGCGCCGAGTGCTCGGAGTCGACCGGCACGATCTGGTCCGGTCGCGCGACGGCGGCGCGGACCACCGGCCCCCCGGCCACCAGCGACTCCTTGTTGGCCAGCGCGAGGGTACGCCCGGCGCGCAGCGCTGCCAGGGTGGGCGCCAGCCCCAGCGAACCGACGACCCCGTTGAGCACGATGTCGCAGGGCCACTCGGCCAGCTCGGCCATTGCGGCCGGCCCGGCGACGATCTTGGGAAGCTTGAAGTCGCCGCTGGCCCATCCCCGCTTGGCGGCCTCGGCGTAGAAGGCGAGTTGCAGGTCCTGCGCGGCGGATGCCTTGGCGACCCCGACCGCCTCGACCCGGAGTTCGAGGGCCTGGGCGGCGAGCTGGGCCACGTTGCCGCCGCCGGCACCGAGCGCGACCACCCGGAACCGGTCCGGGTTGCGCCGGACTATGTCGATCGCCTGGGTACCGATCGAGCCGGTCGAGCCGAGCAGGACGACCTCGCGCGGAGAACTCACCCGGCTATTCTCCCTGACCGTCGCCGGACGTCCGCCGCAGCCTCGGTCCCGCACCCCGAGGTGCCTCTCCCGGCCTCGTCGGGCGGCCGGAAGGCGGTCACCTCCCGGCCGGAAGGCGGTCACCTCCCGGCCGGGCCGGCGCACCACCTGGGCGCTGCCAGTGTTCGCCCTGTCGCGGTCAGAGTTCGCCCTGTCGCGGTCAGAGTTCGTCGGTGGTGATCAGGCCGTCCTGCAGTGCCCGGGCGACGAGGGCGGCTTTGGTGGGTGCCTCGCGGCCGACGTTGGCGTACTTGATGCGTACCCGTTCGAGGCAGGAGTTGACCCGATGGACGGTGAGCCGAAGGCGGCGGGCGACCATCTCCTTCGATTCGGAGTGGAACCATTCGATCAGCACCTGGTGCTCGCGGGGGGAGAGCCGGGGCCGCTGCGGGCGCTCGTCGGTGCCGAAGGCACCGGCGAGGGCAGGTGGGGTGTACGGCGTCCCGGCCGCGGCGGCCGTGATGGCGGCCACCAGGTGCTCCTCCCCCTCGGCCTTGGTGAGATAGGTGAAGGCGCCGATGTCGAGGGCGGTGAGGACGCTGTCCCGGTCGCTCCGCATGCTGTAGACGACGACCTGGCGGCCCGCGTCGACGAGTCGCTTCAGGTCGCCGTACGCGGGACCGGTGACGTCGAGCTGGAGGTCGAGGACGACGACGTCGGCCCGGTCGCCCGGGTCGAGCCAGGCGACGGAGACGGTCGGGCCGGCGGCGACGACGCTGATCGGCGGATCGGCCAGGGCACACCAGGCACGCACCCCGGCGATGACGACGGGATGGTCGTCCACGACTACCGCAGTGATCATCGTTCTCCCTGCCAGGCGGCCTGGATCCACAGGCGATCTCCGACGACCGTCGTGGACTGCCGGACCCCGTCGCCGTCAGGCATCGGTGGTGGGGCCGAACACGCGGCGACGACGCTGACGGTCACCGTCTCGCGGGTGCTGGCGACCGTGAGCCGGGCCTTGCCACGAGCGGTGGCGAGGGCGGCGATGGCCGGCTCGACGAGCCGCTGGCAGACCAGTGGTGGCAACTCGGGGCGGGTGCCGCACTCCGCGAAGGAGACCGAGACGCCGTTGCGCTCGGCCTGCTCGATGCAGGCCCGTAACTCGTGCGACAGCGAGTCGGCGGCGCCGTCGGTGGCGATGAGCCGGCGCATCCGGGCGGCTTCGGCCGCGCACATCCGGCGCACGGACTCGTCGCCCGGGTCCAGTTCCCCGGAGGCCAGGCCCGCCAGCAGTGGTACGGCGGTGGCCGACAACCCGGAAAGCCTGCTGGTCCGGTCCGCGTGCAGGTGCCGGGCGACCGCGTCGGAGGTGCGCACCCGTTCGGCGGCGCGCAGCGCCTGGGCGGACGAGGTCGCCATGCCCCGCAGGACGGCGGCGATCATCGCGATCGCGAGCTGGTAGGCGAGCACGGCCCAGGTGGCGCTCACCGCACCGGCGACACTCAGGGCGGCCTGGCCGGCTCCGGCGGCCTGCCCGAACGTCATGAGGTAGTGGGCGGCGAGGACGGCGACGAAAGCGGGGATCCGACCGTCCATCATGAGCAGCACGACCTGCCAGCCCGCGTCCCCCTCCGACCAGTGCGCGGCGCCGAGCAGGTACTCCGGTCGCACCGACGCGGTCGCCAGGGCGGAAAGCGCGAAGACCAGCACGAGCAGTGCCGGACGCCACCGGCCGAGCGGGCGGTCGCGCCAGGTGGCGAGGGCCACGGCCAGGGTCACCGCGACCAGGCCGGCCCAGGTGACGACCTGGGGCCAGAACGCGGCGTACGCCTCGCGGCTGGACAGCAGGCGCGGCAGATCGAGAAACAGGAGGATCGCCAGGGACATGACGACGACGGCCCAGCGCAGGCCGCGCTGGAACGAGCCGGCGATGATCTCCTGGTCGTTGCCGCCGAGGTCGGGGACGGTCCGGGGACAGCTGAGGGTGACCGTCGTACCATGGCCGGGACGGCTCTGGATCCGCGCCTCACCGCCGATCCGGATCATCCGCTCAACAAGTGATCGGGTCACCCCGTACCGGTGGCTGCCGACGCGGGCGAGGTCGAAACCTCGGCCCTGGTCAGCGATCTGCACGGTGACCCGATCGGCGTCGTGTTCCACCCGGATCTCGGCCCGGTCGGTCCCCGCGTGCCGGACGACGTTTGTCAACGCCTCGCGCACGCCGCGACTGAGCGACACCGCGTCCGCGGCCGGCAACGGCAGGGAGTCGGGAGTCTGCCAGGCGATGTGCGGGAGAGCGTTGTCGGCGACCTCGTGCAGCAACGGGACCAGGTCTGCCTCGCCGTGCAGCACCTCCTCGGAGCGCCCCAGCTCCCGCAGGTCGCGGCGGGCCTGCTCGGCGAGCCACGGCTCGGTCCGGGCAACCACGCCGCCGCCCACCATCAGCAGCGTCGCGGCTGCGGTGTCGTGCAGTGCCGCGAGGTACTCCCGTTCGTCGCGTCGCCGGGCCGCCGCGACCGTCGCGGCGTGCCGCAGTTCCGCAGTGCGTTCGATGGTCCGGTCCGCGGCGCGGGCACCACGCCGGACGAACCGGTAGAGCCCCCACGAGAGGGCTGCCTCGGCGGCCGTCCAGGGCCCGATCGACGGGTCGACGAGCCAGCCGCCCGGATCGGCCAGCGTCGCGCCAACGTAGTAGGCGGTCACGATGGTGAGCGTGGCCCCGGCGAGCAGCCGCCAGTCGAGCTGCCAGGGGTAGGTGACGACCACCAGGTTCAGGGCGACGAAGATCCACGTTCCGCCCCCGCGCGGGTCCGAGGTGACGGTCCAGGGCTGCGTCAGGCAGGCGGCGCAGACCGCCGCGACGTCGGCGAGCGGCAGCCAGCGGCGGACCGACCGGGAGCCCCGCACCAGGGCGGCGGCGTAGCAGAGGCTCCAGCCGTTGAAGGCGGCCACCACGGTCACGGCCACCGCCCGGTCGGGCACCGGAGCGAGCGCGAGGTAGGCCGAACTGGACAGACCGATCACGACGACGCGGAGCCCGAGTGCGTAGATCAGTCCCTGACGGAGGAGCCTCTGTTCCACCGGGCCCGGCACGACGCTCATGGTATCGCCGCGCTGTCACATTCCGGGTGCCGCTGGTGGTCGAACGACCACCACTACCCACCCCACACGATCGATACGCTCAATGACGCAGGTAGGACAGCGTGTAGTTGGGGGGTGCCATGACGGGAGGGGTGCCGTACCCGGCCACTCCGGCTTCGCCCCGGCCGTCGAAGCCGTTGCGTTGGGCGACCGGGCTGCGCTGGGCCGCCGCGCTGGCAGCCACAGCCGTCCTGATCGGGCTCGCGGTGATCGTCGTCGTGCAGGCGGTACAGATCGATCAGTTGCGCGGCGACGTGACCCGGGCACAACGTGACGCGGAGGCCGCCGCGGACGGGACCGACCAGCGACTGGACAGTCTGGACGGCCGGCTCTCCTCGGTCGAGAAGCAGAACGAGCAGGCCTTCGATCCGCAGCGGGTCGCAGCCGCCGTGCTGCCCAGCGTCTTCCAGGTGATCGCGGACGACTTCACCGGCAGTGCGTTCGCCGTCGGAAAGGCCACTACGACCGGGCGCACCAACGTGTTGACCGCCTTTCACGTGATCGAGCCGGTCTGGTCGCGCAACGGCAGGTCGGTGAAGCTCGAGCGTGACGGCAAGCGGTACACCGCCCAGATCGCGGACGTGGACCAGTCGCAGGACATCGCCCTGTTGAGGGTCGACGCCGTGTTCACCGGACTGCCGCCTGCCGCCGAGGACCCCGATCCCGGCGAGAACGTCCTGGTCGTCGGCACGCCGCTCGGCCTTTCCCAGACCGTCACGACCGGCGTGGTCAGCGCGGTGCGTGAGCGTACCGACGGACCCGGGTCGATGATCCAGTTCGATGCGCCGGTCAATCCCGGCAGCTCCGGCGGGCCGGTCGTCAACACGCACAGGGAGGTCGTCGGGATCGCCGACGCGAAGGCCCGTGACGCGGAGGGCATCGGGCTCGCCGTGCCGATCCAGACCGCCTGCGCGACCTTTCACGTCTGCTGATCAACACCGCGGAGGAACCCATGTCGTACCCGTCGTACGGGCCGGAGGACACCCAGTACCGTCCGCCAGCCGCACCCCACCAGCCGCACCAGCCCCACCAGCCCTACCCGGCCGGCGGCTACCCTCAGGCGCCCACGCAGCCGGTCCCTCCGGCGCCGTCGGTGTCGCCTGCGGCGGCCCCGCCGACCTCCGCACCACCCACCTCCGAACCGGCGACGCAGGCCTTCCCCGCGCAGCAGGCGTATGCCCCGGGCACGCCGTATGCGCCCGGCACGCCGCATACCCCGGGTATGCCGTATGCGCCGGGTGTGGCAGCCGCCGAGGCCCAGGCGCCGTCGTACGCGTCGGGGCCGCCGCCCGTGTTCAGGGGGCGTGCCACGCTGCTCCTCGCGATCCTGTCGGTCGCGCTCCTCGTCCTCGGCGGTGTCGGTTTCGGCCTGTACTTCAACGAGCGCGGTGAGCTACGCGAGACCAGATCCGACCTCAACACCCAACTTCAGGAGCAGCGCGACACCGTAACGCAGCGGGACGCGAAGATCGCCGAGACCGAGAAGAAGGTCAGCGACCTCACCACCGAACTGACCACCACGAAGGACAACCTGTCCGACGTCACCAAGGAACGCGACGTCCTGCTGCCGTGCATGCGGCGGGCGCAGGACATGTTCGACGCTGCCCGCGACCGGAACGAGAGCAGGCTGAGCACGGCACTGCGCCAGGCCGACACCGCGTGCAGCAAGGCCCAGGCCGGCATCGACTGAGCTGCCCGTTCGTCCATCACGGCGGTGAACATCGGCGGATCGGGTCGGGTCAGGATCTCCTGCCGGGCCAGCAGCGTCGCCACCTGCTCCTCCACCTGCTCGGCGGTGAGCAGCCCGCCGCTGGCCAGCAGCGCCCGCGCGTACGCCTCGGTCTGCAACAGTCCGGGTTCAACCCAGCACCGCCGGTTCCGCCGTACCCGCCGGTTCCGCCGCACCCGGCGGGGCTGCGGACGTACCCGGCGGGGCCTCGGATCGGCGCGAACCTGCCGCCCACGCGTTTCGACGGACTACCGCGAGGACCGGGTCGGGCTGCACGTGTACCTGGGTGCGGCGTTCTTCGCCGCCACCGCCGACCTGTACCGGCTCAACCCACCCCCCGGCCCCGACCCGGCGGCCCTGTTCGCCCGGTTCCTCGGCTAGGTCCGGCCGCGCCGAAGCTGACCTCGGTTGCCTCTCGCGCTGATCAGGGCCTGCCCGGGACCGCTCACGGGCGGCTGAGTCGGAAGGTCTCCAGTTCCTCGCCGCCATACCAGTCGGTACGCCGGCCGATCGGGGCCATACCGAGCCGACGGGCGACCGCCATCGACGCCTCGTTGCCAGGCGCCACCACGGCGTAGATCTCCGGCACCCCGGCGGCGAAGGCACGCTCGACCGCGCCCCGGGCCGCCTCGGTGGCGTAGCCGTGCCCCCAGGAGTCGGGGTGCAGGTGCCAGCCGACCTCGATATCGTCGGTCAGCTTTCCCTCGTCGCGTCCGGGCATCGGCTTCAGCAGTATCGTGCCGACCACCCGGCCGTCATCCCGGCGCTGCATCGCCCAGATGCCGTACCCGGCGCCGAACCCGGCGTTGCGGGCATGCCAGCGGCGTACCGTCTCGGCGGCCCCGGCCGGCTCGCGGAGCGGCAGCGTGGGCGCGTTGAGGAACCGGACCACCTCGGGCCGGGAGTACGTGTCGTAGACCCGGGCCAGGTCGTCGGGCTCCAGCGTCCAATCGCGGACCACCAGCCGCTCGGTCTCGTAGATCGTCACGCGGCCGGATGCTAGTCAACCGGCACCCAGTTGAACAGCCATTTACGGCGCGGCGTGGCGCGGCGTGGCCCGGTCAGGCTTCGGTCGAGGCGCCCGACAAGTCAGACTTTAGGGGACGGGTTAAGGCCGTCTCGGTGGAGCCCAGTTCAACCGTCGTAGCGACCGGCGAGGTCGGCCGCCGACTCGCGGACGCCGTACCGGCGGTAGACCTTGGCCAGCGGGCCCGGCGCCCACCAGTTCCACCGGCCGAGCAGCCGCATCGTGGCCGGCACCAGCAGCGCCCGCACCAGCGTGGCGTCGACGACGATCGCCACGATCATCCCGATCCCGATCAGCTTGACGAAGACCACGCCGCCGGTGGCGAACCCGGCGACCACCACGATCAGCAGCAGTGCGGCGGCGGTGATGATCCGCCCGGTGTGCTGGAGGCCGGCGGTCACCGAGGCGGTGTTGTCGCCGGTGGCGTCCCACTCCTCGCGTACCCGGGAGAGCAGGAAGATCTCGTAGTCGGTGGCGAGTCCGAAGAGGACCGCCAGCATCAGGATCGGATTGCTCGGTTCGATGAAGCCGGTCGGGGTGAAGTCGAGCCAGTCCGCGAGGTGTCCATCCTGGAAGATCCAGACCACCACGCCGAACGACGCGCCGATCGAGACCAGGTTCATCAGCACCGCCTTGATCGGCAGCAGCACCGACCCGAAGGCGAGGAAGAGCAGCACCAGCGTTGCCGACGCCATGATCAGGGCCATCAACGGCAGTCGCGCCGTGAGGCTGTCCAGCAGGTCCACGTCGAAGGCGGGCCGCCCGCCGACGAGCACCTCCGCGCCGGCCGGTGCCGGCAGGTCCCGGATCAGCCGGACCACCCGCTCGGCCACCGGGCCGGTCGGCTCGCCCGGATAGGTCACCGAGAAGAGCGTGGAGTCGCCCCGGTTCGCGGTCGGCTGCACACCGGTCACTCCGGGAAGTTGTCGGAGCGTGTCGGCGAACCGCTGTGCGTCGGCGGCGGGAGCGCCGGAGAGGAGTACCTCGACCGGGCCGACGCTGCCGCCGGGGAAGTCCGACTCGATCCGCTCGGCCACCATCCGGGGCACCGCGTCGGCCGGGAGTACCCGCTCGTCGAAGCCGCCGGCCTCCATCCGCAGCGAGGGGGCGGCCAGCACGGCCAGCACCGCGAGCACGCCCAGCAGGTAGAGCACCGGTCGCCGCATCACGCTGTGGGCCAGCCAGGCCCAGGCACCGGAGCCGCCGATCCCCGCCGTTGCGGCACTGTCCAGCCGGCGCTGCCACGGCAGGCGTACGGCCAGGGCGTTGATCCGGGTCCCGAGCACCGCCAGCAGGGCCGGCAGTACGGTCAGCGCGGCAAGCATGGCGACCAGGACGGCGGCGATCCCGCCCAGTCCCATCGAGCGCAGGAACGACTGCGGGAAGATCAGCAGACTGGCCAGCGCGGTCGCGATGGTGAGCCCGGAGACCAGTACGGTCCGGCCGGCGGTGCTCATGGTGCGCCGGATGGCCTCGGTACTGGACCGGCCGGCGGCAAGTTCCTCGCGGAACCGGCTGACGACGAAGAGGGCGTAGTCGACGGCCATGCCGAGGCCGATCAGCGTGATGATGTTGATGGCGAAGACGGAGACCTCGGTGACCGTGCCGATCAGGCGTACCGCGACGAAGCCGCCGAGGATAGCCAGCCCGCCGACCAGCAGTGGCGTCGCGGCGGCGATCAGTCCACGGAAGATCAGGATGAGCAGCACCAGCAGGACCGGCGCTGAGAGCATCTCGGCCCGGGTGATGTCCTCCTTGCTCTGCTCGTTCGCCTCGTCGAGGAAGGCCACCGTGCCGCCGGCCTCGGTGCGGACCCCGGGCGTGTCCAGGGCCGGCCGCAGTTCCCGGTACGCCTCGGCCTGCTCGTCGGGGTCGGTCGCCCGCAGCCGCACCGCCGCGTATGTGGCGTGCCGGTCGGTCGAGAGCAGGGCCGGAGCCTGTGTCTCGTACCAGCTCGTCACGCTGGCCACCTCGGGGTGCTGGCGGAGCCGGTCCAGGGTGGCGGTGACCGGGTCGCGGAAGGCGGGCTGCTCGACGGTGCTGTCCGGGCTGGAATAGAGGACGAGCAGGTCCACGCTCTGGTTGCCGAGTTCGGCGGTGATCCGCTCGTGGGTGCGGACCGACTCGCTGCCCGGATCCTCGAAACCCCCGCCGGTCAGCGAGCCGAACACCCCGGTCCCCCAGGTGGCGCCGACCGCGACCAACACCAGTCCGGCGGCGAGCACCGCCCAGCGGAGTCGGACCACCGCCCTACCCCACCACGCGAACATCGTCTCGCCTCCCCCGTCGGCCGCTACCAGAAAAGGCCGCACAGCAACCAAACCGCAGCTGCCCCGACCGCGCGCACCGGGCGCGGAACACCCAGGACGCACGCCAAGACGCCCGCACGCCCCGAAATTAGGCAACAGGCTCGTGCCGGGCCCGCAAACGATTATGTGCTTCGACAGCCCGGCAAGCACCGCCGGTCGACTGGTTCCAGATCCAGACGGCGCATCCGGCCGCGCGGCATCGCGCCCTGATCCCGCGCCACGAGCACCTCAATCGGGTTGGCGCGCCCACCCGCGAGCCAACGGCATGACCGACTGCCGTACCTGAGGTGCACTGGTCAAGTCGTTCAAGGCACTGGACCGTCGGATTCCGCGGTCGCGCTGAGGCGGTCCCGGATCAGCGCGATCACGGTGTCGGCGGTCCGGTCGAGGTGACTGCGACCATCGGGTAGCCGGGCCTTCGGGCTGATGTAGCTGCGCGGACCGACGTGGGTGGCCGGGTCGAGCCGGTGCACCGTGATCTTGCCATCCCGGTGAGCCCGGTTCCATCCGCTCCAGCGGAACAGTCGCCACCGCTGCGGGAACATCCAGGTGCCGACTCGCTCAATCCGGTCGCCGGTACTCGTGAGCCGGTCGAGGTGCTGGGCGTGGCTGATGTCGTTGGCGCCGTTGTGGAACCCGCCGAGAGTGATCAGCCAGAGCGGGGAGCGCAGTTGGGACCACAGTTCCTCCACCGCGCCGGTGGCGACCTGGGCGCCGCCGCTGTAACTGAGCATAACCACCGGGATACCACTGTCAGGCTGGTAACCGGCGTACCGGAGCTGAGTGGCGATCTGCGAGCCGACGGCGCGGTTGTACAGGGGTCGGTACCGGCGGTCGGCGGCGACGAAGGTCTGCATCACGTTGTGCAGGAACAGCACCAGACCGATGTGGCGGCGCAGCCATTTCCACACCGGCCGGTCGGCGAGCGGAAGGGCCAGCGGGGAGTACGGCTGCACCTGGCCCAGCACCCTGAGCTCCGGCGCTCCGGCGATCAGGGACTTGACCAGTCGGCCGCCGTCGCGGGTGTCGTGGAAGCGGCGTTTCCCGATACCGTCCAGATAGACCAGGTAGGCGTCCGGGGGGCGGTCCGCGTCCGCGCCTCGGGCCGGGGGCAAGCCCTTGGGGCGTACGATCGTGGGGGTCCGCCAGCCTGCTGCATAGACCAGCACCTCGTAGCGGGCGAGCAGAGCTTCGGCGATCAGGACCGGTCCGACCCCACCGAGCAGCAGCAGAAGCGCAAACTCCATCATGCGAGCGGCTCCGGTGTTCTTGGCGTGTTGAGCCTCACGACCAGGCGGCGAATACCCTCGACGGCGACGCCGAGCGCGATTCCCGCGACGGCTACGCAGCCGGCGGCATCCCACCAGCCGATCCCGGTCACCGAGGCGAGCTCGGTGGCGAGGCCGGCCCCCACTCCCACCATGAGGAGCAGGTGCAGTAGCGGCCCGAGCAGCGGGAACGCGAGGATTGCGGCAAGCAACAGCGGGGCGGCCAGGCCTGGTGTCCAGACCAGCGCAGCCTCGTCGCCCGGTGAGGTGGGCAGCACCAGTTCGGCGAGGGTCCAGGCGGACAGTGGCCAGAGCGCGAATACCGCGCCGTCGACCACGGCGCCGCCCAGCACCATCCCCACCACCCTGGTGTGCGACACACCAGACAGGCGTGCCACCACGGGCAGGAGACGCCCGACGGCCTCGGACAGCCCGGCGAACAGCAGCAGGATGATAACGACAGTGGACATCGGTCAGCCCCGCGGTGGCAGATCGGCAGAGTCCGGCTCGGTCAACGGGCCGGTCTGCCGCAGATAGCGCTCGAGTTCGTCGGCGGCGCGCGAATAGCCGCCTGCCTGACGCTGGGCGACCTGCAGGGTGCTCGCGGCGGCCCGGAATCGGGGCTCGCCGAGCACACGTTGGGCGAGGGCGCGCACGACCTCCACGTTGACGTCCTCGGTGCGGATCGCGAGGCCGGCACCGAGTTCGACGATGCGGGAGGCCACCAACGACTGGTCAGCGCCCTGCGGGACCACCAGCATCGGGACGCCCGCGTACAGGGCCTCGTTGACGCTGTTCACCCCGCCGTGGGTGATGAACAGCGCTGCGCGGGACAGCACCTCCGGCTGCGGTACGGAGCGGTGGGCGATCACGTTGGCCGGCAGCGGGCCGAGCGCGGCGGGATCGGTGGGTCCGGTGGAGACGATCACGGTGCCACCCAGCGGGGCGAGCGCGTCGGCAAAGCTGCGCAGCAGCCGCCGGTCGGCACCGAACACCGTGCCGAGCGAGGCGTAGAGCACCGGGTCCGGCAGCCGCTCGACCGGAAACGACGAGTCAACTGGGCGGGCACCGATGCTCGGTCCGACGAACCGGTAGGAGTAGTCGAAACTGTCGACCTCGGGGTGGAACGCTCGCGAGGTGTAGACCAGGTTGAGCGGCTGACGGATGTTCGCCAGGTCGACCAGGGGCACCTCGCGCGTGTCGTACCGGCGGCGCAGCTCCCAGCGCGACTTCAGGTACCCCCCGGCGTGCCGGGGCAGGGCCGCCGCCGCGGCGAGCAGCTCCCAGGAGCCGTGGGTGGGGCTGGGCACGTGCCGATTGAACGCGAACGTGGTGAACGACGACGCTGCCGGCACGCCGAGTTCCCGGGCTGCCACCGGCCCCCACAGGCAGAGGGAGTCGTGCACGATCAGGTCGGGCCGGGCGCCGCGCAGATCGGTGAGTACGGCGGGTAGCACGCGTACGGCGGTGCGGGCAAGCTGCTCCATCACCGTGACCGGCGTCGGCGGGCCGGAGAGCGGCTGGTCATCCCCGGAGTAGAGGAGCACTCGGGCGCCGGTAGCCGCGATCTCCTCGGCGTAGGCAGGCGTCGTGTGGTAGGTGACGGAGTGGCCCCGACGAACAAGCTCGGCCACGACCGGCAGCGTCGGGTTGATGTGCCCATGCATGGCGATGTTGAGGAACGCGACTGTGCTCATCGGCCGACCCCGGACAGGAATGGGGTCAGCGCCCGGCAACATGTAACGATCACGATCCGCCTTTCTCGATCACAGCGTAGACGCTGCCGGATGGCATAGTGCCGTGGACAAGGTACTCGCCACGTTCCGCATGCAGGTTCGAGCGGGTCGAGCCGCACCGCACCGCGACCGGGTTCGTGTCCGGCCTGCTCGCCGATCGCGAGGTCAAGACGTTGTGCCAGCTCGCTGAACAGGCCGGACATGCCCATCCGACACGACGCCGGTAGCCGCGCACCGGCAACGGCCAAGCTCGCACCGGGGCGGCCCAACCGAACTAGGCTTCCCGAGCATGACCGCCGAGCTACCCTCCCGCGCCGACGTCGTGATCGTCGGCGCCGGCCACAACGGCCTGGTTTCCGCGATCCTGCTGGCCCGGGCCGGCCTCGACGTGGTGGTGCTGGAGGCCGCCGACACGCTCGGCGGGGCCGCCCGCACCGAGAACCCGTTCCCCAAGGTGCCGCAGCTACGGCACTCCACCGGCTCGTACCTGCTCGGCCTGATGCCGCCGGAGCTGATCCGGCTGCTCGACGTGAAGCTGCCGGTGCTGCGCCGGGACCCGCACTACTTCCTGCCCACCCCGGGCGGGCCCGGCTCGCCGTACCTGCTCTTCGGGGCCGACCGGGAGACGACCCGGCAGCAGATGGAACGGTTCTTCTCCCGGGCCGACGTGGCGGCCGACGACGCGATGCAGGCCGAACTCGCCGCGCTCCGCGACGACCTGGCGCCGGCCTGGCTGGCCGAGCCGCTGCCCGTGCCGGAGACCGCCGACCGCTACATCCGGCCCGCGCTGCGCCAGGTCTTCGTCGACCTGGTACGCGGCTCGGTTGCCGACTACCTCGCCCGGTTCGACTTCCGCTCCGAGCTGCTGGTCTCGATGTACGCGGTCACCGACGGCGTCTCCGGGCTGAACGCCGGGCCGGACGACCCGGGTACCGGCTACAACTTCCTGGCCCACAACATGTGCCGGCTGCCCGGGGCGGGCGGCACCTGGATGATCGTGGCCGGTGGGATGGGTACGGTCAGCCGCACCTTCGCCGACGCCGCCCGGGCCGCCGGGGCGAGGCTCTTCAGCGGTACCCCGGTCGCCGCGATCACCATGGACGGCGGCGCGGCCAGCGGAGTCGTACTCGACGACGGGCGGAGCGTCAGCGCCGGGGTGGTGCTCGGCGCCGGTGACCCGTACCGGCTGATGGAGCTGGTGCCCGACGGCGCGCTGCCGGCCGCGCTCACCGAACGGATGGCGGCGGTCCGGCGCACCGGCACCACCCTCAAGGTCAACCTGGCGCTCGCCGGGCTGCCGGACTTCTCCTGCCTGCCCGAGGGGGCGCCGAGCCCGTTCGGCGCCACCATCCACCTGCTGCCCGGCTCCGCGGCGCTACTGCCCGGCTCGGCCGGCGACTCGCCGATGGCGGCGCTGCGCGGCATGTGGGCGGACGTGCGGGCCGGGCGGCTGCCGGACGAGCCGACCATCGAGTGGTACCTGCACACCACCGTCGACCCGTCGCTGAAAGACCCGGCCGGGCACCACTCGTCGGCGCTCTTCGTGCAGTCCGTCCCGTACGCCCCGACCGGCGGCTCCTGGGACGAGCTGCTGCCCGGATACGTGGCCCGGCTGCTGGAGATCTGCGACCGGTACGCCCCCGGCACCACCGGGCTGGTCGCCGACGCCGTGCCGCTGACCCCACCCGGCATCGAGGCGCACTTCGGCATCACCGGCGGGCACATCCACCACGTCGACAACACCGTCTCGTTCACCGACCGGATGCCGTACGCCACCGGGATCGACGGACTCTACGCCGGCGGTGCCGGGTGCCACCCCGCCGGCAGTGTGATCGGCGCGGCCGGGCACAACGCGGCTCGCCGCATCCTCACCGACCTCGGTCGGTTCGGCCCGGCCGCCTGAGTTCCGGCTCGGCCGCCTGAGTTCCGGCTCGGCCACCGTCCCGGCTCCACCTCGGGCCGGCAGCTCCGCCGGCTCCGGTCCCGCCTCGGGCCGGCGGGCTCCGCCGTCCCAGGGTGGCGGTGGGGCTCAGCCCGCGCTCTCGGACTCGGCGGCGGTCGCGGTCGCCGGGGTCTCGTCGACCCGGTGCGCCCGGATCGAGTGCCCGACGCTGGTCAGGCAGCGCCCGCTGGCCAGGTCGAACCGCCAGCCGTGCAACTGGCAGGTGAGCTGGTTGTCCTCGACGATGCCGAACCGGGTCAGGTCCGCCTTCAGGTGCGGGCAGCGCCGCTGCACCACCCAGTCGCCGAGGGTGATGTCCTCGGCGTCGGTGGCCCGCTCGTGCTCGTCGTACCAGCCCTCGGCGTACTGGAGGCGCTCCTCGGAGAGGCACTTGAAGAAGGCGTAGACGAACTCGTTGTACTGGCCGATCCGCGCCGCCGAGAACCGGCAGGAGAGGAAGAGCGAGTTGACCCAGTCCACCTCTTCGATGTGCAGCAGGTGCTCGACCAGCGCCCGCTCGGTACGGAACCGGTAGCGGACCTTCTCGTCCGCGTACGGCCGGACCTCCTTGCCCGGGAAGTCCACCAGGATGGATTCGACCGACTCGCCGTCGTAGCCGACCAGGTCGAACCGGACCGGCCCGCCGACCCCCTTGGCGAGATAGATCGACTCGTCCAGCAGCGGCTCGATCCGGCGCTTCATCTCGGCCAGTACGTCGATCTCCGGGTGCCGCCAGGACGCCTTCGCCGCCTCGATCACCGGCCGGGAGCGCTCCTGGTACTCCCGCAGGTGCTCCTCCTTGCGCGCGAAGAACTCCCGCACGTCCGGCACCGGGTGGGTGGTGTGCACGGTGTCCGTGCCGATCTCGGAGACGCTGCCGGGGAGCAGGATCACCCCGTTGTCGTAGCCGAGCCCGGTGTAGTGGTCGAGGAAGACCTGCTGGTCGGGGAAGATGTTTCCCTCGTCGCCGTGGATGTCGTTGAACTGCCACAGCTCGTCGTCGAGGAAGCACGGCGGGCCGGCGATCGGGAACACCCAGGACGCCTTGAGGTCGTCGATGTAGCGGATGGTCCGGTCCATCTGCCGGTCCCGCTTCTGCTTGCCGAACGCGGTCTTCGCCGCGCTGGGCAGCTCGTAGACCATCGGATACCAGATCGCGCCGGAGAACTGGAGCAGGTGCGCGTGCACGTGCCCCAACTCGGCGAAGACGCCGAGGTCGGTCGGGCGGGCGTCGTTCTGGTTCAGCAGCCGCACCCCGTCGTACTCCACCCAGAGCGAGGAGTCGCCGATCGGGCCGTCGGTGGGGCTGGTCAGCGCCTGGATCATCACCTTGAGGCCGCCGTCCAGCTCGACGACCTCCTCGCTCTTCGTCTTCAGGAAGCTGGTGAAGCCGAGTTCCCGCAGCTCGTCCTCCAGCTCAGAGGTGGGGTACTCGGGCAGCAGGACGGTCGCCTTCTTGGAGACGAAGCGCGTGAGGTGCGCCGCGTCGAAGTGGTCCCGGTGCAGGTGCGAGACGTAGAGGTAGTCGACGTCGCCGAGGCTCTCCCAGTCGAGCTGTGAATTGTCCGGGAAAGGGAACCATGAGGCGAAGTAGGCCGGGTTGACCCACGGGTCGCACAGAATGCTGCCCGCACCGGTGTCGATCCGCATGCTCGCGTGTCCCGTACCGGTCAACCGCACCGCACGGTCCCCCTATCTCGTCCCTCGCCACAGGCGATCACAGGTGTACGCCCAAACGCTACCGGAGGCCCCGTACCGGCCGACCCGGGACGGCCGGTTGCGCCACCCGATCGCGCCGGAGCCCTGCCGAGGACGGAGCGTTGAGCGCGGCGCCGGGCCGTGCCGAGGCGCTGTACCGGGCAGAGCCGGCTGCGGCGGAAGGTCCGGCCCGTGCGCCGTACGCCGGGCGGCACATGCCAGACTTACCAGCATCCGATCGTGAGGAAAGGACCGGAAAGTGGCTGGAAGCGAGCCGGTGACGTCACCCGACCAACGCAAGCCGGGGCACCGCAAGGCGGGCCAGATCGGCGCGATCCTCTCTGCGGCGGCGCTGGTGTTGATGATGTTCAACAACAACGAGGTCAGCGGCATCGCGAAGATCTGGCTCGGTTCGATCGCCGCCGCCCTGGTCCTCGCCGTCGTCGGCGACGCGATCCTGCGCCGCAACGGCCTGCGTTCCTGACCCTCGACCCTCGGCGTTCCCGACCCTCGACCGTCGGCGGTCCTCAGCACCGCCGGCGTTCCTGTCCCTCGACGGCGACGCCGGGGAGACCTGCCCAGCAGGCTCGACAGACCCGTCCTCGACCTGGGCGGGGTGGCGGCCGGCGCTGATCGGCGCCGGCTGCGGTTCATCCGGCCCCGGGGCGGGGCCGGATGCGCGACCGGGCCGGGTGTGTGACAGCGGCCGGATTCGTGTCACTGGCCGAGCAGCAGGTCCTTGACCTCCTTGAGCGCGGCGTCGACCTCGGCCTCGAAGTAGCCGCCAGGGACCAGTCCGAACCGGGTGGTGTCGAGGTCGGCAGGGTTGACCGGCATCGGACCCCGCCCCGCCATGCTGCCGAGGATCCCCTCGAACAACCGGTCGACCTGGTCCGGGTCGTAGCCGCTGCCGAACCGGCGTACCTGGAAGGAGCGCCGGATGTGGTCGATCCGGGCCATCTCGCTACCGGGTGGGCCCATCAGCGGCGGACCGCCCGCCGGCGGGCCCCCCATCGGCGGCCCGGCCGGCCCGGGCATCGGCGGCAGGGCGTCGCCCATGCCACGCCCCGAGCCACGAAGGTCCCGCTCCGGCATCCGTATCTCGGCCGTCATGTCCGCCCGGCTCGGCCGCCCCGCGTCGAAACCGTCGAAGCGCTCGTTCGCCCCGAACCCGCCGGGCGGCGCCCCCGGAGCGCCCGGGCCGCCCGGCGTACGCGGCGGAAGTGGTGCCCCCGGGCCGCGCTGCGGATCGAACCCGCCCCGCTGCGGATCGAAGCCACCCCGCTGCGGCTCGGGCGGACCACCCCGCTGCGGCTCGAACCCGCCGCGTTGCGGTGGCTCCATCCCGCGTTGCGGTGGCTCCATCCCGCCCCGCTGCGGATCGAAACCACCGCGCTGGGGCTCGAAACCGCCACGCTGGGGCTCGAAACCGCCGCGCTGCTGCGGATCGAAACCACTTCGCTGCGGCTCCCGCCCTTCGCGCTGCGGCTCGAAGCCGCCCCGCTGGCCGCCGAAGCCGCCGAAGGTGCCGGTCGGCTCGTCGTACTGGCCGTAGGGGTCGTTGGGCGGACCGGCCTGGGCCGGCATCGGCCGAGGCGGAAGCTGGCCGGGCGGAAGACCCCGGTCGTCGCGCATCGGTGGCCCCATCCGGTCCGGCGGCCCCATCCGGTCGGGAGGACCCATGCGGTCCGGCGGACCCATGCGGTCGGGGGGGCCCATCCGGTCCGGCGGACCCATCCGGTCGGGGGGACCCATCCGGTCCGGCGGACCCATCCGCTCCGGTATCCCCCGGTCGGCGAGCCGCGGGTCCCCGCCCCGACCGCCGCCGCGCTCCTCCAGCTCGGCGATCTGCCGCTCCACCCGGTCGAGGTGCAGGTCCACCTGCCACTCGTCGTACCCGCCGAAGCGCACCCGGAAGACGACGTCGTGCACCTCCTGGGAGGCGACGGGCGCGCCCAGCGGCTCACCGGCGAGCGTGGCCTCGACACGATCCAGGAACGTGTCGACCTCATCGACCTTGTAGCCCCGCCGGAGCGCCTTGCGCCGGAAACGCTGACCCTGACTCGCCACTATGTCTCCTGGTTCGCTCGCTCGCTTCGCTCGCTCACGCCGCCGCCCCGCCACGCGCGTCGGCGCCGCAAGCGGCACTACTAAGCCTGTTGACCCGGTCGCTCACTGCGTCACCGCCGCGGCGGCCAGCTGGCCGCACGCCCCGTCGATCTCGCGCCCCCGGGTGTCCCGAACGGTCGTCGAGACACCGGCCGCGCGGAGCCGCCGGACGAACTCCCGCTCTACCGGCTTCGGGCTCGCGTCCCAGCGGCTCCCCGGAGTCGGGTTGAGCGGGATCAGGTTCACGTGGGTCAGTCGACCGGCCAGCAGCCGACCGAGGAGGTCGGCACGCCACGGCTGGTCGTTCACATCCCTGATCATCGCGTATTCAATGGACACGCGACGCCCCGTACGCTCCGCGTAGTGCCATGCGGCGTCCAGCACCTCGGCAACCTTCCACCGCTGGTTGACCGGAACCAGTTCGTCGCGCAGCTCATCATCGGGCGCATGCAGCGACAACGCAAGAGTCACCGACAGTCCCTCGTCGGCCAGCCGGCGCATCGCGGGGACCAGACCGACGGTGGAGACGGTGATGTGCCGCTGCGAGAGACCGAGCCCCTCCGGGGCGGGCGCGGTCAACCGCCGGACGGCGGCCACCACCCGGGCGTAGTTGGCCAGCGGCTCGCCCATGCCCATGAAGACCACGTGGGACAGCCGGGACGGGGAACCGGCGATCGCGCCGGACGCGGCCACCCCGGCGAGGTACACGGCCTGGTCCACGATCTCGGCGGTGGAGAGGTTCCGGGTCAGCCCGGCCTGACCGGTGGCGCAGAACGGGCAGGCCATGCCGCAGCCGGCCTGGCTGGAGATGCAGACGGTGACCCGGTCCGGGTAACCCATCAGCACGCTCTCCACCAGAGATCCGTCGTGTAGTCGCCACAACGCCTTGCGGGTCGCGCCGTCGTCGGTGGCGACCTCGCGTACCGGGGTGAGCAGGTTCGGCAGCAACTCGGCCGCGATCCGGTCCCGGGCGCCGGCGGGCAGGTCGGTCATCCGCGCCGGGTCACGGACCAGCCGGCCGAAGTAGTGGGTGGAGATCTGCCGGGCCCGGAACGCGGGCTCCCCCAGCTCGGTGACGGCCGCCTTCCGTCCGGGAAGGTCGAGGTCGGCGAGGTGTCGGGGCGGCATCGCCGCGCGACGCGACGTAGACCCGGTCGGGTCGTCCGGCGCGATCTGGATCAAGGGCAGGCTCGTCATGGCCCGTCCAGTCTCCCACGTCGGCGCGACAACGCACCTGGCCGGCGGTGCCGAACCCGTGACCAGGCCCGCAGCTCGCGGATGTGCAGGCTCATCTCACCTCTCAGCCGGCCGGGACGAAGATCGCCAGCAGCAGGTAGGCGGTGGGCACCGCGAAGAGGATCGAGTCCAGCCGGTCCATCAGCCCACCGTGCCCCGGCAACAGGTTGCTCATGTCCTTGACCTTGAGGTCCCTCTTGATCATGGATTCGGCGAGGTCGCCGAGGACGGCCGCGACCGAGACCGCGACCCCGAAGAGGGCACCCCACCAGAACTCCACGTCGAGCAGGTACGCCAGCAGCAGGGAGCTGCCCACGGCAGCCGCCAGCACCGACCCGGCAAAGCCCTCCCAGGACTTCTTCGGGCTCACCGAGGGGGCCATCGGGTGCTTGCCGAAGGCCACTCCGGCCGCGTACCCGCCGGTGTCGGAGAGGACCACCGCGACCAGGGTGACCAGTACCCGCAGGTCGCCGTCGGCCGGCTCGGCGGCGAGCAGCGCCGCGAACCCGCCGAGGAACGGCACGTAGACCGCGATCAGGGTGGCCGCGGTCATGTCCCGTTGGTAGCCCGCCGGCCCGTCCCCGAGCCGCCAGACCATGGTGGCCAGCACGGTCACCAGCAGCCCCAGGCTGAGCGCGTCCGGACCGGCCCACCAGGCCAGCCCGACCATCAGCAGCCCGCCGGCGACCAGCGGCACGAGCGGCGGTCGCATCCCGGCGGGGCGTACCGCCCGGGTCATCTCCCAGATGCCGACGCTGACCGCGAGCGCCACCACGACCAGGAACGCCGGGCGGAACAGAAAGAGCGGCACGACGATCGCCGCGCCGAGCACGAGTCCGACGCCGATCGCGGCCGGCAGGTTCCGGCCGGCCCGGGACTGTCCGGCGGGCTTGCCCGACCGGGTCGCCCGACGCCGGCCGCGGCCGGGCCGGGTCGCCGGCGCCGGATCGGGGTCCGGTTGCGGGTCCGGGTCGACCAGTGGCCAGCCGACCGGGTTGGTCGGAGCGTCCACCGCCGGCTCGGCGCCGGCCAGGGCGCCACCGCCGAGGTGGTCGGTCCGATCGCGGTACCCCGCCACGCCGCCCTCGGGACGTGTCGGCCCACCGGCCGGCTCGGGAGAACGCCAATCCGCCGTCGGATCCGGTACGCCCTCGGCGAGCTGACCGTTGCGGTGCCCGGTCGCCCCACCCGGCCACCGGCCGGCGTCCGAGCCGCCGGCCGCACCCGGATAGCCCTGCGGTACGGCGGGATACCTCTCCGCCGCGCTCGGGTAGCCGTCCGGCGCGGCCGGGTAGCCGTCCGGCGGGCTCGGATACGCCTCCGGAGCCGCCGGACGGGACTCCGAGCTGACCGGATACGCGTCCGTCGGGGCCGAATAGGCGTCGGGCGCGGCGACGCCGTGCCGCGCCCGAGCCCACGCGTCGTCGTCGCCGGCCGGCCACTGTCGGCCCGCCGGCCCGTCCTGGTGCCCCGGGCCACGGGACCACTCCCGGCCGCGTGGTTGCTCCGGCCGCTGCCAGCCACGCGGCTCCGTGGTACCGCCGTAGGGGTCGACGTGGGACATCAGACCTCGAGCAACTCGGTTTCCTTGTGTTTCACCAACTCGTCGACGTGGGAGACGTACTTGTGGGTGAGGTCGTCCAGTTCCTTCTCGGCACGCCGGCCCTCGTCCTCGCCCGCCTCGCCGTCCTTGACGATGCGGTCGAGTTCCTCCTTGCCACGCCGGCGGATGTTCCGGATCGCCACCTTGGCTTCCTCGCCCTTGTGCCGGGCCACCTTGATCATGTCCCGGCGCCGCTCCTCGGTCATCTGTGGCAGCAGGATACGCAGCTGGTTGCCCTCGTTGTTGGGGTTGACGCCGAGATCGGAGTCGCGGATCGCCTTCTCCATGGCCTGCAACTGCGACGCGTCGTACGGCTTGATAATCGCCATCCGCGGCTCGGGCACCCCGACGGAGGCCATCTGGGTCAGCGGGGTGGGACTGCCGTAGTAGTCAATAATGATCTTGGAGAACATCGCCGGAGTGGCCCGCCCGGTGCGGATGGCGCCAAACTCCTCCTTGGCGTGCTCGACCGCGCGTTCCATCTTCTCCTCGGCCTCGAGGAGGGTGTCGTCGATCACCTGCTCCTTCGCCTCCCTCTGCTGGCTACTGCTCCCGAAAACTCCACCCGGACCCCCACCCGTCGGCCCGGGCTCCTGCCCGACTCACGTCGTGATCAACGTGCCGATCGGCTCGCCGGCGACCGCCCGGATGATGGTGTCGTCACCCTCGGCGCCGAACACCAGCATCGGCAGGCCATTCTCCTCGCAGAGGCTGAACGCGGCGGCGTCGGCGACCCGGAGACCCCGACGCAGCACCTCGGAGAAGGTGATCTTGTCGAGCTTGCTGGCGTCGGGGTCGGTACGCGGATCGGCGGTGTAGACGCCGTCCACCCCGTTCTTGCTCATCAGCACCACGTCGGCGCGGATCTCCAGGGCCCGCTGCGCGGCGACGGTGTCGGTGGAGAAGTACGGCATGCCGGCCCCCGCGCCGAAGATCACCACCCGGCCCTTCTCCAGGTGCCGGATGGCCCGCAGCGGGATGTACGGCTCGGCCACCTGGGCCATCGTGATCGCGCTCTGCACCCGGGTCTCGATCTCCTCCTTCTCCAGGAAGTCCTGGAGCGCGAGGCAGTTCATCACGGTGCCGAGCATGCCCATGTAGTCGGCCCGGGCCCGGTCCATGCCGCGCTTCTGCAGCTCCGCGCCACGGAAGAAGTTGCCGCCGCCGACCACCACCGAGACCTGCACGCCCCGGCGTACCACGGTTGCGATCTGCCGGGCGATGGCCTGGACGACGTCCGGGTCGACGCCGATCGCCCCACCGCCGAAGACCTCGCCGGAGAGCTTGAGTACCACCCGGCGGGCCCGCCCGGGCGGCGGTGCCGTCGGATCGTCCGCCGCCAGGGTCCGGTCACTCACAACCTGCGTCATCCGACCCGCCTTTCCCACGCCGGTACGCCGGCGCCCAGTTCAGCCAACCTGCCGCTGCTGACCCTACGTGACGAGGAGGCCGCGGTGTCCGTCACGTACACCTGCGGCCTCCCGTCCGTCCGACTCCGCCACAGGCCCGGTCACGGCGATCCGGGCCTGCGGTAACGACTCAGGCCTGGCCGACCTCGAACCGGACGAACCGGGTCACCTCGATACCGGCCTCGGCCAGCACCTGCTTGACCGACTTCTTGTTGTCGGCGACCGAGGCCTGCTCGATCAGGACGTAGTCCTTGAAGAACGCGTTGACCCGACCCTCGATGATCTTCGGCAGGGCGGCCTCGGGCTTGCCCTCCTCGCGGGCGGTCTGCTCGGCGATGCGCCGCTCGGAGGCGACGGTTTCGGCCGGCACCTCGTCCCGGGTCAGGTACTTCGGGCGCATCGCGGCGATCTGCATGGCGACACCGCGCGCGTCGGCGTCGCCCGCCTCGTCGGTCTTGCCGGCGTACTCCACCAGCACGCCGACCTGCGGGGGCAGGTCCTGCGCCTTGCGGTGCAGGTAGACCGCGACGGTCCCGTCCACCGCGGCGAAGCGGTTGAGCACCAGCTTCTCGCCGATCTTGGCGGACTGCTCCTGTACGGCGTCTGCGACGGTCCGGCCGTCCGGCAGCGTGCTGCCGAGCAGCGCCTCCGCGTCGGCGACACCGGCCTGCGCGCCGTGCTCCACCAGGAGCTGGGCGAAGGCGATGAAATCGGCGTTCTTGGCGACGAAGTCCGTTTCGCAGTTGAGCTCGAGCAGCGCCTTGCCGGAGTGCGCCACCAGGCCGTTGGCGGCCGTCCGGCCGGCCCGCTTGCCGACGTCCTTGACGCCCTTGACGCGCAGGACCTCGACAGCCTTGTCGAAGTCGCCCTCGGCCTCGGTGAGGGCCTTCTTGCAGTCCATCATGCCGGCGCCGGTGAGGTCCCGGAGCTTCTTGACGTCCGCGGCGGTGAAGTTGGACATGACTCTCTCTTCGGTGTGTAACGCGGCTGATTCGTGGTCTTCTGCGGATTACCCCGATCGGGATCCGCCGTGCCTCGTACCGGGTCGGGCCCGCCGGCTGCGACGATCAGCCGGCGGAACCCGACGGAGGGGTCACTCGGCGGCGACGCCCGCCGGCTCGCCGGCCTTCTGCTCCGCCTCGCCGGCCGCCTTCTTCTCGGTGTCCTCGATCAGCTCGCGCTCCCACTCGGCGAGCGGCTCGTCGGCGCCGACCACACCCGGCTCGGGCTTCTCGTCGGTGCCCCGGCGCTTGCCCGAGCGGGCGATCAGACCGTCACCGACGGCCGCCGCGATGACCTTGGTCAGCAGCTCGGCGGAGCGGATCGCGTCGTCGTTACCCGGGATCGGGAAGTCGACCTCGTCCGGGTC
This sequence comes from Plantactinospora sp. DSM 117369, assembly GCF_053764795.1. Taxonomy (NCBI): domain Bacteria; kingdom Bacillati; phylum Actinomycetota; class Actinomycetes; order Micromonosporales; family Micromonosporaceae; genus Plantactinospora; species Plantactinospora sp. DSM 117369. The sequence continues at coordinate 1,953,219 of NZ_CM132446.1, read as the reverse complement.
GCAGTTGGTGTCGAGCACGGCGATCACCGGGATGCCCAGCTTGCGGGCCTCATCGACGGCGATGTGCTCCTTCTTGGTGTCGACCACCCAGATCGCGGCCGGGACCTTCTGCATGTCCCGCAGGCCACCGAGGGTGCGGGTCAGCTTGTCCTTCTCGCGGGAGAGCTGCAGGGTCTCCTTCTTGGTGTAGCCCTGCGCGGTGCCCGACAGGTCGCCGAGCGCCTCCAGCTCCTTCATCCGCTGCAGCCGCTTGTAGACCGTCTGGAAGTTGGTCAGCATGCCACCCAGCCAGCGGTGGTTGACGAACGGCTGGCCGACCCGGGTCGCCTGCTCGGCAATCGCCTCCTGGGCCTGCTTCTTGGTACCCACGAAGAGGATGCTGCCACCCTCGGCGACGGTCCCGCGGACGAACTCGTACGCCTTCTCGATGTAGTCGAGGGTCTGCCGCAGGTCGATGATGTAGATGCCGTTACGCTCGGTGAAGATGAAGCGCTTCATCTTCGGGTTCCAGCGCCGGGTCTGGTGCCCGAAGTGGACACCGCTCTCCAACAGCTGGCGCATGGTCACTACGGCCATGGTGGGGTGCTCCTTAGTTGTCCCTGGTTGTCACGCCGGGCCGGCGGCCTGGCGTCCTGGCGCCTGATCGCCGGCCATGGCGGACCCGATCGAAATCGGGACCAGGGGGCCGTCGCTCCACGGACGGACCGTGGAGAGGGCACGCGAGGTCGACCGCACGGGGCGGTCGCCAATCGCCAAGTGTACGCCCCGCCGCACCCACCAAGCACACAAACCCCCACCCACCACCGCTCACCGGCAGATCCGGCCAACCCGACCCGCCGGTACCCCGGGCGGTTGCCCCGGTTTCGCGACGTTCGGGCTCCCGCCGGCCCGGACGTCACCTTCCGGACCGGTCGTCCCGCCGGCCCTGCCCGGTTCGGGGTGCTTCCTGGTCCACTCACCCGGGCCGCCGGTCAGCCGGCCGCCGGTCAGCCAGGCCGCCGAGCCGCCGGGCAGCCGCGGCCGGCGGGCAGCCACGGCCGTGGCCGGCGGGCAGCCGTGGCCGCGGCCCTGTCCGGCGGATGGGCCGGTCAGCCGGCGGCGAGTGCCGCCGCGACGAAGAGCACGAGGCCGATGCTGAGATAGCCGGTCGGTGGGCGAAGCCACGCCCGAGCCGGGTCGGCCAGCGCGGCGGCGCTGGTGACGAGGCCGTACAGCCCGGCGGCGAAGATCGGCAATCCCAGCACCAGGAAGGTCCCGGCGAGCACCGCCGACGGCAGGACCGGACCGCCGAACGCCCCGTCGAGGAGCAGGCGTACCGCCGGCACCTCGAAGATCACCGCAAGCAGTGCCAGGACCACGGCCAGAGCGGGTCGGCGGGTCCGGTACACGCCGTCGCCTGCCGGCTGGCCGAGTCCACCGGGCAGTCCCGGCGCCCCCGGGGCGGTCGGCCGGTATTGCGCGGGTCGGTCGGTCGCCTCGGTGTGCGGGCTCGACGGGCCGGCACCGACCGGTACGCCACCCGCACCGGCCCGCGAACCGACCTGCGGCACCAGGTTGGTCGGCTGGTCCAGCACGCCGCCCTGGTCTGGGCCGCGCGCCGGCTGCCCGGTCTCGCCGTCCCGGCCCGGAGAGGTTGCCTCACCACCACCGCCCGTCGAGACGGGATCGCCGCCACGGCCCGGCGGGACGGCCGCACCACCACCGCCCGCCGGGACGGGGTCGCCGCCACGGCCGGGCTGGACGATCGGGTACCCGGTCAGCGGCGACCGGCCCTGGTCGGTGGTGATGGGCGGGCGTCCCGGATCGGTCGCCGCAGCGGGCGGCTGCCCCGGATCGGCCGGCGAGGCGCCGTGCCGCCCTGCGTCCCAGCCCTGGTCCGGCGCGAGCGGGCCGACATCGTGCCGTCCGGCGACCCGGGCCTCGTCGTGGGGGCCGGCAACGGTTTCCTGCCCCGTCCCGACGGGGAGGCGGCTCGTGCTGTCCGGTGACTGAAGGCGACCAGTGAGGTCGACGGCGCCGGCCGGCCCGGTCGGGTCCGCCGCCCACGGGCTGGGCGGATACCCGGACCCGGTGCCGGTTGGGGCGGCGCCGAAGCTCGGCAACGGCACCTCCAGCGAGGGCCGGTCCGGATCGGGGGCGCCCGCCGGCCCGAAGCCGGGGAATCCGCCGCCGTCGAGCGGGTTCCCGCCGCGCGGATCCGGCGTGGCGTACTGGTCCGGTCCGGCGGAACGCTCCGGTGCGCCGTACCGGGTCGGATCGGCGTACCGCTCGGTGCCGGTGTCGAACGGCTGACCGTACCGGCCGTCCGGTGCCGGATCACCGCGCTGGGTCGGCGCTGCCGGCTGCTCCGTACCGGGGTAACGGTCCTCGCCGACACCGTGCCAGCGCTGGTCGGGGTAGCCACGGTCGTCGGCCCGCCAGCCGGACGCCTGCTCTTCCGGGAAGTCGCGTTGCTGCTCCACGGCCACGCACCGTATGTGACCTGCCCGGGTACCCGCCAGTCGGCCGTACCGCCGTCGCTCGTCGACGGGGTGCCCGCCACTGGCTCGCTGCTGACCTCGGCCGATGCGTCGGCGGGCCCACCGTCGCCGTCCCGGCCGGACGGCCGGCGGCACGCCGCAGGTGCGGGTGACCCGCCGAGGATCTCGCCCCGCTCCAGGAACCCGGCCTCGCGGCTGCCCTTGGCCGCAGTGGCGCGGATAGCAGCAGTGGCTCGCATAGCAGCCGAAGGGCTTGATCGTCCGACCGTCCACAGCACCTCCCGATATCCACAGCCGGACGCTTCGAGGGTTGTCCCGGTCGGCAGCCGGGGCCAGGGTCCAGCCATGACAGCGGCGAGACAGGCGATCGGCGCGTACGGGGAACGGTGTGCCGTACGGCACCTGGTCGAGGCGGGGCTGCGGGTGGTGGCCCGTAACTGGCGGTGTGCCCACGGCGAGATCGACATCATCGCCTGGGAAGGCGACGTCCTCGCGTTCTGCGAGGTCAAGACCCGTCGGGGTGACGCGTTCGGCACACCGGCCCAGGCGGTGGTGGGCAGCAAGTCGCGCCGGCTGCGCCAGTTGGCCGCCGAGTGGTTGCGGACCAGCGGGGCGCATCCGGAGGAGATCCGGTTCGACGTCGTCGAGGTGTACCCGGCGCGCCGCGGCCCCGCCCGTGTCGAGCATCTGCGTGCGGCGTTCTGAGTACGACCAACTCTTGTTGCAAGAGATTGGCAACAAGATCAGACTCGTTCCATGCCCTCGCCCGAGCCCCACCCGTCCGCCGGTCCCGCCCCGTCGATCCGTCGGTCCCTGTTCCTGCACTCACCGATCCACCGGATGCCCCGAACGGTGCTGCGGCAGCTGCTCGACCAGGTCGACGACGACACCCCGCCGGCCGGGCCCGATGCCCCGGTCGCTCGGCTGGAGCGGCGGATCGCCGACCTGTTCGGCACGGAGTCGGCGCTCTTCTTTCCGACCGGCACGATGGCGCAGCAGGTGGCACTGCGGATCCATGCCGAACGTCGCGGCCGGCGCGCGTTCGCCGCACATCCACAGAGCCACCTGGACGTCTGGGAGCAGCGGGGCTACCACGTGGTGCACGGACTGCGGTTCCACCCGGTCGGGGACCGTCACCGGCTGATGACCGGCGCCGCCCTGGCGGCGATCGGGGAGCCGCTGGCCGCGGTGGTCTGGGAACTGCCGCAACGGGACATCGGTGGGCAACTGCCCGAGTGGGACGAACTGCGCGAGCAGGTCGCGGCCGTCCGGGCCCGCGGCGCCGCGGCCCATCTGGACGGCGCCCGGATCTGGGAGGCGCAGACCTACTACCGCCGGCCGTTCGCGGAGATCGCCGGCCTGTTCGACACCGTCTACACCTCGCTCTACAAGGCCCTGCTCGGCATCCGGGGTGCCGTCCTCGCCGCCGACGCCACGACCATCGCCGAGGCGACGGTGTGGCGGAGCCGGCTGGGCGGAGCCATCCACGATGCCTGGCCGCTGGCGCTGACCGGGCTCGCCGGCCTGGACAACCTGCTGCCCCGGATGCCGGCGTTCCGGCAGCACGCGATCGCGATCGCCGCCGCGATCAACGCCGACGGTGTGGCGCTGGCCTGGCCCGATCCGCCCCAGACGCCGATCTTCCACGTCCACCTCCCCGCGTCGGTACAGGACGTCGATCGGGCCGGTGCGGAGATGATCGCCGAGCACGGCGTCCAACTCTTCCCGTGGCTGCTCTCCGCGCCGGACCCGAGGAGGTGCGGCTTCGAGGTCACGGTCGGCGAGCAGGCCATGGCGTTCTCCCCGGAAGAGGTGGTCGCGCTCTTACACGAACTCCTCGACCGGGCGGCCACGCCCGGACAAGACCGGAGCTGAGCCGGTCGACCGGTCGGTCGGGACGGCGGGCTCCGTTGAGGATGGCGCGGACGGCGGACGACGAAGTGCAACTCCAGCGCGTCCTCCGGCGGGTCTTCCGGATCGACCGGGTCCGCCGCACCCACATCCCCGCCGTACGGGAGACCGCCTTCGCGCGTCCGCTCGGCACAGGAGCCGGGCCGGCCGCGCCGGAGTGACCGTGCGCGCAGGTCGGTGGGGCACCGGCGGGGCACATAGCACAGTCACGGCTTGATCGTCCGGGCATCCACAGGGCCCTCGGTTGTCCACAGGCCACTGCGCCCGGCCCTCTCACCGACGCCGCTCCGGGCACGGTCGGGAGCATGCCGATGCCACGAGACAGCTTTCCCGGGCCCCACCGATGAGTTACGCCAAGGTGCTCTGCGTCGGACTGGTCGGGGTGACCGGGCACGTCGTCGAGGTCGAGGCCGACCTGGCCACCGGCCTGCCGACCGTCGTGCTGTCCGGACTGCCCGACACCGCGCTCAACGAGGCCCGAGATCGGGTACGCGCCGCGATCGTCAACTCCGGTCAGCGCTGGCCGAACCGCCGGATCACCGTCAACCTGCTGCCGGCGACGCTGCCGAAGCACGGCTCGGCGTTCGACCTCGCCATCGCGGCGGCGCTGCTCGGCGGTTCGGGCGAGATGCCACTCGCCCCGCTGGACCGGGTCGCCGTCCTCGGCGAGCTGGGGCTCGACGGGACGGTCCGACCGGTCCGGGGCGTACTGCCGATGGTCGCGGCGGCGGCCCGGGCCGGCATCACCCGGGTGGTCGTACCACTGGACAACGCCGCCGAGGCGTCGGTCGTACCAGGGGTACGGGTCCGGGCGGTCGACACCCTGCACCGGCTGGTGGCCTTCATCCGGGACGGTGCGCCGCTGCTCGATCCGCCGCCCCCGCCGGCGGTGCCACTCCGTCCCGGGCCGGATCTCGCCGACGTCGCCGGGCAGGGGCTCGGGCGACGTGCCCTGGAGGTTGCGGCGGCCGGCGGTCACCACCTGGCCCTGTTCGGCCCACCCGGGGCCGGCAAGACCATGCTGGCCGAGCGCCTGCCCTCGATCCTGCCCGAGCTGGACGACGAGGCCGCCCTGGAAGTGACCGCGTTGCACTCGATCGCCGGTCTGCTGCCGCCGGACGGGCGACTGCTGCGCCGACCCCCGTTCCAGGCCCCACACCACACGGCGACGATCGCCTCGCTGGTGGGCGGCGGATCCGGGCTGGCCCGGCCCGGCGCCGTGTCGTTGGCCCATCGCGGGGTGCTCTTTCTCGACGAGGCCCCCGAATATGCCCGGGGCGCGCTGGAGGCGCTGCGCCAACCCCTGGAGAGCGGCCGGATCGTGCTGACCCGAGCCCGGGGCGGCACGGAATATCCCGCCCGGGTGCAACTGGTGGTGGCGGCGAACCCGTGCCCGTGTGCGAAGCCATCCGGCGACATCTCGTGTGAATGCCCACCGCTGGCCCGCCGCCGCTACCTCGGCCGGCTCTCCGGTCCGCTGCTGGACCGGCTGGACGTACAGGTCACGGTGACTCCGCTGCGTGCGGCGGAACTGATGGCCGCCGAGCAGACCGTCGAGCCGTCCGCCGTGGTCGCCGAACGGGTCGGCAAGGCCCGCGCCGCCGCCGCTGCCCGATGGGCCGCCGGCGGTTGGCGGGTCAACGCCGAGGTGCCGGGGCCGCAACTGCGCCATCCCCGGTGGCGCTTGCCGGCTCGCGACACGTACGCGCTGCGCCGGCTGCTGGACAGCGGCGCGCTTTCCGCCCGTGGCTTCGACCGGGTGATCCGAGTGGCCTGGAGCATCGCCGACCTCGACGGTCGGCAGCGGCCCGACGCCGCTGACGTGGACGAAGCGACCCAACTTCGCACCGGGAGCATCGCATGACCAGACCAGCACGCCCCGATCCGGCCGCCCCGAGCCGCGATCCCGCACTACCGGTCGATCCGGGGCGGCGACCACCACACCCCGCCCCCGGACCGGAGACCGAGCCCTCGACCGATCCGACTCCGGAGGACCTGATTCCGGACCTGGACGAGCCGGTGGCGATGGACGAGGATCGACTGGCACGGATCGCTCTGACCTGGCTCTTCGAGCCCGGTACCCGGGCGGTGTTCCGCCTGGTGCGGCAGTTCGGAGCGGTCGGTGCGTTGCGTCGGCTGCTCACCGGAAAGGTCCCGGACCACCGGCTGCGGGCAACGGTGGAGTCCCGGCTGGCCGCTGGAGACCCCTGGCAGGTCGCGCTCGCCGCCGCCGAGCAGACCGAGCGGCTCGGCGCGCGAGTGGTGACTCCCACCGACCCGGAGTGGCCGACCCGGCTGCGCAGCCTCGACCGGCTGACCCTGCCGAGTGCCGGTCGCAGGGTCGACCAGGAGACCGCACCGCCGCTCTGCTTCTGGGTACGCGGTGCCTGGTCGCTCGGGGAGGCGTTGCAACGATCGGTGGCGATGGTCGGGTCCCGGGCCGCCACCCCGTACGGGCTGCACGTCGCCACCGAGATCGCCTTCGGGCTGGCCGAGCGGGGCTGGACCGTCGTCTCCGGTGGCGCGTTCGGCATCGACGCGGCGGCGCACCGGGGCGCCCTGAACGCCGGTGGCCTGACCATCGCGATCCTCGCCTGCGGCGTCGACCGGCCCTATCCGATGGGCAACACGGCCCTCTTCGACCGGATCTCCGACGCCGGTCTGCTGATCAGCGAATGGCCTCCCGGGGCGGAGCCGCTGCGGCCCCGGTTCCTGATCCGCAACCGGGTGATCGCCGCCGCGACCGCCGGCACCCTGGTGGTCGAGGCGGCGGCCCGCAGCGGTGCCACCCAGACGCTGCGCCGGGCCATCGCGATGAAGCGACCGTCGATGGTGGTGCCCGGGCCGGTCACCTCCGCCATGTCGGTCGGGGCGCACGAACTGCTCCGCGAATATCCCGAGGCGCGACTGGTCACCGGCGTGCCACACGTACTGGAGGAGGTGGGACGGATCGGTGCCGACCTCGCCCCGCCGGTTCGTGGTCCCGACCGGCCACAGGATGCGCTCGACGACGAGTCCGCGCTGATCCTGGAGTCGGTTCCCCGACGGGGCCCGCTCGGTCCGGACGTCCTCGCCGCGCGCACCGGCCTCGACCTGCGTACCGCCCTGCGCAAGCTCTCCCTGCTGGAACAGCTGGCTCTGGTGGTCCGCCGCGACGAGGGGTACGTGCTCGCTCCGGCGGCGACCCGGCCCAGCCGCGCTCCGGCGGGCCCTCGCGGCGAGCCGACTTGACGTGGCCGACGCCCGAGGTCCACCGTCGCGGGTGATGAGCCAGCCCCGTCGCAGTACCCGCGCCCGGCACGAGGCCCTGACACCGCCGCTCCGGGAGAGCGTCGACGACTTCGCCCAGCATCTCGCCTCGGTCGAGAACCGCTCGACGCACACCGTCCGGGCCTACGTCGCGGATGTGGTCGCGCTGCTCGACCATGCTGGCCGGATGGGCTGCGCCCGGCCCCGAGATCTGGACATCACCGTGCTGCGGAGTTGGCTGGCGAAGCTGCGTACCCTTGGGGCCGCCCGCGCCTCGCTGGCCCGCCGCGCCGCGTCCGCCCGTACCTTCACCGCCTGGGCGCACCGGGCCGGACTGCTGGACGCCGACGTCGGTGCCCAGTTGGCCAGTCCTCGAACGCACCGGGAACTGCCGACCGTGCTCCGGGCCGACCAGGCGAGCGAACTGGTGGACGCGCCCGGCGAAGCCGCGTCCCCGGAAGCGTCGCGGGATCGGGTGGTGCTCGAACTCCTCTACGCCACCGGCATCCGGGTGAGCGAGCTGTGCGGTCTGGATCTCGGCGATGTCGACCCGGCCCGTCGGGTGGTCCGGGTTCTGGGCAAGGGTGCCAAGGAACGCACGGTGCCCTACGGGCTGCCGGCGCAGCGGGCAATCGACGACTGGCTCCGGGCCGGCCGCCCCCGCCTGGCCGGGCCGGACAGCGGTGCCGCACTGCTGCTCGGAGTACGCGGCGGGCGGCTCCAGCCCACCGTGGTACGCCGGATCGTCGCCGCCTACGCACGTGCGACCGGGCTGCCCCGGATCAGCCCGCACGGGCTGCGGCACTCGGCCGCCACCCACCTGCTGGAGGGCGGCGCAGACCTGCGTACGGTGCAGGAGATTCTGGGGCACGCCACGCTGTCGAGCACACAGATCTACACCCACGTTTCGGTGGAACGGCTGCGGGCGGCGTACCGCCAGGCACATCCGCGGGCCTGACTCCCCGGCGCGACGGGGCGACCACCCGGGCCCGACGAACCCAGCCCGACGACCCGGGCCCAAGCACCCGGTCCGACCTGTCCGGCCCGCCAGCCAGGGCGCAACCATCCGAGCCCGACGGCCCGTGCCGACTGTCCGGCCGCTCGGCCAGGGGTCCGAGACGCCGGAGTGGGTCACGACGATGGCGACCGATGCCGACGACCCAAACCGGGAGGCCGGATCCGCCAGCTCGGCCCTCCCGCCCGTCGGCGAGTGGCCGCCGCCCGATGACACGTTCCCGACCGGTACCCGATCGACGCCGGGCTACGATCACCGAATGAGCACCGCCGGGCCGCCGCCGCCCGTGCCGATCCCCGGCGCCCGACTGCTGTTCTCGCTGGATCCCAGCGTCGCCCACCTCAACCACGGCTCGTACGGGGCGGTACCGATCGGCGTGCAGCGCGCCCAGCAGCGGCTGCGCGACGAGACCGAGGCCAACCCGATGCGCTTCTTCAACCGCGGACTCGTCGACCGGATCACGCACGCCCGTCGACACCTGGCCGGCTTCCTCGGCGCCGATCCGGACGGGACGGCCCTGGTCGGCAACGTCACCATCGGGGCCGCCATCGTGCTCCAGTCGCTCGGGCTGGAGCCCGGCGACGAGGTGGTCGACACCGACCACGGGTACGGCTCGGTCGCCCTCGCCGTCGATCGGGAGGCGCGCCGGACCGGGGCCGTCCGGCGCACCCTGACGGTGCCACTGACCGCCACCGACGAGGAGGTCGTCGAGATCGTCCGGGCCGAGATCCGGCCCGGCCGTACCAAGCTACTCATCATCGACCAGCTCACCTCCGCCACCGCCCGGCTCTTTCCGGCGGCGGCTATCGCCGCGGTGGCCCGGGAGCGCAACGTTCCGGTACTGGTCGACGGTGCGCACGCCCCCGGGATGCTGCCGACTCCGGTGGAGAGCATCGGCGCCGATTTCTGGGTCGGCAACCTGCACAAGTGGGGGTACGCCCCGCGGGGCAGCGCCGTGCTGGTGGTGGCGCCCCGCTGGCGGCCACGGATCGAGCCGTTGGCCGTCTCTTGGCAGGAGGAGGCCGGCTTTCCCGACCGGGTCGAATGGCAGGGGACACTCGACTACACCGCCTGGCTCGCCGCGCCGGTGGGCGTGTTCACCCTTCGTACGCTCGGCCTGGACCGGGTCCGGGCGCACAACGCGGACCTGGCCGCGTACGGGCAGCGGGTGGTCGGCGCGGCTCTCGGGATCGCGCCGGCCGACCTGATCGGCCCTGGCGGGCCGACGGTGTCGATGCGGATCCTTCCCCTGCCGGCCGGCGTCGCGACCACCTTTCCGGACGCGATAGCGCTTCGGCAACGGATCGGAGACGAGCTCGGCACGGAGGTCAACGTCAACCCCTGGCACGACCGAGGCTGGCTGCGACTGTCCGGCCAGATCTACAACCGGGCGGACGAGTACGACCGCCTCGCCGAGCGCCTACCCGCGCTGCTCGCCTCGCTCTCCTGACCGACGGCCCGGATGGCGTCACCGGATAGCGGCTCGGCGGCACCCGCGCCATCGCTGCTTCTGGGAACGATGCCCGACCGGTGGCCCCGGCCGGAGGGTCGCGGCCGAGGGTCGCGGCCGGCGTCCGCGTCACCCTGGAGGCGTCCAGCGGCACCCTGCGATCACGACGGCTCAACCGCGCCCGCAAGCGGCGGGCAGCGGCACCTTCACCCAGGCCGGTGGCGATGGACCGGGACCGGTAGCAGACGGACCCGGCCGAGGCCCAGCAGCAGCAGCGGATCGAGGTAGTCGTCGCCCCGGCGCAGACCCCAGTGCAGGCAGGCTGATCCGGCGGCCGCGCAGCCCGGGTGGCCCGGCAGGAGCACGCCGAGCGGATCTCCCGCCCGAACCGCGTCCCCGGCCGCCAGACCGGACCGCACCGGCTCGTAGGTGGTGCGCAGTCCGTTGGGATGGGCGACGCTGACCAGCGGACGGCCGGCGACCATCCCGGCGAAGAACACCACTCCGGACCCGGCCGCCCGCACCGTGGCACCGGGTGGGGCCGCCAGGTCGACGCCCCGGTGCCCGGCCGCCCACGGCTGCGGCGGCGGGTCGAACCGGCGGACGACCCGGGGCACCCCGTCGAGCGGCCACCGGAATCGTCCGGGCACCGGCGCTGACCATCGGGGCACGCTGGAGGTGGGTATTCGCGACCTCGCCCATGCCGGGCTCGGCGTCGAGACCGTGGTCACCGTGGCCGAGGCCGGGCCGGCGATCGAGACCATGGCCACCCGGTCCCAGGCCGAGCCGGCGATCGAGACCGGAGCGGCGCCGTCCCGGCCCGGCCTGGCGGTCGGCGCGGTGGCACTCCCGACCGACCTGCCGGTCGAGGTGGCGTCGGACCGCCCCGGTGAAGGTGTCAGGGCCAGCAGCAACACCGGTAGCAGGATCATCGGTCCCCCGCCGTGCCATCTCCTCGTCATGGTCGTGCAGCCTCGTGGCACCGCGTGGTTCCAGCAACGCTCCGGACCGCGTCCTGTGCACAACTGCCCCGGCTGTGGAAAACCCCCGCAAAGCCCGATGATCTGCTACGCCCGGCGCCGGCGACGGTCCCAGCAGGGCTGGGAGACCGCCCGATCACCGCAGCGCGGCCGGCTCACCGTCGCCTTCCAGCGCTGCTCGTTGGCGACGGCGGACGGGTCGGCGCGATGCAGGCGACGGACGCATGGCGACCGGGGACGACGGGACGGATGGCGCGGCTACCCCATCGAGGGCACGAACCGGGCAGCGGTCGAGGCGTGCCCGGGCCCGGTCGAGGCTTGCCCGCCCGGCCGTGACCTGGGCCGGCTCCATGTCCGGTCAGGCGGCTCGCCTAGGCTGGACGGCCGGAGGCGGGTTCCCGTCCGTCACCGGATCGACCTCAGGAGCGGCGATGACCACAGTGGACGACGTGAGCCGGCCTTCCCGGGTGGCCGATCCCGACGAGGGCATCAGCATCGAGGAACTGGGCCTCGCCGCGCGTAACCACGCGCTGCCGCTGGAGGCGCTCCGCTACGACGTCACCCCGGTGGGCCTGCACTATCTGCTCATCCACTACGACATCCCGGACCTGGACGCGGGCCGGCACCTGCTGACCGTCGACGGCCGGGTCGACCACCCGCTGACCCTCGATCTCGCCGCCCTCCGGCAGCGGCCCAGGGTCACCCGGCGGGTCACCCTGGAGTGCGCCGGCAACGGCCGGGCCCTGTTGACGCCCCGTCCGGTCAGCCAGCCGTGGCTCTCCGAGGCGGTCGGCACCGCCGAATGGACCGGTACGCCGCTGGCTCCGCTGCTGCGGGAGGCGGGGCTCGCGGCGGACGCGGTCGACGTCGTGTTCACCGGCGCCGACCATGGCGTGGAGCGCGGCGTCGAGCAGGACTACCAGCGCGGGCTGCCGGTCTCCGAGGCGCTGCGCGAGGAGGTGCTGCTGGCGTACGAGATGAACGGCGCCCCGCTGCTCCCACAGCACGGCGCGCCGCTGCGCCTGGTGGTGCCCGGCTGGTACGGCATGGCACACGTCAAGTGGCTCACCCGGATCACGGTGCTGGATCGGGAGTTCGACGGCTACCAGAACGCGGTGGCCTACCGGCTCCGCACCTCCGCCGACGATCCCGGGATTCCGGTCACCCGGATCGAACCCCGGGCACTGGTCCAGCCGCCCGGCTTTCCGGATTTCATGTCCCGGACCCGGGTGGTACGTCCCGGATCGTGCACAGTGGAGGGTCGGGCCTGGTCCGGGTACGCGCCGGTGACCGCCGTCGAGGTGACCACGGACGGGGGTCTCACCTGGGTTCCCGCCACCCTCGATCCGACCGGCGCGGTGGAACACCTGGGCAACGGCTCGGATCCGGCCTCGGCAGGGCAACGGTCACCGGAGTCCGCTCCGCACGGACCAGTCGTCGACGAGCGCTGGGCGTGGCGCCGCTGGCGGTACGAGTGGCCGGCGACCCCCGGCCGGTACACCCTCGGTGCGCGGGCCACCGACGCGTCCGGGCGTACCCAGCCGATCGAGCAGCCGTGGAACCGGGGTGGGTTCGCGAACAATCTGGTCCAGCGGGTGGAGGTCGTGGTCACCGAGGAGCACTAGGCCAGGTTCGCCAGGCAGCGGAGCCCTGGTCCGGCGTCGCCGGTAATCCCTTCTGAAGCTGAAGCTGAAGCTGAAGCTGAAGAGCTGGAGACCGGATCATCCGCCGCCGGACCGACCGGCAACTGGCGGCCGCCGTCCACCGGCGTCTCCGGCTCGGGCAGAAGCCCGACGACGACTCCGGGCTCGGGCAGAGCGGCGCGACCGATGCCGGGGCAGCAGTTGATCTTGCTCGGTCGGCGGACGCGGACGGTCAGCCGGCGGATCCCGGGGCGGCCGGAATGCCGATGATCAACCGCCGAATCCAGAATCAGCAGGAAGGGAGATGTCCGGCTTTTCGAGTTCTTCGACGTTGACGTCCTTGAAGGTCATTACTCGGACATTTTTCACGAAACGCGCCGGCCTGTACATATCCCAGACCCAGGCGTCGTGCATTTCCACCTCGAAGTAGACCTCACCGTCGGAGTTGCGGACGTGCAGGTCAACCTGGTTCGCCAGGTAGAACCGCCGCTCCGTCTCCACGACGTAGGAGAACTGGCGAACGATGTCGCGGTACTCCCGATAGAGCTGCAGCTCCATCTCGGTCTCGTACTTCTCGAGATCTTCCGCGCTCATCCCACTCCGCCTTCCATGGCCACATCTTCCCCCACGAACGTTGACGGCCGAAGCCGCTCGCCCAACGCCACGCCGACGGTACTCCCTGCCCGGCCCCCGTGCGCCATCGACTCGATCCCAGCGAGGTGCGCCGGACGCCGGGAGCGAGGCGGCCAGCCGACCCGGCCGGAGACGGTCGCGACATTGACGTACGAGAAGCGATGTTCCGGGCACGGGCCGTGACGCTCGAGCGCGGCGCTGTGCTCGGCGGTGATGTATCCCTTGTGCTCGGCGAAACCGTACCCGGGGTGCCGGTCGTCCAGCTCCACCATGATCCGGTCCCGGGTGACCTTGGCCAGCACGCTCGCCGCCGCCACGCAGGCGGCGACCTGGTCGCCCTTCCAGACGGCCAGCCCCGGCACGCCCAGCCCGTCCACCCCGAAGCCGTCGGTGAGCACGTAGTCCGGGACCAGGGCGAGGGAGGCCAGCGCCCGGCGCATCGCCGCCAGGTTGCAGACGTGCAGCCCCCGGGCATCCACCTCGACGGCCGGGATGACCACCACGGCGTACGCCAGGGCCCGCTCCACCACCTCGGCGTAGATCCGCTCCCGGGTGGCCGGGGTGAGCAGCTTCGAGTCGGCCAGCCCCTCGATCTCGCCGCGCCGGCCGTCGGGCAGCACTGCCGCGGCGGCCACCAGCGGGCCGGCGCAGGCGCCCCGACCGGCCTCGTCGGCCCCGGCGACGTGCGGGAAGCCGCGTCGCCGCAGTGCCCGTTCCATGGCGTAGATGCCGCCCTCGCGGCGGATCACCGTGCGGGGTGGGGTCAGCACCGCTACTCGCTCTCCAGCGCCCGGCGTAGCAGCTCGGGCAGGTCGGTCGGATAGAACCGTTCCGTCGTCCGGTCCAGCTCGTCGATCGACCACCAGCGGTGGGTGTCGATCGAGTCCTGCTCGACCGCGTCGAACCCAGCCGTGTCCACCGCCCAGGCGGCGACCCGGACGAGGAAGAAGTGCTGTTCCTGCCGGTACCACTGGCCGCCGAAACTGAACTCGGTGGTCTCCCGCCGGATCGGTTCGCCGAACTCGGCCGGGCGCAGCCGCAGCCCGGTCTCCTCGGCCAGCTCGCGGGCGGCGCCGGCCGCCGGCGTCTCGTCCGGGTCCAGGCCGCCGCCCGGGGTGAACCAGTAGCGGTGAACGGGTCGGGCCGGATCCCAGCCGTGGAACAGCAGCACCCGGCCGTCGGCGTCGACCAGGAGCACCCGGGCGGCCTGGCGGGGGGTGAACACGGTCACCGGGTCAGCCTAGCCGCGCCGGCACCGGACCCGCCGCCGGCCGCGGGCCGGCACGGTCGGCGATCAGCCCTGCGGATCGGGGATCGCGCCGTAGGAATCGGGTACGGAGAGCCAGGTTGCCCGGCCGACCGGCCAGAAGACGGTGAAGGCCCGCCCCACCACCGACTCCTCCGGAATCGTCGCCAACTGGATGTCCTTGCGGCTCTGCTGCCAGTGTTCCAGGGAGTCGCCGGAGGCGGAGCGGTGGTCACCCATCACCCAGAGTCGTCCGGGCGGCACGGTGATGTCGAACTCCTCGTCGGCCGCCGGATCCCGCACCCCGTTCTCGGTGAAGATGTACGGCTCGTCCAGCGACTGCCCGTTGATCACCAGGCGGTCCTGCGGGTCGCAGCAGACCACCCGGTCCCCGCCGACTCCGATCACCCGCTTGATGAAGTCCTCACCCTTCGGGTTGCCGGTCCACTGGGTGGGTGCCTTGAAGACGATGATCTCGCCCCGGTGCGGCGACCGGAAGTCGTAGACCAGCTTGTTGACGAGCACCCGGTCGTAGATGTCGAGGGTGTGCTCCATCGACGGCGACGGGATGTAGAAGGTCTGCAGGACGAACGCCCGGACCAGTACCGCGACCAGGATGGCCACGCCCACCAGGATGGGCAGTTCCCGCCAGAACGAACTGCGGGGCTTGGACTTGTCGGTCTGCTCGTCAATCACGGGTGGAGCCTACGATGCCGAGTCCCACGAGAGCGCCGGGAACGCGCGGTAACGAGCAGAGAGCCCAAGATTGGCATCGCAATTGCTATTTCTCCCGTGTTCGCGCTGTTTTGCGGACTGTCGGCGGGCGGTTCCCCGGGGGCGGGCGCCGCGGCCGGCCTCGGCAGTTTGTCAAAGGTGTCCGGCACCGACAGCGAACTCCAGTGGCCGAACGGCCAGACGACCACGAAGGCCCGGCCGATGACGTTCTCGATCGGCACCGGCCCCTGGCAGCGCGCGTCCTGCGACACCAGCCGGTGGTCGCCCATCACGAAGATCTGCCCCGCCGGGACCACCACCTCGTCGAACCGCCGCGACCGGCATTCCTGGCGGTTGGGCGGGACGTCCAGTGGGGAGTTCTCCAGCACGTACGGCTCGTCGATCGGGACGTTGTTGACGGTGACCCGGCCCTGGTCGTCACAGCACTTCACCTTGTCGCCGGGCAGCCCCACCACCCGCTTGATGAAGTCCTTCTCGCCGGGTCGGCTCACCCCGACCAGGTCCCCGATGGTGCGGCCCAGCTTGGCCACGAACCCCGGATCGGCCTCCTCGCGCACCTCTGGTGCCCAGGCGGCCGTACCCCGGAACACCACGATCTCGCCGCGGGCCGGGTCGCGCACGTCGTAGACGATCTTGTTGACCAGGACCCGGTCGCCGATCAGCAGAGTGTCCTCCATGGACCCCGAGGGGATGAAGAACGCCTGGAGCAGGAAGGTCCGGATCAGGACCGCGAGGCAGAACGCCACGATCAGCAGGAGCGGAAGCTCCTGCCACAGTGGCATCTGCTTACGGGTACGGCGGGACCGTCGGGGCCGACGACGCCACGGTTCGACATCGTCCTCGTCGTCCACCCTACGCACCACGCAACTCCCCGGTCCCGAGATACCGCGCCATCACCCACTGGCTGGGCGACGGGCACCGCGAGCGGAAGCGCGGGGGTGACGGGCGACCCCGGCAGTCGCCGGGGTCGCCGTGTCTCGCGTCTGCCCGTGCGGCCAGCGTAGTCGGCGTTGGCCGGGTCGGCACCCCGCGATCGGCATCGGTGCGGGAAGCCGGGAGGTCAGCCGACCCGCTTCTCGCGCTTCTCCTTGATCTTGGCCTTCTTGCCGCGCAGCTCACGGAGGTAGTAGAGCTTGGCCCGGCGTACGTCACCACGGACGACCACCTCGATCCGGTCGATACCCGGGCTGTTGATCGGGTACGTCCGCTCCACCCCGACCCCGAAGCTGATCTTCCGTACGGTGAAGGTCTCCCGCAGGCCCGCTCCATGGCGCCGGATGACGACACCCTCGAAGACCTGGACCCGGGAGCGGCTGCCCTCGATGACTCGGGCGTGCACCTTGACCGTGTCACCGGCCCGGAAGTCGGGCACGTCGGTCCGCTGCGACTGGGCGTCGAGGGCGTCCAGGGTGTTCATCGCTGCATCCTTGAAGACTCGCGGCGCACCGGGCGTCGGCACGCGGATGGGTGATTCTGATCTCCGCGACGGGGTCCGGCAGGGCAACCTCGGCGGAGATCCTCGCAGCCGTCCGTGGCACGGACGGCTGCGGCAACCCCCCTACTTTGCCATATCGTCGGCCGGAGGCTGAAATCCGGCCCCGGCCAGGGCGGCGACGTCCCGTTTGTCCAACTGCTCCGCCGGCAGCGCGGCGAGCATGTCGGGCCGGCGCCGGGCCGTCCGGACCAGTGCCTGGTCGCGCCGCCACCGGGCGATCCGGCCGTGGTCACCCGAGCGCAGGATCTCCGGTACGTCCTGCCCCCGCCAGCTCGGCGGCTTGGTGTAGACCGGCGCCTCCAGCAGCCCGTGCGCGTGCGACTCCTCGGCGAGCGAGTCGGCGTTGCCGAGTACCCCGGGCAGCAGGCGGGTCACCGCCTCCATGACCACCAGAACCGCGACCTCGCCGCCGAAGAGCACGTAGTCGCCGAGCGAGACCTCGGTCACCGGCATCCGGGTGGCGGCGTGGTCGAGGACCCGCTGGTCGATCCCCTCGTACCGGCCGCAGGCAAAGACGAGGTGGGACTCGGCAGCCAGCTCGTGCGCCATGGTCTGGCTGAACCGCACCCCCGCCGGGGTGGGCACCACCAGGCGCGTGCCGGACTCCCGGCCGGGCGGCACCAGGGCGTCCAGCGCCTCCCCCCAGGGCTCGGGCCGCATCACCATGCCGGGACCGCCGCCGTACGGGGTGTCGTCGACCGTACGGTGCACGTCGTACGTCCAGGTCCGCAGGTCGTGCACGGCGACGTCGAGTACGCCGGCCGCCCGGGCCCGCCCGATCAGCGAGAGCCCCAGCGGGGTGAGGTACTCGGGAAAGATCGACACCACGTCGACGCGCATGTGTGGAGGGCCCCCTCGACGGCTCCCGGTCAGCGGGGCCTGGTCAGACGACGACAGACGCGAACCTGACTCACAGGTCCAGCAGGCCGGGCGGAGGGTCCACCACCACCCGGCCGGCGGCCAGGTCCACCTCCGGCACGATCGCCTTGACGAACGGGATCAGCGTGGTACGCCCCTCGGGGCGGCGCAGCACCAGCAGGTCGGAGGCGGGGGCGTGGTCGATCCGGGCTACCTCGCCGAGCGCCTCACCCGCCGGGGTGACCACGGCGAGACCGACCAACTGGTGGTCGTTGAACTCGTCGGGGTCATCCGGCGGCGGCAGCTCCGCGCTGTCCACCCAGAGCAGGGTGCCACGGAGCGCCTCAGCGACGTCGCGGTCGTAGACGCCGTCGAAGGTGACCAACAGCTTGCCCTGGTGCCACCGGGTGGCCTCGATGGTGAGCCGTTCGGGCACCCGGACCAGCTCGCCGTGCCCGGTGACCGGGGGCGGCGCCCCCGGGCCGGTGCCGGATGCCGCCGCCGGGTCGGTGCGCAACACCGCCCCGACGGCGAATCGTGCCTCGGGATCGTCGGTCCGCACCTCCACGGTCACCTCACCGCGGATGCCGTGCGGACGGCCGATCCGGCCGACGATCAGGAGCATCGGGATCCGCGGATCAGTACGAGTCGACGATGTCGACGCGTACTCCACGGCCGCCGATCGACCCGATCACCTGGCGCAGCGCCTTCGCGGTACGGCCGGAGCGACCGATCACCGTACCCAGGTCCTCGGGGTGCACCCGCACCTCCAGGCGCTTGCCGCGCCGGGAGTCGACCATCCGGACCCGTACGTCGTCCGGGTGGTCGACGATGCCCTTGACCAGGTGTTCGAGCGCCGGCCGGAGCGCCACGTCAGGCCTGCTCGCCGGAGTCCGCACCGGCCTGCTCCTCGGTCTTGGGGGCCTCGGCAGGTGCCGCCTTGGCCTCGGCAGGTGCCGCCTTGGCCGCCTTCTTCGCCGGCTTGGCCGACTCGGTCAGCCCGGCTGCGGCCTTCGCCTCGGCCTCGTAGGCGGCCGTGCGGTCGGCCCGCTCCGGCGCCACCAGCAGCGGCGGCGGGGCCGGCAGGCCCTTGAACTTCTGCCAGTCGCCGGTCTTCTCCAGCAGGCGCTGGACGGCCTCGCTCGGCTGGGCGCCGACAGAGAGCCAGTACTGCACCCGCTCCGACTTGACCTCGATCACCGAAGGGTGCTCCTTCGGCTGGTAGATCCCGACGAACTCGATCGCCCGACCGTCGCGCTTGGTGCGCGAGTCGGCGACGACAATGCGGTACTGCGGGTTGCGGATCTTACCCATCCGCAGGAGCCGGATCTTTACGGCCACAGTGTGTTCGCTCCTGTTGCGATTCTCACCGTCCCGGACACGGGCGGTGCGCGGGTGAGAGCCGACCGGCACAGTGGGGTTTGAGCCGGGGACTGCTCGATGGACTGGCGACACGCCCGGGTTAGAGGGCGCCGGACGCGTGCCGGATACCAGCGACCCATTGTGCCAGACCCGGCCCGGGAACCTCACACCGGCCGGCGAACTCGCCGGCCGGGCCCGCTCCGGGCGATCATGGCTGGTGACCGCCTCGCTCGCCCGGGGCGTGCCCCGCCGTCCCGACCGCCCCCGTCCGGACCTCGATCAGGCCGCGTCTCCCCCTTCCCGCGCCCGTACCCGCTGCCGCTCAACCCTTGACCGCGCCCTGTAGGCCACCGACGATCTGCTTTTCGGCGAATGTGAAGAAAAGCAGTGCCGGCAGCATCGCCAGCGAGGTGAAGGCGAGAATTCCCGCCGTGTCGGAGGTGTACTGGCTCGAGAAGTTCTGCACGCCCAGTGGCAGGGTGTGCAGATTGACGTCGCCGAGGACGAGCAGCGGCAGGAGGAACGCGTTCCAGCTCGCCACGAACGCGAGAATCCCGACCGTGACGAGCGCGGGCCGGGACAGCGGCAGCACGATCAGCCAGAGGAAACCGAGCCGGCCCGTGCCGTCGATCGCGGCGGCGTCCTCCAGCTCGCGCGGGATCGCGGCGAGGAAGGGACGCAAGATCACGATCGTCAGCGGCAACGCGAAGGCGACCTGCGGGAGGATCACCGCGTAGTACGAGTTGATCAGGTTGAGGTCGCGCAGCATGAGGTAGAGCGGCAGGATAGCCGCCCCGGCCGGGAAGAGCAGGCCGAGCGTGAAGAAGGTGTAGAGCGCCTCGCGGCCCCGGAAGGTGTACCGGGCGAGCACGTACGCGGCGCAGACACCGAGCACCACGACACCGAGCGTCGTACCCAGGGCGATCACCGCGCTGTTGAACGCCTGACCCCAGAAGTCACTCTGGGTCAGTACCCGGGCGTAGTTGTCGAAGACCCACGGGTCGGGCAGCCCGGCCGGGTCCGCCACGATCTGCGGGGTGGTACGGAAGCCGCCGACGATCACGTAGACGACCGGGGCGATCGACACGGCCGCGACCGCGAGCGCCAGCCCGTAGGTGAGCGGGTTACCCCAGGACACCGGGCGGCGCTTGGGCGGTGGGGGCAGGACAGCGTTCGCGGCCACGGTCAGTTTGCCCTTCTGGTGATGGCACCCTGGATGTCGCGGCGGAGCAGGAAGCGCTGGAACAGCAGCGCCGCGACGAAGGAGATGACGAAGAGGATCACGGCCACCGCGTTGCCGTAGCCCCACAGCCGGGCGAAGAAGCCGTTGTCCACCATGTACGTCGCCATGGTGGCCGACGCGCCGAGCGACCGCACCGAGGGCACCGAGGTCACCCAGATCACGTCGAAGACCTGCAACGAACCGATCATCGACAGGAACATCCAGATCCGGATCGTCGGGCCGAGCAGCGGAAGCGTGATGTGGCGCTGGATCTGCCACCAGCTCGCGCCGTCGATCGAGGCCGCCTCGGTCAGCTCGTGCGGCACGTTCGACAGGCCGGCGAGCAGGAGGATGATGGCGAAACCGACGTACTTCCAGGTGAGGACGGCAAGCAGCGTCCAGATGACGACGTCGAGGTCGGCGAGCCACGCCTGGACCAGACTGCCCAGTCCCAGCGACCGCAGCAGCGCGTCGGCCGTCCCGCCGTCGGTCAGGATCAGCTTCCACATGATGCCGACGGTGACCTCGGCGAGCACGTAGGGCACGAACGCCAGCAGGCGGAACACGGTGCGCCCACGGAAGCGGCGGTTGAGCAACAGCGCCACGGCCAGCGCGATGGGGCCCTGGATCACCAGCGACCCGACCACGATGATGGCGTTGTTGCGCAGCGCGTCGAGGAAGATCGGGTCCTGGAAGGCGAGGACGTAGTTGTCGAAGCCGACGAACTCGGTGGGCGGCCCGACCCCGCGCCAGCGGAAGAGGCTGTAGTAGACCGCGAAGCCCATCGGCACCAGCACGAACATCACGTAGACGACGACCGCCGGCGTCGTCAGCCCGATGATCTCGTACCACTTACGGCGTTTTTCGGCCACGCGGGAGGACGACCGCCTCCGGGCGGGCCGGACGCCCGCCGGCGGCGCGGACGCGCCGCCGGCGGGGTTCAGGGTTGGGTTGGTGGCGGTCACTTGCGTGCGGCCGCCTTCATGGCGTCGACGACCTGCTGCGGGCTGCCGCTGCCGGCAAAGATGGCGACGATCGCGTCGTTCATCGCGTTGCCGACGGTGCTGCCGAAGGCCGTGTCCAACCAGAGCTGCACGTAGGTCGCTCCGGACGTGGCCTCCAGGATGGACTTCAGGGCGGGGTCCGCGACACCGCTCTCCGCACCCTTGGCGACGGGCAGGCCGGTGCCGGTCTCGGCGTAGCCCTTCTGCACCTCGGGGCTCACGATGTACTTGAGGAACTCGACGCACTCCGCCGGGGCGTTCTTGGCGCAGGCGAACCCGTCACCACCGCCGAGAGCCGCCTTCGGGTCACCCGCCGAACCGGAGATCGCCGGCACGGGGAACCAGCCGAGGAACTTGGCCAGCGCCGCCTTGTCCTCCGCGACGGTCTCCAGGGTGCCCTTGTTCCAGTCACCCATCAGCTCCATCGCGGCCTTGCCGTTGGCGAGCATCCCGTTCGCGCTGGTCGGGTCGTTCTGGCCCGGGGTGGCGATGAAGTTGGGCTGGAACGGGTTGGTGCCGATGAAGGTCTTCAGGTCCTCGCCGGCCTTCACGAAGCACGGGTCGTCGAAGACCGCCTCGGTGGAGGCCTTCTTCAGGGTGTCGACCGAGCAGGCACGCAGCGCGAAGTTGTACCACCAGTGCGCGGCGGGCCACTTGTCACCGGCGCCGAGGGCGATCGGGACGACGTTGATCGCCTTGAGCTTGGTGACCGCCTCGTTGAGCTCGTCGAACGTGGTCGGCGGGGCGGTGATGCCCGCCCGCGCGAACATGTCCTTGTTGTACCAGATGCCCTCGATGCCCATCCGGTACGGCAGACCGTACTGCTTGCCTTCCACCGCCCAGATCCCGGCGGCGCTGCCGATGTTGGCCACCTCCGTCTTCACCTGGTCGGTGATGTCCTTGAGGTAGTCGGCCTCCACCTGCTCGCGCATCTCGCCGCCGCCCCACGCCTGGAAGATGTCCGGCGGGTCGGTGGTCAGGAGCGCGGCAGGGAGCCGGGTGCGCTGGAGCTGGTTGGTCTCGATCGCCTCGATCTGGATCGTGACGGTCGGGTGGAGCGCGGAGAAGTCCTTGGCGACCTTCTCCCAGTAAGTCTTGCCGGGCCCGTCCTGCGAGGCGTTGTGCCACCAGGTCAGGGTCACCGGGTTCTTGTAGAGCTCTTCCTCAGCGGGCGCTTCGTCGCCGCCGCCGCTACATCCGGCAGCAAGGAGTGCGCTGGTCGTAAGCAGCGCCAGGACGGTGCCCGCGCGGCCTTTCATCGCCATCGAATGTCTCCTCGACTATCAGTCGCGGTAATCACCTGAACGGGGAGTTTTACAGCCGCGTTACGTGGTGTCAACCGTTGTCGATAACGGTTTCGACTCCCCTGCCGTGGGCCGCCGGCAGCCCTCTATCATCGTCGTCGTGGCGTTTCCGCAGCGTGTCAAGATGTCGGACGTGGCCCGTACGGCCGGCGTCTCCGTCGCGACTGTATCCAAGGTGGTCAATGGCAGGTATGGCGTGGCGCAGGCGACGGTGGAACGCGTCCAGCAGGTCATCCACCAACTCGGGTACGAGGCCAGCCTAGGGGCACAGAGCCTGCGCAGTCACCGCACGAACGTGCTGGGAATCCTGGTCGCGGAGTTCGAGCCGTTCTCGACCGAGCTGCTCAAGGGGGCGTCCAGGGAGGTCGTCGGCACCGGCTACCAGCTACTGGCCTACTCCGGCGGCGACGGTGCCAGCGCGGCCATCGGCTGGGAGCGGCGGTCGCTGGCCCGGCTGTCCGGAACGCTCATCGACGGGGCCGTGATCGTCACGCCGACCGTGGTCGAGACCAACCAGGGCTTCCACGTCGTCGCCGTCGACCCGCACACCGGCCCGTCCGGCCTGCCCACCGTCGACTCCGACAACTTCGCCGGCGCCGTACTCGCGACCAACTACCTGCTGTCACTCGGTCACCGCCGCATCGGGCACATCAGCGGACGCTCCGACCTCGAGTCGGCACGCCTGCGCGAGGCCGGGTTCCGCAAGGCGATGGCCGACGCCGCCGTCCCGGTGGACGAGCGGCTGGTCCGGGTCGGCGGGTTCCGGACCGAGAGCGCCGCCGGTACGGCCGCGGAGCTGCTCGCCCTCCCCGACCGGCCGACCGCGGTCTTCGCCGGAAACGACCTCTCCGCGATCTCCACCCTCGACGTCGCCCGGAGCATGGGTCTACGGGTACCCGACGACCTCTCCGTGATCGGCTTCGACAACGTCCCGGAGTCGGCGCTGGTCAATCCGCCGCTGACGACGATCATGCAACCACTGCAACGGATGGGCGCCGAGGCGTTGCGCCTGCTCATCGACCTGATCGGCGGCGTCGAACGGGACACGCACATCCGGCTCCCCACCGAGCTGGTCATCCGGGCGTCCTGTCGCCCCTACGCCCCCGCCCGCGAGCCGAGTCCGCCGCTCTCCGCCCGCGCCACGCCGGCGCCCGGCTGAACGCGCCGCGCCGGTCGCGGACGTCCGGTCTCCAGCGCACGGACGTCCGGTCACCTGCGCACGGGTGGACGGTTCAGCGCACGGGTGGACGGTCCCAGCCGGGCGGCAGGTCCGGCGCGGTCCAGGCCGGATCGGGGACGAAGTCGCACCAGGTGCCGTCGAACGGGAACTGCGCCGCCTCGGCAATCTTGATCACCCGCTCCCCCTCGGCGCGTACCGCCGCCGGGTCCGGCACCCAGTAGTGCTCCGGGACGGCGAGCCGCTCGGCGAACTCCCCCTCGTCCTTCCACTCCCAGGTGTGGTCCGGCCAGACCACCACGTCGAGATCCTGGTCCACCACGTCCACGCCGGCCAGCTCGCCGTCGTCCCAGCGGACGCCGTGCTCCTCCAGGTTGACGTACCAGTTGGCGAACCGGTCCGCCGCGTCCCGGAAGAACCAGACCGAGTGGTCCGCCCCGGCCGGCAGGAACTTCAACACCGGCGGTCCGGCCCAGGGAGCGACCCGCAACCGGTAGGTCGAGGCCACCCACTCGGTGAACGGCATCGTCCGCATCCCTCGGCCGTCCGCGGTGACCTCGCTGGCCACCTGGGTGCCCCGGGCGACCCAGAGCAGCAGGCCACGGTCGTCGTCGCTGACCACCCGGGCCGGGCGGACCCAGCCGATCCGGCCCCGCCGCACGTTGCGGTGCACGACGACGCGGCCCGGTGAGAAGCGCAACCCGGTCACGTCCGGCCGCTCAGTAGGAGCGGGCGAGGATGGCGGTCAGCTCCGGCTCGTCCTCCGAGTCCGGCACCGAGCCGTCGGCCCGGCGCAGGCAGCGGACGGTCACGCCCTGGGCGTTCGCCTCCGCCTCCCCCTCGGCCCCGACGGCGGACCACGGCACCCGAGCCCAGCCGGTGCCGGCCGCCTCGATCGCCTCGGCCAGCGAGTCCACCGCGACGGTGTGCGACTCGCGCCGGGCCAGCGCCTCGTCGTAGAGCGCCTTCTGGTCGGCGTCGAGCGCGGCGAGCACCCCGGCGACCACGTCCGGCACCGGGACCGGGGTCTTGGCGCCGGTGGTCCGGCGGACCAGCACCGCGTTGCCGGCGGCCAGGTCGCGGGGACCGAGCTCGATGCGTACCGGATAGCCCTTGAGCTCGGCGTCGACGGCCCGGCGGCCGAACGGGGTGTCGACCCGGTCGTCGAGGGCGACCCGCACCCCGGCGTCGCGCAGCGCGTCGCAGAGCTTGGCGGCGGCCTCGGCGACCCCGTCGCCAGCCTTCACCACCATCACGTACGCCTGCACCGGCGCCAGCCTCGGCGGCACCCGCAGCCCGTTGTCGTCGCCGTGGCACATGATCAGCCCGCCGAGCATCCGGGTCGAACTGCCCCAGGAGGTGGTCCAGGCGTGCTCGACGCTGCGCTCGGCAGAGGTGTAGGTGATGTCGAAGGCGCGGGCGAAATTCTGCCCCAGCTCGTGCGAGGTGCCCATCTGGAGCGCCTTGCCGTCACCCATCATGCCTTCCAGGGTGTAGGTGCGGGTGGCACCGGCGAACCGCTCCCGGGCGGTCTTCAGCCCGGTCAGCACCGGGATGCCGAGCACCCCGACCATGAAATCCTCGTAGACCTCGTGCAGGATCTTCCGGGCGTACGCCCGGGCGTCGGCTTCGTCGGCGTGCGCGGTGTGCCCCTCCTGCCAGAGGAACTCGGTGGTCCGCAGGAAGACCCGGGGCCGCAGTTCCCAGCGCACCACGTTGGCCCACTGGTTGAGCAGCAGCGGCAGGTCGCGGTAGGAGTCGACCCACTTCGCCATGAACTCGCCGATCACCGTCTCGCTGGTCGGCCGGACCACGACCGGCTCGGCGAGCTGCTTGCCGCCACCGTGGGTGACCACCGCCAGCTCGGGCGAGAAACCCTCGACGTGCTGCGCCTCCCGGCGCAGGTAGCTCTCCGGGATGAAGAGCGGGAAGTACGCGTTCTCCGCGCCGGCGAGCTTGATCCGAGCGTCCATCTCGGCCTGCATGCGCTCCCAGATGGCGTAACCGGCCGGTCGGATGACCATGGTCCCCCGCACCGGGCCGTTGTCGGCGAGCTGCGCCTTGGCGATCAGGTCCTGGTACCAGCGGGGAAAGTCCTCCGCACGGGGAGTGAGCACGCGTGCCATGAGGGCACATCTTAGGCGCCGACCCCGGAGCCGACGCGCCCGGCCCGCTGCCGCCGACCGTCAGCCCGTCACCTGCGCCGGTCGCCGTGAGCCGGCGCACGGTGCCGGCGGACCGGCCCGGCCAGCCGCAGAGTCAGCGCAGCACCCGGCCGCGCAGCACGATGCGCTCGGGTGCGCGTACCACCCGCAGGTCGGTCCGGGGGTCGGTGGGGTAGACCACCAGGTCGGCGAGACCACCCTCGACCAGGCCGGGGAAGCCGAGCCAGTCCCGGGCCCGCCAGGAGGCGGCGGCCAGCACGTCGACGGTGGACATCCCGGCCTGCTCGTGCAGCAGCAGCATCTCCTCGGCGGCCAGCCCGTGGTCGATCCCGCCGCCCGCGTCGGTGCCGACGTAGATCGGCACCCCGGCCTCGTACGCCGCGCCGACCACCGCCGGGAAGTTGTCCCGG
Organism: Plantactinospora sp. DSM 117369; assembly: GCF_053764795.1. NCBI lineage: Bacteria > Bacillati > Actinomycetota > Actinomycetes > Micromonosporales > Micromonosporaceae > Plantactinospora > Plantactinospora sp. DSM 117369. Next base: position 1,926,880 of record NZ_CM132446.1, on the reverse strand, counting down.
AGCGCGAGCATGTGTGTGGCGTACCCGGGGAACTTCGCGGCGGCCCGCTCGGCGATCTCGCCGAAGGTGGCGATGTTGATCATCGTCGGCACCAGCGCGGTACCGAGCCGGGCCATCTCGTCGACGAGGTCGAGGCTGACCCCGGTGCCGTGCTCGACCGAGTCGACCCCGGCCCGGACCATCACCTCGACCGCCGCCTCGGAGAAGGTGTGCACCGCGGCCCGGGCGCCGGCCGCGTGCGCGGCGGCCACCGCCGCGGCCACGGTCTCCGGCTCCCAGGACGGCGCCAGGTCACCGACGTTCCGGTCGATCCAGTCGCCGACCAGCTTGACCCAGCCGTTGCCGGCCCGGGCCTGCTCGGTCACCGCCGCCGGCACGTCGGCGGGCTCGACCTCCACCGCGATGTCCCGCAGATACCGCTTCGGCGGCGCGATGTGCCGCCCGGCGCGGGCCAGTCGCGGCAGGTCCGGCTCGTCCTCCAACTCCGGGTACGGGAACGGCGAGCCCGCGTCCCGGATCGCCAGCACCCCGGCGTCCCGGTCGATCCGGGCCAGCTCGCGGGCCTGGTCGAGCGAGGTGATCGGCACCGAACCGGGAGCGATGCCGGGGTGGCAGTGCGCGTCGACCAGACCGGGCAGCACGAAGCCGCGATCGGCCACCGTCACCGCTCCGGGGACCGGGGTGAAGGTGACCCGGTCGCCGACCAGCCACAGGTCGCGGACCTCGTCGTCCGGAAGCACGACCCCTCGTACGTGCAGCGCCATGCGCACATTCCTACCCGATCGGGCCCGGGCGACCCGCCGCACCCCGGCCCGCCCCGCCGAGGATCACGCCCCGGCCACCCGTGGCACCGCCCTCGCCGCGCGACGCGACCCGACGTCACACCTCGACGCGACCCGACGTCACACCCCGACGCGACCCGACGTCACACCCCGACGCGACCCGACGTCACACCCCGACGCGACCCGACGTCACACCCCGACGCGACCCGACGTCACACCCCGACGCGACCCGACGTCACACCTCGACGCGACCCGACGTCACACCCCGACGCGACCCGACGTCACACCCCGACGCGACCCGACGTCACACCCCGACGCGACCCGACGTCACACCTCGACGCGGCTCGACGTCACGGCTCGGCGCGGTCGCGCAGGCCAGCCCAGCGGGTGGTCAGGGCCGGCAGGTCGACGGTCACCTTCCAGGGGCGCTCGGTGCTGAAGACGTCGTCGGTGTGCGCGGCCGGCTCGTATTCACCCGTCGACCCGAGCACGAACTCGGTGAGCGTCATCCGCTCGTGCAGTGGGTCGACCACCCAGTAGGTCGGCACCCCGGCGTGGGCGTACACCCGCGCCTTGTCGTACATGTCCCGGAAGGTGGAGTCGGGGGAGATCACCTCGGCCGCGAGGATGGCGTCCTGCACCGGCACCGGGCTGCGGGTGACGTGCTCGGGTCGCAGCGCCACCACGTCGGGCCGGGGCTCGTTGCGCCGGTCGACCCGCATCGACAGGTCGATGCTGACCACGTACTCCGGCGGGCAGTTCGCCCGCAGTGCGAGCAGGATTTCGACACAGAGGTCCTGGTGCAGGTGGGTGGGGGACGGCACGATCAACCTTCCGTTGATCAGTTCGTACGGAAGGTCCTTCGGCAGCTCACCGAGGTCGTCAACCGTCCACTCCTGCCGCTCCGGCAGCATCGGCGCCGCGGTCATGACCACTCCTTCCCGTGTCGCCGTCACCCTACGCGGTCAGGCTATAGCCCGCTGTCCCGACGACGGACACCCTGTCCGTCCCGGGTCACTTCTCGTTCGGGCGCTTGCCGAGCTTGTTGAAGTCGAGCTTCGGCAGCTTGAAACCGGGCGGCAGGCCCTGGCCGCCCTGCAGCGCGTTCGGGTCCAGCCCCGGCGGCAACTGCGGCATGCCGGCCGGGAAGCCGCCAGCCGGACCGCCGACCCGGGGGCGGCCGCCGCCCTTGGTGCCCTTGCGCTTGTTCTTCGGCGACTTGGTCGCCTTGCGCCGGCCGCCGGGCAGGCCCATCATGCCGCCCATCTGCTTCATCATCTTCTGCGCCTCGGCGAAGCGGTTGAGCAGCTGGTTGACGTCCATCACGGTGACACCGGAGCCGTTCGCGATCCGGGCCCGCCGCGAGCCGTTGATGATCTTCGGGTTGGTTCGCTCGCCGGGGGTCATGGACCGGATGATCGCGGTGACCTTGTCGAAGTGCTTGTCGTCCACCTCGGCCAACTGGTCCTTCATCTGCCCCATCCCGGGCATCATGGCCAGGACGTTGGCGATCGGACCCATCCGGCGTACCGCGATGAGCTGGTCGAGGAAGTCCTCCAGGGTGAACTGCTCGCCGCCCATCAGCTTGGCGGTCATCTTCTCTTTCTGATCGGCGTCGAAGGCCTGCTCGGCCTGCTCGATCAGCGTGAGCACGTCACCCATGCCGAGGATCCGGCTGGCCATCCGGTCCGGGTGGAAGACGTCGAAGTCGGTCAGCTTCTCGCCGGTGGAGGCGAAGAGGATCGGCTGGCCGGTGACCTGCCGTACGGAGAGCGCGGCACCACCGCGCGCGTCGCCGTCGAGCTTCGAGAGCACCACGCCGGTGATCCCGACGCCGTCCCGGAACGCCTCGGCGGTGCGTACCGCGTCCTGACCGACCATCGCGTCGATCACGAAGATGACCTCGTCCGGGTCGACCGCGTCCCGGATCGCGGCGGCCTGCGCCATCATCTCGGCGTCGATACCGAGCCGGCCGGCGGTGTCGACGATGACGATGTCCCGGGCGGCCCGCCGGGCGTGCTCGATCGACGCCTTGGCGACCTGTACCGGGTCGCCGACCCCGTTGCCCGGCTCCGGCGCGAAGACCTCGACCCCGGCCCTGCCGCCGAGCACCTGCAACTGGTTGACCGCGTTGGGTCGCTGGAGGTCGGCGGCGACCAGCAGCGGCTGGTGCCCCTGCCCCTTCAGCCAGCCGGCCAGCTTGCCGGCCAGGGTCGTCTTACCCGAGCCCTGGAGGCCGGCAAGCATGATCACAGTCGGGGGCTGCTTGGCGAACTGCAACCGGCGACCCTCGCCGCCGAGCACGGCGACGAGTTCCTCGTGGACGATCTTGATTACCTGCTGGGCCGGGTTGAGCGCCTGGGACACCTCCGCGCCCCGGGCCCGCTCCTTCACGCTGTTGATGAAGGACTTGACCACGGGCAGGGCGACGTCCGCCTCCAGCAGCGCCAGCCGGATCTCCCGGGCGGTGGCGTCGATGTCGGCGTCGGTGAGGCGACCCTTGCCACGCAGCTTGGTGAAGATCCCGGACAGGCGGTCACTCAAAGTGTCAAACACGGCGCAGCATCCCGTTTGTCGTATTTACCCGAGCATGGCATGGCCGAGACACGGGTGCCCGGCCACCGCAAGGGTAGCCGCCCACCTCCCCCGCCGCCTCCGCCCCGCCCCAGCCGGGCTAGGCCGGGTGGTGGCGGTGGTGGCCGGTGGTGGCGGTGGCGGTGGCGGCCGGTGATGGCCGGTGGCGGTGGCGGCCGGTGATGGCCGGTGGCGGCGGTCGCGGCCGGTGGCGGGTGCACAGGCGGGGCAGCTCGATCGCGGCTAACCTATCCCCGGCCGGCCGGGCCACCGGGGTCTCGGCGTCAGGGCTCGACCAGGCCGGACTGGTAGGCGTACACCACCAACTGGGCCCGGTCCCGGGCGCCCAGCTTGACCATGGCCCGGCTGACGTGGGTACGCGCCGTCGCCGGGCTGACCAGCAGCCGGCTGCCGATCTCGTCGTTACTCAGCCCCTCGCCGACCAGCCCGACCACCTGCCGCTCCCGCTCGGTCAGGGTGTCCAGCCGGGGATGCGGCCGGAGCACCCGGGACGGCCGAGTGGCGAACTCCCGCACCACCCGCCGGGTCACCGACGGGGAGAGCAGCGCCTCGCCGCTGGCGACCAGCCGGATCGCCCGAAGCAGCTCGACCGGCTTGGTGTCCTTGGTCAGGAAGCCGCTGGCACCGTGCCGGAGCGCCTCGAAGACGTACGCGTCGAGCTCGAAGGTGGTCAGCACCACCACCCGGGTACCGGCCAGCTCCGGGTCGGCGACGATCCGCCGGGTCGCCTCGATCCCGTCGATCCCGGGCATCCGGACGTCCATCAGCACCACGTCGGGGCGCTCCCGCCGGGCCACCGCCAGCGCGCCCAGCCCGTCGGCCGCCTCCCCGGCCACCCGCAGGTCGGCCTCGCTCTCCACCAGGGCACGCAGCCCCAGCCGGACCAGGTCCTGGTCGTCCGCGATCAGTACCCCGATCGGCGTGCTCCGCCCGGTCGTCATCCCGCTCTCCTCCCCCGTCATCTTCCCTCCCCCGTGATCTGGCATGCCGGCGCGGGCAGCCGGGCGAAGACCCGGAACCCGCCCCCGGGGCGCGGCCCGGCCTCCAGGGCGCCGCCGAGCGCGTCGATCCGCTCCCGCATCCCGGTCAGCCCGTGGCCGTCCCCCGGACCGGCCGCCCCCGCACCGCCGTGTCCGGTGTCGACCACCTCGACCGTCACCTCCGCCGGTAGGTACCCGATCCGGACGGTCGCGGCGGCAGTGCCGGCGTGTCGCAGCACGTTGGTCAACGACTCCTGCACCACCCGGTACGCGGCCAGATCGACCGCCACCGGCAACGGCCGGCGCTCCCCGGCGACCTCCAGGGCGACCGTCAGCCCGGTCTGGCGCAGCCGGGCGGTCAGCGCCGCCACCTGGTCCAGCCCGGGCACCGGAGCGCGGTCGACGGCGGCGTCCCGGCGCACGACCGAGAGGGTGACCCGCAACTCGTCCAGCGCCTCCCGGCTGGTCCGGCTGATCGCGGTCAGCGCCGTCTCCGCCTGCTCCGGGCGCTTCGCCAGCAGGTGCAGGGCGATCTCGGCCTGCATGTTGATCGCGGCGAGCCCGTGCCCGACCACGTCGTGCACCTCCTGGGCGATCCGCAGCCGCTCGTCGTCGGCCAGCCGGCGGGCCTGCGCGATCCGGTCCCGGGCGGCAGCCTCCCGGTTGTTCCGCACCGTGACCCCGACCGCGAACGGTACGACGATCCACGCCGAACCGGGCAGCAGGCCGGGCAGTCCCATCGGTTCGCGCAGGGAGACGAAGACGTGCACCAGCAGCACCACCAGGGCGGGGGCGCAACTGAGCACGGCCCGCCGGATCGGCAGGTGCCGGGCGACCGTGTAGACCGCGATGAAGAACGAGATCAGGATCGGCCCGGGGGGATACCCGACCACCAGGTACGCCGCGGTGGCCACGGTGCAGAGCGCCAAGGTGACCAGCGGCCAGCGCCGGCGTACGACCAGCGCCAGCGCCGCCGTCACGACCAGCGCGTACGCCGCACCGTCGACCGGCGCGGCGTCCGGGAAGTTCTGCGCCGCGCCGGTCGTGCCGAAGTAGCCGAAGACCAGCAGCACGAGCGCGAGCACGGCGTCGGCCAGCAGGCTGCTCCACCGCCTGTCGGCCGGTCGCACCCCGCCGTCCGCCTCCCGCCCCTGCATCGCCATCTGTGCCGAGGATGTCATGCCGGCTCCCCTCCCAGCAGGCCGCGCCGGTACGGCTTCAGAGGATGTCCCGGCGGTGCAGGTACGCCCCGGCCAGCAGGACGAAACCGAGCAGGTACCCGGCGAGGATCGCCGCCGCCTGGCCACCGCCGACGAGCGCACCGACCCCCGGGGTGTCGGCCGAGGCGCCGAGCGCCGCCGCCAACGCCCCGGCGTTCGGGCCGGGCAGCCCCTTCTGGAGTTCCGCCACCCAGTCCAGGATCGGCGCGGCGACGGCGGCCAGCAGGTTCTGCACGGCGAGCAGCCAGACCAGGCCGAGCCCGATCGGCAACGCCACCCCGCGCAGCAGCACCGCCAGCAGTACGCCGAAGCCGGCCCAGACCATGCTGATCAGCCAGCCGCCGCCGATCCCGACCGCGAGGTCGCCGGGCGCCGGCCAGTGCACCGGCTGCGACTCCGACACCGCGATCAGCAGGCTGGTCAGCGCGCCGACCCCGAAGAGGGTCAGCACCAGCGCCAGGGTGGCGGCGGCCAGCACCAGCAGCTTGCCCAGGTAGACCGACAGCCGGGACGGCCCCTGGGTGAGCAGGGTCTTCCAGGTGCCCCAGGCGTACTCGGCGCCGACGGTGAGTACCGCCAGGATCAGGCAGATCGCGCCGACGAAGACCGGTAGTCCGCCGATCGAGTTGCCGACCAGTCGCGCCGGCAGCAGCGCGTCGAGCGCCCGGTCGCTGAGCACCCCGGCGGAACCGTCGGCGTAGGCGGCGTACGGGACGAAATAGGTGAAGACAAGGCTGAGTACGACCGCGACGGCGAGCAGCAGCCAGGTACCCGGTCGACGGACCATCTTGATCGCTTCCGCTCGGCAGCTAGCCCACATGGTCGGCCCCTCCGGTCAGTTCGAAGAACACCTGCTCCAGGTCCCGTTCCAGCGGCCGCAGCTCGCGTACCGCCACTCCGGCGCCGACCAGCTCGGTGTTGAGCCAGGCGGCCCGGTCCGGATCGACGGACAGGTCCAGCCCGCCGTCGACCACCCGCACCCGGTCGGGGCCGAGCAGTGCCCGTACCCGCTCCTCGGCGCCGCCCAGCGGCTCGGCCAGTACCCGCAGCCCGGCGGCGCCGCGCAGCTCCGCGACGGTGCTCTCGGCGACCAGCCGGCCCCGGGAGACCACCCCGACCCGGTCGCAGACCTGCTGCACCTCGCCGAGCAGGTGGCTGGAGAGCAGTACGGTGCAGCCGGCCGCCGCCAGCCGGCGGATCAGGGCCCGCATGTCGGCCATCCCGGCCGGGTCGAGCCCGTTGGTCGGTTCGTCCAGGATCAGCAGCCGGGGATCCTTCAGCAGGGCGGCGGCGACGCCGAGCCGCTGCTTCATCCCGAGCGAGTAGCCGGCGTACCGGTCGCCGGCCCGGTCGGCGAGGTCGACCAGTTCCAGCACGGTCCGGATCCGGATCGGCGGGGTGCCGGTGAGCCGGGCCAGCACCCGCAGGTTGTCCCAGCCGGAGAGGTAGGGGTAGCACGCCGGGCCCTCGATCAGCGCGCCGACCCGGTCCAGTTGGCCGGGAGCGCCGGGCGGCCGGCCGAAGAGCCGGACAGTCCCGGCGGTAGGCCGGACGAGGCCGAGCAGCATCCGCAGGGTACTGGTCTTGCCGGCGCCGTTCGGGCCGAGGAACCCGTACACCTCGCCGCTGCGTACGGTGAGGTCGAGCGAGTCGACGGCGACGAGGTCGCCGTACCGCTTGGTCAGGGCGCAGGTCTGCACCGGGTGCGGCGGCCCGGCCGGGCTGGCTGGCATGTCCGTCATGCCCTCGACGATCCCGCCCGGCGGGCCCGGCGGCGTCGCCCGGTGAGCGACCTCCGGGCTACGTCCGCTGACGTAGTCGGGGCTGCCGGCCGACGCGACCGCCGCCCCGGACAGCAGCGCGACGGTTCAGCCGGCGACGGCCAGCACGGCGGCCTCGACCCGGTCCCGCTCGGCCGCGTCGGGCCAGTTTCCGACCAGGTAGAAGGCGTCGACCACGTCGCCGCCGAGGGTGGAGATCCGGGCCGCCCGCACCTGGGCGCCGGCCTCGTCCAGTGCGCTGGTGACCCGGTAGAGCAGCCCACCCGCGTCGGCGGCCCGCAACTCCAGCACCACGGCGTCGGTCGCGGCGGCCCGGTGCCAGACCACCCGGGGTGGCGAGCCGCCGCCCCGGGCGGCCAGCGCACGACCGCGCAGCCGCTGGGTCACCGAAACGTCGCCGGTGACCGCCCGGCGCAGGTCGGCGGCGAGCGCGACCGGGTCCGGCGGGGTGCCGTAGCGGGGCTGCACCAGGAACTCGACCAGGGCGGTCTCCTCGACCATGCTGGCGTCGGCGGCCAGCACCTCCAGCCGGTGCAGGGCCAGACATCCGGCGACCGCGGCGAGCAGGCCCCGCCGGTCCGCCGCGGCCACCGCCACCCGGTCCCCTTCCAGGTGTACGGCCGGCAGCGGCCCCGCCACCAGCGCCGGGTCCGGGGTCGGTGGCTCGGGGAGCCGGCCGGTGTCGAGCCGGGTGTGCACCCGGCGGACCAGTTCGGCGATCAGCCGGGCCTTCCAGTCCGACCAGGCGGCCGGTCCGGTCGCCAACGCGTCGGCCCGGGCCAGCGCGTGCAGCAGGCTCAGCGTGCTGGTGTCCTGGACCGCCTCGGCCACCCGCGCGATGGTGACCGGGTCGGCGAGGTCCCGCCGGGTCGCCACCTCGGGCAGCAGCAGGTGCAGCCGGACCAGCTTCTCGATCAGGTCGACCTCGGCCGGCGGCAGCCCGATCCGGGCGGCGATCCGGGCCGCGATCGGCGCCCCGACCAGGCTGTGATCCCCACCCAACCCCTTCCCGACGTCGTGCAGGAAGGCGGCGAGCAGCAGCAGGTCGGGCCGGTCCACCTCGCGGGCGTACCCGGTCGCCTCGGCGGCGGCCTGCACCAGGTGCCGGTCGAGCGTGTAGCGGTGCACCGGGTTGTGCTGCGGCAGGCTGCGCATCCGGGGCCACTCCGGCAGCCAGCCGTCGACCAGGCCGTACCGGTCACAGGTCTCCCAGGTGGCGACCAGCCCGGGACCGGCGCCGAGCAGGGTGATCAGCGCGGCCCGGGCGGCCGGCGGCCAGGGCGTCGGCAACGGCGGGCAGTACGCGGCCAGCCACTCGCAGGTGGCCCGGGCGATCGGCAGCCGGGCGCTGGCCGCGGCGGCGGCGACCCGCAGCGACAGGCTCGGATCGGGGCGGGCCCCGATGGCCGTCCGGGCGAGTACCAGCTCGCCGTCCTGCTCCACCACGTCCCGGGCGACCGGGCGGCGCAGCGGCCGGCCGTCGGCGCCCCGGCGCCGCCCGGAGCGGAGCCGGTCGGCGGCCCGCCAGGCGTCGTCCAGGGCGTGGCTGATGGTCCGGGCGTCCCCGGCGACCTGGCGCAGCAGCGCGTCGCCCGGCTCGGCGACGCCGTCGGCCGACCCCGCGCCGTCGGGCGGAACCGGCCCGTCGCCGTCGGGTGGAAGCTGTCGGGGGGCGGGGTCGAGGGTGCCGCGCCGGAGCTGACGCAGCCCGAGCAGGCCGGCAACGGCGGCCCGCTCCTGGGCGAGTAGCCGGTCGACGCGGCGGCCGACCGAGGTGTGCAGGGCGTCCCGGGTGTCCAGCATCCGCAGGTGCGCGGCCCGGACCGCCGGGCGGAGCGTGTCGCTGATCCCGGCGAAGGCGATGGCCCGGAGCAGCGCGACGTCCCGCAGGCCGCCGGCCGCCTCCTTCAGGTCGCCTTCCAGCAGGAAGGCCAGCTCGCCGTGGGCCTGCCAGCGGGTCGCGGTGACCTCGCGCAGCGCCGGCAGCGCGCGTACGGCGGTCCGCCGCCACTGGTCGGCGGCAGCGCCGACCAGCCGGGCGGAGAGTTCCCGGTCTCCGGCGACGTGCCGGGCGTCCAGCAGGCCGAGCGCGACCTTGACGTCGTCGTGTGCGACGGAGAGTGCCTCGGGGATGGTCCGCACCGAGTGGTCCAGGCCGAGCCGGGCGTCCCAGATCGGATACCAGAGCGCGGCGGCCAGCTCGTCCATGCCGGGCATCCCGGAGTGCAGCAGCACCAGGTCCAGGTCGCCGCAGGGCGCGCACTGCCGGCGGCCGAGCCCGCCGACCGCGACCAGGGCTACGCCGGTAGCCGAGGCCGGTTCCGGGCCGCTCCGTCTGCCGGCGGTCTCCCGCAGCCCCGCCGCGAGCAGCCCGGCGAGCCAGGCGTCGAGCGCCGCCGCACGCTGCTCGCGTGCGGCGGCGCCGATGCCGGGGATGACCAGGGGCCTCGGGTCGACCTGACCAGCGGTCAGCGGCGCGGGTCCCGTGGTCATCGTGGCGATCTCCTCCTAGAGCGCGTCGAGGCCGCGCTCGCCGGTACGGACCCGGATGACGTCCTCGACGCCGGTCACCCAGACCTTTCCGTCACCGATCTTGCCGGTACGGGCGGCGGTGACCACCGCGTCGACCACCTTGTCGACGTCGATCTCGTCGGTCAGTACCTCGACCCTGATCTTCGGCAGGAACTCGACGGTGTACTCGGCACCCCGGTACACCTCGGTGTGGCCCTTCTGCCGTCCGTACCCCTGGACCTCGCTGACGGTCAGGCCGGCCACGCCCAGGGCGTGCAGCGCCTCCTTGACCGCGTCCAGTTGGTACGGCTTGATGACCGCAGTCACCAGCTTCATGTCCAACCCCTCCATCGGAGAAACTTAACCGGCGACCTTTTCGCTGACCGGAGCGGCGGGCTCCCCCGCCGCCGTGCTGCTGTTCGGGGTGCCGATTCCGGCCATGGCGAACGCGCCGCCGCCGCTGCCGGAAGCGGTGGAGAGGTCGTACCCGCTCTCCGCGTGCTCGGCGAGGTCGATGCCATCGACCTCGGACTCGCTGCTCGCCCGCAGGCCGATGGTGTGCTTGATGGCCAGCGCGATCAGCGCCGCGACCGCGAACGAGTAGATCGAGACAATGCCGCTGCCCAGCGCCTGCCGGCCGAGTTGGGTCAGGCCGCCGCCGTAGAAGAGGCCCTCGCTGCCGCCGAGCCCCTCGATCGCGGAGTTCACCTGGAGGGTGGCGAAGAAGCCGATGGAGAGCGAGCCGATCCAGCCGGCGACGAAGTGCACGCCGACGACGTCGAGCGCGTCGTCGTAGCCCAGCCGGTACTTGAGGCCGACCGCCAGCGCGCAGACCGCACCGGCGACGATGCCGAGGACGACGGCCGGGAGCGGGGCGATGAAACCACACGCCGGGGTGATCGCGACCAGGCCGGCGACCGCGCCGGACGAGGCGCCGACCAGGGTCGGCTTGCCGTCCCGCAGCCACTCCACGATGATCCAGCCGAGCAGGCCGGCGGCGGTCGCCACCTGGGTGTTGACGAAGGCCACCGCGGTGGTGCTGTCCACGGTCAGCTCGGAACCGGCGTTGAAGCCGAACCAGCCGAACCAGAGCAGGCCGGCACCGAGCGCCACGAACGGCACATTGTGCGGCTTGAAGCTCTCCTTGGGCCAGCCGATCCGCTTGCCGAGGACCAGCACCAGACCGAGCGCGGCGGCACCGGCGTTGATGTGCACCGCCGTACCACCGGCGAAGTCGAGAGCCTTGATCTTGGCGCCGATGAATCCGCCGCCCCAGACCCAGTGCGCGACCGGGATGTAGACCAGAGTGAACCAGGCGAACGCGAAGACCACCCAGCCGGCGAACTTGAGCCGGTCGGAGACCGCACCGCTGATCAGCGCGACCGTGATGATCGCGAACATCATCTGGAACACCATGAAGACGTACGTCGGGATGCCGGTCCCGGCGCCGAGGAAGAGCCACTCCTCGCCGGTGAAGCTGGTCTCGGTGCCCAGGTACTGGGTGAAGCTACCGATCACGTTGTTCAGGCCGGCGTTGTCGTTGGTGCCGAACGCCAGGGTGAAGCCGTAGATGACCCACAAAACAGAGACGAGCCCGATGGACACGAAGCTCATCATCATCATGTTGAGCACGCCCTTGGACCGGTTCAGGCCGCCGTAGAACAGGGCCAGACCCGGCGTCATGAGCAGCACCAGCGCAGACGACACGAGCAACCAGGCGGTGTTGCCAGTGTTGATCTCCACGCTGCCTCCTCTCGGTAGATTCCTCCTTCCGGCAGGAAGGGCAGCATCGCCCGTACGCCGGTTGCGCGGAAGCTTCCTGGCTGGAGGTTTCACGCGTGGTGCCCACTTGGTTTCCACGGCGTCACGGGTTGTTTCCAACATGTGAAGAAGCCCGCACTATCGATGGAACGGACGGGGGCATACCAGCCGAATAGCCCGTCATGGATGTACGGACAGCGACACCCGGCCGCCGGAGCGCGTAACCGGACTACCGGAGCGCGTACTCCAGGGTGTGCCGTTCGTAGTCGAGCAGCCGCAGATCGCGCATCGGGCGCCGGAGGTGACCCTTGTGCACGATCCGGACGAACGCCGGGTCACCGGCCGCAGCCATCCGGCGGATCCCCTCGACGTGGTCCACGATCCGCTTCCGGATGGTCCGGACCAGCCGGTGCCGGTCCCGGGGGATCAGCCCGTACGCGTCGGCGAAGAGCCGCAGCCGGCGCGGCCGGTTGGGCCGCTGCCAGCCGAGGGTGTAGGAGTCCCGGTCGGAGAAGAGCGGCACCCAGGTCCAGGCCGCGTACGCCACGTCGTAGATCCGGGCGCCCGGCGAGGCGAGGTCGAAGTCGATCAGGGCGAGTGTGCCGTCCGGCCGCCAGATCACGTTGTGCGGGGCGGCGTCGTGGTGGCAGATCACCTCGGTGTCCGGCGGCGGCGGGCCGAACGACCGCCAGACCGCGTTCGGCGGCGGCTGGAAGCCGTACTGCGCGTCGTGGAACATCCGCAGCATGGTGGCGACGGTGGCCAGCGCCTCGTCGGTGACCCAGTGCGGGGCGAGCGGGTACTCCCCGCACTCCCCCTCCAGGTACGACAGCACCTCGCGGTTGCGCGAGTCCATCCCGAGGGCCCGGGGCGAGCCGGTGAAGCCGACGTATTCCAGGTGCCGGAGCAGGGCGTGCACCGAAGGGGTCCACGGGCCGGCGTTGCGCCGGACCGTGTCGCCCACCCGCACGACGGTGCTGACGTTCCCGCCGTGCAGCGGGATCTCCTGCGAAGTCACGTACGTCTCTCCTGAAGGAGCGGCGCTGGAACAGCGTCACCAGGCCCGCGCCCGGGGACGGGGCGGGGTTTGCGAACAGTCCCCCGAGATTACGCGTCCACGCCAAGCGGCTCGGTGCCGAGGAGCGCATCGACGAACTGCGCCGGATCGAAGGGCGCCAGATCGTCCGGCCCCTCGCCCAGCCCCACCAGCTTCACCGGGATGCCGAGCTTGCGCTGCACCGCGATCACGATGCCGCCCTTGGCGGTGCCGTCGAGCTTGGTCAGCACCACGCCGGTCACGTCCACCACCTCGGTGAAGACCCGGGCCTGCTCCAGGCCGTTCTGCCCGGTGGTGGCGTCCAGCACCAGCAGGGTCTCGTCCACCGGACCGTGCCGGGAGACCACCCGCTTGATCTTGCCCAGCTCGTCCATCAGGCCGACCTTGTTCTGCAACCGGCCGGCGGTGTCGATCAGCACGGTGTCGACGGACGCCTCGATGCCGCGCTGCACCGCGTCGAAGGCGACGCTGGCCGGGTCGGCCCCCTCCGGGCCCCGGACCACCTCGGCGCCGACCCGGCCGGCCCAGGTGGTGAGCTGCTCGGCGGCGGCGGCCCGGAACGTGTCGGCGGCGCCGAGCAGCACGGTACGGCCGTCCGCGATCAGCACCCGGGCCACCTTGCCGCAGGTGGTGGTCTTGCCCGCGCCGTTCACCCCGACCACCAGCAGCACCGCTGGGGTGCCGCCGTCCCGGGTCGCCCGCAGCGACCGGTCCAGCGTCGGGTCCAGTACGCCCACCAGCTCGGCGGCGAGCAGCGCCCGCAGCTCGGTCGCGGTACGGGTGCCGAGCACGGCGGTCCGCTCCCGCAGCCGGTCCACGATCTCCCGGGTCGCCTCGACCCCGACGTCGGCGCCGATCAGGCTGTCCTCGATCTCCTCCCAGACCTCCTCGTCGAGATGGTCCCGGGCGAGCAGGCTGAGCAGGCCCTTGCCGAAGACGTTCTGTGACCGGGAGAGCCGGGCCCGCAGCCGGACCATCCGGCCGGCGGTCGGCTCCGGCCGCTCCACCACCACCGGCGCCTCGACCTCGGTCGGTGCCGGCGGCGCCTCGACGGGCGGGGTCAGCACGTCCGTCGGCGGTGCCGCCGTGGGGCTGGGCGGCACCGGTGGCACCGGTGGGGCTGGCGGGATCGGCGGCAGTGGCGGGGCGGCCCGGCCGCCCCGGCGGGTCACCACCAGACCGACCGCCAGGCCCACCAGCAGGAGCACCAGCACGGCGGCCACGACCACCATGACGAGGAGGTTGTCCATACGGGCGATCCTGTCAGACGCCGGACGGCTTGGCGCAGCCGCCGCACCTGTGCCGGGGTGTTACAGCCGAGTAGGCTCGCCGCGAAGCTCCGGTAAGCACTGCGGGCAACCGGGTAGGAAAATGCGTCCAGCACCCCCTCACCGCGCTCGGAGGTCGTCCCATGCCCACCGCCCGGCTCCTGATCGGCCCGGTCCTGCGCCGGGTGGTCGGCTCCAGCGCGACCGTCTGGGTGGAGACCAGCGGGCCGGCCCTGGTCCGGGTCGAGACGCCGGACGGCGCGAGTGGCGAGGCGCCCACCTTCACCGCCTTCGACCACCACTACGCGCTGGTCGTGGTGACCGGGCTGACCCCGGGTACGGCCGCGCCCTACCACGTCTTCCTGGACGGCGAGCAGGTCTGGCCGGAGCCCGGGGGGAAGTTCCCGCCGAGCGTGATCCGGACCCGCCCGGCCGGCGACCTCGGGGCGCGGCTGGTCTTCGGCTCCTGCCGGGAGACCACCCAGCACGCCACCGCCCGGAAACTGCCGCCGGACGCGCTCGACGCGTACTCCCGGCGGTTGATGGCGTCGGTCGGCGCCGGGCGGCCGGGCGAGCGCGGCGGGCCCGCGGACGCCGCCGACGGCTGGCCGGACCTGCTGGTGCTGCTCGGCGACCAGGTCTACGCCGACCAGACCTCTCCGACGGTACGCAAGCTGCTGCGCCGCCGGCGTGACCGGAGTGCCGGTGCCCCGGCCGACCAGGTGGTGAGCTTCGACGAGTACACCAAGCTCTATCTGGAGTCGTGGCGGGATCCGGAGATCCGCTGGTTGCTCTCCACCGTGCCGAGCGTGATGATCTTCGACGACCACGAGATCATCGACGACTGGAACACCTCGGCGCCGTGGCGGACCGAGACGCACCGCCAGCCCTGGTGGCCGGAACGGATCTCCAGCGGGCTCGCGTCGTACTGGGTCTACCAGCACCTGGGCAACCTCGAACCGGACGAGATCGCCGCCGACCCGGTCTATGCCAAGGTCGTCGCCGCCGAGGACGCGACCTCGGTGCTGCGCGAGTTCGGCGAGCGGGTCGACGCCGAGGCGACCGGCTACGACGCCGCGCTGAGCCGGGGCGAGTCACCGGCCGAGGCCGCCCCGCCCGGCCGCTACCAGTGGAGCTACTCGCTCGACGTCGGCCGTACCCGGCTGGTGGTGCTGGACAACCGGTGCAGCCGGGTACTCGACCGGACACACCGGGCGATGCTGCCGCCGGCCGAGTGGTCCTGGTTCACCGACCAGGTGCACGGCGAGTACGACCACCTGGTGGTCGGGTCGTCGCTGCCCTGGCTGCTGCCACCCGGTATCCACCACCTCGAATCCTGGAACGAGCGGCTGGCCGACTCGGACCGGCCCCGGGTGGCGGCGTTCGCCGAACGGTTGCGCCGGGCGTTCGACCTGGAGCACTGGGCGGCGTTCCGCCGGTCGTTCGACGCGCTCGCCCAGGTCTTCGTCCGGCTCGGCAGCGGGCCTGCCGGGCAGCCGGGCGACCGGGTGGGTGCCGGGCCGGCGTACCCGCCACCGGCGTCGATCAGCGTGCTCTCCGGCGACGTGCACCACTCGTACGTGGCCCGGGCCCGGTTCCCCGGCGGGCCGACCGCCACTCCGGTGCACCAGTTGACCTGCTCGCCGATCCACAACCAGATCCCGGTGCCGATGCGACCGATGCTCCGGCTCGGCTGGTGGCGCGGCCCGTCGGTGGTGGCCCGGGCGCTGGCCCGAGCGGCGGGGGTCCGCCGACCCCCGGTGCGCTGGCGCAAGCTGGACGGGCCCTACTTCGGCAACGCGGTCAGCACACTCCGGCACGAGGGCCGCTCCGCCGAGGTGACCATCGAAGGCACCGCGCCCGACGGCACCCTACACACCGTCGCCCGGCGTACCCTCACCCGCTGACCGCCGTAACCGATAGGCCACCGGCGGAAACGGCTTGGGCAGTTCGAAGAGCTGGAACGGACCATCTGTGCCGACGCTCGCGCCAGCGGCGAGCGGTAACACGCGGATCTCGATGTTCCGTTGCCGGGCTAACTGCACCACGTGGTCGAGTTGACCACGCATTACCCGGTCTCCGCCGATCCTGGCCCGCAGCACCGCCTCGGCAATGACGCAGGTCAACCGGGTCGGCTTAGGCCCGCTGAGCACCCGCTGCCGGGCCAGCCGCAGCGCTACCCAGCGGTCGATCCGCTCGTCAGAAGGCTGGTCTCCCTCTGCCTCTCGCAGGATCGCGCTCGGGTATGCCGGCGCCTGCAACAACCCGGGCACCCGCCCGAGTTCGAAGACGCAGATCTGCACGGCCCGCTCCATTCTCGGCGAATTGTGGTTAGCGGCGAGCCAGAATTCGCCAAGAATTTTGACGCCCTTGCGGCGGTGGCGGGGCGGGGGCGCAGCGCGGGGCCGGTGGCGGCGGTGGGCGGGCGAGTGATCATGCAATCATGTCCCGATGACCTGGACCGCTCCCGACATCGACCGGCACCGCGCACCAGTGGTCGCGGACGAGCGCACCATGCTCGACGGCTGGCTCGACTTCCACCGGCAGACCCTGCTGACCAAGTGCGCCGGGCTGACCGCCGACCAGCTCCGCACCGCCAGCGTCGAACCCTCCGGGCTGACCCTGCTCGGCCTGGTCCGGCACTGTGCCGACAACGAGCGGTACTGGTTCCGCCAGCAGTTCGCCCGGCTCGACATACCGTGGCTGTACTACACCCCGGAACAGCCCGACCGCGACCTCGAAGGCATCGCCGACGCGGACCCGGCGAGCGACCTCGCCACCCTGCGAGACGAGATCGAACTTGCCCGCCAGGCCGTCGCCGGTCGTGACCTGGACGACACCTTCCCCGGCAACCGCGGCAGGGACATCAGCCTGCGCTGGGTCTACCTGCACATGATCGAGGAGTACGCCCGGCACAACGGCCACGCCGACCTGATCCGGGAACGCCTCGACGGCACCACCGGCGAGTAGCAGCCCGGCTCAGTACGCCAGCGCGGCGCGCAGGTAGGGCAGGTCCGCCGGCCCGTTCCACCGGTACGCCGACAGCCCGGCCACCCGGGCCCCCCGGACCGACCGGTCGGAGTCGTCGACGAAGAGCACCCGGGCCGGCGGGGCTCCGACGGCCAGGCATGCCTGCTGGAAGTACTCCTTCGACGGCTTCGGTACGCCCAGCTTCGAGGAGTTGACCACCACATCCACCTCGTCGGTCAGGCCGAGCAGCGCCAGGTCGGAGTCGAGCAGGTCGGTGGCGTTGCTGGCCAGCCCGACCCGGATCCCGGCCGCCCGCACCTCCCGGACGAAGCCGAGCACCTCCGGGTCCACCGTGCCCCGGTCGGCCTGCCACTCCTGCACCGCCGCCCGCGCCCGGTCCGGCCCACCGGCCGGCTCGGCGAGCGCGTCGGCGATCCCGGCCAGCCAGTCGGCATGACTGAGCTGCCCGGTGACCGCCGGTTGCAGCAGCGACCACCGCATCGCGGTGTCGTAGAGCGCGCCGGCCGGCAGCCCGTACCGGCGCTCGACGGCAGCGGTGCTCTCCGGGTCCCACCGGCGCAACACCCCGTCCAGGTCCACCAGCAGGGCGGTCGGGCGTTCCCGCCGGGCCATTCAGTCCTCCTCGTTGCTGAGCCGCTGGCTGATCACCTGGGTCACGCCGTTGCGCATGGTCACGCCGTACAGGGCGTCGGCGACTTCCATCGTCCGCTTCTGGTGGGTGACGACGATGAGTTGGCTCTTCTCCCGCAACTGGGCCATCAGGGTGATCAGCCGGCCCAGGTTGACGTCGTCCAGCGCCGCCTCGACCTCGTCCATGATGTAGAACGGGCTGGGCCGGGCCCGGAAGATCGCCACCAGCATGGCAACGGCGGTCAGCGACCGCTCGCCGCCGGAGAGCAGCGACAACCGCTTGATCTTCTTGCCGGGCGGGCGGGCCTCGACCTCGACGCCGGTGGTGAGCAGGTCCTCCGGGTCGGTGAGCACCAACCGCCCC
This sequence comes from Plantactinospora sp. DSM 117369, assembly GCF_053764795.1. NCBI lineage: Bacteria > Bacillati > Actinomycetota > Actinomycetes > Micromonosporales > Micromonosporaceae > Plantactinospora > Plantactinospora sp. DSM 117369. Next base: position 1,908,940 of record NZ_CM132446.1, on the reverse strand, counting down.
TCGCCGCCGGGGAAGAGCACCGTGAAGACCTGCTCGAACTCCCGGGCGGTGTCGTGGTAGGCGCTGGCGAAGACCTCCAGGATCCGGTCGTCCACGTCCTTGACCACGGTGAGCAGGTCCTTGCGGGTCGCCTTCAGATCTTCGAGCTGCTCGGAGAGGAACTTGTAGCGCTCCTCCAGGGCGGCGAACTCCTCCAGGGCCAGCGGGTTGACCTTGCCGAGCAGGGCCAGCTCGCGTTCCGCCTTCGCGGCACGCTTCTCCTGTACCGGCCGCTCGAACGGCACCGGTTCCGGCGCCGGCCGGTCGTCCCGCTCGGCGGCGGTGATCTCCGCCTGGCTGGGCGGGACCGGCTGCTGCGGGCCGTACTCGGCGACCAGCGTCTCCACGTCCAGCCCGAAGTCCTCGGCCGCCTTCGCCTCCAACTGCTCGATCCGCAGCCGCTGCTCGGCCCGGGCCACCTCGTCCCGGTGCACCGCGCTGGTCAGCCGCTCCAGGTCGGCGCCGAGCCGCTTGGCCGCGCCGCGTACCTCCTGGAGTTCGGCCTCCCGGGCGGACCGGGCCGCCGCGACCTCGTCCCGGGTCTGCTCGGCCGCGGCCAGCGACACCGCGAGCCGGGTCAGCGCCTCCCGGGCACCGAACTCGACGGCCCGGGCGATGCCGGCACCCCGGGCCCGGGCGGCCCGCCGGGCGGCGGCCCGCTCCCGGGCGGCCCGCTCGGCGGCTGCCTGCCGGGCCAGCGAGTCTGCGCGGCCGGCGATCGAGGCGACCCGCTCCTCGGCGGTACGCACCGCCAGCCGGACCTCCATCTCGTTCTGCCGGGCCTGCGGCAGGTACGCCGCCAGCTCGTCCCGCTCCTCGGTGGACGGGTCGGCGTCGATCGGGGTGGCCTCGGCGAGCCGGAGCCGCTCCTCCAGCTCGGCCAGGCCGGCGAGGTCCCGCTCCCGGGCCTGCTCGGCGCGGCCCCGCGACTCGGCCAGCCGGTCCATCTCGGCCTTGGCGGACCGGGCCGCGGCGCCCAGCTCGGCCAGCCGACGGGCGGCGGCGTTGCGCTGCCCCTCCGCGTCCCGCTTCACCGCCGCGGCGGCGGCCACCTCCTGCTTGCGCTCGGCCACCTCCTCGCGGGCCTCGCCGAGCTGTTCGCGCAGCTCGGCGATGGTCTGCTCGGCGGTGAGCCGGTTGGCCCGGGCCTCCTCGACCGCGGCCTGCACCTCCAGGAAGCTCGGCGCCTTGGCCGAGCCGCCGGCCGCCGCGTAGCCGCCGATCACGTCACCGTCGGCGGTCACCGCCCGCAGCTCGGGACTGCCGGCCACCAGCTTGGTCGCGGCCTCAAGCGTGTCGACCAGTACGACGTCACGCAGTGCCCGGTGCACCGCCGGGCGTACGTCGTCGGGGCAGCCGACCAGGTCCGGCGCCCAGTGCGCACCGGCCGGCAGGGCGGGGCGGAGCGCGTCCGGTGAGCCGATCATGCCCGGCCCGGCCTGGCCGCCGACCAGCAGCTCGGCCCGGCCGGCGTCCTGGATCTTCAGCCACCGCATCGCCTCGGCGGCCTCGTCCACCCCGGCCACCGCGACCGCGTCGGCCAGCGAGCCGAGCGCGGCGGCCAGCGCCGCCTCGTGCCCGGGCGCGACGGTCAGCAGCCCGGCCAGGCTGCCGAGCAGCCCCGGCACCTGGTCGCCCCGGGCCAGCAGCGCCCCGGCGCCGTCCTTGCGGCGCAGCCCCATCGCCAGCGCCTCTTCCCGGGCCTTCCAGGTCGCCGCGTCCTTCTCCGCCGCCCGTTCGGCGTCGGAGAGGGTACGCACCCGGGCCGCCGCCTCCTCCTGCGCGGCGACCGCCTCGGCGTGCCGGGCGTCCAGCTCGGCGTTGTCCCGGTCCGCCTCCGAGGACTGCTCGGCAACGGCGTCCAGCTCGTTCTGGGTCTGCTCCGCCCGCAGTTGCGCGTCGGCGTGCGCGGCGGCGAGCCGTTCGATCTCCTCGGCCGCCGACCCGGTACGCGCCCGCGCCGAGTTGACCTGCCCGGTCAGCTTGGCCAGCCCCTCACGCCGGTCGGCGATCGCCTTCGCGGCCGCCACCAGCGCGCGTTCCGCCTCGGCGAGCTGGCGTTCGAGCTGCTGGCGATTCTCCACCGCCTCGGCCAGCCGGATCTGGTCCTCGGTCAGCGCGGCACGCAGCTCCTCCTCGTGCGCGCGGACCTCCTCGGCCTCGGCTTCCAGCCGGTCCGGGTCCCGGCCGGGGCGCTCGTCGTCCGGGGTGGTGCTCAGGTGCCGCAGCCGCTCCCGGGCCAGCTGCTCGGTGGAGCGGAACCGCTCGGTGAGCGCGGAGAGCCGGTACCAGGTGTCCTGGGCCCGGGCGAGCAGCGGGGCGTCGGACGCCAGTGCCTCTTCCAGCTCGGCGAGCCGGGACTGCACCTCGGCGTGTTCGCGTTCGACCTGCTCGCGCCGCTGCCGTAGGGCGGCCTCGTCGGCGATCTCCTTGTCCAGCGTCGAGCGGAGCGTGGCCAGGTCGTCGGCGAGCAGCCGCAGCCGGGCGTCCCGCAGGTCGGCCTGGATCCCCTGCGCCCGCCGGGCCACCTCGGCCTGCCGGCCCAGCGGCTTGAGCTGGCGGCGCAGCTCGGCGGTGAGGTCGGTCAGCCGGTTCAGGTTGACCTGCATCGCGTCGAGCTTGCGCAGGGCCTTCTCCTTGCGCTTGCGATGCTTGAGTACGCCCGCCGCCTCCTCGATGAAGGCACGCCGGTCCTCCGGCTTCGCGTGCAGTACGGCGTCGAGCTGGCCCTGCCCGACGATCACGTGCATCTCCCGGCCGATGCCAGAGTCGGAGAGGAGCTCCTGGATGTCGAGGAGCCGGCAGGAGTCGCCGTTGATCTCGTATTCGCTCTCGCCGGACCGGAACATCCGGCGGGTGATCGACACCTCGGTGTAGTCGATCGGCAGCGCGCCGTCGGTGTTGTCGATCGTCAGGGTGACCTCGGCCCGACCCAGCGGCGCCCGGCCGGCGGTGCCGGCGAAGATCACATCCTCCATCTTGCCGCCACGCAGCGCCTTCGCGCTGTGCTCACCGAGCACCCAGGCAATCGCGTCGACGACGTTCGACTTGCCCGAGCCGTTCGGACCCACCACGCAGGTGATCCCCGGCTCCAGCTTGAAGGTCGTGCTGGAGGCGAAGGACTTGAAGCCCTTCACCGTCAGGCTCTTGAGATACACGTTCCCGATCCTCGTCCGGCGCGACCGCCGGGCAGACTCAGCGCTTCCCGGTCCGTCCCACTCCCGGTCCGGCGCCGCCGACGACCGGGTCGTCAGCCGCTCGGCCGCGCCCGAACTCGGCGGAGATTCTGCCCCCGGCGGTGGGAGCCTGGTCAACCCGCAGGGTAACCCGGTGGCGGTCGTCCTGCTCGACGCGGCACGCACCGACCAGCGTATCGGATCGCCAGAGACCCTCCGGCCCGCACACGCACCGCTCTGGGCCGGATCCGACCGGGAACCGCCGTACTGCCACCGGACGGAGACGGGACCGGCGACAGGCGTAGCGGGGAGCAGGCGTACCCGGGAAACAGAACTGCGCGCCGCCACAGGTGTGTCGGCGCGCTTTTTCTGGTGCGATTCAGTTGTCAGGCGGGGCGCCGGTTGCCCGACGCCCGGAGCTCAGGTCAGTGCGGGCTCGGCCAGCCGCAGCAGGTCGTCTGCCTCGGCGACCGCTGCCGCGAGCCGATCATTCTCGGCACGCAACCGCGTCGTCTCGAACTCCAGTGCCTGAACCCTGGCACGCAGTCGGGTGACCTCGTCGAGGAGGCGCCGGTCGGGCGCCGCACCAACGTGGCCGTAGAGGGCCTTCGCCATATCGTCTCCTTGTAATGCGCTGCCGGAAAGGCCGGCCAACGCGCGCCCAACTCGTACGCGACTACCCGCCCGCAGGCATACGCGGGCATGGTCGGGCGCGACTGGCGACACTTACATAGTGTGCCGATGTCCCGGCTGAGTCAAGTTCACCGGGACACGGGCCACCTGTGCCATCAACCACTCGATCGCCGAGGGCTTGCCGCGCAGGCACGAACCAGGTCGCTGTCCGGACCACCGGAGTCTATCCGCCGTCGATGTCCGGATCGGCGTCGCCCCTGGCCAGCCGCACAATCCCGCCGGCGGGTCCCCCCTTATATCTTCCTTAGCCACGTTGCCCCGCTCTGGCGGGCCCGCGTAGCGTCCGCACGGTCAGCGACCAGGCAATAACCGGGATCCGGAAGCAATGGAGGCACGGCGTGCAGGGGTGGAACGAGCAGACCGACTGGGAGGACGGCAGGGACTGGCCCGGCCGACCCGACAACGGTGCTGCCTACCCGGCCGTCCGCGCCGGTCGTCCGGATGATCTGTCCCGCTCGTCCCGGCACCCCGGCACGGCGGACCCGCACCACCGTCCCGATCCGGACTGGTCGGACCAGCCGGACCACCACCGGCAGTACCCCGACGGCGGCTGGCAGGACGAACCGGCCGGGGCCGGACGGCGGACCGGAGCAGGCTGGTCGGACGAACCGACCGAGTTCCGGCAGCCCATCGAGACGGGCTGGACCGACGAGCCGGACCGCCAGCACGGTGACGCCCGCTGGGCCGACGAGCCGGACCGCCAGCACGGTGACGCCCGCCGGGCCGACGAGCCGGCCGACGTCGCGCGGTCCGCCGCAGCCGGTCTGGACGGCGAGCCGACCCGGGTCCCGCATCCCGGCGAGGCGGGCTGGACGGACGAGGTCACCGAGCGCTGGCGACGGGCCGGACTCGACCGGGTGGACGAGCCGACCGAGCGGCGGCAGCACGCCGCAGCACGCTGGGCGGACGAGCCGGCCGACCTCGGCGCGTTCGCGCTGGGCCGGGACCCTGACGGCATCCCGGGCCGCCGGGTACCGTCCGGCGACCGCCGGACGGACGGCGGCCCTGCCGACCGGAGCGGATCCGGCCGGCACCGCCGGCCCACCCCGCTGCGTGGCCCGGTCGGCCTGGGTATCGCGGTGACCGCGCTGCTCGGCCTCTTCGGCGTCGGTGCGGCCCTGCTGCCACCGAGCCTCGCCGACGCGCCGGCCGGCAACCGTGAGGGCCAGCCGGCCGTCGAGGCGGCCGGTCCCGAGCAGGCCACGGCCCCGGCGACGCCGGAGCCGAGCGGGACCGCCACCCCGACGCCGACCCCGACCGCCACCCGGCCGGCCCCGAAGCCCAAGACCACCACCACCGCGCCGAAGCCGCCCCGGACGAGCAGCCCGGCCGCGCGGCGTACGCCGGCCCGATCGGGGTCCGGGGCCAGCGCGGCGGGGAGCAGCCAGGAGGCGCAGGTACTCGCGATCGTCAACCGGGAGCGCGCCGCCAACGGATGCGCCGCAGTGGTGATGAACAGCGACCTGGCCGAGGCGGCCCGACTGCACAGCCAGGACCAGGGCGAGCACACCAACATGTCGCACACCGGCAGCGACGGCAGCGACTTCGTGGAACGGGCCCGCCGGGCCGGCTACGACCGGCCGATCGGCGAGAACGTCGCCATGGGTTACGAAAACGCCGCGGCCGTGATGGACGGCTGGATGAACAGCTCCGGGCACCGGGCCAACATCCTCAACTGCGACGCCAGGGCGATGGGGGTCGGGGTGGCCACCGGTGCCGACGGCCGGCTCTACTGGACCCAGATGTTCGGCGCGGTGGCCTGACCTGCTCAGCCCGGCCGCGTGAGCTGCGGCTCCGGCGGCACCTCCCCGGCCGCCGTGCCCGAGGTACGGGCTGACTCGTTGGCCGGTACGAGGGGGTGCGCAGCCGTGCTCAGCGCTGCTGGATGAGTGTCCGGGATACGCCGGGCGGCCGGGCTGGTCCTCGCGGTCGCGCTGCTGCTGCCGACCCAGGGGTGTCGCCTCCTGCCGGACCGGTCCGAGGTGCCACCGTGGCCGGGCGGCCCGACGCCGAGCTGGCAGTGGCAGGTCAGCGGTCAACTCGATCCGACCGTCGACGCCGAGGTGTACGTGCTCGACGGCTTCCTGATATCGCTGGAGACCGCCCGACGGCTACGGGCGCACGGGCGGCGTCTGGTCTGCCACGTCGAGGCCGGGATCTACCAGGCGGCCCGTCCCGACGCGGCACGGTTTCCGGCCGGCGTACTCGGTGCGCCGGCCCGGGTACCCGGCCAGCCGTCGGGTACGCCGCGCGGCCGGTGGCTGGACATCCGGCAGTGGTCGGTACTCGAACCGGTACTCGCCGACCGGTTCCGGCTCTGCCGGGGCAAGAGGTTCGTCGCGGTACTGCCGGTCGGGATGGACGGCTACTCGCACCGGTCAGGCTTTCCGCTGACCTTCGACGACCAGCTCGCCTTCAACCGGCGCGTCGCCGAGCTGGCCCGGCAGGCGCACCTCGCACCGGGGCTCGCGGGCGACATCGACCAGGTGCTGGCGCTGGAGCCGTACTTCGACTTCGCGGTCAACGAGGAGTGCGTCCGGCGTACCGAGTGTGCCCGGCTGGTGCCGTTCACCCAGGCCGGGAAGCCGGTGTTCCACGTCGAGTACCAGGGCTCGACGGCGGACTTCTGCACCACCTCGGTCGGCTACGGCCTCACCTCGATCCGCAAGGACCGGGACCTCGGGGTACGCCGGGACGTCTGCCCGCCCTGACCGCCTCAGCGGGTCGGCCGTGCCGCCGTGCGGGGGCGGGGCTGGCAGCGGGGACAACTGAACGACGACCGGTTCATGAACGCCTCGCGACGGATCGGCGTGCCGCAGCGCCGGCAGGGCAGGCCCTCCCGGCCGTACACGTTCAGTTCGCGGTCGAAGTAGCCGCTCTCGCCGTTGACGTTGACGTAGAGCGCGTCGAAGCTGGTGCCGCCCTCTTTGATCGCCTCGCCGAGCACGTCCCGGACGTGGCCGAGCAGTCGGGTGACCGCCGGCCCGGTGAGCGTTTCCGTCGGCCGGGCACCGTGCAGCCGGGCCCGCCACAGCGCCTCGTCGGCGTAGATGTTGCCGACCCCGGAGATCAGGGTCTGGTCGAGCAGCGCCCGCTTGATCTCGGTACGCCGCCGCCGGGTCGCGGCCACGAAGTCGGTGTCGGAGAACTCCGGATCCATCGGGTCCCGGGCGATGTGCGCGATCTCGGCCGGCAGGGTCGCGCCACCCTCCGAGACCGCCAGGCCGCCGAAGGTGCGCTGGTCGACGAAGCGCAGGTCGGTGCCGCCGTCGTCGAAGGTGAACCGGATCCGCAGATGGGTCTCGTCGGCCGCCTCGGTCGGCCGGACCAGCAGTTGCCCGGACATCCCGAGGTGTCCGACGATCGCGTCACCGCTGTCCAGCGGCAGCCACAGATATTTGCCACGCCGCCGGGCGTCCAGGATCGTCCGTCCGGCGAGTACCGCGGCGAAGTGCTCGGCGCCGGGCAGGTGCCGGCGTACGGCGCGCGGATGGCGTACCTCGACGGCCGCGATCCGCCGACTCGTCACCCAGCGGGACAGCCCTTCCCGGACCGTCTCCACCTCGGGCAGCTCAGGCATGTACCACCTTCGTTCAGTTCGGGACGGCGTCGCCGACCGTACCCGGGTTGCCGCGGTCGGCGTCGACCGGCCCGCCGGAGGTCGCGACGACCGGCCGTCCGGCGGCCGGGTCGGCGGTGGCCGGCTCGTTCTGCTGTTCGGAGAGGGTCCGCCAGGCGGCCTCGGCGGCCCGCTGCTCGGCCTCCTTCTTGCTGCGGCCGTCGGCACCGCCGTACTTCCGGCCGGCCACCACCACCCAGGCGGTGAAGGTCTTGGCGTGGTCGGGCCCGGCCTCGTCGATCCGGTACTCCGGGACGCCCAGCCCGAGCGCGGCGGTCAGCTCCTGGAGGCTGGTCTTCCAGTCCAGCGCGGCCCCCCGGCCGGCCGACTCCGCCATCAGCGGGTCGAAGAGCCGGTGGATCACGATGGCGACGGTGTCCAGTCCGTACTGGAGGTAGATCGCGCCGAGCAGCGCCTCCAGGGTGTCGGCGAGGATGCTCGCCTTGTCCCGCCCGCCGGTGCTCTCCTCGCCCTTGCCCAGCAGCAGGTACGGCCCGAGTCCGGCCGGGCCGAGCCGCCGGGCGACGTCGGCCAGCGCCCGCATGTTGACCACGCTGGCCCGCAGCTTCGCCAACTGTCCCTCGGGCAGGTCCGGATGGTTGTGGAACAACGCGGTGGTGATCACCACGCCCAGCACCGAGTCGCCGAGGAACTCCAGCCGCTCGTTGGTCGGCAAGCCACCGTTCTCGTACGCGAACGACCGGTGCGTGAGGGCCCGCTCCAGCAGGTCCGGGTCCAGGGCGACCCCGAACGCCGCCTCCAGGTGCGTGGTCGGCGGTCGCCGCCGCTTGTCCTTGGTCATGCCGTCTCCTCGCTTCGCCTGCCGCCGCCCCGACCCGGACGGCTGGGCTGGCTGGTGTGTTCGCTCATGCCGGCACTCCGCTTCGCTGCGTGCCGTCATGAGGCTCATCCGCACCGAACTGGCTGATTCGCTCGCTACGCCCACTCACGCCGGCACCCCGCTTCGCTGCGTGCCGTCATGAGGCTCATCCGCACCGAACTGGCTGATTCGCTCGCTACGCCCACTCACGCCGACACCCCGGTGCCGGTGGCCCGACCGGTCTCGGTGGACTCGGCGAGCAGCGCGGACACCGCCGGGATGGTCCGGCGGCGGTGCAGGTGGGCGGCGAGCGCGATGCCCGACGCGACGTCGTCGTCCCGGGCCGCACCGTGGCAGACCACCACGGCACCAGCCACCCCGAGCAGGGTGGCGGCGCGTGGCGGGCCGCCGCTGGCAGGCGGGCCGCCGGCCATCGCGTACGCGCCCTCGATCCCCTTGAGCAGGACGTTTCCGGTGAAACCGTCGGTGACGACGACGTCCGCCCGGTTGCCGAGCGCCACGTCGTACCCCTCGACCAGGCCCACGTAGCGGGCGCCGGCCGGCAGACCCTGCTCGGCCAACGCCGGGTCGGCGGCCCGACGAATCCGGTCGCCCTTGCCCGGCTCGGTACCGATCGAGAGCAGCCCGACCCGGGGCTGTGGCACCCCGTGGGTGACCGCCGCGTAGGCCGCACCGAGTACGGCGTGCCGGGCCAGGGTGCCCGGTCGGGCCTCCAGGGAGCCGCCGACGTCGAGCAGTACCACCGGGCCCTCCAGGGCCGGCAGGGTGGCGACCAGCGCCGGTCGGCGTACGCCGGGCCAGCGGCCGAAGCCGAGCACGGCGGCGGTGACGGTCGCGCCGGTCGCGCCCGCCGAGACCACCGCGTCCGCCGCACCCTCGACCACGGCCGCCACCGCGGCCTGGATGGTGTTGTCGGAGCGGACGATCGCGGCCGGATCCCCGTTCATCGCGACCACGTCGCGGGCTGGCCGCACGGCGACCCGGTCCCGCTCGGCCGGGCGAAGTACGGCGATCAGCCCGTCGGCCACCTCGACGGGGCCGACGAGCAGAAGACGCAGGTCGGGATCAGCGCGGAGCGCCCGCAGAGCGCCGTCAACCACGACGGCGGGAGCTTCGTCCCCGCCGAGGAGGTCGACGGCGATCCGCACGGTGCCCGGCTCCACGGGTACGCCGACCCTCCAAGGTCGGTCGGCGTCGGCGGGAGCCGGTGCACCGGGCAGTCGCCAGGGCGAATGCGCCGTCCGACCGGAGGTCGGTGGCGTCACTCGGTGTCCAGGAGGTCAGACCTCGATGACCTGGCGGCCGTTGTAGGTGCCACAGACGCTGCAGGCCGCGTGCGGCAGCTTCGGCGACTTGCACTGCGGGCAGGCCACGGTCGCGACCGCCGTGGTCTTCCACTGCGCCCGGCGGGACCGGGTGTTGCTGCGCGACATCTTGCGCTTGGGGACGGCCACGGTTCTTCCTACTCCTCTTGACGGGTCAGTTGCGACAGGCCCGCCCAGCGCGGGTCGACCTGCTGGTGGCTGTGTTCAGCCGGCAGTTCGTCCCAATGCACCCCGCACTCGGGGCACAGTCCTGGGCAGTCCTCCCGGCACACCGGGTTGGTCGGCAGTGCGAGCACCACCGCGTCCCGCAGTGCCGGTTCCAGGTCGATCAGGTCGCCCTGCATCCGGCCCACCTCGTCCTCGTCGGTCGTCTCGTCCGTGGTGCTGTGCTCGTAGGCGTACAGCTCCTGGATCTGGACGACCAGCGAGTCCGTGATCGGGCGCAGGCAGCGGCCGCACTCGCCCTCGATCGGACCGGTGACGGTCCCCGAGACGAGTACGCCCTCGGACACCGACTCGAGCCTCAGGTCGAGGTTCAGGTCCGCGCCCTCCGGCACGCCGATCAGCTCCACGCCGAGGTCCGCCGGTGCCGCCACCGTCCGATTGACCGCACGCAACACTCCAGGTCGGCGCGGCAGCTCCCTCGTGTCGAGGACCAGCGGCGACCTGGGGTTGAGATGGGTCGGCAGATGTTTGGGCATAGTCAGACTCCGGCCTGTGTGAGGCCGACGAAACAGGTTACCTGAGCAGGGGGCTTAGCGTCGAACCGGGGCGAGCCGGCCGGGCCTCGACGGACACCGGTCGCCCCGGGCGGCGATCCGGATCGCCGCCCGTCGGGACGGTGAGCGGTCCGGACAGCGCGCCCAGACCGGACAGTACGCTCAGAACGGCAGCGGGCGCTCGTTCTCCTCCCCCACGAACGTGCCGATCTCGCGCAGCGCGTGCATCTTGTCCCGCCCGCGCTCGATGGAGGCGAGCGCCCGGGTCAGGAACTGCTCGAAGTTGGCCAGCGCGGTGTCGACGTAGTCGTCGACCTCCTCCCGGAGCCGCTGGGCCTCGGCCCGGGCCTCCGCGATGATCCGGGCGCCCTCGTGCTCGGCGGAGACGGTGATCTCGTTGACCGAGACCAGCCGGGCGTGCTCCGCCTCGCCCTCGCTGATGATCCGGTCCGCCTCCCGCTTGCCGGCATCCATGATCTTGTCGCGCTCTTCCAGCAGCGCCGCCGCCCGGCGCAGTTCGACAGGCAGCTCGACGCGCAGTTCCTCAAGGGCACCGATCATCTCGGCGCGGTCGACCATGGCGTTGTTGCGGGACATCGGGACGGATCGCGCCGTCTCCACCATGCCGATGATCTCGTCTATGCGATCGAGCGGGTCCACCGGTACCTCACTCCCGTCGTTGCTTCGGTCGACATACATGATGGGGTGTCGGACCGGATTACTGCTCAACCAATGATGCGGTGCGATCCGTACCCGACCGGCGATCGACCCGGAACCGGCGCGTCGCAGGGGCCCGGACCTGGGCCGGAGCGGCGGCCGTCACCGATCTCGGGGTCCGGTTGGTGCCGGCCGGTGCCCGGGACGGGCGCGACCGGAAGACACCGGCCGATCAGGAGCCGGGGCGGACCAGCCGCTCCCGCAGCCGCTCGCGGACCACGTCCGGTACGTGCGGCGAGACGTCCCCGCCCCACTTCGCCACGTCCTTGACCAGGCTCGACGACAGGAAGGAGTGCAGTGGGCTGGTGGGCATGAAGAGGGTCTCGACCCCGGCCAGCCCGATGTTCATCTGGGCCATCTGCAACTCGTAGTCGAAGTCGCTGACGGCGCGCAGCCCGCGTACCACGACACCGGCCTGCTGGGTCCGGCAGAAGTCGACCAGCAGGCCCTGGAACGACTCCACCCGGACGTTGCCGTAGGAGCCGGTCACCTCGCGGAGCATCTCGATCCGCTCGTCGACGGTGAACAGCCCGCGCTTGGACTCGTTGATCAGCACGCCGACGATCACCTCGTCGAAGAGCCGGCTCGCCCGGCCGATGATGTCGAGGTGACCGTTGGTGACCGGATCGAAGGAGCCGGGACAGACCGCACGTCTCACGATCGGCGACCGTACCAAAGAGTGGTCTCGCCGTAACGGCGACTGCGCTGCGCGGTGATCCCCTGCACCCAGTCGACCGGCCCGGTCCGGCTGGACCGCTCGATCACCAACAGGGCGTCCGGGGCCAGCCAGCCCTGGTCGCGCAGTGCGGCCTGCACCGCCGTCAGCTCCGAATCCGGTACCGCGTACGGCGGGTCGGCGAAGACGACGTCGTACGGGCCACCCTCGGGCGGGGTGCCGAGTACCTGGCCGACCTTGCCGGTGACCAGCCGGGCGGTCCCGGCCACCGGGCTGGCCGGGGTCGAGCGCAGCGCCGCCAGGTTCTCCCGGATGGTCCGGGCGGCCCGGGGATCGGACTCGACCAGCAGCACGTGCTCGGCGCCCCGGGACAGCGCCTCCAGGCCCACCGCGCCGGAGCCGGCGTAGAGGTCGGCGAAGCGGGCGCCCTCCAGTTCCGTGGTCGCCTCGATGGCGCTGAACAACGCCTCCCGGACCCGGTCGCTGGTCGGCCGGGTACTCCCGCCGGGCGGCGCGGAGATCCGCCGCCCGCCGAGTACGCCCGCCACGATCCGGGTCATCCCGCCTCCTGGGTGGACGCCTCCTGCATGACAGCGACGCTACGCGACCCGCAGGTGGTGCCGGTTCGGCACGGGTGGCAACACACCTCCGATGAACGCCAACCGGACAAACGGGTACGCCGAGTACACCGAGGGAAATACGTTCACTACCACCCGTATATCAATGGTCTCGAATTTACAACATCATCGTTAGAAGACCCTGAAGGGTGTTTCTGTACCACGCCAATCGCTAAGGTCGTGCGCTGTGCCGGCTGCGTCTCGCCGGCCTACGACGTCGGGGAGGCGGTTCTCGCAGGTCGAGCGCCACCCCATGGCGCCCCCGCTCGCCTCCCACCCGCGTCGTACCATGACGCCCTCATCTCTCAGGAGTACGCGTGATCCGTCCTAAGCTGCCGCTCCGGCGGCCGCTCGCCATCCTCGGGGCTGCCTTCCTCGGCATGACTGCGGCGCTAGCTGTTGCCGCCCCCGCGAGCGCCCATCACAGCGAGGTCAAGGTCGAGGGTGAGTGCAACACCACCACCGGCGAATGGGACGTTACCTGGACCGTCCGCAGCGTTGCCCCGCGCGATGTGCAGAAGTTCAAGTTCGCCGAGGTCGAGGCCCAGAAGTTCGTCGGTGACACGGCCTCCGAGCTCACGATCCCGGGCATCGAGGTCACCGAGGGCAAGAACTACCCGCACCCGGTGAACCAGAACCTCGAGTTCAAGCAGAGCCTTCCCGCCGAGACGACCGGTGTCGCCATGCGGATGAAGGCGAATTGGGACAACCAGTTCGAGGAAAACAAGTGGGCCGGCGCGGAGGTCAAGTTCGCCGGCACCTGTGAGAAGGAAGAGGAAGAGCCTCCGGCCACCGCGAACCCGGCTGCCACCGTTGGTTCCGACTGCGACGGCAGCGTCGTGGTCAAGCTCCAGAACGGCGAGAACGCCACCGCGCCTGCCAAGTTCACCGTGAAGGGCAGCGAGGGCTTCGAGGAGAAGGTCACCGTCGCCGCTGGCGAGGAGAAGGCCGTCGCGGTGCCGGCGGCTAACGCGGGCAAGATCACGGTAACCGAGGAGGGCCAGAAGGAGGCTCTCTACGATGCCGCTCCGCCGGCAGCCGAGGACTGCGTCGAACCCGGCGAGCCGGCCCTCAGCTACGCCATGACCTGTGACGAGTTCATCTTCGAGATCGACAACCCGAAGGATGGCAAGACCTTCACCGTGACCTTGACCCCGAACAAGGGCGAGGCGAAGACCGTCACTGTGGAGCCGGGCAAGGTCGAAACCGTCACGTTCACGGCGGAGGAGGGGCTGACCGTCACGCCTAAGGTCGAAGGACAAGAGGGTAAGTCGCTCGCCTGGGAGAAGCCGGAGGACTGCGAGTCCGGCGGTGGCGGTGGCGAGGGTGAGCTGCCGCTGACCGGTGCCGCTGCCGGTGGCATCGCGGCTGGCGCCGTGCTGCTGCTCGCCGCCGGTGTGGTGCTCTACATCGTGGCTCGCCGCCGTCGGGTGACCTTCACCGCCTGATCGGTAGCAATCGCACCCACTGAACCAACCGCCTGAGGGCGCGTCGACCGGAAACGGTCGGCGCGCCCTCAGCGTCTTTCCGGGTACTCGATACCAGCGGCGCGGGGCGTGCGACATGGGTGGGCCGGCAGGGCGACGAGGCGAAGGCTGGTCATCTGCATTGGGGCAGGGTCGAACACTTCTTCGTCAACGCGTACGTGTTGCCTTGTGACGAGTAGCTGACGGTCAGCCCTTTTCCAGGTATTCGGCGCGTTCCTCGTCGACGAGTGCGGCCACCGAGGCGGCCAGGGCCGGGTGCCGGTCCAGCTCCGGATCCTCCTCGACCAGGGCGATCGCCTCGACCCGGGCGTCCCGGATCAGCTTGGCGTCCTTGAGCAGGGACAGCAGCCGCAGGTGCGAACGCCGCCCGGACTGGGTCGCCCCGAGTACGTCCCCCTCCCGGCGCTGCTCCAGGTCGAGTTCGGCCAGCCGGAACCCGTCCGTGGTGGAGGCGACCGCGTCCAGCCGCTCCCGGGCCGGCGTACCCTCGACGGCCTCGGTGACCAGCAGGCAGAGCCCAGCCGCCGAGCCCCGGCCGACCCGGCCGCGCAACTGGTGCAGTTGGGAGACGCCGAATCGGTCCGCGTCGAGCACGATCATCACGGTCGCGTTCGGCACGTCGACCCCGACCTCGATTACGGTGGTCGCCACCAGCACGTCCAGCTCGCCGGCCGCGAAGGTGCGCATCACCGAGTCCTTCTCGTCGGCCGGCAGCCGGCCGTGCAGTACGCCGATCCGCAGCCCGTGCAGCGGGCCCTCGGCGAGCAGCGGCGCCACCTCGGCCACCGCCAGCGGCGGACGCCGACCGTCCTCGCCGACCGCGCCGACCTCCTCGGCGGTCGCCGCCTGGTCGCCGATGCGCGGGCAGACCACGTACGCCTGGTGGCCGGCGGCGACCTCCTCGCGCAGCCGGCGCCAGGCCCGGTCCAGGTACGCCGGCTTCTCCGCCGCCGGTACGACGTGCGAGGCGATCGGCGACCGGCCGCGCGGCAACTGGGAGAGGGTGGAGATCTCCAGGTCGCCGTAGACGGTCATCGCCACGGTGCGCGGGATCGGCGTCGCCGTCATCACCAGCACGTGCGGCGGCTGCTCGGCCTTGGCCCGCAGCGCGTCCCGCTGCTCCACCCCGAACCGGTGCTGCTCGTCCACCACCACCAGGCCGAGGTCGGCGAAGTCGACGCCCTCGTAGAGCAGCGCGTGGGTGCCGACCACGATGCCGGCCGCCCCGGCCGCGACGGTCTCCAGGGCGCGCCGCCGGGCCGCCGCGCCGAGCGAGCCGGTGACCAGGGCAAGCCGGGTGCCGTCCGGGTCGCCGTCCAGCTCGCCGGCCCGACCGAGCGGGCCGAGCAGGTCGAGCATGCCCCGGTAGTGCTGTGCGGCGAGTACCTCGGTCGGGGCCAGCAGCGCGGCCTGGCCGCCCGCGTCGACCACCTGGAGCATCGCGCGCAGCGCGCAGACCGTCTTGCCGGAGCCGACCTCGCCCTGGAGCAGCCGGTGCATCGGATGCGCGGTACCCAGATCCGCCGCGACCTCCTCGCCGACCGCGCGCTGCCCGGCGGTCAGCTCGTACGGCAGCCGGCCGTCGAAGGCGGTCAGCAGCCCGCCCTCGCGGCGCGGCCGGGGCTTGGCCGGCCAGGCCGCCGCCCGGTGCTTGCGCTGGACCAGGGTCAGTTGCAGGGCGAACGCCTCGTCCCACTTCAACCGGTGCCGGGCCCGGTACAGCTCCTCCTTGCTCGCCGGCCGGTGGATCTCGCGCAGCGCGGTGGCCAGC
Source organism: Plantactinospora sp. DSM 117369 (assembly GCF_053764795.1). NCBI lineage: Bacteria > Bacillati > Actinomycetota > Actinomycetes > Micromonosporales > Micromonosporaceae > Plantactinospora > Plantactinospora sp. DSM 117369. The sequence goes on along the minus strand of NZ_CM132446.1, from coordinate 1,893,260 downwards.
CCGACCAGGTTGCGGGTGGCCCGCAGCGTCGCCGGCAGCGGGTCCTCCGGCGGCGTGACGGTGTCCAGCACCACCCGGACACACCGGGCGATCACCCAGGTCGGCACCGCCGCCGCGGCCGGATAGACCGGGATCAGCGCCCCGGCAAACTCCTCGATCTCCCCACTCGCCTCGCCGCCGGTGCCGGACTCGCCGTCGCCGCTGCCGTCGCCAAGCAGGACGTACTCCGGGCCGTTGAGCTGGCGCTTGCCCCGGAACTCGGTGACCTTGCCGGCGAACATCCCCCACCGGCCAGGCTTGAGATCCCGCTCCCGCCACGCCTGGTTGCCGAAAAAGGTGAGCGTCAGTACGCCGCCGGAGCCGTCCCCGACGGTCACCTCCAGCAGGTTTCCCCGGCGCTGCCGCATCGGCCGGACCGCCGTACGCTGCACCTGGCCGAGCACGGTGACCTGCTCCCCCACCTCCAGGGAGCGGATGTCGGTGTGCTCGCCCCGCTCGTCGTAGCGGCGCGGGAAGTGGTAGAGCAGGTCACCGGCGGTGTGCAGGTCGAGATGGCTGGCGAGCGCCTTCGCCGTCTTCTCGCCGACCAGCTTGCGCAGCGGTGTCTCCAGGTCGGCCGAGGTCGCTACCGCTCCGGCCGGGGCCGGTTCCTTCGCTGTCATCGGCCCCCCACGAGCGTTCTCATCCGATCCTCCACCAGCAGCGTCGTCCGGCTCTCCACCGGCACCGTCAGCCGGCTCTCCACCAGCACCGTCGTCCGGGCTTTCCCCAGCGGCGTCACTCGACTCCCACCAGCAAGGGGTAGAACGGCTGACCGCCGGAGTAGTGGTGCACCTCGACGAAGGGCCAGCGCCGGGCCAGGTGGGCCCGGAGGACCTCGGCCAGGTCCTCCCGGGCGTCGGCGCCGAGCAGCAGGGTGACCAGCTCACCGCCGCCGCCGAGCATCCGGTCGAGCAGCGCCGTGCAGGTCTGCACCAGGTCGCCGCCGATCAGGTGCACCTCGCCGTCGACCAGCCCGAGCACGTCACCCGGGTGGCAGCGGCCGGCGACCGTCAGCGCCTCCCGGGAGGCGTGGCAGACCTCGGCGTACCGGCAGGCGCCGGCCGCCTCGGCCATCGCGATCACGTCGTCGGCGAACCGGCGGGCCGGATCGCGGACCGCGAGCGCGGCCAGCGCCTGCACCGGGGAGCGGGTCGGCACCACGCTCACCGATATCCCGAACGGCTGCGCCTCCTCGGCCGCCACCCGGGCCACCGCCTGGGTGTTCGGGTCGTTCGGCAGCACCACCACCCGGGACGCGCCGGTCGACCGGACCGCCCCGAGCAGCTCCCCGGCGGACGGATTGCCGTCCACCACGGTCGCCCCCTCGGCCGCGAAGATCGCCGCCAGCCCGGGACCGGAGGCGACCACCACCGCCGCCCGCTCCGGCGCGTCCGCCGGAGCCGGCTCTGGCGGGCCCGCCCCCGGGAGCTGGTCCTCGAAGCGGGTGACCGAGATCTGGTACGGCCGCCCGGCCACCACGCCGGCCTCGATCGCCGCCCCGACGTCGTTGACGTGTACGTGCACGTTCCAGGTCGACGTGCCGGTGGTCTCCGCCTCGTCGCCGACCACCACCAGCGAGTCGCCCAGCCGGGCCAGTTCGGCGCGGAGCCGGCGTACCGCCGCCAGGTCGGCGTCGAGCAGGAACTGCACCTCGTAGGCGTACTCGATGGAGCCGGTCTCCCGGGCAGCCGCCAGCGGCCGGCGTGGCGGTGCCGGGGCGGGCCCCGGCCGATCCGGTGCGGCACCGGTGACCACCTCGACCAGCGCGTCCAGCAGGACGCAGAGGCCGCGCCCGCCCGCGTCCACCACACCGGCCCGGGCCAGCGCCGGCAACTGCTCCGGGGTACGCGCCAGCGCCTCGGCGGCGGCGGTCGCGGCGGCCCGGACCACCGCCGGAAGATCGTCGGTGTCGGCCCGTTCGGCGGCGGCCGCCGCAGCGGTGACGACGCTGAGCACGGTCCCCTCCACCGGCTCGGCCACCGCCGAATACGCCGCCGCGCCGGCCGCCCGCAGTGCCCTGGCGAGCGCCCGACCCCGGACCTCGGGGGTGTCGCCGAGCGCGTCGGCCAGGCCGCGCAGGATCTGCGAGACGATCACTCCCGAGTTGCCCCGGGCGCCCAGCAGCGCACCCCGGGCCAGCAGCCGCAGCACGCGGGCGGGTGCCGGCTGTCCATCGACGCCCGGATCGTCCCGTTCGAGCCGGAGTGCCTGCTCGGCGGAGGTCATCGTGAGCACCAGGTTGGTGCCGGTGTCGCCATCCGGAACCGGATAGACGTTGAGCTGGTTGATCTCGTCCTGGTGCCGCTTGAGCGCGGCCAACCCGCCGGCACACCACCGGTGCAGGGCCGCGGCATCGAGGGTCTCCAGCACGGCGAGAAGCCTACTGGCGTACCCTGACGCCCCGCTGGCACTGCCGGGCGACTCCGGCCACCGCGTCCGGCGGAAATCCGGCGGACGAGCGACGTAGCGGCCGGCGGGCCGGGACCGGTGCAGCCGATTCGCCCGGCGACCCGGCCATCGGGTACCCTGGCCAGGTTGCCCGGCCAGCACCCTGCCGGCGACCTACAACGATCAATTCCCAGGAGTATCCCGTGGCTAGCGTGTGCGACATCTGTGGCAAGGGGCCTGGCTTCGGCCACAACGTGTCCCACTCGCACCGGCGGACCAACCGTCGCTGGAACCCGAACATCCAGTCGGTGCGTACCCCGGCGGGTGGTGGCACGACCCGCAAGCTCAAGGTCTGCACCTCGTGCATCAAGGCCGGCAAGGTCGCCCGCGCCTGAGCCTGGGCAACCGTAAGCTCGGATAGCCGCCGGAGCAGTGTTCCGGCGGCTATCGTCGTGCGCCCCGGACCCACCATTCAGGCGCGCCCCGCCATCCAGGCGCGCCCCCGCCACCCGGGCGGGCCACCGGTAACGGGTGCCGGGCGAGGTGAGGGGTGCCGACCGGCCGGCGGATCAGAGCGAGCGGCCGAACGAGAGCACCCCCGGCTCGTCCCGGTAGTAGCCGAAGTCCGGAATCCGCTCGTAGCCGCTGCCCTTGTAGAGCGCGATCGCCTCGGGCTGCCGGTCGCCGCACTCCAGGATCAACCGGCGGCGTCCGTGTTCCCGGGCCGAGTCCTCGACCGCTGACAGCATCCGCCGGGCGACGCCGCGACCGCGAGCCGCCGGGGAGACGTACATCCGCTTGAGTTCGGCGACGTCGCCGGTGCCGCCGTGGGTACGCCACCCGGCGCAGCCGACCGGCACCTCGTCCAGGTACGCCACCAGGAACGCCCCGGCGGGCGGGGAGAACTCGCACGCCGCCACGGGGGTCTCGTCGCCCCCGCCGCCGTACCGCTGCGCCAGGTCGGCCAGCGCGGAGACGACCAGTTGCTGTGCGACCGGGGAGTCGTAGGGGACGGCGCGGATGTCCAGCTCACTCACCCGGTGAAGGGTACGACCCACGCTCACGCCTTACCGATCGGGCCCGGGGTACTCGCCGATCCGGAAACCGGCGCACCGGACGGCTCGATCGACGCCGGTCAGCGGAAGTGGTCCCAGCCACCCGATCCCTTGTACGCCCGCCCGTCCACGGTCACCCCGGCACCATGCACCACGTGACCGATCAGCCGGAAGCCGCCCGGCAGCGGCAGGTCCTCCGGGAACGTCGCCACCAGCGCATGGTCGTCGCCACCGCCGAGGACCCAGGCCAGCGGATCCACCCCGAGCGCGTGTGCGGCGTCCCGCATCTGCTCAGGCACCTCGAACGCGCTGCCGAGCAGGTCGATGCCGACCCGGCTGGCCGTCGCCACGTGACCGAGGTCGGCGAGGAGCCCGTCCGAGACGTCGATCATGGCGGTGGCGCCGAACCGGGCCGCCGACGGCCCCGCCCCGTACGGCACCTCGGGCCGCCGGTACGCCTCGACCAGGACCTTCGGGGTACGGAATCCGCGGGACAGCACGGTGTAGCCGGCAGCGGCGTAGCCCAGCCGACCGGCGAGCGCGACGACATCGCCGGCCCGTGCGCCGCTGCGCACCACCGGGGGCAGCCCGCCGAGGTCACCGAGGGCGGTCACCGCGATGGTCAGGGTGGGGCTGGCCGACATGTCCCCGCCGACCACGCTCGCCCCGACCCGGGCCGCCTCCGCCGCCAGGCCGTCGGCCAACTCCTCCGCCCACTGCACCTCCAGGTCCGGCGGCATGCAGAGCGCGACGAGCAGCGCGGTCGGCACCGCGCCCATCGCCGCCACGTCGGCCAGGTTCGCCGCGGCGGCCCGGTGCCCGATGTCCACCGCGCTCGCCCAGTCCCGGCGGAAGTGCCGCCCCTCGACCAGTACGTCCGTCGAGGCGACCACCCGGCCGTCGGGGGCGTGCACCACCGCCGCGTCGTCGCCCGGCCCGAGCAGCGTGGCGTGTCCGGCGCCCAGCCGGGCGGTGACCCGGGCGATCAGGCCGAACTCGCCGGCCCTCGCGACGCTCACACCGACCTCCGGGCACGCTCGGCAGCCGTCCCGGCCGGGCCCGTGGCTGGTCGCGGCCACCGGTTTCCGGGTACCTCCGGATCCGGTGCCGCACCCGCACCGGGCCGGCCGATTCGATCGCTCATCGTGTCTCCTCCGACCACCGATCGGGATCCGACCTGCTCCGTACGGTATTTTCACGGTCTAGCCGCTCGGCGGCGGACGGGAGGCGGGTCGTGGTCCAGGCGTACATCCTCATCCAGACAGAGGTCGGAAGGGCACGTGACGTGGCCGCGCACATCTCGGATATTCCTGGAGTCGTCCGCGTCGACGCCGTCACCGGCCCGTACGACGTGGTCGTGCTCACCGAGGCACACACCGTCGACGAGTTGGGCAAGATGATCGTCAGCAAGGTGCAGTTGGTGCCCGGCATCACCCGCACGCTGACCTGCTCCGTGGTCCGGTTGTAAGTGGTGCGGAGCACGAAGTCCGGCCAGCCGGACGGGCACCAGACCCAGCCGGAAGCAGCCGCCTCGCAGCCGGAAGCGGTCGAGTCAGGGTCGGAGGCGGCGGCGACCGGTCGTCCGGCGGGCTCGCCGACCGGGGCCGGGCCGGACCGGACCACCCGGCAGGCGGCGCTCTGGGCCACGGTGGTCGCCCTACCGCTGACCGTCCTCGTCGCGGTGCTGGTCTTCGGCCAGCTCAGCCCGGATCCGGTCGAGAAGCCCGCCGCGACGCCGACCTCGGCCGCACCGCAGGCGACCACGCCGGTGCAGATGGCCGCCCCGGCCCTGGCCGAACGGCCGGCCACGGTCTGCCGGGCCCTGCTGTCCCGGTTGCCGGCCACCCTCCGCGCCCTCGCCCAGCGCCCGGTCACCGCCGGCCCGGAGCAGAACGCCGCGTACGGCGACCCGGCCATCACCGTGGCCTGCGGCGTGGCCCGGCCAGCCGTTCCGGACGTCCCCGACCTCTGGATGATCAACAAGGTCTGCTGGCTCACCGAACACCGCGACGGCGGCCTGGTACTGACCACTGTGGACCGTGAGGTGCCGGTCCGGCTCAGCGTGCCGGCCGGGCAGGAGCAGACGGTGCAGTGGGCGGCACCCGTGTCGGAGTCCCTGGTCGCCTCGGTGCCGTCGGTGCCGGACGTGCCGACCGGCTGCGCCGAGGGCTGACCGCCATCCCACCGACGCCACGCCGTTTCCGGTCCGGCCGACCCACCCCTGACGGGCGGCAGCGAACAGACGTTTGTCAATGCAGACCGGTGCCTCGACGCAGCGCGGTCCGGATCAGCCGGTTCACCAGCTTGGGGTACTCCAGCCCGGTCGCCGCCCACATCTGCGGGAACATCGAGGTGGGGGTGAACCCCGGCATGGTGTTGATCTCGTTGAGGTAGACGTCCAGTTCCGGCGTGACGAAGAAGTCGACCCGGGCCAGACCGGCGCAGTCCAGCGCGGTGAACGTGCGGCAGGCGTACTCCTGGACCTGCCGGGTCACCCGGTCCGGCAGCTCGGCCGGGATGTCGTAGTCGCTGGCGTCGAGGTATTTCGCCTCGAAGTCGTAGAAGTCGTGCTCGGCCACCCGGATCTCGGCCAGCAGCGACGCCTCCGGGCCGCCACCGGCCTCGGCTTCCAGCACCCCGCACTCGATCTCCCGGCCGACGATCGCGCCCTCGACCAGCACCTTCGGGTCGACCTGCCGGGCCAGCGCGACGGCGTCGTCGAGATCGGCCCAGTCGGAGACCTTGCTGATCCCGACCGACGAACCCGCCCGGGACGGCTTGACGAAGACCGGCAGCCCGAGCCGCTCCTTGTCCTCCTCGGTCAGGCTAACCCCGCTGCGCAGCACCACGTACGGCCCCACCGGGATGCCCTCGGCGACCGCCAGCTTCTTGGTGAACTCCTTGTCCATCGCCGCCGCCGAGGCGAAGACGTTCGCACCGACGTACGGGATGCCGGCCATCTCCAGCAACCCCTGGATGGTGCCGTCCTCGCCGTACGCGCCGTGCAGCGCCGGAAAGACCACGTCGACTCCGGCGAGTGCCTGGGGCCCCTGGGACGGGTCCAGCACCATCAGACCGTCGCCGGTCGGGTCGGCCGGCAACACCACGGTGGATCCGGCGGCGGCGGTGATCTCGGGCAGCCGCCGCTCGGTGATCGCGAGCTGGGCAGGGTCACCGTCGGTCAGTACCCACTGGCCGGCCCGGGTGATGCCCACCGGAACCACGTCGTACTCGTCGGGGTCGAGGGCGCCGAGGATGCTGCCCGCGCTGACGCAGGAGATCGCGTGCTCCGTACTGCGGCCGCCGAAGACGACGGCCACGCGGGTCTTGCCTGGGGTGGTCACTCCGGTCACCTTTCGTTCGCGTCACCGCTGGTCGCTCGCGTCACCGCTGGCCGGCGTCGTCGCTGGCCGAGCGCGGCACCGCTGGCCGGCGTCATCGCTGGCCGAGCGCGGCACCGCTGGCCCGCGTCGTCGCTGGCCGAACGCGTCACCCGACGGGGTCCGCCCGGCCGGAGACCCAGCGGTGCTGCCGTCGCTCCTCGTGCGCTCACCGGGTGACCCTACTCTGCGTGGCCTACTCCCGGGTCTACACCCCTTTTCAGCGCCGGGAAACCTCTACCGGAGTGAGCGAGCCGAGCACAACGGGTAACCGGTGACGTACCGGCGCTTGAGGGGCTGCGGCGACCGGAGTTGCGGGTGTGTCGCCGCCGGGACCGCTGCCGTCTAGGCTGCTCGTCTTGTGAGTTCCGATTCGGTCATCGACAGCCTGACCTCGGCGGTGAACGCGAGCCCGCAGGACGTTCCGCTGCGGCTGCACCTCGCCGGGCTGCTCCTCGACGCCGGGCGCCCCGCCGAGGCGATCGCGCACGTCGGGCAGGCGCTCGCCAGCAACCCGGCCGACCCGCAGGCACAGGCCCTGATGCAGCGGGCCCTGGGCGGCGGTGCACCCGCGCCCGGTACGCCGGCCTCCGGCACGCCCGCGCCGGGCCCGGCGACCGGCCCGGACGCCGCCGCCGAACCGGCGGCCGGCACCAGAGCCGCAGCGGATCCACCGCCACCGGCCCGGCCACCCCGACCGGGCCAGCCGGGCGACGACTCGCTCGCCGCCTACGAGCAGGAACTCGCCGACGTGGTGCCGCCGCGCTTCTCGCCGGCCGGAGACCAGCCCGAGCCGGTGACCGGGGACGGCGACCGGATGTTCGACGTCGAGGTCTCCACCGTCCGGCTCGGCGACGTCGGCGGGATGACCGAGGTCAAGGAACGGCTGGAACTGGCCTTCCTCGGCCCGCTGCGCAACCCGGAACTGCGCAAGCTGTACGGCAAGAGCCTGCGCGGCGGCCTGATGCTGTACGGCCCGCCCGGCTGCGGCAAGACGTTCCTGGCCAAGGCGATCGCCGGCGAGATGGGCGCCAAGTTCATCTCGCTCTCCATCGTGGACGTGCTGGACATGTGGATCGGCAACTCCGAGCGCAACCTGCACGAGCTGTTCCAGACGGCCCGGCGCAGCGCGCCGTGCGTACTCTTCCTCGACGAGGTCGACGCGCTCGGGCACAAGCGCTCCAAGGTCACCTCTAGCGGGATGCGGACGATCGGCAACCAACTGCTCGCCGAACTCGACGGCGTGGAGGGCAACAACGAGGGCGTCTTCGTGCTGGCCGCCACCAACACGCCCTGGGACGTGGACCCCGCGCTGCGCCGGCCCGGCCGCCTCGACCGGGTGGTCCTGGTACTCCCGCCGGACGCTCCGGCCCGGACCTCGATCCTGGAGTACCACCTGCGGGAGCGGCCGATCGCCAACATCGACATACGCCGGATCGTCGCCGCCACCGAGGACTTCTCCGGCGCCGACCTGGCACACCTGTGCGAGTCGGCCGCCGAGTACGCGATGGCCGACTCGATCCGGCGCGGCGAGGTACGGATGATCGAGCAGCGCGACTTCGACCGGGCGCTGAAGGACGTCCGCCCGTCCACCAAGCCGTGGTTCGCCACCGCCCGGAACGTGGCGATGTTCGCCAACGAGGGCGGCATGTACGACGACCTGGTCGGCTATCTGAAGCGGCGGAAGCTGATCTGATGACCGCCGATGCCACCGGGGCCGCCGGGGCCGCCGGGGCCGCCGGGGCCGGTACGGGCGCAGACGCCAAGAACTCGCTCCTGGAACGGGCGTTGCAGCTCGCCCAGGTCGGCCGGGTCAAGGCGGCGTACCCGCTGATCAGCCAGGCGCTCCAGGGCGATCCGGGCGACAGCCACGCCCTACAGGTGCTCGGCTACTGCTACCAGCGGGAGGGCCGCTGGGGAGACATGCTGACCGTGCTCGACAGCGCGGCCCGGCGTACCCCGGAGAGCCCACAGTTGCAGCGCAACCGCTCCCTGGCGCTCCGTCAGCTCGGCCGGATCCCCGAGGCGCTCGCCGCCGCCGAGCTGGCCCGCTCCCTCGATCCGGACGACGCCCGCAACGAACTCGCCCGGGCCGAGGCGCTGCTGCGCGGCAGCGGTACCCGGACCGTGCTCGCCGCGCTGGCCGCGACCCGGCGGGCCAGGGAACTCGACCCGGAGAGTGTCTGGGCGCACATCACCGAGGGCAAGGTGCAGCGCCGGATGGCGGAGTTCGGCCGGGCCCGGGCGGCGTACCTGGAGGCGCTGCGGCTCGCCCCCGACGACCCGCAGGCGTTGTACGGGCTGGCCACCCTGGACAGTGACCGGGGTCGGGCGGTACGCGCCTCGCCGGCCATGGCCGGGGTGCTCCAGACGGTACCCACCGATCCGGTCGCGATCCGGGCCGGCACCCGCAATGCCCGCCGGGCGCTCTGGCTGCTGACCGATCTCGGCTGCGTCGTACTCCTGTTCGTCGCCTTCGTGGTGGGGACGTTGCAGGAGGCGATCGCGTCCCGGCCGCTCGCGGCGGCCAGCGGGGTGCTGGTGGCGCTGGCCGGCGCGGCTGCCGTTCTCGCGCTGCTGCGCTGGCGGTTCAACCGGCTCTCCGCGCCGATCCGCGCGCTGGTGCTGGCCAACCGCTACCGGTTCTCCTTCGTCACCGCGCCGCTGCGGCTCGCCGCGCTGCTGCTCGGCATGCTGCTCTTCACGCTCGGCCCGCATCCGCCGGTCGCGGTCGTCGTCGTCGGCACGACGGCGATGGTCGTGCCGCTGCTGACGCTGATCATCCGGTGGCGCAGCCGGGCCGCGGTCGAGGTGGGTCTGCTGGTCCGCCGCTGCTGGTTCCGGTTCCGCCGCCTCCTCTCGGGCGGCTGACCGCTCACCTGTGGCGGCTGACCACCTATGGCGGCTGACCGCTCACCTCGGGCGGCTGACCACCTGTGGCGGGTGACCGCTCACCCCGGGCGACCGAACCGGCGACCCGACCGGCGGTCGGCGGCTCAGCCGGCCAGGGATCGCCGTCGGCCGACCGCGAGTACCTTGACCCGCTGTCGTCCCGCCCGCACCATGCCGAGCGCCGCGAAGGCGGTGGCGATCCGGTCGGCGGCCTCCCGGCTGGTGGCGCCGACGACCTGGCGGCGCCGCTCGGGCTCGATCCGCTCGTCCCGGCCCTCCTTGGTCAGCGGCCGCACGTCGGTGAGCACCACGAGGTACCGGGTCACCGTGACCGCCCCGGCCACCACCGCGGGTAGCTTCCCCGCCCGCGATCACTCCGAAGTCCGTGCCGGTCAGAGGCCACGGCGAGCCGCCTCCGGCTCGGCCGTCGTGCCGGCCAGCCCACCCCACCGGTCCCGGCACACGTAGGCCAGGTCGGCGTGGATCCACGCGCCCTCGTTGTCCCGCAACACGGGTCGCGCGCACCAGCGGCATCGGGAAACCCGAGGCCAGCACGGGGTCGCGGTCATCTGTCACCTCCAGGTCCGCTTGCTGGCGGGAGGGACACGGCGATCGGGTACGGGAAGGTCCGATCGCCGTGCGCCTCATTCCCCTTCGGTCACCCACAGCCACCGTCGACACGACCACCGGCGGTGAGGACGTGATGACAGATTGCCAGTTGTGAACGCGTGAATGCAACTCTCACGTAGCTTCTCTCATGCACGCATTCCCGGTTCCATGTGACAGGATCGATGCATGGCTCCGAAGTCGTTCCGTGCCCGCCGCCTCGGCATCGCGCTGCGCCATGCCCGCGAGGCGGCCGGGCTCACCCTCGAACAGGCCGCTGACGAGATCAACAGCACTCGCAGCACGCTCTCCCGGTACGAGAACGCGCAGACGATGGTCAGCCCGGCCTCGGTACGCGCGCTGCTCACCCTCTACAAGCGGCCGGAGAGCGAACTGGAGGACATGGTGGCGCTCGCCAAGGAGGCCCGGAAGCAGGGTTGGTGGGTTCCCTACTCGTACATCCTGGACCGCCGCACGATCGACTTCATCGCGGTCGAGGCCGAGGCCACCGCGATCGCGAACTTCGAGCCCTCGGTCGTGCCGGGCCTGCTCCAGACCACGGAGTACATCCGGGCGATCATGCGCGGCGGCCCGCACACCCTCGGCGACGAGGAGGTGGAGCAACGGGTGCAGATCCGGATCGGCCGCCAGGAGCGGCTGAAGGAGCCCGACCCGCCGATCTACGACGCCATCGTCGACGAGGGCGCCCTGCTTCGGCCGGTCGGCGGGGAGGCCGTGATGGCGGCGCAGCTGAAGAGCCTGCTCAAGATGTCCGAGCTGCCGAACGTGACCGTCCAGGTCATCCCGCTCAAGGCGGGCTACCACCGCGGTACCCGTGGTTCGCTGCACATCCTCGAGTTCGCCGACCCGGAGGATCCGATCCTCGCCTCGGTGGAGACCGTCGCCGGACAACTGATCCTCGACCGGCCGGACGAGCTGCGCACCTGCACGAAGATCATGGAACACCTGCGGGCCGTCGCGCTGAGTCCCGCGGAAAGCCGCGACAACATCAACCGCCTCCTGAAAGGACTGTGACATGTCACCGGAGACGACCGACCTGCTCGGCCGGGCACCCTGGCGCAAGAGCAGCCACAGCGGAGACCAGGGCGCCTGCGTCGAGTTCGCCCTGCTCGCCGGGGCCGCCGACGACGTCGTGGCCGTACGCGACTCCAAGGACACCACCGGCCCGGTGCTGGTCTTCGCACCGGCCGCCTGGACCGCATTCACCACCGCGCTGCCCACCTCCCCCGTTCTCCCCTGACCTCCGGGGGAGGTCGGCGGTCACCGAGCTGCGTCCCCCCGGCAAGGCTCGGCCCGCCCAGCTCCGGTGCCCCACGCCCCCTGTTCCGCCGGTCCGGGTCGGCGGTCAGGGGGCGTGGCGGTGGCTACCCTTGATCGGCGTGACCGCCACCGCGCTGCACCGCGCCCTCACCGACCCCGGCACGCCGCCGCTGCGACCGCTCCCGCCGGAGGCCGCCGAGCTGCTGCTCAGGTCGAACGCCCCGGCCCGGCTGGCCGCACACCTGCGCGCGGTGCACGACGTCGCGGCCCAGTTGCTCGACTGGCTCGGCCAGCACTGTCCCGAACTCACCGTCGACCACCGGGCGGTGCTCTTCGGCGCGGCCACCCACGACATCGGCAAGACCCGCCATCCCGAGGAGCTCTCCGGGCCCGGCTCGCGGCACGAGCCCGCCGGCCGCGAGCTCCTGATCGGGTACGGCGTCCCGCCGGCCCTGGCCCGGTTCGCCGCCAGCCACGCCCGCTGGGACTCCCCGGAGGCGACGATCGAGGAGTTGCTGGTCAGCCTCGCCGACAAGGTCTGGAAGGGCCGACGCGAAGCCGACCTCGAAACCCGGATCGTGGACCGGCTGGCGGCGGCCGGCGGGCAGCAGCGCTGGGCCGCGTTCCTGGCCCTCGACGACGTACTGACCGGGATCGCCGAGGACGCCGACGCGCGTCTCGACTTCCAGTCCCGCTATCCCGTCGACTGACCTGCGCACCGGCCGGCGGGGTGTGGTCTGCCGCAGTACGCCGATTGCGGCCGAACGCCCCGGGACGGATGCCGCACCTCATGGTGGACGTCCGGGCGGATTTCTAACGTCGGAACGGACCCGAGACGGGTCCTGGATCATCCGACAGCGTTGAGGACTCCGACCTGTGAAACGTATTCCCCTGACCGTGCGGATCGGCCGGTGGAGCGCCACCCGCCCCCGACTCGCCATCCTCGGCTGGCTGCTCTTCGTCGCCGCCTGTGTCATCGGCGGCTCGGCCGTCGGCACCGTGCCGGCGACCGGGGCGAACAGCCTGCACGGCGAACTGGCCCGGGCCGACCGGATCGAGCGGTCCGGCCGGTTCGCCGTGCCGCCGGTGACGGAGAACGTCCTGATCACGCCCGTGACCGGTGCGCTCGACCGGGACCGGGCCGAGGCGGCGGCGGCCGAGGTCGGCACCCGGATGCGTACCCTGCCGGAGGTCGCGGAGGTGCGGCCGCCGCTGCCCGCGCCGGACGGCACCGCGCTGCTGGTCGAGGTGGTGCTCGCCGGCACGCCGGACGGTACGGCCGACGCCGCCGAACGGCAGGTACCGGCACTGCTGGCCAGTACCGCCGAGGTCCAGCGGGAATTTCCGGACCTGCGGATCGAGCAGATCGGCAGCGCCTCGCTCGGCAAGGCCCTGACCGAGACGCTGGGCGCGGACTTCCGGCGGGCCGAACTGATCAGCGTGCCGGTGGCCCTGGGCATCCTGGTGGTCAGCTTCGGCGCGCTGATCGCGGCGGGCGTACCGGTGCTGCTGGCGCTGTCGGCGGTGGCCGCCGCGTTCGGGCTGGCCGCGTTCGCGTCGCACGTCTTCCCCGCCGGAGAACTGGTGAACAGCGTCATCCTGCTGATCGGGATGGCGGTCGGGGTCGACTATTCCCTGTTCTACCTGCGGCGGGAGCGCGAGGAGCGGTCCCGGGGCCGGGACCACCGCAGCGCGGTCGAGATCGCCGCCGCCACCTCCGGGCACGCGGTACTCGTCTCCGGGCTGGCGGTGATGGTGGCGATGGCCGGGCTCTACCTGGTCGGCGAGAACACCTTCAGTTCGATGGCGACCGGCTCGATCCTGGTGGTCGGGGTCGCGATGCTCGGCTCGCTGACCGTGCTGCCGGCGGTACTCGTCACGCTGGGGCGGTGGGTGGACCGGCCCCGGGTGCCGTTCCTCGGCCGCCGGATCGAGCGGGCCGGCCGGAACCGGTTCTGGTCGGTGGTACTCCGGCCGGCGCTGCGCTGGCCGGCGCCGACGCTGCTGGTCGCCGTACTCGCGTTGCTCGCCCTCGCGGCCCCGGCCCTCGACATGCGGCTCGCCCGGCCGACCTCGGCGGACCTGCCGCGCTCCATCCCGATCCTGCGCGGTTACGACCGGCTGGCGGCGGCGTTCCCCAGCAACGATCTCGGCACCAGCCACACCGTCGCGATCCGCACCGGGGCCGGGCACGGCGCCGAGCTGGACCGGGCGCTGACCGAACTCGGGATCCGGCTGCGCGACGCGGCCGGCTTCGCCCACGACCGGGAGCCCACGGTACGGCGCTCCGCCGACGGCCTGGTCCGGCTCGTCTCGGTGTACGTCGCCGGTCCGGCCGGCAGCGACGAGGCGGTCCAGACGCTGCGCCGGCTCCGGGCCGAGCTGTTGCCGGCCACCGTCGGCCGGGTGCCGGCCACCGACTACGCGGTCGCCGGCCGTACCGCCAGCAGCCAGGACTTCCTGGACCAGATGTCGGACTCGCTGCCGTCGGTGCTCGGCTTCGTCATCGCCGTCACCTTCCTGGTCATGCTCGGCAGCTTCCGGTCCGTACCCGTGGCGTTGACCTCGATCCTGCTCAACGCCCTCTCCGTCGCCGCCTCGTACGGGCTGCTGGTGCTGGTGTTCCAGCACTCCTGGGCGGAGGACCTGCTCGGTTTCCAGAGCAACGGCGCGGTCGTCTCCTGGCTGCCGTTGATGCTCTTCGTCATCCTCTTCGGGCTCTCCATGGACTACCACGTCTTCGTGGTCAGCCGGATCCGCGAGGCGGTGCTGCACGGCGTGCCGACCCGGGTCGCGATCGAACGCGGGATCGTCTCGTCCGCCGGTGTGGTGAGCAGCGCCGCGATCATCATGGTGGCGGTCTTCGCGGTCTTCGCGACCCTGTCGATCCTGGAGTACAAGCAGCTCGGGGTCGGCCTCGCCGCCGCGATCCTGATCGACGCCACCGTGATCCGCGGACTCGTGCTCCCCGCCCTGATGCGGCTGCTCGACGAGGTGAACTGGTGGGCGCCGCGCTGGCTGCGGGGGAACCGGCGGTCGCCGGTCGACCCGGCGGAGGCACCGACGATGGAGCTGACGGTGCTGGGACCGCGACGCTGATCCCGGCTACGGTGATCTGGATGCCGGACGTGACCGAAGCGAAGCTCGACGACTGGCGCGAGCGGCTCGGACCGATGCTTGCGGGACTCCGACGCGGGCTGCTAGCGGGCCGGGACCGCCCGGGACGGGTTGCCGGCGACCCGATGTAGCCGGGCCACCAACACCGCGAGCAGCGCCAACTCGACCAGCACCAGGATCCGTTCGACCAGGCCCATCATCACCCGACCACCGGGAAACGCGACGTAGTAGAGCGCGAGCAGCGCGAGCACGCTGGTCACCGCCAGCGCCCGCAACCGGCGTACGGCATCCCGCCAGCGGGCGTCGGCGGCGAGCCGGCGGATGGCCAGCAGCGTCGCGACCGGCAGGGCGACGAAGGCGGCGACCGAGACGTACCTGTGCACGTAGCCCTGGGTACTCAGTTCGACCACCCCGATCGGGTCGGTCGGGATCAGCGCCGAGGCGATCAGCCCCAGGCACCAGACCAGCAGCAGCGCCTCGGCGAGGCGTCCCACCCTGACCCGGGCGGCCCGCAACGCCAGTGGCACGGCCAGCGAGGTGATCCCGAGGATCAGGATCGCGACGTTCATCGGCCAGCCGTTGTTCGACACCGCGTAGTCGCTGATGGTGAGCGACAGCGGGCTCATCCCGGGGTCGGGGGCGAGGTGCGCCGCGACGCCCAGGGTCGCCGTCAGGCACATGCCGAGCGCCGCGACCAGGGTCAGCGGTCGAGCGGTCCACTGCTGCGGTAGGGATCCGGACATCATGTGACCAGCGTCGTCGCGCCGCCGCGTCGGCGAATCCGGCGTGATCCCGGACCGATCCCCGGGTTCCGCGACCCTGAGCAGGTCAGGGTCGGGTTTCCCCTACCGCCGGCACTCCCCCCAGCACCATCGACACGGGCATCCCGGCCCGCTTCCGCCGCGCCCCGGGCCGCCGTATGCCTGTCGCTGCGCCGAGACCGCCGGAGGGGACGAGGCGGCCGGGTGCGCCGGGAGACCGGCCACCCGTTGCGCGAGCGCCCGCCTGATCATCCTTTCCGTCGGCACCCAGCCGAGAAACCGGCGGTGCAGTTCGGCCGGGTACGGCCCCGGGGTTCGGGCTCAGTCGGAACAGGTCCCCGGCCGCCTCGAACAGGGCCGCCCCGAGGTACCCGAACAGCGACAGCGGCTCCTGCCGGAACTCCACCAGCAGCGACCATTTGCTCAACAGGCACGGCCAGGGGGAGCCGCACTGGCGGCACGTCCACAATGGGCGGCGGGGCGAGTGCGGACGGTTCGGGTCGGTCAGCTTCGTCAGGTCCCGCAGCACGACGACGCCCATCACTGATCGGCTTCGGCCCGGGCGCCCCGGTAGGCGCGACAGCCGACCGGACCCGCCTACGTGGTGGCCGGTGTTCCCGTTCCATGCCGGGTCTGCCCTGCGATTCGTCGCCCTGGGCCGGGGCGACGGAGGCGGGGCGTTCCGCGTCACCTCCGGGGGCGCCGGCTGCGTGGCGGGCGTTCGTCAACCTGGCGAAGTCGCACGGCTGACGCCCGGCCGAAGTCTCAGTTGGCCGGCTGATCCTGCCCTCGGACGGCCGGGCTGGCCGCACCGTCCAGCAGCTTCAGCGCGGCGATGGCGGCGCCCCGGGCCCCGGCCATGTCGAGATCCGGGACCAGCGCGAACCGGGCCCGCTCGGCCTGCTCGGTCCGGAGCGTGGTGTGTTCCCGGACGGTGGCCAGGAACCAGTCCCGGAACTCCGGCGCCGCCTCGACCACGCCACCACCGACGAAGTACCCGTCCGGGTCGGTGAAGTTGGCGACGATGGTGAAGAGCCGGCCCAGGGCCATCGCCTGCTGCTCGAAGATCCGCAGCGCCATCGGGTCGCCGTCCACCCCGTACGACCGGACCTGCTTGGCGGCACTCACCGGGTCGAGATCGCCGAGCGGGTGCCCGGCGTACCGGCCCAGCCAGTACGGCAGCAGGTTGCGCCGGATGCCGGTCAGCGAGGCGACGCTCTCCACGTCCCCGACGAACCCGCAGTTGCAGACCGGCACCGGCTGCCCCTCGGCGAGCAGGCCGAACATCGGGATGTGCACGTGCCCGAGCTCGCCGGCCATCCCGGCGGTACCGGTCACCACCTGCCCGCACACCACCACGCCACCGCCGAGTCCGGTGCCCACGATGGCGGAGACCGACGACCGCTGCGGCGCGTCGGCGCCGAAGAAGGAGTGGTGGGCGTAGAGCGCGGCCGCGTTGCCGTCGTTGTGGTAGACCACCGGCAGGCCGAGCCGGCGTTCGAGGGCGCCCCGGATGTCGTAGCCGCGCCAGGCCGGCTGGGAGAAGTTCGTCGAGCCCTTCGACGAGATCACCCCGGTGGCGCTGGCCGGCCCCGGGGTGTCCAGCCCGACGGCCCGGACCTGCTCCGGCCGGGTGCCGGTACGCGCCAGCACCTGTGCCATCGCCCCCGCCAGCGCCTCGACCGCCGCCTCCGGACCCTCCAGCACCTGGCACGGGCTCTCGACCAACTGGTCGACCAGGAACCGGCCGGTCGCGTCCAGCACGGTGGCGTTGTTGCTGTTACCGCCGTTGTCGAGCCCGACCACGACCGGTATTTCCGAGTTCGTCATGGTGTGCCTCCCGGTACGCCGGCCGGCCCGGACCCGATCCCGGCGTCGGCAGCCGCCCGATGTTCATACCCTGCCGTACCCGGGCCACTCCCGCACCCCCTGCCGCCCACCGAAACGTCGCGACCGGCCCCGGATTCCGGAGCACCGGTCGCCGGAAGGGGCGTCGTCCAGCCCTCGACGGCGCGTCGATCCGGTCCACCAGATGCGCGCAGGAGAGCGCGGTCCCGGCACCGCCCGGTACCGGGCCAGGCGCCGCCGGACCGCCCGGGGATCCGGCGGTCGGATTCGCGGACGCCGATCCGCCTCTCCGTCCAGCGCTCAACACCCGGAGCCGCCATGCCTCGCCGCCGGACATGACCCTGCTGCGGAGACTGTCGAGCTGGGTGCACAGACGGGGCGCCCTGACAGTCCGTGGGGCGAGGTCCCTCCGGCGGCGGGCGTGGGGGTTGCTGGTCGGGTCGGGGTTGGGTCGGGTGCAGGGACGGGGCAGCTCGACAGTCGGCCGGGTGGAGTTGGTCTGGCGGGCGTGGGGGTTGCTCGTCGGGTGGACGGGTCGGGGTTGGGCTGGGTGCAGGGACGGGGATCGGGGTCGGAGTGGCCGCGCCGTGCCCGCTACCCGCCTCGGAGGCCGAGGTGCTACCCGCCGGCCGCGTCGAGCGCGGTGGTCAGGTCGGCGACCAGGTCGGCGGCGTCCTCGACCCCGCAGGAGAGCCGCACGAATCCGGCGGAGACGTCGTCGCCCCACTGGGCCCGCCGGTCGGCGCTGGTGTGCAGCCCGCCGAAGGAGGTCGCCGCGAAGACCAGCCGGCTGGCGGTCAGGAACCGCGTCACCCGGTCGGCGTCGCCGAGGTCGAACGCGACGATCCCGGGCACCCGCCGGAGCTGCCGGCTGGCGATCGGGTACGCCGGGTCGTCGGCGAGCCCCGGCCAGCGTACGCCGGAGACGTCGGAGCGGGCCCGCAGCGTCGCCGCCACCGCCGCCGCGTTGGCGCTCTGCCGGGCCAGCCGCAGGTCCAGCGTGGCCAGTGACCGGTGCGCCAGCCACGCGTCGAAGGCGCCCGGGATCGAGCCGGTGGTGGCCCGCCAGCCCCGGATCGTCTCCAGCAGCCCGGCGGTCCGGCTGGCCACGTAACCGAGCAGCAGGTCCGAGTGCCCGGTCAACGCCTTGGTGCCGGACGCGACCACCAGGTCGGCACCCAGGTCCAGCGGTCGCTGGCCGAGCGGTGTCGCGGTGGTGTTGTCGACCGCGAGCAGCGCACCGGCGGCGTGCGCCCGGGCGGCCAGCTCGGCGATGTCGCAGACGTCCAGGCCCGGGTTGGCCGGTGTCTCGACCAGCACCAGCCGTACGCCGTCGAACGCCGGGTACGGGCCGGCGGTCGGCACGAAGTCGACCCGTACCCCGATCCCGCGCAGCGTCTCGGCGGCGAACGCCCGCACCGGGAAGTACCCGTCGGCGGGGAGCAGCACGGTGTCACCGGGCCGGAGCACCGAGAGCAGCACCGCCGTGATCGCGGCCTGTCCGCTGGCGAAGGCGAGGCAGTCCCCACCTTCCAGCTCACCGATGGCCGCCTCCAGTCCGCGCCGGGTCGGGTTGTCCGGCCGGCCGTACCCGTTCGGGGTCGCCTCCGGGCCGATCGCCGGGTCCAGGTGGTAGGGGGCGGCGAAGACCGGCCCGGGCAGGAACGGCTGCCCGGGCACCGGCTCCGGCAGACCGGCGTGCACGCTCCGGGTGCCGTCACCGTAGTTCGACTGGTCGGGCATGCTGTCCTTCCGTGGATCGACGCCGGTCACTCGGGCCTCGGCTTGCGGCTCATCAGCACGGCCATCGCGGTGTGCGGGTCGGCGCCCTCGTGGCAGACCCGCTCGACCTGCTCGGTGATCGGCATCTCCACCCCGTGCGCCCGGGACAGGTCCCGGATCGCCAGGCAGCTCTTCACCCCTTCGGCGGTCTGCCGGGTCGCGGCCTGCGCCTGCTCCAGGGTCTCGCCCCGGCCGAGGTGCTCGCCGAAGGTCCGGTTCCGGGACAGCGGCGACGAACAGGTGGCGACCAGGTCACCGAGGCCGGCCAGGCCGGCGAAGGTGAGCGGGTCGGCGCCGAGCGCCACCCCGAGCCGGGCCGTCTCGGCCAGCCCCCGGGTGATCAGACTCGCCCGGGTGTTGTCGCCGAGCCCCATCGCGGCGATCATGCCGTACGCCAGCGCGATCACGTTCTTGACCGCCCCGCCCAGCTCGCAGCCGATCACGTCGTCGTTGGTGTACGGCCGGAGGTACGGCGTGCTGACCGACGCCTGCACCAGGTTCGCCCGGTCGGTGTCGGTGCAGGCCACCACGGTCGCGGCGGGTTGCTCGGCGGCGATCTCGGCGGCCAGGTTGGGGCCGGAGACCACGACGACCCGGTCCGCGGCCACCCCGGCGGTCTCCACGATCACCTCGCTCATCCGCTTGGTGGTGCCCAGTTCGATCCCCTTCATCAGGGAGACCAGCGTCGAGTCGGGTTCCAGGTGCCGGGCCCACTCGGCCAGGTTGCCGCGCAGCGTCTGCGCCGGTACCGCCAGCACCACCAGGTCGGCGCCGGTGATCGCCTCGGCGGCCTCGGCGGTGCCGCGTACCGCCACCGGCAGCCGCAGCCGGGGCAGGTAGTCGGGGTTGGTCCGGGTGGTGCGGATCGCCTCGGCCACCGCCGGGCGGCGGGCCCAGAGCAGCACGTCCCGGCCGGCGTCGGCGAGCACCTTCGCGAAGGCCGTACCCCAGGAGCCGGCGCCGAGCACGGCGACGTGGCTCATGCCGACACTCCGCTTCGCTCGCTACGCTCGCTCATGCCGGCACTCCGCTGCGCTCCGTGCCGTCATGAGGCTCAATCACACTGAGCTGACTGATTCGCTCGCTACGCTCGCTCATGCCCGATCCTCGGTGCGGCGGTTCGCCTGCGCCGACCAGAGCGGCGGGGGCGTCCCGCCCCGGATCTCGGCGAGCATGTCGCGCAGCCGCAGCATGATGGCATCGGTCATCTCGTCCAGTACGGCCTTGCTCGGTGCCGCACCGGCCCACCGGCTCAGGTCCACCGGCGGACCGGCGACCACCGTCACCGGGGTACGCGGCCGGAGGCTGACCTTCTTCGTCCGTGGGTCGAAGATCCGCTGTGGTCCCCACATCACCACCGGCACCACCGGGGCACCGGTGGCCAGGGCGAGCCGGGCGGCGCCGGTCTTGCCGCGCATCGGCCACAGCTCGGGCTCCCGGGTGGTGGTGCCCTCCGGGTAGATCACGACGGCGGCACCGGAGCGGATCGCCCGGTCCAGCGCCTCCAGTGACCTGGCCGCGTCGACGGTGCCGCGCTCCACCGGGATCTGCTGGCACTTCAGCAGGATTTTGCCGAGCACCGGCACCTTGAAGATGCTCGCCTTGCCCAGATAGCTGGGCCAGCGGCCGGAGTCGTAGATGAAGTGCGCCGAGACCAGCGGGTCGAAGTGGGAGAGGTGGTTCGGCACGATGATCACGCCACCGGACGACGGGACATGCTCCATGCCGCGCCAGTCACGCCGCGTCCAGACGGTCAGCACCGGCTTGACCACCGAGACGGCGAACCGTCGCCAGAATCCCAGCCTGCGCCGTGTCACTGTGCCTCCTCGTCGTCCCCACTATGGCGCGGCCCGGCCGGGGCGCCACCCGGGCGTCCTGGCTCGGGTGGCGAGGTGACACCGCCTGTGCCCACCCCGTCCGGCCTGCCACCGACCCGGGCCCGGGGTGCCACCGCCCGCAGCGAAATCATGCCTGCCCGTCCCGGGTACGGCCAGCCAGGGGTATCCCGGGAGCCGGGTACGCCACACCCGGGCGGCCGCCGGCGAGCTGGCAGGATTGTCGCGTGGCAGAGCGGAGCTGGACCGTGGTGGTGCCGGTCAAGCGCCTCGGGTCGGCGAAGAGCCGGCTGCGCGGCGCGCTCGACGGCGTACCGCACGAACTGCTCGCCCTGGCCCTGGCCGAGGACACCGCCGAAGCCGTACTCGGCTGTCCGGCCGTCCGGGAACTGCTGGTGGTGACCGACGACCCGGCGGCCACCGCGACCCTGGGCCGGCTCGGCGCCCGGATCGTGCCGGAGCCGCCGACCGCCGGGCTGAATCCCGCGTTCGTCCGGGGCGCGGCGGCGGCCTCCGGCGGCCCGGTGGCGGCACTCACCGCCGACCTGCCGGCACTGCGCCCGGCCGAGCTGGCCGAGGCGCTGCGGGCCGCCGGTGGTTCGTCCGGGGTACGCCGGTTCGTCGCGGACGCCCCCGGCACCGGCACCGTACTGCTCACCGCCGCCCCCGGCGCGGCCCTGGCCCCCCGGTTCGGCCCGCACTCGGCGGCGGCGCACGCGGCCTCCGGCGCCCGCCCACTCACCGGCGCCTGGCCGACGCTGCGCCGCGACGTCGACACCCCGGCGGACCTGCGGGCCGCGGCGGCGCTCGGGCTCGGCCGGCACACCGCCGCGCTGACCCGGCGGGCGGCACCGGCCGGCGCCGAGCGCTGAATCACGACCCGACCGGCGGCAGACCGCTGCCGGTGCCGCCGCCGCAGCCGGCCGACCCGCCGCCCGGCGGACCGGTGTACGGTGCTGTGCATGCAGGGCACGGTGGCCGACTACGACCCGCAGACCAGGACCGGCACGCTGCTGCTCGACGACGGCTCCCGGGTCACCTTCCCGGCGACCGCGTTCGACGCCTCCGGCCTGCGCCTGCTCCGGTTGGGTCAGCGGGTCCGGCTGGAGCACGACGACGCCGGCACGCTGGTCCGGGTCACGCTGCCGACCTTCCCCTGATCCGCTCGGTCAAGTTCATTTTCCGTTAACCGCCGCCGGGGAATGATGGGGTGGTGAGCACCCCGCCGTCCCGACGCCCCCTCTCCCAGCGCCAGTCGCGGTCCGGCGCCACCGAACGCTCCCAGCGCCAGTCGCGGTCCGGCGCCAGCGAACGGCCGACGCCGGAGCCGGCACCGGACGGGACGGACGAATCCCGGCAGGCGAGCCCGTCCCGTCCCGCCCCGGCACCCCTACCCGGGGCCGGTTCCACCCGCACACCCCGTACTCCCCGGGGTGGCCGGACGGGCGGAGACCAGCCGCCGGGCACCACCCGTACCCCACGGGGCGGCCGGGCCGGCGGTGGTGAGCGGCCGGCCGGTGCCGGTGACCGGCCGGAGGGGCACACCGACCGGGAGCCGGCAGGCGAGCCGGACGGCACCGTCGAGCCGGACACCGTCGCCGAGCCGGACCGGTCGGCGGCGCTGGACCAGGCGGCCGACTCGGCGCGCGCCGCGGCCGGCGGGCCGGACCGGAGCCCGGCGACCGGCCTGGCCGACAACCCGGCGCACGGCCGGCGCGGGGCACCGGCGACCGGCCCGGGCAGCGCCGTCCCAGAGAGCGCCCTGGCCGCCCGGGCCGAGGCGACCGAGCCGTCCGCCGAGCCGGTCGGGGAACCGGCCGCGCCGCTGCCGTCGGACCGGTTCCTCAACCGGGAGCTGTCCTGGCTGGATTTCAACTCCCGGGTGCTGACCCTGGCCGAGGACCCGGACACCCCGCTGCTGGAGCGGGCCAAGTTCCTCGCCATCTTCGCCAACAACCTGGACGAGTTCTACATGGTCCGGGTCGCCGGGCTGAAGCGGCGGTTGCAGGCCGGGCTGCCGGTCCGGGGCGGCGACCAGATGCCGCTGACCACCCAGCTCGAACTGGTCTCCGAACGCGCTGCCGACCTGGTCGCCCGGCACGCGGCGTGCTTCGTCGACGAGGTGATGCCGAAGCTGGCCACCGAGAACATCGCGCTGCTGCACTGGGACGAGTTGCCCGTGCCGGAGCGGCAGCGGCTGCGGGCGTACTTCCGGGAGCAGATCTTCCCGGTGCTCACCCCGCTCGCCGTCGACCCGGCGCACCCGTTCCCGTACATCTCCAGCCGGTCGCTCAACCTGGCGGTGGTGGTGCGCGACTCCGACCACGGATCCGAACTCTTCGCCCGGGTGAAGGTGCCGAACAACGTACCCCGGTTCGTCCGGGTCGAACGGGACGCGCCCGGCTACCGGTTCCTACCGGTGGAGGACCTGATCGCGGCCCACCTCGACCAGCTCTTCTCCGGCATGCAGGTGGTGGAGTGCCACCTGTTCCGGGTCACCCGCAACGCCGAGGTGGAGGTCGACGAAGACCGGGACGAGGACCTGCTGCAAGCCCTGGAACGGGAACTCGCCCGGCGCCGCTTCGGCCCGCCGGTACGCCTGGAGGTGGCCGCCTCCGTCTCCGACCACGTACTCGACCTGCTGGTCCGGGAACTCGACATGGACAGCCAGGACGTGCTGCGGGTGCCGGGGCTGCTCGACCTGACCGCGCTCTGGCAGGTCTACAACGAGTCCAACCGGCCCGAGCTGAAGGACCCGCCGTTCGTGCCGGCCACCCATCCGCGGCTCGCCGAGGGTGAGGTGCCGCGGAGCGTCTTCGCCACCCTGCGCGACGGCGACATCCTGGTGCACCATCCCTACCACTCGTTCTCGACCAGCGTGCAGCGGTTCATCGAGCAGGCCGCCGCCGACCCGAACGTGCTGGCCATCAAGCAGACCCTCTACCGCACCAGCGGGGACTCCCCGATCGTCGACGCGCTGATCGACGCGGCCGCCGCCGGCAAGCAGGTGGTGGTGCTGGTGGAGATCAAGGCCCGGTTCGACGAGGTGGCCAACATCGGCTGGGCCCGGGTGCTGGAGCGGGCCGGCTGCCACGTGGTCTACGGCCTGGTCGGACTCAAGACGCACTGCAAGACCGCGCTGGTGGTCCGGCAGGAGGGCAATCAGATCCGCCGGTACTGCCACATCGGCACCGGCAACTACCACCCGAAGACCGCCCGGCTCTACGAGGACTTCGGCATGCTCACCGCCGACCCGGAGATCGGGGCCGACCTGACCGACCTGTTCAACGTGCTGACCGGGTACAGCCGGCAGACGTCGTACCGGCGGTTGCTGGTGGCGCCGCAGGGCATCCGGCGCGGCCTGATCGAGCGGATCGAGGGCGAGATCGACCGGGCCCACCAGGGCCTGCCGGCCCTGGTCCAGTTCAAGGTCAACTCGCTGGTCGACGAGGCGATCGTGGATGCGCTCTACCGAGCCTCCCGGGCCGGGGTGCACGTCGACCTGCTGATCCGGGGGATGTGCACGCTGCGGCCGGGCGTACCGGGACTGTCGGAGAACATCCGGGTGCGCTCGATCCTCGGCCGCTTCCTCGAGCACTCCCGGGTGTTCCGGTTCGGCAGCGGGGTCGTCGCGACCGGCGGTGCTGGCGGGTCGGACGGCGGTGTCGAGTTCTGGATCGGCTCCGCCGACCTGATGCACCGCAACCTGGACCGCCGGGTGGAGGCGCTGGTGCAGGTGACCGACCCGACCGCCCGGGCCGAGCTGGACGAGTTGCTGACCGCCGCGATGAGCCCGCAGGTGGAGGCGTTCGACCTGACCGGGGACGGCTGCTGGACCCGACGCAAGGGCACCCTGGAGGCACCGCTGGTGAACCTCCAGGAGGCGCAGCTGCGCCGGGTCGCCGGAGCCGCCAAGTGAGCCGCCGGGAGCGACGGGCGCTCGGCGGAGCCGACATTCCGGACTAGGCTTGGCCGATGCTGGAGGAGGAGCGGAAGTACGACGTCGACCCGGAGTTCACCCTGCCCGACCTGTCCGCGGTCCTGCCGGACGGCGTACGGGTGGTGGAACTGCCCCCGGTGACGCTCACCGCGACCTACCTCGACACCACCGACCTGCGGCTGGCCCGGGCCGGGGTGTCGCTACGGCACCGCAAGGGTGACGAGCTGCCCTGGACGGTCAAACTCCCGTCCGACAGTCCCGGCGTACGGCACGAGATCTCCCGGACGGGCCGGCCGAAGAGCGTTCCGGCCGACCTGGTGGCGCTGGTGACCGCGTACTCCCGGGGCGCGGAACTCAAGCCGGCGACGGTGGTCCGCACGGTGCGGCGGGCGTACGAGCTGCGCGACGGCGCCGACCGGACCCTGGCGGAACTCGCCGACGACGCGGTGCAGGTGCGCGACGGCAAGCAGGTCCGGTCGACGTTCCGCGAGATCGAGGTGGAGCGCAAGGACGGCGGACGGGACCTGCTCGACGCGGTGGGGTCGGCGCTGACCGCGGCCGGCGCCCGGACCGGTGACTTCACCCCGAAGCACGTCCGGGCACTCGGTGCGACGGCCGAGGCGGCGCCCGACCTGGTGCCCCCGGGCGAGCTGCCCGAGCGGCCCAGCGCCGGTGACGTGGTGGCGGCGGCGGTCCGCCGCAGCGTCGGCCGGCTGCTCGCACACGATCCGCTGGTCCGGTTGCGGGCGCCGATCGGCGACGACGACACCGCCGTACACCAGATGCGGGTCGGCTGCCGACGGCTCCGCAGCGACCTGCGGACGTTCGGGCCGCTGGTCCGCACGGCGTGGGCCAAGCCGCTGCGGGACGAGCTGAAGTGGCTGGCGGGGGTGCTGGGGCAGGCCCGGGACGCCGAGGTGCTGCGGGCCCGGCTGTCCCGGACGGCCGCCGCCGACCCGCTCAGCCCGCTCGACCCGGCGGCGGTGGAGCGGATGGACGCGGTGCTGGTGGCCCGGCACGAAACGGCGCTGGCCGACGTCGACGAGGCGCTGGGCTCGGCGCGCTACCACGCCCTGGTCGAGGCGCTGGTCGACGCCACCCGGACGCCGCAACTGACCACCCGGGCCGACGGGCCCGCCGACGAGGTGCTGCCCCGACTGGTCGCCCGCCCCTGGCACCGGCTGACCGACGGCGACGACGAGGTCGACGGCGCCGCCGACCTCGACCCGGCCGCCCCGGACGAGCGCTGGCACGCGGTACGGATCAACGGCAAGCGGGCCCGGTACGCCGTCGACGCCGTCGCCGGGGTGCTCGGCGGCGACGCGGCGAAGCTGGCCAGGGCGCTGGCGAAGGTGCAGGACGTGCTCGGCGAGCACCAGGACGCGGCGGTCGCCGCCGAGACCTGGCTGTCGATCGCGGCACAGGACCCGGCCGACCATGCGGTGGCGGTCACCGCCGGCCGGTTGGTGGAACGGGAGCGGGCCGCCGTCCGTACCGCCCGGGCGGCCTTCCCCGAGGCGTGGCGCCGGGCGAGCCGGGGACGCCGGACGGCATGGCTGGGGTGACACCGGTCCGCGCGGCGGGTGGCGTGGTCTGGCGCCACTGCGACGACGGTGTGCGGGTGTGCCTGGTGCACCGCCCCCGCTACGACGACTGGTCGCTGCCGAAGGGAAAGCTGGACCCGGGGGAACATCCGCTGACCGCCGCGGTGCGCGAGGTGGCCGAGGAGGCCGACGTACGCGGGGTGCCGGAGGTGCGGCTGCCCCCGGTGCACTACCGGATGCGCGACGGTGCGCCGAAGACGGTCGAGTTCTGGTCCATGCGGGCCGCCGGCGACGGCGGTTTCCAGCCGGAGACCGAGGTCGACGCCGTACGCTGGCTGCCGCTGGACGAGGCCACCCGGCTGGTCAGCTACCCGCACGACGTGCGGGTGCTGGAGGACTTCGCCGCCCTGCCACCGGTGACCGTGGTGCTGGGGCTGGTCCGGCACGCCCCGGCGGGCAAGCGGGGCACCTGGTCCGGGCCGGACACCGCCCGCCCGCTGGAGGGCGCCGGTCTGGCCCAGGCCCGGGAGCTGGCCGGACTGCTCGCGCTGCTCCGCCCGGTACGCCTGCGTTCGGCGGCGCCCCGGCGCTGCGTACAGACGCTGCAGCCCCTGGCCGAACTGCTCGACCGGCCGATCGAGGTGGATTCCGCGTACGACGAGCCGAAGCCGGGGCAGGACGGCGAGGAGAACGCCCTGGCCGCCGCCGGAGCCCTGCTCGAACTGGCCCGGGCCGGCGAACCGGCGGTGGTCTGTAGCCAGGGAAAGGTGATCCCGCAGGCGTTGGCCCGGCTGGCCGCCGCGTCCGCCGCACCGACCGACCCGGTACTCCCGAGCGGCCCGGTCGCGCTTCCCCGGTCGGTGGAGGATTTCCGGACCAGGAAGGGCACCGGCTGGCTGCTCGCCTTCAGCGGCGACCGGCTGGTCGGGCTGAGCCGGCTAGACGGCGCGGACCGCCTCGCCGCCATCGCACCCTGACCGCCCCGCCCGGTTCGCCGCTCGCACATCCCTGCCCGGCCCTACCCGGCCCTGCCGGGGCTGTCGGTCGAGGGGTACCCCGAAGGTCCGGCTCGGGCTTTCAGGCCGCCCAGGGGCCACTGAGCGGCGTTAACGCCCTGCCGACATCGGGGGACGAGACCGCGCGGTCCGGGTTTTCCGTGCCGGACAACGTGAAAGGGCGCCCCCGGACGAGCCGGAGGCGCCCTGACGGTACCCGGATCAGCGCTTGGCGGCCTTCTTGGCCGGAGCCTTCTTGGCCGGAGCCTTCTTGGCCGTGGTGGCCTTCTTGGTCGCCGTGGCGCGGGTGGACGTGCTCTTGGCCGCCGTCGTCTTCTTCGCCGCCGTCGTCTTCTTGGCCGTGGTGGCCTTCTTGACGCCGGTGGCCTTCTTCGCCGGAGCCGTCTTCTTCGCCGCCGCCTTGGTGGCGGTCGTCTTGGCGGGTGCCGCCTTCTTGGTCGTCGTCTTCTTGGCAGTGGTCGACTTGGCCGTCGCCGCCGCGCCGGCCTTCTTCGCCGCCACGGTGTTCTTCGGGGCCTTGCCGCTAGCCACCATCTCCTTGAACCCGGCGCCCGGCCGGAAGGCCGGAACCGATGTCTTCTTCACCTTCACCGATTCACCGGTACGAGGGTTGCGGGCTGTTCGAGCACCGCGCACGCGCTTTTCGAACACCCCGAACCCGGTGATGGCAACCCGATCGCCCTTGGTGACCGCCGCCTGGACCTCCGCGAGGACCGCGTCGAGCGCCGACGTCGCCGTCTTCCGGTCTCCCAGACGAGCGGCGAGAGCCTCGATGAGCTCGGCCTTGTTCACGACTTCCCTCCCAATGTGCAACTGGACTCAACGCGAGCCATTCTGCGCGCACGGTATGCCCTGTGCCACCGGGACACAAACATCTGCTCGAAAAAACCCATTGTGTCGCAACGGATTCGCCCCCGCCGGGCGAACCGGCGGGGGCGAAAACGACTGTGCGGTCGGCGGTTCGGCCTATGCCACCACGGGCCGGAAGGGGGATCGCCGGCCCTCGTACGCGGTGATGTCCGCCTCATGCCGGAGGGTCAGTCCAATGTCGTCCAAGCCCTCCATCAGCCGCCAGCGGCTGAAGTCGTCCATCGGGAAGGACCAGGTGTCCTCCCCGGCCCGGACCTCCCGGGCGGTCAGGTCGACGGTGATCCGGACCGTCGGGTCGGACTCCACCAACTCCCACAACGCCTCGACGGCCTTCAATTCAAGCTCGACCGGAAGGAGCCCTTCCTTGAGGGCGTTCCCCCGGAAGATGTCCCCGAAGCGGGGGGCGATGACGGACCGGAACCCCCAGTCGCGCAGCGCCCACACGGCGTGCTCGCGGGAGGAGCCCGTGCCGAACTCGGGGCCGGCCACGAGAATCGACGCCCCAGAATATGAGGAATCGTTGAGTACGAATGCCGGATCCTCCCGCCAGGCGCTGAAGAGGCCGTCGGCGAAGCCCGTCCGGGTCACCCGCTTGAGGTACACGGCGGGGATGATCTGATCGGTATCCACGTTGGACCGGCGCAGCGGGACCGCCGTACCGGTGTGCACGGTGAACTTGTCCATGTCAGGTCAGCCCTTCACAGGTCGGCCGGGGCGGCCAGCCGGCCCACCACGGCAGTGGCGGCGGCGACCGGTGGCGAGACCAGGTGGGTACGCCCACCCCGGCCCTGCCGGCCCTCGAAGTTACGGTTGGAGGTCGAGGCCGAACGCTGGCCCGGCTTGAGGGTGTCCGGGTTCATGCCCAGGCACATGGAGCAGCCGGCGAACCGCCACTCGGCACCCGCCTCGGTGAAGACCTGGTCCAGCCCCTCCTGCTCGGCCGCCTCGCGGACCGCTGCCGACCCGGGTACGACGAGCATCCGCACCCCGTCGGCCACCCGGTGTCCGCGCAGCACGTCGGCGGCGGCCCGGAGGTCCTCCAGCCGGCCGTTGGTGCAGGAGCCGACGAAGACCACGTCCACCGGTACGTCCCGGAGCGGGGTGCCGGGCTTGAGGTCCATGTATTCCAGGGCCCGCCGGGCGGCGGTCTGCTCGGCGTCGGTGACGAAGTCCTCCGGGTCCGGCACGGCCGCGTCCAGCGCGGTGCCCTGACCCGGGTTGGTGCCCCAGGTGACGAACGGGCTGATCCGGCTGGCGTCCAGCACCACCTCGCTGTCGAAGGTCGCGCCCTCGTCGGTCGGCAGGGTCCGCCAGTACTCGAGCGCCGCGTCCCAGTCCGCGCCCTGCGGGGCGTTCGGCCGCCCCAACAGATAGGCGAAGGTGGTCTCGTCCGGCGCGATCATCCCGGCCTTGGCGCCCCACTCGATGGACATGTTGGCGATGGTCATCCGGCCCTCCATGGAGAGCCTGCTGATCGCCTCGCCCCGGTACTCCACGATGTGACCGCGACCGCCGCCGGTGCCGACCTGGGCGATCAGCGCCAGCACCAGGTCCTTGGCGGTGACCCCGGGGGCCAGCTCGCCGATCACGGTCACCGCCATGGTCTTCGGGCGGATCTGCGGCAGGGTCTGGGTCGCCAGGACGTGTTCGACCTCACTGGTCCCGATCCCGAAGGCCAGCGCACCGAACGCCCCGTGGGTGGCCGTGTGTGAGTCGCCGCACACGATGGTCAGGCCCGGCTGGGTCAGCCCGAGCTGCGGCCCGATCACGTGCACGATGCCCTGGTTGTCGTCGCCGAGCGGATGCAACTTGAGGCCGAACTCGGCGCAGTTGCGGCGCAGCGTCTCGATCTGGGTCCGCGAGGTCGGGTCGGCGATGGTGAGCAGGTCACCGCGCCGGGACCGGAACGACGGGTCGTCGTAACCGGTCGGGGTGTTGTGGTCCTCGGTCGCGAGCGTGAGATCGGGCCGGCGCACCTTACGATTCGCCATCCGCAACCCGTCGAAGGCCTGCGGGCTGGTCACCTCGTGCAGCAGGTGCAGGTCGATATAGAGCAGGTCCGGCTCACCGTCAGCGGATCGCACCACGTGAGCATCCCAGACCTTCTCGGCCAAGGTCCTGGGCGAGGACGGCTCTGGAGTGACTCCCACCATCTGGACATCCTAAATTCTGGGAGGTAGGTTTCGGCTTGTGGGACACAGTATGAGCGGTGTCGGCGTTCTCGACAAGGCGGTGGTCATCCTGGCCGCCTGCGTCGACGGCGCCAGCCTGGCCGAACTCGTCGATCGCACCAAGCTGCCCCGGGCCACGGCCCACCGCCTGGCCCAGGCCCTGGAGATCCACCGGATGCTGGTCCGGGACACCCAGGGACGCTGGCGCCCAGGGCCGCGTTTGGGCGAGTTGGCGAACGCCGCCCCCGACGTACTGCTGACCGCGGCCGAGCCGCTGCTCTCGGCGCTCCGGGACGCGACCGGCGAGAGCGCCCAGCTCTATCTGCGCCGGGCGGACGAGCGGATCTGCGTGGCCGCCGCCGAGCGGGCCAGCGGATTGCGCGACACGGTGCCGGTCGGCTCGGTGCTGCCGATGACCGCGGGTTCCGCCGCACAGATCCTGCTGGCTTGGGAACCGCCGGAGGCGGTCATGCCGCTGCTCCCCCGGTGCAAGTTCACCGGCCGCACCCTCGCCGAGGTGCGCCGCCGGGGCTGGGCGCAGAGCGTCGCCGAACGCGAAGCCGGAGTGGCGAGCGTCTCGTCGCCGATCCGGGACCGGACCGGGCGGGTGATCGCCGCGATCAGCATCTCCGGGCCGATCGAGCGGCTCGGCCGGCGACCCGGCGACCGGCACGCGATGGCCGTGGTCCGGGCCGGCCAACGGTTGAGCGGCCTGTAACCCGACTCCTGCCGGCGGCCGGGCGGCGAATGACCGGCGCGGGGCCGACTCAGCCCGCCGACTCACCCCGAGGCGGACTCACCCCGAGGCGGACTCAAGCCCGGAGTGGACTCTGCCCGGGGCCGCCTCCACGCGGCAGGCCGCCAGCCGACCGACACCCACCCGGCCGGCAACCCGACGCCGACGCCGGACGGGACTCCCGCCCGGCGGACTGTCGAGCTGCCCCGTCCGTGCACCCAGCTCGACAGTCCCGTCCGTGCACCCAGCTCGACAGTCCCGTCCGTGCACCCAGCTCGACAGTCTCGTCCGTGCACCCAGCTCGACAGTCTCGTCCGTGCACCCACTCGGCTGCCCCCTCCGTGCACCCAGCTCGACAGTCCCGGCGGCGGTCGGCCAGCTCGGCTGAGGAGAGACCTCGCCGCCGACGCCAGGACGACTGCCGAGGGCATGTCGATTCATGGCCGGCGAGGAGGCACGGGAGTTCGCGGGCGTCGGGCGTTGGTAACGGGGGCGGAGCGGCGGGCGCGGAGCGCGCTGGATCGCGGGCCACCGGGGCGCGGGACCGGCGGCCGTCGGAGAACACCGGCATCCGTGCCCGTACCGGTCCGAGCACCGGCACGCCAAGTGGTTCGTTTCGAGTACCAGGTCGGGCCGGGTGTGCCATGCTCGACATCGGGAACTGGCTGACGCCCCGCTCGGCCGGGGGAGATCCTCGACGCCGAGGGCATGTCGATGACGTGCGGAAGGCGCGCATTCCCGGGAGGCGTGCGGACGTGGCGTACGGAACGGAAACGGCCCGCGCCACCGGAGTGACGCGGGCCGTCGGTCGTAGCCCCGACCGGATTCGAACCGGCGCTACCGCCTTGAGAGGGCGGCGTCCTAGGCCGCTAGACGACGGGGCCAGGACTTCCCGTTGTTGACCTTGCGATCAACGCTGCTGAACTCTACCAGAGACCAGCTACCGGCACCCTTTCGGGTTTCGGTGGCTGGGGTACCAGGACTCGAACCTAGACTAACTGAACCAGAATCAGTCGGGCTGCCAATTACCCCATACCCCATCGGTGCTCGTCGCACCGAAAGCGAACTTTACCGGACCCGGTGGTGCAGACCAAATCGGGTCGGTACCGGGCGACGCCGTACCGGCGCCGCCCCCGCCGGACCTCAGTCGAGGGTCACCACCGGGTTCGACAGCTCGCCGATGCCGCCGACGCGGACCGTGACGGTATCCCCGTCGACGATCGGACTAACCCCCGCCGGTGTGCCGGTCAGCACCACGTCGCCCGGGAGCAGCGTCATCACGTGCGAGATATAGGACACCAGGGTCGGAACGTCGAAGACCATGTCCCTGGTCCGGCCGAGCTGGCGTACCTCCATCTCGTCCGCGCCCCGACCCACCTCGCAGCGGACCTCGACGTCGCTGACGTCGATCCCGGTGGAGATCCACGGGCCGAGCGGGCAGAACGAGTCGAAGCCCTTGGCCCGGGTCCACTGCCCGTCCGAGCGTTGCAGGTCCCGCGCGGTCACGTCGTTGGCGCAGGTGTAGCCGAAGACGGCCTGGGCGGCGGCGGCCCGGTCGGCCCGGCGCGCGCCGGGCGGCCCGATCACCACGGCCAGCTCGGCCTCGTGCTCGACCTGCTTGGACTGGGTCGGGAGCCGGATCGCGTCCCGGGGACCGATCACCGAGGTCGACGGCTTGAGAAAGAGCAGCGGCTCGGCCGGTACGTCGTTGCCGAGTTCGGCGGCGTGCTCGGCGTAGTTGCGTCCGACACACACCACCTTGCTCGGCAGGATGGGCGAGAGCAGCCGGACGTCGGCCAGCGCCCAGCGGGCGGTGGTGAACCGGATCTCGCCGAACGGATGGCCCTCGATCTCGGCCACGGTCAGGCCCTCGGGACCGGCCTCCGGGTCACCCTCGACGACGCCGAACGACATTCCCTTTGCATGAGCGAAACGAGCGATACGCACGCCGCCAATCTATCCCCACCGGGAGCTGGTGCCGGCGCCGCGTGCGGCGCGGCGGCACCATACCGCAGCAGGCCAGCCACTGGCGGCGGTTCGATCCTTCCCCGCCAGCCGGCCGCCCGTCCGGCTTAGCGTTCGGGGCGGGAGGAGACTTCGTGATGCCTGCATCGATCCGACTACGTGCGGTGGGGGCGGTGATCGCGGGTTGCCTGCTGGCCGCCACCGCGCCCGGCGCCCCCGTCCAGGCGGCCAACGCCCCTGCCAAGGCGACCCAGGCCCGAGCGGGCAACGCCCCGGCCAGGGCGGCCAACGCCCCGATCCGGCCGACCAGCCCGCTGATCACCCTCGCGATGAGCACGTCCGGCGATCCGGCGCCCCGCTACGAGATCCGGGTGCGCAACGGCACCGACGGCATGGTGAAGACGACGGTCCGGCAGGAACTGCCACCGGGCGCCACCCCGGCCATGATCAGCCAGGGCGGCGCGGCGAGCGCGCCCGGCACCATGCCGGGGCAGCTCGGTACCGAGGTGGTCTGGCAGGTCCAGCTCGGCGCCCGCAGCACTGCGTTGCTCAGCACCACCCTCGTACCGCCGGCCCGCGGGGCCGACGTCACCGCCCCGGCCTGCGCCTTCGTCGCCGGCGGCAACATGCCGTACGACTGCGCGACCGCGACCTGGAACCAGGCCCGGGCGGCCGCCGCCGGTCCCGGCTCGGACGACTCGGCGCAGGCGCAGGCGGCTGCCTCCCCGCCCTGGTGGCGCCGTGGCACCCTGCTGGGTACCGCGCTCGCGGTGCTGGTGCTGCTCGCCGCGGCCGGTGGTGCGCTCTGGTGGCGGCGACTGCGCCGGCGCCGCGCTGCCAACCAGGTCAACACCACGCCTGGCGACGGTACCGACCGGCGGGCGGCCAAACGGGCCGCGAAGCGGGAAGCGGCGGAGCAGCGCGCCGCCGAGAAGCAGGCCGCCGCGGAGCAGCGCGCCGCCGAGAAGCAGGCCGCCGCGGAGCAGCGCGCCGCCGAGAAGCAGGCCGCGGCGGCGGCCCGGCGGGTCCGCAGGTCCGGCAACCCGATCGCCCGGGCCCGGGCCCGGGTACGCGGGGACCACAAGATCCCGGTGCCGGAGAGCGTACGGCGGGCCACCGGCCACCCCCGGATCGGCGGCGCGGCGGAGCTGGCCGCCCCCGCGGAGCCCCCGGTGACCGGGAAGGCCGGTGCGTCCGCTCACCGGTCCCAGCGCGAGGATCACCAGGCCGGGGGCGAGGATCACCAGACCTGGGCCCAGGATCACCAGATCCCGGGCGAGCAGGCGGGTGCGACCAGGGGCGGGGCTCCGCTGGAACAGCGGCGGCCGGTCGACGACGCGGTGGTGGACGGCGGCGGGCTGCTCCGGGACGGCGGGCTGGCCGCAGCCGACGAGCCGGGTGATGACGAGTCAGGTGGCCTGGTCGGCATCGCCGGCGGGGCCCGCTACGTCGGGCGGGCGCCGGTACCGCCCCGCACCGCCGCGCCGGCCGACGCCGAGGAGCCGGCCGAGGAGCCCGTACCGGAGCCGCCGGAGCCGACCGACGAGGAACTCGCCCCGGTGGTCGGCCGGGCCCGCCCCGCCCCGCATCCGGCCACCACCTACCGGCCGCCTCGACGGCGTCCCAGGCCGCCGGCGTGGGCCGCGGTCGGTTCCGCCGCCCTGCTGGCGGTGGCCCTGGCCGCGCTCACCGCGTGGACCGGGTCGAGCCAGGTGAGCGCGATCAACGGCAACCGGCAGCCGTCCAGCGGGGCGTGGGTGGGCAAGACCGTGGCCGGGCCGGTCGGTACGAGCCTGCGGGAGAGCGCCTTCGAGTTCACCGTCTACCGGCTGGTCTGCCCGCCGGCACCCGGCGGTTGCCAGGCGATCCTCGGGGTACGCAACCTGACCGACAAGAGCCAGCAGTGGCACGGCACGCTGCAGCGGGCGTACCTGCCCAACGGGGACTGGGTCGGTGCCGACGTGGCGGCGACGCAGATCGCCAACGCCGGGAAGGACCCGTTCGCCGAACCGGTACCGGCCGGCCAGCGCATGATCATGCCGCTGGTGTTCGCCTCGACCGGTGCGGTCGAACCGACCCGGATCGAGCTGCGCAGCGCCGTCTTCTCCGCCGGGGTCAGCGTCGACGTCCCGCACTAGGCAGACCCGCGCGGCGGGCGCCGTACCCTGGAGCGGTGACCGCCGCCCTCGCCCGTACCGTCGTGCTCGACGCGGCGCAGTGGCGTGCCCGGCGGGCGGCCCACGAGCGGCGGGTGGACGAGTGGCTGGTGCCGCACCTGGCCCGGCGGGGCAGCGGCACCCGGCATCCGGTGGAGGACTTCCTCTTCACCTACTACTCGCACCGGCCGGCGCAGCTTCGCCGCTGGCATCCCGGTGCCGGAGTGGTGCTCCGGGACGCCGACCCGGCCGAGTTCGGCCGGGACTACCGCGCCGGGGACGCGGGCCTCGTTCTCGACACCGAGGCGGTACGCCGGCGCCGGGGCGACTCGGTGGACTGGATCCGCACCCTGCTGACCCGTACCGCCGGCCGGCCCGGCCAGTTCGGCTGCTTCGGGATGCACGAGTGGGCCATGGTCTACCGGCAGACCCAGGCGGAGGTACGGCACAACGCCTGGCCGCTGCGGCTCTCGCCCGAGCAGACCGCCCGGGTGGTGGAGGGCAACCGGATCCGGTGCAGCCACTTCGACGCGTACCGGTTCTTCACCCCGCCGGCCCGACTGCTGAACCTGCTCGCCCCGAGCCGCGAGACGCAAGCCGACAACGAGCAGCCGGGCTGCCTGCACGCCAACATGGACCTCTACAAATGGGCCTACAAGCTCTCCCCCCTGGTGCCGGGCGAACTGGTCGCCGACGCGTTCGCGCTGGCCCGGGAGATCCGCACCCTGGACATGCGGGCCAGCCCGTACGACCTGGCCGCGCTCGGCTATCCGCCGGTCCGGGTGGAGACCCCCGAGGGCCGGGCCGAGTACGCCGCCGCCCAGCGCGGTTTCGCCGAGCGGGCCGCCCCGCTCCGGGCCCGGCTGCTCGCCGCACTGGCGGCGGCAGCCGAGCTCGGCTGACGGTGAGCCACGCCGACGGCGGCGGCCGCCAGCCGGCCCGGCACCGCTCGGGTCAGATGATTCCGCCGTTGGCCCGCAGCACCTGGCCGTTGACCCAGTGCCCGGCCGGGCTGGCCAGGAAGGCCACCGTCTCGGCGATGTCGTCGGGAGTGCCGAGCCGCTCCAGCGGTGCCTGGGCCGCGAGCTGGGCGATCCGCTGTTCGTTGTTGGCCCGCAGGAACAGGTCGGTGGCGGTCGGCCCGGGTGCGACGGCGTTGACGCTGACGTCCCGGCCGCGCATCTCCCGGGCCAGTACCAGGGTCATCGCCTCGACCGCGCCCTTGCTGGCGGCGTAGGCGCTGTAGTTGGGGAAGGCGAGGCCGACGACCGAGGAGGAGAAGTTGACCAGCGCGCCGCCGGGGCGGAGCCGGCGTACCGCCTGCTGGTCGACGACGAAGGTACCCCGGATGTTGGTCCGGTGCAGGTCGTCCAGGTCGGCCAGGTCGAGTTCGGCGAGCGGCGCCAGCGGCATCCGGCCGGCCGCGTGCACGACCACGTCGACGCCGCCGAAGGTCCGCTCGGCGGTGTCGAAGAGTGCGGCGACCGCGTGCTCGTCGGCCACGTCGGCCCGTACGGCGATCGCCCGGCCGCCGGCCGTCTCGACCTCCTTGACCGCGGCCTCGGCCTCGACCTGGTTGCCGGCGTAGCCGACCACGACGGCGAAGCCGTCGGCGGCGAGCCGGGTGACGACCCGGCGGCCGATGCCGCGGGAGCCGCCGGTGACCACAGCGGTACGACCGTTCGGGGTGGCGGGGATGGACGGGGTGGACACAGGGTTCTCCTTGCTGTTCTCGCGGTTTCGGGGTGCGCGGCGTCGCCGGCTGCGACGTCCGCCGGGTTTCGTCGTGCCGTCCTTCCGGCTCGGCCGGCCGGGTCAGCCGCCGGGGGTTCGGCGGGCGACCGGGTCAGGCGGTGGCCGGGCGGTCGGCCAGTCGGGTCAGCCACTCCAGCAGCAGGGCGGTCTCGGCCGGCGACAGTGGACTGTCCGGCAGTGCCGGCAGCAGCGCGCCGAGGTTCGCGGCGGCCACCGCGACGTTGCCACCGGGTCCGGCCGACTGCTCCGGCCCGCCGGAGGCGTCCGGGGTGACGATGGCGGTGACGATCGCCTCGCGTACCCGGGTCGCCACCTGGGTGACGTCGGGATAGATGGTCGGGCGGGTGATCAGCAGCAAGGCGACACCGGCGTTCGCCGGCATCACCATCTGGGCCGCCAACCGGGGACTGATCCGCAGCCGTCCGGCCGCGGCGCAGCGCTCCAGTACGCCGAGCAGCAGTTGGTGCGCCTCGGTCGCGGCGGCGGGCGGGGTGGAGAGCCCCGGGGAGTACATCAGTCGGTAGAAGTTCGGGTTCTCCAGCGCGAAGGCGACATGGTTGTCCCAGCCGTCGCGGAGGTCGCGCACCGGGTCGTCCGAGGGGACCGCCGCCCGCTTGCCGGCCAGGTACTGCTCGAAACCGAAGTCGACCACGGCGGCGAGCAACCCCTCCTTGTCGCCGAACTGCCGGTAGAGCGCGGGTGCGCCCACCCCGGCGGCCTCGCAGACCGCCCGGGTCGAGACGTCCGCCTCCGGCGACCGGGCCAGCAACTCGGCCGCAGCGTGCAGTATCCGGGTTCTCGCGTCCACGTAAACGACGATAACACCTCGCGTAGCGCCGCTACAAAAGAAGTGTAATCGCCGTTACACGACCTCGTGGATCGCGGTACTACGCTGGCCGAGTGGATCTCTCTGGGGCACAACAGTTGTGGAAACCGGAGCCGGGCTGGCTGAACACCGCCAGCTACGGGCTGCCGCCGGAGCCGGCCTGGGAGGCGCTCCAGGCCGCCCTCGCCGACTGGCGCACCGGTCGTACCTCCTGGGAGGGGTGGGACGCCTCGACCCACCGCTCCCGGGCCGCCTTCGCCCGGCTGGTCGGCGTACCGGTCTCGGACGTGACCGTCGGGGCGAGCGTCTCCCAGCTGCTCGCCCCGGTCGGGGCCGCCCTGCCCGCCGGAGCCACCGTGCTGGCGCCGGAGGTGGAGTTCACCTCCAACCTCTTTCCCTGGCTGGTGCACGCCGAGCGCGGGGTGCGGGTCCGCACCGTGCCGGCGGACCGGCTCGCCGAGGCGGTCGACGACAACACCGACCTCGTCGCGTTCAGCCTGGTCCAGTCGGCGGACGGCTCCGTCGCCCGGTACGACGAGATCCTGGCCGCCGCCGAGGCGCACGACGCGCTGGTGGTGGTCGACGCCACCCAGGGCTGCGGCTGGCTGCCGTTCGACGCGGGCCGGGCGGACGTGGTCGCCGTCGGCGCGTACAAGTGGCTGATGGCGCCGCGCGGCGCCGCGTTCGGCTACCTCGGTCCCCGGGTCCGGGACCGGATCACCCCGCTCGCCGCCAACTGGTACGCCGGCTCCGACCCGCACGCCTCCTACTACGGCCCGCCGCTACGGCTGGCCGACGACGCCCGCCGGTTCGACCTCTCCCCGGCCTGGTTCTGCTTCGTCGGCGCGGCTCCGGCCCTGGAACTCCTCGTCGAGGTGGGGCTGCCGGCGATCCGGGAGCACAACGTCGGGCTGGCCAACCGGTTCCTGGCCGGCCTCGGCCAGCCGCCCCGGGACAGCGCGATCGTCACCGTCGACGTACCCGATGCGGCGGAGAAGCTGGCGGCGGCCGGTGTCCGCGCCGCGGTCCGGGCCGGTCGGGTACGCGCCTCGTTCCACCTCTACTCCACCGAGCGGGACGTCGACCTGGCCCTGGCCGCCCTGACGTCCTGACCGGCCCCGGGAGGTCAGTCCGCGTCGGGGCGGCGTAGCTGCTTGAGTTGGCTGCGGCGCTTCTTCTCGGCGAGCCGGCGCTCCTTGGCACCGCGGCTCGGTTTGGTGGGTCGTCTCGGCGGCGGCGGTGGCGCGATCGCGTCGGCCAGCAGCGCGGTGAGCCGGGCCTGCGCGGCCTCCCGGTTGCGGAGCTGGGCTCGGTGCTCCGACGCCGAGACCGTCAGTACGCCGTCGGAGAGCCGGCCGCCCAGCCGGTCCAGCGCCCTGGCCTTGAGCCGCTCCGGCAGCGCCGTCGAGTTCGCCACGTCGAAGGAGAGCTCGGCCCGGGAGTCGGTCGTGTTCACGCCCTGTCCGCCCGGGCCGCTGGACCGGGAGAACCGCCAGTGCAGTTCCGCCTCCGGGATGACGAGGCCGGGTCGGATGGTCAGGGGTGTCATGATGTCAACCGTACGGCTCAGCCGCCCTTGCCGATGATGGTGTCCGCCGTCTGCTGCACCTGCTCGATCGGGATGGCGAAGCCGATCCCGATCGAGCCGCTGCCGTCGATGGTGGCGATCGCGGTGTTCACCCCGACCACCTCACCCCGGGCATTGACCAGCGGACCACCGGAGTTGCCGGGATTGATGGAGGCGTCGGTCTGCACCGCGCTGTGCCGGTTCTCGCCCAGCTTCACCTGGCGGTCCAGCGCGCTGACGATGCCGGCGGTCACCGTGCCGGCGAGCCCCAGCGGCGAGCCGACCGCGAGCACCGGCTCACCGACCCGGGTGGCGCCGGGCTTGGCCAGCGGCAGTGCCGTCAGTCCGGCCGACGGCGGCACCCGGAGCACCGCGATGTCGCTGCTGGAGTCCCGGCCGACGAGCCGGGCCGGGAACTGCCGCCCGTCCGAGGTCTCCACCATCACCGCGCCGCCGGGCTCCCCGCCGCCGCCCCGGGCCACGATGTGGTCGTTGGTGACGATGTGCTGGAGGTCGTCGATGGCGAACCCGGAGCCGCTGGCCGACTTGCCACCCCCGGCCACCATCACCGAGACCACGCCGGGCACCACCTGCGCGGCGGCGGCCACCAGGTCGGCCGGGATGGCGGCCTGCGCCGCCCTGCCCCGCTCCGTCGTCTCCTGGCTGGCCACGTAGCCGCCGGCCAGGCCGCCGGAGCCGATGGCGAGCGCGACCACCGCGAGCGCGGCGAGCAGCGCGCGCCGCCGCCGGGCCGCCCGGTCGGCCGCCAGCACCTCACCGGGTACGCCCGGAACGCCGCGCCCGTCCGGTTCCAGGTCGGGTGAGATGAACCATGGACCGCGGGGTTCGCCGAGTCCGGTCTGCGTTGCCATAGCTCACTCCTCGTCAGTCCATCGTCGGATCAGGGCAGCAGGGGTGCCGGTCCGTCCGCCTCGGCGGGGCCGAGCCGGTCCGGCGCGGTCTATGGCAGCCGGGAGAACCACGCCATCGAGCCACCCGCCGCCGCCAGGGCCAGCAGCAGCCCGATGCCGATGAACCGGGCGGAGATGTCCTGCTTCTCCGTGCGGTAGCCGACCGAGGTCCCGATGTCCTCGTACACGGCACGCAGCTCGGCGCTGCTGCCCGCCTCGTGGTAGCCGCCCTTGGTCTGCTCGGCGACCGCCCGCAGGGTCTGGCCGTCCACCGGTACCCTGATCGGCCGGCCGCCCCGGGCGACGTAGCCTGCGGCGGTGCCGAACGAGATGGTGTGCACCGGTACGCTCACCTTTACCGCCTCGTCGGCGGCGGACATCGGATCGCGTCCGGAGGTGTTCGCCCCGTCGGAGAGCAGCACGATCCGGGCCGGTGGCGGGTTCTTCGCGGCCTGGGCGTCGAAGGTCCTGATCGCCTCCAGCGAGGTGCCGATCGCCTCCCCGATGGCGGTGCCCTGCACTCCGGTGCTGCCCTCGGCGAGCCGTCTGATCCCGGAGTGCAGCGCCGAGCGGTCGGTGCCCGGCGGCACGAGTACCGCCGCGCTGCCGGCGAAGGCGACCAGCCCGACGTTGAACTCGTCGGGCAGCGTCTCGACGAACCGGTGCGCCGCCGACTTCGCCGCCGCCAGCCGGTCCGGTTCGACGTCAGTGGCCAGCATCGAGGTGGAGACGTCCACCGCGACCATCACGGTGGCCCGCTCCCGGGGCACCCTGACCTCCGCCTCCGGCCGGGCGAAGCCGACGACCAGCAGCGCCAGCATGGCCAGGAACAATCCGGCCGGCAGGTGCCGCCGCCAGGACGGCCGGTCCGGCGCGACCCGGTCCAGCAGCCGCAGGTTGGTGAAGCGGACGGCGTACCGGCTGCGCCGGCGTTGCAGCACGACGTACCAGATGCCGAGCCCGACCACGCCGAGCAGCAGGAACAGCCGCTCCGGAGACTGCCAGGTCATGCCGCGCCTCCCCGTACCGCTGCCACGGGCGGCCGGGCCGCGCCGGCCAGCCGCCGTTGGGTGTGTACGTGTCGGACGATGTCCGCGATCCAGTCCCGGTCGGTACGCAAGGACAGGTGCGCGGCGCCTGCCCGGCGCAGCGCCTGCCGGACCAGTTCGCGCTGGCCGGCCGCTGCGGCGGCGTACCGCTCCCGGAGCCGGCGGTCCGCAGTGGACACCTCGCGCCGCCGGCCCGTCTCCGGGTCGACCAGGGTGACCAGTCCGATGTCCGGCAGCTCCAGTTCGCGCGGGTCGACCACCTCCACCGCCAGCACCTGGTGGCGTACGCCGAGCCGGCGGACGGCCCGCTCCCAGTCCGGCGGGCCGCCCTCGGTCTCGGGCAGCCCGTCGAGGAAGTCCGAGACCAGCACCGCCAGGCCCCGGCCGGCGGTGGCCCGGTGCAGCGTGGTGACCGCGTCGGCGAGCGACGGGGCGGCGCCGGAGGTGTCGCGCCGGGGTGCCGCGAGCAGCACGGTGAGCAGGCCCAGCAGATGGGTCCGACCGGTCCGGGCCGGGAAGCGGCGGATGCCGGTGCCGTCGAGCAGGTGTGCGCCGAGCCGGTTGCCCACCCCGGCGGTGAGGAAGCCGACCGCCGCCGTGGCGGCCACGGCGAGTTCCCGCTTGTCCAGCTCGGCGGTGCCGAAGTGCATGCTGGGGGTGGAGTCGACCAGCAGCCAGGTGGTCAGTTCCCGGTCGGCGTCCACCTCCCGGACGTGCGGCAGGGTGGTCCGGGCGGTCACCGCCCAGTCCATCCGGCGTACCTCGTCCTCGCCGGGCCGGTATTCCCGGGCGCCGCTGTACTCGCTGCCGGGGCCGGGGAGCAAGCCGAGGTGCTGGCCGTGCAGCAGCCCGTCGAGCCGGCGGGTGACCAGCAGTTCCAGCCGGCGCAGCCGGTGCTCGGGAGCGAGCTGGCCCAGCGTCGGGTCGCCACTGGCCCGCTGGGCGCCATCGGAGCCGATCCGGGGAATCCGACCACCCGTCCGGGCGTCCCGACCCGTCCGGCTGGCCCGGCTCACGCGACCGCCAGGCCGCGCCGCTGTTCCTCGCGGCTCGGCGCGATCCGGGGCGGCGGGACCGCCTCGACCAGCCGGCGTACCACCGACTCCGCCGGTACCCCGTCGGCGATCGCGTCGAACGACAGCACCAGCCGGTGCGCGATCACGTCGGAGGCGAGTTCGCGTACGTCGTCGGGGAGCACGTAGTCCCGGCCGCGCAGCAGGGCCTGGGCCCGGGCGGCGGCGACCAGCCCGAGGGTGGCCCGCGGACTCGCCCCGTACGCGAGCAGCGGCGCGACTTCCGGCACCCCGAACCGGGCCGGATCCCGGGTGGCCAGGATCAGCCGTACGACGTACTCGGCCAGCGCGTGGTGCACGAAAACCCGGGAGGCCCGGTCCTGGAGGGCGCGCAGCCGCTCCGGATCCAGTACCGCCCGCGCGGTCGGCCGCTCCGCGCTCATCCGGTAGAGGATGGCCAGCTCGTCGACGTCGGTGGGGTAGTCGACGAGGATCTTCAGCAGGAACCGGTCGCGTTGTGCCTCCGGTAGCTGGTAGACCCCCTCCGACTCGATCGGGTTCTGGGTGGCCAGCACCAGGAACGGTTCCGGTACCGGATAACTCCGCCCGCCGATCGAGACCTGCCGATCGGCCATCGCCTCCAGCAGCGCCGACTGCACCTTGGCCGGCGCCCGGTTGATCTCGTCGGCCAGTACCAGGTTCGCCATCACCGGACCCAGTTCCACGTCGAAGCTCTCCGAGGAGGCCCGGTAGATCCGGGTACCGACGATGTCCGACGGCACCAGGTCCGGAGTGAACTGGATCCGGGAGAAACTCCCGCCCACCGCGACGGCCAGGGTCTGCG
Organism: Plantactinospora sp. DSM 117369; assembly: GCF_053764795.1. Taxonomy (NCBI): domain Bacteria; kingdom Bacillati; phylum Actinomycetota; class Actinomycetes; order Micromonosporales; family Micromonosporaceae; genus Plantactinospora; species Plantactinospora sp. DSM 117369. The sequence continues at coordinate 1,849,910 of NZ_CM132446.1, read as the reverse complement.
CGGCGAGTGTCTTCGCCACCCCCGGTACGCCCTCCAGCAGGCAGTGCCCGTCGGCCAGCAACGCGGTGAAGAGCCGCTCCACCAACCTGTCCTGCCCGACGATCACCCGCTTGACCTCGAAGAGGGCCTGCTCCAGCTCGGGGCCGGCGGAGGCCGTCTCGACCGGCCTGGGGCGGGTGGCCACGGTGTCTGACATGTCCGTCACGGTGCGGGCTTCCCGAGGTCACCGGCGGCAAACCCCCGGCCACCACAGTGTCATGACAAGTTCCGTCACACGCATAACTCGGGGCGCCGGAAACCTCCGGCGTACCAATAAAATCGGCGGCACACAAACCCGTCAGCGGAGCCGGGACGGGACGAAACGCAGGAGGCGCTGTGTTGCTGCGACGGTGCGGAGCGGTGCTGCTGGCGGTCGCCTCGGTGGCGGTCTTCGCGGCACCCGCGGCGGCGGCTCCCGATCCGGTTCCCCCGCCGAGCTACGCCGGCTTCCGGCTGGTCAAGGCGATCCCCGGTGAGCCCGGCACGCCCCGGATCACCCTGCCCGTCGGCTACGAGCTCGTTCCCGGCACCGCGACCCAGGTGGCCAGCCGGGCCGAGTACTACTCCTTCGTCCGCGGGCCGCGCAGCGAGGCGGTCACCGTCACCGTCGACTGGCCCGGCACCTGGGTCGGCTCGGTGGTCGCCTCGGACACCCGGCTGGCGATCCGCCGGCACCCCGGCACGCCCTACCGGATCAGCTTCACCCTGCCGGTGACCTGGTCGTCGGTGAACGCCAACCAGGCGACCGTGCAGGTCTGGAGCATGCTCAGCCCGGACACCTCGACCGGGCTGCACTGGCGGATCGAGCACAACGACCCGGACCGGGTGGCCGGGCCGTGGACCACCGTCGCCTGGCCGGCGACACAGGCCGCCTCCGTGATCAACTACATGATCGCCAGCGAGGCGGCGCTCCGGGACTCCGGGCTGGTCGCCGAGGCACGCCGCAAGGGGCACTTCTTCTCGCTGATGGGCTTCGAGACCAACAACGTCCTGCACCCGGACAACCCGCCGCACTGGCACCTCGCGTACTACCCCGGCCTCACCTACGGCGCGCCCAAGGCGCACGTGCCGCACTTCTGGGTCGACGCCCAGGGCAAGACCTACTACAACGGGATGGACATCCAGGGCCAGGGCCGCAGCCGCTTCTACGCCGGTGACCCGGCGCAGATCCACGACCTCGACAACAACCTGGTCGTCACCCTCACCATCCGGTCCGACGGCGGGCTGGACATCGACCCGCCGGCCGGGCCGCGCTACTCGATCACCGCCCCGGACGGGAACTTCTCGCACCAGGTCGACGTCGCCCGGGACGGCGTACCGTGGCGCTCGGTGGTCAGCCGGGACCACGTGAAGATCGGCGTACTGGTCAGCCAGGTGAAGGACCACCAGTCGGGCGGGGCGCACCGGACCACCGTGCACCGGTACGACGCGCTGACCGGGGTGCTGACCAACACCTGGCCCGGCGGGCACTAGATCGGCACCCCGCACACGTTCTTCACCGGCTCTCCACACCCGAGGGTTAGCGTGCCGGTGTGGATGTCGATCTCGACCCGGAACCCCCGCCACCGGCCGCGCCGAGCCGGACGCGCCGGCGGTTGCTGACCGGGCTCTGCTGGCTGCTGGTGCTGCCCGTGCTCGGCCTGCTGGCGGTACGGCTGACCGGGCTGGAGCGGGGCCCGCTGGTGCAACTGCTGGCGTTCACGCCGTACCTGCTGGCCTGGACGCTGGTCCCGCTCGGGCTGGCCCTGGCCGCCCGGCGCTGGTGGCCGGCGGGCGCCGCGGCCGCCGCCGCGCTCGTGCTGGTCGCGCTGGTCGCGCCCCGGGCGCTGCCGGACCGTCAACCGGCCGCCGAGGGCACGCCGCTGCGGGTACTCACCGCCAACCTGCTCGCCGGGGCCGCCGAGCCGGCGGCGCTCGTCGCGCTGGTCCGGAGCGCCCGGGTCGACGTGCTCGCCGCGCAGGAGTTCACCCCCGAGGCCGAGGCGGCACTGGACCGGCTGGGCCTGGCCGAACTGCTGCCGTACCGGCAGGTCAATCCGGAGGTCGGCACGACCGGGTCGGCGCTGTACGCCCGCCATCCGCTCCGGGAGACCGGTACCCGGCGCAACGGGGGCGGCTTCTCCCAGGCGTACGCCACGCTCCAGCCCCCGGACGGGCCGGCGGTGCTGGTGGAGTCGGTGCATCCGATGGCGCCCGCCACGCTGGCCTGGCTGGCGGCCTGGCGCGCCGACCTGCGGGCCCAGCCACCGGCCACTCCGGACGGGCCGCTGCGGATCCTGGCCGGGGACTTCAACGCCACTCTCGACCACGCCCCGCTGCGCGACCTGCTCGACACCGGGTACGCCGACGCCGCCGACTCGGTCGGGGCGGGGCTCACCGGCACCTGGGGCCCGTACGACGGCGACCCGATCCCACCGGTGACCATCGACCACGTACTGGTGGACCGGCGGATCGCGGTCGACCGGGTGGCGGTGTTCCGGCTGCCCGGCTCCGACCACCGCCCGGTACTGGCCGAACTTGTCCTCCCGGCTCGCTGACCGAGCCCGGATATCGGCGGTTCGGCTCCGACGGTGCCATCGCCGGGGACCGGGCGACCCCGTGCCCCCTGGGCCACCCCCACCAGACGCCGCCGGCCTCCGTGTCCGTTCGGGGGGACACGGAGGCCGGCGGCACCGGGGGTCAGGGCAGGAACACTGCCAGGTGGAAGCTCCGGTTGGCCGGCTGGTTGGCCGCGTTCCAGGTCTGCACGAAGACACCCTGGGCCAGGTTGGTCCGGCCGACCACCGAGATGAAGCCGGACGGTGAGGTGCCGACGCTGCCGGTCAACCCGAGGGTGGCGACGAACGCCCCGGCGGCCACCGGCACGTTGAAGACCACCTGGTAGAGGCCGAGGCCCAGGGAGGTCGCCTCGACGGCCTGGTTGCTGCGGATCAGGCCGCCGTTGGCGCTGACCACGGCGAAGAGCTGCGCGCTCGACGCCTGGACGCCCGCGTCGCCCTTGAGTAGCGCGGCCTTGGCCAGGTCGATGTCGGCCTGGGTCACCGGCGGCTGCTGGACCATCTTGCCGTTGACCCGGACCGCGTCTGGGTCGGCGCGGTGGCTCGGCCCGGCGACGGCGATGCCGCCACCGACGAGGGTCAGCGCGAGTGCTCCGACGACTAGCAGGATCGTCTTACGTCCAAAGATTCTGGCCATGACGTCATCTCTTTCTTTCTACCCACGATGGTGATGGTCGTCTCCGACGATGGAGATGGTCCGAACTGTCGACCTGCTGTTCCGGGTACGCCCCCGCCCGGCGAGACTCGCGATCGAAATTGACTACCCGACAATTGCCATGGGCACTTTCGAGGCGAGTCACCGGCGGACAGGAAGGCTGCGTCAGTCCTTGACGCACGATTGTTTCGCTCGCTGAACGCCCGACCGGCACCGATCGTCATTCCGCGTTCACCAGCAGATACTACTCAGAGTGGCCACTCAACAACCATGAGCGAACATAGCATTCGGCAAAGCAGCAGGTCAATAGCGGTTTCACCTGTCCGGGGCATCCGCCTGGTCCGCACACAACGGGCCGCCGCACTCCGTGCTCGATTTCCGAGAATGCGTACCGCTCTCGGATCTCACGTTCATTTTCGCTTTTCCGGAAAGCGCGACAGGTGCGCCCGGGAACGGAACGGCCCCGCTCGCGGTCGTCACCGCGGCGGGGCCGTCCCTGGGTCCGTCGGCTCAGACCTCGGCCGGGGTACGCGCCATCCCGTACGTCAGCGCGTCGACCAGTGCGTGCCAGCTCGCCTCCACCACGTTCGGGTGTACGCCCACCGTGGTCCAGTCCCGGCCGCCGCTGTCGGCCGTCTCCACCAGTACCCGGGTGATCGCACCGGTGCCGTGGCTGCCCTCCAGGATCCGAACCTTGTAGTCGGCCAGCTCGAACCCGCGCAGTTCCGGATAGTGCCGGAGCAGCGCCACCCGCAGTGCCTCGTCGAGGGCGTTGATCGGCCCGTTCCCCTCGGCGGTGGCGATCACCCGCTCGCCGCGTACCCGGAGCTTCACCGTCGCCTCGGAGACCACCGCACCGTCCTCGCGGTGCTCGACCTGCACCCGGTACGACTCCAGCGCGAACGGCCGGGGCGCGCTCATCCCGGGCAGCTCGGCGCGGACCAGCAGCTCGAACGAGGCGTCGGCGGCCTCGAACGACCAGCCGCCGGCCTCCAGCTCCTTGACCCGCTTGGTGACCCGCGCCGCGGCCTCGGGATGGTCGGCCAGGTCCAGACCGAGTTCACGGCTCTTCAGCTCGATGCTGGCCCGGCCGGCCATCTCCGTCACCAGGATCCGCATGTCGTTCCCCACCACGGCGGGGTCCACATGGTTGTAGAGCAGCGGATCCACCTTGATCGCGCTCGCGTGCAACCCCGCCTTGTGGGCGAAGGCAGCGGCCCCGACGTAGGCCTGGTGGGTGTCGGGGGCGATGTTGGCGATCTCTGCGATGGCGTGCGAGACGCGCACCATCTGCTCCAGGCACCCGTCCGGTAGGACCGGTAGCCCGAGCTTGAGTTGCAGGTTGGCGACCACCGCGAACAGGTCGGCGTTGCCGGGTCGTTCGCCGTAGCCGTTGGCGGTGCCCTGGAAGTGGCGTACCCCGGCCTCGACCGCGGCGATGGTGTTCGCCACCGCGCAGCCGGTGTCGTTCTGGGTGTGGATGCCGAGCCGGGCCGGCGAGATCCCGAGCCGCTCGGTCAGCTCGCCGATCGCCGCGGTCACCTGGGAGGGCAGCATCCCGCCGTTGGTGTCGCACATCACCACGACCTCCGCGCCGGCTTCCAGCGCGGTCTCCACCACCGAAGAGGTGTACGCCGGGTCGTGCCGGAAGCCGTCGAAGAAGTGCTCGCAGTCCAGGAAGGCCCGCCGTCCCTGCGCGACGAGGTGGGCCACACTGTCCCGGACCATCGCCAGGTTCTCCGCTCCGGTGGTGCGCAGCGCGCGCTCGACGTGCCGGATGTCGGACTTCGCGACCAGGCAGACCGCCGGGGTCTCGGCGTCCAGCAGCGCGCGAAGCTGCGGATCGGCGTCGACGGCCACGCCGGCCTTGCGGGTGGAGCCGAAGGCGACCAGGACGGCGTGCTTCAGGTCCAGCTCCGTCCGGGCCCGGCGGAAGAACTCGGTGTCCTTCGGCATCGCCCCCGGCCAGCCCCCCTCGATGAAGCCGACGCCGAACTCGTCGAGCAGCCGGGCCACCGCCAGCTTGTCGACGACCGAGTAGCTGATCCCCTCGCGCTGCGCGCCGTCGCGCAGCGTCGTGTCGAACACCTGGTACGTCATCTGATCTCCTTCGAGAAGGGCGCAGCCCCTGCTCCGATGCCTTCCTGGCCCGACAAACAAAATGACCCCCCGCGGATGCGGGAGGTCTGCGCGCTCGGCGGGGGAGGATGCCGGCGCGCTAGATGCCAATAATGAGTGCGGAGCAGGTCACGGAACGTACTCTGCCACGGTCGCAAGATTCTGGGAGAAAAAATCCACATCGCGGGACCGGACGGCCCGGCCCGCAGGTCCGGGGCGCCGGGCGGTCACCTCGCCGCCCCGGCCGGCGCGGCACCCGGGTCGCGCCGCCGTGGGCGGAGCCGTCGACGTTTCTTGCGTGTAGGTATCGACCACGGTGGGTAGGTGTCTTCGGGACAGCGGAGAAACGTCGAGACAGTCGAGAAGAGGAGTGATAGCCAGTGGACAGGCTCGATCCTCAGACGACCCCGCAGCAACAGACGCCGGATCCCCTGATCCATGGCGGCGGTGGCGCGTTCGTGGGCGGCACGCCCGCGGGCGAGTTCGACCCGTGGCGCTACCGGGACGACGCCGGAGTGACCGGCGCCGACCTGGTGGGCTACAAGGTGGAGGCGACCGACGGCGGCATTGGCAAGATCGACAGCGCCAGCCACGACGTGAACGCCAGCTACCTGGTGGTGGACACCGGCCCGTGGATCTTCGGCAAGAAGGTCATGTTGCCGGCCGGCGTGGTGAACCACGTCGACCACGACGACCGGAAGGTGTACGTCGACCGGAGCAAGGACCAGATCAAGGCCGCCCCGGAGTTCGACGGCGCCGAGTACGAGGATCCGGCCTACCGGGACAAGCTCGGTGGCTACTACGGCGGGACGTACGGCCCCTCGGGCTGGACGGTTCCGCCGGGCCGCGCCATGTGACACGCGGCCCGCAGTCAACTGGCCGGTGGGGCATCCGCCCCGCCGGCCAGCGGCGTCTCCGGGGTCCATCCGTCCGAGCACCGCGGGCCTCCCGCACCGGAAAGCACGGGCGGGGTGGTCCGGCACAGGCACTACGGTGGTCGGGTGGACGGAACTTCGACGCGTACGACGGCCTTCGAAACCCTCTTCAACTTCCGGGACGTCGGCGGCGTTCCCGGGCTCGACGGCCGACCGGTCCGTCGCCACCGGTTGTACCGGTCGGACTCACCGCACCGGATCGACGGCGTCGACCGGGAGGCGTTCGAGGCGCTCGGCATCCGCACCGTGGTCGACCTGCGCCGCCCCGCCGAGGTACGCCGGCACGGCCGGGTACCCGCCTACGACGGCCTGGTCTACCAGCACATCCATCCCGAGCACCCGCTGTGGGAAGAGTCGGCGTACTCCGAGGAGCTGGGGCTGGCCCGCTGGCTGGCGGACCGCTACCACGACCTCGCCACCGCTGGTTCGGCCGGCCTGGTGGCGGCGATCGAGGTGATCGCCGACGCCGAGGCCGCTCCGGTGCTCGTGCACTGCGTGGCCGGCAAGGACCGGACCGGGGTGGTCTGCGCGCTGACCCTGTCGCTGCTCGGCGTCGCCGACGCCGACATCGCCGACGACTACGCCCGGAGCACCGCCGCCTCGGCCCGGTTCAGCGAGTGGCTGGCCAGCACCATGCCGGACGAGCCGCCGCTGCCGGCACCGTTCCTCGCCTCACCGGCCGAGGCGATGACCCTGTTCCTGGCCGAGCTGCGCGACCGGCACGGCTCGGTGCCGGACTACCTGGTCGGCGCCGGCCTGGCCCCGGCCCGGATCGACGCGCTCCGCACCCACCTGCTGGACTGAGCCGGCCCACCCGCCGAGCTGGCCACCCCACCGGCACCGGCCGGGTCCGCACGGACCCGGCCGGCCCGGTGCCGGCACGCCCGCTCAGCCGATGGGGCCGCCCGCACGAAGTCGATGCGGCCGCCCGCTCAGCCGATCCGGTGGATCCAGCCGTTGCCGTCCTCGGCCCGGCCCCGCTGGATGTCGACCAGCTGCTGCCGCAGCCGCATGGTGACCTCGCCGGGGCTGCCGTCGGCGATCGGGAACTCCCCGTCGGGGTAGCGCACCTGGCCGATCGGGGTGATCACCGCGGCGGTGCCGCAGGCGAAGACCTCGCGCAGCCGCCCGCTGGCCGCGTCGGCCCGCCACTCGTCGAACGCCACCGGCCGCTCCAGCACCGTACCGCCGGACTGCCGGACCAGCGTGATCAACGAGTCCCGGGTGATGCCGCGCAGGATCGTGCCGCCGAGCGGCGGGGTGATCAGGGTGCCGTCGTCGTAGACGAAGAAGATGTTCATGCCGCCGAGTTCGTCGACGTACCGGCGCTGCACGGCGTCCAGGAAGACCACCTGGTCGCAGCCGTGCTCGATCGCCTCGGCCTGGGCGACCAGCGAGGAGGCGTAGTTGCCGCCGAACTTCGCCTCGCCGGTGCCGCCCGGCGCGGCCCGGGTGTAGGTGGGCGAGACCCAGACGTTGACCGGCTGCACGCCCCGGGCGAAGTACGAGCCGACCGGCGAGGCGATCACCATGTAGAGGTATTCGCTGGACGGGCGCACCCCGAGGAAGACCTCGTTGGCGAACATGAACGGCCGCAGGTAGAGGCTGCCCTCCTCGGAGGTCGGCAGCCACTCCCGGTCGATCTCCACCAGGTGCCGCAGCGAGTCCAGGAACGCCGCCTCGGGCAGCTCGGGCATGGCCATCCGGCGGGCCGACTCGGCGAACCGGGCGGCATTGGCGTCCGGCCGGAACATCGTCACCGAGCCGTCCGCCGCCGAGTACGCCTTCAGCCCCTCGAAGATCTCCTGGGCGTAGTGCAGCACCGCGCTGGCCGGGTCCATCGGGATCGGCGCCCGGGCCTCCACCCGGGCGTCGTACCAGCCCTTGGTCTCGGCGTACCGGATCGTGACCATGTGGTCGGTGAAGACCCGTCCGAATCCCGGGTTGGCCATCAGCGCCGCGCGCTCGGCGGCGGCTACCGGCTGAGGATTCGGACGGATCTCGAAGTCGAGCTTGTCACCACCGCTCATCGTGCTGACCTCCAGAGAGTGGACCGGTGCCCGGGCACGGGCGGACCGGAACATGGGAGTTGTGCCTGAAACTTACCCGAACGGTCGTTCAACCTCGACCCTCCGGGCGACCGGCGAGCCGCACCACCCGCGCCTTCGTGCAGATCCGGCGGTCTGCCGGAGTCTCGGGCGGAACGGGTCGGGCAGCTCAGGACGCCGCGTGGGCGGCGAGCCGGTCTCCGACATCGGCGGTGCGCCGCGGCGAGCCCGAGGTGCGGGTGGCCAGCTCGGCGGCGACCGCCTCGGTTACTCGGCGGGCCGCGTCGGGGTGGCCCAGGTGGTCGAGGAGCAGCGCGGTGGAGAGCACCGCGGCGGCCGGGTCGGCGACGCCCTGACCGGCGATGTCCGGCGCCGAGCCGTGCACCGGCTCGAAGATCGACGGGTACGTCCGCTCGGGGTTGATGCTGCCGCTGGCGGCCAGCCCGATCCCGCCGGTGACCGCGGCGGCGATATCGGTGAGGATGTCCCCGAAGAGGTTGTCGGTGACCACCACGTCGTACCGCTGCGGCTGGGTCACCAGAAACATCGCGGCGGCGTCGACGTGCTGGTATTCGGTCTCGATGTCCGGATGCTCGGCGGCCACCGCGGCGAAGGCCCGGGCCCAGAGCGAACCGGCGTGGGTCAGCACGTTGGTCTTGTGCACCAGGGTGACCTTGCGGCGCTCCCGGCGCCCCGCCCGGGCGAACGCGTCCCGGATCACCCGCTCGACGCCGTGCCGGGTGTTCAGGCTCTCCTCGGTGGCGATCTCGGCCGGGGTGTCCCGGTGCAGCGTGCCGCCGGCCCCGGCGTAGAGGCCCTCGGTGCCCTCCCGGACGACCACCAGGTCGATCTCGTTCGGCTTGACGCTGGCCAGCGGGCCGGTGGTGCCCGGCCAGAGCCGGGACGGCCGGAGGTTGACGTACTGGTCGAACTCGAAGCGGAGCTTGAGCAGCAGGCCGCGCTCCAGCACGCCGGGCGGCACGGTGGGGTCGCCGACCGCACCGAGCAGGATCGCGTCGTGCTCGGCCAGCTCGGCGAGCACGGAGTCGGGCAGCACCTCACCGGTCCGGTGGTAACGGGCGGCCCCAAGATCGTATTCAGTGGCCTCGACTCCGGGCAGTACGGCGCCGAGCACCTTGCGGGCCTGTTCGACCACCTCCGGCCCGATGCCGTCGCCAGCCACCACCGCGATCCGCGCCACCGCCACGTCCCAGCTCCCTTGCCTCCGTCGTGTCTAGGGAACGTTAAGGGACCGTCCCGGGTCCCGGTACGGCACTCCCAGTATCTGGAAAGTCAACTGCACAGGAGCTTCTCAGCCAGCACTCATGCTCTAGCCATCTTCGCTACCTAGGGTGAGCGCGAAGAACGGCTCGCGGGCTGGGGAACGGCCCACCGGGCTGGCGGGGCTAGACGCGGATCCAGGGGGCGAACGTGCGGATCCAGGGGGCGAACATGCGAATCCCGGGAAGCGGCCGGGGTCGGGGACAGCGTAGCCGGGGCCTGCCGCCGGCGCCCGCCGTGGGCCGGGGACGGCCGGACCTGCGGTTGGGCGCCGGCTGGCGCAACGTCCGGCCCGGCGCGGCCCTGACCGACCGGGTGGTCGCCCGACACACCGTGCAGACCTCGATCGCCGAATACACCCTGGTGCTGAACGGGATGGGCGCGGTCGGCTGGCGGGGCGTCGGCGACGCGCTGCGGGACGCTGTCGCCGAGCTGCGGGCGATCGACCTCACCTACAGCCCGGCCCGGCCGGCCAGCCTGGTCTCCCGGCTGCGCCGGGGCGAGATCTCCGCGGACGCCTACCCGCCACTGGCCGACATCGTCGCCCGGTGCGCCGCGATGCGGGCCGCCACGGACGGCTGGTTCGACGCCTGGGCGGTGCCCGGCGGCTTCGACCCGGGCGGCCTGCTGGTCGGCTGGGCGGTGGAGCGGGCCGCCGCCCGGCTGCGCGCCGCCGGCATCGAGGACTACGCCGTGGTCAGCGGCGCCGACCTGGTGGTACGCGGCCACGCGCCGCACGGCGGCCCCTGGCGGATCGCGGTACACCACCCGACCCAGGGCGACCGGCAGCCGACGATGCTGGAGATGACCTCCGGCGCGATCGGCACCTCAGGCGTCGCCGGCCGGCGTGGCCACGTGATCGACCCGCACACCGGGCAGCCGGCCGACAAGTTGGTCGCGGCCACGGTCGCCGGCCCGGATCTCGCGGTCGCCGACGGGTACGCCACCGCCCTGTTCGCCGCTGGCCGTCCCGGCCTCGACTGGTTCCCCACCCGGGACGGGTACCGGGCCCTCTTCGCCACCGCCCGCTGACCCGACCCGCCGGCAGGAAGCCGGAGGATCGCGCGCCCTTGTGGAACGCGCCTGAGGACTGGAAACGCGATCGGCCCCCGCGATCTCGGCAACGATCGCGGGGGCCGATCAGCGACGAGTGCGCGTGGCTCGCGCACACGGGGGTGCTGGCTACCCGGCCGGCGCGACGCCTCATCACCCGAAGACGAGTCCACGCCCAGGAACTCGCCGGGTATCCGCGTCAATACGCTATCGACCCGGCGTGAGTCCCCGCAAGAGTTGCCGTTCCGCGTGTCGGCGGGCTATCCGAGAAAAGGTCACCGACTCAGTGGCACCCTGTACCCCCGTGAGTTCTGATCTGTCAACACTCTTGGGACACGGGAGCCCGGTGTGAGCTTCGATCTGATCGTATGGGCGCTCGGGCCCGGCGCCGGCGCCGAGGACGTACGCGCGGCACACCGGCGGTGCCGGCAGGGTGTCCATGTCGGGGGAAAACCGGAACCGCGGATCTCGGCGTTCCACCGGGCGATCACCGCCGGCTATCCGGACCGGCCGGGGCCGGGCACGCCGTGGGCGGTGACTCCACTGCACGTCGCCGTCGACCACGTGGAGATGAACCTCGACGAGTCCTGTCCGGACCAGGTACTGCTCGACATCGAACGGTTGGCCGCACAGCACGGCCTGATGCTGCTCGACCCGCAGGACGGCTCGGTCTATCCGCCGCCGACCCCGGTGAGCGGCTGACCCGGACGGGGCGGCCGGGCGGCGATCGCCCCGTCCGGACACCGCGGGTCAGGCCCCGGTCACGCCTCCTCGTCGCGCAGGTCGGCGGCGCTCGCCGCGACCGCGCCGATCGAGTCGGCCGCCGAGCTGAGCAGCTCCGCCGCGGTCGCCGAGTCCACCGTCAGGGTCATCAGCGCCTCGCCACCGGCCTCCCGCCGGGCCACCTGCATCGCCGCGATGTTGACGCCCGCCTCGCCGAGGATCGATCCGATGGTGCCGACCACGCCGGGCTTGTCGACGTAGCGGAAGAAGAGCAGGATGCCGTCCGCGCCGAGCTCCAGGTCGAAGCCGTCCACTTCGGTCAGCTTGAGCACGTCGCGGGTGCCGGCGTGCACGGCGGTGCCGGAGACCGACACGGTCCGGCCGTCCGGCAGCGCGCCGCGTACGGTGACCAGGTTCGGGTGGTCGATGGTCTCCGCGTGCGTGGTCAGGGCCACCGTGACGCCCCGGTCGGCGGCGAGCAGCGGCGCGTTGACGTAGCTCACCTGCTCCTCCACGACCGAGGTGAACAGGCCCTTGGTGGCGGCCAGCTTCAGCACCGAGACGTCGTTGGCGACGATCTCGCCGCGTACCTCGACGGTGACGCTGGCGGCCACCCCGCCGGCCACCGCGGTGAAGACCTTGCCCAGCTTCTCGGCGAGCGGCAGCAGCGGCCGGACATCCTCGGCGACCACGCCGCCGGCCTGCACGTTCACCGCGTCCGGCACGAACTCGCCCTGCAGGGCGAGCTTGACGCTGCGGGCAACCGCCAGGCCCGCCTTGTCCTGCGCCTCGGCGGTGGAGGCCCCCAGGTGCGGGGTGGCCACCACGTTGTCGAAGGCGAACAGCGGCGAGGCGGTGCAGGGCTCCTTCGAGTACACGTCGATGCCGGCGCCGCCGACCCGTCCCTCGGCGATCGCGTCGGCCAGCGCCTGCTCGTCGATCAGGCCGCCCCGGGCCGCGTTGACGATCCGGACACCGGGCTTGACCAGGGCGAGTTCCTTCTCACCGATCAGACCGACCGTTTCCGGGGTCTTCGGTAGGTGGATCGAGATGAAGTCGCTCTCCCGGAGCAGCTCCTCCAGCCCGACCAGGCGTACGCCGAGCTGCGCCGCCCGGGCCGGCTGCACGTACGGGTCGTACGCGATCAGCCGGGTGCCGAACGCCGCGATCCGCTGCGCGAAGAGCACGCCGATCCGGCCGAGCCCGACCACGCCGACGGTCTTGCCCTGGATCTCCACGCCGGTGTACTTGGACCGCTTCCACTCCCCCGCCTTCAGCGCGGCGCTGGCGCTCGCGGTGTTCCGGGCGACGGCCAGCAGCAGCGCGAGCGCCTGCTCGGCGGCGGAGACGATGTTGGAGGTCGGCGCGTTGACCACCATCACGCCCCGGGCGGTCGCGGCCGCCACCTCGACGTTGTCCAGCCCGACGCCCGCCCGGGCCACCACCTTGAGCCGGGGTGCCGCGGCGATGGCCTCGGCGTCGACCTGGGTGGCGCTGCGTACGATGACCGCGTCGGCCTCGGCGAGCGCGGCCAGCAGGGCCGGGCGGTCGGTGCCGTCGACGTGGCGTACGTCGAAGTCGTGCGCGAGCACGTCGATTGCGGCGGGAGCGAGCTCTTCAGCGATCAGTACGACGGGAGTCATTGGTCCTCGTATATGTCGTCCGGGCGAGGTCTGCGGCCACGTGGGCGCCGCACTGCGTCCCGCGCTCCGCCAAACGGGTGCTTCCCTACGGTGCGGACGCACCTATCTGCCGATCGTAGGCGCCCTGCTGCGCACGGTGCGGCGCCGAACCGCGTGAGTGCCCTCACAAGGCACGCCGGCGGGGCGGGTGCCGCCGACGCCGACGGCGCCGCCGAATCCCGGAACCTCCGGCGGAACCGCTGGTCGTCGCCGCGGCCGACCGGGACGGGACGGGACGGGACGGGACGGCGTGCCGGCGGCTCAGGCCGAGGTGAAGACCTCGGGTCCGGGCAGCGCGGGGTGCGGCCGGAGCTGGCTGACCAGCGACCGGGTACCGAGCTGGCGGAAGGTCCCCGCCTCGGTCTCCAGTACGTCGCGCAGCAGGTCCAGGTCGAGCGAACCGACCGGCGGATAGATCCGCTCCCGGGGCGGCTCCTCGCCGGGCGAGAGCGCCTGCTGGGCGACCATGAAGTCGAGGATCGCCTGGCGGACCGCGGGCAGCGCGACCGGCGAGTGGTAGAGCACGTTCAGCGCCTGCATCCGCATGCCCTGCACGTGGTCCTCGCCCTTGTTGTCGTGGAAGTGCGGGTTGCGGGTCTCGATCTGGAGTACCGGAACGGAACTCGCCATCACCTCGGGATGGGCGGTGTCGAGCAGCCCGCCGAACTGTTCGAACAACTCCACGAACTCGAACGGCTCGACCGCGAAGCCGCCGGCCAGCCGCATCCGCAACCCGAGGTCGAGACTGAGCGCGTGTTCGCCGGCATTGCCGGTGGCGATCACCTCGGTGCCGAACCCGGAATACTCGGCCACCAGCCGGTTCAGGAACTCGTTGGTGATCTCGGAACTCCGGCCGCGCCGGCTGAAGAAGAGCCGCCCGTCCCGCAGTTTCGGCTTCGAGTGCCAGGAGATCCGGACCATCGCGTACGGGTTGGCCGCCAGGTGCAGGCCGGCGGCGTACACCTTGACGTACTCGTGCACGGCACCCGGCACATAGTTATCCGCATCGATGTAGCCGAGGTACCTGCGACCGGTCAGCGCGGCGACCGCCATGCCGATCAGCATCGCCTCGCCCTTGCCGGCCCGGACCAGCCCGTCGTCGTCGATCAGCTCGGGCATGCCGGCGGCCTTGAAGGCGGCAGCCAGCCCCGGATCCCGCTGGTGCACCATGATCGCCGGCCGCTCGGTCGCCCGGCAGTACTGCTCCAGGGTCTGCGCTTCCATGTCGTAGCGATCGACCGGATGTCGGGCGCTGTTCGAGACCAGCACGATCAGGCAGTCGTGCGGAATCCCCGAGAGCACGCCTTCGATTACTCTGCGTGTCTCATTCATACAGGGAATGACGATGACCATCTGCCGCTCGATCGCGCGCATCGCCGCCTGCGAGACGATCCCCTCGCCGGTGGTCCCCGTGGCGTCTCCCGAGTCCAGCTGTATGACACGCTGGAGTTCGTGGATACGGACGGCGCCGAAACGCTCGGTGCGGTGCGATTGCTCCAGACGCATGCGGCGACAGTACCCGAGCGGACGCATTAACCGCCCGTAACCGCCGACCATTTCCTGACGACAACGGTCGGGGTAGCGATTGGACTCCGAATGGCAATGATCCGGTAACTCGCCGGGGGGAAGATCCGGTAACGACATTGATCTCCACCACGTGCCGGTGCCGCTCCGGGCCGGTACGCTCACCGGCCCGGAGCGACCACCACGTCAGGCCGTCTCGGTGATCGGACGGTCGACCCAGCTCATCATGCCGCGCAGCTTCTTGCCGGTCTCCTCGATCGGGTGCGCCGCGCCCTCGGCCCGCCACTTGGTGAAGTTGGGCCGGCCCGCGTCGTCCTCGGCGATCCACTCCCGGGCGAACTCGCCGGACTGGATCTCGGAGAGGATCTTCCGCATCTCGTCCTTGACCCTGGCGTCGACCACCCGCGGGCCGCGCGAGTAGTCGCCGTACTCGGCGGTGTCGGAGACGCTGTAGCGCATCCGGGCGATGCCGCCCTCGTACATCAGGTCGACGATCAGCTTCAGCTCGTGCAGGCACTCGAAGTACGCCACCTCGGGCGCGTACCCGGCCTCGGTGAGCACCTCGAAACCGGTCTGCACCAGCGCGGAGGCGCCGCCGCAGAGCACCGCCTGCTCGCCGAAGAGGTCGGTCTCGGTCTCCTCCTTGAAGGTGGTGCGGATCGCACCGGCCCGGGTGCCGCCGATCGCCTTGGTGTAGGCGAGCGCGAGCGGGAAGGCGGTGCCGGTGGCGTCCTGCTCCACCGCGACCAGGCAGGGCACGCCCTTGCCGTCGACGTACTGCCGGCGGACCAGGTGACCCGGGCCCTTCGGGGCGACCATCGCCACGTCGACGTCGGCCGGCGGAGTGATGAAGCCGTACCGGATGTTCAGGCCGTGGCCGAAGAACAGCGCCTTGCCCGCGGTCAGGTGCGGCGCGATGGCCTCGGCGTAGAGCGACCGCTGCGCGGTGTCCGGCGCCAATACCATGATCACGTCGGCCTCGGCCGACGCCTCGGCCGGGGTCAGCACCCGAAGGCCCTGCTCCTGCGCCTTGGCCCGGCTCTTGGAACCCTCCGGCAGACCGATCACCACGTCGACGCCCGAGTCGCGCAGCGACAGCGCGTGGGCGTGGCCCTGGCTGCCGTACCCGAGCACCGCGACCTTCTTGCTCTGGATGAGCCCCAGGTCGGCGTCGTCGTCGTAGAACACCTCAGCGGTCATGACTTTCCTCTCCTGCGGCGCGACCCGGCCGGGCCCGCCGTTGCCAATCGTTATGCGGGGTCCGCCGTGCTCAGGCGGCCCGCAGCGCCGAACCGGTGGTGATCGAACGGGAGCCCCGCCCGATGGCCACCAGACCCGACTGCACCATTTCCTTGATTCCGAACGGTTCGAGATCGCGCAGCAGCGCGTCCAGCTTGTCAGCGGTGCCGGTCGCCTCGATCGTGAGGGTGTCCGGCGCGACGTCCACCACCCTGGCCCGGAACAGGTTCACCGTCTCCAGCACCTGGGCCCGCTGCGAGCGGTCGGCCCGGACCTTGACCAGCACCAGCTCCCGGGCCACCGAGACGCCCGGGTCCAGCTCGACGATCTTGAGTACGTTGACCAGCTTGTTGAGCTGCTTGGTGACCTGCTCCAGCGGCGAGGTCTCGGCGTTGACCACGATGGTGATCCGGGAGACGTCCGGGTTCTCCGTCTCACCGACCGCCAGCGAGTCGATGTTGAAGCCCCGGCGGGAGAAGAGCCCACTCACCCGGGCCAGGACACCGGGCTTGTTCTCCACCAGCACGGACAGGGTGTGCTTGCTCATGCCGGCACTCCGCTTCGCTCCGTGCCGTCATGAGGCACAATCGCACTGAGTTGACTGATTCGCTCACTACGCTCGCTCATCGCTCCGGCCTCACAGCTCGTCGTCGTCGAAGGCGGGGCGGACCCCACGGGCGAACATGATCTCGTCGTTGCTGGTGCCGGCGGCCACCATCGGCCAGACCATGGCGTCCTTGCCGACCACGAAGTCGACCACCACCGGCGCGTCGTTGATCTCCATCGCGGCCTTGATGGTCTTGTCCACGTCGGCCTTGCTCTCGCAGCGCAGCCCGACGCAGCCCAGCGCCTCGGCCAGCTTGACGAAATCCGGGATGCGGTGCTTGTGGGTGCCCAGTTCGGTGTTGGAGTAGCGCTCGCCGTAGAAGAGCGTCTGCCACTGCCGGACCATGCCCAGGTTGCCGTTGTTGATCACGGCGATCTTGACCGGGATCCCCTCCAGGGCGCAGGTCGCCAGCTCCTGGTTGGTCATCTGGAAGCAGCCGTCGCCGTCGATGCCCCAGACCACCGTGTCCGGCTTGCCGACCTTGGCGCCCATCGCCGCCGGCACGGCGTACCCCATGGTGCCCAGGCCGCCGGAGTTGAGCCAGGTGTACGGCTTCTCGTACGAGACGAACTGCGCCGCCCACATCTGGTGCTGGCCGACCCCGGCCACGTAGATCGCCTCCGGGCCGGCGATCGCGCCCAGCCGCTCGATCACGTACTGCGGGGCCAGGGTGCCGTCGGTCGGCTCGTCGTAGCCGAGCGGGTACCGCTCGCGCAGGTCGTTCAACTGCGCCCACCACTCGGTCCGGTCGATCGCGGCGGTCTGGCCGGCGGTGGCCGCCCGGACCGCCTCGATCAGCTCGTCGATCACGTACTTCGCGTCGCCGACGATCGGCACGTCGGCGGCGCGGTTCTTGCCGATCTCCGCCGGGTCGATGTCGGCGTGCACGACCGCCGCCCCCGGGGCGAACGAGTCCAGCTTGCCGGTCACCCGGTCGTCGAACCGGGCCCCCAGCGCCACGATCAGGTCCGACTTCTGCAGGGCGTAGACCGCGGCGACCGTGCCGTGCATGCCGGGCATGCCGAGGTGCTGCGGGTGCGAGTCCGGGAAGGCGCCCCGGGCCATCAGCGTGGTCAGCACCGGGATGCCGGTCAGCTCGGCCAGCTTGCGCAGCCCGTCGGTGGCACCGGCCTTGAGCACGCCGCCGCCGACGTAGAGCACCGGGCGGCGGGCCGTGGTCATCAGCCGGGCCGCCTCGCGGATCTGCTTGCCGTGCGGGTGCAGGGTCGGCCGGTAGCCCGGCAGGTCCAGGGTGGGCGGCCAGTTGAAGGTGGTCTGCGCCTGGAGCACGTCCTTGGGGATGTCGACCAGCACCGGGCCGGGCCGGCCGGTGGCGGCCAGGTGGAACGCCTCGGCCAGGATCCGCGGGATCTCCTCGGCGGTCTGCACCAGGAAGTTGTGCTTGGTGATCGGCAGGGTGATGCCCTGGATGTCCGCCTCCTGGAAGGCGTCCGTGCCGATCGCCGGCCGGGCCACCTGACCGGTGATCGCCACCATCGGCACCGAGTCCATGTATGCGTCCGCGATCGGCGTGACCAGGTTCGTCGCGCCCGGCCCGGAGGTGGCGATGCAGACCCCGACCCGGCCGGTGGCCTGCGCGTACCCGGTGGCGGCGTGCCCGGCGCCCTGCTCGTGGCGGACCAGGATGTGCCGCACCGACGAGTCGTAGAGCGGGTCGTACGCCGGCAGGATCGCCCCGCCCGGGATGCCGAACGCGACATCGACGCCGAGCGCCTCCAGCGACTTCACCAGCGAACCGGCCCCGGAGACCCGGACCGGTGCTACCACCTGCCCGGTTCCGGCCGCCCGGACCGGCTCGGCGAGCTGGCCGGCCTGGTCAGCGGCCGGCTGGGCACCCGGGCGGAGTCGGCGGGGGAACTGGTCGGAGGGGTCGTTGCTCCCCTCGGCAGCGGCGGACCGGTGGCGCCGCGCGCTGTTGGCCAGGGTCTCGGGTGTGGGTCTCGTCATGGCTATTCAGGCCTTCGGCTCGGAGCAGTGATCTTTTCCAGATGTACGGTGCGGTGCGGGCGGGCCGCCTCGGCCGGCGGCCGATCCACACAAACCGGCAGGAGTGAACGCCAACCGGGGCGACTGCGCCGCCAGCGCGGGATACGTGGCCAATAAAAACGGCCCTCGTGCTGATGCACGGGGCCTGCGCACTCTCGGGAGTCGAGAGTGCGCTCAGATAAGTACTCGGAAGGACCTGGTCGCAGACATGTGGCTAAGCCTGACGCATCTCACGCGATGAGTCAACTGATCCCGCATTCTGGGCACTGTCGGTTTTCGGGTCCACCGGCCCGTCGCTCGGTCTGCGCTGCCGGGGCGCGCTGCGGTTGTTGCCGCCGATCCGGGAGGTGGACGTGCTGGTGTCGCCCTGCGGGCGGGACTCCGATCCGCTCCCCTCGGGCGGGCTGGCCGCCTCCAGCATCGCCTCCAGATGCTCGGCCGGCACTCCCCAGCCGAAGAGCTGGCCCTGCCCGAACCGGCAGCCCGCCTCGACCACGGCGGCGAGTTCCGTCCGGTTGGTCACCCCCTCGGCGATCACCTCCAGCCCGAGCTGGTGGCCGAGCCGCATCACCACGTCCACCATCGGGGCAAAGGCCCGGCCGTCCGGTGGCCGGATCGGCTCCGGGCCGGCGACCAGGCTGTGGTCGATCTTGAGGATGTCGATCGGCAGCCGGCGGAGCTGGCCGAGGGAGGAGTACCCGGCGCCGAAGTCGTCCAGCGCGATGCGTACCCCGGTCAGCCGCAGTGCCCGGAGCCGGCGGATCAGCTCGTCCAGATCGGTCGCCACGGCGTGCTCGGTCACCTCCAGCACCAGCCGCTGGGGCGGCACCCGGTGGGCGCGCAGCGCCTCGGTGACCTGGAGGACGTACTCCGGGGCGTGCAGTTCCCGGGGCGAGACGTTGACCGACGCCCAGACGTCGTGCCCGGCGGCCAGCCAGAGGGAGAGCTGGTGGCAGGCCCGGTGCAGCACCCAGGCACCGAGCTTGGCGATCATCCCGCACTCCTCGGCGAGCGGGATGAACTCGTCCGGGCCGACGTTGCCCAGCTCGGGATGGTGCCAGCGGAGCAGCGCCTCGGCGCCGACCGGCCGGACCGACGGGACCGCCACCACCGGCTGGAACGCGAGGTGCAGCTCGTCCCGCTCGATCGCGCCGCGCAGCTCGTGCTCCAGCGTGGTACGCCGGCGCAGCAGGTTGTCGTAGGCCACGTCGTACCGCTCGACGCGGTTCTTGCCGCGCTGCTTGGCGTACCGCAGGGCCAGGTCGGCGTTGCGCAGCAGGCTCTCCACGTCGGCGGCGTCGGCGCTGTCCGCCACCCCGATGCTGACCGACAGGAAGACCGACCCGGCCTCGTGCCGGTACGCCGAGCCGACCACACCGAGCAGCCGCTGCGCGATCCGCTGCGCCTCGGCGGGCCGGGCCCGCATCAGTACGGCGAACTCGTCACCGCCGAGCCGCGCGGCCAGGTCGCCGGGGCGCAGGTTGCTCTTCAGCCGCCGGCCCACCTCGATCAGCACCGCGTCGCCGACATCGTGCCCACGCATGTCGTTGACGTTCTTGAAGCCGTCCAGGTCGAGCCCGAGCAGCACCCAGGGCGTCTCCGAGTCGGCCTGCTGCTGCACCGCCCGGAGCAGCCCCCGGCGGTTGGCCAGCCCGGTCAGCGGGTCGGTGTGCGCCAGTTCCCGGAAGTGCGCCTCCCGCTCGGCGAGCCGACCGGCGTAGGCCCGTACGTCGGCCAGCGCCAGGTATTGCCGGGCGACCAGGCCGAACCCCTCGACGATGCCGGCCACCACCGCCAGGATCGTGAAGCTGCCGCCGACCAGCAGGTGGTAGACGGCGGAGACGGCCATCGCCACCATCGGCAGCACGGCGTAGGTGCCGCGCCGGATGACATCGCCGTCCGGCCCGCCGGCGGGGTCGGGTGCCCGACCGGCCAGCGCGACCATCAGCAGGCCGATCGGCAGCAGCACCGCCCCGACCAGCGCGACCACCGGGCCGGCCTGGCAGATCCCGGCCGAGATGGCCAGCCCGGACCCGGTCACCACGGTCACGCCGGTACCGGCCAGCAGCAGCCCGCGCCGGGGCGCCCGCGCCCGGGCGCCGACGATGAAGGTCAGCCCGACCGCCACCGCGGCCGTGACGGTGGCCACCAGGATGGCCAGGCAGCCGCTCGGGGTGAGGTCGCCGAGCACCCGGGTCGGGTCGGTGAGCAGCACCCAGCCGACGAACCAGAGCGCCGCCCCGATCACCAGCCCGTCCAGCACCAGCCGGAGCGCCGCGGCGGGGGTCTCGGCGACGCCGGGCAACCGGAGCAGACCGGCGCAGAGCAGCGCCCCGCTGACCGCCATCCCCGCCGCGATCAGGGTCGCCAGGCCGCCGCGCTGGGCCTGCTCGTGCTGCCAGTGCTCGGTCATGGTGACCAGCGCGAACAGCCCCAGGGCGGCGCTGGCCGCCGCGAGTGCGCCACCGATCGCGAGCAGCCAGTGCCCGGTCCGGCGCGCACCGGTGTGCCGGTGCGCCGACAACGCCAGCATGACCGGCCCGCAGCAGGATGCGAGGCCGGCCGCCACGGCGAGGGCCGGCGCACCGGAGACGAGTTGCACGGGTTCACTCTGCCGGATCGACCGCACTCCATGGGGGAGCGCGCGCCGGTTCCTCGATCAGAGGCACAGACCGCCCATTCGGGCATCACCGGGATCATCGGGCCAGATCGAGCCGGCCCGCTCCGGCGGAGGCTGACCGGGTCGGGGCCCCGCCGTCGTCCCGCTGGCTGGACCCGGCGGACCGCGAAGGCGGCGGAGCGCGGCCCGGAGTGCCACACTGGTCGAATGCCTGACCTGCGGTCGAAGACCTCCACACACGGCCGGACGATGGCCGGCGCCCGCGCGCTGTGGCGGGCCACCGGGATGACCGACGACGACTTCGGCAAGCCGATCGTCGCCATCGCGAACAGCTTCACCCAGTTCGTACCGGGGCATGTCCACCTCAAGGACCTCGGCGGGCTGGTCGCGGACGCGGTGGCGGAGGCCGGCGGTGTCGGCCGGGAGTTCAACACCATCGCGGTCGACGACGGCATCGCGATGGGGCACGGCGGGATGCTCTACTCGCTGCCCAGCCGCGAGCTGATCGCCGACGCCGTCGAATACATGGTCAACGCGCACTGCGCGGACGCCCTGGTCTGCATCTCCAACTGCGACAAGATCACGCCCGGGATGCTGCTCGCCGCGCTCCGGCTGAACATCCCGACGATCTTCGTCTCCGGCGGCCCGATGGAGGCCGGCAAGACGGTGGCGATCGAGGGGATCGTGCACGACAAGATCGACCTGATCGACGCGATGATCGCCTCGTCCAACGACGCGGTCACCGACGACCAGCTCGGCGCGATCGAACGCTCCGCCTGCCCCACCTGCGGCTCCTGCTCCGGCATGTTCACCGCCAACTCGATGAACTGCCTCACCGAGGCGATCGGCCTGGCGCTGCCCGGCAACGGCTCGGTGCTGGCCACCCACGCCGCCCGCAAGGACCTCTTCGAGCGGGCCGGCCGGCTCGTCGTGGAGATCGCCAACCGCTGGTACGCCGACGACGACGCCTCGGTACTGCCCCGGTCGATCGCCTCCCGGGCCGCGTTCGAGAACGCGGTCGCCCTGGACGTGGCGATGGGCGGCTCCACCAACACGGTGCTGCACCTGCTGGCCGCGGCCCGCGAGGCGGAGCTGGACTTCGGCGTCGCGGACATCGACGAGATCTCCCGCCGGGTGCCGTGCCTGGCCAAGGTCGCGCCGAACTCCCCGAAATACCACATGGAGGACGTGCACCGGGCCGGCGGCATCCCGGCGATCCTCGGTGAGCTGGACCGGGCCGGGCTGCTGCGTCGGGACGTACACGCGGTGCACTCGGCCGACCTGGACGGCTGGCTGGCCGACTGGGACATCCGGGGCGGCAAGGCGAGCCGGGAGGCGATCGAGCTGTTCCACGCCGCCCCCGGCGGGGTACGCACCACCGAGCCGTTCTCCACCGCCAACCGCTGGTCCACCCTGGACACCGACGCGGCCGGGGGCTGCATCCGGGACCGGGCGCACGCCTACACCGCCGACGGCGGGCTGGCCATCCTGCACGGCAACCTCGCCCCGGAGGGCGCGGTGGTGAAGACCGCCGGGGTGCCGGCCGAGTGCCTCACCTTCCGGGGCCCGGCCAAGGTCTACGAGTCCCAGGAGGCCGCCGTCGACGCGATCCTCGGCAAGCGGGTCGTCGCCGGTGACGTGGTGGTGATCCGGTACGAGGGCCCGAAGGGCGGGCCGGGGATGCAGGAGATGCTCTACCCCACCTCGTTCCTCAAGGGACGCGGCCTCGGCCGGGAGTGCGCGCTGATCACCGACGGCCGGTTCTCCGGCGGCACCTCCGGGCTCTCCATCGGGCACGTCTCCCCCGAGGCGGCCGGTGGCGGGCTGATCGCGCTGGTCGAGTCCGGCGACGAGATCGTCATCGACATCCCCGCCCGGAGCATCGAGCTGGCGGTGGCCCCGGAGGTGCTGGAGGCGCGCCGGATCGCGCAGGAGAAGCGGGAGCGGCCGTACACGCCGGTGGACCGGGACCGGCCGGTCTCCGCCGCACTGCGCGCCTACGCCTCGATGGCGACCTCGGCCAGCGACGGCGCCTACCGGCGCGTCCCGGAGTGAGCACGACGGCGAACGCGGGCACCCCCGACGGGTGACCCGCGCTCGCCGCCGCGTCAGGCCCGGCGGGCCCGCAGGGTGTTCACCATCGCCACCGCGGTCGACACGTCCCGGCAGGTGACCAGCCGGCGGCTGCCGTCGGTCAGCCGGAGCGCCAGCGCCGGGCCGGGCAGCAGCGGCAGGTCGCGGGCGGTGGACCCGCGCAGCATGCTGCGGAGCAGCCAGTCCTCCACCGCCAGGTGGTCCGCCTCGGCGGCGGCGATGGCGGAGATCGGCACCCGCCGTCGCAGCGGACCGATCGCCACCCGGACCGCCTCGCCGTCGATGACCAGCCGGTAGCGGGTGAACGGCAGCATCGCCAGGGCCGAGACCATCGGTGCGGCACCGGCCCAGCCGGCGACGCCGACCAGCGGCACCAGGACGGCGACCATCAGCACCCCGGTGAGGGCCAGCGCCCCGGTCGTCCAGAGCATCGGGCGCAGTGCCCGGAACTCCCACCAGAGCAGCCGCTCGTCGGTCCCGGCCGCCAGCACCGGCCCGGCCGCGACGGTCCGCTCCGGGACGTCGGGCCCGACCGCCGCCCGGGTCAGGGTCGGGGACCCGGTGCCGGGTGACGCCGGGGGCGCCGCCCCGGCCAGCAGGTACGCCAGCAGTCCGGCGACCGCCGCGGCCACCATCGGCAGCGCCATCAGCGCGGCGAAGTAGCCCCAGGAGAGGCGTACGTCGGCGGCCGTCGGCGCGTCCAGCGCGGCACCGAGCATCATCAGCAGCACCGTGCCGCTGGCCGCGGCGGTGCCGTTCACCGCGACCTGGGCGCCGAGCCGAAGCCAGTGCCGCCCGATGAAGGAGAGCCGGCGGGTCAGCGCGAAGACCAGCAACCCGGTCACCCAGACCGCGAGCGCGGCGCCGAGCAGCACTCCGGCCAGGGTGTCGACACCGATCGTGCTGAGCATCGGCCGGTCACCGACGCCGCCGGAGTTGGGCAGGCTCTCCGGGAGGCGGCTCCGCCAGGCCAGTGTCACCGCCGCCGCACCGCCGACCAGGGCCGCGGGCAGCAGACCGCTGCCGATCATCCACCGGACGCTCCTCATGGGCTCACCTCTCTCGAATACTGCTGCCGCAGCAGCACGACAGCCTCGTCCAGGCCGACGCCGGCCCGGCGGGCAGCCGTCACCAACTCCCGTACCGACTCGATCACCCGGGCCCGCTCGTGCGGGACCTGACCGGTCACCACCGCGCCCCGGCCTCGGCGAAGCTCGATCAGCCCCTCCTCGCGCAGCACCGCGTACGCCCGGAGCACGGTGTGCATGTTCACGTCGAGCGTGCCGGCCAACTCCCGCGCGGCCGGCAGCCGGTCTCCCGGGCTGAGTGCGCCGTCGCTCAGTGCCCGGCGCACGTTGCCGGCGATCTGCTCGGCCAGCGGTACGCCGCTGCCCGGTGCCACCCGAAACAACATGTTCGCATTCTACTAGAACAAGTGGCACTATCCGCAAGCACGTACGCCGGACCGGCACCACGCACGGGACGTTCGGGTCCGGACCGGAGGAGGCGGGCGGGTTACCGGCGGAGGAACTGGGTGATCAGTTCGGCCAGTTCGCCGGGGCGCTCGGCCACCATGGCGTGGCTGGCGCCGTCGAGTTCGCGCACCTCCAGCCACGGGTTGTCCCGGACCGCCGCCAACCGCTCCAGGACCCGACGCCGGTGCGCGGCGTACAGGTCGTGGAAGGGGCGCTGTTCGGGCATGTCCACCGTGGCCAGCACCAGCAGCAGCGGGCAGCGGACGTCGCGGTAGACCGGGACGAGGTCCAGCGACTCCATGGCCAGTCGCAACTCCTCGGTGAGCCCTGGATCGGGGCGCAGCCGGCTCGTGTCGCCGTCCACCGGCACCAGGTTGCGCCGGAACGCCTCCACCCAGACCTCCTCGGCTGAGCCGTACCCACGGGCCATGGCCCGCTGTCCGGCAACCGCCGCCGCGACCTGCTCGGCGGTGAGCGGCCGAGCCGTCGCGGCGGACATCCCGGCGAAGACCTCGCGGAGCCGGGCGAGTTCGGCCGCCGCCCGGTCCGGCTCCAGGCCGGCGAGGTCCTCCGGCCGGCTCGGTGTGGGGTTGCCGTCCAGGCTGACCGCGCCGGGGCAGTCGGGATGGCGGGCCGCCCAGAGGCTGGCGAGCATGCCGCCCAGCGACATGCCGACCACCGACGGGCGGGTCAACTCCAGCTCGTCGGCGACGGCACCGAGGTCGTCGAGCACCTCGTCCCACTTCCACGGGCCGTCGCCGGAGCGGCCGTGTCCGCGCAGGTCCACCGCGACCACCCGATGCGCCGGGCGCAGCCCCTCGGCCAGCCCGGACATGGTGACGAGGTTGCCGCCCGCGCCGTGCAGCAGCAGCATCGGGGAGCCGGACCCGCCGAAGTCCCGGGCGACGATCGGCACCGGGCCAGAGTTGATGGATATTTCGGAGCTGGCAGATAAATCAGACACGGCGGGGCCGTCCTTCCTCCAGTAGCCGGTCGCGGATGGAGGAGGGCAGCACACCGCCTTCCGGATGACGGACCAGCTTTCCCCGGTTGACCAGGTCGTGGACGCCCTGCCGGGTGATCCCGAGCATCGCCCCGGCCACCGCGTACGTCACCGAGTCGGCGGTGGGGTGCCCGACCCGGCGCGCGACGACCTGGCCCAGCGGGCTGCGCCACCAGTCGAGCGGGGGCTCGAACGGGCCGTCGCCGGGATAGAGCGTCGAGACGATCCGCATCGCGGTGCCGACCGCCTCCCGGTCGTCGCCGTCGACCAGCCGGTGAGCCCACGCCTCGGCCCGAACCCGCACCACCGTACGCAGCGCGTCGACCACGTCGTCCCCGTCCAGCAGGATCTCCAGCGGATCGAGCAACCGGACGTCCATCGTCCGGAGAAGTTGCTCGACGAGTTCGCCATGGGTCGGCGGCACGCCACCCTCCTCACTTGACGTTCAGTGTCAAGTACTTGACGAGCACTGTCAAGTACTGCTCGACCGCCCGGTCACCGGCAGCAGGCCCGGTGCGCGGACCCCGGTCAGGTCTGCGCGCGGACCGGATTGAGCAGCGCGACGAGCACCCCGTCCACCCGGTCGAGCAGCGGGCCGGCGTCCAGGCCGCCCGCCAGGGCGCCCTCCAGCACCCCGTGCAGCCCGTGCAGCAGGAATTCGACCGTGAAGGCGGGGTCCTCGACCGCCAGCTCGCCGCCGCGCACCCCCCGCTCGACCAGGTCCAGCAGGCCGGCCCGGATCGGCCCGAGTTCGTCGCGCTCCTCGATGCCGGCCTCGTGGAACAGCACCCCGATCAGGGCGGCGTTCGCCACCCCGAACTCCACCATCCCGGCGACGAACCGGCGTACCCGGTCGAAGGCTGGTGCGTCCGGTGCGGCCGAGACCGCCGCGGCACCGGCGGCCAGGATCTGCTCGTTGCAGCGGTTCCGCAACGCGGTGAAGACCTGGGCCTTGGAGCCGAAGTACTCGTAGACGGTGCCCTTGCCGAGGCCGGCCTCGGCGGCGATGCCGTCGATGGTCGCCTCGACACCGTCCCGGAGCAGCACCCGGGCCGCCGCGTCCAGGATCTGTGCCGGTCGTTCGGCCGGTGCCCGGGCCGCGCGGGGCCGCCGTGCCGTCGCTCTGGTGCCGCTCATAGCGCCGGAGCCTAACGCCGGCCTTGACAACCGACCAGCGGTCGGTAGGTTGGGTCCACCGTTACCGACCGACAGTCGGTCAGTTAACGCTCGCCGGCCGCGCCTCGCCGAGCCCGTCCATCCGGTCACCGCCCGGTTCCATTCCGGGCGGCCAGAGAGGATCGAGATGAAAAGCCCCGCCGACCTGCTCTTCCTGTCCGGCGTCGTGGAAGAGGTGGAGCCGGTGACCCACCGGATGCGCCGGCTGCGCGTCACCGGCGACCGGCTCCGGACCGTCCCGTGGCTCCCCGGCCAGCACGTACGCGTCAACGTCACGCCGCCACGCGACTGGCTGCGCCGCCCCGGAGACGCCCGGCGCAGCTACTCGGTCTGGGCACTGGACCGCGACCGGGGCAGCCTCGACCTCGGCGTACTCGACCACGGCGACGGGCCGGGCGCGTCCTGGGCGCGTAACGCCCGGCCGGGTCAGTCGATCAGCCTGTCCCGTCCCGAGGGTCGGCTGACCCTGCGGGAGTCGGCGTACCACCTGTTCGTCGGCGACGAGACCGCCGCCGTCGCCTTCGGGGCCATGCTGCGGGCGCTGCCCGCCCGGACTCCGGCGTACGGCGTGCTGGTCACCGACCGCCCCGGCGGAGAGGTACCGCTGCCCGCCGGGCGGCAACTCCACTGGGTCTACCGGGGCGACGCCGACCCGGCCGACAGCGGAACGCTGCTCCCGGCGGTGCGCGCACTCGACCTGCCCGGCGAGCCGGGCACCGCCTACCTGGCCGGCGAGGCCCGCACCTGTCAGGCCGTCCGGGACCATCTGGTCCGGGACCGGGGCTGGTCCCGGCGCCAGATCGTGGTCAAGCCGTTCTGGGCTCCGGGGCGGCGGGGCCTCGACTGAGGACCCAGGCCGGAGATTCTGTCCGATCACCGCCCGGACCGACCGGGTGAACCGTGCCGACCGGGTGGATTGTGCCGGTCAGTAGCCGGGGAAGACCCGGCGCAGGTCGTCCAGGCCGAGCCTGCCGGTCACGGTCAGCGTGTCGGGCGTGTGCTCGGGCGACAGCCGGCCGGCGGCCAACCGCAGGAACGCCTCGGCCGGTCCGCTGATCTCGCCGGCCGGCTGCTCCGGCCGTTCCACCAGCTCGACCCGGTCGGTCAGCCGCAGCCCCAGGGACCGGTCCGGGTCGGTCAGCCGCAGCCCCAGTTCCACCGGCCGGTCACCGACCGCGTCCGGCCGGCCGATCCAGCCGAGCAGGCCGTCGAGCCGGTCGAGCAGCAGCGGCACCGCCTCCGGTGCCACCGTCGCGTACCGGTTGAAGGCAACCTCCACGTCCCACTCGTGCAGGGCGAACTCGCTGAGCCGCATCCCGGCCGCGGTCGCCAGATCGACCGGCTCGGGCAGGAAACCGAGGTCGATCCGCACGCTGGACCGGGTGGCCGCGTCCAGCGACTCGTACCGCTCGACGAGCCGGCGGTTGGCCTCCAGAAAGCCCTCGGCATGCTCGATCGGGGTCTTCGCGTCCCACCGGGCCCAGACCTGCTTGTTGAAGTCCGCCTCCAGTGCGGGGCGGCTGCCCAGCGCCACATCGAGGGTGGCCTCGTTGATCTCGGCGCCGCTGCCGAGATGGCTGAGCACCTGCGACACCTGCCACTCGCTGGCCCCGGACGGCCGGGTCAGGTCGGACGGGCCGAGATCGCGGACCAGTGCCGCGAGTTCGTCGTGGCCCGAGCGGAGGGCGGCGATGGTCGTGTCGGCAGTAGTGGCCATGTCTTCCTGTCTCCCGGGTTGTCCGTCGCCGGCTCCGGATCGGCCGGCGCGACCCGCCCATCATGCCCGCTGGCCCCGGCCGGGCGCCGCCCTACGGCCCGACCCACCGGGCGGACCGACCGGGCAGCACACCCGGCCCGCCGGCCCGGCACGGCTCGACGCGGCAGGTGACCCGGCTGCCGTCAGCTCCTGGGCGGGGTCACCCTGCCGGTAGCGTTGCGGGAGTGACTGAGCCCGAGTGGCTGAACGAGCGCGAGCGACGCGCCTGGTACGGCTTCCTGACGATGCAGGAGGACGTCCGGCGCCACATGAACCGGCAGTTGCTCCGGGAGGCCGGCATCTCCCTGCCGGACTTCGCCGTCCTGAGCGCCCTGCACCAGTCGCCGCATGGTCCGCTGCGGGTCTTCGAGTTGCGGGAAGTCCTCAGGTGGGAGAAGACGCGGCTCACCCACCAGATCTCGCGGATGATCTCGCGCGGGTTGGTCGAGCGGCGCAGTTGCGCCGAGGACAGCCGTGGCAACCACGTGGCCCTGACCGAGGAGGGGCGCTCGGTGATCGAGAAGGCCAGCCGGCTGCACCTCCGCTACGTACGCGAGTTCTTCATCGACGTGCTCAGCCCTCGCCAGCTCGACACACTGGCCGCCATCTCGGAAACCGTGCTGGAGAACCTGAAGGACGACCCCTTCGACGAATGAACCGCGAAGCCGCATCCACTGAGGCGACTCCTCCACCCACCCGCGTCTAAGGGTGACTCGTCAACCCCCCTCGCCCAGCTCATCGGCACTCGAATCGATCCTCCACCGGACGTCGAGATTCACCGGCCCATCGAAGGGGAGGACGCGCCCGCCTCACCGACACCGGGGAATAGCTGACAATGCGCAGGTGAAGTGACGGGCGGAACAGTCCTCCCGAGCCCTCCGCACCGGCAGCAGATCCTGAACTAGATCAACCTGCGGTCCACCCCGGTTTTGCAGGGTGATGTGTCACCTCTCACGGAAGGGTGACGCGTCACCTTGCGTTGACTACGCTTGCCGGCGTCGGAGCGCCTCCGGGAGAACCCCGGGACCACCCGACGCCACGCCATCGAACACCGACCGCACCGCGACAGGTCCGCATCGAAGGGAACCGTCACCATGGAACGCGTCTGGCTGGTCACCGGAGCCGGCTCCGGCCTCGGCAGGGAGATCTCCCGAGCGGCGCTCGCCGCCGGAGACACGGTCGTACTGACCGATCGCCGTACGGCGGGAGCGGGGGAAGTCGTCGCCGCGTACCCGGACCGGGCTCGTGCGGTGGAACTGGACGTGACCGACCCGGCCCGGATCGACTCGGTCGTGACCGAGGTCGTCGCCCGGTACGGGCGGATCGACGTACTCGTCAACACCGCCGGCCGGGGCCACATCGGTGCGGTCGAGGAAACCACGGAAATCGAACTCCGCAGCCTCATGGAGTTGATCTTCTTCGGTCCGGCCGCCCTGACCAGGGCGGTCCTGCCGCACATGCGCAACCGGGGCAGCGGCGCGATCGTGCAGGTCAGCAGCCTCGGCGGACAGATGTCGGTGCCCGGGATGTCGGCGTACTCGGCGGGCAAGTTCGCCCTGGAGGGCTTCTCGGTGGCACTCGCCGAGGAGGTCGGCCCGCTGGGCATCAAAGTGCTGATCCCGCAGCCCGGACCGATGCGCACCAACTTCGCCGGTGCCGCCATCAGCGAGTCCGCGCATCTGCCCGCGTACGACGGCACGGTGCGCAAGCTACGCGAACACGTCGACGAGGTCGGCGGCCGGGAGCCGGGTGATCCGGTGAAGATCGCCGCCGCGATCCTGACCGCCCTGGCCGACGAGCACACGCCGCTGCGGTTGCCGCTGGGCAACGAGACCCTGGACCGGCTCAACGCCGCGGCCAAGCAGACGCAGGACGAACGAGCCGCCTGGGAGTCCGTCATCCGAGGCACCGACTTCGCCGAGTGAGACCACCCGCACCGGATGGTGCGGGGTGAGAAAGGAGCTCGCGATGGGGCGAGTAACGGGAAAGACAGCGGTGGTCACCGGTGGCGCGATGGGCATGGGCGGCGCGGCCGTCCGGCGGCTCGTCGCCGAGGGCGCGAACGTGGTCATCGCCGATGTAGCCGTCACGGCGGCCAGGGCCCTCGCCGACGAACTGGGCCCCACCGCCGCCGCCGAGAAGCTCGACGTGCGGTCCGCGGAGGAGTGGGCCCGGGTCGTCGAACGGACCGAGCAGCGGTTCGGCTCGGTCGACATCCTGGTCAACAACGCGGGCATCGCAGACCCGGCTCCGCTGGAGCAGTGGGACGCCGCGCGGCTGCAACGCACCCTGGACGTGAACCTGATCGGTGTCTTCAACGGCATCCAGGCCGTGGTTCCGGCGATGAAACGAGCCGGCGGCGGTTCGATCGTCAACATCGGTTCCGTCGGCGCCCTCCAGGGGGTGCCGAGGATGTCGGGGTACGTCGTCTCCAAGTGGGCGGTCCGTGGTCTGACCAAGACCGCCGCGCTGGAACTGGGCGGGTACGGGATCCGGGTGAACGCCGTGCACCCCGGTCAGATCAACACGCCGATGACCGCCGGCGTCACCTTCGACACCGCCAACATCGCGCTCGGCCGGGTGGGCGAGCCGGACGACATCGCCGGGATCGTGCTCTTCTTCGCCAGCGACGATTCCCGGTTCGTCACCGGCAGCGAGGTCGCCGGCGACGGTGGACAGATCGCCGGCCAGGCCGACTACCAGGGTCTACCCCGGTAGGCAGGAACGCCGCCAGGTCCGGGCGGTACGGCGTGGGCCGGTGGCACGGCACGGGCGGTGCCACCGGTCCAGCGGCCGGTCAGGCGGCTGGACCGGTGCCTTGACCTTCGGGTCGATCGCCTTGGCGGCCTCGGCCTCCACCTGGCCGGCGAGCCCGGTGAGCGCGGTCTGGAGCTGCTTCTCTTGATCCGCCACGCCGAACTGCTTCTCGATCGCCTTCACCGAGTCGTCCGCGATCTTGACGCTGTCGTCCAGGAAGATGTCGTGACCGCCTCGCAGACCCCCTGGTGTTCGGCGCCGCGCCGACCCAGCCGGTCACCGCCGCCATGAGCACGGGATATTTACACCGGCACACACCTCGATTAGCATGATCACCAGTGAGTACACGTTGGGTGGCGCCCCCGACACGGGAAGTGACTACCCCTGCCGACCCGGCAGGGCCGTCACCGAAGTGACGACAGGAGATCTACCGTGGGCTCCGAGATCACCCGACCCTCACCCGACCAACCCGCTGCCGGCGAGCCGATCCCGCCGCCCGTACCCCGAACCGTCCGGCGGCCGACCTCGAAGCTGGTGACCCTGCTGGCGGGCGCCGCCGTCGTGCTGGCGAGTACGCCCCTGTGGGGCACCGACGGTCCGGTCGCGCTCGACGACGCCGAACTGTCGGCGGCGCCGACGTACACGATCGGGTTGCAGCCGGCGGTGGACCCGGGACCGTTCCCCGGCAGCGTCACCCCGACCACCCCGACCATCACCGTCGCCGGCGAGCGGGACGGCGAGAGCACCTTCGCCGTCGTACGGTATCCGCAGGTGCAGCCGAAGAAGCCGGGCCAGCTGGACTTCGACCACTTCCACACCGGGATCGAGATCGAGTGGTGGCTGAAGAAGTGGGCGCACCAGCGGCCGGACATCGTCGACCTCTACATCGTCGGCGAGAGCTTCAGCGGCGAGCCGATCTATCAGCTCACCATCACCGACAAGTCGACCGGCAAGGACACCGACAAGCCGGCCGCGTTCTTCGAGGGCAACCGGCACTCCGGCGAGGTCTCCTCGGCCGAGAGCTCGCTCTGGCTGGCGCACCACCTGATCAGCCGGGCCGGCCGGGACCGGCAGGTGGACCGGATCCTCGACGAGAAGACCGTCTACATCCGGCCGGTCAACAACCCGGACGGGCACAACCTCTACCTCTACACCGCCCAGACCAACCGCTCGTCGGTCCGGCCGACCGACAACGACGCCGACGGCAAGCTCGACGAGGACCCCGGCGAGGACCTCAACGGCGACGGCTACCTCAGTCAGCTACGGCAGTACGTGGGCGCCGGCAAGGGCAGCCACGTGGTCGACGACCGGGATCCGGCCAAGGTCGTGATGCGCAGCGTCGGGGCCGGCAACGGCGACTACCTGATGTTCTCCGAGGGGGTCGACAACGACGCCGACGGCCGGGACAACGAGGACGGCGTCGGCGGCCTCGACCTGCACCGGAACTACCCGTACAACTGGCACGTCATGCCCGGCTACGACGAGACCGGCCGGAACCTCACCCAGGTCGGCGCCGGCGAGTACCCGCTGTCGGAGCCGGAGACCCGGCACGTCTACACCTGGCTGATGTCGCACACCAACATCGGCGCGGTGAACAGCATGGACACCCGGGTGCCGATGCACCTGCGCGGCCCGTCGACCTGCGACCCGGTCGAGTGCATGTATGCCGGCGACCGCAAGCTCTACGAGCACTTCGACCGGGCCGGCGTCGGTTTCACCGGCTACCGGTACTCCGGCAGCGTCTACATCGACTACGCCACCCGCAACGGCGGCGACCCGGAGCCGCTCTTCGGGCACGGCCCGGACTTCGGCTACTTCCAGTACGGCGCCGTCTGGTACGGCGACGAGATCTGGAACGGCGGCGACTTCGTCGACTACGACAAAGACCAGCGGTTCGCCGACTGGGAGCGGTCGCGGTGGTGCGCCGAGAACCGGCGGACCAACTGCTTCCTGCCCTGGACGAAGATTCAGCACCCGTTGCTCGGCGCGGTCGAGGTCGGCGGGATCAACCCGAAGTTCTGGGCGCAGAACCCCTCGCCGGACCTGATCGGGCAGTGGGCGGCGAACCAGGCCCGGTTCAACATCTACCTGACCGAGTCGCTGCCGCGGGTGGCGCTCTCCCAGGTCGGTGTGCGCACGCTCCGGGACGGGCAGAGCGACGGCGCGACGCACGAGATCACCGCCACCGTCACCAACACCGGCCGGATCCCCACCGCGCTGGAGCAGGCGAAGGAAGTCAAGATCGTGGCTCCGGACACCGTCGAGGTGCAGGGCGCGCGGCTGGTCGGCGAGGCTCCGCAGTTCTTCCTGGACGGCGGGAAGAAGCAACGGGTGACGCTGCGGGTCAGCAAGACCGAGGCCGAGTCGGTCACGGTACGGGCGGTCAGCGTCCGGGGCGGGCTCGACTCCGCACCGGCACGGCTGCGCTGACCGGTGCACGTCGTCCCCGCCCCGCGCGACCCCGCGGGGCGGGGACACCCGCGTCCCGGGGCTACGGGTGAACCTTTCCCCCTGAGCCGCGCGGCGGGTGAGCCCCGACTTCCACTTGCGGTCACGACGGACCGCGAGGGGAGGTGGAAAGAGGTTCAGTGATCCGGGTCGCCGTCGAGCCAGGCTTCCAGCAGCAGCCGGTCGATCGAGTCCGGGTTGCCGAGCCGGCCGCGTACCACCCGCCGGTGCCGCAGGTCCGCCCGGCTGAACCACCGGGTCTCCAGCAGCTCCTCGCCGTCCACCGTGGTGACCTCGTCCCGGGCCGTGGCGAAGAAGCCCACCATCAGGCCGGCCGGGAACGGCCACGGCTGGGAGGCGACATAGCGCACCGAGTCGACGGCGATCCCGGCCTCCTCGGCCAGCTCCCGGCGGACCGCGTCCTCCAGGCTCTCGCCGACCTCCAGGAAGCCGGCGAGCAGCGCGAACGAGTCCTCGCCCGCACCGGCGTGCCGGGCCAGCAGGCAGCGGTCCCGCCACAGCGGAACCACCTCGGCCCGATCACTGGCGAACAGCCGGCGCAACCCGTCGGGATCCCGCCGCAGCCCGGCCGCGCGGTCCAGGCCCCCGCCCGCGTACGCGGTGACGACGCCTGGGCTCAGCATCCGGCGCCGCCAGGCCGGCGCGCAGTCGGATCGGTCCTGACCTGCGGAAAGTACGACATGATCAGCGGCACCACCGCATGGTATGCCCGATCGGGCGTCATCCGGGACCGGCAAATGGGGTGGACAGCGGCAGCATCATGAACTCGTGACGTTGCGGCTGTCGGGCGGAGTGGTGCCCGGACCGGACCGGCGGATCTGGGCCCCCGGTCCACGGGGTCGGGCCGTCGACCCGGACGGGGAAGCCGTCCCCGGCAGTCCGGTCGTGCTCGGACCCCGCTCGGCCGGGCCGGAGGCCGCCGACCGGGCGATCGCGGAACTCACCCGGCTGCTCGCCGCCGGTGGCCCGCTGGCCGCCGGAGCCGGCGTCGACCTCGGATACGGGTTCCACTCGGCCCGCGCCGAGGGTGCCGCCGGAGACCGGCGGGACGCCGTACTCGCCGCCCTCATGGTGCCGGGGCTGGCCGGACGGCTCGGCGACCGGCGGGCGGTACTCGTCGCGCTCTTCGGCCCGGACGCGACGAAGCCGCTCGGCGCCGCCGCGCAGGCCGTACTCGACGAGGGTCGGTGGCCGGTGCTGCGTTTCGCGGTCGCGGCGAGCGACGTACTCGGGCCGGAACATCTCGTCCGGGTACTGGAACTGCGGGCACCGGACGGGGTCGACCCGTTCCCGGTCGGGCTGCCTTCGGTGGTGGGCGGGCAGCTCACCCGGGTACTCCGGGAGGTGCCCCGGCCACGCCGCCTCGTCCTGCTGACCGACCTGTGGCAGCGGGTCTGCGCCGACGGTTCGACCCGGCTCCGCCGGGAGCGGCTGCGCGCCTCGCAGGGCCGGCAGGATCGCACCGCCGACCTGACCGCGCGTTACCGGCGGTACGAGGAGGAGGAGCTGACCCTGCGGCTGCGCCGGGAGTTGGGGCCCGAGCCGACGGTGCTGCGGGCCGCGCTGTGGCAGCCGTCGGCCGGATACTGGCTGACCCGGGCAACCCGGGTGCTCCGGGACGCGCTGGCGGCGACGGTGCTGGCCCGGGTCGCGGTCGCTGCGGTCGACCGCGGCCTCGACGCCGCCCTGGCCGGACACCGGCACGAGATCGAGGTGGCGGCTGCCGAACTGTCCCGGCCCGAGGCGTCGCTGTCGGCCCGCCGGACGCCCGGCCTCACCGGCCTGCCGGCCCGCCCCGGGTCGTACCTGCGGGACATTCTCGCCCGGAGCCGCCCCGGCGACCCGCTCGACTCCCGGGCGGCGAGCTACCTCGGGCAGCGGCTGGCCCGGGCCGGCGACTACGGCCGGGTGGTGCTGGCGGCCGTCGACGACCTCGTCGGCTCGCTCGTCGGCGAAGACTCGGTCTCGCTGCGGGAACAGCTCGCCGGATGGGCCGGCCGGCCGCTGGCCGACTGGCGGGACCGGGTGGGTTACCTGTCGCCGGGCCGGGCCGAGCGCTGGGACCAGCAGCCGATCCTCGGTGCGGAGCCGCCGCCCCTCCCAGCGCTGGCCGACCGGCTGCGCGCCGCACCGCACCGCCCGGTGGCCGAGGTCGAGACCATCGGCGACCTGCTCTGGTACGCCGAACTCGCCGACGCGCTCGCCCAGCTCAACGGCCACCCGCACGCCGTGATCTCCCCGCACCGGCACGGCCCGACCGCCGACACCGATCCGGCACCGCCGGACGAGCCCCTGGTGCCCCGGTCGCAGTCCATCCCGCTCGCCGTGGCCGGCGCCGCACAGTTGGTGGACCTCGGTGCGAAGGTGCCGCCCCGCTGCCGGAGCTGGCCGGAACTGGTCGCCGGGCTGGTCGACGACGCCACCATCGCCACCGCGCTGACCGCCGCCTTCGCCGTGCCGGCCCCGGTCGAGCACTTCGACGGTACGGTGCTGCCCGGCACCGACGCCCGGATCGAGCTGGCCCGGACGGCCCGGCAGTTGGCGGACTGGTCCCACTACATGGGCAACTGCATCGCCGGTCCGCACTACGTCGAGGACGCGACCCGGGGCCGGAGTGCGCTGATCGCCCTCCGCGCGCCGGACGGCCGCATCCTGGTCAACGCCGAGCTGCGGCCGAGCGCGCGCGGCTGGCGGCTCGAAGAGATCCGGGCCCGCTTCAACGAGGATCCCGATCCGGTGCTGCTGCGCCGGACCGCCAGCTGGCTCCGCGCCGTCCCCCCGCCCGAGCGCGCGATCCCGCGGCCGCGCCGGGCGGGCCCGCACGACGAGACCGCCTCCGACCGGCCAGCCCGGGCCGCCCGGACCCGACCCGCCGTACGGGTGCTGCGTGACCTCGGTCACCGCCTGGACGAACTGGCGGCGGCGACGGTCGCCGAGCCGGAAGCCGTGCGGGCGGTCGAGACGCTGGCGGTCCTGGCGACCTGGTTGGCCGGCGCACCGGCGGCACCGGCGTCCGACCCGCACGACGCGCTCACCGCGCTGCGCCGGGCCACCCCGGCCGCCGTCGCCCGGGCCTGTCGGCTCACCCTGGCCGACCCGGCCGGACCCGGTCTGGTCGCGCTGTGGCAGGCGAGCGGGCACCGCCCACTGGCCCGTGCGGTGCGGGCCCTGGCCCCGTCCCGCCCCGGCGCCCCGGTACCGCCCACACTGGACCGGCTGGCCCCGCTGCTGGTGGACGCGCCGCTGCCCGGCTCGCTCCGGCCGCTGGCCCGGGTCGGACAGGTCGCCGTCGCCCGTACCGCCGACCTGGTCGCGCTGCGGCTGCGCGGTGCCCTGGGCACCCTGCTAAGGCAGGACGCCGCCGAGCTGGCCGACGCGGTACGGGCCCGGCCGCACCTCGGGCTGCTCCGGGCAGCCGCGCTGGCGGTGACCTCCTGGGGCGGCCCGCCCACCGGGAACCCGCACGCCCTGCCGTCCACTCCGGACGTGACCGTCGTGGTGCCGCGTCGCCGCGTGCGGGTGCCGGGCTATCCGCAGTCGTCGCTCCGGGACGAGGGCTGGCAGTCCGGCTGGCCCGACGCGATCGAGTTGGGCGGCGTACCCGACGGGTTCTGGGACCGGATCGCCGCGCACGGGCTGCTGCTGCCCTCGTCGTGGCTGACCGACGGCGGCTGGGTCCCGCTCTGGTCCCGGGCCAACGGCCCGCACCGATAGTCCGGGTCCGAGCGGTCGCCGCGCGGCCCCCGCGCCGCCGTCAGTGGCGGCGTGGGCGCCGATGCCGTTTGCCGGCCAGGACCAGGGACTGCCCTGACCGCGTCACGTCGGCCCGGGTGAGTACCGGACGCCCGAGCCGCACCGACAGAGAGGCACGCTGGTAACCGGTCAGGTCGTTGACGAACACCACCACGTCGACGTGGTCCGTCTCACACACCTCGGCGACCTGCGCCAGCTTTCCGGACCGGATCAGGAACCTGCGGGACAGTGGCGCCGTCAGCAGCCGTACGCCGCCGTCGGAGACGCCCCGGCGCTGGAGGAAGCGTCCGCACACCCGCACGCCGAGCGCGCCGAGCCGGGCTTCGAGGGCGTCGAACTGGTCCTGGTGATCGCGGACCTTCGCCGAGAAGAGTCCCACGAGTACGGCGGTGCGGATCGGCGCCACCCGCCCAGGATCGCAGGCCGCCCGGTCGACCGGTACGGGTTTTCAGTCGACCAGCGTGACCCGGCCGCTGTCCAGGTCGTACCGGGCTCCGACGATCGCCAGCTCACCGGCGTGCACCTTCTCGCCGATGATCTCGCTGGCCTCGGCGAGGTGCCGTGCCTGGGCCAGTACGTTGGCCCGGACCGCCGCCTCCACCACGTCGCCCGGCCCACCGAGCAGCGGCTCGACGACCGGGCGCAGCGCCTCGACGATCGCCTGGATCGCGCCCGGGGCGGTACCACCGCTCTCGATCGTCTCGACGGCGGCGGAGACCGCACCACACCGCTCGTGGCCGAGGACCAGCAGCACCGGCGGGGCGAAGTGCTCGACGGCGTACTCGATGCTGCCGAGCATGATGGTGTCGACGATGTTGCCGGCGACCCGGTTGTCGAACAGGTCACCGAGGCCCTGGTCGAAGAGGACCTCCGGGGGTACCCGCGAGTCGGCGCAGCCGACGACGATCGCGAACGGGTCCTGCCCGTCGGCGAGATCCCGGATGTGCCGGGGGGACTGGTGCGGATGCCGCCCCCGGCCCTGGACGAAGCGACGGTTGCCGTCCAGCAGCCGGGCGATGGCGGCCCGGGGGTTGTCGACGGGTGCGTCGCCGGGGGGCTGCGCGGCGGCCGGCCCGGCGAGGGCGACGGAACCGACGGCGGTCAGTCCACCGGCGGCCAGCAGCGAACGTCGGGAGAGGGTCGACTTTTCTGGAAAAATCTTCACAAGCCGTGAACGTACGCCGCCCTACGCCGAACCTGAATGACCGTCGGGAGTTGCCTGCGCCACTTGTCCGGCGCCCTCCACACTGAACCTTTTTCAACCTCCCCTTGCGGCCCGGCGGACCGCAAGGTCGGACGCGGTGCGTGAGCGCCGCGCGGTCCAGGTTGAAAAAGGTTCACCGGTCGGTGGGAATCAGGCCGGAGTCCCTTGCGGACGCCACTGCCGTGGCACTACCCTGCCGAAGCCCCAGACCCGGAGGAGGTCCTCACTGGCCCCAGTGCCGAGCCGCCCTAGGGTCGGACGAAACCCGTGCCGCTGATCTCCAACTCCTGGTCCGGCGGCGAGGTGAACCGCTGCCGCTGCTCGTCGAGGACCAGCAGCAGGCCGGTCGGGATGTCGAAGAACAGCCCCTGCACCGACACCTTCCCCGGCTCGACGCCACGGGCGGCGAGGAACTCCCGGAGCACCGCCACCTGGCGGGCGACGTTCACCATCGCCAACTGGTCGACCTCGGCACGGCCGTCCCGGGCGGCGGCCAGCCCGACCGGATGTCCCGCCCGCCACGCCGCCCGGCTCGGCCGCCCCCACCGCAACCAGCGCCCGACGTGGCTCTCCTCCTCGTCACGCCCGCCGAGCAGCCCTTGCATGGCCCCGCACCCGGAGTGCCCGCAGACCAGCAGCGCCGGCACGCAGAGCACCTCGACGGCGTACGAGACGGCGGCCGCCACCGAGGATTCCGCCGTGTGGTCGGTGGGGACGAGGTTGCCGATGTTGCGCACCGTGAAGAGGTCACCCGGCCCGCTGCTGGTGATCACGTTGGGCACGATCCGGGCGTCGGCGCAGGTCAGAAAGAGGCTGTGCGGCTTGTGCCCGCCGCCCATCTCGATGAGGAACGGCAGCAGCCGGGCGGCCGAACGGCGGTGGTACTCGCGTACCCCGACGTGCAGCGGCCGGAGCGCGGCCAGCGCCGAGCCGGGCTGGTCGGCGCGGTTCGGCTCGCCCGCCCCGTCCGGGTGCCGGGCCTGCCAACTCGACCAGGGCGAAAACCAGCGTGGCGGCACCAGGGCGTGGATCCGCCGGGACGGCCGGGGGTGGTCGCCGCGCAGGGCAGCCGGGCCCACCTCGTCGAGGTGTACCCGCCCGCCGGTGCTCTCGTGCTGTCGTACCCACCAGTCGAGGTGGTCGAAGGCCGCGTGGTCGAGGAAGTCGGTGACCAGTTCCAGGTCGACGGTGCTGCCCGGCGGCACCCGCCCGAGGACCATGGCCAGCCGCGGGATGGCGAGAAAGCTGAGCGTCCCCTCGACGTGCACGGACCAGTGCTCGCGGCCCGCCGGACAGGCGCGTACCCGCTCGGCGTGCACCGTGGCCCAGACCACCCGGCGGAGGATCAGCACGACCGCCAGAACGAGTCCGATCAGGACCCCCTCCAGCAGGTTGAATACCACCACGCCGAGGGCGGTGACGACGTAGACGGTCAGTTCGCGGTGCCGACGTACCCGCTGGATGTCGGAGATCTTCACCAGTTGCAGGCCGACCACGACGAGGAGCCCGGCCAGCGCGGCCATCGGGATCCGCTCGACGAGTACGACCAGCAGGACCGCGAAGAGCAGCACCCACACCCCGTGCAGGACCGCGGAGCCCCGGGTCCGGGCCCCCGCGTTGACGTTGGTGGAGCTGCGCACGATGACGCCGGTCACAGGCAGCCCGCCGAGCAGGCCGGAGAAGCCGTTCGCCAGGCCCTGGCCGATCATCTCCCGGTCCAGATTGGTCGGGGTGGTACGGCGGCCGTCCCGGGCGGCCCGGTCGGCGGCCAGCCGGTCGACGGCGGTGGCGGAGAGCAGGCTCTCCACGCTGGCGATCACGGCGACGGTGAGTACCGCGGCGGCAACGGCCGACCAGTCCCGATCGGGCAGCGCCGGCAGGTGTACGGCGGCCAGCAGCGACCCCGGCATCTCCACCCGGGCCAGGTCAACGTCGTTCCAGACCACGGCCGCGAGGGTGGCCAGGGTGACCGCGACGAGCGGGCCGGGTATCCGGCGGACCGGTCTCGGCAGCCGGGGCCAGAGCACCAGCAGCCCGATCACCGTGAGCCCGATCAGCGCCGCGTGGTCGTGCCGGGTCGCCAGTTGGGCCGGCAGGTCGATCAGGTTGCGCAGCGGTGTGGTGCCGGGTTCGCCGCCGAGTAGCACGTGCAGTTGCCCGAGCACGATCGTGACACCGATCCCGGCGAGCATGCCGTGCACGATCGCGGGCGAGAGGGCGAGCGCGGTCCGGGCGATCCGGCACAACCCGAACGCGACCTGCAACAGCCCGGCCGCAGCGGTGATCGCGCAGGTGGCTGCCCAGCCGAACCGGCTCACCAGCTCCGCGACGACCACGGTCAGTCCGGCCGCCGGGCCGGTGACCTGGAGCGGCGCCCCGCCGAGCAGGCCGGCGACCACTCCGCCGACCACGGCCGCGATCAGTCCGGCGGCCACCGGGGCGTTGGAGGCGGCCGCGATGCCCAGCGACAGCGGCACCGCGACCAGGAAGACGACGAGCGAGGCCGGCAGGTCGTACCGCAGGCTTCCGCAGGCCCAGGAGCGGAGCCGGTGCGATGTCTCGGCCAGGCCGAACATCGTGGGCGACATGGTTCCTCCTCCGGCTCCGCCACACGAACGGCGGAGGTCGTTGCCGGTCCGGACACGACTGCGTTTCCGATAATTGGCCTAAGAGGGGAACGTCGCTGTTCGTCAGGATTCTAGCTTTAGATTCGAATGAATCCCTATAGTGACGATTAATCACTTTCCCGGTTTGAGAATCGACACGGGCACCACCGCCGGACTGTCCCGCATCCACAAATCGCGAGGGGCCGACCCGGAAACCAGAGTCGGCCCGTCGCCGCGACCGGTCGGCCGCCTCCGCTCACTTCGGATGCAGATGCTCCAGGTCGATATCCCGAGGACTGACCCAGATCGGGATCGCGGGTACGTCGACCAGCGGCTATTCGACCGGACGCGGCTGCACCAACCGACTGGTGAGAAACGGGCTCGGCTTACCGTGCCAGAAGACGGCCAACTCGTCACGGGCCCGAGTGGCGGCGACGAAGAGCAGGGAACGGTCACGCTGCCGTTCCCGCTGGTAGCGCTTTGGATCAGTGTCCCGGTACCGGCTGATCATCTGCCGGGGGACCAGTCCGTCGCTGACTCCGGCGATGATGATTCGTTGATATTCGAGTCCCTTGAACCGGTGCATCGTGCCGATGTGTACGCCGTCGGGTCGCTTCGGCCCGTCGGGACCGATCTCCACCGCGGGTATCCCGTCGGCCTCCAGCCGCGCGGCGACCTCGCCGGCCAGCTCCCGAGTGGGCACGGCGATCGCCACCGAACCATCGACCGGAGTTCCCCACGCCGCCAGCTGCCCGACGACCAGTTCGCGTTCCTGATGCCACGACCCGGCGCCTCGGAACGTCGGCACCCCGCCCCGAAGCAGCGAACGGTAGCCGGCGAGGTTCTCCGCGCCACCGTCGAGATCGTCGTACGTCTCGCCGCTCATGATCTCCAGGGCTGCGGCGAGGATCTGCCGGGTGGTGCGGTAGCTCAGGGTCAGCCGGGCGGACCGGCCGCGAATGTTGACGCCGAGGCTGCCGAGCGTGACGTGATTGTCGTAGATGCGCTGGTGGGTGTCGCCGGCCAGGAACAGGTCGTCCGGTCCGGACGCGACCATGGCACGCAGCATCTTCCAGTGCGCGGCACTCAGGTCCTGCGCCTCGTCCACCACGATGTGCCGGTAGCGGTGCCGCAGGAATCCACCTGAGTCCTCCGGGGGCAGGCCCTCGCTGCGCGCGGCCCGGTCCATCTCCAGCCGGGCCGCCCGTTCGGCCACCTGCCGCCAGGTCCACTTGCCCTGGTCGTCGAGCCACTTGGTGAACCGCTCGGTGAGCTGCCAGACCTGGTCCCGTTCGGCACGACTGAGCGTGCGGCCCCGGCCGGGTCGGCGGGCGCTGAAGTACTCGGCCCGGGAACCGAGCACCTGGCCCAGGATGACCTGGGTCCATTCGGCGGCCAGGAATTCCGGGTCCCAGCCGGAGTCCTCCTCGGTCTCCAGCAGGAAGTTCTGCCAAAGTTCGGGCACCTTGTTGTCGTCGACGATCCGCTTGCCCGCTCCGGCCTTCGCCTCGGCGACGACCCGGCTGGCCAGCCGGTCGATGTTGACGATGTCCACCCGGGACACCAGTTCCTGCCCGCCCAACGCGATCAACCGGGTACGGAGGTCCGCCGCGAGGTTGCGGTTGAAGGTGGTCAGCAGGATCGGCTTGTCCACCCCTGGAGGCAGTCTCCGGACCAGGTGGGCTACCCGGTGCAGCGCGACGATGGTCTTACCGGTACCCGGACCACCCCCGACCCGGGTCGGCCCCCGGTACGACTTTTCGACCAGCCTGCGTTGGGTGGGATGCAGGAAGATCTGCCACCGGTCGAAGGACTCGGCGAGCATTGCCTGCAGAGCCTCGTCGTCCGACGAGACCTGGGTGGCCGGCCGCTCCACCGCCGTCCGGTAGTCGTCGGGGTCGACCGCCTCACCGGCCCGGACCGGCTCGGTGATGTGGGTGAGCACCTCGTCGTACGGTTTGCCGTCGTGCAACGACAGCAGCACGTCGGCGGTGAGCTGGGGAGCCCGTTCACTCAGCTCCAGCAGCCCGGTCTCGCTGGTCAGGTCGCGGATCTGCGGCAGCAGCGGCTCGGCGACCCCCAGTTCGACGAGTTGCGCGTCGGTGAACCGCTCGAACAGCGGCGCCGCTGTCGGGGCGGGCTCGACCGGCAGGCCGTCGGCCGCCGGGCCGCCCGATCCGGTCGAGACGGCTGGCCCGCCCGGCTCGACCACGTCGGGCCCGCTCTCCGGTACGGCCACGGACGAGTCGGCCGACACCACCCGACCGACGATGCTGTCGCCCACCGGCTCCAGATCGATCACCTCGATCCCGCCGGTCACCCGGTTGATCCGGTACGAGTACCGGTCGAGGTTCTCGTAGACGTCCCTGCGGTGCCGGACCGCGACGAGCAGGTAGTCCTGGTCGACGATGTGCAACAGCAGGGCCCGATGGTCCTGGTTGATCCGTGCGGACCACAGTCGGGAGCTTCCGCCGAGCTGCTTGAGTCGCAGGCCCGGGTTGTTCGGGTTGTGCCGGAACTTGTGCATGAACTCGTAGACGGCGCCGATCTCGGCCCGGGACAGCTTCATGACCTCCTTGTCGGCGCGGTCCAGCATCCGCAACGTCGCGGCCTTGGCAATCACTG
The DNA here is from genome assembly GCF_053764795.1 of Plantactinospora sp. DSM 117369. Lineage (NCBI taxonomy): Bacteria > Bacillati > Actinomycetota > Actinomycetes > Micromonosporales > Micromonosporaceae > Plantactinospora > Plantactinospora sp. DSM 117369. The sequence goes on along the minus strand of NZ_CM132446.1, from coordinate 1,805,903 downwards.
ACGCCCTCCCCCATCCCCGTGCACGAGCCGGTCGGTCAGCTCCTCCGCCGACCATTCCCGAGCGGTACCGACCCGCCAACCGGCAGCGGTGTACGCGCCGTCCCGATCGGTGATCTCGGGATCGTCCGGGGAGCCGGACAGGACGACCGCGACCCGCTGTTCCGGCCATGCGAGTTCGGCCGGCCACCCCTGGTCACCGAGTTCGTAACCGACGACCGGTACGGGCAGGCCACGCCGGATGAGGGTCTGCACCAGCGCCTCCAGCGCGGACTCGTCCCGGTTGAAGTAGTGCAGCACGTCCTGCCACGGCGAATCCACGTCGGCGAGATCGTCGTCCGGCGGGGGCGCCTCCGGAGAGAGGCCGAGCCAGGTGGTCGTCTCCGCGTCGATCGGCATCGGCCGCTGGGTGAGCCGCAGGCCGGTGCCTTCGGAGACCGCCATCGAGGCCGGATCGAAGTCGTCCAGGGCGGTCCGGGCGAGTTGGGCGCCGTCGCCGCCGCCTGCCGCGAGGAACTGGACGACGTTCGCCCAGGCCAGCCAGCCGGCCCAGCGGCGGCGGTGCCGCTCGCGCCGCTCGTCGCTTCCGGCGTTCACGGCCTCCGGCCGGTCGTCGATGACAGCCAACGCCGACCAGACACGGTCAGCGGCCCGGCCGTCGACGACGACGGTAACCGGGCAGTCGGCGGCATCCACCGACCGGACCAGGGTGATCCGGCCCGGTCGGGCCGGCGGCAGGGGCTCGCCGCGCACAGCGGCGAGGATCCGTTCGCCGATGCCGCTCGAGTCGGCCGTGCTCGGCTTCTCGGTGGCCTGCACGAGCAGGCCGGCCAGGGCCGCCTCGGCACGACGCCGCCAGCGGTCCGGGTCGGGCTCGGCCAGAAACCGCAGGAGCAGGTCGACCGGGTTCGTCCAGACGTACCGCTCCAGGTCGGCGGGGTCGGCGTCGGGTACGGACTGCCGGTAGAGGTCCCGGGCCCGTTTTTTCGCCAGCCCGCCGTACGGCTCCCAGGTGATGGCGCTCGTGCCGTCCGCGTTGTTCCGCCAGCCGTCGACGTCGTCCCAGGTGATGCCGAAGACGTAGAAGTCGTGGGCCCGGAGCCGGTTGCGCTTCTCGGCGTCGTCGGCGAGCCGGTTGTACTCCGGCGACGCGTGGTACTTGAACCCGTCGAGGTAGACCGCGATCTCCGGGGCCGGCGCGTCGAGCCGCCGGAAGTGCACGTCCGGTCGGGTGCCCCGGATGGTGTTCTGCAGTTTCATCTGCCAGTGCGTGACGTCGACCCCGTTCGGGGCGGTGAACCGCAGATCCGCGATTCGGGCGCCGTCGTGGTCGGTACGCTTCTCAAGGCGTACGCCGGAGCCGGGCTCGCCGGCCCAGGCCAGCAGCTTGTTCAGGAACCGCATCTCCAGCTCGCTCTCCACCTGGTGGATCAGCGAGATGTCGTTGGTGCGGGTGCCCGGCAGCACCGCCCAGGTGTCGAGCAGCCGGCTCAGCATCCCCAGCGCCTCGTCCCGGTTCATCAGGTTGAACTCGCTGTTGCGGGCGTAGCGCAGCAGGCACCGGTGGCAGGCCGTCCGGCCCTCGTGCTGGCAGACGCAGCTGCCGATGATCTGGCGGGCCCGCGCAAGGATCTGCCGGAACTGGTCCGGATCGGCGAGTCGGTGCAGGTAGCCGGTGCCCTGCGGCTGGGTGTCGTAGACGACCACGTAGTTGCGGGTGCCGCCGCTCTGCGCATCCGGCATGGTCGCCGAGAGCACCCGCAGGTGGGCCGGGTCGCCGCCGTACTCGGCGGCGATGCCGAGCCGGACGGCGGCAGCGAACGAGACGACCCGCTCCTCCACCAGCGCGGTGACCGCCGGGATCAGGATGCGCAGCGCCTCGGTCCGCAGTTCGTGGGCGAGGATCAGCGGGATGTGGCTGGCCGTGCCCGGCGACCGGCGGTGCGGGCACCAGGGCCGGTGGTGTTCCGCCTCCTTCGCCACCGCCGACCCGGCAAGGTGCGCGGCGACCTCCTGGCTCACCGTGGGCTGGCCGTCGATCGTCGTTCCGCCGCAGGAGTCGCAGGTGTGGAAGGGGTTGATTCGCACCTCGTCGCCGGCGAAGAGTTCGCTGGCCCGGTCGTACCGCTGGGCACCGAGGTTGAAGTGCCGGATGATGGCGTGCCGGGTGTAGTCGACCCCGAAGGTGTCTCCGGTGTGTCGCCAGGAGGAGTCGATCTGGCCCGGGTCGACGTCGACGGTGATCGGGGTGACGTAGAAGCGGCGCTCCCGGTCGTCGCTGTCGTCGCGGATCCGGGCGTCGTCGCGCCGGTCCCGGGTGAGTACCCGGGTCGGTTGCAGCACGTTGAAGACCCGGCTCTGGTCGGCCAGCCCGTCGTCGCCGCAGCGCGGGCAGGCGCTGGTGTCCTCCTGTGCCAGGTGCGTACGGGCGTACCCGCACCGGGCGCAGATCCGCCACCGCTCGTATGCGGGCCGGTTCGCCGGGCCGAGGTCCAGCCCGGAGATCTCGTGCTTGTAACCGCGTACGTAGTAGGCGTTGCCGGGCGCGATCTCGACCAGGGCCTGCCGGGCCGGGCGGTCGTACTCGCGCAACTCGGTGTGGAACCGCCGGCTGCCGTCCGGCATCTTCTCCTCCCAGGTGAGGGTGGCGTCCAGCAGCGTGCGGTTGTCGATCAGGGCGTAGTTGGGCAGCAGCCCGAACTCGACCAGGGTGCCGTGTGCGGCGGCACCGGCGATCCGGTGCAGCAGCTTGCGTACCTCGCGGGCCTCCGACTTGAGCATCTTCAGCTCGCGGGCGTGGTCCGGATCGCTTTTCACCAGCGTCCCCGCGACGGCGTCGATGCCGGCGAGCCGCCGTTGCAGGTCGCCCCGGCGGTCCTCCCAGGCCGCGTCGGCCCGCTTCACCCGGTCGGTGAGCCCGGCGTCGGCGAAGTGCCGGAGCTGCTCGGCGGCGACGTCCGAGACCTTGTCGCCGAACAGCCCGAGGAATCCCTCGACCAGCCGGGCACCGTCCCGCTGGCCGGCGTCGGCCAGCGTGCCGAGCCAGCCGGTGGTGCCGAACAGCAGGTGGGCACGCCGGGGCAGCGGCAGTACGCCCGGCAGCCGGCCCCGGGCGGCGAGGTCGATCAGGTGCGCGAGATATTGCCGGCGGAGGATCTCGACGGCGGAGAGGAAACATCCGGGCGGCACGATCTGGCCAGCGATCATGTCGCGCGGCTCGGTGAGGTAGTAACGGTCCCGTTCGGAGCGGCCGACCAGGGTGAGTACGAGGGCGTTGCCGCTCTTCCGGCCGGCCCGGCCGGCCCGCTGGACGTAGTTCGCCGGCCCGGTCGGCAGCGACGCCAGCACCACCGCGGAGAGGGCGCCGATGTCGATGCCCATCTCCAGGGTCGGGGTGCAGGAGAGCACGTTCGGGTCGGTGTACCGGTCGCCGGTGCGGAATCGTTCCTCGACGGTTTCCCGCTGGGCCCGGGTGAGCATGCCGGTGTGTTCGCCGGTGACCACCCGGAACGCCGGGCTCTCCAGATAGAGCCGCCGGTAGTAGTCGTCCGGCGCGGTGTCGTCGAGGGCGGGCCGCAGCCGCCCACCGCAGCGGTACTGCCGGCACGGCTGCCCGGTCCAGCCGGCGACCCGGTCCGGGTGCTCGGTCTGCTGCCAGTGGCAGGTGTCGCAGCCGATCCCGGCCGTGATCGCGGCGGCGTCGCCGAGCAGGGTCACCCGGACGTGGCCGGGCAGCAGTCCGTACGCCCGGTTGCCGTCCTCGGTGTTGCCGGCCGCGACGATTCCGGCGGTGGCCAGCGCCGGCATCAGCCGGTCCAGATATCTGGCGGCCCCGGACGCGTCGAGGCCGAGGCACCGGCTGGTCCAGTCCTGGTACCAGTTGCCCTTGGCGGTGACCGCGTCGAATTCGGAGCGCGACTTGGGGCTGGCGAGCAGGAAGGCCGGCCCGGAGAGCCCGCGCGGAAAGGCCGGCATCCCCTCCGGCCGACCGCCCCAGATCTGCCAGCGGGCGCCGCCGCGCCGCAGGTAGGGCACCAGCCACTCGTGGTAGATCGCGCCCCGGGTACGCAGCCGTTCCAACAGGCCACGCAGGAAGGCGAGGTAGCGGGCGTCGTCGGGCAGCGGGCCGCCGTCGGCGCCGGGCCCGGTCAGGTGTACGTCCCGGCACAGCGCCGCCGCCGCGGCCGGGTCGTCGAGCCCGACCTCGACCGCGACGGTACGGGTCAGCTCCAGGGTCCGGCCCTGCCGGGCCCGCAGCCCGGTCTCCAGGATGGCGGCGAAGGCGAGCCGTTCGCCGACGAGCGTCCACGCCTTGCGGTCCCGCAGGTTGTCCCCGGCCAGCAGGCTGTCCACGCCGGGCTGGTCGTGCAGGTCGGGCGGGACGACGGTGGAGAGGATCTCCGGCTCGACGGCGGCACCGATCATGTCGACGATCAGTTCGTCCAGTCCGACCGGCCTACCGGGTTCGAGCTGGCGGGCCAGCAGGGCGCGCAGCGAGAACGCGTACGAGCGGTTGGCGACGAAGCCGGCCCGGTGCGCGGCATCCTGTACGGAGTCGTTGAACAGCAGCGTCTTCCGTTCGGCGCCGGCCAGTTCGCCGCCGGTGAAGAGTTGGGTGATCGCGACCGAGGCGAGGGTGGCCAGGCCGGCACCGAGGTAGCGGATGCCGTGGTCGAGTTCGCAGGAGGGGCAGCGGTCCTTCTCGGCCGCGTCGAGCGCGAGCAGGTCGCCGAGGACGACCGTCGACTCGTCGCCGAGCCGCCCGGCCCGGTCCCGGGCGGGGTCGAACGGGCGGACCCGGCGGCCGTACTCCAGGACCAGCAGACCCCGGTCGCGGTGCTGGATCTCGTCGGCGGTGGCCGCGATGAACGCCCGGATTCGCCGCTTGTCCCGGCCGACGGAGCCACGGTAGATCTTGTCCGGGTCGGTCTCCAGCTCCTGCGGGTCCTTCTCCGGGGAGAGCGCCGCCCAGCCGGAGCGCCCGCAGTGCCGGCAGTAGATGGCGGGCAGCCGCTCGTACCGGCTGTCCGCCACCACCTGGTCGATCTCCGGCGCGAACGGGTCGGCGTCGCGCTCCGGCTCGCCGTACCAGCCGAAGGTGGTTTCCGGGCCGACCCCGCGCAGCAGTCGGGAAACCGCGCGTACCCAGAGGTGGGTTTCGATGTTGAGCAGCGGACGGCCCGGCGCGTCCGGATTCTCGGCGCGGGCCAGCAGGCCGACGAACCTGGCGATCGCCTGCGCGGTGACCTCGGGCCGGGTCTTCATCGCGCTGCCCCAGCCCGTCGCGTTCTTCCGCGGCAGCACCTCGATGACCTCTTCGAAGGTGCGCGGGTCGGGGCCGAGCGAGTCGAGTACCGCCTTGGTCAGCGGGTGCTGGCGCAGTAGCGCACCGAGGCGGGCCGGGTCGGCGGGCACCTCGCCGAGGACCAGCTCGGCGACCTGGTCGGTGAGCCGTTCGGTGTCGCGCCCGTCGAGCGCGGCGAGGGTCTCCGGATCGGGCAGCGGCAGGCTGAAATCCTGTTCGGCGATGAACTCGGCCGGCTCGTAGCGGTCCTCCCCGATCAGCGAGTCCGGCTCGAACGGCACCCCGAAGACCTGCTCGGCGACCTCGCGGATCGCGGTCCGGCCGTCCCTGCCCCGGCCTTCGCCGAGCGTCGCGGAGGTGGCCACCGGGCAGATCGGTCCGAGTGGCCGGTCCTCGGTGGACAGGCCGAGCGCGGCGGCGAGCCGGCGTAACAGAATCGCCACGTCGGTGCCCTGGGCGCCGTCGTAGGTGTGGAACTCGTCCAGTACGACGTACGCCGGCTGGGCGCCCTCCCAGAGCGGCAGGTCGTCGGCGCGTTGCAGCAGCAGGTCGAGCATCTTGTAGTTGGTGATCAGGATGTCCGGCGGGGTACGCCGCATCTCGGACCGCTTGGTGAGCACCCTCGGGTATCCGACGGCGGCCACGTCGCCGATGTAGAGACCGGCGGTGACCTGGTGCAGTGCGGCATTCTCGACGAGCAGCTCGTTGAGTCGCTTGGTCTGGTCGGTGGCGAGTGCGTTCATCGGGTAGAGCAGGATCGCCTTGATGCCCGGCCCGCGTTCCCGTCTGGCCCGCCGGCAGTGGTCGAGCAGCGGGATCAGGAACGCCTCGGTCTTGCCGGAGCCGGTGCCGGTGGTGATCAGGGTCGGCTCGGCGCCTTTGCCTAGTGTGGACAGCCGGTGGAACGCCTTCGCCTGGTGCAGGTAGGGCGTGAAGCCGGTCGGCGCCCAGTCCAGTGCGGAACGCCAGTCGTCCGACGCCGGCCGAAACGGGGTCCGGATCCTCAGGTACGGACCCCGGAAGATGCCCTGCTCGGGGTGGGTGAGGAAGGCTTCCAACCCGCGCCGTACCGGCTCGTCGGTCAGCCCGAAGGTGGTGGTGAGGTACTGGGTGAGCGTCCTGCGAAGGGTGTCGGCGGCAATCGTGGGCTTCATGAGCAACTCACCGCAGGCATGCTACTCGTCTATGTCTAGCGTGATCTGTCGTGTTTGTGTCTAAGGTAGACGGACGAACGGTGACAGTTCAGCTACCGACCGGCCCAACCCGGGTCGCCCCGCCGAGCAGACTCTCGGTGCGGTGGCCGGGTTCCTTGTCACCCCGACGCCACCGTCAGTAGCATTCCAGCCCCCCACCGTACTCACCCCTGGAGTGGCATCCGGCATGTCCCTGACCGACGCCTCGTCCCGTACCCGCCGCGAGATCCTGATCAACGGCCGCCGGGTACGGATATCCGACCTGCTGGAGGCCGGACTACTCAAGCCGGGCCAGGAGCTCTTCTTCCAGCAGCGGCTGGGCGAGATACCCCACCAGGCGACGGTGATCGCGCCGGGTCGGCTGAGACTGCCCGACGGACGGGAGTTCGGCACGCCATCTGCCGCCGGCAGCGCCGCCAGTGGGCTGGTCGCCGTACCTGGCTGGGAAGCCTGGCGGGTCGGCAAGGGCGGTCCGACGTTGCACGAGCTACGCCAGCGGTTACTGGAGTCGGTCGCGAACGAGCCCGTTCCGCCAGACGCCGTCACCAGGGAGGAATCCAACCAGGGCGCGGCACGGGAGCGCTTCGCCCGACTCGACCTCGCACGCCGGAAGGCCAAGGCCGGTGACCCGGAAACGCTGACCGTGCGCCAGTTACTCCGCTGGTGGGGACACGAGGACCGGGACCGGGACGTCATCCGGCAGATCGACGGCGATCTGGCGAACCACAGCCTGACCACCGCCCCGGACTTCCGGGCCGTCAGCCTCGACCGGACGGTCCGACTGATCACCCCGCCGGAGCCCGTCGACGAGGTCCCGGCCGGCGCGCCGATCGCCGACGACTCAGGGTCGCTTCAAGCGGACCTGGTCGAGGAGAGCGATGCCGAGATCGGGCTGACCCTCGGCAACCTGCTCTCCGCCGAGGACACCCTGGTATCCGTCTCGCCGTCCGCCTCGGTGGAAGAGGCCATCACCGCCATGCTGCTCAACGACTTCTCGCAGCTCGCGGTGCTGACGAATCCACGAACCCTGCACGGCGCGGTGAGCTGGAAATCGATCGCCCGAGCCCAGCACGCCAACCCGAACGCCTCGTTCAGCAGCATGATCGTGCCTGCCCAGGTCTTCGACTACGACGTACGGCTGCTGCGCGCGCTCGACACGCTCCAGCGGGAGGAGTTCATCTTCGTCCGCGACTTCGACCGCAAGATCTCCGGCATCATCACCGCGGCTGACGTGGTGAACAAGTACGACGAGACGGCGACGCCGTTCCTGCTGATCGGTGAGGTCGACCAGGAGTTGCGCCGACTGATCCAGGGCACCTTCGACGCCGAAACGGTGCGGCGGGCGTGCGCCGCCGCCGGTCAGACCTTCAGGTCGTTCGAAGCCATGACGATGGGCAACTACCAGGCCGTGCTGGACAACCCGGCATGCTGGGAGCGACTCGGCTGGCCGCTGCACCGCAGGGTGTTCATCAGCCGTCTCGACCATCTCCGAAAGGTGCGCAACGGCGTGATGCACTTCAACCCGGACCCGGTGAAGGCCGCCGACGTGCACAGGCTTCGGCATTTCCTGGACCTGATCCGCACCTTCAACAAGTGATGCGGCGCTACCCCGGTGGGGTGCTCAACCGACCGGAGCGCGCTGAGCCGCGAGCTGAGCGAGTACGTCGATCGCGTCCCGGGCCGAGTAGTTCGAGAGCCAGGTGCTCACCGTGAACGTGGCGCGATCTGCCCCCGGCTGATCCGGTGGACGTAGCGTGGTGGGCAGGTCCTTGACCCGGACCACCAGCGTCCAAGGTCCGCCCGAGACGTCCGTACGACTCGTCTGGATCGCAAAGATGGATTCGATGTGGCTCCAGGGCGCCCGGATGGCGAAGACATCCGCGCCAATGCGACTCCGTGCCCGCACCCAGACCCCGCCCGGATCGGCGGCCAGCCAGACCCCGGTCACCTTCGGCATGACGCGGAGGATGGCGAAGAGCATCACGATCAGGAAGGGCAGGACGAGCACCAGGGGGGTCCACGGCACTCCGGACGGAGCAATGGCCGGAACGCACAGCGGCGACAGGATGCCCAGCCACACGACCGGTTGCAGGGCCAATATCCACACGAGTGCCCTGCGGCGCAGGACGAACGGTTGACCCTCGTCCGGGATGCTCGGCGCACTCCGGATGACCTGGTCGTCAGCCACCGAACAGCTCGCGAGACAGTCGGCCGAGCACCGCCGGGCCGTCGCCTCCGTCCAGGACAGCAGGATCGAAAGTTTGCCCTGCTCATCGACCTGTCCATGGCCGGCGAGGCCACACGAGTTCGGCCCAGAAGATGACGGACATCAGACACCTGTTGCATTCCGTTGTTTCTTAGCGCACTCAATGCCGTGGTCCAGTTCGTCGAGCGGGCGGGACAGCACCTGCCACGTCCATCGCCATGGCTCTCCCAGGTACCGATCGACTTCGGAATATGGGAAGATCTCGATACCTCGCGCGGGTAGGGCACGCAAGATCAGCACCGCTGGTGGGCTCCGGCGGTGTCGTCGTGACGTCCATTCCTGCCCGAAAGGTTTCCGATGCCTGTCATCCCCGTACGCCGCTGGTTCAGCACGGTCGGCGCACTCGCGCTCGCCGCCGTCGCGATCCTCGCCCCCGCCGGACCAGCCCAGGCCGCCGTCGGCGACTTCCCGAGGGTGATCGCCGAGCCCGCCTCGACCTCGATCCCGGAGGGCACCGGCGCCTCCTTCCGGGTACGCCTGAGCCACCCGCCGGCCGAGGCAGCCTTCCTCCAGATGACGATGCGGGGCACCGGCGGGTGGATCAGCCAGCCGGTGATGCTCCAGTTCACCCCGACGAACTGGAGCAACTGGCAGGGATTCGGGCTGGGGAGCGTGCAGGACGCGGACACGGTCGACAACGTCCTCGTCATCACGCTCAACTTCCCGAATTACCTCCCCGACACCGTCACCTTCACCCAGATCGACGACGACTAGCTAAGCTAGGCAGCGTTTCGAAAGTGGGTAGGTTCGGGATGGGAAGATCACGGACATGGCCGCCCTGCCTCAACTCGAGGATTTGACGTCTCTGGTCCTGCGATCAGATTTTGGCGACGATGCAGCTTGGGATGCGATCAAGGCAGCGATCGACGGCTCCGGCGGACACCGCAGCGCGACATACGTCAGGGATCAGGCATACGCCGGGGTGTCGGTTCAGGCGCTCGGCGAGGCAGATGCCGCAGCCGACGAGGCGGACAAGATCACTTACTTGTTCCTGGCCGATGACGTCTGCATGGCTGACGAGGAGCACCGGCTGCTGGCGGTTGACCTGGTCGACGAACCCGGGCGTTCCTTCCGGGTGCCACCCCGCTGGTTCCCGGACGTCTCCACCAATCTGAGCATCGCGAACCTGGACTTCGCCGATTTCGCAGACACCACAGGCGGGTTCGGCACGTTTCAGGGCTTCGACAGCAGGTGACCTGCGATGGACGCGTTTACAGAAAGGCTTGCGCTCAAGGCGTGTCGATGATCGACAAGCGGCGAGGTCTCCGGTAGATCGTTCAACGGCCAAAAGGAACTGAACCGGAGACCTCGTGGCCGCCATACCGGCGGCGAGCGGCGGCACGCCCTGACCGACGCGCAGTGGACGTGCTGGAACCGCTGCTGCCCAAGGGCACGAAGCCAGGACGGCCGCCGAAATGGAACAAACGCCAGCTCAGCGACGGCATCCGGTGGCGGGTGCGGGCGGCGGGCGTCCGCGGACGCGCCCGGACCGGGTCCTGGCCGACAAGGCGTACAGCTCGGCCGCCAACCGGCGCAAGAAGGGGCCGAAGGGCGGACCGCCGCCGCCCTTCGACCCCGGGATCTACAAGCACCGCCACGCCGTCGAGTGCGGCATCAACCGGCTCAAAAGCAACCGTGGCCTGGCCACCAGGTACGACAAGCTCGCAGTCCGCAACCAGGCCACCTTCAACATCACCGCGATCAACGAGTGGCTCCGTCCTTGCTTATGAACACACGTGCTAGAACTGCGCGAAGAACCGCCACACCTCTCCCTTGGTCCAGGTTCTGGCGCCGCTGTCACCGCCCCCGTCCACCGGACCCGGGGTGTGACCCCCGTCGAACGCGCCCCACTGCACCGGATACCCGGCCCGGCACCCCGAGTAGACGGTGGTGACGTGCGTACGGCTACCCGCCGTCGGCTCACGCGGACTCTGCGGGGTGCAGCCGTTGTTGCTGACGAATCTGTCGCGCAGCGACCGCCCGTTCGCGATACTGTCCGAAATTCCATGGATTCCGAAGTACGCGATCGGCTGAGTGCCACCACTGCATCCGCTGAGCAGTCCGGGGGCCCCATAGACCGTGACGGCCCGGAAGACGGTCGCCCGGGCGCAGGCCAGTGCGTAGCTCATGGAACCGCCGTAGCTGAATCCGAGGGCGAAGCGTTGCGTCGTGTTGACGCAGAGGTCATTCTCGATCCGGCGGATCATGTCGTCGACGAATGTGACGTCCTCGCCGCCGGTATTGGCCCAGCCGTTGCCGATGCCCTGGGGCGCGACCAGGATCGCGCTGTTGTTCGACTGCTCCTGCTGTCCGTAGTACGACCAGGCGGCCCCATCGGTCCCGCCCGAGGAGACGTCGTTGGCGGTGCCGCCCCACCAGTGGAAGGCGAACATCAACCGGTACGGACTGCTGTTGTTGTAGTTGGCGGGGATTCGCAGGATGAAGCTACGGCTCTTGCCGTTGCTCTGGATGGTGTGCGAGCCGTTGCCCAGCGTCGGAGCCTTGCCGCACCCCGCGCTCGAACTACCACCCGGCGGCGGCGTGGTGGGGCCACCGGTCGGCGGCGGCGTGGTGGGGCCGCCACCACCGACGGTGATCAACTGCCACTGCTGGTTGTTTCCGTTCAGGTCGGCGTACTGAACGATGTTGGCCCCGTCCGCGGTCGAGGCGCCCTGCACCTCCACCACCCTGCTGCTGTTCCGGTTGACCAGCCGGACGTGACCTCCGTCGGAATCGGCCAGCCGGAACTGCTGGTTCGTTCCGTTGTGGTCGGACCACTGCACGATCGCCCCACCGTCGGCGGTCGAGGCGTTCGACACGTCCAGGACCTTGCCGGAGTGCCGCGACTTCAGCCGGTAGAAGCCCCCGCCGGAGTCCACGAACTGCCACTGCTGGTTGGCCCCGTCGTTGCGCGTCCACTGGCTGATCCGCGCACCGTCGTTGGTGGCCAGGTTGTAGACGTCCAATGCCTTGCCGCTGTTGCGGTTGACCAGCACATACCAGGCGTTCGTATCCACCGTCGCCGCGGCTGCGGGCGCGTTGTCCACCGCAGCGAGCGTGCCGGCCGCCAGTATCGCCGCGCCGACCGCGGCCACTGCCGACCACCAGCGACGTCTGGGGGGAGAGCCGGGACGAGCCTCACCATTCATTGATCCGCTCCTTCGACCGAGATCACGCGCGACCAGGACGGACGCGCGTTGCCCCAGGCACCGGCGTTTCAGGCGGTGGCGTCAGCACTTCGTGGTGCCTGCGGGCAGGGCCTCAACGTAACTTCGTAATACGTCATACGTCAATGACAGGTATCGATGTCCTGTCGAGCAAGGTCGCGGCGGACAGGGATCATGGTGGCTCTTCGACGTTGACCAGGGATTGGGCTGGGTCGATCCGCGAGTAAGCCTGGCGCTGGTCGCGCGACCGCCGAGAGCGCCCTCGACCCTGGCCCCGCCCCCGATTCACGCTGCCGTCCTCCTGATATGAGGACACGGACCGGGCTAGGACGATCATTCAGAGGCCGAGGGCGCCGATGGCGGCGGGCAGGGTGGGCGCGGTGGCGAGCTGGCGTACGTCGTCGCGCTCGCGAAGCCACACCTGGCAGGTCACGCCGTCGTAGTGGACGGCGACGGGCTGCCCGGGGTGGTGGCGGGCGAGCCGGCGCAGCAGGGGTACGGGGTCGTCGACGGCGACCGGTGTCGGGGTCTGCGGCACCGGGATCGGCTCGTCGGGGTTGGCGGGCACGTTGCCGGCGATGGCGAGTTCGAGGTATTCGAGGCAGTACGCGATCGCGGCTTCCGGGGTGGATCGGGTGGGCGGGTCGGCCGGGGCGGGTAGCTGGCCGAGGGTGTTGACGGTGACGTCCCAGCCCTCGCCCTGGACGAGCCGGAGGTCCCCGGCATTCCGGATGTGGTCGACGAGGGTGATCGTGACCGTCAGGTGCAGCCCGAGGACGAGCCGGACCAGGTCGGCCAGGGGCGGCACGTCGGGTCGGCGAGCTAGCACGAACAGCCGGCCGCCGGGTCGGCCCCGGGCGGCCCAGCGCAGATACTCGGTCAGCGGGTCGGCGTCGGGGCGGTGCAGGGTGACGGTGCCGTCCCGGAGACTGTGGTCGAGGTCGCCGCCGCCGTCGAGTTCGACCAGGTCTTCCGGGCGTACGCCGAAGTGGTCGGCCCAGCCGGCGAGCCGGAATGGGTCGGGAAGCTGGTGCAGCGGCTTGCCGCCGGGGTGGGTTGCCACGTGCGGCGCCGGCACCCGCTGGCCGGTCCGCCAGGTCTCCTCCCCCGCCGGCCCGGCCCGCCCGTCGCCCGGTCCGGCACGATCGGCCGGCCGGCCGGCGGGGTCGTCCTGCCAGGCGAATTCACCGGTACGCCAGCCGGACGCGTCGCTGCGCCAACTGAGGTGTACGACCCGCCCGGCGAGATCGGTGATCGTGATGGCCACCTCGGAGTGGAGTCGGCGGGTGCCCCGGCAGGTGTAGCAGCGAAGCAGTGACGGGCTGCGGCCGGAACCGGCACACCTCGGGCAGTCGGGATCGGCGCGGTCGGTGCCGAGTCGACAGTCGCAGCGTCGGAGTCGACTGTGCGGGTCGCAGTCGGGGCAGTCGACGTACGGGATGGGCGAGTCCTGCCACGACGGTGCCGGCGGCTGCCATCCCCGGCGCAGTTTCGTCGCGCGCCGGCTGTAGATCTGCCCGGTCGACCACTCGGTGAGGACTTCCCTCGTGCCGGCGTCGCGCAGGCTGGTGTGCCACCAGCGGCCGTCCCGCCAGATCGCCTGCGCCCCGGCGGTCGGGCTGCCGGTGGCAAGGTCGAGACAGTCGGCGAGGATCCGCCGTTCGAGCTGGTCCAGGTCGATCGTGGGCGGCTCGGGTGGTGGTTGCCCGATGGTGAGGTGGTGGGCGGGGGCGGTCAGGCCGCGTTCCTCCAGGCCATAGCAGGCGTCGAGCGTGGTCGTGGTGGTGATCGCGGTGGTCAGGTCGTCGGCGTAGCCCCGGGCCTCGGACGGCACCGGCCCACCCGGCACCTCGAACCGGATCGCCCAGGTCAGCTCGTCCGTGGCGACCAGGCGGCGGGCCTCGACCACCAGGTCCAGGCAGAGCAGATCGGCCAACCGGCAGAGCCGGCCCAGCTCGGCCGCCGACTCCCGGGGCGGCGCGACCGCTGCCCGGCCGAGATAGAGCCGCCACGCCTCGTTGCTCTCCCCGGCGATGGCCTCGGCCTCCAGCACTTCCCGGACCGACGCCGAGTGCTCCGGCCGCCATGCGCGGGGCAGGAAGACGAGCGGGCCGTCCGAATCACCGGGCTGGCGAACATCCGTCCACGAGCCGGCGCCGGCGGCCAGGTCGCGGAGCAGCGGGGCGAGCGGCAGATACCAGCTCCCACCGCCGTCGTCCGGCCACGGCACCGGTTCCACCACCCCGGGTACGACGTTCGCCGAGGCCACCGCCCCGGTGTCCAGGTTCGCCATGGTCAGCACGAGTTGTGCGCGGCGACGCCCAGTCTGCCCGCAGTCGTGGCAGGGCCGGCCGACCGTGCCGACCCCCTGACACTCCAGGCAGTCCTGGTACGCCTCCCCCGCTGCCCGCCGAACCTCCTCGCTCTCGTTGACCAGGATGCGGTTGCCGCCGTAGGTGCAGCGGCACGGGTCGAGGGTGAAGGAGAGGCCGTCACACGACCGGCACTGCACCACCGCAGGGCCGGCCATCAGCGCCGCGCCAACCCGTGCGCCGTCGACACCTGCTGGGACTGCCACCGTCGTAACGCGTCCTTGATCCGGGCGTTCTGCTCCCGGACGCCGGCCAATTCGGCGTACGCCCTGGCCAGGTCAGCGGCGACCTGTTCCAGGAACTCGTGCACCTCGTCCGGATCGACTCCCCGCCGACCGAAGCCGACCGGGGTGAACCGGCGCAGCCGCACCTGCGACGGCAACAACGGCCGGTACGTCGCCGACCGGTACGCCGAGTCGAGCCGCCGCAGCGGCTGCCCCTCCCGCCGGAACAACCACCGGAGCAGAGCACACACAACCTCTCACCAGCCTCTCGGAGCACAGGACGTGGACGGGTGGCCCCGGCCGGAATCGTCGGCTTGCCCCACCCCGGACCGGGGCCGCCCCGCCCCGCCGCCGCAGGCACGAAGCAACACGTACGGCAGCAGGGCGTGACTCAGGGCTGGCACGGCCAGCAGGGGGAGATCGCTAGCCGTGCCAGCAGCGGATGCCCAACCGGAGGGCCGGTTGCCTACCAGGCTTTCCGTTGCCAGGCGTCCCGCAGAGGCAACTTACAATGCAACGCATGGGATGGCAAGAGCTAACCATGCAAAGCAGGCGAAGTCTTGAGACTCCGTCGGCGATCATGAGAAGATGCATGGGCCTACCAGGAAGTTGCCATGCCCCGAATCTCAGATCGCCAACGCATCGCCCAGGACATCCGCAACAAGATCGCGTCGGGTGAGTACAGGCCGGGCGACAAGCTGCCGTCGCTCCGCGAGCTGATCGCGATCTACAAGGTGTCCGCCGAACCCGTCCGCTCGGCCCTGCTAATCCTGCAAGCGGAAGGGCTCCTGGAAGGCCACCAAGGCAAGGGTGTCTTCGTCACCGATCCTAAATAGGGGTGCAACGAGTCGACGCCGGCAAGCAATCCACGATACTGCATCACCCGACCATTTCGTACAGTCCTCGGTTGACCACGCAGGGGTTGGCATCCCGTGCTGGGTGCGGGCACACATCCAACCACTCGCGCCCCGAAGAGGGCTCGTCTTGCGATTCCTATCAGTAATCGAGCGACAAGCTACAGCGATAGGCATGACTCAACGATGAGACGCTACATCACCGACACCTACACTCATGCCTCGCTGTCGGCCGCCAAACGACGCTTAAGCCTCAAGCAATGCTGGTTCTCTGAATCCAGAGCGAGCCCAGCCGATACCCACTTGTCGGCTGCCGCCGAATCATGGTCGTACATACATAGCCAAGCAAGCCGAGACAGGTCAGTTGCGTCAGCCTCTTCGACTCGAGCCTCTAGCAAGCCACGCAGCTTCCTCACAACATACTGTTTTTGATCCGCATCAAGGCTGATTCCCTTCCGTGCGAGTAAGCCGTTGAGGCGCGAAGCCGCCGTGCTCAATTCGCTGAGGGGCGGAGCGGCAATCTCGGCCATCTGGAGCCTGGCATGCATTTCCGCGAGCGAATCGCCGTTAGCCCTGTGGAGTATGATAAGTCGACGCCACCCATCCTCGTCGCTCGGGCGGGATTCTAGATACCGATTCAGCGAACGGATGGCAGCTGGAACGGATCCGACGTAGTCTCTCTGCAGCTCCGACAGGGTCAGCCATGCCGGCGGGTATTCGGTGGCAATATACTCGATGACCGCAAGTTCTTGCGTGAGATCCGCACCATTCTCCGCCCTTTGGGCGACAGCTCGAGCGAGACGCTCGATTCTCCGACCCAGCCCTTGGCCCAGGTCCGTCGTTGTCATGGCGCCAAATCCACGGATAAGCTGCAAGTCGGCATCTACCGCGATCTTGAACGGACTCGTAACAAGCTTCTTTTTGCCGAAGACAGCAGCAGCAAGCGGCACAGACAAAAACTCGCTATCTTCGTCATCATCCGAGACAAGCTCAATCAATGAAGACTGCTCGAGCTCCACAAGGCCTTTCTCAACATCCATGCGCTCGTTCGCTGGCCGCAGCAGGACGGCCTCCAATCCGATTCGGGGGACAAGCGAGCGCCAGCTACAAAGGGTCAGAAACACCCTTTGAGAAACAGGAGACAAGGCAGAGTACGACCTCTCGAACAGAGCATCAAGCATCGCATCTTTTGACGCTACAACCCTCCTGACCGCAATCTTCCGCTTAGCCTGTGCCACCTCTCCCAACATCACCTTCGCGATGTAAGGATGTCCGCCGGATTCATCATATAGAGTTTCCTTATACGCCTCGTCCAAAAGATCACCGATATTCAGCCTCGTCGCCACGTCAGCAACAAGATCGGCAAACTCTTCTCGCGTCATGCCGCGGACCTCAATGGGATAATCGGCCTTGAAGTCGCGAGTTCTTGTCGTGATCAAAACTTTGTTGGGCAGACGGACAGCATTACTAAGAAAGGCATAGAGTTCAGACTGCCCGCGAATGGTTTCGAAGTTGTCGATAACAAAGATGAAGGGACCATTCATCGCTGCACCCGAAAGGCATGCGGTTAAATATTCGAGCGCCTCTCTATCTTTGAGAGACTCTCCGGGCCGCATCATTTTCGCAAAGTCGCGAGCGATGTCTTCGGTGCTCAGCACATCCGCGCGCACAACTCGCGGCCCCTCTGCCAGCAGATCTATATCGCGTGCGCTAAACCACACAATCGCGAAGACGCTGTTCTCATAAGTCATTTGGTGAAGCACTTCAAGAGCCAGTGACGTTTTGCCGATTCCACCCCGGCCTTGGAGGGTTACCACAGGGTGACGGCTATCTACCAGAAGGGAATGCAAATCTGACTCAAGTGATGACCGCTTGACATACCCATGCCTTCTAGGAGGCACATTGGTGAATACACTCCCTATCACGTCGAGATCGGGCGACGCGGCAGTTTCGCTAGGTGGTTGGGCCTCGACGGGGAGAATGTGCGTAGAGCCGTCCCGATCCTGCCTCTCATCTGATACATACGAAAGCACTTCGAAGGTTTGCTTTCGAAAGTTTCCGTTAGGCAGAAAAAAGTCGGTTAGGTCAGGGTCCGTAAACAACAAAAAAGCGCGTCGAGGGTGATCGAGGAAAACGTACGTGCCTTCAGTGAGAGAGTGTTCGACCTCTCTGGTAAGGTACGCGAACTTCTCACGATCACCACCCAAACAACTTACCCTATACTTTCCAGACAAGTTTCTCTTAAGGAATGCCCATGGTCGACTAAATGCCGGAGCATTGTTCATGACCATACCCAGAGAGTTGTGTAGCTCCTCGCAGGCCGCAGAAAGGCGAGCCGACTTTGGCGCACCATGTCCACGAGTTCTATTGCGAAGCCAAACAAAGTTCCGCACCCACATTCGAAGAGTCACGCGACGAGCGCTAAGATCCTCGACCTTGGAATCAAGCCGAAGACAGGCCAGGTTGAGACTATCTACCGCAACGCGCTGCCAACTGTGATCGTCTGTGCCACAGCTGGCGTTGATCGCCCTTTGAGAATCTCGGCTTACTAAGGTTAAGTGCTGACTAGCGGTGCCAGAAAGCATTTCGTCAAGGACATTGGCCCACTCTCCGATGCCATCGGCGCGCAGGAGTCGATGCTCCAAGGCATACCTATGGCGCTCTCGGTCATCTCTGACACCAGCAAGAAGCTCGATCACCAAGAACTTGATCAGCATCTCACCAAGGTATAGCAGATCGAAAAAGTACGCCGTATCGGATTCCTCCCGCGCCAACGCTAAACGTTCAAGCATTCTCTTCGTTGGCACGAACTCTCGCTGGTCGCTACTAGCATCAACACTTGACATGTGAATCCTTTGGCATTGACGGGAGGGCGAGGTCCAACTTCGGCAGCGGCGTTGCACGGCGACATCAGCATCGCCAACGATTCCATTAATGCGGTGAGGCGATCTCGGCGAAGGACTGTGGTTGTCTAACTGTCCATATATCTTGACGCTATCGGGATATTTTGGGCCCAAGGAGGTGGAGAACCCGGCTACGAAGGCAGCGAACGCCCTCCTGCTGTCTCGATGTTTGAGTCATCCCGTCTCATCCGTGGGCGCCCCAATTTCTAGGAGGGTTGCCACCCTGCGTCGATCGCATCTTGAAGACGCTGGCTGAACACGGCGTGCGCCTGGCGGTACTCGCTCTCCCGATCCGCTTTGTAGAAGGGCGCCTTGTATCCGTCGGGCACCCGATTCTGCTCCTGGCTCTCAAGATAGTCCATGAACTGCCGATAGTGGTCTCTCGTCTGACCCGACCCCCACTGATTGAAGTTCGCCGCCAGCCTCCGACCACATTTGTCGAACCACATTTCCGATTCATAGCTGCATAGCTGAGGAAAGCGTGAGCGGTAGATAGCTATAAGTTCATTTGCGCTAATGCCAAGCCAGACGGCAACCAAGGCATCCAGCTCAACCAAGGCAGCACGTCGATGGTACTCGGTGCGTAGCGCCGACGCTCTGCCCCAAGCAGGGCCAACATCGTTCAGATTAAGCGGCACCCGCCAGTCCACGGCCCATCCCTCTCGCTGCCAGCTCGTGTTGTAAAGCTGCGCCCAGATCTCTCGATATTGTGCCGTCAGGGCGTTCAGGCGCATCGTCCTAAGAAGCAGGGCATCAGCCAACGGATGTTGCGTATCCGGGATAGGCATTACTCTCGCGTCGGTCGCATCAAGGTGCCCTCGCCCCCCGATGCGCAACGCGTAGTCAACGGGTAACGACGCCCAGAAGCCTGCTACAAGGCACGTCGTCCTCGGCTCGGGACAAGCCATCGTCCGAATTCCGTGCACGTGAGATGGCCCTGGAGGGATCAGCGCGCAAAACAAACTACGTTCGGTTGAGGCTGGAATCATTTCTCGCCAAGCCAGCCTTAAATACTCTGTTTCGAGTCGTCCGCGCCAACGCGAGTGCGCGCCATCGAAGGTCGCACGATCGCAGGCCATCGCATAGTCGGTCGCCTGAATTGCATCGTCGGAAAGAACAGTCAGATCCACCGGCTTATCTGTATGCGACGTGTGGGGAGGCTGCTTTGCGAAGGGAGTCCCTACCCCGATTTGCGGGCCACGCAGAATTACCTCACTCCAACTATCCGGCTGCACGCACCTCTGCTCTATGATCCCTGCCTTCTTGGCACCCGACTCGTGTAGACCGCTGCTGATCCACGGTTCCGCCGCACTGAGACGTAGCGGCCAGTTCGCAAGAGCTGAAATCGCGCTTTGTTCGACCGATGTCACTGGATAGAGTAAGCGTGCACTGGTAGCCGGAAGCGACGTATCAGGTTGGAGCCTCGCCCATTCCTCGAGCACGGCACGCGTCACACGAACCATCCTCGCGGCATGAGGACGGAGATCCCAGTACCCCCCTACTTTCAGCCCCGGCGCCTCACCATGACCGTCGTGGGTTAGCGAGCTGGCAAGGGTGCCGGGATCGTAGAGCCAACTCGCATGAACAAACTCAATCTCACTGTCAGCACCATAGACATGAAGGCCGAATTGCTTGTTCCAGTCAATCTCCGAAAATATGAGTCGACGATTCTGGAAGTGAGCGTGCAGCATGAGATGTCGATAGGCTTGACCTCGAAGTCTTCCCTCCAGTGCACCAGTCAAATGAGAGTCAGGGTGCAGCAAGCCCGCCGTCCCCTCGGGCGATAACTGACCCCATACCCGACACATGAACGCCCGATACAGGTCTGGCTGTGTGCCGACAAGCAATGGAAACGTTGAAGCTCCACCTAAGACCGCTACATGACCCACATTAAGGGTTATCTCGTTGAGGAACGACCGGCGCAGTGCAGGAATTGCAAGCTGGGCGGCTTTCCGAGCACGCCGCACGTGAACAGACGCGTGGGCTGCCAACATGAACCACGGGTCGTGCTCGGCCAGTACGACATCCTCTAGCCACCTCGGCCGTACCCAAGGTGGGTTGCCGACCTGGAGGTCGAAGCCGCCCCGACCGAACGCCTGGGCGAAGGTCAGTTCCCAGTGGAAGAAGCCCTGTTCCTCGGCGATCCGGGTCGCGGTGTGCAGCCAGGGGAACCGTTCTTCGAGCCGGAACGGGTTCTCCATCCCCATCAGCCCCTCAAGCCGACCCTCGTACTCGCTCAGCTCGCTCAGCGAGGTGAGCTGTGAGACCAGCGAGTCTTCCGGGATGTCGGCCCGGCCGAGCAGGGCTTCGGCGAAGGTGAGCCAGCCGTCCAGGTTCGCCAGCGGCACCGGTCGACGCAGTTGCTCGGCGAAGCTCACCTTCCGGGTCCCGGTCGGCCGGCTCGGCATCTTCAACTGCTGCGGCTCCACCTCGTCCCAGAGCGAGACCTTCTCGTAGACGGCCGGATCCTCGTACGCCGGCACCTCCCGGACGTGCGTGACCTCGACCGGCTCGGCCGGATACACCTCAGCCGACCCGTCCAGCAGCTCGGCGACGTCCAGCGGCCAGAACCACAGCGCGCACCAGGCGTCCATTACGGTCTTCAACCGCCAGTACGGCGTACCGGCCGCCGTCAGGTCGGCCAGGATCTTCTCCCTGGCCACCGCCCCATCGGCCGCCGGCAACGGCCGCTCCGGATCCACCTCCCAGACCGCAATGTTCCGGCGGATCTCCCGCTCCGAGATCTCCAGCCGCCGCCGCACCAGCTTCCACAGGAACTCCACCCGCCCAGCCAACGCCTGCAACCGCACCACCTGCGACGGCTGCTTCCTCGTCCCCTTGGCCGACGGCGCGCGCTTGATCGCCGTACGCCATTTCTTGAGCTTTTCGGTCTCGGCCGGCGCCAGCTCGCGGGCCTCCTTCTCCCCCGCGACCGCGCCCCAGCCGTCGGCCGGGAGCAGGAAGTGGTGGATGGTGCCCGGCTCGATGGCCCCGTCCCGGAACGGCCGGTCCTCCGGTGCCGTGTGCAGCCACGACTTGTCGGCAAGCTGTTCCGGCCGGTAGAGCCGCCGCCCACCGCCGATCAGCGAGTTGCCCCGCTTGAGGTGCAGCCCGAACCAGGGTGCCTGCAACCCGGCGTGCATCACGTTCAGCCACAACGACACCTCGGCCAGCTCGACCGCGGTCCGGTTCAGGTCGACGCCATAGCAGTTGTGCAGCGCGATGTACGCCTTCACCCGCTGCAACTCCAGGTGGTACCTCTCCGGCTCCAGCTCGACCCGAAGTTCCTTTGCGCGCCGCCGGAGGTATTCGGCGGCGACCTGGTTGATCGCCTCGTTGAGGAAGGCGCCGGAGCCGAGCGCCGGCTCGCAGATCGTCCAGTCCAGCAGGTCCCGGGCGCGCAGCCCGTCGCCAGCTTCCTCGATCCGGTACTTGAGCGCGAGCTGGACGGTGACCTCGGTCAGTGACTGCGGGGTGTAGTAGGAGGCGCTGGTCTGCCGGTCCCGCCCGGCGAGCCGGTAGACGAACGAGCCCGGCTCGTATGGGATCCGGCTCTTCGCCCCGGTTACCGGGTTTTCCTTCAACACGAAGACGTCGTCGTCGTAGTCGTCCACCTTCGACTCGGGGATCATCCACGAGCCGTCCTTCGGGTCGCCGTGCTTGGCCACCTCATACAGTCGCTCGGTGGCGACGAATCCGGTGTACGACATCAACCCCTCGTAGACCGCGCCGAGCTGGTTGATCCCCAACTGGGCGTACGAGATGAAGCCGCCACGCTTCCGCTTGCCGCCCTTGGTGATCATCAGCCGGCGCAGCACCTCGTAGAGGGTGCCGTTACGCAGCCGGGTGTCCAGCTTCGGCCCGTCCGGATCGTCCTCGTCACTGCCCGGCTGCGGGACCTGCCGGCCGATCAGCCGGATCGCCTCGGGCAGGAACAGGTCGGAACGCATCGGCTCGAACCGCAGCCCCACGTCCTCGCTGGTCTTCTCCCCCACCTCCTCGTCGGCCCCACGTGCCCGGTAACCCTCGTTGACCATCCGGCACAGCAGGTCCAGCGACTCGTAGAGGTGGAAGCCACCTTCGGCCGACGGTGGCAGTCGCCGCGAGATCAGGTCACCGAGCCGGGCCATGCTGTAGCCGGAGACGTACTCGGGATCGTTGACCGGCAGCACCCCCAGCTCGGGCCGGGCCTCGGCGTAGAGCAGGAACAGGATCCGGTAGAGGTAGCGCAACGCCTCCCGGCTCAGGTCCCGGGCCAGCTCGTCCAGGTCGGCGACCTCCTCCGGCCGGTAGCCGGCCTGGCGGATCCGGTCCAGCACCTCGTTGGCGATCAGCTCGACCGAGGTGCGCAGCCCCTCGCGCAGCTCACCACTCACCCCGACCGCGTGCTGCCGGGAGCCGGCGACCAGGTCGGCCAGCGGTTCGGTGCCACCCTCGGCCGGCGGGCGCAGCGAGTCCGCGCCGAACAGCGCCGCGACGACGTCCAGCTCCCGCTCGTCGTTCCGGCCGTACGCCACGTCGAGGCTGACCGCCAGGTAGCGCCCCTCGCCCCAGACGCTCCGGTCGGCGAGGGTGATCACCCCACCGCTCATGATCAGCACATACCTCGGCGGCGCCTCGGTCGCGAAGAGCCACGACGCGAGCTTTGCCCCGGTCTCCAGCCGCTCCCCGCCGGCCAGCTCGACCGGACTGAGCAGCCGGCCCGCCTCGGTCGGGTCCTGCGCCGCGTCGGTGTCCACCGCCCAGCCGCAGTCCACCGCCACGATCCCGGGCCCACTACCGGTGCCCAGCTCGGCGTGCGCGACCGGGATCTCCTGCTCCTGCCCGGCCCGCTCGACGGTGATGGTGCCGGCCTGCGGATCGCCGAAGCCGAGCACCTTGAGCAGCTCGAAGTGCAGTTTGCGCAGCCGTTCCGGGTCGAACAGCTCCGGGTCGGCCAGCTCGATTTTCCGGTCGAAGTAGTCCCGCCGGAAGCCGCGCAGCCCGGCCCTTGGCGTCAGCCGGCCACCCCGCTCCTCCTCCGACCAGCGCTTGACCAGGCCGCCCTTGAGCGTGGTCGGCAGCACCTCGGCCAGGTAGTGCGCGGACAGATACTCACCCCGGTTGGTCAGCGACTCGAAACTCATGCCACACCCTCCGAGGCGTCGTCGACGAGGACGGCGAGCACCCGCAGCAGCGGCTCACCGACGGTTTCCAGCCGGGTGACCAGGTCGGTCTGCTCCCGTACGGTGCGGTGCACCCGCTGTCGGCGGCGCTCCCGCTGCCCGGGTGCCAGCTCGCCGAACAGGCTGTCCTGTTCGAAGCGCTCCAGTTTGCGGCGGTGCTCGCGCAGCGGGGCGGCGATCTCGGCGTCCCACTCGGCCCGCCGGGCCGCCAGGTCGACCCGGGCCGCCTCGACCGCCGCCGGCACCAGCGTCTGAAGCCTGTCCAGCGGGATCCGCCGGCCCGGGTTCGCCAGCTGCGGCCCGACCTTCGCGTCCGTCAGCGCGTCGACCATCGGGCCGACCCGGGGCGCGTCCGGCAGCCCGGCGACCGCCATCCACTCCACCACCGTCGGCTGGCCGAGCCGGTTGCAGTAGACGCCCTGGACCAGGAAGACCGGCTCGGGTACGGCTGCGGTCAGCACCAGCGCCTGCTGCCGGCCGAGCCGGGCCAGCACCTTGTCGACCAGCCACTCCACCATCGGATGTACGTCGCTGAGAAACGCGATCTCCGGCCAGGTCGGCTTCTTCGACTGCCGGGCCTCGTCCAGTTTCCGCTGCGCGAGCCGCCGGTCGAAGGTCACCTTCAACCGCAGGTCCTCACCCTCGGCGTGCGCCCGCAGATAGGACCGGGGTAGGTCGGACAGCCGGTGTACCAGATCCGGCGGGGCGAGGAACGACATCAGCTCCTCCTCCCGGCGCAACCCGATCCGGTCGTCGGGCCGGTCGTCGTAGAGTTCGGCGAGGGCGGTGTCGACGAAGTCGCTGGTCGCGTCGAACAGTCTCGGCACCTGCACCCGCTTCGGCTCCGCACCGACCGGCGCCTCACCCACCGAGGCCATCAGGTCGGCGAGCACGTCGACCTCGGCACCGGCGGCGTACGACTCGTCGACCGTCTTGCCCTCCAGCAGGTCCCGGACCAGCCGGTCCTCCTCCAGTTTGGCGTCGTAGAGGCCGGTCATCGCCTCCACGCTGCCGAGGCTGCGGTGTGCCGCCTCCTCCCGGTCGAGCAGCTTCTCCGCCACCGTCCGGTCGTCCTTGGCGCCCGCCACGTTCGAGGTCAGGATCAACGCCCGGAACTGCGGCTCGTGCCGCTGCCCGTACCGGTCGATCCGGCCGTTGCGCTGCTCGATCCGGATCAGGCTCCACGGGATGTCGTAGTGCACCAGGTGGTGGCACTGCTGGTGCAGGTTCACCCCCTCCGAGGCGACGTCGCCGGTGAAGAGCAGCCGGACGTCGCTCCCGGCCAACTCGAACTCCTGCAACACCTGCTGCTCCTCGGCGTCGGTCAGTCCGCCGTGCAGGGTGCGTACCGCCGAGGGTTTGAGGCCGAGCCAGCGCGGCACCACCTCGGCCAGCCACTTCAGCGTCGGCACCCGCTCGGAGAAGACCACCGCCCGGACCGGGCTGCCCGACCCGACCCCGATCTCCCGCAGCTCCGCCACCAGTCGGCGCAGCTTGCTGGAATCGTCGTCGGACATCCCCGCCGTCAGCTCCGCGAGCCGGTCCAGCGCGACCCGCTCCCGGCCGGTCGCCTTCTTCGACCGGGCCGCCACCGTCGCCGCGAGCGCGACGTGCGAGGAGAGAAAAGACTTCAACAGGGTGTACGGAAACAGCCGGTCCTGCCCGCGCAGCGGCGCGTCGGTCCACCCGCCGGCCAGCCACACCTCGGTCAGCTCGGCGAAGATCCGCTCCTCGGCGGCGGAGGCCGGGCAGTGCAGGGCCCGGGACGGTCCCCGGTCGGCCCAGCGGTTGCCGATCTGGTCCCGTACCTCCGGGCTGATCTTCGTCCGGCGCAGGTAGAGATGCGCGATGTCCTCGGCCGAGTAGTCGTCGGGGTCGGCGATCGCGGCCGGGTCCAGCAACGAGATCAGTTCGGCGAACGACTTCTTGTCCCCGTTGTGCGGGGTGGCGCTGGCCAGCAGCAACGCGTCGGTCTTGGCGGCCAGCCGGCGGGCCAGCTCGTTGCGCTGGGTGCCCTTGTTGATCAGATTGTGCGACTCGTCGATCACCACCGCGTCCCACTCGATCGCGTCGAGGTGGTGACCGAACTGGCCGGCGTCCTTGAGGGTGTCGACCGAGATGATCGCCCGCTTGAAGTAGGTGAACGGGTTCCGCCCGGCCGGAATCTCCTGCTGGATCCGCTGGATGCCGGTGGAGTCGAGCCGGACCAGCGGGATGGCGAACCGGGTCCACAACTCGCGCTGGAACTGCTCCAGCACCTGCTGCGGCGACACCACCAGGATCCGGTCACCTCGGCCCCGCCGGATCAGCTCGGCCAGGATCAGCCCGATCTCCAGGGTCTTGCCCAGTCCGACGACGTCGGCGAGCAGGATCCGGGGCCGCAGTCCGGACAATGCCAGCTCCGCCGGCCGCTGCTGGTACGTCAGCGGGTCCAGCAGGAATCGGTCGGCCAGCGCCAGGCCGCGTTCCGACTGCGGCAACGGCGTACGCCGAAGCACCGCTTCCAGGAACAACCGGCTCTTCCGGAACCGCGACGAGGTGTCCTGGACCAGTACGGTCTCCTCGGGCCGCATCGCCCGGACGTCGTCCAGCTCGGTGAAGAACGTCGCCTCGACGTCCTGGACGAACTCGGAAACCCCGACGGCCTTGACCATCGTGCCGTCTCGGGCCGGTTTGGCGGTCCGGACCAGCCATTCCTCGTCCCGGACGAGGATGCGCGATCCGGGCGCGAACTGAATGGCCGCGGGCGGGGGCGGAGGCGTCATGGGGTGGGCGTCCTTCGCGGGAGGGGATGTTCTGTTGTGTCGAGCGGAGTGGTGTCGAGCGGCGTACGGGGTCAGAGGGTGGGGCGGCGGGCGTACTGCTGACGCAGCTTGTCGATCAGCCAGCCGACCTCGGCACGTGGCTTGTCCGGCGGATCGGGGTCGACCAGCGTGGTCGGCAACCGTACCGGCGGATCCGGGTCAAGCGCCGTGTCCGGCCCGGCGTCGGGGCTGCCGTCACTGTCCGGCCGGGTGTCCTCGGGATCCGTCGACGGATCGGCGAACTCCGGCGGCACCACGATCTCGGTGCTGCCGTCGAAGGTCAGCTCGCCCACCCGGCGACGCATCTCGATGACCGGTACCCCGCCAGCGGTCGCGATCGCGAGCAGCCGGGTCCGGACGGCGGCCAGGCTGGGCCGGGCGGTCGGATCGTGCGCGAGCATCGCCCCGAGCACCGGTACCGCCTCGACCGGGACGCCGGACAGATCCGGCAGCACGTCCGGGTCGGTGATCTGGAGCAGCAGTCCGTGCAGTCCGTTGCCGGCGGAGTAGAGCTTGTGCCCGGTGAGCGCGAACACCAGCGTCGCGGCGAGGCCGTAGATGTCCGGGCCGGCGGCCATGTTTCGCTCGCCCTGGATCCGCTCCGGGGACATGTAGTCGGGAGTGCCGACCAGCCCACCGGGATCGGTCAGGTAGTCGCCCCGCTCGGTGAGCACCGCGAGGCCGAAGTCGATCAGTACCGGACCGTCCCGGCCCAGGATGATGTTGTGCGGCTTGAGGTCCCGGTGCACCAGACCGGCCTGGTGCACCCGGTCCAGCCCGTCGGCGAGCATCGCTCCCGCCATCGCCACCAGCGGCATCGACAGTGGGCCGCGCTGCTCGACGTGCTGCATCAGGGTCGAGCCGGGAACGTACTCGACCGCGAGCCAGGCGGGATCACCGAGCGGATCGGCGGCCTCCAGGCGGGCGACCCGCGAGCCCCAGACGAGTTGCAGGCTCTCCACCTCGGCGGCGAACCGCTGCCGCACCGTCGAATCGGCGAGGAGATGCCGTCGGATGACCTTGACCGCGACCCGGTCCGCCGTCGGCGACACACCGAAGTAGACGTCTCCCATGCCTCCCGACCCAAGTGGACGGATGAGCCGGTAGTCGCCGAGCTGCTGCAACGTGGGTGGCACAGTCACGCGCCGGATCGCCTCCCCATAACGATGGCCCTCAGCACATTACCGGCGATCACTCTGGCGATGTCGTCCGATCACTCCCCCGTTGCGGCGGAATGCTCCGACCCGGACGGTATGGCGGGGGCGACGGATCATCCGATGGGGGTAGCCCGATCGCCTGTTGCCAGCGGTCGAGGGCGGGTAGCGGCTCCCAGCCCACCTCCCGACGCCAGTACGCGGCATTGGCGCATCGGGCCCGCCAGGTCAACTGGTCCTGCTGGGGGTCCGGCCCGACGAGCTGTTCCCGCAACTCGACGAGGGCATTGAGCGAGTGCTGGAAGGACAGCCGCTCCCGCATCCACTCAGGGCGGTGCAGTATCCAGTCCAGGTCCCTGCCCTCGCAGGTCGAGCAGCCACACCACCACAGGTTGCTGTCCGGGTGCCGTCGTTTCGTCCGGGCCACGGTGCCGAGCCGCTTGTACGACAGGCACCCGGACACGACGACGGACGGCGCTGGCGGTGACCGACGGCGACCCGACGGCGTTGGGACCATGGGGTAGAGGTGGCGCAGGGCGGCGCGGGTGCCGACCGCCGCCGCGACCGCTCC
Source organism: Plantactinospora sp. DSM 117369 (assembly GCF_053764795.1). Taxonomy (NCBI): domain Bacteria; kingdom Bacillati; phylum Actinomycetota; class Actinomycetes; order Micromonosporales; family Micromonosporaceae; genus Plantactinospora; species Plantactinospora sp. DSM 117369. The sequence continues at coordinate 1,777,928 of NZ_CM132446.1, read as the reverse complement.
GCAGCAGAGCGCGCCCAGCGCGGAGATGTCGCAGCGCAGTACGAGCAGCGGCACCTCGCAGGTCAACAGGTCGATCAGCCCGTCGACGACGCCGCGTACGCCGAACGGGTCGGCCTGGTATTCGACGACGACCGCGATTGGTACGGCGAAGGCGCGCACCTGCCGCAGCAGGGCGTCTCGGGCGCCTGGCACCCTGAGCCAGGACAGGTGCAGCGGCAGCAGTGCGATCGCGTCGTCGATCATCGCCGTCTGGCGCAGGATCGCGACGAGCCCGTCAAGGTCGCCCGGCCCCACGTACCCCGAGTCGGTGAGCACCGGCAGTCCCAGGTCCCGCTGCCGTGCCAACCAGTCCGGGTTGAACGGGGTGGCGGCGGGCAGTCGCCCGTTCCCGCCGTACCGGTTGGCGTCCAGCAGGAGCGGACGGTCGTAGCCCTTCTCCACGAGGTAACGCGCCCAGTGGTAGACCCCGGCAAGGTTGCCCTGGTAGGCGGTGACGACGAGGCCGGTGCCGGGGTGGTTCACGATTCTTCTGACGTCGTCGACGTCGGCGATCCCGCACTGGGCCAGCAGCGTGCGGTCGAGCCCTTCGATGGTCCGGAGCGGAGAACGGAGCGATTGAGTCTGATCGGGCGCCACGTCGACCCCTATCGACAACTCTAAGTATCTAGAGGGTAACTCGACGCGATCAATCGCGAAACGGTACGGGCCCCCGCCAGATCGGCAGGGGCCCGTCGTACGTCGTCAACCGCAGGCGGTCACTCGGCGCGCAGGTGGTCCAGGTCGTGGGTGCCCGGGCTGACCCAGATCAGGATCCCACGTACGTCGGCCAGCGCCGCCGTGTCACAGGACATCTCGGTGAGCAGGTCGACCGTCACCGTCGTGGCGGTGCCCTGCGACACCCAGCGAAAGGTGGACTGGCACCAGGCCCACCCCTCGCCGGTCTGCACGGCGATCGAACTCGACGTGCCGATCGTGGCGTCGACCCGCAGGTCGTAGCGCAGGGTCGCCTTGGCCGACAGGTCCACCGGGCTGGGCAGGGTCACCCCGAACCAGCCGCCCCCGGTGGCCGCGACCCGCAGCCCGGCCGTGCCGTGGGTGTGGAAGTCCGTCGTCTGGGCCACTGTCCCGGCGTCGGTCTGCCAGTTGCCCGGTGCCCAGCCCTCGACCCCGGTCTCCCAGGAGGCGATCAGGATCGGGTCACCGGGAGCCGGCTTCACCGTCACCGTCAGGTCGGCCGGGTTCGAGGTACGACCGGCCTGGTCGCGGATGGTGTACTGGCCGGCGGTCCGGCCCTGGAAGCCGTCCGTCGGGGTGAAGGTGACCACCCCGGTCGCCGAGTCGAGGGTGAACGCGCCACCGGACACGGTCACCGCCCGCTGCTGCCCGGCGCTCGCCGGATCCAGGTCGACGCTGGCCGGCCGCACCGTCGACCGGTACGCGATGTCGTTCGCGGCCGGGGAGAGGGTGACCGGCGTACCCGACTCGGTCACCGCGGTGTCGGCGTCGGCGACCGGCGGTCGGGAGCGCTGCCCCCGGACGAGCGTGTCACCCGCGTTGCTCAGCGTGGTGCAGACCGGGCTCGGGCAGTAGACGGTGTAGCCGTCGTAGTCCGGGTAGGGCGTGCCGTCGTCCTGGATGCCGGAGAGGATCCAGTAGAGGAAGCCGGTGCCGCCGCTGGCGATGAACGCGTCCGTCCACTGTTGGTAGACCGGGTTCCGGGTCGCCTTGTCGACGTAGCCGAACTCGCCGAGCATCACCGGCTTGCCGAGCCGCCGGGCGTCCCGGTTGTGCCGCTTGATCCACTCCACGCCCCAGGCCGCGTCCGTGCCCCAGTGGTCCGGATAGAGGTGGTACGAGACCACGTCCACCGCGGGCAGCCGGGTCAGCGCCACCGAGTCGACGCCCTCACCGCAGTTGACCGTCCAGTCCGCGCTGGTCGGGTCGTCGCAGTAGAAGCCCTCGTCCCCGACGCTGGCCAGGTGCCGGCGGTCGATCGACTTGATGTGCCGGGTCATCTCGTCCGCCCAGGCGGTCAGCACCGCCGGGGTGCAGGTCGGCGACGTCGGATAGACGCCGGAGCCCTTGCACCTCGGCTCGTTGCCCAGTTCCCAGGTCATCACCGTCGGATCGTCCTTGTACGCCACCCCGGTCAGCGTGTTGGTCCGGTTCAGCACGTGCGAGATCCAGTCCTTGTACCAGCCCCGGATCACCGGGTCGGTGTAGAACTCGTCGTGGTACTGCCCGCCGCGCCAGCGGACGTACTGGTCCATGCCGCCGAAGTCGCGCCAGTTGTTGGTCAGTGGGATCACCAGCTTGATCCCGGCCTGCCGGGCGGCGTAGAGGACGTAGTCGAGGCGTTCCAGCCCGTCCGGCCCGTCGCGGTACGCCGGCTTCGCCCCGTCCCAGTACTGGAAGTAGACCCCGTCGGCCGGCCCGGCGACCGAGTCCGTCCCGCCCGGGGTGCCGATGTCGAGGAAGCCCCAGTGCCGCAGCACGGTGAACCCGGCCGCCTTCGCGTCGGCGAAGACGTCGTCGACCATGGTCCGGGACTTGTACATCAGGTAGTAGTTGTTGGTCCCGGCGAACCGGAACCGCTTGCCGTCGAGCATGAGCTGGTCGCCCTTGCGGACGACGAAGCCGGCCGGGGACTGGCCGGAGCCGGCGGGCGCTCCGGAGCCGGGCGACCCGGCCGGGGTGGCGGAGGCGGGTGCCGGCGAGGCCGCGAGCAGCAGCCCGGCCAGCGCCAGCAGCAGCGGGAGATGGCGCTTCATGGGCGGTGGTGATCCTTCCGGGAGCGGTGTCCGGGAACAGGGGTGCGGATCAGGTGCTGCGGATCAAGGTGCTGCGGATCAGTGCTGCGACACCATGTCGTTGACGCAGCGGAGTACCGGACGGGCGGTGAGCGCCGCCGGGTCCAGCGGTGCCGCGGACCGTACGGTGAAGGTGGTCGACTCCCCCGGGAGCAGCGTGACCAGCGCCTCGTCGACCTCTGCCGCCGGATCGAGCCGATCCGGGGCGAGCACCAGGTCGCGCAGGATCGTCCGGGCGGTCACCCGCACCAGAACGCCGTCCGGCGAGGGCTCGACCGTGGCGTCGTATCCGGCCGGCGGGTAGGCCAACTCGCGGTCCTCGGCGAAGAACCAGAAGCTCCGCTCGCCGTCCCCGCCGGGATCGGCGACCAGCAGTTCGGCGCGCGGGTCGTCCGGGCCGGCGACGTCCGCCGGCAGCGCCCAGGTGTACTCCGAGTACGGCGGCACCGACAGCTCGACCGACGCCTTGCCCCTCGGCTCGCCGGCCAGGGTCAGCCGGGTCACGTCCACCCGCCCGGTCCACGGGGCGCCCCCGTCGTTGACCGCGACCAGGGCCAGCCCGCCCTGCCTCGGCTGGATGGTGAGCAGCCGGTCGGCGTACGCGCGGCGCAGCGCGTACCAGAGGGGTTTGCGGCGGCCGTCACCGTCGACGGCGGCCCAGGAGGTGACCGGCCAGCAGTCGTTGAGCTGCCACACCACGCTGCCCATGCAGACCGGCCGGTACGACCGCAGGTGCTCCACCCCGACGCTGACCGCCCGAGCCTGGTTGAGCTGGGTCAGGTAGTGCCAGTCGTCGAAGTCGCGCGGTACCGGCAGGTGCGCGTCGAGCCCTCGGGCCAGCTTGAGCTGGCCGTCCCCGGCCTTCTGCCGGTGCGCCATCGCGGGCGAGTCCTCGGCCAACTCCCGGCCGGGGATCGCCCGGCGCAGCGTGGCGTAGCTGGCCGGGCCCTGCCAGCCGAACTCGGCGACGAACCGGGGCAGGTAGTCCCGGTAGTGGGTGTAGTCGAGCTGGTTCCAGACCGTCCAGATGTGCATGCTGCCGTGCGCCGGGTCGTTCGGGTGGATCTCCGGCCGCCCCGACCACGGGCTGCCCGGCCAGTACGGCCGGCTCGGGTCCAGTTCGGCCAGCAGGCCGGGCAGCAGCTCGAAGTAGTAGCCCGCGCCCCAGGTCCGGTCGGCCAGCTCCGCCTGCCAGCCCCAGTCGTGCCAGCCCCAGATGTTCTCGTTGTTGCCGAACCAGAGCACCAGGCTCGGATGGCTGGCCAGCCGGACGACCTGCTCGGCCGCCTCGGCCCGGATCTCGGTGCGGAACGGCTCCTCCTCCGGGTACGCGGCGCAGGAGAAGAGGAAGTCCTGCCCGACCAGCAGGCCCAGCTCGTCGGCGAGGTCGTAGAAATCCTCGGACTCGTACCGGCCGCCGCCCCAGATCCGCAGGAAGTTGATGTTGGCGTCGCACGCCTGCCGGAGGCGTTCGGCGTAGCGCTGCCGGGTCACCCGGTGCGGGAAGCAGTCGTCCGGGATCCAGTTCACGCCCCGGGCGAAGACCGGCAGGTCGTTGACGACGACGGTGAACGCCGAGCCGTGCTCGTCGGCGGCGGTGGAGAGGCGTACCGAGCGGAAGCCGATCTGCCGCTGCCAGCCGTCCAGCTCGCGCTCCCCGGCGTGCAGCGTGACGGCCAGCGGGTAGCGCGGCTGCCCGCCGTACCCCCGGGGCCACCACAGCTCGGGGTCGGCGACGGTGACGGTCAGCTCGGCACCGCGCTGCCCCGGCGCGAGCACCGTTTCGGCGACCTCGCCGGCCACGGTGGCCCGGACGGTGAGCGGTTCGGCCCTGTCGCCGTCGTCGGCCCGGTCGACCTCGACGCGTACCTCGACCCGGCCCTCGGCACCGGCGACGGTGACCTGCGGGCGGACCTCGGCCAGCCGCGCGGTCCGCCAGGTGCGGAGCCCGATCTCCTGCCAGATCCCGGCGGTGACCAGCTCGGGACCCCAGTCCCAGCCGAAGTTGCAGGCCATCTTGCGGATGAAATTGAACGGCGTCGGGTACGCCTTCGGCCGGGCACCGAGCCGCCGCTGCTCTGCCTCGGCATAGCGGTACGCCGAGTCGAACCGCACCCGCAGCACGTTGTCGCCAAGCCGCAGCACCTGCCGGACGTCGAACGAGTAGCTCCGGTGCATGTTGGCGGTGCGGCCGAGTTCGACGTCGTTGAGGGTGACCGTCGCCACCGTGTCGAGGCCGGCGCAGACCAGGTCCACCCGGTCGCCGTCGCCGCCGTCCCACCGGAAGGTGGTCTGGTAGCACCAGTCGGTGCGGCCGATCCAGCCCAGCGTGAGTTCGTGCTCGTCGAGGTAGGGGTCCGGGATCAGTCCGGCGGCGAGCAGGTCGGTGTGCACGCAGCCGGGCACGGTTGCCGGGACCGGGGCGGACGCGACCGCCTCCGGGACCTCCGGGTTGCCGATCGCGGTCAGCGACCAGCCGTCGTGCAGGCTCTGCCAGGACGTCACGGGCACCTCAACTTCCTCGGGTCGTGACCGACCATTTCTCGGGTCCCGGCCGGTCGCGACCTCGGCGCGCCTTGCCTGGTGGAGGCACCGTCGCCGGACCGGGAGGCACCCCCAAGACATCGAGAGATGTCGACTGAACCGGATAAGTAAAGTCACCGTACGGGCGGCCCTGCGCCCTGTCAACGGCCCCCGATTCGGCCACGAATGGCCGGCAATCGATGCCCGAGTCCCCCAGGTAAGCGCTTGCCCAGCCTTCTCCACCTCGAAATATCCGGGCGCTCTCCCGAGCCCGTGCCGGCCGGCCGGCACTGTCGGCACGATAACCGCATCGCTATGCTTAACCGGAAAAGTTCACTCCCGTGGCTTGCGCGAGCTTTACCGGCTCGTGCGGCAGTACGACGCAGCGTGCGGGTGACGACGCAGCGGGCAGGTGACCCGACCGGCCCACCCGGTACTCGGGTCGTCGCAGACGAAGGAGCGCCGGGTGAAGCGACCGACAATCGCGGATGTGGCCCGGCGGGCCGGGGTTTCCAAGGGCGCGGTCTCCTACGCCCTGAACGGACAGCCCGGCGTCTCGGACGCCACCCGGCAACGCATTCTCGCCATCGCCCAGGAGATCGGCTTCAACCCGAACAGCGCGGCCCGGGCACTCTCCGGAGCCAGCGCCAACGCGGTCGGGCTGGCGCTCTGCCGACCGGCCCGGATCCTCGGCATCGAGCCGTTCTTCATGGAGCTGATCAGCGGCGTCGAGGCGGAACTCTCCGCCCGGTCGTACGCGCTGACCCTTCAGGTGGTGGCGAGCCCGGAGGCCGAGATCGCGGTCTACCGGCGCTGGTGGGGCGAGCGACGGGTGGACGGCGTACTCGTCTGCGACCTGCGGGTCGACGACCGCCGGGTGCCGGTGCTGGAGGAGCTGCGCCTGCCGGCGGTGGTGATCGGCGGGCCGGGGCACAGCGGCGGGCTCGACCACGTCTGGTCCGACGAGGCCGTGGCCCTGACCGAGGTGCTCGAATACCTGGTCGCGCTCGGACACCGCCAGATCGCCCGGGTCGGCGGCCTGCCCGGGCTGCTGCACACCGAGATCCGCACCGAGACCTTCGGCACCGCCTGCCGCCGGCTCGGCCTCGACCGTACGGTCACCGTCTCGTCCGACTACAGCGGCGAGGAGGGCGCCCGGGCCACCCGACGCCTGCTCAGCTCCGCCGACCGGCCGACCGCGATCGTGTACGACAACGACGTGATGGCGATCGCCGGGCTGTCGGTGGCCCAGGAGATGGGGCTGGCCGTGCCGTCCGACGTCTCCATCGTGGCCTGGGACGACTCGCCGCTCTGCCAGCTCGTCCACCCGTCGCTGACCGCGCTGCACCGGGACATCCCGGCGTACGGGGCGCACGCCGCCGGCCGGCTCCTCGCCGCCATCGCCGGGCAGCCGCTCGGCGACTTCCAGGACGAGACCGCGCACCTCATCCCGCGCGGCAGCACCGCACCGCCCCGGCAGCCCTGAACGCCGCGCCTCGGCAGCCCGAGCGCCCGACACCGGCAGTCCGAGCGCCGCGCCTCGGCAGTCCGGGGACCCGACACCGACAGCTCCGCGCGCGGGGCATCGACTGCGGGCGCCCGCCCGGCAACCGATAGCATCGGCGGCGAGGCGGAGACCAGCCAGGAGGACGACCACCGTGCACGTACCACCGATTCCCAGCCTGACCGCCGCCGACCCGGAGTTGGCGAGGCTGATCGAGTCCGAGGCGACCCGACAGCACGACAAGCTGCGGATGATCGCCTCCGAGAACTACGTCTCGACCGCCGTCCTCGAGGCCAGCGGCACGGTGCTGACCAACAAATACTCCGAGGGCTACCCCGGTCGCCGCTACTACGAGGGCCAGCAGTTCGTCGACCCGATCGAGACGCTCGCGGTGACCCGGGCCCGGGAACTCTTCGGGGTCGCGCACGTCAACGTGCAGCCGTACTCGGGCTCCCCGGCCAACCTCGCGGTCTACCTGGCGTTCCTCTCCCCCGGCGACACGGTGCTGGGGATGGCGCTGCCGATGGGCGGCCACCTCACGCACGGCTGGTCGGTCTCGGCCACCGGAAAGTGGTTCAACCCGGTCCGCTACGGCGTCTCGGCCGCAACGGGCCGGATCGACCTCGACGAGGTACGCGACCTGGCCCGCCGGGAACGGCCCAAGCTGATCTTCTGCGGCGGCACCGCCGTGCCGCGCACCATCGACTTCGCCGGCTTCGCCGAGATCGCCCGTGAAGTCGGTGCGGTGCTGGTGGCCGACATCGCGCACATCGCCGGCCTGGTCGCCGGCGGTGCCCACCCGTCACCGGTCGGGCACGCCGACGTGATCACCACCACCACGCACAAGACCCTGCGGGGACCGCGCGGCGCCATGATCATGACGACCGCCGAGCACGCCACCGCGATCGACAAGGCCGTCTTCCCCGGCCTGCAGGGCGGCCCGCACAACCACACCACCGCCGGCATCGCGGTCGCGCTGCGGGAGGCCGGCACCGAGGATTTCCGCCGGTACGCCCACCAGGTCGTCGCCAACGCCAGAGCACTCGCGGCGGCGCTGGTCGAGCGGGGCTTCACGCTCTCCTCCGGCGGCACCGACAACCACCTGATCCTCGCCGACCTGACCAGCAAGGGCATCGCCGGCAAGCCGGCCGCCCAGGCGCTGGACCGGGCCGGCATCGAGCTGAACTACAACACCGTCCCGTACGACCCGCGCAAGCCGTTCGACCCCTCCGGCATCCGGCTCGGCACCCCGGCACTCACCACCCGGGGCCTGACCGAGGAGCAGATGCCACAGGTCGCGGCCTGGATGGACGAGGCGGTCACCGCGGCGATCAAGGACGACGAGGCCGCCCTCGACCGGATCGCCGGCGAGGTCCGGGACCTGCTGGCGGCGTACCCGATGCCGGGCTACGCGGCCGGCTGACCGGTCGGACCGCGCGGGTCCCGGCCGCCGGGCCGCCCGCGCGGTCGTCAGCGGGACGGGCTCGGAAACTCCTCCAGATACGCCTCGACCCGCTCGGCGGGAGCGGGTCGGGACAGCGCGTACCCCTGGCCGAGCTTGCAGCCGGCCTTGCGGGCCTGCTCCACCTGCCCCGGCGACTCCAGGCCCTCGGCGATGATCTCCAAGCCGAACCGCTTGCCGAGGCTGACCAGTACGTCGATGAAGGGCTTGCCCCCGCCCTCCCGGCTGCCGCCCTCGGTCACCAGGGTCCGGTCGACCTTGAGGAAGTCGACCGGCAGCCGGCGGAGCTGTGCCAGCGACGCCTGCCCGCTGCCGAAGTCGTCCAACGCGGTCCGTACGCCGAGCGCCCGCAAACCGGCGAGCTGGGTCACCACCGCCGGCACGTCGACCCCGCCCCGGGGCTCCGCGATCTCCAGCACCAGCCGGTCCGGCTCGACCCTGTGCTCGGCCAGCGAGGTGCTCACCCAGCGGACGAAGTCGGACGCGGTCAGTTCCCGGGACGAGATGTTGACCGACATCCAGAGCCGTCGGGGGCGCTGCGACCAGGCGGCAAGCTGCCGGCAGGCGGTATCCAGCACCCAGCGGCCCAGCTCCTCCACCAGCATCAGGTCCTCGGCCACCGGCAGCAGTTCGGCCGGCAGCACGGTACCGAGCGCCGGGCTCCGCCAGCGCAGCAACGCCTCGGTCCCCACCGGCTGCTGGTCGTCGAGGTCGAGCACCGGCTGGTAGACCAGGTCCAGCTCGCCCCGCTGCACCGCACCGGGCAGCTCGCGCTCCAGGTCGAGCCGCCGGGTGAACTGCTCCTCCAGCTCGTCGTCGTACCACTCGACGCGGTTGCGACCGAGCTGCCGGGCCCGCAGCCTGGCCAGGTCGGCCCGGCGGAGCACGTCGTCGACACCGTCCCCGCCGGACAGGTCGGCGAGGCCGATGCTGGTGCCGAGGTGCAACACCGCGCCGGGCATCGGATACGGCTCGGTCAGCGCGGTCAGCAGCCGGGTGCCCATCGCGTACGCCAGCACCGGCCGGTCCACCGTCACCACCGCGAACTCGTCCCCGCCCAGCCGGGCCACCACGTCGGCGGCACCGACCCCGGTCTTCAGCCGCCGCCCGGCCTCGGCCAGTACGGCGTCGCCCATCTGCCGCCCGTGCACGTCGTTGATCCCGGACATGCCGTGCAGGTCGATCACGAGCAGCGCGCCGGTGTGCCCCGGCATCGCCCGCTGGGTGACGATGGTCCGCATCAGTTCCCGGCGGTTGGCCAATCCGGTGAGCTCGTCGGTGAAGGCCAGCTCGTTGAGCTTGCGCTCCAGCCGTTGCCGTTCGCTGACGTCCCGGACGTGCACCACCAGCGCGGCCACCTCGGGCACCGCCCGCTGGTCGCTGACGGTGGACTCGGTGTCCCGCCAGGCGCCGTGCCCGTCCAGAAGCCGGGCGGTGACCAGTTGCGGGCGCCCGGTCGGCACGTCACGCCCGGCGAGCACGTCGGTAAGCACCTGGGTGACGTCGGCGGCGTCGTCCGGATGCATCAGGTTGGGGAACGCCCGACCCAGCACGTCCGCGTCGGAGAGCCCGAAGAGCCGGGCCGCAGTCGGCGACTGCCAGCGGATGAGCAGGTCCTCACCGACGATCATGGTCAGGTCGTTGGCCCCGGAGACCAGCGAGCGGAAGTGTGCCTCCTGGTCCCTCAGCCGCTTGGCGTACCGGCGGATGTCCAGCATCACCAGCACCTCCCGGACCACCAGGGTCGGGATAACGGCCAGGCCGAGCAGGATCGAGGTGTGGTCGAACTCGCCGACGGTGATCAGATGCCAGAGCGCGGAGAGCGTCGCCAGGATCGCCGGAATCGTCAGCAGCGGATAGGCGGTCAGGGTGGTCTGCGGCTCGGTCGGTCCGGTGGTCGGCTGGGCCACCGGATTGGCCCGCCGGGCACCGGCGGCGATCAGCGCCGGGCCGGCGACCAGCGAGATGGCGGCCAGCGGCAGCGACGTCGCCGGTGCGCCGTAGGTGACCAGTACCGCGATCAGCGAATGCCCGAAGACCGCCAGTCCGGCGCCGATGCCGCAGAGCGCGGCGGAGCGCCGGTACTCGTAGGCCCGCAGCGTGGTGATGGTGACCACCGGCAGACCGACGACCGCGAAGAGCGCGGCGATCATGGCGAGCGGCGGCAGCCTGTCCGGCGGGATCACCCAGGCCGAGAAGGCGAGACTGATGCCGAGACTCAGCCCGTCGAAGGCCCGGCGCAGCCGTACCGGCACCGTGCTCGCGGCGCCGGGCAGCATCATCATGCCGAACAGGTAGAGGGCGAACGCCAGCACCAGACTGCCGAGCGCCACCGTCGACCGGGCCTCGGCCGGCGCCAGGAAGAGGACCAGCGAGGAGAGCGCGCTGCCGACCAGGCCGAAGCCGAGGAAGCCGGCGCCCCGGCACGGGCCGAAGCCGGTGCCGCCCCGGTGCAGTCGGATGGCCAGCCGGACCAGCCGGGCGGCGGCCACGGCGGCGACCGCGCCGACGGTCACCGCGACCGCCGCATAGGGCGGGAGCGCGCCGAGGTGAGCGGCGATCAGGACGCCCACGGAGAGCAGAGGGGCACCGGTCTCGGTGACCCGGACGATCAGCCGGCGGGCTGGGTCGTCCGCGATGTGCGCCACGAACATGGCGGGATGCCTTCGCAGAGGGGGCACGGACGTGGTGCAGGTCAGGTCTGGTCCGACCGAACGGCCGAAACCAGTCCTATCAACCCCCAACGATCGGCAGGGGGCGTGGTTACGTATTGAACCCTTTTCAACCTTCCCCCGTGGCCGGTCGTGGCCGCAGGCGGCTTTCGAGGCGGCTGTGCATCGCCGTCCAGGTTGAAAAGGTTCAACGGTAGGGGTCTCCCACTCCGGGTTGCTCGGAGAATCTTCCCCCAGCCGGTCAAGCCCGCTCTACCCGACCCGGCCAGCGGTTCGGGCCACCCCCTCGGCCCGGCCGGCCGAGGCCCGCGCCGGGCCGGACGGGCCGGGGTGCGAAAATCGCCAGGTGGGTAAGACCGGCACACTCCGCTTCCGGCACAGCCAGGCGATCTGGGTGGCCGCCGTCATCGCGTTCCTCGGCACCCTGCCACTGGCCACCTCCCGCTGGTATCTCCTCCCGCTGCTGCTGGTACCGGCGGCGGTCGGCGGGTGGGCCTGGCGGGCCGGCACCGACGCCGACCGGGCCGGCGTGCGGATCCGGGCGCTGCTGGGCGAGCGCAGGATCGCCTGGTCGGAGATCGTGGAGCTGGCGTCCGACCCGCGCGGCCAGGCGGTGGTGCGCCTCCGGGACGGCCGGACGGCAGCACTGCCGGCGGTCCGGGCCGCGGACCTGCCCGGCCTGGTCGCCGCCAGCGGCCAGCCGCTCGGCGAGCCCCGCCCCACCCCGGACCAGCCCGGCGACTGACCCACCCCGGACCAGCCCGGCCACTGGCCCACCGCGGGTCAGTACCCGTTGACCACCTCGTTGATCAGCGGGGTTCCGGCCACGAACCGACGCAGTTGCTCGCCGGCCAGCCGGTAGCCGCGGGGCAGCAGCCCGCGTACCGAGCCGGCGACGTGCGGGGTGAGCAGCACGTTGGGCAGATCCCAGAGCGGGTGCCCGGCCGGCAGCGGCTCGGGCTCGGTGACGTCCAGCGCCGCCGCGATCCGACCGGTCGCCAGCTCCGCGACCAGGGCGTCGGTGTCGACCACCGGTCCACGGGCGGCGTTGACCAGCAGGGCACCGTCCCGCATGGCGGCGAGGAACCCGGCGTCGACCAATCCACGGGTGGCGTCGGTGAGCGGCACCAGCAGCACCACCACGTCCGCCCCGGGCAGCAGTGCCGGCAGGTCGTCGACCCCGTACACCCCCTCGGCGGGACGGGCGGTCCGGGCGACCATGGTCAGGCCGACCTCGAACGGCGCCAGCCGGGCCCGGGTGGCCGCCCCGATCGAACCCGCGCCGACGACGAGTACCCGCTTGCCGGCCAGCTCGTCCGTGGGGTTGACCTGGTCGTACGACCACTCGTGCCGAGCCTGGGCGCGGGCGAAGACCGGGAACGACCGCAGGTACGACAGGATCGCCGTGACCACCCACTCCGCGGTGGACGAGTCGTGCACCCCGCGCGCGTCGCAGAGGGTGACGTGCTCGGGCAGCCGGCCGGCCCAGATGTCCGCCCCCGCCGAGAGCAACTGCACCACCCGCAGGTCGGGCAGCTTGGCCGCGATCGGCACCGCGGCGGCCTGGGCGAGGAACGGCGGCACCCAGAACCCGACCCCGGCCGGGTCCGAGGGGAGCCGGTCCGGCGTCGGGGCGATCTCCACGGTGACGCCGTCGGGGATCTGGCCGAGCAGCTCCAGGCCCTCGGGATGGGGAATCCACACCTTCACGGACCCCGACGATAGTCCTCGGCGACCGGGAACCAGCGGTCGCCCTCAGCTCCCCCGCTGCCGTTGCCGGTGCCGGGAGCCGTCCCGGCGGGCCTCAACGCAGCGGCAGGCCGACCGGCCCGGCCGGCTGGTAGACGTGGTGTCCGGCGACGGCGGTCACGGTGATCGGCGGGCCGGTGTCGCCCAGGTGGGCCCGGATCGCCGCGTCCAGCGCGGACCGCTCGGCGAGCACGAACGCCGGCCGGTGCGCCTCGGCGACCAGTCTCGGATAGCGGGGATGACGGTCCCAGCCGGCCCGCAGGTCGGCACCGAGCACTCCGCAGACGATCCGTTCCCGGCTGAGGAAGATGATGTTGTTGCAGGTCCAGTAGTCGGCGTAGAACCGGCGTACGCCCAGCCGGTCGAGCCCGGCGACCAGGTCGCGGCGCTGGGCGGCCTTCCGGGCCAGCTCCGGGCCTGCCGCGACCAGGGCGGCGCTGGCCAGCACCATGCTGGCCGCGAGCCCGGCGAGCGGGGCCGCGGCCGCCAGCCGGACGGCCGGCGCCGCCCCGGCCGGGCGCGACCGGCCGGGACGGGCCGTCCCGATGGATGTCGCCGGCCACGATGGACCCGTTCCGTCCGGCCGGGTCAGCACCGACCAGAGCGGCCAGAGTACGGCCGGCGTCGAGATCAGCAGTACCGAGAGATAGCGGGCGCTCTCCACCGGAGTCGTCGCGGCGGCACCACTGCCGGCGTACGCCAGCAGGCTGAGCGCCGCGCCGGCCAGCAGCGCCAGTCGGCCGGCCTGCCGGACCCGGTTCGCCCGATCGGTGGCCCGGCGCAGCGCCCGCCAGGCCAGCGCGGCGGCGACCGCCAGCAGCACCGGATAGGCGACTCCCCACCACAACTGCCACGGCGCGCACCGGCCGGGTGGGCAGAGCCCGGTGCCCATCGGCAGCCCGAGGAGGACACCGCCGTAGAGCCGCTCCGGCCACGAACCGGCGCCGCCACCGCCGAGTCCGGCGTAGACGGCCAGTGAGCGGTGTTCGGGTGCGGCGGTCAGGTTGTGCGCCACGATCGGGACGAGTCCGACCGCCAGCCCGGTGCCGAGCGCCAGCCCGGCCCGGCCACCCAGTGAATCTTCTTCAACCTGGACAGCGCGACGCCTCCGTCCCGACTTCCACCTGCGGCCATGCCGGACCGCAACGGGAGTTTGAAAAGGGTTCAACGACCGCCACCCGAACCCGAGCAGTACCGCGGTGGCCGCACCGACGTACGGCAGGATCAGCCAGTCGTCCCAGAGGGTGAGTCCGGCGACCAGCCCGAAGCCCGCGTACGCCGGGCCGGGCCGGCGTACGACGCCGAGTCCGAGGTTGACCGCCAGCAGCACCAGCAGCGCGCCGGCCGGATTCATCTCCGGATAGCCGCCACCCGCGATGAGTTGGTTCTTCACGATCCGGTCCGAGCCGAGGGCGAGCAGCCCGACGGTGGCCGCCGCCAGCCAGGGGGTGTAGAGCCGGCGGGTGAGCTGCCACATCAGCGCCAGGAAGGCGGCGTAGAGCAGCAGGTTGGGCAGCCGCAGCACGAAGGTGGACGAGCCGAGGACCGCGAACAGCGGCGCGGCGAGATAGGACTCCAGGGCGCCCATGTAGTACTGGCCGTAGAAGAAGAGCGGGAACTCCCGGCCCTGCGCCACGTGCCGGGCCACCAGCCCGGTGACCGCCTCGTCGCTGTTGCTCGGCGGCACCTCGGCGAGCAGCAGCCCCAGCCGGTAGCCGACGCCGAGCACCCCGAGCACGGCGGCGACCAGCCCGGGAGTGGGGCGCCGTCGGGTGGACCGGGATGGCGGCTCCGTCAGCTCCGATGTGGTGGTGGCGAGCGCCATGCCGGGCAGTTTCGCACGGCCGGACCGGCAACCCGCTCGGCGACATGCCCGATTCTTCTCATCAGCACCACTCGCCCCTTAGCTGGGCTATTGATCGGGTCTGGGATGGCCCCCCGTGCCCGGTCGGTGCCAGGAACCCGCCCCGGTCGCCGCGACTCGTCACGGTGGCGGGTCGACCGGTCCTGGCGACCCGACGGACGGCGGCCGGGCCGGCACGATCACCCGGCCGGCGCCCCGACCAGCGACGACTCGGGAAGATAGGTTCAATGATCGAGCGAACCGACGGCACGCGACGGGATCGGACTACCCTGGTCCGGGTGAGCGCTCGCCCGTACCCCAGACTCAGCCGTCGGCGCGCGGCGGTCGCACTCTGTGCGGCGGCCGTACTCCTCACCAGTGGCTGTGCCTTCGGCGAGCCGGAACCGGATCCGGCCGGTGAACCGCCGAGCTTCCCCACCCCGTCCGTCTCGCCCAGCCAGAGCGGGGCCGGGCAGCAGGTCGCGGCCACCGTACTCGCGAGCAGGTTGCAGATCCCGTGGGGCATCGCGTTCCTGCCCGACGGAGGCGCGCTGGTGACCGAACGGGACACCGCCAAGATCCTCAAGGTCGGCCCGGAGTCCGACACGAACGGGCTCAAGGTCAGCACTGTGCAGACCGTCGCCGAGGTCGACGCGGCCGGCGAGGGCGGGCTGCTCGGCATCGCCGTCTCCCCGGCCTACCAGCGGGACAAGACGGTCTTCATCTACTACTCGACGTCCGAGGACAACCGGATCGCCAAGCTGACCCTGGGTGCCAGGCCGACACCGATCGTCACCGGCATCCCGCTCTCCGGCATCCACAACGGCGGACGGCTCGGCTTCGGCCCGGACGGCTTTCTCTACGCGACCACCGGGGACGCCTCGGAGCGTGGGCTCTCGCAGGATCTCAAGAGCCTCGGCGGCAAGATCCTCCGGATGACCCCGGCCGGTAAGCCTGCCCCGGGCAACCCGTTCCCGAACTCCCTGGTCTGGTCGTACGGGCACCGCAACGTGCAGGGCATCGCCTGGGACGCCAACAAGCGGCTCTACGCCACCGAGTTCGGCCAGAGCCAGTGGGACGAGATCAACCTGATCACGCCGGGCAAGAACTACGGCTGGCCCGAGGTCGAGGGGCGCGGTGGAGGCGGCGCGGACGCCGAGAAGTACGTCGATCCGCTGGTCACCTGGACCACCGCCGAGGCGTCCTGTTCCGGCGCGGCGATGATCGACCGGGTCTTCGTCGCGGCCTGTCTGCGGGGCGAGCGGCTCTGGCTGGTGGAACTCACCGCCAACGGCACCGTACTCGGCCAGCCCCGCCCGCTGCTGGTCGGCGAGTACGGCCGGCTCCGCACGGCGGTCGCCGCACCGGACGGCTCGTTGTGGATCTCCACCTCCAACCACGACGGCAAGCGCGACCCCGCTCCGGAGGACGACCGGATCTTCCGGCTGGTCTTCTCCGGTGGCGCGGCCGGAAAGAGCTGACCTCCCCGGCGGGCGGGGCGGCAGCATGCCGGCACGGCACCGCCGACGGGGCGGCGGGCGTGGGAGAGCTAGCTCATACCCGCGGTGGAAATGGCGCGGGACCTGCGGCGGGTTTTGAAGATGTCGCTCTGGGCAGGTGATGATGGAGCATGGACAGGCGGAGGAATGACACCCGAGCCGCCGGGGGCACACCACCCCCGGCGGTTCGGCGTGTGCTGCTCCCGGCGGCGCTGCTGCGCTGGGGGCGTACCGCCGTACGGGGCGGCCGCGCCGCCCTGACCTCGAAACCGAGCCGCCGGGCCGGACTGGCCATGTCGATCATCGGCGTCACGGTGGTCGGGATCGTGGTCGGAGTCCTGCTCGGGGGGCGGATGCAGACCGACATCGGGCCGTTCCGGGCGGAGATGGCGATTACGCCCTCAGCTGACGGCGGCACCACGGTCACCATTCCGCCGCTCGGCGCGCTCCACCTCAGCAGCCACGCCGGCCCGGCGCACCTCTCGGTCCGGCTCGGCTCGCTGGACCAGCGGCGCACCGAGGCGCTGATCGACGATCCGGCCAGCATCAGCCGGGCCAGCCAGTCCGCCGTCAGCGACGTGACCAACGGGGTGATCCGGGTCGGCGTACGCACGGTCGCGGTCTCCGTACTGGCCACCATGATCCTGGCGGCGCTGGTCTTCCGGCGTACCCGTCGGGTGGCCTGGGCCGGCGGGCTGGCGCTGGTGATCACCGGCGGCAGCCTGGGCATCGCCGCGCTGACCTTCCGGCCGGACTCGATCGAGGAGCCCCGGTACGAGGGGTTGCTGGTCAACGCCCCGGCGATCGTCGGTGACGCCCGGCGGATCGCCAACGACTACGGCCGGTACGCCGACCAGCTCCAGCGGATGGTCGGCAACGTCAGCCAGCTCTACACCACCGTCTCCACCCTGCCGGTCTTCGACCAGGAGCAGGGCACCGTACGGGTGCTGCACGTCTCGGACCTGCACCTGAATCCGACCGCCTGGCAGGTGGTCCGGACCGTGGTGGAGCAGTTCAAGATCGACATGGTGATCGACACCGGGGACATCACCGACTGGGGCAGTGAGCCGGAGGCGTCCTTCGTCGGCTCCATCGGCCTGCTGAAGGTCCCGTACGTCTTCATCCGGGGCAACCACGACTCGCCGGCCACCGCCGCCGCCGTCGGCCGGCAGCCGAACGCGATCGTGCTGGACAACTCGATCGTCAACGTCGGCGGGTTGACCATCGCCGGTATCGGGGACCCCCGGTTCACCCCGGACAAGGAGACCTCGCCGGCCGGGTCCGGCAGTCTGCCGCAGACGGTCGACCAGGTGACCGGGACCGGCGAGAAGCTCGCCTCGACGATCCGGGCCTCCGGCAAGCCGGTCGACATCGCCCTGGTGCACGATCCGGCGTCGGCCGACGCGCTCTCCGGCGTCGTACCGCTGGTGCTGGCCGGGCACACCCACAACCGCGAGGTACGCGAACTGCCGCGGGTGCCGGACGCGATGCCGACCCAGCTCCAGGTGCAGGGTTCCACCGGCGGGGCGGGGCTGCGCGGCCTGGAGGGCGACAAGCCGACCCCGCTGGCGATGTCGGTGCTCTACTTCGACCAGCAGCGGGCGCTCCAGGCGTACGACGACATCCTGCTCGGTGGCACCGGCGAGGCGCAGGTCAACCTGGAACGGCACGTGGTCGCGGAGCCACCGGTCCCGGCCACCCCGACCCCCGGTACGCCCACTCCGGCCAGCCCGGTCCCGCCGGCCGGTGCGCCGCCGCCGGACCCGACCCCCACCGGCTGACGCCGCCGCCGGAGCCCCTCCCGGAACGGAACGGTCAGCCCTCGACGCCGAGCCGGGACAGGATCAGCGAGCGGACGGTCTTGGCGTCCGCCCCCCGGGTGCTCTTCATGACGGCCCCGACCAGGGCTCCGGCCGCGGCGACCTTGCCGTCCCGCACCTTGGCCGCGATGTCCGGGTTGGCGGCGATCGCCTCGTCCACGGCCGCGGTCAGCGCCCCGGTGTCGGAGACCACCTCCAGACCCCGCGCGGCCATGATCTCGCTCGGCGAGCCCTCGCCGGCCACCACGCCCTCCAGCACGGTACGGGCCAGCTTGTCGTTGAGCTTGCCCGCGTCGACCAGCTTCTGCAGCTCGGCCACCTGGGCCGGGGTGGCGCCCACGGCGGCCAGCTCGACACCGGCCTCGTTGGCCCGCCGGGACAGTTCGCCGAGCCACCACTTCCGGGCGCCGGCCGGGGTGGTGCCGGCGGCCACGGTCTGCTCGATCAGCTCGACCGCACCGGCGTTCAGCACCGACTGCATGTCGTGGTCGTTCAGCCCCCACTCCTGCTGCAACCGCCGCCGGTGCACCCGGGGCAGCTCCGGCAGCGCCGCCTTCAGCTCGGCGACCCAGGCCGGATCCGGGGCCAGCGGCACCAGGTCCGGCTCGGGGAAGTAGCGGTAGTCGGTGGCGGTCTCCTTGGACCGGCCCGACGTGGTATCCCCGGTGTCCTCGTGGAAGTGCCGGGTCTCCTGCACGATCCGGCCGCCGGAGTCGAGTACGGCCGCCTGGCGCAGCATCTCCGAGCGGACCGCCCGCTCGACCGAGCGCAGCGAGTTGACGTTCTTCGTCTCGGTGCGGGTGCCCCACTCCGCCGAGCCGGCCGGCGACAGCGACGTGTTCACGTCACAGCGCAGCGAGCCCTCCTCCATCCGGACGTCGGAGACGCCCAGCGAGCGGATCACGTCCCGCAGCTCGGTGACGTACGCCCGGGCCACGATCGGGGCCTTGGCGCCGGTACCGGGGATCGGCTTGGTGACGATCTCGACCAGCGGGATGCCGGCCCGGTTGTAGTCGACCAGCGACTCGGTCGCGCCGTGGATCCGCCCGGTGGCGCCACCGACGTGCAGGGTCTTGCCGGTGTCCTCCTCCAGGTGCACCCGTTCGATGCCGATCCGCACCGTCTCCCCGTCCACCTCCACGTCGAGCCAGCCGTCCACGCAGAGCGGCTCGTCGTACTGGCTGATCTGGTAGTTCTTCGGCATGTCCGGGTAGAAGTAGTTCTTCCGGGCGAACCGGCTCCACGGCGCGATCGAGCAGTTCAGCGCGAGACCGATCCGGATGGTCGCCTCGATCGCCGCCTTGTTGGCCACCGGCAGCGAGCCGGGCAGCCCGAGGCAGACCGGGCAGACCCGGGTGTTCGGCTCGCCGCCGAAGTCGGTCGGGCAGCCGCAGAACATCTTGGTCTTCGTGCCCAGCTCGACGTGGGTCTCCAGGCCGATCACCGGGGCGTAGCGCTCGACGACGTCGTCGTACGAGGGCAGGACGGTCGTGCTCATCTAGACTCCAGCTCTCGGGCGGCAGCCGGCCCCCCGGCGGCATCCGGACAGAACCCTGCAAGCCTAATCGTTGGCCCGACCCGGGCTCGCCCGGGTTTCGCCGCCGAGCCGGCGGGCGCCCGATTCAGCCCGGTGGCTCGGCCGGAGTACCGGGGCGGACCAGGCCGGTCTCGTACGCCACGATCACCAACTGGACCCTGTCCCGGACGCCGAGCTTGGCGATCGCCCGGGTGATGTGGGTCTTGGCGGTCAGCGGGCTGATGAAGAGGCGGCCGGCGATCTGCTCGTTGGACAGCCCGGTGGCGACCAGCCGGAGCACCTCGCGCTCCCGTTCGGTGAGCACCGCCAGCCGCGCCCCGGTGTCGGTGGCCGCCACCGGACGGTGCGCGAACTGCTCGATGACCCGGCGGGTGACGCTCGGCGAGAGCAGCGCCTCGCCGGCGGCGACGATCCCGACCGCCTGGCGGAGCTGGGCCGGCTCGATCTCCTTGGTGAGGAATCCACTGGCTCCGGCCCGCAGGGCGGCGAAGACGTACTCGTCGGTCTCGAAGGTGGTCAGGATGATGACGCGGCAGCCGGACATCTCCGGGTCGGTCACGATCCGCTCGGTGGCGGCGAGGCCGTCCAGGCCCGGCATCCGGATGTCCATCAGCACGACGTCCGGGCGCAGGGTACGGGCCTGCCGGACCGCCTCGTCGCCACTGGCCGCCTCGCCGACCACCTCGATGTCCCGGCCCCGGCTCAGCAGGCTGCGGAATCCGGCCCGCACCAGGGCCTGGTCGTCGGCGAGCAGCACGCTGATCGTCATGGTCGGAAGCCTGCCACCGGAATCGTGGCGCGCACCGCGTAGCCGCCACCGTCGGCCGGTCCGGCGGTGAAGCTGCCACCGAGCGCGGCGACCCGTTCCCGCATCCCGTTGATGCCGTGCCCCGGCACCGCCGCCGTGCCGGGGCGGCTGCCGTCGTCGACCACCTCCACCAGCACCGATTCGGGGGTGATCACCAACCGTACCGTCGCCCGCCGCGCGCCCGCGTGCTTCACCGTGTTGGTCAGGGCTTCCTGGATCACCCGGTAGCAGGCCAGCGCCACCGGGGCAGGAGCCGTGCCGGGATCGCCGGTGACGTCGAGTGCCACCTCCAGGCCGCTGGCCCGGGTGCGGGCGGTGAGTTCGGCCAGGCCGCCCAGGTCGGCCTGCGGGGCCGGGACGCTGTCCGCGTCCGGCCGGTCGCCCGGGGCACGCAGCACGTCGATCAGCGACCGCAGGTCGCCCACCGCCCTGGCCCGGACTTCCTGGGCGGTACGCAGCGCGGCCCGCGCCTCGTCGGTGGAGTCGTCCAGCGCCTCGTCCACCACCCGCAACTGCACGCCCACCACGGTCAGCGTGTGCGCCACCACGTCGTGCAGCTCACGGGCGATCTGCAACCGCTCCTCCGCGGCCCGGCGATCCGCCTCCAGCCGTCGCTCCTGTTCGGCGTGGGCCAGCCCGGCGGCCAGTTCGGCGCGCCAGCGCAGCCAGTTCCGGAACGCGACCGCGACCGCGATGGTCAGGGCCAGGCCGAGCGCCTCCCCACCGACCTCGCCGATCGCCCGCTGCACGTCCTGACCCTCGGTCGTCCATTGCCAGGTCACCGCGAAGGTCAGTTGGAACAGCCCGGCCCCGACCGCCCAGCGCAGGCCGTGGCGCCGAGGTGTGTCGTCGGCCGCCAGCAGGAAGAAGATCACCGACGCCGGCCAGACCCAGCCGGCCTCGGTCAGCTCGGCGACCCGGAACGCGGTGACGGCCGCCAGGCTGGCCAGCAGTACCGCCACCGGCCAGCGGCGGCGCAGCAGCAGAAGGAGGGCGAGCCAGGTGGCCAACGGCAGGGTGCCCTCGTAGGTGATCGGCGCCCCGGCGACGGCGGTGCCGACCAGCACTCCCAGCAGGGTCAGGGAGACCAGGCTCAGGTTGTTCCAGGCGGGACGGCGCCGGCCGGCGAGGCCGCCGGCCCGATGCTCGTCGCGCGCCGGCACGGCGTGGTCGTCCTCGACCGCCACTCCGGCCGGGTCCGGTGATCGCGGGACCGTCGTTGTCATCCTGGCCTCCTCCTTCGGCAAGCCTGCCTCACGCTTTCGCGAGGTCGACGGCATCGACGCTAGGCAGCACGGGCCGGCGGCGCGTCAGCCTACGGCCGACACCCGCGACTGCGCGGGTGGAGCAGCACATACACCGGACGGAGTACCGGACGTGCCGCGACGGACGCTCGGCCGGCACGCCCCGGATTGGGCAGGTATGCCTCGGACGGAGCAGGCATGCCTCCGGCGGAGACTGTCGAGCTGCCCCGGCTGTGCGCCCGCTCGGCCCGCCCAACCGGCTAGCCGGGTTCGGCTCGACGGGACCCACCGGGTTCGGCTCGACGGACCGGCCGGGGTCAGGAGGTGACGCCACCGTCGAGCAGGACGGCGACGACCAGCACGCAGAGCAGCGCGACCGGCAGGCCCCAGCGGACGATCCGGGTACGCCAGTTCGGGCCGGGCGCCGCAGCTCCCGGGGTCGCCCCGACCGGCCGGTCGGCGAGGAGCCGGCCGGAGGCGAGCGGCCAGCAGGCGGCCACCAGCAGCAGTACGCCGGCCCCGAGCAGCAACCAGCCGGGCAGCCGGGCGGCCACCTGTGGCCAGGCCAGCACCGGTACCGTCGTCACAGCGATCGAGGCGGCCCCGACCAGGCCGAATCGCCAGTCCGGAGTCGGCCGGTACGCCGCATCCGGCCGGAACAGCAGCGCGACGACGAGGACGATTCCGGCCACCCCGGCGAGTGCCGAGACGAGCTGGCCGACGGTGACCTCGGCGGTCCCGTACCCGGTCACCGCCTCCACCCCGGCGAGCAGCGCCATCACCCCGACCAGGGTGCTGGCGGCGACGAACGCGCCCAGCCAGGGCGATCTCCGCCGGCCGTCCGGATCCGGGTGCGCCGCGCGGAGCCCGCGGGCGAGCGCTGCGGCATACTCGGTCGGCTCGCCGAACGCCTCGGTCGGATCCGCCCCCGGATCGGCGCAGTACGTCTCGACCTCGGCCAGCGCGGCGCGGATCTCCGCGCCGGGCACCCCGTACCGCCGGGCCTCGGCCACGAACGCCCTACGCCAGCCGTCCAGCGGCGAACTCCTCGGCATCGTCGGGCTCAACCGCCGAGCGCGTCGCGCAGCTCGCCGGCCCGCTGCCGACCCATGCAGAGCGGGCCGGTCAGCTCCAGCCAGGAGCCGTCCCGGAAGGTCACCCGGAGCCGGGCGCCGTGCAGCCGGTGCCAGCGTCGACGCGCCCCGGTCACCTCCGCCCGCCGCACCGACCAGAGGGGCTTCAGCTTCGCCGCCACCACGGGTTTACGCCGCTCCCCGAACGGGCGCACCTCGGTGGACCGGCCGATCCGGAACACCACGAGCCGCTGGTCGGTGACCACCGCCAGCAGCTTCGCGTCGGTGGGTACCGCCCGGACGTAGTCGGCGGCGACCGAGTCGAGCCGGCCGCGTGCGGCACGGCCGAAGAGGAGCCGGATCAACCAGTCGGTCGGACCCCCGCCGCCGATGTTGTCGATCGCCTCGACGCCGCTGAGCGCCACGTTGGCCAACCCCATCCCGGCCACCGCCGTCCCGTCGCCCGGGGCAGGGTCCGGCGGTCGGGGCGGCGGGTCCGGGGCCAGCCCGTGCGGACGCTTCGCCTCGGTGAGCGCGAGGATCGCCTCGCCCGGTTCGAGCTTGGTCGCGACCGCGTCGGCGTAGAGATGGCGGTAGTCGGTGGGCACGGCTCAGCCCAGCGGATAGTCGTCGGCGGCGTTGCCCAGCACCTCCCGCATGGAGTCCTGCAACCGGCGGGTCGCCTCCCGCTGCGCCCGCCGGATGGTGCCGGTGATCTCCGCGCCGAGCTGGTCCGGGCTGTACCGCATGCCCCGGGAGGTTATCTCGACCCGGTCCACCCGGCCGCCGTGGTCGACCGCCACCCGTACGGCACCGCTCTCGCTCTCCAGCTCGACCGGCTGTGCCTGGAGCTCCTCGATCCGCCGGTTCATCTGAAACTGCAGGCCGTCCAGGCTGTTCGCGAGCTGCTCCAGCCGATCCAGTGCGGGATATTCCGCCACGTCGTCCTCTCCTACCCTCGTCCGCTTCGGTACGCGCCACCGTCCGCCGGGCGACCGGTCAGCCCACCGAGTCGATCAGATCCTGCGCGCTCTTCGCATACGGGCCGATGTCCTCCCGGTAGGTGCCGTCGGTCGCGTAGTTGCGATCCTTCGTCCCGTCCGAGATGTCGTGCATGCCGACGGCGGTGTCCAGCACCGCACCGCCCTTCCCGCTCAGGTTGACCGGCGAGATCTGGTTGAAGACGAACCGGGGCACGCCGACCTTGAGACTGTGCTCCGCCAGGATCGCCCGCCCCTGCGCGGTACGGCCCTGCTGCCTCCACACGGCGTATTCCTTCTTCAGCTTGCGCAGTTCCATCACCCGCTGGCGGTAGCGGGTGAGCAGCGCCTTGACGTCGTCCAGCTTGCGGGCCAGCTTCACCAGGACCCGGACCAGCTTGCTGACGATCCGGGCGCCCCGGCCCAGCGTCAGCGCCAGCCGGGCCAGCCAGCGTACGACGAACGCGGCGATCGACGCGCCGAAGCTGAAGAACGCCGCGGCGGCGGCGATGATCGCCTCGATCAGGAAGGCGGTCAGGAACTCGAAGATCAGCTCGCAGAGCAGGTTGAACGCGTCGACGGCCGCGTTTGCGGCCTCGATCAGGACCTCCTTGGCCGCGTTCAGTCCCTCGGCGAGCTGCCGGATGGTCTCCTCGACGTTGGTCAGCCCGGTCTGGAACGCCTCCTGGGCGCTGCCGCCCCAGGCCGGCGGCTGGAGCTGGGCCCGGTCGGTCTGCTGCTGGGCCGCGATGCCGAGCACGTCGTTCGACGCGGCGAGGCAGCGTTCCGCACCCCGCATCAGGTCGTCAGGATCGCCGGCCACCTGTTCGAGGAGCTGCTCGAACGGCGACAGCACGGTCCGGGTGAAACCCTGGAGCGGCTCCGGTACGGAGCCGACGAACTGCTCGAAATAGGTTTTGCTGCGTTCGAGCGCGACGGTCGACACTGTGCCCTCCCCCTTCGTGGTCTTCGGTGTGCCGCGCGGCCGTGGCGACGCGGCCGTGCCTGGTCAGCCGCCGAACCGGGCCTGCGCGGCGGCGTCGCTGTTCAGGTACGAGTCCCGCTCGGCGGTGACCGCGTCGGCGATCACCTCCATCACCTCGACCCCGTCCGCCAGGGCCTGGAGGCACTCGTCGAGGCAGGACTCGTACTGGTCGTAGAGGGTGAACGAGGCGGGCATGATGCCGAAGGAGGAACGCCCGACGGCGCCCTCCCGGAGCCGGCCACGGATCTCGTCGAAGTCGTCCGCCCGGCCGTAGCTGGTCTTGGAGAAGGTCTCCAGTGCTGTCGGGTCTACCGTGAACCCGTCACCTGAACCACCAGTCATGACAAGGCACCCTAATAGATCACTTCGGTGTCATTGGACCGCCTACGGCTGATCAGGGCAACAATTTGGGCGGCTTCCGGCCGACCGGCACACGCTGGCGCCGGCCCGACACCGGGCGTGGTCGGAGCCGCCCGGGCCGGACCCGGCGACCGTCCACCGTGGTCCCGGCCG
Source organism: Plantactinospora sp. DSM 117369 (assembly GCF_053764795.1). Classification (NCBI taxonomy): domain Bacteria; kingdom Bacillati; phylum Actinomycetota; class Actinomycetes; order Micromonosporales; family Micromonosporaceae; genus Plantactinospora; species Plantactinospora sp. DSM 117369. Next base: position 1,752,906 of record NZ_CM132446.1, on the reverse strand, counting down.
GGACCGCAAGATCCTCCGCCGAGATAGGCTCGCTGCGGGTAGATCCGTCCGACCGAGGAGCGGCGATGGCCCGGATAGCGCTGATCGGTGACGTCGGTGGCCACCCCGACCAGCTACGCGGCGCCCTGCACGCACTCGGCGCGGACGCCGACCGGCCCGGCCTGCCCGAGACGTCACGGTGGTACAGGTCGGCGATCTCGTCGACCGTGGCCCGGACAGCAGCGCGGTGTTGGAGATCGTCCGCTGGTATCTCGACCATCAGCCGGACCGGTGGATCCAGCTCGCCGGCAACCACGAGGCGCAGTACCTGCCCGGCGGGACGCCGTTCTGGCCGGACCGGCTCGCCGACGCCGACGCCGACCTGCTCCGCTCCTGGTGGGCGGCGGGCCGGCTGCGGGTCGCGGTCGCGGTCCGGACGGCGGACTCGGAGGACCTGCTGGTCTGTCACGCCGGGTTGACGGTCGGCGCCTGGCGGGAGCTTGCGGAGCCGCCGAGCGCCGCGCTCGCGGCCCGGCTGCTCGACGGACGCCCGGAGCCGCTGCTGTTCCGGGGCGGGGAGTTCGGCGTGGACCGGGCGGCCGGGCCGTTCTGGGCCGAAGCGGGCTGGGAGCTGCACGAGCCGTGGCTGGAGTTCTACGCCGGTGGCGGGTTCGTGCCGTTCGGCCAGGTGCACGGGCACTCCCAGGTCGTACGCTTCGCCGACCGCACCTGGCGGTGCCCCGGCCGGGTACGCCAGCGCGCCAGCGCCGACTGGAGCGCCCGGCACGTCCGGGTCCGCGTCGGCGGCCGGACCTTCACCGGGATCGACCCGAAACACGGGCGTACCGGGGCGGCCGGCTGGCAACCGCTGGTACTCGACGGTGCCCGGCTCCTCGCCGCCCAGGAACTCCCCGAGGGCCGGTGACCGGTCACCTCCGCGGTTCCACGTCACCTACCCGGGTCCACTGAGCGATCGACAGACTTAACCGTCCGGCCAACTGCGGCTACCGCCGAGTTGCCGGCCACGGTATGCACTGTCCGGCATGACTCACACCCATGCGGAGACCGGACACACCCCGACCGGTACCAGCCGGCGTACGCTGATCGCGGCCGTCGGCGGGCTGCTCACCCTCGCCGCCGCTCCTGGCACCGCGCACGCCGTCACCACCTACCGGGCGGCCGGGCCGAACCAGGCGGCGGGCACCGGCGCCTCGCGAGCCTCCCTGATCACCCAGGGCACCACGCTGGTCCACGCCGACCTGCACAACCACACCCTGATGTCCGACGGCGACGGTGATCCGGCGCTGGCCTTAGCCTCGATGCGCGAGGCCGGCCTGGACGTCGCCGCGCTCACCGACCACAGCACCCTCTTCTCGATCGAGGGGCTGTCCCGGTCGGAGTGGGACCGCACGGGTCAACTGGCCGACGCCGCCGACGACCCCGGCCAGTACACCGCGATCCGGGGCTTCGAGTGGTCGCACCCGCTGCTCGGGCACGTCAACGTCTGGTTCACCGGCAACTACACCGACCTGCTCCAGTCGTCGAGCATGAGCCGGCTCTACGACTGGATCGGCAGTTCCGGCGGGGTGGCCGGGTTCAACCACCCGGGGCGCGAGGTGGGCCGGTTCGACAACTTCCGGTACGTCGCCGGGGTCCGCGAGCCGATGATCGGGCTGGAGATGTTCAACCGGGGCGACGACTACCTCTTCGACGGCTGGGGCAGCGGCCAGACCTCTCCGCTGGTCGCCTGCCTGAACGCCGGCTGGCGGCCCGGTCTCACCGGGGTCTCCGACGAGCACGGCACCAACTGGGGATTCCCGGAGGGCAAGGGCCGGACCGGGCTCTGGGTCACCCAGAACACCCGGCAGGAGGTGCTGGCCGCGATGCGGGCCCGCCGGTTCTTCGCCACCCGGGTCTCCGGACTGCGGCTCGACGCGACCGCGAACGGGGTCCGGATGGGCGCGGTGCTGCCGCTGACCCGGGGCGACGTGACCTTCTCGGTGGACCTCGACCGGGGGCCGGACTGGGTGGGCAGGCCGCTGCGGATCCAGGTGCTCCGGCCGGGCAGCGACGCGCCGGTGGTGCCCGAGGTGGTGGAGATCGAGGCCGGTCGGGTCACCAGCTTCACCGTGCCGCTGGACATCACCGACGGGCACTGGGTGGTGCTGCGGATCTCCGACCCGACCCAGCCGAACGCCAGCCCGGGGCCGGCGAACCACCCGTGCAACGACTGGGGTGTCGCGTACACCAGTCCGTGGTTCCTCCAGCCCTGACCCGCCAGGTCCGTCGGGGTCGGCCGCTGTCGGCGTGCCGGCCCCGCCGTTCCGGGACCGGATCGGGTACGTCCGCCAGCGTCGATACCCGCTCGGAGGAGGTAGGGCTGCGGGCAGTATGGGGGGAAAGGGGCAAATTGGACGGGGCGATCCAGGAGGAACGATGATCGGCGGAGTGCACCACCGGACCGCGACGGTCGACGGCCTGGACGTCTTCTACCGCGAGGCCGGCCCGCCGGACGCCCCTCCGCTGGTCCTGTTGCACGGCTTCCCGACCAGTTCGCACATGTTCCGGAACCTGATCCCGGCGCTGGTCGACGACTACCACCTGGTGGCGCCGGACCACATCGGGTTCGGCTACTCCTCCGCCCCTCCGCTGGGCGACTTCCCGTACACCTTCGACGCGCTCACCGACGTGACCGTGAGGCTGCTGGACCAGCTCGACATCCGCCGGTACGCCGTCTACATGCAGGACTACGGTGCGCCGATAGCGCTGCGGCTGCTGCTGCGCCGGCCGGAGAGCATCTCGGCGATCATCAGCCAGAGCGGGAACGCGTACCAGGAGGGGTTCGTCGAGAAGTTCTGGAAGCCGCTCTTCGCGTACGCACAGGATCCCGGACCGGAGAACGAGGCCGCCGCCCGGCGGGCCTTCACCGAGCAGGAGGTCCGGGCGCAGTACGAGACCGGGGTGCCGGACGTCAGCCTGGTCAGCCCGGACGCCTGGCACCACGCGATGGAGGTACTCGGCCGGCCCGGCAACCACGACAACCAACTCCAGCTCATCCGGGACTACCAGACGAACCTCGACGTCTATCCACGGGCCCAGGAGTGCTTCCGGCAGACCCAAGTGCCGCTGCTCGCGGTCTGGGGCGCCAACGACCCGATCTTCGGCCCGGAGGGTGCCCGCGCCTTCCAGCGGGACCTGCCGGACGCCGAGATCCACCTGCTCGACACCGGCCACTTCGCGCTGGAGACCCACCTCGACGAGATCGCCGGCCACATCCGGGAGTTCCTCGGCCGGAACCAGCGGCAGCCGGTGATGGCCCGATAGCGCGGCGCTGCCCGGGGCGGCCGGTCCACCGGCCCACCCCGGACAGCGCCGCTCAGACGGCGACCTGTCGAACGATCAGAGGTTCCTGGTCTGGTTGTAGAGGTTCAGCGCGGTGTTGTCGAAGAACGGCGAGATCATGATCGTCGGGTTGACGATCCGGTCGATCCGGCTGTTGACGCCGTACAGGAAGCCGAAGTTGCCGTCCCAGTTGAGCAGCCAGCCGCCGCCGCTGGAGCCCCGGGTCATGTCGCAGGGGATCCGGATGGTCTGGGTGGCGCCGGCGGACTCCGGCTGCGAGGTGCCGGAGCAGCGCATCAGGTTGCCGCCGTCAAAGGGTGCCTCCTGCGGGTAGCCGAAGGCGTTGATCGGGACGTTCAGGCCCCGGTTCACGTCCAGGCCCTGGCCGCCGAGCCGGGCGACGATGTGCTGGCCGTTGAGCGTGTTCATGACCGCCACCGCCATGTCCTCGTTGAAGTTGGAGCTGGCGGTCCAGCCCGGCGCCGGGAACAGCCGGGACGCGGTCCAGGTGCCGAACGGCCGGGGATTGGCGAGGTCGTCGTCGAACGCGGGCACGAAGGCCCAGTTGGTGGCCAGCGCGCCCCCCGGACCGCCGGGGTGGGTGCAGTGCCCGGCGGTCCAGACGGTGTCCTCACCCTCGGAGTTGACCACCGTGCCGGAGCAGACGAAGTTGCCGGTGGCCAGGGTGAAGAAGACCTTGCCACTGGTGCGCGCGGTCGGGTGGTTGGAGGCGAAGTTCGGGTTCAACGCCGCCGGCACCGGACCGCTGTTCGGGGTACCCAGCTCACCGGCGGTCGGCGGGATCGTCAGCCGGGCGCCCCGGTCGACCGCCTGTCGGGTGGCCTGTCCACTGTCGACGTACCGCTTGACCGCCTGCTGGAAGGCGGGTGACTCCTCGACCGGCTGCGCCGCCCGCATCCGCTCCGGCGTCCAGTACGCCACGATCGCCTGGTGCTCGGTGACGCCTGACCCGTACGCGGCCCGACCGGCCGCCCACGCCTCGGCGGTCGCGCCCGGGTCCAGGCCCGGTGCGGGTGCGGCGCTCGCCGGCTGGCTCAGCGCCAGCGCGGGTACCGCTGCCGTCACCAGCGCGATCGCCACCGATGTTGCCCAGGTGGCCCGCTTTGCTAGGACTTTCATGGATTGGCTCCTCCTCGATAGACGCCTGCGCCGGACCCCCGCCGGCGCGGCTACTGAGGAAGAGGGTCATCGATGTCCAGCGGTGTCGCCGGGCATCCTGGACCTGGTTGGACACGACTGGACGCCGGGCCGGCCCGCCAACCCGAGGCTGCCACCAGGTCCAGTTCGGCCTGTCCGGTCGGCCGCCACAGCGTCACGGTGTCCTGTGCCGGCCGCTGCGGCGGCGGTCCCCGGTCCGGCATGCGTTCGATTATGGCCAGCCCGACCGGCATCCCCGGGCGCACGTCCGCAACGGCGGCGGCGCTCGCGACGCCTGCGAGACCCGGGTGGCTTGACCTCAACATTCGTTGCGGTTCTAGCGTCGACCGCATGACCGAGCCGAAACGCTCCCGCACCGTCCCCGCCCCGGAACTCTCCCTCGCCGTGATCGTCGGCAGCGTCCGCAGACCCCGGGTCGGCCGGATCGTCGCCGACTGGTTCGCCGAGACGGCCCGGCAGCGCGAGGGGCTCGCCGTCGACCTCGTCGACCTCGCCGAGGTCGCCCTGCCGCTGGATGGCACCCCGCCCGGCGGCAACCCGAACAGCCCGATCTCCGGCCGGCTGGCCTCGGCAGACGGCTTCGTGGTGGTGACCCCGGAATACAACCACAGCTTTCCGGCCGCGTTGAAGAACGCGATCGACTGGCACTACCGCGAGTGGATGTTCAAGCCCGTCGCCCTGGTCTCCTACGGCGCCGGATCCGGCGGTATCCGGGCCGCCGAACAGTTGCGCCTGGTCTTCGCCGAACTGTACGCCGCCACCACCCGCAACTGCGTCGCGCTCACCGCACCCTGGAGTCTCGTCGGCCGCGACGGTGTGCTCACCGTGGACGCGCCCACCCGGCAGGCCGCCGACACGACCCTCGACGAGCTGACCTGGTGGGCGAGCACCCTGCGCAGCGGGCGCCTCGACAACCCCTATCCGGGGTGAGCCTCGGGGCGGTACGCCGCGGGCACGTCGGAGCGGACGACCCAGCCGAGGGTGCGGTAGAGGGCCCGTCCGTCGTCGGTGGCGACCAGGATTCCGGTACGCAGCCCGCCCGCCGCCGCCCGCGCGGCGAGGGTACGCACCAGCACACTGCCCAGCCCGCGTCGCCGGTGTGCCGGCTCGGTCTCGACCTTGTCGACGATGCCGAACTCCCCGGCCGGCGCCAGCCGCCCCCACGCGCCCTGCCGCCGGCACCGTCCCGCACCGTCGCGACGACCACCGCGCCGCCGGGCTCGGTATCGACCTGGACGGTGTACGGCGCCGGCGGCCGGACCGGCTCCGCGCGGAACCGCACGCTCATCAGGTATCCGGCGGTGCCCATCGCCCACCCGTCGGGCAGGGCGGCCCAGAACTCGGCCGGATCCCCACTCACCTTGATCCAGGTGCCCGGGGCGGTCAGTTCCCGACCGAGCCGGCCGAGCGCGTCGGCGTCGTAGGTGTGCAGGACGTGGCGTACCCGATGGCCCGGCAGGCCGACGTCGACCCGGAAGCCGCCGGGCACCTCGACCGGCGCGGACGTCCCCCGGGAGACCGCCCAGCCGCGCCCCCAGGCCATCATCAGCGCCGGGACCGGGTAGGTCTCGGCGGTCTGGGCCGGGCCGGTGGAGCCGAGCGGTATCGATCTCCCTCCCTCGCCGAATGGCCGGTTTCGCTGCGCCGCTGTGTTAGAGCTCCGGCGGGGTGAGGGTGCCGATCACCGACTCCAGCGCGGCGCCGACCCGGTACATCCGGTCGTCCGCCATCGTCGGCGCCATGATCTGCAAGCCCACCGGCAGCCCCTCGGAGAGCCCGCACGGCACCGAGATGCCCGGCCCGCCGTAGAGGTTGGTCGGGATGGTGAAGAGGTCGGCCAGGTACATCTGGTACGGGTCCGAGGTGCGCGAGCCGAACGGGAACGCCACGAACGGCGTCGTCGGGGAGATCAGCACGTCGGCCTGCTCGAACGCGGCGGTGAAGTCGCGGGTGATCAGGGTACGCACCTTCTGCGCCTGCCCGTAGTAGGCGTCGTAGTAGCCGGAGGAGAGCGCGTACGTGCCGAGCATGATCCGCCGCTTGACCTCGGGGCCGAAGCCGGCGTCCCGGGTCAGCGACATGACCTCCTCCAGCGAGTGCACGCCGTCGTCACCGACCCGCAGCCCGAACCGCACCCCGTCGAAGCGGGCCAGGTTGGACGAGCACTCGCTCGGCGCGATCAGGTAGTAGGCCGGCAGCGCGTACTGGAAGTGCGGGCAGGAGACCTCGACGATCTCGGCGCCGAGCTTGGTCAGCGCGTCGACGGCGTCCCGGAACGCGGCCATCACGCCCGGCTCGGCACCCTCGCCGGAGAACTCGGTGACCAGCCCCAGCCGCACCCCGGTCAGGTCGCCGGTGGCGCCGGCCCGGGCGGCGGCGACCACGTCCGGCACCGGCGCCGGAATCGAGGTGGAGTCCCGCCAGTCGTGCCCGCCGATCGCCTCGTGCAGCAGCGCCGCGTCCAGGACGGTACGCGCACACGGACCGGGGGTGTCCAGCGACGACGAGAAGGCGACCAGGCCGTACCGGGAGGTCCCGCCGTAGGTCGGCTTCGCCCCGACGGTGCCGGTCACCGCCCCCGGCTGCCGGATCGAGCCACCGGTGTCCGAGCCGATCGCCAGCGGCGCCTCGTACGCGGCCAGCGCGGCCGAGCTGCCCCCGCCGGAGCCGCCCGGGATCCGGCCCAGGTCCCACGGGTTGCCCGTCGGCCCGTACGCCGAGTATTCGGTCGACGAGCCCATCGCGAACTCGTCCATGTTGGTCTTGCCCAGCATCACCGTGCCGGCGGCGCGCAGCCGGCGCACGATCGTCGAGTCGTACGGCGGGCGCCACCCCTGGAGGATCTTCGACCCGACCGTGGTCGGTACGCCCTTGGTGGTGAGCACGTCCTTGACCGCCACCGGCACCCCGGCCAGCGGGCCCAGCTCCTCCCCGGCGGCCCGCTTCGCGTCGACCGCGCGGGCCGCCTCCAGCGCACCGTCGCCATCGACGTGCAGGAAGGCGTGCACCCGGTCGTCGACCGCGGCGATCCGGTCCAGGTGCGCCTGGGTCACCTCGACCGCGGACACCTCGCCGCCGGCGATGAGGGCCGCGATCTCGGTCGCGGTCATCCTGGTCACGTCAGCCATGGTGGTCACGCCTTCCCTTCCGCCGGGCCCTCACCGCGCGGGCTGGGCGGCTCGTCCTCGTCCAGGATGCGCGGCACCCGGAACCGGTCCTCCTCGCTGTCCGGTGCCCCGGAGAGCGCCTCCGCCCGGGTCAGCCCGGGCACCACCACGTCGTCGCGGAGCACGTTGGTCAGCGGCACCGAGTGCGAGGTCGGCGGGATGTCGGCGGCGGCCACCTCGCCGACCCGCGCGACGGCCTGGAGGATCACGTCGAGCTGGCCGGCGAAGGTGTCCAGCTCCTCCTCGGTGACGGCGAGCCGCGACAGTCGCGCCAGGTGCGCGACCTCCTCGCGGGAGATGGCGGACATCGGTGCCCCCTTCATGCCTTGACGTCTACGCGGCTTCCGCCGTCGACTTTCCCGGCGCAGCGTGGCACGCGCGCCGTGACCTGAGCGAGTCTATTTGTCACCCCGAGCGCCGCCGCCCCCGACTCCCCCGCGGCACCGACCAGCCCGAGCAATCCGGCCCGAGCAATCCGGCCCCGAACGATCCGGCTTGAGCGATCCGACCCCGAACGGACCGGACCGGCGGGCGGCGGGCGAGAGCCGGCGTTCACTCCACGCTCGGATGCAGCCGGGCCGCCGCCTCGGCCTTCGCCGGTCCGCCGGGCCTCGTCACCGGCGCGGCCGGATCGACCGGGGCGGCCAGCACGTCCAGCTCGGTCGTCGGATCGTCCACCCCGGCGGGCCGGTCCGGCGGCCCGGGCCGCTCGCCGAACTGCGCCGCGCCGTCGCCGTTCCGGGTTGTCGTCGGGTCGCCGTTCCGCGTTGCCGCCGAGTCCGTGGTCCGCGTTGCCGCCGGATCGGCGCTCTGCGCCGCCCGGTCGCCGTCCTGTTCACCCGGGCCGCCGTTCCGCTCGGTCCGGCCACCGGAGCCGGGCCGCTCCGCGCCGACCGGACCGGAGCCGCCGGCGCCGAGCCGGGCGGCGGGGCTGATCGGCCGGTACCGCGCGAGCCAGGTGACCAGGTCCTCCGCCGGCATCGGCCGGGCGAAGAACCAGCCCTGCGCCGCCTCGCAGCCGGCCTCGTGCAGCAGCCGCCAGGTGCGCTCGTCCTCCACCCCCTCGGCGACGACCCGCAGTCCCAGGGCACCGGCCAGCTCGATCACCGACCGGACGATCGCCGCGTCGTCGGCGTCGGCCACCATCCCGAGTACGAACGACCGGTCGACCTTCACCTCGGCCAGCGGCAGCCGCCGCAGGTGCTGCATCGACGAGTAACCGGTGCCGAAGTCGTCGAGCGAGATCGCCACCCCGATCCGGTCCAGCCGGGAGATGGTGGCCAGCACCCGGCGCGGGTCGGCCATCAACGCGCCCTCGGTCATCTCCAGCTGGATCCGGGACGGCGGTACACCGTATTGGGCGAGCCGCTCCGCGATCTGGTCGGCGATCTCCCCGGTGTGCAGGTCGCGGACGCTGACGTTGACCGCCGCCCGCAGCTCCAGTCCGGCCGCGGACCACTTCGCGAGCTGCTCCACCACGTCGTCGACGACCCGGCGGGTCAGCAGCCGCATCACCGCGCTCTGCTCGGCGACCCGGATCAGCTCCTCCGGGTCGACCATGCCGCGCCGGGGGTGCCGCCAGCGCAGCAGCGCCTCCACCCCGACCACCTCGCCGGTGGCGATCGCGATCTGCGGCTGGTAGTAGAGGGTGATCTCACCGGCGTCGTCGGCCCCGGTCTCGAGCACCCGGCGCAGGTCGGCCAGCAGGCTCAGCCGCTCGGCCGAGTTGTGGTCGGACTCGGCGGCGTAGACCGCCACCGGGTCGCCCCGGTGCTTGGCGTCGTACATCGCCACGTCGGCGTGCCGCATCAGGGTGGCGAAGTCGGCGCCGTGCTCCGGATAGAGCGCGATCCCGATCGAGCCGCCGACGTCCAGCGGCAGCCCGTCCAGCGGCACCGGGTCGGTCAGCTCCCCGACGACCCGGTCGGCCACCCGCCGGGCGTCCGCCACCCCGTCGAGCCGGGTGGCCAGGATGGCGAACTCGTCCCCGCCGAGCCGGGCGATCACGTCCGGCGGGCGTACCGCCGTGGTCAGCCGGGCGGCGACCTCGACCAGCAGCCGGTCCCCCACGGCGTGCCCGAGGGCGTCGTTGACGTGCTTGAACCGGTCGAGGTCGAGCAGCAGGAGCGCGAGCTGGCCCCCGGGCGCCTGCTTGCCGGCCAGCTCGGCGTGCACTGCCACCTGCTCGGTCACCTCGGCGAGCAGCGCCTCGCGGTTGGCCAGCCCGGTCAGCGGGTCCTGCCGGGCGAGCTGTTCCCGCTCGGCGGAGAGCCGGGCCATCCGGGAGACCGCGTAGAGCGGCAGCACCATCATCGGTACCAGCGCCGGGCTGGTCCGGGCGGCGGCGACCAGCACCGGGGCGAGCAGCAGCAGCGACCCGGTGGCGAGCAGCTCGAAGCCGAGCCCCTGCCGGATCCGGGTCCACCACCGGCCGCCGAAGCGCAGCCGGACGGCACTGGCCACCAGACCGTGGTTGACGGTCAGCCAGGCCCCCGCCGCGCCGACCGCGACCAGCACGTCGAGCGGTCGGAGCCGGCCGGTGGACCCGAACCCGTCGCCGGGCACGAGCCGGACGACCGCGTCGGCGGCGGCCAGCGCGCAGGCGTACTGGGCGATGTTGAAGATCGTGCGCCACGGCGCGTACCGCATCCGCCAGCCGGAGACCAGCACGGCGGCGGCCTGCACCACGATGGCCGGCCCCGGCCCCCACTCCAGGGCGATGGCGAAGGTGAAGCAGATCGACGGGAAGACGGACATGCTGCGCCGCTCGGCGTGCGGGCTGAACGGGCGGGCGTCGAAGGTGACCGCGAGGGCCGCCATCAGCCAGAACGCCAGCGGCAGCCGGGACAGCTCGCCGGGCAGGGCGAGCAGCGACACGGCGGAGACCCCGACGGCCAGGCCGACGACAGCCCAGACGAAGCCGAAGAACGGCGCCGTCCGATCTGGAGGGACGGAGTTCCGCAGCACGGCGGCCTCCATGTGACCTCCCGAGCCTCTCGGTCTGGGCGCGGCGGCTGCCGCGCGGCGTGCCCCCCATGAAACGCCCTGACCCGGGCCGCACGGGGGGCGACAGACGCGAATCGGGCCTAGTCGTGACTAACTTGAAATACGGCGCATCTTGCCCAGACAATTCTGTTACGGAGAGCTGATTAACCCATCACTGATCGTCACTTATTGCGAGCCTACCCGCCGCCTCCGGCCCCTCCGTGAGCAGCGCCGCGAAGCCGGCCTCGTCGAGCATAGGCACCTTGAGCGCGGCCGCCTTCTCCGCCTTGGAGCCCGGGTTGTCGCCGACCACCACGAAGTCGGTCTTCTTCGAGACGGACCCGCTGACCTTGCCGCCCCGGATCCGCACCTCCTCGGCCGCCCGGTCCCGGGTGTACCCCGACAGTGTCCCGGTCACCACCACGGTCAGCCCCTCCAGCGGGCGCGGACCCTGCTCGACCCGCTCCTCCGCCATCCGTACGCCCGCCTCGGCCCACTTGCGCAGCACCTCGCGGTGCCAGTCCACGTCGAACCACTCCCGCAGGCTGACCGCGATCGTCGGCCCGACACCGTCCACCGCCGACAGTTCCGCCTCGCCGGCCGCCTCGATCGCCGCGACCGAACCGAACTCCCGGGCCAGCGCCTCGGCCGCGGTCGGGCCGACGTGCCGGATCGAGAGCCCCACCAGCACCCGGGCCAGCGGCCGGTCCTTCGCGGCGGCGAGACTCTCCAGCAGCTTCTGCGCGTTCCGGCCCAGCGTGCCGTCCTTGCGGACGAAGAACGGCACCCGGGCCAGCCGCTCCTCGTCGAGTTGGAAGAGGTCGCCCTCGTCAGTGATCACTCCCGCGTCGAGCAGCGCGCCGACCGCCTTGAAGCCGAGCACCTCTATGTCCAGCGCCTCCCGGCCGGCCAGATAGAAGATCCGCTCGCGGAGCTGGGCGGGGCAGGTCCGGGTGTTCGGGCAGCGGATGTCGACGTCACCGGTCCGGGACGGCGCCAGCGCGGTGCCGCAGGCCGGGCAGCGGGTCGGCATCTCGAACCGGCGGGCGTCCGGCGGGCGCAGCTCGACGATCGGCCCGAGCACCTCCGGGATCACGTCACCGGCCTTGCGGATCACCACCGTGTCGCCGATCAGCACGCCCTTGCGCTCCACCTCGTGCGCGTTGTGCAGGGTCGCCCGGGCCACCGTCGAGCCGGCCACCTTCACCGGCTTCAGCTCGGCGAACGGGGTCACCCGACCGGTCCGGCCGACGTTGACCTCGATGTCGAGCAGCTCGGTGGTGACCTCCTCCGGCGGGTACTTGAAGGCGATCGCCCAGCGCGGCGCCCGGCTGGTCGAGCCGAGCCGGCCCTGGATGGCCACCGGGTCGACCTTGACCACCACCCCGTCGATCTCGTGCTCGACGTCGTGCCGGTGCTGGGCGTAGTACTCGATGTAGTCCTGGATGCCGGCCAGGTCCGGCACCACCCGCCAGCGGTCGCTGGTCGGCAGCCCCCAGCCGCGCAGCGCCGCGTACGCCTCGGACTGGGCCACCGGCGCGAACCCCCGCCGCGCCCCCAGCCCGTGTACGACCAGCCGCAGCGGCCGGCTCGCCGTGATCCGGGGGTCCTTCTGCCGCAGGCTGCCCGCCGCCGCGTTGCGCGGGTTGGCGAACGGCGGCTTCCCCTGCTCGACCAGCCCCGCGTTCAGGTCGGCGAAGGCGGCCACCGGGAAGTAGATCTCGCCCCGCACCTCCAGCAGCTCGGGCACCGGATCGGTGCCGTCGACCAGCCGCTCCGGCACCTCCTGCAGGGTGCGTACGTTGGCGGTGACGTCCTCGCCGATCCGGGTGTCGCCCCGGGTGGCGGCCCGGACCAGCCGGCCCCGCTCGTAGGTGAGGTTGATCGCCAGCCCGTCGACCTTCAGCTCGCACAGGTAGTCCACCGGGCCGCCGGCGTCCCGCTCGATCCGCTCCACCCAACCCGTCAACTGGTCCTGGGTGAAGGCGTTGTCCAGCGACATCATCCGCTCGATGTGCGGCACCGGGGTGAAGAGCGTCGAGAACGTGCCGCCGACCCGCTGGGTCGGCGACTCCGGGGTACGCAGCGCCGGATAGCGCTCCTCCAGCCCCTCCAGCTCGCGCAGCAGCGCGTCGAACTCGGCGTCCGAGACGATCGGCGCGTCGAGCACGTAGTACCGGTACTGGTGGTCGGTGATCTCGGTGCTCAGCTCGGCGTGCCGGTCCCGCGCCCCGGCGGTCGGCTCCTCGCCGGCCGCCGCCTCCTGTTCCGGCCCGACCTGCTGCGGGATCGCTTCCTCGGACACCTCGACCTCCTCGACCTCCCCGCAAACGTAACCGCCGGGCCGGACCCGCACACCGGACCGGTCCGAACCGCCTCCGGACCGCTACCCTCGCCGGCCGGCCCGGCGGACGCCGGCCGCACGGACGCCGGTTCCCGGCCCTGACCAGGTGCGCACCGCCGGATGCACGGCGCACTACCGCGCGGCCGGCTCCGGTGCGGCCGCCCGGCGCAGGGCGTCGAGCAGTCCGCTCAGCGCGGGCCGGACCGGGGCCTCGTTTCCCTGCGCTGAAGCACTGGTGTGGCGGCGGTCAGTCCCAGGCCGCGCCGAGGGTGCTGAGCTGGTCGGCGTACTCGATCCGGTCGAGCCAGTCGGCGGGCCAGCCCGCCATCCCGTACGCCGCACCGACGAACGCGCCGGCCAGGCAGGCGATGGAGTCGGAGTCGCCGGAGGTGGTGGCGGCCCGGGCCAGCGCCGACACCGGGTCGCCGGCGTGCCGGATCGCGCAGTACAGCGCGGTGGCCAGCGCCTCCTCGGCGATCCAGCCCGCACCGGTGGCCGCGCACGGATCGGTGCTGCCGTCGTCGGGCAGCGCCAACGCCGCGTCGAGCGCGTCGAGCACGCCCAGGCACTCGTCCCAGCCCCGGGCGATGAAGGTGACCGGATCGTCGACGGCGGGCCGCTGCCACAGGTCGCCGAGCCAGTCCGCGCGGTAGACCGTGCGCTGCCGCTGCGCCCGATCCCGCAGCAGGCCGGGCAGCTCGGTCAGCACGGCGCCGTCCCGGAGCACCCGGACCGCGTACGCGGTCAGCTCGCTCGCCGCGAGCCCGGTCGGGTGCCCGTGGGTCAGCCCGGCCTGCAACTGGGCGACTCCGGCGAGTGTCTCCAGGTCGTAGCCGGGGACCAGGCCGACCGGGGTGACCCGCATGTTGGCGCCGCAGCCCTTCGAGTCGGCAACCGTCGCCGCCTGCCAGCGCAACCCCTCGGCCAACCCGCCGCAGGCGCGCAGGCAGGTCATCCCGGGAGCGCGATCGTTCTCCGGACTCTGTGCCCAGGCCACGAAGCGCCGCCGGAGCAGCGGCTCCAGCAGCTCGGGGGTGACCGCCGGACCGGCGTCGTGCAGGGCCCAGCCGACCGCCAGCCCCATCTGGGTGTCGTCGGTGACCCGGGCCGGCTGGCCGACCAGGTCGCGGGGGCCGGTCGGGCCGTACCGCCGCTGGATCTCGGCGACCGGCAGGAACTCGGTCGGCGCGCCGAGCGCGTCACCGTAGGCCAGCCCGAACAGCGAACCGGAGGCGCGGGCAACGGTAGGCGAGGCGGTCGGAGCGGCAACCGGATCATGCATGGCGGCCATCTTCCCCGAGTCGTTCCGGCGGCGCCACCCGCTCGGCGGGGCGGGTCAGTCGTCCCAGCAGAGACAGAACGGGTGCCCGGCGGGATCGGCGTAGACCCGCCAGCCCGGGCCGGAACCGGGCAGCCGGGTGGCGCCCAGCGCCAGTACCTTCGCCTCGGCCGCGTCGACGTCCTCCACGGTGACGTCGATGTGGAACTGCTGCGGACGGCTCGGGTCGGGCCAGCGCGGCTCACGCAGGTTGACCGCCCGCTGGAAGGCGAGCCGGGGGTGCTCGCCGGGCCCGCCACCGAGCACGACCCAGCCGTCCTCGTCATCGGCGGCGCGGTCGTCGACGGGCAGCCCGAGCAGCTCGGAATAGAAGCCGGCCAGGGCGCGGGGATCAGGGCAGTCGATGACGACGGAACGCAGTTGACCGATCATGCCCCCATCCTGCCCGTCGAATGTGACAGAAAGACCTACTCCTCGGCGAGTCGGCGACCGGCGTCCCGGCAGGCGGTGAGGACGGTCCGGGCGTACTCGCCGGTGGCGCCGGCCAGCCCGCAGGCGGGGGTCACCACCACCTGCTCGGCGAGCCGGGCGCGGGGGAAGCCGAGCCGGTCCCAGAGTTGGCGTACCCGATCGGCGATCTGGGCCGACGACGGCCCGCGCCCGGTCGGCGGCGGCAGCGTCGGCGCCGCCCCGGCGAAGAGGCCGAGCCCGGCGTCGATCGCCTCGCCGACCGGGTCGAGCCGGTCCACCAGGGCCAGGTCGAGCGCGACCGCGACCGCGCCGGTGGACCGGACCAGGTCCAGCGGTACGTCCCGGGCACAGCAGTGCAGCACCACCGGCGCGTCGACCGCCGACACCACGGTGCGGAGCAGGCCGGCCGCCGTCCCCGACTCGACCGGCCGGTACGCCCCCAGCCCGCTCTCGGTCGGAATCCGCCCGGCCAGTACGGCGGGCAGCGCCGGCTCGTCCAGTTGCAGCAGCACCGTGGCCCGGGGCAGCCGGCGGCGGACCTGCGCCACGTGCCCGCGCAGCCCGTCGGCGAGCGACTCGGTCAGTTCCCGGACCGCGCCCGGATCGCGGAGCATCCAACCGCCGACCGGCAGCTCGACGTTGGCGGCCAGGGTGAGCGGACCGGCCGCCTGGACCTTGAAGGTGCCGGTGAACTCGCCGGCCTGCTCGGTCATCTGGTCCAGGTCACGTTCCAGCAGGTCGAGCGCCTGCCGCAGGTCCCGCCCCGGCCGGCCGGCGATCCGCCACCGGGCGGCGTACAGCTCGACCGGCAGGTCCACCAGCAGTCCGGCGCTCCGGCCCACCAGGTCGGCGCCGGGTCCCCGGGCGGGCAACTCGGGCAGGTGCGGCACGGGCAGCTCGCCGAGGACGATCCGCTGCGCCTCGGCGATGTCGGTGCCGGGCATCGACCCGATGCCGGAGGCCGCGCCGACCGGCCACGGCCAGGCCGGCCCGGTCGCCGCCGTCGATTCCGCGAGTTGATCGGGCACCTGCTGTTGATCGGTCACGTCGGCAGGTTATCCCGGCACCGGCGGTCCGTCCGGCGCCTCCCCGTCCGGCCGCCTGCCGACCCGGTCCCCTCAGTGCCGTTCCTGCTCCTCCGCCGCCGGCTCCTCCCCTTCCTGCGCCCCCCGCTCCGGCTCCTCCCGTTCCCGCTCCTGCCTCCACTGTCGTTCGGCGCGGTCCGACCGGCCGGGCACGAACATGTAGACGAGGGCCACCGAGAGCAGGGCGGCGGAGGTGACCATGCTCACCACCAGCGGTGGAAGCCGGACCAGACCCGGGGAACCGGCCAGCAGCAGCCCCAACGCCGTACCGGTGCGCCAGACGGGGTGGGTGTAGACCAGCAGCCCCATCACGATCCGCCCGACCAGGAACAGCACGGCTCCGCCGAGGACCGCCGTCGACCAGGAGACGGGCGCCTCGCCGAGCGGGTGCATCACCGTCAACTCACCGCCGACCGCGGTCAGCACCGCCCCGGCGGTCATCAACGCATGGGCGTACGCCGCGTAGACCCCGCCCCGGGGCTGGTTGCGTTCGATCGCCCCGCTGAGCCGCCCGACGACCGGTACGAAGTACAGCCAGAGCATCGCTCCGGCGTTGGCGAAGACCGCGGCGAGCGCCACCGTCCGGGTCAGCCCCATGCTCTCCCGGGCGTACGTCAGGCCGGTGACCAGAATGATCTCGCCCAACGCGACGATGAAGATCTGCTGGTACCGCTCGGAGAGGTGCTCGCCGACCACCCGCAACTGGTCCGGACGCAGCCGCCCGAGCCAGGGCACCGGCCAGCCCTGCGAGGCGATGACGTAGTCCAGCAGGATCGCCACCAGCCAGAGGAGCTGTCGGGCCGGTCCGGTGAGGAGCCCACCGATCACCCAGGGGATCGCCGAGAGCCCGAACCAGATCGCGACCAGCAGGCTGCGCTGCTGGATCGGATGACCGCGCAGCGCCGGCAGCAGCAGCGCGGCCCGACCGAGGTGGACCAGGGCGTACGCCCCGGCGAACAGCAACCCGTGCTCGCCGTACGCCCCGGGGATGGCGGCGGCTTGGACGAGGCCCACGAACATCACGCCGAGGACCAGGACCCGGATCAGCGGCTGGTTGGGGTTGTACCAGTCGGTCGACCAGGCGGTGGCGACCCACACCCACCAGACGGCGGCCATCAGGATCAGCGTCTGCCCGAGGTTGAGCCAGGTCAGGTCACGGACCATCCGTGCCGAGAGCAGGGTGAAGGCGACGATGAAGGCCAGGTCGAAGAAGAGTTCGAGGAACGACGCCTGGTGGGAGTGCTCACGCTGGCGGAGCAGTCGCCCCGGTCCCGACCGCTCCGAGGACTGTCCCGCCGCCAATTCGTCCGCCTTGCCTGGTCCGCCCCGGTATTCGTATCACGGGGCGGCGCTCCGGTTCCGGGCGAACGACCATTCCCGGCGGGAACGGCCGGGGGCTGCGGACTCCCGGAGTACGCCGGGGACGGGTCGGACCGGGCTCAGGCGGCGGCGCTGATGGTGGCGGAGCCGAGCACGACGTCGCCACCCGGATCGGGCCGGTACGCCACGATCGCCTGCCCCGCCGCCACCCCCCGGACCGGCTCGCGCAGCTCGGCGCGGAGCCCTGCCCCGTCGAGCCGGACAGTGGCCGGCACCACCTGGCCGTGCGCCCGCAACTGCACCTCGCAGTCGAACGCGGCGGTCGGCAGCGGCCCGCCGGTCCAGACCGGACGCTCGCCGGCCACCGTGGACACCTCCAGCGCCTCGGCCGGGCCCACCGTCACGGTGTTGGTCTTCGGGGTGATCGAGAGCACGTACCGGGGCTTCCCGTCCGGGGCCGGCACACCGAGCGACAGCCCCTTGCGCTGCCCCACCGTGTAGGCGTACGCGCCGCTGTGCGCGCCGACCACCGCACCGGTGCGGGCGTCGACGATCTCACCGGGCGCCTCGCCCAGCCTGTCGGCGAGGAACCGCCGGGTGTCGCCGTCGGCGATGAAGCAGATGTCGTGCGAGTCGGGTTTGTCGGCGACCGCCAGGCCACGGCGGGCCGCCTCGGCGCGTACCTGCGCCTTGGTCGAGTCGCCGAGCGGGAAGATCGACCGGTCGAGCTGCTCCCGGGTCAGCACCGCGAGCACGTAGGACTGGTCCTTGGCCAGGTCGACGCTGCGCCGCAGCAGCCCGTCCGGGCCGAGCCGGGCATGGTGCCCGGTGACCACCGCGTCGAAGCCGAGCGCCACCG
This sequence comes from Plantactinospora sp. DSM 117369, assembly GCF_053764795.1. NCBI lineage: Bacteria > Bacillati > Actinomycetota > Actinomycetes > Micromonosporales > Micromonosporaceae > Plantactinospora > Plantactinospora sp. DSM 117369. Next base: position 1,734,896 of record NZ_CM132446.1, on the reverse strand, counting down.
CCCGGTCCAGTACGGCGGCAAACTTGATCTTCTCGTTGCACCGCAGGCAGGGGTTCGGGGTGCGCCCCGCCGCGTACTCGGCGACGAAGGTCTCCACCACGTCTTCGTGGAACCGGTCGGCCAGGTCCCAGACGTAGAACGGGATGCCGAGCACGTCCGCCGCCCGCCGGGCGTCCCGGGAGTCCTCCAGCGTGCAGCAGCCCCGGGCACCGGTCCGGTACGTCTGCGGATTGCGTGCCAACGCCAGGTGTACGCCGGTGACGTCGTGACCGGCCTCCACCGCCCGCGCGGCGGCGACCGCCGAGTCGACCCCGCCGGACATCGCTGCCAGTACCCTCACCGGTCCACCCCCTCCACCCGACGAGCGTAGCCGGCTCGGCCGACGGACCGTCCCGGCCACCGGGCCGGCCGTCGCCCGGATCACCGGCCGGGATGCCGGCCGAGCCGGGCGGCCTTGACGGCGCGGTCAGCTCCGGGCGGCCTTGACGGCCCCAGCCCGGCGGGCCCGCTCGACCACTCCGGGCAGCGCGGCGACCAGTGCGTCCACGTCCTCGGCGGTCGAGGTGTGCCCGAGCGAGAACCGCAGGGACGACCGGGCCCGGTCGTCGTCGGCACCCATCGCCAGCAGCACGTGCGAGGGCTGGGCCACCCCGGCCGAGCAGGCCGACCCGGTCGAGCAGGCGATCCCCTGCGCGTCCAGCAGCATCAGCAGGGCGTCCCCCTCGCAGCCGGGGAAGGAGAAGTGTGCGTTGCCCGGCAGCCGCTCGACCGGATCGCCGTTGTAGAGCGCCTCCGGCACGGCCTGCCGGACCCGGGCCACCAGGTCGTCGCGGAGCGCGGCGACCCGGGCCGCGTAGTCCTGCTGAGCCTTGACCGCGGCCTCGACCGCGACGGCGAAGGCGACGATCCCGGCGGCGTCCAGGGTGCCGGACCGGACGTCCCGCTCCTGCCCGCCGCCGTGCAGCACCGGCGTGCAGCCGACGTCCCGGCCGAGCAGCAGCGCGCCCACCCCGACCGGTCCGCCGAGCTTGTGCCCGGTGACGGTCAGCGCGGCCGCCCCGCTGGCGGCGAAGTCGACCGGTACCTGGCCGACCGCCTGCACCGCGTCGGTATGGAACGGGATGCCGTACGCGGCGGCCACCTCGGCGAGCGCGGCTATCGGCTGGACGGTGCCCACCTCGTTGTTAGCCCACATCGCGGTGACCAGGGCGACCTCGTCGGCGTGCGCGTCGAGTTCGGCCGCGAGCCGGTCCGGGTCGAGCCGGCCCGCACGGTCGACCGGCAGCCAGCTCGCGGTCGCCCCGTCGCGGGCGGCCAGCCACTCGACCGAGTCCAGCACCGCGTGGTGCTCGACGGCGCTCGCCACCACCCGGGTCCGGCCGGGGGCGCCGGCCCGGCGCGCCCAGAAGATGCCCTTGACCGCGAGGTTGTCGCTCTCGGTACCGCCCCCGGTGAAGACCACCTCGGACGGCCGGGCGCCCAGGACGGCGGCGACCCGCTCGCGGGACTCCTCCACCTTGCGCCGGGCACACCGTCCGGCGGCGTGCAGTGACGACGGGTTGCCGACCTCGCGAGCGGTCGCGACGTATGCCTCCAACGCCTCGTCGAGCATCGGCGTGGTGGCCGCGTGATCAAGGTAAGTCATCAGCATCCAGCCTAGTGCCAGAGTCCGGGCGGCCCACTCGGCCGCCCGGCCGTGCCCGCGGCCCCGGTGCCGGCGCCCGGCGAGCCGATCAACCGCTGGCCAGCGACGGAACCCGGCCGGGTGCCCTGGGGCAGCCCGGCCGGGTATCGCAGGTCACACAGCGGCTGGCGGGCGGTCATCGCCCGGCCGCTCGCCGGCTACCGCCGCTTGCGGATCTCCTCGGCGGCCTGCGGTACGACCTTGAACAGGTCCCCGACCACACCGAAGTCGGCCAACTCGAAGATCGGCGCCTCGGCGTCCTTGTTCACCGCGACGATCGTCTTCGAGGTCTGCATGCCGGCCCGGTGCTGGATCGCGCCGGAGATGCCGAGCGCCACGTAGAGCTGCGGCGAGACGGTCTTGCCGGTCTGGCCCACCTGGAACTGGTGCGGATAGAAGCCGGAGTCGACGGCCGCCCGGGACGCGCCCACCGCACCGCCGAGCAGGTCGGCCAGCTCCTCGACCAGCTTGAAGTTGTCGGCGTTGCCGACGCCGCGCCCGCCGGAGACCACCACCGACGCCTCGGTCAGTTCCGGCCGGCTGCCCTTCTGCTCGGCCACCCGGTCGACCACCCGGGCCAGCCGGTCGGTCTCGCCGAGTACGACGTCGAGCTGCTCGACGGTGGGCGTGGCCGCGGCCGGGCTCGGGGTGACCGAGTTCGGCCGCAGGGTCACCAGCGGCAGGCCCCGGGTCACCTTCGAGGTGACGATGGTCGAGCCGGCGAAGGCGACCTGGGTGGCGGTGCCGTCGGCGGCCAGTCCGACCACGTCGGTGAGTACGCCGTTGTCCAGCTTGACCGCCAGCCGGGCGGCGATCTCCTTGCCCTCCTGGCTGGAGGCGAGCAGCACGGCGGCCGGCTGTACCCGGCGGACCAGCTCGGCCAGCACCGTCGCCTTCGGCGCCACCAGGTAGCCGTCGATCTCCTCGTGCTCGGCCGCGTAGATCTTCTCCGCGCCGTACTCGCCCAGCCTGTCGCCGAGCGCGGCGGCGGCGCCGGGACCGCCGAGCACCACGGCGGCCGGCGTACCCAGCTCGCGGGCGAGGGTGAGCAGTTCGAGCGTGACCTTCTTGACGCCGAACTCGCGGGTGGCCTCGACGACGACGAGAACCTCGGTCATGACTTCTCCTCCTGATTCCCGGTCGCGCTCAGACGAACTTCTCGGCGGCGAGGAACTCGACCAGCCTCGTGCCGCCGGTGCCGTCGTCGGTGACCCGCTCGCCGCCGGACCGCTCCGGGCGGCGGCTGTGCGAGATCACGGTGCTGGTGGCGCCGGCGAAGCCGACCTCGTTGGCCGCGACGCCCAGGTCGGCCAGGGAGAGCGTCTGCACCGGCTTCTTCTTGGCCGCCATGATGCCCTTGAAGGAGGGGTAGCGCGGCTCGTTGATGGTGTCCCAGACCGAGACCACCGCCGGGGTCGCGGCGGCGACCACCTCGTAGCCCTCCTCGGTCTGCCGCTCCACGGTGAGGTTGCCGCCCTGCACGGTCAGCTTGCGGGCGCCGGTCAGCGCGGCGATGCCGAGCCGCTCGGCGAGCATGTGCGGCATCACCTGCACCCGGCCGTCGGTCGACTCGGCGCCGCAGAGCACCAGGTCGGCGCCGAGCTGGCCGAGGGCCGCGGCGAGCACCTTGGAGGTGGCCACGGCGCAGGACCCGTGCAGGGCGTCGTCGAGCACGTGCACGGCCTTGTCCGGGCCCATCGACAGCGCCTTGCGGATCGACTCGGCGGCCTTCTCCGGGCCCATGGTCAGCACGGTCACCTCGCCACCGTGCGCCTCCTTGATCCGCAACGCCTCCTCGATGGCGTACTCGTCCATCTCGTTGATGACGTTGTTTGTCGACCCCCGGTCGACGGTGTTGTCGTCACTGCGCAGGTTGCGGTCCGCGCCCGAGTCGGGCACCTGCTTGACGAGTACGACGATGTTCATCGCGCTTCGACGACCCTCCTGTGAATGGCGATCCCCGCCGACCGTGGCGATCTGCCGGGTTGCTCGGGAGCAGCCTCCCGCCTCCTTAACGATCGGTCAACCGAAGACCGACGGCTCGGCGCGCGAGAAGGTGTGGTGTTACTTACGGCTGATGTTACCCGCAAGTAGCATAGGGCTGCCGGCACCCCGGAGTGACCCGGCTCACCGTCCCCGCACCAGGCCGGGCGACGCCACCCGGCTCAGCCGGCCGCATCCAGCGCCTCCCGGACCGTGGCCAGCACCGCCGCCTCGCTCGGGCTGATCCCGTCGTGTGCCCGGGCCACCTCCTCGGTGGCCCACAACACCGCCGAGCGATAGCTGACCACCTCGTCGGGTGCCTTCGAGCGGAGGATCTCGACCGAGCGGCGCAGCGCGGGCAGCACCGTCGCCGACGCCTCGGCCGGCGACCCGCCGGGCAGCCGGGGCAGGGCGCCGGTGGTGAGCAGTTCCCGGACCAGCCCGGTGGTGCCGGCGAACGCGTTCGACGCGGCCAGACTCTCCTTGATCATGGAAAACGCGCCCGGTTCGGCGCTCGACACCAGGAAGACCGCACCGAACGCGGCCCCCTTCAGGGTCGCCCGCTCCTCCTCGGTCAGCGGCTGCGTCACGGATTCGGAGTGTAGACGTACGGCGTGGTGGTGGTGACCGGGACGAAGCCGAGCCGCTGGAGGATCGGCCGGCTGTCCTCCGAGGCGTCCACCTGCAACAGGCTGAAGCCCCGGGCGTCGGCCAGCCGGGCCCGGTGGGCCAGCAGCGACCGGTAGATGCCCCGGCGGCGCCAGTGCGGCAGGGTCGCCCCGCCCCACAGGGTGGCGAACCGGGTGCCGGAGACGAACCGGATCCAGGCGGCACTGACCAGCTCGTCGTCGGTCTCGGCCACCACGATGGTCAGCGGCGGCTGGTCCAGCTCCGCGCCGGCGGCGAGCTCCCGCTCCAACCCGTCGGCCAGCCAGCTCCCGTCGTCGTCGCCACCCCAGACCCGGGCCTTCAGCCCGGCGATCCGGTCCAGGTCCGCGCGTTCGGTCACCTCGCGCAGGCGTACCCCCGCAGGTGGCACCGGCAGCGTCGCCGCCAGCGACGCGACCGGGCCGATCACCACGGTCTCCCGTTCCTCCGGGACGAAACCGGCGGCCACCAACCGGTCCGGCAGGTCGGCCGGCTGGTCGTGGCCGTGCAGCTTCCACTCGACCGGCTGGCCCAGCCCGGCGAAGTGGTCCCGCTGCCGCGCGATCAGCTCGTCCAGCGCCGCCCCGGTCAGCCCACCCAGGTCCTGGTAGGTCAGGAAGCCGCCCCGGTCCAGGCCCTCGATCCGCAACAGCGGACCGTCCCGGTCCACCGTGACACCCGGGGGCACCGGCTCCGGCGGGCGCGCCCGCAACTGGTTGTCGTAGGCCGTCCGCAGCAGGTCGGCGTCGAGGTCTGTCACCCGCCCAGGCTACGGGCGATGTCCACCCGATAATCTCCGAACGTGTACCAGGCGATCCGGCGGTGGTTCGACCCGCGCGAACTGCGGGAGGTCGGCGAGACGCCGGACTACCGATTCTCGCTCGCCAACGAGCGCACCTTCCTCGCCTGGCTGCGTACCGGCCTGGCGCTGATCGCCGGTGGGCTCGCCGTGGCGCAGTTCCTGCCCCCGATGCCGGTCCCGTACCTGCGCGAGGCACTCGCCGTGGCCCTGCTGCTGCTCGGCGGCGCGGTGGCGGTACGGGCGGTCGACCACTGGGCGCGTACCGAGCGGGCCATCCGGCTCGGCCACGAGCTTCCCGCCTCGCGGTTTCCCGCCGTACTCGCCCTGCTGGTCGGGCTCGGTGGCGTACTGCTCGTGGTGGCGGTGCTGGTGCAGGCAGCCCGTAACCCGTGAGCCCGGAACAGTCGGAGCCGGAGCACCGGGGGCCGGGGCGGGACGTCGGGCTGGCCGCCGAGCGGACCCGGTTGGCGTGGCGGCGCACCGTGCTCACGGTCGGGGTGGTGGCGGTGCTCACCGCCCGGCTCGCCGTGTCGAACGGAACGGTCGGGGCGCTGGTCGCCGTCCTGGCCGGGCTGGGCTGGCTCGGCGTACTGGCGGTGACCTTTCCGCGGTCGTCCGGCCGGCGCGGCCGCCCCGGCCGGACGCTGCCGGTGATCGCGCTGGCCACCGTCGGTTTCGCCGGACTCGGCCTGCTGCTGGTGCTGGCGTCGGTGCACTGAGGCGACCGGGTGCGTCATCATGGCCAGATGGTCCGCCTCTACGCGCTCCTCGCCATCGGACAGCTCATCCTGGCCGTCGTCGCTCTGATCAGCTGCCTGTCGGCCGAGGACGACGAGATCCGCGCGCTCCCCCGGTTCGCCTGGGTCCTGATCATCCTGTTCTTCCCGCTGGTCGGCTCGATCGCCTGGTTCGTCGCCGGCCGTCCGGTCAGCCCCGAACGGCCGGCTGCCGGTGGCCGTCCGGCCGGCGGCCCTGACCGCCGGCCACCGCTGGCCCCCGACGACGACCCGGAGTTCCTCCGTTCCCTGGACGAGGAGCGGTCGAAGCGCGACCGCGAACTGCTCGACAGCTGGGAGCGGGATCTCCGGCGCCGGGAGGAGGAACTGCGGCGCCGGGACAGCGAGCCGCCCCGGGAAGAGGACAAGCCAGACGTCTGACCGGCGCCGCGTCCCGCTCGGGCGTACCCGGAGCACCGGGTCGACATTGCGGGCTGCCCGGTGACCGTGCCAGGCACAATCGAGCCCGTGCAGATCGCCATGCTCGGGCCGCTGGAGGTCACGGCCGACACCGGGGCGCCGGTGCCGGTCAGCGGTGCACGGCTGCGCCGGTTGCTGATCCTGCTCGCGCTCGACGCCGACCGGGTCGTCGACACCGGCCGGCTGATCGACGGGCTGTGGGAGGACGAACCACCGGCGGGTGCGGCGAACGCGTTGCAGGCGCTGGTCTCCCGGCTCCGGCGTACCGTGCCGGACGCCCCGATCGAGTCGCATCCGACCGGCTACCGGCTGGCCATCGAACCGGCCGCGGTGGACGTACGCCGGTTCGAACGGTTGGTCGGCACCGGCCGGGCCCTGCTCGGCTCGGACCCGCCCGGTGCCGCCGAGGTCTTCGCCGACGCGCTCTGCCTCTGGCGCGGCCCCGCGCTGGCCGACGTGGCGCACGCCGGATTCGCCCGGGGACCGGCGGCCCGCCTCGACGAGCTGCGGCTGACCGCCGTCGAGGGGCGGATCGACGCCCGGCTCGCCTCCGGCGAGGCTGCCGTGCTGGTACCGGAGCTGCGTGCCCTGGCCGAGGCGCACCCGCTCCGCGAGCGCTTCACCGGGCAGCTCGTCCGGGCGCTGGCGGCCACCGGGCGGTCCGCCGAGGCGCTGGCCGCGTACGCCCGGCTGCGGCGCACCCTGGCCGAGACCCTCGGCACCGAGCCGGCCCCCGAACTCGCCGCGCTGCACCTCGAACTGCTCCGGGAGGCCGCGCCCGTCCCGCCGGCCCCCGCGCCCGAATCGGGCAGCACCTCCGGCGACGCGCCGGTCGACAACCTGCCCACCCCGTTGACCAGCTTCGTCGGCCGGCAGCCGGAGATCAGCCGGGTCACCGAGCTGCTCTCCGGATCCCGGCTGGTCACCCTCACCGGTCCGGGCGGTGCCGGCAAGACCAGGCTGGCCGTCGAGGCGGCGCGTACGCTGTCCGGCCGCGCCTGTGACGCCCTGTGGCTGGTCGAACTCGCCCCGGTGACGGACGGCGCCGAGGTGCCGCAGACCATCCTCCAGGTGCTCGGGCTGCGCGAGCAGGGCCTGCTGGCCGCTCGCAACCGCGTCCCCGACGCAGGGGCGACCGACCCGATCGCCCGGCTCGCCGGAGCCATCGGATCCCGGCGGATGCTGCTCCTGCTCGACAACTGCGAACACGTCATCGAGGCCGCCGCCACCCTCGCCGACCGGCTGCTCGGCGCCTGCCCGGAACTGCGGGTCCTGGCCACCAGCCGGGAGCCGCTCGGCATCACCGGCGAGACGCTCTGCCCGGTCGACTCGCTGCCGCTGCCGCCCCCGCACGCCGACCCGGTGACGGCGATGGCGTACCCGTCGGTCCGACTGCTCGCCGACCGGGCCGGCGCGGTACGCCCCGACTTCACCGTGCACGACGACACCGTCGCCGCGGTGGTCCGGATCTGCCGGTCGCTGGACGGCATGCCGCTCGCCATCGAGCTGGCCGCGGCCCGGCTGCGCAGCATGACCGCGGCCCAGGTCGCCGCCCGTCTCGACGACCGGTTCCGGCTGCTCACCGGCGGCAGCCGAACGGCGCTGCCCCGGCACCAGACCCTGCGTGCGGTGTTCGACTGGAGCTGGGACCTGCTCGACGACGCCGAACGGGCGCTCTGGCGCCGGCTGGCGGTGTTCAGCGGCGGGGCCACCCTGGACGCCGTCGAGCGGATCTGCGCACTGGACGGCGGCGGACCGGAGGGCGGTGCCGGGCCGGCGGGCGGTGCCGGGCCGGCGGGCGGTGCCGGGCCGGCGGGCGGTGCCGGGCCGGCGGGCGTACTCGACCGGGCCGGGGTGCTCGACCGGCTCTCCGCACTCGTCGACAAGTCGCTCGTGGTGGTCACCGGGAACGGCGAGCCGCGCTACCGGATGCTGGAGACCATCCGGGAATACGGGCTGCGCCGGCTGGCCGAGGCCGGCGAGGCGGACCGGGTCCGGCGGGCGCACGCCGAGGACTTCCTCGCGGTCGCCCGGGTCGCCGACGCCGAACTGCGCCGCGCGGACCAGCTTCGCTGGCTCGGCTGGCTGACCGCCGAGCACGACAACCTGCATGCCGCGCTGCGCTGGGCGATCGGTACCGGATCCGCCGCGACGGCGGTGGGACTCGTCGCGGCCCTCGGCTGGTACTGGTGGATGCGGGGTATGCGGGTCGAGGGCGTCGAACTGGCCGTCGCGGCGATGGCCCTGCCCGGGATCGACCGGCTGCCACCGGCGGAGGTCGCCATCGCCGAGTTGCTGACCGGGATGAACCTGCTCGCGGCCGAGGGCGAGTTCGCCAAGGGCGGGCAGTGGCTGGCCCGGGCGGCCCGGACCGCCGAGGGGCAGGAGCCGGTCCACCCGCTGCTGCGTCTGATCAAACCGATATCGGTGATGTTCGAGTCCTATCTGACCGAGCCGGCGCTCGACGTGCTGGCCACGCGATTCGACGATCCCGACCCGTGGGTCCGGGCGACCGCCCGGATGTCCCACGCGCACGCGCAACTCAACAGCGGCGGGTCCAGCGACGCCGCCGAGGCCAACATGACCGCCGCACTCGAGGGTTTCCGGTCGATCGGCGAACGGTGGGGCACCGGGTACTCCCTCTCGGCCCTCGCGGAACTGGCCAGCCGGCGGGGTGAGCACGGCCGGGCCGCCGGGTTGCAGGTCGAGGCGATCGAGCTGATCCGCCTGGTCGGCGCCGCCGAGGACCTGCCGGTGATGCAGGTCCGGCTGGCCCACGAGCTGTGGCAGCTCGGCGAGCACGACCGGGCACTCGACCTCGTGATCGACGCCGACCGGCAGGCGTTGCGGATCGGCTCGGACGAGTGCCGGGCGGCGGTCGCCCACGAGTACGCCGAGATCCTGCGCGTCCAGGGCGACCTCGTCGGCGCCCGGCAGCGGCTCGACCAGGCCACCGGGCTGACCACGGATCGGCGGATGGCTCCGCAGTGGCGGGCGATGCTCGCCTCCTCGCACGGCGCGGTGACCGCCGCGCTCGGTGACCTGTCCGGCGCCCGGCAGCACCACGACCGGGCACTCGGCTTCGCGCTGGAGTTCTACGACGCCCCGGTGCTCGGCGCGGTACTGGCGGGCTTCGCCGACCTGGCGCTCCGGCTCGGCCGGCCGGTCGGGGCGGCCCGGCTGCTCGGGGCGGCGGCCGGGGTCCGGGGTGGACCGGACCACTCGCTGCTGGACGGCGCCCGGGTCGAGACGGCCGTCCGGGACGCGCTCGGCGAGGCGGCCTTCGCCGAGGCGTTCGGCCAGGGCGGGCAGGCCGCCGGCTCGCCGGCCGCACTGCCCGCACTGGTCCAGGGAACCGTCGGCTGACCCGGGACACCACACCTGCCGTCCCGCACCCCGGCCGCCGCACCCCACCGGGTGCGGGATCTCCCGGGGCACCGCGCCCCGGAAGACAGGACCCGCTCACACCCGCCGCATCACCGCCCGGACGGCCAGCGGGGCGAAGACCACCGCGATACCGAGCCCCCAGAGCAGCGAGGTCACGATCGGCCCCGACTCCGGTCCGGAGACCAGCAGCCCGCGCAGCGCGTCGGCCAGCGTGGAGACCGGGTTGACCTTCACCCAGGCCTGGAGCCAGCCGGGCATGCTCTCGGTCGGCACGAAGATGTTGCTGGTGAAGGTGAGCGGGAAGATCACCATGAAGCCGAAGATCTGCACCTTCTCCGGCTCGTTCACCAGCACACCGACCAGCACGGAGATCCAGGCGGCGGCCAGCGAGAAGGCGAGCAGCAGCGCGAACGCGCCGAGTACGCCGAGCGGGCCGGTACCGATCCGGAAGCCGAGCAGCACGCCGATGCCGAGCAGCAGCGCGATCGACCACGCCTGCTTGACCGTGTCGGCGAGGATCCGCCCGGCCAGTGGCGCCCAGCGGGCGATCGGTAGCGAGCGGAGCCGGTCGAAGACTCCCTTGGTCAGGTCGGTGTTCAGCCCGAACCCGGTGGTCATGGTGGCGAAGAGCGCGTTCTGCACCATGATTCCGGGCAGCATGAACCGCAGGTAGTCGGTGGGGCTGTCGGCGATCGCGCCACCGAAGACGTACGTGAAGAGCAGCACGAACATCAGCGGCTGGATGCTGAGGTCGAGCAGCTCCATCGGGTTGTGCTTGATCTGGACCAGGCTCCGCCAGGCCAGGGTCATGGTGTGCCGGAACCCGACCACCGGGCCGACCCGCCGGGTGGGCACCGGCGCCGGTGCGCTGATCGTCGTCATGCCGGCACCTCCGCCAGTTCGGTCCCGTCCTCGGCCCGGTGACCGGTCAGCGACAGGAAGACCTCGTCCAGGCTCGCGCCCCGCAGCGCGAGTTCGGCGATGGTGACCTCGGCGTCGTCGAGCCGGCGTACCACCGCGGGCAGCATCTCGCCGCCGCTGACCGGCACCGTCACGGTCTGCTGGTTCAGCTCCGGATCGGCACCGGTCACCTCCCGCAGCACGCCGACCACCACGGCCAGGTCACCGGGGTCGGCCGGCCGGACCACCAGCGCCTGCCCGCCGACCTTCGTCTTCAGCTCCTCCGAGGTGCCCTGGGCGATCACCCGGCCGTGGTCGATCACCGCGATCTCGTCGGCGAGCTGGTCCGCCTCCTCCAGGTACTGCGTGGTGAGCAGCACGGTCACCCCCGAACCGACGAGGTCCCGGACGATGCCCCAGAGTTCGGTACGGCTGCGCGGGTCCAGCCCGGTGGTCGGCTCGTCCAGGAAGAGCACCCGGGGCCGGCCGACCAGGCTCGCCGCCAGGTCCAACCGCCGCCGCATGCCTCCGGAGTACGTCTTCGCCGCCCGGTCCGCCGCGTCGGAGAGGTGGAACTCGGCGAGTAGTTGCCGGGCCCGGGAACGGGCATCGCCCCGGGACATCCCGAGCAGCCGGCCGATCAGCAGCAGGTTCTCGGTACCGGTCAGCGTCTCGTCGACCGAGGCGTACTGGCCGGTGAGGCCGATCACCTGCCGCACCTGGTGCGCCTGGCGGAGTACGTCGTACCCGCCGACCGTGGCGGTGCCGGCGTCCGGCCGGAGCAGGGTGGCGAGGACCCGTACCGCAGTCGTCTTACCGGCCCCGTTCGGGCCGAGCAGGCCGAAGACGGTGCCGGCCCGTACCCCCAGATCCACGCCGGCCAGGGCGGTGGTCTCGCCGAAGCGTCTGACCAACCCCTCGGCCCGGATGGCGTAACTCATGAACTGTCTCCCGTCGGTATTCGTCGTGCCCCCACCATGACCAACGGGACTGAGCCGGGGCTGACACCGGCCGCTCGGCGCTGACAACTGGCTGACACGCACGGTCGGACCCCGGCCGGTGCGGAGTCCGCCGTTCCAGGGACTCTCGGCCGACGCCGGCCGTAGCATGGCCCAGATCGGTGCCCACCACCCCTCGCACCGCTGGTCGGCGCGGCCGCGCCCGGGCGAAGGACGATAGGCATGGCACACGGGGTGGTGACCGGGCCGGCAGGGCCGGCGGACGGGTCGGCGGAGTCCGACGACCGCCGCCCCCACCGGCCGGGGTGGCTCGGGGGTTCGCCGGCGAGGCTCGGCGGGCTGACCTTCGGGCTGACCCAGGCGGTACTGCTGTTCTGGTGGGCCGCCCGCTATCCGGGACTGTTCAGCCCGGACTCGCTCGACCACGTCTGGCAGGCCACCACCGGCAACTGGAACACCCACCACCCGGTCAGCTACACCGGTCTGGTCTGGCTGTCGGTGCGGCTCACCGGCGGAATCGGCTGGCTGACCCTGGTGCAGACCACCGCCCTGGCAGCCGGCCTGGCGTACGCGGTCACCGGCCTGCGCCGGATCGGCGGCCCGGCCTGGGCCTGGACCACCGCCGCGGTGGTGGTCGTGGCGCTGCCTCCGGTCGGCACCTTCACGGTCTGCGTCTGGAAGGACGTGCCGTTCGTCGTCTGCCACGTCTTCCTGCTCGGCACGGTGGCCCGGATGCTCGCCGCACGCCGGCCGGACGCCACCGGTGCGCAGGACCGGGCGGGCGATGTTGGTCCGGATGGTGGCCGGCCGAGCCGGGGGAACGCCGGTACGGTCGTCCGGCACGCCGCACCGGCGCCGCGAGCGGCCGGACGTCCGGCCGGAAACACCCGGCGGATGCCCTGGGAACTGCTCGGCGCCCTCGCCGCCGAGCTGACCCTGAGCTGCCTGTTCCGGCAGAACGGCTTCGTGGTGGCGGCGATCGTCACCGTGCTGCTCGCCCTGCTGCTGCGCGGTACCGCGCTCCGGATCCTGCTCGCCGGGGTGGTGGCCGCCACGGTCGCGCTGCTGACCAACTGGGCCCTGCTGCCCGCCCTCGGGGTACGGGACAGCGAGTCCATCGTGGCCTACGAGGCGTTCCTCGCCGACCTCGCGATCGGGTACGCCGAGCGGCCGGCCGACTTCCCCGCCGCCGACCTGGCCCTGCTGACCAAGGTGGCGCCCCTGTCGCACTGGCGGCAGTCGGCGGACTGTTACACCGTCGACTCGACCGTCTACCACCCCGACTTCGACCGCTCTGCCGCGGCGGCACACCACGAGGACCTGCTGTCAGCCTGGTGGCGGCTGGTACGCCGATCGCCGGAGACGGTGCTCGCCGCGAGGATCTGCCGGGGCTCGATCGCCTGGCGGCCCACTCCGGCGGGCGGGTTGCGGGCCAACCCGACCGCCTGGGCGCTGCCGACCTATCTGGAGCGGGATCCGAGGTTCCAGCGGCCGGAGGTGCTGGCCGTCGCGTACAGCCGGCCGCTGGCCGAGCCGGTCAGCGACGTGGCGGACGAACTCTCCAGCCGGGTCGGCCAGCCCGAGTGGCTGCTGTGGCGCGGCGCGACCTGGGCCTACCTGGCGTACCTGACGGTTGGGCTGCTGGCCTGGCGCCGGCGGGACCGGGCAGTGCTGGCACTGGCCACGCTGAGCCTCGGCAACCAGCTCTCGGTACTGGCTGTCAACAACGCCCAGGCCGCCCGATACATGGCCGCACCGTTCGTGCTCGGGGTACTGCTGCTGCCGCTGCTCGCGGCCCGCCATCCGGACCGGGCCGGTCCGGGCGCGCGGGCGGCGAACCGGGCCTGGTGGACCGGGGCGTCGGCCGGCGCGGGTGGGGAGCCGCCGCTACGGGTCACCGACCTGACCGTGGTCGGAGAACCGGGCATCGCCGGCCCGGCCGACCCGCTCGACCCGGATCACCGGCTCGGCCCGGCATCTCGGGTCGACCCGGCGGACCAGCTCGCCCGGGTGGACCAGCTCGGCCCGGCAGACCGGTTCCACCCGTCCGACCAGCTCGAACCGGACCGGCGGCCCGACTGGACCGACCAGGTCGACGCGGCGGACGAGCCCGGGTTCCGGCCACCGCCGATCGGCCCGGCCGAGTGGTGGACCGACTCCGCCGACCGGTACCGCTGACCGCCGCGCCGAGCGCGGGTGGACGGATCAGGCGAGGTTGGACGAGCGGGGATAGGCGTCGGCCGGGTCGGTCAGCACGTTGACCAGGTACGGCACCTGAGCGTCGAACGCCCGCTCCAGCGCCGGTCCCAGGTCGGCCGCCTTCGCCACCGTCTCGCCGGCACCGCCGAGCGCGCTCACCACCTGGTCGTAGCGCAACTCGGGCTGGAGGTCGGCGGCGACGTCGTAGCCGTACATGCCGCGCATCGGGTGCTTCTCCAGGCCCCAGATGCCGTTGTTGCCGACCACGATCACCACCGGCAGCTTCTGCCGGACCAGCGACTCGACGTCCATCAGCGAGAATCCGGCCGCGCCGTCGCCCATCAGTACGCAGATCTGCCGGTCCGGGTAGCTCACCCGGGCCCCCATCGCGTAGCCCATGCCGGTGCCGAGGCAGCCGTACGGGCCCGGGTCGAGCCAGGTGCCGGGCTGGGCGGGCTCCAGGTAGCGCCCGGCGTACGAGACGAAGTCGCCGCCGTCGCCGATGGTGACCGCGTCCGGGGCGAGCACCCGCCGCAGTTCGCCGTAGACCCGGGCCGGCTTGATCGGATCGGTCTCGGCCGCCATCGCCGCGGCGTCCTTGGCCCGGGCCGCCTCCTCGGCGGTACGCAGACCGTCGATCCACGACTCGTGGTCGGCCCGGTCACCGGAGTACTCGGCGAAGGCGGTCAGGATCAGCCGCAGGTCGCCGGCGGGGCTGACGGCCGGCTCGACGTGCTGGGCCCGCTGGCTCGGCGCGTCCACCACGTGCACCACCCGGGCGTCGCCGAAGTCGCCGAAGCCGAGCCGGAAGTCGAGCGGGGTGCCGACCACCACGACCAGGTCGGCGCCGCCGAGCGCCACCCGGCGGGCCTTGGCGAAGCTGAGCGGGTGACCGGGCGGCAGGGCCCCGCGGCCCATCCCGTTGGTGAAGACGGGTACCCGGAGCGCCTCGGCGGCGGCCCGCAGCGCCTCGACGGCGTCCCCGGCGTAGACGTCGGAGCCGGCGATGATCATCGGGCGCTCGGCTGCGGCGATCAGCCGGACGGCCTTCGCCACCTCGTCCGGATCCGGCTCGACGGGCGTGATCACCGGCTCGGCCGGCGGCTCGGCGTCACCGGTGGAGAAGATCACCTCCAGCGGCAGGTCCAGGAAGACCGGGCCCCGGTGCGGGGTCAGCGCCGCGGTCAGCGCCCCGGCGACCGCCCCCGGTACGTCGTCGGTCGACCAGACCGTGCCCGCGTGCTTGGTGACCGGTGCGACCAGCGGGACGTGGTCGATCTCCTGGAGGCTGCCCGAACCCCAGCGGAAGGCCGGGGCGCGACCGCCGAGCACCAGCACCGGGGAGGCGTTGAAGAACGCGCTGGTCAGCCCGGAGATCCCGTTGGTGACGCCGGGACCGGCGGTGAGTACGGCCAGCCCCGGCCGGCGCTGCAACTTGGCCACCGCCTCGGCGGCGAAGACCGCCGACTGCTCGTGCCGGACGTCGTAGATCGGAAAGTCGGTACGGTGCGCCGCGTCGTACAGCGGGAAGACGTGGCCACCGGAGAGGGTGAACATCTCCCGCACGCCGTACGCCCGCAGGGCCGCCAGGGCCAGGTCGCCGCCGTGTCCTTCGATCCGTTCCGTCATCGCCGCTCCTGTCGTCCGCCGTGCCTGCCGCTCGTCGCGCCGGGGTTCCTGCGAGGTTACCGGCCGGTCGGAAATAACGTGAACGACACTCACCTATCCCGGGAAGGTGATCACCGGCCGGTGAAGTCGGGGCGGCGCTTCTCGACGAAGGCGGCCATCCCCTCCCGGCGGTCGTCGGTGGCGAAGAGTGCGGCGAAGAGCTGGCTCTCCCAGGCCAGCCCGGAGGCGAGATCCATCTCCAGCCCGCCGTCCACGGCCAGCTTCGCCGCCCGCAGGGCCTGGGCCGGACCGGTCAGGTACGGCCGGACCAGCGCCACCGCCTCGGCGTACACCGACTCGGCCGGGACCACCCGGTCGGCGAGGCCGATCCGGAGCGCCTCGGCGGCGTCGACCATCCGGCCGGACATGATCAGATCCTTGGCCCGGGCCGGGCCGACCAGCCGGGCCAGCCGCTGGGTGCCGCCCGCGCCGGGGATGATGCCGAGCTTGATCTCCGGCTGACCGAGCTTCGCGTCCTCGGCGACCACCCGCCAGTCACAGGCCAGTGCCAGTTCGCAGCCGCCGCCGAGGGCGTACCCGGTGATCGCCGCGACCACCGGCTTCGGGATCCGGGCGAGCGCGCCGAGCGCGCTGGACAGGTCGGCGGCCCGCTCGGCCATGTCGACGTACGACATGTCGGCCATCTCCTTGATGTCCGCGCCGGCCGCGAAGACCCTCTCCCCGCCGTACACGATGACCGCGCGGATGTCCGGGTCGGCGGAGACCACTGTGGCGGCGGCGCGCAACTCCTCCTGAACCTGGGTGTTCAACGCGTTCATCGGCGGCCGGTCCAGCCGGATCGTGCCGATACCCTCGTTGGTCTCCACCCGGACGAAGTCGCCCACAGCCCACCTCCACGTCGAAGTCGCGAGGCTCACCCTAACGGGCGTTCTGCCGGCCGTGGCAGCTCGGTGGGGATTCGGGGCGGCCCCTGCGGGGTACCGTTTCCAGATACGCTGAGCACGTCGGACTCACCCCGAGCGGAACGGCGATGACCACGTACTACGACGACCGTACGATCCGGATCACCTCGGAGGCGATCCGCGTCGACGGTCGGGCCTATCCCCTGGCCGAGGTCGCCCGGGTCTGGCACGTCCGGGGCGCCCGCTCCTGGGGCACCCTCGCCGGCCGGGGCGCGCTGCTGGCCGGGCTCGCCGGCCCGCTGGTCGCCGCCGCCGTCGGCATCCTGATCGCGGTACGCCTGCACACCTCGCTCACCGCGACCATCGCGATCGTCGGCGCCTCCATACTCGTCGGGCTCGCCGCCGCACCGGTCGCCGACTATCTGCTGGAGCACGTCGACCGCAGCTACGCCCGGGGCGCGCACCGGCTGGAGATCTGGGCGCAGTGGCGCGGGGTGCCGGTCCGGGTGCTCAGCACCGCTGACGCGCTGCGGTTCGGCCAGGTCTACCGGGCCCTGGAGCGGGCCGTCGAGCAGGCCGCAGCCGTCACTCCCAGCCGCAACCGCTGACCGGCGGAAGCGCCGCGACACCCGTGCCATCACGCCGGGTGTCGTACCCCTCTCGTAACGTACCCGCCATGCCGAGTGCGGAGCACGAGTCCCCGGTCGCCCTGGCCAAGCTCGACCCGAGCCTGGTGGCCTGGTTGCTGAGGCACGTGTTCGACGTGAAGGTTCCCGACTACCACCACGCCCGTCCGCACGCCACAGACGTACGGGTGCTGGTCCCGCGCACCTACCACGCGGACAGCATGCTGCTCTTCTGCGACCCGACCGACCAGCCGCTGCTCGCGGTCGTACTGGAGATCCAGCGCGGCTGGGACTCCACGAAGCGACGCACCTGGAAGCTCTACGTGGCCCAACTCGAAGCCGAGTTGGACGTCGACGCCGCGCTGCTGGTCTACTGCCCCGACCTGCGGACCGCCCGCCGCTACCGCGGCCTCTTCGAGTTCGACGGATTGAGCCTGGCACTGCGGCCGTTGATCTTCACACCCAGCGATGTCCCGCTGGTCGTGGACGTGGACCTGGCCCGGACCAACCCGGCACTGGCCGTGCTCTCGGCCATCTGCCACGGCCACGACGCCCAGGTGGAAGCCACCTTCCCGGCGCTGATGGCAGCGCTTCGCTCAGTCAATCCGAAGACCGCGATCTTGTATTATGACGTTGTACTGGCCGGGCTGCCGGCGGCGACCCGGACTCGTTGGGAGGCTTTCATGACCACCACTGCGAGGTACGAGTACCACAGCGAGTTGTTCCGGGAACTCGCCGCCAAACACGAGGAGCAGGGTGAGGCCCGGGGCGAGGCCCGGGCGATCCTGACCGTGCTCGACGGGCGAGGCGTGGCCGTACCCGACGAGGCCCGCGAGCAGATCCTCGCCTGCACCGACCTGGCCCAGCTCGACACCTGGCTGCGCCGCGCCGTCAACGCCACCACCGTCGACGACGTCCTCGGCGCATAGGCCATCGCCAGCGGGCGACGACGACTCACCGGTGGCGATCGTGGGCCGCACCCCGGTTGATCCGGCATCCATTGATCTAAGTTCTTGACCCTCTTCCGCCTACCCTCCTACTGTTGCCAGCAGGTTTCGTGCGCGGATCGGCTGCTGCGCGGCGGTGTCGATCCGTCCCGCAGCGGCGCGAGGAGACACGATGGCGACATTCCCGTCCGGCCCGTCCGTTCCGCCCGCAGCTTCCCGCTCCGCGCCCCACACGCTCGCCCGGCGCCGCCTGCTCGGCGGTGCCGCGTACGCGGCCGGCGCGCTGGCCCTGCCGGCAGGGCTGGCGGCCTGTGAGAAGCCGACCGAGGGCGGCAGCGGCGGCGGCACGGTGACCCTCGGCTCCAACTACTCCGACGAGGTGCCGAAGAAGGCGCTCGCCGAGGTGCTCGCCGGCTCCGGGCTCGACGTGAAGATCAACACCGTCGACCACAACACCTTCCAGGAGAACATCACCCGCTATCTCCAGGCGACCCCGGACGACGTCTTCAGCTGGTTCTCCGGGTTCCGGATGCAGTACTTCGCCGCCCAGGGGCTGGCCACCGACATCTCCGACATCTGGCAGTCGATCGGCGGCGACTTCTCCGCCGCGATGAAACAGGCGTCCACCGGCACCGACGGCAAGCAGTACTTCGTGCCGTTCTACTACTACCCGTGGGCGATGTTCTACCGGAAGAGCGTGTTCCAGGAGAAGGGCTACCAGGTCCCGAAGACCTGGGACGATCTCAAGGCGCTGGCCGCGAGGATGCGCTCGGACGGGCTGATCCCGATCGCCATGGCCGACAAGGACGGCTGGCCCGCGATGGGCACCTTCGACTACATCAACATGCGCAGCAACGGGTACGACTTCCACGTCAACCTGATGGCCGGCAAGGAGTCCTGGGAGGACAGCCGGGTCAAGCAGGTCTTCACGCTCTGGCGGGAGCTGCTGCCGTACTGCCAGCCGGGGGCGAACGGGCGGACCTGGCAGGAGGCGGCGCAGTCGCTGGGCCAGAAGCAGACCGGGATGTACCTGCTCGGCATGTTCGTCGGCCAGCAGTTCCAGGGTGAGGTCGCGGCCGACCTGGACTTCTTCCCGTTCCCGCAGATCGTCGAGGCGCACGGGCAGGACGCGGTCGAGGCGCCGATCGACGGCTTCATGATCTCCAGCAAGGTGAAGAACGTCGACGGGGCGAAGGAGCTGCTCCGCTATCTGGCCAGCGCCAAGGCGCAGAACGCGTACCTCAAGAGCGACCCGAACAACGTCGCCACGCACAACGGCGCCGACACCAGCGGGTACAGCGCGTTGCAGCGCAAGGCGGTCGAGCTGGTCGGCGGGGCGAAGCAGATCTCCCAGTTCCTCGACCGGGACACCCGGCCGGACTTCGCCTCCACCGTGATGATCCCCTCGTTGCAGAGCTTCCTGAACAAGCCGGACGACATCGACGGGCTGTGTAGGCGGATCGAGTCGCAGAAGAAGACCATCTTCGCCTCCTGAAGGCGGTGGCGGTGACACCGACTCCGACGGCACCGCCGGTCGAGGCTGGGCGGGCGGGGGACGTACCCCGGTCACCGGCCCGGCGTCGACGGCGCCGGATCGGCCGGTTCACCCCGCGCGACATCGCGGTGATCGGGCTGCTGCTCGGCCTGCCGCTGCTGCTCGACCTGGCGCTGATCTGGGGCCCGGCGCTCGCCTCGATCGGGCTGTCGTTCACCTCCTGGGACGGGCTGGGCGAGATCCGGCCGGTCGGGCTGGAGAACTACGTCAACATCGTCAGCAACTATCCGCCGTTCTGGCCGGCGGTCCGGCACAACCTGCTCTGGCTCGCCTTCCTCGGCCTGGTCGCCACCCCGTTCGGGCTGTTCCTGGCGGTGCTGCTGGACCGGGAGATGCGGTTCACCCGCTTCTACCAGACCGCCTTCTACCTGCCGGTGGTGCTCTCCCTGGCGGTGGTCGGCTTCCTCGCCCAGCTCATCTTCTCCCGCGACTACGGGGCGGCGAACGCGCTCCTGGGCCGGACCGACAACCCGGTCGACTGGCTCGGCGACCCGTCGATCAACCTATGGTCGGTACTGCTGCTGGTCGGCTGGCGACACGTCGGGTACGTCATGCTGCTCTACCTGGCCGGACTGAAAGCCGTCGACCCGGCCCTGAAGGAGGCCGCCGCGATCGACGGGGCGAACGAGGCGCAGACCTTCTTCCGGGTGGTCTTCCCGACGCTGCGCCCGGTCAACGTGATCGTGCTGGTGATCACCGTGATCGAGGCGCTGCGCGCGTTCGACGTCGTCTACGCGATCAACCGGGGGCGCAATGGTCTGGAACTGCTCTCGGTGCTGGTCACCGACAACATCGTCGGGGAGGCCAGCCGGATCGGGTACGGCTCGGCGATCGCGGTGATCCTGCTGCTCATCTCCACCGGCTTCATCGCGGTCTACCTGGTGCAGGTCTTCCGGCGGGAGGACGAGGCGTGAGCAGCGACGGGGTCCGGGTGCGGGAGCGGGTCGCTACGGGACGCCGGACGGCGGTGGCCGGCGGCCCGCGCCGGAGGCGGCCGGTGAGCCCGTGGCGGGTGGTGGTCCGGGTCTTCCTCTGGGCGATGGCGCTGGGCTGGCTGGTGCCGCTGCTGCTGCCGCTCTACGCCTCGCTGCGGCCGTATGCCGAAACCGCCGCCGAGGGCTATTTCTCGCTGCCGAAGACGCTCAACTTCGACTACTACGTGCAGGCGTGGCAGGGCGGCAACCTGCCCCGGCACTTCCTGAACACCCTGCTGGTGGCCGTACCGGCGGTGCTGTTGACGCTCTTCTTCGCCTCGTTCGTGGCGTTCCTGATCTCGCGACGCCGGCTGCCCGGCGGCAAACTGCTGTTGATCCTCTTCACCGCCGGCAACCTGCTGCCCCAGCAGGTGGTGCTGACCCCGCTCTACCTGATGTACACCAAACTCCCGCTGCCGTGGTGGATGAGCTGGCCCTCGGAGCTGGTCTACGACTCGTACTGGGGGATCATCGCGATCCACGTGGCCTTCCAGACCGGATTCTGCGTCTTCGTGCTGAGCAACTACATGGACACCATCCCGCGCGAGCTGATCGAGGCGGCCACGGTGGACGGTGCCGGGGTCTGGCGGCAGTACTGGCGAGTGGTGCTGCCGCTGGTCCGGCCGGCGCTCGGCGCGCTCGGCACCCTCGAATTCGCCTGGATCTACAACGACTTCCTCTGGGCGGTGGTGCTGATGTCCACCGGCGACAAGTTGCCGGTGACCAGCGCGCTGAACAACCTGCGGTCGGTCTACTTCACCGACTACAACCTGCTGGCGGCCGGGTCGATCCTGGTCGCGCTGCCGACGCTGATCGTCTTCTTCGTGCTGCAACGGCAGTTCGTCGCCGGGCTGACCCTCGGCGCCAACAAGGGCTGACCCGAATCCGACCGAGCGGGGCGGTGGCGCTCACACCGGCCGCCACGCTTAGCTGGAACGGTGACGCTCTATTACCGGGACGACACGGTACGGGTTACCTCCGAGACCATCCACGTGAACGGGCGCACCGTGCCGGTCGCCGAGGTGTCGTACGTCTGGCATGCCAGAGGCCGGGGTACGGCCCGGACCCGGGGGCGGCTCGCCGGCCGGGGCGTACTCATCTTCCTGCTGTCGATCCCGCCGCTGGTGGTGATGGTCTGCGTGCTGTCGCTGGCGTACTCGGCCCAGGACCGGGGCGAGTGGCAGCTCGCCGCGATCGTGCTGGCGGTCTGTGTCGTCGGCGCGCTGGCCCTGTTCCCGTTCCTGGAGGTGCCGCTGTACTGGCTCGACCGGTCGTACGAACGCGGCGCGAAGGTGCAGGAGTTGTGGGTGCAGTACCGGGGTGAGGAGGCCCTGCTGCTGCGCAGTTCGGACGCGCTGCGGTTCGGCCAGATCTACCGGGCGATCCAGCGCGCCATCGAACAGCACAGCGGCGACCACTGACCCGAAGCCAGGGCTGAGCACCGCTCGCGCCGGCCTCGTTCGGTGCGAGAACGACAGACCGGGAAATTGCGCTCCCGAATCACTCACCCGCGGATATGACTCCAGGTCGGTCAACGCCATCGATGCCCCCAGATACCAGGGCAAATCGAGGTGGACAACGTCGCCGGGCCTCGTGGGCACGCGGCCCGGCTCGGGAGGGGTCCCCGGGAGTCCGGGTTAGAAACGGGTGGACAACCGAGCCCAGCATCAGGAGCCGATGATGAGTGTCTCTACCGACGCCACCGGCGTGGCCCGCAGGATCTCGTGGCAGACCGGATGCGCGCTGCTCGCCGTACTGCTCTCGACGGGCTGCGGCGCACGGCGCGACAGCGGCGTAGCGGAGAACCCGACCAGTAGCCCGTCCAGTACCGCCGCATCTCCGGTCGCCACCGCCTCGCCAACCCCCAGCCCCGCTCCCGACGCCACCACCCCAGCTCCGATCCGGGTCCGCGCCGCCGCCGACGGCCGGCGCTACGCGGCCTGCGCGGACGGCACCTGCGAGGTGGCCGTGACCAAACCGGTCCGGATCAGGGTGGACGGCGGCACCTTCTCGGTGACCAAGGTGAAGCGGGACGTCCAGCTCGACTTCAAGCTGACAATGCCGACCGGTGCCGGCGGATCCGGCACGTTGAAGAGCTGCGGCGTGATGAAGTTCTATCTCGGCGGCGGCGGAGGCGTGGTCACCTGCGGCGCCGACGGCGTACCGGAGCGACCGGAACGGGAACCCGGAGCGTTGTTGGTGCAGCTGGCCGGCTGGACCTCCGACGGTGCCGGCGTACTGCGCCTGGTGTCGGGTTAGGCCGGGCGGGGGCCGTACCCGGCAACGGGGGGCGGGCGGAGCTTCCTGCCGACCGATCGGGCCCGGCCGTCGCGGCCGGGCCCGGGCCCGTGCCCGCCTGGCGGGGTCGGGTGCGCCGGACGGGCTGCCGATGGTCGGGGCGGACTGACTACAGTCGGACGGTAGACGGCCCGGTCGATAAGACGGTTTTCCGTGATCGTGTCGACGGCCGCACCGCACCGCGTCACGGCACCGGGAGGGCAGGAGTTGAAGCCGCTACTGCCGTCCGACCCGGACCGTGTCGGCCCGTACCATCTGGTGGCCCGGCTGGGCGCGGGCGGAATGGGCGTGGTCTACCTCGGACACTCACCCGGTGGCCGGGCGGTCGCGGTCAAGGTCGTCCGGGAACGGTTCCACAGCGACTTCGAGTTTCGGGCCCGGTTCCGGCGCGAGGTGGCCGCCGCCCGCACGGTGACCGGCGCGTTCACCGCGTCGGTGCTGGACGCCGACCCGGAGGCCGCCGCGCCGTGGCTGGTCACCGCCTACCTGCCGGGTCTGTCGCTCCGGGAGGCGGTACGGGCCGAGGGACACCTGCCACCGTTGGCGGTACGCCTGCTGGCCGCCGGCCTGGCCGAGGCGCTCGCCGACATCCACCGGGTCGGCCTGACACACCGCGACCTGAAGCCTGGCAACGTCATGCTGACCGCCGACGGCCCGCGGGTGATCGACTTCGGCATCGCCCGACCGGAGGACGCCACCGCGATCACCCAGGTCGGCTCCATCATCGGCACCCCGGGGTTCATGTCACCGGAGCAGGTCGCCGGTGGCGTGACCGCGCCGCCGAGCGACATCTTCTCGCTCGGCGCGGTGCTGGCGTACGCGGCGACCGGTCGGGAACCGTTCGGGTCCGACGCGACCGTGGCCACGCTGTACCGGGTACAGACAGCCCAGGCGGATCTGGACGGTATCCCGGATCCCTGGCTGTCGGACCTGATCACGACCTGTCTGCGGGTGGTACCCGGGGAACGGCCGTCGGCCGCGCAGTTGTTGCACCGGCTCGGCGCGATGGCGAGGGCGGTGGCGGGTACCGGATGGTTGCCCGCGTCGCTCGCCGAGGAGATAGACCGGCGCACCGCCCAGGCCCGCCACCTGTCCCGGCCGCCGACGGCCGGAGCCACCGCCTCCGCGCCGAACGCGGCGGCGACGCCGGCTCCCCCGCGGGGAAACCCCCTCGCAGCCGGCCAGAACGCCCCGGCACCGGACGAGAGCCACCCCGGCCCGGCCGGGAATCCCGCGGCTGAGAACACCCGGGACCCGGACGAGCACACGTGGGAGCCCGGCGCGCACACCCGGGACCCGGGCCAGGGCACCCGGGAGCCGGGCTCGGCAGATCCGGGCGCGGAGGTTCCGGGTGCGGCAGTTCCGGTGGAAGCGGCGGTCCCGGGTGCCGAGGTCGGGTGGCCGGCGGCCGGGGCGGCGGGGCCGGTGCAGCTCCGCACCCCTGCCGGCAATCGACGGCTGGACCGCCGGTACCTGCTCGGCGGTGCCGTCGGCGCGCTCGCTGTCGCCACCGGCGCCGGGTTCCTGATCCGCGGGCGAGGTTCGGACCGAGCCGCCCCGACCGGTACGCCCGCCCCGTCCAGCGCACCGCCGACCCCGACCGCCGCCCCACCGACGGCGGTACCCAGATGGAGGGCGAAGGTGAGCGCCTACTACCCGGAGTTGTTCACCGCCGGTGGCGTGGTGCTGGCGAAGACCCAGGAGCAGGAGTTGTACGCGCTGAACGCGCGGACCGGCCGGACCCGCTGGAAGCATCCCGCGACGCTGACCGGCACGGTCGCCGGCGGCCTGGTGCTGGTTGCGCAGAGCAGCAACCCTCGACTTACCTCCGTCGACCCGGTCTCCGGCACCACTCGGTGGAGCTACCGGGTGCGGTTTGGCGAGTTTCCACTCTGGCCGGTGGTCGCCGGATCGGTGCTGTGCTGCGGTCGCGATCCGGTCAGGGCGCTGGGGGTACGGGACGGTCGGGAGCGTTGGGCGGCGCGGATCGGCGAGGTCAACAACCTCGCCGCGGGCGACGGAGTCGTCGTCGCGGCGAAAGACACCGAACTGATCGCCTTGAACGCCAAGACCGGGCGGACCCGGTGGCGGTGCCCGATGGACTACGCGTTCTACCTGCTGGTC
Source organism: Plantactinospora sp. DSM 117369 (assembly GCF_053764795.1). Taxonomy (NCBI): domain Bacteria; kingdom Bacillati; phylum Actinomycetota; class Actinomycetes; order Micromonosporales; family Micromonosporaceae; genus Plantactinospora; species Plantactinospora sp. DSM 117369. The sequence goes on along the minus strand of NZ_CM132446.1, from coordinate 1,710,083 downwards.
GGCGAGGGACTGGTCTTCGCGATCGACCGCAACCGCGCCCTGCACGCGGTACGCGTCGACACCGGGACGACCGCCTGGCGGATAGCGACATTCGGCGGCAGTTCACCACCGCAACTGGACGGCGGCACGCTCTACGCCACCGGGGGTCGCGGCGAGGTCTTCGCACTGAACGCCGCCACCGGTGAGCCGCGCTGGTCCCGGAGCCTGGATGCCGACAGCGCGGTACGGCTCTCCGGTGACACGCTCTACGCGGCGAGCACCGACCGGACGCTGTACGCACTGGACACGGCCGACGGCCGGCTGCGCTGGACGTACGAGGCGAGCATCGTCCAGCCGCCGATGCTGGCCAACAGCGGACTGGCGGGTATGTCCGGGCTGGTGTTCGTCGGCACCAGAGAGGGGTACGTGGAAGCCCTGACCCCGCCGACCGGAGTCGCCGGTGCGACCGCTTGAGCAGCACGATCCGCGAGTGATCGGGCAGTACCGCATCCTGGCGAGGATAGGCGCGGGCGGCATGGCCGTCGTCTACTTCGGACGCTCGATCGGCGGACGGGCGGTGGCGGTCAAGGTGATGCACGCCGAGTTCGCCGCCGACCCGGCGTACCGGGCGCGCTTCCGGGACGAGGTCGCCGCCGCCAGGAGGGCGGGCGGACGGTACAGCCCCGGGGTCCTGGACGCGGCTCCGGACGCCCCGCGCCCCTGGATGGCGACCCAGTTCCTGCCGGCGGTGTCGCTCCGGGACGCGGTACGCCAGCTCGGCCCGCTGACTCCCGACGCGGTCTGGCCGCTGGCGGCCGGCATCGCGGAGGCGCTCACCTCGATCCATGCCGCCGGCATCGTGCACCTGGACCTGAAGCCGGCAAACGTGCTGCTGACCGCCGACGGCCCACGGGTGATCGACTTCGGGATCGCCACGGCCACCGGACCCGGCGCGGCAGTGCCGGACAGCACCCGGGCCGGCTCGTGGGGATTCCTCTCCCCGGAGCAACTGGCCGGTACGCCGGTCGGTCCGGCGAGCGACGTCTTCTCGTTCGGCGCGACGATCGCGTACGCCTGCACCGGCGCCCCGCCGTCCGGGATCGGACTGGCCGGGCTCGCCGACGACGAACTGCGGACGCTGATCGCCGGTTGCCTGCGTCCCGATCCCGCCGCCCGGCCCCGCCTGCCCGAGCTGACCGGTCGACTGGCCTCGGCCGTCCAGGGGCGGCCGGCCGGTGCCGCCGGGCTGCCGCCGGCCGTGACGGCCGAGATCGACCTCCGGGCCAGCGAGGCGGAGAACCCGCCGCTCCCGCTGCCCCCGGTGCCGACGTCCACGCTCGGAGCCGGCGAACCGCAGCCGCTCGGACGCGGACCATCCGTCGTTGTCCGCGCGCAGCCCCGGTCACCGGAGGGGGCAGCGCCGGAAGCCGGAGGCGTGACCGATCAGCCGGGGCCGGTGCGCCGGGTGGACCGGCGTGCCGTGCTGCTCTCCGGTGGGGTGCTCGCGGTGGCCGGCGCCGCTGCCGGGCTGCTGGCGCTGCTCCCGGACGAGCCCGAGGCGGGGGCGACGACGCCACCGCAGCCCAGCACCCCGCCCGTGCCGCCGCCGGCCAGCACCGTCGCGGTGCGCCAGACCCGTACGCTGGAGTTCTACGTCTTCGGCAGGACCACGCTGAAGTCCCTGACCATCACGGTCAACGGCGAGGCGGTGACGGTACGCAACGTGCCGCTGCCGTACCGGCGGACCGTCGAGATATCGATGGCGGAGAACCAGACCACCTGGCGGATCGACTACCGCATCACCACCGGCAACCTCAGCTGTGTGGTCCTGGTGGACGGCGTCGAGCGCTACAACGGCAACGGCTCCACCACGGGTGCCGAGACACAGAGGTCCGCGAACGGCAAGGTCTGATCCGGGACCCCTCCCGGGCCGGATCGCCTACCGTGCCGTCGTGGGTGCGCGAGGGGAAGGAGACGAGCGGTGACGATGTCGTTTCCCAGGTCGTCCGGCAAGGTCAGCCTCCTGTCGAGGGAGACCGGCAGCCTGGCTCGCGGGCTTCCGCCGGCCCGGCCGGAGACCCTGTTCGTGCTCGGGGTCAACGGCGGGATGAGCGTCGCCCCGGACGCCGGTTTTCCGCTGGTCTTCGGGCGCAACGAGCCGCAGGTGCACGTCTGTGTCGGTGCCGGTGACCCGCACGTCAGCCGGCGGCACGGGATCATCACCCGGGAGCACTCGCGCTGGGTGCTGAACAACATCGGCCGGCTTCCGATCCGGTTGCCGGGCTCGTGCCTGGTGCTCGGCGGCGACCGGGCGGAGCTGCCGCTCGGCTACACGCCGCTGTTCATCGTCGGCCCGCGCCAGGATCACCTGCTGGAGGTCCGGGTCGCCGCGTCGACCTCGCGGCCGGGCGCGACGGACGGGCACGAGGCCGAGACGCGGGACCGCGAGCGATGGGAGCTGAGCCCGGTCGAGAGGCTGGTGCTGGTCTGCCTCAGCCAGCGGTACCTGCGGCACGAGCCACAACCGCAACCGCTGACCTGGGCTCAGGTCGCCGCCGAGCTGGGCGCGTTGCAGCCGACCGAGGAGTGGAGCTGGCGGCGGGCGGCCCACATCGTCGCCAAGGTCCGCACCCGGCTCAGCCGTACGGTCCCGGGGCTGCTGGAGAAGGAGATCCCGCCGCCGGTCGGCAACACCCTCAACCACAATCTGATCAACGAACTCCTGGTCACCACGACGATCACCAGGGCCGATCTCGGGCTGCTCGACGAGGAGGCGGCGCAGCCGGCACCGCCCGGATGAGCCAGCGGGCGGCGGCGAGGTCAGCTCCCGCAAGGTACCGCTCGGCGAGTTCGACCGGCACCGACAGGTCGGCGTCGGCCGCCAGCGGCACCGCCGTGGGCAGGTCGATCGCCCCTCGGCAGATAGGGGTTGACCGTCATGCCGGCTCCGGATAGCTCTGTGCGTAGAGGGCGTCGATCTCGTCCCGGGTGGGCAGCGCGGTGGAGGCGCCGGGCTGCCGCGCGCAGGCGGCACCGGCCGCGCACGCCCAGCGCAGCGCCGCCGTCACCGCCGCCGGCTCGACCGGCCCGCGCCGCTGTGCCCAGGCCACCGCCAGCGCCCCGGTGAACGCGTCCCCGGCGGCGGTGGTGTCCACCGCGTCGATCGTCGGCGCGTCGACCGCGAGTCGCAGGCCGAGCCGGTCGGCATAGCACGCGCCCCGGGCACCGAGGGTCAGCACCACCCGGGGAACCAGGTGCAGCAGGGCGCCCAGCAGGGCGTCGAGGCCGGTGTCGGTGTCGAGGCCGGCCACCATCGCCGCCTCGACCTGGTTGACCACCAGCACGTCCACCACGTCGAGCAGCTCCGCCGGCAACTGCCGGGCCGGTGCGGCGTTCAGCACCACCGTGGTACCGGCGGTCCGGCCCCATCCGGCGGCCTGGGTCACCGCCGGCAGCGGCACCTCCAACTGGCACAGCAGGACGTCCGCCGCCGCCACCACGGCCCGGTCGTCGGCGTCCAGGCTGGTCAGCTCGGCGTTCGCGCCCGGGGCCACCACGATCAGGTTCTCGGCGTCGGCGTCCACCGCGATCAGCGCCACACCGGACGGCCCCGGCACGGTACGCAGCCGGCGCAGGTCCACCCCCGCCTCCGCCAGGTTGGTCCGGAGCTGGTCGGCGAAGCCGTCCTGCCCGACCGCGCCGACGAAGTCGCACCTGGCCCCGGCCCGGGCCGCCGCCACCGCCTGGTTGGCGCCCTTGCCGCCGGGAATGGTTCGCAGCGCGTCGCCGAGCACCGTCTCGCCGGGCCGGGGCAGCGTCGGCGTCGACACCACCAGGTCCAGGTTGGCGCTGCCGACCACCACCACCCGGACCTCGCCGGATCCGCCCGTCATGCCGACCCACCTCCCGTTCGCGACTGCCGGGTTCCCGGCATCTGCTCACACCTCGCGCTCACCATTCCTCCCCGCCCCGGACCAACCGCCCGGTCGGCACGGCCGGCTCGGCGAACTCCACACCGACGCCGGTGAAGTAGCCGGCCAGCGGGAGCAGCAGCAGGTAGACGGTGCTCCGGTCGAGGCGGCGGCGCCGGGAGCGGCCGCCCCGCCCGGTCCGCCCGACGTCCCCGGTCGGCGGAGCCGAGCGAGACGCTGGAGAACTGCGGAAAGGCCATCTGCGCCAGCTCCTGACTTGTAAACGTTTCGGGAGAATGCTCCGCTCCCCGCGCCCCGTCAAGACCCCGTTACGAGACGTTTCGGCCCTGCTCAGCGCGATGGCGACGGGACGCCGCCTCGCGGGACGGCCAGATTTCTCCGGCCGGCGTGTCGATCCGGCGGCCCGCCGAACGTGTAGAGGTGGAGAGGCCGCCGGTGCCATGCCGGCGGCGGGACAGGAGGTCGCGCACCATGCAGCAGTACCTGCTCAGCATCTACCAGGGCGACGGCGAGCCGCCGGGACCGGAGATCCTGGATCCGATCATGGCGAACCTGGCAGCCCTGAACCAGGAGATGAAGGCCGCCGGAGCGTGGGTCTTCTCCGCCGGACTGCACCCGGCGAGCACCGCGACCGTGCTCCGCCCCCGCGACGGCGAGGTGCTGATGACCGACGGGCCGTACACCGAGGGCAAGGAGCACCTCGGCGGGTTCACCGTGATCCGCGCCCCCGACCTCGACGCCGCACTGGAGTGGGGCGGCAAGCTGGCCCGGGCGATCGGCCTGCTGCCGATCGAGGTACGGCCACTGGCCGACGAGGCCGAGAGTTGCGACCCGCCCCGTGCCTGAGCCGCCCGACCCGGCACGAGCGGCTCACCCGGAGCGGGGCGCCGGATCGGACCCGACGTCCGGCCCGGAGCCCCGCCCCGGACGGGAGCCGGCAACCGCCGCCGACGTCGAGCGGGTGTTCCGCACCGAGTACGGCCGGGCGGTCGCCGTCCTGATCCGCGTCTTCGGCGACATCGACATCGCCGAGGACGCGGTGCAGGACGCGTTCGCCACCGCGGTCCGGAACTGGCCCGCCGAGGGCACACCGCCGAGCCCGGCCGGCTGGATCATCACCACCGCCCGGAACCGGGCGATCGACCGGCTCCGCCGGGAGTCCACCCTGCCGGACCGGCACGCCCAGGCCGCCCTGCTGCACGCCACCGACGAACCGGCGTCGTACCCCGGAAGCGGATCGGACGAGGAGGGTCCCGTGCGGGACGAACGGCTACGCCTGATCTTCACCTGCTGCCATCCGGCGCTCGCCCCGGCCGCCCGGGTCGCACTGACCCTGCGACTGCTGGGCGGGCTGAGCACCGCACAGATCGCGCACGCCTTCCTGGTCCCCGAACCGACCATGGCACAGCGGCTGGTACGCGCCAAAGGGAAGATCCGGGCCGCCCGGATCCCGTACCGGGTGCCGGCCGAGGCCGACCTGCCGGACCGGCTCCAGGCCGTACTCGCCGTGCTGTACCTGGTGTTCAACGAGGGATACACCGCCAGCTCGGGCGACCGGCTCGGCCGGACGGACCTCGCCGTCGAGGCGATCCGGCTCGCCCGGCTGCTCGCCGACCTCATGCCCGACGAACCGGAGGTGCTGGGGCTGCTCGCCCTGATGCTGCTGGTCGAGTCGCGCCGGCCGAGCCGCACCGACCCGGACGGCGGACTGGTACGCCTGGCCGAGCAGGACCGTACCCGCTGGAACCGGCAACTCGTGGCCGAGGGGCAGGCCCTGGTCCGGCGTTGCCTGCGGCGCGACCGGCCGGGGCCGTACCAGGTCCAGGCGGCGATCAACGCCGTGCACAGCGACGCGCCGACCGCCGCCGCGACGGACTGGGGTCAGATCCTTCGGCTCTACGACCACCTGCTGGCACTCGCCCCGAGCCCGGTCGTGGCGCTGAACCGCGCGGTCGCGCTCGCCGAGGTCGCCGGGCCGGCCCCGGCACTGGCCCTGGTCGACGACCTCGACCTCGGCACATACCACGTCTTCCACGCCGTCCGGGCCGACCTGCTGCGCCGGCTGGGCCGCACCGCCGAAGCCGCGCTCGCCTACGACGCGGCCGCCGCGCTCACCGGCAACGCGGTCGAGCAGGACTTCCTGCGCCGCAGCCGCCAGGCACTGACCGGCCCGGCCGGGTCTGCCGGCGTCAGCTCGCCGGGGCCGGTGTCGCCGCCGGGCGGCGAAGGTCGTCGACCTCCACCACCTCCCGGCCGAGCGGCCAGAACGCCGCCGGGACGAGCTTGAAGTTGGCGATACCGAACGGGATTCCGATGATCGTGACGCAGAGCGCGACCCCGGCGACGATGTGCGCCAGCGCCAGCCACCAGCCGGCCAACACCACCCAGAGCACGTTGGCCAGCCCCGAGCCGAGCCCGGCACCGGGCTTCGCCACCAGGGTCCTTCCGAACGGCCAGAGCGAGTAGTACGCCAGCCGCAGCGCGGCGACTCCGAACGGGATGGTCACCACCAGCAGGAAGCAGATCAGGGCCGCGATCCCGTACCCGATGGCGAGGGCGATGCCGCTACCGAAGATCAGCCAGAGCAGGTTGAGGACGAATCTCACCATGCCCCCATCGTGCGCCCTCCGATCAACTCGCTTCGACGTAACCGGAGTCTCCACCCGCCGGCACGTAGAGGGCGTCGATCTCGGTCCGCAGCGGCAGCGAGACCGAGGCACCGAGCCGGCGCGCGCAGGCGGCACCGGCCGCGCTCGCCCAGCGCACCGCGTCGACCGGCTCCCGACCCTCGCCCCAGGCCACCGCGAGCGCACCGGTGAAGGCGTCACCGGCCCCCGTGGAGTCGACCAGGTCCACCTTGACCGCGGGTACGTGCACGGCGGTGCCGTCGCGGTCGCCGTACCAGGCGCCGTGCCGGCCCAGGGTCAGCACCGCGCGGGGCACCACGGCGAGCAGCGCCGCCGGATCCTCCCGGCCGCACCCGGTGATCGCCCGCGCCTCGGCCTCGTTGACCACCAGCAGGTCGACGGAGTCCAGCAACTCGACCGGTACCGGCTGGGCGGGCGCGGCGTTCAGCACCACCCGGGTACCGGCGGACCGGGCCGCCCGGGCCGCCTGGGTCACCGTGCCGACCGGAATCTCCAACTGCGCGACCAGCACGTCCGCCTCGCGTACGGCGGTCAGCTCGCTCTCCGTGAGCCCGGTGAACGCCGAGTTGGCGGCCGGGGTGACCACGATGGTGTTCTCGCCCTCGGCGTCGACGGTGACGACCGCCACCCCGGACGCGCCGTAGACCACCCGGACCCGTTCGGTGTCCACCCCGGCGGCCGAGATCCGGGCCTTGAGCGTCACGCCGAACGAGTCCGAGCCGATCGCGCCGAGCAGTGCCCCGGCGGCGCCGGCCCGGGTGGCCGCGATCGCCTGGTTGGCACCCTTGCCGCCGGCCACCATCACGAAATCGGTGCCGAAGACGGTCTCACCGGGCTTCGGCAGGGAACCGGTGGTGACCACCAGGTCCATGTTGGCGCTGCCCATGACTACGACCCGCGGCCGGCTCACCGGCAGCACCTCCCGTTTCGGCGACCGCCTGAGTCTAGAACCGGCCGTTGCCGGCGTCGTCTGGCAGGCTGCCAGACATGGGACAGATGCCGATCGGAGTGATGTACCGCTGTGACACCGCCCCGGAGCAACTTCCGGCGTACGCCCGGCTGGTGGAGCGGCTGGGCTACGACGAGCTGTGGGTGGTCGAGGACTGCTTCTTCGGCGGGGCGGTCTCGAGCGCCGCCGTCGCCGCGGCGGTGACCGACCGACTCAGGATCGGCATCGGCATCCTGCCGGCGGCGTTCCGCAATCCGGCGCTGGCCGCCATGGAGCTGGCCAACCTCGCCCGGCTCTTCCCCGGCCGGATCCTGCCCGGGTTCGGGCACGGCATGCCGGACTGGGTCCGCCAGGTCGGTGCCGACCACCCGTCCCCGCTGGCGGTGCTCGGGGAGACCGTGGCGGCGGTACGCGCCCTGCTGGCCGGGGAACGGGTCACCGTCGCCGGCCGGCACGCCCGGCTGCGCGAGGTGGCGCTGGAGTTCGCGCCGGAGCAGCCGCCCCCGATCTCGACCGGCGTACGCGCCGAGAAGTCGCTGCGACTCTCCGGCCGGGTGGCCGACGGCACCATCCTGGCCGAGGGCGCCAGCCCGGCGTACGTCCGCTGGGCCCGGGGGTTGATCGACGAGGGGCGCCGGGAGGCCGGCCGTACCGACGACCACCGGCTCACCGTCTACGCCCATCTGGACTTCGACGAGGGCCGGGCCAGCGCCCGCCGGGAATTCGCCGCCCAGCTCACCGGCGGCTGGGCGCTGCCACCCGCCGACGCCGACCTGGCCGACGAGATCACCGCCATGCTGGCCGGCTCGTCCGGCGCCGAGGCGCTGGCGGCGGCCCTGCCCGAGCACTACCTCGACCGGTTCACCGCGGCCGGCAGCGCCGAGCAGTGCGCGACGGCGGTGACCCGGCTGCGGGAGGCGAGCGCGGACGCGGTGGTCTTCGTCCCACCCCGCGACGCCCAGTCGGCGGTCGCCCAGATCACCCTGGCGGCCGAGACGCTGCTCCCGATGGTCCGCGCCGCCACCGCCCGCTGACACCCGCCCACCACCGATCCGCCACCCCTCACCTGGACATCAGATGCGCTACGCGTGCGCCGTAACGCCTCTACCGCCCAGGTGAAGGGCTGGCCACCCTCGACGGCGACCACCCGGACGACGACCGCCCGGCCCGGTGGGCAGGGCGGCCCGGTGGGCAGGGCGGCCCGGTGGGCAGGGCGGCCCGGTGGGTGGGTGGTCAGGCGGCGCGGGCGGTGAAGCGCTCGCCGGAGTGCTCCACCAGCAGCGGTACCCCGAAGGTCTTGGAGAGGTATTCGCCGGTGACCGTCTCGGCGAGCGGCCCCTGTGCCACGATGCCGCCCTCGCGGAGCAGCAGGGCGTGGGTGAAGCCGGGCGGGATCTCCTCCACGTGGTGCGTGACCAGCACCATCGCCGGAGCGTCCGGATCGTGGGCCAGACCGGCCAGCCGGGCCACCAGGTCCTCCCGGCCGCCGAGGTCGAGCCCGGCCGCCGGCTCGTCGAGCAGCAGCAGCTCCGGGTCGGTCATCAGCGCGCGGGCGATCTGGGTCCGCTTCCGCTCGCCCTCGGAGAGGGTCCCGTACGGGCGGTCGGCCAGGGACAGCACGCCGAGCTGGCCGAGCAGGGCGTTGGCCCGCGCCTCGTCCATCTCGTCGTACTGCTCGCGCCAGCGGCCCACCACCGACCAGGCGGCGGTGAGCACCACGTCCCGGACCCGCTCGTCGGCCGGCACCCGCTCGGCCAGCGCCGCCGTGGTCAGCCCGATCCGGGTACGCAGCTCGGCCAGGTCGGTACGCCCGATCCGCTCGCCGAGCGCGTGCACCAGGCCGGTGGTCGGGTGCAACCGCCCGGCCGCCAGGTTGAGCAGTGTCGTCTTGCCCGCGCCGTTGGGCCCGAGGACCACCCAGCGCTCGTCCGGCCACACCCGCCACGTCACGTCTCGCAACAGTGGAGTGCCGGAGCGCAGTACGCCGACCCCGTGGAAGTCGATCACCACGTCCGGGGGTACCGGTGCCGGGGAGCCGGCGTCGGCGGCGATGGAAACCGGATCATCACGCACCCGACCATCCAACCACGCAGCGCCGCTCCCCCCGCGAGCAGCGTCCGGGCCGTAGGGTGGGTCGCCGTGTCGTATGTCACGTTGCCGGGAGGTGGGGCGTGCCGGCGGTGATCGAGATCGACGGTCTGCGCAAGACGTTCACGAGTCTGCGCCGGGGCAGCCGGGTGGCGCTGGACGGCTTCGACATGCGCGTCGAGCCGGGGCAGGTGCACGGCTTCCTCGGCCCGAACGGGTCCGGCAAGACGACCACCCTGCGTACGCTGCTCGGGCTGGTCCGCGCGGACAGCGGCCGGATGGCCCTGTTCGGCGAGCCGACGCCCGGGCGGCTGCCCGCCGTGGTCGGCCGGTTCGGGGCCATCGTGGAGAGCCCGCAGTTCTTCGGCAACTTCAGTGGCCGGCGCACCCTGCGGCTGCTCGCCGTCGCCGGTGGGGTGCCGCAGACCCGGGTCGACGAGGTGCTGGAGCAGGTCGGGTTGCGGGACCGGGCCGACGAGCGGGTGAAGGCGTACTCGCTGGGCATGAAGCAGCGGCTGGCGGTCGCCTCCGCCCTGCTCAAAGAGCCGGAGCTGCTGATCCTGGACGAGCCGGCCAACGGGCTGGACCCGGCCGGCATCCGTGAGATGCGGGACCTGATGCGCGGGCTCGCCGCCGCCGGGGTCACCGTGCTGATCTCCAGCCACATCCTCGCCGAGATCCAGCAGATCTGCGACCACGTGACAATTATCTCCCGGGGCCGGCAGGTGGCCGCCGGTCCCGTCGAGGCGGTGCTGGCCGGCTTCGACCACCGCGAGTTCCGGATCCGGGTCGCCGACGAGCAGCCCCGGGCCGTCGAACTCGTCCAGGCGGCCGGGCTGCCGGTGGAGGTACACGCCGACCATCTGGTGGTGTCCGGGGTCGAGGATCCGGCCCGGATCAGCCGGATCCTCGGCGAGCAGGGCGTCTGGCTGCGCGAACTCACCCCGCTCACCCCGGACCTGGAGAGTGTCTTCCTGGAGCTCACCGGCACCCGGCCCCGTCCCGGGGTGCCGCGCCAGGTCGACGAGTCGGTGCTGCCGGGCGCCCCGGCGCACGACCCGCTGGAGATCACCGTCAGCACCGACCGGAGGGCGGAGCCGTGAACCTGGTACGCGCCGAGATCGGCCGGCTCGCCGCACGTCGCTTCGTACAGCTCATGCTGGTGCTGCTGGTCACCGCGTTCGGGGTCACCGTCGCCACCACGCTGGCCGGCTCGCACCAGCCGACCGACGTCGAGATCACGCTCGCCGAGGCGCGCGCCGCGCAGCAGCGGGCGGACGCCCGGCAGTGGTACGCCGAGTGCCTGCGCGCCGAACGCGCCGGTGTGCCCGACCTGGAGGTGCGGTACCAGGGCGACTGCGGGGACATCCATCCGGACCGGATCGACGCGTCCGACTTCCTGACCGGGGTCTTCGTCTTCGACCGGCAGATCCTCGACCTGACGTACTTCCTGATCGCCTTCCTCTGCCTCTTCGGCTTCCTGGTCGGCGCCTCCTACATCGGCGCGGACCTCACCTCCGGCGGGATGACCAACCTGCTGCTGTGGCGTCCACAGCGGATGGTCGTACTCGGCGCCAAGCTCGGCACCCTGCTCGGCGGCGTACTGGGGCTGTCGGTGGTCGCCTCGGCGGCCTACCTCGGCGCGTTCCGGCTCATCGCGGAGGTGAGCGGCCTGCCGGGCAGCCCGGACGGCGGGTTCTGGGTCGACCTGGCCGGCACGGTCGCCCGGGGACTGCTGCTGGTGCTGATGGTCACCGCACTGGGCTTCGCGACGGCCACGCTGGGTCGGCACACGTCGGCGGCGCTCGGCGTGGCAGCGGCGTACGGCGTGGTGTGGGAGGTGGGCGGCCGGATCGTGATGGGCATCATCGACGTCGCCCGGCCGGACCAGTTGATGCTGAGCAGTTACGTGATGGCCTGGGTCGGCGGCGAGGTCCGGCTCTGGGGGCTGGCCGGCGACTGCGCCCCACAACCCGGATCGGGCTACTGCGACCTGTCGTACTCGATCCTCTGGCCGGCCGGGCTCGTCGTGCTGCTCGGGCTGACGCTGCTGGCCCTCGGCGGCGCGTTCACCGCCTTCCGCCGCCGCGACCTGGCCTGACCGGTCCGGACGGCCTGACCGGGGCAGACGGCCTGACCGGGGGCAGACGGCCTGACCGCTCTGGACGGCCTGGCCGGTCCGGACGGCTGGGCGGGGGTTGCCCGGTCGCGCCCCCTGCCCAGCGCCCGGGGTCAGACCCGGGTGACCCGGATGGCGTCCGCGATGACCAGTCCGGTGCCGCCGGTCCACCGGCTCACCGCCACCTTGTCCGCGTCACCGGCGGCCAGGGTGAAGGTGCCCAGGGTCCGCCACGCACCGCCGCCGGAGCGCTGGTCGACGTAGACGGTCTGGTTGCCGGTGGTGGTGGCGATGATGTACGGCGCCGAGCTGTTGTAGCCGGGGTCGGCCGGATACCAGGCGTCCACCCGGTAGCTGCCGGTCTCCGGGATCGCCACCTTGTACCAGGCCGGGTCGCTCGACTCGACCGGGTCCGCGAACCGGTAGTCCGCGCCCTGCTTCTGCGACGAGTACGCCGAGGTGCCCCAGTTGGCACTGGCGGTGAACCGGCCGGCGGTGGAGTTGTCCACCGTCTGCGACCAGCCGCCGGGCGGCGGGGTCGAGCCGGTGACGAGTTGCATGTAGTAGGTCCAGTTCCAGTGCGGTCCCGGGTCGGTGTGGGTGGCGCCGGGGACCTGGTTGTGCCCGATGATCCGGGACCGCTCCTTCGGGATGCCGTACCGGTCGCAGAGGTGCCGGGTCAGCGCGGCCGAGGAGCGGTACATCGCGTCGGTGAACCAGGAGGGCTGGGTGACGTAGCCCTCGTGCTCGATGCCGATCGACTGGGTGTTGTAGGTCCAGTTGCCGGCGTGCCAGGCGACGTCCTTCTCCCGCACCGACTGGGTCACCGCGCCGTCCGAGGAGCGGATCGTGTAGTGGGCGCTGACCTGCGCGGCCGGGTTCTGGAACCAGCTTATCGAGCCGGCGTACGAGCCCTGGGTCACGTGGATCACCACGTAGTTGATCGGATACGTCGACTCGCGGTTGGCGACGGTGTAGTTGGCCGAGTGCGCCGGTGCCCAGGCCGCCGGCCCGTAGTCGGTGCTCATGATGCCCATCCCGCCGGGGCTGCCGAGCGGGGCCACGTCGCGCAGGGCTCCCCGGTCCGGGGCGACCGTGCGGGCGGGCACCCGTACCGGCCCGCCGGCGGTGGTGGCGTCGATGCCGGTGCCGAGCAGCTCGTAGACGGTGTCGGCGTAGAGCCGGGCGACGGCCGGGGTGCTGGCGCCGCCGTACCGGACGACCTGGCCGTACCAGCGGTTCACGTCGCGGCGCTGCGCGGCGGTGAGCCCGGCGGCGTCGGCGTACGACCGCAGCACCGCCGCCGCGCCGGTGACGTTGGCGGCGGGGTCGGTGCGCAGGGTCTCCCGGCCCAGGCCGGTCAGCGCGACCGCCTCGTCCAGGGTGTGCAGCTTGGGGTTGCTGGTCAGGTGCATGACGCCGTACCCGCCGGAGGCGCTGGGTGCCCCGGCGTGCCCGTCGAGGTGCGTCTCGGCGTAACCGAGCGCCACCAGCAGGTCACGGGGCACGTCGTACCTGGTCGCCGCCGTCGCGAAGGCGGCGGCCAGCGGTCCGGTCACCGTGGCCGGGGCGGGTGCGGCCGGCAGGTCGACCGGAGCGGATGGTCCGGCCAGCGCGGGCTGACCGGTGAGGCCGATGGTGAGGGACGCGATCAGGGTGGCGCCGAGCAGGTGGCTCGGACGCGACTGGGGGTTCCGTTCGGTCACCGTCACTCCTCTGCGGAGCAGAGACGTCCCGGGAGTCGGGACGCCGGGTGGCCGTACCGTATAGCCTCACATCTGTCTATGTCGAGACCTTGCACCCAACCGACAGGTAATGAAAAATATCTACATGACCGCCCGACGGGTCCCCCGGGACGACACCCTCGGGTGCGGCGGATCAGCCGAGCGTGGAGCCGAACACCTCGTCGCGGACGGCGTCGAGCGCCACCCGGAGGGCACCGCGCAGCACCGGCTCGTCGGTCAGCTCGGTCGGCACCACCCGGGGCGTGACCAGGGTGATCGCGGCGACCTCGTGCTGCACCCGCTCGGCCAGCGCGGTGCCGCCGGCCTGGCCGACCTCGCCGGCCAGCACCACCAGCGGCGGGTCGAGCACCACGCAACTGCTGGCCACCCCGAGCGCCAGGCGCCGGGCGACCTCGTCGAGCACCGGCCCGCCCTCGGTACCGGCCGCGATGGCGGCCCGGATCGCGTCCGCCGCCGAGCCGGCCCGGAAACCGTGCTCGCGGGCCACCGCGCGGACCGCGTCGGAGCCGGCGAGCTGGCCGAACGCCGGCTTCGCCCGCCGGGAGGCGTCCCGGGGGATGGGCGCGCCGGGCACCGGAAGGTAGCCGATCTCGCCGGCCGCGCCGGTGCTGCCGTGGTGCAGCCGGCCGTTCAGCACGATGGCCAGGCCGACGCCGACACCGAGCCAGACCAACACGAAATCGTCCACCCCGCGCGCCGCACCGGACTCCGCCTCGGCGACCGCGGCCAGGTTGACGTCGTTCTCGAAGACCACCGGGGTGTCCAGGTCCTCGCGGAGCGCGGCGAGCAGGCCCCGGTGCCAGCGGGGCAGGTTGAACGCGAAGGTGATGTCCCCGGTGGCCGGGTCGACCAGGCCGGGCGTGCCGAGCACCACCCGGCGTACGGTCGACAACTGGGCCCCGGCGTCGCTCGCCGCCTGCACCACCGCGTTGTGCACCACGCCCACCGGGTCGTCGGTGTCCCGGGTGGACTGCTCGACCCGGCCGATCACCTCGCCGGTGATGTCGGCACAGGCCGCCACCACCCGGTCCTGTTCCACGTCGACGCCGACCACGTGCGCGGTGCCCGGCCGTACGGCGTAGAGCTGCGCGTTCGGGCCGCGTCCGCCGGCCTGCTCGCCGACCCGGCTGACCAGTCCGCGCTCCTCCAGGCGTTCCACGAGTTGGGACGCGGTGACCTTGGACAACCCGGTCAGCTCGCCGAGCTGCGCACGGGTGAGCGGCCCGCGCGCGAGCAGCAGCTCCAGCGCCGCCCGGTCGTTGAGCGCGCGGAGCAGGCGGGGTGTACCAGGTAGCCGGGTGCTCGCCATGCAGTGTCCCTCTTGTTTAAGAAGCTTTCCTAATAGCTAGGCTAACCTTCGTGGGAGTAGCCGTAGCGTAATGGTCCGGTGCGGCCGGAGTGTTAAGCCGATCCGGTAGCGCTTGGCCGCGAGATGGTCCACCCCGGTGCGACACTCGGAGCCGGGAAAAGGGCCGAAGGGGGAGGAACGTGCCGACCGATCCAGGAATCCGCCGGCTGGCGCTGGGTACGCTGCTCGCCGCCTTCCCCGGCACCAGCCCGCCCGGCTGGGCGCTCGACCTGCTCACCGAGGGGCTGGCCGGGCACACCCTGTTCGGCCGGAACATCGCGCACCCCGACCAGGTCGCCGCCACCACCGCCGCGCTGCGGGAGGCCCGCCCGGACGTACTGATCGCGATCGACGAGGAGGGCGGCGACGTCACCCGGCTGGCGCACGCGACCGGCAGCCCGTACCCGGGCAACGCCGCGCTCGGCGCGGTGCACGACGTCGGGCTGACCGAGCGGGTCTACCACGCGATCGGCAACGACCTGGTGGCGGTCGGGGTCAACCTCAACCTCGCGCCGACCGTCGACGTCAACACCGCCGACGACAACCCGATCATCGGCACCCGGGCGTTCGGCGCCGACCCGGCCCGGGTCGCCGCGCACGCCGCCGCCGCGGTCACCGGGCTGCAGTCCGCCGGGGTGGCCGCCTGCGCCAAGCACTTTCCCGGGCACGGCGCCACGGTCGCCGACTCCCACCTCGAACTGCCCACCGTGGACGTACCGGTGGAGCTGCTCCGGGCCCGCGACCTGCCGCCCTTCGCGGCGGTGATCGACGCGGGCGCCAGGGCGATCATGACCGCGCACATCCGGGTACCCGGGCTCACCGGCGACGACCCGGCCACGTTCAGCTCCGCCGTCCTGGCCGACCTGCTCCGGGGCGAATACGGCTTCACCGGCGTGGTGCTGACCGACGCGCTGGAGATGAAGGGCGCGGCGGTGGCCGCCGGCGGTGTCGGGCCGGGCGCCGTCCGGGCGCTGGCCGCCGGTGCGGACCTGCTCTGCATCGGCGCGCAGGTCGACGCCGAGCTGGTCGAGCTGGTGGTCGCCGAGATCGTCGCCGCGCTCCGCGACGGCCGCCTCGACCTCGCCCGGGTCGAGCAGGCCGCCGAGCGGACCGCCGCGCTCGCCGCGTGGACCCGGGCCGCCGCGCCGGTCCGGGCCGCCGGAACAGACCTCGGGTACGCCGCCGCGCGGCGCGCCGTCCGGGTCGAGGGCAGCCTCGACGGGCTCACCGCACCACTGGTGGTGCAGCTCTTCAGCGCCTCCACGATCGCCGAGGGGCGGGTGCCGTGGGGGCTCGGGCCACACCTGAACGGCACCGAACAGCTCCGGGTCGTCGCCGCCGAGACCGACGCGGAGACGCTCCGGGAACGTGCCGCCGGGCGGCCGATCGTGCTGGTCGGCCGGCACCTGCACCGCCTGCCGGGCGGGCCGGAACTGGTCGAGGCGCTGGCCGGCAGCCATCCGGTGACCGTGGTCGAGATGGGCTGGCCCTCCGGCTGGCGCCCGGCGGGCGTACGCGCCTTCGTCACCACGTACGGCGCCAGCCACGCCAACGGCCGGGCCGCCGCCGAAGTCCTCCACCTGACCCGCCCCCGATAACCCCCACACCCACACCCTTCCCTCCTCGATCGCGGAGTCTCGTCGGGGTCATCACCCGACGGGTTTCCCCGGTGATGCCGGAGCGGGTGGTCCACAGGGGTCGTGGTTGCCAGGTCGTGGGGCCCCAGGCCGGGATCGTGAGCTACCCGCGGTGCGGGCCGCCGGCCTCAGCGCGCCCGCTCCTGCGGTACGTCCTCGTGGTCGCCGAGGCGGGCCCCGGGCGGCGGAGGGCTGGGGCGGCGCCCGGGCCGGCCGTCGCGCACGGGCCACGCCGGACCACTTCGCCCGGCGGGCGGCCGGCGGCTCAGTGGTGGTGGATTCGCGGCGCCCCGTCCCGGGCAAGGTGCGGTTGACTGGCAGGATGGAATGGATTCTCGGCCGGCCCGATACGCCTGACCTGATGTACGCCGTCGACCTCGTGAATGCCCGACACCCCGACTGGGATCTCTGGGTCCCGTCGATCGAGCTGGTGCGGTGCGGGCAGGCGGTGAAGCCAGCCGTCTTCCTCAAGGTCGGCCAGTACGAGTACAACACGTGGTCGGAGCGAGTGGTGCTGGAGGCGATGCGGTGGGAATGGCACCCGCCGAAGCCGTGCGTGGTGTTCCGGATGTCGATGTTCTTCCGCGACCCGCAGGGCGGCCGGCTGGGGGTCGGTGCGCGGGGCCAGATCACGAACACCACGGTCGAGCTTGACCGGTACAGCCACCAGTTGGTGTGCGCTGCACTGTTCGACCCGACGCTGCGCGACCACACCGACCGGATCGCAGCGCTGGCGCAGGCGCCAGGTCCTCTGGTGGTGTTCTTCGTCGAGGAGTTCGGCGCGGGGATGAACTACATCTACTGCGGCGGCGTCACCGACGGTGCCCTGGGTCAGCTCCAGGTCGCCTCGCACGAGGCGGCGAAGCTGCCATCACCCGATCGGGCAGCTTTCGCCCAGGCGTGCGCTGCGGCAGCGGCCGACCAGCCCACGAAGAACTGGTGGAGTTGAGCGTGACGTGATCTGGAGGCCGCCGAGGTTTCCGCCATGGCTGGGCTGCGCACCACCAAGCGTGCGTCCACACGATCGCCTGCGACACCAGCACCTGCCTGGCCGCGCTGCGGATGCGGCGCTTCACGCCGGCATCCCGTGACCTGTCCCTGACCGGGCCGCCGGCGGATCCCAGCCTGACAACTACGGGCCACCGGATGCGGTGCTCCATACCAGGTCAAATCCGCCGAACGGCCAGTTCGGACGAGGCCGCCGCAGGGTTGTCGTATCCGGAGTGGATACGTAGCGTTACCAGCACCGCGAGCGGCGTCACCACTGGACCTCGGCCTGGGAGAGGACGCGGACCGTGGACCCGGCGCGGGTCCACGGTCCGCGGATGACGGCGATCCGGCGGGACCTCCCGGTTACTGACCGATGCCGGGCTTCATTGACGAACGTCGGTGGGGGATCTATGGTGAGGATCAGGAAAGCGCTTTCCCGCCTCCGCCCGGCCCGTCCGGCCACCCGGGCGGAGGCACCACCACCCCGAGCGCACCGCGCACTCCCCCACCCGTCTCCGCCACGCCCGCGTCGCCCGGGTGGCGACGCGTATCGAGAAACCGAGATCGCAGATGACACCTCGACGCCTCGGCGACCCGCGCCCCGGACCCACCTCCCGGTGGGCCGCCCACCGGCCGCCCACCCTCCCGTCCCATCCCGCCACCCGTCGGCGTCCAGCCGCCGGGTACCGGTCCAGGCTCGCCGCCGGGCTGGTCGGGGTACTCGCGCTGGCCTCGCCCGGCGCCGCCGGGCCGGCCCAGGCCGGACCGTTCGACCGGACCGGTCCGGCGGGCAACGCGACGATCCTGTGTACGGACGCCCCGATCGGGTTCGCCTCGGTCAACGCCCTCGGCTTCAACGGCACCACCGGTGGCGCGGGCGGACCGACGGTGACCGTGACCAGCGCCGCCGCGCTGGAGGACTACGCCGGGCGTCCCGGGCCGCACATCATCCGGATCTCCGGCCGGATCCAGCTCGACGACATGGTGACCGTGGTGGCGAACAAGAGCATCCTCGGTGTCGGCAGCACCGCCGAGATCACCGGCGGCGGCCTCCAGATGGGCTCCACCACCCGGCCCGGCAACAATGTGATCATCCGGAACATCCGGTTCACCGGCGCCGAGGACGACTCGATCAGCGTCACCAACAAGGCCCACCACGTCTGGATCGACCACAACGACCTCTCCGACGGATACGACGGCCTGCTCGACATCAAGCGGGAGTCGGACTACGTGACGGTCTCCTGGAACAGGTTCCACAACCACAGCAAGTCGTCACTGGTCGGCCACTCCGACACGTACACCGCCGACGTCGGGAAACTGCGGGTGACGTACCACCACAACTTCTTCGACGGTACGGACCAGCGGCATCCCCGGGTGCGGTTCGCCGACCCGGTGCACGTGTTCAACAACTACTACCGGAACAACGCGCTCTACGGCATCGCCTCCACAGAGGACGCCGGCCTGATGGTCGAGGGCAACTACTTCGAGAACGTGGCGCACCCGATCTACGTCGGATACGACAAGAGCGGCCCCGGCCGGGTGGTGGAGCGCAACAACGTCTACGTCAACTCGGGTACCCCGCAGACCGCCGGCACCGTGGTCGAGCCGCGCGGGTTCTATCCGTACACCGTGGACCCGCCGGCCAGTGTGCCGGGCACGGTCTCCGGCGGAGTCGGGGTGGGCAAGGTCTGCGGCTGAACTCCACCGTCCTGATCAGACAGACCCGGGTCACGAGGCCGTCGGCTGGACCGCCCTTTCCAGTCCGTAGCCGGACCAGCCACGGTCGTCGAACCCGGCGGCCTCGGCGACCCGGGCCGACGCGAGGTTGCCCGGATCGTGCAGGTACGTCGGCACCGCGCCCTCGTCCAGCACCCGCCGGGCCGCCTGCGCCACCAGCCCGCGGGCCAGGCCCCGGCCCCGGCCCGCCGGCTCGGTGCCGACGGCGATCTCGTGCCCGTAGCCGTCGTGCCGCTTGATGCCCACCCCGGCGAGGTAGCCGCCATCGGAGTCCCGCACCACCAGCACCTCGCCGCCGAACGGCCGCAGCCACGGCGGCACCACCGGATCCGCGGCGTCGACCCACTCGCCACGCTCCGCCAGCGGTGCCGGGGCAAGCGTGTAGCGGAACACCGCCCGGTAGCCCGCCCAGCCGGGCAGGCCCAGCACGGCGGGCAACTCGGCCAGCAGCGCCGCGATCGGCCGGGCGCCGAGCGCGCGTACGGCGGCGGCCCGGGCCGGCGGCACCGAGAGTACGACCCCGAGCGGGCTGCCGACCCCGACGACCGGATGCGGCTCACCGTCCCAGCCCGGTTGGATCCGGCGCTCGGAGCCGACCACGTCCAGCGACCCACCGGCCGGCCACTGGCCCAGCCAGGTCACCAGATGGTGATGCAGCCGCTGGTCGAGCATGCACCCGCCCCCGATCCATTTCCGGCCCCGACAGGCCCGCCCGGTCAACCCAATCTCAACGAAGATTATCAATGGGATCCGGCCCCCTGCCGATGCCGGGGGCGATCCCGGCGGCGGGACCGGCCGGAGTGGACACACCCGGACGGGCAGAGCCACGGTCAGCCTCTGATCAGCAGGCCAACCGCCCGGGAGGGGCCAAAAAGGCGATCTTCGTTCAAACCGGGGGTTGAGGCATCACACCGGGCGCTGCTAGCGTGCGCCGGGTACTCAAAGATCGTGGATGCGACCCAGGGCGCCCGCGACGCCAGAACATGGCGAGTAGTCGATCATTCGGCCTTCGACCGGCACGGGACGGTGTAATGGGCTTTCGTGCTTCGCGCCTGCGTACCAAGGTTGTCGCCCTGCTGGTCACCCTGACCGCGCTCTGGGCATTCGGCGCATGGGTCACCCTCCGCGACGGGTTGAACCTGGTCTGGGTGCAGACTCTCGAGGCCCAGGTGTACGCCCCGAGCGAACCGCTGATCCTGAACCTGCAGAACGAGCGGCGGATCTCGCTGAGCTACCTCGGTGCACCGGAGGCACCGGCCCGGGAGCCGCTGGAGACCGAGCGCCGCAAGGTACGCGCGGACGTGGCGATCTTCCGTGCCGAGACGCAGACCTGGTTCACGAAGCTGGCGGCGCGGCCGGAACTGGAGCGACGGGTCGACGAGGCACTGGCCAAGCTCGACGGGCTGGCCGCCGTCCGGGAGGCGATCGACGCCCGCCGCATCGACCGGCTGGCCGCCGCGCAGGCGTTCACCGAGGCGATCGACACGATCTTCCGGATGTACGGCTCGCTGGGCAACCTCGACGCCGGCGACATCGACCGCCGGGTCGAGAACCTGATCCGGTTCACCAAGGCGCGGGAGCTGGCCTCCCAGACCGACGCGCTGCTGGCCGGGGCGTACGCCGCCAACCGGATCAGCCCGGCCGAGCACGCCCGGGTGATCCAGCTCATCGGCACCGGGCGGCTGATCGCAGACGAGGCGATGGCCGACCTGCCCCGGGCCGACCAGGACCGCTACCGCCAGGCACTCCAGCAGGGACCGCTCGCCCGGCTGCGCGCGGCCGAGGACCGGATCGTCCTGAACGGACGGCCGAACGGCCGCCCGGCGGTTCCGGCGGGCGAATGGCGCGACACCATCGACCCCGGGTTGCAGGAGCTGCTCCGGTTGCAGATCGCCGGCGGCGACGAGGTGGTCAAGGCCGCCACGCCCGGCGCCATCGGGACCATCGTACGGATGCTGATCATGGCCATCCTCGGCCTGGTCGCCGTCGTCATCTCGGTGAACACCGCACGGTCGATGGTGCGCCAGCTCGAACGGCTCCGCGAGGCGGCCCTCAAGCTCGCCAACGAGCGGCTGCCCGACCTGGTCGGCCGGCTGGGCCGGGGCGAAAGGGTCGACGTCGGCACGGAGGCACCGCCGCTGGAGGCCGGCCCGGACGAGATCGGGCAGGTGGCCCAGGCGTTCAACGTCGCCCAGGAGACCGCCGTACGGACCGCGGTCGAACAGGCCGAGCTGCGCCGCAGCGTACGGGACATCTTCCTCAGCCTGGCCCGGCGTACCCAGGCGCTGATCCACCGGCAGCTCACCCTGCTGGACGCGATGGAGCGCCGGGAGAACGACCCGGAGGAGCTGGAGGACCTGTTCCGGGTGGACCACCTCGCCACCCGGATGCGGCGCAACGCGGAGAACCTGATCGTGCTCTCCGGTTCGACCCCGGGCCGGGCCTGGCGGCGGAACGTCCCGATGATCGACGTACTGCGGGGCGCGGTGGCCGAGGTCGAGGACTACGCCCGGGTCACCGTGCTACCGGTCGGCGCGGTGGACCTCGCCGGCCGGGCGGTCGGCGACGTGATCCACCTGATCGCGGAACTGGTCGAGAACGCGCTCTCCTTCTCTCCCCCGCACACCGGGGTGCAGGTCAGCGGTCAACTGGTCGCCAACGGCTACGCCGTGGAGATCGAGGACCGCGGGCTCGGCATGAGCAACGAGGATCGGGCCGCCGCCAACGAGCGGATCGCCACCCAGCACGAGTTCACCCTCACCGGCGGCGCCGCCCAGCTCGGCCTGTACGTGGTCAGCCGGCTCACCGAGCGGCACGGCGTACGGGTCCGGCTCAAGGAGTCGCCGTACGGCGGCACCACAGCGGTGGTGCTCCTCCCGCTGAACCTGATCACCGACCGGGGCGCCGAGGGCGAGCCGACCACCGGCTCGATGCCGGTCGAGCGACTCGCGGCGAGCGCGATCGGCGGCAGCGTACGGCGACCGCCGGGGCGGGAGATCGGTCGCCTGGCGGAGCGGGAGTCGGTACTCCCGCCCGGGCCGGAGCCGGGACAACGCCCGGACCGGGGCCTGGAGCCGGATCCGGCGCAGCAGTCGCGCCGGGCTGTCGAGTGGCCCGTGGCCGGGAGCCCGCTCGACACACCGGGGCGGCCGGCGGGCGCACCGCCGAAGCCCGACCTGGCGCCACCGGCCCCGGGCCTCGCACCGCCGTCGCCGGACCTTCCGGCCCTCCGGCCCGACCGTGCCCCGACCCGGCCCGAGGTCGGCGCGGCGGAGCCGGACGCGACGGCCTTCCCCGGGTCGGCCGGGTCGACGATGCTCCCGAAATCTGGCGGGCCGGCGGCGCTCCCGGGACCGGCGGAGCCGACGGCGCGGTCCGGACTTGCCTCCCGGTCCCCACGGCAGGCGACCGGGCCGTCCGATGTGGCGTCGCCGGACGCCCGGCCGGGTACGGGCGCCCCGCCGGCCGGGACCGGATCGTCCCGGCCGGCGGGCTCTCCCTCGCCGGAGGCCGGGCCGGGTCCGGCGAGCGGATCGGCCTCGCTGACTCCGTCCGGGCTGCCGGTCCGGGTCCGGCAGGCGAACCTCGCCGCGCCGCTGCGCGACGGCGACGACCGGACCGAACCGGAGCCGGCGGAGGACCACGCCCCCCGTACTCCTGAACAGATCCGCCGGATGATGAGTTCCTATCAATCGGGCACCCGGCGCGGACGGTCCGACGCCGCGCGCCCGCTGGACGACGGCACCGGATCGGCTCCGCCCGAGGGCTGACCGCGCACCGTGTCCGAGATGGCGATATCACCGGTAGAGAGAGGGACGAACCCGTGCAGAAGACAGCGTCGAACCTCGACCTGACCTGGTTGCTCGACGACCTGGTCAGTCGGGTGAAACAGACCCAGCACGCCATCCTGCTCTCCGTCGACGGGCTGCTCATGGCCTCGTCCCGGGAGCTGGACCGGGACGACGCGGAGCACCTGGCCGCGGTGGCCTCCGGCGTGCAGAGCCTGGCCCGGGGTGCCGGCAAGCGGTTCGGCGGCGGGCCCGTGCAGCAGACCATCATCGAGATGCGCTCTGCGTTCCTCTTCGTCACCGCGGCCGGGCACGGCGCCTGTCTGGCCGTACTCGCGTCCGAGGACGCGGACGTCGGCCTGATCGCGTACGAGATGGCGATGCTGGTCACCCGGGCCGGCAAGTACCTCGCGTCGAGCAGCCGGGCACCCGACGCGCCGGTCCGACGGCAGTGACTCCCGGCCATGACCGAGTACGAGGAGCCTCCGGAAATCCACTGGGTCGACGAGCACGCCGGCCCGGTGGTCCGGCCCTATGCGGTGACCCGGGGTCGAGCCCGACCGGTGACCGGTAAGTTCGACCTGATCTCACAGGTGAGCACGGTACGGACGGTCTCCGCCCAGGACATCGGGCTCGGGCCGGAACACCTGGCGATCGTCGCGCTCTGCCGGCGGCGGCTCTCGGTCGCCGAGGTCGCGGCGCACCTGGACCTGCCGCTCGGCACCATCCGGGTGCTGCTCGGTGATCTGCTCGAACGACAGCTCGTCCGGGTGTTCGAGCCACGGCCGGCACCGGTCCTGACCGATGACAGCATCTTTGAACAGGTGATAAATGGGCTACGCGCACTCTGACGGTGCCGACCGGACTCCGACGCCCGGCGAACCGATGCCGACCGCCGTCAAGATCCTGATCGCGGGAGGCTTCGGCGTCGGCAAGACCACCCTGGTCGGCGCCGTCAGCGAGACCCGTCCACTCCGGACGGAGGAACTCCTCACCGAGGAGGGCGTCAGCGTCGACGACCTCTCCGGGGTGGAGGCCAAGACCACCACCACGGTGGCGATGGACTTCGGCCGGATCAGCATCAACGACGACCTGGTGCTCTATCTCTTCGGCACACCCGGGCAGGACCGGTTCTGGTTCGTCTGGGACGAGCTGGCGCTCGGCGCGCTCGGCGCGGTGGTGCTCGCCGACACCCGCCGGCTCGCCGACTGCTTCCCGTCGGTCGACTACTTCGAGAAGCACGGCACGCCGTTCATCGTGGCGGTCAACTGCTTCGAGGGCGCCCGGCAGTACCAGCTCCAGGAGGTGACCCAGGCGCTGAGCCTCGACCCGGGCGTACCGGTCATGCTCTGCGACGCCCGGAGTCGGGAGTCCGGCAAGGAGGTGCTGATCGCCGTGCTCGAACACGCGATGCGCAGCCACCGGGCGATGTCGCCGGCCGCCACCGGCTGAGCCGCCACCCGGGACGGTTCCCGGGCCCCGTCGTGCACTCGTCCGCCACGGCGCGGACGAGTCGCACCCCCGCCGTGGCCGGACGTCCCGCCAGCCACACCCGGGCCCACCCTCCGCCGGGCCGCCCCGGCGGAGGGTGCTGACCGAGCAGGTCAGAAGACGTACCGCTCGGCGAGGCCCGAATAGTCGAACTGCTCGTCGGCGCCGAACCAGAGCTCGGACTCGTACTTCGCCTCGTCGACGCTGCCGGAGGCGTGCACCAGGTTGGCGATGGCCTTGCCGGTCGCCTCGGCGTACGCCTTCGACATGTGCGCGAAGTCGCCCCGGATGGTGCCCGGCGCCGCCTGCCCGGGGAAGGTCGGGCCGATCATGCGGCGGACGTTCGCCACCGCCTCGACACCCTCCAGCAGCAGCGCCACCACCGGCCCCTGCTGCATGTAGGTGGCGGTGGCGTCGTAGACGCCCTTGCCGAACCGCTCCTCCAGGTCGAAGTAGTGCCGGCGGGTGAAGTCCGCGTCCATCTGCTTCATCTTGATGCCGACGATCTTCAGGCCGGCGTCCTCGAAGCGCTGCACCAGGCGTCCGGTCAGCCCCCGCGCGACCGCGTCGGGCTTGAGCAGGACAAGAGTACGTTCTATGGCCGCCACCGGGGCCCCTTCCTCGATCATCTGGTCGGGCCTCCACGAGCTGGACGCCCGGGAGCCCGACACCTGGCCGTCGGGCGCCCGCTCCAGCGACAGGCCGCTGAGAGCACGATAGTAGTCGGCCCGGTTCACCCGGCTCGGCGCTACCGCCCGGTCGCCGGCCCGGTCTGGCCGGCGGCGGCCAGCGGGGTGTGCCGGTAACTGAGCCGGCGGAGCAGCACCTCGGCCGGGCCGCGCCGCCCAGCCCGGCGCATCAGTTCGGCGAGCAGCACCGTGCCGAGCCAGACGCCGAGGGCCACCGCCGAGGCAGCCGCGTCACCGAGCCGCCCGCCGAGCCCGCCGGTCCAGGGCGAGAAGAGCGCCACGAACGCCACCGACTGGAGCAGGTAGCAGGTGAGCGAGCGCTGCCCGCAGGCGGCGAGCGCGGTGACCACCGGGCCGGGGGTACCGCGCCGGCCCGGTGCGGTGCCGAGCCGGTGCGCGACCAGGCCGGCCAGCGCGGCGTAGCCGAGGCCGGCGCCGATGCCGGTCAGGCTGTGCAGGACGTACGCCGGTACGGCGCTGGCGGCGCTCCAGTCCGTCCAGACCCGCGCGTCGATCAGCGCCAGCGGGGTACCGCCGAGCACTGCGAGGCCGATCCCGCCCAGCGCGACCCGGGCCAGCAGTCGCCGGTGCCGGCCGGGCTCGTCGAGCAGCCGGCGCCGGGCGGCCCAGATGCCGAGCAGCATCGGGGTGACCACGTCCAGCGCCAGCATCGGGGCGAGTACCGCCCAGGTCCCGACCCGGGGGCCGATCGCGGCGAGTGGGGAGTCGTAACCGGTTGGCAGCGGTGTCGAACCGTTCTCGATGATCCCGAACGGCGGCACGACGGAGACCGCGACGAAGACCAGTGTCCAGAGCCCGGCGACCCACAGCAGGGTACGGTCCCGGGCCCGGAGCATGCCGACCAGCACCAGCCCGAGCAGGCCGTAGGTGGCGAGGATGTCGCCGAAGAAGAGCAGCAGCGCGTGTACGAAGCCGAACACGATCAGCCAGCGGCTGCGTCGGCGGAGCAGGCCGCGTACCTCCGGCCAGTCGGCGCCGGACGCGGCGCGCCGGTCGGCCAGCCGGACCATCCCGTAGCCGAAGAGCGCGGCGAACATCGGCAGCGCCCGGCCGTCCACCAGGAGCACCTGGAGCCCGGCGACCACCCGGTCGAGGGTGCCGCCGTCGGTGCGGTAGCCCCGGAACAGGGTCTCGTGGCCGTAGAGGTACATGTGGGCGTGGGCCAGCGCGATGAGCAGCAGCATCGCCCCCCGGGCGAGGTCGGGGGCGAGGGATCGAACGGCCGGCGGCCCGGATGTCCGGGGCGGGGCGCCGAGGTCGGTGGGGCCGGAGAGGCTGGACATGGTTCCCCCCGTTGGTCCAGGAATGTGGGCAGGGCAGGTCGCGACAGGCCGGGATCGGCCGGCGGACGGCAGAATCGCCGAGTCGACTGCGACGATTAGCTACGGATACGTATCTAACCTACGACAGATAAGATACGCAAGCGTTTCTTAATGGAGAGGCAGCATGCGCGAGAAGGAAGCCGGCCCGGAGCCGGAGCGGCGGACCCGGCGGCGCGGCGACGAACTGGTCCGGGCCATCCACGCCGCGGTGCTCCGCCAGGTGGCCGAGGTCGGCGTCGGCGGGCTCACCATGGAAGGCATCGCCAAGGAGGCCGCCACCGCCAAGACGTCGCTGTACCGGCGCTGGTCCTCTCCGCGCGAACTGCTGCTCGACGCGCTGCACGAGGCGCACCCGCAGGAGGTACCGTCCCCCGGCGCGGACGACCTGCGCGGCGACCTGATCCGGGCACTGCGCCAGCTCGTCGCCTGGATGACCACCCCGGCCGCCACCGCCGTGGTGGCGATCATCATGGAGCGGCACCGCCACCCGGACCTGGTGGCGGCGTTGTACACCCGGGTCTTCGACGCCCGGGGTGGCACCTTCACCAGTACCGTCCTGCGGCACTACGCCACCCGGGGCGAGGTCGATCCCGCGCTGCTCACCCCGGTGGTGATGGACATCGGCGAGGCGCTGGTGCTCAAGTACAGCACCGACAACGACCACCTGCCGGGCGACGAGGTGCTCGCCGCCATCGTGGACCAGGCGATCCTGCCCGCCGTCGGCATCAGACCGGCCGGCCCTCGGACCGCGGCCCGGGTCCGCGCGACGGTTGACGGCGGGCCACGGTAGACGCCGAGGCATTGGCGCACCGGGCGGGGCGCCAATGCGACCGATAGCCGAATGAATGGCGATAACCCGTCTCCGGTACGGCGACGCCGCACTTTCCCGGTTTGCTGCCGGTTGCCCAGCGTTGTCGCACGGCCACTCGGCGCTGGTCCAGTTGTGTAAAGATCGGCCGGCGTGGTCACCACCACGGCGAGGCATCCGTCACCGCCACAGACGTGAACCGTTGCTGGCGAACGAAAGGGGACGCCGTTGTCGCTCCAGGCCGAGCAGGCACCCGCCGGACTCATCCACGAGGCGTTCGAAACACAGGTAGGGCGGTCGCCCACGGCGACCGCCCTCGTCGTGAACCGGGATCGGTTCAGTTACACCGATCTCGACATCCGCGCCGAGCGGGTCGCCTCGGCGTTGCGTGCCCGGGGCGTCGGCCGGGGCGATCTGGTCGGCGTCTGCCTGCCCCGGACCGCCTGGCTGGTCCCGGCGCTGCTCGGCGTACTCAAGTCC
Organism: Plantactinospora sp. DSM 117369; assembly: GCF_053764795.1. NCBI lineage: Bacteria > Bacillati > Actinomycetota > Actinomycetes > Micromonosporales > Micromonosporaceae > Plantactinospora > Plantactinospora sp. DSM 117369. Next base: position 1,682,312 of record NZ_CM132446.1, on the reverse strand, counting down.
GGCGCGGCGTACGTGCCGCTCGATCCCGGCTATCCCGCCGACCGGCTCCGGCTGATCACCGAGGACGCCCGGCTGCGCCTGGTGGTCTGCGACGAGTCGAGCACCGCCCTGGCGGCAACGGCCGGCGTCGGCCTACTCGACGTCGCCGAACTGCCCGCCGAGCCGGTCCGGCGCCGGGTCGGGGGCGGACCCGACGATCTGGCGTACGTGCTCTACACCTCCGGCTCCACCGGGCGGCCCAAGGGAGTGCCGCTGGCCCACCGCAACACCATGGCGTTCCTGCGCTGGGCCGCCAGCGCGTACGGCCCGGACGAGCTGCGGGGCAGCCTGGCCGGCGCCTCGGTCTGCTTCGACTTCTCGGTGCTGGAGATCTTCGCGCCGCTGGTCACCGGCGGCACGGTCATCCTGGCCGAGACCGTTTTCGCACTGCCCGACCTGCCGGCCCGGGACGAGGTGACGATGCTCTGCGGGCCGCCGTCCGCACTCTCCGTCCTGCTCGGCCGCGCGCTGCCGGCCGGGGTCCGGACCGTCACCTTCGGCGGCGAGGTGCTGACCTCGGCGCTCTGCGCCCGGGCGTACGCCAACCCGGGGCTGCGCCGGGTGGTCAACATCTACGGGCCGACCGAGACCACCACCGCGGTACTCGCCGACGAGGTACCGCCGGGCGGCGAACCCTGCCTGGGTCGGCCGATCGCCGGGGCGGTGCTGTCGATCCGGGACGACGACGGCCGCCCGGTCGCCGACGGCGAGTCCGGGGAGCTGTGGATCGCCGGCCCGGGGGTCGGCACCGGCTACCTCCACCGGCCCGAGCTGACCGCCCAACGCTACGTCGAGCGGGACGGCCGGCGGCACTACCGCACCGGCGACCTGATCCGGCACCACGACGACCGGTACGCGTTCGTCGGCCGGCGGGACGACCAGGTGAAGGTACGCGGATTCCGGGTCGAGCCGGGCGAGGTGCAGGCGGCGCTGGCCGGCCACCCCGACGTACGCTCCGCCGTGGTGCTGGCCCCGGTCGACCCGTACGGGACCCGCCGGCTGGTGGGCTACGTCGAGCCGTCCGCGCCGGTGACCGAGCCGGAACTGACCGGGTACCTGCGCGAGCGGCTCCCCGGTTTCATGGTCCCGTCCCGGATCGCGGTGCTGGACCGGCTGCCGCTCGGGCCGACCGGCAAGGTGGACCGGGCCGCCCTGCCCGAGGTCGAGTTCGCCCGCGCCGACGACGAGGCGTACGTCGCGCCGCAGGGCGACACCGAGGCCGGGCTGGCCCGGCTGGTGGCCGGGGTGCTGGGGGTGTCCCGGGTCGGCCGGCACGACCGCTTCACCGAGCTGGGCGGGCACTCGCTGGCCGCCGCCCGGCTGCTGGCCCGGGTCGCCGACGAGCACGGGGTCGCGGTGCCGCTCGGCCGGTTCCTCGGCGCGCCGACCGTGGCCGAGCTGGCCCGGGAACTGGCTCCGGACCGGGCCCGGCCGGTGCCGGTCCGGGAGCACCGCGACCGGCATCCGCTCACCGACATGCAGCGGGTCTTCTGGATGCTGCGCCAGGTGACCGGCACGCCGTGGGCCTCCACCGTGGGACTCCGGTTGGCGGTCACCGGGCTGGTCGATGTGGAGCAGCTTCGGGCCGCGCTGGCCGCCCTGGTGGTCCGGCACGAGTCGCTGCGCACCCGGATCCTCGACGGCGACGACGGCCCGTACGCCGTGGTGTCGCCGCCCGTCCCGGTGCCGGTGACCGAACTGACGGACCGGGACGGCGCCACCGGCCGAGCCGGCACGGCGGACGATCCGTCCACCGGCGACGGGCCCACCGGTTCGGCGGCGCCGGGGCGCCGAGGCGACCCACGCCCGGACGACGAGCGGCGCCGGCTGGCCGCCGGCTTCGCGGCCCAGCCGTTCGAGCTGGCCGGCGACGTGCCGATGATCCGGGTCGGCGTGCTCTGGACCGGGCCGGACCGGGCCGAACTCGCGATCGCGGTCGACCACACCGGGTTCGACGGCGTGTCGATCGGTGTGCTGATGCGGGACCTGGCGGTCGCCCTGGCGGCGGTCCGGGCCGGCACCGATCCCGTTGCCGCACTCCCGCCGCTGCCGGTGCAGGTCTCCGACGTGGCGGTCGCGGACGAACGGGCCCGATCGGGCGCCGGACCGGCCGTCGAGAGGTTCTGGGAATCCACACTCGACGGTGTCGTTCCGCCGTACGACCTGCCGGGTAAGCCACGGCGGGGACCGAGCCGGCACGCCGGGCGCCGGGTGGTCCGGCCGATCGACTCCGGGCTGCGGGCCGGGATCGCGGCGCTGGGCGAGCGGGACGGGCTGACCCCGTACGCGATGTGGGCCGCCGCCCTGGTCGTGCTCCTGGACGGGCTCACCGGGCGGCCGGACACCCTGCTCGGCGTCGCCGCCGCCAACCGCGACCGGCCCGGGCTGGACCGGCTGATCGGCGCGCTGATGGATGTGCTCCCGGTCCGGGTCGACTGCGCCGACGACCCCTCCTTCGCCGGCCTGGCCGCCCGGGTGGCGGCGAACACCGCGCAGGTGCTGGCGCACCGGGACGTGGCCGTCGGCGACCTGCCCCGGCTCACCGGCGTGGTACGCCCGCTCGGTGCCGGACTCACCCCGGTGGTGCTCTCGGTGCAGCCGGAGGACCTGCCGATGGAGGTGACCGAGGACGGCGGCACGGTACGCCTGCTCGGCGAGCTGGACACCGCCGCCGCGCAGAACGAGCTGACCGTCTACGTCAACGCCGGCGCGGACGGCCCCGAACTGCACGTCGAGTACGACACCGACCGGTTCGAGGCCGCCGACGGGGAACGGATGGCGGACCGGCTGCTCCGGCTGCTCGGCGCGGCGGTCGCCGAGCCGGACCGGCCGGTCTCGACACTGCCGCTGCTCGACGACGCGGAACGGAGCTGGTTGCTGCGGGTCGGCGACGGTGGCCCGGTGCCGGCCCAGACCCCGCCGACCGTACTGCCGGCGATCTTCGCGCGGGCGGCCGCCACCCCGGAGGCGGTCGCGGTGGTCGGCCCGGCGGGCACCCTCGACTACGCCGGCCTCGCCGCGCACGCCGAGCGGGTCGCCGCGCACCTGGTCGCGCTCGGTGCCGGGCCGGACGCGCCGGTCGGGGTCTGCCTGCCCCGGGACCACCTGCTGCCGGCGACGCTGCTCGGCGTACTCCGGGCCGGCAGCGCGTACCTGCCGCTGGAGCCGGACCAGCCGGTCGACCGGCTCCGGCACCAGGCGACCGAGGGCGGGGTACGACTCGTCCTGGTCACCCCGGCCACCACCGCCGCGGTCGCCGGGCTGCCCGGAGTCCGGCTGGTCGACGTGACCGCCGTACCGGCCGCCGCCGGGGTCCCGCTGCCGCCGATGCCGACCGCCGACTCGCTGGCGTACGTGCTCTACACCTCCGGCTCCACCGGGCGGCCGAAGGGCGTGGAGGTCACCCACGGCAACCTGGCCGGCTATCTGGCGGCGATGCGCGACGATCCCGGGTACGGCCCGGCCGACGTCTTCCTGGCCGTCGCCCCGCTCTCCTTCGACCTCTCCTGTTTCGAGCTGTGGCTGGCCCTGATGGTCGGGGCCCGGACCGTCGTGGTCGGCCGGGACACCGCCGTCGACGGTCCGGCCCTGGCCGCCCGGGTCGAGGCGACCGGGGTGACGGCGATGCTGGTCACCCCGTCGACGTTGCGGCTGATGCTGGCGGCGGGCTGGCGCGGCGGCCCGGAGGTCCGGGTGATCAGCGGTGGGGAGCCGCTGGACGCGGGCCTCGCCGACGAGCTGACCAAGGTGGTCGGCCAGCTCTTCGACGGGTACGGGCCGACCGAGGCGACCGTCCTGGTGACCTGCCATCCGATCCCGCCCGGGATCGCCGGCCCGGTGCCGATCGGCGGGCCGATCCGGGGCGCCCGGCTCTACGTGCTCGACCGGGCGGGCCGGCTCGCCCCGCCCGGCGTGGTGGGGGAACTGTGGATCGGCGGCGCCGGGGTGGCCCGGGGCTACCGCAACCGGCCGGACCTGAGCGCGGCGGCCTTCGACACCGACCCGTACGCACCGGGCGGCCGCCGGTACCGCACCGGTGACCTGGCCCGATGGCGGCCGGACGGCGTACTCGACTACCTCGGCCGGCGGGACACCCAGGTCAAGCTGCGCGGTTACCGGATCGAGCTGGAGGAGATCGAGACCGTGCTCCGGAGCCACCCGGCGGTCGCCGACGCGGCGGTGACGATCGTCGAGCCGGGCGGGCCGGACGCCTACCTCGCGGCCTACCTGGTCGGCGACCCGGGCCTCGATCCGGAGTCGGTGGCCGGGCACGCCCGGAGTCGGCTGCCCGGCTACATGGTCCCGCCGCGCTGGACGGTACTGGACCGGTTGCCGCTGACCACGGCCGGCAAGGTGGACCGGGCCGCCCTGCCGGCCCCGGCCGGACCGACCGCACCGCCGGCACCCCCGCGCACCGAGATGGAGAAGTTCGTCGCCGAACTCTGGGCGGTCGTGCTGGACCGCCCGGAGGTCGGTCGGGACGACGACTTCTTCGCCGTCGGCGGGCACTCGCTCGCGGCCACCCGGCTCACCGGCCGGCTCCGGGAGCAGCTCGGCTGCGACATCGCGGTACCGCTGCTGTTCCAGCATCCCCGGCTGGCCGACTACGCCGCCCGGGTCGAGGAGCTGGTCCTCGCCGACCTGGCCGCCCTCGACGACCAGGCCGACCTCGACCCGTCGGAGCCGGTGGAGCCGGCGCGTCCGGTGGAGCCGGCGCATCCCGGGGAGCCGGCCGGAGGTGCCGGGGCGGCGCCGCCGTCCCGGGCCGTGCCGGCACCCGCGACGCCGTCGCCGAACGGGGCCGGCCCGGTGGCCGAGGGGTGGCGGCGGTGACCGGGGTGGAGGCCCGGCCGGCCGCCGGCAACGCCGAGGAGCTGCGGAACCGGCTGGCACAGCGGCTCGCCCGGGCCCGCCAGGCCGGGACCGCGCCCGCTATCCCACGCCGGCCGGACCCGGACGCGCCGGTGCCGCTTTCCGGCAGCCAGACCGGGATGTGGTTCGCCGCCCAGTACGAGCCGGAGAGCCCCGCCTACAACGTCCCGACCGGGTTGCGGCTGCGCGGCCCGCTCGACCCGGAGGCGCTGCGCGGGGCGGTCGTCGACCTGGTCGGCCGGCACGCGGTGCTGCGCAGCGTCGTCGAGTCCTCCGACGGTGTGCCGGTCTGCGTACCGCGGCCGGCGGGCGAACTCCGGGTCGAGGTGGTGGACCTGTCCACGCAGGAGTGCCCGGAGGAGGTCGTCCGGGACCGGTTGGCCCGATCCGCCGCCGAGCCGTTCGCGCTGGACCGGGATCTGCCGACCCGTGCCGTGCTCTACCGGCTCGCCGACGACGACCACCTGCTCGCGCTCACCTTCCACCACATCGCGGTCGACGCCTGGTCGCTGCGCCTGATCGTCACCGACCTGGCCGCCTGCTACGCCGTACGGACCGGTGCCGCTCCGGCCGTGCCACCGGCACCGTTGCAGTACGCCGACGTGGTCGACTGGGAACGGCGGCGCGCCGACCCGGCCCGGTCCGCCGCCACCCTCGACTGGTGGCGGGAGCGGCTCGCCGGGCTGCCGGCCGTACTCCCGCTGCCGGCCGACCGGCACCGTCCGGCGGTGGCCGAGTCGGCCGGCGACCGGGTACCGGTCGAGCTGCCCGCCGAGTTCGCCGACCGGGTACGCCGGGCCGCGGCCGAGACCGGCAGTACCCCGTTCATGGTGCTGCTCGCCGCCTGGCAGGCGCTGCTGGCCCGGCTCGCCGGCACCGACGACCTCGCGGTCGGCATGATCTCCGCCGGTCGGCGGCACCCGGAGACCGAGCCGGTGGTGGGGTGCTTCGTGCGTACGGTGCCGGTCCGGGCGGAGCTGTCCGGCGAGCCGACCGGACGGGAGCTGCTGGCCCGGACCCGTACGGCGGTGCTGGACGCCATCGAGCACGCCGACGTGTCGCTGGAGGAGCTGCTCACCGAGGTCCGTCCGGAACGGGTGGCCGGCGCCCATCCGCTGTTCCAGACCCTGGTGAACGTCTACGACGACCCGCTCGGCGCGGTCCGGCTGCCCGGCCTGCGCACCGAGGCGGTGGAGCTGGACACGCCGACGGCAAAGCTCGACCTGAGCCTCAACGTCGTCGACCCGGGGCCGGGGCGCCCGCTGCCCGGCTGGCTCGGCTACCGCAGTGCGCTCTTCGACCGGAGTACGGTGCAGGCCCTGGTCGACTGGTTCACCACGCTGCTCGGCGGGCTGGTCGCCGACCTCGACCGGCCGGTACCGGCACTTCCGCTGGCACCGGTGCCGGGACCGCTGCTCACCGGGCCCGCGCCGACCTGGACCGACGACGCGACCACCCTCACCGCGCTGGTCGAGCGGCGGATCGCGGAGCGCCCGGCGGCACCCGCCGTGGTGGGGCCGGACGGCGTGCTGAGCTACGCCGAGCTGGACCGCCGGGCGGAGCTGCTGGCCCGCCGGCTCCGGACCGCCGGGGTGGGCGCGGACGAGCCGGTGGCGGTCTGGGTCGAGCGGAGTACCGATCTGGTGGTCGGGCTGCTCGGCGCGCTGCGGGCCGGCGCGGCGTACCTCCCGCTGGATCCCGGCTATCCGGCGGCCCGGGTGCGGACCATGCTGGCCGCCGTGCGCGGGCGGGTCGTGGTCACCCAGCCCGAGCTGGCGGCCAGGCTCGCCGACGATTCCGGCAGCGCCGCCGGGGCCGGGCTGCTGCCGGTGGTACTCGTCGACGGCGCCGTCGCCGATCCCGACCCCGCGCCGGATCCGGCCACGCCCCCCGGCCCGGCCCTGACGGCGGAGCCGGCCGGACCGGTGGACGGGACGGCGGGCGCGACGGACGAGGCGGACCGGCTCGCCTACGTCATCTTCACCTCGGGCTCCACCGGCACCCCGAAGGGCGTCGCGGTGCCGCACCGGTCGATCGTGCACTACCTGCGGGCGGTACTCGACCGGCTCGGCCCGGCGGCGAGCGGCGGGGCGTCCTTCGCGCTCGTCTCCACCGCCGCCGCGGATCTCGGGCTGACCTGCCTGCTCGGCGCGCTGGTCACCGGCGGCACGCTGCACCTGGTGGACCGGGAGACCTCGCTGGATCCGGCCGCGCTCGCCGGCTACCTCGGCCGGCACCGGGTGGATGTGCTCAAGCTGGTACCCAGTCAGCTCCGCCTGCTGGACGCGCACGGTGACCTGGCCGGGGTGCTGCCCGGCCGGCTGCTGGTGCTGGCCGGCGAGGCGTGCCCGTGGGAGCTGGTGGCGCGGGTCCGGGCGGCCCGGCCGGACCTCGCGGTGCAGAGCCACTACGGTCCGACCGAGACCACCGTCGCCGTGCTCGCCTGCGACCCCGACGAGGTGCCGGAGTCCCGGCGGGACGGCAACCTGCCGCTCGGCCGGCCGCTGGCCGGCGCCCGGCTGTACGTGGTGGACCGGGCCGGACGTCCGCTGCCGGCCGGGGTACCCGGCGAACTGGTCGTCGGCGGCCCCGGGGTGGCCCGGGGCTACCTGCACCGTCCGGAGGCGACCGCGGCGTCGTTCGTCCCCGACCCGGTGCACGGCCGCGAACGCTGTTACCGGACCGGCGACCGGGTGCGGATCCGCCATGACGGCACGGTGGACTTCCTGGGCCGGGTCGACGACCAGGTGAAGATCCGGGGTTACCGGGTGGAGCCCGGCGAGGTGGCCGCCGCCTGCCGGGCCGTGCCCGGGGTCGCCGACGCGTACGTGCTGCCGGTCGGCGAGGAGCCGCGGCGGCAGCTCGCGGCCTGGCTGGTCCGGCACCCGGACGCGGAACTCGACGTCGCGGCGGTCCGTACCGCGCTGCACGGGCAGCTTCCCGACCACCTGATCCCGACCGCGTACGTGGTGCTCGACGCGCTGCCGCTGAACCCGAACGGCAAGGTGGACCGGGTCGCACTGCCGGCCCCGGTCGCGGCCGGGCACACCCCGTTGACCGGCGACACCCAGCAGCGGATCGCCGCCGTCTGGACCGAGCTGCTCGGTGCCGAGCGGGTCGGTGCCGACGACGACTTCTTCGCCCTCGGCGGCGACTCGTTCACGGCGGTCCGGGCCGCCCGGGCGATCGACCCCCGGCTGCGGGTGATCGACCTGTTCACCCACCGGACGGTCGCGCTGCTCGGGGCGTACCTGGACGGGCTGGACGGCGGCGCCGAGGCGGGGCTGCTGCACCGGCTCGCCGGGCCGCCGCCGGGCACTGCGACAACGCTGACCGCGGTCTGCGTCCCGTACGGCGGCGGCTCGGCGGCCGCGTTGCAGCCCTTCGCCGAGGCGCTCGCCGCCGCCCACCCCGGCACCCAGGTGTACGCGGTCGAGCTGCCCGGCCACGACCCGGCCCGCCCGGACGAGCCGCTGCTCCCGCTCCCCGACCTGGTACGCCGGTGCGCCGCCGAACTCGACGCGGTCCCCGGCCCGCTGCTGGTCTACGGCCACTGTGTCGGCACCGCCGCCGCACTGGCGCTCGCCGAGCGGCTGGAACGGGACGGCCGGGAGGTGGTCGGGCTGGTGCTCGGGGCGAGCTTCCCGATGGCCCGGCTGCCCGGCCGGCTGTCCCGGTGGATCGGCCGGCTCTTCCCGACCGACCGGTGGCTCTCCGACCGGGCGTACCGGAACTTCCTCACCGTGATGGGCGGGCTGGAGGACGTCGCGGACACCCCGGAGGCGGCCGCCGACACCGCCACCATGCTGCGGGCGCTGCGGCACGACGCCCGGGACGCCGAGGCGTGGTTCAGTGATCGGCTCGGCGAGCCGGACGCACCCCGGCTGCGCGCCCCGGTCCTCGCCGTGGTGGGCGAACGGGACCGCAGCACCGAGCTGTACGCCGAGCGGTACCGCGAGTGGGGTGCCTTCGCCGAGCGCGTCGAGCTGGCCACCATCCCCCGGGCCGGGCACTACTTCCTGAAGCACCAGGCGACCGGGCTGGGCGAGCTGGTCGCCGCGCGGCTGCGCGCCTGGAGCGCAGGCAGGTTGCCGGCGGCCGGCGGGACGGAGTTGCTGGCCCGGGCGGAGACCCGGCGCAACCTGCGGGCGTTCGGACTGCTCGCTGGCGGGCAGTTCGTCTCGATGGTGGGCAGCCAGCTCAGCGCGTTCGCGCTGGGGGTCTGGGTCTACCAGCAGACCGGCCGGCTGCTCGACTTCGCGATGATCACCATGCTGGCGCTGGTCCCGGCGGTCTTCGCCGCGCCGATCGGCGGCGCGGTCACCGACCGCTTCGACCGGCGGCGGGTGATGCTCGGCGCCGACCTGGCCGGTGCCGTCGCGATGGGCGCGCTGGCGCTGCAACTCTGGCTCGGCGAGCTGCGGATCTGGCAGGTGATGCTGGCGGTCACGGTCGGCTCGCTCGCCACGGCGGTGCAGCGGCCGGCGTACCTGGCCGCGACCGCGCAACTGGTGCCGAAGCCGTACCTGCCACAGGCGAACGCGCTGGCCAACCTCGGCACCGGGGTCGGCACGCTGCTCGGCCCGCTCGCCGGTGGCGTGCTGATCACCGCGCTCGGCCTGCCCGGTGTGGTCGCGCTGGACGTGGCCTGCTTCCTGGTCGCGGTCGGCACGCTGCTGGTGGTCCGCTTCCCGGACCGGCTGTTCCGGCGCCGGGAGGAGACCTTCGGCCGGGCGCTCGCCGGAGGCTGGCGGTTCATCGCCCGGCGCCGCCCGATGATCGTCATGATCGTCTTCTACGTACCGGTGAACTACCTGCTGGCGGTGGCGATGGTCCTGGTCACCCCGCTGGTGCTCGACTTCGGCTCACCGGCCACCCTGGGCCTGGTCACCGGGATCGGCGGGCTCGGGGCGGCGGTGGGCGCACTGGCCATGGTGGTCTGGGGCGGTACCCGGCGGCTGGCGGTCGGCATGGTCGGCTTCACCATCCCGGTCGGCCTCGGCACGGTGCTGATGGGCGTACGCCCCGAGCCGGCGCTGGTCGCGGCCGGGCTGTTCCTCTACTGGGCGTCGCTGTCGATCCTGAACGCGCACTGGATCTCGATCATCCAGGTGAAGGTGGTGCAGGACCTCCAGGGGCGGGTGCTGGCGGTCAATCAGATGTTGGCCGCGGCGATGATGCCGCTGGGCTTCGTCACCGCGCCGGCGATCGCGGAACGGGTCGTCGATCCGCTGGTGCCGGACGGCGCCGGCCGGGCCATCGCGGTACTGCTGGTCTGCACCGGCGCGCTGCTGATGCTCTGGAGCGCGGCGGGGCTGGCGTACCGGCCGCTGCGGCGGCTGGAGGACGACCTGCCGGACGGGGTCGCCGGAGCGGAGATCGACGACGACCTCGACGCGCTGCAACGGGAGTTCGACGCCCGCCCGACCCGCTGACCACCCCCCGCCGGCCCGCCCGGTCGACCGGTTGGGTCGGCGGGGTTCAGAACTGGCGTACCACCGGGATGACGTCGGCGCCGATCCGTTCCAGTAGGTCCAGCCGGGGCAGTTGCGGCACGGCGCCGATCGCCACGTCGAAGCCGAGGTCGTGCAGCCGGCGCAGCTCGTCGAGGAGCTGGCCGGTCTTCTCGCCGTTCTCCCCGATGTCCATGAACTGGTAGACGGTCTTGGTGATCTCGGCGTAGTCGCGGCCCTCCCGCTCGCAGTGCTCGCGCAGGACGGCCAGTTTGCGCTCCAGTTCCGGGGTGTTGAACAGGTTGCACGCCTGGGCGTACTTGGCGACCAGCCGCAGGGTCTTCTTCTCGCCACCACCGCCGATCATGATCGGCGGATGGGGACGGGTCAGCGGCTGCGGGGAGTTCAGCAGCCGCTCGGCCCGGATGTGCCGGCCAGGGAACGGCCCGTCGTCGTCGGACCACATCTGGAGCAGGTACCGCAGGGTCTCCTCAAGCAGCTCGAAGCGCTCGGCGACCGGCGGGAACGGGAAGCCGAGCCCCCGGGACTCCTCGGAGTTCCAGCCGGCGCCGATGCCGAGCATGGCCCGCCCGCCGGAGAGGACGTCCAGGGTCGTCACGATCTTGGCGAGCAGTCCCGGCGGCCGGTGGTGCACCCCGGTGATCAGGGTCAGCAGGGTGGCCCGCTCGGTGTGCCCGGCGAGGAAGCCCAGCGTGGTGTACGCCTCCAGCATCTCCGCCTCGGGCGGGCCCACGGTCTGGATCTGGAAGAAGTGGTCCATCAGGGCGAGATAGTCGAACCCGACCCGGTCGGCCGTACGGGCCACGGCGGCCAGGTCGGCGCCGAGCCCCGCCGGCCCGTTCGGCCAGGTCAGGTTGGGAATCTGTAGGCCAAGCCGCATGACGTCCGCTCGTCTCCTCTCGACATGCCGCGACGGACATATCCCCCGCAACCCTAACCGCCCGCCAGCCGGGTCGGTTCGGTTCACCGACCGGCCGCGCCGAGAAGTCACGATGGCCGGGGACCAGCTACCACGGCTACCGCCGGGACCTGGTCGAGGAGGAGAGCGGGCCGCGCGGCCGACCGCCGCGCCGGTCGGCCCGGGCCGGGGTGGCGCCGGTCGCGCCGTCCCGGCCGGGTCGGAGGTTCAGCTCCGCTCGGGTACGGTCATCTCGCCGAGGATCGACCAGCCGTCCTGCGGGATCGTGGTGTTGACGATCTTCGGCGTCTCGACGAGGTGCGGCGGCAGGGTTGCCTGCGCCTGCCGGAAGTGCTCCGACTGCACGTGCGCGGCACCCGCGTCACCGTCCCGGAACGCCTCGACCAGGACGTACACGGTCGGGTCGTCGATGCTGCGCGACCACTCGAACCACAGGCAACCGGGTTCGGCACGGGTCGCCCGGGTGAACTCGCCGGCGATCTCGGGCCACCTGTCGGCGTACTCCGGCAGCACTCGGAACTTCGCGGTGATAAAGATCATCTGGATCTCCTCGTACGGCTGGTCGGGCACCCGCGACCGGGGTCGCGCCCGCAGATCCTAGTGCCCCGGTATCCGTACGCCCACTTGCCGCCGATCGCGGCTTTTCTCCGGTTATAGCCGGCGTCTGCCTGCCCCGCGACAGACCCGTGCCGAACCGCCCGTCGACCAGGGTCCCGCCGGACACGGCAGGGGCTAGGCTTTCCCGGTGATCGAGGCGGACGACTCCGGAGCGGACGAACGGCTGCGCCGGATCGAGGCGGTGACCGACTCCACGCTGTCCCGGCTCGACGTGGAGGACCTGCTCGACGAACTGCTCACCCGGGTCTGCGCACTTCTCGGGGTCGACACGGCCTCGATCCTGCTGCTCGACCAGCACGCCCAGCAGCTCGTGGCCACCGCCGCGAAGGGACTGGAGGAAGAGGTCCCGCAGGGTTTCCGGATCGCCCTCGGCCGGGGGCTCGCCGGCCGGGTCGCCCAGGAGAAACGTCCGGTGGTGCTCGACCGGGTCACCCCGGCCGAGGTGGTCAACCCGATCCTGCACGACAAGGGCATCCGGTCGATGCTCGGCGTACCCATGCTCGCCGGCTCCGAACTGGTCGGCGTGCTGCACGTCGGGACCCTCGCCCGGCGTCGGTTCGGCGCCGACGACATCCAGCTGCTGCAACTCGTCGCCGACCGCGCGAGCCTGGCCAGCCAGGCCCGGCTGGGCACCATCGACCGGACCGCCGCGCTCGCCCTGCAACGCAGCCTGCTGCCCACCCGGCTACCGGAGGCGCCCGGCGTCGACATGGCCGCCCGGTATGTGCCCGGCCACCACACCGGGGTCGGCGGCGACTGGTACGACGTCTTCACCCTCCCCTCCGGCTGGCTCGGCATCGTGGTCGGCGACGTATCCGGGCACGGCCTTCCCGCAGCGGTGGTGATGGGACGGCTACGCAGCGCGCTGCGCGCCTACGCCCTGGAGTGCGACGATCCCGCCGACGCGCTGACCCGACTCGACCGTAAGATCCAGCACTTCGAGGCGGGCAAGCTGGCCACGGTGCTCTACGCGCTGGTCAGCCCGGATCGGACTCGCCTGCGCGTCTCGCTCGCCGGACACCTGCCGCCGATGCTGGCCCGGACCGGCCAGCCGACGGACACCATGTCGCTCCCCGTCGACCTGCCGCTCGGCACCGGGCGTCCGAGGCCCCGCCGCAGCATCGCCGTCGACTTCCCGCCGGGCGCCCTGCTGGTCTGCTACACGGACGGGCTCGTCGAACGTCGGGGCGAACTCATCGACATCGGGGTGGAGCGGCTGCGGGCGGCGGTCCGGCCCGGACCGGCCGAGGCGGCCTGCGCGACCGTCATGGCCGCGCTCGGCGTCGAACAGCCCGTCGACGACGTGGCACTGCTGGCGCTGCGCCGCCACCCGCCCGCCGGATAGCCGTTGCGCGCACAGCGGCGGCACCCCGTTCCGTTCACAACGGCGGCAACCGTTCCGTTCACAGCGGCGGCAAGCCGTCCTGTTCACAACGGCGGCAACCCGAGGGCCTCGTCGACCCGGCCCAGCACCGCGACGTCGTCCGCGCCCACACCGCGGAGCAGATCGATCGCGGTCGCCCGGATCTGACCCACGATCATGATGATCGGCAGCGCCGGGTTCCGGGTGAGCAGCCGCCCCGCGGTGCGTACCGCGTCCAGGGCGGCGGCGTCGGTCTGCTCGGCGTACCGGTCGGCCGCCTCGTCCTGCCCGCTCAGGTCGGCGGCGAGCGCCTCGCCGGCACAGCGCATCGCCTCGGCGAGCGACCGCAGCGCCTCGCCCAGCTCCGCCGGGCTGGCCACCGGCAGCCGGGTCAGCGCCACCCCCGCCCGGGCCAGCACCCGCAGGTTGCGTACGGCGTAGTCGACCTGCCGGCTCGACGCGTTGAGCGCGTGTACCCGCCCGATGTGCCGGCGCCGCCGTACGTGCAGCCGCAGCGCCTCCCCGGCGGCCAGTACCGCCGTCTGGAGCCGGTCCACCGCGGCGTCCAGCCCGCGGGCCCGGTCGAGCGCGGCCAGCGCCGCCGGCTCGTCGCGGCGGTCGAGCGCCTCGCTGATCTCGGTGAGCAGCTCCGCCAGCGCGGCGAAGGTCTGGCGCGACTCGGCCAGCAGCGGGGCGAGCGGCTGCCGGGCGCTGGCCAGCTGGCTCGCGGCCAGTGCCACCACCCCGCCGATCAGCGCATCGACGAACCGGAACGGCACCAGCGCGTCGGTCGACGGCGGCACCGTCACCAGATAGAGGGCGGAGACCGTGGCCTGCACCACGGTGACGTTGCTGGCACCGATCGCCGTGGCGAGCCCGACGGTCAGCAGCACGACGGTGAGTACCGTCCAGGTGGTCCGGCCGAGCGCCTGCACCACGAGGTCGGCGACGAGTACCCCGGCGGCGACCCCGAGCACCACCTCCACGGCCCGGCGCATCCGCTGGCCCCGGGCCTGGCCCAGCACGATCAGCGCCGCCGCCGGGGCGAAGAACGGCTGCGGGTGGCCGAGCACCGCCGCCGCGATCGCCCAGGAGACGGTCGCGGCCAGCGTCGCCTCGACCACCGGCAGCCAGCCCTGGCGCAGCCGGTCGGCGACGGGCCGGAGCCAACCCACCGGAGAAACACCTCGTCCCTTGCGATCGTTGCCCGCACGATATCCGCTGCCCGGCCCCTCCGCCGCTGGCGCCCGTCGTCGCCGACCGCCTCGGCCGGTAGCCTGCTCGCCGTGACCGGTGTCCTGCACTCGCACTGCTCGTACTGCGGCACCGCCTATGCGGCGCCTGCCTGGCCCCGGGTCTGCGCCCACTGCGGCCAGACCAGCTGGCGCAACCCGTCCCCGGTGGCACTGGCGATCCTGCCGGTGCTGACCGCCGACGGCATCGGCGTGGTGGTGCAGCGCCGCGACATCGAGCCGGGCCGGGGGCTGCTGGCGCTGCCCGGCGGCTTCATCGACTACGGCGAGGACTGGCGCGACGCGCTGGTCCGGGAACTCCGCGAGGAGACCGGCCTGGTCGCCGACGCCGAGACCGCGAGACTGTACGCGGTGCACAGCGTGCCGGCGGGTGGCACGATCCTGATCTTCGGTGTACTGCCGGCGCGGCCGGCCGAGTCGCTGCCCGCCTCCGCCCCGACCGAGGAGTCCACCGAGTGGCTGGTGCTCACCGAGCCGGCGGAGCTGGCCTTCGCCACCCACACCCAGGTACTGGCCGAGTTCCTGGCCGCCAACCGGCCACCCGGATCGGCCGAGCCGGGTCCTGCCCCGGCTGCCGGCTGACCTGGCCGTTCGTCGGCGGGTTCAGCCGTCGCCCAGCGCGGCCCGGACGATCGCGCCGGCCAGCTCCCGGGTCAGCTCGGGGGTGATCTCGCCTGGCGCGTCGCGAAGGACCTGAGGGAAGATGACGCGCCCGCCGTGGGTGGCCGTCACGACGAGGCGCTCGGTCGTGACGGCCGCCGCTGGCCGCGCGCCCGGGGATCACCGGGGGGAACCTCCGGACGCGCGGGTCTGGGTCCGCCCGCCGTCGCGGCGAGGAACGCTCGCCGACGGGGGTCAGTTGCGCCAGATAAAGGTCAGGTCGTCGGTGTTGGCTCCGACGATAACCCTGGTGAGCAGCATTTCGAGCACCGACTTCTGGTAGGCGGGTTGGATGGCGTTAGTGGCGGCGCGCTGTCGGCAGGCTTCCCACACCTTCAACTCGACGTCTTCCGCGAGCAGCGCGGCGGTGCGGCAGCCCATCGCGCATTTGTAGGTGCGTCGTCTCCGGTCGCCGGCCGCCCGGGTCGCTGTCATCCACACGTTGCAGGGTCCGCACCAGAGTAGTTCGCGGAGCAGGTAGGGATCACTGCTGGCCACCATGCCCGACGGCGGCCGGGGCGGGTCGCCGGTCACCGGCCGGGTCCGCTGTTCGCTGGTGTCGGCGGGTGGAGTGCCTGACCCCTGGTCGCATCCCACCGGCCTTCTCCGGACATCGAGGCCGCAGCGGGCATCGTGTCAATGTCTGCTGTCATGGGTGGCCTCTGCCCTCTTCGCGCGGTCGAGGTCGTCCCAGCCCGATCCTGCGCGGTCTGGACCTGCGGCTCGGGCCGCAGTCGCGGCACGGTATCTGCGGGAGTCACTGTCATCGGGTCAACTCCGGCGGCCCGGATGACGGCGATGGCGTTGGCGCGAGATTGGCAGCCTGGCCAGCCACACCCGCACATTCCGGCCGGGCCGGGCACGTGTCGCAGGTAGACCTGGACGCAGTGGGCGAACATGACGGATCCTGCAAGGGTCAGGAGCGCGCCTGGGCGTGGGCGGGTCACTCGTCGCCTCCGTTCATGCGGCGCCGCTGCCCCCGGCTGACCAGCTCGGCGGCGGCGCTCCAATCGATGACGGTCGGCCCGGCCCAGTTGGGAGTAGGCGGCGGGCCGCCGAGCGGGTTGCTCCGTTGCGCGGTTAGCGCCTGGGTAGTGGCAGCACGAGCCCACTGGACGGCGGCGCACGGCCACGGGTTGCGGCACCAGGCGCAGTGCCCGTATGGACTTCGGGCCAGGGGAAGCCATGCCAGCCGCAACGTGAATCGGGTGCTGTCGGCTCGGTGAATCGCGAGCAAGTAGTCCGCAATCACGCCGCGCTCGGAGGGTTGCAGCTTGATGCACCCGAAGCCGGGCACCGCGTCGCCGGGCGGTGGCGGGAACTCGACGTCGCCGGGTCCTGCGGGCAACGGCCTCGGATCGGGGCTGACGAGCCTGAGCGCCGATCGGCGCCTTTGGGCTGCCCCAGGCTCGTTTCCTACGTCGACCATGAGATGCCCCTAGAGGTGCGATTCTCGGATGAGGTCATGTGCGGCACGGACGGTGATAGGACGATCACCGCGCTGATGCACACCGGCGACAGTAGAAGGCGAGCCGGGTTGGAGGGGAGGATGTTGCACGATGTTGCTTCAACTCGTGGCGTCGAACTCCCGGAGCGCCGTCGTGATCAAGCTGCGGGCGTCGCGTCCGTAGACCGCAGACGACGCGAATCTCTCGAATGCCTTCGCGTAGACCGCGATTTCGCGTGGCTGAGTGAGCTTGATTTCTGCCGATATGGTCTCGACCAGCACAGCGCTGTTGTCGAGGATCCAGAAGTTGTTTATTGGCAGGAACAGGTGGGTAGCGCGCGTCGGAATGATGCCCAGGTGAACGCGCGGCAGCGTCGACGCGGCGAGCAGGCGGTCGAGTTGACCGACCAAGACCTCTGTCGGGGCGACCCCCAGCGTCAGCGCCGACTCGCAGATGACCATGTGAAAGCGGCGGTCGCCTCGGTAGAGAATCTGTTGTCGCTCTAGCCGCGCCTCAACGCCGGCGTCGACGTCGGGAGGGAGTCCGTGGAATTCGACGAAGCTGGAAAGTACGGCTGCGGCGTACTCCGCAGTCTGTAGAAGGCCGGGGACGAACATCGGCTCGAAGACACGAAAGTGCGTCGTCTCGGCCTCGAAGCGAACGCTCTCCTTCTGACGACGCTTGGTGCCGGATCGGAGTTGGCGACGCCACTCGACGATCAGCGTATCGATGGAGCGGACAGCGGCTACCAGGTCGGGTAACTGGTCGGGGGCGTCGCAGAGCCGGCACCAAGTGGTCACGTCGGCTTCGGAAGCGTTGATGACCCCATGCTCCAGCTTGGAAACCTTTGTGTAGTGCCATCCGGCAGCGGCGGCAAGCGCTCTGCCCGTCAGGCCAGCGTCGGCCCGGATGTCCCTGAGCTTGACACCCAGTGCCTCGCGGGCCTGACGGGCGAGCGTGCTCACCGCGAAACGAGGCGGTACTGGGCGTACGGGGTCGCCTGTGGCCAAAGCTGGTCGCGTACAGCACGGTAGGTCGTCAGCAGTTCCGGATCGTCAGCTTCCGCGTAGCCGGCGCCCCGCCCGTCAGGCTGGAAGAGGCTGAGCAGGAGTTTGTCGTCGTCGAACAGCCAGCAGTCCTCGGCGGGCAGGCTTGTCCCGGTTGCAGCCTGCCGAGGGAGGTACCGGATCTCCTCCCCGGCGGTGATGTTCGCCGGGTCCATCTCCAGTGCCCAGCGCATGTAGTCGGACAGCGGCTCTGTCACGATCCTCAGTCGTTGGATCTGCGTGCCGTTGTCCGTGACTCCGTGCACGAAGGACAACCAGCCCTCCCGCCACGCGTAGTCGTCGGGAATGCCCTGGAGCCACTTCGTGAAGGGCTCGTCCTCCTCGACGACGCGATAGGTGTCGCGCAGTTCCAGGTGCCAGGCGCGCGTGGCGAGCTGGAACAGCGACTCGAACTCGGCCCCGGTGATCGACCTCATTCCGTCACCAGGCTCCGCATCTTCGGGGCGGACACCTCGACACAGGTTTCGTGCGCAGGAATGTCCATCTGGGCGAGTGCCGCGCTGTCGACGACCCGAGTGCCCTGGATGATGTAGTTGCCACTCGCGGTGACGCGCACGATCGGTGCCACCACGTGGGTCACTCTCCCGTCGAGACCGTTCTTTGCGAGGTGCCCCATCAGGGTCGGCGGCACTTCAACGACGGTCGTGTCTTGCGTTTCTTCACATGGGAGGAGTTCGGCATCCGCCACCCGCCACCCCTGGACCACGTAGCTGTCGCGGTCGGTCGCATACAGCGTCGGGGACTGTCCGCCTGTCGACTCCTTGCCCAAGAACGTTAGCCGCATCCCTCTGCCTCTCGCCGATAGTTGCACGTTGTTGCCCGGACTCCGATCGTCGACCGGCGAGGGTGCGACGTCAAGCGGGTCGATGTCCCCTGTTAAAGAGCGCGCCGCCGTAGAGCGCGACGAGCGTCGGCACGGCCTCCGGCGGAATCGGCAGGTCGAGGTCGGCATGGTGTCCGGTGGGGAACGCGACCGAGCGCTGGAGCAGTCCGCGTTCCGGCGGTGCAGCAGTGTCCTCAACGACGACCGCCCCTGACCCGCCGCCTCCATCCGGCCGAGCACCGAACCGGCCGCCTGTCTGGCCCGCCGCTGCCGGAGGCGGTATTCTGCTCGGCGATGAACACCTCTCTCCGCAGATTGGGGGTCCAGTCCACGCAAGGTGAGTGCTGATGCACCCATCGACTGTGGACAGAGACTCCCGGCTTTCCTTCTGGCAGCGCGTGCGCGAGTTCGCCGTGCCGCCCTCCATGATCGAGTTGGCTACCGCCCGCCGTGCTCTCGGCGACTGGGCCGGAGCCTGCGCCGCCGCACGCGTCGACGTGGACCTGCGACTGCGTTCGGTGGCACGCAGCTACGGCCGCGAACTGGCGGCCCAGCTCCGGGCCGACCTCTGCCATCTCGCCCCTGACCTGCTGCGCTGGCATCTGCCCCGGGTGGCTCCGGACGGGTTGCTGCGACCGGGCCTGACCATTGCGCTGGCCCGGTACCCCGGGACCGACGCCGGCAGCCCGCACCTGGTGGCCCGGACCGCGCCGGCCTGGGCGGACGCCGGGCAGCGGATCAGCCTCGCGCTGTGGGACCCGGCACGGCCGGCCGAACGGGACGGGCCACATCCGCATCCCCGCCCGGACCGGCGGTTCCGGCTCGACCTGCACCGCCACCTCTGGGACGTACGCCGGGCCGGAGAGCTGCGGGCCCGGTCCGGTGCAGAGTGGCAACCCGGCACCGGCCGGCTCGACGCGGAACGGGACCTGCCGGACGGCTTCGACTGCGCGGTGCCGTGCTGGGCCGCCGAGGCGGAGCTGCTGCTCCGCGCGGAGGGCAGCAGCGGCGGCACCGTCACCGTCCGGCTCGGCTCCCGGCACCGGCTGCTGCTGGACCTGCTGCCGGATCCGGGCGGCGGACCCACCGGATTACGGATCCGGACGGTGCCGGCCCGGAGTCACCCCGCCGGGTTGCCGGTGCTGCCGGACGCCGCGACCTGGGTACTGCCCGACCTGGCGCTGCTCCGGGCCGGGCTGATCCGGCCCGACCAACTACACCCGCTGGTCGCCTCGGCGCTCAGCCCGGACCGTCCGGTCGCCGAGACCCCGGCGGCCCTGCTCGGCGACTCCGCCCCCCGGTACGTCGAGTGCCGCGGCGCCCGGCATCGCATCGGCCTGGTCGGCGGCACACTCGTCGCGCTGGACCACGATCCCGCCGAGATCCGCCGCGAGGAGTTGCTGGCCGCGCTGACCGGCACGCCGCTGCCCTGTCTGCAGGCCATCGACGGGGCACACCGCCAGCCGGAGAACCTCGGCGACATCCGGGCCCGGCTGGACCACGGTGATACCGACGGAGCCGTGGCCGCCGTCGAGCGGCTGCTCGGACCGGACGCGCTGCTCCGCGCCGGCGCGCTGCGGGACGAGCTGGAGGCGGCGGCGCTCCGCCGGGTCTCGCACGGGCTGTACCGGGCCGGGCTGGGCGGATCCGCCCCGCACCCGGCCAGCGGGCTCGGCGGGCGCCCCCGTGACCTGTCCCGGCGGGCCGCCCGACTTCCGCGTACCTCCTCCCGGGCACATCCGCGGCACGCGACCGCCCGCTGACCCGCGCGCCCCGTCCCCTCCCTTCCCGGCCCAGGTGCCGACCGGCCCCTGCCGGCCCGACTCGACCTCAAGGTGATCTCACATGCGTATCTCCGTGCCGTCCGCCCCCTCCTCTGTCGTCGCGCCCGCCTCCCCCGCCCGCTCCGCGTCCCCACCCCCCGCTCCGGCTGCCGCTCCCGGTGTCCCGGCCGAATCGTCCCGGGTGGGCCAGCTCGACGTCGCCGCCGAACTGCTCGCCCTGCTGGGCGACACCGCGACCGAGCCGCGGCCCGACCCGCAACTGGAGGCGCTGACCCTGGCCGTGGCCGCCGACCTGCCGGTGCTGCTCTGGGGAGAGCCGGGAATCGGCAAGACGGCCGTACTGAACCAGCTCGCCTCCGCTCTCGACCTGCCACTGACCACGGTGATCGCCAGCGTGCACGAGCCGTCGGACTTCGCCGGGCTGCCGGTGATCGGTGACGATCCGGCGGTACAGGGTGTGCCGATGGCCCCGCCGGACTGGGCCGTCCGCCTGGTACGGGCCGGCCGGGGTCTGCTCTTCCTGGACGAGCTCTCCACCGCACCGCCGGCCGTGCAGGCCGCGCTGCTCCGGGTGGTGCTGGAACGGCGGGTCGGGGCGCTGCGGCTGCCGCCCGGAGTGCGGATCGTGGCCGCCGCCAACCCACGCTCCTCGGCGGCCGACGGCTGGGAGCTGAGCCCGCCGCTGGCCAACCGCTTCGTACATCTCCAGTGGACGTACGACCACCAGGTCGTGGTCCGGGGGCTGGGCGGGACCTGGTCCACGGCCGTGCTGCCCCGACTCGCCCCGGAGCGG
Source organism: Plantactinospora sp. DSM 117369 (assembly GCF_053764795.1). NCBI lineage: Bacteria > Bacillati > Actinomycetota > Actinomycetes > Micromonosporales > Micromonosporaceae > Plantactinospora > Plantactinospora sp. DSM 117369. The sequence continues at coordinate 1,661,199 of NZ_CM132446.1, read as the reverse complement.
CTGCCCGAGGCGGTGGCGTTCGCCCGGCGCGCGGTGTGCGGGTTCCTGACCGCCCGCCCCGGGCTCGTGCACCGGCTGCCGGACAACGAGGCCCGCCGGGGTGGCCCCTGGCCGTCACCGCGCAGTTGGGACATGACGCTGCGGCTGGTCGCCTTCGCCACCGCGGCCGACACCTCCCGGGAGGTGCTCTCCATGCTGGTCCGGGGCACCGTCGGCGACGGCCCGGGGCTGGAGTTGCTGGCCAGCCTGGACCGGCTGGACCTGCCGGACCCCGAGTCGCTGCTGGCCGACCCGGCCCGGGCGGACCTGCCGGAGCGGGGCGACCTGCGGCAGGCCGTACTCGACGGGGTGGTCGAGGCGGTCCGGAAGCTCCCCGACCGGTCCCGCTGGGACGCGGCCTGGAAACTGCTGGTCCGGGCACTGGAGACCGGCGCCCCGGACCTGGTGGTGGTACCCGCGACCACGCTCGCCGCGCTCCGCCAGCCCGACTGGGACCTGCCGGAATCGATCGACCGGCTCGCCGGGGTGGTCTCGTTGGCCCGGCGGGCGGACCAGGCGGCGACCCGGATCGCCGCCACCGCCGGGGCCGGCCGATGACCCGCCCGACCGGTGCCCTCGACACCGAGAAGCTCTTCACCGCCCGGCTGCACGCGGCCCGGGTCCGGCCCTACCTGGCGACGGCGCTCTTCGCGCTGCACGCCGTGGAGTCGCGGCGGGTGCCGACGATGGCCGTGGACCGGCACTGGCGGTGTTACGTCTCGCCCGCGTTCGTGGACCGGACCCCGGTGGAGGAACTGGCCGGGGTGTGGGTGCACGAGGTCTCCCACCTGCTGCGCGACCACCACGGCCGCGGCGACCGGGTCGCCGTGCGGCGCGGGCTGGTCGGGCCGGGAGAACGGCTGCGGATGAACATCGCGGCGGACTGCGAGATCAACGACGACGTGTACGGGGACGGGCTGGCCCGACCCGACGGCGCCGTCGATCCGGGGCTGCTCGGCCTTTCCCCGGGCGAGTTGATGGAGGACTACCTGCGGCAGTTCCGGCTCGGCCCGCACACCCAGGACTTCGTCTGGCTGGACTGCGGCAGTGGTGCCGACGGGCTGGACCGGGAGTGGGACCTGGGACCCGGCGGCGCGCACGGGCTCACCGCCGAGGAGCGGGACGCCGTCCGGTTCCGGGTCGCGCAGGGCATCGCCGCCCGGCCGGGTACGGCACCGAAGGGCTGGCGGCGGTGGGCGGAGGAGGCGTTCCATCCGCCGCAGCCGTGGCGGGACCTGCTCGGCGCGGCCATCCGCTCGGCGGCCAACGGCCCCGGCGCGGGCGACGACTACACGTACGGCCGGCCGGCGCGGCGCTCCGCCAGCCTGCCCGGGGTGATCCTGCCGAGCCTGCGCCGCAGACCGCCCCGGGTCTCCGTGGTGATCGACACCTCCGGCTCGGTCAGCGACGCCGAACTGGGCAGTGCGCTCCTGGAGGTCGCCGCGATCGGTCGCGCCGTGGGCGGCCGGCGTGACCTGGTCAGCGTGCTGCCGTGTGACGCGGCGGCCGGGACCGTGCACCGGCTGTGCCGGGCCGAGGGGATTCCGCTGCTCGGCGGCGGCGGGACGGACCTGCGGACCGGATTCACGGCGGCGCTGCGGACCCGGCCCGCTCCGGACGTCGTGGTGGTACTCACCGACGGCCAGACCCCGTGGCCGGCCACCCGGCCGGCGTGCCGGACGGTGGTGGGGCTGTTTCCCCGGCCGAGCGCGGCCCGGTCCTGGCGGGAGAACGATCCCGACTACGTCCCGGATGCGCCGCCGGGCTGGGCCCGGGTGGTGGAGATCGGCCCCGGATAGATCGGCTGCCCTTGATATTTCCGGAAGTTTTTCGGTAACTTGACCGCAACAGCATCGACGCTGTCCGGCAAGGGAGTGCAGATCGTCACGGGGGCGAGCATGGCATTCGAGTTCCGGCTTCTGGGTTCGTTCGAGCTTCTCGACGGTCTGCGTCCGGTCCCGCTCACGGCCCACAAACCCCGGGCGCTGCTGGCCATGCTGGTGCTGCACGCCGGGCAGCTCGTGCCGTGGCACCGGATGCTCGACGAGCTGTGGGACGGCAGGCCGCCCCGCTCGGCCATCCCCAACCTGCGCACCTACGCGACCGAACTGCGCCGGTCGGTGTTCCGGAACGGACAGCAGCTCGCGACCGAGCCGGGTGGTTACCGGCTGCACCTCGGATGCGAGGTGGTCGACCTCGTGGAGTTCGACCAGCTCTGCGCGCAGGCGCGCCGCCGGCACGCGGAGGGTGAACTCCTGCTGGCCGAGTCCGCGTACGCGGAGGCGCTGCGGCTGTGGCGCGGCCCGCCGCTGGCCGGTCTGCGTACCGGCCCGGTGCTGGCTGCCGCGGCCACGGTGCTGGAGGAGCGCCGCACCGGGGTCGCGGAGGACTACTTCGAGGTACGGCTGGACCTGCTCCGGGCCGGACACGGTGGTGGGCCGGGGCTCGTCGCCGACCTGCGCCAGCACATCGCGGCCTTTCCGTTGCGGGAGCATCCGCGCCGGCAGCTCATGCTCGCGCTCTACCGGCTCGGCGACGTCGCCGGAGCCCTCGCCTCGTACTCCGGCGCCTGCGCGGAGTTGCGGGAGTCGCTCGGCCTCGACCCGGACCGCGAACTCGCCCGGTTGCACGCGGCGATCCTGCGCCGGGATCCCGGCCTGCTCCGGGCCGGCCTACTCCGTCCCCAGGCCCCGCCGGCCCGTCGACCCGGCCGGGGCAACGGCGACGGCACCGGTCGACCGGTGCAGGTGGCGGTCTGCGGCCCCGGCCCGCGCACCGACGCCGAACTCGCCCAGGCCGGACAGTTGGGGCGGCTGTTGGCCCGGCGCGGTGCGGCGGTGCTCTGCGGCGGGGAGGACGGGCTGGTGGAGGCGGTTGCCGCCGGTGCCCGGGCCGAGCACGGCGTGGTGGTCCCGATGGAGTTCGGGCAGTCCCGCACCGGGTTGCTGGGCTGGTCGGCCGACGCGGTGATCGTGGTCGGCGGCTCCTGGGGCACCCTGTGCGAGGCCGCGGCGGCGGTACGCGGCGGCGTTCCGGTCGTCGCGCTCGGCGGCTGGACGGTGGTGGACTCGGCCGGTCGACCCGTACCCGGCATCCAGGGCGCCGACACCCCGGCCGCGGCCGTCGACCTCGCCGTCGGTTGACCGCTCAGCCGGCTCCGCCACCACGCACCCCGGGCACCGGCTCGTCCACGGTCGACACCGGTACCTGGTAGCCGCTGGCCTGGAGCCGGAAGAGCCGGGCGTACCGGCCGTCGCGGGAGATCAGTGACTCGTGCGAGCCCTGTTCGACGATCCGACCGTCCTCCAGCACCACGATGAGGTCCGCGTCCCGGACGGCGGAGAGCCGGTGCGAGATCAGCAGGCTGGTACGCCCCCGCCGGAGCGTGCGCAGTCGCCGGTGCACCTCGTGCTCGGCCTCGGCGTCCAGCCCGGCCGTCGGCTCGTCCAGGATCAGCAGGTCCCGCTGGTCCCGCAGCAGGGAACGGGCGACCGCCACCCGCTGCCACTGCCCGCCGGAGAGCGCGACACCGGCCCGTGGGTCCGCCGAGTCCGCCTCGTCGAGGAAGATCCGGGACAGCAGGGTGTCGTATCCGGCAGGCAGCGCGGCGAGGGTCTCGTGGCAGCCGGCGAGCCGGGCCGCACCCATCACCGCCGCCCGGTCGTCGAGCCGGCCCAGGTCGCCGACGCCGATGTTCTCCGCCGCCGAGAGGTCGTACCCCATGAAGTCCTGGAACACCACGCCGAGCCGTTCGCGCAGCCCACGCACGTCGTACTCGCGCAGGTCGGTGCCGTCCCAGCGGACGCTGCCCCGGACCGGGTCGTAGAACCGGCACAGCAGCTTGACCAGTGTGCTCTTGCCGGCCCCGTTGAGCCCGACCAGTCCCACCGCGCAGCCGGCCGGGATGACCAGGTCCACTCCGCGCAGCACCCACGGCTGGCCGTCGGCGTACCGGAACCAGACGTCGCGCAGCTCGACGTCGCGTTCCAGCGGCCCCGGACCCACTCCCGGCCGGGCCGGCTCCGGCAGGTCGGGCGGCGCGGCCACCACCGCCCGGTAGTGGTCGAAGAGCAGCAGCGCATGGTGCGTCGCCGCGCCCTGCGCCACCATGCCGCCGAGCGCCGCCTGCACCCCGGCCACCGCGGCCACGAAGAGGGTGACGTCGCCGACGCCGAGCCGGCCGCCGGCCGCGAGCGCGACCGCCCAGGCCAGTCCCCCGGCCGCCACCGCCGCCGCCAGCAGCGCCAGCCCCGCCTGGCCGAGCATCTCGCGGCGGTCCATCGTGTCCTGTTCGCGGTTGACGTGCCGCAGTTCCCGCAGCAAGCGGGTGTTGAAGAAGTCACCGAGTCCGAAGAGCCGGATTTCCTTGGCCGCTTCGAGGCTGGTCAGCAGCCGGGCGTAGAACAGCTCGCGCCGCTGCGCGTGCCCGAGCCGCCAGGCGAGCGCGGCGCGCTGCCGGCTGAGCCGGATCTCCACCCAGGTGGTCGGCGCGGCCGCCACCACGACCACCAGCACCATCGCCGGGGCGACGGCCAGCAGGGAGCCGACGAAGCCGAGCAGGGTCAGGACGCCCTGCGCGACGCCGAGCCCGCCGCTGACGCACTGGGCCGGCCCGAGCCGCCCGGCGCCCTCGGCCAGTTGCAGCCGGTCCCGGAAGCGGGGATTCTCCAACCGGGCCAGCCCGGCGAACCCGTTCACCGCCGTGTAGAGGCGACCGGTCACCAGCAGCCGGAGCGCCCGCCCACTGACGCCGTCGACGTACCCGGCCAGGTGTGGCTGGGCCGCCACCGCCGCGCCGACCACCCCCAGCGCGGCGGCCAGCGCCAGCACGTCGCCGAGCTGCCGGCCGGGCTGGCCGGCCGCCAGCCGGTCCACCACCAGCTTGGTGAGCCAGGCCAGCGCCACCGGCCCGCCGCCGGCCAGGAGCGCGAGCAGCAGTTTGGCCACCGTCGCGGCCGGCGCCGCCCGCCAGGCCAGCCCGAGGGCGTCGACCAGATACCGCCCGGCGGTACCCGCGCCGAGGCGCGTCGCCGTGGGTGCCGCCTGCCACGCCTCCGGGTCGGCGGTCCGGGTCATACCGCCGGCAGTTCGGGCAGCCGGTCGACCGCGGAGCCAGCGGCCTTGACCCGGCCGTCGCCGTCCAGCACGCACATCGCCGGATAGCCCTGGACCGCGAACGCCCGGTGCAGCGGACCCTCCTCGACCTCGACCACCACCCGGGCGACCGGTTCGAGCAGGGCCACCAGTTCCCCGGTGGCCTCGGGTGTGCCGACGGCGACGGCGAGGACCCGCTCCCGGCCGCCCGCCGCCGCGCGCTCGGCGAACCGGGGCGCCTGCTCGCGGCAGGGGGCACAGTCCGGCGAGAAGAACCCGACCAGGGTGCCGCCGGCCAGGTCGTCCGGGCCGAGCGCCTCACCCGTGGTGGTCCGCACCGGCGCGAACGGCCCCGGTTCGGCACCCGCCGCCAGGATGAGGTCGTACTCGGGGCGCCCGGCGCCCATCGCGTCCAGCCGGGCGGTGTGCTCGCGCAGCCGCCGGATGACGCCGTAGGTGAAAATCAGGTTCGCTCCAGCGACGAGTCCGATCAGGACGATCGCCACGACGAGGTAGGGCACGACGGATCTCCCCCTGTGTCGGTCACGCCCACAGCTCGACGAGGTCGTCGAGGTGGACGACGAAGGTCGCCACGATGGCGGCGGCGCCCACCGAGAGCAGCACGCCGGGTCCGCCGACGGGCGGGGCCGCACCGGCCGACAGCGCCGCTAACAGGCCCGTCCCGGCGACCAGGAACAGCAACAGATTGCGTACGACGTGCCGCACGCCGAGCCGCGCCGTGCCGTTGCCGAAGCAGCGGCAGCGTACGTCCAGCCGGCGCCGGACGGCCAGCAGCACCCCTGCGGCCAGTACGGCGAGCAGCCCGGCGGCCAGCCCGAAGCCCCAGGCCGGTGCCACCAGCAGCAACGGCGGCACCAGTGCCTCGACGACGGTGAGCAGCACCGCCACCGCCCCGGTACGGCGTACCAGCGGGGCGAGGGAGCCTGCGAACTCGCGGAACGCGTGCCGGGAACGCAGCCTGCTCGCCGCCGACCAGCCGAAGACCACAGCCAGCAGCACCCCGCAGCCGATTCCCAGGTACGCCACCGCCTGCCACCTCCCTCGGTCCGGTACCGGCTCGGCGGTGCCGGTACGGGGCCGGCACCGCCGAGGTGTGGGCTACGGACAGCCGGTGGGTCCGGTACGCGCCTGGCAGCTACAGGTGTAGCCGGTGCCCTGTGCGCAGCACCGCTCGTAGTAGAGATAGCTGGAGCGGCAGTAGCAGTAGCTGCTCCACCAGCAGGGTTGGGCCTGTGCCTCGACCTTCGGCACGGCCATCGTCACCATCCTGTCGGCGACCCGGCGGACGAACCTCTTCATCCTGCACTCCCTTCCGGAACGGTCGGGCCCCACGCTAGGCACCGGCGGTACACCGGCCATACAGCTTCCGCATAGTGCGGCTGGGGCTGGCGGCGGCGACTCGGATCCGACCAGGCTGGCGGCGACTCGGATCCGACCAGGCGGGGAGGCCGGCTCAGATCCGGCGGAGCACGACGCCGAGCAGCCGGTCGGCGGTGACGTAGCCGTAGTGCCGGGAGTCGTAGCTCGACGCCGCGTTGTCGCCGATCGCGACCAGCCGGTCCGGGGGAACGACCTCGTCGTCCAGGGTGGCCAGCGCCGGCCCGGCACCGTGCGGCACGGGGTCGCCCGCGACCGCGACGGCCCGCTTGATCAGCCATCCGTCGGACGGGCGCACCTGGCCCGGTGGCCGGCTCGGGGCCGACGCCCGCCTCGGGTCCGGGGGCGGAGTCGACCCGGGTGTTCCCGCCCGCCGGACCGGCGGCTCCGGCGCCTCGGCGAAGACGACCAGGTCGCCGGTGCGGAGCTGCGCGGCGCGGCGGCGGCGGACCAGGACCCGGTCACCCTCCCGCAGCGCCGGCTCCATGCTGGGGCCGCGCACGGTCACCACCACGAACCGCCTGCGGAGCAGCACGATGCCGAGCACCGCCACGACTGCCAGCACGACGGCCAGCCCGGCAGGCCACGCCCCGTCCATGGCTCACCACTGTATCGACAGCCGGCCGGTCAGTCGCCGGCGTGCCCGGCACCGCCGGTCCGGCGGGCGGAGCGCGGCGCCGTACCGGCCGGTCGGCCGACCCGGGCGACGTGCAGCAGCCGATCCGGTGGCGCGTCCAGCACCGAACCCAGCGCGTCGCGGGTCGCGGGCGCGTCGATGAGCTGGCTCAACGGATGCGCCGCCAGGCCGGCGGCGTGCAGGGTCAGCCAGACCCGCATCAGCACCCGCCCGAACCCGACCAGGCCCGCGTCGTCCGCTCCGGACGGTCCGACGAGGACCAGCACCGCGCCGCCGAGCGCGAGCGGGTTGCCGGCGGCCGCGGCGAGCAGCCGGGGCAACCCGAGCCGGCGCAGCACCGGGTACGCCGCCAGGGCCGCCCGCAGTCCGGTCGCCTCGCCCCGGGACAGCCCCAGGCAGCGGTCGGAAAGCCCGTCGGCGCGGTAGCCCGGGTGTCCCGGGGTGAGCCGCAGCCAGGACCGCAGCTCGGCGACGACCGCCGGATCCGCGTACAGGTGCCGGTCGGCGACCCGGAGCAGTCGGGCCAGCAGGTCGGCGTCCGGCACCATCCGGACCGCTCCGCCGGCCGCCCGCGCCACCGCGTCGGCGGCCGCGACCGCCTCGGCCGGTGGACCCGCCGAGAAGCGCCCCCGGTGGGTACGCCGCCCGCGCACCTCCGCCGCCCCGAACGGGGTGTCGTAACGGCTCCCGGACGCCCGCAGCCAGCCCACCCGACGCTCCCCGGCGCAGTGGTCCGGCACGAACCCGACCCGCCGCCCGGCGTCGGCCGCCACGACCAGGCAGGTCTCGACGAACGCGCCGAGCGACAGCCACAGGTCCCGGCCGGACGGATCGGCCGCCGGCAGCGCGTCCGCCGGATCCCAGCCCACCCGGATCTCCGCGGCCCGGTAGTCGAGCCGCCACGGCTGGGTGTTGTGCGCACTCGGCGCCCGCCAGCAGAGCGGCTCCAGCGCCCGGAACGCCGCGACGTCCACCTACAACGCCTTCTCGTAGAAGGTGTACCCGTGCAGTGGCCGGCCGCCCATCCCCCGGAACTGCGCGGCCGAGGCCGGGTTGTCCCGCCCGACGTACGTGCTGCGCAGCGTGGTGTAGCCCCCGGCGTGCAGGTTCCGGTGCAGTTGCGCGGAGAGCATCCGCTGGTAGCCGCGCCCCTGGTATTCCGGCAGCACGCCCTTGACGATCAGTACCGCCTCCCGCCGGTACCGCCGCCGGGTCGCCAGCAGCCGGAGCTGGTTGACCAGGTTGAGGTTGCCCCGGACCCGGATCACGAACTCGCTGATGTCCGGGATGCAGAGCACGAAGGCCACCGGCCGGTCGGCCCGGGTCAGATAGAGCAGCAACGACTCGTCCAGCAGGTACGCCAGCCCGTCGGTCTGCCGGCGCAACTGCTCGGCCGAGATCTCGGTGTAGTAGCCGAGCTGGGCGAAGGAGGCGTTCAGCAGCTCGCGCAGCAGATCGAGCTGCTCGTCCAGCCGCCGCAGGTCGCCCCGGTGCACCCGCAGTTCCGGATCGTCGACGACCGGATCGGAGCCGGCCGGGGTCGGGGTCACCGGGCAGATCCAGGTGTCCGACTCGAACCGCCGGGCGAAGCCGTACGACTCGTAGGCGGTCACGTACCTCGGCGGGTTGTAGGCGCTGTCGACGAAGCCGCGGTCGGCGTACCCGGAGGTGATGACTCCGCCGGCCTCGTTGGGCAGCAACGCCACCGGCCCGAACAGCACCTCCCGGTCGCCGGTGGCCCGGCCGGCCGCGGTGATCGCCGCGAAGAGCGGCTCCGCCGCCGACTCGGTGAACTCGGTCAGCCCGAAGAGCTGGCACCGCCGGCCGAGCTTGGCGTCGAGGCCGGCGTCGGTGTGCAACGTGGTCCGGCCCACCGCCGCACCGGTGTCGGCGTCCCGGAGCAGGTACATCGGCACGCCCTCGCGCCACCAGCGCCGGACCTGGGCACGGATCGGGGGCACGAAGCGCGGCTCGTCCGCGTACACCCGGTCGGAGACCGCGAGGAAGTCCCGCAGCCCGCGCCGGTCGACGACGCGTTCCAACGTGGTCGTCGCGGCGCTGGTCACCGCCGCACCGCCGGTCCGGTCGTCTCGGTGCCGAGCGGGGTGAAGGTCGGGATGTGCGCCATCTCGGTGGACTCGGCCCGCCACGCGCCGTTGGAGTAGCCGTCCGGCTCGGCGGTGTAGAGCCGGATGTAGCCGGCGGTCGCGTTCCGGGTGCCGTCGGTGACCCACATCATCAGCCTCCGGTGGTGCCGGGACCGCGCGAACCGCAGCATCGCGTCCCGGTCGGCGAAGAACGCGATGGTGCCGAGGGTGAACGGAAACTCCCAGTAGACGGTGTGCCAGCGGTATCCGGACATCCGCCGGAGGTCGCGGACCATCCGGAGCCAGACCGGCCAGAGCCGCAGGATCGCCAGCGGGCTCCGGTAGCGGGTCGCGCCGATGAACATCGCGCCGGCCCGAGCCTGCGCCGGGGCCTGGGAGAAATCCCGGGTACGCATGCCTCAACCTCCCAGCAGGTAGACGTTCTTGATCTTCTGCTCTCCGGCGAACGGGCCGGTACCCGGCTCGTGCAGTTCCACCCGCAGCTCACCGGCGGTCGGGTCCTCGGTCAACGACTGGGCGAAGTCCCGGGAGACGGCGGCGAGGTGCCGGCGCACCCCGTCCCGGCACGCCCCGGCGAGGGCGTCGCGGACCGGTCCGGCCAGCGGGCGGCGCAACTCCAGGTGCACCACCGGCCGGGTCTCCAGCCCCGCGTCCTCGGCCAGCGCCAGCCGGAACCGGCTGATCTCGGCCGCGTACGGGTTGCCCGCGTAGAGGCCGTACTCGACATCCTGCGGATAGAGGTTGGCGCCGAGGTAGGAGACCGTCGAGTCGCGCCGGCCGAAGAGCAGCAGCACCGGCAGGGTCATCCGCTCGCCGGCCACCGCCGCCCGGCACTCGGCCCGGCACTGCGGATCGTCCCGGACCAGGTCGAGGATCCTCCGGTACGGCAGCAGCACCGCCTCGTCGCCGACGTTGTAGCGCAGCCGTGGCTGGAGCACGTCCAGGCTGGTCACCGTGCAGAGCAGTTCGCGCCGCTCGTTGGTCTCCAGATAGGTGGCCAGCGGGTTGTACTGGAACACCATCGGCAGCCGCTGCTCGTCGCCGCCGAGCACCGCCGCCCGGAACCCGGAGTCGGTCCACATCCGGCGCCGCAGCCAGACCGTGAACGCGGTCTCCGCGCCGATCCCGATGGTCAGGTCCGAGGCGCCGTACGCGGACCGCACCCGGGCGAACCGCTCCTCCAGATAGCTCCGCAACGCCTCGGTCATCCCCTCGCCGCCGCAACTGGCGGAAATGCGGTAGCTCGACCAGGGGAAGCCGTCGGCGTCGAGCCGGTCCCGCAGGTGCTTCAGGAACGGCGGGTACGCGGTCACCAGGTAGTCGAAGTCCGGCCCGAACTCGTGGAGCGTATCGATGATCTTGCCGAGGTCGGGGCCGGTGTTCTTCACCACCGCGATCCGGGACATCGCGGCGCCGGTGGTGGTCCCGGTCGCCCAGGCGCCCATCGAGTAGGCGTTGATGACGAACGGCCGGCGCATCGGAAAGACCAGGCTGGTGTAGCCGGCGATGTCGTGGTGCACCGCGCGCAGTTCCCGCTCGCCGCGCGGCCAGTTGAACGGCCGGCCCGACGAGCCGGCCGACTCGTCCACCACCACGCCCCGGGCCGGCAGCCGGCCACCCCAGCAGCGCCGGGCGGCGTCGTGCGGCACGACGTAGTTCTCCTTGTCGGTCTCCGGAAACTCGTCGAGCCGGCGGCGGACCCGTGCCCCGTCCGGCCGGGCCCGCAGGAAGGCCCGGTACGCCGGGACGTCCAGCGCGGCGAGCGCGCAGACCGCCCGCGCGTTCGCCGCCGCGATCCGGTCGAAGACCGGGTGGTGCCGGCCGGCCAGCCACCGCCAGCCGACCGGGTGCCGGAGGGCGAGCCGGAACACGGCTGTCCGGAGCCGCCCGGCGAGCGACAGGCGTGCCCGGCGCCAGCGTTCGCGGAGGGTCAGACCTGGTGACGTGAGTGTGGACGGAGCGGGGTACCGACGCAACGTCTCGGTCATCACAGCAGTGTCGGCCGGCCCGGCCGCGCGTACCTGAGCATCCGTACCCAGTCCTGGCCGCCCGGTAGCGGTGGCGCCGTGGGCAGCGGGTGCTTGCCGCCGCCGGGTACAGCTTGCCAGACTCGGCGGGTGACCGGACTGCTGACCCGGTGGCGTACGGCGGCCGTGGCGGCCGGAGCGACCCGGGACGAGGCGACCACCACCGCCGCCGGTGCCGAATTGCTCCAGCGCTGGCGCGAGCCGCACCGGCGCTACCACGACGTGCGGCACCTGGCGGCCGTCCTCGCGGTGGTGGACGAGGCGGCCGGCCAGGCCGCCCGGCCCGACCTGGTCCGGCTGGCGGCCTGGTGCCACGACGCGGTCTACGACCCCCGGGCGGGCGGCGACGCCAACGAGCGGGCGAGCGCGGAACTCGCCGCCGGCCTGCTGACCGGGCTCGGCATACCGGCGGAGGCGGTGGCCGAGGTGGTCCGGCTGGTGCTGCTCACCGCCGGGCACCGGGCCGCGCCGGAGGACCGGGACGGCGCCCTGCTCTGCGACGCCGACCTGGCGATCCTGGCCTCCCCCGCCGCCGAGTACGACCGCTACGCCGCCGCGATCCGGGCCGAGTACGCGCACGTCCCCGACCCGTCGTTCCGGGCCGGCCGCGCGGCGGTGCTGCGAAACCTGCTCGCCCTTCCGGCGCTCTATCACACGCCGGAGCTGGCCCGCCGGGGTGAACGGCCGGCCCGGGACAACCTGCGCCGCGAGTTGGCCGGGCTCGGCGTCCCCGCCTGACCACCGTCCCCGGCACCCCGGCGCGGCGTACTGCGATTTCAGTAGCCGAGGTGTCAGCAGCCGCACGACGACGGGACGGTTCCCGGGGCCGACTCTGAGGGGCAACCGATCCCGATCCCGGAGGCCCCTGTCCCGTGGCTACCTTTCTCTACCGACTCGGCCGGCTGGCCTTCCGCCGTCGCTGGTACGTCCTGCTGGTCTGGGTGGCGGTACTGGGCGGCGTCGGGCTCGCGTCCAGCACGGCGGCGGAACTGCCGGAGGACTCCGGGACGATGCCGGGGATCGAGGCGAGCGACGCGTTCGAGCTGATGCGGCAGCGCTTCCCCGGCAACGCCGAGCAGGCGAGCGCCCGGGTCGTCTTGGTCGCCCCGGCCGGGGAGCGGCTGACCGACGCCGGCAACCGGGCGATCGTCGACCGGCTCGTCGCCGAGGCGTCCCGGGGCAGCCAGGTCGTCGCCGCCATCGACCCGTTCCGGGCCCGCGCGGTGAGCGCGGACGGATCCACCGGGTACGCGACCGTCACGTACTCGGCGCCGGCCGACGGCCTGACCGACGCCAGCCGGCAGCAGTTGCGGGAGGCGGTGGACCGGGCACGGGCGGCCGGGTTGACGGTGGAGGTCGGCGGGCCGGTGCTGGCCAGCGAGCCCGAGGTCGGCGGGGTGAGCGAGGTGGTGGGGATCGGGCTCGCCGCGCTGGTCCTGCTGGTCACGTTCGGCTCGCTGATGGCGGCGGGGCTGCCGCTGCTCACCGCCGTGCTCGGGGTGGGCGTCAGCCTGCTGGCGATCTTCGCCGTCGGCGCGTCCTTCGGGCTCTCCACCGCCAGCACCACCCTGGCCGCCATGCTCGGGCTCGCGGTCGGGATCGACTACGCCCTCTTCGTGGTCTCCCGCTATCGGGAGGAACGCGCCGAGGGGCACCCGCCACCGGAGGCCGCCGGGCTGGCCGTCGGCACCGCCGGCTCGGCGGTGGTGGTCGCCGGGCTGACCGTGGTCATCGCGCTGGCCGGGCTCGCGGCGGTCGGCATTCCGACGGCGGCCAGGATGGGCCTGAGCGCCGCCGGAGCGGTGATCGTCGCGGTGCTGATCGCGGTGACCCTGGTCCCCGCGCTGCTGGCTTTCTGCCCGGACGCCGTACTCGCCCGGCGGGTCCGCCGGGGTCGGGCCACCGGTTCGGCGGGTCCGGCCGACAATCTCGGCACCCGGTGGGCGCGGTTCGTGCTGCGCCGGCCCGTGGCCGTACTGCTCGGCTCGGTCGCCGGCCTCGTACTGCTCGCCGTTCCGGCGCTGGACCTGCGGCTGGGCATGCCCGGCGACGAGAGCCGGTCGACCGCGACCACCGAACGCCGGGCGTACGACGCGCTGGCCGCCGGCTTCGGGCCGGGCGTCAACGGCCCGCTGGTCATCGTGGTGGACGCCCGGAACGCGGCCGATCCGCAGGCGGCGGCGCGGACCATCGGGGCGACGATCGCCGCGACCCCCGGCGTGGTGTCGGTCTCCCCGGCACAGTTCAACCCGGCCGGCGACACCGCGCTGTTCACCGCCGTTCCGTCCAGCTCACCGACCAGCGAGCAGACCGCGGACCTGCTCGGACGCATCCGCGCCGCGCGGCCGGGCACCGTGGCCGGCACCGGCGCGACGTTCCTGGTCACCGGCAGCACGGCGGTGGAGATCGACGTCGCGCGGAAGGTGCCGGGGGCGCTCGCCCCGTACCTGGCGATCGTGCTCGGCCTGGCCTTCCTGCTGCTGGTGGTGATCTTCCGCTCGCTGCTGGTACCGCTGAAGGCCGTCTTCGGGTTCCTGCTCTCGCTCCTCGCCGCGATCGGCGCGGTCGTCGCGGTCTTCCAGTGGGGCTGGGGTGCCGACCTGATCGGCCTCGAACAGACCGGGCCGATCATCAGCCTGATGCCGATCACGCTGGTGGGGATCGTCTTCGGCCTGGCCATGGACTACGAGGTGTTCCTGGTCTCGCGGATGCGGGAGGCGCACAGCCATGGGGAACCCGCCCGCCAGGCGGTGGTCACCGGCTTCCGGCACAGCGCCCGGGTGGTGGTGGCCGCCGCGCTGATCATGATCGCCGTCTTCGCCGGGTTCGTCGGCGCCGACCTGGCCATGATCAAGATGATCGGGTTCAGCCTGGCCGCCGCCGTACTCTTCGACGCCTTCGTCGTCCGGATGGCCCTGGTGCCCGCGCTGCTCGCGCTGCTCGGCGAGCGGGCCTGGGCGCTGCCGCGCTGGCTGGACCGGCTGCTGCCGCGCCTCGACCTGGAAGGCGAGGCCCTGCGCCGCCACCGGCACACCACCGACGGCACCCCGACCGTCGACCCGGTACCGGTGGCCGGCCGGCAGTCATCGCCGGGCTGAGCTGCGGCAACCCGGGTCGGCTCGCGGTGCGGGCATCATCGACCATGGAACTCCAGACCACGCCGGCCGGAGCCTGTCATGACGATCAGCCAGTACGCCAGGGAGCACCCCCGGCTCGTCGACGCCGCCCTGGTCGCCCTGATGGTCTGCGCGGCCGCCGGTCCCACCTCGCTGAACAGCGACCTCTCCGGCACCGACAACCTGAGCTGGCGCTCCGCCGTCCCGCTGGTCCTGGCCGGCGCGCTGGCGCTGCTCTGGCGGCGCAGCCACCCGCGTGCCGTGGTGCTGGTCACGGCGCTCTGTGCCAGCGCCGCCGGCGGGTTCGGCTATCTGGTCACGCCGTTGCTGCTCGCCCCGCTGATGGTCGCGCTGCACGAGCTGGCCGTGCGGGTCCCCGGCCGGACCCCCCGGCGCTACTACCTCGCGGCCACCGCCTCGGTGGTGGTGTCGGCACTCCTCGGCGACGACTACGGCTACTCCTGGCTGCTGACCGTCCTCAACCCGCTGCTCTTCCTGCTGCTGCCGGTCGCGCTGGCCGAGGCCACCCGGCTCCGGCACGCCTACCTGGCCGCCGTCACCGCCCGCGCGGAGTACGCCGAGCGGAGCCGCGAGGAGGAGGCCCGGCACCGGGTCGCCGAGGAGCGGGTACGCATCGCCCGCGAGCTGCACGACGTCGTCGCCCACCACCTGACCCTGGCCAACGCCCAGGCCGGCACGGCCGCCTACCTGGCGCGCGACCGGTCCGAGCAGGTACCCCGGATCCTCACCGAGCTGACCGGCACCACCTCCGCCGCGCTGCGCGAGCTGAAGGCCACGGTCGGCCTGCTGCGGCAGCCCGACGACCCGAACTCCCCGCTGGAACCCGCTCCCGGGCTCGGGCGGCTCCCGGAACTCACCGCCGCGTTCGCCTCCGCCGGGCTCGACGTCGAGGTGACCGTCGAGGGCGAAGCGCGGCAACTCTCCCCGGGCGTCGACCTGACCGCGTACCGGATCGTGCAGGAGGCCCTCACCAACGTGACCAGACACGCCGCCACCAGCACCGCCTCGGTACGGCTGGCCTACGGCTCGGACCGGCTGACCATCACCGTCAACAACGACTCCGCACCCACCGGGTCCGCCGCCGGGCCGCCGGGCGAGGGCTTCGGCATCGTGGGCATGCGCGAGCGCGCCCACTCGGCGGGCGGCCGGTTCCGGGCCGGACCGCGCTCCGCCGGCGGGTTCACCGTCACCGCCGAACTGCCGATCCGGTCGTGACCGCCGTCGAGGACCGACCCGGGACCATCCGGGTCCTGCTCGCCGACGACCAGGCGCTGCTCCGGGCGACCTTCCGGTTGCTGATCGAGGCCAACCCCGACATGGCGGTGGTGGGCGAGGCCGCCGACGGCGCGGAGGCGGTGGCGCTGGCCCGGGCCCATCACCCCACCCTCGTCCTGATGGACATCCGGATGCCCCGGGTCAACGGCCTCGACGCCACCGCCGCCATCTGCGCCGACCCGACCCTCACCGCCACCCGGGTGCTCGTGCTCACCACCTTCGAGACCGAGGAGTACGTCGCCCGGGCCCTGCGCGCGGGCGCCAGCGGCTTCCTCGGCAAGGACGTCTCCGCCGACGGGCTGCTCGACGGGATCCGCACGGTCGCGGCCGGCGAGGCGCTGCTGTCGGCCGCGGCGACCCGGGCCCTGATCAGCCGCTTCCTCAGCACCGCCGAGCCGGACCCGCCCGCCGGATCCGTCGCGCGGCTGGCGACGCTCACGCCCCGGGAGCGCGAGGTGCTGGTGCTGGCCGCCGAGGGCAGCTCGAACGCCGAGATCGCCGAGCGGCTCGTGGTCAGCCCGCTGACCGTGCGTACCCACATCCAGCGCGCCATGACCAAGCTGCACGCCCGGGACCGTACCCAACTCGTCGTCATCGCCTACCGGACCGGCCTGGTACGACGATGATCGATGCGATTGGCGGCCCGGACTATCCTGGGTGCACCTTCCGCGACGCCCGGTCGGGGTGCCGGTACGCCGAGCGAAGGTGCCGTACGCCGGGAGAAGGTGCGGGATGCGGGAGACCGGTCGGGGGGCGCTGCTCCGGTTCGTCGCCGAACTCAAACGGCTCCGGCAACTCGCCGGTGCGCCGTCGTTGAACAACCTGGTCGCGGTCGCCGCCCGGTTGGAAAAGCCGCTCGCCCGGACCACACTCAGCGACAAGCTGAACGCCAAGTCGCTGCCGGACTGGGAGTTCGTCCTCGCGTACGTGCACGCCTGTCTGGGCTACGCCGAGCAGGTCGGTGCCCGGGTCCCGGCGGAGCTGGCCGACCTCCGCCGGTGGGATGCCGCGCACTGGCGGCTGCTGCGAGCCGTGGACACCGCCCGGGTGGCCGACCGGCTCAGCGCCGCGGCGTACACCGAGATCGGCCGCCACGCCGCCCGCGTCGACCAGTCGGCGCGACCGGCTCCGTCCGGACCGGCGGCGCCCGACCGGCCGGCGGGGCCGGTCGGGACGGAGCCGCTGACCACCGACCTGCCGGTGGTGCCCCGGCAGTTGCCGGCCGCGCTGCGGCACTTCGCGGGGCGGGCGGCGGAGGTCGCCGCGCTGACCAAGCTGCTCGCCGAGTCGGCCGGCCCGCCGGGTGCGGTGTTGATCTCGGCCATCGGCGGGACGGCCGGGATCGGCAAGACCGCCCTCGCGGTGTGCTGGGCGCACCAGGTGGCCGACCGGTTTCCCGACGGGCAGCTCTACGTCGATCTGCGCGGCTTCGACCCCACCGGGCCGGCGACCGGCCCGGAACAGGCGTTGCGCGACTTCCTGGAAGCCCTTGCCGTACCGGCGGAGCGGATCCCGGTGGGGCTGGCCGCCCGGGCCGGGCTCTACCGCAGCCTGCTCGCCGGCAAGCGGGTGCTGGTGCTGCTGGACAACGCCCACGACGCCGACCAGGTACGCCCGCTGCTGCCCGGGTCGCCGGGCTGCCTGGTTGTGGTGACCAGTCGCAACCAGATGCCGGCACTCGTGGCCGAGATGGGCGCGTACCCGCTGGTCCTGGACCCGTTGCCCGGGCCGGAGGCGCGCGAGTTGCTCGGCCGGCGGCTCGGTCCGGATCGGGTGGCCCGGGAGCCGGAGGCGACCGATCGGATCGTCGCCGCCGCGGCCGGGCTGCCGCTGGCGCTGGCCATCGTCGCCGCCCGCGCGGCCACCCACCCGGACTTCCGGCTGGCCCGGCTCGCCGACGAACTGGGCGACACCCGGGCCAGCCTGGACGGGTTCGCCGGGGCCGAGACCGGCACCGACATCCGGACGGTCTTCTCCTGGTCCCTGCGGAACCTGGATCCGGCCAGCGCGCGCCTGTTCCGGCTGCTCGGCCTGCACCCCGGACCGGACCTGTCGGTGGTGGCGGCGGCGAGCCTCGCCGGCCTGGCCGTGCCGGAGGTCCGGCGGTCGCTGGCGACGCTGGCCCGGGCGAACCTGGTCACCGAGCACACCCCCGGCCGGTACGCCCTGCACGACCTGCTCCGGGCCTACGCCGCCGAGCAGGCCGGCACGGACGACTCCGACCCGGAGCGCCGCGCCGCGCTGGGCCGGCTCTTCGACCACTACCTGCACACCGCACACGCCGCGGACCTGCTGGTGCACCGCCACCGGGACGACATCAGCCTGCCACCGGCACAGCCCGGTGCGGTGCTGCCGGACCTGGCCGACGGCACCGAGGCGTGGACCTGGCTCACCGTCGAGCACCGGGTGCTGCTCGCCGCGGTCGCCCAGGCCGTCGCCACCGGCTTCGACGTGCACGCGTGGCAGCTCGCCTGGACCATGAACACCTACCTGGACCGGCTGGGAGCCTGGCAGGACCAGTCCGCCGCACAGCACCTGGCGCTGCTCGCCGCCACCCGGGTGGGCGACCGGAACGGCCAGGCCCGCGCCCACCGCAACCGGGCGATAGCGTGCCTGCGGCTGGGCGAGTTCGACGAGGCCCACCACCACCTGAGGCAGTCCCTGGACCTCTACGGTGCGCTCGGCGACCGGGTCGGCAGCGCCCGTACCCAGCTCAATCTCGGCATCCTGGCCGAGCGCCAGGGGTGTTACGCGCAGGCCCTGCACCACGCGCGGCGGGCCTTCGACCTGTTCGACGCCGTCGACCATGCGGCCGGCCGGGCCAACGCGCTCAACAACATCGGCTGGTACCACATCCAGCTCGGCGACCACCGGCGGGCGCTCGGCTACTGCCAGCAGGCCCTCGTCGAACAGCAGCGGGTCGGCAACCGGTACTGGCAGGCGCACACCTGGGACAGCCTCGGCACCGCGCACCACCACCTCGGGGACCACCGGCAGGCCGTCGACTGCTACGAGCACGCGCTCGCGCTCTGGCGGGAGGCCGGCGAGCGCTACCACGAGGCCACCACCCTGACCCACCTCGGCGACACCCAGCACGCCACCGGCGCCGCCGAACCGGCCCGGACAGCCTGGCGGCAAGCCCTCGACATCCTCGACCGGCTCGGCCACCCGGACGCCGAACAGCTCCGCAGCAGGCTGCGTACCGAGGTCGAAGCCCAGATCCGGGCGGACGCCGGGTGCGCTCCGGACGGGCCACCGCCCTGAGCACACCCGGTGCCGCCCACCAGCGCGAGGTCAGGGTCACCGCCAGGACATCAGGTCCCGGTACGCGGCCTGGGTGATCCGGGTGGCGAGGTTGTTGACCGCGCCGGGCCCACCACCGTACGGGCCGGAGGTGTGGATCCCGAACACCGTCCACGGATCCGGGTCCGGGTCCGGCAGCGGAATCGGCTTCGGCCGGGTCGGGCACCATTCGTCCGGGTCGACGGTGTAGAGCGGGCTACCGTCCTGCCCGGAGCTGGTGTCGTGCTGGTGGTACAGGACGCTGGCCGTCTCCGCGCGGATATGGTCCTGGCTGCGCCACTGGGTCGACCCCCGGTCGGCCGGATATCCCTGGCTGCGTGTGCAGGCACCGGTCACGGACTCGTTCGTCCAGCCGAGCGGGTACCAGCCGGTGGCGTTCCCGATCGCGCAGTCGAGCTGTACGGCACCGTAGTCATGACCCGGATCGGAACTCCTGGTCCAGCCGCTGGCGGCGAAGGCGGCGCGCGCCCGGCACGACCCGTACGGCGCCCGGTCACCGTCGTAGCCCGGATAGGCCATCAGGTTGCTGCGCCACTGGCCGCCGGCGCCGGTGTGCACGCAATGTCCGGCGGTCGCCACCGTACGCTCACTGATCATGAAACCGGTGCACTGCCCACCGGTGAAGGTGAGCAGCACGGTCGCGCTGCCCGGGAAACTGGTGGTGTCGGTGACCGGGGTGCGCTCGTCGGGCTGGAAGACCCCGTTGACGTTGGCGCCGGCGGCCGTGGCACCGGTGTCCGCAGGCGACGACGCGGGCGTGGCCGCAGCCGGGTTGCTCCCGGCGACCACCGAGCCGGCAACGGCGACGGCAACGGCGACGGCCGTCCATCTTCTTCTCACCATGACTTCCCTTCGACCGGCGGGAGATCCCGCGCAGCGGATGTCGATGGGCGTCATCGTCGACCGGGCGGCCGCTGTCCGGCGGATTTCCGGACAGCGGCCAGGGTGAGGCAGGCGCGCGGGGCTCGGGTCGAGATCCTCGGGTCTCAGCGTGCTCCTCGGGTCTCAGCGTGTTCCTCGGGTCTCAGCGTGTTCCTCGGGTCTCAGCGTGGCCGGGCGAGCACGGGTCCGGAGGGCCGCCTGGCGCGTCGGGTGACGGCGCCCGCGACGATCAGTAGCCCGGGAACGGCGCCGAGGAACCAGATCGCGACCACCGGCCAATGGATCAGCGCAGCCACCGCCCCGCGGATCCGCGGGACGTACCCGACCGTGTATGACGCCTGCTCGTCCGAGCTGCGGCAGGTCAGCGAGTAGGCACCGGGTCCGGGAACGTCGAAGACGGCGACCCAGGTGTAGGAGGCAGCGTCGCCGCCGTAGTCACCGGGCGGGATCGTGAGCAACTCCGCCGATCGAGCAGGCAGGCCGGCGCCGGTGACCCGGCAGGCCGGATCCCGCGGTGCGAAGCCCACCGCATAGATCCCGTACCGGCCTGCCGCCGGCAACGTCAGTTCTCCTGGCTCACCGGCTGATGCCGAGTACGGCCCCACTCCCCCGTAGCCGTTGACGTCGTACCGCACGGTGCTGCCCTCGGCGCCCAGCCGTACGGTCATCGGCGCGAGCAGGATGCCCAGCACGGCGACGATCCCGCCGACGAGGTAGCCGTGCGGATCCGGCAGCCGACGGCGCACGAGCTTGGGCCCGACCAGGTGGCCGACCGCCGCACCGCAGGTCGCCAACCCGGCGCCACTGACCAGCACACTCGACCATCCGGCCGTACCATTCAGCGGGATGACCCACCGGTAGACCGCGATGGACGCGCCCAGAAACACCGCAGCGACCAGCATGGCCACCGCCACGGCCGTGACAAGGGCGGCGGCGCTGCCACGCTGGCGGGCGTAGCGGGCCCACTTCGCCGCCGCCACGGCGCTGAGCACCGGTAATGCTCCTACGGTCCACCACAGCGCCGTCGAGAGCTCCTGGTCCTCCTCCCACCGGTGGCTCCACTCGTGGAACACCAACGGGGCCGGCACGGTCACCATGATCCACACTGCCCACCCGACCGGGCCGGGAAAGGCCCGCCCTACCACCCGCCAGGTCGCCGTCTCCATGCATCGATCATCGAGCGCCGAACCTCGGTTCTCCAAGCCCGCGCCGTGCGGTCCCTGCACACCGTTGACGGCACCTGGCGGCGATGCGATGCCGTCGTGGCCTGGGACGCGTTGAAGGCGTCCGGGCCGACCAGTGGACGGCCGGCCCGGACGTCGGGAATCAGGCGAGGTCGAACCGGTCGAGGTTCATGACCTTGTCCCACGCGGCCACGAAGTCACGCACGAACTTCTCGCTCGCGTCGAAGGTCGCGTAGACCTCCGCGTTGGCGCGGAGCTGGGAGTGCGAACCGAAAACGAGGTCGACGGCGGTGGCGGTCCACTTGACCTCACCGGTGGCGCGGTCCCGGCCCTCGTACACGTTCTCCGCCGACTGGGCCGCCTTCCATTCCGTACGCACGTCGAGCAGATTCACGAAGAAGTCGTTCGTCAACGTGCCGGGCCGGTCGGTGAAGACCCCGTGCGGGGACTGCCCGGTGTTGGCGTTCAGCGCCCGCATCCCGCCGACCAGCACCGTCATCTCGGGGGCGCTCAGGTTCAACATGAACGCCCGATCCAGCAGCAGGGTCTCCGGCGACAGTTTCTCCCCGGCGCGCAGGTAGTTGCGGAACCCGTCGGCCCTCGGTTCGAGGACGGCGAAGGTCTCCACGTCGGTCTGCTCCTGCGACGCGTCGGTACGCCCCGGCGCGAACGGCACCGTGATGTCATGCCCGGCGTTCCTGGCCGCCTGCTCGACGGCCGCGCACCCGGCCAGCACGATCAGGTCGGCGAGCGAGACCTTCCTGCCGCCGGACTGCGCGGCGTTGAAGTCCTGCTGGATCCGCTCCAGCGTCCCCAGCACGGTGGCCAGCTCGGCCGGGTTGTTGACCTCCCAGTCCTTCTGCGGTGCGAGGCGGATCCGCGCCCCGTTGGCGCCGCCGCGCTTGTCGGTGGCGCGGAAGCTGGCCGCCGAGGCCCAGGCCGTGGCGACCAACTGGGCGACGGACAGACCGGAGTCGAGGATCCTGCCCTTGAGCGCGGCGATGTCCTGGTCCGTGACCAGCTCGTGGTCCACCTCGGGAACCGGGTCCTGCCACAGCTGCGGCTCCGGAACCCACGGGCCGAGGTAGCGCGAAACCGGCCCCATGTCGCGGTGCAGCAGCTTGAACCACGCCTTGGCGAACGCCTCTTCGAGCTGGTCCGGGTTCTGCCAGAAGCGCCGGGCGATCGGCTCGTAGATCGGGTCGATCTTCAGCGCCAGGTCCGACGTCAGCATCATCGGGGCGTGCCGCTTCGACGGGTCATGGGCGTCCGGCACGGTGCCGTCGGCCGAGGCGTCCTTCGGCTTCCACTGCTTCGCGCCGGCCGGGCTGGTCGTCAGCTCCCAGTCGTACCTGAACAGGTTGTCCAGGAAGCCGTTGTCCCACCTGATCGGGTTGTTGGTCCACGCGCCCTCCAACCCGCTGGTGAGCGTGTCGCCGCCCTTGCCGCTGCCGTAGGAGTTCTGCCAGCCGAGACCCTGCTGCTCGACCGGGGCGCCCTCCGGCTCCGGGCCGAGGTACTGCGGGTCGACCGCACCGTGCGCCTTGCCGACCGTGTGGCCGCCGACGATCAGCGCCACCGTCTCCTCGTCGTTCATCGCCATCCGGCCGAAGGTCTCCCGGATGTCCCGGGCCGACGCCAGCGCATCCGGGTGGCCAGCAGGTCCCTCCGGATTCACGTAGATCAGCCCCATCTGCACGGCGCCGAGCGGCTCCGCGAGTTCCCGGTCGCCGCTGTAGCGCTCGTCACCGAGCCAGGTGTCCTCCGGCCCCCAGAAGATCTCCTCGGGCTCCCAGATGTCCTCGCGCCCGAACCCGAACCCGAAGGTCTTGAACCCCATCGACTCGTACGCGCAGTTGCCGGCGAAGACCAACAGGTCCGCCCACGAGATCCGCCGGCCGTACTTCTGCTTGATCGGCCAGAGCAGCCGGCGCGCCTTGTCCAGGCTCGCGTTGTCCGGCCAGCTGTTGAGCGGCGCGAACCGCTGTGAACCGCTGCCGCCACCACCCCGGCCGTCGGCGATCCGGTACGTGCCCGCGGCGTGCCAGCTCATCCGGATGAAGAGCGGTCCGTAGTGGCCGTAGTCGGCCGGCCACCAGTCCTGCGACGTCGTCATCAGCTCGAAGATGTCCCGCTTGAGCGCGTCGACGTCGAGCTTCTTGAACTCTTCCGCATAGTTGAAGTCCTCGCCCATCGGGTTGGACCGGGGCGAGTGCTGATGCAGAACCGAGAGGTCCAGCTGATTCGGCCACCAGTCCCGGTTCGTCCTGGGCCGGGTCGCCTTGACAGCAGGTGCGGGAATTGCGGGATTTTCGCTTTCACTGATGCTCTCGGTCGCGGCCTTCTTGTCAGACACGTCTGTCCTTCCTGTCTCGCTCTGGTGACTGGTTGCTCTTGCCGTCGGTTGCTTCGGTCCACGGTCGTGCGGGCCCGTGGTGTCGAGCCCCGCGTCTCCGGCGACCAGCCGTCGGGCTCGGCGGAGATCGCCGCGACACCCGGGGCGCCTGCCCCGGTGGGTGCCCTCGACGTCGGCGCTCCGGTAACCCGGACGTCTCAGCGGACCAGCGGGTGTCAGGCAGGCGGTGGGGCCGACCACGCCATCGACGTCGGCTTTGGCCCCAGGGGATGGACCGACGAGATGGTGGTGGTAGTGGTTCTCCCCGGTTCGCGCCACCGGGCCGATCGACCCGAAACGCCGCGCCAGACCCGTCCCCGCACAGCGTGCTGTCGAAGTCCGGCGTCGTTGGCACCCCGTGAAGTCTCGTCCTTTTATTGGAACCAATCAAGTATCGGGCGTCCGTCCTCGACCTCGTGTTCGCGAACCGTAGGGCCACGTAGTGCGTCTGACGCCTGCTTCGGAGTACCCGAGCGGGTAGCCGCCCCGACCCGTGCCGGCGTCCTCGGTGGCCGCCCGACGTCGGCCGACGCCAGACCCGGATACTATCGCCCGAAAGCACCCGCAGTGTCCCCATAGCCCGGTTCAACCGTCTACGGCGAGCCGGCGGTCAGTGGCGCGAGCGGGAACCCCACCGCCGTCGACCGCCACCCCCGCGCCGACTCCAGCGCGGTCATCTCGGACTGGACGCGGCCCACCTGGTGACCGAACATGTCGACGGCCGGTGGACGCTGCACGATCTGCTCCGCGCGTACGCCACCGAACTCACGCACGCCAACGACGCCGCGGCCGACCGGGAGGCCGCGCTGCGCCGCGTGCTCGACCACTACGTGCAGACCGGGCACGCCGCCGCGCTGCTCATCGAGCCGCTGCGCGAACCGATCGCCCTCGCCCCGGCCGACCCGGCCGTGTCGGTCCGGCCACCCGCCGGGCGTGCGGAGGCGCTGGCGTGGTTCGGCGCCGAGTACACCGGGCTGCTCGCCGCGGTCGAGCGGGCCGGTCGCGGGATGTTCGACACCCACACCCGGCACCGTCGGGTGGTGCCACGGCCAACTCGGCGACCACCGGCAGTCGCTGCACGTCAACCGGGAGGCACTCGAACTGCTCGCCGACACGGGCGACCGGGTCGCCGAGGCGGCCACCTGGGACAGCATCGGGTACGCCCACCACCACCTCGGCGAACACCACCGGGCCATCGAGGCGTACCAGACCGCGCTGCGGCTACGCCGCGAGGTCGGGCACCGGTACGGCGTGGCGAACACCCTCGACCACCTCGGCGACACCTATGAAGCGCTCGGCGACGCCGAAGCGGCCCGGCGCGCGTGGCGGGACGCGCTCGACGTGCTGGAGCAGCTCCGCGAGCCCGACGCCGAACGGGTACACGCCAAGCTCGGCCACCTCGACACCGGGCTCAGCCGGCGCGACTGAGCACGATCATCCGGCGTTGTCGCCGCGGCTCGTGGCGCGGCGCCGGTCCCAGGTGTGGTTGACGTGCCGGACGACAGCGAGGGCCAGCGCTGCCAGGGCGGCGACGGTGGCAACGACGCCGATGACGACGGCCGCTTCGATCCCGACACCGAACGAATCGCCGATCAGGCCGGCCAGCGCCCCGATCAGGACGGCGACGATGACGCTGACCAGCAGCGGAATGCTCGACAGGTACTGGGTGGCCGGGATCCGGGTGCGGCTGGCACCGTACGTCCGCATGATCCCGGCGACGTCCTCGCCGTGGCCGGTGACGAAATAGCGCTCCAGCTCGGGCGCCAGATCGAGGTAGCCCCGGCGCAGCCGGTTCATCCCGATGACCAGCTCCACGTCCTCGCTGTTGAGCTGCACCAGGCGGACGACGGTGGCCACGCCGATGACGACCAGCAACGGGATGAGCAGTAACGCGAAGAAGCGGAAGCCGACGCCGAAGTCGGTGCTGTCCGCCACCAGGGCGAGCGCCACCACCGTCGCCGACACCACCGTCACGAACCAGCTCGCCCGGCTGAAGCTCTCACTCCACGCCAGGTTTCGGGTGGCCAACAGGCTCCAGTGCTCGGTGGAGAGGATCTGCGCTCGTACGGCGACAGGGGCGACTGGGTGAGCCGGGAGGCGGCCTGGCTCGACCGACCCGATGGGCGGCTCGACTGCGGGGGGATCGGCCATCTCGCCCTCCTGTTCTGCCGCCTCGCCCCGACGGCATCGCCTGATCACACCAGTGAACCCTCTTCGATCTGTTCAGCACAGAGCCTTCGCTGCTGGTGTCCGCCTCGGCGGGCGGACACCAGCAGCGCGGGTACCGTCAGGCCGTCAGCCGCAGCACGTGGTGTGGGCGACGGTGTACGTGGCGAGGTCGAGGCTGAGGGCGTATGCGCCCGCGCCGACGGCCAGTCCCGCCAGGACCGCCCGGCGCAGGCCGACCGCCCGGGCCGGCGTGAGCTCGACGTCGCCGGCCGGGTGCCCGGCGTCGCCGCCGGCCGCCTCGGTCAGGTCGGACGGAGCGTGGTGATCCTGTTCCTTCATCGTTCCTCCAGGGTGGTGTGTGGTGCCGGACTGGCAATCGCGAGCCGCACGCTCTGTGCGGCGGTGGGGCCGGGTTCCAGGTGGAGCACTGACGGCACGCGTTCCGGCGCGGCGATCCGCAGTAGCCGGTAACCCGTGCCGGCGAGTCCGTTGACGAGGCCGGGTGTGTCGACGCCGGGGTCGGCTCCCCACGGTTCCCGGAGCGGGGAGTCGTCCCATGCCCGGATGATGTCCGCAGCCCGGCGACAGCGTGGTGCGGGCACCGCGGCGGCGTACCGGTGCAACGCCCACGCGATGCCGGCCGGACCACGCGCGAAACCGGTGGTGGTGATCGCGGCGCGGCGCGCCTCGTGCGGTTCGTCGGCCAGGCCGGCGAGCAGTCGTGCACAGTCGGCCGCGAGCGCGGCGGCGGGCGCGTGGTCCAGCTCGGCGTGTACGGCCATCATCGCGGCCAGGCATCCCGCGTGGCCGTCGGCGACGCCCGGTGGTCCGTTCGCGGCGGCCGCGGTGCCGGCGAGCTGGACCGACTCGTACGCCCACTCACGGACCTCGCTGTCGCCGGTCAGGTTGGCGATCCGGGCGAGCGCGTATCCGATGCCACCGAACCCGTCGTACCCGCCGCAGCCGACCGAGCCGATCAGGTCCGCCCGGCCGGATACCGCCGACAGCAGTTGGGGAATGCCACGTACGGCGAGCTGCGCGATCTCGGCGTACCGGGCGTCGCCGCCGAGACTGGCCAACTGGGTCAGGAAGAGGGCGACCCCGGTGTAACCGTATGACAGGGCGGCGCCCATCGGCATCAGTGCCACGTTGTCGCCGGCGGGTTCGAGACCGAGCCAGTTCGCCCGGGTGCCGTCGGTCGCCGCCCGGTCGCAGAGGTCGTCGGCGATCGCCCGCGCAGCGGCCAGCGGATCGCCGGGTCGGGCCGCTACCCGACCTTCCACGTCTTCGGAACTCCCCGGCGCCGCGCGGTGCCGGCGATCGCCCGGCCTGCGCCGGGTGGCCAGCGCCGCCCGGACGATCCATTCCTGGGTACGCCGGTCAGCCGCATCCATCGCGCGCACCTTGCCGGCGGCGCACCGCCGGCCACCGGCGTCGAGGACCCCGTCGATCCGCGTCCCGGTGGAGGCGGTCAAGCCGGTCGAGTCCGGGTGGCCGAGGAAGATCGGCACGTCGCCGTGCCACAGGTCGGCGATCTCGTGCGGCACGGAGCGGGCCTGCGGCAACGCGTCGCCAGCGGCGGTCGACAGCAGGTCGAACAGCCCGTCCCGGGCGGTCGAATCGCGCAGCAGGTCCGGGTGCGTCGACTCGTCCAACAGCCGCCGGTACACGTGTGTGGGACGCAGCACCACCCTGGTCGCCGGGGTGGCGAGGTGCGCGACCGCGGTGAGGAACGACCTCCGGTACCGGGCGATCGCGTCGTAGCCGGTCCGGAAGCCCTCGACCAGATCGTCCTCGTGGTCGGCGGGTTCCAGCTCGCGGTCGTCCACGATCGGCCGATTGGAGCCGCCGTCGAAGAGCCGGGGTCGCCGGACCAGCCGCATCTGGTCGGTCGCCGGTGCCAGCCAGTCGATCCCGTCGGTTGGATGGGGATGTCCACGGTCGCCGCCGAGGGCCGAGACGTCCAGTGCCCCGTGGTCACCGAGCAGGAAGCTGGGAAGGACGCCGGTACGGTGCACCGACGAGTCGAGCAGCCGCGCCGCCGGGTCGCGCGCCACGTCGACGCGCAGCACGTCGGGGTGGAAGATGGTCTCCAGATCGATGACCACGGGTTGGTCGCCGCAGGCGATGAGGTTTCCGTAGTGCACGTCGGATGCGTGTACCGCGTACAGCAGCGCCAGCAGCGCGCCCTGCCGCCGATAGAACCGCCGGGCTCCGCCGACATCCGCGCACGGCGCCCGGTGGACGTGTTCCTGCCAGCCGTAGTCCCCCCGTTCCAGCGACCGTACGGCCCGTAGCTCCAGCGTCGGCACCCGCTCGTTCAGCCACCGCAGCAGCGCCGCGAAACCGTCGCAGGCCGCCAGCGAGCGCGGCTTGTACACCACCCGCTGGCCACCGGCGAACTCGAGTACCGACACCGACCGGCCACGTCGGTGCCGGTCACCGAGCTGGCTGTGCACCGCGACCGGATCACCCGGGTCGGCACCGCCGAGGAACTGGTCGGCGATCGCGTGCCGGTCCGCCGCGAACCGCGCCAGAGTTTCCGCGTACGCCTCGGCGGCGAACCGGGACGCCTGTAGGAGCAGCCGCGCGAGCACCGGATACCGTTCGAGAAGGGCGGTGACCTCGCCCCGCCGGGAGACCGACCGGATGAAATCCGCGAACCGCTGCTGGCCGTCGGCACCGATGAGCGTGCCCGCTACCCGCCGCTGATGCAGTTCCAGGGTGAGCGTCCGCGCGGCCAGGTCCACCAGGTCCGCCTGCAACCGTGCGGCGAACGACCGGGTGGACGGGTGGGCGGGCACCTGGCCGGTCGCCCACTCCACCAACGGTCGCACCACCTCGGCGTAGCCCTCCCGCCAACAGGAGAACCGCGGCGGCACCGGCCGACCGGGGACGGCTCCGGCGAGCGCCTGTTCGGCGTCGACCGCCCAGCGGGGTGGCGGAGCGGTGCCTGGCGGCGTGCTGCCGGGCGCCGTGGCGCCTGGCGGCATGGTACGGCGTTCGCGGATGGTCAGCCCGCGTTGCCACCACCCCGCCGCGAACCCGGAAGCAGCAAGCATGGCCGCAGCCTAGAAACTCGCGGCTTCTCTTCAGCTTCACCAGCCTGCGGCCCCAGTTGATACGCCAGCCGGCGTTTGAGGCCCGCTGATCGGGTGAGGTGGACGCGAGACGGCGAGCGCGAGATCATCTGTACGTCTTGCGCCGGGTTTAGGGTCAGTCGGGCGGCCGGCAACCTGTCGATCCGGCAGGCGACTGACGCCACCGGCGTCGCTGGTCCAGTCGCCGCCGCTGCCGTGGCACGGCGGACGGCCACGCTGATGGGGCTGCCCGGCATGCGGGCCAGCAGGGCTGCGGCAGGTCGGTGGATCGGCTGACGCTGGGACGGTCCCGTCAACCGGCGCGTGAACCTGAGGAAAGGTGCGAAGTTCCGACCCGGCCTGCTCTGGGTACCCCACGCGGCTCAGCCGCTCCCGTCGGTGTCACCGGCGGTCCTGCCGCGCGCGTTGCCCGGCGTCGTCCGCCGAGATGATCGGGATGACATCGTGCCGTCTGGCGTCTCGGGCGTGCGGCGGTGCTCGCCCCGGGCGATCGATCTACCATGTATGGCCGGCAGCCGTGCCATTCGCTGACCTCGCGGTGCTGCTACCGCAGCTGGCCGGGTGTCGTCGTCGAACGGATCAAGCCTGGCGTTGATGGCCCGCGCGCACGCTCGTCGAGCAGATTCCCGGGCCAGCGGCGGCCCGTGGGGTTAGCTCCGACCAGATGCACCCGCAATGAACGTCGGCAGCGGTTTGCCTCGACGGCGCCCGGTTCGTCGATGGCTTTCAATCCTCGGTGATGTCGGCTCTGCGGTCCGCCGCGTTTCGGGTGTTACGCCGTCGCCCGGACGATGCCTGAGCAGCCCTGATTCTTTACTCGGATGTCGCCGATCCATCGTTTGAATGACGCATCGGTGTCGGCCGGCAGGAGTTGGTTGGCAAGTCGTCGCAATCGTTTGAACAGGAGCTATTCTTCGTGCCTCCCTCTCGTCGTACCTTCCTCGCTGGCGGCGTCGGCGTGGGCCTTGCCGTCGCCGGTGGCTTGCCGTCCCTGGCCCAGGCCCACCCGAGCCGGCCCCGCCCGCCAGTCGGGGCCGGCCACGTACCCTTCCCGCCCCTCGTCGACGACCCCGACGGCATCCTGGCCCTGCCCGAGGGCTTCAGCTACGCCGTGGTTACCCGGACCGGTGTCACCCGACTCAACGGCGGCCAGGGACTGACCCCGGCCGACCACGACGGCATGGCCGTCTACGACGCCGGCCGCGGCCGGTACACCTTGATCCAGAACCACGAGATCGACCCGGGCGCCGAGTTCGGGGTACCACACGTCGCGGGCACCGTCTACGATCCCGGTGCTGTCGACGCCGGCGGCTGCACCGTGATCAAGACTGACCGCTCGGGCCGCAACCTCGGCGAGTTCGTCGCCCTCTCCGGCACCGTCGCCAACTGTGCGGGCGGACCTACCCCATGGGGGACGTGGCTGACCTGCGAAGAGACTGAGGACCGCGCCGGGGACGACTGGGCGGAGGACGGCCGATCCGGCGTCTTCCAGAAGGATCACGGCTACGTCTTCGAGGTCTGGGCCGACGGCCACGCAGACCCGACGCCGATCAAGTGCCTGGGCCGCTACGCCCACGAGGCCCTGGCAATCGACAAGGACCGCACCAAAATCTACCTCTCCGAGGACGCCAACGAACCCAACGGCCTCTTCTACCGCTGGACCGCGCCCCGCGGCATCAAGCTGGGTCCTGGCGTGCTCACTCGCCTCGCTCCGGACGCCGGCGTCCTCGCCGCGATGCAGATCATCATGGACGACGGCTCAGTGCTGCCGGACGTCGCCTACCTGACCTCCGCCCAGCTCGGCCGCCCTTTCCCCGTGCGGTGGATCGAGGTGCCTGAGCGCGACGCGCGGACCACGCCCGTACGCGAGCAGTTCGCCGACGGCCAGGTCACCCGCGGACGCAAGTTCGAGGGCGTGTGGGGCACCGACGAGGGTGTCTACGTGGTCAACTCCTACGCGTGGGACGACGGCGACCTCCCGGCGGACGCCGCTCCGCACGACGGCATGGTCTGGTTCTACGACTACCGGGCCCAGACCATCCAGTTGGTGACGTACTTCCCGCACCAGACCGCGTCGGAGGAGGGCACGCCGGTCAAGTACAACGACCTCACCTTCGATGGCCCGGACAATGTGACCGTCACCCCGTGGGGAAGCCTCGTGCTCGCCGAGGACGGCTCGGGCGCCTCCCACGTGCTCAGCGCGATCCCGGGCGGCCCGACCTGCGCCATCGCCCGCAACCAACTCAACGACTCCGAGTTCTGCGGGCCGACCTTCACCGCCGACGGCAAGGTGCTCTTCGTCAACATGCAGGACCCCGGCCTCACCCTCGCCATCACCGGCCCGTGGGATAAGTACCTGGGCTAACGGGGCCAGACCGACCGGTGGGGTCAGGCGATCCGCCTGGCCCCACCGCATCTGCCACATGGGTCCAAAGCTAGTCAAGTGGAATCCAGGCGTGCCGCACCGGCCAGGGCACGGAGCCTGACGCCTCTGGCTGGGCGGCGCAGGGCCGGCGCGGTCCGGGCAGGCACATCCTGATCCGTCCCCGGCGGCCGTAGTCTCACCGGTATGCATGTGAAGCACACGCACACCCTCGCCGTACCCAATGCCGACCTGGTCTACGACGTCCGCGGCCCGCTACCACCGTCCGGCGGGCGCCCCGCGCTGCTCATGATTGGTCAGCCGATGACGGCGGACGGCTTCGACGCGCTCGCCGCGCGCTTCACGGATCGCACCGTCGTCACCTACGACCCGCGTGGCCTGGGCCGCAGCATCCGTCGGGACGGCCGGTCCGATCACACCCCGCAGCAGCAGGCGGCCGACCTGCACCTGCTGATCGAGGCGCTCGGCGCCGGCCCGGTCGACGTGTTCGCCAGCAGCGGCGGCGCGGTGACCGCGCTCGAACTCGTGGCGACCTACCCCGGCGACGTCGTCACGCTGGTCGCGCACGAGCCGCCGATCAACGCCGTACTCCCCGACGCCGCGGCGGCCGAGCGCGCCCGGGCCGGCTTCCACGAGGCGTACCAGGCGAGGGGTACCGGCGCGGGCATGGCCGCGTTCATCGCGATGACGTCCTGGCAGGGCGAGTTCACCGACGACTACTTTGCCCGGCCCGCACCCGAGCCGGCCATGTTCGGCCTGTCGACCGACGACGATGGCAGCCGCGACGACCCGCTACTGTCGAAGAGTTCGTGGGCGATCACCGATTACCGCCCCGACGCGGGCGTGCTCACCTCGACACCGACCCGGATCGTGATCGCGGTCGGCGAGGAGTCGGCGGGCACCTACACCGCGCGCACGGCCGTGGGCACCGCGGCATTGCTCGGTCAAGAGGCCGTGGTGTTCCCGAGTCACCACGGCGGCTTCCTCGGTGACCAGTTCGGCTACGCGGGCAAGCCCGAGGAGTTCGCGGCGCGGCTACGCGAGGTGCTGGACGCCGGCTGACCGGCGTGCCATCTGGACGGCAGTGCTTGCCCGCGGTGGCCGGTGTCGCTGACTCCCGGGTACGGTCGCAGCCGACCGCCAAGCCTGCCAGGTGTGGGGTCGAGATCGAGGCCGAGTCGAGGTCGAGTCCCGGCGAACATGCACCGATCCCGGACCGGCCGGGCATCGACGCAGACGCCCTCGACGCCAGCGTGCTCCGGCTCGGGACTGCTATCCCAACCGCCCCGATCACGCACAACGATGCGATCACCGCTTCGCTGGCCGAGTACCGCCAGGCCGAACCGGTCACCAACGCGAGCTGGTCACGATCAACGAACAGCTCGCTGAGGAGGCCATCGTCGACCGGCGCCGCACCGACTACGAGGACAACCGGATCGGGTCGCCAGCAATGCCGCCGCGCTCTCCGGGATGAACCATGCCGGCCTGTGCCCAACGGGGAGTCCCAGCGGGGCAGGTTTCTCCGCCGTGTTGTCACGCCGTCCCGGAACCGCCGAGCACTCGTCGAGCGCCTATCCGTCCACCATGGACGGGATCAAGGCGCCGAGCACTCATGGAGCACCCACGGGCAGGGGGCGTGCGCCGTAGCGGGTACGGCCCCGGGGCCAGGCAGGGTCGGCCCGGCCCCGGGTGTGGCTGGTCAGTTGCGTAAGCTCCATTGCTGGTTCGCGCCGCCATTGCACGACCAAAGGATGATCTTTGTCCCGTTGCCGGAGGCGGCACCATTGGCATCGACACACAGTCCGGATTGGACGTTCGTGATGGTGCCATCAGCGTTGACGTTCCATTGCTGGTTGAGTCCGCCATGGCAGTCCCAAATGACGACCGTGGTGCCGTTGGTCGTGCCCGCACCGTACGCGTCCAAGCACTTGTTGCCGTACACGGTCAGCTGCTTGCTTGCGGTGTGGGTCCACCGCTGATTCGTACTGCCGGAGCAGTCCCACAGTTGCATCTGAGCGCCGTTGGCGGTCGTGGCGCCAGGCACCTCGATACAACGGCCTGACTGGCCGCCCACGATCTGTGCGTTCTGCTGACCGCCGCCGCTTTGCTGTCTGACGATTGATTTGGACTCAGCCGATCGATTACCTTGAGCATCAAGGACGTAGAGCCGGTAATCACCCGGCGACGTCGGAACCGCTATGGATGTGGCGGTGCCGCCCGCGCTGGTCATCGTCGGGCCGACGGCGAAGGCGGTCGTACCGGCGGGAGCCAACCAGATCGTCCTGGTCGCGTCGCCAGCGCTTCGGATCGGAACCGACGACGTCCCGCTGGTGACGTACGTGCTGGCCGGCAGGACGTAGTCCGGCACGGAGAGATTGCTTGGCGGGATGATGTCCCGGAATGAATTTTCGAGTCCGGAGTTCACGGCGATGCCATAGGCCGGCGCCGGCCAGACATAGTCGGAGGCGACGATGATGTCATGGATCGTACTGTTGGGCAGGTTCTTCTCGGAGACCTTGTTGATCGGACCGTATATTTGCGTGATGCTGAGATCGTGTTTACGACCGAAGTCGTCGGAGTTGATGAGCCAGGTGACATTCTTGTCAACACTCAGAACGTTGTCACGGAAGGTGATGTACGCCGATCCCTCGTCCGGGTGGAGTCCATACTTGTGGCCGGCCGGAACGCCTTGAAGGTAGTTGTTGTTGATAGTGGTTCCCGGCTGGCTGCCGAGCGTATAGATGGGAGCCGTATCGCTGAGGCGCTGCACCGTGTCGATGATGTGGTTGTAGCTGACGTTGTTGTTTCTTGCCGTCGTGGTCGGTCGGTTGGGTACGATCGAGCCCGCCGATCCGTCGAAGTTCCACCACCCCCAACCGAGCGTCACGCCCGACCACGGAGTTTTCTCGATCTGGTTGTGCTGCACGATGAGGGTGTCGACGAAGTACGCCGAGATGGGGCTGTGCCCGTTGAACAAGACCGCACTGTCGTAGAGGTAGTTGTTCTTGATCTCGATGTTCTTGGGCAGTCCCTCGACCTGGGGGGAATACTTCTCGCGATTGGTCGACGTGTGGTCTCCGATGTAGACGTGCTGGGGATGACCCACGGTGATAGCGGAGCCAGCGATGTCATTGGTGTAGTTCCCGATCAACTGGGTGCTCTGCACGTCGTTGACCATGTTGATCCCGTCGGCGCCGGTGTGCTGGACCCGGTTGCGCTGCAGGACGATGCCGTCGGCATTCTGAATGTGGATGCTGCCGGGAGTAACGTCAACGTTGCGATAGTAGTAGACGTGGAAGTTTCCCCTCGCGTACGCCTGCGCACCCAGATTGCCCTGTTGCGCTTGCTTGAACGCAGAGCCAGCGACGTTGAACAGGTTCCAGTCGGAGTGCTCCACGGAGAGACCGGAGAACGTGATGTTACGGGCGTGGCTGCTCGTCGAGGTACCGGCGATCCGCAGCACGGTAGACACGTTGTTCGGTGCGAATACCGTCGCGGTCGACATGTTCTCGGTGCTGGACTTGTAGTAGTACAACGTCCGGCTGGTCTTGTCGAAGTAGAACTCGCCCGGCGCGTCCAGGAACTCGTAGGCGTTCATGACCTTGTGGGTGCCGCCCACTTGGGCGTTGCCGTTGTACGCACCCTGGGCGATGGCCGCACCTGGTTGCTGAAACAGCGCGACACGGTTCGCACCATCACTACTTGTGGTGACCTGGCGGACTCCTACGATCGCCGTGGTCCAGGTCGTCCCCGTTTCGATCTCGATATCTTCCTGATTGCGGGCAACGGCGGGAAAATCGGCCATGTTGTATTTGGCACCCTCGCACTGCGACCCTGATTCCCAGGCCCACGCGGCTTGCCCGGCCGTAATGGTGTAGGTTCCGTAGCATCCCGCCGAGTTAACCGTCTTCGAGGCCATATAGGCACGCTTGTCGTTGACGTAGAGCGCACGCAGCTTGTTGGCACGGTCGAGCGGCGCCTTCCAGATGTTGCCGCTGTGCTGAGTCCACCCGGTCACTTGAACTCCGCCATCGAGGACCGGCGTTTCACTGGGGTAGGCAGCATATATCACCCGGTAGCCGTTGGTACCGGAGTCGCCCGGCCCGAACTCGATTGTGCTGCTTACCGGATAATTTCCGCCACGAAGGTACACATGGATGTCGCCGGTCATATTCGCATTTACCGTGCGAACGACGTCCCGTGCGCGTTGCAGGGTTCTAAATGGTGATGTGATCGTTCCCGGATTGGTGTCGTTGCCGTCCGGGGCGACATAGTAGGTTTCCTGGACCGCAGCCGAAGCCGGCTTTTGATTCATGGCTACAGCCGGCAACGCGGCGGAGACGAGCACCGCGACTGCCAACAACGACGTTCTAGCGGTAGAACGGGCTGAACTCACTTACTTTCCTTTCACTTGCCGCTGACAAGATGTGTTCGCCGGGCAGATCATCCCCACCACTCGACAGCCGAACCACGGTACGGATGGAGGCGGGCTCAGCCTGCGCCGAGCCCGCCGTTCCAGATCCACCCGATCCTGATCGCGAACCGTGCGAACGCTCACCAGATCCGACGTACCGCGAAGGACAGGAACACCCGAACTGGACCTGCGTCACGCCATCAGCGCTGCAGTGTCAACAGACCCGGCCGGTAGGGCAGCAGGCCGTAGTCGCCGCCGGAGTTGGGGGAACGGCCCTGGTAGAGCAGTTGCAGGTTGCAGGGGTCGACGGTCATGGTCTGATCGGCGTTGCTGCGGATCAACTCGCCGTGGCTGATGTCGTTGGTCCAGGTGGCGCCGCTGTTGGCCTTGCCAGCGAAGGGGTTGCTCTCGGTCGCGGCCTGCGGGGTCCACGAACCGTTCAGGCTGGTGGCTGTGAACGAGCGGAAGTAGCGCCCCTGCGAGCCGATCGCCTCGACGAGCATGAGGTACCGGTTCTCGCCCTGGAGCTTGTAGACCTGAACTCCTTCGAACAGGTTGTTCGTCGAGTCACTCATGATCACCGTCGACGAGGAGCCGAAGCTTCCCGGGAAGTTCCCGATCGGCATGCTGGCCCGGTAGATCCGGCCGTTGTCCCCGGCGAAGAACAGGTACATGTTCGAGCTGTCGCCGATGACCGCCTGGTCGATGGGACCCGTACCGGAGTCGGAGATGCTTCCGGAGAAGAGCGTCTGCGGCGACGACCAGCCGTTCGCGTTGGTGGGGTCGCTCGACGTCCGGTAGGAGAAGGCGGGCCCGCCCCACTGATAGGCCAGTACCCAGATGTTCCGCGGGGCGAAGTAGAAGAGCGATGGCGCAACAGTGGACGAGGACATCGCGTTCTGACTGGCCGAGCCCATCTCGGACCAGTTCGAGAAGAGGCCGAAGTTCATCGAGCCCCAGGTCGTTCCCGTGTCGTGCGTCGTGGCGTACACGAGGTGCCTGCCGTTGTAGGGGGCGTAGGTGAAGTCCTTGAGCGAGACCCACCCCGACCTCGGGGTCGCCAGTTGGCCCGTCGATGACCAGCGGTACGACGACGGGAGAGCGCACCCACCGCCCGTCGGCGTCGGCGTCGGCGTCGCACTAGCCGTCGGCGTCGGCGTCGGGTTGGTGGGTCCGCCGACCTGGATCAGTTGCCACTGCTGGTTCGTCCCGCCGTGGTCGCTGTACTGCACCACGCGGCCACCGTCAGCGGTGGACGCGCCCTGGACCTCCACGGCCTTACCGCTGCCCTGGTTGATCAAACGCACGTACCCGCCCGAGTCGACCAGCCGGAACCGCTGGTTCGTCCCGCCGTGGTCACCGTACTGCACGATCGCGGCGCCATCCGCGGTCGAGTAGTTGGACACGTCCAGCACCTTGCCCGAGTGCCGCGCCCGTACCCGGTAGTAGCCGCCACCGGAGTCGACCAGCTGCCACTGCTGGTTCTGCCCGCCGGTGCGGGCGTACTGCTGGACGCAGGCGTTGTCGGCCGTGGACACCCCACACACGTCCAACGCCTTACCGCTGTTGCGGTTCACCACCTCGTACCACGCGTTCGGGTCGACCGGGCCCGACCCGGTGGGAGTCGGCTGTGGGGTGGTCGTGGCCGGCGGGGTGGTGGGCACGGGGGTGCCGCTGTTCAACGCCTCAAGGGTGGACGTGTACGCGGCCTTCTTGTTGCCGTTGCACTCGAACAGCAGCGGGGTGCCGCTGGAGCGCCACGAGTCGCAGTCCCGCACGCCCCACACCGTGATGCCCTTGCAGCGGGCAACGGCGAGGCAGTCGTTGACCACGTTGCGGTAGGTGTTCGCCTGCGTAGTGCCCGAACCCTCGATGTCCAGCTCGGTGATCTGCACGTCCACCCCGAGCGCGGCGAAGCTCGACAGTGTGGTGCGGTAGTTGCTCGCGTACGGCGAGTTGGCGTTGAAGTGCGACTGGAACCCGACGCAGTCGATCGGCACACCGCGCTGCTTGAAGTCCTGCACCATCCGGTACACCGCCTGGGTCTTGGCCCAGGTCCAGTTGTCGGTGTTGTAGTCGTTGTAGCAGAGCTTCGCGTCCGGGTCCGCCGCGTCCGCGGCCCGGAACGCCGCCTCGATCCAGTCGTTGCCCGTACGCTGCAGGTTCGAGTTACGACGCGCGCCGCTGTTGCCGTCGTCGAACGCCTCGTTCACCACGTCCCAGGCCACGACCCTGCCCCGGTAGTAGCTGGCTACCCGGGTGACGTGGTTCAGCATCGCCGAGCGCAGCGCGCTGCCCTCCATGGTCCGCATCCACTCCGGCTGCTGCGAGTGCCAGGCCAGGGTGTGCCCGCGCACCTGCCAACCCCGACTCAGAGCGTGGTTGACGATCCGGTCGGCGTTACCGAAAGTGAAGTTGTTCTGCTGCGGCTCGGTCGCGTCGATCTTCATCTCGTTCTCAGCGGTGACGCTGTTGAACTCCCGATTCAAGATCGTCGTGTACGCACTGTCGCCCAACCTGCCCCCGGCGACCGCCGCACCGAAGTACCGGCCGGACTGGGCCGCGGCCGCACCCAGCGTCGTCTCGGCGGCATGGGCGAGATGGGGTAGTAACGATACGGCTAGGATCGCAACTATCGCGGCTATTCCGGAAACCACGAGCGTTCGGAATCGACGCCCGGCGGGACGGGTCCGGGAGATCATTCTTATCCTCCAGTTGTGAGATAGGGACGTTCCGGCGCTGTTCGGGTAGGGCTCGCCCAGCTCGCAAGGGGCCGGCTGCACTACCGCGTACGCCCGACCGGCGGGGACCTCGGGGCAGTTCAGGCCCCCGGAGAGCAGGAGGTGGTTACGGTGGGTGGATCCCAGTCGCCCGCCCGGCCGGTGGTGGTGGAAGCGTCGGACTTTCTGGGTGGCGGACTGCTTCAGCGGCGCGAAGCGTGTTCGTCAGGCGGACGGACGGACCTCCAGAGGGCAGAGAGATCGTGTTAGCGGTCACATCGATCGATGTCTTCAGGCTTGCAGACCGGACCAGGTTTCTCAAACCAAAAGTTTCGGTTATCTATCGGTAGTTTCGAAGGTCGCAGCCGGGATCACCAGGGAAACTCCCTCAACGAGCGGCGCGACCTTCGACCGACGCCAAAACACCGAGAGTCATTGGTCGACTATGGATCGTCATCGGCGCCCGTAAGACGAGAAGGCCCTGATCCTGACGGCTACGAGATCCTGACGGCTACGACTGCGCATCGCCGCCACCTGGCCCTGCCGCGCGGCTCGGCTACGACGGCGACGACCGGTGGACCGGCGTCGGCGCCACGAACGTCCTGCTGCACCAGGTCAACATCGCACTGACCCTGGGCGACGCCAGAATGGCCATCACTCTCGCCCGCCAGGTGCCACTGTCCAAGATCTCCGGCCGTCGGTCGATCCATCCACGGTACGGCGGGGCTTCGGGTACAGGTCGAGGCGGCCACCATGACCGGCAGCAACGTCCACCCGACGATGTTCGTACCGGTGGACTGGAGCGTCAGCATCGGGCAGATCCTCGGCATCCCGTTCGCCGCGACAGTGCGCCAGGCGATCGGCATCCGGACCGGGTTCAGCGCCGGACACTCGACCATCAAGGCCACCCGGCGAGTACCCCCTCGGCGGCACCATCGGATTCGGATACGCCAACGGCCGGTTCGGCCTGCGATGGCCAGGCGAGCTGCGGAGGAACGACAGCCTGGTCGACTCGGTCGAAGGTGTCTCGGTGGGCGCGAACGCCATAATCATCGACTACGACGCGAAGTTCTACGTCGGCATCGGTGCCGCCGGGTTACCGCCGACCGGTACGCGGGACTGTCCATCTCAATCGGCGTCAAGCGACCACCCGGCACCTACACCGACCTGGGCGAACTCGAAGGCGAATGGGACGGCCGCGACGCCGTGCGGCTGCGCGCCAAGCCCTACATCGTCGTGATCAACCCTGACGGCAGCACGACCGTCAGCGGCGATATCCAGCCACCCGATCTGGAGGTGACGTTCGAGCTACGGCGAGCCCAGAACGACGACTCGCAGACGCTCCAATGCTCTTAACACTGACACGACACCCTGCCCATCCAACGTCTGTAGCCACTTTCTGCGCCCTTTGCCGCGTCATGGTGCGCTGCCGTCCCAAGACGTCGTATTCGGCGTGGCGCCGGGACGGCGGCGCGGCCGACAGACCCCAGGATTCCCAGGCGGCCGGTATCCAGCAGCGCCCCGGGGGTCGCTGTCGGTCTCGTTCGCCAGGCCCTCCCGCACGTTGGCGACGCCGCGCGGGCGGCATAGGTCAGTTCACGAAAGGCGCTCCGAGAGGACCGGATCGGTATCAACCAACTGGTCGGGGGCTCTCGGCTGGCGGACTAGCGTTCGAGGATTGTGTCGGCGATCGTCCGTGTGATGAAGGCCTTGTATTCCTCGGGCGATTTGCCGTCTAGGCGTACGAAGCGCACGTAGCTTTCGACGCTGGTGATGACGCAGCAGGCTTCGACGAGATCGTCGAAGGGCACGTCGGTGCGCAGCCAGCCGCGCTCGGCCACCACCCGCAGGACGTTCGCGACCTGCTTCCTGATCGCGGCGAGCCGCTGCGCAAGGTGGCTGCGGAGCTCGCGGTCGCCGTGGGCGGCGCCGGTGACCGCGGTCCAGACACCGGCCGCCGGTTCGTTGATCGCGAGCATCGTCTCGCCCAGGAACGCTGCGAAGCCGTAAGGGTCACCGACCTCGAGCATGGCCTTGCCGAGGTCGGTGGCGAAGAGGTCGACGTCACCCTCGACGCCGAAGGACGCCACCTCGACCGCGGCCCACATGAGGGCTGCCTTCGGACCGTGCGTTCGCACGGTCTCGATTGAGACACCAGCCCGGTTCGCGATCTGCGCGAAGGTGGCGGCCTGGTACCCGTGTTCGCTGAACACCTCGCCGGCAGCCTCGACCACGCGCCTCCTGGTCTCGGCCGCCTGGCGCTGCCGAAGCTCGGAACGGTAGCTGCGGGTGCGGCTCTCACTCCCCGTCATATTGACTACCGCCGCGTACAGATGAATACTGCTCCATGGGCGCCAACTCTATCCCATCGCTCCGGGGCCACCGGGGGTCGCCATGTCGTCAATCTTGATCGCGGCTGTGCCCA
Organism: Plantactinospora sp. DSM 117369; assembly: GCF_053764795.1. NCBI lineage: Bacteria > Bacillati > Actinomycetota > Actinomycetes > Micromonosporales > Micromonosporaceae > Plantactinospora > Plantactinospora sp. DSM 117369. Next base: position 1,620,508 of record NZ_CM132446.1, on the reverse strand, counting down.
TCCACGGGCACGTCACCCCGCTACTCGCGGTCGCACGGCATTTCGCCGAGCGCGGGGACCGGGTGCGTTTCCTCACCGGATCCAGGTTCGTCCGGGCCGTCGAGGCAACCGGCGCGCAGCATCTGGCCTTGCCCGCCGAAGCCGACTTCGACGACCGGCAGGACTGGAACCACACCTTCCCCGAACGTGCCGCCCTGAAGGGTACGAAGGCGATCGCCCACGACATCGAGCACATCTTCGTACGCCCCGGGCTGCCGCAACACGACATCGTGCTGGCCTCGCACGCCGCCGAGCCGGCCGACGTACTCCTGACGGACCCGGGGTTCGTGGGTGGCGCGTTCCTGCTCGGCCACCCGCTCGGGGTCCGGCCGCCGATCGTGGTGGGCGGCATCTGCCCGTTGACGATCTCCAGCCGTGACACGGCGCCGTTCGGCATGGGGCTGCTCCCGCTCCGCGGCCCGCTCGGCCGGCTGCGTAACGCGATGCTCGCCGCGGTCGCCGCCAAGACGGTGTTTCCGCCGGCCGAGCGGATCGCCGAGCAGACTTTCCACCGGCTGCACGGCCGCTCGATCCCCTTCGCGGTGCTCGACTGGCCGCGGCACGCCGAGGCGATCGTGCAGTTCACGGTGCCCGAGTTCGAATATCCGCGGTCGGACGCCCCGACCACCCTGCACTTCGTGGGACCGATCTCGGCCTCCGGCTCGCAGGCGCCGCTTCCTCCGTGGTGGCCGGAGCTCGACGGCTCGCGACCGGTCGTCCACCTCACCCAGGGCACGCTCGCCAACCGCGACTACGGCCAGCTCATCGGGCCCGCGCTCGAAGGGCTCGCCGACCAGGACGTGCTGGTCGCCGTCGCGACCGGTGGCCGTCCGGTGGACACGCTGCCGCCACTGCCCCACAACGCCCGCGCCGCCGAGTTCCTACCGTACGACGAGCTGCTGCCCAAGACCGACGTCTACGTCACCAACGGTGGGTACGGCGGCGTGCAGTACGCCCTGCGCTACGGCGTGCCGATCGTCGCCACCGGCCGCCAGGAAGACAAACCCGAAGTCATCGCCCGGATCGCCTGGACCGGCGTCGGACGCAGCCTCAAGACCGAAACCCCCACACCGGCCGCGATCCGCCACGCCGTGCGTGCTGTGCTCGACGACCGCCGGTACCGGGAGGCCGCCAGCCACATCGGCGAACACATGGCGGCCAGTCGCGGGGTGCAGCAACTCGCCGAGATCGTCGACGAGCTGACCGCCGACCAACGACAGGGTGGGGACCAACAGCCGAGGAGGTTTTCATGACCATCCACCCCCGCCTCACCGCCGGTGCCTGGATCGCGGCAGGCGCCGGCTGGCTGGCCGCCTCGCTGATCGGATCGGCCGCGGCCGACGGGAGTACCCGCTTCTACATCGCGGAATCCATCTGGCTACCAACCCAGGCGCTGCTACTGGCCGGCATCATCGGGCTCGCCCAACAACGACCCCACGGGACCCGACGACTCGGAAAAGCAGGATTCGGCATCGCCGCCGCCGGCAGAGTCGTGTTCATCGCCGCCGAACTGGTCTCCATCACCACCGGCGAGACCGCCGACACCATCCTGCCCATCGGGGCGCTGCTGACCGCCATCGGCATGACCATGGCAGGAGCGGCCGTCGCCCGCGAGCACCGCTGGCACGGCTGGCGCCGCTTCGCCCCGCTCACCATGGGTCTCTACCCCGTCGTATTCATGTTCCCGCTGGCCGCCACCGACGCGCCGGTCGAGCCCTCCATCGCACTCTGGGCCCTGCCCACCATCGCGGTCGGCATCGCCGCCCTTCCCAGCCAACCAACAACCAGCTCAACCACGGCCAGCCACGACAAGCTCGGCGAAACCATCCGCGGCGGTCGCGGACATTAGTACCGCAACGGCACTGACCGAATCGAGTTGCCGTCGCTTCCGTCGAGTATCGCGTGCCAAGCGTCGATGTTGAGCGGTGGTCTGCGGAGTTGGATCGGTTGCATGGCCGGATCGGGGTGCGGTTCCGTCGGGTGCAGCCGCGTAGGCGAGCGCGGCAGTACTTGTGTGTCCTGGTCTCAGGTCTGGACCGCAAGAACGGTTGGATGCTTACGGAGCAGGCCGGGGATGTGTCCCCGGACGGAATGTAGCGCCTACTGCGGTGGGCGGACTGGGACGTCGACGCCGTTCGTGACGATGTGCGGGACTACGTGGTCGAGCATCTCGGCGACCGACACGGGATACCGGCGCCGCCGACCCTGCCCAACAGCTCCCGAGCACCCACCGAGCTACCACCCACCACCACGAGGAACGATAAAGGCCCCGACCGCGCAGAAGCGCCAGGTCAGGGCCTTGATCGTTGGTGCGCCGCCAGGGACTCGAACCCCGAACCCGCGGTTACCAACCGTCACCCTTTCGAGCTTGTCATCGCCATTCGCATCTTGGCATTGAGCTGCACAAACACCGTCCTTCATTGGTCGTCGCTTGTCACTGATAGTCAACTCTGGGAAGAGGTTTTCGGGGGGTAAACGGGGGGCACCCTGCCCGGCGCCGTCGGCAAAGGGATGCTGGCACAGGTTCGCGCCCTGGTTGAGAGTGCATGGATCAACGAGCACCTCGTCGTGCGGATCCCGGATGTCGAGTGGTACGCGCTAGTGCTGTTCGAGGCGCCCGTCGTAGGCCGTCGCGAGTGGGGCCGGGACACGGCAGATGCCGCCTGCGGCGGTGCCGGCACGGCGGGGGGCCGCGCCGGGCATCGCGGCTCTGCTGGCTCGCGTCCGCAGCGGTCACGACAGCGGTGGGGTCGTACTCAGGGCCAGCCGAACCTGTCTAGCACCAGGCCGTCCCCTTTGCTGATTGCTGGCTGATGTCGATGACCTCGGTCGTGCTGGTAATGCTGTGGTTGAGTTGTATAGTGCCGATCCCGCCGTACACGAGGCCCATCCTGCGGTCGGGGTGGGAGTCCAACCCGTTCGACCGAAGCGCCGAATGGCGCCGCTTGAGGGTGCTGCTCGATCGGCCGCTGATGACCGGTGACGTGGACGGACAGGGCGAGTTTCGCGGCTACCCGTTCCTACCGGGCGGCTCTACCGGGTTCCCCGACGCTGCGGCGGTCCTGCGCTCACACGGTCAGCATGAGGCGGTCGAACTGCTGTTCATACCGATGATCCGGACGCTACTGGAGGTGTCGTTCTGGAGCAATGCTCAAGACCTGTGGATCGGTCGGGAAGGCACGCCCGTGCTGACTGTAGTCGCCGAGGACGGACAACGACGCGATGGCGTCTCGCTGCTGGACGAGGTAGTCCGCGAGGGGGCGCGGCGGATGGCCGCCGCGCTGGAGGCCGAGGTCGACGCCTATCTGGCGGAACTGGCAGATGAACGCGACGCGCGGGGCCGGCGCCTGGTGGTGCGTAACGGCCACGCCCAGCCGCGGCAGGTGATCACGTCGGCGGGGGCGATCGAGGTGATCGCGCCGCGGGTCAACGACAAGCGCACCGACCTGGTCACCGGGCAGCGTCGGCGGTTCCGGTCGGCGATTCTGCCGCCGTGGTGCCGCAAATCGCCGAAGATCGTGGAGGTTCTGCCGCTGCTGTATCTGCACGGCCTATCTACCGGGGACTTCGTGCCCACGTTGGAGCAGTTCCTCGGCTCGTCCGCCGGGCTGTCCGCGGCGGCGATCACGAGGTTGACCGCGCAGTGGACCGACGACTACCACGCCTGGCGCAAACGGGACCTGTCGCAGGTCGACTACGTGTACGTGTGGGCCGACGGCATCCACGTCAACGTGCGCCTCGAGGAGGACAAACTCTGTCTGCTGGTGATCGTCGGCGTGCGTGCCGACGGCAGCAAGGAGTTGGTCGCCTTGGCCGACGGCTACCGCGAATCGACCGGCTCCTGGGCCGATGTGCTGCGTGACTGCGCCCGCCGGGGCATGCGCGCCCCGGTCCTCGCGGTCGGCGACGGCGCACTGGGGTTCTGGGCCGCGCTGCGGGAGGTGTTCCCCGACACCGGTGAACAGCGGGACTGGGTGCACAAGACCGCCAACGTGCTGGCCGCGCTGCCGAAGTCCGCGCATCCGGGCGCGAAGGCCGCCCTGGCCGAGATCTGGGGCGCCGAGGACAAGACCCACGCCCAACTCGCGGCAAGAAGGTTCGCCGACCTGTACAGAGCGAAGTTCGCCAAGGCCGTCGCGAAGGTCACCGACGACCTCGACGTCCTGTTGACGTTCTACGACTTCCCGGCCGAGCACTGGGTGCACCTACGCACCTCCAACCCGATCGAATCGACCTTCGCCACCGTCCGGCACCGCACCCGCGTGACCAAGGGTCCAGGCAGCCGCGCCGCCGGCCTCGCGATGGCGTTCAAGCTCATCGAGGCCGCTCAGGACCGATGGCGGGCAATCAACGCACCCCACCTCGTGGCTCTGGTCCGTGCCGGCGCCACGTTCGTCGGCGGTCACCTCGTCGAGCGCCCCGCCGACCAGGCCGCAGCATGACCGCCGGCGGCAGCCGGCCGCAGTGCCCACCGACAAGCTGACCGCGCTACGCGTCGGCCGGCGCTTGGTGACCGAGGTACCCGCCCGCGGCCCACGCCGGCGAGCGTTCATCGAGATCCGACCCATCACGACCGTCGCCGATTCCGACGCCCGGCGACAGGGTTGGACCCGATCCGACCCTGACCGCACCTTCAAGCTGGAGCACTGGGACTACGACGCCGACCAGATCGCCGGCTTCGACTACGACATCGGCGCCGTCCTCGTGCAAACCACGACCGTCACCGGCGAGGCCAAACTCGCCGCGGCCCTCGATGCATGGAACCTGCGACCCGAGCAGTTCCTTCACCCCTGGCAAACCGACGACCCGACGTAACAGGCAAACTCACCAATCCACAAGTCTTGACGATCCCTCGTCGTTCTGGAGGATCCGAATAGTGAGCGCGACGAGGTGTGTTTCACGGTAGGCGACAAGATGTGGACGGGAGTTGACGGTTACCGAGAGTCGCTCGCCGAGGCACAGGTGCTCGCCGACCGCCACGGGCTATCGATCACGGACGCGTTGGCCGGTGTGCTCCTGCCGCCCATCGGGAACCAGATCGAGTGCGATGCCATCGTCAAGTCCCGCCCATGGCTGCTGGCACAGCGGACCGGCCGCCACGCCAGGCACCTAGCGAACCTGTTCTCCCCCGCAGAAGCCCTTGCCCTGGTTGGCCTGTTCCTGCGCTGGCACGGGGAACCGGTGATCATCGGCGGCGACCGAATCCGCTGGGGTCCGGTATCGATGCGACGAGCAGCGGCATACGCGATGTTGCCAAGCTACCGGCGGTGGGCAGCCGCGGCCCCGAGAAACGATGCGGGCAATGATCCCTACCGTTCCCTGGCGTCGTCGTGTCTCACGAGGGTGGCCCGAACGCTGGCGGATCGTGGGGCCCGTGCTTGAGGTGGTCGCGCTGGTCGCGGCTCACCAACAGCGCGAGGGCCTCGCCGTGTTGGCCAAGGCCCTCGCGGTGGTGGGGCAGTCAACGGCGTTCGTGCTGGCGAGCTACTGGCGTCGTTGATTGCCTGAGCTGAGGGGTGGGACGCGCCGCGTCCCGCCCCTCTTGCGTTTCTGCTCCCACATCCTTCACGGTCGTGACGAGATTCGTCTCGGCTGTGAAGGATGTGTTCGGCTGGCCGAACGGTACGTCAGTGCTGGCGGGATGGCGAGAACCGACACGGTGTTGACTCATTCCGAGCGTAGCGGTAGTCCGCCGGCCGGCATCGCGCCTGTTGGGAAGCCAAGCCAGCCGGTGCTCCGGGCCGCCGTGCTGACGCTGGTCTGACGGCCGTAGCGCGGCGGGTGGCTTGCACACGGGGCGGTGACTCGCTGCTGCCGGGATGTTGCGGGGTACGGTGCTCGACGCCCGCCGGGCCGCATCCCGACACGCGTAACTCACGCGTCCCCTGCCCTACCAACCCTGCCCTCCCTTCGGGAGGAGGGGCAGGTGGTTCGGCTCGGCGCCGACTACTCGTGCCTCCCAGCGGTGGTCAGCCGCGGTCCGTGCCGTCGGGATGACACGCAGAGCATCCGCGACAATTGCTGACCTGCGCAAACAAGCCCCGGTGGAGATCTTCTGCCGCTACAGCCTGCCTCCGAAAGAGGATCGCTTCAGGACTCGTGAGCCTGCGGTAATGAAGATTGGGCGTCCGTGAAGCGCTCGTGCCGGCCAGGCTCGTCTCGGCGGTCGCCCAGCATCCGCAGCACGACCGTGGCGTGGTCAGCGACCACCTTTCGCAGACCTGCGCCGTGCAATCATCCTCGGTGCGCTTGCCGCGCACCGCGCTTGTGGGTTGAGCGGACGGGTCGGAAGGCGGTCCTCGTCTGGCCCATCCGCTTCAACGAGGCAGTCGGCCTCCGCGACTCCGCTGTCGCGGATGCCATCGGTGCCGTCGCCTGCCCGATGCTCGGATGCCGGGATGGTTCGTTCGGGTATGGGCCGGCCTCGGTCGCGGATGTAGACGACTGCGGGCTTTCCATCGCCAGGAACGCGGCGATCGACCTCGAACAGAGAGCCATTTCCAACCTGATGGTGCAGGTCAGCGACGTGGAGGGGCCGGTAGCCGGGTGAGGTGAGGCTCCCGTTAAGACAGCAATCGACCAAGAAAGATGCCCCTACCGGGAGCCTCGTTGCTGTCTTACCCTGCCTCGATCCCGCTGTCCACCCGGTCGCTGAACCACGTCGCCGACCTGATCCGTAGCCATCGCCGCCAGCGACGGTCCCGGTGGCGTCGGCTCGATCCCGGCCGCCAGGCGCTGCTCGTCCTGGCCCACTTGCGCAACGGCGACACCTTCACCCGTCTGGCCGCCGGGTTCGAAGTCGGGGTGGCCACCGCCTGGCGCTACGTCCGCGAGGCGATCACTCTGCTTGCCACGACCGCCGACGACCTGCACCAGGCGATGAGCAGGATCCGTCTACTGGCCTACGCCATCGGCGACGGCACCCTGATCCCGATCGACCGCATACACGACCAGAAGCCGTACTACTCCGGGAAGCACCGGCGACATGGGATGAACGTGCAGGTCATCGCCGATCCGGCCGGACGCCTCGTCTGGGCGTCGGCGGCGCTGCCCGGCTCGACGCACGACCTGACCGCCGCCCGCACCCACGGCATCGTCGCCGCGTTGACCAGTTCGAACGTGATGACCTTCGCGGACAAGGCGTACCAGGGCGCCGGCGGATGTGTCCGCACCGGGTTCAAGCGTCATCGCTACCGGCCGAAGCTGTCCCGCCGGCAGAAGGCCGTGAACAAGGCCCACGCCCGCATCCGCGCCCGCGGCGAACGCGCCGTCGCCACCCTCAAGACCTGGAAAATCCTGACCAAGATCCGATGCTGCCCGTCCCGGACGACCGCGATCGTGCAGGCGATCCTGGTCCTGCACCACGTCGAGCACCCGACCTATCGAGGATGAAAAACGCTCAGAGTTGTCGCCCTGACCAGGTCGGTGAGTTTGGCGTGTCCGTAGGTGCGGGAATCGAAGTCAGGACGCCGTTTGGTCAGGTACTGCCCTATGGCGGCAAGGTTGGCCCAGCCGTCGTCGCCGGAGGCGGCTTCGACGCTGTCACGAAGCAGCGTCACGAGGTCGGTGTCGTTCTTGAGCTGCCGGGAGCGGGCGGGGGTTCGGGGCTTGACCACGGTGGCCTCGGCCGGTGGGATCGGGCGGTCGTAGATGAGGTTGTCGGTGTAGACGAACCTGTCGCAGGCGACGACGAAGGATTTGGGCGTCTTCCGCTCCCCCGAAGCCGTAGACAGTGAGGCCGGATTCGCGGATCCGAGAGGCCAGGCAAGTAAAGTCGCTGTCGCTGGACACGATGCAGAAGCCGTCGAACCGGTCGGTGTAGAGCAGGTCCATCGCGTCGATGATCAAGGCGGCGTCTGTAGCGTTCTTGCCGTGGTGTATGCGAACTGCTGCATGGGTTGGATCGATTGCGCGAGCAGTTGTTCCTTCCAGCCGCGTAGGCCGGTGCCAGTCCAGTCGCCGTAGGCGCGTTTGACGTGCGCGGTGCCGTACTTCGCGACCTCGGCCAGCAGCGGGGCGATGAGTCCGGGCTGAGCGTTGTCAGCGTCAATGAGGACCGCCAGCCGCGTGGGGCTCTGCTTGACAGCGTCCATCGTTGCTCCCTTTCTGCCGCAGCGTTACGTAGCCTCCACGCTACGAGGGAAGGGCAAAACACCACCACCATTAACGAGTTTTGGCACGGTACAGGGTTTTCGGCGCGCAGCATGCTGCGCGCCGAAAACGGCTTTAGTAGTAACTACTCGTAAACAGATATGCGCCGGCAACAACTGACCCAACGCCCAGCAGAGCAATCCCTACTCCGAGAAGTCGGTCTAGCAAAACAAACCGATTTCGACGCCGAACAAGTCGATTGTCTTCCCAGTCCATCCTTTTCGATGGGCTAATTGGACGCACAAATCGCGAAGCAAGTTCGATATGTCTTGTCGCAATGCCTCGGTAGTCAGCCGCGAGAGCCAATCCCAATAGGAGCAGCACGACTCCCCACAAGAGTCCAACTATCGCCCGCCACACTGCGACACCTCCGCGAATGTCTCACTACGATTATGGGAGGAACCAGCCGTGACCGGTGCCAATCCTCCACCCGAGCCAATTGTAGGTGACTCCGGCCCACAGAGATATGCCGACCCCAATACCTCCACCGTGATACGTTTCCGCATGCCCATATTGATCGCCCTCACCGCTCTTGACGCCGCCGACATAACAAGCGCCAGGCCCATCACCATAGCATCCCATCCATCCCTTGGGGCTTTGCTCAGACGGCCTGGCGCTTACAGCCCCAACGGTCCCGCTGACACCAACGCCGACCCCTAGGCCTACCGAACTGCTAATATAGCCGTCTTGGTAGGTTAGTGAAATGCAGAACATGAAACACCCCGAAACGCTAACCTGCCCGTAGCGATGCACATCCTTCCAGAAGTTGTTCAGCCAATCAAATCGTCCCTTGCAGTCCTGAGCGTCCTTGCTGACTTCGCAATCAGGGCGAGGACGTACCGGAATTTCCGACGGTTTGCCTGGCTGCGCCGGCGGGCAGGCCGCGTCATTACCAGCACCATCGGTGCATGCACCGAACCCATCTCGATACAACGGCTTCGGCAGAGCGACACAGCCTCCTGGGCGTTCGGCGCACTTATAAGGGCTCTTCGGCTTCCCACCGGAGCCATCCTTCCATTCGTTCGTTTTTGGACCCCAGATCTTCTTCTGGTGATTCTTCGCCTCATCCTGCGTCATTCGACCGGCTGCGACCTCGTCTGAAATCAGGCCGGTGGGGTCGGAGCGAGTGATTGGGCTGTTGTTTGCGTAGCTGTAACCGTTCCACTGCTGCGCGTCGGCCAGGTCCTGGATTGGGTCGACGGAAATGAACTTTCCGATGGCGGGGTCGTAGGCGCGGGCGCCGATGGTGGTGAGTCCGGTGGGGCTCATTGGTTTGTTGAGGAAGCCGCGGTTGTCGGGGTAGGTGGCTGCGGCACCGCGGGGTGCGCCGTAGGGGGTGTATTGGCGCCAGGTGGGTGTTTGTGCGGTGTTGTCGAGGTAGAGGCTGGGGGTGCCTTGGTGGTCGGCGAGGGCGAAGGTGTAGTTGGTGCCGGTGCCGGAGCGGATGCAGGTACCTCCGCCGGGCAGCGCGTGGTAGCGGTCGCCTTCGATGGCGCCGGTGGTGGTGTCGAGGGTGACTTGTTGGCCGGGAAGGTAAAGCGTGGTCTTGCCGGTTTCCTTTTGCAGGAGGAGGTTGCCGTCGGCGTCGTGGATGAAGGTGTTGGTGCCGCTGGTGCCGCCGATGACGGAGACGAGTTTCCCGGCGTCGTCCCAGCCGAGGGTTTGGTTGCCTTCCGCGGCCTTGCGGCCGGTCATGTTGCCGGCGGTGTCGTAGGCGTAGGCGCCGATGCCCGTGGCGGCGCCAGTCGTGCTGGTGGCGGTAAGGGTGTGGGGCTTGTTCTGGCCGTTTCCGTCGTAGGTGTAGGTGGTGGTGGTGTCGTTGCCGCCGGTGAGGTTGCGTTCGGTCTGCTTGGTGCGGTTACCGATGGCGTCGATTTCCCAGCTGGTCCAGTAGGCGCTGCCTGAGCCGATGTTGTTGCCGACCATGCTGCGGTTGCTGGGGGTGGGGGTGGCCGTGCAGTTGTCTGTGGCGGTCCAGGCTTCGGTGAGGCGGTTGAGGCCGTCGTAGCCGTAGCACTGTGTTTCAGCGGGGGTGGAGGCGCCGTTGCGTTTGCTGGTCTTTCGGTTGATTTTGCCGTACAGGTCGTAGCGGTATTCCTGTTCGTCAAGGGGTGTGGCGATGGTGCCGCTGGTGGCCTTGCTGACGAGCTGGTTGGTGAGTCGGCCGGTGTGTGTGTCGTAGGTGTTGGTGACCAGGGCGAAGTTGGTCGCGGAACCGATCTTCTGCTGGTTGACCCGGCCCCACGCGTCGTAGGTGACGTACTGCATGTAGGCGTCGAGTCCGACGAGGCCATTAGGCAGGTCGAGCCCGCTCGTATAGGTGTGCCAGACGGTTTCCGCCGGCAGGCTGCCCTTGGCCGGGTACGTGTCGGACATCGGCAGGCCGAGGTCGCTGTAGTAGGTATGCCCGAACACGTAGGAGCCGGCGAGGGCGCCTTCGGCGTCGGGGATGGTGATGGTGGCGCCGAGGCTTTTTCCGAAGACGTTGAAGGCCTTCTGCTGGGTGGTGTAGGCGTGTCCGTCGCGGTAGGCGGTGGTGGTGGTGAGCTGGCCGATCGGGTTGGTGACGCCGGCGACGTTGTTGCTGTTGTCGTAGACCCACGCGGCCCGCTGGTTCGTCTGGGACTGGTTGGCCACGGTCGCGGCGTACTCGCCGGTCTTGCGGTCGAGCGCGTCGTAGGTGAACGAGAGGGTTTTGCCGCGCCCGTCGGTGGTTTGCTGCAGGTTGCCGTTGGCGTCGTAGCTCATCGTGCTAGTGCCGGCGTCGGGGTCGGATTTGCTGACCACCTGGCCGAGGAGGTTGTACGTCGATGTCCACACGTTGCCCGCAGCGTCGGTCACCGTCGACTGGTTGCCGCGTGCGTCGTAGCCGTAACTGCTGGTGGTTGTGGTGCCGCCGGTGACCGTGTACGTGCCGGTGTAGGTGTCCTGTGGTGCAGTCACCGTCGGTCGGGAGGTGTACTCGACCAGTTGTGTCTTGCGGTCGAGGGGGTCGGTGACGGTGGTGGCCACCGTTCCGCCGTCGGGTGGTACGACGGTGGTGCGGTCACCGTGATACACGGTCGTCGTCGACGAGATGGTGACCCCGTCCTTCGCCGCCTCGACGAGCACAGCTCGGCCCAGGCCGTCGTAGGTGGTGAAGGTCTGGTTCGGCACCTGCTTTCCGAGGTCCGCCGCCGACACGGGGCTGCTCACCGCGGGCAGGCTGGTGGTGTCCCACCAGCCGTTGTAGGTGGCCCGGGTCCAGCCTCGGGTGTCGTAGAACGTGTCGGTGATCATCCGGCCGCCGTCTGGTGTCATCGCCTGCGTCTGCCGTTCCCGCAGCAGGGCGTCATACAACGTCACGGAGGTCCGGTAGCCGTTCGCGAGGTTCAGACTCCGGCTCATCACGCCTGTGACGCCGGTTTTCGATACCGTGTAGCTGAAGGTGTGGTTGGCCGGGCTGCTCGTCGCCCGTGAGTGCAGCCAGACCGATGTGGCGCGGCCCAGAGCGTCGTACTGCTGGCGGGTCACGACACTGTTCGGGTCGGTGCTGGTCAGCATGCTGCCCCGGCGTGGGTTCACCGTGGTCGAGGAGGTCTGCTGGAGGGCGTTGGTGCTCGATGTGCCGGTGGTCAGGCCTACCGCATTCATGGTGTAGCCGAGGGTGGACTTGTTGCCGTTGGCGTCGTAGCTGTCCTCTGGCCGGCCGTAGGTGTCGTAGGTGCTGCGGCCGGTGGTTTGCCACTCGTATCCGTCGGTGGTGTGGTTCGTGGCCGTGCGGGTCATCGTCACGTTCCCCTTCGTGGGAGCGGACGCCTGGGGGAACGTCAGAGCGAACGTCGTGTCGTCGTAGAAGGTGCGTTCGACCTTCACCACCTGCGCCGGCCTGCTCACCGACGTCGGGGCGGTCAGGGTGTTGACGCTGCCCGGCTCCGATGGCGGGCTGCCGGCGGTGTACCCACCGCAGGCCACGGCGACGGTCTCCACCTGGGAGGCCAGCCCGACCAGGTTCCTACCTGTGTTGGCCGGGGCGTAGGTGTAGCTGGTGCACTGGTCGAACGCGGGGTTGGTCGGCACGGTGTAGGTGTAGGTGTGCTTGAGCGAGCCGAGGGTCGCGCTGGCGGTGTTCGCGTCGTAGCTGTGCTCCGTCGCCGTGTACCGCCAGGTCGGTGTCGCGGCGCTGGTCACGGCTTTTCGGGTGTAGGTCTTGACCGGCTGCACCCACCGCGCCGTCAACGCCGACAGTCCGCTGCGCGTGCGGATGGCGGTGGCGCCGGACGCCCAGTACGAGGTGATCGTCGACGAGTCGATGCGCCCGTTCTCGCCCAGGTACTCGGTGGTCTCCAGCACGCGGCCGGCGAACTCGTCGACGTCCTCGTGCACTCCGCCGGCCGAGTCAGTCAGGTTCGCTACCGTCGTCGAGTTGTTCTTCGACATGCCCCGGTAGTAGGTGGCCTGCGACATCGTGCGGCGGTCGTTGACACCGTCACCGGTGAACGTCTGTACCTTGCCGTAGCCGCGGAACTGGCCGTAGGTGCGGTACTTGGCCTTGACGACCTCGTTCTCGTCATACCGCCACGCCGCACCGTCGAGGTACTTGTAGCTGGTGGTCAGTGCCGGGGCGCCGCCGGTCGGGTCGGTGGAGGTCACCCGGGTCACCGCGTACTTGTTGAACCAGTCCCGGTGCAGGTCCACATACCCGTCGGGCGTCCAGTACGACGGGTAACACGACTTCGTGTTCGACGGCGGCGACTGGGTGACCGGGGCGGTGCATGGTACGGGTAGTTCGTAGCTCGGGGCGATCACCGACCCGGTCTCGGTGGTGATCGCCGAGATCCGCTGCCGGTAGAACGACGGCAGCCCACCCGCGGTGTCGACCCGGTTAGGTAGCTTGATCCCGCTGAAGCTCACCGACGGCAGCGTGATCGCTGCCGTCCCGCCCGCGCTGAGGTCGTGGCCGGTGCGGGTGATCGACGACAACCACAACGTCGGAGACGTGCCGTCGCCCGTCGCCGGCATCGTGTGCGCCAGCGCGTACGAGTCGACTTTCTCGTGCTGGCTGGTGCCGGTGTTCCACTGCTGGGTCTCGATCGACGTCAACCGTACCGTGGAGAAGAACGACGGACTCCAGTTGTCGCAGTCCGTCCCTGAGGCGCAGATCAGATCGAAGGGCACGTCCGGCCAGTTCGCCTTGTTCGCCGCGTTCAACGGCTGACACGTCCCGGACAGGCACCGGTCCCCGGTGTGGAACACCACCCGGTTCGGCACCGTCCCATACGCGCCGCCATCGCGGAACCCGTAGTCGATCCGGCTCAGCCACGAGTCCCGGATGTAGGACACATCGGTCGCGCCCTTGTTCCGGCCGTAGAAGTTGGTGTCCTGCCCGTAGTAGTACGCCATCGCGTTCCCGTGGACATCGACCACGTGGTCCAGGCTCCACCGGTACGCCATCGTGCACACCGAGGACGAGAAGCCCGCCGAGTCGTAACAGGGGTCCCCCGCATGCGGCGAGTACACCGGCGTGTGGTCCACCGACTTCGTCTCCGGCTTCCCGGAGGTCCACCCGGGTAGGCGGTTGCGGCCGAACTCGTAGACGGTGCCGTCGCGCAGCGTCACCCGCCAGTAGTCGGTGTTGTATGTGCCGGAACCGTTGTTCGAGTTCGTGACCCGGGTGATGACCTCACCGTCGTCCAGTTCCGGTTTCCAGATCTCCTTGGCGGCGTCCCACACCAACGCCGTCGACGACCCGTTCAGCGACATCGTCAACACCGGCCCGTCCCAGCACCGGTCGTACGTCTTTACCGGCGACGGTGTACCGCCGGGATCGTCCTGGCACGAGGCGAAGGTCTGCTCGATGAACGACCGGCCCGTCGACCAGCCATCGCCGACCCACGACGCCTGCGCGTTCGTCGACGCCGTCTGGCCGTCCACGCTCGCCGAGTCATACGACAATTCCACCGTCGGTGCCAGGCCCGACGCCGCCGGCGGCACGGTGATCGGGTAGGAGTATGTGAAGGACCCGGCGCTTTCCCCACCGGTCCAGGATCCTGATGGCTTCAGGTCGGTGGCCGCGTAGGTGCCGCCCTCGCCGCCCTCGTCACCCGCGTCCGCGACCGCCGCCAACACCACCACGGCGTCAGTGGTGGACCGGTTCTGCGGGCCGCCTGCGGGCAGTGGTATCTCCGCCGACACCGACTGTGTCGACAGGTCGTTCGAGGACACCAGGGGCGAGCCTGTACGGCATGACGCCACCTCGGGTGTCGTCAACGCGCACGCCGGAAGTCGTACCAGGCCCAGCCGTGACCCGAAGTTGCCCCCGAACGCCTCCGCGAACCCGGCGTAGTCCACTCCGACCCGCACCACGCCCGCCGCCGGCGCCGCCTCCGGCCGCAGTGACAGCAGCACCCCGTCGACACCGGCCGCCTCGGCGGCGGCGCGGTCCGCCATACGCACCTCGACCTGGCCGGGGCCGTGGTAGGAGCCATCGCGCGGGACCGGCTGCGCCCACACCGGAGCGCCGACGGCGCGCACCTTCCCTGGCGTGGCTGCCCGGGCGGCCACGCCGGCGAGGTCCAGGCGGGACGTTGCCGCCTTGGGCCACGCCGTTCGGGTGGGCCGGTAGGAGTCCTTCGCCGCGTTCGGCGGGGTCACGAACCTCGTCGGCAACGGCTTGACGCCCTTCACCGACGGACCCGGCGACGGAGTAGGCGCCGGCTGCTCCGGCTTGGCCTGTGCCGGTGTCGCGGTCAGCATGCCCGCCAGCAGCGAACCAGCGGCAACGAAAGCGATGGCGGTCCGTCCGAATGCGGACAGGCCTGACCGGCCGAACCTGCTCATGCAACCTCACCTCAGCGAAGATCGACACAGGCCACCGTTTGAGTGTTCGGATGGACACCCCCCGTGGCGCTGACAATCTTTCATGTCACCGACCGCACTTGGTAACGATGAGATAACGATGATCAAGCGCGCGCCGCGCAATTCAGTCGCAGAACGCACGAACAGGACGACTCCTTGTGACGAAAGCCGTTCCCCTCTCCCAGGGCCACCTGCTTCACTGTGGCCGCCACCGGACGCGACACGCGCGCACCGGTGGCATCGCATGGGGGAGGTACCTTTGTTGTCCACATTCGACGTCCGGGCGGGGCTGCGTTCACTTCGGATCGGAGCCGTCGGCGTTACTGCCGGCGCTGTCCTGGTCGCCGGCCTGCCTTTGTCGACCGGCCCGGCCGCCGCCTCACCGACGCCTCCTCCCGCCCCCCGGCCCGCGGGACTCCTCGACGCGGACGCGGCGATCGCCGAGGCGAGACGGATCGGCAGGCCGGTCGAGGCCACCGCCGCCGGCAGCCCGACATCCACCCTCACCGCCCGCCCCGACGGGTTGCTGGAGTTGACGCAGTCGGCGGTACCGACCCGCAAACGGGTCGACGGCGTCTGGAAGACACTGGATCCGACCCTGGTCCGGCAGGCCGACGGCAGCATCACCGCCGCGGTCACCACCAACACGATCCGCCTGTCCGGCGGCGGCACCGGACCCCTCGCGGAGTTGACCAGCGGCGACCGGGCGGTGGCGTTCACCGCACCGATGCCACTACCGGCACCGACCCTCGACGGCCCGACCGCCGTCTACACCGAAGTGCTGCCCGGCGTGGACCTGACAGTACGCGTCACCACCGAGGGCGCCTTCTCCCACACGTTCGTCATCAAGACCCGGCAGGCCGCCACACACCCGCAGCTGACCGCCCTGGAACTCGCCACCACCACCACGGGCGTCACCCTCACCGCCGACGGGGACAGGAACATCACCGGCCGCGACCGCACCGGCGCCACCGTCCTCACCGCCCCCGCACCGCTCATGTGGGACTCCACAGCGCCCGCCGCAGAAGCCACCAGCCAGGGGCAGGTCACCTCCGACACCCCCGTCCCCGGCCGCACCGCCCCGGTCGGCGTCGAGATCGCCCCGGACAAGCTCACACTCACTCCCGACCGTGACCTGCTGACCGGGGAGGAGACCGTCTATCCGGTCTACATCGATCCCAGCTTCGTCTGGACGCCCGTCGGCCCGAAGATGTCCGGCTGGGCCACCATCTCCTACCACCACCAATCCACCAACTACTGGAATAACACCCCCGACCTGATCGGCCGGATGCAGGTCGGCAACTCCGGCAGCCAACGCTCCAACACCCTGATCAACTTCCCCGTCCCCTACGGCACCCTCGCCAACGCCGAAATCAGCTCCGCCACCTTCAAAATCACCAACACCCGGTCCTGGAACTGCACCCCCAAGACCGTCTACATCTACGGCCCCGCCACCACACTGACCCGGTCGAACGCCACCTGGAATTACTGGGAGGGCGTCAGCAAGGGCTCCGCCATCGCCTCCAAGAGTTTTGCCTACGGTTACTCCGACTGCGACGCCGCCGCCGTCTCCTTTGACATCACCAGCCAGATCCGCACCGACGTCACCGGCAAACGGGCCACCCGCACCCTTTGGATGGTCGCCGCCAACGAAGCCAGCGACACCCAGAGCTGGAAAGAGTTCCACGAGACCAGCCCCACCCTGACGATCCTCTACAACCACAAACCCAACAAACCCACGAACCTGACCACCTCCCCCAAAACCGTCTGCGGCGGCGGCTCCTACGTCGGCGACAGCAGCGTCTCGCTGTACGCACCCGTCTCCGACCCCAACCGCGGCACGCTCGGCGTGTCGTTCAAGCTGTGGAAGACCAGCGACGCCACGCAGACGGCCCTCGCCTCGTCCAACCCCAACCTGCTGACCTACCCGTCCGGAAGCACCGCCGTACTCGTCGTCCCGGTCGCCACCCTGCGCACCGCCGCCGCCGGCGCCCCCACCAGCTTCTCCTGGAAGGTCCAGGCCACCGACTTCCGCACCCCCAGCGACTGGTCAGCCACCTGCACATTCACCTTCGACCCGACCCGCCCCGGCGCCCCAACGGTCCCACAGCCGACCGACGGAGAAACAGCGGTCGGACAACCGTGGACCTTCGCCGTCACCCCACCGGCCGGCACTACCGTCCCGAGCGGTTACGTCTACCAGCTCAACGCCGGCCCGCCCGTCGACGTGACCGCCGACGCCACCGGCAACGCCACCATCACCGTCGCGCCGACCCGCTTCGTCAACACACTGTCGGTCACCAGCGTCTCCGCCGGCGGCAACTTCGGCGACACCGCCAGCGTCACCTTCAACTCCATACCAGCCGTCGACGCGGCCGAAGCCGACCTGACCGGCGACGACTCCCCCGACCTGCTCACCATCGGCGGCCGCCACGGACTCCCGTCCGGACTCTGGCTCGCACCCGGCGGCCCCGGACAGGGCAACATCCTCGCCACCAACATCGGCGCCCGCGGCAACGGAATCTCCGCCACCACCAACCCGGAAGACCCCGCCAGCAACAACCCGGCGGACTTCAACGGCGCCCAGGCCGTCACCGGCCGCTTCTTCGGCGAAGGCTTCCAGGACGTCCTCGTCTACTACGGCACCGGTCCGCACGCTGGCGGCGCCAGCATCCTGCGCGGCAACGGCGACGGCTCCACCATCGAATCCCTCCGCAGCGGTGTCCAGCAGCTCATCGACGCCGACCAGCTCCGCGACGAGAACGGAAACTCACCCCAACAGCTGGTCAACGCCGGCGACCCCCGCGGCAGCGGCTCCCCACTGCCCGACCTGATCGGCATCGCCGGCAGCGCCGAACACGGCTACCACCTCACCTACCACCCCAACCTGGGCGCCCCAAACGCCTACCTCCTCGCCTACCAGACCACCGCCCTAACCCCCACCGGCGGCACGAACTGGAACGACTGGACAATCGCCACCACCCAGACCACCACCGGCACCGCCATGTTCCTCTGGGAACGCACCACCGGAGCCCTGCACCTGTGGACCGCCCTCGCCTACGACGAAACCACCGGCCAGCTCACCCACACCACCCACACCCTGGCGGCCAACGGCTGGAACACCGGCGCCACCCTCGACCTACGCGCCGCCGACCTCAACGCCGACGACACCCCCGACCTCTGGACCACCACCACCGGCGGCCAGACCACCGAATGGCACGTCACCGACCTCACCGCCGGCACCGGAACCATCACCGCCCAACCCACCAGGGCGTTGATCACCGCCGACCACGCCTGGCAACTCAACGACAGCGACACCGGCACCGTCACCACCGCCAACGACACCGCCGGCACGCTGCACGCCACCGGCACCACCGGCGCCACCTGGAGCACCGGCGACCTGTTCGACCCCGACGTCGCCCTCAACGGCACCACCGGCACCCTCACCACCCCCGGGCCGGCCGTACCCACCAACACCGCCTTCACCGTCTCCACCTGGATCAAACTCAACAGCCACGGCGGCACCGTGCTCTCCCAGGACGGCACGAACACCGCCGGATTCAAGGTCTGGGCCGAATCCAGCGACAAGTCCTGGCGGTTCGCCATGACACGAAGCGACGTCGCGAGCCCGGTCTGGGACACCGCCAGCGCCGGCCCCGGCTCCGCGCGACTCGGGGTATGGACCCAGCTCACGGCCATCTTCAGCCCCGCCGCCGGCAACCTGCACAGCATGTTCCTCTTCATCGACGGCCGCAACGTCGCCTCCGCAACCCACACCACCGTCTGGAACGCCACCAACGGCTTCCGCATCGGCGCCGTCAAAACCGGGTCGACCAGCTACAGCGGCTACCTCAACGGAGAGGTCTCCCTCACCCAGACCTGGGACGTGGCAACCATGGGCCCCGAGCCGACAGCCCACGACCTCAACGGCGACGGCCGAGCCGACATCGTCGCCGCCGACTCATCCGGAGGCCTGTGGCTGCACCCGAACACCGGAAACGGCGGCCTGTCCACCTTCGGCACACCCGTCAAGATCGGAGTCGGATGGTCGACCTACCGGTGGAACATCCGAGACTGGACCATGGACGGCCGCGCCGACGTCCTCGGAATCGACGGCGACGGGCTCCTCTGGATGTACCCCAACGTCAACGGAGCACCAAGCTCCGGACAACGCCGCCAGGTCGGCGTCGGCTGGACCAACTACACCCACGCCACCGGCCACGCCGACGACGACCGGAACCCAGACCACTTCGGCATCAACACATCGACCGGCGAACTCTTCTACTACCCCGACGGATGCTGCAAAACCCGCATCGGCACATCCGGCTGGACCAACTACCGCATCTACCCGGCAGACCTCAACTCAGACGGCCGCGACGACATCGTCGCAATCGAAAGCACCGGTGCTCTGTGGTTCTACCCCAACACCGGACAGGCGGGCCTGGCGATGCTAGGCCCCCGCCAGTCAATCGGATCAGGCTGGTCCACCTACCGCGTAGCGATCGCCGACATCAACTCCGACGGCAAACCCGACATCATCGGCGCCGACACGAGCAACAACGTCTGGCTCTACCCCGGCAACGGCACCGGCAGCCTCAACACCCGAACCCAAATCGCAAGCAACTGGACAACCACCACCGCCAAAACCATCGGCTGACACCCACCGATAGACCACCGCACGTAGACCACCGCACGGGTGGTGCCGGCGACCCTCGCCAGCACCACCCGCGCCGCCCTACCAGCACAACCACAGAGCCAGGTACGGAGACTGCAAACCTCGCATCAGATCGGCCTACTTACTCCCGTCGGTGGCTGCACCCGAGAGACTGCCCAGCGCCAATGCCCGGCTCTATGCGAGCTTCACCATCGGCAACCAGTTCGTCGCCAAACCGTTGGGCGCGTGGTTCTTCGCCATGTCCGCCGCCGTACCGTTCGGGCTCGACGCGTTCACGTTCGTGGTGGCCGCAGCGTTGATAGCGAGCATCCGACCAGTTCGCGTACCGAAGCCAGCCCAGCCGCACGTCTCGTTGCGGGGCGAGATCGCCGCCGGTGTGCGGTGGTTGTGGGGGCACCGGCTGCTGCGGACCCTCGCCGTCACCATGGGCCTGGGTAACATCGCGTTCGGTGCCGCGTTCGCGGTGTTCGTCCTCTACTGCCAGCAGCAACTGAACCTGTCCGACATCGGCTACGGCTTCCTACTGACCGCCTTCGCGTTCGGCGGCCTACTCGGCACGACAATCGCCGCCAAGCTCACCCGAGCCATCGGAACCACCGCGGTGCTACGCGCCGGCCTCGCCATCGAGGCCGTCACGCACGCGACCCTGGCGACAACGACGACACCCTGGGTGGCCGCCGCCATCCTGATCGTATTCAGCATCCACGCCATGGTCTGGGGCATCACCGTCGCCTCCGTCCGGCAGCGGGCGGTGCCCGAACATCTGCGCGGTCGGGTCGGCAGCGTATACGCGCTGCTGGACCTCGGCGGAGCCGCGCTGGGCTCCCTCCTCGGCGGTCTGATCGCCAGCATCTGGGAGATCACCACACCGTTCTGGATCGCCGCCGTGATGATGACAGCGGTCACCGCCCTAGCCTGGCACCGCCTGCGCGAGGCAACCGCCTAACAACCCCACCCGGGCCCCGAACGGAGCGCGTCCGGGGCCCGGGCGCTCAAGCACAGACAGCCCCAACAGGCATCCAGATCTGCCGCCGACCATGCACGCCGCCCCAGCCCAGTGCCGCCACGCTTCGTAACCGGCCCGCCGTACGCTCGACGTCCGGATCTGCCGACGAGCGGACGCGCGATCGTGGCCGGCAGGCGTGCGAGTGCGGCGGCTGATCGCGACGCTGCGGATTGCCGGTGGCCGGCCGGTGACCGTCGTAGGTCAGAGGTAGTTGACGCCGGTCAGTTCCTCGGCTGCCGCCCACAGCCGCTTGCCGACGGCCGGGTCGGCGGCCTCCCGGCTGAGCCGGGCCTCTGTGACCCTGCCCCGCGTCTCCCAGAGCCCGGACGGGCCGAAGAACTGGCCACCCCGCACACCGGGCTCGGTCGCGGCGCGCAATTGCGGCAGCGCGCCCTGCTCCACCGGCTGGGTTGCCAGCAGCCCCGCCCACGCGATCAGCCGCCCGAACCGGCCACGGTGCTCCCAGGCCCGCGGAGTCAGGTTGGTGCGAGTGAGACCGGGGTGGGCCAGCGCGCTGACGATCGGCGCTCCGGCGACGCGCAGGCGACGGTCCAGTTCGATGCCGAAGACCGTGGCGGCGAGCTTGGACCGGCCGTAGGCAGCGGCCGCCCGGTAGTCACGTTCGAACATCAGGTCATCGAGGTCCAGCTGCGCGTTCTTGTGGGTGATCGAGCTGAGCGTGACCACGCGGGCTTCCCGCGCCGCGGCCAGGTTGCCAAGCAGCAGGCCGGTCAGCGCGAAGTGGCCCAGCATGTTGGTGGCGAGATGCACCTCGAATCCGTCGGCGGAGGTGCGGCGCGGGCCAAGCAGCACTACGCCGGCGTTGTTGACCAGCAGGTCGATCGCCGGGTGGTCGCCGGCCAGCTTCGCCGCGAAGGCCCGCACGGAGGCGAGGGAGGCCAGGTCCAGCTCGCGCACCTCGACGTCGCCGCCGATCTGGCGGGCGGCCTCCTCGCCGGCGGGGGTGTTGCGAACGGCGAGCACGACGTGGGCGCCGTGGCTGGCCAGTTCGATGGCGGTGACCAGGCCGAGGCCTGAATTCGCGCCGGTCACGACGGCGACCCGACCGCGCTGGTCGGGGATGCGGTCGGCGGTCCATCCGGTCATCTGCTGCTCCTGGAGGTGTTGGTGCGCTGGCCATCGACCGTAGGAGCGGTCCGCGTCGGTTCGGTCGTTCTCGGTTGCCTAGGTCTGAGGGACCTACCTTCGGCCGTCCGGGCCGCGGCACACTTGCGGCATGAACAGCCCTCATCCGTACGCCCGTGAGCTCGGCGACTTCCTGCGCGCTCGGCGTAGCCGGCTGCGTCCACACGACGTCGGCCTGGAGCCGGGCGGCCGGCGCAAGGTCACCGGGCTGCGGCGCGAGGAGCTGGCCCTGCTGGCCGGGCTGAGCACCGACTACTACCAGCGGATCGAGCAGGGCCGGGAGGTACGCCCGTCCGATGATGTCCTGGACGCGCTTGCCGGCGCGCTCGGCCTCGACGACAAGGAACGCCGGCACCTGTTCACCCTGGCCCACGCCGCCCGCCGGTCGCTACCCGCCCGGGTGAACCGCGATCCGGAGCGGGTGCCGGTCAGCACACGGCGCCTGCTGCGGGTGATGGACACCCCAGCGGTCGTACTCAGCCGGCATCTTGACCTGCTCGACTGGAACCCGATGGCGCGAGCGCTGCTCGGCGACCCGGACGCCTATCCGACCGATCGGCTCAACATGCTCCTGCTGCTGTTCGACGACACGCTGACCGGCAAGCGTAGCTGCCCGGACTGGGAGCGGCAGGCCCTGGACTACATCGGCATGATGCGCGCCGCCGTTGCCACCGACCCCACCCACCCACGCGCCACCGCGATCGTTGGCGAGCTGAGCATCCGCAGCGCCGAGTTCCGGCGGCTGTGGGCCCAGCACGACGTACGCGAGTCGGTCAGCGGCACCAAGACCTTCCGGGTTCCTGAGGTAGGCGACATCGTCCTGGACTGGGACACGTACCCCCTGCCGGGAAACCCCGGCCCGGTCATGCTCGTCTTCACCGCCGCGCCGGGCAGCGCCGACGCAGACCGACTGCAGCTCCTGGCGTCGTTGCACGCGACCCGCTCAACGCTCGCCAACAAGCACCCCTCCCAGACGGGCCGGCCCCACCCTAGCGGGACTTCATGATCGGGTGCGCGCTCATGCCGCTCTCCGGTGCGACACGATGTCGCACGTTTTGAGTAGTTTCGTCGATGGGAGGTTCGACGTGATGTCGAAGACGTGACTCTGGTCAGTGTCCCTGAACCCGGTCCCCGCCTCTGGCGTGCGTGGTCAGTAATGGCCGGGTGCGAAGCCCAGGGGGAAGCCCAAGGACGCCCGTTCCGACCGGGGGTCACAGGTGAGGGGAAGACCGAAAGGGTGAACGTCAGTGAACCAGTGAGCGTTTTTCATCCTCGATAGGTCGGGTGCTCGACGTGGTGCAGGACCAGGATCGCCTGCACGATCGCGGTCGTCCGGGACGGGCAGCATCGGATCTTGGTCAGGATTTTCCAGGTCTTGAGGGTGGCGACGGCGCGTTCGCCGCGGGCGCGGATGCGGGCGTGGGCCTTGTTCACGGCCTTCTGCCGGCGGGACAGCTTCGGCCGGTAGCGATGACGCTTGAACCCGGTGCGGACACATCCGCCGGCGCCCTGGTACGCCTTGTCCGCGAAGGTCATCACGTTCGAACTGGTCAACGCGGCGACGATGCCGTGGGTGCGGGCGGCGGTCAGGTCGTGCGTCGAGCCGGGCAGCGCCGCCGACG
This sequence comes from Plantactinospora sp. DSM 117369, assembly GCF_053764795.1. NCBI lineage: Bacteria > Bacillati > Actinomycetota > Actinomycetes > Micromonosporales > Micromonosporaceae > Plantactinospora > Plantactinospora sp. DSM 117369. The sequence continues at coordinate 1,597,032 of NZ_CM132446.1, read as the reverse complement.
CCCAGACGAGGCGTCCGGCCGGATCGGCGATGACCTGCACGTTCATCCCATGTCGCCGGTGCTTCCCGGAGTAGTACGGCTTCTGGTCGTGTATGCGGTCGATCGGGATCAGGGTGCCGTCGCCGATGGCGTAGGCCAGTAGACGGATCCTGCTCATCGCCTGGTGCAGGTCGTCGGCGGTCGTGGCAAGCAGAGTGATCGCCTCGCGGACGTAGCGCCAGGCGGTGGCCACCCCGACTTCGAACCCGGCGGCCAGACGGGTGAAGGTGTCGCCGTTGCGCAAGTGGGCCAGGACGAGCAGCGCCTGGCGGCCGGGATCGAGCCGACGCCACCGGGACCGTCGCTGGCGGCGATGGCTACGGATCAGGTCGGCGACGTGGTTCAGCGACCGGGTGGACAGCGGGATCGAGGCAGGGTAAGACAGCAACGAGGCTCCCGGTAGGGGCATCTTTCTTGGTCGATTGCTGTCTTAACGGGAGCCTCACCTCACCCGGCTACCGGCCCCTCCACGTCGCTGACCTGCATCATCAGGTTGGAAATGGCTCAATGATCAAGCCTTCGACAAGCCGAATCTTCTCGGATCGGAAGGCGCTTCCTCACTCACGACCCGCAGCCAGGCGAGCCCTCCTGAGTTGGCTCACTGTGCCGCGCTCGTGAGGCCCGCGTCGCGTTCACCTGCGGTGATGCCTGCAGGTGGGGCTGTTTTCACGCACTAACCGAATGAGTCAACTGGGTCTGACCGGCCAGCCGTCTGGCGGCCTCAGAGCCGCAGCAGCCCCGCGGCGAGCGACTCACGCAATCCGGCGGGCGGCTCCTGGTAGCCCTCGTCCCACAGCGCACCGGGAAAGCCGCCGGCCGCGAACGCAGTGTTGAGATCGTCGACGAACCAGATCGCGGGCCCCACCTTCCCGTCGATTCCGGGGCCGGGCAGGTCGATGCCGTAGGGCGCGTCGCCGCTGATGTTCGCCTTGTGGAGCTCGTCGGGCGCGTAGTCGAGCTGGAACGGGATGCCGGCGTCCCGGCGCGCGGTGTCCCTGAGGTACGCGGCGTGCTCGGCCTCGTAGTAGGAGCGCGAGCCGCCCCGCTCGGCCCACTCGAGCTGCACCACCAACGGGTCCGCGAGCACGCTGGCCGGCCAACCCGGCAATTCCCCGACGAGCCACACATCGCCCACCTGCCGGATCCACGCGCTGATCGTCATCGGGAACGGCGCGAACGTCACCTCCAGCCAGTCGGCCAGCGCGGGCGCGCCCGGCGACGGGGGAACGTGGGCGCGACACGGCGTCCCCTCGTCGTCGTTCTCCTCCGCACGGAAGCCCCGCGCCTGCAGCCGCTCAACGAGCGTCTCGACGTTCCTGCGGGCACGGTCGGCGAACTCGCGCGCCACCGCCTCGGCGTCCTCGCGGTACGGGGCGTCGAAGACCCGTAGGCCAAGACCGCGCAGGTCGCGCCATACGTCGTCGGGATCACCGGACACGTACCGCGCGTGGAAGCTCGCCATGGCCACCATCCTTGCAGCGAGCCACCAGCGTCGGCGGCGAGGTCTCGGTTGCCGACTCAGCTGGCGATCCGCAACGTCATCAAGCAGCCGCGGCCGCTGCGCTCGGCGACCATCGCGATCAATGACACGACACAGACCTTCGCCCCGCCATCCCCGCCGAGAAGCAGGCCATCCTCGAGGATCCACGCCGCAAAGTCACGCACTAACCCGACTTGACTCACGGTTGGCTGATTCGGGGGTCTGTGGGGGTGTGACCTGGGGTGTTGTGTCGGGAGGCACGCACTAAACGGGTCGGGTTCTATGGTGTCGGTCGTGGCGTACGTGCGGATGGTGAAGACGGCGTCCGGGGCGCGGGCGGTGCAGATCGTGCATTCCCAGCGGCGGGGTTCGCGGGACATCGAGCACGTCGGATCTGCGTACACGGATGCGGACCTGGAGCTGCTCAAGGCGGTGGCGCGGCAGCGGCTGGCCGTGGGGCAGGGCGAGTTGGATCTGCGTCTGCCGGACGGTCCGGCAACGGAGGCGGTCCGTTGCCGATCACGTCCACGCGTGCGGGGCACCTGCTGGACGCGTTGGGCCGCGGATACGACACGCTGGGGTTCGCTGCGGCTGCCGAGCGGGACGAGGTGTTCAAGGCGTTGGTCCTGGCCAGGATCATCGAGCCGACCAGCAAGCTCGACTCGGTGCGGGTGCTGGACGAGGCCGGCGCGTGGGCGCCGTCGTACGCGACGATCAAGCGGCGGCTGGGGGTGTATGCCACGGGAGGCAAGGCTTCCGCGGCCGGTGGGAAGACCGAGGGTGTGCCGGTCGAGGGCGACGCTGAGCCGACGTTCGATCCGGCCGGTGGCCCATGGCGGGCCCGGCTGGTCCGCGCCTGCGCCGCGCACGTCAGCTTGGGGCTGGCGACGTTGCTGCTCTACGACGTCACAACGCTGTACTTCGAGACCGACGAGGGTGACGGGTTCCGCGAGCCCGGGTTCTCCAAGGAACGCCGGCTGGAGCCGCAGATCACCGTCGGGCTGCTCCCCGACGGGTCGGGGTTCCCGTTGATGGTGCACGCGTTCGAGGGCAACCGGGCCGAGACCACCACCATGCTGCCGGTCCTACGGGCCTTCCTGAACGCGCACCACCTGTCGAATGTCACGGTCGTGGCCGACGCGGGGATGATGTCGGAGGCGAACAAACGCGCGATCGAAGCCGCCGGGTTGTCGTTTATCCTCGGCGCCCGCGTCCCCGACGTGCCCTACGTCGTCACAGAGTGGCGCAACGCCCACCCCGATGCCGAGATCCCAGACGGGCACGTGTTCGTCCAGCCCTGGCCCGCCGGCCCCGGCGACAACCGCCGCGACCACACGATCTACTACCAGTACCGGGCTGACCGGGCCCGCCGCACCCTGCGCGGAATCGACCAGCAGATCACCAAGGCCGAAAACGCGGTCGCAGGCCGGACAGCGGTCAAGCGGAACCGGTACGTGCGCCTGACCGGCGCGGTCAAGAGCGTGAACCGGGCCTTGGAGGTCAAGAACCGGGCCCTGGCCGGGATCAAGGACTACGTCACCAACCTGCCCAACCCCGACCCCGAGCAGGTCATCGGCGCCTACAGCCGACTGTTGCAGGTCGAGAAGTCCTTCCGAATGTCCAAGACCGACCTGGCCGCCCGGCCGATCTACCACCACACCAGCGAATCGATCGAAGCGCACCTGACCATCGTGTTCGCCGCCCTGGCCGTGTCCCGCTGGATCGAGAACACCACCGGCTGGAGCATCAAACGGTTCGTCACCACCGCCCGCCGCTACCGGACGATCACGATCCAGGCCGGCGACCACAGCATCACCGCCGCCGACCCCCTACCCGACGAACTCCGCGCCGCGCTCGACGTCATCCACGGCACGCACTAAATGAGCCAAGTCGGGTTACATCGGCGCTGTCCGTCAACAGCCGGACACCGGCGTGGCCGACCACGCCGCGCCCATCGGCGCTCACCACGACCCCTGGCCGCGCTCCGGTAGCCTTCATCTGGCAAGTGCCTTTCTCGACGGAATGATCAAGCCTTCGACAAGCCGAATCTTCTCGGATCGGAAGGCGCTTCCTCACTCACGACCCGCAGCCAGGCGAGCCCTCAATGAAGGGCCGAGGCTAGCACCCTCCTAGAAGTTCAGTAATTGCGGCGACAGGAACGATGTACCGCCTACCAATGCGAAGAATCGGTACCGGAAAATGCCCCTCCTGAGCGAGTTCGTAAGCCTTGGTTCTTCCTATCCCAAGAATCGAAGCCGCCGTCACGACGTCCGTTACCGTCCCAAGGGCACGCACATCGCTTACAGTCCACACTCTCCTGGACCTGGCTTTGTCACTCATGTCGCACTCCCGGGCGTACCGCAGGTCATCTATTCATCAGCGGGTCGCGAAGATCGATCTACACATTGCCATCGGGTCGAACCCTGAACCTGGACAGCACCGACAGTTCGTCCCACAACAGCGACAAGTGAGCGACTAGGCGAAGCGTCGTCCCTGCAACCAGGTGCGGGGGTCACTGTCGGCGCATGAGTGTCACGCACCAGCACAACCCTCTCTTCTCAACGAGCGACCGCAGTGCAGGATCCTGCACTTAGGGGAATATCTTGCACTGACAAGTGGATTCGCAGCGACTTGCCTGAAGCCTTTGACCGAGGCCCCGCCAGCCGTGGATCTTGCGGCCCTCGGTCATGCCGTTGCAAGAGCCCGACAGGCCGTCGACCTCACCCTCAAAGGGCTCGCGGAGCGCGGCGGAGTGTCCCGCCGGATGTTGGTCGAGATCGAACAAGGTCAAGCTAACAGCAGTATCGGGGTTCTGCACTCCATCGCGCACGCCGTCGGTCTCACATTAGGCGAGCTCGCGCAAGCGGCGTGCACGGACGAGCCGACCATTGATAGCACTTGGACGCCAGCGACAGCCAAGGACAATAGGGCAGCCACAACGGTCATATAAGGGCGTCCGTCGAGGTCGGTTACAGCCATTCATTGATGACGGCCAGGTGGATGGTGGCCCTATAATGTACGGGAGCGAGCCTCAGGGGCTCGGTGCGTAATCACCACAATACAGCCGGCCACGACATGGACCGGCAGACTTGGGCTGCTGTCGACCTGGAGTAGATGTCCTTGAACTTAAGTGACCCTGGACAGATCACCAGCTTCCCGTGACACAGTCAAGGCTGGACGTCGCTTCGATGACCGGTACAGCGAAGGCCAACCGTCTGCTCCCCCTGTCGCCTCGTGGTTCGTCTGCCCGGACTATGTCCGGAAGGAGATTAGAAATCCCGGCCATGTTCTTCAGGGCGGAGCCGACAGCTGTGACCTGCGCTTTCACTTGTACCGGGGACAGGATTTGAACCTGCGACCTCTGGGTTATGAGCCCAGCGAGCTACTGAACTGCTCCACCGCGTTCGCTCGTCAACACTGCTTCATGCGCCGTGGTCGGCCAGATTTTGCGGTGGATTGAGGATCTTCGTGTGTCGGAGGTCGAGATGTGGCGAGGTCTCCAGAAGATGATTCATCGACCGGGCAGAACCTGAAACCGGAGCGGATCACTAGCAGGCACCTAGAGCTTTCCTAAGATATTGGGCATGCTAAACAAAAGCGGCAAGCAAGAGGGAGGCAACCGTGCCCGATATTCGCAACAACAAGGAGTTCCGCAAGCGCGCCATCCTGTTACGAGATGAAGCCGCAGTCCGCGGGTTAATCATGAATTCAGCGGAGGCCACAGATACTCTAGCAGAGCATCTGGCCATGTGTGCCAACCGCCTCGGCGTTACGCAGCAAACGATTCTCTACCGCTACTTACGGACCGAGGAGGTCGTTGCCTTCGCCGGAGTCCTGGCAAATGCTTCTGCGCAGTACCGGCAGACGATTGATGAAACTGAACCTATGAGATTGCTCACGAAACATGTCGGCGACGTGGTATCCGCACTCGGCATGGTGGTCAAATTGGCCACCGATCACATCGAGACAGCACCCGCCGATACCTTAGGCATACTCACCGACACCGCCGACGCTATCGCCGGACTTGGGGCCGCACTCCGCGAAGGTGAGGACGCCTCCTGGGCCTCCGTCGACGGCCCAACAGTGGCTTACAGTCGAATAGGTCTTGAACGCGCGATTGAGCTCATTGACAACAGAAAATTCGGTTGCCCATGCCGCAGCCAACATCTTCCGGAGGCAGGTCGGTGCGAACTTGCACAGAAACTAGCCGCAACCCTGAAGTTAGTAAAGCCGTGAGCCGGACTCAGGCAACGATTTCGACAGCCCTACGCCGCTGACAACGTCCCTACACAACAACCTAGCCTCGGTCCTTCAGTAAGGGCGGACGGTGGCGGTGGCCGGGAACGCGAAAGTGCCTTCTGATCTGGAACGATGGGACTTGTCTAGGGTTCCATCTGTCCGTCTCGGAAGGCACTTCCAGGGTGCAGGGTACCGGCACGCGTCCGAAGGTTGTCGTCACTGGTGGGGCTCGGGGTGTGGTCGGTCATGCCGGCACTCGGCTGCTCGCTGATCTGGCTGACAAGACCGGTTTGAGCAGCGGTTTCGTTCAGGCGTTGGGGTTGGACCGGGTGCGCCGGTCGGTGCATAAGCCGGGCCGGGTCGCGGTCGATCTGGCGGTGTTGCTGGCCGACGGCGGCGAGGCGATCGCGGACCTGGCGGTGTTGCGGCAGCAGCCGGGCCTGTTCGGGCCGGTGGCCTCGGACGCGACCGCGTGGCGGGTCCTCGACGGCATCGACGAGTCGGCCCTGCGGCGGCTGCGGGCCGCTCGCGCCGCCGCCCGGGAACTGGCCTGGGCCCAACTGGCCGAGACCCGCCGGTCGCTGCCGGCAACGACGATCCTGGGCCGGGTGTTGCCGGGGTTCGTCCTGGACATCGACGCGACGATCGTGCTGTCGCATTCGGAGAAAGAAGCGGCGGCGCCGACCTGGAAACACACGTTCGGTTTCCATCCGCTGCTGTGTTTCCTCGACGCGACCGGGGAGGCTTTGGCCGGCCTGCTGCGGCCGGGCAACGCCGGATCTAACACCGCCGCCGATCACGTCACCGTCCTCGACCACGCCCTCACGCAGATCCCCGAGCAGCATCGTTACGGCAATCCGATCCTCATCCGCTCCGATTCAGCGGGCAGCAGCCACGCGTTCCTGGCCCACATCCGCAGGCTGCGTGAGCATGGCCTGGACACCGAGTTCTCCGTCGGTGTCGCGATCGGCGAGCCGGTCCGGGCGGCGGTCACTGCCGCCCGGGTCTGGATCCCCGCTCTGGACGGCGATGGCAGCCTGCGCGACGCGGCGCAGGTCACGGAGCTGACTGACCTGATCGACCCTGCCGTGCTGGCCGGATTCCCGTCCGGTACGAGGCTGATCTGCCGACGCGAGGTCCCGCACCCCGGCGCGCAGCTGTCGCTATTCGACCAGGTCAACGGCATGCGGCACCAGGTCTTCGCCACCGACACACCACACGGCAGCGGCCTGTCGATCCAGTTCCTGGAGGTCCGCCACCGCGCGCACGCCCGGGTCGAGGACCGCATCCGCTGTGGCAAGACCACCGGGTTCGGCCGGTTCCCGTCCCGGCAGTTCGCGATCAACCAGGCCTGGCTCGAACTCGCCCTGACCGGCATCGACCTGCTCGCCTGGACCCGGCACCTCCTGCTCGACGGGCCCATCGCTCTGGCCGAGCCGAAGAAACTGCGCTACCGGCTGCTGCACGTCGCGGCGAAGATCAGCCGCACCGCCCGGACCACCACCCTGCGCATCGCCGAAGGATGGCCCTGGACCGAACACCTCATCCGGGCCTTCCACCGGCTCAGCGAACTACCCGAACCCGTTACCTGACAACGAAATCCGCGGCACCAGCGACCAGGACTTACGGAGCAACCCGGCCCGCGGCCGGGCGACACCGCCTGCCCACAGCCACCATCACCAATCCCGAACCACCACGATCAATCACCGCACCAAGCACCACCGCTTAATGAAAGACGGAGGCTAGACGGTCCAAGGTCTCCCATATCCGCAGGGCAGGACGGTTGTTCGACGGACATTTGAACTTCGGAATCCCTCGACACGAATGACGTGGTTGGTATTAAAAAATGCGGAATCGGTCCAGTCACGCGACTACTGTTGCCTACCTGCGCTCGTTCCCAGCAGACAACGAAGGATCAAGATAGCCTGGTGGACAGCGCCCAAGACGGTGATGGGGTTGTTCAGATTATTGTGACACAGATAGTTGCGCGCACAGGAGCGAAGGGGCATGAGTGTCTTGCATCTAACGACCCAATTCTACGGAATCTCCAGGCGTCAACTCTCCGGAGTGTGGGCTAGGTTCAGTAGCCCAATTAGGACGATACTTTCCAGCCAAAACGTCAGCAACAAGATTCGAAACCACAGCAGACACCGCGAGATCCGGACGCAACTCTCGCAACTGCCTGACCTCGCTCTCGGTCAGTCTGATCTTTACCTGCTGATCTCGCTTTGGCCGCTCTGGCAGCGGAGGAAGCGCAGGATCCACCGAACGTCGCGACATCGGAACTCCTCGTAACTGGCGACTTCGACAGGTGGACCTTGCCATACGCGCCCGCGATCCCAACAACTTGCCCCCCAGTTCGCCTGGCGGCCTCTCCACATCACGTCTGGTACCTTTTTTAGGTACCTAGATCAACTAGCCTCCACCAGGGCCGCACAAGCTGGAAGGAGCAAGTCGTGAGCGGCTCCACGTACAAGAGATGCCGATGCCGAGGAGAGGGTGGCCGCGAGCTAGGCGCATCCTGCGCCTCCCTACGCCGCAAGGACGGGGCCTGGAACCCCCGACATGGCCAGTGGTACTTCCGAACCGAGCTTCCGGTTGTCCACGGAGCCCAACGGAAGGTCATGAAGCGAGGCGGCTACGCCACACAGACCGCAGCCGAGAACGTTCGCCAGCAGGTCGAACTGCTGATGGCCATCCCCGACGCCGGCATGACAGGCGACCAGGCTCGACGCGACATCCTCGACGCCATCGAGCGAGCCTTCGAAAAGAAACAGCCCCTGCCTAACTACGACGAGACCCGCAAGCGCTACCAGTCCGGGCAGATCATCAACGGGGACATGCTGGTCGGACAATGCCTCGACGAGTGGCTGACTGGTCGGCGCAAGATCACCAAGGGCACCCGCCGGTCATACGAGGGCCACATCCGCCTCTACCTCAAGCCCCACCTCGGGCACCTGCCGATCGACCGGCTCCGGCGAGTACACATCTCCACGATGTTCGACGCCATCGACGCCGAAAGCGAGTTCATCCGAGCAGCACGAGTCTCGGGCGACCCCGAGCAACGAAGGAAGGTGCGAGGACGGCGGATCGTCGGCGCCGCAACGAAGCAGCGGATCAGGGCAACCCTCCGGGCCGCCATCAACCACTGCATCAGGAAGCAGATGATCACCCTCAACCCGGCAAAGCTCGTCGAACTCGAGTCGGGCAAGCGTCCGAAGGCCCTGATGTGGACCGACGAGCGCGTCGAGGCATGGAAGGAGAACCGGTCGCACCGCTCCGAGATAGCCCTTGAACTCGAGGCAGCCAGTGAACGACGCGACGCCTCAGCCATCCACCGGCTACTCGTGGAGATCGACCGGTTGGACGCGACCGAGCGACCCTCGCCGGTGATGGTCTGGACCGCCGCCCAGACCGGCTTCTTTCTCGACCTCATCCACAACGAGCGCCTCTACGCGCTCTACCACCTGATCGCCTATCGCGGCCCCCGCCGCGGCGAGGCGTGCGGCTGCCGCTGGGTGGACCTGCACAAGGGTGCACGCACACTCACGATCAGCGAACAGCTCGTGCAGGTCGGTTGGGAGGTCGTGCCAGACTCTCCGAAGAGCGAAGCCGGTGGACGCGAACTCACCCTCGACGACGCGACGTTCAAGGTCCTTGAGGTGTGGCGTAGGCGCCAGGTCGCCGAGCGTCTGGCCTGGGGCGAGACGTGGATCAACTCGGGACGCATCTTCACCCGGGAGGACGGCAGCGCCCTGCATCCCGCCGACGTCACCAAACATTTCAACGAGTTGGTCGCCGCCTCCGGGCTGCCGCCGATCCGCCTGCACGACCTCCGACACGGGTCCGCCACCCTGGCCCTGGACGGCGGCGTCGACATCAAGGTCGTCCAGGAGGAGTTGGGCCACTCCTCCAGCACTCTCACCCGCGATACCTACACCAGCGTCTCACCTCGGCTGGCCCGCGAGGCAGCCGAGAAGACCGCCGCGATGGTGCCGCGCGCCATCCCACCGGTCAGTGACGGGATGGCTACGGGGACGGATGGTCTCCCTTCGGGCTCCCCTGGCTCGAAAATGACGAAGCGCGTCCTCTCGCTTGGAGAGAACGCGCTGGTCATGCCTGGTGCGCCGCCAGGGACTCGAACCCCGAACCCGCGGATTAAGAGTCCGCTGCTCTGCCAGTTGAGCTAGCGGCGCTCGCTGACAACGGGAGAAACCTTAACACGGCCCGACGAGGGGGTTCCAACCAGTTCCCCTCCCGGTCGCGACCGGCCAGCACAGACGGCAAAACGGGCATTACACCCATAAGTTTCGGCGTCCGGGGCTAAAACTGTGGCCCCGATAGTGCACGATGTCTCCCGGGATTCGAGTGGACCGAGGTGGGGATGGGCAGGAGCACGCGCAACTGGGCGATGATCATCGCTCTGGCGGTCGCCACGCCGCTGGGTACGGCGGCGTGTGGCGGCGACGGGGACGAGAAGCCGCAGTTCGTCAGCGGTAACGGCGCGGCGGCGGGAGCGAGTACGACCCCGACACCATCCGCCGAGCCGCTCGAATTCGCGGTCACCCCGGCCAACGGCGCCAAGAAGCAGCCGGTGAGCGTCGAGATCGGCACCAGCGTCAAGGGCGGCAAGATCAGCAGCGTCAGCCTGACCGTCGCCGGTGGGGGTGCGGTCAGCGGCGCGATGCGGCCGGACGGCTCGTCCTGGGTACCGGCGGCGCCGCTGAAGTACGCCAAGACCTACACCGCGCAGGTCACCGCGACCTCCGCGTCCGGGCAGACGGAGACCAGGACCACCTCGTTCACCACCATGGCGAAGCCGAGGTCGGTGATCGGCTCCGGCCTCTACCTCTTCGACGACAAGACCTACGGCGTCGCCATGCCGGTGGTGGTGGAGTTCTCGCCGGGGATCGCCAAGAAGGACCGGGCCAGGGTGCAGCGGCGGATGTTCGTCGACTCCGACCCGCCGCAGCCCGGCGCCTGGCACTGGGTCTCCAACGGCACCCAGGCCTACTACCGGGCCCCGGAGTACTGGCAGCCCGGGACCACGCTCAGCGTGCGGATCGGGCTGGAGGGCATCCCGCTGAGCAACGGCCGGTACGGCAACGTCGACCGCAAGGCGACCGCCAAAATCGGCAGCAAGTTCGAGATGAAGGTCGACAACAAGACCAAGAAGATGACCGTCTTCGAGGGCGGCAAACTGGTCCGGACCATCCCGGTGAGCCTCGGCAAGAAGAGCACCCCGTCGTCGAGCGGCACGATGGTGGTGATGGAGAAGAAGGAGACCACGGTCTTCGACACCCGCGACGACCCGGACCCGGCCAACCGGTACGTGACCGACATCGACTTCGCCCAGCGCCTGACCTGGGGTGGGGAGTACATCCACGCCGCCCCGTGGTCGGTCGGTGACCAGGGGCGGCGCAACGTCTCGCACGGCTGCGTCAACGTCTCCACCGCGAACGCCCGCTGGCTCTTCGAGAAGACCAAGCCCGGCGACCCGGTGACGATCACCGGCACCGAGCGGAAGCTGGTCTCCGGCAACGGCTGGACCGCCTGGAACCTGCCCTGGAAGGAGTACGTCAAGGGCAGCGCCCTGCCGGTCCCCGCCGACCTCGGCGCCTGACGGGACGGATCGAGGACGCCCCATCGGCATTTGAGGCTCTAACCGGCTAAATCGACCCCATCCGATGGTGTTCTACGGCACGGCAGGAAACGAAAGCTTGCTCACAGACGTCATTGGGAGAGGATGACTGTGGGGACCGAGTGGGTACAGCTGTGGAAAACAGCAGTGTGAGGGGATCATGCGACCAGGCCGAGATCAGTTGACCCGTCGTACCTCCGACCGGGGTCTGGCGACGCGGGGACGGCCCGCGCCGCTCCGGGCCCTCGCCTCGGTCCTGATCGCCGGCGCCTTGGCGGTCACCGCGACCGCCTGCACCGGCGACGGCGACAAGGGCGCCGGGCCGTCGTTCCAGGGCGGCAGCGAGGCCGAGCAGAAGCCGAAGGCCTCCGCCGCGATCACCACGCCGGCGGCGGACGCCAAGGACGTACCCGCCTCCGCGGAGATCGCCTTCAGCAGCAAGGATGCCGTCGAGACCACCGTCGAGGTCAAGAACGCGGCCGGTGAGAGCGTCAAGGGCGCGCTCACCGGCACCGGGACGTGGCTGCCGGAGAAGGCGCTCGAATACGGTACGACGTACACGGCGACCGTGACCGCGACCGGCGACGACGGCAAGCCCGCGACCACGACCAGCACCTTCACCACCATGGCCAAGCCCAGCAAGCAGATCCGGGTGACCAGCTTCCTCGGCGACGGCCAGACGGTCGGGGTCGGCATGCCGTTGATCGTCAAGTTCAGCCGGGCCGTGCCGGAGGACTACCGGGACGACGTGCAGCGCCGGATGACCGTCCGGGCCACCCCGGCCCAGGAGGGGATCTGGCACTGGGTGAGCCCGACCGAGGTGCGCTACCGCCCGAAGACGTACTGGAAGGCCAATACCAAGATCTTCTACAAGATCCAGGCCGGTGGGCTGCCGATGGGCGGCGGATGGTACGGCCGGGCCGACCTGACCGTCGACCTCAAGACCGGGCCAGCGGTGGTGATGACCGTCGACAACAAGACCAAGAAGATGACGGTCAAGAAGGACGGCAAGGTCATCAAGACCATTCCGATCAGCCTCGGCAAGAGGAGCACCCCGTCCTCCAGCGGGACCATGGTGGTCATCGAGAAGCTGAAGAAGACCGTCTTCGACACCCGCGACGACCCGAACCCGGCCAACCGCTACGTCACCGACATCGAGTACGCCCAGCGCCTCACCTGGGGCGGCGAGTTCATCCACGCCGCGCCCTGGTCCGTCGCCTCGCAGGGGCGTACGAACGTGTCGCACGGCTGCGTCAACATGTCCACCGCCAACGCGAGCTGGCTGTTCAACCAGACCCGGATCGGCGACCCGATCGTGGTCAAGGGCACCGAACGCAAGCTGGAGAACGGCAACGGCTGGACCGACTGGAACATGAGCTGGGACCAGTACGTCAAGGGCAGTGCGATTCCGGTCGGCGAGACGGCGACCGTACCGACCACCGAGCCGACCGCCGCCGGCACCACCACGGGCTGAGCCGGCGGCGACCCCGTACGGGCATCGCCCCCGCTCCTCCTCGGAACCTTCCGGAGAGGGCGGGGGCGTTCCGTGATCTCCCCCACCCGGCCCCTGAAACGATCAAGGCCCCCTGCCATGAGGGGCCTGACCAGCAGTGGAGGAGATCCACAAGTGGGGTGACTGATGGGATTTGAACCCACGACACCCGGGACCACAACCCGGTGCTCTGCCAACTGAGCTACAGCCACCATGTTCAGTTTGATCAGGAACATCCGCGACCACCGGATCAGCGGACCCGGCGGGGCGACGACCAATGATAGCCACACCTCTCCCCCCGCCGTCGACCGGGTTGCACCCTGATCGGTCGGCGGCGCGGCCGCTCCGCCGAGGCCGTCAGAGTTCGGCGGCGATGGCCTTGGCGGTGTCCACGTCCGGCCCCGGCAGCGGCACGAAGACCGTCCGCCGGTAGTACTCCAGTTCCCGGATGCTCTCCCGCACGTCGGCCAGGGCCCGGTGAGCCAGCCCCTTCGCCGGCTGGCCGAAGTAGACCCGGGGGTACCAGCGACGGCACAGCTCCTTGATCGACGAGACGTCGATCATGCGGTAGTGCAGGTGGGCGTCGAGTCGCGGCATGTCACGGGCCAGGAAGCCGCGGTCCGTGGCGATCGAGTTGCCGCAGAGCGGTGCCGTACGCGGGTCCTTGACCAACGAGGTGACGTACTCCAACACCAGGTCCTCGGCCTCGCGCAGGCTGACCGTCGAGCGGCGGGCCTCCTCGGTCAGGCCCGAGCGCTCGTGCATCGCCCGCACAATCTCCGGCATCCCGGCCAGCGCCTGCTCGTCGGCGTGGATCACCACGTCCACACCTTCGCCGAGCACGTTGAGGTCACGGTCGGTGACCAGCGCGGCGACCTCGATCAAGGCATCCTTGCCGAGGTCGAGCCCGGTCATCTCACAGTCGACCCAGACGAGAAGATCAGCCACGACGATCAGACTACGCGTAGCCCCGGGACCCGCGCCTCAACGCTGTGGACAGAACGGCCCGCTAGGGTTTTCCCGTGCCAGCCGATCCCCCCGCGCCATCCGCCACCGACGAGGACGATCCCGGCGGCCGCACCGCACGCCAGATCATCATCGTGGTGCTGGTCGCCGCGGCGGTGCCGCTGCTCTATCTGGCCAGCAACCCGCACGACTTCTACGACCTCAAGATCTACATGAGTGCGATGCGGTGGTGGGCGGACGGAAACCCGCTCTACGACTACGTGCAGGCGGACGGGTTGCAGGGCAAGTTGTACTTCACCTACCCGCCCTTCACCGCCCTGCTGCTGCGCCCCTTCGCCGGGTTGCGGATCGGGGTCACCGTCGTCGTCTTCACCGCGCTGACCGTACTGGCCCTGCTGGTGACCACCTGGTGGCTCGTCTCGTCGATCGCCGACCGGCACGGGGTACCCCGGTGGTTCGCGGCGGGACTCGCCGTACCGCTCGCCTTCGCCGTGGAGAGCACCCGGGAGACCATCGTCTTCGGTCAGATCAACATGCTGCTCGTGGTGCTGGTCCTGGCCGACCTGCTCTTCGCCGTACCCCGGAACTCGCGCTGGGCCGGCGTCGGGATCGGGCTGGCGACGGCGCTCAAGCTCTATCCGGGGATCTTCATCGTCTATCTGCTCGCCACCCGGCGGTGGCGGGCGGCGCTGGTCTCCTCCGCGACGGCGGCCGGCGCGACGCTGCTGGCGGCGGCGATCGCCCCGAGCGACTCCTGGCGGTTCTGGACCCACGAACTCTGGCTGACCGACCGGGTCGGCCGGCCCGACTACACCGGCAACCAGTCGCTCTTCGGGCTACTCAGCCGGTTCACCACCCCCGGAAAACCCAGCCAGGCGCTCTGGCTGGTGCTGGTGGTCGCCGTGGCGGCGTACGGGCTGTGGCGGGCCACCCGGGCCGCCCGAGCCGGTGACGAGGTCACCGGGCTGACCCTGACCGGGCTGGTCGCGGTGCTGGTGAGCCCGATCACCTGGACCCATCACGCGTACTGGTTCATCCCGGCGGTGCTGGTGCTGCTGGACGTCGGACTACGGCCCCCCGATCCGGCCGCCGGCCGGGCCGGGCGCCGCCGCAGGGCGGCACTGCTGGCGCTCGCCGCGCTGGTCACCGCCGTGATCGTGTACGGGGTGGTCTCGTACTACGACTGGGGACGCGCCTTCGACCGGACCAACGCCCCCGGTGAGTTCCTGCTGCGCAACCTCTACGTGCTCTTCGCGCTGGTGCTGCTCGTCGTGCTGCCGACCCGCCGGGAGTCGCCAGGGACGGGTACGGGCGGCGGCGGCACCCCGAAACACGAACCAAGTATCCAGCAATAGCAGAAGTTGCACCAAATGGACAGATCTATCTAGTACGTCTCGATGCCGCTAATCTAACGACAACATCTGAAACGTCCCTTCGGTACACCGATCCCCCGGTGAAGGTGGCCCCCCGTGTCGGCAGCGCGGGGGGCCACCCGCCATCCGTTTCCCCCTCGCAACGGACCTCGACTCCGTCGGCTCCGGCTGGTCGGGCGACACGAGCCCGACGCCCCGTCGGGCGCCACGAGCCCGACGCCCCAGACCGGTTTCGCCCCGAGGGCGGATGCGCCGGCAGCCGAGGTCAGCGGGGCCTTGGACTCGGGCTGGGCCGCCTGATGTCGCCCCCTCGCCCGGCCGGCTCCTCCTCCTGACCCGGCACACGCGGGTACCCAGGAGCGGCGCTGCCACTGTGCCGCCCCGCCGGAGCGTCCATCGCCGCGGACCTGGTCGCCGGCTCGTAGCCCCTCGGCCGGTTCAGTGCACCACGCCCCGTACGCGGCTGCCCGGCGCCGTACGCCGCCGTTCCCGGAGTCGCCGGACGCAGCGGGATCTGCCGAACCGGTCCGTCCTCGGCCGAGGAGGCTGCCGCGGCTGTCGACTCGGCGCCTGACGCGGGTCCGGCCGTCCGCGCCGTCGTCGGGGCGCTGGTCGGTCCCGGGGTGACGTCGGCCGCCGGAACGGGTACGGGCCTCGGCGGCGCCGGCATCGGCGGTGCCGGGGCTGGCAACGGCGGCGTCGGCGAAGGTGCCGGCACCGGCGCGGGTGGTGGCGCTGGTACCGGCGCGGGCGCGGGTGCCGGTGCGGGAGCACGGGCCGACCGCACCGCTGCCACCGAGCCTGTCGATCCGGCCGCGCCCGGCGGTCTGACCGCGCCGGGCGACCCGGGAGAGCCAGCCGAGGCCGGGACCGCACCCTCGGCGGCGGGTACCGTCGCGGCGCCGGTCGAGGCACCGGCAGCCGGGTTCAGCGGCGGCCAGCACAGCCGCGCAGAAGGCTCAGGGCCGGATCGCACCGCTCCGGTGCCGCCCGCCGGGGTCAGCACGTCCGCCAGCGTCGCCGGCCGGCTGGACGGCACCCGCCGGCCCGGCGGCACGACCCTGCCCGGCACCACCCTGCCCGGCGCCATCCCGGTCGACACGACATCAGTCGACGCCGTCCCGGTCGACACGACATCAGTCGACGCCACGCCGGTCGACGCGACACCAGTCGACGCCACCACGCCCGGCACCACTCCGGTCGATGCCAGGTCGGTCGACGCGCCCCTGGTCGACGCCGCACCGGTCGGCGACACGGCAGCCTCCCGCACCGGCGCACCGATCGCGCCGGGCAGCGGCGCAGACTCACCGAGCCCGGCACGGCCCGGCGGGTTCCCAGGCTGAGCCGGCAGGCCCGCTGGTCGGTCCGGCGGCCCCCCGGCCCGACCCGGCAGGTCCGCCCGCCGCTCCGGCGTCCTGGCGGGACGGTCCGAGGAGGCTCCGACCTCGTCCAGGGTGGCGATACCGAACCTGGCGGCGAGCACCGGCACCTGGCTCGGTTCGACGACGAAGACCACCTCGCGGGGACGAACCGGCCGGGCCAGCAACACGACGCCGAAGAGCACCAACAGGCCGCCGACGGCCAACGAACTCCAGGCGACCGGACCGAGCCAGCCGGGGCGTACCTCGGCACGCAGGTCGGCGACGACGCCGGCTCCCGCGTCAGGGCGCATGACGACCAGGCTGAGCCGGGGTGCGCGTACGTCGTCGGCGGTCAGGTCCAGCGTGCCGAGACCGCTGCGGATCCACAGTCCCTGGTCGCCGGGGCGTGCGGGTGCGGCTGCCGTGGCCGGCTCGTCGGCCGGGTCGACGCGTACCGGCAGGCTGCCCCTGGTCACGCTGACCCGGGCGACCCGCACGTGCGGCGAGTTGGCGAGGTAGGTCGAGACCTCGGCGGTGGGCGCGAGGCCGAGAAAGGCCGGCTCCGCTCCGGTACGGGCGACGACCCGCAACCCGGTCCGGCCGTTGTCCAGGAAGGGCACGTCCCGGCGCAGCATCGCGGCCAGGTCGGGTACGACCACAGCGTGCCCGCCGGTTTCGATCCGGTCCAGGGTGGCGACGAAGCCCCCGTCGCCGCTCCGCTGTTCAGAGAGCGTCCACAGTGCACCGCCGACGAGGAGCACCGGCAGCCCGATCGTGAGCAGGAGTATCCCGGCGATCAGCCGCACGAAGCGCATACCGATTCTTTCCCTCCGGTCGCGGTATCCGCCGACGGCGTCACACGACCGGCGGCGGGGTCGCAGTACCCGCCGACCATACCGAGCGAAATCGCTTCAACACGGATTATCAACCGAAAACGCCGCTGGCCTGTCGGCAGTTCTGCCGACAGGCCAGCGAGAGCACCGGTAGGTGCGGGAGCGTCCGGGATCAGGCTGCGGGCGGCGCGGCCTGCCGTCGGGTACGGGCGAACGCCAGCCCGCCCAACGCCAGGCCGGCGAGGCCGGCAACCAGGCCCGCGCCCCCCAGCCCCAGCGCGGCCGAGTCTCCGCCGTCCTCGCTCGACGTGGCCGCCGGCTCCTGCTGCTGCACCACGGCCGGGCCGGAGTTCGCCGGCGTGCCCTCCCCGGCGGCCGGAAGCAGCTTCAGCACCGGGGCGGGGTCGTTCTCCGGCTCGGTGCCGTCGGCGGCCGGCGGCTCGATCCAGCGTGCCGTGTTGCCGTCCGAGTAGTGCTGAAGTACCCGGAACACCAACTGCTTGACCTCGGGCAGCGGCCCCATCGAGACCGGGAACTCCTGGAACTCTCCCGGCTTGATCCCGGCGGTCGCCGACGCCGTCCAGGTGATCTTGGAAACCACCTCGCCGACCTGGCTGCCGTGCACCTCCACCGGCGGGTTCACCTTGCGCTTCTCGACCGCCGCCGTCCAGCCGGGCACCGGCATCGTGGAGACCGAGGCGAGCGGCGCGTCGTCGGGGAACGTCACCTCCAGCTTGACGGTCGACGCGGTGTCGCTCTCGGTCGGTACCCGGAACGCCACGCGCCCGTAACCGCCCTGGGTCGCCTCCCTCGGATTCACCGTGACGTGCGCGGACGCCGACGAGGCCAGTCCGAACACGCCGATCACGGCTGCCCCGACGACGAGGGCGGCGACGCGCGCTGCCCGACGGTGACGGATCATGGTGTACCTCTCTAGGTGATGGGCACGGTGCTGGTCACCGTGGCCTGGTCGATGTCCGATATCCGGACCGTGAAGCTGAGCTGCCAGTTGCCCGCGGTCGGCAGGCTGATCTCGCCGGTGGCGTGGTTGTCGGTGAGCGGCAGCAGGGGAATCTCGATCGGTTCGACACCCTGGTCCGGCAGCGCGGCCGTGGCCCGCCACTCGACCACCGGCAGGGGCTTGTTGTCCGGGGTGTACGCGTACAGGTGGACCGAGTTGCTGCCGGTCCCGGCCGGGTCCACCTCGACCTGCAACGAGTAGAGCGAGCTGGTCAGCGTGGTGGTGTAGTAGCCGGGACCGCCGGCATCCCCGTACTCGCCGGCGGTCCGGGCCGGCGGGGTCTGCACCAGTACTGCGGAGAGGGCCAGCACGACAGCGGTGATCGCGAGCTCGACCCAGACCGCCCGCCGGATCCGCCGCGCCGAGCCGACCGGCCGGGCCGGGTCGTCGGCGAGGAGCGCCGTGGCGGTGCCCGCGACCGCACCGCCGGCCAGCGCCCTTCCGGCCGGCTCGTCGCGACCACCCGAGCCATGGGAACCGGAACCAGCCGGCTCGTTTCGCCCGCCGTCCTCCCGCTCGTCCGCGCCGTCGATCTCGTCCCGCTCGCCCGCGCCGTCGATCTCGTCCCGCTCGCCCGCGCCGTCGATCTCGTCCCGCTCGTCCGCGCCGTCGATCCGGTCCGGCTTGCCGGTCCCGTCCGGCTCGTCGTCGGCGTAGCCGTCCTCCGGCTCGGTCGGGCCGTCGGCGAGGAGCCGCCGCCGGACCAACTGCCGGGAGTACGCGGCCACCGCGATCACCGCGGCGAAGAGCACGACCTTGGCGATGATCAAGCGGCCGTAGGTGGTCGACACCAGCGCGGACGGCGTACTCACCTCGATGAGGGCCTGGACGACCCCGGCGAGCAGCAGCGCGGAGACGGCGACGGTCGCCCAGCGGGACCAGACCGGCAGGATCGCGTCGAGTTCCCGGTCGTTCGCGCGGCGGAGCAGGAACCCGCCGAGCATGACCAGTCCACCGAGCCAGACCGCCATGCCGGCCAGATGGACGCTGTCGACCACCACCGAGACCGCCGGCACCGGCGAGGCGGCACCGTGCCCGGCGATCGGCCAGGTGCCCAGGCCAGCCACCCCGAGCACGGTCAGCAGGATCTGGTCGCCCCGGCCGGCCCGGCCGCTGATCACGGGGCGGAGCAGGATCGCCGCCGCGGCCAGGATGCCGAGCCGGACCAGGTGAGCCGCGCCGAAGGTGCTGCCGAGTACGTCACCGAGTGCGCTGCCGCTGACCGCGAACGGCCCGCCACCGGTGGTGTACGGCACCTGGAGCCAGAGCCCGGCGAGGGTGGAGAGCACGATCAGCCCGATGCCGGTCCAGATCAGCCGGGCCGGGCCGCGCCGGTCGAGCCGTCGGGGCCAGAGCAGGCTGAGCACCATCACGGGCCCGATCAGCAGCAGCAGGCCGGCGTAGCCGACGTACTTGAAGACCCGTACCGCCGCGCCCACCGCCGGGTGCACGTCCTCGGTGCCACTGTCCGACGGCGGCGTGGACGGGGCACCGACGGAATAGGTGTACGCGCCGGCGACCGGGTGGCTGTCCGCCGAGATCACCCGGTAGCTGACCAGGTAGGTCCCCTGGGCACCGGACGCGTCGACCGGGATGGTCACCACCGCGCCGTTGAAGGTCGGGTCGCCCCGGTCCACCCGGGCGCCGTCCGGGCCGAGGATGCGGATCTTGTCCGGCACCTCCCGGACGCTCTCGCTGAAGGTGAGCACCACCTCGGCGGGCGAGTTGGGCAGCACCACGTCGGCGGCCGGACTGCTGCTCACCAGCACCGCGTGCGCGCTGGCCGGGGCGGCCGGGCCGAGCAGCAGGGCGAGGGCGGCCAGCAGCAGGCCGAGACTGGCGCCGGCGCGGGCCAACCATCGACGATTCGCAGCAATCATGCCCGACATCGTGGCCGACCACCCCGGCCCCGCGCGACCTCGGGTCACGCCCGGCCCCCCTCGGTCACACCGCCCGACACGGGACGACGGCCACCTGCGGCCACCCGCGGACGACGGGCACCGGCCGCCAGCCCCGGGCGACGGGCACCGGCGGCCAGCTCGGGGGAACGGCCGCCGGAGGCCGGCCGGCGCCCGGCGCGCCGGGCGGCACAGAAGTCCTCGGCTGCCCGGCGCCCAGGCCCGGTCCCGTCAGAAGTCACGGATCGATAGTCGGCGCCGGACCCGAAAAAGTTCCCGACCCCGCGACACCGATCCAAGAGACGGTGGACCAGCCCGGGGACGGCAGGCACCACCGACGCACGAATCGGCTCCGCCACCGGGCTCGGGCGACCGACGGCCGGAGGTTCTGCCCGGTAATGCCCACCTGCCACCGTAATGCCCCCTACCGTTGGTGAGCGTGATCTCACCCGGTACGGCGCTCCGGATGACCGAAGCCACACCGGAGCCGGAAACCCTCCCACCGACCAAGACGACTAATGACTGTGACTGAGCGGACCACAGCAAGCACCCCGGCACCGGGCCACAGCCGCTGGCGGGCCGCCCGCCCGTGGCTCGGCACGGCCGCCCGGCTGGGCCTCGCCGCCGTGTGGCTCACCGCGGGCGGGTCCAAGGTCGGTGACCTCGCGGCCTCCGGCCGGGCGGTCAACGCGTACAAGATCTTCCCGTACGACCTGGCGGTGGTGATCGGCGCGGCGCTGCCGTTCGTGGAGCTGGCCCTGGGACTGATCCTGCTGGTCGGGCTCGCCACCCGGCTCGCCGCCGGGATCTCCGCGGCACTCCTTGTGATCTTCATCGCCGGGATCGCCTCGGCCTGGGCACGCGGCCTCTCCATCGACTGCGGCTGTTTCGGCAGCGGTGGTGACCTCGCCGCCGGCCAGGACCCGACGTACGGCACAGAGGTCCTCCGCGACGTGGGCTTCCTGGTGCTCGCCGGCTTCCTGCTGGTCTGGCCGCGTACCCCGATCTCGGTGGACGCGGCGTTGGGTCGGGACACCCGCGAGGAGGAGAGCGACGATGAGTGACCGGAACCGCAAGGGACAGCGCCGGCCCGCCCGGGTGGTACGCGAGCAGATGGCCCGGGAGCGGCGCCGCAAGCGCACCCTGTGGACCTCGGTCGGCGCGGTCGTCGTGCTGATCATCGCCGGGTTGATCGGCTGGGGCGTCTCGGCCAGCCAGGACTCCGGCGACTTCACCCCGCCGGGCGGGGCCAACCCGGAGGGCACCGGCATCGTGCTCGGCTCCGGACCGGTCAACATCGACGTGTACGAGGACTTCATCTGCCCGATCTGCCGCACCTTCGAGCAGCAGGCCGGCGGTACCCTCGACCAGCTCGTCGCCGAGGGCAAGGTACGGGTCACCTACCACCCGGTGGCGTTCCTCAACCGCTTCTCCAGCACCGAGTACTCGACCCGGTCGTCCGCCGCCTCCGGGTGCGCGGCGCAGAGCGGCAAGTTCCGGGAGTACGCGAAGGCGCTCTTCGACCGGCAGCCACCGGAGGGCGGCGCCGGGCTCAGTGACGACCAGCTCGTCGAGGTCGCCACCAGCATCGGGCTGGCCGGGGACAGTTTCCGCAACTGCGTCGAGGAGAATACCTTCGAGAAGTGGACCGAGCACGTGACCGACGAGGCGGCCCGGGCAGGGGTGACCGGCACGCCGACCGTGCTCGTCGCCGGCAAGCAGGTGCAGGCCAGCGCCGAGGCGATCACCGCGGCGGTGGCGGCGGCCGGCAAGTGAGCTTCCCCACCCCCGGCAGCGGTCGGAGCGGCCTGCTGCGGCGGATCGGGATCGCCCTGGTGGCCGCCCTGGCCGGCGTACTCGGGTCCGCCGCGCCGGCCGCCGCACACGCCGCCGACACCCCGGACGGCACCAACTACCGCACCGAGGTCACCGGGGTGAGTCCGGCGCTGCCGGGGCTGCGGGTACGGGTGGTGGAGGGCGGGGCGCGACTCGAACTGGAGAACCGGACGGGTCGCACGGTCGAGGTGCTGGGCTACGCCGGGGAGCCGTACCTGGAGATCCGCCCCGACGGCGTCTACGAGAACACCGCCTCCCCGGCGACGTACCTGAACCGGACCCTCGCCGGGGACACCGCGCTGCCGGACGGGGCCGATCCGACCCGGGCACCGTCCTGGCGGCGGGTCGGCACCGAGCCGGTGGTCCGCTGGCACGACCAGCGCAGCCGCTGGCTGGCGGAGGCGCCACCGCCCGAGGTCGCCGCCGGCCCGGACCGGCCGCACCGGGTACGCGACTGGGTGGTGCCGCTGCGCGACGGGCTGCGCCCGGTGGAGCTGCGCGGCACGCTGGACTGGCTGCCGCCGCCCGACCCGCTGCCCTGGTGGAGCGCCAGCCTGCTCGGTGCGCTGGCGATCGGGGCGCTCGGGGTGCTGCCCCGGAACTCCCGACCGGGCCGCCGGGTCACCGTCGGGCTGGCCGTACTCGCGGTCGTCGGCGGGGTGGCGGCGCTGGGCTTCGCGCTGGCCCGGGGCGCCGACGCCGGGCTCGGCGGGATGCTGCTCGGACTCGTCACGGGGCAGCTCTGGCCGACCCTGACCGGCGTGGGGGCACTGGCCGCCGGGGTGTACGCGTTGACCCGGCGACCGACCGGCGACTTCGCGCTGGCGCTCGCCGGTACCTGTCTGGCGCTCTTCACCGGGGTGACCAACGCGGCGGTCTTCCTGCGCTCGGTGGTCCCGGTGCCGTGGCCGGCACAGTCGGCCCGGGTCCTGGTCGCGGTGGTGATCGCGGTCGGCGGTGGGCTGGCCGTGGCCGGGATGCTGCGGCTGCGCGCCACCGGCCGGTCGGCCGGCCCCGCACCGACCGGCACCGGTGCACGTCGGGAGCCGGCCCGCCGCTGGTCGGTGACCCTGCCGGCGGGCGAGCCCGGCTCCGCCGCCGACGCGGGGCGCGCCGACGCAGGGCGCGCCGACGCAGGGCGCGCCGACGCAGGGCGCGCCGACGAGCCAGCGGTCAGCGGCTAGCAGCGGTAGGGCCGTTGGCGGTGAGTTGCCGGGCGGCCACCGCCGGGTCGAACCCGTACGGCAGCTCCAGGCGGTGCCGGGCGAGCAGGTCGGCGTCGGCGAGGATTTCGGCGGTCGCCCCGTCGGCGACGATCCGACCGGTGTCCAGGATCACCGACCGGTCACAGAGCTCCAGCGCGTACGGCAGGTCGTGGGTGACCATCAGCAGGGTCACCGGCAGCCGGCGCAGGATCCCGGCCAGCTCGCGGCGGGCGGCCGGGTCGAGGTTGGAGGAGGGCTCGTCCAGGACGAGGATCTCCGGGCGCATGGCCAGTACGGTCGCGACCGCCACCCGGCGGCGCTGCCCGAAGGAGAGGTGCTGGGGCGCCCGGTCCCGGTGCTCGGCCATCCCGACCGCCTCCAGCGCCTCGGTCACCCGCTCGGCCAGCTCGGCGCCGCGCAGACCGAGGTTCGCCGGGCCGAACGCCACGTCCTCGGCGACGGTGGGCAGGAAGAGCTGGTCGTCGGGGTCCTGGAAGACGATCCCGACCCGGCGGCGGATCTCGGCCAGGGTGGCCCGGTCCCGGTCCACGGTCAGCCCGCCGACGGTGACCGTGCCGGCACCACCGGCGAGGATCCCGTTCAGGTGCAGCACCAGGGTGGTCTTGCCGGCGCCGTTCGGGCCGAGCAGGGCGATCCGCTCGCCGCGCGGCACGGTCAGGTCGACACCGCGCAGCGCGACCTGACCGTCGGGATAGCTGAACTGCACTCCGCGGACGTCCAGGGACGGCGGGTCGGCGGCCGGGGCGGTGTCCACGGCCCCGATCATCCCAGCACGACTGCGGCGGCGGCGATGCCGGTGGCGGCGAGCGGCACCGTCGCCGCCACCAGCCAGTGCCGGGTGGTGGCCGCGCCCGTGGCCAGCCACACTCCCGGCATCCGGCCCTGGTAGCCCCGGGAGACCATCGCCAGATAGACCCGCTCGCCCCGCTCGAAGGCGCGCAGGAAGAGCGCACCCACCCCGGCGGCGAAGCCGCGCAACTGCCACAGGAACCGGGGATCGTCACCCCGGGAGATCCGGGCGACCCGCATCCGCCGCGCCTCGCCGACCAGTACGTCCAGGTAGCGCAGCATGAAGGTGGCGATCTGGGTGAGGATCTGCGGGCAGTGCAGCCGGTCCAGCCCGAGGATCAGGTCCCGCATCGTGGTGGTACCGGCGAGCAGCAGCGAGGCCAGCACCCCGAGGGTGCCCTTGGCCAGGATGTTCCAGCCGCCGTAGAGCCCGTCGACGGAGAGTTCGAGCCCCAGCCAGCTCACCTGCTCGCCGGTGCCGAGGAACGGCAGCGCGAACGCGAACACCACGAACGGCAGCTCGATCAGCGACCGGCTGGCCAGCCAGCGCAGCCCGACCCGGGACACCGCCGCCACCAGCAGCACGAGCAGGAGGTAGCCGCCGAAGGCCCAGAACGCCTCCCGGGGGGTGGCGACCACGGCGAGGGTGAAGACCACCATCGCCGCGATCTTGACCTCGGGCGGCAGCCGGTGCACCGCCGACGTCCGGTCCCGGTAGAGCACGTGGGCGTGCCCGGCTCCCATCTCCGCCGCCCCTACTCGGTGCCGTCGGTGCCGGTCCGGCCGGCAGGCGTCGCGGTCGACCCGACGCCGCCGCGCGGCGTGGGCGTACCCGTGCCGCTGCCGGCGGTCCGCTCCGGGCCGGATCCGGAGCCAGCGCTCTGCGCCGAACCGGTGGCTTGCGCCGAAGCGGTGGTCGAGCGGCGGCGGGTCAGCCAGAACAGGCCGCCGCCGACGGCGAAGGTGATCAGCACGCCGAGCACCCCGGAGAGCCCGGTGGAGAGGAACGCGTTGTCGACGCCCCGGACCCCGTAGTCGGCCAGCGGCGAGTCGGCCAACTCGTGGTCCTTGGCCTGCTGTGCCGGGCAGCTACCACCGGTGATGTTGTCGTCCGCGTCGAAGGTGCAGCCCTCGCGCAGCGACGAGTCCAGGCCGTCCGGGTGGGCCGAGGCGAAGTTGCTGACCACTCCGGCCAGGAGCAGCGCGACCAGCAGGCCGCCCAGGATGAACGCGCCGGAGCGCTTCGAGATCCGGGTTCCTCCGGTCGTCATCGGGCACCTCCGGCCAGCGGCAGTTGGTTGGCGGTCTGGAGCGGGCGCAGCGAGCGCAGCGCGTAGACCAGGTCGGGCCGGACCTTCGCCACGGTGACCACGGTGGTCGCGGTGATCAGGCCCTCGCCGACGCCGATCAGCAGGTGCACCCCGGCCATCGTGCCGGCCAGCCCGCCGAGGCTGCTGCCGACGTCGGTGGTGCCGCCGAGCCAGTACTGCAGGACGAAGCCCTGCGAGGCGACCAGCACGCTGAGCACCGCGGCGACGAACGCGGTGACGGCCAGCCCGGTCACCGTACGGGGCAGGATCCGGAGCAGGAGCGCGACCAGCAGGTACGCGACCGCGACGCCGATCAGCGCCATGTTGGTGATGTTCAGGCCGAGCATCGCCACCCCGCCGTCACCGAAGATCAGCGACTGCACGATCAGCACCACCGCCACGCAGAGCGCCCCGACCCAGGGCCCGACCAGGACTGCGGCGAGTGCCCCGCCCAGCAGGTGGCCGCTGACCGCGCCGGTGAAGATCGGGAAGTTGAGCATCTGGACGGCGAAGATGAACGCGGCGACCAGCCCGGCCATCGGAGCGAGCCGGTCGTCCAGGTCCTGCCGACCGCGGAACACGCACAGCGCGAGCGCGACCAGGGCCAACGCCCCGAACGCCGCCGCCACGGGACCGTTGATGATCCCGTTCGAGATGTGCATTGCCAGGTATTCCACGCCACCTCCCAGGTGCCGGCGCGGGATCCGCCCCGCCGGCCGGCCCAGCCTAGGAGCCGGCCATCACTATTGCCAAGATTTTGCAAGAGCTGGTACGGCAACCGCAATCTCCGGTCCACCTGGCGATAGGGTCGTGGCCATGACCTCGCCGATCCGCCTCGCCCCCGGGGACACCGCGCCCGACTTCGCGCTGACCACCGACTCCGGAGAGACGCTCTCGCTCAAGGAACTCCGCGGCCGCAAGGTGGTGCTCTACGCCTACCCGAAGGCGATGACGCCGGGCTGCACCACCCAGGCCTGTGACTTCCGGGACTCGCTCGCCTCGCTCCAGGCCGCCGGCTACGAGGTGGTCGGCATCTCACCGGACTCCCCCGCCGCGCTGGCGAAGTTCCGGGACCGGGACGCCATCACCTTCCCGCTGGTCTCCGACCCCGACAAGGCGGTACTCGTCGCGTACGGGGCGTACGGCGAGAAGCAGTCGTACGGGCGGACGATCACCGGAGTGATCCGGTCGACCTTCGTCATCGACTCCGAGGGCCGGATCGAGCGGGCGCTCTACAACGTCAAGGCCACCGGGCACGTCGCCAAACTCCGCCGGGACCTCGGCCTGGACTGAGCCCGCCAGCGGTCTAGACTTTGAGCGCGAGCGGGAGTGGTGTAATGGCAGCCACGCAGGATTTAGGTTCCTGTGCCTTCGGGCGTAGGGGTTCGACTCCCCTCTCCCGCACAGCTCGGTCCGGCCGGCGCCCCCGCGGGCGCCGGCCCCGCTGTTAGCACCGTCACGCCCGGCGCGCGGGCCGACGGGGGTAGCCGGGGGGCGGACGAGGATGGCTCGGTGGGCATCCGCTTCGTACTCGACCCGCCGTCGTCCCCCGAGTTGCGCGACGAGATCGTCCAACTGTGGACGGCGGTGACCAACGCCGGTGGCGCGGTCGGGTTCGTCGGCCCGGTCACCGAGGACGACGTCCGGCCGTTCGCGCTGGCCACCCTGCATGCGGCGGACGAGGGGCCGGACCAGCTCCTGGTCGGTTACCAGGGCGACGAGTTGATCGCGCTGCTCTTCCTCACCGACAACCGGTTCCACCTCAAGGCGCACTGGTGCGTGCTGAAGCGGGTGATGGTGCACCCCGACCGCCAGGGGTACGGCTACGGCCAGGCCCTGCTGCGCGAGGCCGAGCAGGTGGCCCGGAAGGCGGGCTGGGAGGCCCTGCACCTGACCGTCCGGGACGGCCGGGGTGTGGAGGAGTTCTACCGGCGACTCGGCTATCGGGAGGTCGGCCGGCTGCCCGGGGCGCTCCGGGTCGGGCCGGGCGACGACCGCGACGAGATCCAGATGTGGTTGCCGCTGACCTGACGACCGGCCCTCGGGAGATGGCGGTCAGCCGCAGCCAACCGCCGGGGCGGGGCCGCCGGCCGCGCCGGCCACCGGCTGTCCGGACGGGGCCGCTCCGGTCGGCGTACCCGGGTCGGGCGTGGACGACGCGGTCGGCGCCGGGGTGGTGCTGGGGGCGGGCGAGCCGGACGGGCTCGGCGAGCCGGTACCCGCCGGGGTGGCGTCGTACATCCGTACCGTGCCGCGCTGCACCTGCCGGGGCGCCAGCCGGATACCGGTGGCGACCGCCTGGTGCCCGTAGACGTCGGTCACCCGGATCGAGTACGGCCCTGGGCCGATCCCGCCGTCGATCACCCAGTAGTTGTCCGAGCCGCGCTTCGCCGCCCGCCAGCCCGAACCGGCCCGCTTCGCCGCCACCGACTTCACCGGGTTGCCGTGGTTGCCCACCTGCACCGCGAACCAGTACTGCGACACGCCGCTCTTGAGCCGGAAGGTGAGCGGGCCGGGCAGCGGCGGGTCGACCGCCGCCCGGTAACGCACCGGGACGATGCCCTGGGACAGGTCGGCGATCTTCGCGAACGCCTGCCTGGACAGGTCGATCTTGTTGTTCGTGCAGCCCGCGCAGCGGTCCAGCACCATCACCCGGACGGTGCCCTTCGGGCCGGTCACGTCGAGGAAGCTGCCGCAGGCGGCCGAGCCGGCGTACTGGCTGGAGCCGAGCGCGACGTAGAGCCGGTTGGCCGGCGGGCCCGGCAGCGAGCAGTTGCCGCCCGAGCTGCCCCCGTCGTAGTGCGACGCCTTTCCCTTGTAGACGGTCGCACCGACCGGCGGCCCGAGCCGCTCCACCGGCGGCCCGGCCCGCTCCACCATCGGCCCGAGCCGTTCCACCGGCGGTGCGGCCAGTGCGGCGGCGCAGGCGGCCGACTCGGAGAGCTGCCAGCAGAGCACCAGCCCGAGGACGGCGGCGAGTACCGCCGCGAAACCGCCGGCCAGCCAGCGCCGCGACGGCCGCCGCCGTGACACCGCGGCACCCGCGCCCGCGCCGTCGCCAGACTGCGGGGCAGCCGCCGGGGCGCCGCCGTCCGTACTGTCGGGAAGTTCCGCCTCGGTCACCCGGGGCATGTTGCCGTAGCCGTCGCGGCTTTCGCAAGATCTCCAGCGGCCGCGAGCCGGGCCGGTCGACGGGCGCCGATCGGCCGGCGCCGGCCGCCCGGCCCGGCTACCGCCGGGCGGAAGAGGACCGCCTCAGTCGAGCAGCCGCACCGGGTCGCCGACGCTGAGCGTGCCGTTCGAACCGGCCGGGCCGGACACCGGCACCAGGTTCTGGCCGAAGACCAACTGCTGGTTGATCCGGCGGTACTTCGCCAGGGTGCGCAGCGGCTCGCGGCCGCGTACCCCGGTTTCCTGGTCCGTGGTGGTGACCAGGCAGCGGCCGCAGGGCTTGGCCACCCGGAACGTCACCGGGCCGATCCGGAGCCGGCGGCCGGTCCAGCCGTCCTCGGCCCACGGGTCGGCCCCGCCGACCACCACGTTGGGGCGGAACCGGGTCATCGGCAGCGGCGCCTCGACGTTGCCGGATTCGACCAGGGACTCGTTCAGCGCGTCCAGCGAGGCGCGGTTGGCCAGCAGTAGCGGGTAGCCGTCGGCGAAGCTGACCCGGTCGGCGGGGTCGGCCAGAGCGGTGTCCGGGATCGGGCGCACGGTCGGGTCGCCGAGCCAGACCAGCCGGACCTTCCGGTCGAGCAGCCGGGAGAGCCAGTCGTCGGCCGCCGGCTCCGCCCGCCGGGCCGGCGCGGCGGGCATGTTCGAGAAGACGCGTACCGCGACCGGCTCGCCGTCGGTCGGCTCGGTGACCTCCAGCGCGGGCCGGCCGGCGGCGCGCAGCACCAGCCCGCCGGGGCGGAGTTCGGGGCGGATGGCCACCAGACCGGTCGCCTGGCGCTGGGTGACGCCGATGCCGTCGTCGTCCACGATCATCCAGCGCCGGTCGCCGGCCAGGCCCCACGGCTCGACCCGGGCGGCGTCGAGGTCGAGCCGGTAACAGCCCTTGACCGGGTACGTGTGCAGGGAGACCAGCCGCATGGTGTTCACCCTGCCACAGCGGTTCGGGTGGGCGGGTAGGTGGTTTCCGGTCACCGGGCGCGGAGCGCGGAACCGGACGCCTACCAGGCGATGCCGATCCCGTCGCCGGGGTACCAGTGCTGGGCCGGGGTCTCCCGGTAGGCGAGGAAGCGGCGGCCGGTCTTCTCGGCGTGTTCGGCGAGCACGTTGGTCACCGTGACGTTGTCGGTGAGCAGCCGGGCCCCGGAAGCCAGCTTCGGGGACACGGCCTGGAACTCCCGGCGTTCGTACCCGGTGCTGTGGTTGCTGTCGTGCAGGAAGAGGTCGACCGGGCGGTCCAGCGCCTTGATCGAGGCGAGCGAGTCCCCGATCACCAGGTCGACCA
Source organism: Plantactinospora sp. DSM 117369 (assembly GCF_053764795.1). Classification (NCBI taxonomy): domain Bacteria; kingdom Bacillati; phylum Actinomycetota; class Actinomycetes; order Micromonosporales; family Micromonosporaceae; genus Plantactinospora; species Plantactinospora sp. DSM 117369. Next base: position 1,567,072 of record NZ_CM132446.1, on the reverse strand, counting down.
CGCTGGCCCAGGGCTCGGCCTTGGCCAGGTAACCGGCCTCCGGGTTGATGTCCAGCGAGGTGACCCGGCCCGGCTCGCCGTCGGCCGCGTTGCGCAGTAGGGCCGAGGCGAGTACGCAGGTGCCGAGCCCCTTGTCGACCCCGGTCTCCACGACGTGCTTCGGCCGGATGGCCCGGACGATCGCGTACCAGCCGATCCGGCGGGCGTACCGGACGCGCCGGTCGGCCAGCCCGCGCCGGTAGGAGGCGGCGGTGGACTGCTCGATGTGCCGCCGCAGCGGCTCGTCCTGCTCGATCTCGGTGAGGTACGCCCGCACCTGTTTGACCGGTACGTCACAGGTCAGGCTGACGAACCAGGCGAGGTGCTCCCGGCTGAGCGTGGTCAGGTCGTAGGTGTAGTTGTGGTGCTCGCGGGAGGTGAGCAGCCACTTGGCCGAGAGAGTGATCACCCGGGCGTCGTGCCGGGCCACCCGCATGAACCGCTTGGGGAAGGCGGCAACGGGGGCGAGGCGGGTGCGGGCGATCGCACGCCGGAGATCACCCCATCCTTCCCGAGGTTTTGTCACGTTCCCGGGTCCCCATTGCCCTCTGAATTATTTCATGCATACAGTCTTCTTGTGAATGACAGCGCTGTCATCGCGGCGCCGCCGATGGACCGCGTGCTCGACCTGTTCCAGGGCATCCGGCTGACGCCGACCCAGCGACGGATCGCGCACAGCCTGGTCCAGCACGCCGCCTCCGCCGCCTACCTCTCCGCGGCCGAGGTCGCCGAACTGGCCAAGGTCAGCCAGCCCTCGGTGACCCGGTTCGCCATGGCCCTCGGTTACGACGGCTATCCGGCGCTGCGCCGCCGACTCCGGGAGATCGCCGCCGCCGGCTACGGCCGGCCCGATCTCGGGATGCCGGCCGGCAACGAGATGCAGCGGGCGATCCGCGCCGAGGCCGACAACCTGGACCGGCTCGCCGAGCAGCTCGCCGACCGGGACGGGGTGACCGCCGCCGGCACGCTGCTGGCCGGCAGCCGCCCGCTGGTCGTACTCGGGTTGCGCGCCGCCGCCCCGCTGGCCGGCTACTTCGCGTACTTCGCGGCGAAGGTGCATCCGGACGTACGGGTCCTCGACTCCGGCGGGACGCTGTTGACCGACCGGCTGGAGCAGGCCGGGGCGGCCGGGGCGAGCGCGCTGCTCGGCATCGTGCTGCCCCGCTATCCCCGGGAGTCGCTGGACGCGCTCCGGGAAGCCCGCGCGGCCGGGATGTCGGTGGTGGTGATCACCGACTCGGCGGTCAGCCCGGCCGCCGAGTACGCCGACATCGTGCTGCCGGCCGCGGTCGGCGCCCAGCTCGTCTTCGACCTGCACACCGCGCCGATGGCGCTGTCGATGGTGCTGCTCCAGGCGGTCTGCGACGCCGCACCGGCCGACGCCCAGCGCCGGCTGGAGGAGTTCGAGCAGTCGGCCGCCCGCCGCCAGTTGTTCGTCGGATAACACCGGCAGTCGCCGATCCCGCAGCACCGCCCCGCACCGCACACCACCATCGAACCGTTCCACTGCAGGAGGAGTTGACATGCCCGAGCCGATCCGCGCCGCCCGCGGCACCACCCGGACCGCCGCCGGGTGGCCGCAGGAGGCGGCGCTGCGGATGCTGATGAACAACCTCGACCCGGAGGTGGCCGAGCGCCCCGACGACCTGGTCGTGTACGGCGGGACCGGCCGGGCGGCCCGGGACTGGCCGTCGTACCACGCACTGGTCCGGACGCTCGGCTCGCTCGCCGACGACGAGACGATGCTGGTGCAGTCGGGGCGGCCGGTCGGGGTGCTGCGGACCCACGAGTGGGCGCCCCGAGTGCTGATCGCCAACTCGAACCTGGTCGGCGACTGGGCCACCTGGCCGGAGTTCCGCCGCCTCGAACAGCTCGGCCTGACCATGTACGGCCAGATGACCGCCGGCTCGTGGATCTACATCGGCACCCAGGGCATCCTGCAGGGCACCTACGAGACCTTCGCCGCCGTGGCCGCCAAACGGTTCGGTGGCTCGCTGGCCGGCACCCTGACCCTGACCGCCGGCTGCGGCGGGATGGGCGGGGCGCAGCCGCTCGCGGTGACCATGAACGGCGGCGCCTGCCTGATCGTCGACGTCGACCCACAGCGGCTGGCCCGCCGGGTCGCCACCCGCTATCTCGACACCGTGGCCGACTCGCTCGACGAGGCGGTCGAGCAGGTCCTCGCCGCCAAGCGGGAGCGCCGGGCGCTCTCCGTCGGGGTGGTCGGCAACGCCGCGACCGTCTTTCCCGAGCTGCTCCGCCGGGGCGTCGAGATCGACGTCGTCACCGACCAGACCAGCGCGCACGACCCGCTGTCGTACGTCCCGGAGGGGCTGGAGCTGGCCGACGCCGCCGAGCTGGCCCGGGTGAAGCCGGCCGAGTACACCGAGCGGGCCCGGGCCGCCATGGTCAGGCACGTCGCCGCGATGGTCGGCTTCCTCGACGGCGGTGCCGAGGTCTTCGACTACGGCAACTCGATCCGGGCCGAGGCGCAGCTCGGCGGGTACGACCGGGCGTTCGCGTTCCCCGGGTTCGTGCCGGCGTACATCCGGCCGCTGTTCAGCGAGGGCAAGGGACCGTTCCGCTGGGCGGCGCTCAGCGGTGACCCGGCCGACATCGCCGCCACCGACCGGGCGGTGCTGGAGCTGTTCCCGGAGAACGAGTCGCTGGCCCGGTGGATCCGGCTGGCCGGCGAGCGGGTCGCCTTCCAGGGCCTGCCGGCCCGGATCTGCTGGCTCGGCCACGGCGAGCGGGACAAGGCGGGGGTGCGGTTCAACGAGATGGTCGCCAGCGGCGAGCTGACCGCCCCGGTGGTGATCGGCCGGGACCACCTGGACGCCGGGTCGGTCGCCTCGCCGTACCGGGAGACCGAGGCGATGGCGGACGGCTCCGACGCTATCGCCGACTGGCCGCTGCTGAACGCGCTGGTCAACACCGCCAGCGGCGCCTCCTGGGTGAGCATCCACCACGGCGGCGGGGTCGGCATCGGCCGTTCCATCCATGCCGGCCAGGTCTGCGTCGCCGACGGCAGCCCGCTGGCCGGGCAGAAGATCGAGCGGGTGCTCAGCAACGACCCGGCGACCGGCGTACTCCGGCACGTCGACGCCGGCTATCCGGAGGCCGTCGCGGCCGCCGCCCGGGGCAACCTGCGTATCCCGATGGCCGAAGGGTAGGCGGGCGTTGACGTCGAACCCGATCCCGGTGCACACCTGGTTTCCCCGGCTCTGGGCGGAGATCGCCCCGATCGGCCGTGACCCGGGCACCGGCGGCTACCTCCGGTACGGCTTCACCGAGCCGGTACGGGAGTTGGAGCGGTGGTTCCGCGGCGTCGCCGAGGCCGACGGGGCGCACACCGTCGCGCCGGACGGCAACGGCAACCTGATCGCCTGGTACGGCCCGCCGCCCGAGCGGGGCGACGCCGTCCTGCTGGGCAGCCACTTCGACTCGGTACCGCATGGCGGCGGCTACGACGGCCCGCTCGGCATCGTCAGCGCCCTGCTGGCGGTACGGGCGCTCCGGGCGGAGGGGCGGGAGTTCCGCCGCCCGGTCGGGGTGGTGGCGTTCGCCGAGGAGGAGGGCTCGCGGTTCGGCGTACCCTGCCTCGGCTCCCGGCTGCTGACCGGGGCGCTCGATCCGGACCGGGCGGCGGCGCTGACCGACCGGGACGGCGTCACCCTGGCCGAGGCGATGGGCGGCCGGCCGGCGGGGGCCCGGCCGGAGCTGCTGGACGGGATCGGCGCCTTCGTCGAGCTGCACGTCGAGCAGGGCCGGGCGCTGGTCGACCTCGGCGCGCCGGTCGGGGTGGCCAGCGGCATCTGGCCGCACGGCCGCTGGCGGCTGGACTTCACCGGCGAGGCCAACCACGCCGGCACCACCCGGATGGCCGACCGGCGTGACCCGATGCTGACCTACGCCTTCACCGTGCTGGCGGCCAACAAGGAGGCGCGACTGCGCGGCGCGCACGCCACGATCGGCCGGGTCGAGGTGGAGCCGAACGCCACCAACGCGATCCCGGCCCGGGTCCGCGGCTGGCTGGACGCCCGGGCCGCCGACGCTGGCACCCTGGAGGCGCTGGTCGAGGGGGTACGGGCCAAGGCCGCCGACCGGGCCACCCGGGACGGTACGACACTGTCCGTCACCCGCGAGTCGCTCAGCCCACTGGTCGAGTTCGACGGCGGACTGGTCAAGGCGTTCCGCGAGGTGCTCGCCGAGGGCGTACCGGTGCTGCCGACCGCCGCCGGGCACGACGCCGGGATCCTGGCCGAGCACGTGCCGACCGCGATGCTCTTCGTGCGGAACCCGACCGGGGTGTCGCACTCCCCGGCCGAGGCGGCCGGCGACGACGACTGTGCCGAGGGCGTACGCCGGCTGGCCGACCTGCTCGCCCACCTGGCCGCCGGATGACCGCCACCGAGCCGGTGCGCTACCACGCCGAGTACGCCTGGCTGCCGGACCGCCCCGAGCCCGACGCCGACGTGCTGATCGAGGTGGTCGACGGCCGGTTCGGCACGGTCACCGCCGGGGTGCCGGTGCCGCCGCCGGACGCCCGGCGGCTGCCCGGGCTGACCCTGCCGGGGCTGGCCAACGCGCACTCGCACGCCTTCCACCGGGCGCTGCGCGGGCGCACCCACGGCGGCCGGGGCGACTTCTGGGCCTGGCGCAGCCAGATGTACGCGGTCGCCGACCGCCTCGACCCGGCGCGTTACCTCGCGCTGGCCCGGGCGGCGTACGCCGAGATGGCGCTCGCCGGCATCACCTGCGTCGGCGAGTTCCACTACCTGCACCACGCTCCGGGCGGCGCCCCGTACGCCGACCCGAACGCGATGAGCGCGGCGCTGGTCGAAGCCGCCGCCCAGGCCGGTGTCCGGCTCACCCTGCTGGACACCTGCTATCTGACCGCCAGCGTGGACGGTAAGCCGTTGGCCGGGCCGCAACTGCGGTTCGGTGACGGCGACGCGGTGCGCTGGGCCGAGCGGGCCGCCGCCTTCACCCCGGCCGGCGGGCACGCCCGGGTCGGTGCGGCGATCCACTCGATCCGGGCGGTACCCGCCGACCAGTTCGCCGAGGTGGCCGGCTGGGCCGCCGACCGGGCCGCCCCGCTGCACCTGCACCTCTCCGAGCAGCCGGCCGAGAACGAGGCGTGCCTGGCGTACCACGGGCAGAGCCCGACCGCGCTGCTGGCCGAGGCCGGCGTGCTCGGCCCGGCCACCACGGCGGTGCACGCCACCCACCTGACCGGCCCGGACGTCCGGGCGCTCGGCCGCAGCGGCACCGGGATCTGCGTCTGCCCGACCACCGAACGGGACCTGGCCGACGGGGTGGGGCCGATCCGGGAGCTGGCCGACGAGGGCAGCCCGATCAGCCTCGGCAGCGACAGCCACGCGGTGGTCGACCTCTTCGAGGAGGCCCGGGCGGTGGAGCTGAACCTGCGGCTGGCCACCCTGACCCGGGGCCACGTCACCCCGGCCGAGCTGCTGCACGCCGCGACCGGGGGGCACGCCGCGCTGGGCTGGCCGGACGCCGGCGCTCTGGCGCCCGGCGGCCGGGCCGACCTGGTCACCGTGCGGCTGGACAGCGCCCGGACCGCCGGGGTGCCGCCGGTCGGGATCTTCTTCGCGGCCGGCGCGGCCGACGTGACCGACGTGCTGACCGACGGCCGGCCCGTGGTCCGGGACGGGCGGCATGCGACGGTCGACGTGCCGGCCGAGCTGGCGGCGGCGATCGCGGCGGTGACGCGATGAACCTGCTGATCGGGACGGTGGCCCCGTGAACCTGCTGATCGGGACGGTGGCCCCGTGAACCTGCTGATCGGGACGGTGGCCCCGTGAACCTGCTGATCGACAACATCGGCGAGCTGGTCACCAACACCGGGATCGGCGAGGGCGGGCCGCTCGGCATCCGCCGCAAGGCGGCGCTGCTGGTCGAGGAGGGCGAGGTCGCCTGGATCGGCCCGGCCCGGTACGCCCCGGCCGCCGACCGGCGGATCGACGCCGACGGCGCCGCGGTGCTGCCCGGGTTCGTGGACAGCCACGCCCACCTGGTCTTCGCCGGGGACCGGGCCGCCGAGTTCGCCGCCCGGATGGCCGGCGAGCCGTACACCGGGGGCGGCATCCGGACCACCGTCGCTGCCACCCGGGCCGCCGACGACGACCGGCTCCGCGGCACCGTCGGGCGGCTGCGCGCCGAGGCGGTCCGGCAGGGCACCACCACGATCGAGATCAAGAGTGGGTACGGGCTCAGCGTCGCCGACGAGGCCCGCTCGCTGCGGATCGCCGCCGAGTTCACCGCCGAGACGACGTTCCTCGGCGCCCACGTCGTGCCGCCGGAGTACGCCGACCGGCCGGACGACTACGTCGGACTGGTCTGCGGGCCGATGCTCCGGGCCGCGCTGCCGTACGCGAAGTGGATCGACGTCTTCTGCGAACGGGGCGCCTTCGACGCCGACCACGCCCGGGCGATCCTCACCGTCGGGCAGGCCGCCGGGCTCGGGGTGCGGGTGCACGCCAACCAGCTCGGTCCCGGGCCGGGGGTGCAGCTCGGGGTGGAGCTGGGCGCGGCCAGCGTCGACCACTGCACGCACCTGTCCGATGTGGACGTGGACGTGCTGGCGATGTCGGAGACGGTGGCGACGTTGCTGCCCGGCGCGGAGTTCTCCACCCGGTCGCCGTACCCGGACGCGCGGCGGCTGCTCGACGCGGGGGTGACGGTGGCGCTGGCCACGGACTGCAACCCCGGGTCGTCGTACACCTCGTCGATGCCGTTCTGCATCGCGCTCGCGGTCCGGGAGATGGGCATGACCCCGGCGGAGGCGGTCTGGGCGGCCACCGCCGGTGGCGCGCGGGCGCTGCGCCGCGCGGACGCCGGAGTGCTCCGTCCGGGGGTACCGGCCGACCTGAGCATCCTCGACGCGCCCTCCTATCTGCACCTGGCCTACCGGCCCGGTGTTCCACTGATCAGCCAGGTCCTGCACAACGGAGTACCGCAATGTCAACCGTGACCCGACCCGTCGTCACCGTCCAGCCCACCGGGATCTCCCCGGCCGACGTGCTGGCGGTGGCCCGGGGCACCGCCACCGTCGTCCTCGATCCGTCCACCCTGGACGCCATGGCGGCCAGCCGGGCGATCGTGGACCGGATCGAGCAGACCGGCCGCCCGGTGTACGGCGTCTCGACCGGGTTCGGCGCGCTGGCCACCACCTTCGTCGCCCCGGAGCGGCGGGCCGAGTTGCAGCACGCGCTGATCCGCTCGCACGCCGCCGGGGTGGGCGCCCCGATGCCCCGCGAGGTGGTCCGGGCGATGATGCTGCTGCGGATCCGCTCCCTCGCCCTCGGCCACTCCGGGGTACGCCCCGAGCTGGCCCGGGCGCTGGCCGACCTGCTCAACGCCGACATCACCCCGTGGGTGCCGGAACACGGCTCGCTCGGTGCCTCCGGCGACCTGGCCCCGCTGGCGCACTGCGCGCTGGTGCTGCTCGGCGAGGGCTGGGTGCTCGGCCCGGACGGCAGCCGGCAGGACGCCCCGGCGGCGCTGCGCGCGGCCGGGCTGCGCCCGGTGACACTGGCCGCCAAGGAAGGGCTGGCGCTGGTCAACGGCACCGACGGGATGCTCGGAATGCTGCTGCTGGCGGTCGCCGACGCACGCCACCTCCTCACGATGGCCGACGTGACGGCGGCACTGGCCATCGAGGCGATGCTCGGCTCGGACCGGCCGTTCCTGCCGGAACTGCACGCGATCCGCCCGCATCCCGGGCAGGCGCTGTCGGCGGCCAACATCCACCGGCTGCTCCAGGGTTCGTCCATCATGGACTCGCACCGGGACGACCTGTCGCACGCCGTGCAGGACGCGTACTCGATGCGCTGCGCCCCACAGGTCGCCGGGGCGGCCCGGGACACCCTCACCTTCGTCGACCAGGTCGCCGGCCGGGAACTGCGCTCGGTGGTGGACAACCCGGTGGTACTCCCGGACGGCCGGGTCGAGTCGACCGGCAACTTCCACGGCGCCCCGCTCGGCTTCGCCGCCGACTTCCTGGCCATCGCCGCCGCCGAGGTCGGGGCGATCGCCGAACGACGGGTGGACCGGCTGCTCGACGTCACCCGGTCCCGGGAACTGCCGGCCTTCCTCTCCCCCGACGCCGGGGTCAACTCCGGGCTGATGATCGCCCAGTACACCGCCGCCGGCATCGTCGCGGAGAACCGGCGGCTCGCCGCACCCGCCTCGGTCGACTCGCTGCCGACCAGCGGCATGCAGGAGGACCACGTCTCGATGGGCTGGGCGGCGGCCAAGAAGCTGCGTACGGTGCTGGAGAACCTGACCAGCCTGCTCGCGGTGGAACTGATCGCCGGGGTACGCGGCCTGCAGTTGCGGGCCCCGCTGACGCCGTCCCCGGCCGGTCGGGCAGCGCTGGCGGCGCTGCGGGAGGCAGTCGGCGAGCCGGGGCCGGACATCTTCCTCGCCCCGGTGATGGAGGCGGCCCGGGCGGTGATCGCCGGGCCGGAGTTGCGGGCCGCGATCGAGGCGGAGGTCGGACCCCTGGGGTAGAACATCCGGCATGGGTTACGAGACATGGTTCACCGGCCGGGTCAGCATCTCCCCACCACTCAACCCGGCCGAGGTCCGTTACCTGACCCGGTTCGCCGAGGTCCGGCACATGCACCGGACCAAGGGACCTTACTTCGTCGACGGCGGCGGCTACGCAGGGCAGGACATCGAGCCGGACGTACTCGACGGCGGCAGCGAGCCACCGCCCGGGCAGCCCGGCCTCTGGTGCCAGTGGGTGCCGTCCGAGGACGGCTGCACCCTCGGCTGGGACGAGGAGGAGAAGTTCTACGACGCCGAACGCTGGATGGCGTACCTGGTCGACACCTTCCTCAAGCCCGGCGCCACGCTGGCCGGGGAACTCGCCGCGCCGCTTCCGGAGCGGGTCTACGCCGAGGAGTTCGCGGAGTTCACCTTCGACCATGTGGTCAACGGTGTGATCGAGGCCCAGGGCGACGAGCCGGACGACCGGTGGCGGCTGGAGCTGCGGGACAACGTCGTCTACGCGGTCCACTACGCGGCGCCGCCCGACTACGACGAGATCGACGCGGCGGATCCCGGCGAGTGGGGCGACGCCCAGTGGACGGAATACCATGCCAGGACCCGGCACAACGTCGCGTACGTGGTGCGGAACGGCGAGGTGGTCGAGGTCGACCCGGCGGACGGGCTCAGCTTCGCCCCGGTCGACGGGCCGGACGAAGGCTGACGGCGGAGCTGTCCGGTAGGTGCTCGCCGGCTACCGCTGGCGGGCCACCTCAAGGCGGTCTACTCCCCAGTGGTCGCTACGGCTCGACTTCCGCTCGGAGCGTTACGGGGCTGAGCCGTCTGGGTAACTCCCCTGTGGACACCCACACCGAGGAGGACAAATGGCATCGCAGAGCACCGGCGGGGCGGCCGGGCAGGCAGGTGGGTCGGTTCGCGGCACCAACGTGATGGCGATCCTCTCCCTGGTCTTCGCCTTCGTCTTCGCGCCACTGGGCATCGTCTTCGGCGTCGTCGCCAAGCGGCAGATCCAGCAGACCGGCGAGCAGGGCAGCGGGCTCGCCAAGGCGGGCTTCTGGCTGGGCATCGTCTTCACCGCACTCACCGTGCTCTGGTTCGTCCTCATCGCCGTCGTCGCGGCGGCCTCGAACGGAAGCTGAGCGCAGCGCGAACACCCGGGGTGGTTCGTCCGGTCCGGTCGCGGGCCGGCGGAACCACCCTGCGGCGTTTCACCTGGTACGTCACCTGCGCCAACGCCGCCGGCTGAACCAGCCCGGGCCACCCGCCGCGAACGTGCTGACCGGCGCTCGGGCGACCCCGGTCGGCACCGCCGACGGTCGTGCCGTCCCGGCCAGCAGCCGCCACATCCCGCAGTGGCACGACTGGTAGCTCACGATCCCGTCACTGGTCCGGTGGCGTGACCGGGTCCGCCAGAGGTGCCCGTTCTCGTCGTTCATGGTCCGAGCCTGCTGTAATGGCATTGTGCATCTCAACCCTTACGGGCAGGACGCCGTACGACTGATCGCCGACCTGGCCAACGACCCGCCCCGCTCCCTGCCCGACCTGGTACGCCGGTGCGGCGCCGCCGGGCTGGTGCTGGACATGCCCGTCGGCGAGCAGGACCTGACCGTGGCCCTGGAGCTGGTCGACCAGTGGTCCGAGATCGTCGACGCCACCGAGCCGGCCCAGCGGGCCGCCCTGGTCAACCGGCTGCTGGCGGCGGCGTCGGCGTACCCCCGGCTCACCGACCACGGCGGTACCGGATGGCACCTGCACTACCGGGACGAGGGTGTACCGCTCGGTGCGGTGCTGCGGGCCCTGGTCAGCGTCGGTACCGCGCTACACCTCGCCGGGCGGGGAATGTCCCGGCTCGGCCGCTGTGCCGCCGACGGCTGCCGGACCATCTACGTCGACACCTCTCGGGGCGGCCAACAGCGGTACTGCTCGCCCCGCTGCGCCAACCGCGACGCCGTCCGCCGCCACCGGGCGGCCGAATCCGTTAGATCTTGACGACTTTTTGTCGCTCCAACCGCAACACGTCGTCAAGATCTTGGCGGGGTGGATGTCAGTAGCGGGCGGCGTAGTGCGTCGGGGACTCGCCGAACATCTTCCGGAAGTCGCGGGTGAAGTGCGCCTGGTCGGCGTAGCCGAGTTCGGCGGCGAGCGCGGCCCAGTCGACCGGTTCGCCCCGGGCCAGCCGCTCGGTCACCTCGCGCAGCCGGTAGCGCCGGATCACCCACTTCGGCCCGATCCCGACGTACTCGGCGAAGAGCCGTTGCACCGCCCGAACGCCGGTCCCGAGGTGCTCGGCGAGCGCGTCCACCCGGTTGATCCGGCCAGTGGCGGCGATCGTGGCGACGATCTCCGCAACCTCCGCCGCCCGGGGATCGGGCTCGGGCCGGCGGCGCCGCAGATATTCCTCCACGGTCGGCACGTCGAGCGGATCGGGCAGGTCGCCCGGAAAGACCTCCGCCGCGTCGATCGACCGGTCGGTGATCGTCGAGACCGGCGCGCCCAGGAAGGGCCGGAAGCAGCCCGGCCGGAACGCCACCCCGAAGACCCCGTCGACGCCGGTCAGCACCCTGACCTGGTGTCCGCTGCTGACGCCGGTCACGATCCCGCGACCGCCGCGGAACGTCAGGTGCACGTTCGGGTACGGCACGATCAACTGCCGGTACGGCTCGGGGTACTCCCAGGAGACGATCCAGTAGCGCTCGACGTACGGGGCGAGGTCCGGTGACGGGGTCGCAAAGGCGTGCCGTTGGTATCTGGTCCACGCCCCGCCGAGTTCGCGTACGTCCCTCCGCACTCCCGCCAGGGTATGTCGCGTTCGTTCAAGACAACCGCCACACCTCGTGGTGTGCTTGCCGACATGCCTGACGCACCATTCGTGGCCAGGGCGGCCGCACCGCTGATCGAGATCATCCGCGACATCACACCCGACCAGCTCGACAACCCCACCCCGTGCGCCGAGTACGACGTCCGGAAGCTGGTCAACCACCTGCTGTTCTGGGGTCCGTCGCTGGAGGGTGCCGGGCGGAAGGAGACCGTACCGCCGCCGGCCGGCAGCGAGACGGAGTTGGACCTGACCGGGGGCGACTGGACCGCCGACCTGGCGGCGCTGGTGGAGCGGATCGCCGGCACCTGGGCCGAGCCGGCCGCCTGGGACGGCACCACCCACATGGGCGGCCCGACGGAGCTACCGGCCGCGCTGGTCGGCGGGATGATCGTGACCGAGCTGGTGGTGCACGCCTGGGACCTGGCGAAGGCGACCGGGCAGCGCCCGAGTTGGGACGACGACCTGCTCGGCTACGTGCACGACGAGGTGGCGAAGACCGCCGAGCAGGGCCGGCAGATGGGTGTCTACGGGCCCGAGGTCGCGGTCCCGGCCACGGCGCCGACCCTGGACCGGATCCTCGGAGTCGTCGGCCGCGACCCCGCCTGGAGCCGCTGACCGCTGACCCGCCGACCGGCTTTGATCCAGAGCCGCTGACCCGACGACCCGCTCCGGGCCGGAGCCGCTGACCCGTCGGCCGGTCGACCGGCCTTCCGGCTCAGAGCGGGCTCGGAGTGCCGGTCGTGGCGTCGACGTGGACCAGGAAGAACAACGGTCGGGCGGTGGGAAAGAGCTGCCGGCCGAGTGCGTCGACCATCTTCCACCGCACCATGCAGGTGGTCGGCGCGGACGGCGCGGTCACGGCGACGGTGATCCACACCCGCTCGTTGGGCAGCGTGTCGCCGATCGGGATCCGCTCCGGGGTCCGGCAGCTCCCCGGCTGGGCCGGCACGTCCTCCCGCTGGAGATAGCGGTTGCGCCAGGACACCGTACCGGCGTTCTGGATCTCCCAGACCTTCACGAAGTTCTCGCCGACCCGTACCCGGGTGCCGTCCGGGATGGTGACGTCGGTGATGAACCGGCTCCGGTCGCCGTCGATCAGCGGTCCGGTCGGCACCCCTGCCGGGGCGGTGGTGCCGGTGCCCGCCGACGCGACGCCGGCCGGGGCGCCGGACCGCTCGGGGTCGGGCCGGGCGGCGACGAGCAGGGCCACCGCCAGCAGCGTGCCCGCCAGGGCCAGCGCCCCCAGCGTGACCGCCCCGCCGAGCCGGGCCGAACCGGGCCGGCCCCACCCCGGGCCAAGACGACGACCCCACGCCGCCGCCGGGGATTCGCGGGTCATCGGCACTGAACCTTTTTCCACCTGGACCGCGCGGCGCTCACGCACCGCGTCCGACCTTGCGGTCCGCCGGACCGCAAGGGGAGGTTGAAAAAGGTTCACTGATCCGGATTCTCCGGTGGCCGGTGGGATGGAGTCGGCGGCGGGGCGGGCCGACTCCCATCTGGCCCGCCACGCCGTCTCGTCGCCGTGGCACGCCCGGACGAATTCCCGGGTGGTCTCCCAGGACGGGAATCGCGTTCCGGAGGCCGCCTCGTGCAGCGTGGTGTGCGAGATCGACCGGGACATCGCGGCCATTCGCCGAAACGACGGGTTTCCCGCCCCGGCGCGCAGTCGGCGTAATGCGTCGGCGAATTCGGTGACCGGGTCGGGTGTTCCGGCGGAAATGCGGTCCCGATCCGGATCGTCGCTGGCACGCATCCAGACCCCCACCTTGTCAGAAGCGTTGTCAGCCTACGTCAGACCCTACCGTACAACGGGACGGCGGCCGAGCCTCGAAGCACAAGGGACGTCGATCCGACAGCGAGAGATTGGCGCTGCCGGATTCCGATGACCAATGAACCTCAATCGGAAATGGCCTCGGAAGAAAGCGGGAAAGAGAATGAGAATGCGTTTCACCGCCACCGTCGGCATGATGCTCACCCTCGCCGTCGCCTCGACCGTCCTCGGCACCTCCACCGCGTACGCTGCCGGGCCGGACGGCGCGGCAGCGCCGCACTGCGCGTACAACGCGGACACCGCGGAGTTGGCCTGTGCCGCCACGCCGGAGCAGGCCAGGAGGGACGTGGGGAGCCGGGCCAGCTATCTCGTGGCGCAACTGTGGAAGGACGCCGGCTATCAGGGCGGGACGCTGCGCTACTACAAGTCCCGGGCCTGCACCGCCACGATGGCCGACCGGGAGATCTCGGTCCCGGTCGTGCCGACGGGCTGGAACGACAAGCTCACCTCGGTGAAGACCGATCGCAGCACCGCCAGCACCAGGTGCTCGGTACGGATCTACCAGCACGGTCGCTTCACCGGTCCGTCGTTCACCGTCAACCACTACACGCCGAACCTCGGCGGCTTCGGCTGGAACGACCACGCCTCCTCCTGGTACATCAGCTGAGCCGAGCATCGGCGCGTACCGTCCGGGGTGTCCCGCCGTCGGGGCACCCCGGCCCGGCGGCCGTTACCGGGTCGCCGGCCTCGGCGGATTGGTCAGGGTCTGGATCAGGTTCGACGTCGCGATGCCGGCCAGCACACCTACCACGGTGAGCCCGACCATGACCGGTGGCAGCAGGGGTGTCGCCGCCGCCAGACCGGCCAGCAGGAGCAGCCCGACCAACCGGGCCCGGTTCACGTGGGCGAAGACGGTGTAGTCGAGCAGCGCCCGGCCGACCAGGAAGAGTGCCGGGCCACCCAGAATGACCGCCGCCAGGGCCGGCGGCGTGTCACCGAACGGCTGGCGGATGACGAGTTGACTGGCGACCGAGGTGCCGACGATGCCGGCCACCATGACCAGGTGGACGAAGGCGGTGATCTCGCTGAGCCGGGCCGGGTTGGCGGCCCCGGCGATGGTGCCGGTCATCAACTGCCCGGCCCGGTAGATGTAGATCCGCCAGATCAGCACCGTGGTCGTGAAGACCACCACCAGGGCCACCGCCCGGTCCCGGGTGTAGCGACCCTCGCTGAACTCGCTGCCGACCAGGAAGAGCGACGCCCCGAGCGCGACGATCACGAACTGCCGGTAGCGCTCGGCGACCCGCTCCCCGACGCGCCGGGGTTCCCGGGGCGGCCGGCGCCACGCCCAGGGGGTGGGCCAGCCGAGCACGACGCCGAGGTATTCGACCGCGAGCGCCACCGCCCAGAGCGTCGCCCGGGTCCCGGCGTTCGTCTGGAGCCCGCCGATGATCCACGGTACGGCGGCGACCGCCTCCCAGAGCATCGTCCGGTGGGTACGGGTGCGTGCCGCGCCCGACGGGACCAGGGTGTAGTAGAGCCCGCTGCCGAAGTGGATCGCCAGGTAGGTGATGGCGAACAGCAGCCCACCCTCCTGGTACGCCTCCGGCACCGTACCGGCCAGCAGCAGGCTGCCCGCCATCACGCCGACGACCTGCGGCACCACCGTCGGCCGGGTCAGGTCCAGCAGGTCACCGGCCCAGGTGGCGAGCGCCCAGATCAGCGTGAACGCCAGGAACAGCACCACGGCCCGACCGGTACCGCCCCAGCTCAGGTCGTTGAGCAACTCCTCGGTGACGACGATCAGCGCGAAGATGTACGCCAGGTCGAAGAAGAGTTCCAGGTACGTCGGACGGGTCGGATCGGGCCGGGCCGAGGCGGGGGCGGGTTCACCGGCCTCACCGCGCATCGCCATCGGTCAGCCCGTTTCCCTCCCGGCGCGCGCCCGCCCCGTCCCGACAGCGCCCGACCCGGCACGTCACCGCCTCGAGACTAGAGGTTTCGCTCTCTGATAACGCCCGGTTTTGTAGGTTTAGGGGCGTCGGGAGTCCGGCCCCGCCGCGGGCGAGCGGATGCCTCGGGAAGGTCGGCAGGAGGCCAGAACCCGTGACGACCAGCGAGTTGCCGAGGATCCTCCGCCGGCGCGACGAGCCCGAGTACCCGACCTTCCTGGAACTCTTCTTCGACCTGGTCTACGTGTTCATGCTCTCCCGGCTCTCGCAGGGGCTGGCCGAGGATCCCAGCGTCCGCACCGCGGCGCAGATGGCCGTGCTGCTGCTCGCGGCGTGGTGGGTCTGGGTCTTGACCGCGTGGCTCACCGACCTGTTCAATCCCCGGCTACCGGTGATCCAGGCCCTGGTGCTCGTCGTCATGTTCGGCACCCTGGTGATGGCGGTCACCGTACCGAGGGCCTTCGACGAGCTGGGCTTCGTCTTCGTCGCGGCGTACTTCGGCATCCACCTGGCCCGGGGCGCGGTGCTGATTCCGGGTACCCGGGTGCACCGGGCGATCCAGGCCCGCAGCGTCCGGGTCTTCTTCTGGTTCGTCGTCACCGCCGGGCTGTGGGTCGGCGGCGTGTTCGCCGAGGGTACGACCCGATTGGTGCTCTGGGCGGCGGCGGTCGCGGTGGACCTCGGATCGGCCCGGATCGGCTGGCCCACCCCGCGACTCGGCCGCACCGAGCTGGCCAGCCAGATCTTCACCGGCAACCACCTGGCCGAGCGGCATCGGGAGATCTTCCTCATCGCGCTCGGCGAGCTGATCCTGACCGCCGGCGCCGGCCTCGCCTTCGACCGCACCGGGGAGATGCGGCTCGCCGTCTGCGCGGTGGCCTTCGGCAACGCCGTACTGCTGTTCCTGCTCTACTTCCACCGCATAGAGCAACTGCTGTCCCCCCGGAACGTGTCGTCGGTGGAGCGAGTCCGGCCAGGCACCTCGACCTCGTACACCCACCTGGTGATGGTGGCCGGCACCGTGGTGGTGTCCGCCGGCACCACCCTGGTGCTCGGCCGTCCGCTCGGCCCGGCGCCGGTGGCCTGGATAGTCACCCTGCTCGGCGGCCCGGCGCTCTTCCTGCTCGGCACCTGCCTGTTCGACTACGTGGTGACCGGCCGGCTCTTCCGGCCCCGCCTGGTCGCGATCCTCGCACTCGCCGCGCTCGGCCCCGCGATGCCGCTGCTCCCGCCGCTCGGGATCATGGTCGTGGCGAACCTGGTCCTGCTGGTCACCCTGCTGGCCGAGCTGACCGTACTGGGGCACCGGCTGCCCGGAAGCCCCGGACCGGCCTGACCGACCTGTCCCGACCGGCACGGGATGGCGATCGCCGGCTGCCCGGTTCGGGTGCGGGGCCGCCCGCTACGGGCGGCCCGGCTCCGGCAGTACCTTGGCGATCACCTTCGCCAACGCCCGCAGTGCCTTGCCCCGGTGGCTGATCGCGTCCTTCTCCTCCGGGGAGAGTTCGGCGTTCGTCCGGTCCTGCCCGTCGGCGAGGAAGATCGGGTCGTAGCCGAAGCCGCCCTCGCCACGGGGCGCCCGCAGCAGCCGTCCGGTCTGCCGGCCGTCGACCAGGTGCTCCTTGCCGCCGGGCAGCACCAGGGCCGCCGCGCAGACGAAGGCGGCGCCCCGGTGCTCGTCCGGTACGTCCGCGATCTGCGCGAGTACCAGCTCCAGGTTGGCCCGGTCGTCGCCATGCCCGCCGGACCAGCGGGCGCTGAACACCCCGGGCATGCCGTTCAGGGCGTCCACCGCCAGCCCGGAGTCGTCGGCGATCGTCGGCAGGTTGCTCCACTTGACGCCTTCGCGCGCCTTGAGCAGGGCGTTCTCCCCGAAGGTCAGTCCGGTCTCCGGAACCTCCTGGTACTGCGCGACGTCGGCCAGCCCGACGAGCTGGATGCGCTGCGGGCCGAGGGCGTGGTCGAGGATCCGCTGGAGTTCGGTCAGCTTCTTGGCGTTCCGGGTCGCCAGCAGCACCTTGGTCATTCGGCCAGCGCCTTCCGCTGGGCGTCGGTCAACTCGGCGCAGCCGAGCACACCGAGGTCGAGCAGCGCGTCGAGTTGCTCGCGGGCGAAGACGCCGGCCTCGCCGGTCCCCTGCACCTCGACGAAGTCCCCGGTGCCGGTGCATACCACGTTCATGTCCACCTCGGCCGCCACGTCCTCAAGGTAGTTCAGGTCGAGTCGCGGCTCGCCCTCCACCACGCCGACGCTGACCGCCGCCACCGACCGGTGCATCACCTTCGCCGGCTTGCCGGCCAACGCCTTCCGCTCGGCCAGCCAGTTCACCGCGTCGTGCAGCGCGACGTACGCCCCGGTGATCGCGGCGGTCCGGGTGCCGCCGTCGGCCTGCAACACGTCGCAGTCCAGCACGATCGAGTTCTCGCCGAGCGCCTTCAGGTCGATGCAGGCCCGCAGGCTCCGGCCGACCAGCCGGGAGATCTCGTGGGTACGGCCGCCGATCTTGCCCCGGACGCTCTCCCGGTCCGAGCGGGTGGTGGTGGAGCGGGGCAGCATCGAGTATTCCGCGGTGACCCAGCCCAGGCCGGAACCCTTGCGCCAGCGCGGCACCCCCTCGGTGACACTCGCCGTGCAGAGCACCCGGGTGTCGCCGAACTCGACGAGTACGGACCCCTCGGGATGGATGCTCCAGCGTCGGGTCAGGGTCACCGGTCGGAGTTGGTCGGGCCGCCGCCCGTCAGGTCGCGCCATCCCCGCAGCCTATGTGCTCGCCCGATCGCGCCGCCCGAGGGTGCCCCGGGCGCCCACGTGCCGGGTCGGGGCCGGGCGGGTGGGTCCGGCGGCGGGCAGATCTCGGGGCTACACCTCGTAGCGGGCGCCGGGCCGGACGATCTCGACCGGGCCGGCAAAGGCGGAGAGCGCCGCCTCGTGGGTCACCGCTTCGCTGCCCCAGGCGGCGACCAGGTGGGTCAGCAGCAGCTTGCCCACCTCCGCCTTGGCGGCGGCCTCGCCCGCCTCGCGCCCGGTCAGATGCAGGTCGGGCGGGTTCTCCACCCCGTCCAGATAACTTGCCTCGCAGAGGAACAGGTCGGCGCGGTGGGCCAGGCGGAGCAGCGACTCGCAGGGGGCGGTGTCCGAGGAGTAGCAGAGCGACCGGCCGCCGTGCTCCAGCCGCACCCCGTAGGTTTCCACCGGATGGTTGACCCGGTCGACGGTCACCGCGAACGGCCCGATGGGGAACGTCCCGGGTTGCAGGCCGTAGAAGGTGTAGACGTCGTCGAGCAGGCCCTCGTCCAGGCTGTACGCGTTGGCGAGCCGGTCCGGCGCGCCGCTCGGGGCGTACACCGGCAGCGGCGGGTAGGGGCCGTCCGGGGCGTACCGCCGGACCACGATGTACGGGACCGCGTCGAGGATGTGGTCGCCGTGCAAGTGGGTCAGCAGGATCGCGTCGACCGCCTTCAGCCCGACATAACGTTGTAACGCGGAGAGCGAGCCCGAGCCGAAGTCAAGCAGCAGCCGGAAGCCGTCGGCCTCGACCAGATAGGCCGAACAGGCCGCTTCGGGGCCCGGGAAACTGCCCGCACAGCCAAGGATGGTCAGTCGCATCAAGTCGCCCCGCCATTACTGATGGTCACGGACAGCCCGCCGACCAATGCGCGAACGATCAACGCCGGAAGGTCTGTCACGGTGCGCAGCCTACGCCGCGACACCTGGGCACAAGAAAGATCTGGGTACAGTTGTCGTCAACGTGACATCCGGTCTGGGCGACCCGGCCCGGTACGGGTTAGACGCCGCAAACGGCCCGACCATTACGTTCCGTCACCTTCGACGGGCATGTCGGTATCCGCTTCCGACCCCGCCGAGGGCACCCTCGGTCACCGTCGCCTACAGGCAGCACCAGCAGTAGAGATTGTCCCCGGCGGCCCGCGCCGCCCGAGCCAGTGCGACCAGTTCGGCGATGGTAGAGGCCAACAGTTGCGGTTCGGGCGGGTGCCAGGCGAACTCCTCGATGGCGGCCCACCGGGCGGCCAGTCCCGGCACCTGGTCGTCGGTCACGCCGGCCAGTGCGTCCCGGGCCCGCTCCCCCACGGTGAACACCCACGGGCCCTCGTATTCTCGCTGGTCGATCTGGTCCGGGGGCGGCCAGACCAGGTCGGTCGGCACCAGGTCCGTCCTCCACTGCTCGCCGAGGACGAATCCGACCAGCCGGCCGAGGGTCACCGCCGGCTCGATGCCCTTGAGGTCCAGCACGCCGGTCTCGGGATGGGCCGCCGGGTCCAGCGCGTGTCCCCCGGTCGCCGTCATCAGCGCCAGCACGGCGTCCGCGTCCCGCGCGCGGAAGTAGTCGTACAGCACGCCCATCGAAGACCTCCCCGGTGGTTCCCGCCACCGTCGCGGTCGCGGTCGGGAAGATCAGACCACCGGGGTACGACAGCGGGCCGGAACCCCGCCGGCCGGGTCGGTTCGGTGCACCGCGCCCGGCCGGACGGGTTCGCCGGTCAGGCCCAGAGCTGGCCGTCCAGGGCATCCTCGGCGTCGGCGAGGGTGCCGCCGTAGGCGCCGGTCGACAGGTATTTCCAGCCGCCGTCGGCGACCACGAACGCGACGTCGGCCCGGCGGCCGGCCTTGACCGCCTCGTGCGCCACGGCGAGCGCGGCGTGCAGGATCGCCCCGGTGGAGAACCCGGCGAAGATCCCCTCCACCTCGACGAGCTGCCGGGTACGCAGCACCGCGTCCCGGGTACCGACCGAGAAGCGCCGGGTCAGCACGCGGGCGTCGTACAGCTCCGGGACGTAGCCCTCGTCGATGTTGCGCAGCCCGTAGACCAGTTCGCCGTACCGGGGCTCGGCGGCGACGATCTCGATCTCGTCGACCTTCTCCCGCAGGTAGCGCCCGGTCCCCATCAGGGTGCCGGTGGTGCCCAGCCCGGCGACGAAGTGCGTGATCGTGGGCAGGTCGTGCAGCAGCTCCGGACCGGTGGTCTCGTAGTGCGCCTGCGCGTTGCCCGGATTGCCGTACTGGTAGAGCATCACCCAGTCGGGGTGCTCGGCGGCGATCTGCTTGGCGGTCGCCACCGCCTGGTTGGAGCCGCCGGCGGCCGGCGAGAAGATGATCTCGGCGCCGTACATCCGGAGCAGTTGGACCCGCTCCGCCGAGACGTTCTCCGGCATCACGCAGACCAGCCGGTAGCCCCGGAGCTTCGCCACCATGGCCAGCGAGATCCCGGTGTTTCCGCTGGTCGGCTCAAGGATCGTGTCACCCGGCCGGAGCCGGCCGGCCCGCTCGGCCTCGCGGACCATGAACATCGCCGGCCGGTCCTTGATGCTGCCGGTCGGGTTCCGGTCCTCCAGCTTCGCCCAGAGCCGCACCGGCGGTGCCCCGTCGGGCACCGTCGGCGACAGGCGGGGCAACCCCACCAGCGGAGTACCGCCGCACGCGTCGAGCAGGCTCTCGTACCGCGTCATGGCGGCCTCCTCAGCGGGCGGCGGACGCGGCCGGCACTGACGTGCCGGGCCCGATGTTCGCGGCTGCCGCCGCACTGTGCCCGATGATCGCCGCGGCTGCGGCGAAGCCGAACGCGCCGCCGGCCACGGCCGGCAGGATGGTGACGGTGTCCCCGTCGGAGAGCTTGGCGTCCAGCGCGCCGAGGAACCGGACGTCCTCGTCGTTGACGTAGACGTTGACGAAGCGGTGCAGCGCCCCCTGCTCGGTGACCAGCCGGCCACGCAGGCCGGCGTATTTACCGTCCAGGTCGGACAGGAGTTCGTTGATGGAGTCGCCGGACCCCTCGACGACCTTGGCGCCGCCGGTGTAGCTGCGCAGGATGGTGGGGATGCGAACCTCGATGGCCATGACTGATGTGCTCCTTGGAACGACGGAGTGGGGGAACGGACTACGAAAACGGCTGCTGAGCTGCGGAAGTCAGCGGCCGGAACACTCGTAGTCGACCGTCGCCGGGCTCTGCCCGAACATGTACGACTGCACGGCGTTCGGGTCCACCGTGGCGTCGACGACCCTGACCGGCTCCTCGGTCACCACCCCGTCCACGATCCGGAACGAACGGATCTCCTCGGTCTCCGGATCACGGGTGGAGACCAGCAGATAGTGCGCGCCCGGCTCTCCGGCGAAGGAGATGTCGGTGCGGGACGGATAGGCCTCGGTCGCGGTGTGCGAGTGGTAGATGACCACCGGCTCCTCGTCGCGATCGTCCATCTCCCGCCAGACCCGCAACTGCTCCATCGAGTCGAACTCGTAGAACGTCATGGACCGTGCGGCGTTCACCATCGGGATGTGCCGGGTCGGGGTGTCGGCGCCGGCCGGGCCGGCGACCACGCCGCACGCCTCGTCGGGGTGGTCCCGGCGGGCGTGCGCGACGATCGCCTCGACTATCGACCGGTCGATGCTCAGCACAGGCCCAGCCTACCGCCTGTCGGGCCGGTCGGGAGCGGTCGAGCTCGGCCGACGGGAGTGGCCGACCTCACGTGATCCCACGTGGCGGGCGGTGCCAGCCTGTGACAGAAAGAGTGCGACGGGAACGGCCCGGTCGCGCCGGGCCGCCGGCCGGGTGTCCGAGTGGAGGAGGTAGTGCGATGAACTCACGCCGCATCGGGAACACCGAGGTGAGCGCCATCGGTCTCGGCGGCATGCCGATGTCGATCGAGGGACGGCCGGACGAGGAACGCTCGATCCGTACCATCCACGCCGCGCTGGATGCCGGCGTTACCCTGATCGACACCGCCGACGCCTACCACCTGCACGCCGACGAGGTGGGGCACAACGAGTCGCTGATCGCGAGGGCGCTGGCCAGCTACGGCGGGGACACCTCCGGGGTACTGGTCGCCACCAAGGGCGGGCACCTGCGGCCCGGCGACGGAAGCTGGTCGGTGAACAGCTCACCGGAATATCTCAGGAGCGCCTGCGAGGCGTCCCTCAAGCGGCTCGGGGTGGAGGCGATCGGGCTCTACCAGCACCACCGCCCCGACCCCCGTGTCCCGTACGCCGATGCGATCGGCGCGATCCGGGACCTGGTCGACGCCGGCAAGGTCCGGATGGCCGGCATCTCCAACGCCAACCCGGAGCA
This sequence comes from Plantactinospora sp. DSM 117369, assembly GCF_053764795.1. Classification (NCBI taxonomy): domain Bacteria; kingdom Bacillati; phylum Actinomycetota; class Actinomycetes; order Micromonosporales; family Micromonosporaceae; genus Plantactinospora; species Plantactinospora sp. DSM 117369. Next base: position 1,544,870 of record NZ_CM132446.1, on the reverse strand, counting down.
GATCCGGCAGGCCCGGGAGATCCTCGGCGACCGGCTGGTCTCGGTGCAGAACCAGTACTCCCCGGCGTTCCGCAGCTCGGAGCCGGAGCTGGCGCTCTGCGACGAGCTGGGACTGGCCTTCCTGCCCTGGTCCCCGCTGGGTGGGATCTCCCGGGCCGGCGAGCTGGGCAGCCGGTTCGCGCCGTTCGCCGAGGTCGCCGCCGCCCGGGGCGTCAGCCCGCAGCAGGTCTGCCTGGCCTGGCTGCTGGCCAGGTCGCCGCGGGTGATCCCGATCCCCGGATCGAGCCGGCCGGAGACCATCCGGGACTCGGTGGCCGCCACCGAACTCCAGCTCGACCCGGACGAGCTTGCCGCCCTGGACCGGGCCTGAACCGCCCGGACGGGCCCGAACCGCACGAACCGGCGCCGCGCCAACGCACGATGCGCGGCGCCGGCCTGGACGGTCAGTCGGCGAGCTTGCCGTCGACCAGCGCGGTGAGCAGCGACTCCTGGAGATAGCCCAGGTAGGCGTAGATGGAGAGCTGGAAGACCCGGGTCGAGGTCGGGTCGTGCAGCACCGCGTCGTCCAGTTCGTCGCCGAGGTCGGTGTCGGCGGAGATGTCCAGGCGTACGCCCATGGCCAGCCGGGCGTCGTTGAGGGCCCGCAGCCACGCCTCGGCTGCCTCGGCGTCGAGGCGTACCTCGCCGCCGGTCACCGGGGGCAGCGCGGCGAGTACCGCGCCCGCCTGGTCGATCTTGCCGGTCTTCAGGTCGCCCTCGGTGTACTGCCGGAACTCGGCCGAGTCACCCGGGCTCTCCGGATAGGTGTCCGGGAAGAGCCGTCCGACGACCGGGTCGGAGTGGTCGAAGCCATCGGTGAGCAGGCCGACCACCTCGGAGGCGACCTTGCGGAGCACCCGCACCTCGTCGGCGGCGAACGTGGCGACGCAGTGCTCGCCCTGTCGACGAAACGTACTCACGCCCGGTCCACCGTCGCCCACAGCCCGTACGCGTGCAGCTGGGACGCGTCGTGCTCCATCCGCTCGCGGGCGCCGCTGGACACCACCGCCTTGCCCTTGTTGTGCACGTCGAGCATCAGCTTCTCGGCCTTCTCGTGGCTGTAGCCGAAGAGTTTCTGGAACACCCAGGTCACGTACGACATCAGGTTGACCGGGTCGTCCCAGACGATCGTCACCCATGCCCGGTCGGCGACCGGCACGTCTTCGGTGTCCGGCGCGTCGACCGGTGCAACCTGTGGAGCCGCCATGCCCCCCATCGTGCCACCGTCGACGGCGTAGCGAGGAACCGGAACGCCGCCCGGGCCCGAACCGGGCTCGTTCAGGCGAGCAGACGACCGTGCCGGATCGCCTCGGCCAGCACGTCGGTGAGCGAGTCGGCGACCGCCTCGAACCGCCGGGACACCTCGCGGCACAGCTCCAGCTCGGTCTCCCGCAGCGCCCGGCCGAGCCAGGACCGGGCCTGGATCGGGTCGGCCCGGAACGGGTTGCGCCAGTACTGGTAGCAGCCGCCGGAGAGGCCGACCCCGAGCGGCGGCAGGATGACCCCGCCGGTACCGCCGGGATAGGCCGCGAGCGCGCCGACCGCACCCAGCCCGAGTACGGTCTCGACCTCGCCGGTCTCCCGGATCAGCAGTACCCGGTCGAAGTCCCGGGCGGCCCGGGCGGCGGCGAGTCCCCAGCCGACCGCGGCGGCGGCACGCAGCCGTACGCCCTCGTCCGGCACCGCGCCGAAGACCAGGGCGAGCGACTCGCCCAGCATCTTGTCCACACCCGCGTCGCAGGCCGCCACCACCTCCAGCGACAGCGCCTCGACCTCCCGGTCGAGCAGCCCGGGCAGTCCCGGTACGCCGGCACCGCCGACCACCTCGCGCACGCAGCGCAGATGGATGGCGGCGATCTCCAGGGCGATGTCCCGGCGGAGCTGGTGGGCGAGGCCCCGGGACCGCCGCTCCAACCGGTCGGCCCAGTCGGAGGTCCGGGCGGCCGGCGCGACCGGAACCGTCCGGGTGGACCCGGGCGCGACCGGCGGGGTGAGGCTGGCCCGGCGCAGCCCCTCGGCACTGGCCCAGTCGATCAGGGCCCGGCGCAGGTAGGCGGTGTCGGCGGCGGCCGGATCGAGGTCGATCCAGTCCACTCCGGCGAGCGCGGGCACCGCGGCGACCAGAGTGGTCCGGCGCGCCTCCAGCCAGCCTGCCGACGACCCGTCAGGTGCCGGTTCCTCGTCGTCCTGGCCGGGCGCCGCGAACCCGCTGACGGTGGCGGCTGCGGAACCGGTGGAGTACGCCGGTGTGCGCCCGATGCCGTCGGCCGGGCCGCACCCGGCGGCGGCCCAGCGGTCGGCCGCGCCCGGGGTACCGACCAGGAAGACCGCGGCCTCCTCCGCCACCTCGGCGAGCAGGTCCAGCTCGGCGCCGGCGACCGGCTGGTCGTCGGGGAGTACGTAGAGCAGCGCGCCGCCCCGGCGCACGGCGTCGCGGACCACCCGGATGCCGGCCACACCGAGCGTGCCGGTATCCGGCGCGTCGACCAGGGTGAAGTGCCGCAGCAGCGGGTCGGGCACGGTCAGCTCGACCCGGCGCGGCGGGCGGGCCAGGGCCGGGCCGGCACCGACCGGCTCCGGCCGGTACTCCCGGGAGGAGCGCAGTCCGGGCACGTAGGCGGCGCCGCCGACGGACGGCGCGTAGTCGACCACCAGGAAGCTGCCCGCCGGCACTCGCAGCGGTGGCGCGGCGGCGCCGAGCAGTCCGGCGAGTACGGCCCGGCGGTCCTCGCCGGACGGCCCGACCGTGATCACGGCGAGCGGTTCGTCGGGTGGGGACTCGACCAGCGCCGGTTCGTCGCCCGGCGTACGGCGGGGCGTCCGGGTGCCGGGCGCTGCCGGCGACCCGGAGACGGGGAGCGACCGGAACTCCATCGCCGTCTGCACCTCCCAGCCGACCGGAACACTCCGGCCGGACCGCTGCCGTCGGCAAGGCTCGACCGGTGGTACTGGCCGAGGTCCCGCCGAATATCGGAACGCTACGTGTCGATGCCGGTACGCTACGAGCATCAACGATACTCATGGATGGCCGCACGGCTACTCAAATTCATTCAGTCACCAGACGCGCGCGGATGGCATCCGGTCTATATGCTGCCCCGATGGGGCGGTGGAGCTTCGTTGGCCGAACGGATGAACTCAACCGGTTGGTGAGTGCCGCCACCAGCCCGGGCAGCCGAGGCATTTTCTTCAGCGGCACCGCCGGCGTCGGCAAGAGCCGCCTGCTCGGCGAGGGGCTGGCGGCGCTGCCCGCGCACGGCTGCGCCGTCTGGTCCGCCTCCGCCAACATCGCCACCGCCGGCATCCCGTTCGGCGGACTCGCCCAGGTGCTCCCGACCGACCAGCCCGCCGGCCTCTCCCCGGCCGGCATCATGCGCTGGGCCGTCGACGCGCTGCACCAGCAGGCGGCGGGCCGGCGGATCGTGATCGGCATCGACGACGCGCACCTGCTCGACCCCTCCTCGGCCGCCCTGGTCTATCTGATCGCCCGCTCCGACAACGCGACGGTGCTCGGCACGCTGCGCAGCGGCGAGGCGGTACCGCTGCCGATCCGCGCGCTGTGGACGGACGACCTGGTCGACCACGCCGAGCTGGCCCCGCTGACCCCGGACGACAGCAACGACCTGCTCACCGCGATGCTCGGCGACCCGGTGGACGGGCCCTCGGCGGACCGGCTCTACCGGCTCTCCGAAGGCAACGCCCTGATGCTCCGGGAGCTGGTCATCGCGGCGCACGCCAGCGACGAACTGACCCGGACCTACGGCGTCTGGCGGTGGACCGGCCGCAGCCAGCTCCCGGCCAGCCTCGACGAGCTGATCGACGCCCGGATCGGCCAGCTCGACCCGGGGGTGCGCGCGGTGGTCGAACTGGTCGCGATGGGTGAGCCGATCGGGCTGACCCTGCTGCACCGGGCGACCGACGGCTCCAGCGTGGAGACCGCCGAGGAGCGCGGCCTGATCCGGGTCGACGTGCACGACCGCCGCTCGGACGTCCGGCTCGCCCACCCGCTCTACGGCGAGGTGGTCCGGCGGCGCTGCCCGGTCACCCGGGCCCGCCGGCTCAACGCCCACCTCGCCGAGCTGGTCGAGCGGGCCGGCACCCGGCGCCGCGACGACCTGCTCCGGGTGGCGGTCTGGCGGCTCGACTCCGGCACCGCGCAGGATCCGGCCCTGCTGCTGCGCGCCGGCGGGCAGGCGTTCAGCCAGTTCGACGTACCGCTCGCCGCCAGGCTGGCCCGGGCCGCGCTCGGGGCCGGCGGCGGCTACCAGGCCGCCGAGCTGCTGGCCACCATCCTGATGTTCGGCGACCAGGCCGAGGAGGCGATCCGGGTGCTCGACTCGGTCGCCGACCAGATCTCCTCGGACGAGCGGCGCAGCCGGTGGCTGACCGTACGCGGCATGGTCTCGTACTGGGGGCTCAACCGGGAGTCCACGGTGGCCGAGATCGCGGCGGACGCGGCACGGCTGACCGACCCGGCCGACCGGGCCCGGGTGGTCGCCTTCGAGGCGATCATGCGACTGCACCGGCTGGAATGCGCCGAGGCGCTGCGGCTGAGCCGCTCCGTGCTGGACCGGCCGGCCGCCACGGTGGCCGCCCGGGGCCTGGCCCGGTGCACCATCGCGCACCTGCAGGCCGCCCGGGGCGAGCTGACGCTCAGCGGCCGGGCCGTCGACGGGGTGGCCGCCGAGGCCGCGCAGTGGCGGACCGAGATGCCCTACCTGCAACTCGCGCTGGAACTGGCCCGGGGCACCCGGCTGACGCTCGCCGGCGACCTGGCCGGGATCGACGCGATCGTCGCCGCCGAGTTCGCCGACCTGGCCGACGCGGGCGACTTCCGGCTCGGCTCCGGCTATCTCTCGATCCTGCGTGCCCAGGCGGCCCGGCTGCGCGGCCAGACCGGTGAGGCGCTGCGGACCAGCCTCGGTGCCTGTGCCGTCCTCGCCACCAGCCGGGTCTTCGCCGGGCTGGCCCACGCCGAGCGGGCCCAGGCGGCGGCGATGCGCGGCGACGTCGACTCCGCGGTCGAGGCGATGGCCGAGTCGGACCGGTCGCAGACCTCCGGGATGGCCGTGCTCTACCCCTGGCTCGAACAGGCCCGGGCCACCGTGCAGGCCGCCACCGGCGACCTCGGCAGCGCTGTCGGCACCCTCCGCGAACTCGTACACCGGCTCCAGGCGGACGGTTTCGCCGGGCACGAGGTGCTGGCCCTGCACGACCTGGTGCGGTTCGGCCGGGCCGACACCGAGGTCGGCGAGCCGACCGTCACCGGCCGGCGGCGGACCGTGGCCCAGCGGCTGACCGAGCTGAGCGAGACAGTCGACGGCCCGCTGCCGGCGCTGATGGCCCGGCACGCCCGGGCCGAGTACGGCCACTCCGGCGACCAGCTCCTCGCCGTCGCGGAGGGCTTCGCCGAACTCGACCTCAACGTCTTTGCGGCCGAGGCGACCAGCCGGGCGGTGACCCGGCTCCGGGCGGCCCGGTCGAACCGGTCGCACGAGGCGAACCTGCGACTCGCCGGGCTGCTCCGGCGCTGCGACGTGCTGCGTACGCCCGCGCTGTCGGTACGCCAGCCGGCGCTGACCGAGCGGGAGCGGCAGATCGCCAGGCTGGCCGCCCGGGGGCTGGCCAGCCGGAACATCGCCGAGCAGCTCTACATCTCCACCCGCACCGTGGAGAACCACCTCCAGCGGGTCTACAACAAACTCGGCGTGGCCGGCCGCGGGGAACTGTGGCCGGCGCTGAAGGCGATACCCGAGCAGGAGGGCGAGCCCGACCGCTGACCCGGGCCGGCCACCGGGCGACGAGGTGACCGGCGGCGGCGCGGCACGCTTAGGCTGGCGTGGTGCACAGTTCCCGCCCCGCGCTGCTCACCGACCACTACGAGCTGACCATGGTCAGCGCCGCCCTCCGGGACGGCACCGCCGACCGGCACTGCGTCTTCGAGGTCTTCACCCGTCGGCTGCCGACCGGTCGCCGCTACGGCGTGGTCGCCGGCACCGCCCGGCTGGTCGACCTGCTGGCGGACTTCCGGTTCGACGAGGCGGACGTCGCCTTCCTCCGGGACAGCGGAGTGGTCGACGAGCCGACCGCCGAGTGGCTGTCGAGATACCGGTTCAGCGGCGACATCGACGGCTACGCCGAGGGCGAGCTCTACTTCCCCGGCTCGCCGATCCTGACCGTCTCCGGCACCTTCGCCGAGTGCGTACTGCTGGAGACGCTGACGCTGTCGGTGCTCAACCACGACTCGGCGATCGCGGCGGCGGCGGCCCGGATGGTCACCGCGGCCCGCGGCCGTACGCTGATCGAGATGGGTGCCCGGCGGGCCAACGAGGAGGCGGCGGTGGCCGCGGCCCGGGCCAGTTACCTGGCCGGGTTCGGCTACACCTCCAACCTGGCCGCTGGGCAGCGCTACCGGATACCGACCGCCGGCACCGCCGCGCACGCCTTCACGCTGCTGCACGACGACGAGCCGACCGCGTTCGCCTCGCAGGTCGCGGCGCAGGGCAAGAGCACCACGCTGCTGGTCGACACCTACGACATCGCCCAGGGCATCCGGAACGCGATCGCGATCGCCGGGCCCGACCTGCGGGCGGTGCGGATCGACTCCGGCGACCTCGCGGTGCTGGCCCAGCACTCGCGGGAACTGCTGGACTCGCTCGGCGCCACCGAGACCAAGATCATCGTCTCCGGCGACCTCGACGAGTACGCCATCGCCGCGCTCGCCGCCGAGCCGGTCGACATGTACGGCGCCGGCACCGCCGTGGTGACCGGCTCCGGCGCCCCGACCGCCGGGCTGGTCTACAAGCTGGTCGAGGTGGACGGCCGCTCGGTGGTCAAGCGTTCCGAGCACAAGGCGACCGTCGGCGGGCGCAAGGTCGCCGTCCGGCGGCACAAGCCGAGCGGTACGGCGACCGAGGAGGTCGTCTCGCACGGCGCACCCGAACCGCAGCCCGGCGACCGGGCGTTGCAGCGGCGGTACGTCACGAACGGCGAGCCGGAGCCGCTGCCGAGCCTGACCGAGTCGCGGGAGCACCTGCGGCAGTGCCTGATCTCCATCCCCTGGGAGGGACTCAAGCTCTCGGCGGGCGACCCGACCATCCCGGTCACCGTCGTCTCCGCCGACCAGCCGGAAGGGTAGCGATGAGCCAAGCACTGATCATCGTCGACGTGCAGAACGACTTCTGCGAGGGCGGGTCCCTCGCGGTTGCCGGCGGCGGCGCGGTGGCGGCCGGGATCTCCCGGCTGCTCGCAGCCGTTCCGGACCGCTGGGAGCACGTGGTGGCGACCAAGGACTACCACGTGGATCCGGGCGGGCACTTCGCGGACCGGCCCGACTACGCCACCTCCTGGCCCCGGCACTGCGTCGCCGGCACCGAGGGCGCGCAGTTCCATCCGGACCTGACCACCGAGCGGGTCGAGGCGGTGTTCCGCAAGGGCGAGTGGGCGGCGGCGTACTCCGGGTTCGAGGGGACCACGGAGGGGGCCGAGGGGCTGGCCGACTGGCTCCGGCAGCGCTCGGTCGACACCGTCGAGGTGGTCGGGATCGCCACCGACCACTGTGTCCGGGCCACCGCGCTGGACGCGGCTCGGGAGGGCTTCGCCACCACCGTACTGCTCGACCTGACCGCCGGGGTCGACCCGGGCACGACCGACGCGGCGCTGGCCATGCTCCGCGAGGCCGGCGTCACCCTGCACGGCACGCCCCGGGTCGGCGGCAACCCTTAGCGGGTACGTCGTACCCGCCCGGCAGGATGGCCGGGGAGGTGATCACCCGATGAAGCTCACGCCCTACCGGGACGCCCTGGCGCTGCCCGGGGTCCGGCCCCTGATGCTGCTCGCCCTGCTGGTCCGGATCCCCAAGACCATGACCCTGCTGGCGCTCACCCTCTACGTGGTGGAGCACCTCGGGCACGGGTACGCGGCAGCCGGGCTGGCGGGTGCCGCGATGACGGTCGGCTCCGCGCTCGGCGCGCCGGTGCTGGGCCGGCTGGTCGACCGCCGGGGGCTCCGGCCGGTACTCGTGCTGACCACCGTCGCCGAGGCCGCGTTCTGGTTCAGCTCGCCACTCATGCCGTACCCGGTGCTGCTGGGTGGGGCGCTGCTGGGCGGCCTGCTGACCCTGCCGGTCTTCTCGGTGATCCGGCAGTCGATCGCCGCACTGGTGCCGGCGGACCGGCGCCGGCCGGCGTACGCGCTGGACTCGATGTCGGTGGAACTGTCGTTCATGGTCGGGCCGGCCGTGGCGGTGCTGCTGGCGACCAGCGTGTCGCCCCGGGCCACCCTGCTGGTGGTCGGCGCCGGCATCGTCTTCTCCGGCCTGGCGCTGGTCTGGCTGGATCCGCCGACCCGGGACGACCGCGAGCCGGCCGTGCCGGGCAGGCCGCCGTCCCGCCGGGAGTGGCTGACGCCCCGACTGGTCGGGATGCTGGCCATCACCACCGCCGCCACCCTGGTGCTCGGCGGCACCGACGTCGCCGTGGTGGCGGTGCTGCGCGCCGCCGACCAGGTGCACTGGACCGGCGTGGTGCTCGGCGTCTGGGCCGTCTACTCCCTGGTCGGCGGCTTCATGTACGGCATGCTGACCCGGCCGCTCCCGCCGCTGGCGATCGTCCTGCTGCTCGGGATCTGCACCGTCCCGATCGGGCTCGGCGGTGCCCAGTGGTGGACGCTGGGCCTCGCCCTGCTGCCGGCCGGGGTGCTCTGCGCGCCGGCGCTCGCCGCCACCTCCAACGCGGTGAGCCAGCTCGCCCCGTCCGGGGCCCGGGGCGAGGCGATGGGGTTGCAGAATTCGGCCCTCACGGTCGGACTGGCCCTCGGTGCACCGCTGGCCGGCGCGGTCATCGACGCCTCCGGGCCGGCCTGGGGGTTCGCCGCCACCGGCCTGGTCGGCACGCTGCTCGGGCTGGCCGTCCTGCCCGTCGAGGTGCGCCGGCGGCGCGCGGCCGTCGGAGCCGACCCAACGGCACCGGACGCCGATCCGGCACCAGACGCCGATCTGGTCCCGCCACCCGCGCTGCGGGCCCCGGCCGAACCCTGAGCGCCGCTCGGCGCGGGTCCACCGACTGGATGCTCGACCTGCTGCCCGACTCGGCGTCGGACCCCTGAGCGCCGCTCGGCGCGGGGTCCACCGGGCAAACGCGCTCGCGGCCGGCACCGGAGGGCTGCTCCGGGTGCCGGCCGCGAGATCGAACGGGGTGGGCTACCGCTGGTCGATGTTGCTGGCGGTGTCCTCGGTGTAACTGGCGCCGTGATCGGACTCGCTGGTCAGCGGCTTGGCGCCGCCCTCGGGCGGGCCGGCCAGCGACTGCCCGCCGGCGGCCAGCTCCGGGAACTTCGCGTCGAAGGCCGGCCGCTCGGAGCGGATCCGGGGCATCCGGTCGAAGTTGCGCAGCGGCGGCGGCGAACTGGTCGCCCACTCCAGCGAGTTGCCGTGACCCCACGGGTCGTCGACCTCCACCACCGGACCGGCCTTGTAGGACTTCCAGACGTTGTAGAGGAACGGCAGGGTCGAGATGCCGGTGATGAACGAACCGATCGTGGAGATCATGTTCAGCGTGGTGAACCCGTCCAGCGGCTGGTAGTCGGCGTACCGCCGGGGCATGCCCTCGTTGCCGAGCCAGTGCTGCACCAGGAACGTGGTGTGGAAGCCGATGAAGGTCAGCCAGAAGTGCACCTTGCCGAGGCGCTCGTCCAGCATCCGGCCGAACATCTTCGGGAACCAGAAGTAGATGCCGGCGTACACGGCGAAGACGATGGTGCCGAAGAGCACGTAGTGGAAGTGCGCCACCACGAAGTACGAGTCGGAGACGTGGAAGTCGACCGGCGGGCTGGCCAGCAGTACGCCGGTGAGGCCGCCGAAGAGGAAGGTGACCAGGAAGCCGACCGACCAGAGCATCGGGGTCTCGAAGCTGAGCTGCCCCCGCCACATCGTGCCGATCCAGTTGAAGAACTTCATACCGGTCGGCACCGCGATCAGGAAGCTCAGGAACGAGAAGAACGGCAGCAGCACCTGGCCGGTGGCGAACATGTGGTGTGCCCACACGCTCATCGAGAGCGCCGCGATCGCGATGGTCGCGCCGACCAGACCCTTGTAGCCGAAGATCGGCTTGCGGGAGAAGACCGGGATGACCTCGCTGATGATGCCGAAGAACGGCAGCGCGACGATGTAGACCTCGGGGTGCCCGAAGAACCAGAAGAGGTGCTGCCAGAGCATCGGGCCGCCGGTGGCGGCGTCGAAGACGTGCGCGCCGAGGATCCGGTCCGCGGCGAGCGCGAAGAGGGCCGCCGCCAGCAGCGGGAAGACCATGATCACCAGAAGGCTGGTGACCAGGATGTTCCAGGTGAAGATCGGCATCCGGAACATCGTCATGCCGGGTGCCCGGAGCGTCAGGATCGTGGTGATCATGTTGACGCCACCGAGGATGGTGCCCAGACCGGAGATGGCCAGGCCGACGATCCACATGTTCGCGCCGACCCCGGGCGAGTGCTCCACGTTGCTCAGCGGGGTGTACGCGAACCAGCCGAAGTCGGCCGCGCCGCCGGGGGTGAAGAAGCCGCCCAGCGCCAGCGTGCCGCCGAACAGATAGAGCCAGTACGCGAAGCTGTTCAGCCGGGGGAACGACACGTCCGGGGCGCCGATCTGGATCGGCACCACGAAGTTCGCGAACGCGAAGACGATCGGCGTCGCGAAGAACAGCAGCATGATCGTGCCGTGCATGGTGAAGAGCTGGTTGTACTGCTCCGGCGACAGGAACTGGAGTCCTGGCCGGGCCAGCTCGGCGCGCATCAGCAGCGCCATCAGGCCACCGATCATGAAGAACGCGAACGCCGTGACCATATACATGATCCCGATCTGCTTCGCGTCCGTCGTACGCAGCAGCCGCGTGAGTGCCGAGCCCTTGACCGGCTGGCGGACCGGCCAGGGCCGGGTCACGATCGGCTTGGGTGCGACGGTGGTCACGAGTGGCCTCCGGTTCTCGTTAGTCCCACTCGGCACGCGCTGTTGATCTGCGAGCCGTACCTCGCAGGCAGAATAGTCCCCGGCAGCGGCGGGTCCCTCCTCGGGTACGCCCCGACCCGCCGGGACCGCCCCACCAGCCCCGCCCGGCACCGCCGCGCGGGGCGGCGGAACCCGCCGTCAGCCGGCTCGCCGCGCGGGCCGCAGCGCCCTTCGCGGGTCCCCGCGGGCGCAGCACCCTGCTCCGCACCGCCCGCTCCGGATCCCGTGGCCGCGCCGCCCGCTCTGGATCCCATGGCCGCGCCACCCGCTCCGGACCACCTGGTCCGCGCACCGTCACGCCGGGTCGACGAGGAGCCGGTAGTGCTCCTGGAAGATCCGGTTGCCCCGGATCCGCAACAGCGGGTCGCGCAGCGGCGGCGGTACGTCCCGGGTCCGGTCGCGGTCGCGGGTCCGGTCCAGCACCCACTTGATCCGGGGCCGGCGCCGGCTCTCGTAGCTGTCCAGCGCCTCGGGCACACTCGCCGACCGGGACAGCGAACGGGCCAGCACCAGCGCGTCCTCCAGGGCCATCGCGGCGCCCTGGGCCAGCGTCGGCGCCGTGGCGTGTGCGGCGTCACCGACCAGCACCACCCGGCCCCGGGACCACGCGCCCAGTTCCACCTCGTCGGTACGGGTCACCTGCACCTGGTCCATCGCGGCCAGGATGGCCGGCACCGGGCCGCCGTACCCGCCGAACAGTTCCCGTAGCCGGGCCAGCGGGTCGGCCGGTGGCGCGGTGCCGACCTCGTCGGCGTAGCAGTGCAGCCGGCCGGCGCCCATCGGCATCGCGACGAACGCGGCCCGCTCGCCGAGCAATCCGGTCCAGTCGTCGAGCGGCGGGCCGCCGCTGACCACGCCACGGTAGCCGACATGCCCCGCCGGCCGGGCCGGGCCGCCGAGCGCGGCCAGCGCGCGGACCGCCGAGCGGCGCCCGTCCGCACCGACCACCAGGTCGTACTCGGCCCGGCCGCCGTCGCCGAAGGTGACCGTGACGCCGTCCCGGTGCAGGTCGAGGGCGCGGACCTCGGTGTCGTACCGCACCTCGCCGCCGGCCCCGCTCAGCAGCACCCGGTGCAGGTCGGATCGGGGCAGCGCCCGGCACTCGCCGACCCCCGACCAGAGTTTGTCGAGGTCGACCTCGCAGAGTTCCCGGCCCTGCGCGTCGAAGAACCGCTGGCAGCGGATGACCTGGCCGAGCGGTCGCACCGGATCGTCCAGCCCGATCTCCCGCAGCGCCCGCTCGGCGTTGCCGGGCAGGTAGAGACCGATCTCGGGGGCACCGGCCCCGGACGACCGCTCGGTGACCTCCGGCCGGAAGCCGGCGAGCCGGAGGGTACGCGCGACCGCCAGCCCGGCGATCCCCGCGCCGACGACGAGAACGCGCAGGTGGGATGCGGCCATCTGGTGACGCCTCCGGAGGGATGGGCACGCGTTGAAGGCAAGACACTACTCCGCGCTATCACCCCAGGGAAGATCCGATCGGATGTGCCCAGCTCACGACCGGGTCGCCGGCATCGGCCACTAGATCAGCGGCGTCGGCCCCAAGGACCAGGTCGGGTCACCACCTCACCGCTGGACCCGGGCACCCGCCCCCCGGACGAGTGCCTCGACCTCCTTCAGGCTCGCCATCGAGGTGTCGCCGGGGGTGGTCATCGCCAGCGCGCCGTGCGCCGCGCCGTACTCCACCGCGCTGGCCAGGTCACCGCCGGTCAGCAACCGGTAGATCAGCCCGGAGGCGAAACTGTCGCCGCCGCCGACCCGGTCGAGGATCTCCAGGTCGGGCCGGTGGGTCGCCTGCACGAAGCCGCTTCCGGCGGACCAGGCGATCGCTCCCCAGTCGTTGACGGTCGCGCTGCGTACGGTGCGCAGCGTGGTCGCCACCACCTGGAAGTTGTCGTACTCCTTGGTGACCGCCTCGATCATCCGCTGGAAGTTCGCCACCTCCAGCTCGGCGAGGGACTCGTCGGTGTCCGGCACCGCGAAGCCGAGCGAGGCGGTGAAGTCCTCCTCGTTGCCGATCATCACGTCGACGTACCGGGCGAGTCGCCGGTTGACCTCCTGCGCCCGGGTCTGGCCGCCGACCGCCTTCCAGAGGCTGGGCCGGTAGTTCAGGTCGTACGAGATCAGGGTGCCGTGCCGGCGGGCGGAGGTCATCGCGGCCTCGATGGTCTCCGGGGTGACCTCGGAGAGCGCCGCGTAGATGCCGCCGGTGTGCAGCCAGCGCACGCCCAGGGTGCCGAAGAGGTGGTCCCAGTCGACGTCGTCCGGGCGGAGCTGACTGGCCGCGGTGTGCCCCCGGTCCGAGGTGCCGACGGCACCGCGTACCCCGAAGCCCCGCTCGGTGAAGTTGAGCCCGTTGCGGACGCTCCGGCCGATGCCGTCGTACGGCACCCACCTGACGAACGAGGTGTCCACCCCGCCGGTCAGGATCAGGTCCTCCAGCAGCCGTCCCACCTCGTTGTCGGCGAACGCGGTGACCAGCGCGGTACGCAGCCCGAAGCACCGGCGCAACCCCCGCGCCACGTTGTACTCGCCACCGCCCTCCCAGGCCCGGAACGCCCGCGCCGTGCGTACCCGGCCCTCGCCCGGGTCGAGCCGGAGCATCACCTCGCCGAGCGAGACCAGGTCGAAGCGGCAGTCGTCGGCGGAGCGGAGCGTCAGCATGGGCGGACCTTTCAGGCGGGCCGGACGGTGCGGGGACGGCGGTCAGCGGTGGAGGGTGCGGGACGGGAGCCGAGTCGGGCAGGCGCGGGCCGGGTCGGGTCGGGTCGGTCGGGCTCAGCCGGCGGAGCGGCTGGCCTCGACGGCGGCGGCGGTCAGCCGGGTGACCTCGTCCCAGCGCCCCTCGGCGAGCAGCGCGGGGGCGACCATCCAGGTGCCGCCGACGGCGAGCACGGCGGGCAGTGCCAGGTAGTCGGCGAGGTTGCCGGTGTTGACGCCGCCGGTCGGGATGAACCGGACCGACCGGAACGGGGCGGCCAGCGCCTTGACCATGCCGACCCCGCCGAGCTGCTCGGCGGGGAAGAACTTGACCGTGTCCAGTCCGGCGTCCAGCGCCATCTGGATCTCGGTGGCGGTGGCGGCGCCGGGAAAGACCGGCAGCCCGCGCTCCTGGCAGTGCCGTACCACCGCGGGTGAGAAGCCGGGGCTGACCACGAACCGGGCGCCCGCCTCGGCGGCCTGGTCGACCTGGGCCGGCGTCAGCACGGTGCCGGCGCCCACCAACAGGTCGGGGCGCTCGGCCATCGCCCGGATGGCGTCGGCGGCGGCGGCCGTCCGGAAGGTCACCTCGATGGCCCGCAGGCCGCCCTCGGTGAGCGCGGCGGCCAGCGCCGGCGCCGAGGCCGCATCCTCGAGGACCACGACCGGCAGGATCCGGGTCGCCGCGATGGTCTCTGGTACGCCGGCAATCTGTTCATCATGTTGAACGCTGGTCACATACGCGACCCTACTGCGCTCCCGGACACTGTCAAGCCGACTAGAGTGGCCGGCATGACGACGGGTACGACCAGCGGCGCGGAAATCCGGCCGGGTCCGGCCGGCCAGCCCGTACCCGGCCGGTCGGACCAGGCCGGCCCGGCACTGTCCGGCCGGTCGGACGAGGCCGCCCGGACGGTGCCGTCCGGCGCCACCGCTCCGCTCGGGGCGGTCGAGGCGTTCCAGCCGGTGAAGTCGGCCGGCCGGACCCTCGACGTGCTGGAGGCGCTGGCCGACTCGCCGCAGCGCCGCTCCCTGGTCGAGCTGGCCCGCGCGCTGGGGATCCCGAAGAGCAGCCTGCACGGGCTGCTGCGCACGATGATCCAGCGCGGCTGGGTGGAGGCGGACGCCACCGGCACCCGGTTCGGGCTGGGCGTACGCGCCCTCCAGGTCGGTGCCGCCTATCTGGAGGCGGACGACGCCACCGGCCTGCTGGCCGGGGTGCTCGACGACCTGGCCGGCCAGTTCGGCGAGACCGTGCACCTGGGCCGGCTGGACGGGCCGCACGTCGTCTACCTGGCCAAGCGAGAGTCGGTGCACCGGCTGCGGCTGTACAGCGCGATCGGCCGGCACCTCCCGGCGCACGCGACCGCGCTGGGCAAGGCGCTGCTGGCGCAGCGCACCGACGAGGCGGTGGACCGGCTGCTGAACTGGCCGCTGCCCGCGCTCACCCGACACACCATCACCGACCCGGAACTGCTGCACGCGGAGTTGGCCTCGGTGCGGGACCAGGGCTACGCGGTGGACCGCGAGGAGAACACCGAGGGCATCGTCTGCTTCGCGATGGCGGTGCCGCTGCACTCCCCGGCCGTGGACGCGATCAGCCTCTCCGTGCCGGCGACCAGGCTCGACGCGGACAGCGAGGAGCGGATCGTCGCCGCGCTGCACGGCGCGGTCCGGCAGGTGCGGGCCGCCCGCGCCCTGCTGGCCGGCGCCTGACCCGGCCACCGCCGCCGGTCGCCCTGCTTTCCGGTACGCCGTTCAGCCCGGCTGCGTTACCGCCATAACCGGCTCATCGACATGAACGACACCGGGGCGACTCTCGCCCAGTTGCTTTCCGATTTCAAGCATGTAAATGTGTCTCTGGCTGCCATGGGAGCGCTCCCTCGCACCACCCCGCCGCACCGCCCGGTACCTCGCGGCACCGCACCACTCCACGGACACCCACCACGCCAAGGAGCATCATGAGACGTTCCGTCCCCGTCTTCGCGGCGGTCGCCGGCCTGCTGGCCAGCGCCGCCATCGCCGTACTCAGCGCCGCCGGCCCCGCCCAGGCCGACGTCCAGATCTGCGAGCAGTACGGCTCGACCACCATCCAGGGCCGGTACGTGGTCCAGAACAACCGCTGGGGCACCACCGCCCAGCAGTGCATCAACGTCACCGACACCGGCTTCTCCATCACCCGGCAGGACGGCCAGGGCAACACCAGCGGCGCCCCCGTCTCGTACCCGTCGGTCTTCCTCGGCTGCCACTACACCAACTGCTCGCCCGGGACCAACCTGCCGATGCAGGTGAGCCAGATCAGCAGCGCCAGCAGCAGCATCAACTACAACTTCGTCAGCGGCGCCACCTACAACGCCTCGTACGACATCTGGCTGGACCCGACACCGAAGCGGGACGGCGTCAACCAGATGGAGATCATGATCTGGTTCAACCGGCAGGGCTCGATCCAACCGATCGGCTCCTCGGTCGGCAGCGCCACCGTCGCCGGGCGTACCTGGGACGTGTGGCGCGGGAGCAACGGCTCCAACAACGTCATCTCGTACCTCGCGCCGTCCCCGATCAACAGCTGGAACTTCAGCGTGCTGGACTTCATCAACGACGTCCGCAACCGGGGTGCCATCACCAACTCGTGGTACCTGACCAGCATCCAGGCCGGCTTCGAGCCGTGGATCGGCGGCACCGGCCTCGGCGTGAACTCGTTCTCCGCGTCGGTGAACGGCGGCGGCAACCCGCAGCCGAGCAACCCGCCCACCGGCCAGCCGACCAACCCGCCGGGCGGCACCCCCTGCCGGGTCGCCTACACGGCGAACTCCTGGAACAACGGGTACACCGCGTCGGTCACCATCACCAACACCGGCTCCAGCACCATCAACAACTGGTCGCTGACCTACAACCTGCCGTCCGGGCAGCAGGTCGGCAACGCCTGGAACGCCACCGTCACGCAGAGCGGATCGGCGGTGACCGCCCGCAACATCAGCTGGAACGGCACCATCGCACCGGGCGGCACGGCCTCGTTCGGCTACCAGGGCACGTTCAGCGGCACGTACTCCTCACCGACGTCGTTCAGCCTGAACGGCTCCCCCTGCACCCGCGCCTGACCCCTGCCTGACCCGCTCCCATCCAGCCGCCCCGTCCCGGGCACAGCTCCGATCGTGTGCTCCTACCACCCCGCCGGGGTGGTAGGAGCACACGCCGGTCAGCGGGTGGTGGGGCCGGGGCCCAGGTGGAGGCGTTGGCCGGGGAGGTGGGGGTGCAGCGTGCGGGGGTCGGCGAAGACCACCCGGCTCAGGTCGTGCCCGCCGGGGTCGCCGGCCAGCACGCCGGGCACCGCCGACAGCATCGCCGAGCCGGCTGGCGGCACCGTGGGCAGCGCACCCGGTTGCCCGGGCGGCAGCACCGGTGCCAGGGCGCAAAAGGCCGCGCGTACCCGGTCGGCGCGGTAGTCGGCCGGATCGTCGGTCGCCCGGAGCAGTACACCGCCGTGCCGCAGCGGGCGTACCTCGGCGAAGGCGCCGCTCGCCCGGAGCCGCTCCGGCCCACCCAGCTCGGCGACCAGTTCCCGGGGACAGACCGTCACCCACTCGTAGCCGCGCAGGTGCGTACGGCTCAGCTCGGCGGAGGATTCCGCGGACCGGCCGAGCGCCGCGTCCAGCATCGTCGCCGGGGAGAGCAGGCCGGCGTTGACCACAATCTCGCCGTACGCCGGGTCCGTCGCGTCGCCGACCAGCCGGGCCAGCTCGACCAGGGCCGGCAGCACCAGCGGCAGCCCTCCGGACCGTCCCTCGAAGCCGATCGAGATCTGCAGCCGGACGTGCCGCCGACCGGCGAACCGGGCCAGGAAGACGTCCAGTTCGGAGGCGATCGCGGTCGGCGCGACGTCGAACCACCTGGCCGAGAGCTGGGCGAAGTCGGCGGTGATCCCGTCCACCCAGCGTCCCGGCCGGCGGCGCCGCCCGCGCCCAGCGGCGTCCTGCTCGAACGCGGTCAACGAGGTGGTCGGGGCGGCGGCGCCGACCGGATGGACGAACGGCAGCAGCATCCGGCACACCTCGTCGTGCCACCAGCGGGCAAACGTTCCCAGCCAGCCCGGATCCTCGGCCCGGTCGAGGTAGAGCAGCCAGGTGACGAAGTCCGGCTCCGGCCCGTTCTCCTCCGGCCCGGGTTGGCCGAGGCCGCCGCCGAGCAGTTGGTCGTACATCCCGCACCTTCCCCTCGCGCCGCCACGCCGGGTCGACGGCCCCGGGGGCCGGACGGCGCGTGCGCGCGGTGCCCCGGGCGGCGGCTGCCGGTCAGGGTAGTCGCTCGGCGACGCGACGGCTCAGCGGCTCAGCCGGGGAATGCGGGGCTCAGTGCCGGGATGTGGCGGGTCAGCGGCCCATCGCGTCGAGCTGGCGCAGCTCGCTCTCGCTCAGCGAGAAGCCGAAGAGGTCGAAGTTCTCCCGGATCCGGGACGGCGTGCCCGACTTCGGGATCACCACGATGCCGTGGTCGATGTGCCAGCGGAGCACCACCTGGCCCGGGGTGACCCCGTGCCCGCGGGCGATCTCCCCGAGTACCGGGTCGTCCAGGTCGGTGGTCTTCAACGGGCTGTACCCCTCCAGCACCACGCCCCGCTCCCGGTGCTCGTCGAGCCGGCGCGGGTCGTGCAGTGCCGGACCCCAGCGGACCTGGTTCACCGCCGGAGCCTCCTCGGTCGCCTCGATCAGCATGTCGAGCTGGCCGGTGCCGTAGTTGCTCACCCCGACCGTCCGGGCCAGGCCCTCGTCCCGGACGGCCAGCAGCTCCCGCCAGCTCGCGATGCTGGCCCGGTCCTGCGAGGGCGGCCAGTGGATCAGCCACAGGTCGACGTACCCGGTGTCGAGCGCGGCGAGGCTGGCCGCGATGGTCTGCCGCTCCCGACCGGCCTGCTCCGGCGGAAGCTTCGTGGTGACGAAGATGTCCTCCCGGGGCACTCCGCTGTCCCGGATCGCCCGGCCCACCTCGTCCTCGTTGCCGTACATGGTGGCGGTGTCGAGGTGCCGGTAGCCGACGTCGAGCGCCTCCCGGACGGCGTCGTAGGCGCGGCGACCGTGAAGCTGCCAGGTGCCGAAGCCGAGCAGCGGCATCCGGACCTCGCTCGGCAACGTGACGGTGGGCTGGTCGATCGCAGAGGTCATGGTGGGTTTCTACCCGGGTACGCCCTGACCATGCATTCCGGCATCCGGCGCCGGATCGGCGGAGAATGGCCGGCATGGGTGACCGGCTGGACGAGTACCGGCGCAAGCGCGACCGGGCGCGCACGCCCGAACCGGTGCCGGAGCCGGAACCGGGCGCAGAGCCGGCCGCGGCGCGCCCCGGGAACCGGTTCGTCATCCAGCAGCACCACGCCCGGGCGCTGCACTGGGACCTGCGGCTGGAGCGGGACGGGGTGCTCGCCTCCTGGGCGGTGCCGCGCGGGCTGCCGCGCGAGCCCGGGCGCAGCCACCTCGCGGTGCACACCGAAGATCATCCACTGGAATACCTGGAGTTCTCGGGCGAGATCCCGGCCGGCGAGTACGGCGGCGGCCGGATGACCGTCTTCGACCGGGGCGACTACACCTGCGAGAAGTGGCGCGACGACGAGGTGCTGGTGGCGCTGCGCGGCGGGAAGGTCTCCGGGCGTTACGTGCTGTTCCGGGCGGCCCGGGGCGGCGAGTCGGGCCGGGCCGGCACCGGGCGCAGCGAGCGGGACTGGATGGTCCGCCGGCTGGATCCGGCACCGCCGGGTTGGCAGTCGATGCCGGAACGGGTCCGCCCGATGCGCGCCGCCACGGCGGCGAGGCTGCCGGCCGACGACGCGGCCTGGGGTTACGAGATGCGCTGGGACGGCCTGCGGGCCATCGGGTACATCTCCGGCGGCCGGCTCCGGCTCCGCTCCGGCGAGGACGACGACCTCACCTCGGCGTACCCGCAACTGCGGGAGCTGGCCGAGGCGCTGGCTCCCACCGAGGCGGTGCTGGACGGCGAGCTGGTCAGTTTCGACCGGGCCGGTCGGGTACGCCCGGCGGCGCCCCGCTCGGCTGGCCAGCGCCCTCCGGCCCGGGACGGCAGCCAGTACCTCATCTTCGACCTGCTCTGGCTGGAGGGGACGAGCAGCCTGGACCTGCCGTACGCCCAGCGCCGTGAACTCCTCGACGGCCTGGCCCTGTCCGGGCCGCACTGGCAGACGCCCCCGTACTTTCCCGGCGGTGGCCGGTACGCCCTCGACGCGAGCCGCGAGCAGGGGCTGGCCGGCGTGCTGGCCAAGCGGCTGGACGCCGGATACCTGCCGGGCCGGCGCAGTCGGCACTGGCTCGCCGTCGACAACTGACCCGACGCCCGCGACGCCACTTCGGCACCGGCGGTGCCCGACTTCCCGGTGGCCGGGGCGCGAAAGAGTGATCGAACACGCGGCCGTTACCGCGCGGGCCGGCCGCCCGGCAGGGATCATGGGAGAAACCGAGGTATCGGAGGCCGCCCGGTGTATCTGACGCACCTGCACTGCCCGCGCTGCGACACCCGCTACCCCGCGGACCGCCCGCAGAACCTCTGCTCGTGCGGCTCGCCGCTGCTGGCCCGGTACGACCTCGCCGAGGTGCGCAAGGCGGTGGACCCGGCCGCGCTGGCCGGGCGGTCGGCCGACCTCTGGCGCTACCGCGAACTGTTGCCGGTCGCCGAGGACCGGCACGTCACCACGTTCGGCGAGGGCTGGACCCCGCTGCTGCCGGCAGCCCGGTACGGCGAGTCGGTCGGCGTACCGGGTCTGCTGATCAAGGACGAGGGGCTGGTGCCGACCGGCTCGTTCAAAGCCAGGGGCGCCGCCGTCGGGGTGTCCCGGGCCCGCGAACTGGGCATCCGGCACGTGGCGATGCCGACCAACGGGAACGCCGGTGCCGCCTGGGCCACCTATGCCGCCCGGGCCGGACTGCGGGCCACCATCGCCATGCCGCTCGGCGCGCCCACCATCACCCGCCGGGAGTGCGTGGCGGCCGGTGCCGAACTGCACCTGATCGACGGCCTGATCGGCGACGCCGGCCGGTACGTCGGAAAACTGATCGCCGACTCGGGCGGCTCACCGGACGGGGAGATCTTCGACGTCGGCACCCTCAAGGAGCCGTACCGGCTGGAGGGCAAGAAGACCATGGGGTACGAGATCGTCGAGCAGCTCGGCTGGCGGGTGCCCGACGTCATCGTCTATCCGACCGGCGGCGGGGTGGGGCTGATCGGCATCCACAAGGCACTGCACGAGATGCGGGACCTCGGCTGGATCGGCGACACCCTGCCCCGGCTGGTCGCCGTGCAGTCCACCGGCTGCGCCCCGATCGTGCGCGCCTTCGGCGCCGGTGCGACCCGGGCCGAGCCGTGGGCCGACGCCTGGACCGTCGCCTTCGGCATCAACGTGCCGGCGCCGCTCGGCGACGAGCTCATCCTCGACGCGCTCCGGGACACCGCCGGTACCGCGGTCGCCGTCGACGACGAGGCGATCCTCGCCGACCTGCACGACTTCGGCGCCCGGGAGGGTCTGCTGCTCTGCCCCGAGGGAGCCGCCTGCCTCACCGCCGTCCGGCAGCTACGGGCCGGCGGCTGGATCCGCGCCGACGAGCGGGTGGTGGTGCTGAACACCGGCGCCGGGCTGAAGTACCCGGAGACCGTCGACGTGGACAGCCTGCCGGTGGCGGGATGACGTCGGCGATCTCCCGGTCGCGGCGCGACCTCGGCGACCTCCCGGTGACCGCACCCCGGCGGGTCGGCGCCGGTGGCCGGACCGGGGGCGGCGAGGTGGACCGAAATTTGACAACGACGGCGTACTGGCACTAGGCGTTGAGTGGTTATGTCTCACGCCGCGAAGCGCGTCCGGGCGACCGGATCGAGCGAACCAGTTGACGTACCGGAGCACCTCGGCGAGGCCGACGCGGAGACCTGGCGCGGCGCGGCCGCGATCCTGGCCACCAACTGGACCGGCACCCACACGGTGCCGTCCCGTACCCTCTATCCGCACCAGTGGAGCTGGGACGCCGGCTTCATCAGCATCGGGCTGGCCCACGTCGCACCGGACCGCGCCTGGCGCGACCTGCGCAGCCTGTTCGCGGCGCAGTGGCCGGACGGGCGGGTACCGCACATCGTCTTCGACCCCGGGGTCACCGAACGCGACTACTTCCCGGGCCCGACCTTCTGGACCGGCGGCGGTCCATTCCGCCCCGGTGGCGTGACGCACGACGGCGACCTCCCGGCCGCCAGCGTCGGTACGGCATCCGGCGGTCTCCCGAGCCCCAACGGCAGGGCGGCGTCCGGCGGCATCGGCGCGTCGGGCAACGGTGCCGGGCCGGTCAGGCTGAGCAGCGGGATAGTCCAGCCACCGGTGCACGCGGTCGGCGCCTGGGAGGTCTATCGGCGCGCGCCGGACGAGGCGGCCACGGCGGAACTTCGCTGGCTCTATCCGCGACTCGTCGCCCAGCAGGAATACCTGGCCACCGCCCGGGATGTCGGCGGCGCCGGGCTCGCCGCGATCGTGCACCCGTGGGAGTCCGGGCTCGACAACAGCCCGTGCTGGGACGAGGCGCTCGGCGCCGTACCGGTGGCCGCGGAGGTGTTGCGCCGGTACGCCCGGCGGGACAACCAGGTCGTCTCCTCCGACCACCGCCCCACCGACGACGACTACGCCCGCTACCTGGCCATCGCACTGTCGTACCGGGACGGGGGTTACCGGGACGCGGATCTGGCGGTACGGCATCCGTTCCTCGTCGAGTGCCCCGGGTTCAACGCGCTGCGTGGCGCGGCCGAGCTGGCGCTGGCCCGGATCGCCGAGGTGGTCGGCGCCGACCCGGCACCGCACCGGGACCAGGCCGCCGAGATCACCCGGCAACTGCTGGACCGGCTCTTCGTCCCGGCCACCGGGATGTTCCACGCGCTGGACGTCCGGACCGGCCGGCACAGCCCGGCCCGGTGCGTCAACGGGCTGCTGCCGCTGGTCCTGCCGGGGCTGCCGGCCGCGCAGGTGGCAAGCCTGGTGGCCGCGCTGGAGTCGACCCGGTTCGGGGTCGGCCCCATGCCGGTACCCAGCTACGACCGCTCCGCCGTCGACTTCGACCCGTTCCGGTACTGGCGCGGACCGGTCTGGTTCAACATCAACTGGCTGCTCCGGTCCGGACTGCGTACGCACGGCCGGGACGGGCTGGCCGACAAGCTGCGCTCGGCACTGCTCGACCTGGCCCGGAACTCCGGCTACTACGAGTACTTCCACCCCGACAGCGGTGCCGGGATCGGCTCTGCGGCCTTCAGCTGGACGGCCGCGCTCACCCTCGATCTCCTCGCGGAACCGATGGACTGACGCGGCCGTACCCCGGTCAGCTCGTCGGCGGCTCGTCCTTGCCGGCCTCCTCCATCGCGTCGGCTTCCTCCTTGGTGTGGTGCACCGCCTGGTCGGCGTGCTCCGGAGGGCCGTAGATCGTGTAGAGCACCAGCGGGTTGGGGCCGGTGTTGACGAAGTTGTGCTTCCGCCCGGCCGGTACGACCACCAGGTCGCCCTGGGTCACCTTGCGGGTCTGGCCGCTGACCCGGGCCTCCCCGGTGCCGCTGACGAAGGTGAGGATCTGGTCGATGTCCTCATGCACCTCCTCGCCGATCTCGCCGCCCGGCGGGATCGTCATGATGACCAACTGGGTGTGCTTGCCGGTCCACAACACCCGGCGGAAGTCCGGGCTCTCCTCGGCGACGGTAGCGATCGTGAAGTGCTCCATGGCCCCCTCCTTACCCAGGAAGCGGGGCGTTGATTCGGCGCCTCCTGGGACGGGTGTGGCCGCTGGGACGGCCGACGAACCCACCCGGTTCAGCCCCTACCAGGTCCGGCCGGGCATCGGGTTTGCTTCCGGGCACGGTGGGAAACCCCACACCTAGCCGGAACGACCGACGAGGCGGACCGGTCGAGCCAGGTCCCCGCTGGCGTACCGCCGATGGGCTGCGCGGGCGGGAGACGGCCAGAGCGCGGCGACGCCAACGTTCCACCGGCGGCGCCGCGCGCTCGTGGCCGGCCCCGCTCCACCTGCGGCCAGGCCCCACCCGAAGCAGGCCGGTCCCCGCGGTGCCGGGCCGCACCGCGGGGACCGGGGGACGCCCGGCCGGTGGCGCGCCGGCCTGACGTCGGTGTGTGGTTCAGGGGGTAGACGTACAGGTGGAACGCCTGGTCCGCGCGGCGATACCTGCCCGGTCGACATTACTCTCAGTCAACATCCGACCACACTTAGTACGCCTGTCCGATCGAGGACACGGGCTGCGACCCGACCGGAGGCGCCACCGCTGGACAACAGGGGAGCCGACATAGTTTGATAACTGTCAATAGGGGTCGGGCGCTGGAGCAGTCGTACTCAGAAAGGCTCTCACCATGCTCGGACGCAAGCTGCCCACCCTCCTGCACACCGCCCTCCTCACCGTGGCCGCCCTGCTGGCCCTGCCGGCTGCCCCCGCGCAGGCCGATCCACTGATCCCGCTCCCGCCGCCCGGCCAACCGGTGGCCACCGGCATCACCCCGACCGGCGCGACGCTGACCTGGGCGCCATCCGCCGGTCCGGTCTTCCGGTATTCCATGCAGCGGTTGGTGGACGGCGAGTGGCAGGGCTTCTCCTCGATGCCGTCCACCACCGTCACCTTCGTCGCGCTGACCCCGGGCACCGAGTACACCGTGGCGGTCCGCGCCGCCGCGCTGGTCGGCTCGGGCTACACCCTGAGCCCGCTCTCCGAACCGCTCACCTTCAGCACCCCGCCGGCCGAACCGGCAGCGGACGGGACCGCACCGTCGCCACCTCCGTCGGCCGGTACGGCAACTGCTCCCCGCACGGCACGCTGACCGGGGAGCTCGGCCGCACGGTTCCGGCTGAAAGGGCTCGGTGATCTGCGTTACCCCTGGCCGGTGCCGTACTCGCCACGCATCGGCGACTCGCCACGGCGGTGTGCGGCGAGGCAGCATGGACGGGTGGACAACCCGAGCGCCGAACGCTACGCCCCGCTGGCGCAACTGCTGACCGGTGGCGACGTGCTGGTGCTCAGCGGTGCCGGCCTGTCGACCGACTCCGGGATTCCCGACTACCGGGGGCCGAGCGGGGCGCTGCGCCGGCACACCCCGATGACGTACCAGGCGTTCGTCGGCGACCCGCTGGCCCGGCGCCGCTACTGGGCGCGCAGCCACCTCGGCTGGCGTACCATCGCCCGGGCCACCCCGAACGCCGGGCACCGGGCGGTCGCCGAACTCGACCGGCGCGGGCTGCTGACCGGCATCCTCACCCAGAACGTGGACGGCCTGCACCAGGCGGGCGGCGCCCGGTCCGTGGTCGAACTGCACGGCAGTCTGGCCCGGGTGATCTGCCTGGGCTGTGGCGAGACCACCGACCGCGGGACGCTGGACCGGCGGCTGCGGCTCGCCAATCCCGAGTTCGCCGCCCGGTCCGACACGGTGAACCCGGACGGCGACGTCGAGCTGCCGGACGAGCTGGTCGAGGGCTTCCAGACCGTGGACTGCCAGGCGTGCCCGGGCGGCATGCTCAAGCCGGACGTGGTCTTCTTCGGCGAGTCCGTACCGCCGGACCGGGTCCGGACCTGCTTCGAACTGGTCGAGCGGGCCCGGCTGCTGCTGGTGCTCGGCTCCTCCCTGACGGTGATGTCCGGCCGCCGGTTCGTGATCCGGGCCGCGAAGCTCGACATCCCGGTGGTGATCGTCAACCAGGGCCCGACCCGGGGCGACGACTACGCCGAGCTGACCATCGACGCACCGCTCGGCCAGGTGCTGCCGGAGCTGGCCCGGCTCGCCGACCCGGCCCGCCGCACCGCGGCGGCGGGCACGCTCGTTGAAGTCCCGTCGTCTCCCTCCCCCGTCCCCGCCCCGGCGCGGTCCCGGGCCGGAGACGGGGCGGTGGACGTCGGCCCGCGACTCTACGCCGGCGCGACCGGCGACCGGGCGGCGAGCACCACAGCCGTACCGAGCAGCGCCGCGCCGAGCAGGCCGACCGGGCCGAGCCGGTCACCGAGCAGCAGCGCGGCGAGTACCGCGCCGACCAGCGGCTCCAGCAGCGCCAGCAGCGCCGCGGTGCCGGGCCGGACGGTACGCAGCCCGCGGAAGTAGAGCAGGTACGCCACCGCGGTCGGCCCGGTGCCCAGCGCGACCAGCAGCCCGAGGGCGGCGGGACCGGGCGGGAAACCGAGCCCCACCGTGCCGGCGGCCAGTGGCGCCACCAGCAGCCCGCCGAGGGTGAAGCCGTACCCGGTGCCGGCGAGTTCGTCCAGTCCCGGCACCGGCCGGGCCCCGACCAGGGTAATCGCGGCGAATCCGGCCGCGGAGACCAGCGCGAGCAGCGCGCTGGAGAGCACCGCGAGTGCCCCGAAGCCGCCGGCCGGCAGCCCGACCAGCAGCGCCAGCCCGGCCACCGCCAGCGCGCAGGTTCCGGCGGTACGCCGGTCCACCCGGCGCCGGCCGGCGACCGCCTCGGCGCCGAGCACCAGCAGTGGGGCGGCGCCGATGGTGACCAGGGTGGCGAGGCTGACCGAGGTCAGCGACACCGCGCCGAAGTAACAGACCTGGTAGAGCCCGGCCAGTACGCCGAAGACGGCGATCCGGGTCCAGGCCGCCCGGCCGCGCGGCGGGCGGCGTCCGGTGAGGGCGAGGAAGGCCACGATCAGGATCCCGCCGACGGCCAGCCGGTATCCGGCGACCGCGACCGGAGAGAGCCCGGTGTGCCGACCCAGCAGGCTGCCGGTGAGCCCACCGGTGCCCCAGAGGGTGCCAGAGACGATCAGAAACCACAGGCCGGCACCGGACCGGTGGCGCACGGCGACCAGTGGTGCGGAAGAGGTGTGCATGAGGGTTCGCGCTCCTGCGACGAGAGGGGGAAATGGTCGCGGAAGCGGGGCGAGCCCAGGATCACCCGACAGGAAACAGCGCACCGGCCGGATCGGCACGACGCGCTGGGGTTGTCGCCCCGCTCAGAAGCGCGGGGGCGGGGTGATCGGGAAGCAGCGATGCACGGCTGGACTGTACCTGACCAGGACCGGGCCACCCGCCGGTGATCCCAGCCGGCGGGAGGCCCGATCCAGGTCGAAGGTCCGGGCTACGGGTCAGGTCGTCGGGCCCTGCTCCGCGAAGCCGAACTGCACCGCACCCTGTGCGTCCACCGCGGCGTCCAGGGCCTTGTCGTCGAGAATCTGCGCGGCCTGCGGGTCGAGGAAGACCCGGGCGCCGTCGCTGTCCACCACCTGGTCACCCTGGGCGGGACTCTCCGCCAGGGTGAGGTTGAGCGACCCGGCGGTGAGGTCGCTGGCGATACGCAGGCCGGCGCCGTCCGGCACCTCCTGTTGTGCGGTCAGGTCCCGGATCACGAGTACGGCGTTCTCGGTCATGGTGAGCATGCAGACTCCTCGTGGATTTTTCGTGTGCTCGGCCCGTGCGCCCATCCGGCGGGCGTGCCCCGGGCACCCGCGTCAGGCCAACTGGGCCCTACAGCGCGACGGCCATCGGTCATGTAGCCAGCCCGTTCGTCTGGTCCACCCGCTGCGCGGACCGGGCTGACGCCTGGGTACGGCCGGTGCACGTCGCGCCGAGCCCCCAACTCGTGGCGACAGGCCGTACTTGCCCTACGTTGCCGCTTCCAGCCCGATTCGTCAAATGCGGTGAGCCGCCCGGCGGGGCGTGTTAGGGCGCTCCGCCGGTCCGCTCGGCAGGACGTCTCAGCAGGTCAGCGCGGCATTCCGGCCGGAGCCGACGCCGCGTCGAGCAGCCGCCTTATCTCCCGTACGGCGGACCGGCCGGCCCGGTTCGCGCCGATCGTGCTCGCCGACGGTCCGTACCCGATCAGGTGCACCCGGTCGTCGGCGACCACCCGGGTCCCGTCCATCACAATTCCCCCGCCCGGCCCCCGCAACCGCAGCGGCGCGAGATGGTCGAGGGCGGCCCGGAATCCGGTGCACCAGAGGATCACGTCGGCGGCGAAGCTGGTGCCGTCGGGCCAGACGACGCCGTCCGGGGTGATCCGGGCGAACATCGGCAGCCGGTGCAGCAGGCCCTGTGCCCGCATCCGGCGCAGTTGCTCCGTCCACACCAGACCGGTCGCGGCGACGACACTGGCCGGCGGCAGTCCGGCCCGGACCCGGGCGTCGACCCGGGCGACCGCGGCCCGACCCCACTCCGGGGTGTACGCACCCTCGACGATCACCGGCGGCCGTCGGGTGACCCAGCGGGTCTCGGCGGCGACCGTGGCGATCTCGTCCAGCAACTGGAGGGCGGAGGTGCCGCCGCCGACCACCACCACCCGGCGGCCGGCGAACTCGGCCGGTCCCCGGTAGTCGGCGGTGTGCAACTGCCGGCCGGCGAACGACTCCTGGCCGGGATAGTACGGCCAGAACGGGTGCCGCCAGGTCCCGGTCGCGTTGACCAGCGCCCGGGTACGCCACCGCCCGGCGTCGGTCCGCACCTCGAGTCGGCCGTCGTCCCGGTCGTGCACCGCGGTCACGTTCACCGGGCGGTGCACCGGCAGGCCGAACTCCCGCTCGTACCCGGCGAAGTAGTCCGCGACCACCTCGGCGGCCGGCCGGTCCGGATCGAACTCCCCGAGCGCTCGGCCGGGCAGGTCGTGCACGCCGTGCACGGCGGACATCCGCAGCGTCGGCCAGCGGTCCCGCCAGGCGCCGCCCGGTCCGGCGCCGCCGTCCAGCAGCACGTAGCCGGTCTCCGGCGCGAATCCGCTCCGGCCGAGGAAGTAGCCGGCGGAGAGTCCCGCCTGACCGGCCCCGATCACCACCACGTCCACGTCCCGACCGCTCACCTCCGGGGCAACCGCGCCGGGCGGCCGATCCGTACCGGGAACGGAGGTTCCGTCGGTCACAGTTCGGTGCAATCATCTAGCCATGCGGATGCGTAGATTTTCGCCACGTCTGGTCGCCCGGTCGGCACTCGTCTTCATCCTCGCCGCCGGCACGCTCGGGGCACCGGCGCTGGGCGCGGGGCCGGCCAGCGCGGCCGAGCCGGATCCGACGATGAACGACGCGGTCTTCAACCGGCCGACCGGCACGGCCGCGCAGCAGAACGCGATCTTCATCCAGCTCGCCCGGATCATCGACCGGGTACCGGCCGGCGGCGAGATCCAGATGTCCTGGTTCGGGTTCGGCGTCACCGACGTCACCGACTCGGAGACCACTCCCGACCTGCCCGGACGGCTGCTGAACGCGCACCAGCGGGGGGTACGCGTCAAAATCATCCTGGATCACGAGCAGGTCAGCCAGCGGCCCTACCAGCGGCTGCTCCCGGTGCTCGGCAGCAACGACACCGCCGGGTCGTACATCGTGCACTGCGCCGACCAGTTCCCCAGCGCCGACCGGGGCTGCATCGGCACCCGCCGGATCGACTACACCGACTCGTCGGTGACGGCCTACAACCACAACAAGTTCCTGATCGCGTCCAGCATCGTGCTCAACAGCGGCTCGACGGTGTCCAACGTGGTCTTCCAGGGCTCGGCGAACCTGGGCTGGTGGGACGCGAACGAGGCGTACAACAACGGGCTGACCTTCAGCGACGCCACCACCTACCAGGCGTACCGGCAGTACTTCGCGGACCTGCGGTCGTACCGCTACAACTCGGCCGGCAACAACAACTACTACTGGGGCACCCCGACCGGTACGACGTACCGGGCGTACTTCTTCCCCCGGCGGGAGCGCTCCGGGCAGCCGGTCAGCGACCCGGCCACCGACACCATCGTCAGCGTGCTCGACTCGGTCGCCTCCTGCTCGTACGACGACAACGGCACCCGCCGGCAGACCGACGTACGGGTCAACATGTTCTCGTTCAACCGCCCCGAGGTGGCCAAGAAGCTCACCGCGCTGCGCAACGCCGGCTGCTGGGTCGACGTCGTCTACAGCGAGGCGAACGCCGGGGTGCTGAACGCGCTGGGCAGCAACGTCCAGCTCACCCGGTGCAACTACAACGTCGGGCCGGGCCGGGACATCCGGACGCACAACAAATACATGATCATCGACGGCGCGTACGACGACGACATCGTGCCCCGGGTCTTCACCGGCAGCCACAACTACAACGTCTCCGCGCTGCGCCAGGCCGACGAGGCGATGCTGCGGGTGATGGGCCGGGGCATCCACGACGACTACCTCAGCGACTTCTGGCACGTCCGGGACACCTGCCGGGCCAACGGCGGCGCGATCCGCTGAGCCGGTGCACCACCGCGATCCCCGTGATCCGGGTCGAGCACGCCGGGCCGGAACGCCCGGGGCGCCGTACCCTGATCACGGGGATCACCTACGAGGAGGTCGGCGATGAAGCTGCCGCAGGGCGTCCAGGTCACCGGACCGATGAACGACCGCTACCAGGAGATACTCACTGGCGAAGCGCTCGACTTCGTGGCCCGGCTGCACCGGTCGTTCGACGGCCGCCGCCGGGAACTGCTGGCGCTGCGCGACGACCGGGCGGCGGCGCTGGCCGCCGGCGGCACCCTCGACTTCCTGCCCGAGACGGCGGAGATCCGGGCCGGTGACTGGCGGGTCGCCGAGCCGGCACCCGGGCTGGTCGACCGGCGGGTCGAGATCACCGGGCCGACCGACGCCAAGATGACCATCAACGCACTCAACTCCGGCGCCAAGGTCTGGCTCGCCGACCACGAGGACGCCAACACCCCGCTCTGGCGCAACGTGGTCGAGGGGCAGCTCAACCTCCGGGACGCGATCGCCCGCAAGCTGGAACTGCGCACGCCGGAGGGGAAACATTACCGGCTGCGCGACGGCGAGCTGGCGACCATCGTGGTCCGGCCGCGCGGCTGGCACCTGCCGGAGAAGCACATCCTGGTCGACGGCGAGCCCACCTCCGGCAGCCTGGTCGACTTCGGCCTCTACTTCTTCCACTGCGCCCGGCCGCAGCTCGACGCCGGCTCCGGCCCGTACTTCTACCTGCCCAAACTGGAGAGCCACCTGGAGGCGCGGCTCTGGAACGACGTCTTCGGAGCCGCCCAGGAGTGGCTCGGCATCCCGCGCGGCACGATCCGGGCCACCGTGCTGATCGAGACCTTCCCGGCCGCCTTCGAGATGGACGAGATCCTCTACGAGCTGCGCGAGCACTCCGCCGGACTGAACGCCGGCCGCTGGGACTACATGTTCAGCGTGATCAAGAAGTTCCGTACCCGGGGTGCCGACTTCCTGCTGCCGGACCGGAACGCGGTGACGATGACCGCGCCGTTCATGCGGGCGTACACCGAACTGCTGGTCCGGACCTGTCACCGGCGCGGCGCGCACGCGATCGGCGGGATGGCCGCCTTCATCCCCAGCCGGCGGGACCCGCAGGTCAACGAGACCGCCCTGGCAAAGGTCCGGGACGACAAGACCCGGGAGGCGAACGACGGCTTCGACGGCTCCTGGGTGGCCCACCCCGACCTGGTGCCGGTCTGCCGCGAGGTCTTCGACCGGGTGCTCGGCGACCGGCCGCACCAACTCGACCGGACCCGCGACGAGGTACGGGTCAGCGCGGCGCAACTGCTCGACGTGGCGGCCACCCCCGGCGCCCCGACCGAGGCGGGGCTGCGAAACGACGTCAGCGTCGGCATCCAATATCTGGCGAGCTGGCTGGCCGGCTCCGGCGCGGTCGCAATCTTCAACCTGATGGAGGACGCGGCGACCGCCGAGATCTCCCGCTCCCAGGTCTGGCAGTGGCTGCACAACGACGTCACGCTGGACACCGGCGTCCGGGTGACCCGGGAGCTGGTCGAGCGGATCGCCGACGAGGAGATCGCCAAGCTCGGCGCCGACCCCGACCGGTACGCCGAGGCACGCGGGCTGTTCATGGAGGTCGCCGTGGCGGACGAGTTCGTCGACTTCCTCACCCTGCCCGCGTACGAGCGGATGCCCTGAGCCGGACACACCTTGACGACGATGGACGGAAGCGGCGTAGAAGTGCCCTGAGACCCGACGCGTGGCGGCCGAGGCGCGCAGGCGGCGCCGGCCACCGCGCCGCGCAGAGACCGGAGGTCGACGATGCCCCGACCCCAGATCGAGAGGTTGGCCGCCGAGCTGCGCGGCGTTCTCGGTGCCGAGCAGGTGATCGACGACCGGGCCCGGTTACGGACCTACGAGTGCGACGGGCTGGCCCAGTACCGGGTGGTGCCGGCGCTGGTGGTGCTGCCGCGGACCGCCGGAGAGTGCGCCCTGGTGGTCCGGGCCTGTGTGGCCGCCGGGGTGCCGTTCGTGGCCCGAGGCTCCGGCACCGGGCTCTCCGGCGGCGCCCTGCCGCACGCCGACGGGGTGCTGATCGTCACCTCCCGGCTGCGCACCATCCGGGAGGTGCTGCCGGCCGACGAACGGGCCGTGGTCGAGCCGGGCGTGATCAACCTGGCGGTCACCCGGGCCGCCACCCCGGACGGCTACTACTACGCCCCCGACCCGTCCAGCCAGCAGATCTGCTCGATCGGCGGGAACGTGGCGGAGAACTCCGGCGGGGCGCACTGCCTGAAATACGGCTTCACCACCAATCACGTACTCGGGTTGGAGGTGGTCACCCCGGACGGCGACCTGGTCCGGCTCGGCGGGGCGGCACCGGACAGCCCCGGCTACGACCTGGTCGGGGCCTTCGTCGGCTCGGAGGGCACCCTCGGGATCGCCACCGAGGTCACCGTCCGGCTGGTCCGGCTGCCGGAGTCGGTGCGTACCCTGCTCGCCGCCTTCGCCAGCACGGACGCGGCCGGGGCGGCGACCTCGGCGATCATTGCCGCCGGGGTGGTGCCGGCAGCGGTGGAGATGATGGACGCGCTCGCCATCGAGGCGGCCGAGGCGGCGGTGCACTGCGGCTATCCGGCCGGCGCGGGCGCGGTGCTGATCGTCGAACTGGACGGCCCGGCCGCCGAGGTCGAGGCGCAATTCGCCGAGGTGGAGCGGCTCTGCCGGGCCAACGCCGCGTTCGAGATCCGGATCGCCGCCGACGACGCCGAGCGGGCACTCTTCTGGAAGGGCCGCAAGTCGGCGTTCGCCGCCGTCGGCCGGATCAGCCCGGACTACATCGTGCAGGACGGGGTGATCCCGCGTACCGCCCTGCCGGAGGTGCTGCGCCGGATCGGCGAACTCGCCGCCGAGCGCGGTATCCGGGTGGCGAACGTCTTCCACGCCGGAGACGGCAACCTGCATCCGCTGGTCCTCTTCGACGACGCGGTGCCCGGGCAGGCCGAACGCGCCGAGGAACTCTCCGGCGCCATCCTCGACCTCTGCGTCGCGTACGGCGGGTCGATCACCGGGGAGCACGGCGTCGGGATGGACAAGGCGAAGTACCTGCCCCGGATGTACACCGACGACGACCTGGACACCATGCAGTTGCTGCGCTGCGCCTTCGACCCGCGCTCGCTGGCCAACCCCGGCAAGATCTTCCCCACTCCCCGGCTCTGCGGCGAGGTGCCCGGCCGGCGCAAGGGTCCCCATCCACTCCAGGAGGCCGGTCTCGCGGAGGTGTTCTGACCCATGCCCGGACCCGACACCACCACCGCGCACCTCGACACGCTCCGGGCCGCGATCGCCGCGGCCGGGGACGACGGGCCGGCGACATCCTCCGGCACCCGCCCGAACGGTGCCCGTCCGGCCGGCACCCACCCCGACCGCGCGACCCGCGACGGCACGGCCGGGGTCGACTTCCCACTGGTCCGGCCGGCCGGGCCGGCGGACGCGATCGGCGGCGTACCGGCCCGGATCGTCGCGGCGCCCGGCTCGACCGCGCAGGCGGCGGCGCTGCTGCGGGCCGCCGCCGGGCTCGGGCTCAGCGTGGTCTTCGCCGGCCGCGGCAGCAGGTCGGACTGGGGCAACCCGCCGCGCAGCCTCGACCTGGTGGTGGAGACCCGGCGGCTCACCGGAGTGGTCGAGCACGCCGCCGGCGACCTGATCGTGGTGGTCCGGGCCGGCACCCCGCTGGCCGAACTCCAGCACGCGCTCGCTCCGGCCGGGCAGCAGCTGGGGCTGGACGATCCGGTCGGCGGCGCCACCGTCGGCGGCGCGGTCGCGGTGAACGGCAGCGGGCCGCGCCGGATGCTCTACGGCACCCTCCGGGACCTGCTGATCGGGGTCACCCTGGTCCGCGCCGACGGGGTGGTGGCGCACGCCGGGGGCAAGGTGGTGAAGAACGTCGCCGGCTACGACCTCGGCAAGCTCGTCACCGGGGCGTACGGCACGCTCGGGCTGGTCACCGAGTGCGTGTTCCGGCTGCACCCGGTGCCGGCCGCCCGGTCGTACGTGCGCTGCCCGGTCACCGCCGCCGGGGCAGACGGGCTGGCGCGGGTCGGCCGACTGCTCCGTACCGTGCTCGGGGCCCAACTGGTGCCGGCCGCCCTGGAGGTCGAGGCGCCACCGGAGGGCGGTTACGACGTGGTGCTGCTGCTGGAGGGGACGCCTGCCGGAGT
Source organism: Plantactinospora sp. DSM 117369 (assembly GCF_053764795.1). NCBI lineage: Bacteria > Bacillati > Actinomycetota > Actinomycetes > Micromonosporales > Micromonosporaceae > Plantactinospora > Plantactinospora sp. DSM 117369. The sequence goes on along the minus strand of NZ_CM132446.1, from coordinate 1,510,736 downwards.
CGCCGGGAGGGCCGAGGCCGCCGCCCGGCTGCTCGGTGCCGAGGCGCTGCCCGGCACGGCGGCGCCACCCTGGTGGGGGCGGTACCCGTGGCAGCCCGGCGACACCGGGCTCAAGCTCACCGGGGTGCTCTCCGGGGTACCCGACCTGCTGGCCGCGGGCCGGGCGGCGGCCGACCGGCACGACGTGCCGATCGGGGTACGCGGCTCGGCCGGCACCGGGGTGCTCTACGCCGGCCTGCCGGCGGCGGCCCCGCCGGACCGGGTGTCCCGGGTCGTCGAGGAGCTGCGGGGTGCCGCCACCGAGGCCGGTGGGCACGCCGTGGTGCTGACCGCGCCGGACCGGGTCCGGGACCGGGTCGACCTGTGGGGGCCGGTGGAGGGGCTGGAGCTGATGCGCCGGGTCAAGCAGCGGTTCGATCCCGACGCGCGGCTGGCGCCCGGACGCTTCGTGGGAGGAATCTGATGACGTCACCCGACCCGCTCCCGCCCGGATCCGCCGCAGCCGGTGCCAGCCCGCCGGCGCCGGAGGCGCCGTCCCCGGGCGGTACCCGGCCGGCCAGCGCGCCCCGGGACGTGCTCGGGCTGCTCGGGCCGGCGCCCGGCGGGCCCGCCTTCGACGGGCACCGGCCGCCGCCGGCCGACCTCGTCGCCGACTGCGTGCACTGTGGATTCTGCCTCCCCACCTGCCCGACGTACGTGCTGTGGGGCGAGGAGATGGACTCGCCCCGGGGCCGGATCCACCTGATGCGGCAGGGCCTGGAGGGCGAACCGCTCAGCGACTCGATGGTGGGGCACTTCGACGCCTGCCTGGGCTGCATGGCCTGCGTCACCGCGTGCCCCTCGGGGGTCCGCTACGACACGCTGATCGAGAACACCCGGCAGCAGGTGGAGCGCCGGCACCACCGACCCGCCCGGGAGCGGGCGCTCCGGGCCGCCATCTTCGCGCTCTTCCCGTACCCGAAGCGGCTGCGGCTGCTGCGCGGACCGCTGCGGGCGTACCAGGCCAGCGGGCTGCGTCGCCTGGTGGCCAGGAGCGGGCTGCTGCCCCGGCTGGCGCCGACGTTGGCCACCCTGGAGTCACTGGCGCCCCGGCTCACCCGGGCGCCGAAGCCACCCGACCGGGTACCGGCGTACGGGCCGCGCCGGGCGGTGGTGGGGATGCTCACCGGGTGCGTGCAGAGCGCCTTCTTCCCCGGGGTGAACGCGGCGACGGCCCGGGTGCTGGCCGCCGAGGGCTGCGAGGTGGTGATCAATCCGGGCCGGCAGGGCTGCTGCGGCGCGCTGAGTGTGCACAACGGACGCGAGGCGGAGGCGCAGGCGTTCGCCCGGAACCTGATCGACGCCTTCACCGACACCGGCATCGACTACTTCGTGGTCAACGCGGCCGGCTGCGGCTCGTCGCTGAAGGGATACGGCCAACTGCTCGCCGACGACCCGGCCTACGCCGAGCGGGCCGCCGGGTTCGCCGCCCGGGTACGCGACCTCGCAGAACTCCTCGTCGAACTCGGTCCGGTCGCCCAACGGCACCCGCTGCCGGTCAGCGTCGCCTATCACGACGCCTGCCATCTCGGGCACGCCCAAGGTGTGCGCAGTCAGCCCCGGGAGCTGCTGCGGGCCATTCCCGAGCTGGAGTTGCGGGAGATCGCCGACCCGGAGCTGTGCTGCGGCTCGGCCGGGGTGTGGAACATCCTCAACCCGGAGCCGGCGGCCCGGCTCGGCGAGCGCAAGGCCCGGGACGTGCTCGCCACCGGCGCCCGACTCCTGGTGACCGCCAATCCGGGCTGCCTGATGCAGATCACCGCCGCCATCCCCCGGCTCGTCGGTACGGCCTCGGCGGAGCCCGCCGGAGCCGGCGGTATCGCCGTGGCGCACACCGCGCAGGTACTCGACGCCTCCATCCGGCGGCTGCCGGTCGAGCGGCTGCTCTCCACCCGCTGACGGCGGTTCCCCGGCCGATCGGCCGACCGCACGTGGGATCAGCCCTGGTAGAGCCGGCGAGCGTACTCGGCGCCGTAGTAGCGCTCCAGTTCCTCCAGCGATTCCTCGGTCTGCTGGACCCGCTTGACGATCTGCGGCTGCGGCGGCAGCGCCTCCGGATGCCAGGTCTCCGGCCGCCACAGCGACGACCGCATGAACGCCTTGGCACAGTGGAAGAAGATCTGTTCGATCTCGACGACCAACGCCAGGATCGGGCGGTGCCCCTTGACGATCATCTCGTCGAAGAACGGCGCCTCCCGGACCAGCCGGGCCCGACCGTTGATCCGCAGCGTCTCGCCCCGGCCGGGAATCAGATAGATCAGCCCGACGTGCGGGTTCGCCAGGATGTTGCGGTAACCGTCCGCGCGCCGGTTGCCCGGCCGTTCCGGAATGGCGATCGTGGTGTCGTCGAGCACCAGGGTGAAGCCGGCCGGGTCGCCCTTGGGCGAGACGTCGCAGTTGCCGGCCGGGTCGGCCGTGGCCACCAGGCAGAACGGCGAGGCGGCCAGCCACTCGCGGTCGATCTCGTGCAGTCGTACCCGCTCCTTGGTCACCGCCCGTGGCATCGGCTCGCCGAGCAGCTCCCGCAGCTCGGCCTCGGATGTGACCTCCACCAGCTCCGCCGGCACCGTCATGCCCACCTCCCGCGTCGGTGGCCCCACCCAGCCGACGACTTCCTGCCGACGTCGTGAGCCGGGCCTTATTTTACGAGCTTCGGCAGCACCTCGGCGGCGATGAGTTCCAGGTGGTCGAGGTCGTTGAGGTCGGTCAGGCGCAGGTGCACCCGGGTGGTGCCGACCTCGGCGAACTCGCCGATTCGCTCGACGAGCCGGGCCGGCGAACCGGCCACCGGGTCCTCCGGTGGCAGGGCGCTCTTCTCGTGCAGCGGTGCGAGGCGCCGCCGTACCTCGGCATCGGTCCGTCCGATCGCCACCACGATTCCGGCGGACAGGACCAGCGGATCACGGCCGGTTGCCCGGCGGTCGAGCCGGTCGCACGCCTCGCGGACCCGCGCGTACGCCTCGGCGGTCTCCTTGACCGTCCGGAATGGCATGTTGAACTCGTCCGCGTACCGGGCGGCCAGCTCCGGCGTCCGTTTCGGGCCCCGGCCACCGACGATGATCGGCGGCCCTGGCAGCTGGACCGGTTTGGGCAGGCCGAGGGCGTCCTGTAGCTGGTAGTGGTCGCCGGCGTAGCTGAACCGGGAACCGGTCGGAGTGCTCCACAGCCCGGTAACGATGGCGAGCTGCTCCGCGAGCCGGTCGAACCGCTCGCCCACGGCCGGGAACGGGATCCCGAGCGCGCGGTGTTCCCGCTCGTACCAGCCGGCGCCGATGCCCAGGTCGACCCGGCCGCCGCTCATCTGATCGACCTGGGCGACCAGCACGGCGAGCGGGCCGGGTAGTCGGAACGTGGCCGAGGTGACGAGCGTGCCGAGCCGGATCCGCGAGGTCTCCCGGGCCAGACCGGCGAGGGTAAGCCAGGCGTCGGTAGGGCCGGGTAGCCCGGGGTCGTCGCCCATCGCCTGGTAGTGATCCGCCCGCAGCCAGCCGTCGAACCCGGAGTCCTCGGCCAATCGAGCCATCCGGAGCTGGTCGTCGTAGCTGGCGCCGCGGTGCGGCTCGGTGAAGATCGCGACGCGCATGTCATGCCCCTCCCGCCCCGGCGGCGCCGGCGCCTCCCGTGCCATCGGCGGGCAGCAGTCCGGTAGTGGTTCACGCCATTGCCACCCGGCGGGCAAAGATTAGCCCCGTTCGCTGGTCCAGTGTGGCACCGCCCGGGTGTGGACCGGACCTCGCAGGCAGAGTGGCTTTCTCCTACGCTGTACGCGGGCTCTCCCGCCTTCCCCGCCCGGCCCTGCCTCCGCCAAGCTCCCGTACTCAACCGAACCCCCACTCCGGACGGTCGGGCACCGCCGGATCGAAAGGAAGGTTCTCGTGAGACTCGCGCGTACGACCGCAGCCGCGGCTCTGGCCACGACATTGCTGCTCACCGCCGCCTGCTCGGACTCGTCCGGGGACGACAGCGACGGCGGCGACTCAGGCTCCGTGCAGAGCGTGGCGTACCTGACCAGTTTCGGGAACTTCGGGCGTGACGCGTACGCCTGGGTCGCCCTTGAAAAGGGGTACTTCCGGGAGGCTGGGTTCGAGGTGGACATCAAGCCCGGCAACGCCACCGCCGAAAACCTCAAGATGATCGCCGCGGGGCGGGCCGCGTTCAGTCCGGTCGACCTCACCGGTTTCCTCCTCGCCGCCGGGCAGGGACAGGCCAAGGACGTCGTCGCGGTTGCCGCCATCCAGCAGAAGACCATGGCCGCGATCATGAGTCTGGAGGGCAACGGAATCGCCGTCCCGAAGGACCTGGAAGGCAAGACCCTGGCCGACAGCCCCAGTTCGGTTGTCCGGAACCTCTTCCCGACGTACGCCAAGCTCGCAAAGATCGACGAGAGCAAGGTCAAGTGGGTCAACGGCACCCCGCAGACCCTGATCGGCACGCTGGCCGGCGGGGGCGTCCAGGGCATCGGGCAGTTCGTGGTCGGCAAGCCCACCATCGAGGCCGCCGCGAAGGGCAGGAAGGCAGTCGTCCTGCCGTACAGCGACGTCATGCGAGACCTCTACGGCAACGTGCTGGTCACCTCCAAGAAGATCGCGACGGAGAATCCGGACATGGTCAAGCGGTTCACCGCTGCCCTGCTCAAGGGGCTGGAATACAGCATCGCGAACCCCGAGGAGTCCGGGGAGATTCTCCACAAGCACGTGCCGGCCGCGGCTGCCGCGCCGGCCGCCGCCGAGTTGGAGCTGATGGCCACGTACGTGGCCTCGGAGACCGGAATTGGTGGGATCGACCTGGGCCGGGTGGCCGGCAGCATCGCCCTGTTGGAGACCGCCGGGTCGATCCCCCCGGGTGTGACGCCGGAGCAGATCGTCGACGCCAGCCTGACGCCGAAGCCCTGAAATGGTCGAGGTTCGATCCGAGACGCGCGCGACCCGGGACCGGTGGAGCGCCGCCCGGGTGGCGTACGCCGGGGTATGGCCCCTCCTCGGGTTGCTGCTCGCGATCGCCACCTGGTGGCTCGTCACCACCGCGTACCCGCTCGTCCACCCGGCGGTCCTGCCGCCGCCGGCCGATGTTCTGGCCGCGTTCCGTCGCAAGCCGGGAGAGCTACTCGACGGCACCTGGACCACCACTGCGGAAACCGTGATCGGTTTCCTGCTCGCCACCGCCGCGGGAGTCCTGATCGGCATCTCCCTGGCCGCCTCACGCACGACCGAGCGGATGTTTTCGCCGCTGCTCGTGGCCGTCAACGCGGTCCCGAAGATCACTATTGCGCCGCTGCTGGTCATTGCCCTGGACTTCGGTCAGAAGCCGATCCTGACGATGGTCGTCCTGCTCGCGTTCTTCCCCATCGTCCTGGCCACGACGACCGGACTCACCACCACCCCCGCGGACCTAGCCGAGCTGGCCAGGTCCCTGGACGCCTCGCGCTGGCAGGCATTCTCCAAGGTTCGGTTCCCGGCCGCGCTGCCACAGATGTTCATCGGGCTGAAGGTCGCCATGCCGCTGGCGGCCATCGGCGCCGTCCTCGGTGAGTTCTACGCCGCGGACGGCGCGGGGCTGGGCTTCCAGATCCTTCAGTACAGCGGGGTCGCCGACAGCGCGACCGCCTGGGCCGCGATCATCCTGGTCGGAGCCATGAGCATCGTGCTCTACTACGCCCTGGTCGCGATCGAGTGGTTGGCCCTGCCGTGGGTACGGGAGACGACCTCGGCCCGTTGAGCGCCCGTCACCGGCCCACTGCGCGGAAAGGCCCCCTCTTATCGCACTCTGCCGGAGAGGGGACCTCTCCTGACACCTCAGAAAGTGATCAGCGGGTCACCGATGAAGTCGGCGATGAAGTTGACGAAGAAGAAGCCGAAGAACAGCACATTGAGCACCAGCAGTACGTAGTGCCAGGGACGCGGTCGCGCCGGCCGGGGCAGCCGGCTGTTCAGGTAGATCAGCAGGAACGGATAGAGCAGCGCGCCCAGGTTCGACATGTTGGCCGACCACTGCACCAGGTTGACCGGCACCGCCAGGTGCAGCACCACTGAAATGATCACGAGCAGCAGCAGCATGAACGGGTAGTAGAACTTGCGCGGGTCGCCCTCCAGCAGCCGGCGCAGCCGGGGACTGGTCGCGTGCGCGGCGTCGGTGCTGACCCGCACCATCCCTTCGAAGATCCCGAGCTGGGTGCTGAACAGCACCAGTACGCCGATCAGCAGCATGCCGTAGAACATCAGCGGCCCGTAGTCCGGTTCGAGGGCGGTGGCCACGAAGGTCGGTACGTTCGACGCGGTCGGCGCCTCGCCGGAGAGCTGCACCGCCTGCGCCATCAGGATGGTGGGCAGCAGCATGCCGAGCATCGCACCGACGAAGAAGATCCCCCACATGTCGATGAGCAGCAGCCGGTACCAGCGCCGCCACCGGGCCGCGTTCGCCGGGTTGTCCGGGAAGGTGACCCCGGTGGCCAGCAGTTCCCGCCGCTCGCCGCGCAGCCCGGAGATGTACCCGGTCCGGAAGCCCATCCCGTAGCCCTTGTCCCGGTAGTGGCCCATCACGTACCAGTTGAGGCCGGAGACGAGGGCGGTGAACCCGGCCAGCCCGCCGAGCTGGGTGGCGGTGATCCCCTCCGGCGGCGCGGCCGGGGTGACGAAGCCCCGGATCCCCTCCCACCAGATGTCCCAGGGCACCACCAGCAACGCCACCAGCAGCAGGGCGAGCAGGATGGTGCTGACCATCACCCAGTTGGCGAGTTCGAGGGCCCGGCTGATCCGCTTCGCCCCGGCGGCGATCAGGAAGACCAGCACCAGCAGGGCGATCGCCCAGAGCCGTGGCTCCTCCGCCCCGGACGGCGGCGCCTCACCGTGCACCAACGCGTACATGCCCTGGCCGGCCGAGGCCGCCCATCCCCCGGCGATGAACGCGAAGATCACCAGGAACACCGAGAGCGGTACCCAGAGCAGGTAGCCGGGCGGCACCCGTCCCCAGCCGACCACCGGAGCCTCGCCGGTGGCCATCACGTACCGGGAGCACTCGATGTTGTAAAAGGTCTGCAGCACCGCCGAGATCAGAATGACCCAGCCGACTCCGACGAAGCCGAACTGGCCGACCGCCTGCGGGCCGAGCAGCCACTCGCCGCTGCCGATCGAGATGCCCAGCGCGATCAGGCTCGGGCCGAGGGCGTACTTGACCAGCTCTCGGGGGCCGAGCCTGCGGACCTTGAAGACCTCCTCGGGCTCGGGAAGGTCGGCCACGGCGAGCGGGGGACGGCTGGCGCCGAGTGGATAGGAGTGGACATCCGGGACCTGTGTCGCTTCCGCCATGAGATGCCTCCTTGGAAGATCCCCCCGGGCATCAATCGTCATCCATTGGAAACCGGTAAGCAATAATCGATCTCTGTCAGCACGCTCCCAGATCGGTCAATCCTGGACCAGATAGTCGACCCGGTTGTTCGACTGGTCGGGGTCCTGCCCGGTGCCGCGTACCGTCACCGTCGCGGGGGTCCGGGCCACCGGGCCGGGTGGTGCGACGAAGTCGAACCGGAACCGTACGGTCGCCCCGGCGGCCAGCGGGCCGGCCGTACACCGGAAGGTGCCGGCGGACCCGGACAGCCGGCACCCGCCGCCCGGCTCCCCAAGCTCCACAGTGGCCGGCGTGGTGATCACCACCGAGACTGTGGCGACGCGCGCCGGGCCGGCGTTCTCGACCATGACGAACAGGCTTCCCGCCCGCGACTCGCCGCTCGGCGGATCGAACATCAGGTAGCTGCTGCTGGCCGAGACGTCCGCCGTGTCCGGCGACGAACTCGTCGAGGTGCTGCCCCGCGGCCCCGCACCGGACGGCCCGCCGGTGGCCGTCGCCGAGGGCCGCTTCGTGGGCACGGTCGAGCTGGCCGGGCCGGTCGGACTCGGCGCGGCGGGCGCGGTGGTCGCCGGAGCAGTCGGTGGTACGACGGCGGCCGACTGGCTGGGCGACGGCCGCTGGACCAGGGCGGTACCGGAGATCGCGGCGACGACCACCAGCACGCCGGCCGCACCGGCCAGCGCCGACTGCCGGACCATCCGGCGGCGCCGGACCCGAGCCCGTACGTCGGCGACCCCGGGTGCCGTCAGGTACGCCCGGCCGACCCGGTCGAACTCGGCGAAGGCGGCGTCGACCGCCCGCTCGTCGTCGAAGCCCGTCATCGCTGCTCCCCCTCCCGCTCGGTCAGCCGGGCGGCGAGAACCGCCCGCCCCCGGTGCAGCCACGACTTGACCGTGCCCGCCGAAACACCTTCCTGGATCGCGATCTCCGCGACGGAGAGGTCGCCGAGGTGGTACTTGACCAGGGCACGGCGCTGGGTGGCGGGCAGTTCGGCGAGCGCCGCCACCAGCATCACCCGGTCCGGGCTCGGTTCCGGCACGTGGCTCTCGCGTTGCCGCCGCGCCCACCGCAGGAAGGTGCGGGACCGCCGGAACCGGTTGGTGGCGCGGTTCCAGGCGACCCGGCGTACCCAGGCGGTCGGGTCGTCGTACCGGGAGATCCGGTCCCACCGCTCGAACAGCGCGCAGAAGGCGTCCTGGACCACGTCCTGCGCCTGGGCCAGATCCCCCGTGTACGCCCAGAGCTGCACGGTCAGCGGCTGGAACGTCAGCGCGTAGAACTCCTGAAAGGAGGCGACCTCCGGCCCGGCCCCACCGCCGCTCCCGGCGACGGCCCCGCCGCCCGGCACGCTCGGCGGGGCAGCACGGCAGGAACCCTCGGGCGGATCAACACGGGAGGTCACCAGAGCGATAGTGTCAGGCACGGTAAACCAGGAAGATGCGGCGATTGTCGTCCGGCCCGAGATCCCGGTACATCTCGCCACGCTTTCCGCCGGACCAGACGTCGACCAGCCACCGGGAGGTCCGGCTGTCCGCGCCGTCCTTCGCGGCCGGCGACTTCATGCCCAACCGGTACACCCGGGACTCGCCCGGCGCCAGGTAGCCCTTCTCGCACTTCGAGCCGGCCGGGAAGCCGACCCGCGTCCACCGCAGCGGGGTGCAGCCGGACCAGTCGCCGCCGTCCGCCGTCATGCTCGCCGGCACCTCGACGATGAAGGTCAGCCCCCACACCGGCTGCGGTCCGGTGTTCCGGACGGTCACCGTCAGGTCGCCGTGCCGGACGCCGCCGACCGGCGCCTTGAGCCGCAGGCCCGGAGTCTGTGCCGACAGGTCGGTGATGTCCTCGGCCGGGTCGTACGACGCCGGTGGCTTCGGTGTACCGGTCGGCCGTGCCGGAGCCGACCGGCGCGGGGTGCCCACCCCGGTCCCGCTCTTCCTGGGTGGCCCGGTCGGCGCGGCCGTCGCGGGGCTACCCGTGCCGGCCTCCCCGACCGGCGTCGCCGGTACGCCGGTCGGCCCGGCGGTCACCGTCGATGCGCCGCTCGGCGCGGCACCGGAGCCGCAGCCGGCCAGCGCCACGGTCAGCGCGGCGGCCAGCAGTACCGCCGGCATCGCCACCGGGTGGCGTGGGCTGGTTCCGAACCCGATCTTTCGCATCGGTCCCCCTCGAAGCTCGTGTCCGGGCTCCCTCGTCGGCCCGGTCGAGGCATACACATCCGTCCCCGGGACGCGGTTGCAGCCGATCGGGGCGGAGATGGTGCCGTGTCGGAGACCCGACCGAACCGTTGACCACACCGGAGCACAGCTGAGGCCACAGTGGACACCCTGGCCGAGGGGGGCGGGAGAGGGCGAGCAGCGCTGGTCGTCGACAAAGATGCGGGGCCGGGCCCCGGTCAGGGGGCGATGCGGAGTCGCCGGATCGCCGCGTCGTCGTACTCCTCGAACCGGAAGCGGAGCCCGGCGAACGGGCTGCCGGGGAAGTCTCCGGTGATGGTGGCAGTCACCACCGTCCCGGCCGGGGTCTGCTCGACGTCGGTGATTTCGTAGCTGACCAGTGGCACCTCGCCCCGCCACCGTCGGATCTCGGCGAGGCCGCGGTACGTCTTCCCCTCGTCCTCGACCACGGCGTCGTCCGCGAACAACCCGAAGTATGCCTCGGTGTCCGGCTGCGAGGCGTACGCGAAGTACCGGCGGATGATCTCGGGGGCGGCGTTGGCGCTGGTCACGATCGACCTCCTGAGTTACTTTCAAGGTAGAAGCTATTAACTTCTAAACTAGCATCAACTCGACGGCGGCTCGACGGGAGGCAGACAGGTGGCAGGCAAGATCAGACTTGAGGACCGCGAGTGCCCGCTCTCCACCGCACTCGGGCATGTCGGCGAGTGGTGGACGCTGCTGATCCTGCACGACGCCTTCGACGGCTACACCCGGTTCGACCAGTTCCAGGCGAACCTGAAGATCTCGTCCAGCATCCTGACCAGCCGGCTGAAGACCCTCACCGACAACGGCCTGCTGACGCGCCGCCGCTACCAGACCCGGCCGGACCGCTACGAGTACGTCCTCACCGACCTCGGCCGCAGCCTCCGGCCGGTGGTGATCGCGCTGGCCGCCTGGGGCAACTCCCGGCTCCGTCCCGAGGAACGCAGCATGATCCTGGTGGACCGGGCCACCGGCGTAGAGGCCGACCCGGTGGTGGTGGACCGGGCCACCGGCCGCCGGCTGGACGGCGACGACTTCGTCTTCGCCGCCGGCCCCGCCGCCAGCCCCGCCATGCGATCCCGGTACGCCGACACGACCGCACGCCGCCCCGCCCCGCGCCCCCGAGGCTGAGGACACCGGTCCGGGCGGAATCGGGGGTAGCACAGCCGGGGCAGCTCGACAGTCTCCGCCGGAAGGGGTCACCCCGCCGCGCGGGCGGCCGTCAGCTCCGGGTACGCCGCCGGTAGGCCGGCCTTTCCCCGGCGGAGGGAAGCGGCCCCGGTGCGGAACCACTGGTACGGGCGGGACGCGACCACCCCAACGAGACGCCCGAGAACGGGCATTCCGGACCACGGCCGTTACCACGATCCCTAGCCTGGAGGTGCGGGTTTTGTCACGAAAGGGGACCGAGCCGAGACTCATCGGTGGCCGAGATGCCTCATCGAGCAAGAAGAACGTCGCACGGTATCCAACGGTCCGAGCAGTGGGAGCAGCCAACGCCCCGGCGGATCGGCAGAGAATCCCGGGCCGCGCCCGCCGTACTGCCGATGCCCCGGACCGGACGGGCGCTCGCCTGGCAACTCCTCGGCACCCTGGCCCTGCTCGCCGCGCTGGTCTGGATCGGCCGCGCGCACCTGCGGGCCGGCCGCCCGGACACCTGGCTGGTTAGCCCGGTGGACGGCCTCGCCATCGCCCTCGGCGGCGACGGGCCGCACCCGATGCGGCAGCGACTCGGGCTACTCCTGCTGGCCCTGATCTGCTTCGCCGCCTGGCGGCACCGGCGCCGGGTCCGGCTCGCCTACCGGCCCGGGCCGGTGGACGTGCACGAGTTCACCGACGCCACCCCGGACCGCAGCGCCCCGGTCGACGACCTGAAGAGCCAGTTCTGCCAGCGGCTCTCCGAGACGCACATCTATCCGCCGTACGCCGGCCCCGCCGACCCGCCACCCGAGACCTTCCTCGACGTGGCCAGCGGGGTGGACCCGCGCAGCGGGCACCCGCTGGCCATCCTGCTCCAGATGCTGCCCCGGCTCTGGCCGAAGATCGGCTACCGGGTGACCGGGGTGTTGCAGGTCCGGGCCCAGGAACCCTGCTACGGCGTCTCCGCCACCGTCACCTCGTTCCTCGGCGGCGGCCGCAGCGCGATGACCACCCAGTGGGGCGGCACCTGGGAGGAGGCGACCCGGCGGACGGCGTACTGGGTGCTGGCCACGATCCTGCCGGTGACCCGGCTGGCCCGGGCCGCGCCGTGGCGCAACTGGTGCGGCCGGGAACTGCCGGCGGCACTCTTCGCCGCGTACAACAAGGGCAAGGAGTTGCAGGACCGGCGGCAGTTCGACGAGGCGCTGCGCTACTACGGCGTGGCGCTGGGGCTCGACCCGTTCAACGCCGACCTGCGGGTGATGGTGGCCAGCGTGCAGGAGGAGATGGGGCTCTTCCTGGACGCGCTGGACACGTACCAGTCGGCGCTGGTGCTGCGCGAGCAGGGCGGCTGGTACGACGACCACGTCTGGACCACCCGCGCCGACCGGCTCCGCCACCTGCCCCGGCACCTGCTCGGTACGCTGCGCTACCTGCGCCGCCGGCCCGACTCGATCAAGCTCCGCTACCAGTACGCCTGCACCCTCGCGTACACCGAACGGACCGTGCACCAGTGGTTCAAGCAGGACGGTGTCGGCGACCGGGAGAAGGTACGCCGCCAGATGCGGCAACGGCTGGAGAAGGCGTTCGTCGACCGGTACTGGCCGGTGGTGGTGACCTTCGCCGACGCGCCCGGTGAGCCGGCCGCCAAGGCGTGGCTGCGCCGGGTGCTGCGGGAGTTCCCGGAGGCGACCCGGGTGGTGTTCCAGATCGCCGCCGCCCAGGAGCTGTACCGGCTGCGCGAGGACACCGTGCTCGCCTGGTTCGTCCGGGCCACCCGGTCCGAGGTGACCCACTCGGCGCTGCTGCTGCTCCGGGACGTCTGGGCACCGCTGCGGCTGGCGAAGGCGTGGCACGACTGGGCCGCCGCCGGCTGGCAGCCGGCGCGCCGTCCTGCCGCGACCGGGCTGGCCGGGCGGTCCGGTGACGGTGACGGCCGAGGGCGGGGCGGTGACGGCGGGGAGCCGGCCGCGCCGGTCGGCCCGTTCGACGACGGGGGCTGCCTCGCCGGCTGGTGGCGGCGCGGCCCGCGCACCCGGGCCCGGACGCTGAGCCGGGAGTGGCCGTGCGGGGGCGTACTGCTGGACCGGGCGATCCGGCGGGCGCAACGCCGGCGGTGGCCGAGACACTCGCTCCGGTCGTTCGACTTCTACAATGCGGCCTGCACCTACGCCTTCGCGCTCAAGGGGTACTTCCCGGAGCTGGAGCGGACCGCTCCGGCGTACCTGTCGGCGGCCGGCCGGGCGCTGTGGCGGGGCCGCCGGCTGATCGCCGACGCGCTGCCGCTGGCGTACGCGCCCCGCTGGCACCGCCGGCCGGCCGCGCCGCCGGCCGCCCCGACCGGTCCGGTGGCGCCGGAGCCGACCCCGCACCCGTTGCCGCGGCCGGTCGCGCCGCTCGTGGCGAAGGCCGTGGAGCAGTTGCGGGCCGCGCTGGCCTGTACCGAGAGCGGGGTCGCCGCCGACCGGCTACGGCGGTGGATCCTGAGCAGCGAACCCGATCTGGCGCCGCTGCGCCGGTTGCAGGACTTCGGGTACTTCGAGGAGGAGGTGTACCCGAGCCTCAAGGTGGTGCTGCCGCGCCCGGACAAGGTGATCAACTCTCGGATGTCGGCGTACGCCAAGGAGCTGCTCTGCCAGGGTGCCGTACTCCTCGAACAGACCTGGCACGACCGGGCCCTGCCGCCGCAGACCGCCGACCCGCACCAGCTCATCCGCTGGCTCGACCTGGACGCGGAGACCTGGGACACGCTCTGCCGGATCGCCCTGGACCACGCCCGGTACTGGCGGGACCGGGCCGAGTTCATCCGGCTGCTGCGCGAGGCGGTCGACCCGATCCGGATCGCCGAGGCCCGGTTCCCGCCGGCCATCCCGCGCTACGACGACCTCTGCCTGGCCGGCGCCGACCGGCTGGTCGGGGACGGCAGCCGGGCCGAGGAGAACATCGAGCGGCTGGCCCGGCACAACATCGCGCTGGTGGACCGCCGGCTCAACGCCATCTACCAGACCGTCGCCGAGCACGCCGGGGACGGCAGTCTGCGCGCCCGACGCCGGCTGGCCGAGCTGGACTACCGGGGCGAGCCCCTGCGCGGCGACGAGGCGCAGGGCATCTGCACCCGGCAGGCCGGGCGGTGGCACCAGGTTGCCGAGCGGATGCGCGAGACCGGCCCGGTGGTCGACACCAGCGGCCTGGACGTGCTGCGACTCCAGGAGCGCTGACCGAACCGCCGGCCCGCCATGCGCCCGGTCAGACCAGCTCGGCGTCGTGCACGAGCAGGGCCACCTGGACCCGGTTGGTCAGCTCCAGCTTGGTCAGTAGCCGGGAGACGTACGCCTTCACCGTCGCCACGCTCATGAACAGCGCGGCGGAGATCTCCGCGTTGGACCAGCCCCGCCCGATCGCGACCGCGACCTCCCGCTCCCGGGCGCTCAGCCCGGCGAGCAGGCGTACCGCGCGGTCCCGCCGGAGGTCGGCGTCCCGCCGGGCCGGCGTACCCGCGCCGGTCACGTGCGCGATCAGCTTGCGGGTGACCGTCGGGGAGAGCGTCGCCTCGCCGGCCGCGACCCGGCCGATCGACGCGACGATCTCGGCCGGCGGGGTGTCCTTGAGCAGGAAGCCGCTGGCACCGGCCCGCAACGCCCGCAGCACGTACTCGTCGACGTCGAACGTGGTCAGCACCAGCACCTCCGGCGGGTGTGGCAGCCGGCGGAGCGCCTCGGTGGCGGCCAGCCCATCCATCCGGGGCATCCGGATGTCCATCAGCACCACGTCGGGGCGGTGTGCGGCCACCGCCGGCAGCACCTCGCTGCCGTCGGCCACCTCGCCGACCACCAGCAGCTCCGGCACACCGCCGAGGATCATCGACAGACCGGCCCGGACCAGCGCGTCGTCGTCGACGATCAGCACCCGTACCGGACCGGCCGGCGGCTCCGGCCGCGATCCCGACACCGGATCGACGTGTCCCCCGCTCACGATGGCCACGGTAGCCAGGCCGCCAGCCGGAAGTCACCCGAGTCGGTACGCCCGTGCTCCAGCCACCCGCCGAGCAGCGCAATCCGTTCACCGAGCCCGACCAGGCCGGTGCCGGTACCCGGGATCCGGGGTCCGGTCGGCTGGCCGACCGGCCACCGGTTGCGTACCTCGATGCTGAGCCCCAGCCCCGGCCGTCCCCGCGCGGTCACCAGCACACTGGTCCCGGGGGCGTGCTTGCGGGCGTTGGTCAGCCCCTCCTGCACGATCCGGTACGCCCCCCGCCCGACCCCGGCCGGCGCGGTCTCCGTGCCGGTCAACTCGGTACGCAGGTCCACCCGCATGCCCGCCTCCCGGGACTCGGCCACCAGGGCCGGCAGGTCGTCCAGGGTCGGCTGCGGCCGCTCCGGCGCCCGGGCCGGCGGAACGGGCGGGTCCGGCTCGCCGGCCGCCGGCAGCGGCACCGGCGGATACGGCGGGTCCGGCGGGTACGCCTTCGGCGCCGCACCCCAGACGCCGGAGACCGGCACCGGCTCGACCGCCTGGTCCTGCTCCGCCCCGCCCTCCGGCGGGTCCTCCCGGAGCACGCTGATCACCTCGCGCAGGTCCTGCAACGCCTGGTGGGCGCTGGTCCGGATCACCCCGGCCGCCCGGGCGATCTCCTCCGGCGGCGCGTCGGGCCGGAACTCCAGCGCCCCGGCGTGCAGGCTGAGCAGCGAGATCCGGTGCGCGAGCACGTCGTGCATCTCACCGGCGATCCGGGTCCGTTCCAGCCGCCGGGCCGCCTCGACCCGCAACCGCTGCTCCGCCTCCGCCCGGTACGCCCGGTCCCGCCAGGAGAGCACGAGCTGCCGTCGGGCCCGGATGAACATCCCCCAGGCCAGCACCGAGGCGGTCAGTACCCCGCTGAGCGCCATCCCGATCCACGGCCCGTCGGCCGGGTCGGGATTCCGGTACTCGTAGAGCACCGCGACCCCAAGGTGGGCCGCGACCAGCGGGCCGGCCACCGAGAGCGGCCGGTGCACCACCAGGGTCAGCAGGATGATCAGCGTGGCGATCCCGGACGGGGTGGAGAAGAGCGCCACCGGCAGGGCGGCGGCGGCCAGCGCGACCGGCCAGCGGCGGCGTACCCAGAGCGCGAGGCAGAGCGCGGTGCTCAGTACCGCGTCGATCGCGACCGCGAGTTCCGAGTCGGCCCGGTCCGCCACCAGGGTCGGCTGCGGGCGCAGCACATCCCAGAAGGCGATGAACGCGTACCCGGAGGCGATCAGGAAGCAGATCGTGTCGACGATCCAGTCCCGGGTCGACCGGCGGGGCCGGGGACGGCCGGTGGCCAGGTCGGCGGTCAGGGTGGCCGGCAGCAGCCAGGGATGCTCGGGGCGCGCCGCCACACCAGTCATCAGCCCACTGTACGAACCGGCGCCGGCACCGGACACCGACCAAAGTCGAGGTCTCGAAATAGCCGAAGGTCGCCGGGGATGGACTCCGGGCCGCAGCGCCCGACCGGCCGGCCCCGGCAGGCTCGACCGCATGATTGCCGTCGAACACCTGACGAAACGGTACGGCCGGCACACCGCGGTCGACGACGTCTCGTTCCGCTGCGAACCGGGCACCGTGACCGGTTTCCTCGGCCCGAACGGGGCCGGCAAGTCCACCACCATGCGGATGATCTGCGGTTTCACCCCGCCGACCGCCGGCACCGCCACGGTCGAGTCGGTCGACTACCGCCGGTTGCCGAACCCGGGCCGGCGGGTCGGGCTGCTGCTCGACGCCGGTGCGCAGCACCCGGGCCGGTCCGGGCGGGAGACGTTGATGCTCTCGGCCCGCACCATCGGGGTCTCCCGGCGCCGGGTCGACGAGTGCCTTGACCAGGTCGGGTTGAACGCGGTCGCGGCCCGGCGACGGGTCCGGGCGTACTCGCTGGGGATGCGCCAGCGGCTCGGCCTGGCGCAGGCACTGCTCGGCGACCCCCGGGTGCTGATCCTGGACGAGCCGGCGAACGGCCTCGACCCGGAGGGGATCTTCTGGATGCGCGGCCTGCTGCGCGACTTCGCCGACCGGGGCGGCACGGTGCTGCTCTCCTCGCACCTGCTCCGCGAGGTCGAGGCGGTGGCCGACCGGCTGGTGGTGATCGGTGCCGGCCGAGTGGTCGCGCAGGGCAGCAAGGACGAGTTGCTGGCCGGCGCGGGCGCGCTGGTCCGGTCCCGCGACCCGGAGGCGCTGCGCGGCGCCCTGGACCGGGCCGGGCTGCCGGTGCGGTCCAGCACCGACGGCGGCCTGCTGGTCGGGGCCGACCCCGGCGCCGTCGGGCAGGCCGCCGCCGACGCCGGCGTGGCGCTGCTGGAACTCCGGCCGGCGGAGAGCGCCGGCCTGGAGCAGATCTTCCTGACCCTGACCGCTGGCGACTCCGTCCGGGAGGCCGTGCAATGACCATCGACGCCACTTCGAGTACCGACACGTCGCCGCGCACCGGGGCCGACCGTGGCTCCGGCGCGCACCGCCCGGACGGCGCCGGCCGGCCGACGCTGCTCCGGCTGACCCTGGTCGAGCTGCGCAAACTCGCCGACACCCGGGCCGGCTACTGGTTGTTGATCACCATCGGCCTGGTCGCGGCGATCATCGTGGCCGTGCTGCTCTTCACCGCGCCCGACCCCGACCAGCGATTCGAGAACTTCTTCGCGTTGTCCCAGATCCCGGTCGGCATCCTGCTGCCGATCCTCGGCATCCTGCTGGTCACCAGCGAGTTCTCCCAGCGCACCGTGCTGACCACCTTCGCGCTGGTGCCGCAGCGGCACCGGGTGGTGGCCGCCAAGCTCGGCGCCGGGGTGGTCGCGGCGCTGATCTCCGTGGCGGCCAGCCTGGCGACGGCGGCGGTCGGCACCGTGCTCGCCGGGCTGGCCGGCGACGGCGGTTCCTGGTCCACCGACGGGTGGGCGTTCGCCGGTGCGGCGGTCTTCCAGGTGGTCAACGTGCTCCTCGGCATCGCGTTCGGCCTGCTGCTCCAGAGCACCCCGCTGGCGATCGTGCTCTCCCTGGTGCTGCCGATCGCCTGGTCCACCCTCGGCGGGATGATCGAGCGGCTGCGCGGTGCCGCCGAGTGGCTGGACACCGGGCTCACCACGGCCGCGCTGGTCGAGCCGCCGAACCCGGGGCACCTCGACGGCGGCCAGTGGGCCCGGCTCGGTGTCTCGGTCGCGGTCTGGGTGCTGGTGCCGCTGGTCGGCGGGCTGATCCGGACGGTACGCCGGGAGGTGTCCTGAGATGACCGCCGACGCGACCCCGCCGGACCGCACCCGGACGCCGTACCGCGCCCCCGCCCCGGGCCGTATCCCGGCGGCGGCGCCCGGCGAGCCGACGGTGGTGGCCGAGCCGGCCGGCCGGGTGGCCCTGGTCTGGATCCTCTGCCCGCCGCTCGGCGCCGCCCTGCTCTGGCTGGTGCAGTTCTCGGCGGGCTGGCTGGCGTCGCTGCGTTGGATCCCGATGCGCGGCCCGTTCATGCTGATCGACGCGGTCGACGAGCCGTGGGCCACCGGTGGGGCCCTGGTCCTCGGCACGCTGGGCGGGCTGCTCCTGGCCGGGATCGCCGCCGCCGAGCGGTTGACGGTCACCGTCGCCGCCGACGGGGTGACCCTGGTGCGGGGCACCGCCACCCGGCGGATCCGCCGGGACGAGATCACCGGGGCGTTCCGGGACGGCAAGCGGCTCGTCCTGCTCGGGCCCGCCGCCGAGGAGCTGGCCCGGGAGCCGTCGGACCTGCCGGCCGACCGGCTCCGGGCCGCCTTCGAGGCGTACGGCTACCGCTGGCACGCCGACGGCGACCCGTACCGGACGGACTTCCGGCGCTGGACCGACGGCGGCCCGGAGCTGCCTCCCGGGGCGAACTCGCTGCTCAAGGCCCGGCAACGGGCGCTGGACAAGGGTGACAAGGCGGACGTGGCCGAGTTGCGGAGCGAACTGGTCCCGCTCGGCGTGGTGGTCCGGGACGAGGGCAAGCGGCAGTACTGGCGCCGGACCCGACCACCCGGACAACCCGGGGACGGATCGGTCGGTCGGCCGGCGGAGCCCGGCTGACCAGGTGGCCGACCGTGCCGGCCGGGGGCCGGGGTGTGCCGTGACCGACACCCGGAGGTCGTTGCCGCCCTTTCCGAGCCGGCAGTATGGTTCCGCGAATGAGCCTCCAGCGCAGCGTCGACCCTGACCAGGTCGGCTTCGACCCGGCGAGGCTGGCCCGCGTCGACGACCACTTCGCCCGGTACGTCGACGCGGGGCAGTTGGCCGGTTGGCAGATCGTGGTGACCAGGCGGGGCGAGATCGCCCATTCCTCGACCTACGGGATGCGGGACCGGGAGGCGGGGCTGCCGGTCGAGTCCGACACCCTCTGGCGGATCTACTCGATGACCAAGCCGGTCACCTCGGTCGCCGCGATGATGCTCTGGGAGGAGGGCCGGCTCCAGCTCACCGACGAGATCAGCCGCTGGCTGCCGGAGTTCGCCGACGTCCGGGTCTACGACCGGGGGTCGGCGCTCAAGCCGTACACGGTGCCGGCGGTCGAGCCGATCCGCGTCTGGCACCTGCTCACCCACACCGCCGGGCTGACCTACGGCTTCCTACAGACCTCGGTGGTCGACGGGCTGTACCGGGCCGCCGGGTACGACCTCTACCCCCCGTCGCACTTCGACCTGGCCACCGCCACCGAGGGCCTGGCCCGGCTGCCGCTGCTCTTCCAGCCCGGCGCCGCCTGGGGCTACTCGGTCGCCACCGACGTGCTCGGCCGGCTGGTCGAGGTGGTTTCCGGCCAGTCGCTGGACGTCTTCTTCACCGAACGCATCCTCCGCCCGCTCGGCATGACCGACACCGGCTGGTGGGCCGAGGGCGCCGACGCGGACCGGCTGGCCGCCTGCTACGCCGCGCACCCGACGACCGGCCAGGCGGTCCGGTACGACGAGGTCGGCGCGCTGGCGCGTACGAAGCCGGCCCTGCTCTCCGGCGGTGGCGGCCTGCTCTCCACGGCGGCCGACTACCACCGGTTCACCCAGTTCCTGCTGCGCGGCGGAGAGCTGGACGGGGTACGCCTGCTCGGTCCGCGGACGGTCCGGTTCATGACCCGCAATCACCTCCCGGAGGGGCAGGACCTGGGACGGCTCTCGACCGGCGGGTTCGCGGAAACCACCTTCGACGGGATCGGGTTCGGGCTCGGCTTCGCGGTGGTACTCGATCCGGTGCCGAGCCGCACCCCGAGCAACGCGGGCGAGTTCTACTGGGGCGGCATGGCGAGTACGGCGTTCTGGGTCGACCCGGTCGACGAGGTGACCGCGCTGCTCTTCACCCAGCTCGTCCCCTCCAGCACCCATCCGCTCCGTGCTGAGCTGCGCCAGCTCGTCTACGCGGCCCTGGTCGACTGACCCGGCCCATCCGGCGGGTCGGCCCCGCGTCCCCGTACCGACAGGCGTCGGGTCCAGAAGGGCCGCTCGCCGGGCCATCGGGGTTGGCGGGGCAGGGGTAGCGTGGTTGATCGAATCCGGGGGAGGTTCGCCATGGCGATGAGGGCGAAGCGGGTGAGTCTGCTCGACATCGGGCTCGACTCGTCGTTCGACGCGGCGATGACGTTCGTCCAGTCCACGTTGCAGAACATCAACGCCGAGCACCAGCAGCCGATCGTCGACATCGACTTCGTCCGCTCCCGCGACCCGGACACGGTGCTGACCGCCTTCACCGCCTCCTGCGACGTACTGCACGTGATGGCGCACGGCGACCACAGCAGTACCCCCACCTTCGCCAGCAGCGACGGCCGGACGAAGATCTCGCTGGAGGCGCTGGGCGAGGAGGCGGCCGCCCGGGGCCGGGGCATCTCGGCGCACGCGATCCTCGCGGACGGCTGCCGGACCGGCACCGGCGCCTGGCAGAAGGCGGTCCGGGACTGCCTCCAGGACGAGGTCACCTACATCGGCACCTCGGCACAGATCGGCTGGCACGAGAGCGGCGTCTTCTGCTCCGCCTTCTACGGCGCGCTGTTCCGCAACCGGGGCCGAGGCATGAGCCCGGCCGAGCAGGCCCAGGACGCGGCCGAGCGGGCGATCGAGGCGTACACCCTGCTCACCGACCGGCACTGCCCGTTCCGGGTGCTCACGCTCAGCCCGAGCCGCTGGGCCCGGATGGCGCTGGCCTGATCCTGCCCGCCGGTCAGGCCGCCGATCGGGGGGTCGTCGCCCGGGAGAACCGGCTCGACCCGCCGGCCCGGCGGGTCGGGGCGGGCAGCCGGGAGGTGCCCGGCGGGGCGCCGACCGCCTGCTGCCAGTGTTCCAGCATCGGCAGCAGGTCCCAGCCGACCTCGCGCCGCCGGGACGCGGCGGCGGCGCAGCGGGCCCGCCAGCTCCACTCGCCGAGCTGCCCGGACGGCCCGGTCAACTCCGCGCGCAGGTCGAGCAGAACGTCGACGGAGTGCCGGAACGCGGTTCGGCTCCGTTCGCCGTCCGGCCGGTCGAGCAGCCAGCCCAGGCCCCGGCCGGCACAGGTCGCGCAGTCGCAGTGCCACATCCCGTTGTCCGGGTACCGGCGCATGGTGGCCTCGATTTCGGGCAGCGGGGCGTACGACAGGCATTGCCGGACCACCGCCGACGGTCGGGGTACCCCGACCGGTGGCCGGGATCCGGCGGGCCGGCGCGGATCGAGCCGGCGCAGCGCGGGTTCGGTGCCGATCGCCACCGCGGTCGCCCCGGAGCAGAGCACTCCGAGCACCGGCAGGTCGGCCCGGAGCACCAGCACCGGTACGCCGCAGCCGAGCAACTGGAGCAGCCCCCGCACCGTACTGGCCGGGGTGAACGGGTTCGCCGACTCCTCCACCACCACCGCCACCGGTACGCCGACCGCCGCCACGTAGCGGACCAGGGTCTGTCGGGCGATCCGGTCGGCGAGCCAGCACGGGTGCATCGGCAGCAGCGCGATGGCGTCACCGAGCCGGGCGGCCCGTTCGAGGATCCCGGCCAGGCCGGCGGTGTCGTCCCGGTCCAGGTAACCCGAGTCGGTCAGCACCGGCAGCCCGAGGTCCCGCTGGCAGTCGATCCACCGCGGGTCGAACGGGGCGGCTGCGGGCAGCCGGCCGTCTCCGGCGTACCGGGCCGCGTCGAGCAGCACCGGCCGGCGGTAGTGGTCGACCTCCCGCAGGTGCCGGGCCCGGCCCAGGCAGCCGCGCAGGTTGCCCCGGTCGGCGGTGACGACCAGGCCGCCGCCGCACCGGTCGGCCACCTCGGCCGCCTGGGTGACCTGGCTGGTCCGGCAGTGCAGCAGCAGGCTGCGGTCGAGATCCCCGATCCGCCGCACCGTTCCGCCCGATCGCCCGTCAAGGTCCCGCGCCACGAACCCTCACCCCGCTGATCGTCGTCAAGACATTGATCACCATGAGTGCTTAGATGGTAACTTGACGCAACCGAGGGAGGTAACCGGGGTGCAATTCCTTTGGCAGATTGCGGAAAGTGCCTTGGCCACCGCGACCGGTTCCGGTAACGGAACCCCGCGCCGCCCGGGTGGACGCGCAACTCCGCGCCGACGGGTGACTTTCACCCTCGGCGTGGCCCGCCTCTCGGATCTTTGCGGAAGACTATCGAGCCGCGAGACAGCTACGCGCGACCAGCCCGGACGGCGGTCGGCTCAGAGCACCATCTCTCGCCAGCCCGGGCGCCCACCTAGCCAGGCATCCGCGAGGATGCGCGCGGACGCCTCACCGGGGCACTGTTGCACCTTCGAGCGCCCTTGGGCGCCCCCGACCTGGGCCTCGACTTCCCATCGCTGCCCATCCGTACGAATGTAGACGTCGCGCCGTGAGCGCGGACCCCGATCGCCGTTCCACCAGTGCCGCTCGACTCTCACCCGGTCACGGTATAGCACGGAGAGACCTGCTGGATATCCTCAATAACCAAACCTTGACCTCCCGGTTATCGTCCGGGCCCCGCCGGCGGCTGCCGAAGCCGGACCGATTAGGTGCCGGAGGGTCGGCACCGGGGCGGGCTGGGCCGGCCGTCAACTACGGGGGAAGGTGACGGCCGTACTGCGGGCGCCCGCCCCGGGGCCTGTCCGGGTCGGCCACCGACGACGTCGCGCCGGTGACCGACCTCCACCGGCCCGCCGCCACGTCGGCGGAGGGCGGCCCGCCGGCGTCGGGTCGCGCGGCGGACCGACCAGCGAAGCATGTCGTCACCCCGGGTCCCGATGTCGGACAATCCGTCCGCTTAGCCCGAAACCACCGACGACGGCCCGGCACCGCGCACGGGCGTCCCCCGGAGCCGGTCCCGCACCGGGCGGCCCGTCATCCGCCGGCCGCCCGGAGAATCTCGGTACGCCCCACCGGGGCCGGCCAGACCTGCAACAGGTAGTCCTCCACCCGGCCGGCGACGGGCCGGCCGACGCAGAAATGCCGCCCCCGGGCGTGCACCCGGATCCGGTAGCTGCCCGCGCCACGGAAGCTGACCCGGGGAAAGTCGGTACCGCCGCCGCGCGCCGACCGGACGTGCGACTGGCCGACCTCGGTCCGGTACGAGATCTCGACCGCGTCGTCCCAGCCGGCCGTCTCCGCCGCCGGCCGTTCGGCGTGCAGCTCGACGGTGAGGTTGACCCAGCCGCCGCCGCAGCCGGTACGCACCAGCATGGCTCCCTCGGTCACTCCCACCAGGCCGTTGTCCCGGGCGTTGGCCTGCCAGTGCCAGCGTGGCGGCGGATCGGGATCGGTCAGGCAGAAGAAGGACCGGGCGACGCGTACGACCCCGGCACAGACCCACATCGCGTCGGTCACCCGGTATTCGAGCAGCGACCCCGCCCCGAGGGGTATCAACGTCGCTCACCCGTTCCACGTAGGGCGGTGATGGGCAGCACCGCGCTTCTCCCCGCATCAGCGCATCAGACAGTTGTATTCGTAAATGTCTTCCCTTGCACTCTGACACAGCACCTCGATGCCGTCCACTCGCGTCCCGTGATGACCTGGGAAGCGCACGTGCATTTGCGGTTTGCAGACGCCACGTGCAATCACACTCCGTTTTGGTCACTGTGCGCAGTGATGTGATGCGTAGAACGACCGCCCATGCCGCGCAACATCGGTCGTATCGCCCTGTTCCCTCGCGGACGGGTCAACAGTAAGTTAGCTGCACAGACAAATACCTGTCTCGCGAGATGCAACTTGCACCACGGCATGCCACTCTCCCCCGAGGAGCAACTCGCGCGTCAGACCGGCCGCCGCCCACATTCGCCGTCCAGCGGTGACGGCACTACGGGCAGTGACGTTCACACCAAGAATGGAGGCGCTGTCAGTGGCGAAGCACCAGCTGATCCGGCCGCTGAGTTCCCGCGCGGGCAAGGAAGCCATCCGTCATGCTGCTCCGGCCTGCCCCCAGGTTGACCTCGCATCCGCCCCGCGCCACGCGCGCCAGGTCGAGGAGCGGTGATGACCGTGACGCAGTTCCAGGACGCCAGAGGGGACCTGTTCGACAGCCCGCTGCCCCGGCGTTCTCCAGGGGCCCGGCTGGACAGCGGCGGCGAGGAGGCCCTGCCCGAGAGCGCCTTCGACCAACCGGGTCCCGGCGCCGCCGGCCAGCCCCGGTCCGGCCAGTCGGCCGTACACGCCGAGTTGGGTGTGCTCCGGGACCGGGTGCCCGGAGTACGCGGTGCCGTGCTCGCCGGCATCGACGGGCGACTCCTCGTGCACGACCTCACCGCCGGCCCCGAGCCGCTCGACCTCGCCGCGCTCGCGGCGACCACCTTCGGGCTCGGTCGGCAGTGCGGCCTGACGCTCCAACAGGGTCCGCTGCGCGAACTGACGGTCCACAGCCACCAGGGCTACTTCACGGTGTACGGGGTGAGCGACCAGGTGTTGCTCGCCGTGCTCGGCGACGACCGGTTGAACGTGTCGTGGCTGCACCTGGAGGCGGGACCGGTCGCCGAACGGATCGCTGACCTGCTGCACGTCGGCGGCACCACGTAGCAGCATGGGCTGGGGCCGGCGCAGGGCAAGCCCTGCGCCGGCCACCCGCCAACTCCCGCTCCACCCGCCGGCCGAATCCCCCACCGGCCCCGGACGCGGTCAGCCGATCATCAGGTAGCGGGTCACCACCCCGGCCGCGGCGGTGACCGCCTGGCGCAGCGTCGCGGCGGCGTCCACGATGCCGGCGTCCAGCGCGGTGACGTACGTCCCGGCCACCACGTCGAAGGTGACCCCCGGACCACGGCGGCACAGGTCGGCCGGTCCGGCCTCCGGGTCCCGCCCCGCGTTGCGCATCAACTCCTCGTACGGCGCGACCAGCGCGTCGACCACCACCGCGTAGCCGAGCGCCTCGTCACCGCCGGGCGGCAGCCGGGGCCCGATCCGACCGGCGACGGTCAGCAGGGCCGCCCCGCCGCCGGGGACGAGTCCCCACTCGACGGCCGCCTTGGCGTTGCGTACCGCGTCGTCGATCTGCCGCTTGCGCTTCTTGAGCTGCCCCTCGGTCGACTCGCCGACCCGGATCACCGCCACCCCGCCGCCCAGCCGGGCCAGCCGCTCCCGCAGCAGTTCCCGGTCCTGCCCGGCCGCCTGCCGCGCCAACTCGGCCCGCAGCTCCTGCACCCGGCGCCGGGCCAGGTCCGGATCGCCGGCCCCGTCCACCAGCGTGGTGTCCCGGCGAGTGGTGATCACCTTTCGGGCACCACCCAGCACCTGCGCGGTGGCGGCGGCGAGCCCGCCCTCGGCGTCGCCGACCACCTGCGCCCCGGTGAGCAGCGCCAGGTCCGCCATCACGGTGCAGCGCTCCTCGTCCGGCCAGGGCAGCCGGACCGCGACCGAGTTGAGGGTGTGCCGCATCTTGCCGACGATCAGCGCGGTCAGGGCGGCGTCCCGGACGTCCCGGGCGAAGACCGCCAGCGGCCGCCCGGACCGGCCGACCTCGTCCAGCAGCGGCTGTAACTCCGGTACGGCGGAGAGCCGCTGGTCGACGATGAGGATCGACGGATCGTCCAGCACGGCCTCGGCCTCCTCGGGGTCGGTCACGAAGTACGGCGAGACGTGCCCGGCCGGCACCCTCGTCCCCCTGGTGAGTTCGAGTTCGAGCCCGAAGAGGTTGCTCTCCTCGACGATCACCACGCCGTCCTTGCCGACCCGCTCCATCGCGGTGGCCAGCAGGTCGCCGATCACCTCGTCGCCGGAGGCGATCGTGGAGACCATCCTGAGCTGCTCCTTCGTCTCCACCGGCACCGTCAGGTCGCCGAGTTCGGCGAGGACCGCCAGGGCGGCCGACTCGATCCCCCGGCACAGCGCCACCGGGTTGGCGCCGGCCCGCAACGCCGCCGAGGCACCGTCCAGCATGGCCTGGGCCAGTACCACGGTGGTGGTGGCGCCGTCGCCGACCCGGTGCCGTACCCCCTCCACCAGTTCCCGGACATAGCTGGCGCCGATCGCGTCCCGGGTGTCGTACGCGGTGAACAGCCGTACCACGCTCGCCGCGTCGGCCAGCTCGTGGTAGGCCCCGGAGGCGTCCTCGACCAGTACCCGCCGGCCGAGCGGCCCGAAGGTACGCCGTACCAGATCGGCGCCGGCCCGGAAGCCGCGGGCGACGATCGCCTGGTGCCGGTTGAAGTTGCTGGGCCGGGGCACTGCCGCGACGGTCTCCTTGACCACCCCGCCCGGCCGGCCCTCGCCGGTCCCGGGCAGGTTGGCCGTCGGCGGGACGGTGGCCAGATAGATGTGCGGCTCGGCGTTGTACGCGCTCCACTTCGGCTTCTGGTCCGGCCGGCGGCGGACCACCCCGTCGTGGACGTACCGGAACAGCTCGTCGACGCCGACCCGGCCGTCGCCGTCCAGGTCGGCACCGCCGGTGGCCAGCCCCTCCAGCAGCACGTCGGTGAAGATCGAGCCACGGGGCGCGGACTCGACCAGGCCGTCGGACTCGAAGGCGTACTCGTAGCTGTCGCAGGCGCTGATCACCACGTACCCCCGGCCGACCTGGCCTTCCAGCGCACCCTGCGGCGCGCCCTTGAAGCCCTCGGCGAACGCACCGGCGAAACAGCAGTCCAGCACCAGGACCTTGGCGGCGGCCCGGCACGCCTCCAGTTGCTCGTTGACGAAGGAGCGGGAGATGGCGGTGCTGGCCGGTCGGGTCCGCACGGTGTTGGCGGCGGCGAAGTAGAGCCGGTGGAACGGGTCGACGATGCCGTGGCAGGAGAAGTAGAGCAGCACCAGGTCGTCGTTGACCCGGTCGGTGAGCAGGTCCTCGATCTCCCGGCGTACCTCCTGGTCGGAGGCGTCCTGCAGGGTGCGCACGGTGAAGTTGCCCACCGACGGGTCCTCCAGCACCGCCGCCAGCCGTTCCACGTCCTGCTCGGGAGCCCGGAGCTGGTCCAGCGACGGGTCGTCGTACTCGCCGACCGCGACCAGCAGCGCGTAACGGCCGGCCGGCGGGTTAATCCGCACCGGGGCCGGGGCCGCTCTGTGTCGGCGGCACGCCGAGCCACTCGACCACCATCTGCTCGGTGTCCTCGCTGGGCGCGCTGATCGTCAGGGTGCGCCGGCCGTCCCGCAGGGTGATCCGCCGGGCGGCGCCGCGTTCGAGGAAGGCGACCGCGACCTGGGCCAGCGCCGCGACGGTGCTGGCCGAGAAGAGGCCGGTGACCACGAGCTCGGCCAGTGATCCGGCGGCACCGCCCTTGCGGGCGAACGCGCCGGTGCCGCCGAACCCGCCGAGGTCGGACAGGTCGCCGCGACCGGGCACTCCGCCGAGTTCGGGCGGTGCGTGCGGGTCGGGCGGCGTGTCGGGGTCGGGCGGGACCGTCGGATCGTCGACACCGGGCCGGACGACGTGCAGGATCGTCCGGGTGTGCAGCTCCCGAGCCAGCGCGGAGGCGGATTCGGCGTCGCCGCGCGCGCTACCGGGGACCGGCCCGGAAACCACCAGGGTGAGCACACCAGCATTCATAGAGTAATGGTGTCGTAACCATGAGTAATCTCCTGTCGGGTTACCGACACTGTCCCGTCAGCCTGCTGACACCGGTGCCCCGGATCGTCCGGCCAGCGAAGTGGCGGGGGCGGCGGGCGCGTCCGGCTCGCCGGGCTGGCCCGGGCGGCGGCGCAGCAGGATCGAGAAGGCCGCGGCGGCGGCGCAGAGCGCCCCGGCGGCGTACCAGGCCAGGGTGTAGCTGCCGAGCTGGTCCCGGATCAGCCCGGCGCCGGTGGCCGCCACCGCCGCCCCGACCTGGTGAGCGGCGAAGACCCAGCCGAACACCACGGCAGCGCTGGCCCCGAAGTACTCCCGGCACAGCGCCACCGTCGGCGGCACGGTGGCCACCCAGTCCAGCCCGTAGAAGATCACGAATACCAGCATGCTCGGCTCGGTCGAGCCGCTGAACAGGCTCGGCAGCACCAGCAGCGACAGCCCGCGCAGCGCGTAGTAGCCGGCGAGCAGCACCCGGCTGTCGAACCGGTCGGTCAGCCAGCCCGACGCGATGGTGCCGGCGATGTCGAAGAGCCCGACCAGGGCAAGCAGGCCGGCGGCGGCGGTCTCGGTCATCCCGTGGTCGTGTGCGGCCGGGATGAAGTGCGTACCGACCAGGCCGTTCGTCGAGGCGCCGCAGATCGCGAAGCCGCCGGCGAGCAGCCAGAACGCCGGGGTCCGGGCCGCGGTGCGCAGCGCCCGGAGCGCCCGGGAGGCCGCCCCGCCGGTCCGGACCGGCGCCGGCACGACCTCGGTCGCACCGTAGGGCGGCAGCCCGAGATCCGCCGGGTGGTCCCGGAGCAGCCACCCCACCAGGGGTACGACGGCCAGCGCCGAGCCGGCCACCACCAGCGCGGCGGTCCGCCAGCCGTACGCCTCGACCAGGTTCGCCAGCAGCGGCAGGAAGACGAGTTGCCCGGCGGCGCCACCGGCGGTGAGTACCCCGGTGACCAGTCCCCGGCGCTTGACGAACCACCGCCCGGCCACCGTGGCCACGAAGGCGAGCGCCATCGACCCGGTACCCAGCCCGACCAGTACGCCCCAGCAGAGGATCAGCTCCGCGCTGGTCCGCATGAACACGGTCAGCCCGCTGCCGGCGGCGACCAGCGTCAGCGCGGCCGCCACCACCCGCCGGATGCCGAACCGGTCCATCAGGGCGGCGGCGAACGGTGCGGTCAGCCCGAACAGCAGCAGGTTGACCGAGACCGCGGCCGAGATGGTGGCCAGCGGCCAGCCGAACTCCGCGTGCAGCGGATGCAGCAGGACGGATGGGGTGGCCCGGAACCCGGCGGCGCCGACCAGCGCGACGAAGGCGACGGCGGCGACCACCCAGGCGGGGTGCAGGCGGCGGGAGCTCACCCGACGAGTCTGCGGGCCGGCGGGACCCCCGGACGAGTGGCCGGAAAGCCATGATGCGCAAGAATTGGGCCAACACGACGGGAGAGCGGAGCAGCGGGTGACCATCATCACGCCGGCGGGTACGCCGCCGGAGAACTCCTCGGACGCACGCCCGGGCATGGGCACGTCGGGTCAGGGCCGCACCGGCCGCCGGTCGACATCGGCACCGCCCCGGCCGCACCGGATCGTGGTGCTCGCCCTGGACTCGGTGGTGGGACTGGACCTCGGCACCCCGGCCCAGGTCTTCGGCACCGCCCGGGACACTGACGAGGAGCCCCTCTACACCGTCACCACCTGCACCTCCGGCGGCCGGCCGGTACGCAGCACCGCCGGGTTCCAGGTGCTGCCCGACCACGGGCTGGAGATCCTGGCCGACGCCGACACCATCGTGCTGCCCGGCATCCACGACGGCCCGCCGCTGACCGACGGCACCGTCGACCCGGAGATTCGCGCGGCGCTACGCGAGGCGCACGACCGGGGCGTACGGATCATGTCGATCTGCACCGGGGCGTTCGTCCTCGCCGCCGCCGGACTGCTGGACGACCGGGTCGCCACCACCCACTGGGCGTACGCCAACCGGTTCCGCCGGTTCCACCCGCGGGTCCGGCTCGATCCCGAGGTGCTCTTCGTGGACGACGGCGACCTGCTCACCTCGGCCGGGGTGGCCGCCGGCCTCGACCTGTGCCTGCACGTCATCCGGACCGACCACGGCAGCGGGGTCGCCAACCGGTCCGCCCGGCGCTGCGTGGTGCCCTCCTGGCGGGACGGCGGGCAGGCGCAGTACATCGAACGACCGCTGCCGGACGCGGCGGAGACCGGCACCGGCCGGACCAGGGACTGGATCCAGCACCGGCTGCACGAGCCGCTGACCCTGCCGCAGATGGCCGCGCACGCCAGCATGAGCGTCCGGACCTTCACCCGGCGGTTCCGCGAGGAGACCGGCCTCAGCCCGGCGCAGTGGCTGCTGCGGCAGCGCACCGAGCATGCCCGGCTGCTGCTGGAGACCACCGATCTCGGCGTCGACCAGGTGGCCCGGCGGTCCGGCTTCGGCACCGCCGCCGCGCTGCGGCAACAGCTCCACCAGCGGATCGGGGTGCCGCCGACCGCCTACCGGCGTACCTTCCGGGCGCCCCGGGCCGTCGGCGTCGACCCGGCCCAGGCGTAGCGAAGGGGCCCCGCTGGTGCGGCGGGGCCCCTCGGCGGATTTCAGCGTTGTGGACGGATCGGCTCGCGGCGTCAGGTGCAGGTGTTGCCGTTGAGGGTGAAGGCGGTCGGTGCCGGGTTCGGGCCGGTGTTCGAGGCGAGGAAGCTGAACTGGACCGTGCCGCCCGGCGCGATGTTCCCGTTCCAGTTGACGTTCCGGGCGGTCACCACCGCGCCGGACTGGCTGCCGGCGGCGTTCCAGAAGGTGCCGGCGCGCTGCGCGGCGGGGAAGGTCCAGCCCACCGTCCAGCCGCTGACCGGCTCGGTGCCGGTGTTGGTGACCGTCACGGTCGCGTTGAAGCCGGTCCCCCACTGCTGGTCGACCCGGTAGCTGATCCGGCAGGCGGCCGGCGGGGCGGTGGTGCCGAACTCGATCTTGTGCAGCTGGCCCGGCAGGTCGTTCACCAGGTACAGCTCGCCGTTGGCGTCCTGGCCGAGGCTGGTCGGCTGGATGGTCAGCTCGGTCAGCGCCCGGGTCTGGTACGCCCCACCGGGGTTGGCCGGGGGCCGCACCACGAACGCCGTACCGGAGCAGTAGTCGGTGGCCAGGTAGGTGCCGGTGGCGATCTCGGCGTACTCCTCGCCCCGGTAGACGTACCCGCCGATCACCGCGCAGCCGTCGGTCGAGGTGCGGTACGAGTAGATCGGCTCGACGTACTCGGCGCCGGCCTGGCAGCGGTCGGGGTTGAAGACCTGCGGCCCCTCCCGGCAGGACCAGCCGAGGTTGGCACCGGCCTGGTCCGCGCCCAGGTGGTCGATCTCCTCGAAGGTGCCCTGCCCGACGTCGGCGATCCAGAGCGAGCCGTCCCCGCCGAGGTCGTGCGAGAACTTCCACGGGTTGCGCAGCCCGTACGTCCAGATCTCCGGCCGGGCGTTCGCGGTGCCCACGAACGGGTTGTCCGCCGGTACGCAGTACGGCCGCCCGTCGCAGGAGCGGTTCACGTCGAGCCGGAGGATCTTGCCGAGCAGGGTGTTCAGGTTCTGCCCCGAGTTGAGTACGTCGTCCGAACCGCCGCCGTCGCCGATGCTCCAGTAGAGGTAGCCGTCCGGGCCGAAGGCGACGTGCCCGCCGTTGTGGTTGGAGAACTCGGCGTGGGCCTGGGTCAGGATCACCTGCTCCCCGTCCGCCGGGATCGGCGTCTGGTCGGCCGCGTCGAGGGTGAACCGGGAGAGCGTGACCGTGCCCTCGGGCAGTGCGGTGTAGGCGACGTACAGGGTCCGGGTCTGCCCGAAGTCCGGCGTGGTGACCAGGCCGAGCAGTCCGCGCTCGTTGCCGGAGGTGTCGACCCGGTCCCTGATGTCGAGCAGCGGGTCCGTCGCCAGCCCGGTGTCCGGGTGGTAGACCCGGATCGTCCCCTGCTTCTCGGCGATCAGCAGCCGGTCGCTGCCGTCGTCGGGGGCGAAGATCGCGGTCGGCCGCTGAAGGCCGAAGGCGAGCTGAGTGGTGCTGACGGTGAGCTGGTCCAGGGGTGGCACGGCAGCCGCCGCCGCCCGGTCCGGGGCGGGCTGTCCGGCGGCGGGTGGCGTGCCGAACGCGACGAGCGGGGCGATCAGGGCGGCCGCGCCGACCAGGCAGAGGCGCCCGACGGATTGACGTCGCAACATATTCACTCCCATCGGTTAACAGGAAGGTAATGCTGCGAACGATCGCTAGATCACGACGTCCCGAAGTGTGGGAACGCTCCCACGCGCAACTACCGGCCGTCGGTACGCATGGCGCGCACCTGTTCGAGGTGCGCCGGCAGGTGGATCCGGCCGTGGATGTCGAGCATCCGCCCCCACGGCAGGGACTCCTCGATGTGCAGCTCGAAGCCCTCCCGCAGATGCGAGTCGACCGGCGTCTCCGCCTCCGGCCCCAGCCGGTCCACCAGCGCGCAGAGCCGCTCGCTGGTGGAGCGCAGCCGGGCGGCCAGCTCGGGCAGCCCGCCGTCGCGCGGCAGCATCGCGTCCACCTGCGGGCGCAGCGTCGACTGCCCGTCGTAGTACGCCCACGGGGAGCCGGCCAGCACCGCTTCGGTCGCCTCGGTCAGCAACTCGTCGTTGGCGGCGAGGTGCACCAGCACCTCCTCGACGGTCAACTCCCCCGGCGGCGGTGGCCCGAACGAGCCCCCGTCGACCTCGGCGAGCAGGTCCGCGTACGCCCGGCGCAGCTCGGCCGTCTCCACCTGGCCAAGTCTAGGGCGGGCCGCGCGCGTCGGACCTGGGTTCGCGGCGGTTGTCGTAAACTCGGCGCCCGAATGGCAGCGGACAGGGTGGTCCACGGGGGGATTTGATTGAGGCCCGAGCTGAATGCCGATGTCGGACGATTCCGGCTGGGCATCGACTTCGGTACATCGAACACGGTCGCCGTACTCGCCTGGCCGGACGGCCGGCTCAGACCGCTGCTCTTCGACGGCGCACCGCTGCTGCCGTCGGCGGTCTGCCTGGACGCCTCCGATGCCCTGCTCGTCGGGCGGGACGCGGTCAACGCCGCACTGTCCTATCCCGACCGCTTCGAGCCATACCCGAAGCGGCGCATCGACGACGGGACGCTGCTGCTCGGCGACACCGAGATCCCGGTCGGCGACGCGATAGCCGCCGTACTGCACCGGGTCGCGGCCGAGGCGTACCGGGTCGCCGGCCGGGCCGCCGCCGAGGTGGTGCTGACCTGTCCGGCCGCCTGGGCGGCACGCCGTCGCGGCGTACTGCGCGACGCGGCGCTCCGGGTCGGGCTACCCGAGCCGCGCCTGGTCCCCGAACCGCTGGCGGCGGCGTTCCACTTCACGGGCCTGCTCGGCACCCGGGTGCCGATCGGCGGTCACCTCCTGGTATACGACTTCGGGGCCGGCACCTTCGACGCGTCCGTGGTACGCCGCACCGCCGACGGGTTCACGGTGGTCGCCACCGAGGGTCTCGCCGACACCGGCGGAGTCGACGTGGACGCGGCCGTCGTCGCGCACCTCGGCGCGGTGCACGGCGAACGCCACCCGGCGAACTGGCAGCGGCTCCGGGATCCGCGTACGCCGGCCGAGCGCCGGCACCACCGACAGCTCTGGGACGGCGTACGGGCGGCCAAGGAGTCGCTGTCCCGGACCGCTTCGGCGCTGGTCCACGTACCGCTGCTGGATCAGGACGCGCCGCTCGGGCGCGAGCAGTTCGAGCAGCTCGCCCGGCCGGTGGTGGACCGGTCCGTCGCCGCAGCCCGCAGTGCGCTGCTGGACGCGGGAGTCGGCTTCGACCAGCTCGCCGGGCTGATCCTGGTCGGCGGAGCGAGCCGGATGCCGATCGTGGCAACCCAACTGCACCGCGTCTTCGGGATCGCGCCGACCGTGCTCGAACAGCCCGAGCTGGTAGTGGCGGAGGGCAGCCTGCTCGCCACCCGCGACGGCGGCGCCGCGAGCCACGGGATCGGCGCCGGCACCAGCGTCGGCACGGGCAGCGCGATCGCCGCCGGCACCAGCATCGTCGCCGGCAACGCCATCGGCGCCAGCGTGGGCGCGGACAACAGTGGCAACGGCGGGAGCGGCGGGGCATCCGGCGGCGGCGCCGAACCGGGACAGCGCGACGGACCGCGAGTCGGCGCCGGCATTCCGGGCCAGCCGGCCGGTCCGGCACCGACGCCGAGCGAGGCGCCTACCGTGGTGATGCGGGCAGTGGTTCCGGCGGGTCCGACACCGCTGACGTCCGCGCCGGCCTCCGACGTCGAGCCGCCGACCACCCGCCGTCACCCGGTCTGGCTGGTGGCGGCCGCCGTCGTCGTCGTGATCACCCTCGCCGTCTCCGGGCTGGTGGTGGGCTGGGACCGGTTCTTCAGGGAGCCGGACGGTGACGGCCAGTTCTCGGCGGACGGCCGAAACACCAGCTCCCTCGGAGTGGCGGACGTGGCCGGCGGGCCGGCCGTGTCCGGTCAGCCCAGCCCAACGGTCAGCACATCTCCGGGGGCCGGCGCGTCCGGGAGTCCCGGAGGGTCGCCACGAACGGGGGCGACCACCACCCGGCCCCGATCCACCGCCGGCAATCCCGGCGGTGGCGCCGCGCCCGGCGGGGGGAACGCACCGGGTGCACCCGCCCCGGCGGCACGGAAGAGTCAGGACGACCCAGAACTCGTCTGTCAATCGGTCGGGATCCGGATGACCCGCAAGTCCGGGTCAGGACCTGGGCCGGAGATCGATCTCGACGGCTGCATCAAGGGTCGGAACGGATGGGCGGCCAACGGCAACGGCGGCGTCTACCTGGGGAACATCCAGGACTACCACGACAGCACGAGCTTCAAGGGTCGGTTGGTGGTCGAGACGTACAAGTGCGATGGCGGGCTCGTCGACCAGACAGACACCGGACTCACCGAACGGCAGGGGAGCAGGCTCAGCGCCACCCTCAACGTCGTCGACAGCTATTCGGGCTCCTTCTACCTCAAAGCCAAGATCACGGGGCTGGAGGTCCGGCTCGACGGCGATGTCTGGACCGGCGGCAGCGACACGGTGACCACCCCCTGCATCGACCTCTGACGCCGGCCGATCTCCGACGGGTCAGCTCCGGCCACGGCGGGCGCGCAGGTAGTCGGAGACCACGTACTCGCCGAGGTCCTCCAGGTCCGGGGTGAAGACCCGGCCGCCGCAGCGCCGCGCCACCGCGTCGACGAACCGGCGCAGCCCGGGATCCTCGCCCAGCATGAACAGGTTCATCGTGGCGCCGTACCGGGTCAGCTTGTCCACCTCGGCGACCGTCAACTGGATGGTCTCCGGCAACGACGGCCAGTTGAACACCCCGCCGCCGAGTTCCGGATCCAGG
Source organism: Plantactinospora sp. DSM 117369 (assembly GCF_053764795.1). NCBI lineage: Bacteria > Bacillati > Actinomycetota > Actinomycetes > Micromonosporales > Micromonosporaceae > Plantactinospora > Plantactinospora sp. DSM 117369. The sequence goes on along the minus strand of NZ_CM132446.1, from coordinate 1,475,740 downwards.
TGCGCGGTCGGCTCGCCGTCGGTGACCACCAGCACCACCGGCTCGGAACCGGAGTGCCGGCGCAGGTGCCGGCCGGCCAGCATCAGCGCGTGTTGCAGGTTGGTGCCCTGCACCATGTCCGGCTCCACCCCGGCCAGCTCCTGCTGGGTCAGCGGCATCGCCTCCCGGCCGAAGCCGATGATCTGCAACGCGTCCTGCGGGAACCTGGTGGCGACCAGGTGCGACAGCGCCAGCGCGGTCTGCTTCATCGGCCCCCAGCGACCCTCCGAGATCATCGAGAAGGAGAGGTCGACGCAGAGCGCCACCGCCGCCGAGGCGCGCCGCTCGGTCTCCACCACCTCGAAGTCCTCGACCGCCAGCGCCACCGGCACCCCGGCACCGCCGCGCCGGACTGCCCGGCCGAGCGTACGCACCACGTCGAGCGGCTGCTCGTCGCCGTACTCCCAGGGGCGGGACGCGCCGGTCACCTCACCGGCGGCACCGGCCGAGCGCAGGTCGTGCTGCCCCTGCCGGCCACTGCGCAACTCGGCGAAGATCCGGCGCAGCGCCGTACCGCCGAGCCGGCGCAGGGCCTTCGGGCTCAGGGTCAGCCCCTCGGCGCCCCGGGTCACCCAGCCCTGCCGGCGCAGCTCCCGCTCCAGTTCGCGTAGCCGGCGTACGTCGTCGGCGGCGTCCCGGCCCAGATTGCGCTGCACCGACTCCACGTCGATGTCGTCCAGGGTCGCCCCCGGATGCTCCTGGCCGAGCTGGTCCAGCAGGTCGTCCAGGTCGGCGATCTCGCCGAGCGCCCCGGCCGCCTCGCCGTAGCCGAGCGGCTGGTCGCCCCGGACCCGCTCCCGGCGGTCCCAGGCCAGGTCGGGGCGGAGCGAGCGCAGGTTGGCGTCCAGCGCGGAGAGTTGCCCGGCCAACTCCGGGCCGAGCGAGGACTCCATCAGCCGGGACAGCTCCTCGCGCTGGGCCGGCGAGAGCGAGCGCATCAGCCGTTCCCCGGCGGCGGCCCGCCGGGCCAGCGCGTCGACCAGCTCGTCCACCGTCTCCGGGTTCTCCGGGAAGAACTCGCCGTGCCGCCGCATGAACTCGGCGAACGCGTCGGTGGTGTCCTCGCCCCGGTCGTGCCGGGCCAGCAGGTCGTTGAGGTCGCGCAGCATCTCGGAGAGCTGCCGCTGCGCCGCCGGATTCGCGGCACCGCGCATCGCGTCCCGGAGCCCGCTGAACCGCTGCTCCAGCACATCCCGGCGCAGCCCGTCGAGAATCTGCTGGTAGGCGGCCCGGGCCTCGTCGCTGGCCCACTCGTAGCCGGAAAGCTCCTCCACCGCCCGGGCGGTCGACGAGGGCAGGTTGTCCAGCACCGCCTCGGCGAACCGGGCGTTGTCGTCGTCCCGGCCGCGCAGCTCGTCGCGCTCGGCGGCGAGCGCCTGGTCGAGCAGGGCCCGGGCCCGGGTCACCGCGCCGTCCAGGTCACCCCGGCGCAGCGCGTCCCGGCGCATCCGCCGGGCCCGGGCGACCAGGTCGTCCAGGCCGCCCCGGCCCTGCGGGCCGCGCCGGAGCAGGTTGCGTAGCGCCTCGCGCAGGCTGCCGCCGGCCAGCACCTCGGCGCCGACCGAATCCACTGCTGCCCGTACGTCGTAGGGCGGGGCGAGCGGGTCGGGGCCGCCGCGCCAGGAGCCGTACCGGAAGCGGTTTCCGCCGGCCACGCTCAGGCCCAGTCGTCGTCGCGGGTCGAGCGCTCGCCCGGACCACGCTCGCCGGGGCCACGGCCACCGTCGGGGCTGCGCCCGCCGTAGCGGGTACGGCCCTCGTCGGTCACGTCCTTGGCCAGCCGCCGGGTCAGGTGCAGCCCTTCGAGTACGAACTCGATCCCGGCCGCCGCCTCCGCCGGGGTGGGCGCGTCGCCCAGCCCGAGCCGGTCCAGCGCCTTGGCCAGCCCCGGTACGGTGCCGACCTGCCGGAGCAGCTCGGTCGGGCCGACCAGCTCACCGGTTTCGATGATCGCGCCGTCGGCGACCAGCGCGGTGAAGCCGGAGACGTCCAACCCGGCCATCCGGGCCCGGAAGGTCTCGGCGGTGGCGGTCCGAAGCAGGTGACCGAGGATCTCGATCTCCCGGCCCTCCTCGCCGCTCTCGAACTCGACCTTGCCACGCAGGGTGCTGGTCACCGAGACCGCGTCACCGACCCGGGCCACCGGCTCGGTGTCGGCCGGGGCGGCGGGCTGCCCGTCCGGCCCACCGGCGCCGAGCAGCCCGGCCCGGCGCAGTGCGGCGGCCGAGACCGTCTCGGCGGCGGCGATGGCGAACCGGGCCGAGACACCCGAGCGCGGGTCGACGGCCGGGGACTCCCGCACCGCCCGGGCGAACCGGGCCAGCACCTCCAGTACGTGCTCCGGCACGGCCGCGACCAACGCCGCCTCCTGCCGGATCAGGTCCAGCTCCAGCTCCAGGTCGAGCGGGTAGTGGGTGCGGATCTCGGCGCCGAACCGGTCCTTGAGCGGGGTGATGATCCGCCCCCGGTTGGTGTAGTCCTCGGGGTTGGCGCTCGCCACCAGCAGCAGGTCCAGCGGCAGCCGGAGCTGGTAGCCGCGTACCTGGATGTCCCGTTCCTCCAGCACGTTGAGCAGGGCCACCTGGATCCGCTCGGCCAGGTCGGGCAGCTCGTTGACGGCGAAGATGCCCCGGTTGGTCCGGGGTACCAGTCCGAAGTGGATCGTCTCCGGGTCGCCGAGGGTACGCCCCTGGGCCACCCGGATCGGGTCCACGTCGCCGATCAGGTCACCGACGCTGGTGTCCGGGGTGGCGAGCTTCTCGCCGTACCGCATCGACCGGTGCAGCCAGCCGATCGGCAGCTCGTCACCGGACTCCTCGACCGCCCGGCGGGACGCCGGGGTCAGCGGGTGCATCGGGTGCTCGTTCAGCTCGGAACCATGGATCACCGGGGTCCACTCGTCGAGGAGTTGGCCGAGGGCGCGGATCAGCCGGGTCTTGCCCTGGCCGCGCTCGCCGAGCAGCACCATGTCGTGCCCGGCCAGCAGGGCCCGCTCGACCTCGGGGAGCACGGTCTCGTCGTAGCCGACGATGCCGGGGAAGCGGGGTTCGCCGGACCGGAGCCGGGCCAGCAGGTTGTCCCGGAGTTCCTGCTTGACCGTCCGGTACCGGTGCCCGGCGGCGCGCAGCTCGCCGAGGGTGCCGGGAAGCTCGGCCGGCGGGGTCGGTGGGACCTGGGAAATTTCCGTCACGCACCTACGCTAGCTCTCGATCGTGTCGATCGCGGGTCGCCAACGGTCCAGTCAAGATCGATCCGGTACCGTCGGATCCGCTGGAAGGGGGAGGGTTATGAGTACACCGCATGAAAACGGGACGAAACTCGGCATCAGCCTGAGCCTCGGGATCTCACTCGGCGCCTTGGTCGGCCTGCTCCTCGGCCTGCTCCTCGGCAACGTCGCGCTGGGCCTGGCCTTCGGCGCGCTGATCGGGGTGACGTTCGGGACGCTGGTCGGCACCCTCTCGGGAGGCAGCCGCGCCAGGGAGTGACGGCGGCCACCGGCCCCGGGCGACCGCCGATCAAGCCAGTCGCCCGGGGCCGGCGCAGGTCCGGGCCCAGTCGCAGCCGGCGCAGCGCCGAGGGTCAGGCGCAGTGGTCGCAGGCGCCCCGGCGGCGCAGGTGGTAGGCCAGGGTGGCGGCGCCGAGCGCGATCCCCCAGACCGGCCAGAGCAGCATCGGGACGACCATCAGGGTGCTCCCGCCCAGTTCGTCGAGGAGTTCCGGCTGCCCGTAGAGGGCCAGGCCGGCGGCGGTGATCGCGACAGCGACCCCGGTGGCGGGGACGACGGCGAGCTTGATCGGCACCCGCCTACCGGCCAGCCCGATCATCCAGCGCGGGAACCGCTCGCCCCACCGCTGCACCAGCCCGAGGGTGAGTACCGCGCCGACCAGCCCGAACGTGGCCAGTCCGGCGCCAGCCCAGACCAGACCGGTCCGGTGCATCTCCCGGAGGAACCCGTCGGTGATGCCGAGCGGGATGCCGGCCGCCCAGGCTAGCCGGACGACCGCGTACAGCACCGGGATCACCGCCGCCACCCAGACCGCCCGGCGCCCCCAGCGGGCCGCCGACTTCGCCGAGGTCCAGCCCGCGTCGCCGGGGCGGCGTCCGCACCGGCCACAGGCTTCGGCGGTACGGAACTGCCAGGTGAGTACGGCCCGAGCCAGCAGCAGCCCGGTGGCGACCGAGAACACCTTGTAGCCGAGCGCGAGGGTGAAGAGTTCGGCGTAGTCGACCGGTGGCCAGCCGAACGGCAGCCCGCCGATCAGCATAGGCGCGTACCCGAGATAGGTGAGCACCTGCACGTCCGGGACGACCAGCAGCAGCCCGGCCACCGCCAGCCAGCCGTAGCCGAGCAGGGCGAGTCGGGGTGCGCCGCGCAGGCGTACCGCGTGCGGGCCGGTGATGGCCAGCGCGGTGACCGCCGCGCCGAGCAGCAGCACCGCGAAGGTCGGCGCCCCGACCCAGGCCGGTACCCGCCAGAGCAGGCTGCCGGAGCCGTCCGGGTCGGCGGTGCCGAACGGATAGCCGTGCCCGGTGACGGTCCAGAGCAGGGCGAGCGAGCCGAAGAACGCGGTCGCGCCGGCGGCCAGGTAGCCGATCCGGTGCGAGTGTGGCTGCGGCTGCGGCACGGCCCGGGCGGCCGTCCGGTCGATCGGTACGGTGCGGGACATCGTCGTTCCCTCCTCGACTTCCCCGGGCCGGCGACCTGTGCCGTGCCCGCTCCCCACACCATCCGCGCGCACGGCACCGCAGACCTCACGTGCCGGAGTGAGCCGGTTCCCCTGGCAGAGGGAGGCGGTTGACCTCAGCGGGAAGACCCTCCCGTCAGCCGGTCCTGTCCTCCTCCGGCGCCGGTTTGGTGGCCTCGAAGAGGGCGACGCAACCGCGTACGGCGAGCTGGATGTCGGTGAATCGCTGGTCGAGTTGCCAGCGCAGCCCGGCCAGGTCGTCGTCGGTGTTGTGGAAGATTCCGCGCGCGTTGTAGACCTTCATCAACCGCCGGGCCGGGGCGGTGACCGGCACACCCGAGGAGAGGATCGTGCTGCCGAAGACCCGCCCGCCGGGGCGGAGCGCCGCCGCCGCGTTGTCGAAGACGGCGGCCTTCTCGGACCAGGAGCCGGGCAGGCAGTGCAGCAGGAAGTTCGCCCCGACCGAGTCGTAGTGACCGGTCCGGAGCTTGCCGTCGTCGAAGGGGAGCGGCTGGAGCACGTCCGCCTGCACGACGGCTGGGTGATAGCGGGCAACCCGGGCCGCGCTGACCCGCAGCACGGTCGGGTTCAGGTCGACCAGGGTCAGTTCCGGCATCGCGGTCGGGAAGCCGCACCGGTCCAGGAAGTACGCCGTGCCGGTGCCGAACTCGACGTGCCGGGCTCCGATGTTGCGCCGGTAGTTGTCCAGCATGTGCCGCTTGGCGCACCGCCAGACGAGTCGGCAGTGGAAGCCCAGCACGAGCACGTCGTAGCCGGCGAGCATCAGCCGGTTGTAGACGGCCTGGCCGGCGATGACCTCCTCGGGCGGCGGTGGCACGGCGGTGTTTCCTCCCGCGTATTCCCTGGTTACTGCCTCGCATCCCCAGCTAACCGGCTCGCCGACGGCCCCGCCAGCCTGGAGACGTGGTTGTTCACCCACTGTCGAACAGGGTCGCGAGCGTCAGCGAGTGTCCCGGATCGACTCCGACCAGACGCCGGACGAGGCTATCGACGAGATCCTGGCGAAGCTATCCCTCGCGCGGCTGCCCGACTGACCCGGACGCCTCCCGCCGCCGGATGATGTCCAGGCGCGGGGTCACCCAGCCCAGGAACCGGGCGTACATCCGGGCCGGGTCGGGCCCCGGATCGGGATTGAGCAGGTAGAGGTCCCGCATCGCCGCCGCGAACGCCTCGGCCAGCCAGGTCGTCAGGCCGGCCGGGTCCCGGAGATGGTCGAGCGTCAGCGCCGAGCGCGCGACCGGGCACGGCCATGCCGCGCCGCAGGCCCGGCACAGCCAGATCGGCCGTTGCGGCAGATGCGCCCGTCCCGGCCGTCCGTCCGCTTCCCGACGGGTACGCCCGCCGGCCGGCAATACCTCGTTCGCGAGACTGTCGAGCTGCCCCGCTTGTGCACCCACCCTGCGCCCGGGCTCGACAGCGGCCGGGTGCCCCGTCTGTGCACCCAGCTCTAAAGGCTCTCCACCGGGCGACTCCTCCCCGGGCCGGCGGGCACGATCAGCGTCATCCGCTCGCCCACTCGGGGTCGACTCGTCAGCGGACCCGGTCACGGTGTGCAGCCGTCGGGACATTCCAGTCGCGCAGGTGACCCCGGTTCGTCGGCCGTACCCGCCCACGCACCGACGGCCTCGGTGAGGGCGGCATCGGCGTCGGTGGAGGCGACGTCGGCATCGGCGGCGGAAGCGTGCCGAGACAACCCCACCGGTGCCCGCACCGGCAGTACCGCCAGAGCCGTCGCCAGTCCCGGCGGTGAATTCTCGGCGTACGTCGAAACCAGCTCACGCCCGGCACCTCCTTGATATGTGGAAGCGGGGGCCGCCTCGGGTGGGAAAGGGAAACCGACGGCCCCCGCGCGGTTCCGCTCGTGACACTCTGCCGCGGAAGGCACTACGCTGAGAAGCTTCTCGATCGGTACGACCCGCGCGTATCCGGGTTTATCCCGCCTGTACGCCCTTCGTCATGGAGGAGTCATATGGAACGGTCCCCGATGCTCGAACACTTCGCCGAGGAATTGCGGCTCGCCCGGGCCGCCGCCAACATGTCGCAAACGGCGCTGGCCGAGGCGATCAACTACTCCCAGCCGATGGTCGCCAAGGTGGAGAGCTGCGAACGCCGTCCGAGCCTCGACTTCGCCCGACGCTGCGATGCCGTCTTCAACACCGACGGCCGTTTCGTACGCATCCAGAAGCGCATCAGCCGAGAAATCGTCGTCCAGTACTTCCGCGAATGGGCCGGCATAGAACAGGAAGCGAAAGCCCTGCGGTCGTTCCAGCCGGCCTACGTCCCAGGGCTGTTGCAGACCGAGGCATATGCCCGGGCCGTTCTCTCCGGGCCGGGGCTGCTCTCCACCGAGGAGGTCGAGGAGCAGGTGACCGCCAGGCTGGACCGGCAGGAACTCCTGGCCCGGGCGAAGCCTCCGCTGCTCACCTTTGTGCTCGACGAGTATGTGCTCCGTCGTTCGATCGGCGACCCAGCGGTGATGCGCGAACAGTTGCTGCACCTGGTCAAGGTCGGCACCAGCGTGCCGCAGGTGAGGATCCACGTCGTGCCGGCGTCAGCCGGCTCCTACGCCGGGCTGGACGGCTCGTTTGTGCTCGCTACTCCACCGACGGGCGAGCCGGTCGTCTACTTCGATGGGCACCGCCATGGTCAGATGGACGACCGGCCGGACTACGTGAACTATATGATCGATGTCTGGGAAACCGTCCGGAGCGTGGCACTGCCGCACCAGCAGTCGCTCGACCTGATCGCGGAGGTGGCGGAGACGTGGACCTGACCGGAGGCCGGTGGCGCAAAAGCACCCGGAGCAACAGCACCGGCGGCGACTGTGTAGAGGTCGCCGACAACCTGCCGGGCGTTGTCGCCGTGCGGGACAGCAAGGACCCGAGCGGACCCGCGCTGAGCTTCGGCCCGGATGCCTGGCGGGCCTTCGTCAGCGACCTGCCTCGGCGGTAGATCGCGTGCGGTGCCGTACCCAGACGTTCGGTTCGACGTAGACGGCGTAGTCGTGTGCGAGGGCGCAGCGTACCGGCACCAGGCCACCGGGGATCTCGATGTCGCCGTCGCGGTCGAAGGGTAGGCCGGTCCACTCCCGCCACTGGGCCAATGACCCGGCCACCGTCATCGACGCCGGGGCGACCTTCTCGATGGTGCCGCCGACCCTGACGTGCACCCGCAGCCACGGGTCGGCCGGCAGGCCGTCGTCGCGCCGCTGGCGGATGTAGTCGCTCATCGGCAGGCGCGGTTGCAGGTGCTTGGCCGTCGGGCGGACCGGAGCCAGCAGCGTGTCGTGGCCCTGCCTCCCGGCCGCCTGCCGCAGGGCGGCCACCATGCGGTGGGACAGGCCCCGGCCGAGGTAGTCGACGTCGATCGTGATCTCCAGCGCGCTGGCGACGGTCGGCGCGTTCCCCCGGCGGCGGTCGTTGAACGCCCACACCAGTACCACGTCCCAGCCCTGTGCCGGCATCTCCTCCCGGCCCTTCAGCACGGCGTTGAACGGGACGGCGAACCCGCGCGCGACGACCCGGTCGCCGTCCGTCGCCACGACGCAGTACTCCGGGAACTCCCCGGGCACCCGCAGGTGCAGCGCGCTCGCCAGCAGGTCCTCGCCAGCGAAGACCGGCCAGGTGTCGGTGATCTCGTAGATCCGGGCCGTCAACTCGGGCCGTTCGGCGAGCGTGGTGATCTGGATGCCGTCGAGGTCTGTCACGACCGCGCATACTGCCATGACCAGGCAATTCGAGCCACGCATTTGCCGGTCGGGTATTCATCGAGCACTGTCGGTAGGCTGGCCGGGTGAGCCAGCCACCTGCCGAATTCCCGCCGCCCGGTCCCGTCCCGCCCGCTCCGCCGTACCAGACGGGAGCGCAGCCGGCGCGGAGCCGGCGCCCGCTGGTGATCGGCCTGGTGGCCGCGGCCGTGGCGATCGTGCTCTGCCTGGGCATCGGCTGCGCCGGCCTGGTGGTCTACTACGTGCAGCTCGGCAACGACAGCGGCTCGGACGCGAGCAGCAAGGGCCCGGAAACTGCGCCGAGCCCGGGGACGCGCACCGCGTCGGCGCAGTGTGCCGGCAGCATCACCCCGGCGCACGCCCAGACCAAGGTGGTCGGGCTGCCCGACTTCGACGGGGCAGCGCAGACCGGCACCGCCACGATGCGGCTGAGCACCAACCTCGGCCAGATCGCGATCACCATGGACCGGGCCCGCACCCCGTGCACGGTGGCGAGCTTCCAGCATCTCGCCGGGCGGAAGTTCTTCGACGGAAGCGCCTGCCACCGCCTCGTCACGGAAGGGATCTTCGTGCTCCAGTGCGGCGACCCGAGCGGCACCGGGATGGGCGGGCCGGACTACCGGTTCGCCGACGAGAACCTGACCGGCGCGCGGTACGGCCGGGGCGTGGTCGCGATGGCGAACACCGGGGAGCCAGGCACCAACGGCAGCCAGTTCTTCATCATCTTCCAGGACAGTACGAGCGGGCTCCAGCCGCTCTACACCCCGTTCGGCACGGTCACCACCGGGCTCGACGTCGTGGACCGGGTGGCCGCCGGCGGCCACGACAACTCCATCGCGGCCGGCGGCGGGACGCCGAAGGTCGGGATCACCATCCAGACCCTCTCGGTGGACTGACACACAGCAGCCCGTCCCCGCTGCCCGGAAAGCGGGGACGGGCTGCTGTGCTACGGACGTACCGCCCCAGTCACGTTCGGCCGGCGGGGTGACGCGTCCGTCCCCCGTCAGTCCTGGTACTCCGGAGACCGCCGCTGCTGGCCAGCGGTGTCCGGTGGCACCCGACTGCCGGCCGAGCGCAGCGTACCGGTGCCGTCATCTGGTCGACTTCACCACGGGTCCTGGCCACGTCCGTGACCACTGGTTGATCTGGTCGACATGTGCCGTCGCCTCATCGTCATCTCTCGACCACTGTGACCCGGTCGGGTTTCCCCGCCGCACACCGTTGTGCCCCCGACCGGCCATCCGTCCCCGAGACTGCCCCAGCGACCTAGCGGATAGCCTGCGAGAACCTTGAATCCGCTGGTCAGCGCCCGATTCGGCGGTCCCTGGTTCCAGCCGTCGGCCGAGCTGTAGCTGACTTCTCAGCCGTTCGGCGACGGCACCACGAAGCCCGCCTCGTACGCGGCGATCACCGCCTGGGTCCGGTCCCGGGCGCCGAGCTTGGCCAGTACGTTGCCGACGTGCGTCTTGACGGTCTCGACGCCGAGCACCAGTTCGGTGGCGATCTCGGAGTTGGACAGCCCGGTGGCCATCAGCCGCAGCACCTCCGCCTCCCGCTCGGTCAGCCGGGCCCGACCGAGCCGGTCACCGGGCGGGCCGGGGGTGTGTGCCGCGACGAGTCGGCGCAGCGCCGCCGGGAAGAGCAGGGACTCGCCCTTGGCGACCACCCGGATCGCGTCCACCACTTCGGCCGGCCGGGCCCGCTTCAGCAGGAAGCCGTGTGCGCCGGCCCGGAGCGCCTGGTAGACGTACTCGTCGTTCTCGAACGTGGTGACCACCAGGATCCGGGGCGGGTCGGCCGAGGTGGCCAGCAGGTGCCGGGTGGCCTGGATGCCGTCGATGGCCGGCATCCGGACGTCCATCAGCACCACGTCCGGGCGCAACTTGGCGACCAGCGGCGGCACCTCGGCCCCGTCGGCGGCCTCGCCGACGACGGTCAGGTCCGGCTGCGCGTCGACGATGGCCCGCAGGCCGACCCGGATCAGCTCCTCGTCGTCGACGACCAGCACCCTGATGGTCATGTCCGCTCCATTCCGCGCGCTGTTCCCCCCGCTGCTGAGGCGGGCAGTTCGGCCACCATGGTCGGCAGCCACACCGCGACCCGCCAGTTGCCGTCCTCAAGCCCGGCGCTGACCCGGCCGCCGAGCAGCACCACCCGCTCCCGGATGCCGGCCAGTCCGCGCCCGCGCCGCTGCCCCGGCGGACGCGCCGGGCCGGATCTGCCCCGGACCGCGCCGGACGGCTCGCCGACGGCGTTGACCAGCTCGATCTCGGGCGTCGTCGCGGGCCGCGACACGCAGGGTAACCGGTCGCCGACCGCCGTGCCGGGCCGCGTTCGTCAGTCCTTCTTGGACGATCCGGTAGCCCTCCCTGCCCACCACCGCCGGCACCGCGCCGAGGTCGCCGGCCAGCTCGACGGTGACTGGGAGCCCGGTCGCCCGGGTGTCGGCCACCAGCCGGTCCAGCTCGTCGAGGGTACGCTGCGGCGCCCGCACCGCCCCGTCGCCCGACGGACCACCGTCCTCGCCGGGCGGGCCTCCGTCGCCGGACGGCTCGGCGTCACCCTGGCGGAGCAGTCCGAGTACGTGGTCCAGGTCGGCCATTGCCGCCCGACCGGTCTCCTCGATCGCCCGCAGCGCCCGCCGCACGAACTCCCGGTCGGTCTCCAGCAGCTCACCGGCGGCCGCCGCCTGGAGGGTGGCGACGGTGAGCGCGTGACCGACCGAGTCGTGCAGTTCCCGGGCCAGCCGGTTGCGCTCGGCGAGCCGGCTGGCCTGCCGCTCCAGCGCGGCGATCCGCTCGGTCTGGGACGGGCCGAGCAGCACCGGGGCCATCAGCCTGGCCAGCGCGCCCAGCCCGGCGACCGCGTAGCCGAGCAGCACCAGCAGGGCCACCCCGACCAGGCTGAGCCAGCCCTGGTGCCAGTCGACGAGTGGACCGATCCGCAGGCCGTCGACGGTCTCGGTGCCGACTCCGAACTGCGCGAGGAGGAAGAGCAGCGCCATCGGCAGAGCCGCGATCAGCGCGAACCCGACCAGCCCGCCGGAGACCAGGTGGATGCCGATCCAGAGGGCGCAGCGCAGCCGGCCCTCCCGGTCGATCCCGCTGTCGGCGGCCGGCTCGGCCAGTTCGACGTCGAGCAGGGTACGCGCGGCGGCGATCTCCAGCGCCCGGGTGCCGCGCAGGAACAGCGGCACGGCGGCGATCGCCGTGGCGACCGCGATCAGCAGCAGCACGGCCGGCCGGGGTACCTCGTCGGTGCGCAGCATCTCGGCGAAGACCGTGACCAGCAGCAGGTACGGCAGCAGCAGAACCCCGCCGAGCAGTAGAAAGATCCCTCGGCGGTAGGTGGCGCCACTGGTCAGCGGTGCCAGGGCGGCCCGGAGCGTCACCCGGTCATTCTGCCTCGGGACGGCTCGGGTGAGCCGGGGCACCTCGGCTCGGTCGGCTCAGCGGTGTTCCTGGACGTACGCCTTCGGGTCCTTGTCCTGGAAGGTCAGGTCCCGCCCGCCGGGGTGCTCGCCGTAGAAGGTGAGCCAGCGGGCGCCGAGCTCGGCACGTAGTTCGCGGCTGGAGTTGCGCCGGAAGTCCGCCAGCGCGCCGTCCTCCTCCTCGGCCAGGTGCTCGCTGTTCTCCCGTCGGGCCTGCCAGACCGCCGCCCACCACCCGTCGGTGCCGGGCACGTGCCGCTTCGACGCGGCGATCGCGTCCCGGATCTTGTTGTGGTCCCCGATCGCGTCGTCGGTCTCCTCGGCCGCCCCGGAATCCCCGTGCCGGACCAGGTACGGGTAGAGGATCGCCTCCTCCGCCTCGGCATGGATGTCGAGGTGCAGCGCCAGCGGCTCCCAGATCGCCCGGAGCGCCGCCTCGCCCCGGGCGTCGTCGAGCCGGGCGAATCCCCGGCGGAGCGCCGCGTGGTCGTCCAGGATCAGCGCGGTGATGTCCTCCATCGTGGTCTGCCCTCCTCGAACAGATCGACACTTGCCCGATAGACACGGAAGTTCCATTTTTGCGGGGTACTAGCGAAAGTATCGCGATAAAGGACAGAATTCCCCGCATGGCTGTTGGAGAGTTCCAGACGCAGGTCGTCCGGCGTGCCCGGGGGATCAGCGCCGCCCTCAGCACACCGCCGTACGTGAAACCGGGGCACTTCTACTCGCCGGCCACCTCGCCGGCGGACCGGACCACCGCGATCGGCTGGCGTGACCTGGCCCCGGTCGGCGTCGACCTGCGGGAGCCGGACCAGCTCCGGCTGGCCGCCGAACTCGGTCCGCTGATGCGTGAACTTCCCAGCGACCGCTGGCACGACCAGAACGGCATGTACGGCCGCGCCGACGCCGCCGTGCTGCACGCGATGCTCCGGCACCACCGGCCGGCCCGGCTGATCGAGGTCGGCTCCGGGTACTCCACCGCGGTCGCCCTCGACGTCGCCGACCGCTACCTGCCGGATCTGCGGATCACCTGCGTCGAACCGCATCCGGAGCGGCTGCGCTCCCGGCTGCGCCCCGGTGACCGGGTCGACCTGGTCCAGCGCCGGGTCCAGGACGTCGACCGGTCCAGTTTCGCCAGGCTCGACTCCGGCGACATCCTGCTGATCGACTCGACGCACGTGGCAAAGGCCGGCTCGGACGTCGTCTGGCTGCTCTTGCACGTCCTGCCGACGCTGCGTCCCGGGGTGATCGTGCACATCCACGACATCCACTGGCCGTTCGAATATCCGGAGCGGTGGCTCCGGGAGGGCCGGGACTGGACCGAGGTCTACCTGCTCCGGGCGTTCCTCACCGACAACGCGGCGTGGCGGGTACTGCTCTTCACCTCGTGGCTCTGGTCGTGCCACCCGGACGCGCTACCGGCCGAACTCCGGGGGCTGCCCACCGGCGCGTTCTGGATGCGCCGGGCCGACCAATGAGCGACAGGACCCGGCTCACCAGGCCAGGTCGGCGTCCCGCTCCGGCGAGCCGGCCGGCAGGATCGGCCGGAGGCCGCGGGGCGGCTTCGCCCGCCGCTGCCACTCACGCGGATAGCCGAGCGACACCTCGTCGAACCGGACCCCGTCGAACCAGTTCACCCGGGGGATGTGCAGGTGGCCGTAGACCACGGCGGCGGCCCGGTAGCGCCGGTGCCAGTCGGCGGTGTGCACGGTGCCGCACCACTGCGCGAAGACCGGGTAGTGCAGGATCGCGGTGACCTCGCGGACCAGCGGAAAGTGGTTGACCAGCACGGTCCGGGTGCCCGGTGCGAGTTCGGCGAGCCGGCGTTCGGTGAGTGCCAGCCGGGCCGCGCACCAGTCCTCCCGGCTCGGATAGGGGTCGGGGTGCAGGAAGTACTCGTCGGTGCAGACGATCCCCGCCTCGTGCGCCAGCGCCAGCCCGGCCTCCTTGGTCTGCGCGCCCGCCGGCCGGAACGTGTAGTCGTAGAGCAGGAAGAGCGGCACCACCGTGACCGGCCCACCCGCACCCGTCCACACCGGGTACGGGTCCTCCGGGGTCAGTACGCCGATCTGCCGGCACATCTCGACCAGCAGCTCGTACCGGGCGACTCCGCGCAACTGGACCGTGTCCTGGCGGGGCGTCCACAGCTCGTGGTTGCCGGGCACCCACACCACGGTGGAGAAACGCTCCTTCAGCAGCCGCAGCGCCCAGAAGATGTCCTCCACCCGATCGGCGACGTCGCCGGCCACCAGCAGCCAGTCCTCGTCCGAGCCCGGAACGAAGCTCTCGACCAGTTTCCGGTTCTCGGCGTAACCGACGTGCAGGTCGCTGACGGCCAGCAGGGTGCCGCCGGGACGCGAGGTGATCACCCGGCGACCCTACCGGGCCCGTACGTCGGGCCGGGCGTCCGCGCTCAGGGCTCGACCCAGCCGTGCGACCGGGCCAGCCCGACCAACTGCTGCCGGATCACGCCGATCTGGGCACCGGTCAGCGACGGCACCTTCTCGATCAGCATCTCGGTGACCTCGACGCTGAACTCGGCTCCGGAGAGTACGTCGCACAACTCGTCGTCTCCGGCCGCCCGGCTCGGACGCGGGCTGGTGGCCGGTCGGTCGGTGATCCGGATCGCCGACGCCTTCAGCCCCCGCTCCCCCTGCTCAACCTCGTATTCCAGCCGCATCCCCGGTTGGATCAGGTGCTTGTCCTCGCCGAAGTCGTTGGCGTGCACGAAGACGTCCTCACCACCGCTGTCAGGGGCGATGAACCCGTAGCCGCGTACCTCGTCGAACCTCAGCAACTTTCCCGATGCCACCACAACCACCGCCACCTCAACCTGACCGACACCAACACACTGGGCCACCCCGGCCCGACAGCACCTGCCAGACCGGCCGGGCCGCCCCTCGCGACACAGTAGCGAGCGGACCGGCTCTCGTGCAGCCCCGCCCGGCGGGCACCGGCTACGACGTGATCGCCCGCGCCCACGGTACGACGAGCCGCTCGACCGCCACCACAAGATAGAACAGCAGCCCGCCCATCAACGCCAACAGGGTCAGCGCGGCGAACGCGAGCGGGGTGTCGGCGGACGCTCCGGAGTTGACGATGACCGCGCCGAGCCCCCGGTCGGGGTTGACCACCTCGCCGATGATCGCGCCGATGATCGCCAGTGAGATCGCCACCTTCAACCCGACGAAGATCTGCGGCAGCGCCCAGGAGAGTCGTACCTTGAGGAAGGTCTGCCACCACGAGGCGGAGAGCGAGTGCACCAGCTCGCGCAGGTCGTTCGGGGTCGAGGTAAGCCCGGCCATCGCGGAGACCACGATCGGGAAGAAGCAGACCAGGATCACCATGACGATCTTCGGCTCCGACCCGAAGCCCATCCAGACCAGCAGCAGCGGCGCGAGCGCCACCTTCGGTACGGCGTTGACCGCCGCCATCAGCGGCATGGTCATCCGCTCGACCGTCCGGGATGCCGCCAGCAGCAGCGCGACGAGCAGCCCGGTGCTGGCGGCGATGCCGAACCCGATCACCGTCTCCAGCAGGGTCACCCAGGTCTCCGCGAGCAGATAGCCAGGCAGCCGGAGGAACGCGTCGACCACGTCCGGCGGCGCCGGCAGGAAGAACGACGAGATGTCGAAGAGGTGGGTGACCAGCCACCAGAGGCCGATCGCCAGCACGGCACCCAGTACCGGCAGCCCGACGTTGGCCCAGAGTCGGGCCAGGCGGGTGTTCGTCGGCGAGCTGGTCATGACGGCCTCCGGGTGGGGTGACGCGGCGACGGCAGGGGGTGGCCGGCGGCCCGGTCGGTGCGCCGCCGGGAACGGTGCGGACGATACCGGGACGGCGGCCGATGCGACCGCCGTCCCGATCCAACTCCGTCACCGACCGGCCTCTCGGGGCATCGGTACGGAGCCCTCAGCCCTCAGGGCTTCGGGACGAACCCGAAGTCGACGACCTTGTCCGGGGTCAGGCCGGCGGGGATGAGGCCGGCGCCCTGCATCACGGCGATGGTCCGCATCACCCGCTGCTCGTCCATGAAGCCGATCGGCGCGCCGCCGACCGGTGCCACGTAGGGCGTCATCGCCTTGATCTCCCCGATCCCGGACGGCACGGCGTAGCTCGGCTCCGCCTTGTTGAGGATCTGCGCCGCCTCCTCCGGGTGCTCGATCGAGTACTGCAAGCCCTTCAGCAGTGCGCCGGTGAACCGGCGGACCAGGTCCGGGTCCTTCGCGATCAGGGCGGGGGTGGTGATGACCGCGTTGCCGAACAGGTCCCGGAGGTAGTCGCTGTACGGCAGCACCACCACCTCCTTCTTGGAGGCGTTCCCCAGTGCCGTGCGACTGAGCAGGAAGGTGCCGAGCGCGTCGACCTGCCGGGACGCCATCAGACCGTTCAGCGCGGTGGCCTGCGCCCCCTGGATCTTCACCTTCGCCGTGTCGATGCCGGCCAGCCGGGCGTACGCCGGGAAGAGCAGTTCGGTGACCGACCCGGCGCCGGTCGCCATGGTCCTGCCCTCCAGGTCCTTCGGGGTGTTGATGTTGGTGTCCTTCGTGGTCATCACCGCGACCAGCGTCTGCTGGTGTACGGCGGCGACGGCCCGCCAGTCGGTGAACTCGCCCTTGCCGGCCTGGATCACCGCACCGGTGAAGTCGAGGGCGGCGAACTGCACCTTGTTGGACTTCAACGCCGTCAGGTTGGGGACGTTGCCCGCACCCTTCTGGATGTCGACCTCGATGCCGGCCTCGGCGAAGTAGCCCTTCTCCTTGGCCACCCAGGCGAACGCGTCCCGGCCGACCGCGCCGAAGGCGGTGATGTACGCGACCTTGTCCGGATCCTTCTTGGATGCTTCGGCATCCGAGCCGGAGTCGCCGCTACACCCGCTCGTGACCGCCAGCGCCGCCGCCAGTAACGCTGCGGCGAGCAGGCGAGAACGTCTGATCATGTGTGCCTCCCGCTTGTGGAATGGACCCGAGGGCGGGCAATCGACGCCTCCCGCGCGAACAGCGCGCCGCGACCCCTCGGCGCGTATCCGGCCTGCCGGCCCTCGTTCGGTCGAGAATCGTAAATGAGCCCTGTCCGAAATGTCATCGACAAGATCCGGTCAAGATTCTGGCAAGCAGATGCATGATCGTTTCCCGCCAGCAGATATCAGCAGGTCACGACGATTGACATTCGGCATCGACAGCAGCCAACCTGTCCGCAATATTGTTGATAATTCGGGAGACAATGTTGCGTTCAGCCGTACTGAGCTGGGAGTTGACGGGGTGCCGGCACCCGGTCGGCCCGACCGACACCGGTCGCGCCATGCCGGCGTACTGCCCGGTTGGTGGGCGCACTCCGGCTAAGGTCCGACGCGTGCATATCCCCGTCGACACAGTGGACTCCGCGGACCCGACGTACCAGTCTCACCGTCCCGATCGATTCCGTCGCGGCTGCCACCGAAATCGCCCAAATGTTGACCGACGTTGGACGTTGGACAGATTTCCGCCCGGATCGACCGGGCACGGATCGCCGCGGTGACCGGATCATGACCGAATCCGCGCAGCAGCCACCATCGGCCGACCGCGGTCGTGCCCGGATCGCCCGGCAGCACCGGGCGGTCGATCCGCCGCCGCCGCCGGCCGACCGGACCGACCCACCGGCCACTTCGGAGCCACCGACGGCCGGCCGGCGGGGTCCGGCCCGGTCCGCCGAGGAGGCGTACGACCAGCTCCGGCAGGAGATCTACCGGGGCGAGCTGATGCCCAACGAGCGGCTGATCGAGGTCGAGCTGGCGACCCGGCTACAGGTCAGCCGGGCGGTGGTCCGGACCGTGCTGGTCCGACTCGGTCAGGACGGACTGGTCGTGCTCACCCCGAACCGGGGCGCACACGTCCGGCTGGTCACCGAGGAGGAGGCGGTCGAGATCCTCCAGGTGCGGGCCGTACTGGAGGCGCTCACCGCGCGGCAGGCGGCACTGCACGCCACCGCCCGGGAGATCGCCGGGATCCGCCGGATACTCGACCGGATGGCCCGGAAACTCGACTCCGACGACCTGCTCGGCTATTCGGAGGGGAACGCCAAGCTGCACGCCGCGATCATCGCGGCGGCCCGGCACGAGACCGCGGCCCGGCTGATCACCGGGCTCCGGGCCCAGCTCGTCCGGTTCCAGTACCGCACCATCCTGGTGCCCGGCCGGCCGAACCGGTCCTTCGAGGAGCACACCGCGATCGTCGAGGCGATCGCGGCCCGGGACCCGGACGCCGCCGAGGCGGCGATGCGCCAGCACCTCGGGCACGTCGAGTCCACTCTGGCCAGGACCGCGACCGCGATCCGTCGCCGGGGCGGCCGGCCCGATCCCACCCGTCCGGGCTGACCGGTGTCCGGTCCGCCCACCCCGCCAAGGAGCGTCATGTCCGCGCACCCCGTCCCGTCCGCCCGCGCCCGTGCCCTGGTCGCCGGGGCGTACGACACCCACGTGCACGTCGCACCCGACGTCATGGAGCGGCGGATCGACGACCTCGACCTGGCCGGCCGGTTCGCCGAGGTCGGGCTCGCCGGCTTCGTACTGAAGTCCCACTACGTGCCGACCGCCGAGCGCGCGGCCGTGGTGCGCAAGGTACGCCCCGACGTCGACGTGCTCGGCGCGCTCACCCTGAACGGCTCGGTGGGCGGGATGAACCCGGCCGCGGTCGAGATCGCCGGCCGGCAGGGCGCCCGGATCGTCTGGATGCCCACCGTCGACTCCGGCAACCAGCGCCGCAGCACCGCCACCGACCTGCCCGGCGCCAAACCGGCGATGTGGGGAGCACTCCAGGCCGACCTGCACGCCCAGGGCATCGTCCCGGACGTCGTCGAGGTGGTCGACTCCGACGGACAGGTGCGGGAACCGGTCCGCCAGGTACTCCGGGTCATCGCCCGGCACGACCTCGTGCTCGCCACCGGGCACCTGTCCGGCCCGGAGATCCTGGCCGTGGTCCACGCCGCCGGCGAGGAGGGAGTACGCCGGATCGTCGTCACCCACCCCGAGTTCACCTCGCAACGACTGCCCGTCGCCCAGCAGCGGGAACTCGCCGAGGCCGGCGCCCTGCTGGAACGCTGCTTCACCACCGCGTACACCGGGAAGGTCTCCTGGGACGACCTGTTCGGCAACATCCGGGCCGTCGGCGTCGCGCACTCGGTGCTCTCCAGCGACCTCGGACAGCCGTTCAACCCGCCGGTCGAGGACGGCCTCGCGCTCTTCGCCGACCGGCTGCTGGAGGCCGGCTTCACCGAGCGGGACGTCCAGACGATGGCGGTGCAGAATTCCCGCCGGCTGGCGGTGGTCGGCGCGGACCGGGTGCCGGCCTGACCCTGGCCGACCCGGCCCGCGCTCTCGTCCCCGCCAGCCGAAGCTGGTGGCGATGCTCAGGCGGGCGGCGCGACCTCGACGACCGGTTCGTGGCGTACCGCGAAGTTGACCGAGCTGGCGATGAAGCAGAGCTTGTGTGCCTGCTCGTGCAGCTCGGTCGCCCGGTCCACCATCTCCGGCGCGGCAACGGTCACCCGGGGCCGGAGGACGACCTCGGTGAACGCGCCGCCGCCGTCCCCGCTCTCGGCCATCGTGCCGACCGCCTCGTCGACGTACCCGGTGACCACCACCCGGCCCCGGGCACAGAGGCTCAGGTACGACAGCATGTGGCACTGGGCCAGCGCGGCGACCAGCAACTGCTCCGGGTTCCACCGGGCCGGGTCGCCACGGAACGTCGGGTCGGCGGAGCCGAGCAGCGGTGCCGGACCGTCGGCGGTGACCCGGTGGTCCCGGCCGTAGTCGCGGTAGTTGACCGTGCCGGCCTCGCCGGCTCCGGTCCAGGTGACGGTCAACCGGTAGTCGTGGCTCCTCGGCACTGGTCTCCTCCTCGGCTCGCTACCGCGAGTATCGACCAGACGAGTGTGGTCTGTTACCACCCCGCCGGGGGTAGTAACAGACCACACAGTCGGGCTAGTGCTTCGCCGTGACGTCGATGTCGGTGCGGCGGGGCGGGAGCGGTGCGGCGGGGTCGAGGAAGAAGCTCGGGTGCGGTGGCTGGTTGTAGACCACGTTCTCCGAGGCGACCTGGTTGCGGTACTGCGGGTCGTGCATCAGGGTGCGGATCTTGTGCTCGGTCGGGATGACGGTGGTGTAGATCCGCAGGGCCGAGGTGCCCACCCGCCAGACGACCTCCTCGCGCCAGTCGCCGTACAGGTCGGCGGAGACGATCGGGCTGCCCTTGCCGCCGTCCCGGACCGCCGAGGCGCCCGGGGCGACCAGCAGGTCGGTCTTGTTCACCGTCGCCGGCCGGCTGCCGTAGTCGGTGTTCGCCTTGGAGATGACGTTGTCGGTCAGCAGTTCCCGGGTCAGGTCGCCGTCCCAGTAGACGAGGAAGTTCGCCGGCAGGTTGCCGGAGCCGTAGAGCTGCTCACCGGTGACCGCGCTGTAGACCCGGCCGCCGCTCCAGTACTCCGCACCGGGGTTGTTCGGGTCGATGTTGCCGGCGGCACCGCGCTCGTTGTCGCCGCCGCCGTACATCGCGGCGGTCACCTCGCCGGTCTCCGGGTCGTAGACGGCGGCGCCGGGCCGGTAGCCGAGGCCGGTCTTGCCGTCCCGCCCGACCGAGTCAAGCCCGGCCGCCTGCTCCTGGACCAGGAAGACCTCGGTGCCGGGCCGCGCCGGGTCGAAGTCGCCGACGTGGTACGCGTCGCCGTGCGCCAGGTGGATGAACCGGTCGTCGGCGTCCGGTGCCGTGATCTGCGGGGTCAGGTCGACGTTGACCGGCGGCACCGGGTACGGGAACCAGGTCCCCGCCACGGTGCTCAGCCGCAGGTTCTCGTCCAGGATCATCGCGCCGTAGACGATCTCGTCCCGGCCGTCGTTGTCGACGTCGGAGGTCATCAGCGAGTGCATGCCCCGGTCCTCACCGAGGTGCGGGTCGGGCAGCGTGGCCGAGTCGAAGGTCCGGCCGAGCACCAGCTCGCCGTTGCGCAGCGTGTACGCGGCCACCGTGGTCCGGGCGTAGTAGCCGCGCGCCATGATCGCGCTCGGCCGCCTGCCGTCCAGGTAGGCGACGGCGGTCAGGAACCGGTTGGCCCGGTTGCCCTGGTGGTCGCCCCACGGGTAGTTGCCCCACCGGGTGTCCGGGTCGGTCCAGTACGGGTCCGGGATCTCGCTCGGGTCCACCGGTACCTGCTCACCCGGGCCGGAGCCGTCGCGTACCGCGCCCTGGAAGTTCGCGCCCCGGTGGTCGACCGGCGCGGCACCCCAGTTCGGCGCCCCGTACGGGAAGGCGTAGTCGACGGTGTCGACGACCCGGCCGGTACGCCCGTCGAAGGCGGTCAGGTACTCGTCGCTGGTGCCGATCGGCCCGTACGTGTAGACCTTGCCCCACTGCCGGACGTTCTGCTCCGGCGGCGTGTTGCCCCCGGGCAGGATCCAGCTCACGTTGTAGCCGTTCATCGCGTCGTAGTACCGGTCGAGCGCGGCCTCGTCGCCGCTGGCGAAGTAGCCGGCGAACTTCTCGGCGGTGGCCTGCTCGCGGCCGATGGTGTCCCGGACCCGGTAGCTTCCGTCCGCCGCGACGGTGCCGCTGGTGGTGCCGTCGGCGGTCTTCATGATCAGTTCCGCCCGCCCGTCGCCGTCGAAGTCGGCCACGGTGAGCTGGGTGTCGTGTGCGCCGGCCCGGATGTTGTAGCCGACGTTGATCCGCCAGAGCAGCGTGCCATCCAGCTTGTAGGCGTCCACGATCGCCGGTGCGGTGAAGCCGGATTGCGAGGAGTCCTTGGCCCCGGCCGGGTCCCACTTGAGGATCAGCTCGTAGCCGCCGTCGCCGTCCAGGTCGCCGACGGTGGCGTCCCCGGGGGTGTACTCGGCCATGGTGGTCCGGATCGACCCGTCGGCGTTGCGCTGCCAGGGCAGCTTCTTGCCCCGGTCGAGTTCGTCGACGTACCGGGTGAAGGCCCGATCCAGCTCGGCGAAGAGCCTGTCGCTGATCCGGTAGCGGTCCCCCGAGACGTGCGTGGCCCGGGTGCCGAACGGGTTGCGCGGGGCCCACTCCGGATCGGCGAAGTAGGTCCGGAACGGGCTGATCAGCGCGGCGAACTCGGCCTCGGTGATGCCCTGCCGGTTGGCGTGCGCGGTCCGGATCCGGCGCAGCAACTCCATGTCGACCGGCTCGAACTGCTTGCCGGTGGTGCTGGTCGGATAGGTCTGGACCAGCGGGTACGGCGCGGCCGCCGGCCGTTGCAGCGGGATGTCCCGGTACTGCTGGGCCAGCGGGGTGGTGGCCGGCGACAGTGGCCGGGTCACCCCGTGCACGATCGCCGCCACCCGGTAGGCGGAGCTGGCGGTGCCGTCGGTGTCGGTGTAGTTGCTGGCCCCGGAGACAGTGGTCAGCACCGTGCCGTCCCGGTAGATCCGGTACCGGACGTCGTCCGGCTCGTCACCGAGGAAACGCCAGCTCAGGTAGACCCCCTCGGGCACCTTCACCGCGACCAGTCCCCGGTCGAGGTGTTCGAGCTGGCGCAGCACGGGCTTGCCCTTCGGGGCCTTCGCCTGGGCGGCCGCCGGAGGCAGCGGCCCCGCCAGCACCAGCGGTACGGCGGCGAGCAGCGCGACGGCGCGGCGGGGCGACCAGCGGCGGGGTGGGATATCGGATGGTGCGGTACGACGCATCGGTGCGTTCCTTCCGCCAGGGGGTGGCCAGGAACGGGCCCCCGGGGTGGTGTCGGCGAATCGGATGGTGCGGCGAGCGGTACGGCGGCGAGGGGTACGGAGGCGGACGACAGCGTCGACGGGACGGCGCCGGACGTGGGTGAATCGTTTCAAGATCGCCGCTTCTCCGAAGCTAGCCGCCGCCTCGCTGAGCTGTCAAGACTTCCGGAAGCCAGGAAGGGAAGGGCTTTCCGGGGGCACGGCGCCGCGCCGCTCCCGATCCGTACGGGTCGATCAATTCGGGTCGGGCCGGGCCGGGCCGGCAGGCTACCTGCTGGGCCGGCTCTCCGGGTCCATCGGGTCGAACTCCTCGTCCTCCTCGATCGCCCGGACGATGTCGTCCCGGTGTTCCGCGACCATCCGGTCGAGATGCCCGCGCAGCAACCCGGCGTTGGGCGACTCGCCGGAGTAGATCCGGTCCCAGTCCTCCTCGCCGGCCTCCACCAGCCGGGCCAGAGTACGCATGTCGTCGCCGAGATCACCGCGCAGCGCGGCCTCCTGGAGGGCCCGGCGTTCTTCCTCGGTCGGCCGGTTCTCCCGCTGGAACCGGAGCATCTCCTGCAACGCGGACTCCATCGCCTCGCGCAGCTCGGCCGTTGCGGCCCGCATCCGCTGCTCGATGTAGGCGAAGTCGGGCGAGGTCATACCGCACCCATCGCCGGGACCGGGCCGGTCACCGGGGCGGGCGGCAGCTTCGCGACGCTGAAGTAGTCGACGCAGAGTTCAATGGTGCTGATCAGCATGGTCAGCGCGTTCAGGAAGACCTGGACGACCTTGATGGCCTTCCAGACCATCGTGATCCCCTCCTTGACCGTCTGGATCAGCTTCCACTGCCCGTAGGCGGGGATCGCGGCGTTCGACAGCGCCGCGCTGACCAGGCTGACCAGGGTCCTGATGATGTCGACCACCACCTGGGCCATCTTCACCGCATGGTCGATCATGTCCCAGAGGTGGTCGCCCATCTTCCGCATCGCACCCGCCTGCTCGGTCAGGCTGGAACTCCACCGGTCCACGTGGGCGGTCGCCGCGCTGGCCGCGTCCCCGCTCCAGGTCCTGGTGATCGCCTGCCGACCCGAGGCCAGGTTCGCCTGCGCGAGATCGAGACACTGGGCTACCGCCCGCCACGCCTCGACGTGCCGGGCGGCCTTGTCGATATCACCGGCGAGCCACCGGGTGACCTTCTCGCGCGGGTCCGGACCGCCGACCCAGACCACGAGGTCGCAGACCTTGTCGAAGACGAAGCCGAAGGAGACCTCCGGCAGGTCCGGCATGCCGGCGCCACCGCCTCCCGGTGCGACCAGAGCACCGGCCGGCGAACCGGGATCGTTGAACCCGTTGGCCTCACCGTCGTCGGTGATGAGCCCGGTCTGCCCACCGGCCAACCTGGTCAGCCGGCCACTCGACCGTTCGTCGGCCTCCCGGTACGCGGCGGCGGAGGAGTTGAGCCCGTCCCGCGTCTTGCCGAGCCGGAGACTGTCCTCGGACAGCACATTGTGAAACTTCGGGATCATGGCGGCGTACGGGCCGGTGATGAGCTCCAGGATCCGGCCGAAGTCGGCGTCGGCGATCTGCCCGGCGGCGTATTCCCGGGCCGAGCCCATGTCCGTGGACACCCGTCCGACCTGCTGGGCCCAGCCCCGCAGGTCGGAAAGTTCAACTGAGACAGCCGTCACGACAGACCTCCCCCGATTCCACGTGTCCGCCCCGGGTACCATCCGCCCCGCGATCGGCCATGGTGGATTGTGCCATCGGGTCCGCCGCGCTACAACCTGTCACCGGACCGCGCGGCAGGCGTCAGTGGGTCCGCCAGAACGTCACGACCAGGACGATCTGGACGGCGACGACGCCCAGCAGGACAAGCCACTGGCGACCGAACGACCAGCGCCGGGCGATCGACCAGAACACCAGCGCGATACCGGCGACCCCGGACCCGATCATCGGCACCATCCAGGCGATGTCCCCGCCGGTCGCCCCGAACACGGCGGCCAGGAGAGAGAAGAGGACCGCGCCCCAGACGAAGGTTTCCCGGAGAAATCCCTCGGCCAGCGCGACCGCGGCGGCCCGTAGGAAGCCGCCCCACCCCCGGCGGCGCCCGCCGGAGTCCGGCGCGTCGTCGATCTCACCTGCCCGCTCGTACGCCGCCCGGAACAGCGGGCCGTCCGCCTCGGTCGGCTCACGTCTCTGCTCGGACACACCGCCACCGTAGTCGATGCGGGCGACCGTGTCAGAAGTCGTCGGGAGTGTTGATCCGGCTGCGGACCCAGACGCCCGCCTCCTTGAGCCGAGCGGTACCGCCGAACGCGCCGGCCGCGCAGGTGCCGGTGGTGAAGACCGCGCCCGAGCGGAAGTCGTCGGAGAAGTTCCAGTTCACCCAACTGATCTTCCGGCTGGCGAAGAGGTCCAGGTAGCGCTGGGCCATCGTGAAGTCGTTGGGGCCGTCCCCGGAGTAGTCCTGGGTGCCGAACTCCGTGACGAAGAGCGGCAACAGGTCCGCCGCCCGGGTCACCGTGTCGAGGTAGTAGTCGTCGTGGGAGGCGGCGTAGAAGTGGAAGACGTACATCACGTTGCCGGCGCTCACCGGGTTGGCGGCGATGACGTCCGCGCCGCCGCCCTCGCCGGAGGCGCCCAACGACGACCAGTCGGGGGTACCGACCAGCACCACCGCGTCGGCGTCCCGGGTACGGATCACCGGGATGATCTGGTCGGCGTAGCTCTTGATGGCGCTCCAGGCCACCCCGTTCGGCTCGTTCGCGATCTCGTAGATCACGTTGTTCTTGGCCCGGTGTCGATCGGCGATCTCCGCGAAGAAGGTACGCGCCCGCTCCAGGTTGTGGTTGGGGTCGCCGGGGGTGAGCATGTGCCAGTCCACGATGGCGTACATGCCCCGGGCGCTGGCCAGCTCGATGTAGTTGTGCACCAGGTCGGTGAAGCGACGCGGGTCGGTCTCGTAGCCGCCCTCCTGGATGTACATCGAGATCCGCAGTACGTCGGCCTGCCACTCCCGGGCGAGTACGTCCAGCGAGGCCGGGGTGGCGCAGTTGGCGTACCACTGGAGACCGTGCGTGCTCATCCCGCGCAACTGGATCGCCTTGCCGGCGGCGTTGCAGAGCTGCCGGCCGCAGACCCGGAGCTGCCCGTTCGCCGCCACCGGCGTGCGCCCGCCCGGCGGCACCGTCGGTGGTACCCCGGTCGGGCTCACCGTCGGGGTCGGGGTGGGCCCGGTACCGCCGCCGCAGGGCTGACCGTTGAGCTGGCAGCCGTTCGGGGCGCCGGTACCGCTTCCGATGAAGCCGAAGGTCACCGAGGCACCGGGGGCGATCCGGCCGTTCCAGGAGAGGTTGCCGAAGATGTGCCGCTGGCCGCTGCTGGCCAGCGTCGCGTTCCAGTGGGAGCCGAGGGTGGTCCCGGCCGGGAGGTCGAACTCCACCCGCCACGAGGTGATCTCGGTGCTGCCGCCGTTGGTGATGGTGTAGCGGCCTTCCCAGCCCGACCCCCACTCGGAGACCTTGGCGAACGAGGCGGTCGGGGTCGACGCCGCCTGGGCGACCACCGCCACCGGTGCCGCCGCGACCGCCGCGACGAGCCCGACCAACAGCAGCAATCTGCGGGTACGCCTCACGATTCCTCCCGGCGCTCGACGACGGCGACCCGACCGGCACACGGCGAGCCATCAACTCCTGTCGAACTATAAGGACAACTAACTGTGCCCGCAACACAAGGGCCGCACCCGGCGTCGATGAACGCATTCCCACGCCACATCGATAGCTGTATATTGCCTCCATGGCCCTCCGGATACGCATCGCAGCACTGGCCGCACTCACCGTGTTCGCCGTGGCGCTGCACGCCGCACCGGCGAGCGCGGTGCCGGCCACCGGGTCGGCGGATCCGTTGTTGTGCGAGGTCACCACGACGACGAACTCGTGGGGCAACGGCTTCACGGTGAGCGTCACCATCACGAACACCAGCGATGCGACGATCACCTGGCGAGCGACGCTGACGTTGCAGGGCGGGACACTCTCCACCGCGTGGGGCGTGACCACCACATACGCCAACGGCAGGCACATCATCGTCCCGGAGCGGTACGGCGAGTTCATCGCGCCGAAGCAGAGCTACCGGTGGGGTTACAACGGCACCGGGCACCCTGCCATACCCCAGGTCGTCTGCTCGTCGACAACGCGCCCGTGACCGAGGCACCGCTCGGCTGAACAGATCACGAGGTACCAGCGCCAGCGCCACCGGCCAGCTCGAAACGCCAGGGCCGGCCGGTACGACCGGCCCGGCCTCGCCGATGCGATGATGGCTCGATGTCCGCCCGGACCGAGCCCTCCGTGCAGCCCTTCGCACACCTGCAAGCCCAGAACGTCGCGCTCTACCGGGCCGTCCTGGCGACCTTCGTCCGCGCCAAGCAGCGCTTCACGGTGCACCTGCGCCCGGAGGACGTACTCGCCGAACTCGGCGCCGGTACGTCAGCCGAGGCCGTCACCGCCGCCCTGACCCAGCTCGCCGAGTGGGGAAACCTACGGGCCGACCCCGACACCGGCCGGGTCACCACCGTCGAGGACTTCCACCGGGCCCGCTACCTCTACCAGCTCAGTCCGCACGGGCACGCCGCCGAGCAGGCGATCGCCGTCTACGAGGAGTCGGTGGCGCGGCGCGGGGCGCTCCAGTCGGTCGCGCTGTCGGACATCGCGGGTCAGTTGCGCGCGCTGCTGGTCGTCGCCACCGAGGCGGGGGCCGGCGATCCGCCGGACGCGGCCAAGACGCACCTGCTGTTGATGAGTCTGGTCGACCGGTTCACCGGGCTGGCCGACAACGCGCAGGCGTTCATGGCCTCGCTACGCCGTACCGTCGACTTCGCCGACGCGGAGGTGGAGGTCTTCCTCGCGTACAAGGAGCAACTGATCTCGTACATCGAGCGGTTCATCGCCGATCTCGCCAACCGTGGCGCCGAGATCGCCGCGCTGGCCGGGCAGATCGAGGCGGCGGGCGTAGATCCGCTCCTGGAGGTGGCGGCGCGGCGCGAGGCGATCGACGCCGCCCCGGTCGACAACACCGACGAGCAGGCGCGGCAGAGAGCCACCCGGGAGGCGCTGGCCGCGTGGCAGCAGCGCTGGCAGGGCCTGCGCGACTGGTTCGTCAGCGCCGACAGCGGCCGGCAGTCGCAGGCCAGGCTGCTGCGGTCGGCGGCGATCGGTGCGATCCGCCAGCTACTGGGCACGGTGGCGGCGATCAACGAACGGCGGGCCGGCCGATCCGACCGCTCGGCCGACTTCCGGACCCTGGCGCTCTGGTTCGCCCAGGCCCCGGACGACGAGTCCGCGCACCGGCTCTGGCACACCGCCTTCGGGCTCTCCCCCGCACGTCATCTCAGCACCACGGCGGAGAGCCTCGCCCTGGCCGAGGAGCAGCCGGTCTCCGCCTCGACACCCTGGGCCCAGGCACCGCGGCTGGAGATCAGCCCCCGACTGCGGCGGACCGGGTCGTACGAGCGGCGGGGCTCCCCGAACCGGGTGATCGACCGTTCCGAGCAGCGGCGGCTCCTCGCCGAGCGGATGGAACTCCAGTCCGCGCAGGTGGCGAGGGCTCGGGCGGCGCTCGCCACCCCCGGCCCGATCATGCTCTCGCAGCTCGGCGAGCTGGACAGCGCCGAGTTCCGGCTCTTCCTGCAACTGCTCGGCGACGCGCTCGCCGCGCGGCGACCGGACGCCGACGAGGTGGTCACCACCACGTCCGACGGCACGCTGCTGGTCCGGCTCGCCCGGCTGGAGCATGCTCCTCCGGTACGCGTCGTCACCCGGGACGGCGTGCTCACCGGCCCCGACCACCTGATCGAGATCACCGATCTCGCCCCGGCCCTGGCCGCCCGATGAGAAGAACCAGGATCTCGGCCGGCGACGAGCCGGCGGTACGGCTGCGGCAGGCGGCGCGGATCCTGCTCGCCCGTCCACTGCTGGTCGCCGGTATCACCGACACCGAAGAGTTCCGGCTGGTCCGGGCGTGCGCCTCGGAGCTGCGGGAGTGGTTCGAACGCGAGACCGGCTGGCGTCTCGTCGCCGACGCGCAGACGATCCGGCTGATGAAGCTCACCGCCGACCCGTACGACGAGACCCATCCCGCCCGCGACCCGCGCGCGAAGACCCCGTTCTCCCGGCAGCGGTACGTACTGACCTGCCTGGCCATGGCCGCGCTGGAGCGCGCCGACGGTCAGGTCACGCTCGGCCGGCTGGCCGAGGAGATCGTGCTGGCCGCCGCCGAGCCGGCGCTGGCGGACACCGGGTTCACGTTCACCCTCGACAGACGGGAACGCCGCGCCGACATGGTGGCCGTGGTCCGGCTGCTGCTGCGCTGGGGGGTGCTGCGCCGGGTGGCCGGCGACGAGGAGGCGTATCTGGGCGCCAGCGGAGACGTCCTCTACGACGTGGACCGCCGGGTCGTCTCCGGGCTGCTCGCCGCCGCACGCGGCCCGTCGATGATCTCCGAGTCGACCCCGACCGGGCGGCTGGACGCGCTGACCCGGGAGGTCGTACTCGACCTCGACGACGCACGGAACCGCGCGCTGCGCCACCGGCTGACCCGGCTGCTGCTGGAACAACCCGTGGTCTACTACGACGAACTCTCCGACCCCGAACGGGCCTATCTGACCAGTCAGCGTTTCGCGCTGCTCAACCGGATCACCCAGCTGACCGGACTGGTCGCGGAGGTGCGGGCCGAGGGGATCGCGATGGTGGACCCGGACGACGAACTGACCGACGTGCGGATGCCCGCGGAGGGTATGCAGAGCCACCTGACCCTGCTGCTGGCCGAGCGGATCGCCACGGCCGACCGGGGCGTACGGGTCAGCGAGCTGCACCGGCACACCCGGACGCTGGCCCGGGAACACCGGTCCTACTGGCGCAAGCACGCGACCGACCCGGGCGCCGAGCTCGACCTGGTGGCGACCGCGCTGGAGGCGCTGCGCGCGCTCAAGCTGATCACCGTCGAGCCGGCCGACGACCCGCTCGTGGTCGCCCGTCCGGCGATCGCCCGGTACGCCCTGGCCGACCCGACCATCCGCGAACGGAAGGAACCCGCGCTGTGACGGTGCCCACGCCCCCGGCACTGCCCCTGCCCGAGCGGGAGCGCTGGCAGCCGCTGCGTGCCGGCCTGGTGGACATCTTCTACTACGACCAGGAGGAGTTCCACTTCCACGGCGGGAGCCTGCTGCTGCGCGGCAACAACGGCACCGGCAAGTCGAAGGTGCTGGCGCTGACCCTGCCGTTCCTGCTCGACGGGGAACTCGCGCCGTACCGGGTGGAGCCGGACGGCGACCCGAACAAGCGGATGGAATGGAACCTGCTGCTCGGCGGCCGGCACCCGCACCCCGAGCGGCTCGGCTACACCTGGCTGGAGTTCGGCCGCCGGGACGCCGACGGCCGGTACCACTTCCTGACCCTCGGCGCCGGGCTGAAGGCGGTCGCCGGGCGCGGCATCGCCCGGCACTGGTTCTTCGTCACCAGTCAACGGATCGGCCCGGACCTGCGGTTGCTCACCCCGGCCGGCACGGCACTGGCCCGGGAACGGCTCCGCGACGCGCTCGGCGGCGCGGGCATGGTCTACGACCGGGCCGGCGACTACCGGCGGGCCGTCGACGAGGCACTGTTCGGGCTCGGCAACCGGTACGAGGCGCTGATCTCGCTGCTGATCAAGCTACGCCAGCCACAGCTGTCGAAGCGGCCGGACGAGAAGAGCCTGTCCCGGGCGCTCGGCGACGCCCTGCCACCGCTGGACGAGAACCTGATCGCCCAGGTGGCCGAGGCGTTCCGCAGCCTCGACGACGAGCGGGAGACGCTGCGGGAGCTGGCGGAGACGAAACGTGCCGCCGACGACTTCCTGGCCCGCTACCGGCGGTACGCGCAGGTGGCGACCAAACGCAAGGCCGGCGTGCTACGCCAACGGCACAGCCGCTACGAGCACCTCGGCCGCGACCTCGTCGAGGCCCAGCGGGCGTACGCGGAGGCGGACGAGCGGGTCCGGCAGGCGCAGGCCCGCCTCGACGAGTTGGAGCACCAGAACCGCGACTTGGCGGCACGGCGGCAGGCGCTCGCGGAGAGCCCGGAGGCCCGGACGGCGGAGCACCTGCACCGGCTGCGGGAGATCGCCCAGGAACGGGCCCGGCTCGCCCGCCGCCAGCGGGAACATCTGCACGACGTCGAGTCGGACGTCGCCCGCAACCGCCGCCTCCTCGACGAGATGACCGAGGAGCTGCGGCACGCCGAGGAAGCCGAGACGGCTGCCCGGCAGGAGGTGGCGGAGAGCGCGGAACGGGCGATGATCGCGGATCGGCACCGTAACCGGGTGGTCGCCGCACTGCCGACCGGGCCGACCGGCGAGCCGACCGAGGCCGCCGACCGTCCGGGCACCGATGGGCCAGCCGAAGCGGACCGCACCGGGACCGCCGAGCCTGGGACGGCGGGCCACACCGCGACCGGCGGACTGACCGAGGCGAGCCGCGCCGCCGCCGAGCTGGTCGACACCTGGACCACCGCGCTGCGTACCCTCGACCGGCTGCGCGAGGCGGCCGACGCCGCGAAGGTACGGGCGGACCGGGCGCGCCGGGAACTCGACCGGCTCGACGGGGAGCTGGCCGCCGCCGACCTGCGGATCGCCGACGCGGAGACGTCCGCGACACAGCAGGGCGACCTGCTGGTCCGGCGGGTCCGGGAACACCTCGCCGGCCTGGTCGAGCTGCCGATCTCCGACCCCGAGGCCGTCCTCGCCCAACTGGAGCAGTGGGTCTCCGGGCTGGCCGGTGACAACCCGGCGACCAGGGAGATCGCCCGGGCCGCCACCTCGGCGACCGAGGTGGTCGCCCGGCGCGACGCCGCGCTGGAGGCCGAGCAGCGCCGTACCCGGGACCGGCTGGACGAGATCGACGCGGAGTTGCGCCGGCTCGCCGACGGCGTACACCAGCCGCCGCCGACGCCGCACACCCGGGTGCCGGAGGTACGGGCGGACCGGCCCGGTGCGCCGCTGTGGCGGGTGGTGGACTTCGCGGAGAGCGTGCCGGACGCCGACCGGGCCGGCATCGAGGCCGCCCTGGAGGCCGCCGGAGTGCTCGACGCCTGGCTCGACCCGGACGGCTCGCTGCGCGACCCGGTCTCCGGCGACACGGTGCTGCGACCGACCGACCCGGTCTCCGGCGACCCGGTGCCGCGACCGACCGGTTCCGGTCCGGTGAACCTCGACGGCCTGCTCCGGCCGGCCATCGACGCCGCCGATCCCGGCGCCGCCGCGCTCACCGACCGGCAGGTGGCCGACGTACTGGCCGCGATCGGGTACGGCGCCGGGTCGGCGGTGACGTGGGTCGACCCGAACGGCCGATACGGCACCGGCATCGTCGCCGGGCGGTGGACGAAGCCGGCGGCGGAACACATCGGCGACGGGGCCCGGGCGGCGGCGAGACGTGCCCGGGTCAGCCGGCTGCGGCACGAGGCCGCCGAGCTGTCGGCGCTGGCGGACGACCTCACCGAGCAGCGCACCGCGCTCGACGGGCGACGCCGACGGATCGTCGAGGAGGCCGAGGCGCTTCCCGCCGACCAACCGGTGCACGAGGCGCACACCCTCGTCCGGGCCGCCTACGACCACCGCCGGGAGACGCTCGCCCGGCGGGACGAGGCGCGGACGGAACTGGAGGCGGCCGCCGCAGTAGCCGCCGCCACGCTGGCCGAGGCAACCGACTTCGCCGGTGACGTCGGGCTGCCGTACGCCGCCGAGCAGCTCGCCGACGTACGCGAGGGGTTGCAGGCGTACCGGGTGGCGCTCGCCGCGTGGTGGCCGACGGTGGGCGGCGCATGGACGACGGCGCGGCGGTACGGCGAGGCGCGGCGGGCGTACCAGGAGCGGCTGGCCCGGCTCGAACCGGCCGCCGAGGAGGCCGCCTCGGCCCAGCGGCAGGCCGCCGCGGCCCAGATCGAGTTCGATACGCTCGACGCGACCGCCGGAGCCTCCGTCGCCGAACTGCAACGGCAGATCGGCGAGGTGACCGGGGCACTGGCCCGGTGTGCGGAGACGCAGCGCAGCACCCGCGAGCAGGAGGGCGCGGCCCGTGACGCGCGTGGTGTCGCCAGCGGCCGGCGGGACGGGCTCGAACGGGAACTCGACGAGGTCAGCCGCGGCCGGGACGAGGCCGTGGAGGCCCTGCGCGCCTTCGCCGGCACCGGCCTGATCGGCCTGGTCTGCCCCGGGCAGGACGTGCCCGATCCACGGCAGCCCTGGGCCGCCACCCCGGCGGTGGCGCTCGCCCGTGGCATCGACCGGTCACTCGCCGAGGTCGACACCGACCACGCCCGGTGGGAACGCCTGCAACAGCAGGTCAGCGTCGACATCAAGCTGCTCGCCGACAATCTCTCCCGGCACGGGCACCAGGTGCTGCCCGCTGTACGGGAAGAAACGATGATCGTGGAGGTGGGTTTCCAGGGGCAGGCCCGTACCGTCGCGGACCTCGCCGCAGCGCTCGTCGGCGAGATCGAGGAACGGCAACGGGTGCTCTCGGCCCACGAGCGGGAGGTGCTGGAGACCCACCTGGTCAACGAGGTCGCCGGCGCCCTCCAGGAACTCATCTCCGGCGCCGAACGGCAGGTCGAGAGCATGAACAGCGAGCTGGAGGCGCGCCCGACGTCGACCGGGATGCGGCTGCGCCTGCTGTGGCGGCCGACCCGGGACGCGCCCGCCGGCCTCGCCGAGTTGCGCGCCCGGCAACTGCGGCAGAGCACCGACGTGTGGAACGAGGAGGACCGCCGTACCGTCGGCGCGTTCCTGCAACAGCAGATCGACCGGGAACGCCTGCGCGACGAGGCGGCCACCTGGACCGAACAGCTCACCCGGGCACTGGACTACCGCGCCTGGCACGAGTTCGCCGTGCAGCGCCGCCAGGACGGGCAGTGGCGTCCGGCGACCGGCCCCGCCTCCGGCGGCGAACGGGTACTCGCCGCCAGCATCCCGCTGTTCGCGGCGGCCTCGTCGTACTACGGCTCCGCCGGCAACCCGTACGCCCCGAGGCTGATCGCCCTGGACGAGGCGTTCGCCGGGGTCGACGACGACTCCCGGGCCAAATGCCTCGGGTTGCTCGCCACCTTCGACCTGGACGTGGTGATGACCAGCGAGCGCGAGTGGGGCTGCTACCCGCAGGTCCCCGGCCTCGGCATCGCTCAGCTGGCCCGGCACGAGGGCATCGACGCCGTACTGGTCACGCCGTGGCGGTGGGACGGCCGTGAGCGGCACCTGTTGCCCCCTACCACACCGCAGCCGCCCCGGCAGCGTGATTCGGAGCCCGGCGACCCGGCGACCTTCGCCGGGCCCGACGAACAGTCGCCGGGCCTGCGGGCTGTCGAGTGACCGACCCGGAGCGACTGCGCCGCCAACTCGGCGGGGCGGATACGGCCCGGCTCGTGCAACGGCTGCGTCACCGGCTGGCCCACGGCCGGGCCCTCACCGGCGTCCTCTCGCTCGACCATGCCACGGAGGATGAGCGACGGGCGGTGGAGCGGCTGCTGGGGCGGCGCCCCGGGCGTGGCACCTCGCTCACCGTCAACCTCGACGAACTCGACCGCGTCGTCCGGCGCAGCGGAATGCACAGCGAGGGCCTGGCCGCCGCGGTCGAGTTGCTCGGTGGAGCAGTCGCGGTAGTCGCGGACGTCCGGGCCGCGGAGGCGGCCGCCTGGCGTACCGCACAGGCGCCGCTGGCGGCGTTGCGCGAGCGCAGGGCAGAGTTGTCCGGCTGGTACGCCGACCCGGGCACGCTCCCGCTGCTCCGGCGGCTCGGCCGGACCCCGGAGGCGGCGGCCCGGCTCACCGCCGACCTGGTTGCCGTGCTCGGCGAACTGCCCGCTGGCGGCGTACCACTGGCGCGGCTCGCGGTGCACGCCACCGGCGACGCGCACGCGCTCGACCCCGACCGTCCGCTTTCGACGCTCGCGCTCTCCGCCGTCCGGGCCACCTGGTGGCGGGCCGGACCGCTGCCCGCCTCCGCCGCGGAGCAGCGGCGCGCGCTGTGGGACGCGGTCGGCGTACTCGTCGACGAGTTGTCCTCGACCGTGCTCGCGCTCAACCTGCCCGCCGTGGCCGGCAGCCGGCTGCACGCCCTCACCGCGTCCGCTGCCGACCTCGGCGAACCGGTGGTGCTCACCCTGCGGCAGATCGCTCGTGCGCGACCCGGCTTCCACGCGGCCCGCGTGCACGTCTGTGAGAATCCGACGATTCTCGCCGCCGCGGCGGACCGGCTCGGCCGGGCGTGCCCGCCGCTGGTCTGTGTCAACGGCCAGCCGACGACCGCGGCGCTGCGCCTGCTCGCCGCCCTGGCGGTCGGCGGATGCGAGCTGCGCTACCACGGCGACTTCGACTGGGGCGGGGTGCGGATCGCCAACCTGCTCCGGGCCCGGGTGCCGTGGCAGCCGTGGCGGTACGACACCTCCGCGTACCTGGGTGCGGTCCACGCCGGCGTGCCGGGGTCGCTGCGCGGAACTCCGGCCGAGGCGACGTGGGATACCGGGCTGACCACGGCCATGCGCCGGCACGGCGTACGGGTCGAGGAGGAGTTGGTCCTCGACGAGTTGCTCCTGGACCTGTCGACCCCACGCTGACCGGTCCACCGCGCCGGCCCGGGCCGTTCAGCACCGATCGGATCACCTGGCAGTTCTCCGTCTGCGCGGACGACCCTATGACGCGTCAAGTGGTGCCGTCGCCGGGTCCGTCGCCTGAACGGAGCCGGACCATTGTCGTCAGGCGCCCGATTGCGAATCGCCTACGCTGTCACATTTCTGACCAACCCGGGGTCACCCCTTTCAGAAGCAGACCCGGCCCCTGGTCCTCACGCCGGCCAAGCAGCGCTCGGTAGACCAACTCGCGGTCTACCGGCCAGCACGCCGGATCACATCGTCGCGCAGTGAGCGACCCCGTTCGATAGGGTCAGGCATGCCGTCTGACGAAGCGGGATCCTTCGCCGAACGGGTCGAGACGATGCGCCGGATCGAACGCGGCGAGCAGCGGTACGCCGACGGCAGCCCCGCCCTCCAGGCCACCGCGTACTATCTCGACCATCTGCTCGCCGACGCGGTCGCCCGGGCCCGGGCCGCCAGCGACCTGCCCCGGCGCAAGGTCGAGGTGCTGATCAGCCTCTGCGGCTTCGCGGCCACCCCGACGGTGCTCACCTACGAGTTGCTCCGCCCGAGCCGGCTCGTCGTGATCACCTCCCGGGACGCACCGGACAGTGTGGACCTGATCGGCCAGCGGCTGGTCGGCCCGGACCGGCTGCGGCACCAGGACTTCCGGCACGTACCGGTGGACGCCAGCGACCCGCTCGACATGTACCAGCAGATCGCCCGGGAGCTGGCCGGGCGCGACGGGCGGCACGCGGTCATCGACATCACCGGTGGCCGGAAGGTGATGAGTGCCGCCGCGGCGCTGGCCGCCTGGCAGCTCAACCTCGGGCTGACCTACATCGAGAACCAGTTCGACCCGGTGACCCGGCAGCTCCGGCACGGCGAGGTCCGGCTCATCTCCCTGGAGAACCCGACCACGCTCTTCGGCGAGCAGGAACTCGCCCGGGCGCTGGAGATGTTCCGGTCCGGCGCGTTCGAGGCGGCCCGGCGCCGCTACGACGAGATCGCCGAACGGATCGCGGTGCCCGGCCGGGCCCGGCTGATGCGTGCCCTCGCCGAGCTGTACCGGACCTGGTGCGACCTCGACCTGGCCGCGCTGCCGGCCGCGGTCGCCGGGGTGGAGCAGGGCCTAAGGCAGGGCCGCCGGCACCTCCGGCCGGACACCTCGGCGACCATCGACCGGCAGCTCTCCTTCGCCCGCCGGTTGGCGGCCGGCGACACCACCGCCTTCGTGGTCTGCTTCTACGTGCTCGGGCTGCACTACCAGCAGCTCGGCCGGCACGACTTCGCGGCGCTGCTGTTCTACCGGACCGTCGAGGCCTGCCTGACCACGCGGCTGCGGCACCGCTATCCCGGATTCGACCCGGACGACTGCGACTGGTCCCACCTCGGTGACCCCGCCGCCGTCCGGGCCGGCTACGCCGAGGTGTCCCGCTCGCTCGCCCCGCCCGCCTCCGCCGGGCCGCCCAACAAGCTGACGCTGTTCGCCGCCGCCATCCTGCTCGCCTCGCTCGACGACGAACTGGCCCGGCGTACCGGGCTGGTCGACCCGGAGCGGCTGCGCGAGCTGCGCGACCGGACCTGGGCCCGGAACAAGTCGGTGCTGGCGCACGGCACGCAGCCGATCGCGGCCGAGCACACCGAGTCGCTCCGGGCGGAGGCGTCCGGGCTGCTCACCGCGTACTGGGCGCTGCACGGGGACGGGAACGACGTCGACGAGCTCTGCGTCGAACTCCGCTTCCTCCGCGACGACCGGTGACGGTGCCCGGGATGGCACCGCTCCGCATTCCGCAGTCGTGGGCCGACGAGTACTGCCGAGCGACCGAGCCCGAGCTGTTCGCGCCGAGCGAGGCCGAGCAGACCGAGGTGTGCCTGTCGTACCCGCAACGGGCCCGCTGGCTCGCCGAGCACGGCCTCGACGAGATCCGGGCGGACCTCGCCGGGGGTCTGCTGGTCGAGGAGTTGACCGGGAAGGACGGCCGGTACTACCGGCTGACCGGTACCCGGTTCGAGGTCTACGCCCAGTCCCGCGGCGCCCGGGACAGCGGCGTACCGCAGGCGTACGTCACCTCGGTGAAGCCGGCGCGTGGACTGGGCCGCACCGAGACGGTCCGGCCCGGACAGGTCCGCCTGGTGCCGGTCTGGGACGAGGAGTACTGCTACCTCCCGGAGCTGGTGGAGACGTTCACCGAGGGGCTGCGGATCGTCCAACGGCGACGGTCGCTGCGGGACTCGGCCGGCCGCGAGCTGCACCGCGGTGCCGCGCAACCCCGGCCCCGGGGCGACCTGCACGCCCGGATCCGGCGCCGCTACCAGCCGCTGCTCCAGATGCTGGAGCTGCTGGAGCAGCGCAGCATTCACGAGGGCACGGTACGCGGCAGCGCGACCGTGGTCGGCGAGGGTCGGCTGGCGGAGCAGCCGGTGCTCTGGCTCCGGCTCGACCAGCCGGCCACCTTCGCCGAGGGGCGTACCGTGACGGTGCGCGCTCCGGATGCGACAGCGGGCCGGGACGCGGTGACGGCAAACGTCCCGGAGGCAACGGCGGAGCTGCGGCTGCTCTCGGTCGAACCGGACGGCGCCGCCCCGATGCTCGCCCTGGCCGCACCCCGTACGCCGATCGCGCCGCAGACCCCGGTCCGGCTGGAGCAGCAGGGCCGGTTCGCGCTCGGCAAGCACAGCGCCGCGCTGAGCCGGTTCCTCGACGAGCAGGTCGAGGGCGACTGGGAGCACCTGGCACTGCTGCTCGGCGCCCCGGGGCGGCTGCCGGCGGTGGAGTTGCCGCCACTGCCGGCGTACTTCGACGACCGGCTCAACCCGGAGCAGCGGGCCGCGGTGAGCGGTGCCGTCCGTACCCCGCACGTCTACCACGTGCAGGGCCCGCCCGGCACCGGCAAGACGACGGTGATCACCGAGGTCGTGCGCCAACTCGTCGGTCGGGGCGAGCGGGTGCTGCTGCTCGCCCCGATGCACGTGGCCGTCGACGAGGTGCTGCGCCGACTCGCCGACCAGCCGGGGATCCTGGCGCTGCGGATCTCCTGGGACGAGTCCCGGGTCGCCAAGGAACTCCGCCGGTACCTGCCGAAGGAGGTCAGCCGGACGTACCTGCGGCAGGCCCGCCGGCCGGCGAACTCGCAGGCCGGGCGCTGGCAGGCCGAGGCCGACCGGCTGCGGGACCGGCGCGACGCGGTGGACGCCTTCCTGGCCGCCGACGCCCGGCGGCGGGCGGGGGCCGAGGCGCTGCGGTCGGCGGAGCACGATCGCCGCGCCTGGCGGGAACGGCTGGCGGCCGACCTGGCCGGCAGCCGGGCCGGGGAGATCGAGGCGGCCGCGGCGCTGGAGCGGCTGGCGGCGGCCCTGCCCCCGGTGGCGGCCCGGACCGAGGCGCTGCGCGCGCAACTCGCGGCGGTGCCGCTGAGCCGGCGGTTCTGGTCCCGGGTCCGGGTCTTCTTCGAGGCTCCCGACGAGGTGGCCCGGCTGGGCGAGGCCTACCGGGCGAGCGAGGCGGAACGCCGCCGGCTCGACCACGACCGGCGGTCCTGGTCCGGGCGCTGGGAGGCGGCCCGGACCCGGGCCGCCGCGCTGGAGGCGGAGCGGGTCACCGGGGAGCGATGGCACGGCGCCGAGGTGCAGCGCCGGCAGGCCGAGACCGAGGCGGCCCGCGCCGAGGCCGGGCGCGCCGGAGACCGGGTACGGACGCTGACCGACCAGGACCCGGTCGGCCGGCCCGAACCGGAGGTACGGCGCTGGCGGGACCGGTTCGACGCCGAGCTGACCCGGCGCGAGCAGCGGATCCACCTGGAGCAGCGCTGGTTCGCGCTCTCCGGGCTGGTCGGCGGCTCCCCGGAGTCGCTGGCCGACCAGGTCGACGCCGACCTGCGCCGGTCGGCGAACCTGATCTGCTGCACGACCACCGGGGTGAACCGCGATCTCGGCGACGCCGACTTCGACACGCTGATCGTGGACGAGGCGAGCCGGGTGGTGGACAGCGAGTTCCTGATCGGGGCGGTCCGGGCCCGCCGCTGGGTGCTGGTCGGCGACGAGCACCAGCTCCCGCCGTACGTGGAGCCGACCGACGAGCACCACCTGCACGCGCTCGCCGCGCTGCACATGGTCGGCCGGGGCGCCGCCGCCGACCTGCGGGCCGCGGTCGACCAGCTCGCCGCGATCTGGACCGAGGACGAGGAGCTGCACCAGTTCCGCACCGACACCGTACTGGCGACGGCGGAGCGGCTGCGGGAGTCGGGGAGCTGGCGGCAGCGGTACCAGCGCACCTTCGAGGCCGCGTGGCGCCGGCTGGGCTCCGACGGTGCGGACGCCGAACGTACCCTGCTGACCGCGATGCGCGACCACCTGGTGCGCAGCCTCTTCGAGGTCTCGGTCGCCGGTGTGCCGCCAGCGTTGCGGCAACGGTTGCGGGTGCAGCGCCGGATGATCGAGCCGATCGCGTCGCTGGTCTCGGGTCCGGTCTACGGCGGCGACTACCTGACGCCGGACCGGCCGGACGTGACCCCGCTGCGGTACGGCGGCACCAACACCCCGGTGGTACTGGTGGACACCTCGGTCTACGGCGGCCGGGCGAAGGAGCGCACCGTCGGCAGTGGCTTCGTCAACGAACTCGAGGCGGACCTGGTCGCCCGGATGTGCCGCTCGTGGGAGGCGCGGCTGCGACGGTCGGGCGGCGACCGGGTGACGGTCAGCGTGCTGACGTTCTATCGCCGGCAGGCCGCCGAGATCAGGGGTCGGCTCGGCGGGCCGGCGTTCGACGACTTCCGGGCCCTCGACTTCCAGGTGGTCGACGCGATCGACAAGATCCAGGGCCAGGAGAGCGACCTCGTCTTCCTGTCGTTCTGCCGGGCCTTCGTCGGCCGGGGCACCCCGTCGGCCCGGTACGGCCGCTGGTTGCAGGACATCCGCCGGCTCAACGTCGCCTGCACCCGGGCCCGCCGGGGGCTGGTGCTGGTCGGGCACGCCCCGACGCTGCGCGGGCTGAACGGCGTACCGGCGGCGGAGGAGTTCTACCGCAACCTGTTCGGGCTGCTCGACAAGCGGTCCGACATGGAGATCGCGAAGGGCGTCGGGTGACCGTGCGGGGTGTCGCATGATCGAGTTCGTCCCGGCCGACCCGCCCGCCGAGCCGGCGCCCGGGACCGTCGCCGTACTGCCCGAGGTGCTGGTGCCGATCCGCTGGTGGCGCGGGGTGTCGTTCGAACGCGCCGCGCCGGTGCAGATGACCCCGCTGGAGCGGTTCGTGCTGGAGTTGGCGATGACCACCGGCCGGGCCGACCCGGACGAGTTCTTCGAGATCACCAACCTGCCCGGGGTGACGCTGCTGCCGGTGGCGGCGCGCCGGCTGGTCGCCGCCGGGGCACTGGGCCGGGACGGCGACGGGTACCGGCCACTGTCGCCCGGCGCCGAGCGGGCCGCCCGGACCCGGACGGTGTACCGGAAGCGGCAGGTCAGCCTGGACGTCGTACTCCTGCCGCGCACCGGCGACCTGCTCGTGCTCGACCCGCGCTCCTCCGGGCTGCGCGAGGTCGAGCGGCTCCGCCCCCGGGCGGCCGGGAACGCCCCGATGCCGCCCCGGCTGGCCGGCAGCACGCTCACCGACGAACTGCGCGCCCGGCTGGCCGCCGGCACGGTCGCCGGGGTGGGCGAGGAGACCACCGAGGTGGCAGAGCCCGTGACCCAGTCGCCGGTGATCAGCCGCAACGGCTGGTGCCCGGTGTACCGGTGCCGGGGCGAGCTGCGGGTCGACGGCGACCGGTACCGCCCGGTCCTCACCCTGCCCGGGGACGGCAAGCGCGATCCGGTGAGCCTCGACCTGCCCGGCGCGGTCGGGCTCGCCGAGCACTGGCTCGGGCTGGTCGACGCGCTGCACGACCCGGCAACCCGGGCCCGGGCCTGGGACGGGCTGCTCGGTTGGACGCAGCGGGTGGCGCCCCGGACGGACCGGACCGGACCGGGCCGGTGGCGCTGCTCGATCTCCGGGGCGATCGCCCGGCGCCTCGCCGACCAGGGCCGGAATCTCGCGCTGCCGCTCGGGTTGGCCGCCCGGAGCGAGGACGCCGTGGTCGAGGTGGCGATCGACCTGGTCGGTGCCGACCGGACGGCCGAGGCGCTGATCGAGGTGGATCGCCGGATCACCGCCGCTGCCGAGCCGGGTGCCGACGTCACGGCCCTGCCCCGCAGCCCCGAGCTGCGCGACCGGGCCTGGCGGCTGGGATTCCCCGGTCTGGTGTACGCGCTGCGCGAGGCGGAGGACTTCCGTTATGCCTGACGGTGCTGTGCTGCCGGAGGAGCTGGATCTGGGCGCGGTCACCGCACCGGAGGGATATTTCCTGCTCCGGAACGCACCCGGGCAGCCGTTCCTCGACGCGCCCGACACCGACCGGGAATACCGGCACCGGTTCACCTACCGGGGTTCCGTCACCTCGATCCGGCGGGCGGCGATCGAGTTGATCCAGGGCGCCCGGCACAAGATTTTCCTGGCCAGTTTCCGGATCGGCGACCGGGAACTGCTGGACGCGCTCTTCGCCGCCGTGGACCGGCTGCACGGCGGGGTCTACGTCGTCACCTCCTGGACCGAGCAGTCGCTCAAGCGCGACCTGTCCAGTCTGGAGGACGTCGACGAGGTCGACGTGCAGGCCCAGAAGAAGCAGTTCGACGAGCTGACCCGGCGCGGGATCGCGCTGCGCGGGCACGAGGGCTGCCACGCCAAGTTCCTGGTCGTCGATGACAGCGTGGCGCTGGTCTCCAGCGCCAACCTGGAGACCAGCGCCCTGGTCGACACCGAACGGAAGCGGGCGACCGGGGAAAACGGGGTGCTGGTCGGCGACCCGGCCGAGGTCGACCGGCTGGCCCGGTTCTTCACCCGGCTCTGGTTCGCCGGCTGCACCTGGGCGGCGCTGCCCGGTGCCGAGTACGCGCTGCACCGGCGTACTCCGGCACCGAGCCCGGTCACCGTGCCACCGCTGGCCGGCGGGCCGGGCGTGATCTGGACGTACGACGGCGAGGACGGTGCCGGGCCGCACCGGGAGCGGGGCATCCTCGAAGCCGTACACGACGTGATCGGTCGGGCCCGGCGGGAGCTGCTGCTCGCCACCTTCAGCCTGGTCGGCATCCGGGACCGGCCCGACCTGCTGCTCGATCCGCTGCGCCGGGCGATGGCCGCGCACGACCTCGACGTACGGCTGCTGGTCCGGGCCCGCAACAACGTCCCCGAGCACCGGGCCGACACGGCGGCCCTGGCCGAACTGGGCGTGACGGTCCACGGCGACTCGGACACCCACGCCAAGGGTGTGATCGCCGACGGCCGGTACGGTGCGCTCTTCTCGGCGAACTTCGACGCCGTACACGGGATGTTCTCCGGTGTCGAGGTCGGCACCCGGCTCGACGGCCGACCGGCCCTGGCCGAGGCCCGGCGATACTTCCGGCACGCCATGGAGCACGCCGACCTGGCCTTCGTGCCGGCGCCGACGCAGCGCGAACTCGATCAGGGGCTCGGCGCCCGGTGGCGGCGCCGCTGGCCACACGGCGAACGGCTCACGGTGTCGGCGGCGGACGCCGACTGGCGGCGGCTGGTCGACGCGGCCGCCACCGGGCCGGTGCTCTGGGAGGAGGCGGAGGACCTCCGGCTGTACGTCGGGGAGGTCGTCGCCACCCTCCGGCCGGCGCGATCGGCGCGGTTCCAGCTCACCGTGGCGGAGAGCCGGCCCGACGCCGCCACCCGGATGCGGGATTGGTACGCCGAGCGCGCCGGCACCGGCACCGGCACCGCTCGGCCGAAGCGGGGCTGCTGCCCGGCCCTGCTGACCCGGCTCCGCTGACCCGGCTCGGCGCGGCGTACCGGGCGTTCGGCCCGATCGTCCGCGCTGCGTCAGTGGTCCGGGGCCGTCTCGGCGGCGGGGCGCGGCGGCCCGCCACGCAGGGTGTACCCGAGCAGACCGCTCACCGCCAGGACGGTGGCGCAGACGGTCGCGGCGGTGCTGCCGGCCGGTTGAACCAGCCAGCCGGCGACCTGCATGTTCAGGTTCGGGCTGGGTCCCATGAACGGCAGGACCGTGACGAGGGTCCAGGTCAGCGGGGCGATCCAGCAGCGGGCGGCGCCGAGCAGAGCAGCGCCGAGGGCGGTGAGCCCGAGCATGCCCGCGGTGTCGCGCAGCACGAGGGAGAGCGGCTCGAAGCGCGCGTCGGTGGTGGCGGTGGCGAGCAGCAGCGCGATGATCGCGGTTGCGGTGACCACCAGGTGACCGGCACGACGTACCGGCCAGTTGATCGAGGCAGTACGGTCGAGGGCATCGTCGGCGCCGTTGAGGGTGTGCGCGAACGCGACCGCCGCGAGCATCACGGTGAGGCTCAGCAGCCGTGGGCTGATCGTCGGCGTCTCGGCGAAGACCGACCACAGCGCCCAGGTCGCCGCGACCGCCGCCGCGGCGGTGGTCAGCGCGAGCGGGACCCGCCGGGAGCGCAGGTACAACCCGAGCCACCTCACAGGGTCTCCCTGGGCAGGATCGACAGCAGGGCGTCGCTCCGGCAGTCCAGCACGGCCTCGCGCGCTGCCGCCATCCGGCGTCGCTGCTCGTCCTGCGGCAGGCCGACCAGCGCCTGGTACGCGCGCTCCACCCGCCTGCGCTCCCCGGATGCCCACCAGTCCTCCGGGGCCGGTGGTTGACCGGTCAGCCAGGCAGCGGCCACGGCGCGGGCCAGGTACGCCTCGGCGCTCTGCTCCGACCCGTCGCCGCAGTCCGGCTGCCAGGCCGCCCGCAGCAGGGACGGCAGGACCGGCTCGACAGAGACGTCGGCCCGGCCGGTACGCCCGATCGGTGGTCCGGGAAAGACGAGCGTGTCGGACCGGGGCCCGGCCGTGGCCGGGACCGGCCGGGCGGGGAGGGTGATCTGTCGGCTCTCCACCGCGCGGACGGGAGCGTCGGGCAGCTTGGCCGCCATCATGGTCAGGGCCTGCCGGGCCGGGCTGACCACGTCGGGCAGCAGACTGGCGTGCACCCGGGTCACGCAGACCTGCGGGCCGTCGTTGTCGCAGACCAGTTCGACGGCGCCCGGATCGACGGCCGCCGCCGCGTCGTAGCC
Source organism: Plantactinospora sp. DSM 117369 (assembly GCF_053764795.1). Classification (NCBI taxonomy): domain Bacteria; kingdom Bacillati; phylum Actinomycetota; class Actinomycetes; order Micromonosporales; family Micromonosporaceae; genus Plantactinospora; species Plantactinospora sp. DSM 117369. The sequence goes on along the minus strand of NZ_CM132446.1, from coordinate 1,431,413 downwards.
CCCGGTGGGCATCAGCGGTACGGCCACCGCGGCGCCGAGCACCGCCGGGAGCACGGCCAGCGCGACCGCCCGACGGCCGACCGCGCCGAGCAGCAGGAGCCCGGTGGCCGCGAGGGCCGCCAGCCACAACGCCTGGGTGAGGTTGACCCGCGCCACGACCGTCTGGAAGTCGTGCAACTCCCCCATGTAGACCGGCGTGAGCAGCAGTGCCGCCGGCTCGGGCCGGACCACGGGATCGCCCGCGTAGGCGGCGGCACTCAGCCAGTCCGGGAGCAACCCCGCCAGGGCGACCCCGGCCACGGCGAGGGCGGGTGCGGTGACCAGCCGGGGCACCGCCCGACCAACGGCCATGCCCAGCCAGCCCGCGGCGATCACCGACAGCGCGCCGACCGCGGTGACCGCGATCGCGGTGATCGGGAAGTATCCCGCCGTCGGGACCACCCACCCGGCGGCGACGAGGAACGTCAGGGCGTACCCGGCCACCAGCGTGACCGCGAGCGCGGCGGCGGTCGGCAGGACCCGCTGCCACCGCGGCCTGGCGGTGCTGGCGAACAACTCGTCGACCCGGCTGCGCGCGTCGCGGCGGCCCAGCCACGCTCCACCGGCCAGCGCCAGCGGCCACGACAGCATCAGCATCAACCGGACGGCCACCGCCAGCTGCATCCAGCGCCCCGCGAAGCCCTGGGGGAACGACAGCAGGGCCCGCTCCAGATCGGCGTCGATCCCGCCGGCCAGCGCCTCCTCCTCGGCCGCCGGAGCCACGGTCTCGAAGGTCCGTACCGCCGGGACCCGCTCCCGGCGGGCCCGGTGGCGGAACGCGTCTATCAGCCGGTGGGCGGCGATCGTCCAGAGCCAGCCCAGGGCGCTGCCCCCGGCCGAGGCGTGCGCCTGGCTGCTGGCCGAACGCCACACCGCCAGGTAGGTCTCCTGCAGCACCTCGGCCACCACGTCGTCGTCGGCGCAGCGCCGGCGCAGCCGTACCGTCAGCCAGGGCGCGGTACGCCGGTACAGCTCGTCGAAGGCACGCCGGTCGCTCCGCGCGACGCGGCGCAGCAGCTCACCCTCGTCGAGCCCGTCCAAGCTCCCTCTCACACCAGGCAAGACGACGGGCAGACCCCTCGGAGTTCTCGGATGTCTATGGCCTCAGTCACATTAGCGACCAGACGTTCCGCCGGAACCGTCGACGACCAGCGGCCGAGGTCTCCCGCCCGCAGACGACAGCCCGAGCTGGTCCGATTCGTAGTCGGACGTACCGACCTCTCGAAGCCTGCGGCCCGCCACCATCGACGTGGCGTCCATGCCACTGGGCGGCAAGCGCCGATGCTGTGGTGGACGGTTTTCTGCCGGTAGGAGGACGCATGACGCTGGGGCGAACGCTGGTGATCGGTATCGATCCCGTCAGGATCCCTGGCTGGGATCCTGAGCCTGTCGTCGCGGCGATAGCCCGTGGCCAGGCCCGTTTCGCCGATCACGGCATCGAGGCCGACCTGTGTTTGGTGGTACCCGACGAGAACCCCGAGGGAGCGATCGTCGAGGCGCTGACCCGAACGGACTACGCCTGCGTGGTCATCGGGGGCGGTATTCGCAAGCACGAGCCGTTGCTCGAGTTCTTCGAGAAGGTGGTCAACCTTGTCCGGCAGCATGCACCCGGCGCGGCCATCGCCTTCAACAGCAGTCCCGAGGACACCGCCGACGCCGCACTCCGGTGGTTGCGGTAGGCGTCAATCACCCAACGTAACCTACTGACCTGGCACGGATCTGGCACGCTGCTCCCCCGTTGTGCGTGGTCGGCCGGCCAATGCTGGCCGGAGGCCGCCAGCAGGTCGGGGCCGGATTTTGCCCCGGACCCCTCAGGCGGAAGCAACGAACCAACGTCGACCTCGTCTTCCTGCCCACGTACGGGTCCTGGCTGTTCAGCGCCCGAGGACGTCCACCAGTTGCTGCCCCAGGCCGGTGCAGGCCTCCATGTCCAGGCGGTACGTCACGTAGCGGCCGCGGCGCGCCGAGATCAGCAGCCCGGCCGCCTTCAGCACCGCGAGGTGCCTGGACACCTCCGGCGCCGTCACCCGCCAAAAGTCGGCCAGCTCGCCGGTCGTGTGCGGACCTCGGGCGAGCGTGCGGCAGAAACGTAGCCGCAGCGGGTGCGCAAGCGCGGTCAGCCGAGCATCCAGCTCGTCCACCCGCAACACCGGGCGCGGGTCCCAGCCCGGCGCCGGGTACTGCAGCACGGGCAGCCAGCCGGGCGCGTACACGACGGTCATATGCGGTGCGCCGTACGCGCTCGGGATGAGCGTCATCCCGCCGCCGCGACCGTCTGCGGTCTGGTCCTGCAGCTTGTCGATCGTCAACATGCCGCGCTCGGTGTCGACCCCGATTGCGTGCGAGATCCGGCCGAGGGCGCCGATACCCTCGCGGGCCAGGTCGAAGCGTCGACGGTCGGCTTCCTCGGCGAGCGCTGGGCGGACGCGTTTCCAGACCGGGGCGAAGAAGGCGGACTCGCAGGCGAGCAGAAAGCGTCGTACCCGCTCGCGCTCGGCGGCCGGATCGGCGAGCACCCGCTCGGCCCACGCCGCCTGCCGCGGCCCTCGGGCGCGGGCCGCGGCCAGCGCCCGCTGCCGCACGATCGGGTCACGCAGCGGCGACCACATTCGCGGCGCCGGTGAGACGGCCCGATGGGCGGCGAGCGCCGCAGCGACCCAGCGCTCGTCGTCCAGGCGGTCGACGTCGTCCAGTTCCTCGCGCAGGCTCGGCCGTGGGTCGGACGGGAACAGAAAGTCGGCCCGGCCGGAGTGCCAGAGCAGACCAAATTCCTCGAGGTCTGGAGCCAGCTCTGCGGGAAGGGCAGCCGCCATCATCGCAACCGCCGCGGCGGTGTCCGGATGATGCTGCGGCTCCGCGAGCACGTGCAGCACCGCGCCGAGCTCCGCGAGCGGCGACGGCGTTATCCGGATCCGATCGGCTGGTACGCCGGCGATGTCGACCGAGGTAACCACAGTACCGATCATGGCAGGGGTCCGCGCCCGGTCATACCGATTGACGTGGTTTGTCAATCGACGAGGCATGGATTGACGACGCTGGCCAACCGGGGTCCCTTCGCAGCCGTACGGCCGGACGATCGGAGCCGTGACGACCACCCGTACGACGCTTCGTGAGCTGGTCCGCATCCCGGGCGGCGGCCGCTACGCGCTCAGCGCCACAGTCGAGGCAGCGACCTCCGGGATGCTGCGCCCGTTCATCGTGATCTACGCCGTGCTGATCGGGCTCAGCGCGTGGCAGGCCGGTATGACGCTGACCGTCGGCATGCTGGCCGGCCTCGGCGCCGTCCCGCTCGCCGGATGGTGGATCGACCACGGAGCGCGGCGGGCCCCCGCCGTCGCCGCGCTACTGGTGCGAGCGGTGGGGTCGCTGCTGCTTGCCCTGGTGCCCGGCATCGCCGGATTCGCGATCGGTGCGGTGCTCATCGGCGTCGGCACGCAGATCGCTCCACCCACCAATTCCGCGCTGGTCGCCGCGCTGGCTGGCCCGGCCCAGCGTACGGCGGCGCTGGCCGCGGGCCGCTCGCTGCGCAACGCCGGCCTGGGCGCCGGCGCCCTGCTCGGCACGGTTCTGGTCGCGAGCGGGCCGGAGGTGCTCCGCTGGCTCGCGCTGGCGACGGCGCTCGGGTGCGCGTTCGGCGCGGCGGTGATCGCCCGGGTGCCGCTGCCCCATCAAGATGTTCCGGCCCCCGCCCCGGCTGCGGCGACGAAGGAAGCGCGCGGTGCCGGCCTACGCACCGTTACCATCCTGGCTCTGGCCGGCATTCCGTACGCGTTTTACGCCGACATCCTCGAGATCGCCCTGCCGCTGCTGCTGGTGCAGGACCTGCACGCGTCCCTGGCGTGGCCCTCGGGCATCTTCGTCGCCAACACCGTCATGGTGATTGCGCTGCAGCTGGTCGTTGTCGTGCGCCTCGCGAAGTGGCCACACCGCACCGTGCTCTTCTGGTCCGGCCTGTTGCTCGCCGGCTCCTACCTCGCCTTCTGGCTCGGCGGCGCGACCGGCGGCGGCCCCGGCACGGCGCTCGTCGCGCTGGTCATCGTGCCTTACACGCTGGGTGAAATTCTCTACACCGGCAGCAGCGTGCCGCTGGTGATCGAGTCAGCACCGCCACACCTGATGGGGCGCGCGCTCGCCCGCTGGCAGCTCAGCTACGGCCTGGCCCGGGCCGTCGATCCCATCATCATCACCGGTCTGCTCACCCTGGGCGCGGCGGCGCTGTGGCTGCCGCTGGCCGCCGCGACCCTGCTGGGCGCAACGACGGTGCGCCTGGGCACTCGACGGCATCGTCTCCACCGATCGCCCGGGCAGTCCATGAGTCATGCCGCGGCAGATGGCGAAAGCCCGGCCGTCGATGGTCCCCTGACCAAGAGCGTTCACGGTGAGACTGTTACGTCCAGATCTGTGAAAGCCGGAGGTTGGACCCCTCCCGGCTACTCGACCTGAGAGCACCAAACGCTTGGTCCCGGCTCACCCTGATCGTGCGTCCCAGGCGAGGTAGTCCAGTGGGCGGAGTTGTCCGTGGGGTGGCCCGTCGTGCTGAAGCCAGTGGCGAGCGCGGGTACGGACAACGTCGTGTCATGCGCGTCGGCGGTGGATCTGCTGGCGCTCTCCCTCACCGATCCCAGGGCATTCGCCACGCTCGACGACATCGCCTACCGGATCATCGAGCGTCCGCGTCACGTTTCCCTCATCAATCCGTACGCGTGGGGACGGGTGCCGCCCGACGATGCGCTGGCCGAGATCCGCGCGCTGCCGTCGTACGCTCACGACTGCTGGCGTTCCCGGCTGGACACCAGATCCCACGGACGATCGACGTGGTGACCTCACCGGGCTTCGTCTATCTCATCTCACCGGATCGGCAGCAGATCATCAACGACTGCGCCCGGATCCGCGAGATCGAGCAGGAGTATCTCTATGTGTCCTGATGAGCAGCCTTCCACGCCGCCGCCGTCATTCGGTAGAGCAGGCAGTCCCGGCCACCGCCGTCCAGGCGACGACCGTCCGGGACCGCACCGATCTTTTCGACAGCACGCCGGGAGCGGGCGTTCTCCGGAGCGATCAGGAAGATCACCGAGTCGACCTGGCGAAACGCGTGGCGCAACATAAGCTGTTTCATTTCGCCGTTGACGGCTCCACCCCAGTACTTCCGAGCGAGGAACGTCCACCCAATCTCGATCTCGCTGGCCTCGGGGTCGTACCCGTGATACCGGGACGCGCCCATGATCTCGCCGTCGGAGGTGTCCTCGGCGATCAGCGCGCCGCCGGAACCGAGCGCGTCGTCGAAGAAGCGGCGGAACGCCTGCGGGGTGTGACGCTGCCGGTCCGGGTGCTGCGCCCAGATCAGCGGATCGGAAGCCACCAGTTGCAGACCGGACAGGTCGTCGGCGGTGAGCGGCCGGAGACGGACGAGGGTGCCGGTGAGCACGGGTTGTCGGTCAAAGGACACGACGATCAGGCTACGGGTCGGCGGAGCGCGACGGGGATCGCTGTTGTGCACCAGTTCGGCATCACGAGACTTGAGAGATCATGGAGGTTCGGTCTTGGGCGCCATCACATGGGCGTATCAGGGCAGGCGGTACACGATGTACCGTTTCCCGGCCGACGTCGAGAAGGACATCAAGACGCTCAACACGAGCGACAACTGGCACCCCTGCTCGCCTGGAGCACGGACATCGCCCTGATCGCCGGATACGCCGCCGCCTGCCATCTGATCTCGTGGTGGCTGTATCCGGTAGCGGTCCTTGTCATCGGCGCGCGCCAGCGCGGCCTGTCGACCATTCTGCACGACTGCGCCCACGGCGTCGGCCGCCGCCGACAGGAGGCCGCGAATGATCATCGGTACGGTGCTGACAGCGTACCCGATCTTCCAGACGCACTATGCCTACAAGACCTCCCACGTCTTCACCCATCAACCCAGACTGGGAGATCCGGATGGTGACCCGGACCTGCAGTTCTTCATGGAGGAGAGGTTTACACGCCAGCCTCGCGGGCCCGGTACATCGGTCGCGTACTGGTGTGGCCGGCTCTCGGCCGACAGACCGTCGCATATCTGCGTTACCTGGTCCGCAACCGGTACCTGGTCTTGCAGGGCAAGGGCCGGCCCGAACAGACGCGGTCACCGGTTCAGCGCCGGAAGAAGCGCTTGGACGTGGCGGCCTTCTGGTCGTTCTGGACCGTCGTCGCCGGTCTGTGCTGGTACGCAGGCGCCCTCGACGGACTGCTGCTGTTCTGGGTAATCCCGTTCCTGACCAGCTTCCAGATCCTCGGTTGGTACATCGAACTGTCCGAGCACACGCCACTGGTCCGGGACCACAGCATCGATCTCTACATGACACGCAACCGCAAGAGCCGCGGCCTGGAAAAATGGCTGACCGGAATTCACAATGACAACTACCACCTGGAACATCATCTGGATCCTCGGACGCCGTTCTGGAATCTGCACAAGGCCCGGCAGATCCGGCTGCGGGATCCCAACTACGCGGCGCTGGACGCGGCCACCGGCGGACTCTGCACCAAGGGTCCGGAGGACCAAACGAGTGCCCTCACCAGCATCATCCGCATGCTCAACGAGCAACCAGCACCGGCCGGTAGGACGGAGCCGCACCGTGTCGCGGCATGACGAGGCGGGCCGCGCCCAAGGTGCGGAACCGGGCGGGGCCTACGTCAACCGGGAGAGCGCCGCCGTCCATGGCGGTTCCGAGGTTCGGCTGGGCCTGACAACACCGGTGGTGACGCCCATCTTCCAGACCGCGGCGTTCATGCTTCCCAGCGTCGAAGCGGCAGCCGGCATTTTCGATCTCCAAGCGGACGGGCACGCCTACAGCCGGTTGAACAACCCGACCTGTGACGTGCTCGAGGAGCGGATGGCGCGGATCGACGGCGGCGTCGCCGCGCTCGCGGTGGCGTCCGGACAGGCGGCGACCGCCCTGGCGGTGCTCAACCTGTGCCAGGCCGGCGACAACCTGGTCAGCTCGCAGGAGTTGTACGGCGGCAGCTGGCTGCCGCTGGCCAAGACCCTGAGCCGGTTCGGCATCGAGACGCGCTTCGTCAGCCCGGACGACCCGAAGAACTTCGCGGCCGCGACCGACGACCGGACCCGATGCTACTTCGGAGAGACGCTGCCCAATCCACGGTTGCGACTGTTCCCAATCGAGGAGGTGGCCAAGCTGGGTCGTGCCTTGGGCGTTCCGCTGATCCTCGACAACACGATGCTTCCGTACGCCTGCCGGCCGATCGAACACGGCGCCGATATCCTGATCTATTCGCGACCAAGTGCATCGGCGGGCACGGCTCGACGTTGGGTGGCCTGATCGTGGACAGCGGGCGCTTCGACTGGGCTGAGCATGCACGCCGGTTCCCGCTGCTGACCCAACCCGACGAGGCGCACGGCGGTGTGGTGTGGACCCGGACGGGCACGAAGCTGAGCGGCGCGCTCGGACGCAGTGCCTATCTACTGAAGATGCGCGAGACGCTGCTGCGTGATCTCGGACCCTGCCTGAGCCCGTTCAACGCCTTCCTTCTGCTGCAGGGCCTGGAGACACTTCCGCTGCGGATCCGCGCGCACTCGGACAACGCGCTGGCCGTCGCACGGTTCCTTGCCGAGCACCCTAAGGTTGCCGGTGTCATCCATCCGAGTCTGGCCACCGGGACGGAAGCCGAGCGCGTCGCGCGCTACCTGAACGGTGGCTTCGGGCCCCTGGTCTTCTTCGAACTGACCGGCGGCCACGCGATGGGCGTCCGGTTCATGGAGACGCTCCGGCTGATCTCATGTTACGAATATCGGGGACGTGCGGTCGTACGCCACCCATCCCGCCTCGACGACCCACGCGCAGCTTCCGGAAGCCGAGCAGCGGGCGGCCGGGGTGACGCCGGGCGGCGTCCGCGTGGCGGTCGGCGTCGAGCATCCGGACGACCTCATCGCCGATCTCGCGCAGGCGTTGGAGCGGGCGTGACCGGCCGGCGACGGGTGGGGAACTTCGACTCCTACCTGCCGTCGATAGCGTCGAAGAGGCGCCGGCGCATCACCTCGAACTCCCCGGACACGTCCTGGGCCATTCGATCGAAATCATCGGCAGCTCGGGCGGCAGCGGCCGCAGCGGACGGAGTACCGGCAGGGTCACCAGCATCGGCGGCCCTGGCAAGCTCCTGTCCCACCTGAACGCCCAGATCCTCGTGCGCGTGGCGCAGCGCCTCCAGGATCGACGCGCTCAGCGCCGCAGGGGCCTGCCGCATCGCCTCGGCGTCGATGGTGAGTTCGCTGGGGATGCCGCCACCGTTGATGGCGGCCCCCACCAGCCCGTCCTCCGATCGCCCATGTCCGCTGACCCGGTCAAGGGCAGCCAGCACCGGATCGGCGACGGGGTCCCGCTCGGGCTCGCGGCTCATTACCATGGGTCCACCTCTCGACCACCCAGCGATGCCTCACCATACCGTCGATGCACGTTCGATCGGAGGCCGCGAATGGATGTATCGCCCGAGGCGCGATCGACGATCCGAACTCGTCCTGCCGGTGGCGCGTCCCGCTCGGCGCTCGGCCGAGGTATGGAATTCGCGGGCGCCGCGCTGCTGGCCGCCTCGACCGTCGTGGCGATCGTCGCCGTCGTGCTGCTCGGCATCCGGTGGGTGTCCGGGGACGACCTACGATTCGCCACCAGTCTGTTCCTCTGGGCGGGACGAGGGATCTGCGTCGCCGCACCGCTGATGTTCGTCGGCAGGTACCTCCGTCGCCAGGCAGCGCTGCTCAGAGACTTCACGTTGGTGCTCGACGACGCCGGAGCGCACTGGTCCGGCGCCGTCGCCGGATCCGTCGCCTGGACGGAGCTGGACCACGTCGTCGTCACGGCCCGACCCCGCCGGTCGCGTCGGCTGATCTTCGCAAGGCGGGTACCCGGACAGGCCGGCCCGACCGACGCGACCGTCCAGGCCTCCCCCGTGAGACATCTCGTGCAACGCCTGGTCAACCCGTCCCGCTGGATCCTTGACGTACCCCTCGACCGCTTCGAGCAGCCACCGGAGGCGCTGGTGAGGGTCATACGTTCGGCATCCGGCGGCCGATTTCCCGATCTCTACCCGACCGAGCAGTTTCCCCAAATCGAGGAGACCTCATGAGCGACATATCGGCCGACCCAGATCACCTGCGCGGCGTCGCAGCCAGGCTGGCAGAGCTGGCGGGCCGGGTTGACGTCCTGTCCCGCGGCCTCAGCGACGGGGGCGCGGTGCCGGACCGGAGCCAGTTCCCCGAACTCCCCGTCGGAGAGCAGGCCGCCACGGTCTGGAGAGTTTTGGCACGCTACAGGCAAGAAGCACGGCCGCCGCCTGATCTGGCACAGATCTGGCACGTAGAGGAATTCGACACCCTAAGACAGTGATAGCCCTGGTTCCCCGGGATCACTCCCGACCAGGGCTATCGCCATGTCTCACGCAAGGGTGGAGCCGAGGGGACTCGAACCCCTGACCCCCACACTGCCAGTGTGGTGCGCTACCAGCTGCGCCACGGCCCCTTGCTTTACTGCCTGCCCGGTCTCCCGGGCACCCGCGCAATAGTACACACCCTCGCGGCCCGGGTCATCCGAGGGGCTACCGTGCCGCCCTGGGTCAGTTGAGCAGTACGTCCGGCGGGAAGTGCGCGACCGCCGCCATGATCCCGCCCTGCCGGCGGAGCACCATCGGCCACAGGTCGTCGGGGCGCTCCATGAACGCGTCGCCGGGCAGCGCGTCCAGGACGAACCAGGAGCCCCGGGCGACCTCCTCCTCGACCTGCCCCGGCGACCAGCCCGAATAGCCGGCGAAGACGCGTATCCCGGTGACGGAATCCCGGAGCCGGTCCGGGTCGACCGAGAGGTCCACCGTGCCGACCGCCCCGGTGACCTGGTGGATGCCCTTCACCCGCTGGGTCGGGGTACGCATCCGGGCCAGGCAGATCGCCGACTCCGGCTGCACCGGACCACCCTCGAAGAGCACTGCCGGGTCCCGGGCCAGTCCGCCCCAGGCGCCGAGCACCTCGGAGACCGGTACCTCGGTGGCCCGGTTGAGCACCACCCCGAGTGCGCCGCCCGCCTCGTGGGCGACCAGCAGCACCACGGTCCGGTCGAAGTTCGGGTCCTTCAGCGCAGGGGTCGCGACCAGCAACTGCCCGGTCATCGACTCCATCGACCGTCCCCCGATCGCCTGCCCCTCGCCGAACACGCCAGCCACCGCTACTCGGCCGGCCCGAGGACCAGGAACCACTCCCCGGACCGCCGCCGCGTCTCGTCGTCGGTCACCACGACCCGGCCCTTCACCGGCCTCGCCGGATCCGCAGGATCGATGGTGATCCTGCGCGCAGTAAACGCCATGCCACGCACCATAGCTTGCGGCACTGGTGCTGGTTAAGGTCTGTAGGGCTAGTCCACAGAGCGCTTTGACGACAATTGGCAGCCCGGACGAGAGCTGAGCAGGAGAGGCGGGGGCATGGGTCCGCAGGCGGAACTCGCGGTGATCGGCGGATCCGGGCTCTACGCCCTGCTTGAGGAGGCCACCGAGCACCGGGTCGAGACGCCGTACGGGCCGCCGTCCGATCCGATCACGGTGGCGCAGGTGGCGGGTCGTACGGTCGCCTTCCTGCCCCGGCACGGACGCGACCACCGGTTTCCACCGCATCTGATTCCCTACCGGGCGAACCTGTGGGCGCTGCGGTCGCTCGGCGTACGCCAGATTCTCGCCCCCTGCGCGGTTGGCGGGCTGCGGCCGGAACTCGGCCCGGGGACGTTCGTGATTCCGGACCAGCTCATCGACCGGACGAGCGGCCGCGCCCAGACCTACTACGACCGGGGCGCGGTGCACGTCTCGTTCGCCGACCCGTACTGCCCCCGGGGCCGGGACACCGTGCTGGCCGCCACGGCCGCGCATGGGATCGAGGCGCACAACGGTGGCGCGATGGTGGTGGTGGAGGGGCCCAGGTTCTCCACCCGGGCCGAGTCGCGCTGGTTCTCCGCGATCGGTGGCGCGGTCATCAACATGACCGGGCACCCGGAGGCGGTACTCGCCCGCGAGTTGGCGCTCTGCTACACCGCTGTGGCGCTGGTCACCGATCTCGACGCCGGGGTGGAGGGTGGGCACGCTGTGACCCAGGAGGAGGTGTTCCGGGTCTTCGGCGAGAACACCGCGCGGCTGCGCGAGGTGTTGCTCGACGCGGTCGGCCGGCTCTCCACCGACCGCGACTGCCCGTGCCCGCACAGCCTCGACGGCATCAAGCTGCCGGTCGAGCTGCCCTGAGCAGGGCCGACAGCCTCGACGGCACCACGCCGCCGGTCGAGCTGCCCTGCGCACGGGCGCGGCCAATGCGGAAGTCCGGTCAGGTCTCCCCGCCGATGTCCGTCTGGTACGCCTCGTAGACCAGGTCCGCACCGCGCTGCCGGTGCCGGGACAGTTCCCGGAGCAGATCGGTGGCCCGGTTCCGGAGTTCGGTCACGCCGATGTCCGGCAGGTCGACCCGGCGTTGCAGGGCGGCCATCGTGGCGACCACCGCCGCGTGTTCCCGGATCAGCACGTGTACGCCCCGAGCCAGTCGCGGCGCGTGGTCCAGCAGTTCGGCGTAGAGCCCGTCAGGTCCCTCGGTGCTCACCATGTGCTCGGCGAAGGCGCCCCGCAGTCCACCCAGGCTGGACCGGACCCGGGGTCGCCAGCCGGGATCCCGGGCCGGCGCGGCGATCGCCTGCTCAAGGACGTGGATCTCGCCCAGCAGTGCGGCCCGGCGCCGTCGGGCCATCCGTAACGTCGTCGACCCGGTCGGCGTTGCCAACGACGGCGCCGCGGACGGCACGGAGATCGATAGTTGGTGCTGGTTCGGGTCGGTCGGCATGACCACCTCCCGCAGAGCGGCACCTACCGGAACGTAACCCCGATGGTGCGGCCCGCCGTGCACCGCTGTCGACCCTTGCGGTCCGGCTCATTTGTCCCGTACGTCCCACCGGGCACAGCGGCCCCACCAGCCACGGCGACGGCTCCGAGTCCCAGCCGGGTCGGGCTGACGTGGAGACGGCGGCGCCCCGGTCCTGCCGGACCGGGGCGCCGCTGTTGTCGTGGAGGTGCCGGGAATCGAACCCGGGTCCTTCGTCGCCTTGCCAGGGCTTCTCCGAGCGCAGCTCGCTGTGCCTCTACTCGGCCCCTCCGATCACGCGAGCGAGTCGGTGTGACGGGCCCAGTCGCTGATTAATCTCGCCGCACGGACCCCGCGACCGGGTCCGGTTGGCCAGCCTCCTAGCTGATGCCGGCTAACTGGGTCGAAGGCACTCCCAGGCCGACAGACTTGCTACCCGCCTCAGGCGGCGAGAGCGAAGTCAGCGCGATTCTGCTTGGCGCTTATTGGTTTCCGACGAACGATTCTCGAGACGACGTCGGCTTCCTCGGCTCGCTTCCCCTGCCGTAACGTACGAAGTCGAAACCAGTCACCCCCTGTGTCCCACTGGTCCGGACGCGGACCGGTGGAGTTTCCGCACCGCCTGTCGGCGGCCACCCCAAGCCTAACGCCTCGGCCCGCCGACTTCATTCCAGATACCGCCCCGCCACACCGCTCGAACCGGACGACTCGGCGGTAACGTCCGTCACAGCCGTTCCAGACGCGACTCCGGGGCCGCGACGGGCGCCGCCGGACGGCCGGACCAGACCGTCAGCCCATGCCCTTGCCACGCCGGCCGGCGACCCGGGAGATCTCGCGTTCGGCGTCCCGCTTGGCCAGATCCTGCCGCTTGTCGTACGACTTCTTGCCCTTGGCCAGGCCGATCTCGACCTTGGCCCAGCCGTCGGAGAAGTAGACCGAGAGCGGCACCAGGGTCAGGCCGCTCTCCTTCAGCTTGCCGATCAGCCGGCTGATCTCCTGGCGGTTGAGCAGCAGTTTGCGGGTACGCCGGGGTTCGTGGTTGGTCCACGTCCCCTGGGCGTACTCCGGGATGTGCATGCCGTGCAGGTAGATCTCGCCGTCCCGCTCCTGGGCGAAGGCGTCGACCAGGGACGCCCGGCCGGCACGCAGCGACTTGACCTCGGTGCCGGTCAGCGCCATGCCCGCCTCGTAGGTGTCGAGGATGGCGTAGTCGTGCCGCGCCTTGCGGTTGGAGGCGACGACCTTCCGCCCCTTCTCCCGTGGCATCGGCACACACCCCTTCCTCGTCGTACCCGTGGACAACCGCGCAATGCTACCTCGCGACACAGGGCCCCTGGCGCGCGCTTTTCACGCGCGCCAGGGGCCCTGCGGTTGATCGACAGCCGCGACCGCGGCAGAGAGCTAGACCCTCAGGTAGAACCGGAGCGTCACCCACGCGGTGATCGCGCTGACCAGGCCACCGACTCCGGCCATGAACGGGAACATCAGCAGCACCGTGCTCCACTCGATCGGCGTGAGCAGGTCGGTCAGGTCCCGCAGCGAGCCGTCGAGCAGGAAGATCTTGCCCAGCACGAGCGCGCCGAACCCGATGATCGCGCCGAGCAGGCCGGCCACCACGGCCTCCAGCACGAACGGTGCCTGGATGAACCAGTTGGAGGCACCGACCAGCTTCATCACCGCGACCTCACGGCGCTTGCTGTAGGCGGCCACCTGGATCGTGTTCGCGACCAGCAGCAGCGCGGCGATCGCCATCACCGACGCCGAGACCAGCGCCATGTTCTGGATCGCGCCGAGGATGTTGAAGATCTGTTCGAGCAGCCGGCGCTGGTCGATGATGTCGTCGATGCCCTCGCGGCCCTTGTAGGTGTCGAAGATCTTCTGGTACTGCTCCGGGTCGACGAGGTTGACCCGGAACGACTCGGGAAGCTTGTCCGCCTGCACCGCCTTGACCAGGTCGGGTGAGTCCGCGAACAGCTTCTGGAAGCGCTCGTACGCCTCCTGCTTGGACTCGTACTTGACCTCCCGGACGAGCGGGTCGCCCTCCAGGTCGGTCTGCAACTGGGTGCGCTGCTCCTCGGTCACGCCCGCGACGAGGAAGATCGACACCTCGATGTCCTTGTAGTACGCGTCTTTCATGGCGTCGACCTGGAGGTACATCAGGCCGCTCGCGCCGAGCATGGTGAGTGAGACCGCCATCGTGATGATCATCGCGATGGTCATGGTCACGTTGCGCCACAGCCCGACCAACACCTCGGACAGGACGTATTTCAAGCGCATCGGGGGGTTCCTTCCGGATCTCCGCAGGAGTCGTTCGTCGTCGAATCAGGGCCGGTGCCGGGCGCGACCGAGGGCTGGCCGCGACGGCACGACGGGGAGGTCAGCCGTAGACGCCCCGGGCCTGGTCACGCACGATGCGACCACTCTCGATCTCGATGACGCGACGGCGCATCTGGTTGACGATGTTGGAGTCGTGGGTGACCATCACGACCGTGGTGCCGGTGCGGTTGATCCGGTCCAGCAGGCGCATGATCTCGATCGAGGTGTCCGGGTCGAGGTTTCCGGTCGGCTCGTCGGCCAGCAGGATCAGTGGCCGGTTGACGAAGGCCCGCGCCACCGCGACGCGCTGCTGCTCACCGCCGGAGAGTTCGTGCGGGTAGCGGTGCTCCTTGCCGCCGAGCCCGACCAGCTCCAGCACCTCGGGCACGACCCGGCGGGCGACCGCCTTGGTCTTGCCGATGACCTCGAGGGCGAACGCGACGTTCTCGTACGCGGTGCGGTTGGGCAGCAGCCGGAAGTCCTGGAAGACGCAGCCGATCGAGCGCCGGAAGTTCGGGATCTTCCAGGAGCGCATCGAGGTGACGTCCTTGTTGTTGACCATGACCCGACCCTTGTTCGGGGTCACCTCGTGCAGCAGCAGCTTGATGATTGTCGACTTGCCGGAACCGGAGGGGCCGATGAAGAAGACGAACTCACCCTTCTCGATCGAGACCGACACGCTGTCGAGCGACGGCCGGGACGCCTTCGGGTACGTCTTCGTCACTTGCTCAAGCTGAATCACGGGTGGTGAGTCTACGCGTCGTAACGAAAAGGCCAAGCCCGGAGCCCGGCCTGTCCGGCCGACATTTATCGCGAAACTGCACTGCGTCCGGCGTCCCTCACGCCCTGCACATGGAAACGATCACCGATGTCGACGCACCGCAGCGAGGTGGACGCGAGCCGTGTTCACGCGGCGTCACCGGCGAGCTGGCGCTGCTTGCGCCACCGGATGCCCGCCTCGATAAATCCGTCCAAATCACCGTCGAACACCGAAGCCGGGTTGCCGGTCTCCTGCTCCGTACGCAGATCCTTCACCATCTGATACGGGTGCAGGACGTACGACCGCATCTGGTCCCCCCACGACCCCGCGGCGTCGGTCTTCAGGCCCTCCAGTTTGGCCTGCTCCTCCTGGCGCTTCCGCTCCAGCAGCCGGGCCTGGAGCACGCGCAGCGCGGACGCCTTGTTCTGGAGTTGGGACTTCTCGTTCTGGCAGGTGACCACGATGCCCGTCGGGATGTGTGTGATCCGCACCGCCGAGTCCGTGGTGTTCACGCTCTGCCCACCCGGCCCCGACGAACGGTAGACGTCTACCCGCAGCTCGTTTTCCGGAATGTCGATATGGTCCGTCTGTTCGGTGACTGGCAGCACCTCGACCCCGGCGAAACTGGTCTGCCGGCGCCCCTGGTTGTCGAACGGGCTGATCCGGACCAGCCGGTGCGTGCCGGCCTCGACACTGAGCGTCCCGTAGGCGTACGGGACCTTGACCGCGAAGGTGGCCGACTTCAGGCCCGCCTCCTCGGCGTACGACGTCTCGTAGACCTCGGTCGGGTAGCCGTGCCGCTCGGCCCAGCGCAGGTACATCCGGAGCAGCATCTCGGCGAAGTCGGCCGCGTCCACGCCACCGGCACCCGCCCGGATCGCCACCAGCGCCTCCCGGGAGTCGTACTCCCCGGACAGCAGGGTGCGAACCTCCATCTCCTGGATGGCCTTGGTCAGCCCGCCGATCTCCGTCCCGACCTCGCCGAGCACGCCCGCGTCGGCCTCCGCCTCGGCGAGTTCCAGCAGCACCCGGGCGTCGTCGAGCCGACCGCGCAGGCTCTCCAGCTTGGCGATCTCCCCGTTGACGTACGAAAGCTTGGAGGTCACCTCCTGCGCGCGAGCCTGGTCGTCCCACAGGTCCGGCGCGGAGGCCGCCTCCTCCAGCTCCGCCTTGGCCTGACGCAGACGATCGACATCGAGGACGGCCTCGATGTTGCGGAGCGTAGCGTCAAGATCCTTGAGTTGGTCGGCGTATTCGGCAGCGGTCACGACAGTCAAGAGTACTGGTCGTCCGCGGGACCGGGTCGCCACCGCCAGCGAAGCGCTTCGGCGCGTCCGCCGGGCGTCACCCGGACCGGCCGGCCGGGCCGGATCCGGGTCAGACCGGCGCGCTCTTCAGCCAGGACAGGGCCGCCTTGTGGTACGCCACCGCGAACTCCAGGGCGGCGGCACCGTACGAGTCACCGGCCTTCTTGGCGTCCCTGGCCTGCTCCCGGGCTGCCGCGAGCGCCTCGGTGTGGTACTCGTTGGCGCTGCTCACCAGGGTGCGCAACTGGGTGGCCGAGTGCTGCGGGCCGAAGGCCACCCGGAGTGCGGTCGGGTTACGCACCGTGTCCCGCCCCGGCGTCTCGGTGAGCCAGCGGGAAAACGTCCGTTTCCCGGCCGCGGTGATCGCGTACGGCTGGCTGGACCGGGGGCCGGGCTTGCCGAGCCGGACCAGTCCCTGCTCGGCCAACGCCGGCAACTCCCGGTAGACCTGGCTCCGGGTCATCGACCAGTACGGCGCCAAGCGCCGCTCGGCGGCAGCCATCAGTTGGCCGCCTGTCATCGGTCCTTCGTGGAGCAGCCCGAGCAGGGCTGCCGCGGTGGGATTGATTGCAACATCCGCCATGCCCTCCACGCTGCCACTTTGCTGGCGCCGCGTCCAGGATTTGGCACTATCCGCTGGTTCGTCATCTCCATTGTGCACTGTTCTGGGACGACAGTCGGATGAGGACGATCGATGGATCGGGGCTCACCGGGCACGGCGGAGCCGACCACCCGACGGGCGCGTACCGGCCCCGGTGGCGCCGTCCCGGCGCCCTCCCGGCGGCCGCACCGCGCGGGTCCCGATCGCCGTCGGCGGCCGGGACGGTCAACTTCGCGGTCCGGCGGGATCGGGTACCCCTGGGGGTCCGCTCCCGCGCGGCTCCTCGGTCGACAGCCGGCGGCTCCCTGGTCAGGGCAAGTGTCAATTGCGGAGGTTAGTCAACTTTCATCGCTTATGTGGGCTTTTGCCGCAAGGTGCTGCCTGGCCGTCCGCCCACCGATGGGCGGCTCACCGGCCGGCACAGGGCGTACACCCGCACCGGTCCGGGCCGTCGAGGCTGGACAGCATCCTGCCGTACGCCTGGCCGTTCCGCGCTGAGGGCGGGCGGTTCGGCGAACGGGGGCAGGTCGGCTCCGGCCCGGACCGCTCCAGCCGGGCGTCGGGCTCGCCGGGCGGCGTCGTACCCGGCTCGTCGGGACCGACCAGCGGATCCCGGCCGCTCTCCGGCGCGTCCGGGTCCCCGGGTCCCGGGGTGTCGCCGGGCACCGGGATCGTCCCGCCCGGTGCCGGCTCGCCGTCGACCGCCCCGGTCGGAGCGGCCGACGGCACCCCGTGGGCGGTACGCGTCGGCCCGGCACCGGACGTCGGCGGCAGGCTGCCAGCCGGCGACCCGGCACCCTCCGGCGCCGATCCGACCAGACTCGGTGCGACGGGGACGGCTCCCCGGTGCCGATCGGGCATCGTCCCCGCACCGGCCGACAGGGCGGCCAGCACTGCGGCGGTGACGATCGCACCGGCACCCACCAGCACCGCCGCGACGGGTGGCCGATGGCGGCGGACGAGACCCGGCACCGTCGACGGGGCGGGCGGCGCACTGTTGTCGGCCGAACCGGACCGGCGCCGCCCAGCGGAAACGGACGCGCCCGGGCCGGGCGGAACGGTGTCAGCCGAACCGGACCAGCCCCGGCCTGCGAGTACAGAAGTGCCCGGTCGGTAGGGGGCGCGGCCGGCGGCCGGGGCGGGCGAGCAGCCGACCGGGGCCGTCCCGGTGGCCGTGCCGGCGGCCCGGGGCCACCAGGTGACCTGGTCCGCGGCGGGCCGGGGCAGCGCGGCCAGGCCGTCCAGCGCCGGCTCCATGCCCCGTAGCCGGGCGGCGGCCCGCGCCGCGTCGGGGCGGTCGGCCGGATCGGCCGCCAGGCAGTCCTCGATGAACTGCCAGACCATCGGCGGCAGGCCCGGCGGCGGCACGGGGCGGCAGTGCCGGTGCCGGTCGAGTATCTCGGCCGGCGGCCCGCCCCGATACGGGCTGCGCCCGCTGACCAGTTCGAAGAGCACGATGCCGAGCGCGTACACGTCGCTGGCCGGGGTGGGTGGGGCGCCGTCGACCACCTCCGGCGCCACGTACTCGGGAGTGGCCTGGGTGTTCGGCCAGGCGGGTCCGGCACCCACCCGGCGGGCCGCGCCGAAGTCGACCAGCCGGACCAGGCCGCCGTCGGCCGGCACGACGAGGTTGCCCGGTTTCACGTCACCGTGCACGATGTCCCGGCCGTGCAGGTACGCCAGCGCACCGGCGAGTTGTGCCGCCACCTCGGCCGCGATCGCTGGCGGGACCGGTCCGGTGCGGTGCAGCCGCCGGCGCAGATCCACCCCCTCGACCAGCTCCATCACCAGCGCGCGGTCCCGCCCGTGCCCGAGCACGTCGCGGGGGCGTACCAGGCACGGGTGGTCGAGGCCGACGACGATCTCCGTCTCGGCGGCGAACGCTGCCACCAGGTCCGGCCGGGTCGCGGCCAGCGGGCGCAGCAACTTGACCGCCACCGGCTCGCCGTCGCGCAGGTCGACGGCCCGCCAGACGACCCCGGTCGCGCCGGAGGCGACCTCCCGTCTGAGCCGGTAACGGCCGTACAGCACCCGATCCATCACATGCCCTCCCCTGACCCCGGGTCGCCGTCCGTCCCACCGCCGCTGGCCGACGGGCGGTCACCTTCCGCTGTCTGGAAGTGACGCTAGGTCGATCGGATCAGGTGGCGAGCCGGCCCCGGCCGGGCTGGCACGAACCGGGGACGCCGGGCGGGACCGGCTGGCACGAACCCGGGACCCGGCGCCGGCCCGGACCCGACACGGAACCGGGGCCCGGCGGTGTGCCGGGCCCCGGGGTGTCGGAGCAGGAGCCGGACCGGACGCCCGGGGTGTCGGAGCAGGAGCCGGAACGGGGCCGGACTTTGGTCGACCGCCGCCGGCCCGATCAGCCCGGAGCCGGAACGCGACGCCGAGACGGCGGAGTCAGGCGCGGGCGATGACCCGATGAACTTTTCAACCTGAACCGCGCGGCGCCCACGCACCGCGTCCGACCTTGCGGTCCGCCGGACCGCAAGGGGAGGTTGGAACAGGTTCAATGACCGCCGGGAGTCGAGCCCCGGGGGGGGTCAGTCCATGTGCGGGTAGCGGTGGTCGGTTGGCGGGGCGAAGGTCTCCTTCACGGTGCGCGGCGACATCCACCGGGCCAGGTTGTGCCAGGAGCCGGCCTTGTCGTTGGTACCACTCGCCCGGGCACCGCCGAACGGCTGCTGCCCGACCACCGCACCGGTCGGCTTGTCGTTGATGTAGAAGTTGCCGGCCGCGTACCGCAGGGTCTCGGTGGCCCAGTCGACCACCCGGCGATCGGTCGCGAAGATCGAGCCGGTCAGGGCGTACGGGGCGACCGACTCGGCCTGCCGCACCGCGTCCTCGAATCGCGCGTCCTCGTAGACGTGCACCCCGAGGATCGGCCCGAAGTACTCGGTGGTGAACGACTTGTGCCCCGGGTCGTCGCACTCGAAGAGGGTCGGCCGGACGAACCAGCCGACCGAGTCGTCGGCGGTGCCGCCGGCCACGATCCGGCAGGCGGGGTCACCGGAGATCATGTCGAGTGCGGCGGTGTGCCGGGCGAACGCCTTGGCGTCGATCACCGCACCGCCGAAGTTGGTGAAGTCGGTGACGTCGCCGTACGCCAGCCCGTCGGCGGTGGCGGCCAGCCGGTCCCGCAGGCCGCCCTCCCAGAGCGAGCGGGGCACGTACGCCCGGGACGCGGCCGAGCACTTCTGCCCCTGGTACTCGTACGCACCGCGGATCAGCGCGGTGTGCAGTGCGTCCACGTCGGCGCTCGGGTGCGCGACCACGAAGTCCTTGCCGCCGGTCTCGCCGACCAGCCGGGGGTAGCCCCGGTAGTTCGCGATGTTCGCGCCGACGCCCTGCCACAGCTTCTGGAACACCTTCGTCGACCCGGTGAAGTGGATGCCGGCCAGGTCGGGGTCGGCGAGGGCGACCTCGGAGACCGCGATGCCATCCCCGGTGACCATGTTGATCACGCCGGGCGGCAGGCCGGCCGCCTCGAAGAGCCGCATGGTGAAGTGTGCCGCGAGTTGCTGGGTCGGTGCCGGCTTCCAGACCACCGTGTTGCCGACCAGCGCGGGCGCGGCCGGCAGGTTGCCGGCGATCGCGGTGAAGTTGAACGGCGTGACGGCGTAGACGAAGCCCTCCAGCGGCCGGTGGTCGAACCGGTTCCACACTCCGCTCGACGACAGCGGCTGCTCGGCAAGGAGCTTGCGGGCGAAGGCGACGTTGAAGCGCAGGAAGTCGATCAGCTCACAGGCGGAGTCGATCTCGGCCTGGATCGCCGTCTTGGACTGGCCGAGCATCGTCGCCGCGTTCAGGGTGTCCCGCCAGGGTCCGGCGAGCAGGTCGGCGGCCCGGAGGAAAACGGCGGCACGGTCGGCAAAGGACAAATTACGCCACATCGGGGCGGCTTGCTTCGCAGCCGTCACCGCCGCCTGCGCATCCGCGTTGGTTGCGTTGTGGGTGACCCCCAGCACATGCTGGTGCCGGTGCGGCGCTACGACGTCGATCGCGGCACCCGCGCCCATCCGTTGCGTACCGCCGATCGTCATCGGCAGTTCGAGCCGAACGGCTGCCAGCTCGCCGAGCCGGCGTTGCAGGCTGGCCCGCTCGGCGCTGCCGGGCGCGTAGTCACGGACCGGCTCGTTGCGCGGTTCGGGTACGGAGAGAACGGCGTCCATGGGATTCTCCTGGGCGATCTCGACAGCGACGGCGAAACCGGACCCGCGGGTGCCGACCGGTCGGCCGGGCACCTCGACCCCGTGCCCCGGGAGATGCCGGGAGTACGGGGGCGGGACCTGCGCCAATCCTTACATGGTTGCCGCCGCCGGCCCCCTCGCCGGTGGGCGACCGCGGCGGCCGTACCGGATCATCACCCGTCCGGTACTTCCCGGGCAGCGCCGACCGCCGCGGAGGTCCGTTCCGTCCCGTCGGTACCGGCACCGAGCCACCGCCCCGACGGGCCCGCGTACGCTGAGGGACCGGCGGCTGGGCCACGCCACCGCAGCCCCGTCGCCGCCCCGCCGCCACGGCCGGCCACCTGCTGAAGGGGAGATGATGACGAAAGAGTCCGGCACGACCGCGACCTCCGCTCCCGACCAACCGGTCGAGCCGGAGGCGCCGGTGACGGCCGCCCCGTCCCTGGTGCCGGCGCCCGGCGCGCTCGTCCTCGCACTGCTCGCCCTGGGCTGGCTGGCCGCGATGCTCTGGTCGGCCAAGGCCGAGATCTCTTCCTCCGGCATCACCTCGATGGCGATCACCTCGGCCGCGTACGCCCTGCCCGGGGTCATCTCGGCGAGCCTGGTCAGCGGTGCCGCGGTCAGTCTGGTCCTGGGCAACCTGATGACCCGGCTCGGGGTGTGGCGCAGCACTCCCCGATTCCTCGTGTCGCTGGTCGCCGGCCTCGCCACCGGCTTCCTCTCGGCCCTGGTGGTGACGCTGAGCTACGGCGGGGGCCCGGCGATCATGGTCCTCGCCGGCACCACCGCGGCGGCCGCCACGGTCGGCGGGATCGCCGGAGGGCTGCGCAACACGCTGGTGGTGGCCGCCGTCGTCGCCGCCGGGCTGGCTGTCTTCGCGGTCGGCTTCGCGCTGAGCTACTTCCAGGACCCGGTGCTCAACCTCTACGGCTCCGGCGACACCCAGGCGTCGCAGCTCACCGCCTTCCGCTGGTTCTCCCGGACCTCCTCGCTGGCCAGCGGGCTGGCCGCCGGGCTGCTGGCATTCGGCTACCTGCGGGTCGCCGGACGGCGGGCCGTCGAGCGGGCCACCGGCCCGGTGCCGTCGCCGCGCTGGCCGGCGTACCTGATCGCCGGCGCCGGGCCGGGCCTGCTGCTGCTCGCCGCCGAGGTGCTGACCCGGACGGCCGGGGCCGAGGTCCTCCGGCTGGCCGGAGCGGTCAGCGAGGCGGACCGGGCCGCGCAGAGCCTGCTCGGCGGCTCCCGGATCAACCACGCGCTGCTGGTGCTCTTCCTCGGCTCGCTCACCGCGATCATCGCCTTCGGCCGTACGCTCCGGCCCGCCGAGGAGGCGACCGGTATGCCGCCCGGCCCCCGCGACTCCGACCAGGACGGCGCCGAGGGCGACCGGCCGACGGACGAGGTCGAGGAGGACGCTGTCGAGGAGGACGCTCCGGGCGGGAACCCGAGGGCGGAGTCCGACGGGCCGGCCACGGACGACGCCGATGCCGGCGCCGACGTGGGGGACGCCGACGCCGGGAAGGATCACGAACCGGCGGACCGTCCCGAGCCGGTCGCCGGCCGCTGACTGATACGTCGCCGGCCGCTGACTGAACCTTTGTCAACCTGGACCGCGCGGCGCTCACGCACCGCGTCCGACCTTGCGGTCCGTCAGACCGTAAGGGGAGGTTGAAAAGGGTTCCGGCACGTCCTGAGGCACGTACCGCGACCGCGACTGGCGTACCGGTCCCGGGTCAGCCGGTGGCGCCGGAGAGCGAGTCGAGTTCCGATGGGTCGTACCACTCCAGTTCGTGGTCCTCGGCGCTGTCCACCGTGAACTGCGCGTCCGGGTCGCCGGCCAGCGCCTGCTCGACGACGTCGACCGCGGCCTCGACGTCGTCGGTCGCGTCGACACCGTCCACGTGGATCGCGGCGACCGCGTCGATCCCTATCCGCCCGCCCAGCCGTACGGTGCTGGAGCCGAGTTCGGGGTCGCCCCGGTGCACCACCCCGGGCGGCAGGTCCACGGCGACGACGACCCGGCGCCGGGGCGCCCCGGGATCGGCCCGGAGCAGCCGCAGCGCCTCCTGGGCGGCCCGGGTGAAGGCGACGTACTCCAACTCCTCCTCGTCGCCCTCGGCGTACCACTCGCGCAGTTCGGGGGTGACCGCGTGCCCCTGGGCCGTCATGATCCAGCCCTCCTGGCGCAACTCGGCGAGCATCGGCAGGGTGGCCGGGACGTACACCCGGACGAGCTGCTCTGGCACGTAGGTCTCCCCCGCTCGATGCTGGCCCGCGACGGCGCCCGGTCCGGGCAGGACGTCGCTCCGTTCACCCGCGACGGTAATACACCGACGGCGCGCCGAGCGGCAGCGGACCCCGGAGCGGGTCGGGCCGCGCCGCTCAGTGCGACCGCACCGGGGCGGTCAGCGGGCCGGCGGCCCGGATCACCAGGTCGGCCCTGCCGCCAGGCGACCAGGTCCCGGGTGTCCAGCAGGACGAAACCGGGCTCTCCGGCCTCGACGGCAGCGTGCACGTCAGAGACGTCCGTCTGCGCCGAACTCGCCCGGCTGGTGGCGATGTCGCCGAGCGCGGTGGCCGAACGGG
This sequence comes from Plantactinospora sp. DSM 117369, assembly GCF_053764795.1. NCBI lineage: Bacteria > Bacillati > Actinomycetota > Actinomycetes > Micromonosporales > Micromonosporaceae > Plantactinospora > Plantactinospora sp. DSM 117369. The sequence continues at coordinate 1,407,754 of NZ_CM132446.1, read as the reverse complement.
TACGACGGCTTGAGGAGGCCGGGGTGGTCGCCGGCTACCGGGCGGTGGTGGTGCCGGAGCGGATCGGCCTGGACATGGTGGCGGGCCGGATCGCCGGGCTCGGCTCGGTCACCACTAGCGTGGTCTACTCCAGTCCGCTGCCGGGGTGGGACCTGACGGCGGAGGCGACGACACCGCAGTCGGTGGCAAACTAAGGCAGCCACCGACTACCGGGAGTTCTCCGTGGAACCCAGGTTCCTGCTCTTGTCCGACGTCGCCGCCGAGCTGAACGTCTCGGACTCGCAGGTCTACCACATGGTGCGCAGCGGCGAACTGCCAGCGATCAAAATCGGCGGCCGGGGCCAGTGGCGGGTGGAGCGGGCCCGCCTGGAGGAGTACATCCAGCGCAAGTACGCCGAGACCGCCGAGTGGGTGGCCGGTAATCCGCTGGTGGAGCGCCTCCCCGAGTAGTCGCCGTACCGCTTCCGACAGCGGTGTCAGACCGCTCGGCTACCGTCCGTTCCGACCGGACGCCCGCTCCTTTTCCCGAGCCGCCTCGATGTGGCGGAGACCTCGCCGCGGCCTCGGCCCGAGGGCCCGTCGCCGCACGTCCACCGCCGTTCTCCACGCCTGCGGCCGGGCCGCACGTCCCGGAGGCCGGGCACGGTTTGCGGTCTCGGGGCGGCAGGGCAGGCCGGGGCGTCCGCGACGGTCCACCGACCGGCGTGGAGTCATTGACGACGGCTAGTGGATGGGCTAGAAATTAGCCTGTCGGAGGCAAACGAAAGCAAACGCAAGATCAAGAAGGGAGTGAGGATGCCCCTCGCCCGCACCCGGCCGCCTGTCCGGCCCACCGTGCGCCTGCGCCCCGTGCCGCCCCTTGATCCGCCCTTCGACGACGAATGCGTCCCGGAGACCTGGGTCAACCCGGCACCCCCGCCCGGGGGCGTCCCGCCCGCCGTCGAGCGGTTCCGGTCGGCCGTCGCCGAGCGCCCCCACCCCGGCCGGAGCACCCGCCCGGCCGCTGTACCGACGAGCCCGACCCAATCCACCGAACGGCTGGCCACCCCGGGCGTCCGGCCCGATCCAAGCACCTCCCGGGCCACCGCTCCCCCGGATCCAGGCACCTCCCGGGCCACCGCCCTCCCGGATCCAGGCACCTCCCGGGCCACCGCCCTCCCGGATCCAGGCACCTCCCGGGCCACCGCCCTCCCGGATCCAGGCACCTCCCGGGCAGCCGCCGGCCCGCCGGTCGCGGACGCCGTGGCCGGCGCCACGCCCGAGGCGAAGCAGGCGGCGAAGCGGTTCCTGGACACCTGCCTGGAGATCGTCAACGGCTACCGGCCGGCCTGGCACCTACGGGCCCTCGCCAGTCCGCCCGACGCCGCTGGCATGGTCGCGCAACTCGCCTCCGCCACGAGCCGGGTTTCCGGCCGGCGCCGGCCCGGCCAGCCGGTCCGCACCGTACGGCTGCGCCGGCTCAGGGTCTGTGAACCGCGGCCCGGGGTCGTCGAGGCGGCCGCTGTGGTCGGCGTCGCCGGGCGTACCTGGGCGATGGCGTTCCGGATCGAGCGGCGCCGGGGAAGCTGGGTCGGCACCGCTGTCGCCCTGCTCTGACCGGACCAGGCTTCACCGCGACCGTCTCGCCGGCTGGCCGGTGTCACCGCTGCCCCTCCGGTCGGGCACCGGTGCCGGCGAGCGGTGCTGGGGACCGGGTTCACCGACGGTGAGGCGTTGAGGTTCAGCGCCGATGTCGACATCCACCCCGATCCGGAGACAGCGGTGCCCCCGACCACCGGACGGCGGTCGGGGGCACCGGGACGATCAGGCGGCGCCGGGCGCCCCGTGGCAGCGCTTGTACTTCCGGCCCGAGCCGCAGGGGCAGGGGGCGTTCCGGGACGGGGCGTTGGCACCGACCGCCTGGCCCTGGGCCGGCCGCCGGGACGCCGAGGGCGGTGGCGGGCCGCCCACGCCGAGCGCCGGTGCCTGGGGCTGCGGGCGCTCGACCGCCACCCCGCCGGTCGCCGGAGCCTCGCCGTCGATGGTCGGTGCCGAGTACTGGAGACCCTGGGTCCTGGGCGCCCGGCCCAGGCCCTTGGCCCGGATCTCGACCGGCGGCTCGGCCGGCATCGGCATCGGCGCCGGACCGGAGTCGGCCGGAGCCGGCTTCGCCTCCTCGACCTGGACCTCCAGGTTGTAGAGGAAGCCGACCGTCTCCTCCTTGATCCCGTCCATCATGGTGGCGAACATGTCGAAGCCCTCGCGCTGGTATTCCACCACCGGGTCGCGCTGGGCGTAGGCGCGGAGGCTGATGCCCTCCTGGAGGTAGTCCATCTCGTAGAGGTGCTCGCGCCACTTGCGGTCGATGACCTGGAGCAGCACCATCCGCTCCAGCTGGCGCATCGCCTCGCTGCCTAGCTCCTCCTCACGGCGCTGGTACGCCGCGAAGGCGTCCTGCTTGAGCTGCTCCAGCAGGAAGTCGGCGTCCAGGGTGTTCCGCTCTCCGCCGGACTCCTCGACGATGTCGTCGATGGTGACGCCGATCGGGTAGAGCTGCTTGAGGCTGGACCAGAGCTGGTCGAGATCCCAGTCCTCGGCGTAGCCGTCCGAGGTCGCCCCGGTGACGTACGCCGTCACCACGTCCTCGATCATGTGCTGGATCTGGTCGTTCAGGTCCTCGCCGTTGAGCACCCGCTTGCGCTCGGCGTAGACCACCTGGCGCTGCTTGTTCATCACCTCGTCGTACTTGAGGACGTTCTTGCGGATCTCGGCGTTCTGGCCCTCGATCTGGGCCTGGGCGCTCTTGATCTGCCGGGTCACCATCTTGGACTCGATGGGGACGTCCTCCGGGATGTTGAACCGCTCCATCACGGCCTCGACGGCGCCGGCCCGGAACCGCTTCATCAGCTCGTCCTGCAACGAGAGGTAGAACCGGGACTCGCCCGGGTCGCCCTGCCGGCCGGACCGACCGCGGAGCTGGTTGTCGATCCGCCGGGACTCATGCCGCTCGGTACCGAGCACGTAGAGGCCGCCGACCGAGGAGACCTCCTCGGCCTCGGCGTCGCACGCCTCCTTCCAGCGCGGAAGGATCTCCTCAAGCGCCTTGGCGTACTCGTCGGCGTGCTCCACCGGGTCGAGCCCGCGCTGCCGCAGCTCGGTGTTGGCCAGGTATTCGGGGTTGCCGCCGAGCAGGATGTCGGTGCCCCGGCCGGCCATGTTGGTGGCCACCGTGACCCCGCCCTTGCGCCCGGCCTGGGCGATGATCTCCGCCTCCTTGGCGTGGAACTTCGCGTTGAGTACGGCGTGCGGGATGCCCCGGCGGCGCAGTAGCTGGGACAGCACCTCGGAGTTCTCCACCGAGACCGTGCCAACCAGGACCGGCTGGCCGAGGGCGTGCCGCTCGGCGATGTCCTCGACGACCGCGTTGAACTTGGCCCGCTCGGTCTTGTAGATCACGTCCGGCCGGTCGATCCGGATCATGTCACGGTGGGTCGGGATGGTCACCACACCGACCTTGTAGACCTTGTTGAACTCGCCGGCCTCGGTCTGGGCCGTACCGGTCATGCCGGAGAGCTTGTTGTAGAGCCGGAAGTAGTTCTGCAGGGTGATCGTGGCAAGAGTCTGGTTCTCCTGCTTGATCTCCACGCCTTCCTTGGCCTCGATCGCCTGGTGCATGCCCTCGTTGTAGCGGCGGCCGTGCAGGATGCGGCCGGTGAACTCGTCGACGATCAGGACCTCGCCCTCGCTGACGATGTAGTCCTTGTCGCGCTTGTAGAGCTCCTTGGCCTTGATCGCGTTGTTCAGGTAGCCGACCAGCGGGGTGTTCACCGACTCGTAGAGGTTGTCGATGCCGAGCCGGTCCTCCACCTTGGCGACGCCGCGCTCGGTCACCGCGATGGTCCGCTTGGCGTAGTCGACCTCGTAGTCGCCCTCGCCGTCCTTGCCGGGCTGGAGCCGGGCCACCACCCCGGCGAACTCCGTGTACCACCGGGCGGAGTGCTCGGCCGGGCCGGAGATGATCAGCGGCGTCCGGGCCTCGTCGATCAGGATGGAGTCGACCTCGTCGACGATCGCGAAGTTGTGCCCGCGCTGGACCAGGTCCTCCCGGCTCCAGGCCATGTTGTCCCGGAGGTAGTCGAACCCGAACTCGTTGTTGGTGCCGTAGGTGATGTCGGCCTCGTAGGCGGCCCGGTGCTCGGCGGCCGGCCGGTTCGGCAGGATCACCCCGACGGTCAGGCCGAGGAACTCGTGCACCCGCCCCATCCAGGCCGCGTCCCGCTCGGCGAGGTAGTCGTTCACCGTGACGATGTGCACGCCCTTGCCGGAGAGGGCGTTGAGGTAGGCCGGCAGCACCGAGGTCAGGGTCTTGCCCTCACCGGTCTTCATCTCGGCGATGTTGCCGAAATGCAGCGCCGCGCCACCCATGACCTGCACGTCGTAGTGCCGCTGGCCGAGCACCCGCGAGGCCGCCTCGCGCGCCGTGGCGAACGCCTCGGGCAGCAGGTCGTCGAGGGTTTCGCCGTCGGCCAGCCGCTCCCGGAACTGGTCGGTGAGCGCCCGCAGCTCCTCGTCGGTGAGGTTGACGTAGTCGTCCTCGATCGAGTTGACGGCAGCGGCGATCGCCTTGAGCCGGCGCACCATGCGCCCCTCGCCCGCGCGGAGGACCTTTTCCAGAATCGACACGGATCAACGCTCCCCTAGACAGTCTGCCGAACCATCGTAGGCGCATCACCGGCCCAATCGTCAGTCGCGCCGCCCCTCCCGTTCAACTAACCGGACATTCTGTCCGATAGCAGCCTTGAGGGCCGGTAAATCCGGTTACGCCCAGGGCGAACCCTCCGGCACGATGAGCCGATGAACCAGAACAGCCGGCCGGACGGGGTCGAGATCGTCGAGGCGGGGCTGCTGCTCCGGCCGTGGCGGGCCGAGGACGCCGAGGATGTACGCCGGGCGTGCCAGGATCCGGACATCCAGCGCTGGACCACCGTACCCAGCCCGTACCGGCTGGAGGACGCGATCGACTTCGTGACCAAGCGGGCTCCGCAGGCCTGGTCGACCGGGTCCGGAGCGCCGTTCGCGGTCTGCGACGGTGCCACCGGCGAACTCCTCGCCTCCTGCGGGCTGATCACCATCGACCCGGTGCTCCGGTCCGGGGAGGTCGGCTACTGGACCGCCCCCTGGGCCCGGGGCCGGGCGGTGGCCGTCCGGGCCACCCGCGCGGTCAGCCGGTGGGCCTTCGCCGAGTTGGGGCTGCGCCGGATCACCTGGCAGGCCGAGGTCGGCAACCACGCGTCCCGGCTGGTCGCCCTGCGGGCCGGTTTCCAGGTCGACGGACGGCTCCGGCTCGCCGACCCGCATCCGCGCGGTACCCGGGACGGCTGGATCGGCTCGCTGTTGCCGGACGACCTGGCCGGCACCGACCCGGACCAGCCGGACGGCGGTGGACCGGCGAGCGGCCCGGCCGGCAGCGGCTCGCTGCAGGCACGCCGGGCTGCCCTCTTCGCCGCGCCCCAACCGGTGCTCTTCGCCCGGGCCGCCGACGGTACGGAACTGCGGCTCCGCCCGCTGCACGAGCCCGACCTGGACGCGATCGTGCACGCCTGCCGCGACCCCGAGAGCATCCGCTGGACCACTGTTCCTGACCCGTACCAGCGGTCGGACGCGGAGTTCTTCGTGCACGAGCACGGCCCGACGGTGTGGCGTCGGGGCACCGGCGCGGTCTTCGCGATCGCCGACGGGTCCGACCGGTACGCCGGGGTGATGGAACTCCGGATCTCCCCGGCCGATCCCCTGGTCGGCGACCTGGGTTACCTGGTCGCCCCACGGGTGCGCGGCCGTGGCTACTGCCCGGCGGCGGTCGCGGCCGTCTCCGCCTGGGGTTTCACCGCCCTGAACCTGGCCCGGATCGAGTGGCGGGCCAACGTGGGCAACACCGCCTCGCGCCGGGCCGTGGAGAAGGCCGGCTTCACCTTCGAGGGCACCGCGCGGCACGCCCTCAACCACCGGGGCAACCGGGTCGACGCCTGGGTCGGCGCCCTGCTCCCCGGCGATCTCGGGCTCTCCACGGACCCCGGTCGACCTGGAGTCGGCGGCTGACCACCGGTCCGGCACGCTCGTGCGACGGCCCGGCCGGCACGCTCGTGCGACGCGTCGTGCTCGGCGGTCGACGCCTCAGGCGGACCGGCGGGCACGGTCGAACCCACCGGCCCCGGGACCATCCCCGGGGCCGGTGGGACACCGCAGGGGATCAGCCGGCCAGGGCGATGATGCCGTAGTCGTAGCCCTTGCGCCGGTAGACGACGCTGGGGCGGCGGGACTCCTTGTCCAGGAACAGGTAGAAGTCGTGGCCGACGAGTTCCATCTGGAACAGCGCGTCGTCGACCGTCATCGGCTCGGCCGGGTGCAGCTTCTCCCGGGCGATGTGCCAGGGCTGCGCGTCGTCGTACTCGTCGAACTCGGGTTCGGAGACCGCACGGCGGTTGCCGTTCGACCTCGCGGGTGCGGGGGCGGTGAGGGTGGCCAGCGCCGAGTCACCGGCATCGACGACCGGGAGCCGGGCGGTGGCGGCGGCGACGGAGACCGGGGCGTGCCGGCCACGGTGTACGCGACGCCGGTCGGCGGCCCGGCGCAGTCTCGTGTCGAGCTTCGAGATCGCCGCGTCGAGGGCACTGTAGAAGTCCTTCGCGCACGCCTCCGCACGGACCACGGGTCCGCGGGAGATGCAGGTAATCTCTATTCGCTGGCAGTGATCGGACTGTCGCGGATTGCGTTCGTGAAAGAGTTCCACGTCGATCCGAATAAGCTTGTGGTCGTAGCGCTCGATCTTGGCGAGCTTCTCGGCTACGTGCACTCGGTAATGATCCGGCACCTCGACGTTTCGACCCTTGACCACGAGATCCATGCGTGACCTCCCTGCGCCATCGGAGAGTCTGCGGAAACAAAAATCCCGGTCAGCCCGCCCCTGGAGTGTCCATTCGGCTTGACCGGATCGAGAACAACGGCGATGCCTCCCTCCACGTGCGTCCGCGGGGCGGTGGAACATCCGTCATACCCCCGGTAAATAAGACGCTAACCCCAATCGACCCGTCAGTCACCCCGGTCACCAAGACCAATTCGAGAAGATTTGCAGGAGGTGCACGACGGGGTGAATGTAATGGCACGCAGAGTGAACCTTTTCCAACCTCCCCCTGCGGTCCGGCGGACCGCAAGGTCGGGCGCGGTGCGTGAGCGCCGCGGTCCAGGTCGGAAAGGTTCAGTTATCCGCGCCCCCGCCGGACGGTGGCGGCCAGCACCGCCGCCGCGTACACCGGAATGCCGGCGCTCTCCAGCCGTCTGGTCACCGCGGCCAGCGTGACCCCGGTGGTCACGATGTCGTCCAGCAGCACCACCGCCCGGCCGGCGGCGATCCGGCGGACCGCCCGCGACCGGCCGGCCCGGAGCCGGAACGCGTCCCGGGCCGCTGCGGCCCGGCCGGCGCTGTCCAGTGTCGCGGAATCAGGCCGGGGCACCGCGTGCAGCGGCTGGGCCGTCGCGACCGGCCAGCCGGCGGCCCGCAGCCGGACGGCGCAGTGCCGGGCCAGCCGGCGCAGATGGTCGCCGTGCCGGGCCCGTACCGCCCGTGCGGTCGCCGGCACCGGCACCAGCAGCACCGGCCGGCGCTGGCCGACGGCCTCCGCCACCACCTCCGCGAGCAGCCTGCCCAGCGGCCGGGCCAGGCCGTGCCGGCCCCGTTCCTTGTACGACAGCAGCGACTCCCGCAGCGCGCCCTGATAGCTGCCGAGCGCCACGCAGTCCGGCAGGCCCGGCGGTGCCGGGGTGGGGCGTACCGGGGTCGGGCGCAGTGCCCGCAGGGCGGCGGCACAGGCCGGGCAGGCGCCCTGGCGCAGCGGCAACCGCTCGGCACGACAGCCCGCACACTCGGCCGGCAGCACCAGGTCGGTCAGCTCGGCCCAGACCCCCGCCAGCACCACGCGCCCCCGAACAGGTCAGTAGAGGTAGAAGGAGGCGGTGGCCGAGTTCACGTTGGGCGGCGGCTCACCCGCACCGGGCGCGATCTGGCTCCGGGTGATGATCGTGTCGGAGACGAAGGCGACCTCGTTCGCCTCGTAGGTCGGGGGTAGCGGCGGCGCCTCCAGGGAGGTGGGGTCGGCGGCCAGCGCCTCGACGGGGGCGGCGCTGACGTACCTGATCTGCCCCGACTCCACCGCGCCATCCACGTTGATCCGGTTGATCGCCTTGGCGTCCTCGCTGTCCACCCCGGCCACCAGGAGCAGGTTCTCGCCGAACCAGTCCACCGCGCTCAGCGAGTGCAGCGAGGTGGCCACCTGGCGGGCCGGCTCGACGTTCAACCCACCGTCGACCGGGCGTACCCCGGCGACGTAGAGCCGGCCGCCGGAGACGAAGGCGATCCGGTTGCCGTCCATCGACGCCGCCACCGCCGTCGCGCCGAGATCCGTACCGGAGAAGGAAACCCGGGTCAGCCGGGGACTTCCGGCGGTGAAGGTGTAGAGCTTGCCCTGGGCGACGACCAACCCGACCGGTCCGCCGATCCCCGCCTCCTTCAGCCACACCGGACGGCTGAGGTCGTCGTACTTCTCCTCGCTGGTCAGCAGGCTGGTCGCCACCCCCGGGCCGGTGCCGGTACGCAGTCGGAAGGACTCGCCGTCCCGGACGACCAGCGCCACCGCGACGTCGTCGCCGTTGCGGCTCACCCCGGCGGTGACGATGTCGTGGTTCTCCGCGGCGGGAATCGGCACCGGCCTCGGTTCGCCCGGGTTGGTCAACGGATAGATCCGGCCAGCGAACACGCCGTACCGGGCGGCGGCACCGTTGAGCTGGTAGAGCGGGTGGTCCCGGCGGTAGTCGGCGGCGACCTCGATCATCCTGGACTGGTTCTGGATCTTGAGTTCCAGCTCGTTGTCGAGCAACTGGTTGTTCCGCAGGGACCAGACGATCTGGGTGAAGAGCTTCTCCAGTTCGAGCTTGGTCTCCAGGGCACCGGCCTTGACCGCGAGGTTGATCTCCAGCCGGCCCCCCTCCTCCGGCGCCGGCACGTTACCTACCGGACTGGTGCCCTCGGGCAGCGCGACGGCCGACTTGAGCCACTCCGACGGGCCACCGGTCAGCCACTCGAGCACCTCGGTGGCGTGCCGCTGCACCGGCACCGTACGGGGCAGGTAGCGCAGGTCCGGCACCAGCGAGGTGCCGTTGGCGTTCCAGAAGTAGATGGTGTGTTCCTGGTAGTAGTCCCGCAGGGCGTCGTCGGTCATCAGCAGCACCTCCGGCGGCTGCAGCACCCACAGCCCGCCGCCCGTCCCCGGGTCGGTCGGCGCGGCGCCGACGACGAAGGAGTACTCCGTCTTCTGCTGCACCGGCTCGCCGATCGAGCCGTTGGCCCGGAGCACTCCGATCTGCTGGACCTCGACCGTCACCAGACTGGTGCCGTCCTTGTTCTGGGTGACCTCGATCCCGCCACCGTCGACGTCGACCCGGACGACGTTGATGTCGCCCTTGTCGTCCGCCTTCGGTTTGAACTGCTTGCTGTCTTCGATGTACTCGTTGACCCGCTCGTACGCCTCGCCCGGCTCGCCGGCCGCGGCGGTGAGGAAGTTCTTCGCGAACGCCTCCGGGTCGCTGCCACTCGTGGTACGGCCGGGTGGCTGCGCTGCCGGGTGGTCGGCCGGAGCGGTGTCGGCCACCGGCCCCCTGCCGTCGATCCGCACGTCGCTCTCGCCCGGGATGCCACAGGCGGCCAGCCCGGAGAGCAGCACCGCCACGGCCCCGAGCGCGATGCCGCGCCGGCTCATCAAGAGCCGCCCGAGAAAGTCCTGGCGTTGGCCATGGGGAGGAGAGGGCGGTCAGGCGTGGCGTTGGTTTTCGGCATGGCGTCGACTCCCTGTGCCGGGCGGAAGTGTCGGATGCGGCTGGGTGTGGGCGAGACGGAGCGGTACACCTGGGGGAGCGTTAACCGGTCACCTCGCTCCGCTCGGCGTCGGCCGGAGCCCTCGGAGCGGCCAGCCCGCCTGGTACCGGCTCGACGGCCTCGTCCGGGGCCGCTGTCCCGACCGGGGCGTCGGGAGCGTCCATCGCCCCGTCGGCCGACACGCTCGGACCGCCGGCCGGGGTCGGGCCGTCGGCGGCGGCCCCGGGACGGTCCGCGCCGGGCGGCGCTGCGGTGGTTGCGCCGCCGACCGGGGTCGGGACGGTCCAGCCCAGGCCGTCCGTACCCCCCAGCGGCGCGTCGGCCGGCACCAGCCGCAATGGCGACGAGGTCAGCCGGTCACCGGCCCGGGCCGGCAGGGTCAGCCGGAACTGGGCCCCCTCGCCCGGCGCGCCCCACGCCTCCAGCCAGCCGCCGTGCAGCCGGGCGTCCTCCAGGCTGATGGAGAGGCCGAGCCCGGTGCCACCGGTCTGCCGGGCCCGCGACGGGTCGGCCCGCCAGAACCGGTTGAAGACCAGCTTCTCCTCGCCGGGCTTCAGCCCCACGCCGTGGTCCCGGACCGTGATCGCCACCGCGGTCTCGTCCGCCGCCAGCACCACCGCCACCGGTTTCCCGGCACCGTGCTCCACCGCGTTGCCGACCAGGTTGCGCAGGATCCGCTCCACCCGGCGCGGGTCGACCTCGGCGATCACCGGGGTCTCCGGCACGGTGACCCGCAGCGGCGTACCGCAGCGGCTGGCGAGTGACTCCAGCCGGTCGGCCACCCGGTGCACCACCGGCACCAGGTCGGTGGGCTCGGCGTCCAGCATGGCGAACCCGGCGTCGAATCGGCTGATCTCCAGCAGGTCGGTGAGTAGGTCCTCGAACCGGTCCAGCTCGGCGTGCAGCAGCTCGGCGGTACGGGTGACCGCCGGGTCGAAGTCGTCCCGCTCCGCGTAGATCAGGTCGGCCGCCATCCGTACGGTGGTGAGCGGGGTACGCAGCTCGTGCGAGACGTCCGAGGTGAACCGCCGTTGCAGCCGGGACATCTCCTCCAGCCGGACGATCTGGCGTTGCAGGTTGGTCGCCATCTGGTTGAACGACGACGCGAGCATCGCCAGGTCGTCCTCGCCGTTGACCACCATCCGCTGGTCGAGCAGCCCCGCCGAGAGCCGCTGGGCGGTGCGGGCGGCGACCCGTACCGGATTGACCACCAGCCGGGTCACCAGCCCGGAGAGCAGCCCGAGCAGGACGACCAGGGCGAACCCGGTGGCCAGCACGGTGGCCCGGGAGCCGTCCGCGATCTGGTCCCACCGGGTCAGCGGTACGAAGTAGTAGAGCTCGACCTGGCCGAGCCGGGTCGGCACCGGCGAGCCGTAGACCAGGTATTTCGTCGGCCCCTTGTCGAAGAGGTCACCGGTGCGGAACTGGTGCGCGATGTCGCCGCCCCGGACCTTGTCCTCCAGCCCCGGGGTCAGGATGCCGTCGATGTCGACCTGGGGCGAGGTGGCTGGCGCGACGCCGGTGACCCGCAGCGACACCACCACGCCGCCGAGCTGGGCCGGGTCTCCGCCGGCCAGGTAGTTGACGGTGTTCTCCAGGGTGGCCCGCACCCCCTGCTCGGCAACGGTGGTGTGGTTGCTGAGCTGCTCGGAGGCGTACTCCTGGCCGTCCTCGAGCCGGGTCTTGACGTCGCTGGTGGCGTTGTCCAGCACGATCTCGGTGATGTTGTCGGCGACCAGATAGGCGAACCCGCCGACCAGCAGGCTCGACGCCACCAGGGTGATGGTGACGACCCGCACCTGGAGCGAGCGCCGCCAGGTGCGGTGCAGGCCGGTGACCGCCCGCGCCGCCCGGGCCGAGCTGGCGCGCCGGAGCCGCCGCCCGGTCGCGGCGGTACGGGCGAGAAGGGCGGACGACGAGGTCAGGGTGCGGGCCACAGTGCACCCCAGGCTATCCGGTGCCCGCCTTGTAGCCGACTCCCCGCACCGTCAGGATCACCTCGGGTCGCTCCGGATCCGGCTCGATCTTGGCGCGGAGCCGCTGGACGTGCACGTTGACCAGCCGGGTGTCGGCGGCGTGCCGGTAGCCCCAGACCTGCTCCAGCAGGACCTCCCGGGTGAAGACCTGACGCGGCTTGCGAGCCAGCGCCACCAGCAGATCGAACTCCAGCGGGGTCAGCTTGACCTCTTCGCCGTCCCGGCTCACGGTGTGCGCCGGGACGTCGATGTTGATCTGGTTGCCGGGCGGACCGATGGTCAGCAGCTCCGGCGCGGCGTCCTCGCCCCGGCGCAGCCGGGCCCGCATCCGGGCGACCAGTTCCTTGGGCTTGAACGGCTTGACCACGTAGTCGTCCGCGCCCGACTCCAGCCCGAGGACCACGTCGACGGTGTCGCTCTTGGCGGTCAACATCACGATCGGGATGCCCGACTCGGAGCGGATCGCCCGAGCCACGTCGATGCCGCTCATCCCCGGCAGCATCAGGTCGAGCAGGACGATGTCGGGCCGATTCTCCCGGAACGCGGCCAATGCCCGTTCTCCGTCGGCGACGAACGAGGGCAGGAACCCCTCGCTGCGCAGCACGATGCCGAGCATCTCGGCCAGCGCGGGGTCATCGTCGACGACCAGTACCCGGGCTCTCATGACACTAATATTCCACCCTCTTTTCCACGGCGTGGTCCCCGCGCCTCCCGGCGCGGCGTACCGCCGGCCCTTCCCTGGCCACGAGGCGCAGTAGCTTACCCTGGTCAACCTTCTGGCACCAGGGATGGACCGCTGCTGATCCGCCCTCGGCGGCGCACACCGAACCGTGACGTGGGAACCGGCGCAGCGGCTCCGTCCGGGATGAGCCGGCGTGACACCATGACTGCTGCGGCGTGTTCCCCGCCACCCCCGATGCCCGCCAGGAGTACGTTTGCCCGACGCCGGCCCGATCGCCGTACTGCCGCTGCGGCCGCTCACCGTCGGTGAGCTGATCGACTCGGCGGTCCTGCTGCTCCGCGACCACGCCCGGGTACTGGTGCCGGTCGCCCTGGTACTGGCCGCGCTGGAGCAGCTCCTGCTGTACCCGCTGCGGCTGGTCGCCGAGGTCACCCCGCCCGCCTACCTGCCGAGGCTGGACGAACTGCCGTCGTACTGGTTCCTGCTGGCGGTCGGCGCCGCCTGCGAAGGGGTGATCATCGCGCTGCTCGGCAACCTGACCGCCCGGGCGGCCGGTACGGTCCTGCTCGATCCCGCCGCCCCGATCCGCCGGCTGCTGCACCCGGGCGGTGCCCGGCTCCCCGCGACGCTGCTCGTCGCCCTGCTGGCCGGCGCGGTGATGTTCGTCGCGTCCCTGGTCATGCCGCTCTGGGCGGTCGGGTTCGCGCTGCTCGGCTCCGTGGCCCCGGCGATCGTGCTGGACCGGTTCGGGCCGTTCCGGGCGCTGTGGCGCTCCGCCACCCTCGCCCTGCGCATCAGCGGCCGCGCTGCGGCGATACGGCTGCTCGGCTACCTCGTCTGGTGGCTGTTGCGGATCGGGCTCGCCGTCGGTGCCGTCACCGGCCTGAACTCGGCCGGACTGCTCGCGCCGGAGTGGCAACTGCCGGTCGGCATCGCGGTCTGGGCACTGGTCAACAGCGTCGCCTATCCCGCGCTCGCCTGTGTCGACGCGGCGGTCTACCTGGAGGCGCGGATCCGCACCGAAGGGCTGGACATCGTCGTCAACCGGGCCCGGCAGACCGGAGCGCCGGTGCTCACCCCGATGGCGGGTCGACGGTGAGCTTCAGCCGCTGGTGGACCGAGACGACGGCCGCGCTCGGCGACCGCCTGCCGCTCTCCCTGGTCGCGCTGCTCCTGGTGCTGGCCGCCGTGCTGGTCGCGCTCGGCTGGTTCCACTACCCGGCCTGGGTGCCCCGCCGGCTGCCGCGCTGGCGCCTCTCCCGGTGGCGGCGACGGCGGCAACCCCGTCCCGAGCCGGCCCCCGAGCCCGAGCCGGAGGCAGCGGCCGAGGATCCGGAGCTGCCGGACGTACCGGCCGGGACGCTGGTCGCCCTCGCCGATCGGTTGGCCGCCGAGGGCCGGTACGCCGAGGCGGCCCGCGAGCGGTTCCGGGGGATGGTCCGGGAGCTGGTCGACCGCGGGGTGCTGGAGCACCGGCCGGGGTTCACCGTCACCGAACTCGCGACGGCGGCCGCCGGGAAGCGTCCCGAGGTGGACCGCCCGCTCTCCGAGGCCGGCCGGGTCTTCTCCGACCTCTGGTACGCCGAGCGTCCCGCCCGGCGCGAGCACGACGATCGGATGCGCATGCTCGCCACGGAACTGGGCCGGACCCTCGCCAGCGGAGACCGTCCGGTACCGACGACGGGATGGCCCGGAGACGGACCAGGACCCAATCATCCGGAGCTGAGCCACGACCCGATGGCCCGGGAGACGAGTCAGGACGGGACGGCCCGCAGATGACCGCTGCCCCGGACGCGCCCGCACCGGACGCCCCGGATGCGCCCGCACCGGACGCGCCCGCACCGGACGGCGAGCGCCGGAGCGGCGCTGCGGCGTCCACACCGGACCCTGTGCCGACCCGGGGAAAGGCGGGCCTCCGACGGCGTCGCTGGCACCGGATCGCGATCCCGCTCGGTGCCGTCGCCGCGCTGCTCGCCGTCACCGGGATCACCCGGGCGATCGACCAACCCGACCCCGGCTCCCCCGGCTTCCTCTCCCCGGTCAACGCCGACGACGAGGGCGGGAGCCGGCTCGCCGACCGGCTGCGCGCCGAGGGCGTCACCATCGAACGGTTCACCAGTACCCGCCAGGCCCTGATCCAGGCGACCAGCCGGGGGTTCACCCTCTTCGTCCCCTCGCCGGGGCTGGTGCACCCGCTGTACCTGCCGTACCTCGCCGAGCCCGCCGACCGTGCCCGGGTGGTGCTGGTCGACCCGCCGCAGCGGGTGCTGGACGGCGCCGAGCTGCCGCTGGCCGTCGCCGGGCGGCGGTGGGCCGCCGGTGCGGTCGAGGCCGACGCCGACGGCCGGCCCTGCGCGCTGCCCGAGGCGGCGAGGGCTGGGCGGGCCACCGCGCTGTTGCAGCGGTACGCCAGCCCGCCCGAGCTGGACGACAGTACCGACTACTGCTACTCGGCCGGGCTGGTCCGGACGGAGCGGCGCGGCAGCGAGGTCGTCGTGATCGGCGCCAGCGACCCGTTCCGGAACGACCGGATAGCCGAGCGGGGCAACGCCGCCCTGGCCACCGGGCTGCTCGGCACCCACGACCGGGTCGTCTGGCTCGACCTGGCCGGCCCGGAGCCACCGCCGCCGTACCATCGGGACGGCGAGCTGGACCCGTGGACGTCGGCGCCCGACGACTCCGGGACGTACTCCGACGGCGAGCCCGAGGAGGGCGACGGCACCCCGGAGTACGACGGCCGGCCGCAGCCGGCACCCGGGCAGGACGACCAGGCGGCCCCGCCGGAGCAGCGCAACCCGCTCTGGGACGCCTTCCCGCCCTGGTTCTGGGCCCTGCTGGCGCAGCTCGCCCTGGCCCTGCTGCTGGTGGTGCTCTGGCGGGCCCGCCGGCTCGGGCCACCGGTCGCCGAGCCGCTGCCGGTGACCGTTCCGTCCGCCGAGACGGTGCTGGGCCGTGGCCGGCTCTACCAGCGGGCCCGGGCGTACGGGCCGGCGGCGGAGACGCTGCGGGCGGCGGCGCTGCACCGGCTGACCCAGTCCCGGGGCGTACCGCCCGACGCCGGGCCGGACGAACTGGCCGCCGCCGTCGCCGCGCGCACCGGCCGGGGCCCGGCCGAGGTGCACGACCTGCTCTACGGGCCGGCCCCGGAGACCAACCAGGAGCTGCTCGACCTGGCCCGGGCGCTCGACGACCTGGCCGCCTCCCCCGGCACCGCCCCGCCCGGCCAGCCCCGGCACGACCGCCCCAGCGAAGGAGAAGCCTGGTGACCCGATCCGCCGGAACCACAGACCCGCGCTACGCCGCCGCGCCGTACCAGGTGCCGGCCCAGGCCGGCACCCCGGTCGAGGCCGACCAGGCCCGCGCCGCCCTGCACCGGCTGCGCACCGAGGTCGCCAAGGCGGTCGTCGGGCAGGACGCCGTCGTCACCGGGATGGTGATCGCCCTGCTCTGCCGGGGGCACGTGCTGCTGGAGGGCGTACCGGGGGTGGCCAAGACCCTGCTGGTGCGCACCATCGCAGCCGCACTCGACCTGGACTCCAAGCGGCTCCAGTTCACCCCGGACCTGATGCCCGGCGACGTCACCGGCTCACTCATCTTCGACCCGCGCACCGCCGCCTTCACCTTCCGGGAGGGACCGGTCTTCACCAACCTGCTGCTCGCCGACGAGATCAACCGGACGCCGCCGAAGACCCAGGCCGCGCTGCTGGAGGTGATGGAGGAGCGGCAGGTCTCGGTGGAGGGAAACCGCCGCCCGCTGCCGGACCCGTTCATCGTGGCCGCCACCCAGAACCCGGTGGAGTACGAGGGCACCTATCCGCTGCCCGAGGCGCAGCTCGACCGGTTCCTGCTGCACCTGACGATGCCGCTGCCGAACCGGGACGAGGAGCTGGGCGTACTCCGGGCGCACCACGCCGGCTTCGACCCGCGCGAGCTGACCGCCGCCGGGGTACGCCCGGTGGCCAGCCCGGCCGACCTGGCGCTGGCCCGCACGGCGGTCAGCCGGGTCGGCGTCGCCGAGAGCGTGCTCGGCTACATCGTGGACCTGTGCCGGGCCACCCGGGCGGCGCCCGCGCTGGAACTCGGCGCCTCGCCCCGGGGTGCCATCGCGCTGCTGGTCACCGCGAAGGCCTGGGCCTGGCTGGCCGGGCGCGACCACGTCACCCCGGACGACGTCAAGGCGATCGCCCGGCCGACGCTGCGGCACCGGCTGCGGCTGCGGCCGGAGGCCGAACTGGAGGGCGTCACCACCCGGTCGGTGCTGGACGCGGTGCTCGGCACCGTGCCGACGCCACGATGACGGGACGGGCGGCGATCCTGCTCGGTGCGGGCGCGCTGACCCTGCCGCTCTGGCCCGCACCCTGGCTGGGCGTGCTGCTGATGTCCGGGCTGGTGCTGGCGCTGACCGTACTGGACTGGCGGCTGGCCGCCCCGCCGGGCGCGGTCGAGGCGAGCCGGGACGGCGACCGGGCGGTCCGGCTCGGCGACACCGCCACCGTCTCGGTACGGCTGCACAACACCTCGTCCCGGCCGCTGCGCGGGCTGGTCCGGGATGCCTGGGTGCCGTCCGCCGGGGCCCGGCCCGACTTTCCCGGCACCCCGACGGTACGGGTCGAGCCCGGTGCCCGGGTGGAACTGCCCAGCCGGCTGACGCCGACCCGACGCGGCGACCGGCCGGCGCTGCGGCTGACCCTGCGCTCGTACGGGCCGTTGGGGCTGGCGTTCCGGCAGCGGAGGGAGCAGCCGCCGACGCCACAGTGGACTCTGCGGGTGCTGCCCCGGTTCGAGTCCCGCCGGCACCTGCTGGAGAAGCTGGCCCGGCTGCGGGTCATCGACGGCACCGAGGTGGCCCGGGGCCGGGGCCAGGGCACCGAGTTCGACACCCTGCGCGAGTACGTGGTCGGCGACGACGTGCGCTCGGTCGACTGGCGGGCCAGTGCCCGGCGGGCCGACGTACTGGTCCGGACCTGGCGACCGGAGCGCGACCGGCGGGTGGTCTGCGTACTCGACACCGGGCGCACCTCGGCGGTACGGGTCGGCGACGAGCCCCGGCTGGACGGCGCCATCGACGCCGCGCTGCTGCTGGCCGCACTGGCCGCCCGGGCCGGTGACCGGGTCGACCTGCTGGCTGTGGACAGCGCCGTCCGGCTCGCGCTGACCGGGGGCGCCCAGTCGACGCTGCTGGCCCGGATGGTCGACGCGCTCGCCCCGCTCCAGCCGGCCCTGGTGGAGACCGACTTCGAACTGGTCGCCGGGGAGATCCTCCGGCGGGAACGCCGGCGGTCCGTGGTGGTGCTCTTCACGGCCCTGGAACCGGGCGCCCTCGGCGAGGGACTGCTGCCGGTGCTGCCCCGGCTGGCGACCCGGCACCGGGTGATCGTGGCGTCGGTGCACGACCCGGTGCTGACCGACCTCACCGCCCGGTCGCCGGAGACCGTCCAGGACGTGTACGCGGCGGCCGCGGCCTGGCGGGCGCTGGCCGACCGGGACCGGGTACGCGCGGCGCTGGCCCGGCACGGGGTGACCGTGGTCGACGCCCCGGCCGACCGGCTGGCGCCGATGGTCGCCGACACCTACCTCCGGCTCAAGGCCCTCGGCCAGCTATGAAGAAAGTCGGTCCGACTTCCTCCCTCCGAGCGGCCTGGGACAAGCCATCGGATCTCTGACGCCTACCGAGGTCAGCGCGGGTCGATGCCGAGGGCGGTGAGGGCGGTCGGGAAGGTCGGCGCGGTGCAGAGCTGGCGTACGCCGCCGCGCTCCCAGAGCAGGAGTCGACAGGTGCGGCCGTCGTAGTGCACGGCGACGGGCTGGCCGGCGTGGTGTCGGGCGAGCCGGCGGATCAGCGGTACGGGATCGTCGACCGCGACCGGGGCCGGGGTCTGCGGCACCGGGATCGGTTGGGTGGGATCGTCGGGGACACGACGGGCCACGGCGAGTTCGAGATGTTCGAGGCAGTACCCGATCGCGGCCTCCGGGGTGGGCCGGGCGGGCAGGGTGTCCGGGGCGACTGGTAGCCCTGGTGGTTCGATGTTGACGTCCCAGCCTTCGCCCTGGACGAGTCGGAGGTCTCCGGCGTTGTCGACGTGGTCGACGAGGGTGACCGTGACGGTGAGGCGCAGTCCGAGGACGAGTCGGATCAGGTCGGCCAGGGGTGGCACGTCGGGCCGGCGGGCCAGCACGAACAGCCGGGCGCCGGGCTGGCCCCGGGACGCCTGGTGCAGGTATTCGGTGAGCGGGTCGGCGCCGGGGTGCGGCAGGGTGACGATGCCCTTGCGCAGGTCGTGGCGGACTTCGCCGCCGCCGTCGAGTTCGGTGAGGTCGTCCGGGCGTACCCCGAAGAAGCCGGCCCAGGTCGCCAGCCGGAACGGGTCGGGGAGCTGGTGCACCGGCTTGCCGCCGGGTTGGGTCGCGACGTGCGGCGCCGAGAGCCGTTCGCCGGCCCGCCAGCCCTGCTCACCGGTCTGCCAGGTGTGCTCGTCGCCGCGCCAGGTGAGGTCGCCGGCCCGCCAGCCGTGCCGGTCGACCTGCCAGTGCAGGTGGGTGACCCGGCCGGCGAGGTCGGTGAGTGTGACGGTCAGATCCCGGTAGAGGCGGTGGCTGTCCCGGCAGGTGTCGCAGGGCAGCGCCGACGGGCTACGGCCGGCGCCGGAGCATTTCGGGCAGTCCGGGTCGGCCCGCTCGGCGAGCAGGAGGCAGTCACAGCGGCGGAGTCGGCTGTGCGGGTCACAGTCGGGGCAGTCGACGTACGGGACGGGTGGGCCCCGCCAGGACGGTGCCGGCGGCTGCCAGCCGCGCCGCAGGATGCTGGTCTCCCGGCGGTAGATCTGCCCGGTGCCGGATTCGGTGAACGTCTCGGCGGTGTCGGCGACCCTGAGGCTGGTGTGCCACCAGCGGCCGTCGCGCCAGATCGCCTGCGCCCCGGCGGTCGGTACGCCGGTGTGCAGGTCGGTGCAGTCGGCGAGCATCCCCCGTTCGAGCTGGTCCAGGTCGACGGCCGGCGGGTCGACCGGCGGCCGGTCGCCGCCGGTCAGGTAGTGAGCCGGGGCGGCCCGGCCACGCGCCTGAAGGTCGTAGAGCGCGTCGAGGTCGCCGGTGGCGACAATCGCCCCGGCCAGGTCGTCGGCGCCGCCGCGCGCGTCGGTCGGCACCGGCCCGCCCGGCACCTCGTAGCGGAGATGCCAGGTGAGGTCGGCGGCGGGATGCCTGCGGCGGGCCTCCAGCACCAGGTCCAGGCGGAGCAGGTCGGCGAGCCGGCAGCGCCGGGCCAGGTCGCGGGCGGGGTCGGGGGGCGGCTCGGCGGCGCTGCGGCCGAGGAAGAGCTGCCAGGCGTCGTGGCCGTGCGACGCGATCGCCTCCGCCTCCAGTGCGGCCCGGGTCTGCGGTGGCAGGTCCGGGCGCCACCGGGACGGCAGCAACACCACCGGCCCGTCCGGGGACCTGGGCGGGTTGCCCGCCTCGGTCCAGGAGGCGGCACCGACAGTGGCGGCCAGATCGTGCAGCAGCGGCGTCAGCGGCAGATGCCAGCTTCCTCCGTCGCCCGGCCACCGCGCCGGTTCCACCACTCCGGGTACGACGTTCGCCGAGGCCACCGCCCCGGTGTCGACGTTCGCCAGGGTAAGCACGAGTTGGGCACGCAGCCGCCCGGCCTGCCGGCAGCGGTGGCAGGGCTGCGGCAGCGTGCCGACTCCCTGGCAGAGCTGACAGTCCTGGTATGCCTCCCCGCTCCCCCACTGCCCGACGTCGACGAGCAGCCGATCACCACCGCTCGTGCAGGGGCAGGCGGCGAGGACGAAGGTGAGCCGGTCGCAGGCGGGACAGTCGAGCACCGGCGGACCGGCGCCGGGATCCGGTGGTCCGCTTCCGGCGCCGGGATCGATCGCCCCGGTCACCGGTCCAGCTCCAGACTCGCGCACGGCACCTCGTGTTCGGCGCGCAGCGCACAGCGTCTGCCGGCGGCGAGGAGCCGGTCGCAGAAAAGGCGGGACTGCACCGTCTGGTCGTCCTCGGCCGAGACGGTCGCCTCGGCCTGATCGACCTCGGGCAGCCGACCGAGAGTCCGGGCCAGCATCCGGGCCGCCTGCCGGGCCGCGTCCGGGTCCGGCGCCGTGAAGGGCACGTGTACGACATAGCGCTCGGCCATCAGCGACCCGCCAGCTCGTGGGCCGTCGTCACCTGCCGGGACTGCCACCGGCGCAACGCGTCCTTGATCCGGGCATTCTGCTCCCGCACCGTCGCGAGTTCGTCGTAGGCCCTGGCCAGGTCATCGGCGACCTGGTCGAGGAAGGCTGTCACCTCGACCGGGTCGACTCCCCGCCCGGTCAAGCCGACCGGAGTGAACCGGCGCAACCTGACCTGCGACGGCAGGAGCGGCCGATACGCCGCCGACCGGTACGACCGGCCGAGTCGCCGGGGCGGCCTCCGGTCACGCCGGAACAGCCGCCGAAGGAGAACCCGCACGACACCACCAACCTTTCCGGAGCAGGAACAGGACGTGGATGGGTGACACCGGCCCGGATCCCCTGTTGCTTTCAGGCCGGCGCCACCCCGCCCCACCGACGCAGCCGGAGGCGCCGTACGACAGCAGGGCGTGACCCGGGGCCGGGACGGACAACCCGTACAGGCTGGCCGCCCCGACCGGGAGGTGAACGCCCCGCGTGCCATGCAAGGAGCGCTCGGAAACTGAACATAGGCGCCCTATGCGCCTATGTCAACGAAAGCTTGTCGGGATCTCGCTCTTCGTGATCAAATCGGGGTGCCATGCAAGGAGTGCCCCATGCCGACACAGCCGGACTATGTTCGGATCTCAAACGCCTACGCGTCAGCGATCGTTGAGGGGAAGCTGAAGCCTGGAGACAAGTTGCCGTCGATCGCCGAGATGACGAAGCGCTACAGCGTCGGCGCGACAACCATCAAGATGGTGCTCGTACGTCTTGAGGCCCGCCGACTTGTCCGTCGCCATCAGGGCAAGGGGACGTTCGTCGAGCCGCGCGACAAGTGGTTGCTTCCCGAGGACGAAGACGAACCGATCATCGAGATCTAGCACTCCGCGCTTCCCTCGGGTCCACCGCCAGCCTCGGGGCTGTGCGACTGGACTATCTCCGATAGTGTTCGAGCGGCCACGCAGACGTGATATAGAGACACGCTGTCGCGACTCTGCCGCATCAGGACATCCGGTAGTTGGGGAGGACCGAATGGCCAGCATCGAGGAAGTCAAAGCCGCACTCGCTCAAGCCGCCGAACAGGGCAACACGACGCTCAACCAGATTCGGTCATCGATCGAGAACACCGAGCAGGTACTCAACCGTCTCCGCGCGGTGGCCGCCGGCACCAACCATGCCATGATCGCCGAGGCGATCCAGCGTGCGGAGCAGAGCAAGCTGCGCCTCACCGAGGCGGCCACCCTCATCCAGGGCAGCTCCGCCGCCGCTCGCCAGTACGTGAGCGTTCTCGGCTGAGCAAGCTCGATAGTGGATTCGGGGGACAAGCCCGGTGGACATTGCTCAGGTGAAGGCAACTATCAGTCGAGCAAACGAGGCAGCCAATAACGGCAGGGCTCTGATACAGGAGGTCCGGGACCGGGCCGAGCAAGCTCGGACGTTAGCCGATGCAACGGCTCATGACAGTTCGCACAAAGAGGTCGAGGTGGGTTTGAAGAAGCTGAGAGAGGCGTTGAAGGAACCGCCCCGAGTCGCCGAACTGCTTCAATCCGGCGCCGAAGCCGCAAGCGAGTACGCGTCGAAGCTCTGATGGCTGACTCCTCCGTGGGCGATGTCGTGGCTCAGTTCCGCACAGTACTGAGCCAGATCGACCAGGCTGCTGTGACAGCTAAACATGCACAGGAGCAGGCCGAGAAGGCACATGCCACCTACACGGAGGTCGCCCGTGGCACCGCCGACAGGTCGATGCGTAAGGCGGTCGTCGACTCCCGCACCGCCGGGGAGAAAGCCGGGAAGACGGCGCGGCTTCTCGCCGAGGCTGCCGAGCACTTCACCGCCTATGTCAATATCATCTCACCCGGCACGGTCCCACCTCGCTCTTCGGCGCCCGAGGCCGAAGCCTCCGGCGAGCAAGTTCTCGCCGCTGCTGCCGGACAAGGCTCCCTCTCCTCGAAGCTGCTCGGCCGGACGGCGACGGTCCGGAATGCCGACGACGGACTACAGCACGCCAAGAAGATCGCGACCGCCATCAAGGACGCCGCCGGATCAGGCGGGGTTGCGGTCCCGAAGTCACCCCAACCGTCGATTACGGCCGCGAAGACCCAGGACACAGCCGCCGGAGACACCCTACTCGCCGCGTTCACCGTCGCACTCCTGGGAATCAAGGGCGCCGAAGTGGCAGCCAGAATCCGCAGCAAAGCCAGAGCGAAACGAGACCAGGGGAAAGAGCAGAAGGGCAACGACGATGGATGACAACACGAGGTTTCTTAAGTCAATCCTCCAGCAGGATTGGGAATCCTACGATGCGCTCCTGGCGGAGTTTGAAAGCCAAGGCAAGGGAACCCCGACGGCAATCATTGGTTTCGCCTTCAATCTCGCCGTCCAACGGCGATTCGGGCAACGCAAGAACATGGACGAGATCATCCGATTCGTCGCGGATGCTCGCACCTTCCTTTCCGAGGGGCGCGACCTCCCCGCCCAAGAAGCCGAGGCGTTGATCTGCGCCACGCTGGATCTGGATGCTCCGGGCGTAGCGGAGACTATCGACCGACTCGACGTCGGCACGATCACCGAAATCGAAGGACAGCTCCTGTTCAAGCTCGTCTCCGATGAAGAGTTATCCGAGCAGCAGCTAGACGACTTCTTGGCCAAGGCAGAGGCGCTGGCCGCACAGTGGCAGAACAGCGCCGCATCCTGAGAACGTGCCGACGAAGACCTCGACGCACTCCCGAGGCAGTGGAACTTCTGCCTGATCACGTGGGATCTCCGACCCGGCCTGCCCGCCGGTTCAGCTCCGCCTCTCCGCCTCTCCGCCTCTCCGGCCCGCCATCCGGCTCGGCTCCAGCCCGCCGTCCGCCTCAGCTCCGGCTGGGTTCCTCGGCGGCGGCGGCCGCGCGGCGGCCGAAGTAGAGGACGTACCCGAGGAAGCCGAGCCAGGCGAGCACGCCGATCCCGACCCGGACCCCGGTGGGGACCGCCGCCGGGGTGACGAACGCCTCGATGAGGCCGGCGACCGCGAAGAGCCCCACCAGGCCGACCGCGACCAGGATGCCGGAACGGCCGGCCCGGGCCACCGCCTGGCCCCGGGTCAGGTCGGGCGGCGGCGCGATCCAGGCCCAGCCGATCCGCAGGCCGACACCGGCCGCCACGAAGATGCCGGTCAGCTCCAGCAGGCCGTGCGGTGTGATCATGCTGAAGAAGACATCGGTACGGTCGTAGGCGGCGAGCACCCCGCCGGTCACGCCGATGTTGAGGGCGTTCTGCCAGAGCAGGTAGAACACCGGCAGGACCAGGATGCCGGAGGCCAGACAGCGGGCGGCGATCCAGGCGTTGTGGGTCCACAACTGGAAGGCGAAGCTCGGCGCGGAATATTCGCTGTAATAGCCGACGAACCGGGCCTCGAACGCCTCGGCCGCCGCCTCCTCGCCGATAAGCGCCGCGGCGGTCTCCGGATGCGCGGCGGTCCAGTACATCAGAAAGCCCGCGACCAGGACGAACCCGACGCCGACCGCCGTCCACCACGGCCAGGCCCGGTAGACGGCCAGCGGAAAGCCGGTGGAGAAGAACCGGCCGACGGCGGCCCAGGAGAAGCCGGACCGGCCGACGAGCCGGCCCCGGGCGGCCAGCACCAGTTGGGAGAGCCGGGCGACCAGCACCGGATCGGGCGACCGGCTGCGTACCACCGACAGGTGCGTGGCGACCCGCTGGTAGAGCGCGATCAGCTCGTCGGCCTCGTCGGCGCCGAGCCGGTACCGCCCGGTCAGCTCGGCCAGCCGCCGCCATTCCCGGTCGTGCTCCGCCGCGTACGCGTCGAGATCCAACTCAGTCCCCCAGGGTTCGCGACCATAGTGTTCACTGTCCACGTGACAGCGCAAACACCGAGGTTCGTTCCGGGCCGGCCGGCACCGCCCGGCGGATACGGTGCGGACGCCGGACTGGTCAGCGGCGAAGCGGTCGAGTTGGACATCCGGGCCGCCCGGCTCGGCTCCCGGGTGCTGGCGCTGCTCATCGACATCCTGGCCCAGGTCACCCTCGCGGTGATCCTGGTGATCGGGGCGGGAATCCTGCTCACCTCGTTCGTCGGCCCCGGCGCCTTCGA
This sequence comes from Plantactinospora sp. DSM 117369, assembly GCF_053764795.1. NCBI lineage: Bacteria > Bacillati > Actinomycetota > Actinomycetes > Micromonosporales > Micromonosporaceae > Plantactinospora > Plantactinospora sp. DSM 117369. The sequence continues at coordinate 1,382,943 of NZ_CM132446.1, read as the reverse complement.
CGGGGCGACCCTGCGCGGGTTGCAGACCGTCGGCGTGGTGCTGATCCTGGTCGGCTACCCGGTGGCATGCGAGACCCTGAACTCCGGCCGTACGGTCGGCAAGCTCGCCGTCGGGCTGCGGGTGGTACGCGCCGACGGCGGCCGGGTCGGCTTCCGACAGGCGCTGACCCGCAGCCTGGTCGGCGTGGCGGTGGAGTGGCCCGGTCTGGTGCTGCCGCTGCTGACCTGGGCGGTGGGGGTGACCGTGATGCTCACCGACCCCCGGGGACGGCGGCTCGGCGACCTGGCCGCCGGCACCCTGGTCATCCACGACCGGAGTCCGGCCGGCACCGGCTACGTCCCGACCATGGTCCCGCCGCTGGCCGGCTGGGCGGCCACCCTGGACCTGACCCGGCTGGACGACGGCCTGGCGCTGGCCGTACGCCAACTGCTCAGTCGCACCTCGACGCTGACCCGGGACGCCCGGCGGCGGCTGACCCGGTCCCTCTGGGCGGAGGTGGCGGCGGTGACCTCCCCACCGCCCCCGCCGGGGCTGCCCGAGTGGGCCTACCTGGCCGCCGTACTGGCCGAGCGGCACATGCGGGCCCGGCAACGGCTGGCGGGTACCCGATCGGTGACCTCGACCCTCTGGCCGGAACTCGCCGCGCCGGCCGTCGAGGCTCCGGGGTTCGCGCTGGTCCGGCCGTCGGCCCCGGCGCTGGCGCAGTCAACGGTGCCGCAACCCGCGATGGCGCGGCCCGTGGCGGCCGGTGCGGGCACGCCGAACGGGTCGGCCCGGTGAAGGCGTTCCTGCCCTGGCTGCTGGTCCTGGCGGTGGTGATCGCGCTGAACGCGCTGCGGCTCCGGCCGCTTGCCACGGCGGTCGCGATCGCCTGGCTCGGCTACTGCGTGTGGACCTGGGTCCGGCCCCGGCGCGGATGACCCGGCCCGGACCGGCCGAACGAACGAGCCCGGACCGGCAGGCTGCCGGCCCGGGCTCGACGGTCACGTCTCTCAGTAGCGGTAGTGCTCCGGCTTGTACGGGCCCTCGACCGGTATGCCGAGGTAGCTGGCCTGCTCCTTGGTCAGCTCGGTCAGCTTGGCGCCGAGCGCGTCCAGGTGCAGCCGGGCGACCTTCTCGTCCAGGTGCTTCGGCAGCGTGTAGACGCCGACCGGGTACTCCTCGGTCTTGGTGAAGAGTTCGATCTGCGCGATCGTCTGGTTGGCGAACGAGTTCGACATCACGAAGCTCGGGTGCCCGGTGGCGTTGCCGAGGTTCAGCAGCCGGCCCTCGGAGAGCACGATGATCGAGTGGCCGTCGTCGAACTGCCAGACGTCCACCTGCGGCTTGATGTTGATCCGCTGCACATCGGAGCGCTTGGCCAGCCCGGCCATGTCGATCTCGTTGTCGAAGTGGCCGATGTTGCCGACGATCGCCTGGTGCTTCATCCGGGCCATGTGGTCGTTGCGGATGACGTCGAAGCAGCCGGTCGCGGTGATGAAGATGTCGGCGGTCTCGACCACGTCGTCCAGGGTGGAGACCTGGTAGCCGTCCATCGCGGCCTGGAGCGCGCAGATCGGGTCGACCTCGGTGACGATGACCCGGGCGCCCTGGCCACGCAGCGACTCGGCGCAGCCCTTGCCGACGTCGCCGTAGCCGAGCACGACCGCGGTCTTGCCGCCGATCAGCACGTCGGTGGCCCGGTTGATGCCGTCGATCAGCGAGTGGCGGCAGCCGTACTTGTTGTCGAACTTGCTCTTGGTCACCGAGTCGTTGACGTTGATGGCCGGGAAGAGCAGTGTGCCGTTCTGCTGCATCTCGTAGAGCCGGTGCACGCCGGTGGTGGTCTCCTCGGTCACGCCCTTGATGCCGGCGGCGACCCGGGTCCAGCGCCGGTCGTCCTCGGCGAGCGAGCGGTGCAGCAGGTTGAGGATGACCGCGTACTCCTCGGAGTCGGCGCTCTCCACCGCAGGCACCGCGCCGGCGCCCTCGAACTGGGCGCCCCGGTGCACCAGCAGGGTGGCGTCACCACCGTCGTCGAGGATCATGTTCGGCCCCTGGCCGTCCGGCCAGAGCAGCACCTGCTCGGTGCACCACCAGTACTCTTCGAGCGACTCGCCCTTCCAGGCGTAGACCGGTACCCCGGACGGGGCGTCGGGGGTGCCGTCCGGCCCGACCACGATGGCGGCGGCCGCGTGGTCCTGGGTGGAGAAGATGTTGCACGAGGCCCACCGGACCTGGGCGCCGAGCGCCACCAGGGTCTCGATGAGCACCGCGGTCTGGATCGTCATGTGCAGCGAGCCGGTGATCCGGGCACCGCGCAGCGGCTGCTCGGCGGCGTATTCGCGACGGATCGACATCAGGCCGGGCATCTCGTGCTCGGCGAGTCGGATCTCTTTGCGCCCGAACTCGGCGAGGGAGAGGTCCGCCACCTTGTAGTCGCCCTCGGCGACAGTGCCGGGCCGGGGCGCGGCGGACGAACCACCCGCCGGTGCCGGGAGAGTGCTGGTCATGAAGGCTCCTGTCGTACGGTCTGCGGCCGACCCTCCACGTTACGCCCCGGCCGTACCGCGGCGGACTCCGGTCGGGTCGCAAACCGGACAGTACGGGTCGGCCCGACGGCTGCCCGAACCGGGCGGGACATCCTCGGGTGACGGCGGACAGCGCGCGGGGCGGTCGGTCCGGGCGCACTTCCACCCAGTCTCCGGCCGCCCCGCGCATCCCCCCGGTTTGGTTCCCCCGCGCGTGTCTCGGACCTGCGTCGCGATAACGCTGCGTACTCATAGCGTCACACTGAGCAAGAAGGGTGTCAAGCCGATCCGCAAATTTCCGTTTCGTGCGGACTCGCATTCCGTCGACCAGGGTGTGGCGCAGGTTCCGGCGACCGGGCGAAGCGCAGGGTCGGAGAGCTCGGGTAAGCCGGACGACTCAGGAGAGTCCGACCGAGGCGACGTAGAGTTCCCCGTCGCCGCTGACGGTCAGCGGACCGCCGTCGGCCCGGCCGATCGCCGCCGCACCCGGCCCGAGCAGCGCCGACCCGGCGCCGTCCGCCACGGTGACCTCGCCGGCCAGGCAGAGCGCGATCCGGGGGCCCCGGAGGTCGAGCCGGGCCGACCCGACCCGCTCGTCGAGGCGTACGCCGTGCAGGGCGAAGTCGTCCACCGGTACCGGCCAGGTGACCACGCCCGGAGCCACCGGAGCCGGACTGATCACCGGGTCGGCCAGCACCTCGAAGCGGAGTACCCGGAGCAGCTCCCGCACGTCCACGTGCTTCGGGGTCAGTCCGCCGCGCAGCACGTTGTCGCTGGCCGCCAGGATCTCCACCCCGGCGCCGTGGAGGTAGGCGTGCAGGTTGCCGGCCGGCATCCAGATCGCCTCGCCCGGGGCCAGGCTGACGTGGTTGAGCAGCAGCGCGACCAGCACCCCCGGATCCGCCGGATAGCGCCGGGCCAGCTCGCGGGCCAGCTCGGCCGAGGCGGCGAACTGCTCGCCGACCTCCGCCGCGACCACCGCCGAGACCAGCGCGGCCCGCTCCGACGACGGCCAGGTGAGCAGGGTACGCACCGCGTCCGGCAGCCCGTCCGTGCCGGTCCGCAGCGCGGCGACCACCGGGTCGAGCGCGGCCACCCCGAACGCGTCGAGCAGGTCCGCCGAGCTCTTCGGATCGCGGAACCCGCACAGCGCCTGGAACGGCGAGACCGCAACCAGCATCTCCGGCTTGTGGTACGGGTCGACGTAGTTGCGGTGGGTCAGCTCGGGGTCGGTCGTCTCGGCCGCGTACCCGGCCCGGGCCTGCTCGGCGTCCGGGTGCGCCTGCAACGACAGCGGCGCCTCCGGGGCCAGCACCTTGAGCAGGAACGGCAGCCGCTGGCCGAACCGGTCGATCACGTCGGCGCCGAGCCAGCGCCCCGGATCCTCGGCGAACGCGTCGACCAGGCTCAGCGGCGCCCCGCCCCGGAGCAGCGTGCTCGGGTCGCCGGGATGGGCACCCAGCCACAGCTCCGCCTCCGGGCCCTCGCTCGGCACCGGACGGCCCTGCAACTGGGCGAGGACGGTCCGCGACCCCCATGCGTAGTCGCGGATCCGACCGTGCAGCGGCTCCACCGCTCAGCCCTCCTTGAGTTCCGGTACCCCGTCCGCGGGCTGCTCCGCGTTGCGGTAGATGTCCGGCTCCAGGTAGATCACCCGGGCGATCGGTACGGAGTTCCGGATCCGCGCCTCGACCGAGTTGATCCCCTCGGCCAGCTCGGCCGCCGTGGCGTACGGCCGCACCGCGACCTTCGCCGCGACCAGCAGCTCCTCCGGGCCCAGGTGCAGGGTCTTCATGTGGATGATCCGCTCGACCTCGGAGCCTTCGGTGATCGCCTGCTCGATCCGCTGGACGTCCTCCTCGCTGGCGCCCTCGCCGACCAGCAGGCTCTTGGTCTCCAGCGCCAGGATGACCGCGATGGTCACCAGCAGGATGCCGATCGCCGCGGTGCCGGCCGCGTCCCAGCGGCCGTCGTCGGTGACCAGGGTCATCGAGACGCCGATCAGGGCGAAGACCAGGCCGAGCAGCGCGCCCAGGTCCTCCAGCAGCACCACCGGCAGCTCCGGGGCCTTCGCCCGGCGGACGAACTCCCGCCAGGACGCCTTGCCCCGGACCGCGTTCGACTCGACGATCGCGGTCCGGAACGAGAACGACTCCAGGATGATCGCGATCACCAGTACGACCACCGGCAACCACTGCCAGCTCTCGATGCCGTGCGGACCCTTCGGGCCAGTCTGCTCGTGGTACTTGTGGTACGCCTCGTAGAGCGCGAAGAGACCACCGACGCTGAACAGCACGATGGAGACGATGAACGCGTAGATGTAGCGCTCCCGGCCGTACCCGAAGGGGTGTTGCGGGGTGGCCTTGCGGGTCGCCCGGCGCCCGCCGAGCAGCAGCAGCGCCTGGTTGCCGGAGTCGGCCACCGAGTGGATCGACTCGGCGAGCATCGACGACGAGCCGCTCAGCCCGAACGCGACGAACTTGGTGACCGCGATGCCCAGGTTGGCCAGCAGGGCCGCGACGATCGCCCTGGTGCCGCCACTCGCGCTCACGACCGGTCCTCCACCGTGTCGGCCGGAGCCTGGGCCACGGTGGCCCCGGTCCGGGTGATCTGCTCGGTCACGGGTTGGAAAGCTCCTTCATCTCGGTGATCGCCGGTACGGCCATCGGGTCCAGGCCGTGCGCCAGCGCCAGGTAGATCGAGGCGAAGTCGGGCACCGCGGTCAGCGAGGCGAGCCGCTCCAGCGCGGATCCGCCCTCGGCGGTCACCACGTCGCAGCGCACCCCGCGCCGCTCGGCGAGGGTCTGCACGGCCTCGGCCCGCCGCTCCTCCACCACCAGCGGCTCGTCGGTGTCGTCGTCGGCGTTCAGACCGCCGTCGCGGAGCAGCACCAGCCGCAGCCGGGTGCCGGTCGCCTCGTCCTCCGGGTCGGCGAAGATGTCCCGGCTGGACTCGCCGAGCCCGCCGAACACGCCGTCGAGCAGGCCGACCCGGCCCCGCCCCGCCTCGCCGAGCGCGCCGGCCACCACCGGGTAGCGGGCGTTCGCCGAGAGGGTGTCGCCGAACCGCCGGGCCGCGACCGTGGCCAGCGGCGACGAGCCCCAGACGATCGGCACCGATCCGGCCAGGCCCAGCGCCAGCGACTTGGCCGGGTTGACGAAGGACTCGGCGGACGGGCGGCACCGGTCGGCGTCCGCGTCCAGCCGGGCCGCCGTCTCGGCCAGGTCCGCCTCGTTCACCTTGACCAGGCCGAGCGCGCGGGCGGCGAGCAGCACCGGCACGGTGAGCGCCCAGAGACTGGCCCGGGCCGGTGCCCGGCGGGGCACCGGGACGAACGGCGCCCGGGCGCCTTCGGCCACCGACTGGAGCTGCGAGTCCGGCGCGCCGACCGCCACCAGCCGGGCCCCGCGCCGGGCGGCGGCCTCGGCCGCGCCGAGCGCCTCGGGGCTGCGTCCGGAGGCGCTCACCGCGATGACCACGTCCGCGGCGCCCACCCAGCCGGGCACCCCGGCACTGCGGTGCTGGATCACCGGGACCGGGCAGCGCGGGCCGGCGACGGTGGCCAGCACCTCACCGGTACGCGCGGCGGTGCCGATGCCGGCGATCACGACCGCCCGGGGGCGCCCCTCGTCGGCCAGCACCCCGAGGTTGGCCTCGGCGGCCAGCGCGGCGGTCTCCCGCACCTGCGCACCTGCGGCGGCGGTGTGCCGGAGCATTCCGCCGGGGTCGTTCTTGTCCATCGCGGCGACGTCGTCGAGCAGCGCCTCGTCGGCGACCGGGCGACCGCGCAGACCGGCCGTGCCGTCCATCATCGCTGGTCCGTAGTGCCGCCGGGGGTCGCGTCCGAGCCGGCCACCGGGCCGCCGCGCGCCTCGTCCAGCAGCAGCACCGGCACGTCGTCGCGCACCTCGAAGATCCGCGCGCACTCGGTGCAGGTCAGGGTCTGCGCCGCCGGATCGTAGTCCAGCGGTGCGTGATGGGTGTCCGGGCAGGCCAGGATCTCCAGCAACTGCGGGTCGAGGGCCACCGTGCGGCTCCTTCCACTCCTCGTGCGGTAGGTCGGGTACGGCGGGTCTCCGACCAGCGCGATGGATCTTATCGGCGAACCAGTCCGAGCACCTCGTCGCGGAGTGCCACCATCCGGTCCGGAGTGGGCGCCTCGACGTTCAACCGGAGCAGCGGCTCGGTGTTGGACGGGCGCAGGTTGACCCAGGCGCCGTCGGGGAAGCGCAGGGTGAGCCCGTCCAACTCGTCGGCCTCGGCGTCCGGGTAGGCCGACCGGACCTCGGCGAGCTTGGCCCGCTGGTCCGGTACCGTCGAGTTGATCTCGCCGGAGGCGGCGTACCGCGCGTACGCCCGGGCCAGGTCGGAGAGCGGGCCGTCCTGCTCGCCCAGGGCCGCCAGCAGGTGCATCGCGGCGAGCATCCCGGTGTCGGCGAACCAGAAGTCCCGGAAGTAGTAGTGCGCCGAGTGCTCGCCGCCGAAGGCCGCGTTGGTGCGGGCCATGTCGGCCTTGATGAAGGAGTGCCCGACCCGGCTGCGCACCGGCTCGCCGCCGTGCTCCCGGACGATCTCCGGCACCGCGCTCGACGTGATCAGGTTGTGGATGATCGCCGCGCCGGGATGCTTGGCCAGCTCGCGTACTGCCACCAGGGCGGTGATCGCCGACGGCGAGACCGGCTCGCCCCGCTCGTCGACCACGAAGCAGCGGTCCGCGTCGCCGTCGAAGGCGAGCCCGAGGTCGGCACCGTGCTCGCGTACGGCCGCCTGGAGGTCGACCAGGTTCGCCGGGTCCAGCGGGTTGGCCTCGTGGTTGGGGAACGAGCCGTCGAGTTCGAAGTAGAGCGGCACGATCGACAGCGGCAGCGCCGGCAGGACGGCGTCGCCGAGCACGGCCGGTACGGTGTACCCGCCCATGCCGTTGCCCGCGTCGATCACCACCTTGAGCGGACGGATCCCGGTCAGGTCGACCAGGGTGCGCAGGTGGGCGGCGTACGCGGGCAGCAGGTCCCGGTGCTCGATCGGCGGCAGCGGCTCGTCCGCCGGCCGCGGCTCGCCCTTGTCCAGCAGCGCCTGGGCCCGGTCACGCAGCTCGGCCAGCCCGGTGTCCTGGCCGATCGGCTTGGCCCCGGACCGGCACATCTTGATGCCGTTGTAGGCGGCCGGGTTGTGGCTGGCGGTGAACATCGCGCCGGGCAGGCCGAGGCTGCCGGAGGCGTAGTAGAGCAAATCGGTGCTGCCGAGGCCGAGGTGGAGCACGCCGAGCCCCTCGGAGCGGATTCCTTCGGTGAAGGCGGTGGCGAGGCCCGGCGAGGACTCCCGCATGTCGTGGGCGACGGCTACGGTCCCGGCCGGCTCTCCGGAGGTACGGAGAAGCTGCGCGAAGGCCGCGCCCAACGCCTCGGCGGCCCGCTCGTCCCACTGATCGGGAACGGTACCCCGGACGTCGTACGCCTTGACGATAGCGGACAAATCAGACAAGATCTCGCCCCTCAGCCGGACACTCAGTCAACGGCCTGAGCGTATCGGAGCCGGACGCCACGCCCCGCCCCAAGGCGATCTGCCGGCGGCGAACAGGTGCCGTCCGCCCGGCTCGGCGTGCCGTGGCGACCCCGACACGCCCGGCCGGACGGCGGTCCGGGCTACTGCTGAAGCCTCCGGGCTACTGCTGAGGCCGCCGGGCCGGCGGCAGGATCAGGGTGGCGTCCGGTCCACCGGCCGAGGGCTGCTCCGGAGGTGCCGTTCCGGCCGGTCGGGGCCGCGCGGCACCCGGCTGGGCCGGCGGCACGTCGCCGGGGGGCACGGAGCCGGCCCGGGCCGGCGCGTGCGGCGGCGTGGTGTGCGGCGGGACCGTCCCGGGCTGCCGGGGCGACGTCGTTCCGGCCGGGCGCGGCGTCGGCGAGCCGGCGGCGGGCAGGATCAGCGTCTGGTCACCCACGACCGGTGGTACCCCCGGCCGCCCGCCGCGCTCCGGCCCGACCCCGTCGACCGGACCGGCGCCCGGCAACGGTCCGACCGGGCTGACCGGACCGGCGCCGGGCATCCCCGCAGCGCTACGGAAGACCGGACCCACCGGCGCGATCCGGGCCGTCGGCTCCGCACCGGCCGAGCCGACCGGACCGGCGCCGGGCATCCCCGCAGCGCTACGGAAGACCGGACCCACCGGCGCGATCCGGGCCGTCGGCTCCGCACCGGCCGGCCCGATCCGGGTGGTCGGCTCCGCACCGAGCAGGATGATCCGGGCGGTCGGATCCGTACCGGCCGCCGGCGCCCCGGCCGCTCGGCGCCGCTCCGCCCGACCACGCCGGATCAGCAGCACCATGAGGGCGATCCCGACCCCCACCATCACCACGCCGACCAGCATCACCATGCCACCCAGCCCGAGCGACGACCCGGCGGACTCCTCGGCGGCGACCGGCTGCGTCGGCAGGGCGCCGGCCACGTCCTGGGTCGCCTCCGCGGCCGGCTCCTCGGTGGCCTGTGCGGTGGCCGACGGGATCACCAAGGCGGGGGTACGCGCCGAACCCGGGGCCTTCCCGGTCCGGCCGGTCATCCGGGCCGAGTCGGTGGCCCGGCCGAGCAGCCGGCCGCCCGCCGTGTACGCCTCGGCCAGCAGGGTCACCCGGCCGGCGGGCGCGCCTTCGGCCAGGTTCACCTGGTAGCGGCTGGAGACGCTCTTCCTCGCGCAGAGTTCGGGCTTGCCCGGTGCGGTACGCCCCGTGACGACCAGCCCGTTCGCGGCGTCGGATACCGAGACCGGGCGCCAGCGACCGTCGTCGGCGACCCGCACCTCGACCCGGTCGGCGGTCAGCCCCGGCAGGTGTACCGCGAGCCCGGTACGGACGCTGACGCAGCCGCCGCTGCGCATCGAGACATTCACCGTCACCGACGCTGGCGAACCGCCCGCGCTGATCGAGTTCGGCGCGCGGAGGCGTACCGACTCGCCCTCGGCCACGGCCGGGGCGGCGGCGAATGACACCGTCGTGCCGACCAGCAGGCCGACGGTTCCCAGCCAGGTCGCGCCACGCCGTACCGACATGATTACCTCGCTCGTCGCAGTCCAAGATCCGGGCACAGGCTACCGCTGGACCGGCAGCCGCCTTCTCTCATGCCCGGCCAGCGCCGCGCCGAATCCTCCGGCCTGGCCGGAAGTAACCTTTCTGCGACCAGAAGCGTCCGGATGGCTCCCGCCGTTACACCCCGGCGAATTTGCGTAGTTCGGCCCGGCAGAGCCGGTCGGCCTGCCGGGTCGTCTCCGGCAACCGGTAGCGCGGGGTGAGCCGGAGCACCTGGGTGCAGGCATTGTCCAGGTCCATCCGGTGCCCGACCGAGACGAAGACCGGTTTGACGCCGTCCTGGGTACGCAGCACCCGGCCGACCTGCTCCGTGCCGTCGACCAGCGGCGCCCAGGACCCGCGCCGCCGCTCCGGCCCGGCCCACGTCCCGACCAGCGGGGTCTTGCCGACGCCGATCGCCGGACGGTCGGTGAGCACGCCCAGGTGGCAGGCGAGCCCGAACCGGCGCGGGTGGGCGAGCCCGTGCCCGTCGCAGACCAGCAGCTCCGGCTCGACGGTCAGCCGGGCGAGCGCGGCGAGCAGGGCAGGCAGCTCCCGGAAGGCGAACAGCCCGGGTACGTAGTCGAAGGCGGCCCGGCCGGTGACCACCGCCGTGTCGAGTACGGCCAGGGTGGTCGGGTCCAGCACGGTCACCGCGGCGGCGAGCCGGTCGCCGTCCTCGGCGTACGCCACGTCGAGCCCGGCCACCGTGCGGGGGGCGGTCGGCCCCGGCCCGGCCAGGTCGACCAGCGGGCGCAGCCGGTCCTGCACCGCCTCCGCCTCGGCGACCGTACCCGGGGTCTCGATCGTGGCGGAGACGGTGCACAGCTCCGGCGGTCGGGCTACCACTCGATCCCGCTCAGCACCATCACCCGGGGCTCGGTGTAGTCCTCCATCGCGCTGCGTACCCCCTCCCGGCCGACGCCGCTGCCCTTCACCCCGCCGTACGGCATCTGGTCGGCCCGGTACGACGGCACGTCGCCGACGATCACGCCGCCGACCCGGAGCGTCCGGTACGCGGCGAACGCGGTCTGGAGGCTGTGCGTGAAGATCCCGGCCTGCAACCCGTACGCCGAGTCGTTGACGGCGGCGAACCCGGCCGCGTCGTCCGGCACCGGCGCCACCACCAGGACCGGCCCGAAGACCTCCTCGGTGTTGACCCGGCACTGCGGCGGCACCCCGGTCAGCACCGTAGGGGTGTAGTTCGGGCCCTCGCGACGACCGCCCAGCTCGACGGTGGCCCCGGCCGCCACCGCCTCGTCGACCCAGCTCTCCACGCGCCGGGCGGCGGCCTCGTCGATCAGCGGCCCGACGTCGGTCGCCTCGTCGTACGGATCACCGGTTTGCAGTGCGGCGACCGCCGCGACCAGCCGGGGCAGGAAGCCGTCGAGCAGCCACTCGTGCACGAAGACCCGCTGCACCGCGATGCAGCTCTGCCCGGCCTGGTAGTTGCCGAAGGCGGCGATCCGCCGCGCGGCGTGGTCGAAGTCGTCGGCGCCGGCCCAGTCCGCGCAGACCACCGCGGCGGCGTTGCCGCCCAGCTCCAGCGTGACGTGCTTGCCCGGCACCGCCTGCCGGATCGCCGAGCCGACCGGCCCGGAACCGGTGAACGACACCACCGGCAGCCGGGGATCCCGGACCAGTTCGCCGGCCCGGTCGTTCGGCAGCGGCAGCACCGAGCACATCCCGGCCGGCAGGCCGCTCCCCGGCCCGTCCGGCTCGGTCACCTCGGCCAGCAGCTCGCCGAGGAGCAATGCGGTCAGCGGGGTTGCCGGGGCCGGCTTGACCACGATCGGCGCCCCGACCGCGAGCGCGGGGGCGACCTTGTGGGCGACCAGGTTCAGCGGGAAGTTGAACGGGGTGATGCCGAGCACCGGTCCCCGGGGCAGCCGGCGTACCAGGGCGATCCGCCCCTCCCCGGTCGGCTCGGTGTCCAGCCGCTGCATCTCGCCGGACCAGCGCCGGGCCTCCTCGGCGCCCCATCGGAAGGTGGCGACCGCGCGGGCCACCTCGGCCCTTGCCCATCTGACCGGCTTGCCGCTCTCGGCGGTGATCAGCCGGGCGACCTCCTCGGCCCGCTCGGCGAGCCGGCGCGACACGTGGTCCAGGGCTCCGGCCCGGACGTGTGCCGGCAGTGCGGCGGCCCGGTCGGCCACCGCAGCGGCGGCGGCGACCGCCGCCTCGACCTGCTGCGGATCGGCGTGGCTGGTCCGGCCGACCTCGCGACCGTCGTACGGATGCCGGACCACGAGCGGATCGGCGCCCCGGGCCGGCCGGCCGGCGAGGAGGAACGGCACGGATTCCACGCCCGGCAGCCTAACCCTCCGGTACCGGCCGACGGGTCACCGCTCGCCGTCTCCCTCGCCCGGCCCACTGCTCGGGTGGTCGGCGGGTCACCGCCCGCCGTCTCCCTCGCCCGGTGCGGTGCTCAGGTAGTCGTGCAGCCGGCTGGACCCTTCGAGCATCGCGGTGGCCCGCTCGGTCAGCTCCAGCCGACGCCGCGCCACGGCGGCCCGGAGCGCGGCAGTACTCCCGGTGCGGCGCAGACCGTCGAGGATCGGCTGGATCTGCGGCAGCAGGTAGCGGCTCCGCCGGAGCATGCTGATCATCTGGGCGTCCCGGATCTCGGCCGGGCCGAACCGGCGGTACCCGGTGCCCCGTTCCCGCTCCGGTATCAGCAGTCCGGCGGCCTCCCAGACCCGCAGCGCCGACGTACGCACGCCCAGCCGGGCCGCCAACTCGCCGATCCGCAGCGTCAGCCGGGGCATGCTCGGCGACTCGGTCTCCTGCTCGGCGACCGCCTCCAGCGCCGCAGCGGTCTCGGCGAGCGAGCGGCGTTCCTCGTGCAGCCCGGCATGACTGGCGTCGACCAGCGCGAGCGCGGACGGCAGGTCCCCGGCGTGCACCGCGTGCATGATCGAGCGAGCCGTCTCCCAGCCGTACCCCCGGGCCAGTGCCCGGTACGTCAGCAGCGCCCGGCGGTGCCGCTCGTCGAACTGGCGGTATCCCGAGGCGCTCCGGGGCGCCGGTGGCAGGACCCCGGCGTCGAGATAGTTGCGCACCTGCTGGGTGGAGATGCCGGCCAGCCGGGCCAGATCGACGGGACGCAGTCTCCGCTCCGGCCGGCTCACCGCGCCGTCCCGCCGCCCGGAGTCCGGCGCGCCGGGTTGAGGGTTGCCACGCGCATCCGCCCAGGATATGTCCAGGGGTTGCCAGAACTCTCAAGGCGGTTCGGAGCGGTGCTGGAAGGCTGGCTGATCGGCGGCTACTCGCCGACCGTACCGTCGAGCAGTTCCCGGGCGATGTCGAGGTGGCCGACGTGCCGGGCGTACTCCTGGAACAGGTGGAAGAGGATGCGGCCGAGCGACGGCGCCTGTGCGGCGGTGCGGAACCGCCCGCCGAGCCGGGCCGGCTCGGCCAGGTCGGCGGAGGCGGCGAGCGCCCGGGACCGGCGTACCTCGTCGTGGTAGGCCGCCAGCACGTCCTCGACGGACTCGTCGGCCGGTACCCGCCACTCCGCCTCGTCGTCCTCGGACGGGTACGCCAGCACGTCCTCGGCGGCGAACCCCCAGCGCATCCACCGCCGCTCCACCCAGCCGAGATGCTTGACCAGTCCGAGTGGCGACCAGCCGAGCGGCTCGACCGGGGCGCGGAGTTCCGGCTCGGTGAGGCCGTCGAGCTTGCGCAGCAGCGCCTCCCGGTACCAGTCCAGGTAACGCAGCAGCAGTTCGTGCGGGTCGGTGACATCGACCGGCGGATCGTCGAGGGTCGCCGGCCGGCGTTCGGGCGATGCGGACATGCCGGCGAGGCTAGCCGGAGGCCCGCCACCGCGCACAGGCCCGCGTCGAGGACGGGATCCGCTGTGCCAAGGACCGGTCTGGGCCTGGTCCCACGAACGCGATCGAGAGTGTCAGACCGTATCCCGCAAAGCCGTCCGGGCTCGTGGGCATTTCCCGAACGAGCAGGCGACGCGGCATGTGCTGGTGGGCGGGAACCTTGGAGATGTTGGCAGCGTCCCAGTGGGGCATCACTCTTCGAAGGAGGATCGGGTGGCGCGACGATACCTGGTGGCCGTCCTGTTTCTGCTGACCCCGGCTTTGGCAGCCGCAGGCTGCTCGGACGGCGCCCCGCCCACCGCCGGGCCGGTCACGGGTGCGTCGTCGGGCACGCCGAGTCCGAGCCATCCATTGCTGGCGAAGGTGCCCGAAGGCGGCACGCTGGGAGTCATCGTCACTCTGCAGTGGCCGGACGGCCAGACTCCCCCGCCATCGGACGACGAACGCCGGTTGCGGGCCATCGCCCAGGCGCAGGACGAACTCATCCAGGCGCTGAAGCCCTACGACGGCGCCAAGGTGAAGACGCGGTTCCGGCTCTATCCGCAACTCACGATGGTGGTTGATCGGCAGGCGTTGGCCTTCCTGCTCACCTCTCCCCTGGTGAAGTCGGTCGGCGAAAACGGCCGCAACCACACGACCGGTGCCCTACGCCTCCAGACGCAACAGGTCAGTTGACTCTGGCATGTGGCTTTGACACCGGAGCAGCGGGCGGAACGAAACCCACCGCCGGACCCTGGAAACCCCGTGCGTCGGGACCGGCATTCCGGCTAACCTGCCCCCGTGGCCAGTCCTGCCGCTTCGGCGTACCCCGACCTCTCCGGTCGGCTGGTGCCCTCGCCCGGGTCGTCCCCGGCCCTGGACCGACGGCGTTTGGTGGCTCGTTCCCGAGCCCGCCGAGGCCGCCTGAGCTGACCAGCCCTGTTCACGACCGGCGGACCGATCCGCCGGTACTCCGGTACGTCGATCAGTCCGCTCCGCCCCATCGGTCCGGCAACGGATCGGAGCGAGAGAGACGTACCTGGGATGAATCTCGAAAGTCTGCTCACCGACCGGCTGGCGCGGTCGTTCGCGGCGGTGTCCGGCGGCCCGGTGGATCCGGTGGTCCGGCGCTCCCGGCACGCCGACTTCCAGGCCGAGGCGGCACTGTCGCTGGCCCGCCGGCTCGGCCGGCCACCCCGGGAGATCGCCGCCGAGGTGGTCGAGCGGGCCGCGCTGGCCGACCTCTGCTCGTCGGTGTCGGTCTCCGGTCCCGGATTCGTCAACCTGACGGTGGCGGACGACCTGCTCGGCACGCTGCTGTCGAGGATGGCCGCCGATCCCCGGCTCGGCGTGCCGACCGCGACCACCCCGGAGACGGTGGTGGTGGACTACTCGGCGCCGAACGTGGCCAAGGAGATGCACGTCGGCCACCTCCGCTCGACCATCATCGGCGACGCCACCGCCCGGCTGCTGGAGTGGCTCGGGCACCGGGTCGTCCGGGCCAACCACCTGGGCGACTGGGGTACCCCGTTCGGGATGCTGATCGAGCACCTGGCCGACCTCGGCGGGTCCACCGCCGCGTCCGGGCTGTCGATCGGTGACCTGGACTCGTTCTACAAGGATGCCCGGGCCAAGTTCGACGCCGACGAGGCGTTCCGGCGGCGGGCCCGGGAGCGGGTGGTCGCGCTCCAGGGCGGGGACGAGTCGACGCTGCGGCTGTGGCGGCTGCTGGTCGCCGAGTCGGAGTCGTACTTCCTGGCCGTCTACGACCGGCTCGACGTGCTGCTGACCCGCGCGGACTTCGTCGGCGAGAGCCACTACAACCCGATGCTCGGCCCGGTCACCGACGAACTGGACCAGCTCGGCCTGCTCGTCGAGAGCGGCGACGCGGCCTGCGCCTTCCCGCCCGGCTTCCCCGGCCGGGGCGGCGAGCCGGTGCCGCTCATCGTGCGCAAGCGGGACGGCGGGTACGGCTACGCCGCCACCGACCTCGCCGCGCTCCGGTACCGGACCCGGGAACTCGGCGCCACCCGGCTGCTCTACGTCGTCGGCCTGCCGCAGCGGCAACACTTCGAGATGGTGTACGCGGTCGCCCGGCAGGCGGGCTGGCTGCAACCACCGGCCCGGGCCGCACACGTCGGCTTCGGGCTGGTCCTCGGCCCGGACGGCCGGAAGTTGGCCAGCCGGGCCGGTGACTCGGTGAAGCTGGTGGACCTGCTCGACGAGGCGGTGGCCCGGGCGGCGGCGCTGGCCCGGCAGAAGAACCCGGGCCTGGACCCGGCGGCGGTCGCCGAAGTGGCCCGGGCGATCGGCATCGGGGCCGTCAAGTATGCCGACCTCTCCGCCGACCGGACCCGGGACTACGTCTTCGACTGGGATCGGATGCTCGCACTGCACGGCAACACCGCCCCGTACCTCCAGTACGCGCACGCCCGGATCCGGTCCATCTTCCGGTGGGCCGGCCGGGCGGCGCCGGAGGGCGTACCGATCTCGATCGTCGAGCCGGCCGAGCGGGCGCTCGCGCTCGAACTGCTCGACTTCGGCGCGGTCGTCGGCGCCGTGGAACGGACCCTGGAGTTCCACCGCCTCGCCGGCCACCTCTACGGGGTCGCGGTCGCGTTCAGTGGCTTCTTCGAGCACTGTCCGGTGCTCCGGGCCGAGCCGGCCGTCCGGGAGAGCCGGCTCGTCCTCTGCGACCTCACCGCCCGGGTACTCCGGCAGGGCCTGCACCTGCTCGGCATCGCGGCACCGGAGCGGATGTGAGCGAAACCGCGTACCTAACGCCTGTCGGCGCCTGCGATAGCCAGGGCCCGCCCCGGTTCGCCGGAGGGGAAGGCGGCGGACCGGGGCGGGCCGGTCGGGTGACGAGGCGGTCAGCGGCGGCGGGGAACCCAGTAGAGGATCTGGCCGGTGATCAGCGCCGGATGCGTGTCGGGCAGCGCTTCCAGGGCGCGGGCAAGGTGTGCGGCGAGATACATCATCAGTCCCGTCCGGTCACCCCGGAAGCCGATCAGCAGGGACAGCCGGGCCGGCGCGCATGGCCAGGGATCGGAGCAGGTCTGGCAGCGGTACGCCTGCGCTGGGAGGTGCCGGCCGGTCGGGTACCGGCGTCGCATCCGCCGCATGGCGCGGTACCAACGCTCCTGCGGCCCGATCACCGGTCACACCCGCTCCCGGTGCCGGGCACGCCCAGCCTGTCCCGAGGTCAGTACGCCCGTGCGGCCGTTTCGCCGATAGGAGCGGGACGGCGTGTCCCAGCCGAGTCGGCGGTTGTTCGCCCGGAACCGGGCGGGCGAGGGTAATGCGTCCCGGTCCACTGGCACCGGAGTTTCAGTCCGGAGAACGGCCCGGTACGCCGCCCCGGTCAACGGCGGCACCGTCGGCGCGTACGGCATCGGAACCAGGTCTACCGAGTCCGGGCACCGCCAGCGGAGGCCGCACCGGCAATACCGCCAGAGCCGACGCCAATTCCGGCGGTGATGTGGCTTCGTCCCGAGACCGAACCTCATACTGCCCTACCTTCCATAGAACCCGACGGCACGATGAGAGCGCCGGAAACCGATCTGAAATGCGTGGTTCCACCTTGGACGCACAGGCCCTACGCTGGGAACACCTCGCGCCGCTATGGGTAGTGCTGGCAGATCTATGGCGTGCGTGAATGCTGTTGAAGAGCCGTGAATAATTGATCTATCTCCTGGGGAATCCTGATGATCGAAGTACCGGAACCACTGGCCGCTTTCATCGTTGTCGAGATCCGCCGGGGCAGGCAGGCGGCCAAAATGACGCAGGAGGCGTTCGGACGGTTGGCAAACTTCTCCGCGTCGCATGTGAGTGCCGTCGAGAAACGGACCCGCGCCCTGACGATGGACTTCATCGCCGGCGCCGACCGCGCCCTGAAGACCGGCGGGCTGTACGAACGCCTCGTGATCACCCTCGGCGTGCCGACCTGGCTGCGCGAGTGGATCCACCACGAGCGCGAAGCGGTCGCCCTACGGTCGTTCGAGAACGTCGTGCTGCCGGGTTTGTTCCAGACCGAGGCGTACGCGCGGGCGCTGCTCAGCGGCGCACTATTCACCGTCGAACAGGTGCAGCAGAAGGTCACAGAGCGGCTGGCTCGGCAGGCCATCCTCACGCGCGAGGATCCGCCCCAGGTCATCTCCATCGTTGACGAGTGCGTGCTCCGCCGGGTCATCGGCGGGCGCGAGGTGATGCGCGAACAGTTGGCACACCTGCTCAAGCTGGGCACCACTCCGCTGGTGCAGATACAGGTAGTACCTGCCAACGTCGGGTCGTACCCTGGACTCGGCGGGCCGTTCGTGTTGGCGACCCTGCCGACCAACGCAGACGTGGGCTACATCGACAATCAGTTGCACGGGCAGGTGGTCGAGCAGCCCGCCGACGTGTTGCAGTTGCGTCGGGCATGGGACGCCATCCGGGGCAGCGCGCTAACAGTCCCGCAGTCAACCGAGTTGATCACGGAAGTGATGGACAAGCTATGAACCTAACCGGCGCCGAGTGGCGCAAGAGCACGCGCAGCAGCACGAACGGCGGGAACTGCGTCGAGGTCGCCCGCAACCTTCCCGACGTCGTGGCCGTGCGAGACAGCAAGGACGTCACCGGCCCCGTGCTCGCCTTCGCACCGACCGCCTGGCGCGCATTCGTCGGCGAGGTCACCCACCGCCGGTAGCCCTGCTGCCATCGGACACGACCAGCGCCCCGCTCCCCGGCAGACCCGGGCGGTGGGGCGCGGTGTTCGGGTACGTCACTGTCCGGAGAGTTCGGCGAGGATTCCCTCGCAACTGCGTACCACGACCCTCGCCGCACGGCGCTGGTCGACGCCGCGCAGCGGGTCCTCGGCCAGGTCCTGCCAGCGGCGTACCGCCGCCGAGCCGCGCGCCCACAGTTCGTCTGCGGTGGCGTCGTGCTCGACGCCGAGCCGGGCCGCCACGCTCGCCCCGTCCCCGCCGATCAGCCGGTTGGCCTCGGCCGACAGCTCCGGGTCGAACCGGAGCTGGCCGCCGAGGAGCGCGGCCGAAAGCCGCAGTTCGCGGAACTCGTGCGCGCCGGCCAGCACCTGCTCCAGCCGGGCCAGCAGCTCCGACGCGCCCGGTCGCGGCTCGGCCCGGAGCAGCGACTCCAGGGCCATCAGTACCGCCCGGGACTTGAGCACCGGGGCACGGTCCACGAAATACCGGGTCATCGACTCGCGCAGCTCGGTCAGGCCGCTGCGCCGGACCAGCTCGGCGGCGAGCCGGGCCCGGCTGTCGGAGCCGGTCCGGACCAGCGTGGTCGACAGGCGTACCCCGAAGATGCCGAGCCGGTCGAGCAGCCGGCGCCGGGTTTCCACGTCGAGCGGGATCGGGAAGTCGGCGGCGAGGAACCGGTCGGTGGAGAGCAGCAGCCGGTCGGTCTCCGCCCGGGGCAGCCCGGCCAGCGCGGCGAGCGCGGCGTACTCCGACTCGCTCAGCATCCGGCCGGCGAGCGCGACGAGCCCGCCGAGCGCGACCACGCTCAGGCAGTGCGCGTTGACCCGAGGGTCGCGGCGGTGCCGGCGGGCGAGCTGCCGGGCGGTGAGCAGCGCGTCGACCCGGCCACCGGCGAGTTCGTCCACCCTGGACAGCACCAGGAGTACGTTCACCGGCGCGGCCCGGGCCACCGAGCCCGGCTGCGCCGCCTGGAACGGCGACAGGTCGTCCCCGCTGCCGTCCCGGCTCAGATAGAGCACGGCGTCCGCCTCGCGGACGATCCGCTGCACGGTGGCCGCGCCGCCACCGGGACCGCCGACCAGTTCGGCGTCCCCACCGGCGGTCGGCCCCGCCCCGAGCGCCAGCCGCCCTTTCCCGGCCTGGTCGTCCTCGCCGTCCGTCCGGGTGTCGTCAGCCCGGTGACTGACCGCCGGAGTGTCGATCAGTACGGCGTGCCGCAGCGCCCGGGTCGGCCACTGCACCACGATGTCGTCGACCTGGTCCCACCGCCCGCCACCGAGGTCCACCCGCATCCCGCTGGCGGTACGGGTCACCGCGAGGTCCCGGGGCGCACCCCCGGTCGGGTACGCGGTGACCCGGGGTTCCGGCCCGTCCTCGTACCAGGTGAAGACCTGGCGGCCGTCGGCCACCTCGACCGGGGCGACCGCCTCGCCCATCACGGCGTTGACCAGCGTCGACTTGCCGGACCGCCACGGGCCGGCGACGGCGATCCGCAGTGGCTCCTCGAACCGGGCGAACTGCCGGTGCAACTCCTCCACCGCTCGGGGATCGTTGCCGTAGACCTCCAGCGCCTCGTGCACCAACCCCCAGGCCGCCTCGTCGAGCCGGCCGACCCGGCTCGCGCTCACGGCCCGGGCTCCAGTCCGGTGCGCCCGGTGCCGAGGGACTGCGCGCCGGTCAGCGCCTGCGCCTTCTCGTAGAGGTCGGCCAGCCGCTTCATCTCCAGGGCGAGCCGGCGCTGCCGCTGGTCACGCTCGGCGGCGTCGGCCTCGGCCGCCTGCTTCGCGCTCCGGAACGACCGTACGATGCCCTCCTGCAACTCCTCGGTCAGCCCGGTGAAGTGATCCCGGAGCATCCGCTGCACCTGCCGGGCGGTGTCCTTGCAGTCCTTGCTCAGCCGGAGGAAGAAGTCGTCGACGTGCCGCTGGGTCGCCGTCTTGACCGCCGCCTGCCGGCGTTTGAGCAGCGACTTCCCCTCGTCGCGGACGCTCTTGCCGCCGAACAGCGCACCGGCGCCGAGCGAGATCGGGTTGATCAGCGGCATCCCGGCCAGCGTGGTGGCCAGGCCGAACATCAGCACGCCGCCGTACGAGCCGCGCAGCCCGGTGACCAGCTTCTGGGTCCGGGTGAACTTCTCCACCGTCGGCTGCTCCATGATCTGGATCCGGTCGCTGAGGTTCTCCGGTACCCGTACCGACCAGCTCGGCAGCGCGTCGAAGCCGTACCGGTCGAACTGGCTGGCGACCCGGTTGGCGATCCAGCCGCAGCGCTCGGCCAGCCAGGCGTAGTTCGCCTCGGCCGCGTCGGTGAGGTTTTCGGTCAGCCACTCCTGGAAGGTGTCCCAGCCGGTGAGCGGGTCGGCCTTGTCGAACGCCTCGTCCACCTTGCGCAGGATCTGCCGGGTACGGTCCCGCAGGTCGTACTCGACGTCGGAGATCAGGTCCGCCATCTCGTCGTTCAGGGTGTTCTGCCAGCGCACCGAGCAGCGGCGCAGCTCGTCCACCTCGCGCTGGGCCGCGTGCAGTTTCGAGATCGGGCCGGACTGCTCGACGGCGACCTCCTTCGACACCGCGAGTTCGGCGCGGAGCGGCGCCGCGAGCTGTTCGAGGACGGTCCGGGCGCTCAGCGCCACCGCCGCCCGGGCCAGCACGTCGGCCTTGCCGGCCTGGTCGCGCTTGATCCGGTTGAGCAGCTCCGGGAAGTGCGACTCGGCGTTGAGCTGCTTGTCGTTGCTCCGGGCCGCCTGGAGGCGCAGCGTCGCGGAGACCGGGATCAGCGCCGCCGGTACGCCCGCGTCGGCCAGGTGCTGCCGGTTGCGCTCGACCACGGTACGCCAGTGCGGCACCATGTCGATCTTGCTCTGCACCACGGCCAGGTTGGCGTGCGACCGGGCGATGTGCAGCAGCAGGTTCAGCTCGGCGACCGAGAGTTCCCGGGTCACGTCCGAGACCAGCAGCACCAGGTCGGCCTGGTTCGGGGTGGCGGCCGGACTGATCGCCCGCCCCGGATCGGTACCGTCCGCTCCGGGCGTGTCGACGAGGACGAGTCCGGAGGCGAGCAACGCCCGGGGAATGCCGATCTCGGCGTGCTCCAGCCCACCGCCCGGCCGCCGCCCCACGGTCCCACCACCACTGGTGACCGTACGCCCACCGCCGGCCGGTCCGGCGGCGGCCAGTGCTTCCCCGATCCCGCCGCTGCGACCGCTGATCCGGGCCACGATCTGCTCGATCGGCACGGCGAGCCGCTGTGCCGGACCGGGTACGGCCGTGCCGGGACGCGCACCGGAGACCGGTGCGCTGGCCGGACCTGCCGGGCCGGTCCGCTCCGGTGGCCCCTGCGGGGCGCGTCGGCGGGCCGTCGGCCGCTCCGGATCCTGGCCGTCCGCCGGCCGCCGCGCCGGCTGGTCCGATGCCTGCGGCGGGCTCCAGACCAGGGCGGCGGTCGGCGTCTCGGCGTGTCCGACCACGGTCGGGATGGTGGTGCTGACCCCGTCCCCCACCGGGCAGACCGAGGCGTTGAGCAACGCGTTGACGAGTTGGCTCTTGCCCTGTTTGGGTTCGCCCACGATCAGCACCCGCAGCCTCGGATCCAGCAGTTGGGCCCGCCGGAGCCGAAGCCACGAGATCAGGTCGCCCCGACCGTGCACGCCGGAGACCCGCACGATCTCGTCGAGTACGTCAAGCCAGATGGGCGCCATCACCGCACCAAGTGTGCCGGTTGCGCCGGAATTATCAAGAGGACCGAAGGCCGGACCGTGGGACCACGGTCCGGCCTTCGGTGGGCCTCACGGACTTCCCGCGCTCAGAGAAGGTCGTCCGCGATTCCCAGGAGGCCGCCGGAGGTGGAGGCGTCTACTTCTCCGGCATGGCCGCTGTCACCGATGACACCCGAGGTGGTGTCGCTGAGAGTGTTGCCGAGGCTGTCGGTCAGGCCGGTCACCGTCGAGGTGGTGTCGTCGAGTACCGGTGTCCCGGTCGAGCTGAGCGGTTCGAGGTCCAGCGCGTCGCCGACTCCGGTCACCGTGTCAGTCACGCCACCGACGGTGTCGGTCACGCCGCCGACCGTATCCGACACGCCGCCGACACCGAGCGAGTCGACCAGCCCGGTGACGTCGTCCAGCGTGCCCTGCACGGTGTCACCGGCGAAGTCGACCAGGCCGATCTGACCGCCGTCCACGGCGTTTCCGACCGGGCCGTCGGTGGTGCCGACCGCGCCGGTGGGGTCGGTGAGCACCGGGTCGACCACCTCGGAGTCGAGGGTGTCGGCGACGTCCACACCGGTCGGCACCAGCGGGTCGACCAGACCCAGCGGGTCGGAGAGCTGGTCGGCGCCGAGCCCCGGCAGCACGCCGTTGAGCGCGCCCGGCGCGACGCTGATCGCGCCCAGCGTCGCCGCGTTGACGTCCGAACCCGGCGAGTGCGTGGAGACGCCGAGCTGCGTGGCGACGCTCTGCAACTGGCCGATGACGCCGCTCGGGTCGAGCTGGAACTGGCCGAGCCCCAGGTCGTCGCCGACCGGCGCCAGCGAGGTGAGGCCCTGGACCGGCGCGTAGTCCACCACCAGCGGCACCACGTCCTGGACGTCCGCGACGCTGATGTCGGCCAGTCCGGCGTCGCGCAGCGTCCCCTCCGGGTCGATCTCGAAGGCCGAGCGGGCGTCCGGATTGGTCAGCAGGTTCAGCACGAAGTCGTGCAGTGTCTGGGGCGAGCCCATGTGCCGGTCTCCTCGGTGCGGTCCCCGCCCGGCGCGGGGTCCGGTGCGGTGTCGTGGCGGCGACGGATCCGCGTCCGGTGAGAGCGGGCCCGTCTGAGGTGGCGCAGGTGGAGCCTCCGGCGGCGGCGCGCTGCGTTGCGCCGCCGCCGGATGTCTGCAGCAGACGGTAGACCGGATCGACCTCGCCGGACATCGGGGACGACGCCGGGGTTCGGCGGCCCGTTCGCTAGGGCCGTGCCTTAGATCTGCGTTAGGGGCATAGGGGATGCGTTCCGGCAGAGTTAGGGTCCCGATGGCGGATAGATCTCTGGTACGAAAAGATGACTCCCTAACGGCCCACCGGGCGATCCCAGCCGCCCAGGGGTCGTCCCCGGGTGAGGCCGCGACATGGTACGCGCCGTCCTGGGGTGATGACTCGCGGTGAAGGAATGATCGGATGCCCTACGTCCTCGGAATCGATATCGGCAGCACCACCACGGCTGCCGCTGTCGCCCGGCTCCGGGGTAGCAACTGGGATCCCCCCGAACCCGTCCGGCTCGGACCGGCGGGCTGTTCCGTGCCGTCCGTCCTGCTGATGTCGAGCAACCGGTCGATCACGGTCGCCGACCCCGACGAGTACGACGGTCCGGTCGACAGCGGCTGGGTCGCGCGTGGCTTCGTGAACCGGATCGGTGACGACGTACCGCTGCTGGTCGGTGACGAGGCGTGCTCGGCGCAGGCGCTCACCGCCATGCTCGCGATGTGGGTGGTCGAGCGGGTGATGGACCAGGAGCGCGAGCGTCCCGAGTGGATCGTGCTCAGCCATCCGGCGGGCTGGGGCGACTACCGGCGGCACCTGCTCGGCGAGGCGCTCTGGGACGTCGGACTCGCCGACGTGGCCCTGCTGCCGACGCCGGTCCTCGCCGCCGCCAGCCACGCCGCGCACGGCTTCTCCGGCCGTACCCTCGCCGTCTACACCCTCGGCGGGCACACCTACTCCACCGCCGTCGTCGACCGGGCCCAGCCGCTCGGCTTCGACCTGCGCGGCGGGCTGGCCGACGCCGAACCACCCGCCGGAGCCGACTTCGACGAGGCACTGGTCGAACACGTCCGCGCCAGCCTGGCCAAGGAACTCGCCGACCCGACCGACCCGCTGGTCCGGCACGCCCTGCTCGGGCTGCGCCGGGAGTGCCGCCGGGCCAAGGCGGAACTGACCGCCGCCGAGACCGCCGACGTACTGGTCCGGCTGCCCGACCGGCAGACCCGGGTTCCGGTAGGCCGGGCCGGGTTCGAAGACCTGATCCGGCCCGCCGTCACACTGACCGTGGACGAGCTGACCCGTACGGTCCGGTCCTGCGGCCTGGCACCACACCAACTCGACGGCGTACTGCTGGCCGGCGGCTCGGCCCGGATCCCGCTGGTGCGCGAGCTGCTCGCGGCCCGGTTTCCGGTACCCGTCGAGGTCGAGGCCGACCCGCAGCTCACCGTCGCGGCCGGTGCCGCCGTGGCCGGCGGCCAACTGCTGGACCGGCAGCGGGGCAACCGGCCGCCACCTCGCCCGCCGGTGATGCGTCCGCCCCGACCCGGCGCCCGGCGCGGCGAACCACCGGCCCGCCGGCAGCGCGGCCGCTCCGGCGACGGCCGCGAACCCGGCCGGCACGACGAGGAACAGTCCCCGCTGCCGCCCCGGCCGCCGATCCGGATCACCCCGCTGGAGCTGCCGATGCGGGCGCTGTCCCGCCTCGCGT
Organism: Plantactinospora sp. DSM 117369; assembly: GCF_053764795.1. Lineage (NCBI taxonomy): Bacteria > Bacillati > Actinomycetota > Actinomycetes > Micromonosporales > Micromonosporaceae > Plantactinospora > Plantactinospora sp. DSM 117369. The sequence goes on along the minus strand of NZ_CM132446.1, from coordinate 1,358,416 downwards.
CCGGCCGCGACAGCATGGTGATCGGCCTGGCCGTGCTGGTGGTCGCGCTCGGCGTGCTGCTCGGCGCGGCCGCCGGGACGGACCCGCTGACCGTCGCCGCCCCGGACGGGTGGGGCCGGTGAGGACCGCCTTGACGCCGCGTACCGACACCGACGCCCCGCTCGTGCTGGACGAGCAGACCGCCGCCTTCCTGAACCGGGTCGACGCCGACCCGCAGGCGCCGCTCTGCACCGCCGTACAGGCGGCGGGCGGGCACGGCAAGACGGCCGTACTGGCCCGGCTGCGCCGCGGCTACCAGCAGGCCGGCGTACCGGTGCTGGACTCCTGGCGGGAGCTGGCCGATCCCGCTGACCCCGATCCGGTCGTACTGGTCGACGACGCCCACCTGCTCGACGCCACTGCCCTGGCGGAACTGCGCCGGCTGGCCGAGACCGGTCGGACCCGGCTGGCGGTCGCGTTCCGGCCCTGGCCCCGCCCGGCCGGGCTGGCCGAACTGGCCGAGGTACTGCACCGGGGCGGGCCACCCGTGCTGCTCGGCCCGTTCACCGAGCAGCGCACCGCGGCATACCTCGGCACGGCGTACGGGTCGACGGTGCCGCCGGGGATCGCGCGGCTGGTGCAGGAGCAGACCGGTGGCGTACCCCGGTTCGTCGAATGGCTGGCCCGGGCGCTGCGCCCGGCCGACCGCCGGGCTGCCCGCGCGGAGCGGCCGCCCACCGGTGCCGAGCGCCCGGCGCCGGCCCTGGAGATCCCCCGGTCGGTACTGCTCCAGTTCGCTCCCGAGTTGGAGAGCCTGGACATCGAGGTACGCCGGCTGCTGCTCGCGATGGCGGCCGGCCCGGCGCTCCCCACCGACCTGCTCGGCGCGCTGCTCTCCCGGCACCCCGACGAACTCGACGAGTTGCTGGCCGGGGCCAGGGCCGCCGGACTGCTCGGGTCAGACGACCGGCTCGCCCCGATCGTCCGGCGGGCCATCGCCGCGCTGAGCCCGGCGAGCCAGCGGGCGGCGGTCTGGCAGCGCTTGGCGGAGTTGCAACTACAGCGAGGCGGGCGGGTGCTTCCGCTGGTCCGGTCGATGCTCGACGGCGGCTTCGGCGGCAGTTGCCCGGCCGGCGTCGCGGAGGCCGCCGGTGACGAGGCGCTGGGCGAGGACCCGGCGCTGGCCGCCCGGCTCTTCGCGGTCGCCGCCGCGGCCGGACGGCCGGTGGCGGCGCGCCGGGCGATGGCGGCGGCGCTCTCCGCCGATCTCGACTCCGCGCTGCGCCTGGCCGACCGGCTGATCGCCACGCCAGACTCACCGGACCGGGCCGACGGGGCGGCGGTCGCCGCGACCGCGCTGGTGCACCGGGGCCACATGGATCGTGCGGTCGAGCTGTACCGCTGGTCGGGCACCCCGTCGTCGCTGGCGTTCGCGGCTCTCGGTGCGGCCGGTACCGGTCGGGTCGACCAGCTCGACCGGGTACTCGCCGATCCGCCCACGGACGGTCCGCCGACGCTGCTCGCCAGCGCGGCGCTGCTGATGGCCCGGGGGCTGAAGGAGACGCTCTCCGGCCCGCCGACCGCCGCGCTCTCCACCCTGGTGCAGGCGTCAGCGCTGCTCGAACCGGCCGGCCGGTCGGTGCTGCTACCGGAGACCCCGGCGGCGCTGGCCGCGCTGGTCGCCCTGCACTGCGGTGAGCTGGACATCGGCGAACGGGCCCTGGACCGGGCCGCCGCCGCCGGGCTCGGCGCGGCCCTGACCGCCCGTCGGCACCGGCTGCTCCAGGCCTGGCTGCTGATGGTCCGGGGGCGGGCGACCGAGGCCGCCGCGCAGTTGGCGACGGTCACCGCCGGCCCGGTGCCGCTGGAGTCCCGCGACCTGATCTTCGCCGCCGCACTGGACCTCGGCACCGCCCGCCGCAACAGCGACCTGCCGGCCCTGCAACGCGGCTGGGAACGTGCCCGGGAGGCCGTCGTACGCCACCCGGTGGACCTGTTCACCCTGCTCCCGCTCGGGGAGTTCGCCATCGCCGCCGCCCGGCTCGGCGAACTGGACCGGCTCGCCCCGTATCTGGGCGAGGCCCGGAACCTGCTGGCCCGGCTGGGCGATCCACCACTGTGGACAACCCCGCTGCACTGGAGCTGCCTGCACGCCGCGATCCTGGCCGACCGGCCGGCGGTGGCGGACGAGCACGTCGCCGCGCTGGCCGCCGCCACCGGGCACACCCGGTACGCCTCCGTGGTGGCCGCCGCCGGGCAGAGCTGGGTCGAGGTGCTGCGCGGCGCCGTCGACCCGGTGCGGGTGGAGGCCGCCGCGCGGGGCCTGCACGGCATCGGACTCTGCTGGGACGGCGCCCGGCTCGCCGGTCAGGCCGCGATCCGTACCTCCGACCGGAAGGCGATGACCACCCTGCTGGACTGTGCCCGGATGCTCCAGGGCCGGCCGGCCGGGGCCAAGGGCGGTATCCGACCGGCGGGTGGTGAAGCCACCCAGGTGGCGGACGCCATCGCCGTACCGACCGAGAACCGGCTCAGCGAACGGGAGCGGGAGGTCGCCGAGCTGGTGCTCAGCGGCCTGACGTACAAGCAGATCGGCGACCGGTTGTTCATCTCGGCGAAGACCGTCGAACATCACGTGGCCCGGATGCGTCAGCGGCTGAACTGTGCCAATCGCGGCGAGCTGCTGGCCCGACTGCGGACCATCGTCGAGGAGCGCTCCGGCGGCGGGCCGGTCAGCTCTCCGTGGCCACAGCGGACGGCACGGTGAAGGGGGCGGCGCGCCGGATGGCGGCGTTCGGCTCCGGACTCCGGCGAGGGGGGCCGATCCGTACCCCGGCGGACGCCGCGCCGGTGGACGGTCCGATCGACCGCCCGGGCCCGGCGGACCAGCGGCCCGATCAATCACCTCCACCGGACCAGCGACCCGACCAGGCACTGCCATTGGAACAGCGAACCGACCGGGCACGGCCACTGGAACAGCGACCCGACCGGCCACGACCGGCGGAGCAGCGAGCCGACCGGACACGACCGGCGGAACAGCCTGGCAACCCGCCGCGGCCGGCGGGACAGCGACCCGACCAGGCACGACCGGCGGAGCAGCGAACCGACCGGACACGACCGGCGGAACAGCCTGGCAACCCGCCACGGCCGGCGGGACAGCCTGGAAACCCGCCACGGCCGCCAGGTCAGCCGGGCGCCCGGCCACGGCATCCCGAACAGCCCGGCAACCGGGCACCGCATCCCGAACAGCCCGGCGGTCGAGCGCGGAACTCCGCGGAGCACGGCAACCGGGCAAGGCCGGGGGAAGAGTCGGCCGAACCGGGGAGGCCGGCAAAGCGGCGGGTACCGGAAGGCAAGCCCGGCTCCGCGCCCGGTGGTCCGCCCGGGCGGACCGACCCCGGTCCGGGGCGCGGGAACTCCGGGCCAGCACGGAGCGAGTCCGCGTCCGGACCGGTCCGCAGCGGCTCCCGACCGGCGAGGAACGAAGCCGGACAGGTAAGGGACGAAGCCGGGCAGGTGCGGAGCGAGTCCACATCCGGGCCGGTCGGGGGCGGCGAGACCGAGTCGCCAGGGTCGCCGGTCGGGTCGGCACCCACCCGGATCGTGGCCAAGGGTGCCGCCCTGCTGGTCGTGCTGACCGTGCTCTGGGGCTACGCCACCTTCCTGACCGCCCGGGACGCGATGGACCTGCTCGCGGTCCGGACCCTCGGCACCCAGCTTGGCCAGCCAACCGACGCGCTGATCCTCAGCCTTCAGGCGGAACGCCGGCTCAGCATGGTCGAACTGGCCGCACCGGGCCGGCACCGGGCGGCCCTGCTCGAACAGCGCGCCCGCACCGACGCGGCGGTCGGGGCGCTGCGGCGGTTCACCGACCGGACGGATCTCCGGCTGGCCACCGTCGGCGCGGTGCGGGAGCGGGCCGCGGAACTGGTACGGCGGCTGGACGATCTCCGGCCGCTCCGCGACGACGTCGACGGCGGCCGTGGCGACCGGGCCAGCGCCGCCGCGTCGTACGGAGACATCATCGACGCCGGCTTCGCCGTGTACGGCTCGCAGTGGGCCAGCCGGCGGAGTGACCTGATCGAGGAGACCCGTACCCTCCTCGCACTGTCCCGCGCCGCCGAGCTGCTCTCCCGGGAGGATGCCCTGGTGGCCGGGGCGCTCGCCTCGCCCCGATTGACCGGGGCCGAACACACCCGGCTGGTGGACCTCGTCGCGGTGGCCCGGTTCGCCCGGGCCGAGGCGGGGGCCGGACTGCCCGGGGCGGAGCGGGCCGGCTACGAGCGGCTGGTCACCGGCCCGGTCTTCGCGACCCTGCACGCCGCCGAGACGGAACTGCTGGACGCCGACTGGGACGGCGCAAGCCCACCGGTCCCGCCCGCCCGTTGGCAGGCGGCGACCGAACCGGCCCTGTCCGAGCTGCGGACCCTGGTCACCATCGGGGTACGGGACAGTGTCGACCGGGCCACCCGGGGCGCGGCCGGGGTGGTCGTCCGAGCCGGCCTGGTCGGTGGCCTCGGCCTGGTGGTGCTGGTGGCAGCCGCCGTACTGACCCTGCGCGGCACCCGGCGGATCGTCGCCCGGCTGGACGAGTTGGGCAGCGAGAACGCCACACTGGTCGGTGCCCGGGACGACCTTGCGGCGGAGCTGGCCAGCCAGCGGAACCGGGCCGCCGAACTGACCGACCGGGCGGCCGAGTTGGCCGCCCAACGCAAGCGGCTCACCAGCCAGCGGGAGCAGCTCGTGGCGCAGACCGGGCGGCGGCAGGCGGAGACCGAGCGGGTGGCCGAACGAGCCGCGCAGATCTCGGCCCGACTCGCCGCGCACCAGCGGGCCCGGGAGGTCAACGTCTGGTTGACCCGGGAGAACCAGAGCCTGCTGCACCGGCAGATCGGCCTGCTCGACGCGATGGAGCGGCGGGAGACCGACACCGAGGAACTGGCCGAACTGTTCCGGCTCGACCACCTCGCCACCCGGATCCGGCGCAACGTGGAACAGCTGATCAGCCTCTCCGGAGGTACGCCGGGCCGGCGCTGGCGGCGGCCGGTGCCGCTGGTCGACGTCGTACGGGGCGCGGTGGCCGAGGTGTCCGACTATCCACGGGTACTGGTGGCCCCCCACTGGTCGGGGGCGGTCGCCGGGCGGGCCCTGCCCGACCTCATCCACCTGCTGGCCGAGATCATCGAAGCCGCGCTATCCGGTTCGGCCCCGACCACCACGGTGCGGATCGCCGGCGAGGTACGCGACGGCGGTCGGGCGATCATCGTCAGTGACGACGGCGTCGGCCGGGGTCCGGCCGAGCTGGACGCTGTCAACGAGTTGATCCGCGACACGCCCAACACCGGACCGCTCAACGGCGCGGTCGGGATGTACGTGGTCGGCCGGCTCGCCCGCCGGCACGGCGTCACCGTCGAATTGACGGCCGGGCCTCGGGGCGGGACAGCCGCGATCGTGCTGGTGCCGGCTACGCTGCTGGTCGAGACATCCGAGCCCGAACCGACGCCTGCCCCGGGCACCACCACCGCAGCGGGGCGGCCGACCGACACCGCCGTCGGACAGCCGGCTGGCGCGCCCCGACCCGGGGCCGCCCCGGCTCTGCCGGTCCGGGTCCGCCGTCCGGACCCGGACACCCCGGTCGGCACCCCGAGCCGGGCCGCCGGCTCCGCTCCGAACGGCGCGCCCGTCCGGCGCGCCGAAACCGACTGGTCGGCGACGATGGAGCTGCCGGTAGCGCTCCCGGCACCCACCGACGACCAAACCGAGAGCAGCGAGAGGACGACAGGTGACTCACGCAGTGGTCACGACGGATAACCTGGTCCGGATACTCGACGAATTCGTGGACCGGGTCTCGGCGGCCGAGCATGCCGTGGCGCTCTCCCCCGACGGGCTGCTGCTCGGGGTCTCCCGGGGGGTCGGCGGCGAACTCGCCGACCAGCTCTCCAGTGTGGTCGCCGGCTTGCAGGCGCTGGCCCAGGCCGCCGCCCGATATTCCGGCCCCGGTGGCGTGCGGCAGGTCATCGTGCAGATGCACCGGGCCTTCCTGTTCGTGGCCGCGACCCGGGGCGGCGCGATCCTCGCCGTCCGGTTCGCCGGGGACGCCGACGTCGACGAGATGGCGTACGAGGTGGCGCTGGCGGCCGGCCGGGCGGACTCGCACCTGCCCACCTTCCCGGTACCGGCCGATGACCTGACCGGGGGGTGACACGGGGTGCGCACCGGTGCAGGAGGTCGGCACGACGACGCCTGGTACGACCAGGACGCCGGGCCGGTGGTCCGCCCCTACGCGATGACGCGGGGCAGGACGCAGCCGATCCGGGGACAGTTCGATCTGATCTCTCTGGTGGTGGCCCGCTGGCCGGTGCCGCAGCGCGCCGAGCTGACGCCGGAACAGTCCGAGATCCTCGCCAGTTGTCGCCGGCCGCTCTCGGTGGCGGAGATCGCCGCCGCGCTGGACCTGCCGGTCGGTACCGTACGGGTGCTCCTCGGTGATCTGCTGGACGCGGGGCTGATCGACACCCACGAGCCGCCGGTGCTGGACGCGCCCTCGGAGGATCTGCTGGAGGCTGTGCTCGCCGGGTTGCGGGCACTCTGATCCGCTCGGCCCGGTCTGACGGGCGGGGGCGGCGGGGTGTCGCCACCCGTGCAGCGAAAGGGAAGTCACGTGCGCAAAGTTCGACAACGTCCGGCGCGTACCCTGCCGGTCGCCATCCTCGACGTGCTGCTCGCCGGGGTGGCGGCAGTACGCGCCCTGGTCCGTCGGGTGGCCGGGCTGCTGCCGGCACGCCGGGGCGACCGGGTGGTGGCGAGCGTGATCGTCGCGGCGGCGCTGGTCGCGGTCATCGGCACCGGGTTCCTGGTCGTCACCCTGCTCCGCACGCCGGACCAGTTCGCGCCGCTGGGTGTGGCGCCGCCGCCCTCCGCCGAGATCGAGGTGGAGCCCGGGGACGGGACGGACACTGCCAGTGGTAGCGCGACCCCACCGGCCTCCTCGCCACTGGCCCCGTCACCGACGCCGCCCCGGGCCGGGCCCCGGAGCAGGCCGGAGCGCTCCGGCTCCCCGTCGCCGGCTCCCCCGCCGCCCCTGGCCGCCCGGTACGCGACCGAGGACGTCACACTGCTCAACTACACCGCCTCGGTGACCATCACCAACCCCGGTCCGGCTCCGGCCAGCGACTGGCGGCTCGTCATCACGCTGCCCCGGACCACCCAGTCCGTCGCCGCGGTGGACGGCGCCCAGGCCAGCCGCGAGGGCGCCACCTGGACCTTCGTCCCGGACCGGGCGACCAGTCGGGTCCCGGCACGCGGCTCGGTGCAGGTGCGCTTCCGGGTCGACGGCGCGCTGATCGACGGGGAGCCGACGGCCTGCACGATCAACAACCGCCCCTGCGAGGCGTAGCCGTCCGCGATGAGCTGCGCACGCCGCTGGCGACCATGCACGGCTGGATCGACCTGTAGCAGGCATACCCGCCGGTCATCAGGCATAGCGGGGCCGCCAGCAGCGACGTCGGCCGGTCGGCGTCACCGGCCGGGCCCGGCTGGCGCCCGCCCGGATGCGGCCCGTCGTCGCGGCGGCCACAATCCGGGTCATGGATCAGACCTCGATCACCCTCGGGCCGGCCTTCTTCGTCGTCCTGGCGGCGCTGGCACTGCTCGGCGCCGGGGTCGTCGGCTGGGCAAGACTCGGCCCGGGTCGGGCGGTACTGACCGCCTCCGGCCGGGCCGCGATCCAGCTCGCGGCGGTCTCCGCGATCATCATCCTGGTCCTCCGCTCCTGGTGGTCGACGCTGCTCTTCGTCGTCGTGATGTACGTGGTCGCGGCCGGCACCTCCGCCCGCCGGGTGACCGGTGGACGTACCGGCTGGGTCACCCTGCTCCCGATCGGGCTCGGCGTCGCCCCGGCGCTGACCCTGCTCGTCAGCACCGGCGCCGTACCGCCGACGCCGCTGGCCGTACTCCCCACGGCCGGGATCCTGATCGGCGGTGCGATGACCGCGACCAGCCTGGCCGGCCGGCGCGCCCTGGACGAGTTGCACACCCGGCACGGCGAGTACGAGGCGGGGCTCGCCCTCGGCTTCTCCGATCGGGACGCCGCGATGGAGGTCTGCCGGACGTCAGCCGGTCAGGCCCTGGTGCCAGCTCTCGACCAGACCCGTACGGTCGGACTCGTCACGCTGCCCGGCGCGTTCGTCGGCGTACTGCTCGGCGGTGCTAGCCCGGTGCAGGCCGGCGCGACCCAACTGCTCATCCTCGTCGCGTTGCTCGCCGTGGAGGCGATCGCCATCGCCGGAACCGTCGAACTGGTCGCTCGGCACCGGTTGACCGCCGCCCCGCAACCGGCCGGCTCCGCCCCGACCCGTCACTGATCCGGCGGCGTCCCGCCGTCAGCCGCTATCCGACCGTCCAGTCGAGCCGGCCCTCGGCGTCGACGGTCGGGCGGTACCGCCCGGAGTACGGCTCGCCGGTCTCCAGCGACTCGGCCACTCCGGCCAGCAGGTCACCGACCGAGGCTGGCCAGCCGTCGAAACCGGTGCCGTCCTCGGGATAGAACTCGCCGATCCGGCCGTGCCGACCGGGCCGCTGGTCGACCAGCAGGCTTCCGCCGTCACCGGCCGACGCGAACGGTACGAAGGACGGGTGCCACCAGTGGTCGTCCATCGACACGTCGGCCCGGACACTGCAGTTCACCGCCCAGTCGCTGGCGATCTGGTCGAGCCGCAGCGGCCGGTAGAAGGGCGGGAGATCGAAGTCGTCCGCCCCGTCGTGTCGGCGCAGCGAGGCGACCAGGTCGGCGGGGAACGCCACCGACAACCGGGCCTGGAGCGCGGCGATCCGGGCCGGTGCGGCTGGCGGGCGCAGGCCGGCCCGGCTGCGCGGGGCGTGCCGGGCCAGCCAGCGCTCGATGCGCAGCCAGGCGGCGTCGACCCGGGCCGTGGTCGCCGCGTCCGGCACGGTGCCGACCACCTTCCTGGCGGCGTGGACGCAGGCGACGGCGGACGGAGACCCGGCCGGGGTCGGGGTCCACACTGGCATCGGCAGCCGGGCGGTCGGCCCCGCTTCGTTCGGCATCTCCCGGATCGTGGTGATCCGCTGGGTCACCTCCGCCGGACCGGTCGGCGCGACGACGGTCAGGCCGCAGAGCAGCAGCACCGAGGCGAGGAAGACCACCAACAGGACGACCAGTACCCGCTTGCCGCTGACCGTCCGCCGGACGGGCGTCCGGGCCGGCCGGTGCCCCACCGGCTCCGCCACGATGCGGCTCGGCCTCCCCTGCCCCGCACCGGAAACCGGCTCCGCCCCGGCAGCCGGCGGCTCCGCCGGCCCACCCGCCGACGACGCAGCCCCGGCAGCCGACCGTTCCGCCGACCCGCCAGCCGACGACGCAGCCCCGGCAGCCGACCGCTCGGCCGAGTCGGTGGGCGGCGTGGCTGGTGGTGCGACCTCGGACGGTGCCGGAGCGGTGGTCGAGGTCGGGCGGCGGCTGGCGTGCAGCAGCGGATCCAGCCAGCCCGGGGCCGCCGCCCGGAACGCCTCCGGCCGGTCGGCCGCGTCCGCCGGAATCCGGCCGGCCAGCCCGACCGGCAGCCCGGCGAGTTCGTCACCGTCGCCGACCGCGACCACCGTACCGGTGAGATCGCGTCCGTCGAGGACGTCGAGGGCCAGCGTGGTGTGGTTGGCCGCGTCGGGCCCCAGGTCGGCGACGAGCACCACCGGAGCGCCGAGCGCCCAGGCCAGGTCCGCGAGGGTCCAGCCAGCGCGACCCAGCGGTACGACGAGACCGGGCGCCCCGGTCACCAGGACCAGCCCATGGGTACGCGACAGCGCCCGGACGAGCCCGACCAGGTCGTCCACGCGTACCGGGTCGACGGCACCGGCGCGCACCTCGAGATAGCTGGCGAGGTTGTCCCGCAGCAGTGCGGGCGCGACGTCGGAACCGTCATCGACGATCCGGAGCACCGCCGCCCGGGCCGTCGACGCCGCGCAGAGGGCGGCCGTGGCCACCGCCCAACTCGTGGTCGACGAGATCGTGGTAACCACCCACGGACCACCGTCCGGCCAGGACATCGACGCCTCCCCAGGTCGCCCGCAGCCTACCGAAACCGCCCGGGTACGGGGGGACCCCGCGCGCCGCCCGGCCTCGCCGCCGCTGCGCCCGGGGCCCGTTTCGCTCCGGGCACCGGCGGGCACTTCAAGGGGCGGCGAGGTGCGGAGAGCACCTCGGCGAGAAACTGGAGGACACGATGGGCATGGGAGACAAGATCCGGCACAAGATCGAGGAAGTCGCCGGAGCGGCCAAGGAGAAGGCCGGCGAGGCGACCGGCAACGAGCGGCTTCGTGCCGAGGGCGCCACCGAGCAGACCGAGGCGAACGTCAAGCAGGCCGGTGACCACGTGGGCGACGCCGCGCGGGACACCCGGGACGCGTTCCGGCCCTGAGTTCCCACCCGGACCCGGGTGGTGGGTGCCGCGACCCTGGGCACTCACCACCCGGGTTCGCCGTGCCGCCGGCAGCCCCGCTGAGCTGCTGGTTAGGCGTGGCTTATCTTACTTAGGTGCCCCTAACCCTCCGCACCCCGGCAGTACCGGGCCAGGCACCGCCGCCCCCGCACCGGACCACGGCCGGTCGGCGTACCGCCCTGGTGCTGGTGCTGCTCGCCGCGGTCGCGCTGGCCTGCCTGGCGAGCGTGCTGATCGGCGCGAAGCACGTACCGCCGGGCGAGGCGTTGCGGGCGTTGACCGGTGACCGGAGCGGAGACGCACTGCTCGTCGCGGAACTGCGCTTCCCGCGTACGCTGCTCGGCCTGCTGGTCGGGGTCGCGCTCGGGGTGGCCGGCACGCTGGCCCAGGAACTCACCCGCAACCCGCTCGGCGATCCCGGACTGCTCGGCGTCTCGGCCGGAGCCGCCCTGGCGGTGGCGACCAGCATCGGGGTCCTCGGACTGACCTCGCCCTACCAGTACGTCTGGTTCGCCTTCCTCGGTGCGGCCCTGGCCGGCGCCCTCGTCTACGCCGTCGGCGGTGCGGCCCGGGCGTCGGCGAGCCGGGGCAGCGCCTCTCCGGTCAAACTCGCGCTCGCCGGCGCGGCGGTCACCGCGCTGCTGATGAGCCTCACCAACGCGCTGGTGCTGCTGGACGTCCGCACCCTGGACCAGTACCGGTTTTGGGCGGTCGGCTCGCTCGCCGGCCGGGACGGCGGCCTGGCCGGTCAACTGAGCCCGTTCGTCCTGGCCGGGCTGCTGCTGGTCGCGGTCATCACGCCACGACTGAACGCGCTCGCCCTCGGTGACGACCTCGCCGGCTCGCTCGGGGTACGGGTCGGCACCACCCGGCTGCTCGGCGCGGCCGGCGTGATCCTGCTGACCGGCGCCGCGGTGGCCGGCGCCGGTCCGGTCACCTTCGTCGGGCTGGTCGTGCCACACCTGGTACGCACCTTCACCGGCCCCGACCTGCGCTGGCTGCTCCCCGGGTCGGCGCTGGCCGGTGCCGCGCTGCTGCTCGGCGCCGACACCCTGGGCCGGCTTCTCGACCATCCCGGCGAGGTGCAGGCCGGCGTGGTGACCGCGATGATCGGCGCCCCGTTCCTGATCGTCCTGGTGAAGCGCGGCCGGTTCCGGGAGCAGACCCGATGAGCCTGCGCCTCCCCGACCGGGCCGCGCCGGCACCGCCGCCCGAGACGAGCGCATCGCCGCCCGGGACGACCGCACCGCCGGTTGTCGGGGCGGCCCGGCGACGGGGCCGGGTGGGCTGGGAACTGGCCGGGCTCGGCGGCATCGTCCGGCCCCGGGTGGTCGGGGTGCTGCTGCTGGTGGTCGTGCTCGCCGCCGCCGGGCTGGTCGCCTCGGTCTCGGTCGGCGAGTTCCCGATCCCGGTCGGTGACGTCGTGGCCGCCCTCACCGGCACCGGCGGTGCGGACGCCACCCTGATCGTGCGCGAGCTGCGGCTGCCCCGGGCACTGACCGCGCTGCTGGTCGGCTGCGCGTTCGGGCTGGCCGGAGCACTGATGCAGGCGGTCACCCGCAACCCGCTGGCCAGCCCGGACCTGATCGGCGTGACCGCCGGGGCCAGCACCGGCGGGGTGGCCGCGGTGCTGATCGGCGGGGTGACCTCGGCCGGCGCCGGCTCGTACGCCAGCGTTCCGTTCGGCGCGCTACTCGGGGCGCTGGTCGCGGCGAGCATCAGCTACGGGATGGCGTTCCGGGACGGCACCATCACCGGGTTCCGGTTCGTACTCGTCGGCATCGGCGTGCAGGGGGCGCTCACCGCGCTGACGAACTGGCTGCTGGCCCGGGCCGACGTCAACGAGGCGTCCCGGGCGATGGTCTGGCTGACCGGCTCGCTGAACGGGCGCGGCTTCGAGCACGCCTGGTGGATGGGGCTGGCCCTGCTGGCGGTCGTACCGGTGGTGCTGGCGCTGATCCGGCCGTACCAGTTGCTCCAGTACGGCGACGACACCGCACGGGCGCTGGGTCTGCCGGTGGACCGGGCCCGGATCGTGTTGCTGCTCGCCTCGGTCGTGCTGGCGGCGGTGGCGACGGCGGCGGCCGGCCCGATCGGTTTCGTGGCGCTCGCCGCACCGCAGATCGCCCGGCGGCTCACCGGTACCGCCAACCTGCCACTGCTGACCAGCGGCTGCGTCGGTGCGGCCCTGCTACTCCTCACCGACCTGGCGGCCCGGCTGGTGCTCGCCCCGATCGAGCTGCCGGTCGGCGTCGTCACCGGTGCGGTCGGGGCGCCGTACCTGATGTGGTTGCTGGCCCGGGCGAACCGGGTCGGCCGGGCCGGCTGAATGAACCTTCTCCACCTCCGCTGCGGTCCGTGGTGGCCGCGGGTGGAAGCCGGAGCGCAGCCGTCGCGCGGTCCAGGTGGAGACAGGTTCGGTGTCCGGCGGGGCGTACGCCGGCCCACGACGGCAGGACATCTCGACCGGTGCCGGCGACCGGCGAGGCCCGACGATCATGTGGAGGACGAATGACCGCGCTGCTGGGCAGCGACCTTCGGCTGGGGTACGGCGACCGGATCGTGGCCGAGGGCCTCGACATCGAGCTGCCGGCCGGCAAGGTCAGCGCGCTGGTCGGGCCGAACGCCTGCGGGAAGTCGACGGCGCTGCGGGCGCTGTCCCGGCTGCTGGCACCGGCCGCCGGGGTCGTCTATCTCGGCGGGGACCCGATCGCCAGCCTGTCGAACCGGGAACTCGCCCAGCGGTTGGCGCTGCTGCCGCAGTCGCCGATCGCCCCGGACGGGATCACCGTGCGGGACCTGGTGGCCCGGGGGCGTACCCCGCACCAGCACTGGTGGCGGCAATGGTCCCGGGCCGACGAGCAGGTCGTCGACGCGGCGCTGGCCGCCACCGGCACCGCTGAGCTGGCCGACCGGAACCTCGACGAACTCTCCGGCGGGCAGCGGCAGCGGGTCTGGATCGCGCTGGCGCTGGCTCAGGACACCCGGGTGCTGCTGCTGGACGAGCCGACCACCTATCTGGACCTGGCCTACCAGGTGGACGTGCTGGAGTTGGTCGCCGAGTTGAACCAGCGGGACGGCACCACGGTGGTGATGGTGCTGCACGACCTGAACCAGGCGTGCCGGTACGCCGACCACCTGGTCGCGATGCGGGCCGGCCAGGTCGTCGCGGCCGGACCGCCGACCGAGGTGGTGACCCCGGAACTGGTCCGCGAGGTGTTCGGCCTCGACTGCCGGATCATTCCCTGCCCGGTGGCCGGCACGCCGATCGTCGTACCCGAGGGGCGCCGCCGGTGACCGGCGGTACCGGTGCCGGCAGGCCGGGTGGGTCGGTGACCAGGGGCGACACGACACGGTGATCGGGTTCGCAGTTTCCATTCAGCGGTGAGCAAGGCTAACCTAACTGCGAAGTAGGCGAGCCTTACCTTAGTACAGGAAGAAGGAAGTTCCATGCGTCGATTCGCGCGCGGCACCGGGGCAGCCCTCCGGCTCGCCGCCGGCCTGACCGGGCTGACCCTGGCCGTCGGGCTGTCGGCCTGCGGCACCTCGGACCCGGCGGGCGGGACCGACACCGGTCAGGGAGCCGCGGTCGACGCCGGATTCCCCCGCACCATCACCCATGACAAGGGCAGCACCGAAATCAAGGCGAAGCCGCAACGGATCGTGGCACTGGACAACAGCCTGGTGGAGGCGGTCGTACTGCTCGACCGGCCGCTGGTCGGCGGGATCGCCAGCTACCGGAACCAGCAGACCTTCCCGGACTATCTCGGCGACGCGGTCAAGGACACCAAGGACATCGGCCCGCTGGACAACCCGAACCTCGAACTGATCGCCTCGCTCCGGCCGGACCTGATCGTGTCGGCGACCGTCCGGCACGAGGCGCTCTACGACAAGCTCTCCGCGATCGCGCCGACCGTCTTCGTCAAGACCACCGGACCGATCTGGAAGGACAACATCACCCTGCTCGGCAAGGCCCTCGGCGAGGAGACCAAGGCCGAGCAGGAGTTGACCGCGTACGAGGCGCGGGCCAAGAAGATCGGCGACGAGGTCAACGCCAAGGCGAACAACCCGTCCGTCTCGGTGGTCCGGTTCGTGGACGGCCCGACCCGGCTGATGGCGAAGGCGTCGTTCATCGGGATCATCCTGGCCGACGCCGGGCTGAAGCGCCCCGCCTCGCAGAACGAGGAGACCTTCGCCACCGAGATCAGCGAGGAGCAGATCGAGCTGGCCGACGCGGACCACATCTTCGTCACCACCTACAGCGGCGGCGAGAGCTACAAGGAGAGGTTCCAGGCCAACCCGCTGTGGACCCGGCTGGCCGGGGTGCAGGCCAAGCACCTGTACGAGGTCAAGGACGAACTCTGGATGACCTCCGTCTCGGTCCAGGGTGCCCACTTCGTCCTCGACGACATCGCGCAGACCTTCCAGGTCGACCCGGCGAAGTAACGCCGTGCGGCTCTATCTGACCGCGCTCAACCCGACCGACTCGGTACTCGACGGCTTCCTGCCGGCGGCCGCCCGGCTCGGGCTGCCGGTGACGGTACTGACCGACCAGCCTGCCGCCTGGCCGGCGAGCCCGGCCCAGCGGTCCGGGGCGGAGGTGTCCGGCGCGGACGTCCGCGACGTGCGGGGCGTACTCGACGCGGTGCACCGGGGCGAGCCGCCGGTCGCGCTGCTGTCCAACAGCGACCACCTGCAGACCCCCACCGCGCTCGCCGCGGAATACCTGGGACTGCCCGGCAAGGACTGGCGGGCGACGCTGCGCGGCAAGGACAAGCGGCTGACCCGGCGTACCGTCGCCGACGCCGGACTGGACCGGGTGGCGGCGGTGGCGCTCGGCCCGGACGACTCCCCGGAGCGGGCCGCGACCGTGCCGTTTCCAGCGGTGGTGAAGCCGCGCGAGGGCGTGGCCAGCGAGGACGTCTATCTGGTCGACGGGGTGACCGAGCTGCGTCGCCGGGTCGCGGAGATCCGCGCCCGGCGGCCCGGCCAGAGCCTGCTGGTCGAGGAATACCTGGCCGGTGACCTGCACACGCTTGAGACCCTCGGCGACGGCACCACGACCGCTGTGCTCGGCGGCTGGCGGACCAGCCTCGGACCGCCGCCGACCTTCACCGAGGAGGCCCTCGACTGGGCACCCGAGCTGCCGGCGCCGCTGCTGGCCCAGGTGCTCGCCCAGCTCGACGCGCTCGGCGTCGGCTTCGGCGCCTGCCACACCGAGTTCGTCGTCGCCGACGGTCGGGCCCGGCTCGTCGAGGTCAACTACCGGCTGATCGGCGACCGGGTCGACCTGGTGATGGCCGAACTGCTCGGCCTGCCGCTCTTCGCGCAGGTCATCCGGATCCACGCCGGTGATCCGCTACCGGCCCTGCCCGACCCGGTGAGCCTGGCCCGGCACGCCCGGGTCGAGTGGGTCTGTGCCGACCGTTCCGGGACCCTGGTCGCCGCGCCGGGCCCGGTGGACGCGACCGGACCGGGCGGGGTCCTGCTCGGCTCGCGTCCACTGCGGACGGTCGGGGTGACCGCGCCGCTGACCGGTACCAACCGGGACTATCTGGCCGCGCTGCACGGGATCGGCCCCGATCCGGCGACCGTGCGCGGCGCGCTCCGCGACTTCCGGGCGGCCCACCGCTGGAAGATCGAGGCATGACGACGCAACGGCGAGGGCGAAAGGGCAGCGGATCCGGCGGTGGCTTCCGTGGGCGGGGCCAGCGGACCTCCGCAGGCGGTGCGGTGGCCGGGGCCGGCGCCGACGCCGCCGAGCGGCAGCTCTTCCAGCGGGTACTGGACACACTGCTTCGCGAGGACCACCTCGGCCTGGCCGGCAACGGGCAGCGCAGCGGCCCATGGTGGCTCACCCGGATTCCCGGCGCCCGGCTGCGGCTGCCGGTCGAGCCGGACGGATTCCAGCACGAACTGCGTACCGCCCGCCCGGAACTGGTGGTGCTGCCGGACGACGGGCCGGAGCCGGCCGTACCGCCCGACGACGAGCCGGACCCGGAGCGGATGGTGCTGCGCGACGGCGAGACCGGCTCCGGTGCCCGGGGACGGGTGGTGCGGAGCCTCGACGGGCTGCTCGACGCGCTCGCCCCGGTGGACGATCCGGAGGCCGAGGCCGGGTGGGCCGCGTTCCGCGCCGAGTGCCGGGACGATCTCGTCGCCCGCCGGCTCGCCGCGCAGACCCGCTCCCGGGTCTATCCCGACCTGCTCGCCACCCGCGCCCGCACCCCGGACGGGATGGCCGGAGCGCTGCTCGACGACGTACTGGCCGCCCGGGCGGACCACCCGGTCTATCCGACCAGCCGGGCCCGGATCGGCCTGGACCGCACCGCCCTGCTCGGGTACGCCCCGGAGCACGCCCCGACCTTCGCGCTGTGCTGGCTGCCGGTGCCCCGCGCCGAACTGACCCTCACCGGTGCGCTGCCGGACTGGTGGCCGCCGTCCGGTGAGCCGGAGACGGTGCTGCTGCCGGTGCATCCGGTCACCGCCGACCGGATGCACCTGCCGGTCCGCGCCGACGTGCCCGAGGTACTCGTCCGGCCGACCCTGTCGACCCGGACGGTGGCGCTGGTCGACGACCCGTACACGCACCTGAAGCTGCCGCTGGCCACGGCGGCGCTCGGGGCCCGGAACATCCGTACCATCGCGCCGGGCACCCTGGTCGACGGCGCGGAACTGCACCGGCTGCTGGCCCGGATCGCCGCCGCCGAGCCGGCGTTCGCGGGTCGGATCCTGCACGCCGACGAGAGCTGCTACGGCCATGCCGGCGATCCCGCCCGGTCCTTCCTGGTCCGCCGCTTCCCGGCCGAGCTGGCCGGGCGGGTCGTGGTCCCGGTCGCCGCGCTGGCCGCCGAGGACCCGGCCGGCGGTACCGTCGCGCAGCGGGTGGCCGGGGCGGATCCGCGCCCGCTGCTGGAGTCCTATCTGGACCTGCTGGTCGACTGGCACGGTTATCTATGGCTGCGGCACGGCATCGCGCTGGAGGCGCACCAGCAGAACATCCACCTCGTCCTCGACCCGCCCGATGACACCGACCCGCCCGACGACACCGGCCCGGGCGCCGGCGCCGGTCCCGGAGCGGGCGGCGGCACCGGAGCGGCCGGTGGCCCGGCTGCCGCCGGCCAGCTCGGGCGGCAGCGGACCCGATCGGCCGGCGGCGGGCTGCGGCTGCTCTACAAGGACAACGACGGTGCCCGGCTGGTCCGGCGCCCCGGGCCGGCCCTGCGGGACGAGCGGATGTGGGTCACGGATCCCGGCGAGCTGGCCGACGTGTTCACCACGATCACCCTGCACCTCGCCGCCGCCGCGCCGCTGCGCGCCCTCGCCGAGCGGGGTGTACCGGTGCCGGCCCCGGGCCCGGCGCTGCGCCCCCGGCTGCTCGCCACCCGGGACCGCTGGACCAGCACCCCACCCCGCACGACCCCACCCGGCCCGGCCGACGGCGTCACGAACGCACCCGGTCCGGTCGGCTGGGACGTGGCCGCCGCCGGGCGGCTGCTCACCGAGCGCGTCCTGACCGCCGACCACCTGCCGGTCAAGGCGATGCTCACCGCTGGAACGCTGCTACCGAAGCAGCGCACCGGCTGTGCCGACATCAACAAGTACTACCTGCGTACCGGTCCCAACTATCTGCGGTCCGATCGGTGACCGCGGTCGGGGGCGGGCCGCGTCGCGGCAAGGAGCTGTCGATGACCGCCGCTGTGTCCCGGCCCACCGCCGACCTCGCCAGCACGCACACGCTGCTCGGCTGTGTCGCGCGGGAGGTCGCCGGTCCGGACCGGCAGACCACGCTGGCCGACGGCCACGCCGTGGTACGGCTGCCGCGCAGTGCCGTACTGCTGCGCTGTGCGGTGGCCCGGGTCTCCGAGGTGGGGACGCACCGCTACGAGGGCCCGGTGCAGCGGTTCTCCGCCGGCACCTGGTCACCGGTGGACGCGGCCGGGCTCGCCACCCTGGTCGCCGACGAGCTGACCCTGCGCACCGGGGTCCGCAACGACGAGTTCGCCGGGCAGGTGGTGGCGAGCCGGGACGCGCTGGACCGGGTGCTCCGGCTGCGCCCGCCCGCCGATCCGGACCCGACCGGCGACCCGGTAATCGACTCCTATGTGGACTCAGAACAGTCGCTGGTGCACGGCCATCCCCGGCATCCGGCCCCGAAGTGGCGCAGCGGCGACGTCGAGGCGTGGAACGCGTACGCTCCCGAGCTGCGTACCAGCCTGCGGCTGCGCTGGATCGCCGTACCGGCGGCGCTGCTCGGCTCGGACGGACCGTTCGACGAGCTGATCGAGGTACTCGATCCGCCACCGGCGCCGGCCGGGCACGCCGTGCTGCCGGTGCACCCCTGGCAGTTCGAGCTGTCCCGGCCACTCGACCCCCGGCTGCGCGACCTCGGCGTGGCCGGTGCGGTGCTGCGCCCGACCGCCAGCGTGCGGACCCTCTACGCACCCCGGGCCGACCTGTTCGTCAAGACCAGCCTGCACGTCCGGATCACCAACTGCGTACGCAAGAACGCCCGCTACGAGTTGACCGGTGCGGTGGCGCTCACCCGGCTGCTCGCCGAGCTGCCCCTGCCGGCCGGGGTGGCGCTGCTGCCCGAGCCGGCGTACCGGACGGTGGAGCTGCCGGGGCTGGACGAGACGTACGGGGTGATCCTGCGGGGTGGGCTGCGCCCGCACCTGGCCGAGGGCGAGACGCCGCTGATCGCCGCCGCCCTGGCCGCCGCGCCGCTCGCGGTGGCCGACCCGGTCGGCTGGTGGGAGGCGTACGTCCGGCTGCTCGTCCCGGCGGTGCTGGACCTCTGGTGGCGGCACGGGGTGGTACACGAGGCCCACCTGCAGAACGTGGTGGTGGTGCTGGACGCCGACCGGTGGCCGGTGCGGATGCTGCTGCGCGACCTGGAGGGCGTCAAACTCGAGACCGAGCGCCGGGCCGACTGGCTCGCTCGGCTGCCGGCCCAGATCGGGTACGACCCCGAGCAGGCGTTCAACCGGGTCAGCTACTGCCTCTTCGTCAACCATCTGGTGGAGCTGGCCGGGGCGCTCGCCGACGCGCATCCCGGGGTCGAGGCGCGGCTCTGGGCAGCACTGCGCGAGGTGGTGCTGGAGACCTCGGCCCGGCTCGGCGATCCGCCCCGGCTGCGTGCCCTACTGGCCGGCGTACCGCTGCCGGTCAAGGCCAACCTGCTGGTCCGCTGGCAGCGGGCCGCCGACCGGAACGCCGGCTACCTGCCGTTCCCCAACCCGATCGGAGGTGCCTGGTGAGCGCGAGGAGTGAGCCGGGTTTGCGAGCCCCGCAGCGCGAACGAAAGGCGGGCCGGTGAGCGCGAGGAGTGAGCCGGGTTTGCGAGCCCCGCAGCGCGAACGAAAGGCGGGCCGGTGAGCGCGAGGAGTGAGCCGGGTTTGCGAGCCCCGCAGCGCGAACGGAAGGCGGGCTGGTGAGCGCGAGGAGTGAGCCGGGTTTGCGAGCCCCGCAGCGCGAACGGAAGGCGGGCTGGTGAGCGCGAGGAGTGAGCCGGGTTTGCGAGCCCCGCAGCGCGAACGAAAGGCGGGCCGGTGAGCGCGAGGAGTGAGCCGGGTTTGCGAGCCCCGCAGCGCGAACGAAAGGCGGGCCGGTGAGCGCGAGGAGTGAGCCGGGTTTGCGAGCCCCGCAGCGCGAACGAAAGGCGGGCCGGTGAGCGCGAGGAGTGAGCCGGGTTTGCGAGCCCCGCAGCGCGAACGGAAGGCGGGCCGGTGAACCTGGGGCCCGGTATCGACCGGCCGAGTTACTGGTACGACCTGGCCGGGCTGGACGCCTCCGTGGCGGCGATCCGGGCCGCGCTGCCGGCCGGGGTCGAGCTGCTGTACGCGATGAAGGCGAACCCGGACCCGGGAATCCTGCGTACCCTGGCGCCGCGTGTCGACGGCTTCGAGGCGGCCAGCGGCGGCGAGCTGCGGCATCTGGCCGAGGTGTTCCCGGGTACCCTTCCGGCGGCGTTCGGCGGGCCGGGCAAGACCGACCCGGAGCTGGCCGCCGGGCTGGCCGCCGGGGTGCGCCGGTTCCACGTCGAGTCACCGACCGAGCTGCGCCGGCTCGACCGGCTGGCCGGGCACCGGGGCACGGTCGCCGAGGTGCTGCTCCGGGTCAACCTGCCGGTGCCGGTCGGCGACGCGGTGCTGGTGATGGGGGGCCGGCCCAGCCCGTTCGGGATGTCTCCGGCCGACGCCCGGGCCTGCGCCCGGCTCGACCTGCCCGGGATTCGGATCCGGGGCGTGCACGCCCACCTCGGCAGCGGGCTCGCCGCACCCGGTGCCGCCGCCGTGGCCCGGACGGTCGTGGAGTGGGCGGTGGCCGAACTCGACGCCCGCGAGGTGAACGTCGGCGGCGGCATGGCGGTCGACTACGCCGATCCGACGGCCCGGTTCGACTGGCCGGCGTACGGCGCCGCACTGGCCGAGCTGCTGGCCGAGCATCCCGGCCGGACGCTGCGGATCGAGCCGGGCCGGGCACTGACCGTCTACTGTGGCCACTACCGGGCCCGGGTGCTGGACGTGAAGCGCTCCGGTGCCGAGTGGTTCGTGGTGGTGACCGGCGGCACGCACCAGCTCCGTACCCCGGCCGCGAAGTCGCACTCCCAGCCGTTCACCGTGCTGCCCCGGCCGGAATGGGGGTACCCGTTTCCCCGGCCGGTCACCGGGGCCGGCCCGGTGACGATCGTCGGGCAGCTCTGCACCCCGAAGGACGTGCTGGCCCGGGTGCCGGACGCGGCCGAACTGCCGCCGCCGGGCCGGATCGCGGCCGGCGACACGATCGTCTTCGGCATGGCCGGCGCGTACGCCTGGAACATCAGTCACCGGGACTTCCTGATGCACGACCCGCCGGAGTTCCGGACCGGAGTGCCGGAGGACTGACCGCCGAGAAGTCTCTGACTATAGTCAGAAAAATGACGGCGGCGATCGAACAGGCGGCGGCGATCGAACAGGCTCAGTCGGTCCGCGATTTCAACCGCTACTACTCGCAGCGGATCGGGCTGCTCACCGACCGCTATCTCGGCCAGGACCGGCCGCTCAGTGAGGCCCGGCTACTCTACGAGATCGGCACCGGCGCGCCCGTCCGCGACCTGCGTACCCGGCTCGGCTGGGACTCCGGTTACCTGAGCCGGTCACTCCGCTCCCTGGAAGGGCAGGGCCTGGTCCACCTCCGGGCGCACGAGACGGACGGCCGGGTCCGGGTCGCCGAGCTGACCGCCGCCGGCACCGCCGAACTCGCCGAGTTGGAGCGGCGTGCCACCGCCGCCGCCCACGAACTGCTGGCACCGCTCACCGCCGCCCAACGGGCGGAGCTGATCGCCGCCCAGCACCGGACCCGCCGGCTACTCCGGCTGGCCGCCGTCACGGTCGAGGTCGTCGAGGCCGACTCGGCCGCCGCCCGGGACTGCCTGACCGAGTACGCCGCCGAACTGTCGACCCGGTTCCCCGAGGGCTACGACAGCCGGGCGCTGGTGGACCCGGCCGAGGTCGGCGGGGCCGGCGGCGCCTTCCTGGTCGCGTACGAGCATGATCTCCCGATCGGCTGCGGCGGGATCCGGACGTACGCGCCCGGTGTCGCTGAACTGTGCCACCTGTGGGTGCATGCCGACGCCCGTGGCCTGGGGCTCGGCCGCCGGCTGCTCGCAGAGCTGGAACGGCAGGCGGTGACCCGAAGCCTGCACACCGTGCGGCTCGGCACCCACGGATCGCTGCCCGAGGCGGCGGCCCTCTACCGCTCGGCCGGCTACCGGCAGATCCCGGTGTACGGCGACAGCCCGTACAACCAGCTCTGCTTCGAGCGGGTCGTCGCCGGTGACGTACCCGGGAAAGCGCTGCCGTCGCTGGACGGCCGGCGGTTCCGCGCGGTGGGCGAGGTCGACGGCGGCGAGGTCGGTGCCGCGACCGTCTTCGACTACCGGGAGCGTGGCGGGGAGATCTCGGCGACGTACGCCGGCGGCAGCGTCCGGACCGGCCACCTGGTCGGCACCCGGGACGGCGACACCCTCGACTTCCGCTACGTGCAGCTCAACACCGCCGGCCAGACCTCCACCGGGCACTGCGTCAGCCGGATCTCCGTGCTGCCCGACGGCCGCCTCCGCCTCGACGAGACCTGGTCCTGGGAGTCCCGCGTAGGCTCCGGCACCAGCGCCGTCGAGGAGGTCGGGTAGCGGACGGCCGCTGGCATATGTCCGGTGAACCTGATGCCACAGAGTCATCATGATGACTCTGTGGCATCACCAGCACAGCGCAAGTGCTCCGCCGTCTGAGGCGATCGTCGCCCGACCGCCGCGCCCGTGGCCGGCGACCCGGCCTCGGCCGTTAGACCCCGGACGGGTACGTCTCCAGTTCGCCGGGGGCCGTCGAGGCGGGGAGCGGGTGCACCGCGGTGGTGTGGTCGCACCAGATGAAGGCGTCGTACCGGTCGCCGAGCCGGGTCGGTACGTAATTGCCCCACGCCTCGAACGACGGGTCGTAGACCACCCCGATCGCCCGGTGGTCGGCCTCGTCGACCAGCCAGTCCGGCCGGTCGACGGAGTCGAAGACCAGCATGGCCCGCTCGGGCAGCATGTGGTGCAGCCGCTCCTCCACCGACCCGGCCCGGGCCACCGGCACGGTCATCACCTCGGCCGGCGCGCCCCACCGGGTGCCGGCGACCACGCTGCCCTGGTAGCTGCCGAAGCCGACCAGCACCACGTCGTCGGCGCCGTACCGCTCCCGCGCGAGCTGGCCAATGTTGATCATCCCGCCCTGGGCCATGTCGGTGGCCCGGGCGTCGCCGATGTGCGTGTTGTGCGCCCAGACCACCGCCCGGGCCTGTGGGCCGTACCGGTCCAGCAGCCGGTCGAGGGTGTCGGCCATGTGGCTGTCCCGGACGTTCCAGGACTGCGGGCCGCCACCGACCATCGCCCGGTAGTACTTCTCCGCACCGGCCACCACCGCCGCGTTCTGCCAGGCCGAGAAGGCGTCGGCGCCGTCGGCGGCGGCCCGTTCCCGGGTACGCGCCAACAGCCGCACCACCTCGGCCTCACAGCGGGCCGAGACGAACCGGCTGGCCAGCCCGTACTCCTCGATCCGGGTGCCGTACGGCTCGAAGCACCGGTACGCCTCCTGGGCGGCCTCCAGCGACGCCGGGTCCTCCTCGCCCAGGTAGTCCAGGATCGCCTGCATCGAGTCCCACAGGCTGTAGACGTCGAGCCCGTGGAAGCCGACCCGTTGCCCGTCCGGCCGGTCCAGGTTGCAGGCCCGGAGCCACCGGCAGAACCGGGCCACCTCGGCATTGGCCCACATCCAGGTCGGCCACCGCTCGAACCGTTCCAGCGCGCGCTGCGGGTCGTCGTCCCCGCCCGGGGCGCCGACCACCGAGCGGTGTACCAGGTCGCAGTCCGGCCAGTCGCCCTCCACCGCCACGAACGAGAAGCCGCACTCGGCGATCAGCCGCCGGGTCAGCTGCTCGCGCAGCCGGTAGTAGTCGTACGTGCCGTGGCTCGCCTCGCCCAGCATCACCACCCGGGCCGAGCCGATCCGCTCCAGCAGCGGGTCGAAGTCGTCCGGGGCCCCGAGCCGGTGAACCTGCATGGCCGGCGGCTACCCTGCGGACCGGCCGGGTAAACCCCTGGTGTGGGTGGGACTGGACCGGGTAAACGACCAGGTATGCGAGCTAACGCGATCCAGTTGCAGGAGTCGCTCGCCGGACTGGACTACCCGGTGTCAAAGGAGGACCTGGTGCGCTGGGCCCAGGAGACCGGCGTCGACACCCAGACCCTCAAGCTGCTCCAGTCGCTGCCGGTCGAGCAATTCCAGACCCCCGCCGAGATCGGCGACGCGATCATCGAACTCTCCTGACCCGCTGCCGGCGCGCTGCCGTGCGGCGGCACGTACTGGAGCCACGGCGGCGGGGACAGCGGCTACATCGCCGACAACGGCGTCACGGCCGACGGCCGACGCAGTGTGGTGGTCTCGATGTCCAGTGTGCTGGGCCACTCGCGAGCCGACCACCTGCGACAGCAGCGCGCCGCCGACACCCTGGTCGGGAACGCGCTCTGCGGCCGGAGGTAACCGCCGACTGAGCAGACGTCAACTGCCGGCAGCGCCGTTCAGGTACGCCAGAACGGCCAGCACCCGGCGGTTGTCGTCGTCCGACGGAGCCAGGTCGAGCTTGCCGAAGATGCTGGCGGTGTGCTTGCCGACCGCACTCTCACTGAGGAAGAGCCGCTGCCCGATGGCGCTGTTGGACCGCCCCTCGGCCATCAGCTCCAGCACCTCCCGCTCCCGGGGTGTCAGCCGGGCCATCGGCGCGTCCCGGCTGCTCCGGGCGAGCAGCTTGGCGATCACGTCGGGGTCCATCGCCATGCCGCCGCCGGCCACCCGGCGGACCGCGTCGACGAACTGTTCCGCGTTGAAGACCCGGTCCTTGAGCAGGTAACCGACCCCGCCGGTGCCGTCGGCGAGCAGTTCCCGGGCGTAGAGCTGCTCAACGTGCTGGGAGAGCACCAGCACCGGCAGCCCGGGCACCTCCCGGCGGGCCGCCAGCGCCACCTGGAGCCCCTCGTCGGTCTGGGTGGGCGGCAGGCGTACGTCCACCACGGCCACGTCGGGGCGCAGCTCCAGCAGCGCCGCCAGCAGCTCCGGACCGGTCTCCACCGCCGCCACCACGTCGAAGCCGTGCGCGGTCAGCATCCGGGACAGGCCGTCCCTCAGGAGATAGAGGTCCTCGGCGAGGACAACGCGCACGGCACCTCCAGAGTCACCGTCGTCGGGCCGCCCGGCGGACTGCTCAGGTCGACGACGCCGTCGAATGTACCGAGCCGGCGGGCGATGCCGCGCAGTCCACTGCCCCGCGCCTCGTCCGCGCCACCGCGTCCGTCGTCGGCGACCACGATCCGCAGCCGGCCGTCGGCGTACCCGAGTCGGACGGTGATCCGGGCGGCCCGGGCGTGCTTCACCGCGTTGGTGAGCAGCTCGCTCACCGCGAAGTAGGCCGCCGACTCGATCGGCTGCGCCGGCCGGCCGGGCAGCGCGGCGGTGACCTCGGTCCGGACCGGCGTGTCCAGGGCGAGTGCCCGGACGGCGTCGACGAGACCGCGCTCGGCGAGTACCGGCGGATGGATGCCCCGGACCAGGTCGCGCAGTTCGGTGAGTGCCTTGGCCGACGCCTGCCGCGCCTCGGCCAGCAGCGCCCGGGCGGCCTCCGGGTCCTTGTCCAGCAGGTATTCGATGTTGCCGAGGTTGATCCCCATCGCGACCAGCCGGGCCTGGGCGCCGTCGTGCAGGTCGCGTTCGATCCGGCGCAGCTCGGCGGCCTGGCCCTCCGTGGCGTCGGCCCGGGTCTCGGTGAGCCGCTGCACCCGCAGCGCCAGCTTGGCCCGGGTGGTCGGGGCGAGCAGCAGCGCGGTCCACCGGCCGTTGAGCCGGAGCACCGCCGGGGCGGCCAGCAGGCCGAGTGCGGCCAGGGCCAGCCCGACCGGCACCGCCGCCGCGTCGTGTCCGGCGACCGAGGCGTACCAGTCGGTGCCGCCGTCCGCCCGCAGCCCGACCACCATCCACAGCCTCGGCATCGCCAGCCCGAAGATCCCGTAGCCGATCGCGGCGAGCGGGGCGGCCAGGGACAGCCCGCCGACCACCGGGTCGAGCAGCAACCATCCGACGTCCCGCCAGCTCGCCCGGTCCCGGGTGAGCCAGCGCAGCCGCAGGTCGTACGCGGCCCACCGCTCGGTCTGGTAGAGGTGGTTGCCCACCTGGTAGCGGCCGTCCGGCCGGCGGTCCGGCCTGGGCCGGGGCAGGTACGGCGACTCCACCGCCACCCCGCTCCACCGCCCGGCCAGGTGTCGGCGCAGTTCCGGCAGCCACCGGATGTTCTGGATCACCGGTGGCAGCACCACCACGATGCCCAGCCCGTAGGTCAGCAGCAGGGCGACGACACAGAGCGCGGCCAGGGGCAGGGCGAGCAGGCTCAGCCCGAGCAGGGAGAGCAGCCGGAGCAGCAGCAGGAGTTGACGCCCGTACCAGACGCGGAGGCGGCCGGGCTGCCGATCGGTCTGAGCCAGCCACCACCGGGTCCACCGCAGGTGCAGGGTACGCAGCCAGGGCGACACCGCCAGCCCGGCGGCGGCGACGGCGAGTCCGGCCGGTACCGCCCACCAGTGCCGGCCGGCGGCGGTCACCGCGTACCAGCCGCCGGCGCCGACCAGCACGACGGGCAGGCCGCCGAGCAGCAGCCCGACCGCCGGAGTGAGGGTCATCCAGCCGAGGTCGCGGAAGGTGGCCGGATCGCCGAGCAGCCAGTCCAGCAGGCGGAGGAACTTGGGCACCCAGGGCCGCCGGTAGAGCCGGTTGTCGTGCAGGTAGCGGCCGTCCGCCTCCGGCTGCGGCGGCTCCGGCCGGGGCCGGTACGGCGACCCGAGCGGCGTACCGGGGCCGGCGCCGGCGAGCCGCCGCACCATGTCGGTCAGGTGCCGCCCGGCCAGGATCGGCACCGGCACCAGGAAGAGCAGGCCGAGCCCGAAGCCCGGCACGAAGAAGACCAGATGCACCAGCAGCGCCACCGCCCCGGCCAGGCCGAGCCCGGCCAGCGCCGCTGTGTGCAGCAGGGCGAGCCCGGCGGCGCGTACCGCTCTGGTTGTCATGCGGTCAAGTCTGGCCGGTCCCGGCCGGCGGCGGCAGTGCCGGAAGGCGCCGGGCGGGGGTGGGGCTAGCTACACCTCTGCCCGGTACCCGCCCCCATCGTGGTCGACACCGGAAATTCCTAGCGTTATCGGCATGGATATCAACGCCTCCCAGCCGGCGGAGCCCGGGCCGGCCGCGCTGCGGCTCGTCGGGCTGACCAAGCGATTCGGCGACACCGCCGCCGTCGACTCCGTCGAGCTGACCGTCCCGGCCGGTTCGTTCTTCGGTCTGGTCGGCCCGAACGGTGCCGGTAAGACCACCAGCCTCTCCATGGCGGTCGGGCTGCTCCGGCCGGACGCGGGCCGCGCCGAGATCTTCGGCGTGGACGTCTGGCAGGATCCGATCGAGGCCAAGCGCCAGGTCGGGGTACTGCCGGACGGGCTGGCCTTCCCGGAGCGGCTCACCGGCCGGGAACTGCTCGGCTACTTCGGGCGGCTCCGGGGCATGCCGGCCGACCTGCTGGCCGGGCGGATCGACGAGCTGCTCCGGGTACTGGACCTGGAGAGGGCCGACCGGACCCTGGTGCTCGGCTACTCGGCCGGGATGCGCAAGAAGATCGGCCTGGCCACCGCGCTGCTGCACGCGCCCCGGCTGCTCGTGCTGGACGAGCCGTTCGAGGCGGTCGACCCGGTCTCGGCCGCGACCATCCGGGCCATCCTGCGCCGGTTCGTCGCCGGGGGCGGCTCGGTGCTGCTCTCCAGCCACGTGATGACGCTGGTCGAGCAGGTCTGCGACTCGGTCGGGGTGATGGACCGGGGCCGGGTGGTGGCGGCCGGCCCGCTGGCCGAGGTCCGGGGCGGCCGGAGCCTGGAGGAGGCATTCGTCGAGCTGGTCGGCGCACCGGTGCCGAACGGGGAGGAGCTGTCGTGGTTGGCGTCCTGATCGAGCTGCGGCTCACGCTGCTGCTCCGGTCGTTGCGTGGCACCCAGGGCTACAACGTCGGGTTCGGTGCGCTCTGCGGGCTGGCCGGAGCGGTCGGCATGATCTGGCTCGCCGGCCGGGGCACCCCGGCCCGGGCCGGTGACCTGCTCACCCTGACCCTGGCCGGCACGCTGGTCGGCTGGCTGGCCGGGCCGGCCCTGGGCGGCGGCGGTGACCTGGGCATCCGCCGGGAACACCTGACGCTGCTTCCGGTACGCCGCCGCGACCTGCTCCTCGGCCTGTACGGCGCCGCGCTGACCGGGGTCGGCCCGGCGGTCACCCTGGTCTCGGCGACCGCCCTGGTGGCGTACGGCGCCCGGCTCGGCGTCGTACCGGCGCTGGTCGGCGTGCCGGCCGCGATCCTGCTGGTACTCCTGCTGGTGGCGCTCGCCCGACTGGTGGTGGCGACCCTCGGGGCGGTGCTGGGCGGCCGACCGAGTGCCGCATTGAGTGCGCTGCCCTGGGCGGTGATCACCGCCGGGATGGCGCAGTGCTGGGTGGTCTTCGTGGCGCTGGGCGGCAGCGCCCGACCGTTCGCCGACGGGCTGCCGGCCGCGGCCGCCCGGGCGCTGCGGATCGTGCCGTCCGGCTGGCCGGTCGTCGCGGTCTCCTCGGCGCACCGGGGCGACTGGGCGCTGGTCGCCGCCGCCCTCGCCGGGCTGGCCCTGCTGACCGCCCTGGCCCTGCTCGCCTGGGCCTGGCTGCTGGACCGACCGTCCGCCGCACCCGTCTCCCGGGTGGCCCGGCGTACGGCCGCCCGGCCGCCGGCGGGCTCCGCGTTCCGCGCCGTACTCGGCAAGGAGCTGCGTACCTGGTGGCGGGACCTGGTCCGGATCCACTACCTCAGCTTCGCCCTGGTCTACGGGCTGGTCTTCGTGCTGCTGCCGCTGGTGATCCGGATCAGTGACCTGCTGCCGCTGGCCGGCCTGGTGGTAGCGATCATGCTGGTCTCCTGCTCGGCACACCTCTACAGCTCCGACGGGACCGCCCTCTGGATGACCCTGATGGCGCCCGGGGCCGAACGCGCCGACGTACGCGCCCGGCAGGTCGCCTGGCTGCTCGTCGTCGCGCCGCTGGCGGTGGTACTCACCCTCGCCGGCCTGGTCGGCGCCGTGCACTGGTGGACCCTGCCCTGGGTGACCGGGCTGCTGCCGGTGGTGCTCGGCGGCGGCTCCGGGCTGGTCGTGCTGGTCTCGGTACTGGTGCCGATCCGGATGGCGGACCCGCACCGCCGGGGCGGCAATCCGGGTGAGGACGGCGGCCCGGTCGGCGGGCTGGTCTGGCTGATGCTCGGGCTGCTCGCGGTGGTCGCCGGGCCGACCGCCTGGCTGCTCTACCAGGGCACCCGGGCCGGCGACCCGGCGATGCTCTGGTCCGCCACCCCGGTAGGGGTGGCCAGCGGCCTGCTCCTCGCCTGGGTGCTGGGACGGCTCGCCCATCGGCGGCTGGCGGCCCACGGCCCGGAACTGCTGGCCCGGGTCGGCACGGCCTGAGCCGCCGGCCAGGCAGTCCGCCGGGGTCGGGCCGGCACGGGGCGGCCCGACCCCGCGGACGTCGGGGTCAGGACGGCAGGGTGACGGTGCGGCCCTGTTCCCGGGCGGTCTGCGCGGCGGCGAGCACCGCCACCACGTCCCGACCGAACCGCACGTCGCACTGCTGGTCGCGGGTGCCGCTGTCGACCTCGGTGCAGAGCTGCTCGACGGCCAGCCGGAGCGCATCGACCGGCGTGCCGTCGCGCTGCGGGACGACGTCGATGCCGTCCTCGCCGTGGAAAGCGAACTCGAAGGCGGTCGAGGCGGGCGGGGCGTCCAGGGCCAGCGACAGGGTGCTGGTCGCGGTCTCGCCGTGCGCCAGCGTCAGGTGCACGCTGTTCCGGGGTCCGCCCATCGCGGCGACCTGGGTCACCTGGCCCAGCACCGGCAGGATCAGCGAGACCGCGTGCGGGCCGACGTCCCAGAGCGCGCCGTGTTCCCGCCGCCAGGCCGATCCGCCGTACGGGTTGCCGGGCTGGAAGATCGACGCGTAGTGCACGCCCCGGGCGCCGTGCCAGCCGCCGGTGGCCGCCGCGCTGGCCAGGAAGGTGGCGATGGCCGGCTGGAAGCGGTTGGTGAAGAAGACCACCGATGCGATCCCGCTCTGCGCGGCGGCCGACACCACCCGGTCGGCGTCCGGCAGGCTCAGCGCCAGCGGTTTGTCGAGCAGCAGATGCCGGCCGGCGGTAGCGGCCCGCACGGCCAGATCGGCCTGTACGTCCGGCGGCAGCGCCACGGAGACCGCCTGCACGTCCTCGATCAGCGCGTCGGGGTCGGAGTAGGCCGGTACGCCGTACCGGGCGGCCAGCGCCTCGGCCTTGGCCGGGTCCCGGCCCCAGACGCCGGCGAGCCGGGCCCGGGGATGTCCGGCGAGTGCGGCCGCGTGCACCTCCGCCGCCCAATGACCGGTGCCGAACAGTCCAAACGTGAGCACGGGAATCCCCTCTTCGCGCCGCTGTGAGCAGGGAATTCTTCCTAACACACCCGGTCGGGGCCGGCCCGGCCGACCTAACCGGTCCGCCGTCGGCGCCGCCGGGTCCGGCCGCGCCGCTGGGTGAACCGCTGGACCGTGTGGTACGCCTCCCGCACCTCGGCCACCGACCGGTTCGCCTCGGAGAGCAGTTCCCAGGCGACGGCTTCGGCGGCCCGGGCCTCCTGCTCGGCCCGCCGGGCCCGGACGGCGGCCCGGTCGTACGCCCGTCGCGCCTCGGCCAGCCGCATCCGGGCGACGTCCAGCAGCCGCTCCCGCTCCTCCTGTGCCGGGTCCCAGTTCCCGGTACGCCGGAACACCTCGCGCAGTTGCGGCAGCGAGAGATCTCCCCGCCGGTACGCCGCCAGGGCCGCCCGGGACACCGCACGGTCCCGCTCCGGATCGGGCTCGGGGTCGCGGACCGGTGCGCTGTCCGCCGCCTGCCGGCCGGCGACTACCGCCTGCCGGGCCCGGTCGTACTCCCCCTCGGCCGCCTCCTGGTCCGCCCACGCCTCGTCCCGGTGCCGTTCGGCCTCGGCCAGCGCCACCCGGGCCGCGGCGGCGACGGCGGTGGCACGGCCGGCGTCGGTCTGGGTCGCCACCGCGTACGCCTCCAGCTCCTCGACGGCGGCGCGCAGCCGCTCAGGATCGGGTCGCGGGGTCCTCGGCCGGTCCGCCACCACGGCGAGGACGAGGAGGGAGAAGAGCACCACACCACCGGCGATCAGCAGCGCGGAGACCGCGTCGATGCCGGACAGGTCCACGCGGTGGGGCTCCCGGTGAGGGTGGCGGTCGGGGGTGGCCCCAATCATAGAAGGTACTGATATTCCCGCCATGATCGCCCGGTGCCCCGCGAGTACGCGCAGGACAGGCGGACCTCAGTCGCGCAGGGCCTCCGGCAGCGCGTCGCGGTGCAGGACGGCCAGGCCCGCGACGGCCCGGGTCAGCACGACGTAGAGCCGGTTCAGGCCGCGCGGTTCGGCGGCCACGATCTCGGCCGGCTCCACCACGACCACATGGTCGTACTCCAGTCCCTTGCAGAGGCTGGCCGGCACCACGGCGACGTCGGGCACGTCGACGAGTCCGGCCAGTTCGTCGGCCGTGTCGTCGGCGGCGACGACCGCGACGGTCGTGCCGCGCGGCGCCTGCCGGGCCGCCTCCCGAACCGCGGCGTGCAGATCGTCGACCCGCCGCACCGACAGCGTTCCGCCGGGCCGGTACGAACGGGTCGGCGCGATGCCGGGGTCGAGGACCCGGGCCGCGTACTCCGCGATGACCTGCGGTACCCGGTATCCGGTCAGCAGTTCCAGCGTCCGGACCTCGCGCTTGCCGAGCCGGGTCAGCAGGGCGGGCCACGAGTCGGCCGCCAGCGGATGGGTCGCCTGCCCGAGATCGCCCACCACCGTCATCGACGCGTACTCGGCGCGGCGGGCGATCATTCGGCACTCCATCGGCGACAGGTCCTGGGCCTCGTCGAGGATCACGTGCAGGTAGGGCTCGTCGACCGACGGGTCGTCGTCGGGCTCCGTCACCGGCAGCGGCTCGGCGAGCACCGGCACATAGCCCTCCTCCCCGTGCGGGTCGAACCCGTCGGTCCAGCCGACCACCCGGTGCCCTTCGCGGAGGATGACGGCCTCGGCCCAGCGCTGGGCGGCGGCGATCGCGTCGTTGTCGATCCCCGGACCGGCGAGGGCGATCGGGGTCGGATGTCCGGGCGCGTACAGCTCCCAACCCTCGCGCAGCCCGCAGCCGAGGACGAAGGTCTGCACGGCGCGGGTGCCGGTGGTCAGCTCGCGCAGCCGCCACTCGGGCTCCGGCGCCTTCGGCCGGGCGGGCGGCTCGCCGAGCAGTTCGGTCAGCTCGTCGAGGAGCGGCACGTCGTCGACGGACCAGTCGGGCCGGTCCCGGTAGGAAGCGGCGAGCAGGTCGGCGTCCCGGTCGTCCAGGCCGACGACCCGGGCAGGGTCGGCGAGCCAACGGAGTACGGCCGTCGGGGTCAGCACCGGCCACCATGCCCGGAGGAAGCGGTGGAACTCGCCCCGGTCCCCGACCTCCTCGGCGAACAGCTCCCGGTCGAGATGCCGGCCGTCCAGCCTGCTCCAGAGGGCGTCCAGCAGGATCGCGGCGGCGGCCGGACGTGCGGCGTTGGGCATCGTGCCGGCCGCCTCGCACCGGGTGCGTACCCGGCGGCGGGCCGCCGTCAGGTCGTCCCCGTCGAGGGTGAGCACCTGTCCGGCGTAGACGAGTCGGAGCCGCTCCGGCGCCGTCGGCGGCGTCTGCCACATCGCCTCGGTCAACACGTCCCGGATCTGCTCGCCGCCCTTGATCCGGGCAACCGCCGCCCGGTCCCGGCGGGTGGCGGTCACGCCCGGCACCAGTTCGCCGACGGCGCGCAGGTGCACGCTCTCCTCGCCGAGGGAGGGCAGGACCCGGCTGATGTAGTTGGTGAAGACGGTCGAGGGACCGACCACCAGGATCCGGCCGTCGGTGAACCGGCCCCGGTCGGTGTAGAGCAGGTACGCCGCCCGGTGCAGTGCGACCTGGGTCTTGCCGGTTCCCGGCCCGCCGGTGATCAGGGTGACGCCCCGGGCGGGCGCCCGGATGGCCTCGTCCTGTTCCCGCTGGATCGTGGTGACGATGTCGCGCATGTGCGGGCCACGGGAGCGGCGCAGCGCGGCCAGCAGCGCACCCTCGCCGAGTACCCGCAGGTCACCGGCGTCGTCCGGCGACAGTACGTCGTCGTCGAGGTCGACGACCTGCTGACCTCGGCAGATGATGACCCGACGGCGTACCACGCCGAGCGGCGCTCCCGGGGTGGCCCGGTAGAACGGCGCGGCGGCCGGCGCCCGCCAGTCGACCAGGAGCGGTTCCGTACCCTCGCGTACGCCCAGCCGTCCGATGCGGTAGGTCTCGCCGTCGTCGAGGTCGAGCCGGCCGAAGACCAGCCCCTCCGCTTCGGCGTCGAGCGCCCGCAACCGGGTGGCGGCCCGGTGGGCCATCGCGTCACGCTCGACCAGCCCGGTGAGCGGCCCGGCCGCCGCCCTCCGGTTACCCTCGTCGGCGAGGGCGGTCGCCTGCTCCCGCATCACGTCGAGCCGCGCGTAGACCCGGTCGACGACCCGTTGTTCGGCGGCGATCTCCTGAGTTCTGGCGTCGGACACAGTGCTCCCCCGGTGAGTGCAGGCGTGGGCTTCCGGCGAGCATATGTACGGTTCAGGGCTGGGAAATCATCATTCGTGCCGACGCGAAAGGGTCGCCACGCCGATATCATGGAAGTCGTCGGCGGGGAGCGGTGCTCACCGACACGCAGGTCGGACCAGACGCCCCGGCCGACGTCCTACTACGTCGGTTAGTAGACTGCGGCGGTGAGTCGAGACCCGTCCCGCGCCGCCGCGCTGCCATCTCGCACCGGCACCCACCCCCGGGCCGGCCGATGAACGATTTTCTGGTCGCGTCCTCGATCGTGCTGTCGCTGGTACTCGCGGCCTGGAGCCTGGTGACCACCATGCGGAACCGGCCGCCGGACGTCTCCCACCTCGCCGGCCTGGCCGTGCTGGAGTTGGTCCTGCTCGCGCTCGCCGCCGCGGCGGTGGTCGCCTGGGTCGGCGGCGAGCAGCCCGCCGAGGCCGGCACCTTCGCCGGTTACCTGGTCACCCTGGTCTGCCTGCCGCCGTTGGCCGGCGTGCTGGCCCGGATGGAGCCGACCCGCTGGGGTTCGGTGATCGTCACCGTGGTCTGCCTGGTGATCCCGGTGGTCGTGGTACGCCTGCAACAGACCTGGCAGGTTCCGGGTGGCTGAGACGATGAGCACCGGGACGGCAACCCCGGACAGGCCGCCCCGGCGGGTGAACAGCGGCCCGGGCCGGGCGCTGGTCGCGGTCTACATCCTGTTCGCCATCGCCGCGAGCTGCCGGGCCGGGGTGCAGATCATCACCAAGTTCGACGAGGCGCCGGTCGCCTACCTGCTCTCCGCGCTCGCCGCCGTGATCTACATCGTGGCGACCGTCGGGCTGGCCCGAGGCGACCGGGCCGGCCGCCGCACCGCGCTGGTCTGCTGCACCGTGGAACTCGTCGGTGTGCTCAGCGTCGGGGCGTTGAGCCTGCTCGACCCGGCGCTCTTCCCGGACGACACCGTCTGGTCGGACTTCGGCGGCGGCTACGGCTACATCCCGCTGGTGCTGCCGGTACTCGGCCTGCTCTGGCTGCGGCGCACCCGCGCCACCACCTGACGGGACAGCTCACTCGACCGACTCCGAGCGGTGCAGCCGGATCCAGCGGTAGCCGTAGCCGGCCAGGTCCAGCGCGTCGAGCTTGCCGACCGGCGGGTACTCGCGGTCGGCGAGCACGTCGTTCGGCATGTCCGCCTCCGGATACAGCGCGCCCAGGTTGACGACGGCCGGCCGGGTGCCGAGGTTGTGCAGGAAGAGCATGCAGCCGGTCGGGCCGTCGGCGCGGTGCGCGAGCACCCCGGGCGGCATCTCCTGGTCGACGTGGGTGCACGAGCCGGAGCCGATTTCGGGGGCCTCCCGGAGGGTACGGGTCATCCGCTCGAACCAGGCGAGCAGCGACGTCGGGTCGTGCCGCTGCGCGGTGACGTTGATCTGCTCGTAGCCGTACTCGCCGCTGTCGATCACCGGCCGGACCAGCTTGTCGGCGGGCGCGCTGGAGAAGCCGGCGTTCGGCTTGACCGACCACTGCATCGGGGTACGGATCGACTCCCGGCCCGGCAGCGACAGGTCCTCGCCCATCCCGATCTCCTCGCCGTACCGGAGCACGGGGGTGCCGCGCAGCGAGAACTGGAGCGAGTACGCCAGCTCGATCCGGCGCCGGTCGTTGCCGAGCATCGGGGCGAGCCGGCGCCGGATGCCCCGGTCGTAGATCCGCATGTTCTCGTCCGGGCCGAACTGCGCGTACACCTGGGCCCGCTGCTCGGCGGTGAGCCGGGAGAGGTCGATCTCGTCGTGGTTGCGCAGGAAGGTGGCCCACTGGGCACCGGCCGGCAGCGCCGGGGTGTCCCGCAGCGCATCGATGATCGGCTCCGGATCCTGCCGGGCCAGCGCGAGCATCAGCCGGCCGTTCAGCATGAAGTCGAAGAGCATGTGCAGCCGGTTGGCGGACCCGCCGCTGTCGCCGAAGTAGTCGACGAGCTGCGCCGGCTGCACGTTCGCCTCGGCCAGCAGCAGCGCGTCGGCCCGGCGCCACTGGACGTGCTGGCGCAGCTCGGTCAGGAACTCGAAGTCCTTGGGCGAGTCCGGGTTGCCGGGCTCGGTCAGCTCGATGATGAACGGCGCCGCGTCGATCCGGAACCCGGCGACGCCGAGCTGGAGCCAGAACGACATGATCTTCTTGATCTCGGCCCGTACCGCCGGGTTGCCGAAGTTGAGATCCGGCTGGAAGCGGTAGAAGCGGTGGTAGAACCAGGCCTTCGCGGTCCGGTCGTAGCTCCAGGTCTCGTCCTGCTCGCCCGGGAAGACCATGCCCTGGCGCCGGTCCGGCGGTTCCTCCTCCGACCAGACGTACCAGTCCCGGTACGGCGAATCCGGCGAGGACCGGGCGGAGGAGAACCACGGGTGCTGGTCCGAGGTGTGGTTGACCACCAGGTCGATGATGATCCGGATGCCCCGGTTTGCGGCCTGGTGCAGCAGTTCCGCGAAGTCGCCGAGGGTGCCGAGCCGGGGGTCGACGCCGTAGAAGTCGGTGGCGTCGTAGCCGTCGTCGCGCTGCGTCGAGGGATGGATCGGGTGCAGCCAGAGGCAGGTCACCCCGAGCCGGGCCAGATAGTCGAGGCGGCCGATCAGGCCCAGGATGTCGCCGATCCCGTCACCGTCCGAGTCGGCGTACGTGTCGATGTCGAGGCAGTAGACGACCGCCTCGGCGTACCACCGGTCCGTCATAGCCGAAGCTCTTTTCCGGTCGGCCGGGCCGGCAAACCGGATCGGAGCATCGGCTCCCGGCCCGGCGGGTGTGGCTGCGGCGATCACGGGGTATGGAGACCTCTTCCCCCCGGGGCTTTCCCTGAGCCGACCTACGAGCCGACGAAGGAGTGGGTGCGCGGTGGCCCTCGCCCAGGACGTGGACCCGACGCAACTCGGTGGGCTGACCGGCTGGATAGCCGGGGTGATTGACGCGATGGGCGTACCCGGGGTGGGCTTGCTGGTCGCGCTGGAGAACATCATCCCGCCGGTGCCGAGCGAGCTGGTGCTGGCGATGGCCGGCTACCTGGCCGGCGAGGGACGGATGAACGTGGTCCTGGTGGCGCTGGCCGCCACCACCGGCTCGGTGCTCGGCGCGGTACTGCTCTACTGGCTCGGCGCGGCGCTGGGCGAGGACCGGCTCAAGCGCTGGCTGGACCGGGTCCCGCTGGTCGACACCGACGACCTGGACCGGGCCGACCGCTGGTTCGAGCGGTACGGCTCCTGGGCGGTCTTCTTCGGGCGGATGATCCCGGTGGTCCGGAGCCTGGTCTCGATCCCGGCCGGTGCCGACCGGATGCCGGTGGGCCGGTTCCTGGCGCTGACCGCGCTGGGCAGCGGCATCTGGAACGTGATCTTCGTCGGCCTCGGCTACGGGCTCGGGTCCCGGTGGCAGCAGATCGACAGGTACGCCAGCTACCTCGACTACGGGCTGCTGGCCGTGTTCGTGGTGATGATCGGGTTCTGGGTGCTGAAGAAGCTGCGCCGACGCTCGCACCGGCGCCAGGCCGCCAGCACCCGCTGACGGCGGCCCGGCACCGGTGCGTCGCCGGTGTGCCACCCGGTCAGGGCAGCGTGTTCAGGTGCGGCCGGACGGTCCGGGCAAAGGTGTTGCCGTTGCTGACGTCCCAGTTGATCGACCAGGTCATCGCGCCCCGGATGCCCGGGTAGGTGCGCGGCGGGCGGAAGCTGCCGCAGCTCGTCCCCCTGGCCAGGCAGTCCAGCGCCTGGTTGACCAGGCTCGGCGCGACGATGCCGCCGCCGGCCGCACCGGGACCGGCGGGCAGTCCGAGCGCCACCTGGTCGGGCCGGAGCCCGGCTTCGAGTTGCAGGCAGGCCAGCGCGGTCATGAAGTTGACCGTGCCCTGGGAGTACGCGAAGGACTGGTCGCAGCCGAGCATCGAGCCGGAGTTGTAGAACTGGGTGTGCACGACGGTGAGGATGTCCCGGATGTCCAGCGCCAGCTTGAAGTACGACACCGCCGGCGACTGCATGTCGATGGTCTGCGGCGCCATCGTGATGATCAGACCCGACCCGACCCGGCTGCGCAGTGACCGCAGCGCCTGCGCCATGTACGTCGGGTTGAGCCCGTTCTCCAGGTCGATGTCGACACCGTCGAAGCCGTACTGCTGGATCAGGCTGTAGACGCTGTCGCTGAAGTTGGTCGCCGAGGCCGCGTCGTTGACCGCGACCCGGCCGGTCTCGCCGCCGACCGAGAGGATGACCTTCTTGCCCCGCGCCTTGACGGTCCGCACGTCAGCGGTGAAGTCCGCGTTGGTGTAGCCGCCGACCGAGGCCGACAGTCCCGGGTCGATCCCGAAGGTGACCGCGCCGGGGGTACCGGTCGCCTCGGCGAAGGCGACGGCGATCACGTCGTACTCGGCGGGCACGTCCCGCAGCCGCAGCTCGACGGCCGGGTTGTCGAAGTTGTGCCAGTACCCGGTGAGGAAGTGCTTGGGCAGCCCGGAGGTGGGCGGATTCGTCGGCGGCGGATCGGTGGGCGGCGTGGTCGGCGGGCGGGTGGTCGGCGGGGTGGTCGGGTTGCTGCCGCCGCAGGCCGCGCCGTTCAGCGTGCAGTTGGCCGGGCTGCCGGAGCCGGTGGCGAGGAAGCCGAACGACACCGAGCCGCCGGGCGCGATGCTGCCGTTCCAGGACCGGTTGGTAAAGGTGTGCCGCTGCCCCGAGGAGGTCAGCAGCGCGTCCCAGTAGCTGCCCATCGTGGTGCCGGCGGGTAGGTCGAAGGCGACCGACCAGCCGTTGATGGTGCTGGTCCCGCCGTTGGTGATGGTGTATTTCCCCTCCCAGCCGGAGCCCCAGTCGGAGGTCTTCACGAAGGTCGCGGTCGGCCCGGCGGCGTACGCGGGCAGCGCTGACCAGGTGACGCCGACCGCCGCCACGAGGCCGGCGACTACGGACAGGACAAGGCTTCTGCGGCGTCTCATGCGGTCCTCCACCGGGCGGTCGGGCGTCCACAGCCATCGACTGTCCGCTAATTATTAGGAATGTTAACTGTTTTATGCAAGAGGGTGCACGGTTCCTCTCCACATCCGGAGGGGACACCGTGCACCCGCGGTTCGGCGTCTCCGGTGGGCCGAGGAGCCGGAGACGCCGGACCAGTCCTTGATCACCCGCAGACTCGGCTGCGGGCCCGGGCTCAGCGCCGGAAGGTGAACCAGTTGAGGTTGGCGAAGTCCGCCGGTTGCCCGCTGCTGAAGGTCAGATAGACCGTGCGGACCCCGGTCACCGCCGAGACGTTGCCGGGAATCGACTGCCAGCTCTGCCAGCCGCCGGTGTTGCCCATGGCGAAACTGCCCAGCACCGGACCGGTCGGACTGTCCACCCGGACCTGCACCAGACCGCTCACCCCGCCGCCCGCACCCGAGGCGACCCGGGCCACGAAATCCCGGGGCGGCGTCGAGCCGAAGTCGACCCGGTCGTACCGGACCCAGTCACCGTTGGCCAGCCAGCCGATGTTCTGGCCGCCCTCGCTGCACGCCTCGACCGCGACACCCTGCTGCCCGTTGTACGCCTCGGCCTGGATCGTCGAGTACGCGCTCACCGTGCCGCCGGGCGGCGGAGTGGTCGTCGGCGGGTTGGTCGGGTTGCTGCCACCGCCCCGGCTGTAGACCGCGACGTAGTCGACCAGCATCGGCCGGCCGGAGACGGTCGCGGAGGTCGGGGTGGTGCCGCCGGCCACGCCGTTCGGGAACGAGCCGCCCATCGCGACGTTGAGCAGCAGGAAGTAGCCGGCATGGTCGGTCATCTGCGACCAGTACGAGCCGACCTGGGTCTGGGTGACGGTGTGGTAGTGCTGGCCGTCGACGTACCAGCGCAGTTGCTGCGGGCTGACCGAGGCGTCCCACTCGAACCGGTAGGTGTGGAACGCCGACTGGCAGGTCGAGCCGGGGCAGGCCCGTTGGGCGCCGATGCCGTTGAACTCGTTGCACGGCCCGCCGGGCGCGACGCCGCAGTGCAGTACGCCCCAGACCGAGTTGATCCCGTTGACGTTCTCCATCACGTCGAACTCGCCGATCCCCGGCCAGTTCTGGTAGTTCCCCCGGTACGGCGCGCCGAGCGCCCAGAACGCCGGCCAGTAGCCGGCCGCCTCCGCGCCGGTCACGTTCGGCATCTGGATCCGGCCCTCGATCGCCAGCACCCCGCCGGCCGGCGCCTTGAAGTTGCTGCGGACGGTCTCGATCCGGGACGAGGTCCACTGGCCGGAGGCGTTGCGGATCGGGGTGATCCGCAGGTTGCCGCCGCCGTCGTGGCTGACGTTGGCGGTGCTGTTGGTGTACGTCTGGATCTCGCCGGTGCCCCAGTTCGGCGGGCCACCGGGATAGCTGGTGCCGGTGTCGATGATCCAGTTCGCCGACGAGGGCAGCGTGTTGGCCGCGCCGGTGAAGTCGTCGCCCCAGACCAGGCTCCAGCCGGAGGCCGGAGGTGGAATGGCGGCGCGGGCGGTCACGGTCACCGTGCCGAGGACCGTGGCGAGCAGGGTGGAGGCGGCCACCAGCAGCGCGAGGCGCCGTCTGGTGGTCCGGCCGGCGGCATCCGGCCGGTCGATCCCGGTGGTGTTCATGTATGCGGGCCTCTCTACGAGGGACGGGGAGCCCTACGGGGGACGGGGAGGCGAGAGAGCGCTCTCTCAGGAGTTGTACGTCCCGGATCCCCGCATGTCAACACTTGTCGATGCGCTACCCCCGCCGCAGTACCACCTGTTCCAATCCGGTCCACGCGGTGGTGGTGACCAGATACAGCACCGCCGCCAGCGGCAGCACCAGGGCGACCAGCACGGTCCCGTACGGCAGCAGCGGCAGCAGCCTGGTCAGTACCGCCGCGCCGGGCACCTCCGCACCGCCCGCCGAGGTGTCGGCCGGCCCCGCCAGGCCCGCCGCCCGGCACATCCGCCGGGAGGACCACCAGGCCAGCAACACCAGCAGTCCGAGGAGTACGCCGAAGACCGGCCCGGCCGCCCCGGCCAGCCCGTCGCCGAGGTGCTGCCCGAGCGGCACCCCGAAGAGCCGCTCGGCGAGCAGTGCGCCGGCACCGGCGGCCGGGCCGGCGTCGCCCGGCACGGCGAACAGCCGGTACATCAGGAAGAGGAACGGCGCCTGGGCCAGCA
Organism: Plantactinospora sp. DSM 117369; assembly: GCF_053764795.1. NCBI lineage: Bacteria > Bacillati > Actinomycetota > Actinomycetes > Micromonosporales > Micromonosporaceae > Plantactinospora > Plantactinospora sp. DSM 117369. The sequence goes on along the minus strand of NZ_CM132446.1, from coordinate 1,317,579 downwards.
TCGGCAGGAAGCTGCCGAACGGCGAGACGCCGGCCTCCCGGTGCAGCGCGACCAGTTCGGCCTGGAGCCGGGCCGGTTGGTCACGATGTCGCCGCCGGAGTTCGAGGATCCTGGGCGCCAGGGCGGCACGGCGCCGCTCGCCCCGGATCTGCGCCCAGCTCAGCGGCGAGATCAACAGCCGGATCCCGATGGTGAACAGCACGATGGCGGCGGCGGTGGCGCCGGTCCCGGCCAGCGGTTCCACCGTGGCGGCGAGCAGTGTGACGACGTGCGCGGCGGCGTCGACAGCGCCGTCGAGTGGTGCGAAGGCAAGCATGGAGAACCCCTCGGCTCGATTCCGGAACGCCGGACGGGGCTCACCCCCGGCCGGGCGGGACGGCCCGACGTCGGAACCGCCACCGAGGAGCCGGGGGCGGGACCGTCCCGCTCGCAAGAACGTCCGGAACGGAGCCGTCCGGGCGCCTGGCGTGGAAGCGGGCGTGCGGGCGGGTTACACGGAACGGAATCGACCGGCGTGGCGGCGGACGGTGCTGCCGCTAACCGGCCGAGGGGTGCACCGAGGGCGCGCGGGGCCGGGGGCGGCCGGCGGCGTCCGGATCGAGCTGGCGGGGCGTCCGGAACCGACGGGACCGCTGCCGGATCGTGGCGGTCTGGCGTACCCGGTCGATGTCGGCGTCCCGAGCGGCCGGCAGGCGGCCGGCCAGGGCGACCGCGAGCAGGGACGCCGCGGCCAGCACCGCGGCACCGGCCAGCGCCTCGACCGCCGGGCCGGTGGGCGCGCCGACCTGGACCAGCGCGTACGCCAGCCAGCCCAGCAGCACCGCCACCCGGCCGAGCGGACCCGCCCGGCCGGGGGTGGAGTTCAAGGGTGTCGCCGGCACGGTGCCCAGGCTAACCAGCGCGGGCAACCATTCGCCTTCCCCGCCCCCGGCAGTCCGACCGGATGCTCAGCCGCCGATCGGCCCTTCGGCATGATGCGGGCGACCAGCGCGTCACCGCACGGCCGGAGCCGGCCCGGCACGGCGTCACCGCCGGCCGGACGCCCCTACCGGGGCTGATGCCGCGAATGGCGTCCCGGGGAGTTTTCCGGCATCGACACTGAGGGTAATGAGCTACCTGTCGCGCCAGCGACACTGTTCCAATCGAATAATGGGCGGTGATGGTGATGGTGATGGTCGATGGAATGGCCGCACCGGTGAGACCTGCGCCGAACGCCGGACCAGACCCGCTGACGGTCGGGGTCGAGGAGGAGTTCCTGCTCGTCGACCCGGTGACCGGCGCGGCGGCACCCGCGGTGGAGGCGGTGCTGGCCGAGGTGCCCGACGAGCTGCGCGGGCAGGTGCAGCACGAATTCCAGACCAGCCAGATCGAGATCGGCACCCCGCCCGGCCTGGAACTGAGCGCACTGCGGCACTCGCTCGGGCTGCTGCGTACCGGACTGGCCGACGCGGCCGAGGCGGCCGGCGTACGCCTGGTCGCGGTCGGCACCGGCCCGGTCGACGGTCCGGTGCCGCCGCTGGTGGACAACCCCCGGTTCCACCAGATGGTCGAGCGGTTCGGGCTGCTGGTCCCGTCGCCCGGGGTGAACGGCATGCACGTGCACGTCGGGGTACCCGAGCCGGAGATCGCGGTACAGGTGCTCAACCACCTCCGCCCGGCGCTGCCGATCCTGCACGCCGCCACCGCCAACTCGCCGTTCTACGAAGGCCGGGACACCGGGTACGCGAGCTGGCGGTCGGTGCTCTGGGAGCGCTGGCCGTCGGTGGCGCCGACGCCCTGGCTGGAGTCGCACGCGCACTACGCGAGCCTTGTCGACGACCTGACCGGCACCGGGATGATGCTCGACGAGGGCATGCTCTACTGGTACGCCCGGCTGTCGTCGAAGTATCCGACGGTGGAGATCCGGATCGGCGACGTCTGCCCGGGCCTGGACGACACGATCCTGATCGCGGCCCTGGTCCGGGCTCTGGTCGACACCGCGCTGGCCGACATCGCGGCCGGGCTGCCGGCGCCCCGGGTGCCGCACCACATGTTGGTGGCGGCGCACTGGCGGGCGGCACACGACGGGCTCGAAGGGCTGGCCGTCGACCCGGTCGACGGCGGCCTGCGGCCCGCCTGGCACCTGATGCGCCGGCTCTTCAACCGGCTTCGCCCGGCCCTCGAACGGCACGGCGACCTGCCCCTGGTCACTGCGCTGCTGAGCCGGTTGCAGGCGCACGGCACCGGCGCCGCCCGGCAGCGGGCGGCGTACGCGAGGCGCCGCGAGATCTCCGACGTGCTGGACGACCTGGTCCGGCGTACCCGGGGCAGTGCCGGCCATGGCTGAGAAGCTGGTGGTGGTCGGCGGCGACGCGGCGGGGATGTCCGCCGCGTCGCAGGCGAGGCGTCGCCGGGACGCCTCCGACCTGGAGATCGTGGCGTTCGAGCGCGGCCACTTCACGTCGTACTCGGCCTGCGGCATCCCGTACTGGGTGGGCGGGCTGGTCGACGACGCGGACCAGTTGGTCAGCCGGGATCCGGCCACGTTCCGGACGGACTTCCAGGTCGACGTACGGCTCCGGCACGAGGTGGTCGGCATCGACCTGGACCGGCGCGAGGTGGTGGCCCGGGACCTGGAGAACGGCGGGCGCGAGGTCCGGGAGGGCTTCGACCAGCTCATGTACGCCGCCGGCGCGGTACCCGTGACTCCGGACTGGGCCCGCACCGACGCGGCCGGGGTGTTCGGGGTGCAGACCCTGGACGACGGCGCGGCGCTGATCGACTGGCTGGACGGCGACCCGGCGCCGCGCCGGGCGGTGGTGGTCGGCGGCGGCTACATCGGCGTCGAGATGGCCGAGGCGATGATCCAGCGCGGCCTGTCGGTCAGCCTGGTCGAGCGGAGCCCCGAGCCGATGTCGACCGTCGACCCGGACATGGGCGCCCTGGTCCGCAAGGCGCTCTGCGGGCTGGGCCTGGAGGTACGCAGCGGGATCGGCGTGACCGGGCTGGAGACCCGGGACGGCCGGGTCACCGCCGTGGTCACCGAGGACGGCCCGCTGCCGGCCGACCTCGTGGTGCTGGGTCTCGGGGTACGCCCGAACACCGCCCTCGCGGCCGAGGCCGGGTTGCCGATCGGCCCGACCGGCGGGATCCGGGTCGACCTGCGGATGCGGGTGGTGGACACCCCCGGCGTGTGGGCGGCGGGCGACTGCGTCGAGTCGGTGCACCGGGTCTCCGGCCAGCCCGTCTTCGTGCCGCTCGGCACCCACGCGAACAAGCAGGGCCGGGTCGCCGGGATCAACATCGGCGGCGGGTACGCCACCTTCGCCGGGATAGTCGGTACCGCCGTGACCCGGGTCTGCGACCTGGAGGTGGGGCGTACCGGACTGCGCGAGGACGAGGCGGCGGCGGCCGGCTTCGAGTTCGTCGCCGTACGGGTGGAGTCGACGAACCGGGCCGGCTACTACCCCGGGGCGAAGCCGATGACGGTGAAGCTGATCGTCGAGCGGCGCAGCGGGCGGCTGCTCGGCGCCCAGATCGTCGGCCGTTCCGAGGCGGCGAAGCGGATCGACGTGCTGGCGGTGGCGCTGTGGAACCGGATGACCGTGGACGAGATGGCCGGCCTCGACCTCGGCTACGCGCCGCCGTACGCCCCGGTCTGGGATCCGGTGCTGGTCGCCGCCCGCAAGGCGATCGAGGCGATCCGCTGAGCCGGCGGCAGCGGGGCCCCCACGTTCTCGATCTTCAGTAGCCGGTCGAGCAACCGGACGCGGACACCGATAGCAAGCTGTCGCTGTCGCCTGTGGCCGGGACAACCCGGGGTGTCGACTCTCCGACCTTGACAGGGAGGAGAGTTGGTTAGATGGTTAGCTACATGAGTAATGAACCCACGAAGCTGAACCCGGCCGTACCGCCGCCCGGGCTTCGGCGCGCAGCGGGCGGGTCCGGCTGATGGAAGACGGGCGACCGATCTTTCTCCAGATCGCCGAGCTGATCGAGAACTCGATCATCGACGGCACGCTCGCCGAGGAGGGCCAGGTGCCCTCCACGAACGAACTGGCGGCCTTCCACCGGATCAACCCGGCGACCGCGGGCAAGGGCGTCAACCAGTTGGTGGACGACGGAATTCTCTACAAGAAGCGAGGTATCGGCATGTTCGTCGCCACCGGCGCCCGCGCGAGACTGCGGGACCGTCGCCGCGAGGAGTTCGCCCAGCAGTTCCTGCACCCGCTACTCACCGAGGCGAGCAAGCTCGGCATCGATGCCAACGAACTGAAGCGCATGATCGACCGATGGGAGCAGGGGCGATGAGTACGGTGGTGCGCGCCGAGCACGTCACCAAGCGGTTTCGGGACGTCACCGCCCTGGACGACGTCAACTTCACCCTGGAGGAGAACCGGATCCACGGCCTGCTCGGCCGCAACGGAGCCGGCAAGACCACCCTGATGCAGATCATGACCGGGCAGTTGCTGGCCAGCTCGGGTGAGCTGACCATCGACGGAAAGCCGCCGTACGAGAACGAGGCGGTGATGTCCCGGGTCTGCTTCATCAAGGAGAGCCAGACCTATCCGCAGTACTTCAAGGTGCGGCACGCCCTGGAGTCGGCCCGGCTGCTCTTCCCCGGCTGGGACGAGGACTTCGCACAGGCGCTGCTGGCGGACTTCCGGCTGCCGCTGGGCCGGCAGGTCCGGAAGCTGTCCCGGGGCATGCACTCGATGCTCGGCATCATCATCGGGCTCGCCTCCCGGGCCCCGCTGACCCTCTTCGACGAGCCGTACCTCGGACTCGACGCCGTCGCCCGGCACCTCTTCTACGACCACCTGCTCACCGACTACGCCGAGCACCCCCGGACCGTGGTGCTCTCCACCCACCTCATCGACGAGGTCGGCGAACTGCTCGAACACGTGCTGCTGCTGGACCAGGGCCGGATGCTGCTGGACACCACCGCCGAGGACCTGCGTGGCCAGGTGGTCACCGTCGCCGGACCGGCCGACGCCGTCGACGAGCTGGCCGCGCGCAACGAGGAACTGCACCGGGAGGCCCTCGGCCGGTACGCCCGGGCGACCCTGCGCGGCAGCTTCGGCACCGCCGAACGCGCCCAGGCGAAGGCGCTCGGGCTGGACCTGGAAGCGGTCTCGCTCCAGGACATCGTCATCCGGCTCACCACCGCACAGGCCCGGTCCGGCGGCGCCGCCACCGCTACCCGGAAGGAGACCGCCCGATGAACCGCGTGCTGACCATGACCCGGGTCCAACTGGTCGGCTGGCAGAACACCATCGGCTGGCCCTGGCTGCTGCTGATGATGATCTTCGCCATCAACTTTGCCCTCTTCCTGCTGATCGGGGACCGGGACGAGAGCCCGACGACCGGTGCGGTGATCTCGATCTACTTCGTCGTCTTCGTCACCAGCATCACCTGGATCACCCAACTGCTGCCGTTCAGCATGGCGCTGAGCGTGATCCGGCGGACCTTCTACCTGGCCTCCGCACTCTTCCTGGTGCTCCAGTCCGTCGTCTTCGGCCTGCTGCTCTTCTGCTGCCAACTGATGGAGGAGGCCACCGACGGCTGGGGAATCCGGCTACGGTTCTTCGGGCTGAACTTCATCGACGACCTTAACCCGCTGCTCCAGATCGCGACCTACACGATGCCGTTCGTCCTGCTCGGCTTCCTCGGCATCTTCGTCGCGGTCTTCTACAAGCGGTTCGGGCTGACCGGGATGTGGCTGCTGAGCACCGCCACCCTGCTCGTGCTCGCCAGTCTCGCCGTGCTGCTCACCTGGCTCGATCTCTGGTCCGGCATCGGAGGCTGGCTGACCGACCAGCCGATGGCGGCCTGGTTCGTCGGCTGGCCGGCGCTGCTGGCCGCCCTGTTCGCCGCAGCCGGCTACCTGACCATCCGCCGGGTCACACCCTGACCGGATCGCCGGAAACCGGGCCCCTGCCAGGCAGGGGCCCGGTTCAGCGCTTGGCCCGGGACCGGCGCGGCGCCCGCTGGCAGCGGGGACACCAGTACGAGTTGCGGCCGGCCTGGTCGGCCCGGAGGACCTCGGTGCCGCAGAGGTGGCAGGGCAGTCCGGCCCGGCGGTAGACGTACACCTCGCCGCCGTGCCGGTCGACCCGGGGCGGCCGGCCCATCGCCTCGGGCAGATGCTGGGGGTGCACGGTGTCGATCCGGCCCGTCTCGACGGCCGCCGACATCAACGCCACCAGGTCGGCCCAGATCGTCCGCCAGCCGTCCGGGGTGAGGTCCCGCCCGGGGGTGGTGGGTGGCAGGCCGGCCCGGAACAGCGCCTCGGTGACGAAGATCAACCCGGTACCGGCCACGATCGACTGGTCGAGCAGCAGCGCGAACAGCGGGGTGGGACTGCGCCGGATCCGGGCGTACGGCGCCTCCGGGTCGGCGTCGGCGCGCAGCGGGTCGGCGCCGAGCCTGGCCCGCAGCGCGTCGACCTCGGGCGGGGAGAGCAACTCGCAGGCGGTCGGGCCGCGCAGGTCCAGCCAGTGCAGGTCGGTGTGCAGCCGCAACCGGACCTGGCCGACCGGCGCGGGCGGCTCACCGTCCCCGTCGGCGAACTTCCCGTAGAGCCCGAGATGTACGTGCAGCGCCTGCCCACCGGCATAGTGGTGCAGCAGATGCTTGCCGTACGCCTCGGTCTGCTCGAGTACGGCCCCGGAGAGCAGCGCGGCTCCCTCAGCGAACCGCCCCTGCGGGCTGCTGGCCAGCACCTTCTCCCCGCCGAACAGCTCCTGGTGCCGGGCTGCCAGCCGGTGGATGGTGTGGCCCTCGGGCATGGTCGCCAAGCATAGACTTCCGGCCCCCCGGCTCAGGCGCGCGGCGGGGAGATGTTGACCATCCACGGTACGCCGAACCGGTCGACGCAGGCGCCGAACTCGTCGCCCCACATCTGCCGCTCCAGCGGCACCGACACGATGCCGCCCTCGGAGAGTACGGTCCAGTAGCCGCGCAACTCGTCCATGTCGTCCCCGCTCAGGCTCACCGTGATGGCGTTGCCCGGGGAGAAGTCCATCTCCGGCGGCACGTCGGAACCCATCAGGGTGAACCCGCTGTCCGTCTCGAGCATGGCGTGCATGACCTGGTCGGCCTGGTCGCCCTCGGCGCCGAACTCGCCGAAGGTGTTGAGCACCAGGTTGCCGCCGAAGACGCGCTGGTAGAACTCCATCGCTTCCCGGGCGTTGCCGCTGAAGCTGAGGTACGGGTTGAGTCGAGTCGGCACCGGATGCTCCTTGGTCGCGGAAGAGCCGTCGTCGGGGACTAACGACGGAACACGTTCTCGGGTTCCAGTCGTGACCGAGGCAGGCGACACCACCAGCGTCAAGTCAACTTGACGTCAAGGTGACTTGACGGCAGAGTGGGCCACATGACTGCACCTGACGAATTGGAACGGCGATTCACCCTGCTGACCGCTGCGGCTCGATTCGACCAGCTCCGGTTGCGGGACGCGCTCGCACCGCCGACCGACGAGCCGGACGACGACCCCGCAGCCAACCCGGACGCCAGGCCGCTGAGCCGGGAGGAGGCGTTGGAGCTGCTCGCACTCGGCGAGGTGATCGTGCGCAAGGCGGCCTATGGCCGGCAGTTGACGGTCCGCACCGCGCGGGCGACCGGCGCCTCCTGGACGCAGATCGGCGCCGCGCTCGCCACCAGCAAGCAGTCCGCCTGGGAGACCCACACCCGGTGGCTCAGCGAGCAGGAGGCCGCGACCGCCAAGCCCGGCACCGAGACGCCCGAGCCGGCCCAGCAACCGTCATGACCAGGGACGGCAGCGGCGCGACAGCCGTGGACGACACCGCCGCGACGGCCGGGCATCCCGACGTGGCCGTGCGGCCGTACCGGTTGCGGGTGGCTGACGCCGAGCTGGGCCGATCTGCGCCGTCGGCTGGCCGAGACCCGTTGGCCCACCGAGATCCCGGACACCCCGTGGCGGCGCGGGGTCCCGCTGCGCTATCTGCGGGAACTCGTCGAATATGCGCCGGCTCGGCTACCGGCGGTACGGCGCGCAGGGCGGCGACTGGGGCCACGCGATCAGCCGGGAAGTCGGCATCCTCGACCCCGAGCACGTCGTCGGGGTGCACCTGAACACCCTGCTCACGCTCCCCTCAGGTGACCCGGCCGAAGAGGCGGCGCTGACCGAGGCGGACCGGGCCCGGCTGGACCGGCTGTTCCGGGCCGAACCGGAGATGTCCGGGTACGCCAAAATTCAGGGCACCCGGCCGCAGACCCTGGCGTACGCGCTGACCGACTCGCCGGTCGGGCAGCTCGGCTGGATCGTGGAGAAGTTCCAGGAGTGGACCGACTCCGCCGACGTCCCCGAGGACGCCGTCGACCGGGACCTGCTGCTCACTTCGCCGCGCTGGAGGAGCCGGACCTCTTCGTCACCGACGTACGGACCTTCTTCGGGGCACTCCGCTGAAGGTCAGCCGTGCCAGGAGCGCCAGAGGGCGGCATACGCGCCGTCGACCCGGAGCAACTCGTCGTGGCTGCCCAGCTCGGTGATCCGGCCGTCCGCCATCACCGCCACCCGGTCGGCGTCGTGCGCGGTGTTCAGCCGGTGCGCGATCGCGATCACCGTACGCCCGGCCAGCACCGCAGCCAGCGCCCGCTCGGTACGCCGGGCCGTGGTCGGGTCGAGCGCGGCGGTCGCCTCGTCGAGGATCAGCGTGTGCGGGTCGGCGAGGACCAGCCGGGCCAGCGCGACCTGCTGCGCATCCGCGGGACTCAACTCCCGGGCCCCGTCCCCGAGTGCGGTGTCGAGGCCGTCGGGCAGTTCGGCGTACCAGTCGGCACCGACCGCGACCAGCGCGGACCGCATCTGTGCGTCGGTGGCGTCCGGGGCGGCGAAGGCCAGGTTGTCCCGCAGCGAACCGAGGAAAACGTGGTGCTCCTGGGTGACCAGGGCGATCCGGCGACGCCGCTGCGCCGGATCGAGATCGGTGACCGGGCAGCCGCCGAGGTTCACCTCGCCGTGCCGGGGGCGGTCGATCCCGGCCAACAGCCGGGCCAGCGTCGACTTCCCGGCCCCGGACGGGCCGACGATGGCCAGCCGTTCGCCGGGCCGGACCGTCAGGTCGATCCCGTGCAGCACGTCGGGGCCGTCGGCGTAACCGAACCGCGCGCCCCGGACCTCGATCTCCTGCCCGGACGGGGTGGAGCCACGCCCACGCGGCTCCGGCGGCACCTGGCCGACGCCGAGCACCCGGGCGAACGAGGCGACGCCGCGCTGTGCCTGCTCCATCCATTGCAGGATCTGGTCCAGCGGGCCGATCGCCTGTTGCAGGTAGAGCGCGGCGGCGACCACCTCGCCGAGGGTGACCAGTCCGTTGTCGAGACAGAGGCCGCCGACGAGCAGCACCGCCGCGATCGGCAGCGGATAGCTCGACTCCACCACGGGATAGAAGACCGAGCGCAGCCTGAGGGTACGCCGACGGGTCGCCCAGACCTGCCCGATCCGCTCCCGGCCGTGCACCACCCGTTCGTCGGTGAGCCGGAGCGCCTCGACCGTCCGGGCGCCCTCGGCGGTGGTGGTCAGGGTCTCGGTCAGCTCCGCCGAGGCGGCGCCCTCGGCGAGGTACGCCGTGGAGGCCCGCCGCAGATACCAGCGGGTGACCGCGACGATCGACGGCAGCCCGGCGAGCGCGGCGACGCCAAGCACCGGATGCAGCAGGAATATCGCCCCGAAGAGCAGGGTCAGTTGTGCCACGGCGATCACCGCCACCGGCACCACCTGGCGGACCGTGATCCCGACCGTGGCGACGTCGACCGAGCTGCGGGTGGCGAGGTCTCCGGTGCCGGCCCGCTCGACGACCGAGACCGGCAGCGCGAGCGTCCGCCGGACGAACTCCTCGCGCAGTCGGGCCACCGCGCGCTCACCGAACCGGTGGCCGGCGTACTGGGCGTACCGGGAGAGCACGGTCTGCACCAGTACGCAGCCGACGATCGCCAGCGCCAGCCGGTCGATCGTGCCGGTGCCGGCGCCGGCCATCACCTTGTCGACGATGATCCCGAGCAGCCAGGGCGCGGCCAGCCCGGCGACGGTGGCCGCGACGTGCAACGCCAGGATGACGGCGACCGCCCGCCGCTCCCGGCCGACCAGGTCGCTCGCCGCCCGGCGTACGGTGGCCAGGTCCGCCACCGGCAGCCCGGTCACCGCCGCGCCCGCTCGCCGTCGGCGGACCCGCCGGCCGCGACCGGCTCGCCGTCCCGGGAGACCAGTGCCCGGTAACCCGGGTCGCGGTCGAGCAGCTCGGCATGGCTGCCGACGTCGACGATCCGCCCGTCGCGCAGGTGCGCCACCCGCTCGGCGTGTCCGAGCAGTAGCGGCGAGGTGGCGAGCAGGATCGTGGTGCGACCGGCCCGGGCCGCCCGGAGCCGCTGGGCGATCCGCGCCTCGGTGTGCGCGTCCACCGCCGAGGTCGGGTCGACCAGGATCAGCACCTCCGGCTCGACCAGCAGCGCCCGGGCCAGCCGTACCCGCTGGCGCTGGCCGCCGGAGAGCCGGCGGGCCCGGGCGTCGATCGGGGTGTCCAGCGCCTCGGGCAGGGCGTCCAGCACGTCCTCGGCCGAGGCGACCCGCAGACCGGCCCGCAGCTCGGCGTCGGTGTGCCACTGTCCACTGTGCAGGATCTCCCGCAGGGTCCCGGCGAAGAGATAGGCATCGTGGTCGGCGACCAGGATCCGGGCCCGCACCTCGGGCAGCGCGATCGCGGTCAGCGGCACGCCGCCCCAGGTCACCCCGCTGGGGACGTACCGGCCGAGCCGGTCGGCCAGGGCGATCGCCTCGGCCGGGTCGGCGGCGGCGACCCCGATCAGCCGCCCGGCCGGCACGGTCAGCCCGGTGACCGGATCGTGCAGGTCGGCGGGGCCGGTCGGGGCGGCCCGCTCCGTCGCGGCACCGACGCCGTCCCGGGCCGCGCCACCGACACCGTCCGGGGTCGAGCCGGTGACGTCCTCCGGGGTCGAGCTGGTGACGTCGTCCGGGGTCGAGCCGGTGACGTCGTCTGGGGTCAGCCGGAGCAGGGTGATGATCCGGCGGGCGGCCACCCGGCCCCGGATCATCATCCTGCTCCCCTCCATCAGGAACCACACCGGGACGACCAGCACCGCGACGTACCCGTAGACGGCGACGAGCTGCCCGACGGTGATGTCGCCGGCGACGGCCATCCTGGCGGCCAGCCAGACCACGGCGGCGAGGAAGCCGGCCGGGATCGCGGCGGTCAGCGCCTCGATCCAGCTTCCGACCGCACCGACCCGGTAGCCCTCGTCCCGCAGTTCCTGGGACCGGGCCGCATACCGGCGGGCGAACAGGTCCCGGCCGCCGACCCCGGCGAGCACGCGCAGCCCGGCGACGATGTCCCCGGCCCGGGTGGTCAGGGCGCCCTGCCGCTGCCGGTAGCGGGACTCGGCCCGCTCCAACCGGCGCAGCAGCGGCCCGATCAGGATGGCGACCGCCGGCACGCCCAGCAGTACGCAGAGGGCGAGCAGCGGGGAGACCGACCAGAGGACGACCGCGATGACCGCGTACGCCACGATGGCGCCGACGCCCGGCCCGGTCAGTGTCAACACGTGCGAGGTGTTGGCGATGTCGGAACCGCCGACGGTGGCGACCTCACCGGCGGCGAGCTTGCGCGGCAGTACCGCACCGATCCGGGAGAGCTGCCGCAGCAGTACGGCGGCGGAGCGGGCGCTCGCGTCCTCCCGGATGAAGGTCATCGTCCGGTGCCGCTGGATCCCGAGCTGGGCCAGCCCGAACCCGGCGACGACGATCGCGCCGACCCAGAACAGCAGGGCGCGGGTGTCACCGGTGCGCAGCCCGTCGTCGATCGCCCGGGAGACGAGGTACGGCCGCAGCGACAGCCCGACCATCCAGGCCGTGCCGATCAGGCTGCCCCGCAGCACCCGGACGGGTTGGCTGCGCACCAGCCACCAGATGTACCGCAGTGGTCCCCGGGTGTCCGGCACCCCCGGATCGGGGTGCGGGAGCTGCGGCGGCACGCCCCCAGGCTACCGACGGGCCGCAGAGCTACCCACTCATTTCGGCGGCAGCGCCGAAGGACCGGGCGGCACCGACGGGTGGCGGGGCACCGGGAAGGGTAAGAACCGCAGGCCGAGGTAGGTCAGTGGGCCGGGCCGACGACGTCGACCACGTGGACGACGTGGACCGGGACGCGGGGGCCGGGCAGACCCGGGGCAAGACCATCCTGATCCCCGCAAGTGCCGCACGATACGCGACAAACTGACGATTGAATGTGGACAGTTTTCTGCAATAACATGACGGCCCCCAGAGAAACGAGTCCCCGATGTCACGGAGCACCAACGGAGTTCCGGCGCGACGGTCCGGGCGACCGTCCCGCTGGCTCGCCGCAGCGACCCTCATAGGAATCGGCGTCTCGGCCGTCGGCGCCGGCACCCCGGCCACCGCCGCCCAGCCGACCGGCCGCACCGGTCCGGCCCCGGTCGTCACCCGGGCCGGTCTCGACCCCACGCTCGTCGCCGGCCGGGGCGCCAGCGTCGACTTCCTCGAACAGGAGGCGGAACACGCCCGGACCACCGGCACGGTGATCGGCCCGGACCGGACGGCGTACACGTTGCCGGCAGAGGCGTCCGGCCGATCAGCGGTGCGGCTGCGCCCGGGGCAGTACGTCGAGTTCACCCTGCCGAAGGCCGCGAACGCGATCACCGTGCGCTACAGCATCCCGGACGCGCCGGGCGGCGGCGGGATCACCGCACCGCTGCACGTCACGGTGAACGGCAAGGCCCGGCAGACCATGACGCTGACCTCGGAGTACGCCTGGCTCTACAACCAGTACCCGTTCAGCAACGACCCGGACGCCGACCTGCTGCACCCGGACTGGTGGATCACCGAGTGCTCCTGCGTACCGGCGGCCACCACGCCGTTCCCGATGATCGGCAAGCCGTTCCGGCCGATGCACTTCTACGACGAGCAGCGGCTCCGGCTCGACCGGACCTACCGGGCCGGCGACACGGTACGCCTCACCGCGCCGGCCGGCAGCAACGCCGCCTGGACCGTGATCGACCTGCTCGACTCGGAACTCGTCGGCCCACCGAAGGTGCGGCTGCGCGCCGCGAACGTGCTCGCCTTCGGTGCCGACCCGACCGGCCGGCGGGACTCCGCCGACGCGATCGACCGGGCGATCGCCTTCGCGAAGCGGACCGGACTGACGGTCTATCTGCCACCGGGGACGTACCAGGTGAACCGGCACATCATCGTCGACGACGTGACGATCGAGGGCGCCGGCAACTGGTACACGGTCATCAAGGGCCGCCAGGTGGCGCTCGACGCGCCGGCGCCGGACGGCTCGGTGCACACCGGGGTCGGCTTCTACGGCAGGGACGCGGCCGACGGCGGCAGCCGCAATGTGCACCTCTCCGGCTTCGCGATCGAAGGTGACGTACGGGAGCGGATCGACACCGACCAGGTGAACGGCATCGGCGGCGCGATGAGTGACTCGACCGTCGACGGCCTGCACATCCGGCACACCAAGGTCGGCATCTGGTTCGACGGCCCGATGCGGAACGTCAGGGTCACCAACAACGTCATCGTGGACCAGATCGCCGACGCGCTGAACTTCCACACCGGGGTCACCGACTCGGTGGTCCGGAACAACTTCATCCGGAACACCGGCGACGACGCCCTGGCGATGTGGTCGGAGACGGTGCCGGACGCCCGCAACACCTTCGACCGGAACACCGTCCAGACCCCGACCCTGGCCAACGGAATCGCCCTCTACGGCGGTACCGACAACACGGTCTCGAACAACCTGATCGCGGACCCGATCCGGGAGGGCAGCGGCATCCAGCTCGGCTCCCGGTTCGGCGCGGAGCCGTTCGCCGGCACCACCCGGGTCAGCAACAACACCGTGGTGCGGGCCGGCACGTACGAGCTGAACTGGAACATCGGGCTCGGCGCCATCTGGATCTACGCACTGGAGAAGGACATCGACGCGGACATCCAGGTGACCGGCGACCACTACCTGGACAGCACGTACAACGCGATCATGCTGGTCAGTGAGTTCTCGGTGAAGGACCTCTACTCGATCGACGGGGTGAGGTTCACCGACGTCCGGGTCGACGGCACCGGCACCTCGGTGGTCAGCGCCCGGGCCTCCGGCAGCGCCTCGTTCGCCAACGTCGACGCCCGCAACGTCGGCGCGGTCGGGGTGAACAACTGCGGCTCGTTCCACTTCCCGCCGACCGGCTCCGAGTTCCGGCTGACCGACCTCGGTGGCAACGACGGCGGCGGCGCGGCCGGCCCGTGGCTCGCGCCGTGGCTGCTGCCGAACACCATCACCTGCGACGACCGCCCGCCGGTCGTCCCGCCACCACCGCCGTCCCGCTGGTGAAACGCCGGGGTGGGCGTCCGGGCACCCCTGGGCGCCCGCCCCGGACCGGCGCTCCGCGTACCGTGGGGGTCGTTCCTGGCCGGCCCGTGACCTGGGCCCCGACGTCGCGGAAGGCGGACCGATGCACGTTCCCGCCCGATTCAACGGGCCGCCCGGCTCCGGCAACGGCGGCTACTCCGCCGGCCTCTTCGCAGGCGGCGAGAGCGCCGAGGTCACGCTCCGGATGCCGCCGCCGCTGGACACCCCGCTGTCGCTGCTCGACTGCCAGGTCCGCACCGCCGACGGCACCGTCGTGGCCGAGGTCGCGCCGGAGCCCGAGGTCGACACCGCAGTCCCACCGATCGGGTACGCGGACGCGGTCGAGGCTGCCAAGGGGTACGCCGGGTTCGCCGACCATCCGTTCCCGACCTGCTACGTCTGCGGCCCGGAGCGCACCGACGGGTTGGGGATCTTCCCCGGGCGGCTCGCCGACGGCAGCACCGCCGCCCCGTGGACCGTCCCGGACGACGTCTCGGCCCCGACCGTCTGGGCGGCGTTGGACTGCCCCGGCGGCTGGTCGGTGATCGGCGCCGGCCGCCCGTACGTGCTGGGCCGGATCGCCGTACGCCTGGACCGGCTGCCCGCCGCCGGTGAACAGTGCGTCGTACGCGGCGCCCTCGCCGCCGCCGAAGGCCGCAAGGCCCTGGTGCACACCACCCTGTACGCCCCGGACGGCACCGAGTTGGCCCGCGCCCGCGCCACCTGGATCGCCCTACCCGGCTGAAACGACCGGCATGCCCGCAGTCAGCCTCCGCACGAGGCGGGCATCGCCGCGCTCATCTGGACCTCAGCGGCGTCAACCACTGCCGTAACGCCGCTGATGTCCAGGTCGGCGTGACCGGCTCCAGGCGCGGGCGGCACTCGTCGCGCGGTGCGTGACGTGATGTCGTGGGCTGGGACTGTCAGTAGGCGTGGAAGCTGCCGAAGCGTCCGGCTTCGTAGGTGCGGAGGGTTCCGGTGCTGGTCGCCTGGCCGGTGCAGTCGGCGGTCCGGTACAGCACGACGTTGGTGAAGCCGCTCCAGCCGACGTGGCCGCGCGCGGTCGCCGGCAGCGGCGCGCACTCACCGGTCGGGGCATCGACGTGCGCCACCTCGACCGTGAACGGCGTGCTGTAGAAGGTCAGGCCGCTGGGCTGCGCCGAGGCGGGCGACGCCGCGACGCCGAGTCCGGCGGCCATGCCGATCGCCGCAAAGAGACCAGCCCCGACCCTCGCGCGTGCTCGCCGCATCAGTGACCTCCAAGACATCGATGACGATGTCTTGATCATTGTCTACCTTTGTTGCGTGCGCAAGTATCTCTCGAAGCGGTCGCGCCACGACCGGGACGGGCGCACCCGAAACCGCGTTTCCGGGCCGGGTGGCCGGGCCGTACGCTACGCCGGTGTCTGAGGTTTCGGGGGACTTCGAGATCCACATTACGGTCCATGCGCAGCAGGCCGAGAAGCTGGCGGCGTTCGCGGCGGATCACGGGGTGAAATTCCTGCACATCGTGCTCGACCGTGGTGCGTTCGCCTCCCAGCCGATGCTCACCCTGACCGGCCGGGGCACCCTGGACGAGCAGCGCGCAGCAGTGCAGCGCTGGCAACAGGAGCTGCGCGGGGCCGGCATGTACCCGTGCCGCTCCAAGATCGAGGCCGCGCCGTGGTGCACCGGCGTGCCGCAGTCGGACCAGGAGGCCGCGTCCGAGCCCGGGGGGCGGTACTTCGAGCACCACGTCAAACTGCTGCTGCCCGCCCCGACGGTGGCGGACCTGTTGACCCTCACCGACCTGGTCACGCCGCACGACGCCCGGCTGTCCCGCAACGCCCGGCGGGAACGGGCCGACGGCGCGCAGGAGCGGTTCGTGACCCAGCGCTGTCACGGCGTCGGGCTGCGGACCGCCAAGCAGCGGCTCGACGCGCTCGTCGAGGCCATCCGGTCGGCCGGCCACGAGATCGTCTCGGTCGAGCAGGAGTACGTCGTCTTCGACGACCATCTGTCACACGACCAGGGCTGGCTGACCGAACCTCGCCGCCGGAGCCCCAGCGACTGGGCGACGAGACGCGAGGAGAAGATGAGAACCGCTCCGGCCGGCTCCCCGGACTACCCGCCGACCTACCGGCCGCTGCCCGCGGACCCGACCGTGCGGCAGCGGGCGGCGTTCGACCCGGCGCTGAAGCAGTACCCGAACGCCTACCGCGCCGGGGAGCCCGCCTTCCTGGTGACAGCCACCGGCCAGCGGTGGATCGGCGCCCGGCACACCGCGATGAACCGCATCCTGTCGGCGGTCGCCGCGACGCGTTGGGGAGCCGAGCACCTGGTGCTGCGCGGCAGTGTCACGATGGCGGCCTGGGTCGGCAGCGCGGCGCGGGAGCCGGGGGACCTCGACTTCGTCGTCACCCCGCACACCGTCCGGAGCGACAGCCCCGACGCCCGCGCGCTGCTCGACGACCTCAAGGCCGCCGTCCGGAGCATCCCGGACGACGCCGGCCTGCGCGCGGACCAGATCACCGAGTCGGCCATCTGGACGTACGAACGTGCCGACGGGCGGCGGCTGGTCGTCCCGTTCAGCACGCCGGAGGCGCCGGACGGTCACGTGCAGCTCGACATCGTCTTCGGCGAGCGGCTACCCATCGCACCGGAGGTGCTGGTGCTGCCTGGCGTCGACGAGCCGCTGCTGGCCGCGCCCGCCGCACTGTCCCTGGCGTGGAAGCTGCTGTGGCTGGCCACCGACATGTACCCGCAGGGCAAGGACCTGTACGACGCCGTGCTCCTCGCCGAACACACCACCGTCGACCGGGACCTCGTCCGCGCGCTCATGCGAGACGAACTCGGTGCCGAAGCCGACGCCTTCACCGCCGAAACAGTGCTCGGCTGGGACGTCGACTGGGCGAACTTCGTCGACGAGTACCCCGGCGTCGCCGGCAGCGCACCACAGTGGACCAACCGGCTGGCGCTGGCACTCGACCGGGCCTGGGCCTGACCCCACACACGCCGCGGTCACTGCGCACCGCGGGTGCGGTGCCGAGCACCGACCAGACCCTCGGCTCCCGTCGGGTGCGGACGCGGAGGTGGGGGCGACCGTCCGCACTCCACCCCCGCCGGCCCGGTCCCGGGCAACGACGGGCTACCGAACCTGGTCCGACGGCTCGGTCCGACACGTCAAGGGCTGACCTGCCCGTCGCCGCTGTCTCCCCACACCGGCGACGTACGGCAGGCTGCCGACTTTTACTCCCCTCCCCCGTACGACCGACCCGCTGTCACGGCCAGGCCGTGCTCCAGGGTCACCCGCCGTATTCCTCCGCGACCGTCGTGATCAGCTTCCGGGACAGTTCCTCGGTGAGGCTGATCTCCTCGAAGTCGCGCCAGACGGCGGCGTGGCTGTCCACCTCGTGCGGCTTCTCCAGATAGAGCGCGCCGGTCAGACCGCCGCTGTAGACGATCGGCGGCTCGGTGCGCCGCCCGAGTCCGTCCTTCGGAAACTCCAGAATGGCGAAGCCGCCGTTGGCGCGCTCGGCCCGGTAGAGCCCGGCCGAGAACGGCAGCACCCGGACCGAGATGTTCGGCTGCTGGCTGACGGCCACCAGGTGTCGTAGCTGCTCGCCCATCATCTGCCCGCTGCCGGCCGCCCGGCGCAACACCGCCTCGTCGAGGACGACGTCGAGCTGCGGAGCCGGTCCGCGCCGCCCGTTGAGGATCTCCTGCCGGGCCAGCTCGACCTCGACCGCCCGCTCGCGTTCGGCCGGCCCGAGTTCCGGGCTGGCGATCCGGAACACTTCCGTCGCATACGCCGGGGTCTGCAACAGGCCCGGGACGAACTGCGGCTCGTACATCCGGAGATGGCTGGCCGCCGCCTCCAGCCCGGCGTACGGCTCGAACCATCCGGGGATGGCGTCGCCGTAGCAGTGCCACCAGCCACGTGCCCTGGTTTCCTTCGCCAGCCCGGTCAGGGCCTCGGTCATTTGCGGTGACGCACCGTATATCCGGCACATCGCCTCGACGTCCAGCGAACGCATGCTGGTCGCCCCACTCTCGATCCGCCAGATTTTCGGCATCGACCACTCCAACGCCTCGGACACCACCTTGATGGTGAGCCGGGCCTCCTCGCGGAGCTGGCGTAGGTGCCGCCCCAGCTCTCTGCGAGGAACGGTGGAGTCCACCCCTGCCTGCACTACACTCCCCCTTCCGGTATTACCTTTCGAGTGAACCTTTCATTCGATATGTAATGTCCACTGAGTACTCTCTGTGATTCAGGTAATTACAGATCGTTAGAGGGAAATCGTTCAGCCAAGACGTAATATTGCATTGTTTCGCGCTCTAGTAAAGCATCGATTGCATGGCAGCCGAACCTCTGACGACCCAGGCGGGGGGAACGGAAATGTGGGACCACGATCCGGCCGCTCCGCTGTGGACCTGCACCGGATGCGGCGACGACTGGCCCTGTGCGGTCCGAAGACGACAGCTACGGGCGGAGTTCGCCGGCAGCATCGTCTCACTCAGGTACTACCTGGCCCATCATCTCGTCAACGCCGCCGAGGATCTGCGGCATGTTCCGGCAGGTTGGTTACACAATCGTTTCATCGCCTGGACCGACCGGGCTGCGGATCCACCGCCGTACACGTCGGCGGACATCCTCGTCAACAGCTATCTGCTGGCCGACTCGCACAGCCCCGATCGGTTCGGGAGATGCCCCGTGTGCGGCGATGCCGCCAACTGCTGGGTGCGACTCGACCCGAACGGGCCCGGCTTTCTCATCCCGGTGCCCTGATGCACGAGCCACCTCGCCCCGGAATGGTGGTGCAGGTCGGGGCGGCTGCGAGCGTACAGTTCGGCGGTCGGCGGGCACTGCTGTTCCGGGTGACCAGGGTGGATGAAAGGCCCACCTATCCCGGCTGGTGCTGGCTCACCGGCTACACGCTCGACGAATACGGCGAGGCCGTCCAGCGACGCGTGATCTACGTCCAGTTCGCCGGTCTACGCCCGGTCCGTCGTCATCCGCAGAAGCCGAAAGTGCCGCTCGCCCCGCGGCACCATAGGCCAGAAACCGGCCGGCGCCCCGGCAGAGTGCCGACGGGTTCGCCGATGGGCGCACGATGAAGTCGCATTGAGTAGTTCGCCAGGGCTGGTCCTCGACCGGCATGGGATGCGGAAATGTCAGCGGCGGAGCGGTTCCTACTCGCCTTCCACGCATCCTCTACTCGTCTTCGACCCACCTACTACGCATCTCTACGCCGTTTTCTGGTGATCGGTCTGTCGGCAATCGCCGCTTCCGTATCACGACGGCGGCCGGTTCCGCCCGAGTGGCACCGGCGGCCGAGGCGGCGGCGCCCGCGCGGGATCCCGGTCGGCAAAATATGGGAGGGGGCGACCGGGCTCAGGGACGGGCGCCGCCGCCCGGCTGGATCCGGCTGATCAGGTCGTGCATCGGCTTGGTGCCGCTGCCGACCATGATCCCGGTGACGATGCCGTCGACCCAGACCGGCAGGCCCTGCCATTCCGGCCCGGCGATCGCGTGCAGCAGATAGAAGCCGCCGGCCGTGGAGGCGAGCGTCGCGACCGCGACCGCGATCCCCCAGGCGACGACGGTGCGGTTGCCCCGACCCCGGTCGGCCTGCTCGCGCAGCGCGGCCACCGCCGCCTGCTCAGCCGGGGTCGCCTCGCGGGACAGAGTGGCCAGCTCGGCCTCGGCCCGCTGCGCCGCCGCCTCGACCCGACGTCCCGGCAGCCACCGGGAGAACGGCTCCAGGATCCGTTCGACCGCGGCGGCGAAGACGATCAGTACGCCGAAGACGGCGACGGTGTCCGGCGGCTGCATCGTCTCCGCGCTCCCACCACTGGACCAGATCGTCCAGGAGCCGAACCCGGCGGCTCCGATCAGGACGAAGGCGGTGAACACCGCGCCGAAGCTGGCCGGTGCCGTACCGGGGCGGGAGCCGCCGTCGGAGGCGGCCGGGTCGTCACCGGCCGATGTGGCCGGTCCGGCCCCGGTGGGCGTACCCGATCCGGGAGCCTGCCCGGCACCACCGCTGTGGCCGGTCGCCGGCCTGCCGGTGTCCACATCGGAGAAGGCGCCGGGAGCGGGCGCCGCGGCGACCCGACCGACGGCGGCCCCGACGAGTTGACCCGCCTGCCCGACCACCGAACTACCCCGCTCCAGCGCCATGGCTCCCCACCCTCGAGTCAGCGCTCATCCGAACTGCCGCGGCGAGGCTACCGCCCCGGCGGGCCCACCCGGACAACCGGGTGGCCCGATACGACCGAACCGGCAGCGGCCTTCCAGGCGACCTCTACGCATGGGAGGCTGTCGATGTTTCTTGCGGGTGGGCACGGGTCACACCGCCGACGGGCTGCGGCGGCACCTCCACATGCCAGCTCTCCGACCCGAAAGACATCCCAGGAGCTTGAATGTCAAGCAACGGCCTCGTTGAGGTGGTGAGACCAGGCGGTCGTCTCGTCGTACGGCGTGCCGGTTTTGAGGCATCCGTGCAGGATGCCGACGAGCCGGTTGGCGAGTTGGCGCAGCGCGGCGTTGTAGGTGGCGCCGCGGGCGCGTTGCCGGTCGTAGTAGGCGCGAGCGCCGGCCGAGACCCGCAGCGACGCGAACGCCTGGGTCATGAGCGCGTCGATGAGCCGGTCGTTGTGCACGAACCGGGCGGCGACTGTCCTCTTCTTCCCCGACGCGCGGGTGATGGGGCTGGTTCCGGCGTGGTTCTTGCGGGCCTTGGCCGAGGTGTAACGATCGTGGTCGTCGCCGAACTCCGCGAGCACCCGGGCGCCGAGGACGGCACCGAGTCCGGGCTGGGACAGGATGATCTCAGCGTCCGGGTGCCGGCCAAAATGGGCCTCGACCTGCCCTTGCAGGGCCTTGACCTGCTCGTTGAGGGTGACCAGCAGCGCGACCAGCGCCCGCACCGACGCGGCGTAGGCGGCGGTGACCGCAGCGGGCTGGCCGAGGTGCTCGGCGCGCAGCACTTCCTGGATCGCCGCGGCCTTCGCCGGGATGTCCCGGCGGCGGGCGCGTTTGAGGGCCGCGCTGATCTGGCTGATGCTCAGTCTCGCGGCGCTGGCCGGGTCGGGGGCCTTGGCGAGGAGTTCCAGGGTGTCGGTGGCGTCGAGGTCGGCGAATGCGGCCAGCGCGGCGGGGAAGTACTCCCGCAGCGCGTGCCGCAGTCGCTGCCCGGCCCGGGTCCGTTCCCAGATCAGCGTCTTGTGCATCCGGGTGACGACCTTGACGGCCTCGGCGGTGTCACCCGCGACCGGGCGCAGTTGGTGGGAGTCGGTGCGCACCATGTCGGCGAGCATGTGCGCGTCGGCCGCGTCGCTCTTGGCCCCGGACACCGCCAGGCGTTCGCGGTAGCGGGCCGCCTGCAACGGGTTGGCCGCGTACACCGTGTACCCGGCAGCGATCAACGCCTGGACCCACGGACCCCGATCGGTTTCGATCCCGATCGTGACCTGCCCGCCGGCGTCGGCGGCGTCCTCGCCGAGCTGCGCACCGATCATCGCGTGCAGCCGGGCGATGCCCGCCACGCCTTCGGGCAGCCGGGCCTTGGCCAGGGTGCGCCCGGCGGCGTCCATCAACTCGACGTCGTGATGGTCCTCGGCCCAGTCATCTCCTACGAACAGCAACGCATCTCCCGTCTCCGACACCCAACACGGTCAGTAGCCAGCAGGAGAACCATCAGCGACCTAATGAAGCAGTGCTCATGCCGCAACCGGGCGGGCACGACATCCCATCAGCGATCAACTCTCCTCACCAACCGGCAGGGGCACGATCTTTCGTCAGGACTCCACGTCCAGGAACATCGAGTACTCACCTGCCGGCGGCTACCCACCCACCAGGAGTTTGCCGGATGGCTTACTCCCAGAACTCATTAGGAATTCGATGATTCCCAGCTCCGTACGCCGCTGCTCCACCGCCGTCGCCGCCCTGGCGCTGGCCGTCACCGCCGGGCTGGTCGCCCCGGCCACCCCGGCCCGGGCCGCGGTCGCCTGCGAGGTCGACTTCACCGCGACGACCTGGACCGGCGGTTACCTCGGCAACGCGCGGATCCGCAACCTCGGTGACCTCCCCTGGAACAGCGTCCTGGTGGAGTTCACCCTCCCGGACAACCACCAGCTCATGTCGAGCTGGAACTACACCGTGCAGGTACTCGGGCAGAACGTGCGGGCGCAGAGCATGTCCGGAGTCGCCCCGGTGCCGCCCGGCGGGACGACGGCGTTCGGCTTCGTCGCCCGCTACACCGGGACCTACCAGCCGCCGAGCAACTGGCGGGTCAACGGGGCGACCTGTTCGGTGCCGGGCCAGCCGCCGGCCGTGCTCGCCGACCCGGCCGAGCGGACGGTGGCCGAGGGCGGCAGCGCCTCGTTCACAGTACGACTGAGCCACCCGCCCACCGAGTCGGTCTACGTCCAGATGACGATCGACGGTACCGGGGTCTGGGCCTTCCCACCGATGCTGATCACGTTCACCCCGACCGACTGGAGTACGCCGAAGTCGTACTCCGTCTACAGCACTCAGGACGCCGACGCGGTCGACGACGTCGCCGTCATCACCCTCGCCGTGCCCGGTTACCTCTCCGACAAAGTCACCCTCAGCCAGCTCGACGACGACTGAGGACCGGGTGCGCGGTGCTGGTGCGGCCGCATCCCGCCCCCGCGTCACCGCCCGGCCCCGTCGCCGCCAGGTGTGGTGGATCGGCCATCGGGGTACACCGATCCCAATGCTGCGTAGACGCCATCGACGAGGCTCCACGCATGGATCAGGAGGTGTGTTGTGGTCAGGATTCCATCACTGATGCGCCAATCGGAGCCGGCGCCGGCGCGGGACGAGAACCGCGACGGTCGTGTCGACGGCCGCGACGAGCGCCCCGACGGCCGTGACGAGCGGCCGACCGGCACCGCCACGGTGGCCGACTCCGCGCGAACGCGTACCGGATCGGCCAGCCGGGCCGAGGAGCGCAGTGACCCCGCCCGGACCGGCGACACGGCGAGGCACCGGGCCGGGGCCACGGTCACCGAGCCCGACACGGCACCCCAGAAGGCTCCGCCGGTCGCCCCGACTCCCCCGGTCGCGACGAAGACCGAGACCCGGCGCGAGACCGACCGCACGACCGAACCGGAGCGCGGGCTCGGCGAGCGTACGCCGGAGACCGAGCCGGTCGTGGTCGACCGGGGTCCGCGTCCCCGGGCCAGCATGCTCGCCACGCTGAGCCTGGTCCTCGGGGTGGCCGCCGCCGCGTTCGTGCTGGCCGGCGCCCTCGCCGGGTACGGCATCGTGCTCGGCACCCTCGCCCTGCTGCTCGGCGTCGGCGGCGTCTCCGCGACCGCCCGCCGGCACGTCGCCGGCCGGACCGACGCGCTGATCGGGATCGTCCTCGGGGTCGGCGCCGTCGTCGTCGCCGTGCTGGCGATGACCGGCCAGTTCGACTGGCCCAACACCGACGGCGACACCGTCGTCCGGTTCCGCGAGTGGCTTGATTCACAGTTTGTCGACCGGTTCTGATCGGGTAAGGACCTGCGCGGAGCGGTGGTGCACCGCTCTGGCCCCGCCAGCCGGTGGTGGTTCACCACCTGAGCGCACATGTTCGGGGGCGGCGACGACGCCGCCCCCGAAGTGCGTCCGGAGCCGGGTACGGGGTGGCACGCAACGGTTCGCCGTTGCCTCCCCTCCGACACGCAACGATCAGCCGCGACAAGCAATCCTCGGCGGTGGTTCCCGTCGGTCGGGCCCGCATAGCGTTGGGTGAGGCGCCAGCCTGTGAGCCGTACGGAGGCCGGGCGCGCCCGACCCCAGGAGCAGGACCATGACGTTGGACGCCATCGCCACCAGCGGGCGTACCCCGGCCGGCCCGGCGCAGACCCGGCACTACCTGATGTGCCGGCCGACGTACTTCACCGTCGAGTACGCGATCAACCCCTGGATGGACCCGGCCGCGCCGATCGACACCACACTCGCGCTGCGACAGTGGGAGACGCTGCGGCAGACGTACCTGGATCTCGGGCACACGGTCGACGAGATCGCGCCGCTGCCCGGGCTGCCCGACATGGTCTTCGCGGCGAACGGCGCGACCGTGCTCGACGGCCGGGCGCTGGCGGTGCAGTTCCGCGACCCGCAGCGCGCCGACGAGGCCCCGGCGTACGCCGGCTGGCTGGACCGGGCCGGCTTCGAGGTGCACGAGGCGAAGCACGTCAACGAGGGCGAGGGGGACATCCTGCCGGTCGGCGGGCTGCTGCTCGCCGGGACCGGGTTCCGGACCTCGCACGCCGCGCACGCCCACCTCCAAGAGGTCTTCGGGCGCCCGGTGATCACTCTGCAACTGATCGACCCGCGCTTCTACCACCTGGACACCGCGCTCTGCGTGCTCGACGACGAGACCGTGGCGTACCTGCCGGAGGCGTTCTCGCCCGGCAGCCGGGCGGTGCTGCGCCGGCTCTTCCCCGACGCGGTGCTGGCGCGCATGGCCGACGCCGAGGTGCTCGGCCTGAACGCGGTCAGCGACGGCCGGCACGTCGTACTTCCGGCCCAGGCCACCGGACTGTCGGCGGCGCTGCGCGAACGCGGGTACGACACAATTGGTGTTGATTTGTCCGAGCTGCGCAAGGCCGGCGGCGGACCGAAGTGCTGCACCCTGGTGCTGCGGGAACGAGAGGCGACCAAGTGATCGTGGACGACGTGCTGCGCCCGCAGGAGGCGGACGACATGCCCCGCACCCCGGCGGCGATCGGCGTGCCGCAGACACCGGGGGCGGACGGCGCGCCGCAGACCCAGGACGCGGGCGGCGCGCCGCGGACGCCGGAGGCGGTACGCGAGGCGGAGCGCTGGACCGCGCACAACTACCACCCGCTGCCGGTGGTGATCTCCTCGGCCGAGGGCGCCTGGGTCACCGACGTCGACGGCCGGCGCTACCTCGACTGCCTGGCCGGCTACTCGGCGCTGAACTTCGGGCACCGGCACCCGACGCTGGTCGCCGCCGCGCACGCCCAGCTCGACCGGCTCACCCTGACCAGCCGGGCGTTCATCCACGACCAGTTCGCCGACTTCTGCCGGGAACTGGCCCAGCTCTGCGGCAAGGACCTGGTGCTGCCGATGAACACCGGGGCCGAGGCGGTGGAGACCGCGATCAAGGTGTCCCGGAAGTGGGGCTACCGGGTCAAGGGCGTACCGGGCGGGCAGGCCACCATCGTGGTCGCGGACGGCAACTTCCACGGGCGTACCACCACGATCGTCAGCTTCTCCACCGACCGGGAGGCCCGGGACGACTTCGGGCCGTACACCCCGGGGTTCCGGATCGTCCCGTACGGCGACCTGGCCGCGCTGGCCGAGGCGGTCGACGACACCACCGTGGCCGTACTGCTGGAGCCGATCCAGGGCGAGCAGGGTGTCGTGGTGCCGCCACCCGGCTACCTGCCCGGGGTACGCCGGCTCTGCACCGAACGGAACGTGCTCTTCGTGGCCGACGAGATCCAGTCCGGGCTGGGCCGCACCGGCGAGACCTTCGCCTGCGACCACGAGGGCGTCAAGCCGGACATGTACGTCCTCGGCAAGGCGCTGGGCGGCGGCATCGTGCCGGTCTCGGCGGTCGCCGCCGACGCGGACGTCCTCGGCGTACTGCGGCCGGGCGAGCACGGCTCGACGTTCGGCGGCAACCCGCTGGCCTGCGCGGTCGCCACCGAGGTGGTCCGGCTGCTCGCCACCGGCGAGTTCCAGCGCCGCTCGGCGGAGCTGGGCGCGCGGCTGCACGCCGGGTTGCGCGGGCTGATCGGCGAGGGCCTGGTCGCGGTACGCGGCCGAGGGCTCTGGGCCGGCATCGACATCGACCCGGCGCTGATGACCGGGCGGCAGGCGTGCGAGCGGCTGGCCGAACGCGGCGTACTGGCCAAGGACACCCACGGCTCGACGATCCGGCTCGCGCCGCCGCTCGTCGTCGAGGCGCACGAGCTGGACCATGTGCTGGAGCAACTCGCCGCCGTACTGCGCTGAACCGGCCGCCCCGGGCTGGCCCGTCCCGCATCCGGACGGGCCGGCCCGGTCGGTCGTCAGCCCCGGTCGGGGAGCCGGATCGCCATGGTCGGCGCCTCGGCCATCACCGAGGTCGGGTTCGTCATGCCGCCGGAGTTCCAGGTGCTCGCCCGTCCCACCTGCACCCCGGGATAGAGCTCCACGATGTCGCCGCTGCGCATCACCCGGGACTGCTGGCGAGCCAGCGCGACCCGCTCGGCCTCGTCCATCGACCCACCCGGCCGTACCCCGGAGCCGTTGGTGCTGACGTCCTGCGCGACCAGGTCCCCGCCGCGCAGCTCGAACCGGACGTGGCTGCGGCTGATCCAGCGCCGCGCCTCGTCGTTGAGCCACTGGCCGAGCCGGATCCCGCCGGAGTCGTCCGGCGCCCGGCCGACCACCACCGGCCGCTCGGCGGTCACCACGAACCGGCGCCGGACCATGCCGCCGATCCGGATCGACAGCACCTCCTCGTTCGGCCTCGGCCCGGCGTCGCTGAGCCGCTGGTCGTGCCGGGGACAGGTCGGCATCCCGGTACGCAGCGTCGGCGGCGGCTGGCCGCTCGGCTTGCGGTCGATCTCGGCGAGGTCGGCGAAGGCGCCACCCCCGCCGCCACCGCCGAACAGTACGCAGCCGGGCTCCTTGCACCGCCAGGTGCGGGCGAGCAGTTTCCGGCCGGTCGGCGACGGCCCGGTGGCCGCCACGTTGCCCTTCACCCGCTGCGCCAGTACCGGGCCACCAGCCCCGGGCAGCGGGGCGAGCAGTCGGCCCGGCGCGCTGGTCACCCACGGGAAGCGCCCCGACATGCCGTCGAAGCGGCCCCGGCTCAGCACCGGCAGGCCGAGCAGATCGGCCACCTCCAGCACCCGGTCGCCGGGGTTGACGAGCACCTCGACCAGGCCGTTGTCGGCCCAGCGCCGGAGCACCATCCGCTCGTTGGAGGTGAGGTCGGCGTCGCTGAGCAGCGCGCGGTGCACCACCGCGTACACCGGGACGTTGTCCTCCTCCAGATGCCGCCCGAGTGCGTCGATGACCATGCCCAGTCGCATGGTGCTGGCCGGCCGGCCGCCGTCGAGGTCCTGGTAGCGGACCACCTCGGCCAGGTCCAGCACCGCCCGCACCAGGGACGGGTCGGTGCTGACCCGGTCCTCGATCGCGTCGAGGACCTTACTTATCTCGAATCTCACGCCGCTCCCCGGACTATCTCGTCGATACGCCGCGCCAGTTCGACGTCACGTCGGGTCACCCCACCCACCGAATGGGTCGCGCAGCGGAAGGTCACCGTGCGCCACCGGATGTCGATGTCGGGATGGTGGTCGATTTCCTCGGCGACCACCGCCACCCGGTCCACCACACCGATCGCGTCACGGAACGCGGGCAGTTCGACGGTACGGGCGATGCCGGCCGGATCGCCGGCCCAGCCCTCCAGCCCGGCCAGCTCGGTCCGCACCGCCTCCGCGTCCAGCACCTCTGCCATGGCCAGACCTTACCGCCGAGGCCGGTGGCCGTGGGATACAACCGCTCGCCCGACCCCGTCACCGACCCGCTGAACGGATGCGAGCTGACGGTGGGTGTGCCCGATCTCCGGTCAGTCGGAATCGTGGACGGTCGCTATGCTGTCCGGCGTCCGGCCACGGTCAAGGGACCGCGTTCGGCAAGCCAATCGAGGTCACCGCGCCGGAGCCGGCGGAGGTCGTCGAGATGCCGGACGACCGGCTCGCGGTGCTGAACGGCTGAGGCGGGGGTACGGCGGCGGCGTGGGGCAGCCCCGCCCAGGGCCGCCCCACGATCCCCCGGTCACCGTCGTCTATCCGGCGCTGCTCCGCGCCGCCGCCACCTCGGCCCGCAGCGGGGCACCGACCGAGTGCAGGTGCCGCAACGCCTGCCGGTACGAGTCGAAGAGCCCGGTCTCCTCGTACGGGATGCCCTGCTCGGCGCAGTACTGCGCGACGATCGGCTGGGCCCGGCGCAGGTTCACCCGGGGCATGCTCGGAAACAGGTGGTGCTCGATCTGGTAGTTGAGGCCGCCCAGCGCGAAGTCGACCAGTACCCCGCCCCGGACGTTGCGCGAGGTGAGCACCTGCTTGCGCAGGAAGTCGAGGTCGTCTTCGGCGGTCACCACCGGCATGCCCTTGTGGTTCGGCGCGAACGAGCAGCCCATGTAAAGGCCCCACAGCCCCTGGTGGACGGCGAGGAAGACCAGCGCCTTCCCCGGCGAGAGCACGGTGAAGAGCGCACCCAGGTAGCCGACCGCGTGCAGGGCCAGCAGCAGCGCCTCGGCCCGGCGGTGCCGGATCGGCGTACCGTCGGTCAGCGCCCGGACGCTGGAGACGTGCAGGGCCAATCCCTCCAGCAACAGCATCGGGAAGAAGAGGTACGCCTGCCGCTGCGCCAGCCACCGGCCGAAGCCCCGGGTGGCCTGGGCCTGCTCGTCGGTCCAGACCAGGGCGCCCGCCCCGACGTCCGGATCGTCGTCCTCGTGGTTCGGGTTGGCGTGGTGCCGGTTGTGCTTGTCGATCCACCAGCCGTAGCTGAGCCCGACCGCCAGGTTGCCGGCCAGCAGCCCAGCCACCTCGCTGGCCCGCCGGTGCCGGAACATCTGCCGGTGCCCGGCGTCGTGCCCGAGGAAGGCGACCTGGGTGGTGGCGCCGGCCAGGAACACGGCCACCAGGACCTGCCACCACGAGTCGCCGACGACGGCGAAGGCGACCCAGCCGGCGACGAAGAGCCCGACGGTGAGCGCGATCCGGGCTACGTACCAGCCGGTGCGGCGTTCCATCAGGCCGGCCGCACTGATCCGCCGAGATAACCGTGAGTAATCACTTCCTCGACGCGTCTCCGGTTCGGGCGCGGCAGCGAGGACCGCCATTTGCAAGCTCCCAACGTCGCTTCTCGCCACGCCGGTCGGCGGAGCGCTGATCTCCAGTCTCCGGGTGATGCTTGCGCTGAGTAACCCCGAAAACCCCCGTATCCGGGGTAGTGGTAGCACCACCACGGAAGGCCGGCCGGCCCCTCTGGGATGGTCAGCTCATCCGGTTGACGGCAGAGCGTAGCCTACGGAGATCTCGGCGCCTCCGCTCGTACGTCATAGCCAGTCCGATCAGGGCGAAACCGCCCACGGCTAGGAAGATCCACCGGGGCAGCCGGTCCCACACGTCGACCATCTCCCGCAGGGCCAGTACGGCGAGGACGGCACCGCCGAGCAGCACCGGCGCCTGGCGCCGCCAGCGGGCACCGGCCAGCACCGCCAGCAGCGCACCGGCACCGAGCAGCAGCCGCCGCCACGGCTGGTCGGCGGCGACGAGGACCGAGACCAGGCTCGGCAGCAGCGCGGCACCCAGCCCCGGCCCGTACGCCAGCCAACTGTTCAGCGCCGGCCGGGCCCGCAGCGCCAGCCAGCCGGCCAGCAACCCGAGCACCGCCGCCGGCAGGGTGTACGCCTCGACCAGCGCCACCCGGGCCGAGACGAGCAGCAGCCAGGTGGCGACCAGTTCGGCACCACCCGCCGCCGCGGCCCGGGCCCAACGGCGCGCCACCGGCTCGGCCGGACGCAGGGCACGCAGCCCCAGCGCCACGCCCCAGAGCGTGCAGACCGCCGCCGCGTACCGGATCTCGACGGCCGCCAGCAGCAGGGCGATTCCGGCGGTCGTGTGGCTGGCCGCCTCGACGGCGACCGCCTCGGCCCGCCGGCCCGGCCCCGCCGCACGCGCCCCGGCCCCGGGCGCCCCCACCCCGACCGACCCGGCCCCCGACGACTCCTCGCCGACCCACCCGGCCCCGGGCGCCCCGGCCCCGGGCACTCCCTCGCCCACCGAACCGGCCCCGGGCGGCCCGGCCGCGGGCGCCCCCTCGCGCACCGAACCGGCCGCGAGCGGCCCCCCTGGGACCGTCCCGGCCCGGAGTGGTCGCCAGCCGGCCAGGACTGCGCTGCCGGCCAGGACTGCGCTGCCGGCCAGGGCCAGCGCGGCGACGCCGAGCACCACCAGGGCAGTGACCCGCAACGGCAGGTCGGCGGCGACCGTGGCGGTGCCGGCCAGCGCCGCCGCGCCGGCGACACCGGTCAGCCAGCCCGCCACCCGGGCCGCCGGAGTGCGACCGAGCGCCCCGGCGGTCAGCCCCGCCGCACCGACCAGGGCCAGCCCGGCGAGCGTGCTGGGCCTGCTCGGCAACAGCCCGGCCAGGCCCGCCGCCCCGAACGCCACCCCCACCGGCACCAGCCAGACCCCCGACCGGCCCGGGCCGCCCGGACCAGGTTGCCGGCGGCCGGCGCCGCGCCGGAGCGCCACGGCGAGCGGGCCGGCAACTCCGGCGACCAGGCTCGCCACGGGCACGGCCGGCCAGGGTGCCCCGGCGGCCACCAGCCCGACCAGCGCCGTGCTGACCGCGAGCGGCGCCGCGACCAGCGCGGCGGCGCGGACCGTCCGCCGCCGGGCCCAGCCGGCGACCGCCGCCGCCACGGTGAGCAGCAGCAGGGTCAGCGTGGCGGCGGCGTCCAGCCGCCAGTCGGCCGGCTCGATGCCGATCCCGGCCGGATGAAGCCCCACCCCGGCCGGCGGGCCCGACCAGATCTGGCCCAGCCAGTCGTACGGGGCGATGAGCACGGTCAGCACCGCCGGCACCGCCACCACCGCGGCCCGGACGAGCAGGACCGTCCCGGAGACCAGTGCCGGTACGCCCCCGATCGGCCGTCCGGCCCCGCTGGTCGAGTCCGCCGGCCGGCCCCGGCCCGACAGCCACACCCCGAGGCTGAGCAGCAGCGCCCCGGCGGCGTACGGGCCGGCTGGCTCGCCGACGCCGGGCAGGCCAGGTGCCAGGCCGACCGCCAGCGCGACGGTCGCCAGCGCCGCGTTGGCGTACGGCTGGTAGTGCGGGACCGCCCGGCGCACCGGCACCAGCCCGGCGGCGAGCAGTACGGCGCTGGCCAGTACCGCCCGCGCCTGCCACCACGGCGGCACGCCGGCGGCGAAGAGTCCGAGTAGGACGGTCGCCGGAGTGGCGAGTACCCCCACTGCGAGCCCGGTGCCGCCCACCACCCGCCGGAACGCCGGGACGGGCGGCGTGGCAGCACCCTCCGGTCCCGGAGCGGGGCCGGTGGCCCGACCCAGTGCGGTCAGCGCGACCGCCCCGCCGCACAGGACGAGGCCGCCGAAGACCGCGGCGGCACCGGCCGGTCGGGCCAGGCCGACCAGTACCGCGTGCCCAGCCAGCGGCACGGCGGCGACCGGCATCGGCAGCGCCGAGCGCAACGGCCGGCCCGGCCCTGCGGCGGCCAGCGCGAGGGCGCCCGCCAGCACCAGGTCCAGGGCGGAGACCAGCCACCAGGGCAGGGCCAGCGCGGCCGGCGCCGCCAGCAGCGTGCACACCGCACCGGCCAGCAGGATCAGCGACCGGTCCCGCCGCCGGCCGAGCAGGACGAGCGCCACCACGACCAGCACCAGCGCCACCGGAAGCTGCCAGTCGAACGGCCCCGACCGCGCGGCCAGCTCCGCCCGCCACGCCGGCTGCGAGCGCAGGGCCACGGCCGCCGCGACCACCAGCGCCATCGAGCCGGTCAGCACCGCCAGGGCGCCGGCCACCACCAGCCCGCCGGCCCGCGGGCCGACCCGGATTCCGGCCGGCAGCCACCGGGCGGTGGCCGCGATCGCGGCGGCGAGCAGCACGACGATCCCGGCGGCCGCGCCGAGCAACGGCCACGACGTCTCGGCGGCGGCCCGGACCAGCGCCACCGCGAGCACCACCACGAGGACGACCGCCGCACCGGCTCCGGCGGCGGTGCTGCGCAACCGGACGGCTCCGGCGATCGGCAGCAGGGCGGCCACCAGCAACGGGCCACCGGCGAGTACCGCCAGCGGGCCGTCCGTGGTGACCACCGCCAGCGTCCCGCAGAGCACCGAGGCGAGCCCCGCCACCCCGTACCCGACCCAGGCGACGGACCGGCGGAGACCGCTGCTCGGGTCCGCCGGTCCGTTGCCACCCCATCCCCGGGTCAAGCTGAGGTTGACCGCCGCCAGCCCGGCGAACGCCAGCGTCCAGCCGGCGGCGCCGAATCCGGCGTCGTAGGCGAGCAGCGGGATCACCGGCTGGGCCAGCAGCAGGCCGGCAAACGCGGGCGCGGCGAGCCGGGTCAGTCGGTGGTAACCCCCCGCCACCACCACGCCGACCGCGAGCACCAGTGCCGCGTACCGGACCGCCGGCCAGCCGGCCACGCCGAACAGGTCCACGGTCCATCCGGCGTACCCGTCGAGCACCACCAGGAGCAGGCCGATCGCCGCGAAGGTCTCGGCGGTGGCGGTCAGCCCGCGCCGCTGGGCGAGCAGCGGCGCGGCCAGGGCCAGCCCGGTCAGCGTGCCGAGGATCAGCGCCCGGCCGCCGACCCCGACCGTGGCCCAGGCCACCACCGTGAAGACGATCGCCGCCGTGCCGACCAGCAGCCCGCCGAGGATGAAGAGCACGTTCTGCACGGTCCGGGTGGAGGCTTCCGGGCGTACCGGTGCGGGAGCCGGCGGTGCCGCCGGCCGGGAGGCGGCGACGGCGGCCGGTGCGCCGGGACCGCCGGCCGCCGGGACCCGGGCGGACGCGGCCGCCGCCGCCCGGACCTGCTCGGCCAGCGCGTCGCGGCGCCGCCGGAGCTGCCACAGCGCGGCGTCGAGACCGAGGTACGCCTGCCGCGCCCGCTCCACCCGGCCGCCGAGCGCGGCGATCTCGGCGCCGAGCCGGACCACCTCGGCGGCGGTCGGATCCGGTGCCCGGCCGCAGCCCGGACATCCGGTCGCCAGGTCGGCACCGGCCCCGCAGACCGGGCACGGGTACGCGTTCGCGGAAGCGGTCACGCCTGCCATGATCGGCCCCCGCCGAGCCGGTTCACAGAGTGCGCGTACCTATCCCGGCCCGGGTATCCCGACCGGTCGGCCGGTCGGTCCGTCCCCGGTCAGGGGCGGGTCTGCTCGTGCAGCCAGGTCGAGTAGTCCGGGTTGCCGCCCTCCACCCAGGTCACCAGCACCTCCGGCACCTCGTACGGGTGCGCGGCCCGTACCTGGTCGATGAGGGCCGCCACCCGGTCCGGGGCGGTCTTGAAGACCACCGTCCACTCCCGGGTGGTCTCCATCCGCGACTCCCACCAGTAGGTGCTGTCCACCGGCCCGGTCACCTGCGCGCACGCCGCCAGCCGGCCGGCGACCGCAGCGGCGGCGAGCACATCCGCGACGGCCCGCGCGTCCACCACCGTCGTCACGATGCAGATCTGGTCCACGCCGGGCACCCTACGCCGGATCGGTGTCGCCCCGATGCGCATCGACCCATTCGTCGATCCGGGCCCACCAGTCGAAGAGCCAGTCGATCCGCTCCTGGCGCTCCTTCGGCACCTCGTCCGGCGGTACGGACCAGAACCGCATCACGATCCGCTTGTCCATCGGCAGTTCCCGCCACACGTCGGCCACCGTGAGCATCCGGTCCAGCCCGGTGTGCGCGACGAAGATGACTCCGGCGTCGGGTGCGGCGTCCAGCGCGGCCAGCACCCCGCCGGGCTGCGGCGCGAGGACGTGCCGCATCGCCTCGGCCCGGTCCGCCATCTCGTCCAGGCCGCGGGCCCGGAGCAGGTCGATGGCGCGGAGCCGCCGCCGGGGCGTGAAGTTGCCGCCCTCGGGAAAGATCACGAAGGCGTCGTTCTCGTCGAGGTTCCGGGCGAGGTGGCCGATCTGCTCGACCAGGCTCTCCCTCGGTGGGCCGACCTGCTCGGTCGGGCCGACCCGAGTCTGCCGGCGGTGCCGGGGCGCGATGAACCGGTTGGGCAGCCGGTTGAGCAGTACGTCGACCGCCGGATCCCACTGGAGGGTGTCCTTCAGCACGATCCTCGGTTCCCGCTTGAACCAGTTGACCAGCGCGTGGATCAGGATGAACGAGTCGCCCGGCCCGGCGTGCCGGCAGAGCACCAGCTCGGGGCGGCCGGGCAACGCCGTGTCCGGATCGGTGCCGACGACGTCGATGCGCAGCCGCAGGGTCCACCGGGCCTGCCAGAACAGCACGGTGAGGAACCACCCGGCGAGTACGTAGTGCGCCCGCTGGAAGCCCGGAGACCGCTTGTACCAGCCGAAGCCCGAGCCGACCCAGAGCCCGAACATCGCGACCAGCGCGGTGGCGTCCCAGACCAGGTAGACGATCCCGACCCAGAGCACCCGAAGCGGGCGCAGGTAGCCGGGGACCAGCGGCGAGGCCGCCGCGGCGATGATCAGCCACACCGGCAGCGTCGTCACCACCAGTACGGCGAGCAGCACCGTACCGGGAGCGAGCACGACTCGCCGGACCCACCTCGGCGGCAGCGGCATCAGCCGGGGTCCAGGTGTTCGGTGAGATAGCGCC
Organism: Plantactinospora sp. DSM 117369; assembly: GCF_053764795.1. Classification (NCBI taxonomy): domain Bacteria; kingdom Bacillati; phylum Actinomycetota; class Actinomycetes; order Micromonosporales; family Micromonosporaceae; genus Plantactinospora; species Plantactinospora sp. DSM 117369. The sequence continues at coordinate 1,282,848 of NZ_CM132446.1, read as the reverse complement.
GGGACGCCGTGTACGCCCGGCTGATCCGCCGGCCCACCGCCGCCATGTCCCGGTACGCCCACGGGGTGTCGTCCCGGGGCCCCAGCCCCCCGGTCGGCAGCACGTGTACGTCCACGTCGTCCGGCAGCGCCGCCATCTCCCGGGCGAACCGGTGCCGCCGGGCTATTTCGAAGGCCACCTGGGCGATCTCCCACGGCCGGCGGGGCGGGCTCAACGGCCGCTCGATCCGGCCGACCTGGAGCACGAAGATCTGCTTGGCACCCGACTGCACGGCCTCGCCGATCGGGATCGAGTTGACGATGCCACCGTCGACGAAGTGCTCACCGTCGATCCGGGCCGGCGGCAGCAGCCCGGGTACGGAAGCCGAGGCGAGCACGGCTGGCACCAGTGGGCCGGTGCCGAACCAGTGCTCGGCGGCCCGCTCGATGCTCGCCGCGCAGCACCGGAACGGCACCTTGAGGTCCGCGAAGGTGGTGTGCTCGCCGAGTTCGGCCTCCAGCAGCCGGCGCAGCGGGCGCGGCGAGTGCAGGTGGGTCCGGGCGGCGAAGCGGCGCAGTTGCCGGGCGATCGAGTCGCCGTACACCTCGCTCGCCTCGGGCGAGGCCCAGAGCCGGACCAGCCGGTCGGTGACCGCCTCGGACGGGTCGGCCGCGACCAGTGCGCCGTTCACCGCCCCGATCGAGGTGCCGAGCACCAGATCGGGGTGGATGCCGGCCCGGAACAGCGCCCGCAACATGCCGACCTCGACTGCGCCGAGCACCCCACCCCCGCCGAGCACGAAAGCCACCGGACCGCCGACCATGCCGTTCATCCTGGCACGGGCCGCCCACCCGGACGCGCCGGGCCGGTCCGGACCCCACCTGCATCGACGACCGTTCGGCGCACCGGGGGTACCGTCCGTCGATGCGTGCGGCCGGCCGTCGGTGGTAGCGGTCACCCGTGGCGTTTCGCGGTTGGCATGTCTTAACGCTCCCCCTGGGCTGGAAGCCGGGGGATTTCTGACTCGGACCGCACTGTTGGTCCGTCGTTGACAGGAGGTAGCCAGTCACGGAGCCTGATACGACCCCCCACACAGCCTGATACGACCCCACCCACACACAGCCTGATGCGACCCCCGACTCTTGCAGGCAGGTGCGACCAACAATGGCAGCGTTGCAGGCGGGCGGCCTGCTCGCCCGCAGGTATCGACTCATCGACCGAATCGGCGCCGGCGGTATGTCGGTGATCTGGCGCGCCCGGGACGAGGTACTCGACCGGGTGGTGGCGGTGAAGGTGCTCGCCGCGTCACTCGCCGCCGACGCGAAGTTCCGGGAGATGGTCCGCGAGGAGGCCCGGGCCGCCGCGCAGCTCGTGCATCCGCACGTCACGGCCGTGCACGACTACGGCGAGACCCTGGGACCGGACGGCGGGATCACCGCCTTCGTGGTGATGGAACTGCTGACCGGCGAGGAGTTGAAGGCCGAACTCACCGCCGGCCCGTTGCCCTGGCAGACGGCGGTGGAGATCTGCGCCCAGGTGGCCGAGGCGCTGGCCGCCGCCCACCGGCTGGGCATCGTGCACCGGGACATCACCCCGGCCAACATCATGATGACCGCCACCGGCGCCAAGGTGCTCGACTTCGGCATCGCCACCCAGGTCGGCGCCCCGGACGAGGACGAGGACGGCGAGACGTTCGGCACCCCGGCGTACGTCGCGCCGGAGCGGCTGGACGGGCTTCCGGCCCAGCCGGCGACCGACACGTACTCGCTGGGCGTGCTGCTCCACGAGACCCTGACCGGCCGGGTGCCTTTCCCGGCCGACACCTGGGAGGAACTGACCCGGGTACTGGAGGCGGGGACGGAGCCGACGCTGGCCGGCGTACCCGATCTGCCGCCGGCGGTGGCGGACGTCTGCCTGCGCTGCCTGGCTCGCGATCCGGTCGAGCGGCCGACGGCCGCACAGGTCGGCGAGTTGCTGCGCCAGCAACTGCTGGCCGCCGATCCGCGACGTGCGGTGCTGAGCCACACCCGGCCCGGCACGGTGCCGGCGGCGATGCCCGTGCCGTCGCCGGCCGCCGGTGTGCGGGCGGTGCCGATCCCCGCACCGACGGCGCCACCCAGGCCGGTGCGAGCGACGCCGCCGGATGCGGCAGCGCACGCGACGGCGGTCGACGCGACGGTGGCGCACGCGACGCCGATGGCGGCGGAGGCGACACGGGTGGCTGCGGACGCGACGCCACCGGTGGACGCGACAACACTCGGCACGCCCGTGGATGAGACAGCGCCCGGCGCGCCTGCGCAGGTGACGGCGGCCGGGACACCTGCGGACGCGGCGGTGCACCCGACGCCGGTGGATGGGACGGCGCATCCGGCTCCGGTGGTGACGCGGTCGGCGGGCCCGCCGACCGCTGCGGCTGCGGCTGCGGCTGCGGCTGCGGCTGCCCAACGAGACGGGGCGGCGGCGCGGCAGGACGATGCGGCGGCGCAGCAGGCCGGTCCGGGGACCCGGCAGGACACTGCGGCGGCTCCGCCGGACTCGCGTTCGCCGGTCCACCCGGCCGGACCGCACGCGGCGCCGGAGGATCGACCCGCGACGGATCCGCAGCCGCCGACGTCACCGCCCGGCAGGGCGGGTCCGGCAACCGAACCACCCCGGCCCGGCCGGGTCCTGCTGGTCGCCGCCGCCGTACTGGTCGCGCTCACCGCAACCGTCGTGCTCGTCTCCGTACTCGGGGACGAGCCGGAGCCGCGGCCGACGACCGGGGCGACGACCCCCGGACCGGACGGGACGCCGTCGCCGACCCCGGCCGGCACTCCGGCGCCCGGGGTGTCGACGGCCGGGCCAGCGTCCACGGTGGCCACGGGCGGGCAACCGGATGCGGGGGACAATCCCAACATCCCGCCGCCGCCGATCAGCGAGGTCATGGCCCAGCTCTACCGGATCGTCGACGACGGGGTGGCGACGAACGAGATCCGGGACCACGCGGGAGTGGACCTGCGCAACCAGCTCCGCAACCTCCGGGCCGACTCCGGCGGCGCGACGGCGGATCTGGCCGGTCAGGTGTCGGTGCTGCGCGACAAGGTCACGGTCCGCCGTGACGAGGGCTCGATCTCACCCGAGTACGCCGAACTGCTCGACGCCGCCCTGCTCCGGCTGGCCAGGGCGGTGTGAGCCGGGCGGGCCCCGGCAGCCGGCGGTCGCGCCACCGAAACCTGTGGTACGCCGACCCGACGGTCTGGCACGCTGCCAACCATGGTCGCCCCTACGACACCGCCCCGCACCGTCGACGAACTCCGTGCGCTGCTCTCCGGCGGCGCGCGGCCGAAGTACCACTTCTTCTGGGGGCACCAGCCGGGGCGCGTCGGCGCGACCGGATCCGGCTGTCTGAGCCAGTGGTGGCCCTCACCGTTCCTGGTCGACGGCGTCCGGTACGCCACCGCCGAGCACTTCATGATGGCCGGCAAGGCCCGGCTGTTCGGCGACACCGCGATGGCCGACCAGATCCTCCGGGCACCGACCCCGGGCGCGGCCAAGGCGCTCGGCCAGCGGGTGCGCGGCTTCGACCAGGCGCGGTGGGACGAGTGCCGGTTCGACCTGGTCGTGGCGGGCAACGTGGCGAAGTTCGGCCAGCACTCCGACCTTCGCGACTATCTGCTCGGCAGCGGCGACCGGATCCTCGTCGAGGCCAGCCCGATCGACCGGATCTGGGGGATCGGGCTCACCGCCGACGATCCCCGGGCCGGTGACCCGGACCGGTGGCGCGGGCTCAACCTGCTCGGATTCGCGCTGATGTGGGCCCGGCACCAGCTCGCGGCCGCGACCGCGCCGGCACCGCCGGGCTGAACGGCACCGCCGGACTGAACGGCACCGCCCGGACCGGCCGCACCGACACCGCCATGCTCACGGTCAACCCAGCCGGATCCGGTCGCCGGAGCTGTCGAAGAGCAACAGTTGGTCCAGGTCGACCGCGAGCGTGATCGACTCTCCGACCCGGGGCAGCACCGGCATGGGTACCCGGACCACCACCTCGCCGGCGTCAACCGGTTCGCCCCGAAGCTCCGGGTCGTACACGGGATAGAAGCCGTACTCGGTGCGGGCGGTGGCGGGCGGCTGCTCGGGTCGGGGGTGCGGGATCATCCGGGCCAGCCGCTCCCGCACCGGGTGCCCGGTCGGCAGCTCGTCCGCGAGCAGCTCGGACAGGTGCTGGCCGCTGGTCGGATGGTCCAGGCTGGCCTGTGCCGACGGGGTCGACACCGTGTCGGTCGTCACGTGCACCAGCGCCTCGTGACCGAGGTTCTCGACCGCCCGGACCACGCCCCGCAGTACCGGCGCCGGGCTGGACGGGTCCGGCACCGGGCTGAGCGCGTCGGCCCGCAGTGCCAGGGTGACCCGCTCGGTATGCCGTTCGCGCAACGGGCGTACCCGGGGATCCTCGGGCGGCAGCTCGATCAGTTGCGATCCGAGGTCGAGCAGCACGCCGCCGTCGGGCGCATAGACGGCGGCCTGCAACAGGTTCGCCCGGGGCGTACCGAGGAAGGCCGCGACGAAGAGGGTGTGCGGATCCCGGTAGACCTCGCCCGGCGGCCCGATCTGCTGGAGTCTGCCCCGACGCAGCACCGCGACCCGGTCGGCCATGGTCATCGCCTCGACCTGGTCGTGTGTCACGTAGAGGGTGGTCATCTCCAGTCGCCGGGCGAGGGCGGCCACCTCGGTACGCAGCTCGGCGCGGAGTCCGGCGTCCACATTGGAGAGCGGCTCGTCGAGCAGGAAGGCCCGGGACTCCCCCGCCATCGCCCGCGCCATCGCCACCCGTTGCCGCTGCCCGCCGGAGAGCTGCCCCGGCCTCTTGTCGAGCAGACCGGTTATGCCGAGCTGGTCGGCGATCTCGGCTACCCGGGCTGACACGCCGGCCGGGGAGTCCGGGCCGAGGCTCAACGGGAAGCGGATGTTCTCGGCGACCGTCAGATGCGGATAGAGCGCGTAGTCCTGGAAGACCATCGACAGTTGCCGGTTGGGACCGGGCCCGGCGGTCACCGGCTCCCCGTCGATCAGCACCCGGCCGCTGGTCGGCTCCTCCAGCCCGGCCACCAGCCGCAGGATCGTCGACTTGCCGCAGCCGGTCGGACCGAGCAGGGTGACGAACTCCCCGGACCCGACCTCGATGCTCACGTCGTCCACCGCGACCGTGCCGTCGGGGAACACCTTCGTCAGCCGGTCGGTGGCGATGCTGACCACGGCGACCACCTCCTGTCGCCATCGTCCGGGGCCGGCGGGGTACGCGCCAGTCCCGGTGCGCCGGACGGCCACGCGCGGTGCGCCGGACGGCCGGACCCGATGCGCCGGACGGCATAATGCCACGGCACCGCACGGCGTGCTGTCCCGGCTCCCGAGGTAATCGGGGACCGGCTCCCGGGACCGGACCGGAGTCGGTTCCCGACGTGGGTCGGGGACCGGCTTCCGGACCGGGGCGCTGTGGTGGCGGGTCAGTAGGTGCTGTCGGTGGGCGGCGGGTCGGCCCGTACCGTCCGGTCCATCCAGCCGTCGCCGTCGTCGTCGTACATCCGCTTCTCGAAGAAGCCGTCGCGGTTCTTGTCGTACTCGCTGATCTCGACCAGCCCGTCGGCGTCCAGGTCGTGCCCGACGAAGTCGGTACGGCCGTCCCGGTCGAGGTCGACCAGGATGTCCACCCCGCCGTCGGCCCGGCCCTGCAACGTGTGCCGGTCCCAGTCCCCGTCACCGTCGACGTCGACCCGGGTCCGGTAGCCCTCCGGTACGGCCGGCTCGGCGTCCGTACCGGGTAGTGGTCCGGCCGGTCCGAACCCCACCTCGGCCGGCGGTCCCGCCTCGGGGGCGGCCCCGAACCCGACCTCGGCCGCCGGCCCGAACCCGACCTCGGCACCGGCCAGCGCGGCGGCCAGCCCGTCGTCCGGGTCGGCGAGCGCGCCGGCCAGCCCGCCCGCCGGCTGCGCCAGCGCCCCGTCGGTGGCCGACCCGATCTCCCGGCCGATCTCGTCGCCGAGGCCGGTCAGCCCACCCACCGGTACGCCGGCACCGCGCTGCCCGACCGGCGCGGCACAGCCCGGCGCCTCGGCGAACGGGGATACTCCGGGGCCGGCGTTGGCCGCCGCTCCGAAACCCTGGGTCAGGCCCGATCCGGCGGCACCGGAACTCCCGGCCGGCCCGGGGCCGGCAGTGCCGATTTCCCCGACTCCGGGCAGCGCGCCGGCCAGCCCGGCGAGCGGGGTGAACATGCCGAACAGGCTCGACTGGTTGGCCCGGGTCTCGACGCCGTGCCGACCGCCCGCGCCGCCGCCGAGCTGGAGCTGGAGCAGCGCCAGCTCGTCGGCGTCGAGCCGGTAACCGGCCAGGGCGTTGACCGGATCCGCACCGAGCGCGGCGGCGAACGCCGGATCGGTGACCAGCCGTTCCAGCACCTCGTCGAAGTCACTCACGGTCGCCTCCTCAGCACGCCGGGTTCCTCAGGCTAGCCGTACTCCGCCACCGGCGGACATCGCCCAGGTGGGCGGGTCAGGACGGTCAGTCCAACTCGGGCATGGGCACCGGTTGCGGACGGGGTCGGCAGGTGCCGCACTGGAGGGCGTCCTCCACCACCAGCCCCTCGGCCCGGCCACGCGCCTCCGAACGGTGCACCTGCAACAGGTACGGGCCGAACCGGGCATGGTCCTCGCAGACGCCGCGCCCGCAGAACCGACACCCACCCCGCGCCGCCTTCGGACAGAACCAACAGAGCACTGCGACTCCTCACCTGATGGTCACCTGGGTGCAGCCGGCCACGGTGATCGGGCTGCCCTGCACAGTGGACTCCGCCTTTTGACTGTCCGACGCCGTGACCCACACGTCGAGCGTGCCGCCCCGATTGTCCTGCCCGGAGAACGGCACCGGACCGATGGTGCCGTAGTAGGCGCCGTCCGGGGACATCCGGGCCGAGCCGCTGGCGAAGCCGCTCCAGTGCACGGTGACCACCAGGGACCGGCCCGAGTCCTGGTCGTCCGAGACGTTCACCACGGCCGTGGTGGTGGTCGGGTGCTCGGTGCAGCCGCCCGTCGCGGTCTGCTGGCTCAGCGTCCCGCCCGGGTCGCGCTGCCAACTGATCACCGGTGGCCGGTTGGCCGGTGGCGTGGTCGGTGCGGCCGTGGTGGGTGGTGGCGTGGTGCGGGGTGGGGTCCGCGGCGGGCCGGTGGTGGTCGGGGTGCTGCCCGGGGTGCTGGCGGTCTCGGTCGGGGTGCTGCCCCGAGTGGTCGGGGTCGGCCCGGGAGTGCCCGGCGACGCGGACGGAGACGGCGTCGGCGAGGGGGTCGGGACCGGCGTACCGGGCGTCGTCGACCCGGGGTCGCCCGGAGTACCGGTCGGGGAGGACCCGGTGCCGTCCGGTGTCGTACCGGCACCGCAGGTCAGCGGGCGTCGGTTCGCCGGCTGGCGTACCCCGGTGACCCGTACCTCGCCGGTGGAGACCTCGATGCCCCGGGTCCAGGCCGCGTACCGGGCCGCTCCGCGGTTGCCGATCCCACCGCCGGTCCGGTCCACCAGCAGCGACAGCGGGGCGAAGGCGCTGCTCGGGCTCTCGGTGTCGGCGAGCATCCGGCCGGTGTCCAGGGTCAGCCGGCCGTGCGGGGTGACGGTACGCACCCCGTCGCTCCAGAGTGGACCGAGTACCGCCCGGGAGCCGGCGCAGAACACCGTCGTGGCGCCGCCCCGGAAGGTGAGTACGGCGCGGGACCGGGCCGGTACCCGGATCTGGTCGCCCTCGGAGACGTAGCGCCGGTCCCCCTCGGCCAGCCGCACGGTCCGGCCGTCCACGGTCGCGTCGACCCGACCCTGGTCGGCGTGCAGCAGCGCCCGGTCGCTGGGCATCTCCGCCCAGGCCGGGCCGGGGATCAGGTTGCTCGCCGCGCTGAGCAGGGCCAGCAGCAGGAGGAGCAGGACCAGCCACCAGAGTTTCCGCTCGAACCGGCGGTCCACGTCGGGGTCCGCGTCGGGCGGCGGCGGTCCGGGTGGCGCGGCCAGCGGCGGATAGCCCCCGTCGGGATGTACGCCGGCCCGGGGCGCGCTGCCCGGCGTACCGGGCTCGGCCGGCGGAGGCGTCGCGCCCGGGGTGCCGAAGAGCAGCGGCAGGCCGGTGACGGCCGGCAGGGCCCAGACCCGGACCGGCGTACGGGCGGTGGCCACCGTGCCCGGCTCGCCCTCCCCGGCGGGGCCGATCAGGGTCCCCCGGCGGAGCTGCGTCCCGTCCGGCAGCTCGATCACCCCGGACTCGACCACCACCGCGTCGTTCGGCCCGGCGAGCACGATCGGGTCACCGGCGGCGACCGCCGACACCCGGGCTCCGGCGACCAGGCCCAGCCGGTCCTCGTGGCTCAGCCCGCGCAGCGCCGGCGCCTCGGCGAACAGCGCCTCGGCCTCGGCCCGATCGGCGGGTGGCGGGCCGGGCAGCGGCCCGACCCCGGCGACCACCGCCGAGGTCGGCAGGCCCAGCAGCACGGTCCCGGCGGTGTGCCAGTCGAGGGCCGCCGGCGCCCCGGTGAGCGCGCTGGCCAGCCCGATCACCCCACCCGGGCCGAGCCGCTGCCGGACCAGGCCACCCGGGTCGCCGGGCCGCCGGCCCTCCATCGCGCCGTCGACCACCAGGAAGACCGTCGACTGCGCGGCACCGGCGAAGACGAGCTGCGACCCGCTCCGCGGCCGTACCCAACGGGACCGCTGGGCCAGCTCGGTCAGGGTCGCCTCGGGCAGCCGGCCCAGCGGCGAGTTCCGCAGCGCGTCCAGTCGCCGGGGCAGGTCCAGCCGCTGCCGCCGCTCCGCCAGACCGGCGCGTACCCGCCGGACCCGCCGGGCGAGCCAGCCGGCGGCCAGGTAGACCAGCGGGGCGGCCAGGCCGGCGATCACGGCGGCCAGCAGCAGCCGGGCTGGCCAGCCGGACCGCCACAGCCCGAGCACCAACCCGGCGACCCGGTCGGTCCAGATCCGCCAGCCGAGGTTGACCGCGATGACCACCCAGAGCACGGCCAGGGTGCCGTACAGGGCGACGATCCGGCCCTCCCGGTCCAGTTGCGCCCAGCTCGGCGGCCGGCGGCGCAGCCGGGCCAGCACATGGGACAGGCCACGGGCGCGCAGGTTGGGAATCTCCAACCAGTCCATCAGCAGGTAGTAGCCGTCCAGCGCGAGGAACGGGTTGAGGTTGAACAGCGCGTTCAGATACCAGGCGAAGGCGAGCTTGAACGTCCACGGCGCCCACTCCGGCACCAGCAGGCCGGCGAGCTGGGCGAGACCGGCCAGGATCAGCCCGGCCGCCGGGCCCGCCGCCGTGGTGAGCATCCGGGCCCGACGACCGGCCATCCAGACATCGGTGGTGTCGACGAAGACCGACGGGATGCCGAAGTAGACCAGGAAGCCGGCGGCCGGTACCCGGCGTCCGGCGTGCTTGGTGGCGAGCGCGTGACCCAGCTCGTGGCAGGCCAGCGCGAGTACGTTCAACCCGACCAGCACCGCCGCGCCGGCCGCGTACGAGCCGTCGGTGAGGAACAGCGACTGGTCGCCGGCCCACCACGTCCAGCCGAACAGCAGCAGCCCGGTCACCGCCACCGCGCCGAGCAGCCCGGCGGCGACCCGGGTGAAGAGCAGCCGCCCACCGGCCCGGTAGGCGAGATCGACCAGCCAGTCGATGTCGGCCACCACCGTGCGCTGTCCCTTGGCGGCGGCGACCAGCCCCCGGCCCAGCCGCAGCGGCCAGGGCCGACGGTGCACCCGATCCAGCGGCCGGAACGCGTCCACCGGCAGCTCGGCCAGCATCCGGTTGCCGGCCAGGTCGGCGACGACCCGGGTGACCTGGTCCGGGGCGAGCCGGCCGGCGATCCGGGCGAACTCGGCGACCAGCCGGGCGACCGTACGGGACCCGTCCATCAGCTCGGCCAGCCGCCACTCCTCCGGGGAGAGTCGCAGATAGCAGGCGTCGCCCCGGGAATCCGGCGAGCGGAGCATCACGTACGCGACCCCGCGTACCGAGACCAGCTCGGCGCGCTCGATGCCGGGGCGCAGTACCGGACGCGCCCGGGCCGGGTTCAGCCGCTCGACGACGGCGGTCCACAGTCCCGAGTCGGCCGGTCCCAGCGGTCTGCCCGGGGCACGGCCGGCCAGGGCCTCCCAGACACTCACCCGGCTCTCGACGACAGCCACCGACCCCTGCCCTCCGCGTCCCGCTGCGGCATGCAGAGTAAGGCGTCGATGCCACCCTGACGCGCCTGCGTCCACTACCCGACGCAGAGCGTGGCTCACGTCGTACCCGAAATCAAGCGGTGGCCGCGGCCGACGGCGGCCGGACCGGCGGTGTCACCAGGCGACGGTCGGTGCCGACGCCGGCCGGACCGGCGGTTCGAGGCCCGGTTCGACGACGGCCCGGTAGACCCGCTCGTAGTCCCCGGCCATCCGCTCGGCGGAGAACTCCCGGCGGACGTGCGCCACGCAGGCCCCCGGGTCCAGCCGGGACACCTCCCGCAGCGCCGGCCCCAGCTCGGACGGGTCTTCGCAGATCAGCCCGGTCTCACCGTGCCGGATCAGCTCCGGCACGGCTCCGCGGTCGAGCGCGACCACCGGGGTACCGGTGGCCATCGCCTCCACCATCACCATGCCGAACGGCTCCTCCCAGCGGATCGGCATGATCAGGCAGCGGGCGGCGAGCAGCAGCCGCACCGTGGCGTCCCGGTCAGGGTTGCGCAGCACCGTCACGTCCGGGCCGAGCATCGGCTCGACGACCTGTTCGAGATAGCGGCGCTCGGACCGCTCGTCGCACTTGCCGGCCAGCACCAGCGGCAGGCCGGCGGCCCGGCACGCCTCGATGGCCAGGTCCGGGCCCTTGTCGGCGCTGAACCGGGCGAGCCAGAGCACCGGGCCCATCCCCGGCGCCGACTTGGTCACCAGGTTGCCGGTCGAGATTCCGTTGTGCACGGTGGCGACCCAGGGCAGTTCCGGAGCCAGCCGGCGCTGGGTGTGCGAGATCGCCACCAGCCCGACCTTCGGGTCGACGTCGGCGAGCACCTCCCGCAACTCGCCGGTCGGCTTGCCGTGCACGGTGGCGATCGTCGGCACCGACCGGTCGGCGGCGTACGGGCCGACGGTGGTGTGGTCGTGCACGATGTCGAACGACTCCGGCGAAATCATCCGGTTGACCCGGGTCAGGTGGGCCAGCTCCGGCAGGGTCTGGCCCAGCCGGTGATGCTGCAACTCCGGGACGGTCCCGACGAAGTGCGCCGCGGTACCCGTCCCGGTCCCCGCGCCGAAGAGGGTCACCTCGTGCCCCTTTGCCGCCAGCCCGTCGACCAGGGCCGAGCAGACCTGCTCCAGGCCGCCGTAGCCGGGCGGCGGCAGCTCGTACCAGGGCGGGACGACCATCGCGATACGCAGCCGGCGCTCCGGCTGTGCCCGCTCGGACGGGTTCGTGCTCACGGAGGCGTCCTCCCCTCGGGGCCGGCCGGTCGGATGGTCGCCACCGACTCCGCCGTCCGGCGCCGCGGATCGACGTGGAAGCTTCTTCTGCCCGCGGTCGGCCCGGGCCGACCCGGATCAGGTCGCGAGGAGGCCGACACGGGTCAGGTCGCGAGGCGGAGCCGCATCTCGACCTCGCCCACCCCGGGCGCGGCCCAGGCCACCCGCTCCGCCTCCTCCCGCTCCAACCACGACCGCACCTCGCCGGTGAGCACCACGGTCCCCTCGTCGACATCGATCTCGATCAGGTCGGCGTCGATGTCGATCCGCCGGGCGAGAGCGCTGCGGATGTCCCGTTTGAGGTCCTCCTCGTTCAGGTCGCCGGCCGGCGCCACGGCGATCAGGTTCGTCACCCCGCGTACCCCGGTCAGCCGGCGTACCGCCCGCTCGGCGGCCCGCTTCTGGTAGCCCCGCTCGACCTCGCCGCGCAGCGTCAGCCAACCGTTGGCGGCGGTCACCTGGATCCGGTCGACCGGCACGAAGGCGTCCCACTCCAGGGCCCGGCTCGCCGCGGTCGCGATGTCGGTGTCGGTGCGCTCGGCCGTGCCCGGCAGGCGTACCTCGATGTCGTTGGCGACCGCCCGGTTGCCCCGGATCCGGTGCGCGATCCGCTCCGCGGCCCACTTCTTGGCGTAGCTGTCCACCCAGCCGGTCAGGGTCACGATGCCGCTGGAGACCGACACACCCACCTCGCTGGCCCGTACCCGGGCGTCCCAGGCGAGCTCGGCCAGCACGTCACGCTGGATGTCAGTGTCGCTGCGCGCCATGGTCGCGGTACTCATCGCCGCTCCTCCCCGGGTCCTCGCGGTCACCGACCCACGGTCGAGACCCGAGTCCGTGCCTGCCAGACCAACCCCGATATTCGCCCCGCTCCGGGTGAGCCGGGCTCACCTGGAGCAGGTGAAGCGGGGCGAGGATCCGAGCCGGGGGCCGGGGCCGGGGCGGGAGCGGCGGAGCGGCGGGTGCCGGGGACAAGGAGGAGCGGCGGGCGACCTGACCAACCCCCTTGGTCACGTCGCCCGCCGCTCTGGGGAGGAGGCTTGACTTCCGTCCTGCGGAAGGGTCTGCCCCGAAAGCGTACGGTCGCTCTTTCCTTACGACGTTTCGGCGAGCGTCACGGTTGCCGTCTTTTCGACTCCGTTTCGGGTGTACGTCACCTGCACCTGGTCACCCACCTTGCCGGCCTGTACGGCACCGACCAGATCGTCGGCGTCGCCGATCTTCGTGTCGCCGAACTGGGTGACCACGTCGCCCTGCTGGAGGCCGGCCTTGGCGGCCGGGCTGTCCGGCACGACACCGCTGATCAGTGCCCCGCCGTTCTCCGCCGGGGTGACCTGGACCCCGAGCGACGGGTGGCTGACCTTCTCGCCGCGCTGGAGCGCGCCTGCGACCGCCGTGGCCTTGTTGCTCGGGATGGCGAAACCGACGCCGATGTTGCCGCTGCCCTGGCCGGCGGTGAGGATCGCGGTGTTGATGCCGATCACCTCCGCCCTGGTGTTGACCAGCGCGCCGCCGGAGTTGCCCGGGTTGATCGGGGCGTCGGTCTGCAACAGGCCGGAGATCGAGCTGGCGGCGCCCTGCTGCTGCGGCTGCTCGAACGGGTTCTGCGGCTGCTCGCCCTCGCCACCGGACCGGATGGTCCGGTCCCGGGCGCTGATGATGCCGGCGGTCACCGACCCCTGCAGGCCGAGCGGGCTGCCCAGCGCCAGCACCTGGTCGCCGATCTGCATCGCGTCGCTGTCGCCGAACTTCGCGGGGGACAGCCCCGAGACACCCTCGGCCTTCACCACGGCCAGGTCGGTCTTCGGGTCGGTGCCCATCACCTTGGCGTCGGCGGTCTTGCCGTCGGCGAAGAACACCTTGACGGTGCCGCCGTTGGCGCTGGCCACCACGTGGTTGTTGGTCAGCACGAAGCCGTCGGCGCTCATCACCACGCCCGAGCCCTCGGTGTTCTTGGTGCTGATCGACACCACGCTGTCCTGCACCTGCGCGGCGATCTTCGGCAGATCGGCCGCGTTGATCACCGGGGCCGCCGTGTAGGTCCGGTTGGTCACCGACGGCGAGTCGTCCAGCGCCGTCGCGATGGCCCCACCGGCGAGCCCGGAGCCGACCATCAGGGCCAGCGCGGCAACTCCGACCGCCACCGCCTTACCGACCCGGCCACCGGAGGAGGCCGGTGCGGGACTGCCCGGGGTGGCCCAGGGCGGCGGCACCGGGCCGCCGAGGTGCGGCGGCTGGGGCGGCGCCCCGGCTCCGGGGTGACCCGGCGACCATGCCGAGTGGGGCTGGCCGGTGGTCGGCGCCTGCCACGGGCTGCCGCCGGCCTGCGCCGGAACGCCACCGGTCCGACCGGTCGGGGGGAAGCTGTACGGCTGGCCAGAGGCGGGCGCCGTGCCGTACGGGCCGGTGCCGTAGGGCTGGCCGGAGGCGGGCGCGGCGGCGTAGGGGTTGCCGCCGTAGGGCTGTCCGGAGGCTGGGGCGCCACCGTAGGGCTGGCCCGCGGCCGGCGCGCCCGCGTACGGCTGGCCGGAGGCCGGCACCCCGCTGTGGGGCTGCTCGGCGGTCGGCCTCGTCGCTCCGTACGCCCCGACGCCGTAGGGGTCGGCGGCGGGCTGTACGGCGGTCGCCGGCTCGGACCGGTCGCCGGACGGGGTGCCGTCCGAGGCACCGGTCGCGGCGAAGCTGGCGGTCGAGTCGGTCGAGCTGGCGGGGCTGGCGGCGGCCGGGGTGGCCGGGTCGGCGGTGGAGGCGCCGGAGTCGGACTGCCCGCGGTCGTCGCGCGGCAGCTCGGCGGTGGGGTGCGAGTGCTCGCGGTCGGCGGTCACCGGCCGCCGCTGCGGGTCGGTCTCGAAGTCGCTCATGTCCTTACCTTGCCCCCTCGCTCTGCGACGTACCTGGAGCCCGCCTGGATATTGGCTGAGAATTACTCTACGTCGATTGATTCGGCGATTTCCGGTTCCTCGGCGGCCTCCGGTTCCTCGGTGACCTCCGGTGCGCGCGGCAGCCGGACCCGGAAGGTCGCGCCGCCGCCCGGGGTGTCAACCACCTCGACGCTGCCGTTATGCCCCGCCACCAGGGCCGCCACGATGGCCAGGCCGAGCCCCGTGCTGACCCCACCGCCCGCCTGGCGGGTCCGCGCGGCGTCCGCCCGGTAGAACCGCTCGAAGACCCGCTCGGCCTGCTCCGCCGAGAGCCCCGGGCCGGTGTCGGCGACCTCGATCACCGCATCCTCCCGCTCGGCTCGTAACCGCAGCGTCACCGCCGCCTCCGGCGGGGTGTGGGTGAGCGCGTTGGTCATCAGGTTGCCGAGCACCTGCCGCAGCCGGGCATCGTCGCCGAGCACCACCAGCGAGCCGGCCCCCGGCTCGATCTCCAGGGTGATGGAGCGGTCCGGCGCGACCACCTTGGCCGCCTGCACCGCGTCGCTGGCCAGCACCGGAAGCTCCACCGGCGCCAGGGTGAGCGGCCGTTCCCGGTCGAGCCGGGCCAGCAGCAGCAGGTCCTCGACGAGCAGGCCCATCCGGGCCGCCTCGTCCTCGATCCGGCGGATCAGCCGGGCGGTGTCCTCGGGCGAGCCGGCGGCGCCCTGCCGGTACAGCTCGGCGAAGCCCCGGATGGTGGTCAGCGGGGTACGCAGTTCGTGCGAGGCGTCCGCGATGAACTGCCGCATCCGCTCCTCGGAGCGCAGTGCCCGGGACTCCGACGCCTGGGCGGCGATCGCGGCGTTGCGGGCCGCGGTCGCCGCGCTGCGGGCGTTCGCCTCGGCCGCCCGGGCGGCCGACTCCGAGGCCGCCCGCGCGGTGAAGGCCACCTCGATCTGGCTGAGCATCGTGTTCAGCGCCCGGGACAGCCGGCCGAGTTCGGTTTTCGCCTCGATCTCACCCGGTTCCGGATCGGGTACCCGTCTGGACAGGTCTCCGCCGGCGATGGCCGCCGTGGTCCGCTCGATCTCCACGAGTGGTTTCAGGCTGGTACGCACGATCGCCGCCCCCGCCGCGGCGAGCGTGATCAACACCGAGCCGCCGACCAGTACGTCGATCCAGATCAGTTCCTTGACCGCCAGGTCGACGTCGGTGAGGTGCTGCCCGACCGCCAGGTAGGTGCCGCTCGGCCACTGCACCACCATCATCCGCCAGCGGAACCTGTGGTCGATCGACGAGACGGTGAAGAAGTCGCCCCCGGCGTGCCGCTCGTACCAGGTGGCGTCGTTGAGGGCGGGCAGGTTGTTCTCGTTCAGGGTCCGGTCGTAGAGCGGATTGAAGATGCCGACCTCCCGGTCGGCCCGCACGATCAGGTAGTCGGTCGGCAGCGCGCCGCGGCCGGCCGCCACGTCGTCGTAGAGCCGCTGGACCTCCTGCGCGTTCGCGTCGCGGGCGAAGCTCGCCAGTTCGTCGTCGATCCGGCCGACCAGGTAGCTGCGCAGGAAGAAGGCGGTCATCACGCTGATCACCACCAGCGCGGCGGCGACCAGGACGAGTACGGCGGCGACCAGCTTGACCCGTAGCGGCGTGGCGCGGAGCCGCCCCTTCAGCGGCAGGGCGACATTCACGCCGCCGGCTTGCGGAGCACGTACCCGACCCCGCGCAGGGTGTGGATCAGCCGGGGCTGGGTAGTGTCGATCTTGCGCCGCAGGTAGGAGATGTAGGACTCCACGATGTTGTCGTCGCCCCGGAAGTCGTAGTTCCAGACGTGGTCCAGGATCTGTGCCTTGGAGAGCACCCGGTTGGCGTTGAGCATCAGGTAGCGCAGCAGCTTGAACTCGGTCGGCGAGAGCTGCACCCGCTTGCCGGCCCGGTGCACCTCGTGGGTCTCCTCGTCCAGTTCCAGGTCGGCGAAGGTGAGCCGGGACGGCGCGTGCTCGCCGGTGGCGGTACGCCGCAGCACCGCCCGGATCCGGGCGGTCAGCTCCTCCAGGCTGAACGGCTTGGTGACGTAGTCGTCGCCGCCCAGGGTCAGCCCACGGATCTTGTCGTCGGTCGCGTCCCGGGCGGTGAGGAAGACCACCGGGGTACGGGTACCGCCCTCGCGGAGCAGCCGGATCACCTCGAAGCCGTCGAGGTCGGGCAGCATGACGTCGAGCACGACCAGGTCGGGTCGCCGCTCCTTCGCCGCGCTGACCGCCGCGCTCCCACTGGTGGCGGTGGCCACGTCGAAGCCGGCGAATCGCAGACTGGCGGAGAGCAGCTCGAGAATGTTCGGGTCGTCCTCCACGACGAGTAGCCGTGCCTCGCTCTGCGTTGTCGCTGCCATCTGGCCATCATCCGCGCCTCCGCTGCGGCTCGGCTGAGCATCCCCTGAAAACTTTCTGAGAGCGCCCGAGCAGCCTCCGCTCGCCACGGAGCAGCGCCCGCCGAGCAACCGGCGGAGCGGTTGCCGGGATCAGCGGAGCAGCCGGCGCAGCCCGTCCAGCGCGCCGTGCAATACCCGGGCCGCCGTACGCAACTGGGTCTCGGTGAACCTGCCGCTGCGGGCCAGCGCCCGCACCTCGGTGACGAAGAGCAGCAACTGCCGGTCGAACTCGGCGCCCGGGTCGTCCCCCTGTGCCGCCGACCAGCCGCCCGGCGGCTGCTCCCCGGTACGCGCCCCCGCCGACCAGCCGCCCGGGATCCACTCCTCGGCATGCTGCCCCGCCGACCAGTCACCGCCGGCCGCCGCGGCACCCGACGCCGCGCCCGGGTACGCCGCACCCGGGGCGGACCGCCGGTCACCCCGGCGGCTCTCCCGGGCGGCCGCCCGAAGCTCCTGCTTCAGGTCGCGCACCGAGCCGCGTACCTCGGAACGGATCTCACCGGCCAGTTTCGCCAGGTCGGAGACCGAGGCGCGGATCTCCGACTCCAGACTGGCCACCTCGTCGGCGCGCTGCCGCAGCTCGGCCCGGCCCGCCTCGGTGATCTGGTAGACCTTCCGGCCGCCGACGGCGTCGTGCGTGACCAATCCCTCCGCCTCCAACCGGGCGAGGCGGGGATATATGGTGCCGGCGCTCGGCGCGTACAGGCCGAGGAAGCGCTCCTCCAGCAGCCGGATCAGCTCGTAGCCGTGCCTCGGCCCGTCGTCCAGGAGCTTGAGCAGATAGAGCCGGAGCCGGCCGTGGCCGAACACCGTCGTCATCTCGCCCTCACTCCGCCGACCGCCGGGCCAGCAACACGATGCTCCCGGACATAGTGGTGGCGCGGAGACTACCGCCCCCGGCGCCGAGGGTCCCCTGGCGGTCGCTGGACCAGCGCGGCGCGATGCCCACCTCAAGCTGGGTGAAGTCCGTGGTGATCCGCCCCGAGGTGGTGTGCAGGTGCACGTCGAGGTCGCTCTCCTCGGGTATCCGTACCGTCACGCTGCCCGAGGTGGCGCCGAGCTCGATCTCGCTCCGGCCGGGGTTGCCCAGGTCGCAGGTGATCGCCCCGGAGACCGTACTGGCCCGGACCCGTTCGGCGGTCCCGCCGGCCAGGATCAGCTCACCGGAGACCGTCTCCATGGTTCGGACGACGAGCTGGTCGACCGATTCGGTGAGGGTCAGCCGGCGCGGCCCGTCCACGGTCCAGCTCGGCATGGCGACTCCCCTGGTGCTGGCCGGTCCGGCCGGCGGGAGGCGCGGGCACGGACGGCGGACGTGCGTACCGCCACGATAACGCGATACATCGCGTTTCCGGAACGCCCGCCCGGCCGACCCGGCAGCGTTGTCAGGCCGCCAGCTCCAGGGGTACCCCGCCGGCCGGACGCTCTGGCGGGGCGGCTGGACCGGCCGCCCGCACCGCCGCCTCGGCCGCCGCGGCGAGCCGGCGACGGTCCGCCGGGCCGTCGAACCACGGCTCGTCGACCACGGTCAGGGTCACCACCAGGCCGCGCAGCGCCAGCACCCGGCGTACCGAGGTGTAGAGGCTCTCCTCTGCCAGGAAGGCCGCCGCCGTGGTGTCGACGGCCCGGACCTGGCCGGTCGCCGCCGCACCGACCGCCGAGGCACCGGTCGGGCCGACCGGTGTACCGGTCGCGCGGCGGCCGGCGGAGAACTCGATGCGGTAGCCGAGATGCACCGGTACCACCGGGGCCGCCACGTCGACGGCGGCCTGGAACATGGCCGGACGGAACCGGATCGTCCAGCCACAGCTTCCGGCCGCCCGTGGTACGCCGCACCAGGTCGTACCCTCCGGAAAGACCGCGACGACCCCCTCGGCGCGGAGCACCTCCGCCACCTCGGCCACGGTCTGCGGGAGGGTGCGCGGCCGGGTCCGGTCGATGAAGATGGTGCCGCCGAGCGCCGCCAGCGGCCCGATCAGCGGCCAGCTCCGCACCTCGTGCTTGGCCAGCAGCCGGGCCGGGGTCACCGCGAGGATCGCGACCACGTCGAGCCAGGAGACGTGGTTGGCCACCAGCAGCGCCCGCCGCAGCGGCGGCCGGCCCCGCACGTCGAGCCGGATCCCACCGGCCCGCAACACGGTACGGGCCCAGGCCCGCCCGGCGACCTCCCGGCCGGACCGGGGAAGCACCGGCAGTACCGGCAGCAGCAGAACGCCGAAGAGCAGGGCCCCGACCAGCGCCACCAGCCGACCGAGTTGGCGCGGCCCGGAGGCCCTCGGCAGCTGGCCCGGGTCGGGCAGGCAGTCCGGCCCGCAGATCGAGTGCGGCCGCCAGAGTGATCCACCGGTGTGCAGCGACCGGCCCGGGACCGTGCGGGTGCGGGTGTTCACTGAACCCTTTCCAACCTGAACCGCGCGGCGCTCACACACCGCGTCGGACCTCGCCCTCCGACGGACCGCAAGGGGAGGTGGCAAAAGGTTCACTGGTCCGGACCGAGGAAGTGCCGGCGGTACCGGCCGGGCATCCGGTCCATCGAGAGCAGGACGTAGAAGTCGGCCACGTCGAACTCCGGGTCGTACGCCGGCTCCCCGCAGACCCAGGCGCCCAGCCGCAGGTAGCCGCGGAGCAGCGGCGGCATCGCCACCCGGCCCCGGGCGGCGGCCGGCGCCCCGGACGGTACCTCCGCCTCGGCGGCCGCCAGCGCGGCCGCGCCGGCCGGCTCGGCCAGCCAGGGCCGGTGTGGCCGGACCCGCATCGGCGGCGGCGACAGGTTCCGGCGCCGGACCTCCGACCAGACCCCGACCGCCGTCGCTCCGGCGTCGTCCAGCGGCACCGAGGTGCAGCCGGCGAGCCAGCGCAAACCGCGCAGTTGGAGGTAGCGGGCGATCCCCGCCCACATCAGGTTGATCACGGCACCGGTCCGGTGCGCCGGGTCGACGCAGGACCGGCCGATCTCGACGAGCTCGTCGCGCAGCGGTGCGAGCGGGGAGAGGTCGAACTCGCCCTCGGCGTACCGGCGACCGGCCCGGGCGGCCCGGTCCGGCGTCAGCATCCGGTACGTGCCGACCACCGCACCCGACTCGTCCTCCCGGACGATGAGGTGCTCGCAGTACGGGTCGAACTCGTCGATGTCGAGCCCGGTCACCGGCGAGTGGAGGTTCGCGCCGAACTCTTCGACGAACACGGTGTGCCGGAGGCGCTGTGCGGCGGCTACCTGCGACGCGCTGTCGGCGATCAGCAGGGTGTATCCGCTGGTCCCGGTTCGTGCCGGGGCGGTGAGCAGAACGGCCATGGTCTCTGTGTAGGCCCCCGGACTGCCCTGGACGTGTCGACCGACGGCCGACGGCGTGTCGATCCGGTGAACGGGATGTGGTATCAGCCCGGCACGGCCGGCTTCGCGTGCCGCCCCCCGGCAGCTCGTCCGAACTGGTAGATTCGCCCCTCCTCCCCAGACGCCGCGCGGCTCGTGCTGCAGGAGGACGGGCTCCTGCCCAGGTATGACAACCGGTTCCGCAATCATTCCGATTGACCGCGCGGCCCACAATGTCGACGCTGGGTGACGGCGTGGCCGGCACGGCGGCGCCTCACGGAGGGGAGAGAGATGTCTGACGGGCGGTTAAGCCCAACAGCCGGAAGTGGCCAGATAGTGGTCTCCGGTCTCACGAAGGTCTATCGCAATGTCCGAGCGGTCGACGATCTGTCGTTCACCGTCGAGCCGGGCCGGGTGACCGGCTTCCTGGGGCCCAACGGTGCCGGCAAGACGACCACACTGCGGATGCTGCTCAACCTTGTCACTCCGACGGCGGGCACCGCGACGATCGGCGGCGCCCGCTACGCCGACCTGTCGCAGCCGATCCGGCACGTCGGCGCGGTGCTGGAGGCGTCGAGCGCGCACAAGGGCCGCACCGGGATCAACCACCTGCGGGTGACCTGCGCCGCGGCCGGGCTGCCGAAGCAGCGGGCCGACGAGGCGCTGGCACTGGTGGGGCTCACGCCGGCGGCGAAGCGGAAGTTCAAGGGCTACTCGCTCGGCATGAAGCAGCGGCTCGGCATCGCCGCCGCGATGCTCGGCGACCCCCGGGTGCTGATCCTCGACGAGCCGGCCAACGGGCTCGACCCGGAGGGCATCCGGTGGATGCGCGGCTTCCTCAAGGCGCTCGCCGCCGAGGGGCGTACGGTGCTGGTCTCCAGCCACCTGCTCTCCGAGATGCAGCTACTCGCCGACGACGTGGTGATCATCGCCGCCGGCAAGCTGGTCCGGCAGGGCCGGGTCGACGAGGTGGTCGGCTCGATGGCGCAGACGGGCCGGGTCCGGGTCCGGACCCCGCAGAGTGACGAGCTGACCACGGCGCTGACCGACAACGGTGCCCGGGTGACCCGGGGCGACGACGGCGTGCTGCTGGTCGAGGGGACGGACGCCCCGGCGGTGGGCCGGGCCGCACTGGCGGCAAAGGTCGAGCTGCACGAGCTGACCACGGAGCGACCCGACCTCGAAGGGGTCTTCCTGGAGCTGACGGCCGGAAAGGCGGGGATCCGATGAACCTGGTCCGATCCGAGCTGCTGAAGATCCGTACGACGAACACCTGGTGGGTCTTCGGGCTCATCACGCTGCCCCTCTGGGGCCTGACCCTGTTGATCAACTACTTCCAGTCCCAGGCGCTGCTCGACCCGGCCAGCGTCGGGGTACCGGAGGCCGACGCGCAGGACGCGCAGTTCCAGGCGGCCGGTGAGCACGTCAACATCGCGGCGAACCTCTACACCAACGGCCAGTTCTTCGGCGTACTGATCGTGATGCTGCTGGGTGTACTGGTGGTAACGAACGAGTTCTTCCACCAGACCGCCACGACGACCTTCCTGACCACGCCGCACCGCACCGCCGTGGTGGTGGCGAAGCTGGTCGCCGCCGGCATCCTCGGGCTGATCTTCTGGGTGATCACCACCGGACTCAACCTGATCTTCACCCCGCTGATCCTGGGCAGCCTGGACGTGTCGAGCCAGCTCGGCGAGGGCGCCATCTGGCAGGCGATCGGCCTGAACGGGCTGGCGTACCTGCTCTGGGCCGTTTTCGGGATCGGGTTCGGGGTGCTGATCCGCAGCCAGATCGGCGCCACCGTCACGGCGCTGCTGGTCTACCTGGCCGGTTACATCGGGGCGATCATCGTGCTGGGGATCCTGGCCGACCGGTTCGGCGACTGGATCAACAACCTTCAGTTGATCGTCCCGTCGCTCGCCTCTCAGTTGATGGCGACCGGCACCGACCTGCCGGGCAGCCCGCCCCGGTGGGCGGGTGCGCTGGTCATGATCGCGTACGCCGTGGTGACCGGCACGATCGGCACGTTGATCATGCGCAAGCGGGACGTCTCCTGACCCTGCGGACAGGATCGTCGGATCGTCGGAACCCGGTCGGGGTCAGTGGCCCCGGCCGGGTTCCGCCGTTACCGAACGACCGACAACTCGCAAAACCTGTGAAACGCGACACGGGCCCGATGCGACAATGCTGTCGGTTACCGCACGGCGTAGCCTTGGACCCGTCTTTCGACGCAGCCCCCCGACCGGGTGGCAGGAGACCGCGTGACACACAACCCGCGTGAAAGAGGCGATTACCGGCCGTGTCGACCCAGCAGACTTCGCAGGAAAATCCACTGGCGGGGTTCGGCCCCAATGAGTGGATCGTCGAGGAAATGTACCAGCGTTACCTCGCCGACCCCGCCAGCGTCGATCCAGCCTGGCACGACTTCTTCGCCGACTACCGACCCGCGGCCGGGCAACCCGGCCCGGACGGTGGCGACGCCGGTGACGCCACGGTGACCGGCGCCAAGGGCCGCTCCGGCACAGCCGTCGAGCAGCCCCCCGCGACCGCACGCACCTCCGCGAAGACCGAGGCCGCGCCGGCCACCCCGGCGCCGGCCAAGCGCAGCACCCCGGCGCCGGACGGCAAGGCCGCTGCCCCGGCGAAGCCGGCCGCGAGTGCCCCGAAGGCCGCCGCGCCGAGCCCCGCCGGCAAGGGCGCTGCCCAGCCCGCCGGCGCCCAGACCACCCCGCTGCGCGGCGTGGCCGCCCGGATCGTGCAGAACATGGACGCCTCGCTGGCGGTGCCGACCGCGACCAGCGTCCGCGCGGTCCCGGCCAAGCTGCTGGTGGACAACCGGATCGTCATCAACAACCACCTCGCCCGGGGCCGGGGCGGCAAGGTCAGCTTCACCCACCTGATCGGCTGGGCGCTGATCAAGGCGCTCGCCGAGCACCCGGAGATGAACAACTCCTTCGCCGAGGTCGACGGCAAGCCGGCACTGGTCAAGCCGGAGCACGTCAACCTGGGCATCGCGATCGACCTGGCCAAGCCGGACGGCTCGCGCACCCTGGTGGTGCCGTCGATCAAGGCCGGCGAGCAGATGGACTTCCGGCAGTTCTGGCAGGCGTACGAGGACATCGTCCGGCGGGCCCGGCGCAACGAGCTGACCATGGAGGACTACGGCGGTACGACGATCTCGCTGACCAACCCGGGCGGGATCGGCACCGTGCACTCCCAGCCGAGGCTGATGGTCGGCCAGGGCACCATCATCGGGGTCGGCGCGATGGAATACCCGGCGCCGTACCAGGGGATGTCCGAGGAGACCCTGGCCGAGCTGGCGGTCAGCAAGATCATCACGCTGACCAGCACGTACGACCACCGGATCATCCAGGGCGCGCAGTCCGGCGAGTTCCTCAAGACCATCCACGAGCTGGTCCTCGGCGAGCACGGCTTCTACGACGAGATCTTCACCTCGCTGCGCATTCCTTACGAGCCGGTGCGCTGGATGCGGGACGTGGCGGTCAGCTCCGAGGGACAGATCGACAAGACCGCCCGGGTGATCGAGATCATCCACGCGTACCGGGTCCGTGGACACCTGATGGCGGACACCGATCCGCTGGAGTTCAAGATCCGTAAGCACCCGGACCTCGACGTACTCCAGCACGGCCTGACGCTGTGGGACCTCGACCGCACCTTCCCGGTCGGCGGCTTCGCCGGCAAGCAGAAGATGAAGCTGCGCGAGGTCCTCGGGGTGCTCCGGGACTCCTACTGCCGCCGGGTCGGCGTGGAGTACATGCACATCCAGGACCCGGAGGAGCGGCGCTGGATCCAGGAGCGGATCGAGCGGCAATACACCAAGCCCGCGCCGGACGAGCAGAAGCACGTGCTCAACCGGCTCAACGCGGCCGAGGCGTTCGAGACCTTCCTCCAGACCAAGTACGTCGGCCAGAAGCGCTTCTCGCTGGAGGGCGGCGAGTCGCTGATCCCGCTGCTCGGCGAGGTGCTGGAGTCGGCCGCCGAGAACGACCTCGACGAGGTCGTGATCGGGATGGCTCACCGGGGCCGCCTGAACGTGCTGGCCAACATCGTCGGCAAGCCGTACGAGAAGATCTTCTCGGAGTTCGAGGGGCACCTCGACCCGCGCTCGACGCAGGGCTCCGGCGACGTGAAATACCACCTGGGCCAGGCCGGCAAGTTCACCACGCCGGACGGCGAGCACTCGATCAAGGTGTCGGTGACCGCCAACCCGTCCCACCTGGAGGCGGTCGACCCGGTGCTGGAGGGGATCGTCCGGGCCAAGCAGGACCGGATCGACCTCAAGCTGGAGGGCTACACCGTGCTGCCGGTGGCGGTGCACGGCGATGCCGCCTTCGCCGGCCAGGGCGTGGTCGCCGAGACGCTCAACCTGTCTCAGCTACGCGGCTACCGCACCGGCGGCACCGTGCACGTGGTGGTGAACAACCAGGTCGGCTTCACCACCGCACCGGAATACTCGCGGTCCAGCCTCTACAGCACCGACGTGGCCCGGATGATCCAGGCGCCGATCTTCCACGTCAACGGCGACGACCCGGAGGCCGTGGTCCGGGTGGCCCGGCTGGCCTTCGAATACCGGCAGGCGTTCAACAAGGACGTCGTGATCGACATGGTCTGCTACCGGCGGCGCGGGCACAACGAGGGCGACGACCCGGCCATGTCCAACCCGTTGATGTACAAGATCATTGACTCGAAGCGGTCGGTCCGGAAGCTCTACACCGAGGAGCTGATCGGGCGCGGTGACATCACCGTGGAGGACGCGGAGGAGCTGCTGCGCGACTTCCAGGCCCAGTTGGAGCGGGTCTTCAAGGCGACCCGGGACGCCGCCTCGTCGGCCCGGCCGGCCACCCGGCCCCGCCGCCAGCCGGAGCCCGAGCCGCAGGTGGAGACCGCCACCACCGTCCCCGCACTCCGCGCGGTCGGTACGGCGCACACCTCGCTGCCCGACGGCTTCACCCCGCACAAGCGGATCCAGCAACTACTGGACCGGCGGGCCAAGATGACCGAGTCCGGCAACATCGACTGGGGCCTCGGCGAGATCATCGCGTTCGGCACGCTGCTCCAGGACGGGGTGACCGTCCGGCTCGCCGGCCAGGACTCCCGGCGTGGCACCTTCGTGCAGCGGCACGCCGTCATCGTGGACTCCCGGACCGGTGCCGAGCACACCCCGCTGAGCACCCTGGCCGGGGACCGGGCCCGGTTCTTCGTACACGACTCCCTGCTCAGCGAGTACGCCGCGATGGGCTTCGAGTACGGCTACTCGGTGGAGAACACCGAGGCGCTGGTGCTCTGGGAGGCGCAGTTCGGCGACTTCGCCAACGGCGCGCAGACCGTGGTCGACGAGTTCATCTCGTCCGGCGAGGTGAAGTGGGCCCAGCAGTCGGCGGTGACCCTGCTGCTGCCGCACGGGCACGAGGGCCAGGGTCCGGACCACACCTCCGGCCGGCCGGAGCGGTTCCTCCAGCTCTGCGCCGAGGACAACATGCGGATCGCCATCCCGAGCACCCCGGCGAACTACTTCCACCTGCTGCGCCGGCAGGCGCTCTCGCCGAAGCGCAAGCCGCTGGTGGTCTTCACCCCGAAGTCCCTGCTCCGGCACAAGCTCTGCGTGTCCAGTGTGCAGGACTTCACCACCGGCACCTTCCAGCCGGTGCTGACCGACAGCTCGGGCGTGGCGCCGGAGGCGGTCAAGCGGGTGCTGCTCTGCTCCGGCAAGGTCTACTACGACCTGCTCCAGGCCCGAACCGAGCGGGGCATCACCGACACCGCGATCGTCCGGATGGAGCAGCTCTATCCGCTGCCGGTCGAGGAGGTCCGGGCCACGCTGGCGCAGTACCCGAACGCCGAGGACTTCGCCTGGGTCCAGGAGGAGCCGGCCAACCAGGGCGCCTGGTCGTTCGTCGCGCTCAACCTGCTGGAGCACCTGGAGGGCGTACGCCTGCGCCGGATCTCCCGGCCAGCGGCGGCCGCCCCGGCGGTCGGCTCGGCGAAGATGCACGACGTCGAGCAGTCCGCGCTGATCGAGGCGGCACTGCCCCGCCCCTGAAGTAGGTAAGGAAGGGACCCCTTCATATACGGAAAGCGATATGAAGGGGTCCCCTCCTTTCAGCACCGCCGAGAGAGGACGTCGTGTACTTCACCGACCGAGGCATCGAGGAACTCGTCGAGCGCCGGGGTACCGAGACGGTCACCCTGGAGTGGCTGGGCGCGCGGCTGCGCGACTTCGTCGACCTGAACCCCGACTTCGAGACGCCGGTCGAGCGGTTCGCCACCTGGCTGGCCCGGCTCGACGACGAGGACGACCTCTGACGGCCGTCGAGCGGCCGCTTCCGTTGCCAGGGCTGAGGCCACAGTGGTCATCGGGTATCTGGTTCCGGAGTGAGGGTCCAGCTCGACCATGATCCTTACCAAGCTGGTTCTTCAACCTGCGCATTGCTTGCGGGCGGTGATCGTCAGGTCACGCTCGATGGTTTCCGACGTCGTACCTGGGTGCCGGTCTGCTCTTGCGTGAGCCGGGTGGCCGCCGGGGCCCGTCGGGCGGGTTTCGGCGCGCTGGCGGGCAAGGCGAGGGGCCGCTCGATTGAACCTTTTTCAACCTGAACCGCGCGGCGCTTACCGCACCGCGTCCGACCTTGCGGTTCGTCCGACCGCAGGGGGAGGCTGAAAAAGGTTCATTTGACCCGGGCGACTGTGGAGAGCTTGGCGTGGTGTATCAGGCTGACCCGTACGACATGCACATCACGTGGCATGCCCAGGCCATCGTCATCATCGACGCGAGCGGCAATGTTCTGAACATGAAGGGATAGTCCGCATCGTGAGCCGACGAGTGATCATCCTTGCCGTCACCGTGGCTCTCACGGTACTTACCACCACGACCGGCTGTGGCCTGTTCGGTGTCAGCCAGAGCGAACCCGATCGGGCGGAGTACGACGAACGCTTCGTCCTGCCGAACAAACCTCACAAATCTCCGTCCGGCCAGTACATCGCGTCGGTGATCGCCGGCCCCCAGCAGAACGGCGTGAAGACCCGGATCGTGGTCATCACCGACAGCGTAGGCAAGGAAGTGTTCCACGACGACACGCCCTACAGTCTCCGGCACGGCGTTGGCGTGACCTGGCTGTCGTCCAAGGACCAGCTATGGATCCTCTCCAGCGACATTGGCACGTCCTACGTGCAGAGTGATGGCTCCACCTGGACCAAGACATCCATCACACCCGAGACCGTCAAGGACATCCCCAAGGAAATCCAGGACCTGGAATAAGTAGGGGTCTGCTTGCCTCAGCCCTCAGATCGGGCCTCACACTGCGCTCCATCGGATGGCTCGGCCATCATCACGTAGCGACGCAATTCGTGCCGAAGCCCGCAACAGGAGCGTGGCCGCATCACGCACCCACAACGGGCCAAACCTGGCCGGCGTCGAGCCCGAGTCGCTGAGCCACGACGGGCACAGCAGCGGCAACCGGTCCGGGCGGCCGGGTGCCGGGGAGCCGACCGTGGCCGGTAGCTGGTGCGGCATCACCTGGCCCGGCTCGACAGGACCGGGATCACGACGTACTCAGACGCGGCAACGACCGGGAGTTCTACCGGACCCTCGGATATCGGCCCGTGCACGCCATCCCGGTGCCGGATGGTAGCCGGATCTGCCTGATGCGGCGGGCGCCGAACACCGACGACGGCACGGACGCATGACCGCGAGCCCCAAGGGGCAGCTCAGCCGAATGCGAGCCAGCCGACCAGCGCGCCCACGACGACCGCGACCGCGATCCCGATGATCAGCGGCAGCCTGGACGGCGGTTCGGCGGTCGCCGATTCAGGAGAGTGGACGAAGGCCCGGAACGCCTCGGTGTTGCCGCTGGGGTCAGGGTGCTGATCAGCCATGCCGAGCACGATAGCGAACCGGCGCACGGTCAGGCTCGCCCTACCCTCGCGGCGTGGCCGCCCCTA
This sequence comes from Plantactinospora sp. DSM 117369, assembly GCF_053764795.1. Classification (NCBI taxonomy): domain Bacteria; kingdom Bacillati; phylum Actinomycetota; class Actinomycetes; order Micromonosporales; family Micromonosporaceae; genus Plantactinospora; species Plantactinospora sp. DSM 117369. Next base: position 1,254,815 of record NZ_CM132446.1, on the reverse strand, counting down.
CCTAGGACCAGGGTGCTCGCCGGATCGAACCGGATCGGTGCGGCTCATAGCGTCGGTGCATGACCACGTCGACCATTCTGCCGCCGCCGGCCACCGGCTCCGACGCCGGCCCGGCGACCTCTCGCAAGGGCAACCTGGCCGCGAGAATCGCCGGCTGGAGCGCCCGGCACCGGGGCATGGCCGTCCTCGGGTGGCTGCTGTTCGTGATTGCGGCGACCGCGCTCAGCGCCGTCATCGGCACCGTCGAGGCGAAGAGCAGCGAGTCCGGGCACGGCGACTCCCGCCGGGCAGACGAGATCATCGCCGCCGCCGGCTTCCCCGACCGGGCCGCCGAGATGGTACTCATCGAAAGCGACCGCCTGGTCGCGGAGGATCCCGCCTTCCGGGCCGCGGTCACCGACACGGTCGCCGCCGTCGAGGGCACCGGCCAGGTGCTGGACGTCCGGTCGGACGCGGTCTCCGGCGACCGGCACGCCGTACTGGTCACCTTCGCGCTGACCGGACCGGCCGACGACGCCGCCGACCGGGTCGGACCGGTACGCGACGCGGTCGCCGCCGTGCAACGCGACCATCCCGAGCTGTACGTGGCGCAGACCGGCGGGGCCAGCATCGGCGAGGCGATCGGCAAGACCCTGGACGCCGACATGCACCGGCTGTCGATGCTCTCCATCCCGGTGACGCTGGGCATCCTGATCGTGGCGTTCGGGGCGCTGCTCGCCGCCGTACTGCCGATGGGGCTGGCCCTGACCGCGTTCCTGGGCTCGCTCGGGCTGCTCGCCGTGGCCAGCCGGTTCGCTCCGGCGGTCGACACCACGATGCACCTGATGCTGCTGATGGGGCTCGCGGTCGGGGTGGACTACTGCCTGTTCTACCTGCGTCGGGAGCGTGAGGAGCGGGCCCGGGGCGCCGACCCGGAGCAGGCGCTCGCGATCGCCGCCGCCACCTCTGGCCGGTCGGTGCTGATCTCGGCGCTGACCGTGATCATCGCGATGTCCGGGATGTTCCTGACTCAGGACACCACCTTCATCAGCCTGGCGACCGGCACGATCCTGGTGGTGGCCACCGCCGCCGTCGGGGCGCTCACCGTACTGCCGGCGGTGCTGAGCAAGCTCGGCGACCGGATCGACCTGGGCCGGGTACCCGGGCTCTACCGCCGGCAGTCGAGCGGCCGGTTCTGGCGCACGACCATGGGCGTGGTGCTGCGCCGGCCCGGGTTCTCCGCCGTGCTGGCCGCCGCCACCCTGCTGACCCTGGCCGTGCCGCTGCTCGGGATGCGGACCGCCGAGGAGGACATCACCGCGCTGAAGAACCCGGCCCCGGCGCTGAGCGCCTTCCTCCGGGTCAAGGCCGCCTTCCCCGGCGGCGCCGAACCGGCGGTGGTGGCGATCAGGGCGGACGACGTGACCACCCCGGCCCTGACCGCCGCGATCGACAACCTGAAGACCCGGGCGCTGGCCACCGGCCAACTGCACGAGCCGGTCACCGTCGAGGTCAACCCGGACCGGACCGTCGCGGTGGTCAAGGTGGGACTCTCCGGCTCCGGCGTCGACGCCGTCTCCGAGCGGGCGGTACGCACCCTGCGCGAACAGGTCATCCCGCGCACCGTGCAGGGCGTGGACGGTGCGGAGGTACTGGTGACCGGTCTGGCCGCCGACTCGGTCGACTTCAACGCGGCGCTGGGCCGCAGCGTGCCGCTGGTCTTCGGGTTCGTGCTGGGGCTGGCGTTCCTGCTGATGCTGGTGTCGTTCCGGTCCCTGGTGGTGGCGGTGACCGCGATCGTGCTCAACCTGCTCTCGGTGGCCGCCGCGTACGGGCTGCTGGTGCTGGTCTTCCAGCACGGCTGGGGCGAGGCGCTGCTCGGCTTCGAGTCGGTGGGCTCGATCACCAACTGGGTACCGCTGTTCCTCTTCGTGATCCTGTTCGGGTTGTCGATGGACTACCACGTCTTCGTGCTCAGCCGGATCCGGGAGGGGCACGACCGGGGCTGGCCGAGCAAGCTGGCGGTCTCCCGGGGCATCCGGGGTACCGCCGGGGTGATCACCAGCGCCGCCGTGGTGATGGTCGCGGTCTTCGCCCTCTTCACCACCGGGACGGTGGTGTCGATGAAGGAACTCGGTTTCGGCCTGGCGATCGCGGTGCTGATCGACGCGACCATCGTCCGGGCGGTACTGCTGCCCTCGGTGATGGTGCTGCTCGGGGAGCGGAACTGGTACCTGCCCCGGTGGCTGGGCTGGCTGCCCCGGCTCTCGCCAGACGAGGCCCCGCCGGGCGGGCCCACCGGGGTCGGGTTGCCGACGCGCTGAGACGTCGAAGCGGGGGGACGGGTTGCCGGGCAACCCGGATCGGGGGCGGACGGCGGGACAAACCGTCCGGGTGGCCGCCGTACGAGGACCGGAAAGCTGGCCTCGTACGGCGTTCCGCCGTCTAGCGTCGATGCTGTGCGCGTGAACCCCAAGGTCGCGGGGCTCTTCGCCCTGTTACTGCCGATCGCGCTCACCGCCAGCGGGTGGGTGGTCGCCGCTCCGGCTCCCGCGGCAATGCCCGGTTCAGCCCCGAATCGGACGTACGCGGTCGGCGTGCGTACGCTCGATCTCGGTCGCGGCACCGCCCGCCCGCTCCCGGTCACCGTCTGGTACCCGGCCCGGGACGACCGGCCCGCCAGTCCCGCCGCCAAGCCGACGGTGCCCCGCCGGGACGCCCCGGTCGCGGCCGGCCGGTTTCCGATCGTGCTGTTCAGCCACGGCCTGCACAGCCTGCCCGAGCTGCACGCCCCGCTGACCACCCGGTGGGCCTCGGCCGGCTTCGTGGTCGCCGCCCCCGCCTATCCGCACACCAAACGCGCGGCGCGCCGGTTCGACCGCAACGACATCCGCCGGCAGCCGGGTGACGCCTGGCGGGTGATCCAGTACGTCAGCCGGCTCGATCAGGTCTCCGGCGACCGGTTCTCCGGTCATCTGGCGGTGACCCGGATCGGCGCGGTGGGACACTCCGCCGGTGGCTACACCACCGCCGGGCTGTTCGCGCCGGGGCACTCGGAGTGGCTGCGCGGCGGCATCGTGATCGGCGGCGCCGGGATGCCCGGAGCCACCTTCGGCGGGCCGCCGGCACCGCTGCTCTTCGTGCACGGCGACGCCGACCGCGTCGTACCGGTGACCCGGGGTCGGGACGCCTTCCGCCGGGTGCCGTGGCCCAAGGCGTTCCTCACGGTGCGCGGCCAGGGGCACGGCGAATACCTCGTCCCGGGCCGGCGCGGCTTCACCCAGACCCTGACCGCGACGACGGAGTTCCTGCGCTGGACGCTCTACGGCGACGCCCGGGCCCGGCGTGACCTCCCGACCGGCGCCACAGCACCCGGCATCACCGTCTTCGCCGACCGTCTCGACTGAGGCGAACCCTTCCCTACCCGAACAGCCCGGCACACCCGCCCCGGCTTCCCCGGCGGCCCCGGCGGCCACGGCGGTCCGCAGGGTGGTTGCAGCGGCTCACCGCGTACACCGGGCGGTCGGCGACCCTGGCGCCGCCGGCCGAGGACGGCTCGACCGGTCGGCGGGCGAGGCAGAATCGATGCCATGCCCCGACATCCCCTCCGTGCCGCGCTCGCCACCGCGACCGTCAGCACGGCTCTGGCCGCGACCCTGGCCGGCTGCTCCGCCGGCTCCGGCCGCCCGGTCGCCGAACGGCCCGCTCCGCCGGGAAGCCCGACTCCGGACGTCACCGCCCCGGCCAGCCCGCCGCTGGTCGGCGCCGCACCGAACCGTCGATTCGCGGTCGGCGTACGGGAGCTGAGCTACAACCGGGGCGGTGACCGCAGGCTCCCGGTCACCGTCTGGTATCCGGCCGACGGCGCGCCGGGCGGCTCCCCGGACCGGGGTGCCAGGGTCGCCGACGGACGGTTTCCGGTGGTGCTGTTCAGCCACGGCCTGACCGGCCGGCCGTCGGACTACCGGACGCTGCTGGTGCGCTGGTCGGCGGCGGGCTTCGTGGTGGTGGCGCCGGCCTATCCGCACACCAGCCGGGGCGCGTCCGAACTCCAGGTGCTCGACGTGGTCAACCAGCCGGCCGACGCGTCGTACGTGCTGACCCGGGTGCTCGCGCTGGATGGCAAGGCCGGTGACCCGCTGCGCGGCCATCTCGCCGTCGACCGGGTGGCCGCGGCCGGGCACTCGGCGGGCGGCGTCACCACCATCGGGCTCTTCACGGCGGGGCGGGACGTCCGGCTCGACGCCGGGATCGTGCTCGCCGGCACCGCTCTCGGCGTCGGCACCGCGTTCACTGGGACGGCCGCGCCCCAGCTCTTCGTGCACGGGCAGCGCGACGACGTGGTGTCGTACCGGGCCGGCAAGGCGGCGTACGACCGGGTCCCCTGGCCCAAGGCGATGCTGACGCTGCCGGACGGCGACCACGTCGGCGCGCTGCTCGGCAGCGACGAGCAGGCCCTCGACGTGGTCGCCGGCACCACCATCGAGTTCCTCCGCTGGACCCTCTACGGCGACGGTCGGGCGCTGCGGCGGCTGCCGACCCAGGCGGCCCAGGGCGGGCTGGCCACCCTCGACGAGCGGCTCTGAACTCGTCCCGAGTGCCCGCTACCGCCGGCCGGGCGCGGCCGGTCCTGGCCCGACCGGCCGCGCCCGCGAGGGATGGGGCTAGCCCACCACCGGCCTCCGGTTGTCCGCGTAGAGGTTGGTCGCCCGATCCCAACTGATGCCGCGCTGGTCGGGTCGGGCTATCACGCCATATCGGTAGTTTCGCCCGAAGACATTGCCGCTCAATCGGATGTTGGCGGCATTGAGATCGGTACGCACACCGATGGAATAGTTTCCACCGTTACAGTAATTGCCCTCGAAGACGAGATTCGAGACGATCGGCCCGGTGGTCGATCCGATCATGAGGCAGGCGTTGAACGGATCTCTGGTCACCGGGTTGTACGCCTCCAGCGTATTGCCCCGGACCACGATATTCGAGGCACCGGTGGTCTGGAGCGTGTCGTTGTGCGATCCGGGCCCGCGGGTCAGATGGTGGATCCAGGAATCCTCGACAACCACGTCACTGCCGAGCCGGGGCCCGTCGATGACGTTGCTGATGTCGACCCGGCGCAGCGTGTATTCGCCACAACAGACCGCTGCCGAGTTCTTTCCCTTGCCATTGATCTCGACGTCCTCCACCAGCAGGTTGACGGCGTCGATCGTACGAATCGAATAGATCCCATCACAGGTGATCCGGGATTTCCGGATTACGACGTTCTTGGCGGTGACGGTCACGCAGCCGGTGATGTTCAGCCCGCTGAGCACCTGACCGTCCTGGGTGACCTTGATCGAACCCGAGGCCCGGAGCTTGGTGCCGGCCGGCACACCGGTGTTGTCGGGGCCAGGGAAGGAGGAGGGTGCCCGGCTGGCCGGCGCCCTGGTCATGGTCGCCGCGGCGGCCGGATCCGGCTCGTCCGGTGAGTCCCCGGGCGCCGGGGTCGTGGGGTCGGGGGTCGGCTCCGGACGGGTGGCCGACGGCAGGTCGCCGGCGGCGACTGGCTTCCCGTTCCAGGTCGACATTATGATCGTCGCGGGCGCTTCCGGCGAGTGCATGAAACCGTTCTTGCATCCGGAGACGCGCACCTTGCGGGCCGTGTAGTTGCCGAAGACGAGGCCATTCGTCTCGGGCCGGGTGCACTGGATTCTGGTGTTCTCGACCAGCGCCCCGGTGAAGCCGTCGAAAATCCGTACGGCGTGCGCTCCGCCGTACTTGATCGTGCTATTTCTGATCGTGACGTTGTCCGCCTTGATGTGCACGTACCCATTGATCTTGCGACCGTCCAGCATGGTCCCGTCCCGGGTAATGGTCATCGACCCGTCGCCGCTGCTGGCGACGGCCACGCCGATCCCGGCGAGGATGATCCCCAACGTGGCCGAACCCACCACCAGAGATCGCGGGGTACGCCAGCCGCGCCCAGGGACGCGACGGGATGGCGGTCTTTGTCGATTGTGCTGACCCGCCACAGAGAAACTCATCAAGATCCGACTCCTTCGCCGTACAGATTCGTCCGCGATCAGAGGGGCGGAACGGGACGACTGTACCCGCCGACCCCAAGCGGACGGAGACGCGAAGGAAAGGGCGAAAACCCAACCTTTATTTTTCCTAAAGTCAGGCTTTACCCCGACTTTCCGGTGCATTGCGTTGGACTTATCCTGCCCGGCTGTCCGCTTTGGACCCGGGCAAAACGTCCGGATTTTCAAATCCTGTCACCGCGCGTGTTCGAGTCGTGATCACGGCAGCTCAGGGCGGGCACCGGTCGCCCCGCTACGCGGTGTGCTCCAGCACCACCTTGCCGAAGACGTCCCCGGAGAGCAGCCGGGCGAAGGCCGTACGGGCCTCGGCGAACGGGTACGTCCCGTCGATCACCGGCCGGATCCCCCGCCGCACCAGCAGCCCGAGCAGTTCGGCCAGCTCCGCCGGAGTGCCCATGGTCGAGCCGAGGATCTCCAACTGCATCGCGAAGACCCGGCGGAGGTTCAGCGGCGGCTCGTACCCCGCCGTCGCGCCGGAGACGACGATCCGGGCGCCCGGGGCGGCCGACTTCAGCGAGTGGTCGAAGGTCGCGGCGCCGACCGTCTCGATCACCACGTCCACCCGCTCCGGCAACCGGGCCCCCGGTTCCAGCGCGGTCGCGCCCAGCGCAGCGATCCGCTCCCGCTTGCCCGGGTGACGGCTGGTCGCGTACACCCGCTTGCCGAGCGCCACCGCGAGCATCACGGCGGCGGTCGCCACGCCGCCGCCGGCCCCCTGCACCAGCACCGACTCCCCGGCGTCCACCCGTCCCCGGGTGGTGAGCATCCGGTACGCGGTCAGCCAGGCCGTGGGCAGGCAGGCCGCCTCGGCGAAGGAGAGCCCGGACGGCTTGGGCACCAGGTTGGCGCGGGGCACCGCGACCCGCTCGGCGAGCGTGCCGGGATGCCGCTCGGAGAGCAGCGACAGTCCACGGGGGTCGGCCGGATCCGGGATCACCGGGTAGATCACGACGTCGTTGCCGCCAGGGTCGACACCCGCGGCGTCGCAGCCGAGGATCATCGGCAGCCGGTCGGCCGCCAGCCCGACCCCGCGCAGCGACCAGACGTCGTGGTGGTTGAGCGAGCTGGCCCGCACCTCCACGGTCACCCAGTCCGGCTCCGGATGGGCCGGCTCGGGCCGATCCCCGACGACCAACGCGGCGAGCGGATCGTCGGCATCGAACGTCGAGGCGTAGGCGGCACGCATGATCGACACGTTACACCCGGTCGATAACCGCCGCTCTCCGCCGAACCACCGGCCCGGCGCAGGACACCGACCCCCGGCGTCGACCCGTCAGGCCCGGGCCACGCCGTCGCGACGGGCCGCCTCCGCCACCGCTTCGGCCACCGCCGGCGCGACCCGGGGGTCGAGCGGCGAGGGCACGATGGCGTCGACCCGGAGCTGTCCGGCCTCGGAGCCGGCCTGGTGCGTCCCGTCCGACCACGCCGCTTCGACCGCGACGGCGGCGATCGCGTCCGCCGCCGCCACCTTCATGCCCTCGGTGATCCGGGTCGCCCGAGCCGCCAGCGCGCCCTGGAAGATGCCCGGGAAGGCAAGCACGTTGTTGATCTGGTTCGGATAGTCGCTGCGGCCGGTCGCCACCACGGCCGCGTACCGGGCGGCCACCTCGGGGTGCACCTCGGGCGTCGGGTTGGCCAGCGCGAAGACGGCACCGCCCGGCGCCATCCCCGCCACCGCGTCCTCGGGGATCTGTCCACCTGAGACCCCGATCAGCACGTCGGCGTCGCGCAACGCCTCGGTGATCCCGCCGACCCGGCCGGCGGCGTTGGTCAGCTCGGCCAGCTCGGCCTTTGACGGGGTCAGGTCCGGCCGGCCGCCGTGCAGGATGCCCCGGGAGTCGCAGACCACCACCTCGGCCGGGTTCACCCCGCCGGCCGCCAGCATCTTGGTCACCGCGACGCCGGCCGCACCGGCACCGCTGACCACCACCCGCAGGTCGCCGAGCTTGCGGTTGAGCAGCGTCGTGGCGTTACGCAGCGCGGCGAGCACCACGACGGCGGTGCCGTGCTGGTCGTCGTGGAAGACGGGGATCGGCAGCGCCTCGTCCAGCCGGCGCTCGATCTCGAAGCACCGGGGCGCGCTGATGTCCTCGAGGTTGATGCCGCCGAACGACGGAGCCAGCGCCGTCACCACCGCGACGATCTCGTCGACGTCCTGGGTGTCCAGACAGATCGGCACGGCGTCCACCCCGCCGAACTGCTTGAAGAGCACCGCCTTGCCCTCCATCACCGGCATCGCCGCACGCGGCCCGATGTTGCCCAGCCCCAGCACGGCCGAGCCGTCGGTGACCACCGCGACGGTGCGGGAGACCCAGGTGTAGTCGTCGGCCAGGGCGGGGTCGGCGGCGATCGCCTCGCAGACCCGGGCCACCCCCGGGGTGTACGCGAGGGAGAGGTCCTCCCGCGTGGCCAGCGGCACGGTCGGGGCGACCGCCAGCTTGCCGCCCCGGTGCAGTTGGAAGGCGGGATCGGACGGGTCCACGGCGGCGGCGGATGACATGGTGACTCCAAGGATCGCGACGATGCATTCCATTCGAGAGGCGGCCGGCTGGACGCGAGATCGGCGATCGCCGGCAGCGGTGCGGGGGTCACCCGGGTATGGACTACAGAGCATAGTGGCGTTCGGGACGACGGTTGCCCCGCAGGGTCATACCGAGCGGTAATAGAACCACTTCGGGCGCGGCCAGTAGCGCGCCACCACCCGGCCCAGGACGTCGGCCACGCCGTACGCCCGGGAGTCGTCGGTCACCAGCGGGTTGTCGCCGTGCAGCTCCCAGCCACCGTCGAGCGGGCGTACCGCGCGTTTGACCACCAGCAGGTCCGGTCGGGTGCGGAAGACTCCGACCACCATGTCACCGGCGCGGACGGCGCGACCGCCGCGCCGGACCAGCAGCGCGTCGCCGTGCCGCAGCGTCGGCACCATCGACGGCCCGACCACGAGTACGGCGAACACCGGTGCGCCGGAGCGGCCACCGGCCGCGGAAGGGCCGGTGGAGGGGCTGGTGGACACCGAGTTTCACCTCCACCCCTTCGGGGACATATCGCAGGAGTACTGTCATCCTGGATCATCACAGACGTGCCTTGGAGGGTCCCATGCGACTTCCACGCATCCTTACACCACGAACTGTCGTGCACGCCCACTGCGACCTGCCCTGCGGCGTCTACGACCCGGCGCAGGCCCGGATCGAGGCCGAGTCGATCAAGGCGATCGACGAGAAGTACGCGGCGAACACCGACCCCGAGTTCCGCACCCGGGCGCTGATCATCAAGGAGCAGCGCTCCGAGCTGGTCAAGCACCACCTGTGGGTGCTCTGGACCGACTACTTCAAGCCCCCGCACTTCGAGAAGTACCCGCAGTTGCACCAGCTGTTCAACGAGGCCACCAAGCTCGCCGGTGGCGGCGGGGGCACCAAGGCCACGACCGACGGGTCCAAGGCCGACGAGCTGCTGCAGAAGATCGACGAGATCGCGAAGATCTTCTGGGAGACCAAGCAGGCGTGAGTACCACCACCCCGCCGGCCACCGGCCCGGCGGGACGTTGCCGGCGACGTGCCGGCTGGATCCACGGATCCGGCCGGCACGTCGGCGCGACGGCCCGGTAGAGTCCGAGACGGGGGGACTGGCCTGGTGACTTCGCTGAGCACACCGCCGACGACCGGCGACGACGTCGTCCTGCTCACCGTGCCCGCCGACGGTGGTTTCCTCGGGGTACTGCGGACCGCGACCGCCGGCCTCGCCGCCCGCCTGCACTTCGCCCTCGACGAGATCGAGGATCTGCGCATCGCCGTCGACGAGGCGTGCGCCATGCTGCTGGCCGTCACCACCCGGGACGCCGAGTTGGACTGCCGCTTCTCGGTCACCGACGACGCGCTCACCGTCGAGGTCTCGGTGCCCACCGCCCGGGGAGCACGGCTGCCGGCGGAGTCGTCGTTCGCCTGGAAGGTGCTGACCGCCCTGACCACCTCCGCCAGGGCGGTCGCGACCGGCGACCGGGCCACCATCACGCTGCTGACCCGACGCGCCGCCGAGGTCTGAACCCGGTCGGTTCGGGTCTCCCGGTCAGGCCCGTTCGGTGTCGAAGCCGAGCGCCCGGTTGGTGGCGGTGCTGATCAGCAGGCCGACGACCAGCAGACCGAGCGCGATCAGCGGCCCGCCCAGCCAGGCCAGCCCGCCCAGGATCATGAAGTAGCCGACCGGCAGCAACATGAGCTGCAACACGATCGCCGGTGCCCGGGCGGCCGGTCGGCGCCGATCCAGCGCGGTGCCGATCACCCAGAGCAGCACCGCGCCGCCCGCCGCGAAGAGAGTGACCAGGAGCGCGGAGAGCAGGTCGGTCGCGGTAGCGGTGAACAGCTCGTAGATCAGGAAGAGCGTCAACAGGGCCAGCCCGACCCCCTCGGCGCGCAGCAGCCACACGGCCCAGCGCAGCGGGCCGGGTGCCGGTTCGGGGTCCCTCGTCACGGCCGCCACGATACCCCGGCGGCTCGCGGTACAGTGCCGCCCATGCGGGCCATCCTGGTGGTCAATCCCAAGGCCACCACCACGACGGGCCGGGGCCGGGACGTTCTCGTCCGCGCGCTCCGCAGCGAGGTGGACCTCACCGTCGAGTACACCCGGCGGCGCGGGCACGCGGTCGCGCTGGCCCGGGAGGCCGCCCGGCAGGGCGTCGAGCTGGTCGTGACGCTCGGTGGCGACGGCACCGTCAACGAGGTGGTCAACGGCCTGATGACCGCCGGCCCCTCGCACGCCGCCGACGACCGGCCACCGGCCGGGCAACTCCCCGCGCTCGCGGCCGTACCGGGCGGCTCGACCAACGTCTTCGCCCGGGCGTTGGGGCTGCCCCGGGAGTGGCCGGAGGCGACCAGCGTGATCCTGGAGGCGCTGCGGGTGGGGCGGGTCCGCACCATCGGTCTCGGTCTCGCCGACGACCGGTACTTCACCTTCTGCGCGGGGCTGGGCATGGACGCGGCGGTGATCCACCGGGTGGAGCGGGCCCGCCGGCGGGGCCGGGTCTCCACCCCGAGCCTGTACCTGCGCTCGATCGTCAGCCAGTACCTCGTCGGGGCGGAGCGGCGGCACCCGGCGATCCGGCTGGAGCAGCCGGGCGAGATCACCGAGGGTGAGCTGGCCACCGTGGTCATCCAGAACACCGCACCCTGGACGTACGTCGGGGACCGCGAGGTCAACCCGAATCCGGACGCCTCGTTCGACCTGGGCCTGGACGTGTTGGCGCTGCGTCGGCTGCGGGTACCGAGCACCACCCGGATGGTGACCCAGAGCCTGTCCCGGCGGCCGGATCCGCGTGGCCGGCAGATCCTGCGGCTGCACGACCTGGAGGAGTTCACCCTGGTCGCGGAGCAGCCCCAGGCGTTCCAGCTAGACGGCGACTACCTCGGCGAGCGAAACAAAGTCCGATTCACGTCCGTCCCGGCGGCACTGCGAGTAATCTGCTGAGCCTGGGGTACTGCGACCGGTAGCGAACCTCTGAAGCCTCCAACGAGGGCGGTGCCGGAAATGCCAGCAATGTTGGGCGGACTGTACTATATTGATTCTCGGCTGTGGCGCACCGGGTGCCGGCGAGGGCGGAAATCCGGACATATGGGCCGTGACCTGTCTCACCTGCCCAGAGTTTTTCCGGGCGCTACCCTTGACATCGCGGGAGTTCGTGAAAGTATTCACAAGCGAACTTGAGTTACCGGGACATTGCGTGGGCGCGTTCGACCAACGACCGCCGCCCCGCGGGTCCCACAACACAAAGCCTGCTCTCGCGCTGCCGAACCGATGGGTTCCACACCGTCGCGATCGACACCGCGGACGCATATAGGAAAGATCCACGAAGCACTGCCGCCCACCCAGATTGAGGAGTGTTGCCGCCATGGACTGGCGCCACCATGCTGCCTGCCGCGACGAAGACCCGGAGCTGTTCTTTCCGATCGGAACGTCCGGTCCGGCCGTCCTGCAGGTCGAGCAGGCCAAGGCCGTCTGCCGGCGTTGCTCCGTGACCGACGAGTGCCTGCAGTGGGCGCTCGAATCCGGTCAGGACGCCGGAGTCTGGGGCGGAATGAGCGAAGAGGAGCGGCGCGCCGTCAAGCGCCGTGGCGGCCTTCGGGTCCTGCGCGCTCACTCTGCCTGACCGACCGCACTACGCATCGGACGCCCTGGGGCTCGTTCCCCGGGGCGTTCTGCTGTTCGGCGTTAACACGTTCTGTTGTTCCTGGAACGCGTTCTGCTGTTGTCGTGACGATGGATAGTGGATCGACGACATTCCGCTGATCAATTCGCCGACGCCGAATCCGAAGACGATTCCCATCCGTCGACCGCGATTCCGACGACGATTACCGGCGCCGGGGCTGGCCGGTCGGAACGCCGCCGGGACCCCGTGCCGCGCCGGACGGCAGCGCCGGACGCCGACGACTACGGTACGTTGCGGCGGGCAACTACTCTGCGTCACTCGCCCGAGGTCGCCGCGCAACAGCGGCGACGGTTACCGAGGGTCAGCGGCCAGCGCCGCGTCCAGCCGCCCGAGCACGAGCTGGACGAGTTCCGGTGCGTCGCCCAGCGGGGCGGCCAGGAGCACCGCACCGGCCTCCCGAGCCGATGCCAGGGCCGCCTCGCAGAGCCGGCCCGGAGCCAGGAAGTACGTGGCCACCGCCACCCGTCGGGCGCCGGCCTCCCGGAGTGCGCAGACCGCCGTACCGGCCGTCGGTGGGGCCGCGGAGGCGTAGCCGACCCGGGTCGGTAGCCCCGTCACGCGACCGAGCGCCTCGGCCACCTCTCCGACGGTGTCCCGGGCGGCGGCGTCCCGGGTACCGGCGGCAGCCAGCACCACGCCGTCGACCCCGCCCTCGCGGAGCGCGGACGCGTCGACGACGCCGTCCGGGTATCCCGGGTCGACGGCCTCGGTGAGCCGGCGCAGCAGCCCGGCGAGCAGCCGTGGGTCGACCCCCCGCGCGGTCGGGCCGAGCACCTCGGCGGTACGCACCGGCATGCGCAGCCCCGCCTCCCGGGCCGCCTCGACAGCACCGGGGATGTCGACCCGGCCGTGGTACGCGGCCGTCAACAGCAGCGGCACCAGTACGGCCTGCCGGTGCCCGGCCGCCTCCAGCTCGGCCAGTACCGCACCGGGTCGGGGTGGGCCGTGGTCGAGATAGCTGGCCCGGACCAGCAGACCGGGCCGGGCCGCCGCCACCGCCCGGGTCAGCGCCTCGGTGGCTCGGGCGGCCCGGGGATCGCCACTGCCATGTGCCACCAGCACGACCGGGGCCGGGGCCGACCCGGCCACCGGTGCTCCGGCGGCGGTCGGGGCGGACCCGGCCACCGGTGCTCCGGCGGCCTCGGCGGTCACACGTGCAGGCCGCACTCGGTCTTCTCGAACATGGCCCAGCGGCCGGCCCGGGGATCCTCGCCCGCCTTGGTCCGCCGGGTGCAGGGCCAGCAGCCGATCGAGGTGTAGCCCTGCCGGAACAGCTCGTTGACCGGAACGTTCCACCGGGAGATGTAGGCGTCGACGTCGGCCTGGCTCCAGGCGGCGATCGGGTTCACCTTGACCTTGCCGCGTCGCGGGTCGAAGCCCACCACCGGGGTGTTGGCCCGGGTCGGCGACTCGTCCCGGCGCAGCCCGGCCGCCCAGGCGTCGTAGTCGGCCAGAGCCCGCTCCAGCGGCTCCACCTTGCGCAGCGCGCAGCACTCGTCGGGTGCCCGGGAGAAGAGCCGGGGACCGTACTCGCCGTCCTGCTGGCCGACGGTCTGCCGGGGCCGGACGGAGCGTACGTTGACCGGCAGGGTACGGGCCACGGCGTCGCGTACCCGAAGGGTCTCCGGGAAGTGCAGGCCGGTGTCCAGGAAGACCACGTCCACCCCGGGCGCCACCCGGGAGACCACGTGCGCCAGCACGGCGTCGGCCATCGAGCTGGTGACGCAGAACCGGTCGCCGAACTCGCCGACCGCCCAGCGGACGATCTCCTGGGCCGGTGCGCCGTCCAGTTCGCGATTCGCCTCCTCGGCCAGCGCCCGCAGCTCCGCCGGGTCCCGCCGGGACGGGGAGGCCGGCACGTCGGGACCGAGCTTGACCAATCCGAGGTTGGCCGCGGCAACCGGGCTCATCGGTGCTCTCCTTCGGTCGAAAGCGCGGTGGCGAGCAGGCCGGTGAACTTCACCGTGAAGACCCGGGCGCAGGCCCGGCACTCCCAGGCACCGTGCGACGCCTCGTTGGGTCGCAGGTCCTCCTCGCCGCAGTACGGGCAGTAGAGGGGTGCGGCTCGGGTATCCCCACTCATCGCAGTTCCTCCTCGTCGACTCGCACGACCCAGTTCGCGAAGCTCTCGCCCTCGGTGCGACCGTCCAGGTAGCGGCGGGTGAGCCGCTCGACGTACTCGGGAAGCTCCGCCGCGGTGGTCTTCAGGCCGCGCAGCTTGCGGCCGAAGCCGGCGGACTGGCCCTGGGCCATGCCCAGGCCGCCGCCGAGGTGCACCTGGAAGCCCTCGACCTGGCGCCCGTCCGGCCCGACCACGAGCTGGCCCTTGAGGCCGATGTCGGCGGTCTGGGTCCGGGCGCAGGCGTTCGGGCAGCCGTTGAGGTGGATGCTCAGTCCCTCGCCGAGGTCGGCGCCGGCGAGCCGCTCCTCCAGCCGGGCCACCAGTTCCTGGCCCCGGGCCTTGGTCTCGACGATGGCGAGCTTGCAGTATTCGAGGCCGGTGCAGGCCATGGTGTCGCGCCGCCAGACCGACGGGAACGCCTCCAGGCCGATCCGGCGCAGCGCCGCGACCAGCGAGTCGGTCCGCTCGGCCGGCACGTCCAGCACCAGGAGTTTCTGGTACGGGGTGAGGCTCACCCGGCCGCTGCCGTGCTCGGCGGCGGCGTCGGCCAGCTCGGCGAGCTGGGTGCCGGAGATCCGCCCCACCACCGGGGCGGCGCCGACGTAGTGGCGCCCGTCCCGCTGCCGGTGCACTCCGATGTGGTCGATCGGCTTGGCCGGCAGTTCCGGCGCCGGCCCGTCGAGCAGGCTGCGGCCCAGGTATTCCTTCTCCAGCACCTCGCGGAACTTGGCCACGCCCCAGTCGGCGACCAGGAACTTGAGCCGGGCGCGGTGCCGCAGCCGGCGGTAGCCGTAGTCGCGGAAGATCCCGACCACCCCGGCCCAGACGTCCGGCACCTCGTCCAGCGGCACCCAGACGCCGAGCCGCTGCGCCAGCATCGGGTTGGTGCTCAGCCCGCCGCCGACCCAGAGGTCGAAGCCGGGGCCGTGCTCGGGGTGCTCGACGCCGAGGAAGGAGATGTCGTTGACCTCGTACGGCGTGTCGGCCAGCCAGGAGATCGAGGACTTGAACTTGCGCGGCAGGTTGGAGTATTGCGGGTCGCCGACGTAGCGCCGGACGATCTCGTCGATGGCGGGGGTCGGGTCGAGCAGCTCCGCCTCGGCGATGCCGGCGACCGGGCTGCCGAGCACCACCCGGGGGCAGTCGCCGCACGCCTCGGTGGTCTGTAGGCCGACCGCCTCCAGCCGGCGCCAGATCTCCGGCATGTCCTCGACCCGGATCCAGTGCAGCTGGATGTTCTGCCGGTCGGTGATGTCGGCGCTGTCCCGGGCGTACGTCTGGGAGACCTCGGCGATCGTCCGGAGCTGCTCCAGGTTGAGCTGGCCGCCGTCGATCCGGACCCGGAGCATGAAGTACTCGTCTTCCAGCTCGTGCGGCTCCAGCACGGCGGTCCGGCCGCCGTCGATGCCGGCCTTGCGCTGGGTGTAGAGCCCCCACCAGCGGAACCGCCCGCGCAGGTCCTGCGGGTCGATCGAGGCGAAGCCCCGGTGCGCGTAGATGTTCTCGATCCGGGCCCGTACGTTCAGCGGGTTGTCGTCCTTCTTGGTCCGCTCGTTGGGGTTGAGCGGCTCCCGGTGCCCGAGCGCCCACTGCCCCTCGCCTCGCGGACGACGGGCCGGTCGGGCCGCGCGTGCGCTGCTGCCCGCCGGTGCGCTGGTGGCGCCGGGTCGGGACGGGGTGTCGCTGACCGCCATCGCGGCGTCCTCCGTTGTTCGGTGTGACTCGGTGGACGCGCAGGGCGACGGCCTCGGCCCAGGGCGGACCGGAGACGACGGTGTCGGAAACGACGGTGTCGGGGAAGCCGGCGCACTGCACGCCCGGGACGGAACAGGTCCGGGCGGCGTCAGTGGGCCGGACAGATCGCGCTGCGAACGCGGCCGTAGTCCACGTGGCGGCGGGAGGTGAATCCCGGCCTCGCGAAGCGGCGCACGGCGGCGGTCATACCCGTCATGCTGCCACATCCGTATCGGCCGGACCACCGCCGCGACCACTGATCCCGCCTGGCGGACCCGCTGTGGTCAGCTTCACGCTACGATTTCGAATATTGGAACTAATGCGACAGATGGCATCTCATCGGCCATAGATCGCGGTTCGGCTCGACCCGTTCGCCGGATCGTCCTGCCGGGTCGGTTCCGCCGGGCGATCTGGCTCTGGCCGGGCCTGGCCACCCTGCTCGTCACCGCCGTCCAGCTCGACCGCGCCCCGCTCTGGCGCGACGAGCTGGCGACCTGGAGCGCCGCCTCCCGGCCGCTGCCCGACCTGCTCCGGCTGATCGGCACGATCGACGCGGTCAACGGCCCGTACTACCTGCTGATGCACGGCTGGCTGGCGGTGGCCGGAGACTCCGTCGTCGCCCTGCGGCTGCCGTCCGCGCTCGCCATGGCCGGGGCCGCCGCGCTGACCACCGTGCTCGGCGCCCGGCTCTTCGGCCGCCGGGCCGGGCTGCTCGCCGGGCTGCTCTTCGCGATACTGCCGAGCACCTCCCGGTACGGCCAGGAGGCCCGCCCGTACGCCCTGGCGACCCTGCTCGCGGTGCTGGCCACCCTGCTGCTGTGCCGGGCGGTGGAGCGTTCGACGTGGCCGCGCTGGGCGGGCTACGCGGCGGCGGTTGCCGGGCTGGGCCTGGCCAACCTGTTCGCGGTCAGCCTGGTCGCCGGGCACGCGCTCGCCGCCCTGCTCGGTCGACGTGACCCGGTACGACTGCGCGGGCTGCTCGCGGTCGGTCTCGCCGGGCTGCTGCTGGTGCCGCTGGCCGTGCTCGGCCGGAGCCAGCAGGGCCGGCAGCTCGACTGGGTGGGCCGCCCCGGGTTCGGCGACCTGCTCGGGTTGCCCGGCAGTGTGGTGCAGGCCGGGGTGGTCGGCGGGCTGCTGGTCGGGCTCGCCGCCGTCGCCGTCGCTGCCCGCGGGCGCTGGGGTGTCGTACTCGGCCTGACTGTCCTGCTGCCGGCGCTGCTGCTCTTCGTCGCCGGGCAGGTCACCCCACTCTTCGTACCGCGCTACCTGCTCTTCGTGGTCCCGTTCGCCTGCCTGCTGGCCGCCGCGACCCTGGCCCCGCTCCGGCCGGCCGCCGCGCTGACGATCGTGCTGGTCGCCGGCCTGCTCGGCGCACCCGAGCAGGCGGCGCTACGGCGCACACACGAGTGGCCGCGCACCGCCCCGGTGGACTACCCGGCAGCGGTACGCATCATCGCCGCACATCAGCGACCGGGTGACGGCATTGTGTACGCGCCTCGGGACGGCTGGGCGTTCCTCGACCTGGCCACCGCGTACTACCTGCGGACTGACCGCCCCCGGGACGTCCTGCTGGCCGAGGACCAGATCCGCCGGGCCGACTTCTGGGCGACCGAGTGCACCCGGCCGGCGGAGTGCCTGGCCCCAGTCGACCGACTCTGGCTGCTCTCCTGGGGAGCACAGGCGGATTCGCTGGCCGCGATGCCCGCCGGTCGAGCGGACCCACTGCGCGCCGCCTTCCGGATCAACCGGCACTGGACGGTGCGAGGTCTCACCGTGGACCTGCTGGTCCGCCGCTCGGCCTAGCCCGACGTACACGAGTAGATCTTGACGACTTCTTGCGCCTGGGACGACAACAAGTCGTCAAGATCTGTCGAAGATACGCACAGCTGCTTTATCGGGCCAGTGGGACCACGAGCAGCGCTTCGGTGCCGGCACCGGCCCGGTTGCGCAGCTCGATGGTGCCGCGCAGCTCCCCGGTGGCCAGCGCGCGGACGATCTGGAGGCCGAGCCGGCTGCCCTGGTCGGCGTCGAAGTCCTCCGGCAGGCCCTGGCCGTTGTCGGCGACCGTGACGTGCAGTTGCTTGCGGAACCGGTGCGCCGAGACGACCACCTCGGCCGGCTCGGCTGGCCGGTCCGGCTTCTCCTCGGCGCCCGCCGGCCGCTGCTCCGCCGGGGCGGCCTCGTCCGGGGCGGGCGTGTCCAGGGCGACCCCGTCCAGGACGGCGGTCGGCGGCACCGCCCCGTTCTCGCCCTGCTCCGGGAAGGCGTGCTCGACCGCGTTGAGCAGCAGCTCGTTCAGCACGATCACCAGCGAGGTGGCGATCTCCGCCGGCAGCACGCCGAAGCTGCCCTGCCGGCGTACCCGTACCGGGACCTCGGTCGCGGCCACCTCGGCGGCGGCCGCCGCCACCCGGTCCACGATGCCGTCGAACTCGACCGCCTCGTCGCTGGACATCGAGAGGGTCTCGTGCACCAGGGCGATCGAGGCGACCCGGCGTACCGACTCCTCCAGCGCGGCCCGGGCGGCCGGGATGCCGACCCGGCGGGCCTGGAGCCGGAGCAGCGCGGCGACGGTCTGGAGGTTGTTCTTCACCCGGTGGTGGATCTCCCGGATGGTGGCGTCCTTGGTGATCAGGGCGCGATCGCGGCGGCGTACCTCGGTCATGTCCCGGACCAGCACCAGCGCGCCGATCGGCACCCCGGCGGGCATCAGCGGCAGGGCCCGGGTCAGCACGGTCGCGCCCCGAGCCTCGATCTCCCGGCGCGGCGGCGCCTCGCCGCGCAGCGCGGCGAGCACCCGGTTGGCCGCCTCGGTGCCCTCCAGCGGATCGGCGGCCAGCCGGCCGTTCAGCGCCGCCAGGTCCTCGCCGACCAGGTGCGAGGCGAACCCGAGCCGCCGGTACGCGGACTGCGCGTTCGGGCTCGCGTAGGTGACCTTGCCGTTGGCGTCCAGCCGGACCAGCCCGTCGCCGACCCGGGGTGCCGTGGTGGTCTCGCCGGGGTGGCGTACCGGCGGAAACGTGCCGTCGGAGAGCATCTGGGCCAGGTCGTCGGCGGTGGTCAGGTAGTTCAGTTCGAGCTGGCTCGGGGTACGCGCGGTGGAGAGGTTGGTGTCCCGGCCCACCACGGCGATCACCTCGCCCGACTCGCCGTCGCCGGAGCGCAGCCGGACCGGGATCGCCTCGTGCCGGGCCGGGGTGTCGCCATACCAGACCGGGTCGCCCTCCCGCCAGATCCGCCCCTGGGTGTACGCGATGGCCAGGTGCGCCACCTCGGGTCCGCCGACGATCCGCCCCACCTGGTCGTCCTGGTACGCAGTCGGCGCGGTCGTCGGGCGCACCTGGGCGACACAGACGAACCCGTCGGTGTCGCTGACCGGTACCCAGAGCAGCAGGTCGGCGAAGGACAGGTCGGAGAGGAGTTGCCAGTCGCCGGCCACCCGGTGCAGGTGGTCGATGTCGACCGGTCGCAGGCCGGTGTGCTCCTCGGCGAGATCGCGCAGCGTGGACACGGGGCAAGCCTGCCACGACCACGCCCGGTGCGGGTATCACCACCGGATGCCCGCACCGGCGGGCGCGCGCCCGACCCGCTCCAGAGACCGGCGGCAGCACGGGTTCGCCGAGCGGGTCAGAGCGTCGCGGTCACCTTGTGCAGTCCGCGCGGGGCGTCGGGATCCTCGCCCCGGGCCAGTGCCAGCGCGAGGGCGAGCCGCTGCACCGGCAGGATGTCCAGCAGCGGGGCGTACCGCTCGTCGACCTCCGGCACGGGTAGCTGGGCGGCGGCTCCGGCGACCCCGGCCGGCCCGACCACCACCAGGTCCGCGCCGCGTTCGCCGACCTTGGCGACCACCTCGCGCATGGCGGTGCCGCCGGGCCCGGCACCGACGACGGCCAGCACCGGTACGTCCGGATCGGTCATCGCCAGCGGGCCGTGCAGCAGGTCGGCGCCGGAGAAGGCGAGCGCCGGCAGGTAGGAGGTCTCCATCAGCTTCAGCGCCGCCTCCCGGGCGGTCGGGTACGCGTACCCCCGGCCGGTGGTGACCATCCGGTCCGCGAAGCGGTAGCGGGCGGCGAGCTGCCCCGGCGCCGGGTCGGCGAGGGTACGGGCGGCCAGTTCCGGCAGCGCCGCCAGCCCGGCCCGCTCCTCGGCGGGCACCACCCCGTCCCCGGCCCGGATCCCCTCGACCAGTAGCAGCAGCGCGAGCAGTTCGGCGGTGTACGTCTTGGTCGCGGCGACCGCCCGTTCGTGCCCGGCGGCCACGTCGATCGCGAGTTCGGCCGCGCCGGTCAGCGGGGAGTCGGGGGCGTTGGTCACCGCCAGGGTCAGCGCACCGGCCTCCCGGGCCACCCGCAGCACCTCGGTCAGGTCGGGTGACCCGCCGCTCTGGCTCACCCCGACGACCAGAGCCTCGGACAGGTCAGGCCGGGCGCCGAAGACGGTGATGGTGCTCGGCGAGGCGAGCCCGGCGGGAAGCCCGAGCCGGATCTCGGTCAGGTACGCCGCGTACAGCGCCGCGTGGTCCGAGGTGCCGCGTGCGGTGAACACCACGTGCTTCGGCCGGCGTTCCGCGATCACGGCCGCCACCTGCGCGATCGCGGCCGTCGAGGCCGGTTCCAGCAGTCGCGCGAAGCCTTCCGGCTGCTCGGCGATGTCCGCCGCCATGCCGGCTCCCGGTTGCGCCACGATGACCTCCTCATGCGCGTTTCCCGCGCGTTCCATGCTCAGCTTTGCACGATTGGACGCTTCAGAGCAATCTAACGATCAGCTTTGCGCAGTAGATCACCAACCGCCGTCACCATGCCCTAGGCTCCCCAACCCAGGGGAAATTCCACGTACGAAGGGTCGACTCGGTGCCCGAGGGAACGGACGACCCCCGGCTCTCGGCCGAGGGGGAACTCGCGCTGGCCCGGCTGGCGCTGGACGAGGGCGACCTCCGGCACGCCGCCGGTCACCTGGCCGGAGCGATCGCGTACGCCCCGACCATGCCGGAGGTGCACGAGGCGCTCGCCCAGCTCGCCGCCCGGTCCGGCGGCGGGGTCGAGCTCTTCCCGCTCGACCAGCACCCGTTCATCGGTACCGTGGTGGCCCGTGCGCACCTGCTCGCCGCCGCCGGGCGCCCCGGCGACGGGCTGGAACTGCTCGCCGCCGCCACCGGTCACGTCCCCTCGGCCGACTGGGCCGGCGTGCCCTGGGTGAGCGCCCCCGAACTCCCCGGCCTGCTCGATCCGGACCGGATCGCCCGGGTGCTGATGCAGGTCTGCGCCGGCATCTCCGACCCGGTGCCGGAGACCGCCCGCGAACCGCTCTGGCCCTACCTGCGGCTGGCCCGGCACGCCGTGGCGGCACATCCCCGGCACGGCCTGCTGCTCGGCGCGGCATCCGCGCTGGCCCGCCGGGTCGGCGCGGTCGGCCAGGCCGTCGAATGGGCCGGCCGGGGGGCCCGGGAACTGCCGTCGAAGCTCTCCGAGGTGTGGCTCGGCTACGCCTACCGCAGCGCCGGGCGGACCACCGAGGCGCTCGCCGCGCTGCGCCGGGCCGTCGATCACGACCCCGACGACCTCTCGGTGTACGCCGACATCGCCGGCACCCTCGCCGACCACGGCCGGCTCGGCGAGGCGCTGGACTGGATCGACCGGGCGCTGGCCCGGGACCCGTCCTTCGACTGCGCGGTGCACACCGGTCACCGGCTGCGCTACCGCCGGGACGGCGACCTCGGCCACCTGGTGGCGCTGGCCGACTTCCAGCGGGACCATCCGGACGACTCGCACGAGCACAGTGACCTCGCCGAGTGCTGCCAGAACCAGCCGTGGCTGGGCCGGGTCCCGCCAGCCACCGAGACGGTGGCGGTGGCGCTGCGGCAGCGGCTGGCCACCGGCGAACCGGCCGACGGCGCCCGGCTGCCGCTGGACGGGCTGGAGCCGCCCAGCGCGATGCGTACGCTGCACGGGGCGGCCTCGGCCCTGGTCGTCACCGTCGCCGCCACCCCGGAGCCGGATCTGCGCGAGCCACGCCGCCCGGTCGGGCACCAGCTCTGGCGGTACGCCGGCATCACCGCCGTACCGGCCGTGCCGGAGCCGACCGACGCGGCGGTACGTCGGATCCAGCAGTTGGCTCACCCCGCCTGGCCGCATCCGCCGGCCGCCTACGACGCGGCGGTCGGGCTCGCCACGCTCGAACTCGACGACCTGCTCGGCCTGCTGGCCCATCCGCCGGCACCGCCACCGACCGAACTGGGCCGTACGCTGAGCCGGCACGACCCGACACTCTGGGTGCGCTGTGTCCAGGTCTGGGTCTGCCTCGGGCTGCTGCACCACCGCACCGACGAGCCGTGGCCGGACTCGACCCGGCGCAGAGTACTGCTCGACCTGATCTGGGGCGTCGAGGACTGGGTCACCGAGGCGGCCCTGTTCGCCCTGGTCACCGCCGCCTGGGTGGACCCGTCGGTGCGTACCGAGGTGGCCCGGGTCGCCGCCGGTCGGTTCGGTGACGCGGTCGAGGTGGCACAGCGGCGGCCGGTCACCGTGCTGCGTTCGCTGGCCCAGCTCGTGCTGGCCACCCCGGCCGCCGAGCCGACCGCAGTCGACACCGCCCGGCTGCTGCTCGGCCGGGACGGCACTGCGGTGGCGCCCCGGCAGCGCCGGTTCGGCCGGCTGCTGGACCGGATGTGGCGGCGGTTCACCCGGCACGGCTGAAACTCCGCACAGCGCGCCGGGTTCCACGGCCGAAACTCCGCACAGCCGGCCGCGTCCCACGGCCGAAACTCCGCACGGCCGGTCGCCGGGGCCCGAGTTCCGCAGGGCGGGTCGGGTCTGGGCGACGAAGGCGGCGCCGTCCCTGTCGACAGGGACGGCGCCGGGGCGGAGGTCAGCGTACGGGCGGGCTGGCCAGGGCGGTCTCCGCCTGCTCCTCGGGAGTGTCGGCCGCGGAGGCGGGACCGCCGCGCAGCGGGATCTCCTTGACGAACCAGGCCAGCACGGCCACGGCCAACGCGAACGGTACCGCCCAGACGAAGACCACCCCGATCGCGTCGGCGAGACCGCTGAGCACCGCGTGCTGCTGCTCCGGCGGCAGCGCCCGCAACGCGGCCGGGTCGACTCCGGCGCCCTCGCCGCCGGCCATCATCGGCCCGGCGGGCGAGTCGGCCAGCCGGTTGGCGAAGACCGCCCCGAAGAGCGAGATCCCGAACGAGCCGCCGATCGACCGGAAGAAGGTGGCCGCACCGCTCGCCGCACCGAGGTCCTTCTGCTCCACGCTGTTCTGCGCGATCAGCATCGAGGTCTGCATCAGGAAGCCCATCCCGACACCGAGCACGATCATGTAGAGCGAGGATTCCAGCTTGCCGGTGTCGACGTCGAGCATGGCCAGCAGCGCCATCCCGGCAGTCATCACGATCCCGCCGACGATCGGGAAGGCCCGGTAGCGGCCGGTCCTGGTGATCGCCCGGCCGACCACGATCGACACCACCAGCATGCCGAACATCAGCGGCAGCAGCAGCAGCCCGCTGTTGGTCGCGGAGGCGCCCTGCACGGTCTGCTGGAACAGCGGCAGGAAGTTCATCGAGCCGAACATCGCGAAGCCGAGCAGGAAGCCGATCACCGAGATCACCGCGAAGTTGCGGTTGGCGAAGAGGCTCAGCGGCAGGATCGGCTCCGGCACCCGCCGCTCGACCACGGCGAAGGCGATCAGCGACAGCGCGGCGACGGCGGCCAGGCCGAGAATCTGGCCGGAGATCCAGTCGTACTCGTTGCCGCCCCAGGTGGTGACCAGCACGATCGCGGTGATCCCGACCGAGAGCAGCGCGGCGCCGACCCAGTCGATCCGGTGCTCGGTGCGGTACTTCGGCAGGTGCATCCTGGTGGCCAGCAGGATCAGCGCCACGCCGCCGAGCGGCAGGTTGACGTAGAACGCCCACCGCCAGGAGAGGTGGTCGGTGATGAAGCCGCCGACCAGCGGACCGGCCACCATGGCGATGGCCATGATGCCGGCGATCATGCCCTGGTAGCGACCCCGCTCCCGGGGCGGGACCAGGTCACCGATGATCGCCATCACGCCGACCATCAGGCCGCCCGCGCCGAGGCCCTGCACCGCGCGGAAGGCGATCAGCTCCATCATCCCGTCGCCGGGGCCACCGAGCATCGCCGACCCGGCCATCCCGCAGAGCGCCGACCCGAACAGGAACAGCACGATCGAGCTGAGGAAGATGGTCTTGCGGCCGTACAGGTCGCCGAGTTTGCCCCAGATCGGGGTGGAGACGGTCGACCCGAGCACGTAGGCCGTGACCACCCAGGTGAAGTGGTTGAGTCCGCCGAACTCGCCGACGATCCTCGGCAGCGCGGTGCTGACGATCATGTTGTCGAGCATCGCGAGCATCATCGCGATCATCAGGCCGCCGAGGACGACTCTGATGTTGACTGGTCGTTGCGGCGCATCCGCCATCGTGGTCATCGGTAGGCTCTCCCCCTGGGTGCAACCGCTTACTTGCCGACCGGCTAGTGATTCTACCTGCCGCACGGTAAGCTGGGCGCCGGGTTCACGTCAAGCGATTACGAGAGGTGGTCCGGGTGACCGGCAGCACAGGTGACACGCGGTCCCGGATCCAGGCCGTGGCCCTGGAACTCTTCACCGAGCAGGGCTACGAGAAGACCTCACTACGGGAGATCGCCGAACGGCTGGGCGTCACCAAGGCGGCCCTCTATTACCACTTCAAGAGCAAGGACGACATCGTCGACAGCTTCGTGTCCGACCGAGTCGAGCGGCTGGACCGGCTGATCGAGTGGGCTGCGGAGCAGCCGGTCGACGCGGTCGGCCGCCGGACGACGCTGCGCCGCTACTGCGAGGAGTTCTTCGGCGACGACGGTCGCAACGTGATGCAGTTCTTCGAGCAGAACCGGACGGTGGTCAAGCACCATCCCGCCGGCCAGATGATGCGGGACCGGATGCTGCGGATCGCCGAGCTGCTCTCCCGGGCCGACCCGTCGCCGGCCGGACAGCTCCGGGCGACGCTGGCGCTCTTCTCCGTACACGGCAGTCTCTTCGCGCTACGCGGCGAGATCAGCTCCAGGGAACGGCAGGAACTCGCGCTGGAGATCGCCAACGAGCTGCTCGACCGGATCGGCGAGGACCCCACCCGGCCCGACGAGCCGGAACCCGGGGCGGACAGCATTCCGACCGCCGCAGCCGGCTAACCTCCGGCTCCGGGTCTCAGCCCCGGCTCGGCTCCCGCAGCACGGTCGGCGCGGGGGTCAGGTCGAGGCGGAGCGCGAGCAGGTCCACCCCGGGGGCGGGTGACCAGTCCCGGTCCGGCGTACGGACGAAACCGAACCCCGCGTAGAGCCGGTGCGCGGGGGTGGAGAAGCTGCGGGTGCAGATCACCACCCGGGCACAGCCGAGCGACCTCGCCCGGTCCAGGCAGGCCCGGACCAGCGCCTTGCCAACACCCCGGCCCTGCGCGCCCGGGTCCACCGCCAGCATCCGGAACTCCGCCTCGCCGGGCCCGGACAGCTCGGCGTACGCCGAACCGGGGAGCACGAACAGCACGGCGCCGAGCAGCTCACCGGTGGCCTCGTCGGCGGCGACCAGCAGCTCGCCGGCGCCGGCCCGAGCCGGTACGTCGGTGAGCACCTGCTCGTACGTGTGGTCGCCGTCGAGTTGCCCGTCCGCCCGGTACGCCGCCACGGTGAGCCGGGCGATCGCGTCGAAGTCGGCCGGCTCGGCGATCCGGACCACCAGGTTGGTCATGCCGCTTCCTCGCTCCGTCGGGTCATGCCGTCGCCCGGGTCGCTGCCCCGGACGGGTCCCGCCGGGCGACCTGCCCGGCGGCCGGTCATTGAACCTTTTTCAACCTGAACCGCGCGGCGCGTGCGCCCCGGCTTCCCCCTGCGGCCACGACGGACCGCAGGGGGAGGTTGAAGAAGGTTCATTCGATCACGGCGATCAGGTCGCCGTCCTGCACGACGTCGCCCTCGTGCACGGCGAGTTGCCGGAGCACCCCGTCCGACTCGGCCACCACCGGGATCTCCATCTTCATGGATTCGAGGATCACCAGCGTGTCGCCCTCGGACACCGTGTCGCCGGCCGCGGCCACGACCTTCCAGACGTTCGCCACCATCTCGGCGCGGATCTCCTCGGCCATGGGTTCCCCCTCGTCGTGACTGTTGCCCTGCGACGTATCCAATCATGCGACTGATCGCCGTCAAGGCCGGCACGGCGGCGGTCAGTCGCCGGCCGGGTCCGCCGAGCACCAGGGGGCGGGCGCTACCGAAAGGGCGTGCGTTCGCGGGCGGGCGTGCACCCGCGGGGTGTGCCGGGCACACCGCCTCGGCAGGGCCGCGCGGCGACCATGGGAGGATTGCCCGGCGCGAGCGGAAACGGGCGGTCGACGACGGTGGTCGGCGCCGCCCACGAAAACGGACGGAGGTCAGCATGGCGAAGAAGTCACGGAAGAAGAAGGCGCGGAAGAAGAGCGCCGCCAACCACGGCAAGCGCCCCAACTCCTGAGCTCGGCGCCAGCCTGGGCGGCCGGGCGGGGCACGGGACCGTCGGCGATCGCGACATCGCGCTCGCCAGATCCCGGCCCGCCCGGCGATCCGCCACGACGGCAGTGCCCCGACAGATCGCCCGCTCAGTGAACCCTTCAACCTCCCCCTGCGGTCCGGCGGACCGCAGGGTCGGACGCAGTGCGTAACCGCCGCACGGTTCAGGTTCAGAACGGTTCAGTCGGCGAGATATTCCCGGGAGTCGGTCTCGAAGACCAGCTCGGCCAGTCGGACCCGCAGCCGTTCCCGAAGGTCGGCCGGCGCGGTCTCGTTGCCGCAGCAGCGCGCGACCAGCGCCTTGACCTCCTGCTCGATGCCGTACTCGCGCAGGCAGGGCGAGCACTCGTCGAGATGGTCCCGGATCAGGTTGCGCCGCTCGTCCGCGCATTCGAGGTCGAGGTAGAGATATACCTCGGTGAGGACCTCACGGCAGTCCGTCTCGTGCGGTTCACCGCAACTCATTCGCTCACACCTCCCGGCCAGCGGCAGCGGACCTGGTCGACGGGGCGGACGAGAAGCCCCGCTCGGCAGCGTAGCGCTCAAGCAGCTTCCGTAGGTTCCGCCGGCCACGGTGCAGCCGGGACATCACGGTGCCGATCGGCGTCCCCATGATGTCGGCGACCTCCTTGTAGGAGAACCCCTCGACGTCGGTGAGGTAGACGGCGAGCCGGAACTCCTCCGGAAGCTGCTGCAACGCCTCTTTCACGTCGCTGTCCGGAAGCCGGTCCAGCGCCTCCGTCTCGGCCGAGCGCAGCCCGCTGGAGGTGTGCGACTCCGCCTCGGCGAGCTGCCAGTCGGTGATCTCCTCGGTAGGCGCCTGCACGGGTTGCCGCTGCCGCCGACGGTAGGAGTTGATGTAGGTGTTGGTCAGGATCCGGTAGAGCCACGCCTTGAGGTTCGTACCCTCTTCGAACTGGTGGAACGCGGCGAACGCCTTCAGGAAGGTCTCCTGGACCAGATCCTCCGCGTCGGCGGGGTTGCGGGTCATCCGCAGGCCGGCGGCGTACAACTGGTCGACGAAGGGCAGCGCGTCACGTTCGAACCGGGCCCTACGCTCGTCCGTCTTCTCCGCTGTCAACCGGCCGTCTCCCTCGCCTCGGTACCGAACCGGCGCGGTGATCTTCTTCCCCACCACCGCAGCGTTATTCGGCTGTCCCGCCGAGGATACGCGGAAAGCGCGGCCCGGCGACTCGGTTCGGGCGGTGGCGGTACCCACCCCGGGCCGGTCACCCGACGACCGGGAGGGAGGACCGTTCCGCCTCCGGTCGGGCCACCGCGCCTCGCGGTCGTGCTCCAGGCTCCGTGTCTCGGTCGACACCGGGCAAACCCCCTTGTGGCTCCACTTGCTTCCGGGAGTTGTAACCGCCGTACCGGGCGAGGCATTCCGTCCACCGCCCATCCCTGGCCCCGGCCGTGGCCAATCCGTTCGGACTACCCACGACTGGGACCAGGAAGGGCCTGGGAGGACGAAACCGGGCGCCACGTCCGATTCGCAGAATCGCAGGCGGTGTCCGGCATCAGTTGGAGCAACGATCACGCCGGCAGGACAGAAACGGCCGGTCGGCCACCGCCTCAGCCCGCCCAGCCGCGCTCGCGCAGCCAGCCGAGCACCAGCTCGGCCGTTCCCGCCGGGTCGACGCGCAGGTCGTGCCGTTCGCCCGGCCGTACCTCCACCCGGACCCCGGGCTCCGCGGCCGGTACGCCGAACGGGTCCCGATCGCCGTTCACCACCAGGGTCGGTACTCCGGTACGCAGCTCCGCCGCCCGGGACCGCTCGGGCCGGCCGGGCGGATGGAGCGGAAAGGCGAGCGCGACGACCCCGGACGCGCCGAGGATGCCGGCGGTGCGGCAGGCGACCCGGGCACCGCTGGACCGGCCGCCGACGACCAGGGTGGGTGCCGCGTGGTGGCGGCCCAGCAGCTCGGTGACGACCGCCACCCAGGCCTCGTCGAGCTGGCCGGCGGGGGCCGGTGCCCGCCGCCCGGCGACCCGGTACGGCTGGGTCACCCTGGCCACCGCGACCCCGGCCCCGACCGCCGCGTCCCGGAGCGCGACCAGGTCCGGTGCGTCCACGCTGCCGCCCGCGCCGTGCCCCAGCACCAGCAGGGTGGTCGGCTCGGGACGCGGCAGGTCGACGTCCACCCGGGCGGGGCCGCGTGGAGTGTCGATCTCGTCTCCGCACCGCACGGCGCCACTGTATGGCAACCCGGCCGGGTCGCCCGGTGCCACCACCGGTAGCCGGTCCGGTGCCACCACCGGTTAGCCGGTCCGGTGCCACCACCGGTTAGCCGGTCCGGTGCCACCACCGGTAGCCGGTCCGGTGCCACCACCGGTTAGCTGGTCCGGTGCCACCACCCGCGCCCGGTCGACGGTGTCGACCCGGTCCGGCCCGACCTGACCGGCCGGCGACCGGTGCTGCCCGGTCGGTGGCCGGGTCAGCGGCGGCTGGAGCTGAGCGGTACGAGGGTCAGCAGGCGGTCCCGGACCGGTGGCCCGGCGTCGACGACCGCGTCCGGGTCACGCTCCACCTGGTCTCGCCAGGCGACCAGCATCGCCCGGCGTTCACGCGGCGTGGTCGCTCCCCATACCCCGTGGCAGTCACCCACCTCAAGCGCCCAGGCGAGGCAGGGTCCCTGCACGTCACAGGTCCGGCACAGCGCGACGGCCGAGTCGGCCGGCTCGCTGGGTGCCGGGAAAAATGTCTCCGGGTCCACGCTCTGGCACACCCCCCGGGTACGCCAGGCATCGTCCAGGCGCCGCTCGCTGAGTGCCCGAAGCAACCTCGGGTCTCGACGCGCCGCGGCGACCTCGTGCGGGCGTGGCATCCGCGCCCGTGTCATTCACCCACCTCCCCCGTGGGACCGACGAAGATCGATGAGTGCCGCTCGCCCGGTGCGAGCCGACACCCACTGCCGGCGCTGTGTTCTATCGCACCACCACTATGCGTGACAAGGGCTCTCAGCAAAGGTGTGGAAAACTCCGGCTGACGATCCACCCCGAACAGTGGCAAATCGGTGCAGGCAAATACCCGGTTCCGGAGTCAGAACAGTGTCGATGCGACCGGCTCTTCTGGTAACGCCCGCAGCGGCGCGGCGGTGACCCGGGCGACGAGTTCCGGGCCGTCGTTCCGGACGTCTCCGACAGCCCTGCCGACCGGCCGGATCTCGATCGCGGCCAGCGTTTTCTCGTCCGGCGGTGCGAGTAGCAGGGCCGGGTCGTCGTCGCCGTCGAGCCAGTCGGACCAGCGCTGCCGGGGCAGCAGCAGCGGCATCCGGTCGTGCACCAGGGCCAGTTCGCCGAGCGCGGCCGTGGTGACCACGCTGGTGGTGAGCAGCGGGTCGCCGGCACCGTGCCAGACCGACCAGAGGCCGGCGAAGGCGAGCACCCCGCCGTCGCGCGGAGTCATGAAGTACGCCTGCTTGCCGCCATCTTGGCGGACCCACTCGTACCAGCCGTCGGCCGGGACGAGGCAGCGACGCCGGGCGAACGCGTGCGCGTACGCCCGGGTGGTGGCGACCGTCTCGGCGCGGGCATTGATCATGCGGGCGGCGCCCCGGGTGTCCTTGGCCCAGTGCGGCAGCAGGCCCCAACGGGCCACGGAGAGCAGCGAACCGCCCGAGTCGGCGCAGACGCGCACGATCGGCACCGGATCGGTCGGCGCGACGTTGTAGTCGGCCGCGAGCCGGCCACCGGTCTCGTCGAACGCCTCGAAGAGAGCGCTCAGATCGGCCGCGCTGCGGGTGGTCGCGTACCTGCCGCACATGGTGGCCACGCTAGCGCCTCCGGCGCCGGCCGTCCGTCCCGCTCAGCCCGCCTCCGGTGCCGGCCGGCCGTCCCGTCAGGCGGGAGGGGCCGAGGCTCCGATCCGGTACGCCCGCTGTCGGGGCAGAATGTACCGGTGCCGAACCTGACGGCGGTCCGCCCGCTCGAGCCCTGGACCGCGCCGACCGCGACCGACCCGGTCGCCTCGACGCTGCGGCTGCCCGGCTCCAAGTCGTTGACGGCCCGGGCGCTGGTGCTCAGCGCGGTGGCCGACGGCCCCTCCACGCTGCGTCACCCGCTGCGCGCCCGGGACACCGAGCTGATGGCCGGCGGGCTGCGTGCGATGGGCGCGCACGTCTCCACCGTGGACGACGAGCGGTGGCTGGTCCGGCCCCACCCGCTCCAGGGCCCGGCGCACGTCGACGTCGGCCTCTCCGGCACGGTCATGCGGTTCGTCCCGCCGGTCGCCGGGCTGGCCGAGGGGCCGGTCACCTTCGACGGCGACCCGCACGCGCGACTCCGCCCGCTCGGCCCGCTGGTCGAGGCGCTGCGCTCCATCGGGGTACGCATCGACACCACCGAGGGCGCCAGCCTGCCGCTGACCGTGCAGGGCGCCGGCCAGGTGCGCGGCGGCGAGGTGGTGATCGACGCCTCGGCGTCCAGCCAGTTCGTCTCCGGGCTGCTGCTCGGCGGGGCCCGGTTCACGCACGGGATCGTGGTCCGGCACGTCGGCCCGCCGGTCCCGTCCGCGCCACACCTGCGGATGACCGTGCAGATGCTCCGGGCCGCCGGTGCCGCGGTCGACGACGCCAGCCCGGACGTCTGGGCGGTGGAGCCGGGTCGGCTCTCCGGGCGCGGCTGGGACATCGAGCCGGACCTCTCCGGCGCGGTGCCGTTCTTCGCCGCCGCGCTGGTCACCGGGGGCGCGGTGACCCTGCTCGGCTGGCCGCGCAGCAGCCTGCAACCCGTCGACACGCTGCGCGAACTGCTCTCCCGGATGGGCGGCGAGGTGATCCTGGGCACCGACGGCCTCACCGTACGCGGCACCGGGGTGATCCGGGGGCTGGACGCCGACCTCTCCGACGTCAGCGAGTTCACGCCGGTGCTGGCCGCGCTCGCCGTACTGGCCGACTCGCCGTCCCGGCTGCGTGGCGTGGCACACATCCGGGGCCACGAAACCGACCGGCTGGCCGCGCTGGCCCGGGAGCTGAACGGGCTCGGTGCCGACGTCACCGACACCGCCGACGGGCTGGAGATCCGGCCCCGGCCGCTGCGCGGCGCCGCCTTCCGGACCTACGCCGACCACCGGATGGCCCACGCGGCGGCGGTGATCGGGCTCGCCGTGCCGGGTATCGAATTGGACGATGTGGCGTGTACCTCCAAGACCATGCCCGAGTTCCCGGCACTATGGTCGACGATGGTGACCGGCGGCGACGGGCGCCGGTAGCCGGGACCGATCCGTCCCCGCGCTGATCGCCGCCGCCGGAAGACGAGACGGGGAGCGGAGCTGGCGGGCAAACGGCGGGAGTACGACGAGGAGGACGTACGGGTACGACCCGGACGTTCGTCGCGCCCGCGTACCCGGACCAGGCCCCGGCACTCCGACGCGGTCGACGGCTTCGTGATCGCCGTGGACCGGGGCCGCTACACCTGCGTGGTCGGTGACGACCCGGGGGCCGGGCGCGGCGACCGGACCGACGGCGGGACGGTCACCGCGATGCGAGCCCGCGAACTGGGCCGGAAGTCGGTGGTCGTCGGCGACCGGGTCGCACTGGTCGGGGACACCTCCGGGGCGGCGGGAGCACTGGCCCGGATCGTCCGGATCGCCGAGCGGACCTCCGTGCTGCGGCGTACCGCCGACGACGACGAGACCACCGCCGAGGGGCGGCTCGAACGGGTCGTCGTGGCCAACGCCGACCAGCTCGTGATCGTCAGCTCGCTGGCCGACCCGCCGCCGCGGACCGGGTTCATCGACCGGTGCCTGGTGGCGGCGTACGACGCCGACATCGAGCCGCTGCTCTGCCTGACCAAGGCGGATCTGGCGCCGCCCGACGAGGTGCTCGGCTACTACACGGAGCTGGACCTGCGACACGTACTCGTCGGACCCGGCTCGGACCTCGACGAGCTGCGCGGGCTGCTCGCCGAGCGGATCTCGGTCATGGTCGGGCACTCCGGGGTGGGCAAGTCGACGCTGGTGAACCGGCTGGTGCCGGAGGCGGACCGGGCGGTCGGCACGGTCAGCGCGATCGGGCGGGGCCGGCACACCTCCACCAGCGCCGTCGCGCTGCGCCTACCGTCGCTGCGGGGCAACCGGCGGGTGCATCCCGGCTGGATCGTCGACACTCCGGGGATCCGCAGCTTCGGCCTGGCGCACGTCTCGGCCGAGAGCCTGCTGCACGGCTTCCCCGACCTGGTCGAGGGGACCGTGGAGTGCCCGCCGAACTGCGAGCACACCCCGGACGAGGCCGACTGCGCGCTGGACGCCTGGGTGGCGGCCGGCAACGCCGACCCGCGCCGGCTGGCGTCGTACCGCCGGCTGCTGGCCTCCCGGGCCGGCGAAATCGAGTAGTTCCGCCGACATCGAGGGGCTCCGCCGGGGCGGCTAGCCGGGCAGCCCGTCCGGGTCGCTCGCGGTCGGGCCCGGGTCGAGGTCGACCGGGCCGCCGCTGCGCCAGTAGACGCCGTCCCGGCGGGTCAGCAGCACCTCGTCGACCAGATAGCGGCGCAGCGCGGCGTAGTCGTCGTACCAGGCCCGGAGCAGGGCGTTCACCTCCCGTTCGGAGTAGCGCACGCCCGGCTCGAAGGTCGTCACCACGTGTTCCAGCAGCAGCCGGCGCTTGCCGTGTGCGGCCGGCATCTGGGAGATCCGGCCGTCCCGGAGGAAGGCCCGGAGCACCGTCGCGGTGGCCCGATCCGGGTCCAACTCCGCGTCGGGCTCACCGGAGGCGGGCGGATGCGCGCGTACCGCCTCCTTGAACGCCCCGACCAGGGCTACCGCCCGGCCGTCCACCGTCTCGACCAGGCCGCCGGACTCCAGCCGGCGCAGCGCGGCGAGCACGGTCCGGGCGGGCAGCCCAGTCCGCTCCGCCACCTCGGCCACCTCGCCCGCGCCGAGCACCACGGCGGCGAAGGCGGCCAGCCGGTCCGGCTCGGCCAGCAGGCCGATCAGCATTTCGGGGGACGCGTCGGAAATCGGTTCGGTGGCCACGGCGCGGGATGCTAACGCACCCGGCTGGATCGGATCGAGTAGGTTTCCGCCATGGCCCGGTACGCGGACGACCTGTCCCTGGCGCACATGCTCGCCGACACCGCCGACTCGATCTCGATGGCCCGGTTCCGGGCCCTGGATCTGCACGTGGAGGCGAAACCGGATCTGACGCCGGTCACCGACGCCGACACCGCCGTGGAGCGGGCCGTCCGGGCCACCCTGGCCCGCACCCGGCCCCGGGACGGCGTGCTCGGCGAGGAGTACGGCGCCTCCGCCGCGCCCGCCGGAGCCGGCCCTCGGCAGTGGGTGATCGACCCGATCGACGGCACCAAGAACTTCGTCCGAGGAGTGCCGATCTGGGCCACCCTGATCTCGCTGATGGACGGCGACGTCCCGGTCGTCGGCCTGGTCTCCGCACCGGCCCTCGGTCGCCGCTGGTGGGCGGCGACCGGCCTCGGGGCGTACGCGGGCAAGCACCAGGCGGCGGCCACCCCGATCCGGGTCTCCGGGGTGGGCCGGCTCGCCGACGCCAGCTTCTGCTACTCCTCGCTGAACGGCTGGGAGGAGACCGGCCGGCTCGACCCGATGCTCGACATCATCCGGACGGTGTGGCGGAGCCGGGCGTACGGAGACTTCTACGGCTACATGCTGGTCGCCGAGGGGGCGGTCGACGCGATGGTCGAGCCGGAGCTGTCGCTGTGGGACCTGGCCGCACTGATCCCGATCGTGACCGAGGCCGGCGGCACCTTCACCGACCTGGCCGGACGCCCCGGCCCGGGCGGCGGCAGCGCGATCGCCAGCAACGGCAAACTGCACCAGGATCTGCTCGACCGGCTCGGCTAGCCGGCCGAGCGAAGGGGCGCGGCAGCCTCTATCCTCGCCAGGTGGTGTCCACCGGTTGGTGCTTCCTCGCGGCCATGATCGCCGCGTACGGCGTGGCCAACCTGCTCCAGTCGGTGGCCGCGACCCGGACGACCCTGCACCACACCTTCGACCCCGGGCTGCTGCTGCGGCTGGTCGGGCACCGCAGCTATCTGGTCGGGCTGACCTGCCAGATGCTCGGCTTCGTCCTCGCCTTCCTGGCCCGGCGCGACCTGCCGCTCTTCCTGGTCCAGGCGAGCGTGGCGGCCGGGCTCGGCGTCACCGCCCTGCTCGGGGTGCTGGTGCTCAAGTGGCGGCTGCCGGCCGCCGAGGTTCTGCTGCTGGTACTCCTGCTGGCCGGGATCACCGCGCTGGTGCTGGCCGCGAAACCGGCGCCGTCCCGGCAGCTCGGGACCGCCGGGGTGGTCGCCCTGGTCGCCGCGCTCGGCGTGATCGGCGCGCTCGGTTTTCCCGCCGTACGCCTGCACGGCGTGCCGGGTTCGGTGGCGCTCGGCGCGCTGGCCGGGTTGGCGTTCTCGGCCGCCGCAGTCGCCGCCCGGCCGCTCGCCTCGGTGCACTCGTTCGACGCTTTCCTCCAGGATCCCCTGCTCTACCTGCTGATCGTGCACTCGATCGTCGGCCAGTTGCTGCTCGGCCTGGCGATGCAGCGCGGCTCGACCACCGCGGCGGTGGCCGCGATGGACGCCGCCGGGGCGGTACCGGCGGCGATCGTCGGCCTGCTGCTGCTCGG
The DNA here is from genome assembly GCF_053764795.1 of Plantactinospora sp. DSM 117369. Taxonomy (NCBI): domain Bacteria; kingdom Bacillati; phylum Actinomycetota; class Actinomycetes; order Micromonosporales; family Micromonosporaceae; genus Plantactinospora; species Plantactinospora sp. DSM 117369. The sequence continues at coordinate 1,219,593 of NZ_CM132446.1, read as the reverse complement.
TGACCGGATCTGGCCGGGCCGGGAGTGGCTGGCCGGGGTCGGCTTCCTGATCACCCTGGTCGCGGTGCTCGGCCTGACCCGGTACGCCGAGCCGCAGCACCAGCACACCCTGCTGCCCGACCAGCGGGGCAGGGAACTGCCCGCGCGGTCCCCGGCCGCGCTGCCGGCCCTCCCCGCCGCACGACCGCCGAGGTCGACCGCGCCGAGCCGGGCCCGGTCCACCTCGATCGCACCGGTCCCCCGGCGCTGACCGTCGGCTCGCCGCGGGCCAGCCAGCGGCGACCCTCCGGCCCGATCGGCCGGCGGCTACGGTCCGGGCCGGTCGATCAGCTCGGCGCGGGCTGGCGGCGGCGTACCACCCGCTCGTAGAGGCGCTCCAGCGCGCCGGCCGTACGGTCCCAGGTGTAGCTGCACCGCACCCGGTCCACCGCCGCGTGCCCGTACGCGAACCGCTCCGCGTCGGCGGCGAGCAGCCGGCGCAGCGTCACGCCCAGCCCGCGTACGTCGCCGGGCGGGACGAGCCGGCCGGTGACCTCGTCGACGACGGTGTCCACGATGCCGCCCATCGAGTAGCCCACCACCGGCACCCCGCAGGCCATCGCCTCCAGCGGGATGCGGCCGGCAGAGGCGTACCGGGGAGTGCAGGCCACCACGTCGGCGGAGCGGTACCAGGCGGGCATCTGGTCGTGCGGCACCGAGCCGACCAGCCTGATCTGGTCGGCGACCCCGCTCTGCTCGGCGAGTTCCCGCAGCCGCCGGGCCTCGGCGTGGTTGCCCAGGTTGTCGGCGGGCGGGCCGCCGGCGATGACCAGCTCGACGTCCCCGACCAGCCGCAACGCCCGGATCAGATCCTCCTGCCCGTGTCCCGGCTCCAGGCCGCCGGCGGCCAGGATGCGCGGTCGTCGGTCCCGGGACACCGCCTCGCCCTCCGGGGCGAACAGTTCGGTGTCCACGCCCGCCGGCACCACCACCACGGAGGCGCGCTGCAACCCCATCCGGGTCAGCTCGTCGACCTCGTCGGTGCACTGCGCCACCGCCATGTCGACCGCCCGGGTCAGCGCCAGCTCCAGCGGAATCCGCTCGCCCGGCCCGCGGTACGCCTCGCCGAGGTGGCGGAGCTGCTCGACGCCGAGCGAGTGGAAGGTCTGCACGACCGGGATGACGGTGTCCCGGACGGCACTCGCCGCCGCCAGCCCGCCGATCCAGAAGTGCCCGTGCACCACCTCGGGTGCCCAGTCCCCGGCCCAGCGGTCGGTCAGCCAGCGGCCGAGTTCCGGCACGTGCGGCACCAGTTCGCCGGTGGCGGTACGCCGGGACGGACCCACCGGCACCCGTTCCACCCGGTACCCACCGATCTCGGTGGTCGGCGGTGCGTCGGGGTCGTCGAGCCGTTCGTACACCCGTACGTCGTGGCCGCGTCCGGTCAGCTCGGCGGCCACCCGGGCCACGTGCTGGTGCGTGCCGGCGAACTGGCCGCGACGCTCCTGCGGCGGGCCGGCGTGTGCGCAGACGAGGCCAACGCGCATGGGTCACCTCCAGCGACGGCTAGGGCGGGCTAGGGCCGTTCGATCAGAGGCTCCCATTAACCACGGCGGACCGAGCGGAAACCTGGCAAACCGGTCCGCCGACCCCACCGGCCCGGCCACCCGTCGCCGACGGCCGGCGTCGCGGGAGCCGGTCACCGACCGTGCCGTCGCCGTCCTTCCCGTTTCGTCGCCGGCTAATCCGCACCGGGCCGGCCGACCGTGAAGCGCGCGATTCCCACCGGATCAGCTCGCACCGGATCCGCCGGCCCACCCCGCCTGTCCGCACCCGCCCGCCCGGTCCGCGTCGGCCGGACGCCAGCGGTCGCCGATCCCATCCCCGCCCGCCGATCCGGGAAACGGCGCGCGGCGGCAGCGGTCGGCCGGGCGCCTGGTCCACCTTCGCCCGGTTACGGTTACCCCGGGAGCGGGTAGTGATCTGTCATGCGCGATGACGAGTTTCCGACGCCCGTGTCCGACCCGGAGGCGGAGGGCCTGCCCGGCACCGCCGACGACGACTCGACGGCCGGTGACGACGTCGCGACCGGTCGAGAGGCGGACGGCTGGGATCCCGCCGCGCTTCCGACCGACCGGCCGCTGGCGCTGGACCGGTACGGCAACACCGCCGAGGAGCAGGCCGACGGCGAGCCGCTGGACTACAAGCTCGCCCAGGAGCAACCCGAACTGCCGGTCGACGATCCGCGGGCCGGCCCGGTCGACCAGGCGATCTCCGGCGAGGCGGACAGTGACGAGGCCGCCGCCGAGGCACAGCTCGACGCGGATGTGATGGATCCCGGTCCCACCTCCGACCCGCACTCCGCGGTCTCGATCTACGACCACGGCAACCTCGGCGACGCACCGGGCGGCGGTCCGATCGGCCGGCTGGTGGAACCGGACGAGGGCGCCCGGGACGACGACGAGACCGACTCCGTCGCCTTCGACCGGGGTGCGGCGGGCGGCGGCGCGAGCGCCGAGGAGTTGGCGATCAACGAGACCCAGCCGCCGCCGTGACCCGGCCTCCCGCGCGGACCGCCGTGCCCGGCCTCGCCCCGCAGATCAGTGAACCTTTTTCAACCTCCCCATGCGGTCCGATCGGACCGCAAGGCCGGACGCGGTGCGTAAGCGCCGCGCGGTCCAGGTGGAAAAAGGTTCAGTCGTCGAGCCCCTGCTCGATGGCGTAGCGGGTGAGTTCGACCCGGTTGTGCAGTTGCAGCTTGCCGAGCGTGTTCTGCACGTGGTTCTGCACCGTGCGGTGCGACAGACCGAGCCGGTCGGCGATCCGCTTGTAGGACAACCCCTTGGCGACCAGCCGGAGCACCTCGGTCTCCCGTTCGGTCAGCCGGGGCAGGTCGTCGCCGGGTGCCGGCGCGGCGGCGATCCGCCGGTACTCCCCGAGCACCAGACCGGCCAGCCCTGGCGTGAAGACCGCGTCCCCGGCGGCGGTACGCCGGACCGCGTCCAGGAACTCCACCGGCCCGGCCGACTTGAGCAGGTAGCCGGTGGCCCCGGCCTTCACCGCGTCGAGCACGTCCTGCTGTTCGCCGCTGGCCGAGAGCATCAGCACCCGCACCCCGGGCAGTTCGGCCAGCAGGGCCCGGAGCACCTCGACGCCGGAGACGTCCGGCAGTTGCAGGTCGAGTACGACGACGTCGGGCCGGGTGGCCGGGGCGACCCGGACCGCCTGCCTCCCCTCACCGGTGGTGGCGACGACGTGGTAGCCGGCCTCGGTGAGGTCGCGGGCCACCCCTTCCCTCCACATCGGATGGTCGTCGACCACCATCACCCGGACTGCCGGCACGCCCTCGTCGGTCACACCGGCGAGCCTAGACGAGCCCGACCTGTCCACGCCGTCACGAATCCGTCCACCGCCCCGGCACCGTCCGGCCGTACGGCCACCGGTCCGTGCGCTGCTCGGGGGCCGTCCGGCCGAGTGGTCACCGGTCCGTGCGCTGCTCCGGGATCGCGCGGCCACGGGGTATCCGCAGTTCGACCTCGGTCCCCTCGCCCGGGGCGGTGCTGATCCGGACCGTACCGCCGAGGTCGGCGATCCGCCCCTCGATCGACTGGACCACGCCGAGCCGCCCCTGACCGGCTGCCTCGTCGAGCCGCCCCGGCGGGATCCCGGGCCCGTCGTCGCGGACCGAGACGGTGACCGCCGCCGGGTCGTCCTCGACCAGCACCCAGCCCCGCCCGCCGCCGTGCCGGGCCACGTTGTCCAGGGCCGCGCCCACCGCCGCCGCGATCTCGCCGGCGACTCCGGCGGGCAGCGGCACCGGCGTCGCCGGGGCGGCGATCGAAACCGTGGCCGAGGCGTACCGGCCGAGCAGCGAGCGCAGGTCGATCTCCTGCCGGTCCAGCCCGGTCGGCGCCCGGCTCGCGATCAGCGACCGCAGCGCCGCCTCCTGCTCGCCGGCGAGCCGGGCCAGCTCACCGGCCTCGCCGTCGAGGTGTGCGCCCCGGCGCTGGACCAGGGCCAGCACCTGGAGAACGGAGTCGTGGATCCCCCGGGCCAGCCGCTCCCGCTCCCGGGTCGCCGCCTCCAACTCGACGGCCTGCTGCAACCGCTCCTCCGCGACCACGGCGAGCCGGACGACGTGCCCGACGGCGATCCCGGCCAGCAGCATCAGCGCGGCGCCGGTCAGCGACGCCTGGGCGAACCGCTCCCGGGCCACCAGGTCGGTACCGCCGATCACCAGTGCCGCCACCACGCCGCGCCGCCGGCCGCCGGAGACCGCCCAGGCGAGTACCGGCCCGGCCAGCCAGGCGACGCTGGGCGGGGGTATCCCGCCGTCGTCCATGACGTCCCGGCCGACCACCAGGGGAGCGGCGACCACCACCGCCAGCACCACGGCCAGGTCGGCCAGGAGCAGTGGCCAGCGCCGCCAGACCGGATCGGCGTACGCGTAGCCGCTGAACACCGTCCAGCCGGTCATCGCCAGCAGCAGCACCGCACCCGACACCGGATGGGTGTAGTCGTTCAGGTTCCGTACCGCCAGCACCGCGACGTACGCCAGGGCGGCGAACCGGTAGACGGCGATGGACCGCCACAGCGGCGCCTGGAGACTGCCCGGCGGGTCGCGGCGGCGGCCGCCCGGCGCGTCGCTCGACGAGTCCGGCACCGACCGACCATCGCACAGCCTCCCCGGCGGGACGACCCCGCACACCCGGCCGCGCCGACCTCGGCGCTCGGATGCGCAGCTACATACCCTGACGTAGGGTGGGAAAGCCACGAAAGGACTCGACGACCAGCGGTGGGACGGCCATGAGCGACATAGATCCCCTCGCGCCCACCGCTGTCGCGTCGAGCGGATCCCCGCCACTGCTCGCCGAGACCTTCGACGGCGACCGGGTGACCGAGGTCCGACACACTGTCGCCGGCTGCGCCGAGGCAGCCGGTCTGGGCGGCGCGCGGCTGGACGACTTCGTGCTCGCCATCAACGAACTGATGACCAACGCGGTACGGCACGGCGGCGGGCGGGGCTGGCTGCGGCTGTGGCGTACCGGAGGGGTTCTCTACTGCCTCGTCTCCGACACCGGGTCCGGCATCGGGGCCGACCGGCTCGACGACCGGCGGCGACCCGTCCCGGAGATCGCCGGCGGCTGGGGGCTCTGGCTGGCCCGGCAGCTCAGCGACGAGATGCTGGTGCGCAGCGGTCCGGAGGGCACCACCGTGCGGATCAGCGCCAACCTGAGCCCCGCCGGCCCCGCACAGCCGACGGGGTGACTCCGCCTCCCGCAGCTGCGGCCAGCTCCGGCGCGGGCGATGACACGGCCGGCTGGCGCCGGCTCCGGGCGCGTGACGGCGGCTCCAGCAGCGCGTGACGGCGGCTCCAGCAGCGCGTGACGGCGGCTCCGGGGCCGGGTGACGGCGGCTCCGGCGGCGGGTACGGTGCTGCGCATGACCGGTCAGTTCGTCGCCGCGATCGATCAGGGCACCACCTCGTCCCGCTGCATCGTCTTCGACGCCGAGGGCGGCGTCGTGTCGATGGCCCAGCGGGAACACCGGCAGATCTTTCCCCGACCGGGCTGGGTCGAGCACGACGCCGAGGAGATCTGGGCCGCGGTCTGCCAGGTGGTGCCGGAGGCGCTGGCCGAGGCGGGAATCGGCGCCGACCGGCTCGCCGCGATCGGCATCACCAACCAGCGGGAGACCACGGTGGTGTGGGACCGGGCCACCGGTCGGCCGGTGCACCACGCCATCGTCTGGCAGGACACCCGCACCGCGCCGCTGCTGCGCCGGCTCGACGCCGAGTACGGCGAGCAGCGCTTCCGGGACCGCACCGGGCTGCCGCTGGCCACCTACTTCTCCGGGCCGAAGCTGCGCTGGCTGCTCGACAACGTCGACGGTCTGCGGGACCGGGCCGGCCGGGGCGAGGTGCTCTTCGGCACGATGGACAGTTGGCTGATCTGGAAGTTGACCGGGCGGCACGTCACCGACGTGACCAACGCCAGCCGGACGCTGCTGATGGACCTGCGGACCCTCGACTGGGATCCGGAGATCCTCGACGTGCTCGGCATCCCGGCCGGGATGCTGCCGGAGATCCGCTCGTCGGCGGAGGTCTACGGCACCGCCGACGGCCTCTCCGGCACCGCCGACGGCCCCTCCGGCACCGGGTCGCTGGCCGGGGTGCCGGTGGCCAGCGCGCTCGGCGACCAGCAGGCGGCGCTGTTCGGGCAGACCTGCTTCCACCCCGGCGAGGCCAAGTGCACGTACGGCACTGGGAGCTTCCTGCTGCTCAACACCGGCGAGAGCCCGGTGACCTCCCGGCACGGGCTGCTCAGCACGGTCGGCTACCGGATCGGGGACCAGCCGGCGACGTACGCCCTGGAAGGGGCGATCGCGGTCACCGGGTCGCTGGTGCAGTGGCTGCGGGACAACCTCGGGCTGATCTCCAGCGCACCGGAGATCGAGAAACTGGCCCGGACCGTGCAGGACAACGGCGGCTGCTACGTCGTACCGGCCTTCTCCGGGCTGTTCGCGCCGCACTGGCGCAGCGATGCCCGGGGCGTCATCGCCGGCCTGACCGGCTACGTCACCAAGGGCCACCTCGCCCGGGCCGTGCTGGAGGCGAGCGCCTGGCAGACCCGCGAGGTGGTCGACGCGATGAACGCCGACTCGGACGTGGCGCTGCGCCGGCTCCGGGTCGACGGCGGGATGACCGCCAACAACCTGCTGATGCAGTTCCTCGCCGACGTGCTCGACGTACCGGTGGTCCGCCCGAAGGTCAGCGAGACCACCTGCCTCGGTGCCGCGTACGCTGCCGGCCTGGCGGTCGGCTTCTGGCCGGACCTGGCGACGCTGCGGGCCCAGTGGCGACAGGACGCCGACTGGGCCCCGGCGATGGACCCGGCGCACCGGGAGCGCGAGCTGCGCAACTGGCGCAAGGCGGTGGCCCGCACCCTGGACTGGGTCGAGGACGAGTGACGGCGCGGAAGCCCAGCCGCCGTCGACAGACCGGGGACGAGATCCACACGATCGCCGATGCGCTGGGCCGCACGGTGCTGACCACCCGGCGGCTGGCCGGCGGTTTCTCCCACGAGACCTGCCTGGTCACCCTCTCCGACGGCCAGGTCGTCGTCCGGCTGGGCGGCCCGGACCCGGCCGTCGAGGCGGCGGTGATGGCGACGGCCCGTCGGCACGTCCCGGTACCCGAGGTGCTGCTCGTCGTACCGGCCGCCGCCGGGGAGCCGGACGGCCGCCCCGCGATGGTGCTCGAATACGTCTCGGGCACCCCGCTGGAGCAGGTGCTCGGCGCCGACGGGTCGACCGGACCACCGCTGGGCGACCTCGGCGCCGAGGTGGGCCGGGTGGTCGCCGGCATCGGCACGGTGCCGTACGACCGGCCGGGGTTCTTCGCCGACGGGCAGCTCACGGTACGCGGCGAACGCCCGTGGTCGGCGCAGTTGCCCGAGGTCGCGGCGAGTTGCATGGACGCGGTTCAGGCGGATCGGCTCGACCGGGCCACCCGGGATGACTGGGTGAAGCTCTGCGCGGAGCACGCCCCGGCGCTGACCCGGGTGGACGCGCACGCCCGACTGGTGCACGCCGACATCAACCCGAAGAACATCCTGGTCAGCGTCAACGGTGGAGGCTGGCGGGTGGCCGCCGTACTGGACTGGGAGTTCAGCTACGCCGGCTGCCCGTACGCCGACGCCGGCAACATGCTGCGGTTCGGCCCCGACTATCCGGCCGAGTTCGTCGACGGCTTCCGGGCCGGCTTCGCCGGTCACCAGCCGGCCGACCTGCCGCTGCCGGACGACTGGGCGTACCTGGGCCGGATCCTGGACATGTTCGCGCTCAGCGACCTGGTGACCCGCCCTGCCGGCAACCCCGTCGCCGATCAGGCCGCCGTCCAGATCCGGCGCTGGGTCGCGGCCGGGATACCGGACTGACCACCCGGTGAGCCGGGCGGCTGGGCGCACGGACGGGGCAGCTCGACAGTCGACCGACGGCGGGTGCCGCCCCTGGCAGGGACGGCACCCGATTGCGTCACGCGGCGATGGCTCAGGTGTGGCAGAGGATGCCCAGGTCGTCGACCCAGGTCCCCAGCGTCACGCCGTTGACGCCGATCAGCGAGACCCGGACCAGGATGTCCGTCGGGCCGTGGTTCCACGAGGTGGAGACGAAGGTGTACGGGGCCGCCCCGCTCAGCACCACCGTCTTCAGCGCCACGTACGTGAAGCTGTTCGGCTCGATGATCTCGAAGTTGATCTGCTGGGTGGCCAGCACCGGATTCACCCAGATGCCCGCCGTGCAGCTCGTGGTCGGCGGCAGGAAGACCCGCCGGCCGACCGAGGAGAAGCCGGCGCTGCGCATCGAGATGAAGCCGTCCTTGACCCCGTTGTGGGTCTGCAGCGAACTGATCCCGCCGGTGCCGTCACCGACATGGGTGAAGCTCCAGTTCGCCGCCTGGTTGCCCTCGAAGCCGTCCTGGACGGTGATGATCGCCGCGCTGGCCGGCGATGCCGTACCGGCGAGCAGGGCCGCGGTCAGTCCGAGCAGGACCGCGACCGCCCCGATCCGCCGGCCCGGCGCCCGGGAAACTGTCGCACCCGGCGACCGCACGAAGAGCTGGCGGAGCGGACTGCGGAAGAAGATGGATCGCATTACTGATCACCTCGTGATCTGGCTGGTGGGGCGCCTGTCGCACCCCCGTTGAGGAGATGTCTAGTCGCCGACTCGTTGTCCGGCTTCGGCCCGCCGACCCGGACAATCAACTCCGGACAGTCGACCGACGGACGACGAGGAGCGAGGACGAAAGTGCCGCGACCAGAGGGCGTACTGGGGCCGGGAACTCCCCAGGTGCGGGAGTTCGCCGCCGGGCTGCGCCTGCTGCGGGAGAAGGCCGGCCTCCCCGGTTACCGGGAACTGGCCCGCCGGGCACACTTCTCCGCGACCACCCTCTCCGAGGCGGCCGGCGGGCGGCGGTTGCCGACCCTCGCCGTCACCCTGGCGTACGTCACCGCGTGTGGCGGTGACCCGGCCGAGTGGGAGGCCCGCTGGCGCCGGATCGCCCGGGACGAGCCGCCGACCCCCAGCCCACCCCATCCCGACGACGCCCCCTACCAGGGCCTGCTGGCGTACGGGCCGGAGCGGGCGGAGTGGTTCTTCGGCCGCGAGGACGTCGTCGGCGACCTGCGGCAGCGGCTCGCCGGCCGGCGGTTCGTGGCGCTGTTCGGCGCCTCTGGCAGCGGCAAGTCCTCGGTACTCCGGGCCGGGCTGGTGCCCAGCGTGACGGCCCGCCCGGAACGGCCGCCGGTGCTGGTGCTGACCCCCGGGACGGATCCGCTCGGCGAGCTGGCGGTGCAGCTCGCCCGGCTGCTCCGGATCCCGGCCGGTGCGCTCCGCGCGGACCTCGCCGCCGACCCGGCACGGCTACACCTGACCGTCCGGCAACTGCTGGCCGACGCCCCCGCCGAGGCCGACCTGTGGCTGGTGGTCGACCAGTTCGAGGAGGTCTTCACGCTCTGCCGGGACGCCGGCGCCCGGGCCGGGTTCGTGGCCGCGCTGCTGGCCGCCGTCACCGCACCGGACAGCCGGCTGCGGGTGGTCCTCGGGGTACGCGCCGACTTCTACGGTCACTGCGCCGAGCTGCCCGAGCTGGTGGCGGCGCTCGCCGACGCCCAGGTCCTGGTCGGGCCGATGACCGCCGCCCAGGTCCGGGACGCGGTGGTACGCCCCGCCGAGCGGGCCGGGGCGATGGTCGAGGGTGCCCTGGTCTCCACCATCGTGGCCCAGGTCGCCGGCCGGGCCGGGGCGCTGCCGGTCGCCTCGCACGTCCTGCTGGAGGCGTGGCGGCGGCGCCGGGGCAGCGCGGTGACCCTGGCCGGCTACCAGGCGGCCGGCGGGATCGACGGCGCGGTGGCGCAGACCGCCGAACGGGTCTGGCAGGAGTTCGACCCCGGGCAGCGGCAGGCGGCCCGGCACGTACTGCTCCGGATGGTGGAGATCGGCACCGGGGACGAGCCGGCGGCACCGCTGGACCGGCCCGGGCTGCCGACCGCCCGCCGGGTGGACCGGGCCGAACTGGCCGAGACGGACGCGCTGACCTCGGGCGTACTGGAACGGCTGGCCGCCGCCCGACTGGTCACCCTGGACGACCGCTCGGTACGGCTGGCCCACGAGGCGCTGCTCGACGCCTGGCCCCGGCTGCACCGCTGGCTGGAGGAGGACCTCGACGGCGTACGCGTGCACCGGCAGCTCACCCAGGCCGCGGCGGGGTGGCGGTCGCTCGGCCACGACCCGGGCGGGCTCTACCGGGGGCTGGCCCTGTCCCGGGCCCAGGCATGGGCGCAGGCGCACCCGGAGAGCCTGACCAGCGCGGAACGGGACTACCTCGACGCCAGCCGGCGGGCCGAGGACCGCTGGGCGGCCGGTCGGCGGCGGCGCCGACGGCTGTTCGGGGCCGCGCTGGCGGCCGTCGTCTCGGTGGTGACCGTGCTGGCCTCGGTGGCGGTGGTGCAGGCCCGGCAGGCGCGGGGGCAGCGGGATCTCGCCGTACACCGGCAACTGGTCGCCGGGGCGCGGGCCCAGATGTCCCGCGATCCGCAACTGGCGTTCCTGCTGGCCCGGCGGGCCTTCGAGGTGCGGCCGGACGCCGAGGCCGAGACGGTGCTGCGGCAGGCGACGCTGAGCTGGCGCGGTATCGAGGGGCGGCAGGTCTTCGCCGCGCCGGTCAAGCAGGCCGCGCTGACCCCGGACGGCCGGTACGCGGTCGCCGCCGGGGAGCGGAAGTCGATCCAGCTCTGGCAGCCGGCCGCGCCCGACCGGCCCCCGGTGACGCTGGCGCACCCGGGCCCGGAGGTGCTGACCGCGCTGGCGATCAGCCCGGACGGCCGGCGGGTCGCCAGCGCCGGCGAGTCCGCCTCGGTACAGCTCTGGGACACCGCCGACCCCGACCGGGCCCCGCTGCTGCTCTCCGGTCATCACAAGCCGGTCCGCGACGTCGCGTTCAGCCCGGACGGCCGGCGGCTGGCCACCGGCGACGCGGCCGGCGTGGTCCGGATCTGGGATCTGGCCGGCCCGCCCCGAGCCCGCCCGCTGCCGGCAGCCACCGGTGCCGTGCACTCGCTGGCCTGGTCACCGGATGGGCGGCGGCTGGCCGCGGCCACCACCGACGCCCCGACTAGGATCTGGCGGACGGCCGAGCCGGGCCGGGCGCCGACCCTGCTCGCCGACTCCACCGGTACCGCCGACGGCCTGCTGTTCAGCCCGGACGGCGAGCGGATCGTCGGCGTCGACAACGCCACCACCGAGGACGGCGGCGTACTGCGGATCTGGCCGACCTCCGGCGGCCAGCCGACGGTACTGGGCCGGCTGCGCAGCGCCTTCCCCGCCGCGTTCAGCCCGGACGGGCGCCGGCTGGTCACCAAGAACGCGTACGGCGTGATCACGATCTGGGACCCGACCGGTGCCTTCGACCCGCTGCCGCTACGCGGGCACGCCGGTACGGTCTGCGCGGTCACGCTGACCCCGGACGGCCGGCTGGTCAGCGTCGGGCAGGACGGCACCGTCCGGCGCTGGGACATCGGCGGCCCGTTCGACCCGACGATCGTGCAACCGCACGACGGCCTGGTGCACGCCGCGCGGTTCAGCCCGGACGGCAGCCACCTGGCCAGCGCGGGCATCTTCGACGGTACGGTCCGGATCTGGCCGGTACCGGTCGACCGGGCCGGCCCGACCCTCGCCACCGGTGCCGCCGCCCCGGTCGTGCTGCCCGGGCATGCCGGGATGACCATGGACGTCGCGTTCGCGCCGGACGGGCGGCGGCTGGCCAGCCTCGACGCGGCCGGTACGGTCCGGCTCTGGGACTGGCCGTCCGGCCGGCAACTGGTCGCCTTCGAGGCCGGCCGGGCGACCCGGGTCGCGTTCGGGCCGGACGGCCGGCGGCTGTTGACCAGTGGCAGCGGCGGAATCCGGCTCTGGGACCGGCTCGACGGCCAACCGGTCGCCGTCGACCTCGCGCCGACCGGCTCGGGTGCGGCGTTCAGCCCGGACGGCGCCCGGGTGGCGACCGGCGCCGAGGACGGCGGCGTACGGATCCGGACCGTCACCGGAGACGAGGTCACCACCCTGCACGGCGGGGCCGATCCGGTCAGCTCGGTGTCGTTCAGCCCCGACGGCGGTTCGGTGGCCGGGCTGAGCCGGGACAGCACCATCCGGATCTGGCCGGCGACCGGCGGGGCCGCCCGGGTGGTGCTCGCCTCCGCCGGCCAGGGCGCCGCCACCACCCGGCTCGGCTACACCCCGGACGGGCGGCACCTGGCGATCCTCGGCGGCGGCGAAGAGCTGACCGGGATCCAGCTCTGGGCCGCTGGCGGGGCCACCGAGCCGGTGGCCCTGCGTACCCTCGGCCCGGGGCCGCTCGGCTTCGCGTTCGCCCCGGACGGCGAACGGGTCGCCACCGTGCACTCCGACGGCTCGGTACGGATCTGGAGCTGTGACGTCTGCGGTCCGGTCGAGAAGCTGCTCGGCACGGCGGCCGCCCGGGCCACCCGGCCGTTCACCCCGGACGAGCGGCGGACGTTCCTGCTCGACGGCGACCGGTCCGACCAGGGCTGAGGGGCCGCCCGTCGCCCACCGCCGCACCGGTCTCCAGCGCCGCACCGCTCCCCACCGCCGTGCCGGCAGCCGGCCAGCCCTGAGCCAGCGCCGGCAGCCCGGAGGGGTCGAGCTGATCCGCCGCCCGGCAGCCGGCTCCACGCTTCGTCGCTGACAGTTCGCCGGCAGGTCATGATGCCGTGACCTGGACGGTGGGGACCTGCACGACGGTGAGCGCATGCGGATCGCGATCGTCACGGAGTCCTTTCCGCCGGATGTCAACGGGGTGGCGAACTCGGTCGTACGGGTCGCCGAGCACCTGGTACGGCGTGGTCACCGGCCCCTGGTGATCGCACCGCAGCCGGCGGCCGGCGCCCGGGACGGTACCGACGCGCTGCCCTACCCGGTGGTACGGCTGCCGTCGGTGCCCATGCCCGGCTACCCGCAGTTCCGGCTCGGCCTGCCCGGGCGGGAGCTGGCGGCGGCGCTGCGCGCCCACGACGCCGAGGTGGTGCACCTGGCCAGCCCGTTCGTGCTCGGCGCCCGGGGCGTCGCGGTGGCCCGGGCGATGGGGCTGCCCTCGGTGGCTGTGTACCAGACCGACGTCGCCGCGTACGCGCGGGCGTACCGGGTACGGCTGACCGAGGCGGCGGCGTGGCGCTGGCTGCGCCGGGTGCACAACGGCGCGAACCGCACCCTGGCCCCGTCCAGCGCCACCGCGAGCGCGCTGGACGAGCACGGCATCCAGCGGATCTGGCTGTGGCAGCGCGGCGTGGACAGCGAGCGGTTCCGGCCGGAGCAGCGCAGCGCCGCGCTACGCCGTGCCCTCGCCCCCGGCGGGGAGGTGCTGGTCGGCTACGTGGGCCGGCTGGCCGTGGAGAAGCGGGTGGATCTGCTGGCCGGGGCGAGCACGCTGCCCGGGGTCCGGGTGGTGGTGGTCGGCGCCGGTCCGGCCGGGCCGGCGCTTCGCCGCGCCCTGCCACAGGCGCTCTTCGTCGGCCCTCGGCACGGCCGGCAGCTCGCCCGGATCTACGCCAGCCTCGACGTCTTCGCGCACACCGGCCCGTACGAGACGTTCGGCCAGACGGTGCAGGAGGCGATGGCCAGCGGGCTGCCCGTGGTGGCCCCGGCCGCCGGTGGGCCGCTCGACCTGGTGCGGGACGGCCGGACCGGTCACCTGGTCCGGCCGGACGATCCGGACGCGTTCACCGCCGCGATCGCCGGGCTGGTCGCCGACCCGGACCGCCGGGCGGAGTACGGCCGGGCGGGGCGCGCCGCGGTGCGCGGGCGTACCTGGGCGGCGATCGGTGACGAGCTGATCGGGCACTACACGGCGGTACTCGCCGAGGCGCCGGCGGTGGGCAGTCCCCGGCCGGGCCTGCTGGTCCGGCTGCGGCAGGCGGCCGCGTGACCGGGCCTCTGGACGGGGAAACCGGTGACCTCCGGGCAGGGCGGCGAGCGGATCGATCTCTTCGGTGTGGAACCTCGGGCCGCCGACGGACAGAGCAGGGAGACGGCGTGCGGATCGTACGGCTGGCCAACTTCATCACCGAGAGTTCGGGCGGGCTGCGTACCGCACTGCGCCAGCTCGGCGCCGGGTACGCCGCCGCCGGGCACGAACCGGTGCTGGTGACGCCCGGCCGGCGCGACACCGACGAGCAGACCGAGCAGGGCCGGGTGATCACACTGGCCAGTCCGCCCGTACCCGGGATGGGCGGCTACCGGGTGATCGTCGACCGGGTACGGCTGTCCCGGCTGCTGCGCGAGCTGCGCCCGGACCGGCTGGAGATCTCCGACCGTACGACGTTGCGCTGGACCGGCGCCTGGGCCCGCCGACACGGCGTACGCAGCATGATGGTGTCGCACGAGAGCCTCGACGGGCTGCTCCGGCTGCTCCCCGGTGGCCAGCTCCGCCGGGTGGCCGACCGGCTCAACCTGCGTACCGTCGCCGGGCACGACCAGATCGTCTGCACCACCTCGTGGGCGGCGGCGGAGTTCCGGCGGATCGGCGCCGGCAACCTCCGCCAGGTACCGCTCGGCGTCGACCTCGACCACTTCCGGCCGGACCGGTACGACCCCCGGCTGCGCGCCGGCTACGCCGAGCCGGACGAGTTGCTCCTGCTGCACTGCGGCCGGCTGTCGCCGGAGAAGCGGCCCGAGCGGTCCCTCGCCGCGCTGGCCGGGTTGCGGGACCGGGGCGTACCCGCGGTGCTGGTGGTGGTCGGCGACGGCCCGCGCCGGGAGCGGCTGCGCGCGACCGCCGCCCGGGACGACCTGCCGGTCCGGTTCCTGCGCTACGTCGCCGACCGCGACCTGCTGGCCCGGCTGCTCGCCACCGCCGACGTGGTGCTGGCGCCGGGGCCGGTGGAGACGTTCGGCCTGGCCGCCCTGGAGGCGCTGGCCAGCGGTACCCCGGTGGTGGCGAGCGCGGAGAGCGCGCTGCCGGAGGTGGTCGGCCCGGCCGGGCTGGCCGCACCGGGCGAGGGACCGGGCTACGCCGACGCCGTGCTGGAGCTGGCGGGCCGGCCGGGCCCGGAACGCCGGGCGGCGGCCCGCCGGCAGGCCGAACGCTTTCCGTGGTCGGCGGCGGTGGCAGGCTTCCTGGCCGCACACGACCTTCCGGTACGCGTCCAGCCGGCCGAGGTGCCGGCTACCAGCGGCGGCCGGTGAGCCGCTCGTACACCTCGACGTAGCGGGCCCGGGCGGCCTCGACGACCTCCGGCGGCATCTCCGGGGCCGGTCCGGTCTTGTCCCAGCCGGTGCCGACCGCCCAGTCCCGGACGAACTGCTTGCTCAGGGAGAGCTGGTCGCGGCCGGGCTGGTAGGAGGCGGCCGGCCAGAACCGGGACGAGTCGGAGGTCAGCACCTCGTCGCCGAGCACCATGGTGCCGTCCGGCGCCCAGCCGAGTTCCAGTTTGGTGTCGGCGACCAGGATGCCCCGGTCGGCGGCGAGCTCGGCGCCGCGCCGGTAGACCGCGAGGGTGACCTCGCGGAGCCGCTCGGCGGTCTCGGCGCCGACCTTGGCCACCACGTCGGCGAAGGTGATCGCCTCGTCGTGCTCGCCCTGCGGTGCCTTGGTGGTCGGGGTGAAGATCGGCTCGGGCAGGATCGACGCCTCCACCAGCCCCGGCGGCAGCGGTACGCCGCAGACGGCGCCGGTCTTGTCGTATTCCTTGATGCCGGAACCGGTCAGGTAGCCCCGCGCGATGCACTCGACCGGGATCATCTCCAGCCGGCGGACCCGGATCGCCCGCCCGGCCCACTCGGCCGGCACGTCGGTGGCCGAGATGACGTGGTTGGGCACCAGGTCGGCGAGCTGCTCGAACCACCAGAGCGACAGCGCGGTGAGCAGTTTGCCCTTGTCCGGGATCGGGGTCGGCAGCGCCACGTCGTAGACCGACACCCGGTCGGAGGCGACCAGGATCAGGTCGTCGCCGTCGGCGTAGACGTCCCTGACCTTGCCCGAATGCAGCAGTTCCACGTGCCCAAGTACATCACGGTCGCCGGGCCGGGCCGGGTGCGGCCCGAGTCGGCCCGGGTCGCCGGCCCGACCCCGACACCCGGGCCGTTCCGGGCAGCGGTTGGGACGATCTTGCCCGTACGGGCGTTGACACCCGCCGAGGTCGGCTGTGTAAATGATCCGGTTGCCGTCACAGCTGACCCGGTGTCGTCAGGAGTTGTCGTGCCTCTTCCCCTCCCCTCCCCCGTGGCCCAGAGACCGCCGGCCGGCCGGCTCGGCCGGCGTCTGGGTGCCGCGCTGCTCGTCGTCGTCACCGCGCTCTCCGGTTGCACCGCCGAGAACACCGCACCACAGGACGACAAGGTCGAACTCTCCGTCTTCTGGTGGGGCGGCGACCGCCGGGCCGAGCTGACCAAGCAGGCGCTGGCGATCTACACCAAGCGCTATCCGGACGTCACGTTCAAGTTCACCTACCAGGGCAACGCCGGCTACTTCGACCGGCTCTCCACCGAGGCCGCCGCCGGGAACGCCCCGGACATCTTCCAGATCGACGACAACTACCTCACCGAGTACGCGCAGCGGAAGATCCTGCTGGACCTGACCGACTACGTCCGGGCCGACGTGCTGGACATGCGGAAGCTGCCCACCGGTCTCGCCCAGTCCAGCCAGGTGACCGGCCGTACGGTCGCCGCCGCGGCGGCGGAGAACACCCCCGGCCTGATCTACAACAAGAGCCTGCTCGACCGGCACGACCTGCCGGAACCGCAGATCGGGATGTCCTACGAGGACTATCTGGAGTGGGCCGAGCGGATCACCGAGCGCACCGACGGCGAGGTCTACGGCACCATGGACCCGTCCGCGGACTACAAGGCGCTCTGGGTCTGGCTGCGCTCCCAGGGCAAGGAACTCTACCGGGGCCGGCAGGTGGGCTTCACCGAGAGCGACCTGGCCCGCTGGTTCGAGCTGTGGGCGGATGCCCGGGAGCGCGGGGCGGCCCCGCCGGCCCAGGTGACCCAGCCGGCGAACAGCGGTGACGTGACCAAGCAACTGGTGGCCACCGGACAGGCGGCGACCTCGTTCGTCTGGTCCAACCAGCTCCCCGAATTGCAGAAGCTCACCAAGGACCGGCTCAAGGTGGTCAGCTATCCCGGCAAGCCGGCCGCGCAGTGGGCCCGGGCCTCGCTCTACTGGGCCGCCTTCCGGGGTACCCGCCATCCGGAGACCGTCGTGCACGTCATCGACTTCCTGGTCAACGACGCCGTGGCCGGCGAGATCCTCGGCACCGAGCGAGGGCTGAGCGCCAACCTGGACGTACGGCGGGCCGTGGAGGCGTCGCTGACCGACGAGAGCATGAAGCAGTCGGTCGCCTTCGAGACCACCATGACGGAGAAGTTCGGACCGGCTCCGGTGCCGCCGCCGAAGGGGCACGCCACGGTCAAGCAACTGCTGATCCAGGCGGCCGAGAACGTCCAGTTCGGCAGGGCTTCCCCGCGTACGGCCGCGGCGTCCTTCATCAGCCAGGCGAACGCCGCGCTGACCAGCTGAGCCGCCGGGAAGGGACCCGCCCGGCGATCGACGAGCAGCCGGAGCGCCAGGTCGGGTCACCCGATTGGGCTGCTCAGCCCTTCCCCCCTGACCTGCGGTTGCGCATCACGACGACCAGGACGGCGACGATCACGCCGACCACGATCAGGCAGCAGACCAGCCCCCAGATCCCGAAGCTGCCCCGGGCCCGGCGCCCCCGGGCCGCCTCCAGTACCATCTCGCCGGGCCCGCTCGACGCCCAGGCCACGGCCGGTACGAACACTGTCAACGCCGCCGTACCGAGCACTGCGGTCAGGCGGACCCACCAGTTCCGGAAAATCTCCATGGCTACATCCTCGGGGCTACTCGCAAGTCCCGCCGGCAACGCGGCCAATCATCGGGACGCCCGCTCGCCGGGATGCCGGGGAATCAGCGCCGACGGCCGTACATGACGAGCGCGACGAGCAGGCAGCCGAACGCCGTGGAGCTGAGTACGACGCGGACCAGGTTCCACGCCCGCCACCTCGCCTCGCCGAAGTCCCGGCGTACCCGGGCGAGGTCGGCGATCCGGTCCGGGTCGCCGGCTGCCTTGATCGCGTCGTTCAGCGGTACGTTCACCGTCAGCGTGATCACGACCACCATCAGGTAGAGCAGGAACGCGACGGCGATCCACGGCAGCCCGCCGTGCCCGTCCGCCCGCAGGTGCAGGGCGGCGGAGACACCGGTGAGGACCAGCGCCCCGAAGAAGCAGGACATGAACCACGGGTTGATGATCGCCCGATCGACGGCCTGGAACGCGCCCACGAACGTACGGTCGTCGGTGCGGCCCAGCCCGGGCATGATCGTGTGTGCGTACAGGATGAACACCCCGGCCACCAGCCCGGCGGTCATCGCGGCGGCCCCCAGCACCAGCCCGGTCAACATTCGCCCGCCTCCCGTCGGTTCCGCCGGCGTCCCCGGTGGTGGTCCCAGCACCGCACCCCTCCCCGCTGGCCGGACGTGTGGGAAGAGCAGAACAGGCGACCCTTTCAATTTACGGTCATCGCCCGGCCAACCGTCCGCCAGCCGGCTCAACCGCCCGGCGACGTGCCCGGCCGGACCGGGCCGGCATCGCGCCGCTCGGCGAGTCGGCGCGTTCGGCGCCGGCCCTCCAGATGATCGCTGGAGGGCCGGGGAAGACGCCCGATCCGAGCAGGGTGGCTCAGCGGGCAGTTACCGGGAGTACCTCGGTCTCGACGGTCGCGCTGACATGACGACGGCGGGTCGGCACCATGACCGTCGGGTGGGCGATGCTCCAGGCCGCGCCCGCGCAGACGAACTCCTTGATCCGGGCGGCCGGCCGGCCTGTGATGGCGGACGGCTTGGCCTGGTCGTCGGGGGTCACGAACTGGATGATGCCGTCGCGGCGGCCGAGGCTGATGCACTGCAGGAAGTAGCCGATCGTCTTCTCCGGAACCTGCCGACCGGTCAGGCGCGCGGCGATGGCGTCGGCGGCCTGCCAGGCCATCGGGATCCCCGAGGCACAGGACATCCGCAGTGGCTTGCCGCCCGCTCCCTGGGCGATCCCGGCGTCGCCGACGGCGTAGACGTCGGGATGCGAGACCGAGCGCATGGTGCCGTCGACGACGATCTGCCCGGTGGCGGCGACCTCCAGGGTGGTGGCGGCGGCGATCGGGTGCGTGGCGAAGCCCGCTGTCCACACGGTCACCTGGGCCGGGATCCGCCCGGCGGCGCCGGTGAGTACGCCGGTCTCGTCCACGCGCGTGATGTCGGTGTGCTCGTGGACGGTGATGCCGAGCCGGTCGAAAACCGTGCGCAGGTGTCGCCGGGCCTTGTCACTCAGCCAGTCGCCGACGCCACCGCGGGCGGCGATCGCGACGTCGAGGTCCGGCCTGCTCTCGGCGATCTCGGTGGCTGCCTCGATGCCGGTAAGGCCACCGCCGACCACCAGCACGGTCCCGCCCGCGGCGAGGTCGTGCAGCCGCTCGCGCAGCCGCAGCGCACCCTGTTCGCCGGAGACGTGGTAGGCGTGCTCGGCGGCCCCGGGAACACTGTCGTCGGCGGCGGTACTGCCGAGGGCGTAAACCAGGGTGTCGTACCCGATCCCGTCGGCGCCGTGCTGGTCGACGAGATCGACGGTCTTGCGGTCGACATCGACGGCGGTGACCCACGCCGGTCGCACCGCGACACCCGTACCCGCGTAGACGTCCCGCAATGGCCGGCGCCGCAGGTCCTGCCCGGCCGCGAGCTGGTGCATCCGGATCCGCTCGACGAACTCCGGTTCGGCGTTGACCAGGGTGATCTCGGTGTCGTCGGAGTGCAGTCGCCGGGCGAGACGCCCGGCGGCGTGGGCTCCGGCATATCCGGCCCCGAGGACGACGATGCGGTGCTTCATGTTCCGCCTCCTGTCTGGTGTGGCCTGCTCGCTTCCTGAACCGGACAGCGCCGCGATCCCTGACAGGAGTTGCTTGTAACCTGGGTCACCAGTCGGTGGCGAGTGGCTCCCCGTGCTCGGATGCGGCCCAGTGCCGCGTGATGCGTTCCAGCTTGTCGGGGTTGGCCTGGGTATGGATGGCAGCCACGCCGTCGGGCGTCAGGTCGAGCGCCATCACACCGACCACCCGGTCACCGGCCACCACCAGCACCGCGGGGCCGCCGTTGACGACGGCGCCGTACATGGCGAAGCTGCCGCCGACGATGCTCCGGAAGATCGCCCGCTTGGCGTCGGTCGGGGTGAACACGCCCCGCAGGAATCGCGCGATACCGAGCGCGCCGATGATCGGCGTGCCACGGGCCGGGACCCGGCCGCCGCCGTCGGCGATGCTCAGCGCGTCGTCGGTCAGCAGCCTGACCAGTGGCTCGGTGTCGCCGCTCCGGGCCGCAGCGAGGAACTCCTCGACGATCTTTCCTGCGGCGGCAGCGTCGATCTCCACGCGCGTCCGGTCGGTGGCGACGTGTTGCTTGGCCCGCCGGTAGATCTGCTGGCAGTTCGTCTCGGTGATGTCGAGGATCTGGGCGATCTCGCCGTGCGAATAGCCGAATGCCTCGCGCAGCACGTACACCACGCGCTCGTTGGCCGACAGCCGCTCCATGAGGGTGAGCACCGCGATCGAGACCAGCTCACGCTGCTCGGCGGTCTCGGCCGGACCGAGCATCCGGTCTCCGGCGAGAACCGGCTCCGGTAGCCACTGCCCGACATACGTCTCGCGCCTGGTCCGCGCCGACGTGAGCTGGTTGAGGCACACGTTGGTGAGTACCTTCGTCAGCCACGCCTCGGGCGTTTCGATGTGTTCCCGATCGGCCGCCTGCCAACGCAGAAACGTGTCCTGGACCGCGTCCTCGGCGTCGGCCGCCGAGCCCAGCAGGCGGTAGGCGATCGCCTCCAAGCGGCCCCTGGAGCGCTCGAACAGATCAACCTCGCGCGAGCTCAGCGTCATCGCTCAACAGTTAAGCACGCCGGCACGCCGCGTCAACGCGAGCTGCCTCCGCTGCTGATTCGCAGCGCAGGCCGTCCGCTCCGATCAGGGCGCTTGCCGGTGCAGACACTCGGGCCGATCGCGCCCGTCCACCAACCCCGGACCGCGTGATACCACCATGTCATCACGATGACTCGGTGGTATCACGCTCAGCTCCGTCATCGCGGCCAGGTATGCCTCGACAGCGCCATTGCCCGACCGGACGACACAGACGCGGCCTGATCCGACGGACAGCTACACCAGCGCCGGTTACGTTTCTGGTTGCACCCATACGCGAAACGGCCCCTCGGATGATCTCCGAGGGGCCGATTTCCCTGGTAGCGGGGACAGGATTTGAACCTGCGGCCTCTGGGTTATGAGCCCAGCGAGCTACCGAGCTGCTCCACCCCGCGTCGCCGGATGAACCCTAGCCCAACTGCGGCTCAACTCCAACTTGAAAAGCCCTCGGTCGGCGCCGCCCTCCGAGATGTCGCAATCCCGGAGCGCCGCGCGTCGGAGGGAAAGAACATTCGGAAAAGCAAGAACCCGGCCCCATAGTCGGGAACCGGGTTCTAACTGATGGTTCTGTGGTAGCGGGGACAGGATTTGAACCTGCGACCTCTGGGTTATGAGCCCAGCGAGCTACCGAGCTGCTCCACCCCGCGTCGGCTCGTTAACACTAGCGCACACCGCCCACGCCCCGCAAAACAGGGGGCGAACTACCCGGCGGCGACCATACCGTCGCCGCCGGGAAGCCGCGTACGACCTGGTCAGCCGCTCGGAGACGCCGGTGGCGGGCTGGGTGTGCCGCCGCTCGCCCCCGGTGAGCCGGCCGGGGCCGGAGACCCGCCCGGTGCCCGGTTGCCGGTCGCCGCCCGCTGGGCGTTCTGGAACTCGGTCATCGCGTCGTCGAGCGCCTTCAGCGCGCGCCCGTACCGCTCGAAGTCACCGGCGGTCTGGGCGGCCTTCACCTCGACGATCGCGGCCTGCACCTTGCTCGCCGCGGCGGCCAGTTCCGGAGTGAGCTGCGGATTGGTGTCCGCCGGTGGTGCCGTCGGGCTGGGCGTCGGGTTCGTGCCGCCGTCGGTCGGTGGCGGTGGTGGTGTCGGCGTCGTCGGGGCGGCCTTCTTGCCCTGCTCGACGAGCTGTTTGATGCCCTCTTCGAGGCTGTTCGCCAGCACGACGTACTGGCCGCCGTCGCCGTACGAGATCAGCACCCGTTGCAGCAGCGGATAGGCGTTCGTCTGGTTGCTCTTCACGTAGACCGGCTCGACATAGAGCATGCCGTCACCGAAGGGCAGCGAGAGCAGGTTGCCGTACTGCACCTGGGCCTGGTTCGAGGAGAGCAGGTTGAGTTCCTGCCGGATGTTGGCGTTGTTGGTCATCTTCTGGTGCACCTGGACCGGCCCGGAGACCGCCGTCTGGTCGGGCAGTTCCAGCACCTCCAACCGGGGCTGGCCGTTCAGGTACGACCCGCTGATCAGCGCGGCGAGATTCTGCCGGCCGGCCGGGGTGACCGCCGAGGTGAGCTGGAAGCGTGGCGCCTCCTGCCCCGGCAACTGGGTGTAGAGGTAGTACGGCGGCTGCTTCTCACCGGAGTCCGGCGCGTCCGGCGCGTTCGGCACCTCCCAGAAGTCCTGCCCGGAGAAGAACTCGGACGGGTCCGTGACGTGGAACTTCGCCAGCAGGTTGCGCTGCACCTTGAACAGGTCGGCCGGGTAGCGGAAGTGTGCCGCCAGGTCGGCCGGGATCTCCGACTTCGGCTTCACCAGGTCGCCGCCGAACGCCTTGTTCCAGGCCTTCAGCACCGGGTCGGTCTCGTCGTACTCGTAGAGGTTCACCGTGCCGTCGTACGCGTCGACGGTCGCCTTCACCGAGTTCCGGATGTAGTTGACGTCCTCCCGGGCGAGTTCGAAGGTGCCCAGCCCGGTCAGCTCGTCGGCGGTCTGCTCCTGGAGATTCACCTGCTCCGCGTACGGGTAGGTGGCCGCCGTGGTGTAGCCGTCGATGATCCACTGGATCCGCCCGCCGACCACCGCCGGGTAGGGGTCGCCGTCCAGGGTGAGGAACGGCGCGACCTTCTCCACCCGCTCCCGGGGGTTACGCACGTAGAGCAGCTTGGAGTTGTCGTTGATCGCGCCGGAGAGCACGAAGTTCGGCTCCTGCTCCTTGATCGCGTAGAGCAGCCGGCGCCCGAAGGAGCCGATCTCGACCCCGCCCGAGCCGGTGTAGGTGTAGTACTGCTCGCCACCGTCCCGGCCGGTCGGCCGGTCGAACTCGACCGGGTTGTTCCCCTCGGTCTGCCCGACGATCGCGTAGTCGCTGCCGTCCATCTGCTCGCCGTAGTAGATCCGCGGCTGGGTGGCCGGGATCGTCTCGGTCGACGAGGAGCACGCCTCCTCGGCGCGCTCACCGAGGAAGCCGGAGACGAAGTACGGCTGCCCGCCGCAGACCACCTGGTTGGCGGGCGCGCCAACCAGGCCGTACCCGTGGGTGAAGACGGTGTGCCGGTTGATCCAGTTGCTCTGCTGGTCGGTCAGCTCCAGGTAGTTGATCTCCCGCATCCCGACGACGTAGTCCTGGGTCTCGCCGTTGACCTGGTAACGGTCGATGTCGAGCTTCGGGCCGAAGTCGTAGAAGCCGC
The DNA here is from genome assembly GCF_053764795.1 of Plantactinospora sp. DSM 117369. Lineage (NCBI taxonomy): Bacteria > Bacillati > Actinomycetota > Actinomycetes > Micromonosporales > Micromonosporaceae > Plantactinospora > Plantactinospora sp. DSM 117369. Next base: position 1,195,946 of record NZ_CM132446.1, on the reverse strand, counting down.
GCACCTGCTGGAGCTGGGTGTAGGTCTCGGAGACCAGTTGCGGGTCCAGCAGCCGGATGTTCGGCACCACCGAGGTGTCGGTGGCCAGCGACTCCGGCGGCTTCAGGTTCGCCGCGTTGTACGGCGCCATCACGGTGTTGGCGAGCCCGAACGAGTCCCGGGTGGCCGTGATGCTCCGCTCGATGTACGCGGCTTCCTTGTCCTTGACACTCGGCTTGACCTCGAAGGTCTGCACCGCCCACGGGTAGATGCCGCCGATCGCCACGGCCGAGATGCCGAGCAGGGCGAGCGAGATGCCGGGCCAGACCAGGTTCCGGATGAAGGCGTTGGAGAAGAGGATGATCGCCAGCGCGACCACCACCGAGATGTACGCCAGGATCTCCTTGGCCGGCAGCAGCGCGTTGATGTCGGCGTAGCCGGCGCCGTACAGGTTGACGCCCTCGTTGAACTCCAGCAGCATCGCCCGCCGGTCGAGCACGTACGCCAGCGCCTTGAGCAGCACGAAGACCGCGACCAGCGTGGTCAGGTGGGCCCGGGCGGCGCTGGTCATCCGGTCGCCGACGCCCTGTAGCCGGACCCCGCCGAAGATGTAGTGCATCGCCAGCGAGCCGATCACGGCCAGCACCACGGCGGTGAAGCCGACGCCGAGCAGATAGCGCAGGAACGGGAACTGGAAGACGTAGAACCCGATATCGATCTTGAATTCCGGGTCCTCGATGCCGAAGCTCTGCGAGTTGCGGAATAGCATCCACTGACCCCAACGGGTCTGTGCGGAGAGACCGGCGAAGAGTCCGACGATCACCCCGATCGCGACCAGCCAGGTGCCGATCCGGGGCGCCAGCACCGAACGGTAACGTTCCAGGGTCACCTGCTCCGGCGAATTCGGCCGGAGCACCGGCCGCAGTCGGTAGGCCAGCCACATGTTGCCGCCGACCAGCAGGGCCATGGCCAGACCGATCCCGACGAAGAGCAGGATCCGGGTGACCAGCACTCCGCTGAAGACCCGGGTGTACTGCACCTCGTCGAACCAGAGCCAGTCGGTCCACGCCTGCACGCCCCAGCCGAGCAGGGTGAGGAGCAGGAACACCCCGAGGAGTACGCCGACCGTGACGCGACCGCGTCGACTCATTCTTGGTAGGGGGCTGCTACGCATGACCACTGTTGGCTCCGCACCTTCGGCAATGACCGGCTCTGATCAGAGCACCTAGACTACGGGGTATTCCTGAGTCCGATCGGTCCCCCGTCGGGGCAGCCGGCAACGACCGGTCAACCGGGCGGGACTCGCGGTCGCCGGAGCGGTCACATCGGCGCCGGACAGTAGCCCGACCCTGACGCTGCGCGACGATTCAGCACTTCGGCGGCTCGCCCCCGGCGCTGATCGTCTCCAGTGCGCTCAGCGCCTCGTCGAGGGTCCCGACCCGGGCCATCGGCAGCCCCGACTGGGCGTTGCGGACGGCCTCCTCGCAGTTGCCGGCCGGTACCAGGAAATACTTCGCGCCCGCCTTCTTCGCGCCAACCAGCTTCTGTGGGATACCACCGATCGGGCCGACCTCACCCAGGTCGTTGATGGTGCCGGTGCCAGCGATGATCTTTCCGCCGGTCAGGTCCTCGGTCCGGATCTTGTCGATGATGCCGAGTGCGAACATCAGCCCGGCACTCGGCCCGCCGATGTCCCCCAGGTCGATCTTCAGCTCGAACGGGTGCGGCTGCCGCTGCTCGATCTCCACGCCGATCCGCGGCGGGTTGTTGTCGGTGGCGGCGCTGACGATGGTCGCGGTGGCCTGCTTGCCGTCCCGGGTATAGCCGATCTTCAGCGCCGAGCCGGCCGGGCGGGCCCGGATCAGGTCGGTGAGGCTGCTCGCCACCACCACCGGCTTGTCGTCGACCGAGGTGATCACGTCACCCACCTTGAGGATCCCCTCCGACGGGGCACCCGCGGTGACGGCCTTGACCACGACCTGCACCGGATAGCCGAGCTCGCGCAGCGCCGCGGTCTCGGCGCTGGTCTGCGAGGCGGCGAAGTCCTCCGCGTTGCGCTCCTCCACCTGCTGCTGGGTCTGCCCCGGCGGGTAGATCAACTCGTACGGCACCACGGCCTCGTCGGAGGAGAACCAGCCGGCGATCGCGGAGAGCAGCTTGACGTCGGGCTGCACGCCGACCGTGGTCAGCCGGAGTTGTCCGGCCGACGTCGAGGTCTCCCGGCCGGAAACCTGGATCACCTCTTTGTCGTCCTGCCGGCCCAGCGTGTCCACCGTCGGCCCTGGACCGAGCACGACGTACGGGATCGGGGCGGCGAGCACGCCGACACTGAGCAGGGCGGTGATCACCGCGCCGAGCAGAACCGTGACACCGCGACGTCTCATGGCCGCCAAGCGTACCCAGAAGGCACCTCCGGGCCGGTCAGTGAACCCCCAGGTTCGCCCTCGGCGTGACACCTGGGCGGGCGGCGCACCCCCTGGCGCGCGTACCGTGGACGGGTGCCTGATATTCCGTTCGGCTTCGCCCTGCCGGGTGGCCAGCCGCCCGACCCCAACGACCCGCAGCAGATGCAGCAGTTCATGGCGCAGCTGCAGCAGCTGCTCGCCGCGCCGGGCAGCGGCCCGGTCAACTGGGACCTGGCCCGCCAGGTCGCGGCCAGCCAGCTCTCCTCGGCCGGCGATCCGGCCGTGACTCCGTACGAGCGCAACGCCGTGGAGGAGGCGCTCCGGCTGGCCGACCTGTGGCTCGATCCGACCTCGGCACACCCCTCCGGGATCCGCAGCTCGGTCGCGTGGAACCGGAACGAGTGGATCTACAAGACGCTGGACGTCTGGAAGAAGCTCTGCGACCCGGTGGCCGGGCGGATGGTGGCCGCGATGGGCGACCTGGTGCCGCCGGAGGCCCGGTCGCAGCTCGGCCCGATGCAGTCGATGCTGACCACGCTGGGCGGGGCGCTCTTCGGCGGCCAGCTCGGGCAGGCGCTCGGCTCGCTCGCCGCCGAGGTGCTCTCGGCCGGCGACATCGGCCTGCCGCTCGGCCCGGCCGGCACGGCCGCGCTGCTGCCGGCAAACATCCGGGCGTACGGCGAGGGCCTCGAACTCCCCGAGGACGAGGTACGCCTCTACGTCGCCCTGCGCGAGGCCGCCCACCAGCGACTCTTCCAGCACGTACCGTGGCTGCGCGGCCACGTCCTGACCACCGTCGAGATGTACGCCACCGGCATCACGGTGAACCGGGAGGCGATCGAGGAGGCGATGGGCCGGCTCGACCCGATGAATCCGGAGTCGGTGCAGGCGCTCTCCGTGGAGGGCATCTTCACCCCGGAGGACACTCCGGCGCAGAAGGCCTCGCTGGCTCGGCTGGAGACCACGCTCGCCCTGGTCGAGGGCTGGGTGTGCCACGTCGTCGACACCGCCGCCGCCGAGCGGCTGCCGAACGTGAACCGGCTCGCCGAGGCGTTCCGCCGGCGCCGGGCCGCCGGTGGTCCGGCCGAGCAGACCTTCGCCGCGCTGGTCGGACTGGAGCTGCGACCCCGCCGGCTGCGGGAGGCCGCCGCGCTCTGGGCGGCGCTCAGCGAGCACCGGGGCATCGCCGGCCGGGACGCGCTCTGGGGACACCCGGACCTGCTCCCCGCCGAGGAGGACTTCGCCGACCCGGACACCTTCGCCCGGTCCCAACTCGACCTCGGCGACCTGGACGACTTCGACTTCGGCACACCGGAATCCGAGGGCGACTCCGGTGAACCCGATCCAGGCTCGGAGCGGCGCGACCCGGAGTGACCGACGCTCCAGGGCGCGAGGAGTGACTGACCCACGCGGCCCTCGGGGCGTGAGACGTGGCTGGCCCACGCCTTCGGGGGTGAGGTCAGCCGCCGAGCAGCACCCGGGTGGTGTCCCAGCCCTCGACCGCAGGATCGAGGGTCGCGAGGTCGGCCGGGGTACGGAGCCGGCGCCAGCCCGGGGCCACCGCCACCTCGGCCGGTCGCGGCGCGGCGGCACGCACCTGGTCGACCTCGGCGGTATCCAGGTCGAGTTCCGGCAGCCAGTCCGGCACGGGTAGCCGGGCCGCCAGGCCGAGCAGCCCGGGACCGGGATTCGTCGCCGGGGCGACCGCGATCCGACGGCTGGTCAGCGGGCGGAGCAGCTTGCCGAGGATCAGGCCGGGCACGTCGGGCGCGTCGGCGACCAGCACGGCGGCCTGGTCGTAGCCGTCCCGGGCCGCCGCGTCCAGCGCGGCACCGACCCGGTTGGCCGGCAGGTCGTACACCGGCATGCCGGGCCAGGCGACGGCCTCGGCCAGCGGGCGGTCGGGCGCGGTGGTGGCGATCGCCGGCTCCACCTCGGCCAGGGTGGCAACCAGGTCGACCACGTCCTCGGCGAGCGCGGCCCGCCAGCGGGCCGGATCGGTCCCGGGCGGCGACCAGGCGACGGGGCCGAGCATCACCACGATCAGACGGCGGGTCACCCGCCGACCTTACCGACCTGCCGGGCCCGGCACCCCGCGCGGCCGCACCGGTACGGGCTCAGTCCGGCAGGACGATCCCGGCGGTCGCCGCGACGCCCTCCAGGTAGCCCCGGGCCCGTTCCGTCTTCGGATAGCGCCCGACCAGTTCCCAGAACCGCGCGTTGTGACTGGGCACGACGAGGTGGGTCAGCTCGTGCAGCAGCACGTAGTCGATCACCCAGTCCGGCATCTCCTGGATCCGGTGCGAGATCCGGATCGTCCGGTCGGCCGGGGTGCAGGAGCCCCACCGGCCGTTCTGGTTCGTCACCCACCGGACGCTGGCCGGTACCGCCATCCGGCCGTGCTCGCTCAGGTAGCGGTCGATCAGCCGGCGGGACCGGAGCAGCAACTCCTCGTCGGAACGTCCGAGCCGCTCCTCCCGGGCCGCGAGCCGGGCGAGCATCCGGTCCACCCACTCGGTCTCCTCGGCGCGGGAGAACTGGTCGGGGATCAGCACCACGACCCGCTCGCCGTCCCGGTACGCGGACACCGTCCGGCGCCGACGCTGACTGCGCCGTACCTCGACGACCGGCTTCCGCAACCCCGCCATTAGCGGCCCGCGCAGCCCCGGGTTTCGTTCACGATGGAAAACTAATGCGTACTGACCAGGTCACCGCAAGAGTCAACCCGCAGATAGCCGCCGGAAAAATACCAGTTGGCGGTGAACCGTCCGGAAAAAATTCATTGCGGTGATCGTCTGCGTACCCATGATCAGCCGGTTCCGGGCTCTGCGGAGGCGTACGGCCGAGCGCCGGAGGCAACGGTAAACGATCATCCCCCGGTCCCGCCAGGCACCCCCCGATCAGCGATCTGACGCGGTTCATCCGGCGTGTCCCTGCGAAACTGACTTATCCGACCTATTCCGGCATGCACACTCTGGGCGTCGGCTTCCTCACAGTGTCGACAGATCGCTGACATGGAACTGCCCAGAACTGGGTAGGGTCCGCGGACCGGCGGTCACATCGGTGACCGCGGAGAAACCCCAGCGCTGGCGCCTACGTGGCCGCCCGCCGCCGGGCGCACGTCAGGCTCGCGAGAGCCGGCGGATGAGACGAGGAGGGCACCGTGGCCGAGAAGGCCCAGACCTACAACGGGTACTGCGTGAAGTGCAAGGAAAAGCGTGACTTCGAGGGCAACGTCGAGGTTTCCAAGACGGGCATGAACATGGCCAAGGGCAAGTGCCCGGTCTGTGGCACGACCGTCAACCGGATCCTCGGCAAGGCCAAGGTCTGATCATCGAGAAGTACGCGGAACTGCGGGAAGGGGTGGCCTGACGCCACCCCTTCCCGCTTTCACTGTCGCGCTGCGGACACCCGCTGTGATGTCCGCGCGGCGACAAAAGTTACCCGTGGGTTGTGGATAACACCCCAGATCCTGTGGATAGGGCAGTGCACAGCGTCCACCCGCTGTGGACAACCGCCGCCTGCCCGCACCCGGGCGGTGACAGCGTGTTGCCCCATGACCAGAACCGTGCTGCCCCGCCCCACCCTGCTGCCCGGCCTCGCCCGACTCTGGCGTGACCGGCACACCCTGCAACTCGGCCTCGACCCCCGTCGCGCGGTCCTGCTCGAGGTCGCCAATCCGGCCGCCGCCCGGCTGCTCGACCTGCTCGACGGCAGCCGCAGCGAGCGTGCCGTCCTGGACCACGCCGTCACGATCAACGTGTCCCGCGACGACGCCCGTACCCTGATCGACACCCTGCGCGCCGCCGGCCTGGTGGTCGCCGCGCACACCCTGCTCCCCACCGACCTACCCGAGCCGGCCCGGCAGCGACTCTCCGCCGAGGCGGCGGCGCTCGCCCTGCACGGCCGGGACTCGCCCGGCACCCCCGCCCAACTGCTCCGGCGGCGGGCCGCGGCCCGGATCGTGGTGACCGGTCTGGGCCGGCTCGCCGCCCCGGTGGCGGTGACCCTGGCCCAGGCCGGCGTCGGACAGGTGCACCCGGACCTGCGGGGCCGGGTCCGGCCGGCGGACACCACCGGCAGCGGGCTGCTGGCCACCGACGTACGCCGGCCGAGCGCCGCCGCCGTCGCGGACGCGATCGCCCGGGCCGCCCCCGGCACCGCGACCCGACCCGTCCGGCGCGGTCGTGCCGACCTGGTGGTCCAGGTCGGGGCGGACCGCCCCGCCGGACTGCTCGCCGCCGGCTACGCCCAGCACCGGCAGGCGCACCTGCTGCTGACCATGCGCGACGGCGTCCCGGTCGTCGGCCCGCTGGTCCGGGCCGCCGGATCACCCTGCCTGAACTGCGTCGACCTGCACCGGCAGGACCGCGACCCGGGCTGGCCCGGCCTCGCCGCCCAGTTGGCCGGCGGTGACGGCCAGGAGCCCTGCCTCACCGCGACCCTGGTCACGGCGGTCGGCTACGCGGTCGGCGAGGTCCTCACCTTCCTCGACGGCGGTACCCCGGAGACGGTCGGCGGGGCGGTCGAGGTGACCGGTGCCGGTCGGCTGCGCCGCCGCACCTGGCCGCCGCACCCGGCATGTGGCTGCACCGCGCGTCGGCGCGGAACGCCGCCCCGTCGCGCCCCACGTGCTCCGGAAACCCCACCCGGATCCCCGGACCCGGGTCCCGACTGAATCCCTCTCCGGCTGAACCGCCCGACGTTGTCCGCCGCCCGCGGAGACCGGCGGTGCTCCCGGAGCGGCGGAACCGCCCAGCCGGGCGGAACTGCACCGGGTCGCACGAACACCGGACCAGCGCGACGGCCGCGCCCAGCCGGGTACGCCGGGGGACGGTGGGGCGGATTCCGCCGCCCGGATCGGGCGGTGGCCGGTCGACGGCGACCAGGACGTGGCCTGAGCCACCCGCTGACGGCGGACCGGATCTCGTCGAGTCGGTAACAATGATCTGGTGACCGACATCCCGCGCCGCGCCGTCTCCCGGACCGCCAAGCTCGCCGCTCTGCCGCTCGGCTTCGCTGGCCGGACCGTCCTCGGCGTGGGCAAGCGGGTCACCGGCCTCGCCTCCGAGGTGATCTCCAACGAGATCCAGCAACGCACCGCCGAGCAGCTCTTCAGCGTGCTGGGCCAGCTCAAGGGCGGGGCGATGAAGTTCGGACAGGCGCTGTCCGTGTTCGAGGCGGCCCTGCCCGAGGAGGTCGCGGCGCCGTACCGGCAGGCGTTGACCAAACTCCAGGAGGCGGCCCCGCCACTGCCGGCGGCCAGCGTGCACAAGGTGCTCGCCGAGCAGCTCGGGCCGGACTGGCGGTCGTTGTTCGTGGAGTTCGACGACAAGCCGGCTGCCGCCGCCAGCATCGGCCAGGTGCACCGGGCGATCTGGAAGGTCGAGGGCGGCGGCACGCCGGCCGTCCGGCGGCGCGGCGCGAAGGCGGCGGCCAAGACGGGTACGCCGACCCCGGCCGGTCGACCGGTCGCGGTCAAGGTGCAGTACCCGGGCGCCGGCCCGGCGCTGCTCTCCGACCTGAAGCAGCTCTCCCGGCTCGGTGCCATGTTCCGGGCGATCCAGCCCGGCCTGGACATCAAACCGCTGCTCAGCGAGTTGCGCGAGCGGATCAGCGAGGAGTTGGACTACGAGCTCGAGGCGGAGTCGCAGCGGGTCTTCGCCGCCGCGTACGCCGACGATCCGGAGATCTTCGTCCCCGGCGTGGTCGCGGCCGCGCCCCGGGTGCTGGTCACGGACTGGGTCGAGGGCACCCCGCTGTCAGCGATCATCGACTCGGGATCCGAGACCGACCGGGACCAGGCCGGCCGGCTGATGGCCACCCTGCACTTCTCGGCGCCGATGCGCGCCGGGCTGCTGCACGCCGACCCGCACCCCGGCAACTTCCGGCTGCTGCCCGACGGGCGGCTCGGCGTGATCGACTTCGGCGCGGTGGCCCGGCTGCCCGGTGGGCACCCGGAGCCGATCGGCCGGCTGGTCCGGCTCGCCCTGGCCGGTGACGCCGAGGCGGTGGTCGCCGGGCTGCGCGAGGAGGGCTTCATCCGGCTCGACTCCCCGATCGACGCCCAGGCGGTACTCGACTTCCTGATGCCGATCCTGCAACCGCTCTCGGTCGAGGAGTTCCAGTTCACCCGGGCGTGGCTGCGGGTCGAGGCGGCCCGGCTGGCCAATCCGCGCTCCCCGGCGTACCAGCTCTCGCGGCAGCTCAACCTGCCGCCGTCGTATCTGCTGATCCACCGGGTGACGCTCGGTTCGATCGGGGTGCTCTGCCAGCTGGAGGCGAAGGCGCCCTACCGGGGCATCGTGGAGCGCTGGCTGCCCGGGTTCGCCCCGGTGGCCTGACCGGCAGTCGCATAACAACGCCGGGCCGGTCGCGGCGGAGGGCGTACCCCCGCCGGGACCGGCCCGGCTGTGTGGATGTCAGATTCGGTTACCTACCGACGGCCTCGGCCGACGGCTCACAGGATGCCCAGCTCGCGGGCGGCCCGGCGACGGGCCTCCAGCGCGATGGTGCGGGCGGATCGGGTTGCCTCAGTGCTCGTGGTGCTACGACCGGCCTGAGGCAGGCGCATTCGAGCCCGTGACAACGCTTCGTGGATGAGATGCATCTTGGTGGCTCCGTCTCGGATGGGCATGGCAGTGATGGTTTTCGACACCGCGGCCATCGCGGTATCCGGCGCCGATACCAGACCGGCGTTCGTACGGATCGGGTTCATGTCAGGCCGCCAACCGGACCGCACTGCGCGACTCGGCAAGGCCACTGGCCGCCAGCCGCGCCTGGGCCTCGACCCGCAGCGCCGCGTCACGGGCGACGTCCTCCTTGCGCGGGCGACCACGGGGCCGCTTGCGCGGAACGACCGCGCCACGCTCGAAGATCTCGCCGCCCCAGACGCCCCACGGCTCCTCCCGCTCCACCGCACCGGCGAGGCACTCGACGCGCAGCGGGCAGTCCCCGCAGAGCGACTTGGCCAGCTCCAGCTCGGCAGGCGAGTCGGCGAACCACAGGTCGGGGTCGAACTTCCGGCAGGGCAGGTTCGCCTCCAGCTCGACGTTCGCGTCGAGGGGGGCCAACGCCAGACTCATCGCCCGGTCACCTCTCTCTCGTTTCGATCTCGTAGATCGCTGTTCCGACTTACTTCGGCAGTGCGGAAATGACTAAGGCCGCGGATCCCGGTGTACGGGGTCCGCGGCCTCGAGGTGAGCCGGCTGGTCTGTGTTAGACCGGTCTCCCTCGAGGTGGAACCCCGCTGACATCCATCCGCTTGACGCCGACGCGGATGCCATTGCCCGTGAATCCATTGGTCCCCTGGCGCTGCGCGGACGCGGGGGCCTGAACCAGCTCGGCCTGGATCAGGGCCTGGTGCGCCTGCGAGTGCTGGAGGAGTTCAGTGATCAGCATGCAGCCGACCTCTGACACCGGAGCTGGGGCAGCAGGCAGCGCCCACGGTCGCTGGGTGACATAGGTCGTCCCCATTGGGGCCACCTCCTGACTCTCGCTCGTCGCCAACATCGGACTCATCCCCCTCTTGAGCAGCCAGAAAGCCGCCGCTCGCGAGGTGTGCCATGAGGCTATTCCTCCTCCGGGCACGAGGGCAAACGAATTACGGCGAGATCTCGCAACTTTCTTCTGACGCCCGCCGATGACCCCTCGGCTCAGCCCGGCGCCGGCTCGGTCGGCTCCGCCGTCAGCAGCACGTCGTCGACCCGGACGCCGTCGATCAGGGCGAGCACGGCGTCGCCGTACAGGGCGACCTTGCGGGGGCCGATCCCGGCGATGGCCAGCAGTTCCGCCGGGCGGCTGGGGCGGCGTTCGGCCAGCGCGAGCAGGGTGGCGTCGGTGAAGACCACGTACGCGGGCACCTTCTGCGCCCCGGCGACCCGGGCCCGCCAGTCACGCAGCCGGTCGAGGAGTTCGGAGTCCAGATCGGACGGGCAGGTGGCGCAGCGGCCGAGTTTGCGGTCCGCGCCGGCCAGCAGGGTCGCCCCGCAGACCCGGCAGGAGAGGACCTGGGTACGTCGACGGTCGGGTTTCCGACTGCCGCCGGGCGCCTCGACGGTGCGTCCACCGCCGGAACGGTCGAACTGGGGCAGAAACCGGCACGGCCGCCGGGCCCGGCCCCCGGGCGAGCGCGCCGAGGCGTACGACAACCAGAGCCACTGGCGGGCCCGGGTCACCCCGACGTAGAGCAGCCGGCGCTCCTCCTCCACCTGTTCGACGGTCTTGGCGTAGCTGGTTGGCAGCGTGCCGTCGGAGAGCCCGACCAGGAAGACCGCGTCCCACTCCAGCCCCTTCGCCGAGTGCAGGGAGGCCAGCGTCACGCCCTCGACCGTCGGCACGTGCTGCGCGGCGGCCCGCCGGGACAGCTCGGCGCAGAAGTCCGCCAGCGTCACCGGCCGCTCCACGCTGGCCGCCTCGCCGATCGGCAGCACGACCGGGGTGGCGGCGTACTCCTCGGCGAGCTGTACCAGGGCGGCCAGCGCCTCCCAGCTCTCCCGGGCCGCGCCGCCCGGCGGGGGCTGGTCGGGCGCCCAGCCGACCGCGGACAGCGCCTCGACCACGGCCGGGACCAGCGGCATGTCCCCGGGCGTCGACCGGGTCGCGGCGCGGAGCGCGACCAGCGCCTGCCGGATCTCGGCCCGCTCGAAGAAGCGTTCGGCGCCCTGGACCTGGTACGGCACCTCCGCCTCGGCCAGCGCCTTCTCGTACGCCTCGGACTGCGCGTTGGTCCGGAACAGCACGGCGATCTCCCGGGCCGGCGTACCGGCGGCGATCAGGTCACGGCAGCGCACCGCCACCGCAGCGGCCTCGGCCGGCTCGTCCGGGAAGATCCGCAGGTCCGGCTCGGCACCCGGCGGTCGCTGCCCGACCAGTTCCAGCCGCAGCCGCGCCTCGGCACCCCGGGCCTGCTTGATCACCGCGTTGGCCAGCCCGACCACCTGCGGGGTCGAGCGGTAGTCCCGGACCAGCCGGACCACCACAGCGTCCCGGCGCTGCCGGGGAAAGTCGATCAGGTACGCCGAGGTGGCACCGGTGAACGAGTAGATCGTCTGGCTGGCGTCGCCGACCACGGTCAGGTCGTCCCGGCCGCCCAGCCAGGCGTCGAGCAGGCGCTGCTGGAGCGGGTTGACGTCCTGGTACTCGTCGACGACGAAGTGCCGGTACTGCGCCCGGATCTGCTCCGCGACGTCCGGGTGCTCCTCGATCCCCCACACCGCCGCCCGGAGCATGTCCTCGAAGTCGATCACACCGTTGGCGCGTTTGACCTTCTCGTAGCCGGCGTAGACCTCGGCCACCTTTGCCGGATCGTGCGGCGTCTCGCGCAGCGCCTTGGCCGCCGCCACCACGTACTCCCCCGGCTCGACCAGGGACGACTTGGCCCACTCGATCTCGCCGGCCAGGTCCCGCGCGGCGGCCCGGTCGGTGCGCAGCCCGGCCCGGGCGGCGGCCAGGGTGACCAGCCGGACCTTGCTGTCCAGCAGCTCGGGCATCTCCCGGCCGGCGAGCAGCCGGGACGCGAAGTACCGCACCTGGCGCAGCGCGGCACCGTGGAACGTCCGCGCCTGCACCCCCGGTACGCCGAGCGCGCCGAGCCGGGCCCGCAGCTCGGCGGCGGCCCGGGCGGTGAAGGTGACCGCGAGCACATGCCGGGCGGCGACCTCTCCCGCCGTCACCCGGTACGCGATCCGGTGCGTGATCGCCCGGGTCTTGCCAGTGCCGGCGCCGGCCAGAATGCAGACCGGCCCGGCCGGAGCGGTCACCGCGGTGCGCTGTTCCGGGTCGAGTCCGGCCAGGATCCGTTCCACGCGAGAGTCAGCCGCCACAGGTAGGAATCATGGCAGCCCCTCCCGACGTTGCACCTTTAGCCTGTGTGATCGACAACCCGTCCGATCCAACGTCCGACCGGGGCCGAACCGGCCGGGCCTGGCTGGGAACGATTGAGCACCGCGGAGGTCTCGACGATGTTGACGATGTATTCCACGTCCTGGTGCGGCTACTGCCACCGGCTCAAGTCACAGCTGGACCGGGAGGGCATCGGCTACACGGTGGTGGACATCGAGCAGGATCTGGCCGCCGCGGAGTACGTGATGAGCGTCAACGGCGGCAACCAGACCGTACCGACGGTGCGCTTCGACGACGGTTCGGCGCTGACCAACCCGTCGATCGTCGACGTCAAGAAGCACCTGGCCGCGCTCGCCGGAAGCTGACCCGGTCGGCGGTGGGCCCGGCGCGGCCCACCGCCGTCCGCGCGTCACTCAGCGGGGCCGGCGTCCCGGGGTCGGCGACGCCTCCGAGGACCGGCCGTCGGCCGGCAGCACCGGCGGCCTGACCGGGTCGGCGGTCACGCCGTCGCCGATCGGCGCCACGGCGGGCACGCCCGAGGCGGGTGGAACGTCGGGCAGGATCACATCGGGAGCCGGCACGCCCCCTGGCCCGCCGGGTCGGGCCGCCGTACCCGTGGCGGGCGGCGCGGAGAGCCCCCGACCCGCCCAGAGGTATCCGGCCGCCATCGTCATCACCACCGCGATCACCACGAAGAGCAGCCGGTAGTCGACGAAGCCGACCAGCAGCGCGCCGGTGCCGATCGAGATCGCCTGCGGGCCGCTGATCAGCGCCTCCGAGGCGGCGGCGACCCGGCCGAGCAGCGGACCCGGGGTGCGGCGCTGGATCAGCGTGTTCAACCCGACGAACGCGATCGGCAGGCCGAAGCCGAGCAGCACCAGGGCGACGAAGGCCAGCCAGATCGTCGGGTACGCCAGCAGCAGCGCACCGGGCGCGAAGAGCGCCACCCCGACGGCCAGCGCGGCCAGCTCGCCGAACCGGCGCACCACGGCCGGGGAGGAGAGTCCGCCGAGCACCCCGCCGATGCCCTGCACCGTGACCAGCACCCCCACGAAGCCCGGTTCCCGGCCCAGCCCCTGGTCCACGTACGCGAAGATCAGCGACTCGCTGAACCCCATCACCAGTACGGCCAGCGCGGCGCCGACGACCGCCCGGCGCAACGCCGGCTCGCCGAGCATGTGTCGCAGTCCCGCACCGACCTCGGTCACCCAACGGAGTTGGCCGGGACCGGGCCTCCGCTCGGCGATCCGCAGCGCGGAGACCGCGCAGGCGGCGGCGACGAAACCGATCATGCCGACCGTCGGCAGCGTCCAGCCGCCCGCCCCGGTGTAGAGGGCCGCCCCGGCCAGCGGGCCGACCAGCCGGAGTCCCTGCTTGACGGTCTGCAGCGCGCCGTTCGCCTGGGCCATCAGCTCCTCGGGCACGATCTGCTTGATCAGCCCGTTCAGCGTCGCGCCGAGGGCGACGTAGGAGAGCCCGTACAGGGCGCCCACCACGTAGATGATCCAGACGTCGGTGCGGTCCCGGACCAGGAACAGCGGGGTGAGTACCACCGCGGTGGCGAGGTTGGCGACCAGGAAGAACGGGCGTCGCCGGAACCGGTCGACCACCCAGCCGACGATCGGGGCCAGGGCCATCGGCGCGACCATGGCGAAGATGGTGGCGCCGGCCATGCCGTCCGAACCGGTCAGGTCCTTCACCCAGACAGCCAGCGCCAATAGCATGATCGACTCTGCCGTCATGCTGAACACGAGCCCGGCGAAGAGCAGCCGGAAGTCGGGGCGACGCAGGATGGTTCGCATGCGAGGGGTCCCTTTCGAGGTGGCGGCGAGCCGCTCGGGGACCGCGGACACCCGGAGGTCAACGTGATCGCCGCCGGGTGGATCGCGGACGCCGGGTCGCCCGCGGCGGCTGTTCGCCGTACTGGTTTGGGGGCGCGTTCTCTCCGGTGGCGTACGGCGCGGTCGTCGTTGTGAGCATTCGTCGCAGTCGATGGTGGTGGGGGTGGCTGGTCGCGCGCGGGGCTCGATCGGCTATCCGACGGCAGGGCCGGAAGCGTCCCGGAAAGCCCTCTCCATTTAGACACGCCGTCACCGTCCGACGGCACGCCGTGAAGAACGGGCGGCATACTGGACCGCCGGGGGCGCGACCTGGACGGTCCGCACCTGCCCGGCGACGGGCTCGAAGCGATCGAGAGCGAGGATCCAGTGCCTCCTGCTCAACCCAGCCCGATCCTGCGGCGGCGCAGGCTCGGCACGGAACTGCGCAAGCTGCGGGAGTCCGCCAAGCTCACCGGCGACCAGGTCATCGAGGCGGTGGGCTGGGCGTCGGCGTCCAAACTGTCCCGGCTGGAGAACGGCCGCAGCCGGCCCGACCTGCGCGACGTCCTCGACCTGCTGGACCTCTACAAGGTCACCGGGCCGTTGCGGGACGAGCTGACCGCGATCACCAACGAGGCCGGCGACATCCGGGGCTGGCTGCGCTCGTACGCGACGATGACGCCGCGGCAGCGCGGCTACGCCGAACTGGAGGCCGGCTGCGCGGAGATCCGCGAGTACAGCCCGGTGATCGTGCCGGGTCTGTTGCAGACCAAGGCGTACGTCAACCTGCGGATCCTCTCCTCACGGCAACTCGTGGACGACCCCGACACCGACGACACCGAGGACGCCGAGACCGAGGTGGCGGCCCGGCTTGCCCGGCAGTCGCTGCTCACCCGCGAGCCCGAGCCGCCCCGCTATTCGGCGGTGATCGAGGAGGCCGCGCTCGGCGGCCGGGCCGGCCCGCGCGAGGTGCTGCGCGCCCAACTGATCCAGTTGCGCAAGCTCGCCGGGCTGCCCAACGTGACGCTCCAGGTGCTGCTCACCGACCAGACCATCGCGGACTGGTACCTGCCGCACACCGGGTTCTCGCTCTACCGCTTCGCCGAGCCGCAGGATCCGGAGACCCTGGCGATCGAGGGGCTGGCCACCAACCTGATGGTGACCGACCCCAAGGAGATCGCCACCTATTCGATGGTCTTCGAGTGGCTCCAGGAGGCGGCGCTCAGTCCGGACGAGACGATCACCTGGTTGACCGACATGGCGGGGCAGCGCTCGTCGGCCCCCCGGAAGCCGGCCAGCCGCGACCCGGGGATGCCGCCCACCCAGCGGAGTCGCCGCTCCGGCCGGCTGACCGAACAGTAGTCCCGGCCGAGCTCGCCTCGGGCGCCGGCCGATCCGGGCCAGCAACCGTACACACACGAGTCACAAGCCGCCGGCTCCCGCTCCGGGAGCCGGCGGCTTCGCCGTACCCGCGACGGCGCCGACCCGGGCTCGCCGTCGCATCGCCGGACTGCTCCGGTCAACCACGTGCTGACCTCGCGTTTCACCGGCAAGGCGTTGACCCAGCGTCACCTGATCGGACGAGCAACTACTCCAATCGGCGCGTTTCACTTGCCCACCGGCCAAGAATGGGTGAACATAGCCGAAGGGGGACGTGGAAGTTCCACGTAATGGCTTCGTTAGGTAATCGCAGGATCATCGTCCGTCACCGGCCTTCGGAGACACCCATGCGGTTTCTAATCGTTCGCACGGACATCCGTGCTGCCGCTGACGACGAGTTGGCCGCTGCCTGGGCGCAGGGGGAGCGCCTCCGCGACGAGCAGACCTCCCCGGAGCAGCGCCGTCAGATCGTCCGCGCCGAGGACCGGGACGCCGCCCTGCTGCTCGCCCGGGCGCTGTCCAGTGTGGGCGCGGTCCGGTCCGGACGCCAGCGGGTCAAGGTGGTGCCGGTGGGCGAGCCCGACCGGCGGCAGCGGAACAGCCCGTTCCGGGACCAGGCCGGTGACCGGGTCCTGCCGGGCGACCCCCACAGACCGGCCGAGTTCGGCCCGCCGGCCGACGGGGACCCGCAACCCAGAAACCTCGGCCCGCAGTCGAGGTTCGGTTAGACGACCGTCGTCGTCCGGGTGGCGTCCCCCGCCACGTACCATGCCTGGCCCGGCAGCGACGGCCTATGATCTTGGCCCGTGATCGTCGCGGCAACGACGGTCGCGGGCCAAGATTTTGGGCACGGCCCGGCCCGACTACCGGCCGTCCTCCAGCCAACTGCGGATCAGGAACAGCGCGATCGACGACGGCGGTGGCAACGCCAACCGGAGCCCGTCACCGACCTCGACCGCCTGCCCGGCCAGCACCGCGGCGATGTCCCGGCGGCTGAACCAGCCCGCGTGCGCGATCTCCGCCGGATCCAGCCGGATCGGCCGCTCCGGGTCGGCGAGGGCGAAAAAGCCCAGCATCAGCGAGCCCGGGAACGGCCAGGACTGGCTGGCGACGTACCCGATGTGGTGCGGGACCAGGCCGACCTCCTCGGTGACCTCCCGGACCACCGCGTCCTCGGCCGACTCGCCCGGCTCCACGTAGCCGGCGAGGCAGGAGTACCGGCGCAGGTCCCGCTCGGACCGCCAGGCCGCGTTGTTGCCGAGCAGGCACCGCCCGCCGGGGCCGGAGACCCCGTCGTGCACCAGCACGATCATCGCCGGATCAGTACGCGGCCAGAGCTGATTGCCCGCCTCGTCCCGCCGGGACCAGCCCGCGTCCCCGACCACCGTGGGCAGCCCGGTCAGCGACGAGTACAGGTGCCGGGCGTGCCAGTTCGCCAGCGCCACGGCGGTGGTGAAGAGGCCGGCGTCCCGGTCACTGAGCAGGTGGCCGACCTCGCGCAGGTTCGCCGGCCGGGTGCCGGCCAGTTCCGGCAGCGGCGCGTCGACCGCGAAGACCGGTACCCCGTCCGGCTCGACGCCGAGGAAGAGCCGGGCGCCCGGGGCGCTGTCCCGGGCCGCGTCCGGGCCGAGCAGGATCAGCTCCGGCTTGTCGCCGACCGAGCCGACCAGGGTCCGGCCGCCGTTCGCCACATCCACCAGCAGCACCCGGGCCCGCTGCCAGGCGTCGGCCAGCCACCGCGGGTCGGTACGCCGGTGCGCGGCGCGGTCGAGCGTGGACCGGGCCAGCGGTGGATGACCGGCCGGCAGGTCCGTCGGCGGTAGGCCAGAGGTCACGATCCCGCGGCCTCGGTCCGGACCGGTCCCAGCACGCCGAGCGGCGCCTCGACCTGGCCGGCGTCGCCGAGCACCACCGTGACCGCCCGGGCCGGAGCCAGATATTTCGCCGCCGCCGTGGCGACGTCGTCCCGGGTTGCCTTCGCCAGCCGGGCCGCGTGCTCGGCCAGGAACTCCAGCCGCAGCCCGGAACCGGCGTACGCGCTGGCCACCGCCGCCAGCCCGGCCTGGGTCGAGATGCCGAGCTGGAGGGTGCCGAGGGCGTACTGGCGGGCCTGCTCCAGCTCGTCCTCCTTCGGCGGCAGCGAGGCCAGCCGGCCCAGCTCGTAGATCGTCTCCAGCAGGGCCGGCCCGGTCACCTCGGTGGCGACCTCGGCCGAGACCACCAGCGTCGACCCGGCGACCGAGTGCTCGATCGTGGAGTGCGGCCCGTACGTGTAGCCCTTGTCCTCGCGGATGTTCTCCACCCACCGGGACGAGAAGTAGCCGCCGAAGACCAGGTTGGCCAGTTGCAGCGCGGCGTGGTCGGGATGGGTACGCGGCACCGCCGGCAGCGCCAGCCGGACCGACGACTGCACCGAGCCGGGCCGGTCCATCAGCAGCAGCGGCCCCGGCTCCAGCGGCGGGGTCGGCGGCAGCTCACCCGGGGCGCCGTCCCCGGTCCAGCCGCCGAGCGCCCGCTCCGCCGCGTCCAGCGCCCTCGCCGGCTGCACATCGCCGACCAGCAGCAGGATCGCCCCGGTCGGCCGTACCCGGGCGGCGTGCAGGCTGCGCAACGCCGCCGGCCGGACCGCCTCGACCTGCTCCGGCTCCGGGGTCTGCACCGCGTACGGGTGCTTGCCGTACATCCGCTTCAGCAGCGCCTTGCGGACCAGGTGGGTCGGCTGGCTCTGCGCCATCCGGATCCCGTCGATCAGCCGGGCCCGCTCGGTGGCGACCTCGTCGTTCGGGTAGGTCGCCCCGGTAACCACCTCGGCGAGCAGCTCCAGAATCCGGTTCAGTCCGGTGGAGAGGCCGGTGCCGGAGATCATCAGGCGGTCTGCGTCGACCCCGGCGGAGAGCCCGCCGCCCACCTTCTGCAACTCGGCGGCGAGCTGCACCGAGGTCATCGTCTCGGTACCGGAGAGCAGCGTCTGGGACATCATCAGGCCCCGGGCCAGGTGGGCCCGGCCGAACGGCACCCAGAGCCGCAGCTCCACCAGCGGCACCGCCGGCCGGCGCAGCACGATCACGGTCAGCCCGTTGGGCAGGGTGTGCTCGACCTCGCGGGGCAGCTTGAGCTTGCGGTTCGGCCCGAGCGGGGGCAGCGTACGGACGGTCACCTGACACCTCCACCGGGAACGACCTCGACGGCGGCCCGGCGCTGCGGTCGCAGGGTGGCGGCCGCTGCCCGCACCTGCTCCTCGGTGACCTCGCCGACCAGCCGGGGCAGCTCGCCCAGCAGCTCCGGATCACCCCGCTGCTGCTCCAGTACCGCCATCTGGAGCGTCCGGCCGAGCACCGCGTCGGTCTCCCGGAGCAGGTGGGTGGCCATCCGGGCCTGGGTCCGGGCCAGCTCGTCGGCGGCCAGCCCGTCGGTGGCGAGCCGGTCGAGTTCCTCGTCGATGGTCTGCAGCACCTTCTCCACCGCGCCGCCCGGCGGCAGATGGGCCTGCAGCACCAGCGCGGTCGGATCCCGTACGTCGAACGGGTCGCCCATCAGCCCGAGGTAGCCGCCGACGCTGGTCACCGTGCGGTCCCGCAACACCAGCCGCTCCACCAGCCGGGACGCGTCGCCGTCGGTGAGCACCTCGGCCAGCACCACGTACGGCAGGTAGCCGGCGAAGTCGCCGATCGGGTCCGGTACCCGCCAGGCCGCCGCCACCGCCGGCAGCGGCGCCAGCTTGTCGGTGTACGCCTGGCGCCGCTCCCCGGTCAGGTCCGGCTCGGCGAAGTCCGGCCGGGCCGGGGCGGGCCGGGCCGGCACGTCCCCGAAGTGCCGCTCGATCAGCGCCGTCGCCTCCGCCACGTCCAGGTCCCCACCGACCGCGAGCACGGCGTTGCCGCAGGCGTAGTACCGGTCGAAGAAGTCGGTCGCGTCGGCGATGCTGGCGCTCTCCAGGTCGTCGAAGGAGCCGTACCCGTCGTGCGCGTTGGCGAACGTGTCGAACATGACCGGCGGGAGCCGCAGCCACGGAAAGCCGCCGTACGGCCGGTTCAGCACGTTGACCCGGATCTCCTCCTTCACCACGTCGACCTGGTTGCGGAGGTTCTCCTCGGTCAGCCGCGGCCCGCGCATCCGGTCCGCCTCCAGGAAGAGGGCCCGCTCCAGCGCGTTGCTCGGCAACGTCGCCCAGTAGTCGGTGTAGTCGAGGTGGGTGGAGCCGTTGAAGGTCCCGCCGGCGCCCTGGACGTGCCGGAAGTGCGCCAGCTTCTCCAGGTTTTCCGAGCCCTGGAACATCAGGTGCTCGAAGAGGTGCGCGAAACCCGTCCGGCCCTCCGGTTCCGACCGGATGCCCACGTCGTAGAGGACCGCCACGCCGACCACCGGGGCGCTGCGATCCGGGGCCAGCACCACCCGCAGGCCGTTGTCGAGGGTGAACCGCTCGACCGAATGCTTCGTCGCTGGAATTCTCGATCTTCCCGCCGCCACGAACCGACCCTAGCGCGTCCGGTCACCACCGGTGGCGGGGCTCGGCGTACCCGCACCCGGCTCAGGCGGGGCGGACCGAGGCGAGAGCGTGCTCGACCACCCAGTCGAACTCCCGATGGGTGCCGGGTATCGAGATGTAGAGGACCGCGGCGGTGGACCGCCCCACGTCGATGCAGGCCACGGCGGCCAACTCGTCGGTGGCCCGCAACTGCGGCCGCTTGAAGTGCAGCCGGAACACGGAGACCCAGGCCGGCCGCCCGCCCAGCGTGGTCTGGCCGTCCCGGATCGACTCCATCCGGTTCGGCTGCGGGTAGTACTCGGTCCGCACGTCGGTCGCCACCTGCCGACCCACGCACTCCAGGTCGAACGTCAGGGCGTCGTTCTCGGCCGCCGGGACAGCCGCCGACAGGATCGAGGCGTGGTAGTCGCTGAACCCGTCGTACTCCCGCTCGGTGACGAAGTGCTGCCCGACCTTGTACGGCACCTCCAGCGTCCCGGCACTCCACACCGTCAGCCACGGCTGCCAGGGTGCGCCGTAGCTGGCGTACGAGATCCCCGCCTCCGGGTCGACGGTCCGCTCCCCGCTCAACGGCTGCCCCGGCCCGGCTGGCGGGACAACGGGATCCGGCCCGGGTGTCGTCGACCCGGGCGCCGTCGGCCCGGGCGATCCGGGTACGCCCGGCGACGGTGTACCCGGGGCGGCCTGGCCCGACGAGCCGGGCAGTGGGCACTTCCGGGCCAGCGGTGGCCGCACGTCCGTCGGCGCTTCCGGCCGGCTCCAC
The DNA here is from genome assembly GCF_053764795.1 of Plantactinospora sp. DSM 117369. Taxonomy (NCBI): domain Bacteria; kingdom Bacillati; phylum Actinomycetota; class Actinomycetes; order Micromonosporales; family Micromonosporaceae; genus Plantactinospora; species Plantactinospora sp. DSM 117369. The sequence goes on along the minus strand of NZ_CM132446.1, from coordinate 1,175,270 downwards.
AGCGGGTCGACTCCGCCGGACATGGTCAGCCCCAGCACCACCACCAGGCCGACCACCAGTACGCTGCCGGCCGCCCCGGCGAACCACCACAGCCGACGGTCCCGACCGCCCGCACCCCGGGGTGGTTCGGGTCGCTCCGGTTCCGGTGCGGGCAGGCCGATCCGGGTGACCGCACCCGCCGCCCAGGCGGCTCCGGGCCGGGCCTCGGTACCGTCGGTCGCACGCGGAACGTTAACCGGCATTCCACTAGTGAACACCACCGGCCGCCCGATCAGCCGACCCGGCGGGAGGGCGGGTGCGGGGGTTCGGGCTGTGCCGGGTTCGCGTGAACGGGGGTTGGGGGCCGGATCACCCGCTCTGGGCGGTCAGGCGTGATCCCGACGCGGGCGATCCGGCCCCCAACCCGACCTGGTCGGCGTCCGTGTCCAACCTTCAGGTCAGCGATCCTGAAAGCTCAGCCGTTCCCGGCGACCGTCATCCCGATCTCGTCCCCGGGCGACGTCCCCACCGTCGAGTGCATCTCGACCACCTCGACCTCGGGCGCCCCGGCGGCAAAGCCGTACCACGGGGTGAACGCGACGAGCGTGGCGAGGAGCAGACCGCTGACCGCGAGCGCGAGCACCACCAGGATCTCCCGCGTCGAGCCCTGACCGACACGCACGGTCATCGCAACCTCCCCCATCGCGACCCGCCCCCGTGGTCGCTGGTTCCCCAGGACAGGATGGCCCGTCGATGGTTACTCCGCAGTCGCCCATCGGACCCGATCAGGTGTATTCGCGGGCATAGTTGCCCTGACCGATCGGAGCACCGACCGCGCCGCCGGCTCGGAACACGCCGACAAGGGTCAACCCGGCCTCACGCCGTGTCACCACAGCGGGATTTCCACGACGATCCGGGAGGGCGAGCGGGCGAGGCCGGGGCGGTCAGGCGGCCCGGCGAAGCCGGCGCGAGCGCGGCGCCCGGCGAGTCCCACCGTTCGCGGAGCGGGGCTTCGGCACCGTCGCCGGGGCCGACGTCGCGGGTGCCGGCCGGGCCGACGTCGCCGAGAGCGGAATTCCGGACGGGACCCGCGCTCCGGTGAGCTGCACCAGTGCCTGGTCACCGGGGCGGACCACCAGGGTTTCGGGCCTGATCCCGGCGTCGCTGAGGAGTCGCGCCACCTCGCGGCGCTGTTCGGGTAGCACCAGGGTGACCACCCGGCCGGACTCGCCCGCCCGGGCCGTCCGGCCGCCCCGGTGCAGGTAGTCCTTCGAGTCGGTGGGCGGGTCGACGTTCACCACCAGGTCGAGCCCGTCGACGTGGATGCCCCGGGCCGCCACGTCGGTCGCCACCAGGGCGTTCACCTGACCGGACTTGAACTGCTCCAGGGTACGGGTCCGCTGCGGCTGCGACTTGCCGCCGTGCAGGGCTGCCGCCCGTACGCCCCTGGTCAGCAACTGCCGGGCCAGCCGGTCGGCGCGGTGCTTGGTACCGACGAACATGATGACCCGACCGTCCCGGGCCGCGATCTGCGCCGCCGCCGTCGTCTTGTCCTCGGCGTCCACCTGGAGGACGTGATGGGTCATCGCGGTGACGGTTGCGGTCGTCGGGTCGACGGAGTGCGACACCGGGTCGGTGAGGAACCGGCGGACCAGCCGGTCGACGCCCCGGTCCAGGGTGGCCGAGAAGAGCATCCGCTGCCCGTTCGGCGCCACCTGACGCAGCAGGTCGGTGACCTGCGGGAGGAAGCCCATGTCGGCCATCTGGTCGGCCTCGTCGAGCACCGTGATGGCGACCTCGTCCAGCCGGCAGTCGCCCCGGTCGACCAGGTCGGCGAGCCGACCCGGCGTGGCGATCACCACCTCCGCGCCGGCCCGCAGCGCCGCCGCCTGCCGGCTCAGCGAGAGCCCGCCGACCACCGTGGCGCAGCGCAGCCCGAGCGTGCGGGCGTACGGGGCGAGGGCGGTGGTCACCTGCTGCGCCAGTTCGCGGGTCGGGACCAGGACCAGCCCGAGCGGGCGGCCCGGCCGGGCCCGACGCCCGGCGGTACGGGTCAGCAGGGGCAGGCCGAACGCGAGCGTCTTGCCGGAGCCGGTACGGCCCCGACCGAGTACGTCCCGACCGGCCAGCGAGTCGGGCAGTGTTGCCGCCTGGATCGGGAACGGCGTGAGGATGCCGTTCTCGGTCAGCGCGGCGTGCAGTCCGGCGGCCAGCGGCGCGTCGGCGAAAGAATGGATGGTGCGGGTCATTACGGGCCTTCCTCGATGCGGTACGTGTCGAGGAAGGTCACCGGCGACCGCCACCGGCGGCTCAGCCACCGGTGGCGGTACGCCCGGCGACCGCAGCCACGGACCGGGAGATACGCGGGAGCCAGCCCGTGCCGTCGGGCGCGGGCTGGCCGCGTCACCACGCCGGTCTGGGCGCGGTGGTCGAACTTCGTCTCTGGGCTGACGCCGCAGAGGGCGCTGGGTCAGATCGGGCGGATGTTCTCCGCCTGCGGGCCCTTCTGGCCCTGGGTGACCTCGAACTCCACCCGCTGGTTCTCGTCCAGGCTGCGGTAGCCGGAGCTCTGGATCGCGGAGAAGTGGGCGAAGACGTCAGCGCCGCCGCCGTCCGGGGTGATGAAGCCGAAGCCCTTGTCGGCGTTGAACCACTTCACGGTGCCAATTGCCATGTGTTTCGTCTCCTGACGGAACGTTCGGTCCGCACCTGTTGCGGACCGAATAGTTGCCCACCGTGGCCGGTGGGCCGCTGTCGCTCTGGTCGCCCCGCCCGGAGAACTCCGGACATAACAAAGAGCGCCTACGGTCACAATCCCGCAGGCGCACACAGAGTCTCTGGGAACCAAAACTGCAACGCTGCAACGTTAGCACACCACCGGCCCCGTCGACCCGGATTCCGGAAGATTAACTGGATGACCCTGTCCTGGGCAGGCTCAACCGCCCACCGCCGCCTCCGGCACCCGCGCCAGCAGCGCGGCCAGGCCGTCGGCGTCGAGCAGGTCCGCCGGGCGTACGGTCAGGTTGTCCCGTACGTAGTGGAAGGCCGCCCGGACCCGGTCCACCGGCACACCCGCCAGTTCCGCCCAGGCCAGCCGGTACGCCGCCAACTGCACCGCGGCGGCGTCCGCCTCGACCCCGGTCGGTTGCCGGCCGGTCTTCCAGTCGACCACGTCGTACCGGCCGCCGGGGAGGGTGAAGACGGCGTCCATCCGGCCCCGGACCAGCAGCCCGCCGATGGACGTGGCGAACGGCACCTCCACCTCGACCGGAGTGCGCTCGGCCCACTCGCTGGCCAGGAACCGCTCCTGCAACTCGGCCAGCGCCTCGTCCGGCGCCGCGTCCGAGTCGGCCGCCCCGGGCAGTTCGTCGACGTCGAGCAGCCGGCTGATCCCGTACCGCTGCTCCAGCCAGGCGTGGAACGCGGTGCCCCGCCGGGCGTACGGCTCGGGGCGCCGGGGCATCGGCCGGCGCAACGCGCGGGCCAGCGCCGCCGGGTCCCGGCGCAGCGTCACGAGCTGCGAGACCGACAGGTGGCCGGGAAGCGCCACCTCGACCGGCCCGGAGCGGTGGGCGAGCATGTCCCGCTCGGCGAGCAGCAGGTCGGCCTCGCGCCGCCAGGCCGCCGCGGCGGCCGCCGCCTCCGGGTCGACCGGCGGCAACTCCCCGCCGGCCGCGTCGTCTCCCGGGACGGGGTCGCCGTCGCCGGCCCGGTCTCCCCCGGGAAGGTCACCGTCGCCGGGGGCGGCGGCCTCCTGCGACGGCTCCGCTTCGGGTGGTTGCTCGGACATCAGGCGGCGGACCAGGGCGGCGGCCTCGGCGAGTACCGGGCGTCGGGCGCCCAGCGGGTCGGCCGGCCACTCGGCCCGGAGCACCACCTCGGTGGTCGGGTTGGTGGCGTCGGCCGCCGGCTCGGCTGCCCAGGCGTCGACCACGAAGCCGCTCTCGCCGGCCTCGGGCGTGGTCAGGCACCACTCGTACACCTCGGAGAGGAACGTCGACGGGCCGCGTGGTCGCTTCGTCCCCTCGCCCCACCAGTACCCGGAGCAGAGCAGCAGCCGGCGCGGCCGGGTGACCGCGACGTACGCCAGCCGGCGTTCCTCCCGCTCGTCGTGCGCCCGCCAGTCGTCGGTGAAGGTGGCCAGTGCCCGGGCCACCGCCTTCTGGTCGTCGGCGTCGTCCAGGGCCAGCTCGGGCAGCCCGTCCGCGTCGCCGCGCAGCGGGAACGGCAGCACCCCGAGGCCGAGCAGATAGTGGTCCGAGCCCCGGGCCGTACCCGGCCAGACGCCCTTGCTCAGCCCGGCCACCGAGACCACGTCCCACTCCAGGCCCTTGGCGGCGTGCGCGGTGAGGATCTGCACCGCGCCCTCGACCACCTCGACCTCGCCCGGGGAGAGTCCCCGCTCCTCGTCCTCGGCGGCGGCGAGGAAGGCCAGGAAGGCGTGCAGCGGCGCACCGGCCGAGTCACCGGCGAACCGGGCCGCCACGTCGCCGAGCGCGTCCAGGTGCCCCCGGGCCAGACCGGCGTCACCGCCCCGGCCGTCGCTGCCGGCGCGTACCGCCACCTCGACGTCGAGGCCGATGGTCCGCTCGACGTCGGCGAGCAGGTCCGGCAACGGCTGGTCCAGGCGGTGCCGGAGCAGGCCGAGTTCCCTGCTGTACGCCCGCAGCCGGGCATAGCCCTCCGCCGAGTACGCCTGCGCCGGCCCGAGGTCGGCCAGCGCCTCGACCAGGGTCGCCTCGTCCAGCCGGTCGGTGACGATCTCCGGCTCGGCGTCGTCGTCGGACCGGGGTAGTTCCCGGCGAGCGCGGGCGATCGCGGTGGCCCGGCGGTGCAGGGCGACCAGGTCACGGGGGCCGATCCGCCAGCGGGCCCCGGTCAGCAGCCGGAGCAGCGCGGCACCGTCGGTCGGATCGGAGAGCACCCGCAGGGTGCAGACCACGTCCCGCACCTCGGGGGTGTCCAGCAGTCCGCCGAGCCCGACCACCTCGACCGGCAGTCCCCGGTCCCGCAGCGCCGCCTCGATCGCCGGGATCTGGCTGCGCAGCCGGACCAGGACAGCCGTCGTCGGCCGGGCCACCACCGGAATCTGCTCCGGCAGCGCGTCCGGCATCCGGGCCGCGCCCCGCCAGGCGGCGAGGATGCTGTCCGCGATCCAGTCGGCCTCGTCGGCGTACGTGTCGAGCAGCGCGCAGTGCACCGTGCCGCCCGGGTACCCCCGGCCGGTGCGGCCCGGGATCTCCTCGTCCACCCGGAACGCGGCGGCCAGCTCGGCGACCTGTGCTCCGGCGGCCCGCAGCGGCGCGGCGAGCCCGTTGGCGACGTCCAGGATCTGCGGCCGGTTGCGCCAGCTCGTGGTGAGGGTGCGCACCTGGGCCGGAGTGCCGTCCGGCTGGGCGAACTCGGTCGGGAACCGGTCCAGGGTGCCGGCGCTGGCGCCCCGCCAGCCGTAGATCGACTGGCACGGGTCGCCGACCGCGGTGACCGGGTGGCCGCCGCCGTAGAGCGAGCGGAGCAGCACCACCTGGGCGTGGCTGGTGTCCTGGTATTCGTCGAGCAGCACCACCCGGTAGCGCCCGCGCTCGATCGCGCCGACCTCCGGGTGGTCCCGGGCCACCAGCGCCGCCCGGGCGAGTTGGTCGCCGAAGTCCATCGCCTCGAAGTCGTCCTTGCGCTGGGCGTACGCCCGGACCAGCGGCAGCAGCCGGAGCCGGAGCTGCTGGACGTGCAGCGCCTTGCGTACGTCGGCGTAGACCCGGCCGGGTCGGGACTGCACCTCGGCGAAGAACCGGCCGGTCCAGGCGGCCAGGTCGTCCGGGGTGACCAGGTGCTCGGCCAGGTCGGCGGCGAGCGCCAGCACGGCGTCGGTGACCGTGCTCGGCTGCCGCTCCACCTCGGACATGTCCCCGTCGTGGTTGCGGACCAGCGAGTCGACGATCTGCCAGCGGGACGCCTCGGTGAGCAGCCGGGTGGACGGCTCGTACCCGCCGCGCAGGCCGTGCTCGGTGACGATCCGGGCCGCGTACGAGTGGTACGTCGCCACGGTCGGCTCGCCGCCGAACGGGTCGTCGTCGCTGTTGCGGCTGTTGCGGCCGAGCCGGCGCACGAGTTGGCCGAGCCTCGTCCGGATCCGGGTGCCGAGTTCCCCGGCCGCCTTCCGGGTGAAGGTGAGGCCGAGGACGTGCCCCGGTTCGACGTACCCGTTGGCGACCAGCCAGACCACCCGGGCGGCCATCGTCTCGGTCTTTCCGGAGCCGGCCCCGGCGACCACCAGCAGCGGCTCGACCGGTGCCGAGATGATCGCGGCCTGCTCCAGGGTGGGTGCCGGCAGCCGGAGCAGCTTGGCCAGCTCGACCGGGGTGTAGCGGGGTCCGGCGTCGGCGACCCGCTGGGTCGGAGTCGAGGTGAACAGGGACGGTTGGGTCACCGGCGCTCCCCGCCGCCACGCTGTCCGGGCGGTTTGGGTGGTGTGTCCGGACCGGCTCCGCGCCCGTCCGGCGGTTTCGGTGCGGCGGTGTCCGGACGGCGTCGGGTGGGCGGCTCGACGACCTGGCGGCCCTGCCCCGAGATCGGGCAACTGCTGCGGACCGGGCAGACCCGGCACTTCGAGTTGGCGACGGCGGAGAAGGTGGCCGCGGCCATCGTGTCTGCGGTACGCCGGACCATCGCCCGGGCCCAGCTACCCGCCTCCTCGGCCGCGCCGGCCGGCGGTTGGACCTGCTCCTTGGCGTCCTGGGTCGGCGTACCGAGCTGCACCAGCGCGGCCCCGCCGGACTCCGACCCGGCACCGAGGTCGGCGAAGGCGCCCGCCTCCACCGCCGCCTGGTACGCGCCGAGCTGCGGATGCTCGGCCAGTTCCGACGCGGTCACCGCCGTCGACTTGCCGGTCTTGAGGTCGATCACCACGAGCCGGCCGTCGGCGTCCACCTCCAACCGGTCCACCCGGCCGGTCAGCTCGATCGGCCGCGACGGGTCGTCGAGGCGTACCGCGAACTCGTGTTCGATGGCGAGCAGCCGGCGCGGGTTGCCGGCCAGCCAGCGCAGCAGCTTGTCCACCATCACCTCGGCGCGGGCCCGTTCGGTGCCGGCCATCCAGCGGGCGGCGAGTTCGATCACGTCGAAGCGGGCGGCGACGTACTCCAGCAGTTTGCCCCGGTCGGCGCTGGCGTCCTCGGCGAGCATCGCGGCGGCGTGCACCAGGTTGCCCACCCCCTGGGCCGAGCTGGCCGGTGCCTTGCCGCCGTGCCGTTCCAGCAGCCAGCGCAGGCTGCACCGCAGCGCGCTCTCCATCCCGGACGGGGTGACCCGGACCGGTTCGCCCTCGTCGACCAGCGGCCGGTCGTCGGAGAGCGGTCGCAGCCCCCACCAGTCGTCGGGATGCGCCCCCGGCACCCCGGCGACGGCCAGCCGGGCCAACTCCTCCGCCGCCGCGCGCCGCCGGGCCGGCGACGCCTCCGGGTCGGTGACGGCGGTACGCAACTCGGCGACCAGCGCCGACAGCGTCAACGCCCGGGGCGGCCGGCCGACGGGCAGCGCCGGTACGTCGTCGGGCACCCCGTCCACCTCCTCGACCGGCGCCGCGGTCCCGTTCTCCTCTTCGTTCCCGTCCAGGGTCGCCCCGGCACCGCCCTCCGGGCCACCCGTGCCGTTCGGGCCACCCGTACCGTTCGGCCCGCCCCTGCCGGCCGGGCCGTCGCCGTCGTCCGGGCGCTCGACGCTCGGGCCGAGTTCGTAGAGGAACCGGCTCGGCTGCTCCTCGTGGTCGGCGACCCCGACCGCCGCCGAGGCGACCGCGCTGACCAGCAGCCTGCGCCGGGCCCGGGTGGCGGCGACGTAGAAGAGCCGCCGCTCCTCGTCCAGCATCGCCGAACTCTGCCCGACCAGCGTGGCCGCGATCCCGGCCCCCTCGCCCCGGCCGGCGAGCAGGTCGACCAGCCGTTCCGAGCCGAGCAGGCTGCCGCGCAGCCGCAGGTCCGGCCAGATCCCCTCCTGTACGCCGGCCACCGCCACCAGGTCCCACTCCAGCCCCTTGGCCGCGTGCGCGGTGAGCAGGCGTACCGCCTCGCCCCGGTCGGCGCTCGGCGCGAGGGTGTCGGCCGGCAACTGCTGCCCGAGCACGTGGTCGAGGAAGACCTCGGTACGTGCCCCCGGCAGCCGGTCGACGAATCGGGCCGCCGCGTCGAAGAGTACGACGATCGCGTCCAGGTCCCGGTCGGCCGCCGCGGCCCGCCAGCGCAGCCCGCTGTCCTGCGCCCCGGCACTGGTACCGGACCGGGCCAGCGCGCCGGACCAGCGCTCGGCGAGCCCGCTGGCCCGCCACACCGCCCAGAGCACGTCCTCGGCGGTCGCCCCGGGCACGGCGCCGGCCTCCCGGGCCGCGGCCAGCAGGTTGGCGACCGCCTGGGCCGGGGCCGCCCAGCGGCGTTCGATGGTGAGCAGGTCGCGCGGATCCCGCAGCGCCTCCACCAGCAGGTCGCCGGAGGGACGCCGGTCTCCGCCGGCCAGCGCCAGTGCGCGTAGCCCTTGCCGGAGCCGCCGCTCGGCCAGCGGGTCGGCGCCGCCCAGCGGTGAGTGCAGCAGCGTCACCGCCGCCTCCTCGTCCAGCCGCTCCGGTTCGAGGGCACAGCGCAACAGCAGCAGGAACGGGGCCACCGCCGGTTGCAGGTGCAGCGGCAGGTCCTCGGCGTGCACCACCGTCGGCACCCCGACGGTGTGCAGCGCGCGCTGCAACGGCGGAAGTTGCAGCGTGGTGGAGCGGAGCAACACCGCCATCCGCGACCAGGGCACCCTGTCGAGCAGGTGCGCGGAGCGCAGCGCGTGCGCGAGGTAGGCCGCCTCGCTGGTGCCGGAGCGGAAGGTACGGATCTCCACCGTCCCCGGCTCGGCGTCCGGCACCGGGTGCAGGTCACGGTGGGCCACCGGCCCGCGCAGCCGCCGCGCCAACCGCCGGGTCGCGTCCAGCAGTCCCGGCCCGGCCCGGTACGACGTGTGCAGCACCAGCGTCCGGGCCACTGCCCCGGAGACGGTACGGAACCGGTGCGGGAAGCTGTGCACGATCTCCGGGTCGGCGCCCCGGAAGGCGTACGTGGACGAGTCCGGGTCGGCGAACGCCACCAGTGGCTTGCCGCCACCGGCCACCAGGTGCAGCAGGTCCACCTGGGCCGGGTCGGTGTCGGCCAGCTCGTCGACGTAGACGTGCGCGAGCCGGGCCCGTTCTGCGTCGAGCAGGTCGGGGTCGTCGGTGAGCAGGCCGGAGGCGGCCCGGACGAGTTCGGCGGGGTCGTAGGCGACCGAGCCCCGAGTGGTGACGTCGCGCAGGGCGAGCACGGCGACGTACTGCCGGAGGAACCGGGCGGCGGCCGGCCAGTCGGCCCGGCCGAGCTTCTCGCCGAGTTGGGCCAGCTCGACCGGCCCGACGCCCCGCTCGGCGGCCCGCATCAGCAGGTCGCGGAGCTGCTCGGCGAAGGCCCGGGTACGCAGCGCCGGCCGCAACTCCGCCGGCCAGCCGACCGGGTCCTCGATCTCGTCCCCGCTCTCGGGTTCGGTGTCCTCGAGCCCGATCACGCCGAGCAGCTCACGGATGATCAGATCCTGCTCGGGACCGGTGAGCAATCGTGGGGACGGCTCGCCGCGTTCCGCCGCCGACCTGCGCAGCAGCCCGAACGCGTACGCCGGGAAGGTCCGGACCAGCGGCTCGTGCAGTACCCGGTTGGTGGCCTCGGCGATCCGGGCCTCGATCCGGTGCCGCAGCGCGCTGGCCGAGCGGCGACTGAACGTGAGCACCAGGATGCGTTCCGGGTCGACACCCTCGGCGACCCGGGCCACCACCGCCTCGACCAGGGTGCTGGTCTTACCGGTACCCGGTCCACCCAGGACCAGCAGCGGGCCGTCGGTGTGTCCGACCACCTCCCGCTGCACGGGGTCGTCGTGTCGCGCCGGCGCGGCCTCGGCCGGCCGACGGACCAGCCGGTACGCCTGCACGCCGCCCATCACACCACGCCGCCCCGACGAGCCCCCCTCAGGTACGCCCCGCGCCACGCCCCGGTCGCACTCCGGGTACGTCCACCGACCGTGTCGGGTCACCTGTCACGTGCGGATTCGGCACCCAGCCGAGGAAGCGTACGCACACGGCCACCGGGTCGAGGTTGGGTGAGGTGGCGAGGAGGTCGCACAGCGCCCGGTGCAGGTGCCCGGCGAGGTGGACCAGGAGCTTTTCCCTTGCCCCACGGTAGGCGTGCAGCAGGTTCAGTCGGGCCGGTTGACACGGCCAGGGGGCGGCGCAGGTGCGGCAGAGGTACCTCGGCCGGGTCGGCACGTGCGGCCGGCGGCGCGCGAGCGGCGGATTCATGGCTCAGTCCGGTTACCCGGTCGGCTGTCCGGCCCTGTGCCTGGCGCTGGCCGAGGTCGGCCGGTCGTTCCGGCCGGCGGGCGCGGTCCAGGCCGGGCCCCGGTTGGTGTTCCGGGCCGCGCCCGAGGTCGGTCGCGGACCCGGCTCCGGTCCGACCGGCACCGACACCCCGGCCGGTGGCGGTGCTGGAGGCCACGGCATCCGCGTCATGGGTACGTCGTCCGGGCAGCCCCAGCGCAGCCCGCACCGGCAGTAGCGCCACAGCCGGCGCCAGTCCCGACGGTGACGTTCCGGTTGCCGCCTTCTCCAGCGCATCCCGCTGCTCCCTTCCGTCGTGCCGCTTCGCGGTCAAGGTGGAAGCGGGGACCGCCCCGACTTCCGGGGGAGGCAGTCCGGGCGGTCCCCGCGCGGTCCCGTCCGGGGTGGTTGCCGCCACCGAACAGTTCCGCTATCTGAAGCCTGCTCGGCGTCGCGAGACAAACACACAACGTAGTTGTAGGTTCCGGGGAAATCCTGGACGTCCACTGCGGAGGGCACGTGAACGAGACCCTGCGAATCGCGATGGCCGAGGTCGGCGAGACCGCCGAGTCGCTCGCCGAGAAGGTCGGTGTCGACCCCAAGACCGCCGGACGGTGGTTGACGCCGGGCCGGATACCACAGCCGCGTCACCGGACGGCGGTGGCCGAGTTGCTCGGCCGGGACGTCGGCGAACTCTGGCCGGACGTCCTCCGTCGCCGGGAACTCGAATGGTTCCGCCCGTGGGCCGACCTCGAACGGGAGGCAACCTCGCTGCGGTCATTCCAGGCGTCGGTGCTGCCGGGACTGCTCCAGACCGAGGCGTACGCCCGGGCGGTGCTCGGCAGCGGACCGCTTGGCGGCGACGAACTCGACCTGCACGTGGCGGCCCGGCTCAAACGCCAGGCGGCGGTCTTCGACCGGCCCAAGCCACCGCTGGCCGTCTTCGTGGTGGACGAGGCGGCGCTGCGCCGGGGTGCCCCGGAGATCATGCATCCGCAGCTCGACCATCTGGTCGAGATGGCCCGGCGCCCGTTCGTGATGGTGCACGTGCTGCCGCTGCACGCCGGCCTGCATCCTGGCCAGGCCGGGGCGTTCGTCATCGCCAGCCTGGACGACCGACCGGACGTCGCCTACCTGGACGACCAGGCGGAGGGGCGGATGACCAGCGACGTTGCCGCGCTCTGGCGCACCTGGGACACTCTGAGGTCGGTGGCGCTGCCGCGCGACCTGTCGATTGCACACCTGAGGGCACGAGAATGGTTGACCTGACCGGCGCCCAGTGGCGCACCAGCACCCGCAGCAGTTCCAACGGCGGCGACTGTGTCGAGGTGGCCGACAACCTGCCCGGCCGGGTACTCGTCCGGGACAGCAAACACCGCGACAACGGCACCCTCACCTTCACCCCCACTGCCTGGCAGGCGTTCGTCACCGACGTAGCAGCCCGACCGGCGTAACCGAAGCTGTCGCCTCTCGACCAGCCGCGTCGAGGATGTCGGCGCGCACCACCGTCCCGTACCAGGGTCTTCGGCTCCGTATGTCCGCAGCTCAGCCTCTGAGGGTTTGCGGCGGCGCGCTGTCCGCCGTTCCGCTGCCGTGGGCCGGACGTCTGCCTGTGGAGGTTGGCCGATCGAGGTGCACCGCCGGCTGCTAGACGGACTGCGACCTTGCGACTGCGCAGAGTAGCTTCGGGGTGGGCATCGACGACCGTGGACTCGATGCCATGAACCGCGGCGGTCAGGCCGCCGAGAGATCCGCCTCTGGGCCACGGCCTCGGCAGGGAGTTGTGCCATGTCCGGTGCCAGCACCATCCTGACCATCGGATTCCGCCGGACTGGCCGGCGTGCCGGCCCATACCTCGGCATGGTCCTGCTGGCGGTGGGGTTGGTGATCGCGGTGCCGGCACCGGCCGCAGCGGAGGTCACCGGCGCGGAGGTTCTCGCCTGGGGCGCCAACCAGTACTTCCAACTGGGCGACGGTACCGATACGCCGCGCCCGCTGCCGGTGCGCGTGTTGCTGCCGACGGGCACCACATACACCCAGATCAGCTCGGGTGGGGCCCACAGCCTGGCAATCACCAGCGACGGGAAGGTGTACGGCTGGGGGCAGAACGCCTTCGGCCAACTCGGCGACGGCAGCGACTTCGTACGGACCACTCCGGTGTTGACGTTCATGCCCGCCGGCAGTGCGGTCGCGGTCTCTGCCGCTGAGCGCCACAGCTTGGGGCTGACCTCGTCCGGGCAGGTATACGCGTGGGGAGCGAACGAGTACGGGCAACTCGGCAACGGCATGGCGGAAGATTCGCAACCCTGGCCCGTTCCGACGGCCATGCCGGCCGGCACCACGGTCGTCGCCATCTCGGCCGGAGGTGGGCACAGCCTGGCATTGACCTCCACCGGGCAGGTGTACGCCTGGGGCGTCAACGACGCCGGCGAACTCGGCAACGGCACCACCGAGCGAAGCCACCTGCCGGTACCAGTGTCGCTACCCGCCGGCACGACGGTCGTCGCCATCGCGGCCGGGAACGCACACAGTCTCGCGCTGACCTCCACCGGCCAGTTGTGGGCCTGGGGCAGCAACGGCGGTGGCCGGCTCGGTGACGGCACCACCACCCAACGGACCACACCGGTGCCGGTATCGCTTCCTGCGGGGACAACGGTCACCAAGATCGCCGCCAGTTACGCGCACAGCCTGGCCCTCACCTCGACAGGGCAGGTACTGACGTGGGGGAGCGGCCGTACGGTGCCGGTGCCGGTGCCGTTCCCGGCCGGCACCACCGTTACCGCCGTTGCTGCCGGGGGCCACAGCCTCGGCCTCACCTCGACCGGACAGGTGCTCGTCTGGGGCACCGACGACAGCTCCACACCGACGGTGGCGCCGCTCCCGGTCGACCTCTCGGTGACGGCCATCGCCGCCGGGGCTTCCTTCAACGTGACGCTCGGGTCGCGGCTGCCGTCGCCGGTGGCGGGCTGGGGAAGAAACGGATCCTTTCAGCTGGGCAACGGCTCCAGTTTCGACTACCGGGCCCCGGGCCGGGTCGCGCTGCCGGCCGGCACCACGGTCGGCGACGTCGCCGCCGGCCACCACCACGGCCTGGTGGCCACCTCCACCGGCGGTGTGCTCGGCTGGGGGGCCAACGGTAACGGTCAACTCGGCGACGGTACGACCACCGCCCGCGCCACCCCGGTGCCGGTGTCACTCCCCGCCGGGACGGTGGTCACCGCTGTCGCCGCCGGACTCGCGCACAGCCTCGCCCTGACCGACACCGGGCAGATCTACGCCTGGGGACGCAACGGCGCGGGACAGCTCGGCGACGGCACGACCATCTCCCGCACGACCCCGGTGCCGGTGTCACTCCCCGCCGGCGTCACGATCACCGCCATCGCCGCCTACAACGTGCACAGCCTCGGGTTGACCGGCACCGGTCAGGTGTACGCCTGGGGGAACAACGCCTACGGTCAGCTCGGTGACGGCACCACCATCTCCCGTCCCATTCCGGTGCCGGTGTCGCTGCCGGCGGGCACCACCGTGACCGGCCTGGCCGCCGGCGGGTTCCACAGCCTTGCCCGGACCGCCGCCGGCCCGGTGCTGGCCTGGGGATACAACAGCGTTGGCCAACTCGGCGACGGCAGCACGACCAACCGCAGCACGCCCGTACCCGTGTCACTGCCGGGCGGCACCACCGTCACGAGCCTCGCCGCCGGCCTCCTGCACAGTCTGGCGGTCACCTCCACCGGGCAGGCGCTTGCCTGGGGGAGCAACATTGTCGGCCAGCTCGGTGACGGCACCATCACCAACCGCAGCACGCCCGTGCTCGTGTCACTGCCCGCCGGCACCACCGTCACGGCGCTCGCCGGTGGCAGTGTCCACAGCCTCGCCGCCACCTCCACCGGCCTGGTCCTCGGCTGGGGGCGCAACAACTACGGCCAACTCGGCAACGTCAACGTACCGGTCAGCAGCCAGGTCCCGGTGCCGACGACCCAGCCCCTCGCCGCCCCGGCCGTTGACGTCACCGCCGGCGAACACCACAGCCTCGCCCGACAAGGGCCGTAGGTGCCGGGACGAGGGGGCCAGCCGGATCCGTTCACCCTTAGCCCACGGCACGCAGCAGCTCCCGGCCCTCACCGGTGCCGGAGGTCGCCGTCGCCCCGCCGACGCCCGACGGTCGTACCCGCGCGAGCAGTCCCAGCCACTCGGCCCGGGGTACCACGACCTGCACGCGGCCCTGCGGGCAGCGGCCGACCTGACTCCCTGACCAGTAGCCGCGATCGCCACCTCCGAACCTCGGCCGCCCGCCCGGCCCCTCCAAGCCGAATCGGGCGGGCAGCAGGGGCGGCAGGCGTGCGCGACTACTTCATGGCGGCGATCTGGATCAGATTTCCACAGGTGTCGTCGAAGACGGCGGTGACCACCGGCCCCAGGTCGGTCGCCTCCTGGGTGAACTCGACGCCCAGCCCCTTGAGCCGCTCGACCTCGGCGTACACGTCGTCGACGGCGAACTGGGTGAACGGGATACCGTCGGCGACCAGGGCACTCTTGAACGGACCCGCCGCCGGGTGGCCGTCCGGCTCCAGCAGCAACTCGACACCGTCCGGGTTGGCCGGGGACACCACGGTGAGCCAGCGGGCCTCGCCGGCGGGCTCGTCGGTCTTCTTGATGAACCCCAGCTTCTCGGTGTAGAAGGCAAGCGCCTTGGCCTGGTCGTCGACGAGCACGCTGGTGAGGTTGATACGTATCACGGATTTGGTTCCTCTCGGTCGATGGGCCACCGCTCAACGATCGAGCGCAGCGGGCTCGTGTCGAGGTGGTGGAACTTGTACCGGCCCTGCCGCCGGGTGCGCACCAGCCCGGCCTGTTCGAGCACCGCGAGGTGCTGCGAGATGGCCTGGCGCGAGGAGCCCAGGCCGTGCTTCATGGTGAGCCGGCTGCAGATCTCGAACAGCGTCTGACCGTCCTTGTCAGCCAGCTCATCCAGGATGGTGCGTCGCGTCGCGTCACCGATGGCCTTGAACAGGTCGGAGTTCGCGTCCATGAGCACAGTTATAGGCAAGTGGTCACTTGCCTGTCAAGCGAGAGCCGCCGGCCTTGCGCCGGCGAGCCCGCCGCGCTCCCCCGCGCCACCTCGGCGTCGGCGACCTGAAAGCGAAATGAAGTCGCCGGGCCGTAGCGTTCCAGCCGACCGGCCGACGAAGACCGCCGATGCTCCGGCTTCGGAGCTGACACATAGGCGAAGGCCGGGCACCGAGCAGCACTTCGATCCCTGGGGAGGATCCGTATGGAAACCATGGAAGCGGCACCGACGCGGTCCCGTACGACGACCCGTCGCTCAGGCGGCTGGCGCCGGGCGGCCCGGGTGGCCGTGGTCGGTGCGGTGGCGGGCGCGGCGCTCGGGCTCGCCGCCTCGCCCAGCCTCGCCGCCACCGGCCGGGTCATCATCAGCAGCCCGACCGGCCCGAGCACCATCCTGGTCAACCCGCCCGCCGGCTGCCACAGCATCAACGGGGCGCTCCCGCCCGACACGATCGTGCGGAACCAGACCGACGCCACGATCGTGGTCTACACCGGAGGATTCTGCACCGGCTTCCCGTCGCTCGCCCTGCCGCCCGGCGACTCCACGGTTTTCTCCCCGGGGAGCATCCGGGTCCTGTCGTAACCGGAGAGACCGGCGGCCCGCCCCCATTGGGACCGGGGGGCGGGCCGCACCGCGCCGGACGTGTCCGGGAGATCGATCGTTCAGCGGGAGTTGCGTCCTCCGGCGGCCGACTGCTGGGCCGCCTCGGCCTGGGCGATCGCGGTCTCCTGGAGCGCCTCCTGCTCGGCCGCGAGCGCCGCGTCCGCCTCCACGATGTGCCGGACGGCCGCGTTCACGTCGTCCGTGACGATGATCAGTTCGAGGTCGGCCAGGCCGATCTTGCCGTCGGCGGCGAGCGTGTCCCGGAGCCAGTCGAGCAGGCCGCTCCAGTACGCCGTGCCCATCAGGACCACCGGGAACCGGGTCACCTTGCCGGTCTGCACCAGGGTGAGCGCCTCGAAGAGCTCGTCCAGGGTGCCGAAGCCGCCGGGCAGCACCACGAACGCCTGGGCGTACTTGACGAACATGGTCTTGCGGGCGAAGAAGTACCGGAAGTCGATTGCCATGTCGACCCAGTCGTTGATGCCCTGCTCGAACGGCAACTCGATACCGAGCCCGACCGACAGCCCGCCCGCCTCGGTGGCGCCCCGGTTGGCGGCCTCCATCACACCCGGCCCGCCGCCGGTGATCACCGCATAGCCGGCGGCGGCGAGCGCCGCGCCCAGCTCTTCGGCGAGTACGCACTCCGGGCTGTCCGGCTTGCTGCGGGCCGAGCCGAAGACGCTGACCGCCGGGGGCAGGTCGGCCAGGGTGTCGAAGCCCTCCACGAACTCGGAGAGGATGCGCAGTGCCCGCCAGGCGTCCTTGGTCTTCCAGTCGCCCCGGCTGCGCGAGTCGAGCAGCCGCTGGTCGGCCGTACTCAACGGGATGGCCTCGCGGCGCAGGGTGACCGCACCCCGATGCCGTTCCGGTCCCCGACCCCGGCCGCCGTTTCGCCCCTCGTTGTGGTTCATGGGGTCCACGGTAATCCGGTGGACCGCGAACGGGGTGGCGTGATCCGGTACGTCACGGGACAAACATCCAGCGTCGACGCAACCGAACGGGGCTGGCGGGCGTCTTACCATTCACAAGGGGGAACGCGCGGCGCCCACATCACGGCCGCGCACCTTCGGGGGGCAACGGTGATGACCAGCGGGGAGATCATCCGACTTCGACGGCAGATGCAGCGCCGGATCCGGGCGGTGGTTGCGGAGCGCCGGATGGCGCGCAACGCCGCGCCGATCGGCGCCATCGACGATCCGGGGCCGGACCAGGAATCGCGTACGCAGCAACACGTCGACGGGTAGTCCGCCGACCGAATATCACGGGGAAACCGGTGCCGGCCGGCGGCAAAGGGGCCACCGCCGGCCGGCACCGGATCAAACCTTCGACGCGACGCCGAAACTCCGTGCGACGCGACGCGGAGGTCAGTGCGAGGCGAGCCAGCGGTGCAGGGTGGCCGCGCCGTCCCGGATCTTGCCGATCTCGACGTGCTCGTCCGGGGCGTGCGCCAGGTTGGGGTCGCCCGGCCCGAAGTTGAGCGCCGGGATGCCCAGCGCGGCGAACCGCGACACGTCCGTCCAGCCGAGCTTGCCGATCGGGTCCGCCCCGACCGCCGTCAGGAACTCCCGGGCCGGTGCCGCGGTCAGCCCGGGCAGCGCACCGGGCGCCGAATCCGTCACCCGGACCTGATAGCCGTCGAAGACCTCGCGTACGTGCGCCTCCGCCTGCTCGGCCGTCCGGTCCGGGGCGAACCGGTAGTTCACCTCCATCTCGCAGAGGTCCGGTACCACGTTGCCGGCCACCCCGCCGCTGATCCGGACCGCGTTCATCCCCTCGCGGTACACGCAGCCGTCGATGGTGACCATCCGGGCCTGGTACGCCGCCAGCCGGTTGATCGCCCCGCCGATCCCGTGGATCGCGTTCACCCCGTTCCAGGAGCGGGCCGAGTGCGCCCGCCGGCCGGTGGCGCTGACGATCGCCCGCATGGTGCCCTGGCAGCCCGCCTCGACCACCCCGTGCGTCGGCTCCAGCAGCACCGCGAAGTCGGCGGTCAGCCACTCCGGATGCGCCTGCGCGACCAGGGTCAGCCCGTTGTAGCGGGACTCGATCTCCTCGGCCTCGTAGAAGAAGTAGGTGACGTCGTACCGGGGCTCGGGCACGCTCACCGCCAGGTGCAGCGCGTACGCCACCCCGGACTTCATGTCCGAGGTGCCGCAGCCGTAGATCAGGTCGCCCTGCACGCTGGACGGGAAGTTGTTGTTCAACGGCACGGTGTCCAGGTGCCCGGCCAGCACCACCCGCTGGGCCCGGCCCAGGTCCGTACGGGCCATGATCGTGTTGCTGTGTCGCGCCACGGTCAGGTGCGGGACGTTCCTGAGCACCTCCTCGACGCAGTCCGCGATCTCCTTCTCGTTCCGCGAGACGGACTCGATGTCGACCAGGGCGCGGGTCAACGCGACCGGATCGGCCAACACCTCGGGGGTGAGCGGGTTCTCCATGGTGGGAGACGGTACCGTCAAGGTCGTATCGGCGGGACGCGTCCAAGGCTCGGAAATGACGTTCCACACTCACGGCTGAGCCGAGGTGCCAGACGGATGACGGAGAGGTAAACCGGGTGACGACCGCACAGCCCGCCTGGGGGATCGGAGTGGCCACGCTCGCCGGAGACCAGGTGCTCGACACGTGGTATCCGACCGGCAAGCTCGGCCTCGGTTCGTCGCCGCTGGTCGCGGGCGAGGGCGCCGACGTACTCGACCTGCCGCCGGGCGCGATCGGCGACCGGGCGCTGCCGGGGCTGCGTACCGCCGTGGTGGTCACCGAGATCGGCTCGCTGGCCGACCCGATCAAGGACGCTTCCGACGCGTACCTCCGGTTGCACCTCCTCTCCCACCGCCTGGTCCGGCCCAACGAGCTGAACCTCGACGGCATCTTCGGGGTGCTGGCCAACGTCGCCTGGACCTCGGCCGGCCCGTGCCCGCCGGAGCGGGTCGACGAGCTGCGGGTGCTGGAGCGGGCCGCCGGCCGGCACCTGGCGGTCTACGGGGTCGACAAGTTCCCCCGGATGACCGACTACGTGGTCCCGTCCGGGGTCCGGATCGCCGACGCCGACCGGGTACGCCTCGGCGCGCACCTGGCCAGCGGCACCACGGTGATGCACGAGGGCTTCTGCAACTTCAACGCCGGCACGCTGGGCGCCTCGATGGTGGAGGGCCGGATCGTCGCCGGGGTGGTGGTCGGGGACGGCTCCGACGTCGGTGCCGGCGCCTCGATCATGGGTACCCTCTCCGGCGGCGGCAAGGAGAAGGTCCGGATCGGCGAGCGGAGCCTGCTCGGCGCCAACGCCGGGATCGGGATCTCGCTCGGCGACGACTGCGTGGTCGAGGCGGGTTGCTACATCACGGCCGGCTCGAAGGTGACCCTGCCGGACGGCCGGGTGGTCAAGGCCCGCGAGCTGTCCGGGGTCGACGGGCTGCTGTTCTGGCGCAACTCGGTGACCGGCGCCCTGGAGGCGAAACCGCGCACCGGCCGGGGCATCGAGCTGAACGCCGCCCTGCACGCCAACGACTGAGCCGCCGAATGGACGTCGGCGCGGATCCACGCTCGCAGCGGGAGCGGATGCTCGCCGGTGACCTCTACCGGGCCGACGACCCTGAACTGGTCGCACTGGCCCGGCGCGCCGCCCTGCTCGTGCAGCGCTACAACTCGACCGCCGCAGACCGGCCGGAGCAGCACGAGGCGCTGCTGCGCGAGCTGCTCGGCGCGGTCGGCGAGCAGGTGGTGGTCCGGCCACCGTTCTACTGCGACTACGGCAGCCAGATTCGGGTCGGCGACCGGTCGTACCTGAACGTCAACGCCGTACTACTGGATGTCGCCGCGATCGAGATCGGTGCCGACGTGCAGATCGGGCCGAACGTGCAACTGCTGACCCCGCACCACCCGCTCGACCCGGAGCAGCGCCGGACCGGCTGGGAGGCGGCCCGGCCGATCACCATCGGCGACAACGCCTGGCTCGGCGGCGGGGTGATCGTGCTCGGCGGGGTCACCATCGGCCCGGACACCGTGGTCGGCGCCGGCAGCGTGGTCACCCGGGACCTGCCGGCCGGCGTACTGGCCGTCGGCAACCCGGCCAGGGTCCTCCGACCGCTGGCCGGCTGACCGTCGCCTCCGCCGCGGCGCGGAAGGCCGGCGTCACTCGGCGGACGGGCGGGGCTTCGGGACCGTGCCGGGTGCGGGTGCCTCGCCGAGCCAGCGCAGCACGTCGTGGTCCTGCAACGGCCGGGCGAAGAGGTAGCCCTGCCCGGAGGCGCAGCCCATGTCCAGCAGGATGGTCCGGACCGCCTCCGTCTCCACCCCCTCGGCGATGATGTCCAGGCCCAGGGTGCCGGCCAGCCGGATGATCCCCTCCACCAGCAGCCGCTGCCGCCGCGACGACGCCACCGTCTCGGTGAACGACCGGTCGATCTTGAGTACGTCGGCCGGCATCTGCTGGAGGTAGCTCAACGACGAGAAGCCGGTGCCGAAGTCGTCGATGGCGACCCGCAGGCCGAGGGAGCGCAGCTCGGACAGCTCCGCCCAGACCGGCTCCTGGTCCCGCAGCAGCAGGCTCTCGGTGATCTCCAGCATCACCCGGTCCGGCGGTACGTCGGCGGCGGCCAGCGCCCCGCGTACGGTGCCGACGAAGCCCGGGGTACGCAGTTGCCGGGCCGAGACGTTGATGCTCACGTACGGCGCATCCGTCGCGCCCCGCTCGGCGCGCCACCGGGCCACCGCACCGGCCGCCTGGCGCAGCACGTAGTCGCCGATCGGCTCGATCAGCCCGGTCTCCTCGGCCAGCCCGATGAAGAGCTCCGGCGGCACCGGCCCCCGAGCCGGATGGTGCCACCGGGCCAGCGCCTCGAAGCCGACCGCCGCCCCGGTCCGCATGTCGACGATCGGCTGGTAGTCGACCGAGAAGCTGAGCTTCTGCACCGCCTCGGTCAGCGCGGCCCGCAGCTCCAGCCGCTCCACGATCGCGGTGTGCAGCTCCGACTGGTAGCGGCACCAGCGCCCCTTGCCGGCCCCCTTGGCGACATAGAGCGCCAGGTCGGCGCGTTGCAGCAGCTCCCCCGCATCGCTCGCGTCGGCGGTGGTGGCCACCCCGACGCTGACCGACCCGTTGACCACGGTGTCGCCGACCCCCAGCGGTTCGGCGAGCGCCCGGACCAGGTGGTCGGCGACCTGCTCGACCTGCTCCGGGTCGTCCGCGTCCGGGATCAGTACGGCGAACTCGTCACCGCCGAGCCGGGCCACCAGGTCGGTCGGCCCGACGATCTCCCGCAGCCGCTGCCCGGCGGCGATCAGCAGCGCGTCCCCGATCGCGTGCCCATGGGTGTCGTTGACCGCGGTGAACTCGTCGAGGTCGATGGAGAGCGTGCCGACGGTACGGTCAGCGTCCCGGGCCTTCTCCACCGCCTCGTACACCTGGTCCTGGTAGGAGGCCCGGTTGGCCAGCCCGGTCAGCGCGTCGTGCACCGACCGGTGGGTCAGCTCCTGCTCCAGCCGGACCCGCTCGGTGATGTCCCGCAGCGTCAGCACGAAGCCGCGTACGGTCCGGTCCCGGCGCAGGTCCCGACAGGTCACCTCGAGCTGCACCCGCTGTCCGTCGGGCCGCCGTACGCTCCAGCCGACCCCTCGGCGGTCCGATTCGGCGAGCGCCGTGTCGAGCAGGGCGGGGACCGAGAGCTGGTCCTCGGGGGAGAGCACGGTGCCCAGGTCGGTGCAGTCGGCCGGCTCGACCCCGAGCACGGTCCGCAGCGACGGGCTGGCGTACCGGACCCGGTGGTCGTCGTCGACGATCAGGATCACGTCCGCCGCGTTCTGCACCAGGCTGCGGAAGTACGCCTCGCTGTCCCGGCGGTTGATCTCCTGGGCCAGGCTGATCCGTTCCAGCGCCATCGCCGCCTGCGCGGCCAGCACCTCCAGCGAGTCCCGCAGCGCCGGCAGCAGCCGGCTGTCGGTGGCCACCAGCAGCGCACCGACCCGGGGCGCACCGCTGGCCCCGCCGTCGACCCGGCCGTCACCGACCAGCGGGCAGAGCACGACGGTCTCGAAGCCGCGGAGCTGCTCGGCCAGCGCCGGTTGCAGGGTCCGGATCCGGAGCAGCCGGCTGCGCCGGGCAGCGGCGGCGGTCGGGGCCGGATAGAAGGGTGCCGGTGTGGCCAGCCCCGGGCCCCAGATGCTCACCGCGGCCGCCGGCACCCCGTCCGCGTGGTTGATCGTGAAGACCATCCGGTGCGAGGACTGCCGGGGCACCAGCCGGGCCACCGCGGTCCGTACCGCCCGGCGCACCTCGGCGGTGTCGGTCGCGGCCACCAGTTCGGCGCCGGACTGCCGCAGGCTCCGCTCCCGGGCCACCGCCTGCCGGTGCCCGTCCACCGCGTCGCCGAGCCGGCTCAGCACCAGGGCGAAGACCACCCCGCCGACCACGGCGATCACCGCGCCGTCCCGGACGTCCCCGTTCACCACCTCGAAGAGCAGCACCGCCGGGGCGAGCGTCGCGGCGATGCCCAACAGGACCAGGTGAGTCTTGTCGATCTCGCTGTCCGGCGGCGCGGCCGGCTCGGTCAGCCGCGCCATCGACGGATGCAGCGCGGCGGCGCCCCAGGCGACGTAGAAGGCGAGCCAGCCCAGCTCGTTCGGGCCGCCCGGCTGCCACTCGCCGTGCAGCAGCGCGGCGCCGTAGCCGATGTCCGAGACCAGCATCCCGGCCGCGCCCGCGACCAGCAGCAGCCCGGCGACGCTGCCCCGCGAGGTGACCGCCACCCGCACGGTGGTGGCCAGCAGCAGCACGTCGAGCAGCGCGTACGCGGCCAGCACCGACTGCTCGAACGTGCTCGGCCCCGGACCGACCAGGTAGGGCCGGATCACCAGTACCCAGAGCAGGAAGGCACCGGCGGTGGTGAAGATCAGGAAGTCGAGCAGTCCGGACCGGTCCCGGGCCCCGGTGGTGGAGCGGGTCAGCCCGAGCAGCCCGGCGCCGATCAGCGGCACCATCACCAGATAGAAGAGGTCGGAGACGAGCCCGGAGTCGGCCGGGGAGTCGCCGAGCGGCAGGTTCGCGGCGAGCAGGTAGACGGTGTCGCCGGCCGCGAAGACCCCGAGTGCCGCGGCAAAGAGCCACCAGGCGTACCCGCGCTCCGGCCGGTAGCGGCGGACTCCGATGGCGACGGCCGCCATGCTGGTCAGTCCGAACGCGGCGGTCACCACCGGACGCGGCACCGGCAGGGCGAAGAAGCCGACCACCAGCGCGGCGTACACCCCGGCGTACCCGGCCAACAGTTTCCGAACTGACACGGCTCTCCTGCCGATCGTCGCTCCCCTGCCGATCGTCGCCGGCGGCTGCACACCCCTGGTCGAAACAGTTTCGCCGATCGGTCTACCAGTCCTCGATGCGCTTCGCCATCACCCCGCCGGGTAGTGGTACCGACCGATGGGCAGTGAGCAATCCGGGACCTATGTCGACAGGTCGGAACGGACCTGCGGCGTCAGGCCGGATTGGACGGTGCCATCCGGACGACGAGGTCGGCCCGGTCGATCGTGCCGGCGATGAGTTCGGCGTTGCGCTGGTCGGTACCCCGGGCCCGGGCCGCCGCCTCCAGCGGTTCCCGGCCGAACGCGATGTGCCGCTCGGTCAGCCGGTGCAGCCGCTCGGTCTCGTCGAGGTCGAGGAACCACACCTCGTCGAGGAGTTCGCGCACCTCGCCCCAGGGCTGGTCGGGCACCAGCAGGTAGTTGCCCTCCACCACCACCAGCGGCACCGACGGCGGGACCGGGATCGCCCCGGCGACCGGCTCCTCCAGTTCGCGGCGGAACTCGGGCGCGTACACCGTCTCGGTACCGGCCCGCAGCCGGCGCAGCAGCGCGACGAACCCGGCCCCGTCGAAGGTGTCGGGCGCGCCCTTGCGGGCGTGCCGGCCGAGCCGGTGCAGTTCGGCCTCGGCCAGGTGGAAGCCGTCCATCGGCACCAGCTCGGCGATGCCGTGCAGCGCCGTCACCAGCAGTCCGGCCAGGGTCGACTTGCCCGCCGCGGGCGCGCCGGTGATGCCGAGCAGCCGGCGCGGCCCGGTCGACGCCAGCGTGCGGGCCCGGGCGACCAACTGGTCCAGGGTGTGGCGGAACGGTTCGGGGCGCACCCGGGAACTATCCCACCCCGCCGGCCGGCAACCGCACCCCTGCCGCGAGCCGGGGGAAGAGCGGCGCGGCCCGGTTGACCCGGTGGCCGCCCGGATATCCGCCCCAGGCCAGGTCGTCGGGGACCTGCGGGGCGTACCCGTCGAGCCCGATCTGCCGCCAGATCCGCGCGGCGGTCTCCGGCACCGCCGGGGCGGCCAGTACGGCGACGATCCGCAGCGCCTCCAGCGCGTCCCCGAGTACCGTGGCCGCCTCGGGCGAGTCGGCCGGCAACCGCCACGGCTGCGCCGAGACCAGGTACGAATTGGTCGCCGCCACCAGCCGCCACGCGGCGGCCAGCGCGTCGGACGGCTGCCCGGCCGCCCAGCCCTGGGCGCTGGCCTCGGCGGCACGGGCGGCGGCCGGGGCGAGCGGGGAGCGCCGGCTCGGCGCCGGGCCGGTCCCGGCGCACCTGGACACCACCAGCGCGGTCACCCGGGAGAGCAGGTTGCCGAGCGTGTTGGCCAGGTCGGCGTTGTAGCGCGCCTCGACCGAGGCCGGCGAGAACTCCCCGTCCGGGCCGACCGGGTTGTCCCGGAGCAGGTGGTAGCGGAGCCCCTCCGGGCCGAACCGGTCGAGCAGGTCGTCCAGGGCGACGGTGCGCTGCCCGGATTTCGCGATCTTGCTGCCGCGTTGCAGCAGGAAACCGTGCACGGTGATCCGCTCCGGCAGTGGCAGGTCGGCGGCGAGCAGGATCGCCGGCCAGTAGATCGCGTGGAATCGCAGGATGTCCTTGCCGATGACGTGCCGGGCCGGCCACCAGCGGGAGAACTCCGGCGCCGGCCAGCCGGCGGCGGTGAGATAGCTGCCGAGGGCGTCGAACCAGACGTACGTCACCTGGGTCGGGTCCCAGGGCAGCGGAATGCCCCAGTCCAGGTTGGCCCGGCTGATCGAGAAGTCGGCAAGTCCCCGGCGCAGCCAGCCGAGCGCCTCGTTGCGGCGGCTGGCCGGCCGGACCGCGTCCGGACACCGCTCGAACCACTCGGCCAGCGGCCGGGCGAACTCGGCGAGCCGGAAGAACCAGTTCTCCTCGCCGACCAGTTCGGTCGGCCGGCCGTGCACCGGGCAGACCGGCTCCGTCGTGTACGCCTCACAGCCGACGCAGTACCGCCCGTCGTACCGGCCGGGGCGGAGGTGACCGGCGTCGTGCACCCGGGTCAGCAGTGCGGTCACTGTCTCCCGGTGCCGGGCCGAGGTGGTCCGGACGAACTCGTCGTACCCGATGCCGAGCCGGTCCCAGGTGGCCCGGAACCGGCCGGCGGTGCGGTCGGCGAGCGTGGCCGGCGCGATTCCGGCCTCCGCCGCCGCCCGGCGCACCTTGGCGCCATGCTCGTCGGTGCCGGTGACCAGCCGGACCGGCCGGCCGCAGAGCCCCTCCCAGCGCGCCAGCGCGTCGGCCAGCACCGTCGTGTACGCGTGCCCGACGTGCGGCAGGTCGTTGACGTAGTAGATCGGTGTCGTCAGGTAGGTCATGGCGCTCCTCCAGAGGTGCTCGGGAGGGGCCCGACACATCCGAAACGGGCCCCTCGAAGAATCGAGAGGCCCGTCGACGCGGGCGGTTGGCGCGCGACCTAGCTCCGGCCCCTCCGGGGCAGGCGCATGACTCGGGTACGGGTCGCGGCGGTCATGGCGGCAGGCTAGTGCGGCACGCCGCCGTCGCGCACCGGCATTATTCCGGTGCGAGTCGGGGCGGGGTGATGGCGAACCGGGCCTCGACGGTGGCGTGCACGGTCTGCACCTGCGGGTCGAGTTCGAGTTCCGGCGGCGCTCCGCCGGCCGCCCGGTAGCCCATGGTGTGCGCGGCCCGGGTCATCATCAGCGGCTGCGCGGTCAGGCCGGCGTCGGAGAGGTGCAGCAGGGCGGTCACCTCGGCGCCGAGCGCGTCGGCGTACTCCCGGGCCCGGGCGATCGCCTCGGCGACGGCGGCCCGCCGTGCCTCCCGGTGCACCGGGCTGCCCGGGCGCAGCTCCCACCACGGGCCGGCGACGCTGGTCTGGTCCTGGTCGGCCAGCCGGAGCATCAACTCGCCGAGCACCCCGAAGTCGGTCACCGTGACGACGGTGGTGGCGCTGCCGGCGTACCCGGTGACCTTCTCGCCGGAGCGCTTCAGCTCGGGGCGTACCCACAGGTCGCCGGTCTCCCGGCGCTCGATGGCGTCGCCGTACTCGTCGACCAGCGCTCGGACCGCCTCGGACCGCTCGGCCAGCCGGGACAGTGCCGCCGGGCGGTTCTTGTCCCGGGCGGCGACCGTCACCGAGAAGCGGGCGATCTCCGGGGGAACCTCCCGGACCACCTCGCCGCGGACCAGCACGAAGGGTTGCGCCGTCATCTATCCACCCTAGTCCGGCACAGTCGGTTCGGCTCGGTACGCGGCGAGCCGCTACCTGCTCGGCTGGCGTGCGGAGTGGGTCCGGATGAGTCCCTCGACGCCGCGGAGGAAGGTCTCGCAGATCAGTGCCCGGTCGAACAGGCAGCCGGCCGCCATCGCGCCATCGCGGAGCATCACGAAGTGCTGCGCGGCGGGCTCGGCCTCGGTTTCCTGGATGTTCGCCATCAAGGTGTTGACCGTGTCGAGGAACCACTGCCGATGCGCGAGGACGGCCTGGTGCACCGGGTGGTCGGGATCGGGGTACTCGGCCACGGCGTTCAGGAAGGCGCAGCCGCGAAAGCCGGCGGACTGGATGCTCTGGGCAATCGACTCTGCGACGGCCCGGAGGGCGTCGGGCGCCGGGAGGCCGGCGGTGATGGCCGTCTCCACCTGGCTGCGGATGGCGTGATCGGCCGCGTGCAGATAGGCAAGGACAAGGTCCTCCTTGCCGGGGAAGTGCCGATAGAAAGTGGCCCGGGTCACCTTCGCCTCGTTGATGATCCGGTCGACGCCAACCGAGTGGATTCCCTCCCCGTAGAAGATCCTGGTCGCCGTGTCGAGGAGCCGTTGCCGCGCCTCGGACGGCCGGGTGCCGGTCTCGCTAGGTGCCATGAGCCGATAGTAGGGATAGAACGTTCGGTCTTGCCACGTCGACACGAAGTCGCTATGGTTAGCGAGACAGAACGTTCGTTCTAGTGGTGTTTTCAACTGCGGTGCCCGCTTAGTTGCGGTTTCCCTCGGTAACCACCGAAAGGATCACCATGACCACCGTTACCGCACCCGCCGTCTCGACGACGGCGTCCACCCTGCGGCGGCTGTACTTCGTCCGCTTCGCGTTCGCCATCGTCTGGGCCCTCGTGATGTTCCCGCTCGCCAAGCACCTCGGCCCGCTCACCGTGGCGCTGCTCGTGCTCTACCCGCTGTTCGACGTGGCCGCCGCCGTCGTCGACGCCCGCGCGTCGCGCGCCACCGGATCGCCCACCCTGCTGTACGTGAACGTCGCGGTCAGCCTGCTCGCCGCGGTCGGCCTGGCCATCGCCGGCGCGTCCGGCATACCGGCGGTCCTGCGCGTGTGGGGCGCCTGGGCGATCGTGGCCGGACTGGTTCAGTTGATCGTGGCGGTCACCCGCCGCGGGATGGGTGGCCAGTGGCCGATGATCATCAGCGGTGGCATCTCCGTACTCGCCGGCGGGTCGTTCATCGCCGGTGCCTCCGCAGAGAACCCGATGCTGACCAACGCGATCGGCTACGCCATCCCCGGCGCCATCTTCTTCCTCATCTCGGCCATCCGCCTCGGCCGCGCCGCCAAGGCGCACTGACATGGAAAACGCTACCTATGACGTCGTCGTCATCGGCGCGGGGCCGGTCGGGGAGAACGTCGCCGATCGGGTCGTGCGGGGTGGCCTGACCGCCGCCGTCGTCGAGCGAGAACTGGTCGGTGGTGAATGCTCATACTGGGCCTGCATGCCGACCAAGGCGTTGCTGCGCAGCGCGACGGCGCTCCGGGCGGCGCGTCGGCTGCCCGGAGCGCGTGAGGCGGTGACGGGCGACCTGGACGCGGCAGCCGTGCTGCGCCGTCGCGACTCCTTCACCTCCAACTGGTCGGACAGCGGGCAGGTGTCCTGGCTCGACTCGGCCGGCATCGCGCTGTATCGCGGCCAGGGACGGATCAGGTCCGACCGGGTCGTCGAGGTCTGGGCCGGCGGGGACGACCCGACCGTCTCGCTCACCGCTCGGCATGCGGTCGTCGTCGCGACCGGCAGCAGCGCCCTGATCCCGGATCTCCCCGGCCTCCGCGAGGCGGCACCCTGGACCAGCCGGGAGGCAGCCGCCGCGACCGGAATTCCCGGTCGGCTCGCCATCATCGGGGGTGGCGTGGTGGCGTCGGAGATGGCGACCGCGTTCGCAGGTCTCGGATCCACGGTGACGGTGCTGGCCCGTGACGGTGTGCTGCCCCTGGCGGAGCCGTTCGTCGGCGAGCGGGTCACGCAGTCGTTGCGGGAAGCCGGTGTGGTCGTGCGCCTCGGTGCCGAGGCCGGGTCGGTGATCCGGGACGGCGACGGCGCGGTGCACATCACGCTCACCGACGGCGAGCAGGTCGAAGCCGACGAGATCCTGGTCGCGACCGGCCGTACGCCGAACACCCAGGACATCGGCCTCGACAGGATCGGTCTGAAGCCCGGTGCCTGGCTCACGGTCGACGACACGTTGCGGGTCGTCGACGACGACGGGGCGTTGCTCGGCGACGGATGGCTGTACGCCGCCGGTGACGTCAACCGGCGCACCCTACTGACCCATCAGGGCAAGTACCAGGCTCGGGCGGTGGGCGACGTCATCGTGGCGCGGGCCAGGGGCGAGGCGGTCGAGGACGGCCGGTGGGGCCGGCACGTCGCCACCGCCGACGAGCGCGCCGTGCCGCAGGTCGTCTTCACCGACCCGGAGATCGCGTCGGTGGGGCTGACCGCAGCCGCCGCCGAGGCCGCCGGGCTGCGGATCCGGGTCGTCGACTACGACCTGGCCGCCGTCGCGGGATCCGCCCTACACGCCGAGGGCTACCAGGGAAACGCCCGGATGGTCGTCGACGAGGACCGGCAGGTGATCGTCGGCTGCACCCTCGTCGGTCCGGACGTCGCGGAACTGCTGCATGCGGCGACGATCGCGGTCGTCGGCGAGGTGCCGCTGGATCGGTTGTGGCACGCCGTTCCCGCGTTCCCCACGGTCAGCGAGGTGTGGCTGCGCCTGCTGGAGGCGTACGGCCGCTGACAGCGCGAGGTCGTCGAGTGGCACGGCGGGCGGTTGGTGCGTGGATGCCTGCCGAGGGGTTCCGGACGGTAGCACCGTGCCGGTCCACAGACCTGGGAGGTCTCGATGTGGCCGGGCGATCCGGCGCCCCGCCGGAACCCGTCAGCGGCTACGCGAACACTCGAACCGTCAACTCGGATACGCCTCCAGTTCCCAGAGCGAGTAGCCGTAGCCGGTGCCCCGGACGGTGCCGTTGATCCGCAGGTAGCGGCCGGTGGCGCCGAGCCCGGTGTGCTCGTCGGTGCCGCCGTCGCCGCCGGTCACCGACTTCACGGTGGTCCAGGCGTTGCCGTCGGTCGAGGTCTGGATCTGGTACGCGCTGCCGTACGCCGCCTCCCAGAGCAGCCTCACCCGGCCGATCGGCTGCGCCGAGCCGAGGTCGACGCGGATCCACTGTGGATCGGTGAAGGCGGACGACCAGCGGGTGGCCGGGTTGCCGTCCACCGCCGCCGAGGCGGGCACGTCGGCACCTTCCGCGCTGGACGCGGTCGCCGGCTTGTTCAGCAGCAGGTTGCCGCCGCCGCTCGGGCCGGACGGGGTGCCGTAGACCTCGACCTCCCAGAGCGAGTAGCCGAAGCCGGTCCCCCGGGCGGTGCCGTGGATCCGGACGTACCGGCCGGTGCCGGTCAGCCCCGGGTGGTCGTCGACCCCGCCGTCCGCCCCGGTCACCGACTTCACGGTGGTCCAGGCGTTGCCGTCGGTCGAGGTCTGGATCTGGTACGCGCTGCCGTACGCCGCCTCCCAGTTCAGCCGTACCCGGCTGAGCTGGTACGACGCCCCGAGGTCAACGGTGATCCACTGCGGGTCGGCGAACGCCGACGACCACCGGGTGGCCGGGTTGCCGTCCACCGCCGCCGACGCGGGCACGTCGGCACCCTGCACGCTCGACGCGGTCGCCGGCCGGTTCAGTGCCAGGTTGCCGGTCGGCTCGGGGTCCGGCCCCGGCCCGCCGCCCTCGCCGAGCAGGGTGAACTCGTCGATGTCGTAGAGCCCGCCGCCGGTGCCCCGGAACACGAGGTACAGCTCGTGCGTGCCGGCCGGTGCGGTGATGCCGCCGGTGACGTCGCGGAACTCGCCGTAGCCGCCGGTGGCGGGAACCGTCGCCGAGCCGATCACCTGTCCGGTCGGCGAGCCGATCCGGAACTCCAGGGTGTGCCCGCCCACGTTGGCGCCGACCCGGGCGGAGAACGACCGCACCCCGGTCAGGTCGTACGGGGTGAACGCGATCCAGTCCCCGTTGTCGATGTAGCCGACCGCCCGGCCGCCGTGCGCCTGGCCCGGGGCGCTGGTCTGTACGCCGTTCGCCGACGAGTAGTGCTCGGCCTGGCGTACCCGGGGTTGCAGGATGCTCTGCGCGTGCGTGGTCAGCGGCGCCTGCCCGCCCCCACCGCTGTCGGTGTATTCCGCGTCCACCACCCCGAAGATGTTCGCGGCGGTGTCATGCTCGCCGTCGGCGACGGTACGCAGCGTGCCGGTGCAGCCCTGTGCGCTGGTCAGCAGGTGTGCGTGCGCGTCGTGCCCGAGCAGATAGCTGACCTTGACCCGGGAGCAGTCGATGGTGCCGTCCTGCGGATCGGTGACCAGCACCCGGAACGGCACCGTGTCGCCGAAGGTGAAGGTCTGGCCGTTGCCCGGCAACTCCAGCCGGACCGTCGGGGCGGTGTTGCCAACCGTGATCACCACGCTGCCGGTGGCGGTCTTGCCGGTCGAGTCCCGGACGGTCAGCGTCGCGCTCCGGGTGCCGTTGGTGGTGTAGGTGAAGGTCGGGTTCGGTGCCGTGGAGTCGGTGCTGCCGTTGCCGTCGAAGTCCCAGGCGTAGCTGATCGGGTCGCCGTCCGGGTCGAGGGTGCCGGCCGAGGAGAAGCTGACGGTCAGCGGCGCCACCCCGGAGGTCGGGGTCGCCGCCACCACCGGCTTCGGGGCGCGGCCGCTGCGGGCGTACTCGATCCGGTAGACCGCCGAGTGCTCGTCGCCGTTGAAGAAGCCGGTGCCGTAGTCGAGCACGTAGAGCGCACCGTCCGGGCCGAACTCCAGGTCCATCACCTGGGTACCGGACCACGGGAACGGATTGATCTTGAATGGCTTGCCCGCCTCGTCCAGCACGATGTTCCTGATCCAGCGCCGGCCGAACTCACCGGCGAAGAACGTGCCGTGGTAGTACTCCGGGAAGGCCACCTCGGAGGTGGAGTTCGGGTCGTACCGGTAGACCGGCCCGGCCATCGGGGAGAGCCCACCACCCGGGAACTCCGGCGGCTGCGACCCGGTGTACGGCAGCCAGGCCGGCACCGCCGCCGGCAGATTGCGGATGCCGGTGTTGTTCGGCGAGTCGTTGGTCGGCCCGCCCGCGCAGTTGTACTTCGGCCCCGACGGCCCGGACGGGAAGGTGAACTCGTTGTACGCGTCGTTGTCGCCAGTGCAGTACGGCCAGCCGTAGAAGCCGGGCGAGGTGATCCGGGCGAACTCCACCTGCCCGGCCGGTCCCCGGTTCGGGTCGGCGGTGCCCGCGTCCGGGCCGTAGTCACCGAGGTAGACCGCGCCGGTGGCCTTGTCGACGCTCATCCGGAACGGGTTGCGGAAGCCCATCGCGTAGATCTCCGGCCGGGTGTTCGGGGTGCCGGGCGCGAACATGTTGCCGGCCGGCACGGTGTAGCCACCGCCCGCGTTCGGCTTGATCCGCAGCACCTTGCCGCGCAGGTCGTTGCTGTTCGCCGAGGTCCGCTGGGCGTCGAACGCCGGGTTGCGGCCGGGCCGCTCGTCGATCGGGCTGAACCCGGCCGAGTCGAACGGGTTGGTGTCGTCGCCGGTGGAGAGATAGAGGTTTCCGGCGGCGTCGAAGTCGATGTCCCCGCCGACGTGGCAGCACATCCCCCGGCTGGTCGGCACGTCCAGCACCAGCGTCTCGCTCGCCATGTCCAGGGTGTTGTCGGCCCGTACGGTGAACCGGGAGAGCCGGTTGACGCCGTTGAACGGCGCGAAGTCGGCCGGCGTACCGGTGGCCGGGGCGCCGCCGCCCGGGGTGTTCAACGGCGGCGCGTAGAAGAGGTACACCCAGCGGTTGGTGGCGAAGTTGGGGTCGGCCTTGATGCCCTGCAAACCCTCCTCGTCCGAGGTGTAGACGGCGAGCCGGCCGGCGACCTTGGTGTTGCCGACCGCGTCGGTGTGCCGGATCGTGCCGTCCCGGGCGGTGTGCAGCACGCCCCGGTCCGGCAGCACGGTCAGGCTCATCGGCTCGCCGACCTCGGCCACCCCCTTGGCCAGGGTCACCTGCTGGAAGCTGCTCTCCACGGTGCCACCGCAGACCCCGGGCTCGACCCCGGCCGCGCTGCGCAGCCCGCCGAGCAGGTGGGTCCGGAACAGCGGCTCGGCGAAGGACTCGTCGGTGTGCCCGCCGCCGGTGTACCAGGACCGCCCGCCGTCGTAGTTGTGGCACCAGGCGATCGGGTGGTCGTGCCCGTTGCCCCCGCCGGTGTACGTCGTCTCGTCCAGCGTGGCCAGCACGTGCACCTTGCCACGCGGGTTGGCCCGGAAGTTGTACCACTCGTCGCTGCGGTTCCAGCGCAGCGGCAGCGTCCGGGTGGACGGGTGCACCCGGTCGGCGACCTTGAGGGTGGCCGGCTGCGGTGCCGGATGCGAGGCGAAGTACGCCCCGACCAGCCCGCCGTACCACGGCCAGTCGTACTCGGTGTCGGAGGCGGCGTGCACCCCGACGTACCCCCCGCCGGCCTGGATGTAGCGCTGGAAGGCGCCCTGCTGCGCGCTGTCGAGTACGTCCCCGGTGGTGGAGAGCCAGACCACCGCGTCGAACCGGGCCAGGTTGGCGTCGGTGAACGCCCCGGCGTCCTCGGTCGCCTCGACGGCGAAGTTGTTGGCCGCGCCGAGTTGCTGGATGGCCGCGATGCCGGGGCCGATCGAGCCGTGCCGGAAGCCGGCGGTCTTGGAGAAGACCAGCACGGTGAAGGCCGGGGCGGCGCTCGCCACCGGCGGTGTCACCGCCACTCCGACGAGTACGAGAAGCAGGCTCAGCGCAGCGCCGAGCCAGGATCGTGTTATCCCACGCACGGACCGGTCCCTTCGTCGACCGGGCGGTCCGCCGTGTCACGCCCTCTGGCTCGCGCCACCGGCGATCACCGGAGGCGCGAAAGATGTGCATACATCGTTACGAGCGTGTTGCCGTGCCGTCAAGCGGTGCCGAGCACATTTCCGAGAGCGCTCTCCGCTCGCCGGACGGGGTCGATCAGGAGAGCAGCCGGTCCGCGGCGGCGGCCACCCGCTCGTCCGTCGCGGTGAGCGCGACCCGGACGTGCCGGTTGCCGGTCGGGCCGTAGAGCTCGCCGGGCACGACCAGGATGCCCCGTCGGGCGAGCCAGTCCACCGTGGCCCAGCAGTCCTCGCCCCGGCTGGCCCACAGATAGAGCCCGGCCGTGGAGTACGTGATCTCGAAACCGGCCTTGACCAGCGCGTCTCGCAGCACCTTGCGGCGGGCGGAGTATCGGGCGCGCTGCTCGACCACGTGCGTCTCGTCGCCGAGCGCCGCGACCATCGCCGCCTGCACCGGAGCCGGCACGATCATCCCGGCATGTTTCCGCACCGCCAGCAGAGTGCCGATGATGTTCCGGTCACCGGCGACGAAGCCGGCCCGGTAGCCCGCCAGGTTGGAACGTTTGGAGAGCGAGTGCACGGCCAGCAGGTTGGTGTGGTCGCCGCCGGAGACCGCCGGGTCGAGGATCGAGGTCGGCGTCTCCTCCCAGCCCAGCGAGAGGTAGCACTCGTCGCTGGCCAGCACGACGCCGCGTTCGCGGGCCCAGTCCACCACCTTGCGGAGATGTTCCGGCGGCAGGACCCGGCCGGTCGGGTTGGACGGCGAGTTGACCCAGAGCAGGCGTACCCGGGGGTCCGGGCCGAGCGCGGTCAGGGCGTCGGCCCGGACCACCTCGGCGCCGGCCAGCCACGCCCCGACCTCGTACGTCGGGTAGCAGACCTGAGGGATCACCACCACGTCGCCGGGACCGAGCCCGAGCAGGGTGGGCAGCCAGGCGACCAGCTCCTTCGAGCCGATGGTCGGCAGCACGCCGACCGTCTCCGGGTCGGCCCCGCAGGACCGGGCCACCCATTCGGCGAGCGCGGCACGCAAAGCCTGCGAGCCGGCGGTCAGCGGATAGCCGGGCGCGTCCGAGGCCGCCGCCAGCGCGGCCCGGATCGCACCGGGCACCGGGTCGACCGGGGTACCCACGGAGAGGTCGACGATCCCGTCCGGATGCCGCCCGGCCAGCGCCTTCGCCGGTTCGAGCAGGTCCCAGGGAAAGTCGGGCAGATTGCCGGTGCGGCCGGAGCGTGCCCCGTCGGGCGTACGGCCGGCAACCGGCGTCGTGCCGCTCAGTGCTCACCTCGCGGCGGCTGCGCCGCGACGAAGGGGGTGTCCTTCTCGATCTTGCCGGTCTTGGAGGCGCCACCGGGCGAGCCGAGGTCCTCGAAGAACTCGTAGTTGGCGGTGGTGTAGTCCTTCCACTGCTCCGGCACGTCGTCTTCGTAGAAGATCGCTTCCACCGGGCAGACCGGCTCGCACGCCCCGCAGTCCACGCACTCGTCGGGGTGGATGTAGAGCATCCGGTTGCCTTCGTAGATGCAGTCGACCGGGCACTCCTCGATGCACGCTTTGTCGAGCACATCCACGCACGGCTCGGCGATGATGTAGGTCACCGATCTTCTCCTCCGCAAGCCACGCCGCGATCGACCGCGACGGTAAGAGCCTAGTATGTCGCCGGGGAGGGGGTCGATCGTGCTCGGACGCCGCGATGTGGGACACCGGATCGTCGTTCGCCGGATTGTCGGAAATCAGAGCGGACGCACCCTGTTCAGCGACGCGCTCGGCGAGCTGGTCGACCTGACCGAGACCCATCTCACTCTGGCCACCGCGACCGGGCCGCTCCGGGTGCCGCTGCGCGAGGTGCACCGGGCCAAGCGGGTGCCGCCGGCCCGGCGCCCGAACGCGGCGGCGGTGGTCGAACTCGAACTCGCCTCGGACGAGGCCTGGCCGGCCCCGGTACGCGAACGGCTCGGCGACTGGCTGCTGCGTACCGCCGACGGCTGGTCCGGGCGGGCGAACACCGCGCTGCCGGTGGGTGACCCGGACCGGCCGCTCGACGAGGCGATCGACGCGGTGCAGCGCTGGTACGCCGAACGCGGCCGGCCGGCGATGGTCAACGTGCCGCTCCCGCTGGCCGCGCCGGTCGGGGCGGCGCTGGACGAGCGCGGCTGGTCGGCCCGGCCGCTGGTACTCGTGCAGACCGCGCCGCTGGCGACGATCCTGGACGCCGTCCCCGCCCGGCCGGACCTGCCCGCGCCGGAGCTGGCCGGGACACCCTCGCCGGAGTGGTTCGCCCTGGCCGCCCAGCGCAAGGCGAAACAGCGTCGGCAGTACGCCCGGCTCGACGCGGCCGGCACCGGACCGCCGGGCGGCTCGGGACGCTCCCCGGACCCCGGAGCTCCGGCCGAGCTGCCCGCCGCCGCCCGGCACATCCTCACCGCCGTGCGCCAGGTCCGCTTCGCCCACCTGTACGCCACCCCACCCGCCGGCCACGCCACGCCGCCCGCCGGCCACGCGGGCGACGGGCCGGAGTTGATCGCGGTGGCCCGGGGCACGGTCACCGGCCAGCACCGCTGGCTCGGGTTGAGCCTGATCGAGGTGGTCCCGTCGGCCCGGCGGCAGGGGCTGGCCCAGCACCTGATCCGGGCGCTGGCGGAGTGGGCGGCGGGGCTCGGTGCGACCCGGGCGTTCCTCCAGGTCGAGGAGCGCAACGAGGCCGCCGTCTCGCTCTACCGGCGGCTCGGCTTCAGCACGCACCA
Source organism: Plantactinospora sp. DSM 117369 (assembly GCF_053764795.1). Taxonomy (NCBI): domain Bacteria; kingdom Bacillati; phylum Actinomycetota; class Actinomycetes; order Micromonosporales; family Micromonosporaceae; genus Plantactinospora; species Plantactinospora sp. DSM 117369. The sequence continues at coordinate 1,139,093 of NZ_CM132446.1, read as the reverse complement.
CACCTACCAGACCCGGGTCGCGCCGCACTGACCAGTCAGCGGCGTACGACCCGGCGGGGCTTGGACTGCTTGGCCTCGGCGTACCGCTTGAGCGACTGGGACCGGTAGTCCCGGCCGAACGCGGTGAGCAGCAGGTAGCCGACGAGTGCGCCGCCGAGGGTGAAGCCGGCGTAGAGCCAGATCTGCGAGAAGAACGCCCCGGCCCCCGAGGCGAACGGCTGGCTGCCGCTGATGAACGGCCCGACGAAGATGGTCAGCACCATCGCGACCAGTACGGCGAGTGCCATCTCCCCGCTCCAGTCGGGCAGCGGACGGCGCTGCCCCCGGAGGAACGCGAGGGTCGCCAGGACCAGCCCGATCGCGGCGAACATGCCCAACGAGATCCGGTCCTGTATCTCGGTGTTGTCACCGAACCCGAACCGGGCCACCAGACGGGCCACGACGTTGATCCCGAACAGCACGCCCGCGAGTACTCCGACCGGCAGCCAACGCTCCTTCATCGCACGTCCTCTGGCCTCGGGCCCCCACCCGTCCGGGGGCTTCCTGCCACAGATTTCTACCACCCGTGGCTGAGTGGATCCATGGTGCGAGCGGGCGCGGATCGGAGCGGGGAGGAGCCGTTGCGGCCCCGGGGGTCAGAGCCGGAGCTGCGGGGACTCGGAGCCGCGCGGATTCATGATTATGCGGAAACCCATGACCGCGAAGGTCACCGAGCCAGCGAAGATCATCACCAGCCCGACCCAGTTGTTGGCGGCGATCAACACGTCACCCTCGGAGGTGCCGCCGACGGCGACCACCATCAGGGCGAACCAGACGACGGCGGGCAGCGCGAGCGCCCAGCGCCGCCCCACCACCCGGGGCGCGAACCAGCCCAGCGCCACGTTCGCCAGCACGGTGACCAGCACCGACACCCCGATCAGCACACCGCCCACCCGGAGCGTCGACAGGATCAGCTCCAGCACGACGGTGACCGCCGCGGCCACCACCGCGACCACGCCACCGACCACCCGCAGCACCATGTCGACCGCCCGGTGCGCCGCCGACGGCTCGGCGGGCGGCGGGGGGACGGGCTCCAGCTCCGGCGGGGTGGACACGGACGGGCTCGGCAGACTCACCGCGCGCCCGCCTCCGCCGGCGTACCGGTCGGGGGCGTCGGGACCACGGCGGTCGCACCGGGCCGGACATCGCCGGCCGGGACCGGTGCAGTCGCCTCCGCCGCCGGTAGCCCGGCGAAGAGGTCGTCCTCCCAGCCGTACGGGCCGAAGCCCGGGCCCCGGGAGCCGACGGCCAGGGTGTAGTACTCCACACCCATGAACTCGCCGCCGAAGTTGCTGGCGATCGAGTAGAGCCACGAGTCGTCCGGGATCTGCGTGGCGTGCGCCCGCATCGCCGCCTCCTTCGCGGCGTGCTGGTCGGTGCCGTCGATCCGGGCCGCGATCTGCTCGTCCGGAGTACCGAACGGGAGGTCGTCGACCTGCTCGGTGCTGGCGAACGGGTTGTCGGCGGCGTCGGCGAAGGCGGCCAGACCCGCCTCCAGCACGCTCCTCGGCATCGCCGTCCAGTAGATCTTGTCCGGTCCGAAGCCGCCGGCGGTGGCGAGTTCGGCCGCCCGCATCGCCACCCGATGCGCCTGGATGTGGTCGGGGTGCCCGTAGAAGCCGTTCGGGTCGTAAGTGATCACTACCTGCGGGCGCACCTCGCGCATGATTTCGACCAGGTGGCCGGCCGCCTCGTCGAGATCGGCCCGCCAGAAGGCCCGCGGGTGGTCGTTGGTGGGCAGCCCCATCATGCCCGAGTCGCGGTACCGCCCGGCGCCGCCGAGGAACCGGTGGTCCCGTACGCCGAGCGCGGCGCACGCGGCGGCCAGCTCGGTGATCCGGTACCCGCCGAGCTGGTCGGCCTCGGTGGCGGCCAACCCGTGAAGCGCCGGTACGTGGATCTCGCCCTCCTCGCCGAGGGTGCAGGTGACCAGGGTGACCCCGGCGCCGGCCGCCGCGTAGTACGCCATCGTGGCGCCGGTGCCGATCGCCTCGTCGTCGGGATGCGCGTGCACCAGCAGCAGCCGCCGGGCCGGCCGGGCCGGATCGGCGGAACCGAACGGCTCGGCTTCCTCGGCCGGGACGGCCACCTCGTTCGGGTTCGTCACCCGGGCAACTCTACGCGGCCGGGCCGGCTCACCCTACTCAGGGAGTTAGTCGTCGCCTCCGAAGAGTGATCACCCCGCTACCGGTACCCGACCGGGCGGCGATGCGCGGCTCCGCCACATCACCGACCGCCCGGCTCTACGATCACGATGTGGACTACCCGGAGTTGGCCGCCCGTACCCGCCGGTTCAGCCGCGGCGCGCCGCGCGCCGTGACGGTGGCGAGCGACGGCTCGCGGGTGGTCTTCCTCCGCTCCGGCGGCCCCACCGACCCGGTCGACGCGCTCTGGATGCTGGACGTCGCCGACGGCACCGAACGGCTGGTCGCCGACCCCGCCGACCTGCTCGCCGACCCGGCGGCCGACACCGACCCGACCGGGACCGGTCCGGTCGCCGACCCCACCGACCTGGCGGCGGCCGCCGCCGGCGCCCACCCGGCCGGCGCCGCCGGTGCCGGGCCGGCCGTCGGCACCGACCTGGCCGGCGCGCCGAACTCGACCGAGCGGGCGCTGCGCGAACGGCTCCGGCTGAGCGCCTCCGGCATCGCCTCCTACGCCACCGACCCGGCCGCCCGGGTCGCGGTCTTCGCCCTCGACGGCCGGCTGTTCCGGGCCGACCTGGTGCACGGCGACGTGGTCGAGGTCGCCGTGGCCGGCCTGGTGGTCGACCCCCGACCCGACCCGACCGGCCAGCGGCTGGCCTACGTCACCGACGCCGCCGGTGACGGTGACCGGGTCGGGCAGTTGCGGGTGGTCGACTCCGACGGCACCGACACCCTGCTGGCCGGCGAGGACGCCGGGGTCACCTGGGGGCTGGCCGAGTTCGTCGCGGCCGAGGAGTTCGACCGGTTCCGGGGCTACTGGTGGGCGCCGGACGGGCGCTCCATCCTCGCCGCCCGGGTCGACGAGTCCCGGCTGCCCCGCTGGCACCTGCACGACCCCGGTGACCCGGCCAGCCCGCCGCGCTCGGTGGCGTACCCGCGCTCCGGCGGGCCGAACGCCGAGGTGAGCCTGCACCTGCTCGACCTGGACGGCGGCTGGGTCGACGTGCACTGGGACCGGGAGACCTATCCCTACCTGGTCTCGGTGGAGTGGGCCGAGACCGGGCCGCTGATCACCGTACTGCGCCGGTTGCAGCAGCACGGCCTGGTGCTGGCGGTGGACCCGCGTACCGGCGAGACGCAGGTGCACGCCGAACTCGCCGACCCGCGCTGGGTCGACCCGGTCGCCGGCACCCCCCGGCACCTGCCCGACGGCCGGGTACTGGTCGGCGGCGAACTCGCGCACGACGGGTACGACGCCCGCTGCCTCTTCGCCGACGGCACCCTGCTCACCCCGCCGTCGCTCTACGTCCGCCGCGTGGTCGGCTGGCTGCCGAACCGCAACGGCAGCCCCGACCTGCTGGTCGAGGGGAGCGACGGCGAGCCGAGCCAGCAGCACCTGTTCCGGGTGCGTACCGCGATCGGGGCCGGCGGGATCGACGCCCGGCGGCTGACCGGCGACCCGGGCTGGCACAGCGGGACGGTCGGCGGCGACGTACTCGTGGTGCAGTCCCGCTCGCTCGACGCGGCCGGCAGCACCTGGACGGTGTGGCAGGGCGACCGTGAGGTGGGCACGCTGCGCTCGCTCGCCGCGACCCCGCCGTACGCGCCCCGGCCCGCGCTGGAACGGGTCACCGACCGCCGGCTGCCGGCCGCGGTGGTCTATCCCGGCAACCACGTCGCCGGCCGCCGGCTGCCGGTGCTGCTCGACGTCTACGGCGGCCCCGGCCATCAGGAGGTGGTGGCCGCCCGGTCGGCGTGGCTGGAGCGGCAGTGGTGGGCCGACGCCGGCTACGCCGTGGTCACCATCGACAACCGGGGTACCCCCGGCGTGGCGCCGTCCTTCGAGAAGGTGGTGCACCGGCGGCTGGCCGACGTGATCCTGGCCGACCAGGCGGACGCGCTGACCGCGCTGGCCGGCAAGCACCCCGACCTGGACCTCGGCCGGGTGGCGATCCGGGGCTGGTCGTTCGGGGGCTGGCTGGCCGCGCTGGCGGTACTGCGCCGGCCCGACCTGTTCCGGTGCGCCATCGCCGGCGCGCCGGTCACCGACTGGAGCCTGTACGACACCGCCTACACCGAGCGCTATCTCGGGACACCGTCCGACAGCCCCGAGGTGTACGCCCACCACTCGCTGCTGGAACTCGCCGCCGAGCCGGTACGGACCCCCGACGAGGTCCGGCCGATCCTGCTGGTGCACGGGCTGGCCGACGACAACGTGGTGGCCGCGCACACCCTGCGGCTCTCCGCCGCGCTGCTGGCCGCCGGCCGCCCGCACTCGGTGATCCCGCTGACCGGTGCCACCCACATGGCCGCCGGTGGCACCGCCGAGCGGCTGCTCGCCCTCGAACTCCACTTCCTCCGGCAGCACCTGTAGCCGGTTCCTCCGGGGGCACCTCCTGCCGGTCCTTACGGCAGCAGCTCCCGCCGGTTCCTACCGCAGGATCCTCTGCCGGAACGGCCCGGGAACCGGAACAGCCGGAACGGCCCGGGAACCGGAACAGCCGGAACGGCCCGGGAACCGGAACAGCCGGAACGGCCCGGGAACCGGAACAGCCGGAACGGCCCGGGAACCGGAACGGCCCGAGAGCCGGAGCACTGCGGCCACCCGGCCGTCGGTCACGGGGTGCGGCGGTCGAGGTCGACGCAGTCGTACTCGTCGGGCAGCAACGGGCGGATCGCGACGCTGAGCAGTTGCCCGCCGCTGCGCCAGCGGGTCGCCAGCGGTGCGGCCCGGACCAGCGTCGCCGTCTCGGCGTCGGGGCCGGCCGGGTCGAGGAGCGTGCAGAGACCGACCCGGGTACGGAGCCCGGCCAGGAGATCAGGGCCCGGCCACGGCCGCGACCGGCTGGTGTCCCCCGGCGCACCCCAGCCACCCGTGGCGAGTACGGCCAGCCGGGTCGGGCGGTAGCCGGCGCCGTGGGTCCGGTCCGCCGGCAGCGCGAGGACCCGCACGTTCCGGCGGAACTCCACTATCCGGCGCCGTGCCCCCGTGTCCCGCTCGGACGGCGACACCATGGTGGTGGTGTGCGACCGTCCGGCCGAGCGCAACGAGACGACCAGCAACGAGCCGTCGGTGGCGGGCACCGGCTCGTCGAGATGGCGGGCCTGGGCCAGACCGGCGGCGTGTGCCAGCCGGTAGATCTGCCGGTAGCGGTCCGGGGCGAGGACGTACTCGCGGGCCTGGTACACCGAGCCCTCCCAGTGGCCTCCGGCGATCACCCGGCCGCCACCGTAGAGGGTGAACTCCGGCGGTTCCGCCCGCTCGTACGGTGCGGTCATGCTCCGCCACTCCCGCAACTGGAGCACCAGCGTGCCCGGGTCGGCCGGCGGCTCCGGCACCGTACCCGGGTGGAACCCGGGTGCCGAGCCGGTGAGCAGGCCGAGCAGGCAGACCGCCGCGACGGCCGGGGCGAGGCCGCCGGTAACCCGGATCAGTGAGCGCATCCCGCTGAGACGGCCGGTGCGGGCGCCCGGGTTCCCACCGGGCGGTGCTGGAGCGCGGTGTCCCGTACCCGGCGGCGCAGCCTGGCCGAGGACGGTGTTCCGGCGGGCTGAGGTGCGAGAATCCGCCCATGATTCGGCCCTCGATCTACGAGTACGCCGGCGGCGAGCCGGCCTTCCTGGCACTTGCCGCCGCGCATCACCGGCGCTGCCTCCAGGACCCGGTGCTCAACCACCCCTTCTCGCACGCCGACCGCAACCCGGAGCACGTGGCCCGGCTGGCCAGCTACTGGGTCGAGGTCTTCGGCGGGCCGCCCCGCTATTCGGAGTCGTACGGCGGCCACTCGGCGATGCTCGGCATCCACGCCGAACAGGGCATGGAGCCGGAGTTGGGCGACCGGTTCGTCCGCTGCTTCGCCCAGGCGGTCGAGGACGCGGGGCTTCCCGAGGATCCGGAGTTCCGGGCCAGCCTGCTGGGCTATCTGCGGTGGGCCGTGGACGAGGTCTTCGAGTACGGGCCGCCGGGCAGCCGGGTGCCGGCCGAGCTGCCGGTCCCCCGCTGGTCCTGGGACGGCCTGCAGAGCGGCGGACCGGCGTAGCGAAAACCCGCCCGGGCGGATGTCCGGAACCGTCCGCCGGCCCCGACGTCTCCAGCGAGCAGGCACCGGAGGCGGTGCCGACCGGAGAGGGAGTCACCGTGAAGTACATGATCATGATGAGCGGATCCCAGCGCGACTACGACGCGATGGCGGGCAAGGGCAGCGACGGCTCGCCGGCCTGGTCGCCGGAGGACATGGCCGCGCTGCACGAGTTCATGGCGGCCTGGAACAACGACCTGGTGGAGTCGGGCGAGTTCGTCGACGCCCGGGGGCTGACCGCACCGGTGCACACCCGACGGATCGCACTGCGCGACGGGGTGCCGGTGGTGACCGACGGGCCGTACCCGGAGACCCAGGAGGTGCTGGCCGGCTACACGATCGTGGAGTGCGACAGCTTCGACCGGGCGACCGAGATCGCGGCGAAGCTGGCGAGAACGCCGCACCCGGAGGACGCGACCCTGACCAACGAGTGGTACGTCGACATCCGGCCGATCGCCGAGGGCATCGAGGATCTGTAGGGCGGCCGCAGCGTGCCGGGAAACGACGTCGAGGACCTGCTGCGTCACCTGGCGCCGCAGGTCCTCGGCGCGCTGGTCCGCCGGTACGGGCACTTCGACACCGCCGAGGACGCGGTGCAGGAGGCGCTGCTCGCCGCCGCCACGCAGTGGCCGGGCGAGGGCGTACCGGAGAATCCCCGGGCGTGGTTGATCACCGTCGCGGCACGCCGGCTCACCGACCTGCTCCGCGCCGAGCAGGCCCGGCAGCGTCGGGAGGACAGGGTGGCACGCTGGGCACTCCCCGAGCAGTGGCTGGCGCCGGCCGCCGACCGGGCGCCGTCGGACTCCGACGACACGCTGGTACTCCTCTTCCTCTGCTGCCATCCCGCGCTCTCGGCGGCCTCGCAGATCGCGCTGACCCTGCGCGCGGTCGGCGGCCTGAGCACCACGGAGATCGCCCGGGCGTTCCTGGTGCCGGAGTCGACCATGACCCGGCGGATCAGCCGGGCCAAAGAGCGGATCAGGGACAGCGGCATCCCGTTCGGGATGCCGCCGGCGGCCGAGCGCGCCGGGCGGCTCGACGCGGTGCTGCACGTGCTCTACCTGATCTTCAATGAGGGGTACGTCACCACGTCCGGCCCGACCCTCTACCGCACCGAGCTCTCCGCCGAGGCGATCCGGCTGGCCCGGATGCTGCACCGGATGCTGCCCGACGACGCCGAGGTGACCGGGCTGCTGGCACTGATGCTGCTCACCGACGCCCGGCGGCCGGCGCGTACCGGTCCGGACGGCGCGCTGATCCCGATGGCGGAGCAGGACCGGGGCCGGTGGGACGCCGGGCTGATCGCCGAGGGGGTGGCCCTGGTCAGCGCGGCGCTGCCGAACGGGCCGGCCGGGCCGTACCAGGTGCAGGCGGCGATCGCGGCCCTGCACGACGAGGCGCCCAGTGCCGAGGCGACCGACTGGCCACAGATCGTCGCGCTCTACGAGGTGCTGCTGCGGATCGCCGCCAATCCGGTGGTGGCGCTCAACCACGCCGTGGCGGTGGCGATGGCCTCCGGGCCGCGCGCCGGGCTCGACCTGCTGGACCGGCTCGCCGCCGACGACCGGATCGCCGACGACCACCGGATGTACGCGGTCCGGGCACACCTGCTGGAGCTGGCCGGAGACCGGGCCGCGGCCCGCGAGGCGTACCGGGCGGCGGCCCGCCGGGCGACCGGGCTGGCCCAGCAGCGCTACCTGAACGGCCGCGCCGACCGCCTCACCGGCGACCGCTGACCCGCACCGGTCCGTCCGGGTCGCCTCCCCGATGGCGAAGATCGTGCTGTTTCCGCGAAGTAGTGAGCCAGGTGAGTCGGCGAGGGCACTATTTTGCGGAAGTAGTGCGACCATCACCGGCGTTCGCCCAGGAGCGGGTGCAGAGCACCAGGCGGTAGCCGTCCGGGTCCTCGAAGGTGACCCCCCAGTGATCCCAGTACGGACCCTGGGAGACCCGCCGGCCGCCGGCCGCTTCGAGGCGGGCGACCAGGGCGTCGTCGACCGGCCCGGCGAGATAGAGCACCAGCAGGTCCTCGGCGGTCGGCGCCGGGGCCACGGTGAGGTGGGTCCCGCCGACGATCTCCAGGTGCCATCCCGCTCCGGGCCAGCCCAACATCACCAGGTCGTGCTCCCCGGGACCGTTGCCGAAGCCCCGGTACAGCACCTCCAGGCCGAGCCCGGCGACGTAGAAGCGTTCGATCGCGGCGGAATCCCCGGTCGGCCGGGCGAGCCGGAGGTGGGCTTTCGGGTCGATCGTCAAGAGAAACTCCTTCCGGTTGGACGATCAAGCCTGCAAGCTGAACCGCGCTTCAGGTCAAGACCGGGTCCGGCGCCGCCGTCCCACACTGCGCGAAGATTTCGGCCTCGTCGGGTCCTTTCCGGTAGTCTCGATCCCCGGGTCGAGAGGCGCTGCAACGGGTGGTGACGCCCGCCACGCTCGACCCGAGGACTGATCTTCTCCAAGGGCGCCTCCGTTCCACGACGGAGGTGGCCAATGGGTACGGGTACGACTTCGAGCGGCACCGGCACGCGGGCGGCGCGCACCCGAGCACTGCGGGACCTGCTCGCCGAGCGGATCGTGGTGCTGGACGGCGCCTGGGGCACGATGCTCCAGGGCGCTGGGCTCACCCCCGCCGACTACCGGGGCGACCTGCTGGCCAACCACTCGCACGACGTGACCGGCGACCCGGACCTGCTCAACCTGACCCGGCCGGACGTCATCCTCGACGTACACCGGCGCTACCTGGCGGCCGGCGCGGACATCACCTCGACGAACACCTTCACCGCGACGAGCATCGCGCAGGCCGACTACGGCCTGGCGGCGCTGGTCCCGGAGATGAACCTGCGCGGCGCCCAACTCGCCCGGCAGGCGGCCGACGAGGCGGGCGGCAAGTTCGTCGCCGGCTCGGTCGGGCCGCTGAACGTGACCCTCTCGCTCTCGCCCCGGGTCGACGACCCGGCCTTCCGGACGGTCTCCTTCGACACCGTCCGGGAGGCGTACGCGGAGCAGATCCGGGCGCTGGCCGACGGCGGCGTCGACATCCTGCTGATCGAGACGATCTTCGACACGCTGAACGCGAAGGCCGCGATCGCGGCCGCCCGGGAGGTCGCGCCGGACCTGCCGCTGTGGATCTCGGTAACCATCGTCGACCTGAGCGGCCGGACCCTCTCCGGGCAGACCGTCGAGGCGTTCTGGAGTTCGATCGCGCACGCCGAGCCGCTGGCGGTCGGGGTGAACTGCTCGCTCGGCGCCGCCGAGATGCGCCCGCACGTCGCCGACCTGGCCCGGCTGGCCGACACCTACGTCGCCTGCCACCCCAACGCCGGGCTGCCGAACGCGTTCGGCGGCTACGACCAGCAGCCCGAGGAGACCGGCCGGCTGCTCCGGGAGTTCGCCGACGCCGGCATGGTCAACATCGTCGGCGGCTGCTGCGGCACCGGCCCCGAGCACATCGCCCGGATCGCCGAGGCCGTCGCCGGCCAACCGCCCCGGCCGGTGCCGGCGGTGCCGAGCGCCACCCGGTTCAGCGGGCTGGAGCCGTTCACCATCGGCCCCGACACCGGCTTCGTGATGATCGGCGAGCGGACCAACGTCACCGGCTCGGCCCGGTTCCGCCGGCTGATCGAGGCCGACGACTACCAGGCCGCCGTCGACGTGGCGCTGGAGCAGGTACGCGGCGGCGCCAACATCCTCGACGTGAACATGGACGCCGACCTGCTCGACAGCGAGCGGGCGATGACCACCTTCCTCAACCTGATCGCCACCGAGCCCGAGGTCGCCCGGATTCCGATCATGATCGACAGCTCGCGGTGGAGCGTGCTGGAGGCCGGGCTGAAGTGCGTACAGGGCAAGGGGATCGTCAACTCGATCAGCCTCAAGGAGGGTGAGGAGGCGTTCCTGGAGCAGGCCCGGCGGATCCGCGACTACGGCGCCGGGGTGGTGGTGATGGCCTTCGACGAGCTCGGCCAGGCCGACACCGCCGAACGCAAGGTGTCGATCTGTGCCCGGGCGTACGACCTGCTCACCCAGCGGGCCGGGTTCGCGCCCTCCGACATCGTCTTCGACCCGAACGTACTGGCCGTGGCGACCGGCATCAGCGAGCACAACGGCTACGCCAAAGCCTTCATCGACGCGCTCCCGCAGATCAAGGAGCGCTGCCCGGGGGCGCGGACCAGCGGCGGCATCTCCAACCTGTCGTTCTCGTTCCGCGGCAACGACGTCGTACGCGAGGCGATGCACTCGGCGTTCCTGCTGCACGCCGTACGCGCCGGGCTGGACATGGGCATCGTCAACGCGGGTCAGCTCGCCGTCTATCAGGACATCCCCGCCGACCTGCTGGAACTCGTCGAGGACGTGCTCTTCGACCGGCGACCGGACGCGACCGACCGGCTGGTCAGCTTCGCCTCCACGGTCAGCGGCTCCGGCACCCGGCGCACCGTCGACCTCGCCTGGCGGGAGGCGCCGGTCTCCGAGCGCCTGTCGTACGCGCTCGTGCACGGCATCGTCGACTTCATCGAGGCCGACACCGAGGAGGCGCGCAAGCAGGCCGACCGCCCGCTCGACGTGATCGAGGGGCCGCTGATGGACGGCATGAAGATCGTCGGCGACCTCTTCGGCTCCGGCAAGATGTTCCTGCCCCAGGTGGTCAAGAGCGCCCGGGTGATGAAGCGCTCGGTCGCCTACCTGGAGCCGTACATGGAGGCGGAGAAGGAGCAGGCCCGGGCGGAGGGCCGGCTCGACACCAACCGCGGCCAGGGCAAGGTGGTGCTGGCGACGGTCAAGGGCGACGTGCACGACATCGGCAAGAACATCGTCGGCGTGGTGCTGGGCTGCAACAACTACGACGTGGTCGACCTCGGCGTGATGGTGCCGGCCGCCAAGATCCTCGACACCGCGATCGCCGAGGGCGCCGACGCGATCGGGCTCTCCGGGCTGATCACCCCGTCCCTGGACGAGATGGTGGCGGTCGCCACCGAGATGCGGCGGAGGGGCATGAACCTGCCGCTGCTGATCGGCGGGGCGACCACCTCACGACAGCACACCGCGGTCCGGATCGCCCCGGCGTACGACGGCAGTACCGTGCACGTGCTCGACGCGTCCCGGGTGGTCGGGGTCGTCTCCGACCTGCTCAATCCGGAGCGGGCCGCCGAGCTGGACGTACGCAACCGGGCCGAGCAGCAGCGCCTGCGCGAGCAGCACGAGGGACGGGACCGGGTACCCCTGCTCACCCTCGCCCAGGCCCGGGACAACCGCGAACAGGTCGGCTTCGACGACCTGCCGGTGCCGGCCTTCACCGGCGTACGCGTGGTCCGGCCCGAGCTGACCGCGCTGCGCGAGATGATCGACTGGCAGTTCCTCTTCCTCGCCTGGGAGTTGAAGGGGAAGTTCCCGGCGATCCTCGACCAGCCGGTGGCCCGGGAACTCTACGACGACGCCAACACCCTGCTCGACCAGATCATCGCGGACGGCTCGCTGACCGCCGTCGGGTCGTACGGCTTCTGGCCGGCGCACGCCGACGGGGACGACATCGTGCTGACCGGCGAGGCCGGGGCCCGCTTCCCGATGCTGCGCCAGCAGACCACCAAGCCGGCCGGCCGGCCGAACCGCTGCCTCGCCGACTATCTCGCCCCGGCCGGTGACCACCTCGGCGGCTTCGCGGTGACGATCCACGGCGCCGAGGAGCTGGCCGCCGGCTTCGAGGCACGGCACGACGACTACCGGGCGATCATGGTCAAGGCGCTGGCCGACCGGCTCGCCGAGGCGTTCGCGGAGTACCTGCACCTGCGGGCCCGGCGGGACTGGTACGAGCCGGACGCCGACCCGGCGATCGAGGACCTGCACGCCGAGCGGTTCCGGGGGATCCGTCCCGCCCTCGGCTACCCGGCCAGCCCCGACCACAGCCTGAAGCGGGAGCTGTTCGACCTGCTCGACGCCGAGGCGCTCGGGATGGGCCTGACCGAGTCGTACGCGATGACCCCGGCCGCCAGCGTCAGTGGCCTGCTCTTCGCGCACCCGTCGTCGCGGTACTTCACCGTCGGCCGGCTCGGGCGGGACCAGGTCGAGGAGTACGCGGCACGGCGGGGTCTGCCGGTCGCCGAGATCGAGCGCTGGCTCCGCCCCAATCTGGGGTACGACCCCGAGCAGTGATCCAGCACCGCCTCCCACCTATCGGCCGATCCGACATCCACTCATTTGCCTCCGCCTATCCCCCGTTCGGCTCACTACCCTGGTCAGTGGCGCCGCTGACGGGAGGAGACGCCGGTGGAACTGCGAGGCCCGCTCTCCTGGCGGATCGGCATCCGCAGGTGGGATTACCTGGTCGACTGCGCATTGTGGATCCGGGCGAGCGAGCGCATCGAGGTGCCGGCACACCGGTTGGTGCCCGGCCCGCTGGATCTCGACGAGCTTCCGGCGCCGGCCAGCTCGCTCGGCTTCGTCCCCGGCGCGGAATGGCTCGGCTGGTGGCTCTCGCTGGTCGACCCGGCGGGACAGCGTCCGCAACCGCGCGCCGACCTGGAGCCCGCCGACGACACTCCGGATCCGCTCGGCCTGGCACCGTGGCCGGCACTGCGCCGGGTGGTCGCGGAACGCTGGCCGGAGGCCCGTGACTGGCACATCGCCCGGCAACGCGACTCGTTCGGCCGGCCCGGGCCGGGTACGTCGACCACCACCGACGTGGTACGCCAGGTCGAAGCGTCGCTGGGCCGGTCGATACGCCCGTTCAGCGTCGAGATCGTGCTGCTGCCGGTACGCGACGAGGTGATCCGCCGGGTGGACCACGAGCGCTACCTCGTGCCGGAACGGGTACACGACAGTCCACGGTGGTCGGTCTGGCTCCGCGACCTGGTGCTGCGGATCGGCTGACCGGGCACCCCCGTCGCCGGCCGCGACGGGCTGTTCGGGCCGGTGGTGCCGGTGCCGGCGGACGCACCGCCGTTCGACCGGGCGCTGGGCTTCGCCGGCCGCGATCCCGACTGGACACCACCGACCCGCTGAGGCGGACCGGACCGGCGTGACGACGCCGGGTAGGGTTCCGCCGTGGCGAATCTCTGGAAGGGCGTGACGGCGACCGTCAGCCGGGTGGCTCGGCGTACCCCCGCTCGCACCACTGGTCCCATCCCGGCCCAGCCCGCGCGGCGCCGCCAGGTCTCCGCGTTGCAGCGTCGAGAGCTGGTCTACGCCCCCGAGCTGGACGGGCAGGCCGATCCGGGCGAGATCGTCTGGACCTGGGTGTCGTACGAGGACGATCCGCGCCAGGGCAAGGACCGCCCGGTGCTGGTGGTCGGGCGGGTCAGCCGGACCCTCTTCGGGTTGATGCTCTCCAGCAAGAGCGAGCGGGACGGCCAGCGGCACTGGCTCGCCCTCGGCCCCGGCGAGTGGGACCGGGACAACCGGCCGAGCTGGATCCGGCTCGACCGGGTCCTGACGATGCGCGAGGACAGCATCCGGCGGGAGGGCGCGGTGCTGGACCGGGCCCGCTTCGACCTGGTCGGCCGAGCCCTCCGCGCCAAGTACGGCTGGCGCTGACCCACCGCCCCGATTCCCGGCTGTCGCCAGCCACGGAATCGCCGTCGGCCCGGTGGGCAGAGACGTGCGGGCCCTCTCCGGTCTTGACCGGAGAGGGCCCACACGGACCCGGCTACTGCTTGATGTGGCTGTTGTAGAAGACCGGGATGCCGAACTGCTCTGAGATGATCAGGCCACCGACCTTGGCGCCGGTCACCAGGAAGGCGTTGTCCTGGTAGATCGGCACGACCGGGACGTACTTCTCCATGATCATCTGGTCGAGCTTGGCCCACTCCGGACCCGCCTCGCCGGCCGGCAGGTTGCTCACCCGGTCGATCTCGGCGTTCACGTCGTCGGCGTTGAAGTACGACACGTTGGAGTTGCCCTGCGGCCCGAGCTTGCGGCCGTCCCAGAGCACCGGGATGGTCGACACCGCGCTCGGCCAGTCCGCCGCCCAGTTCGACAGGTAGATGTCGTACGGGTTGCCCCGGGTCCGGGCGGTCGGGTTGTGGTCCTCGACGTACTGCACGGTGACGTCGAAGCCCGCCCGCTCCAGGCTCTGCTCCACGATCGGCGCGGTCTGCTGACCGAAGGCCGTGCTCCGGGACATGAAGACCAGCTTGGGCTTCTGCCCGCCGAGCAGCTCCTTGGCCTTCTCCGGGTTGCCGGTCGGCCCGCCGTCGTACGGGTTCGGGTATTCCGTCCGGCCGATGGTGGTGTCGGCCAGCAGGGTGTGGGTCAGCTTGCCGGCGGCGTCGCCGCCCTGGGTGGCGAGGATGCCCTGCTTGTCGATCGCGTACGCGATGGCCTGGCGGACCTTGACGTCCTTGATCCGGTCGTTGTTGATGCTCAGGTACCAGACCGACGGGGCGGTCTTGCGCAGCGTCCGCTCACCGAGCGAGGAGTCGCCCAGCACCTGGTTGACCAGCGCCTGCGGGACCTCCTCCCAGGCCACGGCGAACTGGTCGGCGCCCTGGCTGGCGAGCGCCCGCTCGGTCGCGGCGGTGTCGTTCGGGCCGATCTCGACCTCGATGCCGTCCGGGTAGGCGTGCCGCAGCGGGTCGGTCTTCGGGTCCCAGTTCGGGTTGCGCTCCAGGACGAACCGGGTGTCCTTGACGTACTCCTTGATCTTGTACGGCCCCGAGGAGACCACCCGGCGGTCGTACTCGGTCCGGGTGTCCTGGGCCTTCGGCACCGGCACCGAGGTCGGCAGCGACAGCGCGAACGGCAGGTCGCAGTGCGGCTTGGCGAAGGTGAAGACCAGCGTCCGGTCATCCTTGACGGTCAGCCCGGGGACGCTGTCGGTGCCCGAGGTGTACGGCCCCTTGTAGGTCGCGTTGTACGTCGGGTTGTCCGCCAGCCACTCCTGGATGTACGTCGGCCCGCCGTCGATGCTCTCCTCGAAGGAGCGGGCGATCCCGTACGCCACGTCGGCCGCCTTGATCGGCGCACCGTCCTCGAACTTCACCCCCTCCTTGAGGGTGTACTCCCAGGTCTTGCAGTCCTTGTTCACGTCCTTGCCGGCGTCGGTGGCGAGGTCCCCGACCAGCAGCACGTTGCCGTTGCTGTCCTCCCTGAAGACGGTCAGCGTCCGGACGAACATCTGCTGGATCGACATCCCGGCGAAGGTGTAGGTGCGCTGCGGGTCCAGGTGCTCGAAATCCTGCTCCTGGATGATCTTCAAGGTGCCGCCAGGCTTCGCCCCGGGCACCTCGGCCGCCGGCCCCTGAGAGTCCTTCGGGTCGGTCGCGATCGAGCTGGTGAACTGCTTGCCGCCGCCGTTGTCGGAGTCACCGTTCTCGCCGGTGTTCTCCGAGCAGGCGGCCAGCGCACTGGTCGCGAGCACGAGCGCGGCGCTCGTCGCGGCCACCGCGAGCCTGGGTCGCATAGGAATTCCTCCTGGTCTCGTTCCCGCAGGTCGGATCGGCGTCGATCTGTTGAAGGAAATATTCACTCAAGCAGACTTGAAGGTAAGTTTCATAGCAGTAACGATGGGACAACGTTTGGGCTCATCCGAGTCGGACCCGGGGGTCGACCACCGCGTACAGCACGTCGACCAGGACGTTGGCGGCGACCACGAAGACGGCGGCGAGCAGGACCGTCGCCATCACGATCGGCATGTCCAGGTTGAGCGCCGCGTTCAGCGCCGTCCGGCCGAGCCCGGTGAACCCGAAGACCGTCTCGGTGATGACCGTGCCGCCGAGGTAGGCGCCGAGGTCCAGCCCGGCGATGGTGATGATCGGGGTGATCGCGGCGCGCAGCGCGTGCCGGCCGTACACGGTGATTTTGGACAGTCCCTTGGCCCGCGCGGTCCGGACGAAGTCCTCGGAGAGGGTCTCGAGCATCTGTGCCCGGGAGAGTCGGGCGTAGGTGGCGGAGTTGAGGAAGCCGAGCGCGAACCAGGGCAGCAGCATCGCCGACGCCCAGGCCACCGGATTCTCGGTCAGCGGGGTGTAGCGCGGATAGCTCAGGATGCCGGTCTCGTAGACTAGGCCGATCAGCAGCAGCGGCCCGAAGAGCAGGATCGGCATGGAGGCGCCGATCAGCGACGTGCCGACCGCCAGCTTGTCGAAGGCGGTCCCCCGGCGCAACGCCGAGACCATCCCGATCGAGACGCCCAGCACCAGCCAGACCAGGGCCGCGCCGAAGACGATGCTGAGGGTCACCGGCAGGGTACGCCCGACGATCCCGGTCACCGGCTCGTCGTTGCGGAACGAGAAGCCGAGGCAGGGCGCGGGGCAGTCCCGGGCGGTCTCGCCGGCGCCGATGGTACGGCCGACGAAGATGCCCCGCATGAACTCGCCGTACTGCGCCGGGATCGGCCTGTCCAGCCCCATCCGGCGTTCGATCATCTCGATCCGCTCCGGGCTGCACACGTTCTTGCTGTCCCCGCACATCAGCTCGGCCGGGTTGTTGGGCACCGCGAAGAACATCCCGAAGGTGATCACGCTGACCGCGAGCAGGGTGCTCAGCGCCAGCAGTACCTTCTTGACCACGAATCGCAGCACGGACGCCTCCTACCTGCTCGACTTCGGGTCGAGCGCGTCGCGCAGCGAGTCGCCGAAGAGGTTGAACGCCAGCACCAGCAGGAACAGCGTGGTCCCGCCCACGATGGTGAAACTCGGTACGTCCCGGATGTAGCGCACGCTGTCGTTGATCAGCCGGCCCAGGTCGGGAGTCGGCTCCAGCACCCCGATGCCGAGGAACGACAGCGCCGCCTCCGCCGTGATCAGGGCCGGCACGTTCAGCGAGAAGGTCACCAGGATCGGGGCCCAGAGGTTCGGCAGGAGCTGCCGGAACAGGATGTGCCCCAGTCCCGCCCCGGAGGCGCGGGCCGCCTCCACGAACTCGCGCTCGCGCAGCGAGAGCACCTGTCCCCGGACCAGCCGGGCGGAGATGGTCCAGTTGAAGAGTACGAAGATCAACACCAGCAGCGCGGGTCGGAACCAGGACGCCACCTCGTCGCGCGGCCCGTAGAACTGGTTGACCGCCAGCGGCACGAACGCGAAGCAGAAGATGTAGAACGGGAAGGCCAGCGCCAGGTCGATGATCCAGGTGATCACGGCGTCGACCCAGCCGCCGACGTACCCGGCGACGATGCCGATCACCACGCCGAGCGCGATCGTCAACACGGCGGCGGTGAAGGCGATCATCAGCGAGGTACGCAGCCCGTAGACCACCTGGATGAAGATGTCCCGGCCGATCCCGGGCTGGATGCCGAACCAGTGCTCACCGGAGACCCCGGCGTAGCCGAGCGGGAACCCGTTGCGGTCCAGGCGTTCCGGGAACCGCTCCTGTGGCCCCTTGCCGTAGAGCCGGGCCACCAGTGGCGCGGCCGCCGCCAGCAGCACGAAGAAGACCAGCACCACCCCGCTGACCAGCGCCACCCTGTCCCGGCGCAACCGCCGCCAGGCGAGCTGCCCCGGCGACCGGCCGACGAACCCGTCCGGCTCGACCGCCTTGGTGACGCTCCCGTCGGGCGGCGTGCCGTCCGGTACGCCCTCCGGAACCGGCGGCACCGGGCCGACCCCGGCCGCGACCGCCCCGACCTGCGCCGCGATCTGCTGTTCACTCACGGTACTCGCCTTCGTTCGCGCTGCGGGACTCGCAAACCCGGCTCATTCCTCGCGCTCACGGAAGATCGCCCTCCTCCGGGAAGTGGCAGGCCACCGCGCCGCCACCGCCCGGGTACGGGGTGAGCGGCGGCTCCTGGGCCGCGCAGATCTCCTGGGCCTTCCAGCAGCGGGTCCGGAACCGGCAGCCGGACGGCGGATCCAGTGGCGTCGGTACGTCCCCGGTGAGCCGGATCCGCCCCGCCGGCCCCAACTTCGTCACGTCCGGTACGGCGGAGAGCAGCGCCCGGGTGTACGGATGCCGTGGCCGCTGGTAGATCTCCACCCGGTCCCCGGTCTCGACGATCTTCCCGAGGTACATCACGGCGATCCGCTGGCAGAAGTGCCGGACCACGGCGAGGTCGTGTGCGATGAAGACGAAGGCGAGATCCAGCTCCCGTTGCAGGTCGCGGAGCAGGTTGACCACCTGCGCCTGGATCGACACGTCCAGCGCGGAGACCGGCTCGTCGGCGACGACGAGCTTCGGCCGCAGGGCCAGCGCACGGGCGATCCCGATCCGCTGCCGCTGGCCGCCCGAGAACTCGTGCGGATAGCGGTTGTAGTGCTCGGGGTTCAGCCCGACCAGTTCGAGCAGCTCGCGTACCCGCTGCTGCACCCCGCCGGGCGGGACGACTCCGTTGACCTGCAACGGCATTGCCACGATCCGCCCGACGGTGTGCCGGGGGTTCAGCGAGGCGTACGGGTCCTGGAAGATGATCTGGAGGTCCTGGCGGAGCGGCCGGAGTTCGCCCCGGGAGGCGTGCGTGATGTCCCGCCCCTCGAAGACGATCTTGCCGGCGGTCGGCTCCAGCAGCCGGACCAGCAGCCGGCCGGTGGTGGTCTTGCCGCAGCCCGACTCGCCGACCAGGCCGAGGGTCTCCCCCGCCCGTACCTCGAAGTCCAGCCCGTCGACCGCGCGCACCAGGCTACGACGGCGCAACCCGGAGCGCACCGGGAAGTGCTTGGTCAGCCCGGTCACGGTCAGCAGCGGATCGCCCACGGCCCCGGCCGGCTGCCCCGAGGCCACCTCTGTCCGCGCGCTCACGGTGCCACCCCCACCTGGGCGATCTCGTCGGCGTAGTACCGCTGCCGGTCGGCCTCGGACAGGTGGCAGGCGACCAGGTGACCGGCCTCGGCCACCGGCAGCAGCTCGGGTACCTCGGTCGAGGAGCGACCGCCGGTCCGGTCGGCGTACCGGCAGCGGGGGTGGAACGCGCAGCCGGGCGGCAGGTGGATCAGGCTCGGCGGGTTGCCCCGGATCGGCACCAGGTCCGCGTCCGCGTCGCCGTGCAACGACGGCACGCTGGAGAGCAACCCCCAGGTGTACGGGTGCTGCGGCCGGCGGAGCACCTGCTCGACGCTGCCGTGTTCGACGGCCCGGCCGGCGTACATCACGAGTACGTCGTCGGCGACCTGGCTGACCACCCCGAGGTCGTGGGTGATCAGCACGATCGCCGAGTTGAACTCGGCCTGCAGGTCGGCCAGCAGGTCGAGGATCTGCGCCTGCACGGTGACGTCCAGCGCGGTGGTCGGCTCGTCGGCGACCAGCAGATCGGGGTCGTTGACCAGCGCCATCGCGATCATCACCCGCTGGCGCATCCCGCCGGAAAACTCGTGCGGGTAGTCGTCGACCCGGCGCTCCGGCTGTGGGATGCCGACCCGGCCCAGCATGTCAACCGCACGTCGCCGGGCGGCTTGGCGGCCGGCACCGGGATGGTGCACCCGGTACGCCTCGGCGATCTGCCGCCCCACTGGATAGTAGGGATGCAGTGCGGAGAGCGGATCCTGAAAGACCATCGCCATGTCCCGGCCGCGCAGTTTGCGGCACTCGGCGTCGGGCAACCCGACGATGTCCCGCCCACCGACCAGGATCTCGCCGCTGATCTCCGTACGCCTCGGGTCGTGCAGCCCGAGCACGGCGAGGCTGGTGACGCTCTTGCCCGAGCCGGACTCACCGACGATGCCCAGGGTGCGACCCCGTTGCACGGCGAACGAGAGCCCGTCGACCGCCCGCACCACCCCGTCCTCGGTGCGGAACCGCACCCGCAGATCCCGCACCCGCAGGTACGCCTCGTCCGTCGGGGGCGCGGACGACGCTGTTGATGCCGGCGTTCCCACCAGCGCCCTCCCTCTTCCTGCTCGGTCACCCGTTCCGCCGCTCGCCCGGCCCGAGCCACGCCGACCCCGGGGAGCGTGAAGGTAACCTACAGCAGAGTCCAGAGGGCGAAAATAAGCTACAGGTGCCGATCTTCCCGGTACGCCGGGCTTCCTCGGCCGGAGGACCGGTGCATCGCCCTATTCAAATGGGTCCGATCCAATCCTGTCGACCCCGCCCGCCACCTCGGCACCGTCGATGTCTCTCCGGATCCGGTCGGCGATCCGGCGTACGTCGTCAAGACTCTTCGGGCCACGCGGCCCCGCCGCCACCGCATCCTCGAACAGCGTCACCGCCGCCCACTCGTCCGCCGGGCAGCCGCCCGGTATGCAGCGCGGACACGCGTTGTTCTGGTGTGCCCTGATGACGCGCCGCGCGGCATCCAGGATGTCGGCCGGCGAGGGACGCTCACCTGGCATGTCGGCAGAGCACGTCGAGGCGGACCATCAACTCGATGCATGGCGCGTGCGGCTCCACCGACGACCACGAGCAGGTCGGATGGTCATGGCCGGTGACCCACACCCAGAGATGACCGCCGTCCTCCCGGGTCACCCCGGCATGGACCTTGGTCACCGTCATGTCGCAGTACGCGGTGCAGGGCAGATCGTGGATGTGGTACCAGTCCCCGGACCGGAGCCGCAGCAGCGTCCCGGCGGGCAGTTCGGGGATCTCGGGCGGGCTGATGTGCGGGGGCTTCGTCGTCATCGCTTCGGCCCCGGCACCCGTACCCACCGACGCCCGTCCCACCGATAGTCACGCACTCTGCGCTGCCGCAACCAGATCCATCCTCGGGTTCGCTTCAGCATCCTTCCTCTCCTTCCTGCCCTAGAGCCACACCAAACCTCGCGCCGGGCAGGACACCCGACGCAGCAGCAAACACAGAATGTGGCCACTGCATCACCATGCGCGACGACAGTGGCAGCGACGAACCAGCGTCATTTGGGGCGACATTCCGGCGACATTGGCGTTACGGTGACCGTATGACCGCGCCGAACAGTGCTCTTCGAGCCGTCCGACTGGGCATGCGGATGAGTCAGGACGACTTCGCCCGCGCTCTCCAGGACGCCGGCCGTCGAGCCGGCCAGCCCAACGACGCCAACAAGCGACTTGTACAGCGCTGGGAGTCGGGCTCGATCACTGCCCCCCGGCCCGTCTACGCACGTGCGCTGGAGGTGGTCACCGGGTTGCCCATCGAGTCTCTGGGCTTCACTGCCGCCGCGTACGCCAGCGTGACGCCAGACGGTCAGGGCGGACACGATCTCGCATCGCCGACCGGCGCTCCGGTGATGCCCGCCGCCGCACCGGCCTCACAGGGCAGTCCCTACCGCAACTACTCAGGCATCTGGCTGAGCCGGTACGAGTACTTCTCCAGCGGACGGGACGAGGCGTTCGTCGGCCAGCACTACGTGGTCGTGTTGCAGCACGGCGACCGACTGACGGTACGCAGCCTGCCGAACACCGCAGAGGGTTCGCTCACCATCGACATGACGATCGACGGCAGCGTCGTCACGGGTACCTGGATCGAGCAGACCGACCCGAGTGGCTATTACCGTGGCGGGCGCTATCACGGGGCGATCCAGATGCTGGTCGAGCCGACCGGTCGGCGGATGACCGGCAAGTGGGTCGGATTCGGCAAGGACATGGACATCAACACTGGCCCCTGGGAGTTGGTCTTCCAGGACGCCTCGACCAACAAGGCCACGATGGACCACTACAACCGACCGCCGGACTGAGCCAGCAGCGAGCAGACGTTTAGCTGCCGTGAATCGCACTGTTACAGGGAAAGAGTGCCTTCAGCACAGGCCGGAAGGGACTATTTCGCTGAACTAGCGGGAGGACGGGTGGAGGCTAGGAGAGCGCCGTTAGGAGCGTTTGCCTGTATCGGTGCACGAGGGCGCGGTCGTTTGTCGCCCAGGTGACGGCCGCGGTGGCGTGGTGGCGGCGGGTGGGCGTGAGCGCGGGGTTGCTCGCGTTCACGGTCTCCGTCTCCGCGATCTGGGTCTGCCTCGTAACGATCATGTCGAGCAACTGCTCGGGTTCGACCGGGCCGTACGCGTCCCGCAGTTCCCGCAGGTGCTTCGCCTGCTGCTCGATGGGAACGTTGCCGAGTGACTGGATGCACCAGGTCCACGCCAGATAGGCGAGATCGTCGAGCCGCTGGCCCGGGCGGCAGGAATCCCAGTCGATGAAGGCCGCCGGGCGCCCACACTGGAAAATGGTGTTGAACGGGCCGGGGTCGCCGTGGATCACGCACTCGTGTGCGCCGGCCAGGGCGTGGCCGGCGGTGGCGTCGTGCAACGCGCGCAGCATCCGCCCGCCCTGCGCGTACGCGCCCGGGGCTCGCTGGCTCGGGTGGTCGGTGGTGACTCCTGGGATGAAGCTGAGAATGTCCCTGCCGAACTCGTCGACCCCCAGGTGACGGGGCGCGTAGGGAAACCCGACCGCTTCCAGGTGGGTCAGCACCTGCGCGGCGAACCCCGCCCCGGAGCCACGGCTGCGCCGGACGGTGTCGCCGATCCGCACGACCTCCCGGGCGTTGTGCCCGCCGGTCAAGGGCCCGTCAACCACCACACCATCATGCCGGGACAGGCGCGCTGACAGGAGGTCCCCGATCTCACGTACGGTGACCCGATGCACCTCCTGCGTGTCCGACCGCTGTGCCAGACTGGCGCCGTACGGGAGGCGAACCGACAAGACCGCGACGACGGACCGGAGGTGACCATGACCGCAGCGGTGTTCGAGCACGGCGGGCCGTGGACCGAAGCGGAGTACCTCGCCCTCGGCGAGACCCGGGATCGCGTCGAACTCTTCGACGGGAGCCTCCACGTGACACCTGCCCCCACCCCTCGCCACCAGCACATTTCCGGCGAGATCCGCGCGGCGCTCCGGCCGGCCGTGCGTGCCGTCGGACTACATGTGCTGGAGGCGGTGAACGTACGACTGCAGCCGGGCCGGATTCCGATCCCCGACCTGGTGGTCACCGGCGAGATCGACTTCGACGAGCTGGTCGTTGACGGTACGGCGGTACGGCTGGTCTGCGAGATCAGCTCGCCCAGCAACGCCGCCACCGACAAGGTGCTGAAGATGCACTACTACGCCACCGCCCGGATCCCGTGGTATCTGCTGGTCGAGCAGGACACCGGCACTCTGCGGCTGCACCGTCTAGACGGCACGCACTACGTCGAGCACGCGGTGGCCAAGCCCGGTGACGTCCTGCGGCTCGCCGAGCCGGTCGTGGCGGAAATCCGGCCGGAGGAGCTGCTACCGGAATGCGGGCCAGTGCTCCGGCCTTCAGGCCGGGGGTGAAGGCCCGCGCTGGGAGGGCCGCCAGGCCCGAGCAGTGCCTTAACCGGGACGGTTCTGCTGCTCGATGTACTGCTTCACGACGCTGCGCGGTGCGCCGCCGACGGAGCCTGCGAAGTACGAACCGGACCAGAGTTTGTTGGCCCGGTAGTAGTGGCGTACCAGGTCAGGGAACTCCTGCCGTAGCCGCCGCGAGGACACGCCCTTGAGTGAGTTGACCAGGCGGGCCACGGCTACCTTTGGGGGGAAGTTGACCAGCAGGTGTACGTGGTTGTTCTCGCCGTTGAACTCGACCAGCTCGGCCTCGAAGTCGGCGCACACGTCTCGCATGATCGCCTCCATCCGGGTCAGGTGCCGGTCGGCGAACACCTTATGCCGGAACTTCGTCACGAAAACCAAGTGGACATGCATCGCGAAAACGCAGTGCCTGCCGGTTCGGATGCCTTGAAGCTCAGCCATAGACCAACATGGTACGGTGCTTCCCGTGCAGCTCCGTTACCAGTTCCGCGTGTACCCGACTCCCGGCCAGCGGATCGACCTGGCTCGGGCTTTCGGGTGCGCGCGGGTGGTGTTCAACGACGGTCTCAAGCTGCGCTGGCAGGCCCGCGAGGCGGGCTTGCCGTACGTGTCGGACGCCGAGCTGTCCAAGCAGGTCATCACGCAAGCCAAGGCGACCCCGGAGCGGACGTGGCTGGGCGAGGTGTCGGCCGTGGTGTTGCAGCAGGCCCTGGCCGATCTGAACACCGCGTACCGTAACTTCTTCGCCTCGGTCACCGGCAAGCGCAAGGGCCGCAAGGTCGCCCCGCCCCGCTTCCGGTCCCGCAAGGACAACCGGCAGGCGATCCGCTTCACCAAGAACTCCCGGTTCAAGGTCCTCGACAACGGCCACCTACGACTGCCGAAGATCGGCGACGTGGTGGTGCGCTGGTCACGGTCGTTGCCATCGGACCCGTCGAGCGTGGCGATCATCACCGACGCCGCCGGGCGGTACTTCGCCTCGTTCGTCGTTTCGACCACCGACGAGCCGTTGCCCGAACTGGACTCGGAAGTCGGCATCGATTTGGGCTTGACGCACTTCGCGGTCCTGTCCGACGGCACGAAGGTGGCCGCGCCCAGGTTTCTGCGCCGTGCGGCCCGCAAGCTTAAGCGGTTGCAACAAGCCCTCTCCCGCAAGCGGCGCGGGAGTCAGAACCGCAAGAAGGCCGCCGTGTTGGTCGCCAGGGCGCACGCCCGCGTGGCCGACACCCGGCGGGACTGGCAGCACAAGCTGTCCACGACGATCATCCGCGAGAACCAAGCGGTGTACGTCGAGGACCTTGCCGTTGCCGGACTCGGCCGGACCCGGCTGGCGAAATCCGTGCACGATGCGGGCTGGGCCAGCTTCACCGCCATGCTGGAGTACAAGGCCGCGAAGTACGGCAGGACATTCGGCCGGGTGGACCGATTCTTCCCATCCACCCGCATGTGCTCGCAGTGTGGCCGCATCAACGACAAGATGGCCTTGAACGTCCGGTGGTGGGACTGCCCCTGCGGGACCACCCACGACCGGGACGTCAACGCCGCCATCAACGTGCTCGCCGCCGGACAGGCGGAGAGCCTAAACGACCGTGGAGCGCACGTAAGACCGGGACTCGTCCCGGCGGCCCGCAGGGAAGCGGTAACCCACCCGGACGCCGCGTGTTCCACGCGCAGCGTGGAGGGAATCTCCGTCCTTTAGGGCGGAGAGGATGTCAACCGGGCGCTGACCCCACCTCCTCGCATAAGGTCATCCATGATCGGATTCGGCTCCGGCCGGATCACCGAACGGGCGAACCAGCGAGGAGATGCCGATGGCCGAGTTCGACGTGGCGACGGCGGCGGTGCAGGCCGCCCTCGACGCCGGGGCCCGGTACGCCGACGCGCGGGTGATGCACCGCCGGTACGAGTCGATGTCCGCCCGCAACGGCGAGATCGAGTCCGTCACCCAGGACGAGAGCGCCGGGATCGGGGTACGCGCACTCGTCGGCTCGGGATGGGGCTTCTACGCCGTACCCGATCTCTCGGAGCCGGCGGCCCGGGCGGCGGGTGAGCGGGCCGCGCGGATCGCCGCCGCGAGTGGCCGGGTCGCCGGTCCCGGCAGCAGTCTGCTGCCGGTGCCGGCCAGCACCGGGTCGTGGAGTTCGCCCTGCGCGGTCGACCCGCTCTCGGTGCCGCTGTCGGACAAGGGCGACCTGCTGGTCCGGGCCACCGGGACGTCCCGGGAACACGGCGCCGACCTGGCCGAGGGGCTCTACCAGATCTGGGACACCCGCAAGTGGTTCGTCTCCAGCGAGGGCCACCGGATCGACCAGCACGTCCGGGAGTCCGGGGCGGGGATCTCGGCCACGGTGATCGGCGACGGCGAGACGCAGCGCCGCTCCTACCCCAGCTATCGCGGCCAGTACGGCGCGCAGGGCTGGGAGCTGGTCGACTCGCTCGACCTGACCGCGCACGCCGCCCGGATCGCCGAGGAGGCCCGGGAACTGGTGACCGCGCCGCTCTGCCCGGCCGGCGAGACCACGCTGATCCTCGGTGGCGAGCAGATGGCCTTGCAGATCCACGAGTCGGTCGGGCACGCCATCGAACTCGACCGGATCCTCGGCTGGGAGGCCGCCTTCGCCGGCACGTCCTGGCTGGACCTCGACCAGCTCGGCGCGCTGCGGTACGGCTCCGAGCTGATGAACGTCACCATCGACCCGACCATCCCCGGTGCGCTGGGCAGCTTCGGCTTCGACGACGAGGGGACCCCGGCGGCCAAGCGCGACGCGGTCCGGGAGGGGCGCTGGGTCGGCACGCTCGCCGGCCGGGACTCGGCGGCGATCGCCGGGCTGGACTACGCCGGCAGCGTCCGGGCCGACGGCTGGGCCCGACTGCCGATGGTCCGGATGACGAACGTCGGGCTGGAACCCGGCCCGCACACCCTGGACGAGATCATCGCGGCCACCGACGACGGCGTGCTGATGGACCTCAACCGCTCCTGGTCGATCGACGACAAGCGGCTGAACTTCCAGTTCGGCTGCGAGATCGGCTGGGAGGTCAAGAACGGCCGGCGGGGCCGGATGCTGCGCAACCCGACATACACCGGGATCGGGCCGCAGTTCTGGCGGTCGATGGACATGCTCTCCTCGGAGACCGTCGCCTGGGGTACCCCGAACTGCGGCAAGGGGCAGCCGGGCCAGATCGGCCACACCGGCCACCCCGCCGCTCCCGCCCGGTTCACGAACGTGCGGGTCGGAGTACGCGGGTGAGCGCGAGGAGTGAGCCGGGTCTGCGAGCCCCGCAGTCGCGAACGAACGACAAGCACAGGTGAGCCTGCGGCGTGAGCGTGAGCGGCTATGGAGGCAGCGTTAACGCTTCCCCTTGGCTGGAAGCCGGTGGATTTCTGGCTCGGACCGCACCCGAGCACCGTCTCGGAAGGAGGTGATCGCATGTCTCACGTCGTCGGCACCAGCACGGCCGCGTTCTGCCGTGGCGAGGATCGTCCTCGCGGCGTTCCGGTCCCGACCCGCGGTGTGTCCGCAGGTGTCGCACCGGAAGACTCTGACACCCAGCCCGAGGCGGTGCTTGGCTCTCGTACCGTACTGCGAGCAGGTCATCGTGGTGTAGGCGGGCGGCACCAGCACCACCTTCCGGCCCGCCCGCGTGCCACGGTCGACCAGTTCCCGTTTCGCCGCGCCGATCGCCGCGTCAGCAGCCTTGCCCGCCATCCGGGACCTGGCCAGGAACGTCGGCTTGAAATCCTCGACCGCGATCGTCGCGTGGTTGTCGACGATTTTCTTCGCCCAGACGCGGGCGTCGTGGGTGTTCTGCCGGGCCGCCTTCTTCGCCAGCTTCGCGGCCTGACGCTTGGCGCGCAGGTAGCCGTTCGACGGCTTCACACCCCTGGGCCGCCGGCGGCGGGCCATCCGGCGTTGGAGTTTGGCGAGTTCGGCGGCGCACCGTTTCCGGTGGCCGAGGTACGGCAGGTCGTAGGCCGCGTCCGTCGTTGTCGCGGTCGTGGTGACACCCCGGTCGACACCGATCGCACCCTCGGCATCGGGGGCGGGCACGATGTAACGGCGCACGACGAAGGAGGCGTACCAGTGCCCGAGCGTGTCCCGGTAGACCCGGACACTGCTCGGATCGGACGGCAACTCGCGAGACCAGACGACCGGAACGGTGACGCCGCCGGGCAGCCGCAGCCGACGGTCGCGAACCGAAAACCCACGCCTGGTGTATTCCAGACTGGGCACGGCGTCCTTACGCCGTTTGACCCTAGGCCGACCCCGTCCCTTCACCCTGAACGAGTGCTGAAGGGCCAGAGCGTAGCTACGCAACGTCTGCTGCTGCGCGACCTGAGACCCTTCGCGCAGCCACGACGAGCGGGCCCGCGCCTCGGTCAACAACCTCGACAACCTGCCAAAGGTGGGTCTGCGGCCGGTTCTGTACTGGTGGACAGCCTCGTTCCACAGCCAACGACACCGCCCCCACTCGCCAAGCAGCGCGGCCTCCGCAGTCGCGCCAGGACGCAACCGGAAGGTGTACCGCACCACCTCTTCCACACCCGCGAGCATCCCAGCCCCATCCGACAGTTCCGGCCCCGCAGAGGAGTCGACGCCATGCCAAAAACCAACAGCACACCGGACCACCCTTACCTCCCCATGGCCGAAGCCAGCGGTTTCTCGGGCGGCTCTTGATGACATCCCCACTCGACCTCGCCGGCCAGGTCGTCGAACTCGTCCGGCAGGTCGCCGGGCCGGGTGCCGAGGCGGAGGCCGGCACCGAGCACGCCGAGCTGGCGCTGACCAGGTTCGCGAACTCCTTCATCCACCAGAACATGGCCGACGCCGTCACAACCGTGCGGCTGCGGCTGCACCTCGACGGGCGTACCGCCACCGGGTCGTCCACGGTGGTGAGCGCCGAGGGAGTGCGTGACCTGGTCGAACGTACCGTCGCGGCGGTCCGGCACTGCCCGCCCGACCCGGGCTGGCCGGGGCTCACCCCACCGACCACGGTGGACGGGAGCGGCAACTGGGACGAGGCCACCGCCGTGGCCGGGCCGGAGCAGCGGGCCGAGCGGGTACGCGAGTTCGTCGAGACGGCCGGTGGGCTGGAGGCGGCCGGCTACTGCCGTACCGGGCAGCGGACCGGGGCGTTCGCCAACACGGCCGGGCACGCGGTGACCGGGCGGAGCACCGAGGCGGCGATGGACGGGATCGCCCGGTGCGGTGGCGCGGACGGGGTGGCCCGGCTGGGCTCGTTCCGCCTCGCCGACCTGGCCGGCGGCGTACTCGGCGCGCGGGCGTCGGTGAAGGCGCGGGCCGGGGTCGCCCCCGTCGAACTGCCCCCCGGGCGGTACGAGGTGGTGCTGGAGCCGACCGCCGTCGCCGACCTGCTACAGAACTTGTCGACCTACGGCTTCAACGGAAAGGCGTACAACGAGCAGCGCTCGTTCGCTGTGCCGGGGGAGGAACAGTTCGACCGGTCGATCACGCTGCTGGACGACGCGCTGGCCGGACCGGCGCTGCCGTTCGACGCCGAGGGCAGCCCCCGGACTCCGGTCGCGCTGGTCGAGCACGGCGTCACCCGGACGGTCGCGCACGATCGGCGGACCGCCGCCGAGGCCGGCACCTCCTCGACCGGGCACGCCGTGCCGGGCGGCGCGGCCACCGGGGCGGTCCCGCTGCACCTCGGGCTGGCACCGGCCGCGTCGCCGAACGGTGTGACCAGGCCGGGCGAGGTCTCCGGGCCGGTGGTCGACGCGGACACCGCCGCGCTGGTCGCCCAGGTACGGCGCGGGCTGCTGGTCACCGACCTCTGGTACACCCGGGTCCTCGACCCGAGGAGTCTGGTCGTCACCGGGCTCACCCGCAACGGCGTGTGGCTGATCGAGGACGGTGAGGTGGCCGCCGCAGTGCAGAACTTCCGGTTCACCCAGTCCTATCCGCAGGCGCTCGCCCCCGGCGCCGTACTCGGGATCGGCCGGCACTCGGTGTTGCAGTCCCAGACCTTCAGCAGCGCGTGGTGGTCGGCGCCGCCACTCCGGCTGGCCTCGTGGAACTTCACCGGCGGCGCCTCCGGCTGACCGGTCTCCGGGACGGCGGAACCTCCCCGTCGCCCCGCGCGGGGATGCCCGGATCGCGTCACGGTGCTTCACTGTGTGGCGTGACGGACGACGCGACCACCCCTGCCGCCGACGACGCGGGCACCGGCTCCCGGTACGGGCCTGACAGCCCGGGCCGGGCCGAGCCGGCGGGCAGGGCCGGCGACGTACCCCCGGGTGCGCCGGCCGGCACCGACCAGCCGGCCGGGCAGCGACGTCCGCCCGACCCGGCCGCCCGGCGGCGCCGCCGGCTGACCATCGCCGGAATCGCCGGTGCGGCGGTCCTGGTACTGCTGGTCTGCGGCTGCCTCGGCGCGTTCGCGGCCGGCCTGGGCCGATTCGCCCGGGAGTCCGACCACGAGCGGACGGCCCAGGCCCGGGGCGAGGATGCCTGCCGCGAGCTGGAGAGGCGGCTCAACCGGTTGACCCCGCCCGGTGCCACCGGAAGTCCGGGCGAGCGGGCGGCGGCGATCCGGGACGAGAACGCCGCGGTACGGCCGTTCCTGTCCGAAATCGAGCGACTACGCGGCTGGTGGAACGAGGACCGCGACGACGACCCGGACGACGACCGGGACGGTCGTGGCGAGTCCTGGCAGCGGCTGGTCGACGCCCGGGCCAGTTACGCGGACGCACTAGACCGGCAGGTGACCAACGGCGAGCCGGCGTTCTTCATCGCGCCGCGCGATCCGGCGGGCCGGCCTGTGGTGGACCGGTTGCAGCACGGGCCCGAGGAGTGCGCCTCGGCCGCCCGCAGACTCGGCGCGCCCGACCTGTAGGCAGCGCACCAGACCTGTCAGCAGTTCGCGTTCCGCCGCTGAACCGAATCGTCCGCGCCCCGCTCGGCCGCACCGATCCGGCCGTACCCGGCACGGTGGGCGTCACCGAGTGAAGTTATGCACAACCGCGCCCGGATCCGGGAACAGGACTTTCGTAATCGGCGGGAAACCCGCGAGACTCCCTTGCGCATGTGCTCGTCAACGTGCGGCGTAACGTGTGCACCGACGCGGACGCAGGTAGCGCGGCTGCGGGTCCTCCCCTGCCCCCGCGCGCCCCGCCGGAACACCATCCGTGCCCGTCAGCCAGACCGGGCCCCGTCAGGGAGACATAGATGACTACGAGGACGGCCCCACCTCCGGCCGGACTGCCGGGGAGCGTGCGCCAGCGCGCGGCCATCACGGCAAAAACCCTGCGTACCGACCGCTGGTGGTTCGCTCCACTGATCACGGTGATCGGACTCGGCGCCTGGGTCACGTACGCCACGGTGCGGGTATTCATGCACGACTTCTACTGGGTCGCGGACTACCACTACCTGACCCCGTTCTACTCGCCGTGCGTGACGGAAGCCTGCATCCCCGAGGCGGCGCACTTCGGCCGGGTGCTCCCCGGCTGGTGGATCATCCCAGACGCCGCGCTGACCCTGCCGTTCCTGCTGCTGTTCCGGCTCACCTGCTACTACTACCGCAAGGCGTACTACCGGTCGTTCTGGCTCTCGCCGCCGGCCTGCGCGGTCCCGGACGGGCACAAGACCTACACCGGCGAGACCCGCTTCCCGCTGCTCGGCCAGAACCTGCACCGCTACACCTTCTACGCTGCCGTGATCATCTCGCTGATCAACAGCTGGGACGCGGTCCTCGCCTTCCACAGCCCGAAGGGCTTCGGCTTCGGCCTCGGCAACCTGGTCCTGCTCGGCAACGTGGTGATGCTCTGGGCGTACACGCTCTCCTGCCACTCCTGCCGGCACATCGCGGGCGGCCGGTTGAAGCACTTCTCCCAGCACCCGGTGCGGTACCGGTTCTGGACGTTCGTCTCCAAGCTCAACGTCCGGCACATGCAGCTCGCCTGGATCACCCTGGGCACCCTGGCGCTGACCGACTTCTACGTCATGGCGCTCTCCGCCAACTGGTTCGACGACCTGCGGTTCATCAACTAAAGGGCCTCTGACATGACTACCCGAATCGAACGACACCACTACGACGTCGTCGTCATCGGTGCCGGTGGTGCCGGCCTCCGCGCGGCGATCGAGGCCCGGCTGGCCGGGAAGCGCACCGCGATCATCTCGAAGTCGCTGTTCGGCAAGGCCCACACCGTGATGGCCGAGGGCGGCGCCGCCGCCGCGATGGGGAACGTGAACAGCCGGGACAACTGGCAGGTGCACTTCCGGGACACCATGCGGGGCGGCAAGTTCCTGAACAACTTCCGGATGGCCGAGCTGCACGCCAAGGAGTCGCCGCAGCGGATCTGGGAGCTGGAGACGTACGGTGCGCTCTTCGACCGCACCAAGGACGGGAAGATCTCGCAGCGCAACTTCGGCGGCCACGAGTACCCGCGGCTGGCGCACGTCGGCGACCGGACCGGCCTGGAGCTGATCCGCACCCTGCAACAGAAGATCGTCTCGTTGCAGCAGGAGGACAAGAAGGCGCACGGCGACTACGAAGCCCGGATCAAGGTCTTCGCCGAGACCACCATCACCGAGCTGCTGCTCGACGGGGACCGGATCGCCGGCGCGTTCGGCTACTACCGGGAGTCCGGCGAGTTCGTCCTCTTCGAGGCCCCGGCCGTGGTGCTGGCCACCGGCGGGGTCGGCCGGTCCTACAAGGTCACCTCGAACTCCTGGGAGTACACCGGGGACGGGCACGCGCTGGCGCTGCGGGCCGGCGCCACGCTGATCAACATGGAGTTCCTCCAGTTCCACCCGACCGGCATGGTCTGGCCGCCCTCGGTGAAGGGCATCCTGGTCACCGAGTCGGTCCGGGGCGACGGCGGGGTGCTGAAGAACTCCGAGGGCAAGCGGTTCATGTTCAACTACGTCCCCGACGTCTTCCGGAAGCAGTACGCGGAGACCGAGGAGGAGGCGGACCGCTGGTACACCGACCCGGACAACAACCGGCGCCCGCCGGAGCTGCTGCCCCGGGACGAGGTCGCCCGGGCGATCAACGCCGAGGTCAAGGCCGGTCGGGGTACGCCGGCCGGCGGCGTCTACCTGGACATCGCCAGCCGGCTGCCGGCCGAGGAGGTACGCCGCCGGCTGCCCTCGATGTACCACCAGTTCAAGGAGCTGGCCGACGTCGACATCACGGCCGAGCCGATGGAGGTCGGGCCGACCTGCCACTACGTGATGGGTGGCGTCGAGGTCGACCCGGACAGCGGCGCGGCGGCCGGACACGTGCAGGGGCTCTTCGCCGCCGGTGAGGTCTCCGGCGGCATGCACGGCTCCAACCGGCTCGGCGGCAACTCCCTCTCCGACCTGCTGGTCTTCGGCAAGCGGGCCGGCGAGCACGCCTCGTCGTACGCCGGAGGGCTGGCCGCCCGGCCGAAGGTGTCGGCGGCGGACGTCGAGGCCGCGGTGGACCGGGCGCTGGCTCCGCTGGAGCGCGAGGGCGGGGAGAACCCGTACACGTTGCAGCAGGACCTCCAGGCGGTGATGGGCGACCTGGTCGGCATCATCCGGCGCAAGGGCGAGCTGGAGGAGTCGCTGGTCAAGCTGGCCGACCTGCGGGACCGGGTGACCCGGGTGTCGGCGGCCGGCGGTCGCCGCTACAACCCCGGCTGGCACCT
This sequence comes from Plantactinospora sp. DSM 117369, assembly GCF_053764795.1. NCBI lineage: Bacteria > Bacillati > Actinomycetota > Actinomycetes > Micromonosporales > Micromonosporaceae > Plantactinospora > Plantactinospora sp. DSM 117369. The sequence continues at coordinate 1,106,100 of NZ_CM132446.1, read as the reverse complement.
GGCGCTGGACCTGCGCAACATGCTGGTGGTCTCGGAGTGCACCGCCCGGGCGGCGCTGGAGCGCGAGGAGTCCCGGGGTGGCCACACCCGGGAGGACTTCCCGACCATGGCGCCGCAGTGGCGCACGGTCAACCTGGTCTGCTCGCTCGACGGCGACAAGGTACGCCTGGAGCACAAGCCGCTGCCGAAGATGCGGGGCGAGCTGATCCAGCTCTTCGACCGCACCGAGCTGGCCAAGTACCTGACCGAAGAGGAGCTGGCGGACTTCGACGCCCTCACCACAGAGGCGCACGCTGAGGAGGCGGCCAAGTAATGGCGACACAGAACGCGCCGGGTGGCACCGGCAAGGCCGGCGCCACCCGCCACTTCAAGGTCTGGCGCGGGGACGAGTCGGGCGGGGAGCTGACCGACTACCAGGTGCAGGTGAACGAGGGTGAGGTGGTCCTCGACGTCATTCACCGGTTGCAGGCGACCGAGGCGCCGGACCTGGCCTGCCGGTGGAACTGCAAGGCCGGCAAGTGCGGTTCCTGCTCGATGGAGATCAACGGCATGCCCCGGCTGGGCTGCATGACCCGGATGTCGACGTTCGAGGAGAACGAGACGGTCACCATCACCCCGCTGCGGACCTTCCCGGTGATCCGGGACCTGGTCACCGACGTCTCGTACAACTACGAGAAGGCCCGGGAGACCCCGGCGTTCGCCCCGCCGACCGAGTTGAAGCCGGGTGACTACCGGATGCAGCAGGTCGACGTCGAGCGGTCGCAGGAGTTCCGCAAGTGCATCGAGTGCTTCCTGTGCCAGAACACCTGCCACGTGGTCCGGGACCACGAGGAGAACAAGGTCGCCTTCTCCGGGCCGCGCTACTTCATCCGCGCCGCCGAGCTGGACATGCACCCGCTGGACGCGAAGACGGACCGCAAGGAGTACGCCCAGGCGTCGCAGGGTCTCGGCTACTGCAACATCACCAAGTGCTGCACCGAGGTCTGCCCCGAGCACATCAAGATCACTGACAACGCGATCATCCCAATGAAGGAACGCGTCGTCGACCGACGGTACGATCCAGTTGTGTGGCTCGGTAGCAAGATCTTCCGCCGTGGCAAGCAGAACGAGGTCGCGCAGGGCCAGCCCCCGCGCGACCCGGACGAACTCGGCTCGGTGCACTCGCACGCGGGCGGTTCGCACGAGCCCGAGGCCGAGGCCGGCGCGGAGCACGGCGTGCACTGGGGCCGGCAGGTCCCGCACCCGACCGCGCCCCCGCTGGACTCCCGGGGTCGGTTGGCGATCAGCGAGTTCACCTTCGACAAGGCGGCCGCGCCCTCACCGTTCGGTGACGACGTGACCTTCCCGCTGCCGGCCGAGGGGCTCAACTACAGCCACCCGGCACAGCCGCGCGACAAGGACTGACCCGTCTCGTGGCGCGGGCCGAGGTCACCGGAGGGTGAGTTCGGCCCGCGCCCGGGGCCGGTCCGGCGACGGCCGACGGGACGACGGTGTTCAGCACCAGCCGGTCGGTCAGGACGCGGCCAGCACAGGGCGCAGCGCCGCCACGATCGGTACGTCCGCCGGCAGCCACGGCACGCTGTCCAGCTCTTCCGGGCGCAGCCAGCGCAGTTCGGAGTGCTCCAGGGGCTGCGGCTGGTCCCCGTCGACGAGTGCGGCCAGATAGACCCGGAGCACCGAGCGGCCATGACCCATCCGGACATCCCGGCCGACCCGGTCACCGATCTCGACCCGTACGCCCAGCTCCTCGGCACACTCCCGGACCAGCGCGGCGACCTCGGACTCGCCCGGCTCGACCTTGCCGCCCGGGAACTCCCACCGGCCGGCCACCTCCGGCGGGTGAGATCGCGCACAGGCGAGTACCCGGCCGGCAACCACGATGGCTGCCCCCACCACGACTTTCGGCTCCCGCCGTCCGCGCCCGGAATGTCCCCCAGTCGGCCCATCCCGGTCGTTACCGTTCGCCCAATCGGTCCGCACGGGCGTCCAGCGTGCCAGATCAATCGGGAATTCGGGTAGCTGCGCCGGACCCACCGGCCAATAGAAGACGGAAGGGTGGACGTGGACACACCAGCCGGCCAGCGACAGACTAGGGAGCACCGACCGAGACACGGGATGGCGACGATTTGGCCACAAGCCGGCAACGACGCCTGGGAGGTTTGGCGATGCGTGCTCTGTGGGGTGGCCGGATGGACCGCGACTACCTGAGCGACGCACTCACCCTACTGGGCGACTGGACCCGCGAGGGACAGCAGATCAAGAGGACCCTCATCCTCGACGACACCCAGCACGCGGCCCTCACCGAGCGGATAAAGGTCATCGCGGACGCGCTGCATCTCCGCCCGGAGGTCCGGCGGCTGGACGGGCACACCCAGATCAGGATCGGTCCCCGCGACGACAGCGAGATCACCGAGGGTGAGGTCACCCTCGCCGCCCGGATCGAGGACGTCTACCGCGCGGTGACCGCTCCGAACTGACCGGCCGAGGCCCGGCCTGTCCTCCTCGGACGCGGCGGCCAGCGGCGCGGTGCGGTGGTGGCGGGCCCCTCCTACCCTCGGATCATGGCCAACGTCACCTATGACCGTCGTGAGCAGCTCAAGCAGATCGAGAGCGGCCTGCTCGACGGGGAACAGGTCATCGCCGTCTACGACGCCATCGGCACGGGCACCGGGTTCATCGGGCTGACCGACCGACGCGTGATCATCCAGGACAAGTCGTTCGTCGGCAAGAAGTTCGCGATCACCAGCATCCCGTACTCGAAGATCACCAGCGTGAGCGTGGTGAGCAACAAGTCCTGGGGTGGTTCGTTCTTCTCCACCGGCGCCATCGCGATCAACGTCGGCACCCACACCTACGAGGTGGAGTTCCGTGGCGACCAGAAGAGTCACCACGTACACAACGTGATCCTGCACTACATCTCGTGACCGGTCGCCTGGCGGAGCGGAGGCACCCAGGGGTGAACTCGCCGACGCTCAGGCCTCCCGTGCCGCGTCGTACGCCTTCCGGGCCGTGAGGACGTCGTCCAACCAAGACCGTCAGCATCCGTAAGGTAGAGATCGCCCAGGAGACCATCCCGGGCGACCACAACCTCGCACACCTAAAGCTCTTCCACCATGCGCTCTTCCGGGACGTCTTTGACCGCCGATACAAAGCTGCTGGTCGCGGTGTTGGATCCGGTCGTACGCGGGATCTGATCCTCGGCACGTCCGGCCCGACGCCGAGCTGGGTTTGGACCCGTCAAGAATCTGACTTGGGCGTGACAAACGTGCCACGACCAGTGAAGGTCACCACCCGACCCTCCTCGCGTAGCACATCGAGTGCGGCACGTACGGTGCCGCGCGCAACGGCGTACGTCTGCGCCAACGTCACCTCACCCGGAAGCTTGTGCCCAGGTAGCCACTCACCGCTGTCTATCTTCGCCCGCAGCGCGTCAGCCACCTGCTCAGCGAACGAGCGTGGCGCCCACGGATCGATCACGCACTCAGGCTTCCACCTGTTCAGCTAGGCCAGCCTGTCCATGCTGTTCGTTCAGTGGACAGGGTGAACAGGTTGGGTTAACGTCGGACTCACCGCAAGGTGGCCCCGCCGAGCGTCGGGGGCCGAGGTGAAGAGGAGGACCAGGTGGCCACATTCGGACCGACGGAGATTCTGGTAGTCGGGCCGCGAGAACTGCCGGCGGACGGCCGGGTGAGGGTCTGGGTCGACTCCGGCAGCGGATCAGGTCAGAACATCGAGGTCTGCGCCGAACACCTCATGCTCTCCGTACGGGACACCGGCGAAGGCTCGACAGCTATCTACGATCTGCGCGTCTTTTTCTGCAAGGGATAAGCCTCTCCCGGCGACCGAGCCATCGGCCACCGGCTGGGAACGCAAGCCGCCTGCGGTGGGACACCCATGTCACCACACCCTCCACCGACGCCTCCAGCCCCGGGAGCCGTGGTTCGTCGGCGCCTACCACTACGACCGGATCGCCCCGGCGGCGCAGCGGCAGGTCTGGGCCGTTCGCATGAGCGGGCATCTTCTCCCCGCCGGCAGCGCACTCGGTGGCCCCGGGCGCGACATCTGGTATACAACGGAGATCGCGGCCGGATCCCAACCAACCATCGGAACTGTCGAATCAAGGACAGTCGGCGACACGCCGTGCCTCTAACGTGAATCCGCAATCATGCCTGCCTCGACAAGTCCCGCGAGCACCCCAGCCATCCACGCAGCTGGGAGCAGCATCCGTCGCGATCCCGGCACTCATCCCGGGGGAGCGGGAGCACCGGCGTAGCGCCATTCTGTTTGGGCGGCCATCGGCTCGCTAATCGTCGGCTCGCCGTCGTCGTTCACCGACGTGTTCGGCTTCGTGAAGGACCTGTAACCGGGAAATTGTGTTGTTACGAGGCGACAATGCCCGTCAGACGTTGAACCTGAATTCCACCACGTCGCCGTCCTGCATGACGTAGTCCTTGCCCTCGATCCGGACCCGGCCGGCGGCCTTGGCGGCTGCCATCGAGCCGGCGGCGACCAGGTCGTCGTACGAGACGATCTCGGCCTTGATGAAGCCGCGCTGGAAGTCGGAGTGGATCACACCGGCCGCCTCCGGCGCGGTTGCCCCGATCGGGACGGTCCAGGCCCGGGCCTCCTTCGGCCCGGCGGTCAAATACGTCTGCAACCCCAGGGTGCGGAAGCCGACCCGGATGAGCTGGTCGAGACCGGGCTCGGACTGCCCGATCGACTCCAGCAGTTCCCGCGCCTCGTCCGGAGGCAGGTCGGTCAGCTCCGACTCGACCTTGGCGTCCATGAAGATCGCCTCGGCCGGTGCGACCAGCAGTCGCAGCTCGTCGAGCAGGTCGGCGTTGTTGAGTTCCGCCTCGTCGACGTTGAAGACGTACAGGAAGGGCTTGGTGGTCAGCAGGTGCAGCTCGCGCAGCTCGGCCACCTCGATCCCGGCGTTGGCCGCGCCCGCGTAGAGGGTGACTCCGGTGTCGAGCAGCTCGGCCGCCTTCTTCGCGGCGGTGACGGCGGCGGCCCGGTCCTTGCGGACCTTCGCCTCCTTCTCCAGCCGGGGCAGGGCCTTCTCGATGGTCTGGAGGTCGGCCAGGATCAGCTCGGTGTTGATCGTCTCGATGTCGTCGCCGGGCGAGACCTTGCCGTCGACGTGCACCACGTTGGGGTCGGAGAAGACCCGGACGACCTGGCAGATCGCGGCGGCGTCCCGGATGTTGGCCAGGAAGGCGTTGCCCCGGCCCTGGCCCTTCGACGCGCCCCGGACCAGGCCGGCGATGTCGACGAAGGAGACCGGCGCGGGGATGATCTTCTGCGAACCGTGGATCTCGGCGAGCTTGTCCAGCCGCTCGTCCGGCAGGCCGACCACCCCGACGTTCGGCTCGATGGTGGCGAACGGGTAGTTCGCGGCGAGTACGTCGTTCTTGGTCAGCGCGTTGAACAGGGTGCTCTTGCCGACGTTGGGCAGGCCGACGATGCCGATGGTCAGTGAAGTCATGCGAACGCGACTGCCTCTCTCGTAGCCTCCGGCGACCCGGTGTGGTCCACCGGCCCGGCCCGGGATGAAGTCTACGGACGCTGCCGGACCGGTACCGCGACGGGCGAGACCCGGCGGCCGGGCCACCGCTGACCGACCGTCCGGAGCGCGCCGGCCGCTCCGGACGGTGACCTCGGCCACCAGGCGGTCGGGTACGCACGGCCAGGTCCGATTCCCGCGAGTCAACGAGCCCGGCACGCGGCACCATCGAAGGCATGGAACTGGACTTCGAACGGTGCTATCGGGCGGTCGACAGCCGGGACCAGCGGTTCGACGGCTGGTTCTACACCGGCGTCACCACCACCGGCATCTACTGCCGGCCGTCCTGCCCGGCGACGACCCCGAAACGGCAGAACGTCCGGTTCTATCCGTCGGCCGCCGCCGCCCAGCGCGCCGGGCTGCGCGCCTGCCGGCGCTGCCGGCCGGACGCCGCCCCCGGATCGCCGGAGTGGAACGTCCGGGCCGACATCGTCGGACGGGCGATGCGACTGATCGCCGACGGTGTGGTCGACCGGGCGGGGGTGCCGGGGCTGGCCGGCCGGCTCGGCTACACCGAACGGCACCTGCACCGGATGCTGGTCGCGGAGGTCGGCGCCGGGCCGCTCGCCCTGGCCCGGGCCCAGCGGGCGCAGACCGCCCGGATCCTGGTCGAGACGACCGACCTCGGGTTGGCCGAGATCGCCTTCGCCGCCGGCTTCGGCAGCGTACGGCAGTTCAACGACACGATCCGCGAGGTGTATGCGGTGGCACCGTCCCAACTGCGCGACGCCGCCCGCCGCTCGGCCGGTACCGGCTCCCGCCGCGCTTCCGGGACGACGGTCGGGGGCGGCGTCTCCGGTCCGACGGCGTCGGCGGTCCCCGGCGGCTCGAACGGCACGCCGGGGACGATCGCACTGCGGCTCGCCTACCGGGCACCGCTGCACGCCGACGCGCTGCTGGACTTTCTCGCCCTGCGGGCGGTACCGGGGATCGAGGAGGTCGAGGCCGGGTCGTACCGCCGCGGCCTGCGGCTGCCGAACGGGCCGGCCGAGATCGCCATGACCCCGATGCCCGGGTACGTCGCCGCCACCCTCCGGCTCGCCGACGTCCGTGACCTGGCCCCGGCGGTGGCCCGCTGCCGCCGCCTCTTCGACCTGGACGCCGACCCGGAGGCGGTGGACGGGGTGCTCGGCGCGGATCCGGCGTTCGCCGAGGCGGTGGCGAAGGAGCCGGGCATCCGGGTGCCGCGTGCGGTGGACGGCTTCGAGATGGCCGTCCGGGCGATCGTCGGCCAGCAGGTCTCGGTCGCCGGAGCGCGTACCGTGCTGGCCCGGCTCGCCGCCGCCGTCGACACCGGCGCGCCGGCCGCCCCGGCCCGGGACGCTGACCCGCCCGGCCGGGTGGACCGGCTCGACCCGACCGCCGTCCCCACGGACTCGGCTGTCAAGCCGGCGGGATCGACCGCCGGGCCGGCGGGATCGACCGCCGAGGCAGCCGGACCCGCCGGACTGCGCGCGTTTCCGACCGCCGAGGAGGTGCTGGCGCTGCCGGACTCCGCGTTCGGCATGCCGGCCGCCCGGCGGGCGACGATCCGGGCGCTGGCCGAGGCGGTCGCCGCCGGCGACCTGGACCTGGACCCCGGCGCGGACCGGGCCGAACTGGTCGACCGGCTGACCGCGCTGCCCGGCATCGGCGCCTGGACCGCCGGCTACGTCGCGATGCGGGCGATCGGCGACCCGGACGTCTTCCTCCCCACCGACCTCGGGGTACGCCGGGGCGCCGCGGCGCTCGGCCTCCCCGACGACCCGTTGAGCCTCGACGCGTACGCCGGCCGCTGGCGGCCCTGGCGCTCGTACGCGGTGATCAGACTATGGAGAGCAGAGTGAACGAGATGTACAGCGGCCGGATCGAGACGCCGGCCGGACCACTGACCGTCCTCGCCGACCCGGAGGGCGTGGTGCACGCCGCCGGCTTCACCACGGACAGCGCCAACCTGCTCGGCCTGGTGCACCCCCGACTGCGTCGGGAGGTCCGGGAGCGGTCCGAACTCGGCCCGGTCAGCGCGGCCGTGCGGTCCTATTTGGACGGGGACCTGACCGCGATCGACGCGGTACCGGTCGTGCAGCACACCGACGGCGAGTTCATGGCCCACGCCTGGAACACGTTGCGACAGGTCAAGCCGGGCGAGCCGATCACCTACACCGAATTCGCCGAGCTCTCCGGCCGGCCCCGGGCGGTCCGGGCCGCGGCGATGGCCTGCGCCCGGAACGCGGCGGCGCTCTTCGTACCGTGTCACCGGGTGCTGCGCACCGACGGCGGGCTCGGCGGCTTCCGGTGGGGGCTGCCGGTGAAGACCTGGCTGCTCGCGCACGAGCGCCGGGCGGACGTCCCTTAGAAGGCAGCTGGCAGTCCCTCCAGCAGGTCAGCCCGAGCGCTCGGCGGACGTCCGCAAGGAAACCAGCCGGAGGGTTTCCGAGCAGGCCGGCTCGACCGCCGCGACATCCGGATGCGGGTGTCGCGGCGGAATATACTGACGGCCACCGATCAGGGACCGTGCCGGTCCCGGCCGCACGGCCTGGCACCGGAGGAGATGCCGTCGGCGGAGCCGGACCGGGTCGACGCGGCCCGCTCCTGGCTCGCCGCGCGGTACGCCGAACTGCTCCGCACACTGGTGCTGGCCGCACCGCCGCCCGCCGGGTTCGACCCCGAACGCCTCCGGGTGCAGGCCGAGCGGCTGGCGGAGCGACGCCGACCGGTACGCCCACCAGCACTGAGCCGCCGATCAGCACCGACCGGGCGGCGCACCGCGCCCGGCAGGTGTGTCGCGAGCGCCGCTTTGCAGCGGGGCGCCACCTGAGCCGTCGACCAGCGCCGATCCGCCGACCGGTGCCCGCCGGACCCGTTCCGGCGACGCCAGGTGACAACAACACGACTCATCCGGAAGCTGGATTTGCCATTAACGTCATGGCATGGCGCCGGATCGTGACGACGAGCCCACGGTCCGGGGCCGGCCGGGCTTCCGGCTGCCCGCCCGGCTGGGGCTTCGCCGGAGGGGGCAGCCGTCGCAGCGCACCGCCGACCCGCCGCCCCGGCACACCACCGACCAACCGTCGCAGCGCACCACTGAGCCACCGTTGCGGCGCCGGCTCCGGCTGCCCGGCAATCCGTTGCCCCGCAACCTCTGGCGGCTGCGGCGCTACCTCCGCCCGTACCGGGTGCAACTGGTCTGGCTGCTGCTCGCGGCGTTCGCGGCGACCGGGGCGAGCATCGCCGTACCGCTGGTCGTGCAACGGGCGGTGGACGGCCCGATCGCGCACCGCGACCCCGGCGGCCTGCTCCGGCTCGGCGGGCTGGCGCTGCTGCTCGGGCTCGCCGAAGCGGCGTTGATCTTCATCCGGCGGTGGGCCCAGTCCTCCTCGGCGGTCGGGATGGAGGCCACCATCCGGGACACGAGATCTACGCCCACCTGCAACGGCTGCACATCGGCTTCCACGACCGCTGGCAGTCCGGCCAGTTGCTGTCCCGGGTCACCAGCGACCTCTCGGTGATCCGGCGCTTCCTCTCCTTCGGGCTGCTCTTCCTCGTCGTGAACGTCACCACCTACCTCGCCGTGGTGACACTGCTGATCACCTTGCACCCGGGCCTCGGGCTGCTGGTGGCGGCCGGCGCGGTGCCGCTGTTCCTGGCGAGTCGCCGGTTCACCCGGGCCTACCTGCTGGCGGCCCGGCGGCTCCAGGACGAGCAGGGCGACCTGGCCACCCTGATCGAGGAGTCCGCGCAGGGCATCCGCACGGTCAAGGCGTTCGGCCGGCGCCCGGAGATGACCCGGCGGTTCGCGGCCGGCAGCCGTACGCTGCACGACACCGCGACCGGCAAGGGCCGACTGCTCGCCCGTACCTCCGCACAGTTCGACCTGATTCCCAACCTGACCCTGGCGGCGGTGCTGGTGGCTGGTGCGGTCGCCGTCGCGGAGGGTTCGCTGACCATCGGCGGACTGGTCGCCTTCGTCAGCCTGCAACTGATGCTGATCTGGCCGATCGAGTCGCTCGCCTGGATCATCGCCAACGCCCAGGAGGCGATGACCGCCGCCGACCGGATCTACGAGGTGCTGGACACCCCGCCGACCGTCGTCGACCGGCCGGACGCGGTGGCGCTGGCCGGGCCGGACGGCGCCGGTCGGGGCGGCGCGCTCCGCTTCGACGGGGTGTGGTTCGGCTATCCAGAGGGGCCTCCGGTGCTGCGCGGTGTCGACCTGGCGGTCCAGCCCGGCGAGACGCTGGCCATCGTCGGCGCCACCGGCTGCGGCAAGACCAGCCTGCTGTCACTGGTACCGCGCCTCTACGACGTCACCGCCGGCCAGGTCACCCTGGACGGCCGGGACATCCGGGACATCCGGCTCGACTCGCTGCGCAGCCGGGTCGGGATCGCGTTCGAGGAGCCCACGCTCTTCTCGATGTCCGTCCGGGAGAACCTCACCCTGGGCCGGGCCGACGCGGGCGACGACGAGGTACGCGCCGCGCTCGCCGTGGCCCAGGCCGACTTCGTGTACGACCTGCCGTGGGGGCTGGACACCCGGATCGGCGAGCAGGGGCTCTCCCTCTCCGGCGGGCAACGGCAACGGTTGGCCCTGGCCCGGGCGGTACTCGGCCGGCCCGGGGTGCTGGTGCTCGACGATCCGCTGTCGGCGCTGGACGTACACACCGAGGCGCTGGTCGAGCGGGCGCTGGCCCGGGTGCTCCGGGACACCACCGCACTGGTGGTGGTGCACCGGCCCTCGACCGTCGCCCTCGCCGACCGGGTGGCACTGCTCGCCGACGGCCGGATCACCGCCGTCGGTACCCACGCCGAACTGCTGCGCGAGGTGCCCGCGTACCGGGCAGTGCTCTCCGCCGAGGACACCGGCCCCGCCGAGGACACCGGCCCCGCCGAGGCGGCCCGCGACGGCCGACCCGCCGAGGCTTCCACCGCCACCCGTCGCGCCGAAGCCGCCCACGACAGCCGCCGCACCGAGGCGGCCGAGGACAGCCGCCGCACCGAGGCGGCCGAGGACACCGACGACCTGGGACTCGTCAGGTCATGACGGCAGCCGGTCCGGTCGACGGCGCGACGGCGGCGGAGTCCGCCGACGACCCGACGACGGCCACCACCCCGGACCTGGCCCGGTGGCGGGGCATCGCCGCCGACCCGGAGGCGGACCGGACCGCCGCCGAGACCGGCACCGCGCAGGGCATCGCCAGGCTCCGCAGCCGCAGCCGGGTCCTGCTCGGCTCGCTGATCCGGCCGCACCGCAGGTTGATCGGCGTGGCGGTGGCCCTGCTGCTGCTCCAGAACGCGGCCGGGATGGCCGGGCCGTACCTGGTGATGCTCGGTATCGACCGGGCGATCGGGCCGCTCCGGGCCGGTGACCCCGGTCCGCTCGTCGCGGTGGCGACCGCGTTCGGGCTGGCCGCCGGAGCCGAGTACGCCGGCAAGCGCGGCTTCCTCACCCTCTCCACCCGGATCGGCCAGGCCATCCTGCTCGACCTGCGCCGCCGGGTGTACGACCACTTCCTGCGGCTGTCGGTCAGCTTCCACGAGCGCTACACCTCGGGCCGGCTGGTGGCCCGGCTGACCAGTGACATGGACTCGATCGCCGAGCTGGTCGACGGCGGCATCGACGACCTGGTGCTCGCCGTGCTCTCCATCGTCTCGGTGGCCGGCGTCCTGCTCTGGCTGGACCTGCCGCTGGCCGCGGTGACCCTGCTCGCCTTCCCGTTCCTGCTCTGGCTGTCCCGCTGGTTCGCCCGCGCCTCCGCGTCCGCCTACCGGCGTACCCGGGAGACGGTCGCGCTGGTGATCGTCCACTTCGTCGAGTCGCTCGGCGGGATCCGGGCGGTGCAGGCGTTCCGGCGGGAGCCGCGCAACCAGCAGATCTTCGCCACCGTCAACGACGACCACCGGCGGGCGAACCTGCGGGCATTCCGGCTGATCGCCACCTACTCCCCGGCGATCAAGGTGATCGGCAACGTGACCATCGCGGTGGTGCTGGCGTACGGCGGCATGCGGGTGCTGGGCGGGCACGCCGAGATCGGCGTACTCGCCGCGTTCCTGCTCTACCTTCGCCGGTTCTTCGAGCCGATGCAGGAGTTGAGCCAGTTCTACAACGCGCTCCAGTCCGCCACGGCAGCGCTGGAGAAGCTGGCCGGGGTGCTCGACGAGCGGCCCGGCGTACCGGAACCGGCCGCTCCCCGCCCGTTGCCGACCGGCCCGGTCCGGGGTGCGGTCGAACTGGACACGGTGACCTTCGGCTACCGCGCCGACACGCCGGTCCTGCCGGAGCTGAGCCTGTCGATCCCGGCCGGCCAGACGGTGGCGCTGGTCGGCGCGACCGGGGCCGGGAAGTCGACGGTGGCGAAGCTGGTCGCCCGGTTCTACGACCCGACCCGGGGCACCGTCACCCTGGACGGCGTCGACCTGCGCGACGTGGCCGACGCCGACCTGCGCCGGGCGGTCGTCATGGTCACTCAGGAGAACCATCTCTTCGCCGGATCGGTGGCGGACAACATCCGGTTCGGCCGGCCGGGTGCGGACGACGAGGACGTGGTCGCGGCGGCGGACGCGATCGGCGCGCACGACTTCATCGCCGCGCTGCCTGCCGGGTACGCAACCGACGTGCACCGGCGCGGCGGCCGGCTCTCCGCCGGGCAGCGGCAGCTCGTCGCGTTCGCCCGGGCGTTCCTCGCCGACCCGGCGGTGCTGATCCTGGACGAGGCCACCTCGTCGCTGGACATCCCGAGCGAGCGGCTGGTGCAGCGGGCCCTGCGGACCATCCTCGCCGACCGGACCGCGATCGTCATCGCCCACCGGTTATCCACAGTGGAAATCGCGGACCGGGTGCTGGTGCTGGACGGCGGCCGGGTGGTCGAGGACGGTCCGCCGGAGTCGCTGATCGCCCGAGGCGGCCGGTACGCGGCGCTGCACCGGCAGTGGTGCGACTCGCTGCTCCAGTGAGCCTCCGACCCGGCCCGTCGCAGTCCGGCGGACGCCACGGTCCGACGCTGACCGCCGCCGGACCTCCCGACCGCCGGCCGGGCGGTCCCGCCGCTGTGGCGGGGCGATCCCGGCCACCTCGTTTACCTCAGGTTCGCACCGGTACTCCTAGCTTCGGCCCATGACCAAGCACTTCAGGTTCATCGCGGTGGCGATGATCGCGGTGTCGCTGGCCGCCTGCACTGCCAAGAGCGGTCCGCCGGAGTTCGAGCCGGGTTCTCCGGCTGCCACCGGTGCCCGCTGCGACGGCCGCATCGACGCCGCCTTCGGCGCATGGGCTCGGGCCGGGTTCAGCGGCTCGATCGCGATTTCGACCGGTGGGCGCTTCGACTGCCTGGCCAGCTACGGATCGGCGGACGAGGCCGCCGGCACCCCGAACACGGTCGATACCGTCTTCAGCATCGGCTCGGTCACCAAGGCGTTCACCGCCGCCACCGTGTTCCGACTGGCGGACGACCGCAAGCTGGCGCTCGACGACCGGGTCGGCAGCATCCTGCCGGAGCTGACCGGTCCGGTGGCCGGGGTGACCGTCCGGCAACTCCTGCTGCACACCAGTGGGCTGAACGGCACGCACGGCACCGACCACAAGCCGCTGGACCGGGCCGGAGCGCTGTCGGCGATCGGCGGCCTGAAGCTGGCGTTCGCGCCGGGCACCGGTTACGTCTACTCGAACGCCGGCTACACCCTGCTGGCCCTCGTGATCGAGAAGGTCTCCGGCCGGAGCTACCGGGACTACACCATGGCGGAGATCCTGCCGCTGCCCGACGGCCGGGTCGCCGGCGGATTCTGGGATGGCCAGCCGGCCGCGCCGGGTCCTCGCGCTGTCGGCCGGCTCGACGGCGGCCAGACCGGTGAGTCGGGAGATTTCTCCGGACCGCACTGGGCGGTCGACGGCAACGGCGGGCTGGCGATGACCACTCGGGACCTGGCGGCCTGGACCCACGCGCTCTTCACCGGCCGGCTCGTCTCGGCCGCGTCGGTGCAGGCGATCGGCACCCCGGGGTACGACCTGGGCAAGGGCCGATCGGAGACGCCCGGCTGGGTGGCGTACGGCGCCTCCGTGTACGGCAAGCCGTTCCTGACCACCGCGGGTGGGGGTGGCGACATCGGCCACAACGCCGTGGTGGTGTGGGTACCCGAGGGCGAGCGGGTGATCGCGATGGCGTCCAACCGGCCCGAGGTGAGCGCCGAGAAGCTGCTCGAAAAGGTGGGCCCGGCCCTGCTCGCCGGCGCTCCGCTGCCGACGCCCAGCCCGCCCTCCGGCGGCACCGCCCCGGCCACTACCGTCGGGAAGTACCGGCTGGAGACGGGAGGTGGGTTCGAGGTGACCGCCGCCGGCAACCAGATCTCGATCTCCGCGAGCGGTGCCGACGCCGTTGCCGCGCTCTTCCCGCCGCGCGGCGTCTCCGCCGACGAGCTGCGGCGGCACGAGGAGCGGGTGCTGGGGCTACTCGACGGGAAGACTCAGGAGGGCCGCAAGGAACGCAAGGCACTGGAGGCCGCGTTCGGGCGGATCACCGGCATCACTCCCGGCGGCACCGTCGTCCGGGACGGCGAGCTGCACAGCTATGTCTCCGTCAGCACTGACTCCCGGACGGTCCTCGGGTGGTTCGCGGTCAACCAGGAGGGCGGGGTCGAGGCCGCCGAGGTGGACACCGGACCGCCGACCCTCACCCTCACCTCGGCCGGTGCCGGCCGCTACCGTCCCGACGACCCGACCGGCAGCGGCCCGGAGGTGGTCGTCGAGTTCGCCGCAGGCCGGCTGACCGTCACCGGACCGGGCGGCCCGTACGTCGCCAAGCTGGCCGGCTGACCGGCCCCGGTCCCGCTCCGAGGAGCCACGCCATGCGCATCCTGCTGGTCGAGGACGACCCCGATCTCGCCGAGGTGGTCGCCCTCGGCCTGCGCAACGAGTCGTACGCGGTCGACCTGGCGACCAGCTACGCCGACGCCGAGGAGCTGCTCCGGATCACCGGCTACGACGTCGCCTGTCTCGACCTGGGGCTGCCGGACGGGGACGGGCTCGACCTCGTCCGGCGGCTCGGCCGGGATCCGGAGCTGCACCGGCCCCGGCGCTGCCTGGTGCTGACCGCCCGGGACTCGGTGACGGACCGGGTAGCCGGGCTCGACGCGGGTGCGGACGACTACCTGGTGAAGCCGTTCCACTTCGCCGAACTGGTTGCCCGGCTGCGGGCGCTCGGGCGCCGGGGCGACGTACCCGGCTCGACGCTGCGGGTCGGCGACCTGACCCTGGACCTGGCCGCGCACCGGGCGTGGCGGGCCGGCACCGAACTCGGGCTGACCGCCCGGGAGTTCTCGCTGCTGCGCTACTTCATGCACCATCCCGGCCGGGTGCTCTCCGCCGAGGAGCTGCTGGAACACGTCTGGGACGCGCACGCCAACCCGTTCACCTCGTCGGTCCGGGTGATCCTCAGCCGGTTGCGCCGGAAACTCGGCGAGCCGGCGCCGATCGTCACCATCACCGGCGTCGGTTACCAGCTGGCGGAACCGTCGTGAGCCGCGGCTGGCGCTCGCTGCGGGTACGACTCGCGGTGCTCGGCTTCCTGGCCAGTTACGTACCGGTCCTGCTGCTGTTCGGCGTGACCCTGGTGACCGACACCGAGACGACGACGCAGGCGCTGATCGGTGCGGAACCCGTCGAGCACACCACCACCGACCGGTCCGGCTGGGTCACCTGGACGGTTCTCGCCCTCGCCCCGGTCGCCGCCGGACTGGCCTGGTGGTGGGCCGGCCGGGCGGTCGGCCCGATCGACCGGATCCGGCGGGTCGTCGAGGAGATCGAGGGAGCGGACCTGAGCCGGCGTACCGGGCTCGACCAGGGCCCGACCGAGCTGGTGTCGCTCGCCGCGAGCTTCGACGCGATGCTCGACCGGCTGGAGCGGGCCGCCGACACCCAGCGGCAGCTCATCGAGGAGACCAGCCACGAACTGCGGATCCCGCTGGCCGTCCTGGTCACCAATGCCGAGGTGCTGCTCACCCATCCAGAGCCCACCGTCGAGGTGTACCGGAAGGGACTCGAACGGTCCCGGACCGCGGCGGTACGGCTGCGGGCGACTCTCGACGAACTCCTGGTGGATGCCCGCGGCCGGGCCCGCGTCCTCGACCGGCAGCCGGCCGAACTGACCGCCATCGTCGGCCGGGTACTGGAGGACGCCGGCGTACTGGCCGCGAAGCGGGGGATCCGGCTCTCGGCCGGCGGGCCGCCGGACGCGAGCTGCGCGGTGGACGAACCGACGGTACGGCGTGCCGTCACCAACCTCGTCGACAACGCGATCCGGTACGCCCCGGCCGGCTCGACGGTACGGGTCGACGTCGAGGCCACCGACTCCGAAGTGGCCGTACTGGTCACCGACCACGGCCCGGGCGTCCCGGCCGACGAGCAGGAGCACGTCTTCCAGCGTTTCTGGCGTGGCCGGCGGGATGTCCCCGGCACCGGTCTCGGCCTGGCGATCGCCCGGCAGATCGCACTGGCGCACGGCGGCGACCTCACGCTGCGCTCACCGGGACCCGACGGCGACGGTTGCGAGTTCCGCCTCAGCCTGCGCCGCTGACGCCGTACCCGGCTCAGCCGGGACAGCAGCGTGCTCAGCTCAGCCGGGGCAGCAGTAGGCGGGCGACGTCCAGGGCCCGGCTGGCCGGCGACGGGTCGCCCGGTTTCCACTCCTCGGCCGTCCAGACGTCCGAGAGCACCGCCATGACGAAGCCCCAGCCGACCACCCGGTCCACCGGCATCGCCAGCAGGTCGGCGAGCTGTTCGACCCGGGCCGGCACCAGGGCGGTCAACGCCGGGTCCCGGTCGTCCGGCTCGGGGTTGTAGAGCAGCGCGCCGACCTCGAACCCGGGATCGCCGACCAGCCCGTGCGGGTCGATGGCGAGCCACGGTTCGCGCTCCGCGCGCAGGATGTTGTCGTGGTGCAGGTCGCCGTGCAGCACCACCCGTCCGGTCGCCGAGGCGCACAGCTCGCGCATCAGGCCGCCGGCTCGGGCGACGAGGTCGGCCGGCAGCGGCCCGCCGTCGCCGTGCACCGCCAGGTACTCGTCGAAGCCGGCGCCATAGGTCGAAAGGTCGGGCAGCGGGCAGTCGGCCGGCGGCGGTACGGCGAGCCGGCGCAGCACCTCCGCCGCCACCGAGGTCGCCTCGGCGTCCCGGCCGGGCACCAGGTCACGCAGCCGCCAGCCGGGCTCGGCCCGCTCCAGCAGCAGGGCACCCCGGTCGAGGTCGGCGCGGAGCAGGCGTACGGCGCCCCGGCCGGCGAACGCGGCCAGCGCCGGTGCCTCGGTACGCAGCGACTCCCCGCTCGGTACACCCAGCTTCAGCACCGCCGGCCGGCCGTCGGCACAGGTCACCCCGGTGACGTAGTGGAACGACAGGTCGTACGGCTCGCCGACGGTCAACTCCCAGTCGGCGGCCACCTCGGCGAGCACCCGGGGCAGTTCGGCGAGCCAGCGGACGCCGTCCGACCCCCACACCTGCCGTACGTTGCGGGCCAGCGCGTCGGGAATCACGGCGTCCACGGTATCCGGCGGATCGGCAGGGCGGGATGTCGTACCCGGGCGGCAGGATGCGGGGCGACCAGAGTTCGTGGTCACGTCGGGCCGGCGGCGTGCCATCGGCCGGAGGGAGAGTCCATGGCGATAGGGGTGCTGAGCCGGCGGCGCTCCGCCGCGACCATCGAGGCGGCGGCGCCAGGCGCGTTGGTGCTCGACGTGACCTCGCGCGGGCCCGACCCTTGGGTGCGGCTGAGCCCGTTCTATCCGCACGGCGGCATCCCGGTGCCGTTCTCGCCCGGCGTTTCCGGCGAGTCCGTGGAGGGGATCTGGCAGGCGCTCAAGGTCTTCGCCGGTGCCGACGTCGATCCGGGCCGGCTCGGCGTGACCACGATGAAGGGCCTGAAGCGGACGGTGCGCCGCTACGGGCCGGTGCGGGGGCACCGGGCCGGGCTGACCGGCGACCGACTGCTGGGCTACGCGGAGGCCCGGCGCCTGATCTACCTGCCGGCGTACCGGTGGGTGCTGGAGCATCCCGCGGCCGACCTGGTCGCCGAGCTGCGTCGGCTCTCCGCCGACCGGGATCTGGTGCTGCTGGACTACACCACCAACGCCGACGTCGCCGACCTGGGCACCCCGCTGTCGCACGCCGCCCTGGTCCGGTCGTTCGTGTCCGGGGAGTGGCCGGCGGAATCACCGCCGGGCGAGCCGGCCGGGGCACTGTCCGGCGGGGCCGCGGAATAACAGTCCGGCAGCGGGCCGGCGGTGTGGAAATCCCGGTCGTCCGGCCGGCCGTCTCCCGTACCATCGGCCAGATGACGGATACGGAGCGGCACCAGCGCACCGGCGTCCCGGAGCGGCCGAGCCTGGACGGGCTGGCCGAGAAGTGGGCCCACCGGTGGCAGGAGGAGGGGACGTACGCCTTCGACCGGACGAAGAGCCGGTCGGACGTGTACGCGATCGACACTCCCCCGCCGACCGTATCCGGCGAACTGCACATGGGGCACGTCTTCTCGTACACCCACACCGACACGGTGGCCCGGTTCCAGCGGATGCGCGGCCGGACGGTCTTCTATCCGATGGGCTGGGACGACAACGGCCTACCCACCGAGCGCCGGGTGCAGAACGTCTACGGCGTCGCCTGTGACCCGAGCCTGCCGTACGACCCGCAGTGGCAGCCGCCCGGGCGGCCGGTCGGCGAGGAGGCCCGGAAAAACCCGGTGGCGATCTCACGGCGCAACTTCGTGGAGCTGTGCGCCACGCTGACCGCCGAGGACGAGCAGGTCTACGAGGAGCTGTGGCGGCGCCTCGGGCTGTCGGTGGACTGGTCGCTGACGTACACCACGATCGGCCCGACCGCCCGGGCCACCGCGCAGCGGGCGTTCCTGCGGAACCTGGCCAGGGGTGAGGCGTACTCCGCCGAGGCGCCCGCGCTCTGGGACGTCGGCTTCGGCACGGCGGTGGCCCAGGCGGAGCTGGAGGACCGGGAGCGGCCGGGGGCGTACCACCGGATCCGGTTCGAGGTGCTGGCGTCCGGGCCGGGCAGCGCCGGTACCCCGATCGGTCCCGGCCCCGGCCGCGACGACCCGTACGTCCACATCGAGACCACCCGCCCCGAGCTGCTGCCGGCCTGCGTGGCGCTGGTCTGCCACCCCGACGACGAGCGGTACGCCGACCTGGTCGGCGGCACCGTCCGCACCCCGCTGTTCGGCACCGAGGTGACCGTCTACGCCCACCCGCTGGCGGATCCGGCCAAGGGCACCGGTCTGGTGATGACCTGCACCTTCGGTGACCTGGCCGACGTGACCTGGTGGCGGGAGTTGCGGCTGCCGACCCGGGTGGTGATCGGCCGGGACGGCCGGCTGCTGCCCGAGCCACCGCTAGGGGTCGACCCGGACCCGTACGCCGGACTCGCCGGCCTGAAGGTCAACGCGGCCCGGCGGCGGATGGTCGAACTGCTGGCCGCCTCCGGCGACCTGGTCGGCGAGCCGAGGCCGGTCACGCATCCGGTGAAGTTCTACGAGAAGGGCGACAGCCCGCTGGAGATCATCTCCACCCGGCAGTGGTATCTGCGCAACGGTGGTCGGGACGCCGAACTGCGGGCCGCACTGCTCGATCGTGGACACGAGCTGAACTGGGTGCCGGCCCACATGCGGCACCGCTACGAGCACTGGGTGAGCGGGCTGACCGGGGACTGGCTGATCAGCCGGCAGCGCTATTTCGGCGTGCCGTTCCCGATCTGGTACCGGCTCGACGACGCTGGCGAGCCGGATTACGACCAGCCTCTCACGCCGGACGAGGCCGTGCTGCCCGTCGATCCGACCTCCGACACCCCGGCCGGATACACCGAGTCGCAGCGCGGCCGGCCGGGCGGTTTCATGGCCGACCCGGACGTGATGGACACCTGGGCCACCTCGTCGCTGACCCCGCAGATCGTCGGCGGCTGGCTCGACGATCCCGACCTGTACGCCCGGGTCTTCCCGATGGATCTGCGGCCGCAGGGGCAGGAGATCATCCGTACCTGGTTGTTCGCGACCGTCGTGCGCGCGCACCTGGAGGCCGGGGTGCTGCCCTGGCGGGACGCGGTGCTCTCCGGCTGGATCCTCGACCCGGACCGCAAGAAGATGTCCAAGTCCAAGGGGAACGTGCAGACTCCGATGGGGCTGCTGGAGGAGCACGGCCCGGACGCGGTCCGCTACTGGGCGGCGAACGGGCGGCCCGGCACCGACCTGGCGTTCGACCCGGGCCAGATCCGGATCGGCCGGCGGCTCGCCACCAAGCTGCTCAACGCGTCCAGGTTCGCACTCGGCCTCGGTGCCGGCGACGCCCTGCGGGCGCCGGCGACCGAGCCGCTGGACCGGTCGATGCTCGCCGGACTCTCCACTGTGGTCGCCACCGCCACCGCCGCCTTCGACCGGTACGACCACACCGAGGCGATGCAGGTCACCGAGGCGTTCTTCTGGCGGTTCTGCGACGACTACATCGAGTTGGTGAAGGAGCGGGCCTACGGCGAGGGTCCGGGTGCCGAGTCGGCCCGGGCCGCGCTGGCGGCCGCCCTCTCCACGCTGCTGCGGCTGTTCGCCCCGTTCCTGCCGTACGTCACCGAGGAGGTCTGGTCCTGGTGGCGGTACGGCTCGGTGCACCGCTCGCCGTGGCCGACGACGTACGAGATCCAGCGGGTGGCCGCCGACGGCGACCCGGACCTGCTGGAGCTGGCCGGCGCGGCGCTGACCCAGGTACGCCGGGCGAAGTCGGAACGGAAGGTGTCGATGCGTACCGAGGTGCCGCTGGCCGAGGCGCTCGGGCCGGCGGCGATGCTGGAGCAGTTGGCCAGCATCGCCGGTGACCTGAAGGCGGCGGGCCGGATCGGCAAGCTCGACTTCCTCCCCGACCGCACCCCGGAACTCGTCATCGCCTGCGCCTTCTAGCCGAGCAGTTCCCGGGTGAGCAGCTCGGTCCACCAGCGTTCGACGCGCTCGGGCGACCAGCCGCGTCCGGCGCCGCCCCCACGGGAGGCCGGGACGCCAGTTCGTTCCGGTCGTCAGCTCCGCCTCGTCAGTCCTGCGGGACGTTCATCCGCTCCGGAATCGACTCGTAGCGCGCCGGGTCGAGGCCGGCCAGCGTGCCGTCGGTGACGGCGTCGATGATGCCGAACATCCCGACCTCGATCTGCTTGTTCAACATGCCGTTCTGCTTCTGGCTCCAGGACTGGGTCTGGCCCCGCGTCTCGAACAGGATGGTCGCGCTGCCCCGGAGGGCGAACGAGCCCAGTGCGGTACCGGGCAGGTTCGTGTCCTGCGGATAGCGCGTCACCTTGCTCTGCGGCGAGTTCCCGCCCTGCATGGCGTCGTACGCGGCGACGTTGATCCGCCGGGACGCGTCGTAGTCGAACTTGGGCCAGTTGCCGTGCTGTGCCGGGTCGGTGATGAAACGCCCCGAGATGGAGAGCGTGGTGAAGTCGTCCATCCCCTCACCGGTGTAGCAGGGCGCCTGGTTGTGCAGGTCGACGAAGACGTCCACGGTGCCGAACTCCCGCTCCAGGCCACGGTAGACCTCGCGGACGGTCTGCGCCTCGGGGGTCACGTACCAGCCGACCGAGGCGCTGTTGCCGGGGAAGTCGCCCGGCTGGGGAACGTAGTCGAGGTCCGGGTTGAAGTCGCGGTTCACGTCGAACCCGCCGAGCCGGGAGTTGTAGTTCCACGCCGGCTGGACCCCCGCCAACTGCGGGAAGTCGGCGACGACATCGTCCCAGCTCGTCGCGTTCTGCCGGGTGTCCAGCTCGCCGCCGTCGGCGTTGAGCCTCGGCACGGCGACCACGGTGACGGCCTTGCGGATCTCCGCGGAGCGGGCGGAGCTGTCGCCCAGCTTCTTGAGCGTCTCCAGCAGCGCGACGGTGCCGTTCATCTCGTTGCCGTGGATCTGGCTCTGGATCAGGACCACGGTGTCGCCCTCGCCGACCCGGGCGGTCCAGATCTCCCGCCCCTGGTTGGACAGACCGGCGACGTCGACGGCGACCTTGCCCCCGCTGGTCTGCTCGATCTGCGCAAGGCTGCGCCGCAGTTCGTCGTGGCTGATGAAGCCCTCGACGGGCTTGTTGCCGGTCTCCGTCCCACAGTGCGACTGGAGGGGCTGGGCGGCGACCGGCCCGCTGGTCATCGCGACCGCCCCTGGTACGCCGACGAGCAGGGCGGCGGCCACCGCGAGGCGGCGCTTGAGCTGGCTGACGGCGGCGTCGGGTCCGGACGTTGACGCGGCGGCACCAGCCGTGCCGGATCGGGTGGTGGCTGGCTGACTGCTGTGGCGGGACAACCTCGATGACATGCGCTGTACCTCCGGTGGGGTGGGGGTCCGGCGTGACGCGGTCGTGTCGGACACAGATTGATCTTGCTGCACCGAGCCGCGGCCGGGGCCGACGGAAACAGTGAGAAATGTCCGCCGTGCCGTACGGCAAGTCGATGTAACAAAAGCCGGCCAAATTTCGCTGCGAATGTGTTCCCCGGCTTGAAAATCGGAGACGCGAGTCGAAACCGCCGGCGTCCGCAGCGGGTCGCCACCTATCGAGGATCCATCACCGTCGGCCACGGCATCTCACCCACTAGCAGGTCAGAGGCTAGGCTCGCCACTCGGACCGGCACATCCGGAGCCGACACCGTTGCCTGGCCAATGGAAGCAGAAACGTCAACTCCTCACGCATCACATGGGGCAGGCCGGCGTCGCCAGAATCCCGGCACGGCCTTTCCAGACGTCCGCTCAACCGCAATGAATTTGTAAGGAGAAACCGTTGCCCTCCGCGAAGAATGCCCGCCGTTCCGTCTCGCTGACCATCGCCGCGCTGGCCGTGCTCTCCGCCAGCGGCTGCGGTGGCGACGGCGAACCCGCCACGTTCGGCGGTCCGGTCGACGCGGCCTCCTCGCCCGGCGCGAAGGCAACCGCCAGCGCGCCGGCCCGGCTCAAAGAGATCACCTCGGCCTGCGAACTGCTTCCGGCCGATGCGGTGGTGAAAACCCTGGGCGGCTCCGACCAGACCAAGCTCAAGGCCACCGAAGCGCCGCCCGTCGAGGACGAAACCACCCGCTACACCTGCGCCTACCAGGACGGCAACCGCGAGGCGCTGTCGCTGGTCGCGACGGCGTTCCCCGACCGCGCCGACACCGTGACCGAGACGATCGACGCCATCGGCGAGGGCAGCCAGGCCAAGACGACCCGGGTCGACGGCGTCGGGGCGGACGCGGTGGCGTACACGGTCGACGGCGCCCGGGTGCTGGCCTTCGCCGTGCCGTACCAGCAGGAGCTGCGGTTGGTGGTGCTCTCCGGCCCGTCGGTCATTCCGCAGAGCAAGTTCGCCGCACTCGGCAAGCAGGTTGCCGCCCGGCTCTGAACCGGGACGCCACCAGTCTGAGCCGGCAGGCTGTCTCCGCGCCCTAGCGCCGGCACCGCCGGGCGGCCGACCAGGATGGACGACCGACGGCCGACCAGGGGGTAGCTGGTGCGCGGACTGTCGAGCTGGGTGCACAGACGGGGCACGGAGAGTCGGGTTGGGCCGAGACGGCGCATGGCGAGGCGGTCCGGGTCGACCGGCCGGCGGGGGTCGGGGCTCGGACAGCCCGGGACGGTGGGCGCACAGGCGGGGCAGCTCGACAGTCCCGCCGGCGGATATCCCAACCCCACGCGCCTACGTGCTCACCGCCGAGCCCGAGCGTTACGGCGACAAGGGCGGCGCCGAACTGCCCGTAATCCCGATCTGACCCTCGGCGAGGCCGGCCCCCTGACTAACGACTCGACGGGGTCCAGCCCGTGGCGGTGAAGCGGGTCGCGTCGCTGCCCTCACCGGAGAAGAGCAGGCCGTTGGTGCCGACCACGAGCAGGCCGTCGACGTACACGCCGCGGCCTCGGGAAGTGCCGTCCGTGGTGTAGCTCCAGCGCAGGTCGGTGGTGCCGGCCGGCAGTTCCGCGAACGCCTGCCACCAGCGCCGGCCGCCGTAGCCGGTGACCGAGCCCTCGGCGGTCCACCGCCCGGTCGGGCCGACCAGGGTCACGTCGACCGGTGCCCAGGTCTCGCCGCCGTCGGCCGAGGTCTGGAAGTGCAGCAGGTCGTAGCGCGGCTCGGTGTCGTACCAGAGTTGGAAGCTGGCCACCGCCGCGCGGCCGGCGGCGCGGCGCAGCGGCGCGCTGAGGGTGACGCTGCCGCCGTCGAGGTCGTCCGCGCGCCAGGCGGTGCCGCCCATCGGCGGCCGGACCGGAGTCGCGTACGCCAGGTCGCGGGCCAGCGCCCGCCGGGCGACGTTGTTGCTGCCCCAGTTCCGATCCGGGTGTACCCGGTTGGTCAGCAGGATCAGGAAGGTGTGCGACAGCGGGTCGATCACGATCGAGGTGCCGGTGAACCCGGTGTGCCCGAACGCGACCGGCGAGGCGAGCCCGGACATGTACCAGTGCTTGTGCAGCTCGACCCCGAGCCCCCGGTCGCTCTCCGGATAGCGGCTCTCCAGGCGTGCGTTGTAGTTGACCAGCATGTCCCGGACCGTGGACTCGCGGAGGATCCGGGCACCCCGGTATTCGCCGCCGTTCAGCAACATCTGGCAGAAGATGGCCAGGTCGGCGGCGGTGGAGAAGAGGCCGGCGTGCCCGGCCACCCCGCCGAGTGCCCAGGCGTTCTCGTCGTGCACCTCGCCCCAGACCATGCCACGGTTCGCGTACGGCTGGTATTCGGTGGCCGCGATCCGGTGCCGGAGCGCCGGTGCCGGGTTGTAGCCGGTGTCGACCATCCGCAGCGGCCCGGTCACCTCGCTGGCGACGAGCTGCTCCAGCGGGCGGCCGGTCGCCCGCTCCACGAGTACGCCGAGCGCGATCAGCCCGAGGTCGGAGTAGACGTACTGGTTGCCGGGGCTGGCACCGGCGGCGAACGGGGTGGCCAGGGCGGCCGCCTCCCGCTCCTCCGGGGTCGGGTAGCTGCTCCACAGTGGCGCGAACGCGGGCAGCCCGCCGGTGTGGGTGAGCAGCATCCGTACGGTCACCGCCTCCTTGCCACCGGCGGCGAACTCCGGCAGGTAGCGCACCACCGGCGCGTCCAGCTCGACGGTGCCGCGCTCGACCTGGCGCAGCGCCACCACGGTGGTGAAGAGCTTGGAGATCGAGGCGAGGTCGAAGATGGTGTCCTTGCGCATCGGGATCTGCTGGTCGGCCGGCAACTCGACACCGATCCGCCCGGGTGCCGGCCCGACCTCGCTGTACTTCACCGCCGTGCCGACCGCCTCGTGCCGGACCACCACCCCGTCCTTGGCGGCCAGCAGCACGGCTCCGGCGTACGTCGGGAAGGTGGGGTGGTCCGGGGTCGGCGTCAGGTACGCCTCGGCGTCGGTGCGCAGCCGGTCGACGTACTCGGGCAGCAGGCCGACCTCCTGCGGCCGGCCGGCCCGCAGCGTGCGCCGGGCGAACCGGACATCGCCGGGCTCGACGGTCGGCGGCCCGCTCTGCCATCCTCCGCTGCGGCCCCCGGGCACTGCCTGGCCCACCTTGGGACCGGTCACCGCCTGGCCGACTTTCGGTCCGGCGGTCGCCGGGGGCGGTACGGCCAGGGCCGCGAAAAGGACCACCGTGCCGACTCCGGCACCGAGGAGTCCGGTGCCGATCCTCCGACGACGCATCGCCACCACCTCCGTGCCGGTCATCGAGCACGACCAGAATGAAGGTTTCCTTCGCCATTGGCAATAACACAGAAGCTTCTTGCCCTTCACCGTGGGGGCGACTAATTTACAGAGTCGGATGAATCACCTGGAGGTGCCATGCGGACCCGGCTACTGGCAGCAAGCGCCGCGATCGCCCTGCTCGTCGCCGGCGGCGCCAGCCCGCCCGCCCAGGCCGCACCGTCCACCCGGGGCACACCGTCCCCGGTGGACCGGCTGATCGCCCGGATGAGCCTCCCGGAGAAGGTCGGCCAGCTCTTCGCCACCTACGTCTACGGCGGCTCCGCCACCGCGCCGAGCGCGGCCGACGCCACCGCCAACCGCCAGGCGTACGGAGTGGAGACCGGTGCCGAGGTGGTCGCGAAATACCACCTCGGCGGGGTCATCTACTTCTCCTGGTCGCACAATCTCGACTCACCCCGGCAGATCGCCACGCTCTCCAACGGGCTCCAGGCGAGCGCCGCCGCCAACGGCCCCCGGATCCCGCTGCTCATCTCCACCGACCAGGAGCACGGCATCGTGCAGCGGCTGCCGGCTCCGGCCACCCTCTTCCCCGGCAACATGGCGCTCGGCGCCGGGCGCAGCCTGGTCGACGCGTACACCGCCGCCCGGATCACCGGGCGGGAGCTGGCGGCCGTCGGCATCCAGCAGGCGTGGGCGCCGTCGGCCGACGTCAACGTCAACCCGGCCAACCCGGTGATCGGGGTACGCTCCTTCGGCTCCGACCCGCTGCTGGTGGCCGGGATGACCGCCGCCCAGGTGGTCGGCTTCCAGGCCGGTGCCG
Source organism: Plantactinospora sp. DSM 117369 (assembly GCF_053764795.1). Lineage (NCBI taxonomy): Bacteria > Bacillati > Actinomycetota > Actinomycetes > Micromonosporales > Micromonosporaceae > Plantactinospora > Plantactinospora sp. DSM 117369. The sequence goes on along the minus strand of NZ_CM132446.1, from coordinate 1,080,092 downwards.
GGGTCAGCGTGGCCGCCAAGCACTTCCCCGGGCACGGCGACACCCGGGACGACAGCCACACCGCGCTGCCGGTGATCCACCACACCCGGGACGAGTGGCAGCGGCTCGACGAACCGCCGTTCCGGGCCGCCATCGCGGCCGGAGTCGACACGATCATGACGGCGCACATCGTCGTACCGTCGCTGGACGACTCCGGCAACCCGGCCACGCTCTCCGCGCCGATCCTCACCGGGCTGCTCCGGGAGCGGCTCGGCTTCCGGGGCGTGGTGGTGACCGACTCGCTCGGCATGGCCGGGGTACGCCAGCAGTACGGCGACGACCGCGTCCCGGTACTCGCCCTCAAGGCCGGTGCCGACCTGCTGCTGATGCCGCCGAACCTCGACCTGGCGGTCAACTCCGTACTCGCCGCCGTCGCCTCCGGTGAACTCACCGAGGCCCGGATCGACCAGTCGGTACGCCGGCTCCTCACCCTCAAGCAGCGCCGGGGCGTACTCGACGGGGTGCCGCCGGTCGACCCGGACGCCGCCGTTCGGGTGGTCGGGCAGCCTGCCCACCAGGCCGAGCTGCGGAAGATCACCGACCGTACCGTGACCGCGGTGCGCAACGACGCCAAGCTGCTGCCGCTGCCGAGGGCCGACCGGTCGGTGCTGGTCACCGGCTGGAACTCCAGCGCCTTCGACAACGTCGGCACCCTCGCCGCCGGGCTGGCCGCCCGGGGCAACCGGACCAGCGTGCTGCCGACCGGGCTGCCGAACGACGCGAAGATCGCCGAGGCGGTGGCGGCGGCCCAGGCCAACGACCTGACGATCGTGCTGACCCAGAAGGCCTTCGACACCACGGTCACCGACCCGAACGCCCGGCAGCAGAAGCTGGTGCACGCGCTGGCCGCCACCGGCAAGCCAGTGGTGGTGGTCGCGGTGCGGGACGCGTACGACGTCGGGCACTTCCCCGACGTGCCGACCCAGCTCGTCACGTTCGGCTACACGTTGGCGTCGATGGAGGCGCTGACCCGGGTACTCGCCGGAGAGGTCGCACCGCGCGGCAAGCTCCCGGTCAGCGTGCCGGACCCGGCCGACCCGGCGACGGTCCGCTACCCGTACGGCCACGGCCTCACCTGGCGGCTCCGCCGCTAGCAGCATCACATACGACTTCCGGCGTACGGTCGGGGCGTCGACGACCAGCCTCGCGGCGGTCGGCGGGCGGCCCGGCCGCGCCTAGCGTCGGAGTCATGATTGAGGTGCAGGCGCTGACCAAGCGCTACGGCGGAACCCTCGCCGTCGACGAACTGTCGTTCGCCGTGAAACCCGGCCAGGTCACCGGGTTCCTCGGGCCGAACGGAGCCGGCAAGTCCACCACCATGCGGATGATCGTGGGGCTGGACCGGCCGACCGGCGGGACGGTGACGGTGGCCGGTCGCCCCTACCGCGACCACCCCGCGCCGCTGTGCCAGGTCGGTACGCTGCTCGACGCCAAAGCGGTGCACCGGGGACGGAGTGCCCGCAACCACCTGCTGGCGCTGGCCCAGACCCACGGGATCGGCCGGCGGCGGGTCGACGAGGTGCTGGAGACGGTCGGGCTGACCGTCGTGGCGGACCGGCGGGCCGGCGGCTTCTCGCTCGGGATGGGCCAGCGGCTCGGGATCGCCACCGCACTGCTCGGCGACCCGGCGGTGGTGATGCTGGACGAGCCGGTCAACGGGCTCGACCCGGACGGGGTGCTCTGGGTACGCAACCTGCTCAAGGGGCTGGCCGCCGAGGGACGTACCGTGCTGGTCTCCAGCCACCTGATGAGCGAGATGGCGGTCACCGCCGAACACCTGGTGATCATCGGTCGGGGGCGACTGCTCGCCGACACCACGGTCGCGGACCTGATCGCCCGGGTCGCCGTCGGCAGCGTGCTGGTGCGCTCGCCGCACGCCACCGAGCTGGCTGAACTGCTCACCGCGCACGGTGCCGCGCTGACCGGGGTCGAGCCGGGCGTGTTCCAGGCCGCCGGGCTGGCCGCCGAGCGGATCGGCGACCTGGCCCTGGCCGGCGGGCTGGCCGTGCACGAGCTGACCCCGCGCCGGGCGTCGCTGGAGGAGGCGTACATGGAGTTGACCCGGGAGGCGGTGGAGTACCGGTGAGGATCACGTTCACCAGGGTGGTCCGGTCGGAGTGGACGAAGCTCCGCTCGCTCCGCTCCACCTGGCTGACCCTGGGTACGGTGCTGCTGCTCGCGGTGGGGCTGGCCGGCGCGATCGGCTACGGCGTACGCCGCTCGGTGCAGTCCGGCGAGCCGGCCCCGTCCGTGGCCGACGCGGTCGCGATGGCGTTCCTGCCGATGGACTTCCTGATGCTGGTGATCGGCGTCTTCGGGGTGCTACAGATCTCCGGCGAGTACGGCACCGGCGCGATCCGGGCCACCCTGACCGCCGTACCCCGGCGCTGGCCGGTGCTCGCCGCCAAGGCGGTCGCCCTGACCGGGGTCACCGCACCGGTTCTCGCGGTCACCTGCCTCGCCGCGTTCCTGACCTGCCAGGCCGGGCTGGGGCCGGACGGCGCATCGCTGGGCGATCCCGGGGTTCCCCGCGCGATCGCCGGAGCGGCCGGATCGGCGGTGCTGATGGGGCTGCTCGGGCTCGGCCTCGGTGCGATGCTTCGGCACACCGCCGGGGCGATCACCGCGCTGGTGGTACTACTGATGGTCGTACCGGCACTGCTCGGGCCGGTGCTGCCGGGCGACCGGGAGGAGGCGGTGTTGAAATACGTACCGGCCCTCGCCGGTCAGGCGATGTACAGCCTGCACGGTGACGGCAGCCCGATCGAGATGCTGGCGCCCGCCCCGGCCAGCGCGGTGCTGGTGGGCTGGGCCGGCCTGCTGCTGCTCGGCGGGGTCGCCGTGCTGCGTCGGCGGGACGGATAGCTCGCCGTGCCCGGCACGCTCCCGCTGGCACGGACGACCCCGGCGTGGATGTCTGACCTGCTCCGGCGGCATCCCCGGTGGGTCGACGCCGGCCTGGTCCTGCTGCTCGGGCTGGCCAGCGGACCGGTGGCGCTGGCCGGCACCGGAGTGGACGCCTGGCTCTGGTTCGTCGCCGTGCACGCCCCGCTGGTCTGGCGCCGGCAGGCCCCGGTCCTGGTCTGCTGGGCGGTGTACGGCCTCGCGATCGTCTCGGCGGTGCTGGTCGGCATCCGGGTCAACGGGGTCCACCCGGAACTCGTCGTCGCGGTGGCGATCTACACCGTCGCCCGGTACCGCCCGCAGCGCCACGTCTGGCCGATCGTCGCGGCGACCGAGATCCCGGCGGTCGTACTCCTGCTGCCGGGCGGGCCGAACTGGACCTCACTCGGCTTCATCACCTGCGGGCTCGCCGCGACCGTGCTGCTCGGGGTGACGGTGCGGATCCGCCGGGCCTACCTGGCCGAACTGGAGGAGCGGGCCCGCCGGCTGGAACGGGAACGGGACCAGCGGGCCCGGCTCGCCGTCGCCGCCGAGCGGGCCCGGATCGCCCGGGACCTGCACGACATCGTGGCGCACAACCTCGCCGTGATGGTGGCGCTGGCCGACGGCGCCAGCTACGCCGCCGGTACGGCTCCACAGCGGGCCGCCGAGACCATGGCCCAGGTGTCGGCGACCGGTCGGCAGGCGCTCGGCGAGATGCGCCGGCTGCTGGGGCTGCTCCGCGACGAGGCGGTCGGCCGGGCGCCACAGCCGGGCCTCGGCGACCTGGATTCGCTGGTCGCGCAGGTCCGCACCGCCGGGCTCCGGGTCGGGCTGACCGTGCACGACGCGCCGCTGGCCTGCGGTCCGGGCGCCGGGCTCGCCGTCTACCGGATCGTCCAGGAGGCGCTCACCAACACCCTCAAGCACGCCGGCCCGGCCGCCGAGGTGCAGATCCGGCTGTACTCCCGGCCGGACGGCCTGCACCTGGAGATCCTCGACGACGGCGCCGGGCGTACCGCCGAGGCGTCGAGCGGTGGGCACGGGTTGGCTGGGATGATCGAGCGGGCCGCCGCGTACGGCGGGGAGGTCGAGGCCGGGCCCCGGTCCGACGGCCCCGGCTGGCGGGTACGGGCCCGGCTGCGGCTCGACGACGAGGAGACGACGTGACCCGGGCGGCCGAGCTGACCGGGCGGGGTGGGGAGGCGGCGTGACCATCCGGGTGCTGCTCGTCGACGACCAGCCGCTACTCCGGCTGGGCTTCCGGATGGTGCTGGAGAGCCAGCCCGACCTGGCGGTGGTCGGCGAGGCCGGCGACGGTGCGCAGGGCGTCTCGATGACCCGTACGCTCCGCCCGGACGTGGTGCTGATGGACGTCCGGATGCCGGTGCTGGACGGCATCGAGGCGACCCGGCAGATCATCGAGTCCGGCGCCCCGGCCCGGATCCTCGTGCTCACCACGTTCAACCTCGACGAGTACGTCTTCGCCGCGCTGCGGGCCGGGGCGAGCGGGTTCCTGCTCAAGGACGTACCCCCGCCGGACCTGCTCACCGGGATCCGGGCGGTGGCGGCCGGCGACGCGGTGGTGGCGCCCAGCGTGACCCGGCGGCTGATCGACGCCTTCGCCGCACACCTGCCGGACCCGTCCACCGGGCGGTCCCCGGTCGACGAGCGGCTGCACCGGCTGACCGACCGGGAACGGGAGGTGCTGGTGGAGGTGGCCCGGGGCCGGTCCAACGCCGAGATCGCCGGGCTGCTCACCGTCTCCGAGGCGACCGTGAAGACCCATGTCGGGCGGATCCTCGGCAAGCTCGGCCTGCGGGACCGGGTCCAGGTGGTGGTCTTCGCCTACGAGGCGGGCATCGTACGCCCGGGTGACGAGCGCTGACCGGTCCGCTGGAGGACGGCGCCCGGCTCAGAACTGGAACGGCCAGTCGCGCAGGAAGCGCAGGCCGAGCAGGAAGGCGATCACCGCCGGGCCGACGGCCAGGGTGACGGCCTGGGCCCGGTACTGGATCCGGTGCCGGAGCAGTTCCAGCCCGTTGGCCAGGATGATCACGCCGCCGACCATCATGAAGCCGCCCCACCAGCCGGTCGAGCCGAAGTCCACCGCGTCGTTGACCAGCAGCAGGAACGTGATCCCGAGCGCGGCGGTGTTCAGCGCCAGCATCGCGACCGTGCGGTGGAACGCCCGGGGCAGCGGATCCGGCGACCGCCAGTGATAGGTGCCGGCGACGGCCAGCGCCGGAAGGGTGATCATGAACGGCCAGCCGCGCCCCATCACCCCCAGCATCAGCATCGCGCCGACCGCGAAGACCAGTCCGCCGACGCAGGCCAGCAGGTATCCGACGAACGCGCGCCCGCCGCCGCGGGCCAGCAGGGGTCCGCCGGACGCCGCGATCAGGGCTCCGGGTACCAGCACGAAGCCGGCCCACCAGTGGAACCGGTCGATCGACTGTGCGGTCACGGTCACCACCACGACCCCGAGTCCCGCCACAGCCAGGCTGGTCAGCCAGCGTCCGGCAATCACCAGCCGGCGCCTCCCTACGGTCTCCACGTCAACGCTCACAGTTGACGACTCTGCCGGCTGGCCCTCGCAAGGACCATCCCGTCAGCCCTACCATCCGCCGGACGGTTAGCCCGAAGACCGGACAGACCCCCGGGACAATCCGGTCGTACCGCTAAAAGTCTCCACCGCCGCCGAAGTCTCCGCCGCCGAAATCCCCGCCGCCGAAATCACCGGCACCGGGATCCGCCGCCCCGCCCGCGCCGCCGTCATCCGCGCCGTCGGCGACGCCCTCCTGGTAGCCGGCATCGGAGCCGTACCCCGGATCGGCGAAGGCGGGTGAGAAGAGGGCGTCGGCGATCAGCACGCCGCCGAGCACCCCGGCACCGGCCGCCAGGCCGGTCTTCCACCACGGCGTCGAATACCAGCCGGCCGGCACCGGCCGGCCCTGCATCCGCCCACCGGGGTAGTAGTAGGGCGTCCCCGCCCCGGGGTCCGGCCCGGCCCGGAACGTCTCGCCCTGGACCTGCACCTCCCTGGGCACGGTGACCGCACCGACGCCCCGGGCGGCGGCCAGCGGCGGCAGTTCCGGCCCCGGATCGATGCCGAGCGCCACCCGGGCCGCCCGGACGTACGCCAGCCCCTCCAGGGCGGTCTCCCGAGCCAGCTCGTACTGCCGGACGCTGCGCGCCTGTTCGAGCTGGGCACCGGCGGCGTTGTAGCGCTCCCCGGCGTCGGCCAGCGCCTGCCGGACCGCCGGTTCGGTGCCGTGCAGGTTCATCAACTGCCCGCCCAGCCGCTCGTACCAGCGACCGGCCTCGGCCCGCGCGTCGGCGAGTTCCCGGGCCTGCCGGGCGGCGCGCTCGCGACGCCACCAGAGGACAGCACCGCCGAGCAGCACCACCAGCAGCAGGAACCAGAACACCTCGCCCATCACCCCACGGTACCCACCACCACCGGCGAGTACTCGCGCCGCTGCGCCGGGCGCCTGGCATGCTCTGTGAGGTGGACCTCTCGACCGTGGCCGTGGTGATCGTCTGCCTCGTCGCGGGCGGGGCGATCGGCTGGCTGGCCGCGACCGCACGGTCGACCGCCGAGATCGCCCGGCTGGACGCGACCCTGCGGGCCACCCGGGAGGGCGAGGGCCGGCTGGAGCAGTCGATGCGGGCGCTCTCCTACGAGGCGACCGCCCAGTCCCAGGAGGCGGTGGCCCGGGCGGTGGCGCCGCTGCACGAGACCCTGCGCCGCTACGAGCAGCGGGTCGCCGAGCTGGAGCACGACCGGGTCGACGCGTACGCCGAGCTGCGCGAGCAGGTCCGCGCGATGACGGCGGTCTCCGGCGAGCTGCGTACCGAGACCAAGCAGCTCGTCGCCGCGCTGCGCGCCCCGCAGGTACGCGGCCGCTGGGGCGAGCACCAGCTCCGCCGGGTGGTGGAGGCGGCCGGCATGCTGGAGCACTGCGACTTCGCCGAGCAGGTGACCGCGGCGACCGAGCACCAGGTGGTCCGCCCCGACCTGGTGGTCCGGCTGCACGGCGGCCGCTCGGTGGTGGTGGACGCGAAGGCACCGTTCGACGCGTACCTGACCGCCATGGAGGCCCGGGACGAGCAGGGCCGGGACCGGCACCTGGACGCGCACGCCCGGCACCTGCGGGCACACGTCGACGCGCTGGCCGCCAAGTCCTACTGGGCCGCCTTCGACCAGTCCCCGGAGTTCGTGGTGCTCTTCGTGCCGGCGGACCCGTTCCTCGACGTGGCGCTGCAACGCGACCCGACGCTGCTGGAGCACGCGTTCGCCCGCAACGTGGTGCTGGCCACCCCGGCGACCCTGGTGGCGCTGCTGCGTACCGTCGCCTACTCGTGGCGGCAGGAGGCGCTGGCCCGCAACGCGGTGGCGGTGCACGCGCTGGCCCGCGAGCTGTACGGCCGGCTCGGCACCCTCGGCGAGCACGTCGCCAAGCTGGGCGGGGCGCTCGGCGGGGCGGTGACCGCGTACAACCGGGCGGTGGGTTCGCTGGAGGCCCGGGTACTCGTCAGCGCGCGCAAGCTCGCCGAGCTGGGCGTGGCCGGCGACGACCTGCCGGCGCCGCCGCAGGTGGAGACCGCGCCACGCCAGCCGCAGGCGCCCGAGCTGGTCGATCCGCCGAGCGCGCGGCACCTGGAGATTCCCCGGCCGACCCAGCTCTGACCGTCCGAATCGGAACCGGCGTTCAGCCGGTCATCGACGCCGATCCGCCCAGCTACCGCGCCGATCGGTCCACTCAGATCACGGGGTGGTCACAACGCGGAGCGCGATAGTGACAGGCATGTGCACGGCGACCGAGGATTCCGGTCACGTGTGCCCTGCGCTGTAGGGCCTGTTCTCCCGAAGGACATGAACGTGAGTAGATCCCGTGCCTGGCGCCGACGGACCTCCGCCGGGGTACTCGCCTCGGTCGTGGTCCTGAGCGGCCTGACCCTGGCCACCGGTGCCACCCCGGCGAGCGCCGATCCGACCGCCGCCCCCGAAACCCTGAAGTCCGGTCCCACCGACACCCTGGGCCCGCGCGACCTGGAACTGCTCGCCGAGGCGAAGTCCCGCAAGGAATCCCGGGTGACGCTGCTCATCGCGGCCGACAAGGGCCGGTCGGCCGCCGTCGTCGCCGGGCTGCGCAAGCTCGGCGGCATCATCGCCAAGCGGGCCGACCAGGTCGGTTACGTCCGCGCCAGCGTACCCACCTCGGCCGTGCCGGCCGCCGCGGCGCTGCCCGGCGTCGCGGCGGCGGACCTGGACGACAAGGTCAAGCTGCCGGAGCCCGAGCCGACCCCCACGCCGGCCCGGGCACAGGCGCGGGCCAAGGCGGCGGTGTCCGGTCCCGGAGCCGACACGCCGGCCCGGAACCCGTACATGCCGACCCACGAGATCGGGGCGGTGGACTTCAAGGCCGCGCATCCGAGCTGGGACGGCCGGGGCGTCACGATCGGCATCATGGACACCGGGGTCGACCTGGACCACCCGTCGTTGCAGACCACCTCGACCGGCGAGCGCAAGATCGTCGACTGGTTCACCGCCACCGACCCCATCTTCGACGGGGACGCCACCTGGCGGATCATGCGTGACCAGGTGACCGGCCCGAGCTTCAGCTACGCGGGTGCCGCCTGGACGGCGCCGGCCGGGACGTACCGGATCAACCGGTTCGCCGAGTCCATCACCGCCGGGAGCGCCCCGGCCGGTGACATCAACCGGGACGGCGACACCACGGACCTGTTCGGCATCCTCTACGACCCGACGAGCCACGACATCCGGGTCGACGCCAACGGAAACCGGGACTTCACCGACGACGCGGTGATGCGCCCGTACGCCGAGCGCTACGACGTGGGCCACTTCGGCACCGACAAGCCGGACACCCCGGTACGCGACCAGACCCCGTTCGTGGTCGAGTTCCGCGAGGACGTGGACACCACCCCGGCCGGCCTGCCGGGGGCGTACGACTTCGTCAACATCGGGGTGGTCGAGGACTCGCACGGCTCGCACGTCGCCGGCATCACCGCCGCGAACGACATGTTCGGCAACGCCAACCTGGACGGTGGGGCGCCCGGCGCGAAGCTGGTCTCCGCCCGCGCCTGCACCTGGGGCGGCGGCTGCACCTTCGCCGCGCTCACCGACGGCATGGTCGAGTTGGTGGTCAACCGCGACGTGGACGTGGTCAACATCTCGATCGGCGGCCTCGGGTCGATGAACGACGGCAGCGACCTGCGCGCAGAACTCTACAACCGGATCGTCAACGAACTCGGGGTGCAGCTCGTCTTCTCGGCCGGCAACGACGGCCCCGGCATCAACACCATCGGCGACCCCTCCACGGTCAGCGACATCGTCAGCGTCGCCGCCGGGATCAGCCAGGAGAGCTACCTGGCCAACTACGGCTCGGAGACCCGCACGCCGTACCAGCTCCTCTACTTCTCCGCGCGCGGCCCGCGTGAGGACGGCGGGTTCAAGCCGAACATCACCGCACCGGGGTCGGCGATCTCCACCACCCCGCTCTGGCTGCCGGGCAACCCGGTGGCCGAGGCGGGCTACCCGCTGCCGCCGGGCTACCAGATGATCAACGGTACGTCGATGTCCGCCCCGCAGGTGACCGGCGGCATCGCGCTGTTGCTCTCGGCCGCCAAGGCGAACCGCAAGCTGGTCACCACCGCCGCGCTGCGCCGGGCGATCTACTCGTCGGCATCCTGGATCGACGGGGTACCGGCGCACGGCCAGGGCAACGGGCAGCTCAACGTACCGGCCGCCTGGCAACTGCTGGCGGGTGCCGCGCTGGAGACCCGGGGCTACACGGTCGACGCCCCGGTCTGCACGCCGCTGGCGGACCTGCTGGCCACCCCGTACCGGGGCACCGGCATCTACAACCGGTGCGCCGTCGGCGCCGGCGGGCAGAAGCCGAACGCGGCGAAGACCTACAAGGTGAAGGTGACCCGGAACAGCGGGCCGAAGGGGACCGTCCGGCACGACCTGCGGCTGGTCGGCGACACCGGCAACGTCTTCGGCAACCTGCCGGAGCACCTGGACCTGCCGCTGGGCAAGACGGTGACGTTCAGCGTCGAGGCGAAGGCGGGCGTCGGGGCGCACAGCGCGATCGTCGAGGTCGACGACCCGGCGACCCCGGCGGTGGACTTCGAGTTCATGAACGTCGTGACGGTCGCCGAGGTGCCGAAGAAGAAGAACTTCTCCTTCTCGGCCGGCGGCAACGTGGACCGCAACCTGTTCAAGACGTACTTCGTCACGGTGCCGGAGGGTGCCGGATCGTTGCAGGTAAACCTGACCGGCATCGCCCCCGGCTCGCAGACCCGGTTCATCGCGATCAACCCGTGGGGCATCCCGGTGGACAACACCGTGAGCACGGCCTGCTTCACCAACTTCTCCGATGTGGCCGCCTGCAAGCCGGACGAGCGGTCGTACGACAACCCGATCCCGGGCGTCTGGGAGATCGAAGTCGAGTCCCGGCGTACGTCGCCGCTGCTCGGCAACCCGTACCAGATCCAGGCCCGGGTGCAGGGCGTCGAGGTCACCCCGGACGAGACCGAGCTGCTCAGCGTGCAGGCCGGGGAGCCCACCCCGGTCGACTGGGAGCTGACCAACCAGTTCGGTCCGGTCGTCGTCACCGGCTCGGGCGGGCCGCTCGGCAGCACCGTGGAGGCGCGGCCGAGCATCGGGCACCACGAGGTGCTGAGCTACGAGGTGGCGGTGCCGGCTGGGGCCAGCCGGCTCGACGTGGCGATCGGCAACACCAGTGACCCCGGTGCCGACCTCGACCTCTACGTCTACAAGGACGGCGTACGGGTGGCGTTCGACGCCGACGGTGACTCGGAGGAGTCCGTCTCGCTGGCCAATCCGGCGGCCGGGACCTACGAGATCGAGGTCGAGGGGTACTCGGTGCCGGCCGGTACCACCCAGCTCGACTACCGGGACGTGTTCTTCTCCCCCGCCCTCGGCAACCTGTCCGTGCCGGCGACCTACGAATCGCTGGCGTACCAGGACACGACGACCATCACCGGTTCGGTGACCGCGCTGACGGTTCCGGCCGCCGGCCGGCAGCTCTCCGGCGAGATGAAGGTCGTCACCGTGGACGGTGCCGTGGTCGGCAACGCCCTGGTGAAGGTCGACGCGGTGAACTGACCTCGACGATCCACTGCACCGAACGGGGTCCGTCCCAGCCCGGGACGGACCCCGTTCGACGTCTGGGGTTACTACCGTCGCCGGGCCACCCCGTCGAGGAACGCGCGCCAGGCGATCGGCCCGAACGCCAGCGCTGGCCCCTGCCGGTCCTTGCTGTCTGGAGCAGCCCAGGAACCACCGTCAGCTCGAAGCTTCGGACCATGGTGGCGTGTTGCTCGTACTCCAGCGTCACCGTCGGGCTGGCGCCGGTTCTGGCGGTACTGCCGATGCGGGTCGCGTTGGCGCTGTCCCGACTCGGTCGAACTCGTCCCGATGCCCTACCAGCCACCGCCCACGCCGCCGCTGTCCAATGCGGAGTACCGGGCGGCAGTCCGTGCGAAGGCACCCGGGCCGGTGCACGTCGACACGTCCACGCCGGCCAGGGAGCGGATGCGCAACCGCCGGCCCGCCCGACCGTGGGCTGTTACTGCCCATGGCGGGGTAGTAACAGCCCACGATCCGGACGCCCAGGTCGGGTCGCACCCGCGGCTGTCCAACATGCGGGCGGGCAGCCTGACCCGGGCCGGGGAGTACCGCGCCCGACGTGGCGAGCGGGTCGGTCGGGGGTAGGCGTGATCGGGCCGCAGGAGCGTTGGCGCCGGCATGTCCCGGCGCACCCGTCGTACCGCTGTCGCGCCTGCGGGATTCCCTGGCCGTGCCAGCAGCGCGACTGGCGCTCGTGACCGCCTTCCGGAATGACCGGGTCGGCCTGATGGTGTACCTCGGTGCCCAGCTCGCCCGTGCCCTGCGGGAACTGCCCGACGTCCACCCCGCATTGCTCGCGGGCCAGATCCTCTACTGGGTACCCCGCCGCCGCTGACCGGCCTCCCGGACATCCGGCCTCCCGGACATCCGGCGTCGGCCCGCCCAGGACCGGTATCTCGCTCGAGCGTGATACCACCGAGTCATCGTGATGACATGGTGGTATCACGCTCACCGGGCATATGCCTCCGAGCCGGAACGGCCGCCGTACCTCCCATGCGGCTCCCGTCCATTTCCTGGCGGTCAGCCCCTCCGGGCGGTCAGCCCCGGGTGGCGCTCTGGACCTGGAACGGGGTGCCCTGCTGGCAGGTGGTCATCAGATTGGGGCGTACCTCGCCGACGACCGTCACCCGGGCTCCGGCGGTGAGCACGTCCCGCGGGCCACCGACCAGCAGATAGCCGTCCAGCAGCAGGCAGTTGGGTTCGACCCCGGCCTGGACCGTCCCGCGCAGCGTGGTCGTACCGCCCGGCGCCGCCCCGCCGCGCGGTGGTCTGGTCGGAGCGGTCGGATCCGCGCTCGGACCGCCGGGGCTGGTCGGACCAGGGCCGGACGGACCGGACGGGCCTGACGGGCCTGACGGGCCTGACGAGGCCGGGTCTGGCGAGGGGGACACGGTCACCGGACTTCCTCCCGATCCGTTCGGCGGCGTCGAGCCGGAGTCCGCGCACGCCCCGAAGGTCAGCCCGGCAGCCAGCACCGCACCGACCATCCACCGCGTCGTCATGGCAGATTCGACGCGTACGCCGGGCCGCCCGTTCCGCGCCACGCCGCCCGGCCGGTCAGCCGTTGGCGGCGCTCGCCGCGAGCGGGCTCGCCTGCTCGGCCGCCGCCTTGGCCGCCGCGGCCTTCATGTCGCGCCTGAGGTCCTGCGGCAGCGAGAAGGTCAGCCGCTCGTCGGCCGTGGTCACCTCGGTCACGTCGGTGAAGCCCCGCGCGGCGAGATGGTCGAGCACCTCCATCACCAGGTCGTCGGGGACGCTCGCTCCGGAGGTCAGGCCGACCGTGCTGGCCCCGGCCAGCCAATCGTCGGAGATCTCCGAGGCGTAGTCGACCAGGTAGCCGGCCCGGGCGCCCGCGTCCACCGCCACCTCGACCAGCCGCACCGAGTTGGACGAGTTGCGCGAGCCGACCACGATCACCACGTCACAGTCGGCGGCGATCTCCTTGACCACGTGCTGGCGGTTCTGGGTGGCGTAGCAGATGTCGTCGCTGGGCGGCGACTGGAGCAGCGGCAGCCGGCGCTTGAGCCGGGCGACGGTCTCCATCGTCTCGTCCACCGACAGGGTCGTCTGGGAGAGCCAGACCACCTTCGACGGGTCCCGTACGGTCACCTTGTCGGCGTCGTCCGGACCGTCCACGAGCTGGATGTGCGCGGGTGCCTCACCTGAGGTGCCGATCACCTCTTCGTGCCCCTCGTGACCGATGAGCAGAATGTCGTAATCGTCCGCCGCGAACCGCCGGGCCTCGTGGTGCACCTTGGTGACCAGCGGGCAGGTGGCGTCGATCGCCTTCAGCGAGCGGGCCTTCGCCTGCTCGTAGACCTCCGGCGCCACGCCGTGCGCCGAGAAGATCACCGTCGAGCCCTCCGGCACCTCCTCGTTCTCCTCCACGAAGATGGCGCCCTGCCGCTCCAGGGTGGAGACGACGTGCTTGTTGTGCACGATCTGCTTGCGCACGTAGATCGGCGCCCCGTAGAGCTTGAGGGCCTCCTGCACGGTCTGCACGGCACGGTCGACGCCGGCACAGTAGCCGCGGGGCTTGGCCAACAGGACACGCTTGCCGGTCTGGGGTGTCGCCTGAGCCTCGGTCACCCGCCCAGTCTACGTTCCGCCCGTGGTCCCGCCCGCGGGCCGCCGTCCCGCCGGGCGGCCGGCATGGCGCGGGGCGGGCGGTGGCCGCCGTAGGCTGACCGGATGACCGAGGCCGGCATCCCGCGCAGTACCCCCGACGAGCCCTGGCCGGTCCGGGTGGTCAGCCAGAAGCTGAGCGCCTGGATCGGCAAGCTCGGCTGGGTCTGGGTGGACGGCCAGGTGGCGCAGCTCAGCCGGCGCCCCGGCGCGGCGACGGTCTTCCTCACCCTGCGCGACCCGTCGGCCGACCTCAGCCTCACCGTCACCACCAACCGGGACGTACTGGACGCCGGTGCGCCGGAGCTGGCCGAGGGCGCCCGGGTACTACTGCACGCCAAGCCCGAGTTCTACGCCGCCCGGGGCACGCTCAGCCTGCGGGCCGACGAGATCCGGCAGGTCGGGCTCGGCGAGCTGCTGGCCCGGCTGGAGAAGCTGAAGAAGCTGCTCGCCGCCGAGGGGCTCTTCGACCGGGCCCGCAAGCGCCGGCCGCCCTTCCTGCCGAGCCGGATCGGCCTGATCACCGGCCGCGCCTCGGCAGCCGAACGGGACGTGCTGACGAACGCCCAGCGCCGCTGGCCGGCGGTGCAGTTCCGTACGGTCAACGTGGCGGTGCAGGGCCCGACCGCCGTACCGCAGATCGTCGACGCGCTCAAGGTGCTCGACGCCGACCCGAGCATCGACGTGATCGTGCTGGCCCGGGGCGGTGGCAGCGTCGAGGACCTGCTCCCCTTCTCCGACGAGGCGCTGTGCCGGGCGGTCTTCGGCTGCCGTACGCCGGTGGTCAGCGCGATCGGCCACGAGACCGACGCGCCGCTGGTCGACTACGTGGCCGACCTGCGCGCCTCGACGCCGACCGACGCCGCCAAGCGGATCGTGCCGGACCTCGGCGAGGAGACCCGGCTGATCCGGATGGCCCGGGACCGGCTCGACCGGGCGATGATCGGACTTGTCGACCGGGAGGCGCACCGCCTCGACGCCTGGCGGTCCCGGCCCTCGCTCGCCCGGCCGGAGGTACTGCTCGACCAGCGGGCCGCCGACGTGACCGCGCTGCGGGACCGGGCCGTCCGCTGCGTGCAGCACCGGCTCGGCACCGCGACCGGGGAACTCCGGCACACCGTGGCGCGGCTCCGGGCCCTCTCCCCCGCCGCCACCCTGCACCGGGGGTACGCCATCGTGCAACGCGCCGACGGGCACGTCGTACGGGCACCGGATGACGTCGCCGCCGGTGACCCGCTGCGGGTACGCCTCGCCGAGGGCGAGCTGGGCGCGGTCGTCGAGCCGTAGCCGTCGCACGGGTGTGTGCGGACCGGCGTCCGGCGCCGGTGTGCTGAGATGGGACCCACCATGACTGACACGGAAGAACGCGCGAGCGGGCCGGGCGACGGACTCAGTTACGAGCAGGCCCGGGCCGAGCTGGCCACGGTGGTCGAACGGCTGGAGGCCGGCGGCACCTCGCTGGAGGAGTCGCTGGCGCTGTGGGAGCGGGGCGAGCGGCTGGCCGAGATCTGCCAGGGCTGGCTGGACGGTGCCCGGCAACGGATCGACGCCGTCCGGCAGGCCCGGGAGACCACCCAGAGCTGACCGCCGGCACCGGGAGCACCGGGCGGAGCGGCAGCGCCACCCACCCGGCACCGGTACTCACTTGTTGAACAGCTCGTACGTCTCGGGCGACGCCTCCACGACCTCGGCCGCCGGTGGCGCCTTGGCCGGGCTCGCCGCCCCGTAGTCGGAGTAGCTGACCGTCAGTTGCTGCGCCTTGCCACCGCCGACCGCCGGCAACTGGATGGTCAGCGAGGTGAGCCGGCCCTGCGCGTCGAGCTTGGCCTCGAACGGCAGCTTGGTCGCCTCGGCGCCGAGCAGCTTGACCGCGTCCTCGTCGACCATGCCGGCGTCGGTGGCCTTGGTCAGGTCGATGGTGCCGGTGTACGCGCCCTCGCCGGTCTTCTGCACGTCGACGACGGCCTTGGTCAGCGCCTCGCTGCCGGCCGGGTCGACGTCCTTGAAGTCGAAGCCCAGCCCCCGGGTACCCGTGATCTTGGACTGGTCCAGGTGCTGGTACTTGCCGGAGTTCAGCTTCTCCAGCCCCGGTACGCCCTCGGCACCGGTGATCGTCAACTTCACCCAGCTCTCCGGCTCGATGTAGACGATCTCCATGTCCATCGAGAACCCGTCGCTGCCGGCCTTCATGGTCATCTGGGCGCTCTTGCTCGGCAGGTGCACGACGCCCTGACCGTCGAGGTCACTGCCCGTCATGCTGAACCTGAAGTTACCCTTGGTGATCTCCTTGGTCGACGCGAGCAGTGCCTCCTTGGCATCCGTCGGAATCGCCGGCGAGTCGGAGCCGGAGGCGCTCGGCTCGGTGCCCGCGCCCGCGCAGGCCGTCAGAGCCGGCGCGAACAGGGCCAACGTGGCGATCGTGGCGACGCCCCAACGTCGGAATGTCACTGTCGATCCCTCCCCAGAAGGTTGCCCGGCAGGCGTGTGCCCACCGTGATGGCAGACACGAAGCGTACCGATACCGGACAACTACCGCAGGGAAGCGACTATCTGCCGCAGCTCACCCTCGGACGCCCGACCAACGACCAGTACCGTCCGGCCGGGCTCCAGCAGCACCAGGGCCGACTCGTCGGGGCGGGCCGTGTAACGCTGCCAACTGCGGCCACCCACCTCGACCGTGCCCTGCGGCCGCCCGTCGCGGGTCAGCTCGGCCCGCAGCAGCCCGTCGGCCGGCAGGCTGCTCTGCACGAGCTGCACCCCGTCGCCGTCCGGGCTGAGGTAGCCGATCCGGAGGGTCGCACCGCCGGCTTCCCGACGGAACTCGGCCAGCACGGTGCGCCAGCCGTCGGCCAGGCCGGTCGGCTCACCGACCGGGAAGGCGTTGGCGGCCCGGGCCTCCTGGAACGCGGGGGCCGGATCGACCACCACCGGCTGGTCCGCGTCGAGGACGATCCGGCCGAAGCCGATCACGACGGCGATCGGCACCAGCAGGACCAGCAGCGAGATCACCATGTCCTTGGTCGACCGCTGTGACCTGATCGCGGTCGGTACGACCCGCTCGTCGCCCGGCCCGGCGCCCTCCGACCGGTCGGCGAGGGCCGCGTCGGGTTCGCCCGGGAGCTGGTCGTCCGGGCTACGGTCGGCAGGCTGGGTGGAGTTCACCCCTCTATCTTGACAGCCTCGCCGGCAGGGCCTTCGGCCCACCGGTTACCGGGATCCGGACACCGGCCCCCCGAACCGGCGTTAAGTTGACCAGCGTGTCAGGATTCCTGACAAGGCCGGCGGCGGCGCGCCGCGCTGTGCCGGGCCACCCCGCAGTGCCGCGAGGAGGAGCCGACATGACCAACACCCGTACCCGGGTGCCACAGAACCTGGACCGCAACCTGGCCCTCGACCTCGTCCGGGTGACCGAGGCGGCGGCGATGGCCGCTGGCCGGTGGGTCGGCCGGGGCGACAAGGAGGGTGGCGACGGCGCGGCCGTCGACGCCATGCGCAAGCTGATCAACTCGATCCCGATGCGCGGCGTCGTGGTGATCGGCGAGGGCGAGAAGGACAACGCCCCGATGCTGTTCAACGGTGAGCAGGTCGGTGACGGCACCGGGCCGGAGGTCGACGTCGCGGTCGACCCGATCGACGGCACCACGCTGATGAGCAAGGGCATGCCGAACGCCCTGGCCGTGCTCGCGGTGGCCGAACGCGGCGCGATGTTCGACCCGAGCGCCGTCTTCTACATGGAGAAGCTCGCGGTCGGCCCGGTCTATGCGGACGCCGTGGACATCAACGCCGGAGTCGCGGAGAACCTGCGCCGGATCGCCAAGGTCAAGGGCACCGAGGTCTCCGACGTCACGGTCTGCGTACTCGACCGGCCCCGGCACAAGGACCTGGTGCAGCAGATCCGCCGGGCCGGCGCCGGCATCCAGTTCATCTCCGACGGCGACATCGCCGGGGCCATCGCCGCCGCCCGGGGCGAGTCCGGCGTCGACGTACTGATGGGAATCGGCGGCACCCCGGAGGGCATCACCGCGGCCTGTGCGCTGAAGTGCATGGGCGGGGCGATGCAGGCCAAGCTCTGGCCCCAGAACGACGAGGAGCGGGAGAAGGCGCTCGCCGCCGGGCACGACCTTGACCGGGTACTCACCACCGACGACCTGGTGACCGGCGACAACGCCTTCTTCGTGGCCACCGGGATCACCTCCGGCGACCTGCTGCGCGGGGTCCGCTACCGGGCCGGTGGCGCGTACACCCAGTCGATCGTGATGCGTTCCAAGAGCGGCACCATCCGGGTGATCGACTCATACCACCGGCTGGAGAAGCTGGCGCTCTATTCGGCGATCGACTTCGACGGCCGGCCCCTGGCCGAGCAGGAGTAGCCCGGGCCGGGAGGCCGTCGGCCGGACCTGGATCAGCGGGACGCCGCCGGGGTGAGCCCGGCGGTCTCCCGCAGCGCGGTGTCCAGCCCGGTCGGCTCGATGCCGAACGTCGCGGTCGCCGCCGAGGAGTCCAGCACGAACGGCCGGCGGAACTGGTACGCCGTCTCCCGCAGCTCGCGGGCCGTCGGGTCGAAGAGCCCGCCGAGCCAGAGCACCGCAGGCGGCATCGAGGCCAGCCGCGGGGCCGGGGCACCGGCCAGCTCGGCGAGCCGGGCCGCCAGCGCCCGGATCGACACCGGCGGCTGACTGGGTACGTGCCAGGGCCGCCCCCAGCCCCGCTCGTCCGCGGCAGCGGCGACCAGGGTACGGGCCACGTCGCCGACGTACGTCCAACTGTGCGGGGCGTTCAGGTCGGCCGGCACGGACGCCCGCTTCCCGGCCAGCACCTTCGGCACCGCGAGGAGGGTGAACAGGGTCTGCGCGCCCGCGCCGAGGTAGTCGGAGCCGCGTACCTCGGTCACCCGGGCCCGTCCGGCCTGGTGCGCGGCCAGCGCGTCCTGCCACATCCGCACCCGGACCTGGCCCTTCACGCCGTTCGGGCGCAGCGGCGCGCTCTCGGTGATCGGCCCGTCCACCGGCCCGTAGCCGTACAGGTTGCCGGTGGTCGCCAGCACCGCCCCGGTGCGCTCCGCCACGGCCAGCAGTACGGCGGCGATCGGCGGCCAGTCCGTCGCCCAGCGGTGGTACGCCGGGTTGGCGCAGTTGTAGAGCGCCGCCGCGTCCTTCGCCACCTCCGCCAGCCGATCCAGGTCGGCCGCGTCGGCGGCGACCCGCTCGATCCCGGGGTGCTCCGGCCCGGTGCCCCGACGGCTGACCAGCCGCACCCGCTCACCCCGGTCGGCGAGCAGCCGGGCCACGCCCTGGCCGACCGGACCGGCACCGACGATCACCTGGAGTGCCATCGACCCCACCTTTCAGATCAACTCTCTGAACTGAGAGCACCGCTCTCTGTTTGCCTCCCCACTGTGTCCCGTGGCGAGGCCGGCGTCAAGAGCACTGCTCTGATTTATGATCAGTGCCACTAAGAGCGCCGGGTGCTCTCGAAGCACGTCCGGGTGTGGCAGGGTGGCGGCATGTCCGCACCATCGATCCGGGCCCGGGTCCGTGCCGAGATGATCGAGGAGATCAAGGCGGTCGCCCGGCGGCACCTCGCGACCGAAGGCGGCAACCTCTCCCTCCGGGCCGTCGCCCGGGACCTCGGCATGGTCTCGTCGGCCATCTACCGGTACTTCCCGAGCCGGGACGCGCTGCTCACCGCGCTGATCATCGAGGCGTACCAGTCGCTCGGTGACGCGGCCGAGGCGGGTGACGCGGCAGCCGCCCGGGACGACCTGCGGGGGCGCTGGCTGGGCGTGAGCCACGCCGTACGGGCCTGGTCCCTGGCGCATCCCGCCGAGTACGCGCTGCTGTACGGCAGCCCGGTACCCGGCTACGCCGCCCCGTCCGAGACCGTCGTCCCGGCCCAGCGGGTGGCCTTCGCGCTGGTCGAGATCATGGTCGACGGGGCCGCCGCCGGCCGGCTCGCCCCACCCGACGGCACTCCCGTGCCGCCCCCGGTCCGCGTCGAGCTGGCCCGGCTGCTGGAGCAGCGCCCCGGCGCGCTCACCGAGGAGCAGCTCGCCCGCTGCATGGCCGCTTGGAGCCAACTCTTCGGCCTGGTCAGCTTCGAGGTGTTCGGCCGGTTCGCCCAGGGGGTGGTCGAGGACTGCGAGGCGTACTTCGACTACCAGATGCGGCTGATGGCCGACCTCGCCGGCCTACCCGACTAGCCGGGTCAGCCCGACCAGCCGGGTCAGCCCGCGTCGGAGGAGTGACCGGGGAAGAGGTGCGCGGCCGGGTTGATCACCACGGCCGCGTTGTTCACCGCCGTCGCGGCCTCGCCGAAACCGGTGGCGATCAGCCGGACCTTGCCCGGATATTCGGTGATGTCACCGGCGGAGAAGACCCGGGGCAGATTGGTCACCATGGTGCTGTCGACCAGGATGTGCCGCTTGTCGAGCGCCAGTCCCCACTCGGTGAGCGGGCCGAGATCGGCGGTGAAGCCCAGCGCGGCGACCACGGTATCGACCGGGATCGTCTCGGTCCCACCGCCCTTGACCGCGATGTCCGCCCCGGTCACCGCGCCCTCGCCGTGCAGCGTCGTCACCTCGGCGTTGACCACGATGCGTACCGGCAGTTCGCGTACCCGGTCGACGGTGGCGGCGTGGGCCCGGAACTTCTCCCGGCGGTGCACCAGGGTGACCGACCGGGCCAGGGGTTGCAGCGCCAGCGCCCAGTCGAACGCCGAGTCGCCGCCGCCGACGATCAGCACGTCCTGCCCGGCGAGGTCGGCGAGGTGCGGTACGAAGAAGACGATGCCGCTGCCGACGAAGTTCTCGGCGGCGGGCAGCGGGCGGGGGGTGAAGCTGCCCAGCCCGGCGGTGACGATGATCGCGCCGCACCGCAGGATGTCGCCGTTGGCCAGGCTGAGCACCGGCTTGCCGTCCAGGTACGACAACTTCTCCGCGCGTACTCCGAGCAGGTATTCGGGGTTGAACGACGCGGCCTGGGTGACCAGGTTGGCGACCAGATCGCGGCCCTTGATCGAAGGGAACCCGGCGACGTCGTAGATGACCTTCTCCGGGTACATGGCGGTGACCTGTCCGCCCGGTTCGGGCAGCACGTCGATGACCGCGACCGACAACCCCCGGAACCCGGCGTAGTAGGCGGCGAAGAGCCCGGTGGGGCCGGCCCCGATTATCGCGACATCGACCTCACGCATGTGCTCACCGTCGCTCTCCGACCACGGACTGATCAACAGCTGTGCTGATCCGACCGTAGGCGGACAACAGGCATCGAAGCAATAGCCGTCCCACCGGCGGGTGTACGGGGGGTCAGGGCAGGGTCATCGTGGACTCCGACCGGTACGGGTCGTCGTCGCGGGGCCGGCGTCGCCGGAAGACCACCGCGGCCACCAGACCGCCGAGCAGCCCGAAGAGGTGCCCCTGCCAGGAGATCGGTTCGTCGGTGGGTAGCACCCCGAGCAGTTGCCAGCCGTAGAGCAGCCCGACCAGCAGCACGACCCCGAAGTTCCACCAGCTCCGTTCCACGATCCCGCGCATGAAGAGCAGGCCGAGGTAGCCGAAGACCACCCCGCTGGCCCCGACCACGATCGACTGGGGCGATCCGGTGATCCACACGCCGAGCCCGCTAACGAACATGATCAGGAGTGTGGAGTAGAGGAACCGCCGCGCCCCGGTGGCGAGTACGAAGGTGCCGAGCAGGATCAGCGGGATGCTGTTGCTGTAGAGGTGGTCGAAGCCGTGGTGCAGGAACGGCCCGAAAAAGATGCCGTCGAGCCCGGCGACGCTCCGGGGCATGATCCCGGCGGTGGTGTCGAATCCGGCGTTCAGCCAGACGTCGAGCGCCTCGATCACGAAGAGCACCGGCACCACGGCGCACATCGCGACGAAGGCCCGACCGAGCGCCGCGTAGAAGGCTTCGGTGCCGAACCGGTTGGGGTCGTTGCCGCGGGACATCGGGTCGAACGTCACCCTCACGTTGCTATCAGCTTCCCGGGCCAACCGCCACCGGAGCCCGCCGACAGGGCCGCACCCGACGGAAAGAGCGGGGACTCGGACCGTCCGGTCCGGGCCCCCGCTCTCCTGTGCTCAGTAGTAGCCCTCGTTTTGGAAGAACTCCCAGGCGCCGCACGGCGTGTCGTACCGGCCCTTGACGTAACCCAGCCCCCACTTGATCTGGGTCGCCGGGCTGGTCCGCCAGTCGCTGCCGACCGAGCCCATCTTGCTGCCCGGCAGAGCCTGCGGGATGCCGTACGCCCCGGACGACCTGTTCTCGGCCTTGTGGTTCCAGCCGCTCTCCTTGGTCCAGAGCTTGTCCAGGCAGGGCATCTCAGCGATCTTGAAGC
This sequence comes from Plantactinospora sp. DSM 117369, assembly GCF_053764795.1. Classification (NCBI taxonomy): domain Bacteria; kingdom Bacillati; phylum Actinomycetota; class Actinomycetes; order Micromonosporales; family Micromonosporaceae; genus Plantactinospora; species Plantactinospora sp. DSM 117369. Next base: position 1,058,026 of record NZ_CM132446.1, on the reverse strand, counting down.
CCGCGTCGAGCAGCAGGGCACAGCCGATCTTGCGGTTACCGCTGTATTCGTTGCACGAGGCGGGGATCGGCCCGGTGTACGGCTTGGTGGCCCCCTCCGCCTCCTCCTTCTCCTGCTTCTCGCGTTCGCGCTTACGGCTCGCGGCCTGCTCGGCCTTCTTGGCCCGCTCCGCCGCCGCCTTGGCGACCTCGGCCGCCTTGCGGGCGGCTTCCGCCTCGGCGGCCCGCTGCGCGGCGGTGGCGCGGATGTGCGCCGCGTGCCGCTCGCGGAGCAGGTCCCACTCCGCCTGCTGCGCGTCGAACGCCGACTCGGCCTCGATGCTGTGTTGCTGCGCTTCCCGGTCCTCGCCGAGGTAGTAACCACCGCCGACGCCCCCCAGGAGCAGGGCGACGGCGATTCCCCGGACACCGAACCGGCTCCACAGCCGACTCACAAAGTGGTCCTCTCGTCGGGGGCAAGGACGCGGCGCGCCGGAAGCGGGAACGCCCGCTGGTCACGCCGCGAGCGCCCCGACCCGGCGGGCCGCGACCCCGACCGACCGCTGCCCGTCGGTGCCTCCGCCCGTGAGGAGAACTGATCTCCAGCTATGCCCCTGGGACGTGGGCGCTCGAAGGACACGATTGCGCAAGGTGAGGCGGTTGGGAAACGAGAGGCACAATTTGTGAATTGGGTCACACCATTTATCGGCACGAGATAGGACAAAGGGGACTGCTACTCCGCCTGCCGGAGCGGTCACCCGCTACAACGGGATGTCCTCCAGCAGATCCGTGACCACCTCCGCGATCGGGGACCGCTCGGACCGGGTCAGGGTGACATGGGCGAAGATCGGGTGTCCCTTCAGCGCCTCGATCACCGCCGTCACACCGTCGTGCCGGCCGACCCGCAGGTTGTCCCGCTGGGCGACGTCGTGGGTGAGCACCACCCGGGAGCCCTGCCCCACCCGGGACAGCACGGTGAGCAGCACCCCGCGTTCCAGCGACTGGGCCTCGTCGACGATGACGAAGGCGTCGTGCAGGCTCCGCCCCCGGATGTGGGTCAGCGGCAGGACCTCCAGCATCCCCCGGGCCAGTACCTCCTCCATCACGTTCTCGTGCACCACCGCGCCGAGGGTGTCGAAGACCGCCTGCGCCCAGGGCGACATCTTCTCCGCCTCCGAGCCGGGCAGGTAGCCGAGTTCCTGGCCGCCGACGGCGTACAGCGGGCGGAAGACGATGACCTTCTTGTGCCGGCGCCGCTCCATCACCGCCTCCAGACCGGCGCAGAGCGCCAGCGCGGACTTCCCGGTGCCGGCCCGGCCGCCGAGCGAGACGATGCCGATCGACTCGTCCAGCAGCAGGTCGAGCGCGACCCGCTGCTCGGCCGAACGGCCACGCAGGCCGAACGCCTCCCGGTCACCGCGGACCAGGCGTACGGTCTTGTCCGGCAGCACCCGGCCCAGCGCGGAGCCGCGCGGCGAGTGCAGCACCAGGCCGGTGTGCGTGGGCAGTCCGGCGGCGTCGTCCAGATCCAGCGCCGCGCCGTCGTAGAGCTGGTTGACCTGCTCCTCGCCCAACTCAAGCTCGGCCATGCCGGTCCAGGTCGGATCGCTGGCCTGGCCGTGCCGGTACTCGTCGGCGGTCAGCCCCACCGACGCCGCCTTGACCCGCAGCGGCATGTCCTTGCTGACCAGCGTGACCGTCCGGCCCTCGGCCGCCAGGTTGAGCGCGACCGACAGGATCCGGGTGTCGTTGGACTCGGTACGGAACCCCGGCGGCAGTACGCCGTCGTCGGCGTGGTTCAGCTCCACCCGCAGCGTCCCGCCCGCGTCGTTCGCCGGTACCGGCTGGTCCAGCCGGCCGTGCTTGACCCGCAGCTCGTCGAGCATCCGCAGCGACTGGCGGGCGAACCAGCCCAGTTCCGGATGGTGGCGCTTCCCCTCCAGCTCCGAGATCACCACCAGTGGCACCACCACCTCGTGCTCGGCGAACCGGTGGAAGGCGCCGGGGTCGGAGAGCAGCACCGAGGTGTCCAGGACGTACGCCCGGCGTTCTGGTGCGGGCTCCGCACTGGCGGCCGGCTCGGACGTCCGGGTGCGGCGTCCGCTCCTGGCTCGCCCCGGGGTCTTGGTGGCGGCCGGGTTCTGGTCGTCGGCCCGAGGGGTGGTACGGCGATTCGTCACAGGCCTGCTCCGGCGGGCGTGCACCCGTCCACCCGCGTTCCGCCTCGTCCGGTGCCCGGAGACACGGGGTCGGATGCAGGCCCCGTGGCACGTGCAGTCGCAGAGTCCGGGCCGGCCGGCTGGCCCGGGACGACCCCGTGCCATGCGTAGACGCTAACCGGGAGATGCCAGCTTGGGCTAGGGCGCACAACTGTGCGACTTCGCACGACGCCGGGCGGCGGACCGGCCGGGATGCATGCCCCCTGCGCGCATCCCGGCCGGTGGGATCACCGTCACCGGTCTGACGTGATCCCGACGGTGCGGGTCCTCACGGACCGGCGCACCGTGCTCGCGGGTGACCACTCACCCCAACCGCGCCGCCGGTCAGGCATTCCTGACGGCGAGGGCGTCGGTGGAGTGCCGTCCGCCGTTGGTCGCGGTCCCCGCGAAAGAGGCGCCCGTATACGTCGTTCCCTGACCTACGACGGTGTGGGCGATGTGCGATGTGCTGGGTGATGGCACCGCCAACACCGAGGCGATGGCCGCCTGCGCCTCTCTACGCCGACGGTTCCAGGCCCCCCGGTCCCCGTCGAAATATCCCTGGCGGTAGCCGAACCGGTAACCGAGCCGGTAGCTGAGCTGGCCGTGCAGCCGTCCGGCCGCATAGCTGGCCGAGACGAGCAGCAGCAGGCCGAAGACCATGAAGAACGGACTCACCGCGTCTCCTCGCGCCGCTCGCCGATGCCGCGTCGCCCACCGACGCCACGAGTTCGAGACCTGAGCCGGCCGGTCCGTCCAGAACGCCCGCTCATGCCGGCACTCCCCTGCGCTCCGCGCCGCCATGAGACACATTCGCACTGAGCCGGCCGGTTCGCTGGTAACTCTCGCTCACGCAATCTCCTCGCTCCGCTCGTCGCTGTCCTGGGTTCCACACCCGGCCGACCGGTCGTCGGCCGGGTCACTTCTCCTCCGGGTCGACGGAGGTCGGGTCGAAGGAGGTGGGATCGGTGATGAGCAGCCGGTCGAGATCTTCCGTGCTCACCTCCTCGACCAGTTCGACACTGATCCGGCAGCCGTCCAGCACGACCTCGGCAACCGAGGCCCGCCGGATCTCGCCGCCGGCGTCGTAGACCCGGACGCTCAACTCCGGGCAGCCGAGGTGGGTCCGCCAGGAGTTCCACTCCGCACGGTCGCCGACGTTGAGCGAGAGGTAGCGGCAGCCGCGCGCCAGGTAGAGCCGCCATGGCGCACTGAGACCGGCGGCGACGCCGTCGGCGATCAGACCGAATGCCTGGGCCCGGGTTGCTAGTTCGGTCACCGGACTCCTCCAGTCGCGAGGGTGTCACCCCTGCGAGCACGAAACGTCTCATGCACGAGACACACGGTAGGGCGTAACGTACGCGTGACAGTATCAGCTTTTCGTCTGATTACCCCCACACCTACGTACACCTATTGTTGCCACGTGATACCCCTCAGCACAAGCAAGAGCACCGCGCGCCGGAAAAGTGAGCCGTTGTCACGCACGCAGTACAGGCTGACCGCAGTCCCCCCGGAACCGGGCACCTGGCCGTACCGTCACCGGGTGCCGGACCGCGCCCACGGACGGAAGATCGCGTTCGCTGCCTTCGTACGCAAGGCACTCGACGACGCCCGCACGACCCGCGCCTGGACCGGCACGGAGGTCTCCCGGCGTACCGGTGTGTCCCGCCAGACCATCAACCGTTGGGTACGCGGCGAGTGGGCCAGCGATCCCGAGGCCGCCCGGGTGGTCGCGTTCTGCGAGGGCCTGGGGCTGGATCCGAGTGTCGCGTTCGGAGTCCTCGGCTGGGACCGGGCCACCCCGTCCCGGCCGGCCCCGAGCGCCCCGCCGATGGATCCGGACGTCGAGGCGCTGCTGCGCCGGCTGGTCGACCCTAACGTCTCGGACGCGGAGAAGTTCCACATTCGAGAGACCATCCGTTATCTGGCATATCGTCCTCCTCTGCCGCTGGACGTCCGAAAAGGCCGAAAGCAAGCCGGGTAGTTACTCAGATGGCGCAACTTCGCGCATGAGTCCCAACCAATCAGCTCCAGGAATCAATCAGTCGCGCTAACGTCCCTGCGTACTGCTTGGGCTCGTCGTCGGCGGGGGGACGGGACAAGGCCGAATTCAGCCCTGCGGGACAGAAGGAGGGGTCAGCCATGACCCTGAAGTGGATGGCTGTCGTTGTCGCGGCGGTGTCCCTGACCTTGTGCGTGACCGCGAACGTCGTGGTCGGGACGGTGCGCGGCGGCGACCCGGTGCCGTTCCTCGTGAACGTGCTCGCCATTACCGCCACCGGTACCGCCATCGTCCTGGCCGTCGTCGCCGATCTCCACGAGCGGCTCAATGCCCGGATCACCGCACTCACCGAGTTCCTGATCGCCCGACTGAACGAGCTCGACCGCAACACCGGAGACCACAACACCGGTTTCGTCGAGGGCTACCTGCTGAGCCGCAACCAGGACTCGGTGGTGCCGATCGGGCCCCGACTGCACGGCCGCCGGGCGATGCTCGGCGGCGACGACTGAGCTTCCCACCTCCGAGCCGACCACGGCGAGAAGGGGAGATCGCCGTCAGCAGCTCCGCCGGCCGGTTGCCGTGCCAGCCGCCCGGCAGACACCCACCCGTACCACCGGCGGGTCGCCACCGCGACGATCGAGGTTGCCGCCTCGACGAGTGAGACGTTTTCGCTTCGACGTCTGCGGCGGCAACCCGCCGGGGTACGCTGACGCCCGTGCGGCCGATCAACGCGGGGGGCGAGCCCCCGACCCGTCCACTGACTGCCGAGCAGGCATGGCGGGCGACCGCCGAGCGGGCCGGGCGCTGTGTCCTGTTCTTCGACTTCGACGGCACACTCGCCCCGGTCCGGGACGATCCGACGACCGTCGAGCCGGCCCCCAAGGCGCTGGCCGCGATCACCGCGCTCACCGAGGTGGTGCAGCGGGTGGCCATCGTTTCGGCCCGACCGGTGGAGTTCCTCCGCGACCGGTTCGCCGGCGCGCCCGGCGTGGACCTCTACGGCCTCTACGGGCTGGAGCACCTGCACGCCTCGGGCGAGACCATCACCGAGGAGGCCGCGCTGCCGTTCGTACCCACCATGGCCGAACTCGCCGACCGCGCCCGGGCCGAGTTGCCCGCGGGCACGCTGGTGGAATACAAGCGGCTCTCCGTCGCCCTGCACTACCGCACCGCCCCACACCTGGCCGAGCAGGTCGAACGGTGGGGTCGGGACCAGGCCGACCGGCTGGGCCTGCGGGTGCAGGTCGGCCGGATGGTGCTGGAGCTCAAGCCGCCCGTCGACCGGGACAAGGGGATGGTGATCGACGAGGCGGTCCGGGACGCCGGCTGCGCCTGGTATTTCGGTGACGACGTCTCGGACCTCAAGGCGTTCGCCGCCCTGCGCGCTCGCGAGGCGGTCGGCCCGGACTTCTTCGGCGTATGTGTCGCGGTGGCCAACCCGGAGACCGGCGACGAGGTCTCGACCGCCGCCGACCTGAACATCGAGTCCCCGGAGGCGCTCGGCGACTTCCTCACCGAGGCCCTGCACCGGCTGACCTGACCGGCGCCGCGCCAGGCGGCCGGCGGCCGGCGGCCGGCACGCCACCCCGGTCACCCGGCGGGCTGGCTATGCGCCGTACCGGCGTTGCCGGTTGGCGTACGAGCGCAGGGCGCGCAGGAAGTCGACGCGCCGGAAATCCGGCCAGTTCAGTTCGCAGAAGTAGAACTCGGAGTGCGCCGACTGCCAGAGCAGGAACCCGGAGAGCCGCTGCTCGCCACTGGTCCGGATGACCAGGTCGGGATCGGGCTGCCCCCGGGTGTAGAGGTGCTCCGCGATGTGGTCCACGTCGAGCACCTCGGCGAGTTCCTCGATGGTGCCGCCGGACGCCGCGTGCTCGTAGAGCAGGGACCGGACCGCGTCGGCGATCTCCCGCCGGCCGCCGTAGCCGACCGCGATGTTGACCTGCGCCCCGCCGACCCGGTCCTGGGTACGCTCCTGCGCCGACTTGAGCGTGATGGCGGTCTGCGCCGGCAGCAGGTCGAGCGCGCCGACCATCCGCAGCCGCCAGGGATTGCCCTCCTCGGCCAGCTCGACCACCAGGTCCTCGATGATCTGCACCAGCGGATCCAGCTCGCTGGCCGGCCGGCGCAGGTTGTCGGTGGCCAGCAGATAGAGCGTGACGTGCCCGATCCCGGCCTGGTCGCACCAGCCCAGCACATCTTTGATCTTGGCGGCGCCGACCCGGTGCCCGTCGTTGGGGTCGACATACCCCATCTCCCTGGCCCAGCGCCGATTGCCGTCGCACATCACCCCGACGTGCTTCGGCACGGGTTTGCCGGCGAGCTTCGCCGTCAGCCGTCGCTCATACACCGAGTAGATCAGGTCGCGCAGACTCATCCCTTGCAGCGTACCGATCAGAGTCGACTACGGAAGTGCCGGCTGGCCGAGCCGGCCACCGCGCCGGCGACCCTGGTCAATGTCCGGGCATCCAGCCGGCCGTCACCCAGGCCCAGTTCGACCAGGGCCCGGAAGACCCGGGCGTCCCGGTCGGCGGCCCGGACCACCCCGTCCACCACCGGTGCCCGGCGGGCCAGCCAGGCCACCGCAGAGCTGTCCCGCAGGTGAGCGCCGAGCCGGGCCCGCAGCGCGGCGGCGTACCGGTCGGCGGCGGCGTACGGCGCCGTGGCGGCGGCCGCCCCGGCCAGCGCCCCGGAGAGGACAGCGTAGAAGATCCCCTCGCCGGTGAACGGGTTGACCAGCGACAGCGCGTCCCCGGCCAGCACGATCCGGCCCCGCCCCGGCGCCGGACGGCGGGTGGAGAGCGGCAGGTGGTGCGCCCGCAGCCCGGTGACGGCCGCCGGGTCGATCTCGGGAAGCAGCGCCGCCAACCGGTCCAGCAGTTCCGTCCGGCGCAGCGGGCGGCCGGCCAGCACCTCGCCGTACCCGACGTTCGCCCGGCCGTCGCCGATCGGGAACGACCAGGCGTAGCCGGGCCAGTGCGCCGCCGAGGTGACGATCCGCTGCTCGGCCGGGCCGGCGGCGTCCGGGGCGTACCCCCGGATGGCCAGCGCCAGGTGGCCGTCGGGATTGGCGCCGTGCCCGAGCGCCCGCCGGACCACCGAACCGGCGCCGTCGGCACCGACCACGGCGCGGGCGGCCACCGTACCGTCGAGCAGTACCAGGCCGTCGGAGCACTCGATCCGCCGCACCGCGTGCCGGCGCAGTTCCGCGCCGGCCGCGAGCGCCGCCGCCACCAGCCGGGCGTCGAAGACCCGGCGGGGCACCGTGTACGCCGGCCGCGGCAGCCGCCGCGCCACGTTCCCGCCGCCGGGGGCCACCAGCCGCAGCGCCGGCACCGGCCGGTAACCGGACACCGGGTCGGAAACGCCCAGTTCGGCGAGTACGTCGAGCGCGTGCGCGGCGATCCCGTCCCCGCAGGCCTTGTCCCGGGGAAAGTCGGCCCGGTCCAGCAGCAGCACCCGCGCTCCCGCCCGGCGGGCCGCCAGCGCGGCGCTGGCCCCGGCCGGACCGGCACCCACCACCGCGACGTCGACGGTCTCCACCGCGGATCAGCTCAGCCCGACCGGGCGGCGGCGGGGACCCGGGCCGAGGGTTCCGCCCGGGCGGCTCGGGCGGCCCGGCGCAGCGCGTAGAGGGTCAGCCCGGCGGCCACCACCAGCGGCGCACCGTCCCGGACCAGGCCGTCGACCCCGAGCAGCAGCCAGCAGAACGCCAGGTCGACCGCGACCACCAGCACGCTGATCAGCACCAGCAGCCCACCGGCCCAGGTCTTGTCCCGGAGCAGGAAGAAGGTACTGAACAGCACCGCGTAGTTGACCCCGATGCCGATGCCGAACCACAGCACCACGGTAGGCACCGCGAGCAGGCGGCCGTCGAGAATCGTGCCGATTGCCACCAGGCAGGGCACCAGGGTCAACGGCCCGTACGTGAAGGCGGCGACCCGGGCGGTGAGCAGCCAGCCGGCGACCGGCGGCCGACGCGGGGCGACCTCCCGCCAAGAGACGCCCCGCCGGTCGACGACCAGCCGGCTCGGGTGCCGGACCAGGTAGTCCCGCAGCGGCGGCGACCGGTACAGCAGCCAGACGACGGCGGCGCAGAGTGCGGCCAGCACGGCGAAGCCGAGTACTCCGGGCAGCGCCGGTACGCCGGCCCGGGGCACGATCAGCCGGCCGACCGCGAAGACCGTGGTCACCGCGAGGATCAGCCCGAGCGGGCGGGCGCCGGCCCGGCCCCGCCGGACGTGCCGGATCAGGATCAGGAACCCGAGGGTACGCAGCAGCGCCCAGCCGCTGCGTACCGCCAGCCCGAAACCGCGGTCGGCGGCGTACCACCAGTTGAGCACGTCGACCGCGACGGTGGCCGCCGCGGTCGCGGCGAGCAGCCAGGTCAGCGCACGGACGGCGGACGGCCGCCGGACCTCGGTCGCGGCGGCCGTCGTCATGCCGTCGATGATGCCCGGTACGGGCTACCCGCACACCCGCCCGGGCGTGTCCCTGCCGGGCCGCTACCGGCCCGAGCGGGGCTGGTCCACCCCGACCCGGGCCGCCTCGTCGTCGAGCCGGGCCCGCAGCGCGTCCAGCTCGGCCCAGAGCACGCCCGGCAGCTTGTCACCGAACTTCTCGAACCACTCGGTGACCATCGGCAGTTCGTCGCGCCACTCCTCGACGTCGACCCGGGTGGCGATGCGGAGATCCTCCGCGCTCATGTCGAGCCCGTCGACGTCGAGCGCGCCGGGTGCCGGTACGAAGCCGATCGGCGTCTCGACCGCCTCGGCCCGGCCCTCCAGGCGCTCGACGATCCACTTGAGCACCCGGGAGTTCTCGCCGAAGCCGGGCCAGATGAAGTCGCCGTCGGCGTTCTTCCGGAACCAGTTGACGTAGTAGATCTTCGGCAGCTTCGACTCGTCGCCGTCGGTGCCCTTGCCCATCTCGATCCAGTGCCGGAAGTAGTCCCCGCCGTGGTAGCCGATGAACGGCAGCATGGCCATCGGGTCCCGGCGGACCACGCCGACCTCGCCGGAGGCGGCGGCGGTGGTCTCCGAGGAGAGGGTCGCTCCCATGTAGACGCCGTGCACCCAGTCCCGGGCCTCGGTGATCAGCGGGATGGTGTCCTTGCGCCGCCCACCGAACAGGATCGCGTCGATCGGTACGCCGTTCGGGTCGTTGAACTCGTCGGCCACGATCGGGCACTGGAGCAGCGGGGTGCAGAACCGGCTGTTGGCGTGCGAGGAGAGTTCCCCGCTCTCCGGCGTCCAGTCCCGACCCTTCCAGTCGATGAGGTGGGCCGGCGGCTCGCTCATCCCCTCCCACCAGATGTCGCCGTCGTCGGTCAGTCCGACGTTGGTGAAGATGGAGTTCCCCAGGTCGATGGTGCGCATCGCGTTGGCGTTGGTCTTCCAGCCGGTGCCGGGCGCGACGCCGAAGAGGCCGTACTCGGGGTTGACCGCGTAGAGCCGGCCGTCGGGGCCGAACTTCATCCAGGCGATGTCGTCGCCGATGGTCTCGACCTTCCAGCCCGGAATGGTCGGTTCCAACATGGCGAGGTTGGTCTTGCCGCAGGCGGACGGGAAGGCGCCGGCGATGTAGTGCACCGACCCCTCCGGCGAGGTCAGCTTCATGATGAGCATGTGCTCGGCGAGCCAGCCCTCGTCCCGGGCCATCACGCTGGCGATCCGCAGCGAGTAGCACTTCTTGCCGAGCAGCGAGTTGCCGCCGTAGCCGGAGCCGAAGGACCAGATCTCCCGGGTTTCCGGGAAGTGCGAGATGTACTTGGTGTCGTTGCACGGCCACGCGACGTCCGGCTGGCCCGGCTCCAGCGGCGCGCCGATCGAGTGCAACGCGTGCACGAAGTCGGCGTTCTCCCCCATCCCGGCCAGCACCTTCGTGCCCATCCGGGTCATGATGCGCATGGACGCGACGACGTACGGGCTGTCGGTGATCTCGACACCGAACATCGGCTGTTCCGCCTCGAGCGGGCCCATGCAGAACGGAATGACGTACATGGTCCGACCGCGCATCGAACCTCGGTAGAGGTCGGTCATGATGCGCTTCATCTCGGCCGGGGCCATCCAGTTGTTGGTGGGCCCGGCGTCGGCCTCGTCGACCGAGCAGATGAAGGTACGGTCCTCGGCCCGGGCCACATCGGAGGGATCGGTACGCCCCCAGAACGAGTTCGGCTTGCGGGCCGGATCGAGGCGCACGAGCGTGCCGGCGTCGACCAGTTCGTCGGTGAGGCGCTGCCATTCCTCGTCCGAGCCGTCTGCCCAGACGACCTGGTCCGGGCTGGTGAGTTCGGCTACCTCTTTGACCCAGGCGAGTAGTTTCGGATGGCTTGTCGGAGCTTGATCGAGACCCCGGATAGTAGCCGGAGCGGCCATGACAGTTCTCCTTTGGTCGACGCTGACCGATTGCAGCGCGCGCGGTGCCGACGCCAGCGGCGACCGCGTCGCCTTGTGAAAGCCTGGGATTTCCGTCAGCGTAAACCGAGCCGGCGTTCGGGGCAGCGAGACTGGTTGTGAAGAACTGCACAAGATGCGGACGGGCTGCCGTAAGGCGATTCTTTCCTCGCTCCCACGCGCAGTTTCACGCAAATCCTTCAGGGCAACAGCATTGCGTCACGGCGTCCTCACAGCAGTCATTGACGCCAGCTGACCCGGATGTCACACCCGACACTCCTTCCGCGAAACGGTCCGGTCGCCGCCGGGCGTCTGCCGCGGTCCGGTCCCGCGAGTCGCCCGTTGCGGGGCGTGGGGACGACCGGCAACCGGTACGCTCAAGCCGTGTCTTCGACCGCCACCGGCGAACAGCCCTCACCGCCGGGCGCCCGCCGCGGTTTGATTCGGACCCTTCTGGACCGGTTCGGTCATCTCATTCATGAGTTGGGCAAGTTCGGCACGGTTGGTGCGGTGGCCTTCGCGGTCGACTTCGTGCTGTTCAACTACGCCAACGCGAGTCTCGGCTGGGAGACCCTCACGGCGAAGACGTTCTCCACGGTCATCGCCGCCACCGTCGCCTTCGTCGGCAACCGGTTCTGGACCTGGCGACACCGGGAGCGCTCCGGCATGGCCCGGGAATACTCGCTCTACTTCTTCTTCAACGCCGTCGGCCTGGGCATCGGCCTCGCCTGCCTGGCCATCAGCCACTACGGGCTGGGCAGCATCTGGCCGGGCGTGTTCAAGTCGCTGATCGCGGACAACATCGCGGCAAACTTCATCGGCGCCGCGCTGGGCACCTTCTTCCGGTTCTGGTCGTACCGCCGGTTCGTCTTCGTCGGCCCGGCGGCCTCCGACGCACCAGAAGTGATCACACAGAGTCACAAGAGGCAGTGACCGGCGACCCACCGGGCCCGGTCGGCGCACTCGGCGCCCACATCTGCCCTAAGGTGGTCGAATGCGTTTCGCCCGTCTGTTGCCCGAGCGCTGGCAGAAGTTCCTGCGTGAGGTGCTGAAATTCGGTGCCGTGGGAGGTGTGAACGCCGCCATCAACTACGCGGTGTTCAACGCGCTGGCGCTCACCGTGTTCGCCGACGGGCAACTCAAGGCGAACGTGGTCGCCACGGTCGTCGCCACCATCTCGTCCTATCTGATGAATCGGCACTGGACCTACCGGGACCGGCCGAAATCGGCGATGCGCCGCGAATACGCCCTGTTCTTCCTGTTCAACGGCGCCGGCCTGGTCATCGAACTCGGCGTACTGGCGCTGGCCAAGTACGGGTTCGGCATCAGCGGCCTGCTGGCGCTCAACGTCGCCAAGACGGTCGGCGTCGGGCTGGCCACGGTCTTCCGGTTCTGGTCCTACCGCACCTTCGTCTTCCGGAAGTCCCCGAGCACGCCGTTCGTCCCGACCGAGCCCGGTGCGGTGGGCAAGAGCACCGGATCCGGCCCGGCGAGCGAGCCGGACGGCGAATTCCTGGCCGAGCTCGACCCGGTCGCCGAATTCGCCGAGGCGGTCAGCGAGCTGACCGAGCCCGAGACCGCCGGCGCCCGGGCCGCTGTCCGGGGCGATCAGGCTGCGGGCAGCGACGAGGCTGCGGGCGGCGACGAGGCTGCGGGCTCGGACACCGCGTACCGGGTGGGCACGACCGCACCCGCACCCGCCACGAACGGGACACGAGCCGACACCGGGTCGCCGGTCGGCTCCGCCCAGCCGCTCGAGGTCCAGTTCGCCGAGACCATCGACGCCGCGCTGGAGACCGAACTCGCCGCCGAGCTGAACGCCGCGCCCCGGCGTTCGTCAGCCCGCTGAGCGACGCGGTGAGCCGATCCGGTACCGGCGCGCCCGCCGAACTGTTCTTCGAGGACCTGACGCCCGGCCGCTCCTTCGACCTCGGGGTCACCGTCGTCGACGGGCGGGAGATGGTCGACTTCGCCCGGCGCTTCGACCCGCAGTGGTACCACATCGACGAGGAACTGGCCCGCCGCAGCCATCACGGTGGGCTGATCGCCAGCGGCTTCTTCACGGTCAGCCTCTTCATGCGGGCGTACGTCGACCACGTGCTGGCCCGGGCCGCCGGAGACGCCTCACCCGGGCTGGAGGAGCTGCGCTGGTTGGCCCCGGTACGCGCCGGTGACCGGCTGGCGACCCGGCTGACCGTACTCGGCAGCAAGCCGTCGGTGGCGCGGCCCGGCTTCGGCACCGTCACCCTGACCGCCAGCATGGATCGGCTGGACGGCCAGGGCCAGCCGGAACGCGAGGTGCTGCGCACCCGCTTCCGCGGCTGGTTCCTGATGCGGGAACCGGTGCTGCCGGCCTGATCTGCCCCGAAGGGCCCCTGACCGGCCGCGAGCGGCGGGTTTCAGGGGCCCTTCGGCGTATTGCTTCGACTCTTCGCGCAGCCTGCTTTCGGCTGCCGGCACAGCAGCTACTTCGACTCTTCGCGCAGCGGCTTGCCCTCGGTCATGTCTGCCATGATTTCGCGCATCTCGCCGTCACCGAGCGAGTGCTTGTCATGGTTTGCTTCCACGATCTCGTAGAGCATGGTCTGCACCTTCTCCACGCCCGGGATGTCCTCCAGCACCGACTGGCCCCGTTCGCCGGCCGACTCGATGGTCAGCGTGCCGCAGCCGAGCAGCCGTTCGAGAAACTTCTGGTTCATCGAGTGGTCGTTGATCCGGCCCAGCGGGATGTCCCGGCGGTCCCGGGAGAAGACACCCTTCTGCAGCAGCACCCGCTCGTTGGTGAACAGGTAGTGCGTGGTCCGCCAGACCAGGTACGGCCAGATGCTCAGCCAGACGACCAGCACCAGCGCGACCGCCGCGATCACGTAGCCTCCGACGGTGCCCGCACCGCCCGACGGCAGCAGAACGAGGCCGGCGACCACCGCGGCGACGGCCAGGACCAGCACCACGACCGGTCGGATCAACGCCTTCCAGTGTGGGTGCAGGTGCGCTACGACATGCTCGTCCTGGGTGAGCACGTCCTCAGGGAAAGCCACCCCATCCTCCTCGTCCATAACCGAATGTCCGCGGTGACCGTAACGGTTCCACGCGACCACCGTGGTATCCGGTATCGACTCTTTACCGACAGTCGGGCGGATCACCGTCGGCTCCAGACCGACACGGTGGCGGATCTCCACGCCGTTACCCGGGCCGACGACACGTCACGGCCGCGGCCGTGGGGTCGGAGCCGAACACACCCGGTGGCGGCCGGGGCGGCAGAGGTGCTGGTCAGCGCAGGTGCAGGACGTCACCGGCGGCGATCCGGCGTTCGCCGTCGGCGGTGGTGAGCACCAGTTGCCCGTCCGGGTCGACGGTGCTGGCGGTACCGACCAGCTCGTCGCCGGCCGGCAGCAGCACCCGTACCTCGCGGCCGAGGGTCGCGCAGTTGCGCACGTACGCCTCGTGCAGGCCGCAGGCGAGGGCATCGCCACCGGCGGTACGCCAGCGGTCGTACCAGCGGTCGATGCCGCGCAGCAGAGCCCGCAGCAACGGGTCGCGGTCGGTGGCCGCCGCACCAGCCAGCCGCAGCGAGGTGGCGGGCAGCCCGGTCGGGTTGACCGGCAGCTCGGTCGCGCGCAGCGTCACGTTCACGCCCAGGCCGAGCACCACCGCCTGATCCGCTCCACCGGCTCCGGAAACTCCTTCGGCCAGGATCCCGGCAGCTTTCGCCTCACCATCCGGCCGCCCGGCAGCATCGCCATCCGGCCGCCCGGCAGCATCGCCATCCGGCCGCCCGGCAGCATCGCCATCCGGCTGCCCGGTGGGAGGGCTCTCGGAGGGGTGGCCGGTGCGGGGGTCGGGCCAGACCAGCAGGTCATTGGGCCACTTCAGCGCGGAGTCCAGCTCGGCCAGCAGGTCCACCGCCTCCACCAGCGCGACCCCGGCGAGCAGCGGCAGCCAGCCGTACCGGGGTGGCGGCACCACCGGCCAGTCCCGGTCGGGCACGGCCACCCCCGGGCGGAGCAGCACGCTGACCGCGAGCCCGGCCCGGGCCGGCGATTCCCAGGTACGTCCGCGTCGCCCCCGCCCCGCGGTCTGCCGCTCGGCGACCACCACCAGCCCCTCCGGCTCGCCGGCCCGGGCGGCCTCGGCCGCGTCGGCGTTCGTCGACCCCGTCTCGCCGTGCAGCACCAGCCGGGTCCAGAGGCTCTCCGGCGTGATCAGGGCCCGCCGGAGCCGCCGCGCGTCGAGCGGCGGACGGTCCAGGTCGGTGTACGGCGATCCCGGCATCAGCCCAGCGTACGGGTCCGACGCCCGGGGGCGGGTCCGACCGTCGCGGCCGAGGTCTTGCCCCGATCGCCGTCGGGTGGTGCGGCACACGGCCCGGCACCGGGCGGTGGCCTGGGCACGGACCGTCGTTACGATCGCGGACGTGACTGGGCAGCCGAGCACCGCCGACATCGACCCCCACAGCACCGCCGGTCGCCTGGCGGACCTGGACCGACGGGTGGACGAGGCGGTGCACGCCGGGTCGGCCCGGGCGGTGGAGAAACAGCACGCCCGGGGCAAGAAGACCGCCCGGGAGCGGATCGAACTGCTTCTCGACCCGGGTTCCTTCGTCGAGCTGGACGAGCTGGCCCGGCACCGGTCGACCAACTTCGGGCTGGAACGCACCCGCCCGTACGGTGACGGCGTGGTGACCGGGTACGGCACCGTCGACGGCCGGCAGGTCTGCGTCTTCGCCCAGGACTTCACGGTCTTCGGCGGCTCCCTCGGGGAGGTGTTCGGAGAGAAGATCGTCAAGGTGATGGACCTGGCGATGAAGATCGGCTGCCCGGTGGTCGGCATCAACGACTCCGGCGGCGCCCGGATCCAGGAGGGGGTCGTCAGCCTCGGCCTCTACGGCGAGATCTTCTTCCGCAACGTCCGCGCCTCGGGGGTGATCCCGCAGATCTCGCTGGTGATGGGGCCATGCGCGGGCGGCGCCGTCTACTCCCCGGCGGTCACCGACTTCACCGTGATGGTCGACCAGACCTCGCACATGTTCATCACCGGACCAGACGTGATCAAGACGGTGACCGGCGAGGACGTCGAAATGGAGGAGCTGGGCGGGGCGCGTACCCACAACACCAAGAGTGGCAACGCGCACTACCTGGCCGCCGACGAGGACGACGCGATCGACTACGTCAAGGCGCTGCTGTCGTACCTGCCGAGCAACAACCTCGACGAGTCGCCGGCCTTCGACGCCCCGGCGGACCTGGAGGTCACCGACGCCGACCGGGAGCTGGACACCCTGATCCCGGACTCGGCGAACCAGCCGTACGACATCCACCAGGTGATCGAGCACGTCCTCGACGACGGGGAGTTCCTGGAGGTCCAGCCCCTCTACGCGCAGAACATCGTGGTCGGCTTCGGTCGGGTCGAGGGGCGGCCGGTCGGGGTGGTGGCGAACCAGCCGATGCACTTCGCCGGTTGCCTGGACATCGCCGCCTCGGAGAAGGCGGCCCGATTCGTCCGCACCTGCGACGCGTTCAACATCCCGGTGCTGACCTTTGTGGACGTACCCGGGTTCCTGCCCGGTACCGGCCAGGAGTGGGACGGCATCATCCGGCGGGGCGCCAAGCTGATCTACGCGTACGCCGAGGCGACCGTCCCGAAGGTCACCGTGATCACCCGGAAGGCGTACGGCGGGGCGTACGACGTGATGGGCTCCAAGCACCTCGGCGCGGACCTCAACTTCGCCTGGCCGACCGCGCAGATCGCGGTGATGGGCGCGCAGGGCGCGGTGAACATCCTCTACCGGGGCGAACTGGCCGCCGCCGACGATCCGGCCGCCGTCCGGGCCGAGAAGATCCGGGAGTACGAGGACACCCTCGCCAACCCCTACGTGGCGGCCGAACGCGGCTACGTCGACTCGGTGATCCGGCCGGCAGAGACCCGCAGCCAGATCGTCCGGGCGCTCCGGATCCTCCGCACCAAGCGGGAGACGCTGCCGGCCAAGAAGCACGGCAACATCCCGCTCTGATCCGGGGCTCCTGCCGCTCCCGCTTCCCGAGCCCTCGTCAGGTTCAGCAGGGCGGAGTGGGTCAGGTTCAGCAGGGCGGAGTGGCGGCCTCGCAGAGCCGGACGGCGGCGCCCAGCGTCACCGCCCGGGCCCGCTCCGGGTCCGGCGCCTCGTCGACCCGGTCCACCGTCGCGACCAGGTCGCCGACCCGGACGACTCCGACCAGCCGGCTGGCCGGACCGTCCACCACCGCCGAACTGTCCTGCCGGCGGACGGTGGTCTGCCAGTCCAGCAGCACCGACTCGTCCCCGGCGAAGCCCTCGGCGACGACCCGCCAGCGGTGCTCCGCATCGACGGGGAGCCGGCGACCGTCGACCTCGATCGCGCCGGGTGTGCGGTATTCGGTGCAGAGATCGGGCACGGCACGGGCGTCCGCGAAGACCCGCCGGGCCGCGCCGGGTACAAGCCGGAAAACCCGCTCGTGTACGACTGCCGCCCCGCTGTACGGATCACCGGGTACCGTCGGCGGCTGCTGCACGGTGTGTCGGCGGGCCATCCGGGCCAGCCCGTCGTAGCGGTCCCGTGCCGCGTACCCGGGACAGCCGAGCGGCACGGTCGGATCGACCACCTCCACCGGCGCGTCCGCCTGCACGTCGACCCGGTCCACCACCAGCCCCGGCCCGACGTCCTCGGGTTGCAGCAGCGCCGACGCCGGGATGGCGACCGGATCCGGCGACGGTACCGGGGGCGACGGTTCGGCGAGCAGCGGCTGCCCGGCCGGCAGCGGTCGTGGCCCGTACCGCTCGACGGCCGCGACCGAGCCCGCCACGACCACGGCCAGCACCGCGACCGTCCCGACCAGCGACCGGATCCGGTTACGCCGCCGGGCCCGGGCCCGGATCTCCTCGGGCGCGAGCCAGCGCACCGCGGCGATCTCCTGGGCGACCTGGTCGACGAGACTCGTCCCCGGCCCCGACGACCAGCCCGCCGACGGGTCGGAACGGTGCCCCGGCTCGGGGGTCCGGGTGGACATCGACTCAGGCATCGGCGGCCTCCTCCAGATCCACGACCGTCAGCAGGCCGGCCAGCGCGGCCCGGCCCCGGGCCAGCCGGGCCTTCACCGTGCCGACGGGTGCGCCGGTCTCCCGGGCCACCTCGGCCACCGGCAGACCCAGCAGGTAGTACAGGGCGATCGCGGTACGTTGCTCCTCCGGCAGCCGGCGGAGCGCGGCGACCACCTCGACGGTCTCGATACCCGGCGCCGGGGTGTCGGCCGGTACGCCGTGCCGCAGGTAGGCCCGGCTCCGGCTGCGCAGGCTGCGCCAGCGGCTGATCGCCACCCGAGCGGCCACCACCCGCACCCACGCCTCCGGGTCGGCGTACCCGCGCACCCGCGACCAACGCTGCCACGCCCGGATGTACGCCTCCTGCACCGCGTCCTGGGCTTCGGAGAGGTCACCGGTCAACAGATAGACGTACCCGAGCAGCCGTTGCCGGCTCCCTCGGTAGAACTCGTCGAAGTCCTCGACGTCGGGCACCTGCGACCTCCCCTGGCGGACATAGCCAATACGCCTGGGCCCGGTGCTGCGGTTGCCATGCAAGCCGAAACGTTTGCGAACGCGTCCCTCGTCCTCACCTCAGCGGTTCGGTCAGCTCCGCGATCGGGAACTCGCCGGCCGGGAGGTGTTCGCGTACCGCCCGGCGCATCGCCCGCTGCACCGCCGCGTTGGCCGGGGTCGGCACCCCGTGCAGCCGGCCCAGCAGCACGATCTCGCCGTTGAGGAAGTCCGTCTCGGCCGATCCGGCGTCCCGGGCGAGGCTCTGCCAGGTCGAGCCGCCCTGCCGGGGCTGCCCGGCCACCGGTACCACCTCCACCCGGTCGCCCCGCTCGGCGGCCTCCTCCGCCCGCGAGGTGTACGCGATCCCGGCAGCGGTGAGCGCCGCCTCCCCCTCGGCCACCACCGCCGTGAGTAGCTCGGCCACCCGGGCCGCCCGCCGGTCGTCGACTCCAGGTGCCGCGCCGGCCGACGGGCCGAAGAGCGCCTGCACGGCGTTGCCGAGGTTGCGCAGCAGCTTGCCGTACTTCCAGCGCATCACGTCGTCGCGGACCGGGGCGAGGAGCCGGGCCGCCGCCAGGTCCGCGCTGATCCGGTGCGCGAGGTCGTCGGAACCGTGCGGGAAAGCGCCGAGGTGCAGCATGCCCGAGTACGGGTGCCCGCTGGCCACCACCCGGCCCGGCTCCAGGTGGGTCGCCGGAAGCCAGACGCAGACCGGGTACACCCGGTCGAAGAGCCGGGCGGCGGCGCGTTCGTTCGCCACCCCGTTCTGCGCGGTCAGCAGCGGGAGCCGCTGCGCCGCCGTACCGCCACCCTGGACCGGCAGGTCGGCCCAGCTCCGCAGCGCGGCCTCGGTGTCCTGCGACTTCACCGTCAACACCAGCACGGTGTCCGCAGGCAGCGGCTCGTCGGCGAGGCCGGAGCCGGCGGATGCGGGGTCGCCGATCGCGGGGAGTCGTCCGACGTACTCGCTGTCCGGGGTGCTCAGGGTCAACCCGTGCGTCCGGATCGCGGCCAGGTGCGCACCCCGGGCCACCAGGGTCACGTCCCGGCCAGCCTCGCCCAGCCGTACCCCGATGGTGCCGCCGACCGCGCCGGCACCGATGATCACGTACCGCATCCCGTCCCCTGTTTCCTCGGCCGCTCACCGCAGTCGGCGCCTGGTCGCGCCGGTCAGCCCGGCAGGCTCGTGGAATTCAGTATCGGGCCGGTGAGCAGGGCGGCTCCGGCCAGCAGGGCGATCAGGTTGACCGCGCCGAAGACCCCGACCCAGACCAGCCCCGGCACCCGGGTCAGCCAGGCGAGCTGGTCCGCGTCCGACTGCGGCAGTTGACCCCGCCGACGCAGCGTCTGGAGTTCACCCACCGGCCGTACGCCACCGAGCAGCAGGAACCACACCCCGGTGTACGCGAACGCGGCCTGCACCTCCGGCGAGGCCATCCAGGAGACCCCGAGTACGACCCCGGTGGTGACCACGATCGAGATGATGCCGAAGACGTTGCGGATCATCACCAGCATGGCGAGCAGCAGTGCGACCGCCACCCAGAGCAGCAGGGTGATCCGGTTCCCGCCGAGTACCCAGGCACCGGCCAGCCCGATCAGCGAGGGTGCCAGATAGCCGGCCAGCAGGGTGAAGACCATCCCGGGACCGGTCGGCCGACCCGCCGACAGGGTCAGCCCGGAGGTGTCCGAGTGCAGCCGGATGCCCTGGAGACGGCGTCCGGTGAGTACCGCCGCGAGCGCGTGCCCGCCCTCGTGCGCGATGGTGATGGCGTTGCGTCCGACCCGCCAGGGCAGCCGGGTGACCACCACGGTGAGCGCGACCAGCCCGGTGATCAGGACCAGTAGCGGGGGTGGGTCCGGTTGCGCCCCGAAGAGCTTGTCCCAGAGGTCTGTCAAGCCGTCCACTGACATCCGAGCGAGCCTAGCTCACGTCCGCTACCGCTCAGCGGGGCTGCCTACTCCTTGTCCTCGGCGACGAAGACGCCCAGTCCCGGGTGCCCCTCCACCAGACCCTTGGCCTTGAGCCAGTTGACCGCACCACGCACCACCGTGATGGAGACGCCGTACTGCGCACGCAGCTCTGCGGTGCTCGGCAACTGGTCGCCCGGCGCCAGCTCCCCCGATTCGATCTGCTCGGTGAGGTCATTGATGATCTTTTGTGTCTTCGAGGTGGGCACGATGCACTCCCTGGTCCGCAGCGCCATTTGATCACGGCGGACCGGAGGACCACAAGCACCACGAGGCATCAAGAGGCATATGGTCTTGCCTTGCTCTACCTTATGCATTAGGTTGCTGGGAGCCGATTCTCCCTGGTCCGCAGCCTGGCGGGGGTCGGTCTCCCGCGCGGCGGCTCGTCTCCCCCGACAGTCCGGCGAGCCGCCGCGCGTCCCGCAACCGCCGGAGGTCCGCAATGGAACGCGACCGCTCCATGGCAATCGTCGAACGACACCGGCCGGCACCGCTGTGGCGACTACTCGGCATGTGGCGCTGTGCTGCCTGCCGGCGTCGCTGGCCCTGCCCCCGCTACCGCGACGCCCGCAGCAGCCTGCTCGCCCACGACCGACACGATGTCACGAAGGTGGCCCGACGGCTGAACAGCCGCTGGCCCCGCCCCTGACACGACTTAGCGGCAGCGGGACCTGTCATCACCTGTGCGGTCGATAACTGATCCGGCCGCCGCTAACGTCGTAGCCCGATCTCAACGAAGCTGACCGGCAGAGCCAGCCCGGGTCCGGCCTGTCGTCGGTACGGCCACCCGGGCCGGCACCGCAGTCCGGTTCGGCACGCCGCGTCGCAGCAACCACCAACCACCGACCGTACCGACGGCCACGGTCACGACGCTGGCGAGCGCGATCATCGCGACCATTCCGACGCTCGCCACCAGCAGGGCGAGATCGCCGATCGCGACCAGCATCCACAGGGCGATGCTCGGCTTCGTCGCATGATGTCGGGAACGCATCAGTCGTACCTCCTTCCGTCGAGATCACCACTACCCCGGCAGAAGTGAGGTCATGCCTGTCAACTCTTCGCGGGTCGGAATCCGTCCGCGATGATCTTGAAGGTGGCGAGTTCCCGGTTCCAGTCGGCCGCCTCGGTGTCCCAACGGATCGCGTACGCCTTCTTGCTGCTGGTGACGAAGCCCCGGTTACGGACGTGCATCCGTACCCCGTCCTCGTCGTGCAACCACTCCCAGTCGGCGGCCCTCAGCCAGTAGTCGACGGCCTGGATCGTCACCAGATCGTAGTTCCGGTAGTTGCCCCGGCGAGCGCGCTCCTGCTCCCTCCAGTCGGCCACGGGATCGGGCCGAGGATTGTTCGTCTGGTCGATCATGAGGAAGCGGCGGCTGTTGGGATCGTTGAACTTGACCCGCGGGCCGTCCCGGCTGACCGTCCAACCGTTCGGCACCGGCACGGAGAACCCGGTCGAGTCCCGATGCAGCCGCCACCCCGCCGGGAGCTGCGGAGCAGACTGCCCCGTCGGCGTCACCGGCGGCTGGGCCGGCTGAGCGGTGGTCGCGGCCGGTGTCGGGGTCGGCGACGTGCTGGTGGTGGGGGCGGACGGCGTACCGGCGGGCTGACTCGTCGGCGCGGAGCCGGAGGTCGGGTCCTTGTCCTGGTCACCCGACCCGCCGTCGCGGGCCAGTGGCACGACCACGACGAGGGCGAGCAGGAGCAGCACGACCAGCCCGCCGAGCAGCCACATCCGGCGGTTGCCGGCCGCGACGGCGGCCAGCGGGCCACGCCGGCCGCCCTCCCCGTCGCCGTCCTCGTCGTCGCCGCTGGCCGGGACCGCCGCCCGGCCCGCCGGCTGCGCTGCCGGCGACTGGTCCGGGGGCGCCTCCACCTTCGGCTGGACCGCGGTGGGCGCCGGCTCCGACTTCACCTCGGCCCCGTCGGCCTTCACCTCGGCCCCGTCGGCCGACTCGCCGGGCACGACGACGACCGTCGGCTCGGCAGGTGGCCGGGCACTGTCCGAGCTGGCGACTTCCTCCGGTACCTCGGCTGCGGGTGGCTCCGCCGCCGGCTCCTTCTCGGCCGGGGCGGGCAGCTTGGTCGTCTTGGCGGCCGGTGGAGCGGCCGGCAGCTTCGTGGTCTCGGCGGCCGGCAACTTGGTCGTCTCGGCAGCCGGTGGAGCGGCCGGCAACTTGGTCGTCTCGGCAGCCGGCGGCACCGCCGGGGCAGCGGCCGGTGCGATCGGCGGCGCGGCGGGAGCCGGTCGGGGCGACGGCAACGGCACGATCCGGGTACGCGGCTCGCCCGGTCCGCGCGGGCCCTGCGGCCCCGGCCGTCGTACCCCGTCCAGCAATGACATCCCGGGGTTCCTGCGCCGGCCTGCCGCGCGACGGAGCAACCGCTCCGCCACCTCGGCGTTGATCCGGGTCGTCGGGTCCTTGCGCAACAGCCCGGCGAGCACGGCCTTGAGCGGGCCGGCCCGGCGCGACGCCGGCGGTGGCTCGGTGGCCAGCGCCGCCAACGTCGCGATCGCGGACGGTCGGGCGAACGGCGACTGGCCCTCGACGGCGGCGTAGAGCGTCGCGCCCAGCGACCAGAGGTCGCCCTCCGGCCCGGCAGTGCCGTCCCGCGCTCGCTCCGGCGCGATGTACGCGGGCGACCCCAACACCAACCCGGTACGGGTCACGTTCGGGTCCCCCGGCACGGTGGCGAGTCCGAAGTCGGTCAGCACCACCCGGCCGTCATCGCCGAGCAGCACGTTTCCGGGCTTCACGTCCCGGTGCATCACCCCGGCCCGGTGCGCGGACTTCAACGCGCCGAGCACCCCGAGACCGATCTCGGCGGCCCGGGTCGGCGACACCGGCCCGTCGCTGGCCAGCGTGTCCTGCAACGACCGCGACGGGACGTACTCCATGACGATCCACGGATCACCGTCGGTACGCAGTACGTCGAAGACCCGGACCACGTTCGCGTGGTTGAGCCGGGCGATCGCCCGCGCCTCACGGAGCGAGCGCTCGCGCATCTCCCGACGCTCGTCCTCGGTCAGCCCGGGCGGCGGGACCAACTCCTTGATCGCGACGTCCCGGTGCAGCACCTCGTCACGCGCCTTCCAGACCCGACCCATCCCGCCCTGGCCGAGCGGCTCGACAAGTCGGTACCGGTCAGCGATGAGTTGTGGAGGCGCACTAGACACCCGTGGACGGTACCCAACGGCAACAAGAGTCACACCCTCGGCACGCCTATCTGAGACGCGCACCAATCGACAGGGACGTACCCTCAATGCCATGGCTGACGAAGAACCACTGCTCCGGGTGGTGCGGGGTACCCCCACACCGGAAGAGTTGGCCGCCCTGGTCGGGGCGATCTTCCTCCGTCCCCGACCGGCCACATCGGTCCGACCCGCCGCCGTGTCGACCTGGGCACGAACGGGTCGTCCCGGTACGGTGTCCCCGTCCGGCATGCCGGCCCACGCCGGCCGTGACGCCTGGCGGGTCTCCGGCCTTCCTCACTGACCTGCTCCGGGCGACCCGACGGGGCTGCCCACGCCGGCCCGTACCCACTAACCTTGGCGTGGGGCAGTACGTAGCACCTGGGGAGAAGACGTGATACCTGAGGAAGACCGCGGCCCTGCGTGGCTGCGCGACTACGGCGGTGCCATAGAGGCTGACATCCAGCGGATGGAAGAGTTCGCCCAGCAGCTCCTGGCCGAGGTCCAGAAGAATTACGTACCACACATGGAAGAAGTCCAGTCGGACATGCTGCCTAACCTGCCCGCGCCGAATGCAGGCTTCGCCGAGCTGGTGTCGTTCTTCGAGGCGCATCGGAACGTCCAACAGGACACCTCGACACGGGTCTGGGACGTCGGCGACGGCACCGGCGGCCTCGCCACCGCCGCCGAGAAGGTCAGCAAGAACTACGGCAACGCCGACGCGTTCTCGCAGGCCCGGGTCCGCGATGTCGAGAAGGCGCTTGATGAGACTGGTGCAGCGGCACCGCCGCCACCCAGGTCGCAGAACGTGACAGCGCCGCAGGGTGGCACAGAGAACACGGGGAGCCCCAATGCTTGATGGCGGAGGCGGGGGGAGCGGCCAGATCGCCGGCACGACCAACTGGACCTCGCACGATGTCCGACAGATGTGGAGTCTGTTGGCCAACCAGCAGACGGACACGCACTGGCAGCATGTCAGCGGTTGGCGGAAGACCTCCGAACTCAGCTTGCTCCATCTGTCGAGGTTGAAGCAGTACCGCGACAACCTGATCGAAGCTTGGCCGCCGGAGAAGAGCGAGGCCTCGAAGGCGTACGTCGCACGGCTCGACTACCTCATCGAGACGGTGCAGGGCGTCTACGACACGGCCGCTGCCAACCAGCAGGCCCTCACGGGCGTGACTCAGGCGATCTGGGAGTCGCGTAGGGACCTTGAGGAGATCCACAAGGAATACCTCGCGAAGGAGCAGGCCAAGCAGCAGTACGACGCGGCGGTTAAGGCGAACAACGGCCGGCCGCCTGCCGGACAGCAGCCGACGACCCAATCCGACCTGGAAGACCTGAACTGGCGCGCTCGCCACATCATGTACGGGCTAAGCAGCGAACTCGCCACCGCCCAGGTACAGCTTCGCAAGCCGCCGGTATACAAAACTCCAGGCGATGGGAGAGATGAGACTGGTAGCGGAAGCGGGTCGGGTGGCAGTAGCGCGATGGGCGGTTCGGGCCCACCGGTTCTTCCGCCCGTTGTGCCGATGCCAGCGGGCGGAGGCGCGAGCTACAGTCCTCCTCCGACCCCAGCCGTTCACACAGTCGTTCCGACACCACCTGCGCCTGTTACAGGTCCAATCCTTGGTGGTACAGGACCGATAGCTCCTCCGGCCGTGCCGCCCACCCCGCCGAGCGTTATTCCGCCACCGCCACCCACCGTGGGCCCCGGCCTTCCCCCGCCTCCGATTCCCCCTGGATTGCCGCCCGGAACAAAGCCGCCAGGGCTGCCACCCGGAGCCAAGCCACCGGGGCTGCCTCCTAACCATCCCACGACGTTAGCGACGCCCCCTAGTGGTCTGAACAAGTCAGGATTCGGCCCAAACGCTGGGCTGCCGCCTCGAGCCATGCCTCCTGGAGGGATGATCGGCGGAACACCTGGAGCCGGTCTGTCGCAACCAGCCGCAGGAGCGGGATCAGCAGCGCGCCGTATCAACCCCATTGGCGGTGTGATTGGCGGTGGCGGCGGAGGTGCGACTCCCATTGGTGGCGCCGGGCAGCGGCCGGGCGTCGGCATGAGTCGGGATAGAGAAGAGCAGAACAGCCAGCACTGGGACCCCGATAATCCGTGGGAGACAGACGAGGGAGTAGCGCCGGTCATGATGCCCAGTCGCGATAAGGGCAGGATCGATCCTGGCCCGGCGATCGGTCACAAGCGGTGATCTTCCGCACGACCCGCACGGCCGTGGCACTTCTTTGTGCCACGGCCGTCGCTGTTTTTCCAGCGACGGCCGCCAAGGCCGACCAGGTGCGTAACAATCAATGGCACCTCAGGTATTTGAAGGTTGCCGAAGCGCACAGGATTAGCCAAGGAGAAGGAGTCGCTGTCGCCGTCATCGACACCGGCGTCGACCCGCACCCTGACCTTCGCAATAATCTCCTATCAGGCACCGTCACGGAAGGCGGCGGTTCCGGCAACGGCCGTCAGGATAGCGACCCCAGCGGCCATGGGACCGGGATGGCCGGCCTGATAGCCGCACACGGCCGTGGAAGCAACGGCGCCCTCGGAATCGCACCAAAAGCCAAGATTATTCCAATAAGGAACGGAAACAAGAGTCATGACACGGACGATACCGCCAAGGCTATTGAATGGGCTGTATCGAAACGTGTTGATGTTATTAGTTTATCCTCAGGAGGAGGATCCACATCCCGCCTGAACGCAGCACTACGAGCGGCACTTGAGGCGGACATAGTAATTGTTGCAGCAGCCGGCAACAGGCCGGGAGATTTTCTAATCCAATTTCCCGCCGCAGCAGAGGGAGTCGTTGCAGTTGGCGCGACTGACCAGCGAGGAGAGCACGCCGACATCTCTGTAACAGGCAGTAGGCTTGCCCTCAGCGCACCTGGGGTCGGAATTGTCAGCACCTCGGTTAACGGGCGCTATCGAACCGGTACTGGAACCTCGCCCTCGACAGCGATCGTGGCTGGGGCGGCTGCGCTCGTACGGAGCAAGTTTCCGGATCTGTCGGCGGAGGAAGTCGTACATCGGCTGACCGCGACCGCTGATGACAAGGGGGCGCCGGGTCGGGACGAGGAGTACGGGTACGGGGTACTCAACCTGGTCAAGGCGCTGACGGCGGACGTACCGCCCCTGGAGGGAAGCGCCGATCCGAGCGCTAGTGCCGCACCCAGCCCCAGTCAGACCCAGCCCGCCGGCAACGCGGCTCCCGAACCGGAGAACAGGTCGAACGTCGGCTCGACGATCCTGATCGGTGTCCTGGTGGCGCTCGTCGTACTGGGCCTGTTGGTGACCCTGCTGGTGGTGCTCCTGATGCGACGGCGACAGCAGCCGCGCCGCTTCTGAATCGAGCCACCCGAATACCCGGCCCGATCGCGGACAGCCCTCGTCGGGCCGGGTACGTTGGCCGTCGTGCACACGACAGATCGGCTACGCCTGGTGCTCGCCTCAGCGAGTCCGGCCCGACGCAAGCTCCTGCAGGCCGCCGGCATCGAGCCGGACGTACTGATCAGCGGGGTCGACGAATCGCAGGTGGACCCCTCGACCCCGGAAGCGCTGAGCCGCACACTGGCTCAACTGAAGGCACGAGCGGTAGCCGAGCGGATCGCATCGGCTGCCAAAGGTGCCGGTGCCACCGACGAGATCGGAAACAACGCGGCCGAGCCCCGTACGCTCGTGCTCGGCTGTGACTCGGTGCTGGCCTTCGACGGCGAGATCCTCGGCAAGCCGGCCGACGCGGACGAGGCGACCCGCCGCTGGCAGGCGATGCGGGGCAAGAGCGGCGTGCTGCACACCGGGCACTGCCTGATCGACCTGTCGAGCGGGCGCGAGGTTGCCCGGGTCGCCGGCACCGCCGTCTACTTCGCGGAGATCACCGACGACGAGATCGCCGCGTACGTCGCGACGGGTGAGCCGTTGCAGGTGGCGGGCGCGTTCACCATCGACGGGCTGGGTGGCCCGTTCGTCGACCGGGTGGACGGCGATCCCGGCGCGGTGATCGGCCTCTCCCTGCCGCTGTTCCGCCACATGCTCGGCGAACTCGACCTGCTGATCACGGACCTCTGGGCTGCCCGAATGACCCCGTTCGGCGCCGGCGCCGGGACGGCGGCCACGTCGGCGGCAACCGACCCGCACTGACGAACCACTACCGTCGGCCGGCAACCTGGCATAGCGTCGAGCAGTGCCGACGAAGTCGATCCCGCTCACCGAAGACCTGCACGCGTACGTCCTGGCGCACGGCTCCCCGCCGGACGCCCTGGCCCGGGAGCTGATCGACGAGACGGTTTCGCTACTGCCGGCCGACGCCGGGATGCAGATCGCTCCGGAGCAGGCGGGGCTGCTCACCTTCCTGACCCGGCTGGTGAACGCCCGGCAGGCGGTCGAGGTCGGCACCTTCACCGGGCTCTCCTCGCTGGCGATCGCCCGTGGCCTGCCCGCCGACGGCCGGTTGACCTGCTTCGACATCTCCGAGGAGTACACGGCGGTCGCCCGCCGCTACTGGGCGCGGGCCGGGGTCGACGACCGGATCGAGCTGCGGATCGGCCCGGCCGCTGAGAACCTGCGCTCCCTCCCCGTGGAGCCGCACCTCGACCTCGCCTTCGTCGACGCCGACAAGCCGGGCTATCTGACCTACTGGGCCGAGTTGGTGCCGAGGATGCGTACCGGTGGACTGATCGTGGTGGACAACGTGCTGCGGGGCGGTCGGGTCCTGACCCCACAGACCGTGGCTGACCGGGCGATCGCCGAGTTCAACGAGGCGGTACTCGCCGACGAGCGGGTCGAGCTCGTAATGCTGCCGATCGCCGACGGCCTCACCCTGGCCCGCCGCCGCTGACCCTCACCAGCACCGACGCCGGCACCGGCCGAGGACGGGCGGAACCGGCGCCGGGGCCGGCTCCACCCGTACCCGATGGGGAGCTAGCGGACGCTGCGCGCGAACTCGCGCGCGGCCCAGACCACGGCGAGCGCCGTGATCACCGCCATCACCGAGAGTCCCTGCCAGACGGCGTCGTTGCCGAGATCGCCGGCGAATAGTGCCCGGGCGCCGTCAACCGCCCAGGAGAACGGGTTCCAGTCGGCGATCCCCTGCAACCAGCCCGGCGCGAAGTTCAGCGGCAACAGGATCCCGGAGAGCAGCAGGACCGGTTGGGCGATCGTGTTCATCAGCGGCGCCAGCGCATCCTCGCTCTTCACCACCAGCGCGATCCCGTAGGACAGGGCCGACGTCATCAGTGCGATCAGCGCCAGCATCAGGTACGCCAGCAGCAGGTCCCCGATGAAGACCGAGAGCCCGAAGGCCAGCGCCAGCAGGGTGATGATGATCGCCTGGGCGATCAGCGACACCACGTCGCGCAGCGACCGGCCGAGCAGCAGGGCGAGTCGGCTGACCGGGGTGACCCGGGATCGTTCGATCACCCCGGCGCGCAGTTCGGCGATCAGACCGAAGCCCTGGAACAGCCCGCCAAAGATGGCGAGCAGGACCAGCAGGCCGGGCACGAAGATCCGGTACGCCTCCGCGTTGCTCGACGCCTGCAACGCGGGCTTGAGCAGCGGGGCGAAGAGCAGCAGGTACATCACCGGCTGGAAGATGCCGACGAAGAGCCAGACGGGCTGGCGGACCAGCAGCAGGAACTGCCGCTGGAAGATCAACCATGTGTCACGGGCGAATTTCATCATAAGTCTCCTGTTCGGCGGTGCGCGGCGAAGGCGCAGGTCTCGCGCGGCGAGCGGTCAGGACTCGCGCAGCGAGCGGCCGGTCTTGGTGAGGAACACGTCGTCGAGGCTGGGCCGGTGCAGCTCGATCGAGCTGAGCGCGATGCCCGCAGCGTCGAGCGCGCGGAGGATCTGGGGCATGTCCCGGGCCCCGTCGTTGACGTAGAGCCGGAGCGCGCCCTCGTCCGAGGTCTCCAACCTGGTGACGTACGGCTCGGTCTCCAGCACCTTGCCGGCCTCCTGGGCCGACCCCTCGATGGCGACGAGCACCACGTCGCCGGAGATCTCCCGCTTCAGCTCCGCCGGTGTCCCCTCGGCGACCACCTCGCCGTGGTCCATGATGGCGATCCGGTCGCAGAGCGCGTCCGCCTCGTCCAGGTAGTGCGTGGTGATGAAGACCGTCATGCCCTCGGCGCGCAGCCGGCGGATCTCGTCCCACATGTGCGCCCGGCTCTGCGGGTCGAGGCCGGTGGTCGGCTCGTCCAGGAAGACGATCTTCGGTTCGTGGATGATGCCGAGCGCGATGTCGACCCGCCGGCGCTGGCCACCGGAGTACGTCTTGCACTTGCGGTCGGCGTACTCGGTGAGCTGGAACGCCTCCAGGGCGCGTACCGCCCGCCGCTGCGCCTCGGCCTTGCTGAGCCCGTACATCCGGGCGTGCAGGACCAGCTCCTCGCGGGCGGTCGACTCGTCCCAGGTGCTGCCGCCCTGGGCCACGTAACCGATCCGCCGCCGCACCTCAGCCGGGTTGGTCCGCAGGTCGACGCCGGCGATGTTGGCCTCGCCGCCGTCCGGTTCGATGAGCGTGGCGAGCATCCGCAGCGTGGTGGTCTTGCCCGCGCCGTTCGGGCCGAGGAAGCCGAAGATCTCCCCCTCGGCCACCACGAGGTCGACACCGCGGACCGCGTCGACGGACTTCTTCTCCCTGCCCTGTCGGGAGCGGAACGACTTCCGCAACCCCTTTGTCTCGATCATGCCTGCTCCTGGTCAGCCGGACCGGCATCCCCACCGGCCCCATCCCCCGGGGCACGCCAGAAGGCGCCCACCGCAACGCTTCCGGGAGGCTAACGCGATATAGCGCATCTAGTCAACGTTGATTATTACGCGTCGCCCTGCCGTCCCCCGCCGGTCGAGACGACGACTCGGGCGACGACTCCGACGACGACTCCGGCCCCACCGACGGCGACTCCGGCCCCGCCGACGGCGACTCGGGGGGAACCGGTTCGGCGGGCGTACGCCCCCCGCCCCAGCTCGCGTCGACGGCCATCGAGGCGAACTGCGCCCAATCCTGGTTTTCGGCGTAGTCCTCCGGCAGGTACGGCACCCCGGCGTCGATCAGGTCGGCAATCCGCTCACACCAGCCGATCTCCCCCTCCGCCCGGGCGATCGACAGCTGCCACATCCAGGCGACATGCACCGGCTTGTCGTTCTTCATCCAGCCGGACTCCATCGCCGCCCGCAGGCTGTCGTTGACCGCCCGCAGCAGTCGGGCCCGGTTACGCAGTGCCGCCGACGCCTCTTCCCGGGGCAGTGCGGGCAGGAAGGAGAAGGCCGCGAAGAACGGGTCGACGACGTCGCCGAGATTCCACCAGTTGCCCCTGAGCAGGCCCTGGAACTCGTCCTCGCCCTTCGAGGTGATGCCGTACGTGACCCGGGCCGGACGGGCGCCGACCTGCTCAGTGGCCACCTCCCGTAACAATCCCTCCTCGGTCAGCTTGCGCAGCGCGTGGTAGATCGAGCCGGGCTGGACGTTCGCCCACTTGTCCGCGCTCCAGCTCAGCAGTTCGCGACGTACGTCATAGCCGTGTACCGGTTGCATCCACCGGACCAGGCCGAGAATCATCATTCGGGTAGCCGACACACCCAGAAGCGTAATAACCAAAATTGACTAGCTACCAACGCCGTCCCGTGGCATGGGCCGACCGGCCAGGTAACGGCGTGTAGTTGGTGTCGTGACCAACAGCGACACCGCCTCCTCGGCGGCGGCGGGAGGCGAGTATCGAGCGGGTCGGGAGCGGCGCCGGACGCGGGTCGGCCGGCCGGGTTCACCGCCCCCGCCCGTCGGGCGGGCGGCCCGGGTCGTTGACAATGGCCCCTGGCAACGTCCCTGGCAGCCACCCTGGCGACCGGCGACGGTGGGGAGCGATTCGAGGAGGAGCAGCCGCGTGCGCAAGGTACTGATCGCCAACCGGGGCGAGATCGCGGTACGGGTCGTCCGCGCCTGCCGGGACGCCGGACTGGCCAGCGTCGCCGTCTACGCCGACTCGGACCGGGACGCGCTGCACGCCACCCTCGCCGACGAGGCGTACGCGCTCGGCGGCGAGACCGCGACCGAGACGTACCTGCGGATCGACAAGCTGCTCGACGTGGCCGCCCGGTCGGGCGCTGACGCCGTACACCCGGGTTACGGGTTTCTCTCGGAGAACGCGGACTTCGCCGCGGCGGTGATCAACGCCGGCCTGACCTGGATCGGGCCGAGCCCGCAGGCGATCCGCGACCTGGGCGACAAGGTCACCGCCCGGCATCTCGCGCAGCGGGCCGGCGCTCCGCTGGTGCCCGGCACCTCCGAGCCGGTGGGCGGGCCGGACGAGGTGCTGGCCTTCGCTGCCGAGCACGGTCTGCCGGTGGCGATCAAGGCGGCGTTCGGCGGCGGCGGCCGGGGTCTCAAGGTGGCCCGGACCATGGCGGAGATCCCGGCGCTCTTCGAGTCGGCCACCCGGGAGGCGCTGGCCGCGTTCGGCCGGGGCGAATGTTTCGTCGAGCGCTACCTGGACCGGCCCCGGCACGTCGAGGCGCAGGTCCTCGCCGACCAGCATGGCAACGTCGTGGTGGTCGGGACCCGGGACTGCTCGCTGCAACGCCGCCACCAGAAGCTCGTCGAGGAGGCGCCGGCCCCGTTCCTGACCGACGAGCAGCGGGCGGCGATCCACGCCAGCGCGAAGGCGATCTGCCGGGAAGCCGCCTACCACGGCGCCGGCACCGTGGAATACCTGGTCGGCACGGACGGCACCATCTCCTTCCTGGAGGTGAACACGCGGCTGCAGGTGGAACACCCGGTGACCGAGGAGACCGCCGGCATCGACCTGGTCCGGGAGCAGTTCCGGATCGCGTCCGGCGAGAAGCTCCGGTTCGACGCCGATCCCGTGCCGCGCGGGCACTCGATCGAGTTCCGGATCAACGGCGAGGACCCGGGCCGGAACTTCCTGCCGGCACCGGGCACGGTGACCGCGCTGCGGCTTCCCGCCGGGCCCGGCGTACGGGTGGATGCCGGGATCGCCGCGGGCGACGTGATCGGCGGCAACTTCGACTCCCTGCTCGCCAAGGTGATCGTCACCGGCGAGACCCGTGCCGAGGCGCTGGAGCGCGCCCGCCGGGCCCTCGACGAGATGGTGGTGGACGGGATGGCCACCGCGCTGCCGTTCCACCGGCTCGTCGTCCGGGACCCGGCGTTCACCGCCGCGCCGTTCACCGTGCACACCAGGTGGATCGAGACCGAGTTCGACAACACCGTGCCGGCGTTCACCGGCGCCACGCCGGCCGACGAGCCGGCCGGCGCCCGGGAGACCGTCGTGGTCGAGGTCGGCGGCAAGCGGCTGGAGGTCAGCCTCCCCGCCGGCTACGGCGCGGGTACGGCCCTGGCCGCCGGCCCGGTTGCCTCCGGCGCCGCCGCCCGACGGCCGGCCCGGCGCGCTGGCCGGTCCGCTACGGCGGGCGGGGCCGCCGCCGGTGGAGACGCGCTGACCTCCCCGATGCAGGGCACCATCGTCAAGATCGCGGTTGCCGACGGCGACACGGTCGCCGAGGGTGACCTGATCGTCGTCATGGAGGCGATGAAGATGGAGCAGCCGCTGTACGCGCACAAGGCCGGCGTGGTGAGCGAACTCGCCGCCGAGGTCGGCGGAGTCCTCACCGCCGGCGCCGTCATCTGCGTCATCAGCTGACCCGGCCGGCACACATCGTCGACCCTCGGCCGGGAGTCCCCACCACCGGCCCACGGCGTCATCAGCTGACCCGTCCGGCACACGTCGTCCACCCTCGGCCGGGAGTCCCCGCCACCGGCCCACGGCGAGCCCAGACGGTCAAGCGGCCAGGAGACGACGAGAGCGGGGACACCGGTGCCGCCGGGGCCCGGCGACACCTTCGAGAACCGGAGAGGCCGGTCACGTGACCAGCGGGACTGCCGGGCCGGGTGGATCGTCCTCCGGCATGATGGCCAGGTGCGGTTCATCACCGGCGGAAAGCCCACGCAGGATCTGACCTACAACGACGTCTTCCTGGCCCCGGTCCGGTCGGCCGTGGAGTCCCGGCTCGACGTCGACCTGGCCAGCAGCGACGGGACCGGCACCACGATCCCGATCGTGGTGTCCAACATGACGGCGGTGGCCGGTCGGCGGATGGCCGAGACGGTGGCCCGGCGCGGAGGTCTCGCCGTACTGCCACAGGACATCCCGATCGAGGTGGTCGCCGAGGTGATCGGCTGGGTCAAGCAGCGGCATCTGGTGCACGACACCGCGATCACGCTCGGCCCGACCGACACCGTCGGAGACGCCATCCACCTGTTGCCCAAGCGGTCGCACGGTGCGGTGATCGTGATCGACCCGGACGGGCGGCCGGTCGGGGTGGTGACCGAGGCTGACACGGTCGGGGTGGACCGGTTCGCGCAGTTGCGGCATGTGATGTCCACGGAACTGCACACCGTGCCCGCCGAGGCCGATCCCCGGACCGGGTTCGACCGGCTGTCCCGGGGCCGCCGCCGACTCGCCCCGGTGGTCGACGTCGAGGGCCGGCTGGTCGGGGTGCTGACTCGCCGGGGTGCGCTGCGGGCCACGCTGTACCGGCCGGCGCTGGACGGCAAGGACCGGCTGCGCATCGCCGCCGCGATCGGCATCAACGGCGACGTCGCCGGCAAGGCCGCCGCGCTCTTCGAGGCCGGGGTGGACACCCTGGTGGTGGACACCGCGCACGGCCACCAGGAGCGGATGCTCCGGGCACTGCGGGCGGTACGCAGCCTGGACCCGCCGGTACCGGTGGCCGCCGGCAACGTGGTCACCCCGGAAGGGGTACGGGATCTGGTCGAGGCGGGTGCGGACATCGTCAAGGTCGGCGTGGGGCCGGGGGCGATGTGCACCACCCGGATGATGACCGGGGTGGGCCGGCCACAGTTCTCCGCGGTACTCGACTGCGCGGCCGCCGCCCGCGAACTGGGCCGGCACGTCTGGGCCGACGGCGGGGTACGCCATCCGCGCGACGTCGCCCTGGCCCTGGCCGCCGGGGCGTCGAACGTGATGATCGGCACCTGGTTCGCCGGCACCTACGAGTCGCCCGGCGATCTCTACACCGACGCCGACGGCCGGCGCTACAAGGAGAGCTTCGGCATGGCCTCGGCGCGGGCGGTCAGTGCGCGTACCGCCGAGGACAGCCCGTACGACCAGGCCCGGAAGGCGGTCTTCGAGGAGGGGATCTCCAGCGCGCGGATGTACCTCGATCCGAACCGGCCGGGGGTGGAGGACCTGATCGACGAGATCGTCGCCGGGGTACGCAGCGCGTGCACGTACGCCGGCGCCGCCGATCTCGCCGAGTTCCACGCCAACGCGGTGGTCGGGGTGCAGAGCGCCGCCGGCTACACCGAGGGGATGCCGCTGCCCACCAACTGGTGAGCTGCCGGGAACACCGCCAACAGGTGAGTTGCCGGGAACACCGCCAACAGGTGAGCTGTGCGGAACGCCCGCAACTGCTGAGCGGCGGGGACGGCTCAACCGGGTGTCGTGAAGAGCCGGCTGATCACCAGCCTGGCGGCGGCCTCCGGATCGTCGCCGACCTGGTCGCCCCGGAGCGCCCCGCCGAGCCACAGGGTGGCGAAGCCGTGCACGATCGACCAGGCGGCCAGCTCGGTCTGCGCCGCCTCCGGGCCGACCGGTGCCGCCGGCAGACCGGACACACCGGCCCGGAGTGCCGCCCGGGCCCGCTGCTGGGCGGCGGTGAGTGCGGCGTCGTCGCGGTGGAAGAGGTCCGGCCGGAACATCACCTCGAAGTGGGCCCGGTGGTGCACCGCGAACGTGACATAGCCGACACCGAGTTCCCGCAGGCTGCCGCCGGACTCCTGGCGGATCTGGGCCAGCGTGTCGGCCAGCATCTCGAAGCCCTCGGTGGCGAACGCGGTGAGCAGCCCGGCCTTGTCGCCGAAGTGGTGCGCCGGGGCGGCGTGCGAGACGCCGGCCCGGCGGGCCAGGTCGCGCAGGCTGAGCCCGGCCGGACCGGACTCCTCGATCGCGGTCGCGGCAGCGGAGAGCAACGCCCTCCGCAGGTCTCCGTGATGGTACGGGCGCCCGGCGGCGCTGTCCTCGCTCATGGCGGCCAGCATATCTTGGCATCGACAAGATATGCTGGCCGCACCAGCCGGCCCGGCTCAGGGTAGGAGTTCCGCCGACCGGCCGGCAACCACCCCGGCGATCAGGCCCAACGCGTCCGGCGCCGCCATCGGGTCAACACCCCGGCCGTCCCGCAGTCGCAGCGCCACCTGCCCGGCCGCCACCTCCCGGGCGCCGAGCACCGCCGCGTACGGGACCCGGCGCTGGGCAGCGTCCCGGATCCGGGCACCGAGCGACCCGTCGACGACCAGCTCCGCCCGCAGCCCGGCCAGTACGCAGTGCCGGCGGAACGCCTCCGCCGCCGCCACCTGATCCGGCCCGACCGGCAGCACCCGCACCTGGACCGGGGCGTACCAGGCCGGGAAGGCTCCGGCGTGCACCTCGATCAGGTACGCGAAGAGCCGCTCCATGCTGCCGACCAGGCTCCGGTGCACCATCACCGGTCGCGCCCGCCCTCCCCGGGCGTCGGCGTAGCAGAGGTCGAACCGGGCCGGCTTGTCGAAGTCGAGCTGGATGGTGGAGAGGGTCGACTCCCGGCCGGCCGCGTCCCGCACCTGGATGTCGATCTTCGGTCCGTAGAACGCCGCCTCCCCGGGCGCCTCGACGTACGGCAGTCCGGACAGTGCCGCCCGGAGCAGGTCCTCGGCGTGCCGCCACTCCTCGTCGTCGCCG
Organism: Plantactinospora sp. DSM 117369; assembly: GCF_053764795.1. NCBI lineage: Bacteria > Bacillati > Actinomycetota > Actinomycetes > Micromonosporales > Micromonosporaceae > Plantactinospora > Plantactinospora sp. DSM 117369. The sequence continues at coordinate 1,021,995 of NZ_CM132446.1, read as the reverse complement.
ACGTACTTCTCGCCCGGTCCGCGCAGCGACAGCCGGAACCCCGCCGGGCGTACCCCGAGCGCGGCGTGCGCCACCCGGATCAGCTCCAGCACCTCGGCGACCTCGGCGCCGACCTGCTCCGGCGGGCAGAAGTTGTGCGCGTCGTTGAGCGAGATCGCCCGCACCCGGCTGAGCCCGCCGAGCACTCCGGACCGCTCCGGCCGGTACATCCCGCCCAGCTCGGCGATGCGCAGCGGCAGCTCCCGGTAGGACCGGCCCCTGGCCCGGTAGACCAGGGCGTGGTGCGGGCAGAGGGCCGGACGGAGTACGAACTCGTCGTCGTCGGAGAGCCGCAGCACCGGGAACATGTCGCCGGCGAAGTAGCCGAGATGCCCGGACAGCTCGAACAGCTCCCGCTTGCCGAGCGGGGGCGAGTAGACGTGCTGGTAGCCGGCCCGGCGTTCCAGCTCGCGGACGTACTCCTCGACGCTGTGCCGGGCGGCGGCGCCGGCCGGCAGCCAGACCGGCAGCCCGGCCCCGGAGAGCGGATCGGCGTGGAACAGCTCCAGCTCGCGGCCGAGCCTGCGGTGGTCGTGCATGTCAGCTCCCAGATCTGGTACGGCCCGGCGGCTGCTCCGCCCTGGGACCGCGCCGATCTGGTGCACACGACGAAGCCCCGGAGCGGATCGCCCCGGGGCCAGTCGACGAGTTGGTCTGCGTCAGCGCGGCACGCCGGGGTGTCCCGGCGTCGTCGTCTCGCTCATCGCGCTGCGCATGGCGGCCACGGTACTCCGGCCGGCCGCCTCGCCGCAGCCCATTTCCGCCCGGCCACCAGCGCCGGACGGCGGGACCAAGCGCAGCACAGCGGCACTTGCCGCAGCGCCCGGGCCGCCTACCGCAGGGCAGCGGCACCTACCGCAGGCCGGCCCCGGCTCAGCGCAGTCGGGTGACGGTCACCTCGACGCCCTGCCCGGTGTTGGCCGGGCCGGCGTAGACGCCCTTGAGCGGCGGTACGTCGCCGTACTCCCGGCCCCGGCCGACCACCACGTGCCGCTCGCCGACCGGTACCCCGTTGGTCGGGTCGAAGGCCGTCCACCGGCCGACCCACCACTCCACCCAGGCGTGGCTCTGCCCCACCACGCCGTCCCCGATCGCGGCGTCGGGTGCCGGGTGCAGGTAGCCGGAGACGTACCGGGCCGGGATGCCGATGGTGCGCAGCAGCCCCACCACCAGGTGGCTGATGTCCTGGCAGACCCCCTTGCGCTGCCGCCAGGCCTGTACGGCGTCGGTCTGCACGCCGGTGGCGCCGGAGGTGTATGCGACCTCGTCCCTGACCTGCTCGCAGAGCGCCATCGCGGCGGCGTGCGGGGTCGGCTGGGCGGCCCGGACGGACTCGGCCAGCCCGGTCAGCTCCTCGTCCAGCGCGGTACGCGGGGTGGGCAGCAGCAGCTCGTACCAGCGGTCCGTGCTCTCCGCCCCGCGCAGGTCGGCCCAGCCCACCCCGTCGGTCGCCGCCAACTGGTCGCCCGGACCCTGTGTCTCCACGGTGGAGATGGCGGTGACCTGCAACGATTCGTGCGCGCTGTGCACGTCGAAGGCGGTCACCACGGTCCCCCAGTAGTCCTCGTACCGGTAGGTCCGGGCCGACGGCCACACCTCCACCCGCGCCTCCAGCACCGCCTGGCGGGCCTCGTTGCGCGGCGACATCCGCGCCTCGTTGTAGGAGGAGGCCACCGCACCGGCGTAGCTGAAGCCGGTCTGGTGCCGGATCTTCAACCGCCAACTGCCCACCGTCATCGCGTCCCCTTCCTCGCCCGCCGCACTACTCCGCCGTCGCACCCGGTCCCGGTCACGCCACCGCCTCCGGCAGCCAGGCCACCGCCGACGTCTGCCGGAAGTAGCGACGGGAGACCGCGTCGTTCACCTGTGAGCAGGTGCGTTCCAGCCCGGCCAGCACCGCGGCGAGGTCGCCGATCAGCTCGTCGGCGGCCCGGAACTCCAGGCCGGTCCGGGCCCGGCCGATGATCCGCTGCGCGTCGGTGGAGACCCCGGTCCGGCCGGGCCGGCCCGGGCCGCCGGTCGGTTCCAGCTCGCGCAGGCACGCCTCGGCCCGGGAGAGCGCGGCGAAGACCGAGCGCGGGAAGAGCCGGTCGAGCAGCAGGAACTCGGCGGCGTACCGGTCGTCGAGCGAGCCGCGGTAGGTGCGCAGGAACGTCTCCCAGGCGCCGCAGGAGCGCAGCAGGGTCAGCCAGGACGGGATGCTGCCGCCGGCGCGTACGTGGGTGGAGAGCAGCCGGGCGGTCATGTCGACCCGTTCGACGCTGCGGCCGAGTACCAGGAAGAGCCAGCCCTCGTCCCGGCTCATGGTGGCGTCGGTCAGCCCGGCCATCACCGCGCAGCGTTCCCGGACCCACCGGAAGAACGCGTGTACGCCCTGCTGCTCGGCCCGGCGCCGGACGGCCGGCAGGCCGTGCCAGGTCGAGTTGAGGCACTCCCACATGTCGGCCGAGATGGTCTCCCGGGCGCCTCGGGCGTTCTCCCGGGCCGCCGCCAGGGCACCGACCACGGAACTGGGGTTCTCCTCGTCGAGGCCGAGCACCCCGACCACCCGGTTGGCGGTGGCCGGCTGCTCCAGCGGCCCGACCCCCATCACGGTGAGCAGGGAGCGGCAGGCGGTCGCCTCGTCCACCCAGGGGTCGGCGAGCATCCGGTGCAGGTGCACGTCGAGGATCCGGGCGGTGTCCTCGGCCCGCTCGACGTACCGGCCGATCCAGTAGAGCGACTCGGCGATCCGGCTCAGCACCGCGACCGCTCCGACCCGCTGCCGTCCCGGGCGGACTGCTGCTGTTGCTGCTGCTGCACGCCGACCAGGCCGGCGTCCGGGCCCGGGTCCGGGCTGCGCGGCGCCGGCACCGATGCCGGCGGCGACCCGTCCGGGTCGGCCGGCTCGATTCCCGAGGTCTCGATTCCCGAGGTGAGGTCCACCGGGCTCAGCCCGGAGGCCGGCTCGGCGAGTATCCAGGTGTCCTTGGAGCCGCCGCCTTGGCTGGAGTTGACCACCAGAGCGCCCTCCGGCAGCGCCACCCGGGTCAGCCCGCCCGGCAGCACCGTGACCCGCTGCCCATCGTTCACCGCGAACGGCCGCAGGTCGACGTGCCGGGCCCGCAGCCGGTTGCCGACCAGGGTCGGCACCATGGAGAGCGCCACCTCGCGCTGGGCGATCCAGCCGCGCGGGTCGACGGCGATCCGGTGCCGCAGCTCGGCCAGTTCCTCGTCGGTCGCCTGCGAGCCAATCACGATGCCGGAGCCGCCGGAGCCGTCAACCGGCTTGAGCACGAGTTCGTCGAGCCGGCCGAGGACGTGCTCGCGCACCTCCGGGTCCTCCAGCCGGTACGTCTCCACGTTGGACAGGATCGGCTGCTCGGCCAGGTAGTAGCGGATCAGCTCCGGGACGTACGAGTAGAGCAGCTTGTCGTCCGCGACCCCGTTGCCGACCGCGTTGGCGATGGTGACCCGGCCGGCCCGGGCCGCGTTGAGCAGCCCGGCCACCCCGAGCACCGAGTCGGCCCGGAAGTGCACCGGGTCGAGGAACTCGTCGTCGATCCGCCGGTAGATGACGTCGACCCGCTGCTCGCCCGCGGTGGTCCGCATGGCGACCTCGTTACCCACGCAGACCAGGTCTCGACCCTCGACCAGCTCGACGCCCATCTCGCGGGCCAGCAGGGCGTGCTCGAAGTAGGCCGAGTTGTGCACGCCGGGGGTCAACACCACCACCGTGGGGTCGGTGATCCCGACCGGCGCCGCCGCGCGCAGCGCCCGCAACAACTGCCCCGGGTACGACTCGACCGGCTGGATCCGGGTCGCGGCGAAGACCTCGGGCAGTACGTGCGCCATCGCCCGGCGGTTCTCCATCACGTAGCTGACCCCGGACGGGACCCGGACGTTGTCCTCCAGCACCCGGAAGTCGCCCCGCTCGTCGCGGACCAGGTCGACTCCGGCGACGTGGATGCGTACCCCGTTGTGCGGGACGATCCCGGCCGCCTCCCGGTGGAAGTGCGCGCTGGTCACCACCACCCGGCGCGGCACCACCCCGTCGGCCAGCACCTGGCCGGCGCCGTAGATGTCGGCAAGGAACGCCTCCAGGGCCCGTACCCGCTGGGCGACTCCGGCCTCGACCACCCGCCACTCGCCGGCGGCGATGATCCGGGGCACGATGTCCAGCGGGAACGGCCGCTCGACGCCCTTGAGCGCAAAGGTGATCCCCTGGTCGAGGAAGGCCCGGGCGAGCACGTCGGCCCGGACCCGCAGCTCGACGCTGGACAGCGGTTGCAGGGTGGCATGCAGCGCCTCGTACGCGTCCCGAGGCATCCCGGGCGCGTCGAACATCTCGTCCCAGCCGGGCCCGAGGCGGTAGTCCTCGAACAAGTCCGCCATGACCTGACGTTACGCCGATCTCGTTGCGCCCGCGTAACACGGCGACGACGCATGATCGCCAATTCCCGATCGGACTCCAGGTCAGCAAGCCTTTCAGTTGCCTCGGCGAGTCCGCCGGCTGTCAAACTCGTCGATCTCTGTCACGGCTGACGGGGGCTGGCCGGTGCGGGCCCCCGGGATCTGTCGGCCTGACTCGCACGAGCCTGCGTACGCCCGTCCGCAGGCTGTCCCAGAGCACCCACAGCATCGCCAGGGCGAGCAACACGGCGATCATCGCGAAGGCGGCGGCCACCACCGTGGCGAGCGGGCGGGGTGGGCGCTCCTCCCGGGCGAGCGACCGCCCACCCCGGCTGTAGCCGAGATCACCGATGGTGACCGTGGTACCCACCTCGTCCACGCTGAAGAAGCCCCGCTTGCCGGGGGTTAGCACCTCACGGTCCCCGTCGCTCCAGACGACTTCGGCACGGCACTCGGCCCAGTAACCGAACCCGTGGCCGACCGGCCCGTACCGCTCACAGGAGCGCACGGTCGCCTGACCGGTCCGCTCGGCATCGTCGAAGTCGGTACCAGTGAACATCGCCGCTGTCATGCTCAGCTCGGCGAACAGGAAGATGGCCAGGAGCAGCGCCAGGTAGCCGGCGGCACGCGCAAATCTGCCATGCCTGGCCGGAGAACGGACCGGCGGCCGGGCAGGGCCGGGTTCGTTCTCCGCATACACTGCTGCCGGTTCCTCCGGCCTGTTTCGCTCCTGCTCTACCCGCTGCTGCTGTTCGACCCGGCGGCGAAGCGGCGACGACGTGATCACCTCCACCGAGGCGGTCACCCTGGCCCTGGCCGTGCCCGGCGCGCTCGGGGTGTACGTGGTCCCGAACCGGCAGGACACCGACGCCTGACCTCCGTTCCGTACGTTGCGGGCCCGACCTCATTCCCGAGGTCGGGGCCCGCTTCTTGCTGGTCGGTGCCTTCCGATCCGGCCTGCCCCACCTGCATCGGGCTGTGGCCGGCGGCCGGAGGGTGGCTACGACGACACCAGCAGCCTGCCCGACCGTTGCCGCGACCGGGTACCACGGTGGCTGCCGAGCTGTGGATATCTGGGGCGCCTGTGGACGGCCGCCTGATCGTGCCGTGGGTGTGGTGGGGCAGCCCCGTCTACGCCAGGTTGCGCACGGCGCCGACCAGCTCGCTCAACCGTGCGTACCGGCGACCTTCCGCAGCCATGTCACCGCTGACGGATTCCGCGAGCGGCGTCTCGACGGCGGTTGCGCCCTGGACGAACAGGCCCTGCGGGGAGATGGTGAGGAAGTACTGCCGTTCCTCGGGCGTGACCGGGATCGGCGCGCCCCCCGGCCGAGGGTCACCCTTACGCCGAATGGCCCACAGCCCCTGTGACCCCGACAACCGCGACTTCAGCGAGTCGACTCGCTCGTCGGTGGCGCGTCCCATGAACTCAATGATTAGTTGATCGGCAAATTCCGCCGGCAGCCGACCATGTACGACGTCGTGGACGTTGAGTACCACGCCGATCATCTGAAAGACGTCCTCCGGATGCTCACCCCGGAATATGCGAGTTATCTTCACGTCAGCAACCTCGGCCACCACGACGGCCCCCGACGCTTGGACGCCCTCGGAAACGCTTTTGTAGTACGACGCCGGGAGCGCTGCCTCCCCGAGCGCGAAAGTCTTGAGGGCGGCGACGGCGTCAGGGCGGTGTACATCCAGGCTGGCCGTGACAGGCGTCGTCGTCGCTACGGCTCCGGCCGGCGTGCTTTGCGGACCCGACTGCCTTGCGCATGCCGCAGTGGTAATTGTGAGCAGCGCAGCGCACACGGCTCCTATCGCGAGCCGGATAATCCGTGACTGGTTCATCTTTCGTGTGCCCTCTCAGTATTGACTGTTGATGTGGCCAAGGTCGTGCGCGTCCAGCCCGGTCGTGGTCGCCGCAGTCGGGTAGGTGTACATGCAGGTCGCGGTCGACGCCGAGTGTCGTAGGCCGACCGTGTGTCCCAGCTCGTGGCAGGTGATCCGCCGACGCTCGGCCTCGGTGTCAAAGTCGGCCGCGTATGTGGAGTTGAGGCGCAGGATCTGACCCCGGCACCAGCGAGCAGCTCCGCTGCCGCCTGTTCCGGTGTTGTCCGTCGGGCACTCCACCCATCCGAGGATTTCGTTTGGCCCGTATGGCTCATCCCATACTCTGACGTCCGGTAGAGGATCGGCGTTGTCCTCGTAGACCACCATGCCTGTCGGGTTGTAGACATTGTTCACCGACCACCACAGCGACGGACCGATTCCGGCAATGTCCTGGTCACCCTCCCACCTGACGACGTGGTACGCGTTGTTGCCCAAGCTGACACAGTTTCGCGGATCGCCTCCGCAGGTGGTCGCACCGAAGTTCGTCGCCTGAGCCGGCGACACGATCTGTAGGAGGACGGCCACCATTACCGCAGCCATGACACCGGCTGTCGCCGTTCGTCTTGCGGCCCTCGACGCAGCCTGATAACCCGATGGATTACGCACTCGGCACTCCGTTCAGAGAGGGGAAGTATGTTCGCGAACCTTGTCGCCTAAAGTGATCTCAGTCCATGCCGGTGATCCGGCGCAGGTCCTCATCCGTCGGGACCGCCGTCGGCCGCCGCGCCTGGACCGACGGCGGCAGGTAGTCGTCCCGGACCACTCCAACCACGTCGCCGCCAGCGCCATCCGCCCGCAGTCCGGCAGGCCGCACGGCCGGCAGCCGTCGACCCCGCGCGGCCAGTGCGCCGTCATCACCTGCCGCGCCACCACCGTGACGAGCCGGCGGCGGGCGGCCGGCACGACCCGGTCGGTGATGACGACCCACAGCGCCCACTCGGCGGTCGGGCACCAGGTGCCCCGGCAGCCGCCGCACTCGCGTCCCTCGGCGTGGTTGGTGATGGTCGCCCACGCCCAGTCGATGGCCAGGCCCGGCGCCGACTCGGGCACGCTCACCGGATCCGGTCCAGGGCCGCGCGTACGTCCCGGGCCGTCACGGCCGCCGGCAGCGTCCCGCCGAGCAGCACCCGTACCGCGTGCTCCCGGCGGTGGACCTCGGCCGCCCACGACCAGAGCGGGCAGCCATCCGGCCCGCACCGGCCACACTCCCGCAGCGCGTGCGCGCCGAGCACGAGGCGCGCGAACGCGCACTCGACCGGCACCGGCCACTCCATGGTCAGCCAGCGCCGCACCATCCGGATCACACCAGCCTCCCGAGGCCGTGCCTGATTCCGCCGGTGCTCTCCGCCCGGTCGACGCGGCGGCGAACCGCGCCGAGCAGCCGCATGCATCCGCCCCGGGGCGCGCACTCGGTGCACCGGCCACCGCCCCGGTGCTGGCGTTCGATCTGGAGGTCGGCCCGCAACCGGGCCATGACCTTGTCCACGTCGCACCCTTCCCGTCGGGTCGTGGCGCCCCGGAAACCAGTCGCGGAGCGCCACTCTCAACCTGAGCCGGCGCCATCCCGGGATGCTCGGGTTGGGACACAGGAAGGCCGGGCCGGCCGGGCGGACGTGACTCGGGTGCCGGTTGCCGCGGGGTTGTCACGCCGTGCCCTGGACCGATGCTCCGCCTTGCCTAGGTTGACTGTCAAGCAATTGCGCGCAATTGTTGGATTCAGATGACGGCGCCGTGCAATCATTGGCACATTGTCCCGGTCCCGATGTGGCAATTGCGGGCACGTGCGCGAGGTGGAAGCATCGGTGTCGCCCTGCACGAGAGTGACCGCGAGGAGGATCACGATGCGCGAGTTGGAGTTCATGTGGAAGGACCCCGGGTCAGGGGGTGGCGGATGCCCGGCGCTGTACCGCACCGACGGCGGCTACGTAGTTCAGGGGATCAAACTCGATGACGCCACCCGCGCCCAGCTCCGCAACCTCGCCGAAAACGAGGATGGCGTGTTCGTGCCTGCGGCCGTCCTCGATCGGCTCCGGAAGCTGGACTGAGCATGCCCACCCTGCTCACTGATGTCGAGTTCGCCGAGCACCTGCGGACCTTCACACGTACCGCCCGCAGGTTGGAGCTACAGCCGGTCTACCTTGAGCCGGAGGAGGAGGCGACGGTGGCAAAGTTCGTCGCCGGGCAGCCCGAACCTCCAACCGAGGTGCCAGGGCTGCGCTCGTGGTTCGAGCAGATCGCCGAGCTGACTGTGGCCGGCAAGCACGTCGAGCGGGTGCGTGTCCATGAGGACCTGCCCACCGACTACCAGCGGTGGGAGCGGTGGGCCGGCCAGTGGAACACAGCGGCCGGTGAGACGATCCGGTACATGACTCGGACTCAGGCGCACGCCATCGGCCTGCTTCCAGCCGCCGGGGACGTCGACTGGTGGCTTCTGGACTCCGAACTGCTGATCATGATGATGTTCGACGGTGACGGCCATCGGACCCGCAACGAGTTGGTTGCCGATCCTCTGATCGTGGCGCAGGCGCAGGCATGGTGGGATCTGGCGGTTCGGCACAGCACCCCGGACCCAGCCCCTAGCGCCGCTGCTTGAGGAGCCAGGTGAACCCGATCGAAGAGTGGCTGGCCCAGCCTGACGGACTGGCGGCCCGCCTGCGTTCCCTGCGTACGCGGGCGGGCCTGTCCGGCAAGGATCTGGCGGAGCGTGCCGGGTGGCAGCCGTCGAAGGTGTCCCGCATCGAGAACGGCAAGCAGATGCCGACGGCGGTGGACCTCGCTGCCTGGGCTTCGGCCTGCAACGCCGAGGCCGAAGCGGATGACCTCATCCGCCTGCTCGGCGAAGCGCAAACCGCCCGCCACGACTGGAAGCGTCGGATGCGGCGCGGTCAGGTCGCCGTGCAGGCCAGCTACAACGAACTCGTCCGGAACGCCCGGCTGGTCAGGCACTTCGAGACCGTCTACATGCCAGGGCTGCTCCAGACCGCCGAGTACGCCCGTCGCGTGCTCAGCGAGATGGTCGACCTGCACGATCTCACCGTCGCCGACGTCGATGAGGCCGTGGCCGCCAGGATGCAGCGCCAGGCATATCTGTACGACACCACGAAGCAGTTCGAGTTCCTGCTGGCCGAGCCCGTGCTTCGGTGGTTGCTCTGCCCGCCGGACGTCATGCGCGGACAGCTCGACCGGCTTCAAACGATCGTCGGGTTGCCCAACATCCGGTTCGGCATCGTCCCGATGGGTGTGCCGCTAACCACCGCACCCCAGCATGCCGTCCAGCTGTATGACGACCTGGCGATCGTCGACACCTTCCTCGGTGAGATCACCTATCGCGGCGATGACGCCGACGCGCACGCCAGGGTGGTTGATCGGCTGTGGGAGCAGGCGGCGGTCGGCGAGGACGCGCGCCGCCTGATCGTCCGGGCAGCCAGCGACATCACCCACGGCACGTAGGTCTCGGTCGCGATGGAGCCCTACGGCACGTAAGCGCGACCACCGGCCCGGATCGACAGAGACCCGGGCCGGAATCTGGCCGGTCAGGTGCTGCGGTTGACCTCGGCCACGAAGAAGTTCGTAGCTTCTGCTCGGTGCCTTGATCACCGGTGGCGGGCTCGCCGATTAGGAGGGCCGCCGGCGCGGGACCCGCCGGCGGCCCGGTGGCGAACCGCTTCGACCACCGGGAACGGGGGACCCGACGGGATACGGCTCGCGCGCCGACAACGGTACGCCGCCGGCCGCGCCACCACCGCCCCGCGAAGCTATCCGTACCACCCGCCCGGAGCCCCCCCGAAGAGCCGCCGGAGCCGCTACTCCAGCCCGTGCAGCATCAACTGCCGCGCCGCCTCGGTGATCGAACCGGACAGCGAGGGATAGATGGTGAAGGTCATCGCCAACTGGTCGACGGTGAGATTATTCTCCACCGCCATCGTGATCGGCAGGATCAGCTCGCTGGCCTTCGGCGCCACCACGACACCGCCGACCACCTGCCCGCTGGCCGGCCGGCAAAACAGCTTGATGAACCCGTCCCGCACGTCGGCCATCTTGGCCCGGGCGTTGCCGGCCAGCGGCAGCATCACCTGGCGGGCCGGTACCCGCCCGGAGTCCACCTCGTTCTGCGACACCCCGACCGTGGCCAGCTCGGGATCGGTGAAGACGTTGGCGGCGACGGTACGCAGCCGCAGCGGCGAGACCGCCTCGCCCAGCGCGTGCCACATTGCGATCCGGCCCTGCATGGCGGCGACGCTGGCCAGCGGGAGTACCCCGGTGCAGTCACCGGCGGCGTAGATGCCGGGCACGTTGGTCCGGGAGACCCGGTCGGTGCTGACGTAGCCGCCCGGTGCCACCGTCACGCCGTACTCGGTCAGGCCGAGGTCGGCGGTGTTGGGGATCGAGCCGACCGCCATCAGCGCGTGCGAGCCGGACACCACCCTGCCGTCGGCGAGTTCGACCTCCACCCCGTCGCCGGAGCGGCGGACCGCGTTCGCCCGGCTGTTGTTGAGGATCTCCATCCCCCGGGCCCGGAAGACCTGCTCGATCGCCATCGCGGCATCGGGGTCCTCGTGCGGCATCACCCGGTCGCGGCTGGAGACCAGGGTCACCTGCACCCCCATCGCCAGGTAGGCACTGGCGAACTCGGCGCCGGTGACGCCGGAGCCGATCACGATCAGCCGCTCCGGCAGCTCGGTCAGGTCGTAGACCTGGCGCCAATCCAGGATCCGCTCGCCGTCCGGGACCGCGGTGGGCAGCACCCTCGGGGTGGCGCCGGTGGCGATCAGCACGGTCGAGGCGTCCATCGAGTACGTGGAGTCACCGTCCGACGGGGTCACCAGCACCCGGTGGGTGTGACCGAGCGTGTCCTCGCCGAGCCGGGCCCGACCGGAGACGAAGGTCACGCCGGCCTTGATCAGCTTTGCCTGGATGTCGGCGGACTGGGCGAGTGCGAGCCGCTTGACCCGGCCGTGGACGGTCGACGCGTCGACGGTGATCGCGTCCAGCCCGTCCGAGTGCACCCCGAACTCCTCGGTGTCCCGATATCCGGTCACCACTTCGGAACTGGCGATGAAGGTCTTCGACGGTACGCAGTCGTGCAGCACGCACGCCCCGCCCGCCCCGTCGGCCTCGACCACCGTCACGTCGGCGTCCAACTGGGCGGCGACCAGCGCCGCCTCGTAGCCGGCCGGCCCCCCGCCGATGATCACAATCCGGCTCACAGTGCTCGCCCTCCGTCGATGCTTCCAGTGACAATCTTGTGCAGAACCCGTCCGACACGCACGGTCGTATTCTCCCCCACCCCTCCACCGGGCTATCGTCATCGCCGTGCGTCATTACGCCGCGTACGGCTCAAACCTCGATCCCGCCCGGATGCGTGCCTACTGCCCGCACTCACCGATGGTGGGCACCGGCTGGCTGGAAGGCTGGCGGCTCACCTTCGCCGGTGAGGGGGTGATCGGCTGGGAGGGCGCCGTCACCACCATCGTCGAGTCGCCCGGCGATCGGGTCTTCGTCGCACTCTACGACGTGCACTCCTGGGACGCCGCCCAACTCGACGAGGTCGAGGGGGTGGCCTCCGGCACGTACCGGAAGCTGCACGTCCGGGTGGTCACCCTGGACGGCGAGATCACCGCCTGGGTCTACGTCTTCGCCGGCTACGAGGGCGGGCTGCCCACCGCGTGGTACCTGTCGGAGATCGCCAACGCGGCGGAGAAGGCCGGTGCGCCCGACGACTACGTGGCCGAGCTGCGCTCCCGGCCGACCGGCACCGCCTCGGCCTGACCCGGTCGCCTCCGCTACCCGGCGAAGCCGTCTGCGCTACCCGGGGCGTGGGCAGGGGATCTCCACCGTCACCAGCGTCGGGCCGCCGACCGGGCTGCGCACGGTGAGTATCCCGTCGAACGCGCCCAGCCGACGCCGCACGCCGCGCAGCCCGGTGCCCCGGGCCGGATCGGCGCCGCCCCGACCGTCGTCGACGACCGTGATCCGCAGCACCGTACCGGTGTGCGCGATGTCGATCTCCACCATGCTCGCACCGCCATGCCGGCTGGCGTTGGCCAGCGCCTCCAGCACGCAGAAGTACGCCGCCGACTCCACCGGCGCGTCGAGCCGGCCCGGCAGTTCCCCGGTCACCCGTACCGGGACCGGGCTGTCCAGCGCCACGGCCCGGAGCGCGTCCGGCAGACCCCGCTCGGCGAGTACCGGCGGATGGATGCCCCGGACCAGGTCCCGCAGTTCGGTCAGCGCGGTCGCCGAGGCGTACCGGGCCTGGGCCACCATCGCCTGCGCGGCGGACGGATCCTCCTCGATCAGCCGCTCCACCCCGGCCAGGCTGAGCCCGACCGCGATCAGCCGGGCCTGCGCCCCGTCGTGCAGGTCCCGTTCGATCCGGCGCAGTTCGGCCGCCTGCGTGTCGACGGCGTCGGCCCGGGTCTCGGTCAGTCGCCGTACCCGCAGCGCCAGCTCGGCCGACCGGGTCGGGGCGAGCAGCAGCCGGTCGTACCGCAGGCGCAGCCGGAGCAGGGCCGGGGCGAGCAGCACACCAAGGCCGGCCATCGCCAGGCCGAGCAGCACGCTGGTCCAGCCGGGAATTCCGCCGAGGTCCGGCGAGAGGTACGTCACGCCGTACCAGAGGTACCACGGCGTGACCCACTCCCCGCTGAACAGTCCCAGCGGCACGGCCCAGGGCGCCCACCAGATCGGCTGCCCGACCAGCCCGAACAACCCCAGCGAGATCAGCGCGGCGGGGACCAGTCCGAGCGCCCCGAGCAGCGGGTTGGTGGCCATCCAGAGCTGGTCCCGCCAGAACGCCGGATCGGTGAAGGTCCACTCCCACGCCTGGGCGCGGATCGCCGACGACCGGTCGGCGTGCAGGGTACGGCCGACCCGGTAGCGGCCGTCCTCCTCGGGCCGGGGCAGCGTGGGAAAGGGCCGGTACGGCTCCGGAATCGTGACCCCGGCCCAGGTGTGGACGTACCGGCGGTAGCGGGTCACCAGCGTTCGGGTCAGCTTGGACACCTGCGGCGACAGGGCGGTCCAGGCGCCCAGCAAGGTCACCAGGTTCAGCAGGAAGCCGCCGAACGCCGCGGCCCCGAGACCGACCAGCCCGGCACCGTGCCAGGCAGCGGACGACCGCCGCGTCGTCCAGCCGGCCAGCCTCGACCGGTGCCACCAGGACCGCTCCGCCGGCTGGAGCAGCAACCGGCTCCACAGGGCGTGCAGCCGCAGCGTCAGCGGCGCGACGGCGAAACCGAGCGCGACCAGCGCCAGCCCGACCGGCAGCGCCAGCGCCAGCGGCGGCGAGCCGACGACCGGGGCCGTGCCGCCGGTCAGCCCGAGCGCGCCGAGCCCGACCCCGGCACCGGCCAGCACCGGCGGGACCAGCGTGCCGAGACCGCCGGCGAAGGGCGTGAGGTGCAGCCAGACCCACTCGCGGAGCAGCGCCGGGTCCTCGCCGCGCCAGGTGATCTCCATCAGGTACGCCGGCAGCCGGGGCGAGCGGTAGAGCTCGTTCTCGTAGACGTACCAGCCGTCTGCCCTGCGCCGCGGCACCGGCGGTCCCGGACGCTGCTCGACCGGAATCGGCACGCCGCCCCAGCGCCCGGCCAGCCGCCGGCCCAGATCGGCCAGCCGCTTGCCGGCCCGGGCCGCCGGCAGGTACGGCACGACCAGGGTGGCCGCCGCCACCAGCAGTACGGACATCCCCAGGCCGAGCAGACCCAGCCCGGCCTGGGCGAGGTTACGGACGAACGCGAGACCGTACCGGCGCGACATGCGTCAAGTCTGGCCGCCCGGCGCCTCGGGCGGACTGCTGCCAGGCGCCCGGCCGGGGTGTAGTTACCTGCACCCCGGCCGGGCGGGTGGACGCATTCCGGGTAACGGCCGGGATTCCTAGCGTTTTTGGCATGACAGTCATCGAGATCGGCAACCTGCACAAGCGGTACGGCGACCAGGTCGCGGTCCGCGACGTCTCCTTCGAGGTATCGGCCGGAGAGATCTTCGGGATCGTCGGCCCCAACGGCTCCGGCAAGACCACCACCGTCGAGTGCCTGACCGGGCTGCGCCGGGCCGACGGCGGAACGATCCGGGTACTCGGGCTGGATCCGGCCCGGGACCGCGCCGCGCTGCGCCGCCAGGTCGGCATCCAGCTCCAGGAGAGCCACCTGCCGGACCGGCTGAAGGTCTGGGAGGCGCTTGACCTGTACAGCTCGTTCTACGCCGAGCCGGCCGACTGGCGGGCGCTGATGGACGAGCTGGGGCTGGCGGCGAAGCGGAACACGGTGTTCGGCAAGCTCTCCGGCGGGCAGAAGCAGCGGCTCTCCGTCGCGCTCGCCCTGGTCGGCAACCCCCGGATCGCGGTACTCGACGAGCTGACCACCGGGCTGGACCCGCAGGCCCGCCGGGACACCTGGCAGCTCGTCCGGGAGGTCCGGGACCGGGGTGTGACCGTCGTCCTGGTCACCCACTTCATGGACGAGGCCGAGCGGCTCTGCGACCGGCTGGCCGTGATCCGGGCCGGTGAGGTGGTCGCGATCGACACCCCGGCTGAGCTGGTGGCCCGGGCCGACGTGCCCGGCGTCGAGCGCCCCACCCTGGAGGACGCCGTCCTCGCCCTGACCGGTTCGACCGCCAGCAGCCCGAACTGACCCGGCCCTCCTACCCGCCCGAACCGAAGGATCGAGGAACCCTGATGAATGCCTCCGCCCGTCCCGAACCCGTCCCGTCCGGCGCCACCGGCCGGGGGCGCCGAGGCCGTACCGCCGGCCGGAGCACCGGCAAGCTGGTCGTCACCGAGGCGAAGCTCTTCGTCCGGGACCCGCTGGGCTCCTTCTTCGCGGTGATCTTCCCCGCCGCCCTGGTCCTGATCCTCGGCAGCGCCATGCCGGGATTCAACGAGCCGAACGCGGACATCGGCGGACGGAAGCCGATCGAGTTCTACCTGCCGATCACCCTGGCCCTGGCGATCGGCACCGTCGCCCTGGTCAACCTGCTGAACACGCTCGCCGCCGACCGGGAGAAGGGTGTACTGCGCCGGCTCTCCACCACGCCGGTCTCGCCGATCCGGCTGCTGGTGGCACAGTTGGCGGTCAACGTGGCCGCGCTGCTCGCCGGCTCCGTGCTGGCGCTGCTCGCCGGTCGGCTGGTCTTCGGGATCGAGGCCCGGCCGAACGTACCCGGACTGCTCACCGCCTTCGTGCTCGGCTCGGCCTCGATGGTGACGCTGGCCCTGCTGGTCGCCGCCTTCACTCCGACGAGCCGGGCCGCGACGGGCATCGGCAGCCTGATCTACTACCCGATGCTCTTCGCGGCCGGAGTCTGGACCCCGGGCCCGCTGATGCCGGAGGCGGTACGCCGGGTCGCCGACGTGACCCCGCTGGGCGCCGCCTCCCAGGCACTCCAGGACACCTGGACCGGCGACTCGCCGCAGCCACTGCACCTGGCGGTGCTGGTCGGCTCCACCGCGCTCTTCGGCGCGCTGGCCGCGAAGCTGTTCCGCTGGTCCTGACCCCACGGGCCACCACCGCCCGCGGACGGGGGTGCGGACCGGCGCCGTGGTTCCGTCGAGGGTGGGCGGAACCACGGCGATCGCGTGCACTCGGCCCGACGGGACCAGTTGGCCGGGGAGGGTGTGGTCAGTCCAGGTTGGGCGGCGACATCCGCACCCCGGTCAGCGCGGCGCCGAGCAGGCTGACCAACTCCACCCGCTCCGCCGGGTCGAGCACCCCGTACGCCTGGGCCACGATCCGGTCGGTCACCGACTCGGCCCAGAGCCGCCGCCGGACCAGCGGCCCGACCGGCGGGTACGGCGGCGACCAGCCGTACGTCACCGCGCCGGACTCGCCCTCCGGACCGGCGAGGATGACCTCCATCGCCGTCATACCAGCCGCGCGTACCGCCATCAGGCTGGCGCCGGAGTAGTACTCGAAGAGCAGGTGCAGCAGCACCGCCGCCCGGGCGGCCGGGGCGGCGTCCGCCGGCACCGGCATGCCCCGCCAGGCCGCGAAGAGCGGCATCCCGGTGGCGTCGGCCGCCACCACGACCGGCTCGACCAACTCGATCAGCCGGGCCAGCGGCGGGAAGCCGGCCAGGTAGTCGATCCCCCAGCGGCAGCACTCGGCCCGGCTGACCTCGGCCACCGCGCTCGGGGTGGCCACCCGGACGGCGGTCTCCCAGCCGTCGGCGACCGCGTCCGGCGAGAGGATGCCGATCGCGGCGGCCACGGTCTCGGTCCGTACGTCACCGAGGACCGCACCGCGACCGGTCACCAGGAATGCCCAGCCGGAGATGCCCATCTGGCGCGCCCGGCGCAGCGTGCGGGGACACTCGATGAAGGCGCTGCCCAACTTCAGCACGGTCGGCCTGGCCGCGCCGGCGGCCTGCTCGGGGGTCAACGACACTGCCTTCCGGTCTGAGTTCCGGGTTGTGCCCGCGTCACCCGGTTGAGTCTGCCTCGCGGACCGGGATTTCGGCAGCCCCGACCGCCAGCCGCGCCGGAACGACTCGCCGGGCGCCTCCCGGCCCGACCGAGCCGGCACGCCCTACCGGCCAGGCACGACCTTCGGGTCGCGCCCCGCGCACGGCTCTCCGGCCAGCACGGTCGCGCTGCCACCGGTGTCCGGCTCGACGCCGAGGAAGAGCCGGGCGCCCGGGCGTGCATCGGCCGGCCGGAAATCGGTGACGGCGGCGCGCGCCTCAGGGCGTGTCGTCGCCGTCCTCCGCCATCGCCTCGACCGCCGCCTGCACCTCGCCGGCCCGGCGCCGGGCGGCGACCGCTCCCCGCTCGGCGGCCCGCCTCGCCAGTTTGCGCCGCCCGGACTCCTGTTCGGCGGCGGCCCGCCGCCGCTCCAGTTCGGCAAGTTCGGACTCGATCGCGGTCAGCGCGGCGGCGGCGTCCCGCTCGGCCGCCACCGCCGCCGCCAGCTCCGCCTCGGCCCGCTCCTGCCGGGTACGCGCCTCGGCCAGCGCCCGATCGAGGGTACGACGGCGGGCTGCCCGGGCAGACTCCTCGGCCCGGGCAGCCCGGGCGGCTGCCCGCTCGGCGGTCGAGGTGCTCCGCTGCCCACCGGCACCACCCGGTCCCCCCGCCCCGCCTCCGGTACGTCGGCCGCGCGCCGCCGCCCGACCCGCCGCACCGGTCCGGGTCTCCCGGCCCGCCTCCGTGGCCTCGGCGACGGCGGCCTCGGTGGCATCCTCGACCAGTTCATCGACGGCGCCTTCGGTCAGCTCGTCGGCGTCCAGGCCGCCGACGATCAGTCGCAACTGCGGCCGGGGTACCTCGCCGAAGCCGGCGTAGCTCGCCGCCCGGACCAGCCGGCCGGACCGGGCCTGCTCGGCGACCTCGACATCGGCCAGCGCCGCGTTCAACGTCGCCTCCACCTCGGCCAGCGGCAGCTTTCCGGCAGCCAGTCGGGGATCCTCCTCCTCGGCGAGCGCCCGGGCCTGGCCGACCAGCGCGCCCACCACGCCCCGCCGCTGGGCGGAGAGTTCCCGCAGGCGGTCACCGCGCAGTTCCCGCTGTGCGCCCCGGAGCGCGGCGGAGAGCTCGACCAGGTCGGCCATCAGCTCCGGGCGGCGCAGCGCCAGCAGGTTCACCAGCCAGGCCGCCACGGTCGGCTTGCGCAGCTTGGCTATCT
The DNA here is from genome assembly GCF_053764795.1 of Plantactinospora sp. DSM 117369. Classification (NCBI taxonomy): domain Bacteria; kingdom Bacillati; phylum Actinomycetota; class Actinomycetes; order Micromonosporales; family Micromonosporaceae; genus Plantactinospora; species Plantactinospora sp. DSM 117369. The sequence goes on along the minus strand of NZ_CM132446.1, from coordinate 1,004,053 downwards.
CCCGGGCGGTGCTCGGGTCACCGGCGGCCCGGGCCGCGGCGACCGCCTCGGAGCGGGCGGCGACGAAGCCGTCCGGCGGCGCGGTGTAGAGCCGTTCGACGAGGTCACGGGGCAGGCCGGGCATTCTTCCGATTCTCCGGGCTCAGTCGACCGCGGTCCCGGGCACCAGGCGGGCGTAGTCACAGTTGGCCAGCAGCGCCATGTTCTTGTCGTAGACCGTGAGCCCGGCGTCGCCGAGCAGCCCGTCGTGCAACGCGTACGCCCGGCGCGGGTTGACCGCCCGGACGAAGCTCACCGAGTCGGCGAGCTTGAGCCAGGGACCCGAGATCGGCACGAACAGGGTGTCCACCTGCACCGCCTCCGGTACGTCGAACGAGTCGCCCGGGTGGTACACCGAGTCGTTCACCAGGAAGCCGAGGTTCACCACCCGGGGAATCTCCGGATGGATCTCGGCGTGCCAGCCGCCGTACGCCCGCACGGCGAACCCGGCCGCCTCGAACGACTCCCCGGAGGAGACCGTACGCACCACGCCGGCCAGCGCGTCCAGTTTGGACGCCACCTCGGGATGGGTGTGGACGGTCACCGACGGGCGCCGGTCGAGCGCGTCGGCCAGGGCGTCCACGTCGAGGTGGTCGGCGTGCTCGTGGGTGATCAGCACCGCGTCCACCCCGTCCAGCGCGGCCGGCTCGGTGAGGTTGCCGGGGTCGATGACCAGCACCGCCCCGTCCTCCTCCACCCGTACGCAGGCGTGGCCGTACTTGGTCAGTCGCATCGAGACTCCTCGGTCACCGAATCGTGATGTCTCCAGCGCAGTCTGCCGGAACCGGGGTGACTTCGCGGCACGTCTGACGGAACGCCTCTACGGGGGACGGACGAACGGAGCGGACATGAGCGGACGAAGCAGGACCGTGGTCGGACGGGGCAGGATCTCGGTCGGGCCGGGCCGCCGCCGGGCCGGGCTGCTGGGTGCGGTGGCGCTGACCGCCGCCCTGGCGCTGACCGGCTGCGGAGCCGACGGTGGGGACAGTGCCTCCGGCACCTCGGCGGACGCCCCGGCCGGCGGTGCCGAGCAGGCACAGCCGGGCGCGGCCGAGGGGCCGCTGGGCGGGGGCGGGGCACCACAGGCCGGCCAGCCGGCGAAGGAACCGACGACCGAGCTGGGGGTCGGCCAGCGCGCGATCGTCTACACCGGCTCCGTGACGGTACGGGTGGACGACGTGGAGGCGGCGGCTGCCCGGGCAGTGGGCATCGTGACCGGGGCCGGCGGCTTCCTCGGTGGCGACAACCGGAGCAGCGACGCGTCACGTTCCGAGGCGACCCTGCAACTGCGGGTCCCGGCCGACCGGTTCGCCGCCGTGGTGGACGAGGTCGCCCGGCTGGGCGAACAGTTGCGCCGGGAGGTGAAGACCGACGACGTCACCGAGGAGACTCTCGACCTGGACGCCCGGATCGCCACCCAGCAGGCGAGGGTGGCCAGCGGTCGGCGGCTGCTGGCCCAGGCGAAGTCCCTGTCGGACCTGGTGATGCTGGAGAGCGAGCTGGCCAAGCGGGAGGCGGACCTCGCCTCGCTGGAGGCGAAGAAACGCCGGCTGGCCGACCTGACCGCGCTCTCCACGGTCACCGCCGTGCTGCTCGGGCCGAACGCCCAGGTGCCGGAGGACGACGAGCCTGCGGTCGGTTTCCTGGCCGGGCTGGAGGGCGGCTGGAAGGCGTTCGTCGTGTCGCTGCAGGTCCTGTTGACCGTGCTGGGCGCACTGCTGCCGTGGGCCGTCGCGCTGGGCCTGCCGGCGTTCGGGCTGGTCTGGCTGGTCCGCCGGCTCCGCGGCCGGCGCTCCCGGCCGACCCCGCCGGCTCCGCCCCGGAGCACGCCCGTGGTCCCGGCCCAAGCGCCGGCCCCGCCCGGCTGAGCCGTTTTCCCGGGTACGCCGGGTGCCGCGTCCAGGGCACCCGGCGGCCCCGGCCCGGACCGTCGCCGCAACCCCGGTCGGGTACGGCGGTCAGCCGGCCAGGGCCTTGAGCGCGGTCTGCACCAGCAGCCGTACGCCCACCCCGATCGCCCGCTCGTCCACGTCGAACGTCGCCCGGTGCAGGTCGACGTTGGCCGCCGCCCGCCCGACGCCGAGCCGGGCCAGCGCACCCGGTACGTGCTCCAGATACCAGGAGAAGTCCTCGCCACCCATGCTCTGCGGGGTCTCGGCGATCCCGGCCGGGCCGGCCGAGGCCACGGTCGCGGCGGTCAGCACCTGGATCGCCCCGGCGTCGTTGACCACCGGCGGGCGCCCGCGCAGGTATTCGACGTCCACGGTGGCGCCGGTCGGGGCGATCACGTCCCGGACCACCTGGGCGACGATCTTCGGTGCCTGGTCCCAGGTGTCCCGGTCCAGCACCCGGAGCGTGCCGGCGGCCATCGCCTCGTTCGGGATGACGTTGTACTGGGTACCGGCCGAGGCCTGCCCGAAGACCAGCAGCAGTCCGCTGTTCGCCGGCACCCGGCGGTTGACCAGCGCCGGTACCTCGGTGACCAGCCGGCCCAGCGCGTCGACCAGGTCGACGGTCAGGTGCGGCCGGGCGGTGTGCCCGCCCGGTCCGGTCAGCCGGACGGTGATGTTGTCCGCCGCCGCCGTGATCGGGCCGACCCGCAGGCCGACCCGGCCGACCGGCAGGTTGGGGTCGCAGTGCAGGGCGAAGATCTGGGTCACGTCGGTCAGCCCACCGGCCTCGATGACCTCCAGTGAGCCGCAGGGCAGGATCTCCTCGGCCGGCTGGAAGATCAGCCGGACCCGCCCGTCCAGTTCGCCCCGCCGGGCGAGCTGGGCCAGCAGCAGGCCGACCCCGAGCACGACGGTGGTGTGCACGTCGTGCCCGCAGGCGTGGCAGGCACCGTCCACGGTGGACCGGTACGGGACGTCTTTGACGTCGGTCAGCGGCAGTGCGTCGAGGTCGGCCCGGAGCGCGACCACGGGCCCGGACGGCCGCCCGTCGATGTCGCAGATCACCCCGTTGCCCTTCGGCAGCAGGCGCGGCTCCAGACCGGCCAGCGCCAGCTCCCGGGCGATCAGTGCGGCGGTATCGAACTCCTGGCCGGAGAGTTCCGGATGGGCGTGCAGGAACCGGCGGGTAGCGATCAGATCGGGCAGCCGGACGTCGAGCATCCGGTCGAGCCCGAAGGGCAGGGGCTCGGACCCGGGCGGCGTCTCGGATTCCGACGACGCCGGCTGGCTGCCGGTCGGCAGTTGCAACGCACTCGTCACGTCGAATTCTCGATCACTGTGGATGGGATGGGACTCGGACAGCCTAGACCGCCGACGGTGACGCTGCGCAACCTCGTTCTGGTAGTGATCAGACAGCACAGCGTCACGAAAGCCCTGGTAGGAGCGCTCGGCAACGTACGGAGGGCTGCCTACCCCGCCATCAGACCCCGCCATCTGTGCCACACCTCCTACAACGCGTGACGGTTTCACCGGTCACGATCTAGCTCGGCAGCAGCGCCGCACGTCCGATTTGTCGAGGTTCCGACCGCCCTCGGGCAGGCGACGGTGGAGCACCACCGGGTGGGGTGGCGGGGGTCCCCAGGGTGACAGTTGGTGTCAAACGGGCCGCGCACAGGCTGTCCGTCATCCACCGATGGGGCCCGGCCACCTCCCGATACCCGAAAAACCGGGCCGGCACTCCACCGACCGCCGATCACCCGACCGGAGTACCCGCCAGCGGGCGGCGTGGCGCGGCCCGCCCGGTACGCCGGTGCGGTCGCGGGCGGTCAGAACCGGTCGCTGGGCCGGTACGTCCCCCACACCTCGCGCAGCACGCCACAGACCTCGCCCACGGTGGCCCGGGCCCGCAGCGCCTCCTTCATCGGATAGAGCACGTTCTCCGTACCCGAGGCGACCGTGCGCAGGTCGGCGAGGGCGCGCTCGACGGCGGCTGAGTCCCGGTCGGCCCGCAGCCGGGCCAGCCGCTCGCGCTGGGCCGCCTCGATCGCCGGGTCGACCCGGAGCGGCTGGTACGGCTCCTCCTCGTCGACGGTGAACCGGTTGACCCCGACCACCACCCGGTCGCCGGACTCGATCTCCTGGGCCACCCGGTAGGCCGAGGACTCGATCTCGCGCTTCTGGAAGCCCGCCTCGATCGCCTCCACCGCCGAGCCGTACTCGGCGACCCGGGCCATCAGCTCCCGCACCCCCGCCTCGATCTCGTCCGTCATCGCCTCGACGACGTACGAGCCGGCGAACGGGTCCACCGTGGCGGTCAGGTCGGTCTCGTACGCCAGCACCTGCTGGGTACGCAGCGCCAGCCGGGCCGCCTTCTCGGTGGGCAGCGCGATCGCCTCGTCGAAGCTGTTGGTGTGCAGCGACTGGGTGCCGCCGAGCACCGCCGCCAGGCCCTGCACGGCGACCCGCACCATGTTCACCTCCGGCTGCTGGGCGGTGAGCTGCACCCCGGCGGTCTGGGTGTGGAAGCGCAGCATCAGCGACTTCGGGTTCTGCGCGCCGAACTCGTCCCGCATCAGGTTGGCCCAGATCCGCCGGGCGGCCCGGAACTTCGCCACCTCCTCCAGCAGGGTGGTCCGGGCCACGAAGAAGAAGGAGAGCCGGGGCGCGAAGTCGTCCACGGCGAGGCCGGCGGCGAGCGCGGCGCGGACGTAGGAGATGCCGTTGGCCAGGGTGAAGGCGATCTCCTGCACCGGGGTCGCCCCGGCCTCGGCCATGTGGTAGCCGGAGATCGAGATGGTGTTCCACCTCGGCACCTCCTTGCGGCAGTAGCCGAAGGTGTCGGCGACCAGCCGCAGCGAGGGCTTGGGCGGGAAGATGTAGGTGCCCCGGGCGATGTACTCCTTCAGGATGTCGTTCTGGATCGTCCCGTTCAGCGCCGAGCCGGCCACCCCGGACTGTTCCGCCACCAGTTGATAGAGCAGCAGCAGCACCGAGCCGGGGGCGTTGATGGTCATCGAGGTGGAGACCTTGTCCAGCGGGATGCCGGCGAAGAGGGCACTCATGTCGTCGACCGAGTCGATCGCCACGCCGACCTTGCCGACCTCCCCGTGCGCGATCGGGTGGTCGGAGTCGTAGCCCATCTGGGTGGGCAGGTCGAAGGCGACCGAGAGCCCCATGGTGCCGGCGGCGAGGAGCTGGTGGTAGCGCGCGTTGGACTCGGTGGCGGTGCCGAAGCCGGCGTACTGGCGCATGGTCCACGGCCGAGAGGTGTACATCGTCGGGTAGACGCCCCGGGCGTACGGGAACTCGCCGGGCGCACCGAGCCGGGCGTCCAGACCTGCCGGCACGTCGGCGGCGTCGTAGACCGCCTTGATCGGGAAACCCGACTCGCTCGACCGACCTTCACTCATGACCGGCATGGTAGGCCGGCTCCCGCGCACCGGACTCTCCCGGGCCGAATCGGCCCCGCCGGAAGCGCACCGAGAGCGTCCGGGGATGCCCGGCGTAACGCCCGGCCCGGGTGAGCGGACCGGCACTCGCCGTCGACAAACCCGAACGTTGAGTGAGGGAATCAACACGTACGGTCGAGTTATCGGTAACTCCGGCGGTTGTCTTTCCCTTCTGCGGTCGGAACCCGCAATATAGGGGGGTTCTGTCCTGTGCCCCCTCGATTCTCTTCGGTGGCTTTTCTGTGACTCAGATCCCGACGTGGAGTGGCGGACCGGCCAATCCCACCAACGGACGTGCGGCACCCGGCATCACCATCGGCGGTCGGTACTCGTTGCGGGCGGCGGTCGGCCACGGCGGCATGGGTACGGTGTGGCGCGCGGCCGACACCCTGCTGCGCCGCGACGTGGCGGTGAAGGAGGTCGTGCTCCCACCGGGGCTGGCCCCCAGCGACCGCGACGCGATGTACGAACGCACCCTCCGCGAGGCGCGGGCCGCGGCGGCCCTCCAGCACCCGGCGGTGGTGCAGGTCTACGACGTGGTCACCGAGGGCGGGCGGCCGTGGATCGTGATGGAGCTGCTCGACGCGCGCAGCCTCGCCGACATGGTGATCGAGGACGGCCCCCTCGCGCCCCGCGCGGTCGCCAAGATCGGCATCGCCCTGCTCGGGGCGCTGGAGGTGGCACACGCGATCGGGGTGCTGCACCGGGACGTCAAGCCGGCCAACGTGCTGATCTGCTCCGACGGTCGGTGCGTGCTCACCGACTTCGGGGTGGCCCGGATGCCGACCGACGTCCAGCTCACCACCCCCGGCATGGTGCTCGGCTCGCCGCACTTCATCTCGCCGGAGCGGGCCATGGGCCAGGACTTCGGCCCACCCAGTGATCTCTTCTCGCTCGGCGTCACCCTCTACACCGCGGTGGAGGGGCGGCCGCCGTTCGACAAGGGCGACCCGATCGAGACCATGCACGCCGTGGTGGAGGACCCGCCCGCGCCGCCGGTCCGGTCCGGGGCGCTGACCCGGGTGCTGCTCGGCCTGCTGGAGAAGGACCCGGCCCGCCGGCTCGACGTGACCGCCTCCCGCACCATGCTCCGCGAACTGCTGGCCGGCCCGCTGGCCAGCAACGCCGCCGGGCACATGGTCACCGACCCGTACGCGGTGGTGCCGTCCCAGCGCTCGCCGTGGCAGCAGTCGGCACCCGGCGTGCCCCAGTCACCGGCACCGGCCGGAGCCCAGGGCCAGTCCACCCGGGCGGCGGCCAACGGTGAGATCGGCGGCCGGGCAATGCTCGCCCCCAACGAGTCCCTGGCCGACCGGATCGCCCGGAACTCCCACGACGCGGCCACCTCCAACCGGCCACCGGCGGCCGGCGCCAACCCGCTGGACACCCCGACCGGGGCGATGCCGGGCTCGGCCGGCCGGCGCGGCGGGCCGCTCGACACGCCGACCGGGGCGATGTCCGGGCACGGCGGTCGGGGCGGCACGGTGCACACGGCCAGGGGTGGCGGACTCGGTCGTGGCCTGGCCGGCGCCCGGCAGGCCGGCGACTCGGTGCTGCGCACGGTCCAGGGCTGGCCCCGGAAGATGCAGCTCGCCGTGGCCGGCGGGGTGGCCGCGGCGCTGCTGATCGGCATCGTCGCGCTCTCCCTCGGCGGCGGCGAGGACCCGGCCGACACTCCTGCACCGCAGGCCGGGCCGACGAGCCAGGCGCCGGTCCAGGCGGGCTTCGCCACCCAGTCGCACAGCTCGAAGGGTGTCTCGGTCAACGTCCCCAAGAACTGGAAGAAGAACGTCGGCGGGGTCTTCACCGACTACACCGATCCGGAGGACAGCGGCCGGCGGGTCCGGATCCTGGTGGAGCCCGGCGGCAAGACCCCGATGGGCTTCATGAAGGTCGCCGAGGGCGGCCTGAAGAAGAACGGCAGTAGCTGCAAGAAGCCGTACGCCCAGGTGGCGCTCCAGGAGGTCGAGGTCGCCGGCCAGCCCGCCGCCGAGCTGGAGTACACCTGCGGCGAGGGCTCCAGCAAGCGGCACGGGGTGTGGCGGGCGATCACGGAGGACGGCAAGGCGTACTCGTTCTATCTGACCACCCCGGACGAGCGGTTCGAGGAGAGCAAGCCGATCTTCGACGAGATGGTCAAGTCGTTCCGGCTCACCAGCGCCGGCTGACACGTTCCCACCCGGCCCCGCCCCGACGTACACCACGCCGGGCGGGGCCGGGCTGCGTCCGGGGGCGCCTGGCGTGCTATCACAGTCCGATGGCGGCAAAACCGAACCAGCGGGACGGCGTATCCCCGGACGAGTCCACCGACGAGCTGGCCGGGCTACGCGCCCGGGCCCAGGCGTGGCTCGACGACGACCCCGACCCGGTGACCCGGGACGAGCTGCGGGGCGTACTCGACCGGTTGCCGGCGAGCACGGCCGAGCTGGCCGACCGGTTCGCCGGACCGCTCACCTTCGGCACCGCCGGGCTGCGGGGCCCGCTGCGCGCCGGCCCGAACGGGATGAACCTGGCCGTGGTCACCGCAGCCGCGGCCGGGCTGGTCGGCTGGCTCGCCGCCCGCGACGCGTCCGGCCCGCTGGTGATCGGGTACGACGCCCGGCACGGCTCGAAGGAGTTCGCCGAGCGGACCGCCCGGGTGGCCACCGGCGCGGGGCGGCCCGCCCTGCTGCTGCCCCGGCCGCTGCCCACCCCGGTGCTGGCGTACGCGGTCCGGGCCCTCGGCGCGGTCGCCGGGGTGATGGTCACCGCCAGCCACAACCCGCCGCAGGACAACGGCTACAAGGTCTACCTGGGCGCCTCGACCGGCGGCCCCCGGGGCGCGGGCGCGCAGATCGTGCCCCCGGTGGACGCCGAGATCGAGGCGGCGATCCGGGCGGTCGGGCGGCTGGCGTCGGTACCGCTGGGCGAGCCCGGGAAGGTGCTCGGTGACGACACCGTCGCCGGGTACGTCCGGGCCACCGCCGGGCTGATCGACCCGGCCGGGCCGCGCGGGCTGACCGTGGCGTACACCCCGCTGCACGGGGTGGGTGCCGCCGTGCTCACCTCGGTCTTCGCCCGGGCCGGGTTCGCCGTGCCGGGCATCGTGGCCGAGCAGGCCGAGCCGGACCCGAACTTCCCCACCGTCTCGTTCCCCAACCCCGAGGAGCCGGGCGCGACCGACAAGCTGCTCGCGCTGGCCCGGGAGATCGGCGCGGACATCGCGCTGGCGAACGACCCGGACGCCGACCGGTGCGCGGTGGCGATCCCCGACCGGGTGCGCGGCTGGCGGATGCTGCACGGCGACGAGGTCGGCGTACTCCTCGCCGACCACCTGATCCGGCAGGGCCGCGCCGGCCTGTACGCCACGACGATCGTCTCGTCGTCCCTGCTCAGGGCGTTGTGCACGGCGCGTGGCCTGCCGTACGGCGAGACGCTGACCGGGTTCAAGTGGATCGTCCGGGCGGAGTCCGGCGACGCCGAGCTGACCTACGGCTACGAAGAGGCCCTCGGCTACTGCGTCGCCCCGGACCAGGTACGGGACAAGGACGGGATCAGCGCCGCGCTCACCTTCGCCGAACTGGCGGCGACGCTGAAGGGACAGGGCCGGACCGTGGCCGACCGGCTGGACGAACTGGCGCGCGAGTTCGGGGTGCACCTGACCGACCAGCTCTCGGTCCGGGTCGACGACCTGACCGAGATCGGGAACACGATGACCTACATCCGGACCAAGACCCCGAAGACGCTGCTCGACGAGCCGGTGATCTCGGTGCAGGACCTGGCTCCGGAGGCGGACGTGCTGATCCTGCGTACCGACGCCGCCCGGGTGGTGGTCCGGCCGTCCGGCACCGAGCCGAAGCTGAAGGCGTACCTGGAGGTGGTGGAGCCGGTGGTCGACGGCGACGTACCGGCGGCCCGGGAGCGGGCCGCCGCCTCGGTACGCGCGCTGCGCACCGAGACCGCCGCGGCCCTCGGCATCTGGTAGGCCGGCACCCGCCGGCCCCGGGCCGGTCCGCGCCGGCCGGCGGTCAGGTCCGGCTGCCCAACGCGGCGTCGATGGCCCGGGAGAGCGCGGCGATCACCAGCGCCACCGAGGGGCGGATGGTGGACTCCTCCAGGCTGACGTCGTCGGTGAACCCGGCACCCCGGGCGATCTCGGCCAGCCGCTTCCGGGCGTCCTCGGCGGCCGGCCCGGTCAGCCCGAGACTGGGCTGTACCCGGATCGCCGCCATCACCGCGGCGAGCGCGGCGGTCCGCTCGTCCGGTACGGCCTCCGCGGTCAACGCGTTCACCAGCCGGGCCCGGATCTCCGCCTCGACCGACGGGTCGAGCACCGGATACCGGTGGATGTGGATGTAGCCGAGTTCGGTCTCGTCGACGTCGCTGATCACGCCGCGGGTGCAGAGGTCGTTCAGGATCCGGTCGCGCAGCCCGTGCCGGAGCCGCTGCACCCAGGAGGCCGGCGTGTGCGGGGTGTCCGCCGCGATCCGGGCGAGCACGTCGTCGGCGATCGGGTCGCCGGTCGGCGTGGCGTCGGTGGCCACGATCGAACCGTCGGAGAAGGCGACCCGGCCGGCGAGCGCGAGGTCGACCAGCACGGCGGCGGCCATGCCGAGGTCGAGTCCGATCCGGGAACCGGTCGCCTTGCCGGATTTATCGTCGTAGCCGAGTAGCAGCAACTCCTCGGCCAGCCCAACACCAGTCATGGCCCGGAACGGTAGCCGTTCCGCGCCAGCCGCGCATGCGTCCCGGCCGGACCCGCCGCCCGGTTCCGTGGAATCCCGGCTGACCGCTTCGGTGCAGTCAGGTCCGGTCCGGTGCGGATCAGAACCGTGGCATGCCGCCGAACTGCCGGTCGCCGGCGTCGCCGAGCCCCGGCACGATGAACATCCGGTCGTTGAGCCGCTCGTCGATCGCGGCGGTGACCAGCCGCAGCGGCAGCCCGGAGCGGTCCAGCCGCTCGATGCCGGCCGGCGCGGCGAGTACGCAGAGCACGGTGATGTCGGTGCAGCCCCGGTCGGCGAGCAGCCGGCAGCAGTGCTCCAGCGAGCCGCCGGTGGCGAGCATCGGGTCGAGTACCAGCACCGGCCGGTCGGTCAGGTCGGTCGGCAGCGACTCCATGTAGGCACGCGGCTCGTAGGTGTGCTCGTCCCGGGCCAGCCCGACGAAACCCATCGACGACTCGGGCAGCAGGCCGAGCGCCGAGTCGGCCATGCCCAGCCCGGCGCGGAGCACCGGTACCAGCAGTGGCGGGTTGGCCAGCCGGATGCCCTGGGTGGGTGCCACCGGCGTGTCGATCGGGAACTGTTCGACCGGCAGCGAGCGCGCGGCCTCGTACACCAGCATGGTGGTGAGTTCGTGCAGCGCGGCCCGGAACGACGCCGAGTCGGTCCGGGCGTCGCGCATCACGGTCAGCCGGGTCTGGGCCACGGGATGGTCAACCACGAGTACGTCCACGGTCGCTCAACCTACCGGTAACCCCGGGCCGGACCTTCTCCTGGTCACCGGGTCCCCGGAGCACCAGGTGCCGGCGGCCGCCGGACGGCTATGGCCAAGATCACACCTCCCGGCCGGTGCGTAGACTTGCCCGCATGACGGCGACAACGGCGTCGGCGCGGTCCGACCTGACCGAGGTGGGGCGTTCCGAGGCGACTCTGCGGACCTTCCTGCACGGCCTGCCCGGCGTGGACCAGGTGGGCGCGGAGCAGCGCACGGCGATGCTCGGCACCCGCTCGATCAAGACCACCGCCAAGGCGTGGGCGATCGACCTGGCGATCCGGATGGTCGACCTGACCACGCTGGAGGGCGCCGACACCCCCGGCAAGGTACGCGCGCTGGCCGCGAAGGCGCTCCGCCCGGACCCGGCCGACCCGTCGTGCCCGCCGGTCGCCGCCGTCTGCGTCTATCCGACGATGGTCCCGGTGGCCGCCGCCGCGCTCTGGGGCACCGAATCCGGTCCGGGCTGGCCGGGCGGTGGGAGCGGCGCAGGCGAAAGCGTTCCCCGGCTGGGACTGCTCGGCGAGCCGTCCGACGGCCGGGGCCCCCGGGAGGGTGCGAGCCCGGCCGGCGACGAGGCCAGCCCGGCCGGCAACGGCGCGGGGCTGCCCGGTGCACCGGGCCGGGTGCACCTGGCCAGCGTGGCCACGGCGTTCCCGTCCGGGCAGGCGCCGCTGGAGGTCCGGCTCGCGGACACCCGCTCGGCGGTGGCCGGCGGGGCGGACGAGATCGACATGGTGATCAACCGGGGCGCCTTCCTCTCCGGCCGCTACCAGGAGGTCTACGACGAGATCGTCGCGGTGAAGGCGGCCTGCGGGGACGCCCACCTCAAGGTCATCCTGGAGACCGGCGAGCTGGCCACCTACGACAACGTCCGGCGGGCCTCCTGGCTGGCGATGCTGGCCGGCGCCGACTTCATCAAGACCTCGACCGGCAAGGTGCCGGTGGCCGCGACCCTGCCGGTCACCCTGGTGATGCTGGAGGCGGTCCGGGACTTCCGGGACGTGACCGGCCGGCAGGTCGGGGTCAAGCCGGCGGGCGGGATCCGGACCACCAAGGACGCGATCAAATACCTGGTGCTGGTGAACGAGACCGCCGGCCCGGACTGGCTGCACCCGGACTGGTTCCGGTTCGGCGCCTCCAGCCTGCTCAACGACCTGCTGATGCAGCGCACCAAACTGAGCACCGGCGTCTACTCCGGCCCCGACTACTTCACCCTGGACTGACCCATGTTCGAATACGCCCCGGCGCCGGAGTCGCGCGCCGTAGCGGACCTCAAGCCGTCGTACGGGCTCTTCATCGGTGGCGAGTTCGTCGAGCCGGGCGACGGCGGCCAGATCAAGTCGATCAACCCGGCCTCGGAGGAGGTGCTGGCCGAGGTCGCCGAGGCCGGCCCCGGCGACGTGGACCGGGCGGTCCGGGCGGCCCGCCGGGCGTACGACGAGGTCTGGGGGCCGATGCCGGGCCGGGACCGGGCCAAGTACCTGTTCCGGATCGCCCGGATCGTCCAGGAGCGGGCCCGCGAGCTGGCGGTGCTGGAGTCGCTGGACAACGGCAAGCCGATCCGGGAGTCCCGGGACGTCGACATCCCGCTGGTCGCCGCGCACTTCTTCTACTACGCCGGCTGGGCCGACAAGCTCGGCCACGCCGGCTTCGGCCCCGACCCGCGCCCGCTGGGCGTGGCCGGTCAGGTCATCCCGTGGAACTTCCCGCTGCTGATGCTGGCCTGGAAGATCGCCCCGGCGCTGGCCGCCGGCAACGCCGTGGTACTCAAGCCGGCCGAGACCACCCCGCTGAGCGCGCTGCTCTTCGCGGAGATCTGCCAGCAGGCCGACCTGCCGCCCGGGGTCGTCAACATCGTCACCGGGGCCGGCGAGACCGGTCGGGCGCTGGTCGAGCACGACGGGATCGACAAGGTCGCCTTCACCGGCTCCACCGAGGTCGGCCGGCAGATCGCCCGCTCGGTGGCCGGCACCCGCAGGAAGCTCACCCTGGAGCTGGGTGGCAAGGCGGCGAACATCGTCTTCGACGACGCCCCGGTCGACCAGGCCGTCGAGGGCATCGTCAACGGCATCTTCTTCAACCAGGGCCACGTCTGCTGCGCCGGCTCCCGGCTGCTGGTCCAGGAATCGGTGTACGACGAGGTGCTCGCCTCGCTCAAGCGCCGGATGGCCCGGCTGCGGGTCGGTGACCCGCTGGACAAGAACACCGACATCGGCGCGATCAACTCGGCGGCGCAGCTCGACCGGATCCGGACGCTGTCCGAGATCGGGTCGTCCGAGGGGGCCGAGCGCTGGTCCCCGCCGTGCGAGCTGCCGGACCGGGGTTTCTGGTTCGCTCCGACCATCTTCACCGGGGTCAGCCAGGCGCACCGGATCGCCCGGGAGGAGATCTTCGGGCCGGTACTGTCGGTGCTGACCTTCCGTACCCCGGCCGAGGCGGTGGAGAAGGCGAACAACACGCCATATGGCCTGTCGGCCGGGATCTGGACCGACAAGGGCTCCCGGATCCTCTGGATGGCCGACCGGCTGCGTGCCGGGGTGGTCTGGGCCAACACGTTCAACAAGTTCGACCCCACCTCGCCGTTCGGCGGCTACAAGGAGTCGGGCTACGGCCGGGAGGGCGGCCGGCAGGGGCTGGAGGCGTACCTCGATGTCTGAACGGGTGGCGGTACGCAAGACGTACAAGCTCTTCATCGGCGGGAAGTTCCCGCGCAGCGAGTCGGGGCGGTCGTATCCGGTGCAGAACTCCAACGTGGCACTCGCCTCCCGCAAGGACGTCCGGGACGCCGTACTGGCGGCGCGGGCGGCGGTCAAGGGCTGGTCGGGCGCGACCGCGTACAACCGGGGGCAGATCCTCTACCGGGTCGCCGAGATGCTGGAGGGCCGGCGGGACCAGTTCGTCGGTCTCGGTGTGCCGGCCGCCGAGGTGGACGAGGCGATCGACCGCTGGGTCTGGTACGCCGGCTGGGCCGACAAGCTGACCCAGGTGTACGGCGGCGCGAACCCGGTCGCCGGGCCGTACTTCAACCTCTCGGCACCGGAGCCGACCGGGGTGGTCGGGGTGCTCGCCCCGGCCGAGCCGGCCCTGCTCGGGCTGGTCAGCGTGGTGGCTCCGGCGATCGTCACCGGCAACACGGTGGTGGTGCTGGTGGCCGAGGCGAGCCCGCTGCCCGCGATCACCCTCTCCGAGGTGCTGGCCACCTCCGACCTGCCCGGTGGGGTGGTCAACCTGCTCACCGGCCGGCCGGCCGAGACCGCGCCCTGGCTGGCCGGGCACATGGACGTGAACGCGCTCGACCTGACCGGGGTCGCCGACCCGGCGCTCGCCGCCGAGCTGGAGCGGGCCGCCGCCGGCAACCTCAAGCGGGTGCTCCGGCCGGCCGACGGACCGGTCGACTGGACCGCCGATCCCGGCATCGGCCGGATGACCGCCTTCCTGGAGACCAAGACGGTCTGGCACCCGAAGGGCGTCTGAGCCGGGGCCGGGCCGCACCGCGCGGCGACCTCGGACCTGACACCCCTGCGGTGATTCGTGATCGTGACCCGGCCCACCGTCCCGCCCGGGACGGCGGGCCGGAGTGTACGACACTGAGTAGTAGAATTGCCGCGTGACGCGACTCGGTGATCTCGAACGTGCGGTGATGGACGTGCTCTGGGACCGGGGCACCGGTACCGGGGCGACCGTCCGCGAGGTGGCCGAGGCACTGCGCGACCGCGAGCTGGCGTACACCACGGTGATGACTGTGCTCGACCGGCTGGCCGGCAAGGGCATGGTCGAGCGCGAGCGGGAGGGGCGGGCCTGGCGCTACCGGCCGGCGGCCAGCCGGGAGGCGCACATCGCCCGGCTGATGCTGGACGCCCTCGACCTGGCCGGCAGCCGGGACGCCGCGCTCGTCCGGTTCGCCCGGTCGGTGACCGGGACCGAGGCCGAGGTGCTGCGCGCGGCGCTCGCCGGGGAGGCCGACGACAGGACCGACCGGCCGCCAGCCGCCGAACGGCAGGGCTGAGTCGATGCTCTACGCCGCGCACTTCGCGCTCGCCGTCCTGGCCTGTTATCTCGCCGCCCAGGTACTGGCCCGGTCCGGCCGGCTGGGCGCCGGCTGGGCGTGGCACAGTCCACGGGTCGCGATCGTCTGCTGGCAGTTCGTCGGGCTGGCCCTCGGGCTCTCCGCGATCGGTCTGCCGATCTCGCTCGGGCTCGCCCCGTACGGCCAGGGCACCGGCTCCGCGCTGCGGTCGCTCGCCGGTGACCTTTTCGGCGGCGGCGACCTGCCGCCCGGCCTGGGGGTGACCCACCTCGGTCTGGTCGGCATCGGCGTGGGCGTGGGCGTGGTGCTGCTCGGCTCGACGGCGCGGAGCCTGTTCGGCGCGCTGCGCGCCCAGCGCCGGCACCGGGACCTGCTGACCCTGGTCGCCCGGGATGACCCGGCCGCGCCCGGCGCGCTGGTACTCGACCACCCCAGTGCGGCGGCCTACTGCCTGCCCGGGGTACGCCCGCAGGTGGTGGTCAGCGCCGGCACCCTGAGCCTGCTCGACCGGGCGCAGCTCGCGGCGGTACTCAGCCACGAGCGGGCGCACGCCGACGAGCGCCACGACCTGGTACTGCTCCCCTTCACCGCACTCTGCCGGGCCCTCCCCGGCGTCCGCTGGGTCCACGCGGCACACGACGCCGTCGCCCTGCTGGTGGAGATGCGGGCCGACGACAAGGCCCGGCGCCTGCACGCCGACGGCCCGCTCGCCGCCGCGCTGCTGCGGTTCGCCAGCGCCGGTGCCCGGGTCACCCCGGCCGGTGCGCTCGGCGCCGCGGACGGCGAGATCGACGCCCGGGTACAGCGTCTGCTGGCCGCCCGCCGACCCGGCCGGCTGCCGGGCGCGACCGCGCTGGCACTGGCGACGGCCCTGGTCACCCTGCCGGTGTCGCTGTTCCTGCACTGAGCCGCCGGGCATCTACTACGCCTCGTAGTAAACTGGCCCTGTCACGGAAGCTGCCCGAAGAGATGCGTGGGACATGGGTCTTCGATGGTCGCCGGCCCCGCCGGCCGGACGGGGCGGCGCCACCGGCACCGCTCCGGATCCCGGCACCGCTCCGGATCCCGGCACCGCTCCGGATCCCGGCACCGCCCCGGATCCCGGCACCGCCCCGGATCCCGGCACCGCTCCGGATCCCGGCACCGGCACCGCCCCGCACGACGCCGCCGGCCGACGCGGACGCCGACCAGCGCCCGCCGGTCGCCGGCAGCCCGGGGCACCGGTGAGCCGCCGCCCGTTCGACCCCCGCCTGCTGCGCCGGGTACCCGGTGCACGGCGCCAACTCGGCCTGCTCGGCGCGCTCGGCGTCGCCGCCGCCGGGCTGGTGATCGCCCAGGCCACCACGCTCGCCACGGTGCTGGCCGAGGCGGCCGGCGGCCGCCTCGACCGGGCCGCGCTGGCCGGCTTCCTGGCCAGTGTGGCCGGCCGCGGGGCCCTGCTCTGGGTACAGGGCACGGTGGCGGCCCGGGCCGCCGCCACGGTCAAGGCCGCGCTCCGCGCCGACCTGCTCGACGCCGTCGGCCGGCGCGGCCCGGGCTGGCTGTCCGGGCAGCGTACGGGTCAGCTCGCCACCCTGGCCGGGCGCGGGCTGGACGCGCTCGACGCGTACTTCACCGGCTATCTGCCGCAGCTCGTGCTGAGCATCACGGTGCCGCTGGCCGTACTGGCCCGGCTGGTGTTCGCCGACTGGAGCTCCGCCCTGGTCATCGCGGTGACGCTGCCGCTGGTCCCGATCTTCGGAGCACTGCTCGGCTGGCAGGCTCAGGCCGCCACCGAACGCCAGTGGCGCCGGTTGGCACTGCTCGGCGGCCACTTCCTGGACATGCTGCGCGGGCTGCCCACCCTGCACCTGTTCGGCCGGGCCTCCGCCCAGGTGACCGTGGTACGCGCGATGGCGGACCGGCACCGCCGGGCGACCATGAAGACGCTGCGGATCGCCTTCCTCTCCGCGCTCGTGCTCGAACTCGTCGCCACCCTCTCGGTCGCACTGGTCGCGGTGCCGATCGGTCTCCGGCTGCTCCACGGCGGGCTCGCCCTGCAGACGGCGTTGCTGGTGCTGCTGCTCGCCCCCGAGGCGTTCCTGCCGCTGCGCGCCGCCGGCAGCCAGTTCCACGCCAGCCAGGAGGGGCTGACCGCGCTGGACGAGGCGTTGACCCTGCTCGACCCCGAGCCGACCGCCCGCACCGCCGGCCAGCCGACCGCCCACGCCACAGGCCAGCCGCTCGCCCCTAACTCCGGGACGCCGGCCGCCGCCCGGCTGACCGGCGGCCCGGACGACCCGGACGACCCGGACCACGAACGCCACTACCAACCGGGTCGGCACGGCGAGATCAGGTTCGAGTCCGTGACGGTCGAATACCAGCGCACTACCGCGCTGCGCGACGTCACCCTCACCATCCGGCCCGGTGAGCGGATCGCCGTCGTCGGTCCGAGCGGCGCCGGCAAGAGCACCCTGCTGCACCTGCTGCTCGGATTCGTCAGCCCCAGCAGCGGGCGGATCACCGTCGACGGTACCGACCTCGCGACGCTGGACCTGGCGCGGTGGCGCCGGCAGCTGGCCTGGGTACCGCAGCGGGCCCACCTGTTCGGCAGCTCCCTCGCCGAGAACATCCGGCTCGGCGCGCCGGACGCACCCGTCGCGGCGGTCCGGGCCGCGGTCCGGGCCGCCGACCTGGCCGAGCTGGTCGCCGACCTACCGGACGGCCTCGACACCCGGCTCGGCGAGCGCGGCCACGGGCTGTCCAGCGGGCAGCGGCAGCGGGTCGCGCTGGCCCGGGCCTTCCTCCGGGACGCCCCGATCGTGCTGCTCGACGAGCCCACCGCCCGGCTCGACGCCGGTTCGGAGGCGGCCGTACTCGCGGCCACCCGGCACCTGGTGGCCGGGCGTACGGCCCTGCTCGTGGCGCACCGCCCGACCCTGCTGGCCGAGGCGGACCGGGTGCTCCGGATCGAGGACGGGCGGGTGACCGAACAGGAGCCGGTCACGGCGCTGCCCCGGGAGGTGGTGGCGTGAGGCTGCGACCCGAACGTGCCGTCTGGCGGCTGGCCCGCCCGTACCTCGGTCGGCTGCTCGGCGCCGGCCTGCTCGCCGCCGGCACCGAACTCGCCGGGCTCGCCCTGCTGGCGACCGCGACCTGGCTGCTGGTCAGCGCCGCCGGCCGGCCGCCACTGGACACCCTCACCGTGGCGATCGTCGCGGTACGGGCCCTGGCGATCGGCCGGGGCGTGCTGCGCTACACCGAGCGGCTGGCCGGGCACGACGCCGCGCTGCGGGTCGTCACCGAGGTCCGGGCCCGGCTCTTCGCCACGCTGGCGGGCCGGCGCACCGCCGCTCCGCAGCGCTCCGCAGACCTGCTCAGCCGGCTCGTCTCGGACGTCGAAGCGGTGCAGGACCTGCTGCTCCGGGTGCTGGTCCCCGGGGCCGCGGCCACGATCATGGGCCTGCTCGCCGTGGCCGGCGCGTCCGCCGTCGACCCGCTCGCCGGACTGGCCGTGGCCGGCGGACTGCTGCTGGCCGGAGTCGCGCTTCCGGCGCTGGCGGCGGTGCTCACCCGGCGTACCGCCGCCCGGGTGGCGCCGTTGCGCGGCGCGCTCGCCGGGGACGCGGTGGACCTGACCGCCGGCGCCGCTGACCTGGCCGCCTTCGGCGCCACCCGGGCGGCGCTGGACCGGGCGGACGCCCGTGCCCGCGAACTCGCCGGGCTGGAACGCCGGACGGCGGCGGTGGGCTGGGCCGTGGACGGTCTCGGGGTACTGGTGGCCGGTGCGACCAGCGCCACCGTGCTGACCGTGGCGCTGCGGGCGGGCGTCGACGGCGTACTCGTCGGGGTCCTCGCGGTCGGCACGCTCGCCGCCGTCGAGGCGGCCCTGGCGCTGGTCGGCGCGGCCCGGCACTGGGCCCGGCTGCGCACCGGCCTGACCCGGGTGGCCGACCTGCTGGCCGCCCCGGCGAGCGAACCGGAGAGGCCGGCCGGCGCTCCGGCGTCCTCGCCGGGCGTCGAGCCGACGGACGGCTCCGGGACGGAGGAGGTCGCCCGCCAGTGGCACTGCCGGGTCGAGGAGGTGAGCCTCCGATACCGCCGGCCGGGCCCGCCCGCCCTCGACGGGGTCAGCCTCGACCTGGCGGCGGGAAGCCGGATCGCCGTCGTCGGTCCGAGCGGTGCCGGCAAGAGCAGCCTGCTCGCCGTGCTGACCGGGATGGTCCGGCCGGACCGGGGCCGGGTCGTGTGCAACGGCGTCGACCTGCCCGACCTGCCCGTCGACCGGCTGCCCCGGATCGTCGGCGGACTGCTCGCCGAGGCACACGTCTTCCACGCCACGGTCCGGGAGAACCTCCTGCTCGGCCGGGCCGGGGCGACCGACGACGACCTGGCCGGCGCGGCCGAGGCGGCCGGCCTGCTCGACTGGGTACGGCAGCAGCCCGCCGGCTGGGACACGATGGTCGGCGAGGACGGCGGTCAACTCTCCGGCGGACAACGGCAACGCCTGCTGCTGGCCCGGGCCCTGCTCGCGGCCCCGGCCGGGATCCTGGTGCTGGACGAGCCGACCGAGGGTCTCGACCCCGCCGCCGCCGACGCGGTGCTCGCCTCGGCGACCGCACACGCCGGCCCGGACCGCACGGTGGTACTCGTCACACACCGGCTTTCCGGTGTGGACCGCTACGACGAGGTCGTCGTCCTCGACCAGGGGCGGGTCACCGACCGGGGCAGCCACGCCGAACTGGTCGGCCGACCCGGCTGGTACCGGGACCAGTGGCTACGCCAGACCGGCGCGGAACGCGACTATCTGGCGATCGGCGCCTGAGCCGGGCATCGACACCGCGCCGATCCGAGCGGCCGGTCAGGCGGGTGCGCCGGGGGTGGGCGCTCCGCCGAGGAACTGCCCCACCGTCGAGCTGAACTCCTGCCAACTGGTCCGCTCGCCCGCCAGGGCGCGCTGCCCGGCACCGGTCAGCTCGTAGGTCCGGCGCTCGCGGCCGTTGACGGTGCTCCAGGTGCTGCTGACGTATCCGGCCCGCTCCAACCGGCGCAGCGCCGGATAGATGGTCCCGGTGGGCAGATCGAGCACGCCGCCGCTGCGGGCCCGGAGCGCCTCGATGATGGCGTACCCGTGCAGCGCGCCCCGCTCAAGCACCGCGAGCAGCAGCGCATCGAGATGGCCGTGCAGCGCCTGGGCGTTCATAAGTAGTAAGCCTACTAATATATGCGACGAAGTCCAACGGGGTGCCGGCATCCACGCCCGCCGCCGGCCTACTAGGGTGTGTGCGCAGAGTCACCGATCCGCCGGCACCCTCGCCGGGTCGGGTGCCCATATCGAGCGCACACGGAGGTCAGCGTGGCCCGCCAGTCGTCCCACCGGCCCGAAACCGACGAGCCCGGCAACGAGCCCGCCGGAAGCGACGGGGCTGTCGACCCCGGGCAGATCGACGGCTCCTCGGAAACCAGCGACGACGCCGCCGGCACCGACGACGCCCCGGCGGCGTCCGGCGCGCCGGACCGCTCGCTGTGGGAAGAGGTCCGGATCGACCCGGTCGAGATCGCCCTCCCCTCGGGCGCTGGTTTCACCCTGCGGACCTACCGCCCGGCGAGCGAGCTGACCCCGACCGACATCGAGGACCGGGAGCAGGACGACCTCTTCGCCAGCCGGTCGCGGCAGGCCGAGGTCGAGGAGGACGAGGACGACGAGACGGTCGTGATCCTCGACGAGGAACTCGCCGACCAGTTCGCCGAGGCCGACGAGGAGGAGGCGGAGCGGGACGGCAAGGCCAAGGCCGCCGACTCCGACGCCAAGGCCGCCGAGGAGGAGGACGAGGAGGACGAGGGCGAGGAGGTGCCGGCCTTCCTCACCCACCGGGGCAAGTTGCTGCTGTTCAAGAGTCCTGAGGCACTTGTCACATTCGTCAAGTCCGGAGCGCCGCACGATCTGGCCGACCTGGACACCTGGGACCAGCTCGTCGAGCGGATCACGCCGGCCGACGTCGCCCCGCTCGACGAGGACTCCTACGAGCTCGACCTCGTGGTGGAGAACCTCCGTGGCGGGCACGACGTCTGGGACTCGACGCTGCTCATCGAGGCTGGTGAGGTGGCCCGCGACCTGGCCTACGCGCTTCGGCTCCCCGCCGTACTCGATATGCTTTCCCCCGGCTCCAGCCTGGATGACCTCGACGAGGCGCTCCGGGCGACCGTGGCCGGCGGTCTCGGCGGATTCCGGGGTCGGCGGCGACTCAAGAAAATCGGGGCACAAACCGCAAGTCTCGGGTGGCGCACGATTATCGGCAAGATCTCTGCCGCCGTGGACTGGCGCGACTGACCCCTTACCAGGGAGCATCAGTCTTTGGCACACCACTTGTGTCTCGGGAGGAGGACGACGCCGTGGCGCTCGTGCGGGTGTACTGCGGTCTGGCCTCTGCGGACGCGACGGGCCGGCCGGCTTCGGCCGGCGCGACGCTGACCTCCGCGGTGGTCGATGACGCAGGCAGACTGCTCCATGTCTGCGAGATCACCGATGACCCGGCTGGCTACGCCCAGCTCGGCGCGGTGCTCGTCGAACGGAGCAGCGGGCCGAGCGGGGCCGCCGTCGCGGCGGACAGCGACGACCACATGGTCACCTCGCTGCTGAGCGCGGCCGGGCGTCCACTGGTCATCGCCGACGACGACTCCGTCGACGACTTCGCCGAACGGTTCGCCGACGACGAGTCGGCCGAGGAGCGGGAGTCCGCCCCGGCCGAGCGACGCGCCGTCGGGCTCGCCCGGGCGTTGCAGGCCGGCGCGCTCTCCGCGGCCACCCTGCCGCCGCCGCGCGAACTCGCCAGCTTCAAGCCGGTACTCGCCGCGCACGCCGCGCTCGCCAATGGCCGGCACGCCGCCGCCGTGGCCCTGCGCGAGGTGCTGCGCGAGCTGTACCCGGCCGCGCTGCGGGCGTACCCGGATCCGGCCGAGCCGGTCTCGCTGGCCGTGTTGGACGCACTGCCCGAGCCGGGCATGCTCGGCGGCACCAGTGCACGCGGCCGGGACACCTCGGTCGCCACCGACGCCATCGCCGCGCATCTCGCCGCGGACGGCGTCGCCGAGGCCGACGTCATCACCGACGCGGTCACCGCGCTCCGGGTCGCCATCGCGGAGACCCCTCGACGGGGCGCCGCCAACAAGGCCCTCACCTCCGCCGCCGCGGAGACCGTACGACAGGCCGTGGCGGCCGTACGTGCCTGCGACGCCGGTTGCGACGCGCTGGTCGCCACCCTGACCGCCCGGGTCGTCACGGCCCCGGCCCCGAGTCGGCGGGCCGGGCGGCGCGGCGCTGGCGAGGCACCGCCGCCGGCCGGCACCGGACTGCCCGGTCCGGCCCGGGAGCCGGTACCCAGCTCGGGGCGGCGCACCCGGCACCAGCCGGCGGCAGCCGGCAACGGGCCGGCCAGCCCTCAGCCGATGGGACCACCACCGGTGGCGCCGGCACCGGTCGCGCCGCCGCCAATGGCACCGCCGCCGGTCACCCCCTCCTCGGCGCCGCCGCTGTCGCCGGCCGCCACGCTCTCCATGCCGGTCATCCCGGTCTCCGGGCCTCCCCGCGAACCGCGCTCGGCCGCGCCTTCCTCGGCGCCGCCCGCCTACCACGCCGACACGATGGCGAACCGGCCGGTCTCCGCGCCGCCGCCCCCGCCGCCCGGGATGACCCCGATGCCACCGGCACAGCGTGGCTCGATCCCGCCGGCCGAGGCCGGCGAGCCGTTCCGGGCCACCCTGACCACCGCCGCCATCAACAGCGCCCGCAACGAGCGGCGGCCGACGCCGATCACGCCCCGGCCGAAGACCAACGGAGACGGCACGGCACGCCCGGGCACCATCTCCGCCGCCGGCCTGACCGTCTCGGTGCCGGCGACCCGGCCCGAGCCGCCGGCACCGCCCGGTTCCCGGGCCAACTGGCCGCTGGTGAACTCCGGCGAGGAGCAGGACGACCGGGCGAGCGGGTCGGGATACCCGGGATACTCGGGCGAGCAGTCCGGCCAGCGGGACGCGCCGGTCAGCCCGGCGCCCGCCGACGGGCGGGTCACCCCGCCGTGGCAGGCGGACGACCTGCCCCCGGAGCCGCCCACGCTGCGCCTCGTCGAGCCGACACCGCTGGCCGACCGGAACCACCCGCACAATGAGCTCCCCGCCGACAACCCGCCGCTGCGCTTGGTGGACCGGAGAGAACCGGCGACCCAGACCGGTTCGGGCCTGCCCCGCCGTAGTGCCGAGCCGAGTACGCCGCCGGTCTCCGACGAGGGTGACGGTGATCTGCTGATCTTCGCGGCGGCCAGGTCCGCCTGGTTCACCGGTCACTCCGAGGAGACCGAAGTGGAGTGGTCGTCGACGGCCGACAGCGGCTGGCAGGCCGCCCAGCAGGCGGCACGGCCCTCGGTCGGCGCCTCGACCACCGCCGGCCTGCCCAAGCGGGTGCCGCAGGCCAACCTGGTGCCCGGCTCGCCGCTGCGCGACGAGCGGCCGCTGCGCATCGTCCGCGACGCGGCCCGGATCGCCGAGCACACCACCGGGTACTTCCGGGGTTGGCGCCGTGGCCAGGAGATCGGCGGCTACGCCGTCGGCGGCCGGCCGGGTCGGGAGGCCGCCGGAGGCTGGGACTTCAGCCGTGATCCGGACGAGCGCGCCGACAACCACGACTACGAGTACCGCTCCGCCAGCTACCGGTCCTGACGGACCGGATACGCCACTCCACCGAAAACCCACACCGGCGTCGTCATCGACTTCCAGCCGGTGTGGGTTTTCCGCGTCGACCGGGCTGCGCGTACTTGCTCGGACACGCTCCGCTCGCGCTGCCCACCCGGTCGACACCGCCGCTCGGACTGTCCGGTCAGGACCCGTCGCCTGACCGACCAATCAGCTTCAGACCTATGTCTACCTGGTGTTTCTCACCACAGTGCACGGAGTTGACGACGCCTGGGAGCGGCCGCCACCATTCCCCGGGACCGTAGGCGACACCTACGACCAGCGCAGGGAGGGTGGCGACGATGGCCGGACCGGCAACGCAGGCGTGGACGCTGAGCCGGCGTGGCCTCCTCGCGGCAGCCGCCACCACACTGCTCGCCGCCTGCGGACGGGAAGACGAGGAGCGGGCTGGACCGCGCGGGCCCGGTTCGACCGAGCTGGTCATCGGCGCCAGCCTCGAACTGACCGGCCCCGGCCGGGCACTCGGCGTACTCCAGGAACGGGCGCTGAAGATCACGGCCGACAAGCTCAACGAGCAGGGCGTACCCGTCGGCAACCTGCGCCGCAACATCCGGCTGGTGATCCGGGACAACGCCAGCGAACCGCGGCTCGCCGCCCAGCACGCGACAGAGCTGGCCACCCGGGAGAACGTGCACGCGCTGGTCGGCGGTTGCCTCGCCGAGACCTCCCTGGCGATCATCCCGATCGCGCAGCAACAACAGGTGCCGTTCATCTCCTTCGCCGCCGCCGACAACATCACCGTGCCGACGGCGCAGCGGACGTACATCTTCAAACTCACCCCGGACGCCCGCGACGTGGCACGGGTGCTAGCCCGGCTGATTCGCTCGCAGGGCTTCGAACGGGTCGGTCTGCTGGCCGCGCCAGGGGGGCACGGAGATTCGGGCGTACGGGCCCTCACAGCGGCCCTGAAGTCCGTGGACGTCGACCTCGTCAAGGTGACCCGGCTGCCTCGGGCCGAGAATGCCGACTACCGCCCGGCGGTCCGCAAGGTGACCGGCCCCGATCCCGAGGCGGTGGTCGTCTGGGGCACCGCGCCGTTCTCCGGCAAGGCGGCCCGGGTGCTACGGCAGACCGACTACGAGGGCCGGATCTTCTTCGACGCCGGGGCGGTCGCCGAGGAGACCCTGTCGGAGGCGAACGCACCGGCGGTCGAGGGCGCGTACGCCGTGCACCCCAGCTCGCTGGGCAGCTCGTCGCTGACGAACACCAGCACGGCCGGGCTGGACCGGCGGGACTTCGTCTACCGCTACATCCACCTGCACGGCTCGTCCAGCGGGTTCGCACCGTACGCGTCGGACTCGCTGCGACTGATCGTCAACGCCGCACGGCTCGGCAAGAGCGTCGACCGGGGTCGGCTGCGCGCCTACCTGGGCAACCAGATCATCGAGGGGATCGCCGGGGCGTACTCGTTCGCGCCGATCCGGCACGGCGGGATGGAGCCGGACTCGCTCGGCGTCTTCACCGTGGTCTCCGGCGCCTGGAGCCGGGTCTCCTGACCAACGCGAGGCCGCAACGTTCCTGAACCAGGTCTACGAGCGCGCCTTCCCGCGGCCGACCTCTCCGCCGGGCGCGATCACCGCCGTGCCGCGGGCGGCCGGAGGCAGCCGGAACGGCGGGACGGCGACCTCGCGCGGCCCGCTCCCCGAGGGTGAGCATCCGATTCGGATACCGGTCGACCGGATCTTCGGCGGCGCTCCCGCCGGACCCGGCCTTCGGCCCGCCTCGCGTCGCCCGGCCGTCGCCCGGGGTCGGGCACCGGGTGCTGGTGCGGGAACTCCGGCGGGATCGGCTCGCGGCGTGGTTGGCAGGCGTCGTGTCCCGGCACAGGTGGCCGTCCGCCGCTACGACGCCGCCACCGCAGTGGAGGGTGCTGGACGGCCCGGCGGAGGGCGCATCCGCACCGTCGCCACCGGCACGCGGGCAGCAGGTCACCCGGCGCGGGCCAGGTGACCTCGTCGGCGGTGCCGGCCTATCACCGGACCACCCGACGGGCGAGGTGCTCGCCGGTCAGGCCGGGGCGACGGCGCGCGAGCGCCGCATGGTGAGCACGTACTCGACCAGCGAGATCAGCACGTGCTTGGTCGACTCCCGGTTGCGGGCGTCACACGCGACCACCGGCACCTCGTTCGAGATCGCCAGCGCGTCCCGCACGTCCTGCGGGTCGTGGTACTGCATCCCGTCGAAGCAATTGATCGCCACGAGGTACGGCAGTCGCCGGTGCTCGAAGAAGTCGATGGCCGCGAAGCAGTCGGCCAGCCGGCGGGTGTCCACCAGGACAACCGCACCGATCGCTCCCCGCACCAGTTCGTCCCACATGAACCAGAACCGCGTCTGGCCTGGGGTGCCGAACAGGTAAAGGATGAGGTCCCGGTCGATCGAGATCCGACCGAAGTCCATCGCGACCGTGGTGGTCGTCTTGCCCGGCACCTGGCGGGTGTCATCGACACCCACACCAGCCGACGTCATGATCGCCTCGGTGGTCAGCGGCGTGATCTCCGAGACCGAACCGACCAGTGTTGTCTTGCCGACGCCAAAGCCACCGGCGATGACGATCTTCGCCGATGTCACGCGCCCGGCCGTTGGGCGGTGCGACATGTCAGAGCCTGCGAAGTCCACTCAGCACCCTCTCCAGCAGTTCAGTGCCCACCGCGTCGTTTGAGTCGTCCAGAATTGTCGGTTCGTGCACCGCCACCAGGCCATCGGCGGCCATGTCGGCGATCAGGACCCGAGCCACTCCGAGCGGTAACTGCATCCGCGCCGCGATCTCCGCGAGCGACTGCAGCCGACCATCACACAGCGCGGCGATGTATTGATGCTCCCGGCCCTGGCCGCCATTGCCGTTACCGGCGGACCGACCGCGCACCGTCGTCTCGACGAGCGCCTCCAAGGCGATGTCGAGCCTCGGCCTGGTACGACCACGGGTAACGGCATATGGCCTCACCAGCGCGCCCGTCGGCTCGTCGCGTTCGGCCATCATCGCCGTTCACCCCCTTCTCGTCGTACCCGAGAACTCAAAGCCTGGAGTTCGTCATTGTTGCATTGTCGTCGCACCGGCCAGCGAACCACACCGGCCGGATACCACCTAGCTCAGCATCCCCGCGGCGGCCCGGGTCGGTGGCGTCAGCGCGTCGCCCACCCGGTCGACGAGCAGCGCCATCTCATATCCCACCTGTCCGACGTCACAGCTCCGGGCAGCGAGCACCGCGAAGGACGAGCCGTCCGAGATGGACATCAGGAACAGGAAACCATTGTCCATCTCGACCACCGTCTGCAGCACCGCCCCACCCTCGAAGCAGCGCGCCGCCCCCTGGGTGAGGCTGACCAGGCCGGACGCGATCGCGGCGAGCTGATCTGCCCGGTCGCGCGGAAGGTCCCGTGACGACGCCAGGAGCAGACCGTCCGCGGAGACGGCGATCGCGTGGGCGACGCCGGGCACACGATCGGCGAAGTTGGCCAAGAGCCAACCGAGATCCTGCGTAGATGTCATCCTTCATGCTCCTTCTGGCCGCTTGCGGTCGCGGGGCCCACCTCGGCCTGCGAGGACTGCTGCCCTCCCGGAGTCGCCTCCGGGTTGATCGACTGGTCGTCCGTCGGGTGCGTGCGGCCACGCTGCACCCCACGGTGGTACGCGGACAAGAGCCCGCGTACCGCCTCCGGCGTACGACGCTGCACCGAGGTGGTTGGCTTCTCCACGGCTCCGGGCACCAACTGGGCCATCGGCACCCGCTTGGGCAGCCCGGTCTGGGTGGTCTGGCCACCCGTGGTGGCGGCTGCCGTAGCCGCCATGGCTGCCCGCCAACCGTCGTCGGCAGCCGTACGCCAGCCACCGTCACCCGGCCGACCGGTGCCGTTGGTGATCGGCCCGCTCCCCGGCTGCTGGCCACCGGGCCTCGGACTGTCCACCGTTGCCGCGTTGCCTGTCGGTACGGGTCCGGTCTGGGCCGCGTCGGGAACGGCGGTGTCCACCGCGACGGCCTGGCTGGGCGCCTGGGAAGCCGGGCCGGCTCCCTGCGGCTGTCCACCGGTCTCCTCGGGCTTCCGGCGGGTGCGGAACCAGGCCGACTCCAGCTCGCGGAAGATCGGCAGTTCCATGGTCTCGTCGGCGAACTTCGGCCGGGCCTCCACGTTGGCCGCGGCGTCCACCGACGGCCGAGCCATCCGAGGCAGCTCGGCGGTCATGTCCAGGGCTGCGGCCAGGCGCTCCGGAACGGGCGGCGCGGCGGCCTCCCGGTCCGGCGTGTTGACCGGCGGCCAGGCCGGCGGCGCGTTGACCGCCGGAGTCGGCGGCTGCGCGGCCGGCGGCGGCACCGGGGCCGGCGCGGGCGGCGGCACGGCCGGCGCCGGGGTCTGGCCGAACGGCGGCGCGGAGACCGGCGGTTGCGCGGCCGGCGGCGCCGAGATCGGTGGGATCGGCGGCGCGGAGACCGGCGGCAGCGCGGTCAGCCCGTTCGGCTGCGGATCCGGCGCGGCCGGACGCTGCCGCGGGATGAACCCGGACATCGTCGTCGTCTCGTTCGCCGAGAGGCCGGCCGGGTCCTGCTCGGTGGCCCGCCGCTGCGGCAGCGGCTCGATGTCGTGCCCGTTGGGGATCCGCGGCGTGAACGGGTCGCTTCCGTTGCGGCCCGCCCGGGCGCCGGTCAGGTCGGACCAGGCCGGCATGTCCCTGGGCTGGCTCGGCGCGCTGGTCTGCCCGCCGCCGTTCATCGCCGGCTCGTACGGCCGGTCGAGGGGCGCGCCGTCACGGTTGCGACCGCCGCCGAAGCTCGGGGCACGGTCACCGCCGAAGCCCGCACCACGGTCGCCGCCGAAGCTCGGTACCGGCGGCGTGGCCGGACCGCTCTCCAGGGCGAGCGGGGCGCCGAAGGCAGGGCGGGAGGTCGGTTCCGGCGTGACCGGGAGACCGCCCGGCTGCGTCCGGCCGGAGAGTGCCCGGGGGATCAGCATCGCGGTGGGCAGTGTGACGTCGGCGACGGTCCCCCGGTCGGGGCCGGGCCGCAGCTCGACCTTCACGCCGTGCCGGGAGGCCAGCCGGGCGACCACGACCAGGCCCATCATCCGGGAGACGGTCACGTCGACGGCGGGCGGCGTGGCGAGCCGTTCGTTGAGGTCCTGTAGCTGCTCGGCGGTGATCCCGATGCCCCGGTCCTCGACGAAGAGCGTCGCCCGGTCACCCACCCGACGGGCCTCCACCATCACCTGTGAGTCCGGCGGGGAGAAGGCCGTGGCGTTGTCGAAGAGCTCGGCGACCAGGTGCACCAGGTCGTTGACGGCGGCGGCCTGGACCTCGATGTCCCGGTCGACCATCCCGAACTCGATCCGGGTGTAGTGCTCGACCTCGGACTGCGCTGCCCGGAGCACGTCGATCAGTGCCGCCGGCTCGCGCTGCACCCGGGTCGAGTCGGCACCCGCGAGCACCAGCAGGTTCTCGTCGTTGCGGCGCATCCGGGTGGCCAGGTGGTCGAGCTGGAAGAGCTCGGCCAGCCGGTCCGGGTCCTCCTCGCCCCGCTCCAGCCGGTCCAGGTGACCGATGAGCCGGTCGACCAGGATCTGCGAACGGCGGGCGAGGTTGACGAACATCGTCGCGACCGAGGCCCGCAGTGCGGCCTGCTCGGCGGCGGTCCGGACGGCTTCCAGGTGAACGGCGTTGAACGCCTCGGTGACCTGGCCGAACTCGTCCTTGCTGCGTACCGGTAGTGGCTCGGCGATCTGGTTGGCCACCTGCACCGGCGACATCTGCGCGGTCATCTGCGGGTCGCGCAGTCGGGACACCGCGTGCGGCAGACCGTACTGGGCGATGGAGAGCGCGCCGTGCCGCAGCTCGCGCAGCGAGCGGGCCATCGAGCGGGCGACCAGATAGGCGAAGAGCACCGCCAGCAGCAGCATGCTGAGCAGCAGACCGGTCTCCAGGAAGACCTGCCGCTGCACGTCGTCGCGGAGCGCACTCGCCTCGGCGAGCACGTCGGAGTCGAGGCGGCCCTCGACCGAACGGATCAGCTGGGCGTTGCCGACCATCGCGGAGTCCCAGTCGTCGGCGTCGAACGGAGCGTCGGCCATGCTCTCGTTCGTCCGGCCGCGGATCCAGCCGCCGTAGCTGTCGACCTCACGCACGTCGGCGCCGGTGACCGTCTCGTCGTAGAAGGCGGACTCGGAGCCGGTGGCGATCGCCTTGAACGTCTGCAACGCCTGCTGCTGACCGGTCTCGGTGGCGATGTAGTCGGTCTGCAGCGCGGCGGTCAGCCGGCCGTCGATCAGGGCGCGGTGCACCACGACCCGCCGCATCGACAGGAACTCCTTGCCGCGCGCGTTGGCGGCGGCGGCCCGCATCCGGTCGCTCAGCGAGGAGTCGCCGGCGAGCTGCGAGGCCAGGTCCCGGATGTTCAGCAGGTCGTTGATCAGACCCTCGTACGACTGCGCCGCGTCGGTCAGCTTGAGCTTGGAGTTGATGACCTGGCTGCGGATCCCCGGCAGGTCGGCCAGGCCCTGGTCGATCTGGGCCAGCAGCGCGTCGAAGTTGGCCGGCAGCTCGTCGAGCTGCGCCCGGCGCTCCGAGTAGGGCCCCTTGGCCTTGTCGACCTCGGGGTGCACCTTGTTGTAGGTGTCGCGGGCCGCCTTCCGGGCGGTCTCGTTGCGTGAGCCGAGCAGCAGGACGGCGCCCGCCCGCTCGTCCTGCAGGTCGTGCACCAGTTCGCCGGAGGTCTGGGCAAGCGTGGCCAGGGTGTGCGCCCGGTTCGCGTCGTCCAACGTCTCCATGTGGTCGACGATGCTGGTCGTACCGACCACGACGACCGCGATGGTCGGCGCGATCATGATCAGGCCCAGCTTCGACCAGATCGGCATGTCGCGCAGCCGGCCGGCGACCGGCCAGCGGAGACGCGACAGGAACGGGTTTGCTGTCTTCGGCCGCTTGCTCACGTCACCGCCTTCCCATCCAGTACCCGGCCAATGGCCCAGGGCACCGCTGATCGACCGACCCGGGCGGGTCGGACCTCCGAGATTCCATCACGCCGCAACTCAAGAAGAAAGCCCAGGTTGTCACCGACTGGAAGCGCATCGGGATGTCCCCGCGATTTGACAGCAGTCTGTCTTTCTGGCGTCACCCAGGGTAGTCACGCATCCTGTCCGTGCTCTACTGCCATCGACCGTCCACAACCGGATGGTCACTGCTCGGCCCGCACCCGGGACCCGTACCGCAACGTATCGAACGTTACCGGCACGGGGAAACCCTACGCCCTCGCGTACGGTGGCTGCGTCCGGCTCCGGTGTCACCGCCAGCCTGGTACCCGTACAGCGCAGAGAACCTTTGCCCGACCGCTCCGGTACGGCAAGGTCGAAGTGCCGGATTACGCGATCCGTGCGGACCACCGAATGGCCGCCCGGACGACCGGACTGACCGGCCCGGCAGTTTTCCCGGCCAAAAGAGATAGCAGACCGGAAATCGTGCGACAACGCCCCCGCTCGGCGGCCGATCCGGACCGGCCCCATCGGTGCGACGGTCAGGACAGCAGCTTGGCGTACGCCGGTTTGATCACCTCGTTGATGATGGCAAGCCGCTCGTCGAACGGGATGAAGGCGCTCTTCATCGCGTTGATGGTGAACCACTGCAACTCGGAGTAGCCGTAGCCGAACGCCTCGACCAACAGCGCCATCTCCCGGGACATCGAGGTGCCGCTCATCAGCCGGTTGTCGGTGTTGACGGTGACCCGGAACCGCAGGTCCCGCAGCAGCCCGATCGGATGCTCCGCGATCGACGGGGCGGCACCGGTCTGCACGTTGGACGACGGGCACAGCTCCAGCGGGATCCGCTTGTCCCGGACGTACGCGGCCAGCCGGCCGAGCACCGGCCGGGCGTCCCCCGGGGTGATGTCGTCGACGATCCGCACCCCGTGCCCCAGCCGGTCGGCACCGCACCACTGGATCGCCTGCCAGATCGAGGGCAGCCCGAACGCCTCACCGGCGTGGATGGTGAAGTGGAAGTTCTCCCGCTGCAGGTATTCGAAGGCGTCCAGGTGCCGGGTGGGCGGAAAGCCCGCCTCCGCACCGGCGATGTCGAAGCCCACCACGCCGGTGTCCCGGTGCCGGACGGCGAGTTCGGCGATCTCCTGCGACCGGGCGGCGTGCCGCATCGCGGTCAGCAACGTGCCGACCCGGATCGGGTGCCCGTTCGCCGCCGCCTCGGCCGCGCCCTCGGCGAAGCCTTCCAGCACCGCCTCCACCACGTCGTCGAGGCCGAGGCCCCGCTCCAGGTGCTGCTCCGGGGCGAACCGGACCTCGGCGTAGACCACGCCGTCCGCGGCCAGGTCGAGAGCGCACTCGGCGGCCACCCGGCGCAGCCCCTCGGCCGTCTGCATCACCGCCACGGTGTGCGCGAAGGTCTCCAGGTAACGCTCCAGCGACCCCGAGTCGGCCGCCGCCACGAACCACCGGCCGAGCTCCTCCGGGTCGGTGGTGGGTAACGGATGCCCCACCGCCTCGGCGAGTTCGACCACCGTGGCCGGGCGCAGCCCGCCGTCGAGGTGGTCGTGCAGCAGCGCCTTGGGGACCCGGACGATGTCTTCGTAGCCGATTGCCGCCATGCACCGACCCTAGTAGCCCGGCCGCCCCGGCCAGCGGCGGGACACCGGGCGCCGGAGCGGCGGACCACCGCCGGTCCCGGCCAGGTCGGGCACTATCGTGACGGGGTGCCACCCGAGGTTCTGCGCCGGCTCCGCTGCCCGGTCTGCGCCCGGCCGCTGGCCGCCGTACCGCCCGCCGCGGTGGTCGCGCTGCGCTGCCCGGCGGGGCACAGCTTCGACCTGGCCCGCCAGGGGTACGTCAACCTGACCGCCGGTCGGGCCACGCACTCCGGGGACAGCCCGGCGATGGTGGCCGCCCGGGAGGAGTTCCTCGGCGCCGGCCACTACGACCTGATCTCGACCGCGCTCGCCGACCTCGCCAGGGCGGTCGCCGGGCCGGCACTCCAGACGTACCCGGAACTGGTGGTGGACGCCGGAGCCGGCACCGGCCGGCACCTCGGCGCGGTGCTCGACGCCCTGCCCGCCGCCGTCGGGCTGGCCCTGGACGTCTCCAAGCCGGCGCTGCGCCGGGCCGCCCGGGCCCATCCCCGGGCCGGTGCCGCGCTCTGCGACACCTGGCGCGGGCTGCCGCTGGCCGACGGCGCCGCCGGGCTGCTGTTGAACGTCTTCGCCCCGCGCAACGGACCGGAGTTCCGCCGAGTACTCCGGAGCGACGGCGCGCTGCTGGTGGTCACGCCGACCGCCGAGCATCTCGGCGAACTGGTCGACCGGCTCGGCCTGCTCCGGGTCGACCCGGCCAAGGAGGCCCGGGTCGCCGGCAGCCTGGCCGAGCACTTCGCGCCGGGTCCGACGGCGGTGCACCGGGCCACCCTCCGGCTCGACCGGACCGGGGTGCGCACCCTGATCGGGATGGGACCGAGCGCCTGGCACGCCGAGCCCGACCGGCTCGACCCGCGGATCGACGACCTCCCGGAACCCGTCCAGGTGACCGTCGCGGTCCAGGTGACCGCCCACCACCCCCGCTGACCGCCGGCCGGTCAGGTGGAGAGGTCGACCTCCTCCCACCCGGCGGGCGGGTCGTGGAACGGCCCCCGGAACACCACCGCCCACTCCAGCGCCCACCGCCGCTGGCCGATCGCGTTGCTGTCGATCAGCCCGGGCAGCTCCAACCCCTCCTGCTCGGCCTCCAGATAGCCCCAGTCCAGGCAGTAGTAGAAGTCGAGTACGGCGGCCACCTCCGCCGCGTCCCGGGGCGCCGCCAGGGTGCGGGAGCGCCACTGGCCGAAGGTCTCCCCCGCCGCCAGGTTGGGCAACTGCTCCATCAGCCGCTCGTCGCTGGGCTCCGTCGGGTCGAGGTGCCGGCTCAGCCCGAGTACCCAGGCCAGCGCGAAGATCGCGTCGTGGTGCAGTACGAACGACCGGTGGTCGCCCCGGCTGCCCATCACGAACTGCCACTCCGGCGGTGTCACCTGCTCCACCAGGTGCGAGCCGAGCAGCCAGCTCATCCCGGCCTGCGGCGGCATGCCGAAGCACCGCGCCAGCACCAGGTGCAGTACGGCCGTCCGGGCCTCGATCTCGGCGGTGGGCCGCAGCTCGACCGCGTCGCCCGGCTCCCACACCAGCGGAAACTGGGGCGGCGGCACGGGCAGCCCCAACCGCTGCAACTCGACAACGTTGGCGGCCCGGACCGCCTGCGGGTCGGGAGCGGATACGGTCACAGCCTGGTTTCCCGTCACGTCGGAGTCGCCTCGGGCGCCCGCGGCACCCCCGGCACCGGATGCGGTGTGGACCCGCTAGTCGAGCCGACTCAGCACCCCGTGCTACCCCCCGGCGACGGAGGATAGCCGGTCGGCAGCGCGTACACCATGGCGCCCGGCGTGGCAGCCGCGCGGCTGGAGGCCGGCGGGACAGCCCGCGGATCCCGATCCGGCCGACGACTAACCGATCCGGTCGATGACCAGGGCCGGCAGGGTCGGCGGCTCGGCCGAGATCGACACCGCCTCGGCGGCGGCGGCCCGGGCCGCCGGAATCCGGCCCGCGTCGTCGGCCCGCAGCTCGTAGAGCGGCTCGCCGGCCCGTACCGGATCTCCCGGCTTGTGGTGCAGCAGCACCCCGGCCCCGGCGCTGACCGGGTCCTCCTTGCGGGCCCGTCCCGCGCCGAGCCGCCACGCGGCGATCCCGATCCGGTACGCATCGACGGCGGCCAGGTACCCGTCCCGGTCGGCCCGGACGACCTCCACCTCCGGGGCGACCGGCAACGGGGCCTCCGGATCCCCGCCCTGGGCCCGGATCATCGCCCGCCAGACGTCCATGGCCCGGCCGTCCCGCAGCGCCCGCTCCGGATCGGCGTCCGGCAGCCCGGCCGCCACCAGCATCTCCCGGGCCAGCCGGAGGGTCAGCTCCCGCACGTCTGCCGGCCCGCCGCCGGCCAGCACCTCGACCGACTCGGCCACCTCGACCGCGTTGCCGACGGCCAGCCCCAGCGGCGTCGACATGTCGGTCAGCAGGGCGACCGTCCGGACCCCGTGTGCGCCGCCCAGCTCCACCATGGTCCGGGCCAGCTCCCGGGCATCCGCCTCCGACTTCATGAACGCGCCGGAGCCGACCTTCACATCGAGCACCAGGGCCCCGGTACCCTCCGCGATCTTCTTGCTCATGATCGAGCTGGCGATCAGCGGGATGGCCTCCACCGTGCCGGTGACGTCGCGCAGCGCGTACAGCTTGCGGTCGGCCGGCGCGAGCCGCTCGCCCGCCGCACAGATCACCGCGCCGACCTCACCCAACTGGGCGATGAACTCGTCGTTGCCCAGCGCGGCCCGCCAGCCCGGGATCGACTCCAGCTTGTCCAGGGTCCCCCCGGTGTGCCCCAGCCCCCGCCCGGAGAGCTGCGGTACGGCGGCACCGCACGCCGCCACCAGCGGGGTGAGCGGCAGCGTGATCTTGTCACCGACCCCACCCGTGGAGTGCTTGTCCACGGTCGGCCGGCGTACCCCGGAGAGGTCCAGCCGGTCCCCGCTGGCGATCATCGCGGCCGTCCAGCGGGCGATCTCGCCCGGCGTCATGCCGCGGAGCAGGATCGCCATGGCCAGCGCCGACATCTGCTCGTCGGCCACCCGCCCCCGGGTGTACGCGTCGACCACCCAGTCGATCTGCTCGTCGGACAGCGTCCCGCCGTCCCGCTTGACCCGGATCACGTCGACCGCGGCGAACCCACCCACAGCTACCTCTTCCTACTTGCTTGTCGAGACCACGGTCCTGCCTCTCGAGACCACGGTCCCTTGTCGATCGCGACCACGGACTCGTCACCGGCCCACGGCCAGTGCCCACCGAGCCGGGGCCTGCCGTGCCCGGTGGAGGGATCAAGCCTGACCGCCCGGAGCCGGGCACGGCAGGCCCCGGCCCACCCCGCGCCAGGCCGACTCAGCCCCACGCGGCCCGGCCACCGCGAACCCCGGAAAGATCAGTCGCCCCAACGCCGAGGGATCTCGACCGGCGGCTCCGCCTCACCCGCCCAGAACATCGCCCCGTCCGCGTCGACCACCACCACCCGGGGCGTACGCGCCTGGCCCCAGCTCACCGCCTCGGCCGGGTCGTCCCAGGTCGGCGCCTCCTCGAGTACCCCGGTCTGCGCCCCTTCGGCGTCCCCGGCGGCCCGCTCCCAGTACCCGGTCCAGACCTGCCGCCCGCCCGAGACGTCCGGATGCACGAAGACGGTGCCCCGCCCCCGCCAGGCGGCCAGTTCCTCCGGCACCGGAGGCACCTTCACCGACGCCGCGATCGCCTCCAGATCTTCCACCCCGAACGCGTGCGGCAGCAGCTCCGCCATCCGCAGCGGCACCGGCTCCGCCTCGATCAGGCAGTCCGGCCCACCGTTCTCCCAGAGCAGTTGCCGGCACCGCCCGCACGGCATCAACGGCTCACCGGTCGCCCCGACACAGGAGAGCGCGACGAGCCGCCCGCCGCCCGAGGCGTGCAGCGCCGACACCACCCCGCACTCGGCGCAGAGCGTCACCCCGTACCCGGCGTTCTCGACGTTGCAGCCGACCACCACCCGGCCGTCGTCGACCAGCGCCGCCGCCCCGACCGGGAAGTTCGAGTACGGCGCGTACGCATGCCGCATCACGTCGGTCGCCGCGGCCCGCAGCTTCGCCCAGTCAATCTCCATGGTCACGCCCCCATCCTGCCCCGCCGCTGGTCAGCCCTTGATGTAGGGCTTACCGTCCGCGGCCGGCGCCCGCACCTTGCCGACCAGGCCGGCGACGGCCAGCAGGGTGGCGAGGTACGGCAGCATCGCCAGGAACTCGCTCGGAATGCTGCTGTCGATCGCGCCGAGGTACGTCCCGAGCTGGTCCGCGAAGCCGAAGAAGAGCGCCGCCAGCAGGGCCCCCGTCGGGCTCCACCGGCCGAAGATCAGCGCCGCCAGCGCGATGAAGCCCTTGCCGCCGATCATGTTCTTGCTGAAGGTGTAGAGCGCAAGCGTGTAGGAGGCGCCGCCCAGCCCGGCGACCATGCCGGCGAGCAGTACGTTCCGGTAGCGCAGCGCCAGCACCTTCACCCCGAGGGTGTCGGCGGCGGTCGGGTGCTCACCCACCGAGCGGGTCCGCAGCCCCCACCGGGTACGGAACAGCGCGACGTGGATCACCACCACCAGGATCAGTGCCAGGTAGAGGAAGATGTTGCCCCGGAACAGCGCCGGGCCGAGCACCGGGATGTCGGACAGCACCGGGATCGGCCACGCCTCGAACCTCGGCGGCTGGTTGTACTTCGCCGCCTCCGGCTGCATCAACCGCTCGTAGAGGAAGCCGGTCAACCCGACCGCGAAGAGGTTGAGCACGATCCCCATCACCACCTGGTCGACCAGGTAGCGGATGGTGAAGATCGCCAGCAGCAGCGAGATCAGCGCGCCGCCCAGCGCCGCCGCGATCAGCCCGACCCAGGCGCTCGCCGCGATGGTGCCGACCAGGGCGCCGGCGAAGGCCCCCATCAGCAACTGGCCCTCGATCGCCACGTTCACCACGCCGGACCGCTCGCAGAGCACGCCGGCCAGGGCACCGAAGATCAACGGCAGGGCCAGGATGAAGGTACCCCGGACGATGTTGACCAGCGGCATGAAGTTCTGCCCGGCCGGCGCCGCCGACACCTGCCAGCAGAGGAACGAGAGCACCACCCCGGCCACCGCCACGCCGAGCAGCGGCACGAACCAGCGCTTCGGCAGCCCGGCCAGCAGCGCCGCGCCGGCCGCCGCCGCGACCAGCCCGAACAGGATCGCCCCGACGGTGCCGTCGACGGACAGCGCCGCGCCGCCGGCATCCTCGCTGAGCGTGAACCGCGCGTCCGCGCCGGTGGCCAGCGCACCGAAGAGCACCGCCGCGACCAGGCCGAGCAGTACGGCACCGGCGCCGACCTTGCGGTCCCGGGTCCAGAAGCCCGGCCGTACGGTGACGGCCAGCTCCTCGACAGTCATGGTCGACATGTACGCCTACCAGCCCTTCGCCATGCTCGTGGACAACCTGGCGGCCCGGGCGGCCCGGAGCCCGAAGATCGCCTTCACCAGTGCCGGCGCGGCGATGAAGATGACGATCAGTGCCTGGAGCACGGTGACCAACTCCAGCGAGATGCTGGCGTACGACTGCATCCGGTTGCCGCCGGCCTGGAGCGCGCCGAAGAGCAGCGCGGCGAGCGCGACGCCCCACGGCTTCACCCGGCCGAGCAGCGCCACCAGGATGCCGTCGAAGCCGATCTGGGCGATCACCAGCGGGGTGAGCGCGGTGGCGGTGCTGCCGAGCACCATGTTGGCGCCGCCCAGCCCGGAGAGCGCCCCGGCGATCACCATGACAAGCACGTACGTCCGGCCGACGCTGATCCCCGCGGTCCGGGCGGCGTCCGGGTTGGCGCCGACCGCGCGCAGCTCGAAGCCGAAGGTGGAGCGGTTGAGCAGCCAGCCGACCGCCCAGGTGGCGGCGACCGCCAGCACGATGCCGAGGTGCACCCGCAGGTCGCTGCCGAGCAGCCGGGGTAGCTGCGCGGAACCGTCCACCGGCCGGCTGATCGCGTCCGTCCGGTCCGGATCGTGTACGCCGTCCTGCACGATGATCCAGGCCAGGAAGGAGATGGCGACGTAGTTGAGCATGATCGTGGTGATCACCTCGTGCGCACCGGTACGCGCCTTCAGGAAGCCGGGGACGAAACCCCAGATCGCCCCGCCGAGCGCTCCGGCGAGTACCGCCACGATCAGGTGCACCACCGGGGGGAGCGGGAGCAGGAAGCCGGCCAGCGCGGCCAGGATCACCCCGATGGTCGCCTGCCCCTGGGCGCCGATGTTGAACAGGCCGCCCCGGAAGGCGAGCGAGACCGCCAGCCCGGTGAAGACCAGCGGGGCGGTGTAGGTCAGCGTCTCCGAGATCGGCGCGAAGACCGGCTGCCAGCCGCCAGTGCCGTTCGCCCAGGCCTGCACCGCCGCCGGGTCGAAGACCGCGCCCTTGAACAGGTTCGCGTACGCCTCGCTGACCACCGTCCAGCTCGCGTTGAGCGCGTCGGAGGGCTGGGCGGTGAAGTAGCCCCAGGTGGCCAGCACGTCCGGGTCGGAGACGACGATCAGTACGGCGCCGATCAGCGTGGCCAGCACGATCGCCAGTACGGTCACCGTGACGGTGTTGGCCGCCCAGAGGTTGTGCACGAACGCCTGGAGCAGTTGCCGGCCGCCGCCGTCCCGGTCGGTCAGCCCGTTCCCGGGCCCGCCCGGTGCCGTACCACCGGAATCGGCCGGCGCCGTACCACCGGAATCGGCCGGACCGGCTGCGGTGCCGGCGGCGGCGGACGGATCGGCCGCGCCGACCCCGGCCGCCGTCTCGGCGCCGGGCCGCTGGCCGGCCGGAGACTTCTCCGGCGACGGTGACCCGGGCTCGTTCACGTCGGTCATCGGGTTTCCTCGCTACCAGCGACGTCGGGAGCCGGGGTCACCGGCCCGTCGGGGGTTGCGGTCTCTGCGGTGCCGCCGGTGTCGGCGGTGCCGGCTGTCTCTGCGGTGCCGTCCGGTGTGGCGTCGGTGATGCCGGCCATCAGCAGGCCGATCTCCTCGCGCGGGGTCTCCGGCCCGACGACGCCGAGGATCCGGCCCCGGTACATCACCGCGATCCGGTCGGCCAGCCCGATCACCTCGTCCAGCTCGCTGGAGACCAGGAGTACGGCGGTGCCGATGTCCCGCTCGTGGATGATCCGGCGGTGGATGAACTCGATCGAGCCGACGTCCACCCCCCGGGTCGGCTGGGCGGCGACGAAGAGCTTGAGCGGCCGGGACATCTCCCGAGCGATGATCACCTTCTGCTGGTTGCCGCCGGAGAGCGTGCCGACGGCCGCCTCCGCCGACGAGGTGCGTACGTCGAACTCCGGGATCCGCTCCCGGGCCGAGGCGGTGATCGCGTCCGGCCGGAGCACCAGGCCGGAGCCGAACGGCGGCCGGTCGTAGATGTCCAGCACCAGGTTCTCGGCGACGCTGAACTCCTTGACCAGCCCGTCGACGCTGCGGTCCTCGGGGACGTAGCCGACGCCGGCCCGCAGCACCCGCTTGGTCGGCCAGCCGTCGATGCGCTGACCGGCCAGGCTCACCGTGCCGTGCAGCACCGGGCGCAGCCCCATCAGCGCCTCGATCAGCTCGGTCTGGCCGTTGCCCTGCACACCGGCGATGCCGAGCACCTCGCCGGCCCGTACGGTCAGGTCGACGCCGTCGACGGCCCGGACCGACCGCTCGTCGTCGACGACGAGTCCCGCCACCTCCAGCACCGGCTCACCCGGCGCGGCGGCGGCCTTCTGCACGGTCAGGTTGACGGTCCGCCCGACCATCAGCGCGGCCAACTCGTCCTCGCTCGCGCTCGGGCTGGCGGTGCCGACGGTCCGGCCACGCCGGATCACGGTGATCCGGTCGGCGATCGCCTTGACCTCTTTGAGCTTGTGCGTGATGAAGACGATGGACTTGCCGGACTCCTTGAGCGACCGCATGATCCCGAGCAGTTCCTCGGTCTCCTGCGGGGTCAGCACGGCGG
The DNA here is from genome assembly GCF_053764795.1 of Plantactinospora sp. DSM 117369. Classification (NCBI taxonomy): domain Bacteria; kingdom Bacillati; phylum Actinomycetota; class Actinomycetes; order Micromonosporales; family Micromonosporaceae; genus Plantactinospora; species Plantactinospora sp. DSM 117369. Next base: position 963,892 of record NZ_CM132446.1, on the reverse strand, counting down.
TCGGCTCGTCCAGGATGAGCAGGTCGACGTCCCGGGTCAGTGCCTTGAGGATCTCGACCCGCTGTTGCACGCCGACCGGCAGGTCCTCGACCACCGCGTCCGGGTCGACCCGCAGGTTGTAGCGGGTGGAGACCTCGGTCACCTGACGGCGGGCCCGCCGCCGGTCGAGGAAGCCGGCGATGCCGCCCCGGACCTGCTCGGCGCCGAGCATCACGTTCTCGGCAACGGTGAAGACCGGGACCAGCATGAAGTGCTGGTGCACCATGCCGATGCCGGCCGCGATGGCGTCGCCGGGGCCCTTGGCCGCAAGCTGCCTGCCGTCGACCAGTACCTCGCCCTCGTCGGGCTGGAGGAGGCCGTACAGCACGTTCATCAGAGTGGACTTGCCCGCGCCGTTCTCACCGAGCAGCGCGTGGATCTCTCCGGGCTCCACCGTCAGGTCGATGTGGTCGTTGGCGACCAGCTCACCGAACCGCTTGGTGATGCCGCGCAGTTCGAGTCTCAGCGCAACCTCCTGGAGTGCGGGCGATGGTGCAGCCTAGCTGCTGTTCGGACCGGGTCGACAGGGTCGGTCCGTCGATCACTGCGGGCTGTTCGGCCCGCCCGGGCCGGTCTGTCGGCCCGTACCGGCTGGCGTGAAAACCGGCCGCCCCGATCATCGCGGAGATATGTCTCCACGACGATCGGAGCGACCGGATCGTCGGCGTCGCAGCCGTACCGGTCGGCCGTCCGACCTGGTCAGACGGCCGACCCGGGGTCACTTCGGCTGGCTGGCCGAGGTGACCTTGATCGCACCGGAGCTGATGTCGGTCTTGATCTTGTCGACCTCGGCCTTCAGCTCCGCCGGCACCTTGCTGTCGAACTCGTGGTACGGCGCCAGCGAGACGCCGTTGTTGGCCAGGGTGCCGAGGTAGCCGGGGTCGTGCGCCAGCTTCTCGCCCTTGGCCGCCGTCACCACGGCGTCCTTGACCGCGTCGGTGATGTTCTTGACCACGGTGGTCATCAGGGCCGGGCAGTTCGGGGTGCTCTGGCAGCCGTCGACGTCGACCCAGATCACCGAGTACTTGCCGCCGGAGGCCTGCGCGGCCGCCGTGGTGCCCAGACCGGCGCCGCCGGCCACCGGCATGATGATGTCCGCGCCCTGGGCGACCAGGGTGTCGGAGACCTTCTTGCCCTCGTCCTGCTTGACGAAGTCGTTGGTGAACGACCCGTTCTGGGTCTGCTTGTTCCAGCCCAGCACCTGGACGTTCTTGCCCTTGGCCTTGTTGTAGTGAGCCACCCCGTCGGCGTAGCCGTCCATGAAGATGGTCACCGGGCCGATCTTCATGCCGCCGTAGGTGCCGACCTTGCCGGTCTTGGTCATCCCGGCCGCCAGGTAACCGGCGAGGAAGCCGGCCTGCGCGGTGTCGAACTGCATCGGGAAGACGTTGCTCTCCGGCAGCTTCGCGTCGACGATGCCGAACTGCTGGTCCGGGTTCGCCTTGGCGATCTTCGAGGTCGCCTCGCCCATCAGGCCGCCGACGGCGAGGATGAAGTCGCAGTCCTGGTTGACGTACTGGGTCAGGTTCGGCTCGTAGTCGGCCTCGGCCTTGGACGCCACGTACTTGATGTCGATCTTGTCGTCGGCGGCCTTGGCCGCCTCCAGGCCCGCCCAGGCGGAGGTGTTGAACGACTTGTCGTCGATGCCTCCGACGTCCGTCACCATGCACGCGGTGTACTTGTCGGCCGCGGCGCCGCCCGCGTTGCTATCGCTCGGTGCCTCACCACACGCGGCGGCGCCCAGCGCGAGCCCGCCCACCGCGAATACCGAGACGATCCGCATCCCACGCACAGAGCGCAAGACGGTCTCCTTCCCATTGCACACCGCCCACCGCGGTGGCAGCCAAAAGCCGGCCTGCGCGTTGCCGCCGGCTGTCCCACGTTACGGACGGGAGCGTACGCCCGCGCCTGTCCACCGGCCGACAATCGTGCCTGACTGTTGAACGCCCGTTACCCTTACGTAACTTCGGGGTGCGCGACATCACTTCCCGGCCCGCCCGGTGCGTGACCTCGACCTATGGGACGTCCCGTTTCGGCTGTTCCGTCCGGGAGGTGCCGCCGGAGCGGCCCCGGCCGGCCAGTTGGCGGCCCGGGTGCCCGGTTAACAACTCGGGCGCGGGGTTAACGCCAGAAGACCGCGACGGCGGCATTGACCAGGGTCAGCCCGATGATCGCCAGGAAGTGACCACGGTTGACCTCCTCCCGCTTGCGGGAGAAGAACACCATCACGAAGATCATCAAGCCGATCACCAGCTTGGTGGCGAGCTTCGCCGGGGCCGGCTCGTCGCCGTCGCGCAGCGGCGCGGAGAGCCCGATCCCGGTCAGCACCTGGATGACGGCGCCCCAGAGCATCAGCGGGTTGATCCGGATCCGTCCGGTGGCGTACTGGGCGGCGGCACCACCCAGCAGCAGGGCGAAACCGATCAGGTGGGTGTAGAGGAGTATCAGCCGGAGAGGTTCCACGGCGGCCATCCTCCCTCATCGGGTACCCGCACGTCGTCCCCGGCCCGCCGCACGGACCGGGGACGACACCGGGAGAGGCCGCGCCCCTTCCGGGAAGTGGTGGCTTCCCGGGGAGGTCGAGGGCACTACATCACCGAGACAGCACGATCCTCCGCGCCGACGACGGAGGCGGGTTCGGCGGCGGCCCGCGGGTGGCGGGGGCGGGCCAGCGTGACCAGGAGCAGCCCGACGGCGGCGTAGCCGACGAGGACCAGCAGCGGGGTGCCGGCTCCGGCGCCGTCGAAGAAGGCGGTCGACCGGAGCAGGGTGCCGCCGGCACCGACCGGGAGCCACTGGCCGACCTCGCCCCAGGGCTGGGGCAGCAGTTCCGGCGCCGCGCCGACCGCCGAGAGCGGGTTGCCGACCAAGAAGACCAGTACCGCGCCGAGCCCGAGACCGGGACGGCCCAGCACCGCGCCGAGCCCGGCGACGGTGGCCGCGACCGCCAGCCCGACGAGCCCGAGAGCGGCACCGACCGCCACAGCGTCGCCGGGCAGCAGGCCGAGCCAGCCCTGGAGTACCAGCGGTCCGGCGACGCCGACCAGCAGCCCGAAGCTGACCAGCCCGGCCAACCGGGCGAGCCGGCCGCCGAGCAGCAGTACCAGCAGCGCCCCGAGCACCATGCCGGTCAGCGCGAGCGGCAGGAACCCGGCCGCGAAGCCGGCACCCCGGGGATCGTCCGGGTCGGCCGGTACCACGTCGACCACCCGGACGGGCTGGCCACCGGAGAACTGCCCGGCCGCCTGGGTGAGCAGGGCCGCCACGGTCGGGCTCGCCGCGCTCGCGGTGTGCAGGGTCGCGCCGTCCGGGCCGAGCACGAAGGCGGCGTACGCCTCGCGGTCGCGCAGCGCCCGGTCGGCGGCCGTACCGTCCGGCAGCCGGATCACCTCGAAGGCACCCGGTGCGGCGGCGTCGAGTTGCCCGACCAGCCGGTCGGCGGCCGGCGCCGGGCCCGCGACCACCACCGGCAGGTCGCGCGGCTCCAGGTGCGCCGCCGGGCCGGCGAAGAGGGGTACGAGCAACGACTGCAACAGCACCACCGCCACGGCCAGCAGTACGGCGACCGCCAGCGGCCGGCGGGGGTGCGTGGGGATGGGCGGCCCGGAGGGGGCCGATGGACGAGTCATCTCAGGACTCCTTCTAAAACGAATGCTCGTTCTTTTATTCAGCGTCCTCCCGGCGCACTCCGCAGTCAAGGAACGAGCGTTCGTTTTACACTGTGTGCCGTGCCACGCGTATCCGACGAACACCTGGCGGCCCGGCGCCAGCAGATCCTCGACGCCGCCCGGCGCTGCTTCCTGCGCAACGGCTTCCACGCCACCTCGATGCAGGATGTGATCGCCGAGGCCGGTCTCTCGGTGGGCGCCGTCTACCGCTACTTCGGCAGCAAGCAGGAGCTGGTCACCTCGATCGCCGAGTCGGTGGTCGACGGCGCGGACCAACTCTTCGCGGCCCTGGCCACGACCGAGCCGCCACTGCCGCTGATCGAGGCACTGGACCGGGCACTCCAGTTCGTCGAGTCCCAAACCCGCCAGGACGGAGTCTTTCCGCTCGCCATCCAGGTCTGGTCCGAGTCGCTCCGCGATCCGGCGCTGGCCGAGTTCGTCGCGCGGCTGTACGCCGGCTTCCGATCCAACTTCGTCGTACTGGCCCGCCGGGCCCAACAGGCCGGTGAACTGCCGGCCGACGCCGACGTCGAGGCGGTGGGTGCCGCCCTCTTCGGCCTGATCCCCGGCTTCGCCCTGCAACGGATCCTCGCCGCCGGCCCGGACCCGAAGACCTATCTCGACGGTGTACGCGCCCTGCTGGCCAGCAAGGGCGTTGAAGAGTAGGTAGAGCCGACGGAAACTGTCGGCACGGTGGCCGAGGTCAGGTCGTACTCGATCTTCCAGGGTCCCGGCGGTCGGGCTACCATCGGCCCAACCCGGGGTTGACGGCCCGGCCCCGGCGCAGAGCCCCGGCTACGCCTCGACCGGCCGGCAGGGCGGACGGGAGTCACGCTGTGGTGTTGGCCAGGAGCGCGACCGGCGGCAGTCGCCGACCGGTGATCGTGTTTCTCGCGCTGGTGGAATCGGCGGCGGTACTGCTCGCCCTCGGCATCGCCGGGATCGCCACCACCCGGGAGGGACGCCAGCCCGCCCCCGTCGCCGCTCCGGCCACCACGACCCCGGCTCCGGTGCCGTCGGCCCTGCCCACCTCGGCCATCGGCACGGCGCCGGTGATCCAGCCCGGCCGGCCGGGCGAGTCGGCCCAAGTGCTCCGGCCGGACCAGCTCACCCCGCCGCCCGGGGCGCAGCACAACGCGGCCGACATCCGGTTCGTCGCGATGATGGTGCCGCACCACGAGCAGGCGTTGCAGCTGGCCGCCCTGGTCCCGGACCGGGCCGGCAGCACCGGCGTGATCGCGGTCGCCGACCGGATCCGGGCCGCCCAGCAGCCCGAGGTCGAGGTGCTGCGGGGCTGGCTCCGGGACCGCGGCCTCGACTCGCTGCTCGGCGGGACCGGTCACGAGCACCCCACCATGCACGGCATGCAGACCCCGGAGGCGATCGCCACGCTCACCGCGACGACCGGGACCGACTTCGACCGGATGTTCGTCGAGATGATGAGCGCGCACCACCAGGGCGCCATCGCGATGGCCCAGGAGGTACTCGCGAACGGCGTCGACCGGCAGATCCGGGAACTGGCCCGGAACATCGCCTTCGAGCAGGCCGTCGAGGTCAACCGGATGCGCGAGGTGCTCGACCCGCAGTCGAGGTGAGCCGGCGCCGGCTCAGCACGGCCGCCACACCTGGAAGGTCCGGCCGTCCTCGGGCGGCGTCAGCACCGTCGGAACGGGTCACCCCTTGGTGCCGCCGCCGGTCAGCCCGGAGACCAGGTGCCGTTGGGCGTAGAGGAAGACCAGGCCGGCCGGGATGGTGACCAGCACCGCCGCCGAGGTGAGGTACTCCCACTGCGGGTTGAACTGGGGTACGAACTGCTGGAGCCCGTACGCCAGGGTGAAGTTCCGGTCCTCCTGGATGAACGCCGAGGCGTACGCCACCTCGCCCCAGGCGGTGAGGAAGGCGTAGAAGCCGGTGACCGCCAGCGCCGGGCGGGCCAGCGGCAGCACCACCCGCCAGAAGATGCCGTACGGCCCGCAGCCGTCGATCGCCGCCGCCTCGTCCAGGGCGGTGGGGATGGAGTCGAAGTAGCCCTTGAGCATCCAGGCGCAGAACGGCACCGCGATGGTCAGGTTGGCGATGACCAGCGAGGCCGGCGTGTTGATCAGCCCAAGCCGGGCCATGATCATGTAGATCGGCACGATCAGGATGGCGAACGGGAACATCTGGGTGACCAGGAAGACCGTCATCAGTGGCCGGCGGCCCGGGAAGTTGAACCGGGAGACCGCGTAGCCGGTGGTGGCGGCCAGGAAGATCCCGAAGAGCATGGTGAACGCGGCGACCAGCACCGAGTTGCCGAACCAGCGCAGGAAGTTGGTCTCGCCCAGCACGTACGCGTAGTTGGCCAGCGTCGGGTCCTTGACCAGGGTGAGTTCGCTGCTCTGCACCGCGTACCCCGGTTTGAAGGAGGAGAGCAGCACCCAGAGGATCGGGCCGACCGCGATCAGCGAGGCGACGATCAGCGTGGCGTGCAGCCCCACCGACCGCAGCGGGCTCCGGCCGGTACGCGCGGATCGGTTCATCGTTACCACACCTCGCCCTGCTTGCGCAGTGCCCGCCGGTAGAAGATCGAGAAGACGAGCAGGATCGACAGGATCAGCACCCCGTAGGTCGAGGCGAGCGAGTAGTTCCGGATCCCCTCGAAGGCGGCCCGGTAGGCGCCGGTCACCAGGATGTCGGTCTGGCCGGCCGGCTGCCCCTCGGTGACCAGGAAGATGATCGGGAACATGTTGAAGGTCCAGATGGTGCCGAGCAGCAGCACCGTCATGCTGACCGGGCGCAGGCCGGGCAGGGTGATGTTGACGAACCGCTGCCACGGGCTGGCGCCGTCGATCTCGGCCGCCTCGTACAGCTCGGCGGGGATGGTTTGCATGCCGCCGAGCAGCGCCACCATCATGAACGGCACCCCGAGCCAGATGTTGGTGACGATCGCGGTGGAGAGCGAGGTCCACCGGTTGGCGAACCAGTCGACCGGGTCGACGCCGACGGCGGTGAGCAGCGAGTTGGCCAGCCCGAACCGCTCGTTGAAGATGAACTTCCAGGCGAAGGCACTGACGAAGGCCGGCACCGCCCACGGCAGCACCAGCAGTACCCGGTAGAGGCCGCGCAGCCGCATCGGCCGGTTGAGCATGGTGGCCAGTCCCAGCCCGAGCCCGTAGTGGAAGGTCACGCAGACCGAGGTCCAGATCAGCGTGACTCCGGTCCACTGCCAGAACTCGCCCACTCCGCCGGTGAGTACCCGGGCGTAGTTGTCCAGCCCGACGAACTCCCACCGGTTGGGGTTCTCCTTGCAGATCTCCCCGCCGGTGATCGACCTGGTGCAGACCTCGGCGAGCTGGTTGGCCTCGGTCAGGTCGGTCAGCGAGAGCCAGATGCCGCGGACCAGTGGATAGAAGATCAGTACCGCCAGCACCAGCACCACCGGCAGCACCATCGCCCAGGCGTACCAGTGCTTGTCCCAGCTTCGGCGCAGCCGGGACGGGCCGGCGGGCCGGCGTCCGGGCGGCGCGGGCGCCGGCGCCGGGCCGGCGGTCAGGGTGGTCATCAGCAGCGCTCCTGGAAGGGAGCCCGGCAGGGCCGCCGGCCAGCGCCGGTCGGCCCCGCCAGGTGCCGGACGGGTACGCCGGCCGGGGCCGGCGCCGATGATCGGATCACATGCCGTACGACGGTACGACCTCGGACTTGTACTTCCCGGCAACCTCGTCCAGTGCCGCCTTCGGGTCCTTGTTCTGCACCAGTACCTGGGTGGCCAGTTGGTCGAGCGGGCCGAAGAACTGGCCACCCTCGGGGATCCACGGCCGCGGCACCGCCGACTCGACCACCGGCCGGAACGCCGAGATGACCGGGTTGTTCTTCACCGTGTCGAGCTCGTACGCCGACTTGCGGGTCGGCAGCAGGCCGAGCCGGTCGGCGAGGAAGCCCTGCGACTCCGCCGAACTCATGAACTTGACGAACGCGATCGCCGCCTCGACCTTCTCCTGCGGCATGCCGGACCAGACCACGTAGTTGTGCCCGCCGACCGGCGCACCGGCCCGGGCCGAGCCGGCCGGGACCGGGGCGATGCCGAGGTTCTCCAGCCCGCCGAAGGTCGGCGCGTTCTTGATGTTGTTGACCTCCCACGGCCCGTTGACGATCATCGCGACCTTCTTCTCCTTGAAGAGGGTCATCATGGTGCCGTACGCGTCGTTGGCGGCCGGCTTCGGCGCCGCACCGCTGGCGATGAGGTCCTTGGCGACGTTCAGTCCGGCGACGTTCTGCGCCGAGTTGACGACGATCTTCTTCGCCTGGGCGTCGACCAGGTCGCCGCCCTCGCCGTACATGAAGGGCAGCATGAAGTAGCCGGCCGGGTTGACGTAGACGCCGTCCACACCGGTCTTCTGCTTGACCGCCAGCGCGGCGGCCTTCAGGTCGGCCCAGGTCGCCGGTGCGGTGGCGATGCCGGCCTTGGTCAGCAGTTCCTTGTTGTAGAGCAGCGCGAGCGAGTCGGTCACCTGCGGCACACCGTACGTCTTGCCGTCGTACTTGTCCGCCGAGAGCGGGGTGGCGAGGAAGTCGGACTCGTCGCTGGTCAGCTCCGAACCGTCGAGGGCGTAGAGATAGCCGAGCGAGGCGAACTCCGGCACCCAGGCCACCTCGGCGCGCAGGATGTCCGGGGCACCGGTCTTGGCCTGGGCCGCGGTCTTGAACTTGTTCTGGGCCTCGCCGAACGGCACCGACTGGTAATTAATCTTGACGTTCGGGTACGTCTGGTTGAACTTCGCGACGAGTTCCTGGAAGGCCGGTCCCTCGTTCTTCGGGTCCGAAGTGTCCCACCAGGTCAGGTCCGCCTTCAGGGCGGCGGGGTCGGTCTTCTGGCCCGACTCCCCCGACGGGTCGTCCTCGCCGCCGCAGGCGGCGAGCGTCAGAGCAAGGGTCGTGCAGGCGAGTACGACGATCCCTCTGGCTGTGCGACGCATCTAGCGCTCCTAGTCTGCCGGCCGGGTATCGGCGGGACAGTAGCAAGGAGTTGCCGATTACGAAACCCCTTGCAAATCTCCTTGCAACAACCGGCGCCAGTGGGCGCCCAGACAGGCCGACTCGCCCCCTTGAAGTTGCCTTATCATCGGCTCAACCGCACGCCAGACCCCTCTGCAAGTACTTGCCGTGGCCTACGCAAGAAACGACTCGTGGGCTACAGTTCCGCCATGCGTGCACGACTGGCCGACATCGCCCAGCAGGCCGAGGTGAGCGAGGCCACGGTGTCGCGGGTGCTCAACGACCGCCCCGGGGTGGCGCCGGAGACCCGGCAGGCTGTACTCACCGCGCTCGACGTACTCGGCTACGAACGCCCCGCCCGGCTGCGCAAACGCAGCGCCGGGCTGGTCGGGCTGGTGGTGCCGGAGCTGGAGAACCCCATCTTCCCGGCCTTCGCCCAGGTCGTCGAGTCAGGGCTGGCGCAGGCCGGCTACACCTCGGTGCTCTGCACCCAGACCCCGGGCGGGGTCACCGAGGACGAGTACGTCGAGATGCTGCTGGACCGGCAGGTCTCCGGGATCGTCTTCGTCTCCGGCCTGCACGCCGACACCGCCGCCGACACCGCGCGCTACCGCACGCTGATCGCCCGGCCGCTGCCGATCGTGCTGGTCAACGGCTACCAGCCCGGCCTGCCGGCGCCCTTCGTCTCCTGCGACGACCGGGAGGCCGGCGAGTTGGCCGTGGCCCACCTGGTCGCGCTCGGGCACCGCCGGATCGGCCTGATCACCGGGCCCGGCCGGTTCGTGCCGGTGCAGCGCAGGGTGACCGGCTTCAAGGCCGCGATGAAGCGGCTGGTCGGGCTCCCCGACGCCGAGTTGGACGAGTTGGCCGAGCTGTCGCTGTTCGGTGTGGAGGGTGGCGAGGTGGCCGCCGCGCGGCTGCTCGACCGGGGCGTGACCGGGCTGGTCTGCGGCTCCGACCTGATGGCGCTGGGCGCGATCCGGGCGGCCCGGCAGCGCGGCCTGTCGGTGCCGGCCGACCTCTCCGTGGTCGGTTACGACGACTCGCCGCTGATGGCGTTCACCGACCCGCCGCTGACCACGATGCGGCAGCCGGTCACCGCGATGGCGGTCGCGGCGGTACGCGCACTGGTCGACGAGATCCACGGGCACGCGGCGCCGCACTCGGAGTACATCTTCCGGCCCGAGCTGGTGGTGCGCGGCTCGACCGCGGTCGTACCGGGGGTGCTGGACAAGCCGGTGGACGAGCCCCGGCCGCCGGCCGCCGACCTGCCGCTGCCGGTCTGAACCGGACCGCCCTGCGGAGTCGCCCGGCAACTTCTTGCGCAAGAACTGCTTGACTCTTTCAGGCGCGGCCCGGCATCCTGCTCTGATCCGCCCCGCGTTCCACGCCCGACGAACGGACACCCCCGCATGAGTGAGCGCAGCGAGCGAATCAGCCAATTCAGCGCGGATGTGCCTCATGACGGCACGCAGCGAAGCGGAGTGCCGGCATGAGCGAGCGCAGCGAGCGAATCAGCCAATTCAGCGCGGATGTGCCTCATGACGGCACGCAGCGAAGCGGAGTGCCGGCATGAGCGAGCGCAGCGAGCGAATCAGCCAATTCAGCGCGGATGTGCCTCATGACGGCACGCAGCGAAGCGGAGTGCCGGCATGAGCGCCTCCCCCGCACCGAGCCGGCCCGAGGACTGGTGGAAGTCCGCGGTGGTCTACCAGGTGTACGTCCGCAGCTTCGCCGACGACGACGGTGACGGCATCGGTGACCTGGCCGGAGTACGCAGCCGACTGCCGTACCTGCGCGACCTCGGCGTGGACGCGCTCTGGCTGACCCCGTTCTACCGCTCGCCGATGGTGGACGGCGGCTACGACGTGGCCGACTACCGGGACGTCGACCCGATCTTCGGCACGCTCGACGACTTCGACCACATGATCACCGACGCGCACGCGCTGGGGCTGCGGATCATCGTCGACATCGTGCCGAACCACACCTCGGACGTGCACCCGTGGTTCGTCGCCGCCCTGGCCAGCCCACCCGGCTCGGCCGAACGAGACCGCTACCTGTTCCGGGACGGCCGGGGACCGGACGGCGCACTCCCGCCGAACGACTGGAAGTCGATCTTCGGCGGCCCGGCCTGGACCCGGGTGCCGGACGGCCAGTGGTACCTGCACCTCTTCGACCCGGCCCAGCCCGACCTGAACTGGCGGCACCCCGAGGTACGCGCCGAGTTCGAAGACGTGCTGCGGTTCTGGCTCGACCGCGGGGTGGACGGGTTCCGGATCGACGTGGCACACGGGATGATCAAGGCGGACGGGCTGCCGGACGTCGGCGACGGCGTCCCGGCCGGTCAGCGCCAGGTCGAGTTGCTCGGCCGGGCCCGGCTGCCCTACTTCGACCAGGACGAGGTGCACGACATCTACCGGGCCTGGCGGCCCATCCTGGACAGCTACCCGGGCGGCCGGATGGCGGTCGCCGAGGCGTGGGCCGAGACCCCGCAGCGGCTGGCCCGGTACGTCGGGCCGGACGAACTGCACCAGGCGTTCAACTTCGACTTCCTCGACGCCACCTGGTCGGCCGACTCGTTCCGCAAGGTGGTCGACACCGCGCTGGCCGAGTCGGCGATCGTCGGCGCGCCGACCACCTGGGTACTGTCCAACCACGACAAGCAGCGGCACGTCACCCGGTACGGCGACGGCGCCCTCGGGCTGCGTCGGGCCCGCGCGGCCGCCCTGCTGATGCTCGCGCTGCCCGGCAGCGTCTACCTCTACCAGGGGGAGGAACTCGGCCTGCCGGAGGTGCTCGACCTGCCGGACGAGCTGCGTCAGGATCCCGCGTTCCGGCGCACCGGCGAGAGCCGGGACGGCTGCCGGGTACCGCTGCCGTGGGGCGGCGACGTCCCGCCGTACGGCTTCGGCCCGGCCGGTGGTGCCCCGACCTGGTTGCCGGCCCCGCCCACCTGGCGGGCCCTCTCGGTCGCCGCCCAGACCGGCGCCCCGGACTCGACCCTGGAGCTCTACCGGACGGCGCTGCGGCTGCGGCGCGAACACGCGCCGGTCGGCGGTGCGACCGAACCGGGCCAGGTGACCTGGCTGGGCAGCGAGCCGGGAGCGCTCGCCTTCAGCCGGCCGGCGGGGGCCGGTTCGGCGGAGCTGGTCTGCGTGGTCAACTTCGGCGACGAGCCGGTGGGTGTCGACGGGTACGGGACGCCGATCCTGCGCAGCCAGCCGCCGGGCGCGACCGACGACCCGGCTCGGCTGCCGACCGACGCGGCCGGGTGGTTCATCCGGCCGGTAACCGGGTAACTCCCTATCGACCTGGTCGTCCGCCGCGCTCCGCGCCGACGGGCGGCTGGGGCGGCGGCCCCTTTGTGGTGGAGGGGATGGTGGTACCGGTGCTCCGGGAGCGCACTCCCGGAGCACCGGTGCGTCACACCACCCCGGACTCTGCCCGGAATGGTGTGCGGGAGTCTCAGTGGGGTGGGAACCCCGTCGAGATTCCCCGATCCGGTGGGGTGGGTGTGCCCGGAGCCGCCCGTCAGGGGGAGGGGCGGGTGAGCATCGCGGCGATCCGGGCGATGCCGGCGCGTACCTCGGTGGGGTCCGGGGGTTGCCGGGGCTGCGCCGGCGCTCGGGTGCTCTCGCCGATCACCTCCTCCTCGCCGAGGTCCTCGTAGTCGCCGTAGATGCTGGTGTCGTCGAGGTCCGCCGCCTCGTCCTCGGCCTCGACCGCGATCTGCGCGGCGGCGATCTCGGCCCGGATCTCCTCGGCGGAGACCCGGGGCAGCAGCGGCTCGACCACCGCCATCAGCTCCTCGTCGGCCACCACCGACTCGGCCAGCGCCAGGGCGTGGGGCCGCTCGTACGGGCCGCAGACCACCGGCTCCCACTCCTCGTCGTCGTCGAGCGGGCCGAACGTGATGATCCAGGGCAGGGCGAGGATCGGGGAGTCGTCCGGCAGTTCCAACGTCACTAGTGCGCCCACGCGACTCATCATCGCGGCGATCCACACACCATTAGTGGCTTTTGCCCGAATCGTAGTTCTGGTCTCTTTCTCCGGGACCGATCACGCCCGGTTGCCGCCCACAGCCGGCCGTCACCCACAGCTCTGGCCGCCATCCACAGCCGGTCGCCGACTCATTCGGTCGACGGTGGGTGCGGCCGGGCCGGATCGGGCACCTCCGGCGCCCCGGCCAGGTCGCGGACCCTCCCCTGGTGGCTGGTCGCCGCGAGCGCCGCGCCGAACAGCAGCAACTGGTTGAGCAGATAGAGATAGATCAGCAGGCCGACCGCGCCGGCCACCACCGTGTACGCCGGATTCCGCTCCCAGCGCACCACGTAGTACCGGCCGACCGAGTTCAGCAGCGTCACGCCCACCGCCACCAGCAGCACCGCCGGCAGCCACCGCCGGAAACTCATCCGCAGCCTCGGTACGGCGAGCAGCAGCGCCGAGGCCAGCAGCATGTTGATCAGAAACGCCAGGAACCAGCTACAGATCGTGAGCCCGATCGAACGTGCGCCCAGCAGCCAGCTCAGCAGCGACTCCAGCGCGTCCACGGCACCGATCGAGAGCCCGAGCAACACGAAGATCACCAGCAGTACGGCCAGGTCGACGAGTTGGCGCAGCACGAGGTAGCCCGGATGCTGGGCCAGACCGTGGATCAACCGCTGCGAGGAGCGGATCGACTCGACCCAGCCGATGCCGGTGACCGCCAGCAGGATCAACCCGATGACCCCGGGGCGGCTGCTGCTCTGCCGGATCTGCTCGGGGTCGACGAACGGCAGGTTCCGGGTGAGGAACCCGACTATCACCTCGCCGCTCTCCGCGCTGTCCCCGAGCAGCGCGCCCAGCACCGCGTACGCCACCAGGCCGAGGGCGAAGACCGCGAAGAAGCCGTAGTAGGCGATCGCCGCCGCCAACCGGGCGCCGAGCACGTCGGTGTAGCGGCCCACCGCCCGGGCGAGGTGGTCGAACCACGGGGACTGCCGGCGGTACGCCGTCAGCCGCGCGTCGACGCGCAGCACCGCCCGCTCGAACGCGTTCACGCCGCCATCCTTGCCCATCACCACCCGACGCGGGGCCCGCTCGACCCGCCACGCCGGCACCGCCGCGTCGTGAACGGCTTCCCGGCTCTCGGCGGGACTCAGCCGCCGAGCGGGAAGTCCCGGCGGGGCTGCCAGCGGGCGTCGCCGCTGTGCGAGAAGAGGGTGAACTTCTCGACCTTGAACAGGGCGGAGAAGTCGGCCAGGTCCTCGTACACCTGGTCCAGCGCCTCCGGTGCGACGTCCTGGGCGACCGTGACGTGCGGATGGTACGGAAAACGGCTCTCCCGGCGCAGCTCGGGCGCCCGGCCGATCGCCGCGGCGAGCAGCTCGCACTCGCTGATCCCGGCGGCCACCACCACGAAGACCACCTCGGTGATCGGCCGGAAGGTGCCGGTACCGCGCAGGTGCAGCAGGTACGGCCGGTGCGCGGCGGCCACCTCGGCCAGGTGCCGCTCCACCGCCGGCAGGCTCGCCAGGGGTACGTCGGTCGGCCCGAGCAGCGTCAGATGCGCCGGCACGTACGCGGCCTGCGGGTCACCGGCCTCCGCCCGCCGTCGGGTGAGGAACTCACACCACGGCTCCGGGACGTCCACGGCGATCCCGACCCGGGTCATCGGAGTTCCCGGATCCTGCGATCCGTCCGTGACAACCACACTCCGCTCCACTCACCGCACCGGGCGGCAGCGCGCCGCCCGGCGACCACGTCCCGGTACCCGGCGGTCTGAGCCCCGCCGGGGCGTCCGGCGGGCTCAGCCGTTCCGGGTGCCGGGCAGGAACCCCACCCGGTCGTACGCCTCGCGCAGCGTGACCGAGGCGACCGCGCGGGCCTTCTCCGCGCCGATCGCCAGCAGCTTGTCGAGCTGCGCCGGATCATCGAGGTAACTCTGGGTGCGCTGCTGGATCGGCCGGACGAACTCCGCCACCACCTCGGCCAGGTCCTTCTTCAGGTCCCCGTAGCCCTTGCCCGCGTACGCCTCGACCAGCTCGTCGATGCTCCGGCCGGTCAGCGCGGAATAGATGACCAGCAGGTTGGAGACCCCCGGCTTCCGCTCCGGATCGAAGAGGATGTCCCGGCCGGTGTCGGTCACCGCCGACCGGATCTTCTTGGCCGATTTCGCCGGGTCGTCCAGCAGCATGATGATCCCGGCCGGCGACGAGGACGACTTCGACATCTTGGCCGTCGGGTCCTGAAGGTCCGTGATCTTCGCGGTGTCCCGGACGATGTGCGGCGCCGGCACGGTGAAGGTCCGGCCGAACCGGGTGTTGAACCGCTGCGCCAGGTCGCGGGTCAGCTCCAGGTGCTGCCGCTGGTCCTCGCCGACCGGCACCGCGTCGGCCTGGTAGAGCAGGATGTCGGCGGCCTGCAGGATCGGGTAGGTGAAGAGCCCGACGCTGGACCGGTCGGCACCCTGCTTCACCGACTTGTCCTTGAACTGGGTCATCCGGCTCGCCTCGCCGAACCCGGTGATGCAGCTCAGCACCCAGGCGAGCTGGGCGTGCTCCGGCACCTGGGACTGGACGAAGAGGGTGGTCCGCTCCGGGTCCAGCCCGACGGCGAAAAGCTGCGCCGCCGCGACCCGGGTGGAGTGCCGCAGCGCGACCGGGTCGTGCCCGGCGGTGATCGCGTGCAGGTCCACCACGCTGTAGAAGGTGTCGTGCGTCTCCTGCATCGCCACCCAGTTGCGTACCGCACCCAGGTAGTTGCCCACGTGGAACGAGTCGGCGGTCGGCTGGATCCCGGAGAGCACCCGGGGCCGGGCAGGAGCGTCGGACATGCCGGCAATTCTGACAGCAACCGCGGGAGCGTGTCCCGACGCCCCCGTGCCATTCCGCCCCGGTCGCACCGCGGCGGTGCGGCGCGGTCGAGCGGGAATCCGGGGAACCGGGCGCACCGGTGCGGACTCGTACCCTGAAACCGGAGTCGGTCGGCGGCTCCGCCGTACCCGGGTGCGGCGTACCGCCCGGCCGGGAGGGACAGCGCTTGGTACGGCAGCGGGGCGGACGCTCCTCCGGCGGCGAGCGGGGCGCGGTGGACGAGGCGATGGGCGAGCTGTACCACGCCTGCTACCGGCGACTGGTCGCGCAGGTCTACGCGTTCACCACGGACCTGACCGAGGCGCAGGACGTGGTGCAGGAGGCGTTCGCCCGGGCGATCGCCCGGCCGCAGGGGTTGACCGACGTCGACAACCCCGAGGCGTGGCTGCGTACGGTCGCGGTCAACGTCGTACGCCGCCGCTGGCGGCGACGCCAACTGCTGGACACCATCCTGCTGCGGGACCGTCCGGTGACCCGACTGGTCGAGGCCGCTCCCGGACCCGAGCGGACCGACCTGCGGGAGGCCCTGGCCGGCTTGCCGGTCAGCTATCGGGAGGTGATCGTGCTGCACTACTTCGCCGACCTGCCGGTCGAGGAGATCGCCACCGTGCTCGGGGTACCGACCGGCACGGTGAAGTCCCGGCTGTCCCGGGGGCGTTCGGCGCTCGCCGTCCAACTCGGCGACTACCAGGGCACCGGCGGGCCCGCCTCGACGCCGGGACCGGAGGGCCGGACGGACCCTCCGGCCGACAGTGCGGACAGTCCGGCCGGCCGGCCGGATCCGATGGCCGCCAGGACCGAACCACCGGCCCGGGTACGGCCGGCGGTGCGACCGGGGTGAGAGATGCCTGACCGAGATTTCTCCGGCCCGGACCTCGACGTACGGCTGGCACGCGGCCGGGCGACGCTGCTGGACAGCATCGACCAGCCGCCACTGGCCCGGATCCGGGACCGCGCGGCGACCCGGCGCCGTCGGCGGCACGCGGCCGGTGCGGCCGGGGGCGCCGCCCTGCTCAGCCTGGCGGTGGTGGCGACCGTGGCGCTCCAGCCGTGGACGGGCGACGGCACCGACCCGGTGCCGCCGCCGGTGGCGGGCGCACCACCCGGCGGTCCGGTCTACACCGGTGCCGGCATCACCATCAACGGGCTCACCACGGCCGCCGTGGCACACGTGCCGGGGACGATCAGCGACGTCGAGTTCGTCGACCCGGACCACGGCTACCTGCTGGCCCGCTGCGGGGCCGCCGAGCCCTGCCCGGCCAACCTGGCCCGGACCTCGGACGGCGGCGCGAGCTGGGAACACAGTGAACTGCCGGCCGGCAGCGCCGGGCAGCGCAGCCTGGACCTGGCCGCCTTCCCAGGCGGACGGCTGCTGGTCAGCCACCCCGGCGGGGCGTACGCCTCCACGGACGAGGGACGGAGCTGGCGGGAGGTCGGGACCGGGGACGGGACCGGCCAGGTGCCGGCGGTCCGGGGCGACCTGCTCCGGGCCGGGCCGGGCGGCGGGCGGTGCGGCCTGGACGTGGAGGTGTGGCGACCGGAGCTGGCTCGGGCGGGCGCCCCGGCGACCTCACCCGATCTCGACGTCTGCTGGGTGGCACCGGCGGCCGGTGCCGACGGCGCCTGGTGGGTGGGCGGCTTCCGGAACGGCCACCCCGCGGTGGCGATCACCCGGGACCGGGGAGCACGCTGGCGGACGGTGGAACTGCCGGGCACCGGCGTCTCGGCCGGTACCGTCGAAGTGGCCAGCCTGGGCAGCCAGGCGTACGCGGCGGTGCTCGGCACCGACCGGCGGCTGCTGGCCCTGCACCACTCCGCCGACGGTGGCCGGACCTTCACCCGGAGCCGGTCCGGCTCGTCGGGGCTGCCGGCGGGGCTCTCCGGTGCGCTGGTGCCGCTGCTGGACGGCCGGCTGCTGGTGACCGGCACCGACCGGCAGCTCTACCTGAGCGCCGACGACGGGGTGACGTTCCAGCGGGCCGGCGGGAGCCTGCCTCCGCTCGCCCGGCTGGAGCGGACCGTCGCCGGCTACCTCGCCTACGACCTGTTCGGTTCCGGCTGGGCGGCCTACTCGGCCGACGGCGCCACCTGGCGCAAACTCCAGATCATCTGACCGGATTCGAGATCATCCGATCGAATTCCAGATCGTCTGAGCGCCGCCGATCCCGGCGATCCGAGACTGGCGAGTCACCCGGGGCCCGACCGAACGAGTCACCCGAGGTCGGCCGAACGAGTCACCCGGGGCCAGCCGAACGAGTCACCCGGGGCCAGCCGAACGAGTCACCCGGGGCCAGCCGAACGAGTCACCCGGGGCCAGCCGAACGAGTCACCCGAGGTCGGCCGAGCCGGGCGAGGACTCGGATGCCTCGCCGGGCTCCCCGTCGGTGCGTGCGGCCGGCACGCTGGCGCGCTGTTGCTCCGGCAGCCGGGCCACCGAGACACCGACCCGGGCCACCCGGCGGCCCTCCACCGCCAGCACCCGGAGCAGCCAGCCGCCCGCGCCGGAGCCGCCGTCCGGGTCGGCACCGTTGCGGAACCCACCCGCCGGGCGGCCCGGCCCACCGCCGTTGCCGGCCACGCCGGGCTCCTCCGCGCCGGGCACCGGCACCTCGTCACCGCAGACCGGCAACCGGCCCAGGGCGGCCATCACGAAGCCGCCGACCGTCTCGTACGGGCCGGGTGGCAGGGCGATGCCGACCCGTTCGGCGAAGTCGGCGAGGTTGAGCCGGCCGTCCACCTCGGTCGGGCCGCCGGTCGACACCGGGTCGGGCGCGCTGTCGTACTCGTCGTGGATCTCGCCGACCAGCTCCTCGATCAGGTCCTCCAGGGTGACGATCCCGGCCGTGCCGCCGTACTCGTCGATCACGACCGCGAGGTGGTGCCGCTCGCGGCGCATCTCGGTCAGCGCCGCCAGCACCCGCTTGCTGCCCGGGATCTTCTTCACCTCCCGGGTCAGGTCCCCGATCGTGGTGCAGGTGTCGTCGTCCGGCCGGAGCAGTACGTCGCGCAGGTGCACGAAGCCGACCACGTCGTCGGAGGTGCCGTCGACCACCGGATACCGGGTGTGGGTCTCGACCCGGACGAGTTGGGCTGCCTCCTTGAGAGTCAGTCCGGCGGCCAGGAAGACCACCTCGGTCCGGGGCATCATCACCTCCCGGACCAGGCTGGCGCCGGCCACGAGTACCTCGTCGATGATCCGCCGTTCGACCGGGTCGAGCCGGGTGTTCGCGGCGACCAGGTCCCGGAGTTCGGCCTCGCTGATCTGCTCCCGACCGGCCGTCGGGCTGGCCCCGAGCAGCGCGGTGACCAGCCGGGTCGAGCCGTCCGCCGCCCGTACGATGATCCGGGCCAGGGCCCGCGCGAGTGGACCCGGTTGCCGTCGAGTACGCCCCGACGATCGTCGCCGGGGCCCGGTACTGCCGCCGTCCCGCATGCCAAGGATGGTAGACACCGGAGGTACCCGATGTGGGCACCTCCGCCACCCGTGCACCCCACCGGCCGATGTTCGACTCTGTGCAGAATTGACAGAACATGGTGAAATGCTGGGGGCCCGGCGCCGAACACGAAGCCGATACGGAATCGGCACCGGAGCCAGCGCGGCATCCGTCGTACCGAAGCAGAAAGGCACAGGCGTGAAACTGCTCGTCACCGGAGGTGCGGGTTACGTCGGCAGCGTCGTCACCCGGCTGCTGCTCGACGCCGGGCACGAGGTGGTGGTCCTGGACGACCTGCGTACCGGACACGCCGAGGCGCTGGCCCCGGAGGCCACCTTCGTCCAGGCCGACGTCGCCGACGTCGCCGGAGTGCTGACCCCCGACTCCGGCTTCGACGGCGTCCTGCACTTCGCCGCGCTGATCGCCGCCGGGGAGTCGATGGTCAAGCCGGAGCTCTACTGGCAGGTGAACACGGTCGGCTCGCTGGCGCTGCTGGACGCCGCCCGGCTGGCCGGGGTGCCCCGGATCGTCTTCTCCTCCACCGCCGCCGTCTACGGCAACCCGACCGAGACGCCGATCAAGGAGACCAGCACTCCGCTGCCGACCAGCACGTACGGCGCCACCAAGCTCGCCGTCGACATGGCGCTCACCTCGATGGCCACCGCACACGGACTGGCGGCGGTCTCGCTGCGCTACTTCAACGTCGCCGGGGCGTACCTGCGCCCCGGGGTGGCGCTCGGCGAGCGGCACGAACCGGAGACGCACCTGATCCCGATCGCCCTCCAGGTCGCCGCCGGCCGCCGGGACAAGTTGCAACTCTTCGGCGACGACTACCCGACCGAGGACGGCACCTGCGTCCGGGACTACATCCACGTCGAGGACCTGGCCCGGGCCCACCTGCTCGCGCTGGAGGCCGCCAAGCCCGGCGCGCACCAGGTTTTCAACCTCGGCAACGGCTGCGGCTTCTCCAACCGCCAGGTGGTGGAGGCGGTCCGCGAGGTGACCGGGCACCCGGTGCCGGTCGAGACGGCGCCGCGCCGCGCCGGCGACCCGGCCGCGCTGGTCGCCTCCGCCGAACGCGCCCGGACCGACCTCAGCTGGACTCCGGCCAAGCCGGCCCTGCCGGAGATCGTCGCCGACGCCTGGACGTTCTACCAGGAGCAGATCCTCGGCGGGGCGGCGTCGTGACCGGCACTCCCGAGACCACGCACCGCCCGGCCACCACCAACCACCCGGACCGGCCGGCCGGGCCGGTCACCGAGCGCGCCACCGCCGGCTTCCTCAGCGAGTACGCCGAACGCCCCGCTGGAGTGTGGGCGGCACCCGGCCGGGTCAACCTGATCGGCGAGCACACCGACTACAACGACGGCTTCGTGCTGCCGTTCGCGCTGCCGCAGCGCACCGTCGTCGCCGCCGCACCGGAGAAGGGACGGCGCTGGACGGTCTGGTCCGAGCAGGCCGGTGAACGGCTCTCGTTCGGCCGGGCCGACGCCGCCGAACCGGGCCGGGTGGCCGGCTGGGGGGCGTACGTCGCCGGAGTGGTCTGGGCGCTGCGCGAGGCCGGGCACGACGTACCGGTGGCCCGGCTGGCCATCGCCTCCGACGTACCGCTCGGTGCCGGACTCTCCTCCTCGGCGGCGCTGGAGTCCGCCGTGCTCACCGCCCTGGCCGACCTCGGCGAACTGGACCTGCCACTGGCCGACCGGCCGGCGCTGGCCCAGCGGGCCGAGAACGACTACGCCGGAATGCCCTGCGGGATCATGGACCAGTCCGCGTCGCTGCGCTGCCAGCCCGGGCACGCGCTCTTCCTGGACTGCCGGACGCTCGCCGTCGAGCAGGTGCCGTTCGACCTCGACGCCGCCGGGCTCGCCATCCTGGTGATCGACAGCAACGCGCCACACCGGCACGTCGGCGGCGAGTACGCCGCCCGCCGCGCCGCCTGCGAGTCCGCCGCCGCCGCGCTCGGGGTCCCGGCGTTGCGGGACGTGACCGTCGACCGGCTCGACGCCGCGCTGGCCCGGCTCGACGACGAGACGGTACGCCGCCGGGTGCGGCACGTCGTCACCGAGAACCAGCGGGTACTGGAGACCGTCGAACTGCTCCGCGCCGGCCGGCTGGCCGAGATCGGGCCGCTGCTGACCGCCTCGCACTCCTCGATGCGGGACGACTTCGAGATCACCGTCCCGGAGGTGGACACCGCGGTGGAGGCGGCGCTGACCGCCGGGGCGTACGGGGCCCGGATGACCGGGGGCGGGTTCGGCGGCTGCGTACTCGCCCTGGTCGACGCGGCAGCCGCCGAGACTGTGGCGTCGGCGGTGACCGAGGCGTACGCCGGACGCGGCTTCCGCGCCCCGGCCACCTTCACCGTGACCCCCGGCCCGGGCGCCGTACGCCTCGGCTGACAACCGAACCGGTCGGGCTCGGTCAGCCGCTGCCGAACAGATGGCGAGAGGTCTGCCGGATGCGTTCCTCGGCCTCCTCACTGCCTGGCGTCGTGGCGATGTCCCGGATGTCGAAACCCGGACCCAGCACCTCGCGGTAGCGCGCGTTCACCAAGTCGTTGAACGCTCCCTGCGCACGGTCGATGGTTTCCACGATGAGGCGTGCCAACGTTCGCGGCTCATGCCTTCGGTAGACAGCCGGGTCGAGCCACAACTCCGAGATCTTTCCGGCGGCCACGGTGACTCTCACCAGGCCGTCGGCAGTCTCCGCCGTAGCGTCCGCCGCCGCCACCTCGGCCTGGATCTCGCCGAGCCGGTCACGCACGTTGTGGAACCGTTCGAGCATCTCGTTGAGTCGATGGCCATGCTCGCCTCGAAACATCCGTCCCTCGCTCAGCTATACGGATCTTCGTTCCTGGGTTCCCAGGCGGTATGGTCGCCCGGGAAGGCCCCCGGAATGTCGTCGCCGCCGAGTTCGTCAACGGCGGTCGCGGCATGGATACGGGGACCGATGTTCTGCATCGCCTCGGTCATCGCCTCCAGCCGCGGCAGTATCGACGCGAAACCCGCGATGATCAGACCGACCGCGCCGATTATGACGCCGACGATCCCGACGATCAGGCCGACCACCGCTCCGACTCCGGTGATGCCGGTGTAGACAGCGATCACGGCACCAGCGATTCCCAGGATCAATCCGATGACGCCCAGGATGTATCCGACAATCTCGTACCAGCGGACTTCGAAGCTCTCGGCAACGTCGACCAACGCCGACCCGACGACCTGTAGCGCGGCGGCCTCGTCGTCGATCGCCCGCTCGATCGTCTCCATATAGCCGACGAACTGCTCGTACGCCGCGCCCGTCCAGCGATCCTGCACGGATGACAGCAGCATCTCCGTCAACCGCTCCGCGTGCTCCTCGAGCGCCACCTGGGCAGCGGCCTTCTCTCCACCGGCTCCCCACACACTCTCGCCCACCGCCTTGAGGCGATCGATATCGACCCAGGACAACTCTTCGAGATACCGGAGCGGATCATCACATCCCACCGCTCGCGCGATCGACGACAGTTCACGGACCTCGGCGGGAATGACCAGAGCCATCAGATGAATCGCCCATGGGCACTCCGGTCAGCCCGATCATAAGATCGTGCGACCTCGTGCAGGTTGGTGTCGGTGATCCGCAACTGCTGAACGATCTTGTTGTTCCGGACCGCTGTCGCCCGCCGGGCCGCCTCGTAGACCTGACCGAGTCTCTCCAAGTGCCAACCAAGCGCGACCAGATACATCATCCTGCCGCCCCACACCCGATCTTCGAGTACGGCATCTCCGAGGAAGATCCGCCGATTGAGATCATCGAGATCGTCGGCGACGGCGGAGCATCTAACGCCGTACCATCGGAGTGCATCAGTGTCAGTGACAAAGCCGCTATCCGTCATCGGCCCCCCTCAGCATTAGGTAAGAGTATTACTTACAGTCAATGTCGATGGAACCCGACAGGAGTAGCCGTGACATCGGCCCGACCCGAACGCATCCCGGAGGACCTGCCGTTCGTCGTCCGGACCGACCGCCGAAAGTTCCTGCTCTGGTTCGGCGGCATCACCTTCGCCGGCTATCTGCTGCTGTGCTGCGTCGTCGGTACGGTGCTCTACCTCGGCACCCGCGACCTCGGCACGTCCCCCGGGGTCACCGTGGCGCTCGTCGCGATCCCGCTGCTCGCTCTGGGTCTCCTGCTGGCAGTTCCGGTGCTGGTCGGACACCACCGGTTCATCGGGCGTGGACCGCTGCTGGCGGCGGACCATGCCGGCCTCTGGGTGCGCAACGTCGGCTTCCTGTCCCGTCCACAGTGGCTGCCGTGGGAGGCGGTCCGCGCCGTGTATCCGAGACACCAGGGCCCGGAGAAGCTGGTCTGGATCGAAGCCGACCCCCGCTATCCCGGCATGCCACCCGGCACCCGGCTCGTGGTCACCACGCTGATGTCCGACCACGACGCCCGGCAGGTTCTAGTCGCGCTCGCCGGACTGGCAGCCGGACGGGCCGTCGTCCACCCACCTGGTTGACCGCCGAAACGGCCCGACGATCTTACCGGCGCTGACCACACAACACATCGCCCCGTCGATACGCCCGTCCGGGTCCGGGTTCGACGGTGGGCCTGAGGGTCTCCCAGGTCCGTGGCGTCAACGCCGCGCCGGACGTTGGGCGCTGTCGCCACCGGGCCGCGGTCGCGGCGGTATCCGGGGCGCGGCCCGCTTCTGCCGTCCGACTCGATGGGCGCGCAGCGCTTCCCAGCGCGTTGCTTCGTCCCGCTCGCGGTAGCCGATCAGCCTGATCCCGACACAGCTCGGTCGGTCGCCCCGATCGTCCCGCGAGAGGTGGCGGAACCGTTGGCCCGTGACGCCGTGGGGTGGGCTCAGGTAGGAACCGCCGGCGAGCCGGAAGGCGCCCTCGAAGCGCCGGTCGCCGTCGAACCGCTCATGCGGCAACTCACGGACGATCTCGTGCACGCCCCCGCAGCAGTCATAGACGTCGTCCGGCGATCGGCCGGCCTCATAGGCACCGACCGGGCTGAGCCGGCTGTCCGGCGTGAACTTGAGATTGGCGTGCAACGGTGTCGGCGGGTCAAGTCCCCAGGGGTAGGGCTGGGCGACGCAACCGGAGAGCGTGATCCACTCGGCGACCGTGGGAATGTCCCAGCGCCAGTCGTCGCCGCCGGGTGGCCGGGGCAGCGAGCCGAGGAGGTTGCTCAGTTCCCGCCACATCCCGGCGAACGCGCTCCCGTCGACCCGGTCCTGGGGCAGTACATAGGGCATGGCAGGTTCGCTGCCCGGTGGCCGGCGCAGGATGAGGTCGACGTCGCCGACCCGCAGTGGATAGCGCATCGCCTGGAACGGGTAGGGGCAGATGGCGCTGGCGGAGAAGTCGACCAGGTCGGGGGTGAAGACGCTGGGGCCGACGGCCGCGCCGAGCCGGCCCAGCAGGATCCGTACCCGCTTCAGGGTCGCCGGGCCGCTGCCGCGGGCCCTGAGCACGGCGTCATGCTGCTGCAGCTCGTCGCGGATACGGCGCAGCGTCACCGGGTCGTCGCGGGCGATCTCGATGAGGAAACTGACGTTCGGATAGAGCCGCTTGTGCTCGCCACCGCATTGGCTGATCGCCTCGGCGATGAGGCTGTTCGCCAGCCCGGTCTCGCGGTGCGGGGCGGTGGCACTCAGATAGGTGTCGAACAACCACCGCCACATCTCACGGAGACGCGGTACGGCCGCCGGTTCGTTCCGCAGGATCGTGTCGGTCTCCCGCAGTATCCAGCGCTGGAGGCCCAGGCCACCGTCCTGGACGATGGAGTCGATCAGTAGGACGGTCCAGAACCGGGCGACGCTGTCCGCCGGCACGTCGTGCGGGCGGTGCGCGGTGCGGACCTCGACATCGATCTCCGGCAGTGCGTGCTCGAGGAACTCGTCGAGCGGTGCCAGAGCCGGGCAGAGTTCTCGGGCTGGCATGCCGCGGAGCAGGCCCTCGGACACACCCGGGCGGTGGAGATATGGGATCCAGGCTTCGGCTGCGATACGGACGTGGGCGACCTGCCGAGCCTCGTACGCGGGGTCCGGGACGGCGCTTGCGGACCGGACCGTCTCCGGCGAACCCGCCGGAACCGTCACCTGAGGCGCGTCGGGCGAGGGCAGGATGGCGGTGCCGGCGGATGCCGGGGAGGCCACAGCGATCCCGTCCCTCGCCAGGACCAGCGTCAGCAACGCAGCCCAGAGGCTTGCCACGCCGGCCAGCCAACTGGCCACTTCCAGGCTCTGCAGACCGAAGAACGTGGCCGCGAGGGCCAGACCCGCTGCGAGGACGCCGCCGCCGAGCCAGGAGACCACCGTCCGTCGCTTCACCGTCACCAATCCATCACCTGCGAACCGGACAACAGTTGTCGTCGACCAACCTGCGGTGCCCTCGGGAGTGACTCGAACACCCGCCTGCGGCTCCGAGGGCCGCCGCTCTATCCCCTGAGCTACGAGGGCCATACCGAACCCGGGTGGGCTCAACTTTCGATGCTAACGGCAGGGTTCCACCCGGGCCCGGGCCCGGGCCGAGCCCGGCACGACCGGACCGGCAACGGGTGTCGACAGCCACTGGGGTGGGATCGGTGTCGCACCGGTTGCCCGTGGTGGTCGCCGAGGTCAGGAGCCGCCGTCCCGCTCCCATTCGGCATGGTCCGCCTCGATCCGCTGCCACACGGCCCGCAGCCGCTCGTCCGGCACGTCGTCGAGCGGCAGGTGGAACACCTCGCGCAGCACGATCCGCCATTCGGCGTACCCGGACAGTTGCCGGACCGTCGCGGACCCGGCCACCGGCCGCTCGGTCAGCACCCGGCCACGGATGATCCGGGCGCCGGCCGGCGTCCGGTGCTGCGCCGTCACCACCCGCACCATGCCCGACGTCGGCGAGGTGGAGAGTTCGATGTGCTGGTCCACCAGATCGCTCGGCCGGGTGGCCGTGGTGGGGAAGTCCATCCCGACGAATGCGCCACCGGGTTCGTGGTCGAACCGCCAGCCGGCCGGCACGGCTTCCGACGGCCGCAGCCGGAACCGGTCGTCGGGTCCGAACGCTCCGGCCGCCAGCGGCACCGGGTCGAGCGGGCCGTCGCCCAGGCCGGTGTCCACCCACCAGGCTCGGCCGTCCAGCTCAGTGGTCAGCGCGAGATGGTTGCCGCTGTCCCCGGCCGGATCCCCGGCCTGGCCCTGCACGCCGGCCCGATGCCAGGTCACCTGGTAGCCGAGCGTGGTCAACAGTGCGGAAAATGCGCCGTTGAGCTGGTAGCAGTACCCACCTCGCCCGGCTACCAGGTATCCCGCCGCCTCGACCGGGTCGATCCCCCGCGCCTCGCCCAGGGCGATCCAGACGGTCTCGTACGGCACGCGTTCGACGTGCGCGGCGTGCAGGCGGTGCAACTGCGCCACCGACGGCCGGTCCGCCCGCTCGGCCACCGGGTCGAGACCCAGCCGGCGCAGGTAGGCGGCGACGACCGTGTCGTCGAGCGTCGGTGGCCGCCACAGATCGGTGCCAAGCGTCGACTTATTGATCACGTGGCCAGCTTAGCCAGCGGCAGTGACAGTAATGGCGCTCGCAGCGACGGAGGCCAATTGATGCGATGGTCCGCCGGTACCGACGATCAGGCGGGTCGGCGACTTCGCGGTTCCGCTGCCTCCCGAGAACCGGGTCGGGTTCTGAACCGTTCCGCTGTTGCCCACGTCAGGCAATGACGAATCGGCTGGGTCCGCGCAGTACCTCAAGTGCGGCCGGCAGGTCGGCCAGCCGGGTGGCCAGGGTAGCGAGAGCGAGTCGCTGCGGCAGCGCGCTGTTGAACTTGAGCCCCGTAAGTGCCTTCTCGTCGACCTCCGGCAGGCACAGCCGGTCGGCGGCGTCCGCGGTCCCGCTGCGCCACTGCGCGGGGGTGAGGTCCCGGCGCAGCCGGAGGTACAGGTCCGTGTGTTCCTGCATCGGATCGGTGAGGCCGGCCAATGTGCTGGTCAGGGTGGCGTTGGTACGGAAACCCGCCCAGGTCCACCAGTACACGTCGCCGTTGGCGGGGCGGGTGATGACGGTGCCGCCAGGATGCGCGGCCGGCAGGTACTGCTCCCGTAACTCCGCGAGCTGGTCGGTCGCCCGCCGGGTGAGCGTCACCGGCGGTTCCGCCCCGAGCACCACGTCACGCATCGCCCGGCTCAGCTCGTACGAGAGCCCGGCCAGGCCGGAACTGGTCCAACGCGCCTTCCCGCCGCTGTCGACCGGTTCGACGAAACAGCGGCGGCGCTTCCAGTCGATGTAGGTGACCTGCCAGCTCCGGCCGCCGAGGAGCAGCCGGCGTGGCCCCTGCACCTGCTCGGTCAGCAGGCTCGGGTCGATCCGGCCGAGTTCGGTACGCCCGGCGAGCACCGTGAACTCGGGGGGTGCCGTGAAGACCGCCGTCATAGCCATGAAGTGGCGGTGCCCGAACCGCAGTTCCGCCTCCGGACCGATGAAGAGCATGTCGCCGTCACGCTCCAGGTAGCCCTCGTCGACGAGGTACCGCAGAATCACGTCGGCGGTCCTGGTGAAGGGTTCGAGTCCGTTCCACCACTCGTGCCACACCTGCCCGCCGACCTGACGCTCCTGGAGGCACAGCGCCAGGATCTGCTGGGCGACGATGTGCCGCGGTTCGGGTGGCGCGACCACCGGCTCCACCCAACCACGTCCCCAGAGCAGCAGCAGGCCGGCGGCACGGAGCAGGCTCGGCCGGTCGGGCGTCAGGAAGAGGCAGTTGCGGGTGCTGCCGGGCCGCCGCCCGGTACGGCCGAGCCGTTGCAGCAGCGACGCGACCGATCGTGGCGCGCCGATCTGGATGACCCGATCGAGGTCTCCGACGTCGACGCCGAGTTCCAGGGTGCTGGTGGAGACGATGACGCAGTCCCGGGCCTCGGAGAAGGCCTGCTCCGCACGCCGCCGTTCGTCGAGCGAGAGGGAGGCGTGCGAGAGGAACGTGGCGACGCCCTTCGCCCGGAGGAACTGCCCCAGCTCTTCCACATCCTGGCGGGACTCGCAGAAGACCAACCGCTTCTCGCCCGCGTGCAGGGCCGCGATCACCGTCGCGGCGTTCTGGAGCGAGCCAACGTAGTCCAGCTCGATCTCCCCGGCCGGGACCGCCTGCTTGGGCGCGACTGCAGTGCCGGTCGTGGCGGCGGCCGGCGCTGTCGGCCCGGGTGCCGGCGGATCGAGGTGGGGCGCCACGACCCGCCCCGGTCGACGGCCCACCGCCGCTCCCTGCAACCAGTCGAGCAGTTGCGCCGGGTTGCCGACAGTCGCGGAGAGTCCGATCCGCTGCAGCGGCCGGCCGATCGCGTGGCCGAGCCGTTCGAGTACGGCGAGCAGGTGCCAGCCCCGGTCGTCACCGGCGAACGCGTGGACCTCGTCGACGACCACCGCCCGCAGGTCCGCGAAGAACCGGGCGTGGTCGACGTTGACGCTGACCAGCATCGCCTCGATCGACTCTGGCGTGGTCAGCAGCAGGTCGGGGCGGTCGCGCAGGATCGCCTTGCGTGCCGGTGCGGTAACGTCGCCGTGCCACACCGCGACGCGCCGGCCGAGCCAGGAGCCGTACGTGGCCAACCGGGGTTCGAGGTTGTTCAGCAGGGCTTTCAGCGGGCAGACGTACAGCACCGAGAGACCGGCCCACTGTTCGCTGGCCATCCGGGACAGCAGTGGGAAGACCGCTGCCTCGGTCTTGCCGCTGGCGGTCGCGGCGAGCAGTACGGCGTCTTCGCCGGCGAGCAGTGGCTCGACCGCGGCCTCCTGCAACTCGCGAAGCTGCCGCCAGCCGAGCGTGTTGACGATGTGGTGCAACAACACCGGATGGAGCCGATCGGCTGCCTGGTGGCCGGCAGGCGCGGTCACGGCAGGTCCAGGGAGATCTCGTCGGCTCGGGTGGCGTTGCGTTCCACCTCGGTCAGTTCCGCGTCGGCTACGGTGAGGGCGAAGTCGCGGCGCGGGTCGAAGTCCGGGTGCAACTCGATCGGATCCAGCACTCCGGCCACGAGCTTCTTGAGGAAGAGCCGGGGAGCGATTCCGACCTTCCCGCCGAGCCGGCCGGCGAGCGCCGTCGCGAGGTCTGCCAGGTACGCGTCGTCGGCGAGCCGGAGCAGCCGGTCGCGGGCTGGGTTGCCGTCGGCGAAGAGGTCGCGTACCCGGGCGCCGAGTTCGACCAACGCCTCGACCGTGAAGCCGGGCAGGCGCAGCTGCACCGCCCGGGGGTTGTCGAAGCGCGGGTCGGCCGGGAAGTCGGTGGCCAGCCGGCCGGCGAGCGGCGCCAGCCGGGCGACTCCCTGCGGCCCGTCATAGAAGGCCGGAGTACCGGTGATCACGAGATACAGCCCGGGGAAGCGGCCGGAGTGCACCTCGTCGACGAGTTGCCGCAGCGCGTTGAGCGCCTTGTCCCGGGCGTCGGAGCGGACCCGTTGCAGCGTCTCCACCTCGTCCAGCACGAGCAGCAGGCCCGGATATCCGCAGTCGCGGAGCACGGCGAGCAGCCCCTGCAGGAAACCCAGTGCACCGAAGTGGTCGAGGTCGCCCCGAATTCCGGCGTGCCGACGGGCCGCCGCCGAGACGTGCGGCTGCCCGCCTAGCCAGGCCAGTACGGCGTCGGCACCGGCCGGGTCACCGGCGGCGACGGCGGCCCGGTAGCCCCGGAGCGCGTTGGCGAAGGTCGGCGCGGTCCGGCCCACCACACCGAGCCGCTGACCGAGCAGTTCCTCGACGGCCCGCTCCACCGCCGCCTGGTCGGCCGGGTCCACCGTCCCGCCGCCGAGGACGTCGTCCTCAAGCGCGTAGAACCAGGCGTCGACGACGGGGCGCAGCGCGCTGGGCGGGAACGTGGCG
This sequence comes from Plantactinospora sp. DSM 117369, assembly GCF_053764795.1. NCBI lineage: Bacteria > Bacillati > Actinomycetota > Actinomycetes > Micromonosporales > Micromonosporaceae > Plantactinospora > Plantactinospora sp. DSM 117369. Next base: position 934,085 of record NZ_CM132446.1, on the reverse strand, counting down.
GTGGTCAGCCGCTCGGTAAGGCGGCGGTAGACCGTCTCCAGCCGGTGCAGCGGGGTCTCGTTCTCCGAGATCTGCACCTCGGCGGTGGTGAGGTTGGCCCGTTTGGCCTGTTCGGCGAGCCAGCGGGCGAAGAAGGTCTTGCCGGAGCCGTACTCGCCCCGGATGGCCTTGAAGACCGCGCCGCCGGTACGTACCGTCTCGATCTCCTCGGTGACGGCGGTGGAGAACCGCTCCAGGCCGACGGCGAGCAGGTCCAGGCCGGATTCGGGTACGGCTCCGCGCCGCAGTGCGTCCAGCACCTGACGACGCCGGGCGCTGCTGACCCCGCTGCTCACCACCGCCTCCCCGAGCCCGGCAGTTGGAACTGCTCCCGCAGCAGTGCCAGGTCCAGCCGGACGGTACGCCCGTCGTCGACCAGGGAGAGCACGGGGAAGTTGTCGACGTTGAAGATGCGCTGGAGCGTGGTGACGAATCCGGTGGCCCGGACGGGCTGCTCACCGGCCTTCTCCGCGACGAGTACGGCCGGCAGCACCCCGTTGGCGTCCAGCAGCGCGGTCAGGGCGCCTCTGATCTTGCCGATCGGCACCTTCCGGGGGGTCAGCGAGTGCTGCGCCTCGAACATCTCCGACGCGAGCAGCGCGTCGACCAGGGCAGCGGGCCCCTCCGGCCGCACCGCCCCTGCCGGCGGGGCCGCTTCGACCACCGTCTCGACGGCGGGCAACTCGAACAGGGTGGTGCCCGGCTCGGGATCACGGGTGTTCCGCCGCGTTCCCGACCGCTCCCGCCGGGGCGGCGCCGCCTGCCCGGGGGGTGGGATCGTGGCCGCCGCCGACTCCGGACCGGCGGTGACGGCGTCCGGCGGCGCCCCGAGTGGCACCGTCCACCAGGCCGGCTGCTGCGGGCCGAGGAGACGCCAGCCGGGTGGGGCCGCCGCGCCGAGCGGCAACAGGGCCAGCAGCGGCACGGTCACCTCGGCCAGCGACACGCCGCCGTGGTAGCCGGCCTGGCGGGGCAGGTAACGCAGCCGTGGGTCCCAGAGCGCGACGACCCGCCCGCCGTCGGCGACGACCCGGGGGCCGGTCAGCTCTATCTCGCCGTCGGTGGCCGGGGCCGGATCGGTGCGGTGCCGGGCCGACGCCGGGTCGACGACGGACCGGGAGGTGGTGTCGCGGTCCAGCACGTGCCCGTGGTCACTGGTGAGGATCACGGCTCGCCCCTGGTAGCGGGCGTAGTCGAGCAGGGCGCGCAGCGCGCCGAGGTTGTCGATCCGCCAGCCGGCGTCGGCGCTCTCCCGGCCGTACCGGAGTGCGTCGTCGACGGTGTTGACGACGACGCCGACGACGGTACCCGGGTCGCTCAACGCCTGGACCAGCTTGTCGTTGAGCACCTCCCCCGCGTCGCCCTGCAGGGTGCTCTTGTGGAACAGCTTTGCCGGCCGCCCCTGCCACAGCGGGTTGTGCTCGAACGCGGTCCGCTCCTCGGACTGGCCGCCCTCGCGCAGCGCACCGGCCAGCAGCGAGGTACGCGACACCGTCGTCACCGTCGGCAGGGCCGCGACGACGCCCCGGCGCCGGGGGTCGGTCTTCCGTCCCGGGCGACTGGCCAGCGCGTCGTACTCCAGCCAGCCCTGCCGGGTGAGCTGGTCGGCCAGGTCGGCGGCGATGGCGGCGGTCATCCCGTCGACCATCACGACGAGTACCGGCCGGTTCTCCTCCCGCACCACCGGAACGACGACCCGGGCCAGCACGGTCTCGACGGTGAGCAGGTCCCCCGCGCCGCCGCCGCTGGCGGTCCAGGTGGCGAGCTGGGTGGCGAAGGCCGCATCCAGCTCCCGGCGGCGGTGCTGCGCCTGGTCGTGGATGAGCCGGTAGGTCGCGGCCAGCTCGGCGTGCGCGTCCTCGCCGATCCAGACGTGTTCCAGCGCCAGGTCGACCCAGGACCACTGCTCGACCTGGCGGCCGATCCCCTCGGCCACGCCGAGCGGCGGTGGGGCCGGTTCGGTGAGCCAGCGGGCCAGCCGCAGCGCCATCTCGGCCCGCTCGACCCGGTGCGGGTAGTGCGCCGCGAGGCGGTGCTCCGCCAGGTGCGCCACGGCGGCTGCGGCGGCGGGAAGCGCCTCGGGCAGCACCTGCCGGCGGGTGACCGTACGGCTCAGTGCCCGGGCGACCTCGCCGAGCCGGTGGGTGAAGCTGGAGCGGAGGATGTCGCTGTGCCGGGCGGCGCCGGTGGCGGCGAAGCCGAGCAGCAGTTCCTCGGCCCGGTCGAGCACGATGTGGCCGAGCTGGCGCGGGTCGGCCCCACCAGCGACCCGGCCGATGCCGTCGTCGCGCCCCGGCCCGCCCTCTCGTCCCGGCCCGCCGTCGCGTCCGGTGGCGCCGGAAAGCAGGCCCAGCATGGTCTCGTGGGCGGCGGCGGCGAACGCGGCAACGACGTCCCGGTCAAGGTGGACCCCGCCGAGGTACTGCTCGACCCGGCCCTGGGCACGCAGGCTGTCCGGGTCGTCGGCCGCCCAGAGTGCCCCGCAGACCAGCCCGAGCGGCAGGGTGTCGGTGACGTGCCCGACCTCGTGCAGCGCGGCGAGAACCCGCATTGCGGGACCGAACTCGTCGCCCAGCCAGCCGAGCAAGCCGGCCCGTTCCGCGTCGGGCAGCGCGCTCAACGCCTGCGGCGCGAACGGCAGGGCGCTCCAGCGCAGCAGGGTCGCCGGGTCGATGTCCTCGGCGGCGGTGCCGAGCCGGCCGAGCTGGAGCCGTTCCACGGTCAGGTGGCGCAGCGCGGTGTCGCGTTGCAGGACGATCCCGGGAAGCTGCGGCCAGCCGCCGGGCGGGGTGGCCTCCAGCAGTGCACGCCCGGCCCAGGGAAGTTCCTCCAGCCGGGGGTCCGACTGCCGGGCGCCGAACGCCTCCCTGATCAGGGTCCACGGCTTCATGTCGATGATCCGGTGCTGGTGCACCCGACTGAGGATGCCGATGCCGAGTTCCTGCTCGGAGAGGTCGGTGAGCAGCACGATGGGCAGGTCGTGCGGTTCGGCGACCTGCTCCCAGACGGCCAGGATGGAACGGCAGGCGACGACCCGTACCTGGAGTTTGTCGTCGATGCTCAGGATCGGGTCGTACGGCCACTCCGGCACGGCCTCGACCAGCAGCATCCGGGCCGGGCCGGTGCGGTGGTTGCGCAGCCGGGGTTTGATCCGTTGGCCGAGGGTGCGGGGGTTGACCGGCAGCGCCCGGTGGGACGATGCGGTGACGGTCACCGGCGTACCCGCCAGACGACTTCTATCCGACTGCCCGGGTTACGGCCGGCGACCTTGCGCAGCGTCTCGACCAGCTCGGTCAGGTCGTCCCCGTCGACCAGGACGCTGCCCTGTTCGCTCGGGCCGCGATCGAGCGTCGGCCGGCTTGTCGATGCGCCGGTCTCCGGATCCCGTGCCGGATCGGAGGTCACGTCGGGTCGCGCCGGTCGGGGCTGGTTCCGGGTGACCCGGCGGAGCAGGTCGGTGCTGCGGCTGCGGGCCCGGTTCAGCGCCGCCGCCAGCGGGGTGGTCAGCTCGTCGTCGTTGGCGGCCTGCCGCAGCGCCGACAGAATCTCCGCCGCCTCGGCTGCCCACGGCTCGCCGAGGTCGGCAAGGAGGTCGAAGTTGTCCCACGAGGTGTTGCGGAGAGCCTGGACGACGTCGTCCGCGCTCCGGATGCTCCGGCCGGCCCGTTGCGCCGGGCCGCCCAGGTCGGTCCGGGCGAGCTGCTTGATAATGTCGATGTCCCGGTGCCGGCTGTCCAGGCCGTCGAGCAGGTCCCGGGCCGCGTACGCGGTGTGCAGCCGGCCGGCGGTGGCGGCGGGGTCGAGGCCGAGCCGGTCGGCGTGCCGTTCCAGCTCGTCGACCAGGCGGTGCGCGGCTTCCCGGTGCTGTCGCGCCTGCCGGGACAGGTCCTGGACGAACATTGCGACGAGCCGGCCCCGGGCCAGGGTCGGCCCCATGAAGCCGAAGAGGTGCATGGCCCGCTCCCGGGCCGTCTGCCAGTCGTCCTCGGCCGGCCGTTCCGGAGTACGCAGGGCCAGCTCGCCGTTGATCGCGGTGAGTTCGGGTTGCGGGGTCAGGATCGCGCCGTGCCGGACCCAGGTCCGGTCGGTCTGCTCGGCGAAGGCGGCCATCACGAGCTGGGCCACCGGCTGTTCGAGGCCGCGTGGCTGCGGCTCGTTCAGCCAGCGTTCCAGGTCGGCGACGCGCAGGTCCCCGCCGATGCCTTCCTGGTTGGCCCGGCGGTGGAAGTGCTCGACCCAGTCCCGGCCGAGCACGTACGCCGCCTCGTGCATCACGCCGAGGCCGAGCGGGTTGACGATGCGGCGGACGACAGCCCGGTCCTTCTTCTCGACGTCGACCCGGTCCTTGCCGGACTCGATCGCCCGGCGGACGTATTCCAGCGTGGTCTTGAGGTCGGTGACCCGCAGCGGTTCGCCCCGGCGGTCCGGGTCGAAGTCCGGATGCGCCGGATACTGCGCCGAGAGCATCTGGTCGGCGAGCCAGGGCAGCACCGCGCTCAGCTTCGCACCGACTGGCAGGGTGAGGTAGCGGGGGTCGGTGAGGCTTAGCAAGTGGTCGGTGTAGGTGGTGAGGACGTCCGCAGGCTGCTTGCTCGCCACCCCATATGCCTGGCGTAGCACACCCTTGATCGCTGTGAGTAGGGCGCCACGCTGGTTGGTGAGGGTCGCGTGGGCCCGGCGGCGATCGTCTTCGCTAAGGTGTCTGGCTGCCATCTCGAACCGACTCGACGGCCCGCCGAGCAGCGCATCAAGCATGACCAGCCGGCCCAGGTCGTTCTGCCGGTTGCCGGTCAGGGTGGCCGGGATCCAGCAAACGGTACGCGCTGTGAAGTGGAAATTCAGTACCCGGCTGCGGTCCTCGGCGGGGCTGTGCGTGCCCTGGTCGAACGGGTAGTCAATGATCAGACGCCAGCTGTTCGGCGTGAACGGATGGAACGCGTCCTCGCGTAGCTCGTTTGGGTCGCGGATGTTGCCGTAGACAATCTCGATGGTGCGTCGACTGCCTCGCCAAACCAAGTGAGCCTGGTCGAAGTAGCCATCCGTGGCGGTGATGCCGAGTTCTTCCCAGAGCAGCCGTTTGACCATGTTCTGCCGGCCGCCGACGGTATCGAAGTGTCGGGCATTGTTGAGCACGCTGTCCACGTCGACTCCGACGAGTTCCAGTCGTACCACATCGCCGTCGAACATCTTGATCTCGCCGAACTGGGCGGCCCACTGCTCGATCTTGCGGCCGATTAGCCCAACTTCGCCGCCGGGGATAGGGCTGGTGATGCTGCCGTGGTTTAGCGCGGAGAGCTTGCGCGGAGTCAGGTTGTGTAATGCAGGTACCGACGGAGCGAGTGCAGCCAGCAGCATTGTCTTGACAATACGGTCGTCGCCGGTGAACGCCCGTATCCGGGCATTCACCCGCTGGTCCACTTGTTCGCCGCGCCGCGCGCGCTCCAGATCGTCGTCGCTGACACTATGCTGTTCCATCAGGTATGGCCGCAATCGGTTTTGGTAGAACCTCTGTGCGGTTTCGAATTCGACCTTCAGCCGTTCGGTGAACGGCTGGTCGCCTTCACGGATGAGAACGTCGTAGAGGTCGCCAAGCGGAATGAGCTGACCAAGCCGCAATTCGTCACGACGCGACACGAGTAGCTGACGTATCAGCTTCAAGCCAGTTCGGGCGCGCTGCAATGCACTCGAGACATACACCAGGGTCGACATAAATGCTGGACTGAACGGATAGGTTAGGCGGAAGGATTCCAGGTCTGCGCCACTGCCAGTATCAGAACCAAGCAGGACGTCCCATACGTCGGACCGGACCCGCGTGATTCGTTCGAATGCCTCATTGATTGCCTGGTCGGCCGGGCTGCCGTCACCGCCGACCCGTTGGAGAAGCCTCCGTCGGGCGATCTGCGGCAAATTGCGGTCCTCCAACGTGATCACGTCGAAACGGCCGCTGGCAAGATTGAGGGTGTCCTGGAAGGCCAGGTCATGGGCACCAATAACCTCCGCACCAACAAATTCGCGCAGGTCACGCTGGCGAGCAATGAAGGTAATTACGGGGATTGGTCGGGTGACGTCGCCGCCCTCCACGAAGTTGGTTATTTTCTGGATCTCGCGAGACACAAACTGTTGGTCACCGATGCTGTTGGCGAGCCAGAGGATCAACTCATCGAGGAAGAGTACCAAGCCGTCGTACCCTAGCTCCATAGCGTGGGTGGCCATTTCGGCGAGTCCGCGGTCGAGTGAGATGAACCCGTCCGCGTCCTCCAAAGCGTTTCGAAAGAAGCCTTGCTGCCAACTGCTGAGCAAGTCGTTGACGAGGTCGCGGCGGATCTGCTCTTCAGGGGCAGCAGCGAACGCGGCATCCAGCTTGTCACCGGTCCAGGCGTTGATATCACCCCATTCATCCTCTTCGCCACTGGGCAGACCGGCGATGAACGCCTTGTCGCCGATCTGGGCGCGCAGGTGCCGACTCTGGTCGAGCAGGGGGTCTGTGCGGTGAAGCCCTGGGATCCGTGCCGCAGGATGCAGCCTGCGCACATATTCGATGTAGCCGCCGAGCACCCGCTGCTCTAGCGACTTCGCACCTAACATGTGGTACGGCACTAGGAGGAATTTTCGGCCGTCGAGCCAGACATTATGGCGGGCGAGCAACGAAGCGAACTCATCCCGGCTACGCGCAGCATGTTCGCCGCGTAGCAGTGCATGTAACACCGCCATGAAGTGCGACTTGCCAGAGCCGAACGAGCCGTGCAGGTAGGCGGCTCGGGAGGCACCTGTGTCAAGCGAGTTTTGGATAAGCCGGAGTGCTTGGTCGAAATTGTCGACCAGGCGATCCGGGATGACGTACTCGCGGAGGGTCTCCTTGGCGTTGGTGACGCCATCGGTGAGCCTCAGGACCAGATCGCCTGCAGCGGGGGATTCTGGGATGACGATCACGTCCCGCAGCAGCGGTGAGGGTGTCTGCTCCGGCATGGCTACACCGTATCGGAACCGTCATCCCAGGCCAGTGACCCGGACTCGGGTACTGGACGCCCGGTCCCGGCGGTCCGGACCAGGGCAGGCGGGGTCGGTTCGGCGGTGGTGCCGTAGGCGCGGCCCCAGCGGTCGCGGCAGGCGCAGGAAAGGCTGGCGTGGATCCAGTTGTCGTTGTCGCGCAGCACGGCCAGTCCGCAGTGCCGCCAGGGACAGACCCGGGGGTACGGCGGAAGCTTCCCGCCTCGGGCCGGGCGACTCACCGATCCTCCGTCCGGTCGCAGTAGCTGGCCGAACCGGTCGGCTTTTCGGTGCTCCAGCAGGAGCCGCCGAGGACGCTGTCCCAGTGGCAGCCGGGATGGTCGGCGGCCCGGACGCAGACCTCGCCGTCGGGTCCGGGGCGGCCACAGGTGACCGGCTCGCTGTGATTCCACTGGTCGGCGCGGCTCAGCAGGGCTGGGTGTGCGGTCAGTTCGGGTCGGAGCAGGAGCAGTGCCTCGGTATAGACGGCCGCTTTGCTGCGGGCTGCCAGTAGGTCGTGGGCCGGGAAGGTGACGTGCAGGGTGTAGCGGCGGCGGGGTTCGGTGGTCCGGCCGAGGGAGCGGAGGCGCAGGTTGGGGCTGGTCTCGCGGGCGGCGTGGAGTCGGCGGTGTGCGCCGGGGTCGGTCGGTAGGTCGGGCGGGGTGGGTGGGTTGAGGGCGTGGGCGAGGGCCGCGCGGACGGCCTCGGAGACGTCGGCCCGGTCGAGGACCGCGAAGAGATCGGCGTACGAGTCGGACGGTGCACCGTGGGTGGCTGGGTCGGGGTGGGAGTCCTCGGGTGGGGTCCGCTCGCGACGCGACCGGTCCCAGTGCGGCGAACTGTTCTGCGTCACGTAGACCTTCAGGCGTTGATCGTCGTGGGTGAACGGCGCGCTACAGCGAGCATGGACGAGGCGACAAATTTTTGCAACGTCGCATCGGTCGAGAACTTTTATGAAACTTGGCGAGAGTTGACTCAGGAGCGCGATGAAGCAATCATCGGCGTTGATTACTGGAAGGGGTGAGGTAGTGGCGCAGATTCCGAGCCCGACCATCAGGGCTCGCCGGCTCAGACGGAAGTTGCGGCGGCTCCGTGACCGAGCGGGTTTGATCGCCGAGGACGTGGCCGCCGACCTTGGCTGGCATAGAACCAAGGTCATCCGGATCGAGCAGGGCCACTCCCGCGTCACCCAGAAGGACGTCCAAGATCTGCTGACCCTCTACAAGGCCACCGACGAGGAGCAGGCATCGATCGCCAGCCTGGCGCGGCAGGCGCGCCAGAAGGGCTGGTGGAACGCGTACGGTGACGTGCTGCCCGACGCCTACGTGGGCTTCGAGGCCGAAGCTTCGTCGATCAGCTCGTACGAGAGCCTTCTCGTTCCGGGCCTGTTGCAGACCGAGGAGTACATCCGGGCGACCATCCAGGCCGGACGGGCAACAGCCGACGAGGACGAGGCCGACCGCATCGTCGCCGCCCGGCTGGCACGGAAGGCGCTCTTCTCCCGAGACGTACCGCCGAAGCTCTGGATCGTGCTGGACGAGGCAGTGGTCCGACGGGTGGTCGGAGGACCGAGCGTGATGCGCGCACAGGTCGCCCGTCTCATCGAAGCGTGCGCGAACCCGTCAATCGTGTTGCAGGTGCTGCCGTTCAGTGCCGGAGCCCACGCCGCCATGAGCGGGCCGTTCACGGTCCTGGGCTATGACGATGAGGCGCTCGACCCCACTCTCGTCTACGTCGAGAACGATACGAGCACACTACTCATGGACAAGGAGCCGCAGGTCGCCCGGTATAGACTCAGTTTCGACCACCTGCGGGCGAAGGCGCTCGACCCCGACCGCTCGGGTGAGTTCCTGGCTCGGGTCGTGGATGACTATCCCAAGTAGCCCTGCAAGGAGACGATCGATGACCGCCCCCGACCGGAAGCCCGTCGTCTGGCGCAAGAGCAGCCGCAGCAGCCCGAACGGCTCAAACTGCGTCGAGGTCGCCGACTTGGCCGGCACGATCGGCGTACGGGACTCGAAGGACGTGACAGGGCCGGTGCTGCGATTCACCCCGTACGCCTGGGCCAGCTTCACCAAGGGCCTGGATCAAGACCCCAGGCTCAGCGCGCACCGACCGACAGAACCGGGCTCGTTCGGAGCCTGACGTCGGGGCCGAGTGGAAACAGTTCCTGCGCCCGGTCCGTTTACGGGCTGAGCACCGACGTACAGATCCGACCACAGTGGCGGGTGCGCCGACTGCGAATGGCCGAACGTGATCTACTCATTCGGTCGCCGCACCCGAACGGGCACGCTGATCGCGGCAGATGAGCACGTCGTTCCTGCTTCTGAAGGCGTCCGCAAGCGCGGCAGCCGAAACATACATCGCTCGCGCTCGTCAGGTAGGTTGCGGATCGCGACCCGCTCGTAGCCGGCTTTCCCACCCCGGCGCCTACCCATCGGAAAATTGTCGTACGCACGCACTATCATGCTCCTCGCGCAAGAAAGCCAGCGCGTTCACAGATTTTGGATCGTTTGAGGTAGAGGGGATCTAGGCACCGATGTCCGACAGGGCTCCCTTGACCGGAATTCCGCCTGCGCTGCCGTGGGCATCACGTCTGCTGGCCGCCCCTGCGTTGCCTGGGGCACCGGAAGACTGGATCTCAGATCTCCGGAAGATGTTGCCGACAGTCGCGGCGGCCCGGTTGACCGCTCAATCCATGATCAATTGGGGATCCAACGAACCCGGTGAGTTCACCGGCGAGTGGCTGCTGCGTCGCCTGTCGCCGATAGGACTGTTGGTCAAGAATGACGCAGGTCTCATCGAACTGACCAAGGAAGCAGAAATCTGGCTCAGCGAGGGAGGCGACGAGTTCCTGATCGGCCTGATTCACAGCAGGATCCGATTCGTCGGAGAAGCACTGAGCGAGATCTGCGCCGGAGCACGTACTCACGAGGAACTGCTAGACCGCGCAACAGCCAGGTACGGAGTCGGCTGGACTTCGCTCGACCAGGTTCGCAGAAGGACTGCCTGGCTCCGCGTAGGCGGGTTTATCGAACGATGGTCGCACTATGAGGTCGTGCCGACGGCCTGTGGCCTTTCTCTCCTTGAAAAGCTCGAGATTGTGGATCCCGCCTCCCTGCCACATGCCGCAGCGGAGGACCAGGTGGTCAACGACATCCCGCCAGCCAACGGCGTCATCGCGGACATCTTGAACTCGCTCGACGACGAGAAGTTGGGCGCGCGAAAGCGGGTCATCGGATTTCTACCGGCGGGACGTGAAGGGGAGACTCTTTACGAGAGTCTTCGCCGGCTGATTACCTTCTTCAGTCCATCCATCGAACGGGAGGAGTACCAGCGCATCTGCAGCGCAGAGCTCGGTCTCTCGAAGTCGTCGGCGGAAACCGCGTTGGCGGCGCTTCGATCTCTCGGCCTAGTGGAGCAGGTGGGTCTGGACAAGTTCGCTCCGACCCCGTGCGCCCAGCTGTGGCTGGAAAGCGCGGAACCGCTCGATCTCATTCGGATCATCCATGCCCATATACTGATGTTCGGTGAGCTTGTGACCTTGTTGCCGCGGCCGACCGATGTAGGCGACCTAATGAGTGCTGTTCAGGCGGTGCTGGGGGATGACAGTCCGCAGCGGTCGGAGATCGGTGTCCGGCTTCGATTGCTTAGTAGTTGCGGACTGCTCGTCCGGGTCTCGCACACGAGCTATATGGCTACCCCGCTGGGCAGGGCGTTGGCCGACGAACTTCCCTGCCTTCAGCCGGATACCGATCCGGCACCAACGCCGGAGAGTTCCGCCGCATCCGTGCATTCGCCAATGCAGGAGGCGGTCGACGAGCTGCAGGCAGCCTCCGTCGACTCGCGGGATCCCAAACGATTCGAATCGGCCGTGCATAGCGCCTTGCGGCTCCTCGGCTTCGGTGTGCGTCATCTCGGCGGTCCCGGGCGCACAGATATCCTACTGTCTGTCTGGCTCGGTCCCGGCAAGCAGCGGCGAATCACCGTGGAAGTCAAATCGTCCGGCTCGGGGCAGGTGTTGGAGGGAGCAATCAGCTTTGACGCCGTCGAAGAACACAGGGTCCGGCATGACGCGGACAGAGCGGTCATTGTAGGTCCGTCATTCCCCGACGGTCGCCTACGGAAGTGGGCGCAGCAGCGGAACGTTCGTTTGATCGACGTACCGACTTTGCGTCGTTACCTGGAACTCAACGAGGTCGCACCTCTCGCCCCGAGCGCCTTGGCTGGAATCTTCGACATCGAGACTGCAGCGCCGGAAACCGCCTGGGACGGGGTGACCCGGAGGCAGATGCTGATGAGGCACGTCGTGGCTACGCTGTGGCGGGAAGCCAATGACGACCGGGAGGTGGCAAGGTCAGGCGGAATGCTCGACGTCACTGCACTACGGTATCTGCTCCGAGACAAGCTCGACCCAGACCCGGAAGAGATTCAGGAAGTGCTTAGCTTCCTTGCTTCTCCGATGATGCAAACGGTTGGGCGCAAGGCCGACAAATACTATCCGCTTGAGTCGCCCGAGATCACTGCGTCGAAACTGCGAGCGCTAGGCGTGGAGCCCGGCGGACGGAGCGCAATGCGCAGCATCTTCGACGCGGGCGAGCAAGACGGTGATCTGCTCGACTTAGAGCCGCCGGTCGCGGCCAATGATGAAAGGAATCCCCTAAGCTTTGAGACCAGTCCGGCAAAGGTCGATGCTGCGGCAGTCAGAGCCTGGGCGGCAAAGGCCGGTGTGCACGTTCGAGACAGAGGCCGATTGCCGTCGAGCGTAATCAAGCGATACCTCGACCGGCGCAAGTGATGCCGTCGCTCATACCTCACTGCAGGGAGGGCAAAGCCGCTCGATCACGGCAACGCGCGCACTGCGTTGCGCGCATTCACCCTGGCAATCGATCCTAGTGACCGGCGTGCTACTGAGTAGGCAGCGATTATTTGAGGTTCAAGGTGCGCAGGTGGCGCCTCGCGTTAAGTGCTCGCGCTGAGCGCCCTGAGGCGCGACGGCGATGATCCTCCGTACAGGTGAGTCAGGCGTACCGGTATCCGCTATTCGGCAGATTAGGGCGCCACAACCGTCCCGTAAGCGGGGTGTGGGTCACCGGTGAGCCAGACCCCGTCCACACGTACTGCCCGTTGACTGGCTATGTCAGCGGATGAACCCTGCCTTGATGATGTCCGCCCGGTCTCTTTCGAGCGATCAGGCTTGTCGTCGACCTCGTGCTGCCGAGGGAGGGCGCCACTCCGCTAGAAAGCTCTCCGTAAGGCCGTGGATGTTGAGCCGGTCGGTGAGGAAGCCGTCATAGATGGCGTCGGGAGAGTCGCCGATCTCCGGGGCGAACTCGCCGTGCCACTGCTTCACCCAAGGCATCACCTCCCGCAACCCAGCCAGTAGGGGTATCAGCTTCTCGGCCGACCAGCCCGCCTGTTCATCACGCTGCACGATGAGTACGGCCAACGCCTGGGCCTGCTCGCGGTGGTCCCAGCCAGCCCAGCCGATCAGCAGCGACGGATCGTTGTCCCGGCCCGCCTGCGGGTATGAGATGAATCGCTCCTTCGGCACGTCGAGCTTGCCCCGGTTGCTCCAGTAGCTGTTCTTGCGGAAGTCGGCCGGCTTGTACTTCTCCGGCACCGGGATCTGGTCCCGGATCTTTCGCTTGGCCGGCTCGTCGGGCGCGGCGTCCTCCTGCCGTTGCAGTTCCCAGACGTGCTCCCAGCCGGCGCGCTTCTCCAGCCCAGCGGCGGTGTAGCGCAACGCAGCCAGGTACGGCACGTGCTCGGGCTCGATCAGCTCCGCGAGTAGGGCCGACAGCTCCTTGCCCGGGTCATAGAGATCCGCCACGGCGAGGAAGTCCGAATCGCGATGCAGTTCGTCGGCAAGCTGCGCGACCGACAGCGGACGGGGCTGCGGGACACCGTTCTCGTCCGGGGCATACCACAGCTCGTGTGCCTCGCACCGGTCCAGCAGCCAGTCCCGTAGCGCCTTGTCGAGCATCCGGTCCCAGCCCTCGGTGGCCCACCGCCGCTTGCACTCCGGCCGCTCGATCAGCGCCAGGTAGCGGTTTTGCTCGATGACCGCGATCCGCTTCTCCACCACCGCCCGATACTCCGGCGCCCAGTGCTCCGGTAGCTCCGTGATCGGCGTCGACCCGTGCCGGGCGAACCACTGTGTCTCGGCCTTGCCCTCCGCCATCTTCCGGGCGAGCACGATCTCGAAAGCACGCTCGCCGAGCCGCAACTCCGGCACGGACTCGGCCGGCGCAGTCAGCTCGTCCGGCAACAGCCCGTACTGGTGGTAGACCTGCCAGTCCAGCTCCTCCTGGAGCGCGATCATCCGCCCCCGCGTCGACTCCCACTCAGCCTCCGCAGCGGACAACCGCCTCCGCGTCGGCACACCCTCACCCGCGACCACCGCCGGGCTCACCGCCGTCAAGCGCTGCGCCGCCGCATCCAGTTCCCGCGCCAACCCCAACGGGTACGCCTTCGGCAGCGGAAACTCCTGCAATTTCGTACCAGTGAACTCGTAAAACCGCTCCCACTCCTGGCTCTTGAAACCTTCGTTGACACCTTGACTGCCTTTATCGTGGCTAACTTGCTTTAACCAAAAGCACGCGGTCGAGCTGTTCAACGTTCCAAGAAGGCCTAGATGTTCGTTCTCCGTCGCGCTTGTCGGCAACTTAATCACGGGGGCCGTCCGGATAAACACCTTCCCGCCCCTATCGAGCACAAAGTGATTATGAGTGGCTACGAACGCGAAGGCGATCGAAAGAGGACTCCGCAGCTTATCCCGATAGAGTTCTTGCCACTCCCACCACGCCAGCCCTCTCTTAATCATCGGCGTACCGAAACGTTTCCGGCGATTGATTGCAGATCTATAGGACGAGAACAGGCGGGTCAGACCGGGATCCGCTCCTAATGGAAGCACATCAAGCTCATCGGAATACGGCCACAGAGCGGTCTGCGTTCTGTGCAGATTGAAGTCTCTGACAGCCTCCCCCTGGACTAGAGGAATCGTGCGCAAAACTCCTAATCTGCACGCGGATTGTCGACTCGGCAGTAGGTAGAGTTCGTCCTCCCCTGTAACGGCGGTGATCCCGGCAACGGCACCTAGAGATGAGAGGGTCGGCCGTTCGCCAACAATTGCCGAGGTCAAGCTGTCCGCCCCACCGCCAGTCAAACTCCAGGGAAAGATGTTGAGTTGCTGCCGAGCTAGGTTCGCGACGGAGATCCATTCATTTTCGAAGCCGGCTTGGTGATGCCTGGAGATAATCGCTTGCCAAACCTTGCCACGCTCCGGATCAAGTGGCGCAGCAGGTTCCCCTCGAATCCCCATTACAGCGCGGATGGTGTCGGCACGATTAGCCATTGGCGTTCTACGACCCACGAGGATCACTGTGGGCGTGCCATGGCTCGGTATATAGGCGCCAGAGGTGTCGATAACATGAGTGAGGTCGACCTTCTCCGCAAAGTATTGCTCAATCAGTTTTCGACCAAATTCGCGCTTCATGAAGGAGTTGGCAGTAATCTGGCCGACAAAGCCGGACCCACGACCATCCGATTCAGAAGGCCTAGCCAGGTCGAAAAGGCGCTTAGCAAAGGGAACCGAGAGAGCATACTTGCCCGAGCAGACCTCCCCATAGAGCCCTCGGTACAGTTCGTTTAATTCCTTGTCCTTGGGAGTAACGTATGGCGGGTTGCCGACCACGACGTGGTAACGACCTTCGGTCAGCATGCTGGGAAACTTATCGATGTCCTCGGTGGCGTACCTGAACTGGGCCAGTTCGTCTACGTCGTCAAAAAGGGTGCCCTGCCGGTTCTTGAGTAGAGAGTCGCCGATGGCAACCTGGATTGGAAAGACGTACTTGTTCGCCTGCTCGAAGCCTGCGAAATGGGCGGAGCGCATCGCTTCAAGCAGCAGTCGAAAGCGGGCAATGGCGACCGCGAACGGGTTGATGTCGACCCCGTGTACCGACTCCAGGGCCGCCCTGACCATCTCCCAGCGGTCCCGCTCCGGATCCTGCTCCTCCCACTCCTTCATCAGCCTCCGGAAGATGCCGAGCAGGAAATGCCCCGAGCCGCACGTCGGGTCGATCGCCTTGATCGTCTCGTGGCCGAACTCGTTGATCGCCGGGGTCAGCGTCAGGTCGAGGATGAACTCCTCCACGAACTCCGGTGTCTGCAACAGCGCATACCGCTTCCGCGCCGCCTCCGACAGGTCCTGATACAGGTCGCCGAGAAACCGGGTCCCCCACTCCGGGTCGGTGAAGTCGTGCACCAGCGTCCCGGCCTGGTCGCGTCGCCGCCAGAACGCGATCAGCGCCTTGGCCGCGTCGTGGCTGATCGGGATCCGGTGCGCCGGGTTGTGCTCGGGGTCGAAGAGCAGCCGCCCGGCCTGCGTCCCGCCGATGTGCTCGAACGACGCCAGCAGCCAGTCCCGGTCGGTCCGCTCCGGGTGTTGCCGAAAGTAGTCGTCCTGCGACTCCTCGGCCAAGACTGCCCGGTCCTTCTCCGGCCCAGCCAGATAGCAGACGTCGCCGAAGAGCCCGTTGTCCTCGCAGAACCGGACGAAGACCGAGCCCAGCACCCAGGCCACCGCCGTCTGGGTCACCCGCTCGTCCCGCCACGCCGCCCAGGTCGCCGCCGTACGCTTCAATCCAAAAGCCCGATCGTACTCCGACCGCAGCTTCTTGTAGTGGTCGCCGGAGTCGCCGATCTGCTCGACCAGGTCCTTCTCCAACGCCCTAACCTGGCCCTGGAGGTCCTTCAGCAGCGCCCGACGATCGATCACAGTCCGCCCACCTCACGCTTGCCCCGCACCGAACCGCCCCACCGTACCGGGCTGGCGCCGCCGCTCTCCGCAGCCGTCCGGCCGCAACCGGTACACCGCCCGTCCCGGGCGGGCGCTGATCACCGCGTCGCGGGCGGCGAACAGAAGAGATGCTGTGGCCCGTTCAGCGGATACTTCCCGCGACCATCGGCGCCGGGTTTCGACGCGGCGGCCTCGCTCTGGAGTACGGCGCCGAGGCAGAAGACTACTTCCCGCAACGGCTCTGGGAGCTTGAACCTGCTGGAGTAGGGCCGGTTGGCGCGCAGCGGCAGGTGGATCGAGAACTCCTCGGTGACTTCCTCGCCGGGTGGGACGACCACGCCCTCGATGGTGCCGATCGCCTCGACGTTCAACCCAGGTGGGATGGCGAAGGTGCGCTTGGCCACCTCGATCGTGCTGTCCTTCCGGACGGTCAGGTAGACATCCTCGGCATGGGAGGCGGTGTCGTCCTCCACCCCGACGTAGGCGACGATCGGCTCCGTGCCCTGGTTACGCAGCGTGTAACGAATGTCCAGGGCAGCCGCCCGAGGGGCAACTTCAGCGTCGAATCTCGCCGTCGGCTTGGCGCCGGTCGGGGTCCACTCCGGCTCGAAATCCTCGTACGGCTCTGCGCAGCCAGCCAGCATGACGACGGTTAACGCCGCACCGCCGACGAGAAGCAACCTCTTGATCATGAATAGGACGTCCTCTTCGGCCAGCCCAGCTCGTCGCGGAACGCATTCTCGGTGTAGCTGTAGGGGTGATCGGGGTCGATCTGGCCGGGCGTGTTCGGGTCGTCGTCCTCGTCGATCGGCAGGCCAACGGCCTCCCGTTCGCTGTTGTCGACCCCGACATCGTCCGGCCCTTCAATGTTGAGCTGGCCGGCCCGGCTGACCTGCCCGAAGTCGGCCGGCGAGATCAGGGCGTCGGCGCGCACCGCACGCAGCGCGGACGCGAGTTCGATGGAATTGTCCAGATAGGACTGCGCGACCCTGGCGATTTCGACCGGATCGGCACGAACCTCTTCCCCCATGCCCGTCCACGCTACCGCTGGGCGGTCAGCACGCAGGCTCAGAAGTTCGACTAATACCTTTGGGACGAAGTTGCTCGGCTCCCTGCCGCCAATGCCGGGCACAGCCCGGCCACGACCTCGTCATGGCGGTACGCAACCATCCGATCACCCGGCTATGGTGTGGCCCATGTCTCTGGTCCGGATGGCCCTCGGCAACTACCGATGCTTCGCCCAACGACAGGACATCGACCTGCGGCCGGTCACCGTGGTCCTCGGCCGCAACAACTCCGGCAAGAGCGCCCTGGTACGCGCCCCGGTGCTGCTCGACTCCGGCATCCACACCGACGCGCCGACCCCGCTCGACCTGGACGCCCTCGGCGAAGGGCTGGTCGGCCTCTTCGTCGACCTGATCCACGGCCGCCGCCCGCACGGCAGCATCAACCTCGACCTGACGGTCAACGGCCCGCTCTTTCCGACCCGACTCAAGGCCACGGTGCAGAACATCACCCGCGACCGCTACGACACACAGGTGGTATCGGAGCTGGAGCTGTCCCAGTCCGGGGCGCGGTTGGCCCACCTCGAATGGGAGCTGAACGATCCGTCCGAGCCACCCCGGTACTCCGTCGAGTTGGGCGACCAGGTGTGGAGTGACCTGCCGATCCCGTTCCACGGGCTACTTCCCGCCGACCCGCACCTGCTGAGGCGGGACGATCCGTCGCTGCCGAACGAGATGGTCAACACGTTGCTGGTCGCGCTCGGAAACTTCCGGGAGTCCTTCCCCGCCGTACGCTACTTCGGACCGTTCCGGGAGCAGCCGCAGCGGCGCTACCTGCTGCCGGCCCGGATGCCGAAGGAACTCGGCAGCACCGGCCTACACGCCGCCGGCATCCTCGCCAGCGACACCGCCGGCCGGCAGGGGGAGCTGATCCGGCAGGTCAACAGCGGTCTCGCTGAACTCCTGCCCGGTTGGCAGCTGGACCTGGTCAGTCGGGGCGAGGTCTGGTCCGTCGTACTCCGCTCGGCCGCCGGCACCGACTTCGCGGTCAACCTGGCCGACGCGGGCACCGGGGTCGCCCAGGCCCTGCCGATCTTCGTCCAACGGGCGCTCGACGTGGTCAGCCCGCCGGACCGGCCCGTACTCGAAATCATCGAGCAGCCGGAGCTGCACCTGCACCCGGCCGCGCACGCCGACCTCGCCGACCTCTACCTCGCGGCGGTCGACGCGACCCCGGTCCGGTTCCTGATCGAGACGCACAGCGAGACGTTCCTGCTCCGGCTCCGGCTGCGCATCGCCGAAGGGAAGGTAGACCCGGACACCGTCGCCGTCTACTTCGTGGAGCAGGCCGACGGTTCCGCCCAGGCCCGGCGGATCACCATCGACGCCGACGGCAACCTCGACTACTGGCCGACCGGCGTCTTCTCCGAGGACTACGCGGAGACTCGGGCGTTGGCCCGCGCCCAGTGGGCGAAGCGAGACGCCAGTGCGCGTTGAGCTGGCCCCGGAGGTCTTCGCCGACACCGACGACAGCACCGGACCGTACGCCCTGCCGGACCTGCATCACCTCTACGACCTGCTCCGCTGCTTCGCCGAGGAGCGGCACGAGTGGGTCGTCGCGGACGTGGCCGTCGTCGCCGCAGTACGGGACTTCGTGCCGAGGCACCTGCCACAGCTCGCCGACACCTACATCGCACTCGCCGAGGACGCGGCCGTGGCCGTCAACGCCTGGACCGGCACCACCCAGGCCACCGCCGACCCGGTAGCCGTGTCCCGGGCCGACCTCACCGAGTACGCCGAGGACCTGTGCCAACGTGCGGTGGTCGTGGTGGAGAACCAGGAGTCCGACGGCTCCTTCCTGGAGACCGTCGCGTACGTCCTCGGTCATCAGCGGATCCTCACCGCGTTCCGGAACCGCTGGGTCGAGATCGGGCACGGCGGCGGCAGCGACCTGATGAAGACGGCACTGGCCGCCGGGAACCGCTTCCGCCGGGTGATCCGGGTGGTCGCGGTCCTCGACAGCGACCGACTGATCCCGCGCCAGCGGACCGGCAGCCACGACAAGGCCAAGACCCTCGAAGACCTGGACATCGGCGTGCACGTCCTGGTCCGCCGGGAGGCGGAGAACTACGTACCCGACAAGGTGCTCGCCGGCGTCGGCCAGCTCGCCGAGGCGTCCGCCCGGCTGGACCGGTTGAAGCAACTGACGCCCGAACAGCGCGGCCACTACGACATGAAGCACGGCTTCAGCCGGCTCGACAGGTCGGCGGACGCGGTCCGTGCCCACGAGGAACTCTTCCCCGACCTCGACCACCGGACGAGGTCGGCGCTGCACGACGGCTTCGGCTCCGACCTGCTGAGCCGGATGCGCACCTACCGGGAGGGACTCACCGAGCACGACTTCGCCCAACTCGGCGACGACGTCGTGGCCGAGCTTCGCGAGCTGCTCGCGACCATCGCCGGCAGAATCTGACGGTACGACGACCGGATGCCACACCAGCGCAACCAGGGAGAACGGATGGCCGTGCGGGCCGAGGAGTTCAACATCAGGGTGGAGGTGCTGCTGCTGGAACAGCTCCTCGACGAGGTCCGCTCCGGCCGGCTCCGGGTCCCCCGCTTCCAGCGCCCCTACGTGTGGCACCCCCACCAGATGCTCGACCTCTACGACAGCATCGAGCGCGGCTACCCGATCGGCAGCATCCTGGTCTGGGAGACCAGCCGTTCCCTGCCCACCCTCGACCGGGTCGCCGGCATCGAGGTCCCGCCCGCCCCGGACGGTCCGGTCGCGTACCTGCTCGACGGGCACCAGCGGCTCTCCACCCTCTTCGGCACCCTCGTGCACCGCCCCGAGCCGGCCGGCACCGGCCGGGACCGGCAATGGTGGATCTACCGGACCCTCGGCGCCGCTGACCAGCACGACCTGCTGTTCCAGCATTGGGGCAAACACGCCCCGCCCGCCAACCTGCTCCCTATGCAGGCGGTACTGCGCACCATGGACTTCCTGGCCCACGCCCGCCGCCTCGCCCGCGACCCGACCACCGCCGACAACTCCGAAGCCCTGGTCGACGAGGCCGAGCAGGTCGCGCAGCGGATCAAGGCGTACAAGATTCCGGTGATCCGGCTCTTCGGCGGCGACCTGGAACACGCGGTCGAGGCGTTCTCCCGGGTCAACAGCAGCGGCCGGCAGATCAGCCCGGACCAGATGGTCTCCGCGCTGACCTACCAGGCCGAGCAGGGCGAGACCCTCACCGACCGCATCGCGTCGATCCGGGAGAGCATCGCCGACAGCGGGTTCGGGGACGTCGCCGCGGAACCGGTCTTCCAGACCATCGTCGCGATCACCGGCGAGGACGACGTGCAGGGCGCCCGCTGGACCGCCCTCGCCGACCGGGTCGGGAAGACCCTCGACGGTGTCGTCGCGCAGGCCGAGGTCGCCCTGCACCGGGCGGTGCGGTTCCTCCGGTACGAGGCCGGGGTGCCGGCGGCCTGGCTGGTGCCGTACCCGCAGCAGGTCATGCTGCTCGCGCTCTTCTTCCACCACCGGCCCGACCCGGACGGCACGCAGAGCCGGGCCCTGGTCCGCTGGTTCTGGAGTACCTCGTGGTCGACGCTCTTCGTCGGTGGCAACGCCTTCCAGCTCCGCCGCGCCCTGCATCAGATGCGGGCCTTTGCCACCGGCCGAGCCGAGCTGAGCCTCCAGGGCCTGTACGCCCAGCCGCTGCCGGAACGCTTCGACACCGAGGACGGTCGGGTACGCGCCTTCCTGCTCTGGGAGCTGAACCACTTCGGCCAACGCCACGGGCTGGACGGCGAGCCGATCGAGCTGGTCGACCTGCTGGCCCGCTCCGGTGCCGCCGCCTACCGCCGGATCGTGACGGGGGTACGCGACGCTTCCAGCATCGCCAACCGGATCGTCCTGCCCACCCCGCCCGGCACCTCCGTACGCGACGCTCTCCTCGCCCTTCCGCCAGCTCGACTGCGGACGGTGGCGGTCAGCCACGGCGTCCCGCCGGCCGCGCTGGCCCAGCTGCTCGCCGACGACCGCGACGGCTTCATCCGAGAGCGCACCACGACTCTCGTCGGCCTGGAACAGGAGTTCATCCAGGAGATCGGCGGCGAGGAACTGACCTGGGACACCGTCCAAGAAGACGGATCCTGATCGGACGGTCGTGGGTGGTGCGAGCATCGAGGTTATCCACAGGTTCCCGACTGTAGGGTGACGGGACGGTCGCGCTTCGTGCTATAACCTCCGAGGCAATTTCACCTGTAATCGGGGGTAACCGGATCATGGAGACAACCGAGCCAGGCTGGCCGCCGGAGTATCACGGCGGTGACGCCAGCCAGGTCGACGCCGACCCAGGTAGGGGCCTCGGCGCGCCCTCCTCTCCTGGCGCACTCGCGGAGGAGGACTACCGTGCCTAAATCCGGCAGGGACCTGGGGGTGGACCTCTACGAGCTGTGGGTCGCCGGTGACAGGATGCTGCCGGAGGTGGCTCAGCAGTTCGCCGAGGCCGGAAAGCGCTTCGGCCAGACAGAGTCCGGGGACGGCTACTTCTCCCGGCCAGCCGAGATCGGCGGTGGCGGCTATGGTCCCGCGCAACAAGCCTTCGCCGAGTTGCGGATGACGATGTCCGCGATCTTCCGGGACAGTCAGAGCAATCTGGAGCTGGCTGGGCAGGCCCTCAAAATGGCCGCCGACAACTATGCCACTTCGGACCAAGCCGCCGTAGACCAGTTCAACGCGATGAAAGACGATGTTGGGCAGGGACGCTTCTGATGGCCTACACCTACGAAAACCTTGCCGCTGGCGCGGAGGCGTTGCGCCAGGCAGCCATAAAGACTGCCTGCGAACAGGCAGCGATCCCTCCCCGGCAGGAGGACCAGTCCGGCCAGCAGAAGCTGGACGTCAGCGCTATCGAGGCGGCGTTCGCCGGCGTACCGGCGATGTTCTATCCCTTCCTTGATATGCCGCGGCCGAATAACTTCGACAGCATTTTTCTTGATCTAAGGGCCAGCGCTACGGTGCTGATGACAACCCAGAACTCGCCGCAACCGGACCTCGAGCTCACTGCACCGAACAACAACAAGTTCTCCGGGGTAACCACGGTAGGCGACAACCTGGCGAGTTGGAGTGGCGCAGCAGCACGTGAGTTCAAATCGCAATATCTCGACAAGCTTCCCGCTCAGCAGGCCAGCCAGTTCAACGCTGTGGTGACCTGCATGAAGCTCATCCAGCAGGAGAAGGCTATCTGGACGGAGGCCCGCAAGAACGTCGCGGATATTGTCAACCAGGCCATCGATGTCCTGGAGAATATGCCGAATCGGTGCAGCAAGGACAACTGGACGGTGGCGTTCACGGTGGTTGCTGCGGTGGCGGGCATCGCTGCCGTGCCGCTCGGCGTTGCCACCGCAGGCACCGGCGTCCTCGTCGGTCTCGCCGTGGTCGACAAAGTAGCCGGGGGTGCCTCCCTTTTTGTGAAGGACGACCCGCCGGAAAACCGGCGTTTCGCGGCATCGACGGCGGATGGCGTGATCCGTGAGGTCGATCGCGGGTTGAAAGAGCTGATTGCGCGGATCGTTGAGCAGGAAGGCAAGATTGCGACAGTGTTCAGCGGCGCCAACTCGGTAGTCCGCGACGAGCGGGAGTCGTTCGTGCCGAAGCGGCCGCTGCTCGCGAAGACAACCCCCGAGAACGTCACCGACCAGGACTTCCTGGGTTTCTCGAGCTAGCAGGACGGACGGAGTCATGGGCGAAATGGCCGACCGGATCAACGCCATCCACGTACACGCCTCGGCGCCAGGCGGCGGGGTGCACGGCGAGGTTCGCGGGCACACCGGCGTCGAGATCTACTTTTCGTCCGGCTACTACGACCAGGCAGATGAGCGACAGCTCGAGCGGCAGCTCGAAGGCCTGGCCCGACTGTTGTGGACGGCCCGAGAGCGCGCCCTCCGGGCGAGCATGGCAGAGTTCAACGTCTACCCGGACGAATCCATCTCGTCCTACGAAGACGAGCGGTTCCACGAGGAGCGCGCCCAGGTGCTCGCCGTCGGCCGGTCGGACGACGACCGGATCATGGTCTCGGTGCGCGGGATGCAGGAGTGGCGGGTCCAGCTCAGCGCCGGGACGCTCCAAGCGCTCAGCGAGCACTCCTTCCTCGCTGGGCTGCAGGTCGCCGTGACCCGCCTGATCAGCGATCAACTCCAGCAGGTCAACCAACTGAAGGTGCGGGTGTACCAGTGAAGCGCTGGACGATCCTGCTCGCCGGTGCGGTCGCAGTCGTGTTGCTGGTGGCGGCGGGCGTGTGGTGGGCACTGCGGCCGGGCGACGCCCGAGAGACCGCGGCCTGCCCGTACCCGGAGGTCTCCAGCGGAGTGACCTCGGCGAGGCCGGGTGACGACAACCGGACGACGATCGCGGCGCCGTCGAGCGGCGCCGTCACGGTGACCGAGACCGGCTTCACGCAGATCGCGGACAAGGGCGAGGTCAGCATCGGCGCCGTCGTCGAAAATACTAGTTCCCAGGTGGCATACCGAACCCGAGTAATCTTTGGGGCCTTGGACGCGAACGGCAAGTACGCACTGGGGGAGGCCGGGCGGTTCAACTACTTCTTCGAGATCCCGATCATCCGTCCCGGCGAACGTGCGGTGATCGGCACCTATGCGTTCCTGGACCCGGCCAGCTTCACCCGGACCGGTATCTGGATAACGGTTGCCCGGGCAAATCTGCAGTTGGTCCAAACCCAATGGATTCCAGAAGCGGACACGGAGAAGTTCCCGACGGTCACCGCCCGGCTCAACCCCGAGAAGCCACCGCTGGCTAGCAACGGTGATGTCATTGTGCATCTCGTGGCGAATTCCAACGCCTGCCGTGAACTCGGCGGCCGGGGCAAGATGATGGTATTCCGCGACGCGGCCGGAGCGGTGGTCGGCGGGGCGTACCATCCTATGCCGAATTCCGAAGTCTGTGCGGCGGGCGACTTTACCACGCGGGCGCAGGCGCTTGGCGGCAAGCTACCAGAGGCAGATCTGGCTCGTACCGAGCTCGACGTCTACTGTGATCTGACCCCGAGTAGCTACCTGCCTGCGGGCCCAACCCAGCCCGTGAACTGACGTATGGACAGATGGTTGGACGGCGCCGCACCTGGACGCGCAGGCGTCCACCCCGCAGACCGAGCAGGTCCTCGCCTTCCCTTGCGACTTCACGGAGGCCATGACCAAGGAAGGGTCTCCCATCTATCCAGACCGGCCCCAACTGATCCGCGATGAGAAAATTTCGCAATCCCTCGCCAGAGCGGGTTCACCCGCCGATCGCCGGCTTCCACCACCAGGCCGAGGTTGGCGCCCTGCGCTGGTTGGTGCTCTCGGGCCAGTTCGGGATCCGACCTGACGGACACGTGCCGGACGTCTTGATCGAACAACTGGCGATCGCGCTCGACAACGTCCGTCAGAACCTGTTCGCCGCCGACTTGCAGGTCAAGGATGTAGTAAAGCTGACCATCTACCTTGTCGGTGATGTCGACATGGATCCGCTGCGAGCTGAGCTCGCCCGCTGGCTCCGCAGCCACAAACCGACCCTGACCATCCTGTTCGTCGCCGGGCTCGTCGGTCCCAGCTTCCGGGTACAGGTGGACGCCTTGGCTGCCGCCTACTACTGAGATGATCGGGCCGGCTCCCCACACCGGTCAACGCGGCAGTCGGCCGCGCCGGTGCTCGTTCGCCACCCAGGCGTCCGGCAGCGTGACCCACTCGTCCTGGGCCACCGGCACCACCGTGGCGTCGAGCCGGGGAAGCTGGCCCGGATCCTCCGTCGGGCAGAGCAGCCACACCGCCCCTGCCCCACCCCGGGCCAGGTCCGCCAACTCCTCCAGCAACTCCATCGCGCCGTACCGGGCCAGCGGCGCGGCGTCAAAGAGCAGCAGCGGCAGCCGGCGGTCCGGCAGGGCCAGCAACTCCGGCCGGAGCTGCTGCCAAGTCCGGGCCGCGAACTCGGCCAGCTTCAACGCGTCCCGGGAGTTCGGGTCGGCCGCGTCGGCGGCGAGCACCGTCTGCCACGTCGGCTTCGGACGCGCCTCGACCAGGGTACGAAGCTGCGCCAGGAACCGGCCCGCCACGCTACACGGACGCGCGTTCAGCCGGCTGACCAGCTCCTGCTGGGCGGCCGGATACCGGTCGGTGCGCACCGTCAACGCCCGGAACCCGCCCTCCTCACCGGTACGGTTGAGCTGCTGCTCGGCCCGGAACGCGGCGGCCAGCTCCGGCGAGGCCGCGTTCCACATCGTCATCCGGGTGTCGGTCGACCGCCGCTGGTGCGACGACATCCTGGTCGACGATCCGGTCCCCGGCCGGGCGTGGTAGGCCCCGTTCCGGTAGATCAGCGGGAATCCCGCCTCGGCGAGCAGGTGCCCCAACCGGGGATGGCTCGGCAGCGGTGGCATCTCGGGGAATCGCGCGGCGACCCGCTGCTGGATGTCCTTCTCGCGCAGCTCGGCGCGCCGGTCGCCGACCGACGGTGGCACCAGGCCGGCCTGGGTCAGCCGCAGCGCCCGCACCGGGTCGAGGTCACGGGGATAGATCTCCAGCCGGGGTGAGGCCGCCGCCCGCGCCGAGGCCACCGCTGCGAGCTGCACCATCCGCCGGTCATCGAGCCGGAAGCCACCGTCGCCGACGGTGCCGGTGACGGCGGCCAGCTCCCGCAGCACCGTCGCCGGGCTCGGCAGCACCTCCAGTTCGGCGAGCCGGTCCGCCGCCTTGCCGAGGGCGTCGGCGAGGTCGAGCAGCGCCGGCGCGGACGGCGTGTCCGGTGACTCGTCGGCCGCCACCTCAAGGGCGATCAGCAGCCGGTCCCGGTTCCGGCTCTCCGGCGCCGGGTCGCCGTGCCGGCGTACCGCGAATCTCGGCTCGTCCGCGAGCGGATCGATCTCGACCGCAGCCCGGACCACTGCGAGCGCAACTGCCCGGCGTACCGGCTCGAACTCTTCCGCCGATCCTCGCCGCATCAACAGGGCGGTGGCGAGCTCGGTCGCGTGCATCACCCGGCCGCTCTCGGCGAGCAGGGTGATCAGCTCGGCCCGTACGCTGGCCAGCACCGGATCGGCGTGCCAGCGCTTGCGTTCGGCCATCAGGTACTGCGCCACCCGGCCCGCGCTGACCTCGATCCGCTTCGCCACCTGCGCCTGCAGCGGCCAGGGCGGCAGGTCCGGCAGCGCACCGGCCTCGTCGGGCAGGCCGAGCAGCAGGCGTACCGCCTCCACCTGTTTCTGGTTCGGATGCTGTGGCACCAGGAAGGCCGTGACCGCGTCCAGCCCGATCCGGGCGAGGTCCGCCGGCGACCTGCCGTCGGAGCCGGGCCGCGCCTCCGCGCGTACCGTCTCGGCGGCGATCTCGGCGCGCGCCTCCACGCGGTTGCGCGACGGGGCCGGACCGGATTCCTGCTCGCCGAGGCGCGCCCGCCACTCCCGCAGCCGTTGCTGCAACTCGCCCCGGGTCTTGAACCCGAGGCCCGGCAGGGTGAAGAGCTGCTTCGAGCCCAGCCCGAGCAGGTCCCCGACGGTGGTGGCGTCGAGTCGGTGCGCCGCCGACACCGCCCGGGGGGTCAGGCCGGAGGCTTCGAGTACGGTCGCCCGGGTCGCCCTGGCCGCCGCCTCGTCCCGGTCCGCAACGGTCGTCTCGACCTCGACATCCGGATGTTCCGAACTGGCCGGATGCGCGGAGCCGACCGGGGCGGTGTGATCGGACTGCCGGAACACCTGCTGCCAGGCGTCCCGCATCTCCTTCAGCGACGCGTGCCGCTGCGCGGCGTCCCGGTGCAGCGCCCGGTGGAAGAAACCGACCAGCGCGTTCCGGATCGCCGGGTCGAACGCCTCGACCGCCAGCACCGGCGGCCCCTCGGTGTGCAGCGGGTTGGTGAGGTCGTCGCCCCAGACCGGAACCTCGCCGGAGGCCATCTCGTGCAGGGTGACCGCGACGGCGTACCGCTCGGCCTGCTCGTCGTAGACCGGCCGGCTGGTGGTACCGAGGAAGGGATCGAGGTAGCGCGGGGTGCCCGCCTCGATCTCGTTGACCGGCAGCGCGGCCAGCGAGAAGTCGAAGAGGACGAGCTGGCGAGTCCGGTTCGGCCGGATCCTGATCGCGATGTTGTCCGGCTTGATGTCCCGGTGGACGACCCCCTCGCCCTGGAGGTGGTCGACCGCGCCGAACAGGTAGTCGGAGTACGTCTCCAACTCGTCGACGGTGAGCCGGCCGTCCTCGCGGAGCTTGCGCGCGAGCGTCGTCTCACCAGCGTGCTCCAGCACGATCATCCAACGCGGTGGTACCTCGATCGGCTCCTCCCGGGCGAGCCGGATTACCCGGGAGTCCTTGTGCAGCCCGCGCAGCACCTGCGCCTCGTGGGTCAGCCGGGCCGCCTTCTCGTCGGAGAGCGCGACCTTCAGCACCTCCAGGGCACCGGTACGGGTGTTCTGCGCCAGGAAGGCCCGGGAGGTGGAGCCGGTGCCGAGCTTCTTCCTGATCTGCCAGTCGAGAACCGTGTCGCCGACCTTCGCCTCGAGGACGTCGATGTGTTCCTCGGCGACGGCCGGCGGTGCGGTGAACTCCTCCTCGACCAGCTGCAGCATCTCCAGCAGCTCGGCCACGGAGGCGAGCCGGCGCGCCGGTACCGGAGCGGTGGCCGCCTGCACCAGTTCGTCCATGAACTCCGAGACCGAGTCGACCATCGACGACGGGCGTAGGCCGTCCTCCTTGGCCAGCCGGGCCAGCAGCTCGGCCCGGCTGGACGCTGGCGGCTGGCCGGAGAGCAGGAGGTAGGCGAGAGTGCCCAGCCCGAAGACGTCCAGCGCCACCGGGTCCGGTGCCGGCGCACTCAACTCGGGCGCCAAATACGCCTCGGCGGAGCGTTCCAGGTGCGGGCCGAGCCGGGACGACGGGGAGATACGCAGGGCGTCCGCACTACCGCCGACCGAGTCCGGCCCGCGGGTCGCCACCTGCCAGTCGCTGATCTGGAGATGTGGACGGAGCCAGGCCGCCTCCTCCGGCTCCCCCCGGTGCCGCTGACCAGGCGTGACCAGTACTCCCCTGGCCGAGAGGCTGCGGTGGTAGAGCCGGCGGCCGTGGGCGTACCCGATCGCCTCCACCAGTTGCCGGACCATTCCGATCCGGGTACCGACGTCGAGGCGCTCGCCGTACTGGGCCATGAAGTGGTCGAGCCGGACCGCCCGCGGATCGTGCCGGAAGATCAGCGCCGGCCCGCCCTCGTGCGGCTCCATCGTGTCGACCTGCACGATGCCCGGGTGGCTGATCCCGTGCAGGGCGATCATCTCCCGGCGGGCGGCCCGCTCGATGCTGGCCCGTTCCGCCTTGGCGGAGTTGCGTTCCAGGAGGTAGATCCGGATCCGGCGCTGCTCGTGCGCGAACTGGGAGTGCTGCGCCAGGTGGTCCTGCCAAGTCGGGCCGACGTCGAACGGCTTGGCCTGGAGCTGCCACGAGCCGACCTGCTCGTACCGCCGGCTCCGCGCGATGCCGACCTCCTTGAGCAGCTTGGGCAGCGCCCTCGACAACTCCGGCGTCACCTGCCGGCGCTCGTCGCGCGGCATTGCGCCGAGCAGTTCGGACCAGATTCCCGGCAGCGGTCCGGCCGGCTGCCCCGGGTGCGGCTCCGGCCCGTACACCCAGTGCAGCTGATGGTCGTCGAGCTGGACCTGGAGATCCGGCGCGGAGAGGAACACCGCGCCCTGCACGAACGGAAGCCTCACCTTGAGCTTCTGCTTCGCGGCCTGCCGGTCCAGCAGCGAGCGGAGTCGCTTGGCCTTGAGGTCGGCCAGGTGCAGCGGGTTGTCGAAGGTACGGACCGCACCCTGGTTGTCCGCGATCCAGTTCGGACCGCTGTTGGTCAGCCGGCCGTGCAGGCTCTTGATCTCGATCAGGTACAGGCCGGCTCGGGCTGCCACCAGCAGGTCGATTTCGTAGACGTGACCGGTGTCGGCGGTGAAGGTGAAGTTCGACCAGGCCCGGTACGGCTCGGCGTCGGGAAGGTGCCGGCGGATGTACTCCAACGCGGCCCGTTCGTGGTCGAACTGCGACGGCGTGATCGTCGTCCACCGGCCGTCCTGCATCGGTGCACGCCTCCTGTCACGTCCATGCCGCGATCCTGGCCCGGACGGGTCAGCGGCAGGCATCCCAGCGTAGTGACTCCGCGACAACCCGCGCGCTCGGGTTATCGGCGGACGACACCCGGTAGCCGGCTCGACCGGCGACCCTTCCGACCCGGCGACGACCTACGACGGTCAGCCCGCCTCGACGATCATCCCCGCGCCGACCGTACGGTTCGTCGACTCGTCGATCACGATGAAGCCACCCGTCGTACGGTTGCGCCGGTACTCGTCGGCGAGCAGCGGCACAGTGGTCCGCAGCCGTACCCGGCCGATCTCGTTGAGCTTGAGTTCGGTGGCGGCCTCGTCCCGGTGCAGCGAGTTCACGTCGAGCAGGTACCGCAGGTTGCGGACCACGGCCCGGGCCGACCGGGTGGTGTGCTTGATGGCGTACTTGCCGCCGACCCGCAGCGGCCTGGTCTCGTCCATCCAGCAGATCATCGCCTCGATGTCCTGGGCGACCGCCGGGGCGTTGGTCGGCCGGCAGATCAGGTCACCCCGGGAGATGTCGATCTCGTCGGTGAGGCGCACGGTCACCGACATCGGCGGGAACGCCTGCTCGACCGGGCCGTCGGCGGTCTCGATCGAGGCGATCCGGCTGGTGAACCCGGACGGCAGCACCATCACCTCGTCGCCCGGCTTGAGCACACCCGAGGCGACCTGCCCGGCGTAGCCCCGGTAGTCGGTGACCGTGGTCGACTGGGGACGGATCACATACTGCACCGGGAACCGTACGTCGACCAGGTTGCGGTCGCTGGCGATGTGCACGTGCTCCAGGTGGTGCAGCAGCGACGGGCCCTCGTACCACGGGGTGTGCTCGGAGCGGGAGACGATGTTGTCGCCATGCAGCGCCGAGATCGGCACCACGGTCAGGTCCGGCACGTCCAGCTTCGCCGCGAAGGCGGTGAACTCGTCCGCGATCTGCTCGAAGACCTCCTGGGACCAGTCGACCAGGTCCATCTTGTTGACGCAGAGCACCAGGTGCGGCACCCGGAGCAGCGAGCAGAGGAACGCGTGCCGGCGGGACTGCTCGACCAGCCCCTTGCGTGCGTCGACCAGGATCAGCGCCAGGTCCGCAGTGGACGCCCCGGTCACCATGTTCCGGGTGTACTGGATGTGCCCGGGGGTGTCGGCGATGATGAACTTCCGCCGGGGGGTGGCGAAGTATCGGTACGCCACGTCGATGGTGATGCCCTGCTCCCGCTCGGCCCGCAGCCCGTCGGTGAGCAGCGCCAGGTTGGTGTACTCGTCGCCCCGGGCCGCACTGACCGCCTCGACCGCCTCGAGCTGGTCGGTGAAGAGCGACTTGGTGTCGTAGAGCAGCCGGCCGATCAGGGTGGACTTGCCGTCGTCGACGCTGCCGGCGGTGGCGAACCGGAGCAGGTCCATCGCACGGGTCTCGGTGGGGACCGTGGTCGCCGTCATCAGAAGTAGCCTTCCCGCTTGCGGTCTTCCATCGCCGCCTCGCTGACCCGGTCGTCGCCCCGGGTGGCGCCGCGTTCGGTGATCCGGGTCGCGGCCACCTCCTCGATCACCAGCTCGACGGTGTCCGCCGCCGACCGGACCGCCGCCGTGCACGAGGCGTCGCCGACGGTGCGGTAGCGGACCTGCTCGACAAAGGGCGTCTCACCGGCCCGGGGCGAGATGAATTCGTTGACCGCGTAGAGCATGCCGTCCCGCTCGACGACCTCCCGCTGGTGGGCGTAGTAGATCGACGGCAGCGCGATCTTCTCCTGGGCGATGTAGTGCCAGACGTCCAGCTCGGTCCAGTTGGAGAGCGGGAAGACCCGGATCGACTCGCCCGGGTGGTGCCGGCCGTTGTAGAGCGACCACAGCTCGGGACGCTGGTTCTTCGGATCCCACTGGCCGAAGTCGTCGCGGAAGCTGAAGACCCGCTCCTTGGCCCGGGCCTTCTCCTCGTCCCGCCGGGCGCCGCCGAAGAGCGCGTCGAAGCGGTACTTCTCCACCGCGTCGAGCAGCACCGGCGTCTGGATCCGGTTGCGTACCCCGTCGGCCGGCTCCTGCACCAGCCCGGACTCCAGCGCCTCCGGCACGCTGGCCACCACCAGTTGCAGCCCCATCTGGGCCACCCGCCGGTCGCGGTATTCCAGCACCTCGGGAAAGTTGTGCCCGGTGTCGACGTGCATCACCGGGAACGGGATCCGGGCCGGCGCGAACGCCTTCTCGGCCAGCCGGAGCATGACGATCGAGTCCTTGCCTCCGGAGAAGAGCAGCACCGGCCGCTCCAGCTCGGCCACCACCTCGCGGATGACGAAGATGCTCTCGGCTTCCAGCGCGTCGAGATGGGAGACCCGGTAGGCCGCCGGCGAGGTCATGCCGTCACCTCGCCACGCTCACCGACGGAATCCGGCTTCCCGGCGCTGGCGAGATCGGCGATTTCGGCAAGGGCGCCGGCCCGCTGGCCGATCCGCTCGCGGTGCCCGCTCATGCCGGCCCGCGCAGGTGCTGCTCGCATGGGATTTCCAGACCCTCCCGGTCGGTTAAGTCGCCATGTCCTGGCCTACGGTACCCGGAGGTGGCGCTGCAACGCTGCGAGCAGCCGAGGAGCGAGATCCTTACGGCACACCACCAGATCCGGCAGGCGGGGATCGGCCTGGTTGTATTTCAGCGCGGATCCGTCGATTCGGGAAGCGAAAAGTCCGGTGGCCGTCGCCACAGCGACCGGAGCCGCCGAATCCCACTCGTACTGGCCGCCGGCGTGCACGTACCCATCGACCTCGCCGCTGATCACGGCGGCGATCTTCGCGCCCGCCGAGCCCATCGGCACCAGCTCGGCGCCGACTTCGGCGGCCAGGTCGGTGAGGAAGACCGGGGGCCGGCTCCGGCTCGCGGCCAACCGGATCCGCCGGCCGATGCCGTCCGGGCCAGTACCGTCCGGGCCGGTACCGTCGGTCGCCGCCGGCAGCGTCATCGGCGGGTACGCCGGCGGCTGGTCGGTGCCGAGCACCCGGTGCTGGGCGGGCAGCCCGACCGCGCCGGCGACCAGTCCGTGCGCGGTGCCGGCCCGGCGGGACCAGAGCGCCACATGCACCGCCCAGTCCGCCCGGCCCTCCTCGGAGAACTCCCGGGTGCCGTCCAGCGGGTCGATGATCCAGACCCGGTCGGCGCCCAGCCGGGGCGCCACCTCCGGCTCGGCATCGGCGGCCCAGGCCAGCCGGGCGCCCTCGTCCTCCTCGGAGAGCACCGCGTCGGCGGGCCGCCAGCGGGCCAGCTCGGTGCGGAGGAGTTCGTGCGAGACCTTGTCGCCGGCCGCCTTGAGCGCTCCCGGGTCGGAGAAGCCCAGCTCGGCCCGGAGTTCCAGCAGCGCCTGGCCGGCCCGACCGGCCAACCAGCGGGCGAACTCACCGTCGATAACTGGCGGCGCGGCCATCAGCACACCTCCATGGAACCGGCGTCGCCGGCCGCCCGACACGGAATCATCATCGTCAGCCTCCTCACCTGCGGCGAGAAGACTACCGGTCTCGGTGCGGGCGCGGGTGCACCGGCGGTCCGCCACACCGGTCGCGCGGTCCGTCCGTCGCCGCTCAGGTCCCGTGGTACGAGTTCTGCGCCCACTCCAGGCCGCGGGTCACGATCGCCTCCGCCGCGTCGGCCGCCCGGTCCACCAGGAACTCCAGCTCCTTGCGCTCCACCGAGGAAAAGTCGGAGAGTACGAAGTCGGCCGGGTCCTGCCGCCCCGGCGGCCGCCCGATCCCGAACCGCACCCGCAGGTAGTCCCTCGTTCCCAGCGACTTGGACATCGACCGCACCCCGTTGTGCCCGCCCTCGCCACCGCCCTGCTTCAGCCGGATCTGCCCGTACGGGATGTCCAGCTCGTCGTGGACGGCGACCACCTGGTCGACCGGCACCTTGTAGAACTGGGCCAGCGCCGCCACCGGGCCGCCCGAGAGGTTCATGTAGGTCATCGGCTTCGCCAGCACCAGCTTCGGCCCGCCGAACCCGAGCCGTCCCTCGGCCACCTCGGCGACCGCCCGGCGGTGCCGGCCGAACTTGGCGCCGATCCGCTCGGCAAGCAGGTCGGCCACCATGAAGCCGACGTTGTGCCGGTGCCGCGCGTACTCCTTGCCGGGGTTGCCGAGCCCGACCAGCAACCACGGATGAAGCTCCTCCGCCACGCCGCTCTTCCCCCAGTTCTGCTTCCCGGCCCGCTCGGTGTCACAGTACGGAAACAGGCGCCCCCGAACGTCCGGGGGCGCCTGTCAGACGGTTGTCGCTCAGGCCTCTGCGGCAGCCTGCGCGGGCGCGCCCTGGTTGTCGCTCTCGGCCGCGGCGGCCTCGGCACCGGGCCCCTCGGCTCCGGCCTCCTCCTCGGCCTCCTCGGTCGGCTCCTCGCCGGCCTCGGCGGCCATCTGCTCGGCGCTCGGCGCCTGGGTGACGAGCGCGAGGATCTGCTCCGGGTCGGCGACCAGCTCCACACCCTGCGGCAGTCGTACGTCCGCCGCGGTCACCTGCGAACCGACCTCGAGGCCGTCGATCGAGACCTCGAAGCTCTCCGGCAGCCGGGTCGCGTCGGCACTCACCGAGAGGGTGTTCTGCTCGTGCACGACCAGGGTGTCCCTGGCCGCCTCGCCGGTCAGGTGCACCGGCACGTCGACGGTGACCTTCTCGCCCCGCCGCACCAGCAGCAGGTCGATGTGCTCGAGAGTGTCCTTGATCGGATCACGCTGGATGGCCTTCGGCAGCGCGAGCGCCTGGGTGCCGTCACTGATCTCGATCGCGAACAACTGGTTGGCGCCACCGTGCCGGATGGCGGCGGCGAACTCACGCGCGGGTAGCGCGATGTGCTTGGGCTTTTCGCCGTGGCCGTACAGCACGGCGGGCACCTTACCGGCCCGGCGGGTACGACGGGCACCACCCTTGCCGAACTCGGTGCGGGGCTCGGCGCTGATCTTTACCTCGGACACGGGAAGACTCCTGATACGGTCACTGCGGCGCTACGTCGGCTGGCGGTTGGCGGTGCTTGGGCGAGGGGGCGCGCTGGGGGCTTTGCGTGTGGCCACTGCCCGGAGCACCGCGTCGATGACGGTGCATCCGTGCGGCGCTTGCTTCAGCGGCCCGCAGGGCACCCTCGCCGTGGCAACCGCACCAGTCTACCCGAGCCCCGATGCGGCTTCGCGGCGGTCCCCGCCCAGGCGGGTCGGCGCCATTCGCCATCCGCCAATTCCGTCTCCCGGCACCCCCGCAAGCCATACGCCCGCGCCGTCGGAGGGGACCGCCGACCGACCCGGCGCAGCGTCGAGTCGGTCCGCCGGGCAGTCGTCAGCTCAGCCCACCGAAGAGGGTGGTCACCGAGCCGTCATCGAAGACCTCGCGGATCGCCCGGGCCAGCAGCGGCGCGATGGAGAGCACGGTGAGCTTGTCGAGCTGCTTCTCCGGCGGCAGCGGCAGGGTGTTGGTCACCACCACCTCGCTGATCCGGCTGTTCTTCAGCCGTTCGGTCGCCGGGTCGGAGAGCAGGGCGTGGGTGGAGGCCACCAGCACGTCCGCGGCCTTCGCCTCGTGCAGGATCTCGGCCGCCTTGCAGATGGTGCCACCCGTGTCGATCATGTCGTCGACGACCAGGCAGACCCGACCCTCGACGTCCCCGACCACCCGGTTCGCCACCACCTGGTTCGGCTTGGAGGGGTCCCGGGTCTTGTGGATGAACGCCAGCGGGCAGCCGCCGAGCCGGTCTGTCCAGCGCTCCGCGACGCGTACCCGGCCCGAGTCCGGGGCCACCACGGTCATCGGGCGGCCGGCGTACTTGCGCTGGACGTACTCGGCCAGGATGTCCATCGCGAAGAGGTGGTCCACCGGCCCGTCGAAGAAGCCCTGGATCTGCGCGGTGTGCAGGTCCACGGTGAGGATCCGGTTGGCGCCGGCCGTCTTGAGCAGGTCCGCGACCAGCCGGGCCGAGATCGGCTCCCGGCCGCGGTGCTTCTTGTCCTGCCGGGAGTACGGATAGAACGGCAACACGACGGTGATCCGCTTGGCCGAGCCGCGCTTCAAGGCGTCGATCATGATCAGGGTCTCCATGACCCACTTGTTCACGCCGTGCGTGACGGACTGCACCACGAAGGCGTCCGAACCACGCACCGACTCCTTGAACCGTACGAAGATCTCACCGTTGGCGAACTCGTACGCGTCGGACGGTGTCGGCGCCACCCCGAGCACCTCACCGATCTCCGTTGCCAGCTCCGGAAATCCCCTTCCGGAGAAGAGCATCAGACTCTTGCGATTTTCGGCGACGATGCTGCCCATCGGCTCGTCTGCTCCCGTTTGTCGGTGGGTCACCCGGCGTTGGGCCAGAGACTATTCGGTTGCAGTATCTCCCGAGGCCGGACGACCTTCACCCGCTACGGAGCCCCCGTGCAGTGGCTCACCTTCGCTTGCGCCCGGCGCCCCCTGTCCGGCACGCTCCGCGGCCGCCGCCGACTTCGTGCCGGCCCGGCGGCGCAGCACCCAGCCGTCGATGTTGCGCTGCTGGGCCCGGGTCACCGCGAGCGCCCCCGGCGGCACGTCGACGGTCACCGCGCTGCCCGCCGCCACGTACGCCCCGGCGCCCACCTCGACCGGCGCGACCAGGCTGGTGTCACAGCCGACGAACGCCGCCTCACCGACCACCGTGTGGTGCTTGTTGACCCCGTCGTAGTTCACGAAGAGCGTCCCGGCGCCGATGTTGGCCCGAGGCCCGATGGTGGCGTCCCCGACGTACGTCAGGTGGGGCACCTTGGCCCCCTCGCCGATCTCCGACTTCTTGACCTCGACGAAGGTGCCGACCTTCGCCTTCTCCCGCAACGTCGCCTCCGGCCGCAGGTACGCGTACGGCCCCACGCTCGCGCCCGGACCGACCGCCGCGCCGACCGCGTGCGCCCGGATCACGGTGGCGCCGGCGCCGACGGTGGTGTCGATCAGGGTCGTGTCCGGGCCGACCGCCGCCTCCGGACCGACCGTGGTGGCGCCGCAGAGCTGGGTGTTCTGGTCGACCACCGCGTCCCGGCCCAGCGTGACGGTGACGTCGATCCAGGTGGTCGCCGGGTCGAGCAGGGTCACTCCGCTGCGCATCCAGCCCTCGTTGACCCGGTCCCGCAGCAGCCGGCGCAGCGCCGCCAACTCGACCCGGTCGTTGCAGCCCAGCGTCTCGGTGGCGTCCGCCGCGACGTGCACCGCCACGGTCTCGCCGGTCGCGGCGAACTGGCCGAAGACGTCGGTCAGGTATTCCTCGCCCTGGTCGTTGTCGGTGGAGAGCTTGCCCAGCGCGTCGCGCAGCAGCGCGGCGTCGAAGGCGTAGATCCCGGCGTTGATCTCGCGGATCGCCCGCTGGGCCGGGCTGGCGTCGCGCTCCTCGACGATCTGCTCCAGCCCGCCGTCGGCGCCCCGGACGATCCGGCCCAGGCCGGTCGGGTCGGCCACCTCGGCGGCGAGTACGGTCGCCGCCGCTGAAGCTGCCTCGTGCGCGGCGACCAGTTCGGTGACGGTCTCCGGCCGCAGCAGCGGTACGTCTCCGTTGAGCACCACCACGGTGCCACCGGCGTCCGGGGCGCTCTCCAGGGCGATCCGGACGGCGTGCCCGGTGCCGTGCTGCTCGGCCTGGAGCACCGGCTCGGCGTACGGGGCGACGTCGCGCAGGTGCGCGGTGACCTGGTCGGCGCCGTGGCCGACCACCACCAGCGTGCGGTCGGCCGACACCGGGGCGGCCGCCGTGAGCACGTGGCCGAGCAGGGTACGCCCGAGGATCGGATGGAGCACCTTGGGTAGCGCCGACTTCATCCGCTTGCCCTCACCGGCGGCGAGGACGACGACGGTGCGGAGGCGGGGCTGGGACACGAGAATGCTCCCGTCAGAACGGCCGGCAGTGTGCGGCCCCATGCTAACCAGGCACCAGCGACGATGGGCGAAGCTCCCGGGAGAGGATTCGAACCCCTACAATCAGGACCAAAACCTGACGTCCTGCCATTAGACGACCCGGGACCATCAAAAGGGACAAAGTGCCCCTCAGTTGGAGAGCATCTACACCCTACCGTCCCGTCCTCAGATCCTCATCTGTCATCCCACGCATGATCCCTTCGATCTTCCAGTACAGCCGGCTCGAGCCAGGGACATCGATGACCAGGCAGCCGCGATAGCCGTCGCCGGTGTTTCGCCGGTTGGTCTCCGGCCGGTGCCGCTTGAGCGAGGGCCTCCGGAAAGCCTCCACCGGAACGTCCACCAGATCGGACCACCACCGCCCGGCGGCTTCCGCGTCGGCCGTCTCGTGGATGCTGACCTGGAACCGCAGTACCGACCGCCGCACTCCCAGCGCCTCGACGAAGCGGATGAACAGAAGGACCAGGCCCGGGTCGCTGTTGACGAACTTGACGCGACAGTCGTTCGGGCGCCAGGGCTTGGCCTTGGCACCCTCGCACCAGTAGATCGCCGCACCGACCAGGATCAACTCGCGGTAGCGAAGGCTCTTCACCCAGGCCGCCGTCGCCTTGATCGTCTCCGCCCGGGCCGCGTCCCGGGCCGCGCGATGCGGTCCCCAGAGCGCGTCGGTCATCCGACGGGAGTGTGCTCGTCGACGGTCAGCCTCGGCTTCCGGGTCGGGGTCGAGCGGCAGGTGCCGGACCCACCGGTACGCCGTCGACTTCGCCACCCCCAGCTCGTCGGCGATCTCCGGCACCGAGCGGCCCGCCGCGCGCAGCTCGACGGCCCGGTCCCGCAACTCGTCCTTGGCGTTGGGCCGTTTCGTCCACTCCGGCGGGGGAACATCTCGCAGCAACGCCGACAACCGGTCCTTGCCGATGCTGAGCCGTCGCCGGATCTCTCGCGCGGACAGCAGCTCGACGGTACGCAGACGACGCGCCTCGGCAGCGAGCGGATCGACCATGACCAGGAGATTAGGACCCGTGTACGACAAGATCCGTCGATGGCTGACAGCGGATTCCCAGTTCGCGTCCATGGCAGACTACGAGAGCGTAGGTTACGGTGACGTAGGCGTAAGTTATCAGTCTTCCCCCTACGCTCAGCGAGGTGCCATGTCCTCCGTCCTGCTCGAACAACCGGCCTCCGAAGCCAAGAAGGGGCCCAAGCCGCTCACCGACGGCGTCCAGTCCAAGGGCATCCTCGTCGCCCTCTGGTCCTTCGTCACCATCCCCTTCCTCGCCCTGCTCGCCGCCGTACCGGTGGCCTGGGGCGGGTGGCTGAGCTGGACCGACATCGCGATCGCCGGAGTGTGGTACGTGGTGGCCGGGCTCGGCATCACGGTGGGCTTCCACCGGTACTTCACGCACGGGTCGTTCAAGGCCAAGCGCTGGCTGCGGGTCACCCTGGCGGTCGCGGGTTCGTTCGCCGTCCAGGGCAACATCACCCAGTGGGTGGCCGACCACCGCCGGCACCACGCCTTCTCCGACGTCGAGGGCGACCCGCACTCTCCATGGCGGTTCGGCGCCAGCGTGTGGGGGCTGACCAAGGGGCTGTTCCACGCGCACGTCGGCTGGCTGTTCAACCGGGAACTCTCCAACCGCGAGCGGTTCGCCCCCGACCTGCTCGCCGACAAGGACATCAGCCGGGTCGACCGGCTCTTCCCGCTGCTGGTGAGCCTCTCACTGCTCACCCCGGCGCTGCTGGGCGGTTTGGTCACCTGGTCCTGGCAGGGCGCGCTGACCGCGTTCTTCTGGGCCGGCCTGGTCCGGGTCTCCCTGCTGCACCACATCACGTGGTCGATCAACTCCGTCTGCCACGTCTACGGCGAGCGGCCCTTCGAGGTACGCGAGGGCGACCGGGCGACGAACTTCTGGCCGCTGGCCATCCTGTCCTTCGGCGAGAGCTGGCACAACCTGCACCACGCCGACCCGACCTGTGCCCGGCACGGCGTACTGCGTGGTCAGGTCGACATCACGGCCCGGACGATCTGGCTCTTCGAGAAGGTCGGCGCCGCGTACGACGTGCGGTGGCCGAAGCCCGAACGGGTCGCCGCGAAACTGCTCAAATCAACACCGTCGCATTGACCCGCGACGCGCCCGGGCACCCGGCCACGAGCGTCTGCCTGGCAGGATGGCCAGGTGACCGAGCGCAGCGAGGGCACCACCAGGGACGACACGAGTCAGCGCGGCATCGCGGGACGGCAGCGGGATAACGAGGTGACAGACAGTCCGCGTACCACCCGCGGGATCGGGCGCCGGCAGGTCCCGGCCCCGACGCCACCGCCGCCGCCCGCCAAGCCCGTTTCCCGGGTACGGATGTCCGCGGCCCAGCGCCGAGAGCAGCTCATCGCGATCGGCCGGCAGGCCTTTGCCGAGCGCGGGTTCGACGCCACCTCGATCGAGGAGGTGGCCGCCCGCGCCAAGGTCTCCAAGCCGGTGGTCTACGAGCACTTCGGCGGCAAGGAGGGCCTCTACGCGGTCGTCGTCGACCGGGAGGTACGCGCCCTGCTCGACCGGGTCACCACGGCACTGACCGCCGGGCATCCCCGGGAGTTGCTGGAGCAGGCGGCGCTGGCCCTGCTCGACTACATCGAGGAGGAGACCGACGGCTTCCGGGTGCTGGTCCGGGAGTCTCCGGTGCTCTCCGCCACCGGCAACTTCAGCAGCGTGATGAACGACGTGGCGCACCAGGTCGAGCACATCCTGGGCGCCGAGTTCAAGAGCCGGGGCTACGACCCGAAGCTCGCCGAGCTCTACTCGCAGTCCCTGGTCGGCATGGTGGCGCTGAGCGGTCGCTGGTGGCTGGAGGTACGCAAGCCGCGCAAGGAGACGGTGGCGGCGCACCTGGTGAACCTGGCCTGGAACGGCCTGTCCCACCTGGAGGCCAAGCCGACCCTGCTCACCCGCCGGACCCGCTGAGCGGCCGGCGGGGCCGGGTTCAGCGGCCGGGGCGGGCGTTCGAACTGCTGCGCATCTCGCGTTCCGTCTCGGCGTGCTCCGGCGGACCGACCTTGTCGTACAGGCCGGTGGCGAGCAGGACCAGGCCGAACAGCATCGACACGATGACCGTCGACATCGAGAAGTTGAGGATGTTCGCCTCGGTCTGCAGCACGGTCATCATCGCGATGGCGACCACCAGGAAGACCACCCCGATGGCCAGGTTCATCAGGTGCCCGAAATTGCCCCGGTGCACCGCCCCGAACAGCACCACCAGCCCGAAGATCACCGACACCAGCGCGAACGCCATGTTGGTCCGCAGCCCCAACACCCAGTGGCTGTCCCGGCTGAAGAAGTCGTGCCCGGCGGTCTCGAAGAGTCCGAAGACGCCGAAGACCACGATGTAGAGGCCGATCAGCCCGGCGAGTACCCGGTAGACCGGCCGCGCCGGATGGTTGATTGGAATATGCGCCATTGCCCCTCCTCGCTGCCGGTGGGCGACTTTCCTACCGGATTGTCACCCGGGCCGGAGGGGATTGCCCGGCGAACGCCGGGATCAGAGCACCAGGCGGGCGTCCTGCCAGGCCTTGGCCTCCTCCTCGGAGCCGACCTTGCCGTACATGCCACACATCAGCAGGACCAGACCGAGGATCATGGTCACGATGGTGGTGGCGACGGTGAAGTTGAGATAGTTGGCGTCGGTACGCAGCACCGCCAGCCCGGCGAGCCCGAGCGCCATCAGGCCGTACCCGAGGAACTTGTCGACCGCCGTGTCGACGTTCCGGCCGACCAGGGTGGCGAGCAGGATCACGAGGCCGAGCACGGTCGAGATCGCCGAGTAGCCGAGGTTGGTCCCCTGGCCCAGCACGAGGGTGTCGTCCTGGGCGAAGAACTCGCCGCCGCCGGCCTCGACGAAGCCGAGGACGCCGAAGGCCACCAGGTAGAGGCCGGTCAGCCCGCCGATCGCCCGGTAGACCGGCCGCGCGGGATGGTTGACGGGGTTGTGGGCCATGATCAGCAGTCTCCAACGCCGTTGCCAGTGAGGGTCGGGGCTAGATTCTTCCGCATGGCATCCGGGTGACGCCGCACACCCCCGCCGGTCAGCTGCCGCCGTCGTCGCCGCGCCGGCGCTCAGCCCTCCGGTACCTGCTCGGCCAGGGCCAGCCAGGCCTCCTCGGTCTGCTCCCGCTCGGCCCGTACCGCCCGGAGCTGGCCGTCCAGTTCGGCGATCCGGGTGTAGTCGGTGGCATGCTCGGCCATCTGGTCGTGCAGCGCCGCCTCGCGCTGCTCCAGCTTGCCGATCTGCCGCTCCAGCCGGCTCAGCTCCTTGCGGGCCGCCCGCAGCTCCCCGCCGGAGAGCGCGCCGTCGACCCGTGCGGCGGCCGGTACCGTGCCGTTGCTCCGCCCGTCCGGTGGCGGCCCGCCGGGCGTGGCGGCCCGGGCAAGATATTCGTCGATGCCGCCGGGCAGGTGCACCAGCCGGCCGTCGCCGAACATCCCGTACACCACGTCGGTGACCCGTTCGACCAGATAGCGGTCGTGACTGGCCACGATCAGGGTGCCGGGCCAGGAGTCGAGCAGGTCCTCCAGCGCGGCCAGGGTGTCGGTGTCCAGGTCGTTGGTCGGCTCGTCGAAGAGCAGCACGTTCGGCTCGGCGGCGAGCAGCCGGAGCAGTTGCAGCCGGCGCCGCTCCCCGCCGGAGAGGTCGGAGACCGGGGTCCAGAGCCGCCGGTCGTCGAAACCGAAGATCTCGGCGAGCTGGGACGCGTTGACCTCCCGGTCTCCGAGTACGACCCGGCGGGCCACCTCCTCGACCGCCTCCAGTACCCGCAGCTGGCCCGGCAGCTCGGCCAGCTCCTGTGACAGGAAGGCGGGCCGGACGGTGGAGCCGGTCCGCACCTGCCCCGCGTCCGGGCCGCGTACCCCGGCCAGCAGCCGCAGCAGGGTGGTCTTGCCGGCCCCGTTCGCGCCCACGATGGCGATCCGGTCGCCCGGACCGACCTGCCAGGTCAGGTTCTCCAGGATCAACTTCGGGCCGGCGGTCAGGGTGACGTCGGTCAGGTCGTACACCTGCTTGCCGAGCCGGGCGGTGGCCAGCCGTTGCAGCGACACCGTGTCGCGCGGCGGCGGTACGTCCGCGATCAGCGCGTTCGCCGCCTCGATCCGGAACCGCGGCTTGGAGGTCCGGGCCGGCGGGCCGCGTCGCAGCCAGGCGATCTCCTTGCGCAGCAGGTTCTGCCGGCGCGCCTCGGTGGCCGCGGCCACCCGCTCCCGCTCGACCCGGGCCAGCGTCCAGGCGGCGTAGCCGCCCTCGTAGGCGCGTACCGTCCGGTCGGCGACCTCCCAGGTGTCGGTGCAGACGGCGTCCAGGAACCACCGGTCGTGGGTGACCACCACCAGCGCGCCGCGCTTGCCGATCAGGTGCCGGGCCAGCCAGTCCACCCCGGCCACGTCGAGGTGGTTGGTCGGCTCGTCCAGCACCAGCAGGTCGGCGGTGCGGACCAGCAGGGCGGCCAGGGCCACCCGCCGCCGTTCGCCGCCGGACATCGGCCCGACCGGCTGGTCCAGCCCGAGGTACGGCATGCCGAGCCCGTCCAGGATCGCGCGTACGCCCGCGTCGCCGGCCCACTCGTGCTCGGCGCCGAACCCCTCGTCGAGCCAGGCGGTGCCGAGTACCACGTCCCGGACCCGGGCCTCGGGGTCGAGCACGAGGGTCTGCGGCAGCCAGGCCACCCGCAGGTCGCGGCGGTGGGTCACCCGGCCGCTGTCCGGCTCCTCGGCCTTGGTCAGCAACCGCAGCAGGGTGGACTTGCCGGTGCCGTTCAGCCCGACGACGCCGATCCGGTCCGAGTCGGAAAGGCCCAGGGAGACGTCGGTCAGGAGCTGCCCCGCCGCGCCGTACCCCTTGGAGACCCGGTCCAGATTGACGATGTTGGCCATGTACTCAGACGGTAGTCAGGTGGTCAGCTCACCCGGGCGCCGGGGACCGGCCCGTACGCCGTGCGGACCGTCCGGCACAGCCCGGAGGCGGTCAGCTCGGCGGCGACCCGCTCGGCGTGACCGCTGTCGGCGGCCAGGAAGACGCAGGTCGGCCCGGAGCCGGAGACGATGCCGGCGAGCGCTCCGGCCGCCTCGCCGGCCTTCAGTGTCTCGGCGAGCGCCGGGCGCAGCGAGAGCGCGGCGGCCTGGAGGTCGTTGCCGAGCGCCCGGCCGAGCCGGGCCGGGTCCCGGCCACGCAGCGCGGCGAGCAGCGCGTCGGCGGTACGCAGCGGTGCTGGGGCGGCGTGTTCGGCGCGCAGCCGGTCGAGTTCGCGGTAGGCGGCCGGGGTGGAGATGCCGCCCTCGGCGATCGCCACCACCCAGTGCCAGGTGACCGGGCGGGCCAGGATCGGGCTGATCGTCTCGCCGTGGCCGGTGCCGAGCGCGGTGCCGCCGTACACCAGGAAGGGGACGTCGGAGCCGAGCCCGGCGGCGATCCCGGCGAGCTCGTCCCGGCTCAGGTCGGTGCCCCAGAGCGCGTCGCAGGCGACCAGCGTGGCGGCGGCGTCGGCGCTCCCCCCGGCCAGGCCGCCGGCCAGCGGGATCTGTTTGCGCAGGTGCAGCCGGGCGTGCGCCGGCACCCCGGTGTGCGCGGCCAGCGCCCGGGCCGCCCGGATCACCAGGTTGGACTCGTCCAGGGCCAGCTCACCGGCGCCCTCGCCCTCCATGGTCAGGGTGAGGGTGTCACCCCGGCGGGCGGTCAGCTCGTCGTGGATCGAGATCGCCTGGTAGACGGTGTTCAGCTCGTGGTAGCCGTCCGGGCGCAGCGGCCCGACCCCGAGATGGAGGTTCACCTTCGCCGGTACCCGGACCTTGACCGGGCCGGACATCCTCCGGCGCGGACGTTCGTCCTCGTCGTCCGGCCGCCATGCCTCGGTCATGCAGCGATGCCCCGGGCCCGCGGCCGGGCGAGCCGCTGGCGGAGCGGGTCAGGTGACCACGGTCGCCAGGACGCGGGATCCACCGGCTCGGCCGTCACGTCGGCCACCTCCTGCCACACACGCCGTCAGCCTACTCGGCGGGTCGGGCGGCCACCGGGGCCGACGCGGCGATCGCGGCGAACTGCGCGACGGTCAGCGACTCGCCCCGGGCGCCGGGATCGACCCCGGCCGCGACCAGCGCCGCCGCCGCCCGGTCCGGACCGCCGGCCCAGCCGGCCAACGCGGCCCGCAGGGTCTTGCGACGCTGCGCGAACGCGGCGTCGACCACCGCGAAAACCTGCTGCCGGGGTACGTCGGGCCGGGGCGGCTCGCGCCGGGTGAAGGCGACCAGCCCGGAGTCGACGTTCGGTACCGGCCAGAAGACGTTCGGCGGGACCCGGCCGGCGCCGCGCGCGTCGGCGTACCAGGCGAGTTTGACCGACGGGA
This sequence comes from Plantactinospora sp. DSM 117369, assembly GCF_053764795.1. NCBI lineage: Bacteria > Bacillati > Actinomycetota > Actinomycetes > Micromonosporales > Micromonosporaceae > Plantactinospora > Plantactinospora sp. DSM 117369. Next base: position 889,865 of record NZ_CM132446.1, on the reverse strand, counting down.
CACCGTAGGTCCGGGAGCCCGGACCGGCGACCAGCCGGTCGGCCACCTCCTTCTGCACCATCACCAGTCCGTGCCGCAGCGCGGGCAGTTCGGCGAGCAGGTGCAGCACCACCGGCACGGCGACGTTGTAGGGCAGGTTCGCCACCAGCGCGGTCGGGGCCGGCTCGGCCAGCTCGGCGGCGGTGATCCGCAGCGCGTCGGCGGGGTGCACGGTCAGCCGGGCCGCACCGGTCGGGCCGGCGTGCCGTCGCACCGTCTCCGGCAGCGCCCCGGCCAGCACCGGGTCGAGTTCGACCGCGTGCACGTGCCCGGCCACCGGCAGCAGGCCGAGGGTGAGCGAGCCCAGCCCCGGCCCGACCTCCAGCGCCACGTCAGCCGAGGTCAGTCCGGCGGCGGCGACAATCCGGCGCACCGTGTTCGGGTCGTGCACGAAGTTCTGGCCGAGCTTCTTGGTCGGGTGCACACCCAGCCGGGCGGCGAGTTCCCGGATCTCCGCCGGGCCGAGCAGGTCTGCGGCCATGCTGCAACAGGGTACGGCCCGCCGGTGCGGCCGGGACGGCGTACCCGCCGTACCGTCCGACGTCGCTGTGCCCACGGTCGCCGGCCGCACGAGCAGCCGGCCGCTCCGCCGTCCCGGCCGGCGCCGACCTGGACACCAGAGGCGTTATCCGAGTGCCGTAACGCCTCTGGTGTCCAGCTGTACCGAGCAAAGAGCCGGACCGACGGCGCTGCGGGCTACGACGTAGCCGGTAGCGGCGTACCGGCGAAGTGGCAGGCGGCGATTCGCTCGCCGGCGACGGTCGGGGCGTCGCCCTCGGGAACGAGCAGCGCCGGGGTCTCCCGGGCACAGACGTCCTGGGCGATCGGGCAGCGGGTGTGGAACCGGCAGCCGGACGGCGGGTCGACCGGGCTCGGCGGGTCGCCGGACAGCACGATCCGCTCCCGGCCCCGCTCGCGCGGGTGCCGCACCGGCACGGAGCCGAGCAGCGCCCGGGTGTACGGGTGGGCCGGGTCCTGGTAGACGGTGGCGGCCGGGCCGAGTTCGGCGAGCCGGCCGAGGTACATCACCGCGACCCGGTGCGAGACGTGCCGGACCACGCCGAGGTCGTGCGCGATGAAGACCAGGGCGATGCCGAGCCGCTGCTGCAACTCGGCGAGCAGGTTGACCACCTGGGCCTGCACCGAGACGTCGAGGGCGGAGACCGGCTCGTCGCAGACCACCACCCGGGGTTCGGTGGCCAGCGCCCGGGCGATGCCGATCCGCTGTCGCTGCCCGCCGGAGAACTCGTGCGGGAACCGGCGCATCATGTCCGGGGCGAGCCCGACCATCTCCAGCAGCTCGGCGACCCGGTCCCGGCGGGCGGTCGCGCCCCGGGCCAGCTTGTGCACGTCGAGCGGTTCGGCGATCACGTCCAGGATCGGCATCCGGGGGTTGAGCGAGGTGACCGGGTCCTGGAAGACCATCTGGACGGCGCGGCGCAGTTCGCGGCGGCGGGTGCCCCGGGCGGAGCCGACGTCGAGGCCGGCGTAGCGGACCTGGCCGGAGTCGGGGCGTTCCAGCCCGACCAGCAGCCGGGCCAGGGTCGACTTGCCGCAGCCGGATTCGCCGACCACCCCGAGGGTCTCGCCGGCCGCCACGGTCAGGTCCACCCCGTCCACGGCGTGCACCCGGGAGTGGCCGCCGAGGCCGCGTCCGGCCCGGTAGGTCTTGCGGACCCCGGTGGCGACCAGCAGCGGCTCGCCGATGGTCGGCGGGTCGGCGGTCAGCGGGCCGGAGGTGTTCGGGCCGGCGGAGGCGGAGAGCGCGGTCGGCGTACCGACCGTCGGGGTTGACCCGGCCGGGCCGGAGGAGGCTGGGCCGGGCCCGGCCGGGTGGTCAGACGGGGGCATCGACGGCCTCCTCGGCGTGGTGGCAGGCGGCGGTCCGGCCGGGTACGGCGAGCGGCCGCCGCTCCGGGCGGGTCACCGTGCACTCCTCGGTGGCCCGGTCGCAGCGCGGATGGAAGGCACAGCCGGTCGGCAGCGCCAGCAGGTTCGGCGGGCTCCCCGGGATCGGCCGGAGCCGGTCGCCGGGCTGCGCCAGATCGGGTACGGAGCGCAGCAGCGCCGCCGTGTACGGGTGGGCCGGCCCGTCCAGTACCTCGGCCACGGTGCCGGTCTCGACGATCCGGCCGGCGTACATCACCGCGACCCGGTCGGCGATCTCGGCGGCCACCCCTAGGTCGTGGGTGATCAGCAGGACGCCCATCCCGAGTTCGGCGCGCAGCCGGTCGACGAGTTGCAGGATCTGCGCCTGCACGGTCACGTCGAGCGCGGTGGTGGGCTCGTCGGCGATCAGCAGCCGGGGGCCGAGCGCGACCGCCATGGCGATCAGGATCCGTTGCCGCATGCCGCCGGAGAACTGGTGCGGATAGTCGCGTACCCGGCGGTCCGGGGCCGGGATGCCGACCAGCTTGAGCAGTTCGGCGGCCTCGGCCCGGGCGGCCCGGCGGGACAGCCCACGGTGGATCCGGAACACCTCGCCGAGCTGGTCGCCGATCGAGAGCACCGGGTTGAGCGCGGAGAGGGCGTCCTGGAAGACCAGCGCCATGGTCTCGCCGCGCACCTTCCGGACCTGCTCCGGGCCGGCGGTGGTCAGGTCGTGCCCGGCGACCCGGATCTGCTCGGACCGGACCTGCACCCCGCCGGAGTCGAGCAGTCCCATCACGGCGCGGGCGGTGACGGACTTGCCGGAGCCGGACTCGCCGAGCAGCACCAACACCTCGCCGGCGGCGATGTCGAGGTCGACCCCGCGCACCGCCGGGACGGTGCCGCGCCGGCCGGTGAAGGTGACGTCGAGGCCCCGGACCCGCAGTGCGGCCGGCAGGTCGGCATCGGGTGACCGTCGCTGGCTCTCTACCCCGCTAGTCACTACACCTCCCGAATTTCCGTGATGTTTCCTGCCGTAACGATTTCTGTCGCCCAGCCGTTGATCCGCGCCGGAGTTGGCCAACATGTTGACACGCTGCGCCTGATCCTGGCAATCTCTGCTCCCACATCGCCGACAATCCACACCCAGATCAGGTCACGGCGCCGAAATCCACCGCGCGCCCAGCATCTGGCACCGACCCGAAGGAGGGAGCGGCGTGCTCGACCCGGCCCCGCGCTACACCGGATACACGTCCTACAGCTACCTGGAGGCAGGTACCGACTACCGGGAGTTCAAGCTCGCTCCGGAACTCGGCCGGGTGCCGGCGTACCAGGGCATCTCGCTGACGGACGGGCAGCGAGACCGGGTCCGCCGGCTGCTCGCCGACAACGTCGTGATCTCGCTGCACGACCACCCGTCGGTCTTCCCGGAGGAGATCGGCCAGACCGTCGACTACAACCGCACCGCCCGGCACCACACCGGGTACGCCGGACTGGCCCGCTCCGGCATGACCGCCGTCTTCGACAACATGATGGACGGCACCTGCTGCGTGACCAGCCAGATGGGCTGGAAGTGGACCGACGTCATCGCCGACCTGGGGATGCGGCTGTCCGACCTGGCCCACCAGGACTACCTGATCCGGGTGGAGCGGCTGGCCGACATCCACCACGCCCACGAGACCGGCCGGATGGGTCTGGTGCTGGCCACCGAGGCGGCCACGATGATCGAGAACGAGCTGGACCGGATCGACATGCTCTACGGCTTCGGCGTCCGGCAGATGGGCATCGCCTACAGCGAGGCGAACACCCTGGGCAGCGGGCTCAAGGAGCGTGGCGACGGCGGCCTTACCTACTTCGGCGAGAAGGCCGTACGCCGGATGAACAAGCTGGGCATCGCGATCGACGTGTCGCACTCCGGCGACCGTACCTCGGCCGACGTCATCGCCGCCTCCACCAAACCGATCTTCATCACGCACGCCGGATCGCGTACCGTCTGGCCCACCAACCGGATGAAGCCGGACGAGGTGATCCGGGCCTGCGCCGAGCGCGGCGGGGTGCTCGGCCTGGAGGCCGCACCGCACACCACGCTCTCGCCGGCCCACCCCGAGCACAGCATCGAGTCGGTGATGGACCACTTTGTGCACTGTGTCGACCTGGTCGGCATCGACCACGTGGCGTTCGGGCCGGACACCCTCTTCGGCGACCATGTCGGACTGCACGACACCTTCGCCGCACACCTGTCCATCGCCGAGGCGCACGGCCACGTCGAGCACCCCCGGGTGCCGTACGTGGACGGGCTGGAGAACCCGGCCGAGTGCTACTGGAACATCGTCTCCTGGCTGGTCAGCCACGACTATTCGGACGACGAGATCGGCAAGGTCCTGGGGGGCAACATCATGCGCGTCCTTGAGGAGGTCTGGCACTGATGCGTACATTCCGGCGCGCCCTCGCCGTGGCGGCGGGCGCGCTCTCGATAGGGCTGGCGGCGACCGCCTGCTCACCCAGTAACCCGGACAGCTCCGATGGCGGCGGCAGCGGCGGCTCGGCGGACCGGATCACGATCGGCACCACCGCCGACGTGCTCAACTACAACCCGCTGGTCGGCAACAGCCGTACCGACACCTGGGTCACCAACCTGATGTACCCCCGGCTGATGAGCATGGGGATGGACGGGGTGCGCTCGCCGTACCTGGCCAGCAAGTGGGAGTACACCGACGGCGGGCGCAAGGCGAAGTTCACGCTGCGGGACGACTTCACCTGGAGCGACGGGGAGAAGGTCACCGCCGACGACGTGGCGTTCACCATCGACGCCGTCGCCAAGGAGAAGATCGGCGTCGTCGCCGGGCTGATCTCGTCGTACCAGAAGTCCACGGTGATCTCCCCGACGGAGATCGAGTTCCAGCTCTCCCAGCCGGACGGCACCTTCCTGGAGAACGTCGGCTTCTGGATGCCGGTCGTCCCGGAGCACGTCTTCAGCAAGGTCGGCAGCGTGCAGAAGTTCGCGAACGACAAGGATTGGGTGTCGGCCGGGCCGTACAAGCTGACCACAGTGGAGCGGGGCCAGCGGTACGTGCTGGAGCGGATGGAGAACTTCCCGCTGGTCGAGGGCGGTCCGAAGACCAAGGAGGTGGTCTTCCGGGTCTTCCCCGACGTCAACACCGAGGCGCTGGCGCTGCGCAACGGCGACGTCGACCTGATCGCCAACGCGCTGCCGCCGCCGCTGGCCAAGACCCTGGAGGGCGACAGCAAGCTCAAGCTGGTCAAGGTGCCGTCGCTGGGCTGGGCGCACATGCAGTACAACACCGCCCGCGAGCCGCTGGACAAGCTGGAGGTACGCCAGGCGCTGGCCGCCGCGGTCGACTACGAGGCGATCCGCCGGGTGGCGTTGCAGGGCAAGGCGGTCTCGTCGAACTCCTCGGTGCTGACCCCGACGCTGAAGCAGTGGCAGGACCCGACCGCCAAGGAGTACGCGCACGACCCGGCCAAGGCGAAGTCGCTGCTCACCGGTGCGGGATTCTCCGACGGCAACGGGGACGGGTTGTTCGACGGGCTGAGCCTGCGGATGATCTACGACCAGGCCGACCCGAACATCTCCAAGTGGGCGCAGCTGGTCCGGGACTCCAGCAAGGAGGCCGGGATCGAGATCAAGCTGGAGGGTCTGGAGCGGAACACGTACGTCGAGAAGTACACCGCGCGGGACTACGACATCTACGCCGGCTCGTGGGCGATCATGGAGAACCCGCCGGCCAACCTGGCGCTGGCGTTCAAGTGCAAGGGCTTCATCAACTACGCCAACGCCTGCGACCCGGAGCTGGACGCCCTGATCGACCAGGCCCGGTCGCAGCTGGACCAGGCCGCCCAGAAGGGCCCGATCCAGCAGGCCGCGAAGATCATCACCGACAAGGTGTACGACAACGTGCTCTATGTCGAGGAGTTCACCATCGCGCACTCGGCGGAGTGGTCCAACTTCCTGGTCCAGCCGAGTGAGCTGCTCTCCATCGTCAACCCCGTCTCGGTGGCCCAGGCCACCAAGGGCTGACCAGTTCGACGCGGTCGGGGCGGGCCCGGTGTGACCGGCCCGCCCCGACGCCAAGCCAAGGGAGGAGAGAGACCATGCCCGCTGGCGCCCGGTTCGTCACCCGCCGCCTGCTGCGCGGCGTACTGACCATGTGGTTCGCGGTGACCGTGACGTTCTTCCTGCTCCGCCTGCTGCCCGGCGACCCGGCCCTGGCGGTGGCGGACCCGGGGATGACCGAGGAACTGCGGGCCGAGCTGCTGCGCGACTACGGCCTGGACCGGCCGCTGGCGGTGCAGTACTGGGAGTACCTGACCCAGCTCCTGCACGGCAACCTCGGGGTGTCGTTCCGGCAGAACCAGCCGGTGCTGGACATCCTGCTGGAGCGGCTGCCCTGGACCCTGCTGCTGGCCGGCTCCGCGCTGGTGGTGACGGTGGCGCTGGGCATCCCGCTCGGCGTGCTCGCGGCCACCCGGGCCAAGGGCACCCTGGACCGGCTGATCCAGGTCGGCGGCATCACCGGCCAGTCGCTCTTCATCCCGAGCATCGGGGTGTTCCTGCTCTACGTCTTCGGGGTGGTCTTCGGCATCCTGCCGATCGGCGGCGCGATGGACGACGACGTCTACGGGCTGGCCGCGTACGGCAGCATCGCGCTGCACCTGATCCTGCCCTGCCTGTCGCTGGTGCTGGTGCAGCTCGGCTCGTACGTGCTGACCCTGCGCAGCACGCTGATCGACGCGCTCGGCGAGGACTACTGCACGCTGGCCCGGGCCAAGGGGCTGCCGAACCGGAAGGTGGTCTGGCGGCACGCGCTGCGCAACGCGCTGCTGCCGACGACCACGCTGGTCGGGCTGCAACTGGGCTTCCTGGTCGGCGGGGCGGTGCTGACCGAGTCGATCTACGCGTACCCGGGGGTCGGCCGGGCCATCTTCGAGGCGGTCGGCCAGCTCGACTTCCCGGTGTTGCAGGGCGCGTTCCTGATGCTCGCGTTCGCGGTGATCGCCGCCAACCTGCTCACCGACCTCGCCTACGGACTGCTCGACCCGAGGGTGAGGACGTCATGACGACGACCGATGCGCTGATCCCGCCGTCGGGCGACGCGCCGCCGCCGGCCGCCGCCGGGACCCCGGCGGCCGGCGGGCTGCCGCCGTCGGAATCGGTGGGGCGGCAGACCTGGCAGTCGTTCCGGCGCAACCCGCTGGGCATGGTCAGCGCCGGAATCCTGCTGCTGCTCGGCCTGGTCGCGCTGGCCGCGCCGCTGATCGCCGACTACCCCAGCGGGTACGGCGAGGAGGTGCTCGCCGGCCCGGGGGCCGGGCACTGGTTCGGCACCGACGACCTGGGGCGGGACGTCTTCGCCCAGGTGGTCTGGGGGACCCGGGTCAGCATCGTGGTCGGCTTGGCGGCCAGCCTGCTGGCGATCGTCATCGGCGTGCTGGTCGGGGTCGCGGCGGCGTACTTCCGGCCGGCCGATCTGGTGCTCGGGGTGATCGTCGACGTCTCGCTCTCGCTGCCGGTGCTGCCGCTGATGATCCTGGTCGCCGCGCTGGCCGGGCCGAGCGTGCCGACCCTGGTGGTGGTGATCGCGGTCTTCAGTTGGCCCGAGGTGGCCCGGGTGGTCCGCTCCCAGGGACTGGCCGTGGTGCCGATGCCGTACGTCTCGGCGGCGCACGTGATCGGCGGCTCGCACCTGTGGATCATCCGCAAGCACGTACTGCCCGGCGTCGCGCCGGTGGTCGCCGTCTCGGTGGTGCTGACCACCTCCCGGGCGGTGCTCTCCGAGGCTGGGCTGTCGTTCCTCGGGCTCGGCGACCCGAACAGTTGGTCGTGGGGAACGATCCTGCACCAGGCGCAGCGCTCCGGCTCGCTCGCCACCGCCTGGTGGACCACGCTCTTCCCGTCGCTGGCCATCCTGCTGCTGGTGGTGGCCACCACCCTGCTCGCCGTGGCGTACAACGACGCCCGCAACCCGAGGACGAGGTGACGAGGCCGGTGCGACTGGCTGCTTCCTTCTACTCCGCCCTGCACGAGACCGTCCGGGCCGAACTGGACCGGGCCGGGCTGGACGCGCTGCTGCTGGACGATCCGCTCGACGTGGCGTACCTGACCGGGTTTTCGCACTTCCCGAACGAGCGCCCGGTCGCCGCCTACCTGGCCCGGGACGGCGCCGTACTGCTGCTGGTCCCGGACCTGGAGCGGGAGTACGCCGCCGACCAGCGGGCCGCCGCCGACCTGGTGGTCTATCCGGAGTTCCCCGGCGAGCGGAGCCCGTGGGCGGTGCTCCGGGACGCGGTGCCGGCCCCACCGGTCCGGGCCGGCTACGCCCCGTCCACCTCGGTCGCCCGGGTCGCCGGGATCGGCCGGGCCTTCCCCGGCACCGCCTGGGAGCCGAGCGACCTGGTCGGGACGCTGCGGCTGCGCAAGACCCCGGAGGAGATCGCCCTGCACGCCGAGGCGGCCCGGATCGCCGATGCGATGCTGGCCGAGGGCGTCCGGCTGGTCACCGACGCGGCGGCCGGTGGCGGCGAGCTGCCCACCGAGACGGAGCTGGCCGGGCACGTCACCCGGTACGGCGCGGCGCTGATGTACGCCGAGCACGACGACGTCGTGGTGGTGCCGATGCTCACCGGCGGCCTGGTCTACGGCGGACCGAACTCGGCCCAGCCGCACCGGCTGCCCGGCGGGGACCGGCTGCGGCACGGCGAGCCGTTCATGCTCTCGCTCGGCTGCGCGGTCGGCGGCCGGTTCGTGGAGAGCGAGCGGACCTTCCTGCTCGGTGAGCCGAGCGCCGAGCAGCGCCGCTACTACGAGGTGGTCCGCCAGGCGCAGCAGGTCGGCACCGAGGCGCTGCGCCCGGGCGTCCGGTGCGTGGACGCCAACCGGGCCTGCCTGGACGTGATCCGCCGGGCCGGGCTGGGCGAGTTCCTGCGGCACCGGCAGGGGCACGGGATCGGGCTCGGCTTCCACGAGCCGCCCTGGGTGGCCGACGGCGATGACACGGTGCTGGCGCCCGGCATGGTGCTCTCCAGCGAACCCGGGGTGTACGTGCCCGGACACGCCGGCTACCGGATCTCGGACACCGTACTGGTGACCGACGACGGGCCACGGCGGCTCACCAGCTATCCCCGGGACCTCGACGAGATCGTGATCGGAGCATGACCATGGAACCGACGATGGTGGAGATCAACGGCAACCGGCTCAACGTGCTGGTGCTGGGCGACGACGCGCCGGAGAAGCCGGTGATGATCGTGCACCACGGCGCGCCGGGGCTGGGCTCGATGGCGGAACCGAGGGCGTCGTTCGCGGCCTTCGCCGACGAGTACCGGGTGCTGGTCTTCGACGCCCGGGGTTCCGGGGCGAGCGAGGGGAACGGGCCGTTCACCCACCAGCAGTGGGCGGCCGACGTGGACGGGCTGCGGGAGTGGATCGGTGCCGAGCGGATCGTGATGGCCGGCGGCTCGTACGGCGGCTTCATCGCGATGGAGTACGCGATCCGCTATCCGGACCGGGTGGCCGCACTGGTGCTCCGGGACACCGCCGCCGACAACGCCAACCAGGAGCTGGCGCTGCGCAACGCGCTCGCCTCGGCGCGGGTGGAGATCGACCGGGTGAAGCTGGACCGGATCATGTCCGGCACGGTCCGGGACGACGACGACCTCCGGGACTGCTGGGCGGAGATCCTGCCGCTCTACGACCACGACCTGGACTGGGACAAGGTGCGGGAGCGGGTGGCGAACACGCCGTACCGGTACGCCACGCACAACTTCGCATTTGCCGTCAACCAGCCGAATTACGACATCAAGTCGTTGCTCCCGGGGATCTCCTGCCCGACCCTGGTCACCGTGGGTCGACATGACTGGATCACGCCGGTGGAGTGCAGCGAAACCATCGCCGGACTGATCCCGGACGCGAAACTGGTGGTCTTCGAGCACTCCGGGCACTCCCCGCAGTTGGAGGAGGCGGAGCGGTTCCAGCAGGTCGTCCGGGAGTTCCTGGCCGGCGTACCGGCGCCGCGGGCATGATCCCGGGCGAGATCTACGACCTCGATCCGACCGACCGGCGCATCGTCGCCGCGCTCCAGGTCAACGGCCGGGCGAGCTGGACGGAGATCGCCCAGCTCACCGGCACCTCGGTCACCACTGTGGCCCGCCGGGCGCAGCAGCTCTTCGCCGACGGGCTGGTCAAGGTCGCCGCCGCGCCGCAGCCCGGCGGCGGGCCGGCCGACCTGCTGATCGTACGGATCCGCTGCGCGGCGGGGAGCCAGCTCGCCGCCGCGCAGGCGCTGGCCGCGATGCCGGAGATCCGCTTCGTCGCACTGGTGACCGGGGTGTACGACCTGGTGGCCGAGGTACTGGTGCCGAAGGGGACCAGCCTGCACAGCGTGCTGCTCAACGGGTTGCAGAAGATCCCCGGGGTGCAGGGCAGCGTCGCCGACCTGAACCTGCACACCTACAAGTCGACCCACGAGTGGTCCCGGCACCTGCTCGGCACCGAACCCCAGCTCGTCGCCCCGCCACCGGTGCACGACTGCCCCCCGGCGCACCTCGACGAGCTGGACGAGCGGATCATCGCGGCGCTCCGCGAGGACGGCCGGAACAGCTTCCAGGCCGTGGCCGGCGGGTTGGGAGTCAGTGAGAGCACCGTACGGCGACGGTTCGAGTCGCTGTACAACGCGGGCTGCGTACAGGTGATCACGCTGGTCCCGGCGACGGCGCTCGGCTTCGAGGCGGAGATCTTCTTCTGGCTGTCGGTGGCGCCGTCCCGGCTCGACGGGGTGGCCCGGGAGCTGGCCGCGCTGCGCGGCGTCCGCTACGTCGCCGCGACGCTGGGCCAGGAGTCGCTGATGTGCGAGGTGATCCTGCCGACCCACGCCGACGTCTTCGAGTTCACCACCAAGACGCTCGGCGGGATCGACGGCATCCAGGCGTGGACCGCCGGGGTGCAACTGCTCACCGTCAAGCGGGGCTTCGTGATCACTCCGTGGGCCGCCCGGCGACTCGCCGCCCAGGGCATCGGCGGCGACGCCGTCCCGACCCAGCCGACCGGCGGTACCCCGGCCGGCAACGGCCGCGTCACCGCCCGCAACCGGCGTACGTCGGCCTGAGCCCGCGCGGCGCGTGGCCGGCGGGCGGCGTCACCAGGGGCCGAAGACCCGGTCGCCGGTGGCGGAGATCGCCGCGCAGAGTTCGCCGAGGTCGGCGCCGGTCGTCTCGGCCAGCGACCGGACGGTCAGCGGGATCAGGTACGACGCGTTCGGCCGTCCCCGGTGCGGCATCGGCGTCAGGTAGGGCGCGTCGGTCTCCACCAGGATCTGGTCCAGCGGGGTGATCCGGGCCGCCTCGCGCAGCCCGGCGGCGTTGCCGAAGGTGACCGTGCCGGCGAAACTCAGCAGGTAACCGCGCCGGACGCACTCGGCGGCGAACTCGGCGTCCCCGGAGAAGCAGTGCAGCACCACCGTCTCCGGGGCACCCTCCGAGTCGAGGATCCGCAACACGTCGGCGTGCGCGTCCCGGTCGTGGATCACCAGCGGCTTGGCGTACCGCTTGGCGATCGCGATGTGCGCCCGGAAGCTCGCCTCCTGGGCCGCCCGGCCCTCGTCACCGGTACGGAAGAAGTCCATCCCGGTCTCGCCGATCCCGCGTACCCGCTGCTCGGCGGCGAGGGACTCGATCTCCCGCAGCGCCTCGTCGAGGTCGGCCAGCCGGGGCGCCTCGTTCGGGTGCAGCGCCACCGTGGCGACCACCCCCGGCTGCCGCCGGGCCAGCTCGGCACCCCAGCGCGACGACGCCACGTCGACGCCGACCTGCACCAGCCGGTCCACTCCGACCCCGGCGGCCACCTCGACGGCCCCCGCCACCGGATCGTCCGGCCGGCCGTTCCACGGCGGGGTGCCCGCCTCGGCGAGGGTGATGTCCAGGTGGGTGTGGCTGTCGATCACCGGCCCGGGCAGTGGCTCCGGTACCGGTGGAAACTCCCCCGCCCGGCGGGCGGCCCGCGCACGGCGGCTCTCGGTCGGCTGCTGACTCATCGCCGCCAGCATCACATATCGGCGGGACGAGCCGGGCTCGGGCGTACCGGACGGGGGCGGTTCTGCGCGGGATCCGCCGAACCGGCGGTGAGGGGCGGCCGAACCGCCGCCGGCCGGCCAGCCGAACCGGCAGTTCGCGTTCGGGGCGGCGGGGCAACCCCGGTCGGTAACCCTCTGTTCACCGGGCCGGTACTGACCGGTCTTAGCGTCGGCGCGGTGAGCGTGTCCCCGCCGGCCAGTGCGGTGCCCGAGACGCCGGCCGGACTCCGGGTCCGGTACGGCGCAGCCGTGCACCCGGCCGAGGAACTCGCCCGGGGTGCCGCGTACGAGCTGTTCAGCACCGAGCCCGTGCCCGGCTTCGAGCGGGACCGCCGCCCCGACGCACGCTACCCGTACCACCGGTACGCGCACGCCAGCGAGGTCGGGGTGCTCCCCGGCGCCAGGGCGACCGGCGGTGGCGCCGGTCCGGGCGAGCGGGCGAACGGGCTCGGTGTCCCGGACACCCCGCTGACCGCACCGCTGCACCGGGTCTGGGGCTGGACGGACATCCACGGCCTCAGCCAGAGCCCGGCCGCGGCCGAGGACCCGGTGCTGGTCTCGGTACGCGAGTCGGCGACCGTGCGGCGGGGGAGCCAGATGGTCAAGGCGCTCTCCGCCCAGCAGTTCGCCGGTTTCCTGCTGCGCGGCTGGCTGCCGTACGGCTTCTGCTACCGCGAGTACGACGTGGCGCACCTGCGCACGCCGGCCGACCAGATGCTGCTGCGTACCGACTCGGAGGCGGGGCGGGCGGTGCCCGAGGTCGCGTACCTGCTGCGCTGGCGGGCGACCGACCCGATCGACTACGTCGCACCGCTGGCCCCCGAGCACGAGGGTCTGATGACGATGCCGCCGCACGACCGGGTCGGGCCGCCGGTGCTCGGCACCGGGTTCACCCCGAGTGGGCGGCACCTGATCCCGGAGTTCGTCACCCGGGACTTCGCCGACCTGCCGCTGCCGGCGAACGCCGCCCTGCTGGCGCACACCCCGGACGGGGACGAGGTGGTGCTCTACACGTACCAGCCGGAACAGCGCGGCTGGCTGCGGATGGCCGGGCCGCGCTGGCGGCACCTGCTGGCCGCGGTGCCCGGGGTCTCCCCCGACCAGGAGTACGTCTCGACCAGCGACGCCATCCGGTCCACCCTGCTGATCGGCGGATACCGGGGGCAGGAGCACGAGGCGGTCGCCGACCCGCCCGGCGAGTTCCGGGTGCTGGCGATGACCAGGTCGGCCCGCTATCCGGTGGATACCCTCACCCGCCGGGCCCGGTACGTCATCTGGCGCGACACCCGCTGCCTGGTGCTCCGCGAGGAGGGCGGCTGGCTGCGGGTACGGCTCTGCCGGCCCGACCCGGACAACGTCGCGGCGCTCGGCGCGCAGTGCTACGAGCGGGGCGTCTACGAGGCGTGGGCGCCGGCGGTCGAGGTGACCGACGACCAGCTCCTCGACGTGCCGTACGAAGTCTGAGAGAGCGTCGGTCTCAGGGCGGGTCAGCTCAGGCGCTCGAAGGTGAGGTCGAAGTCCTTCCGCCAGGTCTTGCCGGCGTCCTCGGATGCCTCCCAGCGGCCGAGGATCCGGTCCTGCTCGACGTCGGCGATGAAGCGCTGGTGGAAATCAGGATCCTCGCGGCTCATCGTCCAGTGCCCGCCGTCGAAGGTCATCGCGAACTGGCGGCAGACGCCGCGGTCGTCCTGGTAGAGCGCGACGAACCGGTCGTTCGGGTCGCTGCGTCCGAGGACGAGGCTCAGCTCGGAATGCGCGTGCCCGCCCCCGCCGAACTCCGACCGCACGACCAGTAACGACTCCCCGAGCCATTCGACGGTGCTGGTGCCCGGCACCGTGGTGCCCGGCGGTTCGAGGAACCAGGCGTCCGACAGCGTCGTCGTCCATTCGCCGACCAGCCCGTCGAGCTTCGCCATCTCGGTGTTGCGCATCGTCTCCTCCGATCGGTCCGCGTACCCGCGCTTCGCCCTGCCACGATCCCATGGCTCGACCAGAACGGCGGCGGAGGAGTCGGCGGCGCCGGGCGGTGACTTCCGGGTGTGGCGCCGAGCGGGCATTGTGGTCCCGGTGAGTGACGTCGCGCTCTACTTCCCGTACGTCAACCTTCCGGCGGACGAGTGGGTGAAGGCCGCCGCCCTGCACTGGCCCCAGCTCGGCCGGATCCGTCCGACCGGCTACTACGGCCTGCGCGACTCCGACACGGTCAAGCGACTCCGGGACGAACTCGACTTCATCATCGACGTACGGCCCGGCTTGGGCGGGCGGTCCTGGGTGGACACCGAGGTTCTCGAAAGGGTGGATGACGTCTACCTCGAGTGGGCCCGGCGGGTGGACACCCGGAACCAGGTCGACGCGCTGTTCTTCGATTTTCTCGACCGGCACCAGGACGAGCTGACCCCCCGGTACGGCGCCGAGGCACTCGGGGTCGAATCCCTGCACACCCGGGACGTGTACGACGAACTCCTGCCGACGGATCCCCGGCTGGAGAAGATTCATCCGGGCAAACTGTCGTACGGGCTGGCGCACCGGCTGGCGGAGGCCGGGTTGCTGATCTCCCGGAGCTACCAGTGGCGGCGCGCGTCCGACGGGAAGGTGCTGCACATCGCTGACCTGGCGGCGCACCGCCGCCTGGCCCGGCTGTACCTGGCGATCCTGGCTGACGTCGTCGCCCGGGAGAACGGGATGACGCCGATCACCGACCAGCCGCTGGCCTCCGCCGGCACCGCGGGCTGGACGGTCGAGGCGATGGCCCGGATCCTGCTCGGCGAGGAGACCGACCCGGCGCCGGAGGACCCGACGGGCTACAGCCACGCGTTCGCGGTGTTGGCCCTGGAGACGGTACTGCCGCGCGACCTCGCCGAGGTGCCGGTCGAGCGGATCATCGAGGCGCGACGGAGGCTGCTGCCGCAGTTGCTGCAATATCGCGAATTCCTCGACTCGCTCACCCCGGACTTCGTGGCGATCAGCGAGGTCCGGGACCCGGACGTGCGAGCGGCCAAACTCCGCAACCACGTGCAGAGCCGGATCGCCCATCCGCTCGAAGAGATGGAACGTACGCTCGGTCGGCTCGGCCTGGTGCCGGTCCGAGCCGTACTCAGTCTCCAAACGCTCGCGCCACCGGCCGCATTGGGTGTGCTGGCCAACGCCGTCCATTTTCCGCCCGTCGTCACCAGCGCGGGAGTGGTGGCGGGGTGCCTGATCGGGGCCGTGAGCAGCACGCTCGACCAGCGGAGGCAGGTCGTCGCCGGCCACCCTGCCGGCTATCTGTTGGAACTGCGACACGAACTGGGGCCTTCCGACACCGTCGCGCAGATCCGGTCGGCCATTCGGCGGGCGGTTCCCGAGCGACGAAGCCGCCGGTAACCTCTGCTCCCCGGCGATTTCGTGGCCTCGCGCCCGCATCAATACCGATAGCATCCTTGTCGATGACCGGAGCCGAAATCCATCCCGGCTGTCGGCGCTGGCGGCATGCCGATGCCGTGGTTCCACCGCACCCGGCCGCCATTCCTTTCCCCCGCCAGCGAGCCGGCATTTCATTCTGCAATCCCACGGCATTTCAGGAGAAGAGAAAGGTACGTCACCCATGGACCAGGAACGGACGACCGTGCCTCGCCGGCAACTCGGCCGCTATCTGCGTCGGCTGCGGGACGAGGGCGGCATGACGATCAAGACGGCCGGCGAGGCGATCGAATGCTCGACCGTGAAGATCTGGCGGATCGAGAGCGGACTTCAACAGGTCCGGACTCCCGACGTGAAGGCGCTCTGCGACGTCTACCAGGCGCCGCCGGAGCTGACGGAAACGCTGGTCAGCCTCGCACGGCAGACCGCCGACGGCTGGTGGCAGGCGTACGGCGACGCGATACCCGACTGGTTCGAGCTGTACGTCAGCATGGAGGAGCACGCCGAGCGGATCCGGCACTACGACGGCGAGTTGGTGCCGGGGCTGTTGCAGACCCGCCGCTACATGGAAGAGGTGATGCGGATCGGCCGGCCGGACTGGAGCGACGAGGACCGCGAGCGCCGGGTGGAGCTGCGGCTCAAGCGGCAGCGAATCCTCACCCGGACCCGTCCCGCCGCACCGCAGGTCGACGTCGTGCTGAGCGAGGCGGTGCTGCGCCGCCCGCTGGCCGACCACGCCGCGATGGTCGAGCAGCTTCACCACCTGACCGTGCTGAACCAGCGCCCCAACATCCGGCTCCGGGTGCTGCCGCTGGCCGTCGGGCCGCACCGCGCCTCGACCGGCGGTGCGTTCGTGATGCTCACCTTCCCGCAGCCGAGGCGGGACCGGAGCGAGCCGCCGATGGTCTACCAGGAGGGGCCGACCGGCGCCCTCTATCTCGACCGGCCGAAAGACATCGACGCCTACAACGCCATCTGGAAGGACCTCGCCCGGCTCGCCCTCCCGGAGGGAGAATCGAACGACGTGATCAGATCGTTCGCAGGGGAGAGACGATGACCGACCGAACCGAGCTGACCGGCGCCGCCTGGCACAAGAGCACCCGCAGCGGGGCGGAAGGCAACTGTGTCGAGGTCGCCGACAACCTCGCCGACCTGGTCGCCGTACGCGACAGCAAGGACCCGTACGGCCCGATCCTGACCTTCGCCGCCGGCCCCTGGCGCCAGTTCGTCCGGGGCGTCCGGCGGCACCCGCAGCGATAGTAGCGGTCGCCGAGGGGTGGTGCCGAGAGCACAAGCGGGGCAGCTCGACAGCCTTCGACGGGGACACCCCTTGGCGGGACATCGTCCCCGAGTTACCGGGTGGGTCAGGGCTTGCGGAACACCACGCCGCACTCCATGGAGCGCTGGTTCTCCGGGGGCGACTCCAGATAGGGCCGCAGCGGCTCGTCGACATGCGCCAACGTCGGCTGGTCGGGGTCGGGACGCCAGTCGACGACCTTCACCAGGCCCGGCTCCACCGACTCCGCACCGGTCAACCCGCGCATCAGCTCGACGACCTGCTCCGGGGTGCGGTTGCGCCAGGCCAGGCCGAGCCGTTTGGTCATCTCGTTGCCCTCGTCCACCGTCGCCTGGTCCACCCCGCACACCTGGGAGAACGCGAGGTAGCTGCCGGACGCGACGGCCTCCCACACGGTGCCGAGCATGTTCCGCAGTAACGTGTCATCGACGATGGAGTGTCCGATGGACAGGAACAGCGCGGCGACCGGCCGGGAGAAGTCGACCAACTTCCGCGTCTCCGGGTCGCCGAGAATCCGCTCCGGTTCGGTCATGTCCGCCGCGATCACGGTGGTGGTCCGGTCGTCAGCCAGCAGCGCCCGCCCGTGGGCCAGCACGATCGGGTCGTTGTCGACGTAGACGACGTGCGCGTCCGGCTGGAACTGCTGGGCCACCTGGTGCACGTTGGCCTGGGTCGGCAGCCCGCTGCCCATGTCGAGGAACTGCCGGATCCCGGCGTCCCGGGCCAGGAAGCGCACCAGCCGGTAGAGGAACAGGCGGTTGTTCCGGGCCTCGGTCACGCCCTCCGGGAACTGCTTGTGCACGGCCAGCACCGCCGCCCGGTCGACCGGGAAGTTGTCCTTGCCACCGAGGCAGTAGTCGTACATCCGCGCCGGGGTGGGCACGTCCTGCCGGATCTGAGGCTTACTTCCGTCATTCGGCGCGGTCACGACACCAGCTCCACGATCGACAACCGTCTCTGACTCGGGGGGAAGTGGAAAGACGGATCGTACCCGACCGGCTGGCTCAGCCGACGAGTCGGGCGAGTTCCTCGTCCACGATCGACGGGTCGAGCTTGCGGAAGACCGGCTTCGGCGCGGCCAGTGCCCGCCCCGCCTCGACCGGTACCGACTCCCATCGCGCCCCGACCGTGTAGTCCCCGGTCAGCACCGGGTACGACGGCCCGCCGTCCAGGTCGTCGACCTCCACGATCGACGGCATCGGCGCGTGTACCCCGGTGCCGCCGAGCAGCTCGTGCACCTGCTGCGCCGAGTGCGGCAGGAACGGGGTGAGCAGCGTGTTGGCGTCGCTGACCACCTGGAGCGCGACGTGCAGGATGGTGCCCATCCGAGGCTTGTCGGCCTCGCCTTTCAGCTTCCAGGGGGCCTGCTCGGAGAGGTACTTGTTGGCCTCGGCGACCACCCGCATCGCCTCGCCGATCGCCTGCTTCTGCCGGTGCTTGGAGATCAGGTCGCCGACGATGCCGAACCCGGCCCGCGCGGTGGCGAGCAGCGCCTCGTCGGCCTCGGTCAGCCCGGCCGGGTCGATCGGCGGGATCGCGCCGAAGTTCTTCGCGGCCATCGAGATCGACCGGTTGACCAGGTTGCCCCAGCCGGCGACCAGCTCGTCGTTGTTGCGGCGCAGGAACTCCGCCCAGGTGAAGTCGGTGTCCTGGCTCTCCGGGCCGGCGACGGCGATGAAGTAGCGCAGCGCGTCCGCGTCGTACCGGGCCAGGAAGTCGCGTACGTAGATCACGACCTGCCGGGACGAGGAGAACTTCTTCCCCTCCATGGTCAGGAACTCGCTGGAGACCACCTCGGTCGGCAGGTTGAGCCGGCCCAGGTCGCCGGGCTCACCGCCCCGGTCGCCCTCGCCGTCGTAGCCGAGCAGCAGCGCCGGCCAGATCACCGAGTGGAAGACGATGTTGTCCTTGCCCATGAAGTAGTAGCCCCGGGCGTCCTTGCCCTGGGCGTCCGCCGCCCACCAGCGCCGCCACGCCTCCGGGTCGCCGGAGCGCCGCGCCCACTCGATGGACGCGGACAGGTAGCCGATCACCGCGTCGAACCAGACGTAGATCCGCTTGTCGCTGCGGTCGCGCCAGCCCTCCAGCGGAATCGGTACGCCCCACTCCAGGTCCCGGGTGATCGCCCGGGGCTGGAGGTCGTCCAGCAGGTTCCGGGAGAAGCGCAGCACGTTCGGCCGCCACCCCTCCCGGGTGTCCAGCCACTTCGCCAGCGCCTGGGCGAAGGCCGGCAGGTCGAGGAAGAAGTGCTCGGTCTCGACGAACTGCGGTGTCTCGCCGTTGATCTTGGATCGGGGGTTGATCAGGTCGATCGGGTCGAGCTGGTTGCCGCAGTTGTCGCACTGGTCACCCCGGGCATGGGGGTAGCCGCAGATCGGGCAGGTGCCCTCGATGTAGCGGTCCGGCAGGGTACGGCCGGTGGACGGCGAGATCGCCCCCATGGTGACCTTGGGCACGATGTAGCCGTTGCGGTGCAGCGTCTCGAACAGCTCCTGCACCACCGCGTAGTGGTTGCGGGTGGTGGTCCGGGTGAAGAGGTCGTAGGAGAGGCCGAGCCCGTGCAGGTCCTCGACGATCACCCGGTTGTAGCGATCAGCCAGTTCGCGCGGGGTGACCCCCTCCTTGTCCGCCTGCACCTGGATCGGCGTGCCGTGCTCGTCGGTGCCGCTGACCATGAGTACGTCGTGCCCGGCCATCCGCATGTACCGGCTGAACACGTCGGAGGGGACCCCGAAGCCGGAGACGTGGCCGATGTGGCGCGGGCCGTTGGCGTACGGCCAGGCAACCGCCGCGAGAACGTGACTCATGAGAAGCAAGCCTAGTGACCACCCTCCGAGTACCGCGAACCAACGCCGTACCCCGGGCCGACGGCGCCGGTAGGGGGCTGGCCGGCGGCCCGCCATCGACGGGTGTTTAGCGGAAAGATCACTCAACCTGCCAATATTCAGACTGATATCCGACTTTTTTCTCCTTCGACACGCCTGTGCGGCTGCCCTGGCGAGTCCGAGCAGCGTTGTCCAATGGACGGGTGACGGGCCAGGAGGGTGGGCAGCCAGCAGCGGAAACGCGCCCTTCCGAGACCCAGCCCGGCCCGACGGCACCCGCCCAGCCCGGTCCGCCGACACCCGCCGGGACCGCGTCCGGACAATCACCCACCGGGCCGGTCCAGCCCGCCGAGGCCACCGACAATCCGGCCGCCGAGGCGGGACCGGCGCCGCAGCAGCGGCCGGCCCCGGCGTACGAGCCGGCTCCGGCCAGACCGTTCCGGGGTGCCACACCCGCACTCGGCTCCGCCTGGCTCGGTGCCCCCGGCACGCTCGCCGGCCCGTCCGGTATCGAGCCGACCACGGGCGCCCCGCTCGCGATGCTGCCCCGGCGGGCGCCCCGGGCCACCGCACCGACCTGGAGCGGACCGACCGGGTCGCTACCGACCGCCGCACCGGGAACGGATCCGGAAGCGGCCGAGGAGGACGACTTCTGGCTGCCGATCGAGGAGGTCCACTGGGACGGCACGCCCGTGCAGCCGACTCCCCGGACCTGGTACGGCCGGCCGAAGGACCCGGCCGCGGCCGCGACCCGGCGGCGGGTGCCGCGACCGCCGAAGCCGCCGCGGAACCCGGCGCTCGGGCTCGCCGGGGTGATCCTCTGCTCCCTGGTCGCCAGCTTCTTCGCCTGGGTCAGTGCCGAGCCGTTCTGGCTCGCCGTCGGCCACGGCGAGCTGGGTACGGCGACGGTGCAGACCTGCACCGGGCACGGGCTCGGGCAGCACTGCCGGGGCACCTTCAGCGCCGACAGCGGCTCGGTGCGGGTCCACGACATCCGGCTGGTCGACGTCGGCGCGGCGCACCGCGAGTTCGGCAGCCGGTTCACGGCCCGGATGACCGGGGCGGACAGCGGGAAGGCGTACGTCGGCGCGGGCACCGGACTACTGCACCTGCGCTGGGTACTCGGCTTCGGGATGGTGCTGCTGTGCTGCGTGGGAGCCGGTTGGACCAGCGGGGCGCTGCGACTGGTCGAGCGGCGCAACCGGCACACCGCGGCCCTGGTGAGCGTCGCCGGCCCGCTGCTGCTCGCCGCCGGGTTCCTGGCCGGCGCCTACTGACCCCCGCTGGCGCCGGCCGACGCGTCAGCTCGACGCCGGGGGGTGCACGGCGTTGTAGACGTCCCGGCGGCGCAGGCCGTACTCGGTGGCGACCGCGGTGATGGCGTCGCGTCGGGACGTACCCCCGGCCTCCAGGTCGGCGACCGCGGCCCGCAGGTCCGCGACGGCCGGGACCGGCGCGGCGACCGCCGGGGCACCCGCCACCACCAGGGTGATCTCGCCGCGCGGCTCGCCGGTGGCGGCCCAGGTCGCCAGCTCGCCGAGCGGGCGGCGCAGCACCTCCTCGTAGGTCTTGGTCAGCTCCCGACAGAGCGCCGCCGGCCGGTCGGTGCCGAACGCGGCCGCCAGGTCGGCGAGCGCGCCGGCCACCCGGTGCGGCGCTTCGAAGAAGACCAGCGTCCGCTCCTCGGCGGCGAGCGCCCGCAGCCGGGCCCGGCGCGGGCCGCCGGTGCGGGGCAGGAACCCCTCGAAGCAGAACCGGTCGGTGGGCAGGCCGGAGAGGGCGAGCGCGGTGGTGACCGCGCTCGGGCCGGGCGCCACGGTGACCGGGGCGCCCGCGTCGAGCGCGGCCCGGACCAGCCGGTAGCCGGGGTCGGAGACGCTCGGCATCCCGGCGTCGGTCACCAGCGCCACCAGCGCGCCGTCGAGGACGGCGTCGACCAGGTCCGGGGTACGGCGCTCCTCGTTGCCCTCGAAGTACGACACGATCTTGCCGGTGATGGTGACGTCCAGGTCGCGGGCCAGCCGGGTGAGCCGGCGGGTGTCCTCGGCGGCGACGACGTCGGCCTGCCCGAGGGCGTCCCGCAGCCGCGCCGAGGCGTCGCCGGGGTTTCCGAGCGGCGCTCCGAGCAGGATCAGCCGGCCGTTACCGGGCGATTTTTCCACCGACCGACTCCTTCATCGATACCTGTCATCGCACATAGCGAGCGTCGTGCCCCGTTTCACACCATCGCAGCCTACGATCACGGGGTGACTCTGGCGTCGACAGCGCAGACCGAGAGCCCGGGCACCGCCGGGCCGCCGGCAGGCCCGGTGGTCGAGGTGGTCTCGGCCACCCCGGCCGGGACAGCCACGACCGAGCGCCCCGAGCGCCCCAACGGGGGCGTACCCGGGATCATCAGACGCCGGCTGGCCCCGTTCGACGCCCGGCTCGAACCGTGGTCCTGGCTGGCCACCGCCGTGGTGGTGCTGATCGCCGGCATCCTCCGCTTCGTCGGGCTGAGCAACCCCAAGGGCAAGATCTTCGACGAGATCTACTACGCCACCGACGCGCACAACCTGCTGCTGCGCGGCGTCGAATGGGACGAGAAGAACAATACCGCCGCGTACGTGGTGCACCCGCCGCTCGGCAAGTGGATGATCGCGATCGGCGAGCAGATCTGGGGCTACAACGAGCTGGGCTGGCGGTTCTCCGCCGCGGCGATCGGTACGCTCTCCGTCCTGCTGCTGATCCGGATCGCCCGCCGGATGTTCCAGTCGACCGTGCTCGGCTGCACCGCCGGGCTGCTGATGGCGCTGGACGGCTTCCACCTGGTGCTCTCCCGCACCGCGCTGCTCGACATCTTCCTGATGTTCTTCGTGCTGGCCGCGTTCGGCGCCCTGGTGGTGGACCGGGACGTCCGGCGGAAGCGCTGGCTGCGGGCGATCGAGTCCGGCCTCGACCCGAGCCAGCCGGGGCGACGCAACCGGCCGCCGTTCCGGTGGTCCGACGGGGTGCCGTGGTGGCGGCTGCTCGCCGCCGTGATGCTGGGCTGTGCCTTCGGGGTGAAGTGGAGCGCACTGTACTTCGTACCGGTGTTCGCGCTGCTGGTCGTGCTCTGGGAGGTCGGCGCCCGCCGTTCCGCCGGGGTACGCCGGCCGTGGCGGGACACCTTCCTCGACGAGGGGCTCTGGCTACTCGGCGCCGGGGTGCTGATCGGGCTCGTCTACCTCGCGACCTGGTCGGGCTGGTTCGCCAGCGACAACGGCTACTTCCGGAACTGGCGGGCCGACACCGGCCAGTCCAGCCTGCCGATCATCGGCAGCCTGCAGAACCTGTGGCACTACCACGAAGAGGCGCTCAAGTTCCATTCCGGCCTCGACGACAAACACGTCTACCAGTCCTGGCCCTGGCAGTGGCTGCTGCTCGGCCGGCCGGTCGCGTTCCACTGGTCCGACCAGGGCGCCTGCGGGGCTCCGAGCTGCGCCTCGGAGATCCTGCTGCTCGGTACCCCGATCCTGTGGTGGTCGTTCCTGCCGGCGCTGGCCGCGGTCGCCTGGCTGGGCCTGGCCCGGCGGGACTGGCGGCCCCTGGCCATCCTGCTGCCGGCGGCGGCCGGTCTGCTGCCGTGGTTCTGGTTCGCGCTGGACGGCCGGACGATGTTCTTCTTCTACGTCGCGCCGGTGGTGCCGTTCATGATCCTGGCCGTGACCTACGTGCTGGGCGCGATCATCGGCCCGGCCCGGGCACCGGCGCCAGCGGGCGCCCCGGCCGGCGGTGATCCGCCCGCCGCATCGGCCGGCGACGGTGGCCAGGGCGGGCGGACCAGTGACCGCCGCATGATCGGCGCGATCGTCGCCGGCACGTACGTGCTGCTGGTGGCGATCTGCTTCGCCTACTTCCATCCGATCTTCGTGGGGCAGATCCTGCCGTACGCGGAGTGGTCGAGCCGGATGTGGCTCGGCAACCGCTGGATCTGACCCCTTCGGCACAGCCGACCGAGACGGCCGGGCGGCGCACGCTCCGTGCCCGCGCCGGCCGCTCCGTCTCGACGGTCCCGGTCGTCTCGACAATCCCGGCCGTCTCGACGGTCCCGGCGTGCCGCTCGCACCGTGATGGTGCGATCCGACGACGATCTGACGGCGCGGTTCCATGATGGACGACCGGGAGGAACGTGGACGATCGCAGGAACGGCTAGGCGTGCGTGGTCGCCCCGGGGCGCCTCGTGGCCGGTGCGCGGGGCACGGCGGACGGCGCTGGCAGGAAGGCTGGTCGGGCCACGGCAAGGCCCGGACATAGGTGCGCGCCCCGATCGCCTGCCACGGGGGAAGCGGGCGATTGGGGCGCGCACCAAGGAGCTTAACCACCCTGGATCAGTGGCACAACGGGTGGTGTTAAGTCAGATTTCCGACCGACGCACCGCCGAACACAACGGGCGTATGGGGCAGAGTACTCGGACGGGCATCAGCCACCCGATCGACCGGCCCCGGCCGGCCATCTGAACCGGCCCGAAGCGGGGCCGCCACCGCTCGCTCCCGGGCCGGGACCGGCACCCGCCTGCCACCGGGCGGCTCCCCCGTTCACAGGATGCCGACTCCGCCGATCATCAGGCCAACCCGCCGGAACGACCCGACATTGAAGTGACCGAATAGCGGTCCTGTCGGTAGTTGACGTCGATAGGCACACTGTTGCGGTGACCGGACCACTGCGTTCAGGATTCACCCCGACACCGACCCGGCTGGTCGTGGTCGGCCTGGTGGCCGTGCTCGGCCTCACCTCCTGTGATCTGGGCGGCGACGCGCCTGCCACCGGCCCGAGTTGGTCGGGCAGCGCCAGCCCGACCCCGGGCGGCGTGGGTGCCGCCAAACCCACCGCGTTCACCGGCTGGTCGGATCCGGCCCTCGTCGGCAAGCCGTACGGCACCAAGGTGGACGGCCTGCTCACCTTCCGGGGCAATCCGACCCGGACCTACTACGGCACCGGGCCGATGCCCCGGACGACCCCGGCGCGGCAGTGGCAGTTCCCGCGCAGCGGTGGCCTGTGTGGGGAGTCGACCGACGAGAAGGGCACCCGGGTCTGGTGCGGTACGGGCTGGACCGGCCAACCCGCCGTCTTCGAGCGGGACGGGCGGACCTGGGTGGTCTTCGGGGCGTACGACCACAAGATCCATTTCTTGGACGGCGAGACGGGCGAGCGGATCCTGCCGGACTTTCCGACCGGCGACATCATCAAGGGCTCGGTCACCGTCGACCCGGACGGGTTTCCGCTGGTCTACTCCGGATCGCGGGACAACTACTACCGGGTGATCGCGATCGACCGGGGCAGGCCGACCGAGCTGTGGAAGCTGTCGGCGCGGGCGGTCTCGCCGACGATGTGGAACGACGACTTCGACGGTGCCGGCCTGATCCTCGACGACTACCTCTTCCTCGGCGGCGAGAACAGCCAGTTCCACATCGTCAAGCTCAACCGGAGGTACGCCGCCAACGGCAAGGTCACGGTCAAGCCGAAGCTGGTGTTCAACACCCCCGGCTGGGACGCCCAACTCCTCCGCGACGTGGACGACCGGATGGTCTCGATCGAGAACTCCGTGGCGATCTCCGGCAACGTGGTCTACTTTGCCAACTCCGGCGGGTTGGTGCAGGGCTGGGACATCAGCGGTCTGAAGCAGGGGCGCAAGCCCAAGCGGGTGTTCCGGTTCTGGACCGGTGACGACACCGACGCCTCGATCGCGGTCGACGAGACCGGCGCGCTCTACGTCGGCTCGGAGTACGAGCGGGGCACCGCCCGGTCGAAGCAGGTCGGGCAGATGATGAAGCTCGACCCCAAGCGCAAGGGCAACCCGAGCGTCTGGCACGTCGACGACCACGCCCGCAAGCCGGCCGGCATCTGGGGCAGCCCCGCCCTGCACAGGGACATCGCGATCTTCGACACCCAGGGCGGCGAGGTGCTCGGCGTCGACCGGGCGACCGGGGCCGTACGGTGGCGGTTCGAGCTGCCCGGCCCGACCTGGCAGTCGCCGGTGGTGGTCGACGACGTACTGGTGATCGGGGACTGCAACGGCACGCTGCACGGGTACGACGTCGCCGACACCACGGCCGCACCGAAGCCACTGTGGAAGGTCAAGCTGGGCGGCTGCATCGAGTCGACTCCGGCGGTCTGGCGAGGGCGGATCTACGTCGGCACCCGGGCCGGCGCGTTCCACGCCATCGCGGCCCGCTGAGCCGGTCGACACCGCAGACCGGCCCGGGGCCTCCGGACGATTCGACGGCCACGAGAACCAGAGGTGAACGAGAAGAAAGAAACCTACACAGCTACTTTCGCGCGGCGCAGGTATCTGCCAACCTGACATCTACATTTGCCTATGTCGGGAGGCCAATCATGTCGCTGCCTCGTCGCCTGGTCCCCCTGCTAGCCGCCATCACCGTCCCACTCGTCAGCACGCTCGCCGTCGGCCTGGCCGCCGTACCCGCGCACGCGGCCGCGACCACCTACACCGCGCTCGGCGACTCGTACGCCTCCGGCACCGGCACCCGGGAGTACTACCCGGACAGCGGCTCCTGCCAACGCTCCCGACACTCCTACCCGGTGCTCGACGCGGCCCGGCTCGGCGCCACGCTCAGCTTCCCGGCCTGCGCCGGAGCCACCACCTCCAGCGTGCTCAGCGGGCAGCTCGGCAGCCTCAACTCGGCCACCAACTACGTCACCGTGCAGGCCGGCGGCAACGACCTCGGCTGGTCGTCGGTGATCGTGCAGTGCGCGCTGCCCTGGCCCACCACCTGCTGGTCCCAGATCGACAGCGCGGAGAACATCATCCGGAACACCCTGCCGGGCCGGCTCGACCAGCTCTACTCCCGGATCCGCAGCCTCGCCCCGAACGCCCGGGTCGCGGTGGTCGGATATCCGCGCCTCTTCAACGGCGAGGAGTGCAACATCATCGCCCGGATCTCCCCCGGTGAGCAGGCCGAGCTCAACGCCGCGGCGGACCTGCTGGCGACCACCATCGCCGCCCGGGCCGCCGCGCACGGGTTCGCCTTCGTCGACGCCCGGGGGCCGTTCACCGGGCACGCGGTCTGCGACGACGTCGAGTGGCTGAACGGCACCTCCAACCCGCTCGGCGAGTCGTACCATCCGAACCGGGCCGGACACGTCGGGTACGCCGGCATCGTCGAGACCGCCCTCCGGGCCGCCGCCGCCCGCAGGTCCTGACCGGTACGCACCCGACCCACCCGGTACCCGCCCGGGCGCACCGCCGCCTCGCCGGGCTGCTCCGGACCGGTCGCCCGGCCGGAATCGGGACCGTGGGGTACGGCGGGGACCACTCGGCTCCCCGCCGTACCTCCGGATCACTCGCAGGTCCAGCGGACGGCGGCGGTGGCGGTGGCGTCCGGGCCGACCGAGACGAGCCCGCCGACCACCCGGCCGTCGTCGCTGACGCTCACCGCCGCCGGTCCCTCCCTGCCGGGTACCGCCCCATCCGGCGCCGGCAGCACCAGCGGCCGCTCGCCGGCCAGCACCGCCGGGGTCTCGACGCCGGCCGCGTCCCGGACGAACCCGGCCACCCAGCCGTACCGGTTGATCGCCACTCCCCGGGCCAGACCGGTCAGCGGGGTCGCCTCGCCGGTACGCACGTTCCACCGGGTCGGTACGGCCTTCTGCCCGGCGCCGGGCGGCGCGACCGACCAGCCGAGCACCCAGCCGCCCCGAATCGACAGGTTGGCGGTGCTGACACCGTGTCGCGGCGGGGGTGCCAGGGTGCGCGTCGTACCGTCCGGAGCCCACACCATCATCCGGACCGCCCAGCCGGCCCCGAACCTGAGAAAGCCGCCGACCAGGGTGCCGTCGTCGTCGATCCCGGTGGCGTAGGGCGACCCGGTGCCGTCCTCCGCCAGCCTGGTCGGGCTCTGCTCCGCGCCGGCCGCCCAGATTGCCGGGTGGCGCCCCGAGACGTCGGTGTAGCCGTCGGGAGGCCCGCCTCCCGGCGACGCGCCCGCACCGCTCGGCGTTCCTGCCGCACCGCCCGGGAGCTCCGGAGGGCCGCCCGTCGTGCCGGCCGGCTCGCCCTGATAGCCGGAGGTACGGATGCCGCCGAGCACGTCACCGCGTTCGTTGAGATCCATCACGTCGCCGAGATAGCCCCCGTTCGAGTCGGTCAGGTCGACGAACCGGCCGTACCGGTAGACCCAGGAGACCTGCACGGCCGTACCGTCCCGCACCGCTATGCCGTCACCCGCGACGACTCCCTGCGAGTTGACCAGCAGCCGGGCCGGATCGGTGGTCGGCGGTTCGAGCACCGTCATGGCGCCCCGGTCCCAGCGCAACGTCCAGGTACGCGCCGTCCGGGCGTCCCGGGCCACCCCGACCAGGTAGCGCCCGGTCGGGTCGCCGTCGAGTACCTGGCTCTCGGTGGCGCCGTCCGGCAGCGGCAGCCGGTGCGGCGTACACCTGGTCGGCGCCGGTGGCGGGGTCGCCGGTGCCGGACCGCTCGGGGTCGGGACGGGCTGAGCCACCTCCCCGGTGTCCGGCACCGGGACGGTGGGCTCGCGGTCGCGTACCGCCGCCAGTGCGACTGGAACCGCTACCAGGACGACGGCGGTCGTCGCGGCCAGGCCACCGCCGGCCAGCAGCCGGCGGTGCCGGACCCGGCGCCGGCCGGCCCGGAGCAGGCTCTCGATCTCCACGGTGGATGGCTGGTCCGGATCCCCGTCCAGCGGGCGCAACAGGTCACGGGCTGCGGCGGCGTCGAACTCGTCCATCTCATCTCCTATCCGTCGAGCGGGGAAAGCCTTCGGAGGTGGTGGGGGTAGAGGCCGCCGGCCGGGACCAACTCTGGGACGGCCAGGGTGTCGCCGCAGCCAGCGGCGGCGGCCCGGCCCGGGCGGTCGGATCGCGCGAGGTGAGCGGCGTCGCGCCCGGCCCCGACTGCTCGTCGAGCAGCCGTCGGAGCGTGGCCAGCCCGTGGAAGCTCTGGCTCTTCACCGTCCCGGCCGAGCACCGCAGGGTCTCGGCCACCTCGGTCACGGACATGTCGCAGAGGAACCGCAGCACCAGCACGGCACGCTGCCTCCGGGGCAGCCGGTCGAGCGCGGCCCGCAGCACGCTCCGCTCCTCGACGTCCGGCCCGTGCCCGGGGAGCGGCTCGGGCGGCGAGTCGGTGAGGCGTACCCGCCTCGACCACGGCCGCCGCTTCTCACCCTGGAAGAACCGGACCAGGGTGGTCCGGACGTACCCGTCGAGGTGGGTGACGGTCCGCACCCGGGGCCAGTGCACGTAGAGCGTGGTGAAGGTCTGCTGGACAAGATCGTCGGCCCGGTGCGCGTCACCGCAGAGCAGGTACGCCAACCGCCGCATCCTCGGCATCGCGGCGGTGACGAACTCGACGTACTCGTGCTCCCAGTCCGGCTGCATCCGGTCGACCCTCCCAGAGACGATTCCGGCACTGGGATGCTCGCCGGGCCGCGAATGGTTGTATCCGTGGTCGACAATTTCCGGCACGGTCAACGCCGCACGTCGTGCGGCCGGTCCCTCGCCCCGGCGTCGCTACTCGGTCATGCCGACCGGGTCGGAGCGGACGAACGCCATCGTCCAGCAGCCGTCGGCGTCCTGCTGGGGCCGCAACTCGTAGAGGTGGTCCACGCCGGGCAGGTCCGCAGGCCCGTCCGAGCTGCTGCTCAACACCCACCGTCGCGGCGGCCGGCCACCGGGCGCGGCCGGCAGGTCCCGGGCAGTGCCGTCGGCCGGACCGCCCGCGAAGCGTACGGTGACCCACTCCACGTTCTCATGTTACGAGCGCGATCGCCCGCGGATGCGCCGGAACGAGCAGCGGGTCGCGGTCCACCGCCGCTCCGGCCGGGTGGACCGCGTTCCCGGAGCGCTCACAGTCAGCCGCAGCCGCAGCCGGGTCCGATTCCGGAGAACATCCGGTTCCGGAGAACATCCGGTTCCGGAGAACATCCGGTTCCGACCGGAACTACCGCAGGTCCGATCGCCGGCTATCCCCGCCCGCCCGAGGTACCGCGCCCGGTCGCCGGCGGCTATCCCCCGCCCGCCCGGAGCACCTCGCCCAGCCGCCGACGGCGCCGGAATGCGAACTCGACCCGCAGCACCGCGACGACCGCCACCGGCAACGCGACGGCGAGCAGGCCGATCTCCCACCACGGCAGCACCAGCGCCGGGTCGGCAGCCTGCACGGTGAGCAGTCGCAGCGCGAGCGGACCGAGCGTCAGGCCCGCGAGCAGTGTGCCGAGCAGTGTGCCGCCCACCGCGGCGACGACCACCGGCGGCAGCAACTCACCCGCGGCGACCCGGCGGGCGTCCGTCGGCCGCAGGCCGAGCGTCCGCAGCCGGGTAAGGGTCTGCCACCGCTCCGGCGCACCGGCAGCCGCGCCGAGCGCGAGTCCGAGCAGCCCCATGGCCAGCAACATCGCAACCGAGGCGCGGCCCAGTCGCAGCATCCCCAAGGAGAGCGGCGCCGCGCGGCGCTGCGCCAACACGTCCTCGCGCACCACCACCTCAGCCGCGACGCTGGTGTCGGCGGCCGCCCGAGCCGCGCCGGGGCCGGCCACCCACACGGTGTTCGGAACGACCGGCACACCGGTGGCGGCAATCGCGGCGGCGTCGACGATGACCACGTCGTCCGCGTCGCCGACGGTGGGCGCCGCGCCGACCACGGCGAGCTGGACGGCCGGGCCGTCCTGCCGGCGGAGCTCCAGCCGCATGCCGGGCC
The DNA here is from genome assembly GCF_053764795.1 of Plantactinospora sp. DSM 117369. NCBI lineage: Bacteria > Bacillati > Actinomycetota > Actinomycetes > Micromonosporales > Micromonosporaceae > Plantactinospora > Plantactinospora sp. DSM 117369. Next base: position 859,655 of record NZ_CM132446.1, on the reverse strand, counting down.
GCAGCTCGCCGTCGCTGGAGCGCACCAGCGCCGGGACGGGGCCGGGGCCGGTCACTGCGAGCTTGTCGAGTTCCGGTCCGCCCGCCAACGGGGTCGCAGCCAGGAGCCGCGCGAGAGCAACGGCGTCCACGATCACCAGACGGGGCGCGACGAGCGTCGAATCGGCGGCGATCGAGGCGCTGTCGGTCACCTGCGCGGCCACCACCTGCCGCACCCCCTGCGCAGCGGCGATGCGCCGGGCGAGATCTGCCGTGGAGTCCTCGGCGGCCGGGCTGACGTCGACCCGGACGTCGGCGCCGACGGTACGCCACGCGCCCGCCGCGAGGCCCCGGACGGTGGTGGCCTGGAGCGTGAGCGCGAACGACGCCAGCGCGACCGAGGTCACCAGGACCAGCAGTGGAAGTACGCGTGCCGACGTCGCGGCCGCCCGCGCGGCGCCGAACACCGCCAGCGGGCGGCGGGAGCGCAGGGAGCGCCGCAGTGCAAGGCGGGTGCCGGCAGGCAGCAGCCGCAGCAGCACGAGCCCGCCGGTGAGCGCGCCAAGCGCGGGCGCGCTCGCCGGCAGTGTCAGGCCATCGTGCTGGCCGGACTCCGGACCGGCTGGCGCGCCGGAGAGGACGGCCGGAAGGATTCCGCGCTGGTGCAGCGCGACAAAGGCGGCCAGCGCGGCGGCCAGGACCGCGGTCTCCAGGGTGGCCCGGCGCAGTTGCCCGGTGCGGCGGACCCAGCGGCGGGCGGCCCGGTTGGCCGGGACGCGTCGGTCCCGGGTGGCCCGGGCGGCGGCGAGTGTGCCGAGAGCCGGGCCGGCAGCGGCTGCGGTGAGGACCACCGGGGCCGCCCAGCTCCAGGAGAGGCCCGGGGCGACCGCGCCGGCCAGCGCGAGCCCGGCCACGGCGGCCACCAGCGCCAGCACGCTGGATTCGAGCAGCAGTTCCGCAGCGAGGTCCGGCAGGGCGGCGCCGCGCTGCCGGGCGGCGGCCAGCGCCGAGGCGCGGCGCCGGACCAGCAGCTCGGCAGCGAGCGTCAGCACCAATACCGCGACGGCCAGGACACCGATGAGCAGTACGGACGCCTGCGCGGTCGCGGCGGCGATCTGGGTCCGGACGTCCCGTAGCACGGCGTCGAGCCGCGTCTCCCAGCGCAGGGAGCTGTCTCGGACCCCGGAGGAGCCGGAGGACGTTTTGAGGGCGACCACGGTCGCGGCGATGCTCCCCGCCGAGTCCTGGGTGAACGCCTCGGGGTCGGGGCTGAACCAGATGCTGCGCTCCAGCTCGTCGTCCTCGAAGGCGAGCCGGGCGTCGGGCAGGGAGTCGGCGGAGAGCAGCCCGGCGAGCCGGGTGCTGCCCACGCCGTCGACGCCGGGAACGGGTCGCAACAGCCACGGTGCGAGTCGCCAGGCCGGATCGCCGCTGTCCGCCGCCTCGAAGACACCGCTGACCTGGACGTACTTCTCGTTCTTGCGTTGGTCCACGAGCGGAATGCGGTCGCCGGGGCCCAGGCCGAGGGCTTCGGCGTCCGCCTTCGACAGGCCGACCTGCACCGGCCGGGGCGGTCCGCCGTACAGGACCTCGACCCGGCTGTCCGCCTCCGGGACCGCCGGCCGGGGGGCGCCGCCGGCGATCCAGATGACGTCCGGGCCCCCACCGGTCGCAGGATCGTTCCCGAGGTAGCTGAGCTGGAAGGTGCGCTGCACGCTGCCGTCAGTGATCTTGAGTATGCTGCTGGTGACGCTGGCGATGGACGGGCGCAGCGCGGCCGCCAGATCGGGTCCGAGTTCGTCCCGGGCCATCCCGTGCAGGTCGCCGACGGCCTCGGCGAGGTACGGGTCGCGGACGCGTCCGCCGCGCGGTCCGGCGTCCGGCTCCCAACGGGTATGCACCCGGACTGCGGCGTCGTCGCCGGCGCGGCGTACCGCCTGCTGGACGGCGTCGTCGGCGGTGGCCCGGATCAGTGGCGGCACGGCACCGGCGAACAGGACGACGGCCGCGACGACGACCGCGGTCAACAGCAGCGGCCCGGCATCGGCCCGAGGGCGGCTGCGGACGGTCGGCCAGTGCGGCGCGGGCAGCCAGTGCACGGCGTGTCGCCAGGACACAGCGGGTCGCCAGGACGCCGAGGGGCGCCGGAGCCGGATCACGAACTCACCCGCAGGTACGCGGCCTCGGCGCGCCGGGTCCGGACGGTGACCACAACCGCCACCGCGAGCACGCAACCGGCCAGCAGCAGGCCGAGCAGGGCCGCCTCGGCCGCCCACGGCCAGTACGGCACGACGGGCGGGACCGGCGCGGCACCGGCGTCGGACCGGACCAGCGGGGGCGCGACGACGAGCGTGGCGAGCCCGCCGACGGCCGCACCCGCGATCAGCAGCGGCAGCAGGAGGCCGGCGTACTGGCCGAACAGCACCGCGCGGACCTCGCGCCGGGTCATTCCCAGTCCGCGCAGCCGGGCCACCTCGACCGTGCGGGCCCGCAGGTCGACGAGTACGTGCAGGACGACACCGGCGACCAGCAGCAACGCGGCGGCGGGGACGAGCAGCCGAAGCGCGGCCGGCAGTCCGGCGCGCAACGGCCCGGCGCGCAGGCGCTCGGCCTCGGCGGCGCGGGTGGTGACCTGACCGACGTGCAGGGCCGCGGCGTGTACGGCGGCGTCCGTCCGGGTGGGGTGGCCGACCCACCAGCCGTCCACGGGATACTGGAGGTCGCCGGCGACCACCAGGGCACGGGAGACCGCGTCCAGGTCGGCCAGGATGGCGGCGGCACCGGGGGCGGACGGGACGTACGGCACCACGTCGGCGACGACGACGGAAACGGCCGAGGCGCCGACGCCGATGCTGAGCGGGGAGCCGCGGTGCACCCCGAGTTCGTCGAGGAGGCGGGCCGAGACGGCCACGGGTATCGGTCCGGGCGCGGGGAAGGCGGTCGCGACGAGGTCACGGGCGGCGATCTGAGCGCCGCTGAGCTGGACGGTCGTCGTCATTCTCAACTCGATGCCCGAGGCGGTGCCGGCGAGCGCGACGGCCGAATCCGTGAGCTGTTCGGGTGCGGGCGGGGCGGAGGTGGCCGTCCACGGCGGTGCGCCGTTCCGGGCCGACGCCCCGGGAACCATCAGCGTCACGGCGACGTGGCTGCGCTCGGGACCGGCCGGACCGGCGGACGGATCGGCCGCGATCGGCAGGGAGAGCGCGACCAGTTCCAGACCGTCGGCCGGCACGCACTCCGGTAGCCGGTGTACCGCGCCGTCGAGCGGGACGAGTTCGCCGGTGCAGGTCGTCCGCAGGCCCGTGGCGTCCTGGAACACCAGCCTGGGGGTCACCACGACCGGGGTCGAACCGGTCGCCGTACCGGTCAGGGCGAGGGCGGTACCGGCCGGGACGGCAACTCCGACGGCCCGGGACGGCGGCGCCAGTGCGGCGCCCACCTCCGCCCAGCTACGGTCGCCGTCCAGCCGCCCGCGCAGCAGCGTCCCGGCGCGGCCGGTGTCCACGGCCACCAGCCGGGGCGCGTCGCCGGCCGTGCCGAGCCACTGGCCGATGGCGACGCCCCGCTCGGCGGCCGGGCTCACCGCTCCCCCGGTCGCCCCGCTGACCGCCGCGCCCTGCCCGGCGACCGGCGGGGCCGTCAGCGCGATCGCCAGGTCGGTGCCGATCGAGAGGTCGGCCTGGTCGTACTGCGACCGTTCCCAGGTGGCGTCGAAGGCGACTGCGAAGGTGCCGGCTCCGCAGGCAAGGCCGATCAGCAGGCTGGCGGCGACCGCCTGGGGCCGGCGGGCGGCCTCGAACGCGGCAAGCGGAAGCGCCAGTCCCTGGGCACGGCGGGCCAGCCGCTCGGCAGCGTGCAACGCGGGCGGTATCAGGCGCAGGGCCAGCGCGGCGCCGGCGGCCAGCAGCAGCGTGGGCGCGACAACCCGGACGGCGTCGACCCGGCTGTCGGCGCCGGCGGCCTGGGCGTGCAGCTGCCAGAGCCCGACCGCGCCGAACGCCACGAGCAGGACGTCTGCGCCGGACCGGGCGAGCAGCCCGCGCGGGTCGCGTCGGCCGCCGGCCACGGCGACCGGCCGGGCGGCGAGGACCATGAGTACCGCTGCGAGCACCAGTACGCCGCCGACGATGACGAGCAGCTGCGGGGCGGTCACCCCCGGTGGCCCGGCGAGGCCGGCGCCCGCCAGCGGTGGTAGCCGGGTCAGGCCGGAATGCAGCAGGGACGAGGCGGGGACCGCGAGCGCGGCGGCGAGCAGCGCGAGCGTACCGCCCTCGACAGCCGACACGGCGGCGAGCTGGCCACGGCCGAAGCCCAGTGTCGACAGCAGGCCGGTCTCCTCGGCGCGTATTCCGGCAGCGAGCCGTCCGGCGAGGGCCAGGGCGGTCGCGGTCAGTACACCGCCGAGCAGGGCGACGGCGAGCACCGTGGCGGCGGTGACCCGCTGCTGTTCACGGGCGGCCAGCAGCGTCTGTGGCAGCCGCGAGGCGAGGTTCTCGATCCGCACCCGGTCGCCGAGGATCCCGGCCAGCCGGCGGTCGGCGCCGCGTACGGCCCCGGCGACGGTTTCCAGGTCGTGGCGGGCGGGACTGGAGAGGTCCGGTTGGGCGGTGATCTCCATCCGGTCGATGGTGTGGCCGCCGGAGAGCAGGTCGGCGAGATCGACGATGACCGGACCGTAGGCGTGCACCAACTGCGGTTGGCGCCCGTCGCTGAACGCGAGATCGTAGCCGGCCCCGCCGAGCGGGTCACGGTCCCACCCGGTGCCGGGCAGCGGGCGTACGACGCCGACCACGGTCACGTCGACCGCCGGGGCGGGCTCGTCGGTCAACTCCGCGCCGAGCCGGACGCGACTGCCGAGGCCGAGATCGAGCCGCCGCGCGGTGGGTTCGAGCAGCACGGCCTCCAGCGACGTGGCCCCACCGGCGGCCTGTGGCCAGCGTCCGTCGACCAGCGCGGCACGGGCCGGCAGGTCATCCATTGCCGACAGGTACGTCTCGGTCAGGACGTCGGTCCGTCCGGCCAGCTGCTCCGGCAGCGTGCGGAACGCGGACGACGCCCGCGTGGCCGTCGTCGCGGAGAACGGGGCGAGGGTCGAGGTCAACAGTTCGCGGGTATCGGCGGCCACCGAGCTGGCGTGGGTGCCCCGCACGGTGACGGTGTAGGCGGTGACGCCGACGTCGCCGGGAGCGGCCCGGGCCGCGGCGACCTCGAACGCCCGATCTGCGGTACCGGTCACCAGCAGGGCGCAGGTGCCGAGCAGGGTCGCGCCGAGCACGACGACCGCCAGCAGAGCCGCGAGCAGCGGCCACTGGGCGCGGGCACGGAGCCCGAGCAGCCTCAGCATCCGCCGCCCCGGGCCGTCACCGGGATGCCAGCCCGTCGGGCTCGTCGTCGAGCCGGCCGTCCTGGATCCGGATCACCCGGTCCGCCAGCGCCATCATCACCGGGTCGTGCGTGGAAACCAGTGCCGTGACACCCTCGGACTCCACCACGGCACGCAGCAACGACATCACCGACAGGCCCGTCTCGGCGTCCAGTTGCCCGGTCGGCTCGTCGGCGATCAGCAGCCGTGGTGACGCGGCCAGGGCCCGGGCGATCGCCACTCGCTGCTGCTGGCCGCCGGAGAGTTCGCCGGGACGCTGCTGGGCGTGGTCGGCCAGGCCCACCAGTTCCAGCAGCAGCTCGACCCGGCGCTCGCGCTCCGCCACCGGGGTACGGGCCAGGCGCAGCGGTGCGCCGACGTTCTCCGCGGCCGACAGCACCGGGATCAGTCCGAACGTCTGGAACACGTAGCCGACCGTCGCGCGTCGTAGCCGGGAGAGGCCGTCCTCGTCGAGGGTGGTCACCTCGGTGCCGTCGACGACGACGGTGCCGGAGTCCGGCCGGTCCAGCCCGCCGACGATGTTGAGCAGGGTGGTCTTGCCGGAGCCGGAGCGGCCGACCAGGGCGACCATCGTGCCGGCGTCGACGTCGAACGACACGTCCCGTAGCGCGTGTACGACCGTCGGCCCGACACCGAAGCTCCGCCGGACGCCGCGTACGGTGACCAGCGGGTCGGCGCTCATGCCGGCACTCCGCTGCGCTCCGTGCCGACATGAGACACATCGGCACTGAGTCCGATGATTCGCTCGCTGCGCTCGCTCATGCCGGCACTCCGCTGCGCTCCGTGCCGACATGAGACACATCGGCACTGAGTCCGATGATTCGCTCGCTGCGCTCGCTCATGCCGGCACTCCGCTGCGCTCCGTGCCGACATGAGACACATTGGCACTGAGTCCGATGATTCGCTCGCTGCGCTCGCTCATGCGGGCTCGGCGAGGTCGGGGCGGATCGCGACGTGGTCGGCCTCCAGGGCGAGCCGGACCCGCCTGGTCAACGCCAGCGCCTCGCGGTACTCGCGCGGCACCTGGACCCGCCCGGCACGATCCATCACGGCGTACTCCTCGGCGACCACCCGCACGTCGCCGTCGGCGCCGGTCGCCGCACGGCGCAACACCTCGCTGCTGGTACGCCCGTCGCGGATCGCCACTGTCCGCTCGACCTTGCCGCTGACCTCGGGATCGTGGGTCACGACGACGACGGTGACGCCGAGCTGCCGGTTGACGTCCCGCAGCGCCCCGAGAACCTCCGCCGAGGTGGCGGTGTCCAGCTCGCCGGTCGGCTCGTCGGCCAGCAGCACCCGGGGCTGGTTGGCGAGGGCGACCGCGACGGCGACCCGCATCTGCTGCCCGCCCGACATCTGCGCGGGACGCCGGTCGGCGCAGTCGGCGACACCGAGGGCGTCCAGCAGTTCGGCGGCGCGGGCGCGGCGGGTACTGGCCGGCGTGCGGGCCGCGGTCATCGGCAGGTCGACCATCTGCCGCGCGGTCAGGTAGGGCACGAGATTGCTCGTGCTCTGCTGCCGGACGAACCCGACGGTGTGCCGCCGGTAGCGGACGCGGTCGGCCCGGGACATCGCCAGCAGGTCCCACCGGTCGACGCGGGCCCGCCCGGCGGTGGGGGCGTCGATTCCGGCGAGGATGGAGAGCAGCGTCGACTTGCCCGACCCGGACGCCCCGACGACGGCGACCATCTCGCCGCTCTGTACGACGAGGTCCAGCCCCTGCAACGCCTGTACCTCGATCGACCCGGTCTGGTAGATCCGGACCAGGCTCTCGCAGACGATGAGCGCGTCCCGGCCGAACTCCGCCGCTCGCCGTGCCGGTGGTTGCGGGAGAGACAGCGGTGTGATGGCGACACCTCTCCTTCGGCCCGCGTCGCGCAGACTCTAGCCATGAAGATCTATGCGGTCAACAGCGCGGCGCTCAGGGCGACCTGCTGGCTGGCGGCCCGGACGGCGAGAGGCGGCAACGGTGCTGGGCCGGGAGACGATCTCCCGGCGCAGCACCGTTTGCGGTCAGTCGGTCAGCTGGTCAGCGTGCAGTCGTCGACGAGCAACGTGGGACCGCCCGGGGTCAGGTTGTGCGACAGGACACTGAGCGGCAGCAGGTTGTCGCTGGTCGTGGCGGTGTGGGTCAGGGCCACCTGATACCAGGTGTTCGGGTCGCCCAGTGCCACCCCCGCCGACTCGGTCGGCCCGGTGACCGACTGCCAGTCCGGGGTGTACTCCTGCACCCGGACCCGCGCGGTGACCGGGCTGGCCGACCGTACCCAACAGGACGCCGAGTAGGTCCGGCCGGCTACCGTGCGCGTTTGCGGGTTGGGGCTGGTGGCACCGGCGGTGACCGGGGGCGTACCGGTGGTGCCTATCTGGAGCGCCCGGGCGCCGCTGCGCGCGGTACCGACCGGGGTGAGCACGGTGGCCGGGCCGAAGGTGCCCCAGACCGGCGGGCTCGCCTCGAAGCCCGGGTCGGTCAGGTGGTTGGTCGGAGTCGGGGTGCCGACGGATCCGAACGGGATGCCGGTGGCGGCGGCGAACGCCGCGATCGTGGTGTACTGGGTGCAGGTGCTCGACGGGCACCAGTGGATGCTCTGGTTCCCCGACACGGTGTTCCCGGTCGCCCGCCCGATCATCTGGGCGGCGTTGACCTGTGCGGTACGGTTCGTCTCCATCAACCGGGTGGTCGCCGACGTCCCGTGCACGGTGTTCGAGGTGATTACGGTGTCGGTGGTGTTCCAGGTCAGCCCCAGACCGGCCGAGTACGAGTCGGTGGAGGGGGACCGCGCGTCGTCGTAGACGCCGAGCTGGGTCCGGTTGCCGGAGAACCGGTTGCCGGTTATCGACACGTGGTCGGAGCCGGACACCTTGATACCCCGCCCGTTGCCGTCGATCTGGTTGCCCGTGATCGTGGCACGGGCCGAGACCTCCCAGTAGATGCCGTTGTTGGCGTTGTTCACGACGGTGTTGCCGCTGATGGCTCCGTCGGTGCACCCCAGGTCGCACCAGTAGCCGGTGCCGTGGTTGTCGGCGAAGACGTTGTCCCGCACGGTCGGCCGGGCGGTGTGCGCCATCTTGAGCCCGGCCATGGTGCAGGCGTAGGTACAGGTCGACACCGCGAACCGGGCGGTGTTGTTGCGGCTGAACGTGTTGCCCGTCACCAGTACGTCGTGCGCCCGGTTGAAGTTCCCTCCCGCGCCGCCATTGTCGACCACCTGGTTGCCGGTGACCGTGATCCCGGTGTTGTAGATCCCGAGTGCCCGGCCCGCGCTGCGGGTGAGGACGTTGTTGTCGATCACCGCGTCCGGTGCGTTCACGATCAGCACCGCGAGTTGGTCCTCGTTCCAGTGTGGTGCGTACTCGGTGAAGGTGAGGCCGCGGATCACGCTGCCGGCCGCGCCCGGGTTGAGCAGCATGGCCCGCCACCGGACCGACGCCTCCACCACCGCGCCGGTGGGGTTGTCACCCACGTACAGCGCCTTGCTGGTCGGGTCGACGAAGAAGGTGCCCGGCACCACCTCGGCCCGCGATCCGACCTGGCGCAGCGGTGCGCCGTCCCGGAACACCTGGTCGGGTCTGCCCGCCAACGGGTACGCCGGATCGATGGCGTCCGCGTCGTAGCAGGTCTGGCAGAGCGGCGAGACCCAGGTGCTGGCCCGCCAGTCACCGCCGTCGGCCGTCCAGGCCGAGATCACGTCCGAGCCCTTGAGCCGCACACTCTCGTCCGGGTACGGCTGCACGGTGATCCGCTTGTTGACGCCGCCCATCCCCTCCCGGTAGACGCCACCGCGCATCACGATCGTCCCGCCGGCGGCCACCTTGGCGACCGCGGCGGTGAGCGTACGCAATGGTTGGCTCTCCGTGCCCGGGGCACTGTCGCTGCCGGCCGGCGACACGAAGAGCGCACCGGCCGGGACCGGATACGCCAGGGCCCGGGGTGCCCCCGTCGCGGCTTCGGGGATCGGGCTCACCCCGGCGTGCGCGGGGGCCGGCACGGCGACCGGGCCCAGCGTGGCCAGGCCCAGCGTGGCCAGGCCGGCGGCGGCGAGCAGGCGCTGCCTGGCCCGTCCTGGTGATCGCTCTCGTTGGGGCGCGGTGGTCGGGCATGTCAGGGATTGCACGGGGCGTCCTCTCGGGTGGCTTCCTCACGCGATTGCTGCCATTGGCACCAGTTCAGTACCACGGTTGGCGTCGCACGGGGCGGCCCGTGTGCGGATCCTGTGCGGCCCGGGAACAGGTGCCCACCCGGCCAGGGTGTACGCGAACGCGCTCCTCGCCGCGCTGGCCGGGTTCCTCGGTGCGCGCCGGGGCCGAGGATCGCCGACGTTTCGAGGTCCTGGCTGAATCGACCAGAGCAGGAAGGTGCCGATGGCCTCGCCGGTCTTGAGTTCCTCCGCCACGGTCCGGGACCCGTCCGCCGGTCAGATGACGGTCAGATGATCAAGGGCGGCTTCTCGATCTTCCGAGAAACCGCCCTTGACCTGCTACTTCGATGGTGGAGCTGAGGGGATTTGAACCCCTGACCCCCTCGATGCGAACGAGGTGCGCTACCGGTCTGCGCCACAGCCCCTTGACCGACCCACCAACAGGGCGGGCCGGCGCCAAGGCTAACAGGTCGGCCGGTCCGAGCGCGAACCAGCCCCGCCGACACGTCACCCGGCGCCGGTCACCGTCCGCCGGCCTCGTAGGGGCGCCCGCGCAGGCCACCGGCCCGCCGGTAGGAGACCGACCCCGCCGCCCGACCGCCCCCACTGGCCGCCGGTGGCAGGTCGGCCGTCCGGTTCATCCCCAGCGCCGCCCGGCGTACCGCTTCCCGCTGAGCCGCCAGGCGACGCTGCGCCTCCCGGCGGGCCTGCGCCCGGCGGGCCTGGGCGCGCCGGACCTCCGCCTGCCGGGCGGCCAGCCAGGCTGCCTCCCGGGCCTGCATCCGCCGCCGACGGCGGTCGGCGATGGCCCGGCTGCGCAGGTGTACGAGGTACGCGCACAGCAGCGCGCCGGTGGCCGCGAAGCCGATCCAGAAGCCGGGGCTGACCAGCACCACCCCGACCAGCTCGACGAAGTTGAGCAGCAGCAGGGCGGCGAATACCCGGCGCCGCCGGTAGACGGCCGGGGTGTGCCGGGCGGGCGGTGGCCGCCGCCGGACCGGTCCCGGGGTCCGGGGCACCGAACGCAGTCGACGGCTGCGCCGACCGTTCCCCGGCGGCCCGGAGACCGGGGTGCGGGGACCGGCGGCCGGCGAGACCGGTTCGGCGCCCGCAGCCTCAGGGGGCGGAACGCCGGCACGCAGGGTGATGATTCGAGTGCGGGGTGGGTTCACCGGCTGCCGGCCCGGGACACTCCGGCGCCGTCGGCGGCGCTGGAGCACCCGCGCCGTCGACTGCGCCCGCTCCGCGGCCAGCCGCTCCGTGGCGTCGTACCGGCGGACCAGTGCCGGCGCGAGGGCGAGCAGACCGGCTGCGGCGAGGACGGCGAGGAGCACCGAGGCCGGCACCCTCATCCCTCCCGTCACCCACCTCGGGGCAACCGACCGGACGAGCACCTCCCGCACCGCCGGGTACGTCCACGGCAGGCGCGGACCAGCTCCCGGAGCCGGCGCGGGTCCGTCCGACGTTGCCGCACGTCCCGATTACTTCAGGTTACGGGGACACACCAGGAATATCGTGCGGCGCGCCGGCCGACCAGCGACTAAGAAGATCAACAGGGGCAACGCCGCGGGGTCAGGAGGCGGCGGCGCGCAGCCGGTGCCAGCGGGCCAGCAGGCCGCCCTCCCGGATGACCTCCTCGCTGGTCATCGCGTACCCGATGTGGTCACGCCAGGCGCCGTCGATGTGCATGTATCGCGGGTGGTACGCCTCCTCGCGGAAGCCCAGCTTCTCCACCACCCGCCGGGACGGGCCGTTCTCCGGCCGGATGTTGACCTCGATCCGGTGCAGCCCACCGGGCCCGAACGCGTGGTCGACGGCGAGCGCCATCGCGGTCGGCATCACGCCGCGCCCGGCCACCCGGCCGTCCACCCAGTAGCCGGCGTACGCCGAGCAGAACGCCCGGCGCACGATGTTGCCCAGGTTGAGGTGCCCGACCAACCGCTCCCGACCACCCTCGACCAGGCAGACCGCGAATGGCATGCTCTCGCCGCGACGCGCCTGTTTGCGCTGGTCGCGATAGACCCAGCGGAACGCGGCCGGAGAGTTCATCTCGTCCCACCGCCCCGGCGGGGACGACTCCCAGGGTGCCAGCCAGGCTTGGTTGGCGCAGCGCACCTCGGACCAGGCCGCCGCGTCCGACCGCTGGTACGGGCGCAGCAACACCGCCCCGTCCCGGAGTACGACCGGCCAGCCCGGGGTCGTGGCAAGGTTCACGCCCGGTGTCCCGTCGGCAACCCGCGCCTCCTCATCGACGTCCCGACACCGTTCCGCACGCCGTTCCCGGCAGCCCGGTCACCGGCGCCGGTCCAGCAGCAGCACGTCCACCGTGGAGCCGGCCGCCGCGCTGGTCACCCGCTCGCCGAGCACCATCAGTCCGTTCGCCTCGGCCAGCCCGGAGAGCGTGTACGGCCCGCCGCGCAGCGGCTGCACCGTGTAGCCGCCGCCGCGCCGCTCGGCCACATGCGCCGGCCGGAACTCCCGCAGCCCGGACGGCGAGGAGACCGTCTCCAGCAGGTGTGCCCGCACGCTGGGCCGGAACACCGGCTCGGCCCCGGCCAGCAACTGGATCGCCGGCCTCGCCAGCACCTCGAAGCCGATCAATGCCGCGCCGGGCTCACCGGGTAGACACACCACCGGCACCTCCTCGGCTCCGACCGTACCGAATCCGAGGGCGCTTCCGGGATAGAGGGCGACCTCCATGAAGGTCACCGGGCTGGCCCGACCACCGTCCCGGCGGGACAGTACCCGGCGGATCATGTCACCCGGGCCGGCGCCGGTACCACCCGTCGTGATGATCAGGTCGGCCCGGAGTGTCTGGTCCTCCAGCAGCCCGCGCAGCCCTTCCGGGTCGTCGTCGCAGATGCCCACCCGGTACGCCAACGCGCCCACCTCGGCAGCCGCCGCCGTCAACGCGTGCGAGTTGATGTCCACCACCTGCCCCGGCTGGCTGGCCCGGCCGACGTCGACCAGCTCGTCACCGGTAGCCACGATCACCACCCGGGGACTGGGCCGGACCACCACGTGCCCGATGCCGGTCGCCGCGAAGACCGCGACCAGGGCCGGCGAGATGTACGAGCCGGAGCGGGCCAGCAGGGTACCGGCCGGCAGTTCCTCCCCGGCCCGGCGCAGCCCGTAGCCGCGCTTCGGAGTCCGGAAGATCTCCACCGCCGCCATGCCCTGGTCGGTCCACTCCACCGGCACCACCACGTCGGCGGCGATCGGCAGCGGCGAGCCGGCCGCCACCGAGAAGCAGGCTCCCGGGGTCAGCCGCACCGGCCGCCAACTCGCCGCGCCGAGGTCACCGACGACGTTCAGCCGCACCGGGCGGGGATCGCCGAGCCGGCTCGGGCCGTACCCGCCCGCCGTGCCACCGGTACGCCCCGCTCCCGAGATGTCCTCCCAGCGCGCCGCGTATCCGTCGATGGCCGCCTGGTCGAAGGCCGGATAGGCGTGCGGCGCGACGACGTCCTCGGCGAGCACGTTGCCGTACGCCTGGGTGAGGTCGAGGTCGAGCGGGGGAAGCGCCCGCAACCTGCGCAGCACGCTGCCCAGGTAGTCGGCGAGCGGCGTCAGCTCGTTGGCGGCCGCCTCGGCATCGGCCGTCGCTGTCACACCGTCACCTCGCAGGGGGGCGTCATGTGCGGCGGCCGGCGTCGGAGGCGACGAACTCGCCCAGCCACTGCCGGAACTCCGCACCGAGATCCTCGCGCTCGCAGGCCAGTTGCACCACGGTTTGCAGGTAGCCCAGCGGCATGCCGGTGTCGTAACGGGTGCCACGGTAGACGATCGCGTGCACCGGCATACCCTCCTTGAGCAGCAGACCCATCGCGTCGGTGAGCTGGATCTCCCCGCCACTGCCCTTTCCGGTACGCCCGATCGCCTCGAAGATCGCGCTGGGCAGCACGTACCGGCCGAGCACCGCCAGGTTGCTCGGCGCGTCCTCCGGCTTCGGCTTCTCCACCAGCCCGGTCACCTCCACCACCTCGCCGAGGTCGGCCAGGCTCCGGTCGGCCGGCGCCACCGAGGCGATGCCGTACCGCTTGGTCTCCTCCGGCGGCACCTCGAAGAAGGCCAGCACGATGCCGCCGGTCCGGGCCTGGAGATCCAGCATGGCCGGCAGCAGCGGCTCGGAGAGGTTCACGAACTCGTCGCCGAGCATGACCGCGAACGGCTGGTCACCGACGTGCGTCTCGGCGTACCCGACGGCGTGGCCCAGACCGAGCTGCTCCGGCTGGCGGCAGGTGTAGATCTGCGCCAGCTCTCCCGGCCGGCGCACCGCGGCCAGCAGTTCCGGGTCGCCCTTCTCCTCCAGCCGCGCCTCCAGGTCGGGCCGGCGGTCGAAGTGGTCGACCATCGCGGTCTTGCCCCGGCCGGTGATCAGCAGGACGTCGTCGATACCGGCCTGGGCAGCCTCCTCGACGATGTACTGCAACACCGGACGGTCGACGACCGGCAGCAGTTCCTTCGGCACCACCTTGGTGGCGGGAAGGAACCGGGTCGCCAGGCCGGCGGCCGGGATGACCGCCTTCACCGCCCGTCGTCCGGCCGTCGGCGTCGAGGAGTTGGCTGGGGTAGCTGCGTTCTCCGGCATGTCGCGAGACTATCGGCCACGGCCCTGACGCGGCGGTTGTGGCCCGGATAACGCGCCGTCCGGGCCGCCGTCGGCGGTGACCGGTCCGTCCGCGCCCGGCCGCCCCGCCCGGGTCGGCCAGCCGCCGCCCGCGCCGAGCGTCGGCCGGCTACCCGCCCACGGAAGCCCGTCGTCCGGCGTCGCCGCGCCGGCCCGGACCGGGATCTCCTCGACCGTCAGCCGGCCACCGGCGGTGGCCATCTGGTACGTGTCCCGGCCCGCCGCCTTCGCCGCGTAGAGCGCCTCATCGGCCGCGACCAGCAACTGCGGGCCGGTGGCGGCGTGATCGGGATAGACGGCGACGCCGATCGACACGGTGACCGAGACCAGGGCCCCGACCGGGGTGACCGCGCCGGGCCGGGGCCGGATCGCCATCGGGGTCTCCCGGACGGCCGCGCCCAGCCGCTCCGCCACCGTCGCCGCGCCCCGGGCATCCGTCTCCGGCAGCAGCACCACGAACTCCTCGCCGCCCTGGCGGAAGGCGAGATCCACCTCCCGCATCGCACCCCGGATCCGCTGGGCGAACTCGGCCAGCACCGCGTCCCCGGCCGCGTGCCCGTACGTGTCGTTGACCTCCTTGAACCGGTCGAGGTCGAGGGCGAGCACGCTGAGCATCCGGCCGAACCGGCTGGCCCGTTCGATCTCCCGCCGGATCGACTCCTTGAGATAGCGGTAGTTCCAGAGCCCGGTCAGCGGGTCGGTCAGCGACAACCGCTGCGCCTCCTCGTGCATCCGGACGTTCTCCAGCGCCACCGCCGCATGGTCGGCGAAGGTGCTCAGCGTGACCAGGTCGACGTCGTCGAACTCGTCCGCCCCGAGCCGGTCATAGAGGGCCAGTACGCCGACCGGCGTCCGCCCCACCCCGAACGTCAGCCCCGGACGCCCGGTACCCGGCCCGGCGGCCGTGCCCGGCCAGCCGCCAGCGGTCGCCGGGCGCAGCGGCGGCGTACCGGTCCCCGGCTCCGCCCCCGGATACGGCACCTGACCGGCCGTACCGGAGGACGGGAGCGGCACGGCCACGTATGTCCGGCAGCGCGGCTCGCGGCCGTAGAGGCGCGGCCCGTCCCGGTCCAGCCGGCCCCGGCGCGGCTCACCCGTCGCCACGACCGTGCCGAGCAGCCCCTTGCCGAGCGGTACCCGCAGCGCCGGTGGATCGCCGTGCCGCTGCCGGTCGTCGGTCGGGCGATCCCGATGGGCTCCCGCGAAACCGCTCCCCCGACCGTCCACCGGCCCGGTAGCTCCACCGCCCGCCGGCCCGGTAGCTCCACCGCCCGCCGGCCCGGTAGCTCCACCGCCCGCCGGGTCGGTAGGGCCACCGCCCGCCGGGTCGGTGGGTCCACCACATGCCGGGTCGGTGTGCCCACCACCCGCCGGGTCGGTGCTCCCGTCGCCGGCCGGGTCGGTGCCGCCGGAGCTGGCGGGTGCGGCCGGTGCACGGGTCGACGCCGGTCGGCCGAGCCCGACACCGCGCCGGTCGAGACCTTCGGCGCACTGGCTGACCAGGACTCCGGTCCTCGGGTCGAGCAGCAGCACCACCCCGGCCCGGGCCCCGGTCGCCGCCATCGCGGCCCGGAGCAGCAACTGGAAGATCCGGTGCAGGTCGTGTGAGCTGGCCAGGGTGTCGCCGAGCACGGCGAGCTGGTCACGCAACTGGTGCCGGCTGATCACCAGGGCCCGGAGGTAGGACTCCGCCTCCCGGGTCATCCGGTTGAAACTGTCGGCGAGCCGACCGACCTCGTCCGGGGACCGGACCGGCACCCGGGTCGCCAGGTCACCCTCGGCGACCCGGTCGGCGGCCCGGGCCAGCTCGGCCAGTGGCCGGGTGGTCGACCGGGCCAGCCGGCCGGCGGCCAGTACCGCGAACACCCCGGCGAGCAGTACGACGATCGCGAGGGGTCCGTACCGGGCCACCGGCGGATCGCGGGGCACCGAGAGCACCAGCGCCAACGGCTGGCCGGGGGCCGGACCGACCCGGCGGACGTACCGGCCCCCGTTCGCCTGGACGATCCTGTCCCCGGAGATCCGCCGGGCGGCGGCGAGCACGGCCGCCCGGGAACCGTTCGACTCGGTACTCGGCGACTCGGCCCCCTGCGGCCCCGCGTCCGGCGCCGCACTGCCAGCCGGACCACCACCAACGGACGAACCAACGCCCGGGGAGACGCTGCCAGCCGGACCACCACCGACGGACGAACCAACGCCCGGGATGCCGGTGCCGGGCGGACGACTACCGGAGGCCCCGGGATCCGGGGGTGCGGAGCCCGGTGCCGCGACGAGGCCCGACGGCGGCGCGCCCGGAGACGTCGCCGCTGGCCCGGGCACCTCCCGCAGCAGGGTCACCGCGGTTCCGCTGGCGGTGGCGAGCCGGCGGACGAACGCCGCGTCGAGGACCTGTGCGGCCCAGACCTCGCCGGTCACCGCCCCCGACCGGTCCCGGAGTTCCACCCGGGCCGCCAGGGCACGAGGCGCCGGGCCGGTGCCGGCCGTCCCGGAGCAGAAGGCCCAGGGCCGGGCCGGTGCCGTCGGGGTGACGAAGTCGACCGCACCGGCCGGGCCGGTGATCAGCACGCCGTCCGCCAGCCCTCGCGCCACCACCTCGGCCGCCGCGCCGGTCCGGCTGGCCGGATCGGCGAGTACGGCCAGCGCGCCGGCCGTGGCATGCAACTGTTGGCAGAGTGCGCCGATCGAGGTACGGACGGCGTCGGCGGCGAGGTTGAGCCGGTGCTCGGCCTGATGGCGGCTCGCCGTCGCGGCCGTACCGGCGACGGAGAGCGCACCGAGCAGCACCGGCCCGAGCACGACGGCGAGGAAAGCTGTGGTCAAGCGTCCACGCAGCGTCACTCATCCCCCCGGAAGCTCGGCACCCGATGCTGCGATGCTGACCCAACCGCAATGGTTAACCGGCCTGCCCCCGGGAGTGTTACGTGCCGGATTTTTCGGATGAAGGTGTCGGCCCGCGCAAGAGCGCGCTCCGGGCCACCATGCTGGCCCGGCGCCGGGCGCTGTCGGCTCCGGCCCGACTGGCCGCCGCCGAGCGTGTCCGGGCCGAACTCCGCACCCTGGCCCAGCGGGTACGACCGCGCCTGGTCACCGGCTACGTGCCGGTCGGCAGTGAGCCGGGCGGAGCGGAGTTGCCGGACGAGCTGGCCGGGGCGCTGGGACCGGGTGCACAGCTCCTGCTGCCGGTACTCCGCCCCGACCTCGACCTGGACTGGGCGCCGTACGCCGGACCGGGCTGCCTGGTCGCGGCCGGCCGAGGGCTGCGGGAGCCCGCCACCGACCGGCTCGGTCGGGGCGCGATCGGCTCGGCGGAGCTGGTCGTCGTACCGGCGGTGGCGGTCGACCGGCGCGGCGTCCGGCTCGGTCGCGGCGGCGGCTCGTACGACCGTGCCCTCGCCCGGGCCGCTCCCGGGGTCCTCACGGTGGCGCTGTTGCACGACGGCGAGTTGATCGACTCGGTCCCGGCGATGGATCATGACTGTCCGGTACGGGCCGTGATCACCCCTTCCGGTGGACTCCAGCCGGTGGTGTCCGGTTGACCGGTCGCGGGTCCGGGTTCCCCGGCGTCGGCCCGGACACTTTGGCTAGACGAAAACGGGTACGATGCCGCACCATTGGCACTCGGATACGTCGAGTGCCAACAGACTTGCAAGATCCGGAGGGGAACGTGCCCACCTACCAGTACGCCTGCACCGAGTGCGGCCACCAGCTCGAGGCGGTGCAGTCCTTCACCGATGAGCCGTTGACCGAGTGCCCGGCGTGCGAGGGTCGCCTGCGCAAGCTCTTCAACTCCGTGGGCATCGTCTTCAAGGGCTCCGGCTTCTATCGGACCGACTCCCGGAGCAACGGCTCGGAAGGGGCCGGCAGCTCCACGGCGGCCAAGTCCGACTCGTCGAAGAGCGACTCCGCGAAGACCGGCTCCGGCGGCGACTCGGGCTCGACCAGCGGCGGCACGTCCAGCTCCACCAGCGGCGGCGGATCCGGCTCGACCAACGGCGCGTCGAGCGGGTCCGGCAGCAAGCCGAAGGCGACGTCCTCCTCCTCGACCAGCACGACCTGACGACCTCCAACCAGCGCATCTGCAACCAGCGCATCTGCCGGGGCTGGGAGAAGGCCGGCTCGTCCGCCGTCGACACGGTGGCCGGCAGGTCGCTTCGCCGACCCCTCCGTCTCCCGGCGGGGCGGCCTGGGCGAATGCGCCTGGCCGGGGTCAGTGGAGTTATCCACAACCCCCCGAGTTATCCACAGGGCGTGAATCGTCGACTGCCTCCCCCAGGCGCCCTCGCCTAGCCTGCTGCGCACCGGACGACGCCGACCCCACTGGCGCCGCCGGGCCGAGGGAGGTTCGCCGTGGCGCTCGACCGTACGCCCACCCGTCGCGATGCCACGCTGAGCCCGACCCGCTGGTCACGACCGGGTGCCGGCTCGATACTCCGCTGGATGCTGGTCGCCGCCCTGTTGGCGCTCGCGCTCGGCGCGCTCTACCTACGCGAGCCGATGTCGCCCTGCCCCGCGCCGTCGGCCGGTGCCAGCGGGGGCAAGGCCGACCCCGCCGAATCCGGCGGACCGGCGTCCACCGGGTCGGCCGGCGCGAGTCCGGCGCCGGGGAGCGGGCCGGCGGAGCGGCCCAGCGGGTCGCCGGCTGGACCCGGTGGCACGGTAGCCCCGGGCGACTCGGGGATGCCGGTGCCGGCGGGGACCGTGGGGGTGCCGATCCGGCTCGCCGAGCCGGCCGCGCTGACGGTGGCCCGGCCGGGAGCCCGGGTGGATCTCCTCGCGGCACCCGGCGGTGACCAGGCGGGCCGGGCACCGAAGCCGACCGTCCTGGCAACCCGGGTACTGGTGCTCGACGTGCTGGGTCCCGGCCAGACCGACGGCGCGGCCAGCGCCGTCTACCTGGCGCTCCGCCCGGACCAGGCCCACCGCGCGGTCGGGATGCCGGAATCCACCCGCTTCGCGATCATCGTTCGTTCGTAGCCACCGTCACAGCCGCAGGCCGGTGACCAGCCGCCCAGCACGGAGCCGGTGACCAGCCGCCCGGCACGGAGCCGGTGATCAACCGCCGGCACTACGCCGGTGACCAGCAGCAGGCACTACGCCGGTGGCCAGTGGCCCGGAACGACGCGGTCGATCAATCGCAGGCGCTTCGGCGCAGGCGGGTCATTCCCAGTGCGGCGGGCGCTCGGCCAACAACCGTTCGTCGTTGGAGTCCGGCCGCTCGCCCCAGCCTCGGTCGGTGTCGTCCACGGACTGCTCCGGCAGCACCCGGTAGTCACCGGTCAGCTTGACCGGCCGGTCGTCATCCCGCCCGACCCCGGTGGTGCGCTGCTGCTCCGTCCCCGACACCCGGCAAGCGTACCCGGGGCAGCCGGTCCACAGTCCGCCGGTGACAGCGGGCAAGGGGCCGGAAACGGCTCCGGTTGGTAGCGTCGGACAGCGTGACGACGCAGAGCGGGAACTCCGCCGATGACGCCTTCTGGCGTCGACCCACCGGACCACCCGCCGACAGCCCGGAGTCCACGGCAGAGCCCGCCACGCCGCCGGTACGACCCGGGATCCACTACCCCGGCCCGCCGCCGAGTACCACCCCACCGCCGGGTTGGCGTCCGCCGCTGCACGTACGGCCGGCACCGCCACGGGCACTGCCGGCCCAGGACCACGCCGCCCTGGACGCCGAGGAGGGGAGCGCCCGGACGCTGACCTACGGCGTCGGCCTGGTGGGCGGCGCGGTGGTGCTGGTGCTGATGTGCCTGCTCTGCTCCCGAGCCCTGTTCTGACCCGACGCTCGGGTGGGCGCCGGCCGGGCGGGGGGCGCGGCAGTTGTCGGTCTGCGGGTTAGATGACGCCCTGCCAGACCGCCTCGGCGCCGGTGTCGCCGGTGAGATAGACGTACCAGACGTTCAGCGCGGCGAGCACCACCACGACCGCGCCGAGTAGCAGGCCGAGCCAACCCGGCACGGACCGGGTCCGGGCCCGGGGGCTGGTCACCACGAGCAGCACCAGCGTCACCACACCGAGGGCGAGGCTCCACCACAACGTCAGTTCGCCGTAGCCCTGATGCTCCTCCACCTTCTGGAGGATCTCCGGGCCGTAGTTCTTGGCGACCAGCACCTCCTGCAGCTCCTCGCCGCTCTGCACCGCGAAGAAGGCGGCGACCGGTGCGACCACCGCCAGTACCCCCGCCGCCCAGTCGAGCCGGCTGCGGAACCGGGACCGGGCCAGTACGGCGTACCCGGTGGAGACCAACGCGAGCAGTGGCACGAAGACGACGGCCGCGTGCACCAGCAGCGCGTGGGCGGGGAGACCCATGACTTCCCTGAACACCGACGCCTCCTTGCTACCGCTCCCGACGGGAGACCCTGACGGTACGAGAATTCGATCACGTCATCCGCGATCTATACCGGTACACGAGCATCGAGCCGTCCCGGTTCACTCAGGTTCCATCTCCGGTGCGACCTGCCGGCTCGCCGTGTGGCGGTGACCACGATCGGCCCGCATCCGCCTTGTTGGGGTCCCATCGACGTGCTGTGATAGTGGGATGACTGGCGAGGAACTGCTCCGGTCGAGGGGCCTTCGGGTCACCCGGCCGCGCCTCGCCGTCCTCGACGTACTGGCCGGTGGCGGGCACCTGGAGGTGGAAGAGATCACCCAGCGGGTCCGGGAACGCCTCGACTCGGTCTCCACCCAGGCGATCTACGACGTGCTCGGCGCGCTTTCCCGGGCCGGGCTCTCCCGCCGGATCGAGCCGGCCGGATCGCCCGCCCGCTACGAGGCGCGGGTCGGCGACAACCACCATCACGTCGTCTGCCGGGGCTGTGGCGAGATCGCCGACGTGGACTGCGCGGTCGGCTCCGCACCCTGCCTCGACCCGGTGAGCGCGTACGGCTTCGAGGTCGACGAGGCCGAGGTCACCTACTGGGGTCTCTGCCCGAGCTGCCAGTTGCGCCGAGCCACCGACGACTGACTGCTCTCGCCGACTACTCGGACGCCCGCTCCCGGGCTTGTCCGCGCCAAGTGCCGGCTGCCGTGTCACGATGCCGGCTGCCGTCTCACGATTCCGGCTGCCGTGTCACGCCGTCCCGGCGGGCCCGCCCTCGCCCGGGTCGGCGGGTGCGAGTGCCCGTTCCACCGCTGACCAGGGCTCGCGATCCGGGGCGTCCGCGCCGGCCGGGCAACTGCGGCGGTAGTCGCACCAGCCACACCGGATGCCCGGCGCGACCGGGAACGCCTCGTCCGGGTCGGTGCCGTCGGCGACCGCCCGCTCGGCGGCGACGATGTCCCGCGCGGTGTCCTCGGCCCGGGCGAGTTGCCGGGCGAGCGACTCCTCGGTGTGGTCGTGCCCGGCCACCGTCCGGGTCGGCAGGTGGTGCAACTCCACCCGCCGGCACGGCTTCCGGAAGACCCGCTCGGCGGCGTAGGCGTAGAGCGCGAGCGCCTGGGAGCCACGGGCGTCGTCGGAGTCCAACCCGCTCCGCCCGGTCTTGTAGTCGACGATCACCAACTCCGGGCCGTCCGGGCCCGGACGCGAGTCGATCCGGTCGGCGCGACCGTTGAACGCCAACACGGAGGTCTTGACCGCCACCACCCGCTCCACCCCCAGCGGCTCGTCACCGGGGTCGAGCGTCTCCACGTAGGACTCCAGCCACTCCAGAGCCCGGCGGAACACCGCCCGCTCCTGCTCCTCGTCGCGGTAGCCCTCCCGGACCCAGGTGCCCTTGAGCAGGGTCGGCAGCGCCTCCGGACGGCGGCGGTCGGGCGGCGACGCATACCAGTTGCGGAGTGCGGTGTGCACGCTCGCGCCGAGTGAGTTGTGTGCCCAGGGCGGCCCCTTGGGCGGCGCGGGCCGGTCGACATAGGAGTAGCGGTAGCGGCGCGGGCAGTCCGTGTACGCGCCGAGCTTGCTCGGCGTGCAGACGAAGAGGCGCTCGGGCATCCCCTCGAACCCCAACTGCTCGGGTTGGGCGCCACGCGGTCGAGGAGTCCGGTTGCCGGCGGACGATGGCCTTCGCACGCACCGATCCTGCCATGTCGGTCCGACACCTCCGTCGATCCGCCACCCCCCACCCGCCAGACGGCGAGAGCGGTCGGGCCCGCCGAATCGGCAGCGGGACGCGGGGTGGTCACCCGTCGCCGGGAGTTCCCCGACCGCGAGGGGCACCGGAAACCGCGGTCAGGAGGCGCCGAGGTGCGCGGTGACGAAGGCGGCGACCGAGTCGGCGATCAACTGCACCGCGATCGCGGCGAGCAGCAGCCCGGCGATCCGGGTCAGCACCTCGATCCCGGCCGGCCGGAGCACCCTGACCACGATCCCGGAGAAGCGTAGGATCAGCCAGACCGCGGCCATCACCGCGACGATGCCGACCGAGATCGCCAGGTAGTCGGCCGTACCGTCGGCCCGTTGCACGAAGAGCATGGTGGCGACGATCGCGCCGGGACCGGCCAGCAGGGGCGTACCGAGGGGCACCAGGGCGATGTTCGAGGTGTTCTGCTGGCTGGGGTCGTCGGCCTTGCCGGTGAGCAGTTCCAGCGCGACCAGCACCAGCAGCAGGCCACCGGCGCCCTGCAAGGCCGGCAGGTCGATGTGCAGGTAGTCCAGCAGAGTCTGCCCGGCGACCGCGAACACGACGATCACCCCGAGGGCGAGCGCCACCGCCTGCCACGCGGCGCGTACCCGGTCCCGGGCCGGCATCTGGCCGGTCAGGGCGAGGAAGATCGGCACCATGCCCGGTGGGTCGGTGATCACCAGCAGGGTCAGCATGACCTCGCCGAGCAGCTTCATGTTCACGTGATCACGTTAACCGGGCGCCGGGCGGCGTCCGCCGAGGTCAGCCCGGGTCGGCCAGTACGCCGACCCCGCTGCCCGCCGCGAGGATCCGCTCGTACGCCTCGACCTCCGTGGTGTACGCGCCGAGCCGCACGGTCTTGTGCGCACCGTGGAAGTCGGACGAGCCGGTGACCAGCAGCCCCAGCTCGGCGGCGAGCGCCCGTACGGCGTCCCGTTCGGCCGGGGAGTGGTCCTCGTGTTCCGCCTCCAGCCCGGCCAGCCCGGCCGCGGCCAACTCGATGATCAACGAGTCGGGCACGATCCGCCCCCGTCTGGTCGCCCTCGGATGGGCCATCACCGGCACCCCGCCGGCCTGCCGGACCAGCCGGACCGCCCGGAACACGTCGATGTCGTCCTTGGGCAGCCGGTAGCGCTCGCCGAGCCAGTTCGGGGTGAAGGCCTCGGCGGTCGTCGCCACCAGCCCGGCCCGGATCAGTGCCTGCGCGATGTGCGGCCGGCCCACCGTGCCACCGGCGGCAGCAGCCCGGATCTCCGCCCAGTCGACGTCGATGCCGTCGGCCCGGAGCAGCGCGACGATGCGCTCGCCGCGTACCTCCCGGGCGGCGCGTACCCGGGCCAGCTCGGCGGCCAGCTCCGGCGACTCCGGGTCGAAGAGGTAGCCGAGCAGGTGCAGCGGGATCGGCGGCTCGGTGCCGTACCAGCGGCAGGAGAGTTCGGCGCCCCGGACCAGGGTGAGTCCCGGCGGCCGGGCGGCGGCGGCCCGCTCCCAGCCTCCGGTGGTGTCGTGGTCGGTGATGGCCAGTACGTCGAGTCCGGTCGCCCGCGCGGCCCGGACGAGTTCCTCCGGGGTGAGGGTGCCGTCGCTGGCGGTCGAGTGGGCGTGCAGGTCGATCCGGAGCCGGCTTCCGGTGTCGGGTGCCTCGGGCTGGCGGGACGTCACGGGCCGAGGTTACCGGCAGCCGTCGGTGCTCCGGCAGCGCTCGGGGAGCGGTCGGAGGTCACCGCCCGTCGGCCGGTGCGGTCAGCCTCGGCACGAGCTGCCAGTCCGCCGAGACGCCGTCGGGCAGCGGCACGGTCTCCTCGGTGCCGTCGGTGCGGCAGCGTACGACCTGCTCGTCGTCCCCGGTCACCACCGTCCGGTCGTCGGCCCAGACCGGGGGCACGTCACCGGCCGCCGGGCAGGAAACCACCGCGTTGCCGCCGTCCAGCGCCCGGTCGACCTCGATCAGCACGACCTCGGTGCCGCGCCGCTCGGCGAGCCAGTGGCCGTCCGGGGCGAGCCCGCCGTCGGAGGCCTCGGCACGCAGGCCCAGCCCGCAACCGCCGCTGCGCACAGCTTGCAGTTTTCCGCTGCTCGGGGTGAGGCTGGCCAGACAGCGCCGGGTGCCGCTCTCCTCCCGGACCAGCCCGACGAGGCCGTCGCCGCGTACCCCGTAGATCGCCGTCACGTCGGCGTTGCGGGTCGGCTGCCGGGCCGGGTGGGCCAGGTCGACGAAGCCGTAGCCACGGGATCCGTCGGAGACCACCACCCGGTCGGCGGTGACCGCCACCGGCCAGGTGCCGGCGGGCACCTCGACGTGGTCCATCAGGGCCAGCCCGGTCGCCCCGACCCGGGCGATGTACAGCGTCGTGTCGAGCTGGAAGGCCAACCGGTCGCCGTCGGTGCTCAGCGCCCACCGGTCGTCCTCGCCGCTGAGCGCCACCGAGGTGCCGTCGGGCCGGAGGAACCTGACCTGCTTGGCCCCGGCGTAGACCCAGCCGCCCGGCACCCGGTACACCCGGGTCACCTCGCCGACACCGGCCAGGCTCAGCCGCCGGCCGTCAGTGGTCCAGAGCTGGTCGCCACTGCGGATGTCGAGTCCCACCCCGGTGTCCTGGCCGGGGACCGGCGGCTGTACCGGCCCGACCGTGACCTCGGCCAGCGAGTCCACGTCGAAGCCGGCGGCGGGCCCGGCCGTCGGCCGGTCGGGCGGCCATCCGCCGCCGAGCGAGGCGGCGCCGGCGGTGACCAGTACCAGCGCGGCAGCCACCGCCACCAGCGAGCCGACGGCCCGGCGCCGGCGGGCGACCCGGCCCCGCCGGATCACGGTGCCGGCCGGATCGTCGGCCACCGGCGGTGTGTCGACCTGGGCGGCGAACATGTCGCGCAGCGAATCTTCCAGCATGGTCGTCACGCTTCCGCTCCGACCGCCGGAACGGGCGGGGGCGGCACCGCCAGGGCGGCCGGCCGCCGGGCACCGACCTGGCGCGGTCTGGGCAGCTCCGGCGGGGTGACCGGGCGTTGGTCGAACGCCGGCTGCGCGGACCCGAGCCGGCCGCCGTCGCCGTCGGCCTCTCCGGCGGGTACGGGGGCCAACTTCTGCTCGTCCTGCGGCACCCGGCTGTCGGCCTCGGCACCGAGGCGACGGCGGAGCGTGGAGAGGGCCCGGGAGGTCTGGCTCTTCACCGTGCCCGGCGAGATGTCGAGCAACGCGGCCGTCTGCGCCTCGGAGAGATCCTCGTAGAACCGCAGCACCAGGACGGCCCGCTGCCGGACCGGCAGGGTGCGGACGTGCCGCCACAGCCGGTCGCGTTCGAGCTGCTCCTCGATCTGGTCCGGGGCGGGTCGCTCCGGCAGCACCTCGGTGGGGCGCTCGCCGTGCCAGCGCCGTCGCCACCAACTTGTCGCCGTGTTGATCAGGACCCGTCGGGCGTACGGCTCGACCGCCTCGATCTCACCGAGCCGCTTCCAGGCCAGGTACGTCTTGGTCAACGCGGTCTGCAACAGGTCCTCGGCGGTCGCCCAGTCCCCGGCCAACAGGTACGCCGTACGCAGCAGGGCTGCCGAGCGGACCGCGACGAATTCGCGGAACTCCTCGTCCACCGAGTGCTTCGGCGCCACTCCCGCCTCCCCCCGCCGGTGCCAATTCAGAAGGCTGCCACAAGCCGGACCCGCAGGTCTACGGCGGAAAGGTGCGATTCAGCTCGATGTTCGGGCAGGGGATCGCCGGTTGCGCACCGGTGCCGCCCGTGGCGTCGCCAGCATCACACCCGCACCCTCCCGCGCCGGGCCGGTCGTCAGGCCCCGTCCTCGGCCTTGGCCTCCTCGGCCTCCTTGCCCAGCCGCGCCTCGACCGCCTGCGGCTCGTACATCTCCTCGACCACGCGCAGGTAGAGCTCGTTGGGGTTGGGAAGATACTTGATCTCCCGAAGCGCCTGCTCCTGACCGGCCGACTCCAGCACGAAGGTGCCGTAGTTGAGGGCCCGGCCGAGTGGGGACTGCTCATACTTCATGTCGGTGACCCGCAGCAGCGGCATCATCGCGACCTGTCGGGTGATGATCCCGTTGACCACCATCACCCGCTTGTTGGTCAGGATGAAGCGGTCGAAATACCAGTCCGCCACCTTCCAGGCGACCCAGCCCATGATGCCGAGCCAGATCAGCACCGCGACGGTGGTCAGCGCGCCGACCTCCTGGCCGGCGAGGAAGCCGGAGAGGTAGCCGAGCACGAAGGTGGCGAGCAGCCCGATCAGCAGCGGGGTGGCCAGGTAGATCTTGTGCCGCTTCCACTCACCCCGGTAGCGCTCCGTCGGGAAGAGGTAGCGGGCCACCAGCGAGGTCGGCTCGTCCTCCAGCGGCAGGACCCGGCGCGGGCCGAGCGGCATCCCCGAGGCGTCGACCCGGAGCCCGGCGAGTTCCTCCTCGGAGATCTCCGGGCCCTGGTCCGGATCCCGGACCCAGCCCCGGGTGCCGGCCCGGCGCTCGCCGTAGCCGATGTCGTCCGAGTAGGCCGGCCCGTCCGAATAGGAGGGCCCGTCGGAGTAGTCCGGCCCGGTGCCGAACTCCGGCCCGTCATCGGGTCGGACCCGGGGGATCGGCTCGGTGTCCCGCTCGCGCCGTCGACGTTCGTCGTCGTCCTCGGGCTCAGGGGGTTCACCCGACGGATTGCCCATGGGCGATTAAGCGACGAGGTCGGTGAAGAAGTCGCCGAAGCCCTGGGCAACGTCCAGCAGGCTGCCACCCAGCGACTTGAAGACGTCGGCCGCGGAGGAGGGCTGGTAGGCGATGAAGAAAACCAGGAAGGCGATACCGCCCCAGGTGAGGACCTTTTTAACCATGGCGGGCCATCCCTCCGTGCGGCACCGGGTTGCGAACCCCGGCAAAACCCAGAGTATCAGTCGGGTGTCCTGCGGGAAATAATCCACATACGCCCTCCGCCCCAGCCTGGCCGGCCATATCAGACCCTCCCGTGCAGGTAGGGGGACGGAGCACCGTACACGAGCTCGGGCGGTGTCCACTCGGTCAGGTCGTGGAGTTCGACGTCTTCCGCGAGGAGGTAACCCGCACTCGCCGGCCAGGCTATCGCATAGAGCCAGATCCCCCGAGCTTCACCGGCGTACGCGCTCCGGTCTGTCGGAGATTTGACTGACCATAGTGGAGTCGGGTGCCCGGCTGCCCTGACCTTGGCGTGCGCGATCCGCTCGGCGGATCCCGGGCCGGAATCGGTCAGCGCCTCCGCGAGTTGCGGTCCCGGGTCGACCCCGGTGGTGCCGGCCAGCCTGGTACCCAGGCCGACGCCCGGCTCCTCGGCGACCAGCACCAGGTCGGCGGGTCCGCCGCCGAGCGGGTCCGGCCCGGTGCAGGCCACCGCGGTCGCGCGTACGCCGCCACGATCGTCACCGGCCCAGCCGACCCCGGTCATCGTCCAGCCCTGCGGAAGTGGCCAGGGGCACCAGAGCGGCAGCGGGGCGCCGGCCCGGGCTCCTGGACTGCCGTTCTCCTGGCCGGCGGGGTCGCGCTGCTCGATGATCCGCTCGACGGTGCTGGCGACGATCTCCGGCCCGATGTGCTCCGCGACGTGCAGCGGGCAGACCGGGCCGCAGTTCGGGCACCGCCAGGCAGTGTGCATCAGGTCCGGCGCTCTGACCGGACCGCCGCAACGCGGACAACTGACCGCGACACCCACGACAACTACAGTCCCCGCACCGGTGCCCCGAGTCAAGGCGAACCGGCCTTTTCGGTCGTTCTGCGTACGGTCGGGACGCCTTGCCTCAGGTCAGCCGGTCTCGCCGGGCGGCTCCGCGCCGTACGTGCGGATCCAGGCGTGCATGGCGATGCCGCTGGCCACCCCGGCGTTGATCGACCGGGTCGAGCCGTACTGGGCGATGGAGAAGACCGCCGAGCAGGCGAGCCGGGCCGGCTCGGACAGCCCCGGGCCCTCCTGCCCGAACAGCAGTACGCAGCGGCGCGGCAGCACCGCGCTCTCCAGGGGTCGCGACCCGGGCAGGTTGTCGATGCCGATCACCGGCAGGTCGCCGGCCCGGCACCAGTCCAGGAACGCCTCGATCGTCTCGTGGTGCCGGACGTGCTGGTAGCGGTCGGTGACCATGGCGCCCCGCCGGTTCCAGCGCCGCCGCCCCACCACGTGTACCTCGGCGGCGAGGAAGGCGTTGGCGTTCCGGACCACGGTGCCGATGTTGAAGTCGTGCTGCCAGTTCTCGATCGCCACGTGGAAGTCGTGCCGGCGCAGGTCCAGGTCGGCGACGATCGCCTCGCGCCGCCAGTAGCGGTACCGGTCGACGACGTTGCGCCGGTCGCCGTGGCTGAGCAGTTCCGGGTCGTACCGGGGATCGGTCGGCGGCTCGCCCGGCCACGGCCCTACCCCGACCTCGACTTCGACCTCGGTACCTTCCACGGTTGCCGAGGGTACGCACCCGGCGGTCAGCCGGCGGAGCGCAGTCCCAGCGCCTCGCCGAGCTGGTCCAGCACCCGGCGCTGGTCCGGATCCACCGGATCGCCGAACGGGCGTGGCCGTCCATCCGAACCGGCCGCTCGGCAGACCCGGGCCGCGACCGACTGCACCCACTGCCGGTAGGCGGCCGAGTCGGCCGGGTCGGCGTGTCGGGCCAACGTCTCGACCGCGGCCCGGCAGGACCGGAGCAGTTCGTCGAGTCCGCCGTCGACCTGTCCGGCGCGGACGGGTCCGGAGTGCCCGTCGTCGGACTCCGCGTAGATGGCGGCCACCACCGCCCGGACCAGTTCGCTGTCGAACGACCGCCCGGCGGCGATGCCGTCCAGGCCGGCCAGGCCCTCGGTGACCGCCCGGACCGGGTTGTCCGGCCGGGCCGAGGACGCCGCGACGATCACCCGGCCGGGCAGCCGGACGAGTAGTTGCCAGTCGTCGGGCGGGTAGCCGGTGGTGGTGGCCCGCCAGGCACCGTGCGTGGCACCGGGCGAGTCTGGAGATCCGGTGTGACTCATGGCGCCTCCCGACTCAGCATAAGCCGCCGGTAGGCGGAAAGCCCGGTTCCGCCCGAAAAGCGGTAGTGTTGGTGTCGCCGTCGGTCGACAGGAGGGCGTGACCGCGCACGCCGACGTGACCGGCCGGACGTGCCGGGCCCTCAGCGCTGATTTAAAGGTGTGCCCGAGCGGAGAAACCGACCCCGGACGCAATGAGCGGCGGGGCCCTCCCCGGCACCCGCCGCCCACGCTCTGATGGGAAAGATTCTGCCCGACCCGACCGGCTCGGCAGAAGAGTCCACCACGAGATCGGGGTCACAGTTACCTTTTTGTAATGTTACTGAACGTGAACGGTCATACGCACCCGGCCATCCGTTATGTCGCCTGTTTCCGCTTGCCAACCGGCAAGTTTCCGGATCACACCCGGACTGGCCAGGGGAAGTCCTGGAAACGCTCCCATAACTATCAGTCACCGAACTATGTCACCGATGTTTCACTTCCGGGCCGGCTCAATGACCGACCCGTGTCGATGCCCGGCCGGAACGTGAGCCGCCACACGATGACCGTTTCAACCCATCGTGCCGGGGAATTCCAAGGAGGCCGGGTGGGTTTCCCAGTCGTAAGGCCAATTGCGGTGATCGGAGAGATCAATGGCGACCGTTGAGCTGACCACAGCCAACTTCGACGAGGTGACCGAGCAGCCGGGCATCGTGCTGGTGGACTTCTGGGCGGACTGGTGTGGCCCGTGTAAGCGGTTCGCGCCGGTCTACGAGCGGTCTTCGGACAAGCACCAGGACATCGTCTTCGGCAAGGTAGACACCGAGGCCCAGCAGGAGATCGCCGCGAAGTTCGACATCCGCTCCATCCCCACGATCATGGCGATCCGGGACGGCGTGATCGTCTTCGCCCAGCCGGGTGCCCTGCCGGAGTCGGCGCTGGAGTCGCTGATCGAGCAGGTGCAGGCGCTGGACATGGACGACGTACGCAAGCAGCTCGCCGAGCACAGCCACTGACGGCCACCTGACCAGGTAACGACCGCGCTCCGGCCGGACACCGCGCATCGGTGTCCGGCCGGAGTCGTCCCGGCCGGCGGCCTGCGGCCAGACCGACGGTGCCCGAAGCTTGCGGGTACCGCGTAAGGTCTCGAACCGATGGACGCGTTGCCGAGGCGGGGCCGGAATCTCCGGGTGGGCCTCACCCTGCTGGCCGGCGCGGTGCTGCTCGCCGGCACCCTCTGGGGCCAGGACGACCACTTCCCGTTCGGCCCCTTCCGGATGTACGCCGGCTCCAACCCGCCGGACGATCCCGCCCCGGACACCCGGGTCGAGGGGGTCGACGCCACCGGCGCGGTGGTCGGGCTCGGCGAGGAGAGCACCGGCATCCGCCGGGCCGAGATCGAGGGCCAGCAGGGCCGGTACGAGGCCGACCCGACCCTGCTGCGCCAGGTCGCCGACGCGTACGCGCAACGGCACCCCGGCGCACCGCCGATCGTCGAGGTACGCATCGTGATCCGCTGGTACGGCATCACCGACGGCCGGCCGACCGGCAACGCGGTCGACGAGACGGTGGTCCGGTGGCAGGCCTCGTGAGCGCGTCGAGACGGATCGGCGCCGCCGTGTCAGGCTGGCTGACCGAGCCGGTGCCGCTGGGCCGGGTCGCCACCTTCCGTACCCTGGTCTACCTCTTCGTCGCGGCGGACCTGCTGGTCTTCACGCCCTGGATCCGCGACAAGGCCAGCATCCCCGGCGAGCTGTACCAGCCGCTCTTCGTCGGCCGGCTGCTGCCGCTGCCCACCCCGACCCCGCTGCTGGTCAACCTCATCTTCTGGGCGCTGCTGCTGCTCGCGCTCGCCGCCGCCACCGGGCGGGCGCCCCGGGCGCTCGGCTGGGCCGTCTTCGTGCTCTATTTCGAGTGGATGGTCATCGCGATGAGCTACGGGAAGGTGGACCACGACCGGTTCGGCTTCCTGGTGGCGCTGGCCGTGCTGCCGACGGTGGGACGGGCCCGGCACGGTGACCGCACCGAGAGCGAGGCGGCCGGCTGGGCGCTGCGGGTCACCCAGATCGCCGTGGTCTGCACCTACTTCCTGGCCGCCTGGGCCAAGCTCCGGTTCGGCGGGCTGGAGTGGATGACCGGCTCGGTACTGGCCCGGGCGATCATCCGGCGCGGCACCGAGCTGGCCGACCTGATCGCCCAGGTGCCGTACCTGCTGATCGCGGCACAGTTCGGCATCATCGCGTTCGAGCTGCTCAGCCCGCTGGTGTTCGTGGTGCCGGCCCGCTGGCGGCAGGCCGTGGTGGCGTTCTTCTACTCGTTCCACCTGGTCACCGTCGCCACCATCACGATCTCGTTCGCCCCGCACCTGGTGGCGATGACCAGCTTCCTGCCGCTGGAGCGGCTGCGCCCGACCGAACGGCTGCGCCGGCTGACCCGCCGACGCGGTCAGGACGCCGAACCGGTCCCGACGGAGCCGCCCGCCGCGCGGTCGCCGGCCGTGCCGTAGAGCCGGTCCCGGGTCGCCTGCGGCAGCGAGCAGGCGGCCGTACCGCCCGGCAGGCGGTGCCGGTTGCGGGCCACCCAGCGGTAGGCCGGCCAGGCGAGCAGGCGTACCGGCGGCAGTCGCAGGCCGGCGCCGAGCAGCCGCCAGCCGGGGCGGCTCGCGCCGAGCAGCCGGGCGATCGCGTCCGGCCCGGCCGCCCGTACGCCGTCGGTGCCGACCCACCAGACCGCCTCCTCGCACTCGGCCGCGGTCAGCCCGAGCGCGTCGAGGTCGGCGAACTGCCAGGGCACCACCCTGGCCCCGGTCGGGATCCGCCGGCCGATGAACTCGGCGCAGGTGGTGCAGAAGGCGCAGTCGCCGTCGTACACGAAGGTGGGCTGGTCCATGCCACCAGTTTCCCCCGGGGCGGCGGTGCCTACTAATCCACGTGGGCGAGATAACCCGAGAGGGTACGGTCCAGGATCTCCGGGCCGGGCCGGGCCCACACCTCGGCGTTGAAGACCTCGACCTCGATCGGCCCGCGGTAGCCGGCGGCGTCCACCGCCTCCCGGAACCGGCGCAGCTGCACGCAGCCGTCGCCGGGCAGCGCCCGGCCGAGCAGTACCCCCTCGGGTAGCGGGGTCGCCCAGTCGGCGACCTGGAAGCAGGCGATCCGGTCCTCCCGGCCGGCCCGGGCGATCTGCGCCCAGACCTGGTCGTCCCACCAGATGTGGTAGGTGTCCACCACCACCCCGACCGTCTCGGCGGGATGCGGCGCGGCCAGGTCCAGCGCCTGGCCGAGGCTGGAGACCACGCAACGGTCGGAGCAGTACATCGGGTGCAGCGGCTCGATCGCCAGCCGTACCCCGGCGGCGCGGGCGTACGGCACCAGCTCGCCGATCGCCTCGCCGACGTGCGCGCGGGCCGCGTCCACGTCCCGGCTGCCCTCCGGCAGTCCGCCGGAGACCAGCACCAGCACCGGCGCCCCGAGGGTGGCGGCCTCGTCGATCGCCCGGCGGTTCTCGTCGTACCAGTCGGGGGTCTGGAAGAAACCGCCCCGGCACAGTGAGGTGACCGCGAGCCCGGACTCGCGCATCAGCGTGGCGGTCTTGTCCAGGCCGTGTTCGAGGGTCTCCTCCCGCCAGAGACCGACCTGGGTGACCCCGGTCGACAGGCAGCCGGCGACCAGTTCGGGAATCGGCCAGTATTTGGCGGTGGCCTGGTTGAACGAGAACCGCTCCCGGACGGTGGTCATCGGTTCCCACCGTCGAGGTCCGGGATCTCGATGCGCCGGCCGTCCCGAGCGGAGGCCAGCCCCAGCTCGGCGAGCTGCACCCCCCGGGCACCCGCCCACAGGTCCCAGCTGTACGGCTCGTCGGCGACCACATGCCGGAGGAACAGCTCCCACTGCGCCTTGAAGCCGTTGTCGAACTCCTCGTTGTCCGGTACGACCTGCCACTGTGACCGGAAGTCCTCGGTCGCCGGCAGGTCCGGGTTCCACACCGGCTTGGGCGTGCTGGCCCGGTGCTGGATCCGGCAGTTGCGCAGCCCGGCCACCGCGCTGCCCTCGGTGCCGTCGACCTGGAACTCGACCAGCTCGTCCCGGTAGACCCGGACCGACCAGGAGGAGTTGATCTGGGCCACGATCCGGCCCGACTGCCCCGGCCGCTCGATCTCGAAGATGCCGTACGCGGCGTCGTCGGCGGTGGCGTCATAGCGCTCGCCTGCCTCGTCCCAGCGTTCGGGGATGTGCGTCGTGACGTGCGCGGTCACCGCCGCGACCCGGCCGAAGATCTGCTCCAGCACGTAGTGCCAGTGCGGGAACATGTCGACCGTGATGCCGCCGCCGTCGGCGGCCCGGTAGTTCCAGGAGGGCCGCTGGGCCGCCTGCCAGTCACCCTCGAAGACCCAGTAGCCGAACTCGCCGCGTACCGAGAGGATGCGGCCGAAGAAGCCGCCCTTGACCAGCCGGTCGAGCTTGCGCAGGCCGGGCAGGAAGAGCTTGTCCTGCACCACGCCGTGCTTGATGCCGGCGGCGTCGGCGAGCCGGGCCAGCTCGATCGCGCCGGAGAGGTCCTCGGCGGTCGGCTTCTCGGTGTAGATGTGCTTGCCGGCCTCGATCGCCAGCTTCAGCGCCTTCTCCCGCTGGGCGGTGACCTGCGAGTCGAAGTAGATCTGCACGTCCGGGCGGGCCAGCGCGGCGGGCAGGTCGGTGGTCCACTCGGTGAGCCCGTGCCGCTGGGCGATCTCCTGGAGCTTGGCCTCGCTGCGGCCGACCAGGATCGGTTCGGGCCAGAGCCGGCGGCCGTCGGGCAGCGCCAGCCCGCCCTGCTCCCGGATGGCCAGAAGTGACCGGACCAGGTGCTGCCGGTAGCCCATCCGGCCGGTCACGCCGTTGAGCACGATGCCGATCGTGGTGCGGCCCATGTACGTCGCCTCCTCAGGCTGGCTGATCCGCGGGTGCCACTCGTCGAGCGCGCGGGGGTACGTGGTGCGGGGGGATCGTCCTGGCGCGCGATGGTCGCGGTGGAGCACGCCGTACGTCGGTAAGCGCTTTCCCGATTACGCTACCGACTCCGTTCCGATTCGGGCAAGAGCCTGC
Source organism: Plantactinospora sp. DSM 117369 (assembly GCF_053764795.1). Lineage (NCBI taxonomy): Bacteria > Bacillati > Actinomycetota > Actinomycetes > Micromonosporales > Micromonosporaceae > Plantactinospora > Plantactinospora sp. DSM 117369. The sequence goes on along the minus strand of NZ_CM132446.1, from coordinate 825,442 downwards.
CGGCACGCCGGTGATCTCCAGCCGCCGGGGTCACCCAGCCCGCGACGGCCGTGAATGGCCTGGACCGCGCCGCGCTATCCTCACCTGCAACCGGCCACCGGGCGGCCGGGGAAGGACGCAGTCGATGGCCACTCTGGCGGATGTCGCGCGGCGGGCCGGCGTGTCACCCGCCACCGCGTCGAGGATCATCAACGGCAGCCCCAAGCCGGTGACCGACGCGCTCCGCGAGCGGGTGCTGGCGGCGGTCGAGGAGTTGCAGTACGTGCCGAACGCGCACGCCCAGCAGCTCGCCCGCAACCACCGCAGCGCGGTCGGCGTGATCGTGCACGACGTCTCCGACCCGTACTTCGCGGAGATCACCCGAGGACTGCAGCGGGTGGCCACCGAGCACGGCCGGCTGGTCATCATCTGCAACACCTACCGGGACCCGGACAAGGAACTGGAGTACGTCGAGCTGCTCCGGGCCAACCAGGCCGCCGCGATCATCCTGGCCGGCTCCGGCTACCACGACGAGCAGTTCACCAACACCCTCGACGCCAAACTGCGGGTCTACCAGTCCACCGGGGGGCACGTGGCGGTGATCGGCCGGCACGAGCACAGCGGGCACGCCGTCATCCCGGCGAACGAGGCCGGCGGGCACCTGATCGGCGCCGAACTGTACGGCCTCGGGCACACCCGGATCGGGGTCGTCGCCGGGCCGCGCCATCTCACCACCACCACCGACCGGCTCGCCGGGCTGCGCCGGGCCGCCCGGGAACACGGCCAGAAGCTCACCCCCCGGCAGATCGTCTACGCCGACTTCGACCGCTCGGGCGGCACCGCCGCCACCGCCACCCTGCTGGACAGCTACCCCGGCGTCACCGCCATCGTCGCGTTGAACGACTCGATGGCGATCGGCGCGCTCGCGCTGCTGCGGTCCCGGAGCATCGAGGTACCGGGCCAGATCAGTGTGGTCGGCTTCGACGACATGCCGATCGCCCAGGACGTGACGCCCGCGCTCACCACGATCCGGCTGCCCCTGGCCGACATGGGAGCCCGGGCGATGACCCTCGCGCTGCAACCGCCCGAGCCGCTGAACACCCCGCAGATCGAGCACGTCGCCGCGGAGCTCGTCCGCCGGGAGAGCAGCGGCCCGCCGGCCGGCGACCGGTAGCCGCGACCCCGCCTTCGATTTGGCGTCGCCGCCCTCTCGGCGCCCGGCGTGGCGAGTTGCGCGATATCTCGTACGTATGTTCGAATACTGGCCATGCGCTGGGAAAACCTGACGTCGGCTCCCCCCGACAGCGGGACCCCTCCGGGGGCGGCGCCGGCGGCTCCACCCCTGCCGCTGGCGCTGCCCGGCGCGACCGTCCGCACCTTCGACACTCCTGGCTTCGCCGGCATGACGTTCTACGAGGTGCGCGCCAAATCAATCATCAACAGGGTGCCGGGCACCTCGCGGGTGCCGTTCCAGTGGACGATCAACCCCTACCGGGGGTGCAGCCACGCCTGCGCCTACTGCCTGGCCGGCGATACCGCGATCCTGCTCGCCGACGGGCGCACCCGGCTCCTGGCCGAGCTGCGGATCGGCGACCAGATCTACGGCACCGTGGCGCAGGGCAACCACCGGCGCTACGTCCGGACGGAGGTGCTGGCGCACTGGTCGACGGTGAAGCCGGCGTACCGGATCGTCCTGGCGGACGGCACCGAGCTGACCGCCAGCGGCGACCATCGGTTCCTCACCCCGCGCGGCTGGAAGCACGTCGTCGGCGCGCTGCCCGGCGAGCCGCCCCGGCCCTATCTGGCGATCACCGACAGCCTGGTCGGCACCGGTCGGGCCACGCCCGGTCCCGCCGACCTCCCCGCCGGTGGGCTCGACGGGACGATCCTCGGCGGCCGGGCGCTGCTGCGGATCCGCAGCATCGAGCCACTCGACCAGGAGCTCCAGCTCTACGACATCACCACCGGCACCGGCGACTTCGTCGCCAACGGGGTGGTCAGCCACAACTGCTTCGCCCGGGGCACGCACACCTATCTCGACCTCGACGCCGGCCGCGACTTCGACAGCAAGGTGGTCGTCAAGGTCAACGCGGGAGAGCTGGTCCGCCGCGAGCTGGCGGCGCCGAAGTGGTCGGGCGAGCAGATCGCGATGGGCACCAACGTCGACTGCTACCAGCGGGCCGAGGGGCGCTACCGGCTGATGCCGCCGATCCTCACGGCGCTGCGCGACTTCGCCAACCCGTTCTCGATCCTGACCAAGGGCACCCTGATCCTGCGGGACCTGCCCCTGCTCCAGCAGGCGGCCACGGTCACCCAGGTCGGCGTCTCGATGTCGATCGGCTTCGTCGACGAGCGGATGTGGCGTTCCGTCGAGTCGGGCACGCCCAGTCCGCGACGCCGGCTCGACGCGGTACGCCGGCTCGCCGACGCCGGCTTCGCGGTCGGGGTGCTGATGGCCCCGATCCTGCCCGGGCTGACCGACGGCGACGAGTCGATCGAGGAGACGGTGGCCGCGATCGCGGCGGCTGGCGCGGTGAGCGTCACCCCGCTGCCACTGCACCTGCGTCCCGGTGCCCGGGAGTGGTACGCGAGCTGGCTGGCCCGGGAGTTCCCGCACCTGGTGCCGCACTACCGGACCCTCTTCAGCCGGGGCTCCTACCTGCCGCAGGCATACCAGCGCGAGCTGACCGCCCGGGTGCGGATGGCGGCCCGCCGCCACGGCCTGCACCGCGCCGAGCCGGGTGAGGCCCGCCAGGTGCCGGTGCCGGCCCCGGCACCCGCCGTCGAACAGCTCACCCTGCTCTGACCGGCTTCCCGCCGGCCGGCGCTACCGTCCGGGCCTCCCGGGGTCCACCTCCGGGTCGAGCGGGGCTGACGGCATGGAACCGAGCTACTGTCGCGGGGTGCGTAGTCCTCAGCAGATCCTGGCCGAAGCCGGGGTGATCGCCGTGGTCGGGGCGTCCCGCGACCCGGGCAAGCCGGCGCACAGCGTCCCGGCGCTGATGCAGCGGTACGGCTGGCGGATCATCCCGGTCAACCCGGTGGCGGACGAACTCTTCGGGGAGCGGGTCTACCGCTCACTGGCCGAGATCCCGCACCCGGTCGACCTGGTCGACGTGTTCCGGCCGGCCGAGGACGCCGTGCAGGTGGTCCGCGAGGCGGTGGCGATCGGCGCTCCGGCGGTCTGGCTGCAGCTCGGCATCGTCTCGGCCGAGGCCCGGCGGATCGCCGAGGAGGGCGGCATCGACTACGTCGAGGACCGCTGCCTGGCGGTGGAACGCGCCACTGCCGGACTGTCCCGGCTGAACTGACCGCCCCGCCGGAACTCGGCGACTCCTCTCCTGCACCGCACGGCGCGTCATCCCGGACATTTGCCGTGAAAGGCGGCGCCGACGGGTAGCGTTCCCCGGTGAGGAGGGCAACGCCATGAGCAACCCAGGGCAGGGTGAGCCGCCGGATCCGCATGGATCCCCGGCGCAGCCCCCACCCGGCTCCGGCGACCGCCCCGGCCAGTACGGCGGCCAGCCCGGCCAGTACGGCTATCCCGGTCAACCCGAGCAGCCCGGCCAGCCCGGCCAGTACGGCTACCCGGGCCAAGCCGAGCAGCCCGGCTACTACGGCCAGCCCGGTCAGTACGGCTACCAGAACCAGCCCGGCTACTACGGACAGCCGGGCCAGCCTGGCGGGCAGGGCGAGCCCGGCTACTACGGTCAGCCCGGCCGGCAGTCCGGCGTCAACCTGCTGGCGATCCTCTCCCTGGTCTTCGCCTTCGTCTTCGCGCCGGCCGGCATCGTGCTCGGGCACCTGGCCCGACGCCAGATCCGCCGCACCGGCGAACAGGGCGGCCAGTTGGCCACCTGGGGGCTGATCCTCAGCTACGTCTTCACCGCGCTCTACCTGATCGGCTGCTGCGGCTGGCTTGCCCTGGTGAGCTGGGCCGGCGCGGAGGGCGACGGCGGCACGTACTGACCCCGGTCGGGCGGTGCTTCGGGTCCGCCGGGACCGCCCACCCGACCGGTGACGGGAGGGCTTGCCGGCTACCGGTACTCCGCCTCCCGCACGCTGTTGCCGCCGTCCACCACCAGCATCTGTCCGGTGATGTACGAGGCGGCCGGCGAGCACAGGAAGGCGATCGCGGCGGCGACCTCGTCCGGGGTACCGGGGCGGCCGACCGGGGTGCCGAGCCCCTGCTTCAGTTCGGCCATGGTGGACGCCGCGGTGTAGATGGTCCCCGGCGCCACCGCGTTGACGGTGACCCCGTCGGCGATCATCTCCATCGCGAGCGCCCGGGTCAGCCCGACGACACCGGCCTTCGCGGCCGCGTACGCCGCCTCGGTGGGCAGTGCGTTGACCGGGCCGGCGGTGGCGGCGAGGTTGACGATCCGCCCCCAGCCCCGTTCGGCCATGCCGCCGCTGAACGCCCGACTGCACAGGAACGCCGTACTCAGGTTGCGTTCGATCTCCCGGTGCCACTCGTCGTAGCTCAACTGGGCGACCGGCCGGAGCACCTCGGGACTCGCCCGGCTCGCCAACCCGGCGTTGTTGACCAGTACCTCCACCTCGCCGAGTTGCTCGACGATGGCGTCCGCCAGCGCGCCGACCTCGGCCTCGTCGGTGAGGTCGGCAACGAAGCCCGTCGCGCCCAGCTCGGTGGCCCGGTCGTGGATCCGGCGGGTGGTCGAGACGATCGCCACCCGGGCACCGAGCGCGCAGAGCCGGCGGGCGGTCGCGTACCCGATGCCGTCCGCACTGCCGGCGCCGGTGACCAACGCCACCCGCCCGTCCAGCCGCATTGTCACCGGTTCGGCGTCGCCGGCCGGCGCTGCCGGCCGACCCGGGTCGATGCTCTGCGAGACGGTGCCTTGCGAGCCGGTACGGGGCCGGCGGGCCAGCGCGGGGCGCGTGGCGTCCCGGCGAGGCCGATTACCGGATCTGTCCCCGGCACGCGCGTCGAATACCATGTCCGCGATCCTGCCCGGTCCAGGCGATACGGGCAACGCCGCAGCGCCGTGGCACCGCGCCGACCGCGCGTCGGCCGAGCCGGCCGGCATGCGGCTGAGAGCGGCCGGCACGGCGGGCCGAGACCCGCCCCGCACGTCGGGCAACGGCCGCCGGCCGGATATGGGGACACCGATCTGGCGAACGCCGACTACCCTGGCGACGCATCCGAACGGACGAAGTGAGAGACCTCGAATGACCGACCCCCAGCAGAGCGGCTACTCCAGCGATCCGTCCTGGCAGGCACAACCACCGGCCCAACCCGGGGGCTACCAGGATCCGGGCTACCAGCCCATGTACCAGGACCCGACGGTGCAGGCAGCCAGCCCTGCCCAGCCCTACCAGCCCGGATATCCGACCGACGCCGGCTATCCGACCCCGGCGTACCCGGCCGGCACGGATCCGATCAGCGGCCAGCCGGTGATGGCTCCGGGCTATCCACCGGCCGGCTATCCGGTCGTCACCCCGGGTCCGTCGACCAACGGCCTGTCGATCGCCGCGATGGTGGTCGCCATCGTGGGCGCGCTCGGGCTCTGCGGGTACGGGCTGGGCGGCTACCTCGGCGCCGTCGGGGCGATCATGGGACACGTCGCCAGCAAGCAGATCCGCGAGCGCGGCGAGGGCGGCGCGGGATTCGCCAAGGCCGGCATCATCGTCGGCTGGATCTCCACCGCCATCGCGGTCCTCGCCACCATCGCCATCGTCATCTTCTTCGTCTGGTTGGCCAACCAACCGTCGTCGTCGTACGACAGCGGCTACTGAGCATCGACACCGGCTACTGAGCATCCGGACCAGCAGGAGGCGCCGTGAACCCCGGCAGCACCGGTAACCCGTCCGAGCCCACCAGCGACCCGGGTGTCGTCGCACAGCCGGCCCTCGACGCGGGGCAGTACCCGGGACCGGCCGGCGAAGCGCCGCAGCCGGGTTGGACGCCGGGCCACCCCGGCTACTCCGGCTACCCGTACGTGGTGCGCCGGCCGACGAACGGGATGGCGATCGCGGCGATGGTCACCGGGATCGTCGCCCTGTTCAGTTGCCAGCTCGTCGGCGGGGTCGCGGTCTATCTGGCGAAGAAGGCGCGTACCGAGATCCAGGCGAGCGGCGAGGAGGGCAGCGGCTTCGCCACCGCCGGCCTGGTGCTCGGCTGGGTCTCCCTCGGGTTGGCAGCCCTGGGTCTGCTCTTCTTCCTCGCCTACCTGGGCTTCATGGGCGTGCTCTTCGCCACCACGGCGAGCACCTCGGGCTGATCCCCGGCCGGCCCAAGATATTCGCCGGCCGGCCGGAGATGGTGACCGCGCTCCGGCCGATGCGGCCGCCGTCGGCCGGTGTCCGGTGCACCCGGCCGGTCAGCCGTTTCGGTGCGTCCCTCGGGAGCGCGGCTCGCCGTCCGGCAGGGGACCGGCCTCCGGTGGGGCGGGTAGCGGCTCCGGGTGGACCCCGGCGCCGGGGCGCCGGGCGGCCCGCGCCTCGCCGTGCAGCACGACGGCGACGCCGGCCAGCAGCAGGACCAGCCCGGGCAGGGCGGCCGTCCGGGGTACCTGGCCCAGCCAGACCCAGGCGAGCAGCGCGGCGCCGGGCGCTTCGAGCAGGAAGAGCACGCTGATCGTGGTCGCCGAGATCCGGCGCAACGCGTAGTTGAACATCGAGTGCCCGAGCAGTTGGGCTCCCACCACCAGCCCCAGTACGGCGAGCCAGGTGCCGGCGTCGTAGCCGCCGAGGCGTACGCCCCCGGCCAGGCAGACCACCAGCAGCGCCGCCGCGCAGACCCCGTAGCAGATGGTGGTGTAGCCGAGGGTGCTGATGGTGCTCCGGGCCCGTTCGCCGAGGGCGGTGTAGACCGCCGCCGCCATGCCACCGGCGACCGCGAGCAGGTCACCGGCGACGGCCCGGGCGGAGACCCCGAAGTCGGCGCCGACCGCCCAGATCGCGCCGACCACCGCCAGCCCGATGCCGAGCCAGGCGACCGCGGAGAGCCGCCGGCCCTGGCCGAGCGCGATCAGCCCCTGCCAGACCGGCTGGGTGACCACCAGCGCGGTGGCGGCGGCGACCGAGGTCAATTGGGCGCTCGGCATCCAGGTGGCGAAGTGCACCGCGAGGGCGAGACCGGCGAGCACGCAGTAGCCCGCGTCCCGGCGGCCGGCGCCCCTGGCCAGCGCCCGGAACTCGGCCCGGCGCCGGAAGAGCGCGACCGGCCCGAGCACGCCGACCGCGAGGAAGTTCCGCCAGAACGCGATGGCCAGCGCGGGCGCGGCGGCGAACGCGATCAACGGCGCCGACGACGACACCGCCGCGACGGCGACCGCGACCGCGCCGATGCTCAGCGGGTCGATCGAGGTCCGGGCCGGTGGTACGGCGACAGGCACGGAAAAATCCTCACATGTCACTGCGGGCCACCATCTGGTCGACAAGTCGTTACTATCGTCCGATCGCGCCTGGCTCCATCCGGTTCCGGAGGCCTGCTCCCCCATGCCCACATACCGGTACCCCTCCCCGACAGACCGCTGTTCCGCTCCCGACGCCCAGCCCCGACCGGATCGGTCGGACCAGGGCGGGGAGCGACGATTACCCGCGTACCGGGCGGTGATCTTCGACTTCTTCGGCACCCTCACCTGCGCCAGCCGGCGGGGGCAGCAGCACGCGGCGGTCGCCGCACTGCTCGGCTGTGCCGTGGAGGCGCTGGTCGAGGTGCTCGACCGGTCCTTCTACCTGCGCGCCAGCGGGGCGCTCGGCGACGCCACCGACACCATGCGCTGGATCTGCGCGCAGGCCGGTGCCCGACCCTCCGCCGCCGACCTGCGCGCCGCCGTCGAGGCCCGGGTCGAAGCGGTACGCGCCGACACCCGACTCCGCCCCGAGGCGGTGACCGTGCTGCGCGCCGTACGGCGTCGTGGCGCCCGCACCGCGCTGGTCAGTGACTGTACCCACGAACTTCCCGCCTTCCTGCCGCAACTGCCGGTCGCGCCCCTGCTCGACGCGCCGGTCTTCTCGGTGCAGGTCGGCCGCTGCAAGCCCGATCCGGCGATCTATCTCGCCGCCTGCCACCGGCTGGGTGTCGCCCCGGCAGACTGCCTCTACGTCGGCGACGGCGGCAGCCAGGAACTCACCGGCGCCGCCCGGGCCGGGATGACCGCGATCCGGCTGGCCGCTGCCGACCTCGACGGTCACCTCGTCTTCAACCGGGACCGTGGCTGGACCGGTCCGGCACTCAGCTCGCTGACCGAGGTCCCCGGGCTGCTCGACGTACCCCCGAGCCGGCCCGGGTCGGAGCCGGCGGGTTCCGTGCCGATCCCGGGTGAGGCAGGATGCGGGGTGTGACGGACGAGCAGGTGGCCCCGGTCTCGCCGCTGGTGACGGAGGCGGTGAAGAAGGCGGCCGTGGCGTGGGTGGCGGTCGGCGACCGGCCGCCGGTGGCGCTGTGGTGCGTCCCACTCGACGGCGGACTGTACGTGGTGAGTGGCCCCGGCGAGCAGTCCGCGCCGGGACTTGCCGAGGCGCACACCGCGACGGTGACGCTGCGCGGCGACCACGGCGGGCGGATCGTCACCTGGCCGGCCGAGGTGTCCCGGGTCGCACCGGAGAGCGAGCAGTGGGCGACGGTGGCCCCCCAGGTGGCGGCCAAGCGGCTCAACGCCTCCGGCAGTCCGGCCGACCTGGCCGAGCGGTGGAGGGCTGGCTGCGTGCTCAGCCGGCTGGCCCCGGCCGGCTCGCCGCTGGCCGCCGGGCAGACCCTGCCGGACGACTCGCTCGCCGCCCCGCCGCGCGAGGCCGCCCCGGTGCGGCAGACCCGCCGGCCGTTCCGGTTGCACCGGGTCCGGCGCCGCTGACCGGGCCGCCGTCGATGGACCAGCGGCGCGAACCGCACAGCGGCACAAAAGCGCCGCGCGCCTCAAGGGGCTAGGCGCGCGGCGAACTTCAACGATCGTCGCACTCCAACGGGTACGGCGTCTACCGTCAAATCGCCAATTTCCCCACTCATGGCTGAACGCCCGACTTGCCGCCCCCGCCGTACTCGTTCGCTTCGTCTGCCGAGTGCTGCTCAGCGCCCATCTGTCCCGGTGCGGCCGGCCAGTCGGACCGGCCGGCGACGTAGCATGGCGAACATGTCTGCTCCAGCCGTTCCCGGCCAGGAGGCCGCCGCCTCCGGCACCGACTCCGCCGTCCGGCCCACGAACGCCGTCGAGGAGGCGGTGCACGCCGCGCTCGCCACCGTCGACGACCCGGAGATCCGCCGGCCGATCACCGAACTCGGCATGGTGCGCTCCGCCGTGGTCGCCGCCGACGGCACGGTACGGGTGGAACTGCTGCTCACCGTCGCCGGCTGCCCGCTGCGGGACAAGCTGCGTACCGACATCACCGCAGCGGTCGGCGCGGTGCCGGGCGTGACCGGAGTCACCATCGACTTCGGCGTGATGAGCCCGGAGCAGCGGCAGGCGCTCCAGGCCCGACTGCGCGGCGGCGGGCAGAGCCAGGAGCCGGTGATCCCGTTCGCCCAGCCCGGCTCCCGGACCCGGGTCTACGCCGTGGCCAGCGGCAAGGGCGGGGTCGGCAAGTCGAGTGTCACGGTCAACCTGGCCGCCGCACTCGCCGCCAAGGGGCTCGCGGTGGGCGTCGTCGACGCGGACATCTACGGCCACTCCGTGCCTCGGATGCTCGGCGTCGAAGGCCGGCCGACCCGGGTCGAAGACATGATCATGCCACCCCAGTCGCACGGGGTGAAGGTGATCTCGATCGGCATGTTCACCGACGGCAACGCGGCGGTGGTCTGGCGGGGCCCGATGCTGCACCGCGCGTTGCAGCAGTTCCTCGCCGACGTCTACTGGGGCGACCTCGACGTCCTGCTGCTGGACCTGCCGCCGGGCACCGGCGACGTGGCCATCTCGCTGGCCCAGTTGCTGCCCAACGCGGAGATCCTGGTGGTGACCACGCCGCAGACGGCGGCGGCCGAGGTGGCCGAGCGGGCCGGCGGGATCGCCCTGCAGACCCACCAGCGGCTGGTCGGGGTGGTGGAGAACATGTCGTGGCTGGACCTGCCGGACGGCTCCCGGATGGAGGTCTTCGGCTCCGGCGGCGGCGCCATGGTCGCCGAGTCGCTGACCAGGGTGATCGGCGCACAGGTACCGCTGCTGGGTCAGATCCCGCTGGACACCCGGGTACGCGAGGCTGGCGACGCCGGTGACCCGGTCGTACTCGCCGAGCCGGAGGCGCCGGCCGCCAAGGCGCTGGCCGCGGTCGCGGACCGGCTGGCCGTACGCCGCGAGTCGCTGCTCGGCAAGCCCCTCGGGCTCCGCCCCACCGGTCGCTGATCCCACGGCGGCCGGCGGTCCGGGCGTCCATGTCGGCGCCCGGCGCCGGATCAGCGTGGCGTCAGCGCCCCAGCGGGGCGTCAGCGCCTCGCGCGGAGTGGCGTCAGCCGCCTCGGATCAGGGGCGCCGGGTCAGGTGGCGTCGACGTCGAAGGCGTGGCGCCCGGCCGGCGTCACGTCGCTGCCGGTACCCGAGGTCGAGGCGGTCGAGCCGCTGGACGAGCGGATGTCCGCCGAGGCCGCGACGTCGTCGACCTCCCGGCGTACGTCGGTCAGGTCGGAGCGGAGCTTCTCGAACGTCCCCTCCAGCGGCTTCCGGATCGCCTGCTCGTCTTCCTCGCTCAACAGGTGCTTGCGGATGAACGCCTTCGGGTGCAGATCCTCTAGCTGGATGTCGGTGCCCAGCTCGCGGCTCAGGTCGCCGGTGGCGTTGCGGGCCATGTTGCGCAGGTTGCGCAGCATCCGGAGGCCGTCGCTGATCACGGTCGGCAGCCGGTCGCCGAAGATCAGCAGCGCGACCAGCAGCAGCGCACCGATCTCCCACCAGTTCAGGTTCTCGAACACGACTGCCTCCTCATCCCCGCCCCCGGCAAGAGTACGCACGTCCTGGCGGGCGGGGGGAGGGGGAGCGGGGCGCTACTTCGCGTCGGCGGCCAGGGTCACCGAGGCGGCCTGCCGCTCCGGCCCGCGCCGGTACTCGACGTTCACCACCGAGCCGGGTGCGTACTTGCGGACCAGCGCGATCAGGTCGCTCGGATCCTCCAGCGGCTTGCCGTCGATTTTGAGAACCACGTCACCGGCGCGCAGCCCGGCGGCGGCGGCCGGCCCGGTCGGCTCGACGGCGGAGATCCGCACCCCGCCCGACCCGCCGGAGCGGGTGCCGCCGACCGTCGCGCCGATCACGGTCCGGCGGGCCTTACCGGTGTCGATGATCTCCTGGGCCAACCGCTTGGCCTGGTTGATCGGGATCGCGAAGGCCAGGCCGACGTTGCCGGCGGTTTCCTCGTCGGCGGCCGGCGTCTGGATCACCGAGTTCACCCCGATCACCCGCCCGCCACCGTCGACCAGCGGCCCGCCGGAGTTGCCCCGGTTCACCGCGGCGTCGGTCTGGATGGCGGCGTAGTAGCGCACCTGCCCACCCGCTTCACCCTGTCGGAACGTCCGGTCCAGCGCGCTGACGATGCCGGCGGTGACGGTGTTGGCCAGCGACAGCGGCGTACCGAAGGCGAGCACCGGGTCGCCGACCGCCACGGCGTCCGAGTCGCCGAACTCCACCGGCTTGAGGCCGGTCCGGGACACCTTGATCACGGCGATGTCCGCCTCGGGATCCTTGCCGACCACCTCGGCCGGTGCGGTGGAGCCGTCGTTGAACACCACCGTCGCGGTGTCGGCGCCGACCCCGACCACGTGGTCGTTGGTGATCACGTAGCCGTCCTGGCTGACCACGAACCCGGAGCCGAGACCGATGCCGCCGTTGCCGCTGACCCGTACCGTGACGACGCTGGGCAGCAGCCGCTCCGCGACACCGGCCAGCGAGTCGGGTGGCCGGCGGGCCGTGGCGGGCGGCTCTGCGGCGGTCGAACCGAGCGCGGTCGTACCGCCGGCACCGCCGCGCACCGCGAAGGCGTACCCGAGTGAACCGCCGAGCGCGCCGGCAAGCAGCGCGGTGATCAGCGAGACCAGGAAGACCGGGGCCAGCCCGCGCCGCCCGGCGGTGGCCGGGTCGCTCACCGGCTCGGGTTCGGCGCCCGTCCCCGAGGCCGGCGCCGCCTGCACCACCACGGCCGCCGGAGTGGCCGGGTTCCGCCACGGGTCGTGCAGCGCGTCGGACCACCACGGGGACGATCCCGGGGCGGCGGCCGACCCGGGCACCGCCGGCGTGCCTACCGTCGAGGGCGTCGGCGGCGGGGGATTCCCCGGCGTCGCCGTCCCGTCGGGCTGGCGCCAGTTCCAGCCGTCCGTCACGTTCGCTGCCTCCCAGTCCGTCCCTGAAGCCGGGCGCCGCGCGGGCCGGGGCGACCGGTTCCGGCCGCGGCGTCCGGGTTCCGCATCCAGGATCGCACGGATGGCCGATTACCGGTCATCGGTTGGTCCGAGGCAGCGGCGCTGTCCGAGGTACGCGCCTGCCGATCACGTACCGCCACCCTTAGGCTCATACCCGCAACCCCGCCCCGGTCCGCCGTCCCACCGCCGCCGTTCCACCGTCACCCCGCGAACCCGCCGTCCGCAAGCTCCGCCCGCCGGAAATCCCGGCACTCCCCCGAGACGCACCGCAGACCGAGTTTCCCTCCCCAGGTTCCATCCCCAGCCGAGTCCCTCGCCGCCCGGAGGTGCCCCATCGCCACGGTCGCCCGGTCAGTCAGTACGACGACCGCCCAAGCACTCCAGTTCGCCGAAGCGTACGTCGCCGAGGACCTGGTCCTGCGTACCGCCCGCAGCCTGGCCAGGGAGGTCGGGCTGGACGCCGTCACGCCGGGGACCGGTGCCACGCTCCGGCTGCTGGCCGCGGCCGGCAGTGCGCGAGCCGTCGTGGAGATCGGCACCGGTACCGGGGTCAGCGGACTCTGGCTGCTCCGCGGCATGCGCCCCGACGGCATCCTGACCACGATCGACGTGGAGACGGAACACCAGCGGATCGCCCGGCGGATCTTCCAGGAGGCGGGCTTCGCCTCCGGGCGTACCCGGATCATCACCGGCCGGGCGCTGGACGTGTTGCCCCGGCTAGCCGACGGTGTCTACGACCTGATCTTCGTCGACTCGGAGGTCGCGGAGTACAGCGCCTGTGTCGAGGCGGCGCTGCGGCTGCTGCGCCCCGGCGGGGTACTCGCGCTGCACGGCGCGCTGGCCGCCGGCCGGATCGGCGACCCGGCCGCCCGGGACGTGGAGACGGTGACCGTCCGGGAGGTGGTCAAGGCGGTCCGCGAGTCGGAGGAGTGGACCCCTGCGCTGCTGCCCACCGGCGAGGGACTGCTCGTCGCGGTCAAGCGCTGACCGGACCCGGTCCAACCCCGGCCGGACCCTCCCGCACCGGCTACGGCTGCGTCGCCAGCCAGCGCGGCGCTACGGCTGCGCAGTGCTACGGCTGCGTCGCCAGCCAGCGCGGTGCTACGGCTGCGTCGCCAGCCAGCGCAGCAGGGTGCGTACGCCCCAGCCGGTCGCGCCCTTGACCAGCTCGCCGTCGTTGCCGTCGGACCAGGACGGCGCCGACATGTCCAGGTGTACCCAGCGGTCCCGCAGGTCACCGGCGAACTCCCGGAGGTAGAGCGCGGCGGTGACCGATCCGGCGCCGTGGTTCGGGGCGCTGTAGAGGTCGGCGATCTCGCTGCCGAGGTATTCGGCGTAGTCGGTGGGGAGCGGCATCCGCCAGGCCCGCTCGCCGGCCGCCTCGGCCGCCGCCAGCACCGCCTCGGCCAGCTCGTCGGTGTCGCTGTAGAGGGCGGCGGTCCGCTTGCCGAGCGCGACCGCGTTCGCCCCGGTGAGGGTGGCGAGGTCGACCAGCAGGTCCGGCCCGAGCCGCGCCGCGGCGTAGCCGAGCGCGTCGGCCAGCACCAGCCGGCCCTCGGCGTCGGTGTTGGTGCTCTCGCTGGTCAGCCCGTTGTAGTGCCGCACCACGTCGCCCGGCCGGTACGCCGAGCCGCTGACCATGTTCTCGGCGAGCGGGGCGAGCGCGGTGACCCGGACCGGTAGCCGGAGCGCGGCGGCGCCGAGAACGGCGGCGACCACGGCCGCCGCACCGCCCATGTCCTTGCGCATCAGCTTCATGCCGTCCCGGGGCTTGATCGAGACGCCGCCGGTGTCGAAGGTGATGCCCTTGCCGACGAGTACCACGTGCCGGCCCGCACCCTCGGGCCGCCAGCTCAGCTCGACCAGCCGGGGCCCCTGCGCCGATCCCCCGCCGACGGCGAGGATGCCGCCGAACCCCTCGGCGGCGAGCCGGTCCGGCTCCCGGACCTCGACGGTCAGCCCGTCCCGGCCGGCGGCCGCCTCGACCACCCGGTCGGCGAACCAGGCCGGGCTCTTCACCGAGGAGGGGGTGTTGGTCAGGTCCCGGGCGAACCGGGTCGCCTCGGCGACCACCCGGGCGGTGTGCAGAGCCGCCCGGTAGGGCTCCGGGTCGGCGACCGCGAGCAGCACCTCGGTCAGCGCGGGCGGGTCGCCGGCGGCTCCGTCGGCGTCGGGCATCCGGAACCGGTACGACGCCAGCCAGATCCCTTCGGCGAGCCCGCGTACCACCTCCGGGGTGGCATCGGCCGGAATCGCTATAGTGATCGAACTCTCACGCGTGGCCGCCCGGACCACCGCCGCCCCGGCAGACCGCCAGCCGGCCTCGTCGCCGTCACCCACACCGGCCAGCAGCAGCCGGGTCGGGGTGCCCTGCGGCCGGATCGACCGGTGCAGCGCGCCCGCGCCCCCGGGCTGGTCGAGGTACGGCAGCAGCGCGGTCGCCTCGGCGGCCAGCTCGGCAGGCAGGGCGAGAAAGGTGGGCAGCACTCGGCCGGCCGGCTCGGTGCCGTCCTGGGTACCCGATCCGGCCTGGTCGGTCGGGCCCGGGTCGATCCGTGCCGGCCCGGCGGCGGGCTCACCCGGCGGCTCCGGAGGTGCGACCGGCAGGGCCAGGGTCTCGAACCCGCTCGGGTCGACTACCAGACGGATCGACAGCACGCCGGCGTTACCTCCAGACGATCTTGTGTGGGCGGGAGAAACACCCGCCCGGCATCACGACCCTGGGCCACCGGCGACACCGCCGGTGGCCCAGGGTGAGAAACCCCGCCGGACGAGACGTACCGCCCGGAGGAGTCGGCGTTCACTTAGCCGGCGGCGGCCTTCAGCGCGTCACCGAGCGCGTTGGCCTCGTCGGGAGTCATCTCGACGACGAGCCGGCCACCACCCTCCAGCGGAACCCGCATGACGATGCCCCGGCCCTCCTTGGTGACTTCCAGCGGACCGTCGCCCGTCCGCGGCTTCATCGCCGCCATGTTGTCTCCCCTCAGACCTTCATCAGGGTCGGTGGGTTACCCCACATCCATTTGGTCAGCATCACCGCCCAAGGCCGCGGTGCCGACCAACGATTTTCCCTGATGAACACCGCCGGACCCAAACCGAACCAGCGTTGATGTAACAGCATCTAGCTTATCTTGAGAAGGGGTGTCACAATGTGCGGTCATGCAGGCACGGTCGGCACTCTTCGACCTGTACGGCGACTACCTCCGCTCCCGGGGTGGACGCGCACCGGTGTCCGCGCTGGTCAAACTACTATCCCCGCTCGGCATCGCCGCACCCGCGGTCCGTACCGCGGTCTCCCGGATGGTCCGGCAGGGCTGGCTGCACCCGCTCCGACTGGCCGCCGGACCGGGCTATCTGCTCACCCCGAGAGCGGCCCGACGACTCGACGAGGCGGCGGCCCGGATCTACCGCACCGGCAAGATCGGATGGGACGGCCGATTCGACCTCATCGTGCTTGAAAACGGCACGAACCGACGGGACCGGCAACGCCTCGCCGCCAACCTGAGCTATCTGGGCTACGGCATGCTCGACGAGCAGACCTGGGTCGCCACCCGGCCCGGCGAGGACGTGGACGCCCTGCTGACCGAGGCCGGGGTGCGCTACGAGCGGTTCACCGCCGCGCACACCGCCGGCACGCCCGGGGCGATGGGGGTGGTCCGGCGGGCCTGGGACCTCGACGAGATCGCCAACGCGTACCAGGAGTTCGTCTCCGAGCAGCGGCCGCTGCTCGCCGCGGTGACCGTACGCAGCTGCGACGAGGACGCGTACGCGGCCCGGTTCCGGCTCGTGCACGCATGGCGTACCTTCCTCTTCCGGGACCCGCAACTGCCTCCCGCGCTACTGCCCGAGCGGTGGCCCGGGACCAGCGCGGCAGCTTTCTTCGACCGGCACGCCGCGCGGCTGCGCCCGGCCGCCGACCGCTTCGTCGAGCAGTGCCTCGACGGAAACCACCGGACCGCCCGACAGAAGGGTCAACACCCGTGACCGAGCCGTTGCTCATCGACCGCTCCGACTCCGTGGTCACGCTGACCCTGAACCGGCCGGCCGCGATGAACGCGCTGGACGTGGCGCTGAAGGAGGCGCTGCGGGACACCCTGGCCGAGTTGGAGCACGACCGCTCCTGCCGCGCGGTGGTGCTCGCCGGTGCCGGGTCGGCCTTCTGCGCCGGCCAGGACCTGCGGGAACACGCTGCCACGCTGGCCGATGGCGGCACCGACCCGCTCGACACGGTCCGGACCCACTACAACCCGATCGCCTCCCGGCTGGCCAGCCTGCCCAAGCCGGTGATCGCGGCGGTACGCGGCATGGCGGCGGGCGCCGGAGCCTCGCTCGCCTTCCTCGCCGACTTCCGGATCGGCGGCCCCGGTACGAGCTTCCTGCTGGCCTTCGCCAAGGTCGGCCTGGCCGGCGACACCGGCGCCTCCTGGTCGCTGCCCCGGCTGGTCGGCCACGCCAAGGCGGTCGAGCTGCTGATGCTCGCCGAGCCGGTACCGGCCGACGAGGCGTACCGGATCGGGCTGCTGAATCGGCTGGTCGACGACGAGCAGGTGCTGGAGACCGCGCAGGAGCTGGCCGTCCGGCTGGCCGCCGGACCGACGGTGGCGTACGGGGCGATCAAGCGGCAGCTCTCGGTCGGCGACGCCGGCACCCTCTCCGAGGCGCTGGCCGCCGAGGCCCAGGCGCAGGCGATCTGCGGCGCCACCGCCGACCACCGGGCCGCCACCACCGCCTTCGTGGAGAAGCGCCGGCCGACGTTCGAGGGCCGCTGACCATCCCCGGGCACCGGCATCGCCGGAATCACCGCTGACGCAGACCGATCTCGATCGCCGGCCTTCCGAGCTCGTACCCAACCGGCCTAGGGTCAGCCGCATGGTCGATCGGGACGCCGTCGTACACCTGCTGCGCCGCGCCACCTTCGGGCCGACAGTCGCCGAGGTGGAGGCGGCCGGACGCGCCGGGCTGGCGGCCACGCTGGATCGGTTGCTCAGCCCGGTCGGCACCGACCCCGGCGCGGCGGCCACCCCGCCCCCCGAACTCGGCGCCGAC
The DNA here is from genome assembly GCF_053764795.1 of Plantactinospora sp. DSM 117369. NCBI lineage: Bacteria > Bacillati > Actinomycetota > Actinomycetes > Micromonosporales > Micromonosporaceae > Plantactinospora > Plantactinospora sp. DSM 117369. The sequence goes on along the minus strand of NZ_CM132446.1, from coordinate 808,113 downwards.
CCGTACGCCGGGATCACCAGGGAGTCCGGTCGGGAGCAGCGGCAGCAGGCCCAGAAGCAGCGGGCGGAACAGGTACGCGGGCTGGTCGACTGGTGGCTGGACCGGATGGTCGCCGCCGAGCACCAGCTCACCGAGAAGCTGGTCTTCTTCTGGCACGGGCACTGGGCGACCAGCGTACGCAAGGTGCGCTCTGCCCAGCTCATGCTCGGGCAGCTAGACACCTTCCGGCGGTACGGCCGGGGGCCGTTCGAGGCACTGGTCCGGGCGATGGTGCGGGATCCGGCGCTGATCCTCTGGCTGGACGGGCAGAAGAACACCCGTACCGCCCCGAACGAGAACCTGGCCCGGGAGCTGATGGAGCTGTTCACCCTCGGCATCGGGCACTACACCGAGGCGGACGTCAAGGCCGGGGCGCGGGCGCTGACCGGCTGGCAGGTCGACCGGCGTACCGGCGAGGCGCGGTTCGTCCGGCGCCGGCACGATCCGGCCGGGAAGACGATCCTGGGCCAGACGGCGGCGTTCGACGCCGACTCGTACGCCCGGCTGCTGGCCGCCCGCCCCGAGGCCGGCGCCTTCGTCTCGGCTCGGCTCTGGGCCCGGTTCGCCAGCGCCGACGCGCCGCCACCGGAGGCGCTGGCCGGTGGCACCACCGTCGAGGTGCTCCGGGCGCTCTTCACCGCGCCGGAGTTCGGGCAGGCCCGGGGCGGGCTGGTGAAGCAGCCGGTGGAGTGGGCGGTCGGGGCGATGCGCCAGCTCGGCATCCGGCCCGGCAAGCTCCCCGACCAGCAGCGCCGGGAACTGGCCAACCGGCTGGCCGGGATGGACCAGGTGCCGCTGCGACCGCCGAGCGTCGGTGGCTGGCCGGCCGGCCCGGCCTGGCTGACCACCTCGTCGTTGCAGGCCCGGATGCGGCTGGCCGCGCTGCTGGCCGGGGCCGCGGCCCCGCAGGTGACCCGGCGGCTCGCCGGCACCGCCCGGGACGACCGGCCGGAGGCGCTGGCCCGACTGCTGGTGGTGGAGCGCTGGACGCCACGCACCCGGGCCGCCCTGGCCCCGCTGGCCGACGACCCGCGCCGGCTGCTGGTCGCCGGGCTGGTCAGCCCCGAGTACACGGTCAGTTGACGAGGAGGGGACGAGCGGATGGACATCCTCACCCGACGCAGGTTCCTGTTCGCCAGTGGCGTGGCCGGGGCGGGTGCGCTCGCGGCCGGCGCAGGCGCGTACGGCCTGTCGGACCTGTTCGACACGGCCGGTGACCGGGACCCGCAGGCCCGTACCCTGGTCCTGGTCACCCTCTACGGCGGCAACGACGGCTTGAACACCGTCGTCCCGTACGCCGATCCGGCCTACCAGGACGCCCGCCCCGAGCTGGCGTACTCGGCCGACGAGGTGAAGCGGCTGGACGACCGGGTGGGGCTGAACCCGGCGCTGGCCGGGCTGCACCGGCTGTACGGCGAGGGCAGGCTGGCCATCGTGCGCGGTGTCGGATATCCGACACCCAACCGCAGTCATTTCCGCTCGATGGACATCTGGCAGACCGCCCGCCCCGACCGCCCCGAGCACACCGGCTGGCTGGGCCGCTGGCTGGACGGGGTGGGCGGCGACCCCCGGCTCGCGGTCTCCTTCGAGCCGACCCTGCCGCCGCTGCTCGCCGGTGCCCGCAGCGCGGGTGCCGCCGTACCGGTGACCGAGCGGAAGGCCCGCCGCCCGGTCGGCGACCCGACGCTGGCCAAGCTCGCGGTGGCGGAGCCCGGCGAACCGGCCGGCCAGGCCCGGGCCGCCGCCTGCTTCGCCGACCTGCGCGCCGTCGACGCGATGCTCACCGAGGTACGCGACGCGGCCGAGGAAGCCGACGAGGCCGACGACGGCGGTAACGACGACCGGCCGGCCGCGACCGCGACCGGCGGGGCGCGCAGCCCGCTCGCCGCCCAACTCGACCTGGTGGCGCAGTGCGTCGAGGCCGGGGTGTCGAGCCGGGTCTTCTCGGTCTCGCTGGGCGGCTTCGACACCCACGCCGACGAGAAGCAACTCCAGGCGGTGCTGCTCGGCCAGGTCGACAAGGCGCTGACCGGCTTCGTCGACCGGATGGCCGGCACCGAGGCCGGGCGCAGGGTGGTGGTGGCGGTGTACTCGGAATTCGGCCGGCGGGTCCGGGCCAACGCCTCGGACGGCACCGACCACGGCACCGCGTCCGACGTCTTCCTGCTCGGCGCCGGGGTACGCGGCGGCCTGCACGGCGAACCGCCCAGCCTGACCCGGCTCGACGACGGCGACCTGCGGTTCACCACCGACTTCCGGGACGTCTACGCCAGCCTGCTGGAGCGGGTCCTCGACACCGAACCGGAGCAGGTGCTGGCCGGCTGGCGGGGCCGGCTGTCCGGGGTGCTGACCTGACGGCGGCCGGCAACCGGTGCCCGAGGGCGGCTCAGTCCTCGTCCTCCTCCGGATCCTGGTTGGCCTCGACGCCGAGCACGAACGCCTGCATCGCGAGCTCGTCGTCCGACGGTGCGACGAACGCCGGCAGCTCGCGGGGGCCCAGCTCCTGGACGTACGCCCAGAACAGCCGGACCGCCTCGGCCGGTGACCCCGCCTCGATCGGCAGGTCGAGGCTGACCAGGTAGTTCCGGCGCTCCGGCGATGGGCCGACCCGCCCGGCCAGCTCCTGGTAGACCGCTGGGTCGACCGGGGTGACCGGGCCGTCGAGGGCGAGCCGGTCGGCCGGGACCGGCTCATCGAAGACCTGCCGGGTGTACGTCACCGCGAGCGCCCCGGTCTCGCCCAGCCCGGACTGCGGATCGTCCGGATCCCGCTCCTCGACGCCGTCGGCGGCGATCACCCGGCCGAGCGCGACCACCAGAGGCGGCCGCTCGTCGCGGACCACCAGGACGGGATCGCCGGGGTCGGGTCGGGGCCCGCCGTTGCGGCCAGTCAGCTCCAGGGTGTCGTGGTGGAAGAGCCGCTCGGCCTCGTAGCGCTCACCGGGGATGACGACGGCCCACGTCCGGGCCGAACCCGCTGCACTCATGCCGCTATCCCATCACGGCGGCGGCCGGCGGCTTGACGTGGCAGCCGTCGAGGTGGTCGTCGACCATGCCGGTCGCCTGCATCAGCGCGTACGCCGTGGTGGGGCCGACGAACCGGAAACCCCGCTTCCGGAGCGTCTTGGCCATCGCGGTCGACTCTCGCGTGATCGCCGGCACCTCCGCGAAGGACCGGGGCCGGGCCGCCCGGGCGGCCGGGGCGAACGACCAGAGCAGTGCCGCCAGCCCGTCCGGCAGGTCGAGCGCGGCCCGCGCGTTGGCGATCGCCGCCTCGATCTTCGCCCGGTTCCGTACGATGCCGGCGTCGGCCATCAACCGGCTGACGTCCGCGTCGCCGTAGCCGGCCACGGTCTCCAGGTGGAACCCGTCGAAGGCGAGCCGGAACGCCGGCCGCTTCCGCAGGATGGTCAGCCAGGAGAGCCCGGACTGGAACGCCTCCAGCGTCAGCCGCTCGTAGAGCGCGTCGTCGCCGTGCAGCGGTCGGCCCCACTCCTCGTCGTGGTAGACGGCATAGTCCGGAGTGCTCGCGCCCCAGCGGCAACGGGCCAGCCCGTCGTCGCCGGTCACCAGATCAGTCACGGCGTCAACGGTAGGCCAACCCGCCGACAACCCGCCGGTGACCGGCATCACCGCCGCCCGGCCACGGGCACAGGAACGGGCACGGGCACGGGCACGGGCACGGGCGGATGGTGCCGAGGTTCAGGGCAGTTGGCCGCGCTCCACCAGCCGGGCAAACCGCTTCAGCGCCTGGGTGAGGCCGAACTTGGAGCCGGGCCAGAGCACCGGCCAGGCCACCCGGCCGGCCGAGCCGCCGGGCAGGTGGAACCACTCGTGCCAGACCACCTGGGTCCGGTCCTCGGCCATCTGGGTGCAGCGCAACACCCCGGGACCGCGCAGCAGACCGCCGCAGTGCACCACCCGCACCTCGTACGGCGGGTCCACCCGGACCACCCGCATCTCGTCGCGGAGCACGGCCGGCCCGACCGCGGTGACCGCCTCCACCAGGCTGCCCTCGCCCCCGTCCCCCTCCACCAGGCGGACCCGGGTGAACGGGATCCAGTCGCCCTGCCGTTCCCAGGCGGTCAGCGCGGCGAAGACCCGGGGTGCGGGGGCCGCGACGATGACCGTCGCGGTGACCTCTCCGGCGCCGGGCTGGGCCGCTGCCCGGAGCCCCTCGGTGCCGTCCGGATCCGCACCGCCCGGGTCGGCGGCGCTCACGCCCGCTCCGGTTGCTCCGCCGGTCCGCTCGGCCCGGCCGCCCCGTCTGCCTGCATCGGCCGCCCGACCCGGGTGGTGTGCGCCTCGTCGGCCGGTTCGTCCGACTCGTCGGCGGCGTCCGCCGGTACCGGCCGGGCCGGCTGGTCGTCCTCGCCGTCGCCGGTCGGATCGCTCGATCCGTTGCTGGCGGCCGGCCGGATCGGTGCGGTGGCCTCGGTCAGGTCGCCGTCCTCGGCCTCGATCACGGAGCCGCCCCCCCGGACCGGCCGGGTCGGGGCCGGTTCGTCGCCGTCCGTCCGGTCGTCCGTCGCCGGCGCGGCAGCCTCCGCCGGAGCAGGCTCCGCCGGAGCAGGCTCGGGCCGGGGCGACGGCTCGGACCCGAACTCGACCGGCTGGAACTCGAGCGGCGCCGGCTCGGCCAGCCCGGACCGGCGCTCGGAGCCGCTCGGGCCAGCGCCGGCGGCGTCGGCCGGGCCGGTGACCGGTGGCACCGGCGACGAGTGGACCCCGATCCCGCCGGTCGTCGCCGCGGCGGCCAGCGTACGGGCCGAGGAGTTGTCAACCACGGCGTCCGGCGCGGCGCCGGCCGACCCGGCCGGTACGAGAGCTGCCTCCCGGGCCCGGCGGAGCACCTCGGCGTCGTCCAGCCGTCCCTCCCGCAGCGCGGTGACCTCCGCCTGGAGCACCCCGATCAACTCGTCCTTGTAGCCGATGTCGTACGCCGTGCGGCGCAGCGCCAGGTCGACCTGGGCCATCCGGTATCCCCGCAGTGCCAGGTCGAACCGGACCTGCCCGACGTCGGTCTCCAGCAGCGGCCGGTTGCCGGGCAGCGGCACCGCCCGACCGTCCGGCTCGGCGGTGCCCAGCCCCGGATCGGAACCGGTCACCAGCACCGTCACCCCGAAGACCACCGCCGCGACGGTCAGCGCCACGACCAAGAGGAGCAGAACCTGACCCATCCGCCGATGGTGGCATGGCGAGCCGGGCCGGGCGACCCCGCCACCCCGGTCATTCTTCGACGGACGTGAAACCCTGCCCGCCGGCACCGCCGCCGGACCGGACGGCGGTGCTCACGGCGGCCCGGCACCCCGGCTCGCGGGCCCGACCGACGCGGGCGCCCGCACGGGTACGGCGGTCCGGAGCCGACTAGCGTGATCAGCGCGAAGACGGTGGAGGAGGAGTGGATGGCGGAGGCGCTTCGACTGGGGCGGCGCACGTTCGCGCCCGGCGACCTCGCCGTGATGGCGATCGTGAACCGTACTCCGGACTCGTTCTTCGACCGGGGCGTGACCTTCGCGGCGGAGAGCGCGCTGCGGGCCGTGGAGCGGGCGGTGACCGAGGGTGCGGAGATCATCGACATCGGCGGGGTGAAGGCCGGGCCCGGTGCCGAGGTGGATGTGACCGAGGAGATCCGTCGTACCGTCGGCACCATCGCCGCCGTCCGGGCCGCCTTTCCGGACGTGGTGATCTCGATCGACACCTGGCGGGCCGAGGTGGCCGTCGAGGCAATCGCGGCCGGCGCCGACCTGCTCAACGACACCTGGTCCGGTGCCGATCCGGCGCTCGCCGAGGTGGCCGCCGCGACCGGGGTCGGACTGGTCTGCTCGCACGCGGGCGGGTTGACGCCGCGTACCCGGCCGCACCGGGCGGCCTTTCCCGACCTGCTGGGCGACGTGCTCGACACGGTCACCGGGCTCGCCGACCGGGCGGTCCGGCTCGGGGTACGCCGGGACGGCATCCTGATCGACCCGGCGCACGACTTCGGCAAGAACACCCGGCACTCGCTGGAAATCACCCGGCGACTCGGCGAGTTGACCGGCACCGGCTGGCCGGTACTGGTGGCCCTGTCCAACAAGGACTTCGTCGGGGAGACCCTTGACCTACCGGTGGACCAGCGGCTGGAGGGCACCCTCGCGGCCACCGCGATCTCGGCCTGGCTGGGTGCCCGGGTCTTCCGGGCCCACCAGGTACGCCCGACCCGGCGGCTGCTGGACATGGTCGCCTCGATCCGGGGCGACCGGCCGCCCGCGGTGTCCCGGCGCGGACTGGCCTAACCCGCCCGGTCCGCTCTCAGACCCGGGTCGCTGAACCTTTCAACCTGAACCGCGCGGCGCCCACGCACCGCGTCCCCTTGCGGTCCGCCGGACCGCAAGGGGAGGTTGAAGAAGGTTCACTGGGTCCAGCGGAGGATGTTCTTCCGCCAGGCGTAGAGGATGCCGAGGGCGAGCACGGCGACGAAGATGGCCATCTCGATCACCGTGACGAGGCCGAACCCGGGCCGGTCGAAGACCACCGCCCAGGGAAAGAGAAAGACCGCCTCGACGGCGAACAGGACGTAGAGATAGGCGTAGACGTAGTAGCGGATCTGCATCTGGGCCCAGTCGCTGCCGACCGGATCCAGCCCGCACTCGTAACTGGTCCCCTTGCCGGGCGGGTCCGCGGGGCGGGCCGGCCGGAGCACCCGATTGGCGGCGAACGCCCCGACGAAGACCAGTACGCTGGCGAGCAGCAGCAGCCCCAGCGTCGCGTACGACCCCAGGTATCCGGTCATGTGCGGCAGCCTACCGTCCGGTGTCGGGTTTCTGCCTCGTAGAATTCGACGTCCGGAGTTCGGTGATCTGGATAACGACACCGCTTTCCGGGTGGGGCGAAAGCACGCTAATGCTGCCATTACAGCGTCCCATGTGACGGACCTTGGGCAAGGATCACCTAACCATCGACGTAGGCTCTGCAATGAAGGACTGGAGCGGGCCCGGCCCTCACCACCGCCAACCCGCCACCGGCGCTCAAGGAGGACATGTGGCCGAGCAAGGCGAGGTCACCCCTGAGCTCAGCCCGTCCGACCGGGCCGAGCGAAGCGAGGTGCAGCAGTGAGCAAGCAGGTCCAACAACTGGATCGGGTGGTCATCCGGTTCGCCGGCGACTCCGGCGACGGCATGCAGCTCACCGGCGACCGATTCACCTCGGAAACCGCCCAACTGGGCAACGACATCTCGACGCTGCCGAACTTCCCCGCGGAGATCCGCGCCCCCGCCGGCACCCTACCCGGAGTGTCGAGCTTCCAGGTGCACTTCGCGGACTACGACATCCTGACCCCGGGCGACGCCCCCAACGTCCTGGTCGCGATGAACCCCGCTGCGCTGAAGGCCAACCTGGCCGACCTGCCGCGCGGGGCCGACATCATCGTCAACACCGACGAGTTCACCAAGCGCAACCTGGCCAAGGTGGGCTACCAGGCCAGCCCGCTCGACGACGGCTCGCTGGACGGCTACGTGCTGCACCCGGTGGCGCTGACCTCGATGACCGTCGGCGCGCTGGCCGAGCACGACGTCTCGAAGAAGGACGCCGAGCGGGCCAAGAACATGTTCGCACTCGGCCTGCTCTCCTGGATGTACTCCCGGCCGTACGAGTCGACCATCCGCTTCCTGGAGCGCAAGTTCGCCGCCCGGCCGGAGCTGGTCGCGGCGAACACCGCCGCCTTCAAGGCCGGCTGGAACTTCGGCGAGACCACCGAGGATTTCGGGGTCCGCTACGAGGTCAAGCCGGCGAAGATGAACCCCGGGACATACCGGAACATCACCGGCAACGCCGCGCTCTCGCTGGGCCTGGTCGCCGCCGGTGTCCGGTCCGGGCTGCCAGTCTTCCTCGGGGCGTACCCGATCACTCCGGCCTCGGACATCCTGCACGAGCTGAGCAAGCACAAGCGGTTCGGCGTCACCACGATGCAGGCCGAGGACGAGATCGCGGCGATCGGGGCGGCGCTCGGCGCCTCGTACGGCGGTGCGCTCGGCGTCACCACCACCTCGGGCCCGGGCGTGGCGCTGAAGGGCGAGACGATCTCCCTGGCGGTGGCCCTGGAGCTGCCGCTGGTCATCGTCGACGTGCAGCGGGCCGGCCCGTCCACCGGCATGCCGACCAAGACCGAGCAGGCCGACCTCAACATGGCGCTGTTCGGCCGGCACGGCGAGGCGCCGGTCGCGGTGATCGCCCCGCGCTCGCCGTCCGACTGCTTCTTCGCCGCCCTCGAAGCGGCCCGGATCGCGCTGACCCACCGCACCCCGGTGATCCTGCTGTCGGACAACTACGTGGCGAACGGCTCCGAGCCGTGGCTGCTGCCGGACGTCGAGTCGCTGCCGGACCTGCGGGTCGAGTTCGCCACCACGCCGAACGGTGAGGACGGTAAGACCTTCCTGCCCTACCTGCGCGACCCGGCCACGCTGGCCCGGCCGTGGGCGATCCCCGGCACGCCGGGGCTGGAGCACCGGATCGGCGGCCTGGAGAAGGCCGACAAGACCGGCGACATCTCGTACGACCCGGCGAACCACGACTTCATGGTGCGGACCAGGGCGGCCCGGATCGAGGCGATCCAGGTACCGGACGTCGAGGTCGAGGACCCAGACTCGGACGCCCGGGTGCTGGTGCTCGGCTGGGGCTCGACGTACGGGCCGATCGGCGCGGCCTGCCGTGGGCTGCGCCAGCGCGGCCTGCCGGTGGCCCAGGCGCACCTGCGGCACCTCTCGCCGCTGCCGGCCAACCTCGGCGAGGTGCTGGCCCGCTACGAGAAGGTGGTGATCCCGGAGATGAACCTCGGCCAGCTCGCTCACGTGATCCGGGCCCGCTACCTGGTCGACGCGATCGGATACAACCAGGTCCGGGGGCTGCCGTTCACCGCCACCGAGCTGGAGACCATGCTGGAAGAGGTCGTGAAGAATGCCTGAGCCCGTCGCCCTCAAGCTCACCACCAAGGACTTCAAGTCCGACCAGGAGGTGCGCTGGTGCCCCGGCTGCGGTGACTACGCGATCCTCGCCGCGGTCCAGTCGTTCATGCCCGAGTTGCAGATTCCCCGGGAGCGGATCGTCTTCGTCTCCGGCATCGGCTGCTCGTCGCGCTTCCCGTACTACATGAACACGTACGGGATGCACTCGATCCACGGCCGGGCCCCGGCGATCGCCACCGGGCTCTCGGTCTCCCGGCCGGACCTGTCGGTCTGGGTGGTCACCGGTGACGGCGACGCGCTGTCGATCGGCGGCAACCACCTGATCCACGCGCTGCGCCGGAACGTCAACCTCAAGATCCTGCTCTTCAACAACCGGATCTACGGGCTGACCAAGGGGCAGTATTCCCCCACCTCGGAGGTCGGCAAGATCACTAAGTCGACACCGGTCGGCTCGGCGGACGCGCCGTTCAACCCGCTCTCGCTGGCTCTCGGTGCCGAGGCGACCTTCGTGGCCCGGACCATCGACTCGGACCGCAAGCACCTCCAGTCGGTGCTGCGCGCCGCCGCCGAGCACCAGGGCTCGGCGTTCGTGGAGATCTACCAGAACTGCAACATCTTCAACGACGGCGCCTTCGACCCGTTGAAGGAGCCGGCCACCCGGGACGACTATCTGATCCGGCTGGAGCACGGCCAGCCGATCACCTTCGGTTCCGAGGGTCAGTTCTGCGTCGTCCACCCGCCGGGCGGGTTCGGTCTGGAGGTCCGGGAGACCGCCTCGGTACCCGCGGACGAGATCGTGGTGCACGACGCCACGGTGACCGAGCCGGCGTACGCCTTCGCGCTCTCCCGGCTGCCCGGCTTCGCCCTGCGCAACACCCCGATCGGGATCTTCCGCAACGTCGACCGGCCCAGCTACGACGGTGTGGTCCAGGGACAGCTCGACGCGGCCCGGGCGAAGAGCACGGGCACCCCGGAGGAGCAGCTCGCTGGCCTGCTGAACAGCGGCGACACCTGGACGATCCTCTAGGACGTCCGGGGTTGCGGACCCGTCGACCGGTGAGCGCCGGTCGGCGGGCCTGAGCCGGCAGCGCGGGCGACCGTCAGCGGGACTGGTCGGCGGGGGCGCTGCCGCTGCTGGACCGGTCGTCGCGGACGTACACCAGCATGTCGCCGGTCTCGATGGCGGTGGCGGCCTGGTCGGCGAGCGAGACCACCTTGCCCCGCCGGACCAGCGCGATGACCAGCGCCTCCAGTTGGCGCGGTGACACGCCGACCTCGTCCCGGGTGGCCGAGCGCATGGCCAGCGCCATGCCCTGGCCGGGGGTGAGCAGGTCCTCGACGACGTCGATCAGCGGCGGGGCTGAGGTGGAGACGCCGAGCAGCCGGCCGGCGGTCGCCGACGAGACGATGACGTGGTGCGCCCCGCTCTGCCGCAGCAGCGGGGCGTTTTCCGCCTCCCGGGCGGCGGCGATGATCCGGACCTGGCCGGCGGTGAGCTGCCGTACGGTCAGCGTGACCAGTACGGAGACCTCGTCGCTGTCGGTCGCGATGATCACGGATTTCGCGTGCCGGACGTGCGCCTCGTTCAGCGTCGCCGACCGGGTGGCGTTCCCCTCGATCACGACCAGTCCGGCCGAGGTGGCCTGCCGGACGGCCGCCGGATTTCGCTCGACGACGAGGATCCGTTGCTTGTCGAAGCCGGTTTCGAGCAGTGCGGAGATCGCGCTACGGCCCTTGGTGCCGTAGCCGCAGATGATGACGTGGTCCTTCACTTTCCTCCTCCACCGCGTCAAGCGGAGGTTGGTGCGGTACTGCTCGGTCAGGACTTCCAGGGTGGTGCCGACCAGGATGATCAGGAACAGCACCCGGGCCGGGGTGATCACCAGGACGTTGATCAGCCGGGCTCCCCGGGTGACCGGCGTGATGTCGCCGTATCCGGTGGTGGAGAGGGAGACCACCGCGTAGTAGAAGGAGTCGAGAAGGGTGATCCCGTCCTCGTTGACGTCACGGTAGCCGTCCCGGTCGAGGTAGACCACCGCGACGATCAGCAGCACGAGACCGATCGCGGCGGCGACCCGCTGGCCCAGCGCCCGCAGTGGCCCCCTGCGGATGGCGGGAAAGTGGATCATCGCCAACCCCGCCTCATCGCCGCCCCCGCCCGCACGCCCACAACATAGCCGGGATCATCGCACCGGGTTGGCCGGGTACCCGGATCGGGGCCGAGGCCGGGTTGTGGTCGGGCGTCCAGCCATGCATCGAGCTGAAATTTTGGTTAGATACGTTGCGCTGGGTACGGCTGAATTAGCACGCTGTGACGTCAGGTGCGGTCATCCGCCCCCCAGACCCCCGCGCTGCACAACTCTCTCCCGTTGCCTGGAGGTGCCGTGACCACGCTGCCCGCAGTTCCCGATCTGGCCGCCGGGACCGTACTCCAGCTCCGTCAGGAGGACTGGCGGTACGGCGGCTACCCGCTCCGGCTCCGGGTCGAGCAGGTCCGGCACGACATCTCACACTATTACCAGGACGAGTGGGTCTGGATCGTCGGCGAGCGGCTCGACCGGGACGGCCGGGCACAGGGCCGGATCGAGGCGCTGGTCAGGGTGGCCGCCCTGGGTGAGCGTGACCGAGAAGGGCGCGACTGAGCAGAGCGGGCCGGGTGCGGGGGTTGCCCGGGCGGCACGGCGGATGGCGGGAGGCGGGAGGCGGACCGTACGGCGGAGAGTCCATGGTCGATCGAAGGCTTGCGCCCGGTGGCCACGGTGTGAAAATTTCCTTCCAGCGGCATAAGCGTGTCGGTATAAACCGCCGACGGGCGCCGCCGTGCCCCTCCCCGCCCCCGGGGGAGCCCAACGAAGGGACGCACCGCATGAAGCCATATCGGCTCGCAGCCGCCGGGCTGGCCGCAGCGCTGCTCGGTTCGCTCGTCGCCGCCCCGCCCGTGAACGCCGCACCCGCGAGCACCACCATCGCATCCACCCGTACCGGCAGCACCGGCTGCGCGACCGACCCCGCCACCCCGAAACGGCAGTTCCGGGCGATGTGGATCGCGAGCGTCGTGAACATCGACTGGCCGACCAAGGCGTCGTACACCGCGCCGGACCGGATCGCCGCCCAGCAGGCCGAATACACCGGCTGGCTCGACCTGGCCCAGCGGCTGAACCACAACGCCGTGGTCGTGCAGGTCCGGCCGACCGCCGACGCGTTCTGGCCGTCACCGCACGAGCCGTGGTCGGAGTACCTGACCGGGGTGCGCGGCCAGGACCCCGGCTGGGACCCGCTGGCGTACCTGGTCGCCGAGTCGCACAAGCGGAACCTGGAGTTCCACGCCTGGTTCAACCCGTACCGGATCTCCATGCCGGACGGCGCCGGCGCCGACGTCAACAAGCTCGCGCCGGGACATCCGGCCCGGGAAAACCCGGAGTGGGCGGTCGCCTACCCGCAGAACGCGGCCGGCTCCCGGCTCTACTACAACCCCGGCATCCCGGAGGTACGCCAGTTCGTCCAGACCGCCATGCTCGACGCGGTCAGGCGGTACGACATCGACGGCGTGCACTTCGACGACTACTTCTACCCCTACCCGGCGGCCGGGCAGGACTTCGCCGACCAGGCCACCTTCGAGCGGTACGGTGCCGGCTTCGCCAGCAAGGCGGACTGGCGGCGGCACAACATCGACCTACTGGTCCAGGAGATGGGTCGACGGATCAAGGCGACCAAGCCATGGGTGAAGTTCGGGGTCAGCCCGTTCGGCATCTGGCGCAACAAGGCGGTCGACCCGCTCGGCTCGGAAACCAACGGCACCCAGTCGTACGACGCCAACTTCGCCGACACCCGCAAGTGGGTCAAGGAGGAGTGGATCGACTACATCGTGCCGCAGGTCTACTGGAACATCGGCCTCGCGGTGGCCGACTACGCCAAGCTGGTGCCCTGGTGGTCGGAGGTGGTCGCCGGCACCCGGGTGCAGCTCTACATCGGGCAGGCGGACTACAAGATCGCCGACCCGGCGCAGCCGGCGCCCTGGCAGGACCCGGCCGAGATGTCGAAGCACCTGACCTTCAACCGGGACTACCCGCAGGTGGCCGGCAACATCCACTTCAGCGCGGTGCAGGTCCGGGCCAACCGGCTCGGCGCCACCGACCGCTACGCCGCCGAGCACTACTCCCGGCCGGCGCTGATCCCGACCATGCCGCACCTGGCCGCCAAGCCGCTGATGTTCCCGGTGCTGACCGGCGCGTCCCGGCAGTCCGACGGGGTACGGCTGCGCTGGCGGCAGCCGGCCGACGGGCTGGGGCCGTTCGGCCGGGCCACCTCGTACGCGATCTACCGGTTCGACGGGATCGACCTGCCTGGCTCCTGCGGCTTCGCCGACGCCGGCAACCTGGTCGGCACCGTCCGGTCCAGCGGCGCGGGTGTGCAGTCCTGGCTGGACAGCACCGCCGAGCCGGGCCGGCGGTACAGCTACTACGTGACCGCGCTGGACCGGCTGGCCAACGAGAGCCAGCCCAGCCCGCCGTGGTTCGTGCTCCGCTGAGCGGGGCCGACCGGTACTGACGCGCGAATGCTCCGGGGTACGGCACCTCGGAGCATTCGCCTGTTCTGGCGTCTGTCAACGAAAATAAAGGTCGGATAGAGATCGGCGGGCAACGATGCCCGGAGACTGTCACCACGTAGCTCACTTACCAGTGACAGCTCCGCCCCGCCCGGGCCTCCCCACGAGGGAGCCCTTCCTGTCCGGAGGTACGTGCCTTGTCCCGTCGCCTACTCATCACCCTGACCGCCACCATGTTCGCGGTGCTGGCGTTCCTCGGGTTCGCCGCACCCGCTGTCGCCGCGGTGACCCCCGAACAGAAGCTATCGGTGCTGTCGAGCTGGACCCAGACCAGCGCCAGCAGCTACAACGCCTGGAACTCCGCCCGCACCAACCAGGCCGCCTGGGCCGACTACGCCTTCAACTGGAGCACCGACTACTGCTCGTCCAGCCCGGACAACCCGCTCGGGTTCAACTTCGAACTTTCCTGCCATCGGCACGACTTCGGCTACCGCAACTACAAGGCGGTCGGCCAGTTCGACCCGAACAAGGCCCGGCTGGACAGCGCGTTCTACGAGGACCTGCGCCGGGTCTGCGCGACGTACAACGCGTTCGTCCGCCCGGCCTGCTACAGCCTGGCCTGGACCTACTACCAAGCGGTACGCGCGTTCGGTTCGCTGGTCATCAGCCAGTCCGACCTGGACAAGGCGGCGAAGCTCAAGGCCGACGGCGAACGCCGGGCGGCCGCCGCGGCCGCGGCCCGCTGACCTCCGCGTCTCCACGCCGCTCGTCGCCCAGGTGAACCCCTTTCGACCTCCCCGCGCGGTCCGTGGTGCCCACGGTGGAAGTCGGGGCGAACGGGCCACGCCGTTCAAGTCGGAAGAAGTTCACTGATCCGGTCGGGACCGGCGCCGATTGCCGTCGGCGCCGGTCCCGATGCCGGTCCCGCCGGGGCGGGGACCGGCCGGGTCAGATCGAGCGTCTCGCCAACGGCCGCCGCCGCGACCCGCCCGGCGTCTGGGCCGTCCGGCGCACACTGTCGAGCTGCCCCGGTTGTGCGCCCGGATCGACGATCCGCGCGCCGGAATTCGAGTGTGGTTCGGCCGGCCGGCCCGGCTCACCGGTCACGGCACGTCGCCGCCATCCGGCGTTCTGGCCAAACCCGGCCCCGGCGGATGTCGGCTGCCCGGTACGGACCGATCCCGACTGACCCGCCCGGCCGGATGCCGGCTGGCCCGCCCGGCCGGATCCCGGCTGACCCGCCCGGCCGGATGCCGGCTGGCCGGCCCGCGTTGGCTGACCAATCCGATTCGGCTGGCCGGCCCGGCCAGCCAGGCTGCCGACCGGACGCTCCCAGGTGAGCCGCTGGTTCGTCGGCCGGCCCCGGATCGGCAACGGCGGCGGGTCGACGGTCACGGAGATCCGGGACGGCGGCAACGGCGGCCCGGCCGACCGTGCCGCAGGGGTCGCGCCGGGACATCTCCATCGGTGGCCACACCGGCAGTACCGCCAGAGTCGGCGCCAGTCCCTTCGATGCCGATCGGGCGTACGGCGTATCCAGCTCATCTCGCGACCCCCTCCGCGTCCGGTCTGGAGGCGGGGACCGCTCGTGCGGTGCCGGCTCCGAGCGGTCCCCGCGCGGGTACCGCTCTCCCCCCAGTAACGACCCCGGAGCGGTCCCGTCGGTGACAGTCTGGTGCAGAGGTAACTACTGTGGACGACGATCCGGCCTCTTTGCGCAGTTGAGCCACGGCGTACGCGTAGTCCCGAGTGGGCCGCGTAGCTGCCGACACATTCCGAGTGGAGGGTGCGTGATGGGCGCAGCGGTGGACCTCCTGGTCGAGGAGCTGATAGAAGCACGAACGTCCCGGGCCATGACCCAGGAGGAGTGGGCCCGCACGGTCAAGTTCTCTCCGACGCACGTCAGCTCGGTGGAGACGCGGCACCGGCCACCGACCGGCGACTACGTGGCCGCCGTGGACCGGGCGTTCCAGACCGGAGGCGCCTACACCCGGCTCCTGGTCAAGCTCGCCAGTTTCGACAGCGCGCCGATCTGGCTGCGGGACTGGATCGAGATCGAGCGGGAGGCGGTGCTGCTCCGCTGGTTCGAGCCGGCGTACGTGCCCGGGTTGTTGCAGACCGAGGCGTATGCTCGGGCAACCCTGGCCGGCGGCCGGTTCACCGCCGAGGAGATCGACCGGCACGTCGCCTCCCGGCTGGCCCGGCAGGCGATCCTCAACCGGGACGTCCCGCCGCAGCTCATCGCGGTGATCGACGAGGCGGTACTCCGCCGGCCGGCCCCGGAGCAGCCTGGGCTGATGGGTGAACAGGTGGAGCGGATCGTCGCGCTCGCGGAACTGGACCACGTCCAGGTGCAGGTCGTCCCGGCCACCACCGGGATCTACCTGGGGCTGGCCGGACAGTTCATCATCGCCGAGATGCCGGACGACAGCCGGGTCGGGTATGCCGACAATCAGCTCAAGGCACAGATAGTCGATCAACCGGGCGAAATTGCTAGACTAGTGCGAATGTGGGAAGTAGTGCGTAACTATGCTCTTCCCGTCAGACAATCGCTCGAACTGATCAAGGAAGTGTCGAAGATATGGACTTAACTGGGGCCCTTTGGCGCACGTCGACCCGGTCCGGCGGTAACGGTGGCGCCTGCGTCGAGGTGGCGGACAACCTGCCTGGGGTGGTCGCCGTCCGGGACAGCAAGGACCCGACCGGCCCGGTCCTGGCGTTCCGCCCCGACTCCTGGCGGATATTCGTCGACCTCGCCAAGGACCTCTGACCACCGCGCCACCTCGATGCTCCCGCCCCCTCGGGGTACGGGAGCATCGGCGTCTCCGGCACCGTGCCGACCGTTCCGGGTGTCCCGACGTCTCGACGAACACGCCGCGACGGCCACCGCGACAACCCCGCTCGGCGGAGCCGGACCGGTGGGCGTGCCTCAGTGCTCGACCTCACGGGGCGCGTCGACGCTCTCCCGGGGCCGCGGGCGCTGGGCCGGCGTCTCGACGTGGGAGAACCTGATCGAGCCGGCGGCCAGGTCGGGATGGTCGACCTCCAGGGCCACCGCCGCCGCCTCCTCCAGGGTCAGTTCGGCGCCGGCCGCGTACGCGGTGTCGAAGGCCGTGTCGCCCATCAGGTTCCGCAGCGAAGCCTGCTCCTGGAGCCAGTACGCCCCGAACGTGCCCGGGGTGCAGCGCATCGCCGAGCGGGTGAGCTGGGCCGCGCCGAAGAGTCGCGCCGCCGACCTCGGGTCCCCGCCGCCGGCGCAGCGCACCGCGATCGCGTTGACCGTGTCGCAGGCCCTGGCCAGATAGCCGTAGCTCATCCGGGACCGCAGCGCGACCACCAGGTGGTCGTGCGCGGCGACCAGGTCGCCCCGGGCCAGCGCCACCATGCCGAGCAGCATGTCGACGGAACGCTTGCCGCGCTCGGTCGGCCGGCCCGCCTCCACCGGCCGGGCCGCGCCGAGCAGCTCGGCCGCCTCGTCCAGGGCACCCCGGCGCCAGAGCAGCTCCGCCAGGCTGTAGACGGCGAGCAGCGCCTCACCGGCCACGCCCTCCGTCTCGGCCTCGGCGATCACCTCCCGGCACACCCGCTCGGCCTCGGCGAACCGTCCCATGTCGATCAGCGGCGCGGCCCGGCCGGCGAGTACCCGGATCAGCAGGCCCGCGTCGCCGGCCTGCCGGGCGGCCGACTCGGCCCGCTGCGAGAAGCGCAGCTCCTCCGCGAACTCACCGTCCGCGCCGGCATGCTGCGAGTGCATGTGGTACGCCGCAGCCAGCTCCGCCTCGGGGATCTGCTCGCCGGTCTCGGCGATCCGGCCGTAGAGCCGGAACAGCCACAACCGGCCCTCCCGGGCCAGCCCTCGCTCCCGCCACCACTCGTCCAACCCGCTGGCCAGTTGCAGCCCCTGCCGGGCGCTGCCGCCGGTGACTGTCCAGCGCAGCGCGGCCCGCAGCTCGTCGGCGAGCGGGTCGAGCGCGTAGAGGGAGAGGGTGACCGGCCGGTCGTCCGGGCCCAGGTAGGCCCGCTGCAACGCGTGCAGTGACCAGGCCACGTGCCGGTCCCGGGCGGTCTGCTCCTCCCCCGCGTCGACCAGCCGGCGCGCCGCGTACGCCCGGATCGGGTCCAGCATCCGGTAGGTGCTGCCGGAGACGTTCGGCTCGGCCTGGATCATCGACTTGTCGACCAGCACCGACAGCGGGTCGAGCGGGTCGTCGTTGAGCAGCCACTCGACGGTGGCCAGGTCGACCGGGCCGGAGAAGACCGCCAGCCAGCGCAGCAGCCGGGCGGCCCGGGGGCCGAGCGTCCGGTACGACCAGGTGACCGTGGCCTGCATGGTGACGTGCCGCTGGGTGGCCGAGCGCTGGACCGCGCGGACGCCGACGGGTGGCGCCACCCCCCGGGCCGCCGCCGCCAGATCCACGGTGTCCTGCTGGTTGGCGACCCAGCCCCGGGCCGCCGCCGGGGCGGGTTCCACGTCGTCCCGGCCCGCGTCCAGGGCACCGAGTACGTCGTCCAGCCGTTCGGCGAGCTGGCTGGCGGAGAGTACCCGCAGCCGGGCGGCGGCCAGCTCGATCGCCAGCGGCAGCCCGTCCAGCCGGGTCACCACCCGTTGCAGGTCGGCCGACTCGGCCGGACCGGACCGGCGCCCGCCGCGGGCCGCCGCGGTCCGGTCGAGCAGCAGGGTCACCGCCTCGCTCGGACCGCCACCGGGTGCCGGGTCGACGGAGAGCGGTGGGATGCGCCAGATCACCTCGCCGGGCAGCCCGAGCGACTCCCGGCTGGTGGCGAGCACGCGTACGCCGCTGCCGCCGGCCAGCAGTCGCGAGATCACCTCGGCGCAGGCGGCCGGCTGGGCGTCGCAGGTGTCGAGCACGACCAGCATCCGCCGGGACGCGGCGAATTCGACAAGCGTCTCCAGCATCGGCCGGCCCGGCTCCGGCCGCAGCCCGAGGACCGCGGCGAACGCGAAGGCGACCAGTCCGGGATCGGT
Source organism: Plantactinospora sp. DSM 117369 (assembly GCF_053764795.1). Classification (NCBI taxonomy): domain Bacteria; kingdom Bacillati; phylum Actinomycetota; class Actinomycetes; order Micromonosporales; family Micromonosporaceae; genus Plantactinospora; species Plantactinospora sp. DSM 117369. Next base: position 789,603 of record NZ_CM132446.1, on the reverse strand, counting down.
CACGGTGGCGATGTCGACGAACCAGACGCCGTCCGGGTACGACTCGACCACGCCGCCGGCCAGCTCGACCGCCAGCCGGGTCTTGCCGGCCCCGCCAGCGCCGACCACCGTCACCAGCCGGTGTGCGTCGATGAGCTGGTCCAGCTCCTCCCGCTCCGCCTTCCGGCCCACGAACGAGGTGACCTGGGTCGGCAGGTTGTGCGGGATCGCGTCGGCGGTGCGCGGGCGGGGGAACTGGCGCTCCAGCCCGGGGGCGACGAGCTGGAAGAGCCGCTCCCGGTCGTCGAAGCCGCGCAGCCGGTGCAGGCCGAGGTCGAGCAGGGAGGCTCCCGGCGGCAGCGGCGCGGCGTGCCTGGCGGTCGCGCCGGAGCAGAGCACCTGGCCGCCGTGCGCGGCGGCGGCGATCCGGGCGGCCCGGTGCACCTCGGCGCTGGCGTACTCGCCGTCGCGCGGCTCGGCCTGCCCGGTGTGCAGCCCCATCCGGACCCGGGGGGTGGCTTCCGGCGTCGGCCACTCGTGGTTGTTCAGCGCGCGCTGCGCGGCCAGCGAGGCGTCCAGCGCGGACGAGGCGTCGGCGAACGCGACGAAAAACGAGTCGCCCTCGGTAAAGAGTTCGGTGCCGTCACTGGCGGCCAGCGTCGCCCGCAGCAGGCGCCGGTGCTCGCTCAGCACCGGCCGGTAGCCCGCACCGAGCATCTGGGCCAGCCGCGTGGAGCCCTCGATGTCGGTGAACATGAATGTCACCAACCCGCTCGGCAGGTGGATCCGTGCTGACATGCCTGGAACCTCCCGCCCCCTGGAAGTCGCGTTCATGCTGCCGCATATTTACGGGTTGGCCCATCGTAGGAACGGACGGCGCGACCCCGTACCAAGGTGCTAACCGGGGACTGTGCGACGAAACCGACATCACGGTCGCGAACTGTCCTCACTGAACCCTCTTCACCTTCTCCTGCGCTCGGCCGTGGCCGTAGGCGAATGCCGGGCGCAGGCGCCGCGCTGTTCAGGTCGAAAGGTTCACTGTCCGGGACGGGAGGGGACCGGGTCCGGACCGCCGGGTTACGGCCTCAGCAGCCGCAACTCCCACCGCAGCAGCCGCCGCCGCTGGGAGCGGCCGGTGCCGGGGCGGCACCGCCCCCACCGCGACCGGTGAAGGCGACCGTCGACAGTAGCTTGACCGTGTCGTCGTGCCCCTGCGGGCAGGACGCCGGAGCCGTGGCCTCGGCCATCGGCCGGTTCATTTCGAAGGTGTCGCCGCAGGCGCGGCAACGGAACTCGTACCGGGGCATACCAACAGCGTACGGCCAGACCTGACGTTCGACGGTCGATGGGTAATACTCGACGGGTGGCGGAGCCCGACGAGATTTCTACGACTCGACCACTGCGGCCTGCGGCGCCGGTTTTCGACGGGCCGCTAGCCAGCTCGGGTGCGGCCCCGGATCCGGACTTCGATCCACCGTCGGTGACCGTGCCGCGCCCGCGCGCGGAAGCCAAGCCCGTCCGGCCCACCGAGCCGGCGCCGGTCGCCACACCCGCCGAGCCGACGGCCACCGACGCCGAGTCGGTCCCGCCGACCGCGTCCGAGCCGGACCCGGCCGCCGATCGCACGACCGGCGAATCCGAGCCGGACCCGGTCACCGAGACCGCGCAGGACCCGGTCGCCGGTTCCGGGTCGGACCCGGGTGTCGGCTCCGCGCCGGGCCCGGTCCCCGGTCCCGAGGCGGATTCGACTGTCACGACGGAAGGTGGGGCCGCTGCCGAAGCCGGCCCGACGACCGAGCGGCCGGAGTCCGCCGCCGGGCCCGAGCTGGCCACCGCCGCCGGGCCGACGGTGCAGCCGGCCAGCGGTGCCGGGACCGAGGACGCCGCCGGGCCCGCAGGTGGGAGCACCGGCACCTCCGCGCCGACGGCCACACCGCCAGCGGCGGGCAAGCCGGGCGAGACGGCGATCGACCTCGACGTACCGGCGACCGCGCCGGCCGGGCCGAACCGGCGGATCCGAGCCCGGTTCGCGCACGCGGTCGCCCGCTGGCCGTCACCCGGGGCGGTACGCGCCTGGTCCAAACGGCCGAGCGGCCGGCTCACGCTGCCGGCGCTACTGCTCTTCGCCCTGGTCGCGGCGACCGGCGCCGCCGGCGCGTTCCTGCTCCCGGCCACCGCGCGCCAGGCCGGGCCGGTCGGGCCGGGTGCCGCGTCGAGCCCGCCACCGCCCTCGCCGACCGTCCCCGGGTTCCCCGTCGGTCCGGCCGGGCTACCCTCGGGACTGCCGAGCCCGCCAGCGTTCGGCACGCCCAGCGTGCCGGCGCCGCCCTGGAACGCGACCGGCGGGCGCCCCTCGGACGTACTCGCCGGCTGGGCCGCCCAGATCGGGCCCCGGGTCGGGATCTCCACGACGGCGATGCAGGCGTACGGCTACGCCGAGCTGCAGGTCGGCCAGACGGCGCCCGGCTGCCAGCTCCGCTGGACCACGCTGGCCGCGATCGGCCAGGTGGAATCCGCGCACGGGCGGGCGAACGGGGCGATCCTCGGCACGAACGGGATAGCCGCTCCGGAGATCATCGGCCTGCCGCTGGACGGCAACGGGGGCCGCATGCGGATCCTGGACACCGAGGACGGCCGGCTCGACCGGGACGCCACCTACGACCGCGCGGTCGGCCCGATGCAGTTCATCCCGACCACCTGGGAGGAGATCGGGGCCGACGCCGACGGCGACGGGGTGGAGAACCCGCACAGCATCGACGACGCGGCTCTGGCGGCCGGTAACTATCTGTGCAAGGGAGGCCGCAACCTGTCGGTCGCCTCGGACTGGTGGAGCGCCATCCTTTCCTACAATGACGTGCGGCCATATGCCCAATCGGTGTTCGACGCGGCCAACAAGTACGGCACGGACAGTCGGACTTAGCGTAATGTCCTCGACACATTGAAGAACTGGGCACTTTCGCCAGGCTGCGGTTGACGGCAAGCTAGACGGGTGATGGTGCGCGAGTGGGATCCCCGGACCGCCCCGGCCGCCGAGATCGAGTCCTTCCTGGACGCGATCAACGCGGTTTTCGCGGCCGACTTACCGGAGGACCCCCTGTGGGAGAACGGCCTGCTCCGGGAGTACCTCTGCGAGGTGATGCCCGGCGAACGCCGGATCTCCTGGATCATCCAGGACGAGCCCTCGGCCGACGGGCAGCCGGGGCGCATCCTCGGGCACACCCACGTACTCCTGCTGGGTGACATCGGTGTGCTCGAGGTGATGGTGCACCCGGCGGCCCGGCGGCGCGGGCTCGGCCGCAAACTGATCGCCACGGCGGCCCGGCGGACGTACCAGGAGGGCTTCCGTTCGATGGGCGTCGAGGTCATCGGCGACACGCCCGCGGTCGGGTTCTACGAGGCTCTCGGCTTCGCCCGGGAGTACGAGGAGGATCGCAGCGTGCTGCGGCTCGGCTCGGTCGACTGGGGCGCGCTCGGCGACATGGCCCAGGGAATCGGCACCGGATACCGTCTGGAGTTCTGCCCGGGCGGGCCACCGGACGAGTTGATCGAGCCGTACGCCATGGCGAAGGCCGAGATGCGCGACATTGACGACGGTGACCTGGATCTACGGCCGAGTTCGTACGATCCGCAGCGCCTCCGGGACAGCCTGCACTGCCTGCACCGGCGGGGCATGAAGCCGTACATCGTGCTCGCGATCGAGGAGAAGACCGGGGTGGTCGCCGGACTCACCGAGGTCGTCGTACCGGCCCAGCACCCGACCCGGGCCGACCAGTACGACACCATCGTCGGCCAGGACCACCAGGGTTACGGCATCGACCGGGCGATGAAGGCGCGGATGCTCTTCGAACTGCGCTCGGCCGAGCCCAAGCTCTCCGAGGTGCAGACCTGGAACGCCCGGACCAACGAGGCGATGCGGGCCGTCAACGCCGACCTCGGCTTCCAGGCCGATCGGGAGTGGTACGAGTACGGCGTCGACGTGGCCGAGCTGGTGCACCGGCTGGACGCCGGCAACTGAGCCCGCCGGGCCGGACCGCCCGAACCTGGCACCGCGGGTACCGGACACTACCGCGCGCTGGCGCTGAGCGCTCAGTAGCGGTCGCGGAGCATCCGGGCCGCCTCGACGGCCCAGTAGGTGAGGATGATCTGGGCACCGGCCCGGCGGATCGAGGTCAACGTCTCCAGCACCGCCCGTTCGCGGTCGATCCAGCCGTTGGCCGCGGCGGCCTCGACCATCGCGTATTCACCGGAGATCTGGTAGGCGGCGACCGGTACGTCCACCTCGGCCCGGATCGCGGCGAGCACGTCGAGGTAGGGCAGGGCCGGCTTGACCATCACCAGGTCGGCGCCCTCGGCGATGTCGAGGCGTACCTCCCGGAGCGACTCGCGCAGGTTAGCCGGGTCCTGCTGATAGGTGCGGCGGTCGCCCTGCAACGACGACTCCACCGCGTCCCGGAACGGGCCGTAGAACGAGGAGGCGTACTTCACCGCGTACGCCAGGATGCCGGTGTCGGTGTGCCCTGCGGCGTCCAGCGCTCGCCGGACCACCCCGACCTGGCCGTCCATCATCCCGGACGGCCCGACCACGTGCGCCCCCGCCTCGGCCTGCGCCACCCCCATCTCGGCGTACGCGGCCAGGGTGGCATCGTTGTCGACGGTGCCGTCCGGGGCGAGCAGCCCGCAGTGCCCGTGCGAGGTGAACTCGTCGAGGCAGAGGTCGCTCATCACCACCGTGGCGTCGCCGACCTCGGCGATCACGTCCCGGATCGCCACGTTGAGGATGCCGTCCGGGTCGATGCCGCCGGAACCGGTCTCGTCCTTCGCGACCGGCACCCCGAAGAGCATGATCCCGCCGACGCCGGCGTGCACCGCCTCGGCCGCCGCCTTGCGCAGCGACTCCCTGGAGTGCTGCAGCACGCCCGGCATCGAGGCGATCGGCCTCGGCTCGGCCAGCCCCTCCTTGACGAACATCGGTAGCACCAGCTCCGCCGGGGCGAGCCGGGTCTCCTCGACCAGCCGGCGGATCGCCGGGGACCGCCGCAACCGGCGCGGGCGGATCTCTGGGTACGACATGACCACTCCTCACGGCCGACCGGCCGGCACCCGACCCGGCGTCTGCCGGGCCATCGGGACCGCCGACGGCCCTGTGCCGTCGATGGCGTCCTAGGACCGATGGTGCCTCAGAACCGAGCGTGCTTCACCACAGATGGCGCTACACAAATCCGACAGAGATTACCGGAACCGCAGCGCGGTCGGACCCTGGACCTTTGAACCCCGGCGCTGCTTCGCCGGCATCGCGGCCAGCTTCTCCCGCAGCTCCACCGCGTAGGACGCGAGCGCCTCGACCAGGTCCGGCACCGAGGCGTGCGCCGGCTGGGCGTCCACCCGCAGGCCGAACTCGGTGGCGGTCTCCGCCGTCTTCGGGCCGATCACCGCGACCACCGTCCGGGCGTGCGGCTTGCCAGCGATGCCGACCAGGTTGCGCACGGTCGAGGAGGAGGTGAAGAGCACCGCGTCGAAGCCGCCCGACTTGATCGCGTCACGGATCTCGGCCGGCGGCGGGGCCGCCCGCACGGTCCGGTAGGCGGTGACGTCGTCGACCTCCCAGCCGCGCTCGGTCAGCCCGGCCGCCAGCGTCTCGGTGGCGATGTCGGCGCGGGGCAGCAGTACCCGGCCGACCGGGTCGAGGATCTCGTCGTGCGGCGAGAACTCGGCGAGCAGCCCCTCCGACGACTGCTCCCCGGACGGGACCAGCTCGGGCTGGATGCCGAAGGCGCGTACCGCGTCGGCGGTCGCCTCGCCGATACAGGCGATCTTGACACCGCCGAAGTGCCGGGCGTCCAGACCGTGCTCGGCGAACTTCTCCCAGACCGCCCGTACGGCGTTCACCGAGGTGAAGATCACCCAGGCGTACCTGCCGTCGACCAGGCCCTTGACGGCCCGTTCCATCTGGGCCGGGGTACGCGGCGGCTCGACCGCGATGGTCGGCACCTCGCACGGGATGGCGCCGTATTCACGAAGTCGGGCGCTCATCACCCCGGCCTGCTCCTTGGTGCGCGGCACCAGCACCTTCCAGCCGTACAGCGGGCGGTTCTCCCACCAGCTCAGCTTGTCCCGGTGCGGGACACCGGCGCCCAGGGTGAGCACCACCCGGCCGGTGAAGCCGAGCGCGGCGGCGACGAAGCTGTCCACCGTCGAGGTGGTGGTGTACTGCGTCTCCCCGGTGCCGTCCCCGGTCACCGCGACCGCGGTGGAGCCGTCCACCCCCACCGCGAGCAGTCCGTCCCGGATCGCGGCCAGGTCACCGGCGTCCACCGCCAGCGCCAGCGAACCACGGCCGATTGCCGCCGCCAGCGCCTCGAAGTCCATCGCGGTGACGTCGTCCACGTCGGCGGCGGTGCGTACCCCGGACAGCGGTACCCCGGCGTAGGTGGCCACCCCCTCGGCCTGGCCGACCCCCGGCACCACCTCGAAGTGCACGGCGGTACGCGCCACCGCCTGCACCTCCTTGACCACCGAGTCGTGCCCGAACGGGTCACCGGCGACCAGGTGCACGGCGGTCAGCCCGGACCGGGCCGCCGAGAGCAGCACCTTGGCCACGTCCCCCGGCGCCCCCTCGGCCGGGGTGAACTGCGCGTCCTCCTTGGCCTCGGCCTTGACCGCCGTGAGCAGGGCCTCGGGAACGCTGCGGTCGTACACCACCTGGTCGGCGTCGATCAACGCGCCGTGCGCCCGGCGGGTCAGCAGGCCGGGGTCACCGGGTCCGGCCCCGACGAACGCGATGCGGCCTGCGGGCTTACGGGTGCCGATCATTCTGTAGCTCCAAAATGCTGGGTCCTCGCGCCGGATTCCTTGGGCGCCCCGAGGATCGAGTCGGCGCCGAGGTCGAGGAGTTCGGCGGCGAGCGCCTTACCGATCTCCGTCGCCTCGGCGGGCGTACCGGTGCGGGACAGCCGGATGTCACGGGTACCGTCCGGGCTGATCACCGCCCCGCGCAGGTAGATCTCATCGCCGTCGTCGCCCTCGGCGACTTCGGCGTACCCGGCGACCGGCGCACTGCACCCGGCCTCCAGGGTGGCCAGAAACGCCCGCTCCGCGGTGACCGCGGCCCGGGTCGGTGCATGATCGAGCACGCCGAGCAGCTCGACCAGTTCCGCGTCGTCGACCCGGCACTCCACCGCCAGCGCCCCCTGTGCGGGTGCCGGCAGCATCAGCATCGGGTCGAGAGTCTCGCTGATCTCGTCGGCGCGGCCCAGCCGGACCAGCCCGGCCCGGGCCAGCACCACCGCGTCGAGATCCGCCTTCGGGCCGCGCACCCGGCCCACCCGGGTGTCCACGTTGCCGCGGATCGGCACCACCGTGAGCTGGAGCCCGAGCGCGTGCAACTGGGCGATCCGGCGCAGCGCACCGGTGCCGACCGTGGCACCGGGCGGCAGCTCGGCGAGGGTGCGGCCGTCCTTGGCGACCAGCGCGTCGCGCGGGTCCTCCCGGGGCGGTACCGCCGCGATGTGCAGCCCGGCCTGACCAGCCGTCGGCAGGTCCTTGTAGGAGTGGACCGCGAAGTCGATCTCGTTGGCGACCAGGGCGTCCCGCAACGCGGAGACGAAGACCCCGACGCCCAACCGGTGCACCGGGGCGCTGGACCGGTCGCCGGCCGTGACGACCTCGACCAGCTCGACCTGGCGGCCGGTCGCCGCCGTCACCGCGTCGGCGACCGCCCGGGACTGGGCGAGGGCGAGGGCGCTGCCCCGGGTGCCGAGCCGCAGCGCGGTCATGCCGGCACCCCGATCCGCCCGGCGAGGTCCGCCCACCCGGTGCCATCGGTCCGGCCGGCGCGGGCCTGAACCTCGGTCATCGTTCTCCTCCGGATTGCTGTCGGGGCACCGGGGCACGCAGGGCCGGACCGGCGCCGAGGTCGGCCTGGCCGCCGATCTCCGGCAGGCCACCGAGGCCGGGCAGGCCGGCGAGACCGGTCAACCGGCTGCCGGCGGGTACTCCGGCCAGCTCGGCGGCGGCCAGTTCCGGCACGGTGTCCGCCTGTGAGGTGACCGGCACCTCCAGGTCGAAGAGTTCCCGGAGCAGGGCGGCGTACTGGTCACCGCCGGGTTCGGCGGCGAGTTGCCGGACCCGTACCGTCGGCGAGTGCAGCAGCCGCTGCACCACCCGGTGCACCGTGTGGCTCACCTCGGCACGCTGGTCGTCGGTGAGGTCCGGCCGGCGCTGGGCGAGCCGGCGCAGCTCGGCGGTGACCACCTCGTCGGCCCGGGCCCGCAGCGCGGCCACGGTCGGCGCGACGTCCGCGCCGCGCAGCCAGGTGAGGAACGCCTCGACCTCGGAGCCGACGATCCGGGTGACGGCCGCGGTGTCGGCGGCGGCCGGGCCGATCGGCTGGGCCGCGGCCAGCCCGTCGATGTCGATCACCATCGCGCCGGGAAGTTCGGCGACCGCCGGCTCGATGTCCCGGGGTACGGCGAGGTCGAGCAGCACCAGCGGGTCGGGCCCGTCGGCCGCGCGCTCCCGCAGCGCCCGCTCCACCGTCTCCCGGGTGAGGACCGGCTCGATCGACGCGGTGGCGGCGACTACTATGTCCACTGTGGAAAGGGCGGTCGGGAGTTCGGCGATCGGCACCGCGGTCGCGCCGTACGCCTCGGCCAGCCGGAGCGCCCGGTCGTGACCCCGGTTACTGATCCCCACCGGGCCGGCGCCCAGCCGGGAGAGCGTGGCCACGGCCAGCGCGCCCATCGAGCCGGCCCCGACCACCAGCACCGGGCGGCCCTCGATGGCGCCGCCGAGGTGCGTGGCGGCCAGGTCGAGCGCGGCGCTGACCACGTTCTGCCCGGCCCGGTCGATCTCGGTCTCGGCGTGCGCCCGCTTCCCCACCCGGAGCGCCTGCTGCATCAGCTCGTGCAGCAGCCGGCCGGGTGCCTCGGCCTCGCTCGCGGCATGGTAGGCGTCCCGGAGCTGGCCGAGGATCTGCGCCTCGCCGACGACCATCGAGTCCAGCCCGGCGGCGACCCGGAAGGCGTGCTCCACCGCCGCGCCGTCGTAGTGCACGTAGAGGTGGTTGGCCAGCTCGGCCGGGGCGGCCCCGGCGTGCCCGGCCAGTACCGCGCAGATGTCCCCCAGCCCACCGTGGAAGCCGGTGACAGCGGCGTAGACCTCGACCCGGTTGCAGGTCGAGACGACGACCGCCTCGCCGACGTACGGCTGGGCGAGCAGCCGGGCGAGGATCTCCGGCAGCTCGGTGCCGGCGACGGCCAACCGCTCCAGGATGGCGACCGGTGCGGTGCGGTGCGACGCACCGACGACAAGCAGATTCATGAGCCGACCGCCTCCGCGTTCGACCGGAGTGTCCCGGCGGGCGCTGCCTCGGTGGTGCCGGTGGCGGCGAGCCCGCCGGGCAGGGCGGTCAGCCCTGCCGCACCGGCGCCGCCCAGGGTGCTGCCATTCGGTGTGCCCAGCGCGGCGCCCGGTCCGGGGGTCGCCGGCAGCCCGGTGAGCGCCGCCTTGCGGTGCTCGTGGAAGGAGAGGATCTGCAGCTCGATGGCGAGGTCGACCTTGCGGACGTCGACCCCGTCCGGCACCGCCAGCACGCACGGTGCGAAGTTGAGGATGCTGGTCACCCCGGCCGCGACCAGTTGGTCGGCGACGCTCTGCGCGGCGGTGGCCGGGGTGGCGATCACACCGATCGCGATGCTCTCCTCGGCAGCCACCTGCGGCAGCTCGTCGATGTGCCGGACGACCAGCCCGTTGATCACCTCGCCCAGCCGGGCAGGGTCGGCGTCGAAGAGCGCCGCGATCCGGAAGCCACGGCCGGCGAAGCCCGCGTACCCCGCAAGGGCGTGACCGAGATTACCCACACCGACCAGGGCGACCGCCCGGCACTGGGTGAGCCCGAGCACGAACTCGATCTGGTCGATCAACAGGGCGACGTCGTAGCCCACGCCCCGGGTGCCGTACGACCCGAGCTGCGAGAGGTCCTTGCGCAGCTTCGCCGAGTTGACCCCGGCCGCTGCCGCCAACTCCTCGCTGGAGACCGTGTCGTTACCGGTTTCGGCGAGATTGTGCAGGGCACGTAGGTATTCGGGGAGCCGGGCGACCGTCGCCTCAGGGAGATCCGGAAGCGCCGGCACGGCACCGGCGCGGCCGGGCGTGCCTACGGGGCGGTGCTGACTCATGCGACTCCGTGCCGTGCGATCTTCGACCAGCCGGACCGGCGGGTCGTTCCGGTGGACCCGCTGGCGGCCGCCATGACCGGCTGTGCTAGCAGGGCTCGTCGGAGTAACAGAGTAGGCGCTTGTGAAGACACGCACAAATCGCGATCTTGATAGACCGCGATAACGCCCCACCTGGGCCTCCACTTACAAGATCAGTTCGCGACCCAACCGGAGCCGTCACGGCGATTATTACCTAAGTCCGACTTATCTGACCAACTCGCCGCTACCGCGCCGGCCGATCGGCCAGCTCTTTCCGCCGAGCCAGCAATCACGACGCGCCGCGAATTTCCTGAACCCACCATTACATTTGACGACAAACCCTTGGCGCCCAGCGGATTGCCGGTTGCCGGACTTCCGACCCGGACGGCAACCGGGGAGCCCGGCCGGACGGGCAGGACACGGTGGTGACGGCCGAGGGGCCCGCCGCCGTCGTCCCTCCCGGCGCTCGTCCTCGCCGCCGAGGGGGCCAGGTGGCGCGCGGATTTCGTCCCGGGTGGGGACAGCCCTACCGTGAAGAGGCCAGCCGATGGGATGGGGACCGACCGCGCCGATGCCTAGCGTCGAGAACATGACCACGACCACCGCCACCAGCGTGGCCGCCGGTGCCGAACCCGGTGCCGGCCGCACCGTGCTACGCCAGCTCGCCATCGACTCCGGCTACGTGTTCCTCGGCCTCCCCCTCGCACTGGCGAGCTTCGTCGTGCTCGTCACCGGGGTCGCGCTCAGCGCCGGGCTGGCAGTGACGGTGACCGGGCTGCCGATCCTGGCCGGCACCCTCTACGCGGCCCGGGGGTTCGCCGACATCGAACGGCTGCGGATGCCGGCGGTGCTCCGGCAGCCCCGGGTACGCCCCAACTACCGCACCGCCGAGCCCGGGGCCAGCGCCTGGCGGCGGATCTTCGTACCCATCGCCGACGCGCAGTCCTGGCTCGACCTCGCGCACGGCTGGGTACGGCTGGTGGTGGCGCTCGGCACCTTCGTGATCACCGTGGTCTGGTGGGCCGGTGCGATCGGCGGCTCCCTCTACTGGGCGTACGACTGGGCGATCCCGCAGAGCCCGGGCGACGAGGGCCTGCCCGAGCTGCTCGGACTGGCTGACACCGCCGCCACCCGGATCGGGGTGAACACCGCGCTCGGAGTGTTCTTCCTGATCACCCTGCCGCTGGTGGTCCGGGGCTGTGCCCTGATGCAGGCCGGGCTCGGTCGCGCGCTGCTGACCGGAGTGGCGGAGATGCGCAACCGGATCACCGTACTGGAGGAGCAGAAGCGGGCCGCGGTCTCGGCGGAGGCCACCGCGCTGCGCAAGCTGGAACGGGACATCCACGACGGGCCGCAGCAGCGGCTGGTCCGGCTGGCCATGGACCTGAGCCGGGCGCAGCAGCAGCTCGACTCGGACCCGGAGGCGGCCCGACAGACCCTCGGCGAGGCGCTCGCACAGACCCGGGACACCCTCGCCGAGCTGCGCGCACTGTCCCGGGGCATCGCCCCGCCGATCCTGGTCGACCGGGGCCTGCCCAGCGCCCTGGCGGCGCTCGCCGGGCGCGGGCTGATCCCGGTCGAACTCGCCGTCGACCCCCGGCTCGGCACCGCGGACGGCCGGCCCGACCCGGCGATCGAGTCGACGGCGTACTTCGTGGTGGCCGAGGCGCTGACCAACGTCGCCAAGCACAGCCGGGCCACCGAGTGCTGGTTGACGGTGACCCGCGAGGAGCGGGCGCTGCGGATAGTGGTGATCGACGACGGCGAGGGCGGCGCGCACCTCTCCAAGGGACACGGCCTGGCCGGGCTCGCCGACCGGGTACGCGCCAACGACGGCACCCTGACCGTGCTCAGCCCGGTCGGCGGACCGACCGAGATCCGGGCCGAGCTGCCGTGCTGAGCGGCCCCGGCGTGTCCTCCGGCACCGCCCCGGCACCGGCCGGGGCCACGCCCGGCGGCCGCGAATGCCCACCGGACGGGCCGGCAGTGGTAGACAACAACACCATGCGCGTAGTGATCGCCGATGACGCGGTCCTCCTCCGGGAGGGTCTGATCCGCCTACTGACCGAGCACGGCCACGATGTGGTGGCCGCGGTCGGCGACGGTACGGCCCTGGTCGAGGCCATCGTCACGCACCGCCCGGACGTCTCGATCGTGGACGTCCGGATGCCGCCCTCGCACACCGACGAGGGGCTGCGGGCGGCGGTGGAGGCCCGGCAGCGGGTACCCCGGACCCCGATCCTGGTCCTCTCCCAGTACGTCGAGGTGTCGTACGCCGACGACCTGCTCGCCACCGTCAAGCCCAGCGGCGGCGTCGGTGGGGGTGGGATCGGTTACCTGCTCAAGGACCGGGTGGCGGCGATCGACGAGTTCCTCGACGCGGTACGCCGGGTGGCCGGCGGCGGCACCGTGCTCGACCCGGAGGTGGTCGGCCAGCTACTCGTCCGGCGCCGCCGGGACGACCCGCTGCGACAGTTGACCCCGCGCGAGCGGGAGGTGCTCGGGCTGATGGCCGAGGGCCGGTCGAACACCGCCATCGCCCGGGCCCTGGTGGTCAGCGACGGCGCGGTGGAGAAGCATGTCCGGAACATCTTCACCAAGCTGCAACTGCCGCCGGACGAGGAGCAGCACCGCCGGGTCCTCGCCGTCCTCGCCTACCTGCGCGGCTGACCCGACCCGCCATGTTCCCGGTCAGTCCAGTTTGGCGGCCAGTTCGACGGCCTCGGTGAGCGAGTCGGCCACCGGCCAGCCGCCGGCACGCAGCCGGGCCGCATCGGTGAAACCGCCGGTGTAGAGGACGCAGCGGGCGCCCACCGAGTCGGCCGCCTCGGCGTCGTCGATCGAGTCCCCGATCAGCACCGCCGACGTCCCGTCGACACCGAACTCCGCGAGGTGCCGAGCCAGGTGGGCGGCCTTGCGCTCGCCGCCGACGGTGCCGCGCAGCCCGTCGACCCGGCGGAACACGGCGGTCAGCCCGTACCGGTCGACCGCCGGCACCAGCTCGTCGTGGAACCACATCGACAGCAGCGACTGGGTACCGGTCCAGGTCTGGATGGCCTTGGTGGCGTCGGCGGCCAGGTCGCAACTGGCCAGCCCGACCCGGTACGCCTCGTGGAAGAGCTGGTCCAGCCGGCTGAACTCCTCGGCGTCCACGGCCCGGCCCAGCACCTCGGCGTAGTAGTCCGCGATCGGCCGGCGGAACTGCGTACGGTGCTCCTCGGCGGTCACCTCGGGCCCGCCCGCACCGGCCAGGGCCACGTTGGTGGCGGCGACCACCAGGGTCAGGTCGTCGAGCAGGGTGCCGTTCCAGTCCCAGACGAGGTGCTCACGCATCCGAGCACGATATGCGGAGACCTCGACCGGACCCACGGCTGCGGCCGGGCGGCAGGGCGGGAAGTCACCGACGTCACACGCCGGCGCCGGGACCGTCGCGCGGGGCGGCCGGTTGGGGGAAAGCGGTCAGGTGCGGGGGGCGGTCAGGTCGCGGAGCAGGCGCTCCTCCTCGACCCGCCAGTAGCCGTGCTCGCGACCGTCGAGCAGCACCACCGGCAGCCGGTCGCCGTACTCCCGCTCCAGCTCCAGGTCGCCGGTGACGTCCAGCTCGGTCCACCGGTCCCCGGTCACCGCCACCACCCGGTCGACGGCCTCCTTCGCCACCTCACAGAGGTGGCAGCCGGGTCGGGTGATCAAGGTCAGCCGTGGCTCACTCGCCGTCACTCGCGCCCCTTTGCCGGATCACCGATCTGCGTACCCGGCCGATCGCGGAGAGCGGCAGGGACCCGACGAACTCTATCCTGCTCGGGCACTTGAACCGGGCCAGGCTACCGGCGCAGTGCGCGGCCAGCTCGGCGGTCGAGACGCTGCTCTCCGGGGCCCGTACGACGTACGCGGTGACCGCCTCCCCGGCCACCGGGTGCGGTACCCCGAACACCACCGACTCGACCACCTCCGGGTGCGCGCCGAGCACCCGTTCGACCTCCTGCGGATAGACGTTGAAGCCGTTGACCAGGATCAGTTCGCCGAGCCGGTCCACCAGGAAGAGGTCGCCCCCGGCATCGGCGTACGCCACGTCGCCGGTCCGCCACCAGCCGTCCGGGTCCGGCCCGCCGTGCCCGTCGGGCCAGTAGCCGGAGAAGAGGTTGGCGCCCCGGACCACGATCTCGCCGGGGTCGGTGCCGGGCGAGGAGAACTCCAGATCGGGCTCGTCCGCGCCGTCCCCGTCGTCCGCCGGCTCGACGGTGGAGCCGTCCCGCCACAGTTCCTCGCCGTCGGCGGCGACGAGCCGCAGTTCGATACCGGGGATCGGCCGGCCGATCGAGTTCGGCTTCGCCGCCGGGCCGGAGAGCGTGGTGGTGAGCACCGGAGCGGTCTCGGTGAGGCCGTAGCCGACCTGGATCTGCCGGCCGGTCGCCTCGGCGAACCGGGCCGCGCCGCCGACGGCCAGCGGGGCGGCGCCGCAGATCGCGACCCGCACGGAGGCCATCGCGGTGCGCAGCGCCGGACCGGCCGGCACCCCGGCCGCCGCCGGGGCGTCCGGCAGCATCGTCCAACCGAGAAACATCGACGGTACGCCGACCAGCACGCTCACCCGGTGCCGAGCGACCACCTCCAGTACGGCGGCCGCGTCGAACCGGTCGACCAGCACCCCGCACGCCCCGTGGTACGCCACCGCGCCCAGCCCGGCGTTCAGCCCGTACGCGTGGAAGAGCGGCAGGGCCAGCAGCACCCGGTCGTCCGGCCCGACCACCGGCGGGGAGATCCGGCCGATCTGCTCGTGGTTGGCGAGCAGCGCGCGGTGGGACAGCATCGCCCCCTTCGGCTCGCCGGTCGTGCCGGAGGTGTAGAGCAGCACCGCAACCGCCTCCGGGTCTGGCCGGATCGGCCGGTCGGCCGGGTCGCCGCCCGGCACCACCCCGACGCCCGGGTCCGGCAGTGCGGTGTGCAGTTCGGTCAGTGCCGGCAGCTCGGCGCGGACCCCGTCGACCGCCACCCGGACCTGTTCGGTGCAGATCAGGACGCCCGCCGCCGAGTCGGCCAGGACGTGCCGCAGCTCCGGACCGGTCAGCGCCGGGTTCACCGGCACCGCGACCAGCCCGGCCCGCTGGGCGGCGAAGAACGCCACCGCGAAGTCGGGCGAGTTGGGCAGTGCGATGGCGACCCGGGCCGGATGGCCGTCGGCCGGCACTCCGAACCGGCCGCGCAGCGCTGCGGCGACCCGGTCCACCGCACTGTCCAGTTCGGCCCAGCTCAGTACGCCGTCCGGCCAGAGCAGTGCGGGTCGGTCGGGTCGACTGGCGGCGGCCAGGCGTACCCGGTCGGCCAGGGTGACCGCGGCTGGCTCGGCGGGGGTGTCCGGTCCATCCTGCACGGTCGCTGAGTCTGGCACAGAGCCGGGCGCGACGCGTACTCCGACCGCCGCCGGTGTGCAGCGGTCGCCCAACCGGCCATCCCGGACCCGCCGGTACGCCACACGCCGACGACGTCGGTGGAAGTTCTCTCGACGTGGAACTTCCCTCGACTTCTCCGCCTCCTCCGGGGTACGGTCCAGCAGACCGTAACGGGTTTCAGATATCGACCGCCCCGGCGCGGTGGACTGCTTCTAACACGTTCGCGGCGGCACGCCCAAGGCCGGCCGCGCATTGGCGTGTTTCCACGTTTTCCCTGCTCAGAGCCCTCGCCACCGTACTGTCAGGCATCTGACAACGCACAAGCTGTGCGCCCCGTTCGGGTGGCTTCTGGAAATACTTTGGCTCTGTGTAACGGACTTGCCGCACATGGGTGACGTTGGCCCTATCATCACTCGGGTCGGCTCACCCCTTTTGCCGTGAGTCGACACCCCTCAGCCCGAGGAGGCCGCCGTGCCTGTGAGAGCACTGCACCAGCAGCTGTGGGGCGTGTGCCGTCGTACGGCGCAGCCCGGAAACGCCGTGCCGGATCGCGCCGACCCCGGCGTGGGTACGGCCCCCATCGCGGCCGGCTCCCGGCGACCGGTCCCGCGGCCTCGGCCGGCCGGGGAGGTCCAGTGAGCACATACGGATACGTCGGCGGAGCGACCGGCGGCGCACCCCGGAACACCCGGCTCGCCCTGACCGAGGGCCTCGACCGGCTCCGCGTGTCCATGGACGACATGCTGAGCCTGGCGGTACGCGGCGACGGCGGCTCCAAGCGGACCCGAAACCGTCCACATCCGAACGAGACCCCACCCCGGCACAACACGCCGGGCGGAAACGCCCGCCCGGTCGGCGGCCGGGTGGCCAGTCCGACCCGGCCGGCCATGCCCGCCCAGCCGGGTGCCGCGACACCGCCGGCCCAGCCCGCGGTGTCCGAGACCGAGACCGCGGTGCTGCCGGTGGTGCCGGCGACCGAGAAGTCGACCGGTTCGGGCGGCGGCCCGCCGACCGGCTATCCGGACCGGCCGGACCCGTCGGATCCGGCCCGGGAGGTCTGGGCCCTGGTGGAACGGGCCCAGGCCGGCGAGCCCGAGGCGTTCGGCCTGATCTACGACCGGTACGTCGACACCGTCTTCCGGTTCGTCTACTTCCGGGTCGGCAACCGGCAACTCGCCGAGGACCTCACCTCGGACACCTTCCTACGGGCACTGAAACGGATCGGCAGCTTCACCTGGCAGGGCCGTGACCTGGGCGCCTGGCTGGTGACGATCGCCCGGAACCTGGTCGCGGACCACTTCAAGTCCGGCCGGTACCGCCTGGAAGTTACTACGGGTGACGTTCTGGATGCGGACCGCGAGGATCGGGGCCCGGAGGGGAGCCCTGAGGCGGCCGTCGTCGAGCACATCACCAACGTCGCCCTGCTGACCGCCGTCAAGCAGCTCAACCCCGAGCAGCAGGAATGCATCGTTCTGCGATTTCTACAGGGTTTCTCGGTGGCGGAGACCGCCCAGGCGATGGGCAAGAACGAGGGCGCGATCAAGGCTCTGCAATACCGTGCCGTCCGGGCGCTGGCCAGGTTGCTACCGGACGGATTCCAGCCGTGAGGCGCTGTGGCGGCCGCCGCCGGCGCTCCGTGACTCCGCTCACTCTTCGTAGTATTTCCCGCCGCCCGCCCGTAACCGGTCGACCCCGCCGACCGTTTGTCCGGGTGCGACCGGCGGTTGGCCTGACATCCCTCCGGCCGGTCGGTCGGAGAGCGGATCCGGCCTCGGGCACCGTGGCCTGGTCCTGAAGTCAGCCACCGTCGTATCCGGACGGCGAGACGGGCCGACCGCAGCATCGCGACCAGCGAAGGGAGGTGTCGGCGGTGAGTTGGAAGACTTTCTACCGCCAACGCGCCGAGCGCTTCGCGCAGCTGCTCGACGAGGCCAACGGAGGCCCTCGCCATCACGTCCGGTCCCGGGTCGATGACGAACTGGCACAGCCGCTGGCTGTCGGGCAACGCCTCAGGGACGTGCAGTCCACCGTCGAGGTCGACCCCGACTTCCGGGCCGGCCTGCGCGCCATGCTCATCGCCACCGCCGAACGGGAAGGGATCGGCGCGACCGCCAGCGACGACGCCATCGTCGACGGCGGCGGCCAACCCGCCACCCGTCGGGCCGGTCAGCCCGCGTTCCGGGGTCCACGTACCCGGGCCCGGGCCCGCGGCGCCGTCGTCATCGGGGTCGCGGTCGGCGCGATCGCGGTCTCCGGGATGTCCGCCGCCAGTGAGAACGCCGTACCCGGCGACGCCCTGTACGGCATGAAGCGGCACACCGAACGCGCCCAGCTCGCCCTGGCCAGCTCCGACCTGAGTCGCGGGCAGCTCTTCCTCGACTTCGCGCGTACCCGGCTCGCCGAGGCGGTCGCGGTCGGCGGGCAGAACTTCGGCTTCTCCGCCGTCCTGGAGGACATGGACGCCGACACCCGCCAGGGCATCAAGCTGCTGACCAGCGCGGCGGTGCAGCGTCAGGACCCGGCCGCGCTCGACGCCGTGGACACCTTCCTGCGCCAGCAGCGCCCGCAGGTCGCCCGCCTCTTCGAGGACACCACCCGGGCCACCCGCAGCCGGGCCAACGAGTCGCTGAAGCTCCTCGACGACGTGCAGGACCGGTCCGAGAGCCTCCGGGCCGCGCTCGCCTGCGGCGTCGGCGCGATCGGCCGGAACGACTCGATCGGACCGCTTCCCCGGACCTGCCCGGTCAACCGTGGCCCGGCCGGTACGCCGTCGGACGCGCCGCCCCCGGCGGCCGAGGGGGACGGTGGCAGCCGTACCCCGGAGGAGCCGCCGCGTGCCCCGGACCGCACCTCGGCACCCAGGCCACCGGCGCCGACGCCCAGCCAGGACCAGCCACCGGCGGTACGGGACCGCAGCACCACCGAACCCGTGCACCGGGTCGGCGGCTGACCATCGCCCGCACCGGCCCGACTGTCCCGGACTCCGGGTGCGCCTCGGCGGATCCGGCTACCCTCGCTGTGTACCCGTAGCGAGGAGGTTCCCGCGTGGCCCGGGCCCGCAAGGTGACGGTCAGCACCGACGACCACGGTCACACCGCCGGCTGGGCCGACGCGGGGCCGGACGCCCCACCGGCGGATTCGGCCCGGACCGACCCCCGGGCCGCCGCCTTCTTCGACGTGGACAACACGGTGATGCAGGGCGCCTCCATCTACTGGTTCGCCCGTGGCCTGGCGGCCCGCAACTACCTCACCACCGGTGACCTGGTCCGGTTCGGCTGGCAGCAGCTCCGGTTCCGGGTGCTCGCCGTCGAACACCCCGGCAGCATGTCCCGGGTCAAGGAGGCGGCGCTGGCCTTCGTCGCCGGTTGGCGGGTCGAGGACGTCGAACGGCTCACCGAGGAGATCTTCGACGAGCTGATGGCCCCCCGGATCTGGGCCGGCACCCGGGCCCTGGCCCAGCAGCACCTGGACGCCGGTCAACGGGTCTGGCTGGTCACCGCCGCCCCGGTGGAGATCGGCCGGATCATCGCGGCCCGGCTCGGCCTGACCGGAGCGCTCGGTACCGTCGCCGAGATCCGCGACGGGGCGTACACCGGGCGGCTGGTCGGCGACCTGATGCACGGGCCGGCGAAGGCGGATGCGGTGGTCCAGCTCGCCATGGTGGAGGGGCTGGATCTGGATCGGTGCGCCGCCTACAGCGACTCCGCCAACGACCTGCCGATGCTCTCCGCCGTCGGCCGGGCGGTGGCGATCAACCCGGACGGCACGCTGCTCCGGCACGCCCGGGAGCGCGGCTGGGCGGTACACGACTTCCGGACCGGGCGGAAGGCGGCCCGGATCGCCGTACCCTCGACCGTGGCCGCCGGGCTGGTGGCCGGCGCGGTGACGGCGGGGCTGGCGATGCGCCGCCGGCTGACCCGGTAATCGCCTCCGGTCGGGGTGCCGCTCAGGGGCCGAACGGGTCGGGCCGCTTCTCCAGCAACTGGTGCAGGGTCTGCTGGATGGTCTCCCGGACCTGGTCGGCGAGGTTGAAGACGACCAGCGGATCGTCGGCGGAGTCGACCAGGTGATCGGTGGGGATCGGCGGGCAGAACTCGATCAGCCACTTGCTGGGCAGCGGCACCGCACCGAGCGGGCCGAGCCACGGGAAGGTCGGCGTCACCGGAAAGTACGGCAGCTTGAGCAGCCGGGCCAGCGGCTTGATGTCGGCGAGCATCGGGTACGTCTCCTCGGCACCGACGATCGCCACCGGGATGATCGGCGTCCCGGTGCGGAGCGCGGCGGAGACGAAGCCGCCCCGGCCGAACCGCTGCAGCTTGTAGCGGTCCGCGTAGAGCTTGCCGACGCCCTTGAAGCCCTCGGGGAAGACGCCGACCAGCTCGCCGCGGCCGAGCAGCCGCTCGGCGTCCGGGTTGCAGGCCACGGTGCCGCCGGTCTTGCGGACCAGCTCGGAGACGACCGGCATCCGGAAGACCAGGTCGGCGCCGAGCAGCCGCAGGTAGCGGTGTTTCGGGTGCCGGTCGTGCAGCACGGCCGCCAGCACCAGCGCGTCCATCGCGACCGTGCCGGAGTGGTTGCCGACCACCAGCCCGGCACCGTCGACCGGCAGGTGGCGCACGCCGTAGACCTCGGTGCGGAACCAGTCGCGGTAGAGCCGGCGCAGCACCGGATGGAAGACCTGGTCGGTCAGCTCGGGGTCGAAGCCGAACTCGTCGACCTCGTACTGCCCGGAGAGGCGCCGGCGCAGGAAGGCCAGCCCGGCGGCGACCCGCCGGTCCCAGACGTCACCCGGCCGGTCGGGCACCGCCGGCCCGGTCGGGCCGGACCGGCGCCCGTTGCGCCGCGCCGACCGCTCCAGCTCCGTACCGTCGTACTCCGCAGACGCGGAGTATCGCCGGTCCGGGATGTTCCCCAGATCGTGCCGCGCCGCTGCGTTCTCGCCGTTTCCGGTGCCGGTGGGCCGCCGGTCGTCGCCGGTCACCGGCCACCCCGCTCCGCCGGCCCGGCACCGTCGACCGCGCCGAGTTGGGTGATCCGGTCCCGGACCGTGGCCCGGGTGTGCCGGATCCCGTCCATGATCACCTGCTCGGCCCGGCGGAGCTGCTCCGGCCCGAGCACCGTCCCGTCGCTGTGGCTGGCGATGAACTCGTCAAAGGCGGCGGCGGTGGAGCGCGGGGTGAAGCCGTACTCCGTGGTCAGCCTGGTGGTGTCGACCACCCGGCCGTGCACGAACAGGTCGACCTGGTCGAGTCCGTAGCGGGCGAAGCCCAGCACCCGGGCGAGCCCGGCCGCGCCGGAAAGCCCCGGCTCCACCACCGGCAGGGCGACCCGGCCGGCCCGGCGGATGGCCTGGGAGAGCGCCAGCACTCCCGGCCCGGCGACGTTGTACGTCCCGGGGTGCTCCTCCACCACCGACCGGTGCAGCACCTCCAGCACGTCGTCGAAGTGCACGAACTGGAGCCGGGGGTCGCGACCGAGCACGGTCGGCACCACGGGCTGGGCGAAATACCTGGTCAGCGTGGTGTTGGCCATCGAGCCGATGAACGGCGCGAAGCGCAGCACGGTGGCGGTGACGTCGGGGCGGCGCCGCCGGAAGCCGCGGACGTACCCCTCGATGTCGAGGATGTCCCGGGCGAAGCCGCCACGCGGCACGGCCCGGGGCTCGGTGTCCTCGGTGAAGACAGCCGGGTCCCGGAACGACGCCCCGTAGGCGGCGGTCGACGACCGGACGACCAGCTTGCGCAGCCGGGGCGCCCGCTGGGCGGCGGCGAGCAGCTGCATCGTGCCGATGACGTTCTGCTCCTTCATCGCCGCCCGGCCGCCGTGCTGCGGATCAGCCGCGGTGACCAGCGCCAGGTGCACGACGGCGTCGGCACCCAGCTCGTCAATGATGGTGCTCACCGCGCCGGCATCGGCCCGGACCCGCTCGACGCCGTCGAGCAGCCCCGCGATCTCGTCCGCCGGTTCGTGCACGTCGAGACCGACGACCCGGGCGATCCGGCCGTCGGCGACGAGCCGCGCCGCGACGTGTGCACCGAGGAACCGGCTGACTCCGGTCACCACGACGACCCCCGGCGCACCGGGGGTGCTACCGGGGGTCACCTCGCGCTCCGCGCGGGACGACCCGGGCCGGGCCCGGACCGCCGCGACGTCGTCACGTGGGCCTCCGAAGGTCGACAGCTGACCGGCTCACCGCCGGCCGGGCAGGCGCCCGGCCGGGGTCACTTGCCGAGACGGCGACGCTGGACGCGGGTCTTGCGCAGCAGCTTGCGGTGCTTCTTCTTGGCCATGCGCTTGCGGCGCTTCTTGACCACCGAGCCCATACGACAGCCCTTCTGATGCGACGTGCTGATCGGACCGGCCTCACCCGCGGGTGCGGCCGGCTACCGAGCTGGACAACGGACCGGGCCGGCACGACGGGCTCGCACCCATCTCGGCACGTGGCCACGGTCGCGGTCCAGACTAGCCCTCGGCCGTCAGCCGGACCAAAGCGCCCCCACGAGGAACCGCCCGGAGCGCTCCGGAACCGTCGCGACGCCACCGCTCAGCGGTCAGGCGGTCTCCTGAAAGGCACCGCGCAGATAGTCGTGCACGGCGTGCTCCGGCACCCGGAACGACCGGCCGACCCGCACCGCGGTCAGCTCGCCGGAATGCACCAGCCGGTAGACCGTCATCTTCGAGACCCGCATCAGCGTCGCCACCTCGGCGACGGTCAGAAACCTGACCTCCGGCATTCGGCTGTCCGGCTGTGGTGATCCTGCCATGGCTCACCAACCCATCCCAATCCCCGGCGCGTACCGCCCGGCGGGATGCTTCCGCGCCGCCGCTACGCGCGTGTTACCAGTACGGTAACGGGACGGCTGTGACCGGCGCGATCCCTTCGGGCAATTGATCATCACTGGCACGCAGGTCGACGGGTGGGAACGGGCAGTTCACGCCCGAAGGGGTCATTCGGCGCGGAGCGCGATCACCGGGTCCAACCGCCCGGCCCGCTGCGCCGGTACCACCCCGAAGATGATCCCGACCGCCGCCGAGACCCCGAACGAGAGCGCCAGTGACCACCAGGTGACCACCGCCGGTACCGGGGAGAGGGCGGCCACCAGCAGCGCGGCGCCCACCCCGAGCCCCATCCCGAGCACCCCGCCGAGCGCGGTCAGCAGCACCGCCTCCAGCAGGAACTGGATCCCGATGTCCCGGGGACGGGCGCCGACCGCCTTGCGCAGCCCGATCTCCCGGGTCCGCTCGCGTACCGAGACCAGCATGATGTTGGAGACCCCAACGCCGCCGACCAGCAGCGAGATGCCGGCGATCGCCGCCAGCACCCCGGTGAGCACCCCGAGGATGTCCCCGAGTACGCCGAGGATCTGCTCCTGGGTCACCGCGCTGAACTCGGTGTCCGGGTGCCGCCGGGTCAGTTCGGCGACGACCCGGGCCCCGAGGTCGTCGATCTCCTCCCGGTCCGGCGCCTTGATCGCGATCCCGTCGATCCGCTGGGTGCCGTAGAGCCGGTGCGCGGCGGTGACCGGGATGTGCACCTCGTCGTCCCGGTCCACTCCGAGGCTCTGCCCCAGCGGAGCGAAGACCCCGACCACCCGGAACCGTACGCCGGCGATCGCCACCTGCTGCCCGACCGGCTCCCGGTCGCCGAAGAGGGTACCGGCGACCGTGGCGCCGAGCACCGCCACCCGGCGACTGGTGTCGACATCGGACGAGGTCAGGTAGCTGCCCCGGTCCAGTTCCCGGACGAAG
Source organism: Plantactinospora sp. DSM 117369 (assembly GCF_053764795.1). Classification (NCBI taxonomy): domain Bacteria; kingdom Bacillati; phylum Actinomycetota; class Actinomycetes; order Micromonosporales; family Micromonosporaceae; genus Plantactinospora; species Plantactinospora sp. DSM 117369. The sequence goes on along the minus strand of NZ_CM132446.1, from coordinate 766,295 downwards.
ACCTCGGGCGTGGTCTCCAGTACGCCCTGCACGGTGGTGAACGCCGAGCGGGTGCCGGCGCGGACCGTCTCACCGGAGGTGACCGTGACCGCCACCCGGCGCGGATCGCCGACGACCCGGTTGACCGCCTCGACGTCGGCCAGGGAGAGCCGGGAGACCGCCGGTGCCGCGCCGAAGTCGAGCCGGCCGGGCACCACGACGAGCAGGTTGGAGCCGAGCCCCTCGACCTGCTGCTCCACCTCCCGCTTGGCGCCGGTGCCGATCGCGACCAGCACCACCACGGCGGCCACCCCGATCACCACCCCGAGCATGGTGAGCATGCTGCGCAGCCGGTTCGCCGCCAGGGCGTCCAGCGCGACCCGCCACGCCTCGGCGATCCTCACGAGCCGCTCCCCGCCCCGGCAGCCGGCCCGTCGGCATGGCCGGAGCCGGCTCCGCCCGACCCGCGGCGTCCGGTGGCTTCGGTGGCGCCACCGAAGCCACCGGACGGGTGCCCCGAGTCGCTTCCGGACGCTCGTCGGGGCTCCGCGCTGGGAGCGGGATCTACTATCTCAGGCGCCCGCCGCGCCGCCGGCACGACCGTCGCCGAATCCGGCCCGGCCGCCGGTGGTAGGCCCGTCGGTTCCGGCTCCACCGGCGGTGCGACGAGGAGGCCGTCGCGCATCGTGACCTGCCGGTGCGCCCGCTCGGCGACCTCCCGGTCGTGGGTGACCAACACCAGCGCCACCCCGTCGGAGGCGTTCAACTCCTCCAGCAGGGTCAGCACGGACTCGCCGGTCGCGCTGTCCAGGTTGCCGGTCGGCTCGTCGGCGAGCAGCAGGACCGGATCGGTGACCAGGGCCCGGGCGATCGCCACCCGCTGCTGCTCACCGCCGGAGAGCTGGTTGGGCCGGTGGTCCAGCCGGTGCCCGAGGCCGACCCGGCCCAGCATCGCCGCCGCCAGTTCGCGCCGTCGCCGGCCGCCGATGCCCCGGTAGACCAGCGGCAGCGCGACGTTGTCGAGTGCGGAGGTCCGGGGCAGCAGGTGGAACGACTGGAAGACGAAGCCGATGGTCTCGTTGCGCAGCGTGGCGAGTTCTCCGGCGTCCAGCGTGGCGACGTCCCGACCGCCGATCACCAGCCGGCCGGTGGTGGGCCGGTCCAGCCCGCCGAGCAGGTGCATCAGGGTCGACTTGCCCGACCCGGACGGGCCGACCACCGCCACGTAGTCACCGGCGGCGATGGTCAGCGAGACACCGCGCAGCGCGGTCACCGACACCCCGCCCAGGTCGTACGTCCGGACCAGGTCGACCGCCTCGACCGCCACCCCGGACCGCCGGGTCGGTCCACCGGTCGCGACGTCGCCGGAGCTGCCCACCGGCGCGGCGGTCACCGGATCCTCCGCGGAGAGGAAGTCAACGTACCCGCTCTCCGGGGCGCACCTGGTCGCCGCCGCTGACCACCACCTGCTGGCCCGGCTGCACCCCGCTGACGATCTGCACCAGGTCCTGGCCCTGTACCCCGACCGTCACCGGCACCTGCTCGGCGATCCCGTCCTCGACCACCCAGACCGCGTCCCGCCCCTGCGCCGAGTGCACCGCCGCGGCCGGTACGGTCACCGCGCCGGCCGCCTCCCGGACCCGCAGCCGGACCACCGCGCTCATCCCGGGGCGCGGCGCCGGGGCGGCCCGCCCGTCGGCGAAGCGCCCGGGGCCGAGCGAGAGCCGCACCCGGTACGAGACACCACCCCGGGCCGACGCGGTCGGCAGTACGTCGACCGAGCGGACCCGGGCCGAATATTCCGCTCCGGTGGCGGCGTCCAGTTCCACGCTCGCCGGCACCCCCTGGTTGACCAGCAGCACGTCGGTCTCGTCCACCTCGGCGACCAGCCCGAGGTCGGTCAGGTCCACCACGGTCAGGATCGGGGTGCCCGCGCTCACCCGGCCGCCGACCGGCACCGCGCCGTCGACGCCGGCCACCGGTGCGGTCGGGTTGCCCCCGCCGAGCGCCCCGGTCGGATCGACCCCGCCCGGGGCACCCAGCCCACCGGTCGCGCCGAGTAGTCCGGCCAGCGCGTCGGCCGTACCGGCACCGGCAGCCGGCGAGGCGGGACCGCCGAGCTGCACCACCCCGCCGATCGGTGCCCGCAGCACGAGCGCGTCGACGGTCGCCTTCGCCAGGTCGTACGCCTGCTCGGCCTGGAGACGCTGGGCTGCGGAGAGGGCCCGTACCGCGGAATTCAGCCCGGCGACGCCGCGCTGGACGGCGCGTACCGCCGCACCGGCCGTCTCGGCCGCCGCCTCGTACTGCCGCTCCGCGATCCGGATCTGGGCGAGCAGCGCGGCCCGGGCGGCCGGGTCGGTGAGCTTGCCGGCGGCGTCCCGGGCGGCCCGGAACGCCTGCGCCGCCGCCCGGTCGGTGCCACGGCGCAACCGGGACAGGTCGGTGCCGCCGCCGACGCCCCGCCCGGCGCTCCGCGCCGCGTCGAGGGCCCGGCGGGCCTTGGCCAGCCGGTCCCGGGCCGAGGGCGAGTCGACAACCGCGAGCACCCGGCCCGGCTTGACCAGGGCACCCGGCCTGACCCGCAGCTCGGCCAGGGTGCCGTCGGCGGGTGCGCTCAGGGTGGCCGCCGCCCGCGCCGTCACGCTGGCCGGCGCGTCGACCAGTTCAGCGATGTCGGCCCGCTCCACACTGGCCAACCTGACCTGGTCGTCGGACTCACAGGAGGCCGCGGAGAGGCCGAACAGGACGGTGAGGGCGAGGAGGGCGGCGGATATCACGGAGTGACGGGGCCGCGGTGCTGCGGGCAGGCGCGGCGGAGAGGCGCGACGCACGCCGCCATGGTACGAGGTGCCACCCGCACCGGCCGGCAGGACGCGCGGGCCGCGAGCCCGCTGAGCTGCACCTGATCAGGAGGCGGTCCTCTTCACGTACGCCACGCACTCGTCGTGCAGCTTCGACCAGTCCTGACCGAACGCCTCCTGGGACGCCTCCTCCTCCGACCGGCCGTCGTGCACCACCAGCTTGAAGAAGGTGAGTACGTCCTTCTCGCCGAACCGGTCGACGAGATGCCGGACGGCGAGGTAGCCGACGCCGTAGCTGCCGGCGACGTGCCAGTCCTCGGAACGGTCGCTGGGCGCCACGTCCGCCAATTCGCCGTTCCAGCCCGAGTTGACCAGCCGGTCGACGTCGTCGAGGCTGCCGTACCGGCTCGCCGCCCGGCCGCCGGCCGCCGCCTGTTCGGCGATCCCCTCCACCAGCCACCAGGCGTCGTCGGGGATCCGGTCGGCGCCGGCCAGCGAGGAGGCGTGGGTCAGCTCGTGCCGCATCAGGTCGGCGTACTGGCCCGGCACCACGGCCTTGGAGTTGAGCACCAGGTCGTACTGGTCGCCGCCGACCGGTACGGCGTATCCAGCGGTCCACTCCGGACGGTTGCCGCCGTACCAGCGGCTCCACTCGTTCGGGCCGGCGTAGAAGATCAGGTAGCGCTCCGGTGGCTTGCCGTCCACGGCGTACCGGTCGGCGACCCTGGCCGCCCGCTCCCCCTCGCGCAGCAGGTCGGGCAGCCGGTCCCGGAACGCCCGGGGCGCGGCGACCAGGGTGCGTTCGCCGATCGAGGCGACCAGCTCGTCGCTCTCCCAGGGCCGGGGCCGACCCGGCCCGCCGGTCTCGTCGGTGTCGATCGCGAACAGCCGTGGCTGGCCGACGACGTCCTTCCACCGGGTGACCATGGTGATCTCGTTCGGCTCGCAGGCCGGGCTGACGAAGCAGTGCGAGAGGGTGAGGTTGGCCCGCCACTCGCCGGCCGTGTTGAGTTCGCTCACCCGGCCCAGCAGCTTCGGCTCCCACTTGCTCACCCGCATCGCCCGCAGTGTCCGGAAGTCGCGCCGGAGTTGCCGGGCGATCGGCGTGTTCGGCTCGGCGAGCCCGACGTAGCCGTTCTCGTCGCCGCCGAGCAACGCCTTCGCCTGCGCGTCGAGCAGGCCGCGGATCTGCGCGGTGAGCCAGTCGCCGGTGACCGAGGGCGGGTCGCCGGCCTTCGGGCTGGCGGCCGCCCCGGCACCGGCGGCCGGGCCGGTCGGCCCGGACGCCCGGTCGAGCAGCACCGCACCGATCGCGACCGGGACCGCGCAGAGCAGCAGGGCCACGACGGTCCCGAGCCCCACCCAGAGCGGCCACCGGCGGCGGCGCGGCGGCGGAACCAGCCCGGCCGGTGGCGGGTAGCCGCCGGGCATCGGATAGCCGCCCGGCATCGGGTACCCGGCCGACGCCGGATAGCCGGGCCCCGCCTGGTAACCGACCGGCCCTGGCGGGTACCGGCCGGCCTGGTAACCGGCCGGCTGGTAGCCGACGGGCAGCTCGGCACCAGCCCCCTGACCGGCAGCCTGGTAACCGGTGGGCGGTGCCTCCGCGCCCATCCCCGAACCGGCGGGCTGGTAGCTGGCGGTCGGCTCGGCCCCAGCACCGTAGCCGGCGGGCTGGTGACCGGTAGCGGTGGGCTGGTGGTGGCGGGGGTCCTGCCGGTAGCCGGTGGGCTGCACCGGATAGCCGGCGGCGGCCGGCGGGAGGCCGTGCGCGGTCGGCTCCGGCTCCGGGGGCGGGTAACCGCCGGACGGCGGGTACCCGGAAGGCGGGTAATCGGCCGGTGGGTAGCCGATCTGCGGCTGGTGGTCGGCCGGTGGGCGGTCGCGGTACTCCCCGTCGGTCACCGCCGGAGAGTACGACCAATCGTCCAGCCGTGGAAACCTGCCCTCACCGACCCGCGCACGACCCGGCCGGCTGTGCCGCCGGCCGGAAGTCCGGCCGCTCCGCCGCGGCCCGCCAGCAGTGCCGCGCCGAGCCGAGCAGCAGGCCCGACGAGACCGCCCAACCCATTCCGCCGACCAGCGCCTGCGCGCCCCCGTCCCCCGGCGGCAGTACGGCCAGCAGCACGCCGCAGACCATGGTCACCCCGACCACCACCGAGGCGAGTACGGCGGTCAGCCGGATCGCCGCTGGGCGGACGTCGAAGTGCCGTGGTCCCCAGCGCAGCAGGATGGCCGCGACGAGGGCGGTGCCGAGGGCGAGCCCGGCGAAGGTGTCCGTCACCCGGGCCAGCCACAGGTACGCCGCCCCCGGCTCGACGCCGTCCCAGAATTGCTGCCAGCCGCCGATCCGACCCAGCAGCTCCGACGCGCCGTACTGGGCGCCGAGCACTCCGACGAGCAACAGCGCGGTACGCCGTCCCTGTGCCACCGCCAGTACGTCCTGGAGTCCCGCCGCGATCCGGTCGGCCGTGCCGAACTCCCGGACGGCCAACCGCTGCGCCTCCGGCTCGGTCAGCCCGGCGTGCCGGTACCCCTCGGCGGCATCGACCAGCGCGTCCCGGATCTCGGCCAGCATGTCGGCCCGCAACCGGACGGAGCCGCGCAACCGGTCACCAACCGCGGAGACGTAGTCGTCGATCGGGGCGGTCACCGCCCCAGTCTCGCTGCCGCACGGGTGAAAGGCCATCCGGAGCAACCCTGCCGGAGGAACCCTGACCCGGATAGGGCGGCTTTACGGCCGTGACTACCCCAACGCGACAGATGAGCGTGATGGGTTCGATGTACGAATCATGCCTGGACCAGTCAACTCAGACAGGAAGAGCGGTACGTCCGCCGAGTAGCCATCTGCTTTTTTCTGCCCGAAATGGGATTGCCACGGTCTGGCCCGCATCTATCCGGTTAGCGCTTTTCAAGCGTGGACCGGCCCTAATTCCACTGGTTCGTGGGTTTTCTTCATATAGGCCCGCGATGCACTGAACGGCACCGTACGGTGACGTTAAGTGGCTACAACCTATTTGTGGCCCTCCGCGCCCCAGATGGTGCGGCCGTGTCTTGTATTCGAAAGGCAGGGAGCTTGATGTCCGAATTCCAAGGGAGCCACGTGGATCCCGGTCAGCCCACGGCGCGGCCAAAAAGGCGGCGGTCCCGGTGGTTCTTAGCCGGGGGCATCGTCGCTGGCAGCCTGGTAGCTGGCGCGGCTGGCCTGGCCGGGGTGGCCACGTTGGCCGGCGACAAGGGTCTGGCAGACGTGGACCTGGGACAGTTGTCCGTCGTCGCCGCCGAGAACGACAAGGGCGACAACGGCAAAGACCAGGGCAAGCACGAAGATCCCAAGGACCAGAACGGCAAGCACGAGGGCGGCGGCGACTCCCAGGGCGGCAACTGGCAGGACTACTGCAAGCCCGGCGGCTGGCAGGGCCACGGCGACAAGAAGGCCGAGGACCAGAAGGCGAAGCCCGAGGAGTCGAAGGACCCGAAGGCGGGGCCGACCGCGACCAAGGACCCGAAGGCCGGACCGGCCGCCGAGTCCAAGGACCCGAAGGCCGGACCGACCGCGACCAAGGACCCCAAGGCCGGACCGGCCACCGAGTCCAAGGACCCGAAGGCCGGACCGACCGCGACCAAGGACCCCAAGGCCGGACCGGCCGCCGAGTCCAAGGACACCAAGGAGAACCACGAGGACTCCAAGGATGCCAAGGAGAAGCACGAGGACTCCAAGGACTCCAACGGTTCCGGGTCGCAGGGCGGCTCCGGCTGGCAGGGCGGCTCGCAGGGCGGCTCGGGCTGGCAAGGCGGCTCGCAGGGCGGCTCACAGGGCGGCTCCGGCTGGCAAGGCGGCTCGCAGGGCGGCTCACAGGGCGGCTCCGGCTGGAACGGCGGGTCGCAGGGCGGCTCACAAGGCGGGTCGCAGGGCGGGTCGCAGGGCGGCTCCGGCTGGAACGGCGGATCCCAGGGCGGCTCACAAGGCGGGTCGCAGGGCGGCTCGCAGGGCGGCTCCGGCTGGAACGGCGGATCCCAGGGCGGCGGCGAGAACGGCTCGTCCGGGGAGACTCCCGGCTCCGACAGCTCTCGCTGGCACGGCGGCTCCCAGGGCGGCTCGCAAGGCGGGTCGCAGGGCGGCTCCGGCTGGAACGGCGGATCCCAGGGCGGCTCACAAGGCGGGTCGCAGGGCGGCTCGCAGGGCGGCTCCGGCTGGAACGGCGGGTCCCAGGGCGGCGGCGAGAACGGCTCGGGCTGGCAGGGCTCAGGCTCGGAGGGGTCGGGCTGGAACGGCGGGTCCCAGAATGGCCGCGAGGGTTGTGGCTCGGACAAGCGCGAGGACGAGGACAAGCGCAAGGACGAGGGCAGGCGCGCGGACGAGGACAAGCGCGAGGACGAGAAGGTGACGTCCGTACCATGCGACCCCGACAAGCTCATCGCCGCGCTGGTGCACGCCAACGCCGAGGGTGGCGGCAGCCTCAAGCTCGCGCCGAAGTGCACCTACACGCTCACCGCGCACGACGACAGCGGCGAGAAGCACAACGGCAAGGGTGAGAAGGGCGAGAAGGACTACGGCAAGGCGTCGTCCGACGCCGCCTCCGCCAACGGCACCATGGGCGTGCCGGGGACGGAAGCCAAGAAGGACGACAAGAAGGACGACAAGAAGGACGACAAGAAGGACGGCAAGAAGGACGACAAGAAGCACGACAAGTCCGGCCTGCCGGTGATCAAGGCGCCGATCAAGATCAAGGGTGAGGGCGCGACCATCACCCGGGACACGTACGCCAAGGACTTCCGCTTCTTCACCGTCCGTGACGGTGGCGAGTTGGAGTTGAGTGACGTCTTCCTGAAGAACGGGCGGGCGGACGAGGGTGGCGCGATCTCGGTCGACCACGGCGCCAGCGCCACGGTCAAGCGGGTCACGATCTCGGACAGCACCGCACTCGCCAAGGACGGCGGCGGCGGCGCGATCTTCAACGACGGCCACCTCGAAGTCACCGAGAGCAAGTTCGAGGAGAACAACTCGGCCGGCAACGGTGGCGGGATCCTCAACGGTGGTGTCCTCACCGTGGAGAAGTCCGAGTTCTTCAGCAACAGCGCCCACAAGGCTGGTGGCGGGCTCGCCAACTACCAGGGGGCGGCCGACATCACCAAGAGCGCCTTCGAGCACAACAACGCGGCAGAGGGCGGCGGCATCGCCAGCATCTCGGCCCGGACCAAGGTCTCGGACGGCGAGGTCAACGGCAACACCGCGAAGGTCGGCGGCGGCCTCTTCAACAAGGACGCCACCCTCACGGTCCGGGGGCTGCACGTCAGCAAGAACCTCGGCACCAAGGACGGCGGCGGAATCGCCACCATCAAGGGTCTGCTCACGGTGGACAAGAGCAAGATCACCAAGAACACCACGCGGGGCGACGGCGGCGGCATCTTCGCCGAGAAGTCCGAGGTGATCGTGCGGGACACCGAGGTCAGCGAGAACAGCGCCGTCGGCGCGCGTTCGGTCGGTGGCGGCATCGCGGTCGAGGGCGGTTCGCTCGAACTGAAGAAGAGCAAGATCGTCGAGAACGACGCCACCAAGAAGGGCGGCGGGCTCTTCGCCGAGCACGCCAAGGTCAAGGTGGACGACGACACCGTGATCAGCAAGAACCGGCCTGACAACTGCGCCGGCGACAAAAAAGATGACAAAATCGACAACTGCTTCGCCTGATCCTCGGGTAACCGAGCGCAGGTGACCGGTGGCGGGTAGCCGGTAACGGAGACCACGGCCGGTGACGGAGCGGACGCATCCGGTCCGTCGGGGGCAACGATCATCAGATCGCACCCTCGGCGGGCCGGATGCGCGTCTCCGCGTACCGGGGCGGGCGTATCAGGCGACGTCGAGGACCCGGCGTACCCGGGAGAACCGGCCCGCCGCCAGGTCCGCGCCGTCGATCCAGAACGAGATCCCGACCAGTTCGCCCCAGGCGGTTCCCTGCTCGGCCTCCAGCGCGAGCAGCGGCCGGTGGCCGGCCGGTCCCACCACCGGGCTGTCCGGCCAGCCCAGCAGCCGGTGCCGCACGGTCGGCAGCCGGTCACGGATCTCGGTGACCAGGTCCATCACCCTGATCGGATCGGCTGAGAAGGCCGCCGCGAGTTCCGGCTCGGCGTAGTCGGGTGCGGCCAGGACCGGGGCGGCGACGAGCGGCAGCGCCGGAATCACCTCCACCTCCGACGGGGCGGCCCGGTCCGGCAGCCCGACGGGTACGTGCAGCACGGCGCAGCCGTCGTCACCCGGGCCCGCCCCGAAGTCGGCGCGGAACCACTCGTCGGAGAAGAAGAGCAGCGTCCCGTCCCGGGGCAGCATCCACTCCGGACCGAGCAGCGGCGCCAGCGCGGCGCAGTCGAGCCGGGCCAACAGCGCCATCGACCGCCCCTGGTGCTCCGGCCACCGCACCCCGTCCGGCAGTCCGGGCAGTCCGCCGTACCAGCCTGCGACCGGGCCGGCGGGCTCGCCGTCGCGGCACCGGGCCGGTACGGCGAGTCCGATCGAGGGGCGGACCAGGCCGAGGACCTGTTCGAGCAGGTCGGGATCGGCCTGTGCCCGGGGCGAGTCGGCGAGGGCGGCACGCAACGCCGCCACCGCACGGGAGAAGTCCATGGCGCGAGGATGCCAGGCGAAACGGCTCGATCCCAGCCGGGCCAAAGGGCCCAGCCCGGCCAGAGAGCCCAGGCGGGGCAACGGGCCGATCGGCGTGGCCGGACCGGTCACCTCCGGGTCGGCGGGGGCTACCTCCGGGTCGCCACGGCGCGGGCGAAGAACGCCAGGTTGGCCGGGCGCTCGGCGAGCCGGCGCATCAGGTAGCCGTACCAGTCGGTGCCGTACGGCAGGTAGACGCGCACGGTGTGGCCGGCCTCGGCGAGCCGGGCCTGCTCGTCCGGGCGTACGCCGTAGAGGAGCTGGAACTCGAACTGGTCCGGCGTACGGTCGAACCACCGGGACCGGTCCTCGGCGATCGCGATCAGCCGGGGGTCGTGGGTGGCGATCATCGGGTACCCCTGGCCGGCAAGCAGGATGTTCAGGCACCGGACATATGACTTGTCCACTTCCCGCGCCGACTGGTACGCCACCGACTCGGGCTCGGAGTAGGCCCCCTTGCAGAGCCGCACCCGCGACCCCGGGGTGGCCAGCTCCCGACAGTCCGCCTCGGTGCGCCGCAGGTACGCCTGGAGCACCGCCCCCGTACCCGGAAAGTCCTTGCGCAGCTCGGCCAGGATGTCCAGGGTCGAGTCGGTGGTGGTGTGGTCCTCCATGTCCAGCGTGACCGTGGTCCGGGCCGCCGCCGCGGCGGCGCAGATCGCGTGCGCGTGCTCCCGGGCCAGCCGCTCGTCGAACTTCTGGCCCAGCGCCGAGAGCTTGACGCTGACCTCGGCCGGCGGGGTGAGCCCGGCCTCGGCGAGCCCGCCGAGCAGGGCCAGGTACTCGTCCCGGACGGCGATGGCCTGGGCTGGGTTGACGGTGTCCTCGCCCAGGTGGTCGATGGAGACCGCGAGACCGTCGGCGACGAGCTGGCGGGTGGCGCGCAGCGCGTCGTCGGTGGTGGTGCCGGCGACGAACCGGCGTACGACGTCCCGGGTGAACGGGGCCGTCTCGACGAGCCGCTCGATCCGGGATGACCGGGAGGCGGCGAGGATGACCGATCGGAGCATGAGCCGAGCGTAACGCCAGCCGGTCACCGGTACGCGGGGACCGGAGCCTCCCGGGCGACCGGGTGACGGACCCGCACGAGGGCCGCGGGCGGTGCGACGCGGGTCGGGGTGTCCGCGGTGGCGCGGATCGGTTACAACGATCTCGTGGAAAAAGTTTCGCGACGCCGTCTCCGGTCCGCGAGCGTGCAACTGGGCGCGCTCACCGCCCTCGCCGTCACCCTCTCCGGGTGCAACCAGGTGGGTGACGACGACGACTGCGACTCGCGATCGAGCACGCCACGGCCCCGCTCGCTCGCGCTGGCGGCGTACGCCCCGGCCACCGTGCCGACCACCACGACCGCCGGGTCGACTGCCCCGGACGTACTCCCCGAGCGGGGCGGCTTCGGCACCCACCTCGCCTCCTGCGGCGGCTGACGGTGCGCCGGGAGAGCTGCCCGCCCCGGCCGGACTGGTCGGCGACGGTCCGCGCGCAGGGCCTGGTCTACGCCGACACCGAGCTGCCGGACGGCGGCCTCATGTCGTACTGGGACGAGAGCGCCTGCTACGCCTTCGACCTCGACGAGGTGCTCCGGCTGGAGGAGGCGACCGAGGAGCTGCACCGGATGTCGGTGGCCGCCGCCGAGCACGTGGTGGCACGGAACCGGTTCGCCGAGTTCGGCATCCCGGCCTGGGCCGCCGAGGCGGTCACCCGGTCGCTGCGCGAACAGCCGCCCACGCTGTACGGCCGGTTCGACCTCTGGTACGACGGCTCGTGGCCGCCGAAGCTGCTGGAGTACAACGCGGACACCCCGACCGCGCTGGTCGAGGCGGCGGTGATCCAGTGGTACTGGCTGGAGGACACCCGTCCCGAGCTGGACCAGTGGAACAGCGTGCACGAACGGCTGGTCGCGGCCTGGCAGCGGATCGGCGCCGGCCTGCACGACCCGCTGGTGCACGTCGCCTGGTCGGACGAGGAGGAGACCGGCGAGGACCAGATGACCGCCGGCTACCTCGCCGAGACCGCCCGGCAGGCGGGGCTGAAGACCGAGCTGCTGCCGATGCTCCAGATCGGCTGGGACGGCCGCCGGTTCACCGGCCCGCCCGGCCCGGACGGGGCGAGCACGCCGATCCTCACCTGCTTCAAGCTCTATCCGTGGGAGTGGATGCTCGCCGAGCCGTACGGCCGGCCGGCACTGGACCCGGGCACCCCGACCACCTGGATCGAGCCGGCCTGGAAGCTGTTGCTCTCCAACAAGGCACTGCTGGCCGTACTCTGGGAGCTCTATCCCGGCCATCCCTACCTGCTGCCGGCGTACCTCGACTCGCCCCGGGGAATGACCGAATACGTGGTCAAGCCGCTGTTGGGTCGGGAGGGTGGTTCGGTGCGGATCGTCACCAGAGCCGGCGAGATCGACAATCCAGGGATTTACGGTGACGAAGGATGGTGTTACCAGCAATTCCGCGCACTACCGTCGTTCTCGGATAATCACCTGGTGCTGGGCAGTTGGGTCGTGGCCGGCGAGGCGGCTGGTGCCGGGCTGCGGGAGAGCCGGAGCCTGATCACCGATGGCTACGCGCGGTTCCTTCCCCACTACGTGGACGCGCCACGGGAGCCGTAAGTCGTCTACGGTTGTCGGGTGAACTTCGACGCGTACGCCCGGACCGGGGTCGATCTCGTCAACGCGCGACTCGACGACCTCGACGACCTGCGGGCCGTTTTCACCGACGAGCACGGCTGGATGCGCGACGAGGTGACCGAACGGGACGTCGCCGCCTTCCGCCGGGCCCAGAAACGCCTGCGGGACGTCTTCGAATTCGGCTCCTCGGGACGGGACGCCGACGCGGTGGACGAGCTGAATTCGCTTTTGGAGAGCTATCCCGTCCAACCACGGATCTCCGGACACGATGCCAAGGACTGGCACATGCACGTGACCAGCCGGGGGGCCTCGGTGAGTGCCGAGTTCCTGGCCGGCGCGGTCTGGGGGCTGTCGGTCTGGCTGTGCGAGTACGGCAGTTCCCGGTTCGGTGTCTGCGCCGACGACCGCTGCGGCAACGTCTATCTGGACACCTCGTCCAACTGCTGCCGCCGGTTCTGCTCGGAGCGCTGCGCCACCCGGTCGCACGTCGCCGCGCACCGGGCCCGCAAGCGGGCAGCGGTGGAGGCGAAGGCACCGGTCGTGGCCGAGATCGAGGAGAAGACCCCGGCCCCGGTCGGCTGACCGGCTCGTGGCGGCGCCCCGGTCCTGGGCAGGGGCGCCGCTGACCACCCCACCCGGGTGCCGTCAGCGCTCCTCGCGGAAGTCGACATGCCGGCGGAGCACCGGGTCGTACTTGCGCACCACCATCCGGTCCGGGTCGTTGCGGCGGTTCTTCCTGGTCACGTACGTGTAGCCGGTACCGCCGGTGCTGCGCAGCTTGACGATCGGGCGTACGTCGTTGCGCCGGGCCATCAGACCGTCACCTCCCGCCACGCCGGGTTGCGCACGGGCCGCCACGCCCGGTTGCGTACGAGACTGTCGCTCGGCCGTGCGCCGGTGCGGGCGCTCCGTCTGGGCATCTGATTCCTCCTCGACCGCGTACGACCATTTCGTCCTGACCAGGTCCTCCTCCGACCCTGCCCGCCGAGTTCCACGCGGCGGGCGACTCTAACCCGACGACAGGAGCCCGCTTATACTGACAATCATTTTCAACTACTCCGGAAGGCCCGCCATGTCGTCACCCCTGGCCCCCGACCACCTCGACGCCGCCGCCCGCACCAACGGCCGCGCCTCGGTCACCGTGCTCACCGGGTTCTGGCCCGCCGCCAGCTACGCGGTGGCGAGGGCGCTGCTCGCCGACGACCCGAGCCTGTTGCTCGTCCGGCACGAGCTGACCGACCTGCGCGCCGGGGTGCTCCGCCGGGTCGTCCGCGACGGAGCCGGGATCGTCGAGGACGAGATGATCGCGCTGGCGCACGGCTGCCTCTCCAGCACCCTGCGCGAGGACGTGCTGCCCACCCTCACCCGGCTGGCCCGGACCCGTCCCGGCCGGGACCTGGTGCTGCTACTGCCGGAGACCGTCGAGCCGGAGGCGGTCGCCGAGGTCTGCGCCCACCACCTGGTGGACGGCGCCCCGGTCACCGACCGGCTGCACTTCGACTCGTACGTGACGGTGGTCGATGCCGCGCACCTGCTCGACGGGCTGGCCAGCCCGGACGACCTGGCCACGCTCGGCATCCAGGCCGCCGACGACGACCACCGGGGCCTCGCCGACGTGATCGCCCGGCAGATCGAGTACGCCGACACCCTCGTGCTGTGGGGCGCCCCCGGCGACAGCTCCGACAGCGGTCAACTGTCGGTACTGCTGCACCGGCTGGCCCCGTGGGCCGTGCAACTCCCCGTCACCGAGCCGTACGTCGACGCGGGCGCGCTGACCCGGCGGCTGCGGCACACCGACCGGCACCGGCCGGAGACGCCCGGCGTACTGGCCCGGGGGATCGAGGGCCACCTGCTCGGCGTACCGGAACCGCAGCCGGACCACGGGGTGGTGTCGGCGGTGTTCCGGGCCCGCCGGCCGTTCCACCCCGGACGGCTGCACGAGGTGCTGACGGCGGTCAACGCGCCGGTGCTCCGTTCCCGGGGCGTGTGCTGGCTGGCCAGCCAGCCGCAGATCGCGATCGGCTGGGAGTTCGCCGGCGGCGGCCTGACGCTGGGCACCCTCGGCCGGTGGCTGGTCGACGCGCCGGACGAGGACTGGGCCGAGGCGAGCGACCAGCGCCGGCTCGCCGCCGCACTGGACTGGGACCCGTACTACGGCGACCGGCACAACTACCTGGTCTTCGTCGGCTTCGACCTGGACCCGGTCGACATCCACCGCACGCTCGCCCGCTGCCTGCTCACGGACGCCGAACTGGCCGACGGCGAGGCCGGCTGGCGCGGCTATCCCGACCCGTTCGCCGGCTGCTTCCCCGCCCCCGGATCCGCACCGTCCACACCGGACACCTGATCCGGCCGGGCATGTGCCTAGAGATCGGCTGCGGTCAGGTCGAGCCGCCAGTCGTTGGAGCGCATCAGCTGCCCCTTCGGAAACTCGAACTCGGTCACGCCGAGCAGCTCGAAGCCGGCCTTTCGGCAGACCGCGTTGGAGGCGGCGTTGTCGACCGAGGGATAGGCGTGCGCGTACCGGTGAGTCCGCCGGGCGCGGGCCTCGTCGACCACGGCCAGCAGCGCGGCGGTGGCCAGCCCTCTGCCCTGGTACGCCGGCAGGATGCTCCAGCCCATCTCGTAGACCGTCCGGTCGTGCCAGTCCCGTGCCCAGTAGCCGACGCTGCCGACCGGCACCTCGTCCGGGATGGCGACCACCCGGAACATGCACCCCTGCCCGCCGCCGCCGAACCGGACGTAACGCTCGTGCCGGGCAAGGACCTGCTCCTCGGTCTCCGGGCCGCCCAGGTGCCGCTTCATCTCGGGCGCGTTGATCCGGCGGAGCAGGTCGAGGTCGCCCTCGCTCCACGGCTCGATCCGGACCCGATCCAATCCTCCAGCCACGCCTTCCCACCTTTCCGTCCGTCCTCTCCCTGCCATTCAAGCGGGTCGGACCGACAATCCAGCCGGAGTTTCCCGCCGGTGGCCCGTGACCGGGGGCCACCTCGCCGGCCCGGGTACGTCAACCAGCCGCAGCGTCCCGTCGTGCGCGCCGCCTCGGATCCGCCCTCGTGATGCGGACCTTCCGGACGGTGTGCGCGGGGACGGGCACTTCACCGGCCCTGGGACGGTCGCTCCTCGACGTTCCCACCTCGGTAGTCTCGTCCGATGGCCACCGCCGACCAGCTCGCCGTCATCGACGCCCTGCTCGCACGGCCGTTCCGGGCCGGGGACTCCGGCGAGGCGCACCTGTTCAGCGGGGCGGGTTACCACCTGTGCCACCTCCAGGCCAGCCGGGACTTCTGGGAAGACCGGGACGAGGAGGTCCGCGAGGCGGCCCAGCAGGAGATCGAGACCGCCTTCGGCCACCTGGCCGCCGCGTTGACCGCCCGGTGGGGCGGACCCGAGATCGTCCGGATCGACTGGGACGACGAGTCGGCGCCCGAACCGGTCTCCCGGCTCGGCATGCTCACCGGCGAGGTCCAGGTCTGGCGGCGGCCGGAGGTCGACCGGTGGGTGGGACTCGCGATCGGCCAGGCCGACAACGAGTACCCGATCGAGCTGCTCGTTACGGTCGCCGAGTTGTCGACCCTGCCGTCGGCCCACCGGAACTGAACGCTCGCCGGTCCGCATACCCTCGGTCTCACCCCGGTCCGGGGAAGTCGTCCGGCGGATAGACCACCGACCACGGGCGCGGCTGGCCGGTACCCAGCACGATCGGGACGGCCGGGGCCGGGCCCGCCAGGATCTCGGCGGCGACCTGGGCGAAGGTCGACGCGGCCGGATGCGCCGACCGGTCCGGCCAGACCCCGGAGGTGCGGCGGCGCAGCACCGGCTCGGTCAGCGGCCGCCAGGCGACTCGGGGCTCCCGGCGGGCCGTCGACTCCGGCTCGAACGCCACGCACCCGCGAGCGAGCACCAGGCCGAGCAGGAACTCCGGGTTGCCGGCGTGCCGGATCCGCCGGGGTGTGAAGCCGTGCCGGCGGCAGAGGTCGAGGACCCGGTCGTGCCAGTCCGGCGCGGTGGCCCGAGGAAAGATCGCCAGGTCGTGCCCGGCGAGGTCGGCGAGCGCGACCTCCCGCAACTGGGCCAGCGGCGAGGCGCGCGGCAGTAGCACCCCCAACCGGACCTCGACGGCCGGTCCGGCCCGCAGCGCCTCGGCCCGGACCGGGTGGTGCACCAGCCCCACGTCGAGGCGGGCCTCGGCGAGCATCCGGAGCTGCTCCGCGCTGGTCAACTCCTGGAGGTCGACGTCCAGGCCGGGCGCCCGCGCCGCCATCCCGTGCAGCAGCGCCTGGAGCGTGACGGCCGGGGTCTCCGGCGGTACGCCCGCCCGCAACGTCCCGATCTCGCCGTCCCGGGCCTTGCGCATCACGATCCGGATGCGTTCCTCGGCGGCGAGCAGGGTTGGCGCCTCGGCCAGCAGGAGCTGCCCGGCGGTGGTCAGGCTGATCTGGCGCCGGGAGCGGTCGAAGAGCTGGACCCCGAGCTCCCGTTCCAGCCGCTGGATCGACTGGCTCAGCGGCGGCTGGGCGATGCCGAGGATCTCGGCGGCCCGACCGAAGTGCAGCTCCTCGGCCACCACCACGAACTGCCGAAGGTGCCGGGCCAGGTCCACCCGGACGATGATATGAGTTCGGATATCGGAGCCGCCCGCCGGCCGGCTATCGTCGCCAGGTGCCGACCGGACGTATCACCCGGATATTCGACGCTGTGGGGGTCGACGCCCGGCTGCACGTCACCGACATCGACAGCGGGGCCGAGCTGGGCATCGGCGCCGACGACCAGGTCGTGCTCGCCTCGATCTTCAAGATCCTGCTGGTCCTGGAGTTCGCCCGGCAGGCCGCCGCCGGGCAGCTCGACCCGACCGAGCGGGTGGTCGTACGCGCCGAGGACCGGTTGGGCGGCTGGGGTACGGCCGGCTGTGCCGACGACGTCGAGGTGTCGCTGCGGGACCTGGCGTACTTCGCCATCACGGTCACCGACAACAGCGCCGCCGACCTGCTGCTGCGCCGGGTCGGTCCGGACGTGCTGCCGCTGCTCGCCGCCGAGCTGGGATTGACCCGTACCCGGATCCTCGGTGGGCCCCGGCAACTGCTGGAGTCCATGTACGCCGACGTCGGCGCGCGGGACGACGCCGAGTTCGCGCAGATCTTCCCGCTGCTGCCGGAGGAGCGGATCCGGGCGATGCGGGTGCAGGACCCGGAGCGGACCACCTCCAGCACGGCCCGGGACGTCACCCGGCTGCTCGGACTGATCTGGCGGGACGAGGCGGCGCCGGCCCCGGCGGGTGCGCTGGTCCGGGAACTGATGGGCCGGCAGCTCTTCTGGACCCGGATCGCCTCCGGCTTCCCGCCCGGCGTACGGGTGGCGGCGAAGACCGGTACCCTGCCCGGCCTGCACGCCGAGGCCGGGGTCGCCGAGTACCCGGACGGCGGCCGGTACGCGATCGCGGTCTTCGCCCGGACCCGGCGGCTGGCCACCCGCCGGATCGACGTCGACCTGGCGATCGGCGAGGCGGCCCGGACCGCCGTCGAGTCCCTGCGCGCCCGCTGACCGCCGCCGCCCGCCTGGAGCTGGGCTGATATCCGAACGGATATCGAGCGCCCCGCCACCCGGGGCGGTGCCGGGGAGGTCAGGCCCGGAGGAAGCGGTCCACCGGGAGCGGCCGGTCGGCGATCCGGATGTCGCCGATCCACCCGTAGAAGCCCTGCCGCACGATCCGGTCGCGGTGTCCCGCCCCGACCAGCCACGGCTCGCCGGAGGTGGCCAGCCCGGACACCGGTACGGAGGGGTTTCGGAGCAGCCGCGCGCCCTCGACGTAGAGGGTGCTGAGCCGGCCGTCGTTCACCACCGCGACGTGGCACCACTCCCCGGCCGGCAGTTCGTGCCCCCAGTTGGCGACGATGCCGTCCAGGTCGACCGGGAAGACGGCCCACTTCAGCATCATCCCGGCGGAGAGCCCGAGCAGCGCGATCGGCTCCGCCGGGTCGGCCCCGGTCTTGCCGGCGTCCCGGCCGGCACCGAACCGGCTCAGGATGCCCATCCCGTCCGAGCCGCTCTCCCGGACGTCGGCCGGCAGCTTCACGAACGCCTCGACCGTGTAACCCTGCGCGAACGTCGCCGCGTTCAGCGGCGCGCTGTCGACGGTACGCAGGTAACCGCCCTGGGCTGGCTGACGGCCGCCGGAGAAGCCGCCGGAGAAGAAGAGGCTCGCGTGGGCCGGCTGGTCGTCGTGGTGTTCGGCCGACCAGCGCAGCGCCTCCGGCGGGCTGCCAGGCAGGCTGAGCCGGGTCAGGTGGTTGCCCCGGCCGGAGAGATCCTCGACCCGAAACCCGTCCGGCACCGTCTCGCCGTCCGGGCGCCCCTGGTCGAACCGCCAGTACGCGACGGTGCCGTCGCCGACCACGGCGGCCGGCCCGCGCGGCGGGCGCCGGGTGACCGGGGCGAAGCCGGCGAACCGGTCGGCGAAGTCGACCGCCAGGCTGAACCGGTTGGCCGGGTCGGTCAGCTCGACCTCCCGCCGGGCCAGCGCGTTGCGCCGCTCCGCCGGCTGGCCGAGGATCCACGGCGACAGCGTCTCGACGTCGATCGTGTTCCGGGCCAGGTCGAACGAGTACAGCCGGACCATCCCGCCGCCGCCGTAGTAGCGGTTCTGGTAGTTGGTGATGTGCACCTGCACGTCCCGGCCGGCGGCGTTGCGCAGCACCAGCCGGCCCGGCGGCCAGTAGTGCCCGTTGAGGGTGAGGAAGATCTGGTCGCTGCCACCGACCAGCCGGTCCCAGAGCCGCTGGCCGTGCTCGGAGAGCCAGGTCGCCCCGGTCGGGTCGGCGTCCGCCAGGTCGTGGGTGGTCAGGATGGCCGGGCTGGTCGGATGCGCCGCCAGCACCGACCTCGCCCAGTCGAGCGTGCCGTCCGACGGCCGCCAGTCCAGCGCCAGCAGCAGCCACTCGCGCCCGGCGGCGGAGAATACGTGGTACGTGTTGTAGCCGTCCGCCGTGGCCCCGCCGTACGTCGGCAGCCGGCGTACCCGGTGTGGCCCGAAGACCTCCAGGTAGGAGCTCGGTCCACGCTGGTCGGTGGTGGACGCGTCGATGTCGTGGTTGCCGGCCAGCACGCTGTACGGCACCCGGCGCCGGTCGAGGATCTCGAAGACCCGGCCCGCCTCGGCCAGCTCGGCGGCGGCCGCGTTCTCGACGATGTCCCCCAGGTGGGCGGTGAAGACGATGTTCCGCTCCGCCCGGTGCGCCACGATCCAGCGCAGTGTCGCCGCCAGCGGCGCGCTGTCGCCCCGGTCACCGTCGAAGAGATACTGGGTGTCCGGGATGACGGCGAGGGTGAACCGGGGCGAGTCGGGGTCGGTGTCCCGGTCGCCGTCGTCACCGATCCGCCGCCAGGCCAGCGTGGCGGCCGGCAGCAGAGCGCCGGTGGTGGCGCCGCTGACCAGCCCGGCCCCGACCAGTCCGGCGCCCTGGAGGAATCCGCGCCGGCTCGGGCTCTGTCGCATGATCGTCCTCCTCGGATACCGGGACGGTTTGCCGACAGTACGTGCCGGCCGGGCGAACACCGGTCAGGCCGGCGGGCAACAGCACCCGAACTCGGCGTGAAACCTCACCGGGCGACCGACCGCCGGCACAGCGTGCCGCTCGGTCTCGATGACGCTCCCGGGAACCGCACGCGCACGGCTCGGGCGATCGGCGGCGGGCAACCTTTCCGACCGCGCTGTCGTGAAGAGGGTGATCCGCTCGACCGGCGCCGGCCGGCCGTCGGGGTCGACCCCTTCCACAGGGGACAACGTCGGACAACGGAGGAACGCGCATGAGGTTGCCGAGAGGCTTCGGTGCCGGCCTGCTGGCCGTCACGGTGCTGGCGGCGGGAGTCGCCGTACCCGGGGACGGCCTGGCCGCCCCGCCGCCACCGACTGGGACACCCCGACCCGCCCCGGGCGGGGAGCGGACGGTCACCCTGGTCACCGGGGACCGGGTCACCGTGTACCCCGGCGGCCGGGTGTCCGTACGACCCGGATCCGGCCGGGCCGGCGTGCGGTTCGTGACCACCACCGACCGGGGTCGGGTGAGCGTACTGCCGAGCGACGCCGTACCGCTGCTGGCGGCCGGTCGGCTCGATCCACGGCTCTTCGAGGTGACCGGGCTGGTGGAGTCCGGATACGACCGGCGGAACCACCTGCCGCTGATCGTGACCGCCGCCCCGGACGCCTCGAACCGGCGCGGCGGTTCGGGAGGCGCCCCGGACGTCGGCGGCATCGCCGGGCTGGAGAAGGTACGCGACCTGCCGGTGGTCGGTGGCGTGGCGGTACGGCAGCCGCACGGTGGCGCGGCCGAGTCCTGGCGCGCGTTGGTCGGCGGTGGGGAGGCATCGGCGCGTACCCTCCGGAACGGCGTCGGGAAGATCTGGCTGGACGGGCTCCGCCAGCCGGCGCTCGATGTCAGCGTGCCCCGGGTCGGCGCCCCGGCGGCCTGGGCCGCCGGGTTCCGCGGCGCCGGCAGCACGGTCGCGGTGCTGGACAGCGGCATCGACGACAGCCACCCGGACCTGGAAGGCCAGGTGGTGGCGCGGCGCAACTTCACCGAGGGCTTCGAGCCCGACGCCGACCTCTCCGGCCACGGTACGCACGTGGCGGCGACGGTCGCCGGCACCGGTGCCGGCCGGTTCACCGGGGTGGCGCCCGGGGCGAAGCTGCTCGACGGCAAGGTCTGCGGGCTGCCGGGCTGCCCCGAGTCGTGGATCCTCGCCGGGATGGAATGGGCGGCGGCCGACCAGCGGGCGAAGGTGGTCAACCTGAGCCTCGGCGGCGAGGACGACCCGGCCGTGGTCGACCCGGTCGAGGCGGCGGTGCAGTCCCTCAGCGAGCAGTACGGGACGCTCTTCGTGGTCTCGGCCGGCAACACCGACGGTGGGGTGGTCGAGGGGGCGATCTCGTCACCCGGCACCGCCGAGGCGGCCCTGACGGTCGGCGCGGTGGACGACGCGGACGCGGTGGCGGACTTCTCCCGGCGCGGGCCGAACGCGCCGGACGACGGGCTGAAGCCGGAGATCACCGCGCCCGGGGTGGGCATCGAGGCGGCTCGGGGCCGGGACGCGGCCGACGTGCCCGGCGCACCCGGCGACGGCTACACGACCCTCTCCGGCACGTCGATGGCCGCACCGCACGTGGCCGGGGCCGCCGCGATCCTGGCCCAGCGGCATCCGGACTGGTCCGGCCAGCAGCTCAAGGCGGCACTGATGGCCTCGGCCACCCCGAACCCCGACCACGGCGTGTACGCCCAGGGCGCCGGGCGGCTCGACCTGGCCCGGGCGGTCCGGCAGCCGGTGACGGCCGCGCCCGGCGGGATCGGCTTCGCCCGGCAGGCGTGGCCGCACTCCGACGACCCGGTGCAGGTGAAGGACCTCAGCTACACCAACTCCGGCTCGGCCCCGGTGACCCTGACGCTGGCGACCGAGACGTACGGTCCGGACGGCACCCCGCTGCCGGCCGGGACCTTCACCGTGGACCCGCCGTCGGTACTGGTACCGGCCGGCGGCACGGCGACGGTGCGGGTCAGTGCCGATACCCGGGTCCCCGGGCCGGACGGCCACCTGGGCGGCTGGCTGACCGCGACCGCCGGTGACCTGGTGGTGCGTACCCCGGTCGCGGTGCACCGGGAGGTCGAGAGTTACGACGTGACGCTGACCCACCTGGACCGGGCCGGCGCCGCGTCGTCGTCGTTCAGCACCCAACTGACCAAGCGGGACAGTGCGACGGTGCAGTTCGGCTGGCGGGGCGACGACGACGGGGACGGTGTGGTGACCGTCCGGGTGCCGGCCGGCCACTACACGCTGGCCGGCATGGTGCAGACCCCGCTGGGCCCGGGTGGTGGCGACGCCGACGGAGACGGCAAGCCCGACCCGGTACCGACCTCGGCCGCCCTGCTCGCCCAGCCCGATCTCGTCGTCGACCGGCCGCGTGCGGTCACCCTCGACGCCCGGCTGGCCCGGCCGGTGTCGGTGACCGTGCCGCGCCCGTCCGCCCGGCAGGTCACCGCCGAGGTGGCGGCGTACACCGAGCGGCCGGGTGGGACGGCCGGGGTGGTGGTGCTGGGTGAATCGTTCGCCAACCTGTTCACCGGGCGGATCGGGCCGGACACCACGACCGACCGGTTCACCTCGATCGTCGCCGGCCAGTGGGCCCAGGCCGACGCGGCGGGCGGCACCGACGACAGCCCGTACCTCTACTCGCTCTTCTATCCCGTCCGGGGCCGGATGACGCACGGCTACCAGCGCGCTGTCGCCGACCGCGAACTGGCCGAGGTATGCGCCGACTTCGCCCGGTCCGGCGCGGCGACGATCGGCACGAAACGGGTACGCAACGGGCTGGCCGATCTCGGCGTCGGCAACTTCGGGCCGGATCTGCGGTTCCGGCTGCCGTTCCGGCGTACCGAGTACTACAACACGGATCCGGGGGTGGAGGTCGGGGGCGACTTCCTCGAATGGGTGGCCGACGAGCCGGTCTCCCGGGTGACGACGGTGACGGAGACGGCGTACCAGGCCGGGCGGACGTACGTCGAGCGGTGGAACCGGGCCGTGTTCGGGCCGGTGCTGCCGCCCACCGACGGCGAGTGGCCCGGAGTGAGTCGGCTCGGGAACACCATCACGGTCGGCGTGCCGCTGCACGGCGACGGGGCCGGACGGCCCGGGGACAGCACCCTGGCCGGTGGCGAGGTGGCCCTGTTCAGCGGCGGTGAGCGGGTCGGCGGCGTACCGGACGGGCCATGGGGCAGCATCGAGGCGCCGGCCGGCGACGGGGCGTACCGGCTGGAGGTGCGGGCCGAGCGGGCCGAGCCGTTCGCGCTGTCGACCCGGACCGAGCTGGCCTGGACCTTCCGCTCCGGGACCGTCGCCGGGACGGCTCCGGAGTCGCTGCCGGTCTGGGTGGTCCGGTTCGCGCCCGAGCTGGACGCACAGAACTCGGCACCGGCGGGTCGGCTGCACGCCGTACCGGTGGTGGTGGCGGCACAGCCGGGGGCGCGGGTCGGCACGCTGGTCCGGCGTACCGTCGAGGTGTCGTTCGACGACGGCGCGAGCTGGCGGCCGGCGACGGTGCAGGACGGCGCGGCGCAGGTGCGGACGCCGGCCGGCAGCGGATACGTCTCGCTGCGGGCCAGCGCCGCCGACAGCGCCGGCAACGCGGTGACCCAGACGATCATCCGCGCCTACCGGTACGCCCCGACCCGGTAACCGGCCCGATGACGGTCGGCCTCGCCGCATCCCTCGGAGGGGCTGCGGCGGGGCCGATCCGATGGTGGCGACGCCCTGCCGGGCGGTCTTGGTGGGTCAGGTGGAACCTGACCCGGCGGGACGGTCGTCGGTGTGATGGTGGTGGACCGAGGAGCTGACCCGGCCGCTTCGGGCCAGCGGCTTGGTGCCGAGGTGCGGGTCGAACATCGCAAGGTGGTCGTCGCGCGGCAGCGGCCCGCCACGCCAGAGCCGGGGCGAACTGACGCCGTACTCGAACAGCGCGGCGTAGCAGAGGAAGACCAGGGCGAGCACGATCAGGACTATCTCCGCAGCGGTGAGGAGCAGCGGCCACAGTGGGCTGTCGGCCTCGACCACCGCGTCGATGCCGATGCCGTAGACCAGGGCGGCGGCGGCCAGCAGGGCGGCACCGAGACCGTACGCGGCGAAGCGACGCCGCCGGGTCAGTGAGGTGGAGTAGACGGTGAAGGGCACCGTCTGCCCGCAGTGGCCGCACTGGATTCGCTGCTCAGCCTTACCGTGTGCGGGACGTTTGGCGGTCCGCGCCGTTTCGCAGTACTGGATGCTGAAGGCGCCACCGCCGGAGGCCAGATCGAGGACGTGCCCCGCTTCGAGCCGTATCCGATCTCGGACGCGCCAGAACGCCACTCGATCCTCCCGCAGAGGTCAGACATCCATGTACGGCTATCCTGGCACATTTCGGCATGGATGCCCTGTGGCGCCGGACACGACGGAATTGGCGGTATCTGGTGCTGGGCGGTGTGATTCGATGTGGATGAAGCGCGCCGGTGCCACGCTCCCCCGGCTCGACCTGCCGTGGCCGGACCGGAGTCGGGTGACCGCGCCCGGCCGGCGACGCCGCTGCTAGCGATAGCCGCCCGGCGGTGACGGCGGTTCCTGGCCGGGCAGCGGGCCGATGTACGGGTCGACCGGCGGCGGCAGGTCGGGATCGAGCGGCGGGCTGGCGTACGGGTCGACGGGTGGCGGCAGGTGCGGGTCCGTCGACTGGTGCGGGTACGACCCGGTGGGCGAACCGGAGGTCGGCTGGTAGGGCTCAGTGACGGACCTCGACCTGGTGGTGGTCGGCGGCGCACGCCTCGATGGATCCTCCGAGAGGGCACCCTAGTAGAGGCGGCGGACACGGCGGGGACACGTCGCCGGGCTGTGAGGTGGTGGCCCGACGCTCGGGCGCCCAGGTCGGGCGTGGTCAGTCGGCGCAGGGGTCCCGGGTGGTTGACGAACCGGTCGCAGCGTCGGCTGCCGGGGCCGGCGCGGGGTTCGCCGATCGCGGCGTCACACCAGATCCGGGTACGCGTCGACTGCTCGTCCTCCGCAGAGAGGGTCGCTTCGCCGAAGTCGAGTACGGGCACATGGGCGAGTGAGGCGCGTAGCGCGGTGAGTAGGTCGACGGCCGCCTGGTGGCTGGTGAGGGTGGTGGGTAGGTGGATCACCCAGTGTGGGGCGCTCACCAGTGGCCGCCGTTGCGGGGTTGCTGGTCCTGGCCGGTGTTGTCGACGGGCCGACGGATGCCGGAGGTGAGTCGGGGGTGTCGTGGGGGTCCGGGGTCGGCGGGTGGGTCGGCGAATTTGCAGCCGATGTGTCGGGACTGCCACTGGCGTAGGCCCTGGCGGACGCGTTCTGCCTGGCTGCGGGCGGTGGTGGCTTCGCGTTCGAGGCGTTCGACCTCGTTGGCGACCAGGCGGAGGAATTCGTAGACCTCCTCCGGGTCGAGACCGCGCCAGCGGCGGCGCATCACGGCGGAGGCGACGCGGATGACGGCGGGGCGCAGACGTTCACCGGATCGGTAGATCATGCCCGTACCTGCGATGCCTGGTAGTGGGTGACGAGAGCGGTTACCTCGGCGGCGGTGAGACCGCGTTGGGCAAGGACCCGTTGGCCCCAGCGGTGTAGTCGGCACGGGTGTGGAGCACGGTCGTTGCGGCAGAGCAGTCCGGCGGGCCACCGCTCGGGGGCATGGACCGTGATCGCCCGTACCGCGAAGCCGACGTCCTCGGCGGTCACGTACGGCGGCAACGGCAGCTCGTCCAACAGTTCACCGGCCTGTCCCATTGACCCTCCCTCGCTCTGTCCCGTTGATGAGTTGGCGCCGAGGCGGGCGGGGACGACCGGTACGACCGCGCGTCGTACCGACCGGAGCCCAGCACCCGCCCCGGTCCACCACTTCACCTTTTCGATGAACGTGAGCAGGGACTACAGCGGTTTGGGAGCCCGATCGGCGCAAAACTGAGGCATATGGGTGTCTGCTCGATCGACGGAGTGTCACTAGAGTGGCGTGCGTATGGAGGGGGTTGCTGTGGCATTGAAACGACACCGGCTCTGCCAGCGCCGCAAGACGCTCGGGTACAGCCAGGAACGGCTGGCTGAACTCCTCGGGGTGGAGCGGTCGACCGTCGTACGGTGGGAGAGCGCCGAGACCGATCCGCAGCCCTGGCACCGGACGCGTATCGCCGAGGTGCTAAAGGTCACGCTGGACCAGCTCGACGACATGCTCTGCGATGTGATTACACCGATCCGACGGGGACAGACCATGGGAGACGACTCGCGTCATTCCTCCTCCTCGGCCGCCGTCCGAGCCGAGTTGCTTGGCGATCTCCGCGCCTTCCTGACCGACTATCTGCCCGCGACGCAGCCGGAGCGGCCCGTTCGCACCGTCACCGAGTTACGACGCGACGTTGCCCGCGTCCACGCCCTCTACCACCGAGCGAGCTACAGCACGGTTGCTCGTCTCCTGCCCGAGTTGCTCCGACACTCCACCGAGCTGACGAACAAGGGCTCGTGGCCGCAGCGCAGCAGCGCGTTCCGGCTGCTGGCCGCTGCCTACATCGCGGCCTCGAAGGTCGCCGTGAAAATCGGAGATGGCGACACAGCTTTGCTTGCCGCCGATCGGGCGGCTACCGCCGCACGAGTCGCCGATGACCTGGGGCTCACCTCCATCGCTGCCTACCAGGCTGCCTGCGCGCTACTTCGGCTGCCGGGGCGGATGGACGAAGCCGAGCGAGTGACTCAGGACAGCATCGAGCAATTGGCGCAGAACAGGCACAGCTCTGATCTCAATCTGCTCTCGGCCCACGGCGCCCTGCTGCTCCTGGCCGCCATCATCGCCGCACGGCAAGGGCAGACCCCGGCAGCGAATGCCCGGCTGACCGAGGGCAGAACCTTGGCCGCAGAGCTGAAGACGGATCAAAACCGGCTGTGGACGGGCTTCGGCCCGACCAACGTCCTGATCCACAGCGTTTCAGCAGCGGTGAAGGCCGGCAACGGCGCCCGAGCCATCGAGATCGGCACGAAGCTCGACACCTCGCGTCTGCCGTCCGCGCTCGTCGGCCGACGGGCTCAGGTGCACCTAGACCTGGCAGCGGCCACCGCCATGACGTCCGATGGCGGCTCGCTCGCGGTACTGCACCTGCTGGAGGCGGAACGAGTCGCCCCAGAGTCCGTACGCGTCAACGTGCAGGCCCGAGCCCTGCTGCTCGACCTCATGTCCAAAGAACGCCGCTCGGCCACACCCGGCCTCCGGCCGCTCGCCGAGCGAGCAGGCTTGCTGACATGAGTGAGCCACCAGTCCTCTACCTCGTAGTCTGCGCTGCTCCCCCAGTACTTCAGATTGACGAACTCATCGAACTGCTGATGGAGGACGGCTGGGCGGTTTGGGTCATCGCCACGCCAACAGCCGCAAGCTGGATCGATCAGGAGGCCCTAAGGCAGCAGACGGGTAACCCTGTTCGCTCTGAGCGCCGCAAACCTGACCAGCCGGATCTGCTGCCAAAGGCAGATGCGGTGCTGGTCGCCCCCGCCACCTTCAACACCATCAACAAGTGGGCGCTCGGTATCAACGACACCCTCGCCCTCGGCATCCTCAACGAGGTACTCGGCCTCGGGCTGCCGATCGTTGCCATGCCCTTTCTCAAAGAAGGACTAGCTAGACATCCCCGATACGCTCCCAGCCTGCAACTCCTCGGCTCCGCCGGCGTAACTTGGGTCTTGTCAGATACACCCCGGGCTGTCGACCGCAACGCTCAGCTCGATTGGTCGCTTATCGCTGCGCAGGTCCCGAAGCTGCCGACCAAGACACCTCGGACGGGATCTCGCCGACCAAGAGGTGAGAGGTGACGATGTCGGGCTTCGCTGCGTCGCTACCCCCTAGCCGGCAACTAGAGGGATGCCTTCCGCGACCAGCGGAGGTTCGCGTAGGTGACTCCTGCCAGACTAGGCTGGCGCCCGTGCGACGCCTACCCCCCGGACTATCCTCCTCAGCAACCATGCTCGTCCGCTGGGCGGACGAGCATGAGGGAAAGCCCATGGCCTCGAAGCTCGTCCCTGGGGCCACAACGGAGGAACGACGACGCCTGGCCGCCCTGGGAGCACTGGCAAAGGCTCTCGCGCCAGAAACTTACACGCACTGGCCACCGGCCCTAAAGTCCTGGATAGCGTGCGCAACGGATGAGCTAGACCAAGAGATGGTGCGCGAGGTCCACGATGCTCTCCGGGATCAAGAAAGAGATATCTTCGCAGATGTATATGAGCAACTAGTAAGTGGCGCAAATCGAAGATTTCTCGGAACCTTCTTTACTCCGCCCGCCATCGTGGCATACATGGTGGAGAAGTCAAAGAAGGTAATGAAGCATACGCCTACGCATATTATTGATCCAGGCGCTGGCGTCGGAGCATTCACCTTAGCAGCACAAACAGAGTGGTCTGCGTCCACCACCGTAGCGGTCGACATCAATGTCGTTACTCTAGGGTTACTCGCGGCCCGTGTAGATGCAAGCATTGCCCGGGGGAGCTCCCGCAAGAAGAAAGGCAAGGTCGATCTTGCCGTTGCGAACTATCTAAAATGGATTGATGAACACTGGCCAACGCTACAGGGACCTCGCTTAGTGCTAGGAAATCCACCCTACACAAGACATCAAGAGATGGAGGCAAAGGATAAACAACTTGCAAAAAGCGCGGCCGGAGACCTGATCACAAGTGGACTCGCAGGACTATCCGCATATTTCGTAGCGGCAACGCTCCGGTCGCTCGGAGCCGCCGACGCCATGTGCCTCCTCTTACCTGGATCGTGGTGTGAGACTAGATACGGCCGAGAGCTGCGCTCCTACATATGGAACTCTCGTAGGCGTCGAATCGAAATAGACCTCTTCCCAAGCCGGCTGGAGGTATTCCCAGGAACAAAGGTAACTGCAATGATCCTACTAGTCGGCCCAGAGAGAAAAACTCGGCAGCCATTCATCGCACGAGCAGTTGATCTGACCGGCTCCCCACAAAAGAATTCGGTGACCATTGACACTGAGGCACGTTTCGACAGGAACGCTCCCTGCCCGCCAACCTTCACTAAGCTACTCTACAGCCCACGACAACGACAACACATAGAGGATTCAATACCTCTAGGAACCGTCGCGCGCATCCGCCGTGGAGTAGCTACCGGCGCAAACAGCTACTTTTTCCTCACGGATGAGCGCCGATCCGAGTCGAGGTTGCCCGATAAGACGTTGCGACCGGCACTTGTCAAAGCGTCTCATTGTCCCGTTGACATCCTAACCGAACCAACTCATAGCCGCATTGGCCAAATGGGACTCCCTCGCTGGCTACTCGATCTAAATGGATCCGACGCAGCTCTCGGCGACCCCGCTTTAAGGGAGTTTCTCGCAGAGGGAAGGCGCCGGGGGGCTCACAATAGTCACCTGGCAAGACAGCGGAAGGAGTGGCACACCGTCGAAATTGTACATGCCCCAGACATATTTCTGGCTCCGGTCGGTAAGACTGCTCACCGTGTCATCCTCAACGAAGTTGGTGCCGTTGGCAGCAATAACCTCTACGGAATCTACCTGGACTCCCTCGCTCCCTGGACAGCTGCACAACTAACAAGCTGGCTGAGAAGCGAACATGGGCAGCAATGTTTGCGATTTATTGGCAGGGAGTATCAAGGCGGGTCAGTAAAGATCGAGCCGCGCGCGCTCCGGGCCCTCCCGGTTCCCCTAAATCTAGTAATATCTCCGATGTGAATTCAGATACGGCGAGCTGCATCCGGAAACTGAGGGAAGGTCGGGTACCATGGCTGGCTTCACCGTAGACACGCACCTTCTCCGCGAGCTAGGCGAGTTGCTAGTCGGACGCGAGAGCACAGCGGTTCTCGAGCTGATCAAGAATGCGTACGACGCCGACGCTTCAGAAGTCATTCTGGATGCGCACTCTCTGGGCACCGCCGCTGCTAGCATAAGGGTCGTCGACAATGGTCACGGGATGACGGCGGAGAGGTTCAGGTCCGCCTTCTTGCGAATCGCAGGGCGCGACAAGGAAGGGCAGCGACGCAGATCCCCCAGGTACCTCCGTAGATACACAGGCCAAAAAGGAATCGGAAGACTCGCAGCACACAAGCTCGCTGCGTATCTTCGCGTCGTCAGCATCCCGGACACCCTGAACCAAGACCAAAGTCTCTCGGCTTCCGGCGTTCGCGCGAGTATAGATTGGGATCTTATTGAGGCCCAGGATACATTAGACAACCTCCTTGAGGGGATTGACATAGAGGAGTTGCTGCCCTCTCAATCATCCCTAAACGCTGGAACAGTTATCGAGCTCGGCAGACTCCGATCCACATGGTCAGAACGCCAGCTGGCAGTATTCGTAGCGGAGTTGCAAACATCACAGCCACCACCAGCGTTAGCCGATCCAACTTGGCCGAACGGCCAGATTCAAGGCTCGCCTCTGATAACAAATCCTATAATTCGAGATGTAGTCAATCCCGAT
This sequence comes from Plantactinospora sp. DSM 117369, assembly GCF_053764795.1. Taxonomy (NCBI): domain Bacteria; kingdom Bacillati; phylum Actinomycetota; class Actinomycetes; order Micromonosporales; family Micromonosporaceae; genus Plantactinospora; species Plantactinospora sp. DSM 117369. Next base: position 736,225 of record NZ_CM132446.1, on the reverse strand, counting down.
GACCCAGGATTCCAGGTTCACCTTACAGGTGACTTCGACATCGGTGAGGACTTATGGCTGAAAGCTGGTACCAACTTTGAGTGGCTTATAGAGATTGACGCACTCCAAGAGGTAGTCCAGTACCAGATTTCACCTCTGAAAGCCTACGCTCAAAGCGAGCCAGCTGCGCGTACATATTCGTTCGCAAAATCATCCCCAGCAACTAGGCGACCTCGCTTCCAAGCTCGCATTTTCACCGCCCCCAATTCGAGTTCCCGCCGAGGACCACTTGCAGGATTCGTGCGCGCCAACAGCGGCGTCCGAGTCTATCTAGAAGGCTTCAGGGTCTTGCCCTACGGAGAGTACGGCGACGACTGGCTAAGCATCGATCGCGAGTATCGAACAGGCCCCCGCTTCTACAAGATTGACATCGACCAGGCCAGCAGTGACCAACTTGAGCTCGATAAGCGCGAGGCACTTTCAGCTACTTCGAACCTCGGCTATTTTGGCGCCGTCTTCTTAACGGAAGACAATTCAAGCGGTCTTCGCAGTCTGGTTAACCGCGAAGGATTCGTTCCAGACTCTACCTACGAGACGCTAGTAGAATTGGTACAGACAGGAATCCGTCTCAGCGTACGTGTACGAAGGGCCGTATCTAATCAGGTTGCCGAAAGAGAACGTGCCCGGGAGGAAGAGTCGGTACGGGCTTCCGCCACGCAAGACGAAGCCAAGACGGGATGGACCTCAAACGGGCGCAGCGGAGGTGAGCCTCCCTCTGCGGAACAGTCTCCCCAAACATCAATCGCCGAGCCCTCCACTCCAGCGGGCAACTCAAGTACGCCTCCACCCGCACCCGCTAAAGCGCTCGACCCCGCGCTACTGACCCCGTCGACCAGGCAGGTGATTGAGACAGCTCGCACCACCGTCGAACGGCTACGTATTAGTACCCATCTACAGCCACCTCCGCAATCGCTTAGTCAACTTACTGCTGGATTCCGGGCGCTAGAGTTAGAGCTAGAACGCCTCAGGTCGATACAGCCGGACCTACGTGTACTTGCAAGTGTTGGGCTTCAATTAGGCGCCTTCATCCACGACGTCAACGGTATGCTCGGACAAGCACACACTGTCAAGGAGTTGCTTACACCGTTAGCAACAGATTCGGAGCTCGCTCCACGCCATGTGCAGAGGATTCGACGCGTCGTCCGTGCTCTCGACGATCTAACACATACCCTTGCCCGTCAGAGCAGCTACCTGACTGATGTTCTCATCGCTGACCCGAGGAGACGACGATCTAGAATCCCGGTAAGCGATCGACTTAAAGTGGTACGGCGCCTTCTGACAGATCAGGCGGTGCAGCGTCAGGTCGACATCACAGACGACCTGACAGAGGATGTGCGAACCCCGCCAATGTTTCCAGCGGAAGTCGGCATCTTGCTCACGAACCTCCTGACAAACGCTGTTAAGAATGCGGGCTCTCCGGGCCATGTCCACGTGAGCGGCACACGGCTCGGAGCCAAAGGCGTGACGCTCCTTGTGCACAACACTGGGGTGGCAGTCGATCTAGACGAAGCCGAGCGATGGTTCCAGCCATTCGAAAGTACAACGATTGAGGTCAACGAGGTTCTTGGGCAAGGCCTTGGTCTCGGTCTTCCGATCACGCGGGCACTTGTGGAAGACTACCGCGGCTCCATACAATTCGTTACACCACCCCCGGAATTTGCGACGTCGGTACGCGTAGACCTTCCAGACCCTCAGGAGCGACGATGAGTTCTGCGCCACCCCTCGGTTCTCTGGCAGACACCCCTCAACGCCGCCCCTTGGTAGTGATTGTTGATGATGAAGATCAAAGCTCGTTCGCGGAGCTGCTCCTCGACCAGGACGTTGACGCAGTCGCCGTATCACCGGATGAGCTAGAATTGGATCTTCTACGGCAAGCTACAACGGTAGTTCTAGATCAATATCTGGACAACTGGCCTGGACGTGACCAACCGAAGATCCCACTAACCCTCAGGGTTCCGGACGGACTTAGCCTAGCGTCGGTGTTGCGGTCGCATGTCGAAGGCAGCGGAGAACGCCAAGGGCCGCCGAGGGCTGGTGTTGCCTTCACCTTGCGGACAGGCGAGTTTGACAAGATCGGGGCTGGTCTCCCTACTGCCGCCCGAGAGTACCTCCTGGCAGGCCATTACAATCTTGAGTGGGTGTTTGACAAACGGCCAACGACTCTATCCAAGGAGGAGGCTTCCCCTGCGCAACGCATAGCGGCGCTCGCTAAGGCTGCGGCAGCACTACCAACTGAGTGGGGCGCAGGGTCTGGCGATCCCGGCGCAACATGGCTTCAACTTCCCACAAGTCCTTGGACAGATGACGCCCGGTGGCAGATTGAGCAGTGCAGGCCACCGCAGCATGTTGTGGCTCAAAGGACCGCCGGTCGCGCCTGGCTTCGGTGGTTTCTACAGAAGGCTCTACCATTCCCAACCTTCTTGATTGATCGCGCAAGGCTCGCAATCTCCCTTGGCCTCACCGTTGACTCTTTGGACAAGGTGCTGGCCAGCGAGAGTGAACTTAAGACGAGGTTGGACCGCGTACGCTACACTGGCCCATTGAGTAATTTCCTTGGCCCCCGATGGTGGCGGGCCGGCGTAACGTACGAGATTGAGGAATTTAGCGCCGACGACTCTCATGACGTTCAGTCAGTTGCCACCCTCGCTGCTAAGCTCCACGGCGGACCGTTGGACCAAGTTCCGGTCCCGGATCCTGTTGTTGGAATAAATTCTGACTACTCGGTGATCGATTTCCCGCTTAGCGCATCTGCTGCTGTCCGGCTTCAGCCTGACGACTGGCCCCCGTATGCCGACGAGCCGTGGGCGGCGCGCGATCTACTGGAAGAAGATTCCGACCCCGAGCTGCTAGCACTCGTGGTGTCCACCGACCGATGGAGATTACGAGGAGCGGGCTCCGATGATGGCGGCGAGCTCACTCAGAATAGTGAGTGGCCCGACTCATACAATCACACTGTTACCCGGACACCTGGCGCACAGGAGTAGGCCATCGTGGGTTCGAGAGCTGCTCGTCGCATCCCTTTACGCCTGAACCACAGTACACATTATGTCGCTGACACTGGGCCACTCCTCTGCTTTGGCTACTCGGAATTTCTTCGGAGCCAGATGAGGCACTGGTGTAGGAGCCGAACTCATTGGGTCCCGGCTGTACGAGAAGAGATCATTGTTCATGCGAAGCGACGCGATTCAGTCGGGGAAGCAGCGGCGGCATTCGATGGAACGGGCTCCTCGTGGTTGATCATTGGCCCTGAACTCACTGACTCCGACGCGCCGGCAATCGATGCACTGTTGGCGGAGCTGGCTCGTCTTGAGGCTGAGAGAGAAGCATTGACAGGAAAACCAGCGAAGACTCATCCGAAAGCTAATCTTGGCGAGGCTGCAAGCATTCTGCACGCAAAGGGCCGAGGCTACACCTTGCTCGCACACGACAACCTTGCGAAAAGGGTAGCTAGGGGCATTGGGGTTCCGGCTGGTACGGTGGTTGACGTTTCCCGATGGCTGGTAGCACAGGGTGTCCGCGCACACGACCTCGCTAACGCTTTACGCACCCTAACGCTTGTGGGAATCGATACCGGCGAACGCATCAATGGCGCCCTTGACCTTGTGCCTCGGCGGACATTTTGAGGCGCTACACGCGCACCATCGCATTTTCTCTACTCTGCCCGATCGGCTCGACGGGTTGGATGCCACTGATGGTTCGCGCACTACGGGAGTATTTTCCTTTGACCCCGTGCCTCGAGGGCCGAGCACACACCTATTATTAACCACTCGAGTGACACGGTAATGGTTCTAGGCACTATCGATGAATCGCTGATCCACGGGGTTTCGACGACCGGTTATTGGACTCAGAAGCACCAAGACTGACCACACAAGAGGTTGCCGGGGAAGATAATTGCCTGGATCAAATGCATCGATGGGCCCAAAGCTCCGCACGGACGGTCACCGCAGCGGCAACGATGGCGTCCAGCTTCCGTCGAGGACACTACTCTGAGTGTCCGGCGTAAGGCTCAGTCCTTATGGCCACGGTGTGCGACGACCGACGCCACCCTGCGCTAGGTGTTCCATTACTGCCTGATTCGCTTCCCAGCCGTCCGGGAACTTCACCGGTACGTTCAGGTGCACCGGCTCGGTCGACGGATGCGCGTCCAGCAACTCGCTGATCCCCGCCCGCGCCACCACCACACACGCGTGCCGATGCCGCGACACCAGCACGCACAACCGCCCCGCCTCCAGGTGGAACGCCGTCGCGTCCCGCCGCCCCGACAACGGATGCAGCACGATCACCACGTCGTACTCGCGTCCCTGCAACCGGTTCGCCGTGTCCACCGTGATGCCGGCCCCGGCCGCCCCGAGCCGCGCCCGGATCGCCGCCACCTGGTCCCGATGCGCCGCCCCGACCGCGATCCGGTCAGCGGTAACCGGCGCACCCCCAGGCGCCCGCTCCGACACCGCCACCGCCCCCCGCTCCAACACCCGCAACGCCAACCGCGCACAAGCCGCCGCCGCCTCCCCATCGGTCCGCAACGTGTGCCGCGCCGGCAGCTCGTACAACGCCCACCCGGTGGCCGCCGCCATCTCCAACGCCTCGTCCACCGCCCCACCGCCGAACCCCGCCGCAGCGAACGACAGCGACCGCTGGTCCGCCGTCGTCCCCGCCGAGAAGCCCGTGAACGGATAGAACGCCTCCGCCACCACCGGGGCCGCCGACGCCGGCAGCCGCCACGACACCGGCAACCGGTGTACCGGCAGCTCCGGGTTGTGCCGCAACAGTGCCGCCACCGCCGACTGCATCGGATCCCAGGTCAGTCCGGTCCAGCGCTCCGTCTCCACCGTCGAGAACGGATCCAACTGCCCCGGATCACCCACGAACAGCGCCCGGTCGAACCGCCCCGCCACCCGCAGCAGCGCGTCGGAGCGCATCTGGTACGCCTCGTCCACGATCGCCCACGGCCAGCGCCCCTCCGGCACCAGCGCCCACTTGGCGGCCGTACCGATGATCACGGACGACCCGCCCAGGTCCGCGACCTTCGCCGCGACCCGGACTGTCGAATAGTTCTTGATCCGGTCCGTCGCCGTGTATTCGTTTGCCGACAACCGCCCGATCGGCAGCTCCGGCTTGGCCTGCGCCAACCGGTCGATCAGATCATCGACCTGCTCATTGGTCTGCGCGATCACGATCAGCGGCTCGCCCGCCTCGGCCAGCTCCCCCGCCGCCCGCACCACCAGCGTCGACTTTCCCGCCCCCGGCGGCGAGTCGACCACCACCCCACGATGGTCCCCGCTGTGCAGGTCGGCCAGCACCTCCCCGATCACCCGCCGCGCCGCCTCACCCGGCGGCGGCACCAACCGCCCGGCCCCGCCACGGGGCATCAGCAAGCCAGAGGAACTCACGACCACTCCTCCCGAGCATCGTCGACACTCGGCTCCACCGGCTCCTCGTACGCCTGCGGGGGCCCGCCGTGCGTCCACGGCGTCTCCTCCCGGCTCGGGAACTCCCCCGGCGGCATGAACGAGTCCGACAACGTCGTGTAGCAGAGCCGGTCCCCCACCTCCGGCACGCTCCCCGGCGCCGGACTAAGCGACCGCCCCAACCCGCCCGACAGCTCCAGCACCACGTCCGTCCGGCCCGACGCCGGATCCGGCGCCACGTTGACCACCCGCGCCTTCTGCCCCGGCCGGCTCGGCGAGTGCAGCACCGCCCCCACCGTCACCTGCACCGGATCACTCGTCGTCACCTGGATCCGAGGCCGCAGCACCCGCCGCTTCCCGCTGTCGTCGATCCGGTGCGCGTCCGCCAGCGTCACCTCACCCACGAAAGCCTCCCCGGTCAGCCGGTAGTCGGCCATCACCAGCGGGTCGTCGTAGGCGCGCTGCACGGCGTACGACTGCAACGCCCGTTCGAGCCGGTGCAGTCGTTGCGCCGCGTTGACCGCCCCGTCCCGGCGCGGCTGCGGATAGCCGCCCCCGTCAACGTAGAGCGCGAAGTTGCTGAAGACGTCCCGGTCCTCGGCCCAGCGCCCGTCCACCCGCGATCCGACCGGCAGTTCCCGGAGCAGCGCGACGCCCCGCCACATCAGCTCCCAGGTCGGCGTGAGCTGGGACCGCACGGCTTCTTCGAGTACGCCCCGAGCCCGCCCTCGCCGCAGCTCGTCTCCGCTCGCCACCGCCTCCTCGTAGGCGGCCATCGCCGGCGCCAGGACCTCGTTGTCGAAGGTCGGATCCGTCGCCGGGCCGGCCGGCGGCCAGCGCAGCGGATCCTCGGCCACCACCGCCGCGTCCGCCCCACTCAGCCCGTCCTCCGGGTCGATCCAGGCCAGCAGCGCCGCCAGATGCGCGTCCTCCAACGCGGACTGCCCGGTCGCCCAGTGCAGCCCGAGCGCCTCGGTCATCGCCAGCAGCATCCCCGAGCCGGGGTGTTCGGCCCGGTCCGCCAGGAAGGTCAACCACTGCCCGAGCAACGGTACCGACGGATGCACCGGATAATCCCCGTCGGTACGCCGGAACCGCGTCGACCGCCCGAACAACCGGACGAACCCGATCCCCGCCGAGTTGGGCACCAGCATCTGCGGCGCGTCGACGTACCGGTAGCGGACCTCCTTGCCCCGGTTGGCCGTGACCGCCTCCGTGACACCGCGGAAGCTGTCCAGATAGGGCAGCAGCACTTCGGCGAGCTCGGCGGCGAAGCCGAACCGCTGGTCCCGGTTACGCGGCTGCGGCACCACCAGCAGTTTCGGGTCGGCCGGCGCGGTACCGACCAGCGCGGCCAGGGGCGCGTTCGCCTCGCCGGCCATGCTGAGCGGGATGAAGACCAGCGGCCGGTCCGCGACGTGCAGGTGGCGTACCGTCGTGATCCGCTGGGCGTGCCCGGCCGCCACCGCCTCGGCCCTGGCCAGCGCGGTCAACGTGCTCACGCCACCGCCTCGGCACCCGTCACCGGCCCGGCAACCGCTGTCACCCGAGCGTCCGCCGCCAGCCGAGCGCCAGGGACCAGGCAGGTGCCCCGGTTGTGCACCCAGCTCGACAGTCTGCGCCCGAGGATGTCCGACCCGGCGGACCCGAGCAACAGCTCCAACCCGGCAGAGCTGGACAACAGCTCCAACCCGGCAGGGCCGGGCGGCAGCGGCCGCAGCGTCATCCCGCCGCCCCAGCCGGCGCCAGCACCTCGGCGCGGAGCCGGGCAGCGTTCCGGAGCAGCGTCGCCGCCTCCTCCTGCTCCTCGGCCGGGGTCAGCTCACCCTTCGCCAGCCCGAGCGCGGTCTCGACCCGTTCGATCCCGCCCAACTCCTCCCGGGCCGAGGTGCCGAGCGCGGCGGTGCAGCCGCGCGCCTCGGCCCGGCAGAAGTAGGCCAGCTCGCAGACCGACAGGCAGTCCGGGGCGTACCGGGCGTCGATGGTGTGCAGCGCGTCGACCAGCGCCTCCGGGGCCCGGGTCGGCACCCCGTCGGCGTCCGGCGCCAGGTCGAAACTCAGGTTCGGCGGCAGGGCGGCCAGCATCGCCTCGACCTTCGTCATCCGGCCGAGCTGCCGCCGCAGCACGGCCAACTGCTTGCGTACGTCGACCAGCACCGCCGTGGGCTGGTTGGAGAAGTCGCGCGGGCAGACGAGCACGACATCGTGCGCCACGATCTCGGGGTCGTGCCCGGCCTCGGCCAGCATCTGGCGCATCGCCAGCACATAGACGGCGGACTGGATCGCCGCCGCCGAGACCTTGCCCGGGTCGGCCTGCCCGTCCACCACCGCGAACGACTTGATCTCGACGACGTGGAAGCGCCCCTCGTGCTGGAATGCGATCAGGTCCGGTTCGAGATAGACCCGCTGGCCGGCCACGTCCAGTGCGAGCAGCGGGTGGTCGAAGAGCGTGCCGGCGCCGTCCTCCCCGGCGGCGGCCCGGAGCAGCAGGGCGCGGGAGCGGGCGTACCGGACCTCCGGGGTCTCCTTCTCCCGCCCGGTCACCGTCTCCAGGTCGTCGTACGCCACCTCGGGGATCGGCAGCCCGAGCCGTTCCCGGAGCAGTTTCACCAGCTCGGCGGCGCCGCTCGCCTTCACCTGCACCTCGAACGCGTTGCCCCGGGCGATGGCGAACCCGGACTGCCCGAACCGGGCCGGAAAGTCGATATACGCCGCAAGCCGCTGCTTGTCCACCCCGGCCGTGTCCAGCACCGCCCGCCGGGTACACCCGGGATTGCGGGTCAGCGCGGCGATGGTACGGGCGTTGTGCCGCTTCGGCTTGGCACCGCCCCGGATCGCGGCCAGCCGCTCGGCGGTGCTCCTGCCGGTGCCCATGCTGATGCTCGTCATGCCGTCTTCTCCTGGACCGTCGGGTTGTCCCGCGGCATCGTCCCGCCCCGCCGGGTCAGGGTGCCCGGAAGGGTCCGCAGCGTGTTGCCGAAGAGCTGGTCGACCTGGTCGAGCTGCCGGCGAGCCCGCTCGGCCGCTGCCGCCCGGTGCGCCCGGTCGGCGTCCGCGTGCACTGCCCGCTCCGCCTCGGCGGCCCTGATCACGGTCAGCGGGTCCACTGTGCCCCGCTGGCCGGCGACGCCGAGCGCACCGGGGATGTTGCTGGCGAACCGCCACACCAGCCGGGCCAGGGCGGCGTTGCGGGCCGGCACCGTACCGGCCCGTTCGGCGACCCGGACGGCGGCGGTGAGGAAGTCGACCCGGGGGCTGAGCGGGCCGACGATCCGCCGCTCCAGCGGCCAGGTGGAGACCGCGACCAGGCCGCGCGCCGGTGCCAGGTGCTCGGCGGTCAGCGCCGCGCAGAGATAGTACGGCCGCGAGTACGGCGCCGAGGAGAACGAGCGCTTCTCATCCCGGCGCAGGTGGGTGAGCTTGCCGGCGGCCAGCGCACCGGCCGCCGCCGTGCCGAAGAACGCGGCGTGCACCTCGGCGACCAGCTTCGGCGCCGCCGGCACCGAGAGCAGGGTGAGGGCGTGGTGCACCTGGTCGCGTACCGGAAGAAGCGAACCGCCGGACGACCGGCCGGCAGCGGCGGGTGGCGCGTCACCGGTATCTCCGGCCTGCTCGGCCAGCTCGGTGATGGCCGCTTCCCACTCCTGCTCGGCGGCCCGCAGCTCAGCGCGGAGTCCCTTCGCACGGGCCGTGTCCCGGGCCACCACCGAGCGGCGGATCTCGGCCCGGAGGGCGTCGATCCTGCGCTCCAGCGCTTCCACGGACCCGGCCACGAGCCGGAGGGTACAAGTTCCAGTGTTCTCCAGCAATCACCCGGATCTCGTGTCGCCGACGAACACCGGGACGCGCCGCCCCACCACTGCCCCCGAGCACCGCGCACAAAGCGCCTGGGACCGGCTGGCGGCCCGGACGAGCCGGGCACAGGTCGGAGCCACCAGCCGGGGACCCATTGGGGCACCGTGCCCCGAAATCCTTTTCGGCAATCTAGTCACATCAGGACAGGCACGTCAAGACGACGGTCTATGCATCGAGTCTCGGACGCCCTCTGTTCCGAAATTCTTTTCGAAAGCCTTTCGGTTACCCGGTCCGCAGTCAGGCGGCCGGCTCGCCGGACGGTACGGCCAGCTGCGCACCGAGTGGCACCGGCGTGCCGAAGTTGGGTGTGCCGTCGGCGTTCCAGGTGAACTTCTGGGCGCGCGTGGAGCGGTTCATGTCGCAGCCGCCGTTGGCCGAGCTGTTGGCGTGGTAGACGATCCAGTCCTCGGTGCCGTCGGGCGACGTGAAGAAGCCGTTGTGGCCCGGCCCGTACACGCCGTTGGCGTTGCTGCGCTGGAACACCGGCTGCGGCGACTTCACCCACGACGACGAGTTGAGCGGATCGCCACCGTTGTAGGTGAGCATGCCCAGCTTGTAGTCCGGGGTGGAGCAGTGGCTGGCCGAGTAGACGATGAACGTCCGGCCGTTGCGCTGCAACACCTCCGCACCCTCGTTCACCGCACCACCGACCGTCTCCCAGCTGTAGGTCGGCGTGGACAGGATCCGTCGGGTACCACTGGCGGTCCACGGGTTGGACAGCGGCCGGATGAACATCGGCTGCGACCCGTTGTAGAACGTCCCGAGCAGGTACAGATTGCCGTTGAGTTGCAGGATGCCGGGGTCCAGCTCCCAGGTGTTGTCCGCGGTCGGGTCGAGCAGGTCCGCCTTGAACGTGTACGGCCCCATCGGATCCAACCCCGCGCTCTCCAGCACGTGAATCCGCTGGCTGCCCAGGTCGAAGGGCTCGCGGCCGGCGGTGTAGTAGAAGTACCAGCGCCGCCCGTTCGGCCCGTCCAGCAGGTGGAACTCCGGCGCCCACATCGTGCCGGCACCGTTCGGGCGGGTCAGCGTGAACAGCAGCGTGTCCGGCGCGGTGGCCAGGCCGCCCAGCGTGCGCGAGCGGCGCATCGTGATCGTGTTGTTCCAGGTCGTCGTGGCCAGGTAGTAGTACCCGTTGTAGTACGTCAGCCACGGATCCGGGCCGCGCGTCTTCAGCGGGTTCGTGAAGGTGGTACGCGGCGGTGCGGTGGTCGGCGGCGCGGTCGTCGGCGCGCCGGTCGTCGGCACCGCGCTCGTCGGGGCGGTCGCCCCGGTGCAGGCGACGCCGTTGAGCGCAAGGTTGGTCGGCGCCGGGTTGGTCGAGTTGTTCCACGACGCGTTGAAGCCGATGCTGACCTGGGCGCCGGTGCCGAGCCCGGCGTTCCAGCTCTGGTTGCGGGCGGTCACCTGGGTCCCGCTCTGGCTGAAGACGGCGCTCCAGCCCTGGCTGACCTGCTGCCCGGCGGTGAACGACCAGGTCAGGGCCCAGCCGTCGAGCGGGTCACCGAGGTTGGTGAGGTCGACGGTGCCGGTGAACCCGCCGGGCCACTGTGACCCGATCCGGTAGGTCGCCGAGCATCCGGCGGCGGCGGAGGCCGCGGTGACGGCGGTGACGGCGCCGACCGATCCGACGACACAGACGGCCACGGCGGCGATGACAGAGCGCAATCGTGTGAGGCGCATGGGTGCTCCCGAGGGCAGGGGTCATAACGAAGACGGTCGCCCGGGAGCCGGCTTCATGCATCAACGTAGGTCAATCGCCTCCGTCACCGCAAGGCACCGCAAACGATTGAGATCCATCGCTTGACAGCTTCGGCGCGCCGCACCCAAGATGTGGTGGCTGGCCACTCCACGCATCCTGATCCGGGCAGGGATCACGGCGGCCACACCCGTATCTGCCCCGGACACGTAGGGATGCGACGATGAAATTTCGATCCGCATGGCGTCGCTGGCTGGCCGCGTTCGCGCTGGTCGCAGCCAGTACGACGACGCTGGTCGCGCCGCAACTGGCGCCGGCCGCCGAAGCGGCGGCCAAGACGGTCTGGATTCCGGAGCGTTGGCAGAGCACCGGCGAGGTGCCCTGGGCGTCGAACCGCACCAGGGAGTCGGCCAACTTCATCCTGCTCTGGGGGGAGAAGTCCGGCACCAACCCGCTCACCGCGCCCGGCGAGTACCGGTTCGACCCGGACAACATCCTCAGCCAGCTCGAAAACCTGTACTCATTCTACGTGAACACGATGCGGTTCACGCCGGAGACCGGGCTGCTGGCCCAGCACAAGATCATCGTGATCGTCACGCGTACCTGGAACCGGACCGCGCTCGACGCCTGGGCGACCGGCGGCTCCACCGACGGCCGGGTCGGTGTCATCAACATCGCGCCCGGTGCCGCGCAGCCCGGCTCCTGGGGCCTGGCGCACGAGCTGGGGCACGTGATGCAGAACTACACATTCCTCGGCCGCTCCGGCATGGGCTTCACGCACGCCTCGGCCGGCACCTTCTGGGAGGCCAGCGCCGAGTTCATGGCAATGCAGGTCTACCCGCGCGGCGGTGCCGGTGACCTCACCCGCTGGCTGCGTACCGAGAACCTGTACTACTCCTCGTCCCGGCACCACTACGGCGCCTGGATGCTGCTGCAGTACATCAAGGACCGCGACGGCATCGAGATGTTCAACCGGATCTGGAACGAGGCCCGCAACACCGAACACCCGCTGGAGGTGTACCGGCGGATCTCCGGCATCAACCAGGCCGAACTCAACCGGCGCATCGGCGAGTACGCCCAGCACAACGTCACCTGGGACTACTCCAACCGCGCCGACTTCATGCCGTTCATCAACAGCGTCTACGGCGCCGGTTTCCTCAACGCCTACAAGGGCGTACCGGTCGAGGCGGTCAACGCGGGCGCCCGGCACTACCGCATCTCCGACGCGATGGCGCCGTCCGACTACGGCTACAACAAGATCCAGCTCGTGCCGGACAGCGACGGCGCGCTGATCCGACTGCACCTGAAGGGTCACGCGGAGACCGGCGCCACCGGCTGGACGTTCGGGTTCGTCGCGGTGCGCAACGGCACACCCAGGTACGGGCCACTGACCCAGGGCACCTCCGGCCAGCTCAGCTTCCAGACCCAGCCCGGTGAGCGCGAGGTCTTCCTGGTCGTCACCGGCACCCCGGCCAGCAGTGTGCCGAAGTACGCGTTCCTCGACGGCTGGCCGAAGAACCGCCGCTACCCGTACGAGTTCCGTATTTCCGGTGCGATTCCGTCCGGCCACGAGCCCGGCTACCAGAAGCCGGCCGCCACCAACGGCGGGCGCTGGCACTCCAACGGCGGCGGCTGGGTCGCCGGCAACGCGAACGTGGCCTCGACCGCGTACGTCGGGCCGCGCGCCGCCGTCTACAGTGGATCGGTCACCGGCAACGCCCGGATCGAGGATCTGGCCTGGGTCAACGGCGGCACCGTCAACGGAAACGCGGTCGTCAAGGGCAACGCGATCATCCACGGCGGGGTGACCATCGGCGGCAGCGCGGTGGTCGGCGGCGACGCCGAACCACCGGCCGGGCCGACCGGAGGCAACTGCTCGTCGGGCACGTACCTGATGTTCAACCCGAGCCGGAGCTGCGACGGCGGCGGCGGTGAGGCGGACGTCAACCCGCCGCACGGCACGTTCAGCTCTGACGAACTCGCCATCACGGGCGGGACCGATCCCACCACCCCGCCGCCCACCGCCACCCCGACACCGACCACCCCGACGCCGACGACGCCACCGGCCAGTACGCCGCCGCCGGGTGGCACGGCCGCCTGCCGGGTGGCGTACGCGGCCAACTCCTGGAACAACGGGTTCACCGGCGACGTGACAGTCACCAACACCGGCACCAGCGCCGTCAACGGCTGGACGCTGAGCTTCTCGTTCCCGACCGGTCAGCAGGTCACCAACAGCTGGAACGCCACGGTGACGCAGAGCGGGTCGACGGTGACCGCCCGGAACGCGGCCCACAACGGCTCGATCCCGCCGAACGGCACCGCCTCGTTCGGCTTCCAGGGCACCCACGGCGGCACCAACCAGCCGCCCACCGGCTGGACCCTGAACGGCTCCCTCTGCACCACCTGACGGCCTGCCGGGGTGGGGCACGATTGTCGCCCCACCCCGGCAGACCGGGCTGCGGCGGGACGGGATGCTTCGCTACGGTGCCGAACCGCCGAACCGCTGAACTCCACCGGCTGACCGGCGTCGCCCGGGTCGCGCTGCCACCGCGGCTGGGCGACTGACGGCGCCGGTCAGCCGCCCAGCCGCTGCCGGGCCAGGAACTTGGGCACCACCATCCGCCACGCCTCGGTGACCAGCTCGGTCATCTGGTCGTGGTCGAGCCGGTCCAGCCGGCAGCAGACCCAGTTGAACCGCAGGTCGGACTCGCCCGGCAGGAAGAACAGCTCCGGGTCGCTGGCGACCAGGGCCGCGCGTTCCTCCTTGGGGAAGCCGAAACCCATCGTCGTCTCGTCGCGGGAGAAGGCGACGTAGACGATCGCCCCGACCCGGAACTTCACCCGGTCGCGGACCAGGTGCTCGCTGCTGCGCGGCAGCGTCCGGGCCAGCGCCCGTACCTCGGCTACGGTCACCATCCGCCGATGGTATTGACCGGCACCGACAATCCGGCCGGTCGAGGCGGGTGGACCGGCCCGCGTGCCGGCTGTCGGTCAGCGGGCGTCGACCGGGGTCGGCGCGGCCAGGTGCTGGCGGGCGAACTCCAGCGCCGCCCGCAGGTCGCTCTCCCGGTCGGCGCGGCTGCGGGCCCGCCGGGTGGAGACCTCCACCGCGACCGAGCCGGTGAAGCCCCGCCCGGCGAGCGAGGTCAGCAGCTCGGCGCAGGGCTGGGTGCCCCGGCCGGGCACCAGGTGCTCGTCCCGGCCCTCACCAGTGCCGTCGCCGAGGTGTACGTGCGCCAGCCCGGCCCCCATCTTGTCGGCCATCTCCAGCGCGTCGCTGTGCGAGGCGGCGCAGTGCGACAGGTCCAGGGTGTAGGCGGGGTAACCGGTGTCGGTCGGGTTCCACCCCGGCATGTAGGGGACGAACTCCCGACCGGCCATCCGGACCGGGTACATGTTCTCCACCGCGAACCGGATCCCCGGGTGGTCGTCGCCGAGCTTGCCCAACCCGTCGACGAACGAGCGAGCGTACTCCCGCTGCCAGGTGAAGGGCGGGTGCACCACCACGGTCGACGCCTCCAGGGTCTCGGCCAGCACCGCCGAGCGACGCAGCCGCTCCCACGGGTCGGAACTCCAGACCCGCTGGGTGACCAGCAGGCAGGGCGAGTGCACCGAGAGCACCGGTACCCCGTAGTGCCGGGCCAGGCCGCTCAGCGCTCCGGCGTCCTGGCTCACCGCGTCGGTCCAGACCATCACCTCGACGCCGTCGTAGCCGAGCGCCGCCGCCATCTCGAAGGCGGCCGCGGTCGGCTCGGGGAAGACCGAGGAACTGGACAGCAGTACGCGGGTGGTCACGGTCTCAGGGTAGCCCGGCCCGGCACATCGCATCCGTTCGCGGATCGAGCGCAAAGCCCCAGCGGCAGACAAAACCGCAGCTCAAACCGGCTCTCGCGGACCCTGGGCCGGCTCCAGCAGATCGAGCCGGCGCAGGATCACACCCTCCCGGAGCGCCCACGGGCAGACGTCCAGGTTCTCCACCCCGAGGCGGCGCATCGCCGCCTCGGCCACGATCGCCCCGGCCAGCAACTGGTGGGCCCGACGCGCGCTGACCCCTTCGAGTTCGGCGAGTTTGCTCGGCGGGATGTGCCGGATGAAGCCGATCACCTGCCGCAGCCCGGTCTGGGAGAGGCCGCGTGGTGCCCAGAGCCCGTCCGACGACGGCGCCGCCCCGGCCAGCCGGGCCAGGGTCCGGAACGTCTTGCTGGTGGCGGCGACCCGGTCCCAGCCGACCTCGACGGTGTCGTCGACCACGGTCTCCAGCATCTCCTCGACGTACGCCTCCAGCTTGGCCACCGCCGCCGCCGACGGGGTGTGGTTGCTGTCCGGCCCCACGTCCAGCCACTCCCGGGTGAGCCGGCCGGCGCCGAGCGGCAGCGAGTGGGCGAACTCGGGTTCCTCGTCGATCCCGGCCGCCAGCTCCAGCGAACCGCCGCCGATGTCCAGCACCAGCAGCCGGCCGGCGGACCAACCGAACCACCGGCGTACGGCGAGGAAGGTCATCCGGGCCTCGTCGGCACCGGAGAGCACCTGGAGGAGTACCCCGGTCTCGGCCCGGACCCGGGTCAGCACCTCCGGCGCATTGGTGGCGTCCCGGACCGCGGAGGTCGCGAAGGCCAGCAGGTCGTCGGCGGTCAGCCGGGCCGCGGCCATCTTCGCCTCGTTCACCGCCTCGACCAGCGCGTCCGCCCCGGCGACCGTCAACTCCCCGTCCCGGCCGATCTGCTCGGCGAGCCGGATCACCGCCTTTTCGGAGTGTGCCGGCCAGGGATGGGCGCCGTGGTGCGCGTCCACGACCAGAAGGTGCACGGTGTTGGAACCGACATCAAGCACGCCGAGCCGCATGGGAAAGACACTAGACGCAGGTCGCGGGCGGATAGCGGGCGTAGGCTGATCGGGTGGCAACAGCACGCAACCAGCTCCGGATCCTGGTGGACGACCCCGCCGACCCCCGCAGCCGGGAGGTCCCGCTCGACTTCCCCCGGGAGTGGCTCGAATTCGCCGACCCCGCCGACCCCGAGCACCTGGTCCGGGCCGACCTGACCTGGCTGCTCTCCCGGTGGACCTGCGTCTTCGGCCAGACCTGCCACGGCATCATCGCCGGCCGGGCCGCCGACGGCTGCTGCTCGCACGGCGCGTTCTTCACCGACGCCGACGACGAGAAGCGGGTCCGGTCGGCGGTCAAGCGGCTCACCCCGCAGACCTGGCAGCACTACCGGCGAGGCTTCAAGAACTACACCGAGATGGACTCGGTGGACGGCGAGACCCCGGCCCGGCGTACGGCGACCCGGAGCGAGGAGGCGCCGTGCGTCTTCCTCAACGACGCCGACTTCCCCGGCGGGGGCGGCTGCGCGTTGCACGCCCAGGCGCTGCGCGACGGCGTACACCCGCTGGAATACAAGCCGGACGTCTGCTGGCAACTGCCGGTACGCCGGGACCAGGACTGGGTCAAGCGCCCGGACGGGACGAAGGTGCTGGTGTCGACGCTGGGCGAGTTCGACCGGCGCGGCTGGGGCGCGGGTGGGCACGACCTCGACTGGTGGTGCACCTCGTCGCCGGAGGCGCACGTCGGCACCGAGCCGATGTACCTGTCGTACGAGCCGGAACTGACCGCGCTGATCGGCAAGCCGGCGTACGCGAAACTGGCCGAACTCTGCGCCGAGCGGGAGCGGCGCGGCCTGGTGGCGACGCATCCGGCGACCGCCGGAGCCGACCCGGTGCTGGACCGTCCCGAGGAGGGCGGCCGGGAGCCGGCCAGCCCGAAGGCCGCCAGCGCCGGCCGGCGGCCGGCGCCGCAGCGGAGGCCGCGCGGCACGCCCCGCTGACCGGGCGAATGCTCCGGCCTACGGCTCGAACTTGTAGCCCAGGCCCCGGACGGTGACGATGAAGCGCGGTGCGGACGGCTCCGGCTCGACCTTCGAGCGCAGCCGCTTCACGTGTACGTCGAGGGTCTTGGTGTCGCCGACGTAGTCCGCGCCCCAGACCCGGTCGATCAACTGCCCCCGGGTGAGCACCCGCCCGGCGTTGCGGAGCAGCAGCTCCAGCAGCTCGAACTCCTTCAGCGGAAGCTGCACCGGGGAGCCGTCGACGGTGACCACGTGCCGTTCGATGTCCATCCGGACCGGGCCGGCGGTCAGCGTCGGGGTGCCCGGCTCGACCGTCTCGTTGCCGCGCCGCCGCAGTACCGCCCGGACCCGGGCGACCAGTTCACGCGGCGAGTACGGCTTGGTCACGTAGTCGTCGGCGCCGATCTCCAGCCCGACCACCTTGTCGATCTCGCTGTCCCGGGCGGTGACCATGATGATCGGCACCTGGGAACGTTGCCGGAGCTGCCGGCACACCTCGGTACCGGACATCTCCGGCAGCATCAGGTCGAGCAGCACGATGTCCGCGCCGGTGCGGTCGAACTCGGTCAGCGCTGCCGTGCCGGTCGCCGCGGCCGAGACCTCGAATCCTTCCTTGCGCAGCAGGTAGGAGAGGGCGTCGGAAAACGACTCCTCATCCTCGACCACGAGTACGCGGGCCACGGACTTTCCTCTCTGTGTCGGTCCGCTCGGAACTATCCGAACGAACCGGTCTCGATCTCAACTGACGGGGCTGGCGGTAGGAAGGCGTCCGGCGGACGCGCGGGAAGCCGGAGGGTGAACGTCGAGCCACCACCAAGAGTGCTGGACACCTCGACCCGGCCGCCATGGTTGGTGGCGATGTGTTTGACGATCGCCAGGCCGAGCCCGGTCCCGCCGGTCTGCCGTGACCGGGCCTGGTCGGCCCGGTAGAAGCGCTCGAAGATCCGGCCCACGTCGTCCGGGGCGATCCCGATGCCCTGGTCGGTGACGGCGATCTCGATGTGCTCGCCAGTGCTCTTGATCGCCACCGTGACCTGCGTCCGCTCCGCGGAGTACGCGATCGCGTTCTCCACCAGGTTGCTGACCGCGGTGGCGATCTGGCTGTCGCTGCCGTAGACGGTCAGGTCCCGTTCGCCCTCGACCACCACGGTGATCTCCCGGGCGGTCGCGGCGGTACGGGTCCGGTCGACCACCTCGGCGGTGACCCAGTCCAGCGCGACCGGCTCCGGCGCGGGCAGCGGCTCCGCGCCCTGCAACCGGGTGAGTTCGAGCAGCTCGTTGACGAGCTTGCCGAGCCGGGTGGACTCGTGCTGGATCCGCTCGGCGAACCGGCGGGCCGCCGCCATGTCCTCGGAGGGGTCCAGCGTCCCGTTTCCGGCGGTCTGGTCGGTGGCGTCCAGCAGCGCCTCGGCGAGCAGTTGCAGCGCACCGATCGGGGTCTTCAGCTCGTGGCTGACGTTGGCCACGAAGTCCCGGCGGACCCGGGCGACCCGGTGCGACTCGGTCACGTCGGCCGCCTCGACCGCGATGTAACCGGAGCCCAGGCCCATCGCCCGCAGGTGCACGCCGAGCGGGTCGGACATGCCCCCCTCGCGGCCCCGGGGCAGGTCCAGCTCGACCTCGCGGCGCACTCCGGTGCGCCGCACCTGGCCGGCCAGGGTACGGATGATCGGGTGCGCGGCAACCGTGCCCGGGGTACTGCCGACCCGGAGCAGTCCCATCGCCCGGGCAGCCGGGTTCACCAGGACCGGGACGTCGTGGGCGTCGAGGACGACCACGCCGACCCGGAGGGAGTCGAGGCTCTTGCGGCCGAGTCCCGGCAGCCCGCCGGCCTGCTCGTCAGTGCCTATCGCCGGCCTCCTGTTACTGCGTGTCCCGCCTCGTCCGGTCGTGGTGCGCCCGGCCGAGAACCATCCGGCGACCCGGTGGCGGAGCGGACCGAAGGACAGGCCGAGGCCGAGCCCGACGAGCACGCCCGCGACCACCCCCCATTCCACGCGGCGATCGTAGGGTCATCGTTAACCTATCGACCAGGCAAAATTGGGCGAATCACGCGTGCATCCGAGAATGTTCACCCGCCGGCCCAGTGCCGTTCACGAATGTTCACCCCGGCGCCGCCGGATCCCCCTACCGTGGTCCGGACCGACACCTGTAGCACCGTCCGTGCGCAACCCGCCACGGTCGGCGAAACCGCCACTCCCCGCAGGACGTGATCATGCGCGACGAATTCCGGATCGACCTGAACATCGTGAGCCAGTTGCTGGTGGACATGGCCGAGGCGATCCGGGCCGCCATGCGCCAGGCCACCCGGGCGCTGCTCACCGCCGACCGGTCGGCCGCCGAGACCGTGATCGAACGGGACGCGGAGATCGACTCCCTCTACCGCCAGGTCGAGGAGCGGGTCTGCGACCTGCTGGCCCGGCAGGCGCCAGTCGCCTCCGACCTGCGCGCCCTGATCACCGCCCTGCACGTCGCCGCCGACCTGGAGCGGATGGGCGACCTCGCCGACCACGTCGCCAAGACGGCCGTACGCCGGCACCCGTCGCCCGCCGTACCGGCCGAGCTGCGCCCGGTCTTCACCGAGATGGCCGGGGTGGCGGACCGGATCGCCGACAAGATCGCGAATGTGCTCTCCAAGCCCGACGCCGACCTCGCCGCCGAGCTGGACCGGGACGACGACGCCATGGACGACCTGCACCGGCAGCTCTTCGCGGTGGTGCTCGCCGACAACTGGCCGTACGGGGTGGAGACCGCCATCGACGCGACCCTGCTCGGCCGCTTCTACGAGCGGTACGCCGACCACGCGGTGAACGCCGGCCGCCGGGTCGTCTACCTGGTCACCGGCGAGACCGTCACCGACTGAGTCCGGACACGTCGAGGCCCCTTCCCAGGACCAGGAAGGGGCCTCGACGTCGTGCGGCTCAGCGGCCCTGGTTGGCGACCGCGGCGGCGGCCTCCTTGGCGGCGTCGGGGTCGAGGTACGCCCCGCCGGTCACCAGCGGGCGCATCGACCGGTCGAGGTCGTAGCGCAGCGGGATGCCGGTCGGGATGTTGAGCTTGGCGATCGCCTCGTCGGAGATGCCGTCCAGGTGCTTGACCAGCGCCCGCAGCGAGTTGCCGTGCGCGGCGACCAGCACGGTGCGACCGGCCAGGATGTCCGGCACGATCGAGTCGAACCAGTACGGCAGCATCCGGTCGACGACGTCCTTCAGGCACTCCGTCTTCGGCATCAGCTCGGGCGGGAGCAGGGCGTAGCGCGGGTCGCCGACCTGGGACCACTCGTCGCCGTCCGCGATCGGCGGCGGCGGGGTGTCGTACGACCGGCGCCAGAGCATGAACTGCTCCTCGCCGTACTCGGCCAGGGTCTGCTTCTTGTCCTTGCCCTGGAGCGCGCCGTAGTGCCGCTCGTTGAGCCGCCACGAGCGGCGTACCGCGATCCAGTGCCGGTCGGCGGCGTTCAGCGCCAGCTCGGCGGTGCGGATCGCCCGGCGGAGCACGCTGGTGTGCAGCACGTCGGGCAGCAGGTTGTGCTCGCGCAGCAGCTCGCCACCGCGCCGGGCCTCGCTCTCACCCTTGGCCGTGAGGTCCACGTCGACCCAGCCGGTGAAGAGGTTCTTGGCGTTCCAGTCGCTCTCGCCGTGCCGGAGCAGCACCAACGTGCCCACCGCGGCGCCCTCACCTGCCACCACGGTTTCCTCCGGCCGATCACTCGTGCTCGCAGTCATGCAACTCATCCTGCCGGACCCGCCCGACCGCCATGCGGCGACCCGGGGTGACGACCGACACGTGGAAAACGGGATGACCAGGCCGGACCCGCCGCACTAGCTTCGTAAGGCGTTTGAGGATGAGCGGTCATTACAAGTACGGGGGCGGCGGATGCGGACGGTCGGGAAGTGGTTCCAGGACACCACCGGCGGTCTACCCCGGACCTTCTGGTACCTCTGGGCCGGCACGCTGATCAACCGGCTCGGCTCCTTCGTCCTCGTCTTCCTGGCCATCTACCTGACCACCGAGCGGGGCTTCTCCGAGTTCCAGGCCGGGATCGTGCTCGGCCTCTGGGGCGCCGGGGGTGCGGTCGGCACCCTCACCGGCGGGATCCTCGCCGACCGGTGGGGCCGGCGGCCCACCCTGCTCACCGCGCACCTGGGCGCGGCGGCGATGATGTTGGCCCTGGGGCTGGCCCGGGAGCTGTGGCTGGTCGGGCTCGGCGCGCTGCTGCTCGGGATGTTCGCCGAGGCGGCCCGGCCGGCCTTCGGCGCGATGATGGTCGACGTCGTACCGGAACGGGACCGGCTGCGCGCCTTCACCCTGAACTACTGGGCGATCAACCTCGGCTTCGCCTCCGCCGCGATCCTGGCCGGGCTGGCCGCCGAGGCGAGCTACCTGCTGCTCTTCGTGGTCGACGCGGTGACCACGGTCACCACCGCGCTGATCATCTTTCTGCGGGTGGGCGAGACCCGGCGGGTCCGGGTCGACTCGGCCGGGCTGGCCGCCCCGCACCGGGGCGGGCTGGGCAGCGCGCTCCGCGACCGGGTCTTCGTCGGTTTCGTGGCGCTGAACATCCTGCTGGCCCTGGTCTTCATGCAGCACATCTCGATGCTGCCGATCGCGATGGGCCAGGACGGACTGTCGCCGTCGACGTACGGGTCGGTGATCGCGGTCAACGGGGTGCTGATCGTGGCCGGGCAGCTCTTCGTACCGCGACTGATCCGGGGACGGGGCCGGTCCCGGGTACTGGCGCTGGCCGCGCTGATCGTCGGGGTCGGCTTCGGGCTGACCGCCTTCGCGGACGCGGCCTGGTTCTACGTACTCACCGTGCTGATCTGGACCCTCGGCGAGATGCTCAACTCGCCGTCCAACTCCACGCTGATCGCCGAACTGTCCCCGGCGGCACTGCGCGGTCGCTACCAGGGACTCTTCTCGCTCTCCTGGTCGGTGGCGACGTTCGCCGCCCCGGTCGCCGGGGGCTTCGTGCGGGAACAGTTCGGCAACGCGGCGCTCTGGCTGGGCTGCGCGGCGCTCGGCGGCGTGGTGGCGGTGGCCCACCTGCTCTCCGGACCGGCCCGGGAACGGCGGGTCAGGGCACTCCGTACGGCCGAGACCGGCGCGGCGGGGCTGGCGGCCGGGGCGACGGGACCGGAGCCCGGCGCGGTGACGCAACCGGAGCCCGGTGGGACGGGGGTGTCCGAACCCGGTGGGGCGGGCTCGACCCGGCGGTCGGCCGTGGCCCGCGCCTGAGCTACGGACATTCCTCGACGGCAGGCGCGGGTTGGCGGGGAATTACGTAATTACGTAAACTCGAATCCATGACGCTGGAGGAACGGGTCACCGAGCTGGAACGCCGGCTGGCGGCCCTGGAGGAGCGGGCGGACGCCCCGGCGGCCCCGCCGCGGCCACTGCCGGGCGAGGGCGACTTCTGGGCCCTGGACGGCCTGAAGGCGCGGCTGGCCGCGCTCGGGGCCGAGCAGGGCGGCGTGCTCTACACCGGCTCGGTCCGGTTACCCAGCCACGAGCGCTACGACTGGCAGTACGGCCTGCCGACCGAGGCCCTGCTCGCGGGCGGGGCGGGCGACTGGAGCGACGTGGCGGACTCCTTCGCCGCACTCGGCCACCCGGTCCGGCTGCGACTGCTCCGCGAGATCCTCGCCGGCCGGCGTACGGTCGCCGAACTCACCGCACTCGACGGCTTGGGCACCACCGGACAGGCCTACCACCACCTGCGGCAACTGGCCGCGGCCGGCTGGCTGCACAGCCCCGGCCGGGGGCGCTACGAGGTGCCCGCCGGGCGCGTCGTCCCGCTGCTGGTGGCGGTGGCGATCGCCCGGGCCTGACCTCGCCCGAGAGGAGATTTCCATGCTCAAGGCGTTGATGATCCTGCACCGCTGCTGCTGGCTCGCATTCCTGGCGATCCTGGTGGCCGGCTTCTTCGTCGACTTCACCTCGCTGTGGGGCTGGCTGGCCATCGCCCTCGCCATCGGCCTGCGGGTGGTGCTGGGGCGGATGCTCGGCACGGGGCGGGACGCCGGGTCACCGGTCGAGGTCGATCCCCCGGTCCGCGGCCGCTGGTCGGCATTGAACAGCCCGGCCAGCAAGGTACCCAGCCACGGCGTACGCGCCTACGGCCAGGCGTACGCGATCGACCTGGTCGCGGAACCGGTGGGCCGGCCGCGCCCGGGCTTCGGCTGGTGGCCGCTGGCCCGGCGCAACCGGGACTTTCCGGCCTTCGGGGCACCGCTGCTGGCGGTCGCCGACGGCACCGTGGTCCGGGCCGTCGACCGCAACCGCGACCATCTCAGCCGCAACTCGTACCCGGCCCTGCTCTACCTGGTTTTCGAGGGGCTGTTCCGGGAGATCGTCGGCCCCGGCCAGATCCTCGGCAACCACCTGATCCTGGACCTCGGCGACGGCGGGTACGCCGCGTACGCGCACCTGCGCCGGGGTTCGCTGCTCGTCCGGGCGGGAGACCGGGTCCGAACCGGTCAGCCGGTGGCGGAGTGCGGGAATTCCGGCAACTCCTCCGAACCACATGTCCACTTCCAATTAATGGACAATCCGGATCTCGACGTCGCCCGGGGAATTCCGTTCACCTGGCGGGGAATCGGCGTACCGGCCAACGGAGAGGTCTTCTCGGTCGAGGCCGCGACGACGCGGTAGCGGGAGAGGATTTCGCGGCCGGCTGGATCGAGTCGAGTCTGGCCCGGGAGGGTTCGCCGTCGAGGAGGTGTGGGGCGGCGGCTCGGCGGACCGGCACGCCGGACGGGATGGACCGGCGGCGGCGGGCGACGTTCACCCCCGTAAACGTCGCCCGCACACACCGCCGGTTACAGGTGGCGGCGCCGTCCCCCAACGGCTTCCCTGCCACCCGTCCCCCAGCGCCAGTGCCCGGTGCACAGATCTGCGCGATCTGCCGTTCCCCCGAACGCATCCGAGCGTGGCGCGTGCAATAACGTTAGTTGTCGCCGGATGACCGACACAAGCTGGTGACTCTGTCTCGCCCATCACACCCAAGGGCGATCGATATCCGGCGCCTCGTAGTTCAACGCCCCAGGTGGTCTGGGGTATTCCCGGTCCACCTACCGGAATTCAGCCGTCCTCGCGCATCGGCGATTCGGTACGGAAGAAGTTGCTCTGCCGACCGTCGGAAAGCTGCTCCTGGTAAATGAAATTCAGTTGGCGTAGGTCGAAGGTGTGGAACCACTCGTCCCAGCTGACCGGCTTCAGTCGTCCGCCTTCCCGCCAACCGGGGAAGTCAAACGTCAGTACGCCGAGCCGACCCTCGCGTTCGGTGCCCTCGATCGTCGCCGGTTGGGCGTTCCGGCCCTCGGCCCAGCGCCGGATCACGTCGTGGTCCCGGGTCACCAGGCTCCGCCCCGGGCGCTCCGGGGTGTCCTGCGGTGAGGAGATCGGCTGGGCGTACTTCAGCGACCTCGACTGACCACCGCCGTTGGAGGTCGACTTCCCGGCCCCGTTCGCCTTCCGGACCGGCGCGGCGGTCGACTTCCGCGCTCCGGTCGTCTTGCGAGCGGCGGCGGTGCTCTTCCCGGCGGTCGTACCCTTCCGGGCGCCGGTCGCCTTGCCCGGGCCCGTGGCGCGGGCGCCGGTGGCCTTGCCCGGGCCGGTCGCCCGTGCCCCGGGCGCCTTGCCCGGGCCGGTCGCGCGGGCTCCGGGCGCCTTCCGGGCCGGCGCGGTACCGGTCCGCTGGGCGGCGCTCGTCGTCCGGGCAGAGGTAACGGCCTTGCGGGCCGGTGCCTTCCGGGCGGCGGACACCGTCTTGCGGGCTGGTGCCTTCTTCGCGGTCACCCGGGCGGTGCTGGCCTTGCGGGCCGGTGCCTTCTTCGCCGCGACCGTACGGGACGGCGCCTTCTTCGCGGCGGCCCGCTTGGCCGGCGCCTTCTTCGCGCTCGTCCGCTTGCTCGGCGCCGTCGTGGCCTTCCGGCCCGTCCCGCCCCGGCTCTCGGCTTTCAACGTCCGGACCAGGCTCTTCACCAGGTCCATCTTGCGCAGCGCGGATATGCCTGAAACACCGCGTTTTCTGAGCTGTCCCCGGATGTCGTCGACCTTCATCAAGCTGATCTTGCGCTCGTTGATGTCGCCCGTGCTGCTGCTGGATCGGCGCTTCGTCGCGGTCGCGGTTGCGCCGCGACCGGAACTGTTCCGCTGAGCCATGAGATCCTCACGCTCCCTCTGACAGTCTGTCTCGGCAGGCGGCGCGGCCATCGCCACATCCTGGTGCCGCCGCCGGGGCATACCCGTCAGGGGCGGTCCAAACCCGAGTTTTCCGTCGCCGAACGCTCGAAGAGGTGCGCGAACGCTCGCAGGTTCGCCAACGACTCGCCCCGGCTGACCCGCCACTCCCACTCCCGGCGGATCGCCGTACCGAACCCGATCTCCAGCATGGTGTCGAACGACTCGTCCGCGTACGTCAGCACGGAGCCGAAGAGCCGATCCAGCTCCTCCTCGGTCACCCCGGCCAGGCCCACCCGGCCGGTCAGGTAGACGTCACCGACCGCGTCGACGGAGAACGCCACCCCGTACATCCGGGCGTTGCGCTGCAACAGCCAGGTGAAGAGCTCCTCGCGCCGTTCGTCCGGTTGGCGCATCACGAACGCCTCGATCCGCAGCGAATGCTCCCCGACGATCAGGTTGCAGACCGTCTTGAGCTTGTGCGTGCCCGGCAGGGTGACCGCGTACGAGTACTCGCCGGTCGGCTCGCAGGCCAGTTCCCGGTCGGCACAGACCGCCTCGATCAGCCGACCGATCTCCGCCCGAGACTCCATCTTCCCGTCCACCTTCCCGTCCGGGCCGTGGCACGCGCGTTCAGCAGGTCGCCAGCGGGAGCGTCGCCGTGCCGTCCGCCAGCTCGGAGGCGAGCCGGTCGCGGTACTCCGCCACCGCCTCACGGTAGACCGCGAGCAGCCCGCTGGCGGTACGGGCCCAGGAGAAGGCGCGGGCGTGCTCGACCGCACCCCGGGACAGCTCCGCCCGGCGCAGCGGTGCGGCCAGCAGGCCGCCGAGCACCCGGGCCCAGTCGCGCGGGTGGTGCCCGTCGACGAGTACGCCGCTGCTGCCGTCCCGGACGGCGGTGACCAGACCGCCCACCGCGGCGGCGACCACCGGGGTACCGCAGGCCTGTGCCTCCAGGGCGACCAGGCCGAACGACTCGTTGTGCGAGGGCACCGCCACCAGGTCGGCGGCCCGGTAGAGCGCCGGCAGGTCGTCGCCGGTCTGCGGCGGCAGGAACCGCACCGCGTCGCCGACGCCGAGCTTGGCGGCGAGTTCGATCAGCGCGGTCGGCCGGTCCAGGCCGGTGCCGCTCGGCCCGCCCGCGATCACCACGGTGACCGTCCCGGCGATCCCGGGCTGCCAGCTCCACAGCTCGGCGAGCGCGTGCAGCAGCACGTCCGGCGCCTTCAGCGGCTGGATCCGGCCGACGAAGGCGACGATCGTGCCCCGCTCGGGCAGCCCCAACCGGCGGCGCGCGGCGAGCCGGGCGGCCTCCTCCCGACCGGGCGGGGACGGGGTGAAGCGGTCCAGGTCGACGCCGGGGCGGACCACTTCGACCCGTTCCGGGTCCGCGTCGTACCGGGAGATCAGGTCCCGCGCCTCGACCGTGGTGTTCGCGACCAGCCGGTCGGCCTCGGCCACCACCTGCTCCTCGCCGATCACCCGCGCCTTCGGCTCGGGCCGGTCGCCCTCGGCGAGCCGGGCGTTCTTCACCTTGGCCAGGGTGTGCGCGGTGTGCACCAGCGGCACCCCCCAGCGCTCCTTGGCCAGCCAGCCCACCTGACCGGAGAGCCAGTAGTGCGAGTGGATGAGGTCGTAGAAGCCGGGCGGGCGGGCGGCCTCGGCCCGCAGTACGCCGGCGGTGAACGCGCAGAGCTGGCCGGGCAGCTCCTCCTTGGCCAGTCCCTCGAACGGGCCGGACGTGACGTGCCGGACCGTCACTCCGGGGGCCATCTCGACCACCGGCGGCAGGTCGCTGGAGGTGGCCCGGGTGAAGATCTCGACCTCGACGCCGGCCTCGGCCAGCCGCCGGGATACCTCGACGATGTAGACGTTCATCCCACCGGCGTCACCGGTGCCGGGTTGGTGCAGCGGCGAGGTGTGCACGGAAAGGGTCGCGATGCGTCGTGGCGTCGGCCACGGCTGGATACCTCGTTGCCGGGCTACCCCGGTGTGCAGTTCCGCCACGTTCGCTCCTTCTGTCAACGTGTTACGCCGTCCCGCACGACCGGGTCACCTCACAGAGCAACCACCGTGTTGCGTGTCATCTTCCCGATCGGGCGAGGGCCAATCGTCCGGGTGCCCGAGGAGGTGACCGACCTCATTCGGGCCCAGGTCCATGGCATCGGGACGGCTTGGGCCAGAATGTCCCGATGACCCCTGTCACGATCGTCACCGGGGCGTCCAGCGGAATCGGCGCCGCCACGGCCCGCCGGCTGGCCGCCGAGGGATTCTCCGTGCTCGCCGCCGCCCGCCGGGCCGACCGGCTGGACGCCCTGGTCGAGGAGATCCGCCGGGCCGGCGGCACGGCCACCGCACAGCCCTGCGACGTCACCTCCGACGAGTCGGTGGCGGAGCTGGCCACCGCCGCCGGGAGGCTGGGCGGCCCGGTCACCCTGCTGGTCAACAACGCCGGTGGCGCGCGCGGCCTGGATCCGGTCGAGTTGGGCTCGGTCGCCGACTGGCAGTGGATGTACGACGTGAACGTGCTCGGCACGCTCCGGGTCACCCAGGCGCTGCTACCCGCGCTGGAGTCCTCCGGCGCCGGCACGGTGGTGGTGCTCAGCTCGACCGCCGGCCTGATCGTCTACGAGGGCGGCGGCGGCTACGCGGCGGCGAAGCACGCCCAGACGGCGCTGGCCGAGACGCTGCGGTTGGAGCTCTGTGGACGGCCGGTCCGGGTGATCGAGATCGACCCGGGCATGGTCCGGACCGAGGAGTTCGGGCTGGTCCGCTTCGACGGCGACGCCAGCCGGGCGGCGGCGGTCTACGCCGGGGTCGCCGAGCCGCTGGTCGCCGACGACGTGGCCGACTGCATCGCCTGGTGCGCCACCCGCCCGCACCACGTCAACGTGGACCGGCTGGTGGTCCGCCCGCTGGCCCAGGCGGCCCAGCACAAGGTGCACCGGGTCGGGACCGACACCGGGCAGTGAGCCGGGTGCCGCCGCCGCGACCGGGCGCCGCCGGTGAGCCGGGAGCCGCCGCCGGTGAGCCGGGAGCCGGCGTTCCCGGCCCACCCGCTCGGCGGGGACCGGCGGGAGCACCGACCGGGCGGATCGGCGGCGCGCCGCCGATCGGTGCCGGTCGCGGCGGGGCGGTGCGCCCGGTCGGCGCGGTGACCCGGGGGACCACCAACCCCAACCGGCTGCGCCGGGTGGACAACTGGATCGCTGCGACCTGCGCCGACCTGCTCCGGGATGCCCGCGATCCACTGGTGGTGGACCTCGGCTACGGCGCCAGCCCGGTCACCGTGGTCGAGCTGCGGGCCCGGCTGGCCGCCGCCGTCCGGCCGGACGTCCGGGTGGTCGGGCTGGAGATCGATCCCGTACGGGTGGCCGCCGCCGCGCCCGCCGCCGACCCGCCGGGGCTGGCCTTCGGCCGGGGCGGCTTCGAGCTGGCCGGGCTGCGCCCGGTGCTGGTCCGGGCGTTCAACGTGCTGCGGCAGTACGCCGAGCCGGAGGTCGTACCGGCCTGGCGGACGATGACCGGGGCGCTGCAACCGGGCGGGGTACTGGTCGAGGGGACCTGTGACGAGCTGGGCCGGTTGGCCGGCTGGCTGCTCGTGGACGCCACCGGCCCCCGGTCGCTGACCCTGGCCGCCCGGCTATCCACACTGGACAGTCCGGCCACGCTGGCCGAGCGGCTGCCCAAGGCGCTGATCCACCACAACGTGCCGGGCACCGGAGTACACGCGCTGATCCGGGCGCTGGAGGAGGGCTGGCGGGACGCGGCCCCGTACGCCACGTTCGGGCCCCGGCAGCGCTGGCGGCGTACGGTCGAGGCGCTCCGAGCGGCCGGCTGGCCCGTACTGGACCGGCCGGCGCGGTGGCGGCTCGGCGAGGTGACCGTGGCGTGGTCGGCGGTGGCGCCACCCGACGCCTCCCCGGCAGGAGAGCCTCGGTAACGCGGACCGTGCCCAGATGCGGCCCGTGCCTCCCGGGCAACTCGGCTACCGCGTACCGAGCCGAGCTGGCCGCATGCCGAGCCGGGCCGGGTGCCGGCTCGTCCTGCCGGGCCGGACCGCCCGGCTACTGGGTGCCGAGTCGGGCCGGCACGGTGGCGCCGAGTCGGGACATCCGGATCGCCAGATAGCAGGTGGCGGCCCCGAAGGGCACGAAGAGCGACACCAGCAGCAGGGCCAGCGAGCCCAGGCCGGTGTCCTGGAAGCCGAGCAGGTCGAGCAGGACGAAGACGGCCGCGCAGCCGAGCAGCAGGGCGGTGCCGACGAGCTTGTCCCGGACCAGCCAGAACCGGGAGAGCCAGAGTAGCGCCGCGACAGCCACCGGGACGACGTGCCAGGGCCGGACCGACCCGAACGGCAGCAGCACGGCCGGGCCCAGCACCAGGAACGGGCCCGCCGCGGCACAGACCAGCACCAGCGTCTCCACCGGGCCGCGGCGCCGGGGTGGCACGCCGAACCGCTCCCGGGCGTCCGCACCGAGCGTTGCCGGATCACCGAGCCGGTCGAGTATCGCGCGCACCTCGGCCAGGCTCTGCCCGTCCGGCTCCGACCGGCGTACGGCGATGTGCTCGGCGATCTGGTCGAGCACCTCCTGCCGGCGGTCGGTCGGCAGCGGGGCCAGTTCGGCGCGCAACTGGCGCAGGTATCGCCGGACGAGCGCCTCGGGGGTGGTCCGCTTCATGCGGTCTCCTTCGGGATGACGAGGGAATCCACCGCGTCGCGGAACCGGATCCACTCACCGACGAACTGGTCGAGCCGGTCCCGCCCGGCGGCGGTGAGCCGGTAGTAGCGGCGGGGCGGCCCACTCGGCGACTCGTGCCAGGCGGTCTCCACCAGACCGTCCCGGCGCAGCCGCGACAACAGGGGGTAGATGGTGCCCTCGCTGGTCACCATGCCGTCGACCGCGCCCAGCTCGCGGACGAGGTCGAGGGCGTAGCGCTCGCCGGGCCGGAGCAGTGCGAGTACGCAGTACTCCAGCGTTCCGCGGCGGAGCTGCCCGGGCAGCGCCTCGGGCTTGGCCGCTGCCATCTAGCGACGACGGGCGTAGACGGTAACCATGTGGAACACGGTACCTTGCGGCGCAAGGAACCGGAGTACCGTTCTGGCGGATCTGGGCACCAGCGATGGTGGAAGGGTGCGGTGCGGCCTCAGATGGCGCAGTTGACCAGTACCGGCTCCGGATGCAGGGTGGCACCGAACCGGTCGTGCACCCCGTCGCGGATCTCCCGGGCCAGCGCCAGCAGCGCCCCGGTCGAGCCGCCGTCCCGATTGGTCAGCGCCAGGGTGTGCTTGGAGGAGATGGCCACCCCGCCCGGCCCCTGGTAGCCCTTCGGATAACCGGCCTTGTCGATCAGCCAGGCGGCGCTGACCTTCACCGTGCCGCCCGTACCCGGCCAGGACGGCGGCTCGCCGAGCCCGCCGGCCCGCTCCCGCAGCGCCTGGTACGCCCCGGCGTCCAGCACCGGGTTGGTGAAGAACGACCCGACCGAACGGGTGTCCGGGTCGGCCGGGTCCAGCACCATGCCCTTGCCGGCGCGCAGCGCGCGTACGGCCGCCCGGGCGTCGCCCAGCGGCACCCGGTCGCCGACCTCCACCCCGAGCGCCCGAGCCAACTCGGCGTAGCGCACCGGAGCGGAGAGCGTCGAGCGGAGCAGCCGGAAGTCGACGGTGAGCACCGTCCACCGGTCGTGGTACTTGAAGACGCTGGACCGGTACCCGAAGGCGCACTCGGCCGCGCTCATCCGGGTCACCTCGCCGGCCAGCCGGTCGTACACCTCGACCCCGGTGACCGTCTCGGCGACCTCCTGCCCGTACGCCCCGACGTTCTGGATCGGGGTGGCGCCGGCCGAACCGGGGATGCCGGAGAGGCACTCCACCCCCGACCAGCCGGCCTCGACGGTGGCCGCGACCAGGTCGTCCCACGGCTCGCCGGCCGCCACCCGGATGGTGACCGCCGCCTCGTCCTCGGCGACCACCTCGAAGCCCCGCGATCGGACCAGCAGCACCGTGCCGGGGAACCCCTCGTCCGCGACCACCACGTTGCTGCCGCCGGCCAGCACCAGGACCGGCTCGTCCCGCAACTCCGCCTCGCGGAGTTTCCCGGGGATTTCATCCGTTCGGGTGGCGGTGACGAGTCGCCGCGGCGCGCCGCCGAGCCGCAGGGTCGTGTAACCGGCCAATCGTGTGGGATCGGCGGAGTCGGCGGCAGTTATCGGGCGGGCATTAACGTCTGGCACAGCATTCACCCTAGGCTGAGAGACAGCCCGGCCGGTGGCGGCCCGGTGGCACGGGAGGAACGTCATGACCAGACTGCACGGCACCAAGGACTTCTGGATCGGGGCACTCCGCGCCGAGGGGCCGACCTTCGGCGCCGCCGTCGCCGAAGCGCCGCTCGACATCCGGGTGCCGTCCTGTCCCGAATGGACCATGACCGATCTGGTGCACCACCTCGGGTCCGTCTACGCCCGGGCCCGGGGCATCGTGAGCCGGGGCAGCACCGAGCGGGCCGACCCGCTCACGGTCCCGGACGGCCTGCCGACCGGGCCGGCGGCCGTGCAGTGGTGGCGACAGGAGTTCGACCAGCTCATGGCCGTGCTGGACCGGGTGGACCCGGAGGCGCCGGCCTGGAACTACGCACCCCAGCCGAAGAAGGCCGGGTTCTGGCACCGCCGGATGGCGCAGGAGACTGCGGTGCACCGCTGGGACGCGCAGATGGCGGTCGCCGCCGGGGAGCCGATCGAGGCCAAGCTCGCGGCGGACGGGGTCGGCGAGGTGCTCGACACCCACCTGCCGGCCGGCCGGCGCGCCTCCGACCAGCCGTTCCACGGGGTGGTCCACCTGGTCGCGACCGACGCCGGCCAGGAGTGGTACCTGCGGCTGCGCGGTGCGGGCGTGGCCCTGCTGGACACCGACACGATCCTGGACAGCGACAACCACCACGCCCGGGCACAGATCTCGGGTACGGCCAGCGACCTGCTGCTGGCTCTCTGGGGCCGGCTCGGCTTCGACGCCCTGGACGTGGCGGGCGACGCCGGGCTGCTGCAAGGGCTGCGCGTCGGCTGACCGGAACGGTCCCGGGCCACGCGTGCCGTGGCCGAGGGACCCGGCGCCCGCCGACGGGGTTGTTGACCTTCAGGCGCGCGTGGAACCATTTTCCCGGCGGCTGAGCTGAGGAGCGGAGATGGCGGTGACCCGCGCGCGGCCCACGCTGGAGGCGGTGGCTCAACGGGCCGGGGTGTCCCGGGCCACCGTGTCCCGGGTGGTGAACGGCTCGACCACGGTCGCCGAGCCGATCCAACAGGCGGTCCGGCGGGCGGTGCGGGAGTTGGGCTACGTGCCCAACCTCGCGGCACGCAGCCTGGTGACCCAGCAGACCGACTCGGTGGCGCTGATCCTGCCGGAGGCGTCCACCCGGGTCTTCTCCGACGACCAGGTGTTCCCCGGGATCATCCTCGGGGTCAGCCGGGAGCTGGAGGCGGCCGGCAAGCAGCTCGTGCTGACCCTGGCCGAGTCGGCGGCCAGCCACGAGCGGGTCGAGCGCTACGCGATGGGCGGGCACGTGGACGGCGTACTCTTCGCCTCCCTGCACGGCGCCGACCCGCTGCCCGGCGCGCTCGCCCAGGCGGGGCTGCCGGTGGTGTGCAGCGGCCGCCCGCTCGGCCAGCCCCCCATCCCGGTGCCGTACGTCGACGTGGACCACGTCGCCGGGGTACGCGGCGCGGTCGGGCACCTGCTCAGGTCCGGCCGGCAGCGGATCGCCACCATCGCCGGCCCGCAGGACATGGTGGCCGGGATCGACCGGCTGGCCGGCTACCGGGCCGAGCTCCGGGACGCCGGACAACGGCCGGTGGAGGCGTTCGGTGACTTCACCCGGGAGTCCGGTGCGGTCGCGATGCGGCAGCTCCTGGCCGAGGAACCGCGCCTGGACGCGGTCTTCGTCGCCTCCGACCTGATGGCGCACGGCGCACTCCGTACGCTGCGCGAGGCGGGTCGCCGGGTGCCGGAAGACGTGGCGGTGATCGGCTTCGACGACATCGAGCTGGCCGGCTACACCGATCCGCCGCTGAGCACCGTACGGCAGCCGATCCAGGATCTCGGCCGGACCATGACCCGCCAGTTGCTCCGGCTCGCCGCCGGTGAACGCATCGAGCCGGCCGTCCTGCTCCCCACCGAACTCGTCCTGCGCGCCTCCGCCTGACCCCGGTCAGTCGAACTGTCGGCGTACCCGCTGGGCGGTGCCGGCGGTGGCGGCGTCGAAGAGCACCAGTCGGGCGGTGGTGACGCTGGCCGGCCGGGCGGCGGCCAGTACGGTCAACGCCTGCCGGACCGCGTCCTCGACCGGCCACCGGTAGACGCCCGACGAGATCAGCGGGAAGGCCACCGAGGTCGCGCCCAGGTCGTCGGCGACGGCCAGGCTGTTGGCGTAGCAGTTCCGCAGCAGTGCCGACCGGTCCTCGTCGGCGGACCAGACCGGCCCGACGGTGTGCACCACCCAGCGGGCCGGCAGGTTGCCGGCGGTGGTCGAGACCGCCTGCCCGGTGGGCAGGCCGCGCCCGTACCGGGCGGCCCGCAGGGCCCGGCACTCGGCGAGGATCGCCGGGCCGCCCCGGCGGTGGATCGCGCCGTCCACTCCGCCGCCGCCGAGCAGCGACGAGTTGGCGGCGTTGACGATCACGTCCACCCGCTGGGCGGTGATGTCGCCCTGGACCAGGTCGATCCGCATCAGGCCGCCCCGGGAGCGGTCACGCGGGCCCGGTCGGGGTGGTCGATCGACTGGCCGAGCGTGCGGCGGGCCAGCAGGGTCGCCCCGGCGACCGCGGCCGGGGTGAGCAGCACCGCGCCGAGCGGGATCAGGAAGCAGAGGAAGACCGCCACGCCGAAGCCCAGGGTCAGCGGCCGGTTCGCCCGCAGCGCCCGCTGCCGGTCCGGCAGCCGGAGCCCGCGCCGCTGGAACGGCACCCCGACCATGCCCATCGTGAGGAACCAGCCGCCGACCATCGCGGCGATCACGGGTACGACGAACTGCCCGACGAGCGGCACGAACCCGGCGACGAAGAGCGGCAGCCCGAACAGCACCGACCGGACGAGCAGCCGCGCCGCGTCGGCGATGCTCCGCCGCAGCGAGCGCCACCAGGGCAGCTCGACCTCGTCCGGCACCCCGCCGTAGCGCTCCTCCACCCGTTCGGAGATCTTCTCGTAGAACGGGTCGCCGATCACCAGCGTGATGGCGGTGAAGGTGAGCACCCCGAGCAGGCCACCCAGGCCGAGCAGGGCGAGCCCGGCGATCAGCCGGAGGAGCTGGCGCGGCCCGTCCGACCAGTCGTCCGCGAACGGTGTGATCAACGCGGCGAGGTCGTCGGAGAAGTAGATCAGCGTACCGAGGCCGGCCAGGTAGAGCGCACCGGAGATCACCGCGGGCACGATGCCGAGCAGTACCAGCATCGGGCTGCGACCATAGACCGCGAGCCCCCGGAACAGCAGCCCGACGCCGGAACCGAACGCGGAGAGGAACGGGCCGACCCGGCGGGGGCGCGACTCGGCGGGGGTGGGGGTCTGCACGACCGGAAAGCCTATCGGCCGCCGCCACCGCCGGCACGGCGCGAGGCGCTGCCGACGCCCGGCGGGGATGTCGGCGCCGCCGGGCAGGATGGGACGCATGCGCGCCGCCCGGTTGATCTCCCTGGTCCTGCTCCTGCAGAACCGCGAGTCGATGACCGGTGCCGAGCTGGCCCGGGAGCTGGAGGTCTCGGAGCGGACGATCTACCGGGACGTGCTGGCGCTGAACGCCGCCGGCATCCCGGTCTACGCCGACCGGGGCCGGGCCGGCGGCTACCGGCTGCTCGGCGGCTATCGGACCCGGCTGACCGGGCTGAGCCGGACCGAGGCCGACGCGCTCTTCCTCTCCGGGCTGCCCGGCCCGGCCGGCGAGATGGGTCTCGCCGACGTGGTGGCGGCCGCCCAGTTGAAGGTACTGGCCGCGCTGCCGAGCGGGCTGCGGGACGCCTCCACCCGGGTGGAGCGGCGGTTCCACCTCGACGTACCGGGGTGGTTCCAGGCGGCGGATCCGCCGGTCTGGCTCAGTGAGCTGGCCGAGGCGGTGTGGCAGGACCGGACGGTCGAGTTCCGCTACCGGCGTGGCGACCGGGAGGTGACCCGGACCGTCGAGCCGTACGGGCTGGTGTGCAAGGGCGGCAGGTGGTATCTGGTGGCCCGGGTCGGCGCGGGGCACCGCACCTACCGGGTGGACCGGATGACCGGGGTGACGGTCGGCGCGGAGACGTTCGACCGGGACGACGCGTTCGAGCTGGCCGGCTACTGGGCCAGCCAGGCGGAACGGTTCGTCCGGGAGATGCTGGGCGACGAGATCAGGGTCCGGCTCAGCCCCGCCGGGCGGTACGCCCTGCGGTTCGTCACCGAGCCGCCCGCCGTACGGGAGGCGGAGGCGAACGCCGGGGAACCCGACGCGCAGGGCTGGGTGGTCACCCGGCTGCCCGTCGAGTCCCCCGACGTCGCGTACGGCCAACTACTCAGCCTCGGCCCGGAGGTCGAGGTGCTGGAGCCGCCGGAGTTGCGGGCCAGGCTCAGCTCGGCAGCACGGCGGCTGGCCCAGCTCTACGACGGTCAGCGGTAGCCGGTGGCGTCGGCGGGTTTGCCGGTGGCCTCCACCTCCACGATGTAGCGCCAGGCGTCCGGCTGGCTGCCGTCGAGGTCGGTGAAGCCGTACTCCCTGGCGAGCTGGCCGCTGGAGAGGGACTGCCCGGACCAGCGGGCCTTGTCCGGGTCGGCGGCGAGTGCGGCGACCGCCCGGCCGACGAACGCCGGGCTCTCCGAGATGACGAAGTGCGGCTGCTTCTCGATGGCGTCCCGCCAGTTCTCCTCGGTGACGCCGAACTCGTCGAGCATGAACTCCGAACGCAGCCAGCCCGGAGTGAGCGCGACCGCCGTCCCGCCGTGCTCCTTCAGCTCGTGCGCCCAGAGGTAGCCGAGCCGGTTCACCGAGGTCTTCGCCAGGTCGAAGAAGGCCGACAGCCGGTAGTTCGCGTCGTTGTACTCCTTGGTGCCGTCGCCGACCTCCACGACCAGCCCGCCCGGGTTGCGGATCAGCAGCGGTAGCGCGAAGTGGCTGGTGATGATGTGCGTCTCGACAGCGAGCCGCAGCGTACGGAAGCCGTCGTCGAGGTCCTGCTCCCAGATCGGCTTGTGCCAGCCGATCAGCCGGTCCGCCCCCCAGACGTCGTTGACGAGTACGTCCAGCCGGCCCTGTTCCCGGTCGATCCGCTCCACCAGGGCGCGTACCTGGTCAGGGACGAGATGGTCGACCTGTACCGCGATCCCGACGCCGCCGGCCGCGGTGACCAGCTCGACGGTCTCCTCGATGGTCTCCGGCCGGTCCACCTCGGAGCGTTTCTCCCGGGTGCTCCGCCCGGTGGCATAGACGGTGGCGCCGGCCGCGCCGAGCTGCACGGCGATCTGCCGGCCGGCACCCCGGGTCGCCCCGGCGACGAGCGCGATCTTTCCAGTCAGTTCCGCAGTCATGGCTCCGAGCCTGGCAGCGAATTCTGACAGCCTGCGTCAGGTTTTCCCCGGGAATCCGGCCACGGGTTCTGGGCAAACGATCAGGTCAGGTCGATCCAGTAATCCAGTTCAACCCGGTCCGCCGGGATCACGATGTCGGTGGCGACCTCAACGACCTGCTCACCCGCGTACGTCTGTCGAGTAATTGTCACCACCGGCACGCCGCCGGGGATCCGCAACGCCTCGGTCTCTTCGCGGACCGGCATTCGGGAACGCACCCGCTCCCGTACTCCGGTGATCGTGATGCCGAGGCTGTGAAGCTGGGCGGTGTTCCCGCCCGGCCACGGCTCCCGGTCAGGGTCGGCGACCGGCGTGTCGGCCACCATGTCGAGTAGGAGGCAGGACGTCGACATCTGCTGCGGTACGCCCTGGGAGCGGAACACGAACCGGCGTTCCAGCAGCATCGTGCCCGGGGCGATGTCGAACAGCTCGGCGGTCGCCCGGTCTGCCGGCACCTCGCGGAACTCCCTGTCGAGCCGGTAGTCGGACCAGCCGATCTGCTGGTCGGCGGTGAACGACGTGCCCAGTTCGCCGGACCGGACTTGCTCCAGTTCCCGGCGGTACCGGTCGGAGCCGAGTCGGCGAACCGGCAGTACCGGCCGGGCGTACGTTCCTCGGCCCATCTCGGTAACGACCAGGCCCTCATTGCGGAGCAGTCCGACCGCTTCACGGACGGTTCCACGGGCCACGCCGAAGTCGGCCATAAGCGCGGATTCGGACGGCAAGATGGACCCGGGTGGGATCGCGCCGGAGAGGATCCGACGGCGTAACTCGTCTGCGACCCGGCGATAGCGGGGCCGCTCGTGCGGGGTAGGCACGTCGGTCACCGTACCCCCGATCAGTGCGCTGGGAATGTTTCTGCCCTCCCGACCGTAAACCTATCTAGACGGGTCGTCTGTACAGGTGTAGCTTACCGTCTAAGCGGCCGACACAGAAGGTGATCTAGGGGTAGGCACCCTGTGTCGGTCGCCCCGAACTGGACGTGGCGACCAGCCTCCCCCGGACGGGCCGCGTCCACCGGGCGGCACCCTTCCCCCCGTTGGGTGCCGCCCATCCAGACGGGGGGTGTGGTGGCCGGCGGACAGTCGTGGGACTCCGGCCACCACACCCCCCGGTCCGACAGGGAGGGATCGATGGGCACGATCGGTAGGTGGCGGACGGTGATCAACGACAACCGGGCTAACCGGATCTTCGACCGGGCGCAAGCCGACGAGGAAGCCGAGGTAGCCCGCGCCAAGCAGCGGGCGCTCGACGCGGCGGCCGTCGAGCGGATCCCGGTCGGTCTCGAACTTCGCCTCGAACCCACGGACTGGCTGACGCTAGCCACCCCGTACGTCGACCGGCGGCCGACCGTCATCGTCGCGTCCACCCACCCGCCGATCATGTACAAGCTGGGCGTCGGCTACCTGCGGATCTGGGGACACTCGCCGTGGTGCGGCATCCACCCGGACCACGGCCCGTGCATCGACGCGATGGTTCGGGTCGGTGCCGTGATCGACGCGATGGCCGACCAGTGACCCCCGACCCGGAGCGGGTACGCCGGGTGCTCCGGCGGGCGTACGCCTTGAAGCGGACACTGCCGCCCGGGTCGCTGGCTCGGCTGCTGGTCGACGCCCTCGACCGGCAGTACGGGCCGCTGGCACACCCCGAGCAAGAGCAGGAGGAACCCGCCGTGACGTCCATGTTCGATAGCTGGTCGACGACGCTGGAGGATCTGACCGCCCGCCGGTTCCTCCACATGCACAAGGACGGCCGCCGCTGTCGGCAGTGTGACGACGACGGGAAGTGCCGGTACCTGACGTGGGCCGTCGGCTACTTCACCCGGATCGGCGATCCGGTACCCGGTCAGGCTGCGGACATCCTGGCCCGCGCATCCCATCCCGGCGAGGTGACACCGGCCGAGCTGCGGGAGGTCGCGCAGACGCTCCGTCGGCGGATCCAGTGAGCGACACGACGACGGTGTGTATGCCGTGCCGGCTCGGCGTTCCTCCGGCGCTGCCGAGCGAGACGCCACACGGCTGTCCCGGGTCGGTGATTGTCTGTGACGGTCCCGGCGCGGTGACGAAGCTGTGCGTGTGCCCAACCTGCTGGCCGACCGGCAGCCACCACCAGAGCCACCCCCGATCATCGGTCGCACGAGCGAGGGGTGAGGGTCGGCGTCCCGGCCTTGCGTGCCGCTGTTGCAGCGGTGGTGCGCTGAAGTCCCCGGTCGGCCTGGTGATCCGGCCGGGGACAGGGCGAGCACGGCCGCTGACGGGAGCGGCCACCGCGCCCGTTCCGTCGACGTGCTGGTCAGCGAGACGGCGTCGGCACCGCGGCGGCTCGGGGTCAGTTGACCAGCCGGACCCGTACCCGCCGGTTGGCCCGGCCCTTGCTCTCCACCTTGACCACCTGGACCTTGCCGATCTGGGCGGTCGAGGCGACGTGGGTGCCGCCGTCGGCCTGCACGTCCAGCCCGACGATGTCGACGATCCGGATCTCCTGCTCGTCGGCGGGAATCAGGTTGGACTGGGTACGGATGATGTCCGGCAGGGCCAGCGCCTCGTCCCGGGGCAGCACCTTGACCGCCACCGCCCGGTCGGCGGTGACCTCGGTGTTGACCAGTTCCTCCAGCCGGGCCTTGAAGTCGGTCGGCACCTCCGGCAGGTTGAAGTCCATCCTGGCCTCGCCCGGCTCCATGTTGCCGCCGGTCACCAGGGCGCCGAAGTCCCGGAACACCACGCCGCAGAGCACGTGCAGCCCGGAGTGGGTACGCATCAGCAGGCTGCGCCGCACGTCCTCCACCGCGCCGGTCACCGCCGTGCCGACCGGCGGCAGCGGGTCACCCTCGGCGGGGACCAGATAGAGGTCGTCGCCCTTGCGGGTGCCGACGATCCGGGTCTGCACACCCTGCCAGAGCAGCACCCCGTGGTCCGGCGGCTGGCCGCCGCCGCCGGGATAGAAGGCCGACCGGTCGAGCACGATTCCCTGCTCGGGATCGGCGGAGAGCACCGTGCACTCCCACTCCCGCAGGGTCGGGTCGGCGAGGTCGAGCCGGTGCGTCCGGCCGTGCTGGGAAACGCCCATGGCTCGCCAGGTTACTCCGGCCGGCACGGTTCCGGTGGTACCGGTGGCCCCTCGGCCGGGCGCACAACCGGGGCAGCTCGACAGCCTGGTCGACAAGCACCCCCTGCGCCGCCGGCCCGGGTGACCCGCCCGCCGAACCCGGGGTCAGTTGAGGAAACCGGAGATCCGTTCGCGCAGGTCGGCGCGGTGCGTCCAGAGCAGGCCCGGCTTGTCGTAGACGTGCAGCGTCGCTCCCGGCAGCGCCTCGGCGAGCTGCTCGGCGACCGCGACCGGATGCAGGTCGTCGCCGGCACAGCCGATCACCAGGGTACGGGCGGTGACCGCGGCCAGGGCCGAACGCTGCCGGACGGCGACCTGACCGGCCAGACTCGCCAGCCCGGAGGCGAGACCGTCCCGGGTCAACTGGTCCACCCGCTGCCGCAGGTAAGCCCAGCCGGCCGGGGTGTTGCGGATCGCCGGTGGCACCTCGTAGGCGACCGCCTCGGCCACCTCAGCGGCGTCGCCGCTGCGTACCGCAGTGAGCAGTTCGGTGAGCCGCCGCCGGGCCACCTCCGGACGGGGTTCGTCGAGTACGGCCGGCAGCACGAAGACCGCGCGCTCGAAGCGGGCCGGGCTCTCCCAGAGGAGCCGGCAGAGCGCGCCCGCGCCGAGGCTGATCCCGAGCGCCCGGCTGGCGCCGCCGAGATCGGCGATCGCCCGCAGGTCACGGGCCAGGTCGGCGTAGCTCCAGTCGCCCTCCGGAGCCTCCGAGCGGCCGTGCCCACGGAACTGGAAGAAGATCTTGCGTCCGTTGACCGCGCTGCCCAGCGGTCGGGTGGTGGAGATGCCGGTACCGAGTCCGTGTGCGAAGACCGTGACCGGGTCACCGTCGCCGGTGACCAGCCGCTCCAGCCGTACGCCGTGCGGGGTGGCGACCAGCTCGGTCTCCGGGTCGGGCAGCGCCGGCCGGCCGCTGCGCGGCGCGGTCGGCCCCGGGCCGTACGTCCGTGGCCCGCCGTCGGGCGGCGGTGGCCAGCGGAAATCCCTCACCAGAAGCCTTTGCCGTCGGTCAGGTCACGCAACCCGACCCGGACGTCCAAGAGATAGATCAACGCTGCCGCGATGCCGATCAGCGCGAAGAGGCTGAGTGGCCGGTAGAGCAGCAGGGTGAGCACCAGGCAGACGGCCAGGATGGCCACCCAGGCTCCCTTGGGGAGGGTGCCGATCGCCGGGAAGGCGTCCGAGCGCTGGGTGATGCAGTGCACGAGCGCGACGCCCTGGATCACGAGGGCGAAGACGATCAGCACCAGGTTGATGATGAAGACGACGTCGTCGAAGAAGAGCGGCGCGGCTGTGCCCATGGCGGAAAGCTTATGCCGGTGACCCCGGGTACGTGCCACTTGGCGCACCCACCCGAGGTCACCGGCGACTGCTCGACGGTCGCCGGCCGCCTACTTGTCGGCCGCCGGGCGGGTCCGCTTGGCCGCCGGGCGGGTCGACTTCGCCGCCGGGCGGCGCTTCACCGCCGGGGCCTTCGCCGGGGTGACCTCGGTCGCCGCGGCCGCCGCGGCAGGCTCCTTGACCTGCTCGACGACCTCGGCCGGGGTGGTGCTCAGCGCCGGCTGTCCGGCGGCGGTCACCGCCGGAGTCTCGGTGGCGGCCATGTCCGCGTTGACCGTGTCGGCGGCCTGCACCACGCCGGAACCGACCACCCGCTCGCCCCGGGCGACGAGGTCGCCGTAGACGGCGATGGCCCGCTCCTGCGCGGCCTGGGCACCGGCCACCACCACCGCCGCGTTGCGGATGGTCGCCTCCCGCAGCCGGTCCAGGTCCAGCTCGCCGTTGGCGGCCCGGTTGCGCAGGTTCGCCGCGCCGGAGTTGGCGTTGCGCAGCGTCAGTACGGCCTTCTCCCGCAGTTCGGCGGTGGTCGCGATCGCCTTCTCCCGCAGCTCGGCGGTGGTCGTCACGGCCTTGGACCGCAGCTCGGTACGGGTCGCCTCGTCACCGAGCCCGCTGACCACGGCGGGCAGCCGGCGCAACTGCTGGTACGCGAGATCGCCGGCACCGGCCACCGCGTAGAGCGGGGCGGGGATCCGGGCGGTTCGGGGCTGGGTCATGACTGTTCCTCCTCGTCAGAGGCCGAGGCGACCGTCGGAGTCGACGGCGCGGCCTTCTTGACCGCCTGCCGGGCGGTCCTCTTGGTGGCTGCGGCCGGCGGCCTGGACTTCGCGCCGGGCCGGGATTCGGTCGGTGGTGCGGCGGCGCCCGCCTCGGTCACCGCCACCGATTCGAGGACGGCTTCCGCCGGATCCTCGTCGGCGGCGGCGCTCGGGACCGCGCCGGTGTCGGCGGGCGCGGCCGGTACGTCCGCGTGCCGGAGGTTCTCCCGGCGGAAGGTCTCGTAGATCTGGCTCAGCGACTGCTTCTGCGGCATCGTCAGGTCCGGGTCGGCCGCGATGGCGGCGAGCACGCCCTGCCCCTCGCGGTCGTCGAGCAGCCCGGCCCGGAGGTACATCGCCGGTGTGGAGACCCGCAGCGCGCTGGCCAACTGCTGGAGCACCTCGGCGCTCGGCTTGCGCAGCCCACGCTCGATCTGACTCAGGTAGGGGTTGCTCACCCCGGCCTGCTCGGCCAGTTGCCGCAACGAGATCTTCGCGTTGCGCCGCAGGT
This sequence comes from Plantactinospora sp. DSM 117369, assembly GCF_053764795.1. NCBI lineage: Bacteria > Bacillati > Actinomycetota > Actinomycetes > Micromonosporales > Micromonosporaceae > Plantactinospora > Plantactinospora sp. DSM 117369. The sequence continues at coordinate 693,907 of NZ_CM132446.1, read as the reverse complement.
CGCGGATGAACCCGCCGATGTCCCGCGGAAGGTCCTTCGGATTGGCCATGTCTCGACGGTAGCGAGCAGCGCTTGCTCCTGCAAGCAGAATGCTTGCGAAAGTTAGCAATAGTTAGCGGCGTCTCATCCGCCGGCGCCGGGTCACCAGCGGGTGCGTACCGAGCCGACGACCTCGCCGCCGCCGTGCAGTGACAACTCGGCCAGCTCGTCGAGGATCGGGGCGTCCACCGACAGCCGGCGCAACGCCGAGACCAACACCGGCATCCGGCCGCGCGACGCACCATCGTCGATCTTGGCCGCCACCGCGCCGACTCCGGGCACCGCCACCGCGACCACACCCTCCGCGCCGCTCTTGGCGAGCAGCCCGGGGATCCCGGCCATCAGCCGGGTGTCGTACGCCTCGGCTCCGGTGCCGGCGACCATCTCCGGGTACGCCCGCATCGCGTCCGCGACGGTCCGGGCCACCGAGCCCGGCTCGGCCGAGACCAGCCGCAGGTACGCCCGGGCGAGGCCGGTCAGCGAGACGGCGAGCAGCGGTGCACCGCAGCCGTCGACACCGACCGCCGCCGCCGACTCGCCGGTGAACTCCTCGATCGCGGCGGTGATCCGCTGCTGGAGCGGGTGCTCGGGACGCCAGTACTCCGCCGTCGGCCAGCCGGCGGCCTGACAGGCGAGCAGCATCCCGACGTGCTTGCCCGAGCAGTTCATCCGGAGCCGGGACGGCCCACCGCCGGCCCGCAGCAGGGCGGCCCGGGCGGCTTCCGACAGCGGCAGGTCCGGCGGGCAGCGCAGCGCCGACTCCGTCAGTCCGGTACGCCGCAGCAGCGCGCCGACCCGGTCGACGTGCAGGTCCTCGCCGTGGTGGCTGGCGCAGGCGACCGCCAGGTCGGCACCGGTCAGCGGCAGCCCGGCCCGGAGCATCCCGATCGCCTGGAGCGGCTTGTTGGACGACCTCGGAAAGACCGGTCCGCGTACGTCGCCCGCCTCGGCCCGCACCGAACCGGCCGCGTCCAGCACCACCACGGAACCCCGGTGCACGGACTCCACGAAGCCCGACCGGACCGCCTCCACCAGCGGTACGCCGCCGTCGTAGATCTCGCCCATGGTCGCGGACGGTACCCACCGGGCCGGCCCGCCGACCCGGCACCCCTCAGCGCTGTGCCGCGAGTCCCAACAGCTCCCGCGCCTGTGCCGGACTCAGCGGCGGGCGCTGGGCGAGCTGGGCCAGCCCGACCGCCCGGGCGACCAGTTGCATGTTGGACTCCACCGGACGCCCCTTGGCGTACGTGATGGTGTCCTCCATGCCGACCCGCAGGTGCCCGCCGGCCGAGACCGAGGCGAGCATCACCGGAATGGTGCTCCGGCCGATGCCGGTCGCCGAGAACGTCGTCCCGTCGGGCAGGTCCCGCAGCGCCTGGGCACAGGCGACCAGCGCCTCGGTACTGCCCGGCATCCCACCGGGCACCCCCATCACGAAGTCGACGTGCACGTGCCCGCCGGCCGGCAGGCCGTACCGGTCGAGCAGCCGGCGCAGCGCGGTCAGGTGGCCGAGGTCGAAGATCTCGTACTCCGGCACGACGCCCCGGTCCTGCATCCGGGTGTGCAGGTCGACGATGAACTGCCAGCGGTTGAGGAAGACGTCGTCGCCGAAGTTGACCGTGCCCATGGTGCAGGAGGCCATCTCCGGGCCAGCGTCGAGCACGGCCAGCCGGTCCGCCTCCGGGTCGGTCACCGCGCCCCCGGTGGAGAGCTGCACGATCAGGTCGGTGCTCTCCCGCAGCGCGGCCACGGTCTCCCGCAGCCGGCCCAGGTCGAGGGTGGGCCGGGCCTGGTCGTCCCGGATGTGCACGTGGATCACCGCGGCGCCGAGCGCCTCGCACTCCTTCGCGGTGACCACCAGCTCGTCGAGGGTGACCGGCAGCGCCGGCACCTCCGCCTTCGCCGACTCGGCCCCGGTCGGCGCGACCGTGATCAAGGTGCCCGTCATGCCGGGATCCTAGCCGAGGCGGCGGCCGGTCACTCCGGGTCGATCGCGGCGGCCGAGCCCTCGACCAGCAGTGCCGCGTCGTCCGGCACCGAGCGCTTCAGCACCGCCAGCGCGACCGGGCCCAGCTCGTGGTGCCGGACCGCCGTACCGACGAAGCCGACCGTGCGCCCGGCGGCGGTCACCGGCGCGCCGACCGCCGGAAGCTGGTCGGTGGTCACCCCGTCGAGGTGCAGCAGCGCCAGCCGGCGCGGCGGGCGGCCGAGGTTGTGCACCCGGGCCACCGTCTCCTGACCCCGGTAACAGCCCTTGTCCAGGTGTACGGCCGGCGCCACCAGCCCCACCTCGGCCGGAATCGTCCGGTGGTCGGTCTCGAAGCCGACCCGGGGCAGCCGCTGCGCCACCCGCACCGCCTCGTACGCCCACAGTCCGGCGACCGGTGTGCCGGCGGCGGTCAGCGCGTCGACCACCTCCGGCATGCTCCCCCGGGGCACCAGCAGGTCGACCCCGAGCCGGACCCGGCGCGCCCAGCCCCCGCCCGGCAACGCGCGTACGTCGTACACGACGGTCGGCCGGGGTGGCACGGAGCCGGCGGCGAACTTCGGGCCCGGCACCCCGAGCAGGTCCGGTTCGGCCAGCCCGGTGACGCCGAGCGTGCCGACCGCCTCGGAGGCGCGCGGCCCGACCAGCGAGAGCAGTGCCCAGTCGGCGGTGGCGTCCCGGGGGTCGACCGGGGTGAAGAAGCGCATCTTCTCCAGGTAGCTCAGCAGGCCGCCGGTGTCGCCCGGCTCGGTGTCCAGCCAGGTGGTCTCGCCGTCCTCGGCGACCATGGCGTGCTGCTCGACGTGCCCGTGCGGGGAGAGGACCAGCAGCTCGCTGCCCTGCCCGGCGGCGAGCGAGGCGAGGTGCTGGCTGGTCAGGGTGTGCAGCCAGCTCGCCCGTTCGACCCCGGGGACGGCGATCACCCCCCGGTGCGACCGGTCGACCAGGCCGACGTCGGTGGCGAGCAGCCGCTGCTCGCGGATCGGGTCGCCGTAGTGGGCGGCCACCGGGCGTACCCCGGCGGCGGCGTGCTCCGGCTCCGGCTGGTCCCGGGTCTGCTCGTCGATCGCCTGGACAGCCACCGCACCCGCGATGTCGATCATTCTCGCCGCTCCTCGCAGTCGCTCCGCCCGCAGACGCCGAAGAGCGCCACGTGCCCGATGTCGACCTGGAAGCCCCGTTCGGCCGCGAGCTTGTCGCAGAGCGGCCCGAAGACCTCCGGATCGACCTCGTCCACCGCCCCGCAGACCCGGCACACCAGGTGCACGTGGGTGTCCTCACCCGCGGCGTGGTACGTCGGTGACCCGTGGGACAGATGCGTATGGGTAACAAGCCCGAGGCGTTCGAGTAGTTCCAAGGTCCGGTAGATCGTGGTGATGTTCACTCCGGCGGCGACCTCGCGGACCGCCGAGTGCACCTGCTCGGGGGTGGCGTGCCCGAGCTCCAGCACGGCTTCGAGGACCAACTGCCGCTGCGCCGTCAACCGCAGTCCGCGGGAACGCAGCATCTCCGCAAGTGACGATTCCGACACCGACAAAGCATAGTGCGCCCCGGCGAGTACGGCCCCTCGGCCGTTACCCTCGGCGGAATGTCGAGCGAGCAGCCGATCGTCGCCGTACTGGGCCGGGGCGTGGTACCGGCCGGCGAGCCGCTGATCCGGGCCGACGACCGGGGCGTACTCCGGGGTGACGGGCTCTTCGAGACGATGCACGTCCGGGCCGGCCGCCCCTGGCTGGTCGACGAGCACCTGGCCCGGCTGACCCGGTCGGCGGCGACGCTGGAGCTGGAGCTGCCCCGCACCGACGAGCTGCGCGACCTGCTCGACACCGCCTGCGCCGGCTGGCCGGACGGGACCGAGGGCAGGGTGCGGCTGGTCTGCACCCGGGGCCCGGAGGGCGGCACCGGACCGACCGTCTACGCCACCCTCTCGGCGGTGCCGGCCGCGTCCCGGCAGGCCCGGCGGGACGGCATCCGGGTGGCGACCCTGCCGCTCGGGGTCGCCGCCGACGCCCGCACCGGCCGGCCGTGGCTGCTCGGCGGGCTCAAGACCCTGTCGTACGGGCTGAGCGAGGCCGCCCGGCGCTGGGCCGCCGCGAACGGCGTGGACGACGTGCTCTGGAGCTCGACCGACGGGTACGCCCTGGAGGGGCCGGGCGCCAACCTGGTCTGGCTGACCGGCGAGGAGCTGTGCACCGTACCGGCGGAGACCGGGATCCTGCCCGGGGTGACCTCCGACTGGCTGCTCCGCAACGTCGGCGAGCTGGGCTGGACGGCGGCCCACCGCCTGGTCACCCCGGCCGAGCTGCACAGCGCCGACGGGGTCTGGTTCACCTCCTCGGTACGCGGCCTCGCCGAGGTCCGCGAGCTGGACGGGGTGCCGCTGCCCGCCTCGCCGCACACCGCCGTACTGGCCGACCTGCTCGGCTTCCCCGTCCCGCCGCGCTGAGCGGTGGCGTCAGCCGCCGACCCGGATCAGCCGGGCGGAGAGGTGCGGGGAGAGCGGGTGCCCGACCGCGGCCATCTCCTGGGCGTAGAGCAGCGCCCCCTCCACGATGCCGAAGAGCCGGTGGCCGGCGGTGACCTCCTTGGCGGTGGCGGAGCGCACCACCGCGTCGGTGGCGATCTCGACCCGGGTGCCGGTGACCTTGCCGAGGTGCAGCTCCATGATCCCGGTCGGGGTGGTGAGCAGGACCTCCAGCTCGTCGGTGCCCTTGCCGTCGGCGTCGAGTACGGCCCGCCACCAGCCGACCTCACGACCGGCGGGCCGGACCGGCCGGCTCTGCTCGTCCAGGATCCAGGCCCGCGACTCGTAGTAGAGGAACGGCCGCCCGTCGTGGGTGATCCGGATCTCCTGGGCGTAGTCGAAGTCCTCGATGCTGGGGAACCCGCCCCGCCCGCGCCCGCGCCAGAGCCCGACGTACGGCAGCAGGCCGAGCAGCGCCGGGTGCAGGTCCGGCCCCTTGCGCAGGTCGTACGTCTCCTCGTACGGGTACGGGTCGACCGGCGGCGCGTTCAGCCAGGGCGGCGGCTCAATCGGGTTACTCACAGTGTCCCTTCCGCTCGTGACTGCGGGGCTCGCAAACCCGGCTCACTCCTCGCACTCACCAACGTCCTCTCGAAATTCTCACTGCCAGATACACCAGGTAACCGGCGAGCGCGCCGAAACCCGCGACCAGCAGGCTGACGAACCCAATCTCGGTAACCATGACGGGTAGATCCTATGCTGGCGGCATGGCTCGTACCCTGGTCGTCAAGGCCACCGCCGGTTCGGATTCGCCGGAGCGCTGCGCCCAGGCGTTCACCGTCGCCGCGACCGCGGTCGCCTCCGGCGTCGACGTGTCGCTCTGGCTGACCGGTGAGTCGAGCTGGTTCGCGCTGCCCGGCCGGGCCGAGGAGTTCGAGCTGCCGCACTCCGCGCCGCTGGCCGAGCTGCTGCACGTGATCCTGAGCAGCGGCCGGGTCACCGTCTGCACCCAGTGCGCCGCCCGCCGCGAGATCGGCGAGTCCGACGTCCTGCCCGGGGTACGCATCGCCGGGGCGGCGGTCTTCGTCGAGGAGGCGATGGCGGACGGCGCCCAGGCGCTGGTCTATTAGCCCGGGCCACGGACGGCCCCGGTCACCGGGCGCAGCCGCTGCTCACGGCGACCCGGATCCGGCCGTCGCCGCTCTCGACCACCACGCTCACCGGGCCGCTGCGGTACGCGTACAGCTCGGGGGTGTCGGCGACCACGACGGCGCCGGCCGGCCGGGGCAGCGCGGCGCTCGGTAGACCGGCCGGCACGCCCCGGCCGGTGGCGCGTGCGGTCCACGTGGTGCCCTGCCCCGGGCAGCGCGCGGCGACCAGCTCGACCGGGGTCGGCTCGGCCGCGCCGAGTGCACCGAGCACCCGGAGCGGATCCGGCTCGGCCGGCGGCAGCGGCGGAACGGCCGGGCCGTCCGGGTCGCCGGAGACCGGTCGGCAGCCGGTCCGGACGGTCAGTTCGACCATCCCCGGGCCGGCCTGACCGCCCTCGATCGCCACGAACTCGCCCGCGTCGGCGCGCAGCGCGTGGGTGCTCCCGTCGGCACTGTGCCGGACCCCGGCCCGGTACGCCGCCGGCAGCCGGTCCGCGATCCGGTCCAGCAGTGCGGGTACCTCCGCGTCCGGGGCGTGCACGACGACCGCCGCGTCCAGCGACGCGCCGTCCCGGACGACGGTGAGTTCGCAGTCGTCACGTACCGGTCGTCCGGCGATCTCGACGGCGACGTCCGGGCCGGCTGCCGCGACGAGCTCACCGAGCGCCCGATCCAGCACCGGTTCGGCCTGCTCGATCGTGCGCTGCTCTTTCACTGTCGGCTCGTCGCCGTAGACCGAGACGAGGGTGAGCACCAGCAGCAGCGCGCCCCAGCCCACCAGGCCGGCGAGCAGCCAGCGCCGCCGCCGGGGCGGGGCCGGAGGGGCCGGCTGACCGGGCCAGGCCGATGTCGGGGCGTCGATGCTCACGCCCGACATGGTGGCACGGTGGCTCCCCGGTCACTGTCCAGGGGCGAGCCGGTAGCCGACGCCGCGTACGGTCTGCACCTGCGGCCCGCCCTCGACGTCGCGCAGCTTGCGGCGCAGCCGCTTCACCGCGGAGTGCAGGATGGCGGTGTCGCCGAGGTAGGCGCCGCCCCAGACCGACGCGAACAGCCGCTCGTACGTCCACACCCCGAGCGGCGCGCTGGCCAGCCGGGCCAGCAGTTCCCGTTCCAGCCGGGTCAGCGCCAGTGGCTCGCCTCGCCAGGTGACCAGGTGGCCGCCCGGGTCGACGGACAGGTCACCGAGGCTCACCGGCCCTGGTTCGGAATCCGTCGCGTTGCCAACCATCGGAAACAACATTGCCCGCAACTCGGACAGGTCCGAACAGATCACGACCGTACCGAAGTCGTCGAGTCGTCGAACCACCCGTTCCCGCACCGCAACGTCCGTCGACACGCACACGACGAGCGGGACTTCTCCGCTTGCCACCTCGCTCCACTCCTCCCCCGTCGGCTGCGGACCCTAGCCAAACGGGTTTGACCGGGCGAGTCAACAGCGACGCTAACCGATGTAAGGCATTCGGCTCACTCCTGACCGAGATACGCCTAGTTACTGCCTAGATACTGGCCGACATCGGGCATTGATCACCACCCCGGGGAGCAAGAGCATTACTCCAAGCCGATGTGGGGGGCGCTGTCCGTAAGCAAACGTCGGACCCACGCGCGCGCGGCAGCACCGGGCAGCCCGGAGCTGGGGGAACTGGCTCCCGGGATGGCTCGGGACGCCGAACAGTGGGGGAGGAACCATGCCGGATCGTTCCGGACGGAGCTGGGCCCGAAGGCCGAGACGCTGGCGCCTGGTGGCCGCCGCGGCCGCCGTGCTGCTCGGCGTCACCGCACAGCCCGCGATCGCCACGGCGGCCGGTCCCGAGGCGGAGGTGAACCGGGAACTGCTCGCCGAACTCGCCGCCGAAGGCAGCACCACGTTCACCGTCTACCTGCGAGAACGCGCCGAGCTGAGCGGAGCGGCGAAGCTGGCCGACTCCGACGACCGGGCCACCGCGGTCTACCGGACGCTCACCGCCACCGCAGAGCGCAGCCAGCGCGACCTCCGCGCCGAACTGGACAAGCGCGGCGCGACGTACCGGTCGTACTGGATCGCCAACGTGTTGCGGGTGGAGGGTGACCGCGCCCTGCTCGACGCGATCGCGGCCCGGGACGACGTGCAGAGCATCGAACCGAGTCGTACCTACGAACTGATCAAGCCCGAGCCGTTCCGCGCCACCACCGGCACCGGTACCAACGCGGTCGAGTGGAACCTCGACAACATCGAGGCACCCCGGGTCTGGTCCGAGTTCGACACCCGGGGCGAGGACGTGGTCGTCGCCAACATCGACAGCGGGGTGCAGTTCGACCACCCGGCGCTGCGGAACTCCTACCGGGGCAACACCGGCGGCGGCTTCGACCACAACTACAACTGGTTCGACCCGGCCGGGGTCTGCGCCAGCCCGGCGCCGTGCGACAACAACGGCCACGGTACGCACACCATGGGCACCATGGTCGGCGACGACGGTGCCGGCAACCAGATCGGGGTGGCGCCCGGGGCCCGGTGGATCGCCGCCAAGGGCTGCGAGACCAACGACTGCACCGACGCCTCCCTGCTCGCCGCCGGCCAGTGGGTGCTCGCCCCGACCGACCTGAACGGGCAGAACGCCCGGCCCGACCTGGCCCCGGACATCGTCAACAACTCCTGGGGCGGCGGCCGCAACGACGAGTGGTACAAGCAGACCGTGGTCTCCTGGCGGGCCGCCGGCATCTTCCCCAGCTTCTCCGCCGGCAACGACGGGCCGGGCTGCAACACCACCGAGAACCCCGGCGACTACCCCCTGACCTACGCGGCCGGGTCCTACGACAGCAACAACAACGTCTCCAGCTTCTCCGGCCGGGGCGCGTCCAGCATCGACGGATCGGTCAAGCCGAACATCGCCGCGCCGGGCAGCAACGTCCGGTCCAGCCTGCCCAGCAACGGCTACGGCACGGGCAGCGGCACCTCGATGGCGGCACCGCACGTCTCCGCCACCGTCGCGCTGATCTGGTCGGCCGCGCCCGGGTTGAAGGGCAACATCCCGGCCACCGAACGGCTGCTCGACGACACCGCCACCGACGTCAACGCGCTCACCTGCGGCGGCACCCTCGACGACAACAACACCTTCGGCGAGGGCCGGCTCAACGCGTACCAGGCGGTCGAGGCGGCGCCGCGCGGCGACTCCGGCCGGGTCACCGGGACCGTCACCAACGCCGGCACCGGGGAGCCGGTCGCGGGCGCCGAGGTGCGTACCGGCGAGTTCAACACGGTCACCGACGCGGACGGCCGGTACGCGCTGGTACTGCCGGTCGGCACCCACGAACTGACCGCCAGCGGGTACGGCTTCAACCCCGGCTCCGCCACCGTGACCGTGGCCCGGGGCGAGGCGGTCACCCAGAACTTCGCCCTCGGCACGGCCCGGATGGTCACCGTCGCCGGCAAGGTCACCGACGGCTCCGGGCACGGCTGGCCGCTGTACGCGAAGATCGAGGTCTCCGGCCGACCCGGCGGCCCGGTCTACACCAACCCGGTGACCGGCGCCTACTCGTTCACCGTCCCCGGCAGCGCCACCTACCGGCTCGACACCACGGTCGTCTACCCCGGCTACCGGCCGGTCAGCACCGAGGTGGCGGTCGGCACCGGCTCGAAGACCGTCGACATCAGCGCCACCGTGCTGCCGGCCTGCACCGCCGCCGGCTACGCGGCCGGGGTCAGCGACCCGCTGCTGACGGAGAGCTTCGACGGCACCTCGGCCCCGGCCGGCTGGTCGGTGGTGAACCGGACCGACAAGGGCGGCTGGGCGTTCGACGACCCGGCTGGCCGGACCAACCTGACCGGCGGCACCGGCAACTTCGCGATCGTCGACAGTGACCACCTCGGCACCGGCAACACCCAGGACACCGACCTGGTCACCCCGGCGCTGGACTTCTCGGCGACGGGCGCGCCACTGCTGCGCTTCAACAGCGACTGGCGGGCGGTCGGGATCAGCGACACCGCCGACGTCGACGTCTCCACCGACGGCGGTACGACCTGGACCAACGTCTGGCACCAGACGGTCAGCCGGCGTGGCCCACGGGTCGAGGAGGTACCGCTGGACCCGGCGGCCGGTGCGGCCAACACCCGGGTGCGGTTCCGGTTCAACGGCACCTTCGCCTGGTGGTGGCAGGTGGACAATGTCCAGTTCGTCAACCGGACCTGCACCCCGAAGCCGGGCGGCCTGGTCGCCGGCTTCACCACCGACGCCAACACCGGCGGCCCGCTCAACGGCGTGACGGTGGTCAGCGACAACCAGCCGGCCGACAAGGGCGTCTCGGCGGCGACGCCGGACGACCCGAACATCCCGGACGGCTTCTACTGGCTCTACTCCGGGCTGACCGGGGCGCAGCCGTTCACCGCCAGCCTGTCGCCGTACCGGGGGTTCACCAAGCAGGTGACGGTACCGGCGGACGCCACCCGGCGGGCTGACTTCGCGCTCAAGGCGGCCCGGCTGACGGTCACCTCGAACGCCCTGGAACTGCACCAGCCGTACGGCAGCACCCGGAACGTCACACTGACGGTGACGAACACCGGCAACGCGCCGGCCACCGTGCAGACGATGGAGCGGGCGGCCCAGTTCAGCCAGCTCTCGGCGAAGGGCGCCGAGCTGGTGGAACACAAGATGAAGGGGCTGAGCCAGAGCCGCACCGGGACCGCGTACGGGCCCGGCACCGGTACCGCCGCCGCCGCACCGCTGGTCGACGAGGCGTGGACCCGGGTGGCGAACCTCCCGGCGTCGATCTACGACAACTCGGCGGTGACCCTGGACGGCAAGGTCTACTCGATCGGTGGCGGTGCCGGCACCGGCAACGAGCGCAAGACCTGGGTCTACGACCCGGCGACCAACGTCTGGACGGCGCTGCCGGACATGCCGACCGCGCGGTCGAAGCCGGCGGTCGCCGCGCTGAACGGCCGGATCTACGCGATCGGCGGCTGGGGCGACGGTGCCGCCCCGGTGGCCACGGTCGACATGTTCAACCCGGCGACCGGGACCTGGAGCACCCTGCCCGGAGTGACCAACCCGGCACCCCGGGCGGCAGCCGCGTTCGCGACCAGTGGCGGCAAGCTCTACGTCATCGGCGGCTGCGGCGACAACGAGTGCGCCGTCGACACCCCGGACGTGACGGTCTTCGACCCGCTCGCCGGCACGTTCGACACCGTCGCCGACTATCCGCAGGGTTCCTCCTGGATGTCCTGCGGCGGCATCGGCGGCAAGGTCTACTGTGCCGGTGGCGTCGGCGCGGTGGAGTACAAGAACGGCTACGTCTACGACCCGGCCACCGACGCCTGGGACTCGCTGCCGGACATGCCGCTCGACCTCTGGGGCTCGCAGTACGCGGCGGCCGGCGGCATGCTGGTGCTGGCCGGTGGCGCCACCGCGGCCTCGACCACGCTGACCAACCGGACGATCGGGTACGACCCGGTGGCCGGTGCCTGGGTGAACCTGCCGAACGCGCAGTTCGCCCGCTATCGGGGCGCCGGCGTCTGCGGCGCGTACAAGGTGGGTGGTTCGCCGAGTTCGTTCGTCGGGTCGGCCGAGACCGAGCGGCTCGGCGGGCTGGAAGCCTGTCTGGAGGCGGGCGAGGCGTCCTGGCTGAGCACCGCGCCGGCCAGCTTCACCCTGGCCGCCGGGGCGTCCCGGAACGTCACGGTCACCCTGGCCGCCACCGCGGCGGCCGGGGTCGCCCAGCCCGGCACCTACACCGCCGAACTCGGCCTGGTGACGGACAGCCCGTATCCGGTACCGGTGATCGGGGTGGAGATGAACGTCTCCCCGCCGGGCACCTGGGGCAAGATCCAGGGTACGGTCGTCGGCCGGACCTGCGGCGGCGCCGAGGTGTCGCTGGCGGCGACGGTCCGGGTCAACCTGGTCGGCGATCCATCCACCGGGTACACCCTCTCCACGGTGGACAAGGGGACGTACTCGTGGTGGCTGCCGAAGGGCCGGTACGACGTCATCGCCGCCAAGGACGGCTGGGTGCCGCAGGTGAAGCGGCAGCAGATCCAGGCCAGCCTGGTCAGCACGCTCGACTTCACCCTGGAACCGGTGAACCCGTGTCCGGCCCGGCTGGGCGGGATCTGACCGGCGGCGGCCGGGTGCTGACCCGGCGGTGACTGCCGAGCGGCGGTGCCCGCCGTCCCCGTCCGGGGGCGGCGGGCACCGCCCTTGCCGTCGGGCGCCGGTCCGGTACCGGGTCCGGCCGGTCCGCTGCGTCGGGCACGTTGACAGCGGCGCGGTACCCGTTGGTAGCCTGCCGGGCGTGATCGACGAGGCCGGATCCGCGCCACCGCAGCACGTGCTCTGCGTGCTCGGCGCGGGATTGGACCTCGACGTCGTGGCTCGGCTCGCGGCCGAGATCGGTGGCCCGGACTGCACCCTCGACGCCGAATACTCCCGGCCGGAACCCGACCCGCGGATGGTCGCCTCGTTCCGGTCCTCGCTGACCAGCCCGAGTTTCACCGACGCCGACCGGCGGGCGGTCAGGGAGCACGACACGGTGGCGTACCTGCTGTCGCCGCCGGCCACCCGGCAGACCGCGCTGGAGGTGTCGCGGCGGATGCTGGCGTTGACCGCCGCGCTGCTCCGGGCCGGCGCCACGGCGGTACGCAACGAGAGCAGCGGCTTGGCGCACGGCCGGGACCGCTGGCTCGACCTGGCCGACCGGGCCGCCGCCGCGACCGACGACCCGACCCTGGCGGTGGTGCTGCACCGGGCCTGGGTCAAGCGGCCGATCACCGACGGCGTCGCGGTCTACAGCTGTGGGATGCACCTGCTCGGCGCCCCGGACGTCGAACTGCGCGCCGGGCAGCCGACCGGGGCTGCCGAGATCGACGCACAGGTACGCCTGCTCGACGCGCTGGCCCGCTACCTGCTGACCGAGCCCCGGGCCGGCCAGATCCGCGACGGCGAGACGTTCGCGCTCGCCGCCGATGCCCCGTACTGGATGCTCGGCAGCCGGGACTGCGCCCGTTACGACCCGGACGACCTCTACCGCAACCCGTACGGCTACTGGTGCCTGACGCCCGGATAGCCGGAAGAAGCACGGGCAACCGACGTCTGCCTAGGATGGGATCATGGCGACACGTCCTCCGGTGCCCCCGTTCAGCACCGAGACCGCGATCCAGAAGGTGCGACTGGCCGAGGATGCCTGGAACGGTCGGGATCCGGAGAAGGTGGCGCTGGCCTACACCCCGGACTCCCGGTGGCGCAACCGGGCCGAGTTCATCCACGGGCGGGACGAGATCATCGCGTTCCTGCGCCGCAAGTGGGCCAAGGAGCTGGAGTACCGCCTGATCAAGGAGCTCTGGGCGACCGAGGGCAACCGGATCGCCGTGCGGTTCGCGTACGAGTGCCACGACGACTCGGGGAACTGGTTCCGGTCGTACGGCAACGAGAACTGGGAGTTCGACGAGAACGGGCTGATGCGGGTCCGGCTGGCCAGCATCAACGACCTGCCGATAGCCGAGTCGGAGCGGAAGTACCACTGGCCGCTCGGACGCCGCCCCGACGACCACCCCGGGTTGAGCGACCTCGGCCTCTGAGCGTGAGCGGCGCCCGGCTAGCGTGCCGGGGGCGGCGTTGTGGGCTTTGTCCCGAAGCCGGGGCAGGCGACGAAGAGCGCGAAGATGCCGCCGAAGACCGCCAGCCCCGCACCTGCGGGATGTACGCCCTCGATGTCGGCGAACGGTGAGCCGAAGTGGACGGCGATCATCGACGCGAAGAGCAGCAACTGCAGGACGCCGCCCCAGGGGGCGTACCTGCCGGGCCGGCTCACCGCGATCGTCACGGCGGTGGCGACGAGCGCGACGAGTGCGTGCACCAGCCCCAGTCCCTGTGCGTACGCGCGCTGCCATCCGCTGGCCTCCAGATCGGCCGCGTCGATCCAGTCCGCGAAGTCGAGGTAGTGGACTGTTGTCACCGGCATCCCGGGGCGGAGGATGTGACCCCACGGCAGCACGAAGAAGCCGGCCAGCAGCAGGCCGAGGGCGACGGCGAGCAGCAGGACGCGCCACGCCAGCCAGAACAGCCACCGCCCCTGGTCGGCCGGGGTGGGCACCGCCACGGACGGCGGCGCCGGAACCGCACCTGGCAAAGCCGGCGGCGCACCTGGCGTTGCCGACGGCGTACCCGGCAAAGCCGTCGGCGCACCTGGCGTTGCCGACGGCGTACCGGACACTGCTGGCGGCGAACCTGCTGCGGAGGCGGTCTCGGCCACCGCCGGCAGCGGGTCGACGACCGGTCGCTGCCAGCCGTCGAGCGCCTGCGGCGTCCACCGTGTTCCGTCGAACCACCGCAACGGGTACCGGCCGGACGGATCGGGATACCACCCCGGTCGCATACCGTCCTCCCCCCAAAGGTCTCCGACCGGGCGAGCCTAATACGGCGGCCGGGGTGCGATCCTCGGCCGGTACTCCGGCTGGCTACGGCTCGTCGGATTCGGGCCGGTCGGGTGCGCCCTTCTCGAAGTAGAACGACATGTCCTCGAAGCGCGAACCGAGATAGAAGCAGGCGCCGAGTATCGCCGCCGCCAGCAGGAGCGTGCCGAGCCCGCCGGTCGAGATGTCCACCCCGAAGAGGCCGGCGAACCACGGAAGCAGGGCGAGCAGCAGCATGTTGACCAGCACACCGGTCAACAACCAGCGGAGCTTTGTCCAGACGCCGGGCCGCCCCGAGAGCCAACCGGAGTATCCGGTGACGGTGCCCAGCCAGTCCAGCCCGGCGTTGACCAGGTAGCCGGCGAGGAGCGGCGTCGCCCAACCCCAGAAGCCGTCGTCGAAATCGAATCCGCCGAGCGCGAGGCCGAGCACCGCGAGGGCGGACGTCGGAAGGATCGCGACCGGGCTGATCGTCAGGCTCACTCGCCAGCTTGTCCCTGCCATGTGCGTCCTTCCCACCCGTTCGGAGTGGAGTACACGACGCCGCGAACTGGCGGCGATCGCGGCAGGTCGATTCTCGCAGGGTCGTACCGGTCGCGGCCACCGCCGCCGGGGTGGTGGCCGCCCGCCCCGTAGAGCTGCCGATGATCCGGCTGGTCGCCTCCCCGACCGTCATCCCGGCCGGGCCGCGCCCGGCACCAGACCAGCGGCCGGTCCAGTGAGTCTCCAGTAGGGATCCAGTGCGGTCCGCCAGCCTCACGGCACAAGGGGTGAGAGGAGACAACGTATGAAAGCCAGACTGCTGCGCGGGATCGCCGCGACGGCCCTCGCGCTCGCCGTCGTGCTGCCCGGGACCACCCAGCCGGCGCACGCCAACCCGGACGGCACCAACACCTCGCTGATCGACATGCTCGACCTCGCTCTCAACCTGCTCGGCCGGGTCGGCGACGGCGACGTGTCGGCCGAGGACCTGGCCGCGATGACCCAGGACGTCATCAACGCGCTCAACCAGGCCGAGTCGGCGGTGATCGCCCACCTCGACGCCATCGCCGTGGCCGACATCCGCGACGACGCCACCGCCGCCGTCATCGAGTTCGAGGACATCAACAACTTCGCCGAGGAGACGTTGGAGGACTGGGCCCAGGACGTCACCCACGACGCGGTGCGGGCCAGCAGCTATCTGGACGCGGTCGCCGGCAAGAAGGCGATCGACGATGTCGGGTACGCAGTCGTCACGCTCTTCCCGATCGCGATGGTGGCCCGGGCCCGGGCCGGCTTCGGCACGACGAACCTGCGTACCCAGTACCGGGCGGCGTTGCAGAAGATCGTGGACAAGCTCGCGCCGAGCTGCCAGTACTCCTATCCGGAGCCGAACGCGGTCCCGCTGATCCGCTCCTACACCTGCACCGTCTACGGCCCGCATACCGCGACGCAGTTGGAGCAGTACTGGCTCGGCGAGTGGCAGTTGGGCCCGATCGATCCGGCAGCCGTCGAAGCCGCCTCGTACGCGAACACCAGCCGTGCGGTGGCCATCGAGTCCCTGCGGCAGTTGCCGTAACGAACCGTTGCCGGCGCCTGGAACGACGGGCTCATGCCGGGATCCCTCGGCATGAGCCCGTCGGCGGTCCTGGCCCGGCTGTCATCCGCCCGGCGTGCTGATGACAGCCAGCCCTACAGTCAGGGCGTGAGTAGCGACCTGACCCTCCTCGCGCTGTGGGACCCGGGTTGGTACAACCTCGACCAGTCGTTGAAGGTCGGCCGGCAGGACCGATTCGCCTTCTGCCACGGCGTCGTGTCGCCCGGATACGACCTGGTCTTCGCCAACGGCCTGGGCACCAACTGGGACTATCGGTCGGCGACGGTGGAGCTGATCGAACACCCTGAGTTCGGGCTTCTCGACGAGGTCGACACGACGGCTTTCGGCCAGTACACCTTCCGGCTACAGGACGGACGGTGGATCACCATTGAAGCCGAGGAGGGCCCGGGGGCGGTCAACGCCGCCAGCCCGGACTTTCCCGTCGATGCCGCCGACCCGAATCGGGGAGGCAGCTCGGACTGGACCCTCGTGGTGGCGCTCTCCGGAGTCACGAACGCGAACCGAGGCTGAGGCCGATAGCGCGTGCCGTCGCCACCCCCTGCCCGCCCCCGTCACGTTGCTTCCGGCTGCGTCGGCTCGCTCGGCGTAGGCCCGTCGGTGGTCGTCGTCGTACGCGACGACAGCGCCTCCGCGATGGCGGTGAACTCGTACGGGGTGCCGGGTGCACGTGCCGGAGTGATCGGGGTCATTGGTCGGGCGGGCCGCGCCAGGAGAGCCGGGGTTCCTCGCCCAACGTCGTCTGGTAGTCGACCGCCGTCGTCTCCCGGCCCCACTGCGGCATCCCGGCCGGCAGGTCCAGCCGGTCGAGGATGACCTCGACCACGGTCGGCCGATCCGGTACGCCGCCCAGCCCGGCCAGTACCCGGGCCAACTCCCCCTCGGTGCCGACCAGGTGCGAGTCGACCGCGACCTGTCGGCTGAAGACGCCTGGTAGGTCGGTGTACCGCCAGTTGTCGATGTCGTTGTACGGCTGGTGCCGCCCGTCGATTGCCCGCTCCACCGTGTAGCCGGCGTTGTTCAGCACGAAGATGAGCGGTCGCTGACCGGTGGCGATCATCCGGCTGATCTCCTGGGCGGTCAGTTGCAGCGAACCGTCCCCGGTGATCAGCACGACCCGCCGCTCCGGTGCCGCCGTCGCCGCCCCGAACGCGGCCGGTACGGCGTACCCGATCGCCCCCCACAGCGGCGCCTGCACGCAGACCGCGCTCCTCGGCAGCCGGATCGACGCGACCCCGAACGACGGGGTACCGGTCTCCGGCACCACGATGTCGCCCTCGGCGAGGATCGCCGAGATCGCCGGCCAGAGCCGGGCCTGGGTGACCGGCGCGTTGCTGGCCGGGTCGAGCCGGGCTGCCGGCAGCCGGCCCGGGTCGGCCGCGGTCGCCCAGTCGACGGCGCGGACCGGCCCGATGGTGTGCAGTCGGGCCAGCGCGGCGGCCGGGGCGACCGGTGCGAAGAGCCGGCCGCCCACCGAACTCGCCCGCCGGCCGATCGAGATGATCCGGGCCGGATCCAGGTCGGCGGTGAACAGCCCGTCCCAGTCGAAGAACTTGGTACCGACGCAGACCAGCACGTCGGCCTCCTCGATGATCCGCCGCACCGGCTCGACGCTGTCCCCGCCGTTGTAGACGCCGACGTAGTTCGGGCCGGTCTCGTCGAGCAGCCCCCGGCCGAGGCCCTGGGTGGCAGCCGGCCAGTGCCGGTCGGCGAGCAGCGCGGCGATCTCGGCGCCGAGGCCGTACCGGACGGCCAGGTTGCCGACCAGCAGGGCCGGGCAGGTGGCACCGTTCAGCAGCCGCTGTGCGGCGGCATCGAACGCGTCGAGCTGCTCGGGGGCGTTGACCGGTGCCGGCCGGTCGAACCGCCGGGGCGGCTTCGGGACCGGCTGCCGGGCGACGTCCCCGGGCAGCCGCAGGTAGACCGGACGTTGCTGGGTCCAGCACTCCCGCAGCACACGGTCGATCTCGACGGTGGCGTTGCCGGCGGTCAGGGTGGCCTGGGCGACCGTCACCTCCCGGGCGACCCGGACCCACCGGTCGAAGTCGCCGTCCCCGAGGGAGTGGTGCATGGCGGCCCGCCGGTCCATGATCTCCGTCGTCGGGCCGCCGACGATCGAGACGATCGGCACCGACTCGGCCATCGCGCCGGCCAGGCCGTTGACCACGGACAGCTCGCCGGGGCCGAAGGTGGTGACGATCGCCGCGATGCCGGCCAGCCGGGCGTACCCGTCGGCGGCGTACGCCGCGTTCACCTCGTTGCAGCTTCCGACCCACTCGATTCCCGGAAACGCCTCGACCTGGTCGAGGAACTCCATGGTGTAGTCGCCGGGCAGCCCGAAGATGTGCCGTACGCCGAGGTCGTGCAGCCGGCAGAGCAGAAACTCGCCCACGGTCGTGGTTTCGGTCGCGTACTCCGGCATGACGTCCCCCATCGACCGTTTCAGCCCGTTTCCCACCACCGGGTGCGGGTTCCCGTTCCCGCCCGTCGCACACCTCGGCCGGCTACGACGTCCGGGTCAGCCGGCGGAAGTAGCCGTCGACCAGGCCGAAGTCGACGGTGTCGGTCCGGAAACCGACGTACTTGTCCGGGCGCAGCAGGTAGACGCTCGGCCGGCGTACGCCGTACCGGTTGTGCGCCTCGCTCCGCGGATCGGTGAGGAAGCCCTGGCGGCTACGGGTGACCAGGTGTACCGAGCCGCGCCCTCGCATCGCCTGGCCGGCGGCGGCCCGCCAACTCGCCAGGGCACTCCGGTCGGTGGTGTCTCCGGCGAACAGCACCAGGTGGTGGCCGGGGTCGCGGTAGCGGTGCCGCAGCGCGACAGGTCCGTGGTCGGTCTCCAGGTAGGCGTCGGGCGCCAGCTCACCGGCGGCCGGTCCGCTGTTGTCGTAGCCGCTCCAGATGGTCGGCGGCGCCTCTGCCCACCGCTCCCCGACGGTCGGACTCTCGTGGTAGCTGACCTGGTGCTCCGCGATGGCCTGGGCGAATCTGCGCTGGACGGCGTCGAGGCCGCCGACGATGCGCAGCGCCTTGCCCCGCGCCCACCGAGCCATCCGGGGCCGCAGGGTGGCGAGCCGGGTGGCGGTCGAGGTGGTCTCGACAACTGCCCTGGCCACCGGCCTGCGCTCGGTCTGGTAACTGTCCAACAGAAAGTCACCCGCACCGCCGGTGGCCACCATGGCCAGCTTCCACCCGAGGTTGTAGGCGTCCTGTATGCCGACATTCATGCCCTGGCCACCGATCGGACTGTGGCTGTGGGCCGCGTCTCCCGCCAGCAGCACGCGACCGCTGCGGAACGTTCCGGCCAGTCCCTCCCGGGCGGCGAACGACGACGCCCACTGTAGATCGGAGATCCGGGTGGAGAGCGACGTTTCGGCACCGATCCGGGCGGCGAAGTCCCCCAGCCCCGGCCGCTCCGGCGGAAGCCCCTCGGAGGTGCTGGCCAGCACCCGCCAGACCCCGTCCTGCGGCATCGGGAACACCGCGACGACACCGCCCGGCCCGAAGATCGCATGGAACCGGTCCCGGGGCAGGTCCCAGCCGGCCCGGACGTCGCCCAGGATGAAGCCCCGGTCGAGATCCTGCCGCTGCCAGTCGATGCCGGCCAGCCTGCGTACCGTGCTGTGCGAGCCGTCGCAGCCGACCAGCCATCGGGTGCTGGACCGCTTCCCGGTGCCGAACTCCACCGCGACGTCGTCCGCCCCGGCCTCGAACGCGGTGAGGGCGGTCTCCCACTCGACCTCGACCCCGAGGTCGGTCGCGCGTCGGCGCAGCAGGTCGACCGTCTGCCACTGCGGTATGCACAGGTCCATCGGAAAGGGGGAGTCGACCACGGTCAGGTCCATGTCCGCCAGGGTCCGGGCGCCACGATAGAAGTGGATGCCGTGCAGCGGCTGGCCGAGGCCTATCGCCTCGTGCGCGAGGTCGAGATCGTCGAGGATCTCCAGCGACCTGGCCACGACCGCGACCGCCCGGCTCTCCCGGTTGGTGCTCGGGCCGGCGTCGACGACCCGCGGCCTGACCCCGTGCCGGGCGAGCTGGATGGCCAGCATCAGGCCGGTCGGGCCGGCACCCACGATGAGAACGTCGTCAGTGGCCATCGGATCCTCCTGAAACGAGCGCTCGTCCTTTTCAGACCCGCGGGCGTTCCGCGGATCGTCGGCAAAGGGGTCAGGCAGTGGCGAAGAGGGCACGTAGGCCGTTGCGGAAGGCGGCGGGATCGACGTCGCCCGTCACCGCCCGGCGCACCATGAAGCCGTCGACGAAGGCGATCAGCGCCTGGGCGACATGCTCGGCGGATACATCGGCGGACATCAGTCCCTGCTGCTGGTGCTGGGCGACGAACCGGGCGAGGATCCGCTGCGCCTCCGTGTAGACGGTGCGTACGTGCACCGCGAGCGAGGGCGAGCGCAGGGCCTCCGACCAGATCTGCACCAGCAGCCGGGCCGATTCCGGCGCGGTGTCCAGCGGCGAGCGGCCGGTGTCGAGCACGAGATCCACGATGGACTCCAGCGGCGGCGGCCGTTCGGCGTCGATCCGATCGAACATCGCGGCGACCTCCCCGAGGGCCTCCGAGGTGATCGCGGCGATGATCTCGTCCTTGCCCTTGAAGTACCGGTAGACCGCCCCCGCCGAGAGGTCCGCCTCCAGCAGCAGGTCCTGCATCGAGGTGGCGTGGAAACCGTTGTCGGTGAAGCGGCGGCGGGCGGCGTCGAGAATCTGTCGGGTCCGTTCGTCGGAGCGCTGCTGCGCGGGTCGCACCATGTTACCGACCTTAGAACGAACATTCGTTCTTGACAACAGCCGCACTCTGAACAACTGTGAAGGAGCGTTCGTTTTACACGTCCGAGGAGGTCATTGTGCTCGTGTCCGTACTCAGCACTCTTCTCGCTGCTGTCTTCCTCGCCGCCGGTTTGTCCAAAGTGGTACTAGCGGAGGCTGTCACCGGAAATCTACGGCGGCTCGGCGCCGGCGCCAGCCTGACCCGGTTGATCGGTGCGCTGGAGATCGCCGCCGCACTCGGGCTCGCCGTCGGCATCTGGTACACACCGCTCGGCGTCGCGGCCGGGACCGGCCTGACGCTGTTGCTCGTCGGCGCCCTCGCCTACCACGTCCGGGCCGGCGACCACCGCAACCCCCGCCACCGGAGCCACGTCCTGGGGCCGGTGATCCTGGGGCTGGCGGTGGTAGTGCTCACCACGGCCCAGTTGACCTGGGGAATCGAGGCTTGAGGAAGGGTCCTCCCAGATCGGCGCCCGGTGGACCGGACCTGTCCCGGACATACGAAAGGGTCCCGCCGATCGGAGCAGATCGGGGGACCCTTGCGTACCGCCAGAGGTGGTGCGGGGAATCAGGCGACCGTGACGGCCACCTCGTTGATGCCCCGGCCGGCGGTGACCGAGAGGTCGCCGTTGCCGTGCCGGGAGAGCGCCCGCAGCGTCCAGGTGCCCGGTGCGGCGAAGAACCGGAACTGCCCGGCCGGCGAGGTGACCACCTCGGCGGTGAACTCGCCGGTGGAGTCGAGCAGCCGGACGTACGCCCCGGGAACGGCCTCGCCGTTCTCGGCGCTGACGACCCCGGTGATGACGGTTTCCTTCTCCAGGTCCAGGCTCGCCGGCAGCGGAGCCGCCTGGTCGGGCGCCGCGCAGCCGGCGGCGATCGGAGCGGTCATGGTGCTCACGCCTCCCCCGGCTCGTCGCCGAGCGCCACCGGCACGCCCACCAGCGAGCCGTACTCGGTCCAGGATCCGTCGTAGTTCTTCACGTTCTGGTGCCCGAGCAGCTCCTTGAGCACGAACCAGGTGTGCGAGGAGCGCTCGCCGATCCGGCAGTAGGCGATGGTGTCCTTGCTGCCGTCCAGCCCCGCCTCGCCGTAGATCTTGCGCAGTTCGTCGTCGGACTTGAAGGTGCCGTCCTCGTTGGCCGCCTTCGACCACGGCACGCTGATCGCGGTCGGAATGTGCCCGGCCCGCTGCGCCTGCTCCTGCGGCAGGTGCGCCGGGGCGAGCAGCCGGCCGGCGTACTCGTCGGGGGAGCGCACGTCGACCAGGTTCTTGCTGCCGATCGCGGCGACCGCCTCGTCGCGGAAGGCCCGGATCGACAGGTCCGGCTCCTGCGCGGTGTACTGCGTGGCGGGGCGAGAGACGGTGTCGGTGACCAGCGGACGGGCGTCCAGCTCCCACTTCTTGCGGCCGCCGTCGAGCAGCTTGACGTCGCGGTGCCCGTAGAGCTTGAAGTACCAGTACGCGTAGGCGGCGAACCAGTTGTTGTTGCCGCCGTAGAGCACCACGACGTCGTCGTTGGAGATGCCGCGCTCGGAGAGCAGCGCCTCGAACTGCGCCTTGTTCACGAAGTCCCGACGTACCGGGTCCTGGAGGTCGGTCTTCCAGTCGAGCTTGATCGCACCGGCGATGTGCCCGCCGTCGTAGGCGGTGGTGTCCTCGTCGACCTCGACGAAGACCACGCCGGGAGTGGCGAGGTTCTTCTCGGCCCAGTCGGCCGAGACGAGTGCGGTGTCGCGACTCATCAGATCACTCCTTGGTGAGGATTTGTGTGAGCCTGCGCGTGGAGGTCGACCGATGTTGTTGTCGCATCTCACGCGCGGGACCCATGGACAGGTAGGGATCACGGGTACGTGCGACGGCGCCGCTGCCGGGCGTGAGGGAAGGACTCAGAGGGTACGCAGAACAGCCCCGCCGTCAGATGACGGGGCGACACAGGCAGGTGGCCACGCGGCACAGGTCGACCGCGCGCCGTTTGGTGAGGAGCGTCCCCATGAACCGGGAGCCTACCAGCGCTACGGACTCGTCACACAGGACCAACCACGATCCGGGATCGCGCGACCCCGGATCTGACCACTCTGATCAGCTAACCTCGCTCAGCGCCACGTCCCGGGCGCTGGCGGTGACAGCCAGTCCGTCCGGCAGCGGCCGTACCTCGTGCAGTTGCAGCGCGAACGGCAACGGCGGCAACGGCACCCGGACCGAGAGCTGCCGGGCGAAGTTGTTGACGAAGGTCTGGACCACCGGATTGTCCGGCAGGTCGGCGGAGGTGAGCCGGTCGAAGGTGACCACGATGTCGTCGCCGTCGACGGTCACGTTCGCGGTGCCCTGCACGGTCAGCTCCTGCTCCAGGATCGGCACCCGGACCGGCGCGGTCACGGCGAGCTTGCCGTCCTGCTCCCGCAGTTGGACTCCCGGCCGGTCGATCAGCGCCACCACGCTGTCGTACGCGACGGTCCCGGTGCCCTGGACGGTCTTCGCGGTGACCTCGCCCTGGCCGGAGCGGAGCGTGTCGAGCGACGCCGTCACGTCCCGGGCGTCGACGGTCAGCTCCGGCACCTTCACCGCGGCGTCGGTGCCCTGCACCGGCCCCTGCACGTCGCGGAGCAGGACCTTGATCGAGTCGTACCGGCCGCCGAGCACCTGGGTCAGGAACGGGAAGCCGCCGACCGTCACCTCGGGAGCGGCGGACTGCACGTTCTGCCGGGAGATCTCCTGGTCGATCTGGTCCGCGACGACCCGCTCGGCGATCCCGGCGGCGACCCGGTCGGCCACCACCAGCAGCCCGGCCAGCACCAGGAGCAGGATGACCAGGATGACGAGCGCGCGACGCCCCCTGCGCCGACGGGGCCGTTCGCCGTACGTCCCGCCGTCTGCCGGATAGCTGTCCGCCACGCCGCCTCCCAGATCCGGTGCCGTCGCACCCGCCTACCGCCGTCGTCGGCACCACTATCTACCCGAACGGGCACATCTCCAACCGTCGGGGTACGCCGCCCCGGCGGGTGGTGGGAGCCGCCCTTCCGCTCCGATGCCGCCCCCTGCTCAGAGGAAGAAGACACTCATCGCGTACGCGGCCGGTGCGGCCAACGCGAAGCCGCCGAGTGGTCCCTGCATGTGCCGGGCGACCCACATCGTCGGCGGTTCGCCGGCCATCTGCCGACCCGCCTCGCCGTAGCCAACCCCCAGGTCGGCCAGGGCCGCCGCAGCCGCGGCGACCAGTCCGACCACCGCACCGCTGGTCGGGGTGAACGCCACCAGGTAGCTGCCGAGGATGCCCGCGGCGAGGGTGCCGAGCATCGCCCCGATCACCACACCGGCAGCGCCGCGTGGCACCTGTGGGGCCAGGCGCGGCCAGGGCAGCACCGCGTCGGTCACCCGGGCGACGGTCAGCGCCACCGCCGCCGCGGTCAGGCAGACGAAGATCGCCTGGGTACCCTTCGGGATCCGGCTGAGCACGATCAGGGTGCCGAAGGCGACCACGCCGACCACGATGAACAGGGTGGCGCCGAGCGACTCGGTCACCCGGGCCCGGTCCGCCCGACGGACGAGCTGCCCGAGCACCCCGACGAGGAAGCCGCCCGCGGCCACGTACCCGAGGGGGGCGAGCGCGGCGATCTGCGGCAACACGGCGGCCGCGTCGGCGGCGGCCGCGACCGCCACCGCGACCCCGCCCACCAGCAGCAGGGCCGGCGGGCGCATCGCCATGGTCCAGGCGAGGACGAAGAGGAGCTGCACCCCGAAGACGACCACGGCGAACGGCAGCCGGGCACCGGGCCCGGCGGTCTGCGCCCCGAAGATCAGACCGACGCCGAGCAGTCCGGCGAAGCCGGCGATCGCCACCGAGAGCAGCCGGCGGACCGGTACGGGTGGCAGTTCCTCCTCGCCGTCGAGCTCCTCGGGGTCCACCTCGCCGTCCGGGCGCGAGCCGTCCGTGACCCGGCCGCCGGCGCGGTGGCCGTCCGGGTTCCGGGGGCCGTCGCCGGACCTGCCTCCGTCACCGTGCCGGGGACCGTCCGGCACGCGCGGAGCGTCGAAGGGGCTGCGGGCGTCCGGCCCGGCGGGGCGACCGCGCGGGTCCGGGGCGCGCTGCGGGCCGGCCGGACCGGGGCGGTTCTCCGGCCAGGAATCGCGGCCGGTCTCCGGTGGCGTCGAGGGGTACACGCCCCGATCGTGCCAGACCGACCACCGACGCGCCGGGCCCGACGTCCCCGAACCGGAACACGATCCGGGAAACCTGCCGGTAATGACCGATCACACAACCGATGAACCGAACGTGTGAGAGCGTCCGGCGGAAGTTCCGATAAGGTTGAGCCTTACCTGCCCGTCAGTGACGCCGGGACGACCCCAACCCCCAGCGGTCCCGGAGTCCCCGCCCGAGTGCCGCTGGCCACCGCGCGGCGCCCCAGGTGCCGCCGGGACGGAGGTGATGTGTGGAGATCCTGCTGCTGGTGACCGCGCGCGCAGGCGAACCGTCCGTCGTGCTGCCGGCCCTCGACCTGCTCCCCCACTCGGTGCGTACCGCCCCGCGTGATGTCCGCACCCTCGTCTCCGGGCCGAGCCCGGACGCCGTACTCGTCGACGCCCGCTCGGAACTGAGCGAAGCCCGGGCGACGTGCCGGATGCTGCACGCGACCGGGCTCGGTGTGCCGCTGGTCGCGGTGGTGACCGAGGCCGGTCTGATCGCCCTGAACGCGGACTGGGGCGTCGATGACGTCATCCTGGCCAGCGCCGGTCCGGCCGAGGTGGAGGCCCGGCTGCGACTCGCGGTCGGCCGACTCAGCAACGCGACCGCGGCGGCCGGCGGGCTGATCCGGGCCGGCGAGTTGACCATCGACCCCGACACCTACGCCGCCAAGCTCAAGGGCCGGCCGCTCGACCTGACCTACAAGGAGTTCGAGCTGCTCAAGTTCCTCGCCCAGCACCCGGGCCGGGTCTTCACCCGGGACCAGTTGCTCCGCGAGGTCTGGGGCTACGACTACTTCGGCGGCACCCGCACCGTCGACGTGCACGTACGCCGACTGCGGGCCAAGCTCGGCTCGGAGTACGAGTCGATGATCGGCACCGTCCGGCAGGTGGGCTACAAGTTCGTCACCCCGCCGTCCCGGCCGCTGCCCGAGTCGGAGAGCGTGCCGCTGCCCGTCTGACGAGGACGTCCGACCTCGACCACGAAGGCCACCCGGCGGTGCCGGGTGGCCTTCTGGCGTACCGACCCGAAGGCAACTCACAGCAAATGCGAGAAACCATAAGAATTCGGGCAATAGGTACGTAGCCTTGACCGGGAACGTCCGGAGGAGGCAGAGGTGGCATCAGTGGTTCCCACGATGGTTTTCGGCGCGGGACGGGCGGATTCCCCCAGGGCGGTCCGCTGATGCCGACCATGTCCCGCACCCACATGCTCACGGTCGCCACGCTGGTCACCGTCGCCGTACTCGGCGGCGCGTACGCGCTCGGCCACACCCTCGGCCAGCCCGGCGGAGCACTGGCCCCACCCGAGAACCAGGCCCGGCACCAGACCGATCCGCAGTCGGACGGGGAACCGGACCAGCGGTCGGCAGACCGGGCCGGCGGGCCGGCCGAGGGACGGGCCGACCCGGGGCAGCAGGACGGACCGACCGAGGCCCCGGACGGTCCGGGGTTTCCGGCACCGCCGGCCAGCACGCCGCCGGGCGGCACCCCGCAGCCCGGTCCGGCCGATCCGGACCAGACGCAGCCGTACGAGCCGCAGTTGCCACCCGAGCGGGACGGACCGTACGGCGCCCGGGTCAGCACCGGCGCCCGTTACGTGGCGCTCACCTTCGACGACGGCCCCGATCCCCGGTACACCCCGCAGACCCTGGCCGTGCTGCGCGAGTACCACGTCAAGGCCACCTTCTGCCTGGTCGGCGAGAACGCCCAGCAGTACCCGGAACTGGTCCGGGAGATCGTGGCGGAGGGGCACACCCTGTGCAACCACTCGTGGCGGCACGACGTCGGGCTGGGCAGCCGGTCCAGCGCCAGCATCCGGGCCGACCTGGTACGCACCAACGAGGCGATCCGGGCCGCCGTGCCGGACGCGCGGATCGGGTACTTCCGGCAGCCCGGCGGGGCCTGGACCGCCACCGTGGTCGCGGTGGCCCGGCAGTTGGGCATGACCTCGCTGCACTGGGCGGTGGACCCGAAGGACTGGACCCGTCCCAGTGCCGGCGCCATCGCGGCGCGGGTGATCGCCGGCGTCGCTCCCGGAGCGATCGTGCTGCTGCACGACGCCGGCGGCAACCGGCAGGGCACCGTGATCGCGCTCGGATGGCTGCTGCCCGATCTCGCCCGGCGGTACGCCCTCGCCGCGCTGCCGACCGGCCCACCGCCGATCGGCATTCCGCCCGCCGGCACGCCCTCGGGCGGCACGCCGATGCAGGGCCAGCCGGGCGGCGCGGCACCCTCACCCGGTTGGCCGGCGGCCCCGCCCAGTGGACAGCCGCCGGCCGGAACCCCGCTGGCCGGGCCGGCGGTGCGGTCCTGAGCCTCCGGCCGGCGGGTACCGCCGCAGCGGGGACTACGGTGAGCAGATGACCACCGAACAGCCGGCGGAGTCGCGGGTGACCAGCCTCGACAGGCTCGCACCGGACGAGGTCGGGGCGGTACTCGCCCTGGCCGGTGTGGCGAGTGCCGCCGACGGCGCCGACCCGCTCTCCGAGCACGTGACGCTGCGGCTCCGGCAGGCCGAGGCAAGCCCGGTCACCCATCTGCTCGTCCGGGAACCGGCCGGGGCGGTGGTCGGCTACGCGCACCTGGAACCGCTGGACGGGGCGGCCGAGGTCTCCGCCGAACTCGTCGTACATCCGTTGTGGCGCCGGCAGGGGCTCGGCCGGGCGCTGGTCTCGGCGGCGCTGGACCGGGTACCCGGAACCGGCGCGCTGCTGGTCTGGGCGCACAGCGACCATCCCTCGGCCGCCGCGCTCGCTCTCGACCTGGGGCTGCACCGGTCCCGAGTGCTGTGGCAACTGCGCCGCTCGCTGCGGGACCCGCTGCCCGAGCCGAAGCTGCCGGCCGGGGTCGCGCTGCGGGCGTTCCGGCCCGGCAGCGACGACGAGGCGTGGCTGGCGGTCAACCGGCGGGCCTTCGCCAGCCACCCGGAGCAGGGCCGCTGGGACCTGGCCGACCTGCGGCTGCGCCTCGCCGAGCCGTGGTTCGACCCGGCCGGCTTCCTGCTCGCCGTCGAGGAGTCGTCGGGCCGGCTGCTCGGCTTCCACTGGACCAAGGTGCACGGCGGGCGGACCGAGGCGCACGGCGGGCCGGAGCCGGCCGCCCGGGCAGCGGGGACCGCGCCGATCGGCGAGGTGTACGTGCTCGGTGTCGACCCGGACAGCCACGGGCTCGGGCTGGGCCGGGCGCTCACCCTCGCCGGCCTGCACCACCTGCGCGACCGGGGACTGACCCGGGTGATGCTCTACGTCGACGAGTCCAACACCGGCGCGATGGCGCTCTACACCCGGCTCGGCTTCGCGAACTGGCTGCGGCACGTGCGGTACCGCCGGTCGCCGGGGTCGGCGCAGCGCCCAGCCTGACCGGGCCGCGCCTCCGGAGTGGACGGCCGGCATCCCGGGCGGCCATCCGGCGGCGACCGTACGGGCCAGCCGCACCGTCCCCGCGGTCGACCCAGACCGTCCGTACGGAGCACCGGCCACCGGCCGTCCGGTTGGCCCGGGCGGGTCACGAACCGCGCTAATAGCCCTAGATGTCGCACCGGTCCCACGGTTCACGGAACGGACATCTTGCCCTCAGGATCCGGCCACCCAGCCGGCTCCCCCTGTTCACCCTGCGTTCACTCACGACCGGCGAACCGGCTACCTGGCGCTCCTAACTTCCCTACTAGCCGACCACTAGTCGGCTCCCGGGGCGGCGCCTCGGGCTTGCTTCGTACAAGGTGAAGGGAACCTTTCAGGTGAAGCTCCAGCGGCACGGCACCATTGCCTGTCTCGCTCTGGCCACGGCACTGGCAGTCAGCGCGTGCGGCTCGGACAATAACGAGCCCACCGAGCCATCGGCTTCCGGGTCCTCCGCGGCGGCCGACTGCGCCACGGGCACGATCAACGCCCAGGGTTCGTCGGCGCAGAAGAACGCGGTCGACGAGTGGCGTAAGGCATACCAGCAGAAGTGCACCGGCTCGACCATCAACTACGAACCGAGCGGTTCCGGTGCCGGCATCCAGGCCTTCATCGCCGGCACCGCGGACTTTGCCGGCTCGGACTCGGCCCTCAAGGACGACGAGCAGCCGAAGGCCGACGCCAAGTGCCCCGGCGGCAAGGCCATCCACCTGCCGATGGTGATCGGCCCGGTCGCGGTCGTCTACAACGTGGACGGCCTGGACAACCTCCAGCTCAAGCCGGCCACCCTCGCCAAGATCTTCGCGGGCAAGGTCACCAAGTGGGACGACGCCGCGATCAAGGCCGACAACCCGGGTGCGACCCTGCCGTCGACCACGATCCAGACCGTGCACCGCTCGGACGAGTCGGGCACCACGGACAACTTCACCGACTTCCTGGCCAAGACCGCCGAGGCCGACTGGACCTTCGGCAAGGGCAAGGCCTGGAAGGCGCCGGGCGGCACCGGTGCGGCCAAGTCGGACGGCGTGGCCAGCGCGGTCAAGCAGGCCCAGGGCAGCATCAGCTACGTCGAGATGTCGTACGCCGAGAACGGCGGCCTCAAGATGGCCAAGATCGGCAACGGGGCCGGCGAGTACGCCGAACTGACCCCCGAGTCGGCCGGTAAGACCATCGCCGGTGCGCAGGTCACCGGCCAGGGCGAAGACCTGAAGATGTCGATCGACTTCAACACCAAGGAGGCCGGGGCGTACCCGATCGTCCTGGTGACCTACGAGATCGTCTGCTCCAAGGGCCTCGCCGCCGACAAGCTGGCGCTGGTCAAGGGCTTCCTGAGCTACGCCGCCAGCACCGAGGGGCAGGCCGACCTGACCGAGCTGGGCTACGCCCCGCTGCCGGAGTCGGTCCGCAGCAAGGTCGAGGCGTCGGTCAAGGCTCTCGCCTGATCTCCAAATAGATCATCCTCATAACTTCGTCAACGGAGCGAGCGAGCAGATGGGCGACACCCCAGACCGCTCGGCCAACGCCGGCACCGGCGGACCTCGGGTGACCATTGGTCACACCGGGTCCGCCGGTGCCGCGCTGTCGGTCGACGTACCAGTGACACCCGCGGACCGCGCTCCGGACGGAGCCGGCTGGCGCGGCGGCGACGGCAGCGGCGGCGGCACCGGCCTGGGCGGCGGCGGGGCGCTGCCCCGGCGACGGGCCTTCGGCGCCGAGCGCCTCTTCCAGGGCTTCACCATGGCCGCCGGCACGATGGTGCTGGTCATCATCGTGGCGATCGCGATCTTCCTGATCGCCAAGGCCGTACCGGCACTCAACGCCAACACCGCCAACTTCTTCACCTTCGAGGGCTGGTTCCCCAACGAGGCGCAGCCGAGGTTCGGCATCGGCGCGCTGGCCTTCGGCACCGTACTCACGTCGGTCCTGGCGCTACTGCTGGCCGTGCCAGTGGCGCTGGGCATCGCGCTCTACCTGTCGCACTACGCACCCCGCCGGGTCGGCACCGCGCTGGGCTTCCTGATCGACCTGCTGGCCGCGGTGCCGAGCGTGGTTTTCGGGCTCTGGGGCCGGGACTTCTTCTACGGTCCGGTCCAGGAGTTCTCGGTCTGGCTGAACAAGTACTTCGGCTGGATCCCGATCTTCGGCGGTGACGGGCCGTTCGGCCGGTCGATCCTGCTCGGCTCGCTGGTGCTGGCCATCATGGTGCTGCCGATCATCACCTCGCTCTCCCGCGAGGTGTTCCGGCAGACCCCGACCGCCAACGAGGAGGCCGCGCTCGCGCTCGGCGCCACCAAGTGGGAGATGATCCGGACGGCGGTGCTGCCGTACGGGCGCCCCGGCGTCATCGGCGCCACCATGCTCGGCCTGGGCCGGGCGCTCGGCGAGACCATCGCCCTGGCGATGACCCTCGGCATCGTCTCGAACATCTCGTTCAACATCATCGAAAACGGCGGCAACACCGTCGCCGCCAACATCGCGAACGCGTTCGGCGAGGCCAACGACGTCGGTCGGGGCGCGCTGATCGCCTCCGGCCTGGTGCTCTTCTCGATCACGCTGATCGTCAACATCACCGCGCGGGCCATCATCTACCGGCGCCGGGAGTTCACGGAGTCCGCAGCATGACGACAACGATGACCGCACCCCCCTCGGCCGCGCCGGGGCAGAGCCCACAACTGCGTGCCCGGAAACTCCCGGTGGTGGCGAGCCTCGGCATCGCTGCCGCCGCCGTGGTGCTCTCCGCCGCGCTGGTCTACGGCGCCGGGATCGGCGGCGCCGCCCTGGTCGTCGCCCTCGCGGTGGTCTTCTACCTGGTCGGTCTCTTCGTCGCCAGCAGCGTGGTGGAGGGGCGGCGGCAGGCCCGCAACCGTACCTGGAGCGCGCTGATCCACTCCGCCTTCGTACTCGCCCTGCTGCCGCTGGCCTCGGTCACCTGGACGCTGGTCAGCAAGGGTGTCGAGCGGCTGGACGGCAACTTCTTCGGCACCTCGATGAACAACATCGGGGCCCGGGACCCGAACGGCGGCGCGTACCACGCGATCGTCGGCACGCTGGAGCAGGTCGGCGTCGCCACCCTGATCACCGTGCCACTCGGCATCGCCTGCGCCATCTACATCGTCGAGTACGGCCGGGGCCGGTTCGCCTTCACCATCCGGTTCTTCGTGGACGTGATGACCGGCATCCCGTCGATCGTCGCCGGCCTCTTCGTACTGGCCTTCTGGATCCTGATCGTGTCGCCGTACTTCAACGACGGGCGGCCGGGCTACTCCGGCTTCGCCGCCTCGCTCGCGTTGAGCGTGTTGATGCTGCCCACCATCGTCCGGTCCACCGAGGAGATGCTCCGGCTGGTGCCGGCGCCGCTGCGCGAGGGTTCGTACGCACTCGGCATCCCGAAGTGGAAGACGATCCTGCGGATCGTGCTCCCCACCGCCCTGCCCGGCATCGTCACCGGCGTCATGCTCTCGGTCGCCCGGGCGGCCGGGGAGACCGCGCCGGTGCTGCTGGTCGCCGGGGGTGGCGCCGCGATCAACTTCAACCCGTTCGAGAACAACCAGTCGTCGCTGGCGCTCTTCGTCTACCAGCAGGCCGGGGACGCCTCCCGGTACGCGCCGGCCCGCGCCTGGGCCGCGGCACTCACCCTCGTCGCCCTCGTGCTGATCCTGACGATCGCGGCGAAACTGCTGGCCCGCCGCAACCGGTTCAGCCGATAACCCCGAAGGAATGATCATGGCCAAGCGAATCGACGCGACCAGCGTCACCGCGTACTACGGCTCGTTCAAGGCGATCGAGGACATCAACCTCACCGTCGAACCGAAGACCGTCACCGCGCTCATCGGACCCTCGGGCTGCGGCAAGTCGACCTTCCTGCGCACCATCAACCGGATGCACGAGGTGCTGCCGGGTGCCCGGGTCGACGGCAAGCTCACCATCGACGACCAGGACATCTACGAGCGGGACGTGGACGTGACCGCGGTCCGCCGGATGATCGGGATGGTCTTCCAGCGGCCGAACCCGTTCCCCACCATGTCGATCTTCGAAAACGTGGTCGCCGGGCTGCGGCTCAACGGCGTACGCCGCAAGTCGGTCCTGGAGGACGCGGCCGAGCGGGCGCTGCGCTCGGCGAACCTCTGGGACGAGGTCAAGGACCGGCTCGGCAAGCCCGGCGCGGGGCTGTCCGGCGGGCAGCAGCAGCGGCTCTGCATCGCCCGGACCATCGCGGTCGAGCCGCAGGTGGTGCTGATGGACGAGCCCTGCTCGGCGCTGGACCCGATCTCCACGCTGGCGATCGAGGACCTGATGTTCAAGCTGAAGGACCGCTACACGATCATCATCGTCACGCACAACATGCAGCAGGCGGCCCGGGTCTCCGACCGGACGGCCTTCTTCTCCATCGAGCGCACCGGTGACCCCGGCCGACTCATCGAGTACGACGACACCCAGAAGATCTTCAGCAACCCGAGCGTGAAGAAGACCGAGGACTACATCACCGGCCGCTTCGGCTGACCGACGCGCTCCGTACGCTCGCTCCTCCATGATCCCGGGGAGTTTGGCTGATTCCCAGCGGCCGAACTCTCCGGGATCATCCGATTCCGCAGCTCAGCTCAATCCAGTACGAAGTGCGGGGTGCCGTCCTCGGCCTGGCCGAAACGGGGCATGATCGCGGTGCTGGGGTCCCGCCCGGCCGCGGCGGCAGGCACCCCGGCCAGGTCCGCGCAGTCGCCGATCTCGGTCAGCGTGATGACCGTAGGCGGGAGCATGGCGATCTCGCCCGCCTCGAACCGGCCCAGGGCCTCCGCCGGACGGATCCACATCGTGTGGTCGGCCTCCCCGGAGACGTCCCGGGGCACCTGCCCGGCCGGCAGCAGCGCCACGAAGAAGTACGTGTCGAAGCGGCGCGGCTCGAACTCCGGGGTGACCCAGCGGCTCCACGGCAGCAGCAGGTCGGAGCGGAGGGTCAGCCGGCAGTCCCGGAGCAGGTCGGCGAAGCCGCTACGTCGGTTCACCAGCGCCTGCCGGGCCCGCTCCCACTCCTCGCCGCTGACGTCGCCCACCACCGTGTCGCGGTCCGGGCCGGCGAGCAGTACGCCCGCCTCCTCGAAGACCTCTCGGGCCGCCGCGCAGACCAGTGCCTGGGCCGGTCCGGGCGGCTGGCCCAGCCGGCTCCCCCACTCCGCCGGGCCGGGGCCGGACCAGTCCAGCCGGATCTCCGAGTCGCCGGGGTCGACGCTGCCGCCGGGGAAGGCGTACATGCCGCCGAAGGTCATGCTGGCGGCGCGGCGGATCATGTACACCTCGAAGCCGTCCCGCCCCGAGGCGTCCGGCCGGAGCAGCAGTACGGTCGCGGCCGGCCGGGGCGGCACCGGCGTACCGCCCTCGGCGTAGAACCGGCGGGCGTGTGCGGCGATCGACTCCGGGGCGGCAAAGCTGGTCATGCAGCGAGGGTAGTTCGACCGTCCGGGCAGCCGCGATCTTGTGTACGGGGCGGCAGGGTGCTCGGCTCCGGAGCCGGACATGAGGCGCTCAAGTCTGGCTTCAGAGGCGAAATAGCGCCGGGCAGGCACCAGCAGGTCAGCGCGTCGCAAAGGCCCCGGCCCCGGCCCCGGACGGTCGGGACCGGGGCGCGCTGAGAAGGCGCCAGAGAACGGCTCCAATACGGCGGAAAGGCCAAGCGCACATCGACCGATCTCAAATAACCCTGTCGGTGATGAAGCGGATGGCCGTAAGAATCAGAAAGAGCGCCCCCGGCGAACCGGGGAGTAGCTGGTGCGCGGACTGTCGAGCTGGGTGCACAGACGGGGCACGGAGGGTCGGGTTTACCGAGACGGCGCATGGCGAGGTGGTTCGGGTCGACCGGCCAGCGGGGGCCGGGGCCTGGACGGCCCGGGACAGTGGGCGCACAGGCGGGGCAGCTCGACAGTCTCGCTGGCAGATATCCCAACCCCACACCATGGAGGCGCGACGGGTGTCACGCCTGGAGACCGGGTGCGGTTTGCCTCGCCTTGGGTCGCCGGGGATGCTTCAGGTCTGTTTCCCGTGCCGTTGACCGGCGGACGTGCCCGCCGACCCGTAGTTGAAGAGGTTCCATGGCGCAGCAATACAGCCCCGAGCGCAAGACACGTTGGGGCATCCTGGCCACCGGTTACATCGCCGCCACCTTCGTCGAGGATCTGAAGCTGCTGCCGGACGCCGAGGTCGTCGCCGTCGGCTCCCGTACGGAGGAGACCGCCCGCGCCTTCGCGGACCGGCATGGGGTCCCCCGGGCGTACGGGTCCTGGCAGGAACTCGCCGCCGACGACGACGTCGACGTGGTCTACGTCGCCACCCCGCACGCGGCACACTTCGACGCCACGATGGCCTGCCTCGACGCCGGCCGGGCAGTACTCGTCGAGAAGCCGATCACCCTGGACCAGGCCGCCGCCCAGCGGCTCGTCGACGCCGCCACCGCCAGCAACCGCTTCCTGATGGAGGCGATGTGGATGCGGTGCAATCCGGTCGTACTCCGGATATTGGAGCTGATCGCCGACGGCGCGATCGGCGAGGTGACCAGCGTGCAGGCGGACTTCGGGGTCGGCGGGCCGTTCCCGCCCGAGCACCGGATGCGGGCCCGGGCGCTCGGCGGTGGCGCCCTGCTGGACCTCGGGGTCTATCCGATCAGCCTGGCGCACCTGCTGCTCGGCCTGCCGGACCAGGTCCGCTCCTGGGCCCGGATCAGCCCGGAGGGGGTCGACGAGAACACCGGGATCATCCTCGGCTACGAGACGGGCGCGGTCGCCACGCTGAGCTGCGGCATGATCGGCGCGACCCGGGTGGCGGCGACGATCACCGGGCGGACCGGCCGGATCGAGCTGGCGCCGCCGTTCTACCGGTCGGGCCAGGTCACCCTGCTCCGGGACGGCGCCGACCCGGAACTGCTGCCGGTCGACCTCACCGGCTCCGGCTATCAGCACGAGGCGGCCGAGGTGCAGCGCTGCCTCGCCGCCGGGCTGCTGGAGAGCCCGCTGGTGCCGCACGCCGCGACCCTGGAGGTGATGGGCCTGCTCGACGACATCCGGGAGCAGATCGGCGTGACCTACCCCTGACCGCCCCGGACGGCTGGCCGTCCGGGGCGGGATCGCTCAGAAGAGCGGGTTGACCAGCAGGTACATCAGCGCGCCGATCGAGCCGGCCGCCGGGAAGGTGAGGATCCAGGCGCCGACGATGTTGCCGGCCACCCCCCAGCGGACGGCGGAGAGCCGCTTGGTCGCCCCGACGCCCATGATCGCCGAGGTGATGGTGTGCGTGGTGGAGATCGGCGCACCCAGCACCAGGGCGTTGAAGTAGAGCACCCCGCTGGCCACGGTCTCGGCGGCGAAGCCCTCCGGCGGCCGGAGGTCGATGATCTTCCGCCCGAGGGTACGGATGATCCGCCAGCCGCCCGCGTACGTGCCGAGGGCCAGCACGGTGGCCGAGGTCCAGAACGCCCACTCCGGGATGTGCTCGGCGCTGCTCTGGTAGCCGCCGACGAAGAGGGCGAGCACCACGATGCCGATGGTCTTGGCGGCGTCCTGCATGCCGTGCCCGATCGACATCGCCGCCGCCGAGGCGGTCTGGGCCCACCGGAAGCCCCGGTTGAGCTTGCCCGGCTGCCCGTTCCGGAAGATCCACTGGACGGCGACCATGACCAGGTAGCCGAGCAGGAAACCGACCAGCGGCGAGAGGATCATCGGCAGTACGACGCTCTCCCCGATGCCTTTCCAGAGCACCGTGCCGGAGGCGGCGAGCGTCGACCCGACCAGCCCGCCGATCAGGGCGTGCGAGGACGAGGAGGGCAGGCCGAAGTACCAGGTGATCAGGTTCCAGGTGATCGCGCCGATCACCCCGGCGAAGACGATGCCCAGGCTGGAGACGCCGGGTGGCAGCTCGACCAGGCCGGAGCCGACCGTCTTGGCCACGTCCGCGCCGAAGTGCGCGCCGATGAAGTTGCCGATCGCCGCCATGCCGAGCGCGACCCTGGGAGTCAGCGCCCGGGTGGAGATGCTGGTGGCGATCGCGTTCGCGGCGTCGTGGAACCCGTTGGTGTAGTCGAAGAGCAGCGCGACGGCGATCACCGCCAGTACGGCGATGAGTTCAGGACTCACGGGTCAGCTTTCCTTGACCGCGATGGTCTCGACGGTGTTGGCGACGTGCTCGAACGCGTCGCAGGCCGCCTCCAGCTCGTCGGCGACCTCCTTCATCTTGAGCACGGTCAGCGCGTCGTACTCGCCGGAGAAGAGCCGGACCAGCAGCATCCGGTACGCCTGGTCGCCGTCGTTCTCCAGCCGGTTGCACTCGATCCAGTAGTCCTCCAGGTCCTTCATCGCCCGCAGCCGGGGCATCGCCTCGGCGGTGAGCTTGGCCTGCTGGTCGAGGACGTTCACCAGCTCGTGCATCTCGCGGGGCAGGGACGGCAGCTTGGTCAGCCCGTAGAGGTAGAGCAGGTTGCCGACCGCCTCCAGGTGGTCCATCACGTCGTCGAGCAGCGAGCCGAGCCGGTAGATGTCCTCCCGGTCGAACGGCGTGACGAAGGTGGAGTTGATCTTCTTGTACAGCTCGTGGGTGATCTGGTCGCTGTCGTGCTCGACCTCGGTGAGCCGCTCGCTGACCGACTGCACGTCGACCCCGGGCAGCGCCAGCTCGTTCAGCAGCTCGGTACCCCGCACGAGGTTCTGAGCGGCTCTGCTGAACAACTCGTAGAACGCGCCCTCGGAGGGGCGGAGGGAAAACTTCACGGCACGGACCTCGTTGCGTCGGCGGACGGGTGGCGGGCCGCAAGAGGCTGCCCCTGGGGAATGCTAGGAAACCTCGGATCGGAGTTTTCGCCCGCCCACCCCTGGTCAGGGGCGGTTCACCTGGCATTCATCTGCTGTTCACCTTTATCGTCGACAGGCCGGCACGAACCCGACCGAACGGCCCGACACCGCCGCCGGTGTGAGATTCGCCGCGCCGGCACCCGCCCATCGACGCACCGGGCGGTCCTGACCTCCCGGTCCGGCCGAAACCGGACCGGTACGGCCGGCTGCCGGCCCCGCGGTCGGCGCTAACCTCGCGGGAGGACGTACGGCGGCGGGGGAGGCAGCGGTGCGGGATCTGGCCAGCGAGTTCGAGGCCGAACGGGACCACCTCACCATGGTCGCGTACCGGATGCTCGGCACCCGGGCGGAGGCGGAGGACGCCGTACAGGAGACCTGGCTGCGCTGCGCCGGTGCCCTGGGCACCCCGCAGGCCCGCGCCGAGGTACGCGACCTGCGGGGCTGGCTCACCACCGCCACCGCCCGGATCTGCCTCGACGTGCTCCGCTCGGCCCGGGTACGCCGGGAGTCGTACCACGGTGAGTGGCTGCCGGAGCCGATCGTCAGCCGGCTGCCCGGGTCGGCCGGCGGGGCGGACGGGTTCGCCCCCGACCCGGCCGAGCGGGCCGCGCACACCGAGCAGGTCAGCATCGCCCTGCTGACCGTGCTGGAACGGCTCACCCCGGAGCAGCGGGTCGCGTTCGTGCTGCACGACGTCTTCGCCGTACCCTTCGCGGAGATCGCCACGGTGCTGGCGACCAGCCCGGCCGCCGCCCGGCAGCTCGCCTCCCGGGCCCGGCGCGCGGTCACCGAGGACGGCCCGCGCCACTCCGCCGACCCGGCCGAACACCAGCGGCTGGTCAGCGCGTTCCTGCACGCCGTCGAGTCCGGCGAACCCGAGCGGCTGCTCGAGGTCCTCGCCCCGGACGTGGTCTTCGTCGGCGACGGCGGCGGCCTCTTCCCGACCGCGCGGCATCCGGTGGTCGGCGCGGTCAAGGTGGCCCGGTTCGCCCTCGGGCTGATGCGCCGGGCCGCCTGGGACACCCACGACCTGCGGATGCGGCCGGTACTCGTCAACGGCACGCTCGGATTCCAGATCGAGGCGGACTACCGGCCCGGCCTGCCGCTGCACGGCATCATGTGGTTCACCGTCGCCGACGGCCGGATCACCGCCGCCTACCACCAGCTCAACCCGGAGAAGCTGGCCCGGGTGCCCCGGATCGGCGCGGACGAGCACCCCTGGCAGTTCCAGCGCGAATAGCCGGCGCCGCGCGGCGTCCGCAGCCGGCCGGGCCGCGCGGGCGCCGGGCTCAGACCACCAGCGCCAGCCACTTCCGGTACGCCGACGCGAACGGCTCGGTGCCGTCGCCGAGCGCGACGTAGAGCCACTCCGCCGCGGCCCGGGCCTGCGCCACCGTCTCCTCCGGATAGCCGAACCGGACCCGGTGCTCGGCAAACTCGTCCTCATCGCGCAGCTCCACCAGACCGGTGCCGCGCCGACGCACCACGTCGAGGTCGAGGTCGATCAGGTGCACGGTGTCCCCCTCCCAGCGGGCCGGGCTGGCGATGTCGCAGTAGACCTCGCTGGTCCGCGGCGGCGGGTTGAACATCGCGCTCCACCACGCGTCGTGCGGCACCAGCAACACGAACGGGATCTGTTCCACCGAGGGGCGACCGTGGTAGACCGACTCCGTCCCGGCGGTCACACCGAGCCACACGCCCAGGTCGTCCTCGGTCAGTCTGCGGGCGGGGTAGTCCCGGTGTGCGGTGCCGTCGTACTTGCGGTAGACGACTCGGACCACATCGCTCGACATGCCCGCACCCTAGCCGATGTCACCCAATACGCGCGGTGCGTGAAGCGTCCGGCAGGCGTCGAAATCGACAACATCATCCGGGCCCGCACCCTGGTCCGGGCACCGATCCGGCCGGGCCGCGGACCCGCCGGGGCGAGGCGGCGCGGCGGTGTCGGGTTCGGCGGGTACGGTCGCACGGTGACCGTGCCCGCCACCGACGCCAGCGCCCCCACCCTGATCGACTCCGAGGCGGCGGACTCCGGCCGTCCCCCGGCGCCCCGGTCCCGCCGACGGCGCCGAGGCGACCGCCCCAGCGGCGCGGAGCTGCTCGCCGCGGCGGTCGGTGCGGTGCCGGGCGGCAACGCCCGGCCGGGCCAGCAGCAGATGGCGACCGCGATCGAGGAGAGCATCCTCTCCGGCGAGCACCTGCTGGTGCAGGCCGGCACCGGCACCGGCAAGTCGCTGGCGTACCTCGCCCCGGCGCTGACCGTCGACGGCCCGGTGGTGGTCTCCACGGCCACCCTCGCGCTCCAGTCCCAGCTCGTCGACCACGACCTGCCCCGGCTGGCCGACGCGGTCACCCCGGTCCTCGGCCAGCGGCCGACCTTCGCGGTGCTGAAGGGCCGGCACCACTACCTCTGCCTGGCCCGGCTGGAGAACTCCACAGAGGACGAGCCGGAGGACGCCCTCTTCGACACGCCGGGCCGGGGCGGTGGCGGGACGAAGTGGCTCGGCGAGGCGGGCCGGCTGGGCAAGCAGATCGAGCGGATCCGGGACTGGGCGATGGAGACCGGGACCGGCGACCGCGACGAGCTCGACCCAGGCGTCGACGACCAGGCGTGGCGACTGGTCTCGATGCCGGCCCGGGAGTGTGTCGGCGCCGCCCGCTGCCCGTACGGCACCGAGTGCTTCGCCGAGGCGTCCCGGGCCCGGGCCCGGGAGGCGGACGTGGTGGTGACCAACCACAGCCTGCTCGCCGTCGACATGCTCGCCGGCCGGCACATCGTGCCGCCGCACAAGCTGCTGGTGATCGACGAGGCGCACGAGCTGGCCGACCGGGTCTCCTCGGCGGCCCAGGCGGAACTGATTCCGGAGCTGATCGACCGGGCCGCCCGGCGGAGCCGGCCCCTGCTCACCCCGGAGTTGGCCGAATCGCTGGTGGCGGCCGGCGACTCGCTGGCGGTCGGGCTCGCCGAGGCACCGGCCGGGCGGATCACCGGCGAGCTGCCGGCCCCGCTGCGCGAGGCGTGCACGCTGCTGGACGCGGCGACCCGGGCGGCACTGGAGAAGATCGGCGACGTCAAGGCCGACGATCCCGACCCGGTCCGCAAGCAGCAGGCCAAGGCCGTACTCGACGACCTGTCGAAGACCGCCCAGCGGCTGCTGGAGGAGGCCGACCACGACGTGGCCTGGGTGGAGAAGCCGGACGGCGGCGGCGCGGGCCGGCGGGCCCTGGTCGTCGCCCCGCTCTCCGTGGCCGGCACCCTCGCCACCCACCTGTACGAGGACCGCACCGTCGTCGCCACCTCGGCCACGCTCGCCCTCGGCGGCCGGTTCGACACCGTGGCCCGGGCCCTCGGGCTGGCCGCCCCGGCGGACCCGGGAGTCGATCCGACCCGTCCGCACCCCCGGGCGGCGGCGCTGCGCACCGTACGACCCGACGCGGCGCCACCCGGTGCCGGGGCGGCCCGGGCGGGGCAGCCGAGCGCCGAGGACCAGCCCGGGGCCGCTCACCGGGACACCGCCTCGAAACCGGACCCCTCGAAAGTGGACTCCTCGAAGGCGGGGTCTGCCAAGGCGGACGGGTCGGGGGGTGACGCCGGCTGGCGTTCACTCGACGTCGGATCCCCGTTCGACTACCCGCGCCAGGGCATCCTCTACGTCGCCGCACACCTGCCCCGGCCCAGCGCCTCGGGCCTGCCGGCGGCGGCCGGTGAGGAACTGCTCGGGCTGGTGGGCGCGCTCGGCGGCCGTACCCTGGGGCTGTTCTCGTCCCGCCGGGCCGCGTTGCAGGCCGCCGAGCTGCTCCGGGCCCGTACCGACCTGCCGATCCTGCTCCAGGGCGAGGAGGCGCTGCCGCTGCTGGTCCGCCGGTTCCGGCAGGAGCGGGCGAGCTGCCTGTTCGGGGTGATGTCGCTCTGGCAGGGCGTGGACGTGCCCGGCGACTCCTGCCAGCTCGTGGTGATCGACCGGCTGCCGTTCCCGCGCCCGGACGAGCCGCTGGCGGCGGCCCGGGCCGCGGCCGTGGACGCGTCGGGCGGCTCGGGCTTCGCCTCGGTGAGCGTGCCGATCGCCGCCGTACGCCTGGCCCAGGGAGTCGGCCGGCTGATCCGGTCGACCGGCGACAAGGGCGTGGTGGCGGTACTCGACTCCCGGCTGGAGACCGCCCGGGGGTACGGCGCGTTCCTGCGGAAGTCGCTGCCGCCGTTCTGGTACACCACCCGGCCGGAGGTCGCCCGGGGCGCCCTGGAGCGGCTCGGCAAGTCCTGACCGCGACCGCCACCG
This sequence comes from Plantactinospora sp. DSM 117369, assembly GCF_053764795.1. NCBI lineage: Bacteria > Bacillati > Actinomycetota > Actinomycetes > Micromonosporales > Micromonosporaceae > Plantactinospora > Plantactinospora sp. DSM 117369. The sequence goes on along the minus strand of NZ_CM132446.1, from coordinate 652,827 downwards.
ACCGGCGCGACCGGGACCGACCGGCCTTCGCGGCGACTACGCGCTAGGGGGCCTTCGCGGCGACCACCACGGCGTCCGGCGGCACCTCCGGCGGCCGGCGGTGCGCGAGTCGACGGACCGCGGTGTTGAGCACCGCGATCAGCGGTACCGAGACCAGGGCGCCGACGATGCCGGCCAGCACCACCCCGGCGGCGATGCCGACGATCACCGCGAGCGGGTGGATCGCCACCGCCCGACCCATGATCAGCGGTTGCAGGATGTGCCCCTCGACCTGCTGGACCCCGATCACCACGCCGAGGATGATCAGCGCGCTCACCCAGCCGCTGTCGACCAGGGCCACCAGCACCGCCACCGCACCGGAGAGGGTGGCCCCGACGATCGGGATGAACGCGCCGAGGAAGACCAGCGCGGCCAGCGGAAACGCGAACGGGATGTCGAAGATCACCAGGAAGATGCCGATCCCGACCGCGTCGATGAACGCGACGAGTACGGTCGCCCGGACGTACGCGACCAGCGTCGCCCAGGAGGCCCGGCCGGCGTCGTCGACCCGCCACCGGGCGGCCAGCGGGAGCAGCCGGACGAGGAACCGCCAGATCTTCTCGCCGTCCCGGAGGAAGAAGAAGGTGGCGAAGAGCACCAGCAGCGCCCCGGTGAGCAACTCGGCCACGGTCGCGGCGGTGGAGACCGCCCCGCTGGTCAACGCCTGAGTGTTCTCGTTGATCCACTGCTCGCCCTGCTCGATGTACGAGTTGAGCTGGTTGTCCGACAGGTGCAGCGGACCGGTCTTCAGCCACTCCTGGATCTGCCGGATGCCGCTGGTGGCGTTGCGGCTCAGGTCCGGTACGCCCTGGATGAACTCGTTGACCACCAGGGTGAGCGTGCCGACCACGGCGGCCAGGCCAGCGACCAGCACCACCGCGGTGGCCAGGGACCGCGGGAAGCGGGCCCGCAGCAGCAGGCTGACCAGCGGGGCCAGCAGGGCGGAGAGCAACAGGGCGATCGCCAACGGAATGATCACGATCCGGATCGTGCCGACCACCCGCAGCAGCGCCCAGGCGACGAGACCGATCACGATCAGTCGCCACGACCAGGCGGCGGCGATCCGCAGCGCGTGCGGTACGTCCGCGTCGTCCCGGCTCGACGTCGACGGGTGCAGGTCGGCGACCGGTTCACCCCCGGCCGGCGTCGACGCGGGCGCCGGCTCGGGCGCGGCCGCCGGACGGCTCCGCACCGGACCGGCTCCCCCGGACGAGCCCGACGACCGCCCGGACGCATACGCGTTACGGATCCTTGCTCGTAGCTGCTCGAAACGGCGCAAGCGCACCTCCCACGGCGGAATCGGCCTTCCTACGGTAGCCGCACCAGCACGGGCCGGCACGGTGCGGCCGGCGGGGTGACGGCCACCAACCTGCCTGGTGGCGGCACACGGTACCGTTCCGGTCGTGACCGCCGAGGAAAACAACGACAACGGCCTGCCCATCCGCCTGCTGCACGACAGGGTGCTGGTCCGGGCGGACGGCGGCGAGGGCGAGCGCCGCTCGACCGCCGGCATCGTCATCCCGGCGACCGCCTCGATGGGGCGGCGGCTGGCCTGGGCGACCGCGGTGGGTGTCGGTCCGAACGTGCGCTCCATCGTCTCCGGTGACCGGGTGCTCTTCGACCCCGACGACCGGTCCGAGGTCGAACTGCACGGCCGGGAGTACGTCCTGCTCCGCGAGCGCGACGTGCATGCGGTGGCCGCCCGGCGGGTGGAGACCGACTCCACCGGCCTCTACCTGTGACGCGCCGTTCCGCCCGCGCCCACTGACGACCGACCCGCTCAGTGAACCTTTTCAACCTCCCCTTGCGGTCCGACGGACCGCAAGGTCGGACGCGGTGCCCGAGCGCCGCGCGGTTCAGGTTGAAAAAGGTTCAGTGTCCCGGCGAGGCGGACCCGCTCAGCGCCGGTACGGGTCCGGCCAGGACCCGACCGGCCCGGGGCCGAGTGCGGGTGCGGGTGGCCCGCCGTACGGGCCCGGTGTGCCGGGGTAAGGGGATGGCGGCCCGCCGTATCCCGAGGGTGGATAGCCGGGGCCGACCGGAGCCAGCGGGCGCGGCGGCGCCACCAGGACCACCGGGATCGGCACCACCGGCTCGGCCGGAGCCGGCAGGCTCCGGCGGGAGCCGTCCGGGAACGACAGGTGGTATCGGGAGCCGTCCCAGATGCCGGCCGGTGCCTGCGGATCGCGCCCCACGAAGACCTTGCGGGCGGCCTGGATCGCGTCGAGCAGCCGGCGTTCCTCGGCGAGCCGCCCGGCGAGCCGCTCCGGCCGGCGCTCCAGCCCGCGCACCAGCCCGTCGCGGAGCAGGGCGAGCCGGGTCGCCGAGATCTGGAACGCCCGCATCGCCTTGACCCCCTCGTCACCGGCGATCCGCCGGGCCCAGCGCCGGGCCGCGTGCCGCCGGCCGAGGGTGCCGAGCGCGGCCAGCTCGGGCGGGGTGAGCCACCCCGTCGACACGTAGTCGGGGAGCCGGCGTTGGGTGAGCCGCCCCTCCCAGCTACGGACCCAGACGGCCAGGCCGACCACGCCCAGGAAGATCGGCACCATCAGTCCGAGGTAGCTGTAGAGCAGGATCAGCGGCTCCCCGGTGAGCTGGGTGAGGGTCGCGGCCAGGTTCCAGGCGCCGTGCAGCATCATCGCCAGCAGCAGGCCGGCGAGCGGGGCGAGGATCCGGATCGGGCGGCTGGCCGACCGGACGGCGATGCCGAGCCCGATCCCGGTCATCGAGGTGAAGAGCGGGTGCGCGAAGCCGCTGATCAGGACCCGCAGGATGAAGATGCCGAAGACGTTCTGCGCACCGGTGGCCGGGCCGTACTGGTCGACGCCTTCGGCATAGCCGTGCAGGCCGAAGTAGAGGATGTTCTCGACCATGGCGAAACCGACCGCTGACAGGCCACAGTAGACGATGCCGTCGGTGATCCCGGACCACTTGCGGCGCTGGTAGAGCAGGAGCAGGAGCGGCCCGAGCGCCTTGGTCAGCTCCTCGATGAAGGGCGCGACCAGCACCCCGACCACCGGGAGGGGCAGTTCCAGGGTGTCGGCCGCGAAGGTGTTGGTCCGCAGTGCGGCGAAGGTGGAGACCGCCGCGCCCCAGCCCAGGCAGAAGGCGAGATACTTGACCGGCTCCGGGTCGTACCGGTCGAGCCAGAGGAAGCAGGCGACCAGCACCGGCACCGGCAGCGCCGCCGCGGCCAGCCCGATCAGCGGCGGCGTGACCCCGGCCGGCGACACCAGCTCCCAGGCCATCAGCACCGCGCAGACGACGATGAGCGTGATCGCCCCGATCACCGTCAGCAGACGGGCCAGGCTCCGCCGCTCGGACGTCGCCGCCACCTCCGGCACGGTGCCCTGCGCCACCTCCGGCGCGGTGCCGGCCGGCTGCGGGAATTGCTGCGCCGGGGCGGGCGGCCACGGCGGAGTCGGCGACGGCGGCTGGGGCGCCGCCGCACCGGGCGGGGTGTCGGCCATGTGATCAGCGTAGTTCCTCCGGACAGCCGGGCCGGACCACATCCGGCCCGGCTATGCTTCCTGGCAGGTCACGAGTGCCAGCGTCCAAGCCCCGGCTTGCTGGCCGGCAACCCTCGTCGAGGTTCGCGGTGGGGTGCCCCGGGTGATGACCGGGCTCGGTGCACGTCCGCACCGGGCAAGCGCGGACCCCGTTCCCGCCCGACTCCGGGGTCCCTGGACACCGGAGGTATGCCCGATGAGCACCAGCCTCGTTTCCGTCCCCGCCCGGCCGACCGGCGCGGCCACGCCAGCCACGCCGACCGCGCCGGCAACGCCGGGCGTCACAGCGGCCGGGGTCGCCGCGACCGGACCGCTCGGGGTGCTCGGGGTGCCGGGACAGGTCAACCTCGACTACGCCGCCACCGCGCCGTGCGCGCGGGCCGCCGCCGACGCGGTGGCCGAACTGCTGCCCTGGTACGGCAGCGTGCACCGGGGCGCCGGGGCGCTCTCCCGGCGCAGCACGCTGGCGTACGAGCGGGCCCGGCAGGATGTCGGCGACTTCCTCGGGGTACGCGCGGGCGACCACGTCGTCTTCACCCGCAACACCACGGACGCGCTCAACCTGCTGGCCCGGGCCCTGCCGCCCGGCGCCCGGGTGGTGACCTTCGCGGCCGAGCACCACGCCAACCTGCTGCCCTGGCCCGCCGGTACGGTCCGGCTGCCGGTGCCCGGCTCGGCCGGGGACGCCGTCCGGGCGGTCGACGCGGCGCTGCGGGAACTGCGTCGGGGCAGCGGCGGCGGCGCACCGATCCTGGTCACGGTGACCGGGGCCAGCAACGTCACCGGCGAGTGCTGGCCGGTCGCCGAACTGGCCCGGGTCGCCCACCGGCACGGCGCGCGGATCGCGCTGGACGCCGCCCAGCTCGCCCCGCACGCCGAACTGGACATCACCGCCCTGGCGGTCGACTACGTGGCCGTTTCCGGACACAAGCTGTACGCGCCGTTCGGGATCGGCGTACTGGCCGGACGGGCCGACTGGCTGGACGCCGCCCCGCCGTACCTGGCCGGTGGCGGGGCGACTCTCGGGGTCGGGGCGGCCACCCATGACGTGCGCTGGGCCGACGGGCCCGGCCGGCACGAGGCCGGCACCCCCAACCTGCTCGGCGCGGTGGCGCTGGCCGCGGTCTGCGCCGCCCTGTCCGAGGCGGACCGCGACGCGCTGTACGCACACGAGCAGGCCCTGCTCACCCGGCTGCGGTCCGGGCTCGCCGCCCTGCCGGACGTGGTCGAACTGCGTACCTTCGACGCGGACGCGCCCCGGGTCGGCATCGTGTCGTTCGTGGTCGCCGGCCGGGACTCGGCGACGGTCGCGGCCGACCTCGCCCAGCACTGGCAGATCGGGCTGCGGGACGGGCTGTTCTGTGCGCATCCGCTGGCCCGGCGGCTGCTCGCCGAGGCGGCGACCCGGAGCGGGCGGCGCGACCTGCCGCCGACCGCACTGCGCGCGAGCATCGGGCTGGGCAGCACCGCCGCGCAGGTCGACCGGCTGCTCACCGCCCTGTCCGCCATCCGCTGAGCTACCGTGCGGGGCCCGCCTCCGAGGAGGGGGTGTCGGAGGGCCGGTCCGAGGCTCTGGTCCCGGGCTGCCGGGCGGCCTCCGCGGCGGCCTCGCCGGCATGCCCGCCCGCCGCCCGGCGGACGAGCTGGTTCGCCTCCAGCCGCTCGATGCCGGTGGCCCGGAGCAGGTCACTGCCGGTGGTACGCACCTGTGCGATCACCACGCTGCCGGAGAACCCGACGCCCTCGGCGTACGCCCGACCGGCCTGGCCGATCGCCTGCAACGCCTGCTCCCGGGCTGCCTCCGGGCGTACCCCGAGCCCGAGGTCCTTGCGCAGCAGCCGTACCGCCTCGGCGAGCAGCGCCACCGCGTTCGACATCTCCTCCGGGATCGGCTCATCGTCCTCCAGCGCGGTGACCGCCCGCCGGATCAGGGTCCCGCTGTTGTGCACGGCGTGCTCGATGTACTCGGAACTCTCCACGTACTGGGTCAGCGCTCCCCGGCGGTGCCAGCGCACCGGTGACAGGATCGACGTCTCCCGGCCGCCCTCCAGCGCCTCCTCGAAGCCCTGGAGGTGCCGCTCCACCTCGCGCAGCCGGTCCAGCGCGGCCTGCGCCCGGGGCGCGTCCCGGGACTTGATCGCCTCCGCCGTCTCGGAGAGTTCCTCGGTGAGCCGGCCCAGCGCCGGCCGGGCCGCCCGGTCCACCACACGTAACGGGTTCAACGGCAGCACCAGTGCGATCACCACGAGCCCGGCGAAGCCGCCGATCAGCGCGTCGATGACCCGGGGCGACTCGATGTTGGCCTCGTGCGGCATGTCGACGGTCACGATCAGCACGGCGGTCGCCGCCGCCTGGGTCACCACCGCCGGACCGCCGCCGAGGAAGATGGTCACCACGATCGCCAGGAACACGATGACGCCGAGCTGCCAGGGCCCGGTGCCGGCGGCGAAGACCAGGGCGTCGCCGAGCCCGATGCCGACCGCCACACCGATGATCAGCTCGACGGTCCGGCGGAGCCGCTGGCCGACCGAGGAGGCGAGGGTACCGATCGCGGAGATCGGTGCGAAGACCGGCGACGGGTTGCCCAGGAACTCGTGCGAGCCGACCCAGGCCAGCGCGGCCGCCACCCCCGCCTGGAGGGCGAGCACCAGGTTGAACCGTACGGCGTGCCAGCGGTCCCGTACGGTGGCCCGGGACCGTTGTCGGAACTCCTTCGCCAGGTTGGCGATCCGCTCCCGATCGAGCTCCACGGGCGTTTTGGCCACGGTGTCCCGGACGGAGCGCATGGCGGGGACTACCCACTGACGAACCCGCCGAACCCGTCCGGAGGGCAACTGTGCCGGCCGACGGCGGTGGTCCGAGGTGTCCCCGGACGGCCGGAAACGGCCGTGGTCGGCGTACTCCCGGGCGGCTAGCCTGCCAGGCATGCCGGATCTTCTCGACGACCTGCGGGCGGCGCTCGGCGAGTCCGCCGTACTGACCGATCCCGACCTGCTCCGCGGCCACCAGCGTGACGAGGCCGACCTCTGCGTGGCCGGCATGCCGGCCGTGGTGGTCCGGCCCCGGACCACCGAGGAGGTGGTCGCGGTGGTCCGGGCGGCGGCCGCCCACCGGGTACCGGTGGTACCGCAGGGGGCCCGGACCGGACTGGCCGGTGCGGCCAACGCGGTCGACGGAGCCGTGGTGCTCTCCACGGTGTTGATGGACGAGATCCGCGAGGTCGACCCGGTGAACCGGATCGCGGTGGTCCAGCCGGGGGTGGTCAACGCCACCCTGGCCGGCGCCGTCGCCAAGCACGGCCTGCGCTATCCGCCCGACCCCGGCTCCTGGGAGTCGTCCACCATCGGCGGCAACGTGGCGACCAACGCGGGCGGGATGTGCTGCGTCAAGTACGGCGTGACGACCGAGTACATCCTCGGTCTGGAGGTGGTGCTGGCCGACGGCGAGATACTGCGCACCGGACGGCGTACCGCCAAGGGGGTCGCCGGATACGACCTGACCCGGCTCTTCGTCGGCTCGGAGGGCACCCTCGGGGTGATCACCGAGGTGACCGTCTCGCTCCGCCCGGCCGCCGAGGAGTCGCTGACCCTGGTCGCGGTCTTTCCGTCGACCACCGCCGCCGGCCGGGCGGTCGCGGAGATCTCCGCCCGGGGGCTCAGCCCGAGCCTGCTGGAGCTGCTGGACCGCACCCACCTCGGCGCGATCGAGGCGTACCGGCCGATGGGGTTGCGGACCGACGCCGAGGCGCTGCTGCTGGCCGCCGCCGACACCGGCACCCGGGCCGCCGCCGACCTCGCGGTACTGGCCGAGGTCTGCACGGCGAGCGGCGCCGACGAGGTCTTCGCCGCCACCGACGCGGAGGAGGCGGCCGCGCTGCTGGCGGCCCGTCGGCTGGCGCACCCGGCGATGGAACGGTTCGCCGCCGACAGCTATCCGGACGGCAACGGCGGGCTGGTCATCGACGACGTGGCCGTACCCCGGGACGCGCTGGCGGCGCTGCTCGACGGGGTGGCCCGGATCTCCGCCGAGTACGACGTGCCGATCGGCGTGGTCGGGCACGCCGGGGACGGCAACATGCATCCGAACATCGTGGTCGACCGGGCCGACCCGGCGAACCTGGAGCGGGGCCGGCGAGCGTTCGACGCGATCATGGAACTCGGTCTCTCGCTCGGCGGCACCTGCACCGGCGAGCACGGGGTCGGCCTGCTGAAACGGGACTGGCTGGCCCGGGAGATCGGACCGGTGGGCCTGCGGGTGCACCGGGCCGTCAAGGACGCGCTCGACCCGACCGGGCTGCTCAACCCCGGCAAGGTGCTGTGACCGCCGGGGCCGCCGTCCGGCGGCCCCGGCGACGCCCCGCGCTCCCCCGGCTTGCCGGACCGGCGGCACACGGAACCGGTCAGCCGGGCAACTCCACCCCGTCGAGGCCGGCGCCGGCGCCCCGGTCGAAGGCGAAACCGCGGACGTCCGGCGCCCCCAGCCGGGCGGCGTCGGCGGTGGCGTCGTCCGGCATCCGCTGGGACTGCCGTTCCGCCTGCACCCGGGCGAGGTAGTGCTCGATCTCGCGGGCCCGGACCGGGGCGTCCCAGCCGAGCACCCGGCCCATGATCTCGGCTGCCTGCTCGGCCGACTCGACGCCCCGGTGCGGCGTCTCGAACGAGATCCGGGTACGCCGGGTCAGCACGTCGTCGAGGTGCAGCGCCCCCTCGGCCCGGGCCGCGTACGCCACCTCGGCGGCGAGGTATTCCGGGGCTCCGGCCAGCGGGGAGCCGAGCAGCGGGTCGGCGTCGACCATGTCCAGCAGGTGGGTGGTGAGGTTGCCGTACCGCTCCAGCAGGTGTTCGACCACCCCGGCCGGTACGCCGTGCCGGCGGGCCAGGTCGGCCCGGTCCCGCCACAGCGCGGCGTAGCCGTCGGCGCCGAGCAGCGGCAGGTCGGCGGTGCGGGACGGGCGTACCCCGCCGAGCCGGCGGGCGGCCCGGTCGACCACGTCGGCGGCCATCACCCGGTACGTCGTGTATTTGCCGCCGGCCACCAGCAGCAGCCCGAGCATCGGCTCGTAGACCGCGTGCTCCCGGGAGAGCTTGGAGGTCGAGTCTGCCTCGCCGCTGAGCAGTGGGCGCAGCCCGGCGTAGACGCCCTCGATGTCGGCGGTGGTGAGCGGCCGGTCCAGCACGGTGTTGACCTGGTCGAGCAGGTAGTCGATGTCCCGGGCCGAGGCCGCCGGATGGGCCCGGTCGAGCCGCCAGTCGGTGTCGGTGGTGCCGATGATCCAGTGCCCGCCCCACGGGATCACGAAGAGCACCGAGGTCGGGGTACGCAGGATCAGCCCGGCCTCGCCGGTGATCGCCGAGCGGGGCACCACCAGGTGCACCCCCTTGGAGGCGCGGACCCGCAGGCCGCGCCGCACCCCGACGTCACCGAGCAGTTCGGACATGTCGTCGCTCCACACCCCGGTGGCGGCGATGACGGTGCGGGCGCGTACCTCGAACTCGGCGTCCGGGGAGCCGGGCGGTGCCTCCATGTCCCGGACCCGTACCCCGGTCACCTCGCGGGCCTGCCGGGTCAGGCCGACGACGCGGGCGCTGGTCACCATCGCCGCGCCGAGGCTGGCCGCGGTGCGGGCCAGGGTGACCACCAGGCGGGCGTCGTCGACCTGCCCGTCGTAGTAGCGGATGGCCCCGGCGATGGCGTCGGCGCGCAGGCTGGGGAAGGTCCGCCGGGCTCCCTCGCGGGTGAGGTGCCGGTGCAGCGGCATCCCCCGCCCGCCGCCGAAGATCCCGGCGAAGGCGTCGTACGCCGCGACCCCGGTGCCGTAGTAGGAGCGCCGCCAGGCCCGGCCGGCCAACCCGGCCGGGCCGGTGCCGGGCGGCAACGGGACCAGGATCGGCACCGGGCGCACCAGGTGCGGGGCGAGCCGGGTGGCGAGCAGGCCACGTTCGGTCAGCGCCTCGTGGACCAGGTGGAACTCCAGTTGCTCCAGGTAGCGCAGCCCGCCGTGGATCAGCTTGCTGGACCGGCTGGAGGTGCCGGAGGCGAAGTCGCGGGCCTCGACCAGGGCCACCTTGAGCCCCCGGGAGGCGGCGTCGAGCGCGGCGCCCGCGCCGGTCACCCCACCGCCGATGACGAGTACGTCGAACCGCTCGCTCCGGAGCCGGCGCAGGTCGGCGGCGCGGCGGGACGGGGAGAGCCGGCTGGCCGTGTTCCGGGAAAGGTTGGGGTCACGCACCTGTCCACGGTAGCCGCAGCGGCGACCGGCACGGGCTTTCCGGGTGTCACTTCGGGCGGTGTCGACGGCGGAGGATTGACAGCGGCCGTAGACTTTGCATCGCAGAGTAAAGCGCTGATGCAAAGTTGAGGAGGCGACGATGAGTTCCACCGACGAGGAACGGCCCGCCGAGATCCTGGCCGAGCTGGACCGGCTGCGCAGTCGCACCCGCACCCGGACCCACGGCGGGGCGTGGCTGCCGGCACTCGCCGTCGCCGTACTGCTGCTGGCCAGCATCGCCCTCTACCGGATGCCCTTCGGGCAGCCGACCGCGCTGCGCATCGACCATCCCTACTGGGCCGGACTCCCCGACGAGCAGCGGCACCCGGTCCTGTCGTACGCCTTCTGGTTCGTCGGCACCCCGCTGCTGGTCGCCACGGCCGCCGCCTGGTACACCCTGCGCGCCCGGCGACTCGGCCTGCGGGTCTCCTGGCCGATCTTCGCCGCTGCCGGGCTCGGGATGCTGCTGCTGCTCGCGGTCCTCGCGGCGGTACCGGAGACGGAGGCTCCGTCCGGTGCGCTGGGCGCAGCACCGGACTGGTTCTGGCCGGGGCTGTTGACCCCGCTGCTCCCGGTCGCGGTGGCCGTACTGGCACTCGCCTGGGCCGAGCGCAGCCCGGGTCTCGCCGCCGCCGGGATCTGGATCGCCCTGCTCTCGGTCTGGTTGTGCGGCACGTTCCCGCTGGGCTACCTGCCGCCCTGGGTCACCGACATCCTCGGCGGCCAGTCCGGTTCACTCGGCGGCCAACTCTCGCTCCGGCCCGGGCACTACCTTGTGCTGATGGCACTGCCGCTCGTCGTCTTCGCCGCCGTACGCGTGGCCCGCACCAGACACGTCCGCGATGCCTGACGACCGGCCGGCTCCGGCGCATCCGGCACTGGCCCTGGACGACACCGTCCACCAGCGGGTGCGCCTCGGCATCCTCACCGTGCTCAGCGAGACCCGGGAGTGCAAGTTCGCCACCCTCCGGGACGAACTGGGGTTGACCGACGGCAACCTCAACCGGCACCTGCGCATCCTCGAACAGGCCGAACTGCTCCGGGTGATCAAGGGGTACGAGGGACGCCGGCCCTGCACGTGGCTGCGGCTCACCCGGCAGGGCCGGGCCGCCCTGCGTGCCGAGGTCGCCGCGCTGGAGCAGCTGGTGAGCCGACTGCGCAACGCCACCGCCGAGCCGGAGCCGGAGAGCTGAACGCCGTCGTACCGTAGCCGGCCGAGGTCGGCGGTGGCCGGGCGGCGTCGTACTGTTCGGACATGCAGGATGGTCCGCCACCGCCGCCCGACGAACCGTCCCCGCCGTCCCCGCCCACCCCGCCGTCCCCGCCCACCCCGCCGTCCCCGCCCACCCCGCCCTGGCCGCCGGCCCCGCACCAGCCGTGGCCGGCAGTTCCGCACCAACCCTGGTCCGGCGGGCCGCACCCGCCGTGGCCGGCAGCGCGGGTCCGGCCGGTGCCGGTTGCCGGCGGCGGGGTCTGGCCGGTCGTCGCCGCCGCGCTGGTCGGAGTCTGGGCGGTCGGCGTCACCGCCGGCGGCCAGACCGTCGGCTGGCTCGTCGAGCAGGTCCTGCTCGTCTCCGGCCTGGATCGGCAGGACTGGCTGTGGCCGGTGACCGGCGTCGTGACCGCGCTGCTCGTCGGGGTACCGGCCGGACTGCTGGCCGCGCTGCCCCGCTCCCCGGCCGTCCGGGCCGCCGGCCGCGCCTGGCTGCTCGGCGCGATCGCGCTCGGCACGCTCGGGCTGCTCCGGGCGGTACCGCTCACCCTCCCGGAGGTCTATCTCGCCGGGCTGGCCGGGGTGGCCGGACTGGGCGCCCTGCTGATCCGACGCCTCGTCAGCCGACCGGAGCGGCTCCGGGCAGCGCAGGTCCGGCCGGAGCCGGCCGCGATCGGTCTGGCCGTGGCCGCCGGGCTCGCCCTGCTGCTGCCCTGGGTCTGGGTCGGCGCCCTGGGCGGCGCACTGGAGACGGTGTGCGGACTGCTCGCCTCGGCCGCGGTGGGCTGGCTGGCCGCCACCGTCCTGGATGGACGTTTCTGGGCCGGTTACGAGCGGTCCGCCCCGAGCCGCAGCGGCGGCCCGGCCCCGGGGCGCCCGGTGGGCGGGGCCCGGTTGGTCCTGGTCGGCGGGCTGGTGGCCGGAGTGACACTGGCGCTGGTCGCGGGCGGGATCGGCCAGTCCGGTGCGCAACTCGGCGCGCTGCTCGTCCTCCCGCCGGCCGGTTTCGCGCTCGCCGCCCTGCGGGTGACCTCCCGGGCCCGGTCGGCGGCCGGGGCCGGCACGCCGGAAGCCGGGCTCCGGCCGGTCGGCTCCGCCCCGGTCGGTTGGCTGGTCGGCATCGCCGCCGCCGGGCCGCTGACCCTGGTCGATCCGGAGGAGATCACGCTGCTGCTCTCCACCGCCCGGGACGTGCCGTTCTGGGCGGCCATCGCCGCCGCCGGCTCGCTCGCCATCGCGGTGCTGCTCGGCATCGGGTACGGCGTCGGCCTCGGTCGCCCCGGCGCAGCCACCCCGCGCCGCCCGGTCGCCGCAGCCGTGTCCGGAGTCCTGCTGCTCGCCACCGGCGCGGTGTACGTCGGGCTCGGCTCCCCGGGCTGGCACGGCGAACGGCTCTTCGTGGTGCTCAGGGAGCAGGCGGACCTGACCGGGGTGGTGGCGCAGACCGGCCCGGCCGGTCGGCAGGCCCGGGGTCGGGAGGTGTACCGCCGACTGGTCGAGACCGCCGAACGGTCCCAGGCGGACCTGCGCCGGGAACTGGACCGTCTGCACCTGGACTACACCCCGTACTACCTGGTCAACGCGGTCGAGGTGGACGGCGGCGCGGCGGTGCGGGCCTGGCTGTCCCGGCGGGCGGACGTCGACCAGGTACTGGTCAGCCAGCGGTTGCGCCCGCTGCCGGCCAGCGGGTCGCCGAGCCGTGGTGCCGAGCCGGCACCGGCCGTACCGAGCTGGAACCTCGGCCTCGTCGGCGCGGACCGGGTCTGGTCACAGCTCGGCGTCACTGGCTCGGGCATCGTGGTGGGTGGTTCGGATTCCGGTGTGGACGGCCGGCACCCGGCGCTCTCCGCCGGTTTCCGGGGCGGTGACGACTCCTGGTACGACCCGTGGAACGGCTCCCGCTCCCCCACCGACCTGGGCGGCCATGGTACGCACACCCTGGCCACCGCCGTCGGCCACCAGCGGGTCGGAGTGGCGCCCGGAGCGGAGTGGGTCGGCTGCGTGAACCTCGACCGGAACCTGGGCAACCCCGCGCGCTACCTCGACTGCCTCCAGTTCATGCTGGCGCCGTTCCCGCCCGGTGCCGACCCGTTCACCGGCGGCCGCCCGGACCGGGCACCCCAGGTACTCAGCAACTCGTGGGGCTGCCCGGCGATCGAGGGCTGCGCCCGGGACACCCTCCAGCCGGCCACCTCGGCGCTCGCGGCGGCCGGGATCTTCTTCGTCGCCGCCGCCGGCAACACCGGCTCGTTCTGCGGCTCGGTCGACGACCCGCCCGCACCGTACCCGGACGTCTTCACCGTCGGCGCCGTGGACCGGCAGCGCCGGGTCACCTCCTTCTCCAGCCGTGGCCCGGCGCCCGGCGGGTTGCCCAAACCGGACCTGGTCGCGCCCGGCGCCGACGTCCTCTCGGCACTGCCCGGTGGCGGGTACGGCACGCTGAGCGGCACCTCGATGGCGGCCCCGCACCTGGCTGGGGTGGTCGCGTTGATGTGGTCGGCCAACCCGGCGCTGGTCGGCGACCTGGAGACGACCCGGCGCATCCTGCTCGACACCGCCACCCCGGCCGAGCCGACGTTCCAGTCGCGGCAGGACACCGACACCTGTGGCTCGGAACGGAACATCACCGGTGCCGGGCTGGTCGACGCGTACGCGGCGGTCCAGGCCGCCCGACAACTCGGCCAGCCGAACCGGTAGCCGGCGCCCGGTCCCTGGCCCGGCCCGGCCGAACCGGGCCGCGTCGGGTCGGCCGGGCTCGGTATGGTCGGCGACCATGAACGCCGAGCTGTCCCTGACCGAGTTGACCGACGACCAGCTACCCGCAGTGGTGGAACTCTGCCGGGCGGCGCTGGACCTGCCTGACGACTCGGCCGAGGCGGCGGAGATCGTGGCCCGGCTCCGGGACGACTCGCCGCTGCCGGGCGCCGCCGGGCCGCGGCGTACCGTCGGGGTGCTCGGCTGGCAGGACGGCGCGCTCGCCGGGGTCGCGCTCGGCTCGATGGCCGACCGGGGCCCGGACCCGACCGCCGGCCACCTCGACCTGGTCGCGGTGCACCCGGAGCGGCGACGGCGGGGCATCGGCCGCGCCCTGGTGTCGCGGCTGGAGCAGGCGCTCGCCGGGCTCGGCGCGACCCAGGTACGCATCGTCGGCAACCCGCCGCACTACGTCTGGCCCGGCATCGACGTCCGGTACACCCCGGCGGTCTGCACCGCGCTGGCGCTCGGCTACAGCCCGGAGGGGACCGCCTGGAACATGACCGCCGACCTCTCCACCGAGTCCTCTCCGGCGCTGCGCTCCACCGAGGCTGCCGAGCGGCGGCTGGCGGAGCAGGGTGTCACGGTACGCCGGGCCGAGCCGGCCGACCTGGAGATGCTGGCCGGGTTCGCCCGGTCGACCTTCGGCGGCAGTTGGGACGCCGAGCTGCTGCACTCGGTCGGCCGGCAGGGCGCCGGCTGCCACGTCGCGGTCCGTACGCCCACCGGCGGCGGGGCGCCGGAACTGCTCGGCTTCGCCGCGTACGGTTCGTCCCGGCCGAGCTGGTTCGGGCCGATGGGTACCGCGCCCGCCGCTCAGGGACTGGGGATCGGCGGTGTACTGCTCCGCCGGTGCCTACGCGACCAGCGGGCGGCCGGACACCTGCGGGCCGAGATCGGCTGGGTCGGCCCGGTGCCGTTCTATGCGGCCAGCGCCGGGGCACGGATCGAGCGGGTCTTCTTCCTCTACCGCAAGCAGCTCTAGGAGCCGCTACCGCACACCGCACCAGCAGCGGCTCGCATCGATACCGCGCCATTTACCCGTGTTATCGGTCGCCGCCTCCTACCGTTTGCGGTGGAGGAGGCAGTCATGACAAAAGATGACGAACCGGTTGACGATCTCCATTCGGTCGCCTGGGCGTCCCCGGATCTCTCCGCCCATACCCCGGTGTCCCGGCTCGATTACGGGGACGCCGAGCAGCGGGCGGAAATGGACGGGGTCGACGGCATGTCTCCCGAGGAGCCCGTGGCGCTGGTGGACGCGCCGAGGTCGACCCAGGAACCGTTCAGTCAGGCGCAGAAACGACGCAACCAGCGGCGGATGCCGACATGACGAAGGGGCGGACCGCTGACGCGGCCCGCCCCCACGACGTGGAGCCTGGACTCAGAAGTCCATGTCCCCGCCGCCCGGCGCAGCCGGGGCAGCCGGGGTCTTCTCCGGCTTGTCCGCCACCACAGCCTCGGTGGTCAGGAACAGGGCCGCGATCGACGACGCGTTCTGCAGCGCCGAACGGGTCACCTTGGCCGGGTCGATGATGCCGGCCTGGAGCAGGTCGACGTACTCACCGTTGGCCGCGTTGAGGCCGTGCCCGGCGTCCAGGTTGCGGACCTTCTCGACCACGACGCCGCCCTCAAGGCCGGCGTTGACGGCGATCTGCCGCAGCGGGGCGTCCAGCGCGATCTTGACGATCTGCGCGCCGGTCGCCTCGTCGCCGGCCAGGTCCAGCTTGTCGAAGGCGGTCTTGCCGGCCTGGACCAGCGCGACACCACCACCGGGGACGATGCCCTCCTCGACGGCGGCCTTCGCGTTGCGCACCGCGTCCTCGATGCGGTGCTTGCGCTCCTTCAGCTCGACCTCGGTGGCCGCGCCGACCTTGATCACCGCAACACCGCCGGCCAGCTTGGCCAGGCGCTCCTGCAGCTTCTCGCGGTCGTAGTCGGAGTCGCTCTTCTCGATCTCGGCACGGATCTGGTTGACCCGACCGTTGATCTGGTCGGCGTCGCCGGCACCGTCGACGATGGTGGTCTCGTCCTTGGTCACCACGACCTTGCGGGCCCGGCCCAGCATGTCGAGGCCGACGGCGTCCAGCTTGAGGCCGACCTCCTCGCTGATCGGCTGCCCGCCGGTCAGGATGGCGATGTCGCCCAGCATGGCCTTGCGGCGGTCACCGAAGCCCGGCGCCTTGACGGCGACGGACTTGAAGGTGCCCCGGACCTTGTTGACCACCAGGGTCGCGAGGGCCTCGCCCTCGACGTCCTCGGCGATGATGGCCAGCGGCTTGCCCGACTGCATGACCTTCTCGAGGATCGGCAGCAGGTCCTTGACCGTCGAGATCTTGCTGTTGACGATCAGAATGTACGGGTCGTCGAGCACGGCCTCCATCCGGTCGGGGTCGGTCATGAAGTACCCCGAGATGTAGCCCTTGTCGAAGCGCATACCCTCGGTCAGCTCCAGCTCGAGCCCGAAGGTGTTGCTCTCCTCGACGGTGATGACGCCTTCCTTGCCGACCTTGTCCATCGCCTCGGCGATGATCTCGCCGACGCTGGTGTCACCAGCGGAGATGGAGGCGGTGGAGGCGATCTGCTCCTTGGTCTCGACGTCCTTGGCGAGCTTGCTCAGCTCCTCCGAGACGTTCGCGACGGCGGCCTCGATGCCCCGCTTCAGGGCCATCGGGTTGGCACCGGCCGCGACGTTGCGCAGGCCCTCACGGACCAGCGCCTGGGCGAGGACGGTCGCCGTCGTCGTGCCGTCACCGGCAACGTCGTCGGTCTTCTTGGCGACCTCCTTGACCAGCTCCGCACCGATCTTCTCGTACGGGTCCTCGAGCTCGATCTCCTTGGCGATGCTCACACCGTCGTTGGTGATGGTGGGAGCGCCCCACTTCTTCTCGAGCACGACGTTGCGGCCCTTCGGGCCCAGCGTCACCTTTACGGCGTCGGCGAGGGTGTTCATGCCCCGCTCAAGGCCGCGGCGCGCCTCCTCGTCGAACGCGATCATCTTGGCCATACGGCGTTGTCCTCCTGGACACTCACGGCCGCCGGAGCCTGTTGACCCCGACCTGCCGCCTGATTACGCACCTTCGGACGTCACTACGGCACTGGCGGACGGGGCCGCCGACACCCGTGGGTGCCTGCTCTGCTCCGTCGCGCTGTGCGACAGTGACGTCCGCCGGCCGGGCCGGACAGCCCGCGACGACCGGCCATGTGCCGCGCACCCGCTCCGCGAGCCCGCGACCGTGGCCCTACCGCCCCGGCCTTGGCACTCACGGTATGCGAGTGCCAAACACTTGTTTAGCACTCTCCCCTGCCGAGTGCAAGCGAGTGAGCCGGTCGAACCGGGCATCGGGACCGGCTGGCGGCGGCCGGAGCGCGGCGGGAGACCAGCAGCCCAATGGGAGCGGAACGGCAGCCGAACCAGCGGTGTCAGGACCCGGCCGGGAGTCGGGAAGCGCCGGCAGATCCGCGCCCCCGCGCCCGCCGACCGCGCGGCCCCGGCGTCTCCGGAGGGGGCCGGAATGCGGGTTGTCGCAATCACGGGAAAGCCCGGCCAAGGGGCGGTCGACGCCAACCCGATCAGGACAGCGGGCGCCTTGCCGGACGCCATACCGCAGCAGCCCGGATCCGTGCGGGCAGTCCGAGAGACGCATCGGACGGAAGACGCGTAGAGATCCGCCGGACGACCGGCACGAGCGCGGTAGCAACCGGCACACCGACCCGCCGGACACGCCAACGACGTCGCACGGCGACCCGGCCAGCCGCAGACCGCCGTCGTTGTGGAGTATCGACACGGCGGGAGTCCGGACTGGGCCGGCAACGGTCCCGACCGGCGGCTTACCGGCGGCCGGGTGGCAGCGGAACGGGGGACGAGCCCGAGAGCGGCGGGCCGATGGCCCGGCAGCTCAGGCGATGACCCGGACCTTTTCCGCCTGCGGGCCCTTCTGCCCCTGGGCGATCTCGAACTCGACGCGCTGACCGTCGTCAAGCGCCTTGTAGCCGTCCATCTGGATCGCGGAGAAGTGGACGAAGACGTCCTGCCCGCCATCGACCGCGATGAAGCCGTAGCCCTTTTCGCTGTTGAACCACTTCACGGTGCCCTGCGCCACGGTGCACTTCCTTACTTCGGTCGCGTCGGAGCTGCCCGAGCTCCGGCGACGCCGTATGCCTGCCGGGACCGCCGAGTCGCTATCCCCAAAATGGATCATGTAATTGGGGAACCACGAATCGAGCGGCCGAACCCGCACCGTACACCAAGGTCGGGCGGCGGCGCACTAGGCCAAAACGGTCACCGAGCAGACAACCGGGCGGTCCTTTCCGGCCTCTCACCTATTGGCGGCCGTCGCTGCCCAGCTCAACCGGCCCGCACCGAAACCGCCGGCGGCTCCGTTACCCGCCGAAACTGGGCGCCGTACGGCGTGCGACCATGGCGGACGTGCCGGCTTCCATCCCGCAGACCGCCGCCGAGCCGGAGTCCGCGCACTCCTCCGATCGACCCGGGTCAGCTACCCCGGACCGGGCCGCCGGTACGGCCGATTCCGGTCTTCGACCGAGCGCCGACCTACCGACGGTCCGCCGGGTACGTCCCGCCGACGCCGCCCGGGTCCGGGCGATCCGCCTGGAGATGCTCGCGGATTCCCCGCTGGCCTTCCTGGAGACGCTCGCCGACGCTGCGGCCCGACCGCACGCCGAGTTCGCGGCCCGGATCGCCGGGATGTCCACCGGCCCCCGGACGGCGGCGTTCGTCGCCGAGGTCGACGGCCGGGTCGTCGGGCACGCCGGTGGCCAGGCGGCACCCGGTCAGCCGGGCGTCACCGTCGTCTTCGCCGTCTACCTCACTCCGGCCTGGCGGGGCAGCGGCCTGCTGGCCGCCCTGGTCGAAGCGGTGGCCGACTGGTCCAGGGCGGTCGCCCGGCCAGAGCTCCTGCTGGAAGTGGTGGTCGGCAACGACCGGGCGGTACGGGCGTACGAGCGGCTGGGCTTCGTCGACACGGGGGTACGGGTGGCACACCCGACCGTCCGCACGCTCCGCGAACTACAGATGCGCCGGACCGCCTGATCTCCGGCGACGGTGGAAGGGGCCCGACCGGCGTGGCAGGAGCCCCCACCGCTGCCGGGTCAGCTGTGCCGGCGGGCCTGGACCACCCGGAACCGATTGGCGACGTAGGCGCCATCGGTCAGCGCGGCGTTCGCCGCCGGGTTGGCGCCGGTGCCGTGGAAGTCCGAGAACGCCGCCGACTGGTTGACGAAGACCCCGCCGGTGAGGTTGCAGGAGAGATGCACCCCGGTCTCGATCGCCGCGTTCTCGGCCGCGTCCAGCACGGCGGAGTCCGTCGAGTAGACCGCGGCGGTCAGCGCGCCGCGCTCGCCGACGGTCTGCCGCAGGATCGCCAGGCTGTGCGGGGTGGAGTCGGTGGCGATCACGAACGAGATCGGCCCGAACCACTCCCGCCCGTACGTGCCGAGATCGTCGGCGCCGAGCTTCGCGATCAGCGGCGTACGCACCACCGCGCCCGGGTAGTTCGGGTGCTCGACCGGCCGGGACGGCAGTACCGGCTCGCCGATCCCGGCGACCTCGTCGAGCCGGGCCAGCACGCCGTCGTTGACGATCGCGCCGATCAGCTCGACCGCGCGGGCCGGGTCGCCGGTGAGCTTGCCGACCGCCCCGGCGATGCCGGCGGCGACCTCGTCGACGCTCTTGTGCCCCTGGTCGGTCTCGATCCCGTCACGCGGCACCAGGATGTTCTGTGGGGTGGTGCACATCTGCCCGCTGTAGAGGGTCAGCGAGAAGCCGATGTTGCGGCACATCCCGGCGAAGTCGTCGGTCGAGTCGACCACGATGGCGTTGACCCCGGCCTTCTCGGTGTAGACGGCGGCCTGCCGGGCGTTCGCCTCCAGCCAGTCGCCGTACTCGGTGGAGCCGGTGAAGTCGACGATCTTCACCTCGGGGCGGAGCGCCAGGGTGGAGGCGAGTCGCTCGCCGGGCGCTTCGGGGGCGAGCAGCATCAGGTTCGGGTCGAAGCCGGCCTCGGCCAGCACCTCGCGGGCGTACCGGACGGTGATGGCGAGCGGCAGCACGGCCCGGGGGTGCGGCTTGACCACCACCGGGTTGCCGGTGACCAGCGAGGCGAAGAGTCCCGGGTAGGTGTTCCAGGTCGGGAAGGTGTTGCAGCCGATCGCCAGCGCCACGCCGCGCGGCACCACGTGGAAGTTCTTGGTCATCCGCAGTGGGTCGCCCTTGCCGGCCGGCTTCTCCCAGGCCGCCGTCGCCGGGTGCCGGGTCATCTCCTGGTACGCGTAGGCGAGCGCTTCGAGGGCCCGGTCCAGCGCGTGCGCGCCACCGGCCTGGAACGCCATCACGAATGCCTGCCCGGTGGTGGCGTGCACCGCATTGGTCAGCTCGAAGACGTGTCCGTGCAGCCGGGCGAGGATCTCCAGGCATACCCCGACCCGGGTCTGCGGCCCCGCGTCCCGCCAGGCCGGCAGCGCGGTCGCGGCAGCGGCCAGCAGCACCTCCGGGTCGGCGTGCGGGTAGCTCACCCCGAGGTCGATGCCGAACGGGCTGGCCTCGGTGGCCACCCAGTCACCGGTGCCGGGCTGGTCGAGCGGGAACTTGCCGCCCAGGTACGCCCGGAACGCCGCCTCGCCCTCGGCGGCGGCGGTCTCGCCGTAGACCCGAGGGCTGGGTGACTCGGGGTAGGCGGACCAGTAGGAGCGTTCGGTGATCGCGGTGAGTGCCCGTTCCAGGGTGTCGGCGTGCCGGGCGAAGAAGGGGTGCGGGGTCTCCGTCATCCCGCCATCATGCCGCACCGGCCCGGCCCGTCCCAGCCTCCGCACCGGGGGTGGACGCCGCCGGTCAGAGGGTCGCCTGCCAGGTGTTGAGCCCGGCGACCGCGCGGAATCCCAGCGCCTCGTTGATCGAGATCATGTAGTCGTTCGACGCGGCGTTGTAGGTGTCGATGACCCGCAGCGCCGGCTCGTGCGCCCGGATCTGCCGCAGGTTGTCGATCTTGATCACGGTGCCGAGGCGGTGCCCCCGGTGCGCCGGCTCGACCAGGGTGATCTGCTGGAACGCGTGCCAGTCGCAGCCAATGTTCATGCCGATCCCGGTCCAGGCCACCAACCGGCCGGTCGCGTCGTGCCGGGCGCCGCTGTTGTACCAGTACTGGCCCCGATCGTGGTAGCCCTGCTCCATCTCGCGCAGCCGGGTCACCTCCGGCCTGGCCGCCTCCCAGGTCAGGTCGCCGATCGGCGCGTCGCTGACCAGGCGGCTGTCCAGGTAGGCGACGTCCTCGGCGTACTCCTCGGGGGTCGCGCCCTGCCAGCGCACGATCGAGTAGCCCTCGGCCCGGGCCAGGCCCTCGGTCAGCAGCCGGTCGAGTTCCGGCTCGTCCAGGGTGGTCAGGTCGAGCCGGCGGCGTACGTCGGCCAACGCCGGCTTGGCACCCAGCGCGGCGGCGAAGGCGTCGCCCGGCATCGTCGGGGCGGCCTGCGGGCTCATGTTCGCCACCTCGCCGATGATCCGTTTGCGGCCCTCGTCCCGGGCCACCCGCACCGCGTACTCGTAGAGGGCCCGGCCGACGCCCCGGCGGCGGTACTCCGGATGGACGGCGAGCGTCAGCCCGGCGTTCTCCAGGTTCTCCCGCTGCGGCAGCGAGACCGCCAGGTAGCCCACGGCCACCCCGTCGAGATAGCCCAGCGCGTGCCGGTCGTCGTTACCGGGCCAGGGGCGCCGGAGCCCGGCGAAGAAGCGCTGCCGGGGCAGCCTCGGCACGTCGGGCTGGTCGGTCGCCCGGGCGGCGGCCTCGATCTCGTACGCCCGCTCGGTGGCGGCGACGTCGGCGACGTCCAGGGGAGTGACCACGATGTCCATGCTCTGGAGGGTGCCGCTTGCACGAACCGGGCGCGACCGAATATCGGGGAACCGTCACCCGGGTCGATGGATCCGCGTTGAGCCAACGGGCGGGCGATGGCGGCAGCCCGGCCGGGGAGAGAGTTTTGGTCGGGAGGACGCCCGCACAACGCCTCCGGCGTCGGGTCGTAAGAGCTTTGAAAGTCTACGGCGGTGCGTCCTCCCGCACGGAGCATCTTGCGACGTGCAGATGCAGCCGTCAAGCCCTCTACCGCGTGTTTTCGTTACGGGCGGCAAAACAGCAGCTACGCACCGCATCCGTACCACCGGGTCCACCGCTCGTCCGGAGAACCCGAACGATCTAACCTGCAAGTTGCACGTGCATCTGCCCGGGCAGGCCCGGGCAGATGCCGAAAAATTCTTCCCGAAAAATTCAGCCGAGCAGGCCGGCGTCCCGGGCCGCCCGCAGCGACGGCTTGACCCGGTACGTCGGACCGACCTGCGCCGCCACCGCGTCCAGCGTCTTGAGGCCCTCGCCGGTGTTGTAGACGACCGTCTCGGCGTCCGGGTCCAGCCGGCCGCTCGCCACCAACTTGCCGAGCACCGCCACCGTCACCCCGCCGGCCGTCTCCGCGAAGACCCCGGTGGTACGGGCCAACTGCCGGATGGCGGCACGGATCTCGTCGTCATCGGCGTAGTCCATCCAGCCGCCCGTGCGGCGGACCGCCTCCAGCGCGTAGAGCCCGGCGGCCGGGTCACCGATGTTGAGCGACTTCGCGATCCCGGTCGGCCGGACCGGGGTGATCACGTCGGTGTCGGCGTGCAGCGCGACGGCGATCGGGTTGCAGCCGGCCGACTGGGCGCCGAAGACCTTCCAGCCGTTGGCCGGGGCCTCGACCAGTCCGATCTCGACCAGCTCGCTGAACGCCTTGTCGATCTTGGTAAGCAGCTCGCCACTGGCCATCGGGATGACCACCTGCTCGGGGATCCGCCAGCCCAACTGCTCGGCGACCTCGTAGCCCAGCGTCTTGGAGCCCTCGGCGTAGTACGGCCGGACGTTCACGTTGACGAACGCGGTGTCCTCGAACTCGTCGGTCTCGACCAGCTCGCCGCAGAGCCGGTTGACGTCGTCGTACGAGCCGTCGATGGCGACCACGTCGCCGCCGTAGACGGCGGTGGTCACCACCTTGCCCTGCTCCAGGTCGCCGGGGATGAAGACGATCGACGGCACCCCGGCCCGGGCCGCGTGCGCGGCGACCGAGTTCGCCAGGTTGCCGGTCGAGGCGCAGGCGAACCGGGTGAAGCCGAGGCCACGGGCGGCGGTCAGCGCCACCGACACCACCCGGTCCTTGAACGAGTGGGTGGGGTTGGCGCTGTCGTCCTTGACCCAGAGCGGCGCCCGGATGCCCAGCTCGGCGGCGAGGCCGGCGGCCGGGACCAGCGGGGTCAGCCCCGGATCGAGGGTGACCCGGGTGGTCGGGTCCTGGCCGGTCGGCAGCAGCGCGGCGTACCGCCAGAGGTTCTTCGGGCCGGCCTCGATGTCGGCCCGGGTGACCCGGGCCAGAGTCGCGGCGTCGTAGCCGACCTCCAGCGGGCCGAAACACTCGTAACAGGCGTGCTGGGCGACCAGCGGGTATTCGGTGCCACAACCGCGGCAGACGAGGACGCGGGCCGGGTTGGGGGCCACCGGGCTGGTCTGGCTGGGGGTCGCGTCGATGATCGACGTCATGGCGATTGCCGTCCTCTCATCTTTCCCTGGCGCCGCACCGCGCGGCGGGGACGGATTTGGCACCTGCTCCGCCGTGGAGTGGTTGCCGGGGCGTCATCGGGCCGTATCCCTCAGCCCCTCTGGATGAGGTATGAAGTTGTGCCGCCAGTCTACGGGCACCGGGAGCCACTGTCCCGGGTCTCTTCCCGGTGTGAGCAAGATCCCCGCGCCGGGCCGCCGGACCGCCGCGGACCACCGGCTGAAATAGTTATCCCAGGCTAACGAAACTTCGGTGCGGCCGGCGGTGACAGTCCGGCCGGCAGGACGGGAGCGCGACGTTGCAGGACGCGATGCAGGCCGGGACGGTCCGGATCACCGGGGCGGGCGGCGACGAGATCGAGGCGTACCTGGCCCAGCCCCTCGGACCCACGCCGCGCGGCGGGGTGGTGGTGATCCACCACATGCCCGGCTACGACGAGGCGACCAAGGAGATCACCCGCCGGCTGGCCAGCTACGGGTACGCGGCGATCTGCCCCAACCTCTACTCCCGGGAGGCGCCGGGGGCGAGCCCGGACGACGCGGCGGCCACGGCGCGGGCCGCCGGCGGCGTACCGGACGACCGGCTGGTCGGCGACGTCGGCGGCGCGGCCGAACACCTGCGCGGGCTGCCGGGGTCGAACGGCCGGGTCGGGGTGATCGGGTACTGCTCCGGCGGCCGGCAGGCGTTCCTGGCCGCCACCCGGCTGCCGCTGGACGCCGCCGTCGACTGCTACGGCGCGTTCGTGGTCGGCGACCCGCCGGAGAGCTTCCCGCTGGCGGTGAAGCCGCTGCTCGACCAGGCTGACAGGCTCTCCTGCCCGCTGCTCGGGCTCTTCGGCGCCGAGGACCAGTACCCGTCGCCGGCCCAGATGGACGAGCTGTCCAGGGAGCTGACCCGGCTCGGCAAGCCGCACGAGTTCCACACCTTCGCCGACGCCGGGCACGGCTTCTTCGCCGTCGACCGGCCCGGCTACCGGCCGCTGGCCGCCACCGAGGGCTGGCGGCGGGTCCGGGACTTCTTCGACCGCCAGCTCGGCGCCTGACCCCGTTCCGCCCCGAGCCAGAGGAGGCCGGCATGTGCACGTACGTCACGGTGAAACGCGAGGTCGACGGCAGCGGCAAGGGTGCCGACGGCTGGTTCCCGGTCAGCCACACCTGCGTCTACGTGGACCATCCGACGCACGCCCCGTACGCACACACCCTCAACATCGACTTTCTGAACCCGGCCGCCGGCCCGGCCGCCCGGGTCGCGGTCGAGCTGACCGAGGAGTCCGCGCTCGCCCTGGTCGATGCGATCCAGGCGGCCCTGGCCGCCGCACCGGCCGGGCTGGCCAGCCGCGACCAGAAGGTCTGACGGTGAGCCTGGCGGCGTCACCTCAGAGCGCCCGGGACTGCCGCACCAGGGCCCGGCCCACCCCCGCCACCGCGACGACGCCGACCACCCCGAGCAGCAGGAAATACGGCCAGGCGCCGGGGAACCCGCGCAGCAGCGCCTCCCGGAGCGCGGTGACGCCGTAGCTGACCGGGTTGACGTCCGCGAGGATCCGCTGCACCGTACCGAGATTCTCGATCGGATAGAACGACGGGCTGGCGAAGAGTCCCAGCGGGGCCAGCACGTTCACCAGCACGGTGAACCGCTGTGAGTCCTGCACCACGGTGCCGAGCAGCAGGCAGAGCGCGTTGAACGCCAGCGCGGCGAGCAGCGCCCCGCAGAGCAGCGCGGCCCAGCGGTCCGCCGGCCAGCGCCCGCGGAACAGCGCCGCCGAGGCCGCCAGCGCGGCGACCGTGTGGACGAACACCAGGGCGGAGCCGGCGAGCAGCTTGCCGGCGACGTACTGCCAGCGGGTGAGCGGGTACGACCACAGTTCCAGCGCCATCCCGTGCGCCCGCTCCTGGACGAACGCCGTACCCGAGGTGGTGGCGGCGGCCAGCAGCGCGGCGAACATCAGCGCGGGTACCACGAAGTCGGGGTAGCCGACCCTCTCGCCCCGGTAGGTCACCGTACCGAGCAGGTCGGCGAGCGAGGTGGCGACGAGTGCGATGTAGACGGCGGTCGGCACCACCGCGAGCAGCAGGTTGCTGCGGTTGCGGGTGAGCAGCAACCACTCCCGCCGCAGCGTCGCGGTGAATCCGGAGCCGTGCCAGGGCGGCGCGGCGGTGTCGTCGTCGGCCAGGCCGGACAGGCTCACCGGATGGTCACCTCCGATCGGGTCAGGGCCACGAAGGCCTCCTCCAGCGAGGCCGTGGCCAGCTCCACGCTGTCGACCGGGATCTGCTGGTCGGCCAGTTCGGCGAGCAGCCGGGGCAGCCGCCGCCGCAGGTCCGGCCCGGTCAGCACGATCTCGTTTCCGCTGCGGGCCGCGGCCAGGCCCAGCCGCAGCGCCCCGGCGGCGATCGCCGGCCAGCCGTCCACCGATCCGCTCCGCAGCACCGCCCGCGCCTCGCCGCGTTCGTCCCGCAGATCCGCCGGAGCGCCGTCCCGGATCATCCGGCCCCGGCACAGCACCAGCACCCGTTCGGTGTTGCGCTCCACCTCGTCGAGGTAGTGGCTGGTCAGCACGATGGTCAGCTCGTGCTGCCGGCGCAGCTCGTTCAGGCCGGCCCAGACCCGGCGCCGGCCCTCGACGTCCAGTCCGGCCGACGGCTCGTCCAGCAGCAGGACTCTCGGCACCCGGAGCAGGGCCCGCACCAGCTGGAGCCGGCGCCGCTGCCCGGCCGAGAGGGTGTGCACGAGCTGGTCATCGCTGCCGGCCAGCTCGAAGGCGCCGAGCAGTTCGTCGGCCCGGGACCGGGCGCGGCGCCAGGGCAGGCCCCGGAACGCCGCGGCGATCCGCAGGTTGTCCCGGACCGTCAACATCAGGTCGAACGGCCCCGACTGGTGCACCACCGCCACGTCCCGCCGCGCGCCGGCGTCGGGCTGGCGGCCGTGCACCAGGATCCGACCGGAGCTGGCCGGGCAGGCGCCGCAGACCAGTTTGAGCAGGGTGGTCTTGCCGGAGCCGGCCGGGCCGAGCAACCCGACCGCCTGGCCGGCCGGAACGTCGAAGGTCAGCCCGTCGACCGCCGGGGCGGCGACGCCGGGATACACCTTGACCAGGTCGGTCGCGACGATCGCCGGGGTCACGGCGCACCGTCGAGCGCCGGCTCCGGGGATCCCGGCAACGGGGGTACGCCCAGCGTGGCGAGGATGATCCGGATCTCGCTCTCCGGACCCGCCTCCCGCAGTGGCGGGCCGGTCCGCAGGTGGTGATCGACGTCGTCCGGGGCGATGAGCGGCTGCGCGTCACCGGGCCCGGCCTGCGGCGCGACCGTGCCCCGGCCGGCGGCGCCGGGCAGCGCCGGCGAGCCGAACCGGCAGCCGAGCACGATGTCGAGCCGCTGCGCCGGGCGGCTCGGGCCGGCCAGTCCGGTACGTAGGTCGTCGACCGGGCGTACCGCGGCCGGGGAGATGCCCACGGTCACCCCGCCCAGCGCGTCGAGCGCGTCCAGGGCTCGGCGTACCCGGTCCGGCAGGGCGGAGCCGGCGGCGAGGTGGCGTACTCGGACCAGGGCCTCCGGACGGCGGCTCCCCGGCACCGGAAGCTGGTGGTCGGTCTCCGGTACGGCCCGGGCCGCCGCGCCGACCAGCCAGAGCGTGACGCCGTCCGGCGGCGGGAGCGGCGGCCAGCCGACGGCCGGGGCACCCGGGAGCCGGGCGGCGACCTGCGGCACCCGGCCGAGCAGTGCCGCCCGGGGCACCGGCGGGTCGTACAGCGGCAGGTTGTCGCCGGCGGTCAGCAGGTGCTCCGGCAGCCGGGCCACCACCCGGTGCACCACGATCCCGTCGCCGTGCTGGTACGCGACCACCTCGCCGGGGCGGATCTGGTCGAACTCGACCGGCTCGACGACGACGGTGCCGCCGGAGAGCACCGGCAGCATGCCGGAGTCGGTGACCGGTACCCGGGCCAGTCCTCCGGCGGCGAGGGTCGCGCGTACCAGGTCGGCGAAGCCGCTTCCGCTCACCGGTCGCCCTCCGCTCCGGCCGGTCCGGACGGCTCGGCCGCCCGAAGCAGGTCGCGGGCGTGCAGCAGCCCGACGAACTCGCGGACGTCCCGGGCGACGGCCTCGCGTTCCCGGCCGTCGTCGCCGCCGAACGCGTCGGCCAGGTCACGCACGACGGTCTCCACGGCGCTGCCGGCGGCGAGCCGACGCCAGATCTGCGCGCCGCTCGCGTTGAGCGTCTGGAACTCCCCGTCGGCCGGGTTGTAGAGCCGGACCTCCTCGTCGTCGTCGACCCAGACGATCCCGGAGTTGATTCCGACCGTCACGCGGCACCTCCCAGTCCGGTGGTCAGCAGTGGAAGCGACCGGCATCCTCCGGACGGCGGGGTCCGGGCGTGCCGGCCGTCGGCGGACGGGTGGGGCGAACATCTCGCGCAGCGGCTGGTTCCGCAGGTTGCCGGCCGGGTGCGGCGGGCCGGGGACCGGCTCGCGGGGATAGACGTCGCCACGCGGGTCGACGTGGATGTCGATGCCGCGGAGCCCGCAGTCGGCTTGGACCGAACACGAGGGAACCGCCCTCGGGCCCTGGCTGAGGGCCTTCCGGGCCACCGGGCTCGTCCAGCCGGACCGCCGCGCCGCGAGCTGGTACTCCCCGCCGAGGTACTCCCAGCCCAGGTGGGGACCGCCCGGGCCGCCCCGTTCGACGGCGGTGTGGCTCATCATCCGGATCCGGCTGAACTCGATGCCGTCCAGGAACGCCATCAGGTCGTCCAGCGCGGCGATGTTCTCCGGCGACACCACGTGGTCGATCGCCGGTTTGACACCGGCCGCGTTCAGCAGGGCCAGCCCGCGTACGGTCCGCGCGACCGTGCCCTCGCCCGGAGCCGTACCGAGCAGCTCGTGGCCGCCGCCGTCCAGGCTGACGGTGATGCTGGCGAAGGTGTCGGCGATCCGCCGGGCGGTGCCGGCGTCCCGGATCCGGGTGCCGGTCGTGACCAGGTTGACCCGCAGCCCCCGACTGCGGGCGAGGTCGGCCACGTCGAAGAGATCGCGCCGCAGCATCGGTTCGCCGCCGGTCAGGATCAGCAGCTCCGCGCCGAGCTCGGCGATCTGGTCCACCAGGTCGAGGGACTCCGCCGGTTCCAGCTCACCGGGGAGCGGGTGGGCGCAGGAGGCGGGGCGCTCCCGGCAGGGCGGAGGGCAGCCCTCGGTGATGGCGTAGCGGACCGCCCTCAACCTCGGCTCGGCCGGCCGGACCCGGGGCACCCGGCCCGGCAGGTAGACCAGCCAGTTCAGCACCAGGGTGCCGAGTTGGCGTTCGAGACGGTGCCACTCGCCGGGCACGGTGGATCCGGACGGTGGGGCGGCCCCGTCGGCGAGCGCCCGCAGCAGTCCGAGTTCCTCCTCGGAGAGCACCGCCCAGGCGGCCAGGCCCGGATTCTCCACGAGATACCGGTCGCGGCAGCGGAAGTAGCCGAGGTCGTCCGGGACGATCAGGGAGTCCCACATCGCCGACAGTCGCATGAGCACTCCCCGTCCAGCCGGAGGGAGCCGCCGTCGGGCGG
The DNA here is from genome assembly GCF_053764795.1 of Plantactinospora sp. DSM 117369. Classification (NCBI taxonomy): domain Bacteria; kingdom Bacillati; phylum Actinomycetota; class Actinomycetes; order Micromonosporales; family Micromonosporaceae; genus Plantactinospora; species Plantactinospora sp. DSM 117369. The sequence continues at coordinate 623,906 of NZ_CM132446.1, read as the reverse complement.
TTCCCCGCTGTCCCGAGGTCCGTGCGGCGGGTCTCGCCGACGGGACTCGATCCAGTCAAGAATCACCGACTGTCACCGTGCGATACCAGAAAGCAGAATTGGCGTCTTGACAGCGGATCGGCGGGGATCTAGTGTCCGGGGCCCCTGCCACCCCACCGTCCCGGGCTCCGGGTCACCCTTCCCGGCGGAAGGCGAGGTGCTGTCTGTCGTGTCCGCGCTCTCGGTCTCCGTGGTCGACGACGACCGGATGCTGCTGGACGGCATGGCCGCCTGGCTCAATTCCGTTCCCGACCTCCGGCTGCTCTGCACGGCGGCCACCGTCGACCAACTCCTCGACACCGAACCGGGCCGGGCTGACGTCGTCGTACTCGACCTGCTGCTGGCGGACGGATCCGCGCCGGTGGACAACGTGCGCCGGCTCGTCGCCACCGGGCGGCCGGTGCTGGTGGTCAGCGTGGTGCCGCACGTGGTGCACGGCGTGGACGTGATCCGGGCCGGCGCGTCGGGCTACCTCACCAAGGACCACGACCTGCCGAGCCTGGCCGAGGCGATCCGGACGGTCGCCCGGGGCGAGGTGGCGCACTCCCCCGAGCTGGCCTTCGCCTGGTCCTGTGACGAGCGGCCGGACCGGCCCAGACTGGCGCCCCGGGAACGGTCCGTACTGGTCGCCTACGCCTCCGGCATGACGCTGACCGCGGTGGCCCGCAAGGTCGGCATCCAACCGACGACCGCGCGGCAGTACCTGGACCGGGTCAAGGCGAAATACTGCGACGCGGGCCGGCCGACGTACACCAAACTCGACCTCGCCGACCGGGTCCGCGAGGACGGGCTGCACCGCTACCCGTCCGCCTCCGGCGACGACGCCGGCCAGAGCAGCTCGACACTCGTGCCGTGACCGGGCTCGGAGAAGAGCCGCAGCTCGCCGCCGACCTCGGTCATCCGTTCGGCGATCGACCGGCGTAACCCGAAACCTCCGGTGGCACCGTCGGTGTCGAACCCGACCCCCCGGTCGACGACCCGCACCCCGAGCACGCCGTCGTACCAGTCGACGGTGACCCACGCCTCGCCGGTACCGGCGTGCCGGGCCACGTTGTTCAGCGCCTCCCGGGCGGCGTCGCAGACCGCCCGTACGACGTGCCGGGGCGGCTGGGACGGCACGTTGCCCGAGCGCAGGTGCACCCGCAGGCCCAGCCCGGTCGCGTCGGCCACCACCTCGGCGAGGCTGACACCGAGAGTGCTCTCCGCCTCGGCCCGGTCCTCGGTGACCAGGCTCCGGATGTAGTCGGCCTCCCGGCCGCAGCGCCGCCGGACGTCCTCGGCGCGATGGTCCAGCCCGCCCCGGGCGATCGCGGTCAGCGTCGCCAGCGCGGTGTCGTGCAGCCGGCGGTAGTGGTGCAGCCGTTCGGCGTACCGGGCCGCCCCGGCCGCGGTCGCCGTCTCGGCCGCGAGCCGGCGCTGGGTCGCCTCGTCGACGGCGTTGGCCTGGGCGCAGAGGAACCGGCGGGTGAAGTGCAGCACCAGCGCGAACCACAGGCTGGAGTTGACGTGGTTGACGAAACCCGACTCCCAGGGCGGCAGCCCGCCGATCTGCACCGAGGCGGCGGCCACCGCGGTCAGCACCAGCAGCCCGAGCCCGACGAGCAGCGCCCGCAGGCTCAGCACCGCCCCGACCAGTGCCGCCGAGCCGAGGGCGAACTTGCCGGCCCAGTTCGCCGCCGACAGCTCGTAGCCGGACCGGATGTTGGCGTTGACCACCACCAGCAGCCCGCAGATGATCGCGACGTCCAGCACGACGTGCCCGTAGCTGAACCAACCCCGCCGCCACACGAGCGCCCCGAGCAGGACGTTCCAGCCAACCACGCCGAGCAGCAGCGTCGTGTTCAGCGCGGGGCTGTGGTAGCGGGTGTCACCGCTGGACATCCCGAGCAGCGCCGGCACGATGTAGCTCGCCCGCTGGCAGAACAGCAGCACGGCGATGAAGCGCAGCGTGCGCTCCCGGCCGGGCATGGTGACCATCAGCCGGGCGTCCACCCAGCCCAGTCGTGCCTCGGAGAGGAACCGGCTGATCCGCCGGGGCGGTCGCCCGACCCGGGTGGCAAGATCCAGCACCGGACACCCCCTGTCCCAGAGTCACCGGGCAGCCGTCCCGCGGCCCCGGCCGGCGCGGAGCGTCGTGGACCGCAGGGTGACGGCTTCGTCGCCCACGCCGCTCCCGCCACCGGCAGTGAGAATATCGCTACCGACCAGCGGCGGAGAGCCCGCCGGAGGCTTGACGGTCGCCGTACGGCAACGATGGCCCGAGCTGCGCCGGGCACCAGACTGACGCCGGCACATGCCTGGCGAGCGTGATACCACCGAGTCATCACGATGACCCGGTGGTATCACCGCCAGCTGGGAACTGCCCACCACCCGGCGACCGTCGTGCTACGACACCACGTCCTTGCGGGTGAAGCGCCAGAAGGCGAGCGACCAGAAGACGGTGGCGTAGCAGATCGCCGAGATGGCGCCCTTGACGATGTCGTCGGTCTGCACCGGGGTGGAGAGCAGGCCGAGCCAGGCGCTGCTGTAGTGCGTCGGCAGGAAGTCCCGCACCACGCCCAGCGCGGTGATCTGGTCGAGGATGCTGGAGAGGATCCAGAGCAGCACCGCGCCACCCACCGCGCCGAGCGCCGCGTCCGTGGTCACCGACAGCAGGAACGCCAGGCCGGCCACGACCAGCAGGACGACCGCCAGATAGCCGAGGATGCCGAGCAGGCGCAGCAGCCCCTCCCCGGCCGGGATCTGCGCGGCGACGGTGCTGGACAGCGGGGACCAGCCGTACCGGAGGGTGCCGACGAGCAGCGCGGTGCCGGCCAGCAGCAGCAGGGCCAGCAGCGAGTACCCGAGTGCGACCACCAGCTTGACCGCCAGCAGTCGGGCCCGGGGCACCGGTACGGCCAGCAGGTAGCGCAGGCTGCCCCAGCTCGCCTCGCTGGCCACCGTGTCGCCGCAGAACAGCGCCACCACCACGACCAGCAGGAACGACGACGAGACGAGCAGCGCGAAGAGGGTGAAGTTGAGCCCGCCGCTGGTGGCCAGCTCGATCAGGCTGCCGAACTCGCCCCCGCCGTTGTCGTCGTCGCCGGAGCCCTCGAACTGGAACGCGATCAGGATGATCAGCGGCAGCAGCACCATGAAGCCGAGCGCGAACTGGGTACGCCGGCGGGACGCCTGCCGGCGCCACTCGGCGGCGATCGAGAGCGTGGCCCGGGGCCGGTACCCGGCGGCGGCACCGGCCGCGTCCGGTGCCGCCGGAGTCTGTGTGGCGGTCATCAGCGGTCCCCGCTTCCCCGAGAGTTCTCGCCGACCAGGGCGAGGAAGGCGTCCTCCAGGCGGCGGCGCGGCACCACCCGGTCCACCCCGACACCGGCCCGGACCAGTTCGGCCACCACCTCGCTCCGGGCGGTGCCGTTGGTGTCGACCACCAGCGCGCCGTTGGTCTCCGGCAGCACCCGTACTCCGGCCAGCCGCTCCATAACCGCCCGGGCGGCGTCGACGTCGGAGACGTCGAACTGGGTACTCGGCGACTCGCCGACGATCTCCTCCACCCTGCCGGCCGCCACGATCTGCCCCTTGTGCACGACGACCGCGTGCGTGCAGGTCTGTTCCACCTCGGCCAGCAGGTGGCTGGAGACCAGCACCGCCCGGCCGTCGGTGGCGTACCGGCGCAGCACCCGGCGCATCTCGGCGATCTGCGGCGGGTCCAGCCCGTCCGTCGGCTCGTCCAGCACCAGCAGCTCCGGCAGGCCGAGCATGGCCTGCGCGATGGCCAGCCGCTGCCGCATGCCATGGCTGTACTTGCGGGTCCTGCGGTGGATCGAGTCGCCGAGCCCGGCGATCTCCAGCGCCTCCTCGAAGTGCGCGTCCGCCTCCGGCCGGCCGGTCGCCCGCCAGTACGCGCGCAGGTTCTCCAGACCGCTCAGGTGCGGCAGGAAGCCCGGCCCCTCCACCAGCGCGCCGATCCGGGACAGCACCGGCGAGCCGGGCACCAGCCGGTGACCGAAGACGTGGATCTCGCCGGTGGTCGGCTGGGTCAGCCCCATCAGCACCCGCAGCGTGGTGGTCTTGCCGGCGCCGTTCGGCCCGAGCAGGCCGACCACCTGGCCCCGGTGCACCTCGAAGTCGATCCGGGAGACCGCGACGAAGCCGTCGGCGTACTCCTTGCGCAGGTCGCGGACGACCAGCGGGGTGTCGGCGTACTCGGGATGCACCGAGGTGTCGTGCCGGCGGTGCCGGCGGCGGAGCACGGCCACCACCACGACGAGCCCGAGCACGATCGCGGCGACCAGGCCGGCGAGCGCCCAGCGCCAGACCACCGCCGGGGTGGCGATCGGCTCGCCGACCACGGTCGGCAGCGACACCTCGGCGCCGGTCAGGGCGGCCCCGGCCGGCATTCCGGGTACGGCCCCGGAGGCCGGCCCGGCCAGCGCGACGGTGTAGGTGACCGGCTCGACCGGGGTGGCGTAGCCCTGGTCGGAGGTGGCGACCACGATCCGGAGCCGGTGCCCGGCCTCGATCCGGCGCACGATCGCCGGCAGGGTGACCCGGACCGGCGTCGCGGCGGAGATGTCGGCGGGCAGCCCGGTCAGCCGGACCGGCGCGACGAGGCCGTTCGAGAGCGCGGCCGGGCCGTTCGGGTCGACGTCGTAGAGCTTGACGAAGAGCACCGCCTCGCCGGTCGGCGACGCGGCCCGGATCGTGACCGTCGGCGAGCCGACCACGTCGACGGCCCGGGGAAGCGGTGCCGACTCGAACCGGCCGTGCTGGCCGGGCAGGTCTCCGGCGACCCCGTCGAGCAGCGACGAGAAGCCGCCACCGAACGGCAGTGCGGAGATCGCCGCCGGGTTGCCGGCCGGCGGGTTGGCGATCCGCTGTGCCGGCCCGGCCACCGCGATCGACTCGCTGGTGGTGCCGCCGACGCCCGGATAGTCGGTGACGGAGAAGCCGGTGGCGACCAGCCCGCGGTCCAGCGCGTCGAAGCCGGCGATCCGCGACCAGGTGAAGCTGGTCGACGGCGCGTCGCCGGACCCCTTGACGTAGTGCTCCAGCCACTGTGCCATCAGGAACCGCAGCCGGTCCCGGTCGGTCTGCGGGCCCTCGCCGCCGTCGTGCCCGCCGGTGAACCAGGCGACCCGGACCGGGGTGCCGCCGGCCGCGATGCCCCGGGCGTTGGCGTCCGCCTCGGCGAGCGGGAAGAGCGTGTCCGCGGCGCCCTGGACCAGCAGGGTGGGCGCCTTGATCCGGTCGAGCACGCCGGCCGGGCTGGACCGGCGGAGCAGCTCGACCGCCGCCGGGTCGGCCCGGCCCGTGGTGGCGATCCGCAGGTACGCGGCGCAGACGTCGGCGGCGAAGCGCCCGCAGGCCGGGTCGTCCGGGGTACCGCCCGGAGCGGCACCCGGCACCGTGCCGAGCACCGGGTCCTGCCCGCCGGCCGGACCGTCCCCGTCGGCATCCTCGTCGCCGGAGTCCTCGCCGCCTGGTGCGGTGCCGGGGGCGGTGAGTCCGCCCAGGCCGGTACCGCCGCCGCTGCCGAAGAAGATCCCGGCCCAGCCCTTCTTGAACACCCCGTCGACCGGCTCCCGGCCGGTGGACTCGGGCAGGAAGGAGCGGGCCAGGTCGTTCCAGGTGATCATCGGCACGATGGCGTCCACCCGCTGGTCCTGGGCGGCGAGCAGCAGGGCCAGGGCGCCGCCGTACGAGCCGCCGACCACGCCCACCCGGGGGTCGCCGGCCGAGTCCTTGCGGATCTCCGGCCGTGCGGCGAGCCAGTCGAGCAACCGGGCCGCGTCCCGTACCTCGTAGTCGGGGTGGTCGAGGTGGATCTGCCCGCCGCTGCGCCCGAACCCCCGGGCGGTGTATGTCAACACGGCGTAACCCAGCCCGGCCAGGTCCTCGGCGTCGGACTCGACGGACCGCTTCGTGCCGCCGAAGCCGTGCGCCAGCAGCACCGCCGGTACCGGCCGGTCGGCGCTCGCCCCGTCCGGCAGGTAGAACCTGGTGTCCAGGTCGACCGGCTGGTCGCCGCCCGGTCCGGACCGGACGGAGATCATGGAGTCCGTTGTGGAGTAGGGCGGGTTCTCCGGCCACACCGCCCAGCCGACCAGCGCGGCCAGCAACACCAGCACGGTCGATCCGGCAATCAACCGGCGCCGGGTCGGCCGGGCACGGCGCAGCCGCGCCAGCAGTCGGGAAGGCATGGCTCACACCGTACGGCGCCGGAGCTGAGCGTTGGCTGAGATCCGCCGTACGTCCGTCCGGCTGGCCCGTTCGGTGTCCGTGAGTCGTCGTCCGCGTCGCGCCACCGGGTATCCGGCGGGGCGACTTCGGATCCTGTGAATTCCGATCTTTCGGCGCAACGCCCACCTAACCGATACATGCGCCTAGGCAACTATCCACAAGGAGTCACATTTTTGGTCACCGGGTGTTACCTGTACCCAAGTGACGCATAACTGACTGCTCGACCCGGATCGAGCGGGTCCGACGTCTACTAGTTTTCCGGTCCGGTGGACGGGACCGGGCGGTCTCCCCACGCCCGCCACGCAGCACGACCCCTCTCGCCGATGGAGATGGACGATGACAGTTCCCGCGCAACGGTCCCGGCGTGAGCCGAACCGGACCGGCACAGCGCTGCGAGTGCTGCTCGCGGTCGCCCTGCTGCTTCCGGCCGGCGTGCTGTTCAGCTCGGCCTGGCGCAGCGACGACGACCGGCTCACGGTCGCCGAACGCGAGCGGCACGGGGTCGAGTACCTGCGTTCCCTGGGACAGGTGACGCTCGCCCTGGTCGACGCCCAGTCCGGTGCCGTGGCGGGCCGGGCGGCGGCGGCTGCCGCGCTGCGTACCGCGGTCGAGGAGACCAGCGCGGTCGACGTCCGGTACGGCGCCAAGCTGCGTACCAGCGAGCGCTGGGCCGGGCTGCACGCCAAGATCGAGGCGCTGCCGGACCGCCCGCCGGCCAACCCGCAGGACGCCTGGACGGTCTACACCGAGACCACCGACCTGCTGCTGGCGCTCTACGCCAAGGTGCGGGAGAGTTCCGGGCTGATCCGGGACCCGGAGTCGGACTCCTACCACCTCCAGGACGCGGTGGCCGAGGAACTGCCGGAAGCCCTGGTCGCGGCCGGACGGCTCGCCGACCGCTCGGTACTCGCGGCGGGCCGCTCGGGTGGCAACCCGCTGCGTACCGCCGGCGAGCTGGCCCTGGCCCGGTCCGCCGTACTCGCCCCCGCCGCCGACCTGGTCGAGAACCTGCGCGCGGCGGTGGAGAACACCGCCAGCCGGACGCTCGGCGGCAACCTGCTCAGCCGGCTCGACGGCTACCAGCGTGCGGTGGAGGACCTGGCCACGCTCACCCGGGACTCGGCCGCACCCAACCCGATCCAGGTGGGTGCCGCCCGAGCCTCGGCGCAGCTCGCCGGATCCGGGCTGGCCACGATCATCCTGGCCGAACTCGACATCCTGCTCGGGGAGCGGGTCGACGGGCTGACCGGCGAGCGGCGCATCGTGGTCGGCGCGCTGGTGCTGGCCGTACTCCTGGTGCTCGCCCTCGCCGCCCTGCCGGTGCTGGCCGCCCGGGCCGCCGACCGGGGCCGCGGCACCCCGGCCGGGGCCGGTGAGCCGACCACCGACGGGCTGCGCCGCACCGTCGATGCCGAGTCCGGGCCGCCGCCGACCGGGCCGCCACTGGCCGAGTCGGCGCTGCCGGTCGGCGCGACGCTGGCCGGGCCGCCGGCCGGCGGGCTGCCGCCGCTGCCCGAACGCCGGCCGCGCCGGCCGGACCCCGCAGGCGACCCGGGCCGGCGGTCCCCGCTGGCGGACTGGCAGGATCCGGTACCCGCCGGCCAGGCCACCCAGTCGGCCGTGCCGGAGCGCCCGGCGCCGTGGGGACGTCCCGATGCTCGGTAGGCTCCGGATCCGGGGCCGGCTGGCCCTGCTCGTCATCCTTCCGCTGCTCAGCACCATCGGCCTCGCCGTCCCGGTGCTGGCCGACCGGATCTCCTCGGCCCAGAAGGCCGCCGACACCGCCGACACGGTGCGCCGGGCCGGCCAGGTCGGCACCCTCGTGCAGGATCTCCAGCGGGAACGGCTGCTCTCCGTCGGCTACCTGCTGAACGTCGTCGACCGCTCGGAACTGGTCCAGCAGAGCGCGCAGGTGGGTGACCGGATCGCCGACCTGCGGGCCGACCTCGGCGGGCAGTTGACCGGGGAGATCGACGCCGCGATCACGGGTGTCGGGCGGCTGGCCGACCTGCGGGCCGGTGTCCTGGCCCGGCGGGCCAGGCCGGACCAGGTCATCGCCGCGTTCGGGCAGGTACACACCGCACTGATCGCGTCGCTGGGGTTGGTCCGGTCCGCCGACGCGACCACGCCCGAGGGCCGCCAGATGATCGCGCTGGACGCGGTGCTCCTCACCGACGAGGGGATCAGCGCCGCGGCCAGCCTGATCGTGCTGGTCGCCGGGACGAAGACCCCGGCCGCCGGCATCGCGTACGTCGGCACCATGGCCGGGCTCGAATCCAATCTGGCCCGGTTCCGCAGCTTCGCCACCCCGGCACAGAACGATCTCTACCGGCTCATCGAGCGGGCGACGGCGGCCCGCACCGGCCCGGAGTTCCTCAGCGCCGGCGCCGCCGACCCCACCGAGGCGATCGCCGACCTGAACCTGGCGGACCTGTTCCCGGCCGCCACCTCGCTGATCACGCTCGGCCAGTTCATCGAGAAGAAGATCGTCACCGACGTGGTCGCCGAGGTGACCGACCAGCGCCAGCGGGCCATCGCCGGTGCGTACACGGTCGGGCTGCTGGTGCTGCTGATCATCGCGCTGATGATGCTGCTGAGCCTGGCGGTGGCGCGTACCGTCGCCCGGCCGCTGACCCGGCTGACCGTCTCCGCCGAGCGGATGGCCCGGGCCGCCGAGGAGGAGCTGACCCGGATCGTCGACGATGAGTCCGAGTCGTACCACCCGATCCGGCTCGACCCGGTCGACGTGGACGGCCGCGACGAGGTCGGCGACCTGGCCCGGGCCTTCGAGCGGGTGCAGGGTACGGCCGCCCGGCTGGTGGAGCGGCAGGCCGCCAGCCGGCGGAACGTGGCCCAGATGTTCGGGCACGTCGGACGGCGTACCCAGAACCTGGTCGGCCGGCAGATCGCCCTGATCGACCGGCTGGAACACCAGGAGACGGACCCGGGCCGGCTCCAGCACCTCTACCGGCTCGACCACGTCTCCAGCCGGCTGCGTCGCAACGCGAGCAGCCTGGTGGTGCTCTCCGGCGGCGCCGGTGGCGACGGGCACGTCGCCCCGCTGCCGCTGGGTGACGTGGTCCGGCTGGCACTCGGTGAGATCGAGGACTTCACCCGGGTCGACGTGCAGGTCCGGCTCGACGTCGGAGTGGCGCCCGGGGTCATCGGCGACCTGGTGCTGACCCTGGCCGAGCTGATGGAGAACGCCACCGCCTTCTCCCCGCCGCACACCCGGGTCACCGTGCTCGCCGAGGTCATCCCGGGCGGGGTACGCCTCAACCTGGTCGACCACGGCATCGGGATGACCCCGGAGCGGCTGGCCGAGGAGAACGCCCGGCTGACCCGGCGGGAACGGCTGGACCTGGTCCCGACCGAAGTGCTCGGGTTGTTCGTGGTGGGCCGGCTGGCCCGCCGGCACGGCTGGCGGGTCACCCTCTCGGCGACCACGCCCGGCGGCGGGGTCACCGTCGGGGTGGAGATCGACGACCGGCTGCTGGTCACCCGCCGTCCGGAGCCCGAACTGCCGACGCCCCGGGCGAGCGCCTCGGCACCGCTGCCGGTCCGGCCGGTCCGGATCACCGAGCCCGGCACCCCGGTCGGCCGGGCGACGGCCCCGACCGCCGAGCCGGCACCATCCAGGCCCACCGAGCCGGCACCGGTACACAGCCCTGCCGGGCCGGCGCCGGTGACCCCGGAACCGGTGCCGGCGATGGCCGAGACGGCACCGGTGTTCCGGCTGCCCGAGCTGATGCCGGTGGCGGTACCGGCCGGACCGGTCTTCGACGAGGAGCTGATCCGCCGGGCCACCCGGTCGCTGACGTCCGGCCAGCCCTGGAACGCCTTCCTGACCCGCCCGGTGGCCACCGCCCAGCCCGGCGCCAGCGGGACCGGTGCCACCGGGACCGGCACCGCCCGGGCCGGCACCGCCGGGACCGGTGCCAGCGGGACCGGCACCGCCCGGGCCGGCACCGCCGGGACCGGTGCGGAACCGGCGGGACAACCGGGCGGTGGCGCCCCGGGCGACCGGCCGGCCGGCCCGGATGCGGGAGGTGGCCCGGCGTCCTCCGGTGCGCCGGCGACGCCTTCCGCCGACAGCAGCCCGGGACCCGACTCGTCCGGCCCCGGCACCGGGCTGCGCCAGCGGGTCCCGGGCGCCCAACTGCCGACCACCACCAGCAGGACCCGCCCCGAGCCGACCCCGGCCGACCCGTCCGTGGTCCGGGCGTTGATCGAGGAGTTCGAGGCCGGGGTACGCCGGGCGCAGCGCGAGCAGCAGTCCCGGCCGACCGGCGAGGGTCTCCGGGCGGCGCAGGTCGGCACCGGGCCCGGAGAGTCCCGGCGGGCCGTCTCGCCACCGGTGCTTCCCGGTCCGGAGCGGTCCGACCTGCGGTCGCCGGGTAGCACTCCGGCGGAGCGGGGCGGCCCGGGTCCGGCGGGTGGTAGCCTCGGGCCGGCGGGATCAGCACCCCGAGCCAACGGCACCGCAGCGGCGACCCCCGCCGCGACGGGCGCTCCGCCGCGACTCAACCGGCGGGTCCCCGGAGCCAACCTGAGCGTTCCGCTGCCGACCACCCCGCTCGGCCAGGCGCCGGCCGTCGCCACCGCCGGACCGGACGACCCCGAGAAGGTACGCGAGCTGATGATGCAGTTCGAGTCCGGTGTCGCCCGCGCGCTGAGCGAAGTCCGAACAGAACACCGCCACCACGAAGAGGGAACCCCACGTTAACGCTTCCCCACGGCTGGAGGCCGGGGGATTTCTGGCTCGGACCGCACCCGAGCACCGTCTCGGAAGGAGGTGATCGCATGTCTCACGTCGTCGGCACCAGCACGGCCGCGCTCTGCCGTGGCGAGGATCGTCCTCGCGGCGTTCCGGTCCCGACAGGCGGTGTATCCGCAGTCGTCGCACCGGAAGACTCTGACACCCAACCCGAGACGGTGCTTGGCTCTCGTACCGCATTGCGAGCAGGTCATCGTGGCGTAGGCGGGCGGCACCAGCACCACCTTCCGGCCCGCCCGCAAGCCACGATCGACCAGTTCCCGCTTCGCCGCACCAATCGCCGCATCAGCAGCCTTGCCCGCCATCCGGGACCTGGCCAGGAACGTCGGCTTGAAATCCTCAACGGCGATCGTCGCGTGGTTGTCGACGATCTTCTTCGCCCAGACACGGGCATCGTGGGTGTTCTGCCGGGCCGCCTTCTTCACCAGCTTCGCCGCCTGGCGTTTGGCCCGCAGGTAGCCGTTCGACGGCTTGACACCCCTGGGGCGCCGACGGCGGCTCATTCGGCGTTGGAGTTTGGCGAGTTCGGCGGCGCACCGTTTCCGGTGGGCGAGGTGTGGCAGGTCGTAGGCGGGGTCGGTGGTCGTCGCGGTCGTGGTTACGCCCCAGTCGACACCGATCGCCCCTTCGACGTCGGGGGCGGCGATAGCCTTGCGGCGGACGACGAAGGAGGCGTACCAGTGCCCAAGCGAGTCCTGGTAGACGCGGACGCTGGTCGGATCGGACGGCAGCTCGCGGGACCAGACGACCGGAATGCTGACGCCGCCGGGCAGCCGCAGCCGACGGTCGCGGATCGAGAACCCGCGCGTGGTGTATTCCAGGCTGGGCAGCGTGTCCTTCAGTCGTTTGACCCTCGGCCGGCCGCGTCCCTTCACCTTGAAGGAGCGCTGGAGGGCGAGAGCATAGGTGCGCAACGTCTGCTGCTGGGCGACCTGGGACCCTTCCCGCAACCACGGCGAGCGGGCCCGTGCCTCGGTCAACAACTTCGACAACCTGCCGAAGGTCGGTTTGCGGCCGGTCCTGTGCTTGTGGACGGCCTCGTTCCACAACCAGCGACACCGCCCCCACTCGCCAAGCAGCGCGGCCTCCGCAGTCGCGCCAGGGCGCAACCGGTAGGTGTACCGCACCGTCTCGTCCACGCCCACAAGCATCCCAGCCGCATCCGACAGATTTGACCCGCGAGGACCCGCAGAGGAGTCGACGCCATGCCGAAAACCACCACGCCTGACCGCCCTTTCCTCCCCATGGCTGAAGCCAGCGGATTCTCGGGCAGCTCCCGATGAGCACTCCCTTCATCCGTACCGAGCAGGACCAGCAGGCAGCGGGCACCGGCGAGCTGAGCCAGGAGGCGCGCACCTTCAACTGGTTGCTGGACTCGTTCACGTCCGGCACCGCCGGCGTACAGGAGGCGATCGCGGTCTCCTCCGACGGTCTGCTGATGGCCATGTCGTCGATCAAGGACCGGTCGAACGCGGAGCGCCTGGCCGCGGTGGTCTCCGGGATGACCAGCCTGGCCAGCGGCGCCGCGAACTGGTACACGCTGGGTGCACTCAACCGGGTGGTGGTGGACATGACCGACGGCTACCTGCTGGTCAGCGCGATCAGCAGCGGCTCGGTCCTCGGGGTGGTCGCCGACCGGTCGGCCAACCTCGGCACCGTCGCCTACGAGATGACCCTGTTCGCCGGTCGGGCCGGAGGCGCGCTCACCCCTCGGCTGATCGTCGAACTGAAGAACTCCGTTCAGTCGTGACCACGGGTGCTGCGGGTGGCGGCCCGCCGCGCCGTACCCCCCGGAACGCCTTGGGGCGGAGTGAGGGACCGGCATGACCGAGCGGAGCGAGCTGCCGGAGCCGGACGCCGAGCCGGAGCCGGAGGTACTGCCGACGGTCCGGATCCGTCCCTATCTCCAGGCCGTGCTGGCGGAGGAGAAGGCGGAGCCGGAGGTCGACACCGGGGAACTGCCGATCGTGCAGCCGGTGCCGACCGGGCTGCGCCCGTTCGTGCTGACCTCCGGGCGGGTCTCCGGGGCCGACCCGGCGATCGGGTTGGAGACCCAGGTGACCGCCAGGATCGATGCCACGTCCTGGACCAGCCCACCGGTCAACCGGCTCTCCTCGGAACTCCAGGAAATCGTCGCGCTGTGCGTCGAGCCGATGTCCGTGGCGGAGATCTCCGCGCGGCTCCGGATGCATCTCGGCGTCACCAAGATCCTGGTCGGTGACCTGCGGGCCGCCGGCCACCTCGACGTACACATCTGTCCCGTCGAGGATGCCCACGACCCCGACCTCATTATGCGAGTGATCGATGGACTTCGTGCGATCTCCTGACTGGCCCGCCTCGCCGCCGGCCGGCCCCCTGGCGAACAGCGCACCCGGCCGGTACGGCAGCCCGCCCGGACACAGCGTCGGGACCGGCCGGGGGCTGCCCGCCGGGTACGCCCCGCCCACCCGCCACGTACCGCCCCGGCACGCCCGGGAGGCCGGCGCCGACCCGGCCGGGGCGCACCGGTCCGAGCAGCGGCGTGGTACCGCGCCGCCGATTCCGGTGAAGATCCTGATCGCTGGTGGTTTCGGGGTCGGCAAGACCACCACGGTCGGCGCCATCTCGGAGATCGCGCCACTGACCACCGAGGCGGAGATGACCACCGCCGGGATCGGCGTCGACGATCCGGGAATCCGCTCCGAGAAGACCACCACGACGGTGGCGATGGACTTCGGCTGCGTCACCATCGACCGCAGTCTCAAGCTTTACCTCTTCGGCACGCCGGGGCAGTCCCGCTTCGGGTTCATGTGGGACGACCTGGCCCGGGGCGCGCTCGGGGCGCTGGTGGTGGTGGACTCCTCGCGGCTCGACGACTGCTATCCCGCCATCGACTACTTCGAGCGGGCCCGTCTACCCTTCGTCGTCGCGGTCAACGCGTTCGACGGCCAGATCGCGCATGACCTGACGGCGATCCGTTGGGCGCTGGCGATCGGGGAACATGTCCCATTGGTCCAGTTCGACGCCAGAGATCGACTTTCGGTACGCGACGCCTTACTGATCGTGCTGGATCGGGCCCTGGATCGAGCGATCCGGGAGCGGGAGACTTAGCCCGCGACGGTCCGGCCGCGACGGGTCGGCGGTTGGCCGGGAAGGGTGACGCGATGAGGGGCGAACTGGACGACGCACTGGCACGGATGGAGCGCCGGGAGGCGCTGCAACGACGACGGGCCCAGGAGGCGGCGGCCCGGGCCGGGTCACCGGTCGAGGAGGTGACCGACGCGGTCCAGCGGGTCGTCGCGCAGTATCCGAACGTGGCGGTCACGATGTGGGTCGCCGACGGACCGAACATCTCGGCGATGCACGTCGCCTGGTCGGACGGGGTGGTCACGGTACGCCCCGCCGCCGAGCCGGCGTTGCCGGTCGCCGGGCAGCCACCGCACTCCTGGCCGATGTCGGTGCGGACGGTGCCGAGCTGGGCCGCTCCGGAGGATCCGCCGACTCCGGACGCCGCCGCCCGGCTCGCCGACCTGATCCGGCGGGACCCGTCCCTGCTCGGCCCCGACGACCACGGCTGAGGCCGTCGACGGTCACCGGCGCACTGAACCTATTTCAACCTGGATCGCGCGCCGCTCACGCACCGCCGCCGACCTTGCGGTGCGCCGGACCGTAAGGGGAGGTCGAAAAAGGGCCACTCGTCGCGTCCCGGCGGCTGGTTCCCGGTCGGTACTCTCGGCCGGTGACGGGTCGGGATCTCACGCTCACCGCCAGCCTGCGGCCGGCCGCGCTGGACGCCCGCCGGGGCATCGTCCGGCTGCATCCGGAGGTACTGACCGCGCTGGGCCTGCACCCCGGCGCTCCGGTACGGCTCACCGGGCGCCGTACCACCGCCGGGATCGTGGCCCGGGCGGAGCCGTCGGCGAGCCGTGCCCTGCTCTACGCCGACGACCTGGTCCTCGGCAACCTCGGGGTACGCGACGGCAGCCAGGTCACCGTCACCCCGACCCCGGTGGTGGCGGCCCGCCGGGTGATGTTGACCGGCCCGCCGGAGATCGTCGCCGTGGTCTCGCCGGAGATGCTCCGCCTCGCGCTGCTCGGCAAGATGGTGACCACCGGTGACGACGTCTCCCTGCTGCCCCAGGACGTACTCCCGGACGCGGGCGTGCGGACCCTGGTCGAGGCGGCCCGGCGCAGCCTGGCGAACACTGTCGGCTACGCCTGGACCAGCACCCTGTTGACGGTCACCTCGGCGGAGTCCGCGAACGGGCTCCCCGGCGGCGGCACGGACTCCGTGCTGGTGACCATGGACAGCGTGGTCGGCTGGCAGGGCGGCCACGCCACGCATGGCACCGCACCGACCGAGGTACGGGCGGTGACCGGCGGCCCCAGCCCGGCGGCGGCGACCGGGGCGGTGCCCGATCCGGCGCCCGGGCTGGACGAGCTGCCCGGGCTGCGGGCCCAGGCCGAGGAGCTGACCGAGCTGCTGGACCTCGGCTTCCACCACCGTGAGGTGCTGGGCCGGCTGGGCACCACTGTCTCGCTCGGCGTACTGCTGACCGGTCCGGCCGGGTCCGGCAAGTCCGCGCTGGTCCGGGCGGTCTCCCGGGCGGTGGGCGCCCGGTTCGCCGCGATCTGGGCGCCCGAGGTGGCGGCGCTGACCAACGACGCCGCCGCCCGGCGGCTGCGCGAGGCCGCCGCGTCGGTCCGGGACGCGCCGCCGGCGGTGCTGCTGGTCTCCGACGTCGAGGCGCTGGCCCCGCGCGACACGCCCGGTCCGGTGGGCACGGTCTTCCGGCAACTGCTCGCCGAGACGGTACGCGCCGGAGCCGCCGTGGTCTGCACGACCAGCCGACCCGAGTCGGTGGATCCGGCGCTGCGCTCCCCCGACCTGCTCTCGCTGGAGATCGCGATTCCGCTGCCGGACGCCGCGCTGCGCCGGGAGCAGTTGACGGTGCTGACCCGGGGGATGCCGTTGGCCGAGGACGTCCGGCTGGACGAGGTGGCCGCCCGTACGCCCGGATTCGTCGCCGCCGACCTGGCCGCGCTGACCCGGGAGGCCGGGGTACGCGCCGCGCTGCGGCAGAAGGAGGCGACCGCCCCGACGGTGGCGATGGCGGACTTCTCGGCGGCGCTGGAGGTGGTCCGGCCGACCTCGATGGCCGAGTCCTCGATGCTGGAGCTGGCCGACGTGACCCTGGACGACGTGGGTGACATGGCCGAGGTCAAGGAGACGCTGACCGAGTCGGTGCTCTGGCCGCTGAACTATCCGGACACCTTCGCCCGGCTCGGCGTGCAGCCGCCGCGCGGCGTACTGCTCTACGGCCCGCCGGGCTGCGGCAAGACCTTCCTGGTCAGCGCGCTGGCCGGTACCGGGCGGGCGAACGTGCTGTCGGTGAAGGGCGCGGAGTTGCTCTCGAAGTGGGTGGGCGAGAGCGAGCGGGCGGTCCGGGAGCTGTTCCGGCGGGCCCGGGAGGCGGCCCCCACCCTGGTCTTCCTCGACGAGGTCGACGCGCTGGCCCCGGTACGTGGCCAGGCCACCGACGGCGGCACCACCGACCGGGTGGTCGCGGCGCTGCTCACCGAGCTGGACGGGGTGGAGCCGCTGCGCAACGTGGTGGTGATCGGTGCGACGAACCGGCCGGATCTGGTGGACCCGGCGCTGCTGCGGCCGGGCCGGCTGGAACGGCTGGTCTACGTGCCGCCGCCGGACGCCGCCGCAAGGGCCGAGATCCTGAGGGCGGCTGCCCGGTCGGTGCCGCTGGCCGAGGAGGTGGAGTTGGCGGCGCTGGCCGAGGAGCTGGACGGGTTCTCCGCGGCGGACTGCGCCGCGCTGGTCCGGGAGGCGGCGCTCGCGGCGATGCGGGAGTCGCTGGAGGCGAGCACGGTGCACGCCGGGCACGTCGCGACGGCCCGGGCCCGGGTCCGGCCGTCCCTGGATCCGGGCCAGGTCGCCTGGCTGGCCGGGTACGCCGCGCAGCGGTGAGCCGGTGCCGGTCGGGCCGCCCGGTGGCGCCGGACTGGCCGGTGGCTCACTCCTGGCCGGTCGCCAGGGCCAATGCGGCCGGGTTCTGGTATTCGCGCCAGTGCGCCACCCGGCCGTCCCGGACCCGGAGCACCGCGATGAACGGGGCGGAGGCGGAGACGCCGGTGGTGGTCACGGTGGCGGCGAGTTCGTACTCGACGACGATCACCTCGGGGTCGGTGGTCTCGTGGATCACCACGTTGCGGCAGTCGTCGATCCGGAACGGGAGTTGGGCCCGGCCGGCGGCGGCGAAGTCGAGGAACTCCCGCCGGCCCTCGATCCGGTGGGGTCGGCCGGGTGCGGCGAACGGCATCTCCACCACCACGTCCTCGGCGAGTTGGTCCTCGGCGAAGACGGCCGTGTTGGCCAGGAAGTTGTTCCGGATCCGGGCGAAGGCTTCGCTGGGCGTGCTCATCGGGACATCTCCTCGAGGCTAGAGTGAGTGATGACTCGACTTAGGAAGATAATGAGCCTCGACTCATTTTGCAAGGAGGGCAGCCCCGCATGACGTCCCGGACAGCCGATCCCGGCCGGCCGCTGCGCGCGGACGCGCAGCGCAACCGCGTACGGATCCTGGCGGCCGCCGAGGAGGTGTTCGCCGAGCACGGCGTCGCGGCGTCGACCGAGGAGGTCGCGGCCCGGGCCGGGGTCGCCATCGGTACGGTCTTCCGGCACTTCCCGACCAAGAACGACCTGCTCGCCGCGATCATGAAGGGCGTACTGGCCGGGCTGGTCGAGCAGGCCGCCACGCTGGGCGGCGACAACCGCGACGGCACCGGGCTGTTCACGTTCTTCGCCCAGACCGTCGAGCAGGCCGCCACCAAAAAGGCCGTGGCCGACCTGCTGGCCCGGACCGGCGTCGAGATCCAGCTACCCGAGGTGCTGGACGTGCTCGGCGAGGCGGTGCACGGCCTGCTCCGTCAGGCCAGGGCCGCCGGCACGGTCGACCGGCAGGTACGCCTGCCCGAGGTGATGGCGCTGCTCGCCAGTACCTGCCAGGGCGCCCTGCACGGGGGCTGGGACGCGAAGCTGCGGGAACGTACCCTGGCGATCATCTTTGCCGGCCTGCGGCCGGGCGCGGCCCGCTGACGGCGGGCGACCGGCGGCTACCCGGCCCCGCCGGCCGCCCGGGCCTCACCAGGCGCCGGCACGTCCTCGTTGACCCCGAGCCGGATCTCCGCCCGGATCGCCGTGCCGTCGCCGTCCAGCACCGCGCCGCAGCGGGCCAGCAGGTTCAGCGCCGGGATGTTGTCCGCCCGGGTCTCGGCCACCACCCGCCGGGCCCCGGCCTCGATCGCCTCGGCCAGCAGCAGCCGCAGTGCGATCAGCCCGATGCCCTGCCCCCGGGTGGACTTGCCGAGCCACATCCCGGTCTCCAGGGTGCCCGGCTCGGCGTGCCGGCCCAGCCGGCCCATCCCGACCACGTCGCCGTCCTGGACGATCGCGTACATCAGGTTGCCGGTCGGCCCGGAAAGGCCGCCGAAGTTCGCCCGGTGGAACTCCCGGAACGCGTCCCGCCGAGCCTGTGACCAGCCGGCAGGCGCCTCGACCGGCGGCATCACCTCGTCCGGCTCGGTCTCGGCGACCGCCACCGACAGCAGCGGTTCGAGATTCTGCTCGTCTACCGGCGTCAGCCGTACCTCACGGGTCACGATCTCGATGCTTCTCGCCGCGTCGCCGCCGCGTCCACCGGTTTGCCAGACCCGCTCCGTTCGGGCCATCCCGACCCGACCGGGCGACCCCCTGCCCGACTGGCTGGTCGTGCCGACCCCGGCGCCGGCCGGCGGACCCGCGACACCTCGGGTGGGCACGGTACGACCGGCGCCGGCCCGGATCAGGACGCGCCGATGACCGCCGCCACCGGCTCCGGCAGCGGGTACGGCCGCTCGGCGGGGAGCAGCGCGGCCGCCGCGTCCCGCTCGCCGGCCCGCAGGTGTGCCCGGATCGCCTGCGCGGTCGCGGTGACGTCGCGGATCCCGACGGTCCACTCGTCCACGTACCGGGTGACGGCCGGCCCGCTCAGCCCGACCTGGAGGGACCGGTGCGGCAGCGGTGCCAGCTCCAGCGAGCGCTCCGGATCCCACTGCACGCGTACCGGGCTGGTCTTCAGCCGCGCGGCCCAGTCCGACCGGCTCGGATACCGGTCCGGGTCGTAGTGGCTCAGGCAGGCCCGGCCGAGCGCCCACTCGAAGCCGTCCCGGGTGATCTCGACCGCGAGTACCCGCTCCTGTCCGGGCTTCTCCGCCCAGCCGCAGCGGTACATCATCCACCGGAAGGACGGCTTGATCCAGGTCATCCGCTCCCGCTTGAACGGGGCCACGAACCGGCCGGCGGCCAGCGCCGGCTCGGCGATCGACGGCGGGTACGCCTGGTAGACCGTGATCGTCTCGTCGGTGTAGCCGGCCCGGATCTGCCGCTGGGGAATCGACACGACGCCGATCGTCGCCGTACCCGGCGATCGCCGCCACCCGGTTTCGACCCGCCACCCGGTTTCGACCCGGCGCCCGCGCTGCCAGGGCCGGTGCCGTGCCCGGGCCGGCGTTCAGTCGTCGAACTCGCAGAGCACGGCGGTGGCGTCGTCGTGCCGCTTGAAGCCGCTGCGCCGCTGGCCGTCGCCGGCCTCGACCAGCCGGACCCGGCGGATCAGCTCGCCCGGCCCGGCCTCGCTGAGCAGGTCGAGCAGGCCACGCCAGTCGAAGAGGCCGAACTGCTCGACCGCGACCGAGGCCCCGTCGGTGAGCAGCGCGGCCCGGCGGATCCGCCCCGGCCCGTGCAGCGGCAGGCTGCCGGCGACCGCGTGGTACGCCGCATCCGGATTGGCGGCGGCCACCCAGTAGCCGTGGGTCTGGTTCATCTGCTCCCGCTGCAACGCCACCGCCCGGCGGAACCGGGTCGCCGGGTCCACCTCACCGCCCACCCGCGCCACGGTGGTCGCCTTCTGCCGCAGGTCGGCCATTGCCGCCCGTAGCCGCTCGTCGGAGACCACCTGGACCCGCTCGCCCAGGTCGAGCACCAGCGGGCTGTCGCAGAGCACCAGGTAGTCGACGGAGTCGCCACCGTGCCGCAGCAGGCAGACGGTCGCCGACGGGGTGCCGGGATGGTCGAGGTCGCAGGCACCGCCGTGGTCCGCGCGTACCGCCAGGATCGCGGCGGCGAGGTTGCCGGTCAGCGCGGCGGCGGGCCGGTCCGCCGCGGCCAACCCGAGCCGCGCCGCGAGCCGCCGGACGTACCAGGCCGGACCGTGTACGCAGCCGGTGTCGAAGCCGTCCGGCACCGTCGCCCCGTCGAGTACGCCGACCAGTTCCCCGTACCGGAAGACGTGGTCCTCGTTCTCCAGTCGTCCCGGCGCGGCCGCCGAGGCCGACCGGACCCGCATCATCGGCGCAGCTCCGGCTGCGGGCGGCCTGACGGTCTCATCGGCGGCTCCCCGGCACTCCGACGGTGGTCCTCTCTCCTGTCTACCGTGAATCAGACCCGATCCGGCCGAAATCGACGGGTCGGGAAGCAGTTCCCCGCGACCGGCCGTCGGGGTGGGCGACCCGTTGCCGAGCGGGCGTCGGCGCGGGCGGCGCACCCCATCTGGGCAACCTGCCTGCCTGCGACAATTACCGACGGTAGCGTCGGTGGCGGGGCTTGACACGAGGGGGGGCGCAGATGTTGGAGCACCTGCACCGGATGGGCCTGCGGGCCGAGCACATGTACATGGCGGGCGCGGCCAGCATCGGGCTGTCGTTCCTGAGCTGGTGCCTGTCGAAGCAGATGGAGAGCGCCGGGATCGACCGGGCCGACCGCTGGGGCATCTTCATCGGCGAGTGGGCGCCGACCTTCATCGCACTCGGCAACGGGCTGCGCACGTACGAGAAGTGACCGGTCCCGGCGGGCCCGGGGCGGCGGGTCCGGAAACAGGCGTGGTCAGCGGCGGCGGTTGCGGCTGCGGGCCGCGCGCAGCCGGCGGAGCCGGGCGACCAGCATCGGCTCGGCCTCCAGCGCGGCCGGATTGTCCAGCAGTCCGTTGAGGAGCTGGTAGTACCTGGTGGCGGAGAGGTCGAACGCGTCCCGGATCGCCTGCTCCTTGGCGCCGGCATGCTTCCACCAGCGCCGTTCGAAGGCCAGGATCTCGCGTTCCCGCTCGGACAGTGCCGGGTCGGCCGGCGGCGCCGGGGCGGGGATCTCGGGTACGTCCTCCGACTCCGCACCGGGCGCGGGCCGCGGCTGCGGAACGTGGACGGTCTCGGCGTGCCCGGTGGCGACGTCGTCCGCCTCGTCGTCGGCCGGAGCAGAGGCGTTCCTCATGGCGCTCCCCCGGGAGTAGACACGGCACGACCTGCGAACAGCTCACCAGCCTACCGACGCCCGACCAAGACCGCACCGGGCGCCACCGGCGACAATCGTCACCTCCGGACGGCCCGTTCCCAGGCGCGGCGGCCGCCGGGGGCGGCACCCCCCGGCCGCCGCCCCCGACCCCCGTCACCCGCCGCCGCGACAGATCAGGTGACGTCCCGTCAGGTGATGTCCCGCCGCCGCATCGACCAGATCGCCCCGCCGAGCACGGCCACCAGTCCGACGGCGAGCAGGACCGACGAGTTCTGCCAGGTGATGTCCTTGGTCAGCGGTTGACACTCGCCGGTGAACGACGCCTGGCAGGCGTCCCAGTTCTGCAACGTGACCTTCTTGTCCATCCAGGCCAGCAGGTACGTCGGCAGCAGCCAGCTCTCCATGAACCTGACCTGGGCCACCGCCAGTACGATGCCCAGGCCGAACTGCCCGACCACCATCACCCCGAGCACCCCGCCGAGCGCCAGCGCGGTGTGCCGGCCGAGCGAGGCCAGTCCGAAGCCGAGCACCCCGGCCACCAGGATCAGGACGAGCCCGCGCAGTCCGGTCAGGCCGAACGACTGCCAGGCCCCGGAGGTCATGCCCGCGGTGCTGCCCCGGAGGCTGCCGGTCGCCCAGAACGCCGCCGTCCAGAGCGCGCCGGTCAGCACCGTCACGCCGAACAGCGCGGAGAGCAGCGCGCCCAGCTTGGTGAGGAGTACCCGGATCCGCTGCGGTCGCCAGAGCAGCAGGTTCATCATCCCGCCGGAACTCCACTCGGCACCCACGAACGAGGCACCCCCGACGAACGCCACCAGCGCGAGTACGGCGGTGAGCGTGGTGATGGTGCTGGCGAACTCCTTGCGGAACTCGAAGGTGGCCGGCAGGTGCCAGTCGGCCCGGAACACCTCCCGGGGCGGCGGCTGGATGTCCGCGCACTTCTCCGGGTAACGGTCCGTCGAGGCGTTGCCGGCCGCCTTCGCCTGCTCGCACTCCTTCCGGTGCTGCTCGGTCATCGCGACGTTCTGCTGGTATTCCTGATCTGCGGCGCGTTCCGCCTGGGCGACCTGGGCCGGCCCGATCTTCTGGTTGGTGACGAACATCCCGACCGCGACGGCGACCAGCACGAGCAGCCCGGCCAGGGTCAGATAACGGACGAACCGCCGCTTGGCGAGCCGGCGCAGTTCCGTGGTGTAGAGGTTCACACCCCCCACCCCCCGTTCGCCCTGGAGTCGGTCGCGCCCCCGTCGACCACCACGGACTGGTCCACCTGGCGGTGCTGGCCCGGCACCGGAGCGGTGGCGGTCAGCTCCAGGAAGACGCTCTCCAGGTCGACGGTGATCGGGGCCAGCTCGCTGACGTAGAGGTTGTTGGCGGCGAGCGTACGGGTGACGGTGGCCGGTTTGTCCACCTCGTACACCAGCAGGTGGTCGTCGTGCGGGTTGACCCGGGCGCCGGCCCGGGTGAGCAGGTCGACGGCGGCCGGCAGGTCGGTGACCGCCTCCAGCCGGACCCGTAGCCCGCCGCCGGAGTGCTCGGCCAGCACCTCGGCGACCGGACCGGCGGCGACCCGGCGACCCAGCGAGATGATGGTGACCGAGTCGCAGATGAGCTGCACCTCACCGAGGATGTGGCTGGAGACCACCACGGTCATGCCGGACGCGGCGAGGTCACGCATCAGGCTGCGCATCTCCCGGATGCCGCCCGGGTCGAGGCCGTTGGCCGGCTCGTCGAGTATCAGCAGCTTCGGGTTCTTGAGCAGGGCGGAGGCGACCGCGAGCCGCTGCTTCATGCCCAGCGAGTAGGTCTTGACCCGGTCCTTGGCCCGCTCGCGCAGCCCGACCAGCTCCAGTACCTCCATCACCCGGGTCTGCGGCACGCCGCCGGCCCCGGCCAGCAGCGAGAGGGTGTCCCGGGCGGAGAAGTGCGGGAAGAACTGCGGGCTCTCCACGATCGCGCCGACCTTGCCGGCGACCACCGGCAGCGCCGCCGGCACCTCCTGGCCGAGGATCGCCATCCGGCCTCCGTTGGGCCGGATCAGCCCGAGCAGCGTACGCAGCGTGGTGGTCTTGCCCGAGCCGTTGGGGCCGAGGAACCCGTGCACCTGGCCCGCCTCGACCCGCATGTCGAAGCCGTCCAACGCCTGCCGGGTGCCCCGGCGTCTACTCCGGTAGGTCTTCCGCAGACCTTCGATCTCCAGTACGGCAGCCATTTCGGCCTCTCTGGTCGTGTCCGGAATCGCCTACGTCCGGTAACGACCGACACCGTACCATCGCTTTGCACGCTACCCCGCTATACACGCTACTTCGGTTGCGGTGATCGATCGGGGCGGGCGATCTTCAGTACCTCGTCCGTCGCTCCTCGCAGCCGGCGGCACCAGAGTTTGAGCGTGATGCCATGGAGTCATCACGATGACTTGGTGGTATCACGCTCGACCGGCATATGCCGGTGCCCGGATGACCCGTCCGGGCGGCGTGGGTCCATCGCTGTCATGACCGGGACCCGGCCGACGCCGAGGGCCGGGGCGCCTCCCGGCGCGCCGCCCGCTCCCGGGCGTCGGCCGAGCGCCCCCACCGGGTACGCGGCCACGGCTTCAGCACCGACAGGATGGTGGCGCCCCAGAGCGCGACGGTGAACGCCGCCAGGCAGGCCGTCAGGGCGACGCCGGTGGCACCCGGCTCGGCGGCCGGGTCGACGGTACGCAGCGCCAACTCGTCGGCGAGCGCACTCTCCAGCGTCCCGGCGACCAGCGGGATGCTCACCGAGATGGCGAACTTCACCAGCACCCACCAGTGCCGGACCAGACCCCACTTCGTGCCGAGCGAGAGCACCAGGCCGGTGATGATGGCGAGGAACATCGACGGGATCGCCGCCGCCAGATCGACGATGTGCAGCACCTCGTAGGCGCCGTGCCGGAGCGCGTGCGACTCGGCGGCGGTACCGACGATCGCCAGTACCGTCATGGTGAGCGCCACGCCGAGCCAGCCGACGCTGAACCCGACGTGCAGGACCAGCCAGACCTTCCGGGTCCGGGGCGACATCCGGGGGAACCTCGGCCGGCTGACCGCGAGGATCGCCAGCGACAGCGGGATGCCGAGCAGCGCGACCGTGGCCGGGATGCTGAAGACGAACTGCGCCAGCGCCAGGACCAGGTGCAGGACGATGGTGATCCGGCGCCCGCGCTCCGGCCCGCGCAGCGCGGCGACCACCGACAGCAGCGCCGCCACCGGATAGCCGACCAGTGCCGCCACCCGGAGTACGACCGCGTCGGAGCCACCCAGCAGCGACCCGACGGCCAGCGCGGCAAAACCGACGAAGACCCAGTGCAGCACGGTGAGGGCAGCGGGCCTGGAGACGCGGGCCCGCTCCGGTCGGACATCGAGAGACATGCCTCGACGCTAGGCACGCCCGACCCGGTCGCCATCGGCCGAGATACCCCGCATCGCCGCCCGATGGTCGCTCGGTGCCGGCCCCCGGCACTACTAACGGATGAATCCAACGACCGAGGCGGCACGAGGCCGACCTGCATAGACTTCTCCGGCATGGGTTCCCGCCAGCAACGCGCCGTGGACCTGCTGCTCGCCGCGGTCTGCGTACTGGCCGGCGTCTGGGACGGGCTCCAGTCCGGGTTGTTCGAGGGCTCCCCGATCGTCAACCAGCGCGCCCCGCTGGCCGTCAACGCGGCCCTCGGGGTGCTCACCGGGCTCGCCGTACTGGTCCGGCGCGACCGGCCACTGCTGCTGTACGGCTCCGCGCTGCTCTGTTGGGCCGTCGTCGGGGCGTACCCGGCGACGATCCTGGCGCAGTACTCCGTCGGTGCCCATCTCCGCCCCGCCCGGCTGCGGGTCGTGCTCACCGCCGTCATGGTGACCGCGGTGGCCTGGCCGATCTGGCGCGCCAACGGCGGCGACGCGGGCGTACCGCTCAGCGTCGCGATCTGCATCCTGCCGGTGCTGGTCGGCCTCTACCTGTCGTCCCGCCGGGAGGTGCTGGCGAACCTGGAGGAGCGCGCCCGGCGCAACGAGCGCGAGCAGCGGCTCCGGATCGACCAGGCCCGGGCCGAGGAGCGGGCCCAGATCGCCCGGGACATGCACGACGTGGTCACCCACCGGGTGGCGCTGATGGTGCTGCACGCCACCGCGCTGGAGTCGGCGCAGGGGCGGGACGCGGTGACCATCGCCGGCCAGATCCAGGGCATCGGCCGCGAGGCGCTGGCCGAACTGCGTACCCTGGTCGGCGTGCTGCGGGACGGCGCCGCCGTGCCGCTGCGCCCACAGCCCGGTCTGGACGACCTGGCCGAGCTGGTGACCGCGTCCCGGGCCCTCGGGCACACCGTCGAGCTCTCCGTCGAGGCCGGACTCTCCGCCCCGGCCCTGGTGCAGCACGCGGTCTACCGGGTGGTGCAGGAGGCGCTGACCAACGTGCACAAGCACGCCCACGACGCCCGCACCACCGTGTCGGTCGGCTCGGACGGCGACGGGCTCTGGCTGGTGGTCCGGGACGACGGCGGTACCAGAGCACCGGCCATGGCGCCGGGCGGCGGGCACGGGCTGCTCGGCATCGCCGAACGCGTCCGGCTGGTCGGCGGCACACTTCGCACCCGCCGACTGGCCGGCGGCGGTTTCGAGGTGTCGGCCCGGCTGCCGGTGGCCGGCCCGAACCTGGAGGTCAGCCCGTGATCCGGCTGCTGGTGGTGGACGACGAGTGGATGGTCCGGGCGATGCTCCGGACAATCATGGACGCGTACGACGACATCGAGGTGGTCGGCGAGGCCGGCGACGGTGCCGAGGCGGTACGCCAGGCACGCGACCTGCGCCCCGACGTGGTGCTGATGGACATCCGGATGCCCCGCGCCGACGGGCTGGACGCGACCGCCGCGCTGGCCCGGTTCGCGGTGCCGCCGAAGGTGGTCGTGCTGACCACCTTCGACCTCGACGAGTACGTGGCGACGGCGCTCCGGCACGGCGCGGTCGGCTTCCTGCTCAAGGACGCCACCGCCGACCAGATGGCCGCCGCCGTCCGCAGCGCCGCCGCCGGTGACGCCATGCTGTCACCGCAGGTCACCCGCAGGCTGCTGCACCGGTTCGCCGAGCCGGCCGACCCGGACCGCCACGACGCCCTCCGCCGGCTCGACGTGCTGACCGACAAGGAGCGGGAGGTACTGGTCGCGCTCGGCGAGGGACTGACCAACAGCGACATCGGCCGGCGGCTCTATCTCAGCGAGGCCACCGTGAAGAGCCACGTCAGTCGGCTCCTTGCCAAGCTCCAGCTCACGAACCGGGTGCAGGCGGCGATCCTGGCGCACCGCGCCGGCCTGGTCCGCTGAGCCGGGTCGGCCGGCCCGCTCCGCCGAACGCTCAGAACGTGCTGATGTCGAACCGGGTGGCCCGGGCGCTCACCGGCCCCCGGCCAGTCTCGTTGCCGTCGATGTCGAGCCCCCGGTACGTGCCCTGGCTGGTCAGCGTGTCGCCGCGTACCTCGGCGTGGTGCAGGGCCCGGACCTCGCCGTTGTAGCGCAGCGGCATCCCCTTCAGGTCGTCCGGCAGCACCTGCCAGAGGGTGAACGTGACGGTACGCCGCCCGGTGGGCTCCCAGCGCCCGGTGGCGATGTGGATCCCCTGGGCGAAGGAGAGGAAGAAGCCGTCCGGCAGGAAGGTGAAGAGTGCCACCTCCTCCTCGTGCGGCAACGTGACGACACCACGCCAGGTACCCACGACCGGGCTGTCCGGCCTCCGGCGGTTCGGTGGGGACGCCTCGGCGGCCCCGCCCGCACCCACCGCCACCCCGCTCGCGGTCACCGCCGCACCGATCGCCACCGCGCCGGCACCGGCGGCACGCCGCAGGAACCGCCTCCGGTCGTCGTGTTCGGTCATCGGAAACACCTCGCCATCACTGATTCGGACTGGACGGGGACGACCGTACGGCGATGCCCGGTTCGTCCACATCGCCCGTTGGTGGCCGGAGCCGCCCTTCCGGCCCGCCGTTCGGCTGAGTCGTTCGGCTTACCGGGCTTCCGCTCTCCACAGCTCCCAGGCCAACCAGGCCGAGCCGATCCCGACGAGCACGCCGTGCGTGATCCGCACCGCAGCGGGCGTGAAGAACTGCGGCAGGAACAGGGCGAACCCCAGCGCGAACGGGATCCCGCTGTAGCGGGTCAGCGTCCCCGACCGCCAGACCGCCACCGCGGCCAGCACCGCGCCGATGCCCAGCGCCAGCAGTCCGATCCCGAAGGTGGTACTCGCGACCGGACTGAAGCGTACGGTCTCGACCACGGCGAGCAGGTCGAACCGCTGACCCTCGGCGGCCTCGCGGGCGAGGGCGTTCAGGCCGAAGTCTTCGGCGCCGTAGTACGGCAGGACCAGCCCCGCGCCGATCCACCCGGTCAGCATCGCGGCGACCGCCGGCCGTTCGCCCGGGGTGCTGTCGACCGCTCTGCGCAGCGCGAGGAGCCCGAGCGGCAGCAGGATGAAACCGATCATGGCGAACAGGTGCGAGGCCACCCACGCGGTGGAGCTCATCGCGGCGATCGCCCCGGCCGGGGTGGATTCGTCGTCCCAGGGCCGGATGGCCGGATAGAGGACGAACAGGGCACCGGCGGCGGCGAACAGGAGAGCGCCGGGCCGGGTACGGGGGGCGGCAGGTGTCGAGGTCGCCGTGAATCGAGGATGCTTCATAGCCGTAAAGCTAATGAGCTTAGCTTCACGGTGTCAAGTACCCAGCGAGATCGACCATGTGGTGACGTCCGGCCAGGTCAGGCCGGCAGAGGCCCGCGCCCCGTGCTGGGCGGCGGTGGGTCAGGCGCAGACGACGTTGACGCCCGCGTCCCGGAACGCCTGCACCGTCACCGGGTCCGCACCGGAGTCGGTGACCAGGGTCTCGACCCGCTCGATCGGGCAGATCCGGGCGAAGGCGTGCCCGCCCAGCTTGGACGAGTCGGCGATGATCACGACTCGCTTGGCCCGGGCCACCATCAGGTTGTTCATCGACGCCTCGCCCTCGTGGTGCGCCGCCGCGCCGAGCTGCACGTCGATGGCGTCCACCCCGAGCAGTGCCACGTCCAGGGTGACCTCGCGGAGCAGCGCGCCGCCGAGCGGGCCGACCAGCTCGAAGGACTGCGGCCGGACCACGCCGCCGGCCACCACGATTTTCATCCGGGACCGGACCAGCAGCTCGTTGGCGATGTTCAGCGCGTTGGTCACCACGGTCAACTGGGCGCCGTCGGCGCTGCTGTTCAGGTCGGGCCGGACGGCCAGCCCCCGGGCCACCTCGGTGGTGGTGGTGCCGCCGTTGAGCCCGACCACCATGCCCGGGGCGACCAGGGCGGCGGCGGCGGCGCCGATCCGCTGCTTCTCCGCCGAGTGCTTGGCGGTCTTGTAGCGCAGCGGAAGGTCGTACGAGACGCCGTTGGCGACCGCGCCGCCCCGGGTACGCGTGATCATCTGCTGTTGGGCGAGCTGGTCGAAGTCGCGCCGGATGGTCGCCTGCGAGACGTCCAGCCGGGCGGCGGCGTCCTCCACACTCACCCGACCGGTGTCGGTCAGCAGTTCGAGCAGCGCGTTCCATCTGGCGTAGCGGTCCACCCGGGCCTCCAGCTGCGTACGATGCGGAGATTCCGTGCACAATAGTGCGCGAAACGCGCAGCCGCAAAACCATGTTCTGCGCAAAGCTGCGCGCGGTTGCCACGACCGTTATGTTTCGCGCAGAATAACGCGCGAAAGATCGTCAAACCGAGCCGTATTGCGCAGGCCGGTCCGCCGCCACATGGCGCCGCCCCGCCGGTGCGGTCTCCCGCCTGCGAGGAGCTGAGATGGGCCACGTCGACGCGGAGATCGCCAGTCAACCCGAGTGCTGGCGGCAGGCCGCCACGCTGGCCGCCGACTCCACCGGCGCACTGCCCCGGCCCGGCGAACGGGTCGCCGTGGTCGGCTGCGGCACCTCCTGGTTCATGGCGATGGCGTACGCCGGGCTGCGCGAGCGCGCCGGGCACGGCGAGACCGACGCCTTCCAGGCCTCCGAGTTCCCGCTCGACCGCCGGTACGACCGGGTCGTGGTGATCACCCGGTCCGGTACCACCACGGAGGTGCTGGACGTCCTCTCCGCGCTGGGCGGGCGCCGGCCGAGCACCGTGATCGTCGGCGACCCCGGCTCGCCGGCCGTGGACCTCGCCGAGCAGGCCGTCGCGATGCCCTTCGCCGACGAGCGCTCGGTGGTACAGACCCGGTTCGCCACCAGCGCCCTGGCCCTGCTCCGGGCCCACCTCGGCACCGGGATCACCGCGCTGGCCGCCGACGCCGAGGTGGCGGTACGCGCCCCGCTGCCGTTCGACCCTGCCCGGGTGGAGCAGATCACCTTCCTCGGCAAGGGCTGGACGGTCGGGATCGCCCACGAGGCGGCGCTCAAGTGCCGCGAGGCGGCCACCGCCTGGGCCGAGGCGTACCCGGCGATGGACTACCGGCACGGCCCGATCTCGATCGCCGCACCCGGCCGGGTGGTCTGGGCGTTCGGCGAGATCCCCGACGGGCTGGCCGAGGACATCGCGGCCACCGGGGCGGCGTTCGTGCACAGCCGGACCAACGGCGTACACGCGGTGATCGGGGGCTGGGCCGCGGGCCGGCCGCCGCTGGACCCGATGGCCGACCTGATCCTCGCGCAGCGCTTCGCCGTCGCTCTGGCCAAGGGGCGCGGCCTCGACCCGGACGCGCCCCGGCACCTCACCCGGTCCGTGGTTCTCGCATGACCGACCCCGCCCCGGCACCGGCCGGAGACGTGGTCGTCGCGCTCGACGTCGGCGGGACCGGGATGAAGTGCGCCCTGGTCCGACCGGACGGGCGCGTCGTGCACACCGAACGGCACCACACCCGGGCCGAGCGCGGCCCGGCGGCCGTGGTGCAGAGCATCCTCGACGTCGCCGACGGGCTCGCCGGCAAGGCCCGGTCCGACGGGCTCACCCCGGTCGCGGTCGGGCTCGCCGTGCCGGGGGTGGTCGACGAGACCACCGGCCGGGCGGTCTGGTCGGCCAACCTGGGCTTCCGGGACGTACCCCTGCGGGAGCTGGTCACCGCGCGGCTCGGCCTGCCCGCGGCGCTCGGCCACGACGTGCGGTCCGGCGGGCTCGCCGAGGCCCGGCTCGGCGCCGGGCGGGGCACCCGGCACCTGCTCTTCCTCGCCATCGGCACCGGGATCGCCGCCGCGCACGTGGTCGACGGGTCGGCCTTCGCGGGCGCGCACGGCGCCGCCGGCGAGCTGGGCCACGTCGTGGTACGCCCCGACGGGCCGCGCTGCGGCTGCGGCCGGCTCGGCTGCCTGGAGGCGGTCGCCTCGGCCGCGGCGGTCGGCCGGCGCTACGCGGCGCTGACCGGTGTTCCGGCGACCGCCGCCGAGGTGGTCGCCCGGGTGGCCGGCGGCGAGGAGACCGCGACCCGGGTGTGGCGGGAGACGATCGACGCCCTGGCCGACGGGCTGGCCATCGCCCAGGCGCTCTACGACACCGAGGTCGTCGTGCTCGGCGGCGGGCTGGCCGAGGCCGGCGCCGACCTGCTCGACCCGCTCGGCGTGGCGCTGCGGCAACGACTGACCTTCCAGACCGAGCCCCGGCTGCTGCGCGCGGCCCTCGGCGACGAGGCCGGCTCCCTCGGTGCCGCGCTGCTCGCCCTCGACACCATGAACCGGCCGTGAGCGGGCCACGCCGCCCTGCTCGGCCGGCCCGTCCCGAGCCGTTCCGGCCATCGGCGCGACGCAACGACGACGACATGACCGAGCCTGACGAGATCGTCGATCGGCCCGGTCTGATATGTCATGGCGACGACGAGCGCAGCGAGGAGACGACATGACCGTCCGGGTCAGTGGCAAGGTGGTAACCCCGACCGGCGTGATCCGGCAGGGATGCGTGGAGCTGGACGGTGAACGGATCTCGGCGGTCGCCGAATATCCGTCCATCCAGGACGGGCACTGGGTCGTGCCCGGCTTCGTGGACATGCACAGCCACGGGGGCGGCGGGCACACCTTCACCACCGGGGACGCCGACGAGGCCCGGGCCGCCGCCGCGTTCCACCTCTCGCACGGCACCACCAGCATCCTGGCCAGCCTGGTCAGTTCGCCGTACGAGCTGATGCGGGACGCCACCGAGGCGTTCGCCCCGCTGGTCAAGGAGGGCGTACTCGCCGGCGTCCACTACGAGGGGCCCTATCTGTCCGGGGTACGGTGCGGGGCGCAGAACCCGAAGTTCCTCCGCGACCCGTCCCTGGACGAGCTGACCGAGCTGCTCGCGCTCGGCGACGGTACGGTCCGGATGGTCACCCTCGCTCCCGAGTTGCCCGGCGCGCTGGCCGCGATCGAACTACTCGTCTCCCGGCGGGTCGTCGCGGCGATCGGGCACACCGACGCCACGTACGAGCAGACCGGCGCCGGGGTGCTCGCCGGGGCGACCGTGGCGACCCACCTGTTCAACGGCATGCCCAGCGCGCACCACCGGGAGCCGGGGCCGGTCTTCGCGCTGCTCGGCTCGCCCAACGTGGTCTGCGAACTGGTCGCCGACGGCGTACACCTGCACCACGGCACCCTGGCGTTCGCCGCCGGGGTGGCCGGCCCGGACCGGGCCGCGCTGATCACCGACGCGATGGCCGCCGCCGGGATGCCGGACGGTGAGTACGAACTGGGCGGCCAGCCGGTGGTGGTGGCTGGCGGCACCGTCCGGTTGGCCACCTCGGACTCCTCGCCGGGTGCGATCGCCGGCAGCGTGCTGACCATGGACGCGGCGCTGCGCGCGGCGGTGGCGGCCGGTGTCCCGATGGTGGACGCCTGCCGGATGGCCGCGACCACCCCGGCCCGGGCGATCGGGCTCGGCCAGCGGATCGGCGCGCTGATGCCCGGCTGGCGGGCTGACCTGGTGGTGCTGGACGACGACCTGAACGTCGTCCGGGTGATGCGCGCTGGCGAGTGGGTCGGCGACTGATCCGGCGGCAAGAACGCCACCACGACCGTCGCGCGGTGCGGGCTACGGTTGCAGTTGGGCCAGGGCGGCGACGGCCACGCCGTGCGCCGTCTGCCTCGATGACGCGTCGACGAGTGGGCTGAAGTCGTACTCGAGCAGGTTTCCGCCCTGGAACCAAGCCCGGCCACCGGTGGCGGCCATCCCCACGTAGTCCTGGACGATGCTGTCGTAGCCGCCGTAGCAGAAGAATCCGCCATCCAGCCACACTGGCTCGGGGTGGTACAGCCAGAACTCCTCGTTGATGAAGTACGGCGTGCCGAAGCAGGTCGGCTGGAAGCGGAGCTTGGCTCGGTTGAACGCGTTGACCAGCAGCGTGGTCAGCTCCGCAGTGCTGAACCGGGCCTCGGCCCGGGCGATCAACGCTATCGGCCCGATCGCGCCGAGCAGGATGCCGAGTTGGTTGCGCGCCCCGGTGTTGTCCGCACCGACCCCGCTCCATAGGGCGTCGATCAGGGTCACGCAACTGGTCACGTCCTGCGCCCAGCGCTGCTTGAGGCTGAGCGAGAACTCCGCGATGTCGGCAAACTCGAGTACGTGGTGCCGGACGCACGCCGTCGCCTCGGCCACCGCCAGCGCGTCCGCGTGCGCGATGATCGCGTCCCGGGAGGTGTTGACCGCGCTGATGATCTGCCTGGTCGCCTGCTCGATCGTCATGCCGCCGCTCTGCGAACCCTTGAAATACGAGAATGCGGCCGCCGCGAACTGGATGATCGACGCCACCGTTCCCGGGTCGACCGCCTGGGCCGGCCTGGCCGCGCCCGGCACCAGCACCCCGGTGGCCAGTACGGTGGCGCTGGCGCCCGCCAGCAGCCGCTTCTTCATCCTTGTCACCATCTCGCCCCTCTCCTGGTGCTCCTCGTCCGCGACGAATTGGACTCTGCCGTCGGGCGGAACTCGGCGACAACCGAGGAATCGACGGACGCGAATAGCGTGACAGCGCGCGACGGCGCTGTCTTCGTCAGTGTTGACAATGCGGGCGGCAGGTCGGACCCCCGCTTCTGTCACCTGTGATGAAGATCGGTGCAGTCGCTGGCGCGGTCCCTCCGGGTCACCGCGTCGGCCCGGCGCATCCGGCGGTGCAGCAGTACCGCACCGGTGAAGACCATCGGCGCGACGAGCGCCCGCAGCGGGGTGAACGGCACCCCGAGCAGCAGTCCACTGGTGGCACCGAAGCCGATCACGCTGGCCCGGTGCCGCCAGACCGTCCGGAACTGGCCCCGGAACGTGGACGCCCCGTGGTGGTGCAGCGGGATCGCCAGCATCAGCAGTCCGACCAGGAACCCGTTGAAGATGGCGACCGCGCCGATCGCCACGAACACGTTGAGCCCCGGCACGAGCAGCAGCGGTACGAGCAGCAGCCAGCCGAGCTGGACCACCAGCGTGACCAGGACGGCCTGCCGGATGGCGACCCCGGACGCCCGCCACAGCGAGGGCACCCGGTCGGTGGCGCCGGGATCGACGCCAACGACCGGCTCGACCGGGCCGAGCCGACGCTCCAGCCGGCGGGCGAGCAGCACGTAGCACGGCGCGCCCAGCACGATGCTCAGCGGCAGTACGAGATAACCGAGGGCGAAGTGGATGCCGATCCGTACGCCCCAGAGCAGGATCTCGCCGAGCGTACTGTGAATCCACTGTGGCCACGTCTCGGCGAACGAGGTGAGCCAACCGATCACGGCGGCGGCGCCGGCCTCGACGGCGTGTGCGATGCCGAGCATGACCAGCGCCAGCAGCACGAGCGGGGCCACGGCGTAGGGCCAGAGTGCCGGGCTGCCGAGGAACCGCCCGGCGCCCCGGAAGAAGTAGCCGATCCCGGCAGCGAGGTTCACGATCGGCCGGGTGCCCCGGTGGGCGGCGGTACGCGCCGTCCGGGCCGCTCCGGTCGCCACCGACGCGGCGGTCTGCGCGGCACCGGTGGCGACGACTGCGGCGGTCTGCGCGGCACCGGTGGCCACCGCCCGGCCGGCCTGGCGTAGCGCCTCGGCGTCCGGGACCTGGCGCGGCTTCCACCGTGGTTGCGGCACGACCGGGGTGGGCTCCAGCGGAGCGAGCATCGCCGCCTCGGCGGGGACGACCTGGTGGTCGCCGAGGTCGGCGAACGGGACGGCGGGGTCGTCGGCACCGGCCGGGCGACGTGGGACAGGTCGTTCCGGCTCGGGCGTACGCATGCCGAGGCAACCTTTCGGGCCAACGGGAGAGGGCATGACTGTCGGGGCAGCACAGCCACCCCCTGGTGGTACGGGGTTGGACGCCCGGCCCCGAGTCATCGAGCAGTGTAGTTCCGATCCCGGCGGCTGACATTCCCCTCGTCGGCCGCCGGCTCAGGCTACGAGGAGGAGACGGTGCATCCGGTTGGCCAGCGGAACAAGGCATACGAGCTGGGCGGCCGGCCGGTGGTACGGCCGGTATCCCGATGGTGGACGCCTGCCGGATGTCCGTGACCACCCCGGCCCGGGCGCTCGAGCTCGGTCAGCGGACCGGCGCGCAGGTGCGGGTTTCCAGGTCTAGCGCGGCCCACCCTCGGCACACGGGAACAGATAGAGATCGAAGTAGGCTCCTGCCGGAGAGATGTCGATCGTCTGGCTGGCGCACTGCCCGTCATGGCTGGTCGACACGGTGTAGGTGCCGGCGGGGATGCCGGTGAAGGAGTAGGCCCCGTCGGGACCGGTGGTCAACTCAAGGCCGCCCGGCTCCAACCGCACCGTGGCGCCGGCGACTGGCATGAACGTCCTGACATCGATCACGGTGCCGGAGAGATACGGCTGCCCGAGCACGGTGAACTGCCCGCGGGCCGAGGCGCTGACCCGGTTGCCGTCGTCCACCGCGACCACGTACACCGACCGGTCGCCGATCTGGCTGCCAACATCAAACGTCACCGTCGCCGTGCCACCCGGCTCCGTTGCCGCCACAACGGTGTCCAGCCCGAAGTTGTGGACGCTGTAACGGAACTTCGTCACGTTGGTGTCGCCGCGGGCGTCGAAGACGACGGTGAGCTGGCCGCCGGCATCGGCCACGGCTCCATTGGGGAAGGTGACCGCCGGTTGCAGCGGAACGGCCAGTTCGGCGAGCTTCGCCGGGCTTTCGGGATAGTCGTAGACCCGTACGTCGTCCACCGCGCCGGTGAAGAACCCCTGGTCGCCACCGTTCCACCGGCGCTTGCCGATCGTGGTGTCGGTCGTGGCGTCGAAGCCGCCGATCAGCGTGGCGGTCGTGGTCTGCGCGACCCCGTTGACGTAGAACGTCAGCCTACGCGTCGCCGCCTCGTAGACCCCGGCCAGGTGCGTCCACTTCCCGAGCACCGCGGCGGCGTCGGACGGCACCGAATACACCGCTGGGTCGTCCGCGTCAGCGCCGGTCATCGAGAACCGCCACCGGTCGACGCCGCTCGCATAGCTCAACGAGTACGAGAAGGTGCGCGTGCCGTTCCCCGCCAGCACGACCTGCTCGGCCGGGCCGGCCGGCGAGGTGATCCTGGCCCAGGCGGCCACCGTGAAGTCCGCACCCGTCCGGACCGGCACCGGCGTGCTCTCACCCGGGCGGGTCAGCATCACCGGCCCGGTCACCGTGCCGGCCGCGCTCCCGTCCAGCGCCAACGCCGTACCGACCCCCGACCGTCCCGGCACCCGAGTCGCGGAACCGTCGAGGGCGGCCGTGTTGCCGTGTCCGCTCACGTCGACGGCGTCGCCGCCGGTCTCCTCGAAGGTCCAGTGCCCGGCCGGCCCCCACGGCGCCCGCACCGAGAACGTGTAGATCCGCGCCTGGGTCGAGAACCGGCCGGCGCGATCCATCGACCACACCCGGAGCATGTTGATCCCGTCGCGGGGCGGGGCGACCGTCAACGTGGCCCCGTGGTCGGTCGACCGGGCCGGGATCGTGGTCGTCGGCAGCGTCCCCGAGTCGAAGGTCCAGGCGTACGCCTCGACCTCGTGCGGATCCACCTCGGGCGGCGCAATCTCGAACACCCCCGGCCAGCCGACCGCGCCGTGCGCACCGTCGTCCGGGTAGTCGGTCGACGTCACGTTGCCGGGCATCGGCGGCGGCGTGACGTCGACGGTGAACTCGCAGACCTCCGACCAGGCACCGTATCCGGAGCCGTCGTGGGTGCGCGCCTGCCACACGTACGTGCCACCGTCGTCCAGCTTGCCGGACGGGATCGCCTGCGACACCGTACTCGGGTTCCCAGAAGCCTGCGAAACCTTGTCGACCTCGTTTCGGGAGTCGCCGAGGGGCCACCAGTAGAACCAGGTGGTCAACGACTGCTGCCCGGTGTCCGGATCGGACTGCCGGCCGGCCAGGAACGGGGTCGTGGTCAGCACGTACGGCCGCGCGACTCCGGTCGCGCAGGGCTTACCGTCCGACTTGGGGTCCGCCAGCGCGTTCGGGTTTGCGTTACGGTCGGTCGCGAGGCGCGGCACCGGTTGGTTCGACCGCTCGAACCGATCCTGCGTCGGCGACGCGGCGGCCGGGCCGGCGGGGGCCAGGACCATGCCGGCGATCAGGACGACGGCGATGGTCGGCAGCGCGGAAAGCCGCCAACCGCGGGTGGTGGAGCAAAGGCGGGCACGCCGAGTACGCATGGAACCCCCCGATTGGTGGCTACGCTGAGCTAGCGGACGATGACTGTATCAAGCCCAGAGATCTTGGACAACATCGTTAAGCATCAACAAATCGAGCCCGGTCGCGCTCACCATGGCCCCCGGTTCGGGGTACGCCGGGCCGGATCGACGAACCAGCATCGGGCGTGCCGG
Organism: Plantactinospora sp. DSM 117369; assembly: GCF_053764795.1. NCBI lineage: Bacteria > Bacillati > Actinomycetota > Actinomycetes > Micromonosporales > Micromonosporaceae > Plantactinospora > Plantactinospora sp. DSM 117369. The sequence continues at coordinate 586,803 of NZ_CM132446.1, read as the reverse complement.
GACTGGCACTGTCGCAGCCCATGCCGGATCCGCTCCGCCTCGGCGCGGGCGGCGCTCTCGGCCCGCCGCAGGTCCTCCAGTTCGTCGACGAGGCGGCGCAGGTAGGCGTACACCTGCTCCGGATCGAGGCCGCGCCACCGCGAACGGAACGTGGCCGCACGGACCTGGACCGGCTGGACAGGCTCGCCGAGAGCGGTGTCGGCGACAAGCAGGACATCGAGCAGGCGCGGCGGGCCGCCGAGGGCCTCGGACTCTTCATCCGTGGCCTGGTCGGGCTCGACCGGGAAGCGGCCCGGGAGGCGTTCGGCGAGTTCCTCACCGGCCGTACGCTGAACGCCGCCCAACTCGACTTCGTCAACCTGATGATCGGCGACCTGACCGCGAACGGCGTGATGAAGCCCGAGCGTCTCTACGAGTCCCCGTTCACCGGAGTCGCACCCCGTGGCCCGGAGACCCTCTTCGCTTCCGAGGACGTCGACCGGATCATCACGATTCTCGACTCCGTACGGGCGAGGGCGACGCCGACAACCGAGGTCGCCTAGCGTTCCGGAGGAAGGGCTGGGCACCATCCGGCCCAACCCTGCCCCTCGGTCCAGCGCTGCTGCTCTGGCGTTGCCGTGACGATCCGGCGGCGCCGGGCCAGCATGTAGAGCAGGACGCCGAGCGCGACCGCCGCTGATCGAACCCGGGATGCCCTGGTGAAACCCCCACCACCCGGTAGCGGAACATACTTTGCCCTTGCGCTAAGTATGTCGGCGAACAATACTTAGCCGATTGGCACAGTATGTGGCCTGACAAGCGTCGGCGACCTCACCGGCGAGTTCCCGATGGCCCTTCCCCCGTTCAGCAGGCAGGTACGGGCGCTCGACGCGAACGGCCTGCCGCTGCTCGAGTACGGGTGGGTCGGCGCCGCCCTGGTGGCGGAATGCGAGAGGGCCCGTGCCGGAACACAGGCCAGAGCACAAGGAGGATGACATCATGGGCACGGTCCACATCGACCTGTTCGCGACGCTCGACCTGGTTGGCCAAGCGCCGGGTGATCCCGAGGAGGATCCCGACGGCTTTCCGTTCGGGGGATGGCAGGCGCCCTTGTTCGACGAGACGGTCGGCCGGTACGTCACCGCCGGCATGCAGGGCATGGACGCCCTGCTCCTGGGTCGCAAGACCTACGACATCTTCGCCGCGTTCTGGCCGAACCAGGTCGACGGCGTCGATGGCGGGATCGCCACGCTGTTCAACAGCATCCCGAAGTACGTCGCCTCGCGAGGCAACCCCGATCTGGACTGGGCGGGCTCGACGCGGCTGGGACCCGACCTGGTGGGCGCCGTGCGTGAGCTGCGCGACAAGCACGAGCACGTCCACGTGATCGGAAGCCTGAACCTGGTGCAGACCCTCCTGCACGAGCGCCTCTTCGACCGGCTCAACCTGTGGATTTTCCCCATCGTGCTCGGCATCGGAAAGAAGGTGTTCGACGGCGGTGCGGTGCCTGCCAACTTGACGCTCCTCGAGCCGCCCGTCACCTCGGCCAAGGGCGCTGTGCTCCTGCGTTACGGCCTCGGTGCCGGAACTCCCGTCGGCGGGGACATGCGACGTGAAGACCGCGGCGTCGTGGAGGGAAACAGGGACTCCAGTAACTCCCACTCCTCATCGGACAAGCCGTGACGATTCAGACGAGGTCGTGTAGTCCGCGAACCCGTCGCTCGTCCCGCCCCGCACAGGTGCGGCTCGCGCCCACGCGGCGTGTCCACCGCCGGACCGCCTGCCGATCCCGCCTCGGTACGATCGGATTCCCACCCCCGGCCGGGAGGCGTAGACAGACATGGGCAACCCGGAACCGCCGCAGCCGCAGCAACCCAGTCCGCCGCCGGGCCCGCTGCCCCCGCACCCCGGTTACGCACCACCGCCTGTTTCCCCGCAGCCCGGATATCCGCCAGCACCGGCACCCGCGCAACCCGGCTACGGGCCGGCGCAGCAGCCGCAGCCCGGCTACGGGCCGCCGCAGCAGCCGCAGCCCGGCTACGGGCCGCCGCTCGCTGGCCCCCCGGATTACGGCACGCCGCCGGTGCCGCAGCAGGGCTACGCAGCACCCCAGACCGGGTACGGCCAGCCTTCCGGCCCGCAGCCCGGCCAGCCGCCCGCCCCGCCACCCGGGTACGGACAGCCGGGGTACCCGTACCAGGACGGCCAGCCGGTGCCGGCCGCGAAGGCGGGGCCGCGTACCGGGCTGATCATCGGGATCGTGGCCGGCGGGGTGGCGCTGCTGCTGCTCCTCGTCTGCGGGGTGGGCGCGTTCCTCTGGTACCAGCAGCGGGACGGCGGCAGCGGCGGGGATCTCTCCGCAGTGATCAACTATCGGGAGACGAACCCGGGGGCGCTCTCGCCGGACCACGTCCAGGAGCCGGTCAGCTACCCGATGACCCCGCCGGCCGGCGGACCGCACTTCCAGCGGTGGCAGAACTGCAACGGCGACGTCTACACCGCGCCGATCGAGGACGGCAACGCCGTACACAGCCTGGAACACGGCGCGGTGTGGATCACGTACCGGCCGGGCCTGCCGGCGTCCGATGTGGGCAAGCTCATCGACCGGGTACGCGGGCTGTCGCACATGATGCTGAGCCCGTACCCGGGCCAGTCGGCACCGATTTCGCTCCAGGCCTGGGGCTACCAGCTCACCGTCGACGACGCCGACGACGACGCGATCGCCGCGTTCATCTCCGCCTACCGGCAGACCGCCGCGATCGAGCCCGGGGCGCCCTGCGGCGGCGGGATCACCACCACCCGGTAACGGGGAACCACCCGCGCCGGGGCGGACCAGCCGGGCGGCGTCCCCGAGGCCGTGTCACTGCCGGTCCGGGTCGTCGTCCAGCTCGGTCAGGAGTACCGGCTCGGTGAGCAGGCGGCGCACCCGGGCGGCCCGCTCGGGGTGGTCGAGCCAACGCCGCAGCAGTCGCCAGCCGTGGTAGTAACCGAGGACGTAGACGTTCATCCCGGGGGTGCGGACGAAGTCCAGGGCCCACCTCGCCTCCGCGTCGGTGACCAGGGCCCAACGCGTCAGGTAATCGACGATCTCCGCGTCCGGGCGTCCCTCGGCCGCGAGGAACGCGGCGTTGCCCCAGGCGCCCCAGAGCGCGTTCCGGGCGGCGTGGATCGCGGCGAAGTCGCTGCCGTCCGGGCCGATCCCGAGTGGGCGCAGGACGTTGTCGGTCAGCCACCGCTGTGCCTCGTCGCCGGGAAAGACGATCCCCTGCGCGTGCAGCCCGAGCCCTTCGCTCAGCACGAAGGACGGCGAGATCATGAACCGGACCTGATGCTCCAGAAGGCCGGCCCCCTCGACCAGGTGGATCTCCTTCAGCATGGACTCGGCGATGTGCCCCGGGAACCCCTCGTGCGCGACGACGTACAGCAGGTCGGCGAGGTTGACCGGGACGCTGTCGCAGATGTAGAGCGTCGCTCGCCGTCCGCCCTGGTAATGACCCCGGTGCGGGCCAGGGTCCAGGACGCACTCGACGGCGGTGTCCGCGGGCAGCGGCACGATCGCCTCGGTGCGGGCACGGGTTTCGGCGATGGCGCGGTGCACCAGCTCCGGCAGCCGGTCCGAGCGGTCCGGCGGCAGGGTGTGCGTCCGCTGCCAGCGGTGCAGGCGGGCTGCCAGTGACCCTCCGGCGGGCAGGGCGGCGTCGAGCTGGTCGTGCGCCACCGCGAAAACCGTCTCCGGCTGCCGGGTGGCCGCCACACCGAGACACTGCCTGGCGTACTCCTCCAGCGGCGGACACGCGCCGTCCGCTCCGCCGACCATCGCCCGCATCGCGCGGAGCTGACCGGACAGGTGGGCCGCCCGGCTCCCGACGAAGGGCATCTCGCGCAGCAGGTGTGCGCAGTCCTCGATCAGCTCGGCGGGTGGCCTCGATTGTTTGGCCTCGACCTGGGCGCTCCACTCGGCGGGACCACGGTAGATGAGCACCGTTCCGCCGGTCGAGCTAGTCAACAGTTTGTTGACACGCAATGCCAGGACGGCGAAGGACTGGAGCCACATCTCAGGATCTAGTTGAGTCTGCATGGCTAAACTCTGGCGCGCGACGGCCGGGCACGCAAGAGTCGGTCCTCCGAATACTTTGCCCTTGCACTAAGTGTTTCGGCAGGCAATACTTAGCCGCATGGCACAGTATTCGGCCCAGCTCGACGGTGTGTTCGTCGCCCTGGCCGACCCGACCCGGCGCGACGTCATCCGACGCCTCGGCCGTGGTCCGACGAGCGTCGGTGACCTCGCCCGCGAGTTCCCGATGACCCTTCCCTCGTTCATGAAGCATGTGCGGACGCTCGAGACGAACGGCCTGATCCGCACGGTCAAGTCCGGTCGGGTACGCACCTGCGTGCTCAACCGCGAACGCCTCGCCCTTCTCGACGACTGGCTGGCCGAGCAGCGCCAGATCTGGGAGGAGCGCACCGACCGCCTCGAACGGCTGGTCACCGACCCGGAGGAGAACCACGATGAACCCCGACCTTGACCTCGCCCTGCAGCGGATCATCCGCGCCCCTCGCGCCGTCGTGTGGCGTGCCTGGACCGATCCGTCCCGCTTCGAGAAGTGGTGGCTGCCCGCTCCGACCCTGTGCCGCGTCGACCGCCTGGAGGTCCGGCCCGGTGGCGGGCTGGTGACCCGGATGAGCGACGACGGGGCGGAGTTCGTCCCGCACCTGGACGCGAGCTTCCTCGTCGTCGACGAACTGGAGCGGATCGTCTTCACGAACGCGATCGACAGCGAGTGGCGGCCGAGAAACCCGGCCCCGGTCCCGATGACCGCCGAGATCACCCTGACCGATCATCCAGACGGCACGGAATACCGGGTCCTGCTCCGGCACGGCGATCCCGCCGCCCGCGCCCGCCACGAGGAACTCGGCTTCGCCGAGGGCTGGGGGTCGGTCACCAAGCAACTCGCCGGAATCGCCGAGGGCGAGGCGGCACGATGAAGCGCGACATTCGTCTGGTCGCCGCCCACGGCAGGCCCGTACCCGACGCCACCGGGCCCTGACTCACTCGCCGTCCCGACTCCGCCCGGCTGCCGCCCGGCGTCGCCGCCACGAACGCGCAGCCAGCCCGATCAGCACTGCGGAGACGAGACCGGGACCACAGTGGACCAGGAGTACCCCGGCCAGGCTCGGCCCGCCCCAGTCCTGCCGGTAGCTGGCGGGATCGGTCATGTCGATCACGAACGGCTCGGCAACGGCACGAACGATCAGATAGAGCCCGAACAGGATTCCGACGGCGGCGAGAGCCTTCTTCATGCGCCTGACGTTAGGAGACAGAGGTCTGCATCCGCGTCACCCGTCAGTAGCATCACTGGCCTCGTACCAGGAGGGTATGCCCTGGCTCCGGGCGAAGTCCGGGGTGCGGCGCCCCAGGGGGTAGACGTGGCCGCACCGTGCGCGGCGGCCGCCGGCGGCCCGGCATCTGCGATGCGGCGGTGATACCACCGAGTCATCATGATGACTGGGTGGTATCACGCTCGCCAGACATATCAGTGTCCTCCAGGCGACCGGTTCGGGGGTATTGGCCGGGGCCGACGGCGGGCACGGCGAAACCGGCGAAAGTGGGAACAACCTAGAGGTCGTCGGTGAACACTCCGCGTCGATGCACCCCACCGGGCAGGGCCGGCAGCGGTACGTCGTCCCACGGCACCCGGCCGAGCAGCCGGCCGAGGAAGAGCCCGAGCAGCAGCCCGGCGACCGAGTCGGTGATCCAGTGCCAGCCCAGGTAGGTGGTGGTGCAGAAGACGATGACCGGGGGCGCCAGCCGGATCACGGCGTACAGCCCGGGCGGGGCGTCGGGCCGGCCGAGCGTACGCAGCAGCGCGCCGAGCAGCAGCGCGATCGCCGCGTACCAGACGATGGCGTTCGCCACATGCCCCGACGGGTACGCCGTGCCGTCCACCGGGTCGCTGAACAGCTTCTCCGGGTGCGCCAGCGCGAAGTTGTGCGGATAGCCCCGGTCCAGCCACAGCTTCAGCGGGCCGATGGTGAACGAGGTCAGCACGAACGCGCCGATCGGCACCAGCAGCGGTCGGACCGACCGGGTACGCCAGCCGACCAGCACCGCCAGCCCGAACGCGATCGGCATCAGGAACCAGCCGCCCTGGCCCAGCGAGTTGAAGACCCGGGCCACCCAGTACGCCGGCCCCGGCCGGTGCGCGTCGACCCAGTCCCGCACCGCCAGGTCGAGCCCGAGCAACTGGCCGGCGGCGAGCGCGCCGGTCAACGCGACCACCGCCGCGACCAGTACGCCGTCCAGCCACCAGCCGGCCGGACGGACGGGGCGCAGCCGCAGCGGTCGGCGTACCGTCGTGGTCTCCCGCATACCCGACCACGCTACCGGGCCGGCGCTCCAAAGCCGGCGCAGGACGGCGGCCGGCCGGTTTCCGTCCACTGACGCGCCGTGACGGCCGGCGATGTGTGCCCGCACACGTGAGGCGGCGCGCGGCGGCCCGGACCGGCATGCTTGGTGCCGTGCGGATCACCTCGGCCCTCGTCGACCCGGCGCTGCTCGACCTTCCCTGGTCGACTCCGCTGGAGCAGTGGCCCGCCGACCAGTTGGTGGCGCTACCTCAGGGAATTTCCCGGCATATCGTGCGATTCGTCCGCCTCGCCGGCACCGTGTACGCGGTCAAGGAGACCGGCGAACGGGTGGCCGAGCGGGAGTACGACCTGCTCCGCTCGCTGGAGCGGATCGACTTCCCGTCCGTGCAGGCGGTCGCGATCGTCGCTGACCGGCAGGACGAGCGGGGCGAGCCGCTCGACCCGGTGCTGATCACCCGGCACCTCCAGTTCTCCCTTCCCTACCGGGCGCTCTTCTCGCACACGCTGCGTCCCGAGACGCTGAACCGGCTGCTCGACGCGCTGGCCGCGCTGATCGTCCGGATGCACCTGACCGGCTTCTTCTGGGGCGACTGCTCGCTGTCCAACACCCTGTTCCGGCGGGACGCCGGTGCGTTCGCCGCCTATCTGGTCGACGCCGAGACCGGCGCGCTGCACCCCCGGCTGTCCAACGGGCAGCGGGACGAGGACCTGGAGATCGCCCGGGTCAACATCTTCGGCGAGGCGCTGGACCTGGAGGCCGCCGGGCTGCTGCACCCCTCGATCGACCCGGAGGTCGTCTGCGAGGAGGTGGTCCAGCGCTACCAGCGGCTGTGGCACGAGATCACCTATGAGCAGCAGATCGAGCAGGAGGCCCGGCACGACATCGAGGGCCGGATCCGCCGGCTCAACGAACTCGGCTTCGACGTCGCCGAGGTGGCGATGTCGGTGGTGGACAACGGCCGCTACCTGGTCCGGCCCAAGGTGGTCGACGCCGGCTACCACAGCCGCCGGCTGCTCCGGCTGACCGGGCTGGACGCCGAGGAGAACCAGGCCCGGCGGCTCCTCAACGACCTGGACACCTACCGGGCCGAGAGCGACCTCACCGACGAGCAACAGGCGGCGCACCGCTGGCTGACCGAGGTCTTCGAACCGGTGGTCCGGGCGGTGCCGGCACACCTGCGCGGAAAGCTCGAACCGGCCGAACTCTTCGTGCAGGTCATCGAGCACCGCTGGCGGCTCTCCGAACGGGCCGGCCGGGACGTCGGGCTGGCCCCGGCCGTGCAGTCGTTCCTCGCCGACGAGCTGGTGCACCGCCCCGACGAGCAAGCCGTACTCGGCATCGAGGTGAGCTGACCCTCAGGATCACCGGGGTCTAGTGCGGGGGATCGGGCCGGCGGGCCGGTGGCGGACTCGGCTGGCTCCGCCGAGCCGGACGACCCGGCTGACCCCGGCTGCCCGCCCGCCCCGGCTGGCCGGACTGCCGGGGTACGGTCCGCCGGCTGGGCCGGCTCGGGTCCGACGACCGGCCCGCCGGTTCACCCGACCGGCCCGCCGGTCCCCCACTCTGCTCGGGCGGCGGTGGCAGCGGGGTACTCGCCTCTCTGAGCAGCCGGTTCAGTCCGGCCCGCCGGACCACCACGGTCAACACGTCCCCGGGCCGGAGCTGGTGCCCCGGCGGCGGGGACCACTCGGAGCGCCGCTGGCCGGCACCGGTCAGCGCGATCACCCGGACCCACTCCGCCTGGCTGACCACCCGGAGTTCCTGCCCGGCCAGTGCCGCGCCGGGCGCGATCGGCACCTCCGCGACCAGCAGCGCGTGCCGGGCCACCGGGATGGTCGCGATCACCGCCCGGTTGAGCAGGGCCGCCGAGAACGACGGCGCGGCGAGGTAGGAGACGCTGCGGGACACCCCGATCCGGAAGGTCTTCTGGATCCGCTGCGCGAAGTCGCCGTCGAAGAGCCGCAGCACCACCCGCAGGTCAGCCCGGAGCGCCCGGGCGTTCAGCGCCGCCTGGAGGTTGGTCACGTCGTCGGTGGAGACCACCACCAGGGCCTGGGCGGTACCCACCGAGGCGGTGTCCAGGGTCTCCTCCCGGGCGGCGTCCCCGACGATCAGCGGGATGTTCAGCCGCCGGGCGACCGCCGCGCCCCGGGCCTCCGGGTCCTTGTCGATGGCGACCACCTCGACGCCGAGGTCGTTGAGCTGCCACATCACCCGGGTACCGACGTTGCCCAGGCCGACCACCACGACGTGCCCGTTGCGCTCGCTCGGCAGCAGGCCGGCATCCAGCGCCAGCCGGGCCTTGACGATCCCGTCCACCACCGCAGCGGTGATCAGCGGGATCAGCGCCAATCCGGCCAGGTTCAGCACCACCTGGAGGACCTGGGCCGCCGCGCCCTTGTGCACGTCCGGATCGGCGCCGACGATAGTGGTCACCATCGTCAGGTAGATCGCGTTTCCGATGCTGGTGTCCTCGGCGAAGGAGAGCAGGAAGCCGAGCACCACCACCACGATCAGCACCGCGATGGTGGCCATCCCGATCTTTCGGGTGGCGAACGAGCGCACCGCCCGGAGCAGTACCGAGGTGCGGCGCCGCCCCGGCCGCTGAGTGCGCAGCAGCCGCCGCCGGGTGGCCTGCTCGGTGCCGACCTGGCCGACCGCCTCGGCGAGTACCAGGTCGGCGTCCGCCGGATCGGCGGGCAGCACCACCGGGTGGTGCGGGTCCCGGGTGTCGGCCAGGCCGCAGACCACCTGCTCCGGCCGGACCTCGGCGCGGGGCGCGACGAAGAGGGTACGGCCGCCGTGCCGGAAGTACGACGGTGCGACCTCGCCGAGCGCCGCCGCGACGAACGCGGGCGCGGCCATCGAGGCGTCGGAGAGTACGGCGCTGTTCGGGAAGAGCTGGCGGATGCCGTTGCCGAGGCTCATGTTGAACATCCGCAGCACCACCCGGAGGTCCGGTTCGACCTCCTGGGCGCAGAGGGCCGCGTGGATGTTGCCCACGTCGTCCTGGTGCAGCAGCGCCAGACCGGTCGCCCCGACCAGCCCGGCCGTCTTGAACGTCTCCTCGTCGAGCCGGTCCGACTGGATCACCCGGACGCCCCGGATCGACCGGATGTCCGGCCCGTCCGGCCGGCGGCGATACGGCACGATAACGGTCACCCGTACGCCGCTGCTCTGCGGATCGTTGCCCAGCAACTCGCTGACGAGGTGGACCGCGAGGGCGTCCTGGCCGCACACCACGTAGTGCGGGCGGTGGTCCCCGTTGGTCCGCAGGCCGTCCCGCAACCGGGTCTCGAAAGCGCGCCGGGCCCGGGTCCGCCAGAGATCCGCCATGCCCGGATGGTAGTCACTGTGATCAGTGCTCGGGAGCCGCCCGGAAACCGGACGGGGCAGCCCAATCACCCAGCGTGTCGAAGAATGGAAGCTGCGGTCACGGGTAGTGCACCCCGGTGCAGACCTTCCTGCCATATCCGGACTTCGGGCAGACCGCCCGGAGCCTGGACCAGCGCCGGCTGGGCAAGCAGCGGGTCGAGGCGATCCAGGTGCTGCGCGGCCTGGTCCGCCCCGGCTACGGCTGGCGGCACCACCCGGCGGTGAAGATGTGGGCCGGCTACGAGGAGGCGCTGGTCCGGTACGGCCTGGACGTCTGCGCCGAGTGGGTCTCGACCGGCCGGGCCGACACCTGCGCCGGCACGCTCGTCGCCGACCTCGCCGCCGGCTGCGGCCTGACCCGGGTACGCCGGCAGGACGAGCTGGCCGCCGCCGGTGAGCTGCCGCCCTGGATCGGCCGGGAGGACCTGCACCTGAGCCACCGCTCGGCACTGCTGCGCAAGAATCCGGTGCACTATGGACCGATCTTCGGCGAGGTGCCGGAGGTGCCGTACGTCTGGCCCTCCTCCGACCGCCCACCGGGCTGCCGGCCGCCGCCTCCGCCGTCCGGACAGTCCTGATGGGACGGTCCCCGCGGCGGGTGCGGCACGACACGGACGCGCTGGTGGTGGGTGGCGGCGTCGCCGGGATCTCGGCGGCGGTCGTGCTCGCCGAGCGCGGTGTCCGGGTCACCGTGCTGGAGGCCCGACCCCGGCTCGGCGGGCGGCTGGACACCCGGCCCGAGACGCTGACCGACGGCACGGTCGCACCGGTCGACCACGGTTTCCACGCCTTCTTCCGGCAGTACCACAACCTGCGCGCGATCCTGCGCCGGATCGATCCGGCGCTCACCCTGCTCCGGCCGGTACCCGGTTATCCGGTGCTGCACGCCGACTGGCCAGCCGAGGACTTCGCCCGGCTGCCGGCGAGGCCGCCGTGGAGCCTGTTCGCGCTGCTGGCCCGCAGTCCGAGCCTGCGGCTGCGGGACCTGCGCCGGCTGGACGGCCGGTCGGCCCTGCCGCTGCTGGCCTACCACCCCCGACGCACGTACGCCGAACTCGACCACACCACCGCCGAGGAGCTGCTCGACGCGTTGCGGTTGCCGGACCGGGCCCGGGCGATGCTCTTCGAGGTCTTCTCGCACTCGTTCTTCAACCACGAGGCCGACCTCTCCGCCGCCGAACTGGTCGCCAACTTCCACTTCTATTTCCTCGGCAACCCGGAGGGGCTCGGCTTCGACGCACCGGACCGGGACTACGAGTCGGCGATCTGGCGACCGCTCGCCGGTCACCTGCGCCGGCACGGTGCCCGGATCCTTCTCGGGCGGCCGGTGACGGCGGTGCTGCCCGACGGCGACGGCTGGCGGCTGGAGACCGGCACCGGGGACCAGCACCGGGCCCGCGACCTCGTACTGGCCGTGGACCCGCCGGCCCTGACCGCGCTGCTGGCCGGTTCGCCGGAGCTGGCCGCCCGGGCCCCCGTACTCGCTGGACAGGTGGCCCGGCTCGGCACCGGCCCGCCGTACGCGGTTGCCCGGTACTGGCTGGCCGGCGACGTCGCCGCCGACCGGGCGGTGTTCAGCGGGGTATCCCGGCAACCCACCCTGGACTCGGTGACCCTCTACCACCGGCTGGAGGCGCAGGCACGCGACTGGGCCGCCCGGACCGGCGGTGCGGTGCTGGAGCTGCACGCGTACGCCTGCCCGGACGGCGTACCCGCGCCGGAGCTGGCCCGGCGGATGCACGCCGAACTGGTCGGGCTCTGGCCGGAGGTCGCCGGCCTGCCGGTACGCGACCTGCGCTGCCTGGTCGAGCGGCGGGCCCCGGCGTTCCGGCCGGGCTGCTCGGCCGACCGCCCCGGCGTGCTCACCGACGCGGACCGGCTCTATCTGGCCGGCGACGGCATCCGCACCGAGTTGCCCAGCGCGCTGCTGGAGCGGGCCGCCCTGACCGGGATACTCGCCGCCAACCACATCCTCCGGCGTGCCGGCGCCGCCACCGAACCCGTCCGGACCATCCCCCGGCGCGGCCTGCTGGCCCGCCGCCCACGCCGGCCCTGACCCGGCGCCGTCCCGCCGTCTCCCGCCGCAGCGGGGGGTTCGGTGCCGCGTCGGCCGCCGGGTCGAGGATATGGAGACCAGATCACGCAGCCCCGGCGGTCGACCCGGCCGAGCCGGCCCGAAGGCCGTCCTGCGGGGGCAGCACGGCGGAGGGAAGTTTGACGAGACCGGGACCGGCGAGCAGCGGCAGCCCGCCCGGCCGGCACCCGCCGTCGGCCTGTGCGCCGGCCACTTCGGTCAGTGTTCGCCGCCGACGGCGGCCCAGCCGACGGCGGCCAGGCAGATCAGCAGCACGATGCCAGCACGGCTGGTGGCGATCCGGGTCACCGTCCACGCGGTCTTCCGGAGCCCGGACAGGCTGGCCCTGGTCTTGCGGTAGTCCACCCAGGCCCGCCGGGCCACCGCGTACGCGGTGCCCACGAACAGGCCGAACGCCACTCCGACCAGCAGGATGGCGACACCGGGGCGGTCCATTAGGCCAGTGTCACCGGCACGGGCCGACGATCGCCATCGCCCAATCCGGTGACGGACGGTGATGGCCAGTGGGCACTCGGCGACCGGTGGGGCGGTGACCGGTGCCGGGCACCCCGTCAGCGGTCGGCGGGAAGCCGGTCGACGATGTGCCGGGCGATCTCGAACGAGCTGGTCGCGGCCGGGGACGGCGCGTTGAGCACGTGCACCTGCCGCTCCGCCTCCACGATCAGGAAGTCGTCCACCAGGCCGCCGTCCGGGCGTACGGCCTGGGCGCGTACCCCGGCGCCGGCCGGGACGATGTCGGCCTCGGTCAGCTCCGGCACCAGCCGCCCCAGGCTGGCCGCGAACCGCTTCCGGGACAGTGACCGGGTCACCTCGGTCAGCCCGTACCGGTAGTGCCGGCGGGCCAGCGCCCACAGGCCGGAGTAGCCGACCTGCTCCCAGACGTCGCGCGGATCGAACCGGCGCCACGAGTACCCCTCCCGCGCGGTGGCGAGCACCGCGTTCGGGCCGGCGTGCACGGTCCCGTCGATCATGCGCGTCAGGTGTACGCCGAGGAACGGGAACTGCGGGTCGGGCACCGGATAGATCAGTCCACGCACCAGCTTCCGCCGCTCGGGAACCAGCTCGTAGTACTCGCCCCGGAACGGCACGATCCGGGCCGGCGGGTCGATGCCGGCCAGCCGGGCTATCCGGTCGGCGTGCAGCCCGGCGCAGTTCACCAGTACGTCGCCGGTCACCTCGCCCGCACTGGTGCTCACCACCACACCGCCGGCCCGGCCGTGGATCCCGGTGACCCTGGTGTTCCGGCGCAGCTCGGCACCGCTTTCGGCGAGGAGTTCGGCGAGCCGCCGGCAGACCGCGCCGAAGTCGACGATCCCGGTCGAGGCGACCCGCAGCGCGGCGACGGCGGCGACGTGCGGCTCGTACTCAGCCGCCTCGATCGCGTTGAGCAGGGCGACCGGCAACCCGTTGGCGACCGCCCGCTCGTGCAGTGCGTGCAGTCGGGGAAGTTCGGCGGCCTCGGCGGCGACGATCAGCTTGCCGCAGACCTCGTACGGCAACTCCTGCTCGGCGCAGAACCGCACCATCGAGGCACTGCCGGCCCGGCACAGCGTCGCCTTGAGACTCCCCGGCTTGTAGTAGACCCCGGCGTGGATCACGCCCGAGTTGTGACCGGTCTGGTGCGCGGCCCAGCCGGACTCCTTCTCCAGCACGGTCACCGTGTCCCGGGGCCGGTCGGTGCGCAGCCGGTACGCCACCGCGAGCCCGAGGATCCCGCCGCCCACGATCAGGTACCTGGTCATCCGCGCTCCCCGGCCGGTGGCATCGGAGCCGATGGTATGCGCCCGCCCGCGCTCCGGCAGGTGTTCGTGAATGCGCCGGTCAGAGCGTGTCCCGGTACGACACTGTCGGGTTGACGACTGTTTCTTCCGCAGCGTGGTAACTCGCGACAAATATCAATACTGATCTGAATCGCCCCATTTTAGAGAAGTATTCACAATAGGCAGGTCCGATGGCGACCTATGCGCAATTGCAGGCTGAAGCATGGTGGGGTCGGGAGATCATCACCCCGGAGCTGGACTGGCTCGGCGACGAACTGTGCCGACGTACCAAACGTCCCCGGGGCGCCTTCGGTACCAAGGGTGACCACAACCACCTGCGCGGCGCCCACCGCTCCCAGGAATGGATCCGCAAGTCCCGGTACTGCACCTCCCGGACGTACACGGTGCAGTCCGGGCTGACCGCCGTCCAACAGCGACACATCGCCGGGGTCGACTTCACGCCGGGGTCGGCCGGCCAGATGGTCGCGCAGTGCAAACGGCTCTACGCCGCCCTGCGCGCCGGCCATCTCGAAGAGGTACGCGAGTTCTACGGCAACGTCGACGGCGACAAGGTCGTCGACGGCTGGGACAACGTCCGGAACCGGGCCGCGAGCAGCGATTCCAGCCACCTGTGGCACTGGCACCTGACCCTCGACCGGCGCTCCTGCGCCAACAGACGCGTGATGGAGCGGATCCTGGCGATCGCGCTCGGAGACCCGACGGAGGAAGACGTGGACGACGCGACGATCGACAAGATCGCAACCCGTACCAAGACCAAGGTGATGGCCGACACCGGAATCCAGCAGTTGCTGGCCCGGGTCCAGCAGTTGACCGTCAACCAGGCTGTCCTGCTCGACGCCGTCGGCCGGGACACGACCGACGAGAAGGCCATCGTCGACGGCGTACTGGCCGGGCTCGGCCAGCGCGACATGGACAGCGTCGCGGCCGCCCTGAAGACCGCGTTCGGCGATCGGGCGGCGGAGCTGGCGGCGAAACTGGGCAGCCCGGCGAGCTGACGTGTGGGTGAAGTGGCAAATCTCCTCTCCACCGGCGGCTTCGGTGCCGTCGGTGTCGGGGGCCTGCTCGTCATGATCGTGGCGTACCTGCTCAATGCCAACCGGGCCGATCGCAAGGAGTACCAGGAGGCGATCGACCGGGCCGAGAAGCGCGCGGACGACGCCGCACGCCGGACCGACGCGGCCGAACAGCGGGCGGAAGGGCTGCAACAGGCCGTGGACGAGGCCCGCCGGGCGCGGCGGGCCGCCGAGGACGCGCTCGCCCTCGTCGAACGCGAGTTGCACCGCTACCGCCCGAACGGCTCGGTATGACCCCGACGAGGTCTCGGCGCGGCGGGGAGGCCCGTACGAACACCACCGTCGGGCTCTCTATGGGAGGTAGGGCGGCATGACCGAGGAGACGGAGATCTTCCGCCGTCGGATGGACCGGCGCATCCGACGGCGGTTCGTCATCGTGGTGGTGGCGACCGCGTTGATCGCGGCGACGGGCGGCTGGGCCTGGGCCCGGCTCGACCGGCAGGCCGCCGTGGAGCAGCGCCGGGCGGCGACCGCCGTCTCCGGCGCCGAACAGCTCTGCCAGCAGGTACGCCAACTCGGCGGCGAGTGCGTCGTCGACCCCGCCGACCTGCGTGGTGCACAGGGCCCGGCCGGTCCGGAGGGTCCACCCGGGCCACCGGGCCTGCCCGGTCGGGACGGTAGACCCGGTGACCCAGGTCCGCCCGGCGAGCCCGGACCGCCGGGCGATCCCGGTCCGGCCGGTGCTCCCGGCCCCATCGGCCCGAACGGCGAGCCGGGCGCCACCGGGCCGGACGGGCCGGCGGGTCCCGCCGGTCCAGAGGGACCCGCCGGGCCGACGGGCGAGCCGGGTCCGCCCGGCCCGACCTGCCCCATCGGTACGACCCTGCTGACCCTCTCGGTGGTGACGCCCGAGGGACCACGGCAGATCGCCGCCTGCGTCGTCGACCCGACGCCACAGACCCGCGCCAGGGTGCCTACGACATCGCCCGCCGGATCACCGCCGCATGGGCCGACGCAATGAGCCTGGCACTGGCGGGAGGGTATTGGAGCCCCCGGTCGGACTCGAACCGACGACCACTCGCTTACAAGGCGAGTGCTCTGGCCAACTGAGCTACAGGGGCGCATGTTCGTGGTCAGCATAGCCACAGATGCCCTCCTACCATGGGCGGCACCGATTCCGATACCCGACACCGGCCGGCACCCCACGCGCTTGGTGGTGGAGCATGCCCAGATGCCCGAAATGTTCGTCAGATACATCCCAGGAAAGGCCCCCGACCTTGGCATGTGAGAAAAACCCGTTTACCGTGGCGTGACGCGGATGACACCCGAGCTGCCCACGGCTGCCCGGATGCCTTCCACGGACCGGTGCGGCAACGCGCCGGTCGCTCTTTCACTCGGATCGTCCGGCACGTTCCTGCCGGTGAAAGGAAGCGCTGCACCATGGCTACGGTCACCTACTCGAAAGCCACCCGGATCTACCCGGGTACGGAGCGCCCAGCGGTCGACCACCTCGACCTGGAGATCGGCGACGGCGAGTTCCTCGTCCTGGTCGGCCCCTCCGGCTGCGGCAAGTCCACCAGCCTGCGGATGCTCGCCGGGCTGGAAGACGTCGACGACGGCTCGATCTACATCGACACCCGGGACGTCACCCACCTGCCGCCGAAGGCCCGCGACATCGCGATGGTCTTCCAGAACTACGCGCTCTACCCGCACATGACCGTCTACGAGAACATGGCGTTCGCGCTGAAGCTCCGGAAGACCTCGAAGTCGGAGATCGACCGGCGGGTCAAGGAAGCGGCCGCCCTGCTCCAGCTGGAGGACTACCTCAGCCGCAAGCCCAAGGCGCTCTCCGGTGGTCAGCGCCAGCGGGTCGCGATGGGCCGGGCGATCGTCCGCGAGCCCCAGGTCTTCCTGATGGACGAGCCGCTGTCCAACCTGGACGCCAAGCTCCGGGTGCAGACCCGTACCCAGATCGCGACGCTCCAGGCCAAGCTCGGCGTCACCACCGTCTACGTGACGCACGACCAGGTCGAGGCGATGACCATGGGTCACCGGGTGGCGGTCATGCTGGACGGCGTACTCCAGCAGGTCGACACCCCGCGTGAGCTCTACGACACCCCGGCCAACGTCTTCGTCGCCGGCTTCATGGGCTCCCCCGCCATGAACATCAAGACCGTGCCGCTGACCGACAACGGTGCGATGTTCGCCGATCTGGCCATCCCGCTGACCCGGGAGCAGATCGCCGCGGCCAAGGCCGAGGGCGGCAACGGCAAGGTGACCGTCGGCTTCCGTCCGGAGGACTGCGACCTGGTCTCGGAGACCGAGGGCGGCCTCGCCCTCGTCGTCGAGCTGGTCGAGGACCTGGGCTCGGACGCGAACGTCTACGGCCACGCCGCGATCGACGGCACCTCGGAGCGGTTCGTGGTGCGTACCGACCGCCGGCACATGCCGAACATGGGTGACACCGTCTACGTCAAGCCGCGTACCGGTCGGAACCACGCGTTCCACGCCGTGACCGGCAACCGGATCTGATCCGGCCGGACCACACCGCGTCGGGGCGGTCGCTTCTCCTCAGAAGCGACCGCCCCGATCGTTTTCCACGGACCTCCCGCCAGCGCGCGGTGCCGGGCGACGCCGGCGAAGCCCTGGTCAGGTCACGTAGCGGGTGCCGGCGACCGACCGATGCCGGTCGCCGGCCCGCTACCTGCGCCTGATGTGCGGCGAGGTCAGATCTTGCCCGCGCCCGCACCCGCGGTGACGGATGCCTTGACCGTGCCGACGTTGTCGGCGGTGTAGCCGTACGGGACCGGGGCCACCGAGCCGTTGACCTCGCACGGGCCGGAGTTGGTCAGCGAGTTGTCCCGGGCCACCAGTCGTCCGGGATCGGAGTCCGCGTACCCGCTCGCCGACCAGCACGCCTGCTGCACGTTCTCGAAGACGTTGGCTTCGACGAGTACCCCGGCGTTCATCGTGGAGGCGATGGCGTAGGAGTCGGCGTTGTTGTTGACGTTGGAGTAGTAGTTGTTGAAGACGTGCACCGTCTCGCCGAAGCGCACCCGGGGGCTGCGCTCGAAGGTCCGGTCGAACCAGTTGTGGTGGTACGTGATCCGCAGGTGACCCACGTCCTCGCCGGAGTTGCCGTCGGAGTGCCCGACCAGCGAGGTCTTCCAGTGGTTGCGGACGACGTTCCACGACACCGTGATGTAGTCACCGGCGTGGGTGATGTCGATCATGCCGTCGTAGTGGTCGGGGTCGTCCTCGATGGTGCTGGACAGCGTGTTGTGGTCGATCCAGATGTGCGTGGCGTTCTCGATCTGGATCGCGTCCCCGCCGGGCACGCCACGGATGTTCATGTTCTGGATGATCACGTTGGCCGGCTCCATGTCCTCGATGTTGAGGGTGGTGCCGGAGACGCCGGAGTTCGCGCCGACGCCCCGGATCGTCTTGTTCGCGGTGATCTCCACCGTGCCCGAGCCGCTGAGCATGCCGTTGACCAGGATGGTCCTGGCCCCCGATGCCTGCGCCTGGGTCCGGAAGTCGGCGAAACTCGTCACGGTGACCGTGGATCCACCCGCACCACCGGTGGTGCCACCGGCCTGGGCGGCCCAGCCGACCAGTCCGGTCTGCGGCGGGCCGGTGGTCGGCGGCGGCGTCGTGGGCGGCGGGGTGGTGGGCGGGGGCGTCGTCGGGTTCGTGGTCGGCCCGCCGGGCAGCCCGACCCGGCCCACGCCGGCCTGCGCGGAGACCACGGCCTTCATGTCGCAGGCGGTCTGCACGGTGTACGGGTACGGCGGGTTGCTGACGCTGCCGCCGGTCTGGCCGGCGCCCGAGTTGATCAGACAGTTGTTCCGGGCCACCAGCCGGCCGTCCCCGGAGTCCCCCTCACCGAGGTGGTAGGGGTCGTCGACGTTCTCGAAGTAGTTGCCCTCGACGATCACGCCGGCGTTCTCCGTTGACGCCACACCGTAGTTGCCGGTGTTCAGGTAGTAGTTGTTGTAGACGTGCACCTGGTCGCCGAAGCGCACCCGGGGGTTGCGCTGGTTGGTGTTGTCGAAGAAGTTGTGGTGGTAGCTGACCTTCAGATAGCCGACGTCCTGAGCGGCGTTGCCGTCGTCGTGCCCGAGCAGCATGTTCTTGTCGGTGCCGTCCGCATGGTTGTACGAGATCGTCACGTACGACGAGCCGCGCTTGACGTCGACGCCGCCGTCGGCACCGGTCGTCCAGGTGTTGTGGTCGATCCAGATGTGGTGCGAGAACATCTGCACGTTCACCGCGTCGTCGTCCCAGTTGCGGAAGTTGAGGTTCCGCAGGATGACGTTGTGTACCGCGTTCGACGGCGGCGAGGTGATGCCGTTGTCGATCGGCAGGCCGATGTTGAGGCCGCCGCCGGTGAAGCCGGAGTTGGCGCCGATTCCGACGATCGTCTTGTCCGAGCTGACCTCGTGCATCGGGCCGGGCAGGTCGATCATCCCGTTGACCTGGATGATCTTCGGCCCGGCCGAGGCCGCCTCGGTGACGAACTGCGCCGCCGAGGTGACGGTGACGGTCGGGCCGCCCGCGCCACCGGTGGTGCCGTTCTGGCCGAGCGCGTTGACCCCGGCCCAGCCGTCGGCCACGTTGGTCCCGGGGTTGCCGGTCGGCGGCGGGGTGGTGGTCGGGCCACCGGTCGGCGGGGTAGTCGGCGTGCTCACGCTGTCGCTGACCAGTACGTCGTCGAAGTTGGCGGTGGCGTTGAAGGTGGCCACCCCGACCCGGCCGGCGGCGTACTGGCTGTCGGTGCCCTCGGTGAGCAGCGTGCCGTTGACGTACCCGCGCAGCGAGCTGCCCGAGACGTCCAGCCGGAGCGTGTACCAGTTGTTCAGCCCGACCGTCACGCTGGCGGTGTCCAGTGTGGTCGCGGAGCCGTTGGAGAGCCGCTTCAGCTCGACGGTGTTGTTGCTGCGTAGCGCCAGGTAGTAGTAGCTGGTGTTGCTCTGCACCCGGGCCAGCACCGCGACGAACCGGTTCGAGCCGTTGAACGAGGTCGGCTTGACCCGGGTCTGCACGGTGTAGTTGCTCCAGCTCGTGGTGCCGGCCAGCGCCCGGGCGTCGCTGCTGCTACCACCCTGCTGGTAGACCCGGCTGCCGTCGGTCGCCACTGACCAGGAGCCGCCGGACGTGGTCCAGCCGCTGGAATTGCCGTCCTCGAAGTCGTCGGAGAAGAGCGTCGCGGCCTGGGCGGTGGCGCCCATCCCGACCGCGAGGGCGACCGCGGCGAGCGCGGCGCCGGTCGAGATCAGGAGACCACGACGGTGTCTCCGCCGGGTTTCGGTGATACTCACGGAACCTCCTCGGGTTATGTGTTTGCCCTGTCGGGCACCGGCCTCGGATTCACGGAGCTATGCATTGACGTTTGTCGATCTTCAGATGCCGGATCGGCCCAGGACGGCCGGACTCGACACGCCGGGTGTGCGGAGGGAACGGGGCTGCGGAGGCGGTCGGCCCGGCGGCCTGCTGGCGTGCGAGACCGACCGGAAGTGGCCTGTGCCGGGACCGCGCGCGGCGGTGCGGTGGTGCGGGGCCGGTACCGCCGCGCGCGGGGTCCCTAGAAGGGCAGCTTTCCGGTGCCGCTGCCCGCCATCACCGTCGCCCGGATGCTGTTCGGGTCGGCGACGGTGTAGGAGTAGTAGCTGCTCGGCTCGGTCACCGAGCCGCCGGAGTCACCCGGCTCGCTCGTACCGGCCAGCACGTTGTTGCGGGCGACCAGCCGGCCCCGGGTCCCGGAGTAGCTGATCGACCAGGGCACCTCGACGTCCTCGAAGTAGTTGCCCTCGACCACGCAGCCCGAGTTCATCTGGCAGGCCACCCCGACGTCGGTGTTGTAGACGAAGTAGTTGTTGAAGACGTGCACCGGGTCGCCGAACCGGACCCGGGGGTTGCGCTGCGGCGTACGGTCGAACCAGTTGTGGTGGTACGTGACCTTCAGATATCCGGTGTCCTGCGCCGCGTTGCTGTCGTCGTGCCCGAGCAGCATGTTCTTGGTGTGGTGGTGGGTGTGGTTCCACGACACCGTCACGTAACTGGCGCCCCGCTTGACGTCGATCAGGCCGTCGTAGCCGGCCGACAGGTCGTTGTGGTCGATCCAGATGTGGTGCGAGAACATCTGCACGTTGATCGCGTCGTCGACGGTGTTCCGGAAGTTCAGGTTCCGGACGATCACGTTGTGGATGGCGTTCGCCGGTGGGCTGGTCGCGTCGCTGACCGGCAGCCCGATGTTCAGCCCGCCGCCGGTGATCCCGGAGTTGGCGCCCACCCCGACGATGGTCTTGTCGGACATCACGTCGTGCATCGGGCCGGGAAGCGCGATCATGCCCTGCACCCGGATGTTCAGCGGGCCGGGCTGGCTGATCGCGGTGAGGAAGTCGGTGGCGGTGGAGACCGTCACCGTCGGGCCGCCGGCCCCGCCGGTGGTGCCGTTCTGGCCGAGCGCGTTGACCCCGGCGAAGCCGATCGGCGGGGCGCCCGGGTCGAGCGGCGGACCGGTCGGCGGCAGCGTCGGCCCGCCGGTCGGGCCACCGGTCGGCGGCGTACCCGTCACCGTCGCCACCTCGACGTCGTCGAAGGAGGCGCTGGCGTACGAGGCGGCCAGGCCGACCCGCCCGGCGGAGAGTACGGAGTCGGTGGCCTGCACCGACAGGCTGCCGTTGACGTACCCGCGCAGCGTGCTGCCGGTCGCCTCCAGCCGCAGCGTGGCCCAGGTGTTCACCGGTACCGCGCCGGAACCGCTGGCCAGCGCCACCGGCGCCGAGCCGTCCCGCTTGACCAGTTGCACCCCGCCGGTGCTGGTCACCACCAGCGCGTAGTAGCGGCTGGAGCTCTGTGCCCGGGCGATCACCCCGACGTGCCGGTTGGCACCGTTGAACCCGGTCGGCTTGACCCGGGCCTGCACCGCGTAGTCGCTCCACGAGGTGGTGCCGGTGAGGGTACGCGCGTCGCTGCTCTGCCCGGATTGCCGGTAGACCCGGCTGCCGTCGGTAGCCACCGCCCAGCTTCCGCCGGAGGTCGACCAGCCGGAGGAGTTGCCGTCCTCGAAGTTGTCGGTGAGCAGGGTGTCGGCGAAGGCGGCCGGCATCGCGACGGTGATCGCGGCGGCGGCGAGCATTCCGGCCGCACCCGCGACGGCGACCAGCCGCCACCTCGGTCGTCCCCGGGACTGGTTGGCGTGCACAGTGAGCCTCCCTGTGGTGGTGGGGGTGGTGGGCCGCCGCCGGCGCGGCGACGGCGGCGGTGTGGGGTACTGCGTTCTCGGCGGCGCCGCGCCGCCGCGGGCTGGACTCGGTGGGACGACCGGGTCAGCCCTGGACCGGCCGCCGTTCGGCTCCGGCGAGGGTCCGCACCACCGGCGGTACCGGTGGAATCGAGGGGCCGGAGCTATCCCGGCAGCCGACCGGCTCCGGCCAGGGCCTGCACCACCAGCGGGACGAGTGGAGCGGGCAGCACCGGCCCGGCCCGGAGCGTCGGCGTCCACCCGGCGTCGCCGCCCAGATCGGGCTCGTGCTCGGCGTTGTACGCGGCCAGCAGGCTCACCGGCCGGGCCGGCTTCCGGCCCTCGCGTACCCAGTTGCCCCGCTCGGTGAGCACCGTGCCGTCCCAGTCGTAGAGCAGGTCCGCCGCGGTGACGCCGGAGCCGAGGGTGAAGTGGTTGTTCTCGGCGTAGACCGCCGACTGCACACCCACCCCGATCGCATAGCTGAACGCGTCACCGGCGAGCCGGTAGGCGTTGTTGTAGATGTCGACCTGGCCGAACCGCACCCGGGGCAGCCGCTGCATCGTGCCGTCGAAGAGGTTGTGGTGCAGCGTGACGTTGAGCCGGCCCACGTCCGGGCCGACGGTGTTCGACGAGCCGATCAGCATCACCTTGTCCCGGGCGACGAACCGGTTGTACGAGGCGGTCACCCGGCTGGCGGTGTGCGTCACGTCGAGCGACCCGTCGTGCACCATGTACGGCCGTCCGAAATAGACCGGCAGCCCACTGTCCGGGTTGTCGCCGTCGGTGAAGGTGTTGTGGTCGACCCAGACGTTCTCGCTGCGCCGTACCGACATCAGGTCGAACTGGGAGTTCCAGTTGCCGGCGTCGGAGTCCGTCGGCGACCACGCCGGAAAGCAGTCCCGGGCGTCGGCGAGGGTCAGGTTGCGCACGATCACGTTGTTGGCGGTGTCCACCATCAGGGTCAGCCCGGTGAGCGTGGCGCCGCGCAGCCCGACGATGGTGGTGTTCGGCCCGACGTTGATCTGGGTCTGCCGGGTCTGGTTCGCCACCGACCGGACCCGGGCCTGCTCCAGTGGCCCGGACGGCGCCACCCGCCCCCAGGTCGCCGGGTCGTACGCGGTCAGGTACGCGTCGAGCGAGTACTCGGGGTCGGCCAGGTCGGCGCAGCCGAGCAGCCGCCCGTCGGCGGCCTCGAAACCGTCGATCCCGCCCTCGACATAGATGATCTTCGGAGTAGCGTTGCTCCTGTTCGTGGCGTTGTCGCCACCCAGTGCCTGCACCAGTTCGGTCCTGGTCCGGACCACGTGCACCTGGTCCGGAGTGGCCGCCGAGCCGCCGGTGGTGCCGGGGCCGGCGGCGGCCCAGCCGTCACCGGCCGGCAACGCCTGCCGGCCCAGCGAACGGGCCACCCAGGACACTCCGTCCTTCCCGTGCGCGCCGGCCGTCGCGGGCGCCGCCAGCACGGCACCGGAGACCACGAGAAGACTGCCGACCACGGCGGCGGTCAACCTGCTCGATCGCATCCCACTCTCCGCGTCTGTCTACCGTTTGCCGGATCTCGTAACGGCTACGAAATCCTCTTGTTATTGAACGGTAGGTATCAGCACTTAAAAGTGTCAATGCGTTCTGTTTGCAGGTATGTTGCACTGAATACAGGCAATAACGATTTGCTCGGCGACCGTATGCCGAGTAGAGGGATATTCGGTCCGATTTCTATCGAACAGTTGTCCCCGAGATTTGCAGTCTGTCGTTCGTTATCACGCAGGACGTCCGGCCGTCACGCATCGCCCGTCTCCCTCTCCACCGCCGCCCGGTGCGGCTTCACCGCCCACGGCACAGCCAGCTCCGACAGCAGCGCCCCCTCGGCCGCCGCCCGGCGCAGCACCGCGTTCACTCCCCGGATCGTCAACACCCGGTCCGGCCCCGCGCCGGTCGCCACCACCCGCTCCCCGCCGACCAGCTCCGGTTCCGGAGCGGCCGAGATCGCCTGCACCAGGGCGGTGAACGCCGCCGTCCGGGCAAGCGGCGCGATCAGCGGCACTCCGCCCGGGTCGGCCCGGTGCGCCAGCAGGTTCTCCAGCAGGTTCACCCGGCCCGGTACGTCGCGCGGCCCCGGATCACCGGGCAGCGTCAACCGGTCGGCGGTGTATTCCAGCACCGCCCGGCCGGTCGAGCCGTGCACGATCACCTCACCGGCGATGAAGTCCTCACCAGCGAGCGTCACCGCGGCCAGCACCGGGAGGCCGCAGCCGAGGGTTGCCCGCAGCGCGGCGGTGTCGTCCACCTCGATCGGCCGGGTCCGGTAGCGCTCCAGCTCGACCTGTGCCGGCCAGTCCGGCGCCGCGCCATCGACCGCGCCCAGCGGCGCGACCGCGCCGGCCGCCACCGCCGCCCCGGCCACCGCCAGGCACTGCATCACCGCATGCGCCAGCGGATTCACGAGTACGCCGTCCAGCGCCGGCCGCCCGTCCAGGCTGCGCCGGCCGGCCCACGGAGCGCGGGCGTAGTAGCCGTCGGTGCGTTGCCAGGAAGCCACCGTGGAGATGCCGGTGACCCGGCCCAGCCGGCCGTCAGTGACCGCCGAGGTCAGCTCGTGCAACGCCGTCGAGCCGAGCGCCTGGAAGCCGATCTGGGCCACCCGGCCCGCCTCGGCCAGTGCGCCGGCCAGGATGCGGTGCTCGGCCAGCGAGAGCACCGGCGGCTTCTCCAGCAGCAGGTCCGCGCCGGCCCGGATCGCCTCCAGCGCGATCGGCAGGTGGGTGTGCGGCGGGGTACAGATCACCACCACGTCCGGGCGTACCGCACCGAGCATCTCGCGGTGGTCGGTGAAGATCCCCGTGCCGGGCGGGACCGGCGCGTCCGGCGCCGCCTCCACCGGGCGTACGTCGACCAGGGCGACCAACTCCAGCTTCCCGGCGTCGTGCAGCGGGGCGATGATCCGGCGGTGCCACAGCCCATGCCCGCTCGCCCCGACCAGCGCCACCCTCGGCGGCGCCCCGACCCCGGTCATGCCGCACCCGCCAACGTCTTCTCCACCCCGTGCCGGTCCAGCGCGGTGAGCCACTCGACCACCAGGTCGCGTACCTCGTCGTCGGCGGCCAGTTCCGCCGGGAAGACCTCGGTCAACCCGAACAGCGCCGCCACCACCCCGGCCGGGGAGTCCTTCCCGGCGGCCAGGGCCGCCCGGATCCGGTCGGCGAGCGGGTCATCGAGGGGCAGCGACGTACCGTCGTCGGCGTGGCCCTGGGCGAAGCGCATCCAGGCCGCCACCACCAGAGCCGCCCAGCGGGGCCGGGCCCCGGCCGCGCGCAGGTCCGCGATGGTGTGCAGCACCCGCTGCGGCAGCTTCTGCGAGCCGTCCATGGCGATCTGGATGGTGCGGTGCCGGATCACCGGGTTGGCGAACCGCTCCAGCACCTCCTCGCCGTACTCGACCACCGAGACGCCGTCCGGCGGGGTGAAGCTTTTCGCCACATCCTCGGCGATCAGCCGGCGCAGCACCCCGGCCAGGTGCGGAATCTCCAG
This sequence comes from Plantactinospora sp. DSM 117369, assembly GCF_053764795.1. Taxonomy (NCBI): domain Bacteria; kingdom Bacillati; phylum Actinomycetota; class Actinomycetes; order Micromonosporales; family Micromonosporaceae; genus Plantactinospora; species Plantactinospora sp. DSM 117369. The sequence goes on along the minus strand of NZ_CM132446.1, from coordinate 561,416 downwards.
CGCCTCGGCGATGGTCTCCCGGCCGGCCAGCGCGCCCAGGTACGCCGTTGCCGAGTGCACGCCGTTCAGCGCCCGCAGCTTGAGCCGCTCCCACGGGCCGGCGTCGTCGGTGAGCACCGCCCCGGCCCGCTCCCAGGCCGGTCGCCCGCCCGGGAACCGGTCCTCGATCACCCACTGCCGGTACGGCTCGGCCGCCACCGCCGCCAGGTCGCTCACCCCGAGCGCCGCCTGCGCGTCGGCCAGGGTCTGCGGGGTGCTGGCCGGCACGATCCGGTCCACCATGGTGCCGGGGAAGCTGACATTGCCGCGCAGCCAGTCGGCGATCCGTTCGGACCGCCCGCCCGCGCCGGCACCGACCACCTGGAGTGCCTGGCCGACCAGGCTGTGCAGCCGCTCCCCGTTCGACGGCAGGTTGTCGCAGCTCACCAGGGCGATCGGGCCGGCCTCGGCGACTGAACGGGCCAGCAGGCCCCGGACCAGCAGGCCGGGCACGGTCTGCGGCGGCCGGTCGGTGGTCAGGTCGGCCAGTACCGCCTCGTCCGGGCGGAGCCGGCCGGTCGCCGGATCGAGCTGGTACGCCTTCTCGGTCACCGTCAGCGTCACCACCCGGATCGCCGGATCGGCCAGCAGCGCGACGATCGCCGCCGGGTCGCTGGCCGCGTGCCGGACCCCGGCGAGCGCCCCGACCACCCGGGTCTGGTTGCCCGCTCCCGAGGTGCTGGTGACGCTGAACAGGCAGTCCTGGGCGGCGAGCTTGGTCACCATGTCGGTGCTGCGCGGTGCCACCCCGATGAGGCCCCAGTCGCCGCCGGCCGCCGCGACCGCCTCCTCGGTGTAGACCGCCTGGTGGGCCCGGTGGAACGCGCCCAGCCCGAGGTGCACGATCCCGGCCGGTACGGCACCGGGCCGGACCAGCGGGCGGCTCGACGCCGGCAGTCGGCGCAGCACGCCGAGGCCCAGCCGCGACGCGCCGACGGTCACGCCCATACCGGGCCGTCCGGGAAGGAGTACTCGGCGATCGAGTCGGGCTTCATCGTGGAGCTGTAACCGGGCTGCTCCGGCAGGAGGTAGCGGCCGCCACGGGTGCGTACCGGGTCGACGAAGTGCTCGTGCAGGTGGTCGACGTACTCGACCATCCGGCCGTCCAGCGAGGTGCCGACCCGCAGGTAGTCGAAGATCGCCAGGTGCTGGACGTACTCGCAGAGGCCGACGCCGCCGGCGTGCGGGCAGATCGGCACGCCGAACTTGGCCGCCATCAGCATCACCGAGAGCACCTCGTTGACCCCGCCGATCCGGCAGGCGTCGATCTGGCAGACCCGGATCGCCTCGGCCTGCATGAGCTGCTTGAAGATGACCCGGTTCGCCGCCACCTCACCGGTGGCGACCCGGCAGCGCCCGCCGGAGAGCCCGGTCACCGCCTCGGCGATCCGGGCGTGCCCCAGTACGTCGTCGGCGTGCGTCGGCTCCTCGATCCAGTACGGGTCGAACTCGACCAGCCTCGACATGTTGGCGATCGCCTCGTCGACGTCCCAGACCTGGTTGGCGTCCATCATCAGCAGCGCGTCCGGACCGATCTCCTCGCGGATGATCCGCGCCCGGCGTACGTCGTCGTCGACCGGGCCGCCGACCTTCATCTTCATCGCCCGCCACCCCTGGGCGTACGCCTCGCGGGTCAGCGCCCGGACCTTGTCGTCCGGATAACCGAGCCAGCCGACCGAGGTGGTGTACGACGGGAACCCGTCCCGCTCCAGTTCGGCCAGCCGGTCCGCCAGGCCGACCTGCCCCTTGTCCAGGATGGCGGCGGCCTCGGCCGGGTTGATCGCGTCGATGATGTGGTGGAAGTCGATGTTGCGGACCAGTTCCTCGCTCGGCATCTCGGCGAGCAGCCGCCACAGCGGTTTACCCTCCAGCTTGGCCCGCAGGTCCCAGACCGCGTTGACCAGCGCGCCGGTCGCCATGTGGATGACGCCCTTCTCCGGCCCCAGCCAGCGCAACTGCACGTCGGCGCTGAGTGACCGCCAGAACGCCACCGGCCGCGCGACGATCTCGGCCATGGTCCGGCCGACCACGTGGTGGGCAAGGGCCCGGATGGCGGCGCAGGTCAGCTCGTTGCCCCGGCCGTTGGTGAAGGTGAACCCGGCCCCGAAGGTCCCGTCCGGTGCGTCGGTGCGCAACTCGACGTAGCTGGCCGAGTAGTCGCCCCGGTTGATCGCGTCCGAGCCGTCCCCGGCCGCCGCCGTCGGAAACCGCACGTCGTGCACGTCGACGCCGGTGATGGTAACCGTCACTTGTCAGTGCTCCCGAGCTTGAAGACCTTCTTGGGCAGGTGGTAGGCAAGGTCGACGATGGTCTCGGCCGCCTCGTCCAGCGGCAGCCGGTGCTCGGCGACGAGCCGGGCCAGGAAGCCGGCGTCGATCCGCCGGGCCACGTCGTGGCGGACCGGGATCGAGCAGAACGCCCGGGTGTCGTCGACGAATCCGGCGGTGTTGTAGAAGCCGGCGGTCTCGGTGACCGCCTCGCGGAACCGGCGCAGCACCTCGGGCGAGTCCAGGAACCACCAGGGCGCGCCGAGGTAGAGCGCCGCGTAGCCGCCGGCCAGCGGGGCCAGTTCCCGGGTGAAGGTGTACTCGTCCAGCGTGTAGACGACGACCCGCAGCCGGGGATCGTTGCCGTACGCGTCCAGCAGCGGGGTGAGCGCGTGCAGGTATTCGGTGGCCTGCGGGATGTCACCCCCGACGTCGCGCCCGTGCTTGGCGTAGAGCCAGCGGTTGTGGTTGCGCACCGAGCCCGGGTGGAGCTGCATCACCAGGCCGTCCTCGATGGACATCCGGGCGAACTCGACCAGCATGTGCGCCCGGAACGCCTCGGCGTCCTCCGGGGTGGCCTCGCCGCGCAGGCCGCGCTCGTAGAGGGCGCTCGCCTCGGCCTCGCCCAGCCGCAGGGTCAGCGCGGTCGGGTGGCCGTGGTCGGTGGAGGTGGCCCCGGCGGCGATGAACGCCTCGCGGCGCTTGCGCAGCGCGGCGAGGTAGCCGGGGTACCGGCCGGTGTCCTCGCCGGCGATCTCGCCGAGCCGGGCGACGTTGCCGGCCCAGCCGTCGAACTCCATGTCGACGACGTTGTCCGGCCGGAAGGTGGTGATCACCCGGCCGCCGGGGCCGCCCCAGCCGTCGGCGGCCAGCTTGGCGTGCCGGCCCAACTCGTCCAGCGGCGACTCGGTGGTGGCCAGCACCTCGATGTTGAACCGCTCGAAGAGCGCCCGGGGCCGGAACTCCGGCTGGGCGAGCTGGGCCGCGATCGCGTCGTAGATCTCGTCGGCGGTGCCCGGGGAGAGTCGGGTCTCGATCCCGAAAACGTTCCGGAAGGTCTCCTCCAGCCAGAGCCGGCTCGGGGTACCCCGGAACAGGTGCCAGTGCGCCGCGAACCGCCGCCAGATGGTCCGGCCGTCCGTCTCGACCGGCTCGCCGTCCACCGCCGGTACGCCCAGCTCGGCCGGGGTGACTCCCTGGCTGAGCAGCATCCGGGTCAGGTAGTGGTCCGGGACGATGATCAGCCGCGCCGGGTCCGGAAAGGCGACGTCGTCGGCGAGGATGCCCGGGTCCACGTGCCCGTGCGGCGAGATCAGCGGCCGGTCCCGGACCAGCGCGTACAGCTCGCGGGCGATGGCCCGCTGGCTGGGCTCGGACGGGAAGAGCAGGTCGGGCCGGTCGGACGGTGCGGACACGGGCTGGCTCCTTGCGATCAGGGGATGGTGAGCAGCTCGGCGACGCGGACCGGCTGCCCGGTTTCGAAGGATCGGTTCGCGGCCAGGCCGGTGAGCAGGGCGAGTGCGCCGTCCCGGGCGGTGGCCGCCCGGTCCATCGGGTCGGTGTGCCCGCCGAAGAGCACCGCGGTCATCCGGGCGTCCGCACCGCCGTGTCCGGTCCGGGTGTAGCCGGAGACGGGTACCTCCCGGGGCTGCTCCCAGAAGGGCCGCAGGGTGATCTTCGCCCACCCCTCCTCCACGGCGGCCTGTACCCCGTGCAGCGCGGCTCCCTTCAGCTCGCCGGCCGCCTGCGGGCTGACGAAGTCGCTCTCCACCACCTCGAGTTCGAGCCGACCCCGGCTGCCGTTGAACATCACCCGGTAACCCTCCCAGGGCGCGTACGCGGTCAGGTGGTAGGTCATGGTGGCACCGCTGTCGTACTGCGCCAGCACCGCCATGTCGTCCTCGATGGTCACCCCGGGCGCGAAGACGTTCTGGTCACGGTGGTAGCCGTCCTCGGCCTCCGCCTCCAGATAGAGCGCCCGCAGCCTCGGGTGGTCGGCCAGGTGCAGCGCGAACGGGTCGTCCGCGGCGGCCGGCGCGCCGTGCGCCCGGTCGTACGGGCGGGCGTAGCCGTGCCGCTTGCCGGCCACGTCCCCGTAGAAGAAGAGCCGGCCCGAGGCGTAGACCTGGACCGGCTTCGCGTCCAGCCACCAGTTGACCAGGTCGAAGTGGTGACTCGCCTTGTGCACCATCAGCCCGCCGGAGTTGGCCTTGTCCCGGTGCCAGCGCCGGAAGTAGTCGGCACCGTGGCGTACGTCGAGCAGCCACTCGAAGTGGACGGAGCCGATCTCGCCGATGGCGCCCTCGGCGAGCACCTCCCGGACCTTCTCATGCAATGGGTTGTAGCGATAGTTGAAGGCGACCGAAACTTTTCGGCCGGTTTCCGCAACAGCCCGCAGGATCCGCTCGCACCGGGGCACGTCGGTGGTCATCGGCTTCTCGGTGATCACGTCGCACCCGTCCCGCAGCGCGGCGACGATGTACTCGTCGTGCGTCCGGTCCACACTGGTCACCAGCACGACGTCGACCCGTTCCTTCTCCAGCATGGAGGAGAACTCGCTGGCCAGGTACGTCGGCACCGGGTCGAAGTCGAGTTCCGCGAGCCAGCCGTTGTGCGCGTTCATCCGGGCCGGATTGACGTCGGCGAATGCGACCAGCTCGGCCGTGTTCGGGTGGTCCAGCACCAGGGCCCGGACGAACATCTCCGCACGCGCGCCCGTACCGACCAGGGCGAAACGCTGCCTTCCCGGGGTTACCGACATCCCAGCTCGCCTCCGTTGGCTGCAAAGGTTTGCAGGAGAAGTAACCACGCATCCCGAGCGGTCGTCAACGACCTGCAGCAAAGCTGCGGCTTTTATCCAGATCTGTAACTATGGGAGTGCTCCCATAGCTGCGTACCGCAACAAAGCCGTAACCGATCCCCGTTGACACCTGAGCAACCGTTTGCATTAATTGGCCAACCACGTGACGGCAGACACACCGGCAGCCACAGAGAGGACTCGCGTGCCAGCCACCATTCGAGACGTCGCGCGCGCCTCCGGGGTGCACATCTCCACCGTCTCGCGAACGTTCTCGGCCCCGCACCTGGTCAATCCGGAGACCCGGAACCGGGTGTTGGCCTGCGCCGAACACCTCGGCTACCGGCCCAACCGGGCCGCCCGGGCACTGATCACCGGGCGCACCCACAACATCGGCCTGATCATCGCCGACATCGCCAACCCCTTCTTCCCACCGCTGATCAAGGCGGCGGAGAGCCAGGCCCGGCAGCGCGACTACCACATCTTCATCGCCGACACCAACGAGGACCCGGCGGCCGAGGAGGACCTGGTGCACGCCCTGGCCAAGCAGGTCGACGGCGTGCTGCTGTGCAGCCCTCGGATGAGCAACAGCCTGATCGAGCAGCTCAGCCGCGAGGTGCCGCTGGTCGTGATCAACCGCCAGGTCACCGGCCTGCCGGCGGTGGTGATGGACGTCGGCCAGGGCGCCCGGCTCGCCGTCGAACACCTGACCGGGCTCGGCCACCGCGACCTCGCCCTGCTCGGCGGGCCGCGCGGCTCGTGGACCAACCGGGAGATCCGCCGGGCGGCCACCACCGCCGCCCGGGCCGCGGACGCCTCGCTGACCGTGCTCGGCCCCAACCCGCCCACCGAGGGCGGCGGCGTCGCCATGGCCGAACAGGTTCGCCGGACCGGTGCCACCGCCGTGCTCGCCTACAACGACCTGATGGCGATCGGCCTGATGGAAGGGCTTGACTCACTCGGGCTACGGGTGCCCCAGGACATCAGCGTCGTCGGCATCGACGACATCGCGCTGAGCCGGCTCACCCGGCCCAAATTGACGACGGTGGCCACGCCAACCGCGGCCGCCGGCCGGACGGCCGTCGACATGCTCCTGCAACACGACGGTTCCTCCTCCGCACGCGCCGGGCGCGGCGGCGGACGGACCAGCACCGCCGACGACCGTCGCACCACCGCACAGGTAAGCCTGCAGACCGAGTTGGTCATCCGCGACTCGACGGGCGTCGGTCCGGCGGCTTCGGCCGACCGGCCCGGAACGGCGGCAGCAGCCGACCGCCCGGGCGCGGCATCTCCTGCTCGCCCGGGCCCGCACGGCCATCCGGCCCCGGGCGGCGCGACCGCGGCCACCCCCGAAAGTGTCGCCTCCTAACGCCAAGGAGTGAGCGAAATGCACCCCGCCACACCCCCGACGGCAAACGCGCCTGCCGCGCGTAGCCACCGTACCCTGCACCGTCGAGACCTGCTCCGCCGCTTCACGGCCGCGATGGTCGCTCTGCCCCTCGTCCTCGGCGCCGCCGCCTGCGGCGACGACGAGCCGGAGCCGGGCGGCCCGGTCAGCATCGAGTTCTTCTGGTGGGGCGGCGAGGCCCGGGCCGAGATGACCCAGAAGGCACTCGACCTCTACAAGCAGAAGAACCCGAACGTCACCATCAACCCCGTCTGGCAGGCCTTCGACGGCTACTACGACAAGCTCGCCACCATTTCCGCCGGTGGCAACGCCCCGGACGTCTTCCAGATCGACGACAACGGCCTGGCGGAGTACGCGAGCCGCAACGTCACCCTCGACCTGACGCCGTACGTCAAAAACAACAAGATCGACCTCAGTAAGCACGCCGAAGGGCTGACCAAGTACGGCCAGCTCGACGGCAAGCAGGTGGCGGTCGCGACCGGCGAGAACACGCCAGCCATGATCTACGACAAGACCAAGCTCAAGGAGCTCGGCGTCAGCGAACCCCAAGAGGGCTGGAGCTACGAGCAGCTCTTCGACTGGGCCGCCCAGGTGACCGCCAAGGGCGGTGGCAAGTACTGGGGCACCATGGACACCAGCTCCGACTACAAGGCGCTGTGGCTGTGGCTGCGGGCCCAGGGCAAGGAGTTCTACGACGGCAACAAGCTCGCGTTCACCGAGGCCGACCTCGCCTCCTGGTTCCGGCTCTGGCAGGGTGCCCGGGCCAAGAACGCGACCCCGCCGGCCGACGTCGTCCACGAGGCGGTCAACGGCAGCGTCGCCACCCAGCTCGTGGTGACGGGCAAGGCCGCCACCTCCTTCATGTGGTCGAACCAGCTCGGCGAGTTGCAGAAGGCCACCAAGAACGAGCTGGGCATGGTCGCGTACCCCGGCGACCCGAAGGGTCAGTGGGCGCGCGCCTCGCTGTACTGGGCGGGGTCGCGCAGCACCGAGCACCCGGAGGTGGTGGCCGACCTGATCAACTTCCTGGTCAACGACCCGGAGGTGGCAAAGATCTTCGGCGTCGACCGGGGCCTTCCGTCGAACATGGACACCCGGACGGCCATCGAGGCGACCATGACCGATCCGGCGATGAAGGCGACCGTGGCCTTCGAGAACGGTCTGGCTTCCAAGTTCGGCCCGGCGCCCACGCCGCCGCCGAAGGGGCACAGCGGGCTGCGCAACAAGCTGCGTGACATCGCGGAGAGCGTGACCTACGGCCGCGCCACCCCCGAGAACGCCGCAAAGCAGTTCTTCGCCGAGGCCCAGGCGGCGCTCGCCGGCTGACCGCCCGACCAGGGGTGGGGAGCCGGGCAACGGTTCCCCACCCCTGCCGGAGCGTCGTTCGAGAGGAGAACCAACCCGTGGCTCTATCCACGGCGACCAAGCCGCGTCCCGGCGACGCCGCGCCGGCCGGTACGCCGGGCCGGCGGACGCGGGCCAGCCGGCGGCGACACCGCGCCGAAGGGGTCGCCGGCTACGTCTTCCTTTCCCCGTGGCTGATCGGCCTGATGGCGATCACCGCCTTCCCCATGCTGTTCTCGCTCTATCTGAGCTTCACCAACTACGACGTGCTCTCCAGTTGGGAACTCGTCGAGTGGGTCGGGCTGGACAACTACCGGCGGATGTTCGGCGAGGACCCGGCGTTCTGGCACGCGGTGACGGTCACCCTGACGTACGCCCTGATCGCCGTGCCGCTCAAGCTCGCCGCCGCCCTGGGCGTCGCGCTGCTGCTCAACCGCGAGCGGCGTGGCGTCGGTCTGTTCCGCAGCCTGTTCTACCTGCCCTCGCTGCTGGGCGGCAGCGTCGCGCTGGCCCTGGTCTGGCGGGCCATGTTCGGCGGCGACGGCGCGTTCAACAGCTTCCTGGGACTCTTCGGAATCCAGGGCGAGGCCTGGGTGAACGACCCGACCTGGGCGCTCGAGACACTGATGGTCCTGGCCATCTGGCAGTTCGGCGCCCCGATGGTGATCTTCCTCGCCGGGCTGAAGCAGGTACCGACCGAACTCTACGAGGCCGCGTCGGTCGACGGCGCCGGCCGGGCCCGCCAGTTCTGGAACGTCACTCTGCCGATGCTCTCCCCGGTCATCTTCTTCAACCTGGTGCTGGAGACCATCAACGGATTCCAGGGCTTCACCTCGGCATACGTGATCAGCAACGGCACCGGCGGGCCGGTCTACTCCACCCTGCTCTACACCCTGCACATCTACGACCAGGGCTTCGGAGAGTTCCGGATGGGTTACGCGTCGGCGCTCTCCTGGGTCTTCCTGCTGGCCATCGCGGTGATCACCGTGATCTTCTTCAGCACCGGCCGGTTCTGGGTGCACTACTCCGACGGAGACGACTGATGGCAGTCCAGGCAGTCCGGGCAACCCCGGCCACCGGCCGCCGCTCGCGCGGCATCGTCCGGGTCCTTGCGCTCGTCGGGGTGCTCGCCTTCGTGCTCTATCCGCTGCTGTGGATGGTCGGCTCGTCGCTGAAGTCACCGACCGAGGTGGTCAGTAACCTCTCCGTCATCCCACAGGAGGTGACCTGGGCCAACTACCCGGACGGCTGGAACTACATCAGAGACCTCAGCTTCGGCCGGTTCTTCCTCAACAGCACCGTGATCGCCCTGGCCACCGTGGTCGCCAACGCGGTCTCCTGCCTGGTGGCCGCGTACGCCTTCGCCCGGTTGCGGTTCCGGCTGCGGAAGCTCTGGTTCACCGTCATGATCGGGACGCTGCTGCTCCCCAGCCACGTGCTGATCGTGCCGCAGTACGTGATGTTCAACTACTTCGGCTGGATCGACACCCCGCTGCCGCTGATCGTGCCGAAGCTACTCGCCACCGAAGCGTTCTTCGTCTTCCTGATGGTGCAGTTCATGCGTGGCATCCCACGCGAGCTGGACGACGCCGCCAAGATCGACGGCTGTTCGCCGTACGGAGTGTTCCGGCACGTGATGCTGCCGCTGAGCCGGCCGGCGCTGGTCACCACGGCGATCTTCTCGTTCATCTGGACCTGGAACGACTTCTTCACCCAGCTCGTCTACCTGCCGAGCCCGACCAGTTACACCGTGCCGATCGGACTGCGGCTGTTCATCGACTCCAGCGGGCAGACGTCCCTCGGTCCCATGTTCGCGATGTCGGTACTGTCGCTGCTGCCGGTCTTCGTCTTCTTCCTGGCCTTCCAGCGCATGCTGGTACAGGGCATCAACACCAGCGGGCTCAAGGGATGAGGCGTCGGGGATGCAGACTCGGAGGATGACCGAGCCACCCGCTCCGAACTGGCCGGAGCAGCCCGCCGCCGACACCCGACCGGACTGGCGGGACACCCTGCGCAACGCCACCGACCTGGCGCTGCTCGGCATCGTCATCACCGTCGCGGCGCTGCCGGTGGTCACCGCCGGTGCTGCGGTCGCCACCGGCAGCGCCGCACTGCACTCCTGGATCGAGACGGGGAGCTGGCCCGGGGTACGGCCTGTGCTGCGGGACTTCCGCCGCGCGGTACTGCCCGGCATCCTGCCCACCCTGCTCGGCGGGATCGCCGCCGCCGTACTCGCGGTGAACCTGCTGGTGCTGACCCGGGGTGCCGTACCGGGCGGCGCGGTGCTGGTGGCGGTCACCGCCGCACTGGCGGTGGCGGCCGGCGGCTTCGCCGGGCTGACCGCGGTGTGCCTCGGCCAGCGGGGCGGCCAGGGCTGGCGGGACGCGCTCCGCGCGGCGGCGCAGACCGTGCGGGACCGCCCGGTGACCCTGCTCGGCACGGCCGGTACGGTCGCGCTGGCCACCCTGCTCTGCGTGCTCGTCCTGCCGCCGCTGGCCCCGATCCTGGTCGGCTACACGCTCTTCGGGCTGCACACCACCACCCGCCGGCTGGCCGGCACCCCGCCGTCCCCGGAGGACGCCGGATAGCCGGCTCCCGGAGCGGACGTCAACCGGGTCCGCGACGCCACACGGGCCGGCGGCCGGGCGCCACAAGTTCACGCCGTACGGCCCGTGCCCGGGACGACCGGTCAGGACTCCCCGTCGGCGGTGTGCCGGACCGGCGTGAACCGCACCGGGATCGACCTCGGGGTACGTCCCCACGGTGAGGGGACCGCCTGCAACTCCTCCACCGGGATCGCCAGCCGTACCCCGGGCAGCAGGTGCAGCGCGGTCTCGACGGCGGTACGCACGATCAGCCGGGCCGGGATCTGTGCCGGGCAGGCATGCGGGCCGGCGCCCCAGGAGAGGTGTGCCCGGTTGCCGACCTCCCGCCACGGCTCACCACTGGGGTGGATCCGCGGGTCGGCGTTCGCGGCGGTGAACCCGAGGATCATCGCGTCGCCGCGCCGGACCGGCTGCCCGGCGAGTTCGGTGTCCCGCAGCGCGTACCGGGCCGGCGCGTTCGTCATCGGCGGGTCCCGCCACAGCACCTCGTCGATCGCGTCGTCCACGCCGAGCCGGCCGCCCCGGAGCCGCCCGGCGAACCGCTCGTCGGTGAGCATCAGCCGCAGCGTCTGGGCGATGCAGCTCATGGTGTTCTCGTTCGCCGCGACCAGCAGCAGCACCATGGTGTCGTAGACCTCGGCGTCGCCGCGCAGGTTCGGGTGCCCGGCCAGATAGCTGGTCAGGTCGCCCGACGGGGTCGCCCGGCGGGCCGCGACGACATCGGCGAGGATCTTCATGACCTTCTCCCGGGCGGCCAGCGCGTCCGCGCCCCAGGCGAACATCGCGGCCAGGCCGGCCTGGAGTTCGTGGCTCTGCACGGCGTCCAGGCCGAACCGGTCCGCGACGGCCAGCACCGGGACGATCGCCGCGTAGTCGGCGACCAGGTCCGCCTCGCCCCGGCCGGCGAACGAACCGATCACGTCGGTGCAGAGCGCCGCGACCGCCCGGCGCATCGCCCGCTGGTCGATCTCGGCCATCCCACCCGCGATCGGGGCACGCAGCCGGCGGTGCCGCTCACCGTTGACGAAGAAGGCGTTGTCGTACGGCGACATCATCGGGCGCAGCAGCGAGTCCGCCGGCAGGCTGCCGTCGTGGTGGGCCGACCAGTCGTCCGGATCGCAGGAGTAGACCTGCTCCTGCCGGGTGACCGTGAGGATCTCCTGGTAGCCCATGACCAGCCAGGCGTGCACGCCCGGCTCCAGTTCGACCGGGGCGACCGGACCGTGCTCGGCCCGCAGCCGTGCGAAGACGTGCTGCGGGTCGGGACAGGCGGTGGTGGCGGCCAGCGGCATCAGTCCGGTCAGCTCGGCCAGCGGCTTGCGGGCACCGGCAGGGCTCTCGATCGCGGGGGAGGTTGTCACGAGACCATTTCCTGGGAGACGGGGATCTTCGGCGTGGCGTCGTCCGGCGCGGTGGCCGTGACGTCGAGGGCGTGCTGGACCAGGCTCGTCAACGCGGCCAGCGCGGAGGCGCGGTCCCGGGCGTCGCAGTCCAGGATCGGCGTCCCCGGCAGCAGGTCCAGAGCGGTACGCAGCTCGTCGGCGGAGTGCGGCACCGTGTCCGGGAAGTGGTTGACCGCCACCACGAACGGCAACTCGATGCCGACCTCCAACTGGTCGAAGACCTCGAAACTGGCCTCCAGCCGCCCGGGCCGGGTGTCGACCAGCACCAGTACCCCGGCGGCGCCCTCGGCGAGCCCCTCCCACAGGTCCCAGAACCGCCGCTGCCCGGGGGTGCCGAACAGGTAGAGGGCCAGGCTCTGGTTGAGGGTGATCCGGCCGAAGTCCATCGCCACGGTGGTGGTGCGCTTGTCGCCCACCCCGGCGAGGTCGTCGACCCCCTCGCTGACCTGGGTGACGATCTCTTCGGTGCGCAGCGGGGTGATCTCGCTGACCGAACCGATCAGGGTGGTCTTGCCGACCCCGAAGCTGCCGACCACCAGAATCTTCACCGACTTGGTCACGGTCCCCGGCAGGTAACCGTCAGAGCGCGCGGAGACCATTCAGCACCTCTTGGAGTAGTTCCCGGGGAAGCTGCGCGGAGCGGGGGCTTCCGGCCCGCGCGGTCAGGTGGCCGGAGTCGACCAGGTCGCTCGCGAGTACGCGTACGACACTCACCGGCAACTCCAGTCGGGCGGCGACCTCGACCAGGGAGAGCAGTCCCCGGCACATCGCCAGCAGGGCACGCTCCTGACGACCGGCCGAGATCGGCAGCGGCGGCACCGGATCGGTGGCGATCAGCAGCGTGTCGACACTGATCGTGTTACGTGACGGGCGGGCCCGCCCCTTCGTGAGCACGTACGGCCGCAGCGCCGAGTCGCGGTACTCGCGCTTCCGGTCGTCAGGAGGGGTCATCCAGGCTCCCCGGTCCGGTCCGTCGTGTCCTGACCCCCGCCACCCCGGGTCATTCCCCGGCGCCGTGCCGGGCCGTGGTGGCGAGGTTGCGTTCACCGATCTTGTTGACCTGGGACTGCATCTGGTGCGCGATGAGTGCCGGATCGACGGCCGGTTCGGTCACCACCGCCAGGTGCGAGCCGTCCCCGGCCCGCCGGACGAACAGGTATCCGCCGTCGAAATCGATCATCAGCGAACGAAGGGACCGCGCGCCGGCCCCGAACTCCCGGCCCACGCTCCGGCCGAGCGACTGCAAGCCGGAACAGGCGGCCGCGAGCCGGTCGGCGACGTCCTGCTCGGTGTGCTCGGACCGGACCATCGCCAGACCGTCGGCGGAGAGCACCACGGCGTGCCGGACGTACGGCACCGAGACCACCTCGGCCAGCATCCAGTTCTGGTCTTGCTTCGCGCTCATCGTTCGTCATCCTTCGTGGTTGTCGGCGGTCAGCGAGAGCCCTCCGGACCCGCCTGCGCACCGGCCCGGCCGCCGGAGATGAAGGCGCCCATCCAGGAGCCGGCCTGCTCCGGCGTCGGCTCCGAGGAGGCCGCCGCCGGTGCCGCCGGTTCGGGGGCGGCCGGGGTGGTCTCGCCCCGGCGGGACCGTCGGCGGGGCAGCGTCGGGCCGGCCGCCGGATCGGCGGGTTCCGCCTCGACCGGCCTCGGCCCCGGTTGGGGCCGCACGGCCGGCGGCTCTGTCACCACTGGGGCCGGCGGGCGCATCACCACCGCCTCCGGCGGGTCCACCGTCTCCACGACCTTCGACGGGATCAGCACCACGGCCCGCAGCCCACCGTACGGGGACTCGCTCAGATCCGCCCGGAAACCGTGCCGGCGTACGTAGTGGCCGACGACGGCGAGCCCGGTCTGCGGAATCTCGCCCAGTTCGCCCAGCCCGACCGGGTGGCGCCCGGAAACCGTCTCCCGGGCCTGCTCCAGCCGGTGGTCGTCCATCCCGATGCCGCCGTCGTCGATCTCGATGACCGCACCGCGCTGCACCCGCCGCACCGTCACCGGCACACTGGTGGCCGGCGGCGACGACTGGGTGGCGTTGGCCAGCAGCTCCGCCACCAGGTGGATGACCGGCTCCACCACCTCGGCGGCGACCGCCACGTCCTGGTCGCCGGAGACCTCGACCCGCTGGTACGCCAGGATCCGGGCCGACGCGGCGCGTACCACGTCCACCATGGCCAGCGGCTCCTGCCACTGCTGCCCTGGCCACTCTCCACAGAGCACGGCGAGGCTCTGGGCGTGCCGGGCCTGCTGCGCGGCGGCGTGGTCGACCCGCATGCTGGACTCCACCACGTCCGGGTCGTGCTGGTGCCGTTCGGCCATCAGCGAGACCTGCTCCTGGATGGAGTGCGCCGCCGTCTGTACCCGGCGGGAGAGCGCCACCACCGCCAGCCGCAACGACTCCTCGCGCTCGTCCGACCGCTTCAGCGCGCTGGTCGCCTCGGCGAGGATTTCGTCGATCAGGCCGGTCGTCCGGTCGCCCAGCATCGGATCGTGCCGGGCGGACGGCACCGGCGCCCCGGCCAGTACCGCCGGGAGCCGGACCCGGAGCAGGTGGTCGAGGGCGTTGTCCACCGCCGCCGACCGGGCCTCGGCCCGGTCCCGCCACTGCGTCTCGCGCTCCGCCAACTGCTGCTGGTAGCTGCGCACCTGCCGCTCGAACTCCCGCTCGCGCTCGTCGAGCGCCGCCCGGGCGGCCTGCTGCCGGCGCCGGAGCACCGCCAGCAGCACCAGGGTCAGCCCGGCGGCCACCGCCGCGAGCGCGGTGACCACCAACCCCGGCGGGTCGGTGCCGAGCACGGCGGCGACCACGGCCGCCGTACCGGCCAGGGTGGTGAGGAGGAAGGTGGCCGACCACACCGAGCGGCCCTCGGGCAACGGACGACCTGACGGTCCAAGAGGTGTCATGTTCACCTTCGAGCGGAAGATCCGGGCAGGACGGAGCCCCAAACCGCAGTTCAGGCGCGTGGTGGATGAGGATCGTACCCGATCGGATCGCGATCACCGCCCCCCTGACTGGACAGATGTCGCTGCCCGGAAGCGCCGGCCGTACCGTGGTCGCCGCCGCGCCGGTCGGCGGCCGTCGGCCCGGCCGGGGTCGGTGAACCTCTTTCAACCTCCCCTTGCGGTCCGTCGTCGTCGCAGGTGAAAGACGGGGTGCACGCGCCGCACTGTCCAGGTGGGAAGGGTTCAGTCCGCGCAGCTCGGGGCCGGCGGCCCGGGACGGGTCATCGCGGCCGGCAGCCGGGTCCGGTCGCTCAGCACGGCACAACTGATCTGCTCCGCGGTGACCTCCGTGGCGACCATGGTGGCGCCGTGCAGCAGGGCGCGGTTGAGGTTCGCCCCGATCAGTCGGGCGTCGGTCAGGTCGATGTCGACCAGGTTGGCACCGACCAGTCTGGTCCGGACCAGCTCCGCTCCGGGCGCGGTCACGTAGCCGAGGTACGCGTCGCTGAGGTTCGCCTCCGTCAGGTCGGCGGCGGCCAGGTTGGTGGCGTCGAGTCGGGCGCCGCGCAGGTCCGCGCCGACGAGCGTCGCACCGGTCAGCCCGGTACCGTCCAGCGCGGCCCGGACCAGCAGGGCGCCGGCCAGCGTCGCCCGGTCGAGCGTCGCCAGGTTGATCCGGGCCTCGGTCAGATCCGCCCCGCGCAGCCGGGCTTCCCGCAGGCTGGACCGGTCGAGTACGGCACCGCGCAGGTCGGCGTCGGTGAGGTCGGCACGGTCGAGCCGGGCACCGGTCAGATCGGCCCCGTCGAGCCGGGCACCGGTCAGGAGTGCCCCGGTCAACCGCGCCTGCGCCAGCGACGCCCCGGTCAGCACCGCCCCGGTCAGGTCCAGCCGGTCACCCGGGAGGCCCCGGTCGGGGTCCCGGCGGCCGAGCACGGTCAACGCCGCCTGTATGTCCACCCCGGGCCGCCGCCCCGGATCAGCCGGGCGCCCAGCCGACCGGCCGACGGACGTCGCCGCGTCGGCCTGCGACTGCCGACGGACGAAGGTGGCGAGCACCGCGGTGACGGTGGGCTGCTCGGCCGGCGCGTCCCGGAGTACGCCCTCCAGCGCGTGCACGCCGCCGGCCCGTACCACCTCGGAGGGAGCGGCCAGCAGCTCGACGGCGGCGGTGAACCGCGCGGTGACCGGGTCGGGCCCGGAGCCCTCGGCGCCGGCGGCCGTACGCAGCGCCGCACCGGCCAGCAGCGTGGCCACGGCGCTGAGCACCAGCGCGGGTACGCCGAGGAGCAGGACCGGCCGCCGCCGGCCAGGCTGGATATTCATGAACGTAGTTTGCCCGCCAACGCTCACCCTGGGCTACCCGGCGGTTTCCGGACACGCGATCATGTCCTACCCGGCGGCTACCGGCCGACGGTCGTCGGGTGGCCCGTCCCCGGCTATCCGGCGGTGAAGCGGACGACGACGAACTCGGAGCGGGCGCCGCAGACGACGACCGAGGTGGTCCAGGAGCAGGAGGTCCCGATGACCTGCTTGAGCTGGCCGAGTTCGGTCAGCTTTCCGGACTCGGCGACCACCCCCGCGACGCTGGCGTCCTGGCTGTACGTGCCCGGTTGCTCGTCGAAGACCAGCAGGTTGCCGCCGTCGATCCGGACGGCGAACCCGTCCCGGCTCAGCTTCTCGGTACCGTCGCCGGAGAAGAGTTTCGCCGCCGGGTCGCTGGAGCCGAGCCGGACCAGGGCATGCTCGCCGACCGGCAGCAGGCTCTGCGCCTGCGGCACCTTTTTCCGCCAGGCGGCCGGCTGGCCAGCGCCCTGGTCGGTCCGGACCGCCACCAGCTCGGTGGTCTCGGCGTCCGAGCCGGCGGTCTCCAGCAGGCAGATCTGCTTGTCCCCGCAGGGCTCCAGAGCGGTCGGCCGGCGGCTCTTGTCCACCGCGTTGTAGATGCTGGTCGGCGTGGCCAGGGTGGCCAGGTCGTACCGGGCCAGGCCGTAGCCGTCGGTCTTCGGCGCGACGAAGAGCTGGCCCTCGTACGCCAGCACCTCGTCGTCGGTGTCGGCGGCGTCGGCCCGGGACTTCACCACTCTGCCGTTCGTCACGTCGACGACCCGGATCGAGTCGTCCACGCCGATCTGCACGAGTCGCGGCTCGTCACCATGGTTCAGCGGTGGCGGCGCGTCCCCGGCCGGCTCGGCGGCCCCGCCCACCTCCCCGGCGGTCCGCACCGGATAGACGACGGAGTCGCTGCTGTACTCGCCCTTCGGGTTCGCCAGGGTCCACTTCGGGCCGCTGCGCGCGTTGATCCCGATCAGGGTGTCGGCGGTCTCGTCGAGCACCACGACGTACTCGTCGAAGAGGTAGAGCCTGTCGTCGCCGCGGACCTGCCGGCTCCACAGCTTCGCGCCGTTCGCCGGGTCGAAGGCGGTCAGGTCGCCCGGGGTACCGGTGCCGGTAACCTCCGGCTTGACCAGCAGCACGTCCGGCAGCGCCGTGATCCAGTCCCACCGCTCGGCGCCGGCCGCCGTGGTGATCCACCGATCGACCTTCGCCGACTCGGCGTCGAGTACCGCGATGTCCAGCCGCTGGTCGTTCCGCTGGTAGCCGGCGTACGCCCGCCCGCCGCCGGTGGCGGTGAAGAGCGCGGACGGGTTCTCCTCGCGGGTGGCGATCCGGTCGACCTCCTGGAACGCGGCGAAGTCGATGCCGGGATAGCGGTCCCGGGTCAGGTAGAACAGGGTCGCGACGACCACACCGACCAGTGCGACCAGCGCCCCGGCGCCGATCCAGACCGCCCGGCGGCGTACCAGACCGGCCAGCCCCGCCGGTGCGGTGCCGCCGGCCGGGTGTGCAGGTCCGGGCGGACGGCCCGGTCCGCCGGCTCCGTACGGCGCCGGACTGCCCGGCGGGGCCGGCTGACCGGGCTGACCGGGATGGCTGCCGCCGGCCGGCGGATAGCCGCCGGCAGCCGCCTGGGCGGGTGGCGCGGCGACCGCCGCGGCCCCGACCTCGTACGCCCGGGTCTGGCCCGGTACCGCACTGCCGGCGGCGGCCGGGCTGGTCGGCACCCCGGCGCTGCCCCGGGGAGCCGGTACGGTCACGACCGGGAGTTCGGCGAGCGCGCCCTCCGCGACCGGCAACTCCGGCTGTTCGAGTACGGTCGGCGCGATGCCGAGTTCGGCGTGCAACATCCGGGCCACCAGCGGGACCCGGGAGGAGCCGCCGACCAGGAACAGCCCGGCGAGCTGATCGGTGCCGAGCCGACAGTCGGCGATCACCGACGCGGCCTCGTAGACACCCCGGCGCAGCAGCGGGGTGACCACGCTCTCCAACTCGTCCCGGGTCAGGTGCAGCGCCTGCTCGACGCCGGGCACCGGAACCGGTGCGGTCGCGGCCCGGGACAGCATCTCCTTGGCTCCGCGTACGTCGTCCCAGAACTGCCGGCGACTGCGCCACTGGCTGGCCGTGGCCGGCTGGCGCAGTTGCTCCCAGATCGGCCCGTGCGCGGTCCGGATCACCCCGCCCAGGTGCTCGACCAGCGCCGCGTCGAGGTCGAGCCCGCCGAGGTCGGCGACGCCGCCCGAGCCGACCACCACGAACCGGGCCCGGCCGTTCTCGTCGGTGCCCTCGTTGCGCACCACCGCGATGTCCAGGGTGCCGCCGCCGAAGTCGAAGACCGCCAGCGCGGACCGGACCGGCACCGGCCGGCGCAGCACGTCGGCGAAGTAGCGGGCGGCGGCGACCGGCTCGGGCACCAGCAGCGTGCCACCGGCAGGCCGGGTCGCCGCATCGGTGCCGGCCGGTACCGGCGGCCAGCCGGCCCGGGCGACGGCGGCGGCCAGGGTGTCCCGGCGGCGGGATCCCCAACTGGCCGGATAGCTGAGTACGGCCGGCGGCAGGAACCCGACCGCCTCCACCGCCGCGCCGGCCACCGCACCGAGCACGCCGGCCAGCAGGTCGACCGTGCCGATCTCGCGGTCTCCGAGGAGTACGGCCGGCTCGTCGACCCGCCGCTTCGGGTTCGGCTCGTAGCGGGAAGGGTCGGCCTGGGCCAGCCGCTGGGCGTCCCGCCCGACGTGTGCCCGCCCGGCCTGGTCGAGGAACACCCCGGACGGCAGGACCGGCTGCCCGTCGAAGAGCAGCGGTCTGGTCCGGCCGTCGGGCCAGCGCAGCACCGCCACGGTGTGCGAGGTCCCGAGGTCGACGCCGAGCCCGTAGCCTCCGTCCTGACCTGCCATGAACCGACTCCTCCGCGGGGGCGAGGGGTTGCCCGGCCCTGCATGTTACGGGGCACGGCCCAGCACCGACCGGCGCCTCCGCGGCCATCCTCCGCCCGGCCGGGGCCCCCGCGGCCATCCTCCGCCCGGCCGGGGCCCCCGCGGCCATCCTCCGCCCGGCCGGGCCGCCGGGCCGGCCCGGCGGCCACCACGTGGACGGCGGTGGGCGCACGGGCGGGGCAGCTCGACAGCGTGCGCGGACGGGATGTCCCGGCCGCTCCGCTCCCCGCCGAGGCGCCGGGCCAGCCGGCCGGGCGACGGGTCAGGCAGCCACGTCGGTAACGCGGGGTCCGGCGGCCAGGCGGGTCAGGCGGCCAGACGGCGCCGGGAGACCTCGGCGAGCGCCACCGCCGCCGCCACGCTGGCGTTGAGCGACTCGACCTCGGAGACCATCGGAATGCTGACCCGCAGGTCACAGGTGGCACCGACCAGCCGGGAGAGCCCGCGCCCCTCGGAGCCGACCACCACCACCAGCGGGCCGATCGCCACCTCCAGGTCGTAGAGGTCGGTCTCGCCGTCGGCGTCCAGCCCGACCACCATGAACCCCTCCTGCTGGGCGAGCTTGAGCGCCCGGGTCAGGTTGGTCACCTGGCTGACCGGCACCCGGGCCGCCGCGCCGGCACTGGTCCGCCAGGCGGTCGCGGTGATGCTGGCGGCCCGCCGCTCGGGTACGAAGACGCCCTGCGCGCCGAAGGCAGCCGCCGAGCGGATCACGGCGCCGAGGTTGCGTGGGTCGGTGATGCCGTCGAGCGCGACCAGCAGCGGGGAGGGCTGCTCCAGCGCCACCGCGAGCATGTCCTCGTAGGGCTGGTAGGCGAACGGCGGCACCTGCACCCCGATGCCCTGGTGCAGCACGCCGCCGGTCATCCGGTCCAGTTCGGCCCGGCTGACCTCCAGAATCGCGATGCCCCGGTCGGCGGCGGTCCGGACCGCCTCGTTCACCCGGTCGTCGATGTCGATGCCCTGCGCCACGTAGAGCGCGGTGGCCGGCACCTGCGACCGGAGCGCCTCCACCACCGGGTTGCGCCCGACCAGCAGCTCGGCCGCCTCCCGCCCGGGCGCGGAGCGGCGACCCGGCGCGACCCGGGGACCGCCCGGACGCGGAGCCGGCTTGCCACCCGTACGCCCGGCGGTGGCCGCGCCCCGCCCGGCGCTGACCGACTTGCGGCCGCCCTTCTTCGTACCGGCGCCGCCAGCCCCCCAGGTGGTGTCCTTGCTCCCCGGTATGCCTACCTTCGGCGCCCGGCCCTCCTCGGCGGCGGCCCGGCGCTCCTTGGCCTGCTTCCACGCGGTGCGCTGCGGCACCTGCTCGGTGCCGGAGTATGCCTTGTGCCAGGGGCGCTCGTCGGCGGGCAGGGTCTTGCCCCGCCCCTTGAGCGCACCCCGGTTCTTGCCGCCGGATCCGGTGGTGGCGCCCTTCTTGGCGCTGACCCGACGCCCTCTTCGTGCCGAATTTCCGGGCATCAGTCCTGTTCTCCGATCGTCCAACGCGGCCCGTGCGGGGTGTCCTCGACCACCACGCCCGCGTGCTTGAGCTGGTCCCGTACCGAGTCGGCGGCGGCCCAGTCCTTGCGGCTGCGGGCCTGTGCCCGCTGCTCCAGGGCCAGCGCCACCAGCGAGTCGACCACGGACCGCAGCTCTCCATCCTGCCCGTTCGTGCTCCAGGCCGCGTCGAGGGGGTCGAGACCGAGCACGTCGAGCATCGCCCGGACCACGGCGAGCGCCTCCCGGGTCCCGGCGTTGTCCCCGCCGGCCAGTGCGATCTGGCCGTCCCGGACCGTGTCGTGCAGCACCGCGACCGCGGCCGAGGTGTTGAGGTCGTCGTCCAGGGCCGCGCCGAACTCGGCCGGCAGCTCGCCGAGCGTACCCGCGCCGACCCGCTCCACGGCCCGCCGCACGAAGCCCTCGACCCGGCGGTACGCCACCGCGGACTCGCGCAGCGACTCGTCCGAGTAGTCGATCCGGGACCGGTAGTGCGGGGCGACCAGGTAGTAGCGCAGCTCGACCGGGCGGATCCCGATCGAGGCGACGTGGTCGAGGTCGACCACGTTACCCAGCGACTTGCTCATCTTGGCCTCGCCGAGGTTGAGCAGGCCGTGGTGCACCCAGTACCGGACGAAGGGCAGGCCGGCGGCGCGGGACTGGGCCTGCTCGTTCTCGTGGTGCGGGAAGGTCAGGTCGAGTCCGCCGCCGTGGATGTCGAACTCGGCGCCGAGATAGCGCCAGCACATCGCCGAGCACTCGATGTGCCAGCCGGGCCGGCCCGGCCCCCACGGCGACGGCCAGGCCGCGTCCGCCGGCTCCTCCGGCTTGGCCCCCTTCCAGAGCGCGAAGTCGGAGGCGGTCCGCTTGCCCCGTTCGGCGGCCTCCTCGGCGATCTGGGTCTGGGTCGCCTCCGGCCGCTGACCGGACAGGTCGCCGTATTCCGGGTAGGACCGGACGTCGAAGTAGACGTCGCCGGAACCGTCGTCGGCGACGTAGGCGTGCCCGTCGGCGAGCAGCTTCTTGATCAGCTCGTGCATCTCCGGGATGTGCCCGGTCGCCCTCGGCTCGTACGTCGGCGGCAGCACGTTGAGGCTGCGGTACGCCGCGCCGAGCAGCACCTCGTTGGCGTACGCGATCGACCAGAACGGCCGGCCCTGCTCGACCGCCTTGGTCAGGATCTTGTCGTCGACGTCGGTGACGTTGCGGATGAAGTTCACCTGGAAGTCGCTGCGCAGCAGCCAGCGCCGCAGCACGTCGTAGTTGACCCCACCCCGGAGGTGGCCGATGTGCGGCGGAGACTGGACGGTGAGGCCACACAGGTAGATCCCCACCTTGCCGGCGTGCATGGGGACGAAGTCCCGCACCGATCGGGCGGCGGTGTCGTACAGGCGTAGCGTCACCGTACAAGGGTACCGACCGATGTCTGTCCGGGCTCACCCCGCGACCACCACCCGGCCCGGCCCCGGTCATGCCCGCTCCCGTGCCGGCCGGCACCGGCCGTACGCTGCCTGGTGTGGCGAGGGTGGCGGGCGGCACAGCGGCCGGCCCAGCGGAGGAGCCCGCTGGCCGGGCCGGCGAGACGGCGCAGACCCTGGACCGTGGGCTGCGCCTGCTGCACCTGGTCGCCGACGCCTCCGGCGGGTTGACCGTGACCGAGGCGGCCGCCCAGTTGGGCGTCGGCCGGGCGGTGGTCTACCGGCTGCTCGGCGCGCTCACCGAACACGGGATGGTCCGTCGGGACGCCGGTGGCCGGCTGCGGCTCGGGGCGGGGCTGCTGCACCTGGCCCGGCGGGCCCAGCCGCTGCTCGCCGACGGGGCACTGCCGGCGCTGCGCCGGCTTGCCGAGCAGACCGGGGCGACCGCGCACCTGACCGTGGTCGACGGCGCCGAGGGGGTGGCGCTGGCGGTGGTCGAGCCGAGCTGGACGGCGTTCCACGTCGCGTACCGGACCGGGGCCCGGCATCCGCTGGGCCGGGGCGCGGCCGGCCGGGCGATCCTGGCCGGCCGGCAGGGCCGGGCCGACCCGGTCGCGACCAGCGGCGAACTCCAGGCCGGCGCCTACGGCGTGGCCGCACCCGTGCTCGGCGTGCCCGGGCTGGAGGCCAGCGTCGGCGTGGTCGCCCTGGCTCCGCTCGACGTGGCCAAGACCGGCGCCCAGGTCCGCACCGCCGCCACCGAGATCGCCGCCGCGCTCTCCTAGCGGAGATCGCGCCGCTTCCCGGAAAGGTTGGCCTCCGGGTGACTTGGCTACCACTGTTTCGTGATGGTGCGTGATCTACGAGCTCTCCCGCCAGTGGCCCAGCACGGCCGGCAGCTCGGCCAGGGAGCGGATCTCGGCGTCGGGGCGCAGGCCGGGCGGGCGGTCCAGCCCGGCCCGGTTCAGCCAGACCGCGCGCAGGCCGGCCGCCTGGGCGGCCTCGACGTCCTTGCTCGGCGAGTCGCCGACGTACACCACCGACGACGGCGGCATTCCGGCCGCCGCCAGCACCGCCGCGTAGAACTCCGGCGCCGGCTTCTTCGGTACGCCCCCGACGTGCGCGTAGATCTCGAAGGCGAACTCGGCGGCGGCCAGCCCGCACCGGTCCACTCGGCTGTTGCCGTTGGTGGCGAAGCCGAGCGTGTACGACCGGCGTAGCACCCCGAGCGCCGGCAGGGTGTCGGAGAAGGGCCGGGTCAACGCGAACCGCCGGGCGAAGTACAGCTCGACGATCGGCTCCAGTTCGGCGGTCAGGCCGACCCGGGCCAGTGACCGGGCCAGCGCGGCCCGGCGTACCTGGGTGACCGGAGCATTGGCGTGCTCGGCGTAGACGGCGTCCCAGTCCCCCTCGATCTCCGCCAGGGTGACGTCCCGGGCCGCCGGGGTCAGCCGCCGCATCTCGGCCAGTACGGCGACCAGCGCGCCAGTCACCGCCGTACGCAGGTCGACCAGGGTCTCGTCCGCGTCGAACACCACCGTGCGCAGGCCCACGGGTTCGAGGGTAGCGACGGCGACCGGGCCCCGGGAGCGTCAGGGGTGGGTCATCCGCAGCACGTCGAGCGCGTCGTCGAGCTGCTCGGCGGTGAGCCGGCCCGCCTCGACGTGCCCCCGGGCGAGCACCACCTCGCGGATCGACAGCTCCTTGGCCAGCGCCTCCTTGGCGATCGACGCCGCCTCGTCGTAGCCGAGATAGCGGTTGAGCGGGGTGACCACCGAGGGCGACCCCTCGGCGTACGCCAGCGCCACGTCGACGTTCGCGACCAGGCCGACCACGCAGCGGTCGGCGAACAATCGGCTGACAGATGTGAGCAGCCGGATCGACTCCAGCACGTTGCGGGCCAGCACCGGCAGCATCACGTTCAGCTCGAAGTCGCCCTGCGACCCAGCGAAGGTGACCGTGGCGTCGTTGCCGATCACCTGGGCGCAGACCTGCCGGACCGCCTCGCAGACCACCGGGTTGACCTTGCCGGGCATGATCGACGACCCGGGTTGCAGGTCGGGAATCTGCAACTCGCGCAGCCCGGCCCGGGGGCCGGAGCCCATCCAGCGGATGTCGTTCGCGATCTTGTAGAGGCCGACCGCGACCGTGCGGAGCTGGCCGGAGACCTCGACCAGCCCGTCCCGGGCGCCCTGCGCCTCGAAGTGGTTGCGCGCCTCGGTCAGCGGCAGCCCGGTCATCTCGCGCAGTTTCTCGATCACCTTCGGGGCGAAGCCGGCCGGGGTGTTGATCCCGGTGCCGACCGCGGTGCCGCCGAGCGGCAGTTCGGCGAGCCGGGGCAGGCAGCTCTCCAGCCGCTCGATGCCGTACTGGAGCTGGGTGGCGTACCCGGAGAACTCCTGGCCCAGCGTGACCGGGGTGGCGTCCATCAGGTGGGTACGACCCGCCTTCACCACCTCGGCGAACTCGTCCACCTTGGACTCCAGGGCGAACTCCAGGTGCCGCAGCGCCGGCAGCAGGTCGTGCACCACGGCATGGGTGGCGGCCAGGTGGATGGAGGACGGGAAGACGTCGTTGCTCGACTGGGCGGCGTTCACGTCGTCGTTCGGGTGCACCTCGCGGCCCAGTTCGCGGGCGGCCAGCGTGGCGATCACCTCGTTGGCGTTCATGTTCGACGAGGTGCCCGAACCGGTCTGGAAGACGTCGATCGGGAACTGGTCGTCGTAGCCGCCGTCCGCGACGTGCGCCGCCGCGGTGACGATCGCTCCGGCGACGGCCTCGTCGATCACGCCCAGCTCGGCGTTGACCATCGCGGCGGCACCCTTGATCTGGGCCAGTGCCCGGATGTGCGCCGATTCGAGCCCGCGCCCGGAGATCGGGAAGTTCTGCACCGCCCGCTGCGTCTGGGCCCGCCACAGCGCGTCGACGGGCACCTCCACCTCGCCCATCGTGTCGCGTTCGATCCGGTAGCCGGCCGCCTCTGGTGTGGTCACGCGTTCCATCCTGCCCCGACCCCGGCCGGCGCGCAGATGATCGCCGTCACCGACCGGCGGCTCCGGCTGCCCGCCCTGCCGCCCTCGCCGGTGCTGGCGGCCGGATTCAGCCCAGTTCGCGCAGCCGCCGCCGGACGTCGTGCTGGTCCGGGGAGTCGACCTGGATCAGCAGGGCCAGCGCCCGGGTCCAGTACGACCGGGCCGCCGGCGGGTCGGTCTCCCGCAGGCAGCGGGCGAGCCCGTCCAGCGCGCGGGCCTGCTCGTACGCCAGTTGGATCTTCGTCGCGCCGAGCAGGGCCTGCCGGTGCAGGTCCAGGGCGGCTTCGGTGTCGCCCAGCGCCAGCATGGCGCGCCCGAGCAGATTCCGGGCCGCGCACTCGCCGGCCCGGTCCCCGGCGTCCCGCATCGCGGCCAGCGCCTCCCGGTGCCGCTGCACCGCCACCTCCGGCCGGCCGCACTCCCGCTCGATGCTGCCGATCTCGTTGAGCAGGTCCGCGACGGCGAACGGATTGCCCCGGGCCTGCTGGATCCGCAGCGCCACGGACATGTAGCGCAGCGCCCGGTCGCGCTGTCCCTGCCGCCCGTACACCCCGCCGATCGAGCCGAGCGTGTCCGCCACCATGGCGATCTTGCCGACCTGGCGGGCCATGAACAGCCGGTTCCGCAGTACCCGCAGCGCGTCCGAATAGCGGCCGAGGACGAGATAGACGCTGCCCAGGTTGGTCAGGGCGTTCGGCATCGCGTGCCAGCCCGGTGTCTGCCGGGCCAGCTCCAGCCCGAGTTCGAGGTAGTGCACCGCCTCCCGGGTCCGGCCGAGCATCATCAGCGGCAGGCCGAGATTCACCGTCGCCACCGACCGCCCGGCGACGTCGCCGAGCCGCTCCCAGATCGCGATGACCACCCGCAGCGACTCGACCGAGCGCTGGAACTCGCCGAGCCGGAAGTACGCCGAGGTGAGGTAGTTGTGCATGATGGCGATCCCGGCGTCGTCGCCGAGCGCCTCCGCCGCGCGCAGCCCGTCGGTGTGCGTCTGGATCAGCTCGTCCAGGTGGCCGCCGAGATAGAGCTGCCGCCAGTTGGCCCGGGCGAGCTGCCAGGCGTACCGGTACAGGCCCTCCTGCACCGCGAGCTGGACCAGTGCCACCAGGTTGCGCCGTTCCGCCTCCAGCCAGTTCCGCCCCTCCTGCGCCGCGGCGGCGACCAGGTCGGGCCGGGCCGGCTGCCCCGGTACGGCCATCCGCAGGTTTCCGGTCGGTTCGAGGACGTGGCTGACCGAGGCGGCGGTGTGCAGGTAGTAGTCGAGCAGCGCCTGCAACGCCTGCCGCCGCTCCGGCTCGCCGCCGACCACGGTGACCAGTTCGGTGGCGTACTCCCGGACCAGGTCGTGCAGGCGGAACCGTCCGGCGTCCACCTCGTCGGTCAGATGGGCGTCGACCAGTTCGTCGAGGTGTTCCCTGACCACCCCGAGCGGCAACTCGGTCAGCGCGGCGCAGGCGTACTGGTCGAACTGCACGCCGGGGTGCACTCCGAGCAGCCGGAACGTCCGCTGGACCGGCTCCGGTAGCTGGGCGTACGACAGCGCGAAGGCGTCCGCCAGGGTGCGGTGCTCGACGGCGAACTCGGCGAGTACCGGGCGGTCCGGGTCGCCGAGCCGCTGGGCGAGGTCCGCCACCCGCCAGCGGGAACGGTGGGCCAACCGGGCACCGGCGAGCCGGATCGCCAGCGGCAGGTACCCGCAGCGCCGGACCACCTCCTCCGCCGCCGCCGGCTCGGCCCCGATCCGTTCCGGGCCGGCGATCCGGGCCAGCAGGTCGACCGCCTCGGCGGGCTCCAGCACGGTCAGCGACTGCGCCCGTACCCCGTCCAGGCCGACCAGCCGGCGTCGGCTGGTCACCACGGTCAGGCAGCCGGGGCCGGCCGGCAGCAGCGGACCGACCTGGGCGGTGTTGGCCGCGTTGTCCAGCACCAGCAGCACGCGCCGGCTGGCCAGCTCGGTACGCCACAGCGCCAGCCGGTCGTCGAGGTCGGCCGGTATCCGCTCCCCGGGTACCCCGAGCTGCCGCAGCAGTGTGCCGACGGCCGTGCTGGTCGGCAGCGGGCTGTGCAGGCTGTGCCCGTGCAGGTCGACGAAGAGGTGCGCGTCCGGGTACGCGGCGCCGAGCGCCGTCGCCAGGTGTACGGCCAGCGCCGTCTTGCCGCTGCCCGGCATGCCGTCGATGACGTAGACGGCGGAGAAGTGCGGACCGGCCTCCTCGATCTCCTTGCGCAGCCGGGTGATGGTCTCGTGCCGGCCGGTGAAGTCCTCGATGGCCCGGGGCAGGGCACGTACCGGCGTCCGGGGCGGGGGCTCGTCGTCCGCCGGCCCGACCTCGCCGGCGAGTACCCGCCGGTGGATCTCCCGCAGCGCCGGCCCGGGCTCGATGCCCAGCTCGCCGGCGAGGATCTCCCGGCCGGCCCGGAACACCGCGAGGGCCTCGGCCCGGCGGCCGCTGTCGGCGAGCGCCAGCATCAGTTGACCCCGGAGCCGTTCCCGCAGCGGATGGCGTTCCACCAGCTCGGTCAGTTCGGCGACCAGGTCGCCGCTCCGGCCGCCGAGCCGCAGCTCGATCTCGAAGCCGTCCTCCATCGCCAGCATGCGCTGCTCGTCCAGCGACGCCGCACCCCGGCGGACCGCCGTACCGGTGATACCGGCGAGCGCCGGACCGCGCCAGAGCGCGAGGGCGGCCCGGTAGCCCTCCCGCGCCTCCGGCCAGTTCTGTTCGGCGGCGGCGCTCCGGGCCCCGGCGACCAGCCGCTCGAAGAGGTGCGCGTCCAGGTCGTCCGGCCCGAGCACGATGCGGTAGCCGGCCGGCCCGGTGACGATCGTCTCACCGGGCACCCCAGCCACGGCGAGCAGCCGGCGCAGCCGGGAGACGCAGGTCTGCAACTGCCCCCGCGCGGTGACCGGCGGGTCGGCGTCCCAGACCGCGTCGACCAACTCGTCGACCGGTACCACCTGCGGGGCATGCAGAAGTAGCACCGCCAGAACGACTCTGTCCCGGCCAGCGGTCACCGTCGACTCGCCGCCGCTCACCTGGAGCGGCCCAAGGATTCCGAACCGCATGCCAGCTCCTGACCGAGGTCGCATCCGGCAGCAGAGTAACCCGACAATCACTCGCAGCAGAATCGACTTGATAGCGGGGTGGCAGCGGAACGAGAGCGCCACCGCCCACACTGTGCGCTGGGATGCACGACACCAGGTGAGACACATCGACGGGGGCGGTGCGTCCGCCGACCTGCGGGGGCGACGGACGCACCGTGTCGGAGCAGCGGTTTCGCCGCCATCCACACCTGAGGAGACGCCAGGACATGGACGCCTCTGCAAGACCCGAGCGGTCCCGGCCGGTGCCGACCGCCGGGGACGTGTTGCAATTCGCCGAATCCGACTACTGCTACGGAACCGGCCCGCTCGTGCTCCGGGTCACCGGGGTCGGCGCGGATCTAGGCCGGTATCCGCAGCTCGAGTGGCTGTCCCTGCGCGGCGTGGAGCTGCGCGGGGACGGCAGCGCCGGTCCCGAACGGCAGGTGCTGGTCCGCACCAGCGCCCTGTCCCGCGCCGGCTGAGCGGTGCACCAGCGTCAACCGTCGGTCAGCGTCGCCCGACGGTCAGCACCGGCTTGGTCACCTCGGCGAAGAAGTCGTTGCCCTTGTCGTCGACGACGATGAAGGCCGGGAAGTCCACCACGTCGATCTTCCAGACCGCCTCCATGCCGAGTTCCGGATATTCCAGGACCTCGACGTGCTTGATGCAGTCCTGCGCGAGCCGGGCCGCGGGGCCGCCGATGGAGCCGAGATAGAACCCGCCGTGCTCGTGGCAGGAGCGGGTCACCTGGCCAGACCGGTTGCCCTTGGCCAGCATCACGTGCGAGCCGCCGGCGGCCTGGAACTTCTGCACGTACGCGTCCATCCGGCCGGCCGTGGTCGGACCGAACGAGCCGGAGGCGTACCCCTCCGGGGTCTTCGCCGGCCCGGCGTAGTAGACGGCGTGGTCGCGCAGGTACTGCGGCATCGGCTCGCCCGCGTCCAGCCGCTCGGCGATCTTGGCGTGCGCGATGTCCCGGGCGACCACCAGCGGGCCGGTCAGGGAGAGCCGGGTCTTGACCGGATATTTCGACAGCTCGGCCCGGATCTCGTCCATCGGCCGGTTGAGGTCGACCCGGACCACCTCGGAGCCCTGGTCAAGCTGGGCGTCGGTGACGTCCGGCAGGAACCGGGCCGGGTCGGTCTCCAGCCGCTCCAGCCAGACGCCGGACGGGGTGATCTTGCCCATCGCCTGCCGGTCGGCGGAGCAGGAGACCGCGATCGCCACCGGACAGGAGGCGCCGTGCCGGGGCAGCCGGACCACGCGTACGTCGTGACAGAAATAGCGCCCGCCGAACTGCGCCCCGATGCCGAACTGCCGGGTCAGCTCCAGTACCTCGGCCTCCAGCTCCAGATCGCGGAAGCCGTGCGCCAACATCGAACCCTGGGTGGGCAGGTTGTCCAGGTACTTCGCGGAGGCCAGCTTCGCGGTCTTCAGGGCGTACTCGGCGGAGGTGCCGCCGATCACCACCGCGAGGTGGTACGGCGGGCAGGCCGAGGTGCCGATCAGCCGCAGCTTCTCCTCCAGGAACTGCATCATCCGGGTGGGATTGAGCAGCGCCTTGGTCTCCTGGTAGAGGTAGGACTTGTTGGCCGAGCCGCCGCCCTTGGCCATGAAGAGAAACTTGTACGCGTCCGGGTGCCCGTCCGGGTCCTCGGCGTAGATCTCCACCTGGGCCGGCAGGTTGCTGCCGGTGTTCCTCTCTTCCCACATGGTGAGCGGGGCAAGCTGCGAGTACCGCAGGTTGAGCCGGGTGTACGCCTGGTAGACCCCCCGGGACACCGCCTCGTCGTCGGACCCGTCCGTCAACACGTGCCGCCCCCGCTTGCCCAGCACGATCGCGGTGCCGGTGTCCTGGCACATCGGCAGTACGCCCCCGGCGGCGATGTTGGCGTTGCGCAGCAGGTCCAGCGCGACGAAGCGGTCGTTCGGCGACGCGGCCGGATCGTCGATGATGGCCCGCAACTGGGCCAGGTGCGCCGGCCGCAGGTAGTGCGAGATGTCGTGCATCGCCTCGGCGGTCAGCGCGGTCAGCGCCGCGGGCTCCACGGTCAGGAAGCGGCGGCCGCCCGGCCCGTGGACCACGTCGACGCCCTCGTCGGTGACCAGTCGGTATTCGGTCTGGTCGGCGCCGACGGGCAACAGGGGGGAGTACGAGAACGGCGCGCCACTGCTCATAGCCGGCAAGCCTAGGCCAGCCGACCGGGGCCGGCCCACCCGCCGGGTCGACCCTGCGACGCCGCTCTCATCCGACCCGCCCCGCCGACCGACCAGCGGGACGCCGGTCAGCCGTCCTTGCCGTTCTCCGGTGGACACTCCGGCTGTTTCGGGCCGCCGCACTCGGTGCCGGGCCCGGGTTCCTGGCCGCCCGGACCGGCGGTCGGCGCCGGGCCGCCGGTCGAGACCCCGGCGAACTGGAGGTACCCGATGTCCCGCCCGTCGCCGATCACCATCCCGGCCGGACCCACCGCGAGCACCTCGGCCGAGGAGCGGACGTTGGCCAGTTCCCGGCCGCTGCGCGGATCGAGCGCGATGATCCGGTTCGGCCGCCGGTCGATCAGCAGGGCGGCGTGCCGGGCCAGCGCGGCGCCGCCCTCCGAGTTGACCGGCCGGGTCCACCGGGCCCGGTCGATGGCGAGTTCGCTGCCCACGACCGAGCGCTGGTCGGCGGAGCGGGAGAGCGCGTACCGGTCGTCGACGGCGAGCAGCTTCTCACCTTTGGGACCCGTCCACAGCACCCGGCCGTCGTACGCGTCGACAACCGTCTCCCGGGCGTCCGGCCCGACGCCGACGAAGACGTTCTCCCCGCCCTGCGGATCCTCCCGCTGCACGCAGCCGGCACCGTCGGCGGTACGCAGGTTGAGCCCGTCCCGGCGCCACACCTCCTGCCCGGTCACCGGATCCCGGGCCACCACGGTGAAGTAGCAGGTACCGTCGGCGGCCCGGGCCTCGATGCGCAGCATCCGGCCGCCGACCACCACGATCCGGTCCTGCTGCCCCGGCTTCACGTCCTGCATCACCCGGCCGGTGGCGGTGTCCACGATGTGCACCCGGCCGTCGACGGAGAGTCCGAGCAGCGGCGGCATCTCCACCGGGCCGCCGGCCCCCTCGTGGACCTGCCGGGTGGTCAACGGCCGGGTACCCAGGGTGTCGGGGTTGCCGGCCAGTGGCCCGGTCTCCACTCCGGGCAGGAACGTCGTCCAGCTCGGATTGCTGCCCCGGGGGTCCCAGGCGCTCAGCGTGCAGTCCCGGGGCTCTCGGCAGCGCACGTCGACCAGGGCGTTGCGGTACGTCCAGACGCCGACCGCCGTGCTGTCCTTGCGGCGTACCGCTCCGGTCTCGGGGTCGAGCAGTTCGTAGCCCTTGCTCAGCAGCTTGCCGACGGCGACGACGGCGTCCCGGTCACCACCCGCCACCGCGGCCCAGTCGGCCTTGCGCTCCCACAGCCGCAGCCCGGTGGCGAGGCTGCGGGCCTCGACCCGGGTGCGGTAGCGGATCACCACCGTGTTGCCGGCGATGGTGACGCTCTGCGGCGTCCCGCCGATCCGCTGTTGCCAGACGACGTCCGGCTCGGAGATCGGCTCGTCGCGGTTGACCCAGTCCCAGACCCCGGGGAAGGGATTCCAGACGTTGGTCGCGGCGAGCACGATCACCGCGATCAGCGCGATGGCCAGGGCGGACATGACGCCCGCGCTCCGGGCGCTCCCCTTGGCCATCCGGTTACCGTAAACGAGATCGTCCGGCAAGTGCCGCTAGGACGTTATGTCCGTGTCGTGAATTCCAGCCGTACCGTCCTCAGCTCCCGGATCCGGCGGCGACCTCACACCGGATAGCCAAGGGTCGAGAAGTTGTCGCACACCACGCTGTGCTCGGTCTCCTTGACCCAGAACGAGCAGAGCACCATCGCGAACGCGCCCGGCCGACCGGCCGCGGTACCCCGGATCCGCACCGACCACAGATCCGGAAACCCGGGCTCCCGCTTCGCGCCCTCGTAAGGATCCTCCATGCGGGTCAGGATCCACTCGGCGACGACGATCCGAAGGTCTGGTGACGGGTTGTCGCGGTCAGCCCAGGCATCGAAGCGGTCCTCGAAGTCGGCCAACTGCCACAACCCGCGTCCCTCAGGCACTCCGCCCCAGTTGTGCCCGCATCTCCGCTATCCGGGCGCGCAACCGCTCAGGGTCGTCGGCGCGCGGGCTCGGGTTGCGACGTGCTTCGGCGCCCTTGAGGATGGCTCGCACCTCGGCGGCGTCGACTGGGATCTCGTCGTCATTGTCCACCGCGCCGGCGGTGGTGAAGTACTCCCGTATCCACTCCAGTTCGATCCTGGCCGACTCGCCGGGCATCCGGAGGGCGTTGGCGTACTGCCACGGAGTTTCGGAGTGGGTGAGGTGCTCCAGGTCGGTCCCGGTGAGCTTGCCGTAGCGGCTGACGACGTAGCCGACGGTGTTGAGTTCGGCCTCGCCGAGTTCCAGGGGGGAGGCGGGGATGTCGCCGCCGCGTTCGGCTTGCCAGAGGCTGCCGACCACCGGCCCCATGTCCCAGGCCGAGATCGTTTCACGGAACAGGGGCACCCCGAATGCGGCAAGATGGTGCCCTTGGCAGTAGTAGAGAAGTTTGTGCAGTTTCTTCGTCGGTAGACCGGGAAGCCGATGGCGGAGAGCCGCGGCTACGTCATGGGCTGACACGGTCATTGCGCCAGCCTACTTTCCTGATCTCGGTCGCGGGGGGCGCCACACGCGCGGGTCGCTCGCACATGCGTACGAGACTGCCAGGCGCCTGTGACAGGACCAGGCACCCCGGCGAATCACCGCGACCTCGACCGACGATCAGGGCATGCGGGGTCGGGCGGAATTCTGGCCGTCGGCGGTTCGGGTGGCGGACTCGGGGCGCAGCCAGCGCCACAGCAGCAGGGTCGCGGCCATCGAGGCGGCCCCGGCGAGCGCCATCACCCGGCCCGGCGCGAGCCACTCGGCGAGCAGCCCGCCCAGCCCGGCGCTCACCCCCTGCACGGTCATCAGTCCGGTGGCCAGCAGCCCGAACGCCTGCCCCCGGCGCTGTTCCGGCACCGCCGCCAGGAACCGCCGGGCCAGCCCGAGCTGGAAGGCGAAGCCGAAGGTGGCCACCCCGAACAGCACGACGGCGGCCGCCAGCCCCGGCCCGGCGGCGAAACCGAGCATCGGCGCGCCGAGCAGCAGCGCCAGCCACGGGGCCAGCCGTTCCCGCCGGGCCGGCGCGACCCACCGCCCGACCACCAGGTCGCCGACCAGCATGCCGAACGCGGACGCCGCGAACAGCACCCCGGCGCTCGCTCCCGGACCGAGGCCGTCGGCGTACGGCACGATCACGCCCTCGGCGCCGACCAGCAGCGAGCCGGGCAGCCAGTGCGCCAGCAGCAGTCCCCGGACCCGCCGGTCGCGCAGCAGCAGCCGGTTGACCCGCCAGGTCTGCCGGACCACCCCGTGGGCGACCGCCCGGTGCGGCCGCTCCGCCACGCCGTACCGGACCAGGAGGGCGGAGACCGCGCAGGTGAGCACGGTCAGCCAGAGTGCGCCGTACGGGCCGACCAGGCCGAGCAGCAGGCCACCGAGGGCGAACCCGAGCACCTGGGTCCCGCCCGCCGCGACGGTGAAGAGCGAGCGCCCGAGCACGTACCCGTCCCCGGCCAGCAACTCCGGCAGCAGCACGTTGCGGGCGGCGGTGCTCACCGGGGCGAGCAGCCCGACCGCGAAGACCAGCCCGAGCATGCCGGCCGGCGGCAGCACCCCGAGCGCGAGCAGCGCGACGGAGGCGAGCCGCAGCAGGTCGTAGCCGACCATCAGGGCCCGGGGCCGCCACCGGTCGGCGAGGGAGAGCAGCAGTACGCCGCCGACCGCGTGCGGCAGGAAGCCGACGACGTACGCCAGGGCGGCGAGCGGCGCCGACCCGGTGCGCTCGTAGAGCAGTACGGCGAGGGCGAGCATCTTCACCGTCTCGCCGACCATGAACACGCCGAAGCCGGCGAAGAGCGCCCGGAACTCGGGTACCGCAAGCACGCTGCCGAACGTCGCGGGCCGGTCGCCGGGGCCGGGGGTCCCGGTCCGGAGCGCCGCGTCGCCGGGAGCGGGCGCGCCGGTCCGGGGCGGCCGGCCGTCCGGCCCGGGTTTGCTCGCCCGGTCCTCGGCCGGCCCCGTCGCGGTGCTCACCCGGCCAGCGTGCTCGGCCCCGCCGCACCGCACTAGGGTTTCGGGCAGGAACGAAAGGTGCCGGCAACCCCCAGGTCGACGCGGTGGCCTGGGCAGGCGCACCGGCGGGGCAGCGGCGGAGGGAGGCCCGTCGGTGACCATCCGGATCGAGGTGACCTCGGCGGACGTGGCGGCCAGCCGGTTCGCCATCTCGCCGCTCGGCGAGGCGATGTCGGCGCTGCGGCTCTGCGCCGGCCAGCACCGGTCGGCCGCGCTCTCCCCCTGGGTGGCCCGGGTCCGCGACCGCTACCTGCGGCTGCAGCGGGACTCGCCGGCGGTCGGTGCGCTGCTGGCACTGCTGCGCCGGGGCGGCTACAACGCCGACTTCGTGCAGCCGCCGCCGTCGGGGGTCGGGCTGACCTTCGCTGACGAGTTGGCCGCGATCCGGGCCACCCCGCTGGAGCAGGCCCGCGAGGAGTTGGCCCGCAACCTGGTCGGGCACCGGACCCCGCCGGAGTACGCGCGGCGGATCTTCGAGGCACCGGACGTGGTGGACCGGATCGCCGACGGGATCGAGGCGGCCTGGACCGCGCTGGTGGCGCCGGACTGGACACGGCTGCGGGCGGTGCTGGAACGGGACCTGGTGCACCGGGCCGGTCAGCTCGGCACGTACGGCTGGGCCACCGCGCTCGCCGACCTCGACCCCCGGCTGCGCTGGATCTCGGACGGTGCGAACGGGGTGATCGAGGTCGACTGCTCCGGTCAGGGCAGCCGGGAACTGGCCGGCCGGGGGCTGCTCTTCGTACCCACCGCCTTCGGCCCGCTGATCAGCTACACCGAGCCGCCCTGGCCGTACGCGATCGTCTACCCCGCCCGGGGCGTGGCCGACCTGCTCGGCCCGCCCCCGCCCGGCCGTACCCCGGACGCGGTGGACCGGCTGGTCGGCGCCTCCCGGGCGGCGGTGCTGCGGGCCCTGGCCGTCCCCGCCACGACCAGTCAACTCGTCGCCCAGCTCGGCACCGGGCTGGGCAGCGTCGGCGGGCACCTGGCGGTGCTCCGGGACGCCGGGCTGGTCAGCCGGACCCGGCTCGGCCGGTCGGTCCGCTACGAGCGAACCGCGCTCGGCGACGCGCTCGCCGGCGACGCTCCGCCCTCCGGCGCGGCCTCCACGGCCGAGCGGAGCAGCGGCAGCACCCGGTAGGGAATCTTCTCCGCCAGCGCGATGATGCTGGACGCCCGGGCGATCTGCTCGTGCGAGACGATCTGGTCGAGTACCCGTTGCAGGTCGGCGTTGGACCGGGCGACGATCCGGCAGAGCATGTCGCCGGAGCCGGTGATGGTGTGCACCTCCAGCACCTCGGGGATGCCGTGCAGGTGTGCGGTCACCGGGTCGTGGCCGGGCCGCTGGTGGATCTCCAGCGTGACGAAGGAGGTCACCGCGAAGCCGATCGCCGCCGGGTCGAGCTGCGGGCCGAGACCTGCGATCACGCCCCGGGCGAGCAGCTTGTCCAGCCGGGCCTGCACGGTGCCCCGGGCCACCTGGAGCCGGCGGGAGCACTCCAGGACGCCGATCCGGGGTTCGGCGGCGAGCAGGTCGATCAGGCGGACGTCGAGCTGATCGAGCTGCACATCTTGCACAGTACTCACGGTCGTTGACCATACTAAATGCACAACCTGCTCAGCATTTCGCGGTTCGGTTGCCCAGTCGGCGCCCGAGCGGGATGCTCCGGGAAAGACCGGTCGGGCCGCCGGCCGGTCGGGCACCCCAGGGAGGCAGGACGATGACCAGCGCACTCCACCAGCCGTCCACCGCCGGCTCGGCTCTGGACCTCGACGTTGACGTCGACCGGCTCGTCGGGGCCGTCGCGCACGACGACGGCACCGACCCCTTCCCGGTGCAGGGCATCGACCACATCCGGTTCATGGTCGGCAACGCGAAGCAGACCGCGCACTACTACTCGACGGCGTTCGGGATGACCCGGGTGGCGTACCGGGGGCCGGAGCAGGGCCACCGGGAGCACGCCGAGTACGTGCTGACCAGCGGCTCGGCCCGGTTCGTCTTCACCGGCGCGGTCCGCCCGGACGCCCCGGACGCCGACCACGTGGCCCGGCACGGCGACGGCGTACTCGACATCGCGCTGGCGGTGCCGGACGTGGACGCGGCGTACGCGCACGCGATGGCACAGGGCGCCACCGGCCTGGCCGCCCCGTACGACGTCACCGACTCCCACGGCACGGTCCGGATCGCCACCATCGCCACCTACGGCGACACCCGGCACTCCCTGGTCGACCGGTCGCGCTACCACGGCCCCTTCCTGCCCGGCTTCGTCGCGCAGGGCCCGATCGTGGACCGGCAGCCGATGATCGACGCTGGCGTGCAGCCGAAGCGGTTCTTCCAGGCCGTCGACCACGTCGTCGGCAACGTGGAACTGGGCCGGATGGACGAGTGGGTGGAGTTCTACCGCCGGGTCATGGGCTTCACCAACATGGCCGAGTTCATCGGCGACGACATCGCCACCGACTACTCGGCGCTGATGTCGAAGGTGGTGGCGAACGGCACCCGCAAGGTCAAGTTCCCGCTCAACGAGCCGGCGGTGGCCCGCCGCAAGTCACAGATCGACGAGTACCTGGAGTTCTACGGCGGGCCGGGCGCCCAGCACATCGCGCTGGCCACCAACGACATCCTGGCCAGCGTCGACGCGATGCGGGCGGCCGGCGTCGAGTTCCTGGACACCCCGGACTCGTACTACGACGACCCGGAACTGCGGGCCCGGATCGGCCAGGTGCGCGCCCCGATCGAGGAGCTGAAGGCCCGGAAGATCCTGGTCGACCGGGACGAGGACGGCTACCTGTTGCAGATCTTCACCAAGCCGGTGCAGGACCGGCCGACGGTCTTCTTCGAGTTGATCGAGCGGCACGGATCCCTCGGTTTCGGCAAGGGCAACTTCAAGGCGCTCTTCGAGGCCATCGAGCGGGAGCAAGAGGCGCGCGGAAACCTGTAACACTGTCCTGCGTGACCCAGCAACCTCCAGCCATGCCGCCGCCGCCCGGAGAGGGTCGGTCGCCGTCCGGGCCGCCGCCCGGCGGGTTCGTGCCGCAGCCCCGCCAGCCCGGTTACGGCCCGCCCGGTTACGGCCCGCCGGGTTACGGCCTGCCCGGGTACCCGCCGGGCCGGCCGGGGTACGGTCCGATGCCCGGTTATCCGGTGGCGCCACCGCCGGTCAGCCCGTCCGGCCAGCCGCTCGCCTCGTTCAGCGACCGGCTGCTGGCGTACCTGATCGACGCGGCGATCCTCGGCGGGACGGTGCTGGTGCTCGCCATCCCGGCGTTTGTCGTCTTCTTCTCGACGGTGGGCGCGGACTTCTTCACCGTCCCCGATCCGGACGGTCCCGTCGTCGAGCCGGACCCGTTCGGCTTCCTGGTGCCGTTCCTGCTGCTGGAGGCCGCCCTGCTCGTGGTCGGGTTCGCCCTGCAATACCTCTACCAGGTGGAGATGCCGAGGCGGACCGGGCAGACCGTCGGCAAGCGGGTGATGAAAATCAAGATCGTCCCGCTGGACCCGGCCGGCTCGATCGGCCGGGCTCCCCTCGCCCGGCGCTTCCTGGTGCAGGCGGGCAGCGGCCTGGTTCCCGGTCTGGGCTACGTCGACGGGCTCTGGCAACTCTGGGACAAGCCGTACCAGCAGTGCCTCCACGACAAGTTCGCCAGGACCGTGGTGGTTAAGGTTCCAGCGTGAACGTCAGGACTCAACCAAGGTCGTTCCGGTGACGGTGCAGCCGGGCTGGTACGCCGACCCTGCCGAGCCGACGACCCAGCGGTACTGGGACGGCGAGGGCTGGGTGGGCGCGCCGCTGCCCGTGGACGCCACACCGCCGCCCGGCCCGCCGCCGGCCGAGGAGCCCGAGCCGGCACCCGCACCGTCCAGCGGTGCCGGTGCCCCGCCCGGGGCGCCGGGTTCCCCCGCCGCGCCCGGCTCACCGGCGACACCGGCTCCGCCCGGCGCGCCCGGTGGACCGGCCGCACCGTGGGGCGGACCGCCCTGGGGTGGGCCACCGTCGGGTGGGCCGCCGGTCGGCGCTCCGCCGGGCGGGACGCCGCCGGTCAGTGGCGCACCACCGGGCGGACCACCGGCCTCCGGTCCGCCGGCCCCGCCCGGTTGGCCCGGCGCCGGCCCGGCGGGTCAGCCGTACGGGCCGCCGCCCGGGATGCCGCCGTACGGGCAGCCGCCGCCAGGCTGGCCGCACCCGTACTGGGCCGCCCCACCACCCCGACCGCACGGGCTGGAACTGGCGCCGCTCGGTGCCCGGGTGGTCGCCCGGCTGATCGACATCGGCCTGGTGCTGCTACTCAACGTGGTGGTGAACGGCTGGTTCGTCTGGCGGTTCGTGCAGGAGATCGAGCCGGTCGGCCGGGAGATCTGGCGGCGTGCCCTGGCCGGCGA
The DNA here is from genome assembly GCF_053764795.1 of Plantactinospora sp. DSM 117369. Lineage (NCBI taxonomy): Bacteria > Bacillati > Actinomycetota > Actinomycetes > Micromonosporales > Micromonosporaceae > Plantactinospora > Plantactinospora sp. DSM 117369. The sequence continues at coordinate 522,713 of NZ_CM132446.1, read as the reverse complement.
GTCGACCACCGAGGGCCTGCCGCAGGCCAGCGCCCAGGCCGACGGGTTGCAGGTGGTCATCCTGCTGATCGCCGTCGCGCTCTGGTTCGCCTACGAGGTGCCGTCGGTGGCCAACACCGGGCAGACCTTCGGCAAGCGGGTGATGGGGATCAAGGTCGTACCGCTGGCCGAGACCGAGCAGTTGGGCTTCGGCCGCTCGTTCCGGCGGTTCAACATGCTCGGCCTGCCGGTCTTCCTCTGGAGTTGCTGCGGCATCGGCTTCCTGATCCAGCTCGTCGACTGCGCGCTCCCGCTCTTCGACCGGCCGCTACGGCAGGCCCTGCACGACAAGCGGGGCCAGACCGTGGTGGTCCGGCTCGCTTCACCGGCCGGTTCCCCGGCCGAGCACACCGGCACCCCGAACGATCGCTCTGGAGGCCCCGCGTCATGACCGGTCCGACCAGTTCCACCCCCGGCCCCGACCGGCGGCCCGGGGCTCCCCGGCTGACCCGCGCCGATCTCGACGCGCTGCCGAACTACGTGCCCGGGCGCAGCCCCGCCGACCTGGCCCGGGAGCTGGGCCTGCCGGAGGCGATCAAGCTGGCCAGCAACGAGGTGCCGTACGGGCCGCTGCCCGGGGTGGTCGAGGCGGTCGCCGAGGCGGTCGCCGGCGCACACCGGTACCCGGACATGGGCGTACTGGCGCTGCGGGCGGCACTCGCCGAACGCCACGGCGTCGACCCGGACCGGATCGCCACCGGCTGCGGGTCGGTGGCGCTGGCCGAGCACCTGGTCCGGGCGACCTGCCTGCCCGGGGACGAGGTGGTGTACTCGTGGCGCTCCTTCGAGGCGTACCCGATCATCGCGGCGACCAGCGGCGCGACCAGCGTGCGGGTGCCCAACGACGCCGGCCACGGGCACGATCTGACGGCGATGGCGGCGGCGGTGACCGACCGGACCCGGCTGATCCTGGTCTGCAACCCGAACAACCCGACCGGGACCAGCCTGCGCCGCTCGGAGCTGGACCGGTTCCTCGGCTCGGTGCCGGACGACGTGCTGGTGGTGCTCGACGAGGCGTACCGGGAGTTCGTCACCGACCCCGAGGTGCCGGACGGCCTCGCGGCCTACGGCGACCGGCCGAACGTGGTGGTGCTGCGCACCTTCTCCAAGGCGTGGGGGCTGGCCGGGCTGCGGATCGGCTTCCTGGTCGGCCAGCCCGAGGTGGCCGCGGCGGTACGCAAGGTGGTCACCCCGTTCTCCACCAGCCTGGCCGCCCAGGCGGGGGCGCTGGCCGCGCTCACCCAGGCCGACGAGGTACGGCGGCGCTGCGCGCTGGTGGTCACCGAGCGGGACCGGGTCACCGAGGCGCTGCGCAAGCGGCTGCCGGCCGGGCCGACCACGACGGTGCCGGACAGCCAGGCGAACTTCGTCTGGCTGCCGCTGGGCGACCGGTCGGTGCCGTTCGCGCAGGCGTGCGAGGCGCGCGGGATCATCGTCCGCCCCTTCGCCGGCGAGGGCGTACGCGTCACCGTCGGCACCCCTGCGGAGAACGACGCCTTCCTGGCGGTCGCGGATCAGCTCAGTAATCAGCAATAACGCGAATAAAATGGCAGTTGTCCGCTTTAGGACTTTCGTGGGACATTACCCCTTATCTTCTTGAATGGGCGGCCGACATGATCCGGCCCCCGAGATCACAGGATCCATTCGAGAAACGTGAGGTACTGTCCGTGCGACTTGCCAGAATGCTGGTGATCGGGGCAGCCGCCACGGCTGCGGTGGGACTCGCCGCCGCACCCGCCGTGGCGGCGCCGACCGACACCACCAGCGTCACCTTCGACGTCACCGCCGGCACCCTGGACATCGACGCGCCGGCCCCGGCCGACCTCGGCTCTGGCGCACCGGGCACCGCGATCAACGGTTCGCTCGGCCCGGTCACCGTCACCGACGCCCGCGCCTCGGCGGACGCCTCCTGGGAGGCGAGCGTGACGTCCACCGTCTTCACCACCGGCACCGGTACGCCGAGCCAGACCATCCTCTTCTCCGAGGTGGACTACTGGTCGGGGCCCTTGATCACCTCTACCGGCAACGGTACCTTCACACCCGCCCAACCCACTTTCGCCGACCGGGACCCGCTGGACAGCGTCACGCCGCTCGTGGCGTTCACCCACGTCGGCGGCACCGGCAACAACTCGGCCACCTGGAACCCGGGCCTGTCCATCAACGTTCCGCTCGATGCCGAGGCCGGCACCTACACCGGGACGGTGACGCATTCGGTGGCCTAGTCACCGGGGGCGACCGGCGGGCTGGGCACCGCTGCTCCTCGCCTGCCTCGTCGGCCTGGGCCTGCCGCCCACCCAGGCCGGCGCGGCCGCACGGGACCCCGACACGGAGAGCATCGGGATCCAACTGCTGGAGGCACCGGTCGACCGCCGCGGCGACCCACGGGCACTGCGCTACATCGTGGACCACCTGCCGCCGGGCACCGTGATCCGGCGGCATTTGCTGGTGGTGAACAAGACCTCCCGCACCCAGCGGATCGACCTCTACGCGGCGGCGGCCACGGTCGAGGAGGGCCGGTTCCGGTTCGGGGAGGGCCGGACCCAGAACGAGCTGAGTTCCTGGATCACCCTGGACAAGGACCGGGTGGACCTCCCGCCGGGCGCCGAGACCCGGGTCCGGGCCACCCTCGACGTGCCACCGCCGACCTCGACGGGTGAGCGGTACGCCGTCATCTGGGCCTCGGCGAAATCGCCGCCGAAGAAGTCGGCCAACGTCAGTCAGATCCACCGGGTCGGCGTACGGGTCTATCTCGACATCGGGGTCGGCGGCGAGCCTCCGTCCAGTTTCACGATCGGTGACGTGGTGCCGGCGCGGGACGCGCAGGGCGTACCGTCGGTCGGCATCCGGGTGGAGAACACCGGCAGGCGGGCACTGGACCTGGGTGGAACGGTGTCGCTCTCCGAGGGGCCCGCCGGAACGCGCGCCGGCCCGTTCGACGTGATCGAGGGGACGACACTCGCACCCGGTACGTCCGGCACGGTCGGCGTACGGTTCCCTCGGGAACTACCCAACGGCCCGTGGAAGATCGACATCGAGCTCGCGAGCGGCACGGTGCGGCAGACCGGCACCGGAAGGATCACCTTCCCCGATCCGGGTGAGGTGGGCGAGCCGAGCAGCCTCTTCGGGCCGCTGCGCACCCCGTGGGGGATTCTCGGAAGTTCGCTGGTCGCCGGCGTGGTCGTGGCTGGCGGACTCTTCGTCGTCGCCCGCCGGGCACACCGCCGTCGAAACGCCCGGGCGGAGGTCGGGTCGTAGTCCCCCGGACCACAGCCCGGTGCGGCGCCGCTCCGGCCGGGTCAGGTGCCGGCCAGGATGACCGGCTGGGCGGCCAGGTAGTAGCGGTCGTCCCCGGCGGCCGGATCCACCGGCTCGGCGAGCCGCTCCACCGCCAGGAAGCCGCCGGCGGCGTACGCGAACCCGGGCGACCAGGTGGTCGAGTCCCGCCCGTACGTGAACGGGAACCGGGACCGTTCCGCCCCGGTGGCGGCGTCCAGGGTGACCAGGTCACCTCCGGCGGTACGCAGGTGCACCCGGCCCGGTTGGGCGGCGATCAGCCGGGACTGCCCGGCCTCGGACCAGCGCCAGAGTTCGGCGCCGGTCCGCACCGACCGGCCCACCAGCCCGGTCCCGCCCGGGGCCACCGCGACCTCACCGACCAGTACCGCCTCGGGCGCGTCCAGGGCCGGGGCCGGCACCGGGCGGGTCCCGTCGACCAGCCAGCCCCGGGTCACGCCGCCGCTGACCGTCCGCAGGGCCCGGCAGCCGGACCGGCCGGCCGCGCAGCCGACCGGGCTGACCCGGACCGGCCGCCCGGAGTCGTCGGGCCGCCAGCGCCCGGCGAGGGCGCCGGTGGCCACGTCGTAGAACTCCACCCCGCCCGACCCGGCACAGCCGTCGAGGACGGCCAAGAACCCGTCGGTGGTGGTCAGCCCCTGACCCGCCCCGGCGGCGGTCTCGTCGTCCGGGCCACGGTCGGAGCAGGTCGGAACGGTGCTGAGGCGCCACAGTTCCCGGCCGGAGTCGAGGTCGATCCCGCGGCGGTCGGCGGCCTCGCCGACCACCAGTACCGGGCGGCCGGTCGAGGAGCGGGCGGTGTGGAGGCCGGTCGGGGCGTAGACGGTGGCGGCTCCGGTGCGCCGGCCGAGATAGTCGTGCCCGGGGCGTGGTCCGGTGGCCCGCCAGCGGACCGTGCCGGTACGGGCGTCCAGCGCCACCAACTCGCCGTCCGACCAGCGGGTCACCACCGTGCCACCCTCGGCCACCAGCCCCGCCACCTGCGCGGGCCAGCGCCGGTACGACCAGTACGGCGTGCGCCGGGTCGGTGCGTCGACCGGCCGGTCGGCCCGGACCTGCCGGGTGGTGGCGTAGACCCTGATCCGGTCGTCGACGATCAGCGGTGCCGCGTTCAGGGTGCCGACCACGCCGGGCCGGGCGGTCACCGGGGCCGGATAGTCGGCCCGGGCCGGCGTGCTCACCTCGGCGGGCGCCAGCACCCGGTAGACGATCACGGCGGACCCGACCGCGAGCAGCACCGCCACCGCGATGGCGACCGCCGTCCGCGGCCAGTTCCGCGCGCCGTTCGGCGTTGCCATGCCCGGACACCTCCGCCGGAACCCTATCGACCGCCGGGCGGCCGCCGCCGGGCAGGTGCGCGATCGGTACCCGGCGGGCGCGCTCGGTCAGGCGGCGACGGCCGGGCCGCTCGGGCCGGTGGCGGTGGCGGTGGCCAGGTCGGCGAGGTCCCGGCGGAGCGCACCCTCGCCGGCCCGCGCGGCGAGCCCGCCGAAGACCACGGCCAGCAGCCGGCCGTACCGGGCGGTGGGCACACCCTCGTGGCTGACGGTCACCACGGTCCGGCCCCGACCCGGTCGCCGCGCCGGCACCGGAACGAAGGTGTACGTCGTCAGGTAGTCGACGCCGTTGCCCGACGAGCTGACGACGAGTCGCCGGGGCGGTAGCGCCTCCTGGACCGCGAACTCCTCGACCATCACGGTGCCGTCCGGCCCGGTCCGGCTCTCCCGCCAGACGGTGCCGACCCCGAGACCGGTGGCCGATCCTTCGCGGTCGGTATCCGATCCTTCGCGGCTGGTGTTCGATCCGCCGCCGGACCCGGACGGCGCGGCGGCCTGGCCCGGTGCCGGTGCGCTGGCCGGATTCAGCACCTCGACCTCGTCGACCTGGCAGAGCCATCGGGGGCGGGCGGGCAGGTCGGTGAAGACCCGCCACAGCTCGTCGGCGGGTGCCTCGATCAGTCGGCTGAACGCCACCGTCGACATTGGGCACCTCCCCGACACCACGGTACGGCGCGGGAGGGGCCGATCACAGTCCGGACCGCCGCAGAATGATCAGAACGTGACAGCGCGACGTATGAACGGACGCGCGCTCGACGCACCGCCCGCGCTCTGTCCCGGACCATGCCTCCGGGCGAGACTGTCGAGCTGCCCCGCCGGTGCACCCACCGACAACACCGTCCCGCGACGATGGCGGTCCGGCCGCACGTCATCCGGGTCGGCGCCCCGTCCGTGCACCCAGCTCGACAGGGAGCGAATCAGATCTCGCCGCCCGGTGCCGGACCGGGGCGAGGGTTCCCCGTGACCGCGCGGTCCCGACCGTGCTCGGAACCGCGCGGTTCAATCAGCTCCCGAACGCGCCCGTCCTGGTCGCCGCCACGAACGCCGCCCAACTGGCCGGCTCGAACGACAGCACCGGGTCGGGGTCCTTCGAGTCCCGCACGCCGACCACGCCGGGTAGGTTGTCGGCCACCTCGATGCAGAGTCCCTGGTCGTTGGAACGGCTGCTCTTGCGCCAGCAAGCAACTTCCGCGTTGAACATCTTTGTACCCTTTCAAGGCTTATCAGACTTGATGACGGGTTTGTCCCCGCCCGGGTAAGTCAACGCGCGATGAGCAATCCTGTTACTCGTCCCGACCGGTCAATCGCACACTCCGTCCGACCGGCTGTGCGGGACCCGGCTGAACGCCGACCGGACACCGGCTGTGCGGACGCCGGGCCTCAGTCGGGGCGGGCCGGGGCGATCGTCCCGACGACCTCGCCCAGGCCGACGGTGCTGCCGTCCGGCCCCGGCGCGGTGGCGCCGATGCTGACCGTGTCACCGTCGGCCAGGAACGTCCGGGTCGAGCCGTCGGAGAGCGTCACCGGCTCGGCCCCGCCCCAGGTCAGTTCGAGGAACGAGCCGACCTGCTGCCGGCGGGGGCCGGAGACCGTGCCGGAGGCGTAGAGATCGCCGGTACGCAGCGCCGCCCCGTTCACCGTCAGGTGCGCGAGCTGCTGGGCCGGCGTCCAGTACATCCCGGCGAACGGCGGCTCGCTGACCCGGGTGCCGTTCCAGTCCACCGTCAGCCGCAGGTCCAGCCCGAGGTGCGGTACGTCCCGCAGGTAGTCCAGCACCGCCGGCTCCTGCGCCGGGGCCGGTACCCAGGCGGCGGCCAGCGCCTCCAGCGGTACCACCCAGGGCGAGACCGAGGTGCAGAACGACTTGCCGAGGAACGGCCCGAGCGGCTGGTACTCCCAGGCCTGGATGTCCCGGGCCGACCAGTCGTTGAGCAGCACCACCCCGAAGACGTGCGCGGCGAAGTCGTCCACCCCGACCCGCTCGCCCAGCGGCGACGGTACCCCGACCACGAAGCCGACCTCGGCCTCGATGTCCAGCCGGGTCGACGGCCCGTACACCGGCCCGTCCGGAGTGCCGCGCTGCCCCGTCGGGCGGACCACCGGGGTACCGGAGACCACCACCGTGCCGGCCCGGCCGTGGTAGCCGACCGGCAGGTGCCGCCAGTTGGGCAGCAGCGCCCGCCCGTCCGGCCGGAAGATCTTCCCGACGTTGCTGGCGTGGTGCTCCGAGGAATAGAAGTCGACGTAGTCGGCGACCTCGAATGGCAGCACCAGCTCCACCCGGTCGAGCGGGACCAGCAGCGGGGTCACGGCCGCCCGGTGCCGCTCGTCGGTCAGCAGTTCCACGATCCTGGTCCGGACGGTGGTCCACTGTGCCCGGCCGAGCGTCAGGAACGCGTTCAGGGTCGGCTGCCGCAGCGCGCCGCCGGCCAAGACCAGCCCGGCCGCCTCCGCGCCGTCGAGGTCGAGGACGAGATCCCCGACCCGTACGCCGATCCGGGGCGCCCGCCCCGCCGACCGGAAGACCCCGTACGGCAGGTTGTGCACCCCGTACGCCGATCCCGCCGCCTCCGCCACCCAGGTCACGCGTGCTCCCCAACTGTCACGACTCGAAGCCTCCATTCACCAGTCCCAGCCGGACCAGGTCGATCAGCGGTTCCAGCACGCTGCACGAGCCGAACCCGATCCAGAGCGGACGGTGCTGCTCCCGCCGGGACCGGGCCGCCTCGACCAGCGGCAGCGGGTCGGTCGCGGCCAGCGTCTCGGCCACCTCGGCCACCTCGGCGCCGGCGCAGGCCACGGCGGTGCCGGCCAGGATGTTGACGAAGCCGTGGTGGGTGAAGCCGGTCTCCGGATCGATGTGCCGGATCGCGTGGTGCAGCCCGGCGGTGAGCTTGAACGGCAGTTCCCGGTCCCGGCAGGCGCCGATCACCGCGGCCAGCTCGACCGGGGTGGGGAAGAGTTCGGCGGCCAGCCCGCCGGTGCGGAACTTGGCCGCGATCCGCTTGCCGCCGGCCCGTTCGTCGGCAAGCCGGTCGAGCGCGCCGAGCAACCCCCAGGTGAGCGGGATCTCGGCGTAGACGTCGGCGTCGTCCAGGTGGGCGGGGAGCCGGGCGAGGGCGGCGAGCCCGGGCAGCGGGTCCTCGCCCCGCTTGGCCACCGCCATCTCAACCTGCCGGATCCGGATCCGGGGGTCGGTCTGCTCGCGCAGCGCGTACAGCTCCGGCACGGGTACGTCGCCGATCACGCCGACGTCGATCCGCTCGTCGTCGCCGAGCAGGGCCGGCAGCTCGGGTAGGGCCGAGGCGGGCAGCAGCAGGGGGCCGACCAATGGGGCGTACCAGGCACCCCGGTGCCGGCGGTGCGCGGCGACCGCCTCGGGCAGCGTGGCGCTGCCGGGCGGGAAGACGGCGGCGTCGTCGACCAGCCCGGCGAAGAGCCGGGGTAGCTGCGTTGACACGAACAGAGAACTTACGGGACGCTACGACTAGCGGACAACACCGTCCGATTATCGGACGTTTTCGGCCGGTGACTGGGACAAAAGGGAGGCGATCATGCCGTACTACCGCAGCGTCGGCGAGGTTCCCCGGAAGCGCCACACCCAGTTCCGGCAGCCCGACGGCAGCCTCTACGCCGAGGAGCTGATGGGGCAGGAGGGCTTCTCCTCCGACTCGTCACTGCTCTACCACCGCTATCTGCCGACCGCGATCGTCGCCGCCGAGGAGTTCACCCCGCCGGCCTGGCAGCGGGTGCCGAACCTACCACTCAAGCCTCGCCACCTGCGTACCCACAAGCTCGACGGCGGAGCCGGCACCGACGCGATCCTCGGCCGGCAGCACCTGCTGGCCAACGACGACGTCCGGATCTCGTACGTCGTCGCCGACCAGCCCTCCCCGCTCTACCGCAATGCGGTCGGCGACGAGTGCCTCTACGTCGAGTCCGGCGCCGCCCGGGTCGAGTCCAGCTTCGGCGTCCTCGGGGTGACCGCCGGCGACTACGTGATCATCCCGACCTCGGTGGTGTACCGGATCGTGCCGGTCGCCCCCGAACCGCTGCGGATGCTCGCCATCTCCGCGTCCGGGCACATCGGCCCGCCCAAGCGCTACCTCTCGGTACGCGGCCAGTTCCTCGAACACTCCCCCTACTGCGAGCGGGACGTACGCGGCCCGGAGGCGCCGCTGCTGGTCGAGGAGACCGACGTCGAGGTGTACGTCCAGCACCGCCGGGGCTGGACCCGGCACGTCTACGCCAACCACCCGTTCGACGTGGTCGGCTGGGACGGCCACCTCTACCCGTGGGCGTTCTCCATCCACGACTTCGAGCCGATCACCGGCCGGCTCCACCAGCCCCCGCCGGTGCACCAGACCTTCCAGGGCCCGAACTTCGTGATCTGCTCCTTCGTGCCCCGCAAGGTCGACTACCACCCGCTGGCGATCCCGGTGCCGTACAACCACCACAACGTCGACTCCGACGAGATGCTCTTCTACACCGGCGGCAACTACGAGGCGCGGCGCGGCTCCGGGATCGAGCAGGGCTCCATCTCGCTGCACCCGGCCGGTTTCACCCACGGACCGCAGCCCGGCGCCCCGGAGCGGGCGATCGGGGCGGAGAGCTTCGACGAGCTGGCCGTCATGGTCGACACCTTCCGCCCACTCGACCTCTGCGGTCCGGCACTGTCCTGCGAGGACACCGGGTACGCCTGGACCTGGTCCGGCCGGACCACCGGCTGAGCCCACCCCGCCAACCCGTCACCGGCGCGCCTCGACGAGCGGCCGCAGCCTGCGCTCGAAGGCCGTCTCGTCGATGCCCCGGGCCAGCTTCCGGTTGTAGTTCATGCGAAACGGGCAGCTATCCTCGGCGCCCTGCCGCCCCGGCACGGTGAATTCGCTGACCATCCTGCCGCTGCGGGCCTCCCGCACCGTGACGTGGTAGACGCTCTCGAACAGGTCGAAGGTGAACGGGCTACCACCGGCCAGGAGGGCCGATTCACTCGCGTAGTTGCAGGTGACGTCCTTGCGCGAGTCCCGGGTCGCCGCCACCCGTACGCAGACGAGGAGTTGCACCTGGTCGAGGTTCCGCTTGGAGGTGCCCGGCTCGTACCGGGGTTCCCAGGCATCGGGCAGCAGGATCTCGGCGTACTCCATCTCCCGCTCGTCGGAATACCTGACCAGCATCATCAGGTGCGGACCCCGGCCGGCGAAGGGTTGGGAGGTGCGGTTGTAGACGTAGAGCTTCGGCGACCGGCACGGGTCGGCGGAATCCTCGCTGCGGGTCTGCGTCGGACCGGACGGCGCCGGCAGGGGTGGGAGTTGTCCGGAGGACGGCGGGCCGCCGGGCCGATCCGGCGGCCAGGTGCACGGTCCGGTCAATCCGATGGTGAACCCTCCACTCTCCAGAGCCATCTCCATCAGCAACTCGGTGCCGTCCTCGTGCTCGGCGATGACCTCCCGTACGTCGGTGGGCGTGCCGGTCCGCAACCGCTTGGTGTGCTCGGCAAAACCCTCGCGGATCAGCCAGGTGTCCAGGTCGTCGAAGTACTTCCCGGCCTTCTCGCCGGCCGAGACCGTCAGCTCGGCTCGCGGCCGGACACCCCAGGTCGGCCCGCCCTCGGGCAGGTCGGCACAGCCCACGCTCCGGGAATGGCTCGGCGGGGTGGCCTGCGCGTCGGGCTCCAGCGCCCCGGCCACCGCGCGGGACAGGTGCTCGGTGAGTCGCTGTTCGAACTCCTGGGTGGTCACCTTGGGCGCCGGGGGTTCCGGTCCGGTCTCGCTGGTGCACCCCGTCAGCACCAACACCCCGCACACCGCCACACCGATCCGGCGACTCCACCACTGCGTCCACTGCCGAGCCATCGCACCCCCGATCGTCCGGTCGGCACGGGCGAACCGAAAAGAAGCGGGATGTTCCGTACTGTCCCGGACTCTACCCGTTCATCCACGCCATCCGATACGGATCATGCCGTCAGTCTCGGTCGGGTGACCAGCCGAAGAGCACCGCCAGCTCGGTCGCGGCGGTGGTGGCGATCGCCAGCACCAGCGGCCACGGGGTACCGAGGATCGCGTAGAGCAGGATCAGGCAGGGCCCGGCGATCACGGCGTAGACGGCGAGGGCGAGCAGCCGGTCGGAGCGGATCAGGTCGGGCAGCCGTCCCCGGCCCAGGTTCGGCACCCGCCTGGCGAACCGCCAGACCAGGATGCCGCCGGTCACCGCCGCGAGTCCGGCCCAGAGCCGGGACGACACCGGGTTCGCCGCCGCCAGGCAGGCCACCAGCACCGACACCACGATGGTGTAGCCGGCGCCGTACATCAGGAGTTGGCGCAGCCCGCCGCCGATCGCCCGGGCACCGTCCCGGCTGGTCGGCTCCAGTGCCGCCGCGTCCGCGAGATGTTCCAGCGCCTCCGAGTAGCGTCGCTGCTCCAGCCGGATCACTCCGATGTTGTGCTGGGCCGCCGCCAGCTCCGGATCGAGCCGCAGCGCCTCCCGGTACGCCCGCTCGGCCAGGTCGAACATCTGCATCCTGGCCGCCACCAGGCCCAGCACCAGGTGCGCCTGCGGCTCCTCGGGCGCCAGCTCGACACCCCGCCACGCGGCGTTCAACGCCTGCTGTCCGTTACGCGACTCACCCAGGATCGCCGCCGCGCTGCGCTGGGCGTACGCGTCGTCCGGCCCGAGCGCGAGGATCTCGTCGGCCGTCGCCGCCGCCTCCTTGAACCGGCGCAGGTCCGCCAGGGCATGTCCCCGGATCACCAGCGGATGGATCAGCTCCGGAGCGGCGGCCACGGCCGAGTCGGCAGCACTCAGCGCCTCCTCCGGCTTGTCGCCCGCGAGCTTGACCATCGCGAGCATGACCAGCGCATGCACGTTCGACGGGTCGAGCGCGATCGCGAACCCGACTTCGGCGGCAGCTTCGTCGTACCGGCCGAGTTCGGCGAGCAGTTCGGCGCGCTGGACGTACCCTTCGGCGGAGGAGGACTGGTCGGAATCAGCGTCGCTGGACACGGGCCGAGCCTATCCGGCGCTGTCCCGCCGGATCTCCACGCCCGACCCGCCGGACACCACTCTCCGGGCAGTTGACGAGCCGCCGCCGGCCAGTTAACCGGCGACCCGCCGAATGCCCACTCCCCATGCCGCCGGATGCGCGGTACCGTAGACGGGACCAAGCCTGGCGCTCCCCCCGTGGCGTCAGGCTTGGTCCCTTAATGCCCCCGGTCACCTGGTCGGACGGCTTCCCGCTGCCGAGCCCACCTCGGCTTCCGCGCTCGCGAACCTCGATGGGATCCCGTCAAAAGGACTCCCGCCCAAGCCCGAGCAGTGCCCCCGCGCCCGTGCTGCCACCCGGATGCGGGGACGATCGCCTGCTCGACTACCGGTGCGGGGCGACGCCCCGGACGAAGCTGCGCCAGGCCGCCGGCTAGCCCCGTCAGTTCGGGGACGCCAGGCTCATGCCCTGCTCGACCACGACGGTCGTGCCGGCGGGCTGCTTGCCGGGTGTGAAGGTCAGCTCGGGGATGACCAGGGCCTTGACCACCTCGCCGCCGTTGGTGAACACGGCCAGGGCACCGGAGACCATCAAACGGCTGCCGGACTCCAGCACGGTCGCGCCGACGTCGCCGTTGACCTCGTCGGCGGTCGCGCCCTCGTAGTAGCAGTAGACGGCGTCCCAGTCGAACGAGGTCAGCGTGCGCAGCGGCGCCGACCCGCCACTGGCCCGCAACTCGGCGAACTTGGCATCGAGGTCCTCGTCGAACTGCGGGGTCATCGTCCGGCTCTCCTTCGCACAGCCCGCCACGGCGGACACCGGCAGCACCAGTGCCGCCACCAGCATCGTCCGCCTGCGGATCACGATCCGGTCTTCTTCTGCGGCTGGGGATGCCCCGGCAGGGTCGTGTTGGCCGGCTGGCCCGTGTCCGGGATGGTGAGCTGGTCGCTGTAGTCCAGCTTGCCGTCCCGGCCGATGACCACCGTACGTCCCTGCTGCACGGCCTCCTGCACCCTGTCGGCCAGCACCTCGGGTGAGACGCCGGGGTTCGCCAGCGCCACGGCCCGGCCGACCTCGTTGTTGTACAGGTCCATGGCCTCGCGGGCCGCCGGGTTGCCCGGGATGGTCTCGTGCGCCGTCGTGTAGCGCGTCGTCCACTCCTCGCCGAACTCCTGGGTCAGCCGCGCGTTCCAGTACGCGTGCCGGAAGGCGTCGTTGTGGTCGTCGTTCCGGTCCGGGGAGGCGAAACGCGCGTCCGCCACCGCGAACGCCTCGTCGTGGATGTCCTTGAACTTCTGTAGCCCCAGCAGGCCGCGCGTCCGCTGCAACTCCCGCAGGATCTCCGCCTCGGACGCCGTGAGCTGGCGCTGGTCCACGACCCAGCTCAGCGGCGGATCAGGGAACTTGTCCCGGTTGGGATCCTCCACGACCTGGTACTCCGCCATCACCGCCGCGCCGGGCCGGCGGGCGTTGGGGTCGGTAGCGGCCTGGCGGATCTCCTGTTGAAGGCCCGAGACGGCACCGATGATGGCCTGCGCGTCGCCACTGTTGGCCAGGAAGTCGGGCAGGTTGCCGCGGGCCGCTCCGAGCGCTGCCCCGGCCAACCCCCGAGCTGCGGTCTCGGTCCTGATCGCCCGCTGGTAGAAGTCGCCCGCCTGGTTGAACAACCGGTCGGCCTCGGGCTGCATCTGCCTGATCTGTTCGGCGATGCCGGTCTCCCCGGCCCGGGCGAGCTCGGCATGCCGGGCGCGCAGGTACTCCCACCCCTTCATCGGCTCAGGGCCGGGGTCGCCGATCTGCCCGACCAGGCTGCCTAGCGCACTCTCGACCCGTACGCCCTCGCCGACCAGGCGCTGGGCCTCGGTCTGCGCGTCCACGTAGTCGTCGAGCGCCCGTCCGGCCTTCCGGTAGCCGTCGCGCAACGCCTCCATCATCAGGTCGGCTTCCTTGAGGCGGCGGTCGAACAGCTCCTTGCCGGTGCCGGCCCACCTGGTCCCGCGTTTGACCCGTTCCAGGGTCGGCAGGGCCGATTCGATCAGCCGGACCACCCGCTTGAAGTCCTCGGCCGCCATGTCGACCAGGTGCGGCTTCATCGCCTCGATGTACCTGACCTCCGCCCGGTACGCCACGGCGTCACGTCCGCCGGAAGGTGGAGTCGGTGATGAAGGAGTCGACCTTCTGCTGGATCGACGCGTCGGCGTTGACGTAGCCGGCGGCCGCGACCTTGAGCTTCGTCGACAGTGCCGACAGCAACGCCACCACGTCCTGGTACTGGTCGTGCGCGTAGTCGGCGAAGACCCTGGTCCGGTCGGCCACCTCTTCGTGCGCGTTCGGGGTCGCGACCCGGCCCGACAGGGTCAGCTCCGGCCGCCCGGCCCGGAGCAGGCCCGCCAGCTCGATAAGCGTGTTCGCGCTTCCGTCCAGCGACTTGGGTTTCACATAGGTCACGGCACCCACCCCCGGCGTCGGCGGCCCATCGAGGGTGATGGTAGTGATCCGTGACAACAGAATCCACGGTGCGCCAACCGGAACGGCGGGGGCCGCCCGACTCAGGACCGCCGGTGGATGAGCGCGACGGCGATGCCGGCCAGCCCCTCGCCCCGACCGGTCAGCCCCAGCCCGTCGGTGGTGGTACCGGAGACCGTGACCGGGGCGCCGACCGCCGCCGTCAGCGCCCGCTGCGCCTCGTCGCGGCGGGGACCGATCTTCGGGCGTACCCCGATCACCTGGATCGAGACGTTGCCGATCTCGAAGCCGGCGGCCCGGAGCCGGCGGGCTGTCTCGGCCAGCAGCGCCACCCCGGCGGCGCCGGCCCACTCCGGCTCGGCCACCCCGAAGTTGCTGCCCAGGTCGCCCAGGCCGGCGGCGGAGAGCAGCGCGTCGCAGGCGGCGTGCGCGGCGACGTCGCCGTCGGAGTGCCCGGCCAGTCCGTCCACCCCGGGCCAGTGCAGGCCAGCCACCCAGCAGGCCCGGCCCGGCTCGAATCCGTGTACGTCGGTGCCGACACCGACCAGCGGAAGGATCACGTGCGAAAGCGTAGGCGATCAGTGGTGCCCGGCGAGCGGCACCGCGTTGAGCAGGTGCTCGGCCAGGGCCAGGTCGAACGGACGGGTGATCTTCAACGCGTATTCCGAGCCGGGGACGCAGGCGACGCGTACCCCTTGTTTCTCGACCAGGCCCGCGTCGTCGGTCAGCGGATCGACGGCGGCGGCGTGCGCGGCGGCGAGCACCGCCCGCCGGAAGCCCTGTGGCGTCTGCACGGCCCGCAGGGCGGACCGGTCCACCGTGCCGAGCACCACACCGGCGGCCGAGACCTCCTTGACCGTGTCGACCACCGGGAGCACCGGGATCACGGCGTCCTCGCCGCCGCGGACCGCCTCGGCCACCGACTCGACCAGGGCGGTCGGGGTCAGCGCCCGGGCCGCGTCGTGCACCAGGACGATCTCCGGGCCGGGCGGGACCGCCGCCAGCGCGGCGGCGACCGACTCCTGCCGGGTGGCTCCGCCGGTCACCACGGTCAACTCGGCGACCGGGGCGAGCAGTTCCCGGACGGCGTCCTCGTCGCCCGGCGGCGCCGCCACCGCGATGGTGTGCACGGAGGGTGCGGCGGCGATCCGCCGCACGGCGTGCACCAGCAGCGGTTCACCACCGATCCGGCGGAGCGCCTTGGGGCCGCCCGGCCCGAGCCGGACGCCGGCACCCGCAGCCGGAACGAGGACCGCGACGTCACCGCGCGGATTGAGCTGCGCGGTCACGTCGCGGTCCTCGGACTTTCTTCGGGGTACTTCGCGGGCACCGGCGGAAAGTGCCAGCGTGGGGGGCTATGCCTCGGTGAGCACCTTGTCGAGCAGAGTTTCCGCTTCGTCCTTGGTGCTCTTTTCGGCGAGTGCGACCTCACCGACGAGGATGTCGCGGGCCTTGGCGAGCATTCGCTTCTCGCCCGCCGACAGGCCCCGCTCCCGCTCCCGGCGCCAGAGGTCGCGAACAACCTCCGCCACCTTGAGGGGGTTACCGGAGGCCAGCTTCTCCAGATTTGCCTTGTAACGCCGCGACCAGTTGGTCGGCTCCTCGGTGTGCGGGGCACGGAGGACATCGAAGACCTTGCCCAGGCCCTCTTCGCCGACCACTTCGCGCACGCCCACGATCTCGGCATTCTCGGCGGGCACCCGGACCGTCAGATCACCCTGAGCGACCCTGAGGACGAGGTACTGCTTGGGCTCGCCCTTGATGACCCGAGTCTCGATTGCCTCGATGAGTGCGGCCCCGTGGTGGGGGTAAACAACGGTCTCGCCGACACTGAAAACCATAGGTTCGAAACCCCTTTCGCTGTGTCTAGGGTAACACGCTCAGGCACCGATGTCCCACCGCAGTCCTGACCGTTAGCGCAGCTCAGAGGCCCTGTGAGAGGTCTTTCTTCGGCTTGACACGGCAGCGATCCATGGATTTAGGCACACTGCGTGACACACGGATCACCGGCCGACAAGGCGGATCGGAAAAATCGGATGTAGGGCGTTGCGGTCCCCCCAGCATATCTCTTCGGCACCCGGCACCGCCGCCCACTGGCGATACGACCCCTGGTAGGGGAGGCTGGAGCGGAGCCCGATTCACACCTCAGGTGAGCAGCCAGGGGGTGCGCCATGAGCACGTCGGCGGACGGCGACGGCCGTCCGGACAACGGCCCGTTCGACGGCGTGCCCGACCTGCCCGCCGACTGGGGCCGGATCGTCATCCCCGACGATCCCGCCGAGCTGGCGGCGGAAGCCGCGCAGGTCCGCCGCGAGCTGCGGCTCCAGGCTCGCCGCGACGGGTGGCGCAGGCGCCTCGGGTTGCCCACCACCACCGCCGGCCCCGCCCCGCTGAGACTCTCCCTGCTGATCATGTCGGTCGCCCTGCTGGCCACCCTGACCAGCCTCTTCGCCATCACCTGGCCCAGCCCGCACCGACCGGTCGCCACCGGCCGGAGCACCCCCGGCAACCCGGGCGCCCCGACGAACCCGGGCAGCCCGACGGCCCCCGCCGGGCGGTCCCTGCCCGCGCTCGACCTGGTGGGCGAGAACGGCCAGGTGGTCCCGTTGCGGAGCCTGCTTCCGGCCGTGATCATCCTCATCGACGGCTGCGCCTGCGACGAGCATCTCGACGCCGCCGTCCGGGCCGTACCGCCCGGGGTCGCCGTGGTGGCGGTCAGCACCCGCCGGACCGAACCGGGCACCCGGACCATGCCGCCGCCCGGCGGCGGGGTGCCGCGCTTCCTGACCGACCCGACCTCCGAGCTGCGGGCCACGCTGCGCCTGGGCGCCGGCAGGGGCAGACCCGCCGCCGTACTGGCCAGCCGGTCGGGGCAGCTCCTCCGGACCGTGCCGGAACTCAGCTCGCCGGGCGACTACCAGGCCGACCTGCCCCGCCTGCTGACCGCCGCCTGAGCCGCCACCCGAACGGGCCTGAGCCGGCGCCGCGTCACGTTCCCGTCAGGCCGGTCAGGACAGTGCCACCACCTGCAGGGCGATCTCCACGTGGCGATGGTTCAGCCGCCGTGCGCCGATGGACAGTTCGTCACCGGCCGCGACGAGCTGCACACTGCCGAACGGTCCCGGGCAGCTCACCGACTTCGACCAGCTCCCCGTCACCCCCCGGAGTACCCGGATGTGCAGCTCGCCCGGGCTGAGGCAGACGTACTGGAGCAGGTAGCGTCCGCCCGGACGGGTGTCGATCGACCAGGTGACGAACCGGCGCTGGTTCAGCGTCGCCGTCTCCCGCCAGACGGTGTCCGGAAATCGCGGCAGGCTCTGCCCGGCCGCACCTCCACTCCGCTCGGTGGCCAGGTCCGCCCCACCGATCCCGGGCACCACCTCCGGTGCGCCGACCCGGGTCTGCCCCGGCCGGGCCGGCTCCGGTGCCGACCGGACCGACCACCAGCCGCCGATCCCGACCAGCAGCACCGCCGCCATCGTCAACGCCACCCTGCGCACCGGTCGCCTCCTCCCGCCGGTCCGGCGGAGATCTCCCTAGGAGCCACCCCGGCCGACCTCGTGGGCCGGCCGCGTGCCGTCCGCCCGTGCCGCCCCGGGCCGCCGGTCCAGCAGTGCCGCGTAGAGGGTCAGCCCGGGTCCGAATGCGAGCATCACCACGGTACGGGGTGGAACGGCGGCCCGCCGAAGTCGTTCCAGGATGAGCAGGGACGTCGGCGACGAACAGTTGCCGTACTCGTCGAGTACCGCCCGGGAGGCGGCCATCGCCTCCGGCGGCAGGCCGAGTTCCGTCTCCACCACGTTGAGGATCCGGGGACCGCCCGGGTGCACCGCCCAGCCGTCCACCTCACAGATCCGCCGGCCGTGCCGGGCCAGCAGGTCGGTGACCAGGTCACGGACGTGCGCCGCGAGCACCTGCGGCACCTTCGGCGACAGTCCCATCCGGAAGCCGGTGTCGGTCAGCTCCCAGGTCATGTGGTCGGCCGTCGAGGTGTCGGTGACGGCGGTGACCTCGCGGACGGCGTACCCGGGACCGTTGCCCGGGGCGACCACGACGGCGACGGCGGCGTCGGAGAAGAGCGCGTGCGAGATGATCTGCTGGGTGTCCATCCGGGCCGTCGACGGCTGGATGTGCAGGCTGGTCAGCTCGGCGCAGAGCAGCAGCGCCGGGCGGCCCCGGGCGGTGACGAAGTCGTTCGCGGCGGCCAGCCCGGGCAGCGCCGCGTAACAGCCCATGTGGCCGACGAACATGCGCTGGGTGTCCGGGGCCATCCCCATGTCCCGGGCCAGCAGGATGTCCAGCCCCGGAGTGGCGTACCCGGTGCAGGAGCAGACCACGAAGAGGCCGATCTCCCCCGCCGACAGGCCGGCGTCGGTCAGCGCCCGGCCAACCGCCTCCTTGCCCAGCGGCAGCGCCTCGATCTGGTACCGGCGCATCCGGCGCTCGGTCGGCCAGTCCGAGACGTCCTCCAGCAGCGGGTTCACCGCCGCCTGCCGGTGCCGTACCCCGGAGTTGGCGAAGATCCGCTCGGCGAGCGCCCGGGTGGCCCCGGAGAAGTGCCCCGCGAAGAAGCCCGCCCACAGCTCCTGCTGGCTGGCTGTGGGCGGCAGCGCCACACCCACGCCGACGATCACCCCTGAGCCGTCCCGCCCGCTTCCGCTTCCCATGCCGTCCTCCGATCGCGACACCGTGCACCCCTGCACGCTCCACGCGCCCACCGAGCCCAACCCCCGAGCGTGACCTCGGGACTCGCGCCAGGGCGAACGCGCCCGACCGCGGTACGGCCCGACCCGACCGGTGGTGGCCGGACGGCCGGCTCGCGCACCATCAGGTACCCACTGAACCTTTTTCAACCTCCCCTTGCGGTCCGCGGACCGCAAGGGGACGCGGTGTATGAGCGCCGCGCGGTTCAGGTGGAAATGGTTCAGTCACCGGCCGCCTCACCACCTGGGGGTCGCGGCGTCCCGGTCCGGGTCGCCGCCGAGCGCGGCGATGCCGAGCCAGTCCGCGCAGACGTCCGAGGTCGCCGGGTGCAGCGACCCGCACCGGGCGTCCCGGTAGAGGCGTTCGAGCGGATGGCCGCGTCGGGTCGCCGAGGTGCCGGCCGCCTCCACCATCGAGGCCGCCACCTCGGCCGCGGTCGTCCCGGCCAGCAGCTTCGCCCGCCACACCCAGCGGTTCGTCTCGGCGTCGCCCGGCGCCTCGTCGACCCGGCGGGCCGCCTCGGTCACCGCCAACTGGGCGGCGGCGGTGGCCGCGTCGGCCCGGCCGACCCGGGCACGTACCGCCGGCAGGCCGTCCAGGCCGCGTGCGGTCAGGTGCTCGACGGCGGCGTCGATCGCCGCCCGGGCCACCCCGACGTAGACGGCCGCGTAGCTGGCCACCAGCCAGTGCGGCATGAGCTGCGCGACCACCAGGGCCAGCCCCTCCACCCCGCCGAGCAGCCGGTCGGTCGGCACGGTCACGTCCAGGTGCAGGTCGTGCGAGGCGGTGGCCCGCATCCCCAGCGAGTCCCAGGTCGGCTCGACGTGCAGCCCGTCCGGCCCGGCCGGGACCAGGAACTGCGACACCACCGACTGGTCGGCGACGCTCCGGGCGGCCACCAGGTAGGCGTCGGCGTGCCCCGCCCCGGAACAGAAGGTCTTGGCCCCCTTGATGTGGTAGCCGCCGTCCACCGGCTCGTACGTCGTGGTCAGCTTCGACAGCCGGGAGCCGGCCCCGCGCTCGCTCATCGCCACCGCGTACCAGGCGCCGGCCGCCGCCTCGGCGAGCAGCCGGTCCCGGGCCGCCAGCGCCTCGGACGGTACGCCGAGCGCCTCGGCCAGCTCCTCGGTCAGCGCGCCGAGCGCACCGGTCACCGAGGCGTGCATGTTGAACACCAGGGCCGTCGCGCCGTTGCCCCGGGCCAGCTCGGTGGCGACCGCCGCGTACCCGGCGAAGCTGGCCCCGAGACCGCCCAGCCCCGGCGGGACCATCAACCCGAGGAGCCCGGCCGACCGCAGGTCGGCGAAGTCGTCGACCGGGAACGTGCCGTCCCGGTCGTGTTCGGCCGCCCGGGCGGCGAATCTCGGCGCCACCCGGCGTGCCGCTGCGAGCGCGTCCACCGTCATCCGTGTCCTTCCCGCACCGGCCGGTCGGCCGGTGCTGTCGCCCGCCCTACCCCTGCCTGGCACCCCACCCCTGGTAGAGCACCGCCGCCGACCAGGTCGGCACGATCCGTGGCGCGTTCCCGCCGGCCGGGCCGACGCGCCGGACGGCCCGGCGCAGCAGCCAGCGTGCCGTCCCCCAGACCGCCGGCCGGATGCCCCGGATCCGCAGCGCGATCCCGTGCCGGGCGCACTCGCGGACCAGCTCCCGGGCATCGACGAAGAGTCGGGGGTCGTGGATCCCCCTCGGTACCCCGGGGAAGAGTTCGGCCACCCGTACCGCCAGCAGCCGGCTCAGCGCGGTGGCGTTGAGGGTGTCCAGCACCAGCGTGCCGCCGGGCCGGAGCAGCCGGGCCGCCTCGGCCACCACCCGCCGCCAGTCCGGTACGTGCTCCAGCACCTCGCCGGCGGCCACCACGTCGGCACAGCCGTCGGCCAGCGGCACCGCCCCGGCGTCCCCGTTCACCGGGGTGACCCCGTGCGCGGCGGCCTGGGCGAGCGCGGAGCGGACCAGGTCCACCCCGACGTGCCGGTAGCCCTTGCCGGCGACCCGGGGGGCGAGCAGCCCGGCGCCGCAGCCGAGGTCGACCAGGACCGCCCCGGGGCGGGCGGCCGGCGGCACCAGCGCGGCCCGCGCGTCGGCCAGCCAGTGCAGCATCGCGAAGGCGCCGTCCGGCTGCCACCACTGGTCGGCGAGGTCGTCGTACTGCCGGGGATCGTTGCGGGGCAGCCGGCGGACCCGGCTGCCGGGCACGACGGCCTCGGCGTCTGCCCTGGTCCGCGCTGTCTGCATGTGATCGAGCCTGGCACGACCGAGCGGTAACAACCAGACTTCCCATATGTCGCATGTGGTGTTAGGGCTGGTCCGGGCGAGCCACCCCGAGCCGGCGGTCGCGGTGACCACCGTCTCGGCCCTGCTCGCCTGGGGCGTCGGCCACCCGCCCGGCGGCATCGCGGCGGTGGCCCTCACCGTGCTGGCCAGCCAGCTCGCCATCGGCTGGGTCAACGACCGGCTCGACGCCGACCGGGACGCCGCGGTCGGCCGCCGGGACAAGCCGGTGGCCAGCGGCATGATCAGCCGACGGCTGGTCGGCACGGCAGGGGTGCTGGCCGCCGTACTCACCCCGCTGCCCGCGCTCACCCTCAACCTCGCCGCCGCCGGGGCGGCCACCCTCGCCCTGGTCTCCGCGCTGCTCTACAACTGGCCGCTGAAGTCCACCCCGCTCTCGGTGCTGCCGTACGCGGTCTCGTTCGGGACGTTGCCGGCGGTCGTCGTACTCGGACTGCCCGGCGCGCCGGCCCCGCCGGCCTGGCTGGTCGCGGCCGGCGCGCTGCTCGGCGCCGGTGCGCACTTCGCGAACGTGCTGCCGGACCTGGCCGACGACGAGCAGACCGGGGTGCGCGGCCTGCCGCACCGGCTCGGCCCGGCCGGCTCCCGGCTGGCCGCCGCCGGGCTGCTGCTCGCGGCCACCGCGACCCTGGTGGTCGGGCCGCCCGGGCCGCCGTCCTGGGCCGGCCTGACGGCGGTCGCGGTCGCCGCCGTGGTCCCGGCGCTCGGCTGGTACGCCAGCCGGGCCGCCGCCGCCCGGGGTGACCGCCCGGTGGCCGTCTTCCGGGCCGTCATGCTCGTCGCGCTGATCGATGTGGTGCTGCTGGTGACCAGCGGTCGGGTGGTCTGACCCGCCCCCGCCGCCGGCCGGTACCGCCCGGGCGGGCCGGGCCGGGATACCGGGTCGGCGTACGCGAGCCGATCACCGCCCACTACCCTGGAGCCCGTTGGGCCCGGGTACGGCCACGGTGCCCGTTCCGCCGACCCGGGGATCGCGACGGCGACCGGGATCGCACAGAGGAGGACCAGGTGACGCGCTCGATCAGGGGGGCTCGGCGAGCCGCTGCGGTGCTGGCCGGTACGGCCACCGCCGCCACCCTGCTGCTGTCCGGGTGCGGTGCGGGCCAGATCGCCGAGACCGCCGCCAAGGTGCCCACCAGCGTCGGCACCAACGCGCAGTCGGCCGACAACACCTTCAAGGTCCGCAACCTGTCGATCGACTACCTGAACACCCAGGGCTATCCGGCCGGTGCCGACGCGCCGATGAACGTCGGCCTCTACAACGACTCCGGCGAGGCCGTCACGGTGCGGATCAGCTCCGCCGGTGCCCGTTCGGTGGTGCTGGCCGGCGCCTCCGCCGCGCCGACCCCGGCCGGCACCGTCTCGTCGAGCCCGTCGCCGACCACCGGCAGCCCCTCGCCGGCGGCCACCTCGGGCAGCCCGGAACCGGGCGGCTCGCCGTCGGCGACCCCGACCGAGGGTGCCGCCACCACTCCATCCCCCACGGCGTCCCCGACGCTGCCGGCCGAGATCCGGATCCCGGCCGGCGGGTTCGTGATCCTGAACAAGACCGTCGGCAACTGGCTCCAGCTCTCCGGGCTGACCGAGCCGCTGCCGCCGGGCGGCAACGTCGAGCTGACCTTCGACTTCGGCGGCACCCAGGTGCCGGTACGGGCCCCGGTCGCGGTGCCGTTCACGCCGGCCCCGGTCGGTACCCCGGTCGTCGGCGAGGGCGAGGAACACGAGTAGGCCCCGGCACGTCACGACCCGGCCCGGCATGACGTCCGGCCGGGTCGTTCCGGTTCCGTCGTACGGATTGGTTAGCGTGCTCGGGTGACGACCAGCCGAGCCACGCCCCGCCCCGCCACCGGGCGCGGCCGCGCCGCGAGCCGCGACCCCCGCCCCGCCTACGAGTGCGACGCCTGCGGGCACCAACCGCCCAAGTGGGTCGGCCGGTGCCCCGAGTGCGGCGAGTGGGGCGCGGTCGTCGAGTCGACGCTCACCGGTCCCACCGTCTCGGGCCGGGTGGTGAGTTCCCGGGCGCCCGCCGAGCCGGCCCGGCCGATCGCCACGATCAGCGCCGCCCCGGCCCGGGCCCGCCCGACCGGCGTGCCCGAGCTGGATCGGGTGCTCGG
The DNA here is from genome assembly GCF_053764795.1 of Plantactinospora sp. DSM 117369. Classification (NCBI taxonomy): domain Bacteria; kingdom Bacillati; phylum Actinomycetota; class Actinomycetes; order Micromonosporales; family Micromonosporaceae; genus Plantactinospora; species Plantactinospora sp. DSM 117369. The sequence goes on along the minus strand of NZ_CM132446.1, from coordinate 499,488 downwards.
CGGCGGCCTGGTGCCCGGCGCGGTGGTGCTGCTTGCCGGCGAGCCCGGGGTCGGCAAGTCGACGCTGCTGCTCGACGTGGCCCAGCAGTGGGCGGCCGGAGCCGGCAGCCCGTCGCTGGTGGTCAGCGGTGAGGAGTCGGTGAGCCAGGTCCGGCTGCGGGCCGAGCGGATGAGCGCCCTGCACGAACAGCTCTATCTGGCCGCCGAGAACGACCTCTCCGCCGTGCTCGGCCACCTCGACGCGGTCAAGCCGGGCCTGCTGGTGCTGGACTCGGTGCAGACCGTCTCCACCCCCGGCACCGAGGGGGTGCCGGGCGGGGTCACCCAGGTCCGGGCGGTCACCGCCGCTCTGGTCGCGGTCGCCAAGGAGCGGGGCATCGCGACCGTACTCGTCGGGCACGTCACCAAGGACGGCCAGGTCGCCGGCCCCCGGGTGCTGGAGCACCTGGTCGACGTGGTGTTGCACTTCGAGGGTGACAAGCACTCCTCGCTGCGGATGGTGCGCGGCGTGAAGAACCGGTTCGGCACCGCCGACGAGGTCGGCTGCTTCGAGATGCACGAGGGCGGGATCAGCAGCCTCGCCGACCCTTCCGGACTGTTCCTGACCCGCTCCGCCGACCCGGTCCCCGGCACCTGCGTGACGGTGGCGATGGAGGGCCGGCGGGCACTGGTCACCGAGGTGCAGGCGCTGATCGGCGCCACGGTGGCCGGGTCGCCCCGGCGGACGGTCTCCGGGCTGGACAGCGCCCGGCTGGCGATGGTGCTGGCGGTGCTGCAACGCCGGACGGAGCGGCTGACCCTGCACGACCGGGAGGTCTTCGCCGCCACCGTCGGCGGGATCCGGGTGGTCGAGCCGGCCGCCGACCTCGCCGTCGCTCTGGCGGTCGCCTCCGGCGGGCTCAACCTGGCCATCGCACCCGATCTGGTGGCGATCGGCGAGGTGGGGCTGACCGGTGAGGTGCGCAGGGTCGCCGCCGTGCCCCGCCGGCTGGCCGAGGCGGCCCGGCTCGGCTTCAGGTACGCCCTGGTGCCGCAGGGCTGCGGGCCGAGCGCCAGCGGGGTGGCTCCGGAGAACATGCGGGTGATGGAAGTCACCGACGTACGATCGGCGCTGCAGTCCGTGGCGCGGGTGTCGGCCGAGTAACCATACGGTCACACCGTGCTGCGGCTGGCGGCGCGTGGCATGCTTACGGCCGTTGCCACCTGCGCCAAGGCGGGACGGTCACGCCGGGCAAGGCTTGCCAATCAGCTACAAACTGGACACTACGCGGCGGGTCCCAGACGGTACCGACGGCGCGCCGATGGGAGGAAGCAGGCACAGTGGCACGTCACAGTAACCGCGACAGCACCGAACGCAGGGCGGTCCGTAGAATGTCCGAGTGCCGATCGACCGCGACGCGAACCGAACCGCCAGCGCGGCTTCTCCTGTCCGCACCAGCGCCGGCACCTCGGCCCGCCCCGTCGGCGTCGGCATGACCATGAACGGGACGGGGCCGACCGGCGACCCGTTGCGGGCCAACCTGGCGCTGATGGCGCCGGGCACGGCGCTGCGGGACGGGCTGGAGCGCATCCTGCGCGGCCGGACGGGCGCCCTGATCGTGCTCGGCTACGACCGGGTCGTCGAGACGCTCTGCACCGGCGGCTTCCCGCTCGACGTCGAGTTCTCCGCCACCCGGGTCCGCGAACTGTGCAAGATGGACGGCGCTGTGGTGCTCTCCAGCGACGGCACCCGGATCGTCCGGGCCGCCGTGCATCTGATGCCCGACCCGTCGATCCCGACCGAGGAGTCCGGCACCCGGCACCGCACCGCCGAGCGGGTCGCCCGGCAGACCGGCTTCCCGGTGATCTCGGTCAGCCAGTCGATGCGGATCATCAGCCTCTACGTGAACGGGCAGCGGCACGTGCTGGACGACTCGGCCGCGATCCTGTCCCGGGCCAACCAGGCGCTGGCCACTCTTGAGCGCTACAAGCTCCGCCTCGACGAGGTCTCCGGCACCCTCTCCGCACTGGAGATCGAGGATCTGGTCACCGTACGGGACGCGGTCGCCGTGGTGCAGCGGCTGGAGATGGTCCGCCGGATCGCCGACGAGATCGCCGGCTACGTGGTGGAGCTGGGCACCGACGGCCGCCTGCTCGCCCTCCAGCTCGACGAGCTGATGGCCGGGGTGGACGCCGACCGGACCCTGGTGATCCGCGACTACCTGCCCAGCGGGCGCAAGGCCCGGACCCTCGACGAGGCGCTGGTCGAGCTGGACCTGCTCACCGCCACCGAGTTGATCGACCTGGTCGCGGTCGCCAAGGCGATCGGCTATCCGGGTGCCTCCGACGCGCTGGACGCGGCGGTCAGCCCGCGCGGTTTCCGGCTGCTCGCCAAGGTGCCCCGGCTGCCCGGGCTGGTCGTCGACCGGCTCGTCGGCCACTTCGGCAGCCTGCAACGGCTGCTCGGCGCCACCGTGGAGGACCTGCAGGCCGTCGACGGGGTCGGTGACGCCCGCGCCCGGGGCGTACGGGAAGGGCTGTCCCGGCTGGCCGAAGCGTCCATCCTGGAGCGTTACGTCTGACCCCGGCTGCCGGCACCGGTCGGACCGTCCGAACCGGCCGGTTCGGCGGTGCCGGGAGGGTGCCGCCGGTCAGCCGGTGATGGTTATCCGGACCGGGTTACTGAGCTTGTTGCCGAGCCGACCGAAGAGCTGGTAAGTGCCGGCCACCGGATAGGGCCCGTTGGCGACCTGGTTGGCGCACTTGGAGCTTTCCCGCCCGTTCCAGGAGACGGTGTATTCGTTCTCGTGGCTGGGCGGGAACGGCCGTACGTCGTTGGACCGGACCGCGTTGCACACGTCCGACGACCAGACCTTGCGGGCCCCGGACTTGATGTAGAGCTCCTGGAGGTCGGCGCCGACGTTCCGGTTGCAGGTCCGGTCGGACACGTTCTTGATTCTGAGTCGCAGCTCGATCGGCTCGCCCCGCTGCGCGGAGGTCTGCGAGGGCACCGGAGTCACCGAGATCTCCTGGTCGGTGCACTCGTTGTCGACCGGCGGCGGTGCCGTCGGCACCTGACCGCCGCCCGCCGGCTCGACGGAGTCCTCCCCGTCCGCCGGAGGCACGTCGGACGGCTCGCCGCCGCCCGGAGCACCCGACTCCGGGGCGCCCGAGTCGGGAGGGCCGGACGCCGACGGGTCGACGTGTGGGGTGAGCGTGGGCGACGGCCCAGGGTTGGCTGTCTTGCCCCTGCCGGAGTCGTCCGCCCCACCTGTGTTGATGCAGGAGTAGAGCAACACGATCAGGAAGAGCAACATGGCGCCGAGCACGACGGCTCGACGCCGCCAATACACGGCGGGCGGAAGGGGGCCAACCGTCAGACGCATAATGGTTTCACCGTATCGGCACGCGTGGCCCGGACCCCCGCGACGCGCCGGAGGCCCAGCACGCCGTGTCGGCGCTGCCGCTCAAAGATAGACCTTGCGCTGGTAGACCGCGTGCGCGCCGGCCACCCGGTCCAGGAAGAGCCGGCCGGCACAGTGGTCGATCTCGTGCTGGAGCGCCCGCGCCTCGAAGCCGTCGGTGACCAGCCGGACCGCCGCCCCGGTGCCGGGCAGGACCCCCTGCACCACCACCCGGCTGGCCCGCTTCACGTCGCCGGTGAGGTCGGGAACCGACATGCAGCCCTCCCGCCCCGGCCGCCAGCGACTCGCCTCGACGACCTCGGCGTTGCAGAGCACGAAGGTGCCGTGCGAGGTGACGGTCTTGGGATGCCCGGTCACGTCCACCGCGAAGAGCCGGGCCCCGACCCCGATCTGCGGCGCGGCCAGGCCGACGCAGCCGGGTGAGACCCGCATGGTGGCCACCAGGTCGGCGGCGAGCCGCACCACCTCGTCGTCGCAGGGGTCGACGGTGGCACCGATCCGGCTCAACACGCCGGCCGGTGCGGTCACCACCGGGCGTACCGTGCCCTGGTCGCCGAGCAGCTCGGGTCTCCAGTCGCCCAGGCCGCCCTCCTCGGCCACCCCGGAATCGTCCTTCGCCGTCACCAGAATCTCCGGAGGATGTCCCGGCGTTCAGGCCGGGGAGGAATCCGGACTCCGTCAGGAGCGGCCCGGCGGAGCCGGGACGATCCGGAGGCGACGGCCTGGGACCTCCGGCGTGTCGTCTTACTCAACGCCCCTCCTCGGGAGAGCTTCGTACGTGCGTACGGCGTACAAGTGTCGGGGCTACCCGACAGCCGAGCTGGCGTTCCTGTCCGAGGTCTCCTCCGTGCCGTTGCAGCAGACCCTGCGCCACCAGCGCACCGCGTTCGCGAACTTCTTCGCCGGCCCTGCCCGCTATCCGCGCTTCAAGTCCCGCGGCGGCCGCCAGTCGGCGCCCTACACCCGCTCCGCCTTCCGCATCCGGGACGGCGCACTGTACGTCGCGAGGACCGACGGGCGCCTGGCGGTTCGGGACCACCACGCGGCCAAGAACATCCTTGCGGCTGGTCGAGCCGTAGCCGGGAGTCATCCCGGCGATGCCTGCGGAGCTGACGTAAGACAGCAAGGGTTCTCCCTTCTGCGGTCGGCTGGGAAACAGGAACCCCCTGGGGCGCCCCAGGGACTCTCCGCCCCTGAGCTCTACGGCGGGGAGGAAGTCACAGCAGATCCGAGTCGGCTCGCCGCAGGGTGACCTCCACGTCCAGCCCGGCGGCCACCTCGGCCAGCCGGGCGGCGACCTCCTCGGCCGTATCCGGCCGCAGCTCCACCTCGGCGAGGAGGACGTAGAGCGGACCGGTCAACCGGGTGGTCAGGTCGGTGACGTTCCCGCCGGCCTCGGCGAGTACCCGGGTCAGCGCGGCGACGATGCCGAGCCGGTCGGCGCCGTGCACGGCCATCAGGTACGGCTCGCCGAACGGCGTACTCGTCGCTTCGGCGCCGACCTGGCGGACCGTCGCCACCAGCGGGCCGTCCGCGACGACCGGGGCCAGCGCGGCCTCCGCATCGGCACCGGACGGGCCGACGCAGATCAGCGTCATCGCGAAGTGCCCGCGCAACCGGGTCATGGTCGAGTCGGTCAGGTTGGCCCCGACCTGGGCGAGCGCCTCCGTCACGTCGGCCACGATGCCGGGCCGGTCCGGACCGATGACGGTGATCGCGAGCTCGTTCATCCGGGCAGTCTGCCCGATCATCCGCCCCGTCCGCGGCCCGACCCGGCATCCGGCCCACGCTCCGGGACGGACCCACAACCGGCGCCCGGCACGGCCTCCGGGTCCGGCGCCCGGCACGGCCTCCCGCCGCGCCGGCATGACAGGATCGACGGTGCCATGTCGACAACGCAGCTCGCCGCCGACGCCATCCGGTGGTACGACGAGAACGCCCGCGACCTGCCCTGGCGGGAGCCCGGCATCGGGGCGTGGCCGATCCTGGTCAGCGAGGTCATGTTGCAGCAGACCCCGGTGGTACGGGTGCTACCCGCCTGGCGGGCCTGGCTGACCCGGTGGCCCCGGCCGGCGGACCTGGCCGGCGACACTCCGGCCGAGGCGATCCGGATGTGGGGGCGGCTCGGCTATCCCCGACGGGCACTGCGGCTGCACGAGTGCGCGGTGGCCGTGCTGGCGCGGCACGGCGGCGAGGTGCCGACCGGGCTGGCGGAGTTGCTGGCGCTGCCCGGTGTCGGCGATTACACGGCCCGGGCGGTGGCGGCGTTCGCGTACGGGCAGCGGCACCCGGTGGTGGACACCAACGTACGGCGCCTGGTGGCCCGGGCCGTCGCCGGAGAGCCGGATGCGGGGCCGGCGACCCGTCCGGCCGACCTGGTCGCCACCGAGGCGCTGCTGCCGGCGGTACCGGAGCGGGCGGCCCGGGCCAGCGCCGCGTTCATGGAGCTGGGGGCGCTGGTCTGCACCGCCCGGGCACCCCGGTGCGCCGACTGTCCACTGGCCGACCGCTGCGCCTGGCGTGCGTCGGGGCGTACCGCGCCGTCCGGCCCGACCCGCCGCCCGCAGCGGTACGCCGGCACCGACCGGCAGGTCCGGGGCAAGCTGCTGGCCGTACTCCGCGAGACGACCGGCCCGGTGCCCCGGTCCCGGCTGGACCTGGTCTGGTCGGACGACCTGCAACGCTCCCGGGCCCTGGCCGGACTGATCGAGGACGGCCTGGTCGAGATGGTCGACGACACCTGTGTGCTGGCCGGCGAGGGCACTGACGGATAGTCCACGCCACGGAGACGAATTCGGCCCGGTGGCGATTGCCACCGGGCCGAACCGTTTGTTACCTGAGCTGCCGCTCGGCTACTCGTCCGCGCCGGCCGCGGCGGTGTTGCCGAGGTCGGCCGGCACCGCGTCGGGCACCGGGACCGGCTTGTCCGCGCCGCGGAACACCAGCTTGGACTTGTCGACGTTGTCCGGGTCGCCCTCGCAGTCCACGACCACGATCTGGCCCGGGGTCAGCTCGTTGAACAGGATCCGCTCCGACAGGTTGTCCTCGATGTCGCGCTGGATCGTCCGCCGCAGCGGCCGGGCGCCCAGCACCGGGTCGAAGCCCTTCTTCGCCAGGTACTTCTTGGCGTTGTCGGTCAGCTCGAGGCCCATGTCCTTGTTGCGGAGCTGGGTCTCGATCCGCTGGATCATGATGTCCACGATCGAGAGGATCTCGGTCTGGTTGAGCTGGTGGAACACGATCGTGTCGTCGATCCGGTTGAGGAACTCCGGCCGGAAGTGCTGCTTCAGCTCGTCGTTGACCTTCTGCTTCATCCGCTCGTAGTTCGAGTCGTTGTCCTCGGAGGCCTGGAAGCCCATCGAGACCGCCTTGGCCACGTCCCTGGTGCCCAGGTTGGTGGTCAGGATGATGACCGTGTTCTTGAAGTCCACGATCCGGCCCTGGCCGTCGGTCAACCGCCCGTCCTCCAGGATCTGGAGCAGGGTGTTGAAGACGTCCGGGTGGGCCTTCTCGATCTCGTCGAACAGGACCACCGAGAACGGCCGGCGGCGCACCTTTTCGGTGAGCTGGCCACCCTCGTCGTAGCCGACGTAGCCGGGGGGCGCCCCGACCAGCCGCGACACGGTGTACCGGTCGTGGAACTCGGACATGTCGAGCTGGATCAGCGCGTCCTCGCTGCCGAAGAGGAACTCGGCGAGCGCCTTGGAGAGCTCGGTCTTACCGACGCCGGACGGGCCGGCGAAGATGAACGAGCCGGACGGCCGCTTCGGGTCCTTCAGGCCGGCCCGGGTACGCCGGATGGCCTTCGAGACCGCCTTGACCGCGTCCTCCTGGCCGACGACCCGCTTGTGCAGCTCGTCCTCCATGCGGAGCAGCCGGGAGGTCTCCTCCTCGGTGAGCTTGTAGACCGGGATGCCGGTCCAGTTCGCCAGCACCTCGGCGATCTGCTCGTCGTCGACCTCGGACACCACGTCCAGGTCGCCGGCCTTCCACTCCTTCTCCCGCTGCGCCTTCTGGCCGAGGAGCTGCTTCTCCTTGTCCCGCAGCTGGGCGGCCCGCTCGAAGTCCTGCGCGTCGATCGCGGACTCCTTGTCGCGGCGCACCTGGGCGATGCGCTCGTCGAAGTCGCGCAGGTCTGGCGGCGCGGTCATCCGGCGGATCCGCATCCGGGCACCGGCCTCGTCGATCAGGTCGATCGCTTTGTCCGGCAGGAACCGGTCGGAGATGTACCGGTCGGCGAGCGTCGCCGCCGCGACCAGCGCGGCGTCGGTGATGCTCACCCGGTGGTGCGCCTCGTAGCGGTCCCGCAGCCCCTTGAGGATCTCGATGGTGTGCGCCAGCGACGGCTCACCCACCTGGATCGGCTGGAACCGCCGCTCCAGGGCGGCGTCCTTCTCCAGGTGCTTGCGGTATTCGTCCAGCGTCGTCGCGCCGATGGTCTGCAGCTCGCCACGGGCCAGCATCGGCTTGAGAATGCTTGCCGCGTCGATCGCGCCCTCGGCGGCACCCGCACCCACCAGGGTGTGGATCTCGTCGATGAACAGGATGATGTCGCCGCGGGTGCGGATCTCCTTGAGCACCTTCTTCAGGCGCTCCTCGAAGTCACCGCGGTATCGCGAGCCGGCGACCAGGGCGCCCAGGTCAAGCGTGTAGAGCTGCTTGTCCTTGAGCGTCTCCGGCACCTCGCCCTTGATGATCCGCTGGGACAGCCCCTCGACGACCGCGGTCTTGCCGACCCCGGGCTCGCCGATCAGGACCGGGTTGTTCTTGGTACGGCGGGAGAGCACCTGCATCACCCGCTCGATCTCCTTCTCCCGACCGATGACCGGGTCGAGCTTGCCCTCCCGGGCCGCCTGGGTCAGGTTGCGACCGAACTGGTCCAGCACGAGGCTGGTCGACGGCGCGGCCTCGCCCGGCGCGGTGCCGGCCGCTGCCGGCTCCTTGCCCTGGTAGCCGGAGAGGAGCTGGATCACCTGCTGGCGGACCCGGTTGAGGTCGGCGCCGAGCTTGACCAGCACCTGGGCGGCGACGCCCTCGCCCTCGCGGATCAGGCCGAGCAGGATGTGCTCCGTACCGATGTAGTTGTGGCCGAGCTGCAACGCCTCACGCAGCGACAGCTCCAGCACCTTCTTGGCCCGCGGCGTGAACGGGATGTGCCCGCTCGGCGCCTGCTGGCCCTGACCGATGATCTCTTCGACTTGCTGGCGGACGCCCTCCAGCGAGATCCCCAGGCTCTCCAGGGCCTTCGCCGCGACGCCTTCACCCTCGTGGATGAGACCTAGCAGGATGTGTTCCGTACCGATGTAGTTGTGGTTGAGCATCCGGGCCTCTTCTTGGGCCAGGACGACAACCCGCCGCGCTCGGTCGGTGAACCGCTCGAACATGCCCTCGTGCTCCTCACGTGCCGTGCGCACTCGATCTTGATGGTCCAAGCATCGTGGCGGGGCCACCACCCGGACGTCCGGGGCGGACGTCCGTGCTCCCTTACTCTATCGCCGCGAGCCGACTCTCCTGAGGTCGTGTGTTCCCGGAATGAGCCACGTACGCGACGTTTTTCCCAACCGCCCACGCTCAGCGATGCTTCCCAGACCATCCGCTGTACGCGCAGAGCGAAATTCGAGCCCCTGCCCGGGCGACGCGGCCCCGCGTCATCCACAGGCTGTGGACAACTTCGTCCACTGGTTGTGGACAACGCCGGGGTCGCCAGGATGTTCCCGGGTCGGCATGATCGTTCCCCGAGGACGGCGAGCCGCGCGGCAGCACCCCACCCCAACCGGGGTAGTACGCGGCAGGGCCGGAGAGCGACCGGGATCACCGACCGTCGACAAAGCGGACACTTACCCCAATTTACTCATATAGCTCGCAACAGGCAAAGGAGCGCGGGGTGGGTGGACGAGCACTCGTCCACCCACCCCGCGCGAGGGATCAAGGAAGCACGACGCCTAGCGGCCCGCCTTGGCGTGGTACTCGTCCACGATCTCCTGCGGGATCCGCCCGCGGTCGGAGATCTCCTTGCCTTCCTTCTTGGCCCAGGCCCGGATCGCCTTGTTCTGCTCGCGGTCGGCGGTGGCGCCACCCCGCCCCCGTGCGGCACGACCACCGACCACCACGCCGCCCCGGCCCACCTTCGAGCCGGCCGCGACGTACGGGGCGAATAGCTCCCGCAATTTGCCGGCGTTCTTGTCCGACAGGTCGATCTCGTACTGCACGCCGTCGAGCGAGAACTTGACGGTCTCGTCCGCGTCTCCGCCGTCCAGGTCATCGACCAGCTTGTGAATGATCTGCTTGGCCACGTGTCGCTATCCTTTCGAGCAGGTTCGCCGCAAACAAGAGCACAATAGCCCGTTAGATGCTTGCTCCGTCAATAGGACGGCGAAACTACGCGACAAGCCGCTCGGCGGCAACTACTCCGGGCGGACCATCGGGAAGAGGATGGTTTCCCGAATTCCGAGGCCGGTGAGGGCCATCAGCAGCCGGTCGATTCCCATTCCCATGCCCCCGAGCGGCGGCATTCCGTACTCCATGGCCCGCAGGAAGTCCTCGTCGAGCCGCATGGCCTCGTCGTCGCCCTTGGCCGAGCGCTGGGCCTGGGCCACCAGCCGCTCCCGCTGCACCACCGGGTCGACCAGCTCCGTGTAGCCGGTGGCCAGCTCGAAACCGAGCACGTAGAGGTCCCATTTCGCGGTGAGCCCCGGCTCGTCGGGGTGCGCCCGGACCAGCGGGCTGGTCTCTTCCGGGTAGTCCCGGACGAAGGTGGGCTGGCGCAACGTCGGTACGACCAGTTCCTCGAAAAGCTCCTCGGCGAGCTTGCCCGGGCTCCACTGCGGGTCGACCGCGAGACCGACCTTTTCCGCGTATCCCAGCAGGTCGGCCATGCCGGTGCGGACGGTGACCTCCTCGCCGAGCGCCTCCGAAAGGGTGCCGTAGAGGGTCACCGAACGCCACTGGCCGCCGAGGTCGAACTCGGTACCGTCGGCGTGCGTCACCACATGCGACCCGGCCGCGGCGAACGCGGCGGCCTGCACCAGGTCACGGGTGAGGGTCGCCATGGTGTCGTAGTCACCGTACGCTTCGTACGCCTCGAGCATGGCGAACTCCGGGGAGTGCGAAGAGTCGACCCCCTCATTACGGAAGTTACGGTTGATCTCGAAGACCCGGTCGATGCCGCCGACCGCCGCCCGCTTGAGAAAAAGCTCGGGGGCGATTCGCAGATACAGATCCGTGTCTAACGCATTGCTGTGCGTCACGAATGGCCTGGCCGTGGCCCCGCCCGGCAGCGGCTGCAGCATGGGGGTTTCCACTTCGATGAAACTCCGGGCGTGCAGCGAATCGCGCAGACTACGCAGCGTCGCCGCCCTGGTGCGTACCATCTCGCGGGCCCGGGGCCGCACGATCAGATCGACATAACGCTGCCGGACCCGGGCCTCCTCGCTAAGCGGCTTGTGTGCCACCGGCAGCGGCCGGAGCGCCTTCGCGGTCAGCTCCCAGGAATCGGCGAGCACGGAAAGCTCCCCGCGCCGGCTGGTAATCACCTCACCGGTCACCCCGACGTGGTCGCCGAGGTCGACCAGCCGCTTCCAGGCGTCGAGCCGGTCCGGGCCGACCCGGTCGAGCGAGAGCATCGCCTGGAGTTCGGTGCCGTCGCCGTCCCGCAGCGTGGCGAAACAGAGCTTGCCGGTGTTGCGTACGAAGATCACCCGGCCGGTGACGGCGGCGACGTCCCCGCTCGCCGTGTCGGTCGGGAGGTCCGCGTAGCGGGCCCGGATCTCGGCGAGAGTCGCGGTACGCGGATATCCCACCGGGTACGGCTCGACGCCCTCGGCGAGCATGCGGTCCCGCTTCTCCCGGCGTACCCGCATCTGCTCGGGAAGGTCGTCCACGGGGTCGGCGGGGTTCGGGATCTGCTGGCTCACGGCATGCTTCCTCGGGAATTGTCGGCGGAGTTCGGCCCCGAGCGTACTCAAGTGCGCCGGCGGCGGGGCACTGGATAACCTCCAGGCATGGTCGACCAGTCCCACGCCCTCTCCTTCGGGGCCGCGGCCGAGAGCTACGACCGGTACCGGCCCAGCTATCCGGAGCCGGCGGTGGAGTGGGCGGTCGGCCGCCCCGCCCCGGCCGCGGTGCTGGACCTCGGCGCCGGCACCGGCATCCTCACCCGGGTACTGCTGCGGCTCGGCTACCGGGTGACGCCGGTCGAGCCGGACCCGGGGATGCGGGCCAGGCTCGACACCGCCACCCCGGGCACGGTGGCCCGGGCCGGCTCGGCCGAACGGGTGCCGCTACCGGACGGGTCGGTGGACGCGGTCGTCGCCGGGCAGGCGTACCACTGGTTCGACCATCCGGTGGCGCACGCGGAGGGGGCCCGGCTGCTGCGCCCCGGCGGGACGTATGCGGCGATCTTCAACCACCGGGACGAGTCGGTGCCCTGGGTGGCCGAACTGACCGCGATCACCGTCGAGCTGCTCGGCGGGCGCGGCGCCCGGAACGACGGACCCGGCATCGACGGCTACGGCCCGGCCTTCGCGCCGGTGGAACGGAACGAGTTCCGGCACAGCGTCACGCTCACCCCGGAGAGCCTGGTCGGGATGATAAGCACCCGGTCGCACTACCTCACCGCCAGCCCGCAGCGGCAGCGGGAGGTGGCGGCCGCCATCCGGGAGCTGACCGCCGGCCATCCGGAGCTGGCCGGGCGGGAGAGCTTCGAGCTGCCGTACCGGACGCTGGTCTTCCGGGGCCGGCGGCGCTGAGCCGACCGGCTCTCCGGCGATCGGGGACGCTGAGCCGGGCCAGCTTTCCGGCGATCGGGGACGCCGAGCCGGCCGGCGGGGGCCGAGCCGCAGGGGTGTCAGCGGTTGCGGTCGTAGACCATGCGCAGCCCGATCAGCGTGATCATCGGCTCGTGGTTGGTGATCGTCCGGCACTCGCCGATCACCAGCGGCGCCAGCCCGCCGGTGGCGATCACCGCCCGCACCTCGCCCAGCTCACCGACCATCCGCTCGACGATCCGGTCCACCTGGCCGGCGAAGCCGAAGTACATCCCGGCCTGGAGGCACTCGACGGTGTTCTTGCCGATCACCGAACGGGGTACCGCCGGCTCGACCTTGCGCAACTGGGCCGCCCGGGCGGCCAGCGCGTCGAAGGAGATCTCGATGCCGGGCGCGAACGCGCCGCCGAGGAACTCCCCCCGGCCGCTGATCACGTCGAAGTTGGTGGTGGTGCCGAAGTCGACCACGATCGACGGCCCGCCGTAGAGGGTGTACGCCGCCAGGGTGTTGACCACCCGGTCGGCGCCGACCTCCTTCGGGTTGTCGATCGCCAACTGCACCCCGGTCTTCACCCCCGGCTCGACGATCACGTTCGGGATGTCGCCGTAGTAGCGGGCCAGCATCGTACGCAGCGAGCGCAGCGCGGCCGGCACGGTCGAGCAGGCGGCCACCCCGGTGATCTCCACCGCGTCCCCGGCCAGCAGGCCGCGCAGCTTCAGACCCAGCTCGTCGGCGGTGGACCGGGCATCGGTCTTGATCCGCCAGGAGTGCACCAGCTTCTCGCCCTCGAAGGTCGCCAGCACGGTGTTGGTGTTGCCGATGTCGATACAGAGCAGCATGTCGTCAGTCCGAACCCCGAGTCGTGGCGCGTCCCGCCGCTACGCGGCGCGCGAGCGGAGGTCCAGTGCGATGTCCAAGATAGGCGAGGAGTGCGTCAGCGCCCCAACCGAGAGGTAGTCGACGCCGGTGGCCGCGTACTCGGCTGCGGTGGCCAGGGTCAGCCCGCCGGTCGCCTCCAGCTCGGCGCGGTCACCCACCGCCGCGACCACCTCGGTCAGCAGCGCCGGGGACATGTTGTCGCAGAGCAGGAAGTCGGCGCCGGCCTCCACCGCCTCCACCGCCTCGGCCACCGTGGTCACCTCGACCTGGATCGGCACCGCCGGGAACGCCTCCCGCACCCGCCGGTACGCCGCGGCGATACCCCCGGCCGCCAGCTTGTGGTTGTCCTTGATCATCGCCACGTCGTACAGCCCGAGGCGCTTGTTGGCCCCGCCGCCGGCCCGGACCGCGTACTTCTCCAGCGGGCGCAGTCCCGGAGTGGTCTTTCGGGTGTCCAACACGGTCGCCTTGCTGCCGCCCAGCGCCGCCACCCAGGCCCGGGTGTGTGTCGCCACCCCGGACATCCGGCAGAGCAGGTTCAGCGCGGTCCGCTCGGCGGTGAGCAGCCCCCGGGTCGGCCCGGTGACCGTGGCCAGCACGTCTCCCACGGCGACCTCGGCACCGTCGGTGGCCACCGGCAGCACCCGTACGCGCGGGCCGGCCGCCAGCTCGAAGACGGCCGCCGCCACGGCCAGCCCGGCCACCACGCCGTCGGCCCGGGCCACTACGTCGGCGGTGTCGACCTGGTCGTCCGGGATGGTGGCCAGACTTGTCACGTCCAGCCGCTCCGGCCCCAGGTCCTCGTCCAGCGCCGCCCGGGCGATGCGTTCCACCTCCACCGGGTCGAGCCCGGCCGAGCGCAGCGCCCGCGTGGTCGAGTCCGTCAGCACAGTGCCTCCCAGTCCTGTTGCAGGTGACCCGCCGGACCGATCGACCCGACCAGGTGCCCGAGCCAATCGTCGCGTGATTCCGAGTAATCCTCGCGCCAATGGCAGCCCCGGGTCTCCTGCCGGGCGTACGCGGCGCCGACCAGCGCCGCGGCCACCGTGACCAGGTTGGTCGCCTCCCAGCTCGCGGTACGCGGCGCACCCCGGGTCGCGCCGAGGGTGCCCAGCTCGGCGGCGGTCGCCCGGAGCGAGTCGGCGGAGCGGAGCACCCCGGCACCCCGGGTCATCGCCCGGGCCAGCCGCTCCCGCACCGCCGGGTCGACCGTCGCACCCTCGCCGCCCCGCCACGCCCCGGTCGGAGCCGGTTCGGCCTGTGCCGGCAGGTCCCGGGCGATGTCCTGGGCGATCCGGCGGGCGAACACCAGCCCCTCCAGCAGCGAGTTGCTGGCCAGCCGGTTGGCGCCGTGCACGCCGGTGCAGGCGACCTCGCCGCAGGCGTACAGGCCGGGGATGGAGGTGCGGCCGTGCAGGTCGGTGCGTACCCCGCCGGAGGCGTAGTGCGCGGCCGGGGCGACCGGGATCGGCTGCTCGGCCGGGTCGATCCCGGCCGAGCGGCAGGAGGCGACGATGGTCGGGAAGCGCCGGGCCAGGAACTCCGCGCCGAGGTGCCGGGCGTCCAGGAAGACGTGGTCGGCGCCGGTGGCCAGCAGTACCCGGTGGATCCCCTTGGCCACCACGTCCCGGGGGGCCAGCTCGGCCAGCTCGTGCTGGCCGACCATGAACCGCTTGCCGTCCGCGTCGACCAGGTGCGCGCCCTCGCCGCGCAGCGCCTCGGAGACCAGCGGCTGCTGGGCGGCCCGGGCCGGGACGCCGCCGCTGCCGGGTGCGGCCGGCGCCATCAGCGCGGTCGGGTGGAACTGGACGAACTCCAGGTCGGTCACGGCGGCACCGGCCCGCATCGCCAGCGCGACGCCGTCCCCGGTGGAGACCGCCGGGTTGGTGGTGGCGGCGAAGACCTGCCCCATCCCGCCGGTGGCCAGCACCACCGCCCGGGCCAGGATCGCACCGACCCCGTCCTCGCTGCCCTCGCCGAGCACGTGCAGGGTGATCCCGCAGGCCCGGCCGGGACCGGCCCAGCCGCCGTCCGGGGCCCGGAGCAGGTCGAGGACGAGGGCGTGCTCCACCAGCCGGATCCAGGGATCCCGGCCGACCGCGGCGTGCAGCGCCCGCTGCACCTCGGCCCCGGTCGCGTCGCCGCCGGCGTGCACGATCCGGTCCGCCCGGTGCCCGCCCTCCCGGGTCAGCATCAGCGAGCCGTCCGGGTTGCGGTCGAACTCGGCACCGGCCCGGATCAGCTCCCGCAGCCGGGTCGGCCCCTCCTCCACCAGTACCCGGACCGCCGCCGGGTCGCAGAGCCCGACCCCGGCCAGCTCGGTGTCGGAGGCGTGCGCGGCCGGGGTGTCCAGCGGATCGAGTACGGCCGCGATGCCGCCCTGCGCCCACCGGGTGGAGCCGTCGTCGATGTTGACCTTGGTCACCACGGTCACGTGCAGTCCCGCCTCGCGCAGGTGCAGTGCGGCGGTGAGCCCGGCGATGCCCGACCCGATCACGATCACGTCGGTCGTCTCCACCCAGCCGGGTGCCGGCGCGGCCAGCAGCCGGGGTACCACCGGCAGGTCGACGGTCGGAAACTGCATCACTCCAGTCAACCGCGTACCGGCGGGGTCGGGTGGCCCGGGGCCGGGAGAAGTGGCCTACGACGCTCCCCGATCCGGACGTACGGGCCGTCCGCTCCAGAGCGGGCCGACGGCCGGCCGGGACGGCGCGCTCCGATCGACCGGGGCGCCCGGCCGTGACGGTGCAGGTCAGGCGGGTTGATCGACCGGGATCAGCCGGTCCGGATCGGCAGGCCGGCCGCGCCGGCGCCCTTCAGCGAGCGGGTGAACTTGCCGTCCGAGACCCACAGGTAGCACCGGACCCCCCGGTTGCCCGCCGTCCAGTCGTCCCGCCCGCCGGGCAGCGTCACGACGCCGGTACGGAACCGGATCGTGCTCTGCGACACCCCGACGAACCGGGCGGCGACGGTGTAGCAGCCGTCGTAGAAGGGCTGCCAGTCGCGGTCCGCCGTCGGGTACTTCAAGGTCGCCGGTGCCCGCCACACCCCGGTGAACTCGCTGTTGTGCCGGGCCGAGCACTCCACCGGGGGCATCCGGTCGATCGTCTCGGTCCGGGTCAGGGTGGTGGCGTAGCAGCCCAGCCGCAGCGGCCCGGCCTGGCGCAGCGCGCCCTTCAGGCTCGCCGTCCGGCCGACCGCGTCGCCGTCCTCCTCGACGTTGGACAGTTCGGTCATGTCACAGCGGAACCACCGGGCCCCGGCCGCCCAGCCCTTCGGCGAGGGCACCGCCACCCCGAGCCAGAGCCGGCCGGTACGCCAGTCGGCGCCGAGGAAGGCGCGCGCCCGGCTGTCGCACTCG
Source organism: Plantactinospora sp. DSM 117369 (assembly GCF_053764795.1). Taxonomy (NCBI): domain Bacteria; kingdom Bacillati; phylum Actinomycetota; class Actinomycetes; order Micromonosporales; family Micromonosporaceae; genus Plantactinospora; species Plantactinospora sp. DSM 117369. The sequence continues at coordinate 483,079 of NZ_CM132446.1, read as the reverse complement.
GCGTACGCGGTGGTGAACTGGGGCGAGCCCGGTGCCGGCGGCTTCTCCGCCTCGCCCGCCGCCCCGGCGAACGTGCCCACGTGCACGGTCTCCAGCCGATGGTTGGTGGTGCAGTCCACCGGCACGTACGACGACAGGTAGACCGTCTCGGAGAAGTCCGCCGAATGGCAGGTCTCGGCCGCCGGGGTGAAGACGGTCGGCTCGCCGACCGGAGCCCATGCGTTGGTGAGGTCGCCGTCCGTGCCGCCCGGAGGCGCGCAGCCGGCGACGCCGAGCAGCACTGCCCCGGCCAGCGCCAGGGCGCTCGTCCAACGGCGCATCGCGTCCTCCCCAGGGCGACCAACGGTCCGGATGGCTGCACCCTACGTTAACCGGCGGGGTCATCCGGACGGCGAGATCATCCGTCCGGCGGGTCGCGCCGGGGAGGCCGAGGAAGACGGCTGGCGACCGGCCGTCAGCCGGATCAGCCGGTGGCGACGAGGTCGCCCCGGACCGGGTCGCCGACCATCCCGGGTACCGTGCCCGCCGGGTCGGCGCCCAGGTCGAGGATCCGGTTCTCCGCGTCGACGTGCACGATCCGCGGCTGGTACGCCCGCGCCTCGGCATCGTCCATCTGGCCGTACGAGATCAGGATGACCAGGTCGCCGGGGTGCACCAGGTGCGCGGCGGCGCCGTTGATGCCGATCACGCCGCTGCCGCGCTCACCGGCGATCACGTACGTCTCCAGCCGCGCCCCGTTCGTCACGTCCACGATCGCGACCTGCTCGCCGGGAAGCAGGTCGGCGGCGTCCAGCAGGTCGGCGTCGACGGTCACCGAACCGACGTAGTGCAGGTCCGCCTGGGTCACCGTGGCCCGGTGGATCTTCGACTTGAGCATGGTACGGAACATCGATCATGTCCTCCGTGGTGCGGGGTTTCGCGGGCGGTCGACGGGCGGTCGACGGTTCAGCCGCCCGGTGCGGAAACCGGAGCCAGGTCGACCGGCATGTTGTCGATCAGTCGGGTGGAGCCGACCCAGGCGGCCACCAGCATCCGGGCCGGTCCGGTGGCCGGTGCCGGGCCCAGGTCCGGGGCGGTCAGCACCAGGTAGTCCAGCTTGGCGCCGGTCGTACCCTCGCCGAAGGCGCGGTAGGCGGCGGCGAGCGCACCGTCGGCACCCCGGCCGGCCCCGGCGGCGTCGCTGCCGGCCCGCAGTGCCGCCGAGAGCCGCAGCGCCGAGATCCGCTCCTCGGCGGAGAGGTAGCGGTTGCGGCTGGACAGCGCCAGCCCGTCCGGCTCGCGTACGGTCGGCACGCCGACGATCTCCACGTCCAGCTCCAGGTCGCGGACCATCCGGCGGACCAGGGTGAGTTGCTGGTAGTCCTTCTCCCCGAAGAACGCGACGTCCGGCCGGAGCAGGTTGAGCAGCTTCGCCACCACGGTCAGTACCCCGGTGAAGAAGCCGGGGCGGCTGGCGCCCTCCAGCTCTTCGCCGAGGCTGCCCGGGTCGACCCTGACCATCGGCTCGCCGTCCGGATACAACTCCCCCCGGGACGGGGCGAAGACGTACCGGACCCCGGCCGCCCGGCAGAGCGCCACATCGGCGTCGAAGGTCCGGGGGTACCGGTCGAAGTCCTCGTTCGGGCCGAACTGGAGCGGGTTCACGAAGATCGTCGCCAGTACGGTGTCCGCTCGCTCCCGGGCCGCCCGCAGCAGCGCCTCGTGCCCGGAGTGCAGGGCGCCCATGGTCATCACCACCGCCAGCTTTCCGGGCAGCGGCCCCAGGGTGGCCGTCAGCTCCGCCCGAGTACGCAACACCGTGGTCATCTCGGCCCACTCCCCCCGGTCACGGCGGTCACCTTCCGGTCCCGGTCGGCCAGCACCCCGAGCAGGAACTCGGCGTCGGCCGGACGGAGCCGACCGGCCGCGATCGCCCGATCGGCGGTGCGGCGGGCCAGCGCGAGGTAGCCGGGCACCGACTCCGGGGCGGTGGCGGTCAACCGGTCCAGGTGCCGGGCGATCGTACCGGCGTCGCCCCGGGACACCGGCCCGGTCAGCGCCGCGTCGGCGAGCCGCAGCGAGTTGTCCAGGGCGGCCCGGAGCAGCGGACCGAGCACCTTCTCCGGCTGGGCCACCCCGGCGGCGCGGAGCAGGTCCGCCGCCTCGTTGACCAGCGTGACGAGATGGTTCGCGCCGTGCGCGAGAGCGGCGTGGTAGAGCGGGCGGTCCGGTTCGGCCACCCACTCGGGTACCCCGCCGAGGTCGGCGACGAGCCGGACGGCGAACGGACGCAGCGACTCCGGGACGGTCACCCCGTACGAGATGCCGGCCAGCCGGTGCAGGTCCTCGGCGGTACCGGTGAAGGTCATCGCCGGGTGCAGGGCCAGCGGGTACGCCCCGACCGCGACGGCCGGGGCGAGCACGTCGAGCCCGTGCGCGCCGGAGGTGTGCGCCACCACCTGACCCGGCCGGAGCGCACCGGTCGACGCCAGCCCGGCGACCACCGGGGCCAGCGCGTCGTCCGGTACGGCGACCAGCAGCAGGTCGGCGGCGGCCCGGGCCACCTCGTCGGCGGGGCGTACGGCGGTCCCCGGCAGCAGCCGGTCGATCCGGTCCCGGGCGGCGGTCGAGACCCCGGCGGCGGCGACCACCCGGTGCCCGGCGCGGCCCAGCGCGGCACCGAGCACGGCACCGACCCGACCGGCACCGATCAGGCCGACGGTGAGCTGGCGGGGGAACGAAGGATGCGGCTGGCCCTGGCCGGCGCGGTCACGGCTCGGGGCGGCGGCCGTCGGCCGGGCCGACCCGCCGGAGGCGGCGGTACGCGGGCGCGCGGAAGCGCTCATAGCGGTGATCCAGTCCTCGATAAGTGGTACCGGTCGATCGCAAGTATGCGCCGTCCGGCCAGCTCGGGACCAAGGGGTTGTGAAAACCTTCACCGCTCGCCGGGTCCCGCTCCGTCGGGGCGGCGACGCCCTCCACCAGGGGCGCCACCGCCACTCGACGGGTGGATCAGGATCAATGCCGGCGGTGGCGTTCGGTGGCGGGTCGGCGCCGCATAACCTGGGCCGGTGCCGATCGGATGGCGAGCCGCGATGACCACCGCGCTCTACGGTGACCACGGGTTCTTCGTCAGCGGCGCCGGGCCGGCCGCGCACTTCCGGACCAGCGCGCATGCCGTACCGGTGCTCGGCGGCGCCCTGCTGCGGCTGCTGGACCGGCTCGACGCCGCGCTGGGCCGGCCGGACCCGCTGCACGTGGTCGACGTCGGCGCCGGCCGGGGTGAACTGCTCGGCACGCTGGCCCGGCTCGCCCCGCCGGAACTCGCCGCCCGGCTCCGGCTGACCGCGGTCGAGCTGGCCGCTCGCCCGGACTCGGTGCCGGAGACGATCGGTTGGCGCTCGGACCTGCCGGAGCGGGTCGTCGGGCTGCTGCTCGCGACCGAGTGGCTGGACAACGTACCGCTGGACGTCGCGGAACCCGGCCCGGCCGGCTGGCGACGGGTTCTCGTCGACCCCGGCACCGGTGCGGAGTCGCCCGGCGGCCCGCTCGACGCGGCCGAGACCGAGTGGCTGGCCCGCTGGTGGCCGACCCCGCCAGACGGGCCGTTGCCGGGCCGGGTCGAGCTGGAACTGCCGTTGCCGGGCCGGGTCGAGATCGGGCTGCCCCGGGACGTCGCCTGGGCCGAGGCGGTCGGCAGCCTGCACCGGGGGCTGGCCCTCGCCATCGACTACGGACACCTGCGGGACACCCGCCCGCCGCACGGCACGCTCACCGGGTTCCGGAGCGGCCGGCAGGTGGATCCGGTACCGGACGGGAGCTGTGACCTGACCGCGCACGTCGCGATGGACGCGGTGGCGGCAGCCGGTACGGCACGGGCCGGCCGGCCGTACACCCTGGTCGAGCAGCACACGGCACTGCGCGCGCTCGGGGCCGACGGGCGGCGACCCGCGCTGGCGCTGGCCTCGACGGACCCGGCCGGCTACGTCCGGGCGCTCGCCCGCGCCTCCACAGCGGCCGAACTGACCGATCCGGGCGGCCTCGGTGGCCACTGGTGGCTGCTCCAACCGGTCGACGTCGATCCGGGCCCGTCCGGGTGGCTCAACCCAGAACCCGCTGGACCGGCACCCGGACGAGCCGCGAAATGACCTCGTGGTCGCCGGCCCGTCGTACCGGACGGCCAGCCGGTCACGGGACCGCGGTCGACTCGGCCGGCGATGCGGCCGGGCGGATCGTGGCACGATGGCGGGCATGACTGCCGACACCGGCGCGCTGCGGGAGCTGACCGTCGGCACCGGGGCGGGCCTCGACACCGCCGACATGGTGCTGAACATCGGGCCGCAGCATCCGTCGACCCACGGCGTACTCCGGCTCAAACTGGTGCTCGACGGCGAGCGGGTGATCTCCTGCGAGCCGATCGTCGGCTACATGCACCGGGGTGCGGAGAAACTCTTCGAGGTACGCGACTACCGGCAGATCATCGTGCTCGCCAACCGGCACGACTGGCTGTCGGCGTTCTCCAACGAACTCGGCGTGGTGCTCGCGGTCGAGCGGATGATGGGGATCGAGGTGCCGGAGCGGGCCGTCTGGCTGCGTACCGCCCTGGCCGAGCTGAACCGGGTGCTCAACCACCTGATGTTCCTCGGCTCCTATCCGCTGGAGATCGGCGCCATCACCCCGATGTTCTACGCGTTCCGGGAACGCGAGACCCTCCAGGCGGTGCTGGAGGAGGTCTCCGGCGGCCGGATGCACTACATGTTCAACCGGGTCGGCGGGCTCAAGGAGGAGGTGCCGGCCGGCTGGACCCGGCGGGCCCGGGCGGCGATCGGCGAGGTGCGCCGCCGCCTGCCGGACCTGGACAACCTGATCCGGCGCAACGACATCTTCCTGGCCCGTACCGTCGGGGTCGGGGTGCTCTCCGCCGCCGATGCGGCCGCGTACGGCGCCTCCGGCCCGGTCGCCCGGGCCTCCGGGCTCGACCTCGACCTGCGCCGCGACGAGCCCTACCTGGCGTACGGGTCGCTGGAGGTGCCGGTGGTCACCCGGAGCGCCGGTGACTGCCACTCCCGGTTCGAGGTCCTGCTCGACCAGGCGTACGTCTCACTCGACCTCGCGGAACGCTGCCTGGACCAGGTCGACCGGATCAGCGGTCCGGTGAACGTGCGGCTGCCCAAGGTGGTGAAGGCGCCGGAGGGGCACACCTACGCCTGGACCGAGAACCCGCTCGGGATCAACGGCTACTACCTGGTGTCCCGGGGCGACAAGACCCCGTGGCGGATGAAGCTGCGCACCGCCTCGTACGCCAACGTGCAGGCCCTGGCCACGCTGCTCCCCGGCTGCCTGGTGCCGGACCTGATCGCGATCCTGGGCTCGATGTTCTTCGTCGTCGGGGACATCGACAAATAGCGCCGCCGGGTGCCTGCCGACGAGTAGCCGCAGACGACCGACCGCGGACGACCGACCACGGACGGGTGGCGGGGACGGGTGGGCCCGGACCGGTGGCGCCGGGATGGTGGTCAGCGCCAGTCGCCGTCGGCGGGGTAGCCGCCGTACTCCGACCGCCGGGTGCCGCCGGCCCGGGGCGACTCGTCCAGCGGCGGGTAGCCGTACTCCTCGTCCTCCCGGTGCCGCCGCCCTCGTCGGGCCGGCTCCGGCTCGGGCTCCTGTCGGGGCGGACCCCAGACAGAGGCCGGGTCCACACCTCCGGCGGGCAGCGCCGGAGCACCGCCGGACGGCTCCCAGCCCCGGCCGTCGCCCAGGTTGCTGCTACCGCCGCGGCGGGCACCGTCGCCGCCGGACCAACCGCCGGAGCCGTGCTGACCGCCGGACCGCCGGTCGTCGCTGCGGGGCTCCGACCACTGGCGACCGGCCCGCCGGCTCTCGTCCGGCCTCGGCTCCTCCCGGCGCATCTCCGCCCAGCGGTCCTCGACCCGGAGTTCCGTACCCGACTCGTCGGTCCGCATCGACGCCCGCCGCTCGCCCATCCGGACCTCCCGGCCCCGGTCGTCACTGCGTACCGAGGCCCAGCGGTCACCGGCCCGCAGTTCCGCCCAGTACGAGTCGTCGGCCGGGTCACCGGTCTCCGGCTCCGGCTCGGCCGGGCGGCCGCGCCAGCCGCCGCCGGGCCGCGCGTCCCGCCCCTCGTCGGCGGGCTCGGCGGACCGCCGACCCCGCGCCGCCTGCGGGTCGGCCAGGTCCTCGTCGCGCCCGTCCCGCTCGCGGCCGCCGCCACCGTAGCCGCCACCGCCGTACGTACCGCCGCCGTACGTACCGCCGCCGTGACCCCCGCCCTGGTCGCCGGCTCCGTAGCTGCCGCGCTCACCACCGCCGTAGCCGGCGCGGTCGTCGCCGCGGCCGTAACCAGCCAGGTCGTCGCCGCCGTGACCTGCCCCGCCGTCACCACCGGGGCCGTGGCGCTCCCCGCCGTAGCCGCGTGCGCCACGCTCGTCACCGCCGCCGTAGCCGCCACCGGACCGGCGCTCGTCACCGCCGCCGTAGCCGCCACCGGACCGGCGCTCGTCACCGCCGCCGTAGCCGCCACCGGACCGGCGCTCGTCAGGGCTCCGGCCCGGACCGCCGGCCCGCTCCTCGGCACCGCCGTAGCCGCCGCCGTAGGTACCGCCGCCGTACGTACCGCCGCCGCCGTAGCCGCCGGCCTGGCCACCGCCGCCGTAGACGCCGTTTCCGTAGCCGCCCGAATGGGCACCGCCGTAGACGCCGCCGCCATACGTCCCGGCGCCGTAACCGGCCCCGTGCTCGTCGTCCTCGTGACCGCCGACGATGGTCTGCCGGGTGGTCACCTGCACGGTCTCCGTGTGCCGGACGATGCCCCGGCCGAGCGGCGGCCCGGACACGCCTCCGGGACTGCCCGGCATTCCCGCTGCGCCGCCCCGATGCGGCCGGGCGCCCTGTGCCCACGAGTGGCCGTACTGCCCGGGCTCACCCGCTGTGCCGTCGTCCCGGCCGTACCGTCCCCGGCCCGCCCCGGCCCGGCCGCCGTCGGAATGGCCGCTCGCCCGGTAGCTGCCGCCCTGGTAGGCACCGCCGGGCCGGCCGGGGAATTCGCCGGTGTCGCCCTGGTCCGCAGCGTGCGACGGAGCCGCAGCGTGCGACGGAGCTGCAGCGTGCGATGGAGCCGCAGCGTGCGACGGAGCCGCGCCCCCAACCGCCCGGCCTGGCCCGTCCGGGCGGGAGCCGAAGCCGTCCCGAACCGGTCCGCCCGGCGCCCAGCCCGCCGGGGCCGGCTCGTCCGGCATCCGCGCGGCCCGGCCCGGATCCGTGGGTGGTGCCCAGCCGCTCTGGCCCGGCTCGGCCGACGTCCGTCCGGCGGGCACGCCGGCGGCACCGGCCGCACCGCCGACCATCGCCGCGGCACCGACCGGACCAGTCGCGGCGGCCGTCGCGGCGGGAGCGGAGGCGGCCGGCGCCGCCCCGCCGGCCCGGACGGCGTCGAGCTGGCCACGCAGCGCCTCGACGTCGCCCCGTACGACCTCCAGCTTCTCGCCGAACGCCTTGTGAGTGGCCCGGGCAGCAGTGGCGATGTCGTTGCGCAGCTCGCCCCGAAGGTCGTCGAGTTCCTCGATGAGGGTCTCCTCCAGGTCCAGCCGGACACCCTCCGAGTCGCCACGCAACGTGATCGACAGTCCGATGAGTACGACCGCCAGCACGGCGAGCACCGCCGCGATCCGCAGCGGCCCGTTGCCCTGTCCGACCAGGAGTAACAGGGCGGCCAACGGAGCCAGCCCCACCCCGACCCAGAAGAGGACGGTCAGCAGCGGCCTACGGCGGGTTCCCTCGGGGGCCTCGCGGGCTGACATGGCAGTCGAGCCTACCCACACTTACCGGGGACCGAAATGGCGGCGGCCGGCAAAGCGGGGGCCGGCCGACGCCACGTACGGTGACATCGACCGGCCCTCGGTCAGCTCCGCTCCTCGCCCGGGAGGTTCACCCCCGCGCCGACGGTCAGCTCGTGGCCAGCGCGCCGTCCGACGAGAAGACCAGCCCGACGCTGATCGTGCCGGTGGTCAGCGCCGACTTGGTCTGCGGGCCACCGGCGTCGAGCGAGTCGAACCGGCCCGCGTTGAAGTTGTAGACCTGCACCAGCCCGGCCTGGCACTTCGGCCGCTGGGGGCACTCCGGCGGTCCGCCGAGTACGGTCGCCGAGCCGGAGCACTTCGCCGCCAGCTCGCTGAGCGTCCGCACGCCGTACTTGTCGGCGAACTCCCTGGTGACCGCGAACGCGTTCTGGTCCTGGGCGGCCGACGGCTTGCCGAAGGTGATGCCGACCTTCTCACCGGCCGCCTTCAGCCCGGTCACCGTCTGGTTGAGATCCGGCGAGGAGATCGGCGGCGGGGTGGCCCCGCCCTTCGCGTTCACCTTGTTGTTCAGGAAGTCCGCCATCGTCGCGGCGTACTCCGGGACGACCTGGATGTCGCCCTTCTCCAGCGCCGGCTCGTAGAGCTCGCGGTTGCCGATCTGCTGGACCTTGACCTGGTAGCCGGCGGCCGTGAGGGCGATCCGGTACAGCTCGCCCAGGGTCTGGTTCTCGCTGAAGTTGGCCGCGCCGACCGTGATGTTGCCGGTGCCGCCGGTCGGGATGCCCGCGGTGAGGTTGTTGGCCGAGGCGAACTCCTCGGCGGCCACCTTCGGGGTCTTGCGCTCGACGTCGACCGCCTTGTTCAGGGCGATCAGCTTGCTGGTGTCGAGGCTGTCCGAGACCTTGTCCAGGGCCGCGACCAACTGCGGCTGGGCCGCCTTGCTGTTGATCGCCGGGATGATGTTGTCGGTGTTCTGGAGCTTCTTGTCGTCGTCGAGCACGACCAGGCTCGACCCCGCCACCGGTGCGCAACCGGCGCCCTGCGCCCCGGTGGCCGGGGCCTGGGTGCCGGAGGAACCGGCCCCACCGCAGCCGGCGAGAAAGCCGGCCGCGACGACGGCACCGGCGGCGCCGACTGCCAGACGTGAACGTGTACGCATGAAAACGCCCGCCTCCTGTGTCCCGGCGCGGCCCGGGTGGGCCGGCCGCGTGTCCGACGGGCGACGTGTCAGGACGGTCGCCCGCGACCTCTCACGAAACATCCTCTCGTCAGGTACGACAATCCGCGGCGCGCTTCGTCACCGGATCGTCACGCAAAGGGGTACGATTCGCACAGAGTTGACCACTCTGTGTGATAGTCACGCGTGCTGGGCGGGCCGATCGGGTCCCACCGGGGCTGCGGAAGGTGATCAGACCCACACCGGCCTAGCGGTCAGGAGCCGGTGATCGCCGCCGCCGCCCGCTGGTCGGCCCGCCGGATGATCCGGCGTCGGGCGCGGCGCAGTGGCCGGGGCGTGACCAGCCGTTCCACCAGCGCGAAGACCAGCTCGACCAGCAGCGCGAGCAGGGCGACGAGCAGCCCGCCGGCCAGGATCTGACCCCCGCCGACCGAGATGCCCAGCCCGAACCCGGCGCTGATGATCTGGCCCAGCCCGCCCCCGTTGACGAACGAGGCGAGCGCGGCGGTCGCCACCACCTGCACCGCGGCGGTCCGGAACCCGGCCGCGAGGTAGGGCACCGCGAGCGGCAACTCCACCCGGCGCAGCAACTGCCCGCCGGAGAGCCCCATCCCGCGCGCGGCATCCCGCACCTCCGGATCGACCTGCCGGATCCCGGTGTACGCGTTCGCCAGCAGCGGTGGCACCGCGAAGACCGCCAACGCGATGATCACCGGCCGCTTACCGAAGCCGAGGGTCAGCGGCAGGATGGTCAGCAGCGCGATGGTCGGGATGGCCAGCGTGACGTTGGAGACCAGCACCACGATGCCGCCGCCCCGCCCGGTGTGGCCCAGCCAGAGCCCGAGCGGCCAGGCGACCAGGCAGCCGAGCGCGACGGCGGCGGCGGAGATGCCCAGGTGCTCGACCAGCCGGTCGAGCACACCACCGGGGTTGGTCCAGTTCAGCGGGTCGTTGAGCCAGACGACGGCCTGCTCGATCGGGTTCATCCCTGCCCACCTCCGGTCCGCGACCGCGGGGCTCGCGACACCTGCTCACTCCGCGCGCTCACCCCTGCCCACCTCCGGTTCGCGACTGCGGGGCTCGCAACACCGGCTCACTCCTCGCGCTCACCCAGCGGCTCCCCGACGCCGTGCCCACGGGGTGAGCAGCCGACCGAGGCCGGCGAGGACCAGGTCCAGCACCAGGGCCAGGAGTACGCAGAGCAGCGTCCCGGTCATGATCTCGGCCTTGAAGAAGTTGTTCCGGAACCCGCCGAGGATGAGCTGCCCGAGCCCGCCGTGCCCGACCAGTACCCCGACGGTGACCAGGGCCACCGTGGAGACGGTCGCCAGGCGCAGGCCGGTGAAGATGCCCGGCAACGCCAGCGGAAGATCGATCCGGAGCAGTCGGGCAAACCGGCCGTACCCCATGCCCTGGGCCGCGTCCCGGACCTCCGCCGGCACCTGGTTGAGGCCGGCGAGCGCGTTCCGGATGATCAGCAGCAGGGCGTAGAGGACCAGCCCGAGCAGCACCGTCGCCGTCCCCGTCCCGAGGTACGGTGCGACGAAGGCGAAGAGCGCCAGCGACGGGATCGTGTACAGCACACCGGAGAGTGCGAGAATCGGCCCGGTGAGCGGCCGGAACCAGTACGCCAGCACGGCGAGCGGGATCGCCACCAGGGCGGCGATCAGCACGGCCTGGGCGGTGAGGGAGGCGTGCTCCCGCAGTGCGGCGAGGATGGTCTCCGAATTGCCCTGCACATAGTCCCAGGAGAACCACGGATTACCCGGGTCAGCCCGGTCGATCACCCGGAAGGACATACGTGGACGTTACCCCGGAGGCCGGCTCCGCCGGGCCCGCCGGCACCACGGGTGCCGCCGCGATAACCCTCGACCAGGTACGCAAGCAGTATCCCGACGGCACGGTGGCGGTCGGCGAGCTGAGTCTGGAGGTCAAGGCCGGCGAGCTGGTCGTACTGATCGGGCCGTCCGGCTGCGGCAAGTCGACCGTGCTCCGCATGATCAACCGGCTGATCGAGCCGACCTCCGGGCGGATCCTGCTCGGCGACGAGGACGTCACCCGGGCCGATCCGGTACGGCTGCGGCGGCGGATCGGCTACGTGATCCAGAACGTCGGGCTCTTCCCGCACCAGACCATCACCACGAATGTCGGCACCGTGCCGAGACTGCTCGGCTGGCCGAAGGCCCGGATCGCGCAACGCGCCACGGAGCTGCTGGACCTGGTCGGTCTCGACCCGGCCACCTTCGGCCCGCGCTATCCGCACGAGCTCTCCGGTGGCCAGCGGCAGCGGGTCGGGGTGGCCCGGGCCCTGGCCGCCGATCCGGTGGTGCTGCTGATGGACGAGCCGTTCTCCGCCGTCGACCCGATCGCGCGGGCCCGGCTCCAGGAGGAGTTCCTGCGGCTCCAGGCAGAGGTACGCAAGACGATCGTGCTGGTCACCCACGACCTGGACGAGGCGGTCCGGCTCGGTGACCGGATCGTGGTGCTCTCCCAGGGCGGCAGGCTGGAGCAGTACGCCAACCCGGCGACCCTGCTCGGCGAGCCGGCCTCGGCGTTCGTCCGAGAGTTCGTCGGGACCGACCGGGCGATCCGGCGGCTCGCGGTCACCCCGGTCACCCGGGACCTGCTCCGTCCGCTGCCGGCCGACCCGGCCACCATCGGCGGGCTGCCGGCCGTGCCGCTCGGGTCGTCGCTCTACGACGCGCTGGCGGTGCTGCTGCGGACCAACTCGGACGACGCCCGGGTGACCGGCGAGGGTGGCGAGCCGGTCGGGACGGTGAGCCGGCACCAGATCCTCAGCATCGACTACCCGGCCGACCCGGTCGGCGGATAGCCGCTCTCCGGCGCCCCGCCCGGGCGGGCCGGCCCCGTCCATCTCCGGACGCGGCGGGCAGGCCGACGTCGCCCGTCCAGGACATCCCCCGGTCGACCGGCGCGAACACCACCGGCACCGCCGGCACCCGGCGCCCCGAGTGATCCGGTCGCGGGAGGGAGGCGAACGGTCACTCCGGGCGCCGTCGGGCGGGCGTCCGCCCGCCCAGGGGGCCGAGGTCGTGCCCGGGCACGGCGCGAACTCAGTGCCGGCCCCGCCAGCCGCCGAGGGTGGCCAGGCCGATGATCCAGCCGACGAAGAAGCCGTACGCGGCACCGCTGCCGGCAGCCTGGAAGGCGCCCAGCAGTGACGGGTTGCTGCCGATCAGCGTGGCGAACAGCGCCGCGAACGCACCGGCGAAGACGTACGCCGACCAGCCCGCGAGGAACTGGCTGAGGGTGCCCCGGGCCCGGGCCAGTTGCGAGCCGGGCAGCAGGTAGAGGAAGACCCAGGTGAGCACCACCACCAGGATGGCCTTGAGGTCGGCGGCGATGACGTTCTGGATCGTGTCGTCCGAGTCGAACCGCCAGGCCGGCCAGGCGAGCAGCCGGAGGAACCAGCCACCCGCCGTGTCGGGGTCGGTCTCGTCCCGGGCCCAGTCGGCGTACCAGGGGCCGCCGAAGACCAGGACCAGTACGAGTGCGGCGAGCGTGCCCGCACCCGTGGCCGTCTTGTACCTATTGGTGAGAGCCATGCACGGGGTAATTCCCAGCGGAATCTGATCGCGAAACCCGGTGCCGGATTTCCCGGAATGCGCCTGACTTCAACCGATGCACACTATTGGCGTACCGATAGCGCGATTTACCGGACTCGTTCCCGCCGGCGGATCCACCCGGCCGGCGTCCCGGTCAGTGCTTCTGTAGATAGTCGATGAACGCGGCGCGGAGCAGCGGCGCGGTCTCCTCGTAGCCGTGGCCGGTGAACTCCCGCCAGAGCGCGACCGCCTCGTCCACGGTCGGTCCGGCCGCGTTCGGCGAGCCGTCCAGCGCCGCCGCCTCGTCCGCGTTCGGCAGGTGCCGGATCACCGACCAGAAGAAGCCGATGTCCCGCCGTTCCCGGGCCAGCGCGAAGGCCCGCTCGCGCAACTCCTCCGTGGACAGCGCATCCAGCTCGGCAAAGGTCGGCGTGGTACGAGACTCGGGATCCGATTCCGTCATAACGCCGAGCCTATCCGCCCGAACCGCCGCAAGCCGCACCCCCGCCCCCGACGGATCACCGGTCTGCGGGCGTCCCAGCGTCGGTCGGACTACGGCTCTCGACCGGCAGCCACCCGGGTCACCGGTCCGGCGCGTCCCAGCGGTCGCCGCCCCAGCGGTCGGTCGGCTGGCCGGGCAGCGAGGAGGTCCACGGCTCCGGCGGCTGGGGCTGGGTGGTGTCCCAGCTCGCCCTCGCCGTCGGCGGCTCCTCCACCCAGTCCCGGTCCCGCTCGGCGTACGACCGGGGGCGGCCGTTCGCCTCGATCAGCCGGGTCACCACCAGACCGGCGGCCACCAGCACGGCGGCGAGGGCGGTCGGCGCGATGTCCAGGTCACGCTCGTCGGCGTACCGGATGAACAGGGCCAGCGCGACGGTCGCGAGCAGCCCGCCGGCGATCCCGCCCCGCCGCCCGAAGGCGCTGGCGCCGCCGAGCAGCGCGGCACCCATGGCCAGACCGGTCCACTCGATGCCGGTGGTCGGCGCCACCGGCCCGGTGCCGCCGGACGCGAGCAGCATCCCGGCGGCGACCGCGAAGACCGTCGACAGCACCAGGCCGAGCGTGACGATGACTCCGGCGGCCCCGCCCCGGCGCAGCGCCGGGTCACCCACCGGCCGGAACCGGCCGACGGCCCGGCGTACCGTCTTGACGGTGCCGAAGAGGCCGGCCAGCACGGCGACGGCGGCGAAGCCGGCGAAGAGGTAGACCGCGTGCTGGGTCGGGTCGTACTCGCCCTGCACGTCGACCGGTGCGCTCCGCTGCTCGATGAAGACGATCACCGCGAGTCCGGCGGCGAGGCTGGCCGCCCAGCCCGGCACGTGGAAGCCCACCACCAGTACCGCGATCACCAGCCCGACGGCCACCCCGGCGGCCAGCGCCGGCAGCATCGCCTGGACGACACCCCGGTCGGAGTTCTCCGCGAAGTGCAGCGCGGCGGCGACCGCGACCGGACCCAGCGCGAGATTGGGGGCGGCGATCCGCAGGGTCAGCCCGGCGCCGAGGGTGAGCAGCCCGATCGCGGTACCGAAGACCAGCAGGCTCTCCCGCTGCGCGCCACGGAGCAGGTCGGGATAGTCCCGGTTGCACAGGAAGAGCAGCACCGCCACCACGACCAGCAGCACCAGCTCCCAGAGCAGGTGCACGGCGATCCGGTCCCGGCCGGGCTCGCCGTGCGCGGGATCGTCGAAGACGTTCTCCAGCGCGGCCGGCGAGACGTTCCGCCGCCTGGTCGGCTCGACCGGCTCCGGGTCGGCCGCGACGGCCGGCTCACCACCCATGAACCGTCCGGTGAGGTGGCTCGACGACGTACGGGTGTCGGCGTCGTACCCGGGGTCACCGCCGTACCGGGGATCCTCCCGCTCGCTGGTACCCACCGGATCCGTTCCGGGGTCCCGTCGCCGATAGATCGAATCGTCGTACGCCATTGCGCGCGCCTCCTGTTTCGTCCCGCCGAACAGGCTCCGACCCGGGGCGGCATCCGGGACCGGAGCGGTCGGACTGGGCCCGATCCAGTGAAGCGAGCGGATCTGGCCCGGTCGGAGGCACCGTACCCGCGTGCACGCCCGGCCGTCACCCCCGGTGCGCGTCGATTCGGCGCGCGACCTGCTCAGCGCTCGTCGCGCCGACCCACGTCGTCACGCTGTGAATCTTGATCATCACGATCGGGTACCCGGCAGGAGCGCTCCAACCAGAGCGCCGCGCCGACCAGGGCGAGCGAGGCGCCGAGTCCCGCACTGGCCGCCGGTACGTCGTTGGCGGCCGCCCGGGTCCGCTCGATCAGCAGCCAGACGTCCAGCCCGGCGTAGAAGCCGGCGAAGATCGACCCGGCCAGCGCCGACGCCTTGGCCAGTACGACGAACCGGGCCACCGCCAGCGGGTCGACCGGATCCCGGCCGGGCTTGCGCTCGATCCGGGCCCTGGTGTTCGCGGCGGCGTACCCCTCCAGGGCGGCGAGCGCGAGCAGGGTGACGATGGGCAGCCAGGGCAGCGGCGGAATGTGGCTGTAGAAGCTGCTGACCAGCAACCAGGCCAGGGCCGCCGAGGCGAGTCCGGCCACCACCAGGGAGGCGGGTCTGGTCGGACCCATCCGCCCGCGCTCGGGGGCCGGGCCGCGCGTCGGGGGTCTGCGCTCGGTCACAACTCTTCCTCACTCCGCTCGTCGGCACCGGATCGCGCAGGCCGGCGGACCCGTCCGGTCCGCACCGCGGTCACCGTCAATCCGACTCTATCCGCAGATCCGGGCGGGGGCGCACGTCCAGCACGTCGGTGGCGACCGGCTCGGTCGACATCAGGTCGGTCAGCCAGCCGTGGCCGGGCAGCCGCCCGTACGGCTGGATGTCGATCCACGGCCGGAGCACGAACGCCCGCAGGTGGGCCCGGGGGTGCGGCAGGGTCAGCTCCGGGTCGTCGCTGCACACCGGCTCGCCGTCGGCCGACCAGACCGCGATCACGTCCACGTCGAGGCTGCGTGGCCCGAACCGGCGCTCCGGGTCGCGGACCCGGCCGGCCGCCGTCTCGGCGGCCCGGGCCCGGTCCAGCCAGTCGCGCGGGCCGGCCGCGTCGTCCGCGACCAGCAGGACGGCGTTCAGGTACGCCGGCTGGTCCTCCTCGCCCCACGGCGGCGTCTCGTAGACCCCGGAGGCCACCAGGAGGACGTCCCGCAGCCCGGTCACCGCCGCGCGCAGGTGTCCGAGCCGGTCGCCGAGGTTGCTGCCGAGCGAGAGCACGGCCCGGGTCATGTCACCTCCGCCGGGTCACGGTCACCGCCACGTCGGCGAAGTCGTGCGGGATCGGCGCCTGCGGCTTGTGCACGGTGACCGAGGTGACCAGTACCCGTGGATCGGCGAGACAGGCGGCGGCGAGCCGCTCGGCCAGCGTCTCGATCAGGTTGACCGGCTCGCCGGTCACGATCGCGACCAGCCGCTCGGCGAGCTCGCCGTAGTGCACGGTGTCGGCCACGTCGTCGGAGCGGCCCGCCATCGTGAGGTCGAGTTCCAGCACCACGTCGACGACGAAGTCCTGGCCCTGGGCGCGCTCGAAGTCGTAGACGCCGTGCCGGCCACGCGCCCGCAGCCCGGTCAGCACGATCCGGTCGGTGCCCGGACCGGATGGCCCGGCGGGCCGACCGCCTTCGCCGGCTGGCCCGGTCATCCGGCCACCTCCCCGGTCACCAGCCGGGGCCGGCCACTGGCGGCCCAGACCGCGAGCGCGTCCACGGTCTCCCGTACGTCGTGCACCCGTACCCCCCAGGCGCCGGCCGCGACCGCCAGCACGCTGGTGGCGACCGTGGCGGCGGTACGCCCGCCGGTCGGCCGTGGCGTGCCGTCCGGGCCGGCCAGCAGCGTACCCAGGTACGACTTGCGACTGGCCCCGAAGAGCAGCGGATAGCCGAGCGCCAGCAGCTCCGGCAGCCGGGCGGTGAGCTGCCAGTTGTCGGCCGGCCGCTTGGCGAAGCCGAGGCCCGGGTCGATCACGATGCGGTCGGCGGCGACCCCGGCGGCGAGGGCGTCCTCGATTCGCTGCGCCAGCTCGGCCCGTACGTCGGTGACCACGTCGGTGTAGCGGGCGAGTTCCTGCATCCGCTTGGCGTGCGCGCGCCAGTGCATCAGGATCCACGGGCAGCCCGCCTCGGCGACCACCTTGGCCATGTCCGGATCGGCGAGTCCACCGGAGACGTCGTTGACCACGGTCGCGCCGGCGGCCAGCGCGGCGGCGGCGACACCGGCCCGGTAGGTGTCGACACTCATCGGCACTCCCCGGGCGGCGAGTTCCCGGATGACCGGCAGCACCCGGGCGGCCTCGGTCTCCGCGTCGACCCGGTCCGCGCCGGGCCGGGTGGACTCGCCGCCCACGTCGACGAGCTGGGCGCCCTCGGCGTGCATCTGCACCCCGTGCCGTACCGCGGCGTCGAGGTCGGCGTAGCGGCCGCCGTCGGAGAAGGAGTCGGGCGTGACGTTGAGGACGCCCATCACCACCGGCCGGGAAGAGCGGAGCGGCCCGCCGTCGCCCGGCGACCCACCACCGGTCGCGGCGGCCCCCTGGACTGACTCGGTCACGGCTCGACGCTACCCACCTGCCCGGTCGCCACCCAGGTCGCCCCCGGATCGCGCTACCCGGTGAAGGTGCCCACTCGGCCCGGCGGGCAGGCCACCCCTTCCCGGCAGCAGCCCGATCTTGCTCGGATCCGGGGGACGGGCGGGCACGTGAAAACTGCCCGGTCGGGACGGATCGGTGGCACTCGGCGCCGCTTGTTCCAAACAGGCACGCGCCGTACGCTCGCATCAGCCAGATGCCAGAACTTAAGAGATGGGCCGAATTAGGACAAAGATGCCCACAAACCATCACCCTTCGCGGTGATTGCGAGACGCAGGGTCGATCAACACCCCACGACCGACCCGGTTGACCGGGCTTGACAGCAGTGCGGAGGCGAGGCGTCGCCGCACCCGGGGAGGATTCCGATGTTCGCCATGGAGCTGGTGGAGACGGCATGGCCGGCTGCCACGCACGCGCTCCACACCCTCGCGCTCGTGACGGCGGCCGAGCCCGAGGGCAATATCGACACCGATGGGATCGTCGGCTTCTTCGCCACCAACATCGCGCCCATCCTGCTCGCCGTACTCGGCGTGATCTTCATCGGCCGGGCCAGCAAGGGCGAGGTCTCCAAGGTGCTGACCAGCTCGGCGATCGCGCTACTCGGCCTGGCCTTCATCGCCGGGGCGGCGACGCTGTTCTTCGTCGGCGAGAACCTGATCAACCTGATCTTCGAATAGACCGCGGAGCACGAGATGCGGCTGCGCACCGACGACGACATCTATCGGGCCCGCCTGGTCTACCTGGGGCCGCCCGGCTACACACTGCCCATCCACCTGCCTTACACGCAGTACGGGCTGTTCATGTTGCTGGTGCCGCTCTTCATGTTCATTCATTGGCTCTTCACGCTCAAGGTCGAGCTGATCCCCGCCTGGGAGATCGCGCTCGCGATCGTCACCACCTCGTTCGTCTTCCGGTACGTCGACCCCGATCGGCCCGCCCGGATGGTGATCCGGACGGCACTGACCGACTGGCGGCGCACCCGCGAACCGGCGACAGAACAGCGCGACCCCCGACTGGTCGCGACCCGTATCCGGATCCGGGAGCAGTTGACATGACCGACCGCAGCGAGGTGACGGCGTGACCGAGCGAACCAGATTCCTCTGCCGCTTCCCGGTGGAGCCCGTCGGGCCGGGCGAGGCGGCGGCATGACCCGCCCCACCCGGCCGGGCTCGTCGCACCCGGCAGGTCGCCCGGCCGACAATCCTGGTAACGGTACGCAGTCCTCCGGCTACCCCCCGTCTGAGCTGGCCGAAGAGAACGAGTACGACGCCGCGCTGCTCAGCAACACCGGCCACGGCGGGGTCGCGGTCTTCCAGGCACCGCAGCCACCGGCCCGGAACCGCCCGGCCCGGCCCGCCGCCGCGCCGCCGGCCCGGTCACCGGCCCCGGTCGAGCACCCGGACATCGACTCCCCCTTCCTCGACCTCTTCGGCGGCCCGGTCCAGCCCGCGTCGCCGGCCGCCCCGGCGCCCCGCCCCACACACCGCCCGCCCGCACCGCAGCCACGCGGACGCTGGGGCGAGGATCCGGACGCCGCCGTCGGCCTGCCGGCCTGGCAGCCGGACGAACTCCCGCCGGCAGCCCCGCCGGCCCGGCCGGAGGCGGCGCCCGGCCAGCCCACCGCCCGGCAAGCCCCGCCGGCCGCCCCGGCGGCCCGGCCGGTGCACGACGACATCACCGACGCCCGGGCCGACGGCACCCTCCGGCCGGTGGAACCGGTCCGCCTCGACCCCGACCCGGCCGGTGGCGCCGGCTGGCCGGCCGAACCGGCGGCCCCCCGCGCCGTCCCGGGTGGCACCGCCGGGGCACTGGCCGGCGCGCCGGCCGAGGCGCACCCGGGGCGGCCGAGACCGGCGCCGCAGCAGCGCGGTGGCGAGCACTCCGGTGCGCTGCCGATCGTCCGCGAGCCCGCCGAGCAGCCGGCCCGGCGAGCCGCCAGGCCAGCGGACCGGGACCCCGGGCCGGTCACCCCGAAGCAGCGGCGGAGCACGCCGAAGCCGGCCCGGCCGCAACCGCTGACCGAACCGCAACGGGTACGAGCCCCGAAGCTCCGCTTCGGCGACCGGGATCCCGCCGTCGAGCTGGCCATCACCGAGATCGCCGGTCACCTGACCTTCACCCCGAACACCGTCACCGCGTGGTACTGGCTGCCGGAGGTGCGCTGGGCGTTCCGGCCGGACGCCGAACGGGAGGCGCTGCTCTCGGCCATCTCCGAGCAGTACGCCGGCCTCGCCGGCTTCCGGCTGCACCTGCGCCGGACCACCCGGCCGTTCCCGGCCGACGAGTGGGCCCGGACGATCGACCAGCACACCCCGCAGCCGCTGGCCACCGTGCCCGGCGCGCCGAGTTGGTCGGACCACCTGGTCGCCGCCCAGCGGCACCTGCTCTCGGTCAACCACGCCGAGGGGCAGACCTATCTCGGCGTCACCTTCGCCCGCCGGTCGCTCGGCAACTCGCTGGCCGAGCGGATCCTCCGGGCCTTCGGCCGGGGCGTCGCCGACGGGGAGCGGCGCAAGCTGGGCCGGACCGTCGAGCAGTTCGACGAGGTGCTCGGCGCGTTCGGGATGCGCGGGCGGCAGGTCTCCGCCGAGGAGCTGGAGTGGCTGATGTACCGCTCCGTGGCGCTCTGCATGGCCCCGCCCGGCCAGCTCTCGCCGGTCACCAACGGCCGCTGGGAACGCGGTGACCTGCTCGCCCTGACCGAGCAGGTGGAGCGCTACCGCACCCCGTACGGGTCGACGGTGAAGCTGGTCAACCGGGTGACCGGGGAGGAGCGGCACGTCGCCGTCCTCGCGGTGGGCCGGATGGAGCCGCTGGAGATCCCGGAGCGGCACGAGCCGTGGCTGCACTTCCACGAGCGGCTGCCCTGGCCGATGGAGCTCTCCACCCGGGTCGACATCCTCGGCCCCGGCGACTCGTTCCGCAACCTCGAACACCGGCTGCGGATGATCCGCTCCCAGCAGCTCGACTACGCCGAGCACGGCATCGACGCCCCGCCCGAGCTGGAGCGGCTGGCCAAGCGGGCCCTGGTGATCGGCGACGAGATGACCACCGGGCTGCCGGTGGAATCGGCCCGGGCGCACGGCTGGCACCGGATCGCGGTCGGCGGGCGGACCCGGGAGGAGTGCCTGGAGCGGGCCCGGCGGCTGATCCAGCTCTACTCGCGGGAGCTGCGGATCTCGCTCCAGCATCCGAAGAACCAGGACTGGCTGGCCCGGGAGTTCATTCCCGGCGAACCGATCGCCAACACCGGCTACCTGCGCCGGATGCCGGTCAACCTGCTCGCCGCCGCGCTGCCGCAGGCCGCCTCCACGGTCGGCGACCGGCGCGGCGACCTGATCGGGCGGACGGCGGGCACCTGCCGCCGGCCGGTCTTCCTCGACATGCACTTCCCGATGGAGGTACGCGAGCGCTCCGGCCTCGCCGTCTTCGTCGCCGAGCCGGGCGGTGGCAAGTCGACCCTGCTCGGCGCGCTCGGCTATCTGGCCGCCCGGCGCGGGGTGCAGGTGACCCTGCTCGACCCGTCCGGCCCGCTGGCCCGGCTCTGCGCGATGCCGGAGCTGCGTCCCTACTCCCGGGTGTTGAACCTGACCGGCTCCGAGCACGGCACCCTGGCGCCGTACGCGCTGATCCCGACGCCGCTGCGCAGCGAGTTTCCCACCGGCTCGGCCGGTGACCGGGAGTTCCAGATCGCGGTCTCCAACGCCCGGGCCGAGCGGCGGATGCTGGTACAGGACATCTGCATGATGCTGGTACCCCCGCAGGTGGCCCGGGAGGCGTCCACCGCGACGCTGTTCCGGCACGCCGTACGCCAGGTGCCGGCCGAGGAGACCTCCACGCTGGACGACGTGGTGGCCTGCCTGGCCGGGCTGGAGGACGAGGGCCGGGAGCTGGCCAACCTGCTGCTGGACACCGCCGAGATGCCGCTGGCGCTGCTCTTCTTCGGCCGGCCGCCGGAGGGGCTGCTCGGTGCCGACGCCACGCTGACCGTGATCACGATGGCCGGGCTCCGGCTCCCCGACCTGAAGATCGAGCGGGAGTACTGGTCGGCCGAGGAGGCGCTGGCGCTGCCGATGCTGCACACCGCGCACCGGCTGGCGGTACGCCGCTGCTACGGCGGCGCGATGTCGTCGCGGAAGCTGGTCGGCCTGGACGAGGCGCACTTCATGGAGGGCTGGCGCTCCGGCCGGTCGTTCCTGGTCCGGCTGGCCCGGGACTCCCGGAAGTGGAACCTCGCCGCGCTGGTCTCCTCGCAGAACCCGAAGGACATCCTCGGCCTCGACGTGCAGAACCTGGTCTCCACCGTCTTCGTCGGCCGGATCGCCGAGGACGTCGACATCGCCTCCGAGGCGCTGCGGCTGCTCCGGGTGCCGGTCAACGACGGCTACGAGGCGACCCTGGCCTCACTGTCCAGCGTGGACGCCTCCTCGGCGGACCGGCTCGGTTTCCGGGAGTTCGTGATGCGCGACGTCGACGGCCGGGTGCAGAAGGTACGCGTCGACGTCTCGTACGTGCCCGGCCTGCTCGACCACCTGGACACCACCCCGGTCACGGCGAAGGCCGCCGCGACCAACCTGCCCTCCCCCGTCGCGGACCTGGAGGCTTGACCGATGGACCGTTTCCAACCGCCACTCGCGGTCCGCCGTGGCCGCCGGCGCCCCGCTGTCGGAGTTGGAAAGGGTCCGACGAGGAACGGAGCCCGCCTCGCCGCCCTGCTGCTGGCGATCGGGGTGCTGGCGACCGCCACGCTGGTCTGGCCGGCGCTCGGCGCCGCGCCCGCCTCGGCCGCGCCGGTCCCGAGCCGGGCCAAGGTCGCGCTCTGCACCACCGCCGAGTGGGAGGCGAACTTCCGGGACTGCGTCGACCGGCTCGCCGACGTCGGGCAGAACATCCGCGACTGCGTCAAGGCTCCCACGCCGAGCGCCCCGGACCAGGGGCTGGGCGGCTGGTTCGCCACCCGGCCGGAGGCGAGCGGCAAGCCGGGCGTCAAAGGCATGTACACCGAGTACGGCAACGCCGGCTACAGCTACGAGACGTACGACGACACCGGCGGCTGCGCCTCGGACGTGATCGACCCGGGCAGCAAGGTGTTCAACAAGATCGCGGACGGCGAGATCCGGATCGCCGCCGCGATCATCGGCGCCTCGAACGCGCTGCGCGAGCGCGCCTGGGACCCGAGCACCATGTGGGACTGGGCGGATCCGCTGGTCGAGCAGGCCACCAAGGCGGTCTACGAGCGGGTCTTCAGCGTCTTCGGCATCATCACCCTCTGCATCGTCGGCATCTACCTGCTCTGGCGTTCCCGGCAGTCCGACATGAGCAACGCGATGACCACCGCCGGCTGGGCGGTGCTGGTGATGGTCGCGGTGACCGCGATCGCCGCCTGGCCGGTCCGGTCCGCCAACGTCGCGGACGGCACCCTGGTCACCACACTGAACGTGGTGCACGAGGCGGTCGGCCCCCGGGACAAGAGCATCCCGGCCGACCGGTGCGGCTCGCTCAGTCCCGCCGCCTGCAAGGACAACCGGCCGCCGGCGCTGCGGGCCGGCGACACCGCGACCGAGACCATGCTCTACCGCAACTGGCTGCGCGGCGCGCTCGGCTCCTCGGACAGCGAGACGGCCCGCAAGTACGGCCGGGCGCTCTACGACGCCAAGGCGTTCACCTGGGAGGAGGCCGCCCGGATCGCCGCCAACCCGGGCACCCGGCCCGCCGCCGTCGAGGCCAAGCAAGAACAGTGGATGAAGGTTGCCGAGCAGATCCATCAGGAGGACCCGGAGGCGTACGAGTACCTGCGCGGCGCCCGCGACTCCGACCGGATCGGCGCCGGGCTGATCGCCATCCTCGCCGCGATCCTCTTCGCAATGTTCGACCTGACGGCGTCGCTGCTGGTGCTGCTCGGCTTCCTGCTCTTCCGGTGGGCGGTGATCGCCGCCCCGGTGCTCGGCACGGTCGGGCTGCTCCGCCCGGCCAGCGCCGGATTGCGCCGGCTGGGCAACGCCGTGGTGGCCGCCGTGTTCAACATCGCCATCTTCGGCACCGGCGCGGCGATCTATCTCTTCGCCGTCGACCTGGTGATGAGTACCCCCACCATTCCCGGCTGGCTCCAGGTGGTGCTGGTCTGGCTCTGCGGAGTGGTGGGCTGGCTGCTGCTGCGGCCGTACCGCCGGATCACCCAACTCGGCGGCGGCCGGGACAGCACCGAGGTGATCGGCTCGGCCGGCTCGTGGCACCGCCGGTTCTTCCGGGACGTCCGGTCGGCGTCCCGACTGGAGAACGAGTCCGAGGAGCGCGACGTCCGGGTCAAGAACCGCAACGTGCTGGTCCAGCAGACCAACATACGCCCGGAGGCCCGGCACGAGGACCCGGCGCAGAGCGCCGCCGGCAGCCGCTCGGAGACCAGCACCGACCGGGGTACCGACCCGCCCGACACGCCCCCGGCGGACGCCCCGGGTGGCGGGTCCGGTTCGCGACCGGGCCGGGGTCGGCCGTCCCGGCGCCGGCCCGCGGAGTGGACCGAGCCCGACGTACCGGTGGAGAACCCCTCCTACGTGATCTACCGCCCCGATTCCGCACCCGCGCCCGACCCGGCACCTGCCCCGGCGCCCCGGATCCGCTCCGAGGCGAGGTGACCCGATGCGGCGGGCCGTCGAGTTCCTCTTCACCCGGCTCCTCCGGTCCCGGCTCGGGATCGCGGTCGTGATCGCCGTGGTCGTCGTCGGCATCGTCGGCGCGGCCCGGCTGGTCGCCGGCCCCGGCGACGGCCGGCCCGGACTGATCGGCGGAACTCCCGGCCCGATCAGCGTCACCGACCCGGCGGCCGGCGACGACGGGCTGACCGTGACCGAGGAGCCGTCGCCGCGGACCAGTCCCGGCGCGCCCGAGCCGGCGCAGGTGGCCCGGTCGTTCGCCACCGCCTGGCTCGACCACCGCGACGTGACCGCCGACGAGTGGCACGCGGGGCTGCACCCGCTCGTCACCGAGAACCTGGCCGAGCAGTTGACCGGCGTCGACCCGGCCACCGTGCCGGCCGAGCGGATCACCGGCGAGCTGCTGGTCGTACCCCAGAACGACAGCCTGGTCGAGGTGGTCGTACCGGTGGACTCGGGCGAACTCCGGCTCGGCCTGGTGGCGCTGGAGGGCCGCTGGCGGGTCGACACGGTGGACTGGCAACGGCGCTGAGCGGGCGCGGGGAGGTGGGTGAGGGATGACCGACCGCGGTCCGGCCCGGCGGCCGGTACGCCGGGTCGCGCTGGCGACGGCGCTGACCGGGGTACTCGCGCTGCTCTGCTGCGTCGGGGGCACCGGTGCGTTCCTGGTGACCATGTTCGCCTCCGAGGAGGAGAACCTGGCGGCGGCCACCTTCGGCTGCGGCGACACCGACCCGATCAAGATCGAAGGCGAGTTGCCGCTGATCGGGCCGTACAAGACGAGCCAGATGCGGAACGCGGCGATCATCATCAAGGTCGGCCGGGAGATGGGCCTGCCGCCCCGGGCCTGGGTGATCGCGGTCGCCACCGCGATGCAGGAGTCCGGCCTGACCAACCTCGGTCACCTCGGCGACCGCAACGACCACGACTCGCTCGGGCTCTTCCAGCAGCGACCCAGCACCGGCTGGGGCACCCCGGAGCAGATCCGCAACCCGGAGTACGCGGCCCGGAAGTTCTACGAGAAGTTGAAGACCGTCCGGAACTGGCAGAAGCGGTCGCTGACCCGGGCCGCCCAGGCGGTACAGGTCAGCGCCTTCCCGGACGCGTACGCCAAGCACGAGCCCCTGGCGACCGAGATCGTGAACGCGCTGACCGGTGGGGCCGCCCGGGCCGCCGGTACCGACCTCGGGCTCGGCTGCGCCGACGGGGCGGAGATCGCCGCCTCGGGCTGGACCGCGCCGATCCCGGGTGCGGTCGGCTCCGGATTCCGTACCGCCAGCCGGCCGTCGCACAACGGCGTCGACATCGGCGCGGCGAAGTACACCACCCAGATCCGGGCGGCGGCCGCCGGCCGGGTACTGGTGTCCCGCTGCGACCCGGATCGGCGCGGCCGGTTGAGCTGCGACGTCGACGGCTTCCCGGGTAAGGGCGGCTGCGGCTGGTACGTCGATATCCTGCACGCGGGCAACGTGATCACCCGGTACTGCCATATGGTCAGCAGACCGATGGTTTCTAAGAACGACATGGTGGAGGCCGGGCAGGTGATCGGTCGGGTCGGATCGAGCGGCAACTCCTCGGGGCCGCATCTGCATTTCGAGGTGCACCTGCGCGGTGACCGGAGCAGGCACGGCGCCACCGACCCGGTGCCGTTCATGCGGGACCGGGGCGCACCGCTCACCGGGTCCGGCTGAGCTGTAGCAGGCCCGGGGCCGGCGTCCGGGGCGAAGTCGGGGTAGACGTGAACGGGACCGGGTCGCCCGACCAGGCTCGGCCGCCAGGTCCGGGCGCCCCGGCGCAGTCGGCGCAGACCACCACCGTCGTCATATCGACCGGCGCCGCACCCGTGGGGTGCACGGAATCTCGTGGTCGATCCGCAGCCCGCAGCGCCGGCCGTTCGGCAGCAGCCGGGTGCAGAAGACCCGATGGCGTACGTCCTGGTTCCGCTCTTCCGAGACGGTGGTCTCCGGCACGTCCACGCACAGGAACGTCAGCGCCCGAGCGACGGTCCGGGCCAGGACGCAGGCCCGGAGCAGGTCGGTCGTGACGATCGGCAGGTGGATGACGTACCGGTGCAGTTCGACGCTCACCGTCGCGCCATCTCGCGCATGCTCGGCGCCTGGGCGGACTGCCAGCGCCGCAGCGCGTCCTTGATCCGGGCCGCCTCCTCCTGGCTGCTGGAGAGTTGGGCATAGACGCCGCCGAGGTCGTCGGCGACCCGGTCGAGAAAAGCCGCGACCTCGCCCGGGTCCAGGCCACGCCAGGTGGTCCGGAACCGCCGGCCCCGCACCTGCCAGGGCCGCATCGGCTGGTACGGCCGAGCGCGCCGCTCGCCGAGCACTGAAGACAACCGGTCGGCTCCTCTCGATCCTGTCAGGATGCGTCGAAGGAGTTGCCGCACGTCCGTCCATCCTTTCGCCTGAGGTGTTCCGTCCTGTTCCCTGTCCTTGTTCCCTGTGCTGGAGGGGGTGGGCCCGGCCGTTTCGGGTCCGGCCGGACCACCCCCGCCCCGGCCACCGCAGCCCAGATCGGCGGTACGGCAACAGGGGCAGCCGTGCTGGCCGCCGGTCAACTTTCCTGGTTGTTCTACGGGTGCATCGCCCCTGCGAAAGGTGCCAACCGACCGCAAAGACATCGTTTCCCGACGTCAGTGACGCTACTGCACCTCACCATCTCAGTCAACATACTCACTACCTCTTCTTGCTCACCTCATCACCTTGCTCAGAGCTGGCAGATACGTTGCCTACGTCAGATCCATGATCGATACTGGATGGGCCAACCGAACCGCAAGGGGCGACCTGTGCCTATCCCGCCGACAATGGATGAGCTGCTCGAAGACCTCCTCGCGAGGATCGAGCGGAAGGAATTTCCACCTGGGTCCCAACTACCGTCCGGCCAGAAGCTCGCGGACCAGTACGGCGTCTCGCCCGCAACTATCCAGCGCGCCACCGCCCGGCTCCGCCAGCGCGGAATCCTGGTCGGCCGCCCAGGTCGTGGCGTCTTCGTCGCCGAGAAGCCAGGACGATGACGGTGGCGGCTTGTCCTCAATCGCTACCGGCCCCGACCAGGCCCCACAAGCTCTGCCCGGCAGTAACATGGCGTGCATGAGCGCAGAGGCCGTCGGTCGACACATGCCCACGGTGATCACGCTTGACGACCTCACCGCGATGATGGCTGCGGACGAGCACCACCGGTATGAGATCAGCCCTGAGGGAGTGCTGTCGGTCATGCCACCGGCCGGATACACGCACGCGATCATCGCCACCCGGCTCATGGGCTGGCTGCTCACCGCCGGCATCCCGGCGGACCGCGTCGCCCAGGCGGTCGGCCTGCGCATCCCCGGCGCGACCGGCGGCGTCGGCGGTCGCATTCCCGACCTGGTCGTCTGGAGCAAGGCGCAAGCCGAATCCGTATGGCTGCCGGTCGCGGACGTGCTGCTCGCGGTTGAGATCATCTCGCCCGGCTCGGCTGCCATGGACACCGCCGCCAAACCGGCCGAGTATGCCGGCGCGGGCATCCCGCAGTACTGGACCATCGACCAGGACCCAGGTCAGACCGTCACCATGTACCGGCTCGATGGCACCCACTACCAGGTGCGAGCCACAATGCCGCTCGCCTGGGTGCTCAACACCGCCCCGGGAGAGCACGGCCTGGACTGACCGGATCTCCGCTATCCGGGCGGCGGCTGGGGCGGCACCCGCTGCTGTCCTGGCCGGCTGCCCGATGATCGCCTCTGGTTGGCTACCGTCACGCACGGTGTTGCCGTCGAGGTGAGAGCCTGGAGAATAGCGGTGTCAGGCGCCGAGCGCGTTCCGTCGAGGAGCCACAGGTAGGTCGAGCGATCCGTGAGCCATGATCCACTTCCCGACCCGTTCGCCGGCCAGCCCGACTGGGCTCCGGCGCCGCCCCGACCGATCGTGATCGCCGCCGCCGCGGACCGGGTGGACCTGCGCGGTCGCCGGGTGCTGGTCGGGCTGCCCGGGCTCGGCTGGCGGGGCGACCTGCGGGCGGACGAGCGGGTGGTGCAGGGCAGCCGCACCTACGTGCCGGTGCTGGCCGAGCACGAGTGGTACCGGGCGGAGGCCGAGCAGATCGAGGTCTTCGCCCCGCTGGTGCCGGCGGAACGGGTCTGGGTGGAGACTCTCGGCGAGGTCTCCGGGTGGGACGCCGGCACACCGCCGATCCCCCGACCGGCCCGGCCGGACGTGATCTCCCGGCTGGTGTCGCTGGACGCGCCGACGCACCGGGCCCCGGTGCCGGTGGTCGAGGCGGACGCGGTCGCCGGCCGCCGGGTGGTCCAGGTCGCCGACGCGGTCGAGCGGCGCGACCTGCGCGCCGTCACCGAGGTCTACACCAGCAACGACGGGGACATCTGCGTACGGGTCACCGCCGAACTCGACTGGTACCGCTGGGCGTGGAGCGGCCGCCCGCCGACCACCCTGGAGGTACCGGTGCACCTGCTCTGGATCGAGTGACGGCCCGGCGGCTCAGCCCACCGGGTTGGCCTCGCAGACCCGCCAGCCGTCGTCCTGCTCGGTGCCGAAGCGCCACCGCTGGTGCTCGGTCTGCGAGAGGTTGTCCACCAGGTACGAGATCACCAGCTCCACCGAGACCTCGGCGCGCTCCCCCTGGGTGCGTACGTCCAGCGGCCCCCACTTGACCGCGAAGGTGATCTGGAACTGCTTCTCCCGGGCCGCCAGGTCGGCGCGCAGCGCCCGCAGCGGGGCGAGACCGGCGGCCTCGGCGCACTCGAACTGCTCGGCCAGTACGTCGTTCTCGTCGACCAGGAAGGCCCGCAGGTAGTTGTCCACCACCACGTCCGGGGCGCTCCGATCGGGTGCGGTGAACCGGTCGTAGGCGACGTAGGCGAGCGCGGCGCCGGCCAGGCAGAAGAGTGCCAGTGCACCACCGACCACCGCCAGCACCAGGCCCAGCCGCCGTCGAGGCGGCGCCGGTGGCGGTGCGACCGGCTCGGGAGCGGCCTGTCCGGGCGGGGTCCGCTGGGTGGGTACCCGGGACACCTGGGAATCGGCCGGGGGGTGCACTGATTCCACCCCCTGAGGCTAGCCGCTGCCGCCTCCGTACCCAATGGGCGTGAATTCCAGCTTGGTAACCAAAAGGGAGCAAGCGGTAACTACCCGCTATGCCCGCTATCTGTGCCACGACCATCCCCACAGGTCCGCGAAGTTGCCGCCGCGCTGGGATACCGTCTCAGACCAGGACGAGGGAGTTGGTGCGGTGGACACCTGGAGGGGATCGACCGGGCACGCCGCCACGCTGCGCTGGCGGGCCGCCGCCGGCACAGCGGCTGTGCTGCACCGCCGGGCCGCCGCCACCACCGCCGCCGCGGCCACCGCCCTGGAGGCGATCCGGCCGATCCCGGCCGACCAGCGGGAGCAGCATGAACTCGCCGAACGGCTGCGCGCGGCGGCGAGCCAACTCGCCCCGGGCTGGCTCGGCGCGCCGCTGGACGCCCAGTCCGAGGACGCCCCGCTCGGCGGCCCGGCCCAGCCGGCCTTCGTGCGGATCGGCACCGCCCAGCCGCTGGACGACGCCCGATTTCCGGTGCTGGTGCCGCTGCTCGGCACCGGCCACCTCACCGTCGACGCGGACAGCCGGGATCCCCGGGTGGCCGGGCTGCTCCGGTCCGTACTCCTCCGGCTGCTCGCCGCCGCCCCGGCCGGCTCGCTGCTGGTGCGGGGCATCGACGCCACCGCCGAGGGCCGGCTCTTCGCGCCGTTCGCGTCGCTCGCCGACGCCGGCCTGATGCCGCCGCCGGTCACCGACCGCACCGGCCTGCGGTCCGTGCTGGCCGAGGCCGAGCAGTGGGTACGCCCCACCCGGCCGGCCACCGCCCGCTACAACCGGCACGACCGTACCCTGCTGGTGGTGGTCGGCTCGCTGCCGGAGCTGACCGAGGCGAGCGACCTGGCCCGGATCGGCGCGCTGGCCAGGGAGGGTCCCGAGGCGGGGCTGCACCTGATCGTGGCCGGCTGGCCCCCTCCGCCGCTGACTGTCCAGACGAGCCAGGCACCGCTCTCCCGATCCACCATGATCGCGATGCGCAACCCGTACGCGCTGGTCGGCGATCCGCCCGGAGCCTCGTTCAGCGCCCCGGTGCCGCACCTGCCGGGCACCGGTCTCAACGCACCGGTCTTCCTCGACGGGTGCCCGCCGGCCCCGCTGCTGGACCGGGTCTGCCGGGACCTGGCCGCGCGGTTCCACGCCGACTACCGGCGTACCCTCGACGACCTGTTGCCGGAGCCGTCGGACGGGTTCTGGACCGAGTCGGCGGCCGACGGGCTGAGCACCCCGGTCGGGCACGACGGTGACCGGACCGTGCCGCTCGGTTTCGACGAGCGCACCCCGCACTGGCTGGTCGGCGGCCGGGGCGGTGCCGGCAAGAGCGCCTTCCTGGTCAACGTCCTCTACGGGCTCTGCACCCGCTACCACCCCGACGAGTTGGCGCTCTATCTGCTCGATTTCGCCGACGGGACGGCGTTCACCGATTTCGTGCCGGTGCCGGCGGACGGGTCCGGCGGTACCGGGCCGGGCGGGCCGTGGCTGCCGCACGTCCGGGCGGTCGGGGTGCAGGCCGACCGGGAGTACGGCCTCGCGGTGCTCCGCGAACTCGACGCCGAACTGGACCGCCGTGGCGCGGCGGACCCGTCCCCGAGGGCGGCGGTGGGGCCGGACCACCCGGCCGGCGCAGCGCCGGTACCCGCCCAGCGGTCCGACGCCGACCGCCGCCCCACCTCCCGGATCCTCTGCGTGCTGGACGAGTACGCGCTGCTGCTGGCCGAGGAGGACGCGATCGGTACCGAGGCGCTGGCCCGGCTGGAGTCGGTGGCCCGGCGGGGGCGGTCGGCGGGCGTACACCTGATCCTGACCGGCCGACCGGCTCCGGCGCTGGCCGCGTTGCGCGCCCGGCGGGACTCGTTCCTCGGGCAGTTTCCGGTCCGGGTGGCGCTGCCCGGCGGCGCGGACGTGCTGGAGCCGGCGAACGACTCGGCGGCAGGGCTGCCGCTCGGCACGGCGGTGGTGAACACCGCCGGTGGGCTGGGCGGGCCGCGTGGCGCCACCCGGGGGCACGAACGGACAATCCGGTTTCCCGATCCGCACGCCGACCAGGGGGCGCTCAGCGGGCTCCGGCACCGCCTCTGGACGGACCGGCCGGCCGGAACGCCCGCACCGGCCGTCTTCACCGGCTACCTGACCCCACCGCCGCCTCCGGTCCCGGCCGGCGAGCCGGACCCGGCCGAAGCCGACAGGCCGGCGGGGAGCGCTGACCTCCCGGAGCCGGCGGGTGCGCCGGTCGGGCTGCTGGTCGACGTGTCGCCGCGCCCGGCGGAGCTGCCCCTCGACCGGGCGCCGGGCCGGCACCTCGCGGTCCTCGGGCCGGATCCGGCCGGTGCCGGAGTCGTGGCCGGCGCGGCCCGGGGACTTGCCGCGCGGCATCCCGCCGGCAGCGTCGAGTTCGTGATCGCCGCGCCAGGCCCCGACCCGGCGGCCGACGCGCTGGCCGCCGAGCTGTCCCGGCGGCATCCGGTCCGCCGGGTGGACGCCGCCGGGCTGGCCGCCGCGCTGGAGCTGGCCGGGCCCGGCTATCTGGTCGCCTTCGGGCTGGACGAGCTGGCGGCGGCCGACCTGCCGGCCGACCGGCTCCGGGCCCTGCTGCGCGACGGCCCGGCCCGGGGCGTACACCTGCTCGGCTGGTGGCGGGCGGTGGGCCCGTTCACCGACCTGGTCGCCGTACCGCCGACGCCCGAACCGCCCGCCGATCCGGAGCCCGGCAGCGTTGCCGGGACGACCGACGCGGCTGCGGCCGGCATCGACGGGCTGCTCTTCCTCGACGTACCCGAGCCGGAGGTGACCCGGCTGCTCGGTCGACCGGTAGGGTGGCACCCCCGCCCCGGCCGGGCACTGCTCTACGACCGCCGCACCGACCTGGCCAGCCTGGTCGTCCCGTACGGCACACCGGACGGGGAGGGTACGCCGTGAGCGGAGACGCCTGGCAGGACTACCTGGCCGCCGCACAGCGGCTGGACGAGGTACGCCGGTCCGCGGCCACCGCCGCCGCCGAACAGGAGCGGGGCGTGCACAGCGCCCGGGAGGAGTTGGCCGGGATACGGGCCCGGCTGGTGCCCCAGCAGTCCCGGCTGCGCGCGCTGGGCGTCGCCGAGGCCGACCTGGTGCCATCCGAGCCGGAGGTGGCGGCGGCCGGCCAGGCGATGGCCGGCGGCCCCCAGGCGGTGCTGGCGGCGCTGCGGGACGCCCGGGCGACCGCGGACGCGGCGGACGCCGCGACCCGGCTGCCCGGGGCCGGCCCGCTGCCCTGGACCCGGGTACTGCTCTACGGCGCACTCGTGACGGCGTTGCTGGGCCTGCTGGCCGTACTCTGCCTCGGCGGCGTCTACCTGGCCGGGTGGCGCGGCTAGCGGGATGCGCGTCGGGCTTCGGCCACGGCCGGCGGTCGTCCGGACGCTGGCCTATGCCCGATCAGCGTGATGCCACAGAGTCATCATGATGCCGCTGTGGCATCACGACGGAAACCGAACTGCCGGCCAGCGGCGACGGGCGCATGCCGCTACCACCGGGGCGGTGTCGACCTGGCCGCCGCGTCGCACGGGGCGGGCGGTCAGATGGCGCGGTTGGCGTTGAGGATCAGGGCCATCGCCTCGGCGCGGGACTTGGCGTCCCGTTGCAGCAGTCCGCGTACGGCCGAGGTGATGGTCTTGGCGCCGGACTTCTGGATGCCGCGCATCGCCATGCACATGTGCTCGCACTCCAGCACCACGATCACACCGCGCGGTTCCAACCTGGCCATCAGCAGGTCGGCGATCTGCGCGGTCAGCCGCTCCTGCACCTGCGGCCGGCGGGCGTAGACCTCGACCAGCCGGGCCAGCTTGGAGAGCCCGGTGATCCGGCCGTTCTCACCCGGGATGTAGCCGATGTGCGCCGAACCCCGGAACGGCAGCAGGTGGTGCTCGCAGAGGCTCATCACGTCGATGTCCCGGACCAGCACGAGTTCCTCGTGGTTGGCCTCGAACGTGGTGCTGAGCACCTGGGCCGGGTCGACCCGCAGCCCGGCGAAGAGTTCGGCGTACGCCCGGGCCACCCGGGCCGGCGTCTGGCGCAGGCCGTCCCGGTCCGGGTCCTCGCCGACGGCGATCAGGATCTCCCGGACCGCCTTCTCGATCCGGGCCAGGTCGACGGCCTCCTCGACCGGCCCGCCACCGAGCTTGCCGTTGACCAGCCGAGCGGCCAGGTAGTCCAGTTCCTCGTCGCCGTCCGGCTCGGTGGCGGACGCGGACAGGCCGCCGACGTTTCCGCCGGCGGCCTGCTGGTTCGCTGCGCTCAGTGTGGGCCGTCCGAGTTCGGCGTGGTGTTGTTGGTGTTGCCCCCGACGGTCGCCTGCACGCCGTCGGCCTCGGCCTGCGCCTTGAGCTTCTCCTTCTCGGCCGGGGTGAGCACCGGCGGCTCGGTCGACGGCTGCCGCTTGCCGAACCCGTTGTACGGAGCCATCGGCGGCCGCTTGACCACCCGGGCGCAGATCCGCGCCATGTCGGCCGTGGAGAGGGTCTCCTTCTCGATCAGCTCCAGCACGAGGTTGTCCAGGACATCCCGGTATTCCACCAGGATCTCCCATGCCTCGTCGTGGGCCAGTTCGATCAGCGACCGGATCTCGGCGTCGATCTCGGCGGCCACCGCGTCGGAGTAGTCCCGCTCGTGCCCCATGTTGCGGCCCAGGAACGGCTCGTCGCCGCTGGTGCCGTACTTGATGGCACCGAGCTTGCTGCTCATGCCGTACTGGGTGATCATCGCCCGGGCCAGTGCGCTGGCCTTGACGATGTCGTCCGCGGCACCGGTGGTCGGCTCGTGGAAGACGAGTTCCTCGGCGGCCCGGCCGCCCAGCGCGTACGCCAGGGTGTCGATCATCTCGGCCCGGGTCTGGGTGTACTTGTCCTCGGTCGGCAGCACCAGGGTGTGCCCGAGGGAGCGGCTCCGGGAGAGGATCGTGACCTTGTGCACCGGGGCGGAGTGCGGCAGCGCCCAGGCGACCAGGGCGTGCCCGCCCTCGTGGTAGGCCGTGATCTTCTTTTCCTTGTCGCTCATCACCCGGGTCCGGCGCTGCGGGCCGGCGACCACCCGGTCGATCGACTCCTCCAGCGAGTCGTTGGAGATCGCCCGCTTGTCGCTGCGGGCGGTCAGCAGCGCCGACTCGTTGATCACGTTGGCCAGGTCGGCACCGGTGAAGCCCGGGGTACGCCGCGCCACCGCGTCGAGGTCGACGTCGGGCGAGAACGGCTTGCCCTTGGCGTGCACCCGCAGGATCGCCTTGCGGCCCTCCATGTCCGGGGTGTCGACCGCGATCTGCCGGTCGAACCGGCCGGGCCGCAGTAGCGCAGGGTCGAGGATGTCCGGCCGGTTGGTCGCGGCGATCAGGATCACGCCGCCCTTGGTGTCGAAGCCGTCCATCTCGACCAGGAGCTGGTTGAGGGTCTGCTCCCGCTCGTCGTGGCCGCCGCCCATACCGGCGCCACGGTGCCGGCCGACCGCGTCGATCTCGTCGACGAAGACGATCGCCGGAGCGTTCGCCTTGGCCTGCTCGAAGAGGTCGCGGACCCGGCTGGCACCGACACCGACGAACATCTCGACGAAGTCGGAGCCGGAGATGGAGTAGAACGGCACCCCGGCCTCGCCGGCCACGGCCCGGGCCAGCAGCGTCTTACCGGTACCGGGCGGGCCGAAGAGGAGCACGCCCTTGGGGATCTTGGCGCCGAGGGCCTGGTATTTCGCCGGGTTCTGCAGGAAATCCTTGATCTCGTGCAGCTCCTCGACGGCCTCCTCCGAGCCTGCGACGTCCGCGAAGGTGGTCTTCGGAGTGTCCTTGGTGATCATCTTGGCCTTGGACTTGCCGAAGTTGAGCACCCGGGAGCCGCCGCCCTGCATCTGCGACATGAAGAGCAGCAGCAGGATCACCAGGATGACGATCGGCAGCAGGTTGACCAGCAACGAGACGAAGAGATTGTCGCCGGAGACCTCGGTGTCGATCGGACCGCTGATCCGGCCGGCCGCCTTGGCGGCGGCCACCGAGTTCCAGACCTCGTCGCCCACCTCGTACGGGAACTGGGCCTGGATCTTGTCCGTATCGGTGTCACCGAACTTGGCCGCGCTCTTCAGGTCGAGCTGGAGCGTCTGCTCCTTGTCCTGGAAGATGGCCTTCTCGATGTCGCCCTTGTTGAGCTGGTCGAGCACCACGTTGGTCTCGACCTTGTGATAACTCGGGCCACCACTGAAGAATGAGCTGAGCGCTATCGCACCGATGATCACCAGGATGATCCAGACCACCGGGCGGCGGAAGAAACGCGTACGTTCCATGCTGTTGTCGAGCGCCGTAACGCCCGGACCCTCCTGATCGACGTCCTGATCGTCCTGGTTGCCTACTGCCGCCGCCGGAGCGGCGGGCCGAAGCCGTCCCCTGCGAGCCGGCCTCGACGCCGGGCGCTTGGTACCGCGCCGCGGTCATTCGACGGTACACCGTGAACGCGAGGAGCGAGCCTGCGAGCCCTGGGGTAACAGGTCCGCTTCCGCCCGGTGCCGGGTGACCACGGACCAGTGCCGGACGCCTGGCCCCGTACGGCCCCATCTTTCGGGGCAAACTGGGCAGGAGGCCCGGCGCGGGATGCTTCCGCGCCACCACCGCATACCGTAACCGCGTTTCCTGGGAGCGCGCTGTACGTCGACTCGATATTTCGGCGATGACATTCAGGATGGTCAGGGCGTACCGGACAACGATCCGGGTTGACGACCGGACGACCGGGCAGGGATCGGGCGGAACGGGCCCCGATCAGGACCGGGCGTAGACCTCCGGCTTCAGTACGCCGACGTAGGGCACCTCGCGGTAGCGCTCGCCGAAGTCCAGCCCGTAGCCGACCACGAACTCGCTCGGGATGTCGAAACCGACGTACTTCACCGGCACCGAGACCTTGATCGCGTCCGGCTTGCGGAACAGCGCCACCACCTCGACGCTGGCCGCCGCCCGGGACTCCAGATAGCGCAGCAGCCAGGAGAGGGTGAGCCCGGAGTCGACGATGTCCTCCACCACCACCACGTGCCGGCCGGCGATGTCCCGGTCCAGGTCCTTGCGGATCCGCACGGTGCCGGAGGAGGTGGTGCCCTGCCCGTACGAGGAGAGGGCCATGAACTCCAGCTCGGCCGACGGCCCGTGCCGGCCGAGCGCCCGGGCGAAGTCGGCCATGAACATGATCGCGCCCTTGAGCACGCACACCAGCAGGATTCCGTCCTTGCTGCCGGCGTAGTCCGCTGCCACCTGTTTGGCCAGTTCCGCGATCTTTTCCCGAATCTGCTCCTCCGAGATGATCACGTGGTCGATGTCGGCGTCGTACCAGGAGCCCTGAGCCATGCGCCTAGCCTGCCGTACGCCGGTTCGCGCCCGTCGCCGGGGCGGCACCTTCGCGCGGTGCCCACCCCGGCTGGCCAGGCGCGGACTCTCCAACACGGTTCGTCAGCCACGGGGCGACGACCGCCAGCCGCCGTTGCTGGGCCGCCAGTCGGCCGAGTCACGGCTGTCGGCGGTGAGCCCGAGCATCGAGGCGAGAAGCAGGACGAGGAAGAAGAGAGGGACGAAGAGTTCCATGGCGGCGACCTCCACGTTTCGATGCGGCCGGCCCGGGATCTCGGGCCTGACCAGGTCTTTTGGTTCGCCGCCGGTGCGCACCGGCTGTTACGACTCAAGTCTGCGCCGCCGGGCGCCAACCGGACAGTGGCAGCTTTGCCATGCAGCATCGATTTTCTGCCACTTCTCGGCTAGCATCGATCCATGCTTCGCAACGTGGCCGTGATCGCCCTGGACCCGGTGGCTACCTTCGAGCTGGGCGTGCTCTGCGAGGTCTTCGGGACCGACCGGGTCGCCGACGGCTTCCCCGGTTACCGCTTCGACGTCTGCACCCACGACGGCAAGCCCGTCCGCACCCGGTCCGGCTTCGGGCTGACCCCGAGCGCCGACCTGACCCCGGTCGAGGACGCCGACCTGGTCGCCGTGCCGGCGATACACATCATCGGCGCCCCGGTTCCGGAGACCGTGCTGGCGGCGCTGCGCCGGGCCGCCGACCGCGGGGCGTACGTGCTGAGTGTCTGCTCGGGCGCGTTCGTGCTGGCCGCCGCCGGCCTGCTGGACGGGCGCGAGTGCACCACCCACTGGAAGTACGCCGACCGGCTCGCCGAGATGTATCCGCTGGCCAAGGTGCGGTGCAACTCGCTCTACGTGCAGGACGGCAACCTGCTCACCGGCGCCGGCACGGCGGCCGGGATCGACGCCTGCCTGCACCTGGTCCGCCAGGAGCACGGCTCGGCGCTCGCCACCAAGCTGGCCCGGCGGATGGTGGTGCCACCGCACCGCGACGGCGGGCAGGCGCAGTACATCGAGGCACCGATCGCGCCCACCCCGGCGGCGCCCACCCTGGAGCCGGTGCTGGGCTGGCTGATCGAGCACCTCGACCGGCCGCTCACCGTCGACGACCTGGCCGGCCGGGCGCACATGGCGCCCCGGACGTTCGCCCGGCGGTTCCGGGCCGAGACCGGCACCACACCGCACGACTGGATCACCAACCAGCGGGTGCTGCTGGCCCGGCGGCTGCTGGAGGAGACCGAGCTGAGCATCGAGGCGGTCGCCACCCGGGCCGGCTTCGGCGACGCGGCCACTCTGCGACACCACTTCGGCCGCCGGCTCGGCGCCACCCCGCATGCCTACCGGTCGACCTTCCGGGGCCGGCTCCCCGTGGCGGTGCACGAGTCGGTCACCGTCTGAGTCCCGGCGGCACGTTCACCGGGTCGACGGTGCGTCCGGGGTGTGGGCGCGCAAACGAGGCAGCTCGACAGTCTCGCGACCGCCATCTCCTCGTCGTCGGCGGCACGGTCACCGTCACCGGCGGGCGCGCCACTGTCGGCGGCGTACCCGCAGCTCAATAGCCGATCGCGCACCCGTCGGCCCGGGGCTCCGAGCCGGCCACGTAGCCGCCGTCGGGCAGCCGCCAGATCGCCTGGCCGTACCCGAAGGAGGACGGCTCCGGCTCGACGGCGATCTCGTGCCCCCGGGCGCGCAACCGCTCGACCACGTCCCGGGCCGCCCCGGCGGCCAGGCCGGGCTCGACCAGCACCGACCGGCCGGCGTGCCAGTACCAGCGCGGCCGGTCCAGCGCGGCCTGCGGGTCGAGCCCGTCGTCCAGGGTCGCGGAGACCACCTGCAGGTGCCCCTGCGGCTGCATGTGCCCGCCCATCACCCCGAACGGGCCCACCGGCTCGCCGTCCCGGGTGAGGAAGCCGGGGATGATGGTGTGGAACGGGCGCTTGCCCGGCGCCACCACGTTCGGGTGGGCCGGGTCGAGGCTGAACCCGGCACCCCGGTTCTGCAACCCGAAGCCGAGACCCGGCGGGACGACGTACGAGCCGAAGCCCAGGTAGTTGGACTGGATCAGGCTCACCATCATCCCGTCCCGGTCGGCGGCGCAGAGGTAGACGGTGCCGCCCCGGGCCGGGTCGCCGGGTGCCGGCGTACCGGCCGTGTCGGTCACCAGCGCCCGGCGGGCGGCGGCGTACTCCGGGGTGAGCAGCTCGGCGGTCGGCACCTGCACCCGCTCCGGGTCGGCGACGTACGCGTGCGCGTCGGCGAAGCCGAGCTTGACCGCCTCGATCTGCCAGTGCAGCCGCTCGGCCGGGTCGAGGTCGGTCAGCTCCACCCCGTCCAGGATGTTCAGCGCGAGCAGCGCGGCCACGCCCTGCCCGTTCGGCGGCAACTCCCACACCTCGTGCCCGCGATAGCTGGCCCGGACCGGGTCCACCCAGGTCGAGGCGTGCCCGGCCAGGTCGTCGCCGGTGAGCCGGCCGCCGGTCCGGGCCGCGTGTCCGGCCAGCGTCTCGGCGATCCGGCCGGTGTAGAAGTCCGCCGCACCGGTCTCGGCGATCCGGCGCAGCGTGCCGGCGGCATCCGGGTTGCGCCACCGCTGCCCGGTCCGGGGCGCCCGTCCACCGTCGACGGTGAAGACCCGGCCCCACTCGGCGTACTCCTCGCCGGCCAGTTCGGCGTGCACCTCGACCGAGCGCGCCCAGCTCGCGGCGACCCGTGGCGAGACCGGGAAGCCGTGTTCGGCGTAGCCGACCGCGTCGCCGAACAGCTCGGCGAAGGGCAGCCTGCCGAACCGCTCGTGCAGGTCCCGCCAGCCGGCCGGGGCACCGGGTACGGTCACCGGCAGCCAGCCACGCGCCGGCATCGCCGGCCCGACCGCCTGCGCTCCGCCGTGACCCGGGGTCGGCTCGGCACCCCGCCCGCCGGTCGCGGCGAGCACCAGCTCCCGGGTCAGCCCGGCCGGGGACCGGCCGGAGCCGTTCAGCCCGTGTAGCCGCTCCCCGTCCCAGACGATCGCGAACAGGTCACCGCCGATGTCGTTGGAGCCGGGCTGGACCACCGTGAGGGTGATCGCGGTGGCGAGCGCGGCGTCGACGGCGTTGCCGCCCCGGCGGAGTACGGCCAGTCCGGCGGCGGCGGCGAGCGGCTGGCTGGTGGCGACGGCACCGTGCGGCGCGAAGAGCGGCTGTCGGGGGGAAGGCATTCCCCATGTCTACTCCGCGATCAGCATCCCGCCGCGCCGGGTCGCCCGGATGCCGCCGGGCAGATGTGTCGCGCCCTGACCGTGCCACGCGGTGACCAGCGCGTTCAGCGCCGCGATGTGCCGGTACGACAGCGCGGCCGGCGCCGCGCCGAGCTCGCGGCACCAGAGGTGCAGCACCCGGGTACGCACCGCCGGCGGCATCCCGGCCAGCACCGGTACGGCCAGCCCGCCGGCCGCGGCACCCGCCACCACCGGCCCGCTCGGCGGCCCGCCCGGGGAGACCGGCACGCTCGGCCCGCCCGGGGAGACCGGCCCGGTCAGCCCGGCCGGCGGAATCCGGGCCTCGGCGTAACCGGCCCGGGCCAGCTCGTCCAGCGCGGCGCCGTCCTCGGCGGCCAGCCGGGCGGTCCGGGCCAGGTTGTCCAGCACCCCAGGGCCGAGCGCCCGGACCAGCACCGGCAGCACGTCGGCCCGGACCCGGGCCCGGGCGTACCGGTCGTCGGTGTTGTGCGGGTCCTCCCACGGGGTCAGCCCGAGCAGCGCGCACGCCTTGCGGGTCTGCTCGCGGGTGATCTCCAGCAGTGGACGGGCCAGCGTCACCCCGGCGTACTCCCGGGTGGCCGGCATTCCGGCGAGCCCGCGCGGGCCGGCGCCCCGGGCCAGCGCGAGCAGCACGGTCTCGGCCTGGTCGTCGCGGGTGTGCCCGAGCAGCACGGCGCTGGCGTCGTGCCGGCGGGCGGCCTCGACCAGGGCCCGGTAGCGCGCCTCCCGGGCCGCCGCCTCCGGCCCGCCCGGCCGGCCGGCGACCTGGACGGTCGCCACCTCGATCGGCGCGAACCCCTGCCCGCCGGCCCACCGCGCGACGTCGGCGGCCCGGCGTGCCGAGCCCTCCTGGAGGCCGTGGTCGACGGTGACCAGCCCGGCCGGCACGCCCAGCCGGGGCGCCACGAAGGCGGTGCCGGCGGCCAGCGCCAGCGAGTCGGCGCCGCCCGAGCAGGCGATGAGGACCGGCCGGTTCCGGGGTACGTCGTGCAGCGCCCGCCGGACGGCGACCCGGATCGCCGCGACCGGCGGCGGCAGGGCGGCCACGATCGGCTCAGCCGGTGGCGGCGACCGGGCCGACCGGGCCGTGCACCCGGGCCACCCAGGCGTCCGGGTCGGAGAGTTCCTCCAGCCGGGGCAGGGTCAACGGCGAGCTGAAGATCCGGTTGAAGCCCTCCATGCCGACCCGGTCCACCACGCCGTGCACGAACTTGCGGCCCTCGGCGTACTGGCGCATCTTGACGTCGACCCCGAGCAGCTTGCGGATCGCCTTCTCCAGCGGGTTGCCGGACTCGCGGCGCCGGTTGAACTTGGCCCGGATCGACTCAACGCTCGGGATGACCTCCGGCCCGACGCCGTCCATCACGAACTCCGCGTGCCCCTCCAGCAGGGTCATCAGCGCGGTCAGCCGGTCGAGTACGGCCCGCTGACCGGGCGTCTGCACGATGTCCAGCACGCTGGCCCGGCTCTCCGGGTTGCGGATCGAGTCGGAGAGGGTGCCGACGCCCCGGCGGATCCGGTCGAGGAAGTTGTCGCCGCCGGCCTGGGAGGCGTCGACGAACGCCTGCACCTCGCCGAGGAAGTGCCCGCGCATCCACGGCACGGCGGTGAACTGGGTGCGGTGGGTCACCTCGTGCAGGCAGACCCAGAGCCGGAAGTCCCGGGGATCCGCCTGCAGCTTCCGCTCGACCTCGACGATGTTCGGGGCGACCAGCAACAGTTGGCCGGGGTCGGCGGAGAAGACCTCGTACTGGCCGAGGACCCGGCCGGAGAGGTAGGCGAGCACCGTGCCGGCCTGCACCCCGGTCAGCCGGGAGCCGATCGTGTCGGTGATCACCCCCGGCGGCTTGTCCCCGGAGAGGCGGGTGATCAGCGGGGTGATCACCTCACGCAGTCCGGCGATGTTGGTCGCCGCCCAGTCCCGCCGGTCCACCACCCGCACCGGCGGATGGGCCACCTGCGAGCGCAGCCCGGTGTACGCCAGCACGTGACCGGCCGCCTCGTCGGTCAGCCGGCGCAGCTCGGACACCACCTCGGTCGCCTCGTCGTACGAGACCCGCGGTCCCGACTTTCCCAACGCCCCTGCGGTGGCGGCGGCCAGATCCCAGTCCACGAACTGCGCCATACCACCACCGTACCCGGGTGCTCACACCGTTACCTTTCAGTGCGCTTTAGTGAGCACACGATCGGCCGCCCTGCCTTGCGGTAGGGCGGTCCCGGTCTTGCCCGCCGGGGCGGGGCCGGGTTCACGCTTCGTAGCCACCTGCCCGTGTACGCGGGTCTTCTGGTCGGCTCCACGTGCTGCCACCGGGCCACTCCCGGCGGTTTCGAACTCGGCCGCGAGAGCAGCCAGATTGCGCGCAGCGTTCAGGTCTCGATCGAGGACCAGGCGGCATGCGGTGCAGGTGTAGGTGCGCTCGGACAGGGCCAGCTTGGCTTTCACCGCGCCGCAGCCTGAGCAGGTCTTCGATGACGGGTACCAGCGGTCGGCCACGATCAGCCGGCTACCGCTCCAGACGCTTTTGTAGGCGAGCTGGTGTCGCAACTCGGCGAAACCGGCGTCGGCGATGTGCCGGGCCAGCCTGCGGTTACGCAGCATCCCGGCCACGTTCAGGTCTTCGACCACGATCGTGCCGTACTCGCGGGCCAGTTCGCTGGTCAGCTTGTGCAGCCCGTCGCGGCGCAGGTTCGCCACCCGCGCATGGGCGCGGCCGAGCCGGGCCACCGCGCGTTCCCACCGTTTCGACGGCCGCCGCCCGATCCGCCGGTCGGGTCCGGTCTTGCGCGACAACGCCCGACCCATCTGCCGGAGCCTGATCTGCGCGGCGACCAGGTGGCGTGGGTTGTCGACCAGCTCACCGGTGGACAGCACCGCGAGGTTCGTGATCCCGACGTCGACACCGACCACGGCGTCCGGCCGGGCCGGGGTCCGTTCGGCTCGTTCGACTTCGACGGTGGAACGACACGTGCCAGCGTCCACCGTCGCGGCGCACGGTCGCGGACATGATTCGTGCTGTCCCCGCTTCGAGTCGGCGGGCGAGCTTATGGGCGGATTCGTGGAGCTTCAACCGGCCCAACCGGGGCAGCACCACGTGCATCCGGTCGGGCTCGACCCGGATCGCCCCGGTGGTGAACCGCACGCTGGGTGTGGTCCGGCGGCGTGACTTGAACCGGGGAAACCCGACCGGGCGACCGGCCCGCTTACCCGAGCGGGAGTCGGCCCAGTTCTTCAGTCCGCGTGCCAGGGCGTCCAGGCCGGTGTTGAACGCCTCCTTCGACACCTCGCCCCACCACGGTGCCGCCTCGGCCTTCGCCTCGTTCCATGCCTGGCGCAGCCCGGCCAAAGACCAGGACAGCGAAGGCGTCAGAAGTTCGTCCGGCACACCATAGGCGCGCTCGGCATTCCGCTGGTCCATGACCGCCTTGACCCGGGCCAACGCCCAGTTATGCGCGACGCGAGCCGCCCCGGCGTGCGCGTACGCGTCGCGTTCCTGGCTTGGGGTGAGGTCGAGGGCGAACCGGTACGCCTGGATCGTCCTCACGCTGGGTCGTCCCCGATGGTTGCGGCCTCAACCGCGCGGCGAGCCCGGTTCGCGGCAGCGCGACGGCCGTACAGGCGGGCGCACAGCGACGTCAGAATCTCGGTCACGTCGCGCACGAGGGCGTCGTCGACCTCGGCCGGGTCGACCACCAGCAGCCGGCGGCTGTGCGCGGTGAGGGCAGCTTCGACGTATTCGGCACCGAACCCGGCGAACCGGTCTCGATGCTCTACCACGATCGTCGTCACAGCCGGATCGCGCAGCAAAGCGAGGAGCTTCTTACCGTGCCCGTTCAGTGCGGACCCAACCTCGGTAACCACGCGATTCACGGCGAGGTTCTGCCCAGTGGCCCACATGGTGACCCGGGCGACTTGCCGGTCCAAATCCGGCTTCTGATCGGCGGACGAAACCCGGGCGTACACCACTGTCTGCCCGGTGCTGCCGGTCAAGCCGGTGACAGGCTCACCGACCACGATAAGCCGGCCCAGCCGATACGTCGGAACGGGCAGCGTCCCGGACTCGTACCGCCTCCGTGCGGTCGCGTACGAGATTCCGGTGGCCGCTGCCCACTCCTTCAGATTCACGCCGCTACTCTAGCCGGCTAGTGAGCACTAGTGACGACCGAAGCGCCACCAGTTGTTGCCCCCCACCCCCTGCCTAGCAGGGTCAGCGGCAGCCGCACCGGGCCAGGGTGGTGACGATCCGGTCCAGCTCCGGCTGCGCCTCGTACTGCCCCACCGGCACCTTGTTGGCGAGTACGGCGAAGGCCAGCAGCCGGCCGTCGGCGGTGGTCACCACGCCGGAGATCGCGTGCACCCCGCTCAGCGTGCCGGTCTTGGCCCGCACCACCCCCGCTCCGGCCGTGGTCGCCCTCGCGCCGGACCGGTCGAACCGGTCGCTGAGCGTGCCCGACCAGGCCGCCACCGGCAGCCCCGGGAAGAGGTCGGCGAGTTCCGGCCGGGTCCGCTTGGCAGCCATCGTCAGCACGTCGGTCAGCAGGCTCGGGGTGACCCGGTTGGCCCGGGACAGCCCGCTGCCGTCGGCGAGCGCACTCTCCGCCGCCGGCAGCCCCAACTCGCCGACCATCTCGTCGACCGCCTCGGCCGCGCCGACGAAGGAGGCCGGCTTGTCCCGGCTCAGCGCGACCTGCCGGGCCAGCGCCTCGGCCACCACGTTGTCGCTCTCCCGGAGCATGAACTCGACCAACCGGATCATCGGCGGCGAGGAGACCCGGCCCAGTTCGGTGCCGGCGCTGGGGAGGCCGGGGCTGGCGCTGGCCGCCGCGGCCGGGGCGGTGGCGGCGGCCGCCGGCGCCTTGCCGATCACCACCGCCGAGTTGGGCAGCCCGAACTGCCTGGCGAAGGCCCGCCCGGCGGCCTCGTCGGGCTTGGCATACCGCTCCTGGCCCCGGCCCTTGTCCTCCGGGTCCTTCCGCGCGCCGTCGGTCATCAGGGCGGTGATCACCGCACCGAACCCGCCGGTGGGGATGTCCGAGTCCCAGGCCGGTTCGACGACCGGGCCGGGGAAGAGGGTGCCGTCGACGATCACCTTCGTCGGCGCGGTGCCGCCGAGCGCCTTCTTCACCTGCGCGGCGAGCCGGTCGAGCCGCCCGGCGCCCGGGTACCAGCCGGTGGCGTTCACCGCCAGCGTCGGGTCACCGGCACCGATGATCACCACCTCGCCCGGGTTCTGCCCGGCCACCACCCGGGTGGCGATCCGGTACGCCGGACCACGGGCCGCGAGTACGGCCGCCGCGGTGACCAGTTTGGTGGTCGACGCCGGGATGGTCGGCGTGTCCTGGCCGT
The DNA here is from genome assembly GCF_053764795.1 of Plantactinospora sp. DSM 117369. Lineage (NCBI taxonomy): Bacteria > Bacillati > Actinomycetota > Actinomycetes > Micromonosporales > Micromonosporaceae > Plantactinospora > Plantactinospora sp. DSM 117369. Next base: position 438,285 of record NZ_CM132446.1, on the reverse strand, counting down.
TCTCGTACAGCGCCTGCCCGGTGACCGCGTCGACGACGGAGATGTTCACCTCCTTGCCGAGCGGGGACGAGGTGACCAACGGGCTCAGCGCGGCCCGCACGCCCGCCGGGGTGGGTGCCGGAGCGTTCGCCCCGGCGGCGGCCAGTACGGGTGGTGGTGGCGGTTCGGTCGGGTCGAGCGCGCCGGGGGTGGCCGGGCCGTCCCCGCCCAGCCAGCCGTCCACCGGGCCGGGGCGCACCACGGCCACCCCGGCGACCGCGAGCGCGAGCACCAGGGCGGTGGCGAGGACTCCGAGCAGCCTGCCCCGGCTCCGCCGCCCGGCCGGCGGTACCCCACCGGGCACCGCCCCGCCGGCGGTCACCCCCGGTGGCGGGCTGCCCGGCGGCGTACCCGGTGGGAGCGTGCCGTTGCCGGAAGCCGGCGTGCCCGGCCCGCCCGGTGCGCCGGAGCCCGGCCGCCCGGGCCAGGCCGGCGGCGCGGGCCGGTCGGACCAGGCAGAGGGGTCGGTCGGGGCCTTCCCCGGTCCACCGGGCGGCACGGGCACGGCCTGCCCCGACCACCCGGCCGCGCCGGCCGGCGGCACGGGTACGGCCTGCCCCGGCCAGCCGGGCGCGGCACCGGACGGCGGAATCGGCACGCTCTGCCCGGACCAGCCGGCGGCGCCGGGTGGCGGGGCGGCCCGGCCGGACCCGGCCGGCGACCCGGGTGAAGGATTCGCGGTGTTCGACGGCGGGATGGGCAGGTTGGTCGGCAGCGGCACGGCGGCCCGGCCCCGGACCGGCGCAGACCCGGCGGGCGGCTGCGGCCCGCTGGCGCCCGGCACCACCACGCGGCCCTGTGCCGGGTGCTCCGGCGGGTTCTCTCCGGTCAGGCCCGAGTGTGAATCTTCACTCCCCACCGGCCCCTCCTCCCCGTCGAATTCTGCCTAGGCGACACTACTTTGGTCCGAACACCGCACCGGGGCCGGCGCCGCAAGGTGAATCGCGAGATCACCCGCGCAGGTGCCGACTGTTGTGGTTCCGTTGGCCAGCGCCGGCAAACGAGGGAGCGTGCGAGATGGATTTCGACGTCACGGTTGAGATCCCCAAGGGTCACCGCAACAAGTACGAGGTGGACCACGCGACCGGCCGGATCCGGCTGGACCGGACCCTCTTCACGTCGACCCAGTACCCGGCGGACTACGGTTTCATCGAAGGCACCCTGGGTGAGGACGGCGATCCACTCGACGCTCTGGTGCTGGTACCCGAACCCACGTTCCCAGGTTGCCTCATCCGGTGCCGGACGATCGGCATGTTCCGGATGACGGACGAGAAGGGCGGCGACGACAAGGTCCTCTGCGTGCCGTACGAGGACCCGCGCCAGGAGCACCTGCGGGACATCCACCACCTCGGCGAGTTCGACCGGCTGGAGATCCAGCACTTCTTCGAGGTGTACAAGGACCTGGAACCAGGCAAATCGGTCGAGGGCGCCACCTGGGTCGGTCGGACCGAGGCGGAGGCGGAGATCCGGACGTCCTTCCGCCGGCACCAGGAAGCGGTCGAACGGGGCGAGTCGCCGCACTGACCCCGGCAGCACAGCAACCGGCCGGTGGCACCGTCAGGGACCACCGGCCGATTTCGTCGGTCATCACGGCCCGCCCGCCGGGCTGGGACGGGGCGCGGGGTCAGCCCACCCGCACAGTCAGCCGAGCAGGCCGCGGGCCTGGGCGTACAGGCCGAGCACCGCGCAGGCCACCGGCACCACCGCGATCACCATCAGGGTGTCGATGATGTCGGCGGTGCGGCCCAGGTAGGGCCCGGGCTCCCGCTTCGAGTAGGTCGCGCCGGCCCCGATCACCACCAGGGCGAGCACCAGGCCGCCGGCGGTGAGCAGCAGCAGGCCGGTCTCCTGCATCCGGAACAGCAGGGCGATTCCGAGCACCACGGCGGAGCCGATCCCGGCCGCCATCAGCGGTACCCGTTGCCGGACCGTGACGAAGAGCCGGGACCGCAGCAGCAGGGCCGCCGCCGAGACGGCGACCATCAGCCGGCCGGAGAACCCGCCCGAGGCCACCAGCACCAGCGCCGCCACCACGGCGAGTACGGCGTGCCCGACCAGCATCCCGGTGAGCATCTCCTCGGTGCGGGCGACCGCCGCGAAGACCCGCCCCCGGTCGGGCCGCTCCCGCGCGCCGCTCTGCACCGGGGTCGAGGCCGTGAAGCCCTCCGCCGCCTCGGCACCGGTGGGCAGCGTGATCGGCGGCATCGGCAGCTTGCCGAACCGGATCGCCAGCAGCGGCAGCATGCCGATCGCGCAGACCAGCGCGGCCATCAGGATCGCGGCCGACCCGGCCGCCGAGAGCAGGAACCCGACCAGCGCGGTCAGCGCGCCGAGCAGCCCGACCGAGACACCGGCGGCGAAGACCCGCAGACCGGCGGCGACCCCGACCATGCCGAGCACCGCGATCAGCAGCAGCGCGACCGAGCCGGCCAGTGCCTCCGGCGCACCGAGCCAGCCGATCCAGCCGACCACGCCCACCGGGTCACCGGAGGCGACCAGCAGGGCACCGCCGAAGAAGGCGAACGGCATCGCGTACCCGCCGAGGGCGGCACCGGCGGTGGCGTCCCCGTACGCCCGGGAGGCGACCACCGCGCTCAGCGACAGCAGCACGGCCGCACCGAGCGCGACGAAGGCGCCGAACTCCCAGAGTGTGCCGCCGGCGATCACCGCGAGCAGGCAGATCGCGAGCAGAGCGCCCGCCGCGCCGAGCGTGCCGATCCGGGTGTTCCGGCCGGACCAGGCACTGCCCCGGCGCCTCGCCCCGTCGGCGATCGCCTCCACCACGTCGTCGTATTCCAGCTCCGGCCACTGCGCCCGGGCCGGCACCAGGTGCAGCACGTCGCCGTCGCGCACCCCCTGCGGCAGCAGGGCCTTGCCGGCGGCCAGCGGTTCGCCGTCGGTACGGCGCAGCAACCACCCGCCGTGCTTCTCGCCGTCGTCGGCCAACCCCTCGCCGGCATGCCGGAGAACTTCGGGCAGGAGTTCGGCCAGCGGCAGGTGTTCGGGCAGCGCGACGTCCACCCGTCGTTGCGGCGCGCTGATCGTGACGCGGGCGAGCCCGGTACTCATCGACAGTCCTCCATCGAGGGGGCAACCCATGGCTGCGCGGACGACCGCACTTTACCTAGGATGGGTCACACTCGTCCGACCGAGCGCGATGACATTTGCGACGCGGGGGCGTCGGATGGCCCGCCAGGACGGTCAACTGCTCCGCTGGCGCGGCCTTAGGGGAGGTCTCTCACATGGACACGGGTAGCCAGGGCCGGAGCGGCAGGAACCGCGCCGGACGTGCCCCGGAGCTCGACGTACGGCCGGGTGGCGGCTGGTCCGGGCAGGTGGGCACCGATCGGCGGGACAGCGCGGACCGGCCGGCGGGAGGCGACCGATGAGCACTGTCGTCATCAAGCGCCCGCCGCGCCGGCCGGCGCCGGACATCCCGACCGGCGAACTCGCCGTCGAGGCACCGCCGGAGATCCCGCAGGCGACCGGCGGCAAGTGGCAGCAACTGATGATGGTGCTGCCGATGCTCGGTGGCTCCGTCGCGATGGCGATGATGTTCGGCCGGGGCCAGAGCGGCCCCTCCTCGTACGTCATCGGCGCGCTGTTCGGCGTCTCCTCGCTCGCCATGGTGGCGTCCTCCTGGGGCAGCGCCTCCGGTTCGCCGAAGAAGTCAGAGATGATGCAGGCCCGCCGGGAATACCTGCGGCACCTGGCCACGCTCCGGCGCCGGGTCCGGGAGACCGCGGCGAAGCAGCGGGCCGGCCTCTTCTACCGGCATCCCGACCCGGCCCAGCTCTGGTCCACTGTGGGTAGTTACCGGGTCTGGGAGCGGCGCCCCAGCGACGGCGACTTCGGTGTCGTCCGGGTCGCGGTCGGCCCGCAGACCCTGGCCACCCCGCTGGTGCCGCCGGTGACCCGGCCACTGGAGGACCTGGAGCCGATGACCGCCGGTGCGCTGCGCCGGTTCCTCGACGCGTACTCGGTGGTGCCGGACCTGCCGGTGGCGCTCTCCATCCGGGGCTTCGCCCGGGTTTTCGTCCGCAACGCGCCCAGCCAGCGCGACCAGTCCCGCGAGCCGGCCGGCGGCGACCCGCAGGCGCTGGCCCGAGCGGTGCTCACCCAGCTCTCGGTCTTCCACGCCCCCGAGGAGCTGCTGATCGCGATCTGCGCCGGCCCCGAGCGCCGGGCCCGGTGGGAGTGGGCCAAGTGGCTGCCGCAGGCCCACCACCCGACCGCCGTCGACGCGCTCGGCCCGGTACGCCTGGTGGCCAGCTCCGCGGTCGAGCTGGAGAAGCTGATCGACGACGTGGTCGGCAACCGCTCCCGGTTCAGCCTCTCCGGCCCGGCGACCGACGGCCCGCACGTGGTGATCGTGCTCGACGGCGGCGACCTCAACGGCGCCAGCTACCTCGCCGGGGACAGCGGCATCGACGCGGTGACCATCATCGACCTGGACAGCCCGCCGCCCCGGCTGCTGGACCGGGCCATGCTGGTACTGGAGACCGACGGCGGCCGGCTGAACACCTACTCGATGGACGGGCAGGCCGAGGTCGGCACCCCGGACCGGCTCAGCGTCGAGGAGGCCGAGGCGGTCGCCCGCCGGCTCGCCCCGCTGCGGCTCGCCGCCGCGCAGAAGGGCTCCTCGGACGACTCGCTGGTCAAGGAGATGACCCTGGGCGAGCTGCTCGGGGTCGGCGACCCGGAGAACTTCAGCACCGTGCAGGGCTGGGCGCCCCGGCCCAACCGGGACAAGCTGCGGGTGCCGATCGGCGTCGGCGGCGACGGCGGCGTGGTCGACCTGGACCTCAAGGAGTCCGCACAGGACGGTATGGGCCCGCACGGCCTGCTCATCGGCGCCACCGGTTCCGGAAAGTCCGAGCTGCTGCGCACCCTCGTGCTCGGGTTGGCGGCGACGCACTCGTCCGAGGCGCTCAACTTCGTACTGGTCGACTTCAAGGGTGGTGCGACCTTCGCCTCGCTGGACCGGCTGCCGCACACCGCCGCCGTGATCACCAACCTCGCCGACGAGCTGCCGCTGGTCGACCGGATGGTCGACGCCATCAACGGCGAGATGATCCGCCGGCAGGAACTGCTGCGCAAGGCGGGCAACTACGCCAACCTGAAGGACTACGACAAGGCCCGCTCCGGCGGTGCCGCGCTGGCACCGCTGCCCTCGCTGCTGATCATCTGTGACGAGTTCTCCGAGCTGCTCAGCGCCAAGCCCGACTTCATCGACCTCTTCGTGCAGATCGGCCGGCTGGGCCGATCGCTCGGGGTGCACCTGCTGCTCGCCTCGCAGCGCCTGGAGGAGGGCCGGCTGCGCGGGCTCGACACGCACCTGTCCTATCGGATCGGTCTGCGGACCTTCTCCGCGCTGGAGTCCCGGGCGGTGCTCGGGGTGCCGGACGCCTACGAGCTGCCCCGGGCACCGGGGCACGGCTACCTGAAGTTCGGCACCGAGCCACTGGTCCGGTTCAAGGCGGCGTACGTTTCGGGGCCCTACCAGAAGGCCACCACGGGTGGGCCGGGCGCGCAGGGCTACACCGGTCCCCGGCTGCTGTCGTACTCGACGCACTTCGTGCCGGTGCCGAAACCGGTGGTGCCGGCCACCCCGAAGCCGGCCCCGGAGGACCCGGCGGCGCAGAGCCTGCTCGACGTGATGGTCTCCCGGCTGGTCGGCCAGGGCCCGCCGGCCCACCAGGTGTGGCTGCCGCCGCTGTCCCAGGCTCCGGCCCTGGACGAGATCCTCGGCCCGGTGGTCACCGACCCGTCCCGGGGGCTCACCTTCGGCAACCCCGAGCTGCACGGCGCGCTCCAGGTGCCGGTCGCGATGATCGACAAGCCGTTCGAGCAGCGGCGTGACCTGCTCTGGCTCTCCCTGGAGGGCGGCGCCGGGCACGTGGCGGTGGCCGGCGGTCCGCAGTCCGGCAAGTCGAGCCTGCTCCGTACCCTGATCTGCGGGCTGGCGCTCACCCACACCCCGGCCGAGGTGCAGGTCTACTGCCTCGACTTCGGTGGCGGCTCGCTCGCCGCGCTGCGCGACCTGCCGCACGTCGGCGGGGTCGCCGGGCGGTCCGAGGCGGCGGCGGTGCGGCGTACCGTGGGCGAGATCTCCACCCTGCTCAACGAGCGCGAGCAGCGCTTCGCCGAGCTGGGCGTGGAGTCGATGCCGGCGTACCGGAAGCGGCGGGCCTCGGCCGGCGGCGTCGGGGTCGGCGCGGACCCGTTCGGTGATGTGTTCCTGGTCGTCGACGGCTGGCCCACCCTGCGCGGCGAGTACGACGACCTGGAACCCCTGGTCACCGACATCGCCACCCGTGGCCTGTCGTACGGCGTGCACGTGGTCGCGGCGGCGCCCCGCTGGATGGACTTCCGGCCGGCGATCCGCGACCTGTTCGGCTCCCGGCTGGAGCTGCGGCTCGGTGACCCCACCGACTCGATCGTCTCCCGCAAGGCGGCGGCGAACGTGCCGGAGAAGTCGCCGGGTCGCGGCATCACCGCCGAGAGCCTGCACTTCCTGACCGTGCTGCCGGAGCTGTCCAGCCTCGGCGGCGGGCAGACCCAGGCACTGGTCAAGGCGGTCGCCGGCAACTGGAGCGGGGCACCGGCCCCCCGGGTCCGGCTGCTCCCGCCGGTGCTGCCCTATGCCGACCTGGACGTCGCCGGTGCGGCCGGCCTGCGGCTGCCGATCGGCATCTCCGAGGCCGACCTCCAGCAGGTGTCGATCGACTTCGCCTCCGAGCCGCACTTCCTGCTCTTCGGCGACGCCGAGTGCGGCAAGTCGTCCTTCCTGCGGGCGCTGGCCACCTCGATCACCAGCCGGTACACCCCGGAGCAGGCCCGGATCATCCTGGTCGACTTCCGGCGCAGCCTGCTGGGCGTGATCCAGTCCGACCACCTGATCGGGTACGGCACCGCCGCCCAGGCGACCAGCGAGCTGATCGAGTCGGTCGCCGGCTACATGCAGCGCCGGCTGCCCGGGCCGGACGTCACCCCGCAGCAGTTGCGGGACCGCTCCTGGTGGACCGGGCCCGAGCTGTTCGTACTCGTCGACGACTACGACCTGGTCGCCACCGGCCCGAACAACCCGCTGCTGCCGCTGGTGGAATATCTCCCCCAGGCCCGGGACGTCGGTCTGCACCTGGTGCTGACCCGGCGTTCGGGTGGCGCCTCCCGGTCGCTCTACGAGCCGATCATCCAGCGCCTCCGGGAGCTCTCCTCCCCCGGTCTGGTGATGTCCGGCAGCAAGGACGAGGGCGCCCTGATCGGCTCGGTACGCCCCGGCCCGATGCCGCCCGGCCGGGGCCGGCTGGTGACCCGGAAGGAAGGCATCCGGCTGGTGCAGCTCGCCTACCTCCCATCGACCTGACCCTTTTCCGAGCCCGAGGGCCCGGCCGACCTGATCACCAGGGCGGCCGGGCCCTCGGTCTCGGGGCGGTGGACAGTGGATCTCAGATCGGTTGCAAAGTTTCACCACGCGACGGGGGTGAAACGGGGTAACCTCCGTGCATCATGTGTCCCCCGGGGTGAAATGACCATGCTGTGACCAGGCTGCCGCATATACATCAGAGTGCTGTCGCCCGGGTCGCCGGAGCGGCCTTGCTCGCCACGGCCGGGATCGCCGGATCGCTGTTCGGCCCGCGTCCGGCACCGGCGACCGCCGCCGTGTCGGCGCCGCCGGTCAGCCTGCCTGTGCTGGCCGACCCGGTGCGGGACGAGCAGTGGCAGTTGGACGAGTTCGACGCCAGGGCGGTGTGGCGGGTCGCCACCGGCAAGGGCGTCACGGTCGCGGTGGTCGACTCCGGGGTCGACGCCTCGCACGCGGACCTCGCCGGGCAGGTGCTGCCCGGCATCGACCTGGTCGCGGGGAGCGGCAACGGGCAGACCGACCCGGTCGGACACGGCACCACCGTCGCCGCACTGATCGCCGGACGCAATGACGACACCCGGGGCGTGGCCGGGCTCGCCCCCAAGGCCAAGATCCTGCCGGTCCGGGTGCTCGACGAGGAGAACCGCTACGACGACGCCCTGATCGTGGCGAAGGGCGTCCGGTGGGCGGTCGACAACGGCGCCCAGGTGGTGAACCTGTCGCTCGGCGGCACCGGGGAGAGTCCCGCGCTCGCCGCCGCCCTCGACTACGCCTTCGCCCGGGACGTGGTCGTCGTCGCCTGCACCGGCAACCTGGGATCGTCCGCCGGCAAACGGGTCTGGTATCCGGCCCGCGAGCCGGGAGTGGTCGCGGTGGCGGGCCTGGAACGCGAGAGCGACGCGCTCTGGTCCGGCTCGATCACCGGCCCCGAGACCGTGCTCTCCGCCCCGGCCACCGGGTTGACCGGCGCCCGGCCGGGTGGTTTCTGGCGGGTCCAGGGCACCAGCTTCGCGTCGCCGCTGGTGGCCGCGGCGGCGGCCCTGGTCAGGTCACACTGGCCGAAGATGTCCGCCGGGGACGTGGTCAACCGGCTCATCAACACCGCCCGGGACGTCGGGCCGTCCGGCCGGGACGACCGGTTCGGCTTCGGCGTCATCGACCCGGTCGCCGCGTTGAACGGCGAGGTGTCGAGCGTACGGGCCAATCCGCTGGACGACGGCGCGGCGCCGCCCGGCGTCGCCGGCTTCGGCTCGGCGCCCGGTCAGGAGTCGACGACTCCACCGCCCAGCGACGGAGCGGAGACCGTGGGCACGGCGGCGGCGTCCGGCCGCTCGGCCGACTGGACCGCCCAGGCGGCGGGCGACCAGGTCAGCCATCCACTGCCCAGGCTGTGGAGCGGCGGCGGCGTCCTCTTCCTGCTGGTCGTCGCCGGGGCGGTGCTGGTGGTCCGGCGCCGGTTCCACCGCGACCGCCCCTGACACCACCACCGAGCGGTGCCGTTCCGCCGCCGGTCCATCACCGTCTCGCCACCGGTCCCCCCGTCACCGTCTCGCCACCGGTCCCGGCACGGTTTCACCACCGGTCCCGTCACGGTCTCACCACCGGTCCCCGGTCAGGTGCAGGCGCCGGTGTTGGTGACCCGGGTCCGTTCCAGCCCGGTGCTGGCGGTGGAGCGAGCCTCGTCGGCCGTCACCGCAAAGCCGGTGTTCGGGTCGTCGGCCGCCGCCGCGAAGATCACCCCGAGCACCTGGCCGTCCGGGGCCACCAGCGGGCCGCCGGAGTTGCCGCTGCGGACCAGACCCCGGATCGTGTAGATCTCCCGGTTGACCCGGCCCGACTCGTAGATGTCCGGACCGGCGATCTCGCCGACGTCGCGAATCCGGGCCGGCTGGGCGTTGTAGGGCCCGTCCAGCGGGAACCCGAGCACGATGGCGTCGTCCTCGATCGCCGCCTCACCGGTGGCGAACCGCATCACCGGGGCGGACATCTCCGGCACGTAGAGCACCGCCAGGTCGCGGTCCGGGTCGTAGACGACCACCCGGGCGCTGTGCCGCTCGCCGGCCACCTCGACCTGGACGCTCCGGGTGCCGGCCACCACGTGCGCGTTGGTCATCACCCGGTTCTCCGCGTACACGAAACCGGAGCCCTCGATCCGGCGGGAGCAACTGGGGGCGTTGCCGAGCACCTTCACGACCGAGCGTCGCCCGTTCACCACCACCTGGGAGCCGGCCAGTGCCGGGTCGGGCGAGGCCACCTCGCGGGAGCGGGTCGGGGTCAGCCCGCCGAACACGTCCGGGAAGCCGTTGGTGTCGACCGTGTCCCGCAGCGCCTCGGAGAGCGCCTGCGCCTCCGGCGGCAGTACCCGGTCCACCACCGTCAGCAGCGCACTGTTGCGGACCGCGCTGGCCAGCCAGGGCAGCGAGGAGGAGGCCAGCGGGACGCCCACCAGCCAGGCCACCAGGAGTACGGCGAACAGCGAGACCAGCGCCCCGCCGACGTCGTCGGCCGTCCGGCCGGCCTGGCTGGTGATGGCGTGCCGCAGGTGTGAACCGAGCCAGCCGGCGAGAGCCTGACCGAGCACCGCCAGGCCGAAGATCGAGACCAGCGCGACCACGACCCGGGTCGAGTTGCTGGTGAACTGCTCCGCGAGCAGCGGACCGACCTGCAACCCGATCAGGGCGCCGCCGAAGAAGCCGGTGAAGGAGAGCAGACCGATGACGAATCCCTGCCGGTAGCCGCTGATCGCGAACAGCAACATGAGCAGGATCAGAACGACATCCACCACCGACACCCGTTCAGGGTACGGGGGAGACCTGGAAATGCCCTGGGCCACCGGCGCTTACCGCCGAATCGGTTTCCGAATCTCCCGCCGCGAGCCTTCCGCCCAGCCCACCGCGAGCACCGCGCCCCGAGCCGCCGGATGGCCGGTCAGGAGGGGGTTGCCGGTCCGGTCAGCTCGTCCGCCGTGTCGGGTGTTCCTCCGCGCCGGGTGCGGGGCTCGGGGGCGGGCTCGTCGGCGGAAGGTCGAGTATCCGGTCCTGCGGCCAGGGTCTCGCCCAGCCGGCCATCTCCAGCAGTGTGGCGAGCACCCCGGCCGTGAAGCCCCAGACCAGCATGCCCCGGGCCTGGAAGGCCGGGCCGATCCAGCCGCTGGGGTGGCGTACCCGGACCCGGTTGGCCGGGTCGACGAGTTCGGCGATCGGCAGCCGGGCGACGTGTGCCACCTCGGCCGGCTCGCGGGAGTGCACCGGGTGGGGCCGGTGCCACCAGGCGAGTACCGGGGTGACCACGAAGTCGCTGACCGGAATCCACAGCTTGGGCAGTTGGGCCAGCACGGTGACGCTGCTCGGGTCGAGCCCGACCTCCTCGTGCGCCTCCCGCAGCGCGGTCGCCGCCGCGTCCTCGTCGTCCGGATCGCAGGCCCCGCCCGGAAAGGCCGGCTGCCCGGCGTGGGTACGCAGGGTCGCGGCCCGTTGCAGGATCAACACGTCGAGCCCGTGCTCCGGCTGCTCGCCGAGGAGCACGAGTACGGCGCTGGCCCGTCCGCCGTCGGCGGGGGTGCGTACCCGGGTGAAGTCCTCGGTGCGCGCCGACCGGACCCGGGTGAGCAGCGGCTCGCACCACGCCGGAATTTCGTACTCGGTCACGACGGCACCGCCACCCCCAGGTGCCGGCGGACCAGCGTGGCCAGCTCGGCATCGTCGAGGGCACCTGACTCGTCCCGGTGCCGGATCCGCCCCTCGGCGTCCACCAGGAGCGTGACCGGCAGTACGGCCCGGCCGCCCAGCTCGGTCAGCAGCCTCTTGTCGCGGTCGTAGAGGCTGGGAAACTCCAGCCCGAAGTCCTCGCCGATCGACTGGGCGGCGGGTCGGGCGTCCCCGCTGTTCACTCCGACCACCCGGAGCCGGTCGCCGGCCCGTTCGGCGAGCCGCTGGAAGGCGGGCAGTTCCTTCCGGCAGGGCGCGCACCACGAGGCCCACAGGTTGACGACGGCCGGCCCGCGCAGCTCGCCGACAGCGACCTCGCCGCCCCCGACGAAGCAGGGCAGGCTCAGCGCCGGCAACAACCGACCCGACCCGGGTGTCGGGCTGGCCGGGCCGCCGGACGCGGCGAGCGGGGCGGTCAGGGCGGCGCAGTCGGCGAAGGCGGCCGTGGTGGCGCTCTCCTCCCCACCCGGCGCCGCGCCGGCCTCCGGCTCCGCGTCCGGTCCGGTGCAGGCGGCGGCGAGCAACACCAGTGCCAGCAGTGGCCCGCCCAGTATCCGCCGCTTCACGGGGTGTCGCCGACGGCGGCGGTCGCCGGCACCAGGTCGGGATCGACCCCCGCCTGCACCGCCAGCTCGCGGGCCCGGGGGCCCTTGAGCAGTTTCGCGGCGGCGGCCGGGTCGGTCGGGCCGAGGCCGTAGGAGGGGCAGAGCCGGGCCAGGGTGCAGGCGCCGCAGGCGGGCTTGCGGGCGTGGCAGACCCGCCGGCCGTGGAAGATCACCCGGTGCGAGAGCATCGTCCAGTCGCGCCGCTCGAACAGCGCGCCGACGGCGTGCTCGATCTTGACCGGGTCGGTCTCGGTGGTCAGCTCCCAGCGGTGCACCAGCCGGTCGAAGTGGGTGTCGACGGTTATCCCCGGCACCCCGAAGGCGTTGCCGAGGATGACGTTGGCGGTCTTGCGACCGATCCCGGGCAGAGTCACCAAATCGGCCATCCGGCGGGGCACCTGGCCGTCGTACCGCTCGACGAGCTGGCGGCCGAGGTTGATCAAGGAGTTGGTCTTGTTCCGGAAGAAGCCGGTGGGCCTGATCATCTCCTCCAGCTCGGCCCGGTCCGCCCCGGCGTAGTCGGCCGCGCTCGGATAGCGGGCGAACAGCTTCGGCGTCACCTCGTTGACCCGCTGGTCGGTGCACTGCGCCGACAGGATGGTCGCCACGGCCAGTTGCAGCGGTCCCTGGTGGTTGAGCTCGCAGTGGGCGTCCGGGTGCGTCTCGGTCAGCTCCCGGCCGATCCGCCGGGCCCGTCGCTTGCGGCCGAGATCGGATTCGACGGTACGTCGGGTCGGCCGCGCCGCCCGGATCGCCCGGGTCGCCTCGCCGGGCGTGACTGCGACTCCGGTCTGCGCGGAGTCGTCTCTGGCACTCACGCCGGCCAGCCTACGTCGCGGCGCCGACATCGACGCCGGGGAGCCCGACCCGGCCGAACCCTGGGAAGCCCGCCCGCCCCGGAGGCAGCCGGCCCGACGCCCCGCCTCAGGTCACGACGCCCGGGGCTCAGCTCACGACGCCCGGGGCTCAGCTCACGACGCCCGGGTCAGCTCGCGGCGGCCGGCGGGGTGATCTTGCCGTCGGCGGCCACCCGGGCGCCGGTCTTCGGGAAGTCAGATTTGCACAGGTCCCGGACCAGCCCGGCGGCCCGGCGCTGCGAGTCCATCGTCGGCTTGCCCGCGCCGTTCATGTACGTCGAGATGAGCTGCCCGCCCGCCCACTCGCCCTCGGCGGTCAGCGAGACCTTGAGCACGGCTCCCCAGCCGAGCCGGCCGTTGTTGCTGAGCGTCCCCTCGCCACCGGCGAAGTTGCCGAGGCTGTACGCGATCAGCCGGCCCTTGTAGAACTCCAGCGCTCGCATCACGTGCGGCCCGTGCCCCACCACCAGGTCGGCACCGGCGTCGATCATCGAGTGCGAGAACTTGATCGGGTCGCCCCGGTTCTCGCCCAGGAACATCTCGGTGCCCGGCCGGACCCGGGTCTTCTCCGAGCCCTCGCCGCCCATGTGCACCTGCACGACGACCAGGTCCGCCATGGTGGCAGCCTTCTGGATCACCTTCTTCGCCGAGCTGATGTTGATCAGGCTGTTGGACCAGGCGTACGACGAGAAGCCGGCCACCGCCACCTTGACGCCCTCGACGTCGACCACGGTGATCTGGTTGGGCGCGCCGGTGTGCTGGAGGTCGTACTTCTCCAGGGCCTCCTGGGTGTTCTCGTAGCCGGCCTCGCCGTAGTCGTACCCGTGGTTGTTGGCCTGGTTGAGCAGCTCGAAGCCGGCCTCCTTGAGGTGCGCCGCGTACGACGGCGGAGCCCGGAACTGGTGGCAGCGGGTGGAGTTGGCGCCGCACTTGGAGGTCCCGGTGTCGTCGGTCAGCGGCTCTTCGAGGTTGCCCATCACCAGGTCGGCGTCGAGCGCCTTCTTGACCGAGTTGAAGAACCCCTTGCCACCGTTGGCCGGCAGCCGTCCGGGGGCGTTGCCCATCACGATGTCGCCGGTGGCGGACATGGAGATGACCTTGGGCGCCGGCGCCCCGGTCGGGGACGGGTCGGCCGAGGCGGAGCCGGCGGCGCTCGGCGCGGCCTGCGGCCCGGCCGGGTCGTCGCCGCCGAGCATGTCGAAGGCGGCCACTCCGGCCACCCCGGTGCCGAGGAGGACGGCGAGGACCGCGGTCACGACGAGGACGGTCCGGCCGGCGCCGCGGGGCGCCCGGCGGGACTTGGGGGTGGTCGGTTCGGTCTCGTACATCGCCCGGTGACAGTACCGGGATCGGGCAACCGGGGCGACCGTCGATCGGCCGATGTTGCCGTACCGCCTGTCGGGACTCCCCGAGGGTCACCTCCGGCCGGTCCCGGACGGTCCGCGACCCGCGTTCGGTCGACTACACCGGCGCCGTCACTTCAGGGTGATGGTGCCGGTGTTGCGGGTGTCCCGACGCTCGAACGCCGCCTTCCGGCCGTCGTCCTCGGTGACGGTGGCCCGGGTCCGGTAGGTCACCGACAGCTTCCGGGTCGTCGCCGGTACCCGGAACGCCTCGGACCAGGTGGCCGGAACCGTCAGCGTCGAACCCGGGGCCTGGAAGTTGGGCACCGTCAGCGTTGTACCGGCGGGGACCCGGAGCACCTGTCCGGCGGCGGTCCGGATGGTCAGGCTCCGGGACAGATCAATCTTGAACTTGACCCGGGTGGGGTTGGCGTGGAGTTTCACCCTGACGTACGCCCAGAGTGCGCCGTCCGGGGCCGCGCCCCGCTTCTGGTCGTACCGGCGCAGCTCGACCTCGACGTCGACGTCGATCAGCGCGTCCCAACCCAGGCCCGGATCCCGGCGGGCGACGGTGACGTAGTCGGCCAGCCGGGCGGAACCCGAGGCGACCGGCCGATCCCCCTCGGGTGGGGACGACGTCGGCGTCACCGGCTTCGGCGACGGTCCGACGAGCTTGCCGGTGCGGATGCTGATCGACTGGGTCTGCCCGCCCTCGGTGACGGCGAGGGTGGCGTCCGCCCCCGCCGGTACCGACACCACGACCACCCGGTTCGGCAGCAGCGCCGTCTCGCCGAGCTTCCGGGGCTCGCCGTCCACCAGCACCGCCGACTCCGGGAACCGGTTGGACAGCCGACGCGTGGGCTGCTCGGGCTCGGTCAGGTGGAGCATCAGGAACTCCCGGCCGTTACCGGCCAGCCAGGGAGCGGCCTGCGCCTGACCCCGCAGGCGCAGCTCCCGGACCGCCTCCTCGGTCAGTTCGCTCGCCACGCCGTACCGGCTCAGTGCCACCTCGTACTCCGCGCCGACGAGCACGGCGTCCTCGGGAAGTTCCCGCGACTCGATCCCCAGGTCGCCGAACGGATCCGAGAGTCGGGACGTGCCCTCGGCGACGAAGGTGTCGGGGACCGGAAGCAGGCGGGGCTCGTCGCCACCGCCACAGCCGGCCAATCCGCCGGTCAGCGCGAAAATCAGCAGGATGCCGCCGAGTCGTCGCATCGAATCGCTCCCCCGTACCACGACGCCGTGTCAGCCAGATCGACGTCAGTCATCATGGCCTACGCAAGCTACCGCGGCAGCCCCGCCGGGCACCCGACCGTTGAGGTCACGACCGTCAGCGCTGCGACCAGGGGACGGTCGGTCGAGCGCCGCCCTCACGTACCGCCCGGCAGGCGGCGCGGGCCAGCGGGGCACCCCAGCGCGACCGTGGGCCGCCGTACGGGGCGGCGGGGCCGTCCGGCGGGCAGAGCACGGTCACCGCGTCGGTGGCGGTACCGGTGGCCGGCAGGCCCAGCTCGCGCAGCGCCTGCGCCTTCGCCTCGGTGATCGTCGCGACGGCGTTCACCAGTGCGGCGTCGCCGAGCCGTTCCGGCAACAGCGCGACGATGTTGACCGTGCCAACGTGGTCCACCGGACGGAGGCTGCGCCCGGGGGCCTCGGCCGCCCAGATCGGGGCACCGAGACCGACGGTGGCCCAGATCCGGACATCGCCGTCGTCGGCGGTCACCACCTCGGCCACGTCGACCCCGGTGAGCAGTCCGACCCCGGGTCCGTGCAGGCCGAGCCGGTCGGCCAGCTCGCCGAGGTGGACCTCCGGGTCGTCCCGGCGGTACGACATCGGCACGGTCGCGTTGACCACCCAGTGTCGTACCCCGATCCCGCCGCCGAGCGGCCCGGAGCTGATCGCCAGCGCCGGTCGGTCGAGCCGCCACACCAGCATCGGGACCTCCCGCCCCTCCTCGGCACGGTAGGTCAACGCGAGTTCACCAAGCACCGACCGACTCTAAGGTCCACCCCTTTGGTCGCCGCCGGGCCCGACCACCACCTGGACCCGGGCGTGAGCCCTGGACCCGCCCGGGCGGACACAGCAGCCGCCAAACCGGGCGTACCCCCGGGTTATCTGGGGTTACCCGCCCCGGCGCCAGATCAAGATTCCAGGGGTGCTCCTCCGATTACTCTTCACATGCGCCTAGACTTGGCGGCGCGCGCCGATCACCGGCCGGAACCCGGCCGCGGGCGGCTCGCGTGGGCGGAGGTGCGCGATGGACGAGGTGTTGGCTCGGAGCGGGATCTTCCAGGGCGTGGACCCCGAGGCTGCCGAGGCACTCGCGAAGGACATGGAGACGATCGAGGTCCGCAAGGGCGAGATCGTCTTTAACGAGGGCGAACCGGGCGACAGCCTTTATATCGTCCTGAGTGGCAAGATCAAGGTTGGTCGCCGGGCCGCTGACGGCCGGCAGAACCTGATCGCCGTGATGGGCCCGTCCGACATGGTCGGCGAGCTTTCGCTGTTCGACCCCGGCCCGCGTACGGCGACCGCCACCGCCGTGATCGACACCCGGCTCGCCCGGCTCCGCAAGCAGGCGCTGCGGCCGTGGCTGAACAACCGGCCGGAGATCGCCGAGCAGTTGCTCCGGGTACTCGCCCGCAGGCTGCGCCGGACGAACGACAACCTGGCCGACCTGATCTTCACTGACGTGCCCGGCCGGGTGGCGAAGAACCTGCTCCAGATGGCGGGCCGGTTCGGCACCCGGGACGGCGGCGTACTCCGGGTCACCCACGACCTGACCCAGGAGGAGATCGCCCAGCTCGTCGGCGCCTCCCGGGAGACCGTCAACAAGGCGCTGGCCGACTTCGCCTCGCGGGGCTGGCTGCGGCTGGACGGCAAGAGCATCATCATCCTCGACCCGGAGCGCCTGGCCCGCCGCGCCCGGGTCTGACCGACCACGTACGCCCTCGGCCCCGTACCACCACCGGGATGGTGCGGGGCCGGTCCGCGCCCGCTGTGCACAGCGACCTCGCCAAGATCCTTGGCGAACTATGGTTCGCCGCGCGCCCTAATTTGCCAAGATTCCGAGACCGCCGGCAGCAGCGGCCGGCTCGCGGAGCGGGCCGGCAGTGGCAGGTAGCTGTCGCCGATCAGATCGAGGTAGGCCGCGGCGGTCAGGAAGGCCGGGCAGTCCGGGGTCACGCAGAGCGGGCAGCCGCCCCCGGCGGTGGGCCAGTGCGCGGCGACGATCCGCCGGGCGGCGAGCGTCAAGGTTTGCCGGGTGGCTCGCCGGGCCGCCCATTCGAGGAGTACGCAACCCGACGCTCCGGACGGCGAGGAGTGCCAGCAGCGCTCGGCGGCCCGGCGCATCGCGATGACGGTCCGGGCGATCGCCAACCCCGAGCCGGGAACCCTTCCGGCGGGCTCCGTCATCGGCCGATGCCGTCGCGGCGGTAACCGCGCCGCCGGCCGTACCCGCCGGGCCTCGCCGGCCCGTCCACCTGCCCGCCGGAGGTCGGGTCTGCCGTGCCCGCCTGCCGTTCCGGTGGTTGCCGCTCGACCGGCGCGGCACCTTCGGCGTAGCAGCCTCGCTGGTCCGGGTACGCCGTCGCCGGTCCGACCGGATCAGGCACCGGGTCGGACCGCCGGGCCCACCGCCATCCGCGCATGGTGATCTCCTCGCCGCAGAGTCCTGGGGGCGCGGCGGCTGGGCCCCACACGGCACCGACCACCGCACCCTGTTCAGACAGGTGCGGAAGCCAGAAGGGGAAGCTGGATCCCGCACCTGCGCAGCGGAAGCAACGTGCGGCCGGGACCGTTTGCCGACGGGGGTCGTGGCGCCGCTTCCATCACAGAACGTAGGCGAGATGTGACCAGGGTTGATTGCTTCCTGCAATCAGACGAGTTGGTGTTCCAGCCCGGCAATCGCGGCTGCCCGGCGCATCGGCTTGCTGATCGCGTTCTTTCTCGTCCGGCGAATGACTACGGCGATGCTGTCCCGAACGGTAGGGCGCAGTCGGATGAACTGCGGCGCTATCGCCTCCGCACGCAGGAACGCCGCTATGGCTTCACTGTCCCGTCGTTGATCCACCAGAGCTTGTCCGAGATCGAGGTAGAAGGGAGCCTGGCGAATCGCCAGCGGAATCCGCTCCGGTATGACCGATGCCGCCCCTTCGATAGCTAGGGCCGTTTCTCCGAGTTCCAGTTGCACAGCAAGCCGCCAGATCCCGACATTGGTCGGACCGAACGCGAATCGTGCCAGTCCCAGGTTCACCGGCTCACCAAGCGAGTCGGCAGCATCCTGCGCCTCCCGCAGATGGCCCAGAGCGTCGTCCGGACGCCGGTCGACCGCCGACCGCAGCGCTGCATAGAGGTGCAGCATTCCGTAGACCTGACGTACCTCCGGATCGCCAGTGTTCGGTTGGATGTCAACCGCCATCCGCTGCGCCCGCGTAGTGGGCATGGTGGGCAACTCAGGCGGCAGGCTCAGGATTCTGATGAATTCCGCTGCGCCGATCCACGCAGGCTCCTGCACCTCCTCGGCCGCGAGGACCGCGAGCCGAGCCGCGTCCCGGGCGAGATCCGGATAGCCGAGGTGTTTGAGCGTGAACACCGCAACATGACACACCTGGACAAGATCCGGACCGGTCAGCCCACCGAGCAAGGCGGGCAACATGGGAGCGGCGGCAGCGAAGTCGTACGCGCCGCCGGCCTCCATCAACCTCTCGACGCTGCCCTCAGGCGGACGGGTCTCGCCCACCTCTCGCCTGATCAGCGTCTCGCGGATAGCCGGGACACTGGCGGCAGCGGTCGCTTTTGCCGGTGCTGTCGGGTCGCCGGGCTGACCGGTGAGTTCCGAAACAGAGAGGCTGAGCGCGCCGGCCAGAGCGACGAGGGTGGCACGACGGTCGACGGCGCGCTCGCCGCGTTCGATCTGGCTCAGGTACGGCTGGCTCAGACCAGCAAGGCCAGCCAAGGCGCGCTGCGTCTTACCTCGGCGCTTCCGCCAGTAAGCGAGCTGCTCGCCGATGAAGAGTTCGTCACCGATCGTGGCAGGCATCTGCTACCGCCGCTGAATCTGGGGTGCGGAGCTATCCGTCGGATTCGTGCGCTTGGTCAGCCGATTCGGGCACCAGTGCACGGCCCGTGCGCCAGTCGCGTCCAGCTCGGTCATTCCACGCCAACCCTTCCCGGCAGGGCCTAGACGACAACTCCTCTACCGTTACCCGGCGAGCCGCCAATCCGGACGGTACACCCTGCGGCCGCACGCAGCGGAACGGCGCGGTCACGCATTCGGCGTCCGGTCGGCTCCGACGTCGCTCCGGTGCGGTGGCATAGGACGGAAGGCGCTGGACTACCGGCTGATCGCTGACGGGGACCGACGGCAGCCTCTGCCACGACCTACTGCCGGTCGTCGCGGCGCTACTCGGCGCCCTCGTGGTGGACGAACCGACCACCGTGCCGGCGATCCGCGGAACGCTGCTGGTGCTCGGCGGGGTGGCCCTGGCCCAGCCCAGGCCAGGGACGCGATCGACGCGACCCCCTCGAACTAGCCTTCGGTGGTCCTGACGTCCGCCCAGCACGCCGACGTGGGGTAGCCGACCCGGGTCGACCACCCCGGACGGTTACTCCCCGTCGATCTCGACGTCGAGGCCGACGTCCTCCAACGCGTCCTCAAGGTCGTCGAGATCTTCCTGGATCTCCTCTACGAGGTCGTCGAACATCCTGCTGACCCACCTTCCGCCACGCGCGAGAGCGCCTCGCGAACCGCGAAGCAGAGATACCGTACTTTTCGCACAAAACGCCGTCAACCAACTCCGGGTTACCACGACGCCTCGATTGGGTACGCCGAGTGTACAAAGTGGAATCGACAGACCAGCGACGAGAAACAAGCAGTCTTGACTGTTTGTTTCTCACCCGGCAGGCTGTCCCCGTGTCCAGCACACCGACCCGTACACCCCAGCGGGAACGCAGCCGGGCCACCCAGGCCCGGGTGCTGGAGGCCACTGTGGAGTGCCTGGTCGAGCGGGGTTGGTCCGGCACCACCACCACGGTGGTGGCGGCCCGGGCCGGCGTCTCCCGGGGCGCCCAACTGCACCACTACCCCACCAAGAGCACCCTGGTGATGGCCGCCGTCGAGCACCTGGCGGAGCGCCGGGCAGCGGAGATCCGGGCCGAGGCGGCCGGCCTGCCGGCCGGACCCGAGCGGCTCGACCGGGTCATCGACATGCTGGCCAGTGCGTTCACCGGCCCACTCTTCGTCGCCGCCCTGGAGCTGTGGGTGGCCGGGCGGACCGATCCGGAGCTGCGGGACGCGCTGGTCCCGCTGGAGGCCCGGGTCGGCCGCGAGATGCACCGGCTCACCGTCGACCTGCTCGGCGCCGACGAACGGCAACCGGGGGTACGCGAGGCGATCCAGGCGACCCTCGACCTGCTCCGAGGGCTCGGGGTGGCCAACCTGCTCTCCGACGACTCGGCCCGGCGCGGCGCCCTGCTCGGCATCTGGAAACACCAACTCGCCTCGATCGTCGCCACCGCACACCCCTGACCCGCACCGCTACGCCACCCACCCGCACTGCCGCGCCACCCACCCGCACCGAACGCACACGATCCGTGACCGGCAAGGAGGCCGCGCATGGTCGACCTGGACAGTTTGCTGACGGACCTGGCCGCCGAGTCGGCGGCGCTGGAGGCGCTGGTCGTGGAGCTGCCCGAGGCGGACTGGGCCCGTCCCACCCCCGCGCCGGGCTGGACCGTCGCCCACCAGATCGCCCACCTCGCCTGGACCGACCACGTCGCCACGTTGGCCGCCACCGACGTCGACGCGTTCGCCGAGTCGATCCGGCACGCGGCCAACGACCCGCACGGCTTCATCGACCGGGGCGCGTCGGAGTTCCTGGCACCCGTACCCGAACTGCTGGACCGGTGGCGAGCCAGCCGGTCGGCCCTGGACCGGGCGCTGCGCGGCGTGCCGGCCGGGGTGAAGATGCCCTGGTACGGCACCAGGATGTCGGCCACCTCGATGGCCACCGCCCGGATCATGGAGACCTGGGCGCACGGCGAGGATGTCGCCGACACGCTCGGCGTCACCCGTACGCCGACCGCCCGGCTCCGGCACGTCGCCTACCTCGGTGCCCGTACCGTCGGGCACGCCTTCGCCACGCACGGCCGCCCGATCCCCGACGCACCCGTACGGGTCGAGCTGACCGGGCCCGACGGTGAGTCCTGGCGGTTCGGGCCGGCCGACGCGGTGGACCGGGTCTCCGGGCCGGCACTGGACTTCTGCCTGCTGGTCACCCAGCGGCGGCACCACGCCGACCTGGCCCTGGTCGCGGTCGGGCCGGTCGCCACCGAGTGGCTCGGCATCGCCCAGGTCTTCGCCGGCCCACCCGGCCCCGGCCGCGAGCCGGGCGGACACCCCGATCTAGCTGAACACCGCCGGCCGGGCGGGGTGTCGTGATCGGCGCCAGCCCGGACGTGCTGCGGATCGGCAACGCCTCCGGGTTCTACGGCGACCGGTCCAGCGCCTGGCGGGAGATGCTCGACGGCGGCGACCTCGACGTGCTGACCGGCGACTACCTGGCCGAGCTGACCATGCTGATCCTCGGCCGGGACCGGCACCGCGACCCGGAACTCGGCTACGCCCGCACCTTCCTCCGGCAGCTCGAACCCTGCCTCGGCACCGCGCTGGACCGGGGCGTGCGGATCGTGACGAACGCGGGCGGGCTCCACCCGGCCGGGCTGGCCGCCGCGCTGCGTACCCTCGCCGACCGGCTCGGGCTGCCGGCCCGGATCGGGTACGTCGAGGGCGACGCGCTGGACCGGCCGGGCACGCTGACCGCGAACGCGTACCTGGGGGCGTTCGGCATCGCCGCCTGTCTGAGCGCCGGAGCGGACGTGGTGGTCACCGGGCGGGTCACCGACGCCTCGCTGGCGGTCGGCCCGGGGATCGCGCACTTCGGCTGGACCCGGGCCGATCTCGACCCGCTGGCCGGGGCGACCGTCGCCGGCCACCTGCTGGAGTGCGGCACCCAGGTCAGCGGCGGCAACTTCAGCTTCTTCACCGAGCTGCCGGACGGCGGGCGCCGTCCCGGCTTCCCGATCGCCGAGCTGCACCCGGACGGCTCGGCGGTGCTCACCAAGCATCCGGGCACCGGCGGGGCGGTCACCCGGGAGACCGTCACCGCACAACTGTTGTACGAGATCGCCGGCCCCGACTATCTCGGCCCGGACGTGGTGACCCGGCTCGACACGGTCACCCTGACCGACGCCGGCCCGGACCGGGTGCGCGTCAGCGGGGCCCGGGGCACTCCCCCGCCGCCAACCCTGAAGGTCGGAGTCACCCGGCTGGGCGGCTTCCGCAACTCGATGACGTTCGTCCTCTGTGGACTGGACATCGAGGCGAAGGCGGCACTGGTCCGGGAGCAGCTCACCGAGGCGGTCGGCGCCGACGGGCTGGAGTTCACGCTCGCCCGTACCGACCATGCGGACGCGGTCGACACCGAGACGGCGAGCGCGCTGCTGCACGTACACCTGAGCGACAGGGACCCGAAGCGGGCCGGGCGGGCCTTCTCGGCCGCCGCCGTCGAACTGGCCCTGGCCTCCTACCCCGGCTGCACCCTGACCACCCCGCCCGGCGACGCCAGCCCGTACGGGGTCTTCGCCGCCGAGGAGGTGGCCCAGGAGCGGGTACGGCAGGTCGCCGTGCTCCCCTCCGGCGAGCGGGTCGACATCGCACCTCCGCCGGTCACCGCGCCGCAGCACGCGGAGCCGCTCGCCGGCCCGGACGCGGAGCCACTCGCCGGCCCGGACGAGCCACCGGCCGAGACCGGTCCGACCCGGCGGGCACCGCTCGGGACGGTGGTCGGTGCCCGCTCGGGTGACAAGGGCGGCGACGCCAACCTCGGGGTGTGGGCCCGGTCGGACGCCGGACACCAGTGGCTGCGCGGCTGGCTGACCGTCGAACGGCTGCGCACGCTGCTGCCGGAGACCGCCACACTGCCGCTGCGGCGGTACGACCTGCCCCACCTGCGGGCGGTGAACTTCGTGCTCACCGGCCTGCTGGGTGCGGGCGCGGCCGGCTCCACCCGGTTCGACCCGCAGGCCAAGGCGCTCGGCGAACTGCTGCGCGCCCGCGTCGTCGACCTGCCGGCCGAACTGCTCCCCGGGCCACCGACGCAGGCGGCGGGGACCGGCAAGGCGCCCCTGCGGGCCGGTGAGGCGACGGGGACCGGTGCGGCGACCCTGCACGCCGCTGAGGCGGTCCAGGCCGGGGAGGCGGTCCAGGCCGGGGAGGCGGCGGTACGACCGGCCGCAGCGGGGTCGGGATGAGCGAGCCGGAGAGCCTGGAACGGCGGCAGCTCCGGGAGCTGACCCGGCGGTTCGTCGCGCGCGACGTACTGTCCCAACTGGACGGCTGGGAACGGGCCGGCGAGGTGCCCCGGGCACTGCACGGCGTCGCCGCCGAACTGGGACTGCTCGGGGTCGGCTTTCCGGAGGAGGTCGGCGGCAGCGGCGGCGACCTGCGGGACAGCCTGCTGGTCACCGAGGAACTGATCCGGGCCGGCGGCTCGTCCGGGCTGGTCGCCGCGCTCTTCACGCACGGCATCGCGCTGCCGCACATCGTCGCCGCCTGGCAGCGGGACGGTCGGCCGGAGTCGGGCGGTGCCGCCGAGCTGATCGACCGGTACGTCCGGCCGACCCTCGCCGGGGCCCGGATCGGGGCACTCGCCGTCACCGAGCCGGACGGCGGCTCGGACGTGGCGGCGCTGCGTACGACCGCCCGGCGGGACGGTGACGACTACCTGGTCAACGGCACGAAGATCTTCGTCACCAGCGGGGTACGGGCCGACTTCGTCACCACCGCCGTCCGGACCGGTCCACCGGGTGCGGCCGGCATCTCGCTGCTGGTGATCGACAAGGACGCACCGGGCTGCACCGTCGACCGCCGGCTGGACAAGCTCGGCTGGCACTGCTCCGACACCGCCGCACTCTCCTTCACCGACGTTCGGGTTCCGGCGCGGAACCTGGTCGGCGCCGAGAACGCCGGCTTCGCCGCCATCATGCGGGAATTCGGCACCGAGCGGCTCTCCCTGGCCACCCAGGCGTACGCCACCGCGCAGCGCTGCCTCGACCTGACCCTGGCCTGGTGCCGGGACCGGCACACCTTCGGCGCTCCGCTCACCGGACGGCAGGTCGTCCGGCACCGGCTCGCCGAGATGGCCACCCGGACGGCGGCGGCCCGCGGGTACGTCCGGCAGGTGGCCGACCGGGTGGCGGCCGGCGAGCCGGTGCCGGACGAGGTGGCGATGGCCAAGAACGCCGCCGTGGCGGCCTGCGACTGGGTGGTCGACCAGGCCGTCCAACTGCACGGCGGCCACGGCTACCTGCGCGACGCCGAGGTGGAACGGCACTACCGGGACGCACGGATCCTGGGCATCGGCGGCGGTACCACGGAGATCATGAACGAGATCATCGCCAAGGGCCTGGGGATCTGACCGTGGCACATCGGGAGCCAGGACCGTGGGCGTGAGGAGTCGAGGGTGAGCGTGTTGCGGACGGCCGTCGACCCGGCGGCTCCGGCGTACCGGGAGAACCGGGCGGCGATGCTGGACCGGCTGGCGGAGCTGGAGAGCGCGCTGGACGCCGCCCGGGCCGGCGGCGGCGAGAAGTACGTGGCCCGGCACCACGACCGGGGCAAACTCCTGGCCCGGGAACGGATCGAGCTGCTGCTCGACCGGGACGCCCCGTTCCTGGAACTCTCCCCGGTCGCCGCCTGGGGTACCGACTTCCCGACCGGTGCCGGCGTGGTCACCGGGATCGGGGTGGTCGAGGGGGTCGAGTGCGTGGTCGTCGCCAACGACCCGACGGTACGCGGCGGCGCGGTCAACCCGTACACGCTGCGCAAGACCCAGCGGGCCGGCGAGATTGCCCTGGCGAACCGGCTGCCGATGATCAACCTGGTCGAGTCCGGCGGGGCCGACCTGCCCAGCCAGGCGGAGATCTTCATCCCCGGTGGGCGGGTCTTCCGGGACCTGACCCGGCTCTCGGCGGCCCGGATCCCGACCGTCTCGGTGGTGTTCGGCACCGCGACGGCCGGCGGGGCGTACGTGCCGGGGATGTCCGACCACACCATCATGGTGCGCGGCCGGGCGAAGGTCTTCCTGGCCGGTCCGCCGCTGGTCAAGATGGCCACCGGGGAGGACGCCGACGACGAGTCGCTGGGCGGCGCCGCCATGCACGCCAGCACCTCCGGACTCGCCGATTTCGTCGCCGCCGACGAGCCGGACGGGCTGCGACTGGCCCGGCAGTGCGTACGCCGGCTGGCCTGGCGCAAGCAGGGTCCGGCACCCCGGACCGCCCTGCCCGAGCCGCCGAAGTACGACCCCGAGGAGCTGCTCGGCATCCCCAGCGGCGATCTGCGGGTGCCGTTCGACCCGCGCGAGGTGCTGGCCCGGATCCTGGACGGTTCCGAGTTCGACGAGTTCAAGCCGGCCTACGGGCGCGCCCTGGCCACCGGGTGGGGCGAGTTGCACGGTTATCCGGTCGGTGTCCTGGCCAACGTCCAGGGCGTGCTCTTCTCCGAGGAGGCGCAGAAGGCGGCCCAGTTCATCCAGCTCGCCAACGCCACCGACACCCCGCTGCTGTTCCTGCAGAACACCACCGGCTACATGGTCGGCACCGAGTACGAGCAGCGCGGCATCATCAAGCACGGCGCGCTCATGATCAACGCGGTGTCGAACTCGACCGTGCCGCACCTGACGGTCAACCTCGGCGCCTCGTACGGGGCGGGAAACTACGGCATGTGCGGGCGGGCGTACGAGCCGCGTTTCCTCTTCACCTGGCCGAACGCCAAGTCGGCGGTGATGGGCCCGACCCAGCTCGCCGGAGTGCTCTCGATCGTGGCCCGGCAGGCGGCCCAGGCCAGGGGCCGGCCCTACGACGAGGACTCCGACGCCGCCATGCGGGCCATGGTGGAGCGGCAGATCGAGGCGGAGTCGGCCGCGCTGCACCTCTCCGGCCGGCTCTACGACGACGGCGTCATCGACCCCCGGGACACCCGTACGGTGCTCGGGCTCTGCCTCTCGGCGGTCCACAACGGACCGGTCCGGGGCACGGACACCTACGGCGTCTTCCGGTTCTGAGCCAATGACCACCTCTGGTGCACCCAACCCTGCGAGGAGGAGCGGCGGATGATCCGCAGACTGCTGGTGGCCAACCGGGGCGAGATCGCCCGACGGATCTTCGCCACCTGCCGGTCCCTCGGCATCGAGACGGTCGCCGTGTACTCCGACCCGGACGCCGACGCGCCGTACGTCGCCGAGGCCGACGTCGCGGTCAGGTTGCCGGGCGCCGCGCCGGTCGAGACGTACCTCCGGGTCGACCTGCTGGTCGAGGCGGCCCGCCGGACCGGGGCCGACGCGGTGCATCCCGGCTACGGCTTCCTCGCCGAGCACGCCGGTTTCGCCAGCGCGGTCGGGGACGCCGGGCTGACCTGGGTCGGCCCGCCCGCCAAGGCGATCGCGGCGATGGGTGACAAGACCGAGGCGAAGGCGCTGCTCGCCGACGCGCGCGTGCCGATGCTGCCGACGTACACCGCCGCCGCTCAGGTCGAGGCGTTTCCGGTACTGGTCAAGGCGGCGGCCGGCGGCGGCGGGCGCGGGATGCGGATCGTCCGCGACCCGGCCGACCTCGCTCGGGCGATCGAGTCGGCCCGCCGGGAGGCGGCCGCCGCGTTCGGCGACGACACGGTCTTCGTCGAGCCGTACGTCGAGCGGGCCCGGCACGTCGAGGTGCAGGTCGTCGCTGACGCGCACGGCACCGTGCTCTCGCTCGGCGAGCGCGAGTGCTCCATCCAGCGCCGGCACCAGAAGATCGTCGAGGAGGCGCCCTCGGTCGCGGTCGGCCCGGAACTGCGGGCCGGGCTGGAGAGCGCGGCGGTGGCCGCCGCCCGCGCCGTCGGCTATCTCGGGGTGGGTACCGTCGAGTTCCTGCTCACCCCGGCCGGCGACTTCCACTTCCTGGAGATGAACACCCGGCTCCAGGTCGAGCACGCGGTGACCGAGTGCGTCACCGGTACCGATCTGGTCCGGCTGCAACTGCTGGTCGCCGAGGGCGGGGCGCTGCCGACCACCGCCCCGCCGGTCACCGCACACGCGATCGAGGTACGCCTCTGCGCCGAGGACCCGGCCGCCGACTGGTTGCCGGCCACCGGCACGCTGCACCGGTTCGCCGTGCCGGGGGTCACCGCCGAGTTCGGCACCGATCCCCGGCGCGACTCCGGGTTGCGGCTCGACTCGGGGGTACGGGACGGCTCGGTGGTCGGGGTGCACTACGACTCGATGGTCGCCAAGCTGATCGCCTGGGCACCGACCCGGGACGAGGCGGCCCGGGCGCTGGCCGGCGCGCTGCGTCGGGCGGAGCTGCACGGCGTGACGACCAACCGGGACCTGCTGGTCCGGGTGCTGCGCTCGGCGGAGTTCCGGGCCGGCGAGATCGACACCGGTTTCCTCGACCGGCATCCGGAGGTCTTCGCCCCGCTGCTCCCGCCGGACCGGGTCGGGCTGGCCGGGCTGGCCGCCGCGCTGGCCGGGGCCGCCGAACGCCGGGCCGCGGCCCCGGTGCTCGGCACGCTGCCGTCCGGCTGGCGCAACGTCCCCACCACACCACAGACCATCGGGTACGCCGGCCCGACCGGCCCGATCGAGGTCGACTACCGGCTGGACCGCTCCGGCACCCTGGTCACCTGGGCGGCCCGGCCCATCGGCGCCAAGCCGAGCGGGCAACCCGAGCCGAGCGGGCAACCCGACGTGGTGCTGCTCGCCGCCGAACCGTCCCGCACCGTGCTGGCGGTCGACGGCGTCCGGCACGCGTTCGCCGTACACCGGGTCGGGGAAGTCTCCTTCGTGGACGGTCCGGACGGTTCGGTCGCGCTGACCGAGCTGCCCCGGTACGCCGAGCCGGCACCGGAGCTGGCCGAGGGCTCGCTGCTGGCACCGATGCCCGGCACGGTCAGCCGGTCCCTGGTGGCAGCCGGGCAGCGGGTCGCCGCCGGTGAGCCGCTGCTCGTGCTGGAGGCGATGAAGCTCGAACACCTGGTCGCCGCCCCGACCGCCGGGGTGGTGACCGAGCTGCCGGTCGCCGCCGGCTCCCAGGTGGAGACCGGTGCGGTGCTCGCCGTCGTCACCCCGGAGCAGCCCACGACACCAGACCCGGAACGGCCCACGACACCGGGCCCGGAGCGGACCGGCGTGCCGGACCCGGAGTAGTCCGGCGCCCATCCCCAGCTCCCCTCGTCGGAAGGCATCCCGCATGGACTTCGACCCCACTCCCGAGCAGCGGCAGCTCCGCGAGGCCGTCCGGGCCCTCGGCCAGCGCTACGGCCACGACTACTTCGTCACCAAGGCGAAGGCCGGCCAGCACACCACCGAACTGTGGGACGAGGCCGGCCGGCTGGGCTACCTCGGGGTCAACATCCCCGCCGAGTACGGCGGCGGTGGCGGCGGTATCACCGAGCTGGCCATCGTCTGCGAGGAGCTGGCGGCGACCGGCTGCCCGCTGCTGCTCCTGGTGGTCTCGCCGGCCATCGCGGGTACGGTGATCGGTCGGCACGGTACCGAGACGCAGCGCCGGGCCTTCCTGCCCGGGCTCGCCGACGGGTCGCTGAAGATCGCCTTCGCGATCACCGAACCGGAGGCGGGCTCGAACTTCCACCGGCTCGGCACGGTCGCCCGCCGGGACGGCGCGGACTGGGTGCTCTCCGGCCGGAAGTGCTTCATCTCCGGAGTGGACGAGGCGCCGTACGTCCTGGTCGTCGCCCGGGTACCCGACGACGGGCCGGCCGGGCCGGCGGAGGGCGACGGCGCCACCGACCGGGGCGGCGGTGGTCGCCCGACGGCCGACGAGCGGCTCCGCCCCGCGCTCTTCGTCGTCCCGACGGACGCCCCCGGGCTGACCATGTCGAAGCTGGAGATGGAGATCGTCTCCCCGGAGAACCAGTGGCTGCTCTACTTCGACGACGTACGGCTGCCCGGTGACGCCCTGATCGGTGGTACGGCCGAGCCGGGCGACCGGGGCGGGCTGGACGCCGGACTGCCGGCGCTCTTCGCCGGGCTCAACCCGGAGCGGATCACGGTCGCCGCGATGAGCGCCGGCACCGGCCGGTACGCGATCGAACGCGCCTCCACCTACACCGCCACCCGGCGGGTCTGGGGTCGGCCGATCGGCGCCCACCAGGGAGTCTCGCATCCGCTCGCACACGCCGCCGTCCAGGTGGAACTGGCCCGACTGATGATCGCCAAGGCCGCCACCCTGTACGACGCCGGGCGGGACGTCGAGGCCGGCGTCGCCGCGAACCTCGCCAAGTACGCCTCGGCGGAGGCGGCGGCGCTGGCCGTGGACACCGCGATCCAGGTGCACGGCGGCAACGGGATGACCACCGACTACGGGGTGGCCACCCTGCTCGGCGCGGTACGGGCCGGCCGGATCGCCCCGGTCAGCCGCGAGATGATCCTCAACTTCGTCGCCCAGCGCGTCCTCGGACAGCCGAGGAGCTACTGATCACCCGGAGAGCCCATGCTGATGGCCGTCCGGCACTCCGCGTCGATTCGGTTCACCGGGCGTACCCGCCGGCCCATCCCCTCCAGCAGGGAGTCCTCGACGTGGAAGCCGCGGATCCGCAGCCGGTAGCGGGGTAGTTCCTCCTCGGTCGGGCAGAGCACCTGCGCCTCGACCCGGCCGGTCGGCACGTACCGGACGCCGCCGCGCTCCTGGAGGATCACCATGCTGACGTCGTCCACCGTGATCACGTGCCCCCGGATCCGCTCGACGCCACCGGCCTCCGCACCGGGCGCGATCGGCCCGCCGCCCGAGGCCGGCGGGGTGGTGCCGTCGTCGGCGGCCCGGATCGTGGTGACGGTCAGCGGCAGCACCGGAGTGGTGATCACCGGCAGCGCCGCCCAGCAGAGCATCGCCAGTACCGCCAACTGGGCCGTCATGGCGAGCGGCCGGGCCACCATCACCGGTACGGGCCCGGTGACGAGCATCGCCAGCAGCGGCGGGGCCGCGATCACGAGTACCGCGAACGCCTCCCGCTGCTTCCACGCGTCAGCCAGGGTCGGCAGCATCAGCACGGCGTACCCGGCCAGCAGTGCGCCGAGGAGCAGTAGCCGGGGGATCCGGCGCTCGTCGAGCCGGGCCGGGCTGAGCTGGAACGCGGCCGCGAACGCCGGCAGCAGCAGTGGCAGGTAGAGGATCGGCCAGGTGGCGAGCGCGACGGCGAAGCTGGCGATCACCACCCACGGCGGGGTGATCGCCCGCCATCGGGCGAAGATCGGCGGATGCCGGCCGATCCGGTGCGACGGGTTGCGCTGGGCACTGGCCAGCAGCACGGCGCCGATCGCGAAGACCGCGACCAGCCCGGCCGAGACCAGCCGGGCGGCGGTGGTGACCAGCGCGGCGGCCAGATTCACCGGATTCACGTTGGCGACCAGCAGCAGGGTGGTCTGCAACTCGCCGCCGGCCTCCACGCCCAGCCGGAGTACCGAGAAGATCGCCGGCACCCCGACGACCAGCGTCCAGAAGGACTGGCTGGCCCGGGATCTCCGCTCCGCGGCGTCGTCGGCCGCGGACGGCCACCCCGCCTCCGACCGTCCACCCCGGTCACCGCCGCCGCTGGAGGCACCGACCACCGGAACGTCGGATTTCGGATCATCGGACGTCGGCAGGTCGGTCGCCGGCAGGTCGGTCGCCGGCAGGTCGGTTGACAGGGCATCGGTCGCCGGGACGCCACCGGCCGCCGGCCGGCCGCTCTCGACGCCGCCCCGGCCGGTCGGGGCGGCGGACCGGGGTGCCGTCGACTTCCGCCCGGAGAGGGTCACACCGGCGCCTTCTCGTCGAAGTCCACCAGATCCGGGACGTTCAGCGGCGGCGGCTGCTGACGATCCGGACCGAGCCAGGGCCCCAGGTTCCGGTGGTACGCGCTGAGCCACGGACTCGTCCGGCCGGCGCGCCCCTCCTGGTAGCTCTTGTGCAGGAAGAAGGCGACCAGGTCACGCAGCGCCGGATCGCTGATCGGCACCCCGATGCCGAGTTGCTCGCTGGTGCCGAACGGCATGTCGACGATCTCGAACCTCGCCGGATAGCGGGAGCGGAACCCGGCGAGGATCGTCTCGTCGGAACTCACCGCGTCGTACCTGCCGTCGATGATCCCCTGCACGCAGTCCCGGACGTTCTTGACCACCAGCGTCTTGATGTCGTGTTTCTCGAGTTCGGCCTCGGTGGTCGACCCGCCCCCGACGCAGATCCGCAAGCTGGAGTCGCGCAGGTCCTCGATGGTGCGGATCCGGTTCTTCAGCGCGACCGGGATCATCACCTCCTGGGTGGTGATGAAGTACGGTCCGGCAAAGCTCACCAGCTTCTGCCGCTCCTCGGTGATGGAGAAGCTGGAGACCACCATGTCGACCTGCCCGCTCTGCAGCGCGGGAATCCGGTCCTCGGTGGCGAGCTGCACGAACTCGATCCGCTGGTCCCCGGCGTAGCCGAGCGACGCCGCGATGTACCGGGCGATGTCAATGTCGAACCCGACGTACTTGCCGTTGTCGTCGAGTATGCCCATCAGCGGCTCCAGGGTGGCGACCCCGATCCGCAGCTTGCTCTGGCCGTAGATGTGCGACTGCTTGAGCTTCTCCTGCACCGAGGGGGGTTCGGGACCGCGCTGGCTGTCGCAGCCCGCTCCGGCGGCGAGCAGCAGGGTGAGCACGACCGCCATGGTCGTGCCGAGCAGCCGTAGCCGGCCTCTGGGCGATGTCTCGGTCATGGGCGGACCCCGGTCTGGAAGGGGATGCTAAGCGCCGAGCGTAGCCGGCAACGTCCACTTCGGTAGTCAGCACCACGCGGAGGTCAGCTCGCCGACAGGACGGGCCCGGTGAGCCGGTCGACGCCCTTGCCCGCCAGGCAGCGGAAGGTCCGCCCGGTCCCGCCGGGCGGCGGCAACACCTCGAAACGCCACGGGGCGACGTCGATCAGGGTGGTGGTGTGCCGGAAGACGGTCGCGTTGCAGACCTGGCGGACGGTGATGTCGTTCTTCACCGCCGCATGGTCGGCCGGGTCCAGCCCGGGTGGCAGGTCACCCTCGGCATAGGACTCCCAGGTGTGCCGGCCCGCGCAGGAAATCTCGCTGGCCTCCGCCGTCGTGCCCCGGAGCCGGACCGGCCCGAAACACTCCAGCTCGGCCGGGCAGCGGGCGGCCTCGGGCAGCGGCAACTGGCAGCCCGGCAGCGCGCCGGTCCCGACCGGCGCTCGGCTGGCGGTCGGACCGGCCGTCGTCGCCACCGCCCGCCCGCTCGGCGACGGCCCCGGCAGCCCCCGGGTGGCGAGGAACCAGGAACCGCTGGCGATGGTGGCCAGCAGGGCCAGCACGCCCAGGCCGCCGAAGATCCAGTAACGCCGCTTGCGGCGGGGCCGGGAGATGGTGGACTCCGCATCCACCTCCGGCGGGCCGGAACCGGGCCGGGGTGGCGGCGGCGTGTAGGACTTCGAGAGGTAGACGCTGGGCGGGGCACCACCCGAGGTCGGCGCCCCGGAGACGGGGACGCCCGAGACCGGCACGCCGGAGACGGGCGCGCCGGAGGTGGGTGTGCGGGGCGAGGGCGTACCGGCGGGGGCCGAGGTCATCGCGGAGCCCGCCGGGCCGCCACTCCCGGAGGCGGCGGCGCTGCCGGCCGGCGCGCCGGTGGCACCGGGTGGCCAGGACCCGCCGGAGACCGGAATCCCGGAGACCGGAATCCCCGACACCGGCACGGCGGCGACCACGTTCCGGTTCGGCGTTTTCGGCACGGCCGGCGGATCCAACGGTACGGCGGCAAGCAGGTCCCGCAACTGCTCGGCGGTGGGTCGGTCGGCGGGGTCGTTCGCCATCCCGTAGCGGAGCAGGTCGAGCAGTGGGGCCGGTACGCCCGGCAGCTCCGGGATCGGCTCGGCGAAGAGCTCCAGCAGGGTGAGCAGTCCGGGGTTGCGGTCGGCCTGCCAGCGCGGCGGCTTGCCGTGCATCACCGCGTAGAGGGTGGCGCAGAGCGCGTACACATCCACGGCCGGTGACGGTGGGCTGTGCCGGAACATCTCCGGTGGCGCGTACGCCGGGGTCAGCACCTCAAGGGTGATCGCCGAGTCCCGGGCCTCGGCGAGTACGGCCAGCCCGAAGTCGGCCAGTGCCGGCTCGTTGAACCGGGAGTAGAGGATGTTGGCCGGCTTGACGTCCCGGTGCAGCACCCCGAGCTGGTGGGCGTCGGCGAGCGCGTCGGCGATCTTCACGCCGACGTCGCGCGCCTCGACCGGGCTCAGCGGCGAGGTACGCATCCGCTCGGCGTACGACCCGTCGCAGAGTTCCATGATCAGATATGGGTGCTGGTCCTCGGTGACCCCGGCATCGAAGAGATCGACCACGTGCGGATGGGACGACATCCGGCCGGCCGCCCGCGCCTCGCGGAGGAATCGGCGCTGGTCCCGCTCACTGTCCAGGGTCCGGTTCTCGACCTTCACCGCGACCTCGCGCCCCACGGACTGCTGGGTCGCCCGGTACACGGTGGCATAACCACCCCGGGCAAATACCTGCAAATCCGTCAGGCCGGGCACGACGGGCAGCGGCAGCGCGCCTGGCGGGGTGTCGGTCACAGACTTGAAAATACCGGGAACATGAGCGGGTTCAGCCCCCCGCACCCGTGGCTGTTACCGGCTGGTTGCCATTCCGGCGCCGGTCGTACCAGAGACCGGCGGCGGTGGCAACCGCACCGAGGCCCTCCCAGAGGGCCACTCCGAAGAACCGTCCCGGCGCCACCTCGGTCAGCACCAGGATGGTGAAGACGGTGAAGGTCAGCAGCCGGAACAGCACGGTGAACCGGAAGAACGGCCGCCATTGGGTCCACGCGGCCAGCAGGTAGTAGATGCCCATGTTGAACGAAGCCATCGACGAGGCCGCGACGAAGGTCCGCGTGTAGTCGCCGGCGACCCGGTCGGCCGGTTCGAGCACCTCGAAGCCGAGCATGGCGAGCAGCCACTCCGGCCGGACCAGGCCGACGGCGCCGAGCAGCAGAGCGAGCCCTCCGAAGACGGCGATGGTCCAGCCTGCGGCCGAGCGGGGCAGCCTCACCTGCGATCCTCCGTGCCGGCGCCAGTCCGCTGTGGACGGCAGTGGATCTAGGCTAACGGCTGCCCGGGCTGGGCGGTATCCCGAAGATCGATGGAATCGAACCCGGCTGCCGGCGCCGTGATCTCCTCAGCGAGCCGCTGCCGGACCACCGCCAGCCCCTCCCGGGCGGCGGTACCCGTCGACGGCCGGGCCAGCCGGGCCCGCAACTCCTCCGCCGCGGCCCGCTCACTGGTCTGCTGCGTCGAGTACGCCAACCGGACCGCCGCCTCGGCCGCCTCGGCCGCCTCCGCCGGCTGGCCCGCCCCG
Organism: Plantactinospora sp. DSM 117369; assembly: GCF_053764795.1. Taxonomy (NCBI): domain Bacteria; kingdom Bacillati; phylum Actinomycetota; class Actinomycetes; order Micromonosporales; family Micromonosporaceae; genus Plantactinospora; species Plantactinospora sp. DSM 117369. The sequence goes on along the minus strand of NZ_CM132446.1, from coordinate 403,930 downwards.
GCCAGTGCCTCGGCGAGTATCCGAACGGCGATCACCCGACTGCGGATGTCCTCGCCCGGAGCCTCCACCGCCTGCCGGGCCCAGTCCAGCGCGACCGCCGGCCGCCCGTCGGCGAGCAGCGCGGACGCGTACCGGGCCAGGGCCTGGCGGCGGCTGAACAGCACCGACGGCACCGCGCCGGCCGTCGCGATCGGTTCGAGCAGGTTCACCGCGGTCGCCGCGTCGCCGTCGGCCAGCCGGCTCGCGGCGAGCAGCATCCGGGGACCGAGCTGGGTCGGCGCCAACGGGTTGTGCGGCTCCACCGCCGCCAGCACCGCCTCGGCGTCCCGTTCCGCCGCCGCGACATCCCCCCGGTCGAGCGCCACGAACCCGCGCAGGGTGCCGGCGAGCCCGGTGAGCAGCGGGTGTGAGGTGCGCCGGCCGTACCCGAGCGCGTCGGTGAGCAGGTCGGTGGCGTGCTCCGGCTCGCCGACGCCGCGCGCCACCGCGCCGCGTACGACCAGGGCGAAGCCCCGGCCCCAGTCGTCGGCTGCGGCGGCGAAGTCCCGGTACGCGCGCCGCGCCTCGCGGTCGGCCTCGGCGAGTTCGCCCAGTTCAGCGGCGGCGAACGCCTCCACGGCGCGCAGCGTACCCACCGCCCACGCCTCGCTGACCCGCTCGCCGAACGGGAGGAAGACCTGGGCCAGCCGGCGCGCCTCGCCGAGCCGGCCGGCGAGCAGCCGGGCGAACGCGGTGGTACCGCGCAGCCAGGCCCGCCCCACCGGATCGTCGATCTCGGCGAAGAGCCGGGCCGCCCGGCCGAGTACCGCGTCGGTGCCGGCGAAGTCGCCCCGGGTAGTGGTGACCCAGGCCAGGTTCTGGAGTGACCAGGCCTGCCCCCGGGGATCGTCGGCATCCAGATTGACCTGGTACGCCCCGGCGAACCGGCTGCTGGCCTGGCTCAGCCGGCCGCTGACGAAGTCGGCCATCCCGAGCCGCCGCATCGCCGACGCCCGGGGCCCCGGCAGGTTGTGCCGGGTGGCCACCTGCAACGCCTCCTGCCAGGAGCTCACCGCCCGCGCCTGGTCCCCCTGGGCCAGGTACGCCTGACCGACCACGAGCAGTGCCCCGGCCCGTACGGCGACGTCGTCCCCGGCGTTCGCCCCGATCTTCTCGGCGAAGGCGAGCGCCTCGGCGATCCGCCCCACCTGGAGCAGTGCGCGGGCGTGCACCAGCCGGTCGCCACCGGGCACCGACTCACCGGCGAGCCGGGCGGCCCGCTCGGCGTACTCGACGGCCTGTGCCGGCTCTCCGGCGGCGAGTGCCCGCCGGGCGGAGCGGCCCAGCGCCGCCATGCCGAGCGGCGCCACGTTCCGGGCGGTCGCGTCGGAGCGCAGGCTGACCACGTCGGCGAGCGCGCTGGCCCGCTCGGCATGCTCGGCGATGAAGGCGTCGCGCTCGGCGGCCGGCAGCCCGCTCGCCCCGGCACCGGCCCGGACCGCCTCGCCCGGACCGGTTACCGGGTCCGGCGGCGCGGCCCACTCGGCGAGCGCGGCGTGCCGGTCGGCGAGATCGGCCTTGCCGATGCCGGCGTAGACGGCCTCCCGCATCAGCGGGGTGGCGAAGATGTAACCGTCCCGGTTGCGGTGCAGCATCCGGCGCTGGAGCAGCTCCTCGACGGCCCGCTCCAGCTCGACCGCGACGACCGCGGTCGGCCGCCCCTCGCGCCCGGCCCGCCGCTCGCGCAGCGCCTCCAGCGCACCGGCCGGCACCGTGTCGCCGACCACCGCGGCATCCCGCAGCGCCGCGCGGGCGTCAGGCGGCAACGCGTCGATCCGGGCCGCCAGCACGGCGGCGAGGTCCCGGGAGAGCAGCCGGCTGCCCAGCGAACCGGGCGCCAGCCGCCAGATGCCGGCGGCTCCCACGCCGGTGCCGCCGACCGGACCCGCCACGCCGACCAGGACGGGTGTCGAGCCGCCTCCCTGCCCCGCTCCCCGCGCCTCGTCCGCGCCGACGGTTCCGCTGCTCCGTCCAACCGTTCCGCCGGTCCGTCCGCCGACCGTTCCGCCGGTCCGCTCGGCCGGGGCGGCGGTCCCGGCCGCGCCGGTCAGTACGGCGGAGCCGGCGACACCGGTACCCGGGGCGACGGCCTGGCCGGCGAGGGAGGGCCTGGCCGGAGCCCGGCCCCGCACGGTGGTCAGCGCGCCCCGCTCCATCAGCAGCGTGACCAGCTCGGCCAGATAGAACGGGTTGCCCTGGGCAGTGGCGAGCAGCCGGTCCACGTCGGCCTGGGGCAGCCGCCCCCCGCCGAGGTAGGCGGTCAGCAGCCGGGCCGCGTCCGCACCGCGCAGCGGCGGCAGGGCGTGCACCTCGGCGTCGGCCACCCGGGTCAGCGCACCGGCGGTGCGGACCAGCTCGGGGCGGCCGAGCAGCAGCACCAGTACCGGCCCGGTCAGCCGGGACAGCGTCACGCCGAGCGCGTCGGTGGTCTCCGGGGTGGCGTCGTGCAGGTCGTCGACGATGACCGCGAGCGGGGTCTCGGCGGCGAGCGCGCTGAGCAGTTCGGCGACGGCGGCCGGAATCGCGTCGGCGTCCGGGCCGGGTTCGCCGGCTGACCACTCAGCGGGGCCCGCCGGCACGGTGCCGTGCGCCGGAGGCAGCTCGGCGTAGCCCAGCAGGGCGAGCAGGAGGTCGACGGCGACCGGTGGCGGGTCGGGTCGGTAGCGGGAGAGCCGCTGGCCGAGCCGGCGCAGCCGCTCCTCGACCACCGGCCGGGTGACGGCGGTGGCCGGGCCGTCCGGCAGGCCGACCGCCGCCCGGACGAGGTCGGCGAGCGGGGCGAGCCGGCGGCGCTCCCCGAACGCCGCGCACTTCACCGAGAGCACCCGGGCGCCGGTGTGCGTCGCGTACCGGCCGGCGCCGACGTCGTAACCGGCGGCCAGCCGTTCCACCTCGGCGGCGAACCGGGACTTGCCGATCCCCGCCTCGGCGGTCATCAGCAGCACCCGGGGCTGCCCCTGGTCGATCACCTCGGCGAGTCGACCGGCGACCCGGCCGATCTCGGTCTCTCGACCGACGAAGGGCGCCTCGTCACCGAGCCCGGACCGGGTGCCGGGCGCGTCCAGCAGGCCCAGCAGCTCGTACGCCTCGACCGGCTCCCGCTTGCCCTTCAGCCGCAGCGGCCGGAGCTGCCGCCAGGAGGCGACCCGCCGGGTGGCCGCCGCCGTCCGGGCACCGGCGTAGACGGCGCCGATCGCGGCGGCGTCGGCCAGCCGGGCGGCGGTGTTCACGGTGTCCCCGATGACGGTGTATTCGATCGACGCCTGGATGCCGGCGACCACGTCACCGGTGTTGAGCCCGACCCGCAGCCCGAGTGGGGCTCCGCCGCCCTGCTCGTCGTCGAGCACCCGGCGTACGGCGCGCTGCATGGAGAGCGCCGCCCGGACCGCCCGCTCGGCGTCGTCCTCGTGCGCGACGGGTGCGCCGAAGACGGCCATGATCCCGTCGCCGGTCAGCTTGTCGACGTGCCCGCCGAAGGTCTTGACCGCACCGGCGAGCGCGGCGAGGACCCGGTCGGTGACCGTACTGACCCGCTCCGGGTCAAGATCCTCGGACCAGGAGGTAAAATCGGACAGATCGCCAAAGAGCACCGTTACCACCCGGCGCTCCGCCTCCGGCAGGGTCGCGGCGGCTGGCAGCGCGACTCCGCAGTTGTGGCAGAACCGCGCACCGGGTACGGCAACGGTTCCACACACCGGGCAGGTCACGGATTTTCCAACCCACCGGCCCCCGGGCCGGATTCCCGGTTCTCTTGATCGAGATAGGCGAGTTGGGCCCGGACGGACCATTCGGCCGCCGACCAGAGCGACTGGTCCACGTCCGCGTAGACCACCGCCACCACCTCGGCGGCGGTGCGCGCCCCCTGGCTGCGGGCCGTGCGGACCTGGTCGAGCCGGGCCTGCCGGTGGGCCAGGTAGAACCGGGCCGCGACGGCGCAGTCGGCCAGCGGCGGGCCGTGCCCGGGCAGCGCCGGCACTCCGGCGAACTCGGTCAGCGTCTCCAGGCTCTCGAGATAGTTCCCCAGATCGCCGTCGGGGTGCGCGACGATCGTGGTGCCCCGGCCCAGGATGGTGTCGCCGGTGCAGACGGCCCGCTCGTCGCCGCCCTCGACCAGGAAGCAGAGCGAGTCGGCGGTGTGCCCCGGGGTGATCAGCAACCGGATCCGGAGGCCGGCCAGCTCGATCGTCGACCACCCGCAGCGGAAGGTCAGCGGCTCGGCACCGGTCAGCTCCAGAAAGCGGTCCAGCCCCTCGGTGTGGTCGGGGTGGCCGTGCGTGACCAGCACCCCGGCGACCGGCCCGTGCGCGGCCACGGCGGCCAGGTGGCCCTCGTCGAGCGGGCCCGGATCGACCACGACCACCTCACCCGTGCCCGGGACGCCCAGCACCCAGGTATTGGTGCCGTCCAGGGTCATCGGCCCCGGGTTGGGGGCACGGAGCAGCGTCGCCCAGCTCGGTAGCTGGTCGGCCAGCGCCGCCGCCGGCGCGGTCACGTGCCCGGTCATGGCTGAGATGGTACGACCCGCAGGCGAGGGCACCGTGACCTGCCGGTGTCGCCGGTCGGACAGGCCACCCCGGCGTCACCGCAGCACGCAGCGCCGCACCGGTGTCGCCGGCCCGGCCCCGGCAACCGCTCGAACCACCCGGCCGCCCGCTCCCGGGCGGCCGCAGGGATCCGCCGGGCCGCCCCAGCGCCTAGCTGAGCGGGGACCGCACCCGGCCCACGGCTCAGGCCACCTCGACGATGACCTCGACCTCGACCGGCGCGCCCAGCGGCAGTTCGGCGACCCCGACCGCGCTGCGGGCGTGCCGGCCCGCCTCGCCGAAGACGGTGCCGAAGAGTTCCGAGGCGCCGTTGACCACGCCAGGCTGCCCGGTGAACCCGTCGGCGGAGGCCACGAAGCCGGTCACCTTGACGATCTTGACGACGCTCTCCAGGCCCACCAGCGCGTCGATCGCGGCCAGCGCGTTGAGCGCGCACTGGGCGGCCAGGTCCTTCGCCTGCTCGGCCGAGACACCCGCGCCGACCCTGCCGGTGGCGAGGAGCTTGCCGTCGCGAAACGGCAACTGGCCGGAGACGTACACCTGGCGACCGGACTGGACGGCCGGTACGTACGAGGCCAGCGGTGGCACCACCTCGGGCAGTACGAGGCCCAGCTCGGCGAGCTTGCCGTGTGGTCCAGCCGTCACGACTTGGCCCGCTTGAGGTACGCGACGAGCTGCTCCGGATTCGGGCCGGGTATCACCGCCACCAGTTCCCAACCGTCCTCGCCCCAGTTGTCGAGAATCTGCTTGGTGGCGTGCGTGAGCAGCGGCACCGTGGCGTACTCCCACTTCTGCATCGCTAGAGGTCTCCTCGTCTCGGGCTTGTCGGCGACAGCCTACGGGCTGCGGCCACCGAGGTACGCGTACGCCTCCCGATCGGTGGGGCGGAGCTGTCCCGGCCCCGCGCCGGACCGTGGCTGCCCCGGTTGGCCGGGGCGATATACCCTCGCCGGGGCGGGTCGCCACAGTTCTGCCGCCGTACCTTCCGACCACGCCAGCCCTCCCGACCCGCCGGCCGGCGCCTTGACCACCGCATCGGGGCCCTGCGGGGATTGGGGAGACCATGAGGCAACCGTCCGACGGCGACGAACCCGCCCGCCCGCCGGCCGAGTCCTCGCCGCAGACCGGGCCCACCGGACCAGTCCCGGACATCGAGCCGACCGGACCGGCACCGCAGGCCGAACCGACCGAACCGGCACCGATCGGCGTGCCGGAACGATCGACCGGCGGGCCGGCCGGAGCGACACGCCCGACCGAGGTTCCGGCGCCGGCGGAACCCTCGTCCGAGGTCGCCGCGCCGGTCGACGCGTCCGCCAACACGCCGTCCGACGACGAGCGGATGGGGCCGACCTCTCCGGCCGAGACCGCAGAGCCGCCGTCTGCTCCCGCCGATTCCGGTGCCCCCGACACGCCGGAGTCCCCCACCCGAGGGCTCGCCCCCGAGACCTCAGCCGTCCCGGACCTCCCGGAGACGGCCACCCGACGGCTCGACCCGGAGACCCTGGTCCTCCCGGATCCCCCAGAGGTACCGACCCAGCGGATCGTCCCGGCATCGCCGGCCGCCACCGCCGCGACCGGAGCGCCCGCCCCGCCGGCCCCCACCGAAGCGGGGGCCGCGCTCCCCTCGACCGAAGCGGCAGCTCCGCTGGCCCCGGCCGGGCCGTGGGCGTCGCCGGTCACGGCGGCTTCCGAGCCTGTCCCGCCGACGCCGGCCGGGCCGATCCCCGGCCCACCGATCTCGGCCCCGCCGATGTCCGGCCCGCCGATCTCGGCCCCGCCGATGTCCGGGCCGCCGATGTCCGGCCCGCCGATGTCGGCGCCGCCCGGATACGGTCCGCCGGGACCGGGACAGCCGATTCCGGGACAGCCCGGTCCGGGCGGCTACCACCCCGGCCAGCCCGGGCCGGGCCCCGCCGTATCCGGTCACCCGGCACCTCCCGGCCATCCGGCGACCGGACCCGCCACACCGCCGAGGAAGCGGCGCGGTCTCATCATCGCGTCGATCGCGCTGGCCGTGACGCTGCTGCTCTGCGTGGTCGGCGGGGTCTCCGCCTTCCTGCTGGTCCGCGGCGCGGAGCGGGGCGCGGGGGCCGCGGATCCGGTGGTCGCCGTGGACGAGTTCCTGACGGCGGTCTACAGCGAGCGGGACGCCGGCCGGGCGGCCAGCCTGGTCTGCTCGGCCGCCCGGGACGACGAGGAGATCGCCGCGAAGATCCAGGAGGTGGCGGAGTTCGCCGGGCGGTACGACGCCGCGCGGTTCCGGTGGGCCACGCCCAAGGTCGACGAGCAGACCGAGGAACGGGCCCTGGTGTCGACCAGACTCACCATGACCACCGGCGACGAGCGGTCGGTGGACCAGCAGTTGACCTTCGTGGTGGTACGGGAGACCGGGTGGTGGGTCTGCGACGTCATCTGACCGGCCGGCTGGTCGGGCTCCGGGCTGGTTAGGCTCGGAGGGTGCGAGCGGGCGAGGAGTCGGGCGACCGGGCGGGCGCCCTCCGGGCGAGTGCCCGGTGGCCGGCCCGGCTGCATGTGGTCACTGGTAAGGGCGGGACCGGCAAGACGACGGTCGCCGCCGCCCTGGCGCTGGCACTGGCGAGCGGTGGTCGCCGTACGCTGCTGGTCGAGGTGGAGAGCCGGCAGGGCATCGCCCAGCTCTTCGGCACCGACCCGCTGCCGTACGAGGAGCGGTCGATCGCCACCGCACGCGGCGGCGGCGAGGTACGCGCCCTGGCCGTCGACTCCGAGGAGGCGCTCCTCGAGTACCTCGACATGTTCTACAAGCTCGGGGCGGCCGGTCGGGCGCTGCGTAAGCTCGGCGCGATCGACTTCGCCACCACGATCGCACCGGGGCTGCGGGACGTACTGCTGACCGGCAAGGTCAAGGAGGCCACCACCCGGACGGCCGACAAGCGCCGGGTGTACGACGCGGTGGTGCTGGATGCCCCGCCGACCGGTCGGATCGGCCGGTTCCTGAACGTCACCGCCGAGACCGCCCGGCTGGCCAAGGTCGGCCCGATCAAGACCCAGAGCGAGGGGGTCGCGGCGCTGCTCCGCTCTCCGATGACCGCCGTACACGTGGTCACGCTGCTGGAGGAGATGCCGGTCCAGGAGACGATCGACGCGATCGCCGACCTGAACGGCCTGCGGATCCCGGTCGGCCGGCTGATCCTGAACGCGACCCGCCCGCCGTTGCTGGCCGGCAAGGTCACCCAGGCCGAGCTGCGCCGGGGGCTGGCCGCGGCCGGCCTGCCGACCGACCGGGCGACCGTCGCCGGCCTGCACGCCGAGGCCCGCGACCAGCTCATCCGGCGTGAGTTGGAGGAGTCGCTCCGGGCCGACCTGGTCGAGCTGGGGCTGCCCCTGGTGGAGCTGCCGCTGTTGGCCGAAGGGGTGGACCGCACCGGTCTGGACGTGATCGCCGACACGCTGCTGGCCGCCGACTGAATCCGGACTCCGGTCGGACCCTGGTCGGACTCCGGCCGGGGGCCCGGCCGCACTCCGGTCGGACCTCGCCCGGACCGAGCCGGTGGCGCCGGCGCCAACTACGGCCGCTTCCGCAACGCCGGCCGGGCCTGGAAGGCGGCGAGCAGGCCGGGCCGCCGAGCGAGAGGGCGAGCGCGGGCCCGGACAGCCGATTGACTCACACCTGAGTGGCACCACGCCGTCCGCGCGGCACTGTGCCGATACGCTCGGTTGGTGCGTCCCGATCACCCAGCACCGGAGCTGGACATCGACCAGATCCTCGCCGATCCCGGCGTCCGGATCGTGGTCTGCTGCGGCTCGGGCGGGGTGGGCAAGACCACCACGGCCGCCGCACTCGCGCTCCGGGCCGCCGAGCGGCACGGCCGGCGTACGGTGGTGCTGACCATCGACCCGGCCCGGCGGCTGGCCCAGTCGCTCGGGTTGAGCGAGCTGGACAACACCCCGCGGCAGGTCAAGGGGATCGACGTCGAGACCAGCGGCGGCGAACTGCACGCCATGATGCTGGACATGAAACGGACCTTCGACGACGTGGTGCTCGCGCACACCGATCCGGCGAAGGCGGCGGAGATCTTCGCCAACCCGTTCTACCAGGCGATGAGTTCCACCTTCGCCGGCACCCAGGAATACATGGCGATGGAGAAGCTGGGCCAGTTGCACGCCCGGGACGAGTGGGACCTGATCGTGGTCGACACCCCGCCGTCCCGGTCCGCCCTGGACTTCCTCGACGCACCGGCCCGGCTCTCCCGGTTTCTGGACGGGCGGATGCTGCGGTTGCTGCTGGCGCCGGCCCGCAGCGGTGGGCGGAGCATGTTCAGCCTGGTCACCGCCTCGTTCGGGATGTTCTCCCGGGTGGTGCAGAAGGTGCTCGGCGCCCAGTTGCTCACTGACCTGTCCGGTTTCGTGGCGGCGCTCGACTCGATGTTCGGGGGTTTCCGGCAGCGTGCCGAGCAGACGTACCAGGTGCTCCAGGCACGGGAGACGGCGTTCCTGCTGGTCGCGGTGCCCGAGCCGGACGCGGTCCGGGAGGCGGCGTACTTCGCGGGGCGGCTGAGCCAGGAGCGCATGCCGCTGGCCGGTCTGGTGCTGAACCGGGTGCACCGGCCCGCGGTGGAGCGGCCGACCGCCGCCGAGAGCCTGGCCGCGGCCGAACGGCTGGTGGAGCTGGGCGGGCACGAGGCGACCGTGGAAACCCTGTTGGCACATGCCGCGCTCAGCCAGCAGGCGGCGCGGGAGCGGCGGGTCGCCCGGGTCTTCACCGATGCCTTTCCGGCGGTACCGACGGTTGCGGTGACGGCTCAGCCCGCCGACGTACACGACGTCGACGGGCTGCGCACGATCGGTGCCGCGATCAGCCGGCGTTGACGAGGACCTTGTCCTTGTTCTTCAAGGCCGCCTCGAACATCTTGCGCCAGCTCGCCACCTGCGGGTGACGACGCAACAGAGCCCGGCGTTCCCGCTCGGTCATGCCGCCCCACACGCCGAACTCGATGCGGTTGTCGAGCGCGTCGGCCAGGCACTCGTACCGCACCGGGCAGCTGCGGCAGATCCGCTTCGCCACGTTCTGTTCGGCGCCCTGCACGAACAGCGCGTCAGGATCACCGTTCTGACACGCTGCCAACGTGGGCCAATCTGTGATCATGCCCATCTGTTCCTGTCCCCCCTTGCAGTCCCGCTACCGACCAGAGCCGGTCAGCCGGCGATAACCCCCCGGCCACCCGTGCCGCCCTCCCCCGGGCACCACGGACGACATGCGTTTCTCTCGCTCGACCATCATGCTCTGTAGTCAACTGATTACGCAACGTTGTTAGCCAAATCCGTCAACCCGGACATTCCTTGGCCCTTCGTCCGGCAATCCGGCCCTGACTACCCGGCCGCGATCAGCGAAAACGCTGCGGAGACTTCCCGGAGGGAGGAGACTCTGCAGCAAGGAGCCCGCAACCGCGCACCAGGGGTCGTGCGTTTAACACAACGAGGCCAGCGCCCGCAGGAAATGGGGAAAGTACGCAGGGCGCGACCTCTGTGTCGATTCACGTACCCTGTCGAGGTGACCTGGATGCGGAAGCGTGACCACAATGTCTTCACCAACGCCGCGTCGCTGCTGATCTGTGGGCTGCTGGCCGGTGTGGTGGTTGCCGCGGCCGCGTTCCCCGCAGTGGCGATGTCCGGGCTGGCCGCCAAGGCCGGCGCGGAGACGTTCGACAAGCTGCCCACCGAGCTGACCGTCAAGAAGGCACCGCAGATCAGCTACCTCTACGCCTCTGACGGCAAGACCCCGCTCGCCACCATGTACGACGAGAACCGCCGCGACGTGCCGCTCAAGGATGTCGCGCCGGTGGTCGCGCAGGCGCTGATCGCCGCCGAGGACAAGCGCTTCTACGAGCACAACGGCGTCGACGTCAACGGCGTCGCCCGGGCGTTCGTGGCCAACAACCAGGCCGGGGTCACCACCCAGGGTGCGTCCACGCTCACCATGCAGTACGTCCGGCTCACCATCGCCTACTCGGCGACGCATCCGCAGGACGTCGTGGCGGCCACTGAGGACACCAGCATCCGGAAGGTCCGCGAGATGCGGTACGCCCTGCAACTCGACGCCGACCTGACCAAGGACCAGATCCTGGAGGGCTACCTCAACATCGCCCCGTTCGGCAACGGTGCGTACGGCATCTTCGCCGCCAGCCAGGTGTACTTCGGCAAGCACCCGAAGAACCTGAAGCTCGAAGAGGCGGCGATGCTGGCCGGGATGGTCAAGGCCCCGTCGGACAACGACCCGACCACCAAGAGCGGCTACCCGGAGGCGCTCAACCGGCGCAACTGGGTCCTCGACCAGATGGTCGAGACCAAGGCGATCACGCTGGAGGAGGCCGAGAAGGCCAAGGCGATCAAGCTTGTCGTCAAGGACAAGCGCACCCCGAACGGCTGCGTCGACGTCGGCAAGAACGACTGGGGCTTCTTCTGCGACTTCTTCTACCGCTGGTGGATGCAGCAGGAGACCTTCGGCCGCACCCAGTACGACCGGGAGCGGCGGCTCAAGAGCGGCGGCTACACCGTCGTCACCACCCTGGACGCCAAGACGCAGGACGCGGCCAAGAGGGCCGTCGAGCGCAACGTCAAGACGGGCAAGAAGGAAGCCATGATGGTGGCGGCGATCGAGCCCGGCACCGGACGGGTCCGCGCGCTGGCGGTGAACCGGAACTACAAGCTCGACGACCCGAACAAGCCGGCGAACAAGATCAGCACGAACCCGGCGAAAAAGAAGAAGAAGATCCGGGGTACCTACCCGAACACCACCAACCCGCTGCTGACCGGCGGCGGCGACATCACCGGCTACCAGGCCGGCTCGACCTTCAAGATCTTCACTGTGGTGGCGGCGCTGGAGAACGGCTACCCGCTGGAGACCACCATCAACGCCAAGCCGGTCGCCCAGACGAAGTACATCGTCGAATACAACTCCCCGGCCGCCTGTCCCGGCACCAACAAGTACTGCCCGCAGAACGCCAGCGCGAGCATGGCGGGCGTACACAACATGTGGAGCGCGTTCGGTGCCTCGGTGAACACCTACTTCGTGCCGCTACAGGAGCGGGTCGGCGCGGCCAAGGTGGTGGACGCGGCGAAGCGGATGGGCATCACGTTCCGGGCCAGTAACGACGCCAACTTCGCCGCCACCAAGCAGATGGCGAACGGCTGGGGCGCGTTCACCCTCGGCGTCTCCCAGACGACCCCGCTGGAGCTGGCCAACGCGTACGCCACGCTGGCCGCCGACGGCAAGTACTGTGAGCCGATCCCGGTGCAGCTGATCCGGGACCAGGAGGGCAACAAGCTCGACATCGCCAACCCGCGCTGCTCCCAGAACATCAAGCCCGAGGTGGCTCGGGCGGCCGTGGACGCGGCCCGCTGCCCGGTCGGCGACAACTCGTCGACCTCGCGCTGCAAGGGGCGTACGGCCGGAAACGTCCGGGGCATCGTCGGCAAGCCGGTCGCCGGCAAGAGCGGTACCACCGACGGTGAGAAGACCGCCTCGCTGGTCGTGATGACCAAGCAGCTCGCGGTCGCCGGCATCCTCGCCGACCCGGACTGGGCCGAGACCACGCAGAACATGGGGCACAACGAGCCGGGCGGCGTCAACCACGCCGTCTACCAGACGCTCCGGGACGCGATGAAAGGCAAGCCCTCGATCCAGTTCACTCCGCCCGGCGGAAAGATCGTCAACGGCGACCAGCGGAGCATCCCGAACGTCAAGTGCCAGCCGGTCCAGTCCGCCCTCTCCCGGATCAGGGGCGCGGGCTTCGAGGCCGAGGTCGGCGGCCAGGTCGACTCGACCTGCCCAGCCGGCACGGCGGCCGGCACCAGCCCCGACGGTCGGACGATCAAGGGTGGGACGGTGGTCGTCGAGGTCAGCAACGGCAAGGCGCCGGCCGGTGGCCCCGGCGGTCCCGGGGCCGGGGGTCCCGGCGGCCCCGGCGGCCCCCGGCCACCCGGCCGCCGCTGAGCCGATCGGTCGTGGTGCAGCCCACCGGCTGACGCCGCGCCGAACAGTCACGACGACAACGGGCGGGCATCCCCAGTCTGGGGATGCCCGCCCGTCGCGCATCGACTGTCGCGAGTTCGCCGTCTTCGTGCGGTGTCGCCCGCGACCCGCTGGGCTGGCGCGCGGCCGTCAGCCGGCGCCGAGCTGCCGGCGTACCTCCGCGGCCACCCGACCGCCCTCGGCCCGGCCCGCCACCGCGGTCTGGGCCGCCTTCATCGCCGGGCCCATCTGGCCGCGCTCGGTGAATCCGCCGGCGGCCAGCGCACCCGCGACCAGCTCGGCCAGTTCCTCGTCGGCGAGCTGCTTCGGCAGGTACCGGTCCAGCACCTCGCCCTCGGCCCGCTCCCGCTCCGCCTGCTCGGCCCGCCCGGCGTCGCCGAAGGCGGTGGCCGCCTCGCGGCGCTTCTTGGCCTCCTTGGTGAGCACCGCCAGCACCTCGGAGTCGGAGAGCTCCCGCTTCTCCTTGCCGGCGACCTCGGCGGTGCCGATCGCCGCCAGCGCCATCCGCAGCGTCGAGGTGGTCAGCTCGTCACGAGCCTTCAGCGCGGTACGCATGTCCGCGGTCAGGAGGTCCTTCAAGGTGCCCATGGACGGTCAAACTACCCTGAGCGGCATGCGAAAGCGCACAGTATTCCGGCTGGCCGCCGGTACGGCCGTCGCGGGCGGCGCCGCCCTGGCGTACGCCTCGCTCGTCGAGCGGAACATGTTCACCCTGCGCCGGTACGACGTACCCGTGCTCGCCACCGACGCCGAGCCGCTGCGCATCCTGCACCTCTCGGACCTGCACATGATGCCGGACCAGCGCCGCAAGCAGTCCTGGGTCGCCTCGCTGGCCGCCACCGACCCGGATCTGGTGGTGGTCACCGGCGACAACCTGGCACACCCCGACGCGGTTCCCGGGGCGCTGCGGGCGCTGCTACCGATGCTCGACTACCCCGGTGCCTTCGTGTTCGGCTCGAACGACTATCGGGGACCGGTCTGGAAGAACCCGTTCAGCTACCTGCTGCCCGAGCGGGAGTACGTGCAGGGCGTCGAGTTGCCCGCCGAGGACCTGCGGGAGGTGCTGGTCGGCGCCGGCTGGGCGGACCTGAACAACGCCCGTACGTCGATCAAGGCCGGCGGCCGGCAGATCGAGCTGGTCGGCATCGACGACCCGCACGTCGAACGGGACGACTACGCCTCGGTCGCCGGGCAGGTCCCGCCGCAGGCCGACCTCGCCATCGGGGTCACCCACTCGCCCGAGCCCCGGGTGCTGGACGAGATGGCCGCCGACGGCTTCACCCTGTTGCTCGCCGGCCACACCCACGGCGGCCAGGTCCGGGTCCCGCTGGTCGGCGCGCTGACCACCAACTGCGGGCTGCCCCGCTCGATGGCCCGCGGCCTGCACCGCTGGCCCGAGACGGACGCCTGGCTGCACGTATCCGCCGGCCTCGGTACCCACCCCACCGCCCCGGTACGGTTCGCCTGCCGACCGGAGGCGTCGCTGCTGACCCTGATCCCGCGCTGACCTGCCCGCGCTCAGCGGCCGGTGTGGGCCGGGACGCACCGGGCGGGATACCGAATTTGCCCGGCGGGGCGGGTGGGCTACTATTGCTCGGCACGCCTCGGGGTGTGGCGCAGCTTGGTAGCGCGCTTCGTTCGGGACGAAGAGGTCGTCGGTTCGAATCCGGCCACCCCGACAAAGGTGAGGCCCTGGCCAGCGGAAACGCAGGCCAGGGCCTCACGACTATCTATGGGTCCTCAGCGCCCTTGTCGCCAGGTCAGCGGTTGGCCGAGGTCCCGACTTGCCCGGCGTGGGCTGTTGCCACTTCCCGATGGCCGAGCGAACGCCGTCCAGTTGCTCCGTTTCTAGGGCGACCACCTTGCGGGCTCGGGTTACGTGGTCGACCAGTCTCGCGGGTGGGGTTGGTCGTCAGTGCGCCACGACGGACGGCCAGGGCGAGCATCTGTCCGAGGACGACCTTTGCGCTTCTGGCGGCTGACGGGCGGTCCTCGGCGACTTGCACAGGAACTTTCTCCGGCAAGCACCGGCGGCACGGCGTCAACGTCCAGGCCCGCGCCGACTGAGCGGGCCGCTTGAGCTGGGCGTCGGCCGCCCTGACCGTAACCCCAAACCGCTGAACAAGCGGCTCATCCCCGAGTACGGCAACCGCACGACCATACCGACGGTCACCGACTTGGTCGAGAGAATTCGAGCTCACTGCCTGTACGACAGGGGTCTGGCACGGTACCTGCCGAGCATGCGGTCGCCAACCTCAAGATTCGCTCTGGTTCCACATCGATCGGCGAAAAACCGTATGCGCGGATGCGAACATATGCGCCAACAGGGCCGGTGATCACCGAGGGCTCGACCAGTGGAGAGGAAACGCCTTGTCGAAGGTCGGTCGGAAGTCGTTGGCAGTCGCGTTCAGTACATTCGCCGTTGCCGGAGCACTCGCCGTGCCAACTCCGGCGTACGCCTGCGGAGCCAGTGTCACGTACGACTCGTGGCGTCACATCTCGGACACGACTTGGCAACGCAAGTGGACGTGGAGCTTCTTCAATTGCAGCTCAGGTACGGTGAAGCGCAAGGTCGTGGTGAACAACGGCCCGGACAGCTCCTGCTACTCGATCTCGCCGAGGGCCACCCGCAACTTCACCGCGTACGAGTCCAACACCGCCGGATATCGCACCAACCAGTACCAGAGCACCGCGACCTGCTAGTCGCATCCAGTCGGCCACTCCCGTTTCCGACAGCAGCGGGAAGCACGTCGGTTAAACGCCGAGACGGGAAACGGATAGCGGCGATGTCGCAGCGAGCCCCAGGTTGCTTCTCGTTGAGGAGCGACCCGGGGCCACCTGTACGTGAATTACCAAATCATTTCGGCGATTTCCGCCTGCACCAGTGCCGCCACTCATCCGAGCCGATCCGACCCGACGGAGAATCGCGCGGTCGAGCGGGGAGCGGGGGGAGCGGGAGCTACGGCGCGCTGTACGCCTCGGCGCGGTCAACGGTCGGCTGCACCCTGCTGGCGATCGACCGGCTCCGCTCGTTCAGCGCCGCGGGCGAGGCGAGCTGAGGCCCCCGGGCCGCTGCCTGCGGCGTCCCGCCCTCCTCTCGGGAGCGCCCGGCCGTTGCCTTGCCTGGCCCGACCTCTCGGACGGCTACTCGGATGCAGCTACTCGGGCACGACTATTCGGAAGCAGCTACTCGGGCACGGCTACGGGAACGCGGTCGGGAACGGCTTCTCGGAACGGCCCCGGGAATAGTGGTCCGGAACGGCTTCTCAGGAAGCGGTCAGGAAGTGTTCGGCCGCCAGTCAGCTCGGCCCGGCAGGATCCCCCGGTGTGCGCTACGACGAGACCGCGACGACGGTCCCCGGCGGGGCGGCGGGGCCGGCGGCGACGCGATGGCGGTGACGGCGGCGGCGCTGCCCGGCGCCGTCCCGCGCCGGCCGGAGGCGCGGCTCCTGGTGGTGGAGGACGAGCCGGACATCCGGGAGCTGCTCGGTAGCAGCCTCCGGTACGCGGGCTTCGACGTGGCGGCGGCGTCCACCGGGGCGCAGGCGGTCGACGCCGCCCGGCGATGCCGGCCGGACCTGGTCGTGCTGGACGTGATGCTGCCGGATCTGGACGGGTTCGAGGTGGTCCGGCGGCTGCGTTCCGGCGGCGATCGGGTTCCGGTGCTGTTCCTGACGGCGCGTGGTGCGGTCGACGACCTGGTACGCGGGCTGACGCTCGGGGCCGACGACTACGTCGCGAAGCCGTTCAGCTTCGAGGAACTGCTGGCACGGATCCGGGCGGTGCTGCGGCGATTCCGCGACGGTGGGTGTCCGGTGCCCGTCCGGCTCGCGGTTGGCGGGATCGAGCTGGACGAGGAGACCCACGAGGTGTGGCGGCAGGGTCTCCCGGTGGCGCTGTCACCGACCGAGTTCGCCCTGCTGCGGTACCTGATGACGAACGTGGGCCGGGTGCTGTCCAAGGCGCAGATCCTCGACCACGTCTGGCGGTACGACTTCGGCGGTGACAGCGGGATCGTCGAGAAGTACGTGTCGGCGCTGCGCCGCAAGGTCGACATCGCCGACCCACCGTTGATCCACACCATCCGCGGTGTGGGCTACGCGCTCCGGAGACCCCCGGACGCCCGATGATCGCGCGCTCCGGTCCGGGGCGGCCACCACGCTTGCGGGGCGGCACCACACTGCGATTCAGGCTGACCGCGGCGTCGGCGCTGCTGGTGGCGGTCGCGTTGACGGTCATGGGCGTGGCCACCGTCGCGGGGCTGCACGCCTACCTGCTCGGGCGGGTCGATGTCCAACTGCGCGACGCGGCGGCCCGGGTGGCTGACGACCTGACCGACGACCGCCCGGCGCCCGACGGCGTACTGCTGGTACGGGTCCCCAGCGACGTCGTGGTGATGCTGGTCGACAGTGCCGGAAACCCCCGGTCCGGTACGCCCGCGCCCGACCCGGCCGGTTCCGCGCCCCACCCGGCCGGGCTACGAGCCGCGGTGGCACGGCCGAATCGACCCGTCACCGTACCGGCGCGTTCCGGAGACCAGAGCTGGCGGGTGCTGGCCCTGCCACCCTTCGACGGTACGCACACCGTCGTCGTGGCGATGAGTCTGGCGGATCTGCGCCGTACGGTGTCGACCCTCAGCAACGTCGTCCTGGCGACGGGCGGCGCGACCGTGCTGGCCCTGGCCGCGGCCGGTGCCGCGATCGTCCGGGCCAGTCTGCGCCCGCTCGCGGGAATCGAGCGCACCGCCGAGGCGATCGCCGCTGGTGACCTCTCGAGACGCGTCGACGGCGGCACCACGGCGGCCACCGAGGTGGGCCGGCTGGGGCGCGCGCTCAACGGGATGCTGACCCAGATCGAGTCAGCCGCCCGGGCGAGAGAGGCCTCGGAGGCCAGCGCCCGCCGGTCGGAGGAGCGGATGCGCCGGTTCATCGCCGACGCGGGCCACGAACTGCGTACGCCGCTGACCGTGATCAGAGGATTCGCCGAGCAACTGCGGCGGCGGGGACCCGCCGACCCGGACGACGCGGCGCGGGTGCTGACGCACATCGAGACGACCACGGAACGGATGGCACTCCTCGTCGACGATCTGCTGCTACTGGCCGCGCTGGACGAGCAACGTCCCCTGGCGCAGCACCCGGTCGACCTGCTCGCCCTGGTCGTCGACGCGGTACGCGAGGCGGCGGTGCTCGGGCCGGACCGCCGGATCACGCTGACCGCGGACGACGGGACGGCGTACCTGGTGCGCGGTGACGACGCCCGGCTGCGCCAGGTCATCGGCAACCTGACCAGCAACGCGCTGGTGCATACCCCGGCGCGAACACCGGTGTCGGTGCGCCTGGGGGCCGGGACGCTGGCGGGGGCACCGGCGGCGGTGCTGGAGGTGGCCGACCAGGGACCGGGCCTGGCGGGCGACCAGGCCGAGCGGGTCTTCGAACGCTTCTACCGGGTCGATCGCGGCCGGCCCCGACCGGACCGGGGCGGTGGGCGCAGCGGCGGCAGCGGGCTCGGGCTGGCCATCGTCGCCGCGTTGGTGGCGGCACATCGTGGCACCGTCACTGTGGTCAGCGCGCCCGGGCAGGGTGCGACCTTCCGGGTGACACTGCCCCTCGCGCCGGGCTGACCCGGCCTCGGGCGCCATGCCGGCCCCGCGCCGGTCGGTCCTCGCGGACGCCTCGCCTGGCCGACCGCGGTCCCTCGCGGACGCCTCGCCTGGCCGACCGCGGTCCCTCGCGGACGCCTCGCCTGGCCGACCGCGGTCCCTCACGGACACCCCCGCCCGGCCAACCGCAGTCCTCACGGGCGCCTGGCCCGGCCGGCATCGGCCGCGGCGGTAAGGAAACCTTCGGCCGGCGGTCCGGGACGGGTCAGGTTGGCCATCCACCGTGGACACGTGCCCAGGTGGGCGCGACCGCGGGTCCGGAGCGGGATATCCGGCGGGAGGTTGTTCGATGACACGACTTCGACGGGCCGGGTTGATTCTCGGCGTCGTGCTGGCGACGGCGGCGGCGGGTTGCGGTGCCGGTACCGGCAGCACCGGCGACGAGGCGGCCGCCAGCGCCACTCCGGGCAGCGGGGAGAACCTGGCCAACTGGATGCGGTGCATGCGGGAACACGGCGTCACGGTGGAGGACCCTCGGGAGAGCGGCCGGTTCGCCGCCGACACCGAGGGGATCAGCGCGGAGACGCTGGAGCAGGCGCAGCAGGCCTGCCGGCAGTACGTCCAGGCGGCGGCGGGTGATCGGCCGAATGCATCGGACCCGGAGGTGATGGCCAAGTACCTCGACTTCGCGCGCTGCATGCGGGAACGCGGCGTCGACCTGCCCGATCCGGTGGCGGATGCGAACGGCGAGGTCACGCTCGCTCCGCGAACCGATCCGAAGTCGTCACTGTATGTCGACGCGGAGCAGGCGTGCCGGTCGCTCCTGCCCGGCGCCGGCGTGGGCGCCCGATGAGGCGGCTCCTCCTCATCGGGGCGGTGGTGCTCGGCACGGTCCTCGCCGGGGTCGCCGTGGCGACCAGGGCGGCCGAGTCCGACCCCGCGCCGACGGTCAAGAACGACGCGACGGCGCCGGTCCTCCGCACCGATCTGGTGGACACGAAGACGGTCACCGGAACGGTGCGGTTCGCCGACCAGCGCACGCTCACCGCGGTACGGGCGGGTACCGTCACCGCGGTCGCCAGCGCCGGCACGGTCGTCAAGGCCGGACAGTCGCTCTACTCCCTGGATCGCATGCCGACCGTGCTGCTGCGCGGCAGCGTACCGATGTACCGGACGCTGGCCCCGGGCGTGCCGGACGGGCCGGACGTCGCCCAGCTGGAGGCGGGACTGCGGGCCCTGGGGCACGGCGCGGGGCTGACGGTGGACCGGCGCTTCACGGCGGCGACCGCGCGGGCGGTGCGGGCGTGGCAGGCCAGGCTCGGCGTCCCGGCGACCGGCAGCGTCGGGGTGGAGCGGGTGGTGTTCCTGCCCCAGGACGTCCGTGTCGTCGCCGCTGCCGTGACGGTTGGCGCGCGGGTGCGCCCGGCTGCCGGACTCCTCACCGTGGGCAGTACCCAGCGGGTGGTCACGATCAGAGTGGACGTGGCCGACCAGCACCTTCTCGGCCAGGGCGCCGAGGTCACGGTACGTCTGCCCGGCGGAGTCGACGTGCCCGCCAGGATCGACGAGGTCGGTCTGGTCGCCGCTGCCGACGGAACGACCGACTCCGCCGACGACGGGGGCACCGACGTCCCGGCCACCATCTCGGCGGAGCTGGGCCTGGACGACCAGAGCAAGGTCCAGGTCCCGGACCAGACGCCGGTCGTGGTCGCGCTCAGGAGCCAGACCCGCGCCGGCGTGCTGTCGGTGCCGGTCGAGGCGCTGCTGGCGATGCGCGAGGGCGGTTACGCCGTCGAGGTGGTCCAGGCGGGGACGGCCCGTACGGTGCCGGTACGGGTCGGGATGTTCGCCGGTGGTCGAGTGGAGATCACCGACAGCGACCTGACCGAGGGCGCGCAGGTACGGGTGCCGGCGTCATGACCACCCCGATGGTCGAACTGTCGGCGGTACGGCGGCGCTACCCCGGGGGCGTGGGCGCGCTTCGCGGCATCGACCTGACGATCATGTCCGGTGAGATGGTGGCGATCGTCGGCCCGTCCGGTTCGGGAAAGTCCACCCTGCTGAACATCATCGGCACCCTGGACCGGCCGACCAGCGGGACCGTCCGGGTCGCCGGTCAGCTCACCGGCACGCTGTCCGATCGGCAACTCTCCGCGCTGCGGGCGCACCGCATCGGCTTCGTCTTCCAGCAGTTCCACCTCGCCCCCGCGATGTCCGCGCTGGACAACGTGGCCGACGGCCTGCTCTACACCGGCACGCCCCGGAGCACGCGGCGGGCCAGGGCGACCGAGGCGCTCCGCCAGGTCGGGCTGGAACGTCGACTCACCCACCGGCCGGCCCAGTTGTCCGGCGGCGAGCAACAGCGGGTCGCGGTGGCTCGGGCCGTCGTCGGCGAACCACCGCTGCTGCTCGCCGACGAGCCCACCGGAAACCTCGACACCGCCGCCGGGGCAGGCGTCCTGGCCCTGCTGCGGAAGCTGCACGCGGCCGGTACGACCGTCGTGATCATCACCCACGCGACCGACGTGGCAGCCGCGGCGCAGCGGCAGATCCAGGTGCGGGACGGGCAGATCGTGGCCGACATCAGTGAGGAGTACCGACCATGACTGCGGCTTCCACGCTGCCGCCCGCCCGGCAGACAGCTGCTGACCTGCTCCGACTTGGCGTCGCCGGGATGCGGGCACGCCCGCTGAGGGCCGTCCTCGCCTCGCTCGGGATCGCCATCGGCATCGCCTCCATGGTCGCGGTGGTCGGTATCTCCTCGTCCAGTCAGGCGGATCTCCTCCGTCAGCTCGATCGGCTCGGTACCAACCTGCTGACCGTCAAGCCGGGCCAGTCACTCTCCGGGGAGGACGCGGAACTCCCACCCCAGTCGCTGTCGATGGTAGGCCGGGTCGCCGGGGTGGACGCCGCGAGCGCCGTCGGCGACCTCAAGGCCAGCGTGTACCGCACCGACCAGGTCCCCGCCGAGCAGACCGGCGGGATATCGGTACGCGCCGTAACCCTGGATCTGCCCGTCACCCTGCGCGGCACCCTCGACGCGGGCACCTGGCTCAACGAGGCGACCGCGCGCTATCCGACGACGGTGCTCGGCAGCATCGCCGCCGAGCAGCTCGGGATCGACTCGCCCGGCGCCCAGGTCTGGCTGGGAGAGCGCTGGTTCACCGTACTGGGAGTGCTCGCGCCGGTCCCGCTCGCGCCCGGCCTGGACCGGGCGGCCCTCGTCGGCTGGTCCGTGGCCGTCGACCTGCTCGCCTTCGACGGTCACCCCACGACGATCTACGTCCGCTCGGCAGCCGACGCCGTGCCGACCGTGCGTGCCCTGCTGCCGCGTACGGTGAATCCGGAGTACCCCGAGCAGGTCACCGTCAGCCGGCCGTCCGACGCGCTCGCCGCCCGGGCGGCGGCGGTCGGTGCGTTCACCGGTCTGCTGCTCGGGCTCGGTGCGGTGGCCCTCGTCGTCGGTGCCGTCGGGATCGCCAACACGATGATCGTCTCCGTGCTGGAGCGGCGCCGCGAGATCGGCCTGCGCCGCTCGCTCGGCGCGACGAGAACCCACATCAGGTCCCAGTTCCTGGCCGAGTCGGTGCTGCTGTCCATGCTCGGCGGCGGCGCGGGCACCCTGCTCGGCGCCGTGGTCACCACGTGGTACGCCCTGGCCCGAAACCTGCCCGTGGTCGTGCCCGCCTGGGCCGTCGCCGGGTCGGTGTCGGTGACGCTGCTCATCGGCGCCCTCGCCGGCATCTACCCCGCCATGCGGGCGGCTCGGCTCTCGCCGACCGTCACCCTGTCCACCATCTGACCGAAGGACGTGCTCATGTCTACGTTCGACTCCCGACCCGTGCTGACCCGGCGTGCCCTGTTGGGCTCCGCCGCCGCAACCGGGCTGGCGGCGCTGGTGCCGGCCCCCGTGACGGCCCGCACCCGTACGCTGGGCTACCCGTTCACGCTCGGAGTCGCCTCGGGCGACCCGACCTCCGACGCGGTGGTGCTGTGGACCCGCCTCGCGCCGCGACCGCTCGACCCGGACGGCGGCATGCCGGCCCGGCCCGTGGAGGTGTACTGGGAGATCGCGACCGATCCACACCTGCGGACGGTGGTCCAGCGTGGAGTCTGCGCGGCCAGGCCGGAACTGGGGCACTCCGTGCACGTCGAGCCGCGCGGGCTCGGCGCCCACCGGGAGTACTGGTACCGGTTCCGGGTCGACGGTCACCTTTCCGAGATCGGCCGGACCCGGACCCTGCCGGCGCCCGGATCGTCGCCCTCGGCGCTGCGCTTCGCGGTCGCCTGCTGCCAGAACTACCAGACCGGTTACTACACCGCCTACCGCTCACTGGCCGCCGAACGGCCCGACCTGGTCCTGTTCCTCGGCGACTACATCTACGAGTACCCGCCCCGGGGCGACCGGGACGTCCGGCCGCTGCTCGGCGGGGAGCCGGCCGACCTGGCCGGATACCGGGCGCGTTACGCCCAGTACCGCGCCGATCCCGACCTGCGGGCCGCGCACGCCGCCGCCCCGTTCGGCACGGTCTGGGACGACCACGAGGTCAAGAACGACTACGCCGGCCTCGTTCCGCAACCCTCCAGCGATCCGGACGTGGTGGCGGCGTTCGGTGCCCGGCGTGCCGCGGCGTACCAGGCCTTCTACGAGCACGTGCCGATGCGCCGCCCGGCCGGCGCCACGGACTTTTCCACGCTGCGCGTGTACCAGCGACTCCGGGTCGGCGAGCTGGCCACCATCAATCTGCTCGACACCCGGCAGTACCGCTCGGACCAGCCCTGTGACGACGGGACCGGACACGGCAACCTGAAGATCGACGACACCTGCGCCGAACGGGACGACCCCGCCCGGACGATCCTCGGCGCGCAGCAGCGCGCCTGGTTGCTCGACGGCCTCGCCAGGTCGGACACCCGGTGGAACCTGATCGCCCAACAGATGCTCTTCGCCGAGCTGCGCATGGCGGAGGAGCAGAATCCCGGCCGGCTCGTCATGGAGGCCGACGGTTGGGACGGCTACACCGCGGACCGACGTCTCATTCTCGACCACCTGCGGTCCCGGAGCGTCTCGAACCCGGTCGTGTTCAGCGGCGACATCCACGATCACGCCGTGGCCGACCTGCCCGCCGACTTCGCCGATCCGACGGCTCGGGTGGTGGCGACGGAGTTCGTGGCCGGGGCGATCAGCAGCCCCAGCTTCGGCACCACCACCGGCGCCGCCGACCACAACCCGCACCTGAGGTTCGGCTCGGAACGCAACGGCTACCTCTCGGTCAGGCTGACTCCGGAGCGGATGGAGACCGAGGTCCGCAGCATGTATCCGCCGGAGGGCGTCCGGTACGTCACGCCGGACGCGGAATGCCGTACGGAGGCACGCTTCGTCGTACTGGACGGCCGGCCGGGGGCCCAGCCGGGCTGAGCGACGCCCGCGGCCCGCCCGGAGTGGATCTTCCCGTGATCCTTTCCTGGGCAGCAAGCCGGACGACCGGTAGCTGATTCGGTAAGCGGAAGTCGTGTCCTCTTGTGCTACCTGGCCAACCAAGTGAGTGACCGCCGGTGGGGGCCGGTTCGGCCGGAGGCAGTTGATCAAGCCGCTAACATCGCTGTCCATGACCGAGGCACCGTTTCTGCACGCCACCCGCGAGTCCTACGACGTGCTGTCCTTCGACCACCTGGACGTTGTCGCCACTGACCTGAGCCGCCTGCCGCTGGAGCGGGCGCTGTTGGCCGTCTTCGCCGAGTGGGTCCAGGCGACCGGCAACACCGTGGTCGCGGATATCGGCTGCGGACCCGGCCGACTGACGAACGCCCTGCACGAGCACGGTCTCAGCGCCTTCGGTGTCGACCTGTCTCCCGAGATGATCGCAGTGGCCAGGCGGACCTACCCCGGTCTGCGGTTCGAGGTGGGGTCGATGCTGGCACTGGACATCCCCGACGCGTCCCTCGGCGGCCTCCTCGCCAACTATTCGATCATTCACGTTCCCTGGGAGTACCGCTCCCAGGTGTTCGCGGAATTCCGTCGGACGCTGGCCCCGGGCGGGCAGTTGATGCTCGCCTTCCAGATCGGTGACGACCGCAGGCACTACGACGGGGTCGACGACCTGACGTTCTCGCTCGACTTCTACCGGCAACAACCCGAGGAGGTCGCCGAGCTGCTCGACAAGGCGGGGTTCGAGGTCCGGGTGAAGACCATCCGTGCACCGGACTCCGAGCGGGAGGTGACCCAGCAGGGCCACCTGCTCGCCCGCAAACCCGTCGACGCCGGATAGTCCCCAGTCGGCCCGGGGTGGATCAGATCCACCCCGAGCCGACAGCGGCAGTTAGCCGCGGGTGATCAGCGACTGGAAGGCCGCCCGGACGTTGGCGGCGGATGCGGTGACGTACACCTCCGACGGCGGGCCGATATCGATGAGGCCGGTGTAGCGGGTGTATTTGAGCACCCTCGGGCAGCTTGCGCCGCTGATCTGCAGTTTGCCGTTCACCACGAGCTTCCCGGTCCGGAGTTCGTAGGCCTGCACCGGAATCGCGATCTTGCGGAACGCCACGTTGGTGGGGAACAGCCGGGAGATCTTGTTCTCGTAGGGGCAGGTCCGGACGGTGGTTCCGTACTCCTTCTGCCCCACGCAGACGATCAGCACGGCGGCGGTGACCTCGGAGGCCCGCCACGCGGCGGGGAGCCTCTTCGTGTACTCGTCGTCGCCGTAGAACAGGGCGCGGTTCGTCCTCCCCTTGGTGTACGGGGTGGCGGCGCTGTACGGCGCCGGCTTGGTGCAGTACTCGGGCCGGGTGGTGGTCGGCCCCTCAAGCAGGCTGCGGACGTTCGCCAGCTCGATGGCCAGGCCGGCCTGCTTGACTCCCTCGACGGCCCGGGCGCTGAATTCCTGGCCGGGGTACTGGTCGAGAAGCTGCTGATAACGCGTCCGCGCCGCCTCCCAGTTCTTGCTCGCCATCAGGCCGTCGGCGCACCCGACGAGCGCCGTCGGCGCGGTCCGCGCCACGACCTCGGCGGACCGGTCCAGCGTGTTGTTGGTCGGCTGCCGCTGGCGGAGCCAGTCGGTGACCGCGACGGTCTGGCACGGGTCCTTGGTCGGCAGCCTGCCGAGAAACCTGTCCAGGGCGGCGTCGACCATCTTCTGGTGGCCCGGCAGGTCCGCGAGGACCGAGCCCAGACCGTCGAAGCCCGTCTTCAGCCCGTCGGTATCCCCGGTCAGCCCGGTGGCGAGCTGCTCCTCGGCAGTACGCAGCCGCTGGCAGGCTTCGACGCTCCGCTCGCCACGGACGGTCAGCGGAGCGTCGGCCACCCGGTGACCGAACGCCACCCGGTCCAGCGCGGTCAGGGCCCGGGCACAGTCGCCGCTCTGCCGGGCTTCGGCGACGGTCCACTCGATCCTCGCCGCGTCGAACCGCAGGAATCCCACGGCCAGCAGCACCGGAACCGTGACGGCGAGCGCGACCAGTCGTTGATCGCGCTGTACGCCACCCTGACGGCGCCCGCCCGCCAGGATCCACGCGTGCACGACGAGCGCCACCCACCAGAGGAGTACGACGACCTCGGCCCAGACCGATCGCGCGCCCCAGACGAGGGAGGCGACGAGTACGGCGCTGACCAGGGTCGCGGCCACGGCCAGCTTGATGCGCCCGAGCATCAGGTAACCGACGCCGATCAGGGAGGCGTTGCCGAGAGCGGCGGCCAGCGGGTCATGGGATCGGTCCGCCGGCTCGCGTTCCAGGTCGGCCTGCGTCACGACGTCCATCGTGGTCCCTCCTCCGTCACGCCAGTTCGATCGGTCGGTCGTCCCGCCGGTGGGACGTGGCCGGGTCACCGCTGACCGCCGCCGGGCGGTGTGGTTTTCGCAGGCTAACCCGACCGGCTCGGGACCCCTCCCCGACCACCAGATCAACACTCATCACGCCGTCCCGACCCACAGCACCATCGTTCCATGGTGGATGGGCAGAGCGCTCCGGCCGCTCACACCAAACTTTCATGTTTGTCCATGTTCGACGGATCGCCAGCCGGCGGATCAGCTATCCAACACGCCTCCGGCGCATTTCCGAGGGGGCCACCACCCGGCCGGCACGTTCGTCGCGGCGAGGTTGCTCGGTACGGTGGAAGCGGCGAGGTTGCTCGGTACGGTGGAACATGCCGGCGGCGATGCCTGGTCGAGCCGCTTCCCGATCGCCTACCTGGGGTGGTGTGCGATGGACCCGATGCCTGAGCTGAGCTTCGGACAGCGCCTACGGCTCTACCGTGAGCGCTCCGGCAAGACCCGGGCGGTCCTCGGTGGCCTGGTGGGGCGCAGCGCAGAGTGGGTCAAGGCGGTGGAGTCGGACCGCATCCTGCCGCCACGGGTGCACATGCTCGATCGGATCGCACGCGCCTTGAAACTCGATGTCGCCGTCCTCGTAGGTGAGCTCGGCAACCGGGCGGAGATCGTGAACGGCCCCGCGCATCCCGCGCTGCCAGCGGTAAGAGACGCTATCAACCGTTTTCCATCGCACCTGGACACGCCGCCCCAGTCGCTGCCACACTTGCGCGCCCGGCTGGACGCGGCCTGGCGGGCCCGCCACCAGGCGTCGGATCATCGGACCGTACTCGGGGCGCTGCTGCCGGACCTGATCGGCGATGCCCAGGACGCCGCCCGCACCCTGGACGGTGCGGATCGCCGTGTGGCGCAGTCCCTCCTGGCGGAGGTCTTCGGGCTGTCGCAGATGTTCCTCGCTCACCAACCGGCCGCCGAGCTGATCTGGCGAGTCACCGACCGGGCGATGGTGGCCGCCGGGGAGTCGGGAGACCCCGAGGCGTTGGCCGGGGCGGGATGGTTCCTGTGCCAGGTGCACCGTGACACCGGCGACTGGGATACCGCGATGGCAACCTCGCTCGACCTGCTGCGAGTACTGGAAGGCCGGCTGGCGGACGGCAGCCACAACCTCCTGGCGCTGTACGGAGCGCTCTGCTTCGAGGCCGCGTACACGGCCGCGCGCTCGGGGGAGGAGGGACATGCCTGGCACTACTGGGACCAGGCCGATCGCGTCGCGCAGCGGCTCCCATCGGACTACTACCAGCCGCAGACGTCTTTCTCCCGAGTCATCATGGGCGCGCACGCGCTCACCCTCGCCGTGGAGTTGCAGAAGTCGGGTGAGGCTGTGCGGCAGGCGAGTCGTACCGATCCGGCCGCCATCCCGTCCCGGCCACGACGGGCCCGGCATCTGATCGAGACCGCTCGTGGCCACCACGGCGCGGGTGACGTCGAGGCGACCATCGGCAGCCTGCACCACGCGTACGACTCCGCACCCGAGACCATCCGGTTCAACGGCTACGCCCGGCAGATCACGATGGACCTGCTCAACGGCCCCGCATCGGTCCGGCGCCCGGCGCACGATCTGGCGATCAAGGTCGGTCTCGCCGGCTGACGCGAGGGGTAGGAACCCTACCCCTCCGAGCTGACGACTCTGCGTATCTTCCCCATCACGGGATGCGGCGGGCGGTGCACGGATCGCCTGCTCGCCGTGTCCCTCCCAGCGCGTGGGGCAGTAAACCCAGCCCTTGAGCCGAGGGGGTTCTGGTGCGAAGGGTCTCGTACGACGCGTACGTCTTCGCGGTCGCGGCCACGCTCGCCCGCCGGCACCGCCCGGTCTGGTCCTGGCGGAGATGGCGGCGGATCTGCCGCTGCGGCGCCGACCTGCCCTGCCGGGTACGCCACCGGATCCCGATCAACCGGGGCCACTGGCCGGGGGAGGAACAGCGGTGAACGAACGGGGATCCGCGGTTGCCGGGCGACCCGGTGCCGCTTGCCCTCTACCTGGCCGCGCACTTCGTCCGCGCCGCCCGGGATCTCGCCGGGCTTCCCGTCGGCTCGTTACACCGGCGGTTCCTCGGCAGGCTGCGCTGACGGCCCGGACTGCCGGGCCAGCGGGGCGAGGCCGGCGAGGATGAGAAGGGCGCCGAGCGGCAACAGGTCGAGGTTGACGGCGATCTGTACGAAGCCGAGGAACACCAGGACCGGGCTCCACGGCGGGAGCCGACGTGGCCGGAGTACGACGAGTTGCACCAGCAGCGTGAGTACGCCGAACTGGAACAGCAGCGGGCCCACGGCGTAGAGCGGGTCGGGCAGCGGAGCCTGCTCCCTGATCGGCTCGGACAGGTCGCCGAGGATCACCCAGAGGAAGGCGGCGACGCCGAACAGACCTGCCACCGTCGCGGTGCCGGCTGCGACCAGCCGGCCCCTGGTGGTCGCCGGCACCATCTGGCGCAGGCCGACGACCATGACGCCGAAGAGCAGGAAGGCGACGAAGAACATCGTGTGCCCGATGTCCCAGGCCAGCCCGGGACCGTGCTCACCGTCGACGCCGTCGACCAGCCGGAGAAGTCCGTAGAGCAGCAGCAGGACCGGTGCGGCAACGGCGGAGATCCGCAGCCACGGCATCGATTCCACCTGGTTGCGGGGCGCGTGGACCGAGGTCATACCAGCATCCTCGCCACCGGACCGCCCGGCGCCATCCGGGCATCTCCCAGAGCCGCCCCCGGCATATCCCCTACTGGTGCGGTCCGGAGCGGATCAGTGAACCTTTTCAACCTCCCCTTGCGGTCCGGCGGACCGCAAGGTCGGACGCGGTGCGTGAGCGTCGCGCGGTCCAGGTTGAAAAAGGTTCAGTCAGGCAGCACCAGATGGGTCATGGTGGCCTGGCTGCCCTCCCGGACCGGTGCGGTCCGGCCGTCGGGGCGGAATCCGTGGCGCTCGTAGAGGCGCCGCGCATCGGGATTGCCGTCGGCGACCCACAGGTCGACCCGTAGCGCCCGCTCACCGGCCCAGCCGAGCACGTGGTCGAGGACCTGCCGTCCGATGCCCTGTCCGCGCCGGTCCGGCGCCGTCCACATCGCGACCACCATCAGCCGGCCCGGCTCGTGGAGCCAGCCGGCGCCGATCCCGACGACCTCGTCCCCGGCGTACGCGAGCACGGACGGCCCGCTCGTGCCGTCGAGCCGGGACCGCCAGGTCTGCTCGGTGAACGCCGCCTCGCGCTCGTACGTCGAGCCGAAGGCGTCCGGGTCCTGCCGCAGGGAACGCAGCCGGATTTCCCGCCACGACTCCCAGTCGTCGGGTCCGACCACCACGGTCCGCACGTCACCCACCCGAGACTCCTCCTCGACACGTGGAGCAGGTCCACCAGGTCATCATCGCCAGCGGGTCAACCCGATTCCGGTCACCGGCCGCCGACCGATCGTGGCCGGGCTCAGGGCGCGGGCACCGGGTCGTTGTTGAGTTGGGCGGTCACGATCGCCACCAGCCGGTTCCGCGCCTCCAGGAGTTGCCGGGACAGCTCGTCGAGGGCGCGGGGGTCGACGAGCTGGCGTACGTAGGTCTTGTCGTCGAGCAGCTCCCAGCGCTGCACGGACTCGTCCGGCGCCTCGCTGACCCACATCGCGGAGACGACCGCGTGCCGCTTGGCGAGCAGCTTCGCGGCGATCTCGACCACCGGCAGGTACGCCTGCCGGTACTCCGGGGTGGCGAACTCGACCGAGCCCCGGGCGGCGCGTACCGGCTCGCCGGGTCTGGCCAGTACCTCGAACGCGTTGCCGCCCGCCTGGTCGGCGCCGATCCAGGCCAGGATCAGCTCCAGGTCGCCGGCCGCGATCGTGATCCGGCCGATCGCGGCCACCACCTCGTCGGGCAACCTCGCCATGTCGGGCTCTCCGTCCTCCGACGTCCGCTTTCCGGTATCCGGCTTTCCGGCTTCCGCTTCCGGTCCATCCCGATGACAAATCTCGGAGCATCATGATCAGAAAGACTGTGGCCGATCCTAACCAAGCACCGACCGCCCGCCGAGCCCGCCCGTTGGCGTAATCTGCAATACCTGCGTCATTGACGCCACATCCCCGCCGCGAGCAGCATGAATGCATGCAGCGACGGGTGGTGGCGGTGATCTTCGAGGGCTTCCAGGGCCTCGACCTGACCGGCCCGGCCGACGTGTTCGCACTGGCGAGTCTGATCCTCGGCGAGAGCCGCGGCTACCGACTGGAGGTCGCGGCGGTGCATCCCGGCCCGGTCACGGCGGGCAACGGGGTCGCGACGCTGGCACCACTGGCACTGGACCAGGTCACCGGGCCGATCGACACGCTGCTGGTGGTCGGTGGGCTCGCCGCGCCGGCGCACGTCGCCGACCGGCAACTGGTCGCCGGGATCTCCCGGCTTGCCGGCATCGCCGACCGGGTCGCCTCGGTCTGCAACGGCGCGCTCCTGCTCGGCGAGGCAGGGCTGCTCGACGGCCGTCGCGCCACCACACACTGGCTGACCGCCCAGGATCTGGGCGACCGCTATCCGGCGGTCGAGGTGGACGCCGACCGCATCTACATCCGGGACGGGCACGTCTGGACCTCGGCCGGAGTGACCGCCGGCATCGACCTCGCGCTCGCGCTGGTGGCCACGGACCACGGCCACGAGCTCGCCCGGCACGTGGCCCGGGGCCTGGTCGTCTACCTGCACCGGCCGGGCGGACAGAGCCAGTTCAGTACGGCGATGCGGACGCCTGTGCCCCGCAGTGAACCGCTGCGCGAACTCCAGACCTTCATCGACGCCAACCCGGCCGAGGACCTGAGCGTGCCGGCGCTGGCCCGGCGGGCCGGGATGAGCGAGCGGCACTTCTCACGGCTCTTCACCGAGCAGACCGGCGTCTCCCCCGGCCGGTACGTCGAACGCAGCCGGGCGGACGCCGCCCGCCGGCTGCTGGAACACACCGGCCATCCGCTGGACCGGGTGGCCCGGGAGTCCGGTCTCGGCGCCGCCGAAACCCTGTACCGCGTCTTCCGCCGGCACTGGCGGGTCGCACCCGGCGACTACCGCCGCCGGTTCCGCGCGAAACAGAGCTGACCGCCCGCCCCATCGAAACTGCCCCAGCACCTCCGGCAGCCGCCGGCACCCGCCGGCACCGGAGCCGATCCCGCGCGCCCCGACACCTGCCGGACGCCCCGTCCCGAGCAGCCGATCCATCGCGCCCCGACACCTGCCGGACGACACGGTTCCGAGCAGCCGATCCATCCCGTTCCGACAAGGAGGAACCGAGCATGCACGTCGCCATTCCGCTCTATCCCCGGTACACCGCCCTCGACGTCGTGGGGCCGTACACGGTGCTGGCCTTCGCCCCCGGCGTCACGGTGACCATGGTCGCCGCCGAACCAGGTCCGGTCGTCGACGATCGGGGCACGATGGCGATCACCGCCACCGCGAGCTTCGCCGAGCTGTCCCGCCCGGACGTGATCGTCGTACCGGGCGGGGCCGGCACCCGCGCGGCGCTCGCCGACGCGGCGCTGGTCGGCTGGATCGCCCTCGCGCACCAGTACACCCGGTGGACCACCTCGGTCTGCGCCGGCTCGTTCCTGCTCGGCGCGGCCGGGTTGCTGGCCGGGCGGCGGGCGACCAGCCACTGGGGCTGGGTCGACGAGCTGCGGGCCTTCGACGCCGAGCCGGTCCGGGAGCGGGTGGTCCGGGACGACCGGATCGTCACCTCGGCCGGCGTCTCGGCCGGCGTCGACATGGCCCTGACCCTGCTGGCCGAGGCGACCGACGTGCCGACCGCGCACGCCGTCCAGCTCGCCATCGAGTACGAGCCGGACCCGCCGTTCGACGCCGGCTCCCCGGTGAACGCCCCGGCCCCGCTCCGCGAGGCGGCCCTGGCGTTGATCAACTAGCCGGAGCGTCCGGGGAGGCGGGGATCACTCGCGTCCAGCAGATTCTCAGCACCCTGAGTAATCTTGGTCGGGCCCCTCGGAACCCCTCCTCCCCGGATCGGAAACGGTGTCCCTCGACCACTCCCGTGTAGTCCGTGACGTGACCACCCGGCTGCCCACGGCGTCCACCGCCGTCGAGGCTGGCCAGGTGACGGTGGCCACGCTGGGCAAACACACCCCGGGACGGGTCGCCGTGCTGCTCTGGGTCCGCGACCGGCTCCGCTGTGTCGCCGCGACCGGATCATGGCAGGTCTTCGCCTCGGTACCGGCCGGGGCCGGGACGGTCGGCCGGGTGTACGCCTCCGGCAAGACCGAAACCGTGCCGGAGGTGACGAACGAGCCCGACTACGTACCGCTGCGCCCCGACGTACGGGCCGAGATCTGCGCCCCGATCCTCGACCGGACGGGGCAGCCGATCGGGGTACTGGACCTGGAGTGGCCGACCGCCGACGTCGACCTGGACGCCTGGCGGCACACCGTCGAGCGGGTCGCCGCGCTGCTCGGCACCAGGATCGGGCAGCTCGGCGGCCCTCCGGCCGAGACCCGGAGCGAGAAGCTGCTCCGGCACGCCTCCGCGCTGACCTCCGCCGCCACCGAGGCCGACCTGATGACCGCCGCCGTCTCCGCGGCCCGGGACGTCTCCGGGCTCACCTCGGCGGTCTTCGTGCTGGACGGGCCGGCCGGACCACGGGTGGCGACGCCGAGCCTGGTACCCGACGCTCTCGAATCGCGGGTGCACGCCGCGCTGGCCGGCGCCGGCCGACCGGTCGTGGAACGGCTCCGGGCGCACGCGCACGCCTACGGCGCCTCCTACACCCTCGGCGAGGGGCACCACCCGACCACGCCGGACCAGGACGTACTGATCGCCGCCGGGGTACGCACCCTGATCTCGGTGCCACTCGGCCCGACCGAGTTCTGCGGGGTGCTGCTGGTCGGCGACACCCGTACGCTGCGCCCCGATCCGACCACCGTCAACCTGATCGAGCTGCTCGCCGCCCAGTCGTGGATCTGCCTCGAACGGCTGCGCGGGCTGGCCCGGTTACGGGAGCGGGCCAGTTCCGACCCGCTGACCGGGCTGCGTCACCAGGGGTCGTTCGGCGAGCGGATCGCCGAGTCGCACCCGGGCCGGACGGCGCTGCTCGCGGTCGACGTCGACGACTTCAAGACCGTCAACGACACCTACGGCCACCAGGCCGGCGACAAGGTGCTGGTCGATCTCGCCCGGGCCCTCCAGGGCGCGCTGCGGCACGGCGACGAGCTGTACCGGATCGGCGGCGACGAGTTCGTGGCCGTGGTGGAGGTGCTCCGCCCGGAGGAGGCGGTCGGGATCGCCCAGCGACTGGTGGAGGCGGCCCGGCGTACCGGCCGGACGGTCAGCATCGGCGTGGCCGTGCAGCAGGACGGCGAGTCACCCGACCTGACCCTGCGCCGCGCCGACGAGGCCCTCTACGGCGTCAAGCGGGAGGGCCGCGACGGCGTCCGCCTGGCGGCCGCCTGACCCGCTCCTCGCGAGAAGATCGCGCAACGTCAGGGAACCCAGGATCGCGCTGCTTCAGGGAAACAGTGGCCTCCACGTCGGGCCGCGAAGGCACTCCTTCCGGGAAGCAGCGCGATCATGCCCCTCAGCGGGCGGCGGAGAACTCGGCGGCGAGCAGCTCGGCGATCTGGGCGGTGTTGAGGGCGGCGCCCTTGCGCAGGTTGTCGCCCGTCACGAAGAGGTCGAGCGCGCGGGGGTCGTCGATCGAGCGGCGGATCCGGCCCACCCAGGACGGGTCGGTGCCGACCGCGTCGATCGGCATCGGGAACTCGCCCGCCGCCGGGTCGTCGACCAGGATCACTCCGGGGGCGTTGCGCAGCGCCTCCCGGGCACCCTCCGCATCCACCTCCGTCCCGAAGACCGCGTGTACGGCCACCGAGTGCCCGGTCACCACCGGCACCCGTACGCAGGTGGCGGAGACCTTCAGGTCGGGCAGGCCGAGGATCTTGCGCGACTCGTTGCGCAGTTTCAGCTCCTCGGACGACCAGCCGCCGTCCCGCAGCGACCCGGCCCACGGCACCACGTTGAGCGCCATCGGGGCCGGGAACGGGCCCAGGTCGTCGCCGACCGCCTGGCGCACGTTGCCCGGCCGCGAGCCGAGCCCCCGATCACCGGCGATCTTGGAGAGCTGGTCGTGCAGAGTGTCCACCCCGACCTGCCCCGTCCCGGAGACCGCCTGGTAGGACGAGAGCACCAGCTCACGCAGCCCGTACTCGCGGTGCAGCGGCGCGACCGCGATGATCATCGTCAGGGTGGTGCAGTTGGCGTTCGCGATGATGCCCTTGGGGCGGTTGCGTACCTGCTCCGGGTTGATCTCCGGCACCACCAGCGGCACGTCCCTGTCGCCCCGGAACGCGGCGGAGTTGTCCACCGCCACCGCACCCCGGGAGACCGCGACCGGCGCCCACTGCGCGGAGATTTCGTCCGGTACGTCGAACATCGCCACGTCCACGCCGTCGAACGCCTCGGCGGTCAGCGCCTGTACGGTCAGCTCCTCGCCCCGGCACATCCGCGTCTGCCCGGCCGAGCGCGCGGAGGCGATCAGCCGGATCTCACCCCAGACGTTCTTGCGGGAAGAGAGCAGGTCGCACATGACCGTGCCGACCGCGCCGGTCGCCCCGACCACCGCGAGTGTGGGGAGCGTCGCCATCGCGGACTACCTCCCGGTCCCGGCGTAGACCACCGCTTCCTCGCTGCCACCCAGGTCGAAGGCCTCGTGCACGGCCCGGACCGCGACGTCGAGGTCGGTGTCCCGGCAGACCACCGAGACCCGGATCTCGGACGTGGAGATCATTTCGATGTTCACCCCGGCCTCGCCGAGCGCGGCGAAGAAGCTGGCGGCCACACCCGGGTGCGAGCGCATGCCGGCGCCGATCAGCGACACCTTGCCGACGTGGTCGTCGTAGAGCAGGCCCTTGAACTTGACCTGTTCCTGCACCTTGCTCAGCGCCGCCATCGCGGTCGGACCGTCGGTCTTGGGCAGGGTGAAGGAGATGTCGGTCCGGCCGGTGCCCTCGGTCGAGACGTTCTGCACGATCATGTCGAGGTTGATCTCGGCCGCCGCGACGGTCTCGAAGATCCGGGCCGCCGCGCCCGGCTCGTCCGGTACGCCGACCGCGGTGATCTTCGCCTCGCTCCGGTCGTGGGCGACCCCGGTGATAAGTGCTTGCTCCACGGGTAGGTCCTCCGTCGATCCGGTCACCATCGTGCCGGTGTTGGTCGAGTATGACGAACGTACCCGGATCGGCAACCCGGCCCTCCGGGCGTACTCCACGCTCCGTAGGTGCAGCACCTTCGCACCGCACGCGGCCAGTTCGAGCATCTCCTCGTAGGTGATGGTCCTGATGTGCCGGGCGTTGGGCACGATCCGCGGGTCGGCGGTGAAGACCCCGTCGACGTCCGTGTAGATCTCGCAGACGTCCGCGCCGAGCGCCGCCGCCAGGGCCACCGCGGTGGTGTCCGACCCGCCCCGGCCCAGCGTGGTGATGTCCTTGGTGTCCTGGGAGACGCCCTGGAAGCCGGCGACGATCGCCACCGCGCCCTCGTTGAGCGCCGCCCGCAGCCGGCCGGGCGTCACGTCGATGATCCGGGCCCGGCCGTGCACCGAGGTGGTCAGCACACCCGCCTGGGACCCGGTGTAGGAGCGCGCCTCGTAGCCGAGGTTGTGGATCGCCATCGCCACCAGCGCCATCGAGATGCGCTCGCCGGCGGTGAGCAGCATGTCCAGCTCCCGGCCGGGTGGCAGCGGGCTGACCTGGTTGGCGAGGTCGAGCAGCTCGTCGGTGGTGTCGCCCATCGCGCTGACCACGACCACCACGTCGTCGCCGGCCTTGCGGGCCGCGACGATCCGCTCGGCCACCCGCTTGATCCGCTCGGCGTCGGCGACGGACGATCCGCCGTACTTCTGCACGACCAGTGCCACGACGGTGCACTCCTTCCCCTGGGCCGGGCGAGGTGCACGGCCCTGAGCGTGCCGACGCCGCCGGGTCGAGGCCGGCGGCGCCGTGTGAGACCAACTCAGGGTACCGGCCGGCGCCGCCGCCCCGACCAGGCGTTCCCACCATCCGACCGGCCGGCGACACGCGAGGGTAGCTGGACTGACCACCCGTTCCGGGGGTATACCCCGAGAATGGCGAGGTGCATCCCGGCGTAGCCCCCCTGCTCGGCGCACTCCTGATGACCGGGACGGCGCTGCTGGCCGGCTGCGGCAGCCAGGCACCGGCGCCGGCCGCGACCACCCCCGCCCCGGCGGCGAGCCAGCCGACCGAGGCCCGGGACCAGCTCGCGGCGCTCGCCGCCGCCGCTCAGGACCGCCAACTGACGGCCGTCTACACGTTCACCGCACCCGGTCAGCCGGACCGGTCGATCTCGGTGGTCCGGGCGGCGGACCGCTCCTGGCGGGTGGACATCCCGGGTGGCGCGCTCGGCGGCAGCGCCGACGTCTCGCTGACCCAGAACGGCGCCGGACTGTTCCAGTGCGCGCTCCCCTCGGTCGGGCAGCCGGAGGCGGGCTGCGTACGGGTGGCCGGGCCCGGGCAGCCGCTCGATCCCGGCATCGACCCCCGGATGCGGCACCCGTTCACCGACTGGCCGGAGGTGCTCACCGACCGGCAGGCCCCGCTCGCGGTCTCCGCCGCCACCCTGCCGGGCGCCCAGGGCAGCTGTTTCGCGGTCGAGTCGACCTCGGCGTCGGTCAGCCCGCCGCTGGATCCGGGCATCTACTGCTACGCCCCAGACGGCACCCTGACGGCGGCCCGGTTGCCCGCCGGCACCCTGACCCTGGCCGGTACGCCGACCGCCGCCCCGGCCACCGTCGCGTTGCCCGGCCCACTGGTCGACCGGGAGCCGCTGCGGATCGCCGGACCGCCACCCGGCGAGCCGACCGACGACAACGGCATGCCCGAGCACGACGGCATGCCCGAGCACGACGGCTCGTCCAGCGACGACGGCTCGTCCGGTGCCGGTGAATGATCTTTATTCACGTTATGGGTGCGCCCGGTCACGTCAGGTGACCCCGGTGCCGGGACAGAGTGCCCGATACGGCACACTCGGCACCATGGCCCAGCTCTCCCCGATACTGGCGACCCGGTGGAGCCCGCACGCCTTCGACCCGGTCGCCGACCTCACCGACGCCGAGGTGGCGTCCCTGCTGGAGGCGGCCCGCTGGGCACCCTCCGCCGACAACACCCAGCCCTGGCGCTTCCTGGTGGGCCGCCGGGACGACGAGGCGTTCAAGCGGATTCTGACCAACCTCTCCACCGGCAACCAGCGGTGGGCCGGGCGGGCCTCGGCGCTGCTGCTCGGCGCGCACACCACCACCGGCCCGACCGGCGGGCCGCTGCCGCACGCCGCCTACGACCTCGGCCAGGCGGTGGCGCATCTCACGGTCCAGGCCACCGCGCTGCGCCTCTACGTACGGCAGATCTCCGGATTCGACGCCGCCGGGCTCCGCGCCGACCTGGAACTCTCCGCCGAGGTACGCCCGCACGTGGTGGTCGCGGTGGGCCGGCTCGGCGACCCGTACTCGCTGCCCGAGGACCTGCGGGCCCGGGAGATCGGTCTGCGCCAGCGCCGCCCGCTGGCCGAGTTGATGCTGCGCTGACCCCGACCGA
This sequence comes from Plantactinospora sp. DSM 117369, assembly GCF_053764795.1. NCBI lineage: Bacteria > Bacillati > Actinomycetota > Actinomycetes > Micromonosporales > Micromonosporaceae > Plantactinospora > Plantactinospora sp. DSM 117369. The sequence continues at coordinate 366,368 of NZ_CM132446.1, read as the reverse complement.
CGCCCACCCGGCGCACCCCTCGCCACCTGGGCGGTTCTCAGATTGCGGACTACGCTTACCCGATCGCTCGTCGAGCACTTAAGGTGACTTTGTCATGTGGCAGGCCCTGCTCCTTCGCCGCCGCGACGAGGCTTCCCAGGCCGGCACCTCGTCGCGGAGTTGAAGCGCGCCGTCCTGCATCCGGCCGAACCTCGTTGCGGCCAGTCTCTCGGGGATCCGACACCCGGATCCGGCACGAAGATCTGACACCTCGATCTGACGACACTCGGCGCTCACGCCACATGACCACGGGAGCTTTCTGCCATGGCACAACCTGCCGGCACCACCACCGACGGTGATCCGATAGCCCGGCAGCGGCCCAGCCGCATGCCGTTCCAGCGTTACCAGCCCTACCACCAGCAGTTCGCGATCGACCTGCCCGACCGGCAGTGGCCGACCCGGCGCATCGAGGCGGCGCCCCGGTGGTGCGCGGTCGACCTACGCGACGGCAACCAGGCCCTGATCGACCCGATGTCGCCAGAGCGCAAGCGGCGGATGTTCCAGCTCCTGGTGCAGATGGGCTACAAGGAGATCGAGGTCGGCTTCCCGTCGGCCAGCCAGACCGACTTCGACTTCGTCCGGCAGTTGATCGAGCAGGACCTGATCCCGGAGGACGTCACCATCCAGGTGCTGACCCAGTGCCGGGAGCACCTGATCGACCGCACCTTCGAGGCGATCCGGGGTGCGAAGCGGGCGATCGTGCACTTCTACAACTCGACCTCGACGCTCCAGCGCCGGGTGGTCTTCGGCCTGGACAAGGCCGGGATCACCGACATCGCTACCTCCGGCGCCCGGCTCTGCCAGAAATACCACGAGATCCACGCCCCGGACACCGACGTCTTCTACGAGTACTCGCCGGAGTCCTACACCGGGACGGAGCTGGACTACGCCCTGGAGGTCTGCGCCGCGGTGATCGAGGTGATCGACCCGACCCCGGACCGGCCGCTGATCATCAACCTGCCGGCGACCGTCGAGATGGCCACCCCGAACGTCTACGCCGACTCGATCGAGTGGATGCACCGGCACCTGCCCCGGCGGGACAGCGTGATCCTCTCCCTGCACCCGCACAACGACCGGGGCACCGGGGTCGCCGCCGCCGAGCTGGGCCTGCTGGCCGGGGCCGACCGGGTCGAGGGCTGCCTGTTCGGCAACGGCGAGCGCACCGGCAACGTCGACCTGGTCACGCTGGGGCTGAACCTCTTCTCCCAGGGCGTCGACCCGGAGATCGACTTCTCCAACATCGACGAGGTCAAGCGCGCGGTCGAGTACTGCAACCAGCTTCCGGTGCACGAGCGGCACCCGTACGCGGGTGACCTGGTCTACACCGCCTTCTCCGGCTCGCACCAGGACGCGATCAACAAGGGCTTCGACGCGCTGGCCGCCGACGCGCAGGCGGCCGGGGTGCCGATCGACCAGTTCGGCTGGGCGGTGCCCTACCTGCCGATCGACCCGAAGGACCTGGGCCGGACCTACGAGGCGGTGATCCGGGTCAACTCGCAGTCCGGCAAGGGCGGCGTGGCGTACGTCATGAAGACGGAGCACCACCTGGACCTGCCCCGGCGGTTGCAGATCGAGTTCTCCGGCGTGGTGCAGCGGGTCACCGACGACGACGGTGGCGAGGTGGAGCCGGAGCGGATGTGGCGGCTCTTCGCCGAGGAGTACCTCGTCGATCGGCAGCGGGAGCCGGTCGTGCAGGTGGAGAGCTACACCATCGGCACCGTCGACGGCAAGGTCGAGATCGAGGTGGACGCCCGGTTCGGCGCCGGCCGCCGGGCACTCTCGGCGACCGGTAACGGCCCGATCGACGCGTACGTCAACGCGTTGCAGGCGCTCGACGTCCGGGTACGGGTCCTCGACTACCACGAGCACGCGATGTCCTCGGGCGGCGACGCCCAGGCGGCCGCGTACGTGGAGTGCGAGGTCGACGGCCGTACGGTCTGGGGTGTCGGTCTCGACGCCAACATCGTGACGGCCTCGGTCCAGGCGGTGACCAGTGCGGTCAACCGCGCCCTGCGCTGAGCCGGACGGTCTGCCCAACCGCGCACCGCGCTGAGTTCTGTCCTGCCCGCAACGGCCGGATCGGGCAGGTCGGACCGGTCATCCCGGCCGACCCGCCCGATCCGGCACGCCGCCGCCGACGTGCCCGTCCCATCCCTCCCGGGCACGCCTGTCGGCACCGCTACGAGCGGCGCTGTCCCGTCGCCGACCGGTCCGCACCCCGGTCCGGTTCGTGCTGGTGGGTCGGGGGCGGCGGCAGGGACGGGCAGGGGCGGGACTTCTTCGGCTCCCGCTCCGGCCGGTGCACCAGTACGGCCGCGAGCAGCGCGCCCAGCAGCATCAGCCCGGCGGACCAGAGCACCGCCTGCCGGTACGCCGGGGTGAGCTGGCCGGAGCGCGCGTACCCGCCGCCGGAGAGGCCGACCACCAGCGGCAGCGCCGAGACGGCGAGCAGCCCGCCGACCCGGGACGCCGCGTTGTTGAAGCCGCTCGCCGCGCCGGCCAGCCGGTCCGGGGTGGCGGCCAGTACGGAGGCGGTCAGCGGGGCCACCACCAGGGTCATGCCGAGCCCGAAGAGGGTGATCCCGGGCAGGATGGCGGTCCAGTACGAGTCGCCCCGGTTCACCCCGTGCAGCAGGAACAGCCCGGCGGCGGCGACCAGCGGGCCGACGGTGAGCTGTGGGCGTGGCCCGATCCGGGAGGCGAGCGCGCCGGAGCGGGCCGAGCCGACCAGCAGCAGGATGGTCATCGGCAGGGTGGCCAGGCCGGTCTCCAGCGCGGAGTAGCCGACGACATTCTGGAGATAGACGGCGAAGAAGAAGGTGAGTCCGGTCAGCGCGGCGTAGACCAGCACGGTGTAGACGTTGAGCACCCCGAAGAGCCGGCTGGCGAAGAGCGTCGGCGGCAACATCGCCCGCTCGCCCCGGCGCCGTTCGAGCAGCACGAACGCGACGGCGGTGGCCACCCCGAGCACGGCGGCACCGATCACCGGCCCCGAGCCGGGTCCGAGCTGCTGGGCCTCGATCAGCGCGTACGTGACGCCGGCCAGGCCGAGCGCGCCGAGCAGCGAGCCGGCCACGTCGAACCGGGCTGCCGCCGCGCCGTCGGCCCGGCTCTCCGGGGTCCAGCGCAACGCCGCGATGATCACGATCACCGCGAGCGGCACGTTGAGGAAGAAGATCGCCCGCCAGGAGAGCGCGTCGATCAGCCAGCCGCCGAGGAATGGGCCGAGCGCCGTCGACACGCCGGCCAGGCCAGACCAGGCGCCGATCACCCGGCCCCGCTCGTCGGGGTGGAAGCTGGCCTGGAGCAGCGCGAGCGAGCCGGGGGTCAGCAGCGCACCACCGAGCCCCTGGAGGAAACGGGCGACGATCAGCCACTCGATGCTCAGCGCCGCGCCGCAGAGGATGGAGGCGGCGGTGAAGGCCAGCACGCCGGCGAGGAAGACCCTCCGCCGTCCGACCCGGTCGCCGAGCGCCCCGCCGAGCAGTACGAAGGCGGCCAGGGTCAGCAGATAGCCGTTGAGCGTCCACTGTAGGCCGGCGGTGCTGGCGTGCAGCTCGGCGCCGAGGTGTGGCAGGGCCACGTTGACCACGGTGGCGTCCAGGAAGACCATGCCGGAGGCGACGACGGCGGCGAGCAGGGTGCCCCGGCCGGCCGTACTGGACATCCGCAACGGTGCTGACGAATCACTCACGGTGTCAATCTGCCCTGCCCGTGTCGTAAGATGCCGCGAAACGCCGGAACCTGCACCGGTTGCCTCTGCACCGGTCTACACCTCGCAAGCTGGAAACGTGCCGTTCATCCGTACCAGATCACTAGCGCGGTCGGGAACAGCGGCCCTGCTCGCCGGCCTGCTCGCGGCCGGCGCCGCCGCCTGCGCCCCGGTCGAGAGCCCGGCGCCGGAGCCCACCGGTTCGGCCGACCCCCAGGCCCAGCTCGACCAGCTCACCGTGGCCGGGGCGGGCTCGATGCGGGGCTACAGCCGGGAACGTTTCCCGCACTGGCGCAACGCCGGCAAGAACTGTGACGTCCGGGACACCGTGCTCCAGCGGGACGGCACCGGCATCAAGCTCTCCGGCTGCAACGTGGTCGGGGGCCGCTGGTCGAGCCGGTACGACAAGCGGACCCTCACCGATCCCTCGGACGTGGACATCGACCACATGGTGCCGCTGGCCAACGCCTGGCGTTCGGGTGCCGACGAGTGGGACGACGACAAGCGGAGCGACTTCGCCAACGACCTGGACCGGCCACAGTTGGTGGCGGTCTCGGCGAGCTCCAACCGGGCCAAGGGCGACCAGGACCCGTCCCAGTGGAAGCCGTCGAACCGGGACGACTGGTGCCAGTACGCGGAGGACTGGATCGCGGTCAAGCACTACTGGCGGCTCTCGGTGACCTCCGGCGAGAAGGCCGCGCTCGACGACATGCTGGGGAGCTGCTGATGGGCGAGACGGGAACCGCCGCGCAGAGCACCGACATCACCGCCGGCCCGGGTGGGGTGATGACCGACGAGGTCGGGGTGATCACCGGGGAGCTGACGCTCCGCACCGAGCTGGACGGGAAGGACGCCGTGCTGCGGGTGCAGTACAAGGACGCCGCCGAGTGGTACGCCGTCACCGGTGGGCGGGCGGCGCTGGCCGACCCGGCCGACCTGGTCGCGGTACACACCGTCGCGGTCGGCCTGCTCAACCGCCCCGAGGGCTGAGCTTCTCGGCATCCACCGCGAGACCTGCTCCGCCTTCGCTTGCCCGATTGACAAAATCTTGTTTTACGTACAGGATTGCTTTTGCCATGAGAGACGTGATGTACCTGGAGCAGATCGAGCAGGCCGAGACCCTGCTCAAGCCGCAGCGCATCGAGGTGCTGCGGCAACTCGCCGAACCGCACACCTGCACCGAGGTGGCGAACCAGCTCGGCCAGACCCCGCAACGGGTCTACTACCACGTCAAGCGCCTGGTCGACGCCGGCCTCGTCGACCAGGTCTCCGAGCGGAAAGTGCGGGGCATCTCCGAGGGCATCTACCAGGCGAGCGCCAGGTCGTACTGGCTCTCGCCCCGGCTGGTCGGCCGGCTCGGGCTGCGCAAGGCGCAGGACGAGATGAGCCTCGGCTACCTGCTCAACCTGATGGAGGAGGTCCAGGCCGACATCGCCGCCCTGGACCGGACCGCTCCGGAGCTGCCGTCGATCGGCGTCTCCGGCGAGATCCGGGTGCCGGCCGAACAACGCCAGCAGTTCCTCACCGACCTACAGACCGCACTGCAAGAGCTGTTCACCCGCTACGGCGGAGCCGAAGGCGACGCCTTCAAGCTCGCCGTCGCCTGTTACCCACATGGAGGCACCACTTAACGCTTCCCCACGGCTGGAAGCCGGGGGATTTCTGGCTCAGACCGCACGAGGCCACCGTTCCGGAAGGAGGTGATCGCATGTCTCACGTCGTCGGCACCAGCACGGTCACGTTCTGCCGTGGCGAGGATCGTCCTCGCGGCGTTCCGGTCGCGGCAGGCGGTGTATCCGCAGGTGTCGCACCGGAAGACTCTGACACCCAGCCCGAGGCGGTGCTTGGCTCTCGTACCGCACTGCGAGCAGGTCATCGTGGTATAGGCGGGCGGCACCAACACCACCCTCCGGCCCGCCCGCAAGCCACGGTCAACCAGTTCCCGCTTCGCCGCACCAATCGCCGCATCAGCAGCCTTGCGGGCCATCCGGGATTTGGTCAGGAATGTGGGCTTGAAGTCCTCGACCGCGATTGTCGCATGGTTGTCGACGATCTTCTTCGCCCAGACGCGGGCGTCGTGGATGTTCTGCCGGGCCGCCTTCCTGGCCAGCTTCGCCGCCTGCCGCTTGGCCCGCAGGTAGCCGCTCGACGGCTTCACACCCCGTGGGCGCCGACGGCGGGCCATCCGGCGCTGGAGTTTGGCAAGCTCGGCGGCACACCGTTTCCGGTGGCCGAGGTACGGCAGATCGTAGGCCGGGTCGGTGGTCGTCGCAGTCGCGGTGACACCCCAGTCGACACCGATCGCCCCCTCGGCATCGGGGACGGGTGTGGCGTCACGGCGGACGACGAAGGAGGCGTACCAGTGCCCAAGCGAGTCCTGGTAGACCCGGACACTGCTCGGATCGGACGGCAGCTCGCGCGACCAGACGACCGGAATCCTGACGCCGCCGGGCAGCCGCAGCCGACGGTCGCGGATCGAGAACCCACGCACCGTGTATTCCAGGCTGGGCAGGCTGTCCTTGCGCCGCTTCGGTCTCGGCCGGCCCCGTCCCTTCACCCTGAAGGAGTGCTGGAGGGCCAGAGCGTAGGTACGCAACGTCTGCTGCTGCGCGACCTGAGACCCGTCCCGCAACCACGACGAGCGGACCCGCGCCTCGGTCAGCAGCTTCGACAGCTTGCCGAAGGTGGGTTTGCGACCGGTCTTGTACTGGTGGACGGCCTCGTTCCACAACCAGCGACACCGCCCCCACTCCACCGCCAGCGCAGCCTCCGCAGTCGCGCCGGGACGCAACCGGTAGGTGTACCGCACCGTCTCGCCCACACCCACAACCATCCCAGCTACATCCGACAGTTTCGCCCACACAGAGGAGTCGACGCCATGCCGAAAACCAATACCACGCCCGACCGCCCTTTCCTCCCCATGGCTGAAGCCAGGGGCTTCTCGGGCGGCTCTCGATGACCGCACCGCTGACCCTGCGCGCCCGCGCCGCCGCGCCGGTCAAGACCGTCTGGCACGCCCTGACCGACGCCGCCGAGCTGCGCGTCTGGCTCGCCGACCACGCCGAGGTCGAGCTGCCGCACCGGTACGAGTTCTGGGGCCGGCACGTCCCCGAGGGCGACGCCCCGCACCAGCGCCTGCGCGACATCGGCGAGCACAGCCTCCGGTTCGGCTGGCTACTGGACGGCGAGGAGACCACCACCGAGATCACCCTCACCGAGGAGAGTGCCGACTCCACGATCATCTCGCTCTCACAGAGCCACTGGAGCTTCCAGGACGTGATGACCGGCGCGAGCATCCGGGGCGTGCTCCAGACGTACTGGTCGCTGGCGATCGCGAACCTCGTCGACCACGTCGAGGGACGGCCGCTCACCCCGAGGACCGACTTCACCTCGGCGACGCTGCGCGACGAGGTCCTCATCGACGCCTCCCCCGAGGCGCTCTTCGAGTCGCTGACCGACTCGGCCAAGGCCAGCGAGTGGTTCGGCTACCCGATCGGGATCGAGCCCTTCGTCGGCGGCCGCTACGCGATGGGCGGCTTCGACAACAACCCCAACCCGGCGAAGGTGCTGGACCTGACCCCCGGCAAGGCGATGACCGTCGACTGGGGGCCGGCCGGGGTGGCGAGCTGGGAGCTGGAGGGCAGCGGGGGCAAGACGAAGCTCTCCTTCGTGCAGAGCGGCTTCGACCAGCCGCCGTACGCGGCCTGGACCGGGTGGCTCAGCGGGGTCGCCGAGCTGCGCCGCTACCACGAGCTGGCCGACTGGCGCCCGATCTGGCTCTACGAGCCGACCGACAACGTACCGGCCGAGGCGCACGCCGAGAGCTGACAATCCGGCCGCCTGTGCCGCCGAACCGTCGTACGGGTTCGGCGGCACAGGCACGTCCGGGAACCGGGAGCCCCACCAGCACGCTGCCGGCGGGCGACCTTCCGGCCGCGGGACGCACTAGACGAACGAGCCCGGCTCGCTCGGCGCGGAGACGACGCCGGGCGTCTCGCCCTCGTCCTCCGGCCGGACGATCTGCGCGGTCACCTTGTGCGGCCGGATCTCGCCGCTGGCGATCTGCTCCGCCCAGTGGCAGGCCACCCGGCTCTCGCCGATCTGGCGCAGCACCGGCCGCTCGTCGGCACACCTGGTCGGCTGCGCCCACGGGCAGCGGGTGTGGAACCGGCAGCCGGCCGGCGGGTTGGCCGGCGAGGGCAGGTCACCGGCGAGCAGGATCCGCTCCCGGCGGTCCTCCACCTCCGGGTCCGGCACCGGCACCGCCGACATCAGCGCCCGGGTGTACGGGTGCAGCGGCTCCCGGTAGAGCCGGTCGCTCGGCGCCTCCTCGACCAGCGCGCCGAGATACATCACGCCGACCACGTCGGAGATGTGTCGGACCACCGCCAGGTCGTGCGCGATCACCAGATAGGTCAGCCCCAGCTCGTCCTGGAGTTCGTCGAGCAGGTTCACCACCTGGGCCTGGATCGACACGTCCAGCGCCGAGACCGGCTCGTCGGCGACGATCAGCTCGGGACCGAGCACCAGGGCCCGGGCGATGCCGATGCGCTGCCGCTGCCCGCCGGAGAACTCGTGCGGATAGCGGGACAGCGCCCACTTCGGCAGCCCGACCGCGTCCAGCGTCCTGGCGATGATGTCCCGCCGGGCGGCCCGGTCGGCGCCGATCCCGTGCGCCTGCAAACCCTCGACCAGGATCGACTCGACGTTCTGCCGGGGGTCCAGACTGGACATCGGATCCTGGAAGATCATCTGCATCCGGCGGCGCATCGCCCGGAGCCGGTTCGGCGGCAGTCCGGTCAGCTCGACACCGTCGAAGTTCACCTGCCCGCTCGTCGGCCGGGTCAACTGGAGCAGTGCCCGGCCGAGCGTCGACTTGCCGCAGCCGGACTCGCCGACCAGCCCGTACGTCTTGCCGCGCGGGATGGTCAGGTCGACCCCGTCCACCGCCTTGACATGCCCGACGACCCGGTCGAAGATCACGCCCCGGGTGATCGGGAAGTGCACCTTGAGATCCCGGACCTCGACCAGGTTCGCGGACTGCCCGGTGACCTTCACGTCGGTCATGCCGACTCCTCCTCGCGCGGGGCGGGCAGCTTCGCCTGCTCCTCCACCGGTACCGGCACGTCCTCGGCCGCCGTCGCCTGCGCCGGAACCACCCCCTCCGCCGCCGGCTCCGCCCTGCTCGGCGAGGCGGGCGGGGGTGGGGCCGCACCGGCCGGCGGCACCGGGTTGACACACCGGTACGTCCGGTCGGTGTGGGTCAGCGCGAGCTGCGGCGGCTGGCCGAGGCATGCCTCGATCTGCCGGTCGCAGCGGGGCGCGAAGGCGCAGCCGTCGGCCCAGGGCAGTACGTCCCGGACCGAGCCGCGGATCGGGGAGAGCCGTTCGCCCCGCCCTGCGTCCAGCCGAGGGATCGACCCGAGCAAACCCACCGTGTACGGGTGCCTCGGCTCGGCGAAGAGCGGCTTGCGGCGGGCGGTCTCCACCACCCGGCCGGCGTACAGCACGTTGACGGTGTCGCACATCCCGGCGACCACACCCAGGTCGTGGGTGATCATCACCAGGGCGGTGCCGGAGTCGCGTACCAGATCCTTGAGCAGTTCCAGGATCTGCGCCTGGATGGTCACGTCGAGCGCCGTGGTGGGCTCGTCGGCGATCAGCAGCCGGGGCCGGCAGGCCACCGCGATCGCGATCAGCGCCCGCTGGCGCATCCCGCCGGAGAGCTGGTGCGGATATTCCTTGAGCCGCCGGTTCGGGTCCGGGATGCCGACCCGGTCCAGCAGTTCGGCGGCCTCCTTGCGGGCCGCGTCGCCGCCCAGCCCACGGTGCCGGGCCAACACCTCGGTCACCTGCCGGCCGATCGGGATGACCGGGTTGAGCGAGGAGAGCGGGTCCTGGAAGATCATCGCGACGTCCCGGCCCCGGATGTCCCGCATCGCCCGCTGGTCGACCCGGAGCAGGTCGGTGCCGTCGAAGTCGGCCCGGCCCTCCACCGTGATCCCGGGCTGCTTGGGAAGCAGTCCCATCAGCGCCAGCGAGGTCACGCTCTTGCCGCAGCCGGACTCGCCGACCAGGCCGACGACCTCGCCCGCGTTCACCGAGAACGAGACCCCGTCGACCGCCCGCACCGTACGCTTCCCGCGCTGTCGGAACGTGACGGAGAGATCGTCCACATCAAGCAGTGCCATGACAGATCACTTCCGCAGCTTCGGGTCGAGGGCCTCGCGCATCGCCTCACCGAGCAGGGTGAAGCCCAGCGCGGTGATGATGATCGCCACCGCGGGATAGATCGCCAGCGCCGGCCGGATGCCCAGGTACGGCTGCGCGTCGGCGAGCATCACGCCCCACTCCGGTATCGCCGTGTCCGGGTTGCCGAGGCCGAGGAAGGAGAGGGCGGCCGCCTCGATGATCGCGGTGGCCAGGGTCAGCGTGGCCTGCACGATGACCGGGGCCAGCGAGTTCGGCAGCACGTGGCCGAGCGCGATCTTCGAGCGGCGTACCCCGAGTGAGGTCGCGGCGAGCACGTAGTCGCTGTTGGCCTGGGCGATCATCGCGCCGCGCAGCAGCCGGGCGAAGACCGGCACCGAGACCACGCCGACCGCGATCATCACGGTGGTCAGGCTGGCGCCGAGCAGTGCCGCGATGCTGACCGCCAGCAGCAGGCTGGGCAGCGCCAGCATCATGTCGACGATCCGCATCAGCGTGGTGTCGACCCACCGCCCCCAGCGCCCGCCGAGCCCGGCGGCGGCACCGGCGACGCCGCCGACCAGGGCGCCGATCGCCAGACCGATCAGCGTGGAGACCACGCCGACCAGCAGGGTCTGCCGGGCTCCGACGATCAGCCGGCTGAACTCGTCCCGTCCCTGGTGGTCGAAGCCGAGCCAGTGGTCGCCGGAGGGGCCGGGGATGATGCCCTGGCCCGACTTGACCAGGCCCTCCCGGATCCCGACGGTGTCGGTCGGCCCGTACGGCACGAAGAACGGCCCGACGATCGCGACCAGCAGGAAGATGCCGAGCACGACGGCGCCGACGATGGCCGCCGGGTTGCGCCGGAGCCGGCGGAACGCCTCCTGCCAGAGGCTGACGCCGCGCTCCTCGTCGCGGGCCGCGGAGAGTTCGCCGAGCCGGTCGAGCTTCTCGGCCTTCTTCCTGGCCCGTTCGGTGATCGTCACCTGCGCCACCCTTCGTTCGCGACTGCGGGGCTCGCAAGCTCTACTCGCATTCCGGCGCGACCGCGTCCCACGCGAGCCGCCCCGGAACGCTCGCTCCTCGCGCTCACTGGGCCCACCATCCGTTCGCGACTGCGGGGCTCGCAAGCTCACTCCTCGCGCTCACCGGGCCCACCATCCGTTCACGATTACGGTGCTCACGCGCTGCGGCGGCGTCCTCATCGGACACGCACCCTCGGGTCGATCAGGCTGTACGAGAGGTCGACCAGCAGGTTCACCAGTACGAAGAGCACTGCAATGATCATGATGAAGCCCATCAGCACCGGATAGTCCCGCTGGCTGATCGAATCGGCGATGAACGCCCCGATCCCACTGAACGCGAAGACGGTCTCGGTGAGCACCGCGCCGGAGAGCAGACCGCCGGTGAGCAGGCCGATCGTGGTGGCCACCGGAAGCATCGCGTTGCGCAGCACGTGCCGCCGGCGTACGACCCGCTCGGTCAGGCCCTTGGCCTCGGCGGTCCGGACGAAGTCCTCGCCGAGCACTTCCAGCACGCTCGCCCGGGTGATCCGGACGATGATCGCCAGCGGGATGCTGGCCAGGGCGAGGCCGGGCAGGACCAGGTGCCAGAGCGCGTCGATGGCCGCGTCCCACTCGCGGGTGAGCAGTCCGTCGAGGACGAAGAAGTTGGTGATCCGGGTCGCGTCGATGGTCGGGTCCTGCCGGCCGCTGGCCGGGAAGAGGTGCAGGTTCTCGGCGAAGATCGCCTTGAGCACGTACGCCAGGAAGAAGACCGGGATGCAGACCCCGACCAGCGATCCGGCCACCGAGGCGTGGTCGAGGAGCCGGCCGCGACGGCGGGCGGCGAGGTAGCCGAGCGGGATGCCGACCGCGATCGCGATGATCATCGCGGTCGCGGCCAGTTCGACGGTACCCGGGAAGCGTTGCAGGAACTCGGTGGTCACCTCGCGCTTGGTGGAGATCGAGGTGCCCAGGTCGAGCCGGAACATGCGCTGCATGAACCGGCCGTACTGCACCAGGATCGGCTCGTCCAGCCCGAGGTTGTCCCGGATCGCGGCGCGCATCTCCGGGGTGCCGCGCTCACCGAGGATCGCGGTCTCCGGGCCGCCGGGCAGCCGGTGTAGCCAGATGAACAACAGGATGGAGAGCCCGAAGAGCGCGGGTATCAGCTGCAACAGGCGTCTGACGATGAACCGGAACACGGGCGGCCTCTGGCGGGGTGCGGAGGGTCGCGCGGGCGGGCGCTGGGCTGACCTCCGACCGGGGTCTACCGGCCGGGATCAGGGCGCGCCCGCCCGCGGTCCCTTTCTCTATGTCAGGACTTGAACTCGGCGGTGGCGAACCGCTCGTCGGTGAGCGGGCTCGCCTTGACGCCGGTCACGTCCTTACCGAACACGATCGCCGGCGGCGAGTGCGAGATCGGCACACCCGGCAGGAACTTCATGACCTCGGCGTTGAGCTCCTTGTAGAGCTCGTACCGGGCGGTGGCGTCCGCGGTGGTGTCGGCCTTCTTGAACAGTTCGAAGAGCGCCGGGTTGTTGAAGCCCCACTCCGGCTTCTGCCGGTCGAACATGGTGCCGATGAAGTTGTAGCCGTCGCCGTAGTCACCGGTCCAGCCCAGGAAGTGCAGGTCGTGCGCGGTACCCGTGCTGGTGGCGTTGAGGTAGTCCGGGGTCCACTTCAGCGGGATCGGCTGGATCTTGATGCCGACCGCCTGGAGGTCCGCCGAGAGCAGCTCGAAGAGGTCCTTCGGGTTCGGCATGTACGGCCGGGTGACCTCGGTCGGGTAGTGGAACCGCAGCGTCAGGTTGCTGGCGCCGGCCTCGGCAAGGAGCTGCTTGGCCTTCTCCACGTTGTAGTCGTACGTGGTGACCTGCGGGTTCCAGCCCTCCACGGTGTCCGGCATGAACTGGGTGGCGACCTTGGCCCCCGGGGGCAGCTTCGAGTCGACCAGCGCCTGCCGGTTCAGGGCGTGCGCGATCGCCTGCCGGACCCGGATGTCCTTGAGCTTCGGGTTGCCACCGTTCTGGTTCATCGCCAGGTAGAGGATGTTGAACGCCGGGCGGGTCAGCATGTTGAAGCCCTCGCTCTTCAACGGCTCGACGTCCGCCGGACCGACCAGGTCGTAGCCCTGGATGTCGCCGGAGCGCAGCGCCTGCTTCCGGGCGTTCTCGTCCGAGATGGTCTTGAAGATGAGGGTCTTCAGCTTGGCCTTCTGCGCGCCGCTGTATTCCTCGTTCCGCTCCAGGGTCAGCGTCTTGTTGGCGATGTCCCAGGACTTGAACTTGAACGGCCCGGTGCCGGTCGGGTGCTCCATCGCGTACGACGGGTACTGGATGTTGTCGGCGCTACCGCCGATGGTGCTGGCCTGGTACTGCTCCAGCGCCTTCGGGCTGTGGATGGAGAACGACGGCAGCATCAGCGCGGCCGGAACCTTGCTGGAGACGCGGGTGAAGGCGAGGTCGACGGTGGTCGCGTCCTTCGGCGTGCAGGACTTGAAGAGGCTCGGCGGCAGGTCGGTCCGCTCGTTGGCGGCGAAGCCACCCATCACGTCCTGCCAGTACGGCGTGACGTCCGGGCTCTGCATCAGACCCTTGGCGTTGTACCAGCGGTTGAAGTTGACGCAGACCGCCTCGGCGTTGAAGTCCGTGCCGTCGTGGAACTTCACGCCCGAGCGGAGCTTGAAGGTCCAGACGGTGCCGGTCGCGTCCGGGGTCCAGCTCTCGGCCAGGCCCGGCGTGATCTTGGTGCCGCCCTCCTCGGGGCGGACCAGCGTCTCGAAGACCTGACGGGCCACCCGCAGCGACTCGCCGTCACTGGCGAGGCTGGGGTCGAGCACCTTCGGGTCGCCGGCCACGCCGAAGACCAGGGTGTCCTTCTGGCTTGCGCCCGAATCGCCGCGGTCGCTCTCGGCACAGCCGGCTACCGCGAGGGCCGCGACCGCTACGGCCGCGATGGCGACCTTCGGTCTTGGTGCACGCATGGTGCTTCACCTCGTCCTGTGGATACGACAAACGCGGTGACGGGGGCCACCGATGGCGAGACATTAGCCGTCGGGCGGACCGGGCGGAAACGGGCCGCGAATGGGTTGGTACCGGATCGTGTCTTTACCGTCATGACACCAGCGACAGAGCGTCGCGCATGGTCGACAATCGGGGCGTTTGTCCGGATCTGACTATGCGAATTTGTTACATCGCCTGTCGGGTGGATCACGACCGATGTCAGACGGACAGCGGGGTCGGTAACGGATCTGAACCGTGGTTGAACCGCGCTGTTCGGGAGGCTGAACAAGGGGCGGCCGGGCCGGTATTGAACGGCGGCGAGGCGCCGACCCGGAAGTGGGCGGCGAGGCGCCGACCCGGAAGGGGATGGCGAGGCGCCGACCCGGAAGGGGATGGCGAGGCGTCGGCCCCGGTGAGGCGCCGGACGGCAGGACCACGCGGCAGGGTCAGGCGGCAGGTCAGACGGCGCGGCGGCCCTCGAAGGCGCGGCCCAGGGTGATCTCGTCGGCGTACTCCAGGTCGCCGCCGACCGGCAGACCGCTGGCGAGCCGGGTCACCGAGATGCCCATCGGCTTGACCATCAGCGCCAGGTAGGTGGCGGTGGCCTCGCCCTCGGTGTTCGGGTCGGTGGCCAGGATCAGCTCGCGGACCGAGCCCGTGCCGAGCCGGGCCAGCAGCTCCCGGATCCGCAGGTTGTCCGGGCCGACGCCCTCCAGCGGATTGATCGCGCCGCCGAGCACGTGGTAGCGGCCCCGGAACTCGCCGGTCCGCTCGATCGCCACCACGTCCTTGGGCTCCTCGACCACGCAGAGCACCTCTTCGGTACGGCGTGGGTCCCGGCAGACCCGGCACTGCTCGGACTCGGCGACGTTGTAGCAGACGGTGCAGAACCGCACCAGTTCCTTGACCCGGCGCAGCGCGGTGGCCAGCCGGGTGACGTCGGCCGGATCGGCCGAGAGCACGTGGAACGCGATCCGCTGGGCGCTCTTGGGACCGACCCCCGGCAGGCGCCCCAACTCGTCGATCAGATCCTGGATGGCACCCTCGTACATCGCGGGGTTGCTCAGAAACCGGGCAGGCCGAGGCCGCCCATGCCGCCGGTGACCGGGCCCATCTTCTCCTCGGTCAGCTTGCGCACCTCGTCGTGGGCGTTGTGCACGGCCGCGAGTACGAGATCCTCCAGGGTCTCCACGTCCTCCGGGTCGACCGCCTTCGGGTCGATCTTGATGGCCTTGACCTCGCCGGCACCGGAGATGGTCACGGTGACCAGCCCGCCCCCGGCCGTACCGGTCAGCTCCGCCTCGGCCAGCTCCGCCTGCGCGGCGGCGAGCTGCTGCTGCATCTTCTGCGCCTGCTTCATCATCTGTTGCAGGTTGGGCTGTCCACCCGGGCGCACGGCGACTCCTCGGTTGCGGAAACTGGTCGCGTCCAGCCTAGTCCGGCCGGCCGCGGGCGGTTCGACGGCCCGCGACCGGCCGGCGCGTCGACTCAGCCCACGACCACGGTCTTCATGATCTTGTCGGCGATGGTCTGCCTCTTGGCGTCCCAGAGCGGGAAGAGGTAGCCGATGTAGCAGATGATGCCGTCGACGAAGTGCGCCAGATCGCGGAGGAACGCCTTGCCGGCGCCGATCGGCTGCCCTGCCCCGAGGTCGATCAGCCGGATGGCCAGCGCCCGCTTGCCCCAACTCTGCCCGGTCTTGCCCGTCATGTACCACCGGTTGTAACCCCAGAGCGCGAACGCGAGCGCCACGAACGCCCAATAGAGCGGGCCCTCACCGGTGACCTCGCCCGTCTGCGGGTCCACGCCCGAGCGGTCGAAGAACGCAGCGACGATGTAGAGCGGCAGGACGACGAGCTGGTCGATGACGTGGGCGCCGAAACGCGGCCCCCAACTGGTGTACTTCAAGTAGTGCTCCTCGAAACGAAGGGTGCGAAGAAGGAACGCGACTCAGCCGAGGCCGACGAGGCCGAGCCGGTGTAGCTGGAACAGCCAACTGGCGCCGGCGAGCAGGCTCACGCCCCACCCCGTACGCCGCCGCGCCCGGTCGGGCCAGCGCGCTGGTGGCGGCAGTACGCCGGACGCCCGCAGGAGGAGCAGCGGCGGCACGGCGGCCGTGAGCACCGCCAGGCCGACGATCATCGGATTGGCCGCCACCGCGCCGGCCAGGTCACCCCGGACCAGTGCGACCGCCGCCGTGGTCAGGCCACAGCCCGGACACGGCACGCCGGTCAGCGAGCGCAGCGGGCACGGCAGGCCCAGGCCGGTCGCGTCGGTCAGGTACGGCCATGCCGTCGCGGCGACCGCCACACCCAGACCGAACACGCCGAGCCGCTCAGGTACCGAGAACTCGCGAACCACACTCACAGGAAAATCACAGAAAACGGGGATGGGCGACCGATGTTAGAAGATCGTCGATCGTCCCGTCCTCCCGTTTTCCGGCGGACGCCGAGAGCGGACGGTCGAGTTCCGGTAGCCGATTGACCAGCCGGTCAGGCCCGGGGTCGTCCGGCCGGTGAAGACGATCCGAGGACGACGCCGGCAAGCCGCCCGAGCGACTCGTCGCCGTCGGTGGCATCGTTCGGGCTGGGGTTACTTGAGGTCGACGCTTACTTGAGGTCGACCTCGCCGATCCGTTCCGCGCCGAGGGTCTGCTGCAACAACTGCACCGCCTGCTGCTCACTGGTCTGCCGGGCGGTCCGCTCGTCGATCACCTCGTCGAGGGGTTCGTCGCCGGGGTCGAAGCCCTCGTAGCCGATCCCCGCCGAGGGGCGCGGGCCGTCGTATTCGGGGTCGTAGGGCGGCTCACCGGCCCAGTCCCGGTCCGCGGTCCGCTCCGGCGCCGGGGCGGGTTTCGGGGCACGGCCGGCCGCCGCTGCCCGGGCCGCCGCGAGCCCGGAACTGACCGCGCCACCGCCCGCACCTGGATTGGTACGCCCACCGTTCGGCTTGCCGACTCCGTCGCTGCCGGCGCCGTGACCGGCGGCCGCAGCACCGGTGCCGCTCGGTGCGGCGGTGCCGTTGGTACGGCTGCCGGCACCACCGGTCGGGCTGCTGGCGCCGGTCGGCGTGCCGGAGCCACCCGGCGAGGAGGAGGCGCCGGCTGGCGAGCCGGTCGCGGGGGCAAAACCGGTACCCCCGGGCGGGGCCGGCTCCGGCCAGTCCTCGTCGGCCGCTCCGTTCGGCGCGGCACCACCGGGTCGGGCCGGTTCCGGCCAGTCGTCGTCATCGGCGCTGGCCGCCGAGCCGCCCGCGCTGCCCGAGCCGGATCCACCGGTCGTGCGCTCCCGTCCACCGGTCGCACCCCGGCCGGACTGAGCCGAGCCGTTGCCACCGTCCCTGGGCGGGACGCTGTTCGTGGCCGCGCCGCTGCCGGTCGACTGCCGGGGCGGGGCGGTCGGCGCCGGTCCGCGCTGCTCGCCGGCCACCTCGCAACGGATCTGCCAACGCCCGCCCAGCTCCTCGTAGAGGGCGTCGGTGAGCACGCCGGAGGCGTTGGCGAGCATCTGGGCGAGTACCGGGGACTTGACGGTCAGCACCAGGGTGTCGCCGTCGAGGTCGCGTACGACCGCGTCCCGCATCAGGGCGGCGATCCGCTTGTTGGTGCGGTTGACCATGCCGACGACCTCACCCCAGACCCGGCGTACGGCGGCAGCGTCCACGTCGCCCGTCGGCTCGGCACCGGCCGGCACCGGATCCGGGGTGGCCGGGTCGGGCATCACCGCCTCCGGGGGCACCGGACGCCGGGCCGGTGGCTCCGGGGCGGCCGGGTGCTGCGCGGCCGGTCCGGCAGGCGCCTGGCTAGGCCCGGGTGCGGTGGCTTCGCGTACCTCCTGAGGAGGCGCGACCGGTGCGGCGCTGGCGGCGGCCTGCGGTGCGGGAGTGGTTGCGGGCGACGGGCCCGGGTCTACGGCGGCGGCCGGTGCGCGGACCGGGGCGGCCGGCGGAGCCGCGTCGCCGGAGAGGGTGAGCCGGCGCTCCATGCGTTCGAGGCGTTGCAGCAGGCTGCCGGTGGAGTCCTCGGCACCGGGGAGCAGCATCCGGGCGCAGATCAGTTCGAGCAGCAGCCGGGGGGCGGTGGTGCCGCGCATCTCGACCAGGCCGTTGTGCACGATGTCGGCGCAGCGGGACAGGGTGGCGGGGCCGAGCCGTTCGGCCTGGGCGGCCATCCGCTCGATCTGGTCGGCCGGACCGTCGATCAGGCCCTTGGCGACCGCGTCCGGCACCTGGCGCATGACGATCAGGTCACGGAGCCGTTCGAGCAGGTCGGAGGCGAACCGGCGGGGATCGTGCCCGGCCTCGGCGACCCGGTCGATGGTGGCGTACGCGGCGGCGCCGTCCCCGGCGGCCAGCGCGTCGCACATCTCGTCGATCAGAGCGGCGTCGGTCACCCCGAGCAGGGCCACCGCGCGGGAATAGCTGACCCCCTCCGGGCCGGCACCCGCGATGAGCTGGTCGAGCACCGAGAGCGAGTCCCGGGCGCTGCCGCCACCGGCCCGGACCACGAGCGGGAAGACCGCCGGCTCGATCTTGACGCCCTCGGCCGAGGCGAGCTGCTCCAGGTAGGGACGGAGCACGCCCGGCGGGATCAGCCGGAACGGGTAATGATGCGTCCGGGACTTGATCGTGCCGAGGACCTTCTCCGGCTCGGTGGTGGCGAAGATGAACTTGACGTACTCCGGCGGCTCCTCGACCAGCTTGAGCAGGGCGTTGAAGCCCTGGGTCGAGACCATGTGCGCCTCGTCGATCACATAGATCTTGAACCGGCTGCTGGCGGGTGCGAAAAAGGCGCGTTCGCGCAGTTCGCGGGCGTCGTCCACGCCACCGTGGCTGGCCGCGTCGATCTCGATCACGTCGATCGAGCCGGCCCCGTCGGTCGCCAGGCTCTTGCAGGAGTCGCAGACCCCGCAGGGCTCCGGGGTCGGTCCCTGCTCGCAGTTGAGCGAGCGGGCCAGGATCCGGGCGCTGGAGGTCTTGCCGCAGCCACGCGGGCCGGAGAAGAGGTAGGCGTGGTTCAACCGACCGGTACGCAACGCCTGGGACAGCGGTTCTGTGACGTGCTCCTGGCCGATCACCTCGGCGAACGTGCGGGGCCGGTACTTGCGGTAGAGCGCCAGTGCCACTCGTCCCGCCTCCTCTCGACCGGGCCATTCTCCACCCGGCGCCGCGCTGCCGAGTGCCAGGTTGTCACGCGCGCCCGACGATTTCCACGTCGATCATGCGGGTCCGGGTGGTGGGCGGTGGACCCGGGTCGATCATGGGGCGGATGGCGTGTCGACCGGGTGCGGCCGGGCCGGGTGGGGTCGGGTTGGCGTCCTCGGGCCCGGTCAGGGCCTGCTCGGGGACGCTCCGGGGGAAGACAAGGCCCCCCGTGCACCCGCCAGAGCTCGCTTATCCTTGCTGCCTTCCGGCCCTGGGGAGGTTCACGAGGTGACGCCACACGGGGGGTACCGCCAAGTGTACCCGGCCGGGCGGCGGGGCTTCGGGGGACCGGCGGGGTGGGCGTACGGCGGGGAGCCTGTATCCTGTCGGACGGAGGATTCGCCTAGAGGCCTAGGGCGCACGCTTGGAAAGCGTGTTGGGTTCACACCCTCACGAGTTCGAATCTCGTATCCTCCGCTCGCCTGAGCAGCAGAAACGTCGATGCCGATCCCTGTTTGGGGATCGGCATCAGGCGTCTGCGCGATCGATGGTGGGCCGAAGCTTTACAGCGCGACCGAGATGTACGGCTCTGCCAGGGCTAGACCGACGGCGTGGGACCTGCCGGCCGGTCGGCGATGGACTCGGAGAGCCAGCGCAGGTACGACGCTGCCCCCACCACGATCGAGGTAGCCGTCACCTGCGGATTGTCCCAGGGATGCCGCGCCAACAGCGTCGCCTCCAACTCCGGATAGCGGTCGGCGGTGGTGAGGAGCACGAGGCGCCACTCCTCTCCCGTCCCCTGCTGGCCGAGGTGCCAGAAGACGCTGGTAACTGGCCCGGTGATCTGCGCGCTGCCGGTCAGCCTCATCCCTACTACGTGCTCGGCGAGAGCCACCGCCGCCTCTCGGGTCTCGGTCGCTGTGGCCACCTCGATGAAGTCGGTCACAAGCAGAGCTAGCTCGCATGCCCGCAGCCATCCGAGACTCCGTCGACATCTACCGATCGATCTGCCTCCGATCCAGGTCATGGAGTTGGCGTCTCGGCCGCTGCGCTGACGTGCCGTCCGGCAAGACACGAGGGCGACCTGTCGGAGAAGATGTCATGGGAGACGCCTCCACACGCCGTGGCGACCGAGAGCTAACGGAAGACGGGGACCGTGAACGCCACTCTTGCCCCTCTGGATCATCGCAACGGTCGTGCGGCTCTGGTTGAAGCCTGCCTCTCGGTCGGCCTTGACCCTGCCGGCGCCGAACTGGTCCGCATCGGGGAGAACGCGGTCTTCCGCCTACGCCGGGATCCCATCGTCGCGCGCGTGGCACGCTCGGAAGCACGCCTACCCGGCACCAAACGCGAGATTGCCATCTCCCGCTGGCTCGACACAGAAGGCATCCCGGTCATCCGTGCCCTCCAGGTACCACAGCCGATCCTGGCGCAGGGCCGGGTGGTCGTCCTCTGGGAATCAGCAGCCGACACCGAGACGTACGGAACGACTGCGCAGTTGGGTGAAATTCTTCGCCGACTGCACAGCCTCACGCTCCCCGCAGAACTGTCGATGCCCCCGCTAGATCCTGTCATCAGCGCCCGGCGGCGCATCGCCAGGCTCACCGGCCTTACCGAGGATGATCGCTTCTTCCTCCGCGCTCGTTGCACAGAACTTGGTTCGGCCTACCAGGCCCTGACGTTCGAACTCCCGAGCGGAGTCGTCCATGGCGACGCCAACGTCGGGAACCTGCTCCGGGGTCGGGACAGACAAGCGGTCTTGGCGGATCTGGACGGGTTCGGCTTCGGGCCACGCGAGTGGGATCTCGTGCTCACGGCGATGTACTACGAACGGTATGGCTGGCACAGCCGGGAGGAATACCAGGAGTTCGCCGAGGCGTACGGTTACGACTTGCTCCAGTCAGACTGCTACCGGACGCTTGCGGACCTGCGTGAGCTGATCATGGTGGCGTGGCTCGCTCAGAACGCGTCCCACGATCCGAAGGCGATGAACGAACTGACGAAGCGGCTCGCCACCCTGCGGACGGGAACCGGGCACCGGGACTGGCAGCCGTTCTAGCAGCCTTCCCCGGCCGCTCAACGGCCCCACAATCGATGTCCCACCGCGCTCTCTGCGAGATCACGATAGGTGGGGTCTCCAGCGAACTCGGTCGCGCGGGCGCGGAACTGCCGGACGTACTCCGCGCAACGCGCCGACTTGAGTTGCGAGCCAAGGTCGAGGGCCTGCCGGACGGTACGGCACGCTTCCTCGATTTCGCCGAGATCGAGGAAGCCACCGGCAAGCTTCATGGTCACAAAGAACGTCGTCCGAACCGATCCCCCGCCCGAGGCGAGGTATCGCCTTGCACTCGCAACGACGTCGTTGCCACGCCGGAGGTCGGCGAAGGTGTGGCTGAACTCGGACGCCAGTTCAGAGTCGTCGAAGTATCGGATCCACTGCGGATCGTCCTCGGGCCGGCTCTTCTCGAACAACTCCACGGCCCGGGCAAGACCCTGTTGGGCCCCAGACGCATCCCCACCGGCGGCGAGGGCCCGCGCCTCCATGATGTGGAAGTGCGCGGTCAGGGTCGCGGTCGCGCAGCCGCGTGTCCCACTCCTGGCGGCCCGCGCCAGGTTCGCGGCTTCCCGTGGTCTGGCCAGGTAGGTGGCCTGGTGGCTCATGGCGTCGAGGATGCCTCCGGCAAGCAGTACGTCGTTGGCCGACTGGGCGAGCCGCAGCGCTTGGACGAAGTAGCGCTGAGCCAGGCCATGAAGGCCCGCGTCGTACGACATCCACGCAGCGAGCAATGCGGTCTGCGCAACCGTCGCGTGCAACTGCCGACGAACCGTCTCGCTGTAACACCCCGAGAGAAGAGCGGCGACATCCGAGCGAAGGTACTGGATGAGCGCACGGCGGGCGTGACCACCGCCGAAGCGTTCATCCAGTTGGGCGAAGAGATCACAGGTGGCGCGAACCGCTGCGACGTCGGATGCGCCGATACGTGATCCTCCCGACCGCTCCTCGATTACCTCTGCGCTCGGCCTAACGAGCCAACTAAGCGAGGAATCAGACCAGACACGATCGTCGGTGGGAGCGGTGACGAGAGTTCGCACCCCATCAAGATCGGCTTGCCACAACCTTTCAAGCACACGGATCGCATCACTCACGCTGTCGCTGTAGGCCGTTCCCAGGCTGCTGTCGACAGACTCCGGCTCGCCGATGCCGATGTCCGCGAGCGAGACCGGGCGTGCCAGTTTGATGCCGAGCACCTCGGCTATGAGGCGGGCCGTCTTGTCTCTCGGCCGCATGCCGGCAAGCCAACGGCTCACGGAGGTGTGATCGCAGTTGACCGGAGTGCCAGCCCGTCCGGACAGCTCACGTACCGCGCGGGCAAGCGCCTTGTTCGACATGCCAGCACTTCGCATGACGTCTGCGAGTTGATCGTTGGGCGACGTGCCTGGCAATGCTCGCCCTCCTTCCGGCCGACGGAGACGCACACCTCAGACCATCTTGCACATTTGCGCCCCCGGATGCGCCCTGCCCACGCCCATCGATTCTCGCCACGCTGAGTCCAGCGAGTTTTCGTCGGAAGGAGCGGCCGACCAGCGGGACGAATCCCGATTCTGAGCTGGATGTGACGAACGCGAACTCTTCAGCCTCCGGCCGCGAGTCACATCCCGGCCGGGGCCGGTGTCTTCCCCTTCACCGGTCCCGGCCGCCCTTCGACCGGGTGCGGCGGTCGGTGTCGGGTCGGGCCCGGCCGCCGCGCCCCCACCAACCGAGGAGGTCAGCGTGAAGCTGTGGCAACGGTGGCGGGCGTACCGCCGCGACAAATTGACGGCCGAGGTCGAGCGGGCGGCGCGTGAGCAGGACGCGGCCGAGGCGGAGGCCGCGCGTCAGCGGGTACTCGAAATGGCCCGCCGCCAGCGCGACACCCCCGGCCACGAGATCGGTCCCGGCCCCGGGCAGCCCGCCCACACCTGGCACGACCCGACGTTCCTCCTCGGCCTGCCCCTGCTCACCTACGGGCAGCAACGGCTGTACCGCATGGGGCAGCAATGCTGAGCTGGCTCTGCCGCTGGTGGCGGCTCAGGCGTTGGCCGGTATACCCCCGCGACTACCGGTGGGACGGCCGCCGCTGGCGCCGGTACCGGGAGTGGCGATGACCGAGCCACCCCCTACCGCCGGCCCCGCCGCCGAAATCCCGGACCCGCCGGTCGGCACCCTGCTCCGGCTCGCCCCCGGCGAGTGGTCGCACTGCGCCACGGCGCGGCTCGGGACGTACCTGGAGATGACCCTGTCCCGGATCCACCGCAACGCCATCCACGAGGACGAGGCGGGTATCTGGGTCTGGCTGGTCGGACACGAGCATCCGGCCTGCACCTGGGCGCATGTCGACCCGCACCCACCGTGCCTACAGGTCATGGTGCGGGTTGACGCACTTACCCGCCAGCAGGCCGGAGAGTTGTCCGCGCGCTCCGAGAAAATCTATGCGCGAAGTACTAGATATCCTCGCCGTCGTCGGCTAGTCTTCCTCAGGTCAAGGGTGAAGAAAAGACGCTGACGTGACCGCCCCAGCCGAGGGCGAAGGGGCAGGGCCGAGGATCGTTCCGGCTCCGCTCGCTAGGCAGTAAAGATCCATCGCAGTTGAGCAGTACTGGCACGAGTAGTTGGTTAGGTAGTGGCCCGGCCGTGTTGCACGACCGGGTGTGACAGCGGGTGGGGCCGATGTGGGATTCAGGGCTCCACCTCAGGCAGGAAACGTCCGTCGCACGTGTACGGGGCCATGAAGTCGCGTGGGGTTCCGACACCGGCGGACAGCACGGAGTACGACAGAGGAAGTCAGAGGAAAGGGAGGGCTCGCACACCGTTGGATCGCCCGCCGCCGGCCGCACTCCTGGGCTGGGCGCGGACACCGCAGTTTCCATCGAACGAGAGGTGGTCTCCGGTCACGCTTATGCGATCCTCGCACCCGAACTCGTCTCGCACGGGTGGTGCGGATACGACAAGCCGGCGGTTCTGCCGGTAGATGGTGTTTTCGACCCGTAACCCTTGGGCCCCGGCGCTTTCAGCGCCGGGGCCCTCGTGATGGAGGTTTCATTGGCCCAACCCGACGACATGCTCGACGACGAGGACTACCCGGCATACACGATGGGCCGCGCAGCGGAAATTGTGGGCTGCTCACCGGATTTCCTCCGCCGGCTCGGCGACGCGAAACTGATCGACCCGTACCGCTCCGGTGGCGGGCACCGCCGCTACTCCCGCTACCAACTGCGGCTGGCCGCGCGGGCGCGGGAGATGTGCGACCAGGGCACCGACCTGGCGTCGGCCTGCCGCATCATCATCCTCGAAGACCAGCTCGCCGAGGCCCTGCGGCAGAACGAGCGCTACCAGCAGGGCTGACCGTACCCGCCCGGGCGGCGTGTGCCCGGGGCGACACGAGGACCGTACGGTCCCTCCCGTCAGGGCAGGGACCGTCTGTCGTTCCTGGATCACTTCCTCACCCGGTACCGGAGATGGGTGACGCCCGTGCCCTCGACGAGCGTGATCGGGCCGTCGAACTGTGCGGGCGTGGCACCCAGGTCGGCGAAGAGCGGCGTGCCGCCGCCGAGCACCACCGGTACGAGTTCGATGCCGATCTCGTCGAGCAGGCCGGCTTCGAGGCACTGCCGGGCCATCTGCCCCCCGTTGACGACGACGGTCTTCTCTCCGGCGATCTCCTGTGCCTTCGCGACGGCGGCCTCGATGCCCTCGGTGACGAACACGAAGTTCTCGTCCGCGACCGGCCGGTCCTGTGGCGGGCGGTGGGTGAGCACGACCGTCGTGACATCCATGGGGTGTCGGCCGCCCCACGCGCTGGTCATGTCGTAGAGGTGCCGGCCGACGACCAGGGCGCCGGTGTTGCCCCACTCCTCCCTGAGGAGCTTCGCGCTCGCCGCCGACAACCGCAACGGCGGCACATCCGGGCTCGCGGTGGGTATCTCGACGTCGCCGTTGCCGTACCACTGGAACAGCAGGTCGAAGCCGCTCTCGTTGGGGCCGGCGATGTAGCCGTCGAGTGACATCGTGCCGCCGGTGATGACCTTGCCCATCTCACTGTTCCCTTCGTCCGGGTCTCCTGTGAACACGTCGTCCGGCTGGCCCGCCTTCAGGACATCCTCTGCGGAATTCTTCCCCCGCCTCCCCACCCCGGACTACATCGGCGGTTGAAGCTGGAATGAAGCAGGGCGCGGATACCGTCACCCGATCATCGGCAGGCGAAGGCGGCGAAGCGCAGCCTTTGCCGCCAGAGGTATCCAAGGTAGTAGAGGTGGGAACGTGTACAGAGGCATCAGGGCAATGCTCGTTACCGCGATCGCCGGCCTGAGCATGGTGGGCACGCTGCTCGTGGCCGCGCCCGCGCAGGCGGCCGTCGGGTTCGACCGGTGCCCGTCCGGCTACATGTGCCTGTTCACCGGCGCCAACGGCACGGGCACGATGGCCTACTTCCGGCTCGGTTCGACGAACCTCGGACTCCAGGGCATGGACAACAACGTCTGGTCCGGCCGCAACCGCTCCGGCAAGACCGCGCTCGGCTACGAGGGTTACAGCTACACCGGTCAGGTCATGCTCAGCTCGCCGGGCCATTTCACGACCGGCTTCAACGTCAGCGCCTTCGCCGCCACCCGGATGAGTTCGATCAGGGTGGGCTGACCACCGGACCGGCCGACCAGGGCTCGGGACGAGTGGTCAGCGCCGGTGGATGGGCCCGTCACACGGCTCGCTGGTCACTCCCGGTCTCGTCGGGTTGTCCGGCGGGATGTGGTTGACGGCGTCGCGGTCGATGACGCGCTGGTGACGGCGATCGCGGTCGTGATTGATGTCGTCGGCGCGGTTGCCTCGCTGAGGGCGGCCAATACGGCGGCGACGGCGGGCGGGTCGGGTGGGTCGCCGTAGGTGGCGGCGTGGATCTGGCGGTGGGCGCCGGTGAGTTCGGTGGCGTGGACGTCGGGTCGGCGGTGGGCTTGCAGCGCGAGACCGGGCTGGGTGGCGACGCCTATGCCGGCGGCGACGAGCGATTGCACGACGACGACGTCGTCGCTGTGTGAGGCGATGCGGGGGGTGAAGCCTTCCCGCCGGCACACGGTGATCAGCTCCTCCTGGCACCGGTCACAACCGCCGATCCAGGCGGAGTGGCGGTGGTTCGCGAGGCTGTCGTCGGGTCGCTGGCTGATGAGGTAGATCGGGTCGTCGCCGATGTGGAGGAGGCGGAACCCGTCGTCCTCGACTGGGGCGTCGGCGTGTCGGAAGACGAGTGCGACATCGATCTCACCGTGTCGCAGCATCTGTAGCGCTTCGACCGGGTGACGGTCGATCAGGCTCAGCTCGAGTCCCGGGTGCGCCTGGGCCAACGTGGCGGCCGCCCTGGGCACGATTGTGCTCAGGGCCGATGCGTTGGCGGCCAGCCGGACGCGTCCTGCCTGCAGGCCGACCTGTGCGGCGAGTTCGTTGGTCGCCGCGTCGACCCGTCCCACGATCTCGGCGGCCCGGTTGGCCAGCAGCCGCCCTTCCGGTGTCAGTCGGATCCCGCGACCGACCCGCTGGACGAGCCGGACCCCGGTGGCAGCTTCCAGGCGGGACAGGTGGTGACTCACCGACGGTTGGGAGTAGTGCAGCTCTCTTGCCGCTTCGGTCACCGACTCGTGCCGGGCCACCGCAGCCAGGACCTTGAGGTGGACCAGGCTCAGCATCGATCAAAGATATCAATGAAAGTTCCACAGGATTGGCATTGGACGTCATGTCACGGCTGTTAAATGCTGATGTTGCTGACAGGACGCACACCGCGAAGGCGACGGCAGGTCGCCACCAGGAGGACAGGGCAATGACCGCACATATCGGCAAGGTGGTCTGCGGCATCACGATCTCGGCCGACGGGTACTCGGCCGGGCTCAACCAGACCGAGGAACGCCCGTTCGGCGAGGACGGCGGCGACGGCTGGGGCGACAAGCTGCACGCCTGGTTCACCGACACCGCTGACGAGAACCGGGCCGAGATCGACCAGATGCTCGCCGCCAAAGCATTCATCATGGGGCGCAACATGTTCGGCCCGGTGCGTGACGAGTGGGATCGGCAGTGGAACGGCTGGTGGGGCGACAATCCGCCGTACCACGCGCCGGTGTTCGTGCTCACCCACTACCCGCGCGAGCCACAGCCGATGGAGGGCGGCACCACGTTCCACTTCGTCACCGACGGAATCGAGTCGGCACTGGCACAGGCGCGCGAAGCGGCCGGCGACGGCAATGTCGCGATCATGGGCGGCGCGACCACCATCAACCAGTACCTCGCCGCCGGTCTGGTCGACGAACTGCGGCTGCACATCGCGCCGCTCACGCTCGGCGCCGGCACGCGGCTGTTCGAGGGCGTCCCGCCGCTGAAACTGGAGCAGGTGCAGTCGCGGGCGGCGAGCCTGGTCACGCACGTCACCTACCGCGTGCTGTCCTGAGGGGCTCTACCGACAGTCGCCACGAGCCTGCCGGCCGGCCGGCACCGAACACAGCGGACGGATCCCCGTACACCCTTCCGGGCGGACGGGGATCCGTCGGTGTGCGTGACGGTCAGGCGCAGATCGCGTACGCCTTGACGGCCCACGAGTTGCCGTAGCCGCCCTCCTCTTCGGCGCCGGTCACCGTGACCGTGGTGGACGAGGAGGCCCACATCGCGGTCATCCGTACCTCGCCCTGGCCGTTGTCGATCTCGCCGCCGACGCCGTGCACCCGCTTGCCCTCCGGGCACCGCGCGGTCGCGGTCTTCGGGGTCTGCGAGTCCAGCGTCCCGAAACCGGTCACCCGGATCAGGCCGGCCGGCGGGGTGGCGCAGACCGCCTTGCCGACCATCGACCAGCTGTCGAGGTAGTCGGGACCGCCGTCCTCCATCCCGGCCACCGTGATCTTGGTCAGGTCGGCGCTCGGCCGCAGGTCGTCGATGACCACCCGGCCCATCCCGCCGGACATGTCCGCGCCGAGGCCGAGGACCTTCTTGCCGGGCGGGCACTCGACGTCCATCGTCTTGCCGACGTTGGAGTTGTTGTCCGAGAGCTGGGTCCGGGTCTCCAGGCCGGCCGGTTCCGGCGCGCAGAGCGCGCTGGTCGTGATGGACCAGTCGCCGCCGTACCCGTTGCCGTCCTCCCGAGCGGTCACCGAGTATCCCCCTCCGCCGAACAGCGGCAGCATGGTGTCCATCGTCACCTGACTGTTGGCGGCACCGTTGTCGCTCACGATCCGCCCGCCACCGCCGAGCACCGTCGTGCCGACCGGGCACTGCGCGTTCGTCGTCTTCCACTCGCTGTTGGTCTCGCCGCCCGTCACCTTCAACACCAGGCCGGGGACCGCGCTGGCCGGCGCGACCAGCGCCAACTGGGTCACCAGCAACGCGGCGGACGCCAGGCCCGCCGTGGTGGCGATCCGTCGGGTACGCCCAGCACCATTCCGTCGTACGTACATCGGGCAGCTCTCCTCATTCCTCGTTCTCTATCGGGCGGCCGGACTGTCATTTCCCCGACAGTTCCCCGAACTCGCTTTCTTTCGGGGCCGATCCGCCTCCGGCCTGGGTTCTCCCGGCCGAGAACGACGTTACGAGACAGAGGTCCACACTCGACTCACCAATTCGTGCCGCGCTGTCGAGTAGCCATCGGAGAGGCCGGCACCGGAAACCGGCGAATCAGTTCCAGCAGCGTCCCGGCGACGACCGCGAGCCCGATCGCGATGCTCGGCGCGGTCGTGCCGACCAGGCTCAACTGGAAGAACTCCTGGAGGAACGGCACCGCCAGGATGGTCGCGAACGCACACCCGAGGGCCAGCACCAGCAGGATCCGCCACCAGGTGTACGGCCGGGCGATGATCGCCACCGCCCAGAGCCCGACCAGGAACAGGGTCAGCGTCGCGGCCGAGGTCTCCGCGGCCAGGTCGCCGTCGTAGACGCTCCGGGCGACCAGGTACGACGTGATCGTCGCCGCCATCGCCACCAGCCCGGACGGTACGGCGAACCGCAGCACCCGGCCGACGAAACCCGGCCGGGCCCGCTCGTGGTTGGGCGCCAGGGCCAGGAAGAACGCCGGAATGCCGATGGTCAGCGACGAGATGATGGTCAGGTGCCGGGGCAGGAACGGGTACGGCACCTGGCTCAGCACCACGATCACGGCCAGCAGCACCGAGTAGACCGTCTTGGTCAGGAAGAGGTTCGCGACCCGTTCGATGTTGCCGATCACCCGCCGCCCCTCGGCGACCACCGCCGGCAGCGCGCCGAAGTTGTTGTCCAGCAGCACGATCTGGGCCACCGCCCGGCTGGCCGGACTGCCCGAGCCCATCGCCACCCCGATGTCCGCGTCCTTGAGCGCGAGTACGTCGTTGACCCCGTCCCCGGTCATCGCCACCGTGTGCCCGGCGCCCTGGAGCGCCGCCACCATGTCCCGCTTCTGCTGCGGCCCGACCCGGCCGAACACGGTGTGCCGCTGCACCACCTCGGCGAGTTCCGCCGGATCGGTGGGGAGTTCCCGGGCGTCGACCGGGTGCTCGGCGCCGGGTAGCCCGAGGCTGCGGGCCACCGCGCCCACCGAGAGCGCGTTGTCGCCGGAGAGGACCTTCACCGCCACACCCTGCTCGGCGAAGTAACGCAGCGTGTCGGGCGCCTCCGGCCGGAGCCGCTGGGCGAGCACCACCAGCGCGACCGGGTGCACCGGGTCGGGCACCGGCCCGTCAGCGGTGACCCGGGCCAGCAGCAGCACCCGCAGCCCTCGGGCACCGTACGCGTCCGCCTCGGCCAGCGCCGGATGCCCGGCCGGCAGGAGTACGTCCGGGGCGCCGAGCCGCCACTGCGCGCTGATCCCGTCCGGGTCGGTGAGGGTGCCCCCGCTCCACTTCCGGGCGGACGAGAACGGGATCCGCTCCCCGATCCGCCAGCCCGGCGGCGCCGGGTACGCCTCGACGATCGCCCGCAGGCTGGCGTTCGGCCGCTCGTCGGCCGCGCCGAGCAGACCGAGCACCTCCGGCACCGGGGCGGCCGGGTCGAGCTGGCGTACCTCGGCCACCGTCATCGCCGCGTCGGTGAGCGTGCCGGTCTTGTCCAGGCAGACCACGCTGACCCGGGCCAGTCCCTCGATCGCCGGCAACTCCTGCACCAGGCAGCGCCGCCGGCCGAGCCGGATCACCCCGACCGCGAACGCCACCGAGGTGAGCAGGACCAGCCCCTCCGGCACCATCGGGACCAGCCCGGCGACCATCCGCCGGACCGCCTCCGGCAGGTCGTCGGAGTTGACCAGGTACTGGCTGACGATCAGGGCCAGTCCGGTCGGGATGATCAGCCAGGTGACGAACCGCAGGATGGTGTTGAGCCCGCCGCGCAGTTCCGAGTTGACCAGGGTGAACCGGCTGGCCTCCTCGGCGAGCCGGGCCGCGTACGCCGCCCGGCCGACCTTGGTGGCCCGCATCGCGCCGGCACCGGCCGTGACGAAGCTGCCGGAGAGCAGCGGGTCGCCGACCTGCTTCACCACCGGGTCGGCCTCGCCGGTCAGCAGCGACTCGTCGACCTCCAGTTGCTCCGCCTCGACCACCACCCCGTCGACCGCGACCTGGTCGCCGGGCCCCAGCTCGACAAGGTCGTCGAGTACCAGGTCGGCGGAGGTCACCTCGACGGCCTGACCGTCCCGGCGTACCACCGGGTGGGCCGCGCCGACGATCGCCAGCCGGTCCAGGGTGCGCTTGGCGCGTAGTTCCTGGACCACCCCGATCAGGGTGTTGGCGATGATCACGCCGCCGAAGAGGGCGTCCTGGATCGGGCCCACCGCGAGGATCACCCCGAACAGCACACCCATGATCGCGTTGATCCGGGTGAAGAGGTTCGCCTTGACGATCTCCCCGACGCTCCGCCCGGACCGCACCGGCACGTCGTTGACCTGCCCCGCCGCGATCCGCTCGGCGACCTGGGCAGTACTCAGCCCAGTCTCGGTTGTCAGCATGGCTCGAAGCTACGAACCCGGACCGCTGCTCGCCTGCACCCGATGGTCAGTCGCCGACCCTGACCTTTCTCAGGGTCGGCGACGCCGGCATTTCCGGGTCGGCGGGGCGGCGTCCCGGATCGTCGGGAGCCGCTTCGCTGGGTACCGTCAAAACGGTGCGACCCGCGGCGCAGGCAGACCGGTTCGGGGGCGGGTGGCGGCGCTACCAAGCTCCCCTCCTGGACCTGCTGCTCTGGGCATCGCTGGCCGCCGTGGTGGCCTGGTCCTGGAACGGTCACCGGTCGTACCCGCTCGGGCTGCTGCTCGGCGGCCTGGCGGTCTGGGGCGGCGCGGTGGCGGCGGGTCGCCGCCTGCCGCTGGTCCCGCTCTTCGCCGTGGTACTGCTCTGCGCGCTGGACGGAAACTACTCCCTCGGCCTGCCGCTGGTCAGCTATCTGCTGGGCCGGCGGATGGCCAGCACCTGGCCGGCGGTGGCGAGCTACTCCGCACTCGCGGTACTCGGCACCCCGCTGGTGTTGAGCTGGTCCGGCTTCGTGGCCTGGGCGACGATGGCCGGCGCGCTGGTCTACGCCGGACTCTTTCCGTGGCTGGTCGGCCGGTACCGGCGGCAGCAGCGCGCGCTGGTCGCCGCCGGCTGGGAGCAGGCCGAGCAACTCGAACGCGAACAGCGGATGCTGGCCCGGGAGGTACGCCTCCGTGAGCGGGCCCGGATCGCCGAGGACATGCACGACTCGCTCGGCCACGAGCTGAGCCTGCTCGCGCTCCGGGCCGGCGCCCTGGAACTCTCGGCCGACCTGGACGAGCGGACCCGGGCGGTGGCCGGTCAGCTCCGGGCCGGCGCGGCCGCCGCCACCGGGCAGTTGCGGGACATCATCGACGTCCTCCGTGACGACGACCCCGACCCGGCGGGCGACGCCGCACCAGCGGGCGACGCGGCACCAGCGAGTGACGCCGCACCGGCGGGGGGACCGCATCCGACCGGGGGACCGGTCCCGGCGGGGAGGCGGGATCCCGCCGCCGGTTCGGCGGTGCGGGCCGACGTCGGGGATGTCGCCGACCTCGTGCGCCGGGCACGGGCGGCCGGGATGCCGGTCGAGTTGCGCGACGGGCGTCCGGCGGAACCGCTTCCACCACTGGTGGGGAGGGCTGTCTACCGGGTGGTGCAGGAGTCGCTGACCAACGCCAACAAGCACGCGCCCGGCGCGGCGGTGAGCGTCCGGCTCGGTGTCGACGACACCGGGATGGTCCTGGTCAGCGTCACGAATGCCCGGCCAGCCGGTGCACCGCGTTCCGCGCCGGTCTCCGACCGGGGCGGGCGCGGCCTGGTCGGGCTCCGCGAGCGGGTACGGCTGGCCGGCGGCACCCTGCACACCGGCGCGCGGGACGGCGGCTTCGAGGTCGTCGCCCGACTGCCCGGCCGGGTCGGCCGCCCGGGTGCGGCAGTGCCGGCCGATCCGGTGTCGTCCGGTACGGTCCCGACGGCCGGGTCTGCTGCCGACCGGCGGCGCCGGGTGCACCGGGAGGCCCGGCGGGGCCTGGTCGCGGCGACGATGGTGCTGGCCACGTTCGCCGGAACACTCGGCGGTGCCGCCCTCGGTTACTACCTCTACGCGACCAGCAACTCGGTACTCAGCCCGGAACGGTACGCGGAACTGCGGGTCGGGCAGGACTGGGCTACCGCGCTCCCCCTGCTGCCCCGCCGGGAGATGCTGGAACCGCCGGATCCGGATCCACTGCCGGCGCCGGCCGGTGCCGACTGCCGGTACTACCGCTCGCACGGCGACGTGCTCCAGCCCCGGCTGGACGTCTACCGGCTCTGCGCTGTGCACGGCAAACTTGTGTCGAAGGACCTGCTCCCGGCCTCGTGACCCCTGATTCACCGCCGATCCGGCCGTGCCGAGCGGCGTGCCCGACCGGGCGGGGTGTCCGGGGCGCCGCGCCCAGGTCAGCGGTGCCGGACCCAGATGTTGGGTTCGAGGTAGCTTCCCCGGTCGGCGTCCAGGTCGACATGCAGCGTGCTCAGGCCGTCCGGGATGATGTACTCGCCGGAGTCGGGAAACTCCAGTCCGGTCCAGCGCTGCCAATCGGCGACGGTGCCCGTGATCACCTGCGACCGGGGCGCCGTCGCGATGATCCGCCCACCCAGCCTGACGTGGGTACGCAGCCACGGGTCGAAGGGCGTGCCGTCCGGCCGGGTCCAGTCGGCGTACCTGTCGATCGGGGTGAGCGGATAGCGCGCCTTGCGGGTCGGCCGGACCGGGCAGATCACCCGGTGCTGGGCCGGGGCGAGGTCGCCGAGTGCCCGCAGCAGTGTCCCGGCCAGTCCCCGCCCCTGCCGGTCGGGGCGGACCTGTGCGGCGAGGATCGCGAGCGTGTCCGGCGGGTCACCTGCGTCGTACGCGTCGAGCGCCCGGGCCAGCGAGTCGGTGTAGCCGCTCGGCAGGTCGTCGACGGCACCGGTCCAGCGCAACGGCACCGCCCAGCCGGCGGCCACGATCTCGGCACCATTCCCGGCACGCTTCTCGGCGTCGTCGAGGAGCACGAGTTCCAGGCCGGCGAAGAGTTCGCGGATCCGGCCGAGGTGTCGGGCGGCCCCCTCGTCATGGAAGACAAACTCCGGCCAGCCGTCGCCGAGCCAGGCCAGTTCCTCGCGAGGTCGAGGCCGCGCGTGCAGCGGCGCGGCGGTGATCACCATGGCCGGATTGTCCCGGCGTGTTCCACCAGAGGTAACCAGTTTTACTCGTACACATGTGCTATCCACAGCATGTGGATACGGATCCACCACCCCGGCGAACTGGGCCAATAGGGGATAAACTACGCTCTGTCGCCGGAGGGATACATGGAGGCACGAAAAGTCGTACGTCTGGTGGCAGTACTCGTGGCGGGTGCGGTGGCGCTCTGCCATGCGTACCGGACGGTCTCGGACGAGCCGGCGACAACGCCCGCCTACGGGCCGGACGTTCTCCATCTCAAGGGCGTACGCGACATCGAGTTCGGCGACACCGAGCAGGAGTTGTTGCGGCGCGGTGAACTCCACGCCGAACCCGCCCTCGCCTGCGGGCCGAGCCTGACCGGCCCGGCCGCGGTCAGCCCGGTCTTCGCCGACGACCGGCTGGTGCTGCTCTGGGCCAGCCCACCGGTGCGTACCCCGGAAGGGGTCACCGCCGGCACCCCGGTCGACCAGGTCGAGGAGGCCTATCCGGCCGCCACCCGGTTGACCGCGCCGCCGGGCAGCTACCGCTACGACGGGCTGCTCGCCATGCAGGGCGACCGGGCCTACCTCTTCCTGCACGACGGACGCACGGTCCGGAAGACCGTCGCCGGCTACACCGACTACGCGAAGCGCCTCTTCGACGAGGGTTTCGGCACCTGCTGACCCGCCCCGCCGGCACAGGCGCCCGCCAGGGTGTCGCCGGCCGGCGGTAGGGTCCGGTCCGTGCAGGGCAGGATCTGGTTTCCCGGCAACCCATGGCCGGACGGGCACCGCATCACCGAGTTCGCCTGGACCGGCCGACTCGACGGCGACGGCCGGCTCTGGTTCGACCTCATGCTGAAGACCGCGGACTACGACGAAGCCGACGACGAGCCGGCCAAGGGGTCGGCCGAGGAGGACGTCAACGACGACGAGGACGACGTCGAGGACTTCCTCGCCCCGACCGTCTGGCAGAACTACCATTCCTGCACGATCGGCTCGACCTGGGACGACGCGACCGGGCTGGTGGCGGCGACTCCCGGGCGCCCGTTCCGGTTCGCCGGGCCGGAGCCGCAACGGCTGACCGCCGACCCGCTGCCGATCGCCGACCCGGACGCCGCACCGGCGTTCTGGATCTATCTGCTCGGACACGACTCGGTCGCCGCGCACCAGGTCGACTTCGTCCGCGAGCCGAGCGGCACCGGCTATCGGATCGACTGGCAGGGACGGATCGCGCTCACCTACATCGGCGAGCAGGAGTTCCGCTACACCTTCCGGGCCGAGATCCGGGATGTCGAGCTGGGACACGTCGGCATCCCCGAGTCGATGTCGGTCGACCAGGCGCGCGCGCACCTGGCGGAGCTGGTGGACGTACCCGAGTGGTTCGTCCCCGCCGAGGTCGCCGGGCGTACGGTGCTGCGGCTCGTCGTGCCCCCGGTCACGGCTCAGACAACCCCTGGCTGACCTGCCGGAGCGCCACGTCCGATGCCCGCCAGCAACCCGCCGGCCCGGCCGGTGAGAGTTGCCGCATGCACATCGTTCCCGGGCTCAGGGTGCTGTACTTCGGCACTCCGGTGGTATTGATCAGTTCCCGCAACCCCGACGGCAGCACCAATCTCGCGCCGATGTCGTCGGCCTGGTGGCTGGGCCACTCCGGCATGCTCGGGCTGGGCAACAGCGGCCAGACGACGGCCAACCTACGGCGGGAGCGGGAGTGCGTACTCAACCTGCCCTCGTCGGCGATGGTCGGAGCGGTGGACCGGATCGCGCTCACCACCGGAAAGCGGGACGTGCCGGAGCACAAGCTGGCGCAGGGCTACCGGTACGAGCCGGACAGGTTCGCCCTCGCCGGGCTGACCGAGCAGCCGTCCGAGTTGGTCCGGCCGCCCCGGGTCGCGCAGTGCCCGATCCAGTTGGAGTGCCGGGTCGTCTCGGTACTGCCGATGGCCGAGCCGACGCCGGACTGCACCGCCTTCCAGGTCGAGGTACTCCGCGCTCACGTCGACGAGTCCCTGGTCATCCCCGGTACGCACCACGTCGACCCGGTGGGCTGGGACCCACTGATCATGAAGTTCTGCGAGTTCTTCGGCGGCGGTCACAACGTGCACCCGTCGAGGCTCGCCGACGGCTGGCAGATGCCCCACCGGCTCCCGGCGCTGTCGGGTTCCGAGTGATCGAAGCCCCTTCGCCGGGAACCGATCGTGGCGCCGACACCGCGCCGTACGTCTGTCCCATGTCGCTCAGTCGCGCCCGGTGACCCGGACCGGTCGGCGGGGCGGACCGGGCCACCGAACTCGGGGTGTCAGCCGATCCGCTCGATCACCGGCCGCCGGATCAGGAACTTGCCCGGCTCCCGGACCTGCTCGAACGCGGCGTTGTTGAGCAGTACGCAACTGCCGGACGGGCTGGTCACCCTGACCGTCACGCTCTTGTTGTTGTCCAGGTTGGTGACTTTCAACGTGGTGCCGATCGGGAAGGTCCCGCTGGACGCGGCCGGAGCGGCGTCCTCGTTGAAGAGCGTGACGGTGGAACCCTTGCAGACCACCTCGCCCGCTCCGGTGGAACCACCGCCGGTGGAGCCGTTGCCGCCGCCGGAGTTGGCCGGCGGCTGGGCGGGCGCCTTGGGCGGCTGGGCCGGAGGCTTCGCCGGGGTTCCGGTCGGTTCGGTCGCCGGCGGGGCGGCGGGCGGTACCGGCGCGTCCGCGCGTACGTCCGCGGTGCAGCCGGCGGTGGCCCGGCGCTGCTGGATCAGGTCGACCACGGCCTGCCGGTTGGCGATCCGGGCCTCGGACTGGGCGTCCGGGTTGGCCCGCTGGCCGGCGATGAAGTTCAGGTTGTTGCGCAGCGCGGTGTCCAGGCCGGCGCAGCTCTCGCCCGCGTTGCCGAGTCCGGTACCGACGGCCAGCGCGCCGCCGAGCAGGGCCGCCGCCGCCGCGCCCAGGAACACCTTCCGCGCCCGGCTGGTCGTCCTGCGTCGCCTGTACATACACCGCTCCCTCGATCGTCCGCTGCCCGGTTGCAGCCGCCGATGGGTACGGCGGGCGACACGACGTGGATCAGTTCAGATTCCTAAATGTTCTTTAACTACCCACCGCCACACCTTCGGTGCGATCCGGCGCCGCGCACTTGACCGCCGGACATCGACCGCCCTACCTTGCAGGACACCGGAAACTTTCCTAACTGTTCTGCCGACGCTCCATCCCCCGTTTCAGGAGTGCACATGCGCGGATCCGTTCTCCGTCGACTCAGTACCGTCACCGCCGTTGCCGCCCTGCTCGCCGGCATCGCCGTACCCCCGGCTTCGGCCGCGCCCGGCGCGGCGTCCCGGCACGACGGCGGCCGGGGCGGCGACTTCGTCAAGGTCGGATACTTCACCCAGTGGGGCATCTACGGCCGGGCCTTCACCGTCAAGAAGCTGCACGACTCTGGCGCCGCCGGCCGGCTGACCCACCTCAACTACGCCTTCGGCAACGTCAGCCCGGACGGCCGGTGCTACGTCGACGGCGGGCCGGGTGAGGGCGACGCCTGGGCCGACTACCAGCGGCCGGTACCGGCCGAGGAGAGCGTGGACGGCGTCGCCGACACCTGGGGTGAACCGCTGAACGGCAACTTCGGGCAGCTCCAGAAGCTCAAGGCGGCGCACCCGGACCTGAAGGTGCTGATCTCGCTGGGCGGGTGGAGCTGGTCGACCCACTTCTCCGACGCGGCACTGACCCCCGAGTCGCGGCGGAAGTTCGTCGCCTCCTGCATCGACCTCTACCTCAAGGGCAACCTGCCCAACCCGGACGGCAGCGCCGGCGGGCCCGGCTCGCTCGCCGGAGTCTTCGACGGCATCGACCTGGACTGGGAGTGGCCGGGCTCGGCCGGCGACGTCGACACGGTCTACCGGCCCGAGGACAAGCAGAACTTCACCGCGCTCGTCGCCGAGTTCCGTCGCCAGCTCGACGCGCTCGGCAAGCCGGCCCGGAAGCACTACGAGCTGACGGCGTTCGTACCGGCCAACCCGGCCGCGATCGACGCCGGCTTCGAGGTCCGGAAGGTCTTCCAGAACCTGGACTTCGCCACCGTGCAGGGCTACGACTTCCACGGCACCTGGGAACCGATCGCCAACCAGCAGTCCGCGCTGCGGGTACCGGCCGGGGCCACCGAGCCGGACTTCGCGGTGGACCGCACCATCGACGCCTGGCTCGACCGGGGCGCCGAACGCCGCAAGCTGGTGCTGGGCATCCCCTACTACGGGCGCGGCTGGACCGGGGTGACCGGTGGACGCAACGGACTGTTCGGCACCTCCACCGGAGGCGCCGCCCCGGCCACCTTCGACCCGGGCTACGAGGACTACAAGGTGCTGAAGACCAAGGCCGGGAAGGACGGCTTCAAGGTCTACCGCGACCTCCGCGCCGGCACCGCCTGGCTCTACGACGGTACGACCTTCTGGACGTACGACGATCCGGCCGTCGTACTCCAGAAGACGCTGTACATCCGCGCGGAGCGGCTGGGTGGCGCGATGATCTGGTCGCTGGACGGCGACGACGAGCAGGCGACGCTGACCCGGACCATCGACCTCGGCCTCTGGACGCCGTAGCCGCGACTCCCACCACCGTGCTGTACGACGAGGTGCCGCAGGTCGCCCCGCGACCTGCGGCACCTCCGCCGGCCGAGGACGGTCACGGCAGCCGCGCCGGCCCGGCCGGCCAACCGGAGCCGCGGACCCCGCGTGTCTACGGACGTGCCGGGCGCCGGTTGCGGATCACACCAGCCTTCTTGTCGAGCCGACGCCGCTGGCGTGGCGTCGGCTCCCTGCGCCGGGTCTGCTTCCGGTAGTTCTCGGCACGCCGCTCGTTGCTGATCGGTCCGGTCATCGGGCAACTCCTTCCGGCTCGCCTCCGCATCGGGACACCGTGGTGTCCGCTTCCAGGTGCGAGCAAGGTGATACACCTCCCTACCCGGATATCGTCCACCCGCCCGAGGCGAGGCCGGTTCGCCCGCCAGGGATGAGAGGGTGCCTGGTTTGAAGGACCAAGACCGGTTAGCCCTCGATACACCGAAACGCCCGGTGAGTCCTTGAAGACGCTGTACGTCCGCGCGGAGCGGTTGGGTGGCACGATGATCTGGTCGCTGGGCAGAGCTGGCCAGTCAGTCCCCGCCGTCCGGCCCCTCCGGTGCGTCGAGCAGGGTGCGCAGTTGTGCCCGTCCGGTGATGCCGAGCTTGGTGTAGACGCGGCCGAGCGTGTTGTTGACCGTGGGCAGGGCCAGGCCGAGCTGTTCGGCGATGGACCTGCTGGCCTGCCGGGTCGCGAGCAGGGCGATCTGCCGCTCCCGTACGGTCAGCAGGTTCCCGAGGTCGGGGCGGGCCAGCAGGGGCGTACGCGCCTCCGGGCAGTTGGCCCGCCACTCGGCGGCAGCAGCCTGCGCCAAGGCGGCCCGGGCGTGGTAGCCGGTGGACCGGAGTACCCGGCCGGCCGCGGTGGCCAGTTCGGCGGCGACGAGGTGATGACCGAGTCCGGCGAGTTGCTCCGCGACGCGTACCATCACCGGTCCGTCGTGTTCGGACAGTGCCCGGGCGGCGGCGGCGAACAGGCCCGGGACCGGGCCCGGCAGTGCCGCCATCCGGGCCAGGTCGGTGCGGCCGCCCAGCCGGACCGTGTCGTAGCGGGCCTGGGCCTCCACGCACGGCATGCCGGCGGCGGCAGCCAGCTCGGCACCGCGTTCGGCGTGCCGGATCGCGGTGGCGGTGTCCCCGCCGGCCAGGGCCAGCCAGCCGCGCCAGGTGGCGATCCACGGGGCGAACACCTGGTTCGTACCGTTGTCGGTCCGGTCGGCGTCGGCCATCAACTCGACGGCGACCCGGTGCTGGCCACGGATGGCGTACCCGAAGGACTGTGCGGCCAGGCAGCTGCGCCGCAACCGGAACGTGTCGCTCTGGTCGAACCCGGCGCGCGCCTCGGCGAGTCGCCGTTCGGCGTGCTGGAGCCGGCCCTGGGTGGTGGCGATGATGCCCTCGTAGAGCGCCCAGGCACTGATCATCATCGGTACGCCGCCGCTGGTGGCGGTGCGGTAGCCCTCGGCGGCGATCGCCGCCGCGGTGTCCGGATATCCGGCGGCCAGGTGGGCCAGACAGGCCGCGATCCCGATCTGGAACGCCCCCCACGGCAGCGTCCCGGCGTGCGCGGTGGCGGCCGCCAGGCCACGGCGGCGGACCGCCTGGGAACGGTCGAGGTCGCCGAGGAAGCCCAGCGAGGCGGTGGCCGCGGCGGCAGCCCAGACCAGCGCCTGCGGGTCGTCGTGGTCACCGTCCAGCACCGTCTCGGCGCTGCGCAGCGCATCCGCGCAGCGGCCGGCGAAGACGAGGATGAACGCCCGCGCGCTTTCGATCCGGGGATGCCCGGCGGCGCTGTCCAGGACCCGTTCGGCGGTGGCCAGATCGCCACGTCCCCAGTAGAACCAGTCGGCCCGGGTCCCGGCCCACGCCAGCCGTTCGGTCAACTGGTCCGGCGGGGTCACCGGGAGCAGCGCCGCCGCCTCGTCGCTGCGCCCCTGGTATTCCAGTATCTCGGCGAGCAGCCGGTCGGCCGGCGGGCCCGGTTCGGCCTCCCGGGCCGCCCGGGCCAGCCGCTCCGCCAGGTCGAGCCCGGACCGGCCGATAGCCTGCCGGGCGCCCTCCCGGACCAGGTCGGCCCGGGTGATCCGGCCTCCCTCCACCTGCCACAACGCGGCACGCAGGGTGTCGTCCCGGCGCCGCAGCGGAGTCGCCGCCAACACCTCGGCGAGCTCCCGGTACGCCTGCCGCGACCGGGCGCCGGGCATCCGGGTACGCAGCACCTCGCCGAAGAGCGGATGGTCGAGTCGGGCCTGCACCCGGGCGCCGTCCCGCTCGGCGACCACCAGACCGCTCTCCTCGGCGGTGGCGACCACCTCGGAGCCGGCGAGCCGTTCGAGGAAGGCCAGTGGCACCGGCTCGCCACAGGCCACCAGCTCGACAACTCTGCGGGTGGCCGGGACGAGCCGGTCCAGCCGGGCGGCCACCAGGTCGGTCAGCCCGCCCGCGACCGCGCCGTGCAGCAGTTCGCGCAGCGCCAGCGGATTGCCCCAGGCGCCGGTACGCAGTCGACGCCGCTCGATCGTGTCCACCATGCCCCCGGTGCTGTGGTCGATCAGCCGGTCGATGACCGGGGTCGGCAGCGGAGCCAGGTCCAGCAGTACGGCCTCGCCCTCCTTGGCAAGCCGGGCCAGGCAGTCGGCGAGCGGTTCCCCGGCACGCACGGTCAGCACCACGAACGCCGCCGAGCTGGAGACCAGGTTGGCGACGACCGTACTGGAGGCGTCGTCGAGCAGGTGCGCGTCGTCCACCCCGACGGCCATCCGGGCCCGTCCGCCCCAGCCGGCGACCTGTGCCGTGATGGCGCGTACCAGCCCCACCGGACCGGCCGGGATCGACGTCTCGTCGGGCAGCAGATGGGCCAGCGCGCCGAACGGGATCGCGGTGGCGGCCCGGGTCGCGGCAATCCACCGGGTACGGCACCCCAGCCGGTGCAGCGCCTCCCGGGCCAGCCGGGTCTTCCCCATCCCGGCGGAAGCCGTGATCAGTACGGCGTTCGTGGCCGAGCCGGTGAACGCCTCGGCCACGGACGCCAGTTCCGCCTCCCGCCCCTCGAAGGGCCACGCAGTCGGCGACCAGTGCGACAATGCTCTCCACCCCCCGGTGCCAGGCATTTCTTCCCCGGAGAGATGCTGGCAGGCGCAACTGGAGAGCAACTGAACGCGATCACCGCGGAGCGGGTGGGTGCGGCTCCTCTACTGGTCGGGCTTCTGCTGGTCCTCTGCTGGTCGGGGCCTCTGCTGGTCGAGGCACCTCTACTGGTCGGGGGTTCGGGAAGTGGCCCGGTCCGAGGGTGTCCGCGTCAGGGTGTGGTGTTGATCGCGCCGACGTAGACGCGTCGGGGTACGTCGTCCCCGCCGCACCTGGTGTGCAGGACGGCGTGGACCAGGAGCCGGGAGCCGACCGGACCTGCCCAGGGGATCACGGTCGGTGCCGAGATCTCGACGGAGCGGAC
This sequence comes from Plantactinospora sp. DSM 117369, assembly GCF_053764795.1. Classification (NCBI taxonomy): domain Bacteria; kingdom Bacillati; phylum Actinomycetota; class Actinomycetes; order Micromonosporales; family Micromonosporaceae; genus Plantactinospora; species Plantactinospora sp. DSM 117369. The sequence goes on along the minus strand of NZ_CM132446.1, from coordinate 324,568 downwards.
GATGATGCCGTTGCCGTAGCTGAAGGTGAACAATATGGTCCGGTCCGGCCGGTGCTGGCCGTACAGGACGAGGTACCGATGCTCCAGGTCGCTGTCGCTGATGTAGATGTCCTGCGGGCCGTAGAGGCTGTCACTGCTCCGGCCCTGCCCCCGGCCGTCGACCGTCGTCTGGGCGAACCCGGCGTGCTCCTGGCCGCAGGGCGGGGAAGCGGCCTGGGCGGGCCGGCCGCCAGCCAGCGCGGCACCGGCGGTGACCGCCACGGCCAGTACCAGCACCAACACCTGTCCGAGGCGGCGCAAGACGCTCACCCTGCACCGCGAGGCAGCCGTACTCCATATTGTCGTCGTTGCCACGGTGGAACTCCCTTCGTTGAGGGCGGCCGTGGCCAGCCGTCGCCCGGGCGGGCGGTGCGGGCTGGCCACGGTGGAGCGCCGGATCACGGAACGGTGTTGATGGCTCCGACATACACGGACTTCGGCACGTCGTCGCCGTCGCATCGGGTGCGGATGACGGCGTTGACCCGGAGCCGGGTACCGACCGGGTAGTTCCACGGAATGAGGTTCCGCTCGGGACGGATGACACCGCTGTCGTCGGACGGCGTGGTCGCGTACTGCCGGACGACGACGTCATCCTGGTTGACGAAGGTGAAGACGATCGGGCGGCGCGGTCGGTGGACGCCGCTCAGCGCGACGTACCGGGCAGGGCCGCTGACGCTGACGTAGACGTAGACGTCCCGAGGGTTCCGGCTGTCGCTGCCGTCACCCGGCCCCGGCGGCTGGCCGTCGGCGGTCGTCAGGTAGAACGCGGCGTACTCCTGACCGCAGGCCGGGGGAGCGGCCTGGGCGGGACCCGCACCGGCCAGCGCGGCGCCGACGGCGGCCGCCACGGCCAGCGCCAGCGCCAGGCCGGTACGCCGCGAGGTGGTCACGGCCGGCAGGGACGTACCCGTGCCCGGTTCTGTCATCGTTGCCACAGGGGACTCCCTTCGCTGATGCCCGCCCGACCGTGGCCAACCCCTGCTTGCTGGGCGGCGAGTGGCTGGCCACGGTCGGACGCCGGATCACGGAACGGTGTTGATGGATCCCACGTTCACGGTCTTCGGCACGTCGTCGCCGCCGCACCGGGTACGGATGACGGCGGTGAACCGGATGCGGGTACCGACCCCGTAGTCCCACGGAATGACGTTCTGCTCCTGGCGGACCACACCGCCGTCGTCGGAGGCCGTGGTCGTGTACTGCCGGATGAGGGCGTTGTCCTGGTTGTAGAAGTTGAACACGATCGAGCGGCGCGGCCGGTGCACACCGGCCAGGAACACGTTGCGGACCGAGGCGGCGCTGGCGCTGATGTTGAACTCGGTCGGGTTGAACAGGCTGTCGATGCTGGGGCCGCCACCGCTGCCGCCCGGCGGCGTCTGGTGGATGTAGGCCCGTTCCGAGCCGCAGGCGGGAGCGGCCATCGCCGGACTCGCCCCCACGAACGCGACGCCGCTCATCGCGGCGGTCAGCCCCAGCGCCAGGCCGGCGCGCCGCGTGATGGTCGCGGCGCGGCGGGACCTGCGGGCCGGCGCGCTCGGTTCAGTCGATGTGAGCACAGTGGACTCCTCTCCGTGACCAGATCCTGGTCTCGGCATCGACGCTAAGTGATCAGGGAACCCGGTCGATAGATCAGGCGGAGTGACCTACCGTCAAGATCAAGATGCCCGACTCACTCATCGGATCGGAGCATCGACCGACGGCGTCGGGGCAGGTCGAACTGACACGATCGGGTTGCCGGCGATGTCCGGACGGGCGACAGGGTGCGGAATCCGGGTGCCAGGCGCCGCCACCGCAGAGGATCGGTCGAGACTGATCGGTGCGGGACCAGGTGGAGACGGGACGGAGGCCGGCTCAGCGTCGTGTTCGGGTAGATGCTGCACAGCCCGCGTTGACGCGATGAACACCTGAGCCCGGCGACCGCCCAACCGATCACAACGACTGGCACCACAGCGTCCGGCTCCCTGACAAGCCGGTGGACCACGGGTCGAGAGACCACTAGCCTCCGTCTTTCATTAAGCGGTGGTGCTTGGTGCGGTGATTGATCGTGGTGGTTCGGGATTGGTGATGGTGGCTGTGGGCAGGCGGTGTCGCCCGGCCGCGGGCCGGGTTGCTCCGTAAGTCCTGGTCGCTGGTGCCGCGGATTTCGTTGTCAGGTAACGGGTTCGGGTAGTTCGCTGAGCCGGTGGAAGGCCCGGATGAGGTGTTCGGTCCAGGGCCATCCTTCGGCGATGCGCAGGGTGGTGGTCCGGGCGGTGCGGCTGATCTTCGCCGCGACGTGCAGCAGCCGGTAGCGCAGTTTCTTCGGCTCGGCCAGAGCGATGGGCCCGTCGAGCAGGAGGTGCCGGGTCCAGGCGAGCAGGTCGATGCCGGTCAGGGCGAGTTCGAGCCAGGCCTGGTTGATCGCGAACTGCCGGGACGGGAACCGGCCGAACCCGGTGGTCTTGCCACAGCGGATGCGGTCCTCGACCCGGGCGTGCGCGCGGTGGCGGACCTCCAGGAACTGGATCGACAGGCCGCTGCCGTGTGGTGTGTCGGTGGCGAAGACCTGGTGCCGCATGCCGTTGACCTGGTCGAATAGCGACAGCTGCGCGCCGGGGTGCGGGACCTCGCGTCGGCAGATCAGCCTCGTACCGGACGGGAATCCGGCCAGCACGGCAGGGTCGATCAGGTCAGTCAGCTCCGTGACCTGCGCCGCGTCGCGCAGGCTGCCATCGCCGTCCAGAGCGGGGATCCAGACCCGGGCGGCAGTGACCGCCGCCCGGACCGGCTCGCCGATCGCGACACCGACGGAGAACTCGGTGTCCAGGCCATGCTCACGCAGCCTGCGGATGTGGGCCAGGAACGCGTGGCTGCTGCCCGCTGAATCGGAGCGGATGAGGATCGGATTGCCGTAACGATGCTGCTCGGGGATCTGCGTGAGGGCGTGGTCGAGGACGGTGACGTGATCGGCGGCGGTGTTAGATCCGGCGTTGCCCGGCCGCAGCAGGCCGGCCAAAGCCTCCCCGGTCGCGTCGAGGAAACACAGCAGCGGATGGAAACCGAACGTGTGTTTCCAGGTCGGCGCCGCCGCTTCTTTCTCCGAATGCGACAGCACGATCGTCGCGTCGATGTCCAGGACGAACCCCGGCAACACCCGGCCCAGGATCGTCGTTGCCGGCAGCGACCGGCGGGTCTCGGCCAGTTGGGCCCAGGCCAGTTCCCGGGCGGCGGCGCGAGCGGCCCGCAGCCGCCGCAGGGCCGACTCGTCGATGCCGTCGAGGACCCGCCACGCGGTCGCGTCCGAGGCCACCGGCCCGAACAGGCCCGGCTGCTGCCGCAACACCGCCAGGTCCGCGATCGCCTCGCCGCCGTCGGCCAGCAACACCGCCAGATCGACCGCGACCCGGCCCGGCTTATGCACCGACCGGCGCACCCGGTCCAACCCCAACGCCTGAACGAAACCGCTGCTCAAACCGGTCTTGTCAGCCAGATCAGCGAGCAGCCGAGTGCCGGCATGACCGACCACACCCCGAGCCCCACCAGTGACGACAACCTTCGGACGCGTGCCGGTACCCTGCACCCTGGAAGTGCCTTCCGAGACGGACAGATGGAACCCTAGACAAGTCCCATCGTTCCAGATCAGAAGGCACTTTCGCGTTCCCGGCCACCGCCACCGTCCGCCCTTACTGAAGGACCGAGGCTAGATTGGCTGTTCATGAGCGGTGGCGGCGGGATTTGAACCCGCGGAGGGCGTGAACCCTCACACGCTTTCGAGGTCTGCGATCAAGCGTTCGGACCGGTCCGGCAGTGGCCATGACCAGCAGTCCGCTCGCCCGTCGGACCGGCATGGACAGCCGCGTACGGCAGCGAATGAGACCACAACTGAGACCACCTCCCCTAGCCACTCAGGCTCTTCAGTAGCAGGACCATCAGCTTGGGAAACCGCACAAGATCCTCTTGCGACCGCTACGACACCCAGCCCGACTACCCGCCGAGCGGCGGCCTGGAGTGACCCCAACGGCCCGGCCTAATGGCCCGCCAATGGCCCACGGGCGAAGTCCGTCCCGGTATCGCTGCACTCAAAGACCGCTTCATGCGACGTCCCGTCCCTCCGGTGTCCCCGGCGTTTGCGCAGCTCAACCGCGAGTGGACACAAGGGACACAGGGGACACGGAAGACTGCACCCTCACGTTCATTCCTGACCCATTCCACCTCTCCGCAGGCTAGGCACACGACGGGTCAGCCTAGAGTTCCTCGCCGTAGCTGTAGGGGCGGCGCTGCCTCGCTTCGATCGAGCTCGACCCAGTCTGAGCGCACGGCGCCGTCGATCTCCTCGAACGTAGCGGACCAGTTTGGTCAGCCGGATAGAAAAGTGGTCCAGCATGCCGGTAGTATCCTTATGTGGCAGCCCAATCCCCACCTCGCGTACCGGACCACATCGTCGATCTTGACGGCGACCTGGTCCACATGACTCGCCTTGCACTGGCCGGGCGAGAGCAGGACATCCACCAATACGCACAACGACTGGCCCGCCGCTACGGTCGGCTTCGTCCTGAGTTGGGCCGCAAGCTGCTCGACCTCCTCCGAGAGGCACCGTCGCGAGACACCCCACTCAGATCGGCGACGTCTGCGCCCGCTCCTGTGGATCTTGACAGCCGACTCCCGTTGATTCGACACGACGTCCAGGCCTTAGAGACGACGCCCGTCCTTGTGCCCGACGTTGAGCGTCACCTGCTCGCCCTTCGCAACGAGCGACTACACATGGACCGCCTCGTCGCTGCTGGGCTCGCACCAAGCCGCACTGCCCTTTTCGTCGGCCCGCCAGGCGTAGGCAAGACCCTCAGTGCACGCTGGCTCGCTGCGGAGCTGGGGCTTCCGCTCCTCGTGCTCGATCTCTCTGCCGTCATGAGCAGCTTCCTCGGCCGCACCGGCGTTAACGTACGCCGGGTGTTGGACTACGCAAAGAGCGGACCTTGCGTTCTCCTGCTCGACGAGCTTGACGCCGTTGCGAAGCGTCGGGACGACGTTACAGAGATTGGCGAGCTAAAGCGGCTCGTAACCGTACTTCTTCAGGAGATCGACGACTGGCCTAACACCTCCATCCTTCTCGCCGCAACCAACCATGCGGACCTACTAGACCCCGCCGTATGGCGACGCTTCGATCATGTTGTCAAGTTTCCGACACCTGATTCACCGGCGATCGCTCGCGCCCTCAAACAACTACTATCGATGGACCCTCAAGACGATGACTTGGTTGTCGTGTTGTCTGAGTCTTTAGCCGGGGCATCGTTCAGTGAGGTGGAGCGGGTGGTAACCGACGCTCGACGGCGAGCGGTTGTGGAAAGGACTCCACTACGAGAGGAGCTGCAAGGCATCATTACGGAAAAGATCCGTGGACTGAGTCAAGCTCAGAGGGTCGAAGTTGCCCTTCGCCTCGTTCGCGACTGTGGCTTGTCTCAGAGGCGCACTCAGGAGCTGACGCGAGTAAGTAGAGAAACCTTGCGCAAACACTTGAAGTAGGCCAACGAAATGTGGGGAGGATTGGCCTATGCCTGAACGACCTCGATTCTTGCTCGGATATGGCGAACGACTGACTGAACGGGTTTGGCGGAACTCGGGAGGCGGGCCGAAAGACCTGCCGTATACACCTGACGAGGCTCGGCTGCGCCTTGCCCCGCAGGCGCGAACCGCCACGGACGAGATCGAAAGGTTGCCCCGCGCAGCATGTCCTGAGGGCGAGTCCGTCGAGCTAATGACACTGCATCCAGAGTGGTTAGCAAAGTCATACTTCCCAGAACGCCTATTTGATGAGTTCCGGCTGAGATCGGTGGGAAGCCGACCCACCTCCCTTGTGCCAGAAAAGACCTCTAAGGAGGAACACCCGACCCAGCCGCTCAACGCCACGGAGATCTTCGTCGCGGGTCAGCGTTCAGCATTCCGAGCGTTCGCCGACAGTCTTACCGCCGGATTGCCTTCGCAACGCCAAGTCGCAGAACAGCTCCCTCGTCTTGAGGCGATCCGCGCGCCGCAACTCGCGGATCGTCTACGCGTTCCCAAGCCGAGGAAGCGGGTGGTTCCTTACGAGGCGGTCCTGCACGCGTCCGCCCTTCGCTCCTCTTCCTACATCCTAGAAGCTTTCGAGCAATTTGCGCTAAGCGTCGGCGCAGATCCGGACATGGACAGAGTGTTGTTCGCGGGTGGCCTTTGCTATCTTCCGGTACACGCCAACCCAGTTAGCCTGAACCAACTTTCCTCGTTCTCATTCCTCCGCGTAATTCGGCCTATCCCGTCTCTTCGGATGGTTCATCCGATCGAAAGGTCCTTTGGCCCACCCGCAGGCCAATCGTCGCCGCTTCCAACAGACGACCCCGTCGATCCCGACCTAAGAATCGCGGTCTTCGACGGGGGGTTCTTGAAAGACACGGTGCTCGACCGTTGGGCTTCGGAGCATGAGGCGCTGGGGGTCGGCGCCTCAGTCACCGAAGCTCTGGACCACGGGACTAAGGTCACCTCTGCTCTTCTCTTCGGGTCGCTTGTTCCTGGTGAGCCCGCACCGCGACCTTACGGGGTGGTCGACAACTACCGGGTGGTCGATGATGTCTGCCTCAGCTCGCCGCTTGAGTTGTACGACGTCCTCCGCCGTATCGAAAATGTGCTAGCAGAGCGACGTCATGAGTTCGCCAACATGAGCCTCGGTCCAAGCTGCGCGATTGAAGACGATGAGGTCCACACATGGACCGCCGTCCTGGATCAGCACCTAGCTGACGGCGCCACACTCGCGACTCTTGCTGTAGGCAACACCGGTGACCTCGACCACGCATCGGGTAACGCCCGCATTCAGGTGCCGAGCGACTCCGTTAATGGGCTGTGCATCGGCGCTAGCGACAGCCGGCGCGGTGACTGGTCGAGGGCCAGCTACAGCTCAATCGGACCTGGGCGACGCCCAGGGGTCGTAAAGCCGGATGTCCTAGCCTTTGGTGGCTCAGCGCAAGAACCTTTCTATGTTTTCGCTACTGGCAAACCGAATGCTATCCCGACGGCTGGCACAAGCTTCGCAAGCCCGGCTGCGTTGAGGATCGCGGCCGGCGTTAGGGCCCACTTCGGCTCTCGCATCTCCCCGCTTGCGCTCAAGGCGTTGCTTATTCACGGCGCACAAAGTCACCCGAGTGGTTCGGTCCACACGGGATGGGGAAAAATTCCAGAGAACATCGATGAGCTTGTGACCTGCCCTGACGGGGTTGCACGAGTGGTTTATCAGGGAGAGCTGACGCCAAGTCAGATTCTTCGGGCACCCATCCCGCTCCCCGATGTGCGATTGCCAGGAGAGACCACCATTGCCGCCACTATCTGTTACGCCACCCCCACTGATCCGCAGGATCCGGGGAGTTACACTCGCGCTGGTCTTGACATTAGCTTCCGTCCCAACTCGCAGAATTTTTACAAGGGCAGCACAACTCCGAAGTCGGTTCCCTTCTTCATCAGCAGCGACTACGCCTCGGAGGAGGAGCGACGACGCAAGGGGTATAAGTGGGAGACGACCCTCCATCGCTCACATAACTTCCGCCGCGCATTGAGCGATCCGGCCTTTGAGATTCACTATGTGCCGAGAGAGGCGGGCGGTTCCGGCTCCACCGCAGAGAGAGTCAGGTACGCCCTTGTCGTTACGGTAACGAATAAGAGAACTACAGACCTCTACGACCAGGTCTTGCGTAAGTATGCGACCTACCTTGAACCGATGACTCCGATTGTTGAGGTCCCTATTCGGATCTCATAGTTACTAGCGAATCAGCTCCGGCGAGACTCGGGCCTCGCGTCGGGACTACACCAGGGTCAGGCCAGGACCAAGGGTGACAAGGTCCTACGTCCAGGATAGCGCTCCACCTTGTCACTCTGGCCCCGGCCTGGTCCACGGAGTGTGGGGCGGTGGCGGACGGCGGGCTCTACCGTCGACGCCCGGAACGAAGCGGCAAGGCGTCGGCGGCGGGCCGGAGGCCCGGCGCCTGGTCGGCGGCGCGTGCCGCCTACGAAGCGGGCCGCCTTGATCAAGTACTGAAAATAATCACGCCGGCTTCTCGACATCCTCCAGCGCGTCCACTCGTTTAGCGCGTGAGGTCCAGCCAACGAACCTAGTGAACGCCGATGGTTCGTGGCACGGACGGGTCACGGTCGGCGCCAAGGACGACGGCACCCCGGACCGGCGACACGTTCGCGGTAAGACCGAGGCCGCCGTTACCAAGAAGGTTCGCCAACTGGAACGGGACCGGGACAGCGGCACGGTTCGCAAGCCTGGGCAGCGCTGGACGGTGAAGACCTGGCTCACGCATTGGGTCGAGAACATCGCCGCGCCATCCGTACGGGAGAACACCATTGCCGGCTACCGCGTCGCCGTGAACCGGCATCTGATCCCTGGTCTCGGCGCCCACCGGATTGACCGGCTTGAGCCGGAACACCTTGAACGGTTCTACGCGCGGATGCAGGCGAACGGAAGCGCACCGGCTACCGCGCACCAGGCCCATCGGACAATCCGAACGGCGCTCAATGAGGCAGTGCGCCGTGGTCACCTCACCCGCAATCCCGCCTCGCTGGCCAAGGCGCCACGCCTCCCCGACGACGAGATTGAGCCTTACTCGGTCGCGGAGGTACAGCGACTCATGACAGCGGCATCGTCACGACGGAACAGCGCCCGATGGGCAATCGCGCTTGCCCTCGGCCTCCGTCAGGGCGAAGCCCTCGGCTTGAAGTGGGCAGATGTCGACCTGGACGCCGGAACCCTCGTCGTACGCCGTGGTCGGCAACGCCCGAAGTGGCGGCACGGTTGCGCCGAACCGTGCGGCCGGAAGTACGGCGGACACTGCCCCGATCGGCAGCCAACCCGGGCCGCTACCGCCGACACGAAGTCACGTGCCGGGCGCCGCAGCATCGGGCTGCCCGACGAGTTGGTGACGCTGCTCCGGAAGCACCGAGACGAGCAGGACCAGGAGCACCAGAACGCGGGACAGCTCTGGCACGACGGCGGTTGGCTGTTCGCCACGCCGACCGGTGAGCCGGTGAACCCACGGACCGATTACGACGAGTGGAAGCGGCTACTCAAGCTGGCCGGACTCCGGGACGGCCGCCTGCACGATGCCCGGCACACCGCCGCCACGGTGCTGCTGATCCTCGGCGTGGCGGAGCGGGCCGTGATGGGCATCATGGGCTGGTCCAACTCCGCCATAGCCGTCCGCTACCAGCACTTGACGACACAGGTCCGCCGGGACATCGCGAAGCGGGTCGGCGGGTTGCTCTGGGAGGCTCCGAAGGATCCGCTCGACGATGACGACCGGGGCGCCGCCGGGGTACGCGTACCGGCCGCCTGAGCGGCAACTGAGACCAAAACTGAGACCACAAGCCGAACGCCCGGTAGGTCGTTTCCGACCTGCCGGGCGTTTTGCCTGCTCAGTGGCGGTGGCGGCGGGATTTGAACCCGCGGAGGGCGTAAACCCTCACACGCTTTCGAGGCGTGCTCCTTAGGCCACTCGGACACACCACCGCCGAGTAGGGTACCCGACGCACCGGGGCGACGTCGCGGCGGTATCGGCCGGAGCGACCTGGCAGGATCACCTCACATGAGTACGCACATTGGCGCCAAGCCCGGTGAGATCGCCGAGCGGGTCCTGATGCCGGGCGACCCGCTGCGGGCCAAGTGGATCGCGGAGACCTACCTCGAGGACGCCAAGTGCTACTCGACGGTGCGCGGCATGCTCGGCTTCACCGGCCGCTGGTCCGGCACCGAGGTCTCGATCCAGGGCTCCGGCATGGGCATGCCGTCCGCCTCCATCTACGCGCACGAGCTGATCAACGAGTACGGCGTACGGTCGCTGATCCGGGTCGGTTCGTGCGGGGCCCTCAGCGAGGACCTCCAGCTCCGGGACGTGATCGCGGCGAGCGGCTCGTCGACCGACTCGAGCATGAACCGGATGCGGTTCGACGGGTTGATCGACTACGCCCCGGTCGCCGACTTCGGGCTGCTGCGTACCTCGGTCGAGGTGGCGCAGCGGCGTGGCATCGCGATGCGGGTCGGCCCGATCCTGGCCACCGACGCCTTCTACACCGACCGTCCGGGTCTCTACGACACCCTTGCCGACTACGGCGTGCTGGCGGTGGAGATGGAGTCGGCGGCGCTCTACACGATCGCGGCCCGGTTCAAGGCGCGGGCGTTGACGCTGCTGACCGTCAGCGACCACATCAAGCGGGGCGAGCAGACCACCGCCCAGGAGCGCGAGCAGACCTTCAGCCAGATGGTCGAGATCGCCCTCGACACCATCGTCGCCTGACGGAAACGACGCGACCGGGTCGGGAGTACAAGCAAAAGCCCGTACCCCTGACCCGGTCGCCTCCTCACGGCGTGGCGAGCGCCTCGGTCGGGGCCAGCCGGGCGGCCCGGATCGCCGGGTAGAGCCCGGCGAAGGCGCCGATCAGCAGGGTCGCACCGACCCCGCCGACCATCGCCCAGCTCGGTACCACCGTCGGCCAGTCCCGGGACAGGGCGTAGCCCGAGGTCACCCCGATGCCGATCAGCACTCCGCCGACTCCGCCGAGGGCGGAGAGCAGCAGCGACTCGGCGAGGAACTGGGTGCGTACCTGCCCCCGGGTCGCGCCGAGCGAGCGGCGCAACCCGATCTCGGCCCGCCGTTCGAGCACCGAGATCACCATCGTGTTGGCGACTCCCACCCCGCCGACCAGCAGCGCGACCGCGCCGAGTCCGAGCAGCAGCCCGGTGAACGCCTCGTCGGTGGCCTGCTGCGCCTCCAGCGCGTCGGACGGCCGGGACACCTTGACCTCGTTCGGCGCCTCCGGGTTGGCGGTGGCGCCGAGTACCGTCTGCACCGCCTCGACCGACTGCTCGGCCGAGCGGGTGTAGACGGTGGTCGGGTGCCCGTCGAAGCCCAGGTACGACGCGGCCGCCTCCCAGCCGACCAGCGCGGAGAGGTCCAGCTCCGGCGCCAGCGGTACCGGTGCCAGGATCCCGACCACGGTGAACCACCGACTGCCGAGATAGACCTGTACGTCCGGTCCGGCCTTGCCGAGCCCGAGCCGTTCCGCCGCGGTCGCCCCGAGTACGACGGCCGGATAGCGTGCCGTCGCCCCGTTCAGCCAGGTACCGCTGGCCATGGTCGCCCCGACCGTGTCGATCAGGTCCAGCCGGGCCGCGCGGGCGGCGATCCCGCCGCTCTCCACCTCGGGGATCTGGTCCGAGCGGTACACCCGGGCCTCGGAGAGCTGCCCGGTGGCGGAGACCTGCTGGACCGGGCCGATCCGGCCGATCATCGCGATTGACTCCTCCGGCAACTGGGCCGCGTCACCGAACATGGTGTTGCCGGGCGCGACGGTCAGCAGGTTGGTGCCGAGCGAGTCGAGCATCCGGTCCAGTTCCGCCCGGGACGAGGACGAGATGCCGACCACCGCGACCATCGCGGCGATGCCGATCGCGATGCCGAGCGCGGAGAGGAACGCCCGCAGCGGCCGGGTACGCAGCCCGACGCCGCCGACCCGGAGGATGTCGCGGGGCCGCATCCGGGCCGGTACCAGCCGGGTGCGTGCCCCGCCGTTCCCCCCGGCCATCAGCCTGCCCCGTTCGACGCGATCGGCGCGAACCGGCCGCTGCCGGGCCCACCGTGGGCAGCACTGTCCGCCAGCACCAGGCCGTCGCGCATCTGCACCTGCCGGGGCAGGCTCGCCGCGATCTCCCGGTCGTGCGTGATCACCACCACCGTGGTTCCGGCGGCGTTCAGCTCACGCAGCAGCGCCAGCACCCCGGCCCCGGACGTCGAGTCGAGGTTGCCGGTCGGCTCGTCGGCCAGCAACAGCGCCGGGTTTCCCACCACGGCCCGGGCGATCGCCACCCGTTGCCGTTCGCCGCCGGAGAGTTCGTGCGGCCGGTGGTCGAGCCGGTGCCCCAGCCCGACCCGGACCAACGCGGCCTCCGCGCGCCGCCGCCGCTCCCCGAGGGGTACGCCGGCGTAGAGCAGCCCGTCCGCCACGTTGTCCAGCACCGGTACGCCCGGCGCGAGGTGGAACTGCTGGAACACGAACCCGATCCGGGACGACCGGAGCGCGGAGAGCTGCCGGTCCGACAGCTTCGCCACGTCGTACCCGTCGATGTGCACGGTGCCGGTCGACGGCCGGTCGAGGGTGCCGATCAGGTGCAGCATGGTGGACTTGCCGGAGCCGGAGGGCCCGACGATCGCCACCAGTTCGCCCGGCCGGACGGTCAGGGTGACGCCACCGAGTGCGGTAACGCCGCCCGGATAGACCTTCGTGACCCGGTCGAGCACCACGACCCCGTCGGTGCCGGCCGGTGGATCGGCGAGCGCGGTACCCGACGCCGCCAGGTCCCGGCTCACTTCGGCATCCCCACGGTCGCCCCCTCGACCAGCCCGTCGCCGGTCACCTCCACTCGGCCGGAGGCGAACATCCCGGTCTGCACCGCCACGATCCGGGTCGCGTCGCCCTCGACGACCTCGACGCCGTAGCCACCCTCGGCGAGGGCGAGCAGCGCGGCGACCGGAACGGTGAGCACGTTCTCCCGCTGGGCCGCGGTGAATGCCACGTCGACCGAGGCGCTGTCGAACCCGGCCAACGCCTTCGGGTCGGCGGCGGTGACGGTCACCTCGATCTTGGTCTCCGGCCCGTTCTGCTCGTCCCCGGTCTCGATGACCGTCTCGGTGGCGGCGATGGTGCCGGCCACCTCCTTGCCGTCCGGGAGCGTCACCGTGACCTTGGCGCCCCGCTTGGCCAGCCGCTGGTCGTCCACGTCCAGCGAGACGGTGACCACCCGGGAGGTACCGCTGTAGCTGAGCACCCCGCCGCCGGGCTGCACCGCGTCGCCGACCTCGGCCTCGGTGCTGTCCACCCGGACCTCGCCGGTGGCGTAGACGACCTGGCCCAACTCGACCCGGCCGGTCTCGTCGAGGCCGAGGTCCTCCTGCCACTCCTGCACCGCCTCGGCGGTGGCCGAGGTGTACTCGTCGTCGACGGTGAACCCGTCGTAGCCGAGCGCGCTCAGGTTCTTCTCGAACTGCTCGACGTCCTCGCCGCTGTCACCGGAGCGCAGCGTCCGGTACGCCGGCAGCCCGCCGTAGAGCAGCACCACCTTCTGGTTGTCGACCGAGTAGAGCGGCTTGCCCCGGGTGACCCGGGCACCGGCGGCGGCGATCGAGGTGATCGTGCCCCCCTTCCGGGCCGCCACGGTACGGGTCTCGCCGTACCCCAGTTCGCCGTCGGCGGTCTCCGAGTCGATCAGCGTCTGGCGGGTGACCTGGGCGTTCGCCGGTGGCAGGTTGCTGGCGGTGGCCGTACCCGGGTCGTCACCGCCAAAGCCGACGGCGGCGGCGACTCCGGCGGCGACCGCCAGCGCGGCGGTGGTCACCACCGCCACCGCCCGGCCCCGACCGCCCCGGCGTCGCCGCCCCGGCCGGCTCCCGGCCGCCGGAACCGCCCCCGTGGCGTCGCCCGATCCGGCGATGGCCGGAGCCGACCCGTCCGGAGACGGGCCGGTCTCGGTCACGGAGGTGCCCGCCGTCATTCGCCACCACCTCGGATCCGGACCGGGAACTCGCCCCGGCACTTCTCCATCGCGGCCTGGAACTTCGGGTCGTTCATCCTCATCCCGTTGCCCTGGCCGAGCTGCATGGTGCCGTCCGGGCCCGGGTCCGGGAAGTCCGGCACACCGTTCTCCCGCATGCACTTCGCCATCTTGCGCAACTGCTCAACCTGCTCCGGGTTGAGTTCCATCTTGCCGCCGTTCGGCAGCAGGTGGCGGCACTTCTCCATCGCCGCCTGCGTCTTGGCCGGATCGTCACCCGGGTTCCGCTGGATCCGGATCCCGCCCTGACCCGGCTCCGGATCCGGCATCTCCACCCCGTTCTCCCGCATGCACTTGGCAAACTCCAGGCGGCGGTCCTCGTCGCTCAGCGCGGCGGCGCTGGCACTGGCGGTAGGTCCGGCTCCGGCGCCGCCCTGGGCGGTGGCCACCCCCGGCCCCTCGTCGGCCTTGGCGCAGCCGGCGAGCGCCAGGCCGAGGAGGGGGAGGGCCAGCCAGATGCCCGACATTCGTCGGCGCATGGCACAACTCCTTCCGTGGGCCGGCGCGGTTCGCCGGCCGATACGGACAAAGTCAAGCCGGCGGCACGTATCCGGGGCGTAACCGTCGACGTTTACGGCGGGGTTATCCGCGACCGAGTCACCATGGACCGGTGCGGGTACTGGTGGTCGAGGACGAGAAGCTGTTGGCGGACGCCGTCGCCGAGTGGTTGCGCCGGGAGGCGTTCGCGGTCGACGTCGCGTACGACGGCGACGCGGCCCTGGAGCGGCTCGGCGTCAACGACTACGACGTGGTGGTGCTGGACCGGGACCTACCGGTGGTGCACGGCGACGACGTGTGCCGGGCGATCATGGAGGGCGGGGGCGAGACCCGGGTGCTGATGCTCACCGCTGCGGCCGCGGTCCGGGACCGGGTGGCCGGGCTGGCCCTGGGCGCCGACGACTACCTGATCAAGCCGTTCGCGCTGGTCGAACTCTCCGCCCGGGTACATGCGCTGATCCGGCGGGCTCGGCCGGCCGCGCCGCCGAAGCTGACCCGGGCCGGCCTGGTGGTCGACCCGGCCCGGCACGAGGTCTACCGCGACGGCCGGTACGTCGCGCTCTCCCGCAAGGAGTTCGCGGTGCTCGCCGAGCTGATGCGGGCCGGCGGCGCGGTGGTCTCCGCCGAGGAGCTGCTGGAGCGGGCCTGGGACGAGCACATCGACCCGTTCACCAACGTGGTCCGGGTGACCGTGATGAAGCTGCGCCGCAAGCTCGGCGATCCGCAGATCGTCGAGACCGTGCCGGGAGTGGGGTATCAGATCCGATGAAACGACTGACGATCCGGGCCCGCCTGACCCTGGTCTACGGCGGCCTCTTCCTGCTCGCCGGGATGGTGCTGCTCGCCGTCACCTACGTGCTGGTCGAACAGCGGATGCCCAGCACCATGGGAGTGCAGATCAGCGGCGTCAAGCCGCCACCCGGGTCGTCACCGGGCCGGATAATCTCGCCGGAAAACGCCGAACAGCTCCGGCTCTTCGCCCGGCAGGTGCAGGACGAGGCCCGGGAGAACGCGCTGGAGACCCTGCTCACCCAGGGCGGCATCGCGCTCGCCGTGGTCTCGGCAACCGCCCTCGCCTTCGGCTGGCTGATCGCCGGCCGGGCGCTGCAACCGCTGCACCAGATCACCGGCACCGCCCGGCGGATCGCCGGAGCCGGCACCGCCGGTCGCGGGCTGCACGAGCGGATCGCGCTGGACGGCCCGCGGGACGAGGTAAAGGAACTCGCCGACACCTTCGACCTGATGCTGGAACGGCTGGACCAGTCCTTCGACGGGCAGCGGCGGTTCGTCGCCAACGCCTCGCACGAGCTGCGTACGCCGCTGGCGCTGAACCGGTCCCTGCTGGAGCTCGCGGTCACCCGGCCGGGCGCGCCGGCCGAGTTGCAGCAGCTCGGCGAGACGCTGCTGGCGGTCAACGAGCGGCACGAACGGCTGATCGACGGGCTGCTCACCCTGGCCGACTCGGAGCAGCAGGTGGTGGAGCGTACCCGGATCGACCTGGCCGAGGTGGTCGGGCACGTCGCCGAGCAGATGCGTACGGAGCTGCCGCTGCACCGGCACCTGGCTCCGGCACCTACCGCCGGGGATCCGGTACTGCTGGAGCGGCTGACCCAGAACCTGCTGGAGAACGCGCTGCGGCACAACGTCCCGACCGGCGGCCAGGTCTGGATCAACACCGCAACGGTCGACGGCTGGGCGACCCTGGTGGTGGCGAACACCGGGCCGGTGGTGCCGGGGTACGAGGTCGAGACGATGTTCCAGCCGTTCCGGCGGCTGCGCCAGGAGCGGGTCGGCGGTGGCCGCGGGTTCGGTCTCGGGCTGTCGATCGTCCGGGCGGTCGCCAACGCACACGGCGGTTCGGTCCGGGCCGAGCCCCGGCACGGGGGTGGGTTGGTCGTCACGGTCCTGCTGCCGGCCGAGGCCCCGGTCCAGGCTGTCCCGGAGTACGCCCCGCCGGCCCTTGCGGCCGCGACCCTCGCGCCCCATCCCGGCCTGCCCGCCGGTGGCCCCGCCTCGGCGACCGGGCACGCCCGGATCATGCCCGGCTGACCCGCTGGCCGTTGCGGTGACGCCAGAGTTTTCCACAAGCATTTCGAGTTATCCACAGGGTGTGCACAACCCCGACCGGAGCTGTGCAGAACCGGTCAGCGGAAGAAGGCCCGGAGCGCGGCGGCGCACTCGGCCTCCAGGACGCCGCCGTACACCTCGGGTCGGTGGTTGAGCCGCCGGTCGCGTACGACGTCCCAGAGCGAACCCACCGCACCGGTCTTCGGCTCCCAGGCGCCGAAAACGAGCGTGGAGATCCGGGCGAGCACCAGCGCACCGGCGCACATCGTGCACGGTTCCAGGGTCACCACCAGGGTGCAGCCGGTCAGCCGCCAGGCGCCGACGGCCCGGGCGGCCCGGCGCAGCGCCAAGACCTCGGCGTGTGCGGTGGGGTCTCCGGTCAGCTCACGCTCGTTGCGGGCGCTCGACAACTCCGTACCGTCGGGACCGTAGACCACCGCTCCGACCGGGACGTCCCCGGCCAACGCCTCGACGGCCGCCGCTGCCGCCCGGCCGGGCGGCGCAGGGGCCGGGCCGGGGCCGGGCGGGGCGCCGGAGACTTCAAGCGCCCGTCGCATCCACCCCTCGTGCCGGTGCCGACGCCCGGTCAGCGGCAGGTCGGGCAGGTCTGATTCGTCCGGAGGTCGACCCGTCGGCCCGGTCACGCCTCGCGGAGTTCCTCGACCTCGTTGCCACAGCCGATGATCTGGCAGACCTCCGCCGTCACGTCGGCCGGCAGCATCCCCTCGTGCGCGCAGAGTGCGAGCAGGCGATGGGCCGAGATGCCGAGGTCGGCGAGGAGGTCGGCGTCGCCCACCGGATCGGCGTCCGGATCGACGGCCGGTTCGTTCTCGCCGTCGTCATTGGCCGACGCGGCCGCGCGCTCCACCGGCTCGACCACGTCGTCGATGCCGAGCGCCGGGGCCTTGATGTCGCCGACCAGCAGGGCACCGAGCCGCGACTCCTCGGCGAACGCCGAGTCCGAACCGAAGACCCGCAGGTCCTCGCCCTCGTCGAGACGCATGATCGCCAGGTAGGCGTCGTCGGACTCGACGAAGAGCAGGGAGATCTCGGCGTCCTGGTCGACGTCGCGGAGCAGGTCGGCGACCTCGTCGATGTCGGCCGCACCATTCAGATCAACTTCTGTCGCGGCCCAGCCGGACGGGCGGCGCACCACCGCCGCAGCGAAGTACGACATGGTCCCCCCAATTACCCAGCGGCCCCCAGCCGCATCACGCCGACTTCACGGTGCACAGCCGGCTCTCTGTCACGCGTGACGGTATCCGGTCGTATCCGGCAGAGCCCACGCAACGCCCCGAAGGAGGGACGGGGAATCGAAGTGGACGAGGCTGCCGGTCAGGTCGCCAGGGCGGCGACGGGTGGCGATCAGTTCGCCAGGCGGCGACGGGTGGCGATCAGTTCGCCAGGCGGCGACGGGTGGCGATCAGTTCGCGCAGGCGATCGACGCGGGCACGTCGGGGATGTTCGCGCTCCCGCACCGACTTCGCCCCGGCGAGCTCGGCAAGGAGCTGCAACCGACGACGGCTGCGGTCAGGGTCGAGCCGATGCTCTGTCCAGGCCATACCGCCGAGGGTGCCGAGTCGGGCCCGATTCGTCAAGGCCGATCGCGGTGTGCAGCGATCACCTCACTCAGCGCGGCTGTCCCGAACGATTCTCGGAGACTCCGGTACCTCCCCCGCACCGGCCCCGAGCTGCGGCGCGGGCCGTACGGATCACCCGGAGCGGGACAGCGAGGTGGCGAGCGGCTACCACAACGGCCAGTCGGCGCTGGTGTACCAGCGGGTCGCGACGGCCGCTGCGGCGATAGCCCAGCCGACCCCGGTAGCCAGGGCGATGCCCGCGCCGGCTCCCCGGTTGCCCCGCTCGGTCAACAGCAGCGCGACGAGCCAGGCCATCCCGCCGGCCAGCAGCGTCCAGAGCACGTATCCGCGCAGGCCGTGACCGAGCAGACCGAAGGCGACCAGCCAGGCGGCGGCTGAGGCGGCGCCCGCGGCGACGGCTCCGGGGCGTACCGGATGGGGCTCCCGGTAGGTCGGCTGGGTGTGCACGGGCGGCGGGCTGGCCGGAAACAGGCCGGACGGGCTGTGCCCGAAGGGTCGGGGCTGCCAGACCGGCCGGGGCTCGACGGCGGGCGGCGGCAGGGCGGGGTGCGGTACGCCGGACCGGGGTTGCAGAGCCGGCTGTTCCGCCATGACCCCGCTCCTCTCCACCCACACGTGCGTGCACACGCCCCTGGGTACGCCACCCGTTCCGGACGGTCCACCCGGTTCGCAGCCTACCCGGCGGAGGCCGGCGACCGACCGGATCGCGACGGGCCCGACCGCCGGGCCGGCAAGCTCCGGGCCGGTCTGCCACTATGGCCGAATGCCATGGGGAGGATCAGCGGGACGGGGCCGGCCCGGCCGGCTGCCGGGGTACCCGGTCGCCGTCCTGCTGGTGACGGTGACGGCGCTCGCCGCCGGCTGCGCCGACACGCGGCAGCCGACCGGCGCACCGGCCTTCGAGCCGATGGACGGCCCGGCCACGAGCGCGGCCGCCGACGGTACGCCGAGCGCCGCGCCGACGCCGACCGCCAGCGCGAAGCCGAGCAGGTCGCCGTCGAAGAAGCCCAGCACCCCGCCGCCGACGACCAGCGGCAGCCACACATACGCCTTCCCGGTGCAGACGGGCAACGTCGCCTACCACCCGACCCACTCGGCGTACCCGGCCACCGACATCTTCGCCAACTGCGGCTCGCCGGTGGTCGCTGTCACGAACGGCCGGATCCTCGAGGTGAGCCGGGTCGACCGGTACAGCAAGACCGGGCCGCAGGGGCCCAACAACGGCGGCAAGGCGGTCTCGCTGCTCGGTGACGACGGGGTCCGCTACTACGGCTCGCACCTGACCAACGTCACCGGCGGGATCGAGGCGGGCGTCCGGGTGCGCGCCGGCCAGCAGGTCGGCACGGTCGGCCGGACCGGCAACGCCAACAACGTCTGCCACCTGCACTTCGGCATCTCGCCGCCGTGCGAGAAGACCGCCGACTGGTGGATCCGGCGCGGCGTGGTCTGGCCGGCGTCGTTCCTGGACGCCTGGCGCAAGAAGCGGAACACCTCACCGGCCGCCAAGGTCAGGGATTGGCGCGCCGACAACGGCTGCCCGAAGGCGCCGTAGCCGCGGCCGGTGTGCGAGAGTTCCGGTCGTGGACGTCGCGGTGATCGGGCTCGGTCTCATCGGCGGCTCGGTGCTGCGGGCACTGGCCTCGACCGGTCATGCGGTGCTCGGCTACGACGCCGACCCCGCGACCAGGGCCACCGCCCGGACCGCCGCCGCACAGGCGCCGCCGGCCGAGCGTTGGCAGGTCGCCCGGACGGTACGCGACGCGGTGGCCCGCGCCGATCTGGTGGTGATCGCCGTACCGCTGCCGGCGGTGGCCGGGGTACTCGACGAGCTCTCCGGAGCTGGCTACACCGGACTGGTCACCGACGTCACCTCGGTCAAGGAGCCGGTACGCGTACTGGTCGACCGGCACCTGCGCGGCGGCGCCGACCGGCGGGCCGGATTCGTCGGCGGCCACCCGATGGCCGGCCGGGAGACCTCCGGATTCGGTGCCGCCGATCCGGCCCTCTTCACCGGCTGCGCCTGGGTGCTCTGCCTCGAACCGGGGGCGACCTCGGTGGCCGACTGGCTGGAACTGGCGGCGTTGCTGACCGGCATCGGCGCGCGGGTGGTGCCGGCGGTCGCCGCCGAACACGACCGGGCGGTGGCCGCGATCAGTCACGTACCGCACCTGCTGGCCACCGCGATCGCGGCGGTCGCCGCCGACGACCCGCTGGCCGGCACCCTGGCCGCCGGCTCGTTCCGGGACGGCACCCGGGTCGCGGCGACCCGGCCGGACCTGGTCGCGGCGATGTGCGGGGGCAACGCGGCAGCGGTCGGCCCGGCGCTGGACGCGGTACTGCGGGAGCTGGACGGCGCCCGCACGGCGGTCGGCTCGGCAGACCCGATCGGTGCGCTGCGGCGCTGGCTGGCGCCCGGCTCGGCGGCCCGGCTGGCCTGGCCACCCCGGCCAGGCGGCGCGGTGGAGCTGCCGGCCCGGCCCGACGCGCTGCTCCGGCTCGGCCGGGCGGGTGGCTGGGTGACCCGGGTCGCCGAGGACCGGCGTACGGTCACCGCGGTCAGACCCGCTCTCCCCGATCCAGCCTGATCACCCGCCGCTCGGTGACGATCGCCGTGACCAGCTCGTAGGGGGTCACGTCGAAGGCCGGGTTGACCGCGTCGACACCGTCCACCCCGGCCGGTCGGCCGTCGCCGGCCGGCGTCCGGCCGTACGACAGCACCTCGTCGGCGCCCCGGTCCTCGATCTCGACCCGCGCGCCGTCGGCCGTGTCGGGGTCGACCGTCGACTCCGGCGCGACGACCACGAACGGAATGCCGGCCCGGTGGGCACCGAGCGCGTGCGCGTACGTGCCGATCTTGTTGATCACGTCGCCGTTGGCGCAGATCCGGTCGGCGCCCAGCACCACCCCGTCGACCTCGCCCCGGGCCATCAGGAACGGGCCCGCCCCGTCCACCGCGACCCGGTACGGCACCCCGGCCCGGCCCAGCTCCCAGGCGGTCAGCCGGGCCCCCTGCAACAGCGGTCGGGTCTCGCTGGCCAGTACCGCGCCGAGCGCGTCCCGCCGGTGCAGTTCCAGCACCGCCCCGAGGGCCGTACCGCCGACCACCGCCGCCAGCGCGCCGGTGTTGCAGTGCGTGAGCAGCCGGGGCCGGGTCCCGCAGAGTTCGGCCAGCAGGTCGGCGCCGAGCCGGGCCATCGCGGCCGACGCGGCGATCTCCTCGTCCCGCACCGCCAGCGCCTCGGCGAGGACCGCGTCGGCGCCCTCCGGCAGCCGGGCGGCGGCCCGGCGTACGCCCCGGGCCAGGTTCACCGCCGTCGGCCGGGCGGTCTCCAGCCGGCGTACGGCGGCCGCCACGTCGCCCGGCTGCGCTACGGCGAGCGCGACTCCGAGCGCACCGGCCACGCCGAGCGCCGGGGCGCCGCGTACCGCGAGCCGCTGGATCGCCGCGACGAGGTCATCGACGGTGCTCACCCGGAGTACGGTGAGCCGGCCCGGCAGGGCGGTCTGGTCGATCAGTTCGACGGCACCGTCAACCCAGTCGATCGTGCGCATGAGCGCCAGGGTACGGCGGCATTCCGGCGGCCGGCGAGCCGGTGACCGGGCCGGCCTGCCAGCTGGGCGGGGTCAGCGCTCGTCGAACGACTTGAGCGCCTCCAGCAGGGTGTCCCGACTGTTCTTCTCCAGCAGTTCGCTGCTCCACGCCTCCTGCAACGCCAGCCGGCGGCCGTCGTGCAGCACGAGCTCGGCCCTCAGCGGCACCTGCTTGCGGATCGTGGCACCGACAACCTCCTCGAACGGCAGGAACTGGTGCCGACCGGCCAGCTCGGCGACCGGGGCGGAGCTGACCAGTTCACGCAGCCGCTTCGTACCCTTGTCGGCCTTGCCCGGGTTGCCGACGAAGACCAGCCCGCGGTTGAGCATCAGCACGTCGTGGTCGACGCCGTCGACCTTGACGTTGGCGAGCGCGGCGAGCAGCCGGGCGCCGTTCGCGGTGGCCCGGCGCTGCACCACCCGGCCGTGCGCCGGGTCGATGCCGAGCGCGGTCAGCCGGGCGACCGCCTCGGGCAGGGTCTGCGCCGAGACGGCCAACTCGGCGATCTCGGCGAACGAGATCGGCCGGCCGTCCCGCCCGACCAGCTCGGCCGGCCCGGACCACGAGTGCTGCCACCAGGCCGCCTGCGCGCTCACCGCGGCGCTCTGCAACAGCGTCTCCATCGGCTCGGCGAACTTGCGGGCCGCCTCCCGACGGGTGGCGTCCGAGAAGAACTGCTCGGCGAACTCACCGAGCCTGCCCGCCTGCACGACCTGGAACAGCACCGGCAGCCCGGGCTCGGGCGCCCCGGTGAACCGGCCGAGCGCCCGGAAGACGGCGTCGGTCTGCCGCTGCACGCCCGCCGCGACCATCGCGTGGGTGAACTGCGGCCAGGGCAGCACCTTGCGGTCGCCGACCTCGACCGTCCGGTCCTGTAGCCGACGGCCGAGCGCGACGATGTCCGGGAGAAGCGCGTACCCGGGCCGGTTGTCGGCCGGCCGGCGTACGTCGGGGGCGGTGGCGATCGCCGAGATCCGCTCCGGGATCGGCGGGTGAGTGTCCCAGCGCGACCCGGCGGCGTCCGGCTCGTTGCCGCGCAGCTCCGCCAGTTCGGCCTGGCGGGCGGCGATCAGGGCGTAGAAGCCGCCGAAGAGGTCGTCCGGGACGAACCCGGCCTCCCAGCCGGGGTGGACGTACCGCTGGAAGTAAAAGCCCCAGGCGGCGTCGAGTACCGGCAGTTCACGCAGCGCGGACGCGGCGGCGGCCCGGCCGGCGACCTGCACGGATGCCTGGTCCGCCTCCAGCTCCTGCCGTCGCGAGGCGGCGTTGTCGACCAGCAGGTAGAGCCGGGCATAGCCCCTGAACACCCAGCCGACCGGGTTGCGGGGGCCGATCCGGCTGATGGTGCCGCCGAGGGCCAACCGACCCCGGTACGCCACCGCACCGAGCCGGGTGTGCCGGCCCGAGTAGTGCCCCAGCTCGTGGGCGAGTATCGAGCGGATCTGGTCGACGCTCATCGCCTGGAGCAGCGGGAGTCCGATGTAGAGGATGCGCCGGCCGCTGACCAGGCCGAGCAGCTTGGCGTCCTCGGTCACCGCCGCGTTGACCTCGGGCAGCAGCCGGATCTCGTCCGGCACCCGGGTGCCGACCACGCCCGCCAGCTCGTGCACCGTACGCCACAGCTCCGGGGCCTGGTCGGGGCCGACCGGTTGCCCTTCCGGCGGCTCCGGCCGGGCTCGGATGGCCTTCCAGAGCGCGACCGAGACCGCGCCGACCGTGGCCACAAAGAGCGGAAACACGATCTTCAGTGCGATCGCGCCGTTGAGTACCGTGCTGAGCCAGATGGCCAGGGCCACCGCGCCGCCCAACTGGACGAGCGCGACGACGTAGAACCCGGCGAGCATCACCACCGACGCCAGCGCGCGGAAAGTGGCGACCACGATTTGTCCTCCCCCGTCAGGTGCCTCCGCCCACCCTCCTGGTGCGGAGCGGCGGACGGACAGTACGACGAGGCACCGACACCGGCAACCCCGTTGCGTCTCCGCCGTGCGGTACCGGCCGGTCAGGACCGGCCGGCGAGTTCCCGCGCCGGCGCCGGCCGCTGACTAACCTGGTCACCCATGACCGAGCGGACCGAGGAGACGGCATGACCGGGCGCGACCCCCTCGCCGACCTGCGTCGGATCGCCTTCCTGCTGGAACGGGCGAACGAGGCCAGCTTCCGGGTCAAGGCGTTCCGG
Source organism: Plantactinospora sp. DSM 117369 (assembly GCF_053764795.1). Taxonomy (NCBI): domain Bacteria; kingdom Bacillati; phylum Actinomycetota; class Actinomycetes; order Micromonosporales; family Micromonosporaceae; genus Plantactinospora; species Plantactinospora sp. DSM 117369. Next base: position 300,992 of record NZ_CM132446.1, on the reverse strand, counting down.
TCGGCGGCCAAAACCCTGGCCGAGCTGCCCGCCGAGGAGCTGGCGACCCGGGCCGAGGCCGGCACCCTGACCGAGCTCTCCGGCGTCGGCGACGTGACCGCGCGGACCGTCACCGAGTCGCTGCGCGGCGAGGAACCGGTCTATCTGCGCCGGTTGCTGGCCACCGAGGGACTCGACCTGGACGAGGAGGCCACCGCGCTGCGGGCGGCGCTGCGCGGCGACTGCCACACCCACTCCGACTGGTCGGACGGGGGTTCGCCGATCGAGGAGATGGCGCTCGCCGCCGTCGAACTGGGGCACGAATACCTGGTACTGACCGACCACTCGCCCCGGCTGACCGTGGCCCGGGGGCTGACCGCCGCCCGGCTGCGCAGACAGCTCGACTACGTCGCCGCGGTCAACGACGCGCTGCCGGAGGGCTTCCGGATCCTCACCGGCATCGAGGTCGACATCCTCGACGACGGCTCGCTGGACCAGGACGAGGAGTTGCTGGCCCGGCTGGACGTGGTGGTCGGCTCGGTGCACAGCAACCTGCGGGACCCGAAGGCCCGGATGACCAGGCGGATGCTGGCGGCGATCGCCAACCCGCACCTGGACATCCTCGGGCACTGCACCGGGCGGATGGTCGCCGCCCGGCCCCCCGGGGTGACCGGTCCCGGCGATCGGGGGCACCGGGCCCGTACCCGGCCGCCGAGCGACTTCGACGCCGACGCCGTCTTCGCCGCCTGCGCCGAGTACGACAAGGCCGTCGAGATCAACTCTCGCCCGGAGCGGCAGGACCCGCCGAAGCGGCTGATCCGGCTGGCCGTGGAGGCGGGCTGCCGGTTCGCCATCGACACCGACGCGCACGCACCGGGTCAACTCGACTGGCAGCGGTTCGGCTGTGAGCGGGCCGCCCGGTGCGGCGTACCGGCGGAGCGGGTCGTCAACACCTGGTCCGCCGACGCGCTGCTCGACTGGACCGGCTCACACCCGGGCTGACGGGGTCAGCTCTGGCGGCATGCCGGCCGGTACGGCGGGGCGGCGCCGCCGGCCGAACAGCCCCTGCGAGACCGCCACCCCGGCCAGCACGATCGCCGCACCGACCGGCTGGTACCAGGCCAGGTGCTCACCGAGCGCGAGCACCCCGATCAGCACCGCGAAGACCGGGATCACGTAGGTGACCGTCGATGCCGTGCTCGCGCCGGCCACCCGGATGTTGCGCAGGTTGATCACGAAGGCCAGGCCGGTACCGAGCGCGCCCAGTGCCAGCACGCTGGCGATCACCTCGCCGGAGAGGCTGGTCGGTGCCGGCGGGGCACCGGCGATCAGCGGCGCGGCGATCGCGAGTTGCGCCGTCGCCATCAGCAACTGCGCGGCCGAGAGCGACAGGCCGGACTCGGTCCGATCCGCGACGAACCGCTTCTGGTACGGGATGGCCACGCCGTAACAGGCCGCCGCCGCGAAACAGAGCAGTTGGCCGGTGAACTGGGCACCGCCGAGGCCCTGCCAGACGCCCAGCACCACCAGCACCCCGACGAAGCCCAGCCCGAGCCCCACCCCCCGGCGTACGGTCATCCGCTCGGTCCGGAACACCAGCACCGCCAGCGGCAGCACCACCAGTGGGGTGGTCGCGTTCCAGATGCCGGCGAGCATCGAGGAGACCCGCTGCTCGCCGTAGCCGAAGAGGGTGAACGGCAGGGCGACCCCGATCGCCGAGTAGAGCGCGGTGTGCAGCCACAGCACCGGATCCCGGGGAAGCCGGTCGCGGAGCACCGCCAGCACGACCAGCAGGGTGATCGCGCCCGCGCCGACCCGGCCGAGAGTGACGTAGACCGGGTGCATCTCCCGAATGCCGACCTTGATGAAGAGGAAGCTCGACCCCCAGATCGCGCCGAGGGCGAAGAAGCCCGGCAACCACGACTTGAGGGCGGACTTGTCAGGAGTGGTAGCGGCAGTCACCCCTGACACTTTGCAGCAGGGGGCCGACAAAATCTCGCGAGTTTCACCACGTGGTGGTGTAGCACACACCCCTCGGCCGCCCGGATCGGCACCGTCGGCGAGGGTGGAGGAGGTGCGGCGACCGGTGACCGGTGCCGGGGTATCGCGGATGAGTGGAGCCGGGTCCATCACGTAGGGTCGTGGCGTGGGACGAATCAACGAGTTGGCTGATCGCTATGTCGACGAGTGGGCCCGGCTCAATCCGATCGGCGCGACCTTCGTCGGCATCGGGGGGTACGACGACCAGCTCGGTGACCTCTCGCCGGAGGGCTTCGCGGCGCAGGCCGAGCTGACCCGGCGTACGCTCACCGCCCTCGACGCCACCGAGCCGGACTCCGAGGCGGAGCGGACCGCCAAGGAGGCGATGCAGGAGCGGCTCGGCCTGGAACTCGCCCGGTACGACGCGGGCGAGACGGCCAGCGAACTGAACGTCATCGCCAGCGGACTGCACGAACTCCGGCAGGTCTTCGACCTGATGCCGACCGAGGGCGCCGAGGCGGTCGGCAACATCGCCGCCCGGCTGGGCCAGTTCGCCGGGGCGCTCGACGCGTACAAGACGACCCTGCGTACCGCCGCCGGGGCTGGGCACGTCAGCTCCCGGGCGCAGATCGTCGAGGTCGCCAAGCAGTGTGACATCTGGACCGACCCGGACGGCGACAACTTCTTCCATTCCCTGGTCGAGCGGCTCCCCGCCGCCCCGGCGCTCGCCGCCGAGCTGCGCCGGGGCGCGGCCGCGGCCACCGCCGCCACGGCCGAGTTCGGGCACTTCCTGCGGGACGAACTCGCCCCGCTGGGCCGGGCCAAGCAGGCCGCCGGCCGGGACCGGTACGAACTCGCCTCGCAGTACTTCCTCGGCGCCCGCGTCGACCTGGCGGAGACGTACGCCTGGGGGTTCGAGGAGCTGGCCCGGTTGGAGGCCGAGATGCGCGCGGTGGCCGCGCAGATCGCCGGCCCGGGCGCCAGCATCGACGCGGCGGTGACCGCGCTGGACGCCGACCCGGCCCGGCGGATCCAGGGCAAGGAGGCGTTCCGGGACTGGATGCAGGCGCTGGCCGACAAGGCGATCGCCGAACTGCACGGCACCCACTTCGACATCCCCGAGCAGGTCCGCCGGATCGAGTGCTGCCTCGCGCCGACCAGCGACGGCGGGATCTACTACACCGGCCCGAGCGAGGACTTCTCGCGGCCGGGCCGGATGTGGTGGGCGGTGCCGCAGGGCATCACGGAGTTCTCCACCTGGCGCGAGGTGACCACGGTCTTCCACGAGGGCGTGCCCGGGCACCACCTCCAGGTGGCGCAGACCCAGGTCCGCGCCGGCCTGCTCAACCGGTGGCAGCGGCTGCTCTGCTGGACCTCCGGGCACGGCGAGGGCTGGGCGCTGTACGCGGAACGCCTGATGGACGAGCTCGGCTACCTCGCCGACCCGGGCGACAAGCTGGGCATGCTCGACGGGCAGGCGTTCCGGGCCGCCCGGGTGATCGTCGACATCGGGATGCACCTGGAGCTGGAGATTCCTCGGGACAACCCGTTCGGTTTCCGTCCCGGCGAGCGCTGGACCCCGGAGCTGGGCTGGGAGTTCATGCGGGCACACTGCCGGGTACCGGACGAGAACCTGCGCTTCGAGCTGAACCGCTACCTGGGGTGGCCGGGGCAGGCCCCGTCGTACAAGGTCGGTGAGCGGATCTGGTTGCAGGCGCGGGCGGACGCCCAGGCCCGCAAGGGCGCCGACTTCGACCTCAAGGAGTTCCACCGGGCCGCGCTCGACCTCGGCTCGCTCGGGCTCGACCCGCTCCAGGCCGCCCTCGCCAGACTCTGACTCGTCGAGATGGCCTGAGACGATTCGCGCACTACACATCTCCGGTACGCCGATTCAGCGGGCCAGGCGCCGGCCCGCACTGGCCCGCTGAGGATCGGGGACGGGAGCACGCTCGTTACTCTGCGCGCATGGCTTCGAGTACGTCGGTGCGGGCGGCTCGGCGGGCCGGCCACTGCGCGGCGACGACACCGGCGACTCCCATGGCCGCGAAGGCGCCCACTGCCAGGCTGAGTGGGATGGCGGCGTCGGTGACCGGGCGGGCGAGAACGGCGTGCTGGACCATCGCGCCGAGCAGTATTCCGACGGTGATGCCGAGTACGCCACCGACGGTGGCGATCAGCATCGACTCGACGGTGATCATCATGCGTACCTGGCGCCGGTGCATGCCGATGGCGCGTAGCAGGCCGACCTCGCCGGTGCGTTCCAGGACGGACAGCGCCAGGGTGTTGATGATCCCGAGAACGGCGATGACCAGTGCCAGGGCCAGCAGGGTGGTGGCGATCCGGATGAGGATGGCGAAGGCGCCGGCTTCTTCGGCGGCGTACTGCGCCGGCGTGTAGAGGCGTACGTCCGGGCGGTCGGCGAGCGCGGCTTCCAGCCCGGAGCGCAGCTCCGACTCGTTGTCGTCCGCGCCGATGACCACGGTGTCGCCGTTGCCGGGTCGGAAGTGCCGTTCGGCGAAGTCGTCGGAGACGAGTAGCCCGTCGCCGAGTAGGGCGGCATCGGCGTAGAGGCCGGTGATGGCGACCTTCACCCGTTGACCGTTGAGGGTCAGGTCGACCGAGTCACCCACCGACCAATCGCGCTCCGCGGCCAGGGACTCGTGGGCGAGAGCGCCGGTGGCCAGGCCGTCGGGCGTACCGGTGGCCAGCTCCAGGTTGAGCAGCGAGCCGAGGGCGGCCGGGTTGACCGCGGTCAGGGGGAAGCCCTCCTCACCGGTGCCGGCTGTCTCGCGGCGTATCGGGGCGGCCGAGGTGACGCCGGCCACGGCCCGGATCCGGGCCAGCGTGGCCTCGCTGATCTGCCCGCCGCCGATGTTCGCCGCCAGGAAGGGTGCCCGGACGGTCCGTTCGACGACGGTCCGGTCCGCCTCCGTGGCGCTGGCGGCGAACACGGCGATGCCGGTGGCCAGCGCCACGCCGACCATCAGCGCAGAGACGGTCGCTGCGGTCCGGCGGGGGTTGCGCATCACGTTCTCGACGGCGAGCCGCGGCAGCAGCCGGTGCCTGATCGGTGCCGCGACCAGACGCAGTATCACCCGGGCCAGCCCCGCGGCGAGCAGCACGACGGCGATGAGCATGGTGAAGGCGCCGACGACTCCGGCCACGGTGAACGGCGGCCTGTTTCCGAGCAGGCCGAGCAGGCAGAAGAGCGTGCCGATGCTGGCGAGGCCCAGCCCGAGGATGGTGCGTACCCGCATGGCCTTGGGGACGAGGACGATGTCGCCGTGCAGAGCCGTGACGGGTGGCACGGCGGCGGCCCGGCGGGCGGGCAGCCACGCCGCGAGGACCGTGACCAGGACGCCGACGGCGAGGCTCGACAGTACGGCCCGGGGCGTGACGTGGAGGGTGTTCCCGAGGACGGGATCCCGCCCCGCGGCAAAGTCGATCATGGGTAGGGCGAGGCCAACGCCCACCAGCATGCCCACCGCGGTGGCGAGCACGCCGATCCCGGCCGCCTCGACCAGCACCAACATCGTGATCTGGCGGCGGGTGGCACCGATCGCCCGGAGCATGCCGAACTCGCGGGCACGCCGCCCGACCAGCATGGCGAACGTGTTGGCGATCAGGGTCGCCCCGATCAGCAGGGCGACCAGGGTGAAGGAGAGCAGGATCTGGGCGGTGGTGCCCGCGTCACTCTCCTCCTGCTGGCGCGACTGCTCGGCGAGGAGAGCACCGTCGTGCGCCACGAGCCCGGCGGGCAGTGTGGCGGCGACGGCGTCCCGGAGCTGGCGGGTGGAGACACCGGGTGCCGCGGTGAGTTCCACCGAGGTGAACGTGTTCGGTTGCTGGAGGACCCGTTGCGCGGTGGTGGTGTCGAACGCGAGGGCGGGTGCGCGGCCGGGACCGTCCCGGAGGGCGGGCTGGTAGAGATAGATCCCCACCACGGTGACCTCTTCGGCACCGGACCCGTGCAGTGCGGTGGTCCGGGTTCCGGGAGTCAGCTCACCGTTGCGGGCGGCGACCTGCTCGACCGCGATCTCGCCCGGCCCGGCCGGCGCGCGTCCCTCCACCAGCCGCAGTCGGGGGGTCTCGCTCCAGTTCGTACCGATGAGATCGTTGGCGAACCCGGCCGGCCGGACGACCTTGCCGTCCTGGCCGACCACGGCCGCGTACCCGTCGACGATGCCGTCGGTCGCGGCGACTCCGGGAATGGCCGCCAAGCGGGGAAGCTGCGCCGCCGGCAGCAGGGTCGGGCGGGCGTCGTACTCGACTTCCTCGCCTCCGGGGGAGGGCGCCACCAGCACCGCCACATCGGTGCGGATGGCACGGGCGCCGGCCCCGATGCTGTCGGCGAAGAAGAGGGTGCCGGACGCGAACGCGACACCGAGCACGACCGTGATGAACGTCAGCACCAGCCGCCCACGCTGGGCCAGCAGATTGCGTACTCCGATCAGCCACATGGTCAGGACCGTCCCTGGTCGAGCGCGGCGAGTCGGTGCAGCACCTGCTCGACGGTGGGTGTGGGCAGGTGGTCACGCAGCCGACCGTCGGCGAGGAACAGGACCTCGTCGGCGCGGGCCGCAGCGGCGGGGTCGTGGGTCACCATCACCACCGTCTGGCGATCCTCGTCGACGAAATGGCGTATCAGACCCAGCAGGTCGGCACCGGTACGGGAGTCGAGGTTGCCGGTCGGCTCGTCGGCGAACACCACCCGGGGCCGGGTCACCAGTGCCCGGGCGAGCGCCACCCGCTGCTGCTGTCCGCCGGACAACTCCGCCGGGCGGTGCCGTAGCCGCTGGGACAGCCCGAGTGCGTTCACCAGCGACCTGAGCAGACCCCGATCGGGACGTCGCCCGGCAATGGCCAGCGGCAGGGTGATGTTCTCGACGGCGGTGAGCGTCGGCACCAGGTTGAAGGACTGGAACACGAACCCGATCTCGCGGCGACGCAACTCGGTCAGCGCCGAGTCGGAGAGGCTCTCCAACGCGGTGTCGCCGAGGTACACGGAGCCCTGTGACGGCCGATCGAGCCCCGCGAGGCAATGCAGCAGGGTCGACTTGCCCGATCCCGACGGCCCCATGATGGCGGTGAACCGGCCGGCCGGGATTCGTACGTCGACGTTGTCGAGCGCCACGACCTGCCCCGAACCGCTGCCGTAGACCTTGCTCAGCCCGGCCGCCCGGGCGGCCGGTAGGCCCGCCGCTCCGGGAGCCGGCCGGCTCTGCACAGGGACGACCTGATCCATCATCGTCTGCCTCTCGTCCTCACCACTGGGTGACCGTGGTGTCCCGCGCCCGGGTCCGACGCGTGGCCATCGCCATCGGTCCCCTCAAACGCGTTGCTTTGCGTGCGCAAGCCTTCGTTGGCACTGCAAATTGAGATTTGCACACCTCCTTCGCGGGCGTCAACTCACCCGGCCGTTTGACGACCCACCCGAGATACGCCATGATGCGTTGGCATATGCCAAGCAGAGTTCCAGGTGACGGCGAGCTCACCGGCGACGAGCTGCTGAAACTGCTCGCAACACTGGCGAATCCCCACCGGATGAGGATCATCGCTGCCCTGGTCGGTGGGCGGTTCTACGTGAGCGAACTGGCCCGGGAGCTCGGCATCAGCCGCCCGCTCCTACAGGCACACCTGCGGCGCATGCAAGCAGTCGGGCTGGTGTCGGCCACCGTCGAGCTCGATGCCGACGGGAGGGCCATGAAGTACTACGAACTGAGCCCCTTCGTGATCCGTCTCGATGCGCGCATCCTGGCAGCGGCCGTCGGCACGCTCACGCTGCCGGCCCGAGACGCAACCGAACCCGAGCAGGAGAAGCCGGCGCGGAGGCGTCGGACGAAGGAGGGACCTGATGGACTCTGACGCGTGGTCCATGACCCTGGTGCTCGCCATCTTCACGCTGGTGACTGCCGTGGTGGTTGTCGTCATCTGGCAGGTCTTCGCCACCTGGCGTGCCAAGACGGTCCAGAGCCACGAACAGGAGTACCGGAAGCTCGCCCAGACCGTCGCCGCCACGCAGCAGACCATCGCGCAGCACCTCGACGACACCTCCACACAGCTTGCCGACCTACACGACCGGCTCACCGCCGTGGAGCGACTGCTCCGTGAGGTTGACTAGACGCGTCGTCCCCGTGGATCACCGTCCACACGCCCGACCACGCCACCTGATAACCGGGGCTCCCCGGGCAGCGGCCCACCCCGCACCCGGGGGAGCGGGGTGGGCTTGATCGGCTGGTGAGGCCGAGACAGCCGGCCGGCCGTCAGCCTCGCTGTCGGGGGGCTCCGGCGGCTACGCCGCCCGGCCCGGCCGCCACGGCCGGCTCCACGTCGGCGACCGGCTGGGAGAACTGCGCGTGGTAAAGCCGGTGGTACGCGCCCTGCGCGGCCAGCAGTTCGGCGTGGCTGCCCTGCTCGACGATCCGGCCGCTCTCCATCACCAGGATCAGGTCGGCGTCCCGGATGGTCGACAGGCGGTGCGCGATCACGAAGCTGGTCCGGTCCGCCCGCAGCGCCGCCATCGCCCGCTGGAGCAGCACCTCGGTACGGGTGTCCACCGAACTCGTCGCCTCGTCCAGGATCAGCAGCGACGGGTCGGCCAGGAACGCTCGGGCGATGGTGATGAGCTGCTTCTCGCCCGCGCTGACGTTGTTGCCCTCCTCGTCGATGACCGTGTCGTAGCCGTCCGGCAGGCTGCGGACGAACCGGTCGACGAAGGTCGCCCGAGCCGCCGCGAGGATCTCCTCCTCGGTCGCCTCCGGGTTGCCGTACGCGATGTTGTCCCGGATCGTCCCGCCGAACAGCCAGGTGTCCTGGAGCACCATGCCGATCTCGCCGCGCAGGGTGTCCCGGCGCAGTTCGGTGAGGTCGACCCCGTCCAGGGTGATCCGTCCGGCGTCCAGCTCGTAGAAGCGCATCACCAGGTTGACCAGGGTGGTCTTGCCGGCCCCGGTCGGCCCGACGATCGCCACCGTGTGACCCGGCTCGGCGACCAGCGACAGGTCGTCGATCAGCGGCTTGTCCGGCTCGTACCGGAAGGAGACGTGCGCGAACTCGACCCGGCCGTGCCGCTGCGTGAGCCGGGCCGGCTCGGCCGGGTCGGGGCTCTGCTCGTCGGCGTCCAGGACGTCGAAGACCCGCTCCGCCGAGGCGACCCCGGACTGGAGCAGGTTCGCCATCGCGGCGACCTGGGTCAGTGGCTGGGTGAACTGCCGGGAGTACTGGATGAACGCCTGTACGTCGCCGAGGGTCATCGCCCCGGACGCGACCCGCAGCCCGCCGATCACCGCGATCAGCACGTAGCTCAGGTTTCCGATGAACATCATCGACGGCATGATGATGCCGGAGACGAACTGGGCGGCGAAGCTGGCCTTGAACAGTTCCTCGTTCTTCGCGCCGAAGGCCGCCTCGACCTCGCGCTGCCGGCCGAAGACCTTCACCAGCTCGTGCCCGGTGAACGCCTCCTCGATCTGGCCGTTCAGCGCGCCGGTGTGCGTCCACTGCGCGATGAACTGCTTCTGCGACCGCTTGGCGATCTGCTTGGTGACCAGCACCGACGCCGGTACCGCGATCAGCGCGACCACGGCCAGCAGCGGCGAGATCCAGAACATCACCCCCAGTACGCCGATCACGGTGAGCAGCGAGGTGAGCAACTGGCTGAGGGTCTGTTGCAGGGTCTGCGAGATGTTGTCGATGTCGTTGGTGACCCGGCTGAGCAGCTCACCCCGGGGCTGGCCGTCGAAGTAGGGCAGCGGCAGCCGGTTGAGCTTCGCCTCCACGTCCGACCGCAACTGCCGGATGGTGCTCTGCACCGCGCCGTTGAGGATGTAGCCCTGGAGCCAGCCGAGCAGGCTGGCGGCGAGGAAGAGCAGTACCGCCAGCAGCAGGATCCGGGCGAGCCGCTCGAAGTCGATGCCGACGCCGGGGATGACGTCCATCTTCAGCAGCAGCTCGGCGAAGCCGTCGTTGCCGGCCGCCCGGGCGCCCTCGGCAGCCTGCTCCGCGGTGGTCCCGGCCGGTAGCTGGTTGCCGATCAGTCCGGAGAAGATCACGTCGGTGGCGTACCCGAGGATCTTCGGCCCGGCCACCGACAGCCCGACACTGACGATCGCCAGCAGGATCACCGCGATCAGCGACAGCCGGTGCGGCCGGAGCAGACCCAGCAGCCGCCGGGCCGACGGCCCGAAGTTCATCGACTTCTCGGCCGGCATGCCGGCGGTGGCCCATCCCGGACCGCCCCGGGCGGCGCCGCCGCCCGGCAGCCGGGCCGGTGTGGCCCGGGCCGTCTTCTGGTTCATCGCCCCACCCTGGGTGTCGTGGTCCGCCGGCCGGCCGTCGGCGCCGGCACCCCGCCCGTGCTGCTCGGCGTTCCCGTTCTGCTCGGCGTTCGCGCTCTGCTCGCCGTTCCCGTTCTGCTCGGCATGTCCGGGCTGCTCGCTCCGCTCGGTCATGCCGTCACCTCGACGGTGAGCTGGGACTCGACGATCTCGGCGTAGGTCGGACAGCTCTCCAGGAGTTCGGTGTGCCGGCCGGCGCCGACCACCGCCCCGTCCTCCAGCACGATGATCTGGTCGGCGTCCAGGATCGTGGAGACCCGCTGCGCCACGATCACCACTGCGGCGTCCGCGGTGACCGGCCGCAGCGCGGCCCGCAGCCGGGCGTCGGTGCCGAGGTCGAGTGCGGAGAACGAGTCGTCGAAGAGGTAGATCTCCGGGCGGCGGACCAGGGCTCGGGCGATCGCCAGCCGCTGCCGCTGCCCACCGGAGAGGTTCGTCCCGCCCTGGGCCACCGGAGCGTTCAGCCCCTCCGGCAGCGCCTCGACGAAATCGCGGGCCTGGGCGATCTCCAGGCTGGCCCAGAGTTCCTCGTCGGTCGCGTCCGGTTTCCCGTACCGGAGGTTGCTGGCGACGGTGCCGGAGAAGAGGTACGGCCGCTGCGGCACCAGGCCGATCCGGTCCCAGAGCAGATCGGGATCCAGTTCCCGGACGTCGACCCCGTCGACCAGGACCGCCCCGCCGGTGACGTCGAAGAGCCGGGGTACCAGCCCGAGCAGTGTCGTCTTGCCCGCACCCGTGCTACCGATGATCGCCGTCGTCTGGCCGGCCCGGGCCCGGAACGAGATGTCCCGGAGTACCGGTGCCGCCGCGCCCGGGTACTGGAACCGGACGTTGCGCAGCTCCAGCTCGCCCCGGCCGTGGACCTCGCGGACCGGCTCCGTCGGCAGGACGACGGACGACCCGGTCCGCAGCACCTCCATGATCCGCTCGGCGCAGACCGCCGCCCGGGGCACCATGATCAACATGAAGGTCGCCATCATGACGGACATCAGGATGAACATCAGATAACTCAGGAAGGCGGTCAGCGCCCCGATCTGGATCTGCCCCGACTCGATCCGGTGCGCGCCGAACCACAGCACCGCCACGCTCGACAGGTTGAGCACCAGCATCACGATCGGGAAGATCAGCGCGGTCAGCCGGCCGACCCGCAGCGCGGTGTTGGTCAGGTCCTCGTTCGCCGCCTCGAACCGCCGGGTCTCGTACGGCTCCCGGACGAACGCCCGGACCACCCGGATGCCGGTGATCTGCTCCCGGAGTACCCGGTTGACGGTGTCGATCCGGGTCTGCATCAGCCGGAACTGCGGCACCATCCGGCGGATCACCAGACCGATCGCCAGCACCAGCACCGGTACGCAGACCAGCATCAGCCAGGAGAGACCGACGTCCTCGCGCAGCGCCATGATCACACCACCGAACAGGGTGATCGGCGCCGCGACCAGCATCGTGCAGGTCACCACGACCAGCATCTGCACCTGCTGCACGTCGTTGGTGGTGCGGGTGATCAGCGAGGGTGCCCCGAACTGGCCGACCTCCCGGCCGGAAAAGCCCATCACCCGATGGAAGATCGCCCCGCGTACGTCCCGACCGAAGCTCATCGCCGTCCGGGCTCCGAAGTAGACCGCGGCGATCGAGCAGGCGATCTGCGCCAGGGTGACCAGCAGCATCCACCCCCCGGTGCTGACGATGTAGCCGGTGTCACCCCGGGCGATGCCCTTGTCGATGATGTCGGCGTTGAGACTGGGCAGGTAGAGCGAGGCCATGGTGCCGATGAGTTGCAGCAGCACCACGGCGGCGAGCGGTCGGCCGTACGGCCGAAGATAGGTATGCAGTAGTCGGGTCAGCATCGACGACCCCCCGAATCGAGGACGCGGTGACCGGTCATGGCCGGTCCGGTCGGTTGTGGTCAGCATGGTGCCCCGAGCCGGGCCCCTCGGCCGGTCGACCGGGCTCGGCCGCTCCACCAGGCTCGGGCGCCTGGTCGGGACGGGCCGGTCGGTCGGGCTCCGCGGGCTCGGGCTGCCGTACGCCGTCGAGCAGCACGGCGGCGATCATCTCGGGACTGAGCGGTTCGTTGTCGGTGATCCGGGGGTGCGAGCCGGCGAAGGTCAGCAGTCGCAGCAGCCGGGCCACCTCGGGTAGCGGATAGCGGAAGCGGTCGGCGTCCGGCTCCAGCACCCGGACGACGGCCTGGTGGATCTCCTCGTTCGGCGGGTGGAGCTTGCCCGTCCCGGTCGGCTGGCCCGTCGAGCCCTCCGGCGGGCCGTGCATGCCGACGGAGTGCAGCAGATTGAAGATGCTGGTGAGCCGGCGCTGGAGGATCGCGGCCAGCTCGGTGAGCCGCTCCGGCAACGGTGTCGCCAGGTCGAGCGCGGCCAGCTCGTCCAGCAGCGGGGCCGGGTCGAGTGCGGTCTCGACGGCCACCCGGACCAGCCCGTCCTTGTGCGGAAAGACCCGGAAGATGGTGCCCTCGGCCACCCCGGCCGCCTCGGCGATCTGCCGGGTGGTGACCTTGACGCCATGCTCGGTGATCAGGGCCAGGGTCGCCGTGATCAGCGCGGCCCGCCGCTCCTCCGGCGGGAGCGGCCGGGCCCGGCCCGAGGGAGTCTGCGAGTTCACGGCGGCAACACTAATGAGTGAGCGACTCACTCACAAGCGATTTACGCTTCTCCGCCGGGGCGGTGCGCAAGCTCACACGTTCCGGCGACCAGCGGAGACCGGGCCGGCGGTCCGCGGTCGGCGTCCCCACTCGGGACGCCGGGAGCCGGGACTAGAGTTTGGGCGCGTACCGGAGGGGAGTTGTCAGGTGCAACTGGCGGATTTGCGCGGCCGTCGGGTCGCGGTCTGGGGCACCGGCCGGGAGGGCGTCGCGGCGATCAACGCGGTCGCCCCGGTCGGGCCGGCCGAACTGGTCGCGGTGATGGACCGGGAGACGTACGCCGCCAAGCCCTGGACCGGCCCGCTCGCCGAACTGGCTCCACTGCACACCGGCCCCGCCGCACTGGACGTCCTGCTCCGCTCGGACGTGGTCGTCCGGTCCCCGGTGATCGGCGAGACCCACCCCTGGGTGGTACGCCTGCGCGAGCACGGCGTCCCGATCACCAGCGGCACGGCGCTGTGGATGGCCGAGCACGCGGCCAGCACGATCGGGGTCACCGGCAGCAAGGGCAAGAGCACCACCACCAACCTGATCAGCCACCTGCTCACCGCCGTCGACCGCCCCAACGTGATGGGCGGCAACATCGGCGTACCGGTGCTCGACCTGCCGCCCGCGCAGCGGTACGTCCTGGAACTCTCGATGTACCAGTGCGCCGACCTGACCGACTCGCCCGACGTGGCGGTACTCACCTCGCTCGCCCCGGAGCACCTGGACTGGGCCGGCGGGGAGGCGGAGTACTACCGGCACAAGCTGAACCTCGTCGACCACGGGCCCCGGTGCGTGGCGTTCAACGCGCACGACGACCGGCTCCGCGCCGAACTCGCGGGCCGGCCCGGGCTGCCGCTGCTCCCCGCCGGCACGGTCGGCACCCCCGCCGACGCCGATGAGCCCACCTTCCACGTGGCCACCGAGCCCGACGGCACCCGCTGGGTACGCCTCGGCGTCCAGCAGCTCTTTCCGCGTACCGCGCTGCCACTCGTCGGGCGGCACAACGAGGGAAACCTCTGCGTCGCGCTGACCGCACTGCGGGCGGTCGGCGTCGACTGTGTCGCCGAACGGGACCGGCTCGCCACCGCGCTGGCCACGCTGCCGGCCCTGGAGCACCGGCTCACCCCGATCGAGGACCCGTCCGGGATCACCTTCGTGGACGACTCGCTCTCGACGATCCCGCAGTCGGCGATCCACGCCATCGAGGCGTACGCGGGCCGTCCGTTGACCGTGATCGTCGGCGGCGAGGACCGGGGCGTGGACTACGGCCCGCTGCGCGACTTCCTCGCCGAACAGGAGATCGTGGCCACGCTGATCGGCATCCCGGACAGCGGGCCCCGGATCCTCGACGTGGTCAAGGACCTCGCCGGTATCACCACCGTCCTCGCCCACGACCTGCCCGAGGCGGTACGTCTCGGGCGGGAACGCACTCCCGCCGGCGGTGTGGTGCTGATGTCCCCGGCGGCGCCGAGCTACGGACGGTTCGACAACTACGCGCACCGCTCCCGGGTCTTCCGGGAAGCGATCAGCGCGACCCAGGACTAGCCTGCGGCGCCCCGGGTGGCGACGGGGCCGGCCCCTGGCCCGGACCGGCCCGCGCCGCCGCTGGCAGGGACTACCTGCCTGCCACCTGCTCGCCCAGCGCCTCGACGGCGGCCTTGCGCTCCCCGGCCGAACGCCGGAGTCCGGCGCCGTCGACCGACGACGTCCGGGCAGCCCGATCCGCCCCGGTCGCGTTGGCCTGCGCGGCCTCGCTGCCGGGATTCTCCAGGTACTGGTACCCGACCCAGCCGTCGATCCAGTGACCGATGCCGTCCTGCTGGGCCCGGTTCATGACCCCCGCGCTGCCGAAGATCAGCCCCATCCCGACCGAACCGCTGACCTCGTCGAGGAGCGTGCTCGCGTCCGGCCCGATGCCCGTGCTCAGGCCCGGGGTGGGCATCAACGGGCCGCCGAGGCTGCCCATCAGCGCCCCGCCGGCCAGCGCGTCCGGCCAGTCCGTCCCGGTGGCGAAGCCCATGTGCTGCGGCCCGGTGAAGAACGCCCGTCCGACGTACTGCGCGGTCTGGTAGCGATTCGCGCCGAACAACCGGTACGGGTCGTACGGCTGGGTGGCCTCGACCGTCTCGCGCCCGATGGCGTACAGCTCGGCGCCGGACGGGAGCGCGGCGAGGTAGCTGGCGCTCGGTGCCGGCAGAACGCTGTCCTGGGTCAGCAGGACCACCGCCGAGGTCCCGGAGCCGGGTCGGTTGTACGCGCCCGCCGCCGCACCGGCCGCGAGCGCGTCCGGGAAGTCCATCCCGGTCGCGGCGAGCACCAGATCCGGGGTGGGGTCGATCTCGTCAGCGATCGCGATCGCGGTGCTGAACCGGTTGGCGCCGGCCAGCCGCTTCACCTGGTAACCCAACGCCTCGATCTCGTCCCGCACCCCGTCGGAGATCGCCCCGGCGCTGCCCAGCAGGTACACGGTGCTGCCCGGGGCCAGGATCCGCTGGATCTCCGCCCTGGTCGCCGGGGTCAGTGCCGTCGGCTGGGTCAGCAGCAACGGTCCCTGCTTCGCCGCCGCCAACGCGGCCCCGCCCAACGCGTCGGCGAACAGGTCCGACCGGGACAGCACCACCGACTCGGCCCGGTGCGCCGCGTCGCTCTCGCCGAGCGAGGCCCAGTACGACCGGGACGCGGCGACCGAGGTGGCGAACCGATTGGAACCGGCGAGCCGGATCACCCGGTCCAGCCGCTTCGGCCGGTACGCCGGCACGCCGCGGACGACCGTTGCCCTCGGCCTGCCCGCCTCGGTGCCGTCGGCCCGGGCCTCGTAGACCGCACCGCTGCTCTGCTGGAACGCGATGTTCTTCCCGTCCGGGGACCAGATGGGCTCGTCGTGCCGCGTCGGGTTCGAGGCCACCGGGATGACGTTGCCACCGTCGAGGTCGCTGACCCAGACCTGGTGGTGGCTGCCGTCCGACCGCAGGAACGCCACCCTGGTGCCGTCCGGTGAGATCGACGGCTCGCTCGCGTTGGTGATGATCCTGGTGTACCCGCCGTCGGGCGTCAGGACGCCGATCTCCGGCGTACCGGTCGGCTCGCCGCCGGCATTCGCCTGACGCTGGACGACGATCCGCCCGTCGGCACCGCTGTCCGGATTGAGGTAGTGGTAGCCGTCATCCGGACTGATCCGCTGCCTCTCCCCGCCGTAACCGCTGGGCGCCAGTTCCAGGCGCCACGGCTGGCCGAGCGGCTTGGCGGCCCAGACCACACTCCCACCGCTGCCGACCCAGTGCGGTTCCGCCCGCTCGGTATCCGGCTCCGCGTCCGCGATGATCCGGATGTTGTCCGCGTCGTCGTACCGCAGGGTCCAGATGTCGTTCCAGGTCGTGACGAAGACCGCCCGGCTGCCGTCCGGGGACCAGGCCGCATCGGTGATGGTCGTCTGCGAGGACTCCAGCGAGCGGCTGTCGGCCGACTGCAGTACGTCGCCGCCGTTGCTCGCGGTGAGGACCGCGCCCTCGGCGGGGTGGCTGGCGTGCACCGGGTCGGCTCCGGCCAGCACGGCTGCGCCGGCCGCGAGCGCCGAGGCGATGGCCAGCGGACGGCGGATTCTGGGTGACTTCAATGCGGCTCCTTGGTGCGGGAACGCGGATCGGGGTGGGCGTTTCGTGACGACACCGTTCCAGGAGGTCTCGCCGGACAACGACCGGAGGGCCTGGCCTGATGGCCAGACCCTCCGTGCCGCGAGTCTTCCCGACTATCCGTCCGGACCGTGCTGGTTACCGGCCTTCCGGCAACTCCGACCGCTCGCGAGCGGCGTCGGCCGCCGCCTCGAACTCCTCGGCGGTACGCGGCTTGACCGTGCTTCCGACCGCCGACTGCCCGGCGGCCCGGGCCTCAGCGCCGGAGATGTCGGTCTTGCCGAGCGTGATGATCGGGTTCGACACCTTGTCGAAGCCGCCGGGGCCGCTGAGCCAGCGCCCGATCGGGTCGAGCTGCGAGTTCGGTACCACGCCGGCGCTGCCGAAGACCATCCCGGTGTGCAGCGTCCCACTGTGCTCGTCGAGGAAGTACTCGGTCTCCCAGGTGACCGTCGACGAGTTGCCGTTGGTGAGCAGCAGCGGGCCGTTGAGGGTGCCCATCAGGGCACCGCCGGCCAGCGCGTCCGGCCAGTTCATCCCGGTCGCGACGCCCGCGTGGTAGGTCCCGCCGAAGAACATGTACCCAACCTGGAGGGCGGTGTCGAACCTGTTTTCACCCACGACTTTCAGTGGGAGGTACGGCTCGGTCGCATCAAAGCCCTGACGGCCGATGCCGAAGATGAGGGAGGTGGCGGAGACCTCGTCGAGGTAGCTCCGGATCGGAGCGGTCAGGGTGTAGTCCCTGGTCAGGATCACCACCGCGGACATGTCGGTGCCCGGAACGTTGTACGAGCCGGCCGCCGCACCGGCGGCGAGCGCGTCCGGGAAGTTCATCCCGGTCGCGGCGAGCACCAGATCCGGGGTGGGGTCGATCTCGTTCGCGATCGCGATCGACGTGGTGAACCGGTCCGTGCCGGCGAGCCGCTTCACCTGGTAGCCCAGCGCCTCGACCTGCTCCTCGACGGTGGTCGAGAGCGCGCCGGGGCTGCCCAGCAGGTAGACCGTCTTGCCCGGGGCGAGGATCCGCTGGATCTCGGCCTGGGTGTCGGGGTTGAGCGCGGTCGGCGCGGTCAGCAGCAGCGGTCCCTGCCTCGCGGCGGCCAGCGCCGCACCGCCGAGCGCGTCGGCGAACAGGTCCGACCGGGACAGCACGACGGCCTGAGCCTGCGGGCGGGCGTCCCCGCCGTCGCCCGCGTCCGCCCAGTACGACTGGGAGACGGTGGTCGCGGTCGTGAAGCGGTTCGCGCCCGCGAGCCGGGCCACCTTGTCCCGGCGCTTCGGCTGGTAGGACGGGACACCGGAAAGCCCGCTGACCACGGTCGGCGTCGCCGGGCTACCGGTGGCCGGCACGGTCGCCACGCCGCCGTTCTGGCTGAACGCCAACTCGGTGCCATCCGGCGACCAGACCGGGTTGTCGTGGTTGAACGCGTTCGAGGTGATCTGGACCTGGCCGGTGCCGTCGATGTTGGCCATCCAGACCTGGTTGTAGGTCCCGTCGGACCGGATGAACGCCAGCTTCTTGCCGTTCGGCGCGATGGCGGGGTTACCGCCGTTGGTGACGACCGTCTGGAACACCCCGCCGTCGTAGACGCCGACGTCGGGCTGCCCGGTCGGGTTGCCGCCGCTGTCGGCGCGGGTCTCGTAGACGAGCAGGTCGCCCGGACCGGTGTCCGGCTTCAGGTAGTGCCGGTCGTCGATCGGCGAGATGGTGTGCGCCGGGAAACCGCCCGAGGCCTCCTGGAGGTCCAGCCGCCAGGGCTGCCCGGCTTCCTTGGCCGCCCAGAGCACACCCTGGCCGTTGCCGAAGTAGTTCGGGTCACGGCGCTCGATCTGCGGGCCGTCCGGGTCGGGATAGGTCATCCACCAGTGGTTGGCGCCGTCGTTGTAGCGGACGGTGGAGATGTGGCCGTCGCTGGTGGAGAAGATCGCCCGGCTGCCGTCGGGTGCCCAGGCGGCACCGTTGACGCCGCTCGGCGGCGGAATGTCGCCCCACCACTGACCCCTGAGGGTGAGAGTGGAACCGCCACGGAACCTGATCGTGTCGCTGCCGTCGCTCGCGGTCAGCGTGCTGCCGGTGCCGGGAAGGCTGGCCTGCGCCGGCGCCGAGGCGACGAGGACGGTGGTGGCTCCGATGGCGAGAGTCGAGGCAAACGCCAACGGTCGGGAAAGTGAACGTGGAGGCAAGGGGACTCCTCGCGAAAGAATCAGCGTCGCACTGCCCAGATAGGGATGGTTGACCCCCCGTGGGGCGACGCCCGAGCAACTTTAAGGGTTCCTTTATTCAGGGCGCTGCCCCGTTACGGCTTCGCGTACCAAATTGGTCCGTTAGGCCAGTCACACTCCGACGATCCGGCGGTTCGGCGCTGCGAAAACCACCATGTGACACGGTCCGGGCGAGTAATCCGATTTGCCGTCCACACGGGATCGTGCATTGCACCCGTCCGGATGGTGATTACCCGAGCACGCTCAACAGATTGCGTATCGACCGAATCGCGGACCGTATCTCCTGGAGATACCGATCCGGCCCCAACGGCTCCGCCGGGCCGTACCCGGGCAGCCGGTCCGGGTCCAGCCCCACCGTGTCCACCTGGCAGCCGTAGCCGAGGCCGAGCGTACGGATCGCGTCGCAGTGCTGGAACGGCACGTAGATCTGCGAGGTCAGCACCAGTACCCGGTCCCCGGCCGCCGGTCCCCGCTCCGCCGCCCAGAAGTGGTACGTGTCGGAGGTGTGCGCCCGCCGGGTCGCCGGCTCCGTCGACGGCGCGGCCAGTACCCGCACCACCGGCCGGGCGGCCGGGCGGTAGACGGCGACCGACCAGGACCGGTGGTCGATCTCACCCGCCGAGCGCCGCTCCTCGACGGTCCCCGGGCAGCCGAACGCGGCCCGGATGCCCAGGCCCATCGCGTCCACCTCGTAGCCGCCGTCCAGCCGCACGCGGTGCTGGTCCGCGGGGAGGTGCAGCCGCTCGAGTTCGGCGGGGCGGAGTGGGCGGAAGCTGCCCAGCGCGGCGATCTCACCGACCTCGACCGCCCCGGTGTCGACCAGCCGGGCGGCGTAGGCGGTCCGTTGCAGGCAGGACCGGGCCAGCCCGCCCAGCACCAGCAGGTGGTCGTACCGCCGGCCGGGCACGGGCCGCGAGCCGGCCAGGCCGAGCGCCTCGGCGGCCGACCGGACCAGGCCGGCGACGGCGGGGTCGAGAGCGGTCTCGACCACCTCGTCCCGCTCGGCCGCGCCGTGCCGGCTCCGGAAGTCCCAGTGCCGGGCCGAGAAGTCGTCCAGCCAGCCCAGCAGCCCGGCCGGGGCGAGCCGGTCGGGCAACTCGTCGCCGTAGGCGGCCACCAGGTCCCGCAGCGGCTGGGACCGGGCCCAGCCGGTCAGCCCGGCCACCAGGTCGTCCCGGGACGTCGCGCCGGCACCGGTCGGCAGCGGTATGGGCTGGTACCGGCTCACCCTCGTCCTTTCCCGCCCACGGAGGAACGGCGTCCGCCCGGGGGCACGTCACGACGGTCGACTGCGGGCCCGGAACCGGCGACCGGCCCGGGCCCGCAGTCACGATGCGTCAACTCAACTGCCGGTCCGTACTGAAACCGTCGTTCACAGCCTGGCACACTGTCCGGTCGCCGGGCCCCGGACCGTGTTGGTCCGGCCGTCGTTGCCCGGTGCCGGCGAGTTGGCCACGCAGCTCAGCGGTCCGCTGATGGTGTTGCCGGCGACCAGCACCGGCTGGCTGCCGGAGTTGCCGACCAGCGAGACCGGGCCGGCGACGGTGACGGTGTCGACCCGCACCCCGCCACGGCTGAGGGCGACCGAGACCGGCCCGCTCACCCTGCCCTCCTCGACCAGCACCTGGCCGGTCGCGGCGACCACCGTAACCGGGCCGGAGACCCTGGTGCCGCTCAGGGTGAGCAGCGCCGATCCGGTGGCGGTGACCGGGCCGGAGATGCTGCCGCCGGTCGCCAGCAGCGACGCGCCGGGCAGCACGGTCACCGGGCCGGTGACGGTCGCGTTCTCCAGGCAGGTGAGCCCGGAGAAGACGGTCAGCGGCCGGTTGTGCCGACCGGTGATCGTCGTGGTGCACTCCGGGCCGGGCCGGCCGACCGCCGAGCGGGGCGCCGGGTCGGCGGTGACCGGCGAGTTCTCGGCGAGGTAGTCGGTCAGCATGGTCAGGTCGTTGTCACCGGTGGTGGTCTTGTCCACGTTGGTGGCCAGGGTGGCGAAGTTGTCCCCACCGGCCGCCAGGAACGAGTTCACCGTCACCCGGTAGGTGCCGGTCGGGTTGATCGGCGCGCCGTTCAGGGACATCGACGTGATCCGGGAGCCCTGCGCGGCCTCGGGGTCGTAGGTGTAGCTGAAGCCCTTGGAGACCCCCAGCCAGAGCACCGGCCGGGAGGCGCCCGCCGGCTGCCACTGCTCCTCCAGCACCTGCTTGATCTGGGCCCCGGTGTACGTCTTCGTCACCACGTCGTTGGCGAACGGCTGCACCGAGAACGCCTCCGCGTACGTGACCACCCCGTCCGGGGCGTACAGCAGGTCGGACCGGAGACCGCCCGGGTTCATGAACGCGATCTGCGCCCCGCCCCGGCCGGCCGCACTGGTGCCGGCGAGCTGCACGTCGGCGATGAAGTTGCCGAGCACCGACTCCTTGCCCCGGTCCTCGTTCCCGGCCTCGTTGTACGCCCGCTTGATGTCCGCGGTGATCGATCCGAGCGGGCGCTGGCCCAGCTCCTGCGCCCGGGTCTTGGCTGCCGCCACGATCTCGGCGACCCCCGGGTGCTGCGGTGCGCCAACCACGTCGACGAGCTGGGCGTCGGCCGCGGTGACCGCACCGGTGGCCGGGTCGAAGGTCAGGTCGACCTTGCCCAGCCGCTTGCCGTAGTCCTCGGCCTGCACGATCGGCCGCAGCTTGTCGGTGCCGGGCACCGGCACCTCGAAGGCGTACGGCTGGTGGGTGTGCCCGCTGAAGATGACGTCGATGGTGGCGTCCGCCCGGGTGAACTTGCCGAAGACCGGGTCGTTCGCCAGCGCCTCGGCCGAGCTGATGTTCTCGGTCGCCGCGCCCTCGTGGGCGAGCAGCACCACCACGTCGGCCTCGCCGTTGGCCGGGTTGCCGTCCTTGAGCTGTGCGGCCACGGCGTTCGCCTCGGCAACCGGCTCCCGGAAGGTGATCCCGGCGATGCCGTCCGGGCTGACCAGCGAGCCGGTCTGCTCGGTCACCACCCCGACGAAGCCGACCCGCACCCCACCGACGCTGCTGACCGAGTACGCCGGCAGTGCCCGCTCGTCACCCCGGTAGACGTTCGCACCGAGCAGCGGGAAGTCGGCCCGGCCGGTCACCCGGCCGGTCAGGTCCGCGATGCCCTTGTCGAACTCGTGGTTGCCGACCGCCGAGACGGCCAGCCCCATCTCGTTCAGCGCGTCGATCGTCGGGTTGTCACCGTCGATCGCCGAGATGAACGTGGAGGCGCCGATGTTGTCGCCGGCGGAGACGAACGCGGTGTTCGGGTTCTCCGCGCGGAGCTGGTCGACCAGGCCGGCGACCTGGGCGGCACCGCCGACCGGGCGGCCGTCCGGCGCGTTGCCGGGCGACTCCAGCCGACCGTGGAAGTCGTTGACGCTGAGCAGTCGCAGGTCGACCGGACCGGTCGCCCCGGTCTCCAGGCCGACGACGATCGGGTTGTGGTCGCTGGCCCGGTACGGGTCCGCGGCGAAGAACGCCGGGTGCCCGTCGTACTGGAAGGCGTACGACTCGTGCGAGTTGATCTGCCAGACGTCGACCCCGGTGACCCGTTCGGCCAGCGACGCCGAGGCGACCGCGTGGTCCAGCGAGCCGGATTCGCCGCCGAAGACGTAACTCGCCTTGCCGGTGTCGTTCAGGTCGACGTACCCGGCGTCGTAGAGGACCTGCATCGGGTCCTCCCGGGTGTACGCGTTGAAGTCGCCGAGCAGCAGCACCTGGTCGCTGCCGCTGTCGGCCTTGAGCTGGTCGACGAAGGCGGTCAGCGCGCGGGCCTGGCGGACCCGGTCGCCGTTGAACGCGCCCTGTCCGTCACCGCTGTCCGCGTTGTCGCCGGTCGCCGCGTCGGAGCTGCTCTTCGACTTGAGGTGGTTGGCCACCACGGTGAAGGTGGTCGCGCCGGCCGTGAAGGTCTGCGCGATCGGCTCCCGGGCGTTGAACCACACGGTCTCGTCGTTGACCGACCGGGACGCACCCTTCGGCTGCGCCTTCGCCGGCTTAAAGATGATCGCGGTGGTGATGAAGTCCTGCTGGGCCGCGGCCGGCAGGTCCGCCGGGGTACGCACGTAGTCCCAGGTACCGGCGCCGGCCGCGGTGTTCAGCGCGGCGACGAGCCGCTTCAGCGCCTGCTGCGGGTCGGCGGCGTTGAACCGGACCGAGTTCTCGATCTCCTGGAGTGCCACCACGTCGGCGCCGAGCGCGTTGATCGCCGAGACGATCTTCGCCTCCTGCTTGGCGAGCGCCGCCTCGTTCTCGGCGCCCCGGGCGTCGCCGCCGAAGTGCACGAAGTAGTTCAGCACGTTGAACGCGCCGACCTTGAGGTCACCGCCGACGTCGCCAGGTGCCGGCGTACGCGGGTTGGTCACCTTGAAGGTGGTCCGGCCGGCCGGCGGGGTGTCCGCGCTGACCGGGGTGGTCGGCTGGAGCCGCCACTCGTTGAACCCGTACGACAGCACGGTCGGGCCGAACGCCTCGACCGAGTCGCCGACCCGCAGCGGGCTGCCCGGCGCCAGGTACGGCGGCAGCAGGCCCGCGTCGGCCAGGTTGGTGGTCCGGCCGTCGTCGACCAGCAGCCGGGCCAGCTTGTTCGCCGCCGCCGCCGCACGGGCGGCGTCGGTGCCGGGCCGGGCGACGTCGGTGGGTATCACCGCGGCGCGGTCGCCGGCGGCGAGCACCACCTCGCCGTACCGGTTGGTGTTGTAGACCTCGGAGACGGTGAACTGGCCGACCGGGGCGACCAGCATCGACTCGACCGACTCCCGCGCCGGGGCGTCCAGCGGCAGCGAGAGCGCGACCGGCGACGGCAGCGCGACCTGATGCTCGCAGACCTGCACGTCGGCCTTGACGGCGATGCTGACCTGGGTGAGCCCGTTGAACTCGCTCGCGGTGCCGCTGACCCGGACCCGGTCGCCGAGCGCGACGCTCGGGTGGTTGGCGGCGTTGCTGGTCAGGTAGACGAAGATGCCGTCCGAGGCGGTCCCGGCGGCCGGCGGCCGCCCGCCGCTGCCGGCGGTCTGCAGGTAGATGCCGTTGTACCCGCCGGTGCGGTGGTCGCCGCTGACGACACCCTCGACGGTCACCCGGGTACCGGCCAGCGGTGTCGCGTCGCCGGTGCCCTGGACCTGGGCGATGGTGTGGCTGACCGGGGTGTCGCAGCCGACCGGGTCCGGATCCGGGTCCGGGTCGCCGCCGGTGTTGCGGGTGCCGAAGCTGTTCAGTGCCGGGGCCCGCCACGTCCCGTCGATCCGCTGGAGGGACTCTCCGATCGGGGTGCCGCTCCCCTCGGCCACTCCGATGTCGGTGGCGGCCCGCCCGTCGCCCGGCCCGCCGACTCCGGTCAACCCGCCCTCGTAGCTGAGGAACTCGGCGACGGCGCCGCCGGGGGCGACCAGCGCGACCGCGTCCGGCGAGCCGTTCTGGATCCCGTCCGTCGGGTACGTCGCGACGACCACCCCGGCCGCCGGCACCGTCCCGCTGAGCGTCCGGGTGTGGTACGGGGCACCGTTGTTGCCGTTGTAGAGGACGAGCTGCCATCCGGTCAGGTCCGTACCGGCCGGCGCCTCGACCTCGATCGCCTCACCGGTGTCCGTACCGACGTTGTCGTAATGGATCTCACTGAGAAAAGGCGTCGCCACAGGTTCGGCGGCAAGGGCCGCTACTCCGCTGGTCATACCGAGCGCACCACTGGTGAGCAGTACGCCCAGCGCCTTGAGCGAGCGTCCGCGTCTGTTCCGGCGCATCACGTTGCCTCCGATAGGGGGTAGACGGTCGGAGCATATGCGGGCTCGGTGGCGTACCGAGAGCTGCCAGGTGTACGGAACACCATGGATGTTCGGTCGTAGCGCGCCGAAGATCGGACTATTCGCTGTTTTCGCCCGGGCGCTGAAACCGTTCCCTCCGGCACCGTCCACTCGGGTTCGATCAATCGCGAGGTCCCGGCGCCACGCCGGAAGTCAGCGGTGAGGCGCCACCGGCCGGACCCGTCGCCCGTTCTGGTCGAGTTTTGGTTACCGTAGTCGGTCAAGGTCCTGCCGGGCGGGCTGTCGTGCCCGCCCGCCGCATCGCGCTGAGGTGTCCGTGAGGCTGAGGTGTCAGTGAGTCAGTACGGCGACAACTCCGTGAGTCAGTACGGCGACAACGCGGTGCCGGCCGACGAGCGGCCGACCATGCAGATGGCCGCCGTCAAGGTGCCCGCCGAGGATCGCCCCACCATCCCGATCACCGCCGTCACCCTGCCGGTCGGGCAGCAGGGCGGCGGCGTTCCGGCCGGCGGTGCCGGGGGTACCCCGGAGACTGTCACCGCGACGTCGGCCGGGTGGGAGACGCCGGCCCCGGGATCCGGGCTCGGCGGCCTGGCGGGAGCCCCCGAGCAGCCGGCACCCCGGCGCCGCCTGCGTCGGATACTGCTCGCCGGTGGCGTGGCCGCCGCCGTGCTGGTCGCCACCGGCGGCGCCACGGCCGGCTACGCGTACGCCGGTGAGGTGCCCCGGGGCACCAGCGTGCTCGGCGTCGACCTGGGTGGCAAGAGCCGGGCCGAGGCGGCCCAGGCGCTCCGCGCCGACCTGGCCTCCCGGGCCAGCACCTTCAGCACCCCCGTCCAGGTACGCATCGGTGACCAGACCGGTGAGGTCTCGCCGGCCACGGTCGGCCTGGCGGTGGACGTCGAGGCGACCGTAGCGGCCGCCGCCGCGCACCGGCCCGGCCCGTTCAGCCTGCTCTTCGGCTCCCGCAGCGCCGAGCCGGTGGTCACCGTCGACGCCGAGAAGCTCGACGCCGAGCTGCGGAAGATCGTCGGCCGGACCGGGCAGCAGATGAGGCTGCCGGCGATCACCTTCAGCGGCACGACGCCCCGGCCGGTCTATCCGAAACCGAGCAAGGGCCTGCGGGCCGAGGAGTCGGCGAAGGCGCTGCGGGAGGGCTGGCTGCGCGGGCAGCCGGTGCAGGTGCCGCTGGTGGAGACGCACCCGGCGACCACCACCGAGGAGGTCGACAAGCTGGTCACCGAGCTGGCCAGGCCGGCGGTCGCCGGCCCGGTCACGGTGACCACCGACCGGGGGAACTTCACCATCGCGCCGGCGGCGATCGCGAAGAGCCTGGTGCTGACCGCCGACAAGACCGGCAAGATCGCCCCCCGGGTGGACGAGAAGAAGCTGCGCACCGCGCTCTCCGGCCAGCTCGACAAGGTCGAGGTGAAGCCGAAGGACGCCACCATGTCGATCCAGGGCAACAAGCCGAAGATCGTGGCCGGCTCGGGCGGCTCGCAGGTGGATGCCGCCGCGCTGGCCCGCGACCTGCTGGCGGTGCTGCCGAAGACGGACGGCCGCACGGTCCGGGCGCAGCTCAAGCCGGTCGAGCCGAAGGTCAGCACCGCGGACCTGACCAAGATGGGGATCAAGGAGCGGGTCTCCACCTTCACCACCAACTTCACCGGCGGTCTCAGCTCGCCGCGCAGCCAGAACATCGTGACGATCGCCCGGGACGTGGACGGCACCGTGGTGAAGCCCGGGGAGACCTTCTCGCTCAACGGGCACACCGGGGAGCGGGGCTACGCCCAGGGCTACCGCGACGCGCCGGTCATCCTGGACGGCAAGCTCGTACCGGGGGTCGGCGGCGGCACCTCCCAGTTCACCACCACGCTGTTCAACGCGACGTACTACGCCGGGCTGGAGGACGTGGAGCACAAGCCGCACTCCTACTGGTTCAGCCGCTATCCGCCGGTCATCGAGTCGACCATCTTCTGGCCGGACCTCGACTTCAAGTTCAAGAACGACACCCCGTACGGCGTCCTGATCGACACCTCACACACCTCCCGCTCGATCACGGTGTCGATCTGGAGCACCAAGGTCTACGACAAGGTGACCACGGAGTGGAGCCCGCGCCGCAACATCACCAAGCCAAAGGTGATCAAGCTCCAGCCGGGTCCGTCCTGCATCCCCACCAACGGGATCGACGGGTTCACCCAGGACGCCTTCCGGCTCTTCCACAAGGGCGGAAAGGTCGTCAAGCGGGAGAAGTTCACCTGGAAGTACCTCGCCGAGCCGCGATACAGCTGCGGCTGACCGTTCCACCGCCCGGTGGTATGACACAACCGGGATGACATCGGCACATTGCGATATAGCGATGGAGGTCCATACGCTGCCGGCATCGTGATCTCAGGCGCGCCCACAAGGCGCGCCACCGATGCTCGGAGAGGACCCCCATGGCTCGTTGGCGCTTCCTCACTCGCCTGGCCGCCGCCGCGTTCGCCGCGGTAGCCGTCGGCGGCGTCACCCTGGCCGCACCGGCCAACGCCGGCCCACGCAACACCGACGTCACACCGTTCGTCGTCGGCGGCACTCGCGCCGCACAGGGCGAGTTCCCGTTCATGGTACGACTCTCGATGGGCTGCGGCGGTTCCCTCTACAGCCCCCGACTTGTCCTCACCGCCGCACACTGCGTCGGGCGTACGGGAAGCAACTCCAGCATCACCGCCACGCTGGGCGTGGTGGACCTGCAGTCGTCGAGCCGGATCCAGGTCCGCTCCAACTACGTCTACCGGGCGCCCGGCTACAACGGCAACGGCGACGACTGGGCGTTGATCCGGCTGGCCAGCCCGGTCACCGGGCTCAGCACCCTGCCGATCGCCACCTCGACCGCGTACGACAGCGGGACGTTCACCGTCGCCGGCTGGGGTGCCACCCGGGAGGGCGGAGCGCAGCAGCGGTACCTGATGAAGGCTAGCGTGCCGTTCGTCAGTGACTCGGTCTGCAACGGCCCCTCGGCGTACGACGGCGACGTCATCGCGGCCGAGGAGATCTGCGCGGGTCCGCTCTCCGGCGGCACCGACACCTGCCAGGGTGACTCGGGCGGCCCGATGTTCCGGCAGGGTGACAGCGGCCTGGTCCAGGTCGGAATCGTCAGCTGGGGCAACGGATGTGCGCGCCCGAACTATCCTGGCGTCTACACCCAGGTCAGCTACTTCTCCTCGGCGATCGCCTCGGCGGCGGCCAGCCTGGGCGGCTGACCGGTCGGGGTGTGGTCGGGGCCGTGGGAACCGGCCAATCCCCACCCACAGACCGGCCAGATAAACACGAGTGGCGCCACCCCACAGGGGTGGCGCCACTTCGCGAAGATGTCCGGCGGCGTCTTACTCTCCCACACCCTCCCGAGTGCAGTACCATCAGCGCTGGAAGGCTTAGCTTCCGGGTTCGGAATGTAACCGGGCGTTTCCCCTCCGCCATAACCGCCGTAACCCTATCAACAACACAAACAACAACCCCACCCACACGAGGGGCACACCATTGTTCGTTTGCTGTGAATCACACAGTGGACGCGTAGCAACTTTGTAGTCAAGTCCTCGGCCTATTAGTACCGGTCAACTGAACCAGTTACCTGGCTTACATCTCCGGCCTATCAACCCAGTCGTCTCACTGGGAGCCTTACCCCCATCACTGGGGTGGGATACCTCATCTCGAAGCAGGCTTCCCGCTTAGATGCTTTCAGCGGTTATCCCTCCCGAACGTAGCCAACCAGCCGTGCCCCTGGCGGGACAACTGGCACACCAGAGGTTCGTCCGTCCCGGTCCTCTCGTACTAGGGACAGCCCTTCTCAAGTATCCTACGCGCACGGCGGATAGGGACCGAACTGTCTCACGACGTTCTAAACCCAGCTCGCGTACCGCTTTAATGGGCGAACAGCCCAACCCTTGGGACCTGCTACAGCCCCAGGATGCGACGAGCCGACATCGAGGTGCCAAACCATCCCGTCGATATGGACTCTTGGGGAAGATCAGCCTGTTATCCCCGGGGTACCTTTTATCCGTTGAGCGACACCGCTTCCACACGCAAGTGCCGGATCACTAGTCCCGACTTTCGTCCCTGCTCGACCCGTCAGTCTCACAGTCAAGCTCCCTTATACACTTACACTCAACACCTGATTGCCAACCAGGCTGAGGGAACCTTTGGGCGCCTCCGTTACATTTTAGGAGGCAACCGCCCCAGTTAAACTACCCACCAGACACTGTCCCTGAACCCGATAAGGGCCCGAAGTTAGATACCCAAACCAACCAGAGTGGTATTTCAAGATTGCCTCCACCCATACTGGCGTATGGACTTCACCGGCTCCCACCTATCCTACACAAGCTAATTCAGATACCAATGTCAAGCTATAGTAAAGGTCCCGGGGTCTTTCCGTCCTGCCGCGCGTAACGAGCATCTTTACTCGTACTGCAATTTCGCCGGGCCTGTGGTTGAGACAGTGGGGAAGTCGTTACGCCATTCGTGCAGGTCGGAACTTACCCGACAAGGAATTTCGCTACCTTAGGATGGTTATAGTTACCACCGCCGTTTACTGGCGCTTAAGTTCTCAGCTTCGCCCCCGAAAGAGCTAACCGGTCCCCTTAACGTTCCAGCACCGGGCAGGCGTCAGTCCATATACATCGAATTACTTCTTCGCATGGACCTGTGTTTTTAGTAAACAGTCGCTTCCCCCTGCTCTCTGCGGCCATACAACGCTCCACCCGCAAAGGGGCTTCACGTCTCCGGCCCCCCTTCTCCCTAAGTTACGGGGGCAATTTGCCGAGTTCCTTAACCACAGTTCACCCGATCGCCTCGGTATTCTCTACCTGACCACCTGTGTCGGTTTAGGGTACGGGCCGCTCGGAACTCGCTAGAGGCTTTTCTCGGCAGCATAGGATCACTGACTTCACCTGAATCGGCTCGGCATCACGTCTCAGCCTTAACGGTGTGCGGATTTGCCTACACACCGGCCTACACGCTTACCCCGGCACAACCACCGGCCGGGCTCAGCTACCTTCCTGCGTCACCCCATCGCTTGACTACTACCCGCCAGGTTCCCACGCTCCCCCACATCAGTCCGAAGACATCAGCAGGTTCGGGTGGTTAGCACAACGAGGTTCATCACGGGCGCTCCTACACGGGTACGGGAATATCAACCCGTTATCCATCGACTACGCCTCTCGGCCTCGCCTTAGGCCCCGACTCACCCAGGGCGGATTAACCTGGCCCTGGAACCCTTGGTCATCCGGCGGAAGGGTTTCTCACCCTTCTTTCGCTACTCATGCCTGCATTCTCACTCGTGCCGCGTCCACAACTGGGTCACCCCGCTGCTTCACCCCCGGCACGACGCTCCCCTACCCATCCACACACCTGCACAACCACCCAAAAGTGATCGCGAAGTTAAAATGTGAATGCCACAGCTTCGGCGGTGTACTTGAGCCCCGCTACATTGTCGGCGCGGAACCACTTGACCAGTGAGCTATTACGCACTCTTTAAAGGATGGCTGCTTCTAAGCCAACCTCCTGGTTGTCTATGCGACCCCACATCCTTTTCCACTTAGCACACGCTTAGGGGCCTTAGCTGGCGATCTGGGCTGTTTCCCTCTCGACTACGAAGCTTATCCCCCGCAGTCTCACTGCCGCGCTCTCACTTACCGGCATTCGGAGTTTGGCTGATTTCAGTAACCTTGTAGGGCCCCTAGACCATCCAGTGCTCTACCTCCGGCAAGAAACACGCGACGCTGCACCTAAATGCATTTCGGGGAGAACCAGCTATCACGGAGTTTGATTGGCCTTTCACCCCTAACCACAGGTCATCCCCCAACTTTTCAACGTTGGTGGGTTCGGCCCTCCACGCGGTCTTACCCACGCTTCAGCCTGCCCATGGCTAGATCACCCCGCTTCGGGTCTAGAACACGCGACTACACGCCCTATTAAGACTCGCTTTCGCTACGGCTACCCCACACGGGTTAACCTCGCCACATGCCACTAACTCGCAGGCTCATTCTTCAAAAGGCACGCCGTCACCCCTAAAGGCTCCGACGGATTGTAGGCGAACGGTTTCAGGTACTATTTCACTCCCCTCCCGGGGTACTTTTCACCATTCCCTCACGGTACTCGTCCGCTATCGGTCACCAGGAAGTATTTAGGCTTACCAGGTGGTCCTGGCAGATTCACGGCAGATTACAGGAGTCCGCCGCTACTCGGGAACACCCACAAGAGAGACCAGCTGCTTTCACCTACCGGACTATCACCGTCTACGGTTGGCTTTCCCACACCATTCAGCTAACAACTGGCTTTATAACTCTCCGGAAGAGTGTCAGCTCTCCCCATGAAGTCCCACAACCCCGACCACGCAACCCCTGACAGGTATCACACGCAACCGGTTTAGCCTCAATCCGCTTTCGCTCGCC